>NZ_CP162766.1:5000-4805000 GCF_054668405.1 Pseudomonas sp. S2_C03 | reverse complement strand
TGGCGGCTTTGACTTGTGGGGTGGCCTGTTCTGCGGCTGGCAGGGCGAAAGCGGTGCTGGCCAGCATTGAGAGTGTAAGGCTAAGCAGTAATTGGCGTTTCATGATCGGGGTGCTCCGTGGCAAGGCAACAATTTGGGTACGAGGTCAATGTTACCCTCGATAAATCGATATAAAAGTTCATAAGCGCAATGGTAATAATCAACGGAATTGATTGTTCCATGCGAAGGCTCTAAACCGGGCCTTTCAGCGCGGTGTTTTTGCACTGATGTGGGTATTTTCAACTCACATTCGCCGCACAACAGTGCGGGAGCGGTAACACTGGCTGACGGGCGCAGGTTGATCCGGGCCGATTATTTGAACGTTAAGCCGCATTTCGGTTAAACCTGCGGGCGGTTTTCCAGTCGTACATTCCATGCAGGCCGATCTGGCCTAACGTTTCACATGCGCGTCGCGGTCAGGGCGCTCAGTCGTTTTCAGGAGCTCTGTGCAATGACGCGCACCCCCAAAATCCTCGCCTGGACCTTTGCCAGCCTGGCGTTTGTACTGGCAGTACTGGTGCTGATCATCGTGTTCTTCGATTGGAACCGGATCAAACCGACCCTCAACGAGAAAGTTTCCGCAGAGCTGCATCGACCGTTTGCCATCAACGGCAACCTCGCCGTGGTCTGGCGGCGCGAGCTGGACGAGGGCGGCTGGCGCGCGTGGGTGCCGTGGCCACACGTGGTGGCCGAGGACTTGAGCCTGGGCAACCCGGATTGGTCGAAGCAGCCGCAGATGGCCACGCTCAAGCGCGTCGAGCTACGCATTTCGCCACTGGCCCTGTTGGCGCAGCGCGTGTCCATCCCGCGCATTGACTTGACCGAGCCCAATGCGCAGCTCCAGCGCCTGGCCGATGGGCGGTCGAACTGGACGTTCCAGTTCGACCCGAAAGACCCGAACGCGGAGCCGTCCAACTGGGTGGTGGACATCGGATCGATCGGTTTTGACAAAGGCCATGTCACCCTCGACGACCAGACGCTCAAAACCCAGCTCGATCTATTGATCGACCCGCTGGGCAAGCCGATCCCATTCAGCGATATCGTCGGCGACAAGGCGGCCAAAACCGCCCACGAGAAAGGCAGCGCGCCTCAGGACTACGCGTTCGCGCTCAAGGTCAAAGGCCAGTACCACGGGCAGAAACTGTCGGGTGACGGCAAAATTGGCGGGTTGCTGGCGTTACAGGACTCAACGCGACCGTTCCCGCTGCAGGCCCAGGTCGCCATTGCCGACACCCGTATCGAACTGGCCGGCACGCTGACAGACCCCCTCAACCTCGGCGCACTGGATTTGCGCCTGAAGCTGGCTGGCAGCAGTCTGGGCAACCTTTACCCGCTGACCGGCGTCACCCTGCCGGACACGCCGCCATACGCCACCGACGGCCACCTGATTGCCAAGCTGCATGAACCGGGCGGCGCGGTGTTCCGCTATGAAGCGTTCAACGGCAAGATCGGCGCCAGCGACATCCACGGCAACCTCGCCTATGTCGCCAGCCAGCCTCGGCCGAAACTCAGCGGTGCGCTGGTTTCCAATCAATTGCTGTTTGCCGACCTGGCGCCGCTCATCGGCGCCGATTCCAACGCCAAGCAAAAGGCCAGAGGCGGTGAAAGCAAGCAACCCGCGGACAAGGTACTGCCGGTTGAAGAGTTCAAGACCGAGCGCTGGGGCGACATGGACGCCGATGTCGAGTTCACCGGCAAGCGTATTGTCCACAGCGAAAAATTGCCGTTCAACGACCTCTACACCCACCTCGTGCTGACCGATGGCGTGCTCAGCCTCGAGCCGCTGCGCTTTGGCGTCGCGGGCGGCAAGCTGGACGCACAGATCCGACTCAACGGCCACACCCAGCCCCTGGAAGGTCATGCGAAACTGACCGCCCGGGGTTTCAAGCTCAAGCAACTCTTCCCAACGTTCGAACCGATGAAGACCAGTTTCGGCGAACTTAACGGCGATGCGGACATCAGCGGGCGGGGCAATTCGGTGGCGGCGCTATTGGGCACGTCCAATGGCAATCTGAAAATGCTGATCAACGATGGCGCCATCAGTCGTGAGCTGATGGAGCTGGCGGGGCTCAATGTCGGCAACTACGTGGTCGGCAAAATCTTTGGTGACAAGGAAGTGAAGATCAACTGCGCGGCGGCCGATTTCGACATCAAATCGGGCCTGACGAATACGCGATTGTTCGTGTTCGACACCGAGAACGCGATCATCTACATCGACGGCACGGCCAACATGGCGACTGAGCAACTGGACCTGACCGTGACCCCGGAATCGAAGGGCTGGCGCCTGATTTCCCTGCGTTCGCCCTTGTACGTACGTGGCAAGTTCATCAAGCCGGATGCCGGCGTGAAGGCCGTGCCATTGATGTTGCGGGGTGCGGGGATGGTCGCGCTGGGCGTAATCGCGGCGCCGGCGGCCGGGCTGCTGGCCCTGGTGGCGCCGAGCGGCGGGGAACCGAACCAGTGTGCGCCGTTGTTGCAGCAGATGAAGGCGGGGAAGGCGCCGGTCACAGTCAAACCCACCAAGTAATCGACCTGTCGTTGATACCCCGCGGTGTTCTTGCGACCATCGCGAGTAAACTCGCTCCTACAGGGGAATGCGGACCCCTGTAGGAGCGGGCTTGCCCGCGATGAGGTCTGTCAGACGCTACAAATCCTGCAGAATGTCGGCCATATCATCGGCATGCTCTTCTTCCTGAGCCAGGATGTCTTCGAAGATGCGCCGTGTGGTCGGGTCCTTCTCACCGATGTACTGAATGATCTCGCGGTAGCTATCGATGGCGATACGCTCGGCGACCAGGTCTTCATAGACCATCTCCTTGAGCGTGTTCCCGGCCACGTACTGGGCGTGGGAGTTTTTCGACAGCAAGTCCGGGTTGAACTCCGGCTCGCCGCCCAGTTGCACAATACGCTCGGCCAGTCGGTCGGCATGTTCGGCTTCTTGCTGGGCGTGTTCGAGGAATTCGTCCGCCGCGGCGTGCGCTTTCAAGCCACTGGCCATGAAATAGTGGCGCTTGTAGCGCAGCACGCACACCAACTCCGTCGCCAGCGATTCGTTGAGCAGGCGCAACACCTGCTCGCGGTCGGCACTGTAGCTTTCGGTCACCGCGCCATTCTCGACATTTTGCCGGGCACGGGCGCGAAGCGTCGTTACATCAGACAACTGCATGTCACTCATTTCGTTCTCCTGGAGGCTAATCCGGTGGGGCGTCACCTTCTGTGCAAGTGATCGCTACTTAGGGTGTGAGTCCCGCGAACGGGAAAAAGTTTGATGCAATTGGGCACTCGAAAAAGGGCCTTGGAACAGGTTTGAGTGGCGGGATGTCATAGACTGCTCATCGTGTTGTCACCTTTGTTGGTGATGCTTGGCGGACGTCTTGCATCCCGTCAGGCGACTGTTCACCGCTCACAAGGATGTCCGTCCATGTCGCAAGGTGCTGCCACGCGTTATCCGTTGGTGCTGGTTCCGGGGATGCTCGGGTTTATCCGGCTGGTGCTCTATCCGTACTGGTACGGGATTGTCGAGGCGTTGCGTCAGGGCGGGGCGACGGTGATCGCCGTGCAGGTCTCGCCGCTCAACTCCACCGAAGTGCGTGGCGAGCAGTTGCTGGCGCGAATCGACGAGATCCTGCGCGAGACCGGTGCCGAAAAGGTCAACCTGATCGGCCACAGCCAGGGCTCCCTGACCGCTCGCTACGCGGCGGCCAAACGCCCGGATCGTGTGGCTTCGGTTACCTCGGTGGCCGGGCCCAATCAGGGTTCTGAACTGGCGGACTACATTCACACCCACTATCCGGCGAACAGTGCCAAAGGTCGGCTACTGGCCGTTTTTCTGCGGTTGATCGGTGCGGTCATGGGCGTGCTGGACACCGGTTATCGCGGACCAAAATTGCCAGTGGACATCCACGCGTCCCACGAATCGCTGACCACCGCCGGCGTGGCGCTGTTCAACCAGCTTTATCCACAGGGCCTGCCCGAAACCTGGGGCGGGCACGGGGCGGAAGAGGTCAATGGCGTGCGCTACTACTCGTGGTCAGGCACTCTGCAACCGGGCAAGACCGACCGAGGGCGTAACCTGTTCGACGGCACCCACCGCAGTTGTCGGCTGTTCGCCAGGACCTTCGTGCGTGAAGCCGGGCAGTGTGATGGCATGGTCGGGCGGTATAGCTCGCATTTGGGCACGGTGATTGGCGATGCGTACCCGCTGGATCATTTCGACATCGTCAACCAGTCGCTGGGGCTGGTGGGCAAGGGGGCTGAGCCGATTCGGTTGTTTGTCGAGCATGCGGGGCGCCTGAAGGCGGCAGGGCTCTAGTCCGAGTCGCCCCCATCGCGGGCAAGCCCGCTCCCACAGGTTTTGTAGACGCAGCTAATCCCTGTGGGAGCGGGCTTGCCCGCGATGGCGTCCGCTCAGCCACCGCGACTTTTACCTCCCAACTCCGTCGTCCACCGCTCCGAAACAATCACCCCACCCAACGTCAACGCCCCACCCACCAGGTGATACAGCGCCAACTGCTCACGCAACACCACCGCCGCAATCAACGCGGTAATCACCGGCAGCAGGTTGAAAAACAACACGGTCCGGCTCGGCCCCAAACGGACCACCGCCTGCATCCACAACAGCGGAGCGATCATCGACGCCAGCAGGCAGGCATACAACACCAGCGGAATGTTCTGCGCGGTCGGCCCGGTTTTCGCAGAAGCGGCAAACAGCGGAAACAACACCACCACGGCCACGACCACTTGCAGGTACAGCAACACCAGCGGCGGCAACCGCAGCTGCCATTTTTTCAGCAGCGTGCTGTACAGCGCGTAGGCCAGGGTAGCGATCAGCATCAGTGCGTCGCCCAGGTTCACCCCGTGTTCCAGCAGCGCCGCGAGGCTGCCGGACGACACCACCACCAGCACGCCGATCAACGACAGCACCGCACCGACCAGCGCGCCCGCCGATGGCCAGCAGGGGGTAAGCGTATTGCATCAGCACAACCAGAACGTTGGTGGCCGGCCATTATCCATAGTCTGGCGACCGGCAGGAATGTGTAACAGGCCTTGTCTACACTTCAGGGCGAGGCCGCGCGCTCCCGTGCGGCGACAGGAGAAAACTCCATGAAGATGTTGCGTGTCCCTTTGTTGATGATCGGTCTGCTGCTTTGCTCCCAAGGGTTCGCCGCCACGGCCCAGCAGACCAAGATGACCACCTGCAACGCCGACGCTACCGCCAAAAGCCTCAAGGGTGATGAGCGCAAGGCCTTCATGAGCACCTGCCTCAAGGCGGCCCCGGCGGCCAACGACGCCAAGGCCCTGACCCCGCAGCAGGAGAAAATGAAAACCTGCAATGCCGATGCGGCGACCAAGGCGCTGAAGGGCGATGAGCGCAAGGCGTTCATGAGTAGTTGCCTGAAAAAATAACAGGCGGCGGGATTTGTGGGGGCTGACAGGGCCCTTTCGCGAGCAAGTCGAATCGTCGCACCGCCGCTCCCACAATGGATCTGCGTACGCCGGACTACTGTGGGAGCGGCGGTGCGACGATTCGACTTGCTCGCGAAGGGGCCAGTATGGTCACTGCAAAAACCTACAATCCCTAGTGCTCTCCCGCGAACGCTGGCAGACTGCCAATCCTTCTACGCCGTTCGTTTTGAGGCTGTATGCCAACGTTTTCTCAACGCCAAGTCTTGCTGGTCATCAGTTGGGTGATCATCTTCGGTGGTTTGCTGCTGGTGCTGCCACTGCGCTTACTGCCCAGCCTGTTGGCGGGGTTGCTGGTTTTCGAATTGGTCAACATGCTCACGCCGCAATTGCAGCGCCTGATCGAAGGGCGGCGGGCACGCTGGCTGGCGGTGGCGTTGCTGGGAACGCTGGTAGTGAGTGTGCTGGCGCTGATCTTCGCCGGCGCCATCAGCTTCCTGCTGCACGAGGCGGAAAACCCCGGCGCGTCCCTGGATAAATTCATGCACGTGGTCGACCGCGCGCGCGGCCAGTTGCCGCCGTTCATCGACGCCTACCTGCCCGCCAGCGCCGCCGAATTTCGCGTGGCGATCGGCGACTGGCTGAGCAAGCACCTGAGCGATCTGCAACTGGTGGGCAAAGACGCGGCGCACATGTTCGTGACGCTGCTGATCGGCATGGTGCTCGGCGCGATCATCGCCTTGCAACGCATCCCGGACGTGACCAAACGCAAACCGCTGGCGGCCGCGCTGTTTGATCGACTGCACCTGCTGGTTCAGGCCTTCCGCAACATCGTGTTCGCACAGATCAAGATTTCCCTGCTCAACACCTTCTTCACCGGGATCTTCCTGGCGGTGGTGCTGCCAATGTTCGGCATCAAGCTGCCACTGACCAAGACCCTGATCGTGCTGACCTTCCTGCTCGGCCTGTTGCCGGTGATCGGCAACCTGATCTCCAACACCCTGATCACCATCGTCGGCCTGTCCCTGTCCATTTGGGTGGCCGTCGCGGCGCTGGGTTATCTGATCGTGATCCACAAGCTCGAATACTTCCTCAACGCGCGCATCGTCGGCGGGCAGATCAGTGCCAAGTCGTGGGAGTTGCTGCTGGCGATGCTGGTATTCGAAGCCGCCTTCGGCCTGCCGGGGGTAGTGGCGGGGCCGATTTATTATGCGTACTTGAAGAGTGAGCTGAAGCAGGTGGGGATGGTTTAGGGGCAGTTGGGGAGCTTTAAGCTGCAAGCTGCAAGTAGAGGCAAGAGCGGGCGTGGGTTGCTTTTGACCTTTCTTGCAGCTTGAGGCTTGCAGCTCAAGGCTGCCCCTCAACCGTACCGCTTGGCCGCCTCGATCGCCAGACCACTGCCGATGCTGCCAAAGATATTCCCTTCCACATGCCGCGCATTTGGCAGCATCGCCGCCACGCTGTTGCGCAGCGCTGGAATCCCGCTTGAACCGCCGGTGAAGAACACCGTGTCCACTTGCCCGACCTGGACATCAGCGTCATTCAACAGTTGGCCGACGCTTTCGCGCACGCGTACCAGCAGGTTATCGATGGCCGACTCGAACAGCGCCCGGGTCAGCTCCACGGCGAGGCCCGGCTCGATGCGGTCCAGGGGCACGTTGCGGCTGTCGTTGTAGGTCAGCTGGATCTTGGTTTCTTCCACTTCCATCGCCAGCCAGTGCCCGGCGCGCTGTTCGATCAGCTTGAACAGGCGGTCGATGCCGCCGGTATCCTCGATGTCGTAGCGCATGCTGCCCAGGGCCAGTTGCGACTTTTGCGAATAAACCGAGTTGATGGTGTGCCAGGTCGCCAGGTTCATGTGGTGGCTGGTGGGCATGTAGGCGCCGCTCTTCATGCGACTGCCGTAGCCGAACAGCGGCATCAGGCCTTGCAAACTCAGTTGCTTGTCGAAGTCGGTCCCGCCGATGTGCACGCCACCGGTGGCGAGGATGTCGTCCTGGCGCTGGTCGTGGCCACGACGCTCGGGTGACAGTCGCACCAGGGAGAAGTCCGATGTACCACCGCCGATGTCGACGATCAGCACCAGTTCTTCCTTCTCGATGGTCGACTCGTAGTCGAACGCCGCCGCAATCGGTTCGAACTGGAACGAGACGTCCTTGAAGCCGATCTTGCGCGCCACGTCCACCAGGGTGTCCTCGGCTTCCTTGTCGGCGACCGGGTCCTCGTCGACGAAAAACACCGGACGACCCAGCACCACTTGCTCGAACTCGCGACCGGCGGCGGCTTCGGCGCGCTGCTTCAACTGGCCGATGAACAGCCCCAGCAGGTCCTTGAACGGCATCGCCGTGCCCAGCACGCTGGTGTCGTGCTTGATCAGCTTGGAACCCAGCAGGCTCTTGAGCGAGCGCATCAGGCGGCCTTCGTAACCTTCCAGGTACTCGTGCAGCGCCAGCCGACCGTAGACCGGGCGGCGTTCTTCGAGGTTGAAAAACACCACCGACGGCAGGGTGATCTTGTCGTCCTCCAGCGCGATCAGCGTTTCCACGCCGGGGCGCAGCCAGCCGACGGTGGAGTTGGACGTGCCAAAGTCGATACCCAAGGCACGGGCTGGAGATGCGTTTTTCATGTCTTTGCGGTTCCGGTCGAAAAAACGGCCGCGCAGTGTATGCCAGTGCGGCGCAGAATCGAAGGCCGACCATCCACTAAATCTCGCCGTTCGTGCCTTGATAAGCCGCCCCGAAGCCCCCAACTTGTCAGCATCAAGCGCGGCAGCCCGCGAACGGTCGCAAGTACCGGACGCCGCTGCCGATAAACTTCTGAAGCGCCCCCCGGTCACAATAGTGTCCCGCACTTGAGATCGGTCAACCGGCCAGCCGCAAATGCGAGCATGCTGGCCGTCATGGCGCGATATCGATAACGGATGGTGAGCCTTAGATGGACTTCAAAGACTATTACAAGATACTCGGTGTGGAACCGACCGCAGACGATAAGACGATCAAGGCCGCTTATCGCAAACTCGCGCGCAAGTACCACCCCGACGTCAGCAAGGAAAAGGACGCCGAAGCCAAGTTCAAGGATGCCTCGGAAGCCTATGAAGCGCTGAAAAGCGCCGACAAGCGCGCCGAATACGACGACCTGCGCAAATACGGCCAGCATGGCCAGCCGTTCCAGGGCCCGCCGGGTTGGCAGGGTCGCAGTAGCGGCGGTTTTGGTGGCGGCAACACGGGTGATTTTTCGGACTTCTTCAGTTCGATCTTTGGTAACCGTGGCCCCGGTTTTGGCGGTGGACAATCAGGCCGCAGCGCCGGACGACGAGGGCAAGACGTGGAAATGGAACTGGCGATTTTCCTCGAAGAGACCCTGTCCAACGAATCGAAGAAAGTCACCTTCCAGGTGCCGCAGTACAACGCGGCCGGCCAGCACGTGAGCAACACCAGCAAGAGCCTGAACGTGAAAATCCCGGCTGGTGTCACCGATGGCGAGCGCATCCGCCTCAAGGGCCAGGGCGCGCCGGGCATCGGTGGCGGTGCCAATGGCGACCTGTTCCTGATCATCCGCTTCGCGCCGCACCCAAAATTCGACGTCGAAGGCGAAAACCTGATCATCACCTTGCCGCTGGCACCGTGGGAACTGGCCTTGGGCGCCGAAGTGGCCGTGCCGACCCTGACCGGCAAGATCAACCTCAAGGTCCCGGCCGGCAGCCAGAACGGCCAGCGCATGCGCGCCAAGGGCCACGGCTTGCTGAACAAGGCCGGGCAACGCGGCTACCTGTTCGTGCAACTCAAGGCCGTGATGCCCAAGGCGTCCAGCGACGAGGTCAAGGCGCTGTGGCAGGAACTGGCGAAGAAGGCCGCCTTCAACCCGCGAGAGAACTTCTGACACCCCAGATGGAGTAGCCGACTATGAGCAGTCCCCTGATCGTTCAACTGGACATGGCAGAATTCTGCGAGGCGACCGAGCTGTCGGACGTCTACGTGATCGAAATCGTCGAACACGGCATCCTCGAACCTCAGGGCTCCGTGCCCAAGGATTGGCGTTTCACCGACTACGAGCTGACCCTGGCCAAGCGTGCCGCCAAGCTGCGGCACGACCTTGAGCTGGAATGGGAAGGGGTGGCGCTGGCACTGGACCTGCTTGAGGAGGTCCAGCAGTTGCGGGCGGAGAACCGGATGTTGAAGCAGCGGTTGGGGCGGTTGGTGGTGGAGTAGGGGCTCCCGCTGCTGGGGCGAACCAACGGAATTGATAGTCAGAGACCGCCATCGCCGGAACAATGCGATCGCGAGCAAGCTCGCTCCTACAGTGGAGCGGTGGCGTGCGCGGCTGATTCTCCCTTGTAGGAGCGGGCTTGCTCGCGATAGCGGTACACCCGGCGCCACTGTGTTACCTGATAGTGCGCGACGCCCGGTGGCATTGGAGGGCAGGTTCAATCGTCAATCCCGTCAACCACCCCTCGGGTCGAGCTGATCGAGGGCGCGGTTCACCGAGATTTCCGCGAGCATGACGATTTGCACGATGCCCAGCAGGGTGTTGCGGCCGGCGCCTGTTTCACGGTCGGCCAGGTCCAGGGTGATGACGCTGGCAGAGGCAAGTGATTCGCTGACGCTGCCCAGCAGCTCCTGGATGTGGACGTCCGGGTTGACGTTGTACATCGAGCAGGGCTTGCGGGGTTTGGCCTTGAAGTCGGCGGTGGAGGGTGGGGGTTCGCTGTCGTTTGTTTCGGGTGGATCTGGTTTGACCTTGCGCATATCTGAGAACTCTTATTGGGGCCTACACCTTTACGCCGCTAAGCAAAAAGAGGTGGCGACTGCACGCAGGTTAGCGGACCGGGGTTCTCAAACCGGTGCGCCCTGAGGCGCCCTGCGTGCGGTCACCATAAAACCGCAGGCATAAAGCCTGTGCGGTGGATGCACGTGCAGTTGAAAACCACGGGCCGCTAAGCCCGACCACTGAGGTATCAGTGGCGAGTCAACGATAGAGCCCAAGACCAAGCTGCACTAGCCGGCCGATTCTGGGAGGGTCGTAGGTCACGACGCAAGGTTTTGTGGCTTTCAGGAAGTAACCTGGAGTGCTTTTAAACAGCGCTGGTAAACGGGAAAAACTTCTTACGATCAAAGCTTTCAGGTAGATGTTTCCAACGGGCGCTTGGTCAAAATCTGACATTTCGGTGCCGCCATCGTCGGAACGCCGCCCGGAGCAAGCTCGCTCCTACAGTGGAGCGGTGGCGTGCGCGGATGATGTGTTCGGCGAAAATCCCTTGTGGGAGCGGGCTTGCCCGCGATCGCGGTGCATCAGGCGCCCGCTGTGTTGGATGACACCCCGCTATCGCGAGCAAGCTCGCTCCTACAGTGGAGCGGTGGCGTGCGCGGATGATGTGTTCGGCGAAGATCCCTTGTGGGAGCGGGCTTGCTCGCGATAGCAGTGCATCAGGCGCCCGCTGTGTTGGATGACACCCCGCTATCGCGAGCAAGCTCGCTCCTACAGTTGATTGGTGGCGTGCGCGGATTGTGGTTTCGGTGAAGATCCCTGTGGGAGCGGGCTTGCCCGCGATCGCGGTGCATCAGGCGCCCGCTGTGTTGGATGACACCCCGCTATCGCGAGCAAGCTCGCTCCTACAGTGGAGCGGTGGCGTGCGCGGATGATGTGTTCGGCGAAGATCCCTTGTGGGAGCGGGCTTGCCCGCGATCGCGGTGCATCAGGCGCCCGCTGTGTTGGATGACACCCCGCTATCGCGAGCATGCTCGCTCCTACAGTGGATTGGTGGCGTGCGCGGATTGTGGTTTCGGTGAAGATCCCTGTGGGAGCGGGCTTGCCCGCGATCGCGGTGCATCAGGCGCCAGCTGTGTTGGATGACACCCCGCCATCGCGAGCAAGCTCGCTCCTACAGGGGGCATCGGTGTACGCAGGATATGTGTTCATCGCAAACACTGTAGGTGCGGGCTTCACGCCCTAACTATGTACCGCAATCACCTCCCTCCAAAGTGATGTGCTAGCCCTCCAATTCACTGGAGAGACGCTATGCCCAATCCCCCCGCTTCAGCCAGCCTGCACGGCACGTTCCTGGAGAAGTCCATTCCCGAGTGGTTGATCAACGCCAGTGCGGAACGCCGCCAGGCCCTGAAAGATCATGCCGTTGCCACACCTGACTGGTTAAAAAATGCCACACGCGAGGAGCGGGCCGCCGCAGGCGTGTCCGCGGCGGCCAGCCTTGCCGCGCAGAATTGCCTCGACAAGGTCATGTCCAGTCTGCAAACCATCGACACCTTTGCCGAGCCCTTGCTGGTCGAGGCGCTGAGAGACCAGTTCAAGGTCGAACTGGACGTCAACACCACGCTGCTCAGTCTCAAGCAACCGCTGGAGTGGGGGATATTCGGCACCGATGTCGGGACCTACGAAGTGTTGCGCTTGCCGCTGCTGCAAGCCGCCCTGCATAACTTTGAAGCGTCGGAAACCGAGCCCAACGCCTTCCACGAGTCCTCGGGGTTTGTGCAGGAAACGGCAAACGGTTTCACCCCGGTCGAGACGCCGCTGACCGTGGCCCAGTTCACGCAGTTGTGCCGCTCGCTGGACATCGGTGCGAAGTACCAGGCTTACCTCAAGGACTTCCTCAAACCCGCTGACGGTGTCGCGCTGCAAACCCTGCGCCTGCCCTTCATCGACGCCCAGAAAACCGCGATGCGCGCCGCCGCCGAACTGGCGCTGCTCAAGCAGGACATTCAACCGGCTGACTACCGAATGATTCTCTCGGTAATCGCGGGTGAAACTCATCCGTGGATGGGCGAGAAACAGGTCTGGTTCCGTGACCTGTTTTTGATGAAGCGGCGGATGATCGGCTGTGTGCTGTTCATCATCTGTGAAAAATACCGTTACCCCGATTCGCTGATCCTGTACATCCCCAACGACCCGCAGCATCCACTCAAGCGTTACACCTTCGATGAAATGCGTGCGATGTTCAAACGCCGCTTCACCACCCGCGATCCCGTGCAGACCAGGGGTGGCAGCCCCACCCCGGAGCAACGCCACTTCAGCCGGTTTGTGTCATATGCCGACCTGCCGCATTACTTCAAGACGTTCACCCAGGATGCAGCGGACGCCCCGCTGGGCCAGACGCTCAACCCTTACATCTCCATCGCCAACAAGGTGCTGCAGGGCATCAATCCGTTTTCGGGCTTCAAGCAACTGCCCGATGTCGCCGTCAATCAGGCCCCCAACAATGACCCCTTTCTCGCACCCAGCAGCCTCCCGCGCAAGGGCGAAGGCCTGTGGTCGGAGAACATGGAGCTGTGGGGGTATCTGTTCGAACAACACCGTGACAAGGTCATCGCCGATGCGCGCAGCCATGCGGTGCCGACGGCGGACGTCGATGCGCGGGTGCGTTCGGAAAAAATCGCCCATCTGTTGAACATCGGCATGCTCGTGTTGACCTCGGTGGCGATGTTCGTACCGGTCCTGGGCGAGGCGACGATGGCGGTGATGGCCGGCCAGTTGATGTCGGAGACCTTCGAGGCGTCCATCGAATGGAGCGAGGGCGACATCCAGGCTGCCAAGGCGCACCTGGTCGATGTGGCAGAGAATCTGGCCTTTATCGCCGTGGCCGGCGCTGCCGGTAAAGGCCTGGCCAAGTTGAGTGCGGTCAAGGCTGAACCGGTGATCGAGCGACTGGACGCCGTCACCCTGCCCAACGGTGAACCCCGGCTATGGCGGCCCGACCTGCGCGGCTACGAGCGCCCGGTGTCGGTGGACCGCGACGTGCCGGCCACTGAGCTGGGTCAGTTCGAATTTGACGGCAAAACCCACGTGCGACTCGATGGCCGGTTTTACCAAAAAACCTACGACACAGCGCTCAAACGCTGGCGCATCGAGCACCCGGCACAACCGCACGCCTACCGCCCGGCGCTCACACATAACGGTCGCGGCGCCTGGCGTCACGTGCATGAGCGACCATTGAGCTGGGACCGTCTGACATTGCTGCGACGCATGGGGCCGTTGACCGATCCATTCTCCGACGGGCAGTTGCTGCAGGTTGCCGATGTCAGCGGTATCAGCGACGCCGCTTTGCGCAAGATGCATCTGGACAACGCCGGGCCACCGCCCTCCTTGGTCGATGCGATGCGACTGTTCAACGCCGATCACGGCGTGGCGCAGGTCATCGAGCAGATAGAGACCCGGCGCGCCGTCGATGATCGCTACCTGTTTACCTTGCCGCTGATCGCCGAGTTGCCACGCTGGCCGGCCGGGCGGGTGTTGCAAGTGTTCGAAGGCGCCGAGTTGGCCGGGCCATCGCTCAAGTACGGTTCCGAACGGCGGATGGCTCGGGGCAAAAGAAAGACGCCGATTCGCATCAGTCGCGCGGACGTGCTCAGTGGAGAGTTGCCCGAGCGCATCCTGGCCGCTCTCGACGAGAAGGAAATCAACGACCTGCTCGGTGGCGAACCGGCCCGGGTGAAAGAAGCCAGGCCAGCAGAGTTTCGCAAGCAAATCGCCGATTTCGCCCGCACCCGTCAGCCGGCGTTGTTCGAAAGCCTCTACAAAGGCGCGGACCCGGTGGCCCCTGGCGTGGCCAAGCTGCAACGGTTATGTCCAGGGCTCAGCGAGTCGGGCGCCGTCATCGTGTTGAGCCAGGCCAACGCCGAAGAACTGATGCGTCTGGCCAACGGACACGCGCCGCTGCGCCTGCTGGAACAGGGCCGTTGGTACGCCCAACAGGGCCGGTTGAGCCGGGCTTTCGCCGGGCTGCATCTGCCAAACACGGTGTCGGCAGACAGTAAGCGTCTGGCCTTGCACACATTGGCGCAATTGCCGGGTTGGTCGGGGCGAGTGCGTCTGGAAATTCGCGAGGGCCGTATCGAAGGGCCGCTGATCGATGGTATCGGCGACCCGACGAGCGAGGTGCGCAAATACCTGGTGAAGAAAGGACCGGTCTATCAGGCCTTCAATGATCGCGGCGAAACGCTCAATGGTGTGCCTCGTGAAGGCGATAATTTTTACGCCTCGATCCTGCACGCGTTGCCCGACGATGCGCGCCAGGCCCTGGGCATTCCAGGCGTGGCGCAAAGTGCCGACCTGCGACGGGCGATCATCGACCACGCCACTGCGCATCCCGCTGAGGCGGCGCGGGCGTTGCGCGATCGATCAACGATGCGCGCCTGGTTCAGGCCACCGCAACGCATGACCAAAAAACTGTTGGGCTACCCGGCCAGCGGCCGTGCGGAAGGCGTGGACGGTGAACTGATCGCGAGGGTGCAGTCGGTGTATCCGGAGTTGTCGAATCCCGATGCGCTGAACTTTCTGCTTCAACGATGGCGACAGGGCGAGAGTCGTCAGCAGATCTGCCAGTGGCTCGACAGCCGATTGCAGGAATGGCAGAACCTGGAAGCAGCGCTCGATCATTGGGTGGCCACCGACGACCCGCAGCGCCAGCCACGTTTGCGATGGAGCAGCAAAACCGAGGTGGTGCAGGCGATCAAGGTGGCGTGGCGTAATGCGCCGTTGGTCATGGCCGATCCCACAGCCGTGTCGCGGCTTGACCTGTTGATCGATGAACCGCTGGTGGCGCTGCCGGCCGATTTTTCCCATATCCGTGAACTCGCCGTGGCGGGTGCCGGTCTGTCCAGTGCGAATATCGATGGTTTTCTGCGCGCGTTCGGCCAGGTCAACACACTGACCCTCTCGGCCGGTGCGTCGCTGCGCAGCTTGCCGACCTTGCTCGACAGCCTGTCGCAACTCACCGACCTGCGGGTGTTTTCGAGCCTGCCGCTCAGCCTGACGGACATGGCCCGGCTGGAAGACATGACCCGGCTGCAAAGCTTGCACCTGCGTGGCGTGCTGGCCTCGCCCGATACCTTTGACGTGAGCCGCTTGACCCGCCTGCGCAGCCTTTGCATCGCGCAAACGAACATGCTCGCGTTTCCCAAGGGCGTGCTTGAGTTGCCTGGCCTCGAACGGTTGGATCTTCGCGATACGAAGGTCAGCCAGTTGCCGGAGATCCTCCTGGAGGGGCGTCACGACAAGCTGTTGTCCGGCCTCTCGGTGGAGTGGTTCTGGTTCTCGCGCGAAGCGTTCAAACCGATTTATGACTACGTCAAGAATCATCCCGTACACCTCATCGATCGGGAAGAAATGGTCCGGGGTTATTGCCGGGGTCGGCTGGGGCATTTGAGCGATGCGCCCTATGCAGCCCTTCGACCATCGACGCAAACCCCGTTTGTGTTGCTGTTCGAGGCGTTTTTGCGCACATGGGAGGGGGCCCAAGCCCGATTCGATGCCGTTGAAGCCGTGCTCGATCAGCACGACGAACTCAGTCGCCAACTGGACGCCTGGCTGGCGGGGATGAAGTTCCTGGACAGCGCCGCTCTCTGGACCGAGGCGCCGACATTCAGAATCAGTTGGTACAACGGGCTGCTGCGCCGTTACGGCGTGGCGTCGTATTCCCAGGTACTGGAACTGCCCGGCATGAAGGTTGACCGCCTGCCGGCGTTTTCCACCGATGACTTCGCGCATGTGACGACGTTGTCGCTGCGCGAGCTGCAAGCTCCCCTCGAGCAAACGCGGCGCTTTCTCGGTCATTTCAGCCAGGTGGAAAACCTCGATATGGGCGGCAGTCAATTCTCCGATGTCGACGTTTCGCGGCATGGGTTGGACGTCAGCGAGCTGCGTCACCTCAAGGTCCTGAACCTGGCAGGCAGCAATCTGCAGCGTTGGCCCACCGGTGCAGGCAACCTGGCCTGGCTTGATTTGAGCCGCACACGGATCAGCGCCGTGCCCGAGGTTGTGCTGGCCGATGACTACCTGTTGTTGCGCACTCACCTTGCGGACATGCCATTGGCGCCACAAGCCCGGCAAGCGCTGAGTGCCGCTTACGCCCGGATTGAACGGACCAACGGGATCCCGCTCGGAACCCTCGACCGTTTTGCCCGCGAACCGCTGCCACGGGCATTGGTGCCCGGCGAAACAGTGGCGTCGATCATCGAGGCGCTGTTGCCATTGCCGGTTGAGGCACCGGCAGGCGAGGGGCTTGCCCAGCGTTTGCAGCGCGTCACCCCGGTGTCGGAGGACGCAGCCTTGCAAGCGCTGGAGCAGATGCGCACCCATGGGCTCAGCGATACACAGGTGGGCGAGCGCATAGACGGCTGGCACCAGAATCTGGTCGACCTGACCCGTCGGCTCAACGGTTGGATGTGTATTCGCCAGACCCAGGGCGCAGGGTGGCTGGTGTCGTCCCAAACGCGACGCGTCGCCGCGCTGCGCATTGTCGAGTGCTGGCAGCAAGGCCTTATCGGTTGGAGCGGCATCGCCGATCGCACGCTGAGTTTCGATGGTTTGCAGTTGGGCGACCTGCCCGAGTTAGCGTTGCCGCTGCCCCATGTGGACACATTGGACCTGACTGGTGTTAGGCTTTCCGCTCAGGGCTCCAATGCGTTCCTGGGGGCATTCACCCACCTGCGAAGCCTGACCCTCAGCGGCCAGAACTTGCAGGCGTTACCGCGGGCGATCGAGTCCATGGCCACACTGGAACGGCTGGCGTTGTCCGGCAACGAGTTGCTCGACCCCCGGGAAATCTACTCGGTCCTGGACCCTCTGGAGCACCTGCAATGGCTGGATCTGAGCCACAACGATTTGCCCGCGTTCAGTGTCGGGACCTTGCCGCGACTGGAGGCGTTGGACCTGCGCAACAACCTGATCACTGAGTGGCCAGAAGGCACGCTGCAATCGGTGTATCTGCGCGAGCTGAACCTGAGCGGCAACCGAATCGCTCACATTCCCGAAGAGGCGTTCAACGGGCAACATGACACGCTGATGCAGGGGACGGACCTGTCCGATAACAGTCTGTCGGGCGACAGCCTGATGCGGCTATGGGATTACGCGCTGAGTGTTCATCCCAACGCCTGGCTGGGTTATGCACCCGATGACCTGGACCTGATGCTCGATGAGTCGGGCAGCGGCAGCGAGGAAGAGATGACTGTCGAGAGCGACGTTGAAGAGGCGGGCATGTCCGTCCAGCCTGACGAAGTGATCACGCAGATCGACGCGCGACCCGAAGATCTCCAGCCTTGGCTCGAAACCCTGGAGCCGAAGGTGGCGGACAGTTACCGGTCGCTGTGGAACCGGTTGGCGGCCGAACCGGACAACGGCGCGTTTTTCCATTTGCTGAGTCTGCTGCGACTGACCCCGGAATATCGCTTGGCCCGCGCTGACCTGACCCGTCGCGTCTGGGAAGTGGCGGGGGCGGCGGGGGAGGACACCGAGTTGCGCCAGACCTTGTTCAGCCTGTCCAGCACCCATGGCACCTGCGAGGATGGACGGATCCTGACCTTCAGCGGGTTGGAGGTGAAGGTCTTTGAACGCAACGTGCTGCAAGGCATTGCGCCGGATCGTCTGGAAGAGAAAGGCGCGGCGTTGCTGCGCCTGTCCCGCCAGTTGTTTCGTCTTGCGAAGGTCGAGGAACTGGCCAGCCGAGCCACCGGCCGTCACGCCGATCCGGCGGAAGTGCGCCTTGAATATCGCTTGGGTCTGACCCGTGGCTGGCGGGACGGCCTGGAACTGCCCGGGCAGCCGAAATACATGCGGTTTGGCCGACCCATCAGCGGCACGGTGTTGCAGCAGGCGCAGGCCACCATCGAGGCCATGGAGCGGTCCGATGCGTTTTATGAAGACCTGATCAGCCGCGATTACTGGGTGCAGTATCTACGGGAAAAATACCCCGAAGCCTTCGACACTCTGGATCGCAATGCGGCCGAAAGACAGGGCCAACTGGAGGATGCTCACTCGGGGCTGGGCGACGCAGGGTACGCGGGTGCAGTGGAGATGCTCGGCATTGAGCTGAGCATTGCGCGCAATGAAAAACTGATGGAATTGTCGCGCCTGGAAACCCTGGATGAAGCAGCGGCGCCCTGACCCCGAGTCAGCGTTAACGACCATCGCGAGCCGGCGTCCGGACACCGGCAGGAGCGAGCCTGTTGAGGCGTCGCGATGGGGCCCCAGACACCCTGGAAGTTACTGCGCCCCTTGCAGCACCTTGTAGTAAAGGGCGGTTGGCTTGTAGCGACCGCTGGGGTCGCAGGCGTAATCGGGAATTTCCCCTGCACGGGTGTAGCCCAACGCCTGATAAAAGGCCTCGGCGGGGGAGCCGGCTTCGGTGTCGAGGTAGAGCATGCCGCGTTTGTATTGCAACGCGGTCTGTTCCAGCGCACTCATCAACTGCTGACCCAGGCCGCGACGGCGCGCCTGCTCACGCACCAGCAGCTTCTGCACCTCAGCACGGTTCAGCCCATTGGCTTTCTGGCACAGGGTCAGTTGCACGCTGGCCTGGACTTCTTCGTCCTTGACCACCACCCACAGCAGCACATTGCCCCTGCCCAATTGCTCCTGCACGTCATCGAAATAGGCACGCGCCTGGCTGGCATCCAGATCTGCCATGAAACCAACGCTGGCGCCATAGCCCACGGCATCGAGCAGCAGGTCGATCAAGCCCTGGCGGTAGTGCGCAAAACTTTCAACATTGACGCGGCGTAACTGGGCGGCATTCATCGAGCGTTACTCCTGGCTGGCGCAAGGGGGTTCAGCGCCAGGGTTGAGGGTCAGTTGCATGAAGGTCAGGTCCAGCCAGCGCCCGAACTTGGTGCCCACCTGTGGCATCTGCCCGGTGATCACGAACCCGACGCGCTCATGCAGGCGAATGGACGCGGCATTGCCGCTTTCGATGGCCGCGACCATCACGTGTTTGTCGCAGCCGCGCGCGCGCTCGATCAGCACGTTCATCAGTTTGGGCCCCAGGCCATTGCCGCGTTGGTCGCTGCGCACGTACACCGAGTGCTCCACGGTGTGGCGGAAACCGTCGAATGGCCGCCAATCACCGAATGAAGCGTAGCCCAGGACGCTGTTGTCGCCGGCGACAATCACCAGGATCGGATAGCCCTGGGCCTGCCGGGCGTCGAACCAGGCCTGCCGATTGCCCAGGTCGACCGCTTGTTCGTTCCAGATCGCCGTGGTGTTGAGCACGGCGTCGTTGTAAATGTCGCGGATCGCCGGCAGGTCGGCGGGGATCGCATCGCGGATGGAATATGTCATGGGCTGTCTCGAACTATCGGTTAGGCGCTGCGTGGAAAAGTCGTTATTGAAACATGCTGCGACAACGTGGCGCTTATTGCCAATCGGGTGAGGCATATGTACCGCACGACAGAGTGGCAGGAATTCCAGCATTGGCGTGTTCGCTCCCATTTCGCCGGGGCGATTCACTGACTGGATTTTTCGATGACGACACCGATAGAACACGCCGGCATGCCGGTATTACCCCCCTTGAGCCTACCTTTCACCAGCGCTGACGATGCTGCCCTGTGGGCGCATCAACAGGAACGGCGCAGCGACCGGGAATACGGTGCCCTGATATTGAAGCGTCCCGACGGCAATTTCGTCGCCACCACCCCGATTGAAGATGGCGCGGATTCCTTTGATTTCGAACGTCTGCTGCTGTTGGAACGGGCCACGCAAACCATCATTCACCCGCCGGGTTATCGGTGTGTGGGCCTTTTCCACACTCATCCCGAAAACGAGCGAGAGACTGCACGGTTGTTTCCTCATTACCGCGAGGAGCAGGTCAAGCTGCACATCACGTTGCCTTCGACGGTGGACCTTTCGCTGTCTTTCCGGCAATCGGCCGTTTTGCAGCAGCAGTACATTTCCAGCCCCTATGGCTCCCTGATTGTCTATGGCATCGACCCACAGTACGCCCGACGCAGCCCGAGCTATCGAATGGGTTCGACGCCGGAAAGCCGTGTCCGGCGAATCGTCGCCATTGGCCACTTCCGAGTGCTCGAGCCCGGTACGGTCTGGAATGGATGGCGTGGCCCGGTCACCGCCGACTGGGTGCCCTACCAAGCCGTTACGCCCTGATCCATAACCTGTTCAAATCGTCACCAGCCCGCGTACGCCTTCGGCTTCCATCTGTTCGCCGCGCCCCTGTTGCACGATTTCGCCCCGGGACATCACCAGGTACTGATCGGCCAGTTCGGCGGCAAAATCGTAGAACTGTTCCACCAGCAGGATCGCCATGTCGCCGCGCGCGGCGAGCTTCTTGATTACCGCGCCGATTTCCTTGATGACCGACGGCTGGATGCCTTCGGTGGGCTCGTCGAGGATGAGCAGTCGCGGACGACTGGCCAGGGCTCGACCGATCGCCAGTTGCTGTTGCTGACCGCCGGACAGGTCGCCGCCGCGTCGATGTTTCATTTGCAGCAGCACCGGGAAGAGTTCGTAGATGAACGCCGGGACTTCCTTCGCCTCGCTGCCGGGAAAGCGCGACAGGCCCATCAACAGGTTTTCTTCGACGGTCAGCCGACCGAAAATTTCCCGGCCCTGGGGCACGTAGGCGATGCCGGCGTGCACCCGTTGGTGCGGCTTTAGCGTGGTGATCGGCTGACCTTCCCAGTTCACCACGCCCTCCCTGGCCGGCAGCAGGCCCATCAGGCATTTGAGCAGGGTGGTCTTGCCCACCCCGTTGCGCCCGAGCAGGCAGGTGACCTCGCCGACCTTCACGTCGAACGTCAGGCCGCGCAGGATATGGCTACCGCTGTAGTATTGGTGCAGCTGTTTCACCTGTAGCATCTGAACTCCCGGGGTTGGTTTTGAGCTTGAAGCTTGCAGCTGTCCGATTCATCGGCCCAAATACACCTCAATCACCCGCTCATTTTCCTGCACCTGCTCGAGCGAGCCCTCCGCCAGCACGCTGCCCTGGTGCAACACGGTGACGTAGTCGGCAATCGAGCCGACAAAGCCCATGTCATGCTCCACCACCATCAACGAGTGCTTGCCCGCCAGGGTCTTGAACAGTTCAGCGGTGAATTCGGTTTCGGCGTCGGTCATGCCCGCCACCGGTTCGTCGAGCAGCAACAGTTGCGGGTCCTGCATGAGCAACATGCCGATCTCCAGGAACTGCTTCTGCCCGTGGGACAGCAAACCGGCAGGGCGATTGACCGAGGTGGTCAGGCGAATGGTTTCCAGCACTTCGCTGATGCGATCCCTTTGCTCGCCACTCAGGCGCGCCCGCAGGCTGGCCCACACCGACTTGTCTGTTTTTTGCGCCAGCTCCAGGTTCTCGAACACGCTCAAGGCTTCGAACACCGTGGGCTTCTGGAACTTGCGACCGATGCCGGCCTGGGCGATCTGCACTTCGCTCATCTGCGTCAGGTCCAGGGTTTCGCCAAACCACGCCTGGCCATGGCTGGGGCGGGTCTTGCCGGTGATCACGTCCATCAGCGTGGTTTTGCCCGCACCGTTGGGGCCGATGATGCAGCGCAGTTCGCCGACGCCGATGTACAGGGTCAGGTCGTTCAAGGCCTTGAAACCGTCGAAGCTGACGCTGATGTCCTCCAGGGTCAGGATGGTGCCATGGCGGGTATCCAGGCCTGGGCCGACGCGCTGGCCGAGGCCGATGGCCTCGCGGCTGCTGCCGGGGTCCTTGTTCGGTTGCGGTGGATAGAACGCCGGTTCGAGCATGAATTGCGCCGTGGCCGTGATTCTCATTGCTCACCTCGTTTCTTCAGCAGACCGATCACGCCCTTGGGCAGGTACAGGGTCACGACAATGAACAGCGCACCGAGGAAGAACAGCCAGTACTCGGGGAACGCCACGGTGAACCAGCTCTTCATCCCATTGACCACCCCAGCGCCGAGCAACGGACCGATCAGGGTGCCGCGCCCGCCGAGTGCGACCCAGACGGCCGCTTCGATGGAGTTGGTCGGCGACATCTCGCTGGGGTTGATGATGCCCACCTGCGGTACATACAGGGCGCCGGCCAGGCCGCACAAGACCGCGCTCAAGACCCAGACAAACAGCTTGAAACCGCGTGGGTCGTAGCCGCAGAACATTAGGCGATTTTCCGCATCGCGCAGGGCCGTCAGCACCCGGCCGAATTTGCTTTGCGCTAAACGCCAGCCGATGAACAGGCTCGCGATCAGCAACAGCACCGTGGCCAAAAACAGCACCGCCCGCGTCCCGGGTTCGGTGATGCCAAAACCCAGGATCGTGCGGAAATTGGTGAAGCCGTTATTGCCACCGAACCCCGTCTCGTTGCGGAAAAACAACAGCATGCCGGCGAAGGTCAGGGCCTGGGTCATGATCGAGAAGTACACACCCTTGATCCGTGAGCGGAAGGCGAAAAAACCGAACACCAGCGCCAGTAGACCCGGCGCCAGCACCACCAGGCACAGGGCCCAGAGGAAACTGCCGGTGCCGGCCCAATACCAGGGCAATTCAGTCCACGACAGGAACGTCATGAACGCCGGCAGGCCATCACCTGCCGCCTGGCGCATCAGGTACATGCCCATCGCGTAACCGCCCAGGGCGAAGAACAGGCCATGACCCAGTGACAGCAGGCCGGCATAACCCCATACGAGGTCCAGCGCCAGGGCGACGATGGCGTAGCAGAGAATCTTGCCCACCAACGTCAGTGTATAGGCGGAGACGTGCAACGCGCTGTCCGCCGGCAACAGTGACAGCAGCGGCAATGCCAGCAGCACGGCAAGGATTGCTGCGCCAACGGCGAGGGTGACTTTCGGGCCGGCCTTTTGTGCGGCCGTGAGCATCAATGGCTGGTTCATCAGTCGATCACCCTTCCCTTGAGTGCGAAGAGGCCTTGCGGACGCTTCTGGATGAACAGAATGATCAGCGCGAGGATGAGGATCTTGCCGAGCACCGCACCGATCTGCGGCTCCAGGATCTTGTTGGCGATACCCAGGCCGAAGGCGGCCAATACGCTACCGGCCAGTTGACCGACACCCCCCAGTACCACCACCAGGAACGAGTCAATGATATAGCTCTGGCCGAGGTCCGGGCCGACGTTGCCGATCTGGCTCAGGGCCACACCACCAAGGCCGGCGATGCCCGAGCCCAGGCCGAAGGCGAGCATGTCGACGCGCCCGGTGGGCACGCCACAGCAGGCGGCCATGTTGCGGTTCTGGGTGACCGCGCGCACGTTCAGGCCCAGGCGCGTTTTGTTCAACAACAGCCAGGTCAACACGACCACAAAAAGCGCGAAGGCGATGATGACCATGCGGTTGTACGGCAGCACCAGGTTGGGGAGCACTTGGACCCCGCCGGATAACCAGGCCGGGTTGGCCACTTCGACGTTCTGTGCGCCGAACAGCAGGCGCACCAGTTGAGTCAGCATCAGGCTGATGCCCCAGGTCGCCAGCAGGGTTTCCAACGGGCGCCCATAGAGATGACGAATCACCGTGCGTTCCAGCGCCATGCCGATGGCGGCGGTCACGATAAATGCCACCGGCAGCGCGATCAGCGGATAGAACTCGATGGCCTGGGGCGCGAAACGCAGGAACAGCAACTGCACGACATAGGTCGAGTACGCGCCCAACATCAGCATCTCGCCGTGGGCCATGTTGATCACCCCGAGCAGGCCGAAGGTGATTGCCAGGCCGAGTGCGGCGAGCAGCAGGATCGAACCCAGGGACATGCCGCTGAAGGCCTGGCCGAGCACCTCGCCGATCAACAGTTTACGTTTGACTTGGGCCAGGCTGGTTTCGGCGGCAGTGCGCACGCTGGCGTCCGTTTCCGCACCGGCTTGCAGCAGTCCTTCGAGACGCGTGCGCGCCAGCGGATCACCGGTTTCGCCAAGCAAGCGCACGGCTGCCAGGCGCACGGCGGGACTGGCGTCCACCAGTTGCAGGTTGGCCAGCGCAAGGCTCAGGGCGGCATGCACACCTTCGTCCCGTTCGGCTGCCAGTTGCTGGTCGAGGAATTTCAATTGCGCAGGCTTGGCACTTTTCTGCAATTGCTGGGCGGCGGCCAGACGCATTTTGGCATCGGCGGCGAGCAGTTGATGGCTGGCCAGCGCGGTGTCGATCAACCCGCGCAGACGGTTATTCAGACGCAGGGTTTTCGGCTGGCCATCGACGCTCAGTTCACCTTGTTGCAAGGCGTTGAGCAATTCGATGCGTGCCGGGTCGGGTTGTGCGGCCCAGGTATCCAGCAGCTTGACTTGCTGGGTGGGGTTGGCGGCGAGGAAGTCTTCGGTGTCGCTGGCCTGAGCGGCCATGGGCAGCAACAGCGCGAGGACGAGAAGTAAACGATGGAGGGGAATAACCATAGGTAGCCGCCTTGACACGGACTAATTGTGGGAGCGGGCTTGCTCGCGAAAGCAGTGGTTCAGTCACCATCAATGTTGCCTGACACACCGCTTTCGCGAGCAAGCCCGCTCCCACAAGGGGGAACTGTGTTGGGGCTGAGTGATGTGCTCAACCCCACATCCGGTGACTCAGTTACTCTTCACCGCATACTCCGGCTTCTTGTCGTTGCCCGGGATGAACGGGCTCCAGGGTTGTGCGCGTACCGGGCCTTCGGTCTGCCACACGACGTTGAACTGACCGTCCGCCTGGATCTCGCCGATCATCACTGGCTTGTGCAGGTGGTGATTGGTCTTGTCCATGGTCAGGGTGTAGCCGGACGGCGCGGCAAAGGTCTGGCCGGCGAGGGCTTCGCGCACTTTGTCGACGTCGGTGGATTTGGCTTTCTCGGCCGCTTGCGCCCACATGTGGATGCCCACGTAGGTGGCTTCCATCGGGTCGTTGGTCACCGCTTTGTCGGCGCCCGGCAGGTTGTGTTTCTTGGCGTAGGCCTTCCAGTCATCGACGAACTTCTTGTTCACCGGGTTCTCTACCGACTCGAAGTAGTTCCACGCCGCGAGGTTGCCCACCAGCGGCTTGGTGTCGATGCCGCGCAGTTCTTCTTCGCCCACCGAGAACGCCACCACCGGAACCTCGGTGGCCTTCAGGCCCTGGTTGGCCAGTTCCTTGTAGAACGGCACGTTGGAGTCGCCGTTGACCGTGGAGATAACCGCCGTTTTGCCGCCCGCCGAGAACTTCTTGATGTTGGCGACGATGGTTTGATAGTCGCTGTGGCCGAACGGGGTGTAGACCTCTTCGATGTCCTTGTCAGCCACCCCTTTGGAGTGCAGGAACGAGCGCAGGATCTTGTTGGTGGTGCGCGGGTAGACGTAATCGGTGCCCAGCAGGAAGTAACGCTTGGCGCCCCCGCCTTCTTCGCTCATCAAGTACTCGACGGCCGGGATCGCCTGCTGGTTCGGCGCGGCGCCGGTATAGAACACGTTTGGCGACAACTCTTCGCCTTCGTATTGCACCGGGTAGAACAGCAAGCCGTTGAGCTCTTCGAACACCGGCAACACGGATTTGCGCGACACCGACGTCCAGCAACCGAACACCACCGCCACCTTGTCCTGGGTCAGCAACTGCCGGCCCTTTTCCGCGAACAGCGGCCAATTCGACGCCGGGTCAACCACCACCGGCTCGAGCATCTTGCCGTTGACGCCGCCCTTGGCGTTGATTTCGTCGATGGTCATCAACGCCATGTCTTTCAGCGATGTTTCAGAGATCGCCATGGTCCCGGACAACGAATGCAGAATCCCCACCTTGATGGTCTCGGCGGCCTGGACCGTCCACGTCATGCCCATCGCGGCGATGCTGGCCGAAAGGGTGAAAGCCTTGATCAAACTGCGACGCTTCATTGTGCGATCTCCATGAACTAATGAATTTTTCCGGTGGCAGATGCGGACTACTTGAAGGTCTTTAGCAAGGGCTGTGCCCAAGTCCGGAGATCGCGTGCTTGAGCCGTTGCTGGCTGCGCGAGTGAGGGGGCGTGCACCACGCTGGCGCCGAATCGGCGCCTCGGTGCACACCATGCGCTGCGGTGGTGCCCGGTATTTTTGCGGTGCAAATACATATGTACCGCTGACGTGAAGGACCAAGGTGGATCATGGGTTGTGCGACTTGCCCACCGCTTGTGTGGGAACGCTTTCCCATTTCACGGACGAATACCTCATGAACGATCACACCAGGCGCAAGCCTCCCAGCAACATCGTGCTGCCGGCCCTCAGCCCGCCCATGATCAGCGCCGACGATGCCGCGCGATTTGCCCACGAGGCGATTGGCAACAAACGCGACAAGGAATACGGCGGGCTGATCCTGCAGGGCGAGAGCGGACGCTTTTTTGCGACGTTGCCCATCGGCGGCAATTTGTATGTGGATTTCACGCAGTTGCTGGCCGTGGATGCGCAAGGCAACTTCATCCACCCGGCCGGCTACACGTGCTACGGCCTTTATCACTCCCATCCGAACGTGCTGGCGTTGGTGAAGAAGAAATACCCGGGACTACCCGAGGCGGGAGCCCACCTGGCCATGAACTTTTTCACCGATGTGGAGAAGGCCTTCATGATCCGCCACCGAGGTTTTGCCAAGGCTTTTTATCTTTCGGGGGCCGAGACCTGCCTGCTCAAATATGAGCCCAGCGGGTCGCCTGAAGAGGACTTGCTTGCCGAAGAAATCAAGAATGAGCGCCCCACGGGGACGTTTTATCTCGTCGAGGAAATCATCGACGAACTGGCGAGAGCCGGCAGGCTGAGTGTGGTGATCCCCAACCCATTGTGGGGCAATGTCAGGGGGCAGTTTGTCGGCAACTGGATCGCGACCGAGCCGGTGAACAAAGCGAACGTCCCGACGCAGCAACCGTTCTGCTCGCCGATAGACGATCAGCCCGCCGAGTTGGTCGGCAAATTCGTGCGCACCGACAGCGCCAACGCCGATGTGGAGTTCATGGGCGCCATCCTCAAGGCGCAGGGAACGCAGGAGTACGTTGCCACGTTCCCCTGGCGCGAGCGCACTTCGCTTGCTGCGGTGCTCGATGAATTCCCCCGTCATGCGGACGGGGGGCCGCGCTTGCCGGAAGGTTTTCACATCGACGGGTTCTATGCGGTGACCCACGCGAAACCTGCACACCTCCCTGTCCAGCAGGACTGGCTCTACAAGAACTTTTTTTCCCCCGCAGAGCTGGCTGCCCTCATCGCCCAGTCACGCAAGGTTGATCCCCTGCGAGATCCCGAGCGCGGCTTGACCCTCTACAAGCGCACGCCGACCAAGGCGTTGCTGAGTTACACCTGCTCGGGCTCCGAAGCTGAAACCGCACTGATGGAGGGCAACGACGAAACCCTGCAAAAGGCTCTGAAGGCCGGGACCCTGACGACCTTCGAGTTTGTCTTGCAGGTGGCCGCCGCCGGCCGCCTGATGGTTGTGCAGGACGGCAACATCTGGGACAAGACCGGACAGGTGGGACCGGGCTGGGAGCCTTTCGAGCGCATTCGCCAATCGCTGAGCCCGGCGTTCCTCACCGCCGACGATGCGGCGCGTCACGCGCATTTCCAGATGAACAACCGACGTGATATCGACCAGTTGGGCTACATCCTGGAGCGCGATGGCAAGTTTTTCGCCACTACCCCGATCGACGGAGAACAGTGGCAAAAGGACTGGGGCCTGCCGTTCGCAGGCGGGCTCGCCAAGCGCAAGGTCGAGTTGCCGGGCTATCGCTACGAAGCCGTCTACAACGCCACCGAGGACATCCGCGCACGGCTCAAGGCCATGCAGCCCGACTGGTCGGCTGAGCGTATCGCGCTGCACACCAGCCTGCCTAACCTTCAGCACCTGGAGGTGATCATGTCAGGGCGGGAGGCGATCACTACGTTGTATAACTCCGGCCCGGATGAGTCTCTGGTCAAGTACGTGAGGGTCGGTTCGCAGCAGGAGCGCAATTTTGCCGTGCTGCTCGATGGCGCGGTCAAGACCGGTGTGATCGACGAGCAACTCGACGGATTCGACGCGACCGCGGAAACCCTGGTGAAGAAACTCGTGGCGCTCGGCGAATTGACGGTGCTCAACTCAAGTGCAGTGTGGAAAGGTTCGCGTGGCAGGGTGCCGGGCAACTGGGTGGCTTATCAGCCGTTCGTGGCTGACGGCCCTGTGCAACCGGCACTCAGTTGGGTCATGCCAGACGTTGACGTGGGCGCGCAATGGGCCCATGACCTGATGCGCGAGAAGCCTGTGCTCGGGCAGGTCGCGTTCATTGTCAAACGCGTGCAGACAGGTGAGTCTGCGGTAACCGAACCCATCGTGATCGACGCCGGCAAAACAGCGTTCGCCCAGGCGTTGCTGGCCTTCGCGGGTAACAAAAAGGGCATCCCCGCGCTTCCCGCAGGTTATGCCATCCAGGGCATCTGTTACCAGTCCGTGCCGGACCCCCACTTGATACCTGCACAAAAGTGGCTGTACGAGAGCTTTATCTCGGCCACCGATTTTTCCGCCGCCATTGGCAGTTCGCGCCAGCACAAGATGGCGGGGTTGGCCCTGTACCTGAGCACCCGTGATGGTGCGCGGTTACGGTATGAATTTTCCGGGTCGATGCAGGAGAGTCGTTTGCACAGCGCCAGCCCGGACGGCGATGAACAGCGCGAACTGGAAAACGGCACGCTGACCCCCGAGGCCTTTATCTGGCGAGTGGCGGCGGTGGGGGCGCTGTCGGTGATCCAGACCGGCAAGCTGTGGGATGTCGAGGGCGCCGTGGGCACTTCATGGCACCCGTTCGCCCGTTACCCGCAACATCGTCTGAGCCCGGCGTTTCTTACGGCGGACGATGCTGCGCGTTATGTTCACGAGCAAATCGGCGATCAAGGCGACTATGAGTTCTGCGGCTATGTCATGGAGCGCGAGGATGGACGATTCGTGGCGACTGAGCCCTGGGTGGTTGGGAAGGCCGGTCGCTTCGCCACGGATTTTGTCTACCCCGCAGATGCCGGGGGCAAACCGATTCTGCCCGAGCGGCATGTGCTGCGCGGTGTGTACGCCTCGCGCCTGGCGTTGTCGATGTACGACGTCCAACGGATGAAGCGCCACGGCTGGAGCCGCGAGCAGGCGAGCATCGACGCGCAGTCATTCAGCGATACCGATCTGCATGCGATCTTGCAGCACGCCCCGTACGCCCAGGTCGCTTATCTCTCCTGCGCCGAGGACGCCCTGATTGCCTACGACCTCAGCGGCTCGGCCGCGCAGAAGGCGCTGATGGCACATGTAAGCCCTGGGGAGAAACCCAGCCCGATGGCCGAGGCGCTGGCAACGGGCGCGCAGTTGCCCGAAGACGTCGTCAAGCAGCTGGCAGCCGCCGGCGGCTTGCGTGTGTTGCTCGCCAATGAGTTGTGGGCTTCGCGCGGCATGGTGGTCGAGTACTGGAAAGCGTTCGCCCAACCGCGACCCTTCGAAACGCCCGAGCAGGTGGCGTACGGTTCGGTGTTCGCCAGCGCTGAGGCTGCGGCGCTTGACGCGCATCGGCGCATCCGGCGCCAGGGCCCGGACCAGACCTGTTTTGCGTTTGTGTTAAAGCATGAGCACAAGGAGGAGTACGTGGTCAGTGAATCGGTACCGGCGAGCCGGCGCCAGCCGCTGTTTTCCCAGGCCAGCCTGTTCCGGCTCGATGACGCCGGAACGTTTGTCTACCCTGCGTCGTTCACGTTATTCGGATTGTTTTACGCGCGGCAGTGGCTGCCGCCAAACCTTGCACCCACCGAGCAATGGCTGGGCCGGCACTTCGTTTCATCGAGTGATCTCTATAGTGCCTATTTCGAGGCCAATCGCTTGCGCGACTCGGGTGAAAAAACCGGGTTGCCTGTTTATTTGTCGACCCTCGACCGTGCGCTGTTGAAGTTTCAGTCGCCCAGCGCGACGACTTTGTTCGATGCCTCGATCCAGCCTTCTGGGACGGCCGAGGATGTGCACACGCAACTCAAGAGCGGGCAGTTGTCGGCCAGGAATTTTGTCAGCCGGGTCATCGCTCGGAGCTGGTTGACGGTGGTGGAAGGCAATGAATGCTGGGGCGAAGCCGGACCTTCCCGGTTGGGGTCGCACTGGAAGCCTTTCGCAGGGTTCATCCGACGAAACCTCACCCCGGCATTCACCGCCGCGACCGATGCCGTGCGTTATGCCAAGCGCCAGTTGGGGGCGAACCGAGATCAGCTTAAAGGCGGGTTGGTACTGGTGCGCCCCGACGGTTTGTTTGTCGCGACCGAGCCGCTGCCGGTGGTCAGCGAAGATTTTGATCCCAAGTGGATTCTGCCGGACGAAGATGTTGCGTTGGAGCTGTTGGCGCCCGGTTGCAAGGTCATAGCCCGTTATCGCAGTCGCGTGGCGACGCCGTTGCCATTTCTGTTGCAGGGCCAGGACCGGCAGGTCTATAGCGACTTCTTCTCGACACCGGTGCTCGCCACGGCGCTGGCGTCGGGGCATTTGTGGACCCACGAATACCTGCTCGGTGCCCAGGGTTCGATTCTGTCGTTCAGTCTGTATGACCCTGAGGCGGACTTGCTGAGCGTGGCGCAAAAGAGCGAAAGGACGACACGCCTGGCCGCTCTGGAGGACCAGCTCGCACCGTCCAGCGACGCCCCCCATGACCCGTGGAGCAACCAGATCGAACGGCGGATACGCAGTGGCGTGAGCACGCCCGTTGAGCTGGTCGATCAGTTGGTCGGCGTGGGCCGCCTGGAGGTGGTGCAAAGCAGCAACCTCTGGGGGCCGGCACTCAAATTGGGCAAAGGCTGGCGGCCGTTGAAACAGGGTTACCAGGCACCGGAGTCAGTGCGTTTCGCCTCGGCTGATCGCAGTTTGAGTCCGGCGTTCTGCCACGCCGACGATGCCGTGCGGCATGTGCATGAACAGGGAGGGGGACGCGAGCACTGGCGATTTGGCCTGGTGCTCGTTTCATCGCGTCTTGCCCATGCGGTGGCGAGCCTGCCGGTCATGGCCGATGACCTGAAGTTTCCCCGTGCGCGAGTGTTCCAGGGCGCACGGTTGCCCAGCGGCTATTCGGTACAGGGCATTTATTTGTGCGCGCCTGCCCGTCAGCCCGATGAGCTGCCGCGCACCGAGGTTTTTCGCAGCTTCATCCCGCCCACGGTGCTCGCAGCGGCATTGTCGGCTGCGCAACGGTTGGTAGCGGGGGCGCCGGCTGGGTTTGAGCCGTTGTACCTGTCGTGCGCCGATGGCGCGTTGCTCAAGTACCAGGCCTCCACCTGGGACCCTGACCTGCAAACCCATGGGGCGATCATGGCGTACGTCAAATCGTTGCAGGGCGATGGCAACCCCGCCGACTACATTCGCAAGATCGCGCGCGGTGGACAGCTTGAAGTGTTGGTGCGCAGTGCTGTTTGGGCGAAGGTCGGGCGCGTGGGACCGGCTTGGTCGCCGGGCAAGGTCGAGGCAACACCCGCCGGGGAGGATGCACGCCTGGCGTTGGGACCTTTGTGCGCGCATCCGGACGACGCGGCGCGCTGGGCGTGGCGACGGGCTCGGGGCAACGCGCTGTTGGGTACGATCCTGCGTGACGGTCAGGTGAATTTCGTCGCCACCGAACCTCTGGAGGATGCCGGCCCCACCGTGCCACTCGGCCTGCGTGACTACGCCCCGGCCTTTCGGCGACTGTTCATCGGGGTGTTGTTTCCCGGCTACTCACGCAAAAATCCCGGCGCTTCAAAGAGGTATCCAGACGGCTACGAAGTGATGGGTGTGCAGCAACTTTACAAGGTGGACGCCGCCGCGCAGCCTGAACAGACGCTTTACCGCAACTTCGTCGCCCACGACGAAATACGGGCCTGCATCGCGGTACTGGCAACGGCGGCCATCGCTGACAGCCGTTACTACCTGACTCCACGAAATGGCGCGTTGCTGGTCTATCGTCCGAGTTACCTGGATGCTGAATCGCGGGTGCTGCGCGACGGGTGGAGCCAGACGCAAACGCTTTCGCAGGTACTCGCGACGTTGATCGGCAGCGGTCGTCTGGACGTCCTCGAGCCTGACGAATTCTGGCAGCCACGGGGGCACGTGACGATGAAGCGGTTGCAGGAGATGAACCGCCGCTCGGTTTCAAGCATGTGATTTCCCCCTGTGGGAGCGGGTTCGAATCAGGCCGAACCCGCCTCCACCTGCCGGTTAAACCGCGTCATCAGCACCCGATCCAGCACCCACACCACCACCAGCGAAGCGCCCACCAGCGGGAACACCACGGCCAGTGCCAGCATGATCGCCACGCCGGTTTTCCAGGTCGGCAGGTCGTGGCGCAGCGGCGGAACGCCGAACTTGCCCTGTGGCCGGCGCTTCCACCAGATCACCACGCCGCTGACGGCGCTGAGCAGGATCATCAGGCAAATCAGCAGCACGATGATCTGGTTGAGGGTGCCGAACATCTTGCCTTCATGCAGCATCACGCCCAGTTCCGTGGCGCGAGCGACAGGACCGTATTGCTCCCACCGCACATCGGCCAGGACCTTGCCGCTGTATTGGTCCACGTGCAACGTGGCGTCGTTGCGAGGATCGTCGGCGAACACCGCAATGGTGAACACGCCGGTATCGGTGGTCGGCAACGTGATGCTGTAGCCCGGCTCGACCTTGCGCTGTTCGGCGATGTTCTGCACTGCCTGCAGGCTGACGGTCGGTGCGGCGGGGCCGGCGTGTGCGCCGCCATGGGCCATATGTTCGGCATGGTCGCCGGACATTGGCATCGGCGTGTTTTCCACGGCCCATGGCACGGTCTGGCGGGTGGCGGTGTTGAGGCTGCGGGCCTCGATGTCCGATTTGGGCATGTCGTTCCACATGGCATCGGGGAACTTGTTCCACACCTCGGCGTACTGCTTGCCCCAGAAACCGGTCCAGGTCATGCCGCTGAGCAGCATCACCAGCAGCAGGCTGGCGCCCCAGAATCCGGTGACGGCATGCAGGTCACGCCACAACACGCGCCCGCGACTGTTCAGGCGCGGCCACAGGATGCCGGCAGCCTGGCCACGCGGCCACCACAGGAACAGGCCGGACACCACCAGCACCACGCCCCAGCCGGCGGCCATTTCGATCAGCCGGTCACCGACCGTGCCAATCATCAACTCGCCATGGATTGCCCGCGCCACCGCTTGCAGGTTCCACTTGGCGTCTTGCTCGCCGAGGATGTCACCGTGGTAGGGGTCGACAAACACATTGAGTTCGGTGGTGCCGTTGAGTACGACAAACTGCGCGCTGCGCTCGGCATTGACCGGCGGCAAGTACTGTTTGATCGCCCCCTGGGGGTAGGCGTCTTTGACGCGCTTGAGCATGTCGTCGGCCGATACGGTGTGATGCCCGGCCGGGACATTCATGAGGCTGCCATACATCAACGGATCAAGCTGCGGCTTGAACAGGTAGACGGTGCCGGTCAGGGCCAGCATCACCAAAAATGGCGCGACGAACAGACCGGCATAGAAATGCCAGCGCCAGGCCAGGTTATAAAAATTCACTTGAGGCTTTTTCATCGGTTGTGCTCCGCTTGGCGTGGATCTGTTGTAGTTGTCTGGTACCCCTGTAGGAGCGGACTTGTCCGCGATGGATTCAGCAACACCGAGGGGTGTCAGGCTGACAGCGTCATCGTTGACGTCCATCGCGGACAAGTCCGCTCCTACAGGGAGGCGCTGTTTTTTAGAAGCTCATATCCACCTTCGTCCAGAACGTACGTCCGGGTTCCTTGATGGCTTGCGGGTCATCGGCCGGGTAGCCAAAACCGGCGTTGCCGGCCAGGTTCAAGTGCTCGGCATAGGCCTTGCCGAACAGGTTGTCGACGCCGCTGCTGACCTTCCAGTTCTTGTTGATGCGATACGCGCCGTTAAGCGAGAACACGCCAAAACCCGAGGTCTTGGTGAAGTCCTTGCCGACCACGTTGCCCTTGTTCTGGTCGATGCGGTTTTGCGCGGCCACCACCCGCCACAAGGCGCCGGCGCTCCAGTTGTCTTCGCTGTAGGTCAGGCCGAACCGTGCATCCAGCGGTGGCATTTGTGGCAGGGCCTTGCCATCGCTGCTGTTCTTGCCCCAGGCATAGGCCAGCGTCGCATCCGCTTTCCAGTTCGAGGTCAGCTTGTAGGCCGCACCCAGTTCGCCGCCCATGATTCGTGCGTCGATGTTGGAGGCTTGTGAGGTGGTGCCCATCATGCCGGGTGTGTAGTTGAACAGGATGTAGTCGCGGATTTGCCCGACATAACCCGAGGCCCAGGCGTCGAGGTCGTCGGTCTTGTATTGCAGGCCGAAGTCGAACTGCGTGGTTTTTTCCGGCTTGATCGAGTCGAAGGCGTTCACTGAACCGGTCGGGCCGGAATTGGGCGAAAACAGCTCCCAGTAATCCGGGAAGCGCTGGGTATGACCCAAGCCTGCGTACAGGGTGGTCGGGCTGTCAGCCAGGTCGTGTTCATAACGCACGAATCCGCTTGGCAGTGTGTCGGCACGGGTGTCATCGGCGGTCGGGTTGGCCCGGGTCATCATCCCGGAGCCAGTGGTCTGGCGGAAATCCTTGGCCGAAGCACGGTCCAGACGAGCACCGGTAATCAGGCGATCACGGTCGGCGGCGTACCAGGTCAGTTCGCTGAACACCCCATAGTTATGGAAGTCGGCGTCCTTGGTGTACGGCAGGTTCTTGTAGGTGTCGACGCCCATGCTGCTGCGCTGGCGGTGTTCGTTGGTCTGCGCGTCGATACCGCTGATCAACTGCACATCGGCCCAGCGCCAGGTGGCCTTGATCCGAGCGCCCAGGGTGCGGCGATCGACGTTGGAAGCCATGGGGCCTGCCATCATCCCGGTGCCCGATGGGGTGCGCAGGGTGTAGTTGTCCATCACATGGTCAGCGTAGTTGTAGTAGACCTGTGCCTCGATCTTGTCGAGCACGTCGCCGATGTTGGATTTTTCGAACCGCAGGCCCAGGCTTTCGCGTTTGAACTGCGCACCGTCCATGCCGCGTCCGGCGTAACGTGCCTCGCCATCGCCCTTGCCGGCAGTGAGTTCCAACAGTGTGTCGGCGTCGGGCGTCCAGCCCACCGCGACATCACCGTTCCATTTGTCGTAGCGCGAGGCCACGGTGTCGTTGTTGCCGTCGCGATAGTCGTCGGCCTGGGCCGTGTTGCCAATTACCCGCACGTAGCCCAATGGGCCGCCCGCGGCCGCATCCACGGTTTTGTCGAAGCGACCGTTGGAGCCGGCCAGGACACTGGCGTTCACCCGGGTGCCGAGTTCGCCGAAGCGCTCCGGCTCACGGTCGAACAGGATGGTGCCAGCCGATGAGCCGGGGCCCCAGAGGACGGTTTGCGGGCCTTTGATGACGGTGAGTTTGTCGTAGGTTTCCGGGGAAATGTACGACGTGGGCGCGTCCATGCGGCCGGGGCAGGCGCCGAGCATCACGCCACCGTTGGTGAGGATGTTCAACCGCGAGCCGAACATGCCGCGCAGCACCGGATCGCCGTTGGTGCCGCCGTTGCGCACCAGGGCGAAGCCGGGGATGGTCTTCAGGTAGTCGCCACCGTCGCTGGCGGGCACCGGTTGGCGCGGGTCCTTGGGGTTGGTGACGATGGTGAGTGGCGAGCTTGGCGCGATGGCGGTGATCACCGTCGGGCTCAGTTCTTCTTCGTGGCCGGCGTGGTCGTCGGCCTGCACCATGGGTGACAGCAGCGCGCCGCAGAGAATGGCGGTGGCGTGCCTGAAACGTACGCGCGTGGCGCTCAGGGCGAAAGAGGCTTGGGCAGGGCTCAAGCGTGGGTCAGCAGAAAACCTGGACATGACAATTTCCATCGAACAGTCGTAAACGATACGGACGGCAACCTGCGTACTGGCTGTGGGCATGCTCGCAAGTACGCGGCGTCAAAAGACGTCGGCTGCCTCGCAAGCCGGCTCGCTCCCACAGGAGGCTCTGGCTGTCTTCGGACCGTGTGATATCAGGGGGTGTTTACGCGTCGATGGGGGGCGCACGGGTGCGGGCGCCGGGGAAGAAGGTGGACCGGGCGTGGCCCAGGCGGGTGGCGGGGGTGCTGAAGGTGTTGGTCAGCGGTGCATCAAAGGTGACGAATGACTGGCCGCCCGTCAGCGCCGGGCAGTTGAACAGCAGGCTGCAATAGCCGCACTTTTCCCAGATGGCATGGTGGCTGGCCTTGGGCGGGCAGTGTTCGGCGGCAGGCGTGGCCCCATGGTCGCCGTGCGACATCGCCGGCATGTCCATGCTCATGTCCATCGACATGCTCATGGTCATTGCCGTGGCGCGTTGATTCATCGGCATCGACTGGGAAATCAGCGGGCCGATGAAAATCATCAACATGGCGAACAGGCTGATCCAGCTACCGCGAGTCAATCCTGTGGACTGGCGGCGGGAGGTGGATGACCTGGCGCGAGGCGGGCGCATGGGCGTCTTCAGCGCTGCGGCTTAGGGCTTGTGCACGTGGGTCTGGGCGCCGTCGGGCGCGGTTTTCTGCACCGCGACTTCGACGTTCACGTCGCCGGCTTTTTCGAAATGCAGGGTCAACGGGAAACGCTTGCCGTCGCTGAGCAGGCTGCGGTCCTTGAGCTCCAGCAACATGACGTGATACGCCATCGGCGCGAAAGTGACCGTGCCGCCCGCCGGAATCTCGACGCGAGGCACCTGCTGCATTTTCATCAGGTCGTTCTGCTTCACGTGTTCGTGCAGCTCGGCGCTGGCGGCAATCGGTGTGTCGACGCTGAGCAGGGTATCTGCCGTCGTGCCGGTGTTGTGAATCACGAAGTAAGCGGCGACGGTTGGCGCGTTGGGTGGCAATTCCTGCGACCAGGGGTGAGCGATTTCCAGCTCGCCGACTTTGTACTCATGGGCATTGGCAAAGCAGGCAGGCAGCAGCAATGCGGCCAGGACGATAAGTTTGTTCAACATGGCAGTTCTCCGAACGATTCAAAACGCAGGTCAATTTGCGATAAGGAATCACACGAGAGGGGATGCCCGAGGGTTGAGGCTGGGCCATTGCTGGCGAGGCGTGGGGGTGTCGAGTGTCGCCACGAGCAGGCCGCGATTGTCCTGCAAATGGGCGAAATACAGCTGTGGAGCGTGTCCGGGCAATGCCACCAACGGAGCGGAACCGGCGCAGCACCAGCAATGCTGCATATTGGAATGTGGGTCGCTCTGGGGGGCTTTGTGTTCCACGTCACCCAGGTCGATCGCGACCATGCGGGTGCCGCTGGACGAACAGAAACTGCCCCACATCAACTGCTCGGCAGGGGCTTTGGCCGCCTGCGACATGGCTCCGGTCACCGGCATGGCGAGCATGTTGAACAGCACTGCGAAGCAGGCTATCCAGGCAATTGCGAGCCGTTGTCGGGACATGGGACGTATCCGGTTGAGTGAGCGATCAGGCGCGGCTATTTAGCCTGATCAATGCCGATAAGTAAAAACACCGAGTGCGGTTTGGTGTCGCAGTGCCAGCACTTCATAGTCTTCATGATAGCTGTGATTGAACGATTGCCACTGTGGAAGCTTCGCTGAACCTGTAGGAGCGAGCACGCTCGCGATGGTCGTCCAGGCACCGCTGGCATCCAGATAGCCAGCGTTATCGTTGACGACCATCGCGAGCAAGCTCGCTCCTACAGGGGGACGGTCAGGGCTTCGAGTACATCGGCAACCGTACTGAATTCCCGATCCACCTGCGGCAATGTCGGCCGCTTCAACACCAGCACCGGCACACCCCGTTCGCGGGCGACTTCCAGCTTCGGTTCGGTCGCGGTACTGCCGCTGTTCTTGCTGATCAGCACATCGATCTGTCGACGCTCGAACAGTTGCCGCTCATCCTCGATGAAAAACGGCCCACGGGCACCGATCACTTCGCAGCGCGGGGTCGCAGGGTAAACGTCCAGTGCGCGCAAGGTCCAGAATTGCTCCGGCGGAATTTCATCCAGGTGTTGCAGGGGTTCGCGACCGAGGGTGAACAGCGGTCGCCGGAAGGGTTTCAGGGCCTGGATCAACTCGACCCAATCGCTGACTTCGCGCCAGTCGTCCCCCGCCTGGGGTTGCCAGGCGGGCCGCCTGAGTGCCCAGCAGGCGATACCGCTGATCTGCGCGGCGCGTGCCGCGTTGTGGCTGATTTGCGCGGCGTAGGGATGTGTCGCGTCCAGCAGCAGGTCGATGCCTTCATCGGCAATGAACTGGGCCAGGCCCTCGGCGCCGCCATAGCCGCCCACACGCACCTGGCAGGTGAGGTCGTCGGGTACCCGGCCGATGCCGGCCAGGCTGTAAATGTGGGTTGGCCCCAGCGTCCGGGCGATCGCCAATGCTTCAGTGACACCGCCGAGCAGCAATAAGCGTTTCATTGAACGACTCCCGCCTGGCCGACGATCCCGCCCTGGCGATCGATGGCAAAGACTTCCACATGTACCTGCGCCGGCACCACGCTACGGGCAAAGGCCCTGGCGTGTGCGCACACCGCGTCGCCGAGGGCGATACCGGCGGCGCTGGCCATTGCCAGTGCTTGTTGACTGGTGTTGGCCTCGCGAATCGCCTGCTGCAACGCCGTGTCGGCCCCCACATCCGCCGCCCAATCGGCCAGTTGCGGCAGGTCGATGCTTGAGTGTCGGCTGTGCAGATCCATGTGCCCGGCGGCCAGTTTGCTGATTTTGCCGAAACCGCCGCAAAGGCTGAGTTTATCCACGGGTACTTTGCGCAGGTGCTTGAGCACGGCGCCGACGAAGTCGCCCATTTCGATCAGGGCGATTTCCGGCAGGTTGTAGACCCGTCGCATGGTGTCTTCGCTGGCGTTGCCGGTGCACGCGGCGATGTGCAGGTAGCCGTTGGTTTTCGCCACGTCGATGCCCTGGTGGATCGAGGCAATGTACGCCGAGCAGGAGAACGGCCGGACGATGCCGCTGGTGCCCAGTATCGACAAACCGCCGAGAATGCCCAGCCGTGGGTTCATCGTTTTCAACGCCAGGGCCTCGCCGCCCTCGACGTTGATCGTGACCTCGAAACCACCGTGATAGCCCAGCTCCAGCGCCAATCCGCTCAGATGCTCAGTGATCATTTTGCGCGGAATCGGGTTGATTGCCGGCTCGCCGACCTCCAACACCAGGCCGGGCCGGGTGACCGTGCCGACGCCTCGGCCGGCGCAGAAGCGGATGCCAGGCTCGGCGCGCAGTCGCACCCGTGAGAACAGCAGCGCACCGTGGGTCACGTCCGGGTCGTCACCTGCATCCTTGATCGTACCGGCCTCGGCCCCGTCATCCAGTAACCGGCAGAATTCCAGGCGCATCTGTACGCGCTTGCCCTTGGGCAGAACGATGTCCACGGCATCCGCCTCGGCGCCGCCCAGCAGCAGTCGCGCGGCGGCCAAACTGGTGGCAGTGGCGCAGCTACCGGTGGTCAGGCCGCTGCGAAGGGGGGCGGGATGTTCAGCGGTTTCGTCACGCATCGACAGGCTTGACCACGTCCAAGAGGGTAATCGGCAGGGCCTGGCGCCAGGTGTCGAAGTCGCCCAGCGGTTGTGCCTGGGCGATGTGAATGCGCGTCAGCTCGCCGCCGTGCCGTTCGCGCCAGGCCATCAGGGTCATTTCACTTTGCAGCGTCACGGCATTGGCGACCAGCCGGCCACCGGGTTTCAACCGCGCCCAACAAGTGTCCAGCACGCCCTCGCGGGTGACGCCGCCACCGATGAAAATCGCATCCGGGCGTTCGAGGCCGGCGAGGGCGTGCGGCGCCTTGCCGCGAATCAGTTGAAGGCCGGGCACACCGAGCGCGTCGCGGTTGTGTTCGATCAATGCCTGCCGGCCCTCGTCGGCTTCGATGGCCAGCGTTCGGCAGCTCGGGTGGGCACGCATCCATTCGATACCGATCGAGCCGCTGCCCGCCCCGACATCCCACAGCAGTTCACCGGGCACCGGGGCCAGGCGCGCCAAGGTGATCGCGCGGACATCGCGCTTGGTCAATTGGCCGTCGTGCTCGAACGCCGAGTCCGGCAGGCCGGCCACACGCGACAAGCGGGGCGCGTCGGCGCTGGCGATGCAGTCGATGGCGAGCAGATTCAGATCGGCGATCGACGGCGCGTTCCAATCCTGAGCGAGGCCGTCGATGCGTCGCTCGGCCGGGCCGCCCAAATGCTCCAGCACCGTCAGGCGGCTGGGGCCGAAGCCGCGTTCGCGCAACAGCGCGGCAACGGCGGCTGGGCTTGCGCCGTCGTTGCTGAGCACCAGCAGACGCACACCGCTGAACAGTTGCGCATTGAGCGCTGCGATGGGACGGGCCACCAGCGACAGCGTGACGACGTCCTGCAACGGCCAGCCCATACGCGCGGCGGCCAGCGAACAGGAGGAGGGCGCAGGCAGGATCAGCATCTCGTCGGGACGCAGGTGCCGAGCGAGGCTGGCGCCCACGCCAAAGAACATGGGGTCGCCGCTGGCCAGTACACACACCGGTTCGTCGCGCAGGGCCAGGACCGGGTCCAGGGAAAACGGGCTTGGCCAGGCCTGGCGCTGGCCACGGATGCATGGCGGCAACAGATCAAGCTGGCGCTGGCCGCCAAAAATCCGCGTGGCACGCAGCAGCGCGTGCCGGGCGTTCTTGCCCAGGCCTTTGAAACCGTCTTCACCAATGCCAATTACTGTCAGCCAGGGCGTCATGCCTGCTCCTTGAAAAAACCACCCACCGGGCTCGGGCGCGATGATACCGCGCCGCTGCGGTTTTCCCCTGTTTGCCGACTGAACACCGGTTGGGGTTAGCCGGCAACCAGAAAATATCTTGAGGTACTTCGAGGATTGTTGACCCGATGGACATCTGATTAGTGTGAGCGACGGTTTAACAATGGAGTTGACCGACCAGACAATTGAAAAGGATTTTGTATGTTCGAGCCCCCTGCGACGTTTTCACCCCGGGAACGGAGCCGTGCAGCTCTGGCCGGCAGTACGATCGTTTCGGTCGCCCCCAGGGTGTCGGAAGATGATGAACAGATCGCGCTGGATTGTGCGCTTTATCTGGAGCAATACACCGACACCCTTTATGACCGTGAAAGCCAGTGGTACGAATGGCTTCAGCATTTCACGCTGGGGCTCTGGCACCTGGGCTGGATTCACCAGCGTCCGGTGATGCTGGAGAGTCGCAAGGTGTTGCTGTCCGAGCCGATCAGCACGCAGATTCTCGAGACACTCAGGCCCCGGGCCAGCGGGCCGATGTACAGCGCCGCCGTGCACGCCTTCGAGTCGCTCAAAAGCAACCTGCAAGTCAGCGCTTCACTGGAGAAGATCAGCTCGAGAGGGCAGGGGCGGCAGTTTCAAGTCATGCCCTGCGCCTACGATGCAGAGGGCAACCTGACGCTCACGCTGATTCATGCCTGGTATGTCAGCGTGATCAGCCCCGGGCAATTTCTGTTCATCACGTGGCAGGACAACGACACCACGCTGATTCAGCACTATGGGACTTTCACCCTCGATCGACGCCGTTTCGACAGCCTGGCCGTGGCGATGCGCGCGAAAATCACCGAGCGCAGCCGCGAGTATCTGCTGCGAATGTAGTCTCCCGCGTGGCGCCAATGCTCTGGTCGTCCGACAGGCTTTTCATCCCCCGTTGCAAAGCAGGCATAATACCGGCCCCTTCGCCCGCGAAGTGCTCGCCACCTGTACGGGTCATGCCCTTGAACGAACGCCTGATGTCCACCGCAGTACGCCCCTCGGCCTGTCCGGGATTACTCCGTATCGTCCCGGCGCTGGACGGCGGCATCTGTCGCATCAAGCTCACGGGCGGATCGATCACCAGCGCCCAGGCCGAAGCGGTGGCCAGCGCCGCGCAAGATTTTGCCAGCGGTGCGATTGAAGCGACCAACCGTGCCAATCTACAGATACGCGGGATCGGCGAGGAACACGCCGCGTTGATCCAGCGCCTGCTGACGGCCGGCCTGGGCCCTGACAATGCGGCGGGTGATGACGTGCGCAATCTGATGCTCAGCCCCAGCGCCGGGATCGATCGGCACAGCCTGTTCGATACCCGTGCGTTGGCCGGGCAAATCCTCGCCACGGTGCAGCGTCACGAACGCTTCCATGACCTGAGCCCCAAGTTCGCCATGCAACTCGATGGCGGCGAGGCGCTGGCGATGCTCGAACACCCCAACGACCTTTGGCTTTCGGCCTACCGGCACGATGGCGAGTGCCGGTTGGCGTTTGGTCTGGCGGGATGCCCCACGGATGCTCCGGTCGGCTCGGTCGCGCTGGGCGATGGCCATGACTTGATGGTGGCGGTGCTTGAATTGTTCCTTGAGCTGGCAGCGCCCGAGCAGACGCGGATGCGCCATTTGCTGGCCGACATGACGCCCGAGGCCTTCGTGGCGCGACTGGCCGAACGGTTGAGCATTGCGCCCGTCTGCGGCAGGAAGCGTGCCACGCACTCGACGGGGCTGCACATGGGCGTGCAGGATCAGGCGCAAGCCGATCATGTCTACGTCGGTGCCGTGCCGCCACTGGGACGGCTCGATTGCGCCATGCTTCGTGGTGCATCGCGTCTGGCGCGGCAATACGGCGACGCCACCCTGCGATTTACCCCGTGGCAAAGCTTGCTGTTGCCGAACGTGCGCCGTGAGCACGCTGATGAAGTCCTGCGCGTCATGCATCAGTTGGGCTTGTTGTGCGAAGCCGATCAGGCGCTGTCGCAGTTGATTGCCTGCACCGGGTCCGCCGGTTGCGCCAGAGGCCTGGCCGATACCAAGGGTGACGCCCGGCAACTGGCTGCCCTGTTGCAACGCCACGGCGATGCGGTGAACGTGCACCTGAGCGGTTGCCCGCGCTCCTGCGCCGCCGCGCATATCGCCCCGGTCACATTGCTGGCGGTCACCCCCGGTCACTACGACCTTTATTTTCGCGAAGCGGGGCAGCCGGGTTTCGGCGCCCTGCACGCACGCAACCTTACTATTGACGCGGTCGACGCCTTGCTCGACGCCCGCTCACGGAGCCCGCTTGATGCTTGATTACATTCGCGACGGTCAGGAGATCTATCGCAACTCCTTCGCGATCATTCGTGCCGAGGCCAACCTCGCGCGTATCCCGGCGGACCTGGAAAAACTCGCGGTCCGTGTGATTCACGCCTGCGGCATGGTCGATGCCATCGATGGTTTGCAGTTTTCTGCGGGTGCCGGCAAGGCCGGGCGCGATGCGCTGGCGGCCGGCGCACCGATCCTGTGTGATGCACGGATGGTGTCCGAGGGCGTCACCCGGGCGCGCCTGCCGGCCAACAATCAGGTGATCTGCACCCTGCGCGATGAAAGCGTGCCGGACCTTGCCCGCGAACTGGGCAACACCCGTTCGGCCGTCGCCCTGGAGCTGTGGCGCCCGCACCTTGAGGGAAGCGTCGTGGTGATCGGCAATGCGCCCACCGCGTTGTTCTACCTGCTGGAAATGCTTGATGCCGGTGCGCCGAAACCGGCACTGATCCTGGGCTTCCCGGTCGGTTTTGTCGGCGCTGCCGAATCCAAGGCAGCACTTGCGGCGGACAGCCGGGGCGTGCCGTTTGTGATCATGCAAGGTCGACTGGGCGGTAGCGCCATGGCGGCTGCAGCGGTCAATGCCCTCGCCACGGAGGTCGAATAATGCAGCCACGTGGACGTTTGATCGGCCTGGGCGTCGGCCCTGGTGATCCGGAACTGATTACCGTCAAGGCCCTGCGCCTGCTGCGTGAGTCGCCGGTGGTGGCGTACTTCGTCGCCAAGGGCAAGAAGGGCAACGCGTTCGGCATCATCGAGGCCCACTTGCAAGCGGCGCAGACGCTGCTGCCATTGGTCTACCCGGTGACCACCGAAGCGCTGCCGGCACCGCTGTCGTACGAGCAAGTCATCAGCGATTTCTACGATGCGGCCAGCGAAGAGCTGGCGACGCACCTGGACGCCGGCCGCGACGTGGCGGTGATCTGTGAGGGTGACCCGTTCTTCTACGGCTCCTACATGTACCTGCACGATCGCCTGGCCGAGCGTTACGAAGCCGAAGTGGTGCCGGGCGTGTGCTCGATGCTCGGTGGCGCGTCGGTGCTCGGTGCGCCACTGGTGTATCGCAATCAGAGCCTGTCGGTGCTCTCCGGGGTGTTGCCCCACGACGATCTGAAGCGTCGTTTGGCCGATGCCGACGCGGCCGTCATCATGAAGCTGGGGCGTAACCTGCCCAAGGTACGTGAGGTGCTGCAAGAACTGGGGCTGGCTGAGCGTGCGTTGTACGTCGAGCGCGCGACCATGGCCAATCAGAAGATCGTGCCGTTGGCAGACGTCGAGCCGATGTCCTCTCCGTATTTCTCGCTGATTATCGTTCCGGGTGAAAGGTGGCAAGGCTGATGACACGTCCAGCACCGGCAATTGTCATCCTGGGCAATGGCAGCCTCGACACCGCGCGCAGGATTCAACGGCTGTACCCCGGCGCCCTGGTCCATGGGCTGGCCGAACGGGTCGAAGGCGCAGATCGTCCTTATCGTGAGTTTGGCGCGACCCTGCGCGAACTCTATCAGCAGGACACGCCAATCATCGCCCTGTGCGCGGCCGGCATCGTCATTCGCACCCTGGCGCCCTTGCTGCTGGAGAAAGGCGTAGAGCCGCCAGTGCTGGCCGTCGCCGAGGACGGCAGCGCCGTGGTCCCGTTGCTGGGTGGCCTGAGTGGCGTGAACGTCATGGCGCGGGAAATCGGCGCGGGATTGGAGGTGGCGCCGGCTATCACCACCAGCGGCGAACTGCGTTTCGGCACCTGCCTGCTCAACCCACCCAGTGGGTTTGCGCTGGGTGATCTGGAGTTGGGCAAGCGTTTTGTGTCCGATCTGCTCGCCGGTGAAACGGTGCGCATCGAAGGTTCGGCGCCGTGGTTGGCCAGCGCGCAACTGCCTGAAGATCCACACGCGCGGCTGGCGGTTCATGTCGGGCATGCCGAGCGCGCACCCACGGCCAATGAACTGCTGATCTATCCGCGTAACGTGCTGGTGGCGGTGAGTGCCGGCGTGGCCAACCCGTCGCAGGCGATCCGCGAGGCGCTGCATGAGGCGAGGATCGCCGTGCAATCGGTGGCGCTACTGCTGGCGGCCGATCGGGACATGGCCGACCCGACGTTGCGTGAAGCCGCCCTTGAATTGGGTGTGCCGCTGCGTTTTGCCGGTGACAGTGCCACGGTGGGCGAACTCGCCCGCAGCGCCGTTGGCCAGCCGGTGTCGATGCTCGGTGATGACCGCATCGCCATTGCGGTGGCCGAACAACCGCTGCAGGCGCTGTTGATCGGTCGCCCTCGCGGGCGCCTGGCGGTGATCGGGCTGGGGCCAGGGGCTGCCGAGCTGATGGTACCGGCGGTCAAGGCTGAGCTGGCCCGGGCCAATGATGTGCTCGGCTATGAAACCTACGTACGCATGGCCGGCCCGTTCCGCGACGATCAGGTGCTGCATTGCACCGACAACCGCGAAGAGATGCAGCGTGCTCGGCACGCCTTCGAGCTGGCCGCCCAAGGTCGCTCGGTGGTGGTGGTTTCTTCGGGTGATCCGGGGGTGTTCGCCATGGCGGCGGCGGTGCTCGAGGCGCTGCACGAGTCCAGTTCCGAGGCCTGGCACAACGTTGACCTGGAAATCCTGCCGGGGGTGTCCGCTTCACTGGCGACCGCCGCTCAAGCCGGGGCGCCGCTGGGGCATGACTTCTGCGTCATGTCGCTTTCGGACAATCTCAAGCCGTGGGCCATCATCGAAAAACGCCTGGACCTGGCGGCACAAGCCGACCTGGCGCTGGCGTTCTACAACCCGATCTCCCGCTCGCGTCCCTGGCAGTTGGGGCGTGCACTGGAGATCGTCGCGCAGCATCGTGTTGCGCAGACGCCCGTGGTGCTGGGGCGTGATGTCGGCCGGCCCGGACAGACCTTGCGGGTTACCACGCTGGGGCAACTGACTCCCGATCAGGTCGACATGCGCACGATGGTTTTGGTCGGCTCTTCGACCACCTGCCTGTTTCCCCGACCCGACGGTGGTGTCTGGGTGTATACGCCACGTTGGTATGGCAACAAACCTTAAACTCATTGGAAGCCGGCGCAACGCCGGCTTTTTAATGGGCGCTTTATATTAACTTCTGACAATAATTTAAATAACTTGGTTGCATCGTTGTTTTGACTGTCGTGGGTTGGGTTGTTAGTTTTCTTTTGTCTGCAAGAGGCAGATCAAACTAACAACAGGATAGTAAACAGAATGATTGAAGCAGAAGTAGACGCAGCTTTTGATTTTGCTGCGCAACGTGATTATTTTGCGGTGGAAGTTACACCGAAAAAATGGGATGTAAGTGTTGGCCAAAGTTTGGGCGGTGAGAATGACTCTGCCGTATTGGGTTCGACCGTTGCCGCTTACGATGAGGCGCTGTCGGAGGAAGAGCGAGCGGCATTTGACGATACCATTCTTTATGCGGAAATTCGTGCTGACGCGTTCAATCGCGAGACCCAACGTCGTGAATGGTATCGCGAATACAGCAAGGCCCTGACTATGTGCGGTTGGCCCACGGTCAATGACCCTTACAGGGAGTACGTCAGTCAGGAACTGAATTTCACCATGGATGAAGCGGCGCTGCAGATTATTTCACTGGTGGCCGGCGCGGATAAACTCAAAATACTGCCGCTTATTTCTTCGGCCTTTAATTCATTGGAGAAAAATGACGGCGCCATAACACTGGTTGAGCATAAGAGTAAAAAGAACAAGTCTGCCAATTTTCAAATTGTTCCATGCGTTTCTTTGGGTGGTCGTCCAACCATGATCGCATGTGCCATGCAGTTGGAAGCCAGCGATGTGCTGACCAAAGTATTGTTCTTCAAGTTTAAGCGCGAGCAAGTCAAGATTTACAATGCCGCCTCTCGCCGGACATTAAATCGTCGCGCCTATGATGTCGTAAAGGACTTGGTCCAGTCAGCGGTTCACAAGAAACGTCTTGAATACTTCAAGACCCAACTTTAAAAATACAACGACTTTCGGTCGTGAAGTGTTTCGTTGTTGTCTTTGCATAATTTAAAGGTGAGACATGGAGAGTCATCGTCAGGAGTCCTTTGTGGGTTCCGGTTTGCTCGGTGTGTTGTCCGCAGGTTTGGACGCCCCGATGAAATGCGACATCCTGTATTCGTTGCTCGCTGCGCGATTGATGGCGGGGACTTCGCCTGTGAGCCGTTCCGATTTTGCCCATGACACCTTTGTCCAGGCCATTAAGCGGTGCGGCTGGACGCTGAGGCGGGAGCAGTGGTTGGAACCGGTGTTTGAGCACCTGCTCGCCGTCACGCCGCAGGATCTGATCACCCGGGCGATGGACGACGTAGCGCTTCTCGAGCAGCGCGATGTGGCCTGCGAAGCCTTGGCGGCATTGGCTGATCTTGCGATGGATTCGCCCGCACGCCTGCTTTATCAGCAGGGGTTGATCAGTGAGTCCGTCGTCGCGCTGGCGCAGGGCGAAGAACGGCGGACCCGAGTTCGGCTGCGGTTTGCCGTGAGTACCCGCCACGCCTGCATCGAAGTGTTTTATCTGTCGTTTGAAACGACCCAGAGTGCAGAAGGGAATTGGTTGGCGCAGGCCTTTGCACCCCAATGTTTCACCTCGGCGGTGACGGTCCAGCACCACTCATTCGAGCTCGCAGCCAGGGCGTTCGCCAGCAGTCGAGCACAGTTGGTGGCCTTTGTCGGGGAGCATGCGTTGATGGCCGTCAGGCCAGCACCCGCGTTATCGGGCGAGGACCGGGCCTGCGGTGCCGTCAGGGCACCAGATAGCCCTTCACCCCGGTAAAGATAATCTGGGCCGCGAGTGCACAGACAAACAGTCCCATCAAGCGGCTGACAATCTGCAAGCCCTGGTCACCGAGAATGCGTTCAATACGGTTCGACAGGTAAAGCACCACCCCAACGGTGAAGCTGGCCAGGGCAATGCTGAGGATGGCGGTGAGCTTGTCGTCCCAGTGAGGCTGGCTGACGCCCATCACCAACAGCGCGCCGATCGTGCCGGGGCCGACGGTCAGGGGAATGGTCAGCGGGACGATCGTGACGTCTTGCTGCACGTTGTCGGTCTGTACCGCCGACTTGCCCTGGGCCATGCCCAGCGCCGAAATGAACAATACGCTGCCGGCGCCGATGCGGAAGGCATCCACGGTGATGCCAAAGACGCTGAAAATTATCCGCCCGAACAGATACAGCAGGACACTGGATACCAGCGTGGCGATCGCCACTTTCCAGGCCAGCCGGCGTTGTTCCTTGCGTGAATAACCGCGGGTCAGGCTGATGAAGCACGACAGCACGAAGAACGGGCTGTAGAGCACCAGCATCTTCAGGTAAACGCTGAACAACACGTGGAGCATGGGGCAGGCTCACTGGCGAGGGAAGTCGTGGGGGAGTCTATCAGGCGTCGCGCAGTCTGTCGGCTCAGGACGTTTGGGTGGCTGCTCGATTTTGCTGGTCGCGCTGGGCTACCCAGTGTTCGATCAGTTCGCGCAGCTGTGACAGCTCGACCGGTTTGGCCATGTGCCCATCCATGCCGGCCTGGCGTGCACGTTCCTTGTGTTCGGCGAGGATATGCGCAGTCAACGCCACGACCGGGGTGCGAACCCGCTGGTTGCTCACTTCCCAGGCGCGCAATTGCTGGGTGGCGGAGAAGCCATCGAGAATCGGCATTTCGCAATCCATCAAGACCAGGTCGTAGCGCTGCGCCTTCATCGCCTGCAAGGCTTCCTCGCCATTGCTGGCGGTGTCCGGTTGCAGGTTGAGCTTGCCGAGCATGCCGCGAATGACCTTGGTCGAAATGCTGTTGTCTTCGGCCACCAGAATGCGGAAGTCGCTGGGTACCTTGACTGGCAACGGCGGGCCGCTGGGCATCTGCGGCGAAACGGCCTGGCCCTTGTTGCGCTGGTTCAGCTCATCGGCCAGGGTGGTTTTGAGGGTGTAGCCGGCCACGGGTTTGGCGAGGATGCGCTTGATCCCGGAGTTGCGCGCGATGATCTTGCTCGGCGCGTTGCTGATGCCGGTGAGCATGACCAGCAGGATATCGTGGTTCAGGCTCGGGTCTTCCTTGATCTTGGCAGCCAGTTGCATGCCTGTCATGCCGGGCATGTTCTGGTCCAGCAGGACCACGTCGAAGTAGTCACGCAGGTGGGCCTTGGTGCGCAGCAGTGCCAAGGCTTCCTTGCCCGAAGGCACGGCGCTGACGTTCAGGCCCCAGGCGCTGCACTGCTGCACCAGCACCTTGCGGCAAGTGTCGTTGTCATCCACCACCAGCACTCGAGCACCCTGCAGCGGACCATCGAGGTCGGAGGTCGGATGTTCGAGGCGGTCGGGGTCCAGAGGGAGGGTCAGCCACAGCGTACTGCCCTGGTTGGCGCCACTCTTGATGCCGAACTCGCCCTGCATCAGACGTATCAACTGACGGGCGATCACCAGCCCGAGGTTGCCGCCCAGGCGCGTGGTGGACAGGAAGTTCTTGCTGTGCAGTTCGGTGTGCATCAGCGCGTCGCGTTCTTCGGCGTCCATCGGTTCGCCGCTGTCCTGCACGGCAATGCGCAGGCGAGGGCGAGCGCTGCGTTCGTCGAGGGCGACGACGATCAGGATCTCGCCTTCATCGGTTTTCTTCAGGGCGTTTTCCACGAGGCTCAGCAGCGTCTGGCGCAGGCGCGTCGGATCGCCGCTGATGACCCGTGGCACTTGCGGCTGGATGAAGCTGATCAGCTCCACGTTTTGTTGTTCGGCCTTGGCGCGGAAGATGCTCAGGCAATCCTCGATCAGTGCATTGAGGTCGAATTGCACATCATCGAGCTCGATCTGCCCGGATTCGAGCTTGGAGATGTCGAGGATTTCGTTGATCAGTGTCAGCAGTTCGTTGCCGGCACTGTGGATGGTTTGCACATAGTCGCGTTGCTTGACCGACAGCGGTGTGCCCAGCAGCAACTCGGTCATGCCCAGCACGCCATTCATCGGGGTGCGGATCTCGTGGCTGATCTTCGCCAGGAATTCGGCCTTGGCGTTGATCTCGGCATTGCTGGCGGCGAGGTCGCGGCTGACGCTGAAGCGGTCTTCGGTGATGCTGCGCTGACGCTCGCTCAGGGCGATGCTCATCAGCAGCCCGCTAAGGCAGATGAACGCCAGCAGCGCGGTGATCAGACCCTGCGGCTCGATCAGCGTCAGCCCCATCAGGGCCGGGAGGATGATCAGGATGCCGAGGTTGAAGACCACCATGCCGGCCACGAACAGCCGCGCCGGACGATAGCCTTTTTGCCAGTGCCAGGCGCTGACGAACAGCATCGTCAAGCCGGCGAGAGCAACGAGGGCGTAGGTAATGATGTTCAGCGGCAGTGTGTTGACGAACAAGAGCAGCAGGGCACAGATGCCGATGAATAGAATTTCACCCTGCAGCAGCTTGTTCAGCGGATGGGGGCCGAGCGGTGAAAAGAAGCGGTACGCAAACATCAATCCGCAGGGAGCCGTCAGTATCAAGGCAACGTAGGCGCCCGGTGTCTGCAGGCCGTGCCAGTCTGGTAGCCAGGGAGCGGCAAGGTTAAGCAGCAAGCCCAGGCTTAGCATCAGCAGCGCTTCGCAGCCCGCCAGCCACAGGCTGCTGCGCGAGCGGCTGTAACCGTAGCGGATCAGGTTGTGCAGGATCAGCATGCCAATGCAACCGAACAGCAGGCCGTAGATCAGCGTCTGGTTGTGATTGGCCGCGGTCAGTATCGCCGATTGCAGGGTGATATAAGGTCGCATCTGGTGTTCGGACACCAGGCGCAGGTAGACATCGAGAGGCTTGTCGCTTTGCGGCAACGGCAACATGAAGTCGCTGTTGGGCAGCCGACGTTCAGTCTGGGGCTGTTCGCTGCCGGTGTTCAACTGGTCGATCAGCTTGTCGCCGTCGAGCACGTAGAGATTGAGGTGCGACAGGTCGGGGGCAAATATCCGCAGCAACTGTTCGTGTTTGCCGGGTGCCAGCCTGAAGCGCAGCCAGAGCGCACCGCCGGGTTCGGCTGCGCTGAGGCGATCGAGTTCGGTAGGGCTGAATTGATTGATATAGCGAGTGGAGCGGATGTCGCTCAGTTGCAGGTCGCCCTGTTCGTCGAGCAATACTGCCCAGCCACTGCCTTGCGCGGCCTGGGCCGACAGCATGAAGAGCAGTGTCATCAGCGTGACAGTGAAACCTATGGCAATCCTGAGCCAGCGCACGGCGAAATCCCTTCGTAGGTTGATGCCAGAATATAACTATGCGCGGCGCCGGAATAGTCCGGCAAGGGCCTGAAACCCTTGCCCGACCGAATGAAACGCTTATTCCTGATTTTCGCCACGCTCGCGGGCAATGGCACGGTAGCCAATGTCCTTGCGATAGAAACAGCCCTCCCAATCAATCTTCGCTGCCAGTTTGTAAGCCTGCTGCTGGGCGGCATCGACGCTGGCGCCCATGGCAGTCGCGCAGAGCACCCGACCACCGGCGGTCACTACTTGACCGTCCTTGAGCGCAGTACCGGCGTGGAAAACTTTGCCTTCCAGGCCGGCCGCAGCATCCAGACCGTTGATGGCCGCGCCTTTAGCGTAGTCGCCAGGATAGCCGCCTGCCGCCAACACGATGCCGACGCTTGGACGCGGATCCCATTGAGCTTCGACCTTGTCCAGGGCTTGTGCCAATGCAGCTTCGACCAGCAACACCAGGCTCGACTGCAGGCGCAGCATGACGGGTTGGGTCTCAGGGTCGCCGAAACGGCAGTTGAATTCGATAACTTTTGGGTTACCAGCCTTGTCGATCATCAAGCCTGCGTACAGGAAACCGGTGTAGACATTGCCTTCATCGGCCATGCCGCGCACGGTCGGCCAGATCACCTGGTCCATGACGCGCTGGTGCACTTGGCTGGTGACCACTGGCGCTGGCGAGTAGGCGCCCATGCCGCCGGTGTTCGGACCGGTATCGCCGTCACCGACGCGTTTGTGGTCCTGGCTGGTCGCCATTGGCAGCACATTTTTGCCGTCGACCATGACGATGAAGCTGGCTTCCTCGCCATCCAGGAACTCTTCGATGACCACGCGCGAACCGGCGTCGCCGAAGGCATTGCCCGCAAGCATGTCGCGAACGGCGTCTTCGGCCTCGGACAGGGTCATGGCCACGATCACGCCTTTACCGGCGGCCAGGCCGTCGGCCTTGATCACGATCGGTGCGCCTTTTTCGCGCAGGTAAGCCAGGGCCGGCTCGATTTCGGTGAAGTTCTGGTAGTCGGCGGTCGGGATCTTGTGGCGCGCCAGGAAATCCTTGGTGAACGCCTTCGAGCCTTCCAACTGCGCGGCACCGGCGGTCGGACCGAAGCAGTCCAGGCCACGGGTACGGAACAGGTCAACGACGCCGGCCACCAGCGGCACTTCGGGGCCGACGATGGTCAGGGAAACATTCTTCTCGGCGAAATCGGCCAGCTGTTCCAGGGCCAGGACGTCGATGGCGACGTTCTCGCACTTGGCTTCAATGGCGGTACCGGCGTTGCCCGGGGCCACGAAAACCTTCTGCACGCGCGGATCCTGAGCCACTTTCCAGGCCAGGGCGTGTTCACGGCCACCGCTGCCAATGATCAAAATGTTCAAAAGAAGACTCCTTTGGAGAAGCTACAAGCTACAAGCTGCAAGTAAGAGCGGATACCCGCGACCTTCAATTGCAGCTTTGGCTTTAAATTGTTCGGGCTGCACCTACAAGCAGGGCTGAATAAGGTCTGCTCTTCACTTGTAGCTTGCAGCTTGGGGCTTGAAGCTGCACTCAGTGCCTGAAATGGCGCATGCCGGTGAACACCATCGCGATATTCGCTTCGTCCGCCGCAGCAATCACTTCCGCATCACGCATCGAACCACCCGGCTGGATCACCGCAGTAATACCGGCCTTGGCCGCATTGTCCAGGCCATCACGGAACGGGAAGAACGCATCCGACGCCATGACCGAGCCGGCGACCTGCAAGCCGGCGTGTTCGGCCTTGATGGCCGCGATACGGGCGGAGTTCACGCGGCTCATCTGGCCGGCGCCGACACCGATGGTCTGACGGTTCTTGGCATAGACGATGGCGTTGGACTTGACGTATTTGGCCACTTTCCAGGCGAAGATCAGGTCGTTGATTTCCTGTTCGGTCGGTGCACGCCGGGTGACGACTTTCAGGTCATCGGCGCCGATCATGCCGATATCACGGCTCTGCACCAGCAAGCCACCGTTGACGCGTTTGTAGTCCCAGGCAGCGGCGCGGTCGGCCGACCATTCGCCACAGGCCAGCAGGCGCACGTTGGCTTTGGCGGCCACAATGGCGCGGGCTTCTTCGCTGACGCTTGGTGCGATGATCACTTCGACGAATTGACGCTCGACGATGGCCTTGGCGGTTTCAGCATCCAGTTCGCGGTTGAAGGCGATGATGCCGCCGAAGGCCGATTCGGTGTCGGTAGCGTAGGCCAGGTCGTAAGCCTTGCGAATACCGCCTTCGGCATCCGGGCTGACCGCCACGCCGCACGGGTTGGCGTGCTTGACGATGACGCAGGCCGGCTTGACGAAGCTTTTCACGCATTCCAGCGCGGCATCGGTGTCGGCCACGTTGTTGTACGACAGCTCCTTGCCCTGCAGCTGGGTAGCGGTGGCGATGCCGACTTCAGCAGGCTTGGCTTCCACGTAGAACGCCGCGCTCTGGTGCGGGTTCTCGCCGTAGCGCATTTCCTGGGCCTTGATGAACTGGCTGTTGAAAGTGCGCGGGAATTCGCTGCGACCGGAGGTCGAGAGGGTGTCAGCGGCCTGGTTCACGGTGCCCATGTAGTTGGCGATCATGCCGTCATAGGCGGCGGTGTGTTCGAACGCCTTGAGCATCAGGTCGAAACGTTGAGCATAGGTCAGGCCGCCGGCCTTGAGGTTTTCCAGGACGTTGGCGTAGTCGCCGGCATTGACCACAATGGCCACGTCTTTGTGGTTCTTGGCGGCGGAACGGACCATGGTCGGACCGCCGATGTCGATGTTCTCGATCGCGGTCGGCAGGTCGCAGCCTGGCTTGTTGATGGTGGCTTCGAACGGGTACAGGTTGACCGCTACCAGGTCGATTGGCTTGATGCCGTGCTCGTTCATGATGGCGTCGTCAGTACCGCGACGACCGAGGATCCCACCGTGGATTTTCGGGTGCAGGGTTTTGACCCGACCGTCCATCATCTCTGCGAAACCGGTGTAATCCGCGACTTCCACTGCGGCAACGCCGTTGTCACGCAGCAGCTTGAACGTTCCGCCGGTGGAGAGGATCTCGACGCCGAGGGCTTCAAGCTCCTTGGCGAACTCGAGGATCCCGGTCTTGTCAGAAACGCTGATCAAGGCGCGGCGGATCGGCAGGCGGGTAGTCTGGTCGGTCATCTCAATTTCCATCAAAAGTGTCAGCAAAAAAGGCGACCGGTTTTACGCGGGCGCCTTTCTGGTTTGATTGAATGCTTACAACAAGTCGTACTGCTTGAGTTTCTTGCGCAGGGTGCCGCGGTTGAGTCCGAGCAGCTCACTGGCCTTGGTCTGGTTGCCCTTGACGTAGTTCATCACGCACTCGAGCAGGGGGGCCTCGACTTCGGATAGCACCAGGTTGTACACATCCGTGACGGCAGCGCCCTCAAGGTGGGCGAAATAATTGTGCAGCGCCTTCTCGACATTGCCGCGAAGGGTCTGACCTTCTTCGCTGGGCGTATTGAGGTGCTGTTTCAAATTCACGTTGTCGCTCACGGGCGTTGTTCCACTCACTAAAGTCTCAGTCATCATCGTCATGCGGCCACCCCTTCTCCGTCCCCTGTCAGGCTCTTATAACGTTCGGCGAAGAAGGCCTGAACGTTGGCGCATTGTGCTTCCGTATCCTGCAAACGATTGAAGTGGGCGCGAAACTCCCTGGCGCCCGGCAGGGTTGCGAGATACCAGCCCACATGCTTTCGAGCGATCCGTACCCCCATCACGTCTCCATAGAAGGCGTGCAGGGCAGCCAGATGCTCTAGCAGAATGCGTTCCACCTCGATCAGCTCCGGCGTCGGAAGTTTTTCACCGGTACGCAGGAAATGGTCGATCTCGCGAAAAATCCATGGCCGCCCCTGGGCAGCCCGTCCAACCAGCAATCCATCGGCACCCGTCGCGTCCAGCACGTAGCGGGCCTTCTCTGGAGAATCGATATCGCCATTGGCAAAAACCGGCATCGACACCGCCTGCTTGATCGCGGCGATGGTGTCGTATTCGGCAAAGCCGGTGTACAGGTCGGCACGGGTGCGGCCATGGACCGCCAACGCCGTGATGCCTGCCTGCTCGGCGATCTTCGCCACCGTCACACCATTCTTGTTGTCCCGGTCCCAGCCGGTGCGGATCTTCAGGGTGACCGGCACATCGACTGCGGCCACCACGGCCTGCAGGATCTCGGTCACCAATGCCTCATCCTTCAACAGGGCGGAACCGGCGGCCTTGTTGCAGACCTTTTTCGCCGGACAACCCATGTTGATATCAATAATCTGCGCGCCCATCTCCACGTTGGCCCGGGCCGCTTGCGCCAGCATCTGTGCATCACCACCGGCGATCTGTACCGAGCGTGGCTCGGGATCACCTTCGTGGATCATGCGCATGCGCGACTTGCGGGTGTTCCACAAACTCATGTCGCTGGTGACCATTTCCGAGACTACTAGTCCTGCGCCCAGTCGCTTGCACAGCTGACGAAAGGGCTGGTCTGTGACACCCGCCATCGGGGCGAGGATCAAGCCGTTGTGCAATGTGTATGGACCGATGCGTACCGCCGACATAGGACTTCCCTGTTGTGGGGCCGGATCATGAGAGTTCGAAAAAGGGTTGGCATGATACCCGCTCTCGATGACCGGATAAAGGCTGAATTGAACAAAATCTGAACAGTTATTCCGTTATCGCCAGCGGTTTGGTATCAGCGGTATCTGTCAGAAATGTGCCGTCAAACCCGCAGCACTGCACCGTTTCACTCGGGCGAGTGGAAGCTCAGGCTGTAATTAACGGCTTTTGTACCTGGATCGAGAATGTCCAGGGCGATGTGGATCGGCGTCTGTGGAGGCATTTCTGCCATCCCTTCGAGGTCGCCGCTCAGGTACTCGCCGGGCTTGAAGCGACGACTGGCGATCAGGTGACCGTTAAGGTCGGCAAATCGCAGCTCCAGGAGGGGGAAGGGCTGGGAGAACGGGGCGCGGTTGTAGATGATCGCATCGACCACCAGAGCGCCATTGAATTCCGGATGGCTGCGCACCACCAGGTTGCTGCTCTTGATTTTTGCGATGTCGACCTTGGACGGCACCGTGCAGCCGATCTGCGGGCAGAGCTGCTGAAACCAGGGGCGATACTGATCCTGGCGGGCCAGTTCATCGAAGTGGTAGGCGATGTATTGGCCGACGAGCGCGCCAGCGCCGACCAGAATCAGCAGCAGCCAGAGAAGGCGTCGGCCCCAGGGTGAGCGGCGTTTCTGCCAGTCGAGTTGCAACGGGTCGTCAGTCAGGTCCTGCAGGACTTCGGCACGCATCACCGGTTCGCGGCGTTTGCGCAGGGGTTCGATGGACGGCAGGTTGTCGTCGAGCGGGTCGTCGGCTGCTGACAGCCGTTCGTGGTGCAGAGGTGCGTCGAGCGGGTCGTTCAGGCGCAGTTGCACAAGTTGCGGCGTTTCGTCGCGCTCCTCGTCCAGGTCCTCGGGTTCCAGGGACAGCGAGGGTTCGGTGCGCGAAGGCCTGGCCTCGAGGTCGGGCTCGATGTCCGGTTCCGGGGTGACCATGGCCTCGTTGGCGGTTTCGTCGCGTTCGGCGGGCGATTGGCTGAACAGGCTGTCGGACCAGGGTTCTTCGTCTGGTTCAACGCTATCGCGGCGGGCACTCAGGCTGTCTTCGCGGTGGCGACCGAATTCGGTGCTCGGCTGGATTTCCCGTTGTTCAAGGCGGGCGAGTTCGCCGTCCAGGTCCAGCGTATCCAGATCCAGTTCGGCGGCGCTCCACTGCTTTTGGCTGACAGCTCGCGGTTCTGGCTCCTGGGTCACGGCCGGGGCCACGGGTGTCACCGCTTCCTTGCCGGCCTGCTCCAACAACTGCTTGGCGGCGTTGAAGACCTGCAGGCACGATCCGCAGCGAACCACTCCGCGGGCCACGCTCAATTGAGCATGGCTGACACGGAAGCTGGTTTGGCAATGCGGGCACTGGGTGACGAAGCTATCGGTCATGCGACGATCCGGATTATGCAGGTGTCCATTCTAGCGCCGACGGCCGGTGATGCGCACCCAGCCATCACGATTGGCGATCGGATCCAGGTCGAAGTCCTGTGTGTAGGCGGCGGCGACTTCTTCGCCTTGTTCGGCGAGGATGCCCGACAGCGCCAGGCGACCACCCGGCTTGACCAGGCTCGACAGTTGCGGAGCCAGGGATACCAGCGGGCCGGCGAGAATATTGGCGACCAGCACGTCGGCCTGAACCTGCGGTAGATCTTCTGGCAGGTACAGCGGGAACAGGGCGTCATCGATGTTGTTGCGCCCGGCGTTGTCACGCGATGCTTCCAGCGCCTGCACGTCGATGTCGGTCCCCACCGCTTCCTTGGCGCCCAGCAGAAGGGCGGCAATGGCCAGGATCCCCGAACCGCAACCAAAGTCCAGCACGTTGCAGTCCTTCAGGTCCTGGCCGTCGAGCCACTCCAGGCACAGCGCGGTGGTCGGGTGGGTGCCGGTGCCGAAGGCCAGGCCCGGATCGAGCAGCAGGTTCACAGCGTCAGGTTCCGGGGCGGCGTGCCAGCTGGGCACGATCCACAGGCGCTGGCCGAAGCGCATTGGCTGGAAACCGTCCATCCAGCTGCGCTCCCAGTCCTGGTCTTCAATGACTTCGCTGTGATGTTCGGGTAGCGGGCTGCCTGTGAGCAGTTCGAGGTGGGCCAGCACGGCCGCGGCTTCGGTGCCGCCTTCGAACAGGGCCAGCAAATGCGTGTGCGACCACAGTGGCGTGGTGTTGAGTTCCGGCTCGAAGATCGGCTGGTCTTCGGCGTCCATGAAGGTCACCGACACGGCGCCCACTTCGAGGAACGCGTCTTCGTAGGTTTCGGCTTGTTCTGGGCTGATGGCGAGACGGACTTGCAGCCAAGGCATGGCGGGCACCTTTGAAAAATATTGATTGCAGCCTAGCGGCCTGCGAGAAGCGCGCAAGTTTACGCGAGCGCGCGGGGTTTGTGGGAGTGGCGTGGTTTCTGTAGGAGCGGGGCCAGATGGGCAAAAACAAAAAAGCCGCCCCGAGGGCGGCTTTGATGTGAACTGACTAAAAGCTTAGTGCTTTTCGCCAGCCAGCTTGTGTTCCAGGTAGTGGATGTTGATCCCACCCTTGCAGAAGCCTTCATCACGGACCAGATCACGGTGCAGCGGGATGTTGGTCTTGATCCCGTCGACCACGATTTCGTCCAGGGCATTGCGCATGCGCGCCATGGCCTCGTCACGTGTTGCGCCGTAGGTGATCAGCTTGCCGATCAACGAGTCGTAGTTCGGCGGAACGGCATAACCGCTGTACAGGTGCGAATCGACGCGAACGCCGTTGCCGCCTGGAGCGTGGAAATGCTTGACCGTGCCTGGGCTTGGCATGAAGGTTTTCGGGTCTTCGGCATTGATCCGGCATTCCAGCGCGTGACCGCGGATGACCACGTCATCCTGGGTGAACGACAGCTTGTTGCCGGCGGCGATGCTGAGCATCTCCTTGACGATGTCGATGCCGGTGACCATTTCCGAAACCGGGTGCTCTACCTGGACACGAGTGTTCATCTCGATGAAGTAGAAACGACCGTTTTCGTACAGGAACTCGAAAGTGCCAGCGCCACGGTAACCGATGTCGATGCACGCCTTGACGCAACGGGCGAAGACTTCCTGGCGAGCCTTCTCGTCGATGCCCGGTGCCGGCGCTTCTTCGAGAACTTTCTGGTGGCGGCGCTGCAGCGAGCAGTCACGGTCACCCAGGTGAATCGCGTTCCCCTGGCCATCGGACAGGACCTGAACTTCCACGTGACGCGGGTTGGTCAGGAATTTTTCCAGGTAGACCATCGGGTTGCCGAACGCTGCGCCCGCTTCGGAGCGGGTCAGTTTCGCCGAGGAAATCAGGTCTTCTTCCTTGTGCACAACACGCATGCCGCGACCACCACCACCGCCAGCGGCTTTGATGATCACCGGGTAACCGACTTCGCGACCGATGCGCAGAGCGGTTTCTTCGTCTTCAGGCAGTGGGCCGTCGGAACCCGGAACGGTTGGAACACCAGCAGCGATCATGGCGTGCTTGGCCGAAACCTTGTCGCCCATCAGGCGGATGGTTTCGGCTTTCGGACCAATGAAGGCGAAGCCGGAGTTCTCGACCTGTTCGGCGAAATCAGCGTTTTCCGCAAGGAAGCCGTAGCCTGGGTGGATGGCGGTGGCGCCAGTCACTTCAGCGGCGGCGATGATTGCCGGAATGTGCAGGTAAGAGTGGGCGGCCGAGGCCGGACCGATGCAGACGGATTCGTCTGCCAGGCCCAGGTGCATCAGCTCTTTGTCGGCCTTGGAGTAAACGGCGACGGTCTTGATGCCCATCTCTTTGCAGGCGCGCAGAATCCGCAGTGCGATCTCACCGCGGTTGGCGATCAGAACTTTTTCCAACTTCGCAGTCATCAAAGTTTCTCCGCGGTTCAAACGATGGTGAACAGCGGTTGGTCGTACTCAACCGGCTGGCCGTCTTCGACGAGGATGGACTCGATTACACCGCTGGCTTCGGCTTCGATGTGGTTCATCATCTTCATGGCTTCGACGATGCACAGGGTGTCGCCTTTCTTCACGGTCTGGCCGACTTCAACGAAGGACGGCGAGGTCGGCGAAGATTTGCGATAGAAAGTACCGACCATCGGCGAACGGGCAACGGTGCCGTTCAGTACCGGTGCGGCAGCAGCAGCCGGGGCGGCAGCGGCAGCAGGAGCAGCGGCAGGCGCGGCAACCGGAGCCGGCATCGGCGCTGGAGCGTAGTACTGCTGGGCTGGAGTCTTGCTGTTACGGCTGATGCGTACGGACTCTTCGCCTTCCTTGATCTCGAGCTCGTCGATGCCGGACTCTTCCAGCAATTCGATCAGTTTCTTAACTTTACGGATATCCATGAATCATCAACTCCCAAGGGTCGGTCAGGGGCGTATAGCCTGTTGTTCAAGCTGCTCCAGGGCGGCCTCCAGGGCCAGTCGGTAACCGCTGGCGCCAAGGCCGCAGATCACTCCCACCGCTACGTCGGAGAAGTAAGAGTGATGGCGGAAAGGTTCGCGTTTGTGCACGTTGGACAAATGCACTTCGATGAATGGGATGCTCACCGCCAGCAGCGCGTCACGTAATGCGACACTTGTGTGTGTAAAAGCTGCTGGGTTGATCAGAATGAAGTCCACGCCTTCGCTGCGGGCCGCGTGGATCCGGTCGATCAATTCGTACTCGGCGTTGCTTTGAAGGTGCAGCAAATGATGGCCGGCGGCACGGGCGCGTTGTTCCAGGTCCTGGTTGATCTGGGCCAGGGTCGTGGCGCCATAGGTGCCCGGTTCGCGGGTGCCAAGCAGGTTCAGGTTGGGGCCGTGCAGCACCAGTAGGGTCGCCATCTGCTGTTCCTTGTTATCCGAATGCATGTGTCAGAACCCGGCGACTATGCCGCAAAGCCTTTATGACTGTCCAGTTCTATGCAATAGGCAGCACGATGGCCGATGATTGCGCGAGATATGTGACTGGGCGGTGAAATCCGGTCAGTTTGAGGATGTTTGTGTATTGGAGTTGGGGGAGGATAGCGGAGAGTTGTGGATTGCGCTGGGATGCAAGTGAAGGGGAGGCCAAACCGGCCTCATCGCGGGCTTGCTCGCGAAGGCGGCCGGTCAGTCAACACATGATTTGGATCAGACCCGAAACGCCTGAACCGCCGTATCCAACCGCCCACCCAGCACCAGCAAGTGCTCCCCTTGCTCGCGCCCTTCACCAATACGCAGCAGGTTGTCCCCGCCCAATTGGTGAATGCGCTCGCTGTGATCGCGAATTTCGCTAACCGCGCCACTTTGCTGCGCGGTGACATCGGCGATGCGGATCGCAGTGTCGGCGATGGTCTGGATCGCGCCGACGATTTTGTCCAGCGCACCATCGGCTGCCTGGGCCTGGCTGGCAGTGGCTTCGGCGTGTTCCACCTGGGCGCGCATGCCTTCCACCGACTCGCGCGCCGCACTTTGCAGGCCGGCGATCAGGGTCTGGATCTCGGCCGTGGCGCCCGCCGTGCGTTGCGCCAGTGAACGGACTTCTTCAGCCACAACCGCAAACCCTCGGCCCATTTCGCCGGCGCGGGCGGCTTCGATGGCGGCGTTCAGGGCGAGCAGGTTGGTCTGGTCGGCAATCGAACGGATCACCGTCAGTACGCCACCAATGGTCGCCGACTCCTCGGCCAGGTGCTCGATCATTTGTGCGTTGCCTTGTACTTCCTCGACCAGCGCATGCAGGCCGGTCAGGCTCAGGCCAATGACTTCCTGTCCGTGTTCCACCGCCAGCCCGGCATGGCGGCTGGCGTCGGCAGCCTGGCTGGCATCGCCAGCGACCTGTTGAATGGTCGCCTCCAGTTCACCGAGCGAGTCGCGAATCAACGCGGTATCGCCGGCCTGATGCTCGGCGCCGTTGTGCAGTTCGTTGCTCAACTCAGCGAGCGTCCGGCTGGTGCCCGAGACTTGTTCGGCGTTGAGGCGAATGGTGCCTACCAGGTCGGCGAGGTAGGCGCGCAGGCGGTTGAGCGAGGCCTGGATATCATGCAGCTCGCGGTTGGTCTTGCCCAGTTCGATGTCCCGGCTGAAGTCGCCCTCGGCCCAGGTCAGCAGCGCGGGCGCGAGATTGGTCAGGGTCCGGGCCAGGCGCCGTTGCAGCGTGTCGATCAGCAGCGCGATCAGCAGAATCAGGCCAATCATCACGCCTTGCATCAGTCGGACTTCACTCTGAATCTGTCCGTGCTGGGCGCGAACCACCGGTTCCAGCCCTGCGATCGCCTGCTGTACCTCAGCGATTTTCTGGTGCGTTGCGGCGCTCAGGTCGGTGCGCTTCTGGATCTGTTCGCGGGTGCGCTCAAGTTCGGCGGGGTAGCGAGTCAGCAGGCTATTAAGGTCGCGCTTGAGTCCGACGCCGGCATCCTCGGTCTCGGTTTTTTCGGTGTTTTCCAGGCCCATCATCGCGGCGAAATCGTCGGAACCCGATTCGTGGGTACTGGCAACGCCGAGCAGCGGCAAGGCGTTCAGCAGCTCCGCTTGTGTGCGGATGCTGGTGACTTCGCGTTCAACATCCGCCGCCAGTTCGCTGCGACCGCTGCTGACCAGCTTGTCCCGCGCCAGAGACAGTTTGCCCAGGTGCTGGGAAGCGGCCAGCAACGGTGTCAGATACGTCGCGTGACCGCTGGCGTACTGGCTGAGCTGATCGAGACTGGCTCCGAGTTCCCGTTCGGCTTGCAGCAGCAGGGCCTGAGGGTCGCCAGCGAGTTTCCCAGCGGCCAGCAGATCGGTTTTGCTGAATTCATCCAGGTTCTTAAGGCTGGGGCGCAAGGAGTCGGCCAAGGGCGGGGGCAACGCGCCCAGTTCCTTTTGCAGTGTTTCGATTGCCTGGCTGGCACCGCTCAGGCGCAGTGCGTCACCGCTGGCGAGGTAGTCCTCGACGTTGCGCGCGACTTCATTCTGAAACTGCTGGGACAGACCCAGGTAGCGCTCCATCAACAGATAAGGACGTTCCAGGGCTTTTTGCGACCACCACAGGGTGACTCCGAGGGCGACGCACACGGCGACTAAAAGGAGGGTATTGAAATTGGTCAGCAATTTGAGGCGCATCGCGGACTACCAACGGCAGAATGGTAAGTCCGTGAAGTTATTGCGATTGTGTTACATGGTTATGACGGATTCGGTCGATTCCGATGAAAAAGTGGCACTTTGCTTTGATGTCCGCGCCGCATGCACCCGATTGCGTCCGGCATGCTTGGCGCGATACAGGGCTTCGTCAGCCTGACTCGCCATCATCAGGCTGTCAGAGTCCTCGCAGAGTTCAACCACCCCGGCGCTGAACGTGCACCACAGGTCCTGGGGCTGGGCCGGGTAATGAATCTCGGCAAAGCGCTGACGGATCTCGTCGAGTACGTTGTGAGCCGCTTCGATATCGGTGTCGGGCATCACGATGGCGAACTCTTCGCCACCGTAACGACCGATGAAGTCGGTCTTGCGCAGGCGTTGCTTGAGAAACAGTGCCAGGCTCTTGATCACTCGGTCGCCCATGGGGTGGCCGTGGCTGTCGTTGACTCGTTTGAAGTGGTCGATGTCCAGCATCGCAAAGCTCAGTGGCTTGTTCTCGCGGCGAGAACGGAAGCTGCAGTCTTCGAGTAGTTGCAGAATGTGCGTGTGGTTGTACAGGCCAGTGAGGCTGTCACGCACCATTCGCGCCTTCAGGTTGCGGGCCCGGGCTGCGCGGTTGCGCACCGTGGTGATCAGGTGCCGGGGCTTGATCGGCTTGGTCAGGAAGTCGTCGCCGCCCTCGCTCATGGCGTCGAGCTGTTTGTCCTGATCGTCCTCGGCGGACAGGTAAATGATCGGCACGCTGACATAACGGTCATTGTGGCGAATCACCTTGGCCAGTTCGGTGCCGGTGCAGGTCGGCATATACATGTCGAGGATGATCAGGTCGGGCTGAAAATCGGCCAGTTCGGCCATGGCCTGGATCGGATCGATCAGGGTGCGCGTGACGATTCCGGCGCTGTTGAGCAGGCGTTCGGTGTGCAGCGCCTGGGCGCGAGAGTCGTCGATGACCAGCACCTTATAGGGCTCGTACTGCGCGACGCAGGTCAGGACTTCGATTTTCTCCAGCAGGCTCGAGGCTTCGAGAGTGCCGGTCAGGAACTCCTGGCCACCGGCTCGCACGGCGGCCAGGCGGGTGGGAGTGTCGGTTTCGTGCAGGCTGAAAAACAGCAGCGGTAATGGTTCGTCCAGGCCGACCTGTGCCTCGGCGGCCAGTTTGAGGCCGATACCAGGGCCGCAGAAGTCCACGTCCATCACAATGGCGGCAGGCAGGCGCTCGACCATCGACGATCGGAACGCGGCCACGCTGTCGATGGACTGGGCGCTGAGCCCGAAGAATTCCAGTTGTTTGGTCAGGCGCTCGGCTCGCTCGTGATCCTGCAGCATCACGTAGATCGGCTTGCGCAGGGGCGGCAGGAAGGTCTGTTCGAGTTGATCGCCGTGGCGCAGGCCGGTGCGTGACAGGCGCTGCATCAGGCGATTGAGATCGGTGATCAGCCCGCTGCTCAAACGTCCGCGATTGGCGTCGACCGCTTCCAGGGACAAGCCGATGTTGCGTGCCAATTGGGTATGTTCCGGTTGCTCGAAGCGCTCGGCGAAACGTAGCAGGCGCAGATTGGCCTCGCTCAATTCCGCCAGATCGGCGATGGACCACTCACTGCGTTGCAGGCGCTGCCAGATCTCAAGAATTTGACGTGCCTGATGAATTACCCGCTGGGCAAAGTGATGCTTGAGGCGATCGCGGCTTGGGTCTTCTGGCTCGGTCATATCCTGACTACTAGGTAGGGTGCATGCTGAGGTCGACTGGTGGCTCTATGCTAGCACCTCTTTTCGCCGGGATGAGTGTCGTACGTCAATAATCTGCAACCTGACCGCATTCATTTTCTGACTTGGCGGTCCTCAAATGCCTGTTCGTTGTTGGGTGCGACCCGTAAAACGGGTGCTGCGAGGATTTTCGGCCACGAGTTTACGAAGGTCTGCGCGATCCTCGTTGCCGGGCCATTGTGTTTTTCAGTGGTCTGGATCCTATCGGGGATCTAGGCTGGCAGGGGTCAGGGATTCCCCTAGAGGTCATCGTGACAAGCGTCAGCACCGAAACCAGCCTGCGCTACCCGGCGCCAGATCGATATTGCGTCCGGATAACTCGACGACAGGTGCCGGGCAAAGGCACGTTGTTGTATGGTTGTGGTCGAACCGTTGAACCCAAGTGATTGAAAGGACATCGCCATGCTGGACTGGAAGAACCGCGCGGGCAGCGCGCCTGAACGACCTGCTGAACCGAAATCGGCCACCCGCAGTTACGTTGGCGGCCTGCTGTTCAGTCGCGCGCTGGCCACGCTGATCGGTCTCTATCTGCTTGTGACCATTGCGCTGGGTTGGTACTGGAGCCAGGAGCCAGCATTGTTCCCGGTTCAACAGAATGCCCAGATCGCCGCCGAGAAAGAAGGCAAGCAGATGGTCATCGGGTATACCACCGTGGAAACCCTCAAGACCGTCGCCGATACCCTGCTGACCAAACCAGGTGGCTATATTTCCAACGACCGCTTCCCGCCGGGCCTGTGGATGGATAACACGCCGAGTTGGGAATATGGCGTGCTGGTCCAGGTCCGCGACCTGACGCGCGCCTTGCGTAAAGACTTCGCCCGCTCGCAATCACAGTCGGCCGAAGACGCCGATCTGGCAAAAGCCGAGCCGCGTTTCAACTTTGACAACAAAAGCTGGGTGCTGCCGTCCAGCGAGTCCGAGTACCAGGAAGGCATCAACTCCCTGAACCGTTATCAGGCGCGCCTGTCTGACCCGACGCAGAAAAACGCGCTGTTCTACGCTCGCGCCGACAACCTGAACAACTGGCTGGGCGATGTCGGTACCCGCCTGGGTTCGCTGTCGCAACGTTTGTCGGCCAGCGTCGGTCGGGTCAAGCTGAACACGGCGCTGAAGACCGAAGTCGTCGCACCGGGCGAAGTCCCGCAGGTTGACGAGGAAATTGTCGAGACTCCGTGGATGCAGATCGACAACGTGTTTTATGAAGCCCGTGGCCAGGCTTGGGCGCTGTCCCATCTGCTGCGCGCCATCGAAGTCGATTTCGCCGATGTGCTGGCGAAAAAGAACGCGACGGTCAGCGTGCGCCAGATCATTCGTGAGCTCGAGGCCTCGCAAGAGCCGGTGTGGAGCCCGATGATCCTTAACGGCAGCGGCTTCGGCGTGCTGGCCAACCACTCGTTGGTGATGGCCAATTACATTTCCCGGGCCAACGCCGCCGTGATCGATTTGCGTCAACTGCTCAATCAGGGCTGAGTCATGGTCGATAACGTGAGGGAGGCCGCCCATCGCGCGGCTTCCGATGCCGAACAGATTGCCTGGGTCGATGAGCAGGACAACCTGCTCGGCTCCCTGGTGCGCTCCGATCTGCGCGAGCGCGGGCTGATCGGGCGCGGCACGTACATCATGCTGTTCAATACCGCCGGTGAGCTGTGCGTACACCGGCGCACCCTGAGCAAGGCGATTTATCCAGGTTACTGGGACGTCGCGGCGGGAGGCATGGTGCTCGCCACTGAAACCTACGCCGAGTCGGCTGCCCGGGAGCTGGAGGAAGAGTTGGGGGTGAGCGGCGTGGAACTGACAGCCCACGATTATTTCTTTTTCGAGGACACGGATAACCGGCTCTGGTGTTCGGCATTTTCCGCCGTGTGGGACGGGCCCCTGGTCCTGCAACCGGAGGAGGTGCTGGAAGCGCGTTTTATCCCGGTTGAGCAGGTCATGCAGGAAATCCAGCAAAAGCCCTATTGCCCGGACTCCCTGGCCGCTTTGAGGCGCTATCTGCGCACTCACGGTGGCGACGTCGCAAAGGAGGCATAAATTGGCGCCGATTGGCTCTTAGCAATCGGCGTTTTTGCCGTTACACTGCGCGACCTTTTCAAACTGTAACGTTTCACAGTACCTGTAAGGGCGAGCACGCTCGCGTGGGGTGTCAGGCTGTCAGCGTTATCGTTGACGACCATCGCGAGTAAACTCGCTCCTACAGGTACGGTGTTGTCTCTGTAGGAGCGAGCTTGCTCGCGATGGTGGACCAGGCGCCGTGGGGTGTCAGGTTGTCAGCGTTATCGTTGACGACCATCGCGAGTAAACTCGCTCCTACAGGTACGGTGTTGTCTCTGTAGGAGCGAGCATGCTCGCGATGGTGGACCAGGCGCCGTGGGGTGTCAGGCTGTCAGCGTTATCGTTGACGATTATCGCGAGTAAACTCGCTCCTACAGGTACGGTGTTGTCTCTGTAGGAGCGAGCATGCTCGCGATGGTGGACCAGGCGCCGTGGGGTGTCAGGTTGTCAGCGTTATCGTTGACGATTATGGCGAGTAAACTCGCTCCTACAGGGAGTCAAACGTTGCAGTAGCGCTGCCCCTGCCTGAGTGGGGCTTCGCGGTCGATAGCCTGCCCCAGGCTGCGACCAGTCTTTGTCCTCCCATAGAGGATTGCCGGTGGCCAAAAAAGCCGCATCCTTCGCCGCCCTTGGTGGCTTGGTATTTTCCACCGACGCAGGTCGTCATTGCCCGGAATGCAGTAAACCGGTGGACGCCTGCATCTGCAAACAAACCGTTATCCCGGCCGGCGACGGCATCGCGCGCGTGCGTCGCGAGAGCAAGGGCCGTGGTGGCAAGACGGTGACGACCATCACCGGCGTGCCGTTGGCCGAAGACGCGCTCAAGGAACTGGCGACCACGTTGAAAAAACGTTGTGGCACCGGCGGGGCGTTGAAAGACGGCATCATTGAAATCCAGGGCGATCATGTCGAGCTGCTGCTGGGTGAACTGATCAAGCTCGGTTTCAAAGCGAAGAAGTCCGGCGGCTAGCAGCCTCTGTGAAGATCATCGGTGGCTTGACCCCGTCCTGAAACCTGCGGACCCGGTGTCGCCACCATGCTTTTCACAGAGCCTGTTCCTGACTGGCTTCTAAACTCGTTGCGGTCGACGAGGTCTACCCCTTCGTTGACGAACCGTCATTTTCATTCTTTAGACTGCGCCGGCCTGAATCCAGGTGACGCTCCATGACTTCTTTATAGGGGACTTCAATGTCCGTACGACGCACACGCAAAGACGATGGCAGCCAATGGACAGTTGCGGACAGCCGCAGTGTTTACGGGATTCGCCATTGGGGGGCCGGATATTTCGCGATCAATGATGCCGGTCGCGTCGAGGTTCGTCCGAACGGCCCACAAAGTTCGCCTATCGACCTGTTCGAGCAAGTCGACCAGCTGCGCCAGAGCGGCCTGTCCTTGCCGTTGCTGGTGCGTTTTCCCGATATCCTGCAAGACCGCGTACGTCAGCTGACCGGCGCATTCGACGCCAACATCGCGCGCCTGGAATATCAGAGCAAGTACACCGCGCTGTACCCGATCAAGGTCAACCAGCAGGAGGCAGTGATCGAGAACATCATCGCCACGCAAAACGTGTCGATCGGCCTGGAAGCCGGCTCCAAGCCAGAGCTGCTGGCCGTACTGGCCCTGGCGCCCAAAGGTGGCACCATCGTCTGCAACGGCTACAAGGACCGCGAGTTCATTCGCCTCGCGCTGATGGGCCAGAAGCTTGGCCACAACGTGTTCATCGTGATCGAGAAAGAGTCCGAGGTGGGGCTGGTGATCGAAGAGGCTGCCTCGCTGAAGGTCAAGCCACAGGTTGGTCTGCGCGTGCGCCTGTCGTCCCTGGCTTCGTCGAAGTGGGCCGACACCGGTGGCGAAAAATCCAAGTTTGGACTGTCGGCGGCGCAACTGCTGTCGGTGGTCGAGCGTTTCCGCGCGGCGGGCCTGGATCAGGGCATTCGCCTGCTGCACTTCCACATGGGGTCGCAGATCGCCAACTTGGCTGACTACCAGCACGGCTTCAAGGAAGCGATCCGCTACTACGGGGAACTGCGCAACCTTGGCCTTCCGGTGGATCACATCGACGTCGGCGGCGGCCTTGGCGTTGACTACGACGGCACCCATTCGCGCAACGCCAGCTCGATCAACTACGACATGGACGATTACGCCGGTGTCGTGGTCGGCATGCTCAAGGAATTCTGCGATGCGCAGAGCCTGCCGCACCCTAACATTTTCTCCGAGAGCGGCCGTTCCCTGACCGCACACCACGCCATGCTGGTGGTGCAGGTCACCGACGTCGAGAAACACAACGACGACGTGCCGCAGATCGAGAACAAGGAAGCACTGCCGGAAACCGTGCAGTGGCTGGTCGATCTGCTCGGCCCGACCGACATCGAAATGGTCACCGAAACCTACTGGCGCGCCACGCACTACATGAGCGATGTGGCTTCCCAGTACGCGGACGGCAAAATGACGCTGGCGGAAAAGGCCCTGGCCGAGCAATGCTACTTCGCTGTGTGCCGTCGCTTGCACAACTCCCTGAAGGCGCGCCAGCGCTCCCACCGTCAGGTGCTGGACGAACTCAACGACAAGCTCGCCGACAAGTACATCTGCAACTTCTCGGTTTTCCAGAGCCTGCCGGATACCTGGGCCATCGGACAGGTCCTGCCGATCCTGCCGCTGCATCGCCTGGACGAAGAGCCGTTGCGCCGCGCGGTGTTGCAGGACCTGACGTGTGACTCGGACGGCAAGATCAAGCAGTACGTCGACGAACAGAGCATCGAAACCAGCCTGCCGGTGCATGCGCTGAAGGATGGTGAAGACTACCTGCTGGGGATCTTCCTGGTCGGTGCCTACCAGGAAATCCTTGGTGACATGCACAACCTGTTCGGTGACACCGATTCGGTGAACATCTATCAGAACGCCGACGGCAGCGTGTATCACGCGGGTATCGAAACCCACGACACCATCGAAGACATGCTGCGTTACGTGCACTTGTCGCCGGAAGAGTTGATGACTCACTACCGCGACAAATGCGCCAGTGCTCGCATCTCGGCCGCCGAGCGTACCCAGTTCCTCGACGCCCTGCGTCTGGGCCTGACCCGTTCGTCTTATCTGTCTTCCTGACGTCAGCCGCTGCCCCCACCGGGTTGTCTGAAAACTAACTGCGCAATGCGGGAATTTCAGATGACCTGGGTGCGGCGTTTCCTGGTTTTTAGCCAAAGTGGTTCCCGCTTCCGGCTCTCAAAGTTATCTGGTCTTCTTTTCTCGTAGGCCATTTCCTAAGTTGTACTTCAGCTCTCTACTCGGCCATGTCTCTCGGCGAGAATTCCCGGCTTCCCTTCCTGTAGAGAATCGCCGATGTTCGATCCAGTCAACGAACAGTCATTTCGTCTGGATGTAGCCGGTCTGCCTGCGCCTTTTGAAGTCCTGGCCTTTATCGGTAGAGAAGCGATCAGCGAACCCTTTGCGTTTGACGTTGACCTGCTGATCGAAGATCCGACGCTCGACTTGGCCAGCTTGCTCTACCGAACAGCCGTCCTGCACTTCGGTTCCCTGGGCAGTGCGCTGCATGGCCAGTTGCATGAACTGGTCCAGCGCGACCATGGCCCGAGCGCCAGGCTTTGTCAGATACGCCTGGGGCCGAAGCTCACGTGTCTGGCCCAGCGTTTCAGCCAACGGATCTTCAATGGGCTGTCGGTGCCTGACATCCTGGACCGGGTACTCAGGGAGCATGGCATCGTCGGCAAGGATCGCCGCTTTGAGTTGCAGGGCGATCACCTGCCTCGGGATTTCTGCACGCAATATCGAGAGTCGGATTTGCAGTTTCTACAGCGCCTGTGTGCCCAGGAGGGGGTGCATTACCACTTTGAACATCAGCCGCACGGCCACTGCCTGGTGTTCGGCGACGGCTTCGGGCATTTCCGCTCTTGCACCCAGGCGTCATTCCAGGTCGGGGGCGAGCAACCAGGCGTGCGGCAATTCCAGCTCCAGGCCGGCCAGCACAGGGCGTCGGGGGCCGAAGGTCGTACCGACCTGCCGGATTTGCGCAGCGGACACTCGATGCCGCTGGTCGGCCATCCGGTCGCTGAGTGGAATCAGCCCTGGCTGCTCACGCATGTCGAACATCACGGCAGTCAGGATCCTTATGAGCCCTACACCAACAAGATCCGCGCCATTCCCTGGCAAGCGCCCGTCATGGCGTCTCAGGGGCCTGCCCAACCGCGCATGCACAGCCTGCAACGGGCCTGGGTGGTCGATGTCGATGAACTGCGGCCCGACCCTTCCCGGCCGGTGGCCGTCCAGTTTGACTGGCTCTATCAGGGCGAAGGTGCGAGCCCCAGTCATTGCTGGCTGCCGCTGGCCGGCGAACTGCAAGGTGCGCAGACGTTGAGTGAGGGTACTGAGGTGGTGGTGAGCTTCATTGAGGGCGATCCGGATCAGCCGATGATCTGTGGTTTTCTTCCGCCACCGGAGACGGTTGAAGTACTCCAGGTGTCCGCTGTGCCGGTCGAGGGCCAGGCCGGGGCGGGGATGCTGGAGTTGCTGCGCTCGGGCGAGCCTCTGGTGTTGCTATGTCTTTTGCCGGGTGGTGGAAGTTTCAGTCATTGCGCCGAGGCGTTGTGCACCTGTCGGGTATTGCTGCGCTCTGGTCAGAGCGGTGCGGCATGATCGGCGTGACTGCGCAATGGCTGCTGCTGGATGTCCCGAGTGTCCCGCGAACACGGGCGTTGCTGCAAAAGCCGTTTCCCCGGGCCCAGTGGTTCTGGTTGTTCGAAGGCACGCACTGGCATGCACTGCGCGAAGACGGGCCGGCGTTGATCGACCTTCGAGAGTGCCCGGCCCTGGCACAGGCCTGCTACAGCCAGGCACAAGTTTGTCGAGGCTTGCTGATTGCCAGTGAGGCGCCAGCGTCTCGGCTGCTGGAACATCTGCGTCGCATGCTCACGGTCACCCTGGGCGTGCACCGTGCCCTGTTGAGTTATTACAACCCAAACACAGCCAGCTATTTTTTCGATGCCTGTGATGCCGGTGAGCTGAGCCGTTGGTTGGGTCCCATCAACCAGTTGCACTGGTTCGGCGGCACCTGGGCCGACCGCGCAGTGGGCTGCCAGGGGTGGCAGCAACTGCTCAATCCTGCACTTGCCGTACGCCCGCTGGCCGTTGAAGAAAGCCTTAGCCCCCTTCAGCGCGAAAAGCTGCAGACCTGCCTGCTGGAACAGCACGCCTGGCACTGGAGTCAATCCACCGGGACCGATTACCCGCGCTTGTGGGCCTATCTGCAGGAAGGCCTGACCCTGGGTTTCAGCGATCGGCCGGTGCTCGACGGCTGGTTATGGCTGCGCCTGCAATACCCCGAGGCTTCGCCGGTGCTGCCCTTGTCGGGGCGCACGCAACAGGAGCGCCTGGACAGCTTGAGCCAGTATTGGCAGAACGATCAGGCTCAATGAGTTCGCTCGGCAAACCAGCGATCCTGCTGGCGCAACGACCAGGCAATAGCGCCCAGGGTCAGGCTGCGCAGCACCATGAACAGCAGGAACGATATCCACAGGCCGTGGTTGCCCAGGTCGCGAAGTCCCCAGGCCAAAGGCAGGGTCAGCAACACCGCCAGAACCATGCCGTTGCGCATTTCCCGGGCGCGGGTGGCGCCGATGAACAGGCCGTCGAGGATGTAGCTCCAGACGGCGATCAACGGCAGGGCGGCCAGATAGGGCAGGTAGATGAAGGCGGTGTCGCGCACACTCTGGATATCGGTCTGCATCTCGATGAACAGGTGCCCGGCGACGACAAACAACGTGGCAAATCCCACGCTTGCCAGCAACGACCAGCCGCAGGCGACGACCAGCGAACGGCGCAAGGCATCGCGGTCGCGGGCGCCGATGGCGTGCCCGCATAACGCTTCCACGGCATGGGCCAGGCCATCGAGCGCGTGTGCGGTCAGCAGCAGGCCATTGAGCAGCAGGGCGTTGGCGGCCACGGTGGAGTCACCCAGTCGCGTGCCTTGCACGGTGATCAGAATGAACACCGATTGCAGCAGCAGGCTGCGGATAAAGATGTCACGGTTGACCGTCAGCAACGGCCGCCAACTCTGCCATAGCGCCAGGGCGGGCCAGGCGATCTGGCCCGGGTAGGCACGCAGGGCCTTGCGGGTCAGCAGCAGGCCGATCAGCGCACCGGTCCACTCGGCAATCACCGAGGCCCGGGCGGAACCGGCCACGCCCCAATCCAGTCCGAGGACAAACCACAGATTCAGCGCAATGTTGACCAGGTTGGTGCTCAGCAGGATCGCCAGCGGCGCACGGGCGTTCTGGGTGCCGAGAAACCAGCCGACCAATGCATAACTGGCGAGTGCCGCCGGCAGACCGAACAGGCGGGTGTGGAAAAACTCCCGGGTCATGTGGTCCAGTTCCGCTGTCGGCTGCATGTAATGCAGCGCGATACCACTCAATGGCACACCCAGCGCACCCAATGCCAGGGCCAGACCCATGGCCAGCAACAGGCCCTGCAACAGAATCTGCCGCAGCGCCGCGCCATCTGCCCGGCCGGCGGCCTGGGCGGCAAAGCCGGTGGAGCCCATGCGCAGGAAGCTCATGGCCCAGGCCAGAAAACTGTACAGGCTGGCGCCGACCGCGACTGCACCCAGTTGGTGGGCGTGGGGCAGGTGGCCGATGACCGTGCTGTCGACCAGTGCCACCAGGGGCACGGAAATGTTCGAGAGAATCATGGGGGCGGCGAGCGCCCAGACCCTACGATGGGTGGGACGGTCGCGCCAGTCGGCGGTCAGGTTGGACATGCAGGCTCCTTGGGGGAGCCTGCATTGTAACGACAGTTCGGGCTGCTCGTGGCTAGTGGATGATCCAGCTCAACAGCCACAACCCCAACAGCAACCAGATGATCCCCATGATGATCGACGCGTTCATGAACGCCCGGATCGCCGACCACAAGAGCATCAAGCCCACGATCAGGGCAATGATGCTGACGATCGAGGTGTCCATGCCCAGGGTGCGGGACAAACCCTCGACGAAATTGCCGCCGGCATTGCTCAACAGATTGAACAGACCGCTGAGGGCGTCAACGATAAAGCGGATGACCGAACCGAGCGCCTGGCCCAGCCATTCGAAAAAGCTTTCTACCTGCATGTCGTGAACGTCCTGATGTCAGTGGTTGAGCCTTGGGCCACGGAGTACTGCGGCGAGTTCCGTAGCCGGATCGTTTTGAGTATGGCGCAAGAAACTTGCCTTCATGGGTTATCCCCCCGAAGCTATACGTCCTCAGGAGAGCCCGATGAACCTTGTTGAACTGACCGAACGCCTGCATGCCATCCGTGACCGCAACGATTGGCGGCAATTTCACAGCCCGAAAAACCTGGCCATGGCGGCGAGCGTGGAAATGGCCGAGCTGGTGGAAATCTTCCAGTGGCTGAGCGAAGACCAGTCACGCCAGTTGCCTGCGGACAAACTCGCCCATGCCGGGCAGGAGGTCGGGGATATCGTGCTGTATCTTCTGCTGCTGTGCAGCGAGCTGGGGCTGGACATGAACGAAGTGGTGCGCAGCAAGCTGGCCGACAGTGAGCGGAGGTTCAGCTGATGAGCGATCGTCATTTCGATCAACTGGCGACCCGCTTTGCCGAAAAAATCTACGGCGGGGCCAAGGGCGCAATTCGTCTGGCGGTGCTGCAGGCCGACTTGGCCGAAACCTTGCCCGACCGGCCGTTGCGGGTGCTGGACATCGGTGCCGGACTGGGGCACATGTCCTTGTGGCTGGCCCAGCGCGGGCACGACGTCACACTGGCGGAACCCGCCGAGCCCATGCTTGAAGGTGCCCGCCAACGGTTTGCCGAGGCAGGGCAGAGCGCAGCGTTCATTCAGGCGCCGTGGCAGGAGTTGCTCGGCCAGCTCACCGAACCCTACGACCTGGTGCTGTGTCACGCCGTGCTGGAATGGCTGGCCGAGCCTCATGCGATTTTGCCGGTGCTGCATCAGTTAACCCGCACGGACGGCTGGTTGTCGCTGGCCTTCTACAACCGTGATGCGCTGATCTACCGTAACCTGCTCAAGGGGCATTTCCGCAAAATGCGCAAGAACGACATGGCCGGAGAAAAGCAAAGCCTGACCCCGCAGCAACCTCTTGATCCGCGGGAATTGGCGGCGCAACTTGAAGGCCTCTGGCAGGTCGAAACACAGAGCGGGGTGCGGGTTTTCCACGACTATATGCCTGTGGAATTCCAGGCCCGTGCCGAACTGGTGGACTTGCTGGAAATGGAGTTGGCCCACCGACGTCACCCGAGCTTCGCCGGGCTTGGGCGTTACCTGCACTGGATTTGCCGGCCGATTTGATCGGAGCACAACATGATAAGTCGCTTGGGATTGCTGGTGATGTTCCTGGGCCTGGCTGCCTGCCAGGGCACCAATCCGTATGTGGCCAGTTCCAGGCCCTTGCCACCGGCACCACCGCAGGCAGCCACGACGTTCGACCGCAGTGCGTATCCGGCAGCGCCGCGCGATTATGGACGTTACCGCAGTTGGGCCTGGCTCAACGGGACGTTGCCGCCAGGCACGGCGTGGGCGGACTCCGCACAGGTGGCCGAAGCCGTGAGCAATGCCCTGGATCAACGTGGGTTGCGCCCGTTGCATGACAATCGTGCGGCGGACCTGTTCGTCAGCGCTAATCTGCACCTGGAAACCCGCTTGCGTCAGTATCGTGACGATTACGGCTACTACGGCGGCGGGTATGGTAGCTACAACCGCTATGGCAGCGGCTACGGCATGTACAACACGGTGCCAATCGTACGCACCTATTCCGAGCAGGTTGTGGTGGTGCAGGTCGATCTGTTCGATGCGCAAAGCGGTCAGCCAGTCTGGAGTTCCAGCGCTGAAACCAGTAGCAAGAGCAGTCAGAGCGCGCAGGCCGACGCCATCCGCGAAGCTGTGGAAAAAGCCATGTCGGCGTATCCTCCCAGTTAGCTTCTGCAATAATAAGAAGCGTTCCGCAGGTTCATGTCTTCAACCGGAGAATCATCATGTTCCGCCGTCTCGCTGTTCTGGCCGTGGCCGCACTCCTCAGTGCGTGCGCCGCCAATCAGGTCAACCATGACTTCGACGCCAGCCGCGATTTCGCGGCCTATCGCAGTTGGAGCTGGAAAGATCCCGTCCTGCAATATCGCCCTGACGACCCAAGAATCAAGAGCGACCTGACCGAGCAGCGCATCCGTGAGGCAGTGACCGACCAACTGGATCAGCGCGGTTTGCGCCCGGCGGCGGCTGGCAGTAAGGGCGATGTGCAGGTGCAAACCTACCTCATCGTCGAAGATCGCCAGCAACAGGTGACCACCAACTATGGCGGTACCTGGGGCAACCCATGGAACGGCTATTGGGGGGGGCCGATGTACAACGAGACGCGCAACATCACCTACAAAGTGGCGACCATCCAGATCGATATGCTCGACGGCAAGGACGGCAAACTGGTGTGGCGCGGCAGTGATGAACAGATCCTCAGCCGCACACCGAACCCGTCGGATCGCAGTACGGCGATACACGACACGGTCAAAAACATCCTCGCCAATTACCCGCCTCGTTAACGCGGCGCACCCAATACCCGTAGGAGCGAGCAAGCTCGCTCCTACGGGTTTTTCATTGTTCTGGGCGATCTGAGGATAATGACAGCCTTGCGCACGCGACGGACGGTGCTGCTGCGGTTGATGCGTATCCCGAGTGTCAGATCTGGCTGATGCAGATTGGCCATCACTCGCGCCAAAAGTCTGGCTTGTGACAAGTCAAAGGCTTACGGGCGTGTTCGGGCTGTCTGGACGAAAGCGTCAAGCAAGCGGTCGCTCACGCGAAGCGGGCAGGCGCGCACGTCGATTGATCCCTGTGGATCCAATCGCCGGGCGGTGTATGACAGAGGACACAAGTGCGTCTACTTTCAAAGCAATAGTTGTACAGCCAATGATGGATTGTACAGAAGTGGTCAGCCCAGCCTGGAAGGGAGTTGCCATTGAACAAGTCTGTGTCGCCCGTGAAAATCCTCGTGGTCGATGATCAACCGATGATTGTCGAGATGGTTTGCGAGTTTCTGGAGGACAGCGGTTATCGCTGTGTGCCTTGTGAGTCGAGCCAGGAGGCTGTCGAGCGCTTCACTGGAGACACGGAAGTCGGTCTGGTGCTTTGTGATTTGCACATGCCCGGCCTGGATGGCATCGAGTTGGTCCGGGAGCTGCAACGGTTATCCGGCAAGCATCGGGCATTCGAGGCGATCATGCTGACCGGGCGTGCGGAAAAGCAGGATGTGATCAAGGCCCTGCGGGTCGGAATTGCCGACTACTACCAGAAGCCGATCAACCTGGCGGAAATGCTCGAAGGGGTTCAGCGTCAGGAGATGGCCCTTCAAGAGCGGCAAAAGCATGTGCAACTGGGGCGGTTGAGCCAGAAGTTGCAGTACCTCTGCGCGTCGATCAACGACCTGTATCAGGATCTGGACAAGATCCGTCATGACTCGCCGATGCCACCGAGCAGCGACGTTCATCCCAGCGATGCCGATGGGGTAGAGGTCCCGGCGATTTTCAACCCGTTGTCACCCAGGCAACTGGAAGTGGCGCGGCTGGTTGGCAAGGGACAGACCAATTACCAGATCGCCTGCGAGTTGGGGATCACCGAAAACACCGTGAAATTGTACGTCTCACAGGTGTTGCGCCTGACGCACATGCATAACCGTACGCAACTCGCGTTGGCGTTGTCGCCGAACGTGTCTGCGGTTCGCCAGAAAGACACAACCCACTGACACCTGGCGCCAGTATCTGCAGGAGGAAGGGCTCCTGCAGAAAACAGGAACGGGGCGGTAGCCGTCACAGCTGATAACTGAAGCTGATGCTGTACCGTGGCTTGCGATTGAACGTATCCAGCGCCTTTTCCGACATCGGCTTGGCCGCTTCCAGCGCGATGTTGTAGTACTTCGCATCGCCAAATCGTACGCCCAGCGCCGCCGAGGACAGATTGTTGCCTTTGACCGGCAGCTCATTAAACCAGGTCCGGGCGCGGTCCAGCACCACATAGGGTTGCACAATCCTCACCCAGGTCGCGTCACGGTTGTAGCTGTAGTTCAGCTCGTAGGCCACGCCCCAGCCCTTGTCACCGGAAGCCTGGTCGTCGGGATAGCCTCGGCCGAAGTTCTGCCCGCCAAACACCGCACGTTCGCTCTCGGGCAAGGTGTTGTCGCTCCAATAGAGGGCGGCGGACACCACGCCCTGCCAATGCTCGAAAAACCGGTCGCTTTGCACTCCCGACAAACGCACGCGGAAGAAGTCCAGGTCGAGGTCGGCGTTGTTGGTCTTCGCGCCCATGCTATCGATGCCCTGGTACAGCCCGCCGCTGAGAATCCGCAGTTGTGTCTGATCGGCCTTGCGCCAGTCGCTCTCGAAGGCCAGGGCACGAATATCACTGCGTTGCTCCAGGCTCAGCGGCAGGCCGACAACCTTGTAGCGTGTCTTGTCGTCGACCGCATACCACCGCGCACCGGCACTGAGCAGTTCGTTGGGACCGGCAGTCAGCGGGTGGCTGAAGCCGATGGAGTAGCGGTCATTTTCCCGGTTGGGTTTGAGCTCGATGCCGTTATCCAACTGCACGTTGGTGCCGAGGTCGGCGCGATAACGCGAGGCCGATAACGCCAGTTGCGTGCCCTCGGCATTAAGGAACTGGTTGTAGTCGACGCGGTAGTAATGTTCGTGGTCAGCACCCGGTGGGAATAATCCACTGAGACTCAGTTGTTCACCCATGGCAGTGTGCGAGTTGCTGCTGATGCCGAGCAATGCCTGGGTGCCGTTACGGTTGTCTTCGGTGGCGTTGAGGCTGCTGGTGAACGATTTACGGCTGGCCTGTACAAGCAGGTAAGCCCCGCCGTCGGTGGTACCCGGCGGTGGCACCTGGGCCTGCATCGTCACGCCGGGAATGCGGCTCATCAGTGTGGTGTAGCGTTCAAAGGTCTTGCGCGTCAGGGGCCGTTGCGCCTGGAGTTTGGCCACCAGCTTCTCCAGCAGGCCCTTGACCCGCCCGACGTCGCCCGTCAGTTGGTAATCCTTGATGTAACCCTCCACCAGCACCACACGTGCCGCGCCGTTATCGAAGCTTTGCTGAGGCAGAAAGGCGTAAGACAACAAATAGCCGTCCTGTTGATAGCGGCGGGTGATGCTGCGCGTGGCTTCGATCAGGTCGGCGACACTGCTTTCCCGGCCAAGCAATGGCTGGTACAACGCGGCCAGCTCGCTGAGTGGATAAATCGTCCCGCCTTCGATCTGCAGGGTTTTGATTGTGACCTTGGTGCTCATCAGCAGTGGCTGGGCCTGGGCCGCACCGGGATCCGGCACCTGCAAGGGGGCCGCGGTCGGACGGTAGGCATCGGCCGGCAGGTTGGGAACGGGAAGGTTGCGGATTGTGTCGTTGCTGTTGAGGAAGCCGGGAAGTGTGTCTGCGAGGGCGCAGGTACCGAGGCTGAGTAGAAGCAGTGACGCGGCTACGCGCATAAAACGTTCCCTGTTCAATCGTTCCAAATAGTGCGGGAAAGCGGCGCAAGGCATCGGTGACGTCTTGCGCCGCTGACGGCAGCTAACGTGATGGATTGTTCAGCAGACTACCCAGGCCACCCCCTGCAGTACCGCCATTGACCAGCCCGCCCGCAGCGGTGACGGTATTGCCCAACGAGGTCACGGTGTTGCCAAGCGACGTGCCGACCGGATTGGAATTGCTGGCGACAATAGCCCCGCCGAGGTTCGCGACTGCACCACCCGCCTGGCTGGTGAGGCCGGCGACCGGGGCGCCTATGCCCGTGGCCGCGCCCACATTTTGCGTGACCCCGCTGACGGTTCCGACCACCGGACCAAGCGCGGTGCCGAGGTTGCTGCCCACCGTGGCCAATGGTGCGGTAGGTCCGGTGTTGGCAATACCCGAACCGCCCAATGCGCCGCCCGCGCTGGCGACAAGATTGCCGCCTGCGACCGCGTTGTTGGCGGTGGCATTGATCACCCCATTGCCGCCGGTCAGGCCTTGGCCGAGATTGACCACTGCGCCGCCCACGGTTTCAAGCAGCCCATTACCACCCGTTCCCGAGCCCGTTCCATTGGATACCAGGCGGCCGGACTTGCCGACCGCGGTCCCGGTATTGCTCAAGGCGTTCCCGAGGGTGTTGGTCACCGCGTTGCCGCCACCGGCATCGGTTACGCGATCTCCCACACCGTTGACGGTGTCGCCGACTTGCTTGATTGCACCTTTGAGCGGATCACCCAGACCCGTGGCATCACCGACGTTTTGGGTGGTGTTTTCCACCAGGGCGATGACCGGAACGAGTGCGTCGCCGGTTTCCCGGGTCACCGACCCCAGCGGACCGCTGGTGGTGACGGTGCTCAAGGTGTCGCCGAGCATGGTGACCTTCTGGCCGACGCCATCGAGCACCGGTGCGACCCGAGTCACCACGCCACCCGCTACCGGAATGCTGCTGGTAGCGGTGGCCAGTTTGCCGCTGACATCGGAAACGCCATTACCCACATCCTGCACTACACCGCCCACGGCGGAAGCGGTGACACCCAGCCCGTTCGGATCGGTGCCCAGTTTGCCCACGCCATTGGCCACGCCATCACCCAGCGTGGTCACCACATTGCCGGCCGTGTTGGCGACGCTTTGCACCACACCGCCGGCTACCGGAACCGAACTCAGCGAGTCGCCGATCTGTCCCACGCCATCGCCAAGGCCACTGACCGTGGTGCCGACATCCTGAACCAGCGTGGTGGTCACCAGCGGCGCACCGGCGGACGGGGGCGTTCCGCCCGAACCGCCTGATCCGCCTCCCGAACCTCCGCCCGAACCATCCCCCGTACCGCCACCACCTGCCCCGGCACCGGCCGAGCTATCGGGTGAACTGCTGCCGGAACTGCTGTGATGACCGCCACCGCCACTGCTGCAACCGCCAAGGCCCAACGAAAGGATGAGGGCCAGGGCTGTTGCCGATTTACACCATGCTGGATTTTTCATGGAGAGATTCCTTGCACCTGTAACAACGTCGTGGGGTCGATAGCTCACCGTTCGTGTGGGCGGCGAAGCCTTCGTCCGTTGTTTACATGAAAGTCGCAAGGTCTCTGGTGCGCCATTCTCCAATTGGTATTAACACCTTGGATACTGGCCTGCTGATACAGGTTTGCTGGCCGCTCGTTCCATCGCGAACGAGCGATAATCGCGTCAGGCGATCGGCTGCCAATGGCCGGCCATGTGTTCAAGATCCCCAGTACCCAGCAACTGGAACTCACCACTGGAACCTGCCGCACTGGCGAGCAGGAACACATCGCCTGGCAGTCGCACCGGTTTGCGAAACTGCACGCTGATCTCGATGTTTGCCGCCGGCAAATGCTCCGCCAACGCGGCAAGCGTACGGGCCTTGAGCCACAACCCATGGGCGATCGCCTGGGGGAAGCCGAACAGTTTCGCGCTCGCGGCACTCAGGTGAATCGGGTTGTAGTCGCCGGACACCCTGGCGTACTGGCGACCAATGTCCGCCGGCGCTTTCCAGCGGGTCACCTCGCTTTGCGCCCGTGTTGTCTGCAACTCATGTTCCACCGGCTCGCCTTCAAGTTTTACCCCGCGACACAGCATTTGGCTTTGCGCTTGCCACAGCGGCCCCAACTGGTCGTCGAGCGTCGTCACCAGGTCGAAGGTCGCCCCCTTGGCATGAGGTTGCAGGTTCTCCACGTGCACGCCGACCTGAACGTGACTCACGCCACCCAAAGGGCGAAAGACACGAATGCGATTGCTCAAATGAATCAGCCCCAGCAACGGAAAGGGAAACGCCTTGTCCGTGAGCAGTTGCATCTGCAATGCAAACGCCAGGATGTGTGGATACGTCGGTGGCAATAATCCACTGTCGGCAAAGCCGCAGACGCGGCGGTATTCGGCCAGTGCTTTGGCATCGACATCGACCCAGCAACGCAACCCGGTGCCTGGCAATGTGGTGCCCGTGATCTTGCGTCGCACGGCGGCCCGCGCATACAACCCTGGCAGGTTGGGTTCGCGGTCGAGTGTGTTCCAGTCGGTCATCATCGTTAAGCCCCCAGAACGCTTTGGCCGCAGACCCGCAATGCCTGTCCTGTGAACGCACCCGTGCCGGGCTGCGCCAGCCAGGCCACCGCCTCGGCCACGTCCTGCGGCAAGCCGCCCTGGCCCAGCGAGCTCATGCGCCGGCCCGCTTCGCGCAAGCCAAAGGGAATGTGCGCCGTCATCTGGGTTTCGATGAAGCCCGGCGCCACCGCGTTGATACTGATCCCACGCTCGTGCAGCAACGGTGCCCAGGCTTGCGCCAAACCGATCAAGCCGGCCTTGCTCGCTGCGTAGTTGGTCTGGCCGCGATTGCCGGCGATACCGCTGATCGAGGCCAGCAAAATCACCCGGCCGTTGTCTCGCAACGTGCCGCTGTCGAGCAGAGCCTTGGTCAGCACCTGAGGGGCATTGAGATTGACCGCGAGCACGGCGTCCCAGAACTCCGGAGTCATGTTGGCCAGGGTTTTATCCCGGGTGATGCCGGCGTTGTGCACCACGATGTCGACCCCGTCAGGCAACTGTTCGATCAATTGCGCGGCGGCATCCTCGGCGCAGATATCCAGGGTAATGCTGCGTCCGCCTAGCCTCGAAGCCAGGGCTTCAAGATCGGTCCTGGCAGGGGGGACATCCAGGAGAATGACGTCGGCACCGTCTCGGGCCAGGGTTTCGGCAATCGAAGCTCCAATGCCCCGCGCCGCGCCCGTCACCAGAGCCTTGCGCCCCGCCAATGGCCGCGTCCAGTCGGTGACGGGGGTATCGCAGGCATTCAAGCGGATCACCTGGCCGGACACGAATGCACTCTTGGGCGAGAGGAAAAACCGCAGCGGGCCTTCCAGTTGATCCTCGGCGCCTTCGCCAACCTGAATCAACTGCAAGATGCCACCACTGCGAAGCTCTTTGGCCAGTGAACGGCTGAAGCCCTCAAGAGCCCGTTGTGCGCTGGCGGCAAACGGATCGCGCAGATCCTGAGGTGCGCGCCCGAGAATCACCAGATGAGCGCTGTGGTCGAGGTTCTTCATGATCGGCTGAAAGAACTCACGTAACTGCTTCAAGGCGTCGGTGTGCACCAGCTCAGTGGCATCGAACACCACCGCCTTGAGTTTCGGGCCGTGGCCGGGGATCCACGCCGTCGCCAACGAAGGCCCGGTGCCATAGCTGTAGATGGCATCGGTCAGGCGATTGGCGAAAGCACTGACCTTTTCCGCCAGTGGCCCGCCGCCGATCAGCAGTGCGCCCTCGACCGGCCGAAGCCGGCCAGCTTGCCAGCGCTCCAGCCGTACCGGCGACGGCAGACCCAGGGCCCCAACCAGTCGATGGCCGATGGACGAATTGGCAAAGTCGATATAGCGGTCAGACATGGAACGCGCTCCGGTAGCTGGGGTTCAAAGTGTGGACCACGAATGGCAATCGGTCGTTCGATTCCCGGGATAAGGCCTACGCTTGGACAGGATAGGCCGTTTCGCCCCAGGCATATTCAGGGCGTTACGGGGCTGTCCAGGGGGATTCGGTTCTATGTCGAGATATTTCATCAGGAGCTTTTCATGACTCGTCGCGTCGCGATCATCGGTGGTAACCGCATTCCTTTCGCCCGTTCCAATGGGCCGTACGCCACTGCGAGTAATCAGTCGATGCTCACGGCGGCTCTTGAGGGCCTGATCGAACGGTTCAACCTGCACGGCCTGCGCATGGGCGAAGTGGTGGCCGGTGCGGTGCTCAAGCATTCGCGCGACTTCAACCTGACCCGCGAATGCGTGCTCGGCTCGCGGCTGTCGCCGACCACCCCGGCCTACGACATTCAGCAGGCGTGCGGCACTGGCCTGGAGGCGGCATTGCTGGTGGCCAACAAGATCGCGCTGGGCCAGATCGACTGCGGCATTGCCGGCGGGGTCGATACCACGTCCGACGCGCCCATTGGCATCAACGAGGGGCTGCGCCGGATCCTGTTGCAAGCCAATCGCGGCAAAACCACGGGCGACAAACTGAAAACGTTCCTGCAATTGCGTCCCGGCCATCTCATCCCCGAGTTTCCCCGCAATGGCGAGCCGCGCACCGGCCTTTCCATGGGCGAGCACTGTGAATTAATGGCGCAGACCTGGAGCATCCCGCGCGCCGAGCAGGATCAGCTTGCGCTGGAGAGCCATCACAAAATGGCCGCCGCCTATGCCGAAGGCTGGCATAACGACCTGATGACGCCATTTCTCGGTCTGACCCGCGACAATAACCTGCGCCCGGACCTGAGCCTGGAGAAACTGGCTTCACTCAAACCCGCCTTCGAGAAGAGCGCCAAGGGGACGCTGACGGCGGGCAACTCGACGCCGTTGACCGACGGTGCGTCGCTGGTGCTGCTGGGCAGTGAGGAGTGGGCCAGGGAACGAGGCTTGCCCATCCTGGCTTACCTGCGCGATGGCGAGGCCGGCGCGGTGGATTTTGTCAACGGCGCCGAAGGTTTGCTGATGGCGCCGGTGTACGCGGTGCCTCGTCTGCTCGCGCGCAATGGTCTGACGCTGCAGGACTTCGATTACTACGAAATCCATGAGGCGTTCGCTGCGCAGGTGCTCTGTACTCTGAAAGCCTGGGAAGATGCCGATTACTGCCAGACCCGCCTGGGCCTGGATGCACCACTGGGCTCCATCGACCGCAGCCGGCTCAACGTCAAGGGCAGCTCGCTGGCGGCGGGGCATCCGTTCGCGGCGACCGGTGGGCGGATTGTGGCGAACCTGGCGAAATTGCTCGATGCGGCCGGGAAGGGCAGGGGCCTGATTTCGATCTGTGCGGCGGGCGGGCAAGGCGTGACGGCGATCGTCGAACGTTGACGGGGCGATCTGTTAAAACCAGGTCCCACGCTGATCGGTGGTGTTGAACAGATAAGGCATTTGCCCTACTGTCCATGCACCACCTGCCCATCTACACAAGGCCCCTGAATGCCGTCCAACGGACAACTGACCCTGGAACGCACCATTCCAGTCCTCGGGGCTTTGCCACGCCCCCTCTACGCCCGGGTCGAAAGCCTCAACGCCGGTTCCTGGACGCCGTCCCATCGCCATGACTGGGTGCAATTCTCCTACGCCATCAGCGGCGTTCTCGGCGTGCACACCGTCGAGGGCAGTTACTTTGCGCCTCCGCAGTGGGGGATCTGGATTCCGGCGGATTTCGACCATCAGGTCGTGACGTCGATGCGCGCCGAGATGCGCAGCCTGTATGTGCGTCGCGAAGACTGCCTGTGGGCGCCGGAGCGGTGTCGGGTGCTGGAGGTGACGCCGTTGGCGCGGGAGTTGATCAAAAGCTTTTGCCAATTGCCTGTGGAGTATCCACAAGGGGACAGCCCACAGGCGCGGCTGGTGAGTGTGCTGCTGGATCAATTGGCCAGCCTGCCGGAAGTCGGTTTTTCATTGCCGTTGCCGCGCCATGAGCGTTTGCTGGGGCTGTGCAACGAGCTGATCGAAAGTCCCGAGCACAACGTGACGTTGCAGCAATGGGCGCTACGCTTGGGGACGTCGGAGAAAACCCTGACGCGCCTGTTCCAGCGCGAAACCGGCTTGAGCTTTCGCGGCTGGCGCCAGCGCATGCGATTGCTGTCGTCGTTGAGCCTGTTGGAGGAGGGCGCGAGTGTGACCGACACCGCGTTGGCCTGTGGGTATGACTCCACATCGGCGTTTATCGCGGCGTTCAAAGGGTTGTTCGGATTTACCCCAGGGGAGTTGTTCCGCCAGTAAACGCCAATCGTCGGAACGCCGCCCGGAGCCGGCTCGCTCCCACAGTGGACTTGTTACACCATCCTAATATGGGAGCGAGCCTGCTTGCGATAGGTAACCCCGGTTCAGATCAGGTCTTGAACCTGCGCACCAACCCATCCAGCTCACTGGACAGCCCTGCCAGGCTCTGGGAGTCGAGCCGCGCCGAGTTCGCCAGTTCCGCCACCAACTGCGCATCGCCATGAATCTGGCTGATGTGGCGGTTGATGTCTTCGGCCACCTGATGTTGCTCTTCTGCCGCCGTGGCGATTTGGGTGTTCATGTCGCGGATTACGTCCACCGACTCACGAATCTGCCCGAAGCTGCTACGCGCTTCGCCGATGCGGGTGACAGACTGCTGGGACACTTCCAGGCTCGCATGCATCTGTTGCGTCACTTCGCTGGTGCGCTTGGCGAGGTTGCCCAACAGGCCGTCGATTTCCGCCGTGGAGTCGGCGGTACGCTTGGCCAGCGCGCGCACTTCGTCGGCCACCACCGCAAAGCCGCGACCCTGCTCACCGGCCCGGGCCGCTTCGATGGCGGCGTTGAGGGCCAGCAGGTTGGTCTGTTCGGCAATCGAACGGATCGTCCCGAGAATCGACTGGATGTCGTTGCTGTCACGTTCCAGTTGTTGCATCGATTGCGCCGATTGTTCGATTTCCTGACTCAGGCGATCCACGCTATTGACCGCCGCGTCGATCTGCAACTGACCTTCATGGGCCTGGCGCTGGCCACTGTCGGCCGACTCGGCGGCCTGACTGCAAGAGCGTGCGACTTCGTTGGCGGTGGCGACCATTTCGTGGAACGCGGTGGAAACCATGTCCACGGCTTCACGCTGGCGCCCGGCCGCTTCGGCCATGTCGTGGGACACCTGCGTGGAGCTCTTGGAGGTGTCAAGGATCTTGCTCGCGGCGCCGCCAATGCTCTGGATCAGGTTGCGAATTGCCGCCAGGAACTGGTTGAACCAGTTGGCCAGTTGCGCGGTTTCATCGCGGCCACGGATTTGCAGGCTCCGGGTCAGGTCGCCTTCACCCTGGGCGATACCTTCCAGGCCACTGGCCACACTGCGGATCGGGCGTACGATAAGGCTGGCGAAACTGGCCCCGACTACGGCAAACAGCACGGCCAGCACGGCAGCGATGATGGCGATCAACCAGGTCAATTGGGTCGCGGAGCTCATCACTTCGCTTTGCTTGATCAGACCGATGAAGGTCCAGCCCAGTTGCTCGGACGGCCAGACATTGGCCATGTAGCGCTCGCCATTCAGCTCAACCTCGACCAGTCCTTTGCCAGCCTTGGCCAGTTGCGCGTAACCGTCGCCGAGGCTGCCCAAGGCCTTGAAGTTATGTTCTGGCTGCTTCGGGTCCACCAGCACGGTACCGTTGTTTTCCAGCAGCATCAGGTAACCGGTTTCACCCAGTTTGATCTGCTTGACGATCTCGGTGAGTTGCTTGAGCGATACGTCGATGTTGACCACGCCACCCTGGGCACCCAACTGGTTGGCCACGGCACGAACAGTACTCACCAGCACGGCGTCATCGCCTGCCCAGTAATAGGCCTCGGTGCGCACGGTCTTGCCCGGGTTGGCCATGGCCGTCTTGTACCAGGGGCGAATGCGCGGGTCGTAGTTGGACATTTTTGCGTCGCCCGGCCAGAACGCATAACCGCCACTGGACAGGCCGTAGGACACGTAGGCGTAAGCTGGATGGCTGGCGGCCAGCGCGGAAAACAGTTCAAACAGCTTGGTGTCGATTTCGGTATCGGGAATCTGGGCAGCATCAGCGCTGACGCGGCTTTTCACGCTGGCATCGGCATTTTTCACCAATGGCTGGTTCGCCAGGTACTCGACGTTCTGGCTGATACCGTCGAAAAACAACTGCATGGCGTTGGCGACCTGGCGAATCTCACGGCCACTGCCGTCGACGAAATCGTCCTTGGCGTCACCGCGAAGATTCAGCACCACCAGCGTGGCGACCAGTACCACGGGCAAGCAGGCGATGATTGCAAAAGCCCATGTCAACTTCTGTTTGATGTTCATCCGCGCTCCATATTTTCTTGTAACCCACGCAGTGCAGAGGACTCGCGGAATTATTGGCAGCCGTAAACGGTATTGTTGAACCCGATCCTGGGTGCGACGTCTTCTTTTAAGGAAGAGATCGTCGGACAATTCACTTTGTTACTGAAGACTTCGGCTGCTCGCGCGGGAAATTGAGGAATGATGGAAAAAATCCTACGAAAGGAGTCGCTGCGGTATGTCGAACTCTGTCGCCAATGCCCTCGCGCCCCTTCTTCAACGAGGGCAGCGGGCTCGGCTATGATCCTTGATGGTCTATGAACCTCAACGCAACTGGCCGGTTTTTTCGGCACATTGTGTGCATCTGCATCGTTCACAGGTCGGCAACCCCCTCCCGCCAATGAGTGGATTGCCGTATAACGAATGACTTTCGCGTGTTTGGTAATAAAGGACCCAGAATAAAAGCTGATGAAGACTCCAAAACGCATTGAACCCCTGATCGAGGACGGTCTGGTCGACGAGGTGCTGCGCCCACTGATGAGTGGTAAAGAAGCAGCTGTTTATGTAGTGCGCTGCGGCAATCAGTTGCGTTGCGCGAAGGTCTACAAGGAGGCGAACAAACGCAGTTTCCGCCAGGCGGCCGAGTATCAGGAAGGCCGCAAGGTCCGCAACAGTCGGCAGGCCCGAGCCATGGCCAAAGGCTCCAAGTTTGGCCGCAAGGAGACCGAAGACGCCTGGCAGAACGCCGAAGTGGCGGCGCTGTTCCGTCTGGCCAATGCCGGCGTGCGAGTGCCCAAGCCGTACGACTTCCTCGAAGGCGTGTTGCTGATGGAATTGGTGGCCGACGAATACGGCGATGCCGCGCCACGCTTGAACGATGTGGTGCTGGAACCGGACCAGGCACGTGAATATCACGCGTTCCTGATCTCCCAGATCGTGCTCATGCTGTGTACTGGCCTGGTGCACGGTGACCTGTCGGAGTTCAACGTGCTGCTGACGCCGACCGGTCCGGTGATCATTGACCTGCCGCAAGCGGTGGACGCTGCAGGTAACAATCACGCGTTCAGCATGCTGGAGCGGGATGTGGGCAACATGGCGTCCTACTTCGGGCGGTTTGCCCCGGAGCTGAAACAGACCCGTTACGCCAAGGAAATGTGGGCGTTGTACGAGGCTGGCACCTTGCAGCCGAGCAGTGTCCTGACCGGGGAGTTTGCCGATACGGAAGAACTGGCCGATGTTGGCGGGGTCATGCGTGAAATCGAAGCGGCGCGCCGTGAAGAAGAGCGCAAGCAGGCGGCCCGCGCGGCGGATGATGCGCCACCGAGCAAGGGGGGCGAGGAGCCACCACCGCCTTGGTTGCAGTGAGGGGTTGAATCAGGAAGCCGGCTTCGGCCGGTTTTTTGTGGGCATGGTTTTGGTGGGGTGGTGTCTTTGAGGGCCTCATCGCGGGCAAGCCCGCTCCCACAGAGGATTTTCAGTGCTCATCAGATCACTGTAGGAGCGGGCTTGCCCGCGATGGCGGCCTCCCAGGCAATGAGCAACCTCAGGCACAACACCCCGAAGCCAGGTTCTTCAGGATCGGGCAATCGGGCCGGTGATCGCCCTGACAATGCTCTACCAAGTCCTGCAGGGTATCGCGCAACTGTCCCAGTTCGCGGATCTTCTGCTCCAGCTCCTCGATGTGCTGGCGCGCCAGCGCCTTCACGTCGGCACTGGCACGCTGGCGGTCCTGCCACAGGGCCAGCAGCTTGCCGACCTCCTCCAGGGAGAACCCCAGGTCCCGGGAGCGTTTGATAAACGCCAGGGTATGCAAGTCGTCATCGCCGTACAGCCGATAGCCACTGTCAGTGCGATGGGCCGCCTTGAGCAATCCGATGGACTCGTAGTAGCGGATCATCTTCGCGCTCAGGCCGCTTTGGCGGGCTGCTTGGCCGATGTTCATCGGATGTCCTCCAGGTCCTTGGGTGTCCAGGTTTTCAACAGTAGCGCATTGCTCACCACGCTGACGCTCGACAGCGCCATCGCCGCACCGGCCAGCACCGGGTTGAGAAAACCGAAAGCCGCCAGCGGGATACCGATCAGGTTATAGACGAAGGCCCAGAAGAGGTTCTGGCGAATTTTCGCGTAGGTCCTTCGGCTGATCTCCAGCGCGGCGGGCACCAGGCGTGGATCGCCGCGCATCAGGGTGATCCCGGCTGCGTGCATGGCCACGTCGGTGCCGCCCCCCATGGCGATGCCGATGTCGGCGGCGGCCAGGGCAGGGGCGTCGTTGATGCCGTCGCCGACCATGGCCACCACGGCGGTTTTCTTCAGTGCCGCGACGGTGGCGGCTTTATCGGCGGGGAGTACCTCGGCGTGGACATCCTCGATGCCCAGCGATTCGGCCACCACCCTGGCGCTGCCGCGATTGTCACCGGTCAGCAAGTGACTGCTGATCTGGCGGCTGCGCAGCTGTTGCACCGTTTGCAACGCGCCAGGCTTGAGGGTGTCGCCAAACGCGAACAGGCCCAGCACATGTGGCTGTGGTGTTTGGGCGATGAGCCAGGACAGGGTGCGGCCTTCGGTTTCCCAAGCGGTGGCGGAGTCGGCGAGCGCTCCGGCGTCCAGCCCGCTTTCTTCAAGCAGGCGTCGATTGCCCAGCGCCAACCGCCGGCCCTCGAGGGTGCCCGCGATGCCACGGCCAGTCAGCGATTGGCTGTCGCTGACGTCTGCCACCTGCAAGCCGCGTTCGGCGCATTCGTCCAGTACTGCCTTGGCCAGTGGGTGTTCGCTGCCGCGTTGCAGGGCGCCGGCCATTTGCAGAAGGGCGGCTTCGTCACCGTCGACGGCACTCAGGTGGGCGATGCGCGGCGCGCCCGACGTCAGCGTGCCGGTCTTGTCGAACACCACGGCGCTGACGGCGTGGGCACGCTCCAGGGCTTCGGCATCCTTGATCAGGATGCCGTGGCGCGCCGCCACGCCGGTGCCGGCCATGATCGCGGTTGGCGTGGCCAGCCCAAGGGCGCAGGGGCAGGCGATTACCAATACCGCGACGGCATTGATCAACGCGGTTTCCATCGGCGCCCCGTACAGCCACCAACCGATCAGGGTTGCCAGGGCGATCAGCAGGACTGTCGGCACGAATACCTGGCTGACTTTGTCCACCAGTTTCTGGATCGGCGCTTTCGCCGCCTGGGCGTCTTCCACCAGGCGGATGATCCGTGCCAATACGGTTTCAGCGCCCAGGGCCTGGGTGCGGACCAGCAATCGACCCTCGCCATTGATGGCGCCACCGGTGACCTTGTCGCCGGGCCGTTTTGGCACGGGCAGGCTCTCGCCGCTGATCAACGCTTCGTCGGCATGGCTCTGGCCATCAATCACTTCGCCGTCGACCGGGAAACGTTCTCCGGGTTTGACCAGCACCTGATCATTGAGGCGCAACGCGCTGATGGCGACCTCTTGCTCGCGCCCGTCGATCACCTGGATCGCCCTTTCGGGGCGTAGCGCTTCGAGGGCGCGGATGGCACTGGCGGTCTGGCGTTTGGCGCGGCTTTCCAGGTATTTGCCCAGCAGCACCAGCGCGATCACCACCGCCGACGCTTCAAAATACAGATGCGGCATGCGCCCGGCGGCCGTGGCCCATTCATAGAGACTCAGGCCGTAGCCGGCGCTGGTGCCGAGGGCGACCAGCAGGTCCATGTTACCCGCACCGGCCCGCACGGCTTTCCACGCGGCCACATAAAAGCGTGCACCGAAGACGAATTGCACCGGCGTGGCGAGGGCAAATTGCACCCAGGCGGGGAGCATCCAGTGCACACCGAACGGTTGCAGCAGCATCGGCAGCACCAGTGGCAAGGCGAGGACTATGGCGAGGATCAGCGCCCAACGCTCCCGGCGCAGATGTTGCTGTTGCCTGTCGAGGGGCGGGTGCTCCAGGTCCCGGACGCTGGCGCTGTAACCGGCCTTGGTCACGGCGTCGATGAGGGTTTGAGACGTGACCTGTCCGAGCAATTCAAGGTGAGCGCGTTCGTTGGCCAGATTGCCGCTGACGCTTTTGACCCCCGGGACTTTGCCCAGTGCCCGTTCAACCCGGCCAACGCAGGATGCGCAGGTCATGCCCTCGATGCTCAATTCCACGCTGTGCCGCGGCACGCTGTAGCCCGCTTGCGCCACTGCGTCGATCAAGGCTGGCAGGCTGTCGCGGGGCGCTTGCACGCGCGCCTGTTCGGTGGCCAGGTTGACGCTGACGGCCGAGGCGCCAATGACTTTGCTCAAGGCACGCTCGACACGCCCGGCGCAGCTGGCGCAGGTCATGCCGGCAATCGGCAGATCGAAAGTGGTGGATTCGGACATCGGTCGCGCTCCCTGTAGAAGATGCCTACAGGTTCAACCTTGCCATGCGGGCAAGGTCAAGCGCCATGTTCCAGATCAATTGAACGTGTCAGTAATCCAGAGCCGTTCGCTTGAGGTACATGCCTTCCTGGGTCATGGCGATCCGGTACTTCAACACGTCCCCGGCCTTGAGGGTGATGACCTGCGAACCCGGCGCCAGCATTCCCGGATTGCAACCCTGTGCCTGGCCTGGCAGCAGTTTCAGGCGCAGCGAGACATTACCCGGCGGCAGGTTGAACGAGATGCTCTGCTCCTGGAACAATCGGGCCGACAGTTGATCCTGCAAGTACACGCCGATTTCGCAACTGGTCGACACTTCCAGGCGCTCGCGGGAAATGATCAGGACACCGTAATCCTCACCGGCAGCTTTGGCCGAGGGCATGGCGGCGAAAAGGCTGAGTAAGCCAAACAGGCTGAAAGCTGACCAGCGCATGGCTGAATCTCCACGGATCGAGTCATTGATGCGCGTAGCTTGGCCGAGCCAGACGCCGATTGCCAGCCCGGCAGCGAAATGCAGAACTTGACCTTGCCATGGTGGAAAGGTCGAGACTGTGCGCAACCTCACTTAACAGGAGTCATTGCATGCAAGTGTTCAACGTTCAAGGCATGTCTTGCGGCCATTGCGTCAAGGCCATCACCCAGGCGCTGCAAGCGGCGGATCCGGCGGCCAGCGTGCGGGTCGACCTGGCTGCAAAGGAAGTCGGTGTTGAAAGTGCTTTGACCGCGGAGCAGGTGATCGCCGCGATCAGTGAAGAAGGTTATGAGGTGAAAGTTGTCTGAAGTCATGTAACCGATGAATTTTGATCGTTAGCGAACTATCGGAATGTTCAAGGCGTCCTCGCGCGGCTAGACTGTGAGACCGCAGACCTCAGCCGCACTGGATGCCTGATGAACCTCCGTACCATTTTGATACTTGGCGCCCTGAGCGCTTTTGGGCCGCTCGCGATCGATTTCTACCTGCCCGCTTTCCCGGCCATGGCGCTGGCGTTCGGCACGGATGAACAGCACGTTCAGCTGACGCTGGCGGCCTACTTCCTCGGCCTGTCCATCGGCCAACTGGCATACGGCCCGGTCGCAGATCGTTTTGGTCGGCGGGTCCCGCTGCTGGTGGGCGTCGGCCTGTTCACGGTCGCGTCCCTGGCATGTGCCTTCGCACCGAATCTGGAATGGCTCATGGTGGCGCGCTTCGTCCAGGCGCTGGGTGGCTGCGCGGGGATGGTGATCTCCCGGGCGATCGTCAGTGACAAATGCGATGCAGTCGGAGCGGCCAAGGTCTTTTCCCAACTGATGCTGGTCATGGGCCTGGCACCGATTCTCGCGCCGATGCTGGGCGGGTTACTGGTCAACACCACCGGCTGGCAGTCGATCTTCCTGGCGTTGACCGGCTTCAGTGCGTTGGCAGCTCTGGCGGTTGCACTTGGGTTGCCGGAAAGCATGCCCGAGCATCTGCCTCGTCAACCGTTGTCCGGTGCATTGCGTCAGTATGGGCGCTTGCTTAAAGACCCGATCTTTCTGGGGCACGCCCTGACCGGGGGCATCGCGATAGCGGGGATGTTTGCCTACATCGCCGGTTCACCGTTTGTGTTTATCAAGCTCTATGGCGTGCCAGCCGAACACTTCGGCTGGCTGTTCGGCACCAACGCGGCAGGTTTCATTCTGGTGGCGCAGGTCAATGCGCGATTGCTGGCCAAGCGCGGTCCCGCGTTTCTGCTGGCGCGCACAGTATGGATTTACCTGGCGGCAGCCCTGGCGCTGCTGGCCGTCAGCTCATTGCGCACCGAACAGTTGTGGCCCTTGCTGGTGCCGTTGTTCATCTGCATCGCCAGCCTCGGTTGCATTCTGCCCAACGCGTCTGCCTGCGCCATGACTGGCCAGGGGGCGCGTGCCGGCAGTGCCTCGGCGCTGATGGGATGCCTGCAGTTCAGCGTCGCCGCCGGTGCGGCGTCGCTGGTGGGAATTCTGTATGACGGCAGTGCCATGCCGATGGCGATGGTCATCAGCCTGTGCGCGATTCTGGTGGTGAGTGTCGCGATGTTCACCCGGCGCCTGCAAAATGCGCGCGCAGTGGCGCAAGCCCAGGTCTGAGAAAGTCTCAGCCAGCAGCGCGGTGCTGGTAAACCGGCATGGGGTGAGGGGCGTGCAGGCGCGCTTCAAGGGTTCGGGTAAAGGCGCGGGCTTCGGCTTCGCTGCGGAAGTTGACCACGTGTTGATCCAGAAGGACCTGCCACTGGGATTTTGCCAATTCTTTTATCAGGATCTTCATTGCTGACCTCCTCGGTTAAAAGATTGCATCGCAGAGATCACGATTGTAGACCCCCATGCAATCAAAACCATGACAACGATCAACGTTCGGACTGACGGCGCCGCCCGTGCGGGCGGCGCTTGTTTCAACGTATTTCAGAAGCCTTCAAGGACAATCTTGCCCTTGGATTTTCCACTTTCCAGTAGTTCATGGGCTCGGCGCAGGTTGGTGGCGTTGATCGTGCCGAAGTGCTCGCCGACTGTGGTTTTCAGCGTCCCGGCATCGATCAGCTCCGCCACCCGGTTGAGCAGTTTGTGCTGTTCGATCATGTCAGCGGTTTCGAACAGCGAACGGGTGTACATGAATTCCCAGTGCAGTGACAGGCTCTTGCGCTTGAGCTTGGTCACGTCCAGCGCTTTCGGATCGTCGATCAGCGCGAGTTTGCCTTGTGGGGCCAGGGCGTCGACCAACTGATCCAGATGCTGATCGGTCTGGGTCAGGCTGGCGACGTGCGTCACGTGCTCAAGGCCTGCGCGTTTCAATTCTTCGCTCAGCGGCTGGCTGTGATCGACGACCAGGTCGGCGCCCAGTTCACGCACCCAGCTTTGGGTCTGCGGCCGGGAAGCGGTGCCGATGACGTTCAGCCCGGTCAACTGGCTGGCCAGTTGCGTGAGGATCGAGCCGACACCGCCTGCGGCACCGACGATCAACAGGCTCTGGCCTTCATCGGTTTTGCCCTCGCGTATTTGCAGGCGTTCAAAGAGCAATTCCCACGCGGTGATGGCGGTCAGGGGCAGGGCGGCGGCTTCGGCGAAACCCAGGGATTTTGGCATATGGCCAACGATGCGCTCGTCCACCACGTGCAGTTCGCTGTTACCGCCCGCACGGGCGATGGAACCTGCGTAGAACACCTTGTCGCCGGCCTTGAACAACGTCACTTCACTGCCCACCGCCTTGACCACGCCGGCCACGTCCCAACCCAGCACCTTGGCCGTGCCTGCCTCCGGCTGGACGTTCTGGCGAACTTTGGTGTCCACCGGGTTGACCGAAATGGCTTTGACTTCCACCAACAGGTCGCGTGGGCCGGCGGTCGGTTCGGGGAGCTCGATGTCCTGCAGGGATTTGGCGTCGCTGATCGGCAAGGAGGCGTAGTAGGCAATGGCTTTCATGGGGGACTCCAGAAGGTAATAAAAGAATGGGTCAAACCAGGGCGCGCAGGCGCTTGAGGTCGAAGTGTTCGATCAGCTCGCCGGCCGTGGCGCGAAAATGCTGGATGTGTGCGCTGGCGTCATGGGCCTGCAACGCCTCGTCGCTGTTCCATTGCTCGATCATGTAAAAGGCCTGCGGATTGGCCAGGTCCTGATGCAGATCGTATTGACCGCAGCCCGCTTCCGCGCGAGTTGGTTCAAGGAGCGCTCGAAGGTGTCGCTCGAGCGCGTCCTGTTGGCCGGCTTTGGCAATCAGCGTGGCGATGGCGGTGAAAGGCTGGGACATGGTCGACTCCAGAATCAGGTTATTTGCGATGAGACAGATGATTGGCTATTTCATCGGAAGATAAAACCCGCTAAAAGCGCAGTCTCTTTCAATGAAATTTTGATAATGAGGCGTCGCGATGTTGCGCTTTGATGACCTGCAACTGTTCGTCCGGGCCGCGGACCTGGGTAGCTTGTCTGCCGCTGCCCGGGGCATGGACATGTCGGCGGCGGTTGCCAGCGCGGCGTTGAAGCGCATCGAGCAGCAACTCGGCGCACGGTTGCTGGCCCGTTCCACGCGGAGCCTGCGCCTGACCGCTGAGGGTGAAGGTTTCCTTGAATACGCCCGGGCCGCGTTGGGTAATCTCGACGAAGGCCGTCGCTTGCTGGCCCGTGGCCAGGATCAAGTCAGTGGTGTGTTGCAGTTGTCGGCACCCTCGGATTTCGGGCGTAACCTGTTGCTGCCGTGGCTGGACGAGTTCCAGCGCGAGCACCCGCAACTGACCGTGCGTCTGTTGTTGGGCGACCGCATCGCCGACCTGTTTCGCCAACCCGTGGACATCGCCCTTCGCTATGGCGAGCCGGAAGATTCCAGCCTGGTGGCACTGCCCATCGCCCCACAGAATCGCCGCGTGCTGTGCGCCGCGCCCAGTTACCTGGCCAGGCATGGCGAGCCGCGCCAATTGGAACAACTGGCGCAGCACAATTGCCTGTTGTACATGCTCGGCAGTCGAGTCCACGACCACTGGAGCTTTCACGACGGCAAACGTGAAGTCAGCCTGACCGTCAGCGGCGACCGCTTCAGCGACGATGCCGATGTGGTGCGCCTGTGGGCGGTGTCGGGTGCCGGCATCGCCTACAAATCCTGGCTGGATGTCGGCGCCGATGTGTTGGCCGGGCGTTTGAAAGTGCTGATGCCGGAGCTGCTGGGTGAGCGTGCTCCGCTGAATTTGCTGTGCGCCCATCGCGCTCAATTGAGTAAGCCGGTGAACCTTCTGCGGGAAATGCTTGCCAGCCGATGTACTCGTCTGGGCGGCCAATTTCCCGGGTTGGCAGGGGTTGATCTTTAGTCGCAGGCAAATAGCGAAATTTCTCTCAGTATCAATCACCACCAATGGTTTCCGAGGGGCAGGAACCGGGGGACAACACGCTTATACTAGCGCCCGTCTCATGTGTGCCCCACCAAGCTTGCCATGGCGGGGCCGCAGATGAGCCGATCGGCACTGCGGTCAATCACCTGTCTTTGCAAGTCTGCGAAGCAGCGGCTTGGGTGAGTGGATGGCTCTGCCCGGTTTATGGCGGTTTTCACGTCTTGGCCGAGGACACATTACTGGTCAAGATATCTCTGAGCAGTAGACGAAACGATTCAACAGGGAGTGAATACATGGAACATGCACCTTGCATCAGCCAGATTGCCACGTTGCTGTCTGACCCAAAGCGCAGCGCAATGATGTGGGCCTTGATGGACGGCGCGGCGCGGCAGGCTGAAGAACTGGCATTGCTGGCCCGTCTGTCGCCGTCTTCGGCCAGTGCGCATCTGGGGCGTTTGTCCGCTGGAGGGCTGTTGAAGGTCGAAACCCGTGGCCGCAAGCGATTCTTCCGGCTGGCCGCACCTGAGGTCGGCGCGGCGATAGAGGCGTTGGCCAGTGCGACGATCGCCAGTACCCCTCGGGACATCCCCGAGGTGTTCAAGCGCAATACGGCGCCTGTCCCTATTCGCCAGACTGCGCCATCGTCCTTGTTGCGTGCGCGCCTGTGCGACGATCATCTGGGAGGGACGCTGGCCGCGGATCTCTATCAGCGCCTGCTGGACGCAGGCTGGATCGAACAGTTCGATCATCGGGTGTCGATTACGCACAAGGGCGCCACCGAACTGGCGAACCGCGGTGTGTTCGTCCAGGCATTGGCGCACAGCACCAGCAAGGCTGCCTGTGCCTGTCCCGACTGGAGTGAGAGACGTCCGCACATGGGCGGGTCGCTTGGGGCGGCTTTGCTGCAGTTGTTCATGCAGTCCGGCTGGCTGAGCCTGCCGAATGACTCCCGTGCGCTGCACATCACCTCGGCAGGGCAGCGGGAAATCCATCGCTTCGCCAAGGAAACCGAGCTGGAAATGGCGTTGTAGGAGGGCGCCGGGGAGACCTGAATCATGTGGGAGCGGGCTTGCTCCCACATGGGTAGAGCGGCGCTGCTTACGGCTTGACCAATCGGGCATCCAGGCTGTTTTGCGCCAGGCGTTTGGCCTGGTCCTGGGTCATGCCCAGGTCGGTGTGCAGCGCGTGGAAGTTCTCGGTCACGTAGCCGCCGAAGTACGCCGGGTCATCCGAGTTCACCGTGACCTTCACACCGCGCTCGAGCATGTCGAGAATGTTGTGTTGGGACATATGGTCGAACACACAGAGCTTGGTGTTGGACAGCGGGCACACGGTCAACGGAATCTGCTCGTCAATGATCCGCTGCATCAGGCGCTCGTCTTCAATGGCGCGTACGCCATGGTCGATGCGCTGGATTTTCAGCAAGTCGAGGGCTTCCCAGATGTATTCCGGCGGGCCTTCTTCACCGGCGTGGGCAACGGTGAGGAAACCTTCGTGGCGGGCACGATCGAACACGCGCTGGAACTTGCTTGGCGGATGACCCATTTCCGAACTGTCGAGGCCGACGGCGACAAACGCATCACGGAACGGCAGCGCCTGATCGAGGGTTTTCTGTGCTTGCTCTTCGCTCAGGTGACGCAGGAAGCTCAGGATCAAACCGCTGGTGATGCCCAGTTGCTGCTCGCCATCTTTCAACGCGGCGGCAATGCCGTTGAGGACCACTTCGAAGGCAATGCCCCGGTCGGTGTGGGTCTGCGGGTCGAAGAACGGTTCGGTGTGAACCACGTTCTGCGCCTTGCAGCGCAGCAGGTAGGCCCAGGTCAGGTCATAAAAATCCTGCGAGGTGCGCAGAACATCGGCGCCCTGGTAATAAAGGTCGAGAAATTCTTGCAGGTTGTTGAAGGCGTAGGCCTTGCGCAGGGTATCGACATCGTTCCACGGCAGCGCGATCTTGTTGCGTTCGGCCAGGGCGAACAGCAGCTCGGGTTCCAGCGAACCCTCGAGGTGCAGGTGGAGTTCTGCCTTGGGCAGGGCGTTCAGCCAATCGTACATGTGTTGAAATCTCATCAGGTGCAATGGCGGCATTCTACAGATGATCACGGCGTTTATTGATAAAACCTGACTGGGCGGTTCATTCATTGCACGCCGAGACAACAATCGGGGACGAAGGTGTAACGAAACGTTAGCGGCGTCCCGCAGTCAGTAGCTCATGGCATCGCTTCGCGTCTTTCGGCATATAGGTCCGCAATGTTCACAATCCTCAAGCAAGAAAAGTTTCTGCTGCTGGCGCTGATCGCCGCATTCGTCGCCTACCCGCTGGAGCACTGGATGTTGCACAGTGGCCAGGTGATCGCGTTGATGGCCGGGCTGGTGCTGATTCTTTTCATCGTTGCTGCCTCCATGCGCGTTGCACACCATGCGGAATTGCTGGCGGAGAAGGTCGGCGACCCCTATGGCACGATGATCCTGACGCTGGCGGCGGTGTTGGTTGAAGTGGTGATCCTGGCGATCATGATGAGTAATGAAGCATCGCCGACGTTGGTGCGCGATACGATCTACTCAGCCGTGATGCTCGACATCAACGGCATCCTTGGTCTTGCCGCGTTGATGGGCGGCATCAAGCACGGCGAACAGTCCTATAACGATGACTCTGCGCGCAGCTACAGCGTGATGATCCTCACGGCCATGGGTGTTTCGATGGTGGTGCCGGAGTTCATTCCGGAGGCCAAATGGAAAATGTATTCGGCCTTCACCATTGGGGCCATGGTCGTGCTCTACACATTGTTCCTGCGCATGCAGGTCGGGCCGCACAGTTACTTTTTCAGCTACAGCTATCCGGAAAAACGTCGTAGAAAAGAGCCCATGGAGCAGGAGCCAAAACCCGTCAGCCTGGCGCTGTCCATCGGCATCCTGGTGTTTGGCGTGATCGTGATTGGCGCCCTGGCAGAGGTCATGTCCAAGACGCTGGACCTGGGCCTGGAGGGCACGGGAGCACCGCCGGTGATCACAGCGATTCTGGTGGCGGCGATTTCCGCGGCGCCGGAGATCCTGACCGCATTGCGTGCTGCGCTGGCCAACCGCATGCAGTCGGTCGTTAACATCGCCATGGGGGCATCGTTGTCAACGGTGATCCTGACGGTGCCGGTGATGGAAGCAATGGCGCTCTACACCGGACAACCCTTTCAGATGGCGATGACGCCCGTGCAGACCGTGATGATTTTTCTCACGCTGATTGTCAGTGCGATCAACCTCAACGACGGCGAAACCAACGCCATTGAGGGGATGACCCACTTTGTGTTGTTCGCCACCTTCATCATGTTGTCGGTGTTGGGGCTGTAACGTTCCCTGTAGGAGCGAGCTTGCTCGCGATGCGTTATGACGGACACATTGATGGTGAATGACACACCGCTATCGCGAGCAAGCTCGCTCCTACAGGGGGAGTGTTGTGTCAGGCGCCGGCAATCAGTTGCCGCGCCGCCTGACTGTGATCGGCAATCAAGCCTTTGAGATCCAGCCCTTCAACTTGTCCGTCGATCACCCGCCACTGGCCGCCGACCATGACTCGATCCGCCCGGTCCGCACCGCACAACAGCAGCGCCGACACCGGATCATGACTGCCGGAAAACCGCAGTTCATCGAGTTTGAACAGCGCAAGGTCTGCCTGTTTGCCTACCGCCAATTCACCAATGTCGCTGCGACCGAGCAACTGCGCTGATCCCTTGGTTGCCCAACCCAGCACACGTTCCGGGGTGATCTTCTCGGCGCCGTACCGCAAGCGCTGTATGTACAGCGCTTGCCGTGCTTCGAGGATCATGTTCGACGCATCGTTGGACGCCGAGCCGTCCACGCCCAGGCCCAGTGGCGCCCCGGCATCGGTCAGTTCGATACTCGGGCAAATGCCGGATGCCAGGCGCATGTTCGAGCTTGGGCAGTGACAAATACCGGTGCCGGCGGCGCCCAGGCGAGCAATTTCATCTGCGTTGAAATGGATGCCGTGGGCCAGCCAGGTACGCGGCCCGAGCCAGCCGACGCTGTCCAGGTAGTCCACCGTGCGCAGGCCGAAGCGTTGCAGGCAGAAATCTTCTTCGTCCAGGGTTTCGGCCAGGTGCGTGTGCAGACGTACATCGAGTTTATTCGCCAACTCGGCGCTGGCCGACATGATGTCCTGGGTCACCGAGAACGGCGAGCAGGGCGCCAGGGCGATCTGGATTTGCGCGCCATCGCCACGTTCGTGGTACTCGGCAATCAGGCGCTGGCTGTCGTCGAGAATCACTTGGCCTTCCTGCACGGTTTGCTGCGGGGGCAGGCCGCCGTCCTTTTCGCCCAGGCTCATGGAACCGCGCGTCAGCATCGCGCGCATGCCCAGTTCGCGCACGCTCTGAACCTGCACGTCGATGGCATTTTCCAGGCCGTCCGGAAACAGGTAGTGGTGATCGGCGGCCGTGGTGCAGCCCGACAGCAGAAGTTCGGCCAACGCGACCTTGGTGGCCAGAGCGAGTTTTTCCGGGGTGAGGCGCGCCCAGACCGGGTAAAGGGTTTTCAGCCACGGAAACAATGGCTGATTGACCACCGGCGCCCAGGCGCGGGTCAGGGTTTGATAGAAATGGTGATGGGTGTTGATCAGGCCGGGGAGGATCACATGCTCGCGGGCATCGAACACCTGTCCACAGGGCGCGGACGGCTGCTGCCCGGCGGCGAGCACTTCGACGATCACACCGTCTTGCACGACCAGGCCACCACGGGCATCGAGGCCATTGGCCGTGAAGATTGAAAGGGGATTTTTTAACCAGGTACGGGTCGCAGGCATGGTGGCCGGCTCCTCTGAAAGTGGGTTCAGGTTAGCCAGCTCAGTGATTACCCTGTCTGCTGATCCAGGGTCGCCGTGGGGGCGAAGTGCCCAGTGTCAGATAAAAGTGCGTGGTGGGCAAGCCTCGGTCGACCAACCGGCATGCTTGCCCCTGAGCCTGTAGGAGCGAGCATGCTCGCGATGGAAGCCCAGGCACCGCGGGCATCCAGACAACCCGCGTCTTCGTTAACGACCATCGCGAGCATGCTCGCTCCTACAGGGGGGCGGGGTCGCCTGGGCTTACCAGGGAATAACGTCACCCCGATAGTTCACAAAGTGATGCCCACCCTTGCCGACATACGCATTGACCTGATCAATCAGCCCCCGCGTGCTGGTCTCCACATCCAAGTCGGCACCCTCACCGCCCATGTCGGTTTTCACCCAGCCCGGGTGCAGCGACAGCACGGTCATTTTCTGTTCGCCCAGTTGGGTGACAAAGCTGTTGGTCATGGAGTTCAGTGCTGCCTTGCTCGCCTTGTACAACGCCAGCTCCGGTGCGTCCGGCATGGTGACGCTGCCCAGCACCGAACTCATGAAGGCGAGCACGCCGGTGTCGGGGCGAATCTGCCCGACGAAGCGCTGCGCCAGATTGATCGGCGCCACCGCATTGGTGAAAAACAACTGACCCACCTGCGCCAGCGTCGCACCGCCTGGCGTCTGCACCTCTGGCCCCTTGACCCCGGCATTGACGAACAACAGGTCAAACATCTCGCCCTTGAGTTGCTGGCTCAACGCGATGACCGCCTGTTGATCGTCCATGTCGAGTTTTTCGATCCGCACCTTGCCCAATGCCTGCAAGGCGTCGGCGCCTTTTGGATTACGTACGGTGGCGGTAACTTGCCAGCCATCAGCCAGCAAGGTTTTCACCAGGCCCAGACCCAGGCCCCGAGAGGCTCCAATAATGAGTGCGGTTTTGACCTTGGACATACGCGGGTTCCTTGAAAGTGACGTTCACGGATTTAATGGACAACGTTGGCCGAGCCGTTATTGCAATTCGCTGCGCACCGATGCGCATCCTGACGTTTCGAGAAGGGGCTAGACCCTGGAGCATACTCCAGGCGTAAGCCTTGATGCTCCCAAAATGATGGAGCAGCACCCATTTGGACTTCGACGCAGCAACGCAAGCCGGTGGGCAAGAGTGCCTGGTATGACCTGATCGTGACGGCTGCGTTTGCCACATGGCGCAGGTATTGCCGGTGGGCGGCGACTGATCAAAAAATAACCAACCTCAACCAACCCAGGCCGGACATGAAACCGGGCCAGCCATAAACGGGTTATCCACAGATTGCTCCACAGTATTTGTGCGCAATCGCCAAAGTCGGGCATAAGCCCGGCTCGGCTATCTTCTAAAGGTGATAAACCGAGTTAACTGGTTGTTTTGAAGTATATTTTCAGTATTTGAAGAAAAATTGAACGAAAAATGAGCAATGCCCGCAAAGCCGCATGACAGAAGGGTTACAGCACGATGTGCTCAGGTTATCCACAGCCGGGTGCACAGTAGATGTGGGCAATGTTCTGGTTCTAACGAATCGCAGTCAGCGTTGCAGCCGAATGCGTCCGCGACTCAGATCCGCGAGCTGCTTTTGCAGGGTGTCGATCTGTGCCTCGCCTATCGCCAGTTGCATCTCGACACCGTTGGCGGTGAAGGTTTCTTCCACCACCAGGCCCCCGAGTTCCGCCACCCGTAGTTTTACCAGCGTCAGTTCTGCGAATCCGCACGCGCAGTTCACGGGCACGCGACTGATGAGCTCTACTTTCGGCGCTGCTTGCAGGCATTTGTTGGCGCCACCGCCATAAGCGCGGGCCAGGCCACCCGTGCCCAGTGGAATGCCGCCATACCAGCGGATCACCAGTACCACCACCTGATCGCAATCCTGTGCTTCGATCGCCGCTAGAATCGGTCGGCCAGCCGTGCCGCCGGGCTCGCCGTCATCGGTGCTGCGGTACTGATCGCCCACCTTCCAGGCCCAGCAGTTGTGCGTGGCATTCAAGTCGCTGTGCTGTTCGATGAACGCCTGGGCTTCGGCAGGGCTGCCGATTGGCGCGGCGTAGGTGATGAAGCGGCTTTTACGAATCTCTTCGCGGTATTCGCAAAAGCTGCTGAGGGTAAAAGGCATAAGTGTCTTAAATAGTTGGAGTCAGGCCGCAGCCCTTGAGAATGATGCGGATCAGATTATCGCCGGCCTCTTCCATGTCCTGTTTGGTCAACTTGGTGCGACCGCTGACCCGACAGATCTGCGTGGCGAAGTCGGCGTAATGCTGGGTGCTGCCCCAGAGCAGGAAGATCAGGTGAACCGGATCCACCGGGTCCATTTTACCGGCCTCGATCCACGCCTGGAACACCGCCGCCCGGCCCTGGAACCAGGCGCGGTAGTCCTGGTTGAAATACTCGGTCAGGCATTCGCCGCCGCTGATCACCTCCATGGCGAAAATGCGCGAGGCTTGAGGTTGGCGGCGGGAGAACTCCATTTTGGCGCGGATGTAACGGGTCAACGCTTCGGCCGGATCATCCTCGGCCGTGAGGCTGTTGAACGTGGCGTCCCATAATTGCAGGATGTTGCTCAGCACCGCCACATACAACCCCAGTTTATTGGTGAAGTAGTAATGCAGATTGGCCTTGGGCAAACCGGCGTTCAGGGCGATGGTATTCATGCTCGTGCCTTTGAACCCGTGACGGGCGAACTCGTCTTCGGCGGCTTTGATGATGGTCTCTTCGTTCTTCTGACGAATGCGGCTGGCAGGTTTGCCGGCGTGAGCGGGAACTTCAAAGGTCATGGGCACTTCCGGACAGGTGGGTGGGTGCAAGCAGTGCGTTGATAGCGCACCGACAGGGTCCCCGACAAGTCTTGATGCAATAAAACCCGTACGGATCAGCGTGTGGCCGCCAGGCTTTCCAGGAAACTTTCCAGTACCAGGTGCGCGCGTCGGCCTTTTCGGGTTACCGAGGCCAGACTCAGATCATAGAAACGAGCTTTGGGTTTCAGTGCTCGCAGGCGACCTTGTTGCACCCAGAGGCCGGCGTAGTGGTCCGGCAGATAGCCGATGTAGCGGCCGGTCAGGATCAGGAACGCCATGCCTTCGCGGTCCGAAGCGCTGGCCGTGCAATTGAGCGCCTGGTAATGCGCCTGGATTTCTGCCGGCAAGCGGAACGTCGGAGCGATTGCGTCCTGACTGTTGAGGCGTTCGTCGTCCAGTTGCTTGTCGTCGACGTAAAACAATGGATGTCCCACCGCGCAGTACAGCAGCGAGCGTTCACTGTAGAGCGGTTGATACTCGAGACCGGACAGCGCGCTCGCCTGTGGCACCACGCCCACGTGCAGACGGCCGTCGAGCACGCCCTGTTCGACCTCGTTGGGGGCGATCATGCGGATCTGAATCTGCACGTCCGGCCCACGCTCCTTCAATTGTGCCAATGCGTGGGTGATGCGCATGTGGGGCAGGGTGACGAGGTTGTCGGTCAGGCCGATGATCAATTCGCCGCGCAAGTGTTGATGCAGGCCGTTGACCTCGGTGCGGAAACTTTCCAGCGCGCTCAATAGCTGCAACGCCGACTGGTAAACCTCGCGACCTTCCTCTGTCAGGGAAAATCCAGCGCGACCGCGTTGGCAAAGACGCAGGCCGAGGCGCTGTTCGAGGTCGCTCATTTGCTGGCTGATCGCCGAGCGCCCGATGCCCAGCACCGTTTCTGCTGCCGAGAAACCTCCGCACTCCACCACGCTGCGGAAGATGCGCAACAGGCGGATATCAAAGTCGCTGACTTGTGCCAGCGGATCGGGACGGCGGCTACTCATGCGCTGTGTGCTCAAAGTTTAGTGAGGGGCAGACTGAACATTACAAAAGTTGGATTTCACCGACTTTATCCTCGTGGCAATTTAGCTGCAAGAACGCTGTTCATCTCCATGCCGCTTATCGCCCTTTGAGGTTTTGTCCATGAATCTGCCTGAAAATGCACCGACTGCCCTGGCCAGCCAGCTCAAGCTTGATGCTCACTGGATGCCATACACCGCCAACCGCAATTTCCAGCGTGATCCGCGACTGATCGTGGGGGCAGAAGGCAGTTGGTTGGTGGACGACAAGGGGCGCAAGGTCTACGACTCCCTGTCCGGTCTGTGGACCTGCGGCGCCGGGCATACCCGCAAGGAAATCCAGGACGCGGTGGCCAAGCAACTGGGCACCCTCGATTATTCGCCGGGCTTCCAGTACGGCCACCCGCTGTCGTTCCAATTGGCCGAGAAAATCACCGACCTGACGCCAGGTAACCTCAATCATGTGTTCTTCACTGATTCGGGTTCCGAATGCGCGGATACTGCGGTGAAAATGGTCCGCGCCTACTGGCGTCTGAAAGGCCAGTCGACCAAGACCAAGATGATCGGCCGTGCCCGTGGTTACCATGGTGTGAACATTGCCGGCACCAGCCTTGGCGGTGTCAACGGCAACCGCAAGCTGTTTGGTCAGGCGATGATGGACGTCGACCACCTGCCGCACACCCTGCTGGCGAGCAATGCGTATTCACGTGGCATGCCAAAAGAGGGCGGCATTGCCCTGGCGGATGAACTGCTCAAACTGATCGAACTGCATGACGCATCGAACATTGCCGCCGTATTCGTCGAGCCAATGGCCGGTTCTGCTGGTGTGCTGGTTCCGCCAGAGGGTTACCTCAAGCGCCTGCGTGAGATCTGCGATCAGCACAACATCCTGCTGGTGTTCGATGAAGTGATCACCGGTTTCGGTCGTACCGGCACCATGTTCGGCGCCACCACTTTTGGTGTCACACCCGATTTGATGTGCATCGCCAAGCAAGTCACCAACGGCGCGATCCCGATGGGCGCGGTGATTGCCAGCACCGAGATCTACCAGACTTTCATGAACCAGGCGACGCCTGAGTACGCGGTGGAATTCCCGCACGGCTACACCTATTCCGCGCACCCGGTGGCTTGTGCTGCAGGTCTTGCAGCCCTGGATCTGCTGCAAAAGGAAAACCTGGTGCAGAGCGTGGCCGAAGTCGCGCCGCATTTCGAACAAGCACTGCATGGCTTGAAGGGTTCGAAAAACATCATCGACATTCGTAACTTTGGCCTGGCCGGCGCAATCCAGATCGCGCCTCGTGACGGCGACGCCATCGTGCGTCCGTTCGAAGCGGGCATGGCGCTGTGGAAAGCGGGCTTCTACGTACGCTTCGGTGGGGACACCCTGCAATTTGGCCCAACCTTCAACAGCAAGCCGCAGGACCTCGATCGCCTGTTCGATGCGGTCGGCGAAGTGCTGAACAAGATCGATTGATTCTCCCTTCTATATATGGCGCCCCGCGACGGGGCGCCTGTGAACAACTTTTCAGGAGCCCCGCATGAGCGTTATCCCGCATTTGATCAATGGCGAACTGGTCACCGAAGACGGTCGCTCGACCGACGTGTTCAACCCCTCCACCGGCAAGGCGATCCACAAGCTGCCGTTGGCCAGCCGTGAAACCATTCAGAAAGCCATCGATTCGGCCAAGGCTGCGTTTCCAGCCTGGCGCAACACGCCGGCAGCCAAGCGTGCTCAGGTGATGTTCCGGTTCAAGCAATTGCTGGAACAGAACGAGGCGCGTATCGCTCAACTGATCAGCGAAGAGCACGGCAAGACGCTGGAAGATGCGGCGGGTGAACTGAAGCGCGGTATCGAGAACGTCGAGTTCGCCTGTGCGGCACCGGAAATCCTCAAGGGTGAGTACAGCCGCAATGTGGGTCCGAACATCGATGCCTGGTCGGATTTCCAACCGTTGGGCGTGGTGGCCGGTATTACGCCGTTCAACTTCCCGGCGATGGTGCCGCTGTGGATGTACCCGCTGGCGATCGTCTGCGGTAACTGCTTCATCCTCAAGCCATCCGAGCGTGATCCAAGTTCGACACTGCTGATCGCGCAACTCCTGCTGGAAGCGGGCTTGCCCAAAGGTGTGCTGAGCGTGGTGCATGGCGACAAGGCCGCCGTGGATGCGTTGATCGAAGCACCGGAAGTCAAGGCGCTGAGCTTTGTCGGCTCGACACCGATTGCCGAGTACATCTATTCCGAGGGCACCAAGCGCGGCAAGCGTGTCCAGGCGTTGGGTGGGGCGAAGAACCATGCGGTGCTGATGCCGGATGCGGATCTGGATAACGCGGTCAGCGCATTGATGGGGGCGGCGTACGGCTCCTGCGGCGAGCGTTGCATGGCGATCTCGGTGGCCGTATGTGTGGGCGACCAGGTGGCCGATGCGCTGGTGGCTAAATTGGTGCCGCAGATCAAGGCGCTGAAGATCGGTGCGGGCACTAACTGCGGTCTGGACATGGGGCCTCTGGTTACCGGTCAGGCTCGCGACAAAGTCAGCGGCTATGTGGAAGACGGTGTAGCCAGCGGTGCGAAACTGGTGGTCGATGGTCGTGGCCTGACCGTGGCCGGCCATGAAGAAGGTTTTTTCCTGGGTGGCTGCCTGTTCGATAACGTCACTCCAGAAATGCGCATCTATAAAGAAGAGATCTTCGGGCCGGTGTTGTGCGTGGTTCGCGTGAACAGCCTGGAAGAGGCCATGCAACTGATCAACGATCACGAATATGGCAACGGCACCTGCATCTTCACCCGTGACGGTGAAGCGGCGCGGTTGTTCTGTGATGAGATCGAGGTCGGCATGGTCGGCGTCAACGTGCCATTGCCGGTGCCGGTGGCTTATCACAGCTTCGGCGGTTGGAAGCGTTCGCTGTTTGGCGATCTGCATGCCTACGGTCCTGATGGTGTGCGTTTCTACACCCGTCGCAAAGCCATCACCCAGCGCTGGCCACAGCGTGCAAGCCATGAAGCATCGCAGTTCGCTTTCCCTAGCTTGTAAGTAGAAGGGAAGAAAGCCGAGCCCCTTGGGGCTCGGCTTTCTTGTTTTTGGGGGCTTTTTTGACCCATATGACAGAAATATGAAAATAGGTGTTGACGGCAGATTCTGGACGTCTATAATTCGCCCCACTTCCGGCGCAGTCGAAACGGAAAACTCCTTGGTAAACAACGAGTTACGCGGTTTTCGGCAGTGTTCAGCTTCAGATCATCGAAGCCTGGAAGGAGTCGGTCAAGCAGGAGGTTGTCGCTTGATAGACGGTTCGATCTTCTCGGTCGAAAGCGGTGAAAAAGAGGTGTTGACAGCAGCGTGTAACGCTGTAGAATTCGCCTCCCGCTGACGAGAGATCGGAAGCGCAAGTGGTTGAAGTTGCAGAGGAAACTTTGAAAACTTCTTAAAATAACCGCTTGACAGATGCACCAGGCACTGTAGAATGCGCGCCTCGGTTGAGACGAAAGCTCTTAACCAACCGCTCTTTAACAACTGAATCAAGCAATTCGTGTGGGTGCTTGTGGAGTCAGACTGCTAGTCAACAGATTATCAGCATCACAAGTTACTCCGCGAGAAATCAAAGATGTAACCAACGATTGCTGAGCCAAGTTTAGGGTTTTCTCAAAACCCAAAGATGTTTGAACTGAAGAGTTTGATCATGGCTCAGATTGAACGCTGGCGGCAGGCCTAACACATGCAAGTCGAGCGGTAGAGAGAAGCTTGCTTCTCTTGAGAGCGGCGGACGGGTGAGTAATGCCTAGGAATCTGCCTGGTAGTGGGGGATAACGTCCGGAAACGGACGCTAATACCGCATACGTCCTACGGGAGAAAGCAGGGGACCTTCGGGCCTTGCGCTATCAGATGAGCCTAGGTCGGATTAGCTAGTTGGTGAGGTAATGGCTCACCAAGGCGACGATCCGTAACTGGTCTGAGAGGATGATCAGTCACACTGGAACTGAGACACGGTCCAGACTCCTACGGGAGGCAGCAGTGGGGAATATTGGACAATGGGCGAAAGCCTGATCCAGCCATGCCGCGTGTGTGAAGAAGGTCTTCGGATTGTAAAGCACTTTAAGTTGGGAGGAAGGGTTGTAGGTTAATACTCTGCAATTTTGACGTTACCGACAGAATAAGCACCGGCTAACTCTGTGCCAGCAGCCGCGGTAATACAGAGGGTGCAAGCGTTAATCGGAATTACTGGGCGTAAAGCGCGCGTAGGTGGTTTGTTAAGTTGGATGTGAAAGCCCCGGGCTCAACCTGGGAACTGCATTCAAAACTGACAAGCTAGAGTATGGTAGAGGGTGGTGGAATTTCCTGTGTAGCGGTGAAATGCGTAGATATAGGAAGGAACACCAGTGGCGAAGGCGACCACCTGGACTGATACTGACACTGAGGTGCGAAAGCGTGGGGAGCAAACAGGATTAGATACCCTGGTAGTCCACGCCGTAAACGATGTCAACTAGCCGTTGGGGACCTTGAGTCTTTAGTGGCGCAGCTAACGCATTAAGTTGACCGCCTGGGGAGTACGGCCGCAAGGTTAAAACTCAAATGAATTGACGGGGGCCCGCACAAGCGGTGGAGCATGTGGTTTAATTCGAAGCAACGCGAAGAACCTTACCAGGCCTTGACATCCAATGAACTTTCCAGAGATGGATTGGTGCCTTCGGGAACATTGAGACAGGTGCTGCATGGCTGTCGTCAGCTCGTGTCGTGAGATGTTGGGTTAAGTCCCGTAACGAGCGCAACCCTTGTCCTTAGTTACCAGCACGTTATGGTGGGCACTCTAAGGAGACTGCCGGTGACAAACCGGAGGAAGGTGGGGATGACGTCAAGTCATCATGGCCCTTACGGCCTGGGCTACACACGTGCTACAATGGTCGGTACAGAGGGTTGCCAAGCCGCGAGGTGGAGCTAATCCCACAAAACCGATCGTAGTCCGGATCGCAGTCTGCAACTCGACTGCGTGAAGTCGGAATCGCTAGTAATCGCGAATCAGAATGTCGCGGTGAATACGTTCCCGGGCCTTGTACACACCGCCCGTCACACCATGGGAGTGGGTTGCACCAGAAGTAGCTAGTCTAACCTTCGGGAGGACGGTTACCACGGTGTGATTCATGACTGGGGTGAAGTCGTAACAAGGTAGCCGTAGGGGAACCTGCGGCTGGATCACCTCCTTAATCGACGACTCAGCTGCTCCATGAGCTCCCACACGAATTGCTTGATTCATTGAAGAAGACGAAAGAAGCAGCCCGAAATTGGGTCTGTAGCTCAGTTGGTTAGAGCGCACCCCTGATAAGGGTGAGGTCGGCAGTTCGAATCTGCCCAGACCCACCAATTTTGTGTGGGAAACGCCTGTAGAAATACGGGGCCATAGCTCAGCTGGGAGAGCGCCTGCCTTGCACGCAGGAGGTCAACGGTTCGATCCCGTTTGGCTCCACCACTACTGCTTCTGTTTGTAAAAGCTTAGAAATGAGCATTCCATCGAATTGATGATGAATGTTGATTTCTAGTCTTTGACTAGTTCGTTCTTTAAAAATTTGGGTATGTGATAGAAAGATAGACTGAACGTTACTTTCACTGGTAACGGATCAGGCTAAGGTAAAATTTGTGAGTGACTCTTAAGAGTTTTGCGAATTTTCGGCGAATGTCGTCTTCACAGTATAACCAGATTGCTTGGGGTTATATGGTCAAGTGAAGAAGCGCATACGGTGGATGCCTTGGCAGTCAGAGGCGATGAAAGACGTGGTAGCCTGCGAAAAGCTTCGGGGAGTCGGCAAACAGACTTTGATCCGGAGATGTCTGAATGGGGGAACCCAGCCATCATAAGATGGTTATCTTAAGCTGAATACATAGGCTTAAGAGGCGAACCAGGGGAACTGAAACATCTAAGTACCCTGAGGAAAAGAAATCAACCGAGATTCCCTTAGTAGTGGCGAGCGAACGGGGACTAGCCCTTAAGTGGCTTTGAGATTAGCGGAACGCTCTGGAAAGTGCGGCCATAGTGGGTGATAGCCCTGTACGCGAAAGTCTCTTAGTCATGAAATCGAGTAGGACGGAGCACGAGAAACTTTGTCTGAATATGGGGGGACCATCCTCCAAGGCTAAATACTACTGACTGACCGATAGTGAACTAGTACCGTGAGGGAAAGGCGAAAAGAACCCCGGAGAGGGGAGTGAAATAGATCCTGAAACCGTATGCGTACAAGCAGTGGGAGCAGACTTTGTTCTGTGACTGCGTACCTTTTGTATAATGGGTCAGCGACTTATATTCAGTGGCGAGCTTAACCGAATAGGGGAGGCGTAGCGAAAGCGAGTCTTAATAGGGCGTTTAGTCGCTGGGTATAGACCCGAAACCGGGCGATCTATCCATGGGCAGGTTGAAGGTTAGGTAACACTGACTGGAGGACCGAACCGACTACCGTTGAAAAGTTAGCGGATGACCTGTGGATCGGAGTGAAAGGCTAATCAAGCTCGGAGATAGCTGGTTCTCCTCGAAAGCTATTTAGGTAGCGCCTCATGTATCACTGTAGGGGGTAGAGCACTGTTTCGGCTAGGGGGTCATCCCGACTTACCAAACCGATGCAAACTCCGAATACCTACAAGTGCCGAGCATGGGAGACACACGGCGGGTGCTAACGTCCGTCGTGAAAAGGGAAACAACCCAGACCGTCAGCTAAGGTCCCAAAGTTATGGTTAAGTGGGAAACGATGTGGGAAGGCTTAGACAGCTAGGAGGTTGGCTTAGAAGCAGCCACCCTTTAAAGAAAGCGTAATAGCTCACTAGTCGAGTCGGCCTGCGCGGAAGATGTAACGGGGCTCAAACCATACACCGAAGCTACGGGTATCATCTTCGGATGATGCGGTAGAGGAGCGTTCTGTAAGCCTGTGAAGGTGAGTTGAGAAGCTTGCTGGAGGTATCAGAAGTGCGAATGCTGACATGAGTAACGACAATGGGTGTGAAAAACACCCACGCCGAAAGACCAAGGTTTCCTGCGCAACGTTAATCGACGCAGGGTTAGTCGGTCCCTAAGGCGAGGCTGAAAAGCGTAGTCGATGGAAAACAGGTTAATATTCCTGTACTTCTGGTTATTGCGATGGAGGGACGGAGAAGGCTAGGCCAGCTTGGCGTTGGTTGTCCAAGTTTAAGGTGGTAGGCTGGAATCTTAGGTAAATCCGGGATTCTAAGGCCGAGAGCTGATGACGAGTGTTCTTTTAGAACACGAAGTGGTTGATGCCATGCTTCCAAGAAAAGCTTCTAAGCTTCAGGTAACCAGGAACCGTACCCCAAACCGACACAGGTGGTTGGGTAGAGAATACCAAGGCGCTTGAGAGAACTCGGGTGAAGGAACTAGGCAAAATGGCACCGTAACTTCGGGAGAAGGTGCGCCGGTGAGGGTGAAGGACTTGCTCCGTAAGCCCATGCCGGTCGAAGATACCAGGCCGCTGCGACTGTTTATTAAAAACACAGCACTCTGCAAACACGAAAGTGGACGTATAGGGTGTGACGCCTGCCCGGTGCCGGAAGGTTAATTGATGGGGTTAGCTAACGCGAAGCTCTTGATCGAAGCCCCGGTAAACGGCGGCCGTAACTATAACGGTCCTAAGGTAGCGAAATTCCTTGTCGGGTAAGTTCCGACCTGCACGAATGGCGTAACGATGGCGGCGCTGTCTCCACCCGAGACTCAGTGAAATTGAAATCGCTGTGAAGATGCAGTGTATCCGCGGCTAGACGGAAAGACCCCGTGAACCTTTACTATAGCTTTGCACTGGACTTTGAATTTGCTTGTGTAGGATAGGTGGGAGGCTTTGAAGCGTGGACGCCAGTTCGCGTGGAGCCATCCTTGAAATACCACCCTGGCAACTTTGAGGTTCTAACTCAGGTCCGTTATCCGGATCGAGGACAGTGTATGGTGGGTAGTTTGACTGGGGCGGTCTCCTCCTAAAGAGTAACGGAGGAGTACGAAGGTGCGCTCAGACCGGTCGGAAATCGGTCGTAGAGTATAAAGGCAAAAGCGCGCTTGACTGCGAGACAGACACGTCGAGCAGGTACGAAAGTAGGTCTTAGTGATCCGGTGGTTCTGTATGGAAGGGCCATCGCTCAACGGATAAAAGGTACTCCGGGGATAACAGGCTGATACCGCCCAAGAGTTCATATCGACGGCGGTGTTTGGCACCTCGATGTCGGCTCATCACATCCTGGGGCTGAAGCCGGTCCCAAGGGTATGGCTGTTCGCCATTTAAAGTGGTACGCGAGCTGGGTTTAGAACGTCGTGAGACAGTTCGGTCCCTATCTGCCGTGGACGTTTGAGATTTGAGAGGGGCTGCTCCTAGTACGAGAGGACCGGAGTGGACGAACCTCTGGTGTTCCGGTTGTCACGCCAGTGGCATTGCCGGGTAGCTATGTTCGGGAAAGATAACCGCTGAAAGCATCTAAGCGGGAAACTTGCCTCAAGATGAGATCTCACTGGAACCTTGAGTTCCCTGAAGGGCCGTCGAAGACTACGACGTTGATAGGTTGGGTGTGTAAGCGCTGTGAGGCGTTGAGCTAACCAATACTAATTGCCCGTGAGGCTTGACCATATAACACCCAAGCAATTTGAGTCGAAAGGCCAGATTGCGGTGTTGTGAAGACGAAACGAACCGAAAGTTTGCGACTCACAAAGCCGAAAGACATCACATACCCGATTCGCTGGAATGTCGAAAGACACGTCAGCTCAAGAATTTCTTGACGACCATAGAGCATTGGAACCACCTGATCCCATCCCGAACTCAGCAGTGAAACGATGCATCGCCGATGGTAGTGTGGGGTTTCCCCATGTGAGAGTAGGTCATCGTCAAGATTAAATTCCGAAACCCCAATTGCGAAAGCAGTTGGGGTTTTGTTTTGCCCGCAAGAAAAGCTTCGCTACCCACGGCAGGCGGCTGCGGCTGTCACGATCAGCCGACAATGCTAAGGTTCGCCCCTGGCTTTTGTAATTTTCCAAGGATGCCTTTATGCCGGACGCGACGTCCCTCAGTGCTGGTTTTATGGTGGTTCACGGCAACCGCCTGGACGAGTTGCGCAGTCTGGTGGTCAGCTGGATGCGCCGCTACCCGCTGGCTCCCCTGGAAAATGAAATCGCCCTGGTGCAGAGCAACGGCATCGCCCAATGGCTGAAGCTGGCATTGGCAGAAGACCCGGAAGAAGACGACATGGGCGGCTGCGGTATCGCCGCCGCGATCGACGTGCAGTTGCCGGGCAGCTTCATGTGGCAGCTCTATCGCATGGTCCTGGGTCGTGACGAAATCCCGGTCAAATCCCTGCTTGATAAAGCCCCGCTGACCTGGCGCCTGATGCGCCTGCTCCCCCAGTTGATCGACCAACCACACTTCGAACCGCTGCAACGCTTTCTGACCCATGACACCGATCTGCGCAAACGCTACCAACTGGCCGAGCGACTGGCTGACCTGTTCGACCAATATCAGGTCTACCGTGCCGACTGGCTGGAGGACTGGGCTGACGGTCGTCATCAATTGCGCAATGTGCGCGGTGAAGCCAAGCCCCTGACGCCCGCCAACTGCTGGCAGGCTGAACTGTGGCGTGCACTGCTGCTGGACGTCGGTGAGGAGGGCATGTCGCAAAGCCGAGCGGGTGTCCATCAACGCTTTATCGAGCGTATCAACAACCTCGACGCCGCCCCCGCCGGGCTGCCTACACGAGTGATCGTTTTCGGAATTTCCTCATTGCCCGCCCAGGCACTGGAAGCCCTCGCCGGGCTGTCCCGTTTCAGTCAGGTTCTGTTGTGCGTCCATAACCCGTGCCGCCACCACTGGGCGGACATCGTCGCCGACAAGGACCTGCTGCGTCATCAGTACAAGCGTCAGGCGCGCAAGAGCGGCATGCCGGTAGTGCTGGACTCCCAGACCCTGCATCAGCATGCCCATCCGCTGTTGGCTGCCTGGGGTAAGCAAGGGCGCGACTACATCAACCTGCTCGACAGCTACGACGATCCCAACAGTTACCGTTCGGCGTTCCGCGATGGGCGCATCGATCTGTTCAGTGACGGCGAGCCACTGAACATGCTCAATCAACTGCAGGACGACATTCTAGAATTGCGCCCCCTGAATGAAACCCGAGAACGCTGGCCAGCGGTCGACCTGAAAGTCGATCAATCGATTCGTTTCCATGTTGCTCACAGCGCCCAACGCGAAGTGGAAATCCTCCACGACCAGTTGCTTGCACGCTTCAGTGCCGACAAAGACCTGAATCCACGCGACATCATCGTGATGGTTCCCGAAATCGACAGCTATGCACCCCACATACGGGCCGTGTTCGGCCAGCTCGATCGCAATGACCCGCGCTTCATTCCGTTCACGCTCGCCGACCAGGGCCAGCGCGGTCGTGATCCATTGCTGATTGCCGTCGAACACCTGCTCAAGCTGCCCGACAGTCGATTCCCCGTCAGCGAAATTCTTGACCTGCTCGACGTTCCTGCCCTGCGCACCCGCTTCGGTGTCGAGGAACGGGACCTGCCCACCCTGCATCGCTGGATCGAAGGCGCCGGCATTCGATGGGGCATGAACGCCGATCAACGTGCCGGCCTCGGCCTGCCTCAGGAGCTGGAGCAAAACAGCTGGCGGTTTGGCCTGCGGCGGATGCTGCTTGGTTATGCGGTGGGCAGTGGCGGTGCCTGCGAGGGGATCGAACCCTATGACGAAATTGGTGGGCTGGACGCGGCACTCATCGGTCCTTTGGTGGCTTTGCTTGATGCACTGGAGGTGGCGCATCAGGAGCTGTCCGAGCCCGCTGCTCCCCTTCAATGGAGCCAGCGATTGCAGGCCCTGATGCAACTGTTTTTCCTGGCCAGCAATGAGCATGACGACTACCTGCTCACCCAACTCGAAGAGCTACGCGAAACCTGGCTGCAGACCTGTGAGTCGGTGGGCCTCAACGATCACCTGCCGTTGACCGTCGTCCGCGAAGCCTGGCTCGCCGGCCTCGATCAGGGGCGTTTGTCCCAGCGTTTTCTCGCCGGTGCGGTGAACTTTTGCACCTTGATGCCAATGCGGGCAATCCCCTTCAAGCTGGTGTGCCTGCTGGGCATGAACGACGGTGATTATCCGCGTGCGCAACCGCCACTGGACTTCGACCTGATGGGCAGTGACTACCGCCCCGGCGACCGCTCTCGTCGCGAAGATGATCGCTATCTGCTGCTCGAAGCCCTGCTGTCGGCACGCGATCAACTGTACGTCAGCTGGGTCGGCCGCAGCATTCGCGACAACAGCGAGCGGCCCGCCTCGGTGTTGATCGGTCAACTGCGTGACCACCTCGCCAGCGGCTGGCGATTGCATGCTGGCGGCGAAGACCTGCTTGAGGCCATGACCCAGGAGCACCCGCTGCAACCGTTCAGCGCCCGTTACTTTCATGAGGGCGACAACCTGTTCAGTTACGCGAACGAATGGCAAGCGCTTCACCAAGGCATCGAGTCCATGGCCGACGACAGCATCCTGCCACCTTTCGTGCAGGAAGAGCCGTTGAGCCTCGGCCAGTTACAGGACTTCCTGCGCAACCCTGTCCGACATTTCTTCAGCCAGCGACTGAAAGTGTTTTTCGAAGCCGCTGAAGTACCCCTGGCCGATGAGGAGCCCTTTGTCCTTGACGTGTTGCAACGCTACAGCCTCAGCGACAGCCTGCTCGGCGCCGCACTGGCGCGAATCGACCTGGCGGACGAGGTGTTGGAGTTCCAGGCCAAACGTCTGCAAAACAGTGGGCTGTTGCCCATGGCCGGTTTTGGCGAGCGCCTGCAACGTGAGTTGATCGAGCCGCTGCCTGATCTGTTGCAACGCTATCAACAGCTTCTGGCGTTATGGCCGACACCTCTGAACAGCGCACTGCCGATCAATGTCCAATTCCAGGATTTACGCCTGGAGGGCTGGCTCAGTGGCCTGCATCAGCGGGCTGATGGTGGGCTATTGTCGGTCACTACGATCCCTAACAGCATCGGCTCGATCAAGGCGCGAAAATGGCATCGCCTCACTCGTCCGTGGGTCAATCACCTGGTGGCCTGCGCCAGTGGCCTGCCGATGACCACCGCGTTGGTGGCCAGTGACGACAGTCTGCTGTTGCCGCCGCTGGAGCAGGAGGCGGCCTGGCGAACGCTCGGCGACTTGCTGCAGGCGTGGCAGACCGGCATGCGCCAGCCACTTCCCGTCGCGGTGAAGACGGCGTTTGCCTGGCTCGGTCAGACCGATCCCGCCAAGGCCGACGCCGCTGCCCGCAAAGCCTATGAAGGGGATGGATTGACCACTGACGGTGAGCGGCGTGAAAGCCCGGCACTCAGCCGCCAGTTCGCCGACTACGACGCGTTGGTCGCCGACGAGACGTTTCCCGATTGGTGCACCGCTTTGTATAAACCCATCGTTGACGCTCCCTGGCGTTCATTGACCAGCGAGGAAGCGCGCGCATGACCACCCAGACACCGCTGGCCCTGGCGTTCCCGCTGCGCGGCAGCCAACTGATCGAAGCCAGCGCCGGCACCGGCAAGACCTTTACCATTTCCGCGTTGTACCTGCGCCTGGTCCTCGGTCACGGTGGCGAGTCGAACGGTTACGGGCGTGAATTGTTACCGCCGCAAATCCTTGTCGTGACCTTCACCGATGCCGCGACCAAGGAACTGCGCGAACGCATTCGTACGCGTCTGGCAGAGGCCGCGCGGTTTTTTCGCGATGAGACACCGTCGCCCGATGCGCTGATTGCCGAGTTACGTGAGCAGTACACGCCTGAACAATGGCCCGGCTGCGCGAACCGGCTGGACATCGCCGCGCAATGGATGGATGAAGCGGCCGTTTCGACGATTCACAGTTGGTGCCAGCGCATGTTGCGCGAGCACGCCTTCGACAGCGGCAGCCTGTTTACCCAGACCCTGGAAACCGATCACAGCGATTTGCTGGGCGAGGTCCTGCGCGATTACTGGCGCCTGTTCTGCTACCCGATGCAAGGCGATGCATTGGACTGGGTGCGCAGTAACCTGGGCGGCCCGGCCGCGTTGTTGCCGCGCGTGCGTGGTCTGTTCGCCACTGCACGCAATGGCGAAGAAGGCATGGCCCCCGCCGATCTGATCGTCGAGTGCCTGCAAGAGCGGCGCGCTGCCCTGGTCGATCTGAAAAGCCCCTGGCGCCATTGGGCGGACGAGTTACTCGCCATCTGCCATGAAGGGGTGGCGAGCAAAAGTGTCGACGGTCGCAAGATGCAGGCGCGTTACTTCGAGCCTTGGTTCGAGAAATTGAAGGCCTGGGCGGAAGACGAAGCGCTAGAGCAACTGGACATCGGCACGGGCTTCACCCGCCTGACGCCCGATGGCATGGCCGAGGCCTGGAAGACGGGTGCGGCGCCTGGCCATCCGGGGCTGGATGCCATGGCGGGTCTCAAGGCCAGCCTGGATGCCTTGCCCACACCCGATGCCGCTGTTTTGCAACACGCTGCCCGTTGGGTGAGTGCACGGTTCGAGGCCGAGAAGCGTCGCCGAGCGGAAATGGGTTTCGACGACATGTTGCTGCGCCTCGATGCTGCGCTGCAAGCCGACGGCGGCGAGCGTCTGGCGACCCTGATTCGCGAGCAATTTCCGGTGGCGTTGATCGATGAGTTCCAGGACACCGACCCGGTGCAGTACCGGATTTTCGAAAGCATTTATCGCATCGAGGACAATAACCCCGAATGCGGTCTATTCCTGATCGGCGACCCCAAGCAGGCGATCTACGCCTTCCGTGGCGCCGACATCTACACCTACCTGCGTGCCCGTCAGGCGACCGCCGGGCGACTGCACACCCTGGGTACCAACTTCCGCTCCAGTCATGGCATGGTCGGGGCGGTCAACCATGTGTTTGAACGCGCGGAGTCGCGGGAGACCGGGCGCGGCGCGTTCCTGTTTCGTGAGCAGGACGGCGAGAACCCGGTGCCGTTTTTGTCGGTGGCGTCCCAGGGACGCAAGGAAGCCTTGAGCATCGATGGACAGGTCGTGCCCGCGCTGAACATCTGGCATCTGTCGGCCGATCAACCACTGTCGGGCGCGGTCTATCGCCAGCAACTCGCCGCCGCGTGCGCCAGTCGGATCACCGCGTTGCTCAACGGCGGGCAACAAGGCACGGCGGGATTCGTCCAGGACGGCAAAGCGTTCAAAGGCCTGTTGCCGGCGGACATCGCGATCCTGGTACGCGACGGCAACGAGGCCCAGGCCATCCGTGCCGAACTGTCAGCCCGGGGCGTGCGCAGCGTTTACCTTTCCGACAAGGACTCGGTGTTCGCCGCCCAGGAAGCCCACGACCTGCTGACCTGGCTCAAGGCCTGCGCGGAACCGGATGTCGAGCGTCCGCTGCGGGCGGCACTGGCCAGTCTCACCTTGAATCTGTCGCTGGCCGAGCTGGAGCGTTTGAATCAGGATGAGCTGGCCTGGGAAACGCGGGTTATGCAGTTCCGTGGTTACCGTGAGCTATGGCGCAAGCAGGGTGTGTTGCCGATGCTGCGACGTTTGCTGCATGACTTCCAACTGCCTCAAGCCTTGATCGCGCGCCATGACGGCGAGCGGGTGCTGACCAACCTGTTGCACCTGTCCGAGTTGTTGCAGCAGGCCGCCGCTGAACTCGATGGGGAGCAGGCGTTGATTCGCCATTTGTCCGAGCACCTGGCGTTGTCCGGCCAGGCGGGCGAAGAGCAGATCCTGCGCCTGGAGAGCGACGAGCAACTGGTCAAGGTCGTGACCATTCACAAATCCAAGGGCCTGGAGTATCCGCTGGTGTTCCTGCCGTTCGTGTGTTCGACAAAACCCGTCGATGGCAGCCGTTTGCCCCTGCATTACCACGATGAAGCGGGCAATGCCCAGGTCAGCCTGAAGCCCACGCCTGCATTGATCGCCCTCGCGGATGATGAACGGCTGGCCGAGGACCTGCGTTTGCTTTACGTCGCCCTGACCCGTGCCCAGCATGCGTGCTGGCTCGGTGTGACCGACCTCAAGCGCGGCAATAACAACAGCTCGGTGTTGCACCTGTCGGCCCTGGGTTATCTGTTGGGCGGTGGTGCGCCCCTGGCGGAATCGTCCGGGTTGCAGCGCTGGTTGGACGACTTGCAGCAGGACTGCCCGGCGTTGCACTACGGCCAGATGCCCGAGCCGACCGACGAGCATTACCAGCCGCCGCAAAACGTGGCCACCTTGCTCCCGGCCCTGATCCCCACGCGCAAGGCCAGCGAGAACTGGTGGATCGCCTCCTACAGTGCCCTGCGCATCGGTGATAGCCTGAGCGCGGGCGAAGCCCCGGAAAGCCCACAGGCACAAAAACTGTTCGATGATGAGCGTCTCGATCCCGAAGCACCGCGTGAGATGGTGACGGGCGGTGCCGATATCCATCGCTTCCCGCGTGGTCCGAACCCCGGCACCTTTCTTCATGGCCTGCTCGAATGGGCGGGTGATGAAGGCTTCGCCGCCACGCCGCAAGAGGTGGAAGACGCCATTGCCCGGCGTTGCAATCGCCGTGGCTGGGAAGGCTGGATCACCACGCTGAGTGACTGGTTGCAGCACGTGCTCAAGTCGCCATTGCCTGTGGGCGTCGGTCAGCCCCCTGTGATACTTGCGCAGTTGCGACAGTACCGGGTGGAGATGGAGTTCTGGTTCGCCAGCCACAGGGTCGATGTACTCAAACTCGATGAACTGGTGCGTCAGTACACTCACAACGGTGTCGCCCGTGTCGCTGCTGAGCCGGTGCTGCTCAACGGCATGTTCAAGGGCTTCATCGACCTGACATTCGAACACGACGGTCGTTACTACGTGGCCGATTACAAGTCCAACTGGCTAGGCGTCGATGACGCGGCGTACACCGAGCAAGCCATGGAACAGTCGATTCTCGACAATCGCTACGACCTTCAATACGTGCTCTATCTGTTGGCGTTGCATCGCCAACTGAAGGCTCGACTTGCCGATTACGATTACGACCGGCATGTCGGCGGCGCGTTGTATCTGTTTCTGCGCGGCACCCGTGCGGCTTCGCAAGGCGTGTACTTCGCCCGGCCGCCCAAAGCCTTGATCGAACGTCTGGACCGGTTGTTCCAGGGCAAACCGGAACCCAAGGCCGAACCGGCCTGGGAGCAGGGAGAACTGCTATGAGTCGCACCTTCGCCGATCTGCTGCCGATGCCCCTGGCCGCTGAAAGCCTGGCCAGCCTGGCACCCCTGAGTCGCGCCGATGATTTGCTGCTGTTGCTCACGCGTTGGGTCGAACGCGGCTGGTTGCGCGCGCTGGACAAGGCCTTCGTCGCCTTCCTGCATGAACTCGCCCCGGAGGACGATCCACTGGTGCTGCTGGCGGCGGCGCTGACCAGCCATCAACTGGGTCACGGACACGTTTGCCTGGACCTGTTCGAAACGCTCAAGGAGCCGGACTTCGCCCTCTCGTTACCCCCGGAAGGTGACGTGCAAGGCGGCGCGATGCTGTTGCCCTCGCAGTTGCTGGCGAGCCTCGACGGCGCCCACTGGTGCAAGGTCCTGGCCTCCAGTCGCCTGGTCGCCTTGTCCGCCGATGACAGCGAAACGGCGCAGCAACGACCATTGGTGTTGTCTGGAAAACGCTTGTACCTGCGGCGCTACTGGGCCTACGAACGACGTATCGATAACGCGCTGCGCTTGCGCCTGGCGGAGCACGAGTCGACACCTGCTGACCTGCCGCAACGTCTCACGGGCCTGTTTGGCCAGGCCAGTGCCGATCAGCCGATCGACTGGCAAAAACTCGCCTGTGCCTTGGCCACCCGCAGCGCGTTCAGCATCGTCACGGGTGGTCCCGGAACCGGCAAGACCACCACCGTCGTGCGCCTGTTGGCCTTGCTCCAGGCGCCGGCGGTGGAAGCTGGCAATCCGCTGCGCATCCGTCTTGCCGCGCCGACCGGTAAAGCGGCGGCGCGGTTGACGGAGTCCATCAGCCAGCAGGTTCGGTCGCTGGAAGTTGCAGAGGCCGTGCGGAAAAAAATTCCATCGGACGTCACCACCGTGCACCGCCTGCTGGGTAGTCGCCCCGGCACTCGACATTTCCGACACCACGCCGGCAATCGTCTGCCGCTGGATGTGCTGGTGGTGGACGAAGCCTCGATGATCGACCTCGAAATGATGGCCAACCTGCTCGATGCCATGCCGGACCATGCCCGGCTGGTACTGCTGGGTGACAAGGATCAACTGGCGTCAGTGGAAGCTGGTGCCGTGCTGGGTGATTTATGCCGCGACGCCGAAGCCGGCTGGTACAGCCCGCAGACGCGGCAGTGGCTGCAATCCGTCAGCGGCGAACACCTGGAAAACAGCGGTTTGCAGGAAGACACCCAAGGTGCGCACCCGCTGGCGCAACAGGTAGTGATGCTGCGCCACTCGCGACGGTTCGGGGAGGGCAGCGGTATCGGCTTGCTGGCGCGCAGGGTCAACCAGCAACAGCCTGAAGAAGCGCGCACATTGCTGGCGGCGCGCAGCCATGACGATGTGTTTTCCCTGCCGTTGAAGGGAGAGCAGGATCGGGCGCTGGAGCGCTTGTTGCTTGAGGGGCATGGCGAAGGCCCGCAAGGGTATCGGCATTATCTGAATGTGTTGCACGACCGACGCCCCGCACTCGATAGCCCCCTCGACGATGCGCGGTGGATCGAGTGGGCGCGCGATGTGCTGCAAGCCTTCGATGCCTTCCAGCTCCTGTGCGCGGTGCGCAAGGGGCCCTGGGGAGTGGAGGGCCTCAATCAGCGCGTGACTGACGCGCTGCTCAAGGCGCGGCTGATCGACGGTCATCAGCAATGGTACGAAGGTCGGCCAGTGTTGATGACCCGCAACGACTATGGCCTGGGTCTGATGAATGGTGACATTGGCATCGCCCTCAAACTGCCTGAGCGTGACGGCCCACAAGCGGGGCGTCATGTATTGCGCGTGGCATTCCCGCGCAACGATGGTCAGGGCGGCGTGCGTTTTGTCCTGCCGAGCCGACTGAATGATGTCGAAACGGTGTACGCCATGACGGTGCACAAGTCGCAAGGCTCCGAGTTCGCCCACACCGCGCTGATTTTGCCTGACGCCCTGAACCCGGTGCTGACCAAGGAACTGATCTACACCGGCATCACCCGGGCCAAGCATTGGTTCACCCTGATCGAACCGCGTAAGGGCGTATTTGAGGAGGCCGTGCAGCGCAAGGTCAAGCGACTGAGTGGTTTGATGCTGGCGCTGGAAGAAGGGGCTTCTGTGGCGGGGTAAAGACGCAGTTCCGGCGCCAAAAAAATGGCTGAAAGCCCCGTCCTGTAAGGCCTCGCGGGCGATTCGTTGCTGTGCTATCGTTGCGGCATTACCCCGCTCGAACCCAAGAGAATCCCTGCATGAAGGTGGCTGTCCGGACGACAGGGCGCATTGCTGGTTGCCAGCAAATCGTGTTCGCAGGTTTTCTCTGTCTGCTCAGTGGCCTCGTTTTCGCGCAAGCGCCAACCTCGCCCGGCATGGCCGACCAGCGCGCCCGCTCGGTCACGCAAGTGGTCCTCGGCATCCTCAGTTATGCCCGCTGGCCCGTCGAGCCACCGCAACTGCGCTTGTGCATCGTCGGCCCGACCGAATACACCGATGACCTGGTCAAGGGCACGACCCAATCCACCGGGCGCCCTGTCACCGTGCGTCGCCTGCTCGCCGACAACCCGTCGGTTGTCAGCGAGTGCGATGCGCTGTACATCGGCAAGCTGACACGCGAGGAACGTGGCCGCTTGTTCACCGCTCTGACCGGGCAGCCCGTGCTGAGCATCAGCGAGAGCGACGATCCTTGCACCGTAGGCAGCCTGTTCTGCCTGCGGGTCGGCGATGAACAGGTCTCCTTCGAGGTCAACCTGGATTCCGTGGCTCGCAGCGGCGTGCGCATTCACCCCAGCGTGTTGCAACTGTCTCGTCGCAGGTCGGCCGCGCCATGAAGCCTTCCAGCGAGAGCAATCGCCCGACACTGCGTTCGGTCCTGGGTCGTGGCCACTTGATCGTCGCGCTGGTGGCGGTGGCCATGGCGAGCGTCTCGTTGACGCTGCTCGGTGTCCTGGCCTTGCGCGCCTATGCCGACTACAACCTGCAACTGATCGCCCGCTCGATCAATTACACCGTGGAAGCGGCCGTTGTGTTCAACGACAAGCCGGCCGCCAATGAAGCACTGGCCTTGATCGCGTCCACCGAAGAAGTGGCCGATGCCCAGGTGCTGGACGCACAAGGCAGGGTGCTGGCGCATTGGCGCCGCCCGGAAAGCGGATTGCTTTCTGCCCTTGAAATGCAGATGGCCAAGGTATTCCTGGAGAAACCGATCAGCTTGCCGATCATCCATCAGGACCGTGAGATAGGTAACATCCACCTGACCGGCCACGGTGGCAGCCTGATGCGTTTCCTGCTCAGTGGTCTGGTGGGCATCGTGCTGTGCACGGCCATCAGTGCCTGGGTGGCGCTGTATCTCGCGCGCCGGCAACTGCGCGGAATTACCCGGCCACTGCGCCATTTGGCCGCCGTGGCCCATGCCGCGCGCAGCGAGCGGGCGTTCGACCAGCGCGTGCCGCCCGCCGAGATCGCCGAACTCGACAACCTCGGCAACGACTTCAACGCCCTGCTCGATGAACTCGAGAACTGGCAGACCCACCTGCAGACCGAAAACGAAACCCTGGCTCATCAGGCCAGCCACGACAGCCTCACCGGGTTGCCGAACCGGGCGTTTTTCGAGGGCAGGCTGATTCGTGCCCTGCGCAACGCCAACAAGTACAACGAGCGTGTGGCGGTGCTGTTTCTCGACAGCGACCGGTTCAAGGAAATCAACGACAACTTCGGTCACGCCGCCGGTGATGCGGTCCTGGTGGCTGTTGCCAATCGGGTGCGCGCACAACTGCGCGAGGACGATCTGGTGGCACGCCTGGGCGGTGATGAATTCGCCGTCCTGCTCACGCCGTTGCACCAGACGGAGGACGCCGAGCGCATCGCCGACAAAATCCTGGAGAGCATGGAAATGCCGATTGCTCTGCCAGGGACCACGCAAGTGTTGACCTCCCTCAGCATCGGTATCGCCGTCTATCCCGATCATGGCGCGACGCCGGGGGCGCTGCTCGACGCGGCCGATGCGGCCATGTACCAGGCCAAACGCCTCGCCCGAGGCGCACAGCACACGTCAGGGTCGGAGCACCCTGTCGCCGACGTTTAAACCAGGAGCTATGTCCGTGTTCTCACTTCGTATTCTGACCCTCACATTCTTCATGGCGATCCTGGCATTGACCGGTTGCCAGACCGCGCCGCAAAAAGGCCTGACCCCTGCGCAGGTCGCGGTACTCAAACAGCAAGGTTTCGAATTGACCGACGAGGGCTGGGCCTTCGGCCTGTCCGGCAAGGTCCTGTTTGGCAGCGATGTCGAAAGCCTCAACCGGCAGAGCACCGACATCGTTGAACGTATTGGCAAGGCGCTGCTGGGCGTGGGCATCGACCACGTACGCATCGACGGCCACACCGATGCCTCGGGTAAAGAGGCCTACAACCAGCAACTGTCCGTGCGGCGAGCGAAAAGCGTGGCCACGGTACTGACCGCCGTTGGCATGCCCGAGCAAAACATCCAGCTCCAGGGCCTGGGCAGCAGCCAGCCGGTGGCCAGCAACGACACCGCAGCGGGGCGGACCGAGAATCGCCGCGTGTCGATTGTGGTGAGTGCGGGTTAGTCGGCGAACAATATTTCGCGGTGTTCGCCCATCAACAACCCCTGGTTCTGCTCGGTGACTGCGCGGATGTAATCCCACAACAACGTAATCCGCTTGAGTTTTCTCAAGTCCTCGCGGCAGTACATCCAGAACTGGCGCGTGATGTTGATCTCCTCCGGCAGCACCGGTAATAAACGGGGATCCTGAGCGGCGAGAAAACACGGCAGGATGGCCAGTGAGCGCCCTTGTTGCGCCGCCACGAATTGGGCGATGACGCTGGTGCTGCGCAGATTGGCGCTGGCGTTGGGCAGGACGTTGGCCAGGTACAGAAGCTCGGAACTGAACGCCAGGTCGTCGACATAACTGATGAACGAATGCTTGCCGAGGTCGGACGGGCGCCGGATGGGCGGGTGTTTGTCCAGATAGTCCTGGGTGGCGTACAGCTGCAGTTTATAGTCGCAGAGTTTGCAGCACACGTACGGACCGTGCTCCGGGCGTTCCAGGGCAATGACGATGTCGGCCTCGCGCTTGGACAGGCTGATGAAGTGCGGCAGCGGCAGGATGTCCACCGATATGGCTGGATAGGCGTCAACGAAGTGGCTCAGTTGCGGGGTGATGAAAAAGCTGCCGAACCCTTCGGTGCACCCCATGCGCACATGCCCGGACAGCGCCACGCCCGACCCTGACACTTGCTCGCAGGCCATGTGCAACGTGCTTTCGATCGCCTCGGCGTAGGCGAGCAGCCGCTGGCCCTCGTTGGTCAGGACAAAGCCGCTGGTGCGCGACTTTTCGAACAGCAGGGTGCCCAGGGCCGTTTCCAGGGAACTGATGCGTCGCGACACGGTGGTGTAGTCCACCGCCAGGCGTTTGGCCGCTGTGCTGGCCTTGCGGGTGCGGGCGACTTCGAGGAAAAACTTGAGGTCATCCCAATTCAGCGACCCCAGCGACGTGATGTTTTTTTGCATGATGGACCGGCTTTTATGTGCGTTCTTATTAGAAGTTTGCACATCTATACTCCAGAAACAGTCCGATCACCACATCGCGACGCACGACTCATCTCAAGGCGACCTTCTCGCCTTGGCTCGCTCTCTCGACAAAAACAAGATCCCGGAGACCAGCATGAACGTATCGCTCACGCCTAACGAAACCACGGTGCACAAGGTCAAGCTGTTGATCGACGGCCAGTGGGTCGAGTCGCAGTCCACCGAGTGGCACGACATCGTCAACCCGGCCACCCAGCAAGTGCTGGCCAAGGTGCCATTTGCCACGGCGCAGGAAGTGGACGCTGCCATCAGTGCCGCCCATCGGGCCTTCCAGACCTGGAAGCTGACGCCAATCGGTGCGCGCATGCGCATCATGCTCAAGCTCCAGGCGCTGATCCGCGAGCACTCCAAGCGCATTGCCGTGGTGCTCAGCAACGAACAGGGCAAGACCATTGCCGACGCTGAAGGCGATATTTTCCGGGGCCTGGAAGTGGTGGAGCACGCCTGCTCGATCGGCACGCTGCAAATGGGCGAGTTCGCCGAAAACGTCGCCGGTGGCGTCGACACCTACACCCTGCGCCAGCCTATCGGCGTTTGCGCCGGTATCACCCCGTTCAATTTCCCGGCGATGATCCCGCTGTGGATGTTCCCGATGGCCATCGCCTGCGGCAACACCTTCGTGCTCAAACCGTCGGAACAGGACCCGCTGTCGACGATGCTGCTGGTGGAACTGGCCATCGAGGCCGGCGTCCCGGCCGGCGTGCTCAACGTGGTGCACGGTGGCAAGGATGTGGTCGATGCGCTGTGCACCCACAAGGACATCAAGGCTGTTTCCTTCGTCGGTTCGACCGCCGTCGGCACCCACGTGTACGACCTGGCGGGCAAACACGGCAAGCGCGTACAGTCGATGATGGGCGCAAAGAACCACGCCGTGGTGCTCCCGGATGCCAACCGCGAGCAAGCGTTGAACGCGCTGGTGGGGGCCGGTTTCGGTGCCGCCGGGCAACGTTGCATGGCCACCTCGGTGGTGGTGCTGGTCGGTGCGTCGAAGCAGTGGCTACCTGACCTCAAGGCATTGGCGCAGAAACTCAAGGTCAACGCGGGCAGCGAGCCGGGCACCGACGTCGGTCCGGTGATTTCGAAAAAGGCCAAGGCGCGCATTCTTGACCTGATCGAAAGCGGCATCAAGGAAGGGGCCAAGCTGGAGCTGGACGGTCGCGACATCACTGTGCCGGGTTTCGAGCAGGGCAACTTCGTCGGCCCGACCCTGTTCTCCGGTGTCACCACCGACATGCAGATCTACACCCAGGAAATCTTCGGCCCCGTGCTGGTGGTACTGGAAGTTGACACCCTCGACCAGGCCATCGCCCTGGTGAACGCCAACCCGTTCGGCAATGGCACGGGTCTGTTCACCCAGAGCGGTGCGGCAGCGCGCAAGTTCCAGAGTGAAATCGATGTGGGCCAGGTGGGCATCAACATCCCTATCCCGGTGCCGGTGCCGTTCTTCAGCTTCACGGGTTCACGGGGTTCCAAGCTTGGCGACCTCGGCCCGTATGGCAAGCAGGTGGTGCAGTTCTACACTCAGACCAAGACGGTGACTGCGCGCTGGTTCGATGACAACAGCGTCAACGACGGCGTGAACACCACCATCAACCTGCGTTAAGGAGCCGGACATGAAAATTGCCTTTATCGGTCTGGGTAACATGGGCGCGCCGATGGCACGCAACCTCATCAAGGCCGGTCATTCGCTGCGACTGGTGGACCTGAACACAACCGTGCTGGCTGAGCTTGAACAACTGGGCGGCAGCATCAGCGGGTCGGCCCGCGAGGCCGCCCAGGGTGCGGAGCTGGTTATCACCATGCTGCCCGCCGCTGTGCATGTGCGCAGCGTGTGGCTGGGCGAAGACGGTGTGCTGGCCGGTATTGGCCAAGGCGTGCCAGCGGTGGATTGCAGCACCATCGATCCGCAGACAGCCCGCGATGTGGCCGCAGCGGCGGCCAGGCAGGGCGTGGCCATGGCCGATGCCCCGGTCTCCGGTGGCACCGGCGGTGCAGCGGCCGGGACACTGACGTTCATGGTCGGCGCAACGGCAGAACTCTTTGCCACCCTGCAACCGGTGCTGGCGCAGATGGGCCGCAACATCGTGCATTGCGGTGAAGTCGGTACAGGGCAGATCGCCAAGATCTGCAACAACCTGTTGCTGGGGATCTCCATGGTCGGCGTCAGTGAAGCCATGGCGCTGGGGAATGCGCTGGGAATCGACACGGGCGTGCTGGCCGGCATCATCAACAGCTCCACCGGGCGTTGCTGGAGTTCGGAAATGTACAACCCGTGGCCGGGCATCGTCGAAACGGCGCCGGCGTCGCGCGGTTATACCGGTGGTTTTGGTGCAGAGTTGATGCTCAAGGATCTTGGGTTGGCCACGGAAGCGGCGCGTCAGGCGCACCAACCGGTGGTGCTCGGAGCTGTGGCTCAGCAGTTGTATCAGGCGATGAGCCTGCGTGGGGAAGGGGGCAAGGACTTCTCGGCGATCATCAATAGTTATCGTAAGCCGCAATGAACATCTGGGGTGGGGGATAACCCCACCCTGTAGGAGCGAGCTTGCTCGCGATAGCGGTGGGTCAGTCACAATCAGGGTGGATGTGACGGCCGCATCGCGAGCAAGCTCGCTCCTACAGTTTTTTGTGTCAGGCAAACACGAAATACTTGCGCACGGTTTCCACCACTTCCCAGGTGCCTTTCATCCCCGGCTCGATAATAAAAATATCACCCGCGCGCAGATGGATCGGTTCCTTGCCTTCCGGCGTAATGATGCAGTAACCCTCGCGGAAGTCGCAGTATTCCCACTTCACGTATTCCACATACCACTTGCCCGGAGTGCAGATCCAGGTGCCCATGATCTTGCTGCCGTCTTCGCTGGTGTAGGCGTTGAGGTTGACCGTGTGCGGGTCGCCTTCGAGTTTTTCCCATTTGCAGGCGTCCAGCACGGGCAGTGGGTGAGTGTCGCGAAGAACGGTGATCGGTGCATTTGCGGTCATGATGACTCCAGGCAAGTGAGGAGAGCTGAAGGCGCATCCTGCCGGGAGTGACCAGGGTCGAGTTGTCTGTGCTCGACATCGGAATGCCCAGAAGCGCTCGCATGTGCGTGATCCCTGTGTCAGCGCGTTCCGACAGGCAATGCGATAACTGTAGGAGCGAGCTTGCTCGCGATGGAGGCCCAGGCACCGCAGGGTGTCAGGCGTCCAGCGTCATCGTTGACGACCATCGCGAGCAAGCCCGCTCCCACAGGAGGAATGTGGACAACTGTAGGAGCGAGCATGCTCGCGATGGAGGCCCAGGCACCGCAGGGTGTCAGGCGTCCAGCGTCATCGTTGACGACCATCGCGAGTAAACTCGCTCCTACAGGGGGGACGCTCGCGATGGAGGCCCAGGCACCGCAGGGTGTCAGGCGTCCAGCGTCATCGTTGACGACCATCGCGAGTAAACTCGCTCCTACAGGAGGAATGTGGACAACTGTAGGAGCGAGCATGCTCGCGATGGAGGCCCAGGCACCGTGGGGTGTCAGGTGTCCAGCGTCATCGTTGACGACCATCGCGAGTAAACTCGCTCCTACAGGGGGGACGCTCGCGATGGAGGCCCAGGCACCGTGGGGTGTCAGGTGTCCAGCGTCATCGTTGACGACCATCGCGAGTAAACTCGCTCCTACAGATGGCGCATAAAAAAGCCCCGGTATTCATTGAATGCCGGGGCCATTTTTTGCGCGGTTAGTTGCTGCGCGACACGCGTATCCGGTAGCAGGCGTAGATCAGCGCCACCCACACCGGCATGGCATACACCGAGGCCCGTACCGGCGGGATCATCCAGATGACGCAGATGATCACGGCCATGAAGGCCAGGCACAGGTAATTGGTGTAGGGCGACCAGAACGCCTTGAAGCCCGGCTCCACACCCCGCTGGACCATGGCTTTGCGGAATTTCAGGTGTGTGAGGCTGATCAGCGCCCAGTTGATCATCAACGAGGCAACCACCAGAGCGAACAGCAATTCCAGCGCCTCATGGGGTGCCACGTAGTTGACCACCACGGCCAGCAGGGTAATCAGCGCCGACACGCCCAGCGCCAGCAGCGGCACGCCTTGCTTGTTCAGCTTCATCAGCACCTTGGGTGCATCGCCCTGTTCCGCCAGGCCGTAAAGCATGCGGCTGTTGCAGTACACGCCACTGTTGTAGACCGACAGCGCGGCGGTGAGCACCACGAAGTTGAGGATCTGTGCGGCGGTGTCGCTGCCGATCAGGGCAAAGATCTGCACGAACGGACTGCCGCTGTAGGCATCGCCCGAGGCGCCCAGGGTTTCCAGCAATTGGTCCCACGGGTAGAGCGACAGCAGCACGGTGAGTGCGCCGACGTAGAAGATCAGCACCCGGTACACCACCTGATTGATCGCCTTGGGAATGACCTTCCTCGGCTCGCTGGCTTCCGCTGCGGTGATGCCGACCAGTTCCAGGCCACCGAACGAGAACATGATGAACGCCATCGCCATCAGCAGGCCAGTGGTGCCGTTGGGGAAGAAACCGCCGTGGCTCCACAGGTTGCTCACCGATGCCTGCGGGCCGCCGGTGCCGCTGAACAGCATGTAGCAGCCCAGGACGATCATGCCGATGATGGCCACGACCTTGATGATCGCGAACCAGAACTCCATCTCGCCAAAGACTTTGACGTTCAGGCAGTTGATCAGGTTGACCAGCACGAAGAATACCGCCGCGCTGACCCAGGTCGGCACCTCCGGCCACCAGAACTGCACGTATTTACCGACAGCCGTCAGTTCGGCCATGCCCACCAGAACGTACAACACCCAGTAGTTCCAGCCAGACAGGAAACCCGCGAAGCCGCCCCAGTAATTGTGCGCGAAATGGCTGAATGAGCCGGCCACCGGTTCTTCGACGATCATTTCGCCCAGTTGGCGCATGATCAGGAACGCAATGAAACCGGCAATCGCGTAACCGAGGATCATCGACGGGCCGGCGGACTTCAGAACGCCGGCGGAGCCCAAAAACAGCCCCGTGCCGATCGCACCACCCAGTGCGATCAATTGAATGTGTCGATTCTTCAGCCCTCGCTTGAGCGTCGCCTGCTGCAAAATTTCATCCGCCATCGCGTTCCCTTCTGATTGTTGTGGCCAGGCCTGATTTGAAAGCGCAGATCTTACGCTTCGTCGCCTGTTTGTAATACTGACCCGGGTTCAAGGTTTGCGCTGCGCAACGTCTCGAGCAAGGCCTTGGCATAACCCGGCAGACCCTCGAAAGAGCGGGCGCAGAGCAATAGTTTGCGTTGTGCCCAGTCTTCCTTGAGGACAAAGCGCTTGAAGGGCAGATCGTTGCCACGACGCTGAATAGCGACCTGAGGCACGATCGCCAGTCCGGCGCCGCGGGCGACCATACGCATCAGGGCATCGAACCCTTCTGCGCGAATGCGGATCGCCAGCCGCGCCCCGGCGTGCAACGCCTGTTCCTCCAGGTACACCGCCAACGCGCTGCTGGCGCTCAGACCGACGAAATCGTAATGCAGGGAGTCGCCGAACGTTGGGCTCTCTTCGTGCGCCAGCGGGTGGTCGGGCGGTACGATAAGCACCAGCGGATCATCGCGAAACGCCAAAGTGTCCAGACCATGGATGTCGACGGCGTCCGAGACGATGCCCAAGTCCGCTGCCCCCTGGCGCAAGGCGTGGACGATGCGCAGGCTGGGCATTTCCTGCAGCTCGATGTCGAGGTTGGGGTGGTGGCAAAGGAAGTCCGCCAGCACTTCCGGCAGGTGTTCGGTGATCGCCGTGGTGTTGCACAACAGGCGCACCTGACCTTTGACACCCTTGGCGTATTCGGCCAGGTCCTGCTGCATGCGTTCGGCGTGTTGCAGCAGCAACCGGGCGTGGTGCGCCAGGGCTTTTCCCGCCGGTGTGGGGGTGACGCCCCGCCGACCGCGCTCGAGAAAGTCGATGCCCAGCGAAGACTCCATGGCGCGGATTCGCGCACTGGCAGCCGCCAGCGACAAATGACTGCGCACGGCGCCGGCCGTGATGTTGCCGCTGTCGAGGATATTCAGGTAGAGGCGCAGGTCGGTGAGGTCGAAGTGCATGGGGTGGCCCGGGGTTGTGTGGTGTTTGGGCGGGCCTCATCGCGGGCAAGCCCGCTCCTACAGAGCTCGCCGCCGGCCCCTGTAGGAGCGAGCTTGCTCGCGATGAGGCCATCAGCACCGCTGAAGTTCCAGAGCCTCTACCAAAACAAGAGGCACCCTCAGTATATGGCAGATTTCCACCCGGCCAATCCAGACTCAGGATAGGCCCCATGAACACACTCCTCGCGTACTACCAAAACCTGGGCCTGGCCCTTTCCCTTATGATCATCGCCACCTTTCTGCTGGCCGGCATGATCAAGGGCGTGATCGGCCTCGGCCTGCCCACCATCGCCATGGGTCTGCTCGGTCTGGCTATGGCGCCGTCGCAGGCTGCGGCGCTGCTGATCATCCCGGCGACGCTGACCAACGTCTGGCAACTGGCGTTCGGCGGGCATCTGCTCGGGCTGGTCAAGCGGTTGTGGCCGATGCTACTGGCGATTTTCATCGGCACGGGGGTTGGCACCTTGTGGATCGGCATGGTCGGCGGGCATTGGGTGGTGCGGGGGCTCGGCGCTGCATTGTTGCTCTACGCGTTGAGCGGTCTGTTCCTGCCCACCCTGCGCGTTGGCAGCGCAACCGAGCGCTGGCTGGGTCCCCTGTGTGGCGTGGTGACCGGGGTGATCACCTCAGCCACTGGCGTCTTCGTGATCCCGGCGGTGCCTTACCTGCAAGCGCTGGGCTTGAGCAAGGACGAACTGGTGCAGGCACTGGGCTTGTCGTTCACCGTGTCGACCCTCGCCCTGGCTGCCGGGTTGTTGTGGCGCGAGGCGTTGGGCGGGGGCGAACTGAGCGCGTCATTGCTGGCACTGATCCCGGCGGTGCTGGGCATGCTGCTCGGCCAATGGCTGCGCCAGCGGATCAGTGCACCGGTGTTCAAGCGCGTATTTTTCATCGGCTTGGGTGTGCTCGGCGGGCACTTGCTGATCAGCGGATAGCGGACGACGGGCTGAGCATATCAATGGCGCGGATATCGAAGTCCCGCTCCAGATATTGCTCGCGCTGCGCCAGAAACTCCTTCATGTGCGGCAAGTTCGAGTGCACATCGAGGTGCGCCTGGGACTGCCAGATCTCAAAGAAGATAAACAGTGTCGGGTCCTGTTTGTCGCGCAGCATGTGGTATTCGATGCAGCCGGGCTCGGCGCGACTGGCCTCCACATGGCTAAGGAAGAAAGCTTCGAAAGCGTCGGATTTTTCCGGGCGGGTCTTGGCATGCAGGATGAAACCTTGCAACTCACTCATTAACAATCTCCTCAAGGTCAGAATTGGCCCCAGTGTATTGCAACAATCTGTCGTTGATTCGTGCGTATAGGTCAAATCAGTTTTGTGAGTTCAAGGCTTATTACGCGCGATCCGGATCGTTAATCTGCCGCCATTCCATTTCAGACCCTTTCGAGATCACTCATGAAAAAAGTCCTGTTGCTCAATGGCGGTAAAAAATTCGCTCACTCCGATGGTCGCTACAACACCACCCTGCACGAAGCAGCGCTGGCCGTGCTGGACCGCGGTGGCCTCGACGTGAAAACCACCTTCATCGATGAGGGTTACGACATTGCCGAAGAAGTGGCCAAGTTCCTCTGGGCCGATGTGATCATCTATCAGATGCCGGGCTGGTGGATGGGCGCGCCGTGGACCGTGAAAAAGTACATTGACGAAGTGTTCACCGAAGGTCACGGCAGTCTCTACGCCAGCGACGGTCGCACCCGCTCCGACGCTTCGCAGAAGTACGGCAGCGGTGGCCTCGTGCACGGCAAGCAATACCTGTTGTCGCTGACCTGGAACGCACCCCAGCAAGCCTTCGACGACCCGACCGACTTTTTTGAAGGTAAGGGTGTGGACGCCGTTTACTTCCCGTTCCACAAGGCCAACCAGTTCCTCGGCATGACCGCCTTGCCGACCTTTCTCGCCGTTGACGTGATGAAACGCCCGAACATCGAAGGCGATATCGCACGCTACGAGCAGCATTTGACCGAGGTGTTCGGCCTCAAGGCTTGAGGTTTCTTTTGCCCCTCATCCAGCTACTATCAAGCCAGTTTTGAGTGAGGGGCCTTTGTGAAAGCCAGATCCGATGAGTTGCAGATATTCGTCTGCGTGATTGAGTGCGGGTCGATTTCAGCGGCCGCCGAGCAGGTCGGGCAGACGCCCTCGGCGGTCAGCCGCACGTTGTCGCGGTTGGAGGCCAAGCTCGATACGACCTTGATCAACCGCACCACGCGGCGCATGGACCTGACCGAGGAAGGCAAATATTTCTTCGAACACGCCAAGCTGATTCTCGATCAGATGGATGAGCTGGAAGAGCGCCTGTCCTCACGCCAGCAGACCCCGTCCGGGCGTTTGCGCATCAACGCAGCATCGCCCTTCATGCTGCACGCCATCGTGCCGTACATCGACGAGTTCCGCAGGCTCTACCCGGACATCCAGCTGGAACTCAACAGCAACGACCTGATCATCGATCTGCTGGAGCAGAGCACCGACATCGCCATCCGCATCGGCACGCTGTCCGATTCGACCCTGCACGCCCGCTCACTGGGGTGCAGCCCACTGCACATCGTCGCCAGCCCGGCTTACCTCGAACGACATGGCACACCGAGGGTCGTCGAGGACCTGAGCGGGCATGCGCTGCTCGGGTTTACCCACAACGAAGGCCTCAACCAATGGCCGTTGCGGTATGTGCATGGCGATCGCTGGCCGATCCAGGCTTCCATCAGCGCGTCCAGCGGCGAGACCATTCGGCACCTGGCGCTCCAAGGGCAGGGCATTGCCAGCCTGTCGCATTACATGACCATCGAGGACATTCGCGCCGGACGTTTGAAGGTGGTGCTGGCGGATTTCAACAGTGGTTATCGCCAGCCGATCAACGCGGTGTACTACCGCAACTCGCAATTGGCCCTGCGGATTCAATGCTTCCTGGATTTCATCCAGGGCAAGTTGGCGTTGTATGCCAGTTCGGACTTCAACGCTGATTCTTGACCCCTGCGCAAGATTGAATTGGGTCGGTGGGTATTTTTCGTCAGTAACGACGCCTTGATACTGATCGCATCACTGACCCAAGCAGGGAGATTCCCCATGAACGTATTCGTCACCGGCGCTGCCGGTTTTATCGGCGGCTCCATCGCCACCGGCCTGGTTCGTGCCGGCCACACCGTCACTGGCCTGGTGCGCAACAGCGAACAGGCCAATGAGTTGAGCGCGCTGGGCATCACCCCCGTATTCGGCACCCTGGATGACAGCGCCCTTCTGGCGCAACAGGCCCGTGCGGCCGACGCGGTGATCAACGCGGCCAGCAGCGATCATCGCGGGGCGGTAGAGGCTTTGCTGGATGCGATGCGCGGTTCGCAAAAGGTGTTCCTGCACACCAGTGGTTCGAGCATTGTCGGCGATGCGTCGGGTGGCGAGGCCAGTGACGCGATCTACTTTGAAGACACCTTGCCGGAACCGACTGTCGACAAGGCCGCACGCGTGGCCATCGATAACCTGATCCTCGCGGCGGCGAAGGACGGCGTGAATTCGGCAGTGATCTGCAACACCCTGATCTACGGCCACAGCCTGGGCGTCAATCGTGACAGCGTGCAACTGCCTCGGCTGCTGAAACAGGCACGCAAAAGCGGGGTGGTGCGTCATGTCGGCACGGGTCGCAACATCTGGTCCAACGTGCACATTGAAGACGTGGTGGCGCTGTACCTGCTGGCGTTGACCAGGAATGTGCCGGGCACGTTCTATTTCGTTGAAAGCGGTGAAGCGTCGTTCATCGACATGACCACCGCCATGGCCGAGGCGTTGAACCTGGGGCAACCGCAGGACTGGCCGTTGAAAGACGCCGAAGCCGAGTGGGGTTATGAAATGGCCAACTATGGCTTGGGTTCCAACAGCCGGGTGCGCGGCAAGAAGGCGCGGGAGTTGCTGGGCTGGGCGCCAAAGCGGACGTCGGTGGTGGAGTGGATTCGCGACGAGATGGTCTGAGTTCGCCTTAGACCGCGTTATCGTTCTTCGTCGGAACGCCGCCCGGACCAAGCCCGCTCCCACAGTTGACCGCGTTGTTCAGACGAACTCGGTCCAATGTGGGAGCGGGCTCGCTCGCGACGGTATTCTTGAAGGCACCAAAGCTGGCCGGGCCAGGCGCAAATCCGTAACATCCGCACATTATTTTCGCGACACCTTGCCTGCGGTCCCCCCATGAAACCAAAAAACCTACGCGCCGAAGTCCTGGCTGGGCTCACCACGTCTTTTGCCTTGCTGCCCGAATGCATCGCCTTTGCGCTGGTCGCTCATCTCAACCCGCTGATGGGCCTGTATGGCGCCTTCATTATCTGCACCCTGACCGCTCTGTTCGGCGGCCGGCCGGGGATGGTTTCCGGGGCCGCCGGGTCGATGGCGGTGGTGATCGTTGCGCTGGTGGTGCAACACGGCGTGCAATATCTGTTGGCGACCGTACTGCTCGGTGGCCTGGTGATGCTCGCCTTCGGTGTGTTGAGGCTGGGCAAGCTGGTACGGATGGTGCCGCACCCGGTGATGCTCGGTTTCGTCAACGGCCTGGCGATCATCATCGCCCTGGCCCAGCTTGAACACTTCAAGAGCGGCGAGCACTGGCTCACCGGCACGCCGTTGTACCTGATGGTGGGGCTGGTGGTGCTGACGATGGCGATCGTCTACGTGCTGCCGCGCCTGACCCGCGCCGTGCCGCCGGCATTGGTGGCCATTCTGGGCGTCGGGCTGGCGGTGTACCTGCTGGGCCTGCCGACGCGCACCCTGGGCGACATGGCGCACATCGCCGGCGGCCTGCCGACGCTGGCGTTGCCGGACATCCCGTGGACGCTCGAAACCCTGCGCATCATCGCGCCCTACGCAATCCTGATGGCGTTGGTCGGTCTGCTGGAAACCCTGCTGACCCTGAACCTGACCGACGAAATCACCGAGACCCGTGGTTTTCCGGATCGCGAGTGTGTGGCGCTGGGCGCGGCGAACATGGTCTCCGGTGTATTCGGCGGCATGGGTGGCTGCGCGATGATCGGCCAGACCGTGATCAACCTGAGTTCCGGTGGCCGTGGCCGCGTATCCGGCGTGGTCGCCGGCGTGCTGATCCTGTTGTTCATCCTGTTCCTGTCGCCGTTCATCGAGCGTATTCCGCTGGCAGCGCTGGTGGGGGTGATGTTCGTGGTGTCGCAACAGACGTTTGCCTGGGCTTCGCTGCGGGTGGTGAACAAGGTGCCGTTGAACGACGTGCTGGTGATCATCGCCGTGACGGTGATCACGGTGTTCACGGACCTCGCCACGGCGGTGCTGTGCGGGATCATCATCGCCGCGCTCAATTTCGCCTGGCAGCAGGCGCGGGAGTTGTACGCCGACAGCCACCTCGAAGCCGACGGCAGCAAGCTGTACCTGATGCATGGCACGCTGTTCTTCGCCTCGACCACGCCGTTTCTCAACCAGTTCGACCCCGCCAATGACCCGGCCGTGGTGACCATTGATTGCCGTCACCTGAGCTTCGTCGACTACTCGGCCATTGCCGCGCTGAAAACCCTGCGCGAGCGTTACGCCAAGGCGGGCAAGCATCTGCGGGTGCTGCACTTGTCCGAGCGCTGCAAGAAACTGCTCAAGCGGGCGCGGGTGGCTCACGACTGATTACGCGTAATCCGCTACTCCTGTAGGAGCGAGCATGCTCGCGATGGTGGATCAGACACCGCGGGCATTCAGACAGCCCGCGTCATCGTTGACGACCATCGCGAGCATGCTCGCTCCTACAGAGGGGGCGCGAATCAATCAGCGATCGGTGTCAGGGATGAAAATACGCCCACCGGATTTTCATAAACCCAGATCACGCATATCCCTACGCGACACCCCATACCCCTGCACGAAAATTACTTTCACCTCGTTTGAAAGTCGCCCATCGAAATGTTTTAAGAGTTGCACAAAACATCCGACGTGACCCTTTCGAGGAGTACCGCATGACCCCGTCCTTCGGCTATTGGCTGCTGGTGTACGCCGCCGTCGCCATCATCGCGCTGATCGTGTTGATCGCCCGTTATCGACTCAACCCCTTCATTGTCATCACCCTGGTCTCAATCGGCCTCGCGCTGGTGGCGGGCATGCCGGCGTCCGGCGTGGTTGGCGCCTATGAGGCCGGTGTCGGCAAGACGTTGGGGCATATTGCCCTGGTGGTGGCGCTGGGGACGATGCTGGGCAAGATGATGGCCGAGTCCGGTGGCGCCGAGCGGGTAGCGCGCACCCTGATTGACCGCTTCGGCGAGCGCAATGCGCACTGGGCGATGGTGTGCATTGCCTTTCTGGTGGGCTTGCCGCTGTTTTTCGAGGTCGGTTTTGTCTTGCTGGTGCCGATCGCTTTTACCGTGGCGCGCCGGGTCGGGGTGTCGATCCTGATGGTCGGCCTGCCGATGGTCGCCGGTCTGTCGGTGGTGCATGCGCTGGTGCCGCCGCACCCGGCGGCGATGCTGGCGGTGCAGGCCTACCAGGCCTCGGTAGGACAGACCTTGATGTATGCGATTGCCATCGGTATTCCCACGGCGATCATTGCCGGTCCCCTTTACGCCAAGCTCATCGTGCCGCACATCCAGTTGCCGGCAGAAAACCCGTTGGAGCGCCAGTTCCTCGACCGCGAGCCGCGCGCTCGCCTGCCCGGTTTTGGCATCACCATGGCCACCATCCTGTTGCCCGTGGTGCTGATGCTGATCGGCGGCTGGGCCAACCTGCTGTCCACGCCGGGCAGCGGCTTCAACCAGTTCCTGTCGTTCATCGGCAACTCGGTGATCGCTCTACTGCTGGCCACGCTGCTGAGCTTTTGGACCCTGGGCATTGCCCAAGGCTTCAGCCGCGAATCGATCCTCAAGTTCACCAGCGAGTGCCTGGCGCCGACGGCCAGCATCACCTTGCTGGTCGGCGCTGGCGGTGGCTTGAACCGGATCCTGGTGGACGCCGGCGTCACCGACCAGATCGTCAGTCTCGCCCATGAATTCCACCTGTCACCGCTGATCATGGGCTGGCTGTTCGCCGCGTTGATGCGCATCGCGACCGGGTCAGCTACCGTGGCCATGACCACCGCGTCGGGCGTGGTCGCGCCCGTGGCCATCGGCCTGGTTTATCCGCACCCGGAATTGCTGGTGCTGGCGACGGGGGCCGGCTCGGTCATCTTTTCCCACGTCAACGACGGCGGCTTCTGGTTGATCAAGGAATACTTCAACATGAGCGTGGCCCAGACCTTCAAGACGTGGACCGTACTGGAGACCATCATTTCAGTGGTCGCCTTCGGTCTGACTGTAGGCCTTTCCTACCTGATTTAACCGGAGCCGCTTGCCATGGACATCCTCTATCAGATCCGCGCCCGTCAGGACTCCTTCAGCGCCGGTGAAGGACGCATCGCTCGCCTGATGCTCGACGACGTAGGATTTGCCTCTGCCGCCAGCCTCGATGAGTTGGCGCAGAGGGCGGACGTCAGTACCGCGACGCTGTCGCGATTTGCCCGCAGCGTGGGTTGCCGTGACTTGCGCGACCTGCGCCTGCAACTCGCCCAGGCCAGCGGCGTAGGCAGTCGTTTCCTCGATCCGGCCAGCCCGCCGGCGCAGTCGGCGTTCTACCGGCAGATCGTCGGCGACATCGAGTCGACCCTCCATCAGCATCTTTCAGCGTTCGAAGAGTCGCGCTTTGCCGATGCAGTGAAGCTGCTGGGCAAGGCGCGGATGATTCACGCCTTTGGCATGGGCGGATGCTCGACGCTGTGCAGCGATGAACTGCAAGTGCGGCTGGTGCGTTTCGGCTACCCGGTGGCGGTGTGTCATGACCCGGTGATGATGCGCATCACCGCTGCGGGCCTGGATGAAGGGCACGCGGTGATTGCCTGCTCGCTGACCGGCATCACCCCCGAACTGCTCGAAGCCGTGGAGTTGGCGCGCAGCTATGGCGCGCGCGTCCTGGCGATCACCCGCGCCGACTCGACGTTGGCGCAACTGGCCGACGTGCTGCTGCCGCTGCAAGGGGTGGAAACCTCATTTATCTACAAACCCACGGCGGCGCGCTACGGCATGCTGCTGGCCATCGACGTGCTTGCCACCGAGCTGGCACTGGCCAATCCTGAAGACAATCAAGAACGTCTGCGGCGCATCAAACTCGCCCTGGACGATTACCGCGGCGGCGATGATCACTTGCCGCTGGGAGACTGAGATGCTGTACGACACGCTGATTCGCAACGCACTGGTCATCGACGGCAGCAATGCCCCGGGTTTTGGCGCCGACGTGGCGATTCTCGATGGCCGCATCGAGCGCATCGGTGATCTGCACGCCTCCCGCGCTCATGAAGAAATCGACGCGGCAGGCCGGGTGTTGGCCCCGGGGTTCATCGACGTGCACACCCACGACGACACGGTGGTGATTCGCCAGCCGCAGATGCTGCCCAAGCTCAGCCAGGGCGTGACCACGGTGATCGTCGGCAACTGCGGCATTAGCGCGTCGCCGGTGAGCCTCAAGGGTGATCCGCCGGACCCGATGAACCTGCTTGGCACGGCCGCCGCGTTCGTTTACCCCACCTTCGCCGATTACCGCGCGGCGGTGGAAGCGGTCAACACCACTTTGAACGTCGCTGCCCTGGTCGGCCACACGGCGCTGCGCAGCAACCACCTGGACGATCTGTTTCGCACCGCCACGGCGGCTGAAATCAGCGCTATGCGCGAACAGCTTCGTGAAAGCCTCGAAGCCGGTGCCCTCGGTTTATCCACAGGCCTGGCCTACGCCAGCGCATTCTCGGCGTCCACCGAAGAGGTGATGCAACTGACCGAGGAACTGACCGCCTTCGGCGCGGTGTACACCACCCATTTGCGCAGTGAATTCGAGCCGGTGCTGGAGGCCATGGACGAAGCGTTCCAGATCGGTCGCCATGCGCAATCCCCGGTCATCATCTCCCACCTCAAATGTGCCGGCGCCGGTAACTGGGGGCGCAGCCCGCAACTGCTGGCGCGTCTTGAGGAGGCCGCGAAAACCCACGCGGTCGGTTGCGATTGTTATCCCTATGCTGCGAGCTCTTCGACCCTGGACCTCAAGCAGGTCACCGACGCGCATCGCATTACCATCACCTGGTCCACGCCACACCCGGAGCAGGGCGGTCGGGACCTGATGGACATCGCCGCCGACTGGCGTGTCTCATTGCTGGACGCCGCCCGCCGACTGCAACCGGCGGGCGCGGTGTACTACGGGATGGACGAAGCCGACGTGCGAAAAATCCTCGCTCATCCACTGTCGATGGTGGGCTCCGACGGCTTGCCGGAGGACCCGTTTCCGCATCCGCGCTTGTGGGGGGCTTTCCCACGGGTACTCGGCCATTTCAGTCGCGATGTCGGGCTATTTCCCCTGCACACCGCCGTGCACAAAATGACCGGGTTGTCGGCGGCACGATTCGGCTTGAAGGCGCGGGGCGAGATCCGCGAAGGGCACTGGGCTGACCTGGTCTTGTTCGACCCGACCACCATTCGCGATGTCGCCAATTTCACGGATCCCCAACGGGCAGCCGAGGGCATCGACGGCGTGTGGATCAACGGCGTGCTGAGCTACAGCGAGGGGAAGGCGAACGGCAAACGCGTAGGGCGGTTCCTCGCGCGCGAGGGGGATCTGCACGACGGATTTCAGTAATGATTTCCGAGACCTGGGTCACGGTAGTGGCACATTGCAATTAAAGAATACCGGCAGGAAGCCGAAGTGCTGAGACTGGCCAAACTACAATCAAGCCCTTACCAGTCTGGGAGCAACGAAATGAGCTTCGGCAAAACCACCCCGATCCTGCGGATTTTCGATGAAAACAAGGCAGTGGAGTTTTACGTCGATTTTCTGGGTTTCAAGATCGACTGGCAGCATCGTTTCGAACCGAATTTCCCGCTGTACCTGCAAGTCTCCCGGGGTGAATGCGTGTTGCACTTGTCAGAGCATCATGGCGACAGCACACCCGGTGCTGCCCTGCGCATCGAGACCGATGAGCTGGAAGCGTTTCAGCAGCAGTTGTTGGCCAAGGACTACAAGTTCTCGCATCCACAGATCCAGGCCATGCCCTGGGGTAGCCAGGACATGACGATCCTCGATCCGTTTGGTAATCGGTTGGTGTTTACCAATGCGATTGCGGTGTGAGTATTAGATAGCTTGCTCGCGAAGAGGCCGAAACGTCAGACGCGGAAGTGGCTGACCATTTCCTGCAACTGACCACCCAGGCGCGCCAGTTCAACGCTGGACTTGGCGGTTTCATCGCTGGCCGCGGCGGTCTGTTCGGACACGTCGCGCACGTTGATGATGCTGCGGCTGATCTCTTCGGCCACCGCGCTTTGCTGTTCGGCGGCGGCAGCGATTTGCTGGTTCATCGACTGGATGTTCGACACCGTGCGGGTGATGTTGTCCAGGGATTCGCCGGCTTTGCGGGTCAGGGCCACGCTGCTGTCGGTAAGGCTGCGGCTGTTGTTCATCACCGCCGACACCTGTTGGGTGCCGTTCTGCAGGGCTGCCACCAGGCCTTCGATTTCCTCGGTGGATTTCTGCGTACGCTGCGCCAGGCCACGGACCTCGTCGGCGACCACGGCAAAACCGCGACCGGCTTCACCGGCGCGCGCAGCCTCGATGGCGGCGTTGAGTGCCAGCAAGTTGGTCTGTTCCGCGACGGCCTTGATCACGTCCATGACGCTGCCAATCTTGTCGCTTTCCTGTTGCAGCACACCCATGGCTTCGGTGGAACGCACCACTTCGGTGGCCAGGCGTTCGATTTGGGCAATCGCTTCGTTGACCACTTTATCGCCTTCGCGAGCTTCGCCGTCAGCGGCGGCTGCCGCTTGCGAGGCTTCTTCGGCGTTGCGTGCCACTTCCTGAACGGTGGCGGTCATCTCGTGCATCGCGGTGGCCACTTGATCGGTCTCGATCTTCTGGCTGTTCACACCGGCGCTGGTCTGGCTGGTCACGGCCGACAATTCTTCTGCTGCACTGGCGATCTGGGTCACGCCATCGCGGATGCCGCTGATCAGGTTGCGCAGGGTCACACCCATGCGAGCGATGCCTTGCTGCAATACGCCGAGTTCATCACGGCGAGTAACCTTGACGTCGTGGGACAGGTCGCCACCCGCGATGCGCTCCACCACGGCCAGCGTTTCACGCAGTGGACCGGTGATCTGGCGGGTAATGAGCACGGCGGCGATGATGCCGACCACCAAGGCCAGCAAGGTGCTGATCAGTTGCAGGGTACGGGCCTGCGCACTTTCAGCGTCGCGGCGATCAAGCTGGATTTGGTACAGCTGCTCGCTGAGACTGACGATCGTATTGCCTTGATCGGTCATCTCCTTGCGGGCCTGCACCACGTCGTTGTTGGTCGCCTTGTACGCGCGCACGGCGGTGCGGTAGTCGGTCAGCGCTTTTTCAAGTTGACGCAGGGCGTCTTGCTGAGTGACGGCAAAATGCACATTGAGCTGTTCCAGGCTGGCGACGGCGGCGTCCAATTGGTTGGCAGCCTTGAGCTCGGTGTCGGCGTTGACGGCGGCGGTGTAGCCTCGCACTTCGTAGCGCGCCAGGATGAACGCTTCCTTGGCCGCGGTAATGGCCTGGAATTGCTCGAAACGCTGATCGCTCAACGGCATCTGCTGAACTTCGGTGCTGATGGCATTGATCAGGGTGTTCGCGGTCTGCGCGTTGGCGGTCATCACATCGCGCGCCGTATTGCCGGCGCGGTAGGCACCTCGCATTTTTTCCAGGGAAATCCGGTATGCAGCGATCAGCGCAGCTTGCTCGTTAAGCAGCTTGAGGTTTTCCGGGCTCTTGAATTTATCCAGCACCGCCTTCTGTTGAGCGGCGAAGGCATCGAGATTCACCTGCACGTTCTGCGCGGTGGTCTCGTCACCGTTGGCCAGCATGTATTGCAGACGGGCCACGCGCAGCTTGGTCAGGCCCGCGTTGAGCTGGGTGATGTCGCTCATCCAGTTGCTGCGGTCGATCAGGCCACCCAGGCTTGTCCAGCCAGTGAGGGCGAGTACGCCGGTGAGCACCAGGACCAGGCCGAAACCCAGGCCCAGCTTCATGTTCATGCTGATGTTACCGAACCAGCTATTCATCAAATTCCTCCAGGAACGTTGCGCTGCGGTCGTCGAGTGGCTGGAAGATTGTTGTTTTTCGTAGCCAAAAGGTGTGTGAAAGGCCTGTATCGGCAGCGGGGCGGGATAGCTGAATGGTTTCTGTCAGACAAATCTGTAACAAGGCTTATGCGCGAGCATTGAGCTTTTTTTCACATGGGTTTCACCCGGGGCCGACGCTCGTCTCTTTACCCTCGCGGCATCCAATGAGTGTGGTGCATGCCTGCGAGGCCTGATGTGGAATTGAGACTGAGTGTATTCGGGGTAAAACGCTCGATTGACCTGAGCCGTTGGACCCGCTATCGAAATGCCGCAGTGGTGGTCGCTTCGGCCTTGCTGGTCATTCCGTTGACAGTGTGGCTGTTGCGGCCCGCCGCCGTGCCGGACCTGGCCCATGGCAATGTCGCTGGCGCACAGGCGTTAGTGTCCGAGTGGGCGAAGGGCGATGTGATTGTGCTGGTGCGTCACGTCGAACGCTGCGATCACTCCAGAGCCGCGTGCCTGACGGGCAATGACGGCATCACTGATCGCTCGCGCAGTGTCGCGGTGAGTGTCGGGGCGCAGTTCGAGCAGTTGGGGTTGGGCAACGCCGACATCTACAACAGCCCGATGACCCGCACGGCGCAAACGGCGGGTTTCATGTTCAACAAGGTGAGTGCGAACGACGACTGGCTGGTCAGTTGCCGGGGCACGATGCTGCGTGATGCGTTGGCGCACAAGGTGCCCGGGCGCAACCTGGTGCTGGTGACCCACAGCGAATGCATGTCGCAGATGGAGAAAGACCTCAAGCTGCCTGCCGCGAACCTGGGTTATGGCGCTTCGCTGTTTGTTTCCGCACAAGCCTTGCAGGCACCGCGCATGCTTGGCTTTATCGAGGCGTCCGACTGGCGTACGGTGGCATTCCAATGAGTGCGTCCGTGCGTTTTTATGCCTGGAACTTCGGCGTCCCGCTGGCCTGCGCTGCGGTGGTGTTTTTGCTGTTCGACATGACCCGCATCGACATCGCGTTCAGCAACCTTTTTTATGATCCGGTCACCCATACCTTTCCACTCGATCAGGTTCACTTTTTTGAGCGACTGACCCACAAGTGGGCGCGGATCATTCCGAACTGGACGGCGGAAATCGCCTTGATCGGCGCGATGTTGTCGTTTGTCTGGCCGTTGATCCATCCAGGCAAACGTCCTCGTCTTGCCGGTTTTCTCGAACGTTGCAAGCTGGCGCCCGTCCTGCGATTTGCCGCCGAGCATCGTCGGGACTTCTGGTTTGTGGTGTTCGCGTTTGCCATTTGCACCGGTGTCATCCATTTCCTCAAATCCCACACCAGCGTGTATTGCCCAATCGAGACGACGCTCTACGGTGGGAAAATGGCCCACATCGAGTGGTACAGCAACTTCCAGCTGTTCAGGGAAGCGGGTGATGGACGTTGCTGGCCGGGCGGACATGCGTCAGGTGGGTTCACCATGCTCGCCTTGTATTTTGTTGCGCGGCGGTATCGGTGGCGGTTTTCCAAGGCTCTGATGTATGGCTCGTTGTTGCTGGGTTTTGTGTATGGCACGACGCGGGTTTTGCAGGGTTGGCACTATATGTCTCATACCTTCTGGGCCGGGGTTTTCGTGTGGCTGGCGTGTTTGCTGACGGCGTTGGCGTTTTATGGGCGAGCGCGGTTGGAGGTTCCGGTGTTGCGCGCTCCGCCGAAGAACCGTGTCGGAGCGGGCTCCCCCGCGAAGGCGGCCTGAGGCTCCTACAGGGGCCCCTCACTGGCCAACAAAAAAATAATCCTGGCGCCCCACTCGCATCTGCTTCACCACTTTCAACGGCGCCTGCGGTGGCGAATCCGCCGCCATGACCGCGATGTTGGACGGTGACGCGCTCAGGAAGTCATGCAGCTGCGCTTGCGTATCCAGCCCCTTGAGCACGCTCTGGGTATAGAACACGCTGGCGCCGCCCACCCTTTCATTGGCTTGAAACATTGCCACGGTCTTGCCATTGGCTTGCATCGTTTGAATCTGCTGCGTCAGGGGCAGGAACGATAGCTTGCGATCCGCGTGAGGCAGTACCCATTGCGCGGCCGTCAGGTAGCTGGCGATCACCACCGCCAGCACGCCGATAGCCAGGCTTCGACTATGGCGAGCGATGCGGCCCCGCAGGTTCGAGGCGCGTTCGTGTTGTTGGAGTCGTTCGAACAGGACTGCCGCATATTCAGCGGCAATCACCGCCGCCGCCGGCGTCATGGACATCAGATAGACGGTGCGCTTGCTCGACGCCAGGGTGAGCATGAGGAACTGCGCCAGTATCCACAGGGTGAAAAACAGCAGGTAACGGTTGGCCATCAGGCTTTTACGGAAATGCCAAAGGCCCAGGTACACCAGAATGTTCCAGGGCAAGAATGCCTGGGGCAATTTGGCCAGGTAGTAGTAAAACGGTTCGTAATGCCCCGCTTCCACAAACGAACCGCTGAAGCGCCCCACACTGTTGGTCAACAACACTTCCTGCAAGGCTTGCGCGCCCCCGCGCTGATACAGCACCGCAAGCCACATCAGCAGCGGCAGCAGCCCCACCAGCGTCAGCAGGCCGGGCCGTAGCCAGTGGCGCAATGTCAGGCGTTTGTCGATCAGACTCTCGGTCAACAAGTAGGCGAAGATCACCACCCCCGGCAGGGCCAGGCCCAACACGCCTTTGCTCAGTGTCGCAATGGCGATTCCGCTGGCAAAGAGCAAGGCGTTACCGAGTCGTGGTTGCCGATGTCCCTGGAAAAACGCCAGCAACGCCATGCTCACGCCCAGGGCCAGCAAGGCGTCTTCGCCCACGCCCCGCACATTGCTCCAGTAACTGGCCATGGTTGCCAGCAACATGGCCGCCGTCCAGGCAATCGCCTGGGGCCTGCCGAATCGTCGCAGCAGGGCGTACAGCAACATCACGCTGAACAACCCGGCAAACGCCGACGCCAGCCGCACTGCCCACGGCGTGCCGCCGAACGCACGGATCGCCCCGGCATCCAGCCACAGGCTCAGGGGTGGTTTCTCCAGAAACGGTTGGCCGAACAGTCGCGGCGTCACCCAGTCGTTGTCCAGGTGCATCTGCATGGCAATCCCGGCGACGCGGGCTTCAGTGGAACCTTGCAACTGGTGATGACCCAGCGCGAAGAAAAACAGCACAGCCGCCAGCAGGAACAACGACGAGACGGGACGCGACATGGTGTGTGACTACCCAAGGGAGATCCCCTGAGCATACCGGGCAAATGCTTAACGAATTGTGAATGGGCCCTCGACCAAACCGCCTCGGAACGCTTTCCACCCGACAAAAAAAAGCCCGCGGGAGGGCGGGCAAACCATAGTTTCTTGAATGAGCGCGGGCAATGTAACGGTTGGTGAACGGCGATGGGGTGAAGAAAAATTTATCTGTGGAGCTGAGGACCCTTATGCTAGCCTCAATCAATGATTTCATTGATTGCGCGGGGGCGATATGGCCAGCATCACAATTAGAAACCTGGACGCTCAAGTCAAAGAACAATTGCGCATTGCGGCTGCTCACAACGGGCATTCGATGGAGGAAGAAGCGCGCCTGATCCTGGGTAAAGCCTTGGCGAGTGTAGATCGTACTGGGGGACTGGGGAGTCGGATTCATCATAGATTCAAAGCGACGGGCGGGGTTGATCTCGATCTTCCAACAAGGCACGAGAAAGCGACTGCGGTGGATCTCTCTGAATGATAGTGCTCGATACCAATGTTCTTTCTGAGTTCATGCGTAGCGAGCCTGACAGCCGAGTACTGGCTTGGGTCGATGAGCAACCGGCCATGGATCTGGCAATCACTGCTGTTACTGTCGCAGAAATTCTCCACGGTATTGCCCGACTGCCCTTCGGTAAGCGTAAACAGAAGCTGGAAGCTCATGCCATGGCGATGTTCGAAGAAGACTTCGTCGGGCGCATTCTGCCATTCGATGCCCATGCTGCCGTGGAGTACGCCAACCTCGTTGCCGTCGCTGAAGCAAAGGGGCGCGGGGTGTTGATGGCTGACGCGCAAATTGCCGCCATTTGCCGAAATCATGGCGCTTCTATCGCCACTCGCAATGTTCGGGACTTCGAGTGTTCCGGCATTGAGGTGATCAATCCATGGGATGTCTGAGTCCCATGAATAGATCGGCAATCGGAAGGACAGCGCACTCATCAACCCGATGCGCTGCCTCCATCATTCTCAAAAATCGTACTTGAAATCCGTCATCACATTGCGCGACGTGACTCAATAGGTCAGTTATTGACAGGTGGGTCATTATGTCAATTTAATGACGATCTTTAATTGGATCCATAATTTTCGTCATGACAAAGACAAACTATTGACAGTGTGATGTCATTCACACATTATCTGCGCCGCTCTTATGGCATACCGCCATAAACTCGTCGTTCATCTGATGTATTTTGAACCTTCGAGAACAGGTCGATGTCGCATCGCATGCGCATTGGGCCAAGTGCTATCAGTCGGGTCCTGCTCCACAGAAACACCGTTTTACGGACGTTACATTCGCAGTGTCCGATTGAATCTTCAGGAAGAAACTTCATGTCTGATGGACGAATACTGGTTACCGGCGGTGCAGGATTCATTGGGTCGCACTTGGTAGAAGCGTTGCTGGGCAAAGGCTACAAAGTTCGCGTACTCGATAACCTGTCGACCGGGAAGGTAGGCAATTTGCCGGTGGGCAACGCCAACCTGAATCTGGTGGTGGGTGATGTCGCGGACAGTGTCGTGGTCGAGCAGGCCATGCGTGATTGCACGGCCGTGGTGCACCTGGCGGCAGTGGCTTCGGTGCAGGCATCGGTGGACGACCCGGTCGGCACCCATCAAAGCAATTTCGTGGGCACCCTTAATGTGTGCGAGCACATGGCCAAGTCCGGAATCAAGCGCGTGGTGTTCGCATCCAGCGCAGCGATCTACGGCAACAATGGCGAAGGGACGGCCATTGATGAAGACACCCCAAAATCTCCCCTGACCCCGTACGCCAGCGACAAGTTGTCCAGCGAGTATTACCTGGATTTCTATCGCCGCGCACACGGTCTGGAGCCGGTGATCCTGCGCTTCTTCAATATCTTCGGACCGCGTCAGGATCCTTCTTCGCCGTATTCCGGGGTGATCAGCATCTTCACCGAGCGGGCCATGGCCGGCAAGCCGGTGGCGATTTTCGGTGATGGCGAACAAACCCGTGACTTCGTTTATGTACAGGACCTCGTAAGTATTCTCGTACAAGCTGTGGAGGCAGACGAGGTGAGCCCTGGCGCGGTGAATGTCGGGCTCAGTCGCGCCACCAGCCTTAACGATCTGATCACCGAACTGGGCAACGCCACCGGCACGCCGTTGACGGTGAACTATCAGGCTGCGCGCCAGGGCGACATCCGCCACTCGCGCGCTGACAACACGCGTTTGCTCCAGCGTTTTGCGCTCCCGGCGCCGACTTCCATCGGCGAAGGTTTGGCGCAGTTGCTGCGCAGTTTGTAAATCTGCCCGGCCCGATTCAGACGTCCGAGCAGTACCGGTTCAGTCAATTCAAGAGTGAATTATGCACATCGTTTTTCGCAGGACACGCCTACGTGCCCTTGCCAAGCGCCTGTTTGCGGCGCTGGCAATCTTCGCGAGCGGGCCGACTGTCCAGGCTTCAGCCTTGCCCCAACCGGCCAGCGTGGTTTTTTGGTACGCCGATCAACCGCCGCTGTCCGAGCTGGCGCAGTTCGACTGGTCGGTGGTCGAGCCGGGGCACATGACGGCAAGCGACGTCAAAACCCTGCGCAAATTGGGCAGTCACCCATTTGCTTACGTGTCCATTGGCGAATTCGATGGCAGCAAGACTGAAATCGACAAGGCCGGCTTGCGCAAGGCGATCAGCCCAGTGCGTAACGACTCCTGGAACAGTCAGGTCATGGACCTCACCTCGCCAGCCTGGCGTGAACATTTGCTGGGCCGCGCCAAGACCTTGCAGGCCGAAGGTTACGACGGGCTGTTTCTGGACACCCTCGACAGTTTCCAATTGCTGCCCGAAGCCTCGCGTGAAGCACAGCGCGTGGCCCTCGCCAGCCTGTTGCGTGAAATGCACAAACGCCAGCCAGGCCTGAAGCTGTTTTTCAACCGTGGCTTCGAAGTGCTGCCCGAGCTTGATGGCGTTGCGTCGGCGGTCGCGTTCGAATCCATGTATGCCGGTTGGGATGCCGCAGCCAAGCGCTATCGCCCGGTTCCGGAAGCCGATCGCCAGTGGCTGCTCGGTGAGTTGCAACCGCTGCGTGCCAAGGGCATCCCCCTGGTGGCCATCGACTACCTGCCACCTGAGCGCCGCGACGAGGCACGCAAGTTGGCCAAACGCTTGCGTGACGAGGGGTTCATTCCTTTCATCAGCACGCCTGAACTGGATTCGATAGGCGTCAGCAACATCGAAGTGCAGCCGCGCCGCATCGCCATGGTCTACGACCCGCGCGAAGGCGACCTGACCGTCAACGTCGGTCATTCCCTGCTGGGCGGTTTACTTGAATACCTCGGCTACCGAGTCGACTACCTGGCCGTCGACAATTTGCCCGAACATCGCTTCAGTGGTTTGTACGCCGGCATCATCACCTGGATGAGCAGTGGTCCGCCGCAGGACAGCACCGGCTTCAACCGGTGGCTGGGCAAGCGCCTGGACGAGAAAGTGCCGTTGGCGTTCATGGCCGGCCTGCCGGTCGAGGACAAAGCGTTGCTCAAGCGCCTGGGGCTGAACCTGGCGCCACCGGCTGGCGTGCAAACGCTGAGCATCACCTATCAGGACAAATCACTGATCGGTGCGTTCGAAGCGCCGGTGCAGCCACGTTCCCGTGAGCTGAGCGCGGTTTCCGTGCTGCCTCAAGGGCCGAAGGCCGCGTTGTTGCTGACCGGCAAGGGCGGCCAGACCTTCGCGCCGGTTGCCATTGGCGAATGGGGTGGCTTGGCGCTGGCGCCGTACGTGCTTGAAAGCAACAACGAACGCAGCCGCTGGATCCTCGATCCGTTCGCCTTCGTCCAGGCCAGCCTGCGTCTGCCGGCACAACCGCGTCCGGACACCACCACCGAGAACGGTCGCCGCATCGCCACGGTGCACATCGATGGTGATGGTTTTCCTTCGCGCGCCGAAGTGCGTGGCTCGCCCTACGCCGGTAAACAGGTGCTCACCGATTTCATCCGGCCCAACCCGTTCCTGACCTCGGTGTCGATCATCGAAGGCGAGATTTCGCCGCGTGGCATGTACCCGCACCTGGCGCGCGAACTGGAGCCGCTAGCGCGTGATTTGTTCGCCGACCCCAAGGTCGAAGTCGCCACCCACACCTTCAGCCACCCGTTTTACATGCAGCCGGACAAGGCTCAGGAAGACGAGGATTTCAGCGCCGAGTACGGCTTGAAAATGGCCATTCCGGGTTACGACAAAATTGATTTTCGCCGCGAGATTGTCGGCTCGCGCGACTACATCAACCAGAACCTCACTACACCGGAAAAACCGGTGAAAATGGTGTTCTGGCCGGGCGATGCCCTGCCGTCGGCGGCCACCATCAAGTTGGCCTACGACGCCGGCCTGAAGAACGTCAACGGTGCCTCGACCATGCTCACCAAGGCGCGGCCATCGCTGACCGGCTTGAACCCACTGTTGCGCCCCACCGAAGGTGGCTTGCAGTACTACGCGCCGATCATCAACGAGAACGTCTACACCAACTTATGGAAGGGGCCTTATTACGGTTTCCGTGATCTGGTCGAGACGTTCGAACTGACCGACAGCCCGCGCCGCTTGCGTGGCCTGCACCTGTATTACCACTTCTACTCAAGCACCAAGCAAGCCTCGATCAAGGCGATGGACGAAATCTACGCCTACATGCGCGAACAACAACCGCTGTCGTTGTGGATGAGCGATTACCTCGACCGCTTGCACGGCCTGTATCAAGCGAGCCTTGCGCGCACCGCCGACGGCGACTGGCAGGTTCGTGGCATGGATGCGCTGCGCACCCTGCGAATCGATCCGCAACTCGGCTGGCCCGACCTGCGCCGCTCCCAAGGCGTGGCCGGTGTGCGTGACCTGCCGCAAGGGCGCTACGTGAGTTTGAGCAGTGATCAGGCGTTGCTCGCCCTGCGTGCTGATCGCGACCCGCGCCCGGCGCTGGAGGAGGCTAATTTGCCGTTGCAGGACTGGCGTTACCTGGATGACAAGCGCGTGAGTTTTTCGTTTGCCGGGCAGGTTGACCTGACCTTCTCGGTACGTTCGGCCAGTGCTTGCCGGGTCGAGGTGGATGGGCAGCGTTTCGCCGGCAAGGCCGCTGCCGGCCTGTGGACTTTTCAACTCCCAATGAAGCAGGTGAGTAATGCCCAACTCGTCTGCAACTAAAAACAGCCGCCTGCTCAATCCCTGGGCACTGGCGGTGGTGGCGGTTACCGTGGGCGGGTTGCTGTGGGCAACTTTCCAGCGTGAGGAAGTGTTCCAGCCTGATGGCGGTGAGCCGGACGCCGTCTCGGCCAACTACGCCGAGCTGTTGCTGACAGCGCACCCGGATGACGATCACCTGCGCTTGCAGTTGATCGATCTGTTGATCAGCCTCGGCGACTACGCCAAGGCCCGTCAGCACCTGGAAGCGTGGCCGGCGCCGGTGGGTCCGGTGCAGGCTTACTACCGGCTGGAGCTGGATGCACTGGAAGCGGCGAACAGTGAAGAGCCCGGCGTACGAGAGGCACTGGTCGAGCGGCTGCAGAAGTTCGATCACCGCCGTTTGTCCCTGGCGCAATTGCAGAGCCTGGCCAAACTGGCGCTGACGCTGCAAGCGCCGGCCTTCGCCGCCACGGTGTATGAAGAAATCGCTGCGCGCGATCCAAAACAACGTACCGAGGCGCTGAAGTCCGCCGCGCAATGGCATCTGGCGGGCGAGCAACCGGGCAAGGCGGCAGACATTTATCTGCAACTGAGCAAGGACAGCTCGCAACCTGCCGAGCACCGCGAGTACGCGCATCTGGCATTCAGCAGCCTGCTGGCGGCGGATCGCGGCGCCGAGGCGGCGCAGGTGCTCGCCGACGAACTCGACCAACTGCAAAACCCGGAGACCGATGCACCCTGGATCGAGCAGGGCGTCGACGTCGCGATGGGCAACAAGCGCTTTGATCTGGTGCAGCGCTTCATCGCCCAGTGGCGGGTGCTGCAGCCGGATAACCCGCACATTCTGCGCAAGGAATTCACCACGCAACTGGCCATGAACGATCTGGCCGGTGCTTGGGAGAGTGGCCAGCAATTGCTGCTGGAGTTCCCGCAAGAGCAGCCGTTGCTGGAGCAGATGGCTCGCCTGGCTGAATGGCGCGGGGATATCGAATCGGCACTCGATTTCTGGATGCGCCTGCTGGCGCTGAACGACACGCCGCCCGTGCGTGAGCACGCGTGGCGCCTGGCAATCGCGCAGTTCGATTTCGATCGCGCGATCCCGTTGCTCGAAGGCATCGCCAACCATCGCGCGCTGACCGATCCCGAGCTGGACGCGGTGACCTACGCTCACGAGTCGCGCGGCACCCCGGAAAAGGCCGAAGCCTGGTTGCACACTTATGTGCGCCAATACCCCAAGCATCGCCTGGCCTGGATGCGGCTGTTGCAGAACCTCGAAAACACCGGGCAGTACGCAGTCAAGGCCCGCGTGTACAAGGATTACTCGAAGCGTTTTGACCTGACCATTCCCGAACGCATCGACTGGGCCGGCACTCACCTCAAGCTGTTTGATAATCAGGCGGCGTGGAACGTGTTGCTGGTCAAGAACAGTGACAAGATCACCGACAAGGACTACTGGACCACCCGCGCCGCGTTGGCCTGGGACCTGGAGCTCGATGATGAATTGCGTGCGTCCCTGGAGAAGCTGCTGGCCATCAAGGGCTCGCTCAACTCCAACGATGAGTCGCACCTGATCGCCGGTTATCGCCAGAGCAATCCGCGCCGGGCGCTGGAGTTGCTGATCGACAGTTGGCAGCGTACCCGCAGCCCGATTCGCCTGGTTGATGCCTTGCTGCTGGCCCAGGGACTGGAAGACTGGCCGAAGGTGACCGAACTCCTGAAAGAGGCCGAGCAGGATCCGGCCATCTTTGAGCAAGATCAGGTGCTCGGCGTGCGCGGTGCCTTGGCAATGCACGAAGGCCAGCCTGAAGAGGCCAAGCGCCTGTACCTGCTCGGCTTGTCCAAGTATCCGGATGAAAACCTGTTCCGCGAGCGCCTGATGTGGCTCTACGTCGACCAAGGCAACACCGCCGAGCTCAAGCCGTTGCTGACTCAGTGGAAAGCCCGGGCCCGTAACGATCAGGTCATGTGGCTGGCGTTCGCCAGTGCCAACCAGTTGCTCGGTCGCAACAGCGAATCGCTGGCCTGGTATCGCCTGTACATCAAGAACACACCGAACGACTGGCTGGTGCAGGCGGCTTACGCCGATGCGCTGTACGACGCGGGTTACCAGGATGCGGCCCAGCGCCTGCGCCTGAAACTGCTACGCAGCCCCGAGGCTGAAAACGCCCAGCCGTCCAAGGAACGCTACAGAACCTGGCTGCGTTTGATGAGCAGCAGCTATTCGCCAGCCAAGGCCCAACAGGAAGTGGCCAAGCGCCAGGACGGCTCGCCGGCCATGCTGCAGTTGTGGTTCGACCGCTTGCTGGCACGCCTGGACGCGACCAACCAGGAATCGCAGAAGGATGCGTGGCTGAATTGGGCGAAAAGCCAGGGCCTGAAGGTGGACCGCTATGAGCAGATCCAGCAGGCTTTGCGCAGCCGCAACAAAGCCCAGGTCGAGACGCTGTTGGCCAGCAGCGACCTCAACCCGGCACAACGGGCTCAAGCCCTGAGTCGCCTGGGGCGGGTCAATGAAGCACTGGAAACCAACCTCGAAGCGCTGGGTGACGATCAGCCCGAAACGGTTCAGGAGCAGTTGCGCCGTCAGGCGGTGGAGATCCATGAAAGTACGCCGCAAGGTGCACTGTTGTCCTGGCAGGATCAGGATTTTGGTGGCATCGCCTTCGACGCGCCGCGCCTGCAAATCGCCCACAACATCGGTGACAATTGGTACGCCGACCTTGAGTTGGAGCAGGGCACCTACGACGGTGACGACGTGATCGGCTCGCGCATCGGCACTGAGCGCAACGCCGCCCTGACCCTGATTCGCCCGGTGGAAAACGGCAGCTACAAACTGTTCGCCGACACCAGCCAGCGCAAGGACGATGACCGCAATGGCCTGGGCCTTTCCCGCAGTTGGCAGTTGGGCGTCAGCGATGAGCTGGAAACCGGCGTGGACTGGCATCGCAAGAGCGAGGACAGCGGCCTGATGCGTGCCTTTGGCGAGCAGGATCGCCTGTGGCTGGGCGGTCGTCATAGCCTCAGCGCCCGCGATCAGTTCAGTTGGGAAATCGCCAAGCGCTCGTTCTCTACGCGTGCCGGTGACAGCCTGGGCAATGGTGAGGCGTTGAAGGCCGAGTTCAACCATACGCTGGAATTCGCAGGCCCCAACTGGACCGTGCGCAGCGGTGTCGACTATCAGCACAATAATGTGAACGACAAGCGCCTGGATTATCTGTCCAGTCTTAAAGACGGGCCGGTCATCAGAGGTATCGACGAGAACGGTGACTCCGATCCTGACGATACAGTCCTGGCCAGCGACCTGCTGCAAAGCCGCTACGGCCAGCTGTATGTCGGCAGCACCTGGCGTCGCGGCATTCCGGGCGCGCTGGTGCGCACCAAGCCGCAATACACCTGGCTGGTGGACGTGACGGCGGGCTGGCAGTGGCTGGATCAAACCTTCAACTACGGCCTCAACACCGGTATCGGTTTTGAAGTATTGGGTGACGACGAGTTGGCCCTGACCGTCGGTTACCAGTCCGCGCCACAAGGCGGGGATGGCAAATCGGGCGGAACACTGGGTGTGAGCTACGGCGTGCGGTTTGGGCGCTGATCATGGAATGTCTACGGAGAAAAACTATGCAAGCAATTCGTAATCTGGGCCTGGCCCTTGCCGCCCTGGTCGTCGCCGGTTGTGCCAGCTTCACCGATGAAGTCAGCCCGAACCTGCCGCGCAATGCGCAGTGGGGCATCGTGCCGATGGTCAACTATTCGCAGACGCCGCAGGCCGGTGAGCGCAGCGAGCAGATCCTGCTCAGCGTGCTCAGCAGCCGTGGCCTGCAACCGCGTGTCTACCCGGCAAGCGCCCAGGGCGAACAGGCACTGATGGACGACAACGAGCGCCTGGCCGGCGCCCTGGAATGGGCACGCGAGCAGAAGCTCGACTATGTCATCTCGGGCTCCGTCGAAGAGTGGCAGTACAAGAACGGCCTGGACGGCGAGCCTGCGGTGGGTATCAGCCTGCGCGTGCTCGAAGCCGAAAGCGGCCGTGTGCTGTGGAGCAAGAGCGGCGCTCGCGCCGGTTGGTCCCGTGAAAGCCTGGCGGGCACTGCGCAGACCGTCCTCGACAAACTTGTTGGCGCCCTTCGGTTCGAGTAATCGCAATGAATTCTCCCCACATGGATTACAGCCTGGCGCCGCAAGCGAGCGGCCCGGTGTCTTGGCTGGAAACGCTGTTGGTAACCGGCCTGGCCATCGGCCTGGGCCTGTGGCTGACTCCGGCTGACCCGTTGCAGATTCACGGCGGTTTCCCCTGGCCGATTCTTGCGCCGATGCTGCTGGGCGTGCGCTACGGGTTTGTCCGTGGCCTGTTCAGCGCCGGCCTGCTGGTGCTGGCGATGTTTGCCATGCGCCATTTCGGGTTGGCCGGTTACGAGCAGATCGACTCGTCCTTCATCGTCGGCGTGCTGGTGTGCGGGATGCTGGTGGGGGAGGTTCGCGACCTGTGGATGCGGCGCCTGGAGCGTCTGCAAATGGCCAACGAATACCGCCAGTACCGTCTCGACGACTTCACCCGGGCGCACCAGATTCTGCGTGTTTCCCACGACCTGCTCGAGCAGCGCGTGGCGGGCAGCGACCAGAGCCTGCGCAGCTCCTTGCTGGGCCTGCGGGAAAAACTGCGCGTGATGCCCGACGCCGGCGATGCACTGAGCGCACTGGCAGAGCCGATCGTGGCGATGCTGGCCCAATACGGAGCCCTGCGCGTGGCCGGTCTTTACCGCGTCGACGAGCGTGGCGACAAGGTCTTGCCGCAGGCGCTGGCGACCATCGGCGTGATGGGCCCGTTGAGCACCGAGGACGGTCTGGTCAAACTGTGCCTGGAGCGCGGCGAACTGGTGAGCGTGCGTCAGGAGCTGATCGATGCGGGCACCTCTTCGCAGTTCTCGTCCTTGCAGGCATGCATTCCGTTGATCGATGCCGAAGGCCGCTTGTTGGCGATCCTCGCGGTGCGGCAGATGCCGTTCTTCGCATTCAAGGATCGCACCCTGAGCCTGCTGGCCTTGCTCGCCGGGCACATCGCCGACCTGTTGCGTCGCGACCCGCAAGTGCTGCAACTGCCCGATGCACGCGCCCAGCAATTCACCTTGCAGCTCAAGCGTTCCCTGGCGGATGCCGACCAGCACCAGTTACCGGCCGGCCTGTTCGCCTTTGAAATGACCCGCGCCAACGAAGAGCTGACGCGCCTGATGGAGCGCAGCCAGCGTGGTCTGGACTTGCATCTGCCGGTGGTCAACAACCGCGATCACAAGTTGTTGCTGGTGCTCCTGCCGTTGACCAGCCCGCAAGGCACGGAAGGTTACCTGTCCCGAATCAACCTGTTGCTGCATGAGCACTTCGGTATCGAAAGCGACATGCAAAGCCTGGGCGTGAAGGTCATGCCGTTCAATCTAGAGCCTGGCGTCGACCGCCAGGAACTGCGTAATTTCCTGTTCAACGAGTGTGGCCTGAATGATCAGCAAGTGGCTGTTTAGCGCAGCGTTGTTGTTAGAAGGAGGCAGTTGGGCCACGTTGTGGCTGGCGGCCCCCGAGCTGCAGCAATTGCTGATGTTCACCGTCAGCCATGCACTGGCGTGCGCGATGCTGTGTGGCGCGGTGTGGCTGCTGCTGCCGGCGCGCTACCGTGCGCCGTTGCCCTGGAGCCCGCTGTTCATTTTCAGCCTGGCGTTCTTCATTCCGGTGATCGGCATGCTGGGCGTCGTCCTGTCGATCTTCCCGGCGCTGTACCTGCCACGCAAACGCGACAAGCAGGAGTGGCAAGCGGTGGGCATCCCGAGCCTGCCGTATCGCGCGCAACAGCAACTGCATTCGCCGATCTTCGCCGATGGCGGTTTGCAGGACGTGTTGCGTCACGCCCCGGACCCCGACCAGCGCCTGGCGGCCTTGCTGGCCACGCGGCGCATGCAGGGCAAGGAAGCCGTGCCGATTCTCAAGCTGGCCCTGGGCGACCCGAGCGATGACGTGCGCCTGCTGGCGTACTCGATGCTCGACAAGCAGGAGAGCGACATCAACCTGCGCATCCAGATCGCCCTCGGGCAATTGGTGGGCGCCAGTCCCTCCGCCGCCGGCGCGCTACACGGCACCCTGGCGCGTTGGTACTGGGAGCTGGCCTATTTGGGTCTGGCGCAGGGCAGTGTGCTGGATCACGTGCTCAGCCAGGCCAGCGAACATGCCGAGCAAGGCCTGCAAGCGGGCGAGGGCGGTGAGCTGTTTTTGCTGGCCGGGCGTATCGCCCTGGTGCGTGGAGATGTCGAGCGCGCCGAAGTGCTGTTGCACCAGGCCCAGGACAGCGGCATGGACCCGGCGCAGATTCTGCCGTTCCACGCCGAACTGGCGTTCGAAGCCGGGCGCTATCACGAAATCCCCGGCCTGCTGGCGCAACTTCCCGAGAAAACCCGCCAGCGACCACCGTTCGCTGAGCTGGTGAGGAGCTGGACATGAGTCAACAGCAAGAGGCGCCGTTGGCCGACATCTGCCTGCTGCTCGAAGGCACCTGGCCTTACGTGCGCGGCGGCGTGTCGAGCTGGATTCACCAGATGATCCTCGGCTTGCCCGAGCTGACCTTTTCGGTGATGTTCATCGGCGGCCAGCGCTCGGCCTACCCGACGCGCCGCTACGAAGTGCCGTCGAACGTGCTGCACATCGAGGAAGTGTTTCTCGAGGACGCGACCCGACCGGCCAACACCCGCGGCACCCCGCGCGAAGCCGATCAACAGCAACTGATGGACCTGTATCGTTTCCTGCATCACCCCGATGCACCCGAGCCCGCGTTGGGCGAACGTTTGCTCAATTGCATCGCCGAGGGTCAGATGACCCTCGATGACGTGCTGCGCAGCCGTGCGAGTTGGGAAGCGCTGAGCGAGGGCTATCTGCTGCACTGCGCCGACCCGTCGTTCGTCAACTATTTCTGGACCCTGCGCTCCATGCAGTCGCCGCTGCTGATGCTCGCTGAAGCCTCACGCAAGATGCCCCGTGCGCGCATGCTGCACTCGGTGTCCACCGGTTACGCGGGTTTGCTGGGTTGCATCCTCAAGCAACGCTGGAAGTGCAGCTACCTGCTCAGCGAGCACGGGATCTACACCAAGGAACGCAAGATCGACCTGGCCCAGGCCAGTTGGATCGCCGAGAGTTCCGGCCAGGCGCTCAACCGCAGCCTGGATGCCGGCTCGGGTTACATCCGGACCCTGTGGGTACGCTTTTTCGAGCGTATCGGCCAACTGACCTACAACAGCGCCGACAACATCATCGCCTTGTACGACGGCAACCGTCAGCGCCAGATCAAGGACGGCGCCGACGCCTCGCGTACGCAGGTGATCCCCAACGGCATCGACCTGCCGCAATGGACCGCTGCGCTGGAGTCCCGCGCGCCCGGCATAGCGCCAGTGGTGGGGTTGATCGGCCGCGTGGTGCCGATCAAGGACGTGAAGACCTTCCTGCGGGCCATGCGCGGCGTGATCAGCGCCATGCCTGAAGCCGAAGGCTGGATCGTCGGCCCGGAAGAGGAAGACCCGGAATACGTCAGCGAATGCCGCAGCCTGATGGCCAGCCTGGGCCTGGAGGGCAAGGTGCATTTCCTCGGCTTCCAGCGCATCCAGGAAATCCTGCCGCAACTCGGGTTGATGGTGCTGACCTCGATCAGTGAGGCGCAACCTCTGGTGATCCTCGAAGCCTGGGCCGCCGGTACACCGGTGGTCAGCAGCGACGTGGGTTCGTGTCGCGAGCTGATCGAAGGCGGCAGCGCCGAAGACCGCGACCTGGGGATGGCCGGCAAAGTGGTGGCGATCGCCGACCCACAAGCCACCTGCACCGCCATCCTCGAACTGCTGCGCAACCCGCAACGCTGGCACGACGCCCAGGCCAGCGGCCTGCTGCGGGTCAATCGTTATTACACCGAAGCCTTGATGCTGCAGCGCTACCGCGACCTGTATCGGGCCTCCATGGAGAACCGTTAATGGCCGGTATTGGCTTCGAGCTGCGTAAGATTCTCTCGCGCGACTCCTACACCGCAACCTTGCACGCCTATGTCTACGCTGGCCTGATCAGCTCCGGGCCTTGGGTGCTGTCGATCATCAGCGTGATGCTGGTGGGCATCATCAGCCTCGGCCTGGTGATCCCCAACTCGTTGGTGGCGCAGTTTCTGGTGACGGTGACTTACCTCATGGCCACCTCGCTGATCCTCACCGGTGGCTTGCAGTTGTACTTCACCCGCTTCGTGTCCGACCGCTTGTTCGAGCACAAATACGAGCAGATCCTGCCCAACCTGCTGGGCATCCTGCTGCTGGTCACGCTCGCGTCGGGCATACTCGGGGTGATCGTGCTCGGCCTGCTGTTCGATCAGCCGTTGTTGTACCGGCTGCTGGTGGTGGCCAACTTCGTGGTGCTGTGCAACCTGTGGCTGGTGATCATCTTCTTGTCGGGGATGAAGGCTTACAACCGCATTCTGCTGGTGATGCTGGTGGGCTACACCCTGATGGTGGTCAGCGCCTGGCAGTTGGCGTTCCTGAAAATACCGGGCCTGCTGCTGGCGCTGTTGATCGGCCACAGCACGCTGCTGTTTTTGTACCTCTACGACATTCTGCGCGAGTACCGCGCCGAGAAACTGATCGCCTTCGACTTCCTCGACCGCCGCCAGGTGTTCCTCAGCTTGTTGGCCACCGGATTCTTCTACAACTTCGGCATCTGGATCGACAAGTTCCTGTTCTGGTTTAACCCGGGCACCTCCAACCAGGTCATCGGCCCGCTGCGCGCGTCCATCCTCTATGACCTGCCGATCTTCATCGCTTACCTCGCGATCATCCCCGGCATGGCGGTGTTTCTGGTGCGCATCGAAACCGACTTCGCCGAATGGTACGACCGCCTGTTCCGCGCCATCCGCGAAGGCGAAACGCTGCAACACATCGCTTCGCTGAAAACCGAAATGACCCTGTCCATCCGCCAGGGCCTGCTGGAAATCTGCAAGGTCCAGGGCCTGACCGTGGTGCTGCTCTTCCTCTTCGCGCCGCGATTGCTCGACTGGCTGGGCATCTCCAGCTACTACCTGCCGCTGTTCTACATCGACCTGATCGGCGTGAGCATCCAGGTGGTGTTCATGGCGCTGCTCAACGTCTTCTTCTACCTGGACAAACGCAAAGTGGTGCTGGAACTCTGCGTGCTGTTCGCCGCCCTCAACGGCGCGTTGACCCTGTTCAGCATGATGCTGGGCCCAAGCTTCTTCGGCTACGGCTTCACCCTGTCGCTGCTCATCTGCGTCCTCCTCGGCCTGCACCGCCTCTCCGCCGCCCTCGAAGACCTGGAATACGACACCTTCATGCTCTCAAACCGCTAATCCCACGATCCCTGTAGGAGCGGGCTTGCCCGCGATGGTCGTCAACGATGACTCTGGAAACCTGACCCCCCGCAGTGTTCCGACATCCATCGCGAGCAAGCTCGCTCCTACAGAAGCACCAAAAAGGGCCGGCGGTCGGCCCCACTTGAAAGCCCAACCCCCACTGCTAGCCTTGATCACTCGGAGCTGCCGGCACAAGGCGATGTGTTCCGGGCCAACCCTTGATTCGAGCACGACTCGACCCCTCAAGCCGACCCTCGCCCCCTGACGTTCATCGACCCCTGGCGAAGTCTCTGAAACCCTGTCCTGTGATAGCGCCCTGGAGATTTCGCATGAAACCGCAGCAGATCCAGCTCACCCGCATCACCCCCGAATACTGGCGAGTCACCTTCCACAACCCGCCCTACAACATCTACGGCCCCGAAACCATGCCGCAGCTGAACGAGGTGGTCACCGCCCTCGAGACCGATCCACAGGTCAAAGTCGTGGTGTTCGACAGCGACGTACCCGGCTTCTTCCTCACCCACTACGACTTCGTGCCACCGCTCACCGACACCACCAACCTGCCCAACGGCCCGACCGGCCTGCCACCGCTGCCCGACATGCTGGTGCGCCTGAGCAAAGCCAAAGTTGTCTCCATCGCCTCCATCCGAGGCCGCGCCACCGGCGTCGGCAGCGAACTCGCTTTGGCCAGCGACATGCGCTTCGCCAGCCGTGAAAAAGCCATTCTCTCGCAATGGGAAATCGGCGCCGCCCTCGTCCCCGGCGGCGGCCCCATGGCCCGCCTGCCACGCCTCATGGGCCGAGGCCGAGCCCTCGAAGTGCTGCTCACCGGCAACGACATCGACGGCGAACTCGCCGAACGCTACGGCTACGTCAACCGCGCACTGCCCGACGCCGAACTCGACCGTTTCGTCGACACCATGGCCCGCCGCATCGCCCGCTTCGACAAACAATCCATCAGCGAAATCAAACGCCTGGTCGACGCCTCCAGCCTGCCACCCCAAGAAGCCATCGCCGCCGAATGGGACGGCTTCATCGGCTCAGTCCAACGCCCGGCCGCGCAGCAACGCATTGGCCAACTGATGGAACTCGGCCTGCAAGAAAAAGCCGACGTGGAAATACGCTTGGCACACTACACCGGCACCCTGGGTGAATAACCCACAGCAAACCACAGGAGTCACCGTCATGAGCACTGGACTGGAAACCGTTCTATACACCGCCAAAACCCAAGTCGTCGGCGGACGCACCGGCACCGGCAAATCGAGCGACGGCCAGCTCGAAGTCACCCTGAGCTCCCCAGGCGCAGGCAAACCCGGCACCAACCCCGAACAACTCTTCGCCGTCGGCTACTCCGCCTGTTTCCTCGGCGCATTACAGGTCGCCGCCGGGCAACAAAAGGTCAAACTGCCGCAAGACACGGAAGTGAATGCCGAGGTGGATTTGGGGAAAACCAAAAACGGCGAGTTTCAACTGGCGGTGAGATTGGATGTGAAGATCTCCGGGTTGGACGACAAAGTGAAGAAAGAACTGGTGGATGCCGCGCACGAGATCTGCCCGTATTCGCGGATGACGCGGGGGCATGTTTCGGTGGAGTTGAAGGCGTCTTGAAGCTGCTTCACCCCATGGCCTGAGGCTGACAATCACCAGCTTCACATTCAAAAGGGCAGCGTCACAGCTGCCCTTTTTCATTGCGAATCGGCACGAGGGCTAACCGCCAGTCTTCATCGGCGGCCAACGACTCAACACCTTCTGCACATCATCAATCACCGCCTTGCTCATCGACGTCAAATGATGCGCCGCCCAGGCATGACGGTCGCTGTCGCGGGTGTAGGCGGCATCGGCGGTTAGCAGGCGGGCGAGGAAGAGCAGGTCGGAGACTTGTTCCAAGGCGTCGGCCAAGGGCACGCCGCGGTTTACTCGGAAGAGGGGGTCGTTGTTGCAATAGTGGAAAGGGGTTAGGCCGATGGTGGTGAGGCATTCATCGGCGTCTTCGGAGGGAGAAGATGGATCGGTTTCTGATGGGATGTGTGCTTGCTTGTGCATAGATGAAACTCCATATCGCAGAACAAGGAGCAAGTCATCCGGGCTACCAAACCCGATCGCTGTTTTGCAGCGATTGGGGAACGATAAGGCCTGAGTGAAATGGGGGCAAGCCGGCGGATTCTGGAGTGGGTGTAGGGAATGGCGCAGGGGGTTGTGGCTTTTAGAAGTTATCAGATAGGGCGCTTAAACGTTTCCGTTGAAGCATCTTCAACAGTTCGAAACGAAGAACAACAAAATCCGCGAAACCCAGTGATACGGGAGTCTTCCCACCTTTTCCAAACTTTCGGAACAAGAAAGGCCAACTAAGTCTGTGTGCTCGGGGAGGGCAGCCCCCCAAATCGACGCCCACTAATCGCCTCCATCTTTACGCCAATCACCGCTCAGGCTATGGTGCTGGCATAAGGACATGATTTTCTCGTGCTCGTCCATGGAAGGTTTCTGATCAGCTGTAGTGATACTACCGCGCTTCCTTTTCGAATTAGTTGTGCCCTGAGAAACGTATGCCACCAAGATGCAGTCATCGATCGCCAGCTGGCTGACGATTGGTGTTTCATCGTGGGAATTGAACGCGTCACTAACAAACCAAATTGCTTGAATTGAAGGCGGAAAGTATGGATTTTTCGACGCTGTTGCATCTTTGGGGTGTAGCCAGCTCCGAGCAGCTGATCGCACCGAAAATGGTAGTGGGTTTTGTTTTCGTTTTATGCGCCTGGTACTTTTTCCGTTATTTCTGTAGATCCTTCAAACTTGGCAATCAGCTAAAAAACCTGACCAAGCGAGTCCAAGGTGTGAACGCGCTCGCGCCGTCTCAAAGGCGTTCTGAACTCGAACAACTGTTCAAAGGCAGCAGGCTTGAACACTCCTGGCGTGAGTACGCAGAAACATTGCACGACCAGTTTGAGTTTCAGGAGGGTGAGCAAATCCTAGTAAGGTCACGTGCCACTGCCGGTGCGGCGCATTTTTTCTCGCCCCAAAGTGTGGTTGATACACCGCTCGGGACAGAGTTCTATAAACACCTGCCAGGAATTTTGACGGGCATCGGTATTGTCGGAACTTCTTTGGCTTGATGCTTGGCCTTCAGCATTTTGACCCGAGCACGCCGGAACAGGTCAATGCCAGCGTCGATAAGTTGCTCAAGGACGTCTTGTTTGCGTTCATCGGCTCCTTCATCTCCATCATGGCCTCCATAGCCGTCACAATTACTGAAAAGTGGCGTCTGGGCCAATGCTACAAACTCCTAGAAACGTTCAACGAAACCATCGACGGGCTTTTCGATAGCGGTGTCGGCGAGGAATACCTGGCGGAGCTTGTACGCTCGAGTGCTGAAAGCTCAGTGCAAACCCGTCAGCTTAAGGACAGCCTGGTTACCGATCTGCGTGAAATGCTGCAGAACCTGGTGGATACCCAGGTCCGCGAAAGTCTGAAGTTGGCGGAGACTTTATCGACCACTTACCGTGACTCCGGGCAACTGCTGGCCGACCAGGTAAGCGGTGCGATTGAAAACAGCCTCAAGTCGCCTCTTGAAGCTATCGCCGGTGCGGTACAGGCCGCCAGTGGCGATCAATCAGGGCAAGTACAGAACCTTCTTCAGGATGTTCTGGTTGCGTTCATGAATAAGCTCGAGGGTACGTTCGGTCAACAGTTCAACGGCTTGCACGAACTGATGGGCCAGTCCGTTGCTGCCATGCAGTCGATGCAACAGGGCTTCTCGACATTGATCCAGGATATGCGTTCGGCCAGCGAGTCGTCGACTCAAAACAGCTCGACCATGATTGCCCAGTTACTAGCCGATATGCAGGCCGGTCAGAACGCCATGCAAGCGGGGATGAATGAGATGCTCGTCAATCTTCAGGCCTCAGTTGCTCGTATCGGCAATGAAGGGGAAGCACACCTGATTTTCTACGTGGTCGACGCCACCAACCCGCTCAAAGAAAGCCATCAGGACATCGTTCGCTGGGTATTGCGCGATCTCAATAAGCTCAGCTCGACCATCTTCGTTATCAACAAGATGGATGAAGTGGCAGACCTGCGTGACGCCGAAGAATTTCAGCAACAGAGCAGCATCAAGAAGAACAACCTGCTGGATAAACTTCAGCGTTTTGTTGACCTGTCGCCGGCCGAGCGCGAAGCGATCAACGTGGTCTGCGTTGCTTCCAACCCAAACAGCCGCGGGCTGGAGTTCTGGCTTGAGCAAAAGGACCTGTATGACCAGCGTTCGCGCATCAGCGAGTTGAAGCAAGTCACCCAACGGGTGCTGGACGGCAGCGGTCGTGAAACCCTTATCAAGAAGACTGGTATCGACGTCGTTCGTGACGTTCTGGGCAAGAAGATCGCCATGGCGAAGGATGAGCTGATCAAGTTCGAGCTACTGGCTGCTAACCAGCGTCGCGACTCGGCGCGCATCCAGGAAGACATTTCGGAGGGCAAGCGCAAAGTACTTGCCACCGTCGGCAACCTTTACCAGGAGCTTAGTAATCTGGAAAAAGACCTGCTTAACAGTATTCGCACATTGCCTCGTGATCAGGTTCACGCCTTTCTTGAGGCGGAGATCGGTTTCACGAAGAACGACATCGGCGAGAAATTGCGGTTTCGAATCGACCATCTGTTCAGCACGGCGTTCAATCAGTCCTCCACCATCATGAATGGCATCAGCGCCAGCATCGAGCATCAGTTGGACACCTCGTCAGACTTTGCCGACAGCATCACTGCCTCGGCTTTGTCCGCCTCGAGCAGGGCGTTGAGTGCGGTGTCGAAGATTCCCGTCGAAAGCATCAAGAACGGCGTGTTCCTGGCCCGAGAGACCCTGAAAAACCTCACCGGCTACGTTTATAAATTCAAGCCTTGGGAAGCCACCAAACTGGCCGCCAATATAAGCCGTTGGGCCGGGCCGATCGGCGCTGGTATTCAGGTGCTGACCGACGTCATCAGCGTCGCTCAGCAGCAGCGTGCGGAGGCGGAGCTCAAACAGCTACAGAATGACCTCGCTGAAGTAGTCAAGAGCCATTTTGCCGAGCCAATGAAGCTGCTCAAAGATCACGACAAGGTGATGGAGATTTTCGCGCCGCAGATCAAAGCGTTTGAGAAGATCCTGGTCGAGCAAGAGGAAAGCCTGAACAACCTGCATAACCGGCAAACGCAACTGGCGGAGCTGGAGACCCACTTGAGCCAGGCGTTTAGTTCGCAGGCGGTGATTGAAGGGGAATATCGGGTGGTTTGATCGCCTGAGCCTGGCCAGCGTTGTTGGCCAGGCCTACTAGGGTGGGCGTTAAAGCAGTCCTTCGTTATTTAGCTTCACGCGTGCGTAGAAGAGTATGGCAATGGCCGGAATCAATGCCGAGTAGCCTGGTTTGACCGCACTTTTCAAATTGGTGACCGCCGTCCTCATGCGCACAGTTGGTAACAGTGCGCTGAGCGATGGCAGTATCGATGCAGATGCCAATACCAATTCTTTGTTCGCCTTGGAGATCACCGAGCCTGTCTCCCGATACACCGGCGCAGGCGCTTCAGGCGTGGAGAAGTATGACGTTATCGTCAGGCTGGCTGCCAACGCATCCACCTGTTCGAAGTAGCCTTTCTCGGGCGTGGCGCCAACTTGGTGGAGAACTTCCTTGTTTGAAGCGAACGCGTGGCCCTCACCAAAAGAAGACTGGAAGAACTGGCTGATCAGCAGTGCCTCCAATTCGATTACTTGCGCACAATCGTGCAACTCATTCACCAAGTCATAATGCTCTGCGAGCATAAGCAAGATCTGCACGTACTTGAGCCCGCGACCCCTGACCAGATTGACCAAGCAGTGCCCTCCGAGTAATTGCAGCTCCTGGGTCAGCAAATACAACGAATTGTCAGTTTTAAAGCTCGTCCAACTACTGGTACGCAGGTGCTTAACCACCTGGCTACGGATTCGGTCGCTGGTCAGCTCGAGCAGGTCGTACAGCAGATGGTCGGACACAACCGGATCGGGACTCTTTACGATTGCCTGTGCCTGAGTTGACGCTGGTAGGCCGCCTTGATAACCATGAAAACGTGAAGCTCGCAGTACCCTCTCCAAACGCGGCCAATAGTCCGTATGGCCAAATCCGGGCATCTCGACGTTCTTACAGTTATCAACAGGGTTGCGACCTGCACTGGTTTCGCCAAGGTTTAGCAGCAAAATATTGTCGGCGCTCGAAAAGGCGTTGCACAGGCTGCCCTTGATGCGTTTTCCGATTGCAGAGGCTTCTTCCCCCGAGAGTTCAGAGGCAGCAGCCATCAACAGTACGTCACCAACTTCGAGACCGTCAGGAGCCTGTTTGCTTAGCAGCTCGCGCAGAGCACTGATCACCACGCGTCCACCGAGCGAGTGCCCGACCAAGTTCACAGTTTCCACGTAGGGGTGATGCTTGAGAATGTATGCTTCGAGTTGCTTGAGCAGTGTTTTGCCCATGGCGGTGGCGCGTTTGCGGCTGACGTTGAAATGAAAAGCGCGATCGGCGACTGCGGCACCAGCACCGGCAAGGAGGCTGAATCGGCCGGCCGCCAGAATACCTTTAGTGGATAGTTCGTCGAACTGGCTCCAATGGCCCGATGGCCAGAAGGCGAAGATGTTGATGCAGTTGTGTAATGACGATGGAATGTACTTGCGCAGGGAAGAGCGATCTTCCATATCGTGGCCGGCCGAGTACCCGTGGATGAATACGTTTGCAACGGTTCCCGAGCGCTGGGGAAGTGTCAGGAATTTGAACTGGGTGCTCACTCAACATCCTTGCAGGCAGCTGTAGGGAAAAGGGGATGATGGCATTGCGCTATTTTTATGTAAACGAATTCACTTAACAGACAGGGAAGCAGCGAGAGGTGAGCAAAGGTCTCTCACAACAGGTTAAGCCTATGTGCTGAAGTTACTTTTGTTACTGCTACTGCTACGACTGCAACAGGTGGGGGGCTGGGGGCTGTGTCAGGGTAATTACTGCAGGTATTTGCTGTTGGAACTTTCGGGAATTGTCGCCGCTTTCTCTGCCATCGGCCAGCTTCGGGGCATGCAGGTGGACACGTGCGCGGGTCAACTTGAGTGTATTAAGCTGCCCTTTTCCAACAAAGGCTGCTATCGCATCAGCTCGAAAACCACAAAATATTTTCAACAGACCGTATGTCATGATTTCGTCGAGGTGTCGTCTCAGTCCTTTCACCGTTTCAAGGCACTCCTTGGCCTCCACTGGGCGAAGCAGTTCGATGACCATCGGTGCGGAGATTTTAGAGAGCGACGCGCGGTCGTTGAAGGTCCTCGCCATCGCTGAGACGTGATCCTTATCCTTATCCTTATCCTTTGCCTTGATCGTGTCGAGCTGACGGTCGGATAAACGGTGGACTCGAGCAGGCATGAGAGCTACCTCTGACTCCGTTTGGTATTCCAAAAATTGGCACCAGAGAGCCTGAAATACCATTTGGAATACCAAAGGAGCGGCACTCGAAATTCTTCTGCGGAAGGCACTGGCGCTGAGTGCTTGAATTTACTGAACTCCAGACACAAAAAAAGACGCCCAAAGGCGTCTTTTTCAATTGGTGGAGCCGGGGGGATTTGAACCCCCGTCCGCCAGTACTCCGCTGTCGGTACTACATGCGTAGCCGTGTCTATTAAGTTAACCCTCAGCGACCCGACGGGCAGGGTGCTTTGGGCGAGTTGTGTAAGTTTTAGCCGCTTCGTCCACAACGTACTGCACGGCGATTCTGTTCTATATGACAATCACTTTGGGTTTACAGACATCCCCTGATGATTGCTGGACCCGAAGGTACCAGAAGGGAAGAGCTAAGGCTGCTTACGCAGCGAGAGCGTATTCCCCGTAGGTTTCGTCATTGGCAACTATAAGAAGTTGCAACAGTGGATTTACGAGTTCTGTTACCAACTCGGCATGCACCTAAAGTTTCGCAACCGGCGTCGAATCCTAAACGGCCCCGAACCCGTTGCTGCGTGAATCATGTGAGCAACAGGCCTGTGCAGTGTACGACAACGCGGGCCAGAAGGCCAACCCGAAGGTTGGCCTTGAGCGGTTGTCAGTTTTTACCGTCCTTGTTCGAGTTTCTGATTTCCTGAATGGTCTGGGTGGTTTCCGCGATGCATTTCTCTGTGCCTTCCTTGGTGCCCATGGCCTGGTGGGCCTTGGCTTGCTGGACGCTGGCATCGACCCGGGCCTGTTGTTCCGGGGTCTGGATCTGGGCCTTGGCGTTGGCGATGGTTTGCAGGTTGACCTCGCAAAGATCGTCGGTGTTGTTCGCCGCAAACGAGGTAGACGCCATCATGGAAGCTGTAACGAACAGACCTAACAGTACAGAACGTTTCATGTGTCTCTCCTTGAACTGAGGGGCCATGCCTTCGCTGGCCGTCAGGACGGTGCCGGGTTTGGGTAAGGCCCGGCGATGGCCGGGCTTACTCAGTGGACTACGGCGTGGCGTCAGGGTTCTATTTTTCTTCAGAGGGTCCTCGCCCGGGTGACACGGTCCACGAGATAGACCAGCCCGTGGTAGTCGATACCGCCGTGTTGGGTCAGGCCGATTTCGCAGGTGCGGCTGGTGGAGATGCCTTCGCTGCAGGTCTGCACCGCGTCCTTGAGGCTGCGCAGTGAGTGGGCATTCAGCTCGGGCGTGGTGAAACCCTTGTCGCCGGCGAAACCACAGCAATGAATGCCTTCGGGGATCACGACGTTTTTGCTGCACTTGCGGGCCAGGTCGATCAGCGCCTGGCTTTCGCCCAGGTGCTGGGTGCTGCAGGTGACGTGCACCGCAATTGGCGCTTCCTGGGGCATGAATTCCAGGCGGTCCATCAAGTGCGTGCGGATGAAGCGCACCGGGTCGTACAGGTCCAGTCGAACATCGCCCAGGTCTTGCACCAGCCGCAAGGTGCAGGGGCTGGTGTCGCAGTAGATCGGGTCGAGGCCGCCACGGCTGGCGTGCATCAATGCGGCGAGCATTTCCTGGCGTTTGTGTTCGGCCTGTTCGGCGTAGCCTTTGGAGGCGAATGGCTGGCCGCAGCAGAGGCTGTCGAGGTTGTCGGGGAGGACGACCTGATAACCGGCTTTTTCCAGCAGGCCGCGGGTTTTTTCGTACAGCGAGGATTGCTCGGTATCACCCGCCGCCGGGCCCATGACCCGCGAGACGCAAGCCGCCAGGTACACCACACGGGGGCGGGCGTCTGTCACGCTCGGGCTGAAACGAATGGCTTTTTCCGGCTGCGGCATGGCGTTGGTCCACAGTGGGACTTGGCCCTTGGACACCTTGGTCAGGGTCGCCGACAGTTTGGCCAGGCGCGGCGCGCCCAGCAGCATGCGGGCGCCGTTGGCCACGTGCAGGGTGAAGCGTGCGCCTTGCAGGGCGGTGGCGAAATTGCCTTCAAGCCAGTTGGCGGTTTTCGTATGGGTGGCTTTGCGGCCGCGCAGCTTTTTCACCAAGTCGCCGGTGTTGATGCCTACCGGGCAGCGCTGGGCGCACAGGCCGGTAGCGGCGCAGGTTTCCAGGCCGTGGTATTCGTAGGCGGCTTCCAGTTCGCGGGTGTCGACGCCTGCACGTTTTTTCGCCTGGATGTCGCGCCAGATGACGATGCGCTGGCGTGGGCTCAGGGTCAGGCCCTTGGAGGGGCAGACCGGTTCGCAGAAGCCGCACTCGATGCACTTGTCGACGATCTCGTCGGCGGCCGGCAGCGGTTTGAGGTGTTTGAGGTGGATCTGCGGGTCTTCGCTGAGCACCACGTCCGGGTTGAGGATGCCGTTGGGGTCGAGCAGGCGCTTGAGCTGCCACATCAACTGGTAGGCATCGCTGCCCCATTCCAATTCGACGAAGGGCGCCATGTTGCGGCCGGTGCCGTGCTCGGCTTTCAGCGAGCCGCCGAATTCCACCGCGACCAGTTGCGCGACGTCATCCATGAACGCCTGGTAGCGTGCGACTTCTTCCGGGTTGTTGAAGCCTTGGGTGAAAACGAAGTGCAGATTACCTTCCAGGGCGTGTCCGAACAGGATGGCTTCGTCGTAATGATGTTTGTCGAACAACTCGATCAGGCGGTTCACGCCAATCGCCAGTTGTTCCACCGGGAAGGTCACGTCTTCGATGATCACCGTGGTGCCGGTTTTGCGCACGGCGCCGACGGCGGGGAAGGTGTCTTTGCGGATGGCCCAGAGGCGGGCGTTTTCCAGCGGGTTCTCGGTGAAGTCGACTTGCTTCTCCACCGAGAAGGCCGCCAGCGACGCCATGATTTGCGCCAATTGTTCGTGCAGCAACGTGGAAGACGCGGCGCGGGATTCGATCAGCAGGGCGCAGGCATTGTCCGACAGGTGCTGTACGAAATCCGGCATGCCGGGTTTGTTCTGCACCGAACGGAGGCTGCGGCGGTCGAGCAGTTCCACGGCGGATACCGGTTGGCTCTTCAGCACGCTGACGGCGTTGCAGCAGGTTTCGACATCGGGGAACACGATCAGCGCCGAGGCCTTGTTCGGGTGGTCGACCACGGTGTCGTAGGTAACAGCGCTGATGAAACCCAGCGTGCCTTCGGAGCCCACCAGCAGGTGGCTCAAGATATCCACAGGCTCGTCGAAATCCACCAGGGCGTTGAGTGACAGGCCGGTGGTATTTTTCAGACGATATTTGTGGCGAATTTTCGCAGCCAGTTCGGCATTGGTGCGTGTCTCGCGACCCAGCTCAGCCAGGCGCTCGAGCAGCGCGCCGTGGCTCTGGCGGAAGGCGGCGATGCTCGCTGCATCTTCGGTGTCGAGACGGCTGCCGTCGGCCAGCACCAGGCGAATGCCCGCCAGGGTGTGGTAGGTGTTCTGTGCGGTGCCGCAGCACATGCCGCTGGCGTTGTTGGCGACGATGCCGCCGATTTTGCAGGCGTTGATCGAGGCCGGGTCCGGGCCGATCTTGCGCCCGAACGGCGCCAGCCAGGCATTGGCCTGCGCGCCGATCACGCCCGGTTGCAGGCGGATCTGCGTACCCTGGCCGCGGATCTCGCGACCGTTCCAGTTGTCCCCCAGCACGATCAGCACCGAGCCACTGATGGCCTGGCCAGACAGGCTGGTGCCGGCGGCGCGGAAGGTCACCGGGACTTGATCGCGCTGTGCCAGCTTGAGCAGGGCGACCACTTCGTCCTCGGACTCGACGCGGATCACCAGCTTGGGAATCAGCCGATAGAAACTGGCGTCAGTGCCGAAGGCCAAGGTCGACAGCGGGTCGTCGAAACGTCGCTCTTTGGGGATCAGTTGCTGCGCATCTCGCAGGAAAGCGGCCGGTAGGCTCATTGGTCCTCCAGAATCAACACCACCAGGTCCTTCGGACCATGCGCACCGTACGCCAGCACTTGTTCGATGTCGGCGGTCTTCGACGGGCCGGACACCAGCAGCGCATTGGTCGGCATGCCGAGTGCCCAGTTGAATTCCTGCTGCACCTGATAGAAGTTGTCGCGGATTTCACTGGCCTTGAGCAAGGCAAAATGCACCGTTGGCGCGAGGCTCATCAGGCGCGGTTCTTCCCGCGTCGGCCAAAGGATCAGGCTGCCGGTAGCGGCAATGGCGCCGAGGGTGCCGGTCAGGCTGGCCGGAGTGTCGTTGAACAACTCGGCTTTCCACTCTTCAACCGGGCGGTCGTAGGCTTTGAGCGTTGGTAACTCCGGATTGTTTGCCCAGTGTTGAGTGATCTGTTGGCCGTGGACGGTGCTCGGCGCGATCAGCAGGCTCGGTAATTGGCGATCGGTCAATAATTGCCCGAGCAGGGCGGGCCAACCGGCACGGGTTGTCAGGTGGATTTCGGTGTGCACCGCTTCCATCAGTTTGCGCAGTTGCGGGATGCGCTGTTCGGCGGTGTAGGTGTAGGGCGCTGTCACCAGCTCGACATCGAAATTGTCAGGCACCGGTGTCGTGCCTGTCAGGCTTGTGCGCAATTTGCCGAGGATATTTTGCTTGGCGCTCATCAGCGGTCTCCCTGTTTGCCCAGGTGTTCACGGGCCATGTCATGCAGTGAGCGGGCAGCGGGTTTTGGCGCGCTGTGGTTTTGCGTCCAGGGGCCCACGTTGCTCGGCGCGAGCGCTCGCAGGCGCGTGGCGAAGAAGCTGAACAGACGATACAACGTCGGCGAGCTGTTGAGTTTGGCCCAGGCGTTCCAGATGAAACGTTCCTTGCGTGAATATTTGCTGCCTTGGCCGCGCATGACCTGATTCGGGCTGTCCGGTGCCTTGACGTTTTCTTCGCGCAGGCGACGCAGCAGCGCAGGAATCGGAATTTTTACCGGGCACACTTCACCGCAGGCGCCGCACAGCGACGAGGCGCTCGGGTGGTTACGCACCTTCGCCAAACCGACCATGTGCGGCGTGATGATTTTTCCGATAGGGCCGGGGTACACCTCCCCATAGGCGTGGCCGCCGATTCGGGTATACACCGGGCAATGGTTCATGCAGGCGCCGCAGCGGATGCAGTTCAGGCTCTGGCGCAATTCGCTGTCGGCAAACGCCTGGCTGCGACCGTTGTCCAGCAGCACCAGGTGCACTTCCTGCGGGCCGTCGAGTTCATGCTCCTTGCGCGGGCCGGAGATCATGTTGACGTAGGTGGTGATCGGGATGCCCAGGGCAGAGCGGGTCAGCAGCGACAGCAGCGGCACCACGTCGCGCAGGTTTTCCACGACTTTCTCGATGCCGGTGACAGCGATGTGCACCGGCGGTACGGTGGTGGTCATGCGCCCGTTGCCTTCGTTTTCCACCAGCAGCAGGGTGCCGGTTTCGGCGACGGCGAAGTTGACACCCGAGACGCCGATGTCCGCTTCGAAGAATTTCTGCCGCAAGACCTTGCGACCGATCTGAATGAGTTGGTCAACGTCCTTGGTGTATTCCACGCCAAGTTTGTCGTGGAACAAGGACGCGACCTGACCGGCATTCTTGTGGATCGCCGGCATAATGATGTGTGAAGGCTTCTCGTGGTCGAGCTGGACGATGTATTCCCCCATGTCCGACTCCAGGCATTCAATGCCTTGAGCTTCGAGGACATGGTTCATTTCCATCTCTTCGCTGACCATCGATTTGCCCTTGATCACTTGCCGCCCCTCGTGAGCGCGGATGATCGACAGGACGATGTCATTGGCTTCGTCCACCGTTTCCGCCCAGTGCACTGTCACACCGTTGCGGGTCAGGTTTTGTTCAAGCTGCTCGAGCAGGTCGGGCAGCTTGGATAGCGCACGGGCGCGGACGGCATTGCCCAGCGCTCGCAAATGTTCTCTTTCGTGGGCATCGCCGAAGGCGGTTGCCCGTTTGGACATCAGTGAATCCATCGCCTTGCGAAAGTTGTTTCGCAATTGCTGGTCACCCAATGCCTTGTGCGCACGGGTGTGGAAATCTTCTTCTACGGCGACCGTAGGAATAATCGTGGAAGCGTTCATTGAGCGCCTCCGGTGCGTTGCCAGAGGAAGCTGGCCAGATGCTGACCGCGCAACGCTTCCTGCTGTTTTTCCAGTGAGCCGTTGATGTTCATCAGGCAACCGCAATCGGCACTGATCACCTGATGCGCGCCGGACTCCTTCAACGAGCGGGTCTTGTCAGCCACCATTGCCCCGGAAATATCTGGCATACGGACGCTGAAAGTCCCACCGAAGCCACAGCATTCGCTTTCACGGCTGTGCTCCACCCGTTCCACGTTGCCCAGTTGCGCCAACAGCTCGCGACCGTGCAGGTGGGTGTTCATCTCGCGACGGGCCGAGCACGATGTGTGCAGGGCCACTTTGACCGGGGCGCCGCTGTCCTTGAGCTGCACCTTGCAGACAAACAGCAGGAACTCGGCCAACTCATACGTCCGGGCCGCCAGGGCCTGGACCTGTTGCAACGTCTGCGGCTCGTCCTTGAACAAGTCGGCGTAGTGCTCGCGGATCATGCCCGCGCAGGACCCCGACGGCACCACCACCGGATAATCCCCGGCAAACAGTGCCAGTTGCGCGCGCGCCACGGTCCGCGCCTGCTCGGTGTAACCCGAGGTGTAGGCCGGCTGTCCGCAGCAGCTTTGCCCTTGCGGGTACTCGACACGAATGCCTTCGCGCTCCAGCAGGTGGATCGCGTCCATCCCGGCTTCCGGGTAGAACAAATCCACCACACAGGTCCCGAACAGGTAGACCCGGGACGGTTTTTCGCCGGGGTACTGTCGAGGCTCTGGCAGGGGCGGGGCGACGCGGGTCGCATTCGGCACGGCGTTGTAAAAAAGCTCGCTCATCAGGCGTTGTCTCCGGGTGGTCCCGGTTATCCGTCCGCTGAGGCTGCTCAATATAGAGCGTATTGCTTTCAGCAGCCTTACGGACCGGGTTGTGGATAACTGACGCCGCAGTGGGGCGCGGCGTCGGTTCTTGCGCAGGGGATCAGTGCACCAGCATGCCGGTGAACCAGTAGGCTTGAGCCAGGGTGATCAGGCCGACGATGGTGGCGAAGAACAGGCTGTGTTTGAGGGTGAAGCGGAACAGGTCCGATTCCTTGCCCACCAGGCCGGTTGCGGCGCACGCCACGGCGATCGATTGTGGCGAGATCATCTTGCCGGTTACGCCGCCGCTGGTGTTGGCCGCTACCAGCAGGGTGTCGTTGACGCCAATCTGGTGTGCGGTGGTGGCTTGCAGCGAACTGAACAGGGCGTTCGACGAAGTATCGGAACCGGTCAGGAATACGCCCAGCCAGCCGAGGAACGGCGAGAAGAACGGGAAGGCCGCACCCGTGCCAGCCAATACCAGGGCCATGGTCGACGACATGCCCGAGTAGTTGGTGACGAAGGCGAAGGCCAGCACCATGCCGATGGACAGGATCGGCCAGCGCAGTTCGTAAAGGGTCTCTTTAAAAGTGGTAAGACCAGTTTTGACGTTGATCTTCAACACCAGCATCGAGATCAGCGCCGAGAAGAAAATCGCGGTGCCGGTCGCGGAGATCGGGTCCAACTTGAACACCGCTGGAATGGCGGTTGGTGCTGCCACGATCGGTGCGGTCTTGATTACCAGTTGATCGAGGTGCGGGATCGCAAAGTTGAACACCCAGCTGTACATCGAACCGCCAGCAGCGAACATGGCCTTGAACGGTTTCAGGGTCCAGATTGTGACCAGCACGGTGAGGATCAGGAACGGCGACCAGGCCTTGAAGATTTCACCCAGGCTGTAAGGCGATGCCGTGGTAGTGCGAGGCTGGCCGAAACCACCGGCACTGGCGGTGACCACCGAGGCGGACACGGCACCGGCGACATGTTGCCCGGCGGCGCGTTTTGGCTGCCAGACTTTCAGGAACAGGGTCAGGGAAATCAGGCTCGCCAGGGCCGAGGTGATGTCCGGCAGTTCCGGGCCGATGAAGTTGGAGGTGAAATATTGGGTAACGGCAAAGCTCAAGCCAGCCACCAACGCTGCCGGCCAGGTTTCACGGACGCCGCGCAGGCCATCCATCATGAACACCAGCCAGAACGGCACGAACAACGACAGCAGCGGTAGTTGGCGACCGGTCATGGCGCCGATCTTGAACGCGTCGATACCGGTGACCTGGCCGGCCACGATGATCGGGATCCCCAAGGCGCCAAAGGCTACAGGCGCGGTGTTGGCGATCAGGCACAGGCCGGCGGCGTACAGCGGGTTGAAGCCCAGGCCTACCAGCAGGGCGGCGGTAATCGCTACCGGCGCGCCGAAACCGGCGGCACCTTCAAGAAATGCACCGAAGCAGAAGCCGATCAGCAGAACCTGCAGGCGCTGGTCGTCGGTGATCGACAGGACCGAGCTGCGAATGACCTCGAACTGACCGCTCTTGACCGTCAGTTTGTAGAGGAAAACTGCTGCCACGATGATCCACGCGATCGGCCACAAGCCATAGGCGAAGCCGTAACCGGCGGCGGCGAAGGCCATGTCGACCGGCATCTGGAACGCGAAGATGGCAACCAGGATGGACAAGGCCAGCGTGATGCTGCCCGCCACATGGCCTTTGAGGCGGAACACCGCCAATGCCAGGAAGAAGAACACAATGGGAATAACGGCCGCGAGCGCGGATAGGCCGAGGCTGCCGAGCGGGCTATAGAGCTGTTGCCAGGTTTGCATATGGGGTGGCCCCTAGTTGTTGTTGGTAGGCACTGGTCAGCGTTCTTGGTTAATTGGTAATACCAATTTACAATCGCTGTTCGCTAGGGTAAAAGCCTTGTTGGTGGTGTGTCAATTTGCAGCACTTAAACTTTTGTCGAATAAGGGCCGCGCCGCGTGCGTGGTCTGCTCGAACAAATGTCGTCTGGTGCGTGCTGGCTCGGCGTCGATAGGCCAGAATAGAGAGCCCGGCGAGCGGTCGGGACCGTGGAGAATTGAGTTATGGGCTTTGATCAGATTCGTCAGCGCCGTTTGTCTGACGATATTGTCGAGCGGCTTGAGGGGATGATCCTCGAAGGTACCTTGAAGGCGGGCGAGCGCTTGCCGGCCGAGCGTGCCCTGGCCGAGCAGTTCGGCGTGTCACGCCCCTCATTGCGCGAAGCGATTCAGAAGCTGGCGGCCAAGGGGCTGCTGGTCAGTCGCCAGGGTGGCGGCAACTATGTGGTGGAATCATTGGGCACCACATTCAGTGATCCGCTGCTGCATCTGTTGGAAAGCAACCCCGAGGCTCAGCGTGATCTGCTGGAGTTTCGCCATACGCTGGAGGCGTCCTGCGCCTACTACGCTGCGTTGCGGGCCACGGATGTCGACCGTGAGCGACTGAGCGCGGCGTTCAATGAGTTGCAGGATTGCTACTCGCGTCACGATGAAGTGAGCCGGGCGGAAGAGGGCGCGGCGGATGCGAAATTCCACCTGGCGATCGCCGAGGCCAGTCACAACGCGGTGTTGCTGCACACCATTCGCGGGTTGTTCGATTTGCTCAAACGCAACGTGGTGACCAACATTGGTGGCATGTACAAACAGCGCACGGAAACCCGCGACATGCTGATCACCCAGCATCGGGAGTTGTACATGGCGATTATCGAAGGCCGGGCGGAGCAGGCGCGGGAAGTGTCCAGCCGGCACATTCTGTATGTGCAGGAAGTGCTGGAGGAAGTGCGTCAGGAAGTGCAGCGGGTGGCGCGGGCGGAGCGGCGCAAAGGGATGTAGGCGGGGATTTTGTGGTGGGTGTGCGATTGCTATCGCGAGCAAGCTCGCTCCTACAGGTTTTTTGATATCCCTGTAGGAGCGAGCTTGCTCGCGATGGGGCCATCAGAACGAGCGAATTACTCTTCCTTGCCCTTGTTGCGCACCGCACGCTGCAACTCGCGACCGGCGTCGCGCTCGCGTTCGGTATCACGCTTGTCGTATTCCTTCTTGCCCTTGCCCAGTGCGATCTCGCACTTGACCATGTGCTTGCTCCAATACCAGGACAGGCACACGCAGGCGTAACCCTTTTGCTGCACGGCAGCGGAGAGTTTGTCGATCTCGCGCCGATTGAGCAGCAGCTTGCGGGTGCGGGTCGGGTCGGCAATCACGTGGGTGCTGGCGGTGGTCAGCGGCGTGATGTGGCTGCCGAGCAACCAGGCTTCGCCGTCCTTGAGCAGGACATAACTGTCCACCAGCTGCAGCTTGCTTGCCCGCAGACTTTTTACTTCCCAGCCGGCCAGGACCAGACCAGCCTCGAACTTGTGTTCGATGAAGTAATCGTGCCGCGCCTTTTTATTCTGCGCGATGGTCCCTGTTGGGTGTTTCTTCTGTTTAGCCATAGGGGCGGCATTATAGGCAGTTGCAAGCGAGTCGGCTACGGTGAAGCTGTGTGCTTGAGCAGGTTGATTGAATCCCGGACAATGCGCGCTCTTTTTTCAATGCTTGGACGTGGTAACGATGTCGACAGACAAGGTTTCTGTCCACGGCAGTTGGGCTAGCCGCTGGGTTTTCATACTGGCCGCGACCGGTTCGGCCGTGGGCCTTGGGAGCATCTGGAAGTTCCCATACATGGTGGGGGTCTTCGGTGGCGGTGCTTTCGTGCTGATGTTCCTGGCCTGTATCGCGCTGATCGGTGTGCCGGTGATGCTCGCGGAAACGCTGATCGGCCGTCGCGCCCGCCAGAGTCCGGCCAATGCCCTGAAAGTGTTGGCGCTGGAGGCCGGGCATTCGGCAAAGTGGTCCTGGGGCGCGTTCGCCGGAATGATCACGGCCCTGTTGATTTTGTCTTTCTACAGCGTTGTCGGCGGCTGGTCGCTGGATTACATCATCGACATGGGGCGCGGCGATTTCCAGGGTGTCACGCCTGACCAGGTTGGCGCGTATTTCGGTCATGTGATCGCCGATCCCTGGCGCCTGACACTTTGGCACACGATTTTTATGGTGCTATCGGCCCTCGTGATCGCCAAAGGCGTCGTCGCCGGGCTCGAACGCAGTTTGCGCATCATGATGCCGCTGTTGTTTGTGATGATCCTGGTGCTGCTGGGCTACAGCATGACCACCGGCCATTTCATGGATGGCCTGCATTTCATGTTCGACTTCCACCCGGAAAAGGTCCTCGATGGCTTGCTGCCAGCGATGGGGCATGCGTTCTTTTCGCTGAGCGTCGGTGTCGGCTCGATCATGATCTACGGCGCTTACATGCCGAAGGACGCATCCATTTCCGGCACGGTGGTCGGTGTCGCGTTGCTCGATACCTTTGTGTCCCTGGTGGCGGGTCTTGCTTTGTTTCCTATTGTGTTCGCCGCCGGGATGAACCCGAGTGAAGGCCCTGGGCTGATGTTTGTCAGCCTGCCATTTGCCTTCGGGAACGTAGCATTTGGCCAACTGATGGGCGTAGTGTTCTTCGTGCTGGTAGCGATTGCCGCCTGGAGTTCGGCGATTTCGTTGCTGGAGCCGATGGTGGCTTACCTGGTTGAACGCACCAGAATCCGCCGTGCCTGGGTAACCTTCTGGCTGGCGTTCACGTGCTGGTTCGTTGGCCTGGGCACGGTGTTTTCGTTCAACATCTGGAAGCAGGCCAAGTTCTTCGTGAACGAAGGCGGGATGTTTCACCTCTACCAATGGGGTGCCGCCGGCGGTCTGGATTTCTTCGGTGTGATCGATTTTTTCACCTCGCGGATCATGTTGCCACTCGGTGGTTTGTGTTTCGTGTTGTTTGCGGGCTGGGTGATGGGGCGTGAAGCGGTGCGCGACGAATTGTCGATCCGCAGCCCCGGGTTGTTCGCCTTGACCCTGTTTTTGATGCGCTATGTGGCGCCCATCGGCATTCTCGTAGTGTTTGCCGCCCAGCTGTGGAAGTGACGCTGACATGACGACACACATTCAACGTTCGGCGCTGCTGCCGTATCCGGCACAAGCGCTGTATGACTTGGTCAATGACGTAGCGAGTTACCCGCAATTCCTGCCGTGGTGCTCGTCGGCTGAAGTCCTGGAAAGCTCCCCCGAGTTCATGCGCGCAAGCGTCGGGGTGGCCAAGGGCGGGCTCAGTCAGCACTTCGTGACGCGCAATACTCTGGTGCCGGGGCAATCGATCGAGATGAACCTCGAAGAAGGCCCCTTTACCCAATTGCACGGCATTTGGGTGTTCAAGGCGCTGACCGACAAGGCCTGCAAGATCAGCCTGGATCTGTCGTTCGATTACGCCGGGCCGATCGTTCGCGCCACGCTGGGCCCGCTGTTCAATCAGGCTGCCAACACCCTGGTCGATGCGTTCTGCCAGCGCGCCAAGCAGATACATGGTTGATCATGATTGAAATCGAGGTGGTCTACGCGGCCGTAGACCGTCAGGTGCTCCTGACGTTGACGGTGCCGGTCGGGACGACCGTGCGGGCAGCCTTGCTCGGGTCCGCCGTGGCTCGGGAGTTTCCGGAGCTGGATCTGGTCCATTGCCCTGTGGGAATCTTCGGCAAGGTTGTAGCCGATCCAGAGCGTCGTTCTGTTCAGGCAGGGGATCGAATCGAGATTTACCGACCACTGCTGGCCGATCCGAAAGAGGTGCGCCGACTGCGCGCGGTAAAAGCTGCCGAGGCTAAGGCCCGGAATCAGTGAGTGGCTTGAGCGCCAGGCAATAAAACCCGTCAGCAATGAGCAGGCGTCAGTCTCGGATTGCAGGTGCACTTTGTAGGATGTTTATTGTGCATCTGTAAGATAAGTTTGATTCTTAAAGCGAATTTTCAATTCGTTCCCATCGCGGTTGAATGCTTGGTTCTGAATAACCTAAGGTCAAATCTCGCCCTTGTTGAATGCAGGGTGCAGATAATTTGTTTAGGGATAAATACAAATGAAATTGACCAAATTTTTGAAGTGTATAAGTTTATGCTCGGTGATAGGCGCGGTTTCCGTTATTACGCCTGCCAGTGCAACTTCCAATGTCTTGACTGCCACGATCAGCGCTCAGGGTAAGGTGCTGACTCAGACGCCCGAATGGATCTCCACGGTCGAGCAGAGCTCGCAACCTGACTATCTCGCGAATTACAAGGTTGGCTTCAAACCGGGCGTCTTCACAATCGCTCCACGGTTCTGCTCGGTTTCCTTGATCGATACCCGTTCCAGCGATGATCTACTGCATGGACAGGCCAGGCTGGGGGCTGCTCCGAAACAGGAGTACGTGACCGTTATTACCCATTTGCTCGGATTGAAGGGACCTTCCGGTGATTCTTCCCAGGACTTTATGTTGATGTGTGTTAATTAAGTCCAGGTCATCCATACTCACTCGTGCTTTTGCCAACTTGACTGAATCAGTTTGGTTGGCTTTGTCGTAGCTGAGTGAGGGGCGCAACAGTTTGCGATAACCAGAAAGGAAAAGCTGATTGTTGGCGCCACACAAGAATCCGATACCAGCGATTGGGTATCGGATTGTTCGCGACGCTTGCAATGACTCGAATACTTGAGTCAGAGGCATTTAATCTTGAAGCGGCTTTTTACCTCGTCACAAATTATTGCGGCGAGGTGTCCAGCGGTTCTGGCGTCGGGACTGGAACGGTTTCTACACCGTCGACGTCCTTCTGAATCTGATCGAGTAACGAACCTGGCTTGACCGGTTTTTCCGGTTTTGGCTTCTCGGCATTTTCGGCAGGGGCGGTCACGCTGTTGCCGCTGTCCTTGCCCAGAATGGCTTCATCTCGGCTCACGCCTGGCATGAAGTCACCGGAGAGGCTGACAAGTTGATCATTTGGGTTGAAGATAACGCTAATGCGTTCCTGTTGGCGTTCACCGCCACCCGGTTGCAGGCTGTACAGATAATCCCAGCGATCGGCATGGAACGTGTCGGCCAGCAGGGGGTTGCCCATGATAAACCGTACTTGCCGTCGGGTCATTCCGGGGCGTAACTGGTCTATCATGTCCTGCGTGACGACATTGCCCTGCTGGATGTCGATTTTGTAAACCCCGGGGAATGAACAACCGGCGAGTGCGAGCAGTCCCACAAAGGTGAAACTGGTTAGCAAGAGCTTGGTGTTTTGCATCGGTGGGCGACTTCCACTATCTTGGCTGGGACAACGTAAACGCCGATCATACCCGCATTAAGAGAAGCTGCGAAGCAGCATCGCGAGAAAGCTGACCATGGTTGAAAATAGCGAACTACGCAAAGCAGGCCTCAAAGTGACCCTGCCACGGGTCAAGATTCTGCAAATGCTCGACTCCGCCGAGCAACGCCACATGAGTGCCGAAGATGTTTACAAGGCATTGATGGAGGCTGGCGAGGACGTCGGTCTGGCCACGGTTTACCGTGTTCTGACCCAGTTCGAGGCAGCAGGCCTTGTGGTGCGGCACAACTTCGACGGGGGCCATGCGGTCTTCGAGCTGGACGATGGCAAGCATCACGACCATATGGTCAACGTCGAAACCAGTGAAGTGATCGAGTTCTTCGATCAGGAAATCGAAAACCTGCAGAAAGCAATCGTCGAGAAGTATGGCTTCGAAATGGTTGATCACAATCTGGTGCTGTACGTACGCAAGAAAAAGTAAGCATGTCGCGTGAACTGCCAGGTTCACGAAACGAACAAAGGCGACCCGAGGGTCGCCTTTGTGCTTTTTGCTGGGTTTACGCCTTCGCGGCAACCACCATTTTTTTCGCGTGGGCCAGGGACTCCTTGGTCAGGTCGATGCCCCCCAGCATGCGGGCGACTTCCTCGACGCGATCATTCTTGCTGAGCTTGGACACGGCCGTGCGGGTAGCGTCTTCACCGCGCACCTTGTGCACAAACAGATGCTGATGCCCCTGCGCCGCCACTTGCGGCAAGTGAGTCACCGTCAGTACCTGTCCGCGCTCGCCCAGGCGACGGAGCAACTGGCCGACAATCTCGGCCGTCGGCCCGCCAATCCCCACGTCCACTTCGTCGAATACCAGGGTGGGTACGCGGGAGGTCTGGGCGGTGATGACCTGGATCGCAAGGCTGATCCGTGAAAGTTCACCGCCCGAGGCGACTTTGGCCAGGGCTTTGAGGGGTTGGCCGGGGTTGGCGCTGACCAGCAGTTCGACCTGTTCCAACCCGTTGGGCAGCAGTTCATCGCCGCTGTTGGGGCGTAATTCGATGGTGAAGCGCCCCCCCGGCATGCCCAGGCGTTGGATTTCCTGTTCGACGGCGCTGGCCAGGCTGCTGGAGGCTTGATGGCGCAGGTCGCTCAACTCCCGGGCCTTTTCCTGATAATGACGAGCGTAGGACGCCAACTCATCGCTGAGGCGTTCGATTGATTCGTCGTTGGCATTGAGTGTCTCGATTTCATCCAGCAGTCGCTGCTGCATTTCGGCGACTTCGGTCGGCTGGATGCGGTGTTTGCGTGCCATGGTGTAGATCGCATCGAGGCGTTCTTCCAGGTATTGCAGGCGCGCCGGGTCTGCGTCGAAGTTGTCGAGGAAACGGTTGAGCTCGCCGACGGCCTCTTCCACCTGGATTTGTGCGCTGGTCAGCAGGCTGCTGGCTTCGCCCAGTGCGCCAATGGTGCTGTTCACGCTCGAGAGGCGATTGAGGCTGGCGGTCAGTGCATTCAGGACATTGCCGTTATCACTCTCGCTGCATTGCTCGACCACCTGGCGACAGATGCCGAGCAAGGTTTCGGCGTTGGTCAGGTTCTTGTGTTCCTGCTCCAGCTCTTCCAGCTCGTTTTCGCCCAGCCCGAGATTTTCCAGCTCTTCGAGTTGATAGCTGAGCAACTGGTGGCGGGCACGTTGTTCGTCGCCGGAGTTGGACAGTCGCTCCAACTCCTGGCTGGTCTGGCGCCAGCGCTGGGCGGCGAGCTGAACCTGGCGAGCCAGATCGGTCGCGCCGGCATATTCGTCGAGCAGGCGGCGGTGGGTGTCGGTCTTGAGCAGGGACTGGTGTTCATGTTGGCTGTGAATATCGATCAGCAGCTCGCCCAGTGCCTTGAGGTCGCCCAGCGGGCAGGGCGTGCCATTGATATAGCCCCGGGAGCGTCCCTCGGCAGTGATCACTCGACGCAGGATGCACGGCCCTTCGCTTTCCAGGTCGCGTTCGGCCAGCCAGGTGCTGGCTTCCGGGATGTCGACCAGGTCGAAGGTAGCCAGGATGTCGGCCTTGTCCGCACCGGGGCGGACCACGCCGCTGTCGGCGCGGTCGCCGAGGGTCAGGCCCAGGGCGTCGAGCATGATCGACTTGCCGGCGCCGGTTTCTCCTGTGATCACGCTCATCCCGCGATCGAGTTCAAGATCGAGATGTTCAACGATGGCGTAGTTATGTACGGACAGGTGCACCAGCATGACGGCCGCTCCCAGGCTTTAGGTCTGGTTATTTATACAGTGTTTTATTCGCAGCTGACAATGCCTTGCCTTAGCTCGATTTGATTGGTCCGACGAAAGCGTTAGTGCGCCTGGGAATGACAATGCAGGGGTTTTTTGTAGGGTTAATGCGCTCGAGCCCTTGAAGCCTGTTTTTACGGCCCCATATACCGGGACAGAAGCGCGAGTACAGCTCGCGGACGAAATTGAAAGGAGAATTCTATGGCTGACGAACAGACAGTGGATACGCAAAACCCAGACGTCAACCAGGCGCCCGAGGCTTCGGGTGAAGACCTGGCGACTCGTGTGCAAGCGCTCGAAGATCAACTGGCTGCTGCGCAGGACGCCACCCTGCGAGTCACCGCTGACCTGCAGAACGTCCGCCGCCGTGCCGAGCAGGACGTTGAGAAAGCTCATAAGTTTGCGTTGGAAAAATTCGCCGGCGACCTTCTGCCGATCATCGACAGCTTGGAGCGAGGCCTGGAATTGTCCAACCCGGACGACGAGAGCATTCGTCCGATGCGCGAAGGCATCGAGCTGACCCTGAAAATGTTCCAGGACACCTTCAAGCGATACAGCGTCGAAGCGATCGACCCGCATGGCGAACCGTTCAATGCCGCTCTTCACCAGGCAATGGCCATGCAGGAAAGCGCCGACGTTGAACCCAACAGTGTGCTGAAGGTGTTCCAGAAGGGTTATCAGCTCAGCGGTCGCCTGCTGCGCCCGGCCATGGTCGTGGTCAGCAAGGCTGTGACACCGACTCAACCTTCTATTAATGAGCAGGCTTGAAATCCGCCGCAAGGCCCCCATTTATAAGTCAAGCGTTTAAGTGCTACCGCAGTTAGCCACCACTGCTGCGGCAACCAAATCCAAAGTTTCGGGAGAGTGAACATGGGCAAAATTATCGGTATCGACCTGGGGACTACCAACTCCTGCGTCTCCGTGCTGGAAAACGGCAAGGCCAAAGTGATTGAAAACGCCGAAGGCGCGCGTACCACGCCTTCGATCATCGCTTACGCCAACGATGGCGAAATCCTGGTTGGCCAGTCGGCCAAGCGTCAGGCAGTGACCAATCCGCACAACACCCTGTACGCGGTGAAGCGTCTGATCGGTCGTCGCTTCGAAGAAGAAGTGGTCCAGAAAGACATTCAGATGGTCCCTTACAAGATCGTCAAGGCTGACAACAACGACGCCTGGGTTGAAGTGAACGGCCAGAAAATGGCGCCGCCACAAATCTCGGCTGAAATCCTGAAGAAAATGAAGAAGACCGCCGAAGATTACCTCGGCGAGGCTGTGACCGAAGCGGTGATTACCGTTCCGGCCTACTTCAACGACAGCCAGCGTCAAGCCACCAAGGATGCTGGTCGCATCGCAGGCCTGGACGTCAAACGTATCATCAACGAACCCACCGCAGCTGCTCTGGCTTACGGTATGGACAAGGCCAAGGGCGATCACACCGTGATCGTTTATGACCTGGGTGGCGGTACTTTCGACGTTTCCGTGATCGAGATCGCTGAAGTCGATGGTGAGCACCAGTTCGAAGTGTTGGCCACCAACGGTGACACCTTCCTGGGTGGTGAAGACTTCGATATTCGTCTGATCGACTACCTCGTCGACGAATTCAAGAAAGAAAGCGGCATGAACCTCAAGGGTGACCCGCTGGCCATGCAGCGCCTGAAAGAAGCCGCTGAAAAAGCCAAGATCGAGCTGTCGTCCGCTCAGTCGACCGACGTGAATCTGCCGTACATCACTGCAGACGCCACCGGTCCTAAGCACCTGAACGTGAAGATCTCTCGCGCCAAGCTGGAATCGCTGGTCGAAGACCTGGTTCAGCGCACCATCGAGCCTTGCCGCATCGCGCTGAAAGACTCCGGTATCGACGTTGGTTCGATCAACGACGTGATCCTGGTCGGCGGTCAGACCCGTATGCCACTGGTTCAGAAACTGGTGACCGAGTTCTTCGGTAAAGAAGCTCGTAAAGATGTGAACCCGGACGAAGCCGTTGCCATGGGTGCTGCTATCCAGGGCGCCGTTCTGGCCGGTGACGTTAAAGACGTTCTGCTGTTGGACGTTAGCCCGCTGACCCTGGGTATCGAAACCATGGGTGGCGTGATGACCGCGCTGATCGAGAAAAACACCACGATTCCTACCAAGAAATCGCAAGTGTTCTCGACTGCCGACGACAACCAGGGCGCCGTGACCATTCACGTGCTGCAAGGTGAGCGTAAGCAAGCGGCGCAGAACAAGTCTCTGGGCAAGTTCGACCTGGCCGAGATTCCACCTGCACCACGTGGCGTGCCACAAATCGAAGTGACCTTCGACATCGACGCCAACGGCATCCTGCACGTAGGCGCCAAGGACAAGGCCACTGGCAAGACTCAGTCGATCGTGATCAAGGCCAACTCCGGCCTGTCCGACGAAGAGATCGAGCGTATGGTGCGTGATGCCGAGGCGAACGCCGAGGAAGATCGCAAGTTTGAAGAGCTGGCCGCTGCCCGTAACCAGGGTGATGCACTGGTTCACTCCACGCGCAAAATGGTCGCTGACGCTGGCGACAAAGTAAGCGCTGAAGAGAAGACTGCGATCGAAGCCGCCGTGGTTGCCCTGGAAGCCGCTGTCAAAGGCGACGACAAGGCTGCCATCGAAGCCAAGGTCGAAGAGCTGTCGAAAGTCTCCGCTCCAGTGGCGCAGAAGATGTATGCCGAGCAGGCTCAACCTGCTGAAGGCGCTGCACCGCAAGGCGAATCGGCTGAGAAGGCTGACGACGTGGTCGACGCCGAGTTCGAAGAAGTCAAAGACAACAAGTAAGTTGTTGGTCGTCCGGTTGACCGCCTTCGGGCAGTGACTGGTAGGATGTCGCCGCGCGGGAGCCTGCCTCCCGCGTTGGCGTGTCTGGAGTACACGAATTTTTACAGCATGCGACAAGGCTTCGGGCCGGCTCGGATGTTGGCGGTATGGCCGGGAATGCTCCTGCTTTTCGTGCCGCAGATGCCGCAATGAAACAAAGACCAGGATCGTTGAATTGACGTGAGTTGGGTCCGGGCCTGTATTGGGGCTCAACGAGTTTGACGAGGCTCAGGAGAGGTTTGTCGAACGTCCTCAAGAGTGCAGAAGACTTATGGCAAAACGTGACTATTACGAAGTATTGGGTGTTGAGCGCGGCTCAAGCGAAGCTGACCTGAAGAAGGCCTATCGCCGCCTGGCGATGAAGCACCACCCGGACCGTAATCCTGATGACAAAGCATCGGAAGAGCTGTTCAAGGAAGCCAACGAGGCCTACGAAGTGCTGTCCGATTCCAGCAAGCGCGCTGCGTATGATCAGTACGGTCATGCCGGTGTCGACCCGAGCATGGGGGGCGGCGGCGCAGGGTTTGGCGGTCAGAACTTCTCCGACATCTTTGGAGACGTCTTCAGTGACTTCTTTGGTGGCGGTCGCGGCGGTGCTCGTGGCGGTGCCCAGCGCGGCAGCGACCTGCGCTACACCCTGGAGCTGAACCTGGAAGAGGCTGTTCGCGGCACCACCGTGAATATCCGCGTTCCGACGCTGGTCAACTGCAAGCCGTGCGACGGTTCGGGCGCCAAGAAGGGCTCTTCGCCCGTCACTTGCCCGACTTGTGGCGGTATTGGCCAGGTGCGCATGCAGCAAGGTTTCTTCTCGGTGCAGCAGACCTGCCCGCGTTGCCATGGCCAGGGCAAGATCATTTCCGATCCGTGCAACTCGTGTAATGGCGACGGTCGCGTCGAAGAGTACAAGACCCTTTCCGTGAAAGTGCCAGCCGGTGTCGATACCGGTGACCGCATTCGTCTGTCTGGCGAAGGCGAAGCGGGCGCTCAGGGTGGCCCGACGGGCGACCTGTACGTGGTGATCAACGTGCGCGAGCACGCGATCTTCCAGCGTGACGGCAAGCACCTGTTCTGTGAAGTGCCGATCAGCTTCGTCGACGCGGCGCTGGGTGGCGAGCTGGAGATTCCGACTCTCGATGGTCGGGTCAAGTTGAAGATCCCGGAAGGGACTCAGACCGGCAAGCAGTTCCGTGTTCGCGGCAAAGGCGTTGCGCCGGTGCGTGGCGGCGGTGCAGGCGACCTGATGTGCCGCGTGGCGGTGGAAACCCCGGTCAACCTGGGTCGTCGTCAGCGCGAATTGCTCGAAGAGTTCCGCAGTTCGCTGGCGGACGACAACAGCCATTCGCCCAAAACCACCGGTTGGTTTGAAGGCGTGAAGCGCTTCTTCGGCGATCTGTAAGGAGTGAGCATGCGACGTATAGCTGTCATGGGCGCCGCTGGCCGCATGGGCAAGATCCTCGTCGAAGCGGTGCAGCAGCGCGCGCCGCTGACCGGTCTGACGGCCGCCATCGTGCGCCCCGGCAGCACGCTGATCGGCGTGGACGCGGGTGAGCTGGCCTCGCTGGGGCGTATCGGCGTTCCGTTGTCCGGTAACCTGGAGTTGGTGGCGGAGGAGTTCGATGTGTTGATCGACTTCACCCTGCCGGAAGTCATGCTGAAAAACCTCGCGTTCTGCCGCAAGGCTGGCAAGGCGATGGTCATCGGCACCACCGGGCTGGATGCTGCGCAGAAGCAGTTGCTGGCCGAGGCGGGCAAGGACATCCCCATCGTGTTTGCCGCCAACTTCAGCGTCGGGGTGAACCTGTCGCTCAAGTTGCTCGACATGGCCGCGCGCGTGCTGGGCGATGATGCCGACATCGAAATCATCGAGGCGCATCACCGGCACAAGATCGATGCGCCTTCGGGCACCGCCTTGCGCATGGGTGAAGTGATTGCCAGTGCGCTGGATCGCGATCTGCAGAAGGTCGCGGTGTATGGGCGTGAAGGCCACACCGGTGCGCGGGAGCGGGAAACCATCGGTTTCGCCACTGTTCGTGGCGGTGATGTGGTGGGTGATCACACGGTTCTGTTCGCTTGTGAGGGCGAGCGGCTGGAGATTACCCACAAGGCGTCCAGTCGCATGACCTTCGCCAAGGGCGCGGTGCGTGCCGCGTTGTGGCTGGATGCTCGCGAGCCGGGCCTGTACGACATGCAAGACGTGCTCGAGCTGCGGTAAGATGCCCCCAGAAACCGGGAGCCGATTCAGCGTCGGCCCCGGTTTTGTTACGCCAAGCGACGTCCTGTCGCATTCTCCAGCCTTTAGGGCTCATTGGCGGTAGACCAAAAAACCCTTTTTCTGTAAGCTACAGCTTTAGTGTGTCCACTAAAAGCGCGCAGAAAATTATTCAGTGAAGAAGCGGGGTGACGTGTCCATACGTCACTCCGCTTTTTTACAACCTGCGATCGCCCTTTCAGGCTTTATTTACGGGAGGTCTTCTTGACTAAGCCAGCCATACTCGCCCTTGCTGATGGCAGCATTTTTCGCGGCGAAGCCATTGGAGCCGACGGACAAACCGTTGGTGAGGTGGTGTTTAACACCGCAATGACCGGCTATCAGGAAATTCTTACCGATCCTTCCTACGCCCAACAGATCGTTACCCTGACTTACCCGCACATCGGCAATACCGGCACCACGCCGGAAGACGCCGAGTCGAACCGCGTATGGTCCGCTGGCCTGGTCATCCGTGACCTGCCACTGGTTGCGAGCAACTGGCGTAACACGATGTCCCTGTCCGATTACCTGAAGGCCAACAACGTTGTGGCCATCGCTGGTATCGACACCCGTCGCCTGACGCGCATCCTGCGCGAAAAAGGCGCGCAGAACGGCTGCATCATGGCCGGTGACAACATTTCCGAAGAAGCCGCCATCGCCGCCGCCCAGGGCTTCCCTGGCCTCAAGGGCATGGACCTGGCCAAGGTCGTCAGCACCAAGGACACCTACGAGTGGCGTTCGACGGTCTGGGACTTGAAAACCGACAGCCACGCGACCCTCGAAGCATCCGAGCTGCCTTACCACGTCGTGGCGTACGACTACGGCGTCAAGGTCAACATCCTGCGCATGCTGGTCGAGCGCGGCTGCCGCGTGACCGTGGTTCCGGCGCAAACCCCGGCTGCCGACGTGCTGGCACTCAATCCTGATGGCGTGTTCCTGTCCAACGGTCCTGGTGACCCAGAGCCTTGCGATTACGCCATCCAGGCGATCAAGGACGTACTGGAAACCGACATCCCGGTGTTCGGCATCTGCCTCGGTCACCAACTGCTGGCTCTCGCCTCCGGTGCCAAGACCCTGAAAATGGGCCATGGCCACCACGGCGCCAACCACCCCGTTCAGGACCTGGACACCGGTGTCGTCATGATCACCAGCCAGAACCACGGTTTTGCGGTGGACGAAGAAACCCTGCCGGCCAACGTTCGTGCGATCCACAAATCGCTGTTCGACGGCACCCTGCAGGGGATCGAGCGTACCGACAAGAGCGCCTTCAGCTTCCAGGGTCACCCGGAAGCCAGCCCTGGCCCGAACGACGTAGCGCCATTGTTTGATCGCTTCATCAACGAGATGGCCAAGCGTCGCTGATCGCTGGCCCTGATGCAGCAAGGCCTTAAGGGCGGTCCCGACACCGGTGGCCCCCTCAAGGCTCAACAGATTGAACAAGACGGCTTGCCGACTGACCTGCGGATTTGAGTGACAAACCCATGCCAAAACGTACAGACATTAAAAGCATCCTGATTCTCGGCGCTGGCCCGATCGTGATCGGCCAGGCCTGCGAATTCGACTACTCCGGCGCCCAGGCCTGCAAAGCCCTGCGCGAAGAGGGTTACCGCGTCATCCTGGTGAACTCCAACCCGGCCACCATCATGACCGACCCGGCCATGGCCGACGCTACCTACATCGAGCCGATCAAGTGGCAGACCGTTGCCAAGATCATCGAAAAAGAGCGTCCGGACGCGCTGCTGCCGACCATGGGTGGCCAGACCGCGCTGAACTGCGCTCTGGACCTGGAGCGCGAAGGCGTCCTTGAAAAATTCGGCGTAGAGATGATCGGTGCCAATGCCGACACCATCGACAAGGCTGAAGACCGTTCGCGTTTCGACAAGGCCATGAAAGACATCGGTCTGGCGTGCCCGCGTTCCGGTATCGCCCACAGCATGGAAGAGGCCAACGCGGTCCTCGAGAAACTGGGTTTCCCTTGCATCATCCGTCCGTCCTTCACCATGGGCGGCACCGGTGGCGGTATCGCTTACAACCGTGAAGAGTTCGAAGAAATCTGCGCCCGTGGTCTGGACCTGTCGCCGACCAAGGAACTGCTGATCGACGAATCCCTGATCGGCTGGAAAGAATACGAGATGGAGGTTGTCCGCGATAAGAAGGACAACTGCATCATCGTCTGCTCCATCGAGAACTTTGACCCGATGGGCGTGCACACCGGTGACTCGATCACCGTGGCGCCGGCACAGACCCTGACCGACAAGGAATATCAGATCCTGCGTAACGCCTCCCTGGCGGTACTGCGCGAGATCGGCGTGGAAACTGGCGGTTCCAACGTTCAGTTCGGTATCTGCCCGAACACCGGCCGCATGGTCGTGATCGAGATGAACCCGCGTGTATCGCGTTCCTCGGCCCTGGCTTCGAAAGCCACCGGTTTCCCGATTGCCAAGGTCGCGGCCAAGCTGGCCGTGGGCTACACCCTCGACGAGCTGTCGAACGACATCACCGGCGGCAAGACCCCGGCGTCCTTCGAGCCGTCCATCGACTACGTCGTGACCAAGCTGCCGCGTTTCGCCTTCGAGAAATTCGCCAAGGCTGACGCGCGTCTGACCACCCAGATGAAATCGGTGGGTGAAGTCATGGCCATCGGCCGTACTTTCCAGGAATCCCTGCAGAAAGCCCTGCGCGGTCTGGAAGTGGGCGTTTGCGGCCTGGACGAGAAGCTCGACCTGAGCAACCCGGAAAGCATGAGCGTGCTCAAGCGCGAGTTGACCGTGCCGGGTGCCGAGCGTATCTGGTACGTGGCTGACGCGTTCCGCGCCGGCCTGAGCGTCGAAGACATCTTCGGCATGAACATGATCGACCCTTGGTTCCTGGTGCAGATCGAAGACCTGATCAAGGACGAAGAGAAGGTCAAGACCCTCGGTCTGTCGGCCATCGACCGCGATCTGATGTTCCGCCTCAAGCGCAAGGGTTTCTCCGATCAGCGCCTGGCCAAGCTGCTGGGTGTCACCGAGAAGAACCTGCGCACTCACCGCCAGAAGCTGGAAGTGTTCCCGGTCTACAAGCGCGTCGACACCTGCGCGGCCGAGTTCGCCACCGACACCGCCTACCTGTACTCGACCTACGAGGAAGAGTGCGAGGCAGCGCCGTCCAACCGCGACAAGATCATGATCCTCGGCGGTGGCCCTAACCGTATCGGCCAGGGTATCGAGTTCGACTACTGCTGCGTACACGCGGCACTGGCCCTGCGCGATGACGGTTACGAGACCATCATGGTCAACTGCAACCCGGAAACCGTTTCCACCGACTACGACACGTCCGACCGTCTGTACTTTGAGCCGGTGACCCTGGAAGACGTGCTGGAAATCGTGCGTGTCGAGAAGCCAAAAGGCGTGATCGTCCAGTACGGCGGCCAAACCCCGCTGAAACTGGCCCGTGCCCTTGAAGCGGCTGGCGTGCCAATCATCGGCACCAGCCCTGACGCCATCGACCGTGCCGAAGACCGTGAGCGCTTCCAGCAAATGGTCGAGCGCCTGAACCTGCGTCAGCCGCCAAACGCCACCGTGCGCAGCGAAGATGAAGCCGTGCGCGCCGCCGCCAAGATCGGTTACCCGCTGGTGGTGCGTCCTTCGTACGTACTGGGCGGTCGGGCGATGGAAATCGTCTACAAGGAAGAAGAACTCAAACGTTACCTGCGCGAAGCGGTGCAAGTGTCCAACGACAGCCCGGTGCTGCTGGACCACTTCCTCAACTGCGCCATCGAGATGGACGTGGATGCGGTCAGCGACGGCAAGGACGTCGTGATCGGCGCGATCATGCAGCACATCGAACAGGCTGGCGTTCACTCCGGTGACTCCGCTTGCTCGCTGCCGCCGTATTCGCTGCCGGCGCACATCCAGGACGAGATGCGCGAACAGGTCAAGAAAATGGCCCTGGAACTGGGTGTGATCGGCCTGATGAACGTGCAGTTGGCGCTGCAGGGCGAAGACATCTACGTCATCGAAGTCAACCCGCGCGCTTCGCGTACCGTACCGTTTGTGTCCAAGTGCATCGGTGTTTCCCTGGCAATGATCGCTGCGCGCGTGATGGCCGGTAAGACCCTGAAAGAACTGGGCTTCACCAAGGAAATCATTCCGAACTTCTACAGCGTGAAAGAGGCGGTGTTCCCATTCGCCAAATTCCCAGGCGTTGACCCGATCCTCGGCCCAGAGATGAAGTCCACCGGTGAAGTCATGGGTGTCGGCGACACCTTCGGCGAAGCCTTCGCCAAGGCCCAGATGGGCGCCAGCGAAGTCCTGCCGACCGGCGGTACTGCGTTCATCAGCGTACGTGATGACGACAAACCACTGGTTGCAGGTGTCGCCCGTGATCTGATCAACTTGGGCTTCGAAGTGGTTGCCACAGCAGGTACTGCCAAGCTGATCGAAGCCGCAGGCCTGAAAGTGCGCCGCGTGAACAAGGTGACCGAAGGCCGTCCGCACGTGGTCGACATGATCAAGAATGACGAAGTCACGCTGATCATCAACACCACCGAAGGTCGCCAGTCGATCGCCGACTCGTACTCCATTCGTCGTAATGCCTTGCAGCACAAGATCTACTGCACCACCACCATTGCTGCAGGCGAGGCCATCTGTGAAGCGCTGAAGTTCGGTCCCGAGAAGACCGTGCGCCGCTTGCAGGATCTACACGCAGGGTTGAAGGCATGAGCATAACCAAGTACCCAATGACCGTTCAGGGCGCTCGCGCCCTGGAAGAGGAGCATGCTCACCTGACCAAGGTCGTCCGTCCGAAGCTCAGCCAGGACATCGGGACGGCTCGTGAGTTGGGTGATTTGAAGGAAAACGCCGAATACCATGCTGCCCGCGAGCAGCAGGGTATGGTGGAAGCGCGTATCCGCGACATCGAAGGCCGCATGCAGAACGCTGTGGTCATCGACGTCACGACGATTCCTCACACCGGTAAGGTGATCTTCGGCACGACCGTCGAGATTGCCAACGTCGAAACCGATGAAAGTGTCACTTACCAGATCGTTGGTGAGGACGAGGCTGACATCAAACTCGGCAAGATCTCCGTGGGTTCGCCTATCGCTCGCGCCTTGATTGCCAAGGAAGAAGGCGATGTGGTCGGCGTCAAAACGCCCAGCGGCGTTATCGAGTACGAGATTGTCGAAGTCCGCCACATCTGAAGGTAGGCGCCCGCTGCGTGCGGGCGCCATGCTTTGGCAACTGACCCAGATGCTGTGGGTGGGTGGCCTCTGGTTGTCGCATATCGGTCTGCCGCCGGTGCTGGGTCGAATTGGCCTGGCCCCGCTGCTGGTGGACGAAATTGCAGGCATGCTCAATGCGCTGATGGTGGCATTTGCCGCAGCATGTGTGGTTTTCCAGGGGATGGTGCTGGTGCGGTCCGAAGGGCTTTCCAGCCTGTGGCGCGATATTCGTGGGCAGTTACTGCTGATGGCGCTTTATGCCAGCGCAATGTTTTTCGCAGTACTTCTCGGTTGGCCGGATGCCGTTCGTTGGCAGGTATTCAGTTATCTGATCCTGGGCTTTTCCGGGGTGGTGCTGGTTTTGCAGCCGGTGCCGGGATGGAGTGGCGGGGTGCGCCATGCACACCCTTGACCCTTTCCATCACTTGAAGCGATGGACGTTCGACAGCTGCTTGTTGACGCTGAAGTTCTTGCGGTAGATCAGTGCCATCTTGCCGATGACCTGGACCAGATCCGCCTTGCCGACCTTGCACAGCTCTGCAATGGCTGCCAGGCGCGATTCACGATCGAGGATGTTGAGCTTGATCTTGATCAGCTCGTGATCCGCCAGTGCGCGTTCAAGTTCGGCTAACACACCTTCAGTCAGGCCGTTGTCTGCCACAATCAGAACTGGTTTCAGATGGTGGCCAATGGATTTGTACTGTTTCTTCAGCTCTGGAGTGAGCGGCATAATCTGACCCTTACGTCTGGATTCTGTAAAATGGCGGCCATTTTACCCGAGGGCTCGTTGATCCGCCCAACTAATCACGACCCTAATCATCGAGGTGCCCAGTGGCGCGTTCCAAGACAAGCCTTGGTTGGCTGAAAAGACATGTCAATGATCCCTATGTGAAGCAGGCGCAGAAGGATGGCTACCGCTCGCGTGCTAGTTACAAGCTTCTGGAGATCCAGGAGAAATACAAGCTGATCCGTCCTGGGATGAGTGTGGTTGACCTGGGTGCGGCACCCGGCGGCTGGTCGCAGGTCACCAGCCGGCTGATCGGTGGTCAGGGGCGCCTGATCGCCTCGGACATCCTGGAGATGGACAGCATCCCGGACGTTACTTTCATTCAGGGTGACTTTACCGAGGACTCGGTGCTCGCGCGGATCCTTGAAGCCGTGGGTAATTCTCAGGTGGACCTTGTGATTTCCGATATGGCCCCCAATATGAGTGGTACGCCTGAAGTGGATATGCCCAAAGCCATGTTCCTTTGCGAGCTGGCCCTTGATCTGGCGGAGCGCATACTCAAGCCTGGCGGCAATTTTGTGATCAAGATTTTCCAGGGCGAAGGGTTCGATGTTTACCTGAAGGACGCTCGCAAGAAGTTCGACAAGATCCAGATGATCAAGCCGGACTCTTCCCGTGGCACCTCTCGCGAGCAGTACATGCTGGCCTGGGGCTTTCGCCGCGGAAACGGGTAAAGCGGGGTTTTTTCGCAGGGTCGATAGGTTTTTCGTATTTCGCCCTGTGGGCATAAGCGAATACTGTGTAGAAAGTGTTTCACAAAGGGTTACAGACGGCGCCTGCCAAGCCGTACGTAATGTAGTAAGTTAGGCCGGTGAATATCATGCGAAGCGCGCGCCATTAGCGGAGCTTGCTTCAGAGGGTAGTTAATTGAACGATATGGCAAAGAATTTGATCCTGTGGTTGATCATCGCGGCTGTCCTGGTGACGGTGATGAACAACTTCTCCAGCCCTAACGAGCCGCAGACCCTCAACTATTCCGACTTCATCCAGCAGGTCAAGGATGGCAAGGTCGAACGCGTAGCGGTTGACGGCTACGTGATCACCGGCAAGCGCAACGATGGCGACAGCTTCAAGACCATTCGTCCTGCAATCCAGGACAACGGCCTGATCGGCGACCTCGTCGACAACCACGTCGTGGTTGAAGGCAAGCAGCCCGAGCAGCAAAGCATCTGGACCCAACTGCTGGTTGCCAGCTTCCCGATCCTGGTGATCATCGCCGTGTTCATGTTCTTCATGCGCCAGATGCAAGGTGGTGCTGGCGGCAAGGGCGGGCCGATGAGCTTCGGCAAGAGCAAGGCGCGCCTGCTGTCCGAAGACCAGGTGAAAACTACCCTGGCTGACGTCGCCGGTTGCGATGAAGCCAAGGAAGAAGTCGGCGAGCTGGTTGAGTTCCTTCGCGATCCGGGCAAATTCCAGCGCCTGGGCGGCCGTATTCCTCGCGGTGTGCTGATGGTTGGTCCTCCGGGTACCGGTAAAACCTTGCTGGCCAAGGCGATTGCCGGTGAAGCCAAGGTGCCGTTCTTCACCATTTCCGGTTCCGATTTCGTCGAAATGTTCGTCGGTGTCGGTGCCAGCCGTGTTCGGGACATGTTCGAGCAGGCCAAGAAACACGCACCGTGCATCATCTTCATCGACGAAATCGACGCCGTCGGTCGCCATCGTGGCGCTGGCATGGGCGGCGGTCACGACGAGCGCGAGCAGACCCTCAACCAGTTGCTGGTAGAGATGGACGGCTTTGAGATGAACGACGGCATCATCGTCATCGCTGCAACCAACCGTCCGGACGTTCTGGACCCGGCGTTGCTGCGTCCTGGCCGTTTCGACCGCCAGGTAGTGGTCGGTCTGCCGGATATCCGCGGTCGCGAGCAGATTCTCAAGGTTCACATGCGCAAAGTACCAATGGGTGACGATGTCGCTCCAGCGGTTATTGCTCGTGGTACTCCTGGTTTCTCCGGTGCGGACCTCGCCAACCTGGTCAACGAAGCCTCTTTGTTCGCCGCACGTGCTGGCAAGCGCATCGTGGAGATGAAAGAGTTCGAGCTCGCCAAGGACAAGATCATGATGGGCGCCGAGCGCAAATCCATGGTCATGTCGGAAAAAGAGAAGCAGAACACCGCTTACCACGAGGCGGGTCATGCCATCGTTGGTCGCATGGTTCCCGAGCATGATCCGGTCTACAAGGTATCGATCATTCCACGTGGTCGTGCGCTGGGTGTGACCATGTTCCTGCCCGAAGAAGACCGCTACAGTCTGTCCAAGCGTGCCTTGATCAGTCAGATCTGCTCGCTGTACGGTGGCCGTATCGCTGAAGAAATGACCTTGGGCTTCGATGGTGTGACCACTGGCGCATCCAACGACATCATGCGTGCCAGTCAGATTGCACGGAACATGGTGACCAAGTGGGGTCTGTCGGAAAAGCTCGGTCCATTGATGTACGCCGAAGAAGAGGGCGAGGTGTTCCTCGGTCGTGGCGGTGGTGGTCAGAACGCCAGCTTCTCGGGTGAAACCGCCAAGCTAATCGACTCCGAAGTGCGCAGTATCATTGACCAGTGCTACGGCACCGCCAAGCAGATCCTCACGGATAACCGTGACAAGCTCGACGCCATGGCCGATGCCCTGATGAAGTACGAAACGATCGATGCTGAACAGATCGACGACATCATGGCGGGTCGTGCTCCTCGCGAACCCCGCGACTGGTCGGGCGGCGCCGGTACACCGCCGCCAGTGCAGGATCCTCGTCCGGAAGCCCCGATCGGCGGTCCAGCTGCTGACGTTTAAGGTTTGAAATGACTTCTGTTCAGTCCTCGACCCGGTTGCCGTGTGGCAACCGGGTTCTTGATTTGGCCCATACGCATGTCATGGGCATTCTCAATGTCACCCCCGATTCCTTCTCCGATGGCGGTCGATACAGTCATCTCGATGCGGCTCTGCGTCATGCCGAAGCCATGGTGTTGGCTGGCGCGACGCTGATCGATGTCGGCGGCGAGTCTACCCGGCCTGGCGCCAGAGCGGTTTCGCCGATCGAGGAGCTTGAGCGAGTGGCTCCGATTGTCGAACGCATCCATCGCGAGCTGGATGTGATCATTTCGGTCGACACCTCCACTCCTGCGGTCATGCGCGAAACGGCGCGTCTCGGGGCGGGGTTGATCAATGACGTTCGTGCGCTGCGTCGTGAGGGCGCGCTGGACGCGGCGGCAGATACCGGTTTGCCGGTCTGCCTGATGCATATGCTCGGAGAGCCGGGCGATATGCAGGATAATCCGCACTATCAGGACGTCACTCAGGAGGTTGCCGCGTTTCTCGCTGAGCGCATGGCGCAGTGTGCTGCGGCTGGCATTCCGGCAGAGCGGATCATCCTCGATCCGGGTTTTGGCTTCGCAAAAAACCTGCAGCACAATCTAAGCTTGTTCAAGCATATGGAAACCCTGCATGCCTTCGAAAGGCCCCTGTTGGTTGGGGTTTCGCGCAAGAGCATGATTGGTCAGGCCTTGAATCGCCCGGTCGATGAGCGACTGTCGGGTGGCCTGGCGCTCGCGGCACTGGCATCTATCAAGGGGGCGCGTATATTGCGCGTCCATGATGTGGCAGAGACTGTCGACGTCGTGCGCATGATCGCTGCAGTGGAATCAGCCGAATAAGAAACATGGAGCACTTATGACTAAGAAATACTTTGGCACCGACGGCATTCGCGGTCGGGTCGGCGAATACCCGATTACCCCTGAATTCATGCTCAAGCTCGGATGGGCAGCGGGCATGGCATTCCGCAAAATGGGTGCCTGCAAGGTCTTGGTAGGCAAGGACACGCGGATTTCCGGGTATATGTTCGAATCAGCGCTTGAAGCCGGGCTGACGTCGGCGGGCGCCGACGTGATGCTGCTGGGGCCTATGCCGACACCGGCTATCGCTTACCTGACGCGCACGTTCCACGCCGAGGCCGGCATCGTGATCAGTGCTTCGCACAACCCTCACGATGACAACGGCATCAAGTTCTTCTCCGGCAAGGGCACCAAGTTGCCGGATGAAGTCGAGCACATGATCGAAGAGTTGCTCGATACCCCGATGACGGTGGTGGAGTCGAGCAAGATTGGCAAGGTGTCGCGCATCAATGACGCCTCGGGCCGTTACATCGAGTTCTGCAAGAGCAGCGTACCGACCGGCACCAGCTTCGCCGGCATGAAGATCGTGATCGATTGCGCCCACGGTGCAACCTACAAAGTGGCGCCGAGCGTGTTTCGTGAGTTGGGTGCCGACGTTGTTGTGCTTTCGGCACAGCCCAACGGCCTCAACATCAACGACAACTGCGGCTCGACGCACATGGGGCCGCTGCAGGCAGCGGTCCTGGCTGAGCATGCCGATCTGGGTATTGCGTTCGATGGTGATGGCGACCGGGTGCTGATGGTCGACCACACGGGCGCGGTCGTCGATGGCGATGAGTTGCTGTACATCATTGCTCGCGACCTGCATGAGCGTAATTGCCTCAAAGGCGGCGTGGTCGGGACCTTGATGAGTAACCTGGGGCTGGAACTGGCGTTGGCGGACCTGTCGATTCCGTTCGTGCGTGCCAATGTTGGCGACCGTTATGTCATTGCGGATCTGCTGGAGCGCAACTGGCTGGTCGGTGGCGAAAATTCGGGTCACATCGTCTGCTTCAATCACACCACGACCGGTGATGCGATCATTGCGGCGCTGCAGGTGCTGATGGCGCTCAAGACCCGATCCGAAACCTTGGGTCAGGCTCGGCAGTCGCTGCGCAAATGTCCTCAAGTGCTGATCAATGTACGTTTCGGTGGTGGTGCGAGCCCGCTCGAACATGCAGCGGTGAAAGAGGCCAGCGAGCGTGTCACCAAGGCCATGGCGGGGCGCGGGCGTGTGCTGTTGCGCAAGTCCGGCACCGAGCCATTGGTGCGTGTCATGGTTGAAGGCGAGGACGAAACCCTGGTTCGCGGCTATGCCGAAGAGCTGGCAAAACTGGTTACTGAAGTTTCTGCCTGAATTCGGCTTGCCAGCCATGATTGTGTTGGGTAACATCTGCGCCCACTTTGACCGACGAGGTACAGCATGCGTCGCCCTATGGTAGCTGGTAACTGGAAGATGCACGGTACCCGCGCCAGCGTCGCTGAGCTGATCGACGGCCTGAGTCAAATGGCTTTGTCTGGCGGTGTTGATGTCGCGGTGTTCCCGCCTTCCTTGTATATCAATCAAGTGATTGATGGCTTGAAAGGCAAGTCGATTTCGGTCGGCGGCCAGAACTCCGCGGTGGAATCCGGGCAGGGTGCTTTGACTGGCGAGATTTCGCCGAGTCAATTGGTGGATGCAGGTTGCTCCCTGGTGCTTGTTGGGCACTCGGAACGCCGCCAGATCATGGGCGAGCAGGATGCAATGCTGGTTCGCAAGTTTGCAGCGGCGCAGGCAAGTGGCTTGATTCCGGTGTTGTGTGTAGGGGAAACCCTCGAGCAGCGCGAAGCGGGGAAAACTCTTGAAGTGGTCTCGCAGCAGCTGGGCAGCATTGTCGATGAGCTGGGTGTCGGGGCTTTTGCCAAGGCAGTTATTGCTTACGAGCCGGTCTGGGCCATTGGTACCGGGCTGACTGCTTCGCCGCAACAGGCGCAGGATGTGCATGCAGCCATCCGCGCTCAGTTGGCGGCAAAGAATTCTGAGGTCGCGCAAGGTGTGCGGCTTCTATACGGCGGCAGCGTGAAGGCGGCCAATGCGGTCGAACTGTTCGGCATGCCGGATATCGATGGGGGGCTCATTGGTGGAGCTTCCCTGAATGCAGATGAGTTCGGTGCGATTTGTCGCGCCGCGGGAAACTGAAAAAATGCTGGAAACAGTCGTAGTCGTTTTTCATCTGCTGGGTGCATTGGGCGTAGTTGCTCTCGTATTGCTGCAGCAGGGTAAAGGTGCGGACGCTGGTGCGTCTTTCGGGGCAGGTGCTTCAAATACTGTGTTCGGAAGCCAAGGTTCCTCTACCTTTCTTAGTAAGTTTACTGCTATACTTGCCGCCGGTTTCTTCATAACCAGCTTGGGGTTAGGTTACTTTGCTAAAGAGAAAGCTCACCAGCTGACTCAAGTAGGTTTGCCTAACCCGGCAGTGTTGGAAGTACCAAAGCAACAACCGGCTTCTGATGATGTCCCGGTGCTTCAAGAGCAAAAGTCGGCTACTCCAGCGACTGACGTGCCTCCAGCTCAAGAGCAGAAGTAAGAAGGGTTTCAAACGTAGTATTGCCGAGGTGGTGGAATTGGTAGACACGCAACCTTGAGGTGGTTGTGCCCATAGGGTGTAGGGGTTCGAGTCCCCTTCTCGGTACCAATTAGTCAGGAGAGCCCGCTGTTGCGGGCTTTCTTGCAGGTGGAAGGTTACATTGACCCTGTAGGGTGTTCAGTCGTATACTTCCGCCCCAGCTTTGTCGCGGGGTGGAGCAGTCTGGTAGCTCGTCGGGCTCATAACCCGAAGGTCGTCGGTTCAAATCCGGCCCCCGCAACCAGTTTCAGGAGCCCCTATTCAGGGGCTTTTTGTTAGCTGAATACTTTTGACGCCGATTTTCAATGGCGATCTCATGTGGGCTTTTTGCCCATTTTTTATTTGCAAAGCATGCACGAGGGGGTTCAGGTGTCGAGCAAGCTAGAACAGCTGCAGGCCTTGTTGGCCCCGGTAGTCGAGGCTCTTGGCTATCAATGCTGGGGGATCGAATTCATCTCTCAAGGCAAACATTCGGTCCTGCGAGTCTACATCGATAAAGAAGGCGGCATTCTGATCGAGGACTGCACCAAGGTGAGTCATCAGGTCAGCGCAGTTCTTGATGTCGAAGACCCGATCAGTTCTGAATACGCCCTTGAGGTTTCCTCTCCTGGCATGGATCGCCCACTGTTCACCTTGGAACAGTTTGCCTCGCATGCCGGTGAACAAGTGAAGATCAAGCTGCGCTCGCCTTTTGAAGGTCGACGCAACTTTCAGGGCCTTCTGCGCGGCGTAGAAGAGCAGGACGTAGTGGTGCAGGTAGAAGACCACGAGTTCCTGTTGCCGATCGATATGATCGACAAGGCCAACATTATTCCCAGTTTTGACTGAGACGCGGATCCCGCGGATCCAATGGCTTGCGAAAGGCGAGGCGTACGATGAGCAAAGAAGTACTGCTGGTAGTTGAGTCGGTATCCAATGAAAAGGGTGTACCGGCAAGTGTGATTTTTGAAGCGCTGGAGCTGGCTTTGGCCACTGCTACCAAAAAGCGTTTCGAGGATGAGGTCGATCTGCGTGTGGAAATCAACCGCCACACCGGTGCCTACGAGACTTTCCGTCGCTGGACAGTCGTCGAGGAAGACGATCTGGACGATCCTGCGATCGAAACCTGGCCGAGCAAGGTTGCGCAAACGCATCCTGGCGCCAAGGTCGGTGACGTCGTCGAAGAAAAGATCGAGTCCATCGAATTCGGCCGCATCGCTGCACAGACTGCCAAGCAGGTCATCGTGCAGAAAGTTCGCGAAGCCGAGCGTGCTCAAGTCGTTGACGCCTATCGCGAGCGCCTGGGGGAAATCATCTCCGGCACCGTGAAGAAAGTGACCCGCGACAACGTGATCGTCGACCTGGGCAACAACGCTGAAGCGTTGCTGGCCCGCGAAGACATCATCTCTCGCGAAACCTTCCGGGTTGGCGTGCGTTTGCGTGCACTGCTCAAGGAAATCCGCACCGAGAACCGCGGCCCGCAGCTAATCTTGTCGCGTACCGCGCCGGAAATGCTGATCGAGCTGTTCCGTATCGAAGTGCCGGAAATTGCTGAAGGCCTGATCGAAGTGATGGCTGCGTCCCGTGATCCGGGGTCGCGCGCCAAGATCGCCGTCCGCTCCAAGGACAAACGCATCGACCCACAAGGTGCCTGCATCGGTATGCGCGGTTCGCGCGTCCAGGCGGTATCGGGTGAGTTGGGCGGCGAGCGTGTGGACATCGTCCTGTGGGACGATAACCCGGCTCAGTTCGTGATCAACGCCATGTCCCCGGCGGAGGTTGCGGCAATTATCGTTGACGAAGATGCCCATGCAATGGACATCGCCGTTGGCGCAGACAATCTGGCTCAGGCCATCGGTCGTGGTGGTCAGAACGTGCGTCTGGCAAGCCAATTGACTGGCTGGACCCTGAACGTGATGACCGAATCGGACATCCAGGCCAAGCAGCAAGCAGAAACTGGCGACATCCTGCGCAACTTCATCGACGAGCTGGAAGTCGACGAAGAGCTGGCGCAGGTGCTGGTTGATGAAGGCTTCACAAGCCTGGAAGAGATTGCCTACGTACCGTTGGAAGAAATGCTCAACATCGACGGCTTTGACGAAGAAATCGTCAACGAGCTTCGTGCTCGTGCCAAGGACCGCTTGTTGACCAAAGCCATCGCTACTGAGGAAAAGCTGGCAGACGCCCATCCGGCCGAAGACCTGCTCTCGCTTGAGGGTATGGACAAGGATTTGGCGGTGGAACTGGCGGTGCGCGGCGTAATTACCCGCGAAGACCTGGCCGAGCAGTCTATTGACGACCTGCTCGACATCGACGGCATCGACGATGATCGTGCCGGCAAGTTGATCATGGCCGCCCGAGCCCACTGGTTCGAGTAATTAGGCGCGGCCTGAGGAGAGAAATGCATGACGCAAGTCACGGTGAAACAACTGGCCGATGAGGTCAAAACACCGGTAGAGCGCCTGTTGCAGCAGATGCGTGAGGCAGGTCTGCCGCACACCGCCGCCGAAGAAAATGTGACTGACAGTGAGAAGCAATCCCTGCTGACTCACTTGAAAAGCAGCCACAAGGCGAAAGTGGAAGAACCACGCAAGATTACGCTGCAGCGTAAAACCACCAGCACCCTGCGTGTTGCTGGCAGCAAAAGCATCAGCGTTGAAGTTCGTAAAAAGAAAGTGTTTGTGCAGCGCAGCCCGGAAGAAATCGAAGCCGAGCGCAAGCGTGAGCTGGACGAGCGCCGTGCAGTAGAAAATGCTGCTCGTCAGAAGGCTGAAGAAGAAGCCAAGCGTCGCGCCGAAGAAGAAGCGCGTCGCCAGCCTGCGTCGGTTGAAGCGCCTGTTGCCGCGGCCGAGCCTGTTGCAGCGCCTGCCCATGTCGCCGAGCCTGTGCGTGAAAGCGCCCCGGTTGCAGCGGCAGCGCCGGCACCTGCGGCCGATGCTCGCAAGCGCGACGAACAGCGTCGTCCAGACAAACCACGCGCCGACGACAACAATCGTCGTGGCGGCGGTGCTGGCGATGGCGAGCGCAAAAACGCTCCGCATCGCGCTACAGTCAAAGAGAAAGCACCTGCGCCACGTGCAGCGCCACGCACTACCGACGAAGAAAGCGATGGCTTCCGTCGTGGTGGTCGCGGCAAGGCCAAGCTGAAGAAGCGCAACGCACACGGTTTCCAGAGCCCAACCGGCCCTGTCGTGCGCGAAGTGAAGATCGGCGAGACCATCACCGTGGGCGATCTGGCCCAGCAGATGTCGGTCAAGGCTGCTGAAATCATCAAGTTCATGTTCAAGCTGGGTACGCCGGCGACCATCAACCAGGTACTGGACCAGGAAACTGCCCAACTGGTTGCTGAAGAGCTGGGCCACAAAGTGACCCTGGTCAGCGACACCGCCCTGGAAGATTCCCTGGCCGAGTCCCTGAAGTTCGAAGGTGAGGCCGTTTCCCGTGCTCCGGTCGTGACCGTAATGGGCCACGTTGACCACGGTAAGACCTCCCTGCTCGACTACATCCGTCGTGCGAAGGTTGCTGCTGGCGAAGCCGGTGGTATTACCCAGCACATCGGTGCATACCACGTTGAAACCGACCGTGGCATGGTGACGTTCCTCGACACCCCTGGTCACGCCGCGTTTACCGCCATGCGTGCCCGTGGTGCCAAGGCGACCGACATCGTGATCCTGGTGGTTGCAGCGGACGACGGCGTGATGCCGCAGACCATCGAAGCGGTGCAGCACGCTCAGGCCGCCGGTGTTCCGCTGGTCGTGGCCGTGAACAAGATCGACAAGCCGGGCGCCGATCTCGATCGCATCCGTAGCGAACTGTCGGCACACGGCGTGACCTCGGAAGAGTGGGGTGGTGACACTCCATTCGTACCGGTTTCCGCGAAAATGGGTACCGGTGTCGACGAGTTGCTCGAAGCCGTATTGCTGCAAGCCGAAGTACTGGAATTGACTGCCACGCCATCGGCTCCTGGCCGTGGTGTCGTGGTTGAATCGCGCCTGGACAAGGGCCGTGGCCCGGTGGCTACCGTGCTGGTTCAGGACGGTACTCTGCGTCAAGGCGACATGGTCCTGGTCGGTTCGAACTATGGCCGCGTTCGCGCCATGCTCGACGAGAACGGCAAGCCAATCAAGGAAGCCGGTCCGGCCATCCCTGTCGAGATTCTCGGCCTGGACGGTACCCCGGACGCTGGCGACGAGATGAGCGTGGTTGCCGACGAGAAGAAAGCCCGTGAAGTGGCTCTGTTCCGTCAAGGCAAGTTCCGCGAAGTCAAACTGGCTCGCGCTCACGCCGGCAAGCTGGAAAACATCTTCGAAAACATGGGTCAGGAGGAGAAGAAGACGCTCAACATCGTCCTCAAATCCGACGTCCGTGGTTCGTTGGAAGCGTTGAACGGTGCCTTGAATGGCCTGGGCAACGACGAAGTGCAAGTGCGCGTAGTGGGTGGCGGCGTCGGTGGTATCACCGAGTCCGACGCCAACTTGGCACTGGCTTCCAACGCTGTTCTGTTCGGCTTCAACGTGCGTGCCGATGCTGGCGCTCGCAAGATCGTCGAGCAGGAAGGTCTGGATATGCGTTACTACAACGTGATCTACGACATCATCGAAGACGTCAAGAAAGCCCTGACCGGTATGCTCGGCAGCGATGTTCGCGAGAACATCCTGGGTGTGGCCGAAGTACGTGACGTGTTCCGTTCGCCGAAGTTTGGCGCGATCGCCGGTTGCATGGTGATCGAAGGTACCGTTTACCGTAACCGTCCGATCCGTGTACTGCGTGAAGACATCGTTATCTTCGAAGGCGAGCTGGAATCCCTGCGCCGCTTCAAGGATGACGCTTCGGAAGTACGTGCCGGCATGGAATGCGGTATCGGCGTCAAGAGCTACAACGACGTCAAAGTCGGTGACAAGATCGAAGTCTTCGAGAAGGTTCAGGTTGCTCGCAGCCTCTAACTCGCGCACTTCAAGGGCCACGCCAAGCCGCCGCATGCAGATGCGCGGCGCGGTGTCCTGGCTCTGAACGCAACGCCCGGTCTGGCTTTCGTCAGGCCGGGCGTTTGCCGCTTTCAGACCCTGCGGGTTTCACCGTGGGGCAGTAACAGGTAACAAGACATGGCAAAAGAATACAGCCGTACCCAACGTATCGGCGATCAAATGCAGCGTGAGCTGGCCCAGTTGATCCGTCGTGAAGTCAAGGATCCACGTGTCGGCCTGGTGACCATCACCGCCGTTGAAGTGAGCCGTGACGTCGGTCACGCCAAGATCTTCATCACGGTGATGGGGCAGGACAACGCCGAAGACATCGCGCAAAGCATCAAGGTGCTCAACTCCGCCGCCGGTTTCCTGCGTATGCAGTTGGCCCGCGAAATGAAGTTGCGCAGCGTTCCGCAGTTGCACTTCCACTACGACGAAAGCGTCGTGCGTGGCGCGCACCTGTCGGCCCTGATCGAGCGCGCGGTCGCTGAAGACAACCAGCACTCGGTTGCGGCGCAAGCTGAAGACACCAAGGAGTAATCGGTGGCTCAGGTCAAACGTATCCGTCGTAACGTCAGCGGCATCATTCTGCTCGACAAGCCCCTGGGCTTTACCTCGAACGCGGCGTTGCAGAAGGTTCGCTGGCTGCTCAATGCCGAGAAGGCCGGGCACACCGGCAGTCTCGACCCGCTGGCCACCGGGGTATTACCGTTGTGCTTCGGGGAGGCCACCAAGTTTTCGCAATACCTGCTCGATTCCGACAAGGGGTACGAAACCCTGGCGCAACTGGGCAAGACCACCACCACGGCGGATGCTGAGGGTGAGGTTTTGCAGGAGCGTCCGGTGACCGTTGGTCGATCCGATGTCGAAGCGGCGCTGCCGAAATTTCGAGGTCAAATCAGTCAGATACCGCCAATGTACTCGGCGCTCAAGCGTGATGGCCAGCCGCTGTACAAGCTCGCACGTGCAGGTGAAGTAGTGGAGCGCGAACCGCGTTCTGTTACTATTGCGCGCTTGGAATTGCTGGCCTTCGAAGGTGATACTGCGCGGCTTGCCGTGGATTGCAGCAAAGGCACCTATATTCGCACCCTGGTGGAGGATATCGGTGAGCAACTCGGTTGTGGCGCTTACGTTGCAGAACTGCGACGTACCCAGGCCGGGCCTTTCACGCTGGCGCAGACGGTGACGCTCGAAGAGCTGGAAGCCGTACATGCCGAAGGCGGCAACGAAGCGGTCGACCGCTTCCTGATGCCATCGGACAGCGGTTTGCTGGATTGGCCGCTGTTGCAGTTCTCCGAAGCGAGCGCGTTCTATTGGCTCAACGGCCAACCGGTTCGTGCCCCGGACGCTCCGAAGTTCGGCATGGTACGGGTACAGGATCACAACGGTCGCTTCATCGGGATCGGTGAAGTGAGCGAAGACGGGCGCATCGCGCCGCGTCGATTGATTCGGTCGGAATGACCGAAACCGGTCTGCGTAACAGCAGGCTGGCGAGGGTGGCTGTTAGCAGGCACGGTTACTTCTCATTTATAGATACAGGGATTTGTCCCTGGCCTGTTGAAGCTGTTTCTCTGAAACAGTTTCCTGATAAAAGGATTGCCTCATGGCTCTCAGCGTTGAAGAAAAAGCTCAAATCGTTACCGACTACCAGCAAGCTGTTGGTGATACTGGTTCTCCAGAAGTGCAAGTTGCACTGCTGACCCACAACATCAACAAACTGCAAGGTCACTTCAAGGCCAACGGTAAAGATCACCACTCCCGTCGTGGTCTGATCCGCATGGTTAACCAGCGTCGTAAGCTGCTGGACTACCTGAAAGGCAAAGACGTGAGCCGTTACAGCGCTCTGATCGGTCGCCTGGGTCTGCGTCGCTAATCAGCGATTGCGCTAGAGGTTGGTTGTCTGTCTTACGTCAGTGGGTTTCCCGCTGGCTTAGGGCAGGCTCCCAGCCTCAAGTTTTATCTGGATGCACGTTTTACCCTGGACAGGCGTTGGGCCGATTCCCGACATTGCCCAAGAATTTCGCAAGAAGACAAGTTCCCCCAAGAGCCACAAAAGAAGGTAGGACACCGTGAACCCGGTAATCAAAAAATTCCAGTTCGGTCAGTCGACCGTTACTCTCGAGACTGGCCGTATCGCCCGTCAGGCCTCCGGCGCAGTATTGGTCACCGTTGACGACGACGTCAGCGTATTGGTGACCGTAGTCGGTGCCAAGCAAGCCGATCCAGGCAAGGGCTTCTTCCCTCTGTCCGTTCACTACCAGGAAAAGACTTACGCTGCCGGTAAGATCCCTGGCGGTTTCTTCAAGCGCGAAGGCCGTCCTTCCGAGAAAGAAACCCTGACTTCCCGACTGATCGACCGTCCGATCCGTCCGCTGTTCCCAGAAGGCTTCATGAACGAAGTGCAGGTTGTCTGCACCGTCGTTTCCACCAGCAAGAAGACCGATCCGGACATCGCTGCGATGATCGGTACCTCGGCTGCGCTGGCGATCTCCGGCATTCCTTTCGATGGCCCGATCGGCGCTGCCCGTGTTGCTTTCCATGAAAGCACCGGCTACCTGCTGAACCCGACCTACGAGCAACTGGCTGCCTCCAGCCTGGACATGGTCGTCGCCGGTACCGAAGAAGCCGTACTGATGGTTGAATCGGAAGCCAAAGAACTGACCGAAGACCAGATGCTGGGCGCTGTACTGTTCGCCCACGACGAATTCCAGTCGGTGATCAAAGCTGTAAAAGAGCTGGCTGCCGAAGCTGCCAAGCCAACCTGGACCTGGGCTCCACAAGCTGAAGCCACCGAACTGCTGGGCGCTATCCGTGCCGAGTTCGGCGAAGCGATCTCCCAGGCTTACACCATCACCGTCAAGGCCGACCGTTACGCTCGTCTGGGCGAGTTGAAGGATCAAGTGGTTGCCAAGCTGTCCGGTGAGGAAGGCCAGCCTTCGTCCAGCGAAGTCAAAGCGGCTTTCGGTGAAATCGAATACCGCACCGTTCGCGAAAACATCGTTAACGGCAAGCCACGTATCGACGGTCGTGACACCCGTACCGTTCGTCCGCTGAACATCGAAGTGGGTGTTCTGCCAAAGACCCACGGTTCGGCGCTGTTCACCCGTGGTGAAACCCAGGCGCTGGTCGTTGCAACCCTGGGCACCGCCCGTGACGCGCAACTGCTGGACACCCTGGAAGGCGAGAAAAAAGACCCGTTCATGCTGCACTACAACTTCCCTCCGTTCTCGGTAGGCGAGTGTGGCCGCATGGGTGGCGCTGGTCGTCGTGAAATCGGTCACGGCCGTCTGGCTCGTCGTTCGGTTCAGGCCATGCTGCCCGCTGCCGACGTGTTCCCGTACACCATCCGCGTGGTATCGGAAATCACCGAATCCAACGGTTCGAGCTCGATGGCTTCGGTCTGCGGCGCTTCCCTGGCCCTGATGGACGCTGGTGTTCCAATGAAGGCGCCGGTTGCCGGTATCGCCATGGGCCTGGTTAAAGAAGGCGAGAAATTCGCCGTCCTGACCGACATCCTGGGTGACGAAGACCACCTGGGCGACATGGACTTCAAGGTAGCCGGTACCGCCAAAGGCGTCACCGCGCTGCAGATGGACATCAAGATCAAGGGCATCACCGAAGAAATCATGGAGATCGCTCTGGGCCAAGCCCTGGAAGCGCGCCTGAACATCCTCGGCCAGATGAACCAGATCATTGGCCAGTCGCGTACCGAACTGTCGGCCAACGCTCCGACCATGATCGCGATGAAAATCGACACCGACAAAATCCGTGATGTCATCGGTAAAGGCGGCGCGACCATCCGTGCGATCTGCGAAGAGACCAAGGCTTCGATCGACATCGAAGACGATGGCTCGATCAAGATCTTCGGCGAAACCAAGGAAGCGGCTGAAGCGGCTCGTCAGCGCGTCCTGGGCATCACCGCAGAAGCTGAAATCGGCAAGATCTACGTCGGCAAGGTTGAGCGCATCGTCGACTTCGGCGCGTTCGTCAACATTCTGCCGGGCAAGGACGGTCTGGTTCACATCTCCATGCTGAGCGATGCTCGCGTAGAGAAAGTGACCGACATCCTCAAGGAAGGCCAGGAAGTGGAAGTATTGGTACTGGACGTGGACAACCGCGGCCGTATCAAGCTGTCCATCAAAGACGTGGCAGCAGCCAAGGCTTCGGGCGTTTAATCACCACGCACGCCTGACCGCTCCAACGTTATGAAAAATGCCCCGCAGCGCAAGTTGCGGGGCATTTTTTTTGTGTGCACGAAAACGAAACGAATCGTGAAGTTGCCTGGCCTGAACGTCAGTGCTAGGTTTAGCCCACTGCCCGTGTAGCTCAGTCGGTAGAGCAGCGCACTCGTAACGCGAAGGTCGCAGGTTCGATTCCTGTTTCGGGCACCACCACCCTGTTTGCGATGATCCCCGAATGGTTCTGAAGGCCAGATAAACCGCCGTACATCCGGTTATTTGCGTCAGAGAGATCCTAGATGATCCAGATCCATCTTCCATTCCATCGATCAGCGAGAACGACATGACCGTAACAGCATTGAGCCAGGAAGCCCGGCACGAAGAAGCGCTGAAAAAGTACCTGCTTGAATCCCCGCAATTGGCCGACGAGATCAAGGATCTGCCCGCTGATGATCAGAAAGACCAGATCCAGTGGGCGTTCGAGGATGAGGCGGAAGCCCAGGGCTTGCAACCGTGGGAGCTGACGCTCAAGTACACCTCGAGCCCGGAGGAATTCGAGGCGACGCGCCTGGCCCTGCACAAGGAAGCGGCCGAAGTGTTGGGCGTCGAGTGGGAAGAGTACTGCGAGATGAATAATCTCGTCGTTTGACGAGAGCTTCAAGCGGCGAGCCTCAAGCGGCAAGTGACCCTGCCTGGGCTTGCGGCTTGCGGCTAATCGCTGGGTTACAAACTCAAGCGCATCGACAGATCGACTGCTTTCACATCCTTGGTCATTGCACCAATGGAAATGTAATCCACCCCGGTCTGCGCAATCGGCAGCAATGTCGATTCGTTGATTCCGCCGCTGGCCTCCAGCTTCGCCTTGCCGCCATTGAGTCGCACGGCTTCGCGCATGTCATCCAGGTTCAGCTCGTCGAGCATGATGATGTCGGCGCCGGCCGCCAGTGCTTCCTTGAGCTCTGCCAGGCTTTCCACCTCGATCTCCACCGGTTTGCCCGGCGCAATCTTGTGCGCAGCGCTGATCGCCTCGGCGATGCCACCGCACGCGGCGATGTGGTTTTCCTTGATCAGGAAAGCGTCGTAGAGGCCGATGCGGTGGTTGTGGCAGCCGCCGCAGGTGACGGCGTACTTTTGCGCCAGGCGTAGCCCTGGCAGGGTTTTGCGCGTGTCGAGCAGCTTTACCTGGGTTTCAGACACGAAATCTGCCAGGTATTGAGCGCGAGTGGCCACGCCGGAGAGCATTTGCAGGAAATTCAGGGCGCTGCGTTCGCCCGTCAACAACGAGCGAGCAGGGCCTTCGAGGTGGAACAGGGCCTGGTTGGGCTGGACCCGTTCGCCGTCTCGCACCTGCCAATGCACCGCAACACGAGGGTCCAGCTGGCGGAACACCGCGTCTACCCAAGCGGTGCCGGCAATGACAGCCGCGTCGCGGGTAATGATGGTGGCTTTGGCCAGGCGTTCAGCCGGGATGAGTTGCGCGGTGATGTCGCCGCTGCCCACATCTTCGAGCAACGCACGGCGTACGTTGGCTTCGATTTCGGCGGTGAGATCGGCGAGACGAAGATTGGGCATAACGGACTCCACAAACAAAGTGGCCCGAGTATAGGGCCTTGGCGCAACGCACCCAAGGCGTGTGACGCCCTTGTGTCGCTCCGAAGGCGTCATTTTCTCGGTTTCCGTGAATCATTCGCCGCCATCGATGGTCCATCTGGAGTGCCTGCTTGCGGTCTGTAGAGAGTTTGCTGGCACTGGAGCCCTCTTTTACAAGATAATGCGCCTTGCATTTGGCGCCATGACTTTGACGCCCACAGGAGAGCGGGATGCACAACGATGGGAATGTAGTGCCTTTGCGCAAGGTGACTACCGATTCGGCAACATTGTCGCCGCTCGCCCGTGTGCCCGTGATTCTGCTGCAGGTTCGCGACAAGGCGGTACTCCAGCTCAGGCACGGTATGCAGGCGCTGTTCGATAATGCCGATGATATGTTGTTCGAAATGTCCGACCGTGCGCGTGGTGACGTCGAACAGAACATCTTCTTCCAGGCCATGCGCGACTTGCGACTCAAGCGCAAAAATATCGAACGGGTTTTTCTTGAGCAGGTGCTGGAGGCGTTCGTCAGTCTCACCCGCTACAGCGAAGCGGCGATCGCGGCCCCTGCTGCCCTCGGCGTGGTAACGCCGCTCTCTGGCGATGAGCTGGAGCGCAGCCTGGCGGTAGAGGCCATGGTCAACAAGGTGCTGAACCGCGACGGTTTTGCGCTGGACCAGCTGACCGCCAGGCTCAGCACCCTGATCGGCAAGAAATTGGTGACCGCAGACAATCCGTTGGGACCTGCGATGCTTTGCGAGTATTTCATGCAGGCGGCACGCAATCTTGGGTTGGAGATCAAGGTCAAGTTGATCATCCTCAAGCTTTTCGAGCGTTATGTGCTCAACGACGCCGACCAACTCTACGCCGAAGCCAACCAGCTGCTGATCGCCACCGGCATCTTGCCCGATCTCAAGTCCGCCCCTGCGCGGCGCGCGCTCGATCGTGCGCAGGCCAGTGTCCAGGCCGAAATCACCGAAGCCAGTGCGCCGCTCGATCAGGATGTTCAGGAAGTGTTCGCCGCCCTGCAAGAGCTGCTGCTTCACATGCGTGGCCGAATAGCGCCGACCCTGGAGGTCAGTGCGCAGGCTCAGCCGATCTCCACCCGCGACCTGTTGCGTCTGCTCTCGCATCTGCAGCAATACGTGCCGCCGCCTGCGGTGCAGGATGACTTCGACCTTCGCAACCAGCTCGAACAGCTGTTGACCCGGGTCAGCCTCAAAAGCGGCAAGTCGCGAGTGGTGGGTGTCGCCGATGAAGACGTGATCAACCTGATCACGATGTTGTTCGAATGCATCCTCGATGACCGCAACTTGCCGGATTCGCTGAAAGCGCTGATTGGTCGCCTGCAGATTCCGATGCTCAAGGTAGCGGTGCTGGACAAGAGTTTCTTCAGTCGGGGCTGTCACCCGGCTCGGCGCCTGCTCAACGAAATCGCCGCCGCCGCCATGGGCTGGGGTGATTGCGACGATCACCAGCGCGACAGTTTGTACCTGCGTATCGAACAAGTCGTGCAACGCCTGTTGAGCGACTTTGTCGACGATCCGGCGATCTTTTCCGATCTGTTGGCCGAATTCCTGGCTTTCACCAGCGACGAACGTCGCCGCAGCGACCTGTTGGAGCAACGCACCCGCGACGCCGAAGAGGGCCGTGCGAGAGCCGAGTTGGCCAGCCAGCAGGTTGAGCAGGCATTGAACGCGGTGCTGCTGGGTAAAGTGCTGCCCAGGCAAGTACTGGCATTTGTTCAGCAAGCCTGGAGCCAGGTCTTGCTGTTGACGTGCCTCAAGCACGGTGACCAGTCCGAGCAGTGGCGAGCCGATGTACAGACCCTGGAACAATTGGTCTGGAGCGTGCAGCGTCATGACGAGCCCGACAGTGAGCTACGGCTGCTGGAACTGGTGCCCGGGTTGCTCAAGGCGCTGCGCGAGGGGTTGAACCGGTCGGCGTTCGATCCGTTTGCCACGGCCGAGTTTTTCAGTGAGCTGGAAAGCCTGCACGTCCAGGCGTTCGAACAAAAAGCCCCCGAGGCCGAGGCGCCGGTGATGGTGCAGGTGCAGGAGCAAATCCAGTTGCACAACGCCGATGAGGGGCCGGTCGATACAGGTTCGGCGGCGGACGATGAGAGCCTGCTTCAGGTTGATCGGCTGCAGGTGGGGGGCTGGGTAGAGTTTCAGGAAGAAGAGGAAAACACCCTGCGTTGCAAGCTGGCGGCAATCATCGACACCACGGGCAAGTACATTTTCGTGGATCGCACCGGGATGAAGGTGCGCGAGCGCAGCCGTGAAAGCCTGGCACTGGATATTCGCCGCCATACCGTGCGAATCCTCGATGACACCTTGCTGTTCGATCGGGCCCTGGAGTCGGTGATCGATAATCTGCAGCGTCTCAATCGCGGCAAGTGATCGCGTGACGGGGGGCTATCGCGGCATACTGGGTGCCAACACAGTCGACGTCGAAGGAAACGGTATGCAGTTGGACCCCGCGAGCGGTTGGTGCCAGGGCGTGAATGTTTGCCCTTCACCCAACTTCAATGCGCGCCCCTCGGGCGAAATCTCCCTGCTGGTGATCCACAACATCAGCTTGCCGCCGGCGCAATTCGCCACCGGCAAGGTGCAGGAATTCTTCCAGAATCGGCTGGATGTCACAGAGCATCCCTACTTTGAGGGGATCGCCGAACTGCGGGTGTCGGCCCACTTCCTGATTGAGCGAGACGGTACTGTCACCCAATTCGTGTCGTGCCTGGAACGCGCCTGGCATGCCGGTGTTTCGTGTTTCGAAGGCCGGGAAACCTGTAACGATTTTTCCGTGGGCATCGAGCTGGAAGGCACCGATGATCTGCCTTTCACCGACGCTCAATACGAGGCATTGACTGCATTGACGTTGCAGTTGCAGGACGCCTTCCCGGCCATCACCACGCAGCGTATCTGCGGGCATAGCGACATTGCTCCCGGGCGCAAGACTGATCCGGGGCCGGCGTTTGACTGGAGTCGTTATCGCGCAGCCCTGGCCAAAGAGGAACAACGATGAGTTTTCTGGTGTTGCTGTTGGCAGTGTGGATCGAGAAATTCTCGGCCCTGCGCCATCAAATTCAGCGTGACGGCGGTTGGGTACGTGAACTGCACAAGCTGGAGGCCAGCCCGCGCCTGGTCAATCACCCGTGGTGGGTGCTGCTGATCCTGGTGTTGTTGCCGGTGGCCCTGCTGGGGCTGTTGCTGGTGGTACTGGACCCGGTCGCCTACGGATTGCTGGCGCTGCCGGTGCATTTGCTGGTGGTGATTTACAGCTTGGGGCGTGGTGATTTGCTGGGTGGTCTCGGGCCGTTTCGCGATGCCTGGCGCCGCGAGGATTTGCAGGCTGCGGCGCATGTTGCCAAGCGCGATCTCGATATCTGCGCCGACAGTGGCGAGCAACTGCTGGAGCGTGTCCAGGGGCACCTGCTGTGGCAGGCCTACCAGAGCTTTTTTGCGGTGATCTTCTGGTATTTCCTCCTGGGGCCGGTGGCAGCGCTGAGTTATCGCCTGTTGGCCCTTGCCGAGGAGCATGGGCAAAATCCGACGGTGGTTGAGTGTGCGGCGCAGTTGCGACACGCCTTCGACTGGGTGCCGGTGCGCCTGCTGGCCGCCAGTTTTGCCTTGGTTGGCAATTTTGTCGCAGTGAGCCGGGTCATGCTCCACGAACTGTTGAACTGGAACATCAGCGCCGCTCAATTGATCGAGAAAATCGGACTGGTGGCCGGTGAAATCCCCGCGCCGGTAGCCGGACCCGATGGCATCAATAGCCTCGACCGGATCTGGGAGCTGCTACTGCGGGCCGCGGTGCTCTGGTACGCCGGTTTTGCCCTGTGGACGGTCCTTCCCTGAACGCATTCCTGTAGCCGCGGTTCTTCCCTGCGGCTACAGATCCGCGGCTGCCTCCGTTAACTTTAAGTTACAAAACCCCCCGTCGATTTGAGTTATACAACGACAGCACTCAATGGTGGCTATCTGCTGTCGACGTGCGCCGGCCAATAACAATAAAAAATCAACGGGGGACTTCCAGTGAAGAGCTTGCTCTATCCCGCTGTCGCGCTAATGAATCGCTTGAGCTTCGGCATGAAGTTCAGCCTGATCAGCATTCTGTTCCTGGTGCCGATGCTGGTGACCAACTTCTATCTGGTGCGCGATTCGTATCGTGAATTCCAGGGCACGCAAGTGGAGTTGCAGAGCCTCGATCTGCTGGGCAGCAGCCTGACTCTGCGCCGCGACCTGGAAACGCTGAACAACCTGGTGCAGATCAACGTCGTCCTGGGCCAGGCAGGCAAAGCCGGTCATGTCGAATCGAAAATCACCGCACTCGAACAGAATTTGCTGACGCGCCTGCAAGGGCTGACGGCGATGACGACCGATCCGGAACAGATCGCCGTGTTCGATGGTAAACGCGATGAAATGATCAGTGCGTTAAAGGCTCAGCAGACGGAAAATTCGCTGCAGAGCAAAAGTGCGCTGATCGGCAAACTGCTGGGCAATGCCCAGATTTTCAGCCAGATCGTCGCCAGCCAGGCGGGTCTGAGTCGTGACAGCCAGAGCGACATGCGTCAGCTCACCGAGCTCATTACCAACATCACACCGCCGGTCACCCAGATGCTAGGCGATGGGCGCGCCATGGGGTCCTACTCCCTGGGACAGGGCTTTCTCAATTCGTCGTCGAGCACACGCTTCGACGAGTTGCTTGCGCAGATCGAAAAACTGCAAGCCGAATACAGCCTGAAGCTCCAGGACGCATTGGGTTCGAGCAAGGTCGCGCGCGAAACACTGGCGACCCAGGCGGAGGCCAGCAAAGCGTCGCTGAAAAAGGCCAGTGAACTGTTCGAGGAGCAGGTGGTGATGGCCGACACCCTGGATGCGCCATGGCAGGCTTTCTACGATCAGGTCACCGGCTTGATGGACCAGACTTATCAGCTCAATGAAGCCACGCTGAAATTTCTCGATACCCAGTTGCAACAGCGCCTCAGCCAAAACCGCACCCACATGTTGCTGCAGGCCATCGCGCTGTCGGTGGTGTTTGTGCTGATTTTTTACCTCTACGGCGGTTTCTACGCCTCGACCCGCACGACCCTCAAGCGGCTCGGCGCGATGATGGACAAGGTGGCGGCCGGCGATATGACCGTCACCTTCAACGCCAACAGCCGTGATGAGCTGGGCGAGTTGGGTGAGGTGTTCAACGGCACGGTGAAAAAAATCCATGACCTGATCGAGCGCGTTGGCCACACCGTGGCAGAGGTCGAGCGGCAGGCCGGTCAGGTCGAGAATGTCTCGGCCCAGAGCAACCAGGCTGTGGCGGGGCAGCGCACGCAGATCGAGCAGGTGGCGACGGCAATGAACCAGATGTCGGCCACCTCCCAGGAAGTGGCGCGCAGTGCGGCTGCGGCAGTCAGTAGCGCCCACAGCGTCAATGACGAAACCATCAACGGGCGCGGCCTGGTGGAATCACAACAGGGCAGCATCGCTGCGCTGGCCAGCGAGATCGATCAATCGGTGCTGGTGATCAACCAACTGGCCAGTGATAGCCAGTCCATCAGCAGCGTGCTGGAAGTGATCAAAAGCATCGCCGAGCAGACCAATCTGCTGGCGCTCAACGCGGCTATCGAGGCGGCGAGGGCGGGTGAGCAGGGGCGTGGGTTTGCGGTGGTGGCGGACGAGGTCCGGACTTTGGCCAAGCGCACCCAGCAATCGACTGAAGAAATCGAACAGATGATTGCTAAATTGCACAGCGGTGTCGGCGCTGCGGTGAAAGCCATGGGCACCAGCCATCAGATGGCCAACGGCACGGTCGGACAGTCGGAAAAGGTTCAGCAGGCGCTGGAAAACATCCTCGGCGCTGTGGGAATGATCGTTGATCAGAACCAGCAGATCGCTGCGGCCGTGGAGCAACAGACCGCCGTCGCCCACGACATCGACCAGAACATCGTCGAGATCAACCGCGCCGGCGAGCGCACTGCTGAAGGCGCACACCAGACGGAGGACGCCAGCCGGGCGTTGTCGGTCCAGGTCATGGAACTCAAGCAACTGATCAGTGCATTTCGGGTCTGACGCACCCCGAGCCCCCTCTTGTGGGAGTGAGACTGCTTGCTCCCGCAAGAGGAAAAATCGCGCAGATTCCGGTGATTCTCGGGCGCCGTCTGTAATATTTGTTACCTCGGCGGGTAGGTATTATCTGCTTTCTCTCCAGGCTCTGGTTTTTGGTCTTCAATAAAGGATGATCCACAACCCTGACCTACCCTGAGGAGGCTCGGTTATGTCCGTCGTCACTACTGGAATACAGGGCCATTGCGCCCATTGTGGATGCACCCACCCACTCGAAGCCTGGCAGCTCAATGCCATCGCCATCCATGAGGCATTTCCCTGTTCGCACTGCCACAGAACGCTGGAGCTGAACGACCCCAGGCAAATCAAACGCATCAAGTCCCTGGATTCCCTCGCGATGCTGCGTGCCAGTACGTTGGTGATGGTGTGCACCGCTCTGCTGGTGGCGCTGGTGATGGAATGGATCGGATTACTCAGCGTGGTTGAACAGGTCAACTTCTCGCTGGTGGCGATTCTGATTTACTTTGTGGTGGTGCAATACGCCAGGCACCGGCAACACATCACGCTGATTCTGGAAGCCGCGAAGGTGCACGCCGACTGACTACCAGTTGAACAGCTCGCAGGCGTTGGCTGTGCTGGCCGCGGCCAGGCGCTCTGGGCTGATTGCCATGATCTGCGCCAGCGCCGCGCAGATCGCCGGCAGATGCGCAGGGCTGTTGCGCTGGCCGGCAAACATGGCCGGCGCCATGTCGGGTGAATCGGTTTCCAGCACTACCGATTCCAGCGGCAACTGGGCGAGTACCCGATGCATGCGCAACGCCTGCGGCCAGGTGGCGGCGCCGCCAAGACCCAATTTGAAACCGAGCCTTGTGTACTCGCGCGCTTCTTCGCGGCTGCCGGCAAAGGCGTGGATGATGCCCGCGCGTCGGGGTTTGAAGCGCTTGAGCGTGGCGATCACTGCCGCATGACTGCGTCGTACATGAATCAGCGCCGGCAGGTTGAAGTCGACGGCCAATTGCAATTGGGCCTCGAACAGAATCTGTTGGCGCTCACGATCAAGGGTCTCGATGAAATAATCCAGGCCGATCTCACCGACAGCGCAAAGCTGGCGGTGGCTGGCCAGGCGGCCCAGCCAGTCACCCAGTTCGTGCAGATCCTGCGGGCCATGCTGGTCCAGGTACACCGGGTGCAGGCCCAACGCCGCATGCAGGTCCGGGTCGCTTTGCACCAAGTCCCAGACCCGCTGCCAATTGGCTTGATAAACCCCCAGTACCACCATCTGGCGCACGCCCAGAGCGCGGCTTTGGGCGATCAACGCCTGGCGATCAGGGTCGAAGTCCGGAAAGTCCAGATGGGTGTGGGTGTCGATCAGCTCCACGGTTCAATCCTGGCGAATACGCTGCTTGAAGGTTCGCGCAATGGCATGTACGCCCGGCTGGTAATCGGACTGCTCGATGGCGGCCAGGGCTAGTTGCAACGCTTTGTCGGCGATCAATTGATGCTGCTGGGCCATGGCATTGACCGGCAGCGGCAGGAAGTCCAGCAACTGCGTGTCGCCAAAGGTGCCAAGGCGCAGCGGACGGGTTTTGAGCGGGAAGTCATGCAAGGCATCGAACACGCCTTGCAGCAGCACGTAGGAGGTGGTCACCAGCGCATCCGGTAAATGCCCCAGGCGCTGGAGCAGTTCTTCCATCAACTGCTGGCCGCAATCGCGGCTGAACGATTCCCCCTGCTCGATCAGGATTTCGCCTTCGAAACCGGTCAGTGCCTCCTTGAAGCCCGCCGCCCGCTCCTGGCTGATGCTCAGCTCCGGCCGCGCACCGATCAGCGCGATCTGCCGGGGCAATGGGTCGAGCAGGCTGCGGGTCAAATGCAGGCTGGCTTCGCGATCGTCGCTGATCACCGAGCAGAAATCGTCAGATGCCATGACCCGGTCGATGGCGATGATCGGAATACCCTTGGCCTGCAATTGGCGATAACTGTCGTCATCGGACGGCAGGCAACTGGCGACGATCAGCGCATCGCACCGACGGGCGCGGAACAATTGCAGCAATTGGCGCTCGCTCTCGGGCTCATCGTCGGAGCTGGCAATCAGCAACTGATAGCCTCGCGCCCGCGCCCCTTGTTCGAGCAATTTGGCAATGCGCGCATAACTGGGGTTTTCCAGGTCCGGCAGGATGAAACCCAAGGTGCGGGTATGCCGGCTGCGCAGCCCGGCTGCCTGTGGATTGGGGGTAAAGCCGTGGGCCTCGACGACCGCCCGTACGCGCTCGACGGTGGCGCTGCTGATACGTTGCTGCTCAGCCTTGCCGTTGATGACATAACTGGCGGTGGTAACGGACACACCGGCCAACTGCGCGATATCACTGAGTTTCAAACCGGGATTTCCTTTTTTTTCGAGCATGCCCGACATTTTGCCAATCCTACCCGATTCGGGCATGCAGCTTTTGTCGCAACGTATCCGACAGGTTGTGCTTCAACGAGACCGCATAATCGAGTAACGTTCCAAACATACTAGATTAAACGTTTCAGCAAGCGTATTTTCTGCGCATTAGTTGCATTTGGCCGGTTCTGCCGCGAAACCGCCAAAAGTTGCGACCAAGCGCTTAAGCTGACTCATTCAAAACAATACCTGGCGCCCCGAGGTGCCAAAAAGGAGAACGCATGCTCGAGCTCACGATAGAGCAGATTTCCATGGGCCAATCAGCCGTGGACAAGTCTTCGGCGCTGGAGCAACTGGCCGGCCACCTGGTGACCGATGGCCTGGTGGCCGACGGGTATCTCGCCGGTCTGCAGGCACGTGAGGCCCAGGGCTCGACGTTTCTTGGCCAAGGCATTGCCATTCCCCACGGCACCCCGCAAACCCGCGACCAGGTGTTTTCCACCGGCGTACGGTTGATGCAGTTCCCCGATGGTGTGGATTGGGGCGACGGCCAGATGGTCTACCTGGCCATCGGCATCGCGGCCAAGTCCGACGAACATCTACGCCTCCTGCAATTGTTGACCCGTGCCCTCGGTGAGACCGATCTGGGTCAGGCCCTGCGTCGCGCCACTTCTGCTCAAGCCCTGTTGAAACTGCTGCAAGGCGCGCCACAGGAGCTGGCGCTGGACGCACAGATGATCGGCCTGGGGGTGCCGGCAGAGGACTTCGAAGAGCTGGTCTGGCGCGGCGCCCGTCTGTTACGTCAGGCCGATTGCGTCAGCAGCGGTTTTTCTGCGGTGTTGCAGCAAGTCGAAGCCCTGCCCCTCGGCGATGGCCTGTGGTGGCTGCACAGTGAGCAAACGGTCAAGCGTCCGGGCCTGGCCTTCGTTACACCGGACAAGCCCCTGCGTTATCTCGGCCAGCCGCTAAACGGTCTGTTCTGCCTGGCCAGTCTGGGTGAAGCACACCAGGCTCTGCTCGAGCGGCTGTGCGCGCTGCTGATCGAAGGCCGTGGCCATGAACTGGGTCGCGCCACCAGTTGCCGCAAGGTTCTCGAAGTGCTGGGCGGCGAGTTGCCGGCGGACTGGCCCAGCGCGCGCATTGCCCTGGCCAATGCCCACGGTTTGCACGCACGTCCGGCGAAGATCCTCGCGCAACTGGCGAAGAGCTTTGACGGCGAAATCCGCGTACGCCTGGTCGACGGGCACGACAGCGCCGTATCGGTGAAGAGCCTGAGCAAGTTGCTCGGCCTCGGCGCCCGTCGCGGTCAGGTGCTGGAATTGATCGCTCAGCCGAACATCGCCGCGGATGCATTGCCTGCATTGTTGGCGGCCATCGAGGAAGGCCTGGGTGAAGAGGTCGAACCGCTGCCGGCTGTGGGTCAGCAGCCCGAGGTCGAGGTTGCCGAAGTGTTGCTCGCTCCGGTGGCCGGTAGCGTGGTCCGGGCCATCCCGGCGGCGCCGGGCATCGCCATTGGCCCGGCACATATCCAGGTGCTGCAAGCCATCGATTATCCGCTGCGGGGTGAGTCCGCCGCTGTTGAGCGCCAGCGGCTGCAACAGGCGTTGGCGCAAGTGCGGCAGGACATCGCCGGCTTGATCGAACGCAGCCAGTCCAAGGCGATTCGCGAGATTTTTGTCACCCACCAGGAAATGCTCGACGACCCTGAATTGACCGACGAGGTCGAGACCCGTCTCAAGCAAGGTGAAAGTGCCGAAGCCGCCTGGATGACCGTGATCGAAGCGGCGGCCAAGCAACAGGAATCGTTGCAGGACGCGCTGCTGGCCGAGCGCGCGGCGGACTTGCGCGACATCGGTCGTCGTGTGCTGGCACAACTGTGCGGCATCCAGACTCCGAGCGAGCCGGATCAGCCGTACATTCTGGTGATGGACGAAGTGGGGCCGTCCGACGTGGCGCGCCTGGATCCCGCCCGGGTTGCTGGCATTCTCACTGCCCGGGGTGGCGCCACCGCTCACAGCGCCATTGTCGCTCGCGCACTGGGCATCCCGGCGCTGGTCGGTGCGGGTGCGGCGGTATTGCTGTTGACGCCGGGCACGCCCTTGCTGCTCGACGGTCAGCGCGGTCGGCTGCACGTGGAGGCCGACGCCGCGACCTTGCAGCGCGCCACACAAGAGCGCGACAGCCGCGAGCAACGCTTGAAGGCGGCCGCCGAACAACGTCATCAACCGGCGCTGACCACCGACGGCCACGCGGTCGAGGTGTTTGCCAATATCGGTGAAAGTGCCGGTGTCAGCAGCGCGGTGGAGCAGGGCGCCGAAGGTGTTGGCCTGTTGCGCACCGAACTGATTTTCATGGCCCACCCGCAGGCACCGGACGAAGCGACCCAGGAAGCTGAATACCGTCGTGTCCTCGATGGCCTGGCCGGTCGCCCATTGGTGGTGCGCACCCTCGATGTCGGCGGCGACAAGCCGTTGCCTTACTGGCCGATCGCCAAGGAAGAAAACCCCTTCCTCGGCGTGCGGGGTGTACGCCTGACCCTACAGCGCCCGCAGATCATGGAAGCGCAACTGCGCGCATTGTTGCGTGCCGCCGACAATCGCCCGTTGCGTATCATGTTCCCGATGGTCGGCAGCGTCGAAGAGTGGCGCCAGGCGCGGGACATGACCGAACGGCTGCGCCTGGAAATTCCGGTGGCAGACCTGCAATTGGGGATCATGATCGAAGTGCCCTCGGCAGCGCTGCTCGCGCCGGTACTGGCCAGGGAAGTCGACTTCTTCAGCATCGGCACCAACGACCTGACCCAATACACCCTGGCCATCGACCGTGGTCATCCGACTTTGTCGGCCCAGGCTGACGGCTTGCATCCGGCGGTGTTGCAACTGATCGACATCACCGTGCGCGCGGCCCATGCCCATGGCAAATGGGTCGGCGTGTGCGGCGAGCTGGCGGCAGACCCGCTGGCGGTGCCGGTGCTGGTCGGTCTGGGCGTCGATGAACTCAGCGTCTCCGGACGCAGCATTGCTGAGGTTAAAGCGCGCGTGCGCGAACTCAGCCTGAATCAGGCGCAAACCCTCGCCACCCAGGCGCTGGCCGTGGGCAGCGCGAATGAAGTCCGTACACTCGTGGAGGCCCTGTAATGGCCCGGATTCTCACCCTGACCCTCAACCCGGCGCTGGACCTGACGGTGCAGTTGCCACGGCTCGAGGCCGGTCAGGTCAACCGCAGCGACGACATGCACACCCATGCGGCCGGCAAAGGCCTGAACGTGGCGCAGGTGTTGGCTGACCTGGGACATGAACTCACCGTCTGCGGGTTTATTGGGGAAGACAATCTCCAGGCATTCGAAAGCCTGTTCGCCAAACGGGGCTTCGTGGACGCGTTCATCCGTGTGCCCGGCGAAACCCGAAGCAACATCAAGATCGCCGAACGTGATGGTCGCATCACCGATGTCAACGGCCCGGGGCCCAGGGTCAGTGAGTCGGCCCAGCAAGCGCTGCTCGATCGCCTTGAACAGATTGCCCCTGGGCATGATGCGGTGGTGGTGGCCGGCAGCTTGCCTCTGGGGGTCACCCCCGAGTGGTTCCAGGGGGTGGTGCTGGGGTTGAAAACGATGGGGTTGAAAGTGGCGCTGGACACCAGTGGCGATGCGTTGCGAGCGGCGCTCAAGGCCGGGCCGTGGTTGATCAAACCCAATACCGAAGAGTTGGCCGAGGTGCTCGGCTGCGAAGTGATCTCGGTGGCCGCCCAGGCGGATGTCGCGACCCGCCTGCACGCCCAGGGCATCGAGCACGTGGTGGTTTCCCACGGTGCGGACGGCGTGAACTGGTTCAGTGTGGGCACGGCGCTGCACGCCATGCCGCCCAAGGTCAGCGTCGTCAGCACGGTGGGTGCCGGGGATTCGCTGCTTGCTGGTGTGCTCCACGGTCTGCTCAGTGCCGATACGCCCGAGCAAACCCTGCGCACGGCCACGGCGATTGCCGCGATGGCGGTGACGCAGATCGGTTACGGCATTGGCGATGCGGCGCAGTTGGCGCAGCTCGAACAGGGTGTACGCGTGCGTCCCCTGACAGAACAATAAGAGGGTATGTCATGAAGTTAGCCATTGTTACGGCCTGCCCGACCGGTATGGTCACCAGTGTGCTGTGCGCTCGTCTGCTCGATGCTGCGGCGCAGCGCCAGGGCTGGAGCACCAGCGTCGAAGTGATTGACGCGTCCCATCCGGAGCGACAGTTGTCGGCGGCCACCATCGAGGCGGCCGAGTGGGTGCTGCTGGTGACCAGCGCGCCGGTGGACCTCTCGCGATTCGTCGGCAAACGCGTGTTCCAGAGTACCCCTGCTCAAGCGTTGCAGGATGTCGAGGCGGTGTTGCGACGCGGTGCGCAGGAGGCGCAAGTCTGTGTGCTGTCCGAAGCTGGCAGCGAACCCGCACCCGTCACGAAAAGCATTCCGCGTCTGGTGGCGATCACCGCTTGCCCGACCGGCGTCGCCCACACCTTCATGGCCGCCGAAGCCTTGCAGAGCGCAGCGAAACGTTTGGGTTATGACCTGCAGATCGAAACCCAGGGTTCGGTCGGTGCTCGCAACCCACTCAGCGCCCAGGCGATTGCCGAGGCCGATGTGGTGTTGCTGGCCTGCGACATTGAAGTGGCCACCGAACGTTTTGCCGGCAAGAAGATTTATCGCTGTGGCACCGGTATCGCTTTGAAACACGCCGAGTCGACCCTGAACAAGGCACTGGCCGAAGGCGAGCAGGAAAGTGCGGCGGCCGGGGCCAAGGCACCCGCCAAGCAGGAAAAGAGCGGCGTCTACAAGCACCTGCTCACCGGCGTTTCGTTCATGCTGCCGATGGTGGTGGCGGGCGGGCTGATGATTGCGTTGTCGTTTGTGTTCGGCATCACCGCGTTCAAGGAAGAGGGCACGCTGGCTGCTGCGCTGATGCAGATCGGCGGCGAGACCGCGTTCAAGTTGATGGTGCCGTTGCTGGCGGGTTACATCGCCTATTCGATTGCCGACCGTCCAGGCCTGGCGCCGGGGATGATCGGTGGCTTGCTGGCGAGCACGCTGGGTGCCGGGTTTATCGGCGGGATCATTGCCGGTTTCATCGCCGGTTACGCGGCCAAGGCGATCAGTCGTTACGTGGCATTGCCGCAGAGCCTCGAAGCGCTGAAACCGATCCTGATCATTCCACTGTTCGCCAGCCTGTTCACCGGTCTGGTGATGATCTACGTGGTCGGCAAGCCAGTGGCCGGGATGCTCGCGGCGCTCACGCATTTCCTCGACAGCATGGGCACCACCAACGCGATCCTGCTGGGCGTGTTGCTGGGCGGCATGATGTGCGTCGACCTAGGCGGGCCGATCAACAAGGCGGCGTACGCCTTTTCGGTGGGGCTGCTGGCCTCGCAGAGCTACGCACCGATGGCCGCGACCATGGCCGCCGGCATGGTGCCGCCGATTGGCTTGGGCATCGCCACCTTCCTCGCTCGCCGCAAGTTCGCCCAGACCGAGCGCGAGGCCGGTAAAGCCGCGTTGGTGCTGGGGCTGTGTTTCATCTCCGAAGGCGCAATCCCCTTCGCCGCCAAGGACCCGCTGCGCGTGATCCCGGCCAGCATCGCCGGTGGTGCGCTGACTGGGGCGTTGTCGATGTATTTCGGCTGCAAACTGATGGCGCCACACGGCGGTTTGTTCGTGCTGGCGATCCCCAATGCGATCAACCATGCGCTGCTGTACCTGCTGGCAATAGTCGCGGGAAGCCTGCTGACGGCAGTGGCGTATGCGCTGCTCAAACGCCCGGAAGTGGCGGAGTTGGCGGTGGAACCGGTGAGCGCCTGACCTGACACCCTGCGGTGGTCGTCAACGATGACGCGGGATGCCTGATACCTCGCGGTGTTCATGCGTTCATCGCGAGTAAACTCGCTCCTACAGGGATTTGTGGTGAACGCAATTCATGTGAACGCCGCCGATCCTGTAGGAGCGAGCCTGCTCGCGATGGTCGTCAACGATGACGCGGGATGCCTGATACCCCGCGGTGTCCATGCGTTCATCGCGAGCAAGCTCGCTCCTACAGGGATTTGTGGTGAACGCAATTCCCGTGAGCGCCGCCGCTCCTGTAGGAGCGGGCTTGCCCGCGATGGCGATCGCGCTGTCAGTAGACGTCCCGGCGATACCGCCCCTGTTCGATCAACCGCTCGACCTCGGCAGCGCCGAGCACTTCGTTGAGCACGTGGTCCACGCCACTGGCCATGCCTTCAAGGCTGCCGCAGATGTAGATCGACGCACCGTCCGCCAGCCATTTTTTCAGCTCGTCGGCGCGCTGGCGCAACAGGTCCTGCACGTAGACTTTCTCGGATTGATCACGCGAGAAGGCCAGGTCCAGGCGTTCGAGGTCGCCTGAAATCAGCCACTCCTGCAACTCGTCGCGACACAGGAAATCGTGCTCGCGGTTACGCTCCCCGAACAATAGCCAGTGGCGCTGTTGCCCATCGGCGATCCGCGCCTTGAGCAAACTGCGCAGTCCGGCCAGGCCCGTGCCGTTACCCAGCAAAATCATCGGTACCGGTTCGGCTGGCAGATGGAAACCGCTGTTACGCCGCACCCGCAGGCTGATGCTGCTGCCCACGGGGGCGTGTTCGGTCAGCCAGCCGGAGCCGATGCCCAGGCTGCCATCGGTGTGCAGTTGCTGGCGTACGATCAGCTCCAGCACGCCGTCGGCGGCAATTGAAGCGATGGAGTATTCGCGTATGGCCAGGGGCACCAGCGCGTCGACCAGCGCCTGGGCGTGCAGGCCAACCAGATGCGCGCGGTTCTCCGGCAGTTGGCGGGTGGCAAGTGCTTGCTCCAGTGGCTGCGACAGGTCATCGAGGTGCACGTTGGCGCGACCGTCGATTCCCAGGCCATCGAGGAAGTGCTCGATGGCCCACGGGCAATTGCGCGGCATCACTTCCACCAGGTCACCGGCCAGCCAACTGCTGGTGCTCGGTGCGCTGAGGCCCAGCAGGTACACCGGCGCGCCGCTGCTGTCAGGGTTCATCAGGTCGCGGCGTACCAGCGTCCAGTTGTCGTAGCTCGGTGCCTGCCAGGTGTCGACGGGGGCCTGTCCGGTCAGTTGGCTCAGTTGCTGCTGCCAGTGACGCAGGGCGTACGGGTCGCCGCTGTCGACTTCCACCGGGGTGAACAGGCTTTTGCCGCCATGCTCGCCCAGCCAGTTGTGCAGACGACGGGCGAAACCGCAGAAGTGCTGATACTGGCGATCACCGAGGCCCAGTACCGCGTAGTTCAAGCGCTCCAGGCTCAATGCCTGGCCCAGCACTTTGCGTTCGAAACCGCGGGCGCTGTCCGGCGCATCGCCCTCGCCAAAGGTGCTGACCACGAACAGCGCGTTGCTGGAGTCCTGCAAGTCCTGTTCGCTGACGCTGGCCAGCGGCTGGACGTTCACCGGCACCCCGGCCGCCTGCAACTGGCCGGCGGTCTGCCACGCCAGTTGCTCGGCAAACCCGCTCTGGCTGGCGAAACCGATCAGCCACGCCGGAGCGTTGCCGGAGGGCTGTGCCAGGCCCTGGCGTGCGTCCTTGATCTGGCGTTTCTTGCGGCGTCGGTCCAGGTACAGCAACCACCCGGTGACGAAGAACAGCGGCATGGTCAGGGAACTGATCGTCAGGATGATGCGCCCGGTGATGCCGAAGTAACTGCCGGTGTGCAGCGCATAGATACTGGTCAGCAGCTGCCCGCCGAGGCGCTTGTCACTGTAACGGTCGTGGCGCTTGATCACGCCGGTGGCCGGGTCCAGGGTGATCTGGTTCAGGGCGCGGTCATGGGGCGAGTCTTTCAACAGGTAGAACACCGTCGCCGGCTGCCCGGCCACGGGCGGCATGCGTGTGTTGTAGAAGCTCAAACCAGGCCCAGCGGCGCTGTAGATGCTGCTCCACATGGCCGAATAATCGGCGGCAGGCGCCGGGCCGTCGGGTGCTGGACCCCGGTTGCGCACGCGCTCGTTCTGCGGCGAATCGGAGAGCAACTGCGTCAGCCCCTTGCTGTACCACTCGTAGGACCAGAACAACCCGGTCAAGGCTGAGAAAAGGTAAAACACCAGGCACCAGGTGCCCGCGACCGAATGCAGGTCCCAGTTGAAGCTGCGACCTTTTTTCTTCCAGTCGAGGGTCAGCCAGGCGCGCCAGCTTTTCCACTGACGAGGCCAGCGCAGGTACAAGCCGGACAGGCAGAAGAACAACAGGATCAAGGTACAGGCGCCCGTGATCTGCCGGCCGCTTTCACCCATGGCGAGAAAGCGGTGCAGTTGCAGCATCAGGCCGAAGAATTGCTGCCCGCTGGCGTCACCCATCAGTTCGCCGGTGTAAGGGTCGAATATGCGCATGGGGCCGCGACGCTCACCCGGCGGCGGGGTGAAGAAGGCACGGGCGGCGAGGTCGCTGTCGATGTTGACCGAGAGCATCGCGACTTTAAGCCCTGTGGCCGCTTCGACTTTCGCCACCAGCTCGGCGGGCGGCAGTACGCCGGCAACCTGTTTTTGCACCTGCAGCACTGAAGGATTGATGGCGTACAGGATTTCATCCTGAAACGAAACCAGCGCCCCGGTGATGCCCATCAGGGCCAGGACCAGTCCGGCACTGATGCCAAAAAACCAGTGCAACTGGAACAGGGTTTTCTTCAACACGTCGCTCGCCTTGTTCGTTCGAAAGTGGTCATCACGGCGCGCATTATGAAGCCGTGGGTTGTCGAGAAACATTGTTTTCACGCAACAAAGCCCTGTTCATCTGGATGAACAGGGCTATTTGCTTTTCCCGCTTCCTGTAGGAGCGAGCATGCTCCGGGCGGCGTTCCGACGATGGTGGTCAACGATCACGCGGGGGGCCTGACACCCAGCAGCGTTCTCGAGTCCAATCGCGAGCAAGCTCGCTCCTACAGGGGGCAGGGCAGTGTCCGGTTTTTTTAGAAGTGGAAATTGGTACTCAGCAGCGCCGTACGCCCCGCCGCCTGGTTGGCGAAGTGGGTCGAGAAGGCCTTGTCGTAGTAGGTTTCGTCGGTCAGGTTCTGCACGTTCAATTGCAGGTCGATGTTCTTGGTCAGCTTGTAGGCGGCCATCGCATCGTAGCGAACGTAAGAATCAACCATGGTGGTGTTGGCGGTACTGCCAAACACGTCGTCGACATAGAAGGCACCGCCGCCGATGGTCAGCTTCGGCGTCACCTGGTAGGTCGTCCACAGGCTGGCACTGTTCTTCGGCGTGTTCGGCAGTTCATTGCCGTTGTTGGCCTTGTTGGCCGGCAGATCACCGCCGTCAATTTGCTCGCTGTCCATGAAGGCGTAGCCTGCGAAGATTTGCCATTTGTCGGTGAGCTTGCCGCTGGCCGACAGTTCGAAGCCCTGCACGCGGGTCTTGCCGGCATTTTCGTAGGTCGTGGTGTTGACCTGGACGCGGGCGTTTTCCTTCTCGGTGCGGAACACGTCTGCGGTCAGCGACAGACGATCATTGAAGAAGTCCCACTTGGTACCAATCTCGTAGTTCTTGGTGGTTTCCGGCTCCATGTCGCTGCTCAGCAGGTTGCCGCTGCGATCCGGCGTACCGCTCAACGGGTTGCCGTCCTGGCCTTCGCCGAGGGTGGCGCCCGGTGGGGTCGCAGAGGTCGCATAAGAGGCGTAGATGCTGCCATTTGGCGCTGGCTTGTAGACCACGCCGAATTGACCGGTCACGAATTCGCTGACGTCGTCACCTTTGAAGGTGGTCGCGCCGGCGCCGTTGTAGCTCTTGTACTCGGTGTCGAAGTGGTCGTAGCGCAGGCCCATGTTGACCAGCCACTGCTCGGACAATTCCAGGGTGTCGAACACGTACAGCGCGTAGGTGTTGGCCTTGGTGTCGGTGCCAGCGTAGTTGCGCGAGATGGCGCCGTTCCACGGATCGTTCGGGTTCGGATTGGCCAGCGAGGTGCAGTTGAAACCGGTCGAGGCGCCCACAGGGCAGACGGTGGTCCTGCCGCCGTTGGCGGTGAAGCCAGTGGCGGTGGCGACGTTATAGCTGCTCTTCTGCGATTCTTCGTTCGACAGTTCAAGGCCCGTGGAGAAACTGTTCTTGAACCCGGCAATGTAGACGTCACCAAACAGGTCGGTCTGGTTGGTGGTGGTCTCGGTGTTGCTGACGCGGGTGTTGGCGCGGCGCCAGACGGTGCCACGGTTGACGTTGCCCTGGCTGTCATCCGGCTGGGTCAGGATGTAGTCCTGCATGCTGGTGCCGTGACGAAGGGTGTTCTTGATGGTCAGCGCGTCAGTCAGGTCGTGCTCGATGGCGAAGGTCGCGGTGTCGGTACGGCCTTTGCGGAAATCGCGGTCGGCCAGGCCGTAGAAGTTGCTGCTGTCGCCACCGTCATTGGGCTTGTCCGGATTGGCCTTGGTACGCGCTGCCGAACCCGCCGTCGGGATCGAATACGGAATGCCCGAATCCGGCGTGTCATTACTTTCCAGGTGATAGTAATCGAGGTTGACGCGGGTGTCGGTGCCCAGGCCGAACACCAGGGAAGGCGCGACGCCCCAACGGTCGTAGTCGACCTGGTCGCGACCGGCGACGTTGCTCTCGTGGCTCATCAGGTTCAAACGGCCAGCGGCGCTGTCGGTGAACTGGTAGTTGCCATCGAAGGTGTAACGCTGGGTCTGGTCGGAGCCCCAGGTGAAACCGCCATCCAGCGAGTTGCCCAGGTGGGCTTTCTTGCTCACCAGGTTGATCGTGCCGCCAGCCGCACCACGACCCCCAATGGCGGAGTTCGGGCCTTTGCTGACTTCGATGGATTCGACGGCGAAGATCTCACGGCTCTGCGAGCCGGTGTCGCGTACGCCGTCCAGGTAGGTGTCGCCCTGGGCGTCGAAGCCGCGGATGAACGGACGGTCGCCCTGTGGGTTGCCACCTTCACCGGCACCAAAGGTGATACCTGGAACGGTGCGCAACGCGTCTTGCATGTTCAGTGCGCCAGTGTCCTTGAGGACTTGTTGCGGGATGACGGTTACCGAGCGCGGCGTGTCGACCAGCGGTGCGGTGTACTTGGGTGAAGAAGCTTTTTCGACGTTGTAACTGGTCGCGTCCTGGGCTTCGCCAGTGATGGATGTGGCATCCAGGGCAATCGCGCCGTTCGACGCTTTTGCGTCGGTCTTCTCGGCAGCGAACGCCATGTGGCCTGCAGAGCCGGCGGTCAGCGCCATGCCAATCGCAGAAGCGAGCAAACGCGGTGAGCTGACAGGTAATTGTGCTTGTTGGCGCGACATCGGAATTTTCCTTCCCCAAGGATTTGAGGCCGCGAAATATAGGGTAGACGCGTCTTTGTATCAATTGCGAAACGTTACTATTTGCACTGAATTTACATTCTTTACAATTTGCCCTTACGATTTTTGGTGTTTCATTCGTCTGGTGGGTTTTACACTGACAATAAGAATCAATACCATTGCCATCCTTTTGCCTTCAGGACCGTTTCCATGCTGCTGCACATCAAGGGCTTGTTCACCAAAGACGAAGTGCGGCGCATCCGCGAGGCTCTGGAGCAGGCCGATTGGGCTGACGGGAAAATGACTGCCGGCTATCAGTCGGCCAAGGCCAAGCACAATCTGCAACTCCCCGAGGGCCATCCACTCGCCAAGGAAATTGGTGAGGCGATGATCGAGCGCCTGTGGAAAAACCCGCAATTCATGTCCGCGGCGCTGCCGCACAAAGTCTTTCCTCCGTTAGTGAACTGTTACACGGCGGGCGGCAGTTTTGACTTCCATATCGACAACGCCGTGCGCCAGCCCAAGGGCAGCGTCGAGCGCGTGCGCACTGACCTGTCCTCCACGCTGTTCTTCAGCGAGCCCGAGGATTACGACGGCGGGGAGCTGGAAATCCAGGACACCTACGGCGCGCAACGGATCAAGTTGCCGGCCGGCGACATGGTTCTGTATCCCGGCACCAGCCTGCACAAGGTCAATGCCGTCACCCGTGGCGCACGATTCGCGTCGTTCTTCTGGACGCAAAGCCTGGTACGCGAAGACAGCCAGCGAGCGCTCCTGTTCGAAATGGACGGAGCGATCCAGCAATTGACCCAGGACATGCCCGATCACCCTTCGCTGATCCGGCTGACGGGTACCTACCACAACCTGTTGCGCCGTTGGGTCGAGGTATGACGTTCCAGTTGCGCCGCGAAGAAGTGCTCGACGGCGAACGCCTCAGATCGATGCTCGACGAAAGCCCGGCGCGTGCGGCCCAGGCCATTCTGATGGCCGCCCGGGAAGGCGTTGTCGAGGCCCAGGCGCTGCTCGCGCAAATTCTGCTGGATGGGCAGGGTATCGCACAGGATCAGCCACTGGCGTTGCGCTGGTTTGACATCGCCGCCGGCCGGGGACATCTGATGGCGCGTAACATGCTCGGTCGTTGCCACGAACATGGCTGGGGTTGTACGGCGAATGCAGCGATTGCAGCCAGGCACTATCGCATGGCGGCAGACGCAGGCCTGGATTGGGCGATGTACAACTACGCCAATCTGCTGGCCACCGGACGCGGAGTGCTGGAGGATCAGATGCAGGCCTTGCGGTTCTACCGGCAGGCAGCCGAACTCGGCCATGCGAAGTCGATGAATCTGTTGGGGCGTTATCTGGAAGAAGGGCGGTTTTGCCCGGTGGATCTGCCGGCAGCCCGTGACTGGTATCGACGTTCGGCCGAGGGCGGAGACTTTCGTGGGCAGTTCAGTTTTGCCGCAGTGCTCGCCGATGAAGGCAACGTCGATGGCGCTGTGGACTGGCTGCGTCAGGCGTTGGTGGGTGGCAACCTGAATTTTCTGCGCGTCGCTGCACCGGCGCTCGCCAGTGCAATGGACTCACGCATTCGCTCGATGGCCGACAATTATGCCCGCCGCCGAGCCGAACTCGAAGATTCCCCCTGTAGGAGCGAGTTTACTCTCGATGGTCGTCAACGATGACGCTGGTTGCCTGAGGCCCCGCGGTGTCTGTGCCTCCATCGCGAGCAAGCTCGCTCCTACAGGTGCGGCGTTATACGTAGAACGATTTCAGCGGTGGGAAGCCATTGAACTCAACCGCGCTGTAGCTGGTGGTGTAAGCGCCGGTCGACAGCCAGTACAAACGATCACCAATGGCCAGGTTCAGGGGCAGGCCGTACTTGTAGTTTTCGTACATGATGTCGGCGCTGTCGCATGTTGGGCCGGCGATGACCACTTCTTCCATCTCGCCTTTTTTCTCGGTCCAGATCGGGAACTTGATGGCTTCGTCCATGGTTTCGATCAGGCCGGAGAACTTGCCCACGTCGGTGTACACCCAGCGCTCGACGGCGGTACGGGATTTACGGGCCACCAGTACCACTTCGCTGACCAGAATGCCGGCGTTGGCGATCAGCGAGCGGCCAGGTTCCAGGATGATTTCCGGCAGGTCATCACCGAAGTCTTCCTTGAGGAAGCGGATGATTTCCTCGGCGTAGGTTTCCAGGCTGTTGGTACGGGTGATGTAGTTGGCCGGGAAGCCGCCACCCATGTTGATCAGCTTGAGGTGGATGCCGTCTTCTTCTTTCAAGCGCTCGAAGATCACCTTGACCTTGGCGATGGCCGCGTCCCAGACGCTGATGTCGCGCTGCTGCGAACCGACGTGGAACGAGATGCCGTAAGGCACCAGGCCCAGGTCGCGGGCGAGGATCAGCAGATCCATGGCCATGTCGGTCTGGCAGCCGAACTTGCGCGACAGGGGCCAGTCAGCGGTGGTCGAACCTTCGGTGAGAATGCGCACGTAGATCTTCGAGCCCGGTGCGGCCTTGGCAATGTTGCGCAGGTCGGCTTCGGAGTCGGTGGAGAACAGACGCACGCCCTTCTCGTAGAAGTAACGGATGTCCTTGGACTTCTTGATGGTGTTGCCGTAGCTGATGCGGTCGGCGCTGACGCCGCGATCCAGCACTTTGTCCAGCTCGTAGATCGAGGCGATGTCGAAGCTCGAGCCTTTATCCTTGAGCAGGTCGATGATCTCGACAGCCGGGTTGGCCTTCACCGCGTAGTAGACCTTGGCGAACTCGAAACCGGCGCGCAGGTCATCGTAGGCCTGGGCGATCATCGCGGTGTCGATCACCACGAAAGGGGTTTCTTGCTTGTCGGCGAACGCCTTCATTTTCTGAAAAGTTTCGCGCGCGAAATAGTCTTCGACCTGGATCGACATGCTTGGGAGCTCCTATGGGCAAACTCGTGAAATCAATGGGTGCATGAACGCCCTCCGTATCCCCACTTTGGTTCGCCTACTTCCCAAGGCATGTCGCCGAAAGCAAAAAGGCCATGGGATGTGCAGCTTTCCCTTGGCCTTGCTGTCTCGTCGTCAGTACTTGAGCCGGATGGATCGTTTCCAGCATGGACGTTCGGCGCGAACTTTAGGGCGTGAGGGACTTGAGATCAACAAAAAATGTCGCGTTTTTGCACTCTTCTGACGTGCGTGACCGACATCACTCTTTGTAGCGGACAGAGATGACGGGCAGATGTTCCCCGGTGATTTTGAAGTGTTAAAAATACCTGCACGTTCGAAGCTTTTGTGCGCTTGATTGTAGGTAAGTACGTTAGCGGCAGCTTCGGCGACGTTGGCGGCGAGTGGGGTCTGTCGGAGGGGATTTGGCTTGCCGGGGAGGTAAAAAGAGGAGGGGGCCAGGGTTGCCAGTGTTGATATTTCTTTCCGGTGTGTGAAATGCGGAAAACATGGTCTTTTAATCGAGTAATTTTTGAATGCTAGGCCGCCATCGCGACGGTGCGACGCTTCGCCAAGCCCGCTCCCACAGAGTTCGAGTCATACACAAAATTTGTGTATAGCCCAAATCACTGTGGGAGCGGGTTTGGCGAAGCGTCGCACCGCCGCGATGGCGTCAGATCAGACCGCCGCCACCTCGGCTGGCGACACGATACTGGTCTTGCCCCCACGGGATTTGCCCGAACTCAGGTATTCGGCAATCGACTCCTGGGTGACTTCCCCGAGGAACACCCGCTCCGCATCCATCACCGGCAGCCACGAGCGGTTGAACTCGTACATGCGCGACAACAGGATGCGCAGGTGTTCGTCGTAGGCCGCCGTGGCGTTGAACTCGCGCAGGTACTGGCCGCAGGTGCCGGTCTGACGGTGCAGGTCACGGCGTCGTACATAGCCCAGTGCCTTGTTTTCAGCGTCGGTGACGACGACATAACGGCGGTCGTGCTCGTCCATCAACTCCAGCGCTTCGGCCACCGGCGTTTCCGGGCTGACCGATGGGGCATTGTCCGCCGCGTCCTCGGCTTTCACCAGCAGCAGTCGCTTGAGCGTGCTGTCCTGGCCAACGAAGTTGCTGACGAACTCGTCCGCCGGGTGCGCCAGCAGGGTGTCGGGGTGGTCGATCTGCAGCAGCTTGCCAGCGCGGAAGATCGCGATCTTGTCGCCCAGCTTGATGGCCTCGTCGATGTCGTGGCTGACCATGATCACGGTCTTGTTCAGCGCTCGCTGCATCTCGAAAAATTCGTTCTGGATCATCTCGCGGTTGATCGGGTCGACCGCACCGAAGGGTTCATCCATCAGCAACAGCGGCGCCTCGGCCGCCAGTGCGCGAATTACGCCGATCCGTTGCTGCTGGCCACCCGACAACTCCCGTGGATAGCGGTGCAGATACTGCTTGGGTTCAAGCTTGATCATGCTCATCAGCTCGCGGGCGCGGTCGTGGCATTTCTGTTTGTCCCAGCCGAGCAGTTTTGGCACGACCACGATGTTTTCCTCGATGGTCATGTTCGGGAACAGGCCGATCTGCTGGATCACGTAGCCGATGTTGCGGCGCAGCGTCACTTCGTCGAGGTCGGTGGTGTCTTCGCCGTTGATGAAGATCTTGCCCGAGGTCGGCTTGATCAGGCGGTTGATCATCTTGAGCGTGGTGCTTTTGCCGCAACCCGATGGCCCGAGGAATACACAGATTTCGCCTTCGTTGACGGTCAGGCTGACCGAGTCCACGGCTTTTACGTCTTTGCCGTTGCTTTGGAAGGTCTTGCTGAGGTTTTGAAGTTCGATCATTTGAGGAGTCCTTTTGGAGTCAACGAGCGTTGTAGCCATTGCAGGATCAAGTCGGCAAAGATGGCCAGGAGGCTGACCAGTACGGCGCCGACGATCAGCATCGACATGTCGCTGCGGCTGATGGAGGCGAGGATGAGTACGCCGAGACCGCCGGCACCGATGGTGGCGGCGATGGTCATGACACCGATGTTCATGACCACGGCGGTGCGTACACCGGCGAGGATCACCGGCACCGCGATCGGCAGTTCGACCATGCGCAGGCGCTGGCCGAAGGTCATGCCGATGCCGCGCGCAGCCTCACGGATGCCCGGCTCGACGCCGGTCAGGGCCAGGTAGGTGTTGCGCATGATCGGCAGCAGGGAATAAAGAAACACGGCGGTGATCGCCGGCATGGGCCCCAGGCCCTGGCCGAACTTGGAGTAGAACGGCAGCAGCAGGCCGAACAGGGCAATCGACGGCACGGTCAGCAGCACCGTGGCACTGGCTTGCAGAGGGCCGGCGAGTGTCGGGAACCGTATCATCAGAATGCCCAGCGGTACGCCGACCACAATCGCCAGGGTCACGGCGATGCCGACCAGGGTGATGTGCTGCCAGGTCAGGTGCAGGACCTGTGACCAGTCCAGATGGGAAAAGGCGTTGAAGAATTCCATGGCTCTTCCTCCTTAGTTGATAGGGTGCTGGCGCAGGAAATCAGCGGCCACGGTGGAAGGGCTCTGGTGATCGACATCGACCCGCGCGTTGAGCTCGCGCATGGTGTTGTCGTCGAACAGCTCGGCCAGTGGCTTGAGTTGTTCAGCCAGTTGCGGGTGGGCGTCGAGAAACGCCTGACGCACCACCGGTGCGGCGGTGTAGTCCGGGAAGTAATGCTTGTCGTCTTCCAGCAGCTTCAGCTTGAAGGCGTTAAGGCGTCCGTCGGTGGTGTAGACCAGACCGGCAAATACCTGAGCATTGCGCAATGCGGTGTAGACCAGGCCGGCGTCCATCTGGCGGATGTTCTTGCGTGTCAGGTTCATGTCGTACAGTTCGACCATGCCCGCCAGGCCGTCGGAGCGGTTGGCGAACTCGGTGTCCAGGGCCACGAGGTTGTTGGTCTCGGCCTCCTGGCGCAGCACTGTGTTCAGGTCGCTGATGGTGTTGATCTGTGGGTACTCATCAGCGACTTTTTTCGGCAGGGCGAGGGCGTAGGTGTTGCTGAATTTCGACGGAGTCAGCCAGACCAGGCCTTTCTTGGCGTCGAGTTCTTTCACCCGGGCGTAGGACTGTTTGCTGTCGAGTTTTTCAGTGACGTGGTTGTAGGCCACCAGCGACACGCCGGTGTATTCCCAGAGCATGTCCAGTTGTCCGCTTTCGTGGGCGCTGCGGGCCAGGTTGCTGCCCAGACCGCCGGTGACCTGCACGTCGTAACCCTTGGTGCGCAGGTATTGCGAGGTGATTTCCGCCAACAGGGTCTGTTCGGTGAATACCCGGGCGCCGATGCGCAACAGCGGTTTTTCCGCCGCTTGGGCAAAACCTGCGAGCAGCAGGATGCCGCCCAGTATCAAGCATAATTTTTTCATGACGATTCCTTTGCCGAGGCTTAAGACGGGCGCAAGCCGCGTTCGAGCCAGAGGCGGCTGGCGAGTGTCACCAGGCCGTCGAGCAGCAGCGCCAGCAGGGCGGTGCAAGCCGCGCCGAGCAGGAGTTGCGGCTGATTGTTCAGGGCGATGCCGGGGAAAATCAGGCTGCCCAGGCTGTTGGCGCCGATCAGGAACGCCAGCGGTGCGGTGCCGACGTTGATCGCCAGGGACACGCGCACGCCACCGATGATGATCGGCACGGCGTTGGGCAGTTCGACTTTCCACAGCACCTGGCGCGGGGTCATGCCGATGCCGGTCGCGGCTTCCTTGAGCGAGCCCTGCACGTTTTTCAGGCCTTCATAGGTGTTGCGCACGATGGGCAGCAGCGAGGCGAGGAACAGGGCGAAGATGGCGGGGCCACTGCCGATGCCCAGAATACCCAGGGCGATGGCGAGTACGGCGAGCGGCGGCACGGTGTTGCCGATGTTGAAGATTTGCATGAAGCGTTCAGCACGGCCCACCATCGACGGGCGGCTGAGAAAGATGCCGGCGGGAATTCCCACGACAAGGGCCGCCAGCATCGAGGCCAGGACCAGAATCAAATGCGCTTGCAGGTAAAACAATAAATCGTCGCGGTACTGTTGAATCGTGTTGATGCCAATCCAGTGGACCAGCAGGGCCAGAAGGGCGACCGCAACCGCACCTCCTACCAGCCCTTTGCCATAGCGAATAGCCACAGGCGGACTCCTGTTTTCTTTTGTCGGCGAACGCAGTCCCATGTGGCAGGCCATGACTGGCTGCCGGGCAGGGCGTTCGCGAGAAGCAGCTCATACCGAGCATGCCCCTGTAGGAGCGAGCTTGCTCGCGATGAAGGATCAGACGACACGGTCTATCTGACACCCCATCGCGAGCAAGCTCGCTCCTACAGGGGTAGGCGTACGGCATTGAGCCATGAGCGCAGCCTCGTCAGGCTAACTTGCTGATTTTCCAGCCCCTGATACGAGTGTCGTAGCAGGGGAGTGGACGCCTCCACCTTTTAAAAGGTTCCATAATTAGCAGCATTTGGCCACCCTTCATCCTCGCCCGGCGCTTTGCATTGACAGCAAAGCGCCGGGCGAGCGGTGGTCCGACGCCTTCGGTTTACGCTATACTCGCCGCCCTTTTTTGAATCACCGCCAGGCGATTTTCCATGACCAGACAGGCCGCCGAAGTCGCGAAGCGCCGCACTTTTGCCATTATTTCCCACCCCGACGCCGGTAAAACCACCATCACCGAGAAGCTGTTGCTGATGGGCAAGGCGATTGCGGTCGCGGGTACGGTGAAGTCCCGTAAGTCGGACCGCCATGCCACGTCCGACTGGATGGAAATGGAAAAGCAGCGGGGTATCTCGATTACCACGTCGGTCATGCAGTTCCCGTATCGCGAACACATGATCAACCTGCTCGACACCCCGGGCCACGAAGACTTCTCGGAAGATACCTATCGCACCCTGACTGCGGTGGACTCCGCGTTGATGGTGCTCGACGGCGGTAAAGGTGTAGAGCCACGGACCATCGCGTTGATGGACGTCTGCCGTCTGCGCGATACGCCGATCGTCAGCTTCATCAACAAACTTGACCGTGACATCCGCGACCCGATTGAACTGCTCGACGAAATCGAGGCGGTTCTCAAGATCAAGGCTGCGCCGATCACCTGGCCGATTGGTTGCTACCGGGATTTCAAGGGTGTGTATCACCTCGCCGGCGACTACATCATTGTCTACACCGCCGGTCACGGTCACGAACGCACCGAAACCAAGATCATCGAGAAACTCGACTCCGACGAGGCGCGTGCGCACCTGGGCGATGAGTACGAGCGTTTCCTCGAGCAACTCGAACTGGTGCAGGGCGCCTGCCACGAGTTCAACCAGCAGGAGTTCATCGACGGCCAGATGACCCCGGTGTTCTTCGGTACCGCGCTGGGCAACTTCGGCGTCGATCACGTGCTCGATGCCGTGGTGGACTGGGCACCGCGCCCACTGCCACGGGTAGCCAACGAGCGCACCGTGGAACCGGTGGAAGAGAAGTTCTCGGGCTTCATCTTCAAGATCCAGGCGAACATGGACCCGAAACACCGCGACCGGATCGCATTCATGCGTATCTGCTCGGGCAAGTATGAAAAAGGCATGAAGATGCGCCACGTGCGCACTGGCAAGGACGTGCGCATCGGCGACGCCCTGACCTTCTTCTCTTCCGAGCGTGAGCAACTGGAAGAGGCGTTCGCAGGCGACATCATCGGTCTGCACAACCACGGCACCATCCAGATCGGTGATACCTTCACCGAAGGTGAGTCCCTGGGCTTCACCGGTATCCCACACTTCGCCCCGGAACTGTTCCGTCGCGTGCGCCTGCGCGACCCGCTTAAATCCAAGCAACTGCGCCAGGGCTTGCAGCAGTTGGCGGAAGAGGGCGCCACCCAGGTGTTCTTCCCGGAACGCAGCAACGACATCATCCTTGGCGCCGTGGGTGTGCTGCAGTTCGACGTGGTCGCCAGCCGCCTGAAGGAAGAATACAAGGTCGAGTGCTCCTACGAGCCGATCACCGTGTACTCCGCGCGCTGGATCGATTGCAGCGACAAGAAGAAACTCGAGGAATTCTCCAACAAGGCCGTGGAAAACCTGGCCGTCGACGGTGGCGGTCACCTGACCTACCTCGCCCCGACCCGCGTCAACCTGGCCCTGATGGAAGAGCGCTGGCCCGACGTGAAATTCCGCGCGACGCGTGAGCATCACTAAGCGCTGAACGGCTACACCCAAAGCCCCGTTGCGAAAGCCTCGGGGCTTTTTGTTAGCTGCACACCCGACCCTGTAGGAGCGAGCATGCTCGCGATGACGGTGGGTCAGTCTACATTTGTGTTATTTGACACACCGCCTCGCGAGCAATCGAGCGTCGACCGGCTGCTCCTACAGGTGACCATCGCCAATTCGAAATAAGGGTTATGCCAAAGCAATCTCTCCGCCCATGGCATTTCAGGCTCCCCACTCGCGTCCTATCTGGAGAAGCACCCCAATCAGGACTAGATTTTATTCAGCGCGGGAAGGAGGAGATCGGCCATGAACAGATTGTTTCGCGTTTTACTGATGTTGAAGGTATTGGTGATGCTGTCCTTCGGGACGTCGATGGCGTGGGCCGAGTGTGAGGACCACGACACGCAGGCCTCGAGTGGGCCGGTGGGGCATGCCGGGTTGATGATTGCCAAATCGGAGTCTGAGCCGGGCGATCAGGGGCAGGGAGGCAGTGAGGGGGATGATGACTCGACTACCGATGACCCGGATAGCGGTGATGAGGATGACGAAGGTTCGACGTAATCAACCCAACTGATTACACACATACAACTGTGGGAGCGGGCAAGTCGCACCGCCGCTCCCACAGGTTTTCCAACAGGTCGTTATTTCTTCAGGCTGCCGTTACAAAAACTGCTCCGCATAGTGGCAAGCCACCTGCCGGCTATCGAGTGGACGCAGCAGCGGCTCTTCCGTGCTGCAACGCTCGGTCGCATACGGGCAGCGCTTGTGGAAGGCGCAGCCTGGTGGCGGGTTCAGCGGGTTGGGCAGTTCGCCCACGATCTTGATTTTCGGCTTGGACGGATCCGGGTGGATGGTCGGTGTCGCCGAGAGCAAGGCCTGGGTGTACGGGTGCAGTGGACGGGCGTAGATGTCCTCTTTCGGACCGATTTCCACCGGGCGACCGAGGTACATCACCATCACGTCGTCGGCCACGTGTTGCACCACGGCCAGGTTGTGGGAGATGAACACGTAACCGGTGTTGAACTCCTGCTGCATGTCCATGAACAGGTTCAGCACCTGGGCCTGGATCGACACGTCGAGCGCCGAGGTGGGTTCGTCCGCCACCAGCACCTTGGGTTGCAGCATCATGGCGCGCGCCAGGGCGATGCGCTGGCGCTGACCGCCAGAGAACATGTGCGGATAACGCTGGTAGTGCTCGGGACGCAAGCCAACCTGCTTCATCATCGCCTGGACCTTTTCGCGACGCTCGGCGGCACTGAGGCTGGTGTTGATCAGCAAAGGTTCGGCCAGTTGATCACCGATTTTCTGCCGTGGGTTGAGCGAGGCGTACGGGCTCTGGAACACCATCTGTACGTCTTTACGCAGTTGCTTGCGCTGGGCCTTGTCGGCGCCGGCCACTTCCTGGCCGGCGATCTTCAGCGAACCCGAGGACGGCTCCTCGATCAGTGTCAGGGCGCGGGCCAGGGTGGATTTGCCACAACCGGATTCACCGACAACCGCGAGGGTCTTGCCGGCTTCCAGTTCGAACGACACGCCGTTCAGGGCGCGCACGGTGGCGTGGCCCTTGAACAGGCCTCGGGACACTTCGTAGTGACGGGTGAGGTCGCGGGCGGTAAGTACGACGGCCATTACGCCACCTCCTGGTTCAGCGGATAGAAGCAGCGAGCGAGGCTGTTGCTTTTCGGGTCAAGGGCTGGACGCTGCGCGCGGCAGTTGTCCTGCACGTACGGGCAGCGTGGCGACAGCAGGCAGCCTTGTGGGCGGTCGTAGCGACCGGGCACGATGCCGGGCAGGGTCGAGAGGCGCGAGGCGCCCAGGCTGTGCTCCGGAATCGCCTTGAGCAGCGCTTCGCTGTAGGGATGCGCCGGGATGTCGAACAGTTGCGGCACCTGGCCCACTTCCACAGCCTGGCCGGCGTACATCACGCACACACGCTGGGCGGTTTCAGCGACCACCGCGAGGTCGTGGGTGATCAGCACCAGGCCCATGTTCTGCTCTTTCTGCAACGCCAGCAGCAATTCCATGATCTGCGCCTGGATGGTCACGTCCAACGCGGTGGTCGGTTCGTCGGCGATCAGCAGTTTCGGCTCGCCGGCAATCGCCATGGCGATCGCGACTCGCTGGCTCATGCCGCCGGACAGTTGGTGCGGGTAGGCGTCCATGCGGCTGGCCGCGCCCGGGATTTCAACTTTTTCCAACAACTCGATGGCACGCTTGCGCGCGGCCTTGCCGGACATGTTCAGGTGCAGGCGCAGCACTTCCTCGATCTGGAAGCCCACGGTGTAGCTGGGGTTCAGCGCGGTCATCGGGTCCTGGAACACCATCGCCAGGTCTTTACCGACGATCTGCCGACGCTGGCGATTGCTCAGCTTGAGCATGTTCTGGCCGTCAAAGCTCAACGAGTCGGCGGTCACGATGCCCGGGTGCTCGATCAAGCCCATCAGCGCCATCATGGTTACGGACTTGCCGGAACCGGACTCGCCAACGATGGCCAGCACTTCGCCCTTGTCCACCTTGAGGTCGAGGCCGTCGACCACCGGGGTGGCGTTCTTGTCGCCAAAGCGAACGTTGAGATTCTTGATTTCTAGCAGTGACATGGGAATCTCCTCAGGCGGCGTTCTTGAGTTTCGGGTCCAGCGCGTCGCGCAGGCCGTCACCCATCAAGTTGATTGCCAGCACGCTGAGCAAAATGGTCAAACCAGGCAGGCTCACGACCCACCAGGCGCGTTCGATGTAGTCGCGGGCCGAAGCCAGCATGGTGCCCCACTCAGGGGTTGGCGGTTGTACGCCAAGGCCGAGGAAGCCCAGAGCGGCGGCATCGAGAATCGCCGAGGAGAAGCTCAAGGTGGCCTGGACGATCAGCGGTGCCATGCAGTTGGGCAGCACAGTGATGAACATCAGGCGAGGCAGGCCGGCACCGGCCAGGCGGGCCGCAGTCACGTAGTCGCGGTTCAGCTCGCCCATCACAGCGGCGCGGGTCAGGCGCACATAGGATGGCAGGGACACCACGGCGATGGCGATCACGGTGTTGATCAGACCTGGGCCGAGGATGGCGACGATCGCCACGGCCAGCAGCAGGGACGGCAGGGCGAGCATGATGTCCATCAGGCGCATGATGGTGGGGCCGAGCAGTTTCGGGAAAAATCCCGCGAACAGGCCCAGCAGGATCCCCGGGATCAATGACATCACCACCGACGACAAACCGATCAGCAGCGACAGGCGCGAACCCTGGATCAGGCGCGACAGCAGGTCACGGCCCAGTTCATCGGTGCCGAGCAGGAACTGCATTTGCCCACCTTCGAGCCATGCCGGAGGCGTCAGCAGGAAGTCACGGTATTGCTCGCTTGGATTATGCGGGGCAACCCATGGCGCGAAGATCGCGCAGAAAATCACCAGCAGCATGAACAGCAGGCCGGCAACGGCGCCTTTGTTCTTGGCGAACGCTTGCCAGAATTCTTTGTACGGCGAGGGGTACAGCAGGCTTTGATCCGCGGAAGCGGCGGTGGCTACTGAGGAAGTTGGAGTGCTCATGAATATTGACCTCAGCGCTGATGACGGATGCGTGGGTTGGCAAAGCCGTAGAGGATGTCCACCACGAAGTTGACCAGAATCACCAGGCAGGCGATTAACAGGATGCCGTTTTGTACCACCGGGTAGTCACGGGCGCCGATGGCTTCGATCAGCCATTTGCCAATGCCTGGCCAGGAGAAGATGGTTTCAGTCAGGACCGCACCTGCCAGCAGGGTGCCGACTTGCAGGCCGACCACGGTCAGTACCGGGATCAGCGCGTTGCGCAGGCCATGCACGAACACCACGCGCGACGGCGACAGGCCCTTGGCCTTGGCGGTACGGATGTAGTCTTCGCGCAGTACTTCGAGCATCGACGAACGGGTCATACGCGCGATCACCGCCAGCGGGATGGTGCCGAGCACGATGGCCGGCAGGATCAGGTGATGCAGGGCGTCGAGGAACGCGCCTTCTTCGTCGGCCAGCAAGGTGTCGATGAGCATGAAGCCGGTGCGCGGCTCGATGTCATACAAAAGGTCGATCCGCCCGGATACCGGGGTCCAGCCCAGGGAAACGGAGAAGAACATGATCAGGATCAGGCCCCACCAGAAGATAGGCATCGAGTAACCCGTCAGGGAGATGCCCATCACGCCATGGTCGAACAGCGAGCCTCGCTTGAGTGCCGCGATCACTCCGGCCAGCAGGCCGAGGATGCCGGCGAACAGCAGCGCGGCCATGGACAGTTCCAGGGTCGCGGGAAACAGGGAGGTGAACTCGGTCCAGACGCTTTCACGGGTACGCAGGGATTCCCCCAGGTCGCCGTGGGCCAGTTTCCCGACATAGTCCAGGTACTGGGCGTAGAGCGGTTTGTTGAGACCAAGGCGTTCCATTGCCTGAGCGTGCATTTCGGGGTCGACCCGACGTTCTCCCATCATGACTTCCACAGGATCGCCAGGGATCATGCGAATCAACGCGAAAGTCAGCAACGTGATGCCGAAGAACGTGGGGATCAACAACCCCAGTCGGCGGGCAATAAAACTAAACATTGTGCGGTGTACCTCATCAGCCGGTTAGGCGTGCCTGGTGTCCCTGGGGTCAGGGACACCGGGAGTTTTCTTATTTACTTCACCTGGGTGGTGGCGAAGTTATTCGTGGTCAGTGGGCTAATGTAATAACCCTCTACGTTGTTGCGCATTGCGGTGAACATTCTAGTGTGTGCGAGGCTGATCCATGGCTGGTCCTGGTTGAAGAGCGCCTGGGCCTGCTCATACAGGGCTGCGCGTTCGGCGGGGTCGGTTTTCTCCCGGGCCTGGTCGAGCAGGGCCTGAAACTTGTCGTTACACCAGCGCGCGTAGTTTTCGCCGTTTTTCGCCGCCTCGCAACTCAGCAATGGCGTGAGGAAGTTGTCCGGGTCGCCGTTGTCGCCCGCCCAACCGGCGGAAACCATATCGTGCTCGCCGTTTTTCGCGCGTTTGAGCATTTCGCCCCATTCCATCACGCGGATGTCGATCTTGATCCCGATCTTGGCCAGGTCGGCCTGCATCATCTGCGCACCGAGCATCGGATTGGGGTTGGTCGCACCGCCACCGTTGCGGGTGAACAGGGTGAACGTGGTGCCTTCCGGCACGCCGGCTTCCTTGAGCAGGGCGCGGGCCTTGTCCAGGTCACGGGCCGGGTTTTTCAGGTTGTGGTTGTAGCCTAGCAGGGTGTCCGGATACGGGTTGACCGCGACGGTCGCATTGCCCTTGCCAAACAGCGCGTTGACGGCCGCTTCCTTGTCGAAGGCGATGTCGATGGCTTTGCGCACACGGACATCGCTCAGGTATTTGTGCTGGGTGTTCATGGCGATGTAGGCGACGGTCATCGCGTTCATTTCATCGACCTTGAGCTTTGGATCTTTCTTGATGCTCGGAATGTCATCGGGCTTGGGGTACAGCGCAACCTGGCACTCGTTGGCCTTGAGTTTTTGTAGACGCACGTTGTTGTCGGTGGCGATCGCGAAGATCAGCGATTCGGCCGGGACCTTGCCACGGAAGTACTCCGGGTTGGCCTTGAAGCGCACCTGGGCGTCCTTGTTGTAGCGCTGGAAGACGAACGGCCCGGTACCGATCGGCTTGCTGTTCAGGTCGCCCGTCTTGCCGGCCTTGAGCAACTGGTCGGCGTATTCGGCCGGGTAAATCGAGGAAAACGCCATGGCGATGTCGGCCAGGAAGGGCGCTTCGCGGCGGGTCAGGGTGAACTTGACCGTGTTGTCGTCGACTTTCTCGACGCTTTTGAGCAGCTCTTTGAAGCCCATGCTTTCAAAGTAGGGGAAGCCCACGCTCGATTTGTCATGCCACGGGTGTTTCGGGTCCAGCTGGCGCTGGAAACTCCAGACCACGTCGTCGGCATTCATGTCGCGGGTCGGCTTGAAGTATTCGGTGGTGTGAAACTTGACACCTTTGCGCAGATGGAACGTGTAGGTCAGGCCATCTTCGCTGATGTCCCAGGAGTCGGCCAGGGCCGGAACCACATCGGTGGTGCCAGGCTTGAAGTCGGCCAGGCGATTGAAAATGGTTTCAGCCACCGCGTCGGCTGTGACTGCAGTCGTGTACTGAACCATGTCGAAGCCTTCCGGACTGTTTTCGGTACAAACCACCAGGGGTTTGGCCGAGACACCCACCGCAACACTCAGCAAGGCGGCTGCGACGGCCGCACGTAGGGGAAGCATTTTCATCGAGAACCCTCTGCAATCGGTTAGAAAACAAAAAGCCGTGCGGCTTGGTTGAATCAGCCGCACGGCAGGTGCGTTACAGAATGTTGAACGGGATGGTGGTCACGAGACGGAACTCGTTGATGCTGCCATCGGACTGGTTTTCGCTGGCGCGGTGAGTGGTGTAGGTCGCGCGGATAGCGGTGGCCTTGAGCGGGCCACTCTGAATGGCGTAGGACGTACCAATGCCGTATTCGTAATGGTGTTCGCCGTCCATTGCCTTCACGTCGCCGTAGCCGGTGCTGTTGTAGTGAGTACCGTCGATACCCCAGCCGCGAGCCTGGTAGATGTTGAACTTCAGGCCAGGTACGCCGTATTCAGCCATGTTCAGGCCGTAGGCGATCTGGAACGATTTCTCGTTCGGGCCGTTGAAGTCCGACAGCAGGGAGTTGGCGAGGTAAATGCCGTTGGTTTCGTGCAGGTAGTCGAAGTATTCGTTACCGTTCACTTGCTGGTACGAGAAGGTCAGGCTATGAGCCTGGTGGGTCAGGCCGAGCGACAGGGAGTAGGTGTCGTTGTCGATCTGGCCCAGCTTGGCTTTACCTTCGTCTACGGTTTTGTAGTAGTTCAGGCCAGTGGTCAGGCTCAGCTCCTGGCTGTCACCCAATACGTGGCTGGCGCCGAAGTAGTACTGGTTCCAGAAGTCTTCGGCCTGGGTGGCCCAGAGGCTGGTAGTCAGGCTTTCCAGCGGATTGTAAGTGATGCCGCCGGTGTAGATGTGATCGGACTCAACGCTGCGGGTGCCGTACTCTGAGCGGAATTTTTGCTGGCTCTGTTCCATACGTGGCGAGACGCGGTCAAAGGTCGCGAAATCGAAGGTCAGATTGTCCAACTCGCCGATTTTCAGCGCGCCACCCTGGAAGCTCGAAGGCAGCGCACGGTTGCCGATGGTGTCGACTTGCGGGCTGCTGTAGCTCATGCGACCCACTGTCAGGGTGCTGTTGGAGATGCGCGCCTTGACGTTGGCCAGGCCCAGTTTGCTCCACTGATCGACGGCGTCGCCATCGGAGTGGGCGAGGGTACGGTTGGAACCGCCCTTGATGTCTTCGCGGCTACGATCCAGCGCGATGGCATTGTACGCCGCGACTTCAGTGCTCAAGCCTACGGTGCCTTGGGTGAAGCCCGAGGTGTAGTTGAGGATGGTGCCCTGGACCCAGTTGATCCGGCGAGTACCGGTCTCGGTGACTCCGTGGCGCTCGTAGGTGTAGAAGCCGCCACGCTGCTTGTCCTCGTTCGAGTACCAGTTACGGGTCGTACCGCTCAAGGACTGGCCATCGATGAAGCCGGTCGCTTCGCTCTGTGCACTTTTCTCTTTCACGGTAACCGGTGTGAAGGCTTGGCTTTGGGTTTCCGCGTAAGCCGTGGCGGTGATGCTACTGATGGCCAGGGCCAGTATCGCGGTGCTGCTCAGTTTCATGGGTGAAGCTCCTTAACTTTCTTTTTTTTATGCCGGTTTTTTGTGGTGGTCCGGCTACTTGGTTGGAACTCATTCACGCAGTGCAAACGTTTGCCTTGTGCCAAATCGGCGGATTACGGCAATACGCCTGCATGAGGGCGCAAGGCGCCCCCGGGCGTTTAGCTACACGGTTTGGTTATTTATCGATGCTGACACCCGAGAACACGTTGCGGCCGAAGGGGCTCACCTTGAAGCCTTCGACTTTGGCGCTTAACGGCTGGTTGACCGTCGAGTGAGCGACAGGCGTGATTGGCACTTGCTGCTTGAGCAGTTGCTGGGCCTGTTTGTAGAGCACGGTGCGCTGGTCGCGATCAGTGACGATCTTGGCCTGCTTGATCAGCTTGTCATAAGCCGGGTCACACCATTGGGAGTAGTTGTTGCCGCCGATGGCATCGCAGCTGTACAGCGTGCCCAGCCAGTTGTCCGGGTCACCGTTGTCACCGGTCCAGCCAATCAGGCTGATGTCGTGTTCGCCATTCTTGGTGCGCTTGATGTACTCGCCCCATTCGTAGCTGACGATCTTCACCTTGAGGCCAATCTTCGCCCAGTCGGCCTGGAGCATCTCGGCCATCAGCTTGGCGTTGGGGTTGTATGGACGCTGCACCGGCATTGCCCACAGAGTGATTTCGGTGCCTTCCTTGACGCCGGCGGCCTTGAGCAGTTGCTTGGCTTTTTCCGGGTTGTAGGCGGCGTCCTTGATAGTGTCGTCGTAGGACCATTGGGTGGGTGGCATGGCGTTGACCGCTAACTGCCCGGCGCCCTGGTAGACCGCGTTGAGAATGCCCTGCTTGTTCACCGCCATGTCCAGCGCCTGGCGCACTTCGAGCTGGTCGAACGGTTTGTGGCGCACGTTGTAGGCGATGTAGCCGAGGTTGAAACCCGGCTTCTCGATCAGGGTGAGTTTCGGGTCATTCTTGAGTGCATCGACGTCGGCGGGGCGGGGGTGCAGGGTGATCTGGCACTCATTGGCCTTGAGCTTTTGCACGCGCACCGAGGCGTCGGTGTTGATGGCAAAAATCAGGTTGTCGAGTTGGACCCGGCTCGGGTCCCAGTACTGCTTGTTGCCGCTGTAACGGATGTTGGAGTCTTTCTGATAGCTCTTGAACACGAACGGCCCGGTGCCGATCGGCTTCTGGTTGATCTCGCTGGGTTTGCCCGCGGCCAACAATTGGTCGGCGTATTCGGCGGACAGGATGGAAGCGAAACTCATGGCGATGTTCTGGATGAACGCGGCGTCCACGCTGTTGAGCGTCATGACCACGGTCAGCGGCCCGGTCTTTTCGACCTTGGCAATGTTCTTGTTCAGGCTCATCCCGTTGAAGTAAGGGAATTCGGTGGGGTAGGCCTTACGGAAAGGATGTTGCGGGTCGAGCATGCGATTGAAGGTGAAGAGCACGTCGTCGGCGTTGAAATCGCGTGTCGGCGTGAAGTACTTGGTGGTGTGAAATTTCACTCCTTCACGCAAGTGGAAGGTGTATTTGAGACCGTCCTCGGAAATATCCCAGCTCTTCGCCAGCCCCGGTACCACGTTGGTCGCGCCTTTTTCGAACTCGGCCAACCGGTTGTACAACGGTTCGGCGGCATCATTATCGGTGGCGGTGGTGTACTGCGCGGTGTCGAAGCCCGCCGGGCTGCCTTCAGAGCAAAACACCAGACTGTTATTGGCGGCATGGCTCATGGAAGTGGCGGCCAACAGGCCGGTGCCCAGCAATGCGGATAAAACCAAGGTATGGCGCATGACGCTCCCTCTTTCTTTTCGCTAAGTGTTCAATGAACTGCAGCCCCGTCCGGGGGCATGGCAGCCTTTTTGATTTCAAACCATGACGAGCAGCAGTCAGCCGATAGCCTGCACATACACTGTTCAGATACCGACGGTAAGAGCCGAAGGTCTGTCAGTAAATGCGAAAAGTCCTAAAAACTTGTGGGAAAGTTCAACGCACCAGGCACCGCTGCCGTAATACTCAGCGGAATTGGATGTAGGTAATTTCCCAGTCTATCGGCAGACAAAACGGCGGCGACGTTATAAGCGTCGCCGCCGCCCGGTCTTATTTGCTGACGCTGACGCCGTAGAAGGAGTTCAAGCCAAACGGGCTGATCTTGAAGTCCTGCACGTTGGCGCGCATGGGTTGGAACACCGTCGAGTGAGCGATTGGTGTCATTGGAACAGCGTCCTTGAGGACGTGTTGCGCCTGCTTGTACAGTTCGGTGCGCTTGGCCTGGTCCGAAGTACGCTTGGCTTGCTTGACGATGTCGTCAAACTTCTTGTCGCACCACTTGGAGAAGTTGTTGCCTTCCAGCGAGTCGCAACCGAACAGCACGTTGAGCCAGTTGTCCGGGTCACCGTTATCACCGCTCCAGCCAATCAGCATCGCGCCGTTTTCACCACCTTTGGAGCGCTTGATGTACTCGCCCCACTCGTAGCTCTGGATCTTGACCTTCAGGCCGATCTTGGCCCAGTCGGACTGCAGCATTTCAGCCATCAGCTTGGCGTTCGGGTTATACGGACGCTGTACCGGCATGGCCCACAGGACGATCTCGGTACCTTCCTTGACGCCCGCTTCCTTGAGCAGCTCTTTGGCTTTCTCAGGATCGTACTTGGCATCCTTGATAGTGGTGTCGTAGGACCATTGGGTAGGCGGCATGGCGTTGACCGCCAGTTGGCCAGCACCCTGGTAGACAGAGTCGATGATCTGCTGCTTGTTCACTGCCATGTCCATGGCCTGGCGTACTTTCAGCTCGGCCATCGGGTTCGGCTTGTCGTCGCCCTTGATCTTGGGCATCACGTTGTAGGCGATGTAGCCAAGGTTGAAGCCGGCCTGTTCAGGCATCTTCAGTGTCTTGTCTTCTTTCAGTGCCTTCAAGTCGGCTGGACGCGGGAACAGGGTGACCTGGCACTCGTTCTTCTTCAGCTTCTGGATACGCACCGACGGGTCGGTAGTGATGGCGAAGATCAGGTTGTCGATCTTCACGTCTTCAGGCTTCCAGTAGTCCTTGTTCCCGGTGTAGCGGATGTTGGAGTCTTTCTGGTAGCTCTTGAACACGAACGGGCCAGTGCCGACCGGTTTCTGGTTGATGTCGGCAGCCTTGCCTTCCTTGAGCAGCTGGGCAGCGTACTCGGCGGACTGCACGGAGGCGAAGCTCATGGCCATGTTCTGGATGAACGCGGCATCAACGTCCTTGAGGGTGAACTTGACCGTGTGATCGTCGACTTTATCGATCTTGGTGATGTTGGTATCCATCCCCATGTCGGTGAAGTACGGGAATTCGGTCGGGTACGCCTTACGGAACGGGTCATCCTTGTTAATCATGCGATTGAAGGTGAACAGTACGTCGTCGGCGTTGAACTCACGAGTGGGCTTGAAGTACGGCGTGGTGTGGAACTTGACGCCTTCGCGCAGGTGGAAAGTGTAGGTCAGGCCGTCATCGGAGACGTCCCAGCTGGTCGCCAAACCAGGAATAACGGCGGTGCCGCCACGCTCGAACTGAGTCAGACGGTTGAACATGGTCTCTGCAGAGGCGTCGAAGTCGGTTCCGGTGGTGTATTGACCTGGATCGAAACCGGCCGGGCTCCCCTCGGAGCAGAACACCAGGTTAGTCGCAGCTTGAGCGAAGGGCGCGCTAGCCAGCAGACTGGCGCCGACTAAAAACGGAATGACCGCGTGTTTGAGCATGGTGGCCTCATGATTTGTTGTCATTTTTTGATTTTGAGGACGACCTTGTGAGTCGTGCCTGCGGATACTTATGCAGGGGCTGTACCCATTGCAAGATCCCATGAGTGTACAAGCCTTAAACGGTGGCACGAACGTACCTTAATGTCGCATTTGTATAATTTTGATGCATTTTAACGTTTGCGTGACAGTTTCAACGTGTATCTCGCGCCCTGTTTTGGTGCCTGGCAGTTGCCCGGTTGCCCGCGATCAGGGCATAGGTGTTACCGATTTAAACCCCATCCTTGTGCACTTCACTGGCATCGGGTCTTGTGTCACTGAAACCAATCTCGGGCGTGTAGTTGTACCAGGTGCAACTGATGTCGCTTTTCGGGGTTTCACTCACAAAAAAGGCGATCAATACGATCGCCTTTTTTCAAATTACCCAATCACGGCATCTGGACTTCGATCGAACCATCGGCCGTCATGCTGACCTGGCTGGTGCCGGCTTCGACTTGTGGGGTCACCGATTCGCTGTCCATGCTTGCGGCCTTCATCATCATCGGCGCGCGCATATAAGGTTGCGGGAAACCGTTGCTGTTGAAGTTCAGGTTGACGATTTTGTAGCCCTTGCCCCCCAGCGCATCGGTTGCCAATTGGGCGCGAGCCTTGAAGGCCGTTACGGCTTCCTTGAGCAGCTCATCTTCGCTGGCCTTGCGGGTTGGCGTGGCGATGGCGAAATCCATGCCGCCCATCTTCAGGTCGGTCAACAGCTCGCCGGTCAGCTGCGACAGCGCGGCGAAGTCGGTACTTTCCAGGCGCAGTTCGGCACGCTCACGCCAGCCGGTGATCTTCTGACCCTTGGCATCGTAGATCGGATAGCTGTTGCGGCTGCCCTGGCGCAGGGTGATGTCCTTGACCTGCTTGGCCTGGGCCAGCGCCTTGTTCATGGTGGTACTGACGCCTGCGGCGAGCTTGGCCGGGTCCGTGTTCTGTTCTTCGGTGTAGAGGGTCACGATCATCAGGTCGCGAGCCACTTCCTGGCTGACTTCGGCGCGCAGGGAAATCTGGTTGTAATGGAGTTCGTCGGCAGCCAGGGCCGGGAGGCTGGCGACGGTGCCAGCACTGAGGGCAAGAAGGGCGACGCTGCGGCGCAATGTGTGCATGAAAGCTCCTTGGATGATGCGCAGGGGGTGAGTCGGGTCCTGCGTGAAACCATAAGACTGGGTTGCACAGCCGCAAGTTTCAAGCTGCAAGCTGCAAGTTTGCGGGGTGCATTCAGCTTGCAGCTTGCCGCTTGAAACTTGCAGCCGTCGACATGTGGCCGTTTGCCGCACTTTTGCCTGTCAGCCCCTGCGGTTGGTTATACTCCGTGCGATTGCCCTGGAGCGCTCATCAGGAGAGCTCATGCTCGCCCCTTTTCAGATCACTTCCGCCACTCGCCAGAACCTCTGGCGGCTGACGTTCATCCGCATCCTGGTGCTCGTTGCCCAGGCCGGTTCCGTAGGATTGGCCTACTGGCTGGAGCTGTTGCCACTGCCCTGGTTTCAACTGGCCGCCACCCTCGGTTGTTCCATGTTGCTGTGTGCCTTCACCGCGATTCGCCTGCGCACCACCTGGCCGGTCACCGAACTCGAATACGCCGTGCAGCTGGCCTGTGACCTGTTTATACACAGCGCCCTGTTGTATTTCTCCGGTGGCTCGACCAACCCCTTCGTTTCCTATTACCTGGTGCCACTCACCATCGCTGCCGTGACGCTGCCATGGCGCTATTCGCTGATTCTGTCGGGCATCGCGCTGGCGATGTATACCCTGTTGCTGGCGCGTTTCTATCCGCTGCAAACCTTCCCGATTGCCCGGGAAAATCTTCAGGTCTACGGCATGTGGCTGAGCTTCGCCCTGGCCGCCGCCGTGATCACTTTTTTCGCCGCACGCATGGCTGAAGAGTTGCGACGTCAGGAAGAACTGCGTGCCATTCGCCGCGAAGAAGGCCTGCGTGACCAGCAATTGCTCGCCGTGGCGACCCAGGCCGCGGGTGCCGCCCATGAACTGGGCACGCCGTTGGCGACCATGAGCGTGCTGCTCAAAGAGATGCGCCGCGACCATCATGACCCGATGCTGCAGGAAGACCTGGGCGTGCTGCAGGATCAGGTCATGCTGTGCAAGCAGACGTTGCAGCAACTGGTGCGCGCCGCCGAGGCCAATCGCCGTCTCGCCGTGGAGATGCAGTACGTCACCGACTGGCTGGATGAGGCGTTGAACCGTTGGCACTTGATGCGTCCCGAAGCCAGCTACCGTTTCCAGCGACTGGGCCAAGGGGTCGTCCCACGCCTGGCGCCGCCGCCTGACCTGACCCAGGCACTGCTGAATCTGCTTAACAATGCCGCCGATGCCTGTCCCGAAGGCCTGCAAGTGACGCTGGACTGGAATGACGAAGACCTGACCATCAGCATCCGTGATCACGGCGCCGGTGTGCCGCTGGCCATCGCCGAACAGATCGGCAAACCGTTTTTTACCACCAAGGGCAAAGGCTTCGGCCTGGGCCTGTTTTTGAGCAAGGCCAGCGTGACACGCGCCGGCGGCTCAGTGAAACTCTACAGTCATGAGGAAGGTGGCACGCTCACCGAGCTGCGCCTGCCCCGTGTTGCCCGAGGAGAAGAGCATGAGTGACGAGATCCAAGTCGAAGGCGAAGAGCTGCCGCATTTGTTGCTGGTGGACGACGACGCCACGTTCACCCGAGTGATGGCCCGTGCCATGGCTCGCCGTGGTTTTCGCGTCTCCACGGCAGGTTCTGCCGAAGAGGGCCTGACCATTGCTCAGGCCGACCTCCCGGATTACGCGGCGCTGGACCTGAAGATGGACGGCGACTCGGGCTTGGTGCTGTTGCCCAAACTGCTGGAACTCGACCCTGAAATGCGCGTGGTGATTCTCACCGGTTATTCGAGCATCGCCACCGCGGTAGAAGCGATCAAGCGGGGCGCTTGCAACTACCTGTGCAAACCGGCGGATGCCGACGACGTGCTGGCCGCGCTGCTCTCCGAGCACGCCGACCTCGACACCCTGGTGCCGGAGAACCCGATGTCCGTGGATCGCCTGCAATGGGAGCACATCCAGCGCGTGCTGACCGAGCACGAAGGCAACATCTCCGCCACTGCCCGCGCCCTGGGCATGCATCGCCGCACCTTGCAGCGTAAATTGCAGAAGCGCCCGGTTCGCCGCTGAACCTGCGCTGAACAAAGCACTGACACATCTCGCGACAAAACGAACCGATCATCTATGATCGGTTCGTGCGTGTTCTTTTTTCTATCGAGCCTTTTTCATGAGTCAGAACGCTGAATATTCCGCGGTCAATGATGCTGTGCGCGGGCAGTTTTTTCGCAAAGTATGGGCGATGATCACGCCCTACTGGCGCAGTGAAGAAAAGGCCAGGGCCTGGACGCTGCTGATTGCAGTGATTGCCTTGTCGCTGCTGAGCGTGGGCATCTCGGTATGGTTCAACACCTGGTACAAGGATTTCTACAACGCCCTGCAACAGAAGGATGAGGCGGCGTTCTGGCGCCTCATCCTGTATTTCTGCGGGATCGCAGCGGTGGCGATTGTCGGCGCCGTCTATCGGCTTTACCTGACCCAGATGCTGACCATCCGCTGGCGGGCCTGGCTGACCGAGCAGCATTTTGCTCGCTGGCTGGGCAGCAAGAACTACTACCAGCTGGAGCAGGGCGGTTACACCGATAACCCCGATCAGCGGATCTCCGAAGACCTCAATAATTTCACCTCCAATACCCTGGAGCTGGGCATTGGCTTGCTGCGCAACATTGTCAGCCTGGTGTCGTTCTCGATCATCCTGTGGGGCGTATCGGGCAGTATCGAAGTGTTGGGTGTGACCATTCCCGGCTACATGTTCTGGTGCGTGCTGGTCTATGCCGTCGTGGGCAGTTGGCTGACGCACCTGATCGGCCGTCGCCTGATTGGCTTGAACAACCAGCAACAACGTTTCGAGGCCGACCTGCGTTTCTCCATGGTGCGCATTCGCGAGAACGCCGAGAGCATTGCGTTGTACAACGGCGAACCGAATGAAAACCGCCGCTTGAGCAACCGGTTCGGGATGGTCTGGCACAACTTCTGGGACATCATGAAAGTGTCCAAGCGCCTGACGTTCTTCACCGCCGGTTACAGCCAGGCCGCCATTATTTTCCCGTTCATGGTCGCCGCCCCGCGCTACTTTGCCGGCAAGATCGAGCTGGGTGAGCTGATGCAGATCAGTTCGGCATTCGGCAATGTGCAGGAGAGTTTCAGCTGGTTCATCAGCGCGTACCAAAGCCTCGCCTCCTGGCGGGCTACCTGTGATCGCCTGCTCAGTTTCCATCAGGCCATGACCGACAACGAACAGCGTGTGCCGGCCATTGACGTGCACAATTCTGGCTCTGCGCTTGAAGTGCAAAACCTGGGTCTTGACCTCGCTGACGGCCGCCATCTGCTGACCAGTGCCGACATGACCGTGGAGCAGGGCGAGCGGGTCATGCTCAGCGGTCGTTCCGGCAGCGGCAAGTCGACGTTGTTGCGAGCGATGGGGCATTTGTGGCCGGCTGGCCATGGCACTATTCGCCTGCCAGCGGCGCGTTATCTGTTCCTGCCGCAAAAACCCTATCTGCCAATTGGCACCTTGCGTGACGCCCTGAGTTACCCACAAGCAAGTGACGTTTACCCGCAAGAGCGCTATGCCCGCGTGCTGGAAACCTGCCGCTTGCCACATCTGGTTGCCCGTCTGGATGAAGCCAACCACTGGCAACGCATGCTCTCGCCCGGCGAGCAGCAACGCCTGGCGTTCGCTCGTGCGCTGTTGTACGCGCCGCAATGGTTGTACATGGATGAAGCGACATCGGCGATGGATGAAGAGGATGAGGCTTCGTTGTATCAGGCATTGATCGATGAGATTCCGGGCTTGAGCATCGTCAGCGTCGGGCATCGCAGCAGCTTGAAACACTTCCATCCGCGGCATGTTCGAATCGATAATGGCCATTTGGTGGATCAGGCCGCAACCGCCTGAATCCGCACCGCCCCCTGTAGGAGCGAGCTTGCTCGCGATTGGTCGTTAACGATAACGCTGGGCATCTGACACCCAGGGTGGTCTTGAGTCCATCGCGAGCAAGCTCGCTCCTACAGGGGGACAGGGGGGCGTGGATCAGATATGAAAACGGGCGCAGGGTGATCGTACAACCGCGTTGCGCTATGATGCAGTTTCAGCCGAACTTTCGAGACAGACGTTCACCATGGAAAACCCGATCGAAGCTCCACGCCTCCCTCGCAAGCGCCGCAGCCTCGCACAGGAATTGGTGACGGTGCTGTCCGAGCAGATCCGCGATGGTCACCTCAAGCGGGGTGACAAATTGCCTACCGAGTCGGCGATCATGGATGCCCATGGTGTCAGCCGCACGGTGGTGCGTGAAGCGATTTCCCGCTTACAGGCCGCCGGGCAGGTGGAAACCCGTCACGGCATCGGCACCTTCGTGCTCGATACCCCAAGCCCGAGTGGCTTTCGTATTGACCCGGCGACAGTGGTGACGTTGCGTGACGTGCTGGCGATTCTTGAGCTGCGGATCAGCCTGGAAGTGGAGTCGGCAGGCCTCGCCGCACAACGGCGCAATCCTGAACAGTTGGCGCTGATGAGGGCGGCACTGGATGCGTTGAACGAAAGTGCGGCCCATGCCAGCGATGCGGTGGCCTCGGACTTCCAGTTCCACCTGCAAATCGCGCTGTCGACCGGCAACCGTTATTTCACCGATATCATGACCCACCTGGGTGCCAGCATCATCCCGCGTACACGCCTCAACTCGGCGCGCTTGGCTCACGATGACCAGCAGCACTACATGAACCGGTTGAGCCGTGAGCACGAAGAAATCTACGATGCGATTGCGCGCCAGGACTCCGATGCAGCGCGGGCGGCGATGCGCTTGCATCTGACCAACAGCCGTGAGCGGTTGCGTCATGCCCACGAAGAAGCGGAAGCGCAGCGGGGCTGACCCGCAGGATCGTTCCCGGGCGCACCGGGAACGATTTGTCTTGCAGCCCTAATCTCAGGGCTCGATACGTATCAGCAAGGCTTCCGAGGAGAGCTCAAGGCTCGACTCATCGAGAAACTTGTAACGCAGTGCGACCTCTGAACCGAGATACGGCTCCAGGTCGGTCCTGGGGATCTCCAGTTCTATTCCCGTCAGTTCCACCATCTCGTCCGTTGTCTCGTCCCAGACGCCTGCTGGCTGTTCCTCACCGCGCCATTGCGGCTCATCGGGGTTCGCACCGAGGATTGGGTACACCTCCCAGTTCGGCGGAATATCGTGTGGGTCGGGTATTCGCACAATCAGCCCATCTGCCAGGTTCGACAGTGTGACGGTGACGGTCTTGTCCCGAGGGTCGGCGGGGAATTGAGGCAGCAGCGGTGAAGGAAAACACATCGTCGAGTACTCCATCTCTAAGTCGTCACGATCCGTTCGTGACGTCGGAAGACTCTACGTGACGACCTGTCGGTGCGCCGTTCACGATGTTTTTCACAAAATTTCGCAGGGCCTTTCCCGTCGCATCCAAAGGCTCTAAGACACGGCAGACAAGGCTTCAGTGTGGTGCAATTAATTTCTGATGACCCTATTTGTGGCAGAAATTTCACGCCTGACGATGAAATGCAGTTGACGGTTGTTTTTTAAGTTGTACGATGACCTACAACTTCGGCGCAGGCTGAACGATTTCCTCACACAAAAACGTTGATACCCAGGGTGTTCGAATAATGAATCCACAAGAACTGAAGTCCATCCTCTCTTCCGGTCTGTTGTCTTTCCCGGTAACCGATTTCAATGCCCAGGGCGATTTCAACCGCGCTGGCTACATCAAGCGTCTGGAATGGCTGGCCCCATACGGCGCCTCGGCCCTGTTCGCCGCAGGCGGCACCGGTGAGTTCTTCTCCCTGGCGGCCAGCGAATATTCCGAAATCATCAAGACTGCCGTCGACACTTGCGCGACCAGCGTGCCAATTCTGGCCGGCGTGGGCGGTTCGACTCGTCAAGCCATCGAATACGCACAAGAAGCCGAGCGTCTGGGCGCCAAGGGCCTGTTGCTGCTGCCGCACTACCTGACTGAAGCCAGCCAGGACGGCGTTGCCGACCACGTCGAAGCCGTGTGCAAATCGGTCAACATCGGCGTCGTGGTCTACAACCGCAACGTTTGCCGCCTGACCGCCCCGTTGCTGGAACGTCTGGCCGAGCGCTGCCCGAACCTGATCGGTTACAAGGACGGCCTGGGTGACATCGAACTGATGGTGTCGATCCGTCGTCGCCTCGGCGATCGCTTCAGCTACCTGGGTGGTCTGCCGACCGCCGAAGTCTACGCCGCTGCCTACAAGGCACTGGGCGTACCGGTCTACTCCTCGGCAGTGTTCAACTTCATCCCGAAAACCGCGATGGACTTCTACCACGCCATTGCTCGTGAAGATCACGCCACCGTTGGCAAGATCATCGACGACTTCTTCCTGCCATACCTGGACATCCGTAACCGTAAATCGGGTTACGCGGTGAGCATCGTCAAGGCCGGGGCAAAAATTGCCGGCTATGACGCAGGTCCTGTGCGTGCGCCATTGACCGACCTGACCGGCGAAGAGTACGAAATGCTCGCCGCGCTGATCGACAAGCAAGGTGCGCAGTAATACACCCGATTGAACAAGGCCGCTGAGTGATCAGCGGCCTTTTGCGTGAGATCTCTTTGTTTCGAGGGCAGTCCCGTGACAACAGCAAAACGTTACGACAACTACATCAACGGCGAATGGGTTGCCGGTGCCGACTATTCGGCCAACATCAACCCGTCAGAGCTGACCGACACTATTGGCGACTACGCCAAGGCTGACCTGGCCCAGGTCAACGCCGCCATCGACGCCGCCCGTGCCGCTTTCCCGGCATGGTCTACTTCCGGTATCCAGGCCCGTCACGATTCCTTGGACAAAGTCGGTACCGAAATCCTTGCCCGTCGCGAAGAGCTCGGCACCCTGCTGGCCCGGGAAGAGGGCAAGACCCTGCCGGAAGCCATCGGCGAAGTGACTCGCGCCGGTAATATCTTCAAGTTCTTCGCCGGTGAATGCCTGCGCCTGTCGGGCGACTACGTGCCGTCGGTGCGTCCAGGTGTCAACGTTGAAGTCACCCGTGAAGCCCTTGGCGTGGTCGGCCTGATCACCCCGTGGAACTTCCCGATTGCCATCCCGTCGTGGAAGATCGCCCCGGCCCTGGCCTATGGCAACTGCGTCGTGCTCAAGCCGGCCGACCTGGTACCCGGTTGCGCCTGGGCCCTGGCCGAAATCATCTCCCGCGCAGGCTTCCCGGCCGGCGTGTTCAACCTGGTGATGGGCAGTGGTCGGGTCGTGGGTGATGCGCTGGTCAACAGCCCTAAAATCGACGGTATCAGCTTCACCGGTTCCGTGGGTGTGGGTCGTCAGATCGCCGTCAGCTGCGTCTCTCGCCAGGCCAAGGTCCAACTGGAAATGGGCGGCAAGAACCCGCAGATCATTCTCGACGACGCCGACCTGAAACAAGCGGTCGAGCTGTCGGTCCAGAGCGCGTTCTACTCCACCGGCCAGCGTTGCACCGCTTCGAGCCGCCTGATCGTCACGGCCGGTATCCACGACAAGTTCGTCGAGGCCATGGCCGAGCGCATGAAGTCGATCAAGGTCGGTCACGCGTTGAAAGCCGGCACCGACATTGGTCCGGTGGTTTCGCAAGCCCAGCTTGAACAGGACATGAAGTACATCGACATCGGCCAATCCGAAGGCGCTCGCCTGGTGAGCGGCGGCGGCCTGGTGACCTGCGACACCGAAGGTTACTTCCTGGCACCAACACTGTTCGCCGACAGCGAAGCGTCGATGCGCATCAGCCGTGAAGAGATCTTCGGCCCGGTCGCGAACATCGTTCGCGTAGCTGACTACGAGGCCGCGCTGGCCATGTCCAACGACACCGAGTTCGGTCTGTCGGCAGGCATCGCCACCACGTCCCTGAAGTACGCCAACCACTTCAAGCGCCACTCCCAGGCCGGGATGGTGATGGTCAACCTGCCAACCGCCGGCGTGGATTACCACGTGCCGTTCGGCGGGCGCAAAGGTTCGTCCTACGGTTCGCGCGAGCAGGGTCGCTACGCGCAAGAGTTCTACACCGTGGTGAAAACCAGCTACATCGGTTCGTAAGGCAATACCCGCGGTATTGTCATGGATACCGCAAACCCCGCGATATCGACATCGATACCGCAATCCCTGTAGGAGCGAGCTTGTCGCTCCCACAGGGGTACAACTACATCGTTATTACCCGCATAAAAATAATCAGTGGGAGTACATCTACATGCAAGCCACCCAAAAGCCGACTCACGTCCGCTATTTGATCCTGCTCATGCTGTTCCTGGTGACCACGATCAACTACGCCGACCGGGCGACTATCGCAATCGCCGGCTCCAGCCTGCAAAAAGACCTCGGCATTGACGCGGTCACCCTCGGTTACATCTTCTCTGCTTTCGGTTGGGCCTACGTGGCCGGGCAAATCCCCGGCGGCTGGTTGCTGGACCGTTTTGGTTCGAAAAAAATCTACGCATTGAGCATCTTCACCTGGTCGCTGTTCACCGTGCTGCAAGGTTTTGTCGGTGAGTTCGGCATGTCCACGGCGGTGGTTGCACTGTTCATGCTGCGCTTCCTGGTAGGTCTGGCCGAAGCGCCATCCTTCCCGGGCAACGCTCGCATCGTGGCGGCGTGGTTCCCCACCGCTGAACGCGGCACGGCCTCGGCGATCTTCAACTCGGCGCAATACTTTGCCACCGTGCTGTTCGCACCGCTGATGGGCTGGATCGTGTACTCCTTCGGTTGGGAGCACGTGTTCATCGTCATGGGTATCCTGGGCATCATCTTCTCGCTGGTCTGGCTGAAAGTGATCTACAGCCCGCGTGAACACCCGAAAATCAACGAAGCCGAGTTCAAGCACATCTCCGAAAACGGCGGCATGGTCGACATGGACCAGAAGGGCAAGAAGTCCGACGGTCCGAAGTGGGATTACATCCGTCAGTTGCTGACCAACCGCATGATGCTCGGCGTCTACCTGGGCCAGTACTGCATCAACGGCATCACCTACTTCTTCCTGACCTGGTTCCCGGTGTACCTGGTACAGGAACGCGGCATGACCATCCTCAAGGCGGGTTTCATCGCTTCGTTGCCGGCCATCTGCGGGTTCATCGGTGGTGTACTGGGCGGGGTGATTTCCGACTACCTGCTGCGCAAGGGCCACTCGCTGACCTTCGCCCGCAAGGCGCCAATCATTGCCGGCCTGCTGGTCTCCAGCAGCATCGTGGCGTGCAACTACGTGGAAGTGGAATGGATGGTCGTTGGCTTCATGGCCCTGGCATTCTTCGGCAAAGGCGTAGGCGCGTTGGGCTGGGCTGTGGTGTCCGACACCTCGCCGAAGCAGATCGCCGGTCTGAGCGGTGGCCTCTTCAACACCTTTGGTAACCTCGCGTCGATCACCACGCCGATTGTTATCGGCTACATCATCAGCTCCACCGGTTCGTTCAAGTGGGCGTTGGTATTTGTCGGTTGCAACGCACTGGTTGCGGTGTTCAGCTACCTGGTTATCGTGGGTCCGATCAAGCGCGTTGTGCTCAAGGAACCACCGGTCGCAGGTCCTGAAACCAACAACAAATTGTCTGAAGCGCAATCCTGAGGAGCGGCGTTATGCAGTTGATTGAACATTCCGACTCGCCGCGCTACATCCGCCTGCACGAGCGCGACAACGTAGTGATCGTGGTCAACGATCAGGGCGTTCCGGCTGGCACCGAGTTTGCCGATGGCCTGGTGACCGTGGACTTCGTGCCACAGAGCCACAAGGTCACCCTGGAAGACATCCCAGAGGGTGGTCAGGTGATTCGTTACGGCCAGACCATTGGCTACGCCTTACAGCCGATTCCACGCGGCAGCTGGGTCAAGGAAGATCAACTGCGCATGCCGACCGCGCCACCGCTGGACAGCTTGCCGCTGTCCACCGAAGTGCCGGCCGCGCAAGCACCGCTGGAAGGTTATACCTTCGAGGGTTACCGCAATGCCGACGGCACCGTCGGCACGCGCAACATCCTGGGCATTACCACCACCGTGCAATGTGTGACCGGGGTGCTGGACCATGCGGTCAAGCGCATCAAGGACGAATTGCTGCCCAAGTACCCACACGTCGATGACGTGGTGGCCCTGACCCACAGCTACGGCTGTGGTGTGGCGATCACCGCGACGGACGCGTACATCCCGATCCGTACCGTGCGCAACCTGGCACGCAACCCGAACCTGGGTGGCGAAGCCCTGGTGATCAGCCTGGGCTGCGAGAAATTGCAGGCAGGGCAGGTGATGCACGAGAACGACCGTTCGGTGGACTTGAGCGATGAGTGGCTGTATCGCTTGCAGGATTCCAGCCACGGTTTTACCGAAATGATCGAACAGATCATGGCGCTGGCCGAGGTTCGCCTGAAGAAGCTCGATCAACGTCGCCGGGAAACCGTGCCGGCGTCCGAGCTGATCCTGGGCATGCAATGCGGTGGCAGCGATGCGTTTTCCGGCATCACCGCCAACCCGGCGCTGGGTTACGCCTCTGACTTGCTGCTGCGCGCCGGTGCGACGGTGATGTTTTCCGAAGTCACCGAAGTGCGCGATGCCATCTACCTGCTGACGTCCCGAGCCGAAACCGAGGAAGTCGCCCAGGAACTGGTGCGCGAAATGGACTGGTACGACCGTTACCTGGCCAAGGGTGAAGCGGACCGCAGCGCCAACACCACGCCGGGCAACAAGAAAGGCGGGTTGTCGAACATCGTCGAGAAGTCCCTGGGCTCCATCGTCAAGTCCGGCAGCAGCGCGATCAACGGCGTGCTTGGCCCTGGTGAACGCTTCAAGAGCAAAGGCCTGATCTTTTGCGCGACCCCGGCCAGCGATTTTGTCTGCGGGACTTTGCAGTTGGCGGCGGGGATGAATCTGCACGTGTTCACCACCGGTCGTGGTACACCGTACGGCCTGGCGATGGCGCCCGTGGTGAAGGTTTCGACCCGAACCGAACTGGCTCAGCGCTGGCCGGACCTGATCGACATCGATGCCGGGCGGATTGCCACCGGTCGTGCTTCCATCGAAGACCTCGGCTGGGAGTTGTTCCATTACTACCTGGACGTGGCCAGCGGCAAGAAGCAGACATGGTCGGAGCAGCACAAGCTGCATAACGACATTACGCTGTTCAATCCGGCGCCGATTACCTGAGACCGCGTTATCGTTCATCGCGGGCAAGTCGGATCGCTGCACCGCCGCTCCTACAGGTTTTGTGATTGCTGCAAATCTCTGTGGGAGCGGCGGTGCGGCGATCCGACTTGCTCGCGAAGACTTTCTCCCAGACGCCGGTGTCATTAGTGGCTTATCATTAGCCCCCTAACGACACCCACCTCACAGGTCCTCCCCTGCATGCTGGCAATTTTCCTCGAAACCCTGAACATCACCGCTCCGGTGTTTGCCATGCTGTTTCTGGGAGTACTGCTCAAGCGCGTCAACTGGATCAATGACAACTTCATTCACACCGCGTCGGCGCTGGTGTTCAACGTCACCATGCCGGCGTTGCTGTTCCTGGGGATCCTGCATGCCGACCTGCACGCCGCGTTGCAACCGGCGCTGCTGATCTATTTCGCCATTGCCACGCTGGTGAGCTTCGCGGTCGCTTGGGGCTGGGCGATTTTCAAGTGCCCGAAGGAGGATCGCGGGATCTACACCCAGGGCGCCTTTCGCGGCAACAACGGGGTGATCGGGCTTGCACTGGCGGCAAGCATGTACGGCGACTACGGGATTTCCCTGGGGGCAATCCTCGCGGCGCTGGTGATCCTGTTCTACAACACCCTGTCGACCATCGTGCTGGCGGTCTACAGCCCGGTGATCAAGTCCGATCCGTGGAGCATCTGCAAAAGCGTGATGAACAATCCGCTGATCATCAGCGTGATTGCCGCCGCGCCGTTCGCCTACTTCAAGATCCCCCTGCCGGGCTGGTTGGAGACCTCGGGCCAGTACCTGGCGCAAACCACCTTACCCCTGGCGCTGATCTGCATCGGTGGCACGTTGTCACTGGCGGCGATGCGCAAGAGTGGTTCGTTGGCGTTGAGTTCGAGTCTGGTGAAAATGGTCGGCCTGCCGGTGCTGGCGACGCTGGGCGCGTGGCTCTGGGGCTTTCGCGGGGCCGAGCTGGGGATTCTGTTCCTGTACTTCGGCAGCCCGACGGCGGCGGCCAGTTTTGTCATGGCCCGCCAGGCCAATGGCAACCATGAACTGGCGGCGGCGATCATTGTGATCACCACCCTGATGGCGGCGGTGACCACCAATATCGGGATCTTTCTGTTGCAGTGGGGTGGGTGGATCTAGGTCCGGCATTTTCGGCGTTCTTTAGGGCCCCATCGCGAGCAAGCTCGCTCCTACAGAGGATTTATGAACAACATGACCCCCCTGTAGGAGCGGGCTTGCCCGCGAAGGGGCCAGACCTGTCACTCAGGCTTCTGATAACTGTCGATCACTTCCTGCGCCGCCCGAAACGCGTCGATCGCCGCCGGCACACCCGCATACACCGCACAATGCAGCAGCGCCTCGCGAATCTCTTCCACGGTGCAACCGTTGTTCAGCGCACCGCGCACGTGGCCTTTCAGTTCCTGCGGGCACTTCAGCGCGGTCAGCGCCGCAAGGGTGATCAGGCTGCGGGTTTTCAGCGGCAGACCTTCGCGGTTCCATACGCTGCCCCAGGCATGCTCGTTGACGAAATCCTGCAGCGGTTGGGTGAACTCGGTGGCATTGCCCAGGGCGCGGTCGACGAACGCATCGCCCATCACCTGTCGGCGCACTTCAACACCGGGCTTTTTGTGATCGGTCATGGCAACTCCTTTTTGTGATGTTGGCGGCGCCAGGCGCGCAGCGACGTGAACAGCAGAAACGCCACCAGTGCTGGCAAAACGAAAAACAGCATCAGGCGCTCAAGCTTGCCGGCCAGCGGCATACCGGTGGCGAACGACACCACGTGCAGGCCATAAACCAGGTACAAGCCCAGAAACACCAGGCCTTCGGCGCGGGTCACCCGATAACCGGAATAGAACACCGGCAGGCATAGTGCCGCGACGCCAAGCATCACCGGCAAGTCGAAATCCAGCGCGTTGGGTGACACCGACAGCGGCGTGGGTGCAATTAGTGCCGTCACACCCAGCACGCCCAGCAGGTTGAACAGGTTGCTGCCGATCACGTTACCCACGGCAATGTCGCGCTGTCCGCGCAGGGCGGCAATCAAGGAAGTTGCCAGTTCAGGCAGGGAGGTGCTCACCGCGACAACGGTGAGACCGATGATTCGCTCCGACAGCCCGAGGTCGGTGGCCACCGATACGGCGGCTCCCAGTAGCAGATGGCCGGCATACACCAGCAGGGCGAGGCCGCCGACGATCATCAGCAGGCTACTCAGCCAGGAGGCCTCGGGGCCTTCATGTGGCGTCGATTGCGGGCGTGCCGAATGCTGCGACTGGCGCAGCAGCAAGCCCAGATACAATGCCAGCGCCGTCAGCAGGAAGACGCCATCGGTGCGCGTCAGTTCTTCGTTCCACGCCAACAGGAACACCAGCAGGCTGGCGCCAATCATCAACGGAATGTCCAGGCGTACCAGTTGGCGGGACACCCGCAGCGGGATGATCAGCGCCGATAACCCGAGGGTGACGAGGATGTTGAAGATGCTGCTACCGATCACGCTGCTGACCGCGATGTCGACGTTCTGCGCCAGGGTGGCTTGCAGGCTGACCGCCATTTGCGGGGCACTGCTGCCGAGGGCGACGATGGTCAGGCCGATGATCAATGGCCGTACATGCAGGCGGGCGGCGACGCGGACGGCGGCGCGCACCATCAGCTCTGCGCCGATGATCAGCAGCACCAGGCCGCTGAGCAGTTCCAGCACGCTGAGCAGGGGAAGGTCGGCAAGTCCGAAAATGGTCGCGGCTCCCTGGGTCAGTCGAGGGCTTGCACACGAACCCGCGCGGTGCCGCTACGGATCATGCCCAGTTGCTCGGCGGCTTCGTGAGACAAGTCGATCAGGCGTCCACGGGTATGTGGCCCGCGATCATTGATGCGTACGACGCAGGATCTGTCGTTTGAAAGGTTGGTGACCTTCACCCGGGTGCCGAATGGCAACTGGCGATGGGCGGCGGTCAGGGAATTCTTGTCGAAGCGCTCACCACTGGCGGTGCGCTTGCCCTGGTGTTTGGCACCGTAATAGGAGGCGACGCCCGTCTGGTCGTAGCCGTGCGGGTCGACGGTGTCGGTGCTGGCGCAACCGGCCAGGAGCGAGAGCAGGGCGCAGGTGCCGAGGAGACGCTTCATAAACGGTTTCCCAGTTGTAAATGTGGGAGCGGCGCACCGCCGCTCCCACAGGGATTTGAGCCAGGCTTGGGTACTGGCTCCATTCTCATCAGCCCTCGAGCTTGCTTTTCAGCAGTTCGTTGACCTGTTGCGGGTTGGCCTTGCCTTTGGAGGCTTTCATGGCCTGGCCGACGAAGAAGCCGAACATTTTGCCGCGTTTGGCTTCATCTGCCGCACGGTATTGCTCGACCTGTTCTGCATTGGCCGCCAGCATTTCGTCCAGCACCGCCGAGATAGCGCCGCTGTCGGTCACCTGCTTGAGACCGCGCTTGTCGATGATTTCGTCCGCGCTGCCTTCACCGGCGGCCATCGCCTCGAACACCACTTTGGCGATTTTGCCGGAAATGGTGTTGTCCTTGATGCGTAGCAGCATGCCGCCCAATTGCTCGGCCGACACCGGCGACTCGTCGATGTCCACGCCTTGCTTGTTCAACAGGCTGCCCAGCTCGACCATGACCCAGTTGGCCGCCAGCTTGGCGTCGCCGCCGATGCTCGCGACTTTCTCGAAGTAATCGGCTTGCTCGCGGCTGGTCGCCAACACGCTCGCGTCGTAGACCGAGAGGCCGAATTGCTCCTGGAAACGCTCGCGTTTCTGTGGCGGCAATTCCGGCAGGGTGGCGCGTACGTCATTGAGGAACGAGTCCTCGATAACCACCGGCAGCAGGTCCGGATCCGGGAAGTAACGGTAGTCGTTGGCTTCCTCCTTGCTGCGCATCGGACGGGTTTCGTCCTTGTTCGGGTCGTACAGGCGGGTCTGCTGGATGACCTTGCCACCGTCCTCGATCAGCTCGATCTGGCGCTGGATTTCGCTGTTGATCGCCTTCTCGATGAAGCGGAACGAGTTGACGTTCTTGATCTCGCAGCGGGTGCCAAACTCGACCTGGCCTTTTGGACGGATCGACACGTTGCAGTCGCAACGCAGCGAACCTTCGGCCATGTTGCCGTCGCAGATGCCCAGGTAACGTACCAGCGCGTGGATCGCTTTGACGTAAGCCACGGCCTCCTTGGCGCTGCGCATGTCCGGCTCGGAAACGATTTCCAGCAGCGGCGTGCCAGCACGGTTCAGGTCGATGCCACTGGCACCGTTGAACTCTTCGTGCAAGCTCTTGCCGGCGTCTTCTTCCAGGTGCGCACGAGTGATGCCGACGCGCTTGACCGTGCCGTCTTCCAATGCGATGTCCAGGTGGCCCTTGCCGACGATCGGCAATTCCATCTGGCTGATCTGGTAGCCCTTGGGCAGGTCGGGGTAGAAATAGTTTTTACGGGCGAACACGTTGTGCTGTCCGATCTCGGCATCGATGGCCAGGCCGAACATCACCGCCATGCGCACCGCTTCCTGGTTCAGCACCGGCAGGACGCCAGGCATACCGAGGTCAACCAGGCTGGCCTGGGTGTTCGGTTCGGAACCGAAGGTGGTGGAACTACCGGAAAAGATTTTCGACCGGGTGGTGAGCTGAGTATGAATCTCCAGCCCGATCACGACTTCCCATTGCATGTGTGTCTCCTCAGAAGCCGGTTGGGGTGCGGGTGTGCCAATCAGTGTTGAGTTGGTACTGATGGGCAACATTGAGCAAGCGGCCTTCCTGGAAATACGGGGCGAGCAGTTGCACGCCAACCGGCAGACCGTCGACAAAACCGGCCGGCATCGACAGGCCTGGCAGGCCCGCGAGGTTCGCGGTGATGGTGTAGACGTCTTCCAGGTACGCAGCGACCGGGTCGCTGTTCTTGGCGCCCAGCTTCCAGGCCGGGTTCGGCGTGGTTGGGCCGAGAATGATGTCGACCTCGTTGAAGGCGGCCATGAAGTCGTTCTTGATCAGGCGACGGATTTTTTGCGCCTTCAGGTAGTAAGCGTCGTAGTAACCGGCCGACAGCGCGTAGGCACCGACCATGATCCGGCGTTGCACTTCCGGGCCGAAACCTTCGCCACGGGAGCGCTTGTACAGGTCGATCAGGTTTTTCGGGGCTTCGCAGCGGTAGCCGAAACGCACGCCGTCGAAACGCGACAGGTTGGAGGAGGCCTCCGCCGGGGCAATCACGTAGTACGCCGGAATGGCGTGCTGCATGTTCGGCAGGCTGATTTCCTTGACCACGGCACCGAGCTTTTGCAGCTCCTTGACGCTGTTGTGGATCAGCTCGGCGATGCGCGGGTCGAGACCGGCGCTGAAGTATTCCTTCGGCACGCCAATGCGCAGGCCTTGCAGCGAGCCGTTGAGGCTGGCGCTGTAGTCGGGCACCGGTTCGTCGATGCTGGTGGAGTCGTTAGGGTCGAAGCCGGCCATGCCTTGCAGCAGGATCGCGCAGTCTTCGGCGGTGCGCGCCAACGGGCCGCCCTGATCGAGGCTGGAGGCGTAGGCGATCATGCCCCAGCGTGAAACGCGACCATAGGTCGGTTTCAGGCCAGTGAGGTTGGTCAGCGCCGCGGGTTGGCGGATCGAACCGCCGGTGTCGGTGCCTGTGGCCGCCGGCAGCAGGCGCGCTGCCACTGCCGCCGCCGAACCGCCCGACGAACCACCCGGAACGTGTTCCAGGTTCCACGGGTTTTTCACTGCACCGTAGTAGCTGGACTCGTTGGCCGAACCCATGGCGAATTCGTCCATGTTGGTCTTGCCCAGGGTCACGGCGCCGGCGGCGGCCAGTTTGGCAACCACGGTCGCGTCGTACGGGGCCTTGAAGTTGTCGAGCATCTTCGAGCCGCAGCTGGTGCGAATGCCCTGGGTGCAGAACAGGTCTTTGTGGGCGATCGGCGCACCGAGCAGGGCACCGCTCTCACCATTGGCCCGACGTGCGTCAGCGGCTTTGGCCTGCTGAAGCGCCAGCTCTTCGGTGAGGCTGATGAAACTGTTGAGTTGAGGGTCGAGCTGGGTAATGCGCGCCAGCAGGGACTTGGTCAGCTCTTCGGAAGAAAACTTTTTATCGGCGAGTCCGCGGGCGATCTCGGCCAGGGTCAATTGATGCATTGCAGGCTCTTTCCCTTTAGTCGATGACTTTCGGAACCAGGTACAGGCCGTTTTCGACCGCTGGTGCGATGGATTGGTACGCCTCGCGATGATTGGACTCGGTCACGATGTCGGCACGCAGGCGCTGGCTGGCTTCCAATGGATGGGCCAGCGGCTCGATATCGTCGGTATTGACCGCCTGCATTTCGTCGACCAGACCCAGAATACTGTTCAGGGCCGAAGTAATATGTGGAAGATCGTCTTCATTCAGGCCAAGACAGGCCAAATGAGCGATTTTTTCCACGTCGGAGCGTTCAAGCGCCATGGGATTCTCCAGTGGAAAACAGGACGGACGGTGTCCGTGTGTTAGTGTTGTCGGAACACTACCGCACTTCTACGGTCAATAAGGCCGCGATTGTGGGGCTTGGTGCACAGAAAAGCGGCCAATTTAACATATTGGCGCCTTGCCCAAAATCCCTGTCGTTGTTAGAGTTTGCCGCACTTTTTTTACCCACGCGTTGCCTAGGGTCCCTTTCCCATGTTCAAGAAACTGCGTGGCATGTTTTCCAGCGATCTTTCCATTGACCTGGGCACTGCCAACACCCTTATTTACGTGCGCGAGCGCGGTATCGTCCTGAATGAGCCATCGGTTGTGGCTATTCGGACACACGGTAACCAGAAAAGTGTCGTCGCTGTCGGCACCGAGGCCAAGCGCATGCTCGGTCGTACGCCGGGCAATATCGCGGCCATTCGTCCGATGAAGGATGGCGTGATCGCCGACTTCAGCGTCTGCGAAAAGATGCTGCAATATTTCATCAACAAGGTTCACGAGAACAGTTTCCTGCAGCCAAGCCCTCGCGTGCTGATCTGCGTTCCGTGCAAATCCACCCAGGTTGAGCGCCGTGCCATCCGTGAGTCGGCCCTCGGTGCCGGTGCACGTGAAGTGTTCCTGATCGAAGAGCCAATGGCGGCTGCGATCGGTGCCGGCCTGCCGGTTGAGGAAGCACGCGGTTCGATGGTCGTCGATATCGGTGGTGGTACCACCGAGATCGCGCTGATCTCCCTGAACGGTGTGGTTTACGCCGAATCCGTACGGGTAGGTGGCGACCGCTTCGACGAAGCGATCATCACCTACGTGCGTCGCAACTATGGCAGCCTGATCGGTGAGTCCACCGCCGAACGCATCAAGCAGGAAATCGGTACGGCCTACCCAGGCGGCGAAACGCGTGAAGTCGACGTTCGTGGCCGTAACCTGGCTGAAGGCGTTCCGCGCGCGTTCACCCTGAACTCCAATGAAGTGCTGGAAGCTCTGCAAGAGTCCCTGGCCACCATCGTTCAGGCCGTGAAGAGCGCCCTGGAGCAATCGCCTCCGGAGCTGGCTTCCGACATCGCCGAGCGTGGCCTGGTGCTGACTGGCGGTGGCGCCCTGTTGCGTGACCTCGACAAGTTGCTGGCCCAGGAAACCGGTCTGCCGGTCATCGTTGCCGAAGACCCGCTGACCTGCGTGGCTCGCGGCGGTGGTCGTGCACTGGAAATGATGGACAAACACACCATGGACCTGCTGTCGAGCGAGTGATTTCGCTTGATGCATCCTTGCTGTAGCGCCCGCAGGCGGCACTTTGCAGTGCCGCCTGTTGGCGTTTATCTTCTGTCAGTCTTATCCCGGCCGGTCTTGGCGTATGAATAAACGGAATATTTGCCTGGGAGGAGCGGCTTATTAAACCGCTTTTCACCAAAGGGCCTTCACTAGGCGTGCGCTTGTTGGTGCTGGCCGTGCTATCGGTCGCGCTGATGGTGGTCGATGCCCGCTTCGCGCTGCTCAAGCCCGTGCGTAGCCAGATGTCGTTGGTGCTGATGCAGTCCTACTGGATCACCGACCTGCCGCAGCGGCTGTGGCAAGGTGTGGCCAGCCAGTTTGGCAGCCGTACCGAACTCGTCGCCGAAAACGAAAAACTCAAGACTGAAAACCTGCTGTTGCAGGGCCGCATGCAAAAGCTTGCCGCCCTCACCGAGCAGAACGTGCGTCTGCGCGAGTTGCTCAATTCTTCCGCGCTGGTCAACGAGAAGGTCGAAGTGGCCGAGTTGATCGGTATGGACCCCAACCCCTTCACCCATCGCATCATCATCAACAAAGGTGAGCGCGATGGCGTGGTGCTCGGTCAGCCGGTACTCGATGCCCGTGGCCTGATGGGCCAGGTAGTCGAGTTGATGCCGTACACATCCCGCGTATTACTGCTGACCGACACCACCCACAGCATACCGGTACAGGTGAACCGTAACGGCCTGCGGGCGATCGCCAGCGGCACCGGCAACCCGGAGCGCCTTGAACTGCGTCACGTGGCCGACACCGCCGACATCAAGGAAGGCGACCTGCTGGTCAGCTCTGGTCTTGGCCAGCGTTTCCCGGCGGGTTATCCCGTTGCAACGGTCAAGGAAGTGATCCACGACTCCGGTCAGCCGTTTGCCATTGTCCGCGCCGTACCGACGGCCGCCCTGAACCGCAGCCGCTACCTGCTGCTGGTGTTCAGCGATAACCGCACCGCCGAAGAGCGTGCCAATGACGCCGCTCAGGCCCAGGAACACCTTGACGCACTGGGCGGTGGGCCGATCATTCCGCCTGCCGTGGCGAAGCCTGTCGGCGTGATTGCCCCGGCAGCGACGACGCCAGCTGCAACCCCTGCGCCTGCTCCGGCCGCGCCGGCGACTGCGACTCCGGCCAAGCCTGCTGCCACACATCCCGCCGCCAAGCCGCCGGCTGCGGCGAAACCTGCCGCCAAACCGCCTGTCTCCGCGCCAGCCGCTACAGGGGGGAGAGAATAATGCCCGGTGCTACCGCCTCCCGAAACGGCTGGATGGTCTGGCTGACATTCGCCATCGGCCTGTTGCTCAGTGTTTCGCCTTTGCCACAGTTCATGGAAATCCTGCGCCCGTTGTGGCTCGCGTTGCTCCTGGCATTCTGGGCGCTGGCGATGCCGCAGAAAGTCGGCATGGTTACCGCGTTTTGCCTGGGCCTGGCTGAAGACGTGCTCTACGGCACGTTGCTGGGTCAGAACGCACTCATTCTGACACTCATCACGTTCCTGGTGCTCTCGTTGCAACAGCGGCTGCGGATGTTCCCGATGTGGCAGCAGAGCCTGGTGATCCTGGTGATCTTCGGCCTGGCGCAGCTGGTGCAGCTATGGCTGAGCGCCCTGACCGGCAATCGTCAGCCCACGTTGGCGCTGGTCTTGCCAGCCCTGGTCAGTGCCTTGCTCTGGCCGTGGATCAGCTTCGGTTTGCGCGGGTTGCGTCGACGCTACAAAATCAACTGATTCGGTCAGGCATTAGCCCGCACCTCGACAGGGAGATGTCTGGATGAAAGCGCTTTACCTTGCCTCGGGTTCGCCACGTCGGCGCGAGCTGCTTACGCAGATCGGCGTGCCGTTCACCGCCATCAGCGCGGACATTGATGAAACTCCCTTGAATCACGAATCGCCGTCGGCCTATGTCGAGCGCCTTGCGCGCGGCAAGGCCGAAGCGGGCCGCCGTTTTGTGGTGTCCGACGCCCCGTTTTGCGTGCTCGGTGCCGATACCGCTGTGGTGCTGAACGGGAAAATTCTCGGTAAACCGGTGGACGAAGCCGATGCGTGCGCCATGCTTATGATGTTGGCCGGTCAAGAACATGAAGTATTGACCGCCATTGCGGTGCTGGACGGCGAACGTAGTGAGTCGCGGGTGGTGCGCAGTCTGGTGCGTTTTCGCCCCATCGACCGTGCTGAAGCGGCGGCCTATTGGGCGAGCGGCGAACCCCGGGACAAGGCGGGAGGCTATGGTATTCAAGGACTGGGCGCGGTATTTGTCGCAGGGCTCGATGGCAGCTATTCGGCGGTCGTCGGACTGCCACTGTGTGAAACCGCACAGTTGCTGGGCCGTTTCGACATACCCTGTTGGCAAACCCTTGGCGCGCCCTGAGCGTCGTAATGACAAGATGCGACCATAATCGTGAACATGCCTGGACGAGACCCTGCCATGAGTGAAGAGATCCTGATCAACATCACGCCGATGGAATCGCGCGTGGCGGTGGTTGAAAACGGTGTTCTGCAAGAGGTCCATGTCGAGCGCACGCAAAAGCGCGGCATCGTCGGCAATATCTACAAAGGCAAGGTCGTGCGCGTATTACCGGGCATGCAAGCGGCCTTCGTCGACATCGGCCTGGACCGTGCGGCGTTCATTCACGCGTCGGAGATTTCCTTGCGTGAGGGGCCTGCGGTCGAAAGCATCAGCGCGCTGGTGCATGAAGGCCAGAGCCTGGTGGTGCAAGTGACCAAGGACCCTATCGGCTCCAAGGGCGCACGCCTGACCACCCAGTTGTCGATCCCTTCGCGGTACCTGGTGTACATGCCGCGCACTGCACATGTCGGCATTTCCCTGAAGATCGAAGACGAAGCCGAGCGCGAGCGACTCAAGCAGGTGGTTTCAGATTGCGTGGCCAAGGAAGGGATCACGGAAACCGGTGGGTTCATCCTGCGCACCGCCGCCGAAGGGGCGGGCGCCGATGAAATCCTTATGGACATCCGCTACCTGCGCAGGCTCTGGGACCAGATCAGCGATCAGATCAAGACCATCAGCGCGCCGAGCGTGATCTACGAAGACCTTGGCCTGGCGTTGCGCACGCTGCGCGATCTGGTCAGCCCCAAGATCGAAAAAATCCGGATTGACTCCCGGGAAACCTTCCAGAAAACCACACAATTTGTCGGCGAGCTCATGCCGGAAATTGCTGATCGCCTGGAGCATTACCCGGGCGAGCGACCCATTTTCGACTTGTACGGCGTCGAAGATGAAATCCAGAAAGCCCTGGAGCGCAAGGTTCCGCTAAAGTCTGGCGGCTACCTGGTGGTGGACCCGGCGGAAGCCATGACCACCATCGACGTCAACACCGGGGCGTTCGTGGGTCATCGCAACCTTGAAGAAACCATTTTCAAGACCAACCTCGAAGCCGCGACCGCCATCGCGCGTCAACTGCGCCTGCGCAACCTGGGCGGGATCATCATCATCGACTTCATCGACATGGAAGACGAAGAACACCAGCGCCAGGTCCTGCGCACACTCGAGAAGCAACTGGAGCGCGATCACGCCAAGACCAACATCATCGGCATCACCGAACTCGGCCTGGTGCAGATGACGCGCAAGCGCACTCGTGAAAGCCTGGAGCAAGTCCTTTGCGAGCCGTGCAACAGCTGCCAGGGGCGCGGCAAGCTGAAAACCCCGGAAACTGTTTGCTACGAAATCTTCCGCGAAATCCTGCGCGAAGCTCGCGCTTATCAGGCGGAGGGCTATCGTGTATTGGCGAACCAGAAAGTCGTTGACCGCCTGCTCGATGAAGAATCGGGCAACGTCGCCGAGCTGGAAGGTTTTATCGGGCGCACCATCCGATTTCAGGTAGAAACCATGTATTCCCAGGAACAATACGACGTGGTGCTGCTCTGAATCCCTGTGTTTCATCCTCACTAGTACGGCTGGCCTCAGCTTGTCGCAGTTTTCTTGCCATGGGAGCCAACTGACATGGACCGTCTGACACGCCTCATGGCCGTGCTGACCCGCTGGGGACTGGGCCTGTGCGCGTTGGTTTTGGTGTTGATGGCGCTGTATGTCAGCCTGGGGCGTGAACTGACGCCGCTGGTAGCCGAATACCAGGCCGAAGTCGAAGCCAAGGGCAGCGCAGCCCTGGGTATGCCACTGAACATCGGATCGCTGGAAGGCAGTTGGGCGGGTTTCGCGCCGATTCTGTTCGCCCGCGACGTCATGGTCGGTGAGGGCGCCAACGCCTTGCACCTGGATCAGGTGCGCGTGGTGCCGGATATCTGGGCCAGCCTGCTGGCGCGTGAAGTGCGCATCGCCCACCTCGAGCTCAACGGCCTGAAAATCAACCTCAAGGAAGGCGAAGACGGTCATTGGGCGCTGGAAGGTTTGCCGGTGCAGGGGGACCAGCCACTGGACCCCGAGCAGTTGCTCAATCGTATGCAAATCGTGCAGCAGTTGTCGGTGCTCGACAGCCAGGTGACTTTGCAGCCGCTGGACCAGCCGCCGCTGACCTTTACCTACGTGGGGCTGAACCTGAAAACCGGTGCGTACCGCCAGCGCCTCGATGCGCGGCTGAACCTGCCTGATGGCCAGCCGGTAGCGATGAGCCTGCGCACCCGTATCCGCGCCAGCCAGTGGCAGGATGGCGAAGTGGACGCTTATTTGAGCCTGCCGCAAAGCGATTGGTCGAAATGGCTGCCCAAACGCGTGACCCGGCAATGGGATTTTTCCCGGATCAAGGCCGGCGGGGAACTCTGGTTCAACTGGAACAAAGGTGCTTTGCAAAGTGGTGCGGTGCGCTTGAATGCGCCGTTGCTCAAGGGTGCCTACGCCGAACGCAAGCCTGTCCAGATCAACAATCTGGCGCTCAACGGTTACTTCCAGCGCAGCTCCGAAGGCTTGCTGATGACCGTGGATTCCCTGGCCATGAACGTTGGCGAAACCCGCTGGGAATCGCACCTGCAATTGCGCCAGAGTGTGGCGACCGACAAGGCCGAAGAACTTTGGCATCTGCAAGCCGACCGCCTCGACCTGACCCCGCTGACACCCTTGCTCAATGCCCTGGCGCCCCTCCCCCAGGGCGTTGCCACGGCGGTTGAGCGGCTCAAGGTGACCGGTGGGCTGCGCAACGTGCTGCTCGATTTCCGCCCCAATGCCACCGACGACACCAAGGTCAGCTTTGCCGCCAACCTCGACCAGGTCGGTTTTGACGCCTACCACGGCGCGCCGGCAGCGCGAAACGTCAGCGGCAGTATCAGCGGCGATCTGGGTCACGGCGAACTGCGCATGGACAGCAAGGATTTTGTCCTGCATCTGGACCCGATCTTCGCCAAGCCATGGCAATACATCCAGGCCAATGCGCGGCTGACCTGGAAGCTCGACAAGGAAGGCTTCACCCTGATTGCGCCCTATCTGAAGGTGCTGGGCGAGGAGGGCAAGATCGCCGGTGACTTCCTGATCCGCCTGCATTTCGACCACACTCAGGAAGACTACATGGACCTGCGGGTCGGCCTGGTGGAAGGGGATGGCAAATACACCGCCAAATACCTGCCGCAGGTGCTCAGCCCGGAACTGGATGAGTGGTTGCGAACGGCGATCCTGAAGGGCGCCATGGATCAGGGGTTTTTCCAGTATCAGGGCTCGCTCAACCATGGCGCTGCCGACGCAGATCGCAGCATCAGCCTGTTCTTCAAGGTGCATGATGCCGAACTGGCCTTTCAGCCCGGTTGGCCACATGTCAGCAAGGTCAGTGGCGATGTGTTCATCGAAGACAGTGGCGTGCGAATTCTGGCGAGCAAAGGCCAATTGCTCGACACCCAGGTCAGCGACATCTACGTCAATATCCCCCATGCACCGGCCGGACAAAGTGTTCACCTGTTGCTCGACGGCGGGTTCGAGGGTGGCCTGGGCGATGGCTTGAAAATCCTCCAGGAGGCACCGATAGGCACTGCGGACACCTTTGCCGGCTGGCAAGGTGAAGGGGACCTCTCCGGGAAGTTGAAGCTGGACATCCCGCTGGCCAAGGGTGAGGAGCCCAAGATCCTGGTCGACTTCAAGACCGCCAAGGCGCGTTTGAAACTCGCCGAGCCAGCCCTTGAACTGACACAGCTCAAGGGCGATTTCCGCTTCGACAGTGCCAAGGGGCTGAGCGGACAAAACATCAGCGCCCGCGCTTTTGATCGACCGGTTACGGCGCAGATTTTCGCGGACGGCAGCCCTGGCAAGATCAAGACGAGAGTGGCTGCCTCGGGGCAGGTGGAGGTCAAGAAGCTCACCGACTGGCTGAGCGTGACCCAACCGTTGCCGGTGTCCGGGTTGATTCCCTACCAACTGCAATTGAACCTGGGCGGCGATGACAGTCAGTTGATGGTCAATTCCAGTCTCAAGGGCGTGGCCGTCGATTTGCCGGCGCCGTTCGGCATGACTGCGGATGTCGGGCGCGACACGATGTTCCGCATGACCCTGCAAGGGCAGGAGCGTCGGTACTGGGCCAGGTACGGCGAGTTGGCGAGTTTCACCTTTGCGGCGCAGCCCGCCAGCTTCGCCGACGGTCGTGGCGAGTTGTTCCTTGGCAATGGCGAGGCGGTCCTGCCCGGTGCCAAGGGCCTGCGGGTCCGTGGTTCGTTGTCCGAGCTGGACGTCGGCCCCTGGAAAGACCTGGTGGACAAGTACGCCGGGCAGGATCCAGGCAGCAGCGCCAAGCAGTTGCTCAGTAGCGTTGACGTCAAAGTCGGTAAGCTCAGTGGCATTGGTACCACGCTGGATCAGGCGTCGGTGCAATTGAATCGCAAGCCGGCCGCCTGGGCCTTGCAACTCGACAGCCAGCAGGTGAAGGGCAGCGTCGGTATCCCCGATGCAAAAGCCGCGCCGATAGCGGTGAACCTGCAATCGGTGCGTTTGCCGGCGCCGGATCCGACGGTCCAGGCCGATGAAAACGCCCCGGACCCGCTGGCCAGCGTCGATCCGACGAAGATCCCCGCTCTGGATATCACCATCAATCAGTTGTTTCTGGGACCTGACCTGGTGGGTGGCTGGTCGCTGAAAGTGCGCCCGACCGGCAAGGGCATCAACCTCAATACCATGGATATGGGGCTCAAGGGCATTCTGTTGCAGGGTGACGGTGGGTGGGAAGGCGCGCCCGGCGCATCAGCCAGTTGGTTCAAGGGGCGCGCCAGCGGCAAGAACCTGGCCGATGTACTCAAGGGCTGGGGGTTTGCGCCGAGCGTCACCAGTGAGGATTTCCACATGGACATCGACGGGCGGTGGCCCGGTTCACCGGCGTGGCTCGCCACCAAGCGGTTCTCGGGCACTCTCGACGCGTCCCTCAATAAAGGTCAGTTTGTCGAAGTCGAGGGCAGTGCCCAGGCATTGCGGGTGTTTGGCCTGCTCAACTTCAATTCCATCGGACGCCGCTTGCGCCTGGACTTTTCCGACCTGTTCGGCAAAGGGTTGAGCTACGATCGGGTCAAGGGGCTCTTGACGGCTACGAACGGCGTCTATGTGACCAGCAAGCCGATCGTGATGACAGGCCCATCGAGTAACGTGGAACTGGATGGCACGCTCAGTCTGGTGGACGAGAAGATCGACGCCAAGCTCTTGGTGACACTGCCGGTGACTAATAACTTGCCGATTGCTGCTCTGATCGTTGGCGCCCCGGCTGTCGGCGGCGCGTTGTTCCTCATCGACAAGCTGATCGGTGACCGCGTGGCGCGTTTCGCGAGTGTAAAATACACCGTCAAAGGGCCCTACAAAGAGCCGCAAATTACCTTCGACAAGCCGTTTTGAATCACGGCTGTCTGTAGGAGCGAGCACGCTCGCGATGCAATCACAGGCACCGCTGGGAGTCAGACATCCCGCGTTATCGTTAACGACCATCGCGAGCATGCTCGCTCCTACAGGTAATCAGGAACCCGTCATGTCCCTAGCGGTGATTCAAATGGTCAGCCAGAGCGATGTACTGGCCAACCTGGTACAGGCCCGTCGCCTGCTCGAGCGGGCCGCTGCCCAGGGCGCGAAGCTGGCCGTGCTGCCGGAAAACTTCGCTGCCATGGGGCGTCGTGATATTGCCGAAATCGGCCGGGCCGAAGCGCTGGGTGAAGGTCCTATCCTGCCCTGGTTGAAACAGACCGCCCGCGACCTCAAGTTATGGATAGTGGCTGGCACATTGCCGTTGCCGCCGGCGGATCAACCGACGGCCAAAGTGCACGCCTGCTCGTTGCTGGTCGACGATCAGGGAGAAATCGTGGCGCGCTACGACAAGCTGCACCTGTTCGATGTGGATGTGGCGGATAATCGTGGGCGTTATCGTGAATCCGATGACTATGCTTTTGGTAGTGGTGTCGTGGTGGCGGACACGCCGGTCGGCCGGTTGGGCCTGACAGTGTGTTACGACCTGCGCTTCCCCGAGCTGTACAGTGAATTGCGTGCCGCCGGTGCCGAGTTGATCACCGCCCCGTCGGCCTTTACCGCCGTCACGGGGGCGGCGCATTGGGAAGTACTGATTCGTGCCCGGGCCATCGAAACACAATGTTATGTGCTCGCGGCTGCCCAGGGGGGAACGCACCCCGGGCCGCGAGAAACCTGGGGGCATGCGGCGATTGTCGACCCATGGGGCCGGATACTGGCACAACAGGATCAAGGCGAAGCCGTGCTGCTGGCTGAACGCGATAGCAGCGAACAGGCGTCCATCAGGGCGCGGATGCCGGTGTCCAATCACCGGCGCTTTTTCTCGCAGGGCGCCCGGCGACCTGCCTCAGAACGATGAATTTAAGGCGTAAAGCATATGAGCGAGTTGTTGTCCTCAGTCAGTGAACACCTTCTGGCGCCCGGTGGCGTCACCCTCGAGAGCCTGCAAGGTGTGCTCGGCGACCTGGCCGGCCCGGGCATCGATGCTGCCGACCTGTATTTCCAGGGGCAAATTTCCGAGTCGTGGGCGCTGGAAGACGGGATCGTCAAGGAAGGTAGCTTCAACCTTGATCAAGGTGTGGGCGTGCGCGCGCAATCGGGTGAAAAAACCGGTTTCGCCTACAGCAACGCCATCACCCTGGAAGCGTTGGGCGCGGCGTCCCGCGCCGCCCGTTCCATCTCCCGCGCCGGTCAGAACGGCACGGTGCAGGCATTCACTGCGCAGGATGTCGCGCAGTTATACGCGCCGGACAATCCTCTGGAAGTGCTGAGCCGTGCCGAAAAAGTCGAGTTGCTCAAGCGCATCGACGTTGCGACCCGCGCCCTCGATCCCCGTATCCAGCAAGTGACCGTGAGCATGGCCGGGGTCTGGGAGCGCATCCTGGTAGCCGCCACCGACGGCAGCCTGGCAGCGGATGTGCGTCCGCTGGTGCGTTTCAATGTCAGCGTGATCGTTGAGCAGAACGGTCGTCGCGAGCGCGGTGGGCATGGTGGCGGCGGTCGTACCGACTACCGTTATTTCCTCGCCGAAGACCGCGCCATGGGGTATGCCCGTGAAGCGTTGCGTCAGGCATTGGTCAATCTGGAGGCCATTCCAGCGCCGGCCGGTACATTGCCGGTGGTGCTGGGTTCGGGGTGGTCCGGCGTGCTGCTGCACGAGGCGGTGGGCCATGGCCTGGAAGGCGATTTCAACCGCAAGGGCAGCTCTGCCTACAGCGGTCGCATGGGTGAAATGGTTGCGTCGAAACTCTGCACCATCGTCGATGACGGCACGCTGGCCGGTCGTCGCGGGTCGCTGAGCGTCGATGACGAAGGCACGCCCACCGAGTGCACCACGCTGATCGAAAACGGCGTGCTCAAGGGTTACATGCAGGACAAGCTCAACGCTCGCCTGATGGGCGTGGCGCGCACCGGCAACGGTCGTCGCGAGTCTTACGCGCACCTGCCGATGCCGCGCATGACCAACACCTACATGCTGGCGGGCGAAAGCGATCCGGCGGAAATCATCGCCTCGGTGAAACGCGGTATCTACTGCGCCAACCTCGGCGGTGGCCAGGTCGATATCACCAGTGGCAAGTTCGTGTTCTCCACCAGCGAGGCCTACCTGATCGAGGACGGCAAGATTACTGCGCCGGTCAAGGGCGCGACCTTGATTGGCAACGGCCCGGAAGCGATGAGCAAGGTGTCGATGGTCGGCAACGACCTGTCGCTGGACAGCGGCGTGGGCACGTGCGGCAAGGATGGGCAGTCGGTGCCGGTGGGTGTCGGCCAGCCAACGTTGAAAATCGACGCGATCACCGTGGGTGGCACGGGCGCGTAGGACGTGGAGCTGCGGGTGAGTTGCCTTGGCAACTCACCCGCTCGGACACTCAGCGCAGGCCGCGTTGGGTCTCGTCCAGCTCACGGATGTATTTGAAGATTTTACGGCTCGACGCAGGAGGCTTGTTTTGCGCCACCTCGTGCTGGGCCTGGCGGATCAGGGAACGTAGCTGCTGGCGATCGGCGTCCGGGTATTCGGAAACGAATTTTTCCAGTACGGCATCGTCACCGGCAATCAGGCGATCGCGCCAGCGTTCCAGGTTATGGAAACGTTCGTTGTATTGGCGAGTGGAGGCATCGAGTTGATCGAGCAGTACCAGAATCGCGTCAGTGTCCTGATCGCGCATCAGTTTGCCGATGAACTGCAGGTGCCGTTTACGCGCGATGTGCGCAACGTGCTTGGGCGCATCCGCCAGGGCCCGGCGCAAGGCGTCGGTCAGGGGCAGTTTTGCCAGCAAGTCAGGCTTGAGTGTTGTAAGGCGCTCGCCGAGGTCAACCAGAGCATGCAGCTCGCGTTTGACCTGGGATTTGCTTTTTTCTCCCGTATCGAGGGAGTCGTCGTAAGAATCAACCATGGTGGCCGTCCGCAAGAAAACGCCGCCATGATAACCAGTCGGGGGCCGCTTGTCCGGCCCGGTCGCTCGAAGGCCTACACCGACAGCAGAATTTGAGTGGAGAACAGCATGAGTGCAGTTGAAAGCGTCGGCCCCCAAGCATTGCCGGCACTGCAGGAGCAAGTCGAGCAGATCATCGCCGAAGCCAAGCGACAGGGCGCCAGTGCCTGTGAAGTGGCGGTGTCACTGGAGCAGGGCCTGTCGACTTCGGTACGCCAACGCGAAGTCGAAACGGTCGAGTTCAACCGCGACCAGGGTTTTGGCATCACGCTGTATGTGGGCCAGCGCAAAGGCTCGGCCAGCACCTCGGCCAGTGGGCCACAAGCCATTCGCGAAACCGTCGCCGCGGCACTGGCCATCGCCAAACACACTTCCGAAGACGAAGCGTCCGGGCTGGCCGATGCCGCATTGATGGCCAGGGATCTGCAGGATTTTGATCTTTTCCACCAATGGGACATCACGCCGGAGCAGGCCATCGAAAAGGCCTTGATCTGCGAGGCGGCCGCCTTTGACGCCGACCCACGGATCAAGAACGCTGACGGCACCACGCTGAGCACCCATCAGGGCTGCCGTGTCTACGGCAACAGCCATGGCTTCATCGGTGGTTATGCGTCGACGCGCCATAGCCTGAGCTGCGTCATGATTGCCGAGGCCGATGGCCAGATGCAGCGCGATTATTGGTATGACGTGAATCGCCTGGGCAATTTGCTCGCCGATCCGGTGAGCATTGGCCAGCGTGCGGCACAACGGGCGGTAAGCCGTTTGGGCGCGCGTCCGGTGCCGACCTGTGAAGTGCCGGTGCTGTTTTCCGCCGAGCTGGCCGGTGGCTTGTTCGGCAGTTTTCTTTCGGCGATTTCCGGTGGCAGCCTATACCGTAAATCCTCGTTCCTGGAAGGCACTCTCGGGCAGAAGCTGTTCCCCGAGTGGCTGACCATCGATGAGCGACCGCATCTGGCCCGTGCCTTGGGCAGTGCCTCGTTCGACGGTGATGGTCTGGCCACTTACGCCAAGCCGTTCGTCGAAAAGGGTGAGCTGGTGTCCTACATCCTCGGCACTTATTCCGGTCGCAAGCTGGGCATGCCGAGTACCGCCAACGCGGGTGGCGTGCACAACCTGTTCGTCACCCATGGCGACGAAGACCAGGCGGCCTTGCTGCGGCGCATGGGTCGTGGGCTGCTGGTGACCGAACTGATGGGCCATGGCCTGAACATGGTCACCGGCGATTACTCGCGGGGCGCCGCAGGCTACTGGGTGGAAAACGGCGAAATCCAGTTCGCGGTCCAGGAAGTCACCATCGCCGGCAACATGCGCGACATGTTCAAACAGATTGTCGCAGTGGGTAACGATCTGGAACTGCGCAGCAACATCCGCACCGGCTCGGTGCTGATCGAGCGGATGACGGTGGCGGGTAGCTAAAACCGCTCATCGCATGACAAAGGCGCGCCACCCATTGGGTGGCGCGCCTTTTTTGTTGGCCGGACACCTCCCACAAAGAAATGACATACATCTGCGCAGGCTTGTTTTGGTTCTCATTATCATCTAATAATAAATCTCATTATCGAATGAGCCCAGGATCATGAGTTCTGCCTTGCACGAGCATCCGTACCTCGACAGCTGGCGCTGGATGAGTCGCCAGATTCGGTGTGCGCTGGACCCTGACGAGCCCCGCCTGATTGAACATTACCTGGCCGAAGGGCGCTACCTGGCGTGTTGCACGGCCACTTCAGCCTGGACCATCGCCGAAACCACTTTCCGTCTGCTGCTCGACACCGCCGCCGATGTTGCGCTGCCTTGGCACTGGCGCACGTTCTGCCTGGATCAGGCGTGGCGCCCACTGCGCGATCTCGAACGCCTGTCGCTGTGCAAGTGCCGCCTCAAGCGCTGGCAGAGCTACACCTGGCAACTGGCGACCTGCGAGTTGCAACCCTCGATTCCCCTCATAGAACTGGTGCAAGGATTTTCTGATGAACAAGACTCGTATTGAGCGCGACAGCATGGGCGAGCTGCAGGTCCCGGTGGACGCACTTTACGGCGCACAGACCCAGCGTGCTGTGGATAACTTCCCGATCAGCGGCAAGCCGATGCCGACGCAGTTCATCCGTGCGTTGATCCTGGCCAAGGCCGCCGCCGCTCGTGCCAACATCGAACTCGAGCAGATCAGCGAAGCCCAGGGCAGTGCCATCGTCGAAGTCGCACTGGAACTGCTCAAGGGCGATTTCATGCAGCACTTCCCGGTGGACATCTTCCAGACTGGTTCCGGCACCAGCTCCAACATGAACGCCAACGAAGTGATCGCGACCCTCGCCAGCCGCCGGCTCGGCGAGTCGGTGAACCCCAACGACCACGTCAATTGCGGCCAGAGCAGCAACGACATTATCCCGACTACCATCCACGTCAGCGCGGCGCTGGCCTTGCATGAGCAACTGCTGCCGGCGTTGACGCGCCTGGTGCAGGTGATTGAGCACAAGGCGCAGGAGGTTCATCACCACGTCAAAACCGGCCGCACCCATTTGATGGACGCGATGCCGGTACGTATGAGCCAGGTGCTCAACGGCTGGGCGCAACAACTCAAAGCCAATATCGCTCATCTGCAAGGCCTGCTGCCGAGCCTGCAATCGCTGGCACAGGGCGGCACGGCGGTCGGGACCGGAATCAACGCACACCCGCAGTTCGCCGCTCGGTTCAGCCAGCAACTGAGCAAGCTGACCCAGGTGCAATTCCAGCCGGGCACCAACCTGTTCGCCCTGATCGGCTCCCAGGACACCGCCGTGGCCGTTTCGGGGCAACTGAAAACCACTGCTGTGTCGTTGATGAAGATCGCCAACGATCTGCGCTGGATGAACTCCGGCCCACTGGCGGGTCTGGGTGAAATCGAACTTGAGGCCTTGCAGCCGGGGTCGTCGATCATGCCGGGCAAGGTTAACCCGGTCATCCCGGAGGCCACCGCGATGGTCGCTGCGCAAGTGATCGGCAACGATACGGTCATCGCGATTGCCGGTCAGTCCGGCAATTTCGAACTGAACGTGATGCTGCCGATCATCGCCCAGAACCTGCTGAGCAGCATCGAGTTACTGGCCAACTCCAGCCATCTGCTGGGTGAAAAGGCCATCGCCAGCTTCAAGGTCAACGACGCCCGTCTCAAGGAGGCGTTGTCGCGCAACCCGATCCTGGTGACCGCGCTCAACCCGATCATCGGTTACCAAAAAGCCGCTGAAATTGCCAAGAAGGCTTACCAGCAAGGTCGTCCGGTGATCGATGTCGCCCTGGAGCACACCGACCTGAAACGCGGCCAACTGGAAGAACTGCTCAATCCGGAAAAACTCACCGCAGGCGGCGTGTAACCACTGCCATCGCTTTGGAGGCTCATCATGGAACACTGGAAACGCACAATCGAAAGGGCAAACCGCTGTTTCATGCAGGGCGAACTGGTGGATGCCCGCGAGGCCTACCTGCAAGCACTCGCACTGGCGCAGGTGCTGTTCGAGCGGTGGCCGGATGCCGATGAGGCGGTGGCGGCCTGCGTGATTTCCCATCACAACCTGGCGGACCTGCACCTGAGTCTGAACCAGCCGGAGGAGAGCGCCGAGTACCTGTGCGCCATCCACCAACGGTTGCTCAAGACCCTACAGGACCCGCGCCTTTCGCCGGCGCTGCGTGAAGCAGCGTTGCGCCAGAGCAGCAAAACCTACGTCGAGCTGCTGAATTTCATCAGCGAACACGGCGAGTATCCCCGTACCCATCGCCTGCTGCACATGGACGTCGCGTCGCCGTCCACCCCCTTCATCACGGAGTTCATTGAAATGGCCTTTAGCTTGCCCGCCTTGCCGTACGCGTACGATGCCCTGGAGCCGCACATCGATGCGCAAACCATGGAAATCCACTACACCAAGCATCATCAAACCTACATCAACAACCTCAACGCTGCCGTCGAGGGCACCGAGTTCGCTGAATGGCCGGTGGAGAAACTCGTGGCAGCCGTGCAGCAACTGCCGGAAAACCTGCGCGCCGCCGTCATCAACCAGGGCGGCGGTCATGCCAACCATTCATTGTTCTGGGAAGTCATGGTGCCCAACGGCGGCGGCCAGCCGGATGGCGAGTTGGCCAAGGCGATCGACGAGCAATTGGGCGGCCTCGATCGCTTCAAGGAAGCCTTCACCAAGGCGGCGCTGACCCGCTTCGGCAGTGGCTGGGCCTGGCTGAGCGTGACCCCGCAAAAGACCCTGATAGTGGAAAGCAGTGGCAACCAGGACAGCCCGTTGATGAGTGGCAATACGCCGATACTCGGTCTGGACGTCTGGGAACACGCCTATTACCTGCAATACCAGAACCGTCGGCCTGAATACATCAACGCTTTTTACAACGTGATCAATTGGCCAGAAGTCGCTGCGCGCTATCAGGCTGCACTGGTTTAAGGCTCCTATAACAACAATCCAGGGCTGATTATGGGCACTGAAACACTGGCGACCGGAAGTGGGCGGATGTTTCGCTATGCGTTGGGGTCGCTTTTACTACTGGCGGGCATGAGCTTGCTGGTTGCCCAGGGCCTCACGTGGTTGGGGCTTGAGCCGAAACTGTTGCGCGCGTTACAGGGCGGTGCGATCTGCGCGTTGGGCACAGCATTGGGTGCAGTGCCGGTGTTGGTGATCCGGCGCATGCCCCAGGCGCTCAGCGACACGCTGCTCGGCTTTGGTGCCGGTGTGATGCTTGCGGCAACAGCATTTTCGCTGATCGCTCCGGGTATCTCTGCGGCCGAAAACCTCGGGCTGACCCCTTGGGCGGCCAGCGGGCTGATCAGTTTTGGCATCCTGCTGGGCGCGTTCGGGTTGTTCCTGGTGGATCGGAAAGTCTCCGGTGCGTCACCGGAAATGCTCGTTGGTACACCGCAGCGACCGGTCATCCCGCCACGGATCTGGTTGTTCGTGTTTGCCATCGTCGCTCACAACATTCCCGAAGGCATGGCTGTGGGTGTTTCGGCGGGGGGCGGCATGCCCGACGCCGACAGCCTGGCCATGGGCATCGCTTTGCAAGATGTGCCAGAAGGGTTAGTCATCGCGTTGGTATTGGCAGGGGCGGGCATGTCGCGAGTGAAGGCATTCCTGATCGGCGCGGCGTCCGGATTGGTCGAACCGGTCTTTGCCCTGTTGTGCGCCTGGCTGGTCAGCCTGGCCGAGTTGATCTTGCCGTTGGGCCTGGCATTGGCTGCTGGGGCCATGCTGTTGGTGGTCACCCATGAAGTCATCCCGGAGTCGCGCCGCCATGGTCACGACAAGTTGGCGAGCCTTGGCCTGCTGGTCGGGTTCTGTCTGATGATGGTGATGGATACAGCGCTGGCTTAGCGGGGGAGGGTGTAGCAGCGGCACAGGCCCGTTGCTACAGGATGCTCGTTACTCGCCTTCGTCGAAATAGTTGTTGATCAATGCCACCAGCGCATCGAGCGCTTCCTGTTCCTGTTCGCCTTCGGTGCTCAGGTGGATTTTGGTGCCCTTGCCCGCGGCGAGCATCATCATGGCCATGATGCTTTTGCCGTCGACCATGGACGTCGGTGTGCGTCCGGCCCTGATCTGGCAAGGAAACTGGCCCGCCACGCCAACGAACTTGGCGGAAGCGCGGGCATGCAGGCCCAGCTTGTTGATGATTTCAATTTCCAGAGCAGGCATCGCGATGTGAATCCTTTAGCTGAGGTCGCGGTGGCGGACCTGGACGTTCTTCAGAGTTTTTTGCAGGACCTGGCCCAGACGTTCAGTCAGGTAGACGGACCGATGATGTCCGCCTGTGCAACCAATGGCAATGGTGACGTAGGCGCGGTTGCTGGCGGCGAAGCGGGGCAACCATTTGAGCAGGTACGTGGAAATGTCCTGGTACATCTCCTCGACGTCCGGCTGGGCGGCCAGGTATTCGGCTACCGGCTGATCGAGCCCGGATTGCTCGCGCAATTCAGGCTTCCAATAAGGGTTGGGCAGGCAGCGTACGTCGAATACCAGGTCGGCATCTACCGGCATACCGCGCTTGAATCCGAAAGACTCCACGAGGAACGCCGTGCCGGGTTCTGGCTGGTTCAGCAGGCGCAGCTTGATGGTATCGCGCAACTGATACAGGTTAAGACTGGTGGTATTGACCTTGAGGTCAGCGAGGTCGGCAATCGGCCCGAGTAGTGCTGTCTCATCGGTGATTGCCTCGGCCAGTGAGCGATTGGCGCTGCTCAGTGGGTGACGGCGACGGGTTTCCGAAAAACGTTTGAGCAGCGTCTCTTCGTCGGCATCCAGATACAGCACATCCACCTGGATATGCCGGCTGCGGACTTCTTCGAGCAGTTCCGGGAAACGGCTCAAGTGGCTTGGCAGGTTACGTGCGTCAATGGAGACGGCCACCAGCGGTTGCGTCAGTTCGGTGTGGATCAGCGCGCGTTCAGCCAGTTCCGGCAGCAGCCCTGCGGGCAGGTTGTCGATGCAGTAGTAGCCGTTGTCTTCGAGCACATCGAGCGCGGTACTTTTACCTGAGCCGGAGCGGCCACTGACGATGATCAAGCGCATGATTAGTGCCCGTTTTGCTCGTCCAGGACAACCTGATACAAGGCTTCATTGCTCGCGGCGCTGCGCAGGCGATCACGGACTTCCTTGCGATCGAGCATGCTGGCGATCTGGCGGAGCAACTCAAGGTGCGCATCGGTAGCAGCTTCCGGGACCAGCAGCACGAACAACAGGTCTACCGGCGCGCCGTCGATGGCGTCGAAATCGATGGGTGCATCCAGGTGCATCAAGGCGCTGACGGGCGAGGTGCAACCCTTGAGCCGGCAGTGCGGAATGGCGATGCCGTTGCCAAAACCGGTCGAGCCGAGTTTTTCACGGGCGATCAGTGCCTCGAAGACATCTTGCATTTCCAGATCGGGGACTTCCCGTGCGATCAGGTTGGCAATTTGCTCAAGGGCTTTCTTTTTGCTGCCGCCCGGCACGTTCACGAGGGAACGGCCGGGGGTCAGTATGCTTTCAAGTCGGATCATGGGTAGGGAGTGTTAACGACCGGTTGCGCCCTGGAGGAGGCTCTGGGTCTTTTCCTTATGCTTTTTGAGTTGTTTATCCAGCTTGTCGGTCAGTGCGTCGATGGCCGCGTACATATCGGTATGTTCCGCGTTGGCGACCACTTCACCGCCAGGAATATGCAAGGTGGCTTCGATTTTCTGTTTGAGCTTTTCGACGGTCATCGTGACCTGGACATTGGTGATCTTGTCGAAGTGTCGCTCCAGCCGATCGAGTTTTTCGCCGATGTAGGTGCGAAGAGGTTCGGTCACTTCCAGTTGGTGTCCACTGATGTTGACTTGCATACAGCTTCTCCTTCGTTGCCAGTGCATAAAGCGGCAAACAAATGTTTGCCACTGGAACGCTGTGGCGTGGCCCTACATCAACCGCTTGCGTTCGCTCGAAGGCGCGATCCCGAGGGATTCGCGGTACTTGGCGACGGTGCGGCGAGCCACCTGAATGCCTTGTGCCTCCAGTAAACCAGCGATCTTGCTGTCACTCAACGGCTTTTTCTGATTTTCCGCCGCTACCAGTTTTTTGATGATCGCGCGGATCGCCGTGGACGAGCATTCACCGCCTTCGGAGGTGCTGACATGGCTGGAGAAAAAGTATTTCAGCTCATAAATACCCCGCGGGGTATGCATGAACTTTTGCGTCGTCACGCGGGATATCGTCGATTCGTGCATGCCCACCGCTTCGGCGATGTCATGCAACACCAGCGGTTTCATCGCTTCGTCGCCGTACTCCAGAAAACCGCGCTGATGCTCGACGATCTGGGTGGCTACTTTCATCAGTGTTTCGTTTCGGCTCTGCAGGCTCTTGATGAACCAGCGCGCTTCCTGCAACTGATTGCGCATGAAGGTGTTGTCGGCACTGGTGTCGGCGCGGCGCACGAAACCGGCGTACTGGGCGTTGACCCGCAGGCGTGGCACCGATTCCTGGTTCAGCTCCACCAGCCAACGCTCGTTGTCCTTGCGTACGATGACGTCGGGGACGACGTATTCGGCTTCGGTGGACTCGATTTGCGAGCCCGGGCGCGGGTTCAGGCTTTGCACCAGCTCGATCACCTGGCGCAGTTCGTCTTCCTTGAGCTTCATGCGGCGCATCAGCTGGCTGTAGTCGCGGCCGCCGAGCAGGTCGATGTAGTCGGTGACCAGACGCTTGGCCTCTGCCAGCCAGGGTGTCTTGGCGGGGAGCTGGCGCAATTGCAGCAGCAGGCACTCACCCAGGTTTCGGGCGGCGATGCCGGCAGGTTCGAATTGCTGGATGCGGTGCAGGACGGCTTCGATTTCGTCCAGTTCGATGTCCAGTTCCGGATCGAAGGCTTCGAGGATCTCCTCGAGCGTTTCGTCCAGGTAGCCCTGATTGTTGATGCAATCGATCAGGGTCACGGCGATCAAACGATCGGTATCGGACATCGGTGCCAGGTTCAACTGCCACAGCAGGTGACTTTGCAGGCTTTCGCCGGCCGATGTGCGGGTGGTGAAATCCCACTCGTCGTCATCGCTGCTGGGCAGGCTGCTGGCACTGGTCTGATAGACGTCTTCCCAAGCGGTGTCGACGGGCAGTTCGTTGGGAATACGCTCGTTCCAGTCGCCTTCTTCGAGGTTGTCGACCGTCGGCGCGCTTTCCTGGTAGGAGGTTTCCTGAGTGTCGGGGGTGGGCTTCTGTTCGACGTTGTCGGCCATCGGGTCGGTGTTGTCGAAGTCGTCGCCTTCCTCCTGGCGTTCGAGCATCGGATTGGACTCCAAGGCCTCCTGGATTTCCTGTTGCAGGTCCAGGGTCGACAATTGGAGCAGGCGGATGGCCTGTTGCAGCTGCGGTGTCATCGTCAGCTGCTGGCCCATTCTCAAGACTAGCGATGGTTTCATGGCAGGGGCTTAACACCTTTTTCCGGCGCACATGCGCCATCCACTACAGGGCGCCGAAGCGCCAAACATAAGCAAATTATATGCCTGAAACAGCAGCGTTTGCCTAGAGCGCTGTAACAATAAAAAAGCCTTGATTTTTTATTGATACAAGCGCTCGGTAGATCAGCCAGGGACCTCGACGCTTAAAGGCGGAACTCGTGGCCCAGGTACACTTCCTTGACCAGGTCGTTGGCCAGGATGGTTTCAGCGTCACCTTCGGCAATCAGTTGGCCATCGTTGACGATGTAGGCGGTTTCGCAGATATCCAGGGTCTCACGGACGTTGTGGTCGGTGATCAGCACGCCAATGCCTTTGGCCTTGAGGTGATGGATGATCTGCTTGATGTCACCGACCGAGATCGGGTCCACGCCGGCGAAAGGTTCGTCGAGCAGGATGAATTTCGGGCTGGTCGCCAGGGCGCGAGCAATTTCCACGCGGCGGCGTTCACCACCGGACAGGCTCATACCGAGGTTGTCGCGGATGTGGCTGATGTGGAATTCCTGCAACAGGCTTTCCAATTCCTTGCGACGGCCGGCCTTGTCGAGTTCCTTGCGGGTCTCGAGGATCGCCATGATGTTGTCGGCGACCGAGAGCTTGCGAAAGATCGACGCTTCCTGCGGCAGATAGCCGATACCGGCTTTTGCGCGGCCGTGCATCGGCTGGTGGCTGACGTCGAGGTCATCGATCAGGACGCGGCCCTGATCGGCCTGGACCAGGCCAACGATCATGTAGAAGCAGGTGGTCTTGCCGGCGCCGTTAGGGCCAAGCAGGCCGACGATCTGACCGCTGTCGATGGACAGGCTGACGTCGCGCACGACCTGGCGGCTCTTGTAGCTCTTGGCCAGATGCTGAGCTTTCAGAGTTGCCATTTACGGGGCCTTTTGCTCTTCGGTTTTCTTTTTAGGCTGGATCACCATGTCGATACGCGGACGCGACTCTGTCACGTTGGTACCCGTGGCGCGGCCGGCACTGGCAAGTTTCTTGTTGGTGTCATAGACGATTTTCTCGCCCTGGGTCACGTTGCCGTCCTTGTCGATGACCTTGGCGCGGTCGATCAGCACGACGCGGTCCTGCGTGGCGTGGTACTGGATGGTCACGCCGTAGCCCTGCACCGGCTTGGTGTCGCCCGCCGTTTGCAGTTGCTCGAAGTAGGCGAGGTTGCCCACCGAGGTCACCACGTCGATGTCACCGTTGGGCGCCCGGGTCATGGTGACCTTGTTGCCGGTGACCTTCATCGAGCCCTGGGTGATGACCACGTCGCCCGTATAGGTGGCCACGCCGTTCTTGTCGTCCAGTTGGGCGTCGTCGGCCTGGATGCGGATAGGCTGCTGCTGATCGTTCGGCAGAGACCAGGCGCTCACGCTTCCCAGTGCTGCGCTCAGACCGAGCAAAATAGGGAGGGTTTTAACGAGCCTCATACTGTCCTCTTACGTTCGATAGCAGGTGAATCCTGCTGTCCTTCAGATACGCTTTCATTCCTACGCCAGTCGATACGCCGCCAGCGCCGTCGATTCTAACGGGTTGCTGGGTCTGCGCATATTGCTGCTGTGGGAACACTGTCATGCGGGTGGAAGTGATCAGGGTGTCGCGTTTCTTTTCGTCAGTGCGCTTGACGCGTACGTTGTCGATCAGTTCAACCTCGGTACCGCCTGGGTTCACTTCACCGCGATCGCTGGTCACGTGCCATGGAAAATCGGTGCCACGGTACATGTTCAGGTCCGGCTTGGTGACCAGTGTGACGTCGGTGGCTTTCACGTGCTCGGCCTTGTCGGACGTCATTTCGTACTGCACGCGCCCGTCTTCGAGGTATTGCAGGGTGTGCGTGTTGGTCGCATACCAGTCGATGGGACTGTCTTCGGATTTGGCCACCGGCTTGTCGAGGAAGCGTTCCGGGCTGATGTTCCAGTAGCCGACCGCAGCGAAGATGGCTGCGATGCAGGCGAATATCACTATGTTGCGAAATTTCTTGCTCAGCATAATTGGCTCACAGGTACGCGGCGTTAGCCGCATCGAGGCGGCCCTGGGCGCGCAGGATCAGTTCGCAGAACTCGCGAGCGGCACCGTGGCCACCACGGGCCAGGGTAACGCCGTGAGCGTGTTCACGGACAAAACTGGCGGCATTGGCCACCGCGATGCCCAGGCCGACGCGACGAATCACCGGCAGGTCCGGCAGGTCGTCGCCCAGGTAGGCGACTTGCTCGTAGCTCAGGTTGAGCTGGGCCAGCAGCCCGTCCAGCACGACCAGTTTGTCTTCGCGACCTTGATAAACATGGGGAATGCCCAGGTTCATCGCCCGGCGCTCGACCACCGGGCTCTTGCGGCCGCTGATGATCGCTGTTTGCACGCCAGCGGCCATCAGCATCTTGATGCCCTGGCCGTCGAGTGTGCTGAACGACTTGAATTCGCCGCCATCTTCAAGGAAGTACAGGCGCCCATCGGTCAGGACGCCGTCGACATCGAATACCGCCAGTTTGATCTGTTTACCGCGTTGCAGCAGGTCCGCACTCATTACATTACTCCTGCGCGCAGCAAGTCGTGCATGTTCAGGGCGCCGACCGGACGATCGTCACCGTCAACCACGACCAGTGCGCTGATTTTGTTGTCTTCCATGATTTTCAAGGCTTCGGCCGCGAGCATTTCCGCGCGGGCGGTCTTGCCGTGGACGGTCATGATCGCATCGATGGCGGTGTGGTGAACGTCGATGGCGCGGTCCAGGGAGCGGCGCAAGTCGCCGTCAGTGAAAATCCCGGCCAGCTTGCCATCGGCCTCGAGGATGACTGTCATGCCCAGGCCCTTGCGAGTCATTTCCATCAAGGCGTCCTTGAGCAGCGTGCCCCGCTGGACCTTGGGCAGTTCCTCGCCCGCGTGCATGACATGTTCCACTTTAAGCAGCAGGCGTCGGCCCAGTGCGCCGCCCGGATGGGAGAACGCAAAATCTTCGGCGGTGAAGCCGCGGGCTTCGAGCAGTGCGACCGCCAGGGCATCGCCCATCACCAGCGCCGCGGTGGTCGAGGACGTCGGTGCCAGGTTCAGCGGGCAGGCTTCGTGTTCGACGTGCACGTTGAGATTGACTTCGGCGGCCTTGGCCAGCGGTGAAGCGGGATTGCCGGTCATGCTGATCAATTGGATGCCCAGGCGCTTGATCAATGGCAGCAGGGTGACGATTTCATTGGTGGAGCCGGAGTTCGACAGGGCCAGGATGATGTCGTCGCGGGTGATCATGCCCATGTCGCCGTGGCTGGCTTCGGCCGGGTGCACGAAGAAAGCCGTGGTGCCGGTGCTGGCCAGGGTGGCGGCGATCTTGTTGCCGATGTGCCCGGATTTGCCCATGCCGACCACGACCACGCGGCCTTTGCTGGCCAGAATCATCTCGCAAGCGCGTACGAAATCAGCGTCGATATGGGGTAGCAAGCCTTGCACGGCTTCCAGTTCGAGGCGGATGGTGCGTTGTGCTGATTGAATCAGGTCGCTGGATTGGCTCATGTCTGAAATCGTTTAGCCCGATGAAAAGGCGGCGATTATAGCGGTAATGATCAAAACCCTCACGCAAGTTCGTCACGCTTTGTCATTCCTTGTTACGCAATGCGTGTAATTGACGTCATTTATCCATCATCGATTAAACATGGCCGGCTTGACCCTTGGGCGCTCGACCTTTGCAGTGATATAGTTCGCCGCCAGTTCGGTCCGCCCGCACGTATGTGCTTTCGCCAGAAAGTCAGGCGTCCGAGGGAGAGGCTGCATCGCAAGGAGTTTAGATGAGTGCCGATAACGCCTACGCGGTCGAGCTGAAGGGAGTGACCTTCAAGCGCGGTGCGCGCAGCATTTTCAATAACGTCGATATCCGTATTCCGCGCGGCAAGGTCACCGGCATCATGGGGCCTTCCGGGTGTGGCAAGACCACGCTGTTGCGTTTGATGGGCGCCCAGTTGCGTCCGTCCAAGGGCGAAGTCTGGGTCAACGGTCAGAATCTGCCCAAGTTGTCGCGCAGTGATCTGTTCGATGCACGCAAGCACATGGGTGTGCTGTTTCAGAGTGGCGCGCTGTTCACCGATCTCGATGTGTTCGAGAACGTCGCTTTTCCGCTACGAGTTCATACCGAACTTCCCGAGGAAATGATCCGCGACATCGTGTTGCTCAAGTTGCAGGCCGTCGGCCTGCGTGGCGCCATCGACCTGATGCCCGAGGAGTTGTCCGGCGGCATGAAGCGTCGTGTCGCCCTGGCTCGGGCGATTGCCCTGGACCCGCAGATCCTCATGTATGACGAGCCCTTCGTTGGCCAGGACCCGATCGCCATGGGCGTACTGGTGCGTCTGATCCGTCTGCTCAACGATGCCCTGGGCATCACCAGCATCGTGGTTTCCCACGACCTGGCCGAGACCGCGAGCATCGCGGACTACATATATGTGGTCGGCGAGGGCAAGGTGCTGGGGCAGGGTACGCCGCAAGAGTTGATGAACTCCCAGGAACCGCGCATTCGCCAATTCATGACCGGGGAGCCCGACGGCCCGGTTGCATATCACTTTCCAGCGACGGACTACCGCGCAGATCTTCTGGGGAAGCGTTGATGCGCAAGACTTCACTGTTGGAACGCATACGCCGCTTCGGCCACGCCGGCATCGACGTGCTGGCCGCGTTCGGTCGTTCGACCATTTTCCTGTTCCACGCTCTGTTGGGGCGCGGCGGCATCGGCGGTGGTTTCGGGCTTCTGGTCAAGCAACTGCATTCGGTGGGCGTGATGTCCCTGGTGATCATTGTGGTCTCCGGGGTGTTCATCGGCATGGTGCTGGCGCTGCAAGGGTTCAATATCCTGTCCAGCTACGGCTCGGAGCAGGCGGTCGGGCAGATGGTCGCCCTGACGCTGCTGCGCGAACTGGGGCCGGTGGTCACCGCGTTGCTCTTCGCCGGACGTGCCGGTTCGGCCCTGACGGCGGAAATCGGCAACATGAAATCCACCGAGCAGTTGTCCAGCCTGGAAATGATCGGTGTCGACCCGCTCAAGTACATCATTGCCCCGCGCTTGTGGGCCGGTTTCATTTCCCTGCCTGTGCTGGCGATGATTTTCAGCGTGGTGGGGATCTGGGGTGGTTCGTGGGTAGCCGTCGACTGGCTGGGTGTGTATGAAGGGTCCTATTGGTCCAACATGCAAAACAGCGTGACGTTCACCGATGATGTGCTCAACGGCATTATCAAAAGTGTCGTCTTTGCCTTCGTCGTGACCTGGATTGCCGTATTCCAAGGCTATGACTGCGAGCCCACTTCCGAGGGGATCAGTCGTGCCACTACCAAGACCGTTGTGTATGCCTCGTTGGCTGTACTCGGCCTGGACTTTATTCTGACCGCCTTGATGTTTGGAGATTTCTGATGCAAAACCGCACCCTGGAAATCGGTGTCGGCCTTTTCCTGCTGGCTGGCATCCTGGCTTTGCTGCTGTTGGCACTGCGGGTCAGTGGCCTGTCCCCGAGCCCGAGCACCGAGACTTATAAACTTTACGCCTATTTCGACAATATCGCCGGTTTGACGGTCAGAGCTAAAGTGACCATGGCCGGTGTGACCATCGGCAAGGTCACGGCGATCGATCTGGACCGCGACAGTTTCACTGGGCGGGTGACGATGCAGCTGGAAAAGCGTGTGGATAATCTGCCGACTGATTCCACTGCATCTATTCTGACTGCTGGCCTGTTGGGCGAGAAATACATCGGCATCAGCGTGGGTGGCGAGGAGACTCTGCTCAAGGAGGGCGGCACCATTCATGACACCCAGTCGTCACTGGTGCTCGAGGACCTGATCGGTAAATTCCTGCTCAATACCGTTAGCAAAGACGCCAAATGAGGAGCTTTTGAATGATCTCTACCTTGCGACGTGGCCTGTTTGTACTGCTCGCGGCCGTGCCGTTGATGGCTAACGCCGTGGCGGCGCCTTCCGCGCATGATCTGGTCGAGGACACCACGAACCGGTTGCTGGCAGACCTGTCGGCCAATAAGGAACAGTACAAGCAGGACCCGAACGGCTTTTATAAGGCGCTGAACGAAATCGTCGGTCCGGTGGTGGATGCCGAGGGCATCTCCAAAAGCATCATGACGGTCAAGTACTCGCGCAAGGCCACGCCTGCGCAAATGAAGACCTTCGAAGAGAACTTCAAGCGGGGCCTGTTTCAGTTCTATGGCAATGCCCTGCTCGAGTACAACAACCAGGGCATCACCGTCGATCCGGCCAAGGATGAGTCGGGCGACCGTACCAGCGTCGGCATGACCGTCAAAGGCAACAATGGTGCGATCTACCCCGTGTCCTACACCCTGGAGAAGATCAACGGCGAGTGGAAGTTGCGTAACGTGATCATCAACGGCATCAACATCGGCAAGTTGTTCCGCGATCAGTTCGCCGACGCGATGCAGCGCAATGGCAACGACCTGGACAAGACCATCAACGGTTGGGCCGGTGAAGTCGCCAAAGCCAAGCAGGCCAGCGAGAAGTCGTCCCAATGAGTGTATCGGCCATTCGCATGAGCGAAGCCGGCGAGCTGATGCTCAGTGGCATGCTGGACTACATGACCGGCCCCGGCCTGCGCAAGCAGGGTCAGGCGCTGATCAAGGCGAGCAAGGCCGCTGCGCTGGTGGTGGATTGCTCGGCGGTGCTCAAGTCCAGCAGTGTTGGCTTATCGCTGTTACTGTGTTTCATGCGTGACGCACAGGAGGTCGGCAAGACGCTGACCATCCGTGCCATGCCTGAAGACATGCGCGAAATTGCCCAGGTCAGCGAGTTGACCGAGCTGTTGGCGCACCCCTAAACAGCATCGACAGGGAAGCCCCCCGTCAGAGTCCTGCTTCGCGGGGTTCGCAGGCGCGGGGCTTTTTTGTATGATGTCCGACCCGCGCGCACAGGGCGCCGATTGAGGTTGAGCATGCAGGCCGTAGAAGTTAAGAGCTTCCTTGAAGCAAAGCTGCCGAACACGCAAGTGGAAGTTGAAGGCGAAGGCTGCAATTTCCAGTTGAACGTGATCAGCGATGAACTGGCGGCATTGAGCCCGGTGAAGCGTCAGCAGCAGGTCTATGCCCATTTGAACCCATGGATCACCGATGGCAGCATCCATGCGGTCACTATGAAATTTTTCAGCAGCACGGCTTGGGCCGAGCGCACCTGAGCCCAAGGGCGTCGAGATTCTTATGGATAAATTGATTATTACCGGTGGCGCTCGTCTTGATGGCGAGATCCGCATCTCCGGGGCAAAGAACTCTGCCCTGCCGATCCTGGCGGCCACCTTGCTGTGCGATGGCCCGGTCACGGTTGCCAACCTGCCGCACCTGCACGACATCACCACCATGATCGAGCTGTTCGGCCGCATGGGCATTGAGCCGGTGATCGACGAGAAGCTGGCGGTCGAAATCGACCCGCGCACCATCAAGACCCTGATCGCGCCTTACGAACTGGTGAAAACCATGCGTGCGTCGATCCTGGTGCTGGGGCCGATGGTCGCCCGTTTCGGCGAAGCTGAAGTCGCGCTGCCTGGCGGTTGCGCCATCGGTTCGCGTCCGGTTGACCTGCACATCCGTGGCCTTGAAGCCATGGGCGCGGTGATCGACGTCGAAGGCGGCTACATCAAGGCCAAGGCGCCTGAGGGCGGCTTGCGCGGTGCGCACTTCTTCTTCGACACCGTCAGTGTGACCGGTACCGAAAACATCATGATGGCCGCTGCCCTGGCCAAGGGCCGCAGTGTTCTGGCCAACGCCGCGCGCGAGCCGGAAGTGGTCGACCTGGCGAACTTCCTGAACGCCATGGGTGCCAAGGTTTCCGGCGCTGGCACCGACACCATCACCATCGACGGTGTCGAGCGTCTGCACACCACCACCTTCAAGGTCATGCCTGACCGTATCGAAACCGGCACCTACCTGGTGGCCGCAGCTGTGACCGGCGGGCGTGTGAAGGTCAAGGACACCGATCCGACCATCCTCGAAGCCGTCCTCGAGAAGCTGCGTGAAGCCGGCGCCGAGGTCACCACCGGTGATGACTGGATCGAGCTGAACATGCACGGCAAGCGGCCGAAAGCCGTCAACGTGCGGACCGCCCCGTACCCGGCGTTCCCGACCGACATGCAGGCACAGTTCATTTCGCTCAACGCCATTGCCGAAGGTACGGGCGCGGTGATCGAGACGATCTTCGAAAACCGCTTCATGCACGTTTACGAACTGCACCGCATGGGCGCCAAGATCCAGGTCGAGGGCAACACCGCCATCGTCACCGGTACCGAAAAGCTCAAGGGCGCGCCAGTGATGGCCACCGACCTGCGTGCGTCGGCCAGCCTGGTGATTTCGGCCCTGATTGCCGAAGGCGATACCCTGATCGACCGCATCTACCACATAGATCGTGGTTACGAGTGCATCGAAGAGAAACTGCAGATGCTGGGCGCCAAGATCCGTCGCGTTCCGGGCTAGTTGCTGCTGCATGGGCATAAGGACATGCCCGTTGAATTGTTCCGAGTCGAGGGTGGTTGCACCCTCGATCTGTGTCCGGCGCCGTTTGTGACCGGGCATGAGTACCTTGATAAGGACTGACGTTTCCCATGTTGACCATCGCACTGTCCAAGGGCCGCATCCTTGACGACACCCTGCCGCTTCTCGCTGAAGCAGGCATCGTGCCGACCGAGAATCCGGACAAGAGCCGCAAGCTGATCATTCCCACGACCCAGGAAGATGTCCGCCTGTTGATCGTGCGCGCCACCGACGTGCCGACTTATGTCGAGCATGGTGCCGCTGATCTGGGCGTCGCCGGTAAAGATGTGCTGATGGAATATGGCGGCCAGGGCCTGTACGAACCGCTGGACCTGAAAATTGCCCGGTGCAAGCTGATGACCGCTGGCAAGGTCGGCGCCATCGAGCCCAAGGGCCGCCTGCGCATCGCCACCAAATTCGTTAACGTCGCCAAGCGCTACTACGCCGAACAGGGCCGCCAGGTCGACATCATCAAGCTGTACGGCTCGATGGAACTGGCACCGCTGATCGGCCTGGCCGACAAGATCATCGACGTGGTCGACACCGGCAACACGCTACGGGCCAACGGCCTGGAGCCACAGGATTTCATTGCCGACATCAGCTCCCGGCTGATCGTCAACAAGGCTTCGATGAAAATGCAGCACGCCCGTATCCAGGCGTTGATCGACACCCTGCGCAACGCAGTGGAGTCTCGACACCGCGGCTGATTCACCTGCGCGACGTTGAGTCGCGCCGTCTATCCGCCTCATAGCCAGAATTCTCAGGTGCCCAAGCGGATCGAATGTTAGCTTCGGGCGCCTGAGTTTTTTGCCAATCCTATGAGGCTCTCGCTATGACCGCACTGACTGCAATTCGCCGACTCAACGCTGCTGACCCGGATTTCGCGCATCATCTGGATCATCTGCTGAGCTGGGAAAGTGTGTCTGACGACTCGGTCAATCAGCGGGTGCTGGACATCATCAAGGCCGTGCGCGAGCGTGGCGACGCGGCGCTGGTGGATTACACCCGCCAGTTCGACGGGCTTGACGTTGCGTCCATGGCCGACCTGATCCTGCCGCGCGAGCGCCTGGAACTGGCGCTGACCCGGATCACCGTGCCCCAGCGTGAAGCGCTGGAAAAAGCCGCCGCCCGAGTGCGCAGCTACCACGAAAAGCAGAAACAGGACTCTTGGACCTACACCGAAGCCGACGGCACCGTCCTCGGCCAGAAGGTGACGCCGCTGGACCGCGCGGGCCTTTATGTGCCGGGCGGCAAGGCGTCGTACCCGTCGTCAGTGCTGATGAACGCCATTCCGGCCAAGGTCGCCGGTGTGACCGAAGTGGTCATGGTGGTGCCGACCCCGCGTGGTGAAATCAACGAGCTGGTGTTGGCGGCCGCCTGCATCGCCGGTGTCGACCGTGTGTTCACCATCGGGGGGGCCCAGGCTGTCGCCGCATTGGCCTACGGCACTGAAAGCGTACCGCAGGTAGACAAGGTGGTGGGCCCGGGCAACATCTATGTGGCCACCGCCAAGCGCCACGTGTTCGGCCAAGTCGGTATCGACATGATCGCAGGTCCCTCGGAAATTCTCGTGGTGTGCGACGGCAAGACCGACCCGGACTGGATCGCCATGGACCTGTTCTCCCAGGCCGAGCACGACGAAGACGCCCAGGCGATCCTGGTCAGCCCGGACGCCGAGTTCCTCGATCAGGTGGCTGCAAGTATTGCCAAGCTGCTCCCGACCATGGAACGCGCCACCATCATCGAAACCTCGATTAATGGCCGTGGCGCGTTGATTCAGGTGCGTGACATGGAGCAGGCCATCGAAGTCGCCAACCGTATCGCGCCGGAGCACCTGGAATTGTCGGTCGCCGACCCACAGGCCTGGCTGCCGCAGATCCGCCACGCTGGTGCGATCTTCATGGGCCGCCACACCTCCGAGGCGCTGGGCGACTATTGCGCAGGTCCCAACCACGTGTTGCCGACCTCCGGCACCGCACGGTTCTCCTCGCCACTGGGTGTGTACGACTTCCAGAAACGCTCGTCGATCATCTACTGCTCCGAGAGCGGCGCCTCTGAGCTGGGCAAGACTGCCTCGGTGCTGGCCCGTGGCGAATCGCTGAGCGCCCACGCGCGCAGCGCCGAATACCGCATTCTCGATAAAGACTTCAAACCGGGGCAGGGGAACTGAACATGAGTAAATTCTGGAGCCCGTTCGTCAAGAACCTCGTGCCTTATGTGCCGGGCGAGCAGCCGAAACTGGCTAAACTGGTGAAGCTCAACACCAACGAAAACCCTTACGGTCCTTCGCCAAAAGCCTTGGCGGCGATGCAGACCGAGCTGAACGACAACCTGCGCCTGTACCCGGATCCGAACAGTGATCTGCTGAAAAACGCCGTGGCCAACTACTACGGCGTGAAGAGCAATCAGGTGTTCCTGGGCAACGGTTCCGATGAAGTCCTGGCGCATGTTTTCCACGGCTTGCTGCAACACGACAAACCGCTGCTGTTTCCGGACATCAGCTACAGCTTTTATCCGGTGTACGCCGGGCTGTACGGCATCACCTTCGATGCCGTGCCGCTGGATGCGCAGTTCCAGATCAACCCGGCGGACTACGCCAAGCCGAATGGCGGGATCATCTTCCCCAACCCGAACGCGCCGACCGGTTGTCTGCTGGCGCTGGACGCGGTTGAGCAGATCCTCAAGGCCAGCCCGGATTCGGTGGTCGTGGTCGACGAGGCCTACATCGACTTCGGCGGCGAAACCGCGATCAGCCTGGTGGACCGCTACCCGAACCTGCTGGTGACCCAAACCCTGTCCAAGTCCCGTTCCCTGGCCGGCCTGCGGGTTGGCCTGGCGGTGGGGCATCCGGACCTGATCGAAGCGCTGGAGCGCATCAAGAACAGCTTCAACTCCTACCCGCTGGATCGCCTGGCCAATGTCGGCGCTGCTGCTGCCTTCGAGGATCGCGAGTACTTCGATAAGACCTGTCGCCAGGTGATCGAAAGTCGCGAATGGGTGACTGCGCAGTTGCAAGCCAAGGGTTTTGAGGTGCTGCCGTCGGCCGCCAACTTCATCTTCGCCCGCCACCCGCAACATGACGCGGCAGGCCTGGCGGCGAAGTTGCGCGAGCAGGGTGTGATCGTTCGGCACTTCAAGCAGGAGCGGATTGCGCAGTTCCTGCGGATCTCGATCGGCACGCCGGAGCAGAACCAGGCGTTGATCGAGGGGCTTGGAGATCTATAGAACGCTGGAAAACCCTGTAGGAGCGAGCTTGCTCGCGATAGCTATTTTCAATTCAACATGATTGTTGGAGTATTAATCGCATCGCGGGCAAGCCCGCTCCTACAGGGGTATCGCAGGCTGGTTTATTCGTGATGGGGTTCGCCCAGGAACGTCAGCGAACTGAACAAGCCTCGACTGCTGACATCTGGGCTGCCCTTAACCGGCACTTCCACCTGCGCCGCAATCACATTCAACCCTTCGTTACGCACCACCACCTGCGCGCGACCGTCCTTGTCGGTTTCGGTGCTCAAGGTGTTCGGCGCGTTGCGATAGTCGCCGATCAACTTCACTCCGGCGGCCGGTTGGCCATCCACCAGAACCCGGACCGGTAGCGGGTTGCCGGGTCCGACGGTCAGCGGATCGACCTCCGGCAAAATCAGCAGTTTGATCTGATCCAGTTTCGGCAACTTCGCGCCTGCCTGATAAATCGCCAGGCTGTACTTGAAGGTGTGCGTGGCCTCAATCGCACCCGGCACCTTGCTGCGTCCTTCGTTGATCCACTTTTTGTCCGCCGTCTGTGACCACATGCCGTTGTCCAGGACGATCGCCATAACGGCCGGTGGTTTCAGCGGTTGCAGGCGTGCGTGATCGACCAGGCGCCGGACCGTCACCGGGATCATCTTGCCGCCGGCGTCATACGCCCAGGCGCCGCTGATTTTCTGCGCCTTGAAGGCGTTATCTTCGGCACCGTGGCCGTAGACCACTTCGATGTTGCCGCGACGTTGTTCAGTCCACAGGCCGTGGGCTGAAGCCTGGGTGGCGAAAAACAGGCCGAGCACGGCGATGGATTTGAGAGCAAGCATGGTGACGTCCTTTTACAGGTTGAGTGTGAGGCTGAGGGTAAAATTGCGCGGCTCGCCGGGGTTGACCCAGTAGTTGCTGTACGAGCGCTCGAAGTATTTCTCGTCGAAAAGGTTGTTCAGGTTCAGGCCGACGGTGACGTTGTCGCTGGCCTTGTAGTGCGCCAGCAGGTCGACGGTGTGATAGGCGGGCAGTTCGAAGTCACTGCCGGCCTCGCCCGAGCGATCCCCCACATAGGTGAACGCCACACCAACGTCCGAGCCGCGCAGGCGGCCGTCCTGGAATTCATAGACGCCCAACAGGCTGCCACTGCGTTTGGCCACGCCGAGGATGCGGCTGCCGGCGGGGATCACCGCGTCGCCTTGAGTGACTTGCGCGTCGATGTAAGCGAAGGCGCCGATGACACGGATGGCGTCGGTCACTTGCCCGCTCACTTGCCAATCAAAACCCTGGCTGCGGGCCTTGCCCATGGCGCGGCTGGTGTCGGTGCCCGGGTCGAGGGCAAGAACGTTTTCCTTGTCGATGTGGAAGAAGGCGAGGGTGCTGCTCAGGCGGTCGTCGAACAGTTGATTCTTGATGCCGACTTCGTAGCCGACACCTTCCTCCGGGTCGAAGGATTTGCCATTGGCGTCCAGGCCATTGTTCGGTTTGAACGAGGTCGAGGCATTGGCGAACACGCCGGTTTGCGGGGTTAGCTGATAGAGCAAACCGGCGCGTTGGGTCAGGGCGTCATGGTGCTGGCGGCTGGTGGCCGCGCGGGTGTGGTCGTCGATGCGCTGGTCGAAATGCTCGAAGCGCGCGCCGAGCATGCCGCGCAATTTGTCGGTGAAGATGATCTGGTCCTGCAGGTTCAGTGCATGGCTTTGGACGTGTTCTAAAAAATCCGTCCCGGAACGCGCACCGTTGGGTTTCGGTTGGCCATGGATCGGGTGATAGATGTCGATGGGGTAGGCACCCCCAGCGATGGTGGTGACGCGTTCGTCCTTGCGGTAGTTCTCGTATTCGCTGCCGATCAACAGTTCGTGCTGCAAGTTGCCGAGGTCGAACAGGCCCCGAAGTTCGAGCTGGGTGATGCTGTCGTGCCAGTTGTTGTCGCGCTCGCGGTAACGGCGATTGACCGTGTGGCCATCGGCGTTCAGTGCGCGTTGCTCGCTGGCGTTGCCCCAGAGTTTGCCTTCCTTGTAGTGGCTGGCGAGGCGCAGCTTCCAACGGTCGTTCAGGTGATGTTCGAGGGCGGCCTGAAGCATGGTGTTGTGGTTGTCGATGTCACCATCGTTGGGTTCGCCCAGGAAGGTCGAGCGCGAGACACCGTTCCAGCGATTGCCTGGCGCGACGATGCCACGGTCGAACGTCGAGCTGTGGCGCACGAATTCGCTTTCTACCAACAGGTTCGTGTCCGGGTTCAGTTGCCAACTGAAGGAGGGCGCGACAAACACTCGCTTGCTGGTGACGTGGTCGCGAAAGCTGTGGTTGTCTTCAACGGCAAGGTTGACCCGCGACAGCACGTTGCCCTGTTCGTCCAGCGGCGTGTTCACGTCCAGTGCGGTGCGATAGCGATCCCAACTGCCGGCGCTGGTTTGCAGGGTGGTGAAGGCTTCGGGCTGGGGCTTCTTGGTGACGATGTTCACCGTGCCGCCTGGATCGCCCCGGCCATACAGGCTGGCAGCCGGCCCCTTGAGCACTTCGATGCGCTCGATGTTGGCCACGTCCGGGGTGCTCGGGTAGCCGCGGTTGGCGCTGAAACCGTCCTTGTAAAACTCTGATGTCGTGAAGCCGCGCACGCTGTATTCGTACAGCGTCAACCCACCAAAATCGTTCTGCTTCGATACGCCACCCGCGAAATCCAGAGCGCGCTCGACGTTGCTGCTGCCCAGATCCTTGAGCACGCTTGCCGGCACCACGCTGATCGCCTGCGGGATGTCAGCGATTGCAGTGTCGGTTTTCGTGGCGCTGGACGAGCGTGTCGCACGATATCCCTTGACTGGCCCGGTGGGGGATTCGTAGTCGGACTTGATGCTGATGGCGTCGAGTTCCAGACGCAGGGGGTCTTCGGCGAAGGCAGGATCGGCCAGCAATCCAAGGGTCAGGCCCAGCAGCGAGGCCCTTTTTCGAGACGGCATGTTATGTTGTTCCAATTGCGAGAATTGAAACAATATAACATGTCTAATGAGAATGTATTCCAGTAGCGCAAGATTCCTGCGCCCGGTTTAGTTCTCTTCTTTTTCCTTCACCGGTGCCGGTGGTGGGCGCAAGCCGATTTCCGCCGTGAGCTTGAGCTCCTTGCCATTGCGCATGACCTGGATCGTCACCTTGTCGGTTGGCTTGATTCGCGCCACCTGGTTCATCGAACGACGGCCATCGCCCGCGGGCTCGCCATCGATGGTCAGGATCACGTCACCCAGTTGCAGGCCCGCTTTCTGTGCCGGGCCATCGCGGAAAATCCCCGCGACCACAATGCCCGGACGTCCCGACAGGCCAAACGACTCCGCCAACTCCTGAGTCAGCGGCTGCACCTCGATCCCGAGCCAGCCACGGATCACCTGGCCGTGCTCGATGATCGACTTCATCACTTCCATCGCCAGTTTCACTGGGATCGCAAAGCCGATGCCTTGCGAGCCGCCGGACTTGGAGAAGATCGCGGTGTTGATGCCGGTCAGGTTGCCATTGGCGTCTACCAGTGCGCCGCCGGAGTTGCCCGGGTTGATCGCCGCATCGGTCTGGATGAAGTCTTCGTAATTGTTCAGGCCCAGCTGATTGCGGCCGGTGGCGCTGATGATGCCCATGGTCACGGTCTGGCCAACGCCGAACGGGTTGCCGATGGCCAGCGCGACGTCACCGATGCGAATGTTGTCGGAACGGCCGACGGTGATCGAAGGCAGGTTCTTCAAATCGATCTTGAGAACCGCGAGGTCGGTTTCCGGGTCGCTGCCGATGACGCGGGCCAGGGTTTCACGGCCATCCTTTAGGGCGACAACAATCTGGTCCGCGCCGCTGGTCACATGGTTGTTGGTCAGCAGATAGCCTTCCGGGCTCATGATCACGCCGGAGCCGAGGCTCGACTCCATACGCTTCTGCTTGGGTGAGTTGTCACCAAAAAAACGACGGAACTGCGGATCTTCGAACAACGGATGGTTTGGCCGGCTGACCACCTTGGTGGTGTACAGATTGACCACCGAGGGCGCCGCGATGGTCACCGCATCGGCGTAGGACACCGGGCCTTGTTGCACTGTGGTGGTTTGCGGGGCTTGCTGCAGGTTGACGTCGAGACTCGGAAGGCCGACCCACTCCGGGTAACGCTGGATAATCAACAGAGCGATAAGCACGCCGGCCAACAGCGGCCAGCCGGAAAAACGCAGCGCCTTGAGCATTAAGCACGTCCTGAGAGGTTGCAGGCAGCATGAGACCGCCGATAATGTCGCGCATTATACGAGGCCGCGCGCGCCTCTGAACGGGATATTTAGGAGTCTTTTATGGCCGTCGCCCTGAGCACACTTGTAGAAGAAGCCGACCGTTACCTGAACAGCGCCAGGATCGCCGATTATTGCCCCAACGGCTTGCAGGTCGAAGGTCGCCCGCAGGTCATGCGTATCGTCAGTGGCGTCACCGCCAGTCAGGCGTTGCTGGACGCCGCCGTCGAAGCGCAGGCCGACCTGGTGCTGGTGCACCACGGGTATTTCTGGAAGGGTGAGAACCCGTGCATCACCGGCATGAAGCAGCGTCGGTTGAAAACCCTGCTCAAGCACGACATCAGCCTTCTGTCCTATCACCTGCCCCTGGACCTGCATCCGGAAGTCGGCAACAACGTGCAGTTGGCGCGGCAGCTGGACATCACCGTCGAAGGTCCGCTCGATCCGGACAACCTGAAAGTGGTGGGGCTGGTCGGCTCGCTCAATGAGCCCATGACGGCCAGGGATTTTGCCCGCCGCGTTCAGGAAGTCATGGGGCGCGAACCGTTGCTGATCGAAGGCAGCGAGATGATTCGCCGGGTGGGTTGGTGCACCGGCGGCGGTCAGGGCTACATCGATCAGGCGGTGCTGGCCGGTGTCGACCTGTACCTCAGTGGCGAGGCCTCGGAACAGACCTTCCACAGCGCCCGGGAGAACGGCATCAGCTTCATTGCCGCCGGCCACCACGCTACCGAGCGCTACGGCGTGCAAGCGCTGGGCGACTACCTGGCCCGACGCTTCGCCCTGGAGCACATCTTCATCGATTGCCCGAATCCGATCTGACCCTGCTCGCCCCCACAGAAGATCAGGAAGGCAATGATCCCCTGTAGGAGCGAGCTTGCTCGCGATGGCGGTGTGTCAGACGCTGATGAGGCTGGATGTGCCGGCCCCATCGCGAGCATGCTCGCTCCTACAGGAGTCGGTCCTTACTGCCCAAACGCAGGGGTATATTCATATACCCTTTCGATCTAGCGGGCGCCCTGATTAGAAGAGGTCGGTGTGCTAGGATTCCTCGCTCGAACACGGCCCGCTGGCCGTTCATAAAAGTTTTCGTGAGTAGCCATGGTCGACAAACTGACGCATCTGAAACAGCTGGAGGCGGAAAGCATCCACATCATCCGCGAGGTGGCCGCCGAGTTCGACAACCCGGTGATGCTGTACTCCATCGGCAAAGACTCCGCCGTGATGCTGCACCTGGCACGCAAGGCATTTTTCCCCGGCAAGCTGCCGTTCCCGGTGATGCACGTCGACACTCGCTGGAAATTCCAGGAGATGTACGCCTTCCGCGACAAAATGGTTGCGGACCTGGGCCTGGACCTGATCACCCACATCAACCCGGACGGCGTGGCGCAGAACATCAACCCGTTCACCCACGGCAGCGCCAAGCACACCGACATCATGAAGACCGAAGGCCTTAAACAGGCTTTGGACAAGCACGGTTTCGACGCCGCTTTCGGTGGTGCGCGCCGCGATGAAGAGAAGTCCCGCGCCAAGGAACGTGTCTACTCGTTCCGCGACAGCAAGCATCGCTGGGACCCGAAAAACCAGCGCCCGGAACTGTGGAACGTCTACAACGGCAAGGTCAACAAGGGCGAATCCATTCGTGTGTTCCCGTTGTCGAACTGGACCGAGCTGGACATCTGGCAGTACATCTACCTCGAAGGGATCCCGATCGTGCCGCTTTACTTCGCCGCCGAGCGTGAAGTCATCGAGAAGAACGGCACCCTGATCATGATCGACGACGAGCGCATCCTCGAGCACCTGAGCGATGAAGACAAAGCACGCATCGTCAAAAAGAAAGTGCGATTCCGTACCCTTGGCTGCTACCCGTTGACGGGCGCGGTGGAGTCCGAGGCCGAAAGCCTGACGGACATCATTCAGGAAATGCTCCTGACGCGAACTTCCGAGCGCCAGGGCCGTGTCATCGACCATGATGGCGCAGGCTCGATGGAAGACAAAAAACGTCAAGGGTACTTTTAAGCTTCGAGTTACAAGCGGCAAGCTGCAAGTTAAAGGCGGTATGCGTAACTTCGCGGTTTGGTGCTTGCAGCCGGTTGTTGCGAGCCGCGATTGAGTGACTCGTAATGGACTTCGAGAAGTTGGTTGTTTGGCAGAGAAGCAAGTGTCTGGCAGTGGGGATCTACCGAGAGTTTGCCCAATGCGGGGATTTTGGATTCAAGGACCAGATCACCCGCTCAGCACTTTCGGTACCCTCCAACATTGCTGAGGGGATGGAGCGTCGCAGCGCCAAAGAAAAGGTACGTTTTCTTTGGATCGCGAAGGCTTCTTGTGGAGAGTTACGAACCCAGATTCTCATCGGCAGCGACATTGCTTACATCGCCCATCCGCTGGCTGAAAACTGGATTACAGAAACCCGTGAGCTCTCAAAGATGCTCTGCGGCTTGATCAACAAAATTTCTGACTAGCTGTACGCCGACAAGCTTGCCGCTTGAAGCTTACAGCTTGGAGCTTGAACCCGATGAGCCATCAATCTGATTTGATCAGCGAGGACATCCTCGCCTACCTGGGCCAGCACGAACGTAAAGAGCTGCTGCGCTTTTTGACCTGCGGTAACGTCGATGACGGCAAGAGCACCCTGATCGGGCGCCTGCTGCATGACTCCAAGATGATCTACGAAGATCACCTGGAAGCGATCACCCGCGACTCGAAAAAAGTCGGCACCACCGGCGAAGACATCGACCTGGCGTTGCTGGTTGACGGTTTGCAGGCCGAGCGTGAGCAGGGCATCACTATCGATGTTGCCTACCGCTACTTCTCCACGGCCAAGCGCAAGTTCATCATTGCCGACACCCCGGGCCATGAGCAGTACACCCGCAACATGGCCACCGGTGCATCCACCTGTGACCTGGCGATCATCCTGGTTGACGCCCGCTACGGCGTGCAGACCCAGACGCGCCGACACAGCTTCATTGCCTCCTTGCTGGGCATCAAGCACATCGTCGTGGCCATCAACAAGATGGACCTCAAGGGGTTCGACCAGGACGTGTTCGAGGCGATCAAGGCCGATTACCTGAAGTTCGCCGAAGGCCTGAAACTGCAACCGACCAGCCTGCACTTCGTGCCGATGTCGGCCCTCAAGGGCGACAACGTGGTGAACAAGTCCGAGCGTTCGCCGTGGTACACCGGCCAGTCGCTGATGGAAATTCTCGAGACGGTGGAAGTGGCGGGCGATCGCAACTTCACCGACCTGCGTTTCCCGGTGCAGTACGTCAACCGTCCGAACCTGAACTTCCGTGGATTTGCCGGCACCCTGGCCAGCGGCATCGTCAAGAAAGGCGACGAAGTGGTGGTGCTGCCATCAGGCAAGAGCAGTCGCGTGAAATCCATCGTCACCTTTGAGGGTGAGCTGGAGCATGCGGGCCCAGGCCAGGCGGTTACGCTGACCATGGAAGATGAAATCGACATCTCCCGGGGCGACCTGTTGGTGCACGCCGACAACGTTCCGCCAGTGACCGACAGCTTCGAAGCGATGCTGGTGTGGATGGCTGAAGAGCCGATGCTGCCGGGCAAGAAATACGACATCAAGCGTGCCACCAGTTACGTGCCGGGCTCCATCGCCAGCATCGTCAACAAGGTCGACGTCAACACCCTGGAAGAAGGCCCGGCTAGCGCGCTGCAACTGAACGAAATCGGCAAGGTCAAGATCGCGCTCGACGCGCCGATTGCCCTCGACGGTTACGACAGCAACCGCACCACCGGCGCGTTCATCATCATCGACCGCTTGACCAACGGCACCGTTGGCGCGGGCATGATCGTCGCGCAACCTTTGGCGCATGGCACCAGCACCCACCACGGCAAACTGGCTCACGTGGCTACCGAAGAACGTGCCCAGCGCTTCGGCCAGCAGCCCGCTACCGTGCTGTTCAGCGGCCTGTCGGGCGCCGGCAAGAGCACCCTGGCCTACGCGGTTGAGCGCAAGCTGTTCGACCTCGGTCGTGCGGTGTTCGTGCTCGATGGCCAGAACCTGCGTCATGACCTGAACAAAGGGCTGCCGCAGGATCGCGCCGGACGTACCGAGAACTGGCGCCGTGCCGCGCATGTAGCGCGTCAGTTCAACGAAGCCGGCCTGTTGACCCTGGCGGCGTTTGTCGCACCAAGTGCCGAAGGTCGCGAACAGGCCAAGGACCTGATCGGCAAGGAGCGCCTGCTGACGGTCTACGTCCAGGCCTCACCAGCCGTGTGCGCAGAGCGTGACCCACAAGGCCTGTACGCGGCAGCCGGGGATAACATTCCGGGCGAGTCCTTCCCGTACGACGTGCCGCTGGATGCTGATCTCGTGATCGACACCCAGTCCGTGTCGCTGGAAGAGAGCGTCAAACAAGTGCTGGATCTGCTGCGCAAGCGCGGGGCGATCTAGGGCAGGGGCAGCGGCAAGCTTTCAGCTTCAAGCTGCAAGGAAAAGCCCGCGGACAGGTGAATGTCTGCGGGCTTTTTTGTTTCTGGTCGGGCCTCATCGCGACGGTGCGACGATTCGACAAGCCCGCTCCCACAGGGTATAGCGGTGTACACAAAACCTGTAGGAGCGGGCTTGCCCGCGATGGCGCCAGACCAGACAACCCATTACTGGGCTGGATACTCCCGATGCATCTGTTCCAGCAACGCATCCTTGTCCTGCCACAACTGGTTGATCCAGCCCTGGAATTGCAGACGGTACTCGCCGTCCTGGTCGTAGTTCTTGCCGATGAACTGCGGTGGAATGTTCAGCTCATGGAAGTGCACCACCACGTCCTTCACATTGCCACTGAGCAGGTCCCAGAACCCCGGACGCCCTCCCGGATAGTGGATGGTCACGTTAACGATCGATTCCAGTTGTTCGCCCATGGCATCCAGCACGAACGCAATGCCACCGGCCTTGGGTTTGAGCAGGTATTTGAAGGGCGACTGCTGCTGGGCGTGCTTGCCTTCGGTGAAGCGTGTGCCCTCGACGAAGTTGAAAATCCCCACTGGGTTGTTGCGAAACTTCGCGCACGTTTTGCGGGTGGTTTCCAGGTCCTTGCCTTTCTTTTCCGGGTGCTTTTCCAGGTAAGCCTTGGAGTAGCGTTTCATGAACGGAAAGCCCAGCGTCCACCACGCCAGGCCAATGACCGGCACCCAGATCAATTCCTGCTTGAGAAAGAACTTCAGCGGTTGGATACGCCGGTTGAGCACGTATTGCAGGACCAGGATGTCGACCCAGCTCTGGTGGTTGCTGGTGATCAGGTATGAATGCTGGTAGTCGAGACCCTGCAGGCCGCTGACGTGCCAGCGGGTTCGACGGACCAGATTCATCCAGCCCTTGTTCAGGCTGATCCAGGCTTCGTGGGTGTGGCTCATCAGCCAACCGGCCAGGCGCTGGGTAAAGGCAAATGGCAAGACTTTGATCAATGCCACGCAGAACAGAAACGAGCAGAGCGCAATCGTGTTGAAAGCCAACAACAAACAAGCAATCACACCGCGTATCGGTGCAGGGAGAAAGTCCAGCATTTAAACATCCAGAGGTCGGTTGGCGGCTTGGATCGCCGTCAGGGCGATGGTGTACACGATGTCGTCAACCTGCGCACCGCGCGGCAGGTCGTTCACCGGTTTGCGCAGGCCTTGCAGCATCGGCCCGAGGCTGACGCAGTCGGCGCTGCGTTGCACCGCCTTGTGCGTGGTGTTGCCGGTATTGAGGTCGGGGAACACGAACACCGTGGCACGACCGGCCACCTGGCTGTTCGGCGCCAGTTGCCGGGCCACGGTCTCGTTGGCGGCGGCGTCGTATTGCAACGGGCCGTCGATCAGCAGCGAATGCTGTTGCTCGTGGGCGAGCAGGGTCGCCTCGCGCACTTTCTCCACCTCTTCGCCGGTGGCCGATTCGCCGCTGGAGTAGCTGATCATCGCCACGCGTGGGGTAATACCGAAGGCGGCTGCCGAGTCCGCGCTTTGCAGGGCAATTTCGGCCAACTCGCTGGCGCTCGGGTGCGGGTTCATCACGCAGTCGCCATAGACCAACACTTCTTCGGGGAACAGCATGAAGAACACCGACGACACCAGGGTGCAGCCCGGCGCAGTCTTGATCAGTTGCAGGGCCGGGCGGATGGTATTGGCGGTGGAGTGTATGACCCCGGACACCAACCCATCGACTTCATCGAGCGCAAGCATCATGGTGCCGATCACCACCGGATCTTCCAGTTGCTGTTCGGCCATCGGGGCGTTGAGGCTTTTGCTCTTGCGCAGGGACACCATCGGTTCGACGTAGCGATCGCGGATCAGGTCCGGGTCGAGAATCTCCAGTCCCGGCGGCAGCTCGATGCCCTGCGCGCGAGCCACGGCTTCGACATCCGCAGGTTTGGCCAGCAACACGCAGCGAGCGATTCCACGCGCCTGACAGATCGCCGCCGCCTGCACGGTCAGCGGTTCGCTGCCTTCGGGCAGCACGATGCGCTTGTTGGCGCCCTGGGCGCGTTGGATCAGTTGATAACGGAACACGGCCGGCGACAGGCGCATTTCCCGTGGAGTGCCGCACCGCTGGTGCAGCCAGTTGGCGTCGAGATGGCCAGCGACGAAATCGGTGATGATTTCCGCACGTTCGCGGTCGTCGATCGGGATTTCCTTGTTGAGGCCGTTCAACAGGTTGGCTGTGTCGTAGGAACCGGTGCTGACCGACAGTACGGGCAGGCCGGCCTGCAAGGCACCGCGACACAGCTCCATGATGCGCGGGTCGGGCAGGGTGTCGCTGGTCAGGAGCAGGCCCGCCAACGGCACGCCGTTAATGGCAGCGAGGCTGACGGCAAGGATGATGTCGTCGCGATCACCGGGGGTCACCACCAACACGCCGGGCTTGAGCAGCTCCACGGTGTTGCGCATGGTGCGTGCGCAGATGATGATTTTGGTCATCCGCCGGGTTTCGTAATCGCCAGCATTGAGAATCTGCGCGCCCATCAGGTCGGCGACGTCGCGGGTGCGCGGCGCATTCAGTTCCGGCTGGTACGGGATGCAGCCAAGCAGGCGGAAATCACCGCTGCGCAGCAACGGCGAATGTTCCCTCAGGCGCGAGGCGAAGGCCTCCATGCTCTCATCGGTCTTGACCTTGTTGAGGATTACGCCGAGGACTTTCGGATCCTTCGGGCCGCCGAACAACTGCGCCTGCAATTCCACGCGGCCCGAGAGCTCGGTCAGCACTTCGTTTTCCGGTGCCGAGACCAGGATCACTTCGGCGTCGAGGCTCTTGGCCAGGTGCAGGTTGACCCGCGCAGCGTAGCTGGCGCTGCGGGTCGGCACCATGCCTTCGACGATCAGCACGTCCTTGCCGATGGCTGCCTGCTGGTACAGCGTGATGATTTCCTCGAGCAACTCATCGAGCTGCCCGTCGCCCAGCATGCGCTCGACATGGGCCAGGCCCAGGGGTTGCGGCGGTTTCAAACCGTGGGTGCGTGCCACCAGCTCGGTGGAGCGCTCAGGCCCGGTATCCCCCGGATGGGGTTGGGCGATCGGTTTGAAAAAGCCGACCTTGAGGCCGGCGCGCTCAAGGGTACGAACCAGCCCGAGGCTGATGGAGGTCAGGCCCACGCCAAAGTCGGTGGGCGCAATAAAAAAAGTTTGCATGCGAGTTCTCTAAGGGTGCATGGCAAAGGTGAGCGTCTATCGCTGACGATCGACCGGGATTCAGTCGCCAAGGTTATCGCTAACCGAGCCTTGAGCGCACCAACCGCATTCAAAGCGCTGGCCGATTTTTTCCGCCCGCTGCGCAGGGTCCAGCACCCAGGCCCGCGATTGCCACGGCGGCTGGTGGCGCAGGTGCTGCGTATGGCCGCAGGACAGCTCGGCCACCCATTGTCCGTCTTCATCCTGATGAAAACCTGTGATCGTGGAGCCGTCTGTTGCGTTCCGTTTGTCCGGGTTGTGTTCGCTTTCGGACGATGGCTTCGCTAGACTTGGCCCTTCTATATTCTTCTGCAAAAGGTCTCGCCCCATGCTGATCGCCGCCAATAAGGCTGTCTCCATCGACTATACCCTGACCAACGACGCTGGTGAGGTCATCGACAGCTCCGCCGGCGGCGCACCGCTGGTTTACCTGCAAGGCGCAGGCAATATCATCCCTGGCCTGGAAAAAGCCCTGGAAGGCAAAGGCGTTGGCGAAGAGCTGACCGTAGCCGTTGAACCTGAAGATGCCTACGGCGAATACGCTGCCGAACTGGTCAGCACCCTGAGCCGCAGCATGTTCGAAGGCGTCGACGAGCTGGAAGTGGGCATGCAGTTCCACGCTTCCGCTCCGGATGGCCAGATGCAGATCGTCACCATTCGTGACCTGGACGGCGACGACGTCACCGTTGACGGCAACCACCCGCTGGCCGGTCAGCGCCTGAACTTCCAGGTCAAGATCGTTGCCATCCGTGACGCCAGCCAGGAAGAAATCGCTCATGGCCACGTCCATGGCGAAGGTGGCCATCACCACTGATTTTCTGCGCTAAGCTCAGAGAACTGGAGAGGCGCCCGAAGGGCGCCTTTTTAGTCCGCGGCTGTTCTTGGTGACATCGCCAAGAGGCTGTTTCGAGAAAAACACGGGAATCTGGAGTACGTCATGAGTGCTTTTCACGACCTGAAATTGACAGCCCTGAATGGTCAGGAACTTCCGCTGGCGCCTTTCAAGGGCAACGTCGTGCTGGTGGTCAACGTAGCCTCCAAATGTGGCTTGACCCCGCAATACGCCGCGCTGGAAAACCTCTATCAGCAATACAAGGGCAAGGGCTTCACCGTACTGGGATTGCCGTGCAACCAGTTTGCCGGGCAGGAGCCGGGCAGCGAACAGGAAATCCAGGATTTCTGCAGCCTCAACTACGGCGTGACTTTTCCGTTGTCTAGCAAGCTGGAAGTCAACGGCCATGAACGTCACCAGTTGTATCGCCTGCTGGCCGGCGAAGGCGCCGAGTTTCCCGGTGACATCACCTGGAACTTCGAAAAATTCCTGCTGGGCAAGGACGGCCGCGTCCTCGCACGTTTTTCGCCACGTACCGCGCCGGACGATCCTGCGGTCATCCAGGCTATCGAAAAAGCGCTGGGCTGAGCTGAACCTCTATCCCCTGTAGGAGCGAGCATGCTCGCGATGGAATAACGGACACCGTTGGGCATCAGACAGCCAACGTTATCGTTGACGACCATCGCGAGCATGCTCGCTCCTACAGGTTTCGTGAATCCTCACAAGTTTTAACCCTTAATCACGCAAATCAATAATCCTTCCCAGCGCTCGCAAGCCTCCATATTATACTCGTCATAAAGTCTATCCTCGTGGAGCGCACCGATGCCCGTTCAAGCCCTGTTCAAACCGTTCCACCTTGGCACCCTCGAACTGCCGACTCGCGTGGTCATGGCGCCAATGACACGTTCGTTCTCGCCCGGTGGCGTGCCAAATTCCAAGGTCATCGAGTACTACCGTCGTCGCGCTGCGGCCGGCGTTGGCCTGATCATCACCGAGGGCACCACCGTCGGACACAAGGCGTCCAACGGATACCCGAACGTGCCGCATTTCTACGGTGAAGACGCCTTGGCCGGCTGGAAGAAAGTGGTCGACGCCGTGCATGCCGAGGGCGGCAAGATCGTTCCGCAACTGTGGCACGTCGGCAGTGTACGTCGCATCGGCACCGAACCGGATGCGAGCGTGCCGGGTTACGGCCCGTCGGAAAAATTGAAGGACGGCCAGGTCGTGGTTCACGGCATGAGCAAGCAGGATATCCAGGACGTGATCGCCGCGTTCGCCCAGGCCGCCAAGGATGCCAAGAGCATCGGCATGGACGGCGTGGAAATCCACGGTGCCCACGGTTACCTGGTCGACCAGTTTTTCTGGGAAGGCAGCAACCAGCGCACCGACGAATACGGTGGCAGCCTGGCCAACCGTTCGCGTTTTGCCATCGAGTTGATTCAAGCGGTGCGCGCAGCGGTGGGTGAAGGTTTCCCGATCATCTTCCGTTTTTCCCAGTGGAAACAGCAGGATTACACCGCGCGTCTGGTGCAAACCTCGCAGGCACTGGGCGAATTCCTCAAGCCGCTATCCGACGTTGGCGTGGACATTTTCCACTGCTCGACCCGCCGTTTCTGGGAGCCTGAGTTCGACGGTTCCGAGCTGAACCTGGCCGGCTGGACGCGCAAACTCACCGGCAAGCCGACCATCACCGTGGGCAGCGTCGGCCTGGATGGCGAGTTCCTGCAATTCATGGTCAATACCGACAAGATTGCCCAGCCGGCCAGTCTTGAGAAACTGCTGGAACGGCTGAACAATGACGAGTTCGATCTCGTGGCAGTTGGGCGTGCCCTGCTGGTGGACCCGGACTGGGCGCAGAAAGTGCGTGACGGGCGCGAGGAAGATATCTTGCCGTTCAGCCGTGAGGCGTTGATGACGCTGGTTTAAGCGGCGCCTGTCAGGGCCGCCATCGCGGGCAAGCCCGCTCCTATAAGGATCTCATCAACCCGTGTAGGAGCGAGCTTGCTCGCGATGACTGACTTGAATCCAACAAAATTCTCAAGGCAGTGAAGCAGCCCCAGGCACCACCGACTCTCCCCCACAAGCCCCCCGCAATTGCCCCTCAAACGCCTCGACAATCGCGCCCCAGCCCTGGCGGCTTGCATGCTGGCGCGCATTGAGTCGTACACAGCGCAAGGTCTCGCGCTCTTCCAGCAACCACACCGCCGCGTCGCAAAACGCCGCTTCATCCCCCGGCATCGCCAGTACGCCGTTGTAGCCATGGCGAATGTGCTGGGCCGCTGCCGCCTGGTCATAAGCCACCACACCCAACCCCGAAGCCAGGGCCTCCAGCACCACATTGCCGAAGGTTTCGGTCAGGCTGGGAAACACGAAAACATCGCCCGATGCATAGTGGGCAGCCAGGGTTTCGCCACGGTGCGGGCCGCAGAAAATAGCGTCGGGCAGCGCCTTCTCCAGGGCCTTGCGTTGTGGGCCGTCGCCGACGATGACCAGCTTTATTGTTCGTTGTGGATACGTCGTGGTCAGCGTGTCGATGGCGCGCTTGAGCAAACCGAGGTTTTTCTCGGCTGCCAGGCGCCCGACATGAATAACGGCAATGTCCTTCTCGCCCAGGCCCCATTGTTCACGCAGTGATTGTTGGCGTTTGCTCGGATGAAACAACTGACAATCGACCCCCCGCGAGAGCAATGCCAGTCGCTCGAAATGCCGACGCTCCAGCTCCATGCGTTGGCTGACACTTGGGACCAGGGTCAGGTTCGAGCGATTGTGAAACCAGCGCAGGTAATGGGTCAGCAGGCGCGTCAGCAAGCCTAGTCCATACTGGTTGGAGTACTGCTGGAAGTTGGTGTGAAAGCCGCTGACCACGGAAATTCCCAAGCGCCGTGCCGCACGCAACGCGGACAGGCCCAGTGGTCCCTCCGTGGCGATGTACAGCACGTCCGGGCGCTGGCGCGTCCAGCGTCGCAGCAGCTTGTGCATCGATGACTGGCCCCATTGCAGTCCTGGGTAGCCTGGCAGCGGCCAACCACGGCACAACAGCAATTGGTCGTCGCTGCCCAGTTGCAGATCGCAACCCTGGCGCGGCCGCACCAGCTCCACCTGGTGTCCGCGCGCGCGCAAGCCGTCGCACAAGCGACCAAGGGTGTTGGCCACTCCATTGATTTCAGGAGGGAAGGTTTCGGTGATCAGGGTGATGCGCAGAGCTGTCGTCATGACCCCAGTGTCGGCTGGGGCCATGTCGCCAGTGTGGCGATTTGATGATGGATTCGTGACGGGCTCAGCGTTGGCTCACCAGGCTTTCGGCGCCTTGCTCACGGACCCAGAACAAGGTCGCACCGGCTACGGCGGCGGGCATCATCAGCACGTTGACCACCGGAATCAGCAGCACCAGATACACAATCCCGCCGAAGCTCATGCTCTGCCAGCGTTTCTGCCGCAGCCAGGCGAGCATCTCGTTCCAGCCCAGCTTGTGGTTGTCTGCGGGGTAGTCGATGTACTGAATCGCCATCATCCACACCCCGAACAGCAGCCACAGCGGTGCAGCAATGATATTCACCACGGGCACGAACGAGAGGATGAACAAGCCGATGGCACGCGGCAGGAAGTAACCGAGCTTGCGCATTTCCCGGGCGAAGGTGCGCGGGACCATGGCGATCAGTTCGCCCCAGCTGAACGCCGGGAAATCATCGGTGCCGCGCACCACCACTTCGACCTTCTCCGCCAGGAAGCCATTGAACGGCGCGGCGATGATGTTGGCGAGCATTGTGAAGGTGAAAAACACCATCAATACCACCAGCACGACGAAAATCGGCCACAGGATGTAACTGAGAAAACTCAGCCAGTCCGGCAGGGTGGGCATCAGTGTATCGACCCACAGGCTGAATTGATGGCCGGCCAGATAGATCAATCCGACGAACAGCACCAGGTTGATGACCAATGGCAGCAATACGAAAAGCCGCAGGCTGGGACTCAAAACCAGCTTGAGCCCTTCACGCAGGTATTGCGGGCCGGACAGAACAGGGGCGGGCATATCGTGCTCCGAGAAAGGGGAAACGCGCCGACCTTACCGACTTTGCCACTTCGGCGAAAGCGCCGTTACTGGATCGACATCAGCGGTAACAAAGGTGCCTATAAACAAACGGTAACGGGATAGAGACCACCTATGAGCTGGATTGTTAAACCGTATTTCCTTAATCTTCGCCCCCTCGATACGCTGCACCCATTCTTTTACAGGACTGTTGTATTCAAGCCTTCCCCAAGTGCTTTCAATGGTCTTTTTTTATTCACGTCGGCAACCCGGCGTTCCGCGCCAGGTGTTTTGGGCCGGTCAACAGGAGCAGGTCATGTCTGAAGTCCGTCATTCGCGAGTGATTATTCTCGGTTCCGGCCCTGCCGGTTACAGCGCCGCGGTCTATGCCGCCCGTGCCAACCTCAAGCCGCTGCTGATCACCGGCATGCAGGCCGGCGGTCAACTGACGACCACCACCGAAGTCGACAACTGGCCGGGCGACGTCCACGGCCTGACCGGCCCGGCTCTGATGGAGCGCATGCGCGAGCACGCCGAGCGTTTTGAAACCGAGATCGTCTTTGATCACATCAACGCGGTGGATTTTGCTTCCAAGCCTTACACCCTGACCGGCGACAGCGCGACCTATACCTGCGACGCCCTGATCATTGCCACCGGCGCCAGCGCTCGTTACCTGGGCCTGCCCTCGGAAGAAGCGTTCATGGGCAAAGGGGTTTCGGCCTGCGCGACCTGCGACGGTTTCTTCTACCGCAACAAGCCAGTGGCCGTGGTCGGTGGTGGCAACACCGCTGTAGAAGAGGCGCTGTACCTGGCCAACATTGCCAGCACCGTGACCCTGATCCACCGTCGCGATACCTTCCGCGCCGAGAAGATCCTGATCGACAAGCTCAACGCTCGCGTCGCTGAAGGCAAGATCATCCTCAAGCTCAACTCCAACCTGGATGAAGTCCTGGGCGACAACATGGGCGTGACCGGTGCCCGCCTGAAGAACAACGACGGCAGCTTTGACGAAATCAAGGTGGACGGTGTGTTCATCGCCATCGGCCACACCCCGAACACCTCGCTGTTCGAAGGCCAACTGACCTTGAAAGACGGCTACCTGGTGGTGCAGGGCGGCCGTGAAGGCAACGCCACCGCGACCAACGTCGAAGGCATCTTCGCCGCCGGTGACGTGGCTGACCACGTTTACCGCCAGGCAATCACCTCGGCCGGCGCCGGCTGCATGGCCGCACTGGACACCGAACGTTACCTCGACGGCCTGCAGAACGCTTCGTTCTAAGGGTGTTGAAATGAAAAAACCGGCTTAGGCCGGTTTTTTTGTGTCTGGTTTCCGGGTTCCCTGTAGGAGCGAGCTTGCTCGCGATCCTCGTAAACGATAACGCTGGCTGTCTGACACCCAGCGGTGCCTGTTCTTCCATCGCGAGCAAGCTCGCTCCTACAGGGCTTGGGGTGTTCACACCAGTTTCTTGAGGCACGCCTCGAAGATGTCCAGGCCCTCTTCCAGCACCGCTGGCTCTGTGGTCAGCGGCGCCAACAGGCGGATGATGTGTCGCGACTTGCCGCTGGGCATCAGCAACAAGCCAGCGTCCCGCGCCAGGGTCAGCAGTTGCGTCAGTTGTGCCGGGGCGGGTGTGCCGTCGGGGTTGGCCAGTTCGATGCCGCGCATGGCGCCGACACCGGTCAGGCGGCCCAGGTAGGGAGAGACGTTGTTGGCGCGCCAGGTTTCGTAGCGGCTGATGATCGCCTGTTCCTGCTGTAAACCCCACGCGTGCAGGTTGGCATCGGTCATTTCGTCCAGCGTCGCCAACGCCGCCGCACAGGCGATCGGGTTGCCCGAGTAAGTACCGCCAAGCCCGCCTTTGGGCAGGGTGTCGAGCAGCGCCTTGCGGCCGACCACCGCGCCCAGTGGGACGCCGCCGCCAATGCTTTTGCCGAGCAGGATCAGGTCCGGCTCGATGCCCAACCGGGGAAACGCAAAGCGTTCACCGGTGCGGCCAAACCCGGACTGGATCTCGTCGGCGATCAACAGGATGTTCTTTTCATCGCACAAACGGCGCAGCGCCTGCGCAAAATCGACGTCCAACGCGAGGAAGCCCGCTTCACCCTGCACCGGTTCGACGATGAAACAGGCCACGTCCTCTATATCGATTTCGACGCCAAAGAGTCGATCCAGGGCTTTTAGAGCCTCGGCGCAGGTGACGCCGTTGTCTTTACTCGGGAAGGGCAGGTGATATACCGGGCCGGGCAGTGCACCGACCTTCTGTTTGTAGGGCGCCACCTTGCCGTTGAGGTTGAGCGTGGCGAGCGTGCGCCCGTGGAAGGCGCCGTCGAAGGCAATGACAGCGGTTCGCCCCGTCGCGCCACGGACGATCTTCAAGGCGTTCTCCGCTGCTTCCGCGCCGCTGTTGGTGAGCATGCCGCTGACCGGGTAACTCACCGGTATGAAGCCGGCCAGGCGCTCCATGAAGTCGAGGTAAGGCGTGTGGGGCGCGGCATTGAACGCGTAGTGCGTCAGCCGCGTGGCTTGCTCTCGAATGGCCTCGACGATGCGCGGGTGGCAATGGCCGAGGTTCAGTACACCGATACCGCCGACAAAGTCGATATAGCGTTTTCCATCAGTCGACCAGACCTCGGCATTTTTGCCATGGCTGAGGGTGACGGGATGAACGATGTTGATCGACTGACTGATGGATTCGCTGCTCATGGATGACCGGCTCGCAAGAAGGAGAACTTGCGTTTATCTAAGCCGCGAGCAGTGGTGTCGGGCAAACGAAATAAAGTTGCCGGGTCAATCTTAAAAGTCGGGATGTCCTTGTAGGAGCGAGCTTGCTCGCGATCAGTCGCCAATGATGACGCTGTCTGTCTGACACCCAGCGGTGTCTGTGACTCCATCGCGACGGTTCGACGCCTCGACAAGCGCGCTCCTACAGGTTAGGTTGCGGCCGGGCGGGATTAGCGGCGAGTCAGCGGCTGCTCGCCGAACTTCACCCCGGCCAGGCCATGGGCGATCAGTGCGCGGATGTTGCCGTGGTCGCTGCCTTCAGGGGTGGCGACTACCGAGCGGTAGTGTTCGCCGAACGCCAGCAGCGCTTCTTCATCGCTCAGGCCTTCAAGGAGGGCCAGGCCCAGGGTCTTGCACGAGCCTTCGTTTTGCCCGGCGGCGTTTTCCACGCCACCGTTGTTGAAAGCCTGCGGCTGATAGTCGTAGCCGGCCGCGATGAAGGCGAGGGTATCGGCGAAGACGTGTTCGCCGCTCTTGAGGCTGGCGCGCAGGGTGTTCAGGTCAGTCATGGGGTTTTCCTTTGGCGAACGCCGCCTGTTGCTCGGCGCTGGCTTCTTGCTGGTATTGGGCTTTCCACTCGGCGTATGGCATGCCGTAGACGACCTCACGTGCGTTATCGAGGGTGACTTCGATCTGGCGTTCATCGGCGGCGGCCTTGTACCACTTGGAGAGGCAGTTGCGGCAGAAACCCGAGAGGTTCATCAGGTCGATGTTCTGCACATCCTTGCGGCTGTCCAGATGGGCGACGAGCCGGCGGAAGGCGGCGGCTTCGAGTTCGAGGCGTTCTTGATCGGTCATGGAGGTCTCTTCGAGACAGCTTCGAGCGGCAAGCTTCAAGCTGCAAGATGGGTTGCGGTGAGGCGAAGTCTACAGCTTGCGGCTTGAAGCTTGAAGCTTGCAGCTGCTACGCAGTAGCCCGACTCGCTGCAAGCGTAATCGACACCGACTCGGCAAAACGCAGCGCATGGGGTTTGTCGACCTCCACTTCCGCGTACAGCACCGAGGCGTTGGCCATGACCAGGTCGAGAATTTCCTGGGTCAGGCGTTCGAGCAGGGCGAAGCGATTGCCTTCGACGTGGGCGATGATCGCCTTGGTGATGGTTCGGTAATTCAGCGCATGATCGATGTCGTTGTCGCGCACGGCTTCCTGGGCGGCATACAGGATGGTCAGGTTGATCAACACATCCTGCTTGTTGAGGATTTCGTCCTCGTTGATGCCAATGTAGGTCCGCAGGCACAGGTCCTTGACCCGGATGCGTGCCATGCCTGGTTGAAGTTGTGACATTACTTCTTGCTCCGTCCAATCAATTGCAGGAACTCCTGGCGGGTGTTGCTCGACTCGCGGAAGGCGCCGAGCATTACCGAAGTGTTCATGGTCGAATTCTGTTTTTCGACGCCGCGCATCATCATGCACATGTGCTGGGCTTCGATGACCACGGCAACGCCGGCCGCGCCCGTGACTTGCAGCACCGCGTCGGCGATCTGCCGGGTGAGGTTTTCCTGGATCTGCAGGCGACGGGCGAACATGTCCACCAGCCGCGCGATCTTCGACAGGCCCAGCACCTTGCCCGTTGGAATATAAGCCACATGTGCCTTGCCGATGAAGGGCAGCATGTGATGTTCGCAGAGCGAGTACAACTCAATGTTGTCGACGATCACCATTTCATCGCTGTCGGAAGCGAACAACGCGCCGTTGACGACTTCCTCGACAGTCTGTCCATAGCCGTGACACAGGTACTGCATGGCCTTGGCCGCGCGCATCGGGGTGTCGAGCAAACCCTCGCGCTCGGGGTTTTCCCCCAGGCCGATGAGAATGTCGCGATAGCTCTGGGACAGGGCATTGTGGTGCAGGGATAACATCATGGATGATCCTCGCGGGGTCGCCTACTTGAGGTGCCGTCCGCCGTTGACGGTCAGGGTGGTGCCGGTGACATAAGAGTTGTCGAGCAGGTAACGCAAGCTCTGGTAGATCACTTCGCCGCCGGGTTCGATGCCCAGCGCGGACTTGGCGAGCGCCTTGGCGCGATACGTTGCGTCGTCATGCGCATTGAACATTAGCAGGGCCGGGGCGATGCCGTTGACCTTGATGGCGGGCGCATACCTGGCGGCGAATGACAGGGTCAGGCTGTCGAGCCCGGCCTTGCTCGCGCAATAGCCAATGTGTCGGCTGCTGCCCTTGCGCGTGACGTCATCGCTGATGTGCACGATATCGGCAGGCTGTGACCGGTGCAGCAGGTCGGCGCAATGCAGGTTGATCAGGTAGGGCGCCAGCATGTGCACGCTGAACATTCGGCTGAACGCTGCGGCGTCCGTGTCCGGCGATTCAGCCAGCCACTCGGAGGCATTGTGGATGATCGCGCGCAGGCTATCGGTGTGTGTCTTCAGTTCGTGGATAAAGGCTAGGATACCGGCTTCGCTGGACAGGTCGGCGAACAGCGCTGTTGCGCCCAGGTCGCGCAAGACCTGCACGCCGGGGCGTTCGGTACGGTAACTGAAAATCACCGCGTGCCCGTCTTCCAGTAGCCGCTGCGCACAGTGCAGGCCGACGCGCTGGGCAGCGCCGGTGATGAGGATCGGGGCGGAGGAAGAAGTCATGAACGGCTCGCGTCGCGGTGAGAGCAAAACTATACCAGCGCAACGCGGGATCTACCGAACTCCTGTAGGCGCGAGTCAACGAGCCTCGGCGGCCGAGCGGCGGATGGGTGTCGCGTTCAACCACCCCGCCAACAATCGCGTCGACAGCGGAATGAAGAAATAGACCATCAACGGCGTCAGGCACAGGGTGCTCAACAATACTCGCGGCAACAGGGGTAATCCCCCCAGCAGCGGCCCGAGGACGAAGTTGAACAGCAACGACACTGGAAAAAACGCCAGCCAGATTGCGACGGCCTGCTTCCAGCGAGGTGGGCGTGCGCCAGTGGTGCCAAACCAGCCTTCAATGCCGCTCACTCGATGCTCGGTTTTATGCGCAAACAGGTCGCTGCCACGGGCCAGCCACGCGGTACGCGATGCGGAGTGCTCCCACGCGTGCATGGTCTGTTCGTTGGCAAAGCGGAAAATGATCTGGAATTCATCGCCTCCAGGCGGTGGGGCGAGCACACCGGAGCCGAGATAACCCTGGAAATCGGTGGCCAGTTGTTCGCCTTCGCGCAACCAGGTCATGAGGTCCTGGTAGCGTCCATTGGCAACACGGCGCGCGACCATCAGCGTGACGGGGGAGGTAGTCATTGTGTAACTCCAGATTTTTAACGCGTCACTCCGGGTAGGAGTTTCGCCAGGCACAGCGCCGGGGTGGTGGGCTGCGTCTTGGTACAAGCAAGGAATGCGCCGGATTCTACAGGTATCTGCTGACTGCCGTGATTGATCTATACCTTGAATGAAGGAGGGGTAGACGAGTTAATATAGGATCCAATTTGCACGAAAGGGTTGACTGCCCAATGCCTGTTTCGATTGACGATGACACTGGTTCACCTACCGCCGCTTCCATCGAAAAGGAAGATCTGTTCCCAATTCGCGAGGTGTCACGGCTGACGGGCGTCAATCCGGTCACGCTGCGCGCCTGGGAGCGGCGCTATGGCCTGCTCCAGCCAACACGCACCGAAAGCGGGCATCGGTTGTACGCGCTGGCCGATATCGAGCGGGTCCACAGCATTCTCGGCTGGCTCGACCGTGGCGTCGCCGTCAGCAAGGTCGGCAAGATCCTGGCCAAGGCCGCGCCGCTTCAGGCGCTTTCGCACATCATCCCCAACGAACTGGTACAAGCCGACTACGCGCAATGGCAGCAACAGGTGCACGCGGCCGTCAGCGCCTTCGACGATATTCAGCTGGATCAGGTCTACGGACAGATTTTCTCCAGTTATTCCCAGGCGGTGGTTTTCCAGGACATCCTGATTCCGCTCTGGAAACAGTTGCTGCAACGCCAGGATCAGTTCGGACAAACCAGCGAGTGGCTGTTCTACGACGGCTATTTGCGCACACGGGTCCTGCAGCGCTTGCTGCTGATGCGCAGCTCACCCCGTCGGGTGATCATCAGCGCCCTGGCCGGCCAGTGCCGTGAGCTTGAATTGCTCATCGCTGCGCTGTTCCTGAGCGGCAATGACATGGGGGTGCGGCTGCTGACAATTGGTCAGCCGCTGGATGAGCTGACGCTGGTGTGCGAAAAAATAAAGCCAGAGGCGTTGGTGCTCTTTTCCAATCACGTCCCCGCGCCCGACTTGCCTCGACGGCTTAATCGGCTGGCCATGAGCCTGGATTGTCGCTTGATGCTCGCCGGTGATGCGTCTGACCTGGCGGAGGAAAGCTTTGCCGGCTCCTCCATCGGCTGCCTGGGCAACGAGGGCATGGAAATGCGTCAGCGCCTGAGGCAGTTCCTGGCAGGTAGCCTGGACACCTGAATCAGAGGTGCAGGGTGGGGTGGGTCAACCGGTGCTGCTGAAGGATGAACTGGCGCAAACGCTCGGTTTCGTCCGTGTCGCTCTGGCTCAGTTGATAGGCGTAGAAGCCATTCTCGGCCTCTTTTTCGAACGTGCCACGCATCGCAATGCGTTCATAGCCTGACGGGCTGAACCACAGCGCAAAATGCTTGGGCGGTTTGGTCTTGTTGCGGACTTCCAGCAGGACGCCCTTGAATGAAACCTCGTGCACCCACATCGTTCCGGGCTGGCCACTGGCGTTCTCAAGGGCGACCGGCTCTTCGAGGACCAGGCGCCATGGCCGTACCGATGGCCCGTCCTCGTAGATGCTGGGAACACCGAGGCGCAGATGCAACGCATGAAACTCGTCTTCCACCAGATGCAGCGGGAAGGTCATCTGCTGGTTTTCGAAATTGGCCTGGATGGTGACTTGCTCATGCGCAGCCAGGCGCGTGAGCAGGTCACGGATTTGCGAACCGCCGTTGACGAGCAGGCTCGACGTCGCATCCCGCACGTTGAGTTGCGGGTTGTGTTGCATGGACTGGATGTAATCCAGTTCGTCCTGGGTCAGGAGTGCGTCACGGTGCATGATCTGCTCGAAATAAAAAGTTACGAAGGCATCGGTGATTGTAGTTAATGACAATCGATTCTTTATTTTGTTTTAGCCGTTCGTCGCTTTTAGCTCAGCAAGCGCCTTTTGCAGCTGCGCAACTTGCTCCTCCAACTGCGCAACCCGCTGCTGAGCCTTGACCTGAACGGTCACGTCTTTCTGCACGCCCACGAAATAGGTTTGGCCATCGCTCGGGTTTTTTACCGTGGTCAGCGACAGTTCATTCCAGAAGGGGGTGCCGTCCTTGCGGTAGTTGCGCAGGACTTCGCGGCAGGAGCCGTCCCCCTTCAACGTCTCGCGGATCAAGGCCAGCGGTGCCTGGTCGCGATCGCCCGATTGCAGGAAGCGGCAGTCCTGATAGAGGATTTCTTCGCTGCTGTAGCCGGTCAGGCGTTCGAATGCCGGATTCACGTAGATCAGGATATTGTCGTGCTCGCCTTCTCTCTCGGCAATCACGATGCCGTCGCGGGACGCGTTGATCACCATTTGCAGCAGCTGGGCATTGATCATTTAAAGTTGTCTTCCTTGTTGATAGTCCGTCTCAAGTCTAAAAGAACATTCGGGACCGTGCTGTTAATATCCCGGTCTTTTATCCAGTTTCAGGATCAGATTGATGAAAGTCGCCATCCTTTCCGGCTCGGTGTACGGCACTGCCGAAGAAGTCGCCCGTCATGCCGCGCATCTGTTGAAAGCTGCGGGCTTCGACGTTTTCCACAACCCTCGTGCGAGCTTCGCCGACATCCAGGCCTTTGGCCCTGATGCCTTCCTGGCGGTGACTTCAACCACAGGCATGGGTGAATTACCGGACAACCTGCAACCGCTGTACTTCGCCATCCGCGATCAGTTGCCGGCCGCCTGGCGTGGTTTGCCGGGAGCTGTGATCGGCTTGGGCGACGCGAGTTATGGCGACACGTTCTGTGGCGGCGGCGAATTGATGCGCGAGTTACTGGGCGAAATGGGCGTGCGCGAAGTGGTCCCGATGCTGCGCCTGGACGCCAGCGAAAGCGTGACGCCGGAAACCGATGCCGAGCCCTGGCTGGCGGAGCTGATCAGCGCTCTGCGCGACTGACCGGGCGCTCGCGCAACAGCGCCAGCCAGGCTTGGGCGGCTTTGGACAAATAAGCACCCTGGCGCCAGATGAACGCGATGTCCCAGCGCAGGTAATCGGGTGCGTTCAAGGCCAGGCGCACCACGCCTGGCCGCTCCAGCCCACGCGCCACGACTCGCGGCAACAGGACCACGCCTTGCCCGGCCGCCACCAGCGCGGCCAGAAAATCCGCCTGGCCACTGCGCCCGCCTTCCTTTGGCGTAAACCCCGCCTGCTGGCAGGCTTGCAGCACGCGGTCATTGAGCACGAAGCTGCGCTGATAGAGCAGGAAGGGTGTTTCAGCCAATTCCTCCAGGTCGATAACGGACTTCTTCGCCAAGGGATGTTCGCTGGGCAGCAAGGCATCCAGCGGCTCGTCGCAAAACGGTTGAAAGGCGAACTGCGGGTCTTTGGTCAGCAGCCCTCCGCCCAGTTCCAGCTCACCGCTCAAAACGCCTTGCTCAATGTTCAGGCTTCCGCCCTCGAGCAAATGGATGCTGATGTTGGGGTAGCGTCGCCGGTACTCGGCAAACAAGCCCGCAAACAGCGCGTCACTGCCCAATAGAGGCAACCCCAGGCGTAACTCGCCACGGGCCAGATGGCTCAGGTCATCCAGTTCGCTGAGCAATTCATTGTGCAGGCGCAGCATACCTTCGGCGCGCTGCAGCACCACTTTGCCAGCTGCAGTCAGACGCAGTTGCGAACCCAGGCGCTCCAGCAAGGGCGTTCCCAGGCTCTGCTCGAGTTGGGCAACCTGTTTGCTGACGGCCGATTGACTGATGTGCAAGGTCTTGGCGGCTTGGGTAAACCCCCCTTGGTGCATGACCTCGACAAAGCTTCGCAGATGCCTGAATTCCATTACGTAATTCCAATGTGGAATGGCACCGAGTCTAACAATTCGCTTCAGGGATAGCAGCCCGCTCCGTAAAATGAACGGGCGAGGAATGACGACATGAAAGCATCTACCCTGAAATACCTGGGCCGCCTGGCCACCGAGCTGGCCGTGTTGTTGGCCATTTATCTGCTCGGCTGCCAGTTGGCGGCCTGGTCAGGCTGGCCGATTCCCGGTGGTGTCATCGGCATGGCGCTGTTGCTGCTGGCGTTCGCGCTCGGGCTGCTCAAGCCGGCCACGTTACAGAAGGGCGCAGGCCTGCTGATGGCCGAGATGTTGCTGTTTTTCATCCCGGCATTGATGAGCCTGCTCGATTACGGTGGCTTGTTACGTGATGAAGGCTGGCGGATTCTTCTGGTGATCGGTGTCAGCACCTTGATGGTGATGCTGGTCACGGCGTTCACGGTGGAACTGGTCGTGCGGTGGAGCAAGCCCAGTGAAACTTGAATGGATGCCGATGTTCTGGCTGGCCTTCACCTTGCTGGCCTATGGGTTCAGTCGCTGGTTCTATTCGCGCACGGGCCGCTACCTGCTGTCTCCACTGATTTTGGTCCCGGCCCTGCTGCTGGCACTCGCCGTACCGTTGCACACCGCCTATGCCGAATACTCCAGCAACACCCACTGGCTGATGCTGGTACTCGGCCCGGTGACCGTCGCTTTCGCCGTGCCGATCTGGCAGCAGCGGCAACTGTTGATGCGCCATTGGTCGGCTCTCCTGCTCGGCATGCTGGCCGGAAGCGCTGCCTCCATCGGCAGCTCGTTCGGTCTTGCCAAGGCGCTGGCGCTGGACAGTTCGGTGACGATGTCGCTGCTGCCGCGCTCCATCACCACGCCCTTCGCCATGCCGCTGGCTCACGACCTGGGCGGCGTGCCGGAGCTGACGGCCGTGTTCGTCATGTTCACCGGCGTGTTCGGCGCCATGCTGGGCGGCATCCTGCTCAAGTGGCTGCCCTTGCGCAGTGCGCTGGCTCGTGGGGCCTTGTTCGGAGTTGGCGCGCACGGCGCCGGGGTCAGTCGGGCCCATGAAGTCGGGGGTGAGGAGGGCTCGGTGGCGGGGCTGGTGATGGTGCTGACTGGACTGTTGAACCTGTTCGCTGCGCCGTTGCTGGCGGCGGTCCTTTGACATGGATCCATTCCCATCCGTTAACTGACTCGTTCGGTCATCAAGCTGGCTGCCAATGCAACTACTACCCAACGACTATCTGACTAGACTGGTTCACGTGAGCAGAACAATAAGAACAGGAGTTCCTTGCCGTGAGCGTAGCCCCCGTCCAATCGCCCCACAGTGTCAAAGATCAGGTCAGTGCCGCCGAGTGGCAGGCCCGTGTCGATCTGGCTGCCTGTTACCGTTTGGTCGCACTGCATGGCTGGGACGATCTGATCTTCACCCACATTTCCGCCAAGGTGCCTGGCACCGAAGACTTCCTGATCAACCCGTTCGGGCTGATGTTCCACGAGATCACCGCGTCGAGCCTGGTCAAGGTCGATCAGGCGGGCAACAAGCTGATGGACAGCCCTTACGACATCAACCCGGCGGGTTACACCATCCACAGCGCCGTGCATGAAGTCCGTCACGATGTGGCCTGTGTGCTGCATACCCACACGGCGTCAGGCGTGGCGGTGTCGGCGCAGAAACAAGGCATCCTGCCGATCAGCCAGCAGTCGTTGTTCGTTCTTTCCAGCCTGGCCTATCACGCCTATGAAGGGGTTGCGCTGAACCCTGAAGAGAAGGCGCGCCTGCAGGCCGATCTCGGTGAAAACAATTTCCTGATGCTGCACAACCACGGCCTGCTGACCTGTGGCGGCACCATCGCCGATACGTTCCTGATGATGTTTATCTTCCAGCGCACCTGCGACATCCAGGTCATGGCCTCGAGCGGTGGCGCCGAACTGATCGCCATCGAGCCGCAAATTCTGGCAGGTGCCAGGGCAATGATCGCCGGCGTCACCAAAAGTGCTCAAGGGATGGGCGGCACCCTGGCCTGGCCAGCGCTGCTGCGCAAACTCGATCAACAAGACACGGGATACAAACTCTGATGCCTCTTGCCGAGATTCCTCTGAGTGCCTGGCGCAAACGCGGCCAGTCGTTTGTGTTCCAAGGCCAGACCGTACGTTACTGGACGGCGGGGCAGGGGGAGCCGCTGCTGCTGATCCATGGTTTCCCGACCGCGAGTTGGGACTGGCATTACCTGTGGCAACCGCTGTCGCAGCGCTATCGGCTGATCGCCTGCGATATGCTCGGTTTCGGCGATTCGGCCAAGCCGCTGAACCACGAGTACAGCCTGCTCGAGCAGGCCGATCTGCAACAGGCATTGCTGGAGCACTTGAAGGTCCAGCAACCGGTGCACGTGCTGGCCCACGATTACGGTGACAGTGTGGCTCAGGAGTTGCTGGCACGGCATTACGAAGCACGGTTTCACCTGGCCAGTTGCGTGTTTCTGAACGGCGGCCTGTTTCCGGAAACCCATCGCCCGGTGCTGATGCAGAAGCTATTACTCAGTCCGTTGGGCTGGATGATTGGCCGGGCGTTTTCGCGCGATGCGCTGGTGAAGAGTTTCCGCCAGATTTTCGGGCCTCAGACCCGGCCGAGTGAAAGTGAGCTCGATGACTTCTGGAGCCTGGTGGAGAGCAATCGCGGCCCTCGCATCCTGCACAAGTTGATCAGCTACATTCCCGAACGACGCGTTCAGCGCGACCGCTGGGTCAGTGCGATGCAGCGTGGCGAGGTGCCGTTGCGCGTCATCGATGGTGAGGTCGACCCGATTTCCGGCGCGCACATGGTCCAGCGCTATCGCCAACTGATCCCCAACCCCGATACGGTTTTACTGCCCGGAATCGGCCATTACCCGCAGAGTGAGGCTCCAGGGCAAGTGCTGGAACACTACCTGGCATTTCGCGATCGGCTGACACCGACGGTGTTGAAGGTCGCGTCTCTGTAGGCGCTAGCTTGCTGGCGATGGTGGTTAACGATAACGCTGGTGTCCTGCTGCCCCGCGTTGTCTGCGCCACCATCGCGAGCATGCTCGCCCCTACAGGGAAAAGGGCGACCGTGCATCATCCTCAGGCCTTATCACCTACCATTCAGCCTTGCCCCAGATCATTGTGGCGGGTACTCGCATGTCAGACACTCGGACTCATAGTCCCTGGCCTGCTGGAGTCCCGTAATGAACGAGTCTGTGCGCTTCGAAGATAAAGTCGTGATCATCACCGGGGCCGGCGGTGGCCTGGGGCGTGCCCACGCACTGTTGTTCGCGAAGCAGGGGGCCAAAGTGCTGGTCAACGACCTTGGCGGATCAACCCAGGGCGAAGGTGCGAACGCTTCGGCGGCAGACCGGGTGGTGGCCGAGATTCGCGAAGCGGGCGGCATTGCCGAGGCCAACCACGACTCTGTCACCGACGGCGAAAAAATCGTCCAGAACGCCCTCGATACCTTCGGCCGAGTCGACGTGGTGGTCAACAACGCCGGGATCCTGCGCGACAAGACGTTTCACAAAATGGACGACGCCGACTGGGACCTGGTTTACCGCGTCCACGTCGAAGGCGCCTACAAAGTCACCCGCGCCGCGTGGCCACACCTGCGCGAGCAAAACTATGGTCGGGTGATCTTCACCGCGTCGACTTCGGGCATCTACGGCAACTTCGGCCAGTCCAACTACGGTATGGCCAAACTGGGTCTCTACGGCCTGACCCGCACACTGGCCATCGAAGGCCGTAAAAACAATATCCTGGTCAATGCCATTGCCCCTACCGGCGGCACCCGCATGACCGAGGGCTTGATTCCGCCGCAGGTATTCGAACAGCTCAAGCCGGAACTGGTCAGCCCGCTGGTGGTGTACCTCGCCAGCGAGAACTGCCAGGAAACCTCCGGGCTGTTCGAAGTGGGTGGCGGCTGGATGGGCAAGGTGCGCTGGGAGCGCAGCCTCGGTGCCGGTTTCGATCCGCGAGCAGGGTTCACACCCGAAGACGTGGCCGCGCACTGGCAGCAGATCTGCGACTTCGAAGGTGCGGCGCATCCGAAGGACAACATCGAGGCGCTGAAGGAAATGATGAGCAATTTGCAGCGCTACGCCATCTAAAATCCCACACCCCCAACCCTGTAGGGGCGAGCATGTCGAGGCGTCGAACCGTCGCGATGGTCGCTAACGATAACGCGGGCTGTCTGAATGCCAGCGGTGTCTGGACGTTCATCGCGAGCATGCTCGCTCCTACAGGGTTCCAGGTTACGGGAAATACTTACTCACCAACGCCGCCAGATTCGCCGCCGTCTCCACATCCATGACCCCGTTGTAATCAGCCGGGCGAAAGTGCATTTGGAACGCGCGGACCAAAAGGCCGTAGCCCGAATCGCTGCAAGCCAGTGAAGTGTCATAGCCGTAGGTCTTGAACAGCTTGAGCAACTCAGCCCGTTCAGGAATTCCCTTCTCGGCGTATTGGTCCTCAAAGGTCTTTTGGGCGGCCTCATCGAACCAGGCACCCACCCCCTTCAAATACAACGCATGCCAGGGAAACGCCGGCCCCGGATCGCTTTTGCGTCCGATGGAAATGTCGGAGTGGCCCAACACCTGAGTCGGACTGATGTCCGGATAGCGCCCCAGGATGTTCAGTGCCAGTTCTTCAATCGCCACGAGCTGCGCGGGGTCGTAAGGCGGGAAGGTGAATACGCCGTCCTTGTCAGACGCCAGATTGACCATCTCTATACCGATGGACGTGTCGTTCAAACTGGTTCGATTACCCCACGCGCTGACCCCCGCGTGCCACGCCCGATATTGTTCGTCGACAAGGTTGAAGACTTCCTGTTGGGTATAACCCGCCGTCAGGTAACTGGGGTCCGTGATGTCCGGGATCAGATAGTGGGCACTCACGTCAGGACCTGTCAGTAGGGTGAGGGAGCTGGAGAAATTACGGGCGGTGTAGTGAAAAATCAGAAAGCGAACTCGGCTGTTGTAACTTTTGACCGAGCGGGATTTGTTGTAGAGGATCGGCTTCATGAACATGCTCTCGTATGAATCGCTGCTATTGCAGACGGCAGCGGTCAGCTTTGAACATTCGCCATTTCCTGTGTTTACAGAGTTGTGTAGCCACTTTCCTAAAGACATGTAAGCGTACAAAAACGCCAGGCAAAAAAAGGCCGCTGCAAACGCAGCGGCCAAGGTAAGACGTTGGATTAAGGAGCTACAAATCAACGTCCGGTGCACATCGGGCGATGAGTCGAGACTTTCGAGTCATCTGGATTCTGTCGCTGAAGGTGTGGCGTGATCACACGCCTTCGCGCCGTGCTTTGAGGTGGTCTTCATCAAAGCCCGGTTAGAATAAGCCCCTGAACCCAAAGGAAAAATAGCGATTCCAGACATGCAGTATTGCAGGCTGAGCAACAGTACGGTGCAGATCGGGGGCTGGCACGCCACATCATGCGCCTGACTGATCAGGGTCTATCCACCGCACTCATGCGTGGCGCAACCCCGCGTGCGGGCAGCCGATTCATCCTTTCGAGCGACACTGCAAATACCTCCTTCGTGCGCTTATCCCCCCTCGTTGGCGGCAGTAGGGTGTGGCCTTCTGTCACTCACCGGGGAAGACGCATGACAAAAACAACAATGCGCGCCATCTTCAAACCGCAGGCGCTGGCCGCTGCGGTGGCTTTGGGCTGCTGTGCCCAGGCGCAGGCCGTTTCGTTCAACATCGGCGAAATCGAGGGCACGTTCGACTCGTCGCTGTCCGTGGGTGCGAGCTGGGGCATGCGTGATGCCAAGCAGTCGCTGGTGGGGACGGTCAATGGCGGGAGCGGGCAGGCGTCCACCGGGGATGACGGGCGCCAGAACTTCACCAAAGGTGAGACCTTCTCGAAGATCTTCAAGGGGATCCACGACCTCGAGCTGAAGTACGGCGACACGGGCGTGTTCGTGCGGGGCAAATACTGGTACGACTTTGAACTCAAAGACGAGGACCGGCCGTTCAAGCCCATCAGCGATCACAACCGAAAGGAAGGCTCCAAGTCCGCTGGCGGGGAAATCCTTGATGCCTTCGTCTACCACAACTACTCCATCGGCCAATTGCCGGGCACCGTGCGCGCCGGCAAGCAGGTGGTCAGTTGGGGGGAAAGCACGTTCATTGGCAACTCGATCAACAGCATCAACCCCATCGACGTTTCCGCGTTTCGCCGCCCGGGCGCCGAGATCAAGGAAGGCCTGATTCCGGTGAACATGCTGTTCGCCAGCCAGGGCCTGACCGACAAATTGACAGTGGAAGGTTTCTACCAGTTGGAGTGGGACCAGACCGTACTCGATAACTGCGGCACCTTCTTTGGCGGTGACGTGGCGGCGGACGGTTGCACCACCGGATACACTGTAGCAAGCCCGGCGATTGCCCCGTTGCAACCGATTGCCGCAGCGTTTGGCCAGGGATTTGAGGTCGGCAGGGAAGGGGTGATCGTGCCCCGTGGCGGCGACCGTGATGCCCGTGACTCCGGGCAATGGGGCACGGCGTTGCGCTGGCTGGGTGACGACACCGAGTACGGTCTGTACTTCATGAACTATCACAGCCGCTCGCCTTACGTGGGCACCAGCACCGCAGGGTTGGGCACCCTGGCACGGCTGCCGGCCATTATCGCCACCGCTAACGCCATCGCCCCCGGCAGTGGTAATGGATTGGCCCAGAGCGTAATGCTCGGCCGTGGCCAGTATTACCTGGAGTACCCCGAAGACATCCGCCTTTACGGCGCGAGCTTCTCCACCACCTTGCCCACCGGCACCGCCTGGACCGGCGAAATCAGCTACCGGCCCAACCTGCCGATCCAGGTCAACAGCACCGACCTGACCCTGGCCCTGGTCAACCCGATTGCTGGTGGCACGGCTTCACCGATCGCCACGAGGCCTGGTGCCGACAACAAGGGGTATCGTCGCAAGGAAGTGACCCAGATCCAGAGCAGCCTGACGCACTTCATCGATCAGGTCGCCGGCGCAGATCGATTGACCCTGGTGGGTGAAGCGGCAGTGGTGCACGTCGGTGGGCTGGAGGACAAAAGCAAGCTGCGCTATGGCCGCGATTCAGTCTATGGCCAATACGGCTTCGGCGGTGATACCGACGGTTTTGTCACCTCGACTTCCTGGGGTTACCGCGCCCGCGCCATCCTCGACTACAACAACGTCGTCGCCGGCATCAACTTGAAGCCCAACCTGTCGTGGTCTCACGACGTCACCGGCTACGGCCCCAACGGCCTGTTCAACGAAGGCTCCAAGGCGATCAGCGTCGGCGTCGATGCCGACTATCGCAACACCTACACCGCGAGCCTGAGTTACACCGATTTCTTCGGTGGTGACTACAACACCCTGGAAGACCGTGACTTCCTGGCGTTGAGCTTTGGCGTGAACTTCTGATCTGGCTGAGAAGGATGATTTTAATGCGCAAGATGATTTTGCAGTGCGGTGTTCTGGCCTTCGGCCTGCTGGCCGCCAATGTGATGGCAGCGGTTTCCCCCGAAGAAGCCAACAAGCTCGGCACCAGCCTGACGCCGTTGGGCGCTGAGAAGGCCGGCAACGCTGACGGTTCGATCCCGGCGTGGACCGGCGGCCTGCCGAAAAACGCCGGTGCGGTGGACAGCAAAGGCTTTCTGGCGGACCCCTTCGCCAACGAAAAACCGTTGTTCACCATCACCGCGGCGAACGTCGATCAGTACAAGGACAAGCTGTCCGATGGCCAGGTCGCGATGTTCAAGCGCTACCCGCAGACTTACAAGATCCCGGTTTACCCGAGCCATCGCACAGCCGCCGTGCCGACAGAAATCTACGAGTCGGCCAAACGCAGCGCGTTGAACGTAACGCCCATCAACGACGGCAACGGCCTGGCCAATTTCACCGGCAACCGTTACTACGCCTTTCCGATTCCAAAGAACGGCGTCGAAGTGATCTGGAACCACATCACCCGTTATCACGGTGGCAACTTGCGGCGCACCATCACCCAGGCCACGCCGCAGTCCAACGGTGATTTCACCGTGATCCGCTTCAAGGATGAGGTGGCAGTGCCTTCGCTGCTCGGGGACCTGAAGCCGGGTAGCGACGACAATGTGCTCAACTATTTCAAGCAGGAGGTCACGGCGCCCGCGCGGCTGGCGGGCAATGTGCTGCTGGTGCACGAGACCCTCGACCAAGTCAAGGAGCCGCGCAAGGCCTGGATCTACAACGCCGGCCAGCGTCGTGTGCGTCGTGCGCCCCAGGTCGCCTATGACGGCGTCGGTACGTCGTCCGACGGGCTGCGCACCACCGACAACTTCGATATGTTTTCCGGGGCGCCGGATCGCTACGACTGGAAGCTGATTGGCAAGAAGGAAATGTACATTCCCTACAACAGCTACAAGCTCGACTCGCCGGACCTCAAGTACACCGATGTGATCAAGGCCGGGCACATCAATCAGGATCTGACCCGTTACGAACTGCACCGGGTGTGGGAAGTGGTCGCGACGGTCAAGCCCAACGAACGGCATGTGTATGCCAAGCGCCACATGTATATCGACGAAGACACCTGGCAGGTGGCGCTGGCCGATCACTACGACGGACGTGGGCAACTGTGGCGCGTCGCCGAAGGGCACGCGCAAAACTACTACGATCATCAGGTGCCGGCTTACACCGTTGAAGCGCTGTATGACCTGATCGCCGGACGCTACATTGCCCTGGGCATGAAGAACGAAGAGAAGCGCAGTTTCGAGTTCGGTGTTGACGCTAAAGCGGGTGATTACACGCCAGCAGCGCTAAGGAGTACTGGTGTCAGGTGATGCTTCCTACATCGCCGTCGGAAAAAGGTGACTTTACAGTCACCTTTTTTATTGGAGTCGATCAGCGTGTTGAATACTCCTTCAACAAGCTGTGTGGGGAGGGCTAGGGTGAGGCTACAAAAATAACAAGGCCCCCAATATGACCGCCATGACACCATGGCCGGACCGCCCTGGATTCCTGCCCCGTTTATCGACCCACCACCGGTCTCGCGAGCGGCTGGTCGAACCGTTGCTGGCCTCGAACGCACGGGTGAAACTGCTGTGTGCGCCGGCCGGAAGTGGCAAGAGCGCACTGCTCATCGAATGCCTGTTGCGCGCACCAGCGCCATGTCAGGTCTGTTGGCTACCGCTGGCGGGGGCATCGATCAGTGTCGATGAGTTTCTCCAGCGCCTGGCTCAAAGCGTCAGTTCGGACGCGGTGGATGAAGCTGGATTGCTCGCGCATCTGGCCCATTCGCCCACGCCGATCTGGCTGTGCGTGGATGATTATTGCCGCACGCCAAACCCACCGCTGGACGCTTTGCTCGACCGCCTGCTGTCGCTCAGCAGTCCGATGGTCACCTGGTGGCTGAGCGCCCGCCGTCGGCCACTGTGCAACTGGCCGCGACTGTTGCTGGCCGATGAACTTTACGACTGCGAACGCGAAAGCCTGGCCTTCACCCAGGTCGAGATCGCGGGGCTGCTGCATCACCTGGAACCGGAGCATGCCGCCAAGCGTGCCAGCCGGATTGTCGAACTCACTGGCGGTTGGTGCGCAGGCGTACGGATCGCCCTGCTGCAAAAGTGTGATTGGTCGCGTAATGAACAACTGCATGGGCGAGCAGACACCCTGCATAACTACCTCGAACACGAGCTGTTCGGCATGCTCAGCCCGCCCTTGAGCGAGGCCTGGCGAGTGCTGGCGCATTTGCCGCGGTTCAATGCCCGCCTGTGCGAGCACTTGTTTGGCGCAGGCGAGGGCGCACACTACCTGCAAACCTTGCAGGCATTGGGTTGCTTTATCGAGCCTTGGCGCGATTGCGCAGACTGGTTGCAAATCTTCACGCCGCTTACACAGTTGATGCGTGAAGAACAATGGCCGCAAGCGCGCTCCTGGCATCGCCGTGCCTGCCAATGGTTCGCCGCCGAACGCGACTGGAAGGCGGCTTTCGAGCAGGCCTTGCTGGCAGAAGAGTTCGAAGTGGCCGTCAGCCTGTTGCAGCATTTCAATTTCGAGCACCTGTTCGAGGAGCAGACCGTGGTGCTGTTGGTGCGCCTGCATGAGCGCAAGGGCGAGGCGTTGATGCTCGGTTCGCCCCAACTGGTCGGGCTTATCAGCGCGGCCTTGCTGATCGCCGGACGCTTCGAACAGGCGGGCGAATGCATCGACAATCTCTCACGCTTTCTGCCCCAGCCATCGGCGCTGATGCAGCAGCAACTGATCGCCCGCTGGCAGACGTTGCAGGGCTGGCGCCTGCATTTGCAGGGTTGTATACAGGCTTCGCGTGCGCATTTTCTGGCGGCGCTCGAGGTGCTCGGGCCGCCGCTCTGGAGCGTGCGCCTGATGTGCCTGTCGGGGCTGACCCAGCAGGCGCTTTTGACGGGCGAGCTTGACGTCGCGCAGGCGCTTAACCGTGATGCCTTGTGCCTGGCACGTGCGCACGGTTCGCTCGTGTTCGAGGGTTTGCTGGAACTCGACCATGCGCAGTTGCTGGAACAACGAGGCGCGTTCGCCCGGGCAGAACAACTGTTGGCGGACATGCAAAGGTTGCTCATCGAGCAACAACCGCCCGCCGAACCGTTGCTGGGGCGTATTGCCTTGCGTCGGGGGCGGCTATTGCTGTCGCAGGGTGAACAAACGCTGGCGGCTGTGCAGTTCGAGAGCGGCCTCGAACTCTGCCTGCGCAACCATGACAAACGCGCGCTGTACGGTTTTCTCGGCCTGGCGCAACTCGCGGCCAACCGCCAGGACTATGCCCAGGCATTCGTGCTGTTACGTGACGCTGAGCGGCTGATGCAGCAACGACGGATTCCGGAAACGGTCTACCGTGGCGTTCTGTTGCAGGTCAGCAGTCACTTCTGGTTACAGCAGGGCCGCCCGGAACTGGCCAGGGAGGCTCTGAATCGATTGCTGCGCCACTACCGCGGGCCCGATGCAATTCAGGCGCCTCCAGCCACGCTGTCGTTGATCGCGCGGGTCGAGTACCAATTGGTGCTGGCAGAGACGCACCTGCGGCTGACGCAACGGCCACTGGAGCGCTTGCAACCCCTGATCGATCACGCTCGGCACAACGCAATGCTGTCCCTCGAAGCGGAATTGCAGCTGGCGTGCGCTGAAGTGGCGGACCTGATCGGGCACACCGAGCAAGCCAGGGCCTGCATGGCCGCAGGCCTGGCATTGGTCGAGCGCTGCAACGCCCAACAAGCGATGCGTGATTTGACCCTGCGCCAACCGAGCCTGCAGAGCCGCTTGCGTGGTGATGCGCAAGCGGGCGAGCCAGCCACCGATACCACCCGCTTAAGCGCTCGAGAAGTTGAAGTTGTCACGCTGATTGCCCTTGGCAACTCCAACCAGCAGATCGCCGAGCAACTATTTATCTCCTTGCACACGGTGAAAACCCACGCACGGCGTATTTATGGAAAGTTGGGGGTGGAACGGCGTACTCAGGCCGTGGCCAAAGTCAAGGCAATGGGGGTTGTTAGTTGAAGTTTGGCGTGGTGTTAAGTTGAACTTTACGAATGCATACAAGCTGTCGGTTTTATTGTGTGCGGCGCTCGTTGTATATTTTTAACCAGTCGGCAACGCATCGCCGATTATTATTTTGAATCTCTAACTTTATCCCCGAGTCGAACAGGGTGTTCGACTCTGATGACATGACAGGAAGTATTTATGAGTACTCGTTTCTTTTCGCAAGACAAAATTGAGCAACTAAAGAATACCCGGACAGACTTCGCGGTGTATGTGCTGTTGATCGAGCGCCTTCAGAAGTTTGGAGTCAATCCGCATGTAACCTTCCTGAATTCGATTGACGTGGGCGCCGATCTGGTGACCGACGCGATTTCGCTCTACGATGAGACCCTCGGTTGGGTTGAAAAGGAAGCATTGCCTGAGTATGCGGAAAACGCGGCAGTGATATCCCGTCAGCGTTATTCCAGGGAGCCCAAGGACCTGATTGAGGGTCTGACGGTCGTCGACTTCAAGAGCATCCTTGTTGATATCGTCAAGGCGTTGACCGCAGAACCTTCGATCAATCTGTTAAAACGCACTATCAAATCGGTTACGGTCGAAGACGTTCGCGTTGCGCTGCGCGATGCAACCGACGTTAATATTGATGAAGTGTTTTTGACGACGGCGGGGATGTCCGCTGGTGAACTGATCGTTGTTGATTCGAAAAATATCGTTGACGATATTCACAGCAGTTTCCAGCATAACGAGATCCCTTACTATTACGGCGAGGGCGGTGTTTACACCGTGCGCGGTACGCTTGAGGAACAATATCGCCATCCTCAACTAACCAAAAGTGACATCAGTCAAATGGTGATCGCGATCCTTCCTCTATTCCTGGTCTGATCTCGATGGGATCCTGATATCCCATCCGCCAACTAACGGCCCGCGTCGCCGCGAGTAATCGCTGCGCCGCCGGGCCGTTTTCGTCGGCATGGAACAATGAGGTCGGTCCCACGATGGTCATGACCGCCGCCACGTTCCCGACGGCATTGAACACCGGGGCCGATAACGCATCCACGCCCGGCATCAGCAGGCCATGGACATGGTGCAGACCACGGTGGCGGATCTGCTCGCACAACAACGCGTACGTCTGATCGTCCGCCAGCGCATGCGTCTTCACGCTGTGCAGCTCTTGCTCGCGCAGATCGATGGTTTCGCGTTTGGGCAGGAAGGCGCCGAACACCAGCCCGGTTGATGAGCTGAGCAACGGCAGCACCGAGCCCAATTGGGTCACCACGGTCACCGCACGCACTGCCGGCTCGATGTGCACCACCGTCGCGCCCTGATTACCCCACACCGCCAGGAAACAGGTTTCGTTCAGTTCATCGCGCAATTCGGCCAGGGGCAGGGCCCCCACTTTCAACACGTCCATACTGTTGAGTGCGGCCAGGCCAATCCTCAACGCTTCACGACCCAGGCCATAGTGGTTGGTGGCGGGGTCCTGCTCGGCGAAGCCGCTGGCGATCAATGCCTGCAGATAACGATGAACCTTGCTTGCCGGCATCTGCACATGCTCGGCCAGGCGCGACAGCGAAGTCGAAGGCGACAGCTCGGCCAGTGCCTTGAGGATGTCGGTGCCGACCTCGGCCGAGCGGACTTTCTGCTTATCGTTGTTGCGCGGCGTTTCCATGGTGGCGATCTGATCCGTAACGAGTGGGCGTCTTTATAGCTTGACGGTCAATCTCGATCAAATTACGTTAAGCGTAATTGAATTACGATAAAAATAACCCAGGCGTGCCGTGACCTCCGAAGCAGAGCGCACGGCCACTGCCTATTCCCCGTTCAGGAGGCTCCATGGACCTCGATTCAACGGCCTCCGGGCTGACCTATCAGTCGGGCTTTGGCAATGAGTTCAGCAGCGAAGCCTTGCCCGGCGCGCTGCCTGTCGGCCAGAACTCCCCGCAAAAGGCGCCCTACGGCTTGTACACCGAGCTGCTCTCAGGCACTGCATTCACCATGCCCCGCAGTGAAGCACGACGGACCTGGATGTACCGCATCCAGCCTTCCGCGAATCACCCGGCATTCGTCAAACTGGAGCGACAACTGCAAGGCGGTTCGTTGGCTGAAGTGACGCCCAATCGTCTGCGCTGGAATGCTTTGGACATACCCACCGAGCCGACGGATTTCATCGATGGTCTCATCAGCATGGCGGCGAACGCCTGCGGCGATAAACCGGACGGGATCAGCATCCATCAATACTGCGCCAATCGATCGATGCAACGGGTGTTCTTCAACGCCGATGGCGAAATGTTGCTGGTGCCGCAACTGGGTCGACTGCGCATCGTCACCGAACTGGGCGTGCTGGAAGTCGAGCCCCTGGAAATCGTCGTGTTGCCCCGTGGCATGAAATTTCGCGTCGAACTGCTCGACCCGCAGGCGCGTGGCTACGTCGCCGAAAACCACGGCGCGCCGCTGCGTCTGCCGGACCTTGGGCCCATCGGCAGCAACGGCCTGGCCAATGCGCGAGACTTTTTGGCCCCGGTCGCGCATTACGAACACCTCACACAACCGACAGCGCTGGTACAGAAATTCCTCGGTCAGTTGTGGGGTTGCGAGCTTGATCACTCACCACTCAACGTGGTCGCCTGGCACGGCAATAATGTGCCGTATAAATACGATCTGCGCCGCTTCAACACCATTGGCACGGTCAGCTTCGATCACCCGGATCCGTCGATTTTTACCGTGCTCACGTCGCCAACCAGCGTTCATGGTCTGGCCAACCTGGATTTCGTGATCTTCCCGCCACGCTGGATGGTCGCCGAGAAAACCTTCCGACCGCCCTGGTTTCACCGCAACCTGATGAACGAATTCATGGGCCTGATCAAGGGCGAGTACGACGCCAAAGCCGAGGGTTTCGTGCCCGGTGGCGCGTCGCTGCACAGCTGCATGAGCGCCCATGGCCCCGACGGCGAGACCTGCACTCGAGCGATCAACGCCGAGCTGGCCCCGGCGAAAATCGACAACACCATGGCCTTCATGTTCGAGACCAGCCAGGTGCTGCGTCCGAGCCGTTTCGCCCTCGATTGCCCGCAATTGCAAACCCGCTACGACGCTTGCTGGGCCACGCTGCCCGCCACTTTCGACCCGACTCGGAGATAACCCATGACTCAGACTTCCATCCCGCGCAGCTGGGTTGATTCCGCCAACGGCCATACGGATTTCCCACTGCAAAACCTGCCGTTGGGTGTGTTCAGTGTGCAAGGTTGTGCGCCCCGCAGTGGCGTGGCCATTGGCGAGCATATTTTCGATCTTGAAGGGGCGCTTGAAGCCGGTCTGTTCGAGGGGCCGGCAAAAGCCGCCGTCGAAGCCACCCGGGGTGGGCAGCTCAATGCCTTCTTCGAACTGGGGCGCGCGGCCCGTGTTGCATTGCGTGAACGGTTGATCGAGTTGCTCCAGGAAGGCAGCACCCTGCGTGGCAAGATCGAAGCTCAGGGCGCGAAACTCCTGCCACTGGCGGCCGACTGTGCGATGCACCTGCCAGCGAAAATCGGCGACTACACCGACTTCTACGTGGGCATCGAACACGCGCTGAACGTTGGCAAGCTGTTCCGTCCCGACAACCCTTTGTTGCCGAACTACAAACACGTGCCGATTGGTTACCACGGCCGTGCCTCGACCGTTCGTGCATCCGGCACCGATGTGCGTCGACCAAAGGGCCAGACCCTGCCCGCCGGTCAGACCGAGCCCACCTTCGGCCCTTGCGCGCGCCTGGATTACGAGCTCGAGCTGGGCATCTGGATCGGCCAGGGCAATGAAATGGGAGAGTCGATCGCCATCGCCGACGCGGGCGAGCACATCGCCGGATTCTGCCTGCTCAATGACTGGTCGGCGCGGGACATCCAGGCCTGGGAATACCAGCCACTGGGCCCGTTCCTGTCCAAAAGCTTCATCACCAGCGTCTCTCCGTGGGTGGTGACCGCCGAAGCGCTGGAGCCGTTTCGGCGTGCTCAGCCGGCTCGACCGGAAGGAGACCCACAGCCGCTGCCGTACTTGCTGGACAGTCGCGACCAGGCTGCTGGCGCACTGGACATCGAATTGGAAGTGCTGCTGCTCACTGAAAACATGCGTAAACAGAAATTGCCGGCTCATCGCCTGACGTTGAGCAACAGCCAGTACATGTACTGGACCGTGGCGCAAATGGTTGCGCACCACAGCGTCAACGGTTGCCAGTTGCAGGCCGGTGACCTGTTCGGTTCGGGCACGTTGTCGGGTCCTGAATGTGGTCAGTTCGGCAGCCTGCTGGAAATGACCGAGGGGGGTAAGAAACCGATCGAACTCGCCTCTGGCGAAATGCGTAAATTCCTTGAGGACGGCGATGAAATCATCCTGCGCGCTCGTTGCCGCCGGGACGGTTTTGCCTCCATCGGCTTTGGTGAATGCCGCGGCAAAGTGCTGCCGGCGAACTAAGAGGAGCGGGGCATGGAACTCTACACCTACTACCGTTCGACCTCGTCCTACCGGGTGCGGATTGCGCTGGCGCTGAAGGGGCTGGATTACCAGGCATTGCCGATCAACCTCATTGCACCGCCCGGCGGCGAACATCGTCAGTCGGCGTACCTGGGCATCAACCCGCAAGGGCGGGTGCCCGCCCTGCGTACCGATGACGGTGAGCTGCTGATTCAGTCACCGGCCATCATCGAGTACCTGGAGGAGCGTTATCCACAGCCGTCGCTGCTGTCGCAATCCCTCGTCGCCCGTGCCCATGCGCGTGGCGTGGCGGCGGTGATCGGTTGCGACGTGCATCCGTTGCACAACGTCAGCGTGCTCAATCGCCTGCGCCAGTCGGGGCACGATGAAACCCAGGTGACCGAGTGGGTCGGACACTGGATCGAACAGGGCCTGGCGACGGTTGAGCAGTTGATCGGCGATCAAGGGTTCTGCTTTGGCGATGAGCCTGGCCTGGCGGACGTCTACCTGATACCCCAGTTGTACGCGGCGCAACGCTTCAATGTGTCATTGGAGGACTACCCGCGGATTCAACGGGTGGCGGGGTTGGCGGAACATCATCCAGCGTTCATCAAGGCGCATCCGGCGAATCAGCCAGACACCCCCTGACGGACTCTGTTGATTCCCCCTGTGGGAATGGGGGATGCATGCCCAGGGGGATGTGCTCAATGCACGACGGTATTGGGCGGCAAATGCCCCAGCCGTTCCGTCAGGCGAATTCGCTGGATGGGGTCATCGGTCAGCAACAGCGCACGCTCCAGGTCGAAGCGCTCTGCGTTGGGACAGTCCAGCCGCTGGTAAAGACTGGCGCGGGCGAGGTAGTCGGCAGTCGTGCCATTGCCCAGTTCCAGCACACGTTCGGCATCTATCAGCGCAGCGATGTAGTCATCGTGGGACAGGTGCAACTGGCGCAGGTTGCGTGACAATCGCTGCAGCATCTGCACCGGTTCGGCGGTGACCAGGTGCTCGGCGCTGAGTTTCATGTTCGGCCCATACTGGCGTTGCAGCAACTCGCGGCAATCGTTGGGATACAATCGCCGACCACCGCAAGGGTCGATCAAATGGTCGGCCCCGGGAACCCGCAGCAGAAAATGCCCGGGGAAGTTGACCCCGACCAATGGGATTTCCAACCCCCTGGCCAACTCCAGTGCGATCAGCCCCAAGGCCAGCGGCTGACCGCGCCGGCGTTCAAGTACCTTGTCGAGCAATGCCGCCTGTGGGCGCAAGGGCGAAAAATCGTCCTGGGCGAAACCCAGATCGTTCATCCGTCGCAACAGCGGTTGCGCCAACTCACTGACCGGCAGCATCGGTAACCCGTAACTGACGCGCTGTTGCAGGTCACGGAAATTATTCATCACCGTCGTCGGATTCACCTCCCTGTCGTGTTCGACAGCGATCCACAGCGCCGCTTCGAACAGCGCGGGCGGTGATCGTTGCAGACAGTCGAAGAAGTGTTGGCGAGGCGTCATCGAAATCTCCGGGTAATGCCTCGTTTTAGCCTCGTCTGCGGCATACGTCCAGTGGCACGCCGAGTTATGACTGAAACCCTGAACATCGGTCCTGCTTATTCCGGTGCACTCCAGCAATTTTTGCGCGCGAGCCTATACTGGCGACTACAAGAAGTGATTCGGGAGCCGTTACGATGTTCGCTCTCATGCAAAGCACTCGCCTTGAATCGCTGCATCTGAGCGTCGACCCGGCCACCGGGTTGAAGGCGGTCATTGCCATCCATAACAGCCGTCTCGGGCCTGCCCTTGGGGGTTGTCGTTACCTTGCCTATCCCAATGACGAGTCTGCGGTCGAGGATGCCATTCGCCTTGCCCAAGGCATGAGTTACAAGGCCGCGTTGGCCGGGCTGGACCAGGGTGGCGGCGTGGCGGTGATTGTCCGTCCGGCGCATGTGGAAAACCGCGCTGCGCTGTTCGAAGCGTTCGGGCGCTGCATCAACCAGCTCGACGGTCGCTACATCACGGCCATCGACAGCGGAACCTCCGTGGCGGACATGGACTGCATCGCCCAACAAACCCAGCACGTCACCAGCACAACTTCTGCGGGCGACCCTGCGCCTCACGCCGCGATGGGCGTGTTCACCGGCATTCGTGCCACTGCGATGGCGCGTCTGGGCAGCGACAATCTTGAAGGCCTGCGCGTGGCCATCCAGGGCCTGGGCAACGTCGGCTATGCCCTTGCCGAACAACTGCATGCTGCGGGCGCCGAACTGTTGGTCAGCGACATTGACCACGGCAAGGTGCAACTGGCGATGGAGCAGCTCAATGCCCATCCCATTGCCAACGATGCGTTGCTCAGTACCCCGTGCGACATACTTGCGCCGTGCGGCCTGGGCGGCGTGCTCAACAGTCACAGCGTCTCGCAATTGCGTTGTTCGGCGGTGGCCGGCTCGGCGAACAATCAACTGACTCACCTGGAGGTCGCCGATCAACTGGAGCGGCGTGGCATCCTCTACGCGCCGGATTATGTGATCAACTCGGGCGGGTTGATCTACGTGTCGCTCAAGCACCGAGGTGAGCAACTGGCGACCATCACTGCGCATCTGTCGAAGATCAGCTCCAGGCTGACCGAAGTCTTCGCCCACGCCCAGGCGGAAAAACGCTCCCCGGCGCGGGTGGCTGACGAACTGGCGGAAAAAGTCCTTTACCGCCCAGCATGAAAAAGGCCCTGAGCCGGTGGACTCAGGGCCTGTTCAATTCACGTGTTGCTTACTTCGGTGCTTTTGCGGCTTTGGCTGGCTTGGCTGGCGCGGGGGCTTCAGCTTCTTCCACGACGGCTGCCGGTTCTTCGGTGGCTTCGACCGGCGCATGGATCAGCTCGGACAACGCATCCGGTTGGCTCTTGAACGCCTTGGCAAACACCTCGCGGTTCTTCGCCATGTAGATCCCGACTTCATCCACTTGCTGCTCGTTCAGGGATGGAACGGCTTTTTGCAACACTTCAGCCAGCAATTCGGCCAGTTCGAGCATTTTGTCATGACGGTCAGCTTCGGCTTTATCCATGAACAAGCGCTCCAGATCTCGGCTGCTGCGGTATACCACTTCGACGGCCATTCACCACCTCACATGCCTTCACGATAGTTGTCTGTTTCGACCACTGTATTTATATACAGCTAAAAGGATATGCGAATCCCTGCGCTTTGGATAGTGGCTTTTTAACGTAGTGGCCTTTTAATGTAGACCCAAAACACGATTTGTCAGTAGCAGGGCGGGGTGCGACCAAACGCCACGGCGCGCGTTTGAGGGGCGCTCGCCATCATGTGCCGGGCTCTCCTGGCCTTTTTTCTGCATGCAGAACAACCGTCACGTCCAACCCGCATCATCCGCTCCCATCGAGCTAAGGAAAGAAACATCGTGAAAATCAACTGGGCCGAAAACCTGCGGCAGAACGTGCATGGACTGGCCGAGTCCCTGGGCAACCTGTTCGTCGAGAGCTTCCACTATCTGGCGCTGTTTGCCATTGGGGCGGTGACCGCGTGGGCTGCGGTGATGGAGTTTCTGGGGATGCTCGAGAACGGGCACATCAAGATCGACGACATCCTGCTGCTGTTCATCTACCTGGAACTGGGGGCCATGGTCGGGATTTACTTCAAGACCAACCACATGCCCGTGCGATTCCTGATCTACGTGGCGATCACCGCACTGACGCGACTGCTGATCTCCAACGTCTCGCACCACAACCCGCCCGACCTGGGCATCATTTACCTGTGTGGTGGCATTCTGTTGCTCGCCTTCGCGATCCTGGTGGTGCGTTATGCGTCGTCACAATTTCCTTCAATGAAGATCGAGCACCCGCAACGCAAGGTTGGTGCGGGTTCTGCTGAGCACCCGGAAGTGGAAAAAGGCGAACTCTAAAGGCGCATGGCCGGCCGTTGCTGCCCTTGCGTGGGCGGTGGCGGCAGGTTGCGACTGTCACTGTCGGTCATGGCTTCAAGGATGGTCAGGGCGCTGTGGCCCTGTTCGATGGCAATGCCAAACTGAATGCTTTGCACCAGGCGCTTGAGGCGCTTGGGGTCATTGCGCTGTTCGCTGCTGATCATTCGCTTGGCCACGATCCGCCCGTTGTTGGACAGCGTCAGCATGATGCTGCCATCCAATCCCTGGATGCTCAGGTTGATCTGGTAGTCCGGCGCGAATGCATCGGTAATCAATTGAAATGGGTTGTCCATGATGCGTCACCGCCTGATTGAACGTGCAGTTGTTGACCGACCATGCGCGAGTTGGTTCGCACCTACGGACCACCGGACATTCTGCAAGCCCCATGCCTGACACAATCCCTGTAGGAGCGAGCTTGCTCGCGATGGACGCCCTAACCCCGCCGGCTCAAGGGAGAAACGCAAGTATCGACCACTCATCGCCACCCCTTTTCATAGGCATTCATGCGCGCAATGAGCGCCCGATTCAGGGCAGGAAGTGAATTCGGTGAGCGCTTGCGGGGCGGCAGATGTGAGCAATTATGACAGGTGAGTGACTCGACCCAACTCCCGACCTTACCAGCGCTTTTGCCCGTTGTCCGGCTTTTTTTGCGAATGAAAATTTATCTTTTTTTAGGGCTTGAAATGTTTTGCGCGCAGACCGATTGTGTAAGCAAGAGGTCACGGTGACGACGCCCAAGGGCCAGCCGAGGGGCCTCTCGCGAGCTAGCTGAAATAAGGGATGAACTATGCAAATCCAAGTCAACAGCGATAACCATATTCAAAGCAGCATCCGACTGGAGGAGTGGGTACGTACTACCATTGAGAGCACGCTCGAACGTTATGAAGAAGACCTGACACGCGTCGAGGTCCACCTGCGGGACGAGAATGGCGACAAGCCAGGTCCCCACGATATGCGCTGCCAACTGGAAGCGCGGCCAAAAGGCCATCAGCCGGTTTCCGTCACTCACAAAGCCGACACCCTGGAGCAAGCGATCGATGGTGCGGCGGAGAAACTCGAACACGCGCTGGAACACTTGTTCGGCAAGTTGCGCGGTAAGCCACGCGCCGCCGTCGCCCCCCTCGACAACAGGGCCGATGCGCTGCTTGAAGACGAATTTCTCGAGAACGAACAGGCCGCGCTAAACGGCTGATTCAAAGCTCCTTACCTTATCGCCACTCTAAAAAGGGCCTGCATCTGCAGGCCCTTTTTCATGCGCCCACGAATCTCCATTTTGCGTATGAGAATATTTATCATTAATATTGCGCAACACACCCTTTGCAGGAGCGGGCTAGCCCGCTCCTGCAATGAATTCAGCTTTTGAGCACACCACATGAAAGGCAAGGCCCGTTCGCTCCCCATGTCCTATCGCTTGGCCGTCACCTCGCGGGTGCTGGCCGCCGTGCTGGGGGGGTATATCGTCGCCGCGCTCGCCAGCGTCAGCCTCAGTTCATGGGTGCCCATGGCCCGTGCCGACGCGGTGGTCACTGGCATGTTGACCTCGTTCCTGGCCTACCTTGGGGCGGTGATCTGGTGTTTTGCCTGCCGCACGGCGCTGCGAGCCTGGCTCGGGCTGGCGTTGCCATGCGTGATTCTGGCGGTGGTGTCGGGGCTGGCGTATTGGATGGATCGCACATGAAAGAGGGCTTTCGTCAGGCGATGGCCTGGTTGCACACCTGGGCCGGCCTCATCTTCGGCTGGTTGCTGTTCGCGATTTTCCTGACCGGTACGCTGGCTTATTTCAAGGATGAAACCAGCCACTGGATGAAGCCGGAAATTCCCGCACGTTCGGTGAGTTCCGACGTCAGCCTGAACGTGGCGCAGAACTATCTGGAGCAACACGCTGGCGGTGCCTCGCGCTGGCTGATCGAGTTGCCCACTGCCCGCGAGCCCGGCCTTTCGGTGCGCTGGCAGCAGACGCCGACCCAACGCGGCGAGCGCGGCCAGTTCACCGAAAAACACCTTGACCCGCAAACCGGCGCCGAAGTGCAGGGCCGGGAAAGCACCGGCGGCGAGTTTTTCTACCGCTTCCACTTCCAGTTGCAAATGCCTTACCCGTGGGGGCGCTGGCTGTCGACCTTCGCGGCGATGGTGATGTTCGTTGCACTGATCAGTGGAATCATCACCCACAAGAAAATCTTCAAGGATTTCTTCACTTTTCGTCCACGCAAGGGCCAACGAACCTGGCTCGACGGGCACAACGCGGTGGGCGTGCTGGTGCTGCCGTTTCATTTGATGATCACCTACAGCAGCCTGGTGATTTTCATGGTCATGGTCATGCCGGCGAGCATCCTGGTCTCGTACAAAGGTGATGTGCGCGGGTTCTATGACGAATTGTTCCCGGCCTCCACGACCCCCCAGCTGTCTGGTCAGCCTGCTGCACTGACGCCGTTGGCACCGCTGCTGGAAAAGGCTCGCGAGCAGTGGGGCGACGGCCGGGTGGCTCGCCTCACGGTGAACAACCCGGGGGACGCGAGTGCCTCGGTTGTTCTCGTCCGAGACGGTTCGGATCGGGTGGTTCATGACTTTGGCAGCGCGGTGACTTTCCAGGGCGTGAGCGGGCAATTGCTTGGCGCGACGCCGCAAGCCTCGTTGCCCAGAGCGATTGCGGGCAGTTTCTTTGGTTTGCACATGGGCCACTTCGCCGGTCCGCTGATGCGCTGGCTGTACTTCATTTTCGGTCTGTCGGGCACGGCCATGATTGGCACCGGGTTGGTGATCTGGCTCGGCAAACGCCAGCTCAAGCATGCGAAAGCAGCGGCGTTGCCGTTCGAATTGCGCCTGGTACAAATACTGAACATCGCCAGCATGGCCGGCCTGATGCTCGCGGTGGCCGCGTTCTTCTGGGCCAATCGTCTGCTGCCGCTGGGCCTGACTGGACGCGCGGATTGGGAAGTGAATGCGTTTTTCATCGTCTGGGGTTTGAGCGTGCTGCATGCGGTGGTTCGTCCCGGCAGGCAAGCGTGGTTCGAACAATTGGCGCTGGCGGCGGTGCTGTTTGGCGGCGTGCCGTTACTTAATGCGCTGACCACGTCCTATCACCTGGCCGCCACCCTGGCGCAGGGCGATTGGGCCATGGCCGGGTTTGATCTGACCTGTCTGGCCACAGGGGTATTTTTCGCCTGGGCTGCCTGGAAAATGCGACGTGCCGGGCAAGTGGAAGGCGTGAGCCGGCCCCGTGCACAACCGATGGCCCTTGAGCAGGAGGCACACTGATGCTGCTGGCCCTGTTGCTCTGTTATGCCGGTTTCACGGCGCTGTGCCTGGCGATGGATCGGCATCACGTCGAACTGCTGGGGCGCAAGGCATCGTTGCGTCGCCGGCAGGGCCTGCGGCTCGCCGGCTGGCTGTTGCTGGCGCTTTCGTTATGGGCGGCGGTGGCGACCGCTGGATGGGAGTCGGGGCTGGTCGAATGGTGTGCGGTGTTGATGCTCAGCGCGGTGCTGCTGGTGATGTTGATGCCCTATCGTCCGCGTCTGGTGTTGTCATTGGCCGGCCTGAGTCTACTGGCCTGTCCCGTTGCGCTGTTGGCGCAGTGATGAATCGATGATCAGCATTCCTCCAGACTCCCGCGACGACGAACCCGTGGCTGCCCGTGCGCATTTCCTCAAGGTGTTTTTGTCCCAACGCTCGCAGATGGAAGCGTTGGTGAACCGTCGTGTGGGTTGTCGCGCGACGTCGGCGGACCTGGTGCAGGACTTGTTCCTGCGGTTCTGGCGTCGCCCGCTGGTGCAGGTCGAAGAGCTGAGCACCTACCTGTTGCGCTGCGCCGGCAACATCGCCATCGATCATCTGCGCAGCGAAGGCACGCGGGTGCGTGTCAATGAGGGCTGGCAACCGGACGAGCCGCACAGTCATGGCAGTGAACCGCAGGCTGCGCTGGAGGCCGGCAATGATTTACGCCACGTCGAAGCGGCGCTGCGCGCATTGCCCGAGCGTACGCGGCAGATCTTTTTGCTCAATCGCATCCATGGGCGCAAGTACGCTGAAATCGCCAAGGCCATGGGGTTGTCCCAAAGTGCCGTGGAAAAACATATGATGCGCGCCCTCGACGCCTGCAAGGCCAGCCTGCGGGACGATGAACCGCGCATGCCAAGGAAAGCACCGTGAACCAGCTCGACCGCGCCACCCCGACGCCCGCCCAGGAGCAGGCCGCTCTGGCTTGGCTGAGCCTGTTGCACGACCAGCCCACCCGCGGCGATCAGTCGACGTTCAGTCACTGGCTGCAAGCCGATCCAGCCCATGCCGAGGCTTATGCCCAGGCGCAGGTGGTGTGGGAGTTGAGCGAGGAACCGGCGAGGACCTTGGCCGATGAAGAGGCGTTGGCGTTGCAGGGTTACCTCAATGCGATGAATCAGCCGCGCCGCCGCAGCGCTCGACGCTGGTCCGGGGCGCTGGCGATGGCCGCCTGCCTGATGCTGATGATCAGCCTCGGTGCCGGCTGGCAGCCACTGCGTTGGGTCGATGACCTGGGCGCCGATTATGTGTCGGCGCCAGGTGAAGTCCGCACCGTGATCCTGGCGGATCAATCGCAGGTCACGTTGGACGCGGACAGCGCCATCGCCGTGAATTTCAGTGGCGGCGAGCGTCATGTGCAAGTCCGTCGTGGCGCCGGGTTTTTCAGCGTGACCCACACGGGCGAGCCGTTTGTGGTCGATGCTGAAAAAGGCCAGGCGCGGGTGTTGGGTACACAGTTCGAAGTCCGCCTGCATAAGCACGCAACCCAGGTAACGGTGTTGTCCGGACGCGTGGGCGTGACGGCGGCCCCGCACGCCGAACAGCAAATCCTCACGGCGGGCCAACAAGTGGCTTACGGCAAGGGTGTTGCGCAAAAGCTGCAGGCCGTGGACAGCGAAACCCAGTTGGCGTGGCGCCAGGGTTGGCTCAACTATTACAAGGCGACCCTGGCGGAGGTGGTGGGGGATCTGCAGCGCTATTACCCCGGCAGGATTGTGTTGCTCAACGATGAGCTGGCGGCGCGGCGTATCAGTGGCAGCTTCCCGAGCAAGGACCCGCAGGCGGTGTTGGCGTCGTTGCAGGGGGTGATGGGGTTTGGGCAGACGCGGGTGGGCAGCCTGATTATTGTGCGCTGACCCCTGTAGGAGCGAATTTATTCGCGATGGTCGCAAGCGCGCCGCGGGGCGTCAGGGACCCAGCGTCATCATGAACGACCATCGCGAATAAATTCGCACCTACAGGGATGGCGTCCTGACAGGCACCACTGCACTCAAAATATTTTCAAAAAGAGGTGAGGTAAACCCGAGCCCCATCCGTGTAGTGACTGAAACTGCGAGTCATTCGCATCCGTTGCGGTTCTACACAGGTCATTGAGCAATGAAGTCCAGGGCAAAATCGGGTTCGGTCAAACAATGGTTGGGTGCTTCGGCCCTGAGTATTTCGGCGTTGGCATCGCTGCCCCTGAGCGTGGCACTGGCCGCCCAAGCTGGCTCGGCGCAACAGCAGGCGCAATTCAGCTTCGCCATGGTCGCCAAACCGCTGCCCCAGGCCCTTAGCGACTTCAGTCGCGTCACCGGCATCAGCGTGGTCTACACCGATGAAGCGCCTTACGGGCTGAATGCCCCCGCCGTCAGCGGGCGAATGAGTGCCGAGCAGGCGCTGCAGCAATTGCTGGTCGGCTCGAATTTCACCTTCCGCCGCACGGATGCTCATACTTTGGCGCTGGAGCCGCTGCCCACTGCGGGCGCCTTGAATCTGGGCGCCACCACCATCACCTCGACAATGGATCAATCCACAAGCTACCAGCCGCCACCCACCAGCTCGGTGATGCGTTCGTCGGCTTCGCTTCAGGAAATTCCCCAGACCGTCAATGTGATCCCGGCCCAGGTCATTCGTGACCAGGTCCCGCGCAATCTCGACGATGCGCTGGCCAACGTCAGCGGCATCACTCAGGGCAACACGCTGGCCAGCACCCAGGACTCGGTGATGACCCGCGGGTTTGGCGACAACCGCAACGGTTCGATCATGCGCGACGGCATGCCGATCGTGCAGGGCCGTGGCCTCAACGCGACCGTCGACCGGGTCGAAGTGCTCAAGGGCCCGGCCTCCTTGCTCTATGGCATCCAGGACCCAGGCGGCGTGGTCAACATGGTCAGCAAGAAGCCCGAACTTGAGCAGTACAACGCCCTGACCCTGCGCGGCTCGACCTACGGCGACGGCAAAAACGGCAGCGGTGGCAGCCTCGACAGTACCGGTGCCCTGGGAGACACCGGGCTGGCGTATCGGATGGTGCTGGACCATGAAGACGAAGATTACTGGCGCAACTTCGGCACCCATCGTGAGACGCTGATAGCCCCTTCGCTCGCATGGTTCGGCGAAAGCACCAAGCTGCTGTTCGCCTACGAGCACCGCGAGTTCCTCACCCCGTTCGACCGTGGCACGGTGATTGATCCGCGTGACAACCATCCGCTGGACATCTCCCGCGATCGGCGTCTCGACGAGCCGTTCAACAACATGGAAGGGCGCTCGGACTTGTATCACTTCGAGGCCGACCACGAGCTCAACGATAACTGGAAAGCGCATTTCGGCTACAGCTGGAACCGTGAAACCTACGATGCCAGCCAGGTGCGTGTTTCCGCTATCAATGTCAACAATGGAACGCTGACCCGCAGCATGGACGGCACCCAGAACGCGATCAGCACCGACCGTTTCACCACCGCCAGTCTCGAAGGCAAGGTCAATGTGCTGGGCATGCAACATGATCTGGTGTTCGGCGTCGACGACGAATACCGCAAGATCTACCGTGAGGACCTGATCCGCCAGAAAAGCCTGACCACCTTCAGCTACCTCAATCCGGTCTACGGTCGCGAAGTGGCCGGCACCACCGTCAGCCCCGCCGACAGCGCGCAGACGGATGAACTGCGCAGCGATTCGGTGTTCCTGCAGGACTCGATCCACCTGACCGACCAATGGATCCTGGTGGCCGGCGGTCGTTTCCAGGAGTACGACCAGTACGCAGGCAAAGGCGTGCCGTTCAAGGCCAACACCGACAGCAACGGCCAGAAGTGGGTGCCGCGTGCCGGCCTGGTGTATCGCTACACCGACGAGTTGTCGTTCTACGGCAGCTACACCGAGTCGTTCAAGCCCAACTCGACCATCGCGCCCTTGAGCGGCAGCAGTACCGTGCTCGACGGCAGCGTTGCGCCGGAAGAAGCCAAGTCCTGGGAAATCGGTGCCAGACTCGACATGCCCGGGCGCGTGACAGGTAACGTCGCGCTGTTCGACATCAAGAAGCGCAACGTACTGGTGGCCAACTCCGAAGGCCCGGTGACGCTCTACAGCGCGGCGGGCGAAGTGCGTTCACGCGGTCTGGAAGTGGACCTGTCCGGCCAGCTCAGTGATCGCTGGAGCCTGATCGGCAGCTATGCCTACACCGATGCCGAAGTGACCGAAGACCCGACCTACAAAGGCAAGCAGTTGCAGAACGTGGCGAAGAATTCCGGTTCGCTGTCGGCGGTCTACGACTTTGGCACCATCATCGGCGGCGATCAGTTGCGGGTGGGCGCAGGCGCGCGGTATGTCGGCGAGCGCGCAGGTAACGCGGTGAATGATTTCGACCTGCCGAGCTACACCGTGGCTGACGCATTCGCCACCTACGACACGCGGGTAGAGGGGCAGAAGGTCAAGTTTCAGCTCAACGTGAAGAACCTGTTCGATCGCACCTACTACACCTCGGCAGCGAGCCGGTTCTTCGTGTCGATGGGCGATTCGCGGCAGGTGTCGTTGTCCAGTACCCTGGAGTTCTGATCCGGGACCGCACGGCTAACGCAAAAACGCCTGCCGATACTCCCCAGGCGTGCCGCCCAATACCTGGCGAAACCGGTTGGTGAAGTGACTGGCACTGGCAAACCCACACGCCAGGGCAATCTCCCCCAACGGCTGGGAAGTGCTGCGCAGCAACTCCTGCGCACGGCTCATTCGCCGCGCCAGCACATACTGGTGCGGCGGCAGGCCGAAGCTCTCGCGGAACATGCGTGCGAAGTGATACTCCGACAGCGCACACAACCCCGCCAATTGTCCCAGGCTGATGGGCTCGGCCAACCGACTGTCGATGAATTCCACCAGTTGCCGGCGCTGATGTGCCGCCAATCCGCCCTTGAGCCGCAGACCCTCGCGCAGGCCGACCTGGCCCAGCAGTGCGTGGCTGAGCATTTCGTGGGCCAGGCTGCTGGTGAGCAGGCGTTCGCCAGGTTCATCCCAGTTGAGCGTCAGCATCTGGCGAAAACGCAGGGCCTGCTGCGGGTCGTCGAGAAAAGTGCGTTCGCGCAATTGCACTTCCCGCGGCTCTCGATCCAGCATCGTGACGCAGCCGAGGGCGAACTGTTCCTTGCTGAAATAGAGATGAGCCAGGCGAATGTCGCCGTTGATCACCCAGCCGGACTGGTGGTCGGCGGGCAGGATGCACAGCTTGTCCGGGCCGCCCTTGGTGCCTGGCTGGTCACGGCGAAAGGTGCCGGTTCCACCCGCGATGTAGCAAGACAAGGTGTGGTGGGTCGGCGCTTCGTAGTCCTGGGCGTCGTGATGGTTGCTCCACAAGGCTGCAGCCATGCCGTCACCGAACTCGGCGCTGTGCTCCAGGCGAGCATTGGGCGAGCGGTTGAGGGCTTGAAAGACTTGCAGTGATTCCAGTGCGGGCATGATCTGTTCTCCAACGACTTGCATCCTACTCCGTACAGGACAGCCTGCCAGCCCGCCGACCGACAAAAGCGCAAGTTTATGCAAGTGCGAAAACCATGGGCGCAGGACACTGAGCACCTACCTGGGAGTGAGTGTCATGAACCTTTCGCTGTATCTGCTGACCGTGCTGATCTGGGGCACCACCTGGATCGCCCTGAAATGGCAACTGGGCGTGGTGGCTATTCCGGTGTCGATCGTCTATCGCTTCGGCCTGGCGGCGCTGGTGCTTTTCGTCCTGCTGTTGCTCAGTCGCAAGTTGCAAGTGATGAACCGTCGCGGACATCTGATCTGTCTCGCGCAGGGGCTGTGCCTGTTCTGTCTGAACTTCATGTGTTTCCTGACGGCGAGCCAGTGGATCCCCAGCGGACTGGTGGCGGTGGTGTTTTCCACGGCCACGTTGTGGAACGCGTTGAACGCGCGGGTGTTCTTCAAGCAGAACATCGCCCGCAACGTCCTGTTGGGCGGTGTCCTGGGTTTGCTCGGGCTGGGCCTGCTGTTCTGGCCTGAGCTGGTGGGCCACACCGCCAGCCCACAAACGTTGCTAGGCCTGGGGCTCGCGCTGCTTGGGACGCTTTGTTTCTCGGCGGGCAATATGTTGTCGAGCCTGCAACAGAAGGCCGGCCTGAAACCCTTGACCACCAACGCCTGGGGCATGGCCTACGGCGCGACGATGCTGGCGGTGTGGTGTCTGGTCAAGGGCATTCCCTTCGACATGGAATGGAATACGCGCTACATCGGCTCGTTGCTGTATCTGGTGATCCCGGGGTCGGTGATCGGCTTCACCGCCTACCTGACACTGGTCGGGCGCATGGGCCCTGAACGCGCCGCTTATTGCACGGTGCTGTTTCCGGTGGTGGCGCTCAACGTGTCGGCGGTGGTCGAGGGCTACCAATGGACCGCGCCGGCGCTGTCCGGGCTGGCGCTGGTGATGCTGGGCAACGTGCTGGTGTTCCGCAAGCCCCGGGCGCCGATGCCGCAGGGCAATGGCACATTGGCGTGAGCCGCTGCGGATCGAATCCTCGATCCGCAGGAGGACGCAGTATCAGCCTTTCCAGACTTGCGGGTTGACCAGGTCCTGCGGGCGTTCACCCAGCAGGGCGCTGCGCAGGTTGTCCAGCGCGCGATTGGCCATGGCTTCGCGCGTTTCGTGAGTGGCCGAGCCGATGTGCGGCAAGGTCACGGCGTTTTTCAACTGGAACAGTGGAGATTCGGCGAGCGGTTCCTTTTCGTACACATCCAGCCCTGCACCGCGAATCCGGTTGTTTTGCAGCGCTTCGATCAGCGCCGGCTCGTCCACTACAGGGCCTCGTGCGATGTTGATCAGGATGGCGCTGGATTTCATCAGCGCCAGTTCGCGATGGCTGATCAAATGTTTGGTCTTCTCGCTGAGTGGCACCACCAGGCAGACGAAATCGGCTTCGGCCAGCAATTCATCCAGGCTTCGGAACTGCGCGCCGAGTTCCTGCTCCAGCGCGGTCTTGCGACTGTTGCCGCTGTAGAGGATTGGCATGTTGAAGCCCAATCGACCACGACGAGCAACGGCTGCGCCAATGTTGCCCATGCCGACGATGCCCAGGGTCTTGCCGTGTACGTCGGTGCCGAACAGCGGCGCGCCGACCGACGCTTGCCATTGGCCCGCCTTCGTCCAGGCGTCCAGCTCGGCCACCCGACGCGCGCTGCTCATCAGCAGCGCGAAGGCCAGGTCGGCGGTGCTTTCGGTCAGCACGTCGGGGGTGTTGGTCAGCATGATTCCGCGTTCGTTGAAGTAGTCGACGTCATAGTTGTCGTAGCCCACCGACACGCTGGACACCACCTCCAGCTTGCCCGCGTTCTCCAGTTGCGCCCGGCCCAGCTTGCGGCCTACGCCAATCAGGCCATGAGCGTGGGGCAGGGCTTCGTTGAACTGGGCATTGATATCGCCCGTCTTGGGGTTGGGCACAATGACATCGAAATCCTGCTTGAGGTGTTCGATCATTTCAGGGGAGATGCGACTGAAGGCGAGGACGGTCTTTTTCATTGGAAGTGGAGCTCGTCAGACGGTGAGATTGCCAAGCAAGCTAACATTCTTCGACGGGTTTGTGCATGGCTGACATTCACAAACCTCTGTAGGAGCGAGCATGCTCGCGATGGACTCCACAAACACCGCTGGGTGTCAGGACGCCAGCGTTATCGTTGACGACCATCGCGAGCGTGCTCGCTCCTACAGGGGGCGGTGCTCAGTTGGCCAACCGCGCCCCGCTCAGGCTACCGCTCAATTCATACGCGGCCAGCTCGGCCTGGTGCGCGGCGAGGATTTCCGGCAACGAGCCGCGCAGGTATTCGACCCAGGTCTTGATCTTCGCATCCAGGTACTGGCGGGACGGGTAGATGGCGTACAGGTTCAGTTCCTGCGAGCGGTAATTGGGCATCATCCGTACCAGCGAGCCATTGCGCAGGCCTTCGATGGCCGCGTACACCGGCAACACGCCAACGCCCATGCCGCTGATGATCGCGGTTTTCATCGCATCGGCCGAGTTCACCAAAAACGGAGAGCTGTTGATGGTCACCATCTCCTGGCCTTCCGGCCCGTCGAAGGTCCATTTTTCCAGCGGAATCACCGGGCTGACCAGACGCAAACAGGCGTGATTGAGCAGGTCGCCGGGTTTTTGCGCGCAGCCGTTGGCTTTCACATAGGCGGGCGAGGCACAGACGATGCTGTAGGTGATGCCCAGGCGTTGGGAGACAAAACCCGAGTCTGGCAACTCACTGGCCAGGACGATGGACACGTCATAACCCTCGTCCAGCAGGTCCGGTACGCGGTTGGCCAGGGTCAGGTCGAAGGTCACGTCGGGGTGGGTCTTGCGGTAGCGGGCGATGGCATCGATCACGAAATGCTGACCGATACCGGTCATGGTGTGCACCTTGAGCTGGCCGGCCGGGCGCGAATGGGCATCGCTGGCCTCGGCTTCGGCCTCTTCGACATACGCCAGAATCTGTTCGCAGCGCAGCAGGTAGCGTTTGCCGGCCTCGGTCAGGGCGATGCGCCGTGTGGTGCGATTGAGCAGGCGGGTTTGCAGGTGGGCTTCCAGATTGGAAACCGCGCGCGAGACGTTGGCCGTCGTCGTGTCGAGTTGTACGGCAGCGGCGGTGAAACTGCCGGCTTCGGCCACGTAGCTGAAGGCGCGCATGTTTTGCAGGGTGTCCATGGAGTGCTCTCGGATGCGATGGCAAATTGTGACACGAAGTTTCAGGGTCTGAGACCCCCGACTTAGGGATTATCGCGCGAACGGTAACAAAGATTCACAAGAATCCCGGCTTATCGCCGTTCGGGCCCACCCATAGAATTGCCCCGGTCTTTGTGCCTCTCCCTATTTCAGGAATTTGCAGCAGTGCCGCGTCGCATCAAAGGAGCGTTTCAAGCGCTCAATGTTCTGGCTTTAACCCTGGCAATCAGCGGCTGCATCGGAACCGGAGGTATAGCCCCGCAGGGCAAGGCATTGGAGGCCAATACGCTGGCCACCGACGATGCCATCCAGAGCGCTGCGCAAGACGCCAACTGGCCCAAGGCGCAGTGGTGGCAAGTCTACGGCGACCCACAACTCAATCACTGGATCGAGCTGGCACTGCAAGGCAGCCCGACCATGGCCATGGCGGCGGCGAGGGTGCGTCAGGCCAAGGCCATGGCGGGCATCGCCGAGTCGGCCGAATCGTTGCAGGTCAACGGTGTATCCACCCTCAAGCGCCACAATTGGCCCACTGATCAGTTCTACGGGCCCGGCGAGCTGGCCAATTCCACGACCTGGGACAACAACGCCGCCTTGGGCTTCAGCTACGCGCTCGACCTCTGGGGGCGCGAAAGCAACAGCACCGAGCGTGCCGTCGACCTGGCACACATGAGCGCCGCCGAAGCCCGCCTGGCGCAGCTCGAATTGCAGAACAACATCGTGCGTGCCTACATCGAGCTGTCGCTGCACTACGCGCAAAGGGACATCGTCGACGCGACCCTCAAACAGCAGCAGCAGATTCTCGACCTGGCACAAAAACGCCTCGACGGCGGTATCGGTACGCATTTTGAAGTCAGCCAGGCCGAGACACCTTTGCCGGAAACCCATCGCCAACTCGATGCGCTGGACGAAGAAATCGCCCTGAGTCGCAACCAACTGGCGGCCCTGGCCGGCAAAGGCCCGGGCGAGGGCGCGCAACTGCAACGGCCGACACTGGTATTGGGGGCACCACTGAAACTGCCATCGACACTGCCTGCTCAGTTGCTTGGGCAGCGCCCCGATGTCGTCGCCAGTCGCTGGCAAGTGGCGGCGCAGGCCCGGGGCATCGATGTTGCACACGCCGGCTTCTACCCCAACGTCGATCTGGTGGGCAGCCTGGGCTACATGGCCACCGGCGGTGGGGCGCTGGAGTTTTTGACCGGCAAGAAACTCAACTACAGCGTGGGCCCGGCGATCTCGCTGCCGATCTTCGACGGTGGCCGCCTGCGTGCCGAGCTGGGTGAAGCCTCGGCCGGCTACGACATCGCTGTCGCCCGCTACAACCAGACCCTGATCAATGCGCTCAAGAACATCTCTGACCAACTGATTCGTCGCGAGTCGATGGACAAGCAGCAGACCTTCGCCGCCGAATCCGTGGCGACCGCGCAGAAGACTTACGACATCGCCATGATCGCCTACCAGCGCGGGCTTACCGACTACCTCAATGTGCTCAACGCCCAGACCCTGCTGTTCAAGCAGCAGCAAGTGCAGCAGCAGGTGCAGGCTGCTCGACTCGGTGCTCATGCCGAGTTGGTGACGGCGCTGGGGGGCGGGTTGGGGGCCGGTGAGGATGTGCCGGCGCCGGGCAGGACCGCAGCGCCGAAGACGCCGGTGCTGCTGCCCAATTGAACAAGAACCCCTGTGGAACTGGCCCTTTATGGGACTGCCCCCCTGTGGGAGCGGGCTTGCCCGCGATGAGGTCATAGCATTCAACACCCATGTCGACTGTTAAACCGTCATCGCGGGCAAGCCCGCTCCCACATGTGAAGCTCCACAGGTGCAGGTTTATTTAAATTTCCTTGAGCAAAATATCCATGACTCCCTTGCCCGCACCGCTGCGCTGGCTCTACTCCCTCGACTGGCGTCGCGGTTTCTTCGACTGGGCACGCAGCGATGGCGTGACCTGGGTCTACATCTTCAAGGTGCTGCTTGCCGCATTCCTGACCCTGTGGCTGGCGATGCGTCTGGAACTGCCGCAGCCGCGCACGGCGATGATCACCGTATTCATTGTCATGCAGCCGCAGAGCGGCCAGGTGTTCGCCAAAAGCTTCTACCGATTCCTCGGCACCCTGACCGGCTCGGCAGTGATGGTGGCGCTGATCGCGTTGTTCGCGCAGAACACCGAGCTGTTTTTGGGTTCGCTGGCGATCTGGGTGGGTATCTGTTCGGCGGGTGCCGCACGCTACCGTAACTTCCGCGCCTATGGTTTCGTGCTGGCCGGCTATACCGCCGCGATGGTCGGCTTGCCGGCGCTGGCCCATCCGGACGGTGCGTTCATGGCCGCCGTTTGGCGCGTGCTGGAAATTTCCCTGGGCATTCTTTGCGCCACCGTGGTGAGCGCCGCGATCCTGCCGCAGACCGCCAGCGCGGCGATGCGTAACGCCTTGTACCAGCGCTTTGGTGTGTTCGCCCTGTTCGTCACCGACGGGTTGCGCGGTCGTAGCCCGCGCGAGGCGTTCGAGGCAGGCAACGTGCGCTTCAGCGCCGAGGCGGTAGGCCTGGAAGGGCTGCGAAGCGTCACCGTGTTCGAAGACCCGCACATGCGCCGACGAAACGGTCGATTGAGCCGGCTGAACAGCGAATTCATGGGCCTGACCACGCGCTTCAACGCCTTGCACCAGTTGCTCGAACGCTTGCGCGCCAGCGCGGCGGATCATGTGGTGGCCGCGATCAAACCCGGCTTGCAGGACCTTGCCGAAGTGCTCGACGGCTTCAGTGGTCGCGCCCTGACCAGCCCGGATTCGGCGCGTCTGGTCCAGGCCATGGCCGCCTACAAGGAAGCGTTGCCAGCGCGGGTGCGCAGCCTGAGGGCCACATTCCAGGAGACCGGGCCAAGCGACGACGAGCAACTGGACTTCCACACCGCCTATGAACTGCTGTATCGCTTCGTCGATGACCTGCACGGTTACGCACAGACCCACGCGTCCCTGGCCGATCACCACCACGAACGCGAGCAGTGGGACGAACCCTTTACCCCGCAAACCAATTGGATGGCCTCGGCGGCGTCGGGCATTCGGGCGGCATTCATCCTGGTGGTGCTGGGCAGTTACTGGGTGGCGACGGCCTGGCCGAGTGGGGCGACCATGACGCTGATCGCGGCAGCCACAGTGGGTTTGTCCGCCGCCACACCCAATCCCAAGCGCATGGCGTTCCAGATGGCCTGCGGGACCTTCCTCGGGGCATTGATCGGCTTCGTCGAAATGTTTTTCATTTTTCCGTGGATCGATGGTTTTCCCTTGTTGTGCGTGATGCTGGCGCCGGTGATCGTGCTGGGTTCGTTCCTGACCTCTCGGCCGCAGTACGTCGGTGTCGGCCTGGGCCTGCTGATTTTCTTCAGCACCGGCTCGGTGCCGGACAACCTGACGATCTACAACCCGTACACCTTCATCAACGATTACATCGCCATGGTGCTTGGCATGCTGGTGTGTGCCGCCGCCGGGGCGATCATCATGCCGCCCAACAGCCGCTGGCTGTGGCGTCGCCTGGAGCAGGACCTGCGCGGGCAGGTGGTGTTTGCGATCAGCGGCAAGCTCAAGGGCCTGGCCTCGAGCTTCGAAAGTCGCACCCGCGACCTGCTGCACCAGGCCTACGGTTTCGCCGCCGGCCAACCCCAGGTGCAGCGCGAATTGCTGCGCTGGATGTTCGTGGTGCTGGAAGTCGGTCACGCGATCATCGAGTTGCGCAAGGAACAGGCGATCCTGCCGGTGCATCCGGCCTACGCCGAATCCCAGCCGTGGCGCCAGGCAATCCGCGTGATGGGGCGCTCGCTGGTGCGGCTGTTCCTGCAACCTAGCGCGAGCAACCTGGAGCGCGGCCTGATCGCTGTGGACCACGCCATCAGCCGTGTGCAGGCCACCGACGAGCCGTTCGCGCCGCACTTTGACACCTCGGCCCTGCGCCGGGTCAAAAGCTACCTGCACTTCATCCGCAGTTCCTTGCTCGACCCGCAATCACCGCTGGCCGCCTACGCCAAAACCTCGCCCGAAGGATCTGCCCATGCCTCGTGAAATCGCCTTCCACGGCGTGTACATGCCGACCATGACGCTGATGTTCCTGATTGCCGCCGTGCTGGCCTGGGCGCTGGACCGATTCCTGTCCGGGTTCGACCTGTACCGCTTCTTCTGGCACCCGGCGCTGCTGCGCCTGAGCCTGTTTACCTGTCTGTTCGGCGCGTTGGCGCTGACTGTTTACCGTTGACTCTCTACCTTGAGAAGGCCCCGATGAAAAAGCTTTTCAGCCTGCTTGCCACCCTGTTGGTCCTGGCGCTCGCGCTCTGGGTCGGCCGGACCCTGTGGGTGCACTACATGAACACGCCCTGGACCCGCGACGGTCGGGTGCGTGCCGACATCATCAACGTGGCCGCCGACGTCACCGGCGAAGTGGTGGATGTGCCGGTGCGCGACAACCAACTGGTGAAGAAGGGCGATCTGCTGATGCGCATCGACCCCGAACACTACCGCCTCGCGGTCAAACAGGCGCAATCGCTGGTGGCGTCACGCAAGGCCACCTGGGAGATGCGCAAGGTCAACGCCCATCGCCGCGCCGACCTGGACAACCTGGTGATCTCCCGGGAAAACCGCGACGACGCCAGCAACATCGCCGACTCGGCCCTGGCGGACTACCAGCATGCGCAGGCACAACTGGAAGCGGCGGAACTGAACCTCAAGCGCACCGAAGTGCGGGCGGCGGTGGACGGCTACGTCACCAACCTCAACGTCCATCGCGGCGACTATGCGCGCATCGGTGAAGCGAAAATGGCCGTGGTCGACATGAACTCGTTCTGGGTCTACGGCTTCTTCGAAGAAACCAAGCTGCCCCACGTACGCGTCGGCGACAAAGCCGACATGCAGTTGATGAGCGGCGAAGTGTTGAAAGGGCATGTAGAGAGCATTTCCCGTGGCATCTACGACCGCGACAACCCCGAGAGCCGCGAGCTGATCGCGGATGTGAACCCGACTTTCAACTGGGTGCGCCTGGCACAACGGGTGCCGGTGCGCATTCACATCGATGAAGTGCCGGAGGGTGTACTGCTGGCGGCGGGGATTACCTGCACGGTCATCGTTAACGAATAAGCCTCAGCAAAACGTCTCGTGCAGGTGCCGCCAGAGAATCCGGCCTTCCACTCGCTCGAACACCACCGTCGAGCGGCGATCGGAATGCAGGCCGGTGGCATCGGTCTGCTGCTCGCGGTAGCTGACGGTGGCGCCGCCGTCGTGCAGGGCAATGCCACGCAACTCGCTCAGCTCGATGCGAAAACCGAGCTTCTTGCCACCGGCCAGCAGGAACAACTCGTTGAGCGCGGCGAAGTCCAACTGCCGGCCCAGGGGCGAGATCATGGAAAACTGGGGTGAGAAACGGGTGAGCAAGCGGTCGAGTTCGGAGGCGTCGCGTTCTTCGGCCAGCCATTGCTCGATGAGCACGTGGGCCTGGATCACTTCTTCGAAGTACTCGGTGTAGTCGGTCATGTTTTTTTACCTGGAATTTATCGGGTGGCTGTTCGGGCCTCATCGCGGGCAAGCCCGCTCCTACAGGGATTTGTGAACACCGCTCCCCTGTAGGAGCGAGCTTGCTCGCGATGGGGTCAACTTGGTCTAGAGCTGCCCCCGCAACCCAAACCGCTTCATCAACGCCGACTCCAGCAACCCCTTGGGCAGCAACCCCGCCATCAGCGGCAACGCACGGCTGCCATTGCCCAGGCGTACCAGCCGCGGCGGCTTGCCCTGTTGCACCGCCTTGAGCACTCCGGCGGCGAACTCGCTGGCGGGGGTCGGTTTGTCCTGGGACGCCTTGGCCCGCGCGCGGATGCCTTCGCGCAAGGCGAACCACGGTGATTGCTCGCTGATCAACTGCTCGGCCTGCTCCCCGGCATTCTTGGCGAAGCTTGACGCGATCGCTCCCGGCTGCACTTCCATCACCCGCACGCCGAAGGGCGCCAGTTCCATGCGCAAGGCATCGCTCAAGGCATGCACTGCGGCCTTGGAGGCGCAATAGGCGCCGGCGAACGGTGTGACCAGCACGCCCGAGACGCTGCCGATGTTCACTACCAAGCCCTTGGCACGGCGTAACACCGGAAAAAACGCGCGAGTCACACCGACGATGGCAAACACATTGGTTTCGAACTGGCGCTGCATGGCCACCACGCCGCCGTCCAGCAGCGGCCCCATGGCGCCGTACCCCGCGTTGTTGATCAGTACGTCGAGGCCGCCATGCTGCTGGTTGATCTGCTCGGCCAGTTGCTCGAGCGCCGGGCCGTCGTTGACGTCCAATTGCACGGCGTTAAAACCCGCCGCTGCCAGCGCGGCAACATCTTCAGCCTTGCGTGCGGTGGCCCAGACCTTGAAGCCTGCGGCCTTGAACACATCGGCCAGGGCGCGGCCAATGCCGCTGGAACAACCGGTAATCAACGCAATAGGCATGGCGCGGTCCTTGTGCAAGAAGAAGGAAAAGTCAGTCGGAGAAACTACCCTGCAAATGCTCGGCGCGAAACTCCAGGGTTTGCGGGCGATAGCCGGGGCGCAGCGGTGGCATGGGCAGGCAGTCTTCCCAGTTCGCTCCGGCCTGCAACTCGCCGGGTCCCCGGTAACGGGGTGCGGTGTATTGGTTATCGGCCAGGTTGACCGTATCGCCCGGGGCGTAGGCGGCAACGCGCCAACGCAATTCGGTCAGGGGCACGTCGTTGCCATTGTTCATCGTCAGTTGCAGCGGACGATCCGCCGGGCACTGATCCGGCGCGTAGCTGATGCGCAACTCGAGCCGCGCCAGTTGCTTGACCTCGCGATTGTCCAGCCAGATGACCCAGGTCGCCACCAGGCCCAGGCCAATCACCGCTGCCACCGAAACGGGCAGAGCCTTGGCCGGGTAACGCACCAATAGAATCAACCAGGTGATGACCAGCAGGACGCCAATGAACATGTCGTGCAACCTCGGGAGCAGAGGGGAGCATCGTACCTAAGCGTGGGGGAGGTTGGCGATGGGGTTGGATTTTGCGGGGCCTGTGTTGGCCTCTTCGCGGGCAAGCCCGCTCCCACAGGGTTCGGTGTGCACGGTCAAAAAATGTGGGAGCGGGCTTGCCCGCGAAGAGGCCAGTACAGTCAACAAAGATCCAAAAGAAAAAAGCCCCCACCCAACCCACTGCGGATAGGGGACGCAGTGGGCTGGATAGGGGCTTCTCGTTCTGCTTGACGCTTACTGCGCGATGGTTTTCACCGAAACGCCGCGCTCGATCGGGGTCGACCGGCCGTAGATGTCTTCAAACCGCTCGATATCGTCTTCGCCCAGGTAGCTGCCCGATTGCACCTCGATGATTTCCAGCGGGATCTTGCCCGGGTTGCGCAGGCGGTGGACCGAGGCAATCGGGATGTAGGTGGACTGGTTTTCGGTGAGCAGGAACACGTTTTCATCGCACGTCACTTCGGCGGTGCCGCTGACGACGATCCAGTGTTCGGCGCGGTGGTGGTGCATCTGCAGCGACAGGCAGGCGCCTGGCTTGACCGAGATGTGCTTGACCTGGAAGCGGCCGCCCATGTCCACCGAGTCGTAGGAGCCCCACGGACGGTAGACTTCGCAGTGGTTCTGGGTTTCGCTGCGGCCCTGTTCGTTGAGGGTGTTGACCATCTGTTTCACGCCCTGGACCTTGTCCTTGTGCGCAATCATCATGGCGTCCTTGGTTTCAACGACCACGATGTTTTCCAGGCCGATCACCGACACCAGTTTGCCGTTGCCGTGGATCATGCAGTTCCTGCTGTCCTGGACCACCACGTCGCCCTTGGTAACGTTGCCGTCGGCGTCCTTCTCGTTCACTTCCCACAACGACGACCAGCAACCGACATCGCTCCAGCCGGCGGTCAGCGGCACGACGCAGGCGCGCTGGGTTTTTTCCATCACCGAGTAGTCGATGGAGTTGTCCGGGCAGCAGGCGAAGGTGGCTTCGTCGATCATCACGGTATCGACGTCCTGCTCGCTGCGCTCAAGGGTCAGCATGCAGTTGTCGTAGATGTCAGGATCATGCTTTTTCAGCTCTTCGAGGAAGCGGCTGGCGCGGAACAGGAACATGCCGCTGTTCCAGAAGTAGCCGCCGGACTGCACGTACTCGGTGGCACGTTTGACGTCCGGTTTTTCAACGAAGTGCGACACGCGGCTGACACCTTCGGGCAGCAACGAATCATTGGCCGACTTGATGTAGCCATAGCCGGTTTCCGGTTTGGTCGCCGGCACGCCGAACAGCACCATTTCGCCGTTCTCGGCGGCGACCGTGGCCAGGGCCAGGGCGCGTTGCAGCGCTTTTTGGTCTTCCAGCACGTGGTCGGCCGGCAGCACCAGCATCAGATCATCACGGCCTTCGTTGACCAGCATCATCGCGGTCAGGGCGACCGCTGGCGCGGTATTGCGCCCGAACGGTTCCATCAGGATGCGCTGGGTATCCAGTTTACGAGCAGCGAGTTGCTCGTTGACGATGAATCGGTGGTCCTTGTTGCAGACCACGATCGGGGTATCCATGCCTTCGAACACCAGGCGTTCCAGGGTTTGCTGGAACAGAGTGTGCTCGCCGGTCAGGGCCAGGAACTGTTTAGGGAACTGCTTACGGGAAAGCGGCCAAAGACGTGAGCCGCTACCACCTGACAAGATCACCGGAATCATGTTGTTACTCCTTAAAAATCAGTAGGGAGCCACGAGCTGCAAGCGGCAAGTTAAAGCGCTTTGCTTGCAGCTACAGGCTTGTAGCTATTAGCTCGCGCTTTAGCGCGTAGACACCGGGCGCTTGACCCAGACTGGCGACAGGCTGCTGCCATTGCCGGTGACGTACAGGACGGCGGCTTCACCGCGCTCCAGTGCCACTGGCTTCACATCGCCGACTTTCGTTGCGCCATCGTACAGCGCCAGGCTGACTTTGACCGGGTTGATTTCACGCTCGCCACGGCCCTTGGCAGCCACGGCCGGCACGACTTCGGTCTTGCCGTCGGCGGTTTTCAGGGTCAGGGCCTTGTCGCTGAGGTTTTGCACGCGAACCAGGGACTTCTGCTTGTTCTTGAACGGCGGTTCTTCGATCAGTTGTGGTGCGCCGCCGGCGTTGTTGACCAGGGTGTAATAGTGATCGCCCGCCAGTTTCACCGGCAGGGATTGGCTGCCGACCTTGGCGCTGTAGTCACCACCCGGCATGAAGCTGAAGTCGGTGCTGGCCAGCGGTGCGACATCGCTCAGGCTGGTGCTGCCGACGGTGGCGCTGACTTCGGTGTTGGCGGCGTTATAGACGCGTACGAAGGTCGAGCCTTTGGGTGCGGTCGGGCCGTAGAGCGCCGAATCGCCAGCGGCGAAGGCGTTCATTGACAGCACGCTGAAGGTCGCGGCCAAAGCGAAGGTCTTGGCGAGACGACGAGGAGTAGTAGTGAAAGTCATAGTGAACCTCTCTTTCAGTTTTGCGCCCGATCGGGCGTCTCGGATTTAGTGTTTACAGCTACGTTTTGTTGGCGAGCGCCGGCTTCTTTGAGCGCTGCTACCCACTGCGGGTCGGCGTCGCCGATTTCGTTGTTGACGGGCAGATAACGTTCCGGAAACTCCCAGATCAGCACTTGTGGCGGGCTGTTCTTGAAAGCATCGCTTTTGAGATAGCTGAGCATCGGCAGGATCGGGCCATGGCCGTCCTCGGCGTAATTGACCACGTCGCTGTTCAATGCCTGTTTCAGCGCGCCGACGAAGTTCCAGTTCGGGTTGGCGCTGTAGCTGGTACCGATCAGCGCCACCGGCACCTCGGTGTTGGCGAACAGGGCGTCATCGCCGCTGGCCTGGTCACCCACGGCCACGGTGTTGCGTTTTTGCAGGGGCTCGGTCGCCGGCATCATGTTTTCGAACAGCGGGTCCAGCGGCAGGAACAGGCGCAGGTCACCCTTGTGGGTCACGGTTTGCGCAGGCTCGGTTACGAAACGCTGCGGCTCGCCGCTGAGCGGGGTTTTTTCCGCGATGGTTTTGGCCAGGGTCTCGGCGGCGATCTGCGCGCCTTCAGGCGTCCAGTGGGTGTCGGTGCGCAGGAACACCTGCTGGCCGTTGAGCTTGCCCTTTTGCAGCGGGATCAGCAGGTCGGGGGCCAGGATCTTGTTGGCGGCGACACGGGCGTGGAAGTCTTCATACAGGTTGGCGTGAATGCTCGAAGGCTTCACTTCACCCAGATGTTCCGGATACAGGCGAGTCTTGGCCGGCACAATGGCCATCACCAGTTTCACGCCCTTTGCCTTGAGTTCCTGGCGCACGCCTTCGACCAGCGCGTAGTTGCTTTGCAGGTTCAATTCTTCATTGACGATCGGATTGAACTCCTCATCGCTGTACAACCACTGGTCTTGGCCGAGCACCACGCCCGGGCGACCTTCGTTGAACAGTTTGAAATCCAGTGCTGCCCAGAGGTTGGTCCCCAGGCGCTTGATCGGGAATTCGTCGTCATAGTGGGTTTCGACGGCCTTGGCCCAACGGCCATTGAGCACTGTCGCGTCGGCGTTGGTGCTGAAGCCGAAGAAGCTGCGCACCGACCACAGGCCCAGGACCAGCAGGGTCACCATGAACAGAGCGATGTAGAAGATACGTAATGAGCGGGTCATGGTCAGATCCCTCAGAACTGGAAGTAAAGGAACGGCGAGAAGCTTTGCGCCGAGAGTTTGAGAATCGAGGCGATGAACAGCAGCAGCACCAATGCACGCATCACGTAGCGCGACCAGTCAGCGGTCCAGTAGGCCGGTTGAACGGTGGCTTCAGTGCCAACGGTGTAGCCCGGTTCATGGATGCTGGCCGGGTTGTCACCCGGTACGGCCTTGATCATTCCCGGAGTTGCGGTAGCCGGGCCATTGGCCTCGACGTTGACGGCGGGTTTGGTCTTGGCGGGCGGCTGGTTGCTGTAGAGGTCGCGCAGGCCGAAGAACGCCAGGGTGATGTAGGCCACCACCAGGGTTGCCACTTGCAGGCCGGTGAGGTTGGCGCGGTTGAGTTCCGACAGCGACCATTCACCAAAGCTGAACATGGCGCCGTACATGCGACCGGCCACGTGCAGGTTTTCGGCGCGGAAGATGACCCAGCCCATTACCACCAGCAAGAAGGTCAGCGCCCAGCGGATCGGGTTGAGGCTGCGCGGCGACGTGTTCAGGCCCAGGGCCTTTTCAATCGCCAGCCACATGCCGTGCCAGGCACCCCAAACGATGTAGGTGATGTTCGCGCCGTGCCACAGACCACCGAGCAGCATGGTCAGGAACAGGTTGCGATAGGTCATCAGTGTGCCTTTGCGATTGCCGCCCAGCGTGATGTACAGGTAGTCGCGCAGCCAGGTGGACAGGCTGATGTGCCAGCGCCGCCAGAACTCGGTGATCGACTGGCTGATGTAGGGCTGCTTGAAGTTTTCCATGAAGCGGAAACCCATCATCAAGCCCAGGCCGATGGCCATGTCGCTGTAGCCGGAGAAGTCGAAATACAACTGCGCGGTATAGGCCAGTGCGCCGAGCCAGGCGTCGCCCGTGGTCGGGTTTTGCAAGGCAAAGCAATGGTCGGTAACCACCGCGAGGGTGTCGGCGATGAAGACTTTCTTGATGAAACCCTGCATGAACCGCGTGCAACCCTCAGAGAATTTGTCGAGGGTGTGCGTGCGGTTGTTGAACTGGTCGGCGAGGTCGCGAAAACGCAGGACCGGGCCGGCAATCAGGTGCGGGAAGATCGCCACGAACGCCGCGAAGTCGATCAGGTTGCGCGTGGCCGGGGTGTCGCCACGGTAAACGTCGATGATGTAGCTGATGGACTCGAAGATGTAGAACGAGATACCGATCGGCAGCAGCACATGGGTGAGGATGAACGGCGACAGCCCCACAGAGGTCATCAGCGCATTGATGCTGTCGACGCCGAAGTTGGCGTACTTGAAGTAACCCAGGATGCACAGGTCGACGGCCACGCCGAGCAGCAGCCAACGCTGGGCCGGTTTGGTGCGCACACCGGCGGCGCCGACTTTCAGGCCAATCCAGTAGTTCCACAGGGTGACGGCGGCGAACAACGCGAGGAAGTCTACGCGCCACCAGGCATAGAACACATAGCTGGCGATCAGCAGCAGCAGGTTGCGATAGCGTATTCCGCTCAAGTAGTACATGCCGAGAAAGATCGGCAGGAACAAAAACAGGAACACGTTGGATGAAAATACCATCCCGGTCTCTCCGTGTTTAACCAACAGTCAAGGGCCAACGGCCCCCCCAAACCCCCCATGGAAAACCGGGGGGTAACTCACAAAACCAAAACCCGACACTGACCCCCTGTAGGAGCCAGCTTGCTGGCGATCGCGGTGTATCAGTCGACACTCAGGGTGAATGTCAGATCGCAATCGCGAGCAAGCCCGCTCCTACAGGAGACGAATCAAGATCCCTTGCCCTTGTCATTCGCCGGGTCATAAACCTTGGTCAGGTCACCCCCCAGGCGGAAGGTCTTGAACGGTTGCATCTCGTGTTTCTTTTCCAGCACGTCCGGGGTGCAGGTGTAGAGGGAGCAGAACGGTTCGAGCCAGGCGAATTTCATGTCCTTCTTCAGGTCGGTCATGTCCTGTTCCTTGCCGTTTTTCTCTTCGAACTGCTCAGGATCCTTCACCCCGGCCAGTACGCGATCACCCAGGCGTTTGAGCGCGCCGTTGTTTTCCTGGCGCAGGTCCACACCGTTGACCTGGGCGAAACTGGCGATCATCGCCAGCGGCGGCAGGGCGTAGTTGTGGTAGGCGAGGGCGCGTTGATTGCGCTTGAGTTCGTTGGGCAAAAAGCCCTGGGCGTCCACCTGATTGACGCCGACCTTGTATTCCTTGACGGCCCAGTCGAACAGGTCTCGGCGGTTGGTGGCGACGGAGGTCGCCATCACCGACCAGGCGGCCCAGTACGAGTGGTTGTTGGTTTTTTCCAGCGGCAGGTTGTCCCAGTCGCTGACGACTTGGTCGGCCATCTTGTTGAACCAGGCTTCGATCAGCTGCGATTCCTGCTGGTGGTTGGCCAGCGGATGCGAATCGGAGAACTTCAGGCGCAGATACGCGGACGCCATACTGCCCAGCGCCCATTTGCGCATGGACTTGCCAGTGTGGTTGAAGTCCTTGGACATCAAGGCGTCGGCCTTGGCCCAGGCGGTCAACCAATTCAGCGTGCATTCCAGCTGTTCGGGACGACCGTCGCGCATGAACTGCATGACGCGCTTGCTGGTGCCGCGCTCGATCTTGGTAATGTCGGCGGTGCTGTCACGAAAGGCTTTTTCCGATGTGACGTTCAAGGTCGAACGGGCCTTGTCCGACCCCTCGTACTTGCTGCGAAATTGCAGCGAGCCGGTGTAAGGCGTCGGCATCGCGTCGCAGCCTTCGCTGCTGTCGCCGGTTTTGACTTTCTCGATCGGCGCGAAGTATCCCTGGGGCGGACGCAGTGGTGCGGCGGCCTGAGTGGCGCCGGCGAACATCGCCAGCGTCAGCAGGGATGGGGCGAGTAACTGTTTCAACGTTCGGTTGTGCATGGCAGACCTCATTGCCCGATTTGAGCGGTGCGTTGCTCGGCGCTCGGGAATACGTTGCGTTTGCAGATTTTCGCTTCGACCTTCTGGGGTGCGGCACCGGCTTCGGGGCCCTGGACTTCGACTGCCAGCAGATTCTGCGAGGCCCAGTCTTCGTCCGTGCGCAACTCGAAGGCGAAACGACCGTCGGTGTCGGACGTTTCCGGTTTTTCGATCTTGATGTCCTCGTGGCGCCCGTTCATGTACCAGAGGGTGGCTTGCAGGGTTTTCACCGAGGTGTCGGCGAAGCGGATGTCGACCTGGTGGCTGCTGTTTTGCAGGTTCAGGTTTTTGCTGTTGACCATCAGTTCATTCTTGCCTGGTTTGAGCGTGGTGCTGCCGGACATCTGTGCATCTTTGCCTTCGCAACCGTTATCCAGCAGCGCCATCATCTGGCGGTAGATGGTTTCCTGGTCCAGGCGATAGAGCGGCGAGAATTCCCAGATGAGAATCTTCGGCGGGTTCTTCTGGAATTCTTCGCTGCCCAGGTACTGCAGCATCGAACCTTCCAGGCCGCCGCCGGGGAACGCCACGTTGAGAATGTCAGCGCCGATGGACTCTTCGAGGAACCCGGCGAAGTTGTAGTTCTTGCCGCTGTGGGACGTACCGACCAGGGTGATCTGCGGATTGCCAGAGTCGCCGAACAGATCGCCGTCGCCCGCTTCGCCCTTGGGCTCGGTGGTGAATTGATCCATGTACTGGATCGCGTAGCTGGTGCCACAGAGTTGACCGGCCATGTTGTGCAATGTTCCGGTCTTGCCCATGCGACCCGACTTGTGGGTCTCGAATTCGCGCTTGGGAATGTCGGCGAAGGCCGGGATCTGCTTGACCTTCTCGGCGACGATCTTCGCTGTGCGCTGCGCGCCGTATGGGGTCCAGTGCTGGTCGCCACGGAAGTAGAAATCGTGGGCGGGCAGGGTCTCGGGCAGCGATTCGTTGGTCAGCGGCGACAGGTCCGGCACCACATAGCCCATGGCGGCAAAGCGGCCGAGCATGGTCTTGTAATTGCGCAGGGCCTTGTCGAAATCGTAGCTGGCCTTCTCCTGCGGGTTGAGCTTGTTGCGGTTCACCAGGCCACGGGTCGGCTGATAAACCACCACCAGTTCCACACCTTTGCTCTTGAACGCATCGTGCAGTTGCTGCATGCGTTTGTAGCCGGCGGGGGTGGTGTCGAATTCGGTGCGCAAGTCTTCCTGGGTACGGAACAGCCAGTCGCCCTGGGCCTGTACCAGCGTGGTGAAGTTCTGCTGGTAGCGTGTGGTGTAGTTCTTCGCGTCGTGGGCTTGCGGGCACAGGTTGCAGCACGGCTCGGCTTCAAAGGTGGGAGCCTGGACTTCGTCCGCGCGCGCCCCGGCGCTGGCCGCGAGAATACCGGCGGTCAGGGCCGACAGGCTGAGTAATTTGATCAAGTGTGGGTGCATAAAATTATCCTCAGTCCTGCAATTCGGTCTGGCGTTCGACCGGGTCGATCAGCACGGCTTTCTGCTGGCGCACCATCAGGTCGAGAATTTCATCCTGGCGTTCGCCCAGGATGCCGTTGAAGCTGATGCCGCTGGATTTGGTCGGGGCGAGCATCGACACGCGATACAGCTCGACGCTCAAGGGCGAGTCGATGGACAGCGGCCCGCTGCCGTTGCCGGCCAGTTCGCCACCAACAATGATCAGCGACACTTGGGCGTCGAACGGGTCGAGCTTGATGTCACGGTCGGTATCGGTCAGGTCCTTGATGTGGCCGTAGACGCCGGTGAGGCCGTTGGCCATGGCCAGGTTTTCGTAGAGGCGAATGTTCACGCTGTTACGAATGCGAATGCCGTGGCGCTTGTTGCTGATGACCTTGTTGCCGTAGATCAGGTTGTCCCCACTCTCGTACAGCGTGATGCCGTCGGTGTGGTTCTTGTAGATCTCGTTGTAGGCGATCAGGTTGTTGACGCTGTTACGGTCGATCACCAGCCCCGACAACTTGTTGTCGTAGCTGCGGTTGTTGAAGATGAAGCTGTCGTTGACCTCACGGGAAATAATGATCCCGTGCTTTTTCTTGGTCCCGTACACCGTGTTGTCGGCGATGATCAACCCGTGCGAGCGGTCATGCGGGTCGATGCCGTAGATGATGTTGTCTTTGTAGGTGTTGCCCTTGACGACGAAGTCGCGGGTTTCGTAGCAGTAGAAGCCGTAGTACATGTCCGAGAACTCGGACCCAACGATCCAGCCGGTCGGTTCAGGGCGCTTGAGCACCTTGGCCATGTTTGGCGTGTACTGGGAAATACTCACGCCGTAGGACTTACTGTTGGCGTAGCCGAAACTGGCCATCTTGCTGTTGGCGATGTAGGTCTCGGTGCCACCCCAGGCCAGCAGGAACGGACGGAATTCCTTGGCCGACTTGAACATCGCCGGACCGTTACTTTTTTCGCTCCAACCGGTGACCTTGGTATCACGCACAAACAGTTGGCCGTCGTTGACCAGGAACGAACCGGCTTCCTGGGACAGGCGCAACTCCTGGGTCTGCTTGTCGATATCGAGGATGCCATGCCTACCCACCACAATCGGCAACTTCGCCAGGAACACACCCGGCGAGGTTTCGTTGAGGTACTGCTTGGGCAGCTTCTTCGCCAGGTCCTGAAGGTTCATGTAGCCGTCGTCGACGAAGATCGCCTGTGGGATGCCGTGCTGACGCACCACCCATTCGGCCATCTTGTTATCGCCGCCGATGAAGTCCTTCAGCGCGTCTTCCTGCATCATGCGGCGCACGCTGACCTTGCCGGCCTTGCTGCGCACGATTTTTTTCGCGATGGCTTCGGCGGTGTAGCCGCTGATGTCCGGTGGTACCGGTTTTTCCAGCTCCAGCGGCGCGGTGGGCGCACTGGCGACGGTGTAGGTTTTTGCCTGCTGCAATTCCTTGGCCGTAGTCGTGGGCTTGGGCGCAGGCTCGGCATTGGCGAAGGCGGCTGCACTGGCCAGCAGCATCGCACCGGCCAGCAAGGTCAAGGCGCCTCTGTTCGGACTGTGCATGTCGGGAACTCCTTTAGCGGTTTGCATCAGAAGCGCCAGATCACGTCGATGAACGCGCGGTGCATGTACGAATCGACCTGTTTGCCGTAGGCATCGCCCGGTTTGAATACACCGCCACGAAAGCGCACCAGGGCCGACGGCTCGTCGATCGACTGGCTCAGCGCCGCCGGCAGCAGGCCTTGTTTGAAGTACTTGGTGACGACGAGGTCCATTTCCTGGCCGAGGTCTTTGTTGCCATCTTCCAGCGGCAGTGACGTGCTGGAGAGGATCGCGCCGGTGGCGTCGTCGGTGTTGTTCTCGACGGCGTTGATGCCGTTGCTGCCGACCGGCTTGTTGCCGTCGACACGCCAGAATTTGTGATAGATCAGGCTCGCGTCGTATTCGTCGTTGAGCATCCATGAGCCGAACAGGGTCGCGGTCTGCATGTTGTTCATTTCACCGCGATAGGCTTCGCCGAAACGGTGAACACGCGAGCGCGTACCGGTGTAGTTCGAGCGGTTGCTTTCCAGGCCGTTCTGTTGGTAATCGGCGCTGGCGCGGGCGTAGGCGGCACCCACCTGCCACTGCGGGTCGAGGCGCAGGCGTACACCCAGGTCGGTGGCCCAGCCGTTGACGTCTTCACCACGCTTGGCTTGTGCGGGGCGCGTGCCGTCGGCATTGAGCGGGTTGACCGTGTCGGTGTCGCCGCTCATGCCGGTGACGCTGCCCCAGTAATTGAGGGTGTTGGTGTTGCGATAGTTGTACGCGTCGCTGTCGGCGGTGAGGCCGAGCCAGCTGATGTCGCCATTTTGTTTCTTGTCCAGCGAGTCGCCGGCCACGCCCGGTTCCGGGTAGTCGAGCTTGCCGTCGTCATGGGTGTGATGCCCGCGAATGCCGACCCAATTGCCCGGTGTCCACTGGTACGCCGCATCGGCGTAGACGTGCAGGCGATCCTTGTCCTGGGGCGACAGCTCTTTCAAATCGGTGCGGTATTCGCTGAAACGTTCGGCGACGCCCGCGTTGGCCCGCAGCAGGGTGGTGTCAAAGGTCCAGTTCAGGGCTTCGATGTTGGTGTCGCGCCATTGGCCGTCGTCGTTGCGCAGGCGTTGGCGACCGAGCTTGAGGATCTCGCCGGGGTAGGGGGTCAGGCCGCTGTAGCCAACCCAGAACTCACGCATCGCCAGGTAGTTTTTCTTGGTCTTGCGATCACCGTTGTCGGTGGTCTGGGTGCCTTCGTCGTCGGACTGCTGCAAGGTGTCGGTTTCGATGATGTCGGTGGACGTCACCGCCTGGCCCATGGCGTAGGCGCTCCATGCGCCACTCTCGCCGTAGACCCAAGGTCGCAGGTCAAGGCCGACACCGTTGACGTCGCCGCCGCTGGCAGTGCCCAGGTCACGGTCGTCCTCGGACTGGCCGGTGATCTTCACTTCGAGGCCGAAGTTCTTGGCTTCGGTCAATGCCGCGAGCGTTGGGCAAGACCACAGCAGTGCGCAAGTCAGGCCAATGCCGGCCTTCACGAAAGGATTCAACTTCATAATTTTTCCTCGCCGTCTTCTTCTTGCAGGGCGTGCAGTTCCAGCGTGTTCTGGCTCAAGGCACCTCTTACGGCCTGTTCTTGTTTCAACAGGCGTTGGGCTTCGGCGAGCTGGGCAGGCGGCAGTTGGGCTTCGAGTGTTTGCGCAAGCTCGGTGGCTTGCGGGGTGTTTTGGGCCTTGGCCAATTGACTGAAGACATAGGCATTGAGCGGGTTAGGCTTGGTGCCCTTGCCTTGGGAAAACAGCTGGGCGATGGCGAAGTCGGCGCTGTTCTGGCCGTTGCGCGCAGCGGTCAACAAGTGATCCAGGGCTTTTTGCGAATAGACCTGGCCCAGGTAACCGCGACGGTAGATCTGACCCAGGTAGTAATCGGCGGCCACTTCCTTGCCAACGGCTTTCTGGAAGTGCGCTTCGGCGACCTTGGCATCGGCCGGCACCCATTTGCCCTCGTAGTAGAGCTTGCCGAGCAACAGTTCGGCGCGGGGCTGGTCGGCGGCGCGGCCGTTTTCCAGGTACTTCATCATCGTGTCGACGTCGCCCAGTTCCGGGAAGTCGTACAGCAACTGCGCCAGGCTGACCCAGGAAGCGGGGTAGCCGGGAGCGATGTCTTCGAGCAGCGATTGGGCGGTTTTCTCGTCGGTCTTGCCCAGCGTCGAGTCGCCAAGGACACGCGCTACGCTGTCCACGCGTTGCGCGGACACGGTGCCACGGGTATGCGCGGCCTGCATCTGCTTGATCAGGGCGGCTTGCTCTTCGGTCTTGCCCTGTTTCTGGTAGACCGTGGCCAACTCGACGTAGCAGATGTCGGTGGTGTTCAACGCGGCCTTGCAGATGGTCGCCACTTCGTCCAGATGCTGATCGTACGTGCCTTGGGTGCGGTAGAGCAGCACTTGAGCCAGGCCCGCCTCCGGCTTGCCTTCGGCGCGCCATTGGCTGATCTGCTGTTGGGCGTTGATGTTGGGGAAACTGTGCGGGTATTGCAGGTACAGCATCGCCAGCGGGATGAGCGTGTTGCCTTCGCCATTGGCCGCTGCTTTTTTCAGCAGCGTCTCGGCTTCGTGCTGTTCGGCTTCGGTGGAACCCGGCTTGGCCACTAGGAGGCGACCCAAGCGTGCCTGGGCACGGGGCGACACATCGGCAGCGGCGCGGTAAGTCGCCTCTGCCTGTTTGATCTGCGCCGGGTCGCGGCTGTCGACCTGGATGTCGGCCAGCCCGACTTGCGCCTCGCTGTAACCCAGGTCGGCCAGGGCCTTGTAGTTCTGCTGGGCAAGCGCAGTGTCACCGCGCTTGAGGGCTTCGTTGGCCAGGCGCTGATCGGGCAGGCCGGCGCAGCCGGTGAGGCTGATGGCGAGCGCGACAGCACACAGAGACCCCATGTGGGAGCGCGATGTACTGAATAGTTTGGGCGTCATCACGGTCACGTCCTCCGCTTACAGGCCAGCGGCCATGGCTTTGTTGATCAGCCAGTTCAGGTTCGGGCCGCGGTCGCTGTTCACTTCCACCGGACGACCGGCGAACTTGCTGTCCAGCGGCTCGTCAGGCTGGATCAGGACGCGAATGTCGGAGGACAGGTCGGCGCTTTTCAAGCTGCTGCTGCTCACGATCTTGCCGGTGCGGTTTTGGTCTTCACCGGCGATCTGGAAGCTGACGGTGGTGCCTGGGCGTACGTCGTTGAACTGGCGATAGGAGAAGCGCGCTTCGACGTTGGCTTCGCTGTTGCGCGGCACCAGTTGGAAGATCACGTCACCCTTGCTGGCGTATTGACCGTCGGCAACCAGTTGCTGGGCCACGGTGCAGTCGCATGGCGAAGTCAGGGTGCCGGTCATTTGCTTGCCGAACAGTTCTTCAACCTTGGCCGGTTGCAACTGGTCTTCGTCCAGATGGCCCTTGAGTACGTCGAGCATGCTGGTGCTGAAGGTCGCCAGCGGCGCGCCTTTGGCGGCCACGCCGTCAGCCTTGATCAGGCTTTGCACGGTGCCGTCGCGCGGCATGGTGATGTTCATGCCCGGCACGCTGACCAGACCGGCCTGGGCGTGGCTGACGAAGTACATGCCGTACACCGATTTGAAAATGAAACCGAACGCCGCCAGGCCGACGATGAACACGCCCAGGCTGAAGGTCACTGCGCGCAGGCGACCCAAGGCGCTCATGCCCTGGCTGCCGTCCTTCTGTTTGCGCGCCTTGGTGAAGTTGTCGCGCTGCAGGGTGGCCAGCACTTCACCGATGCTGACAATGTCGCCCGCCAGGTGCGAAGTGATCAGGTGGCGCAGGGTCGAAATGTCCTGCGGTTCCAGGTTCTGGAACTGGCAACCGACGCGCCCGGTCTGGCGATCGAAGGAGCGCACTTGCAGTTCAACGTCCATGGCCAGGCCGAGGTTGTCGATGACGAACTGCAGGCGTGCCTTGTGGGCGTCACCGATCTTCAGCGGCAGTTGACCGGCGTTGAATGCCAGGCCGCCAGCGGAAAGGTCGAGGACCCGGGCTTCAACCGGGGTCCGGTCCGGACCGAAGAAACGCAGTTTGGCCGGGATTTTCACACGGGCGTGCTGGCGCTGGGCTTCGGATTCATGCACTACGTTGGCGTTGACGGCGGTATTCATATGGGCGATTTCCTAGTTAATTCAGGCGAGTTCGGTCAGACCATCATCAGCAGCACGGCGACAAAAATGCTGCCGGCAGAGAAGGTCATGGTCCGAGACGACCAGGTGTTGAACCAACGTTGAAAGCTGGCGAGATCACGGGTCAGGGAAGTGGGCTGGCGAGTCCAGGATTGTTGGTCGAGGCGGAAGAACACGTAGATCTTCACCAGCGCGCCAACAATCTGGTTGTAATACAGAATCGCCGGGTAAGCCGGACCGATCCGGTGGCCGGAGCAGGACAGCAACAGGGTCAGGATCAGGCGGGTAATGCCGATCCACAGCAGGTAAACCAGGATGAACGCGGTGCCGTACTTGAAGCTGGCGAGGATCGCCACGGTCAGGCCCAGCAGCGAAGTCCACATCGACACGCGCTGGTCGAACAGCACCACCGTGGTAAACGCACCGAGGCGCTTGATCCCCAGGCCCAAGGCACGGGAGTTCTGGCGCAGGTTGTTGCCGTACCAGCGGAACATCAGCTTGCGGCTGGCCTTGATGAAGCTCTTTTCTGGCGGATGCTCAACGGTGTGGATGGCGGCATCCGGGACATAGAAGGTGTCGTAGCCCAGACGCATCAGGCTGAACCAGCTCGACTTGTCGTCACCGGTCAGGAACTTGAAGCGGCCCAGGCGCCAGTGCTGCAGCGAATCGCTTTCCACGTCGGCGATGAATTCCGGGTTGGTCACCACGGAGGCGCGGAACACCGACATGCGGCCGGTCATGGTCAGCACGCGTTTGGACAGAGCCATCGAACACATGTTGATGTGACGCTGGGCGAATCGCAGTTTGTGCCACTCGCTCATGATGTAGCCGCCGCGCACTTCGCAGAATTCGTTGGTGGTCAGGCCGCCGACATTGCCGAACATCTGGAACCACGGCACGGTCTTGAGCACCACGCCTTCGGCGAGCACGGTATCGCCATCAATCACGGCCACCACGGCACGGTCGTCCGGCAGGTGACGGGAGATGGCACGGAAACCGTAGGCCAGGCCATCGCGCTTGCCGGTGCCGGGAATACGCACGAAGTCGAGCTTGACCCGCTCTGGCGGGTTCATCCGGTTCCACAGGCTTTTGACCAGCAGCTCATCGGACATTTCCACGATTGAGCAGACCACGGTGGTCGGCAGGCCGCAGTCGATGGCTTCGCGAATCACCGAGCTGTAGACCTGGGCAGTGGTCAGCGCGTCAATACGGAAACTGGTGACCATCAGGAAAACGTGGGACGGGTCAGCCGCTTTGCCCAGCTTGCGCACTTTGCGCCGCAGGTGCGGGTAGACCACGTACAGGAACAGCATGCCGCGCACAAAGTGCGTGGCGCCCATCGAGTAGCGCCAGATACCGACGATACCGATCAGGAAAATGAAGTCCTTCGACTCGGAGTCGAACGTGGACGTTGGCAACGCCGTGGCGATCCCCATCAGGAGAGTCAAGTAAAACAGCCAACCGGCGGCCTGGAGTAGGCCATTCTTTAGCCTGTGCATAATGTGTATCCGTCTCGATCCGTGGAACCTGTAGGAGCGAGCATGCTCGCGATGAACCCGGGAACACCGCTGGGTGTCAGGCAGCCAGCGTCATCGTTGGCGACCATCGCGAGCGTGCTCGCTCCTACAGGGAAGGCAGCCTTACCAGCAGATGCCTTCGGCGCGGCCGTTGGCGCTGGTGGCTTGAGACATGAAGCCCACCAGGTCGATCACTTGTTTGCCGTGCGGGACTTCCTGCACCAGGGTGCGGAACTTCTCGTCACGGTTGCCGAGGATGATCACGTCGGAGTTGTTGATGACTGCGTCGAAGTCGGAGTTGAGCAAGGACGAGACGTGAGGGATCTTCGACTCGATGTAGTCCTTGTTCGCGCCGTGGACACGGGCGTATTCGACGTTGCTGTCGTAGATCTCCAGATCGAAACCCTTGCCGATCAGCATTTCAGCCAACTCGACCAGTGGGCTTTCACGCAGGTCGTCGGTACCGGCCTTGAAGCTCAGGCCCAGCAGGGCAACTTTGCGTTTGTCGTGGCTGGAGACGATGTCGAAGGCGTTCTGCACCTGGGCTTCGTTACTGCGCATCAGCGAGTTGAGCAGTGGTGCTTCCACGTCCAGGGAGCCGGCGCGATAGGTCAGGGCGCGCACGTCCTTGGGCAGGCAGGAACCGCCGAAGGCAAAGCCTGGGCGCATGTAGTACTGGGACAGGTTCAGCGTCTTGTCCTGGCAGACTACGTCCATCACTTCACGACCATCGACACCGACGGCCTTGGCGATGTTGCCTATCTCGTTGGCGAAGGTCACCTTGGCGGCGTGCCACACGTTGCAGGTGTACTTGATCATCTCGGCGACAGCGATGTCCTTGCGGATGATCGGTGCGTCGAGCTCTTCGTACAGCGATTGCAAGACATCGCCGGAAGCCTTGTCGAACTCGCCGATGACAGTCATCGGTGGCAGGTCGTAGTCAGCGATCGCGGTGCTCTCACGCAGGAATTCAGGGTTGACGGCCACGCCGAAATCGACGCCGGCTTTCTTGCCCGAGCAATCCTCGAGAATCGGGATGACAACGTTTGCGACGGTGCCCGGCAGCACGGTGCTGCGCACCACGATGGTGTGGCGGGTGGATTTTTCACGCAGGACAAAACCGATCTCGCGGCACACCGCCTCGATGTAGTTCAGTTCCAGGTCGCCGTTCTTCTTGCTCGGCGTACCGACGCAAATCATCGACAGGTCGGTATCGCGAATCGCCTCGGCGAAGTTGGTCGTACCACGCAGACGGCCGGTTTCGATGCCCTTGGCCAGCAGTTCGCCCAGACCCGGTTCAACGATCGGTGATTTGCCGGCGTTGATCATGTCGATCTTGTCCTTGGCGACATCGACGCCAACAACGTCATGGCCCCGTGCAGACAGGCAACCGGCACACACTGCACCGACGTAACCCAAACCAAATATGCTGATGCGCATCGCATTTTCCTCTGTGTTTAATCAAGCCATTACATGGCCGGAGTTAATGGTATTCAGCGGTACTAGTGCACTCGGAAGTGCGGCTGACAGGCGTCGCAGTGCCGTGTGCAGGCATATAAGTTCCGAGTGTCTAAATAAGTGCACTCAAGATGTGCGCAACTAGGCCTTATTGTTATGACTTGCCCCGTTATGCAGCCGAGTCCTCGGGTTCGAGGTTGTTCGGGCAACACTCGTTCACACTCGATGCCGGGCGTAAGGCCCGTGGATCAAGGGTTTTGGTGCTCGGGAGAGCACGTTTACTGGGGCGCAGTCTTGGCCGTATAGGTGATAGCAGTCATGCCTTATCTCCTTTGCTGCAGGTCTTGCGCAGATCCGTTATTACTGTGGCGAAGTTGGTGTGACAGTTTCACCATTCACGTCGCGTCTCTACGTAAGTTATCTCGTACATATCCAGAGATAATCGCTACCGGTGGTATGAGCTATGCAAATTGACATAGTTCCGACCCACCCATCGCGAATGTTGAAATTTTTTGAAATATTGAAAAGGATGGCACTGCTTTCAAATTGATGGCACTTGCTGTCTCGCCCTTGTTACACAGGGGGTTAAACAGGTGAGATATTTTTGTGCCAGCACCAAGAATTATTTTCAGTGCCACTACTGAAAAAAATCGATTCAGTCGAGTGAAACTAAAGTCATGATGGCGGTGGACGGTTTTTTGTCGTCAAAATGCTGACGAGTGGCGAGGTAATTGTAGGACGATCAAAGGAGGGCGCACGACGGGGGCATTTTGTCGCGCGCCAGGGCGGTGCATTATTCGGGTGCGTGATCGCGCAGGAACACCAGGCTGTCGGGTTTCGACTGTTCAGCACTGTAGCGGTAGCCCTGAACGTCAAATTGCTTGAGGTGGGCCGGATCGTTGATTCGCTCCTCGATGACGAAGCGGCTCATCATGCCCCGGGCTTTTTTCGCGTAGAAGCTGATGATCTTGTACTGGCCGTTTTTCAGGTCCTTGAACTCGGTATTGATGATGCGTGCGTTCAAGGCATTGCGCTTGACCGCCGAGAAGTACTCGTTGGATGCCAGGTTCAGCAGCACATCATCGCCTTGATCGGCCAGGGCTTCGTTCAGCCATTCGCTGATCCGTGTGCCCCAGAAGGCATACAGGTCCTTGCCCCGGGCGTTGGCCAGTTTAGTGCCCATTTCCAGGCGATACGGTTGCATCAGGTCCAGCGGGCGCAGCAGGCCATACAGGCCGGACAGCATCCGCAAGTGCTGCTGGGCGTAATCGAAATCGGCTTCGCTGAAGGTCTGGGCGTTGAGACCGGTGTACACGTCACCCTTGAAGGCCAGCAGTGCCTGCTTGGCGTTGTCAGGGGTAAAGGCTGGGGTCCAGCTGCCGAAACGTGCGGCGTTGAGACCACCGATCTTGTCGGAAACGTGCATCAGCTCGCTGATCTGCGCGGGCGTCATGTCGCGCAATTGCAGGATCAATTCCTGGGAATGGTCGAGGTACTGCGGCTGGGTAAAGCGCTGGGTCGCCGGCGGTGTTTCGTAATCGAGGGTCTTGGCGGGGGAAATCACCATCAGCATGAAATCGTCTCCTTTAATGTGGGGGCGATTCTACGGGGGTTGGGGGGGATGACTCCAGCTATCGAGGTGATAGGTGATGATTGGCCACAATCCCTCAATCAATCAGATCCCTGTAGGAGCGAGCATGCTCGCGATGGACGTCAACGATGACGCTGGCTGTCTGGATGCCCGCGGAGCCTGGGCCACCATCGCGAGCAAGCTCGCTCCTACAGGGGAGTTCGTCTGTGCTGCGGGAATAAGGGCACTATCAGCTATAGTGCCGCGCGGGTTTTGTTATGGAGACATCCCATTGCGTATCGGTTTTCTGCTTTTTACCTGGCTGTTGAGTTTTGGTGCGGTGGCGGCGCCGGGCGATGTCGCGACCCTCGATCGCGGCACCTGGCCGGAACAGCTCAAAAATCCAACCTTGTTCGACGTGGCTTCCCGGGCGGAAATTCTTATGTTCGCGCGCGTGCTGTGGGCCAGCGAATCCCTGGACGAGGCCAGCCTGGCCCAGCGCCTGGGGCTGCGTACCATCAACATGGAGTCGGTCAATCGCCTGCGTGAACGTTACTGGCAACGCTTGCTGGACAACTATAACCATGCCCAGAAAAGCTGCGACCAGGACGCTTCCTTCTGTTTTCTGGTCGAAGACATGGCCACCCTGCGCGAGCAGGCGCAGAAGTTCCAGATCAGCGAAGACAGCTACTACATCAAGTGGGCCGAGCCGAGCCGGCTGTTCCACGCACAATACCTCGATGAGCAACTGCGCAAGGCCGCGCTGTTCCCGCAGACCAGCAGTGAAATCGATCGTTTTGGCGAGTACGAACGCAATGGCGAGTCGATGCACGACCGGCTGTTCCTGCTGACCTTCGACAGCGGCGCCAATGCCGCGCCGGACAACACCGCGTGGGTCGCCGAGTACCTGCGCAAGGCCAACCTGACCGGCACTTTTTTTGTGCTTGGCAAGGATATCCAGGCGCGCCTGGGTGACCGTTCGGTGAGCAGCCTGCAAGCCACGTATTCCACGCAATGCATTGGCGTGCAGGGCTGGGAATTTCGTTCCCACAGTCATTGGCAGGACTGGCAGGACTCGGTGCGGCGCAGTGCCGAGCTGGTGAAAAGCAAGCTACCGGAGAACTACGTACCGCTGTTCCGTCCGCCCGATGGCCAGCGCCGTTCGGACGCTGAAGGCTTCTTCAACGCCCAGGGCCTGCAAGTGGCGTTGTGGGACATCGACGCCCAGGATGGCGCCGGCAAGCTCAAGCCCAATCAAAGCGCCCAGCGGGTGCTGACCTTGATGCTGCTGTGGCGGCACGGGGTGATCAACTTCAACGTCAAGCAGGATGGGGTGAAAACGGCGCTGCCTTGGTTGATCACGCAAACGGCGCCCAGCGGGATCGGCTGGGAAGATTGCCAGGATGCGTTTCGCTGAAGGCTGGATTGCCCGTAAACATTGGGTTTGGGGCGATTTTGCGGGGAAATTCGATGCAGGCGGACTTCCGACTTTAACGGCACATTGCCTGCACGCCAAGGGCTATTCGTCACTCTGAAAAATAAACTTCAAAAAAACGTCAAAGTGCTTTTTTCTGTCATGGGTTTTGGAGTATTACGAAGACAGACCGCCGAAACCTGCGACACAGGTGGCGTCTTCCAAGACCCTACTTGTGTGCAGTTCACTTGATCCCTTGCAGGTGAGTTCGGCAGTCCCTTCGAGGCGCAGCGCCGTCAAGGCATTGCGTCGAATGGCTCCCACATAAGGTGACCGAGTATGGATGACCACGGACGTAGTTCTTCCTCCAACCAGCCAATCCTCTATGTACTCGATACCAACGTACTGATTCACGACCCCAATGCCCTGCTGAACTTCGAAGAACACCACGTCGCAATCCCGATGACCGTGCTTGAGGAACTGGACAAGCTCAAGAGCGGGCATCACAGCGTGGCGGCCGAGTGTCGCCAGGCGATCCGCCTGATCGACAAGACCCTGGGCGAAGCCAGCCCCGAAGACGTTGAACTGGGTGTCCCTATCCAGCGCGGCAAGAGTGGGCCCAAGGGTTTGCTGTCAATTCTGATGAGCAAGCGTGCCGAGCCGAACCTGATTCTGCCCGAGCACCTGAACGACAACATCATCATCAATCAGTTGATCGATCTGCACGCGCGTCAGCCCGAGCTGCCTGTCGTGCTGGTCACCAAAGACATCAACATGCGCCTCAAGGCCCGCGCCTGTGGAATCGCGGCCGAGGACTACAGCACCGACCAATTGGTAGACGACGTCTCGCTGCTGCCCAACGGCTACCACGAGATGAAAGGTTCGTTCTGGGACCTGGTGAGCAAGGTCGAAACCCGTCAGGGCCATGGCCGCACCTGGCACCAGGTGAAGCTGATCGACAACCTGCCAGCGGTCCATATCAACGAGTTCATCATCGACGAGCAAGGCTTTGTCGGCTGGATCAAGGAGATCGAGAACGACCAGTTGCTGATCCTCGACCTGCACCAGGAGCCGCTGCTGCACCAGGAAGCCTGGGGCCTCAAGCCGCGTGACATCTACCAGAGCCTCGCGCTGTTCGCCTTGCTCGACCCGGACATTCACCTGGTCAACCTGTCGGGCGCCGCCGGTTCCGGTAAAACCATCCTGGCCCTGGCTGCCGCGATTGAACAGACCATGGTCAGCAAACGCTATCGCCGCATCATTGCTACCCGCAGCGTGCAGGGCCTGGACCAGGAAATCGGTTTCCTGCCCGGCACCGAAGCGGAGAAGATGGAGCCGTGGCTCGGCGCCATTACCGACAACCTCGAAGCTTTGCACATGGATGACGAAAGCACCCATGGCAGCGTCGACTACATCCTCAGCAAAGTGCCGTTGCAGTTCAAATCCCTTAACTACATCCGGGGCCGAAGCTTCCAGCAAAGCCTGATCCTGATCGATGAATGCCAGAACCTCACGCCGCACCAGATGAAAACCATCATCACCCGTGCCGGCGCCGGTTCCAAAGTGGTGTGCCTGGGCAACCTGGCACAGATCGACACCCCTTACCTGTCCGCGACCAGTTCCGGGCTGACCTACCTGACTGAACGCTTCAAGGACTTCCCGAACGGCGTCCACATCACCCTGCAAGGGGTCCCACGTTCGATCCTGGCCGAATACGCCGAATCGCATCTGTAAACCACTAGCTGCAAGCTGCAAGCTGCAAGCCTCAAGCGGACCGAGTGATCTTCACTTACCGCTTGTAGCTTGCGGCTTTCGGCTGCTTAAATACCGCTTTCATATCCACGGCTGGACTGCGTTTTTACTTGCCGCTTGTAGCTCGCCGCTTGCCGCTGCCTCAAGGAGGCCCCGTGCTGACTCATCTCGATTCCCAAGGTCGCGCCCACATGGTCGACGTCACCGAAAAATCCGTCACGTTCCGTGAGGCCACGGCCGAGGCGCGGGTGCGCATGCTGCCGACGACCCTGCAGATGATCGTCAACGGTGGCCATCCCAAGGGCGACGTGTTTGCCGTGGCGCGTATCGCCGGCATTCAGGCAGCGAAGAAAACCAGCGATCTGATTCCCCTGTGCCATCCGTTGATGCTGACCGGCGTCAAGGTCGAGCTGAGCGCTGAAGGTGAGGACGCCGTGCATATCCGCGCGACCTGCAAGTTGTCGGGGCAGACTGGCGTGGAGATGGAAGCACTCACTGCCGCCAGTGTTGCCGCCCTGACCATCTACGACATGTGCAAGGCCGTGGATCGCGGCATGACCATCGAAACCGTGCGCTTGCTGGAAAAACTCGGCGGCAAGAGCGGCCATTACCAGGCGGATCAGCCATGAAAGTCACTGTGAAGTTTTTTGCGCGATACCGGGAAGCCTTGGGTGTCGATTCGGTGAAAGTCGAAGGCAACTTTTCCACGGTCGATGATGTGCGTGCATTGCTGGCACAGCGCGACGGTGCCGACGTGCTCAGCGAACAGAACCTGATGTGCGCGCGCAACGAAGACCTGTGCCAACTCGACGAGCCGGTGAGCGACGGCGATGAAGTGGCATTCTTTCCGACTGTGACCGGGGGCTGAACATGGCGATTCGCGTGCAGTCCACGGCGTTCGATCCGGGCGCCGAAGTCAACGCCATGCACGCCGCCAATGTCGGGGTCGGCGCGGTGGTGAGTTTTGTCGGCTACGTGCGTGACTTCAATGACGGCCTGGATGTGGCGGGCATGTTTCTCGAGCATTATCCCGGCATGACCGAAAAGGCCCTGGGCAAGATCGCGGTCGAGGCCGAGCAGCGCTGGCCGTTGCTCAAGCTGGAAGTGCTGCACCGCATCGGCGCCCTGGAGCCGGGCGAACCCATCGTCTTCGTCGGCGCCGCCAGCGCCCACCGCCAGGCCGCGTTCGATGCCTGCAACTTTGTCATGGACTACCTGAAAACCCGCGCACCGTTCTGGAAGAAAGAAACCACCCGAGACGGACCGCGCTGGGTGGAAGGGCGAGACAGCGACCATTCGGCGGCGGATCGCTGGAAGCAGTAGGTCCTGCGGTGCCCATTCGTCAGCAATCGCGGGCAAGCCCGCTCCCACAGGTTTAGCGAGATCTCTGTGGGAGCGGGCTTGCCCGCGATTGGGCCTTGGTCACACCTCGCCTTTCCCGCTTAACAGCCGACCACCGGCCGCCCCATCCCCCTGCACCCAATTGACGTCATGTACATAAAAGTCCAGTATGGATTTATAAGTACAAATCGTGACGTTTGTAGCTTCAAGCTTGCAACTGCTTCTTTTCGTCTTGCCAAACCAACAACAACCCGCGAGAGAACGAACATGAAGAAATTCCCCCTCATCACCGGTCTGGCCCTGAGCCTGTTGGCGTGCAGCAGCGTGTTTGCCGCCGAGAAAACCCTGCGCATTGGCATCGAAGCGGCTTACCCGCCGTTCGCCTCGAAAACCGACAAGGGCGAAATCGTCGGGTTCGACTACGACATCGGCAATGCGCTGTGCGCGCAGATGCAGGTCAAGTGCGTTTGGGTCGAAGGTGAGTTCGACGGTCTGATTCCTTCCCTCAAAGTGAAGAAAATCGACATGGCGCTGTCGTCCATGACCATCAACGAAGATCGCAAGAAGTCGGTGGACTTCACGCACAAGTACTACTTCACCTCCTCGCGCCTGGTCATGAAGGAAGGTGCGGTGGTCGATGACCAATACGCCAGCCTCAAGGGCAAGACTGTCGGCGTTCAGCGTGCGACGACGACCGACCGTTATGCCACGGAGGTGTTCGAGCCCAAGGGCATTACCGTCAAGCGCTACGGTAACAATGAAGAGATCTACATGGACCTGGCGGCCGGGCGGCTGGATGCGATCTTTGCCGACACCATCCCGCTCAATGACTTCCTGCAAATGCCGCGCGGCAAGGGTTATGCCTTTGTCGGTCCTGAACTCAAGGACCCCAAGTACGTGGGCGAGGGCGCGGGGATTGCCGTGCGCAAGGGCAACAGCGAACTGGTCAGCCAATTGAACAGCGCCATCGACGGGATCCGCGCCAGTGGCGAGTACCAGAAGATTTCGGACAAGTATTTCAAGTCCGATATCTACGGGGACTGATTAATCCTCTCACCCCGTCCCCTGTGGGAGCGGGCTTGCCCGCGATGGACTCCCAGGCACCGCAGGGTGTCAGACAGCCCGCGTTATCGTGAAGACCATCGCGAGCAAGCTCGCTCCTACAGAGGAGGTAAGGTGTCTGGAGTTAATGCTTCCTTAACAGACTTATCGTTTATTCCCGACATCCATTGCACGCACCCCGGGCTCTTCAAGGTCCGGGCCAGCGTGTAGACTTGCGATCAATCGATATCTGGAAGGGAAACGCAATGACCGAGGAAACGATGCGGTTGGGCCGTGAGCGGCGCTATCTGGTTTTGCTGGGCATCATTTGCCTGGCGTTGATCGGCGGCGCGCTGTACATGCAGATCGTGCTGGGCGAGGCGCCGTGTCCGCTGTGCATCCTGCAACGTTACGCCTTGCTGCTGATCGCGATTTTCGCCTTTATCGGCGCGGCAATGCGCACGCGACGCAGCATCACGGTGTTCGAAACCCTGGTGGTGATCTGCGCCCTGGCCGGCGTCGCGGTCGCTGGGCATCACGTCTATACCCAGTTCTATCCGGCGGTGAGCTGCGGCATCGATGTGCTGCAGCCGATTGTCGATGACCTGCCACTGGCGAAGATCTTCCCGCTGGGTTTCCAGGTCGACGGTTTCTGCTCGACGCCGTACCCGCCGATCCTCGGTCTGTCCCTGGCGCAGTGGGCGCTGTTGGCGTTTGTGCTGGTGGTGGTGCTGGTGCCTCTGCTCACTTCCCGTAATCGCAAGGCGTTACGCTGACAGCATCGTCACGCTCATCCAAAACGCCCTGGCCCTCATCGAGAGCCGGGGCGTTTTGCATTTCAGGGGATGCCCGCAAAGTCCTTGATGAACGTCAAGAATGCGGGGTGCGCATGTGCGACATGTTGTCGCGGCGCAGGTGTCGCAGGGCATTTTTGCGTGCTCGATTGACCCTGTTCCAAACAAGAAAAAAGCGCGGGTCCGGTGCTGTCGAGTTAACGCTGCATCTTCCGGGAGCAGGCAGTTTTAACAGGTTATGGCAAATGGCCTTGGCCCCCGTCACACAGGGGTTAAGGCAGGGTGATGGGCAATCCTGAGACCTCGGACACTGTCTGAATTGCGCACCATAGACCTACATTTTTTGGTGTTTTTGTTGCGAATCAATTTCGATAACATGGCGCACTTTTGCAGAATTGGTCAAGAATTGTTGCCGGTTTGGATATTAATTATTTCGGGATGAGACATGGTTTATGGATCGTCATATATCTACAATCGCCCGCACTGAATTCCCGGCACTCTCCCATTTCACCCAGGTGAATGAGCAGAGTAGGGCGTCGAGAGGCTGATGGCCTCATGCGAAGCCCCTGGTGTCGGTGCCTTCCAACTATCCGCACCAAATGGAATTGGTCTGTAACAAGGCCTTTGACCACGAATTCGAATAAGAACTCACCGCTAGCCCAGGATTTGTCGAACAGCGTCTGACGCGCGACGGGCCAGCCCTTATTCAATCCAAGAAAAAATGCCAACCCTTGGCAGGGTGAAGTGTTGGCGATCAAAACCCAACTGCATTGCGCTTTAGAGGTCGTGAGATGAGTAAAAACAGGTACCCCAGATTACTAGGCCTCGTGCCGCTGCTCGGCACATTGTTGCTGGGAGGCTGCAACATGACCTTGCTCAATCCAACGGGCCAGGTTGGCCTGGAACAGCGAAACCTGATCATCACCGCGACGCTGCTGATGCTGTTGGTGGTGATTCCGGTCATCGTCATGACCTTCCTGTTCGCCTGGAAGTACCGCGCGTCCAACACTAACGCGACCTACACGCCGAAGTGGAACCACTCCACCAAGATCGAAATCGCGGTGTGGACTGTTCCGATCCTCATCATCATTGCCCTGGGTTACATCACCTACAAGTCGACCCACGAGCTGGACCCTTATCGTCCGCTGGATTCCGACGTGAAGCCGGTGACCATCGAAGTGGTCGCGCTGGACTGGAAGTGGCTGTTCATCTACCCGGAACAAGGCATCGCGACCGTCAACAAGATCGTGTTCCCGGCGCACACGCCGATCAACTTCAAAGTGACCTCCGACGCCGTGATGAACTCGTTCTTCATCCCTGGCCTGGGTGGCCAGATCTACGCAATGGCGGGCATGCAGACCAAGCTGCACCTGATCGCCGACCGTAATGCTGAAATGGAAGGCATCTCTGCCAACTACAGCGGCGCTGGCTTCACCGGCATGAAATTCAAGGCTACCGCCACTACCCAGGAAGAGTTCGATGCCTGGGTCAGCGAAGTCAAAAAGGCACCTAAAAAGCTTGAACAAGCTGAATACGCAGCCTTGGCCAAGCAGAGCCAGAACAACCCGGTCGAGCTCTACTCCTCGGTCACTCCGAACCTGTTCCAGATCATCGTCGACAAGTACGAAGGCATGAAACCAGGTCCGAAACTGAACCACGAGAAGAAAGAGAAAGAAGTGGCCGCCATGGACAACTCGCATCCAGCTGCCGGGGCAGAGGAGTAAACGATGTTTGGTAAATTAAGTTGGGAAGCGGTCCCGTTCCACGAGCCGATCGTGATGGTGACCATCGCCATGATCGCCCTCGGTGGTCTGGCGCTGTTCGCTGCAATCACCTACTTCAAGAAGTGGACCTACCTGTGGACCGAGTGGCTGACGTCGGTCGACCACAAGAAAATCGGCGTGATGTACATCATCGTCGCCATGGTCATGCTGCTGCGCGGCTTTGCCGACGCCATCATGATGCGTACCCAGTTGGCCATGGCCACCGAAGGTTCGCCTGGCTACCTGCCGCCTGAACACTATGACCAGATCTTCACCGCTCACGGTGTGATCATGATCATCTTCATGGCGATGCCATTTTTTACCGGCCTGATGAACCTTGCTGTGCCGCTGCAGATCGGCGCACGTGACGTTGCCTACCCGTTCCTGAACTCCCTGAGCTTCTGGCTGCTGGTTTCCGGCGTGGTGCTGATCAACCTGTCCCTGGGCGTCGGCGAATTCGCCAAGACCGGTTGGGTTGCCTATCCGCCGCTGTCGGGCCTGCAATACAGTCCGGGCGTGGGGATGGATTACTACATCTGGGCGCTACAGCTATCGGGCCTCGGGACAACGCTGACGGGGGTCAACTTCCTGGCCACCGTGCTGAAAATGCGCACCCCTGGCATGAAACTGATGGACATGCCGATCTTCACCTGGACCTGCACCTGGGCCAACGTCCTGATTGTGGCTTCGTTCCCGATCCTGACCGCTACCCTGGCGCTGCTGACGCTTGACCGTTACATGGATTTCCACATTTTCACCAACGAACTTGGTGGCAATCCGATGATGTACGTCAACCTGTTCTGGGCGTGGGGTCACCCTGAGGTGTACATCCTGATCCTGCCGGCGTTCGGTATCTTCTCCGAAGTGATCTCGACCTTCACCGGCAAGAAACTGTTCGGCCACCACTCGATGATCTACGCCTCGGGCGCGATCTCGATCCTGGGCTTCATGGTCTGGCTGCACCACTTCTTCACCATGGGTTCGGGTGCCAGCGTCAACGCCTTCTTCGGCCTGGCGACGATGCTGATTTCCATCCCGACGGGTGTGAAGCTATTCAACTGGCTGTTCACCATCTACCAGGGCCGTCTGCGCTTCACCAGCCAGGTGATGTGGACCCTGGGCTTCATGGTGACCTTCGCCATCGGCGGCATGACCGGCGTACTGCTGGCCATTCCGGGTGCTGACTTCGTGCTGCACAACAGCCTGTTCGTGATCGCTCACTTCCACAACGTGATCATCGGCGGCGCGGTATTCGGCTACATCGCCGGTTTCGCCTTCTACTTCCCTAAAGCGTTCGGCTTCAAGCTGCACGAAGGTTGGGGCAAGGCAGCATTCTGGTTCTGGATCACCGGCTTCTTCGTTGCATTCATGCCGTTGTATGTCCTGGGCTTCATGGGCATGACCCGTCGCCTGAACGCCACCACCAACCCTGAGTGGGTGCCGTACCTGTACGTCGCCATGTTCGGTGCGGTGATGATCGCCGTGGGCATCGCTTGCCAGTTGATTCAGCTCTACGTGAGTGTGCGTGACCGCAACAAGCCAGAGAACATGTGCGAACACGGTGACCCGTGGAATGGCCATACCCTGGAATGGTCGACTTCGTCGCCACCACCGTTCTACAACTTCGCCGTGCTGCCAAAAGCGGACGTGGTCGATCCGTTCACCGAAGCCAAGGAAAACGGCACTGCGTACCAGGCTCCGGCCAAGTACTCGCCGATCCACATGCCAAACAACACCGCTACCGGTGTGGTCATGGGCGCTCTGCTGACCGTGTTCGGTTTCGCGATGATCTGGCACATCTGGTGGTTGGCCATCGCCAGCCTCGCCGGCACCGTTATCTACTTCGCGATTCACGCGGCCCGTGATGATCAAGGCTATATGGTGCCGGTCGACGTGATCGAGCGCATCGAAGCCGAGCAGCACAAGCGTCTGGTAGCAGCAGGGAAAATCCCGGCCACTGCCACCCGTGTTGAAACCTCGTTGGAACAGGCTTAAACCATGTCGAACTTAGTGACCAATGCTGGACACACCCATGTCGATGAACATGGGCACGATGACCATCACCACGACTCGGGCGAGATGACCGTATTCGGTTTCTGGCTCTACCTGATGACCGACTGCATTCTGTTTGCGTCGATCTTCGCGGTATACGCGGTACTGGTTAACAACGTAGCGGGTGGCCCGTCGGGCCACGACATCTTCGAACTGCCATATGTACTGGGCGAAACCGCTCTGCTGCTGTTCAGTTCGATCACCTACGGCTTCGCCATGCTGGCGTTCTTCCGTGGCAACAAGAAGCAGGTGCTGGGCTGGTTGGGCATGACCTTCCTGTTCGGCCTGGGCTTTATCGGCATGGAGATCAACGAGTTCCACCTGCTGATCTCCGAAGGCTACGGCCCAAGCCGTTCCGGCTTCCTGTCCGGCTTCTTCACCCTGGTCGGTACCCACGGTCTGCACGTGACCAGCGGTCTGATCTGGATGGCGATCATGATGTACCAGGTCCAGAAGAAAGGCCTGACGGCGACCAACAAGACCCGTCTGAGCTGCCTGAGCCTGTTCTGGCACTTCCTGGACGTGGTCTGGATCTGCGTATTCACCGTTGTTTACCTGATGGGGACTATGTAAATGGCTAACCCAGCTCACTCCCACAATGGCCACGACGAAGCCGGCCACGGCAGCGTCAAGTCCTACGCCATTGGCTTCATCCTGTCGGTGATCCTGACCCTGATCCCGTTCGGTCTGGTGATGTACCCGACACTGCCGAAGTCGATCACGCTGATGATCGTCCTGGCGTTCGCCGTGATCCAGGTGCTGGTGCACCTGGTGTACTTCCTGCACCTGGACCGTTCGCAGGCGCAGCGTAACAACGTGATTGCCTTTGTGTTTGCCGCGATCGTGATTGTCCTGCTGGTTGGCCTGTCGCTGTGGATCATGTTCAGCATCCACACGTTCATGATGGCGAAGTGAGGTAAGTCCGCATGTCCTTGAAGCACTTTATCCAAATCACCAAGCCGGGGATCATTTTCGGTAACGTGCTTTCAGTGGCAGGCGGATTTTTCCTGGCCTCTAAGGGCCATGTCGATCTGGCGGTGTTCCTGGCGGCCATGATCGGTACTTCGTTGGTGGTGGCTTCCGGTTGCGTGTTCAACAACTGCATCGACCGCGACATCGACGTCAAGATGGAACGCACCAAGAACCGGGCGCTGGTCCAGGGTCTCATTTCCCTGAAACTGGCGCTGGTTTACGCGACCATCCTGGGTGTTGCCGGCGTAGCGTTGCTCTACACCGTGGCCAATCCACTGGCAGCATTGTTTGCCGTGATCGGCTTCATCATCTACGTCGGCTTCTACAGCCTGTACCTCAAGCGCAAGTCGGTTCACGGCACGCTGGTGGGCAGTCTGTCGGGGGCGATGCCGCCGGTGATCGGCTACGTCGCGGTGAGCAACACCTTCGACATGGCCGCGCTGACCCTGCTGGTGATGTTCAGCCTGTGGCAGATGCCGCATTCCTACGCCATCGCGATCTTCCGTTTCAACGACTACCTGGCCGCCTCGATTCCGGTGCTGCCTGTGAAGCGCGGGATCCAGACGGCGAAGAAGCACATCCTGCTCTACATCCTGGCCTTCCTCGTGGCGACCTTGATGCTGACCTTCAGCGGCTACGCCGGCATGAGCTACCTCGCCGTCGCCGCCGCCATGGGCATGTACTGGTTGTACATGGCCTGGACCGGCTACAAAGCGGTGGATGACACGGTCTGGGCACGCAAGCTGTTCGTGTTCTCGATCTTCACCATTACCGCGTTGAGCGTGATGATGTCCCTGGACTTCAAAGTGCCGACCGAATTGCTGCTGACGTACGCGCACTAAGCGCTGCTAGCGACAAACAAAAACCCCGCCCTTCGAGAGAAGGTGCGGGGTTTTTTGTTGGGTTACATGGCAGGTTTTTGCAAAAAAACTTGGCTTACTCGATTTGGACTGACCATATCTGTAGCGAGTTCAGGGAAAATGCAAGCAGTTCTTCAATTGCAATGACCTTCCAGTTCACTGAAAAAAACAGGCTTTAGAAGTTAGTCGATGGCCTTTAACAGTTGCTTCCTAGTGCAGCAGTAATGGATGGCCACGGATAGCGACGCAGTTAAAAATGCTGCGCATGCAGCCAAAATAAAGGGGGCTTGTCTACCCATGTCTGCAATTAGCACTGTTCCTATCATCGGCCCCATGATAACGCAAAGGATTTGGATACTTCTGAAAGACGTCGATACCCTTCCGATATTTTCAGCGGGGCATAGCTGTTGAAGAATAATATTCGAGGATATTATTAATATTTCATAGCCAAAGCCATTTATAAACCACACCGCTGGATAAAGATATCTTCTGCCGGGGATCTCAAAGAATATTAGTGCGGCAGCGAGCAGCAATGCGGTTGAAAAAATGATCAGGGCATATGATCGAAGCACAAATTCGTCGGTAGTCTTGAATTTGAACTTCAATAGTAAAGCAGCACACACGGCGCCCCCGGCGGTCGCTGATATGATCCCGGAAAACACAACGGGGGCCAGGCCTTCATAAGCGAGGAAGGCGGCCAAATGGGGATCGTAGACTCCTAACGCCAATGACGTTAGCAAGGAGTATAGAAATCCGATCCGCAACTGAAAAGGCAAAGACCGGAATATATGAAACCCTTTCAAAACGTCTTGATACAGCGAGAGGATCTTTGCAGACGAAACCTCAGGCTTCGACGGGATGGCCGCGCAAATCGACATCAGGACAGGAAGGGAAATAAATACGGCAGCGGCCGATAAAAAGAATAAATCTTTCGGTATCAGAATCAAAGTTAATAGTCCTGCCAGCAATGGAGCAAGAATCTTCGTGGATTGATCAAGCAAACTCACGTAACTGAAGAAGCTTTTTCGATCCTCAGCGCCGATCAGTTGCCGCACAGTTACGGTGATGGAGGGGAAGTAAACTAGATTTGCCACGCCTTTCAAGATGACGAGGCCTAAAAATACATTAAAATTCGGCGAGCAAGCTAGCGCGGTAGTCGAAATTACGCGAAGCAAAGCTCCAAGTATTAATGTTTTCTGAACATCTTGTCGATCTATTATGGTTCCCACTACCGGCCCCAAAATCAACATGGGCAAGCCGAGGCAGAAAGCTAACAGAGCAATTGATGAGGGCGGAACTTGCCACATGTAAACGGGGACAGTAAAAATCAGAAAAATGTCTAGCCATAATGACAGGCTGGAAAGAGATTGGACGAAGATAAGTTTATTTGAGACTTTCATTGTTGCGGCCTGTGTCTTTCAAGTAAAACTTCTCGTTGAAGATGAACCCATCAAGCCCATGCTCATTGGCAAAGCGATGGAGGTCACTTAATTTATTTATAAATCCACGTCCGTTAAAATTTAGAGAGGTGTTGCAAAGCACCCCTATTCCCGACACGTCCCGGCATGCGCTTAGCAGTTGATGCATGAGAAAATTTTGCGATTGATTAACAGATTGAGGGCGCGCTGAAATGTCTACATGCGTTACGGCGGGTATTTTAGTGGATATGACTCTACGAAACTCTAGCATATAAGGTGAAGGGGAAGATGGATAAAAATACTTATTCATACATTCCTCCCTACAGATCGGAGCAATAGGGCGAAAGCCCTCTCGCTTCTTAATACGGTTCAACCTATCGAGATTTTGTTTTGGATAAGGCGCTGCTAATATCGAGCGATTTCCCAGCGCTCTAGGGCCTATTTCATACCTTCCCTGTACCCATCCCAATATGTACCCATTATTCAGCAAGCGTGCTACGCGAAGCGGATCGTACGGCTCTTGAGTAAAGCCGTTTATTCTCCCCATGTCGTCATCTGGTAGCTCTCCGGCATAGGGTGACCAAGTAATTTTAGCTTGCCCTTTGATATGCAATAAAGCATCAATGGCAGTTCCAATTGCTGAGCCGCTATCGTTTGTGCAGGGAGGAATAAACACATCAGTAAATAGTCGAGTTTCGATCCACTTTGAGTTCCAGTCACAATTTAATCCGCACCCACCGACGATCAACAATGGCGCATCGTCAAAAATGGCTTTTTGTACAAAGTCTCGGAAAAGATTAAAAATTGCGTTCGATAGATGATGAGCGAGCGAAGCAAGTCGAGGGCTTTCGATTCCTATGTTGTAATATTTATTACTTTGAAATTGGCGCTTTTCTAATTTTCTGAAGTCGAGGTTTTTATCAGTTAGTGCTTTAATAATGTATTCGGCGTCACTGTCAAGTGCATTGTCTTGACCTTTACCATATGCGGCCACAGCCATGAGTTTGCCTGCATCACTCAAGCGAATTTGGCCCGCGCCTAGGTTAAAGGTAGGATCCGCCAGTCCATACAAAAAAGCGAACCTGTCTCCAGGATTATCAATTACTTGACCTAGATTCGTAATGTTTACATCCTGATCAATTCGATAAAATGCTCCAAAATGGCCCTCCCAGAGTAATGCATAGCATGGTTGTCCCTGTGGGAATGGCGAAAGCCCATATCCGCAAAGAAGGTGAGAGCGTTCATGCGAAGATGAGTAATATTTTACGTCTTGACCAAGTATCGAAAGGTCCGCATGTAAAATATTATTCAATCCAGAATAACCTGCGCCTATGGCATCGCTGGAAAATCTAGAACCTCTATTCCACCCGCTTTGTGCCACAACATCCAAGGGTTTGTTTATGGTGCTAAGAACTTTTAGAATGACATCTGGCGTTAAGCTCGAAAAACGCAGTCCGTTATCTTTTTCCGCTTCCGTTGAAAATGCCAAGTGACCATCTACAATTAAAGCCATGGCGCCATCATGTCCATCTTTAACGCCAAGAATTACACAGTCATCACTGCGATAATCAACCATGAATCGCTCCTTGATCAGGTTCTAGCGAAAAGCTCTCTTACTTCTTTGGTATAGGAGCTACCACTACCATGTCCCGCCCCTACCAAAAAAATAACCTGTTCCGAGGAGGTTTTAAGGTCTAGTAGTTCATTGATTTCTTTATCATGAAAGTAACCGGTCAACCACGGATGTAAACCGAGCGCCGTAATCAATAGGTTAGCGGTTTGCGATAGATGCCCGATATCGATCAGCATCGGGCGATAAGCACGAGAGTGCGGATATTTCCACCAAAGTTTGTCGAAGCGAGAAGTAAAAAATATCGCGAACCCTAAATTATTTGACCAGTATTGGCCGCATAGATATGTGGATATAATTTCCGGAGGAAGATCGCGGACTTTCTCAAGAGTGTGTTGTTCACTTAAATAATGGTAAATACCAGTATCTAAGCCTTCGACGTTGCGTACCCAAACGTAACCCTCGGTGGCCTGGAGTCCGCCTGCTGATGGCGATGTTCTCCTGAAACCGAATTTTCGCGCGCCAACGGGTGAGTCATTATCCGGCTCTTTTTTATCAGCCAATGTTCCATAGAGTACGGTTGCGAGCGCTAGTAATGACATAGGTTTGTCAATGAAGTCACGACAGGTTCGCCGGTTCGATAGGGTATCCCACAGGCTTGCCTGTTGAATTGCGACAATGTTGGGTGGTGGTAATATTGTTCTTGCGCCTCCCTTTATCAAAGAAAATTCAGGCTCTTTTTTATGTATTGACTGACAGAACTCCAAATAGCTTTTGGCATATTCTACGTACATGTCTGGCCTGTCTGGCGTGGGCGGATTTGGATGTGATGTACCGATATGGAATATCTTTGATAGGACGTCCCATCCCCAGTCATCAGGTGGTTGCGAGTCAAGTAAAACTCCAGAATTTTCAATCGCCTTGTCATCGGCTGTAGTCTTTATAAAATCACCTGCCGAGAATTTCACTAATCGTTCGAATTCGGTCGAACTTATCTCGTATTGGGTATGATTTCTGTAATCCCACAAATAGGCCGTACCATCTTTTAGGATTACAAAAACTTCGCTTGATAGCCACTTCTTATTTTCGATGCTCATGAGCTTTGACTGCCATTTGATATTGTTGATTTTAGAGGTGCCTGGGCGGTAGCCCAGGCGGTCAGTCACACATTTAGTTCACTTTCGACGCTTAAGAGCGGAGGGCTCGTTTGGGTTGAGCGTGACTTTCAATGCGGAAGTGGCGGCCATCTTAATTGTAAAGTGAGGGTTGTTGTAAGCGTCATTTGATTGGTTTTTAAGTGTCGGTTCTATAAATACTTGCTTCATGTATAGTTCCTCAAAGTTGTCGCCTCGCAATATAGCGATGCAAAAAGACCCTAAGGAAGCGAGTTTCGTGTGTCAACGTGATTTTTATGTCTTTGGATTTGGTAAAGATTTTTGTTTGTAGGATTTTTCTTAGTTATTTTTCCTACTTTGCGCTAGCCGTCTAATTTGTAGAGGTGCCCAAAAATTAATTGCGGGGTTGCTCCGACCTGTAAAAAATTTTACGTCTTTTGTATGTGTAGGACATTTCTCCATCGTTGACCGATCAAACGCTTTCAAGCTAACGTTTGGGCGTCAATGCACCTCGAAGGGCTGTGTTTATCCAGCCACGCCTTAATTAAGGGTAACGTGTGATATTAAGCGTCGGCTGATGCAAAAAACTGCCTTGTCAGAAGTGCGTTTTCTCTGCAGGAGACTTCAGTTCGTCGGGTTAGCGTATGAATGATGGCCAGTCTGGATCTTTGTAATTTATAACAAAGAGGTGATTGAGGGTTTGAATGCTGAACAAGAGTGAGTGCTCAAACAATCAGTGAGACAGAGTTGAAAGTACGAGGTACCCCCTGAAGAAACGCGATCTGTTAGCAGAGCTGATGCAGGGCGTTGATGAGATGGAAACTCAACGCGAAGGCAAGATCACACTGCGCATTACCAGCATTGAGGACATTTCTGCGTCTGAGGTTGGTGCACGGAAAATGGTTGCACCCCGGGAGAGGCTTGATATGTCCCAGACAGTTGTGCCAGACGCATCAGAACCAGCCCCGGCACGCTGAGAAACTGGGAACAGGAAAAATCCAAACCCAATGCCCAAGCCGCGTTGTTGATCAAGCTGGTGGAAAATTTTCCAAACATGGTTGATCGGGTGGCAGTGGTTTGAATCCATGATCGAACATGAAATACCCTGCCCTTCGAGAGAAAGTGCGTTTTTTGTTGGACTAATGTTCCTCCATTATGGCGGTGCGACTATTCGACAGGCTCCCACAGCCAATGGGGAAACGTCCTAACGCCAAATCCGTTTCACTGACGTTGATGCCGAGATCAAAGATCTACCTACCTCCGTCCTCACCAATATCCTGCATGACTATCTGGAGGCAAAAGATGATGAAGTCCTCTGATAGTCACGTTCTCTCCACTGCATTGGACACGCTGGTCAAAAGCCCGTTGGACCAGGCGGATGACGCCGCGCTGGTTAACGCTGCGAAAGCTCTCTGGTACTCGAGCGCCAATCTGGGAAACGAAGTCGCTGCGTTTCTGAGCTGCCACAGCGAAGAGTTGGAGTTACGGCGTGCGGGCTATCTGCTTGAGCGCTTGACTCGTTTCGCGTGCGTGTCTGATTCCCGGGTCTGCGAAACCCTGAATGTGATAGAGCTTTTTGCGTGTGCAACATCCACGCAGGAAGTCACTCGGCGTTTGGGGGTGCCGCTCCATCAGCGCCGTGACGAGTTGGCCATTTCCTGGGGATTGGCTGAAGGGCTGGGGCTAAAAGCCCAAGCCCTGATGCCTTATCAGACGCGGCATTACGCAGCAGAACAGCGACTGATTTGATCAGCGCCTGGTGCCGTAGTACAGGGCGCTGCCAGGCTCTGAACGTCTAATCGAGCAACCGAAAAAACCGCTCACGCACCTGAAAGTTATCACTGTGTGCCACATTGAAGCGCATGAACTGGCTTGCCTGCGGGGCCTTGCTCAGCAAGGTGCCGGGGGCCAGGACCAGGTCGATATCCATGCCTTTGAGCGCGAGTGTTTCGGCATGCAGCCCATCGGGCAGGCGCGTCCAGATGTACAGGCCTTCATGGGGCCGCGAGGACACCGAGCAGCCGGCCTCGATCAGCCAGCCGGACACGCGACTGCTCGATTCGTAGAGCCGGTCCACGGTGCGACGGGTGTGCTTGGCGTAGCTGCCATCGCTGAGCATGGTGCAGACGATCTGTTCGGCCAATTCCGACGTCATGCCGCCGCAGGCCATTTTCAGGGTGACCATCCGGGCCGCCAGTTGTGGCGACAGCACGGCGAAGCTGACGCGGCTGTTGGCCGTCAGGGTCTTGGAGAAACCGGAGATGTACGTGACGTTGTCCAGCCCGCCTGCGGCCAGGCGCGGGGTCATGCGCTGTTGCAGGTCGCAATACAAATCGTCTTCGACGATGTGGAAGCCATAGCGATGGCTCAACTCCAGCAAGCGATACACCTGTGCCGGGGAGAACGAGTGGCTGGTCGGGTTGTGAAGAACGTTGTTGGTCAGGTAGAGCACGGGGCGCTGGCTGCTCACCAATTGCTCGAAGGCCTCCATGTCCATGCCGTCGGCACTGCGTGGAATGGTGATGACCCGGGCGCCGTGCAACGCCAGGTTGGTGTGCATGGTGATGTAGCAGGGGTCGTCGAGCAGCACCGTGTCGCCGGGTTTGACCAGCAGGCGCATCAGCATGTCGATGGCCTGCACGGTATTGGCCGTGGTCACGATCTGGTCCAGCGGGACCTCGATGCCGATGGCCGCCAGTTTGACGCGCAGTGCCTCACGCAATGGCACGTAGCCGGCGGCGACGCCGTATTCGCCCATCTGCAGCGATGCGGCGCGCAAGGTGCCGCGCACGGCCTTGAGCAATTCTTCGGCGGGCAGCCAGGACGAAGGCAAGAAGCCGGCGCCGGGGCGCAGGGCGCCGGTGTCCTGCAGCACGGCGCGACGCACCACGCTCAGGGTGTCCTGGGGTTGCAGGTCGGGGCCGGCATCGGTCTTGATCGTCAGCGTGGAGCGGTGCACGTAATGCCCCGAACCCTGGCGCGACACCACCAGTCCCTTGGCCCGTAGTCGGTCCAGCGCATCCACTACCGTGGATTTGCCCACGTTCATCAACTCGGAAAGTTCGCGAATCGGCGGCAGTCGCGAGCCATGAGGCAGCCCGCCCTGACTGATCGATACCGACAATTGATCGACGATCTGCTGGACCAGCGGCACCCCCGGCTGGAACTCGAAGGCGGCGATCACAGCGCGCTGAACCTGCATTTTACTGGTCCTTTTGGCAGTAAAGTTCGTTTGATTCTATACGAACTTACTCTGATGAAAACAAACGGCTCTCTCTACCATCACCTCACAGACTACCCAGATTGTCGGCGCTCGTCGCCTGGACAATCGCTGGTTCCAGAGGTGTTGCATGAGCGTTCAAACAACGGCGGCCGTCGCCAAGCCGGTGATCAACGTCCGGCTGTTCCTGATCCGGATCATCACGGCGGTGTCGCTGTTCGCAGTACTGGGCAAGGCCAACGTGTGGCTCGATACGGCCACCAACAGCATCCTCGCCCTCGGGTATCGGGCGTTGCTGTTGCTCCTGCCGTTGACCTTGCTGGTGCTGGGCCGGCGTTCCCTGAGCGTGACCCTGACGTGCGCGGCCCTTGGCCTGGTGTTGTTGGCCGTTACCAGCAACCAGGGCGTGGTGATGTTCGCCGCGGCGTTGTTCGCCTACGGCATTGCGATTGCCGGCTACCTGATCAAGAGCGAAGCGGCGCAAACCAAGGAAGGCGCGGCGTACAACCGCGTGGCGATGAACATGGGCAGCCTGCTCGCCGGGCTGATCCTGCTTTCACCGCTGCTCACTCCGAGCATGTTCTTCCTCGGTGCGGCGGCGTTCGTCCTGCTGTGCCTGCCGATCGCGGCGGGTGCGACCTTCACCTCCCAGCCGGTGGTGACGAGCCCGGTCACCGTTGATGGCAGCGGCTGGCGCAACAAACTGCCGTGGGTGATCGCCGGGATCATCATGGGCATCAAGTTGTTTGGCGTGTTCTCGATCCTGCCGCAGGCAATCCTCCTGGAAACCGGTGAGTTGCCCGCCTGGTACGGCCTGATGCTGATACTCAACAGCGCCGTGGTGGTGTTTGCCCAGGTGCCGATGATGAAGCTGATCGAGCGCACCGGGCGCTTCAAGGTACTGGCGGTGATCGGGATCATTGCCGGCGGTTTTGCGGTGCTGTCGTCACCGGCGGCGTTCCACGTCCAAACCCTGGCCGGCGCGCTGATCTGGGTGGCGCTGCTGTCCCTCGCCGAATGTGCGTTCAGCTACCTCGACTATTTCTCGGTCAAGCAAAACAACATGTTCATCAAGGAAGTCTCGCTGGGCATCGGCGCCGGGCTGACGGTGCTCGTCATGCGGGTAGTGCCGATGCCGTACAACGCGTTGTTGCTGGCTGCCATCGGGGCTGCGGGCATCCTGGCGTGGTACTGGTTCAACCGTAAATCCATTGCGTCGCTGCATGACTGAACGTCTGCATCTTTCTTCTCCACAGGTCGGAGGCTTCATGAATACGACGTCATGCGTAGTAGTGGTCGGGTACAACGGCAATCGGGTACACGATATCCGCAAGCTGCGCGACCTTTGCAAGGCGCTCTATAACGCCCGGCTGATCCTGGTCGTCGAACGGATCCAGGCCGATGACGACCAGGTGGCGGATCACGTCTGCACGGCCTCGATGGCGACACAGGACATCGCCGACTCGGTGGATCTGGTGGCCGGTTGCCTGGGCGTCGACAATTGGAAGCTGATAGGCGTCCTGCCGTTTTCCGACCGTGGCGTGCTGCTGGGGGCGGCCTTGGCGACCCATTTCGGCTTGCCTGGCATTACCTCCGGCGAGGCACGGGCGGGCCTGGACAAACAAATCTTTCGCCAGCTCGAAGTGGCGGTCGACCATGAGCCACAGGGTTACCGCCCGGTGTTCTCCGCTCGGGTCGAAAGCCTTGGCGAGCTGCGCCAGCGGGTGGTCGAGCTGGGCGGTAAAGCGTTCATCAAGCCGGCATGCGAAGGGGCGAGCCGGGGCTGCCGGGTGATTCATCATCCGTCCGAATGCGATGAGGCCTGGCAGGCGCTCAAACCCTACCGCGAGGGTGGCATTGTCCTCGAGGAGTTGATTCAGAACGCCCGGGAATACAGCTGGGATTATGTGGCGGGCAGCACCTGGGTCACTGAGAAAACCACCACCGAAGGTGCCTATCGCGCAGAGATCCAGCAAGTCGTACCGGCGCCGCTGGCCACGGATGTCCAGGCCCGCCTGGCTGCTGCCGGCCGACATATGGCCGGGCTGGTGTCGCTCGACAACGGCGCCTATCACAACGAAATCTTCCTGCGCAGCGACGGCCTGACCTCGGCAGTGGAAACCAACATGCGTCCCGGCGGCATGCATATCTGGGACCTGGCGCGGTTGGCATTCGTCGACTTCGATCCCTGGGAGCGTTGGGTCAGGTGGGCCGTCGAAGGCACGGTCGAACCTCACGATCCAGTGGCGCGTGGTTATTGCGGCATCCGCCTGCTGCGGGCGCCGGCCGGTGGTTTGTTGCGCTCGTTACCAGACATCGACGCGCTGGCCCGGGAGATGAACATTCAACTGGTCGAGGCGCTGTACAGCAAACGACTCGGTGATTCGGTCACCGCCCTGGTGAGGGACAACACCTCTTTTATCGGCCACATCGTGCTGTTCGACGAAGACTACGCGGCACTCAGCGCCAACCTGTTGCGCCTTGCCGAAGCCATCGAGTCGCGTGTCGAAATCACCGCACTGGCGGCACCGGCGAGAGCCGTGGGTTGAGTCGTCGGTATATCAAGTTTTGGGACAAGAGGATCGGTTCAGATGATTGTGCAAACAAAAATGTCTTGTGATGAACGCTTCATTGCCCTGGCAAAGGAACTCGACTACGACATTTACGGAGAGAACACCGTGGGCGGGCATTACTCGCCGCTGGTGAGGCATCACGATGAGCTGTACGTCAGTGGACTGGTGCCGCGCACGAACGGCAGGATCCAGTTTCCGGGCCGGGTAGGCTTGGAGCTCGGCATGGCGGACGCCCAGGCAGCGGCCAGCATCAGTGCCATGCGTGGCCTGGCGCTGATCGTCGACACCATCGGCTCTCTGGACAAGATCAAGTCGCTGATTCGCATCACGGTCTACGTAAAATGCACCGCGGATTTCGTTGACCTCAGCGAGGTGGCCAACGGTGCATCGGATGTCTTCAGCCACGTGCTGGGCGATGCCGGGAAACATACCCGCACCACGGTCGGGGTGTATCAGTTACCGAAGAATGCGGCTGTTGAAGTTGACATGATTGTGGCGCTTCGGCCGTCGGTTATATAAGTGTTAGTTGCCTGGCTTTACAGTGACTGATTGTTCGCCTAGTGTCTTGTCACTTGAGTCGATAATAAGTCGGTGTCTACAGATGAATAACACAAAAGGTGGTTTTTTTTCGTATAAGGATTTTCGCCAGAGCCTGGCTAATCCACCGGTCAGTGCCAAAGTCTGGAAGGACGGCGAACTGGCCGACATTCGCCGCAGTCTGGAATCCAGCGAGATCGATATCGTCGCGCTGGCTCATGACAACAGTGTCGAAGGCTGCAAGCTGACGCCAGGGATGGCGGTGTCCATGCAATGGTTGAAGCCCGGTACGGCACTCAATGGCCATGCCCATTCGTGGTGGCATCTGTTCATCATCCAGTGCGGCAGTGGCACGCTGACCCTTGGGGATGCCGATGCAGTCAGCGTCGGCCAGGGTGATGTCCTGCTGGTGCCCGCCTGGACCCGACACGGCTTCGTCAACACCAGCGCCACCCAGCCACTGGCTATGCTCAACCTGAGCAACATGCCGCAAATCGCCCAGCTCTCCAGCTCAACAGACGCCGTGGCCTGATTTCCCCCCGCCCAGTTTTGCCCTGCTGCCTGCCAGGGAGTCCGCATTCGCCGACTCCCTTTTTGTTATTGGCAGACATTTTCTGTATCCGTATAAACAGATAATTTCTGTATCTGTTCAGACTTTAACCATCTAAATACGATCGCTCCCAAGGCAACGGATTATTGTGCTTAATGCAAGGGAGCGTTCTATGGAAAGTTCAAAGTTGAAGTTGTATGTTGGCGCCGATTTTGTCAGCGCCTTTGCGATGTCGGCATTTGTGGCGCTAAAGGAAAAGCAACTTACATTTGAAATTGTCACGCTGGATTTAAAAGCGCGTGAGAACTATCAAGCCAGTTACCGTAATGTGTCGTTGACCTGCAAGATCCCGACCCTCGTGCACGAAGGTTTTGCCCTCTCGGAATCTTCCGCCATTGGCGAATACCTCGAAGAACTCGCGCCCGGGCATCCAAAGTTGTATCCCCAAGGCATCCAGCAACGTGCCCGTGCCCGTCAGCTACAAGCCTGGTTGCGCAGTGACCTGCTGGTGATCCGCAAGGAGCGCCCGGCTGATCTCATTTACTTCGGCAAAAAGAACACCGCGCTGTCCGACGACGCCCAGGCCGCGGTCGCCCGGTTGTTCTTCGTCGCCGAGCAGTTGCTGGAGGAGGGTGCCGATCATCTGTTCGGCAACTGGAGCATCGCCGACACCGATCTGGCGATCATGCTCAACCGCCTGGTGGCCAACGGTGATCCGGTGCCTGAACGGTTGGTGACCTACGTCCGTCGACAGTGGGACCGCGACAGTGTTCGCGCATGGATGGACATGGAGCGCGTAGCGCCAGCCATTGCCCCTTGAATCACCCGGATTTCGTGAGGCAATCACCAGGAGCGCTGCCATGCAAGGACTGGAGCAAGAACGATACAAAGCCTACAACTCACGCACCATACGCGACACGCCGTATTGGCAGAAACTGACACCCGCGTTGCAGGAAGCCATGGACGTGGTAGCGCGGGTCATGCCGTTTAGAACCAACGAATACGTGCTGGGCACCTTGATCGACTGGAACAACATTCCGGACGATCCGATGTTCCGCCTGACCTTCCCGCACAAGGACATGTTGCTGCCCGAAGAATATGCGTCGCTCAAGCAGTTGATCGAGCGCGACGATGCCGTCGCCATCAAGCGGCGGATCGAAGCGATCTGGCTGCGCATGAATCCGCATCCGGCCGGGCAACTCACGCACAACGCAGCAACGCTCGACGCAAAAGTCCTGCCGGGCCTGCAGCACAAGTACCGCGAGACCGTGCTGTTTTTCCCCGGCGCCGGGCAGACCTGTCACGCCTACTGCACCTTCTGTTTCCGCTGGGCACAGTTCATCGGCGAGGAAGAGCTCAAGTTCAACGCGCGTGAATCACAGGAGCTGGTGAATTACCTGCGGGTGCACACCGAGGTTACCGACGTGCTGATCACCGGGGGCGATCCGATGATCATGAACACCCGGTCGCTGGCAGGTTACATCGAGCCCTTGCTCGCGCTGCCGCACCTCAAGAGCATTCGTATCGGCACCAAAGCCGTGGCGTACTGGCCGCAACGTTTTGTCAGCGACAAGGATGCGCCGCAGCTGCTGGAGCTGTTTGAGCGCATCGTTGCAGCCGGCAAGCACCTGTCGGTGATGGGCCATTACAACCATCCGGTGGAGATCCGCCAGGACATTGCCCGTCAGGCCATCGAGCGAATCCGCTCGACCGGCGCGACTTTGCGCATGCAGGCGCCGGTGATCCGCCACATCAACGAAAACCCCGCCGACTGGGCTGCGTTATGGACCGAAGGCGTGCGGCTTGGGGCGGTGCCCTATTACATGTTCGTCGAGCGTGATACCGGGCCCAGCCACTACTTTGAGATGCCGCTGGCGCGGGCGTTCGAGATTTTCCAGGCGGCCTACAGGACCGTGTCAGGGCTGGCGCGCACGGTGCGCGGACCGTCCATGAGCACCTTCTACGGCAAGGTGTTGATCAACGGCATTGAGGTGGTCGCCGGGGAAAAGGTCTTCGTGCTGCAGTTCCTCCAGGCCCGCGATCCGCAGTGGGTGTTGCGCACCTTTTATGCGCGCTTCGATCCGCTTGCGACCTGGTTCGATCAGTTACGACCTGCGTTTGGCGAGGCGTCGTTCTTCTTTCAACTGCCGCCGGCAAACGCGCCTGAATTGATACCGGTCCTGCTGGAAACGGCGTAGGACGATTCACCTGGAGACAAGGACATGAGCAGTATCGGGTTTGATCAGCGAGAAGGTTTTATCTGGCTCGACGGTGAGTTTGTCGAGTGGTCCCAGGCACGGTTGCACGTGCTGACCCACGGTCTGCATTACGCGAGCACCGTGTATGAAGGCGAGCGTGTCTACAACGGCAAGGTCTTCAAACTGCGCGAACACAGCGAGCGGCTGTATCGCTCGGCGCACCTGATGGATTTCGTCATCCCCTTTGAACGGGCCGAGCTGGAGTCGGCCAGCCATGAATTGCTGCAACGCAACAGCGTGGTCGACGGTTACCTGCGCCCCGTAGCATGGCGTGGCAGTGAAATGATCTCCACCTCGGCGCGTTTCAACCGTGTGCACGTGGCGATCGCCTGCTGGCAATGGCCGAGCTACTTCGATCCGGCGGCGCGCATGGCCGGCATCCGCCTGAAGACGGCGGCTTGGCGACGCCCGCCACCGGATACCAGCCCGTTCGAAGCCAAGGCCTCGGGGCATTACCAGATCGCCACGTTGAGCAAGCACGACGCGGAAAATCACGGCTATCACGATGCGCTGATGCTCGACTGGCGCGGTCATGTGGCCGAGGCCACCAGTGCCAACGTGTTTTTCGCCAAAGGCCGGACGCTGCACACGCCCAAGCCGGATTGTTTTCTCGATGGGATCACCCGCCAGACCGTCATCGAGCTGGCCAGGGCGCTGGATTACCAGGTGGTCGAACGCAGGATTCTTCCCACCGAGCTGGGTGATTTCGACGAGTGTTTTCTCACGGGCACCGCCGCCGAAATTACCCCAGTGCAGAGCATCGACGAGCAGCACTACCGACCGGGCACTGCCTGCCGCGACTTCATCGCCGCGTACACCCAAACCGTTAACGCCTGATAAACCACCAGGAACACCACCATGTCAGATCAAGGGACTCTTGTGTCTACACCTTACGTTTCGCTCGGCCATCGCCAAGAGGAATTGGCCTCGCGCGGCTGGACGGTGCTGACTGCTGGCGAATTTGCCTACGATGTTGTCGGCACATTGCAGGCGTTCGGCCGGATCATTCCGCAATTCAATGGGCAAACCGCCTACCCCATCACCCGTATGCCAGGGTATGAAGCCTTGCCGTATTCCCAGAGCATGAATGGCATTGGCCCGCACACCGAGGCGCCGGTCTACGGCCCGCCGCCGCGTTACCTGGCGCTGCATTGTCATCAGCAGGCGACCTGCGGCGGTGGGCATACCGGGTTGGTGGACGGCATCGAGTTCCTGGCCCATCTGGAGCGCACCGAACCGGAATTGCGCGAGTGGCTCGACGAAACCCCGGTGGAATTTGTGGCCACCGCCAAACCGGGGGAAGCGGCACAGACGCGGGTCAAGGAATACATCCTCACGCCTACAGAAGATGGGGATATTTTCCGCTTCAGCTACAACCAGTTTCACTACGGCGATGTGAACCCGTCCGAGGAAGACCTGCAGCACTCGAACGTGACGAACAGCCGCTCGCCACTGGCCCGTTTTGCGACCCTGGGGGAAGCCTGGTTCGTCGAGCACAACACGCCGGTGCTGATCCCCGATGGCTGCATGTTGATCTGGGATAACTGGCGCATGATCCACGCCCGCAGCCGATACACCGACCCCGGACGAAACCTGACCCGCTACTGGCTGGCCTGACTCCCACTTTTCCATTGGCGTACCCCTTACCGGGTACGCGTCCTACAGGTATCGCCTCATGCAAACAGCAATCGAGATCGCCAAGGTCGATCATCAACTGGTGGTCCGCCTCAACCAGGCCTGGACCCGACGCGCCACGGTGTGTTCGCCGGACAAGTCTGCCGTCGACGAAGTGTTCGATCCCGCTCGTCCGGATTATCCAGAGTGCATGGTGCCGTTTTTCCACCACCCGGAGTTCCAGGCGCTGGATGACGAGCTGAAAAGCAACGTCGTGACCTGGGGCTGGATTGGCTACAACCTGCGCACCGTGACCGCTGAAGAGCACGTGGTTAATCCGGCACTGAGCGTCATCGCCAACCAGTATCTGGGAAAGGACAACTGGCATTTTCGCGAGGCGATGCAACAGACACTGATCGACGAGCACTACCACACCCTCATGCACCTGCGAGCCATCGAGCGGACCCGAGAGGACCGTGCGCTGGACCACGACCTGGACCTGCCACCCTCAGTCACCTACCTGCGCCTTGTCGCATTGCAGCAAACCCTGACCGAACAATGGCAGCGCGACCTGGCGGCGATCACCTTCGCGGTGGTGGCCGAGATCAGCGTCAACGCCTACCTGGATCTCCTGGCCGATGACCAGAGTATCCAACCGCAAAACCGCCGGGTTGCCGAACTGCACAACCGCGACGAATATGCCCACAGCAAGGTACTCGCCGAAGTGGCGAAGGTCATGTACGCCAACATGGAATCCGAGCAACGGGTGTTTTTCACACAGACCCTGTCGGTAGCGCTGAGTGCATTCGTGGCACAGGACTACTCGATGTGGGAGGCGATCCTGACCCAACTGGGTGTCGCGCAGGCGGAGCGGATCATTGCCGACACCCGCGAGAGCAACCGGAACGCCACGATCATGCGTGACTACAGCGGGCTGCAGCGGTTGGCCGAGGATCTGGGCATCCGCGACCAGATCGATTTCGACTTCCGTCCGACACTCAAATCGGCTGCCGTGGCCTGATCAGGAGATGAATATGTCCGTTCCTGAGTACGAAGTGTTCGCCATTCGCGTCGGCGCCAATGCCCAGCGCACGGCGCGGGAGAACTTTCTTTACGACGCCTGTTGTGGTGATCCGAATGCCTCGATGCCGCTGGATTACTACTTCTGGGTCATCCGCAACCCGCAGCAGGTGATCGTGGTCGACACCTGTTTCCAGCCGGCCACGGCGGATCGGCGCAACCGACAGATGTATTGCCTGCCGGAACAATCCCTACGCCAACTGGACATAGATCCGTCACGCGTCGAGAACCTGATCCTCACCCATTTACACTGGGATCATGCCGGCAACCTGGGGTTGTTTCCCAACGCCACGGTGCATTTGCAGGAAGCCGAATTGCGTTTCTGCACCGGTCCGAAAATGGCACACCGTACGGTGAACAAAACCTATGAGGTGGAGGATGTGATGTCGGCATTGCCGCCGCTGTTCGAGGGGCGGTTGCGGTTGCATGGTGGCGTGGTCGAAGTGGCGCCGGGTGTGACGCTGCACCCGGTGGGCGGCCACACGCCGGGCAGCCAGGTGGTGCGGGTCAACACGGCACGCGGGTGGATTGTCCTGGCCTCGGATGCGGCGCATTTGTGGGCGAACATCCGCGAACGCAGCCCGTTTCCGATTCTGGATGACCTGGCGCAGACGCTGGAGGCGTTCGATGTGATCGACGCGCTGGCGGATGGCGAGGACCACGTCATTCCTGGGCATGATCCGCTGATCGCTGAGCGTTTCCCGCATTGGAATGGTGAGCCGCACATTATCTGTCTGCATCAAGCACCAATGCTCTACCCCCTGTAGAAGCGAGCATGCTCGCGATGGAGGCCAACGATAACGCTGGCTGCCTGACACCCTGTGGAGTCCCGGCCACCATCGCGAGCGTGCTCGCTCCTGCAGCGAGGTGTTCAGGTCGGGTTTTTTAACATCTGCCCCAACGTCGCCAGCGCCTCATCGATCTTCGGCGAATACGGCATCCCGCAGCCGATCCGCACGAAATGATTGAAGCGTTGGTTGTTGGAAAAGACATCCCCAGGCAAGATCTGGATCCCCACCTTGAGCGCTTCATGGAACAGCCTCATGGATGAACAGTGTGGTGGCAGTTCCACCCACAGCAACGCGCCGCCCCGAGGTTCGCTGATGCCGGTGCCTGCCGGGAAATAGCGTGTGATCGATTCACTCATTTGCTGGCGTTGTAGCGTCAGGGTTTTTCTCAACCGGCGCAGATAACGTTCGTAGGAGGGTGTTTTCATGAACGCGCTCACCGCCAGTTGCGTCAACGCTTCGCAACCTCGGGATTGCGTGTGTTTGAGCATCTCGACGCGTTCGTGCCATTTCCCCCCGCTGATCCAGCCCAGGCGCATGCCCGGTGCCAGGGTTTTATTCAATGAGGCGCAATGGATCACGTTATCGCTGTGGTCCCAATGCTTGAGCGTCGACAGCGGCTGATCGGTCTCCACCAGGTCGCCGTAAGTGTCGTCTTCGATCAGCACCGTGCCGTGCTCGGCGCACAGTTGCACCAGCCTGGCCTTGTTGGCGTCGGGCATGATGCTGCCCAGCGGATTTTGCAGGTTCGGCATGACGACCACGGCGCGTATGGGCTGCGAGCCTTGCAGCAGTTGCTCCAACGCCAGCAGGTTGATACCCGATTGCGCCGTTGCCGGAATTTCCTGCACGTGCAGGTGGAGGCTCTCGAGAATCTGCAGCAGTCCATAGAAGGTCGGTGACTCCACGGCCACCGTGTCACCGGGATGGCTGACCGCGCGCAGCGCCAGCGTGAGAGCTTCAGTGGCGCCGTTGGTGATCACGATTTTCTCCGCGGGCAGAATGGCTTTGGCGGTCAGCGCACGTCGAGCGAGGACATTGCGCAACGCAAGGTTGCCGCAGGTCGGGCCTTCTGTATCAAGTAAATGCGCGTCCCGACGCAGCGCCTTGATCATCTGGTCCTGCAAGGTCTTCAAGGGGTAGAGCGATGGCGCGCAGTAGGCAGTGGCGAAATTGACCTTTACCGCCGCCTGCTCGCTGGCCTTGAACACAGATGATACCTGCGGGTGAATGCCCAGGTAAACACTGGTGTCCAGGGGCGGGGCAGGTGTGATCGCAACTTGTCTGGGCGAGGTCTCTGGCTGGCGAATGTAGTTGCCCGAGCGCGGTCGCGCTTCGAGGACGCCGCAGTCCTCAAGTTCGCGGCAAACCTGCACGGCCGTCGATAGGCTGACGGCATGTTTCTCCATCATCAGCCTGATAGAGGGGAAACGTTCACCGGTTTTCAAGGTGCCGCTTCGGATCGCGTCGAGATAGTGGTTGGCCAACTGACGGTACAAGGGCGTGGTGTGCATGATGACCTCAGCAATCGCACCACTGAAGTCTTGGGCTGGAAAGAAAGTCGATGTTCCCCGCAGGCGGACCCGTGGTGCTCAAGGGTGAAGGGAAGTGTTTAAGCATGTGTCGTTACTGTGAGAGTAATCGGGCTTTGGCAGGAATCGCGGGCAATAAAAAGCCCCGCTCTAGGGCGGGGCTTTCAGTCCGACGGTGGCGGGACTTCGAGGGAGTTACTGTGCGGTGATGCTATAGCCGTCGAAGGCTGTTTGCTGTTGGAGCGCGGTGATGATGTTCTTGCGGTTGACCGCTTGTTCGGTGCCCGCATTATCCAGGAAGGTCTCGCTTTCAAGCTCGGCTTCATCACCTTCACCGACGAATGCAAAGCCGAGGAATTCCAGCGCTTCACGGTCAACGCTCAAGCGCGAGCGCGGGGTGCGCAGGGGCAGGGTGACACTGATGCCGTCCTTGCTGATGGTGAACACTTCGGCTTCTTTTTTGACTCGGGCAGCCTTGCTCTTGCCACCGCTCGGGTTACTGATGGCCTGATGCGTCTGGTTCAGCACTTTGAGTGCCAGGCCGTAGACGATTTCCTGGAACGCCGGGTCGTCCTTGAACGCAGACAGGATGCGGCTGATCGGGAATTTGCTGCTCAGGTCTTCCAGCGCCGCCGTATCGGCTGCTTCGGCATCCTTGAGCTGTTTGAGCTGGCCCATCAGTTCATAGGCGGTATCGTCATCAAAGCGGTCATGCGCCTGGCGAATCGCGGCACGCAGCTCGCGAATCTGGTCACTTTCCCGAGTGGACTGGAAAGCGTCCAGCACCATCTCGCTAATGGTCTTGGCCTGGGACACATGTTGTGAAAGATTGATGGAGTTTTCGTATTCCGCTTTGGACGACAGGGTGACTACGGATTCAGCGGTATTGGAATCGGACATTGAAATTTCACTACTTATTTCAGCTTGAATAGAGACGAGAAAGCGCGCGGGCTTTTTCCGGCCGACTAATCTATTGGACCGGGGCGGGGTTGTCACCCCTGTAGGAGCGAGCCTGTCAAAACGTCGAAACGTGGCGATGGTCGTTAACGATAACGATGGCTGCCACCCTGCGGCGTCCTTGAGTCCATCGCGGACAAGTCCGCTCCTACAGGGGATGCGTTATCCCCGTTCCCACGATGGGGTTTACAGGGTTGGGGTGTTGAGGTTCATGGACCGCACGGCCCACTGTTCCGCTGTCTGTTGGTTTACCGCCAATGTGAAGCGAAAGGTCGCGCCGCGCCCGGGCACGTCGACCAGCTGGATATCGCGGCCATGCAATTGCAGGATCCGGTGCACGATCCTCAGCCCCAGTCCGCCGTCACGGCGCGCGCCGCCGATGTTGAACGGCCGCAGGAACAAGCCTTCGCGCAGTTCCGGGGCGATACCCGGGCCGGTATCGCTGACGGTCACCTCAATGAAAGCTCCCTGAGTTCGCAGGCTCAGTTCGATTTCCCCCCCCTGCGGCGTATGGCGCAAGGCATTGTCGAACAGGTTGGTCAGCACCCTTTCGATCAAGCCCAGGTCGGCGCAGGCTGCCGCCACGCTGGGGGCGAAACTGGCCTTGAGCTCCACTTGGCGCGCCTCGGCGGTCAGTTCGAATTTCTGAAAAATGTCCTGAACCAGATCGGTCAGCGAAAAGCGCTCAAGCACCGGTTGCACAAAACCGTGTTCGAGCCTTACCAGTTCCAGCAGTGACTGCGCCAGGCCGCCTACCTTGCGGCTCTGATCCAAGGCGATGCCCAGGTAACGCCGCCGGTCGGCTGGGGACAGCGTCGTATCCTTCAGCGACAGGGTCTCCAGATAACCATGCAATGAAGCCAGCGGCGTACGCAGGTCATGGGAAATGTTCGCGACCAGTTCGCGTCGCTCCTGATCCTGGCGGGTCAGCGAGCGCCACTGTTCGCTAAGCCGTGTCTGCATCTGGCGGAAAGTCGCATCGAGAATGGCAATTTCGTCGTGGCTGGCGATCTTTTCCACAGGGAGTGCGGCAGCGGCTGCCATTGGCGTGCCATCAATGTCGAACCGGCTGACGGTTTCCGTCAAGCGGCGCAACGGCCGGGTGATCAACGCGAACGCGGTGAGACCTGCGATCAGGCAAAGCAGGGCGACCAGGGCGATGGACAGCAGTGCAGTGTTGAGGGCCGCGCTGGTGGCACCGCGTTCGGCCAGGCGATCATGATCTTCGCCCAGTAGCACCACATAGAGATAGCCGGCGGCTTTGCCGTCAACCTTGAGCGGCGCAGCACTGAATACCTTACGGGCATCGACGCTGCGCGGGTCGTCGCCGAGGATCGGCAGGGCATCGCCCTTGAGCAGGCGCTGGATAGGCGCCAGGTCGACACGCTCGCGGTGAATCCGTCCTTCGGGCGCCGCGCTGCCGACGATCTTGCCCTCGGTGTCGAGCAGATACACCTCGACACTCGGGTTGACCAGCATCAGCTTGCTGAACAGATCACGCACGGCATTGGGCATCAGGCCCTGGGTGTCCATCAGCACGGTGTCGCGGGCGATGTGCTGGGCGAGGTCGCGTGACAACCCCTGCACCACTTCCTGCTCGTGCATCTGGTTGGAGCGCACCTGCATCCATGCCGACGTGCCGCAGCACACCAGCAACAGCACGGCGAATACCAGCGACAAACGCTGCGTCAGGGTCAGCCTCATGGCTGTTCATCCGGGGCGGCGAATTTGTAACCTCGACCCCACACCGTGAGGATGCGCATCGGGTCTGCCGGGTCGGCCTCGATCTTGGCGCGCAGGCGGTTGATGTGGGTATTGACCGTGTGCTCGTAGCCTTCATGGCTGTAGCCCCACACGGCATTGAGCAGGTCCATGCGCGAGAACACCTTGCCTGGCTGGCGGGCGAAGAAATAGAGCAGGTCGAACTCCCTTGGCGTGAGGTCCAGTCGCCGGCCATCGAGGGCGACCTCGCGGGTGATCGGGTCGATGGACAGTCCGTCGATGATCAAGCTGCCGGCGTCCATCTTCAGGTTGCGCGCCATGGCGTCCACTCGCCGTAACAACGCCTTGACCCGGGCCACCAGCTCGAGCATGGAGAAGGGTTTGGCCAGGTAGTCGTCGGCACCCAGCTCCAGCCCGAGAATCCGGTGCACCTCACTGGAGCGCGCACTGGTGATGATGATCGGTGTGTAGCGGGCCATGGCGCGAGCGCGCCGACAGATTTCCAGGCCGTCGACACCCGGCAGCATCAAATCGAGAATCAATGCGTCCCAGCTTCCTTGCTCCAGCCGTCGCATACCTTCGTTGCCGTCGGCGCAGTGCACCACCTCGAACTGCTCGTCACGCAGGTGCAGGCAGATAAGGTCGGCGATATGCAGGTCGTCCTCGACCACGAGAACGCGTTTGGTCTGTTCCATCCAGTTCAATCCTTCGACGCAATGGGCACATTGTGCGGGTTTTCCAACGCCAGAGTTATCACGAATTATTTAACTTCTCGTGAGGATTTGGCGATCAACCCAAGCCTAGGCTGTGTTCCACGAAAGGCACTTTGGATTGTTGGAGGCGGCCATGTTTTCTCGGCGACATTTTCTTCTCGCGGGCGGTGGGCTGGGGGTTGCGGCGGTGGTCGTCGGTGTATTGCCAAAATTTGCCGCGACCAGCGCACTGATCAGCGAAGCCAATGCCGGGGAGGTCTTCGAGGTCACCCACAGCGACAGCGAATGGCGTTCAAAACTCAGTGCCGAGCAATACGAAATCCTGCGCGAAGAGGGCACGGAACGCGCCTACAGCAGCGCCCTGAACAACGAACACCGCGAGGGCACGTTCGCCTGTGCCGGTTGCGAGCTGGCGTTGTTTTCATCGGCGACCAAATTCGACAGCCGCACAGGCTGGCCAAGTTTTTGGGCGCCGCTGGACGGCGCCGTCGCGACGCGCCAGGACCGCAGCTTCGGCATGGTGCGCGACGAGGTCCACTGCCGGCGCTGCGGCGGGCACCTGGGGCACGTTTTCGATGACGGGCCGAAACCCACGGGCCTGCGCTATTGCATGAACGGCCTCGCCATGACATTCGACCCCCAAACCGTTTGATACGTTTTTTTCATTCTGGAGTAAGCCCATGAAATCCATGTTCACCTGGCGTCGTGCCCTGTTGGGCCTGGCCGCTGCCGGCGTTATCGGGCAGTGTTCGGCGTTTTCCCTTGGCGGGGCTGAAGAGGCGGTGCTTCTTCCTCCTCCCGCGATTGACGAAAACACCCAGGCCCACACTGAAACAGCGATCTTCGCCGGTGGCTGCTTCTGGGGTGTACAAGGCGTGTTTCAGCATGTCAAAGGCGTGAAGAGCGCGGTGTCGGGTTACGCCGGGGGGGCGGCCGGTACTGCGCAATACGAGCGGGTCAGTGAAGGGGATACTGGCCATGCGGAGTCGGTACAGGTGACTTTCGACCCCACGCAGGTGAGCTATGGCACCTTGCTGCAAATCTACTTTTCCGTGGCGCACAACCCCACTGAACTCAACCGCCAGGGACCGGACCACGGCACGCAATATCGTTCGGCAATCTTCGTGCAGAACAGCGAGCAGCAACGTGTCGCCCAGGCTTATATCGACCAACTGAGTGCGACGAAGTCCTTCGAGCAGCCGATCGTCACGCGGCTGGAACGCTACAACGGTTTTTACCCGGCGGAGGAGGAACACCAGGACTTCCTGACCGAGCATCCGACGTATCCCTACATCGTGATCAACGATCTGCCGAAGGTGGCGCAGTTGAAGCAGTTGTATCCACAGCGCTACCAGGAAAAACCGGTGCTGGTAAAAGCGGGGCCTTGAGGGCGGGAGTTCAACTGGAAATCACATTCTTGCCTGCCGTTTTCGACCGATACAACGCTTGATCGGCTCTGGCGAGCAAACCGGTCTGGTGTTCTTCGTCGAATCGCTGCACCACCCCGATGCTGAGTGTCAGTTGGAAATCGCCGACCGGGGGAAGGTCGGCAAGTTTGCTACGAATGGTTTCAGCAAGAGCCCTGGCGTCGGCCAGGCTCGTATTGGGCAGGACCATGATGAACTCGTCACCGCCCCAGCGCACCAGCAGGTCGCCTTCACGAACGCATTGTTTGACCTTATCGACCACCCGCACCAGCGCTGCGTCCCCAAGGGCGTGCCCGTAGTGGTCGTTGATCGGCTTGAAGTCGTCAATGTCCATGGCAATCAGCGACAGTGGCTGGCGAAAACGTTGGGCGCGCTCACATTCCTGGGGCAGGGCGGTGCTCAGCAGATGTCGGTTGGCGGTCGCTGTCAGCGCGTCGGTTTGCGCCAGTTTGCGGTTTTCTTCGAGCTGGGTTTGTAGCTGCTGGTTCACCCGGGACAGCTCCTGGGTGCGCGCTTCAACCATGGCTTCCAGGGATTCATTACGTCGCTCGAGGGCTTCGACCAGTCGCTTCCTGTCATCGATACTGCGATGCGCGCCGACCATGCGCGCGACAGAGCCATCGTCATTGCGGGCAATCACGTAGCCTCGGTCTTCGATCCAGATATAGCGCCCATCTTTGGCGCGGCATCGGTACTCGGCCTGGTAACCGGTCGAGCGTCGTTCCAGGTAGGCGTCGAACAGGACCATGACCCGAGGGTAGTCGTCGGGATGTATCACGCTTTCCCAGGTCAGCACGGTGTTTTCCAGGGAATGCGGTTCGTAACCCAACATTTCATACCAGCCAGGGTTGCGATAGACAAATCCGGAATTGGCGTTCCAATCCCAGATGCCATCGCTCACCAACTCCAGGATGGTGTGCAGCATGTCTTCGTTCAAATCCGATAGATTGAACTTCAGCGTTCCAATTTCCGACGCTCCATCCATCAACGTTCTCCCTGACGAAAATGTTCCGCGTGCCCAGCAGATTAGTCGAACAGTTGTTCAGCCGCCTAGTGCTTGCCCCACATCTGCATGGCGAAATCGACAAAGCGACGCAGTTTCGGCAAACGGTAGCGATCTTGCGCGTACATCAGGCTCATCGGCCGGCTAGGGGGCAAGAAGTCTGGCATCAGGGCAATCAATTTGCCGTTCTCCAGATCCTCCTCCACCAGCGCATCAGGCAACATCACGATACCCATGCCTGTACGGGCAGCCTGGTGTAGCCCAGCGGAACTATTGATCAGCATCGGTCCGTTGACCGCGACGGCAATCTCGCCATCGGGTCCACTCAGGCGCCATTGTTTTTCCACCGAGTGCCAGTCGTCGCCGGCCGGGTAGGCGAACGACAGACAGTCGTGCAATTGCAACTCCTCCGGGGTTTGCGGATTGCCACGTCGCGCCAGGTAGGCGGGTGAGGCGCACATGGTCAGTGGATAGTCGATCAAGGCGCGGGCGATCAGATTCTGCTGTTCCATATGGCCAAGGCGAAAGGCCACGTCGAAACCGTTTTCCAACAGGTCAGGGCGGCGATTGGTCAGGACCACGTCGAGTTTGACGTGCGGGTACAACAGCGTGAACTCGCTCAGGGCCGGTGCCAGTTTTTCCGTGCCGAACGTCAACGGGGCAGTGATGCGCAAGGTGCCGCTCGGCTCATCCAGTGCCTGCTCGGCCAGGCGCTCGGATTCGGCCACCAACCCCAGTACCTCCAGGCAGCGCTGATAGTACGCGGTGCCGAATTCCGTCAACCGCTGGCGCCGTGTCGTACGGTTGAGCAAGCGCACGCCAAGACGTTTCTCCAGGGCTCGCAGGTGATTGCCCACCATCGTGGTAGACATTTCGCACTGCAAAGCTGCGGCGGTCATGCTGCCTGTTTCCACCACTCTGACGTAAACGGTCATTGCCTGGAACAAATCCATTATCAAGCCTGACTTTTAAATGAATGAAGTTTTGCAGAGTTTATCCATTTCAGGTGGCTAACCATACTGGCAAAAACACCAACCTGATGGAGCCTGATGCCATGACCGCCGCCTGCCTGATGAGCACTTACCAACCACTGGCCCTGAGCTTCAGCAAAGGGCTGGGCACGCGTTTGTGGGACCAGGCCGGGCGAGAGTACCTGGACGCGGTGGCAGGGGTGGCGGTGACCAACGTCGGTCACTCACATCCGAAAATCGTCTCCGCCATCAGCGAACAGGCCGGCCTGTTGCTGCACACCTCCAACCTCTACAGCATCGACTGGCAGCAACAGTTGGCGCAGAAACTGACGCGATTGGCGGACATGGAGAAGGTGTTTTTCAACAACTCCGGTGCCGAGGCGAACGAAACCGCGTTGAAACTGGCGCGTCTGCATGGCTGGCACAAAGGTATCGAACAACCGCTGGTGGTGGTCATGGAAAACGCTTTCCATGGCCGCACGCTCGGCACCCTGTCGGCCAGCGATGGCCCGGCGGTGCGCCTGGGCTACAACAAACTGCCGGGGGACTTCGTCAAAGTGCCATTCGGTGACCTCAAGGCGTTGGGCAAGGTGCAAAAGGCCCATGGCCCGCGCATTGCCGCGATCCTCATGGAACCGATCCAGGGCGAGAGCGGCGTACAACCGGCACCACCCGGGTACCTCAAGGCGCTCCGCGATGTGTGCAGCCGGCACGGCTGGCTGCTGATGCTCGATGAAATCCAGACCGGTATCGGCCGCACGGGACAGTGGTTCGCCTTTCAGCACGAAGGCATCGTCCCGGACGTGATGACCCTGGCCAAGGGCCTCGGTAACGGCGTCCCCATCGGCGCCTGCCTGGCTCGTGGCCGAGCCGCCGAACTGTTCACCCCAGGTAGCCACGGCAGCACCTTCGGCGGCAACCCGCTGGCTTGCCGCGTGGGTTGCACCGTGCTGGAGATCATCGAGGAACAGGGGCTGCTGGAGAACGCCAAAGTGCAGGGCGTACGGCTGCTCGAAAAATTACGCATCGAGTTGGCCGACAACCCCAACGTCCTGGCGATTCGCGGCCAGGGCTTGATGATCGGCATCGAACTCAAGCAACCCATCCGCGACCTGGCCCTGATCGCCGCCCGAGATCACGGCTTGCTGATCAATGTCACACGCGGCAAGACCATTCGCCTGCTGCCGCCGTTGACGATCGATGAGCGGGAGGTGGAGATGATTGTCAGAGGGGTGGGGCGGGTGGTACGGGAGGGGTGAATATCAGTAATGGTATCTGCACATGACGATGCAGATTTCACCGCCTTCGACGGCGTAGACCAATCGGTGCTCTGCCGTAATCCGACGTGACCAAAAACCGCTCAAGTTGTGTTTGAGCGGTTCTGGCTTTCCGAGACCATCGAACGGTTCGCGCTGAATTGATTTGATCAACAGATTGATGCGCTTCAAACCTGCTTTATCGTTTTGTTGGAACCACAAATAGTCTTCCCAACCTTCAGGAGTGAATTCGATGTTCATTCTTCGATAAGTTGCCTGGTTTTTGTTTTCCCTGCTCGCAGGTTGCTGATCGATTTGATCAGACGCTCAGCGTTGGCCGGTGAGCGCAGGAGATACGCTGTTTCTTCGAGGGCGTTGTATTCCGCCAGGGACATCATTACGACTGGCTCGCCTTTCTGGCGAGTCACCAGCAATGGTGCTCGGTCTTCGTTAACTCGATCCATGGTTTCGGCAAGGTGCGCGCGTGCGGTGGTGTAGTTAATGGTTTGCATATTGTCGTCCTCGCTTGATGCGACGAACGTACAGAAATGAGTACAGGTTGACAAGGCGATACCTACCAATGGTTGTTTCGCAGACGACGTATCTGCGTTCGCTCTGAAGTATCGCTCAAGCCGATTCGAGACGTTTCTGTGACTGATGTAGTCCAGGTCCTAGCGTAATCAAGCAGACAACACGGGCAACTGTAGGAGCAAGCTCGCTCCTACAGGTCCTCGGGTTCAGGGGGGATCATTCGGGTTTTCGGTGCGCCGTTGGCGTTGTGTTGGTAGATCGCCTGCGGTTGCCCCTGTTCATTGAAGAACACCTGGCCGATCCCCGCCGAGTTCCACAGGCGCTCGCCCGCTTCGGCATGCTCGGGCACATGCGGCACGATGCGCATGCGCCGACGTTTGGTCAGCCAGTTCAAGGGTGAGCGTGGGGAATAGAGCCAGCGGTTGAGGCGGTCGAACCATTCCAGCAGGGCGGGCGGGAATTCGTTCTTGATGCCGCTGCTGGTGATTTGCCAGATCCGTGGGCCGCCCTTGCGGTGGCGGATAAACACTTCGTAAACGAAGGAATAATGCACGTCGCCGGATAGCACCACGTAGTTTCCCGGTGTACGCGAGTGTCGGAAAATGTTCAGGATCACCTGCGCTGCGCCGCGATGGGCCATCCAGTTTTCCGCGTCCACCAGCAGCGGGTAACCCAGCCAGCTGAAGACCCGCTGCACGGTCTCGATCAGTTTGACGCCGAATATCGGAGCGGGGGAAACGATGATCGCCGAAGGGTGATCCAGCAGTTCCTGTTGCAATTCACACAAGGCTTCCCAGTCCAGCAGACCCGAGGGTTGCTTGAGTGTCATCTCGCTGCGCCAGCGCCGGGTGCGGGTGTCGAGCACCACCAGCGCCGGGGTGGTGGGCAGCACGTAATGCCAGTGCTGGAACTTCAGCAGTTCGTCGATCAAGGCGTCCTGCACCGGGCTGTCGAGGTAGCCGTCGTCGCCGGTGGTACTGAAACCATTGGCCTTCTCAAGTAAGGCGCCGAACACATCCGGGTTGTTGCCCCAGCCCTGGCACAGCAGGTAGGCAATCAGCGCGTTACCGATGATGCGCTTGGAGAACGGATGGCCGTAGGCCGTTTCTTCCCATTGCGCGGAAAGGTTCCAGTCGTCGGTTATATCGTGATCGTCGAAAATCATCAGGCATGGCAAGTGCGCGAACGCCCGGGCGACACGGGGCAGGCCAGCCTTGAACGCGTCGATGCGGGTCTGCTCCAGGGCATAACGCTCACGGCGCTCGGGGATCAGCTTCGGCGGTTTCGGCGCGATCAGCGTCCAGGGCACTGGAGACCAGACCAGCAGGTACATGGCCATGACTTCGGCGAAGGTCACCAAATGGTTGTCGGCACTGCTGCTGGTGAAAATCGGCTTACGTGTGCCGCCAAAAAATCGCTCGCGCAGGGTTTCGTTGCTTCGCAGCGCCGGTAGCAAATCCGCACGGTGGTAGTAGCTGGCCGGGTGTTCGTAGAGCTTGGCGCTGTCACTGACCACCGCGCCGTCCAGATGCTCGCCAAACAGGCCGAGGCGCTCGATCAACGCATGAATCGCCCGCAGCATCGGTCCGGCGACATCGTCGGCGTACACTTGATCGCCGCTCATCAGCAGCAGCGCGGGCCGCTCTGTTGCTTCATGGGTCGAACCCAGCAAGCCGTCCACACATAGCAAACCGTCAACTGCCGGGTGATGCGGTTTTCGGCAGGAACCGTGTAACAACTGGTCGATACGCGAGCGCAGGACAAAATTCGGACAAGCCGCCGCGTCGTACACCAGATGGGGCGCCCATTCAGCAATGCCGCTCAAGCCGTCGATCAGCAAGTCGTAATCGATCAATGTGTCGCAGGGCAGGGCGCTGTCCAGCGGCACATCGATCAAATGCACAAAAGCATGACGACCAACCGGGATCACCGTGCACTGCCCGGCATCCAGACGGATGTCGCCAACACCTTGCAGACGTAACGTCAGCGCCAGCGCCCGACTTCCTACGAGCCACAAGACCAGCCGCGTAGGCTCCAGCCGTCGCAGCATGGGCCCTGCGAGAACCGCTGGCAGTGAAGAGTCATCGTCAGGTAATGGCAGAGATACGGACATCCGGGTTCAAGACTCGTGGCGCTTGGGTGGTCGATGATACCGCAGAGCGCAGAGGAGCCAGGAATGGCTGTGTTGAAACAGCATGATTCGCCGGTGATTCGTGGCGTCTTATTGCCGTTTCGCCATTGGCCACCAGCCAGCGAAACAACTCGCTGACTGACACCGTATGGCTGCGCTCGACCCAGCGTACCAGCGCCGGGCCGTAATGTTCGCTGTAGCGGCTGAGCACCAGTTGCCGGCAGTCCGGGGAAAACCGCAGGGTGATTTCCCGGCAGTGCAGCGCCGCCTCGTCCTCGCGGGTGGTGCGTTGTTGCAGCAGTTCAAAAACCATCAGCCGATGCTCCTGTGCAGTGTGGCTTGGATGCCTTTGGCGACCCCTGTTTGCCCTCAATCACAAAACCGGCGCGATGCTCGGCCACCACGTTGCGCAGCGCGCTGTAATAATCCGGCAGTTTTTTCAGGCTGTCGGTGAGCGGCAATGCCTCAGCGCGGCCGTCTACGATGTCACCCACGGTATTGACGGTCGAGAGTGTGTCCACGGTGTCGCTGTTGTCGCCAAACGGATCGACGACAAAACTCAGCACCCGACCGGCGGCGTCGCGGCTGTTGGAGGTGCCGAGCAGCGGCAGCTCGACGATTGGTCCGTTGCCGATACCCCACACGCCAAAGGTCTGACCGAAATCGGCCTGGTGACGGGCGATGCCCAGTTTGCCTGACACGTCGAACAGGCCCACCACGCCCACCGTGGTGTTGATCACGAACCGCCCCAGTGTGTTGGCCGAACGCTGCGCATTGCCTTGCAACAGGTCGTTGATGAACACCTTGGGTTCGCCGAAGTTGTTGACGAAGTTATGCACACCCGTCTGGAAAAAATCCGGCAGGTGACGGTAACCCCGGGCAACCGGCGCCAGGGCGTAGTCGTCCACCACTCGGTTGAAGGCGAAGATCCCACGGTTGACCGGCTCCGCTGGGTCATACGCCGAATAGTTCACATCGGCGCATCGAACATCGGCCTCCACCTCCGGGGCCGGTGGCTGGTTGCTGCAACCGGCCAGGCCAACGACGATCACGGCAATTGAAGTGTTGCGGGCCAGCCAGGGAGCGGGAGAATAACGCGACATAGGGGCAAGTCTCGTGGGAAATTCGCCGAGATGCTGGGCCCAGAGCCTTGCGTAAAGATGTCCGCTTTATTGCGCCGCTGACGTTTTGTTGCACGATTGAAATATATGACTCGCCGCCGCGAATGGTTTTGAATGACGGTTCTATTCGCGCCTTTTAAGTGACCCTTGGTGAACAGCCTGTTGATTGTCGATGACGACGTTGAAGTCCTCGACCTGCTGAAAAAATTCTTCGTCCAGCACGGCTACCGCGTCGAAGTCGCCACCGACGGCGCTTCGCTGTGGGCAGCCATCGAGCGGCAGGCGCCGGACCTGATCATTTTGGACGTGATGCTGCCAGGGGACAGCGGGCTCATCCTGTGTCAGCAACTGCGCATCCGCCATGCGGTGCCGGTCATCATGCTCACCGCCATGGGCGAACTCAGCGACCGCGTGGTCGGGCTGGAACTGGGGGCCGACGACTACCTGACCAAACCCTTCGACGCCCGTGAACTGCTGGCCCGGGTGCGCGCCGTGCTGCGCCGCGTCGACGAACGCCGCCCTCTGGCCGAGGAACGACCACGGCCACTGATCGACTTCGCCGACTGGCACCTGGACGTCACCCGCCGTGAACTGCGCTCGCCGGACAACGTGATGATTCCGCTGTCGGCGTGCGAGTTCGACCTGCTGCTGGTGTTTGTCGAGCATCCGCAGCGCATTCTCACCCGCGAGCAGTTGCTCGACCTGGCGCGGGGCCATAGCCACGACGCCTTTGATCGAAGCATCGACGTGCAGGTCAGCCGCCTGCGCCGCAAACTGGAGTCCGACACCAAGCGCCCGGCGATGATTCGCACGGTGCGCAACGGCGGCTATCTGTTCACCCCCAGCGTGACGCGGCGATGAACTGGCTCAAGGGATTTCGCCGCGACACGGTAGCGCGCTGGGTGGCGCTGACCATCATCCTGGCGATGCTGATTTCCCTGGCGCTCAACGGGCTGTTTATCCAGCTGGCCGGGGTGTGGGCCCGACCGCCATTGACCGAGGTCGGTATTCTGGAAAATGCTGCGACCGTCGCCCGTCTGATCGATGCGGCGCCGGTAGCGCTGCGGCCGCAATTGGCGCAGACGGTCACGGAGAGCGGCTTCGAGGTCAGTTGGCACGCTGATCGGCACGATCTCAGGTTACCGGAGGTGGACGATGACATCTCCGAAGAAGGCTCCAGAATTCTCCTGCCGTTGTTACACGCCACGAATCGACGCATTGAGGCCTATGAACCCGGCGAATGGCCCGAGGGCTCGGCGGATGCGCGGTATGTGCTGGTGATCGAACTGTCGGATGGCTCGTGGCTGACGTTCTCGGCACCGTCGCGCAGTTGGGGGCTCGATGAAACGCCGCGCACCTTGATCGTCGTTCTGCTGGTGCTGATCTCGACCGCGTTGGTGGCGCTGATCGCCACGCGGCGCCTGGCCAAGCCCTTGGAGCAATTCACCGAAGGCGCCAGACGTTTTGGCGTGGACTTCCGCGCCCCGCCCATCGAACCGCTGGGGCCGCAGGAAATCCGCCAGGCGATCCTCGCGTTCAATGCCATGCAGGCCCAGTTGCAACACTTTATCCGTGACCGTACACAGATGCTCGCCGCCATCTCTCATGACCTGCGCGCACCGCTGACGCGCATGCGCCTGCGAGGTGAGTTCATCGAAGACGCCGAGCAACAGCAGCGGCTGTTTCGTGATGTGGATGAAATGCAGGCGATGATCAACTCGGCACTGGAGTTCTTCCGCGATGATGCGCGGTTGGAGCCGGCGACCCAGTTCGACCTGGCCGAATTGCTGCACACGCTCAAGGACGATTACCGCGACCAGGGCATCGAGGTCGCCTTCAGCGGTCCGCAACGGTTGGTGTATTTCGGTCGGCCGCTGGGGCTCAAGCGAGTGATGACCAACCTGCTGGATAACGCGATCAAGTACGGCGCGGAGCCTGAAATGAAGCTGGTGGCCGATGCCGGGGAAGTGCGGATCAAGGTGCTGGATCGCGGGCCGGGGATTCCAGAGCAGAGCCTTGAGCAGGTGTTCACGCCGTTTTTCCGCATGGAAGGTTCGCGTAACAAAAGCACCGGCGGCGTGGGCCTGGGCTTGTCGGCGGCGCGAGCCATTGTGTTGGAACACGGCGGCAAGCTGACGTTACGCAATCGCTACACGGGTGGTTTACAGGCGCTGGTGGTGCTACCAGAGGTGCACACATCCCTGTAGGAGCGAGCATGCTCGCGATGCGGTTTGCCCGTCACCACGGCGGTGTCTGGCCGGTTGCTATCGCGAGCATGCTCGCTCCTACAGGTCCGGCGTTAGTGCAGAACCATTGTAGGAGCGGGCTTGCCCGCGATGCGGTTTGCCCGTCACCACGGTAGTGTCTGGCCGGTTGCTATCGCGAGCATGCTCGCTCCTACAGGTCCGGCGTCAACACCAGAATCATTGTAGGAGCGGGCTTGCCCGCGATGCGGTTTGCCCGTCACCACGGCAGTGTCTGGCCGGTTGCCATCGCGAGCAAGCTCGCTCCTACAGGTCCAGGGTTAATGCAGAACCATTGTAGGAGCGGGCTTGCCCGCGATGCGGTTTGCCCGTCACTGTTGCAGCGTCTGACGGATTGCTATCGCGAGCAACCCCGCTCCCACAGTGGTGGAGTCCTCACAGGTTTGGCGAATACTCAAGCCTCCCAACCCGCCTCACTCACTGCCGTCTGCACCAGCGGGTGCAGCTCTGCCCCCTGGTGCTTGGTCTGCCAGGCCAGCAACTCTTTGCGCATGCCCGGGGTCCAGAACATCTGCAGGTGGTTGCGCACGCTGAGCACGGCCTGTTGCTGATCCGGCTCGTTGGCGAAGTATTGGGCGATCTGGTTGGCCATCTTGATCAGGTTGGCTGTACTCATTGGCGCGCCTCCGCTTTATCGCCCCGTGCCTGACGGCGTTCCTTGAGCAGGCGTTGCTGTTCATCACTGAACGCCTGGTAGCGCTTCTGCCACTCGGATGGGTGATAAACGCGGCTGACTTCCACCGCCGTGACCTTGTATTCCGGGCAGTTGGTGGCCCAGTCGGAGTTGTCGGTGGTGATCACGTTGGCGCCCGATTCCGGGAAGTGGAAGGTGGTGTACACCACGCCCGGCGCCACCCGCTCGGTCACCCGTGCGCGCAGCACGGTCTGCCCGGCGCGGCTGCCGATGCCCACCCAGTCGCCTTCGTTGATGCCACGGCTCTCGGCGTCGGTCGGGTGGATTTCCAGGCGGTCTTCGTCGTGCCAGGCCACGTTGTCGGTGCGCCGGGTCTGCGCGCCGACGTTGTACTGGCTGAGGATGCGCCCGGTGGTCAGCAACAGCGGGTAACGGCTGTTGACCTTCTCTTCGGTGGGCACATAGCCGGTGAGCATGAACCGCCCTTTGCCGCGCACGAACTCCTCGATGTGCATGGTCGGCGTACCGTCCGGCGCCGCTTCGTTGCAGGGCCATTGCAGGCTGCCGTGGCGGTCCAGTTCGGCGTAGCTGACGTTGGTGAAGGTCGGCGTCAGGCTGGCGATTTCATCCATGATTTGTGATGGATGCGTGTAGTTCATCGGGTAACCCAGCGCATGCGCCATGGCCACGGTGCCTTCCCAGTCGGCTTTGCCGCCCAGCGGCTCCATGACCTTGCGCACCCGCGAGATACGCCGCTCGGCGTTGGTAAAGGTGCCGTCCTTCTCCAGGAACGAACTGCCCGGCAAGAACACATGGGCAAACTTGGCGGTTTCGTTGAGGAAAATGTCCTGCACCACCACGCACTCCATGGCCGACAGGGCCGCCGTCACGTGTTGGGTGTTGGGGTCGCTCTGGGCGATGTCCTCGCCCTGGCAATAAAGGCCCTTGAAACTGCCGGCCAGCGCCGACTCGAACATGTTGGGAATACGCAGGCCTGGGTCGGGTTGCAGGGTGACGTTCCATGCCTGCTCGAACTGGGTGCGCACGCCGACGTTGGAGATGTGCCGGTAACCGGGCAGCTCGTGGGGGAACGAGCCCATGTCGCAGGAGCCCTGCACGTTGTTCTGCCCGCGCAGCGGGTTCACGCCCACGCCTTCGCGGCCGATGTTGCCGGTGGCCATGGCGAGGTTGGCGATGCCCATCACCGACGTGCTGCCCTGACTGTGTTCGGTCACGCCCAGGCCGTAGTAGATGGCCGCGTTGCCGCCCGTGGCGTAGAGGCGGGCAGCGGCGCGGATGTCGGCCGCCGGCACACCGCAGATCGGGCCGAGCACTTCCGGCGAGTTTTCCGCACGGCTGACGAACTCGCTCCAGCGGGCAAAATCGCTCGCCTCGCAACGCGCGTCGATGAACGCCTGGTCTTGCAGGCCTTCCGTGAGGATCGTGTGCGCCAGGGCATTGAGCATCGCGACGTTGGTGCCGGGGCGCAGCGCCAGGTGCAGCTCGGCGCGGGCATGCACCGAATCCACCAGGTCGATGCGCCGTGGGTCGATGACAATCAATCGTGCGCCTTCACGCAGGCGGCGCTTGAGCTGCGAGCCGAACACCGGGTGCGCATCGCTCGGGTTGGCGCCCATCACCAGAATCACATCGGCCTTCATCACCGAATCGAAGCTCTGGGTCCCGGCCGACTCGCCGAGGGTTTGTTTCAAACCATAACCGGTCGGCGAGTGGCAGACCCGTGCGCAGGTGTCGACGTTGTTGTTGCCGAACGCGGCGCGCACCAGTTTCTGCACCAGGTAGGTTTCTTCGTTGGTGCAACGGCTGGACGTGATGCCGCCAATGGAGTCGCGACCGTATGTTTGCTGCAAGCGACGGAATTCGCTGGCGGCGTAGGTCACTGCCTCATCCCAGCTGACTTCCTGCCACGGGTCACTGATGTGCTTGCGGATCATTGGCTTGGTGATGCGATCCGGGTGGGTGGCGTAACCCCAGGCAAAGCGGCCCTTGACGCACGAGTGGCCGTGGTTGGCCTGACCGTTCTTGTCCGGCACCATGCGCACCAGTTGATCGCCCTTCATTTCGGCGCGGAACGAACAACCCACGCCGCAATAGGCGCAAGTGGTAATCACCGCACGTTCCGGCTGGCCCATCTCGACCACGCTTTTTTCCATCAGCGTGGCGGTCGGGCAGGCCTGCACGCAGGCACCGCAGGACACGCATTCGGAGTCCAGGAAGTCCTCGCCACCGGCCGCCGAGATCCGCGATTCAAACCCGCGCCCGGTGACGGTCAGGGCAAAAGTGCCCTGGGTTTCTTCGCAGGCGCGCACGCAGCGGTTGCAGACGATGCACTTGCTCGGGTCGTAATCGAAATACGGGTTGGAGGTGTCTTTCACATCCGCCAGGTGGTTCTCGCCTTCATAGCCATAACGCACCTCGCGCAGACCCACTTGCCCGGCGACGGTTTGCAGTTCGCAGTTGCCGTTGGCCGAGCAGGTCAGGCAATCGAGCGGGTGATCGGAGATATACAGCTCCATGACGTTGCGGCGCAGGGTCGCCAGTTTCGGCGTGTGGGTGTGCACGGTCATGCCTTCGGTGACCGGCGTGGTGCACGACGCCGGGTACCCACGCATGCCGTCGATTTCCACCAGGCACATGCGGCAGGAACCGAAGGCTTCCAGGCTGTCGGTGGCGCAGAGTTTGGGGATGGTGGTGCCCATCAGCGCGGCGGCTCGCATCACCGAGGTGCCTTCGGGCACTGTGATACTGCGGCCGTCGATATTCAGGGTGATTTGCACCTGGCTGTCGCGGGCGGGCGTGCCCAGGTCGATATCGGTTTTCGGGTCGAAGAGAGTGATCATTGCTCGGCCTCCGAGGCGTGCAGACCGAAGTCGGCAGGGAAATGCTTGAGGGCGCTGGCCACCGGATAGGAAGTCATGCCGCCCAATGCGCACAACGAACCGTATTGCAGGGTGTCGCACAGGTCCTTGAGGATGATGGCCTGCTCATCGCGACCGCTCTGGTCAGGCGCTGCCAGCAGGCGGTCGATGACTTCGACACCCCGGGTGGAGCCGATCCGGCAGGGCGTGCACTTGCCGCAGGATTCCTCGGCGCAGAACTGCAAGGCGAAGCGCGCCATGTGCGCCATGTCGAGGCTGTCGTCCGCCACCACCACGCCACCGTGGCCGAGCATCGCGCCCATGGCGGCGAACGCTTCGTAGTCCAGCGGCGTATCGAATTGCCCCGGCGGCACCCAGGCGCCCAGCGGGCCACCGACCTGCGCGGCTTTCAACGGGCGGCCGCTGGCGGTGCCACCACCGTAGTCCTCCACCAGCTCGCGCAGGGTCAGGCCAAAGGCCCGTTCCACCAGGCCACCGTGGCGAACATTGCCCGCCAGTTGGAACGGCATGGTGCCCAGCGAACGGCCCATGCCGTAATCGCGATAAAACTGTGCGCCCTTGGCCAGAATCAACGGCACCGACGCCAGCGTCAGCACGTTGTGCACCAGGGTCGGCAGGCCGAACAAACCTTTGAGCGCCGGAATAGGGGGCTTGGCACGCACGTAGCCGCGCTTGCCTTCCAACGAATCCAGCAGCGCGGTTTCTTCACCGCAGATGTAGGCCCCGGCGCCTACGCGCACTTCCATGTCGAAGGTCAAACCGCTGCCACCGACGTTCGCGCCCAGGTAACCGGCCTGGCGCGCCAGGTTTATCGCCTGACGCAACACCGCCACCGCATCCGGGTATTCCGAGCGCACGTAAATGTAGCCATAGGTCGCGCCGACGCAAAGGCCGGCAATCGCCATGCCTTCGATCAGCAAAAACGGATCGCCTTCCATCAACATACGGTCGGCAAAGGTGCCGGAGTCGCCCTCGTCGGCATTGCACACAATGTACTTCTGCGCAGCCGGAGTGCCGCGCACCGTGCGCCACTTGATCCCCGCCGGAAACGCCGCGCCGCCCCGGCCACGCAGGCCGGAATCGAACACCGCCGTGGCCGTCTGCTCGCCGCCCAATTCGACGGCCTTTTTCAGCCCCTCAAAGCCTCCGTGGGCTCGGTAATCGTCCAGCGACAAGGGCCGGGTAATGCCGGCGCGGGCGAACAGCAAACGTTGTTGCGTCTTCAGATAAGGCAATTGCTCCACGAGCCCGAGGGCCAGCGGATGGCTGGAAGCAGGGTTTTGCAGGGCCTCGAGCACCGACGGCACATCCGCGGCGGTCATCGGCCCGAAGCCGAGCCGGCCTTGCGGGCTGTCCACTTCCAGCAGCGGCTCCAGCCAGTACAAACCACGGGAGCTGGTGCGTTGCAGTTCCAGCGGCAGGTCGCATTGCGTGGCCTGGGTGATCAGCGCCGTCGACACCTCATCGGCGCCCACGGCACGGGCCAGGGAATCGGCTGGCAAATAGAGCGTGGGCATCATGCGTCCTCCCGGCAGGCGTCCAGCAACGCATCCAGCCGCTCGGCACTGAGCCGCGCATGCACCCGGCCATCGAGCTCCAGGGCCGGCGAGCAGGCGCAGGCGCCCAGGCAATAAACCGGGCGCAAACTGATGTTGCCATCGGCGCTACTGCCGTGATCATCGAGCTGCAAGCGCTCGCGCAACTGCGCCGCCAGCTGCTCGGCCCCACGGCTCTGGCACGACTCGGCGCGGCACAAACGCAGAATGTGCCGGGCGGGCGGGGCAGTACGAAAATCATGGTAAAAACTGATCACCCCGCGCACCTCCGCCTGACTCTGGTTCAGCGCGTGGGCAATTTCGGGCACGGCGGCATCCGGGATATACCCGATGCGTTCCTGAATATCATGAAGAACCGGCAACAGCGCCCCCGCCGAGCCCGCATGGCGCTCCAGCAGACTGTTAACCACGGACAGGTGCAAACTCTCATCAGGCATTGCGCAATCCTCACGGTCACGGACACACCAGATGGTTGTCGGTTGTCCGAAAGTGTCGGCTGCGGCACTCGCCACGTCACGATTCGTGGCATCTAACGGCCGGCGGCCAGGGCACCCTGAGCGGGCATCTTGTTGTGCCCGGCACGGTCTTCGCCGCGCCTCTGAAGGGCATAAAAGGCAGAGTGCCACGGCGCCCCGGGTTAAAACGCACCAAAGCGACGTGTTCAGTTCTGTCTACGACTCTCCATTGAGTCTAGATGAGGACCCAATGCCCGGCAGGGCTTGTCGATATAGCCTGTATACCAACCGCCAGGCTTGATAAACAGCATCAGAAGGGTAGGCAAATCTACGGCGCAGAGCTGGCTGCGCAAAAACCTTGAAACACATTAGCCCCAACCCGTGGGGATCGCATCGCCCTAATCGCGAGCGAGCTCGCTTGTTTCACATTGCCCTGCGTTACACAGGGCCATTGTGGGAGCGGGCTTGCCCGCGATGGACTTCAACGATAACGCTGATAACCAGACACCCCGCATCACAGCGCTTCCAGCCGGAACTACGCTTTCTAACGGGCGCTCACAGGATGTCCTTCAAATACTGCCTCAAAGCCCCCACCGGAACACCAAGCTCCCCCATCGTCCCCGCACAACCCACCTCAGCCGCCAACCGCTGCAACTCCCGCCCCAACGGCTTCTCCACTCCACCCACAGCCTCCATCGCCAACCCTACGCATTCCCCCACCTTCACCTGGATCCCCGCCACATCGCCACGCTTTACCAGCAGTTCAAACACATCCTGCTGGTAATCCCCCATCACCAGGTCGTCGCGCAAAATCGGGCTTTGCCCGTCCGACTCATAGGCCAGTTTCAGGGAGAACAGGGCGACGGTTTCCAGCTGTGATTCCATGGGCGAGTCCTTTTAAGGGCGGTGGTGGATTAGGGGCGCACGATTGTACCGCTGTGGATAAAACGAGGCATTGGGTTATCCACAGCTGCGTGATGGCCCGAAACCTGCCTGTCTGACCCGCGACAGGTCGTTACTGACTACGCGAACGGCACATCTGAGCCGAACCGCGTGGGTGGCTACCCCGATAATCGGACGTGAATGGACGAATGACGAGGTTCAGCATGACGAGTGTAACGACAGGGCAGGTCAGCCCGCAGACGCTGAGAAGGGTGATCGTGGCCGCCGGGATCGGCAATTTTGTCGAGTGGTTCGACTTCGCGGTCTACGGCTTTTTGGCGACCACCATCGCCCAGCAGTTTTTCCCCAGTGGTGACGCCAGTGCGGCGTTGCTCAAGACCTTCGCCGTGTTCGCCGTGGCGTTTGCCTTTCGGCCGCTGGGCGGGATTTTCTTTGGCATGTTGGGTGACAAGATCGGCCGCAAGCGCACCCTGGCGATGACGATTCTGTTGATGGCCGGGGCGACCACGTTGATCGGCCTGCTGCCCACCTACGCCGCGATCGGGGTGGCGGCGCCGATCCTGCTGTCGCTGATCCGTTGCGCCCAGGGCTTTTCTGCCGGGGGCGAGTATGCGGGCGCCTGTGCCTACCTGATGGAGCACGCGCCGAGCGACAAGCGCGCCTGGTACGGCAGCTTCATTCCGGTGTCGACGTTTTCCGCTTTCGCCGCAGCGGCGGTGGTGGCCTACGCACTCGAAGCCTCGCTGTCGGCAGAAGCCATGGGCAGCTGGGGCTGGCGCCTGCCGTTCCTGATCGCCGCGCCGCTGGGGCTGGTGGGCCTTTACCTGCGCTGGAAACTGGACGAGACGCCGGCCTTCCAGGCGGTGACCGAGGAACACGCCGTCGCGCATTCGCCGCTCAAGGAAACCCTGCGCAACCATGGTGCAGCCATCTGCTGCCTGGGCGCATTCGTGTCACTCACGGCGCTGTCGTTCTATATGTTCACCACCTACTTTGCCACCTACCTGCAAGTCGCCGGTGGCCTGAGCCGCGCCACCGCGTTGCTGGTGTCGCTGATCGCCTTGTTGTTCGCGGCGGCGATCTGCCCATTGGCCGGGCTGTATTCGGACCGGTTTGGCCGGCGAAAAACCGTGGCAACTGCCGGCATCCTGCTGATCGTGGTCGTGTACCCCTCGTTCCTGATGGCCAGTTCCGGCTCGTTCGCCGCGTCCGTCGTCGGCGTTATGTTGTTGGCGATTGGCGCGGTGTTATGCGGCGTAGTCACGGCGGCCTTGCTCTCGGAAACCTTTCCGACACGCACTCGCTACACCGCCTCGGCGATTACCTACAACATGGCTTACACCATCTTCGGCGGTACTGCGCCATTGGTCGCCACCTGGCTGATCACCACCACGGGCAGCAACCTGTCGCCGGCGTTTTACCTCATCGCGATTGCGCTGCTGGCGTTGGCGGGTGGGTTGGCGTTGCCGGAGACATCGCGCATTTCCCTGCATGACGTGCCGAGCGATGAAAAACGTGCTGGTGTCAGCGCGACGGCGTAACGCCATTCAAGACCTGCGGGCGCACGGAAGCGCCTTCAGTCAGCGCAACGCCGCGAAGAGCTCGCTCGCACCTGCAACTGCGGGGCGAGGATGATCGACTGGGCAGGCTCGCCCTGGATGCGTTTGAGCAACAGCTCCACGGCGTGTCGGCCCATGTCCGCCAACTGCAAGCGCACGCTGGTGAGCGGCACGGTCAGTTCGTTGGCCAGGGTGATGTCGTTGAAACCCACGACGGCGATGTCCTTTCCCGGCATCAGCCCCTTGTCGCGGGCGGCACCCATCAGGCCGATGGCCAGGAAGTCGTTGACCGCAAAAAACGCCTGAGGACGTGGGGTGAGCCCCAGCAGGTACTCGCCTTGTTGATGGCCGGTCAGGCTGTCAAAAGGACCATTAATGGTCCACTGCGGATTCAACGTCAGGCCCTGCTCGCGGTAGTAGCGAATGAACCCACGGGTACGATCAGCACCGGTGGACGCATGGCGCTCGCCCGCCAGGATCGCCACGTCGCGATAACCCAGCTCAAACAAATGTTGCGCCGCCAGCCAGCCGCCCAATTCGTCGTCGCTCGCTGCCGCCAGATGTCCGGCAATCTGCCGGCTGGCCAGCACGTAGGGGATGTGCTTGCGTGTCAGCAAGTCCAGCAGCGGCTGGCTGTCGCCCAGGTGCGAGTCCGCCACGATCAGCCCGGCCACCGAACGGCGCAAGGCGTGCTCGGCACGGGCCAGTTGGCGGGGTTGCTGGTCGTCGGTGTTGGAGACGAAGGTGAGGTAGCCGGCCTGCTCGGCGGCGGCGTCGATGCTGTCATAAATGGTCGCCATCACCAGGTCGGTGAGGCGGGGCATGAGCACGCAGATTTCCTGGCTCTTGCGCAATTTCAGGTTGGAAGCCTGGGTGTTTGGCCGGTAATCCAGGGCCTCGGCCAGTGCGCGAATACGCGCCACCACCTCGGGCGACGCCGCACGCTCTACGCCGTTGGGGTCGCCATTGAGCACGCGGGACACCGTCGAGACGTGCAACCCGAGTTCAGCCGCCATGGATTTCAGCGTGGCGGGGCGAGATTGATTCGGCATGTGTGCGGGGCTTCCGACCGTCTGTTGTTAAGCCCCGGATTCTAACCCAAGGGCTGCATCCTCCCGGAAAAATCCTTTACCCAAACGATTGACTAAACGTTTTTCGGAATCTACATTCGGTCAACCCAAACGTTTGGGTAACACAATAAAAATACGCCGGACGCGGCCGACTTTTTGACCTCTGCCCTCATTTTGAAGAGTCAGACACCCATGAAAAGTGCAGCTATTCCGTCTTTCCGCTACCAGATTTTCTTCCTGATCATGCTGATGGCGTTGCTCAACTACATTGATCGCGGGGCCATTTCCTACGCTTCAGCGAGCATTCTTCCCGAGTACGGTTTCGACAAGGCTGACTGGGGCAACGTCCTGGGGTACTTCGGCTATGGCTACATCCTGGGCGCCTTGATTGGCGGCATCCTGGCCGACCGCTTTGGCGCCAAGCGCATCTGGCTGATCGCCGGCGCCACCTGGTCGATTTTCGAGATCTGCACCGCGTTTGCCGGCGACCTGGGGCTGGCCTTCATGGGCGGCTCGGCCATGGCGGGCTTCGCCACCATCCGCGTGCTGTTCGGCTTTGCCGAAGGTCCTGCCTATTCGGTGATCAACAAGAGCGTGGCCAACTGGGCGACCCCCAAGGAGCGCGGTTTTGTGGTGTCGGTGGGCCTGCTCAGCACGCCCCTGGGTGCGCTGTTGACTGCGCCGATTGCGGTCGGCCTGCAAACCCTCACCGGTGACTGGCGCAGCATGTTCGTGGTGTTGGGCGTGGTCAGCCTGGCGCTGTTGATCTTCTTCATGACGCGCTTCACCAACACCCCCGACGAGAACCCGCGCGTGTCCCAGGCCGAGCGCGACTACCTGCGCCAGGAACGCGCGGCGGCGGGCAATGCTTCAGCCCCTGCGGCGGCCACCACGTCGGTCTGGCATTTCTTCAAGAACAAGGACCTGCTGCTCAACGCGGTCGGTTACTTCTCGTTCGTGTACGTGACCTTCCTCCTGCTGACCTGGACCCCCAAATACCTGCAGGACCAGTTCCACTACAACCTGTCGTCCCTCTGGTACATGGGCATGATCCCCTGGACCGGCGCCTGCTTTACCGTGCTGCTGGGCGGCAAGCTTTCCGACCTGCTGCTGCGCCGCACCGGCAACCTGAAAGTGGCGCGCAGCTGGCTGGCGGCGACCTGCCTGTTGTTGACCACCCTGTGCTTCATCCTCGTATCGCAAGCGCAGACCGTGTGGGGCGTGATCGCCCTGATGACCGTGGCCAACGCCCTCAACGCGCTGCCCAATTCGGTTTACTGGGCCGTGGTGATCGACACCGCGCCGTCCAACCGCGTCGGCGCCTACAGCGGCATGACCCACTTCATCGCCAACACCGCCTCGTTCATCGCGCCCATGCTCACCGGCTACCTGACCTTGCACTACGGCTACTCGTCGATGTTCGTCGCGGCGGCGGTCGCCACGGCACTGGGCATGAGCGCGATGCTGATGGTGCGCCCGGGTGCTCGGCAAGTTGCCGCTTCCCCACTACCCGCCGCTGTTTGATGGAGTCGTTTTTATGAGCCTGGCCAAGCCCGTTCATGTTGGACCCTTTCACGGCCAGTCAGTCGTCACACTGGCCAAAGACTTGCGCGCCGGAACCCTGACCTGCGTGCAAATGACACAAGCTGCCCTGGACAGCATCGAACGCCTGAACCCCACGCTGAACGCCTTCGTTCACGTCGATGGCGCCGTGGCGCTCGCCCAGGCGCACAAGGCCGACGCGTTGCTGGCGCAGGGCATCGACCTGGGCCCGCTGCATGGCATCCCGGTGGCGATCAAGGACAACATCGACACCTTCGACCACGTCACCACCTACGGCTCGGCGCATTTCGCCGGCTTCCGGCCGAGCCGTGACGCGTTGTGCGTACAACGCCTGCGCGAGGCGGGGGCGGTGATCCTGGGCAAAACCCTGACCCACGAATTCGCCTACGGCCCGACCGGCGATCGCTCGCTGCAAGGCGCGGCACGCAACCCGTGGGACGCCGCCTGCATCACCGGCGGCTCCAGCGCCGGCAGCGCGGCGGCGGTGGCCAGCGGCATGGTGCCCTTGGCGCTGGGCACCGACACCGGCGGGTCGATCCGCATTCCGGCGGCATTGTGCGGCGCGGTCGGCTTCAAGCCCTCGTTCGCCAGCGTCCCGCTGGACGGCGTTTTTCCGCTGTCCAGGAGCCTCGATCACGTGGGGCCCATCGCCAACCACGTCGAAGACGCGCGATTGTTGTATGAAGTGCTGACAGGGCGTCCATGCAAACAATCGCCCCCTGATCGACCGCTGCGGGTGGGCTGGATCACCACCGGCAGCTTCGGCCCGGTGGACCCCGAACTGGATCGACAAATCTACTTGGCGGCGTCGCGATTATTTGGCGATGCACTCCAGGAAACCGCTGAACTGCAACCCCTGGCCGCCGACATGAAACAAGCCTTGCTGGCGCTGCAACGCGCCGAAGCCTTCGACGTGCACGCCGAACGCATGCAACAGGCGCCAAAAAAATTCGACCAGGAAGTGCGCGAGCGCTTGGAGTTGTCAGCCGAAGTCCGAGGCTGGCAATACATCCGCGCCCAGGCAACACAGGCCAGGCTCAAGGCCACCATGGCCCACCTGTTCGAACACTATGATTTGCTGGTCTCGCCCAGCGTGCCCATCACCGCAACACCCATCGATGCCCGCGAAGTGCAGGTCGGCAACCAAACCCTCGACGTCCGCGCCGCCGTCCTCAGCTACACCAGCCCCTGGAACCTCACCGGCCTACCCGCCATCAGCCTGCCCGCAGGCCAGGTAAACGGAATGCCCGTCGGCCTGCAAATCATCGCCGCTGCCGGCGACGATGATCGACTGCTTCAAAGGGTGAGCCGGCGATTTCAGGCGGACTGAAACCGCGCGACCGGTTCCTCGGTGGCATTAAACAACCATATCCGTAGGACTTTTGGTCGCTCCAACCGCGAACTTTCCTGTTCTTTCCTCAAGCCGCAGATTTCGTGCTGCATTGGCTTAAGCTCCCGCCGCATTATTCCCCCAGCAGCTTGATCAAGGCTCGCTGGGGGCTCTGTTTGAGATCCGAAAACGGAGAGTCGACTGACGGTCGCAAGCGTTCCGGACGCGACCGAATGCAAGGGAGAAAACACTTTGAACGAAGGCTATTTCATCGGTAAAGGCGACAAGACCACCTGCGGCGGCGTGGTCATGGATGGAAACTCTCGAATCAATATGCACGGCCTGTTGCAGTCCTTTGAGGGTGATCGGGTCTCCTGTGGAGTGGATGGGCAGACCTACGGAATCGTCGGCGGCATTCCTTTTATGAGCGGTAACGGTCGGCGGATGGCCGGCACCCTGCACAGCGCCAGCAATTGCCCCTGCAAAGCCCAGCTGGTGCCCTCTTTAACCGCGGCAAGCTACCGAACAGAGGGCCGTGCAGCGCAACCACACAGCCGGGCCACCCAATCGGTCTCGCCCATTGCGGCTCGGCACACCGCAGCACCACCACAATCCACATTCGCAGCAGCCACCCGCTCGACCCCGGCAACATTCGGTGGCCCAGCAGGCCAGGAACCCGGCTTCTACATCGTGCCCAAAAGCACGACCCGTCAGGCGCTTGAGACCACGCTACTCCCCTCGCCCGACGCCGCCGTGATGAACAAATTCAGGACACTCAACCCGGGTCGTGAGGATGTCAAAGCGGGCTCGATGATCGTGCTCAGCGACCCGAACAACTTCCAGTGCACCCGTGAAGAAGCGTGGCTGATGGAAGCCGCCGCCAAGACACAGAACGCCCTCAAAACGCTGAGTGCCGATGAAGCGGACTTCATGGCTCGTCACTATGCAGAAATCTCCACGTTCCTGTCGCACGGCTCGACTGGTGTTGGCCTGGCCACTGCCTCGTTTGCCAGCCACCTGAAAAACGTCGAGTACCTACTCAAAGACATGGAAAGCCTGCACCACAGATCATTCCAAACCCACGGCCATCTGCGATCGCCGGAGTTCTTCGCCGAACGCCAGCGCCTGCTGAAGATGCTGGACAACAGCCTGAACGGCCTGACCAAAATCAGCACCGGTTTCCCGGACCACCCTAACCTTAAAAGCGCGCTGGGCATCTCCACCAAAAGCCTGGTTCACCAGTGGAGCAAGGCTGGGATAGCAGGACAGATACCAGGTTACGCAACGCATCTTGAGGGCGTGGCCAAGGCGTCCAGGTATGTCCAATACGGCGGGTGGATTGGTACGGCGATTGGGGGTGGGGCTTCGTATATGAAGGTTCAGGATGTTTGCACGGCGGGGGAAGCTGAGGCTTGTGAGCGGGTGAAGTTTACGGAGACTGGGAGTTTCGTGGGCGGCGTTGTAGGAGGCGTAGCAGTAGGTGGAATCCTTTCAGCAAGTAATTTAGGTGGCCTTTGCATTGCTCTAGGCGTTCCATCTGGCGGTACAGGAACAATAGCGTGCGGACTCCTAATTTCTGGTGTTGGAGCCTTTGCTGGGGGAGTGTTAGGTGATAAAGGTGGCGAGGGTTTCGGGGAGATGATCTATGAGTATGTCAAATGACCACCGCCCTTTCCGTCGCAAGCCTTTTGTGTGGCGTAGTACTTATCGGGATGTTTTTTTGGATCGTTTTTGCGCTGTATCTTTATCGTACCAAGATAGAATTTTTATTAACTCTTCTCAAAAATAACGCAGCGATCAGGGAACGTATGATTTTCAATTTCGGCATCTGGGGAAAAATCGCACTTATTGGGGCGGTCGCTGGAATTGTTACGTTCCCTAGACTTTTCGTAATTAGCGGAGGCATCAGCAGTGAAGAACTGACAAGTATACCCCTGCCTCTCAAGAAAAAATTAGCACTGCTTTCTTGGAGTTCCGTGATATTGGTTACGTCCTTGATTTGCGCTGTGTCAATCACTGAGGTCATTAAAATGTACGGGATTTAAAACACCCGAAAGCATCATCCATTCGATATGCGCGCAGGTAGCAGTAACCGCTTTTATAGTCCGACGCGCCCACTTAAGATACTCCACAACAGCCTGAACGGGCCTGACCAAAATCAGCACCGGCTTCCCGGACCACTCGAACCTCAAAAGTGCACTGGGCATCTCCACCAAAAGCCTGGTGCATCAATGGGCCAAGGCTGGGGTAGCAACATGCCTTTTTTGTGGGAGCGAGCCTGCTCGCGATGGTCTTCAACGATAACGCCAATACCCAGACACGCCACCGTCCCCATCCCAACCAAACCCACTCCACAACCCAGCGCCAGCCGCTACCCCTCAGCCTCTTCCTCAGCCGCCGCCCGCGTCGCCGCACGCCCCCGATCCCACTCCAACACCTTCACCGCATCATCCACCAACGCCTTACTCATCGACGCCAGATAATGCGCAGCCCAAGCGTGATAATCCGAATCCCGCGCATAAGCCGCATCCTTGCTCAGCGCCTTGGCCAGAAACAGAAAATCAGAAGCCATGCCCAACGCATCCACCAGCGGCACACCGCGAGTGACATGGAACAGCGGATCGTCAGAACCGGTGGAGTAAATGGCCGGGGTCAAACCGATGGTTTTGAGTTCGGGTTGCTCGGTCATTGGACACCTCCGCAGATGCAGGGGTGATGGGGGAGGGTGTTGCGCGATTGCGAATTACCCTGAAGGAACAGCCATTTTTTACACGGATTGATACTGCGCATTATCCAACTCCTTGATATCTGGAGCCGCCATCATTCGTTTCCACACGAATGGGTGACAGCTGTGCGCAGGGTGGAAAACCGGGAATCAAGGAAACCGGCACGCCCGAAGACGTCCCACGCACAGCCGCCATAACTCACGTTCACAGGCATAAAAAAAACGCCTGCAGACGTGATGGGGGCGCTGATGCGCCTTGAATTACTCGGGTTTCCACACCCGGTCGCTGAATTGGCAGCGACGTAAGGAGGTTATCGCCCGAAAGGCTTTCCCGCAACCGTCAGCATTACGGATGATAAATCAGCCCTTCGCCGGAAAAACTCAGAGGAATCAAGGCACAACAGCACTTCTGTAGACATGCGGGTGTATATCACGAAAACCATTGAAACAAACCTCTGTCAGGTGGCAACACTTTGCCTCTACCGGCAAACCACTGCACTTAAAACCCCAGCCAATCAGCGAAAACCCCGCAAAACAGCACTCCGATCAATTGGCCTGCCTTTTGCTCAACCGCTCATTACCCACAAAGGAGCGGCAACATGATCGGAAGCAACCTCCCCATGCTGGACTACGTCAAAGAGTTCAGAAAGTCACTGGAAAACGGAACAGTAAAGACCGCCCGATTCGAGCTAACCAACGCGACCCCGGAAGCACAGGCGAAGCTCGATCAACGGTTTATCCAGGACGAGATAGACCTAAAACAGCTGATAAAACACCACCAGGCCAACCCAAGCTGGGCAACGTTCGATGACCAGAACAACGCCGTCGAATTCCCCGATGTGCAGACCCTCAGCAAGAGCGATGCGTCACACATACTGAACGGCCTCAAACACCTGATGGAGATCGGGCGTCTGGATGGGAAAACCATCAATGCTACGAATGGCGGTCTGTCGACTAACAACGTAGCGGACTACCAAGACTGGTTGTTGGCTCGTATGGGGGTAGATGAAACGGCGTAAGCCCGGGGCAGAAGCCAACCATCAGAGTAAGCGGACGCTTTCGAACCTTCGGTTTCGATGTCAGTTCGCTTTACCTAAGCGCCCCGACTGGTTTTGGGTCAATTCAAACAGGAAAAGGTGTGACGGCATGACAGCAGATAAAGCCTGCCCTGTGGTTCTGCGATCCCGTGAAACTCTGGAAATCCTGGCGTTCGAGCACCCGTTAGCCGGCCTGCAACTGGTCAAAGGCAGCGTGGAACCGGGTGAGTCAACCGACATGGCTGCCGTGCGAGAACTCATGGAGGAAGCCGGGATTCAATCCGAGGTAGGGCAAGATTTGGGTGAATGGCATGCCATCGAAACGGGGCACACGTGGGCCTTTCATGAGTGTCATGTTGCCCACGACCTTCCCGACACCTGGGTGCATTTTGCAAACGATGATGGAGGCCATGAATTCAGGTTTTTTTGGCATCCACTGATGAGTGAGCCTTCTGAACGATGGCATCAGGTTTTCAAGGATGCTTTGGGCTTTCTCAGGATTACCCTTGTTTCTGATGGTTTTCAGCGAGGCAGAATGGGAAACAAGTAAAAATCGGGCACAAAAAAACCGACCCAACTGGCCGGTTTCTTCAGTCCGAAAGCCCGGTAGTGGCTTTCGTCTACTGCCATATGGTGCCCGAGGGAGACTCGCTTTCACTAGATAAATCAAGGTCTGTAGCTTGATTCCAGCTTCTGGGATACACGTCGGGATACACAATAAAGTTTGCTAGTTGAGGCTCAGTCTAAAAGACCCTCATTCAGATATCGAGAGTTTCCTGGGTAAGAGGCGCAGTGGATACTCCTCGGCTGGACCTAGCGGTCGCAATTCTGCTCTGGGGAATTAAGAACTGTGGCGATCGCTGCCTCAAGGTCGTCAATCGACCATGGCTTCTCCAAATATAACGTCGAGGGAGGAACGACCACTGGCTCTAAACCGTACCCAGATACCAAGATTGCGGGTACGTAGGACCACTGCTCGTGAACATCTCTAATGAAATCGGCCCCCGAAAGCCGACCGGGCAGACCGTAATCTGTGATTATGAGCGGACACTGCTTTTCCGTTCGTTGCAGGTAGTTGAAAGCGTCATCAGCACTGGCAAATGAAATAGACGGGACGCCGAACTCCTCAAGCACCGTGCTCATAAGCACGCGCAAGGTGGGATCATCCTCAATGACGATCACATCTCCCTGTAAGCTTGCCAGCTCTTTCTTATTCACTCGGTGGATCCTGATCCGGGGCAAGACGAATAGCTGTTTGCTCAGCGGAAATATTCTGCATCCTCCTCCACAGCGCTTGCCAGCCCTTTTTCCTCAACTTCGGCTTTCTGAACATTAATTCTAGACGAGCCTCTTCGATTGCCAGACGACGGTGGCCGATAGCGCTGTAGGATCGTGCGAGCACTATGCTGCCAGGGGACTGCATGTGCGAAGCACTGCTGAATGGGGTTGGCCCAGCCAAAAAAAACGCCGGGGACCCTGAGGATATTTGAAGGGTACGGGGTCGGAAACCCGCGGGATCGAGTTAGTGGGAGGTGTGGGAAGTTACTGAAATTTCAATCGTTGAAATTGAAGGATTTTGAAGAAAAGAGGGCATCGTTACCGTACTGGTAACGATGCCCTCAGATCGCCCAAACGGTAGGGCAAATGCACAGGTGAACTGGAGTTCACCAGGTTCACCTGTTCACTAAGCTGGGAGTCTTCCCGCTAACACGATTCCGCGGGTTTCCGACCCCGTGTGTGTCTCAATGCCTCAGGGGCCCCCCCAGTCCAGGCTCTCCATCGCTGAGGGAGCTATTTCCAACGGGGAGTGGGGTAGATGCCTGCCAAAAGCCGTGTAACGCGTGTTACAGGTGTAATGAAATCCGATATGTTATTGAAATATAAGGATAAAATACTAGTAACACCGGCGTCTGTTTTCTCGCAGGAGCGGTGTAACTTTCAGAATCGGTGTAACGCATTTGCCCAATACAGAGAAAGCGTATCTCAGGAGGTAATGGACGCTTGAGACTCAAGCGTGAACGGCAAGTGAACTCAAAGGTTGTGTTCAATATATGAATATGCGTATATTCGATTATCCATATGTTTGAGCGCAACACATGATTACTCCACCAGAAGTATTTAAGAGCTTGGCCGACGAGACTCGTGTCCGGGCCATTCTGCTCATCTCCGATCAGGGTGAACTTTGTGTCTGCGAATTAATGTGCGCACTTGACGACAGTCAACCAAAGATCAGCCGCCACCTCGCCCAACTGCGCGGCAGTGGTCTACTGCTCGATCGCCGTCAGGGTCAATGGGTTTACTACCGCCTCAATCCGGATCTGCCTGTGTGGATTCGCGAGATTCTGCAAGTGACGTCAAAGGCGAACGCCGATTGGCTCAAAGACAACTCTGCGCGCCTGCAAAGCATGGATGGACGACCTGTCCGAGATGCCGCCTGCTGCTGAATCCTGATCGAGTGAGGCCTCAATGTTCATTGCTGTTGCAGTTTTCGTCTTCACCCTAGTTTTAGTGATATGGCAACCCAAAGGGCTCGGTGTCGGTTGGAGCGCGACACTCGGTGCTCTGATTGCGCTGGCACTAGGTGCCGTTTCGCTTCAAGACATCCCCACAGTCTGGACCATCGTCTGGAACGCGACCGCCACCTTCATCGCGGTGATCGTTATTAGTTTGTTGCTGGATGAGGCAGGCTTTTTCGAGTGGGCTGCTCTGCATGTGGCGCGATGGGCGAAGGGGAGTGGTTATCGATTGTTCGCGTTTTGCGTGTTGTTGGGGGCGGCGGTGTCTGCGGTATTCGCCAATGACGGTGCGGCGTTGATCCTTACGCCTATCGTCATGTCGATGTTGCTCGCACTCCGGTTCTCACCGGCCGCAACGCTGGCGTTTGTCATGGCCGCCGGTTTCATTGCCGACACTGCGAGCCTGCCACTGGTGGTCTCTAACCTGGTCAACATAGTGTCCGCCGATTATTTCGAATTAGGCTTCGCCGAATACGCGTCTGTAATGGTGCCGGTGAGTCTGATCAGTGTCGCCTCTACCTTGTTGATGCTGTTTCTATACTTCCGCAAAGATGTACCGCCTAGCTACGCGCTGGAGGCTTTACAGGACCCAAAAGCTGCAATACGCGACCGCGCCACGTTCATCGTCGGTGGCTGGACGCTGTTGATTTTGCTTGTAGGATTGTTTGCCCTTGAACCGCTGGGCATTCCCGTTAGTGCAGTTGCGGCTGTGTGTGCGGCGACACTCTTCGCCGTTGCGGCCAGGGGCCACAAGATCTCGACTCGACGGGTGCTGCATGACGCTCCGTGGCAAGTCGTGGTGTTTTCTCTCGGCATGTATCTGGTGGTTTACGGTTTGAAGAATGCCGGCTTGACCGATTACCTCGCCCGCATACTTGGCGATCTGGCCGGGCAAGGTTTGTGGAGCGCCACTATTGGCACCGGCCTGATCGCTGCGCTGCTGTCGTCCGTGATGAATAACATGCCCAGCGTGCTGATCGGCGCGCTGTCGATTCAGGCCAGTGGAGCAGAAGGGCTCATCCGCGAAGCCATGATCTACGCCAACATCATCGGTTGCGACCTTGGCCCGAAGATCACTCCTATTGGTAGCCTCGCCACACTGCTCTGGCTGCATGTGTTGGAACGCAAAGGTGTGCGAATCACTTGGGGTTACTACTTCAAAGTGGGCGTCATGCTGACTTTTCCGGTTCTGTTGATCACCCTCTCGGCTCTGGCTCTGCGCCTAAGTCTCTGACGCCCGCTAAAAGCGGCAGGAGTAATCTATGCGTTTCCTGTTTATGTGCACCGCCAATAGCTGCCGGAGCGTGCTCTCCGAAGGCTTGTTCAACCACATGGCGCCGGATGGAATGAGCGCAATCAGTTCGGGAAGCTTCCCCAGTGGACGCCTTAATCCTCGGGCAGTCAGCACCTTGAAAAGTCTCGGCGTTGACACCTCGAAGCTGTATAGCAAAGGCTCTGATAGCTTCACTGAAAACCCGCCGGATATTGTGATTACTGTCTGTGACAAAGCAGGGGGCGAGCCTTGTCCAGTTTATTTCGGATCTGCAATCAAGAGCCATTGGGGCTTGTCTGACCCATCAGACGTAGAAGGCAGCGACGAGGAGATACAGGCGGCATTTAACGCTACGGTAGCTAGAATCCGTCAACGATTCGCCGCGTTGTTTGCTCTCGATATCGCGTCCCTCAGTCAGATCGAACTCAAGCAGAAACTGGATGAGATTGGAGAAATTTGATGAACGAGTACTCCAGCGAAAATCCGAATGACTTTCCAGGGCTTGACCTATCGCTGCTTGATATACCAACCCCCGCAAGACTTACAGAGAGGGACGCGTCTGGGCACAAACCGCGCATTCTTTTGCTGTATGGATCGACGCGGGAACGCTCGTTCAGCCGGTTGCTAACACAAGAGGCAGCGCGTCTCTTGGAGCTCATGGGCGCAGAAACGGCTATTTTCGATCCCTCCGGGTTGCCACTGCCAGATGATGCCCCTGTCGATCATCCGAAGGTGCGGGAACTGCGTGATATGGTGATGTGGTCAGAGGGGCAGGTTTGGTGCTCGCCTGAGCGTCACGGCTCGATGTCAGCAGTGTTCAAAGCACAGATCGACTGGATTCCACTTGCACTTGGCGCAGTCCGGCCTTCGCAAGGAAAAACTTTAGCATTGATGCAGGTCTGTGGTGGTTCGCAGTCATTTAACACAGTAAATCAGCTTCGCGTCCTTGGCCGCTGGATGCGCATGATCACGATACCTAATCAATCATCAGTGCCAAAGGCATTCCTTGAGTTCGACGAAGCGGGGCGGATGAAACCTTCTTCTTATTACGACCGTGTTGTAGATGTGATGGAAGAGTTGATGAAGTTCACCTTGTTGGTGCGCGGCAAAGAAAACTATCTGGTTGATCGTTATTCAGAACGCAAGGAGAGTGCCGAAGAGCTTTCCAAGCGCGTTAACCAGAAGTCTATTTAAGTGAGACGCTTCGCCATATAAGTTGCGGTGGCGGGACAGAGACTGCGGAACTCAAGAGTGTTTTGAATGGCGGTGGGCGCAGTAGCTCTATCACAAGCTTGAAAGCCATGGCGCTCAAAGAATAGAGCGGCGGTGGTTGTGAGGAGATGCAACGATTGCACCCCTTTACTCATGAGAAGCGTCTCCACTGATTTCAGCGCCTCTGAGCCGATGCCTCCGCCTCGGTTTAATGGCAAGACAAAAAAAGAACGCAACAGGCGATCCGCGGTGGAACCCTCTACGCCCGCATACCCCACCAACTGATCGCCTTGCTCAAGCTGAAAAAACTCACGGTCGGGTTCGTCGAGGTCTGCATGAGGCAGTCCTTCGATTCGTAGCCACTCCGTTAGCGAGTCCAGGTCATAGGGGGGGAAATATTCAGATGCTGGAATTTGCGCATGAAACATCACCTCGGGGCCACGAATGAATACAAGCTGCCAAGTCAGAATTGCCGTTCCATCGGATGCAGCCGCCATACAAGCGATCTATGCGCCATTTGTTGAGCGTACCGCAATTTCGTTTGAGCTCGACCCACCCAGTATTGAAGAAATGGCTCAGAGGATCTCATCGACACTGGCCACCTATCCGTACCTTGTCGCAGAGCAAAGCGGCGAAGTGGTCGGTTACGCTTACGCGAGCCAACATCGTGCACGCGAAGCGTATCGTTGGTCGGTCGATGTGACTGTGTATGTTTCGTCGCAAGCCCACCGTAAAGGGATCGGCCGAGGTTTATACAACCATCTCTTGTCAATCCTTCAGGACCAGGGCTTTCACGCCGCGTATGCCGGAATCGCTTTACCCAATGAGGGCAGTGTTGGTTTGCATGAGTCTATGGGTTTTACGCCCATAGGAATATATCCTGAAGTCGGATTCAAGTTCGGTAAATGGCACGATGTTGGCTATTGGCGCAAGTCACTCAATACAGCGATGCCGCCCCGGCCAATCGTAGAATTTAGTAGTAAGCGTCTACAGGAAGATGCAAAGTGAATTTAAACTCTTAGTTTAAATGCGCCGGGGTTTCTTGTTTTCTGTTGCTTGGTACGACTGGCTCCGTATGTCTTGCCCAGTTTTTGAAGTTGCCAATAAATACGTGCTGTTTTTTTGTTCTACTCTTTTTTTGCCATGCTCAATAGTTTCTTTAATTCTTCTAGGTCGAGCTTCTCAAGCAATCGATGTATAGGCATCTTCTCAGTATGTTTACCATCCAAAGTGATTGAGGCGTTGAATGAAATCGCTTCAATCGCTTTTGCGATTAGTTCTTTCTGAAGCGCATCTCCGTCAATTTGAAGCGCCTGTAGCTGCTTCTTGTAGCTTTCATAGGAGGATGCGAAAGCTTCTTTGTGGGCATATTCTTGCTGAAGTCGCTCATACTGGCTACGACGAGTCGCTGAAAATATTGCAATCCATATAATTGGAAGAATAATCGGAGCTCGCGTTAAAATCGTTCGCAGCATTTCCTCCCAAGTGCTTGTTTTCACAAACTCAATGTGAAATGGCGATAAGGTTATATTTTCCGATACGATTGTCAGCCCGCCCAGAAACAATGTCAGCATTGAGGCGTAGAACGCTATTGTGTAGCCAATGATAGGGATGTTGAATTTGTCTTTAAGCTTGTTATAGGCAGATGCAAGGCCCGCGCTGGTTGCTCCGGGCAGCAATGATTCAATGCTGACAAATAGTGCTTCTTGGCGTTCAGTCTGCAGGTCTTCGTGATCGCTAAGTTGCTGAAGCCTTAAGTCGAGTTCGCGCTTCAACCCGATTTCCTGGATTTCTTCGCCATCAACGGCTTGGCTGCCGAAGATTTGTTCATAAAAAGTCGCTATTTCTTCGTCTCTAGTTGTCGCCGAATTTAACATTTTATTCAGTGAGCGGTTTGTTTTTTCAGCCTCATCCGCATAGGATTTAATCTTTTGGGATGTTGATTCAGGGCCATCAAGTAGTGCTTTGTATAAAAGATCAATACTTTCCTGTTTTTCTTTTATTTCATTTACAAGTTCTTTGACGTATTTTTCTGCTGGGTTATTTCCGTTTATACCTTCAAATAAGTATTCATCGAAGTGTTTTGCTCGCTCCTCAATTTCCGCTATCTGCTGTTGCTGCTTGAGGGCGGCGATCATGGCGGTTTCAATGCTTTCCTGCGCCTTGGATGTTTGTGTTTGGAAGGACGTTACATACTGCGAGATCTGCTTGAAAAAAGCTCGCTGAGCTTTCCCGAAAGCTTCCATGGCCTGTTTTGGAATAACCATATAGGGCCGGACATACGTCAGGAGATTATCGGCGTGTTCGTTTGCCTGCTGAAGATGCCCTACGTTTCGGCTGTTAGCATATGCTCGCATTTGTTGCAGGCATGCCTCGGTTTGGCTGAAAGAATTTGCCCATACTGATTTCGGCGTAAGCTCAAGGTCAGCGTTGGAAATGATTGTATCCACGAATGCGAGCACCTTTTTCAGCCTCGCAAGCTCCTCAACCGTCGTCATAACTGTTTGATCATCGACGTCCAGGGTCTCGGCAGTGTCCATCAGTGATGCCCACATCGCCTTGAACGGATGCTGCTCAAACTCTTGGTTCCATCTTGTCATTTGGAATTCCTTTCTTCGTTGGATCCATATTACACACTGGCCAGAAGTAAGCGCTACATGGAGAACCGAACGTCGTTATCAAATGATTTGGGACTGGGAGTCTAAGTTGTATAAAGGGAGCCGCTTTCGTGGTGGAAAGTAAACGTACCGGCATGAGCGGAAAGTGGTGCGAGCTGAGGGGGAATGCCAATTTAATCAAAAGCCTGACTCTGAGAAGGGTGCGACTGAACCCTTCTCAGGTAAGGTAAATCACATCGTAAACCACGGTCTCGACGGACTATGTTCGTCGCTGGAGTTGACCTTCGATGTGCGCCATTTCTGCTTTAATCGCCTTAATGGTGAGCGTTTGTATCGGACTGGTTTTGCCCGTCCCTGCGCTGATGGTCTTCAGCAGGGCATTGAGGTGCGCCTTCCGAGTTTTGAGCGTGTCAGACCAACTGGCGCTGTTCTGTATCGGCTTTTTCATTGCGTTCGTCCTTAGGTTGTTCCAGGTTGCTCATGAATTCAGGTTGGTGCGGTGTCGGTATGCCGTCGAGCAGGATTAAGTCCCGCGCGCGGTATTGGCGGGAGCGAGCTGATAGCTCTTCCCATGTCCACCTCCCAAAGTTCTCGCCTTGCTCTGGAACCACCAGCTTCATGAGTCCAATCTGGTCGCGGCCAAGAAGGTTGTAGTTCGCCCACAGTTTTCCGCCCGCCTCAAACAACGCTTTAGCAGCCTCGTTCCACTTCTCTTCAAGCACTGTTTGCGAGAGCAACAGGGCGGTACGCTCCATCTCTTCATGCTTTGCCTGAGCCTCTGCGATGTATTTATCTACGGCGACCAGCTCCTGCTCCAGCGCGGCCATGATCAAGTGTTGCCGACGGTTATGTTCGGCGGCAGTTGTCAGGTTCTTTGCGGCCTTTTGTGCGTCGGCGTTCGCGGTTTTCTCGCCTTCGGTATCGCCCCATGCAACGGCCTGCGCGTACGCAGTGGCAGCGTCCGTTTCGGCCTGACGGGCTTTGGCCATATCCTCTTCCGCTTGTTGTTGAATCTGCTCCAGGCGGGTGCTGAGGCTCTGGCGCTTTTCGTTCAGCTCCTGCTCATCAGCCTTCCAGTTATCCATTGCCTCGATGTAAGACGTCATCAAGGATTCGCAATTGGCGAGGTTTTCACTGCGACTGATCCTCCGATCCAAAAGGTCAGCATTGAGATTGCGCGAATCGAAATTCCGTTTCAGCTCGTTGTACTTGTCGCGCAGTTCGCGCTCCTGAGTCGGCTCGATGGTTTCCTCACTTTCCAGCACCGCCTCAAGGGGCAGCAGTTCGGCGCGCAGTTGTTCTGCCTCGCTGCGCAGACGGTCGCGACGGTCTTTCAGGTCTTGAATCTCGTTCATGTGTTTAGTCTCTGTTCAATTCGATTGTGGGTTGGTTGATTGGCTGGCGAGGCCGGGATTTAGCCGGCGCTACCTCGATCAGCAGAGGTGCCATCAGGCAGCCCGAGCCTCGCTCTCATCCATTCCCGGAATCGTCTTCACGATGTAGCAACGTTGCGTGCCCAGACCGGGTAACCGGATCAGGCTCGACGCCTTACCATCCTTGCCCGGCTCCAGAACACCTCGCTGCAACAGTTCCTTGTTCACCGCGTTGATGTTCATGCCTCGGAAAATCTCCGAGCGCCATAATTCGGGGAGCACGTAGTAAGTGTTGGTGGTGTGCAGGGAATCCCCCAGACCGTGCTCCAACGTCTTACGAAAACCGAGTCGGTCGATAGTGCGCGGACCGTGTTCGTCGATCTTTGCCGCCGTCGATTCCCAACGCGTGAAGCGGCTTTCACCGAAGCGCTCGATGATCTGTCTAAGTCGCGCCACGATTGCATCGCCCTCGAAGTTACCGGCGCCGCCGCGCTCGTTCATCCATGCGTTGAGGCACACGCGAGCAGCGGTGGTGGCGGTTCCGTCAGGCCAGCCGGTGATTCCCATCGCGGTGGCCAGCTCGCCTGCTGCAGCGGCGAGACCGAAGCGAGCAGCGGCACGGTGCGCTTGTCCACTGGCCGATGCTGGTAACGACTGGGCAATAAAACCTTCCAGCGTGCGGCGAAGGATGGCGGACCATCCGTGGCGCTTGCCGGGTTCACATAGCGCCGTCAGGAAGGCAGTGAGTGGTGTGCCGTAGTACTTCGCTACGCGAGCCTTGAGCGCGTCGGACAGGGCTGCGGCATCTTCAAAACCGTTAAGCGTGTCGAACATGCCGAGGCCTTTGCTGGCATCGGCAGGAACGGCAAGCATGCGTACTTCCATACCCGCTTTCAGTTCCTTGTTGGCTTCGGCCATGTGCTGGGCCAAGGTCTTCTCGCCGGTGGAGAGAAACAACAAGCGCCACTCTTGTACCTGTCGGCCAGCTTGCCCTCGATCGTTGGCGCGTGCCTTGCCGGTGCCGTTGCCGAGCATGTACACCGTTTCGCCGATGATGCGCGGGTCACACATGCCGATTTCATCCAAGACCAGAAGGCCGTCCGAATGCGCGGCGGCGATGGATTCGAGAGCGTTGTCAGTGGAACGCCAGGAACGCACCAAGCGTGGTCCACCGTATATCGAGGCGGCAACTTGCAGGTGCGTGGTCTTGCCGCCGGAGCTGTCGCCATACAGATGAAAGCCGCCTGATTCATGGCCGAGCATGTGCAGCAGCGGCCCTGCGAAGGCCACTCCAACGACAAATGCCAAACGATGGTTACCGACGCAAAGCGCGCCAATCTGCTCCTGCCATTGCTCAAGCGTGCCCGCTTCGCTGATAGGCGGAAGTTGGGAACCGGCCTCGTAGAAGTGCAGGTGCTCGCTGTGCGCGCCTACCTGCTGCTCGGGCAGTAGAAAGGCGGTGTCATGCCAGCCCAAGCGGGTGACCAGTCGTGCCCGTTGCTTAATTTTACGGGGCGCGGAAAGCCGCTTTCAGCGCACTGCATAAGCTTGTAGATGGTGGGGCGAGCTAAGCCAATGATGGCCATGACCTCAGATATTCTGATCAGGGTCGTGGCTGGGTCGCGATGAGAAAGGGAGTTTGTTTCAGTAGCAATAGAGATAGTCATAGTCGTGCCTTTATGGTGAGAGACAGGCACAGACTAGGGGGCGAAAAAAAAGCAAACATGGTTTGCTTTTTGTGAACTTGAAAAATTATCGAGGAATAAATCCACCTTTCCTTAAGTGCTTCCTAACGGTCGGCGCAGATGCTTTGCCCTGCGCGACTATCGTTTTGACTAGCTCGGTTTCGGATATTTTTGGATTGCTGGATATTTGGCTTCTCGCGGCTGTACTAATTTCCTCGAAAAGTTTGTGGCTGTTTTCCTGCTTTATTGCGCCTGGATTTCTATTCGCCTTTCCAGCAGCTTGGGCTCTTGCTGAAGCTTTAGCCGCAAAGGCCTTATCCAAAGCACTTCTTAGAAAACTTGATGCCGCGAAATCGTTACGCAGACCATCGCTGAAATCAGCCTGTTGATAGAGAGAAGCTAGCATCAAGATCTTGGAGGCCTCGCCATTGAAAATGGCGAAGTCTTCCCGAGCAATGATTTCTGAGCTGCTATCTCGTCTTCGCGCTCGGTTTACGAGTGCAAGGTACTGCTGAGGATCAGTTTGTCTTAGCTGCTCTATCAGATCGACATCCAAGTCGTATAGAGATAGCTCTAAATCAAATAGCCAGTTTGCAAGGGCTTCGACCGCCTGAACTGCTTGTATGAGAGCGTAAGTCGCTACGAGCTGAGTGTCGCTTACCGGATGATCAATCCCGAGGAAGCGGCGGACGACTCTCGGTAGTGACGTGGTTTCGGAAAAACTGAAGTGCTCTTCAATTGTGGTGCGGAGATGAAACATTGCTTTTGTCACTGAATCAGCACAATCAGCATACCGACCATCCTCTAGCCAGAAGAAGGTTGCGTTATCGACACACGCAAAAGCGTCGCGAAAGCTCTCAGCAAAATGGCTATACAACGCTAGCTCGCGGACGGCTTGCTCGACCTCCTCAAGATCCCAAAGAAGACTGGTCACATCTGCTCCGGCGATTTCAAGTTCCAGATCTCTGGTGCCAAGTGTGTGTTCCATCAGAGCGCCCCTCGCCCCCACAAAGTATGACTGACCCTGCGAGCAATGCCCTGGTAAGAGGTTGCCGACAGGGAGCATGTGGCTCCGTGTCCGTTACACACCCCGCCGACGTAACACGCGGTTGATGGGGGCGTCAGATACGGTGTAACTCGATATAAGTTCAACGTTTTCAATGGGTTGATGTGGGGCGTTACACGCGTAACACCGGTTACACCGGTTTTAGGTGGGGTGCGTGTTTTTGCTCTCATACAACCTTTCCAAACTGTACCTGCGATACATTCCCTGCCTCTAATGCATCAAGATGATTCGCGTACCACTGCATCATTTTTACGCGTTGCTCAAGATATTGGGCTTTGTTGTACACGCCTGAGATTCCTTCTTCTTTGTGAGCAAGCTGTGCCTCAACATGTTCTTTCGGCCAACCATGTTCTCGAAGCAATGTGCTCGCTGTATGGCGAGTTCCATGCCCAACAAGGCGCCCCTTATAGCCAATGGTGGCGAAGACCTTGTTGATCGTGTTTTCACTGATGGTTGGATTTTTCGCTCCGACTCCGGGGAATAGCCAACGACTCCGTCCGGTTAAGCAGTGCAGCTCTTTAAGCGCAGCAACAGCTTGGTGAGGAAGGGGGCATACGAAATCCCGACGCATCTTCATCTTGGCGGCTGGTGTGGTCCAAATGGCTTTATCAAGGTCGAACTCCTTCCATTCAGCCAGGCGGACCATCCCCGGCCTTGATGCAGTCCATACACAAAGCCATGCAGCAGTGCGGGCCGTCAGCCTACTTGGAGTGTTTTTGAGTGCTTGGAGAAATTCAGCCAGCTCAGGCTCCAGCAGATGTGGGTGCTGTTGAGTCTTTGGGGCTTGGGCCGCAATATCGCGAAGGCGACTGCCAGGATCGTTTTCGGTAAGACCCAAGCCGATGGCCCGCCCGAATATCTGATTTATCCATGTGCGGCACTTCTCTGCCACGTTGTGTGCGTCTCGGGCTTCGATTGATGCTTGGAGTTCTGCGCAGTCGGTACGGGTTATTTCGTCTAGCGGCTTATCTCCCAGTGCCGGGAGTATGTCTTTGTCGAGGTAGGTGCGGATTTTGTTGAGAGTGGAGGGTGCGAGACCCTTTTCCTCTTTTGCCTTCAGCCAGGCATCAGCGGCAGCTCGAAAGGTACGAGTCTTGGCCGCGTCGATAGCAGCTTTCGCTGATCTCTTCTGTTCAAGTGGGTCGGCACCGCTACTAACTACTTTGCGTAGATCAGCGGCTTTGTCTCGTGCCAGCGCGCCACTTACTTCCGGGTAACCCCCGAGCCCCATCCAAGCCCAATTGCCCGCCGGACGTTTGTAGCGAAGTTGCCAAGACTTGCCTCCATCAGGTTTGACCCTGAAATAGAGGCCGTTTCCGTCCAGCTCTCGGTATTCCTTTGATTCCGGCTCCAATCCCGCGAGTGTCGTGTCAGCGAGAGGGCGGCGCTTGATGTCTGCGCGCTTCATCCTTGTATCCCAAAGTTCGGTATTTTTCTCAGGATACAAGCAGGGATACAGGGATACAACGGATAGGGGGAGACTGGCATAAACAGACAAGCACAAAAAAACCGGCCAAGTGGCCGGTTTCTCTGGGTCTGAAAGTCTGATAGAGACTTTCAGATACTGCTATATGGTGCCCCGAGGGAGACTCGAACTCCCACTCCTTTCGAAAACGGATTTTGAATCCGCCGCGTCTACCAATTCCGCCATCAGGGCTCAATGGCGGCGAAGTATAGAGAGGTGAATACCGCTGGTCAATCAGGTACATGGAGAATTTTCGATAATTCCGCTAGACTTCCCGGCCCTGCTAGACGAACCCCATCATGCGTGTTTCCGACTTTACTTTTGAGCTCCCCGATTCGCTGATTGCCCGCCACCCGTTGGCCGAGCGTCGCAACAGCCGGCTGCTGACCCTCGATGGGGTCAGCGGTGCCCTGGCACACCGTCAATTCACTGATTTGCTCGAGCATTTGCGCCCGGGCGATTTGATGGTGTTCAACAATACCCGGGTGATTCCGGCGCGGCTGTTTGGCCAGAAGGCGTCTGGCGGCAAGCTGGAGATTCTGGTGGAGCGGGTGCTCGACACCCACCGCGTGCTGGCCCATGTGCGCTCCAGCAAGTCGCCCAAGCCGGGGTCGACGATTCTCATCGACGGCGGTGGCGAAGCGCAGATGGTGGCGCGCCATGATGCGTTGTTCGAGCTGGCATTTGCCGAAGACGTGTTGCCGCTGCTTGATCGCGTGGGGCACATGCCGTTGCCTCCTTATATAGACCGCCCGGATGAAGGCGCCGACCGCGAGCGTTATCAGACGGTGTACGCCGAGCGCCTGGGCGCGGTGGCGGCGCCGACGGCGGGGCTGCATTTTGATCAGCCGCTGCTGGAGGCGATTGCCGCCAAGGGCGTCGAGACGGCGTTCGTGACCTTGCACGTGGGGGCAGGGACCTTTCAGCCGGTGCGGGTCGAGAAACTCGAAGACCATCACATGCACACCGAATGGCTGGAAGTCGGCCAGGACGTGGTGGATGCCGTGGCGGCCTGCCGCGCTCGCGGTGGGCGAGTGGTGGCGGTGGGGACCACCAGCGTGCGTTCCCTGGAAAGCGCCGCGCGCGATGGCGTGCTCAAGCCGTTCAGTGGCGACACCGACATCTTTATCTTCCCGGGCCGGCCGTTTCATGTGGTCGATGCCCTGGTGACCAATTTCCATTTGCCCGAATCCACGCTGTTGATGCTGGTTTCGGCGTTCGCCGGTTATCCCGAAGCCATGGCCGCCTACAAGGCCGCCGTTGAGCATCAATACCGCTTTTTCAGCTACGGTGATGCGATGTTTATCACCCGTAACCCCGCACCACGTGGCCCCGAGGACAAAGAATGAGTCGCCAATGTCGTATGTCGTTTGAGTTGCTGGCCACCGACGGCAAGGCTCGTCGGGGTCGCCTGACCTTCCCCCGTGGCACCGTCGAGACCCCGGCCTTCATGCCGGTGGGCACCTACGGCACGGTCAAGGGCATGCTGCCGCGTGATATCGAGGCCACTGGCGCCGAGATCATCCTGGGCAACACCTTCCACCTGTGGCTGCGCCCGGGCACTGAGGTGATCAAGAAGCACGGCGACCTGCACGATTTCATGCAGTGGAAAGGCCCGATCCTGACCGACTCCGGCGGTTTCCAGGTGTTCAGCCTGGGCGCCATGCGCAAGATCAAGGAGGAGGGCGTGACCTTCGCCTCCCCGGTCGACGGCGCCAAGGTGTTCATGGGCCCGGAAGAGTCGATGCAGGTCCAGCGCGACCTGGGCTCCGACATCGTCATGATTTTTGACGAATGCACGCCGTACCCGGCCGACGAAGACGTCGCGCGTGTCTCCATGGAGCTGTCGCTGCGTTGGGCCCAGCGCTCCAAGAACGCCCATGGCGACAACACCGCCGCGCTGTTCGGCATCGTGCAGGGCGGCATGCACCAGGACCTGCGCATGCGCTCGCTCGAAGGCCTGGACAAGATCGGCTTCGATGGCCTGGCCATTGGCGGTCTGTCGGTGGGCGAACCCAAGCATGAAATGATCAAGGTGCTGGATTATCTGCCGGGCCAGATGCCCGCTGACAAACCTCGTTACCTTATGGGCGTTGGCAAACCGGAAGATCTGGTTGAGGGTGTGCGCCGCGGTGTGGACATGTTCGATTGCGTGATGCCAACCCGTAATGCCCGCAATGGGCATCTGTTCATTGATACTGGCGTGCTGAAGATCCGTAACGCGTTCCATCGCCATGATGATTCGCCGCTCGATCCGACCTGCGATTGCTATACCTGCCAGAACTTCTCCCGCGCTTATCTGCATCATCTGGACAAGTGCGGCGAAATGCTGGGGAGCATGCTCAATACCATCCATAACTTGCGCCATTATCAAGTGCTTATGGCTGGTTTGCGCGAGGCTATTCAACAGGGTACATTGGCCGCCTTTGTCGATGCCTTCTACGCCAAACGCGGGCTACCTGTTCCGCCTTTGGACTGAGTTTTCTGACCCCAAGATTCAACATTTGCAACTGGAGTGCTAAATGAGCTTTTTTATCTCGAATGCCATGGCTGACGCTGCTGCACCGGCTGCTGCCGGCCCAATGGGTGGCGGTTTTGAGTGGATTTTCCTGGTCGGCTTCCTGGTCATCTTCTACCTGATGATCTGGCGTCCACAGGCCAAGCGCGCCAAAGAGCAGAAGAACCTGCTGAGCAGCCTGCAAAAGGGTGACGAAGTCGTGACCACTGGCGGCATCGCCGGCAAGATCACCAAAGTGGCCGACGATTTCGTGGTTCTGGAAGTTTCCGACACCGTGGAAATGAAGTTCCAGAAAGGCGCCATCGCCGCCACCCTGCCCAAGGGCACGCTGAAAGCGATCTAAGTTTCAACTTCTACTCAATCGACGGGGCGCGCAAGGCGCCCCGCGTTCTAAACGGGCGGCGTGATGCTGAACAAATACCCTCTGTGGAAATACATTCTGATCCTGGCGGTGCTAGCGATCGGTCTGATTTATTCCGCTCCCAATCTTTATCCTGATGACCCGGCCATTCAGATCAGTGGTGCCAGCACGGCGTTGCAGGTCAATCAGGCTGACCTGGACCGCGTGAGCACGGCGCTCAAGGAATCCGGGATGGCGGTCAAGGCGACTTCGCTGACAGCCGGTGGCAAGGGCGGCTTGATTCGCCTGGTCAAGGCTGAAGACCAGTTGCCTGCCAAGGATGTCGTACGCAAGGCGCTGGGCGATGACTACGTCGTGGCCCTGAACCTGGCACAAACCACCCCGCAATGGCTGCGCAGCCTTGGCGCGCACCCGATGAAGCTGGGTCTGGACTTGTCCGGTGGTGTGCACTTCCTGCTGGAAGTGGACATGGAGAAAGCCCTCGATGCCCGCCTGAAAGTCTACGAAGGCGACGTCAAGAGCCTGTTGCGCAAAGAGAAACTGCGTTATCGCAGCCTGCCGCAACTCAACGGTGCCATTCAGCTGGGTTTTGCTGACGAAGCTTCCCGCGAACAGGCCCGTGCACTGATCCGCAAGAGCTTTACCGATTTTGACATCGTGCCGGCCGACCTCAATGGTCAGGCGGTACTGCGTCTGGCGATGACCCCGGCCAAGCTGGCGGAAATCCGCGAATACTCCATCAAGCAGAACTTGACCACGGTACGTAACCGCGTCAACGAGCTGGGTGTTGCCGAACCGATCGTCCAGCGCCAGGGCGCCAACCGCATCGTGGTTGAGCTGCCGGGCGTGCAGGACACCGCAGAAGCCAAGCGTATCCTCGGCAAGACGGCCAACCTGGAGTTCCGTCTGGCCGCTGAGCCGGGTGCTTCCAAGGCCACTTCCGAAACCTTCGAGTTCCGAGAAGGCAAGCGTCCGCCAGCCCAGATCGAGCGTGGCCTGATCATCACCGGTGACCAGGTGACTGACGCCAAGGCCGGCTTTGGCGAGCACGGCACGCCAGAAGTGAACATCCGTCTGGATGGCCACGGTGGTGAGCTGATGAGCCGCGCAACCCGCTCCAACGTCGGCCGCAGCATGGCGGTGATCTTCATCGAGCAGCGCCCTGTCACCACTTACACCAAGCAAGTGGTCGATGGCGTCGAGAAAGACGTGGCGGTGCAGACCTTCAAGGAAGAGAAGAAGATCATCAGCCTGGCGACCATTCAATCGCCACTGGGTGCTCAGTTCCGTATCACCGGCCTGAACGGCCAGGGCGAATCGTCCGAGCTGGCACTGCTGCTGCGTGCCGGTGGTCTGGCGGCGCCGATGTACTTCGCTGAAGAGCGCACCATTGGCCCAAGCCTGGGTGCCGACAACATCACCAAGGGTATCGACGCGTCCCTGTGGGGCATGCTGTTCGTGTCGCTGTTCATCATCGCCATCTACCGCTTCTTCGGCATCATCGCCACGGTCGCGCTGGGCGTGAACATGGTGTTGCTGCTGGCGCTGATGTCGTTGCTGGGCGCAACGCTGACCCTGCCGGGTATCGCCGGTATCGTGTTGACCATGGGTATGGCGGTCGACGCCAACGTTCTGATCTTCTCGCGGATTCGTGAAGAGATCGCGGCGGGCATGACCGTTCAGCGGGCGATCAACGAAGGTTTCAGCCGGGCATTCACGGCGATTCTCGACGCCAACCTGACCACCTTGCTGGTGGGCGGTATCCTGTTCGCCATGGGCACCGGTCCGGTCAAGGGCTTTGCGGTTACCATGTCCCTCGGGGTTTTGACTTCGATGTTCACGGCCATCATGGTCACTCGCGCGATGGTCAACTTGATCTTCGGCGGTCGTGACTTCAAGAAGTTGTGGATTTAAGGGGCTGCCATGTTACGTACAATCAACTTCATGGGCGTCCGCAACGTTGCGTTCGGCGTCACAGTGTTCCTCACCCTGCTGGCGTTGTTCAGTTGCTGGCACAAGGGCATGAACTGGGGTCTGGACTTCACCGGCGGTACGCTCATCGAGCTGACCTACGAGCGTCCGGCTGACGTTACCAAGGTGCGTGAGCAGTTGGTTTCGTCGGGCTACCACGAAGCCATCGTGCAGAACTTCGGTGCGACCACCGACCTGTTGGTGCGCATGCCGGGTGAAGACCCGCAACTGGGCCATCAGGTGGCGGAAGCGCTGCAGAAGGTCGGCGGCGATAACCCGGCGACCGTCAAGCGCGTCGAGTTCGTGGGCCCGCAGGTGGGTGAAGAGCTGCGCGACCAGGGCGGCCTCGGCATGCTGATGGCGCTGGGCGGCATCCTGATCTACCTGGCGTTCCGCTTTCAGTGGAAATTCGCGGTCGGTGCCATCGTGTCGCTGATCCACGACGTGATCGTGACCATCGGTATCCTGTCGTTCTTCCAGATCACCTTCGACCTGACGGTGCTGGCGGCGGTACTGGCGATCATCGGTTACTCGCTCAACGACACCATCGTCGTATTCGACCGGGTTCGTGAGAACTTCCGTGTACTGCGCAAGGCCAGCCTGATCGAGAACATCAACATCTCGACCACGCAGACCCTGCTGCGCACCATTGCGACCTCGGTGTCGACCTTGCTGGCCATCGCTGCGCTGTTGTTCTTCGGCGGTGACAACCTGTACGGCTTCTCCCTGGCGCTGCTGGTGGGTGTATTGGCGGGTACTTACTCGTCGATCTATATCGCCAACGTGGTGCTGATCTGGCTGAATCTGAGCTCCGAAGACTTGATCCCGGCGGTGAACACCGAGAAGGAAGTCGACGACCGTCCTTGAGTGGCTTTGCAGACCAAGGCTGACCTCAGCGGTGTGATCAAAAAAAGGCGCGAGTTGAACTCGCGCCTTTTTTTATGCTCCAAGGCTGGGAGAAGCGCGGGCGCGTCCCGCATGTGATGGTCAGGAGGTTCATGTGAACAAGTCGTTACTGGTTGGTGCGGTATTGGGTGCTGTCGGTGTGACTGCCGGGGGTGCTGTTGCCACCTACAGCCTGGTTAAAAGCGGCCCTGAGTATGCGCAAGTGCTGGCCGTCGACCCGGTCAAGACCCAGATCAAAACCCCACGTGAGGTCTGCAAGGACGTCACCGTCACCCGGCAAGCGCCGGTGAAAGATCAACACCAGATCGCCGGTACGGTGGTGGGTGCGCTAGCTGGTGGCCTGCTGGGCAACCAGATCGGCGGCGGCACCGGCAAAAAGATTGCCACCGTGGCCGGCGCAGTCGGCGGCGGCTATGCCGGCAACAAGGTGCAGGAAGGCATGCAGGAGCGTGACACCTACACCACCACTCAGACTCGCTGTAACACTGTGAATGACATCAGCGACAAGGTTGTGGGTTATGACGTGCGTTACTCGCTGGACGGCAAGGAAGGCAAAGTGCGCATGGATCGTGACCCTGGGAACCAGATCCCTGTGGACAAGGAAGGCAAGCTGATCCTGTCGCAGGCGCAGCCTGGGCAGTAAGGCTCAGAGTTGGATCGAAGGGGGGCACTCCATTGGGGTGTCCCCCTTTTTTTGTGCCTGGAATTTCATTCTGAATCCACCGCAAATCCCCTGTAGGAGCGAGCTTGCTCGCGATGGTCGTCAACGATAACGCTGGGAATCTGATGCCCTGCGGTGTCTGAGCCACCATCGCGAGCAAGCTCGCTCCTACAGGGGGAGGGTGTGGGGATTTGCGGGCATAAAAAAAGCACCCCGAAGGGTGCTTTTTGGTATCGCGGGAAGCTTAGCGCTTCAGCGATGCCGGCAGGTGCGGCTGGATGGCGGTCAGCACGGCTTTGAAGCATTTGGTGTTGCCGGCAACGACGTGGCCTTTTTCCAGGAAGTCGTGACCGCCGGTGAAGTCGCTCACCAGGCCGCCGGCTTCCTGGATCAGCAGGGCGCCTGCTGCCATGTCCCACTCGGACAGGCCCGACTCCCAGAAGGCGTCGAAACGGCCTGCAGCCACGTAGGCCAGGTCCAGGCTGGCGGAACCTGCGCGGCGGATGCCGGCGGTCTGGCCAACCAGGGCGCGGAACATGCCCAGGTAGTTGTCGAGGTTGTCCATCTGGTCGTCACGGAACGGGAAACCGGTACCCAGCAGGGCGCCGTCCAGGCTGGTGCGGCCGCTGACGCGCAGGCGACGACCGTTCAGTTGGGCGCCACGGCCACGGCTGGCGGTGAATTCTTCCTGGCGAACCGGGTCCAGAACAACGGCGTGTTCCAGGCGACCACGGTATTTGCAGGCGATGCTGACAGCGAAGTGAGGGATGCCGCGTAGGAAGTTGGTGGTGCCGTCCAGCGGATCGATGATCCACAGGTATTCTTCGCCTTCGATCCCGGTGCCGGCGTGCAGGCCGGTCTCTTCACCCATGATCGAGTGGTTCGGGTAGGCCTTGCGCAGGGCATCGATGATTTTCTGTTCGGCAGCGCGATCCACCTCGGACACGTAGTCCTTGGCGTCTTTTTCGTCAACCTTGATGGTATCCAGGCGCTCGATGGAGCGGAAGATCAGTTCACTGGCGCTGCGGGCGGCGCGCAGCGCGATATTCAGCATGGGCTGCATGGATGTGTCACCTAAGGTTGTTAAAGAAAGCCGCGCATTCTATCAGAAACTTTCTACAGGTGAAGGTCAGTAATCGCATTCATGGCTTAACGGTCGCTTGGGCTGTAGTATTTGCCTCCCGATTATCGTGTTCGAGAGCGCCTCCCTTGCTGCAAAACATTCGTGTCGTCCTGGTCAATACCAGTCATCCAGGCAATATCGGCGGGGCTGCGCGTGCCATGAAAAACATGGGGCTGTCGCGGCTGGTGCTGGTCGAACCACGCGTGTTCCCGCATCACGAGGCCGACGCCCGTGCTTCCGGTGCCGGCGATATCCTTGAAAAAGCGCAAGTCGTCGCCACGTTGGAGGATGCCCTGGTCGGCTGCAACTTGGTGCTGGGCACCAGCGCCCGCGACCGTCGCATCCCCTGGCCGTTGCTGGATCCTCGCGAGTGCGGGACGAAAGTGGTCGAGGAAGCCGGGCAGGGCGCAGAAATCGCCCTGGTCTTTGGTCGTGAAGATTCCGGCCTGACCAATGAAGAGCTGCAGCGATGTCATTATCACGTGCACATCCCATCCGACCCTGAGTTCAGTTCGCTGAACCTCGGGGCGGCGGTGCAGGTGTTGAGCTATGAAGTGCGCATGGCCTGGCTCGCGGCACAAGGGCAGCCGAGCAAGGTCGAGAAGGAAGAAGTGGCTTCGGTCAAAAGCGCGGAGCTGGCGACCATGGACGAGTTGGAGCGATTCTATGAACACCTGGAGCAGACCCTGGTGGCCATCGAGTTCCTCGACCCGGAAAAACCACGGCACTTGATGGCGCGCCTGCGTCGGTTGTACGGACGCAGCTCGGTCAGCCGGGCGGAAATGAATATATTGCGTGGCATCCTCACGGAAACCCAGAAAGCGGCCCGTGGCGAGCTTCTTAAGCGGAAGGATTGAAAGATGTTCGAGCGTTTGCGTGAAGATATCCAGAGTGTTTTCCATCGTGACCCGGCGGCGCGTAACGCTTTTGAAGTCCTGACCTGCTACCCGGGCATGCATGCCATCTGGATTCACCGTTTGTCTTCGGTGTTGTGGCGTGCGGACCTGAAATGGCTGGCGCGCCTGGTGTCGAACTTTGGTCGTTTTTTGACCGGGATCGAGATCCATCCGGGCGCCAAGGTCGGCCGTCGATTCTTTATCGACCATGGCATGGGCATCGTGATCGGCGAAACCGCCGAGATCGGCGATGACGTGACGATTTACCAGGGTGTGACCCTGGGCGGCACCAGCTGGAACAAGGGCAAGCGTCACCCGACCCTGGAAGATGGCGTGGTGGTGGGGGCGGGCGCCAAGGTGCTCGGCCCGTTCACCGTGGGCGCCGGGGCCAAGGTCGGTTCCAACGCCGTGGTGACCAAGGCAGTACCGGCCGGGGCGACCGTGGTCGGCATTCCGGGACGGATCATCGTCAAGTCGGACGAAGAACAGGACGCCCGGCGCAAGGCCATGGCCGAGAAGATCGGCTTCGATGCCTATGGCGTTGGCGGCGAAGACATGCCGGACCCGGTGGCGCGCGCCATCAACCAATTGCTCGATCACTTGCAAGCCGTCGATGGTCGCCTGGAGGGCATGTGCGGTGCGCTGACCGAACTGGGCAGCAACTATTGTGCGAAAGACCTGCCTGAGCTGCGTGAAGAAGACTTCGCATGCGTGAAGGACAAGGACCAGACCCAGGCGAGCTGATCACCACCAGCCTGTAGGAGCGAGCATGCTCGCGATGGAGTCTCCGGCACCGCTGGGTGTCAGGTGTCCAGCGTTATCGTTGGCGACCATCGCGAGCCTGCTCGCTCCTACAGAGGAATGGGTTGAGCATTCGCTGGCCCTACACCCCCAGCCTTTGCTATGATTTGCGCGCTGTTTTGCGGGTAAACCTGACTAAAGTACTAGGTCTTATAGTTGACTTAAATACTCGGGAATTGCATACTCGCCTCAATTCCGAAACTCCGTGGTAACTGTCCATGCGACTGACTACAAAAGGCCGATACGCCGTGACCGCCATGCTTGACCTGGCGTTACATGCGCAGCACGGGCCTGTGTCCCTCGCCGATATCTCCGAGCGCCAAGGCATCTCCCTGTCCTACCTCGAACAGCTTTTTGCCAAGTTGCGCCGCAGCAATCTGGTGTCGAGCGTGCGGGGTCCGGGCGGCGGCTACCAACTGTCCCGCGACATGCAGGGCATCCAGGTGGCCCAGGTGATCGATGCGGTGAACGAATCGGTGGATGCCACCAAGTGCCAGGGCCAGGGCGATTGCCATTCCGGTGACACCTGCCTGACTCACCACTTGTGGTGCGACCTGAGCCTGCAGATTCACGAATTTCTGAGCGGTATCAGCTTGGCTGATCTTGTCACTCGCCGTGAGGTACAAGAAGTAGCCATGCGTCAGGACCAACGCCGTTGCAACAGCAAGGCGCCACGCCTGGACAAGATTGAAGCGTCCGCCGTCGAATGACAGCCATTAGAGCTAACGGCGTGCCAGCCAGCCTGATTTAGGAGAAAGTCCATGAAATTGCCGATTTACCTTGATTACTCTGCGACCACCCCGGTTGATCCGCGTGTTGCGCAAAAAATGAGTGAATGCCTGCTGGTCGACGGAAACTTCGGTAACCCAGCGTCCCGCTCCCACGTGTTTGGCTGGAAAGCCGAAGAATCGGTCGAAAACGCCCGTCGCCAAGTGGCTGACCTGGTCAATGCCGACCCGCGTGAAATCGTCTGGACTTCCGGTGCCACCGAGTCCGACAACCTGGCAATCAAGGGTGCGGCACATTTCTACGCCACCAAAGGCAAGCACCTGATCACCTCCAAGATCGAGCACAAGGCTGTCCTGGACACCATGCGCCAACTGGAGCGTGAAGGTTTCGAAGTGACCTACATCGAACCTCAGGAAGACGGCCTGATCACCCCGGCGATGATCGAAGCCAACCTGCGTGATGACACCATCCTGGTTTCGATCATGCACGTGAACAACGAGATCGGCACCGTCAACGACATCGCGGCCATCGGCGAGCTGACCCGCTCCAGGGGTATCCTGTTCCACGTCGACGCCGCACAGTCCACTGGCAAGGTCGATATCGACCTGCAGAAGCTGAAAGTCGACATGATGTCGTTCTCTGCCCACAAGACTTATGGCCCTAAAGGCATCGGCGCGCTGTACGTGAGCCGCAAGCCTCGCGTGCGCATCGAAGCGACCATGCACGGCGGCGGTCACGAGCGCGGCATGCGTTCGGGCACCCTGGCGACCCACCAGATCGTCGGCATGGGTGAAGCGTTCCGTGTGGCCAAGGAAGACATGGCTGCCGAAAACGTGCGCATCAAGGCCCTGAGCGACCGTTTCTTCAAACAGGTCGAAGGCCTGGAAGAGCTGTACGTCAACGGCAGCCTGACCGCCCGCGTTCCGCACAACCTGAATCTGAGTTTCAACTACGTTGAAGGCGAATCGCTGATCATGGCCCTCAAGGACCTGGCGGTTTCCTCCGGTTCGGCCTGCACCTCGGCCTCCCTGGAGCCTTCGTACGTGCTGCGCGCCCTGGGCCGCAACGACGAACTGGCACACAGCTCGATCCGTTTCACCTTCGGTCGTTTCACCACCGAAGAAGAAATCGACTACGCCGCGCAGAAAGTCTGCGAGGCCGTTACCAAGCTGCGCGCACTGTCGCCGCTGTGGGACATGTATAAAGACGGTGTCGACATTTCGAAAATCGAGTGGGCGGCACACTGATTTCAAGTCGCCGCGAACCAGCCCCGCGACCGATGTTCCGGGGCCCAAAGAGCGACTCTCTGATGAGTGAGGAATAAGTACCATGGCTTACAGCGAAAAGGTCATCGACCACTACGAAAACCCGCGCAACGTCGGCAAGATGGACGCGGAAGATCCGGATGTTGGCACTGGCATGGTCGGCGCCCCGGCGTGCGGCGATGTGATGCGCCTGCAGATCAAGGTCAACGAACAAGGCATCATCGAAGACGCCAAGTTCAAGACTTACGGCTGCGGTTCGGCCATCGCCTCCAGCTCCCTGGCGACCGAGTGGATGAAAGGCAAGACTCTGGATGAAGCAGAGACCATCAAGAACACTCAGCTGGCCGAAGAACTGGCCCTGCCGCCAGTGAAAATTCACTGCTCCGTACTCGCCGAAGACGCCATCAAGGCCGCCGTCCGCGACTACAAGCAGAAGAAAGGCTTGATCTGATTTTCCAGGTTTGCGACGAGTAAGGAGTCACCGATGGCTATCAGCATGACAGAAGCGGCTGCTCGACACGTGCGACGCTCCCTCGACGGGCGCGGCAAAGGTGAAGGGATTCGTCTGGGTGTTCGCACCACAGGCTGTTCCGGCCTTGCCTACGTGCTGGAGTTTGTCGACGAGGTGGTTGCGGAGGATCAGGTTTTCGAGAGTCACGGCGAGAAAGTGATTATCGATCCCAAGAGCCTCTCGTACCTTGACGGTACCGAGCTCGATTTCGTCAAGGAAGGGTTGAACGAAGGCTTCAAGTTCAACAACCCCAACGTGCGCGGTGAATGTGGCTGCGGCGAAAGCTTCAACATCTGAGGCTTGTCGTGGGTACTCCTTGTCATTTCGCTTTATTCGACCTGCAACCGAGTTTCAACCTGGACCTCGATCAGTTGGCTACGCGCTACCGTGAGTTGGCGCGCAATGTTCACCCGGATCGTTTTGCGGACGCTTCCGAGCGCGAGCAGCGCCTGGCGCTGGAGCAGTCGGCAAGCCTCAATGAGGCCTACCAGACGCTCAAAAGCCCTCCCAAACGCGCGCGTTACCTGCTCGCGTTGAACGGTGGCGAGCTGCCGCTGGAAGTCACGGTGCATGATCCGGAGTTTCTCCTGCAACAGATGGAGTTGCGCGAAGAGCTTGAAGACCTGCAGGACAGCGCCGATCTAGCCGGTGTTGCCGCGTTCAAGCGTCGCCTCAAGTCCGCCCAGGAAGAACTGAACCAAAGTTTCGCCGCTTGCTGGAACGATGCCGAGCACCGCGAGCGCGCCGAGCGCCTGATGCGACGCATGCAGTTCCTCGACAAGCTGACCTACGAAGTGCGCCAGTTAGAAGAGCGCCTCGACGATTAACCCAGTGCCGCTCCGGTCGCACGCCTGATATACAGATAAGTCCTGATCACGATGGCCCTACTGCAGATCGCCGAACCCGGCCAAAGTCCTCAACCGCACCAGCGTCGCCTGGCTGTGGGGATCGACTTGGGTACTACCAATTCGCTGGTCGCTGCATTACGCAGTGGTCTTTCCGAGCCGCTGGCCGATGCTGACGGGCAGGTCATCCTGCCGTCCGCCGTGCGCTACCACGCCGACCGCGTCGAAGTCGGCGAGTCGGCCAAGCTTGCCGCCTCTGCCGATCCGCTGAACACCGTGCTGTCGGTCAAGCGCTTGATGGGTCGTGGTCTGTCCGACGTCAAGCAATTGGGCGAGCAACTGCCGTATCGCTTTGTCGGCGGCGAGTCGCACATGCCGTTCATCGATACCGTGCAGGGTCCAAAAAGCCCGGTCGAAGTCTCCGCCGATATCCTCAAGGTGCTGCGCTTGCGCGCCGAGGCCACCTTGGGTGGTGAATTGGTCGGTGCGGTGATCACCGTGCCGGCTTACTTCGATGACGCTCAGCGCCAGGCCACCAAGGACGCGGCGAAACTCGCCGGCCTGAATGTGCTGCGCCTGCTCAACGAGCCGACCGCTGCTGCCGTGGCGTATGGCCTGGATCAACATGCCGAAGGCCTGGTCGCGATCTACGACCTGGGCGGCGGCACCTTCGATATTTCCATTTTGCGCCTGACTGGCGGCGTCTTCGAAGTGCTGGCCACCGGTGGCGACAGCGCCCTGGGTGGCGATGACTTCGACCACGCCATCGCTGGCTGGATCATCACCAGTGCCGGTTTGTCCGCGGACCTCGATCCGGGCGCGCAACGCAATCTGCTGCAAACCGCTTGCGCGGCCAAAGAGGCGCTGACCGATGCGGCGTCGGTTGAAGTCGTCTATGGCAACTGGAAGGCCGAACTGACCCGCGAAGCCTTCAATGCGCTGATCGAGCCGATGGTCGCCCGCAGCCTCAAGGCCTGCCGACGCGCCGTGCGTGACTCCGGTGTGGAGCTGGAAGACGTGCACGCCGTGGTCATGGTCGGTGGCTCCACCCGCGTACCTCGTGTGCGTGAAGCGGTCGCCGAAGCCTTTGGTCGTCAGCCGCTGACCGAAATCGATCCGGATCAAGTGGTGGCCATTGGGGCCGCGATCCAGGCCGATACGTTGGCTGGCAACAAGCGCGATGGCGGCGAATTGCTGCTGCTCGACGTGATTCCGTTGTCCCTGGGGCTGGAAACCATGGGCGGCCTCATGGAGAAGGTGATTCCGCGCAACACCACCATCCCCGTCGCCCGTGCCCAGGACTTCACTACCTACAAGGATGGCCAGTCGGCCATGGCGATTCACGTGTTGCAGGGCGAGCGGGAGTTGATCAGTGACTGCCGTTCCCTGGCGCGTTTCGAATTGCGCGGCATTCCTTCCATGGTGGCGGGTGCGGCGAAAATCCGCGTGACCTTCCAGGTCGACGCCGATGGCCTGCTCAGTGTTTCGGCCCGGGAAATGGGTTCGGGCGTTGAAGCCAGCATTCAGGTCAAGCCGTCCTACGGTCTGACCGACGGCGAAATCGCCAAGATGCTCAAGGATTCGTTCCAGCACGCCAATGATGACAAGGTCGCTCGTGTGTTGCGTGAGCAGCAGGTCGACGCCCAGCGCCTGATCGAGGCGGTGCAGGCTGCGCTTGAGGCGGACGGCGAGCGTCTGCTCGATGCCGAGGAGCGCATGGTCATCGACATGCAGGTGCAGGAACTGACCGAACTGATGAAAGGCACCGATGGTTATGCCATCGAGCAGCAGACCAAGCGTCTGTCGCAAGTGACCGACGCCTTTGCCGCCCGCCGCCTGGATTCGACGGTGAAAGCCGCGCTGGCGGGGCGCAACCTGAATGAGATTGAGGAATAACGATGCCGCAGGTCATTTTTCTGCCACACGAAAAGTTTTGCCCCGAAGGCATGGTTGTGGAGGCTGAGCCCGGTACGTCTATCCTCGATCTGGCCCATGAGCACCATATCGAGATGGAAAGTGCCTGTGGTGGCGTCTGCGCCTGCACCACCTGTCACTGTATCGTTCGCGAAGGGTTCGATTCGCTGGAAGAGGCGGATGAGCTCGAGGAAGATTTCCTCGACCGCGCGTGGGGCCTGGAAGCGCAATCGCGCCTGGCCTGTCAGGCCATTGTCGGGACTGAAGACCTGACCGTCGAGATTCCGAAATACTCGCTCAACCACGCCGCCGAAGCGCCGCACTGATTCAAGGAACTATCATGAGTCTCAAGTGGACTGATGTGCTGGAAATTGCTATCCAGCTGGCTGAAAGCAAACCTGAAGTTGATCCAATGTCGGTCAACTTCGTCGATCTGCGTAAATGGGTGATGGAATTGCCCGAGTTCGACGACAAGCCTGAACATTGTGGCGAAAAGATCCTCGAGGCCATTCAGGCCAACTGGATCGAAGAACGCGACTGAGCCACGCTGCAGGTTAGGCAATACCCAAGAACCCGCGTATAATTCGCGGGTTTAATTTTTCACAAATTACCGTTTCTGGAGTTACACCATGGCTGTTCAACGCACTTTCTCCATCATCAAGCCTGACGCCGTTGCTAAAAACGTGATCGGCGAGATCACCACCCGTTTCGAAAAAGCCGGCCTGCGCGTTGTAGCTTCGAAACTGAAGCAACTGTCCAAAGCCGAAGCTGAAGGCTTCTACGCTGAGCACAGCGCTCGTGGTTTCTTCGGCGACCTGGTTGCCTTCATGACCTCCGGTCCGGTTGTCGTTCAGGTTCTGGAAGGCGAAAACGCCATCGCTCGCAACCGTGAGCTGATGGGCGCTACCAACCCTAAAGAAGCGGCTGCCGGCACTATCCGTGCTGACTTCGCTGAATCGATCGACGCCAACGCTGTACACGGTTCGGACTCCGAAGCCGCTGCTGCTCGCGAAATCGCATACTTCTTCGCAGCTACTGAAGTAACCACTCGCTAAGCATTGGCTTAAAGAGTGAAGGTGAATCCATGACGACATCGACTGTAAAAACCAACCTGCTGGGGCTTACCCAGCCGGAAATGGAGAAATTCTTCGACTCAATCGGGGAGAAGCGTTTCCGTGCCGGTCAGGTAATGAAATGGATTCACCACTTTGGCGTCGATGATTTCGACGCCATGACGAACGTCAGCAAGGCCCTGCGCGAAAAGCTCAAGGCTGTTGCTGAAGTTCGCGGCCCCGAAGTGGTCAGCGAGGACATCTCCAGCGACGGCACCCGTAAATGGGTGGTGCGCGTGGCGTCCGGCAGCTGCGTCGAGACCGTGTACATTCCCCAGGGCAAACGCGGCACCTTGTGCGTTTCGTCCCAGGCAGGCTGTGCCCTGGATTGCAGTTTCTGCTCCACCGGCAAGCAAGGCTTCAACAGCAACCTCACCGCCGCCGAAGTCATCGGCCAGGTGTGGATTGCCAACAAATCCTTTGGCAGCGTCCCGGCGACCGTCGACCGTGCCATCACCAACGTGGTGATGATGGGCATGGGTGAGCCGCTGCTGAACTTCGACAACGTCATTGCGGCCATGCACCTGATGATGGACGACCTGGGCTACGGCATTTCCAAGCGCCGCGTGACCCTGTCGACCTCCGGCGTGGTGCCGATGATCGATGAGCTGTCCAAGCACATCGACGTCTCGCTGGCGTTGTCCCTGCACGCACCGAATGACGCATTGCGTAACCAATTGGTGCCGATCAACAAGAAATATCCGCTTAAGATGTTGCTCGAATCCTGTCAGCGTTACATGTCCGCCCTCGGCGAGAAGCGTGTGCTGACCATCGAGTACACCCTGCTCAAGGACGTCAACGACAAGCTTGAGCACGCCGTGGAAATGATCGAGTTGCTCAAGAACATTCCGTGCAAGATCAACCTGATTCCGTTCAACCCGTTCCCGCATTCCGGTTACGAGCGTCCGAGCAACAACGCGATTCGTCGTTTCCAGGATCAGCTTCATCATGCAGGTTTCAACGTCACCGTGCGCACCACCCGTGGTGAGGACATCGACGCCGCCTGCGGTCAATTGGTAGGGCAGGTGCTGGATCGCACCCGTCGCAGCGAACGTTATATTGCCGTGCGCGAATTGAGCGCCGACAGCGATATGGCGCAAAACGCCGCGAAATAATAGAGAGGATCTCCATGTCCCTGCGCTTCGCGCTGCTTGTGCTGTTGGCCAGTCTTTGCACTGGCTGCGTCCTGTCGGGCGATTACAACCCGATGAAGACCAGCAAGGGGCGTGACGAGGCGCGGGTTGCCTATGTGCAATTGGGCCTGGGCTACCTCCAGCAGGGCATGACCGAGCGCGCCAAGGTGCCGTTGAAGAAGGCGCTGGAGCTGGACAGTTCGGATCCGGACGCCAATGCGGCGCTGGGGCTGGTGTTCCAGGCCGAACGGGAGCCGGAGCTGGCGGACGAGCACTTTCGCAAGGCGCTGTCGGCCAGCCCCAAGGACGCACGAATCCTCAATAACTACGGCAGTTTCCTCTACGAGCAGAAGCGCTTCAAGGAGGCGTACGAACGCTTCGAACAAGCCGCCGCCGATACCTTGTATCCTGAGCGATCGCGGGTGTTCGAGAACCTGGGGATGACCGCTTCCATGATGGGCCAGCGTGAGTTGGCCCAGCAGCAACTGGATAAAGCCCTGCGTTTGAATCAACAACAACCCCGTGCCTTGCTGGAAATGGCTGAGTTGTCTTACGAAGATAGGCATTATGTGCCGGCGCGTGACTACTACGACCGTTTCAGCCAGCTCACCGAGCAAAATGCACGTAGTCTGTTGCTTGGCGTTCGGTTGGCAAAAGTATTTGAAGATCGCGACAAGGCCGCCAGTTACGGCCTGCAACTCAAACGACTCTATCCCGGTACGCCGGAATATCAGCAATACCTGTCGGAGCAATGATGAAAGCGGCGCATCCTGAAGTTGTAGCAGCGAATCGCGTTAACCCCGGTGAGACTTTGCGCCAGGCCCGCGAAAGCAATGGCTGGTCGCTGGCCGAAGTGGCCCTCAAGCTCAACCTCACGGTTACCTCATTGAGCAACCTTGAAGCAGGCGCTTTCGACAAGCTGCCTGGGCATACTTTCGCTCGCGGTTACATTCGCGCTTATGCCAAATTGCTGGGCATGGACCAGACCGTTCTGGTCCAGCAGTTCGACCAATCCACCGGCACCGACTCCCAAGGCAGCAGTGTCCACGCCTTGGGGCGAATCGAAGAGCCGGTGCGGGTTTCCCACACCATTTTGCGTATCGTCAGCCTGTTGCTGCTGATCGCCGTGATCGGCGGCGGTTTTGTCTGGTGGCAGGATCAGACATCGCTGCGCACCAAGGACCTGATCAGCCTGACCCCGGAACACGTTGAAGTCGAAGGCGCGGACGGCACTACTCAGATTCACCCGCTGGACGAGCCGGAAGACCAGGCTGTTGCCGAAGCCCAGACTGACAACTCCACCGCCCTTGCATTGCCGCAAGCCGAGACCTCGGCTCAAGCGCCGGCAGAAGCGGCAACCCCTTCCGCTGAGCCGACTGCTCCGGTTGCGCCAGCAGCGCCGGCCCCTGCCGCACCGACACACAACGCTGCACCAGCGGTCACCACGCCGGTTGCGCCTGCTCCGACCGCTCCAGTGGTCTCGACGCCGCCTGCGACGGCTGCGGTGACGCCGACCATTCCAGCCCAGACAGCCGCTGCCACCACCGCAGGCCAGGGTCAGGTGCAACTGCAATTCACCGCCGATTGCTGGACGCAAGTCACCGATGGCGCAGGCAAGGTGCTGCTCAGCGGTCTCAAGCGTAAAGGCGACAGTGCCAGCCTCAGCGGCAAGCCACCGTTTACCGTGCGTCTGGGGTATGCCCGTGGCGCGCAGGTCAGCTACAACGGTCAGTCGGTTGATGTCACTCCGTTCACCAGTGGCGAGACTGCTCGCCTGAAGTTGGGTCAATAAGTCATGCACGGCGAATCTCCAATCAAACGTCGCGAATCACGCAAGATCTGGGTGGGTAACGTGCCCGTGGGCGGCGATGCGCCTATCGCTGTGCAAAGCATGACCAACAGCGACACCAACGACGTAGCGGCTACCGTCGCCCAGATCAATCGTCTGGAGGCCGCTGGCGTCGACATCGTGCGCGTGTCCGTGCCGGACATGGATGCCGCCGAGGCGTTCGGCAAGATCAAACAACTGGTCAAAGTGCCATTGGTGGCCGACATTCACTTCGACTACCGCATTGCCTTGCGCGTGGCCGAACTGGGCGTCGATTGCCTGCGGATCAACCCCGGCAACATCGGTCGTGAAGACCGTGTGCGTGCGGTGGTCGATGCCGCCCGCGACCGCGGCATTCCGATCCGCATCGGCGTCAATGCCGGTTCGCTGGAAAAAGACCTGCAAAAGAAATACGGCGAGCCGACCCCGGCCGCGCTGGTCGAGTCTGCGCTGCGTCACGTCGAGCACCTGGAACGCCTGAATTTCCAGGACTTCAAGGTTAGCGTGAAGGCCTCCGACGTGTTCATGGCCGTCGAGGCTTATCGCCTGCTGGCGAAGGAAATCGTCCAACCCTTGCACCTGGGCATCACCGAAGCCGGTGGTTTGCGTTCGGGCACGGTGAAATCCGCGGTGGGCCTCGGTATGCTGCTCGCCGAAGGGATTGGCGATACTATCCGCATCTCGCTGGCCGCTGACCCGGTCGAGGAAGTGAAAGTCGGGTACGACATCCTCAAATCGCTGCACCTGCGTTCCCGTGGCATCAACTTCATCGCCTGCCCGAGCTGCTCGCGGCAGAACTTCGATGTGGTCAAGACCATGAACGAACTGGAAGGACGTCTTGAAGACCTGCTGGTGCCGCTGGATGTGGCGGTGATCGGTTGCGTGGTCAACGGGCCGGGCGAAGCCAAGGAAGCCCACGTGGGCTTGACCGGCGGCACGCCGAACCTGATTTACATCGACGGCAAGCCGTCGCAGAAACTGACGAATGACAATCTGGTGGATGAGCTCGAACGCTTGATCCGCGAGAAAGCGGCCGAAAAGGTCGAAGCTGACGCTGCGCTTATCGCGCGCGGCTGAGCCCGACGGCCCAACGAATTTAAGGATTGATAGTGAGCAAGTCTCTGCAAGCCATTCGTGGCATGAACGACATCCTGCCCGAACAGACTCCCCTGTGGCGTCACTTCGAAGGCACCGTTGCGCGCCTGCTGGATAACTACGGTTACAAGCAGATCCGCATGCCGATCGTCGAGTTCACCGAGCTGTTCAAGCGCTCGATCGGCGAAGTGACCGACATCGTCGAAAAGGAGATGTACACCTTCGACGACCGCAACGGCGATTCCCTGACCCTGCGCCCTGAAGGCACGGCGGCCTGCGTGCGTGCCGTGCTCGAGCACGGCATCACCGGCGGTGGCCAAGTGCAGAAGCTGTGGTACATCGGTCCGATGTTCCGCCACGAGCGCCCGCAAAAAGGCCGTTATCGCCAGTTCCACCAGATCGGTGTCGAAGTGTTCAACCTCGACGGTCCGGACATCGACGCCGAACTGATCGTATTGACCTGGCGCCTGTGGGGCGAGCTGGGCATCCGTGATGCGGTCAAGCTCGAACTCAACAGCCTGGGCACCAGCGAGTCCCGTGGCCGTTATCGCGAGGCGCTGGTGGCGTTCCTGTCCCAGCACATGGACAAGCTCGACGAAGACAGCCAGCGTCGTCTGAAGACCAACCCACTACGGGTCCTGGACACCAAGAACGCTGACACGCAGGCCATCCTGGTCGATGCGCCGAAAATGGCCGACTACCTGGACGACGAATCCCGCGCGCATTTCGAGGGCCTCAAGGCTCGTCTCGATGCAGCCGGCATTCCGTATGTGATCAATCCGAAGCTGGTACGCGGGCTGGATTACTACAGCAAGACCGTTTTCGAATGGGTCACCGACCAGTTGGGCGCCCAGGGCACCGTGTGTGCCGGCGGCCGTTACGACGGTCTGGTAGAGCAGATGGGCGGCAAGCCGACCCCGGGCGTAGGTTTCGCCATGGGCATCGAGCGCCTGGTGCTTCTGCTGGAAACCCTGGAGCAGATCCCGCAAGAGATCTCCCGCCAGGTCGACGTTTACCTCTGCGCCTTCGGTGAAGAAGCCGAATTGGCTGGGCTGAAACTGGCCGAGCGTGTGCGTGATCAACTGCCCAACCTGCGCCTGCAAGTGAATGCCGGCGCCGGCAGCTTCAAAAGCCAGTTCAAGAAAGCCGACAAGAGCGGTGCGCTGTTTGCATTGATTCTCGGTGACGACGAAATGGCCCAGCAAGTGGTAGGTTTCAAACCCCTGCGTGGCCAGGGCGAACAACAAAGCATTGCCTGGGATGCGCTTGCCGCACACCTGGCCACCTGCGTCGTGCAGGGTTGAAGCTGTCTAAACAGCCGATTTAGCGATTAAGGAGTATTGGGGTGTCGAGTACCGAAGACGAACAGCTGGCGGATTTGAAGGACTGGTGGTCACGCAACGGCAAGCCCCTGGTCACTGGCGGCCTGTTGGCGCTGGTCATTGTGTTCGGCTGGCAGGCTTTTCAGAAGTATCAGAGCAACCAGTCGCAAGGCGCTTCGGTGCTCTATCAGCAATTGCTCGAAACCACGCTGACGCCTGACGGCAAACCGGATGCGGCACGTGTTTCGGACCTGGCCGGCAAGCTCAACAGCGAATTCGGCGGCAGTGCCTACGCGCAGTATGGCAGCCTGTTCGTGGCGAAAGTCGCGGTCGACAGCGGCAAGCTGGACGACGCAGCCAGCGAGCTGAAAGCCATTGTTGCCAAACCCGCCAACCCGGCACTGGGTGAAATCGCCCGTCAGCGCCTGGCGCAGGTGCTGGGTGCGCAGAACAAGGCCGATGAAGCCCTGAAACTGCTCGAAGGCGATGCCGACAAGTCGTTCCTGGCCACTCGCGAAGAGCTCAAGGGCGACTTGCTGGTGCAGCTGGGTCGTACCGACGAAGCGAACACGGCGTATCAAAAAGCCAAGGCGGCACTGTCGGATGAAGCGGCAGTCGGTGGCCTACAAATCAAGCTGGACGACCTGGCCAAAGGGGATGCGTGACGTGATCCGTTGGAAACATGCAGCATTGCTGGCTCTGGCCATTCTGGCCGCGGGTTGCAGCAGCAACAGCAAAAAAGAATTGCCACCGGCTGAACTGACCGACTTCAAAGAAGAAGTGGTTTTGCAGAAGCAGTGGAGTCGTTCGATCGGTGACGGTCAGGGCGAAACCTACAACATGCTCGTTCCGGCAGTTGAAGGCAGCACTATCTACGCCGCCGACGTAACGGGCGTGGTGGTGGCGATGGACCGCATGAACGGTGATGTCATCTGGAAAAAAGATCTCGAACTGCCTGTTTCCGGCGCCGTTGGCGTGGGTTACGGCTTGCTCCTGATCGGTACGACCAAAGGCGAAATCGTTGCGCTGGATTCGGTCAACGGTGAAGAGAAATGGCGCGCTCGCGTGTCCAGCGAAGTACTCGCGCCACCGGCCAACAACGGTGACGTTGTCGTGGTGCAGACCCAGGACGATCGCGTGATCGGCCTGGACGCCGCTACCGGTAACCAGCGCTGGTTGTATGACAGCACTCCGGCGGTCCTGACCCTGCGCGGCACCAGTGCGCCGATCGTCACCAACCGCATGGCGGTAGCCGGTCTGTCGACGGGTAAAGTCGTCGCCCTGGACATTTCCAACGGCGTGCCGGTATGGGAACAACGGGTTGCGGTTCCACAAGGTCGTTCGGAACTGGAACGCGTGGTGGACATCGATGGTGGCCTGCTGCTGTCCGGCGGTACGTTGTATGTTGCCAGCTACCAGGGTCGCGTAGCGGCCATCGACCTGGAAAGCGGCCGTCCGCTGTGGCAGCGTGATGCTTCCAGCTACGCCGGCCTGGCCCAGGGTTTCGGTAACGTCTATGTCAGCCTGTCTTCGGGCACGGTAGAAGGCATCGACGAGCGTTCGACCACCGCGTTGTGGAGCAACGACGCTCTGGCTCGCCGTCAACTGTCGGCGCCGGAAGTGTTCTCCAGCTACGTTGCAGTGGGTGACCTGGAAGGTTACCTGCACCTGCTGAGCCAGGTCGACGGCCGTTTCGTTGGTCGCGAGCGTATCGACAGCGACGGCCTGCGTGCCCGTCCGCTGGTGGTAGATAACATGATTTATGTGTATGGCAACAGCGGCAAACTGGAAGCCCTGACCATCAAGTAACAACTATGCTTGGGGGTGATACCCCAGGCGGCTATACCTGTCGGCACGACTGTAGCTGTAACTGTCACTGCAGGAGCGAGCTTGTCGAGGCGTCGAACCGTCGCGATGGACGTCAGGATAATGCTGGCGTCCTGGATGAACGCGGTGTCTGTGCGTTCATCGCGAGCAAGCTCGCTCCTACAGGTACAGGGATCGCAGGCGTGCCGGGGAAGCCCACGAGCACCAGCCGCTGCCTAGCAGCGGCTTTTGTATTTTCTGAAATAACGAAGTGGAGAGCCGCATGGTTCCCGTAATCGCCCTGGTGGGTCGACCGAACGTCGGCAAGTCCACCTTGTTCAACCGCCTGACCAGGACTCGCGACGCCATCGTCGGCGACTTGTCCGGTCTGACCCGTGATCGCCAGTACGGTGAGGCCAAGTGGCAAGGGCGTTCCTACATTCTGATCGACACCGGCGGTATCTCTGGTGACGAGCACGGTATGGACGAAAAAATGGCCGAGCAGTCGCTGCTGGCCATTGAAGAAGCGGATGTTGTCCTGTTTCTGGTCGACGCCAAGGCGGGTTTCACCGCCGCCGACCAGATGATCGCCGAGCATCTGCGCAAGCGTAACAAGCGTTCTTACGTGGTAGCCAACAAGGTCGACAACATCGACCCTGAGATGGCCCGCGCCGAGTTCGCCCCGCTGGGCATGGGGCACGCGATCCCGATCGCCGGTGCCCACGGTCGCGGTATCACGCAGATGCTGGAAACAGCCCTGAGCGACTTCCCGAAAGACGATGACGAGCAGGAAGAAGGTGAGGAAGAGGAAGTAGCCGAAGGCGAAGAAGCCAAGCGCATTCCTGGTCCGAGCGAAAAAGACGGGATCAAGATCGCCATCATCGGTCGCCCGAACGTCGGCAAGTCGACGCTGGTCAACCGTATGCTCGGTGAAGATCGGGTCATCGTCTATGACCAACCCGGCACCACTCGCGACAGCATCTACATTCCCTTCGAGCGTAACGAAGAGAAGTACACGCTGATCGACACCGCTGGTGTGCGCAAGCGCGGCAAGATCCACGAAGAAGTCGAAAAATTCTCCGTGGTCAAAACCCTGCAGGCGATCAAAGACGCCAACGTGGTGATCTTCGTCATGGACGCCCGCGAAGGCGTGGTGGACCACGACCTCAACCTGCTGGGCTTTGCCCTGGAAGCGGGTCATGCGCTGGTCATCGCGATCAACAAGTGGGACGGCATGACGCCGAGTGAACGTGATTTCGTGAAGATCGAGTTGCAACGTCGGCTGTTCTTCGTCGAATTTGCCGACATCCACTTCATCTCGGCGCTGCACGGCACGGGCGTGGGTAACCTGTACGCCTCGGTACAGAACTCGTTCAAGTCGGCGGTGACCCGCTGGCCAACCAGTCGCCTGACCCAGATTCTCGAAGACGCGGTCACCGAGCACCAGCCGCCGATGGTCAACAGCCGCCGGATCAAGCTGCGTTATGCCCACTTGGGTGGCGCCAACCCGCCGATCATCGTGATTCACGGTAACCAGATCGAGAAGGTACCGAAGTCTTACGTGCGCTACCTGGAAAATACTTATCGCCGTGTCTTGAAGCTGGTCGGTACGCCGATTCGCATCGAGTTCAAGGGCGGTGAGAACCCGTACGAAGGCAACAAGAACTCGCTGACCGACCGCCAGGTCAACAAGAAGCGTCGTTTGATGTCGCACCACAAGAAGGCTGACAAGAAGCGCCGCGATAAGAAATAGGGGCAGCTTCGAGCGGCAAGCTTCAAGTGAAAGCAAAAGAGGGTCCTCAGCGGGGGCCCTTTTTTGTGGGTGGGACTTTGAGGCTTGACCGCTTGCGGCTTGTCGCTTGAAACTTGGGGCTCACCTGCCGAGGCCCACCGATGATCACCAGTAAGTTGCCGAATGTCGGCGTCACTATTTTCACGCAGATGTCTCAGCTCGCGGCGCAGACCGGGGCGATCAACCTGTCCCAGGGTTTCCCCGATTTCGACGCACCGCAGGCGTTGTGCGATGCGGTCGGCCGGCACATTGCCCAAGGCCATAACCAATATTCGCCCATGACCGGTTTGCCGGCGCTGCGTCAGCAGGTATCGGCCAAGATCGCTCGCAGCTATGGCGTGGCTGTCGATGCCGACGCCGAGGTGACCATCACCCCCGGCGCCACCCAGGCGATCTTCTGTGCGATTCAGGCAGTTATCCACAGCGGCGACGAAGTGATTGTGTTCGACCCTGCCTACGACAGCTACGAGCCGTCGGTGGAGCTGGCCGGCGGCCGTTGCGTGCACGTGCAACTGGGCCTGAATGACTTTTCCATCGACTTTGAACGGCTCGCGGCAGCCATCACCCCGCGCACTCGCATGATTGTGCTGAACACGCCGCACAACCCGAGCGGTGCGTTGATCAGTCGTGCCGAGTTGGACCAGTTGGCGGACCTGATTCGTGATCGCGATATCTATCTGGTCAGCGATGAAGTCTACGAACACCTGGTGTTCGATGGCGTGCCCCACGTCAGTGTGTTGAACCATGAAGAGCTCTATCAGCGCGCCTTCGTGGTCAGTTCGTTCGGCAAGACCTATCACGTTACCGGTTGGAAAACCGGTTATGTGGTCGCGCCGCCGGCCCTCACGGCAGAGCTGCGCAAGGTCCATCAATACGTGAGCTTCTGCGGCGTGACGCCGCTGCAATTCGCCCTCGCCGATTTCATGGCCGAGCACCCGGAACACATCGATGAGTTGCCGGGCTTTTATCAGGCCAAGCGCGACCTGTTCTGTGATCTGTTGACGCCGTCGCGTTTCAGCTTCACCCGGGTGACCGGCACCTACTTCCAATTGGTCGATTACTCGCAGATTCGCCCGGACCTCAATGACGTCGAGATGTCGTTGTGGATGACCCGCGAGCACGGCGTGGCGAGCATCCCGATCTCGGTGTTCTACCAGACCCCACCGCAAGGCCAGCGCGTGGTGCGCTTGTGCTTTGCCAAGCGCGAGGAGACCCTGCGAGAAGCAGCGGCAAAACTATGCGTGATCTGAGTGCATTGCCCAACCTGAACATTGCGCTGATCCAGACCACCCTGGCCTGGCATGACCGGCAGGCGAACCTCGATCACTTCGAACTGTTGCTGGAGCAGGCACGGGGTGCGGACCTGATCATCCTGCCCGAGATGTTCACCACGGGTTTCTCGATGGAATCTGAAACACTCGCCGAAGCGGAAAACGGCCCCACCAGCAAATGGCTGCGCGCCCAGGCCGCAAAGCTCGATGCTGTGATCACTGGGAGTGTGATCGTTCAGGCTGGCGACGGCAGCCATCGCAACCGGCTGCTGTGGGCTCGTCCGGACGGCGAAGTCTGGCACTACGACAAGCGCCACTTGTTCCGCATGGCGGGGGAGCACAACCACTACACCCCAGGTGAACGCCAGGTGCAATTCGAGCTAAAGGGTTGGCGGGTGCGGCCCCTGATTTGCTACGACCTGCGCTTCCCTGTGTGGAGTCGCGATGCCCAGGACACCGATCTGTTGTTGTACACGGCGAACTGGCCGGGAGCCCGGCGCCAGCACTGGAATCGCTTGCTGCCGGCCCGTGCGATTGAAAACCTGTGTTATGTGGCAGCGGTGAACCGCATTGGCACCGATGGCAAGGGCTTTGCCTACACCGGCGACAGCCAGGTGCTGGACTTCCAGGGAGAAACCTTGCTCAGCGCCGGGGATGCGGATGGCGTGTTCAAGGTGGTGCTGGATGCGGCAGAGCTGCAGGCGTACCGGACTCGGTTTCCAGCGAATCTGGACGCTGACACGTTCGAATTCACCTGAGATTCTGGTTGTCTGACGGGCCGCCATCGCGGGCAAGCCCGCTCCTACAGGTTATATGAGTACCCTGTAGGAGCGAGCTTGCTCGCGATGAGGCCTTCAAGGCCACCGAAATCACCCGCCCAACAAAAAGGCCCCAAGGTTCACACCCAGGGGCCTTTTGTATTACAGCGACTGCTTACGCCGCCTTCGCCTCAGTCTGGCTCAGCGAACGGTTCAGCGCGCTGAACAGTGCCTTGAAGCTGGCCGTGGTGATGTTTTCATCGATGCCAACGCCATGCACCGCGCGCTCGCCGTTCACCCGCAGTTCGATGTAGGCCGCCGCCTTGGCGTTGGTGCCCGCGCCGATGGCGTGTTCGTTGTAGTCCATGATCTCCACCGGTACCGGCAAGCCGGCCACCAGGGCTTCCAGTGCACCGTTGCCCTTGCCGCGCCAGTGCAGATTGGTCTCGCCCTGGCCTTTGCTGGACACTTCCACTTCCACGGCGCTGTGACCGTTTTCCTCCTGCAGGCGATGGCTGACCAGCGCATACGGAGTGTTGGCCTGCAAGTATTCGCTGTGCAGCAGACCGTGGATTTGCTGGGCCGTCATTTCCAGGCCCAGGCGATCGGTTTCGCGCTGCACGACCTGGCTGAACTCGATCTGCATGCGACGTGGCAAACTGATGCCGTATTCCTGCTCCAGCAGGTAGGCGATACCACCCTTGCCCGACTGGCTGTTGACGCGGATGACCGCCTCGTAGCTGCGACCGATGTCGGCCGGATCGATCGGCAGGTACGGCACTTCCCAGAGGGCGTCCGGTTTCTGCTGGGCGAAGCCCTTGCGGATGGCGTCCTGGTGCGAGCCGGAGAACGCGGTGTGAACCAGGTCGCCGACGTACGGGTGACGTGGGTGCACCTGGATCTGGTTGCACTCTTCGACGACCTTGCGCACGCCGTCGATGTCGGAGAAGTCCAGCTCAGGATTCAGGCCCTGGGTGTACATGTTCAGTGCTACGGTGACCAGGTCGACGTTACCGGTGCGCTCGCCGTTGCCGAACAGGCAGCCTTCGACGCGATCGGCGCCGGCCATCAGGCCCAGCTCGGTGGCTGCAACGCCAGTGCCACGGTCGTTGTGGGTGTGCAGGCTGATGATCACGCTGTCACGACGGTTGATGTGACGGCCGAACCATTCGATCTGGTCGGCGTAGATGTTCGGGGTCGCGCATTCCACGGTGGCCGGCAGATTGAGGATCATCTTGTGCTCAGGCGTCGGGTTCCACACCTCGATCACCGCGTCGCAGACTTCCTTGGCGAATTCCAGTTCGGTGGCGCTGAAGGTTTCCGGCGAGTATTCGAACGTCCACTCGGTTTCCGGCTGCTGGGCGGCGTATTTGACGAACAGCTTGGCCGCGCTCACGGCGATTTCCTTGATGCCGTCCTTGTCCTGGTTGAAGACGATGCGACGGAAGGAAGGGGAGGTGGCGTTGTACAGGTGAACGATGGCTTTCTTCGCCCCGCGCAGGGACTCGAAGGTGCGCGCGATCAGGTCTTCACGGCCCTGGGTCAGCACCTGGATGGTGGTGTCGTCCGGGATGTGGCCGTCTTCGATCAGAGTGCGCACGAAGTCGAAGTCGGTTTGCGAAGCGGCCGGGAACGAGGCCTCGATTTCCTTCACGCCGACCTGCACCAGGGTTTTCCAGAAGCGCAGTTTCTTCGCCGCGTCCATCGGTTCGATCAGCGACTGGTTGCCGTCACGCAGGTCGGAGCTGCACCAGATCGGCACCTCGGTGATGGTTTTCGACGGCCAGGTGCGGTCCGGGAGGTTGATGGCCGGGAACGCGCGGTATTTCGAAGACGGGTCTTTGAGCATGCTCATCGCAGTAATCCTTGTTGTGTGGGCCGAGAAGAGGCGGCCTGCCCGGTGGAACTGTTCTTGGGGAAAAGCGTAGGACGAGGCGTCGCGATTCAGCCCGGCAGTCGTGCGCTGACTAGGCACAGGCTGCGGTGCTGGCGAAGCTGAATGAGGGTGTGAGAGGTTTTCATGCCCTCAACCCTAACCGCGAGGGGAAAGGATGGCAAGCAGTGGAAAAAAATTGGGATAATTTCTGCTTTTAGGGTTTTTGTCGCGATTTTATCGCGGCTTGGAGGGTTTGGGGCGTGGATGATTGCGCTGATGATCTGGCGTCCGCAATTTGGTTTTTGCGTGAGCCTGCAGGCCTCATCGCGGGCAAGCCCGCTCCTACAGTGGTCGGTGGTGGGCACAACTCTTTTGTTCACCCGGCCCCCCTGTAGGAGCGAGCTTGCTCGCGATGAGGCCTGCAAGCTCACCCACAAACTAAGGCTGGAAAGCCCCAATAAAAATCGCCGGATCCACCCGCGCATCATTCAGGCTGACATTCCAGTGCATGTGCGGCCCGGTCGCTCGCCCGGTAGCCCCGACCTTGCCCACCACGCCACCGCGAGCCAGCTGTTGGCCGACCTTCACGTCGATTTTCGACATGTGGCAGAACATGCTGATGAAGCCCTGGCCATGGTCGACGAACACGGTGTTGCCGTTGAAGAAGTAATTGCCGATCAGGATCACCTTGCCAGCGGCCGGGGTTTTGATCGGTGTGCCGGCGGGCACCGCGAAATCCAGGCCGGAGTGCGGGTTGCGTTCTTCGCCGTTGAAGAAGCGGCGCACGCCGAACTTGCTCGACAGCGGGCCGTTGACCGGCTTGTCCAGCAGCAGGTTGCTCGGTGTGTTCGGGCTGAAGGTGCGATAGGCGGCAATCTGCTCGGCCAGTTCGCGCTCGATGCGCTTGAGGTTGCTCTGGTCTGGATTGACCTGCTGGGTGTTCTTCAGGGTGATGCGCTGTTCCGGGTACTTCTTGCTGCCAACGCTGAAGTTGAGGGTGCGACCGCCGCTGCTGATGGACTGTATGCCCGGCTTGACCGTCAATGGCACACCGACGATGGCGCGCCAGTTGTCCTGTTCCTTGACCACCAGTACCGGTTTGCCCTGATAACTGGCGGTTGGTGTCGGCGCAGCGGTGCCCAGATCGATCACGGCCACGCCGCCCGGCACCGGTTTGTTCAACAGGCGGGTGATGTAGCTGTCGGCATGGGCGTTGAAGGTCAGGCACAGCAAGAGCAGCGAAGCTAAAAAGCGCGGCATGGATCAGTCCAGTAAAGAAAGGGTGACGGGCGTCAGGTGATTGTCTTCGACCCGCACTTGCAGTTCGCCTTCGCCGAGTTTGGCTTTCAGGCGCTGGCCGTTGTGGGTTTGCGCGGCGTTGCGGATGGCATTGCCGCGCTCGTCCAGCAGAATGCTGTAGCCACGGCCCAAGGTCGCCAACGGGCTGACCACGTGTAGCGTCTGCATCTGCGCGTGCAGTTGTTGACGGCGATCCTTGAGCCCTTCGCGCATGGCCCGAGGCAAACGTTCGGCGAGGCTGTCCAGGCGTTGGCGCAGCATCGCCAGCTGGCGTCCTGGGTGTTGCCCGGCGAGGCGGGTTTCCAGGCGCATCAGCCGTTCGCGACGGGTATTGAGGCTGCGCTCGAAGGCGCGGCGCATGCGCATGTCCAGATCATCCAGGCGCTGAGCCTGCTGGCGAAGGCGTTCGCCAGGGTGGCGCAGGCGGCGGGAAACGCCTTCGAGGCGCAAGCGCTCACGCATCAAGCGGTCGCGCATGCGCATCACCAGCCGGCGATGCAGGCTTTCGACCTGACGCACCAGATGGCTGGAGTCCGGGGCGAGCAGCTCGGCGGCAGCCGACGGCGTCGGGGCGCGAACGTCGGCGACGAAGTCGCTGATGGACACATCGGTTTCATGGCCGACGGCACTGACAATTGGCGTCACGCAGGCACCCACGGCGCGGGCCACGGCTTCTTCGTTGAAGCACCAAAGGTCTTCCAGCGAGCCGCCGCCACGGGCCAGGATCAAGGCATCGAAACCACGGGCGTCCGCCAGCTTCAGCGCGCGGACGATCTGCGCGGTGGCTTCGCGGCCTTGCACGGCGGTGGGGATCAGCGTCAATTGCACCTGCGGCGCGCGGCGGCGGAATACGCTGATGATGTCGCGAATTACCGCGCCGGTGGGCGAGCTGATGATGCCGATGCGTTGCGGATGCGCGGGCAGCGGCACCTTGCGTTCGGCACTGAACAGGCCTTCGGCGCTGAGCTTTTCTTTCAGGGCATCGAAAGCCAGGCGCAGCGCACCGTCACCGGCGGGTTCCACGGTGTCGAGGATCAACTGATAATCGCCACGGCCTTCGAACAGCGAAACCTTGCCGCGCACCTTCACCGCCAGGCCATCCTTCAACGCCTGGCGCACGCGCTGTGCGTTCTGGCGGAACAATGCGCAACGCACCTGGGCGCCGCTGTCCTTGAGGGTGAAGTACACGTGCCCGGACGCCGGGCGGGCGAGGTTGGAGATTTCGCCTTCGACCCAGATATTGCTGAACACATCTTCCAGCAACACCCGCGCGCGGCCATTGAGCTGGCTGACGGTCAGGACTTCCCGGTCCAGGCCGAGTCTTGCAAAGGGATCTTTAATCATGGGCGCAGTTTAAAGGATTCGCTGAACGGGTAAAGTAGGCGCCGAACTCAAGGATGACACCCAATGAATCTGCTCGAACTGTTACAGCAATGGCCCTTCGGCCTCACGGATTGGCTGGTGATCGGCCTCGGCATTGCCCTGGCCTACATCGTGTTCGGCATCGCTGGTTTTGGCACCGCGCTGGTGGCAGGGCCGATTCTGATTCTGTTCATGCCGTTGTCCAAGATCGTGCCGTTGCTGGTGCTGCTGGATTTCATCGCGGCATTCGGCAACTTGCTGCCTTCGCGCAGGGATGTGGCACGGCCCGAGTTGCTGCGGCTGCTGCCGTGCATGGCGATCGGGTGCACGCTGGGGGTAATTTTCCTGCTGAACCTGCATTCTGATGTGTTGCTGCTGTTGATGGGGCTGTTCATCAGTGCCTACGCCATTTACAGCCTGTGGGTCAAAGCCCGCCCGGCCGAGCTCTCGGCCGCCTGGGCGGTGCCGATGGGCACGATCGGCGGGATGTTTGGTGCGCTGTTCGGCAGTGGCGGGTTTCTCTACGCGATCTACCTCAACAGCCGCCTGTCGAAAGAAGCCGCGCGGGCCACCCAGAGTGCGCTGATCAGTTGCAGCACCGTGGTTCGGTTGAGTCTGTTCGTCGTCGCGGGGGTGTATGCCGAGCTACGCTTGTTGGTGTTGGCGGTGTGCTTGCTGCCGGCCATGGCGCTGGGCTTGTGGATCGGGCGACGGCTGACCATGCGCCTGTCCCGCGAGGCGTTCGTGCGGCTGGTGACCTGGTTGGTGCTGGCCAGCGGGATTGCCTTGATCGGGCGGTACCTGAGCACTTGACCTCTGGGTGTCAGGGATTAAGCTGCCGGCCTTTAGGGCCTCATCGCGGGCAAGCCCGCTCCCACAGGTTTTGTGAACGCCGCTGAACCCTGTGGGAGCGGGCTTGCCCGCGATGGCGTCAGTCCGAACACTGCAAATGCGCCAGGCCCACCCCATGAACTCCCAAAGCATCATCGTCCCGAAAATCTCCACCTTGCCGGTTCACGAGCCCCGGGCTCGGGCAATCGTGCGCTGGCTGGTGCGCAAGAACATCATCCACGAAGAGTTGACCACCTGTGGGCGTACCGGCAACCGCATGGGGCACGCCATTGCCGAGGGGGCCCGCGCCGTGGTGCTGCACCCCGAGGCGCTTCCGTTTGGCGAGCCGGTCAATGGCCTGGAGATCGTCACCAAACGCTGCATTTACACGCCGGCCAAGGGGTTCCTGGGGGAGGCGGGCTGCGCCGAGTGCCGCCAGGAAGTCGGCGAGGCGCTGTTCGAAAGCCTGGAAGACTGGATGCCGGGGCGCACCGATAACTTCACCTGCCCCGAATGCGGTCATGAAGACGACATCAATGGCTTTCTGTTCCTGCAGGAATGCGGGTTTTCCAACCTGGGTTTCATCTTCAACAACTGGGCCGAGGCCGGGTTCAAGCAAAGCTTTCTCGACGAGTTTGCCGACTGGCTGGACCAGCCTGTCAGTTGCGTCAAGGTCGAGCTCTAAACAGGCGCTTTGGGCCGGGAAAAGCTCCGTCGATCACCACATCGAATATAGACAGAGTTTTACATTGAACAGGGCAGGGTGTCTGACTATAATGGCGCGCTTCCATTTTCCCGCTCGGGAGCCCCCGCGATGCTGCGTATCAGCCAAGAAGCTCTGACATTCGACGACATTCTCCTAGTGCCCGGTTATTCCGAGGTGCTTCCTAACGAAGTCAGTCTGAAGACCCGCCTTACCCGTGGCATCGAGTTGAACATTCCTCTGGTTTCTGCCGCCATGGACACCGTTACTGAAGCCCGTCTGGCAATCGCCATGGCTCAGGAAGGTGGCATCGGCATTATCCACAAGAACATGACCATCGAGCAGCAAGCTGCTGAAGTGCGCAAGGTCAAGAAGTTCGAAGCCGGCGTTGTCAAGGACCCGATCACCATCGAGGCAGATGCCACGGTTCGTGACCTGTTCGAATTGACCCGCCTGCACAATATTTCCGGCGTACCGGTGCTGCACGATGGCGACCTGGTCGGCATCGTCACTTCCCGTGACGTGCGTTTCGAAAGCCGCCTGGACGTCAGCGTCCGTGAAGTGATGACGCCGAAAGAGCGCCTCGTCACGGTCAAGGAAGGCGCCAACAAGAACGACGTTCGCGAGCTGCTGCACAAGCACCGCATCGAACGCGTCCTGATCGTCGACGACAAGTTCGCCCTCAAGGGCATGATGACCGTCAACGACATCGAAAAAGCCAAGGCTTACCCGCTGGCCAGCAAGGACGATCAAGGTCGCCTGCGCGTAGGCGCTGCCGTCGGTACCGGTAAAGACACCGGTGACCGCGTTGCCGCCCTGGTCAATGCCGGTGTGGACGTGGTGGTGGTCGACACCGCCCACGGTCACTCCAAAGGCGTGATCGACCGCGTTCGCTGGGTCAAGCAGAACTTCCCTGACGTGCAGGTCATTGGCGGCAACATCGCCACCGGCGCTGCCGCCAAGGCCCTGGCCGAAGCCGGCGCTGATGCGGTCAAGGTCGGTATCGGCCCTGGCTCGATCTGCACCACCCGTATCGTCGCCGGTGTCGGCGTCCCGCAAATCAGTGCCATCGCCAACGTTGCCGCTGCCCTTGAAGGCACTGGCGTTCCGTTGATCGCCGACGGCGGCATCCGTTTCTCCGGTGACCTGTCCAAGGCCATCGTTGCCGGTGCCTCCTGCGTGATGATGGGCTCGATGTTCGCCGGTACCGAAGAAGCACCGGGCGAGATCGAACTGTTCCAGGGCCGTTCGTACAAGGCTTACCGTGGCATGGGTTCGCTGGGCGCCATGTCCCAGGCTCAAGGCTCCTCCGACCGTTACTTCCAGGACTCCTCGGCCGGCGCCGAGAAACTGGTTCCGGAAGGCATCGAAGGCCGTGTGCCTTACAAGGGCACCCTGAGCGCGATCATCCACCAGTTGATGGGCGGCCTGCGTTCCTCGATGGGCTACACCGGCAGCGCCGACATCGAGCAGATGCGCACCATCCCTGAATTCGTGCGGATCACCGGCGCAGGCATGGCCGAGTCGCACGTACACGACGTACAGATCACCAAGGAAGCGCCAAACTACCGGGTCGGCTGACGCCTCCAGCTAGAAGCCACAAGTTACAAGCTGCAAGCGGTGCTGTGTTTGTGCAGCCACCGCGCAGCCTCCGATTACTTGCAGCTTGCAGCTTGAAGCTTGCAACTGCTTTGAGAGTTTTTTTCCATGGCCCTCGATATTCACGCTCACCGCATCCTGATCCTCGACTTCGGTTCCCAGTACACCCAACTGATCGCCCGCCGCGTGCGCGAAATCGGCGTGTACTGCGAACTGCATCCGTTCGACATGGACGACGAAGCGATCCGCGAATTCGCGCCAAAGGGGATCATCCTCGCGGGCGGCCCGGAATCGGTACACGTGGCCGATAGCCCACGCGCACCACAGGCCGTCTGGGACTTGGGCGTACCGGTTTTCGGCATCTGCTACGGGATGCAGACCATGGCCGAGCAACTGGGCGGCAAGGTTGAAGGTTCCGAGCTGCGTGAGTTCGGTTACGCCCGTGTCGACGTGGTCGGCAAGAGCCGCCTGCTGGATGGCATCGAAGACCACATCGACGCCGACGGCCTGTTTGGCCTCGACGTGTGGATGAGCCACGGCGACAAGGTCACCAAAATGCCTGGCGACTTCCACATCCTCGCCAGCACCCCAAGCTGCCCGATCGCCGGCATGTTCAGCGACGAGCGCGGCTACTATGGCGTGCAATTCCACCCGGAAGTGACTCACACCAAGCAGGGCGGTCGCATCCTGTCGCGCTTCGTCCTCGACATCTGCGGCTGCGAAGCCCTTTGGACCCCGTCGAAAATCGCAGAAGACGCCATCGCCCAGGTGCGCGCTCAAGTGGGCACCGACAACGTGCTGCTGGGCCTGTCCGGCGGTGTCGACTCCTCGGTCGTTGCTGCATTGCTGCACAAGGCCATCGGCGACCAGTTGACCTGCGTGTTCGTCGACAACGGCCTGCTGCGCCTGCACGAAGGCGAGCAAGTGATGGCCATGTTCGCCGAGAACATGGGCGTCAAGGTCATCCGCGCCAACGCCGAAGACCAGTTCCTGAACAACCTGGCCGGCGAAGCCGACCCGGAGAAGAAGCGCAAGATCATCGGCCGTACCTTCATCGATGTGTTTGATGCCGAATCCTGCAAGCTGGACAACATCAAGTACCTGGCGCAGGGCACCATCTACCCGGACGTGATCGAGTCGGCTGGCGCCAAAAGCGGCAAGGCCCACGTGATCAAGTCGCACCACAACGTGGGTGGCTTGCCGGAAGAAATGAACCTGAAACTGGTCGAGCCCCTGCGCGAACTGTTCAAGGACGAAGTGCGTCGTCTGGGCCTGGAACTGGGCCTGCCGTACGACATGGTCTACCGCCACCCATTCCCGGGCCCGGGCCTGGGCGTGCGTATCCTGGGTGAAGTGAAGAAGGAATACGCCGACCTGCTGCGTCGCGCCGACCACATCTTCATCGAAGAACTGCGCAAGGCCGATTGGTACCACAAGGTCAGCCAGGCTTTCGTGGTGTTCCAGCCCGTGAAATCGGTAGGCGTGGTCGGCGACGGCCGCCGTTACGCCTGGGTCGTGGCCCTGCGTGCGGTGGAAACCATCGACTTCATGACTGCCCGTTGGGCACACCTGCCTTACGAATTGCTGGAAACCGTCAGTGGCCGCATCATCAACGAAATCGAAGGCATCTCGCGCGTGACGTACGACGTGTCGAGCAAGCCGCCGGCGACGATTGAGTGGGAATAACCCGCAGCGCTGCATGAAAGAACCGGCTCCGGCCGGTTTTTTCATGCCCGCGTAAAGTGCGACTTCTTGCGCAGCAGCGGCATGCTATGAGCGGTCTACCGGCGACCTTCGCACACGGGTGATTCGCCAATGCGGCCTTCTTTGCACAGGTCAATGTTATCTGTGCGCGAGAACCCGGCGTCCTTCATGCAATAGAACCGCGTGAGTACCTGGTCAATCGGCGTCTTGTCTCCCGTCCCCACCAGGTTGGTATAACCACAGGCGGTCATGGCGCTCTTGACGCCGTCTTGCGAGACTCCGCTTTTTTTCCAACTGGTAAATTCCGGCGGCGGCGGTTGAAAGCCCCTGCCCGTGCAGCCAACCAGTAACAATGTGCAAAAACTTATCAACAGCGTCCTTGTGAACATGGTGTTCTTCCCTAGGATCAGTGTGGCATCGGCCGACGGGTCAATCCCTGTCGGCGTGCCCATCAAATGGTGGGCGTTGAATCGCTGGTGGAAAATCATCGCTGATCACGGATGTATTCAAGAAAAGCCCGCACGGCTGCGCTTGGGTGTCGCCGGCTTGGGTAGTACAGGTACCAGCTCGGTAGCGTCTGCTGCCAGTCGTTGAGCAATTCGACCAGCCTGCCGTGCTCGATGTCTTCACGCACATAATCCTCGAACAGGTGGGCGATTCCCGACCCGGCCAGCGCGGCCTGGCGTTCCTGATGCGCTGAACCCAGCGTCAGCCGGCCCTCGGGGGCGATTTCCACTTTGTCGTCATCCTTCTCGAATGTCCACGTCACCAGGGTACCGCCGGGGAAACGGCGACGGATGCAGTCGTGTTGCAGGAGATCTTGCGGAACCTGCGGCTGACCGCGCTGCTGGAGATAATCGGGCGCGGCCACGATTGCATAGCGCAGGGCCGGGCCCAGGGGCACGGCGATCATGTCCTGAGCGAGCTGGTTGCCAAAGCGAACGCCGGCATCAAAACCTTGTTCCACGATATCGATGATCGCGGCATCGCTAACGATCTCAATGTTGACCTCCGGGTAGCGTTTCATGAACTCAAAGGCCAGGGGACACAGCACGTGATCGGCCGCCGGCCCCGGCGCATTGATGCGCACGGTGCCGGAGGGGCGCTCGCGAAGCTGATTGAGGTCGTCCACCGCCGCTCTTATTTCGTGTAAAGCGGGCCCCAGTCGCTGCAGAAGTTGCTCGCCCGCTTGAGTCAGCGCGACGCTGCGTGTGGTTCGGTTCAGCAGCCGGATGCCCAGCGCTTCTTCGAGGGCGCTGATCGATTGGCTGATGGCGGATGACGAAACACCCCTGCCCAGCGCTGCGGCTCTAAAACCACCCGAGCGAACGACGTCCTCGAGGATTTCCAGGCTGTCCAGGCGTAATGGCGGCATTGTTAAGGCCTGCTTATCAAGTTGATCTATTTTGATCAGCTTATCTGTGCAGTCGATGTGTGTCACTTATAGGCAAACGGCAAGCGGGCGCAAACGTGTCCCGTGCATGAAGACACAACAGGAGACTGACGGATGAGTGAACAACAGCAGCCCGGCCTTCATCGGCGCGGCTTCATAGGGGCCATGGGTGCAGGCGCCACACTACTGGCGGCAACCCGCTTGTTTCCCGCCGAGGCTCACGCTCAGGCCCCAGCAGGTTCGCCGGTAGCGGCGGCCGCCACACCTGTGCGGACCCGCACGATTGCGCGAACCCAGCAGACGCTGACTTCGCTTGGCCTGGGCACGTTCCTGACGTTTGACGCTCGCCCGGGTGGCGACCGCAGCCATCTACGCGAAGTCTTCCGGCGCTATGTCGCGGGCGGTGGTCGAGTGGTCGACACGTCGCCCCTCTACGGTTCGGCGGAAGTCTCGGTGGGGGCGTTTCTGGCCAGCACACCACAGGCCTCCGAGATCTTCATGGCCAACAAGATCTGGTCGACCGGCGAATACCTCGGCGACGAAAGCCATGCAGTGGCAAGTTTCGAGCAGTCGAGGCTGCGTGTCTGGCGCGATACGATCGACCTCATGCAGTGCCATACCCTCATCAATGCACCGGTAATCGTCCCGCTCATGCAGGCGTGGAAGAAGGAAGGTCGCATTCGCTACGTTGGTGTCACCCACCACGAAGCCGGGGCGCAGGATCAGCTTGCCCAACTGGTTGAGGGAGGCGGTGTCGATTTCGTCCAGACGAACTATTCGATCTTCGACCGCAGCGCCGAGCGGCGCCTGCTGCCAGCCGCCGCAGCCCATGGCGTCGGCGTCTTCATCAATCTTCCGCTCGAGAAGGCGCGCCTGATGAAGGTGGTGGAAGGGCGTCCGCTGCCTGCCTTCGCCCGGGAGTTCGAAGCCGCGACCTGGGCGCAGTTTTTCCTCAAGTGGGTCATGGCCCATCCGGCGGTCACGACGGTATTGTGTGGCACATCAAATCCTGATCATGCCGAAGATAACGTGCAGGCCATGTACGGCCCCTTGCCGGACGAGGCGATGCGCCGGCGCATGGTGCAGCACATGGAGACTATTCCAGGTTTTTCGCAAATAGGCCGGATGCCCTGGTACCCGGGCAAGGATGACCAATACCAGGGGCTGATCCGTGGGGCCCAGGCCAATGCGCGCGCTCGTAGCTCGACGTGAGCCCATCGCTGGCCTCACTTGACCCGCTGGAATTCGATCTGGATTGCAGTGCCCTCCGGGCGTCGAAAGTGTTCGGTCATGCGATCGCCATTCACCACCAGTGTGAGCTGCTCGCGGGTGCGGGTGCTGCCGACCCAGTTGGGAAACGTCGCCGCTTGGACGTGATTGCCGCTGAACTGACCTTCTTCATCGACGGTATAGGTGCCGAAGAAGCCGATACTGCCTGACATCGCCCTGCGGTTCTCCTCATCGGTTCCTTCGCCCCGGGCATCGGAGGCAAAGCGCGGGGTGCTGGCATCGGTCAGCACTTCGATGAAATGCATGTCCGCGGTGAACACGAGAAGACCGTTGGGCCTCTCGCCATACGCAGGGATATTACGGCCACCGGGATCGATCGTTGCCGAAACCACTCTCCAGGTTCCAACCACCTGGTTTTTTGCTGCTGTCTGCGCGAATGCGGGGAGAGCCGGGAGACAGATGACGAGTGCGAAGATGGCTGAACGGATGAGCATGAGCAGGTCCCTGGTCAGTTCGTTGTGGGTAGTGCTCCTCACGTTAAATCAGTTCGAAGGGTGGTATAAGACGGCCAATATGAGTTGAGCTGGTGAGGATATTTCACGAATGCCCCGTCCAAGCCTGAATGATTTGGCGGCATTTGCTGCCGTAGCGAGCCACCGCAGCTTTCGCAAGGCGGCGGACGCGATGGGCGTGTCACGCTCGGCACTCAGCCACGCTGTGATCGGGCTGGAGGAAAAACTGGGCATACGGTTGCTCAATCGTACGACGCGCAGCGTGTCGCTGACCCCGGCGGGATCGCAGCTGCTCGCACGACTCGAGCCGGTGCTCCAGGACCTCGATCAGGCTTTGGATACGCTGTCTGACGCCCGCGGAACGCCCAGCGGCCATTTACGGATCAATGCGAACAAGAGTGGGGCGCGTATCCTGTTGCGGGATGTCGTGCCCCGTTTTCTGGACCTGTACCCTGAGGTTGAACTCGACCTTGTCTCGCAAGGCCAGCTAGTCGACATCGTGGAGCAAGGTTTTGATGCCGGCGTTCGCCTTCTCGAGACAGTCCCTCAAGACATGATTGCCGTCAGCTTCGGCGGCGACGTGCGTTTCATCGCCGTCGCTGCTCCCGCCTATCTGCAAGACCGTGGCATTCCCGAAACGCCCGACGATCTCCAGGCGCATTCCTGCCTACGCCAACGTCTGCCGGGTGGAAGGCGCTATCGGTGGGAGTTTTCCCGACGCGGCGCGCACGTGACGGTCGATGTGCCCGGCAACCTCACGCTTGATGACAACGATCTGCTGGTGGAAGCGGCGGCGGCTGGACGCGGCATCGCCTACGTGCCGGAACACTTTGCGCAGCCTGCGCTGAAGGCGGGGCGACTGGTGACGGTTCTGGCGAACTGGTGCCCGCCGATACCTGGGCTGGCGCTTTACTACCCGCGCAATCGGCACATGCCATCACCGTTGCGTGCGTTCATCGACCTCTTGAAAGAGGCCGATGAACAGCGATGAATGCGCCGTCTGCCGTCGTCTTTGGGTGACTCGAAATGCTCAGTGCACCGCCGCTGCCGCAGCCGGGCCCTGCTGACTCTGCCCCCGCACCGCCAACACCACCACCAACATCCCCAGGCCACAGACCGCCGCCGAGATGATGAAGGCCACGTTGTAGCCGCCGCCGTACTGGACGACCAGCCCGGTCAGCGTGGGCGCGATGATGCCGGCCAGGTTGGCCAGCAGGTGGACGAAGCCACCGGTGCCGCCGACGCGGTTTTTCGGCACGATGTCCTGAATCAGGGCCCAGCAGATTTGCGGGGTCACGAACAGGAACACGCTGGAAATGGTGATGCACGCCACGGCCATGCTCAGCGAAGTCACCTGGGTGGTGATCAGCACGCAGGTGGCGGCGACGCCAAGGCCCAGGATGAGCATGATTTTACGGGCAAGGATGACGTTGTTGAGCTTCTTGGTCAGGGCATCGGTGAGGAAGCCGCCGCCGAGGAAGCCCACCGCCGCACCGAGCCACGGGATCACGCCGATGATGCTCATGCTCTTGATGTCCAGGTGCTGGTAGTCCATCAGGTAGCTGGGCAGCCAGGTCAGGAAGAAATACAGCACGTAGTTGAAGCAGAAGAACGCGGTCGCGACGGCCAGTACCGGTATGGAAAAAATGTAGCTGAACAGGCTGCGGCCTTCTTCGACGTTCTCCACCAACACTTCTTCGCGCCCGGCACGGATCAGTTCACGTTCGGCCTGGGAGACACTCGCGTGCTGGTCCGGGGTGTCCTTGAAGATCATCAGCCAGGCCAGTAGCCACAACGCGCCCAGCACGGCGATGACCACGAAGGAAATGCGCCAGCCGAAGTTGAACGCCACCAGCCCGACCACGGGACCAGCCAGAGCTGCGCCCAGCGGTTGCCCGCAGTTGGTGAAGCCCAGGGCGCGTCCGGCTTCCTGGCGTGGGAACCAGTTGGTGATGGCCTTGTTGGTCGTGGTGCCCATCGGCCCCTCGCCCATGCCAAACAATACGCGGAAGATCAGCAGTTGCAGGTAGCCGGTGATGACGGCGGTCAGGCCGCAGAACACCGACCAACTGCCGGCGGCCCAGGCGAACACCTTTTTCGGCCCGTACTTGTCCGCCGCCCAGCCGCCGATGAAGCACAGCGCGCAGTAGCCGAAGAAAAACGAGCTGAAGATGAAGCCCATTTGCGCATCGTCGATGTGCAATTCGGTCTTGAGCAGTGGCGCGACGACCGAGAGGGCCGCGCGGTCGAGGTAGTTGAGCATGCCGGCGAAAAACAGCAGGCCGGCAATGTTCCAGCGGTAATAGCCTTTCATTCTTTTATGGCCTTTATTATTGACAGAAAACAGGGATGGCTCAGTCGATCAACGTACGTTCCAGGCAGTAGTCTTCGAGCACTTGCAGGTCCGGGTCGAAGCCCAGGCCGGGGGCGGTTGGCAGTTGCATGTGCGGCTTGAAGGCCAGGGCAGGGTAGAGCAGGCGTTCGAACTCGATGAAGGGCACTTCCACCGCCACATTCGGCGGCAGCAACGTGCACAGGTGCGCCACGGCCAAAAGGCCTGGGCCGAAGTAGAAGCAGTGCGGCACGACTTTCACGCCATGCTGTTCAGCGAGGGCAAATACCTGAAGCATGGCGCCGATGCCACCGATTTTCGCCACGCTGGGTTGCACCACATCGATGGCTTGTTGTTCGAGCAAGGTCTTGATGCCCTGTACTCCGGCAGCATTCTCGCCCGCGGACAACGGCACGCCTTGTTGACGCACCTGTGCCAGTCCGGCGACGTCATCGGGCGGCCAGACCGGTTCTTCCAGCCAGGTCAATTCCAGGGTTTTCAGGCGTTCGGCGATTTCGCTCGCTTCGGTAACCGACCATGGGCAATTCACGTCCACCATCAACTCGCCCGCAGAGACAGGCAGAGCCCTGCGAGCGGCGGCAATCGCGTCGACGTGGGTTTCGTGCAGTTTGATCTTGCGAAAGCCCAGATCGCGGGCGCGGCTGACCTGGCGATAGACCTCGTCGGGATCGTTGCCGTAGCTGACCAGGCTGGCATACAGCTCCAGCTTGCGAGGCGTGCCGCCCAGCAGTTGATGCAGCGGAGCGCCGGCCACCTGGGCCGCGAGGTCCCACAGGGCGATGTCGATACCGGAGAGGGCGTAGACCATGGCACCGGTCGAGCCGAAACCATGCACGGCGCGGCGGACCTTTTCCATCGTCTGCTCGCGATGCTCCAGCGAAGTGCCGATGAACATCGGGCCGACCACGGCCGTCAACGCCTGGAACGTCACCGGATTGGAGCCGTGTCCGAACGCTTCACCCCAGCCTACCAGCCCGGTGTCCGTGGTGACTTTGAGCATCAGGCTTTGCATGCGCTGATGGCTGGGCGAGGCGGCATTGAAGGCGTCGTCGTCCTTGGCCTGGCCGTGGTTTTGCCGCTGGCTGGCGCCCGTACTGAACGGGATGCTGATGCGGATAACTTCGATACTGCGAATGATCAAAAGTCGCTCCTTGCCCATTTTATTAAAATTGTGGGTCTGTCATGAAGCACAGGTACGTCATCGTACAACATAGAAAATGACAGTGAAACATTTTGTGACATCGCATTTTGCCTGCAGCGGGAGGCTCTAGCACGGGGCAGGGGGCTTTGGTGTAGGAGCGAGCATGCTCGCGATGGCCGTCCAGACACCGCTGGCATCCAGACAACCAGCGTCATCGTTCACCACCATCGCGAGCATGCTCGCTCCTGCAGAGGGGGGCGATCTGTGCGGCATCCGTGCGTTGCGGATCAGCTCGCTTCGGTCAGTTTCAGTTCTTCCAAAGTCCTGCGCAGTGCTCCCATGTTGGAGAAGCGTTTTTCATGCAGTGATAGCCACGCCGGGCGTTGAATATAAAAATGCCCGGACTCATACCAGATAGGCGTTTTCACGATCACGCCATCACGCCCACGGTGTACGAGAAAAACGCGGTCCGGTCTGCGTTGGAGGGTGTACATGCCGGGGCGGCTCAGTAACTGTTCGAGCTCCTCGTCCGTTCGGCTCAGCCATGGCGTTTCCATCTGTAATCGGAGATCGCTTTTCACCGTCCCCTCCGGCTTGCCCGTGATATCGATATAGGTTCTGCCAGGATCAGGTTCAAAGCCGTGCGACTGGCCCTTGCCCACATCTTCGATGCGCAGCCCCAGCGCATTCTCCAATTCACTGACCCCAGGCACACCTTCAAATGTACTGGCGTGGGAGTTCCCCACTAGCGACACCCATTTGCCTGGCCCGCGAGTCGTCAGGTCGGCGTCGATGACGGTCTGGGCGTAGAAATTCATCATCGCCTGGCGTGTGGTCTTTTGCAGGCCCTGCATGCCGTTCAGCCGGTAACTGGCCATGCAGTCGATGGCCTGGACCCGGACGCCGTAGCGGGTGGCTTCCCTCACCAGTTCGAGGAAGTTGAAGGTGAGTGACGGATCGGTCATGTGGCCCGTATCCAGGCTCTGCAGGTACATTTCAAGGTCCCTGGGCATGACGCCGCTCCTGGCAAAACTGTCCAGTGACGCCTGGTGAAAGTCAGTGAGCAAATGCTCCATGTAGAGTGTTTTCACACCCTTGCGGGCCATCAGTTCCATATTTTCGATCAGCCACTGCTTGCTGCCGATGTCGGCATGACTCTCACCAATGACCAGGCCGTCGTAATGCACCAGCCACCACTCGATGAACGATTCGGCATTCCAGGCGGGATCGATCGGCGGCAGCGGTGGTCGCTTGGCCAGGACCAGGTCGGCGAAAAACGCTTTGGTCGCCTCAAACAAGCGTCGACGTGAAGCCTGGAAGACCGACAGTGAGGAGCCTTCTTCGTCAAGTTCAGCAAAAACATCCCCCAGCAGTCTCCCGTCTGGGTTGTTGACGGCGTCCTTGAGACTCCCGCGAAGCTCCCGTGGAATCTCGTAGGGTGAGGTAAACAGCGGATTATCGGGCAGCTCGATATCCGGGTTCGGCACCTGGCCCGTACCTCCGGCAGCCGGCAGCGGCTTGATGTGCGGCTCTGCAGCCAGGGGATCGATGCGCACATGCGCTTGGGTCAGGCCTTCGTCTCCCAGCGCCAGGGCCAGTTCATTGAGGCTGGCGTAGCGACGTCCGCTGACCAGCCTCCACCGTGGACGTATCAGGAAATATCCACCGGCATCGCGCTGCAACGGTGTGCGCACCAGAGTCCCGTCACTGCTGCGGTGGATCAGGGTTGCATTGTCTTCAATCATGAACATGCCACTTCTGGGCAAGGCTTTCTCGACCGTCTTGAACGTGACAATGGGTGTGTTGGCTTCCACTTGCAGGCGCAGGTCGCCCTTGAGCAGGTCGATAGCGCGATCCAACTCATCGAGCACTTCTCTTCCTGGATCGACGGTCAACCCGGCAGCGCCGGTGGGCACGTCTTCAATGCGCAACGAGACGGCGCCCCTCAGCTTGCCGATGCCCGCGACGTTGTAAAGGCTACCGGCGCGATCGTCATCCACCAGCGCCACCCAGCGATTGGCCCCTCGTGCGGTCTGGTCGGCGCGGATGGTTTCGTCCGAAAAGTAGTTCAGCATTTTCCGGGCACTGGCGTCCGTCGTGCGCTCCATGCCTGGAAATCGCCGGCTGGCCATGCAGTCGATGGCTTGCACGCGAATGTGGTTTTTCTGCGCGGCCGTCACCAGCTCGATGTAACTGTGGGGGCCGGCCGGATCGGTGCCCATCTGCAGGTCCATGGCCTTCAGCGAATCTTCCAGCGTTGGGGACATTTCGCCGATCTGGTGGAACAGATCGAGGTCGGCCTGGTGGAAATCGGTCATCAGGCGATCCACGTACAACGTCCTGACCTTCTGCTTGTTCAGCACTTTGAAGTTCTTGATGAGGAGGCGTCGGGCGGTGGTGCTGGCGTTCGGCTGCCCGAGCACCAGGCCAGGCCCATCCTTGAGCACGCCTTTGCTCAAGTCGGCAAAGGTGGTCGACGATTTTACGGCAGGCACTGCCGGCCGCGCGGGCAAGACGGGGTCGCGATAGAAGCTGCTCGCGTCGGCATAAAGGCGACGACGCAGCGATTTGAAGTTCTGGTAAAGGCCATCGGTTTCAGGCCCGATGTCCAGTGGGAAATCATCGGTACGGGCCTCGGCCACGGGTCGCAGTTCGGCTTTTACCGATTCCGCCACGTCGTAGGGCATGGGTTCTGTGGCGATTTCCGGCAGCGGTGTGGTCGTATGCCCCCAGGGCCAGTCGCCGAAGATCTTCATGCCGCCGCGCAAGCCGGGGCGGGCGACCGGCTCCCATTTCAACGCTTCGTTCAGGCGCACCGGCACATTGCGATAAAACGAGTAGGGGTGCACCGGGTCGATGATCACCCACCCACGCATCTGCTCGACATAGCGCACCTCGTAGAAGGCATCGGCGCCGGCGCGGCGCATCAGGATGTAGGTCTTGCCGGACGGTGTCCTGAAGATTTCCTGGAATTTGGGGTTGTCGGCCTCCAGGAGAGTCGGTTCGGTGAGGGTGGTTTTGAACGAGTCGAGGAAATTCTCCGGTGCCTTGGGCAATACTTGCGTCGGTGCGATATCCTCGATCGGCGGCAGCGGAGTACGCGCCTTCGCCGCTTCAAACAGTAGCGCCTCTTCCTCTTCTATGAGCACCGAGGTCTCGGCAATTTCCGGCAGGGCGCCTTCACCCGCCAGGAACGTGGCGTTGAACAGCGTGTCGATGGCGGTGAAGATTGCCGCGGTCACTGCTGACTTGCGCGCGCCCGGTGTCTTGCCGTTGACCGCCTGATCGATCTCCAGTCCGACGTTGGCGATGCCCGCACCCACCACCGCCAGCGCGACTGGCCAGCCCACAGCGGCCATCGGACCAAACATCTTGTTAAAGGCGTTCAGGTAACCGATCCACAGTTTTTTACGCAGCTCGCCATTGGAGTGCAGCATGAACTCGGCGTCGCTGATCATGCGCGCATGGGTCGCGTACCCCAGGAACGTGAAGGCATCGCCTTCCACCGCTTCGGCCGACAGTGCGACCAACTTGTGATCATTGGTGTGCCAGGTTGTGGTCAGCAGATCGAGCACATGGGTGAGGCCGACGTTCTGGTTGTTTGGCTCACTCAGTATCTTTGCCGCGAGTGCCGCGCCCGGGTTCAGTATTTCAAGCCACTCAAGCTTTGCACTCTTGCGCGAGGAGGTGTCCCCCGTAATGTCGTGATCGGCAACCTGGAAGTGCGCCATGAAACGCTTGCGACCGGACGGCGTCTTGATTTTCGACAGGATCCACCAGTGCACATGGCGGTCGGACTGCAAGGCATGCACGCCCCAAACTTCGCCAGGGGTGTAGATCATTTTCCTGCCATGGGCGTCGACGATGCACAGGATGTCGGTGGCGATGAAGTCGCCGACTTTCAACAGGCTGATGCGTACGCCCTTGGCAGGTGGTGCTTGCTCTTCGAGCATCTGGCGCGTCACAGGCCAACGGACGTTGCCGGCCACGGCGTTGACGGCCGTCCGGAAGTTATCGTCGGAAAGCCGCCCGCTTTCACGGTCCTCCATGGCCTTGGCGAGAAAAGTACATTTGGCCAACATGCGGAACGTCTTGCGGTGGTTGTACCAGAACGCCTTGATCTTTTTCCGGTACTTGTCGGCGAAGTTGAGGTCCCAGAACACCTTCAGCACATCCTTGGCGTGCAAACGTATTTCGTTGGTCTGGTCGTAATTGCCGGCGTCCGGGCCGTCGGTGTAGAAGCCGGCGTCGGAGTCGAGCAGGTCGGCGTTGTCCTGGTCGTGCACGCTGAATCGCTGGATGACCAGTTGCGGCAGGGTCATCGATTCGCGGGGGACTTCAACACGATGCTCCCAGCCGGTGAAGGTCAGCGGGCTACTTTGCGCGGCGTGAAATCGATGGAAGTAAACCTGTTCGGGTTCCAAGTGGCTGAGGTGGTGTTCGGCAAGAATATCCCGGGAGATGGCGCAGGCCATTTCGTACATGTCGGGGCAGGAGGCGACGAGTGTCGGAACCAGTTGCTTGAGCGCCTCTCTGTCGGCGGAATTGGGCAGTGCATCGTCTTTTGGAGTGTCCACAGGCTTTCCTTGATCGTGGTGGGTTGAAAACAGCCAGGATCATTTCAGGCGCAAGGGTGAGGGGTCTGTCAGAAGACAGGGCAGTGCGATGTCGGAACATGGATGGTATGCGTACGAAAAAACCGCAGCGTGCGAGCGCATCGTGAACCCGCGCGGGTCGATGTGGCCCGCGGGGGCATCGATAGGCTGACGGCCAGATCAGCTCGGGATGCGACTCTGCAACACCATGCCCATGCCGTTCAGCGCCCGCGACAGCAGCTCGACGGAAGGAAACGGAACGCCGCTGACCTCTGTCCATGCGGGGCGGATGATGCACAGGTTACCGTGCGCCAGTGGCTCCACGGCGGTGTGGACGATGGAGCCCTCGCCGCTGCGATGGACGAGGGTGTATGCACCTTCGGCTTTCTGGAACAGGTACATGCCCTTGCGGAACAGCAGGCGTCTGATTCGCTCTTCGGTCCAATTCACCGGCGACGCTTCCACTTGCAGGCGCAGGTCGCTGTAAAGGATGTCGGTCCTGCCCTTGAACACGCTGGTCACGGAGGGGCCGCGATCCATTTCAATGCCGGGATCGATTTCCAGGCCATGCCCTTGTCCTGGGTCCACCTCCTCAATGCGTACGCCCAGGCCTCCTTCCAACTCGCTGAGGCCTGCCATCCCCCTGAACGTGTTGGTGCTTTGCGCTCCGGTCAGTACCAACCATTTCCCGGCGCCATTGAGCACCCTGTCCGAGAACATGATTTCGCTCGCCAGGTGGTTGGCCATCATCTGCTCATCGTGGGGGATCATGGCGACGGGTTTTCGATAGTTGGCCGCGCAGTCCAGAGCCTGCACGCGGATACGCTGGGCTCGGGCTGCCTTGACCAGCTCCAGATCATTGAAGCGCCCAGCCGGATCGGTGCCCAGTTGAGTCAGGTATTTTTCCAGGTCCTCGGACATCACGCCGGTGTTGAAATATTGATTGAGGTCCTCCTGGGCAAAGTCGGCGAGCAGGCGCCGCATGTAGATGGTTTTCACGCCCTCGGCGGCCAGCGTTGGCATGTCCTTGATCACCAGTTTCATGCTGGTGATCCGGTCAAGTGTTTCGCCGATGACCAATCCGGGAAAGGCGCTGAACGTGCGCTTGATCAACGTTGTGAACGTCATCGAACTGTCGACCGCCGGAATGTGCGGACGTGAAGGCAAAGAGCGCCAGTCGAGGTTCTGGTAGAAACGCCGTGCGGACGTCAACAGCGACTGGTGTTTCTGGGCGAAGTTAAGTGCGTAGCGATCCTGGGAAAGCAATTCGCCGCTGGGGCCTCTCTGTATCCGGACGTGGGTTTCAGGGAGGTCCAATGCCCAGCGCTTCAAACCGTACGCTTTATAGGGATCGACGTCGTAGGACGTCACAATTCGTCTGGGTCCGGTGGAAATGGGCGGCAGAGCGCTCGAATGGGGTTGTTCCGGGGCGGGCGGTGCGGGCTGGGCGGCTGCTTGTTCAGTCAACTCCAGTTCGACCACGCAGGCGGTCTTGCCCATGCATTGCCCACCGGCCGCCAATCGCAGTTTGGGCATCCGTTCCCATTGTCCTTCGGCATTCAGGCGCACGGGCAGGGAGTGGATAAACTGGTTGGGCCGGGTCGGGTCGACGATCGCCCAGTAACCGCCCCCCTGGAGTCGGGGAAGTAGCGCACGTAGTAGGCGTTGTCGTTGATCATGATGGCGTACGGCGGGTCGCCATCGAGCTGATAGATACCCTGGAATTTACCGGGTTCGCTGACGGGCGTCTTGCTGTCCAGCAGTTCGTTGGTTTGAAATTTTTCCGGTATGTCGGTGCGCGAAGCCGGCTTCGGCGACGGCGCTTCTGCGGCTGTTGGCAGCCCTTCGGATGGTTTATCGGGCACGGCCGATTCGTCCGGGGTTCGTGACGACTCGGCGTACTCGTCCCACTCTGCCGCTTCCGCCGCATCGACCTCGGCACCGACCTCCGCCACCGACCCGACACCCTTGAGAAACGGCAGATTGAACAGCGCGTCGATGGCATTGAAGATCGCCCCGATCACGCCTTCCTTGCGCTCACTGGCGGTCTTGCCGGTTACCGCCTGATCGATATTCAGGCCCATGCTGGCAATGCTCGCGCCAATCACCGGCAGTGCCACTGGCCAGCCCACCGCGGCCATCGGGCCGAACACCTTGAGGCCGGCGCTGAGGTAACCGATCCAGAGTTTCTTGCGCAGATCGCCATTGGAGGTCAGTGACAGGTTGGCTTCTTCGGTCATGGCGTTGCGGGTCGAGTCGCGGAGCCAGCCAAAGGCGTCCCCGGTAATCGTCTGGTCTTTCTGGTTGATCAGGTGATGATCGGAATGGCCCCAGGTGCTTGTCAGGCGATTCATCAGGTCGACGAGGTTTTCGCTGATGGCCTGGCGTTCCGCCAATGGGAAATGAGTCATGAGGGCTCGGCGAGCGGATTCATCGTTCATTTGATTGAGGATCCACCAGTGCAGGTCCGAGGGTGTCTCGAACACCTGCAAAGGTGTGTCCTCACCCGGTACATAGAGAATCTGCTGGCCCTTGGCATCGATGATTCGCAGGATATTCGTGGCGGCGTGGCCGGCGATATCCAGGGCGGCGACGCGCAGGTACGAGACGGGTGACGCATCGGCTTGCAGCATTTTCAACGTGGCCGGCCAGGTGATCGGACCGATCACCGCCTCCAGCGCCATGTTGCAATCTTCGAGGTTCAATCGCCCGCTCTCATGGGCCTCGATGGTTTTGCCCAGGAGCGTGCATTTGGTCAGCGTGCGGAAGTCACCGGCGTAGGCGTCCCAGAAGGCATGCAGTTTGTTGCGGTAAATGTCACTGAAGTTGAGGTCCCAGAAGTGCTTGAGCACCTCATTGCCATGCAGTGGCACTTCATTGCTGGCGTCGAAGTTTTCCACCTCGGGGCCTGCGGTGTAGAAGCCGCCGTAGGTGTCCAAAAGGTCGGCGTTGTCCTGGTCGGTAGCGCGGAATCGGTAGATCACCAGTTGCGTGAGGGTCAGGGATTCGTAGGGTTTTTCGCCGTAATGCTGCCAACCGGTGAAAGACGACGCCAGACTTTGTGCGGTCTTGAACCGGTGGAAATACACCTGATCGGGGTCGAGATCATGGATGCCGTATTTCACCAACAGGTTGGCGGCAACTTCGTGGGCGGTATCGTGCAGGCTCGGGCAAGTCCGGACCACATGGGCGGCAATCGCCTTCAGGGCCGCCTTGTCGGCGGCATTGGGCAAGGGAGGGGTCTGGTCAGTGTTCATTGACTCGGTGCCTTGAGAATAGGGACCTCGAGGGTGAACCCTTCAATTGTCGCCGGGGCGGTACATATGTACCGCACAGACGTGCGCACATGCGTCCATCCGCCGCGCTGCCCTTACCGTTTCGCAACCGCAGGTGTATCGTATTCGCCTTTTGCAGGCCGCTGGGTTTGCGCTGGACGTTAAGGTGGTTGAGTTCATGTCTTTTACCCGTCGCCAAATCCTCGGTGGCCTGGCCGGTCTTGTTGTCGTTGGTGTCGGTGCGGGCGGCGCCTCGCGTTACTGGCTGGGCAAGATGGCCGATGCCGACGCGGGTCATGACTACGAGTTGATCGCCGCGCCCCTGGATGTGGAGCTGGTTGCCGGGCACAAGACTCCGGCCTGGGCGTTTGGCGCATCGGCGCCGGGCACCGAGTTGCGCGTGCGCCAGGGCGAATGGCTGCGGGTTCGGTTTATCAACCATCTGCCGGTCGCTACCACCATTCACTGGCACGGCATCCGCCTGCCGCTGGAGATGGACGGCGTTCCCTATGTGTCCCAACTTCCGGTGCTGCCGGGCGAATACTTCGACTACAAATTCCGTGTGCCCGACGCCGGCAGTTACTGGTATCACCCTCACGTGAACAGCAGCGAGGAACTGGGGCGCGGGCTGGTTGGGCCGTTGATTGTCGAAGAGCGCGAGCCGACCGGGTTCAATTACGAAAAAACCGTGAGCCTGAAGAACTGGCACGTCGATGAGCAAGGCAATTTCGTCGAGTTCAGCATTCCCCGTGAAGCCGCCCGTGGCGGTACGGCCGGGCGTCTGGTGACCATCAACGGTGTGCCATCGCCGGTCATCGACTTGCCGGCGGGGCAGATTACACGGGTGCGCCTGCTCAACCTCGACAACACCCTGACCTATCGCCTGAACATTCCCGGCGTCGAAGCGAAGATCTACGCCCTGGACGGTAACCCCATCGAACCGCGCCCGCTGGGCAAGGAATACTGGCTGGGACCTGGCATGCGCATTTGCCTGGCGATCAAGGCGCCGCCGGCCGGCGAAGAGTTGTCTCTGCGCAACGGCCCGGTGCGTTTGGGCACACTGCGCTCGGTGGCCAACAATGACGAACCGACCACCTGGCCACCGGCACTGCCGGCCAACCCGGTAGCCGAGCCGGACCTGGCCAATGCCGAGAAACTCAACTTCAATTTCGAGTGGGTCGGTTCGGTGTCGGTCAACGTCGACAACAGACCGCCGAGCCTGTGGCAAATCAACGGCAAGGCCTGGGACATCACCGACAAGACCTGTGCTGACCGGCCGATTGCCAAGCTTGAAAAGGGCAAAAGCTACATATTTGAATTGAAGAACCTGACCCAGTATCAACACCCGATTCACCTGCACGGCATGAGCTTCAAGGTCATCGCCTCGAACCGGCACAAGGTGATTCCGTATTTCACCGATACCTATCTGCTGGGCAAGAACGAGCGTGCACAGGTGGCGCTGGTGGCGGATAACCCGGGTGTGTGGATGTTCCATTGCCATGTGATCGACCACATGGAAACCGGCCTGATGGCCGCCATCGAGGTGGCGTGATGCGTCAGATTCGACCTGCTGCGATCATCGATCGCAGCCGTGACCGCGACTTCATGCGTGAAGCCCTGGCACTGGCCGAACAAGGCGCGGCGCTGGGTGAGGTGCCGGTGGGCGCGGTGCTGGTGCAGGACGGTGAAATCATCGGCCGTGGCTTCAATTGCCCGATCAGCGGCCACGACCCCAGTGCCCACGCCGAAATGGTGGCGATCCGCGCAGCGGCGTTGGCTGCCAGCAACTACCGGCTGCCGGGCAGTACGCTCTACGTGACGCTGGAACCGTGCAGCATGTGCGCCGGGCTGATCGTGCATTCGCGCATTGCGCGGGTGGTGTACGGCGCGCTGGAGCCCAAGGCCGGGATCGTTCAGAGCCAGGGGCAGTTTTTTACCCAGGGCTTCTTGAATCACCGGGTGCTGTTTGAGGGCGGGGTGCTGGCAGAGGAGTGTGGGGCGGTGTTGAGTGAGTTCTTCAAGGCGCGACGGGCCAAATCGGCAGATTAGAAAACTGACACCGCTCCCACAGGGTTACTGGTTGTTTTCAGAACTTACTTTTTAGCCACTATGACCGCCCGCATCGGCGCCGGCAGCCCTTCGATCGTTTTGCTGTGATCCTCAGGATCGAGGAAATCGCTGAGCGACTGGTACTTCATCCACTCCGTCCCGCGCTGTTCCTCGACCGTGGTCACGCTCACATCCACGCACTTCACATCGCTGAAACCGGCACGTCGCAGCCACAATTCCAGCGCCGGCACGGACGGCAGGAACCACACGTTGCGCATCTGTGCGTAGCGATCTTCCGGTACCAACACCTGATGCTTGTCGCCTTCGACCACCAGGGTTTCCAGTACCAGTTCACCGCCCTTGACCAGGCAATCCTTCAGCGCCAGCAAATGCTCGATCGGCGAGCGGCGATGGTAGAACACGCCCATGGAAAACACTGTATCGAAACCTTCCAGGTTCGCTGGCAAGTCTTCGAAAGGAAACGGCAGGTGCCAGGCATTGGGTTGCGACAGGTAACGCTGCACCGCCTGGAACTGGCAGAAGAACAGCCAGTTCGGGTCGACGCCGATCACGCTGTCGGCACCGGCGCCGAGCATGCGCCACATGTAATAGCCGTTGCCGCAGCCGACATCGAGGATGCGCTTGCCCTTGAGATCCAGGTGCGGAGCGACCCGCGACCACTTCCAGTCCGAACGCCATTCGGTGTCGACGTGCACGCCAAACAGATCGAACGGTCCCTTGCGCCATGGCGACAGGCCCATCAAGGCGCTGCGCATCTGCGCGCGGGTGGCGTCGTCGCAATCGGTATCCAGTTTCAGGCCATTGAGCAGGTCGACTTTGCTGGGCTGGATGTTCGGCAGGGCATCCAGCGCACTCTGCCAGCGCTCCAGGTCGCCGTGACCCTTTTCCATTTTCTTGTCGAGTTGCGCTTGCAGGGTGTTGGCCCATTCGGCCAGCGGTGTACCCGCCAGATGGCGGGCGAGGGGGGACAGATCGATCATGGCAAGGCAATCAACGAGGCAAAGTTAAGGCACTGGAACCACGGCACGACTTTCGAGAACCCGGCAGCCAGCAGGCGTTCGCGGTGTTCTTCGAGGCTGTCGGGCTTCATGACGTTTTCGATGGCGCTGCGCTTCTGGGCGATTTCCAGTTCGCTGTAGCCGTTGGCGCGTTTGAAGGCGACATGCAGGTCGGTGAGCAGCGCGTGCTCCTGCTCGTCTTCAAAACGCAGCTTTTCCGAGAGAATCAGGGCGCCACCGGGCAGCAGCGACTGGCGGATGCGCGCGAGCAACTCGGTGCGCTGCGGCCGGGCAATGAATTGCAGGGTGAAGTTCAGCGCCACCACTGAGGCTGGCTGGAAGTCGAGAGCCAGAATGTCGCCTTCGATTACCTCCACCGGCAACAGCTCCTGGAACATCGAGTCCTGGCCGTTGAGGTATTCACGGCAACGCTCGACCATCGCCGCGGAGTTATCCACAGCGATGACGCGGCAACCGTCGGTGCGCACATGGCGGCGCAACGCCTGGGTCACGGCGCCGAGGGACGAACCGAGGTCGTAGAGCACACTGTTCGGCTGGGCGAACTGCGACGCGAGCACGCCGAGGTTTTCGACGATGGTCGGATAACCTGGCACCGAGCGCTTGATCATGTCCGGGAACACCCGCACCACGTCCTCGTTGAAGGCGAAGTCGGGCACCTGGGCCAACGGCTGGGCGAATAGGCGATCGGGTTCTTTGCTCACGGCGGTTCCGGCGGTGTCGGTGGAAAAGGCCGGCATTTTAGCCAAGTTGGCGTGGGGATGCGCGGTTTGTCTGATAAACCGCCGGGAATGGTGTGGTGCGAATACAAGAGCTATCGCGGTTTGTGTGCAAACGCCGAAGCCGTGATGCCCCACTGCCCCAGCCAGTAACTGAGGATGATCACATACGGCGCGGCGTTGAACGGCGCAACGAAGCGGTTGATGCCGATCACGCTGTCGGAAAACACGAACGCCACGGCGCCGCCGGCTGCCAGTAATGCCGAACGCCTGGGCACGTCGGTGCCCAGGCGGGCCAAGGCGCGCCACAGCATGGCGCTGATAGCCACGCCGTAGACGATCACTGGCACGGTCAGTGGGCCCAGGCCGTTGGCCAGCAGGATGCCCAGCAGGACCGCGCCCACCACGAGGGCGAAGATCAACGGCAGCAGCGCCAGCCGACGGCAATCGCTCAGGTAAGCCTTGAGGTACGCCAGATGCGCGACGAGGAACGCCCCGAGGCCGAATACGAACAAATCCCCCGGCCACGCCAGCAGCACATCGCCGAGCAGCGAGAAGATCAGGCCCAGGCTGATCCAGCGTCGATAATCGCTGGGCGGCGCGTCGTGCAGCCAGCCGAGCAGGGCGAGCACCGGTAACGGCTTGACCAGCAGGCACAGCAGTGCGGCATGCACACTGAGGCCATAGAGAAAGGTCACTGCGCCCATCAACGCCAGAATCAGCCAACCCATGATCAGTTGACCGAAATTGCGCAGTCAAAGCTGTCCACCGGCAACACTTCCGGTGCCCAGGGTTGTTGCGAGGTCAGGCGCAACCGCCCGGTGCCCGCGGCAAAAGCCTGGAACCGCCAGGTCGAAACCCCGGCAGCCCCCACCACGCCGGCATCTTCAGGGTTGCGATACACCTCTGGCCCCAGCGCGCGCAGCACGCCCCCGGCCGAATCCTGGATGGCCCAGCGATAGCCCGTGGTCGGGTTGCTCGGCAGGCTCAGGATCAGGTTTTGCCCGTTGCTCATCTTCACCGGGCATTCGCTTTGTTTTTCCACTGTCACGTTCTGTTTGGGCTGCGAAGCGCAGGCGGCCAGCAGGGCGAGGGCGAGGGGGACAAACAGGCGGCTGGGGGACATAAGGGCGGAGGCTCCGGCGTTCACGACGAACGGCGAGCATAACTTAAGATGAGACAAATTGTGACAGCGTCGCCCGGTGAAGACTATTCCCTGCCTGTGCAGGCAATAGTCTTCAAGTGTCTGCGACTTCTAACTCTCCGTAATGTCAACGTTGCCCAGGACATCGATGAGTTTGCCCGAGCGATCAAGCAGGTCTGCATGGAAGCCAATTTTGTAATTGCCTTCATGGAACTCAACGGTGAACGTACCTTTTTCAATGGTAGCGCGGGTCACTTCTACGTTATCTACACGCTGGGAATACAATACCGTTTGGATTCCATCGGGGCCTGAGGGAAATTCGTGTTTCCCGTTGGGAATGTCCCGGCTTGTGATGATGTAGAAAACTCGATGATCGTGGTCAGTTGGATTGGCGCGATAGGTTCCGGAAAAGTGTTTTTTGCCGTCAGGATCTGTATAGACCTGGACCTGAGTCGCGTTGAAGTCTGGCTCCGGGGGCAGTTTGGCGGTGAACGTTCCGGAATTTTTGGTGGTTGCGACCATTTCATTCTCCCTGCATGACGCTGATTGATGAGCTGAACGACGTTCGTCACCAGTATCTGGAAGCAGTTGGAGAAGCGTTACTATCAGAACTGACAGTTTTTAGAACGATTGGTTGTTTAGGTCGCGTGAATGGATGAGAAGGCGCTGTAAACAAGAGATCTACAGCGCCTTCAACGTTAGAACAGGACTTTCGCCACATCCGCAAACCGCTTGGCGAAATGCACCGTAATCCCTTCCTTCAGGTAATCGGGCAACTCTTCGAAGCTGCCACGGTTGGCCTCTGGCAGGATCAATTCGAAGATCTTCTGCCGACGCGCCGCGATCACTTTTTCGCGCACCCCGCCAATGGGCAGGACATGCCCGGTGAGCGTCAGTTCGCCGGTCATGGCCACGCCTTTTTTCGCCGGTTGGTTGCGTGCGAGCGAGAGCAGGGCGCTGGCCATGGTCACACCGGCACTCGGACCGTCCTTGGGGGTGGCGCCTTCCGGCACGTGCAGGTGAACGAAGGCTTCGTCGAAGAACTTCGGATCACCGCCAAACGACTTCAGGTTCGAGCTGATGTAGCTGTAGGCAATTTCCGCCGACTCCTTCATCACGTCACCCAACTGCCCGGTGAGCTTGAATCCTCGGTTGTGCGTGTGAATGCGTGTGGCTTCGATCGGCAGTGTGGCGCCGCCCATGCTGGTCCACGCCAGGCCCGTGATGACGCCGGTGCCGGACAATACCTGTTCGTTACGAAACACTGGGTGGCCCAGCGACGCTTCGAGGTCTTTCGGGCCGAGCTTGATCACCGCCTTCGGATCGTCGATCAGCTTCATCACCGCCTTGCGCACCAGCTTGCCCATCTGCTTTTCGAGCTGGCGCACACCGGCCTCACGGGCGTAACCGTCGATCAAGGTTTTCAAGGCGCTGTCGCTGATCGACAGGCTGCCCTTCGAAACACCGGCCTTTTCCAGCAGCTTGGGCCACAAGTGGCGCTTGGCAATGGCAACTTTTTCTTCGGTGATGTAACCCGACAGGCGAATGACTTCCATGCGGTCGAGCAACGGGCCGGGGATGGAATCCAGGGTGTTGGCGGTGCACACGAACAGCACTTTGGACAGGTCCAGGCGCAGGTCGAGGTAATGGTCGAGAAACTCGACGTTCTGCTCCGGGTCCAGCGTTTCCAGCAGCGCCGAAGCCGGGTCGCCCTGGTAGCTCTGGCCCATCTTGTCGATTTCGTCGAGCATGATCACCGGGTTCATCACTTCAACGTCTTTCAACGCCTGGACGAGTTTGCCCGGTTGCGCGCCAATGTACGTGCGCCGGTGGCCCTTGATCTCGGCTTCGTCGCGCATGCCGCCGACACTGAAGCGGTAGAACGGCCGCCCCAGGGACTCGGCGATGGATTTGCCGACGCTGGTTTTGCCCACGCCCGGCGGACCCACCAACAGCACGATGGAACCGCTGATCTCGCCCTTGTAGGCGCCAACGGCGAGGAATTCGAGGATGCGATCCTTGATGTCGTCGAGCCCGGCATGGTGTTTGTCCAGCACCTTGCGCGCGTGCTTGAGGTCGAGTTTGTCATCGCCATATACCCCCCACGGCACCGAGGTCGCCCAGTCGAGGTAGTTGCGGGTGACGGCATACTCCGGCGAGCCTGTTTCGAGGATCGACAGCTTGTTCATTTCCTCCTCGAGGCGTTTTTGCACCTGCGCCGGCAACACCTTGCCTTCCAGGCGCTGCTCGAACTGCTCGATGTCGGCGCTACGGTCGTCTTTGGTCAGGCCGAGTTCCTGCTGGATGACCTTGAGCTGTTCCTTGAGGAAAAATTCGCGCTGGTGCTCGCCGATCTTGCGGTTTACCTCGGCGGAAATCTCCTTTTGCAGACGCGCGACTTCGACTTCCTTGCGCAGCATCGGCAAGACTTTTTCCATGCGCTTGAGCATCGGCACGCAATCGAGCACTTCCTGCAACTCGCTGCCGGTCGCCGAGGTCAGCGCAGCGGCGAAGTCAGTCAGGGGCGAGGGGTCGTTGGGGCTGAAGCGGTTGAGGTAATTCTTCAGCTCTTCGCTGTACAGCGGGTTGAGCGGCAGCAGTTCCTTGATCGCGTTGATCAACGCCATGCCGTAGGCCTTGACCTCGTCGGTCGGCTCGCTCGGCTGGTGCGGATACTCGACTTCCACCAGGTAGGGTGGACGATGGTGCTTGAGCCAGGTCTTGAGGCGTACGCGAGTGAGGCCCTGGGCAACGAATTGCAACTTGCCATTTTCGCGGCTGGCGTGGTGCACCTTGACGAGCGTGCCGTACAGCGGCAAGGCGGAAGTGTCGAAGTGGCGCGGGTCTTCCTGGGGCGTGTCCATGTAGAACAGGGCCAGGGAGTGATGGTCGGACTTGCTCACCAGATCCAGGGTTTCGGCCCAGGGTTCTTCGTTGACGATGACCGGCAACACCTGGGCCGGGAAGAACGGGCGGTTGTGGATCGGGATGATGTAGACCTTGTCCGGCAGGTTTTGGCCAGGCAACGCGAGGCCTTTGCCGGCCGTACGGCTCGGGGCATTTTCTGGATCAGCGTATTCGCTCAGGTCTTCGGGAAAATCTTGCTGGTCGCTCATTGGGACACCTGCGCAATGGGTATGGGTCTTAGATGGGGCAGGTTAATGGTGGTTTCAATGATACCTGGGTGTTAATTCGGCCCCGCCCCCTCTAGGAGCGAGCTTGCTCGCGATGGCGGTGCATCAGTCAGCGAACATGGCGCCTGACACACTGCCATCGCGAGCAAGCTCGCTCCGACAGGGGATGGGGTGACAATAAAAAAGGCGACACCCCTGAGGGTGTCGCCTTTGTTTATTGCCGCTACAGCTTACTCAGCCAATTTGTAAGCAATAACATAGTCACCTTGCTTGGTGCCCAGCGAACCATGACCACCCGCCACGACCAGCACATATTGCTTGCCGTCCTTGCCGGTGTAGGTCATCGGTGTGGTTTGCGCACCGGCGGGCAGGCGGCCTTCCCACAATTGTTTGCCGTTTTTCACGTCATAAGCGCGCAGGTACTGATCGAGGGTGCCGCTCAGGAAGCCCACGCCACCGGCGGTGGTGAAGGTGCCGCCCAGGCTGGGTACGCCCATGCTCAACGGGATCGGTACCGGCGAGCTGTCACGCACGGTGCCGTTCTTGTGTTTCCACAGCACTTTGGACGTGGTCAGGTCGATGGCAGCCACATAACCCCAGGCTGGCGCCTGGCATGGCAGGCCCATTGGAGAGAGCAGCGCTTCCAGCACCACACCATAAGGCGCGCCCTTGTTCGGCTGCACGCCTTCGGTTTCGCTTTTGCGCGGGCCTTGGGCTGCAATCTCTGCCGCCGGGATCATCTTCGATTTGAACGCCATGTAGCTAGGGTTCACGAAGGCGATCTGACGGATCGGATCCACCGAGATACCACCCCAGTCGAACACGCCGAAGTTGCCTGGATACACGATCGACCCCTGCAGCGACGGCGGGGTGAACGGGCCTTCATAACGCATGGATTTGAAGTCGATCCGGCAGATCAGTTGGTCAAACGGCGTCACGCCCCACATGTCGTGCTCCTGCAGCGGTGGCGGCATGAGGTTCAAGTCAGACTTGGGCTGGGTCGGCGAGGTGTGATCCCCTTCGACTGCGCCTTGTGGCACCGGCACTTCGTTGATCGGCACAATGGCCTGGCCCGTGCTGCGATCGAGCACGTAGATGCTGCCTTGCTTGGTGGAGGCCAGTACTGCTGGCTTCACGCCGTCAGCGGTTTTCAGGTCCATCAGGGTAGGCTGGCCACCCACGTCCATGTCCCACAGGTCATGGTGGGTAAACTGGAAGTGCCAGCGCACCTGGCCGGTGGCGATGTCGAGGGCGGTCAGGCCCGCGGCATGCAGCTCCGATTCGGGCGTGCGGGCACCCCCGAACTGGTCCGGGGTCTGGTTGCCCATCGGCAGGTAGAGCATGCCGAGTTTTTCATCGACGGCAAACATGGACCACATGTTCGGCGAGTTACGGGTATAGGTCTTGCCCTCGGCAATCGGCGTGGTGTCGTCCGGATTGCCGCTGTCCCAGTTCCACACCAGCTTGCCGGTGTGCACGTCGAATGCGCGGATCACGCCGCTCGGTTCGTCGGTAGAGACGTTATCGGTGACGTGGCCGCCAATCACGACCAGGTCCTTGGTGACGGCTGGCGGCGAAGTGGAGTAGTAACCACCGGCGGCGAACCCGCCGATGTTGGCGCGCAGGTCGACCTGGCCGTTGTCACCGAAGTCTTCGCACATCTTGCCGGTGTCGGCGTTGAGGGCGATCAGGCGGGTGTCGGCGGTCGGCAGGAAAATCCGGCGTGGACAGGCGTTGGCTGCCGGCGCAGGGCTGGCGCTGCCGGTAGGGCTCTGCTCGGACGCATAAACAGCGTCATCGTGGTAGGACACGCCACGGCAGGTCATGTGCGCCCAACCCTTGAAGTTCGCCGCATTCTGCGTCGACAGCTTCGGATCGAAACGCCAGATTTCCTTGCCGGTGTCCGGGTCCAGCGCGATCACCTGGCTGTGCGGCGTGCACACGTAGAGCATGCCGTTGACTTTCAGCGGGGTGTTTTCGGCGGTGGTTTCGCCCGGGTCATTCGGCCCCGGCAAGTCGCCGGTGCGATAGCTCCAGGCCTCGACCAGCTTGTGCGCATTTTGCGGCGTGATCTGCGCCAGAGGCGAATAGCGATCACCATGGGCGCTGCGACCGTATGAATTCCAGTCACCGTCGGGCATTGCCGGGGCGGTGTTAACCATGCCCGCAACGCTGTCGCGGTCCAGTTGACCCTTGATTTCACCCGGGTTGGTGAATTGGCTGGCCAATGCGGTTACGCCTGCCAGCACCACGGCGACGCCCAACGCGCCCGTGCCCAACGGCGCTGCGCCCTCACGCAGGATCGGGCGACGGAACCAAGGCAACAACATGACGATGCCCAGGGCAAACAGCAGCGCCAAACGCGGCACCAGTTGCCACCAGTCGAGACCGACTTCCCACAAGGCCCACACGGTGCTGGCAAACAGCACCAGTGCATACAGGCCCAATGCCGCACGGCGCGCCATGATCAGCAGCACCCCGGTCAATGTCAGGCCAATACCGGCCAGCAGGTAATACAGCGAGCCGCCGAGCAGGCTCAACTTGATCCCGCCGGCCAGCATGGCCAGGCCCATTAGTAGAAGCAGTAGGCCGAGCAGCGTCGGTAGCAGACGGCCTCGACTCAAAGCACCATCAGTGCTCATAGTGTGATTCTCCGTAAGGTTTCATGTATTCCTTCGCAGGTTCACTGTAGATGACGATCCCACGAAGGCATTGGTTCAGTTGCAAGGGCGATGGTTAGAACGACGACTGGATCTTGATCCCGCCAATCAGCGCGTCGTCGACCTTGTCCACGCCACCGGGGTGGCGGATGTATTGCAGATTTGGACGCACGGTCAGCCAATTCGTGACGTGCACGCCGTAATAGAGCTCGGCGCTGTACTCGGTGTCTTGCGGGGGCAGGAAGGACGGGTCGTCGTAGTCGTACACCGCCCGTGCCTCGTTGTGAGCTTCGGCATTCTTGCGATAGGCCGGGTTGACGTGAACCCGTGCCAGGGCAAACCCGATGTCGTCTTTGGTGCGAGCATCAAACAGGCCCTTGTAGACGACCCCCCCTGGACATAGTTGTCGATGGCGTTGGTCTTCTTGTCATGCATCGTGCCGTTGGCGAAGACGCTCAGGCCGCGAGAATTATCGCTGGCGCGGCGGGTGATCTGCTGCTGCACGCCCAGCCACACGCCATGCTTGCTCGAAGCGCTTCGGTAGGCCTCGCCGCTCAGTGCCGCTGGCTGACCGTTGCGGTCCTTGTAGGCGTCCGTGGCATTGGCATTGCTGTAGTAGTAACCGGCGCGGTATTCGCCCGGCAGGCCATTGAGTTTCGGCGTCCACACCAGCTCCACCGGCAGGATCGCGCCCTGAGTGCCGCTGCCGCTGAGTTTGAAACCGTTGCCGCGATCGAGGTTCGACGGGTTTTGCTCATAGGCGCCGACTTGCGCATACAGCTCGGGCGTCAGGTGATACTTGACCCGCATCGCCCACTGGCTGACGGGCCAGTTGTACCAGATGCCGCCCACCCAGTTGCCGACCTGCGAGCCGCAGAACGCCAGGTTCTGGAAATCGCAGGGGAAGCTGTTGAAGTCCTCGCCTTCACCAAACCGGCCGACCTTGATGTCGAGCTGCTGGTCGAAGAATTTCTGCTGGTACCACATCTGCGTCAGGCGCCAGGTTTGTCCGCGGCCCCAGACTTCCTGGGCCGACGTGAAACCGCCGACCCGTGGATCGTTGATCCTGTCATTGCTGATGTTGTTACCGCTGCGTTCGGTGATGGTCAGCTGAAATTCTGCGTCGCGCCAACCCAGGATTTTCTGCAGGTCCAGATGTGCGCCCAGACCGAACTGATCGCTATAGCGGGCAGTGCGATCGTGGTCGTAGCCACCGTGCAGATTGCTGCCCATTTCGCCGGTGTAATCGAGTTTGAAGTCGTAGCCTTTTTCCGAAAGCTCGCTGCGCGTGCCGTTCCAGTCGCCGAGCATCCAGGGGGAATCGTTATCGAAGGCGGGTGCGGCCTGAACACACGTGGCAAGGCTTAGGGCGCCAAGGCCTGTTATCAGGCTCAAGGTGTTTTGATGGCTGACGGGCGCGAAGACAGCGCTGTCTCGCAAAAATCGAAAATAAGGCATGGGAAGTTTCTAGATCTTTTTCTGGGGATGAACTGCGAACCGCAAGGATGCAACGCGAATGGATGAAGCGTTTCAGCTTTTCGGGCGCAAGGATAATGTTCTGTTACAAATAGAGAAAGGCCTTTTCCCGACATGAATTCTTTCGAAATCGGTAACAGTGTCGCGCGGCGATATGTCGCGCTTCACCTACATTTAATCCATGGCGCCACACAAGTCTTCCACCCGGACAGGCCCTCGGCTAAGGTGCGCGACTTTCCACTCATTCATTGCTCGAAGGCCCGGCATGACCGAACAGAACAACAACCCGCTGCACGGCGTGACCCTGGAGCAAATCCTCAACGTGCTGGTTGAACACTACGAATGGTCGGGCTTGGCCGAGCGCATCGACATTCGCTGTTTCAAGAGTGATCCAAGTATCAAGTCCAGCTTGACGTTCCTGCGCAAAACGCCGTGGGCGCGGGAGAAGGTCGAACGCCTGTACGTGAAGTTGATGCGTACCAAGCGACCGATCTGAACATGCTTAAATCACCGGCTTTTGTGGCGGTAGCCGCTTGCCTGGGCTGGGCCGGGCTGAGCATCCAGATGTACCTGATCTTCCACTCGCGCTGGACACTGGGCGCCAGTCTGCTCGGTGGGTTGGTCAGCTTTTTCAGCTACTTCACCGTCATTACCAATACGCTGGTGGCAACCGTCCTGACCTGTCATCTGAGCGCTCGCGAATCAGCGGCCAGACGCTGGTTTCTGCAACCGGGGGTCAGCAGCGCGATTGCCGTGAGCATTGTCATCGTGGGCGTGGCCTACAACGTCTTGTTGCGCCATCTGTGGCATCCCGAAGGCTGGCAGTGGGTGGCGGATGAGCTGATGCATGACGTGATGCCGTTGCTGTTCCTGGTCTGGTGGTGGCTCTGCGTGCCCAAAGGCACCTTGCGATTGCGGCATATTGGGCTGTGGGTGATCTACCCGGTGGTGTATTTCGCGTATGTGCTGCTGCGTGGGCATTTGCTGGCTGTTTATCCGTATCCCTTCATCGATGTCGACAGCCTGGGTTATCCACAGGTGTTTCTGAATGCGGGGGGATTGCTGGTGGGGTTTTTGGTGATATCGCTGGTGTTGATCGGGGTGGATCGATGGCGGGGGCGGGTTTTGTAGTTTCTGGGCAATAGCCATCGCGAACGGGCTCGCGATGGGTTCCAGCCCTATAACCGGTCACTCTTCTTCAGAGTCATCCAGCCGCCAATACCCCACGGCCTTCAAGAACTGCTCATCCACCCCATGCTCATCCAGCAGCACTCGGCGAATCTGTCGTGACGCCTTGCTCTCGGTGGCGACCCACGTGTACAGGCTGCCGCTGGGGATTTGCAACTGCTTCACGGTGGCCAGCAGATTATCCTTGCCACCTTCGCGCAACACCCAGATCACGTTGACCTGCGCCGCGCTTTCCAGCTTCTGCTGTTCGGCGCCGCTCTCCACTTCGACCACCACCAGCGCCCGGCGATTGGCCGCCAGGCCTTCCAGGCGACGGGCAATGGCGGGCAGGGCGGTTTCGTCGCCGATCAGCAAATAGCTGTCGAACATGTCCGGCACAATCATCGAACCCCTGGGCCCGCCGATGTGCAGGAACTGTCCGGGCCGGGCCTGTTCCGCCCAGGTCGAGGCAGGGCCATCGCCGTGCAGCACAAAGTCGATGTCCAGTTCCAGGGCGTCGAGGTCGTAGCGGCGTGGCGTGTAATCACGCATCGCGGGCATCGGCCCGTTGCCCTTGCCGGCGCCCAACACCAGGGTTTCCAGGGCGGCTTGCTCGGCTGCGTTCTGCGGGAACAGCAGTTTGACGTGATCATCAGCGCCCAGGCTGACGAACCCCGCGAGTTCCGGCCCACCCAGGGTAATGCGACGCATGCGTGGTGTCAGGTCAACCACGCGCAGCACTTGCAGGCGACGGCGTTTGATGTCGTGCATGACGCGGTGAATGGATTGTTCGATCACTTGGGTCATTCGGTGTTCTCCCGTATGGACGCCACGGCAGGGCCGTCGACAATGGCTTTGGCGGTGTCATTGAGCAATGCGGAAACCCGCAGGATTTCTTCCGGGCTCCAGCGCCCGTGATGCAGTTGCAACGCATGGCGCAGGTTATGCACAGCCTCGTGGATCTCGGCCGGCCGATCATGGCCGCGCAATGATCGCTTGCTCACATCGATGCGCATGCGCACGCCTTCCAGGGCAATCGCCTGCTCGCTTAAAGACAAACGTCCGGCGTCGGTCACGCTGTAACGTTTTTTTCCGCCTTCGGCATCGCCCTGGATCATTTCGCTTTCTTCCAAAAACGTCAGGGTCGGGTAAATCACGCCCGGGCTGGGGCTGTAGGCGCCATCGAACATGCCTTCGATCTGGCGGATCAGGTCATAGCCGTGGCAGGGCTGTTCGGCGATCAATGCCAGCAGCAACAGCTTGAGATCTCCCGGGGCGAACACTCGTGGGCCGCGACCGCCGCGTTCGCGGCCGGGGCGTTTTTCAAAACCGTCGCCAGGATGTTCGCGATGGGGGGAATGATGGTCTCTCATGGTGTTTTCTCTCTTCATTTCTAGATACAACGTAAGATATATCTTAATGATGGGCAATCAGTTTTTTTCCTAGCCGATGGACCTCACGACGAGCGGCACGGCGCAGACAACCCTGCGACTTGACCCCGTGCCTGAGGAAAAAACTGTGGACGAAAACCTGTTTAAAGTGGGCGATAAGCAAACTTTAGTTAAACAAGTTGTTAGTTAAAGTTTCAAGAGGGGTCGCGGTTAATGTTGTGTGTAGGAAGACGGCTTTATAAATAGTGGGTTTATATCGTATTTCATGTTTTCAACAAGTGAATTGGTGCAGCTAACTACACGCTTGGATGAAATTTCCTACTTACTTGTGATCTGGGATGGATGATCATGCGCACCGTTGAAAGTTGGGCTATGGCGCGCTGCAGTGAGCCGTTAACTGGTCTGACTTTTAATCAGAAACTTATCCTTCCCAAACAGGTGTTGAGTAATGTTCAGAAAAATTCTAGTCGGTACTCCATTGGTTGTCCTGGCACTGACTTCCTCCATGGCTTTTGCTATCGGAGAAGCGCGCCACTCCGTGAATATTGTCGCGGCAGTTCCATCCAGTGTTTTCTATGTGGTGCCTGTGGACCCCAGTTTGATCGACAAGGATCAGCGTCTGCATTTCGATCCGATCAGTGAGCAATTGAGCACGCTGCGTGCGCAGTTCGATACCAAGAACACCAACGGTTCGATCGAGGCGATGCTTGAAAGCGAGGCCTTCTTGTCAAACGGGGTTGTCGCAGAGAAGATCCCACTGGTCGTCACGTTTAACAACGTTGCTTTGAATCATACCGCGGCAGTGGAAGTTCTTAGTGACGCCGAGTCGACGCCAGGCAAGCGTGTGGATTTTGTCGTTACACCGACCAAACCAACAGGTGGCTATAAACCTGGCGATTACACGGGCGTAGTTGCCATGCGTTTTGACGCAGTACTTCCCACTCCATGATGTGAATCAAGCCTGATTGGACTGGGTTCCATTTGGCACACTTGACCGGTCGACGGGTTATCGCACCTGTCGACTCGGATGTTTACCGTCTCAATATCCAAAATACCGAGTATTCGTTCATGTTCCCGATGACTCCCATCGCGACTGCGCTCGCCTTTATGTTTTGCGCAGGTGCATTGGCTGCGCCCAACAATGGCACGACGCCCCGCAGTCTACTGGCTCAGGCCGAAGGTTTACCGGCGGACTTCGAAGAACACTTTTTTGATGTGCCCCTGGCCGTTCGCGTGGAACTTGATCAGCAATTGATGGGCGAGGCGATGATTGTGTTGTCTCGAGATGATCGCGTCACCCTGCTTGATTTTGCCGATGTCGCTGACAGTCAGGTGTCGGCTGGCCAGCGGGAAATCTGGGCCACTTACCTTAAGCAAGGTATCGCGCTGGGTGCCTGTGAAGGTAATTGCCCGGAGCAGATGGTGGCTGCGCATTACAACCTGAACAATTCCCTGCTCTCGATTGCAACGGCAAACGCCGAGCGCAATACGCAAGACAAGCGTTACTACGAGCTGCCCGAGGGCGGCAGCAGTGGGCTGATCGTGCGCAATCAGTTGAATATCAACGGCGGTCAGGAGCAAGACACGGGCGGACGGTTGGGTCTGGAGGCAAGTGGCAGCCTGGGCAACTGGACCCAGAGCGTGAATGTCCAGTTGGCACGGCAAGGGGGCTCGGACGACAAGCTCCATCATGCAGTACACGAGCTTTACAGCCAGCGTGAACTGCAAGGCAGCTTTTTGCGCCTGGGCTATTTCACGCCCAACTCCGAGGGCTTGGCCCGCCAGATCCGTACATTCGGGGCCAGCCCGGACACTGCTGCCGGCCTGATGGTTGGAAGCTCCGACAGTCTGGCGATCAACAGTCCGAAACCAAGCATCTATCCCCTGTACGTCACGGCCAACCGTCAAGCCTCGGTGGAAATCCTGCGCAACGGTACGTTGATCAATAGCCAGGCGGTAGAGGCTGGCTTGCAACCCCTGGATACACGTTCTTTACCGGGAGGGATCTATGAAGTGGAAGTGCGCCTGATCGAAGATGGGCAGATCACCTCCACAACCCGGGAATTGGTGTACAAGCCCACCAACTGGCACAACCAGGACAGCCGCTGGCGCTACAACCTGTTCGCCGGTCGTGAAAGCAAATTGCTCAGCAACTGGGAGGAGCAGGATTCCGGCGACATGACCGCAGGTGCCGCGTTCAATTACCTTCTGCATCCACGGGTCATTCTGGGTGTATCGGGGCGCCGGGTGCGCGAAAGGATGCAATACGGCACGTCGGTCGACTGGACCCTGGCCAGCCACACGAGCCTGTTCGCCAACGTCTACCAAACCGAGGACCACGGAACCGGGCTCGATGTGCAGGCGATTTACAGTTATGGAATCGGCAGTATTTTCCTGACCCACAACCGTAGCTGGCTCGACACCACCCGAACTTACGAAAGCCTTTCGGACGGTACCCGAGTGCGTCAGCGAAACGTTTTTGTCGGTCGCACGAGCAGTTCGTCGGTGTCGCTCAATCACCGGGTCAGCAGCAAAAGTTCGGTCAACGCACGGGTGTCGCACAGCGCCGGAAATGTCGACGGCACGGGGGTGGACCTGGGGTGGACCCAGCGAGGCTCATTGTTTGGCAGCGATGCCAACTGGCGCTTTTCGGTGTTTGATCGACCGGGCAGTTTCAGCAGCGGCGACAAGCGCAACCGCGGCGTCGATCTAAGCGTCAGTGTGGCGCTGGGAGGACCGGGTGAGCAGTGGTCCGGCAGCATCGGTACACGCACGTCCCGCGACGGTGGTCGTGACCACAACGCCACTGTCAGTTACCGCAAGGACTTGCAGGGGCATGTGCTGCAAAGCGTGTCAGCCACGGCACTCGCCGATACCTATGGAGCCGGCCTTTCCGGCACCGCGAATTTCGCCAACGACGCACTCAATGGTGATGTATTCCTCCAGCGTTCTTCCTTCAACGACAAGTTCGCCGGCGGTTTGAATCTGGACAGCACCGTAGCGGTCGGTGGCGAAAAAATCGTCATGACCAGCCAGAGCCATGGGGCAGGGGCGGGGATGATCGTCGACGTTGAATCGGATGTCGATGGCATCGCGCTACGGGCCGACGATTCGAGCGGTGGCAGTACGAGCCTGCGACCGGGGCGCAACTTCATCCCGATGACCGCTTACAAAAGCAGCGTGGTGAGCTTCGACTTCGAGGGTAACCACCCACCGGCAGCGAGCATCCAGCCGCCGCGCAGCCTTTACCACTTGAACAAGGGTGGCGTCGGTTACCGCAAGATCACCGTCAACAAAACCCTCACCGTTCTGGGACGCCTGATCGATCCCCAGGGCAGGCCGCTCAAGGGCCATCACGTGATCAATCACGCCAGCCGCGGAGTGAGCGAGGTCGATGGCTTCTTTTCAATGGAAATGCAGGCCGGTTCGCCGACGCTGGAAGTTCGCCATGGCGATCAGTTGTTGTGTCAATTGCGCCTCGACACCGCCAATGCGCGCAAGGAAGACAACGTGTTGATGATCGGGGATCAGCGCTGCTCCGCGGATACGTTGGCGGACGCAACCTACAGCGACGCAAGCGCCGGTTGACCCGTGCGCAAAACACTCTTCGATAAAACTCTTTATCAGGTTGAACATGATGAAACGCTGGTTGGCAATCCTTGGCTTTACCCTTTTACCGCACGTCGTCCTGGCAGGGCCTCAGATAAATGTCGGCGTGGTGTTCGACTACCTGGATGGCGATAAAAGTACCTACCTGAAACGGTTATTCAACAGCGGGGACAGCACGGCATTCGTGCGCGTCAACATTCTCGAAATTCTCTACAACGAGGATGGCACCGCTCGGGAAGTTCCGTTGACCAACCAGGCGGGTGCCGTCGCTCGCGACGGTCTGATGGCCAGCCCCGCACGATTGATCGTGCCAGCCAATGGCGTGCAGGGCACGCGTTTGCTGTACATCGGCGAGCGGGATAAAGAACGTTATTTTCGCGTGCGCTTCGTACCGGTCGTTCCCGAAAAGGAAGATGAGTTCGCGGTGTCTGCCGAAGAGCGCGAGCAATACAGGAAAGGGTTGTCGGCGGGGATCAATGTGTTGGCGGGATACGGGACGATATTTTTCGTTCGACCTTCCAATACACGATTTGACAGTGTGATCACGGATGCGCCTGGCAAGTACGCGATTCGCAATGATGGCAACTCGGTCGTGATCATCGACGAATTCAAGGATTGCGCTTCGAAAAGCGAAAGCGACTGCCAACCCACTACCAAACATCACATTCTGGCGGGTCGAACGTTCCAGTTCGACAAGCAGGCCGGCCGTGAGTATCGGTTCACTCTCATTGAAGGGACCGTGTCGAAAAAGCTTGAAGTCAAGGGCCAGGTCAACCGCGAGTGAACAACATGATCAAAGCGATTAAAGCGGTGACGGCCTTGATGGTGCTGACGCTGGCCAGTACCAGTGCGTTTGCCATCAGATTCAGCGAGAGCTTCTACGTCTCGGTCACCTTGCCGACGTCCGCGTTTCACGTGATACCCGCCGACCCTGACTGGATTCACCTGGAGCAACGGCTGCACTGGAACCCGATGACTTCCAGCTTCAGCGTCCTGCGCAAACAGTTTGATGTGAAGAACGAAAACGGTGCGATTTCCGCGCGGCTGTCTTTTGAGCCGTATTTGAGTAACGGCCGGGACCGTGACGACATCGCACTGAATGTCACCTTCAACGACAAGCGACTCACCCTGGACGCGCAGGAAGTCATTACCGAGGCCGATGGTCGTGCCGGCAAACGGGCAGCCCTGGAAATCGCGGCTGCAAAACCCCCGGCGGGTTATCAGCCCGGAAATTACTACGGCAGCGTTCACCTGCTGTTTGAAGCCATCGTCCCTTGATCATTGGGAAAATCGGGTCGCATTGGCGGCTGAATGGAACCTGCATGAACCAGTTCAATAGATGTAAACCACGGATCCACCCTTTTATAAGCGCTTGGCTGCTGGTGTTTTCGGCCAGTGTCAGTGCAATGTCACAGGACATAACCGCCAGGTTCATCCCGGATCCGGCCAACCCCATGAGGAATGAATTTGTTAATACCACGCCCCAGAGTGGTGTATGTGAGTGGCATGGTCCTGCGATCCCTCGGTGCAAGGCCGAAGGTATTTTCTCTATTCGGGTCAATGATTTTTTCGCCGAGAGCAATGGAACGATTCGCGCAAATCATGCAAACCCTCGGGAAGGGGCGATGTGGAAAGTGCCCTCGGAGTGGCGCGACTTGCAGGTTACCCATCGCGAGACCGGCGAAGTCGAGACGGTTCAAGTCCGCATTGCCGGCATCGGCCATCGCTGGAACCTCAATCGCCCCCCTGGGGTAGGCGCCTGGCAGTTGCCAGATGTTCACTGGTCTCATCAGTGGCGAGACGCGCCGAGTCCTTGCAGGGGCATCAACTATCTGGCGGCGGCGACCAGCTTCGCGTTGTTTTTCTGGATCGTTCCCGAAAACGCGGGGGTCTGCCATCGGACACCCGGCCTGGACATTCCGAAGCTCTGGTACAGCTCTCTGGAATACGCCTACGCGATCAAGACGCCCAAACCGCTGACCATGTCTACGGGACAGTACACGGGGAGCATCACCTACAGCATGGGACCGATGGGGGACTTTGATTTTGGTGATGTGATGATTCCCAGGGACAAAGAGTTCATCTTCAACTTCATCCTCGATGTGCAGCACTCGCTCGACATCAAGATTCCACCTGGCGGTCATCGAGTGGAACTGGTCCCTCAAGGCGGCTGGCAGGGGTGGTTGAACCAGGGGCGCAAGCCAGTGCGACTGTTTCGTGACCAGACGTTCAATATTTCGTCTTCCAGCCGATTCAAGATGCACCTGGAATGTGGATACTCCACGGGCGGCAACACCTGTGCCTTGTTGGAGCCCAACTCCGGCCACGCCGTGCCGCTGAATGTCAGTGTCTCCTTGCCTAACGGGCTGGTGGATGCCACGCAGCAGCCGGTCAATCGCCGGCCTCTATTGGTCGATGGCAGTGGCACGCCGCTCATCCAACCGACTTTTTACGTTGATCGAAAGCCGGGCACCTTGCACTTCGAAATCGTCAGGGAGCAAGTCGAGCAAATGCTCACTGGCGAAGAAAAAACCTACTCCGGCAACGTCACCGTCGTCTGGGATTCTGAAGTGTAAGACTCATCGTTGTGAGACCTGCAACGGGAGGCATTGCGTATGGGCACCCGGCTGCAGGTAAGCGTTAAGGATCGGCGCCATGCCCTTGAGTACCTGGACCGGCAGCGCAGAAGTGAATTTGTAGGTTTCGGCGCTGCGCCCGGGTACGAAAGCCGTCAATGTGCCGAAATGGCTATCTCCAATGTAGAACACGAACGTTGCGGTGCGGTTGACCGACTTCGAACTGATGATCCGCCCCCCTGAACCAAATGATTCGATGCGGTTATCCCCGGTCCCGGTTTTTCCACCCATGGCCAGGGATTTGCCGTCTGGCGTCATGAAGGTGCCAGCCACCCTTTTCGCCGTGCCCGCATCCACCACCTGGGACAACGCCTCGCGCATCGCGGTGGCGACCTCCGATGGCATCACCCGCTTGCCGACGTCCGGGTCATTGATCAGTTTGGTTTCATAAGGGGTGTTCGCTGCAAAGTGCAGGCTATCGATGCGTAGCGTCGGCATGCGTACGCCGTCGTTGAGGATCGTACCGATCAGCTCGGCCAGCGCCGCCGGACGGTCGCCGGAACTGCCGATGGCGGTCGCCAGTGACGGCACCAGGTGATCGAACGGATAGCCGACTTTCTGCCAGCGCTGGTGAATGTCCAGGAACGCTTCGATTTCCAGCATGGTACGGATTCGATTGTCCCGGGCGCCCTTGTGCCGGCTCTTGAACAGCCAACTGTAGACTTCCTGACGTTCGAACTGGCTCGCCTTGACGATCTCGCTCCATTTCGCGTCCGGGTGGTTGAGCAGGTAACCCATCAGCCACAGGTCCAGCGGGTGCACCTTGGCGATGAAACCCTGGTCCGGCAGGTCGTAAATGCCGGGGCTGTAGTTTTCGTACAGACGTTGCAGACGATCGTCGGTGAGTTTTTCGGTGAGCTTGGTGCCGCTGAGGTGCGAGCGTACGAAGCTGTTGAAGCTTTCCTGGCTGGCTTGCGGCAACAGATAGCGATGCACCGCCGCCATGCGGATAGGGGTCGGGCGCATGCCATCAAGGAAGGTTTCCAGGCGTTCCTGGGTGTCCTTGTTCTTGTACTTTTTCCAGAACCGCAGCAGGAACGAGGTGCCTTCGCGGTCGGCGAAGGAGGCCAGGTATTCCTGGCGTCTTGGGTCGCGGTCATCCTTTAACAGCTCGGCGCTGCTGCTGGGTCCAGAGTAAGTGGTGTAACGCACCAGGTCGCGCATCAGGCGAATGAACGGCAGGTTGATCGATTCACGCAGGGCATCGCGCAGGGTCGGGTTGCGTCCGTTGTCCTCCTTGCGAAAGTTGTTGAACACGTGAAGCCCGCCACCGGTGAAAAAGGCTTCGCCGGGGCTGGCGGAGTATTTACGATCCAGTGCGGCACCGAGCATCGCCGGCAGGTTGCGGTCCTTGTTCTGGATCAGGTAGTCGACGGCCCAGCGGCTCAGGCGATCCTGTTCCGGAACTTCGAGTTTCTTCAGGTCCGCAACGCTCATCTGGGCGTATTTGTCATGCAGCTCGGCGATGATTTGCAGGTAGGTGGTGAGCACGCGCATTTTGGCGGTGGAGCCCAGCTCCAGCTTGCTGCCTTCGTTGATGTCGAAGGGCTGGTCTGTACTGTCGGTCTGGATCCGCACTCGCGAGCCATCCGGGGTCAGCTCGAACAGGGTAAAACTGTAGCGCACTTGCGTGGTGCTGGTGGGGGTGAGCAGGCGTTCGCCCATCAGTCCGATTTGCGTCGCGAATTCAGGGTCCGAGAGGTGCTTGAGGTACTCGGTGGTCTGCGCCTGCAAGTCGCCCTGCAAGGTACTGGTGGCCGAGAGGTCGAGACGATCGAGGTCGTACAGCGGGCGATTGAGCAGCCCGCCCAGGCGGCTGCGCGCGACGCTGATGCCTTTGTTGGTTTCGATGGGTTGAATGGTCGGCTGGGTCTGCCAATCGCGGTAAGTCACCTTGCTGGCCAATGCGGCCGCTGCGAACTGCGCATCGATCACGTTGTTCTGCGCCAGCAGGCGAATATGGCTGTCGGTCAGGCTGGCCAGTTCATCCCGGCCTTTGGTCAGGTAATGGGAAGGGCGACGCTGGGCGATCATCAAGGACAGCATTTCGCGCAGGGCCAGGCCTTTCTCCGCCATGGTCTTCGGATCCGTGTCAGCGCTGGCCAGCCGTGCGTTGGCCTCATTGAAGTCAGCGCCATACCAGACGCGCAACCCTTCGGCCATGCCGTGTACCTCGCCGTGGCCTGGTACGGCGGACAGCGGCACGCTATTGAGGTAATCGCGGACCACGTTTTTGCGCGCCTCAAGCGTGTTGGGCCCAGCCTGGTAAGCGCGAACACTGGCGGAAATCATCTGTCGGATTTTTTCCCCGCCCGACACCGTCAGCCCGTCGGGCGAATGGCGGTATTTTTCCAGTTGAGTGGCCAGCGTGCTACCGCCGGCGGACTGCCCGGGCATATGCAGCATTTTCGCCACCTGCGACCAAGCGGCCATGCCGAATCGCGGCCAGTCGACGGCGGGGTTGGCCCTGGGCAGATCAGGGTCGAGCAGGAAGCGGTTTTCGATGAACAACAGGCTGTTAACCACCACGGGGGGAATGGCGTCGAAGCTTGCATAGAGTTGTTGTGGGTACTTGTACTGGAACAGGGGGGTTGCCCGGCAATCGGTGATCAACAACCCAGCCTGGATTTTCTCGGGGTAAGGCACGAAAAAGCCTTTGTCGCTGTAATCCATCAAGGCCTGGGAAAACCGGGTCTGGGCAGAAATGACGTAATCGCGCTTGATCAGTCGTGGCAGGAACTCACCCAGCGAGCTGTAGCCCAGGCGCAGGTCGAAAGGCCCGGCGCCTGGGTAGCGGATGGCGTCGGTGGGGCCCGGTTGCAGTTCATAAGTCAGGGTTGCGGCGAGTTTGCTGGCTTCACGGGATTGAAACTTCGACGTGCGCATTTCCCTGATGGCCGCCAGCCCTAGCGCAATCAGGATAATCAGCAGCAGTAAGAAAAACGCCTTCCATCCATGTCGGGTACGACTGCGACGGGGTTTTTCAGGCAAAGGCGCTTCATCCACACGTTCGGTCGGAACCACATTTTTACTCGAATCGGTTTGCCACAACGCGCCCATAGTCGATTGATCCATTCACGCAGATTGATCGGACTTGTCTGAAGCTTAGTCGGTGGTTGGCGATGGTGAAAAAATTGTGGGGACGGGAGATGTTGCTGAAGCTTGTGGGAGCGAAGGTTCTACGCCTCGCTCCCACAGGCTATTGCGGTAATTGTCAGGTGTACTTGCGCTTGTCCGGTGCCGGTGGGAAGTACTGATACAACCAGGTCTCGCTCAGCGTCCGCTCGTTGGTGCGGATGAACAGGCGCAGCTCAACCGGGTCGACGCTGTCGGTGGTCGGGTACCAGTCGAACAGAATCCGGTAACCCTTGATGTCGTCGAGCACCAGCACGCTGAAATCCTTGACCTCGCCGTTGGAGCAGGTGACGACCGGCTCGATCCCGGTGCCGTCCGGCAATCGTTCCAGCCCGCCACCGGTGAAGTCCACGGCAAACCGGCGTGCCCAGACCGGCGGGTAATGCTCGCCCGGTGCCCAGCCCTCGGTGAAACCGCCCATGCCTGAACGGGTCGCGTGCACCCGCGCCAACGGTGTGCCGACAGGCGGCAGCGCGCTCCAGTACAGTTTGTAGCCGTAATTGAGCGAATCACCGGCCGCCACCGGTTTTTTCGGGGTCCAGAAGGCGACGATGTTGTCCATGGTCTCGCCAGTGGTAGGGATCTCCAACAAGTCGATCGAGCCTTCGCCCCAGGCGGTTGTGGGTTCTACCCACAGGCTCGGGCGCCGGCTGTACCAGTCCACCGTGTCCTGATAGCTGGCGAACTCGTGATCGGTTTGTACCAGGCCGAAACCTTTCGGGTCTGTGTCGGAGAAGGCGTTGAACTGCAGGGTCGCCGGGTTGTTGAGCGGGCGGCAGATCCATTCGCCGTTGCCGCGCCACATCGCCAAGCGATCGGAGTCATGGATCTGCGGGTGAATGGTGTCGCACATGCGCCGCTCATGGGTTCCGCAGCTGAACATGCTGGTCATCGGCGCGATACCCAGTTGATCGATGGCGGTACGGGCGTTGATGTGGGCGTCAATTTCCATCACCACGCGCTCGGCCTGGCAATCGATATCAAAACGATAGGCACCTGTCGCGCTGGGCGAGTCGAGCAGGGCATAGACCACGAACCGCGTGCTATTGGCGTCGGGGGTCTCGAACCAGAACTTGGTGAAGTCGGGAAACTCTTCGCGCTTTTTGGCGTAGGTATCGACCGCCAGCCCGCGCGCCGACAAGCCGTATTGGCCAGTGGCGTCTACCGCGCGGAAATAACTGGCGCCGAGGAACGACACGACATCATGCCGGTCCAGCTCCGGCGCCTTGAACAGCTTGAAGCCGGAAAACCCCAGGTCACCCTTGAGCTGCTGGGTATCAACCGAAGTGTTTTCATAGTTGAACAGCGAAGGGCGGAAATGCACCTCTCGCGCCTGTCGCGACTTGGGGTCGACGCTGTACATGCGCACCGGCTGCTTGAACCCCATGCCCACGTGGAAAAACTGCACATCCAGCTGACCTTTGAGGTCTTTCCACAGGGAATGATTGGCGTCGTAGCGAATGGCGTTGAAGTTTTGCGGCGTCATGGTTGCCAGGGTCGGTGGCAGCACCTGCTTGGTGTCCTGATACCCCTTGCCAGCCAATTGCTTGGCCTGGGCTTTGAGCCAGTCGAAATCAAAGGTTTGAGCCTCGCCATCTGCCGTGGCATTACTCGCCCAGGCCCGGGCGGCGATTAGGCCAGAGGCAGACAGACCGGTGTAGGCAGCGATGGCCATGGACGCTTTGAGCAAATTCCTGCGGTGCATAAATACAACCTGTCGTGAGCAATCCCGTGCCGTTCCTGGCGCGTATTGGATCAAAAATGGGGTTCGGACATGCCTTCGGCCAAACGCAGCGGACTTAGAACAGATGCCAAATAGCTTAAACGGTTCGCTGGAAGAGCAAAATTGCTTGATGTCAGAGCGATGGCCCTGCAATGAAACAAGACATTTCCGGGTAACGTTTCCCACAGAGACTTCTGAATTACAGGGCATTTCTGCTTTTTTCGACTAATTACTCTAAAAACCACTTTTCAGCGCCCGGATAGTTTCTATTCTATGGACATGACCGGTTTCTGCCCTCAGGCCGGTGGGATTCAGTTGGCACAAGGAGGCGGCTGAAAAAGGGAAGGGCGATGCGGTAAGTGCAGTTTTCTTTGACGTTAAGAGAAGGACATCGTCCATGTCGAAAGTACAAGGCATCACCGAAATCTTGGGAATCTTCCCTTGCCTGGGTATCGGGCGGCGAAGGCGGCGTCTCAATTCCGAGGAATTGAAACTGGTGGAGCGCTATCGCGAGCTGTCGGAGACCGACCGGATTGCCATGCGGTATCTGGTGGACGCGATGAGGAGTGTTTCGCGGTTTTGAGCAGGTGAAGCGACAACGGGGCTGACCGTGAGGTCGGCCCCTTTTTGTTTTGGGAATTTATCGATGCTTAGCGACCCACCTTCCACGCATCCCCCGCTGGCGCGGTCCCGTGGTCATATGGCTTGCCAATCCACATGTACAGCAAGCCCAGGCCGATCACGATGGCGGTACTCAGTACCATGGCGTAGTTGATGTACCACTCGGCGTCCGGGGTTCGCGGCCAGGCCATATTGACGATAGCGCCGATGCCATAGACCAGGGCGCCGATGTTGACGAGCCAGCCCCAGGCGCCGAGGGTGAATTTTCCGCTGGGTTTCCAGCCCTTCGCCCGTGCATAAAGGGCCGCAAGGACGATCATCTGGAACGCCAGGTAGATCCCGATGGCGGCGAAGCTGACGATGGTGGCGACAGCGTCCTGCAGGAAGAAACCGAGAATGATGATCAGTGCCGGCAGTACGCCGGAGACGAACAGCGCGGCCACGGGGACCTGGGTGTTGGGCGAGATTTTTTTCAGCACCCCGCTGCCGATGACCATTTCATCGCGGGCGTAGGAGTACAGCAGACGACTCGCCGCCGCTTGCAGGCTGATGACACAGGAGATGAAGGAAATCATCACCACGCCCATGACCATTTTCGAGCCGACCGGGCCGAAAGCGTTGCCAAGGATGGTGCCGACCGGGTCCTTGTCGGTGCCGTCGATCACCGCCCGCATGTCCGGCACGGCGAGGATCAGCGCCAGGCAGGCGAACATCGCGGCGATGCCGCCGATGTAGATGGTCATGCGCATGGCCACTGGGATCTTCTTGCTCGGGTTCGGGGTTTCCTCGGCGACATCACCGCAGGCCTCAAAGCCGTAGTACAGGAACATCCCCGCCAGGGACGCGGTGAGGAATGCTGGCAGGTACGAGCCGTTGATGCTGATGTCGAAGGTGTTGAAGAGCACGCTGATCGGCTGATGGCGCTCGAAGATCAGCAGGTACACACCCACGATCACCGCGCCGATCAGTTCGCAGAGAAAACCGAACATGGCGATGCGCGCCAGTGTCTTGGTGCCGCTGAGATTGACCAGGGTGGCAAACAGTGTCAGCACCAAGGCGATGACGATGTTGGTGTTGTTGCTCGGCTCGAAGCCCATCATTGCAGCGAGGTAAGGGCCGGCGCCGACCGCTACGGCAGCGATGGTCACACACAGGGCGATGGAGTAAATCCAGCCGACCATCCACGCCCAGCGTTTGCCCACCAAACGCCGGGCCCACGGGTATACGCCGCCGGAAATCGGAAACTGCGAAACCACTTCACCGAAAATCAGGCACACCAGCAACTGGCCGCAACCGACCAGCAGGTAGGCCCAGAACATCGGTGGCCCGCCGGCCGCCAGGCACAGGCCGAACAGGGTATAAACCCCAACGACCGGAGAGAGGTAGGTAAAGCCCAGGGCGAAGTTTTCCCATAGGCTCATGCTTCGGTTGAAGTTGGAGGTGTAACCCAGTTGGCGAAGTTGCTCGGCATCGCTGTCAGCAGCGCTCGAGAATTCAGGTTGTGCACTCATGGTGTGTTAGCTCCGCAAAATCGGCAGATTTCGGTTGGCCGAACCCATGGTGGGGCCGAGAGGGCGCCGCCAGGGTCAGTGGTTATTGTTTTTGTGGCTGTGGAGCCTGGTGGAGCCTAATGCCGGTTTCTGCCCTGAAACCGAGGTGAATTCATCGCGGGCAAGCCCGCTCCCACATGGGGTACGGTGAACCTGTGGGAGCGGGCTTGCCCGCGATGCTTTTGTACTTAATGCTTGAACATCACATGCCGAACCACGGTGTAGTCCTCCAGCCCATACATCGACATGTCCTTCCCGTACCCGGACAGTTTCTGACCGCCATGGGGCATTTCGCTGACCAGCATGAAGTGGGTGTTCACCCAGGTGCAGCCGTATTGCAAGCGGGAAGACAGGCGATGGGCGCGACCGACGTCGGCGGTCCACACCGAGGAAGCGAGGCCGTAATCGGAGTCGTTGGCCCAGGCCAGCACCTGCGCTTCATCGGTGAACTTGGTCACCGACACCACCGGCCCGAACACCTCGCGACGGACGATCTCGTCGTCCTGCTGCGCATCGGCCAATACCGTTGGCTCGAAAAAGAAGCCATTGCCTTCCACCGCTTTACCACCAGTGATCAGGCGAATGTGCGACTGTGCCACGGCGCGCTCGACAAACCCGGTCACCCGGTCGCGATGTTGTGCGGTGATCAGCGGCCCGAGTTCGGTCGCGGGATCATCCTGCAAACCGTATTTGATGCTGCTGACCGCCGCCCCGAGTTTCTCGACGAATTTCTCGTAGATGCCAGCCTGCGCGTAGATACGGCACGCGGCAGTGCAGTCCTGGCCGGCGTTGTAGAAACCGAAGGTGCGGATGCCTTCCACGGCGGCGTCGATGTCGGCGTCATCGAAGATGATCACCGGCGCCTTGCCGCCCAGTTCCATGTGCATGCGTTTGACACTGTCAGCGGTGCTGGAAATGATGTTCGAACCCGTGGCAATCGAGCCGGTCAGCGACACCATGCGCACTTTGGGGTGAGTGACCAATGGGCTGCCGACCGTTGGCCCACGACCAAACACCAGGTTAAGCACGCCAGCCGGGAAGATCTCCGATGCCAGTTGCGCCAGGCGCAGGGCGGTCAGCGGGGTTTGTTCCGACGGCTTGAGCACCACGGTATTACCGGCGGCGAGGGCCGGGGCGATCTTCCAGGCGACCATCATCAGTGGGTAGTTCCACGGTGCGATGGAAGCGATCACACCCACCGGATCACGGCGGATCATTGAGGTGTGTCCAGGCAGGTATTCACCGCCAGCCGAACCGCTCATGCAGCGGCTGGCGCCAGCGAAAAAGCGGAACACATCGGCAATCGCCGGGATCTCATCGTTCAACGCGGCGCTGTAGGGCTTGCCGCAATTGTCCGATTCCAGCTTGGCCAGCTCTTCGCCGTGGGCTTCGATCGCATCGGCGAGTTTGAGCAACAGCAGCGAACGGTCCTTCGGCGGCGTTTGCGACCAGCTGTCGAACGCCGCATCGGCGGCCCGCACGGCAGTATCGACCTGGGCTTCGCTGGCTTCATTGATCTCCACCAGCACGCGGCCCAGCGCCGGGTTGAATACCGGTTGAGCGGGGCCTTCGCCGTCGAGCAGTTGGCCGTTGATCAGGAGTTGGGTTTGCATGGCATTGTCCTCTTCACAATTTTTGTTTTTCCTGAAGAAACCGGCTTTCATTGTGCGACCCGGTTCCTCCAGTTGGAATCGAGTTACTTCCCACCACTCCCCGCCACGCTCTCACCCCCACGAGTCAGGTAGTAGGCGCCGAGAATCGGCAGCATGGTCGCGATCATGACCAGCATCGCCACGACGTTGGTCACCGGCACATCCCGAGGGCGGCTGAGCTGGTTGAGCAGCCACAGCGGCAGGGTGCGTTCATGACCGGCGGTGAAGGTGGTGACGATGATTTCGTCGAAGGACAGTGCGAACGCCAACATGCCGCCCGCCAACAATGCCGAACCGAGATTGGGCAGGATGATGTAACGGAAGGTCTGCCAGCCATCGGCACCGAGGTCCATCGACGCCTCGATCAGGCTGTGCGAAGTACGACGCAGCCGGGCGATGACGTTGTTGTAGACGATCACCACGCAGAAGGTCGCGTGGCCCACGATGATGGTGAACATGCCGGGCTCGATTCCCAGCGACTTGAAGGTCGCCAGCAACGCGATCCCGGTGATGATCCCTGGCAAGGCGATGGGCAGGATCAGCATCAGGGAGATGCCCTGTTTACCGAAGAAGTCCCGACGGTATAGCGCCGCCGATGCGAGTGTGCCGAGCACCATGGCAATCAAGGTGGCGATGGCGGCGATCTGCAGCGACAGCTTGATCGCTTCCAATACATCGGGACGCGAAAACGCGATGCTGAACCACTTCAGGGTGAAGCCCTTGGGCGGAAAGCTGAACGCGGCGTCCTCGGTGTTGAAGGCATAGAGGAAGATGATCAGGATCGGGAAATGCAGGAACACCAGCCCGCCCCAGGCAGCTATTTTCAGGCCGATAGACGCTTTATCAGAGTGCATCGAAGGCCCCCAGTCGTTTGACGATGGTCAGGTAGATGGCGATCAGCACAATCGGCACCAGGGTAAAGGCGGCGGCCATTGGCATGTTGCCGATCGCACCTTGCTGGGCGTACACCATGCTGCCGACGAAGTAGCCGGGCGGGCCCACCAGTTGAGGCACAATGAAATCGCCCAGGGTCAGGGAAAAGGTGAAGATCGAACCGGCTGCGATGCCCGGCACCGACAGCGGCAGGATCACCTGCATGAAGGTCTGGCGCGGCTTGGCGCCGAGGTCGGCGGAGGCTTGCAGCAGCGACGGCGGCAGGCGTTCCAGCGATGCCTGGATCGGCAGGATCATGAACGGCAGCCAGATGTAGACGAACACCATGAAGCGCCCCAGGTGCGAGGTGGACAAGGTGCTGCCGCCCACGCCGGGAATGCCCAGCACGAACTGCAACAGCGGCTCCAGGCCCAGGTGTTGCACGAACCATTGCGCCACGCCGCCCTTGGCCAGCAGCAAGGTCCAGGCATAAGCCTTGACGATGTAGCTGGCCCACATCGGCAACATCACTGCGATGTAGAAAAACGCCTTGGTCTTGCCGGTGGTGTAGCGCGCCATGTAATAAGCAATGGGGAATGCGACGATGGCGCTGGCGATCGACACGACGATGGCCATGCTCAGGGTGCGCAGGATGATGTCGAAATTCGACGGCTGGAACAGTGCTGCCAGATTCGCCAGGGTCAGGTCCGGGGTGACCGCCATGGTGAAGTCATCGAAGGTGTAGAAACCTTGCCACAACAACACCAGCAGCGAGCCCAGGTAGATCGCGCCGAACCACAACAGCGGCGGCACCAGCAGCAGCGACAGGTAGAAATTCGGCCGCCGATACAGCAGGTTGGAGAACCTGCGCAGCGGCGAGCCACTGCCCGGAGTTTGAGTGATTGCCACGCTGTTCATCTCACACCCCGCCCGCGGTGTCGTGCAACGGGATCATCGCTTCACGGGCCCAGCGTGCGCTGATGCGTTGCCCGGTCTGGTGCTGGGCGCTGACGTCCAGCCACTGATTGTTCGCTTGGCTGATGTTGAGGGTCTGGCCGTTTTCCAGCTTCAATTCGTAGCGGGTGGCGCTGCCCTGGTACTGGATGTCGTGGAGCAAACCGCTGACTTCGATTTCATGGCTGGCCAGCGGGCCTTCGGCGAACCGCACGTGCTCGGGACGGATCGAAAACGGCTGTGGATTGCCGCTGAGTTGTGTGGCCAGGTCACCGCGAATCACGTTTGAGGTGCCGACGAATTCTGCGACGAAGGTGGTCGCCGGTTTCATGTAGAGGTTGCGCGGCGTGTCGACCTGCTCGATGCGACCCTTGTTGAACACAGCCACGCGGTCGGACATCGACAGCGCCTCTGTTTGATCGTGGGTAACGAAAATGAAGGTGATACCGAGCTGGCGTTGCAGCTTTTTGAGCTCACTCTGCATTTGCTCGCGCAGCTTCAGGTCGAGGGCACCCAGGGGTTCGTCGAGCAGCAGTACCCGAGGGCGATTGACCAGCGCGCGCGCCAGGGCCACACGCTGGCGTTGACCGCCAGAAAGCTGCACAGGTTTGCGCTGACCATAGCCACCCAAGGCAACCATCGCCAGGGCTTCTTCGGCGCGGCTGTTGCGTTCACTTTTGCCAACGCCTTTGACTTTCAAACCATACGCCACATTGTCCAGCACGTTCATGTGCGGGAACAGCGCGTAGTCCTGAAAGACGGTATTGACGTCGCGTTCATAGGGGGGCAGTCCGGCGGCTTCCTCGCCGTGGATGCGGATGGAGCCGGCGCTGGGTTGTTCGAAACCGGCGATCAGGCGCAAACAGGTGGTTTTGCCCGAGCCGGAAGGGCCCAGCATGGAAAAGAACTCGCCGTCCTGGATGTCGATGGAAACCCGGTCTACGGCTTTCACTTCGCCGAACAGACGGGAAACGTTGGTGAATTGGACTGCAAGCGTCATGGTGCGGTGCTCCAAAAAGCGGAGGCCGTTGCAACGGCCCTGCCTGGACTTCTGAAAAAACGGTCGTTCGACAATCAGCTTTTGCTTTTTGATAAGCGTCAATCACAGAAAGTCGTTTCGGGAGCGTAGCGAGCGGCGATCAGCCGTGTCCGGCCAGCGCGCAGCCCCCGGAGCGTACTTCAGTACGTGAGGAGGCGAGCACTGCCCGGGCGCGGCTGGTCGTCGCGCAGTAGCTACCGGAATGACTTTTAGCGGCCGCCCATGATCGCGATGTAGTCCTGGGTCCAGCGGCTGTACGGCACGAACTTGCCGCCTTCAGCCTGTGGGGTTTTCCAGAAGGCGATCTTGTCGAACTGGTCGAAGCCGTTGGTCTTGCAGCCCTCGGCGCCAAGCAGTTCGCTCTCCTTGCACGCCGCGGGCACCGCTGGCAGCGAGCCGAACCAGGCGGCTACGTCACCCTGCACTTTGGGTTGCAGCGACCAGTCCATCCACTTGTAGGCGCAGTTTGGATGCTTGGCATCGGTGTGCAGCATGGTGGTGTCGGCCCAACCGGTGGCGCCTTCTTTCGGGATGGTCGAGGCAATCGGCTGCTTCTCGTTGACCAGGCCATTGACCTGATACGGCCAGGCGCCGGAGGCGACCACGCCTTCGTTCTTGAAGTCACTCATTTGCACGGTGGTGTCGTGCCAGTATCGGTGGATCAGCGGCTGCTGGGCGCGCAACAGGTCGAGCACGGCCTTGTACTGCGCTTCGGTCAGTTCGTAGGGGTTCTGGATGCCCAGTTCCGGCTTGGCTGTCTTGAGGTAGAGCGCCGCGTCGGCGATGTAGATCGGACCGTCGTAGGCCTGCACACGGCCCTTGTTCGGTTTGCCGTCCGGCAGGTTCTCGGCGTTGAACAACACACCCCAGGTGTCAGGCGGGGACTTGAACACATTGGTGTTGTACATCAGCACATTCGGGCCCCACTGGTACGGGGTGCCGTAGGTCTGTTTGTTGACCACGTACCACGGTGCATCCTTGAGGCGTGGGTCGAGGTTCTTCCAGTTCGGGATCAGCGACGTGTTGATCGGCTGCACACGCTTGCCGACGATCAGGCGCAGCGAGGCATCGCCGGAGGCGGTCACCAGGTCGTAACCGCCCTTGGCCATCAGGCTGACCATTTCATCGGAGGTGGCGGCGGTTTTCACATTGACCTTGCAGCCGGTTTCCTTCTCGAAACCGGTTACCCAGTCGTAGGCCTTGTCGCTTTCGCCACGCTCGATGTAGCCCGGCCACGCCACGATGTCCAACTGGCCCTCGCCAGCACCAACGGCCTTCAATGGTTCGGCCGCCTGGACGCCGACACTGGCCAGCAACGCGGTAGTGATTGCACTCAGCAGTGCGGTCTTGTGCATGAACATGGAATACCCCTGGTTTTTTTAGATTGTTGTTAAGAGTAGCTGTCAGCTTCGAGCCGCAAGCTGCAAGACACAGCGGTCCGCTTTTCAACTTGACGCTTATAGCTTGTAGCTCAAAGCTCCCGTCCATGGCGGGCCATGATGTGCCGCACCACGCTGTAGTCCTGGAGCGAATCGCTGGACAGGTCTTTGCCGTAGCCCGAGCGTTTCAGGCCGCCATGGGGCATCTCGCTGACCAGCATGAAATGGCTGTTGATCCAGGTGCAGCCGTATTGCAACCGGGCCGCGACCTGCATCGCCTTGTCCAGGTTCTGGGTCCAGACCGATGACGCCAGGCCGTATTCGGAATCGTTGGCCCAATCCACCGCTTGTTCCAGCCCTTCGAAACGGGTGACGGTCACCACCGGCCCGAACACCTCGCGCTGGACGATTTCATCGTTCTGTTTGCAACCGGCCAGCAAGGTCGGCTGATAGTAGAAGCCGGCGCCGGAATGCACGGCGGCACCGGTGACACGCTCGATGTGCGGCTGGCCCAGAGCGCGTTCAACGAAACTGGCCACGCGGTCACGTTGGCGCGTGCTGATCAGTGGACCGATTTCGTTGTCGGCGTCGCGTTTGCCGGCAAAGCGCAGGCTGCTGACCGCCGCGCCGAGTTCGGCCACCAGCCGGTCGTGAATACCGGCCTGCGCATAAATGCGGCACGCGGCTGTGCAGTCCTGGCCGGCATTGTAGTAACCGTAGCTGCGTACACCCTCGACCACCGCTTGAATGTCGGCATCGTTGCACACGATCACCGGCGCCTTGCCGCCAAGTTCCAGGTGCGTGCGCTTGAGGGTTTTCGCGGCGGCCTGGAGGATTTTCTGTCCGGTGACGATATCGCCGGTCAGCGACACCATGCGTATTTTTCCGTGACTCACCAGATGGCTGCCGACCCCGTCGCCGCCACCGCATATGATGTTGATCACGCCAGGCGGCAGGATCTCCGCCAGCACAGGCGCCAGAGCCAGAATTGACAGTGGCGTATGCTCGGACGGCTTGAACACCAGCGTGTTACCGGCCGCCAGGGCCGGGGCGATTTTCCACGCGGCCATCATGATCGGGTAGTTCCACGGCGCAATGGATGCAACGACACCGATGGGATCGCGACGCACCATGCTGGTGTAGCCGGGCAGGTATTCACCGCTGAGCTGCCCGGTCTGGCAGCGCACGGCACCGGCGAAAAAGCGAAATACGTCGACGGTGGCGGTCAGGTCGTCCTGACGGGCCAGGTGCAATGGCTTGCCACAATTGAGCGACTCGAGACGGGCGAGCAGGTCAGCCTGTTTTTCCACGGCGTTGGCGATGTCCAGCAGCAGGTTGGCGCGTTGCTGCGGCGTGGTCCGTGACCAACTGGCAAAGGCACGATTCGCTGCCAGGATGGCGGCTTCGACTTGTTCGATACTGGCTTCGGCGATGTGGGTCAATACCTCGCCGGTGGCAGGGTTGAGGATGGGCTCGACAAAACCTTGCCCCGCGACCAATTCGCCATCGATCAACAACGCGGTGAACAACGGAGTCTGCGCGCCAGCCATCTTTCGGGTTCTCTTTTCTTGTGTGGCCATGGGACTCCCTGTGACTGGGGCCGGCCGTCTTTATAGATGAATCAAGACTAGTGCCCGGGCCCGAGGTCGACAAATACTAAATACTGAAGGTGGCGTTCGATTAAATAGATGGCTTGCGTCCGCCGTGAGGTTGTTCCCGGGCGACGGTCAGGAAAGGGTCAACCAGCGCCGGTCTTGCGGTGCCTCGGCGCCAAGCCAGGCCGACGTCGAGGGTCTGGCTCAGGTCGGCGATGGTCCGTGCCTCGATGATGTCCCCCTCCAGCGACCACGGCCTGTAAGTCATGTCCGGCTGGATCGAAACGCCCAGGCCCGCCGCCACCAGGCTTCGCACCGCTTCGGTCGAAGCGGTTTTGAGGGTGATGCGCGGTTGCAGCGAGGCCGCCGACCACATGCGCTGGGCGTTGCGGTCCATCTCGTCGACGTTCAATTGAATCAATGGCTCGCGCGCCACGTCGGCGAGGTTGATGCTGTCGTGCTCCAGCAGCGAATGCTGCGCCGGCAGCCATAGTCGATGGGGTGAGTGAGTCAGCACTTCCGTCTGTAAGGCATGACGGTCTTCGAGGTTGGACAGGATCAACACGCCGACATCGATTTCACCACTGACCAGCAAGTGCTCGATGTAGGGCCGCTCGTCCTCCATGACGCGAATTTCGACGTTGGGGTAGGCTCGCTGGAAGCGGGTGAGCAAGTCGGCGAGGTAGTAGCCGGCGACGAGGCTGGTCACGCCGACGATCAACTGGCCGGCTACCTGGTCGGTGCTTTGTTGCAGGCTGCGCTTGGCGTTATCGACCGTTGCCAGAATCAGGTGCGCCTGGCGCAGGAATTGGTGACCCTGGTGTGTGAGCGTCATGCCCTTGGCGTGACGATTGAACAGACCCACGCCGATTTCCTGCTCCAATTGCTGGATGGCCAAGGTCAGCGTCGACTGGGAAATGAACGCTGTTTGCGCGGCCGCAGAGATCGAGCCGGTCTCTGCCACGGCAATGAAGTGACGAATTTGACGCAAGGTCATCATGAGGTGTGTACCGGGTGGGCGGTTTTTATCGATTTCCTCGAGTGTATATCGTTTTATTAGATGACATCCCGGTAGGAGCGAGCTTGCTCGCGATGGGGCCAGGCGAGGCACCGGACGCCAGGGGCCAGCAACGCGAGCGGTCCGAGCAACATCCCGAAGCACTCCCATCCACCGTGGTTTCGGTGTTTCGATCTAGTCTGGGAGCCTTCTTGCGTTACTCACTGGAGGCGATAAACATGAATACACGTGGATTGCTCGATCAATTGCTCCGGTCCGGCCAGGATCTGCTGCAGAAAAAGACCTTGGGCGCTCAGGGCAAGGCGTCCGCAGGTGCACTGGGCGGCATGCTGTCGGGCGCGGGCGGCAGTGCGTTGGCGGCCGGTGCCCTGGGGCTGTTGATGGGCAACAAGAAGGTGCGCAAGGTCGGTGGCAAGGTCGCCCTTTATGGAGGGCTTGGGGTGTTGGGGTTGATCGCCTACAAGGCGTTTGGCATCTGGCAGGCAAAGCAGGGCGTTGCTTCGGGTTATCAGCCGCAAACCGTGGACCGCTTGCCGGCGGCCCAGGTGGAACAGCACAGTCAGGCGATTCTCACGGCGCTGGTGGCCGCTGCCAAGGCGGATGGGCATGTCGATGAACGTGAGCGCGAGTTGATCGAAGGCGAATTCACCCGCCTCGACACTGATCGGGAGTTGCAGCACTGGCTGCATGCCGAGCTGAACAAACCCCTGGATCCCGCCGACGTGGCAAGCGCCGCCAGTACGCCGGAAATGGCGGCCGAAATGTACATTGCCAGCGTGATGATGGTGGATGAGGAGAGTTTCATGGAGAAGTCCTACCTGGAGGAGCTCGCTCGCCAGTTGCAACTGGCTCCCGGCCTCAAGGCCGAGCTGGAAAACCAGGTTCGTCAGGTCGCCCTGTAGCGCCCGCAGCCCCTTGGTTCGCCAGGATGAGACGTACTGCGCATCTGTCTTATAAATGACACACCGCCCTCGGCTATACTCCCCAGCATTTGAAGTGGCCCCGAGGACTGACTGTGAAGAACTGGACGTTGCGCCAACGCATCTTGGCGAGTTTTGCGGTAATTATCGCCATCATGTTGCTGATGGTCGTCGTCTCGTATTCGCGGTTGTTGAAGATCGAGGCCAGTGACGCCAGCGTTCGTGACGATGCGCTGCCGGGGGTGTACTACAGCTCGGTCATTCGGGGGGCTTGGGTCGACAGTTATCTGCAGATCCAGGAGATGTTGGGGCTCAAGGAGGCGCAGGGCTTCAGCGCTGAAGACACCGCCTTGTTCAAGGGTTTTGATGCCCGTGTGCAGGAGGCGATGGCCGACTATCGTGCCACCGTCACCACGGATGAGGACAAGCTCGAATTCGCTGTCTTCGAAAAGCTCCATGCCGATTACGGCAAAGCCCTGGAGAGCGTGATCGACTTGCGCAGGCGTAATCAGGAAGCCGACGCGATCAAGTTGTTCAACGAACAACTGACCCCGGCGTGGAAGGCCGGGCGCATGAAACTCAATGACATCCTGCGGCAAAACAAGGTCGTCGCCGATCAAGACATGGCCAACATCGACGACGCCGTGGCCACCGCGAAACTCATCATGGGCATCTCCCTGCTGGTCGCGGTGCTGGCTGCCGCCCTCTGTGGCCTGTTGCTGATGCGCGCGATCATGGCGCCGATGAATCGCATCGTCGAAATCCTCGAGATCATGCGTACCGGCGACCTCAGCGGACGCTTGAACCTGGAGCGCAAGGACGAATTCGGTGCAGTCGAAACCGGCTTCAACGACATGATGGCCGAACTCACGTCGCTGGTCTCCCAAGCCCAGCGCTCATCGGTACAGGTCACTACCTCGGTGACCGAAATTGCCGCCACGTCCAAGCAGCAGCAGGCGACTGCCACTGAAACAGCCGCCACGACGACGGAAATCGGTGCGACCTCGCGGGAAATCGCCGCCACCTCCCGTGACCTGGTGCGCACCATGACCGAAGTCTCCACCGCCGCCGATCAGGCCTCGGTGGCTGCCGGCTCCGGGCAACAAGGCCTGGCGCGGATGGAAGAGACCATGCACTCGGTGATGGGCGCCGCGGACCTGGTGAACGCCAAACTGGCGATCCTCAACGAGAAAGCTGGCAACATCAACCAAGTGGTGGTGACCATCGTCAAGGTCGCCGACCAGACCAACCTGTTGTCGTTGAACGCGGCCATCGAAGCGGAAAAGGCTGGGGAGTACGGCCGTGGTTTTGCCGTGGTTGCCACCGAGGTGCGTCGTCTGGCGGACCAGACCGCCGTGGCCACTTACGACATCGAGCAGATGGTGCGCGAGATCCAGTCGGCGGTCTCGGCCGGGGTCATGGGCATGGACAAATTCTCCGAAGAAGTGCGCCGTGGCATGTACGAGGTGCAGCAGGTTGGCGAGCAACTGTCACAGATCATTCATCAGGTGCAGGCGCTGGCGCCACGGGTGCTGATGGTCAACGAAGGCATGCAGGCCCAGGCCACCGGTGCCGAGCAGATCAACCATGCATTGGTACAACTGGGTGATGCCAGCAGCCAGACGGTCGAATCCCTGCGTCAGGCCAGTTCCGCCATCGATGAACTGAGCCAGGTAGCCGTCGGGCTGCGCAGCGGCGTTTCGCGATTCAAAGTCTGATGAGCGAACTCACGGCCAAACGCTCTGCCGTGAAACCGGCGACATTGTTCCTGGTCTTTCACATCGGCAGTGAACGCTATGCCCTTCAAGCGACCGAGGTCGTTGAAGTGCTGCCGCGCCTGCCGCTCAAGCCAATCGCGCAAGCGCCAGATTGGGTGGCCGGGATGTTTGGCTATCGTGGTGCGGTGGTGCCGGTGATCGATCTCAGCGCGTTGGCCTTCGGCGTGGCAGCCCAGGCGCGCACCAGCACCCGTCTGGTGCTGGTCAACTATTGCCCGCAGGAGAGCGCGCAATCGCACCGGCTCGGGCTGATTCTGGAGCAGGCCACCGATACCCTGCGCTGCAACCCGGCAGATTTTCAGCCCTATGGCTTCGACAACCGCCAGGCGCCCTACCTCGGACCAGTCAGGGAGGATGCCCAGGGATTGTTGCAATGGGTCCGGGTTGCCGACCTGCTGAATATACACGTTCGCGAGCTGCTGTTTCCGTCACCGCCACTGGACCTGGGCCTGCTTGAGGAGCACCCGTGAACAGCGACCAACGTTTTTTTGATTTTCTCAAGGAGCGCATCGGCCTTGATGTGACGTCGGTGGGACCTGCGATCATCGAGCGTGCGGTACGCCAACGCACCACGGCATCGCGCGCTGAGACGGCCGATGAGTATTGGCAGACCCTGCAAGGCTCGCGAGAAGAACAGCAGGCGCTGATCGAAGCGGTGATCGTGCCCGAGACCTGGTTCTTCCGTTACCCGGAGTCCTTTGCGACCTTGGCAAAACTGGCGGTCAAGCGTCTGGAGGAGATCAACAACCTTCGCGCTCTGCGGATTCTCAGCCTGCCTTGTTCCACTGGTGAGGAACCCTATTCCATTGCCATGGCCTTGCTCGATGCGGGGCTCAAGCCCCATCAATTCAAGGTTGAAGGCATGGACGTCAGCCCGCTGTCGGTGGAAAAGGGGCGGCGCGCGCTTTACGGCAAGAACTCCTTTCGCGGCCAGGACCTGGCCTTTCGCGAACGGTACTTCTGCCCTGAAGGCGAGGGTTACGGCCTTGATGAGCGGGTGCAGGAACAGGTGCATCTAAAGGTCGGCAATCTGCTGGATCCAGCATTGCTGGTCAACGAGGCGCCTTATGACTTCGTGTTCTGCCGAAACCTGCTGATCTATTTCGATCAACCGACCCAGCAGCAAGTGTTCGAGGTGCTCAAACGCCTCACTCACGTCGATGGCGTGCTGTTCATCGGCCCGGCGGAAGGCAGCCTGCTCGGGCGGTTCGGCATGCGATCAATCGGTGTTGCGCAGTCCTTTGCGTTCAGGCGTCAGGCTGCACCTGAACCCACTCCCACCTTTGCGCCAACACCGCCATTGCCGGTGCGGCAACCGGTGCGCCCTGTGGCGCCGCCTGTTCGCAGCCGTCCTTTCGCGTCGGTGACGCCGCTGCCGGTGAGCAAGGCGGCCAACCCCGATGCTGCGGCGCTGTTGGCCAACATCGCGGCGCTGGCCAACGAAGGCAGGGGCGCCGAGGCCAAGGCTGCCTGCGAGCTGTATCTGCGCAGCCATGAACCGGTGGCTCAGGTGTTTTACTGGATGGGGCTGCTCAGCGATGTCGCCGGCAGTGGTCTGGAGGCTCAGGGTTTTTACCGCAAGGCCCTGTATCTCGACCCGCAGCACCCCGAGGCATTGATGCACCTGGCGGCCTTGCTGCAATCCCAAGGCGATACCGCCGGTGCCCGACGATTGCAGGACCGCGCCGCTCGCAGCGAGCGCGCAGACAGTGAGCGCAAACGATGAGTGCCACCGACGGCTTTAGCCTGACCCACGAAAACGCCCAGGCCATCGACGATTGCTGGAACCGGATTGGCATACACGGCGATAAGTCCTGCCCGTTGCTGGTCGAGCACATCCATTGCCGCAATTGTTCGGTCTATTCGGCGGCGGCCACGCGCCTGCTGGACCGCTATGCGTTGCAGCAGGAAGATCGCGGGCACATCAGCGCCGTGGTCGAGAGCGAGGTCAAGACCCGTTCGCTGCTGATGTTCCGTCTCGGCGAGGAATGGCTGGGACTGGCCACTCGCAGCCTGGTGGAAGTGGCGCCGCTGCAAACGATACATTCGCTGCCCCATCAGCGCTCGCGGGCCTTGCTCGGCGTAGCCAACGTGCGCGGTGCGCTGGTGGCCTGCCTGTCGTTGGTGGAGTTGCTGGGGCTCGACGCTGCGGGCAGTGTGGCGAACGGCGCGCGGGTGATGCCGCGCATGTTGATCGTCGCGGCTCACGGCGGGCCGGTGGTGGTGCCGGTGGATGAGGTGGACGGCATCCATGCCATTGACGAGCGCACGCTCGATGCGGCCTCCCGTTCCGGGGCTCATGCCAATGCCAGGTACACCCGTGGCGTGTTGCAATTCAAAGGTCGCAGCCTGCGCTGGCTGGATGAAGAACAGCTGCTGTCCGCCGTGACCCGGAGCCTGACATGACCCCCGAACAAATGCGCGACGCCTCTTTGCTGGAGCTGTTCGGCCTGGAAGCCGAGGCCCAGACCCAGGTGCTCAGCGCCGGTCTGCTGGCGCTCGAGCGCGATCCGACCCAGGCCGATCACCTCGAGTCGTGCATGCGCGCGGCTCACTCGCTCAAGGGCGCGGCGCGTATCGTGGGCATCGACGCCGGTGTGAGCGTCGCCCATGTGATGGAAGACTGCCTGGTGAGTGGGCAGGAAGGCCGTCTTTACTTGCGTCCCGAACACATCGATGCGCTGTTGCAAGGCACCGATTTGTTGATGCGCATCGCCACGCCCGGCCATGCCCCGACGCCTGTGGAAATCGAGAGCTACGTGGCGCTGATGGCGCGGTTGCTGGATCCGCTGGCCCCCGCCGCACCTATCACTGCGCCAGCTTCTGCGATTATCGCTGAACCCCTGCCGCCCGAGCCCGTCATCGCAATGCCCCCGGAGCCTGTCGCGACGCCACGTAAGACCAAGCGCACCACCGAAAACGGTGAGCGGGTCCTGCGCGTCACGGCCGAGCGCCTGAACAGCCTGCTCGACCTGTCGAGCAAATCCCTGGTGGAAACCCTGCGTCTCAAACCGCACCTGGCCACGATGCAGCGCATGAAACGCATCCAGAACAACGGTCTGCGCGCACTGGAAAACCTCAACGTTCATCTCAAAGACCACGACTTGAGCCTGGAGGCGAGAGAGGCGCTGGAAGATGCCCGCCGCCTGTTGGCGCAATCCCAGCAACTGCTGGTGGAAAAGAACGCCGAGCTGGACGAGTTCGCCTGGCAGGCGAGTCAGCGGGCACAAGTGCTGTACGACACTGCACTGGCCTGTCGTATGCGTCCGTTCGCCGATGTGCTCAGTGGTCAGGTCCGCATGGTCCGCGACTTGGGCCGCAGCCTGGGCAAGCAGGTACGGCTGGAAATCGAGGGCGAGAAAACCCAGGTTGACCGCGACGTGCTGGAGAAACTCGAGGCACCGTTGACGCACCTGTTACGCAATGCTGTCGATCACGGCATCGAGTCGCCAGAACAACGGCTGCTGGCGGGCAAGCCGCAAGAAGGCCTGATTCGGTTGCGAGCGTCCCATCAGGCCGGTTTGCTGGTGTTGGAGCTGAGCGACGATGGCAATGGAGTCGACCTGGAAAAGGTCCGCCGCAGTGTGGTCGAGCGGCAATTGTCACCTGCGGAAACCGCTGCCCAGTTGAGCGAAGAAGAACTGCTGACATTCCTGTTTTTGCCGGGGTTCAGCCTGCGGGACAAGGTCACCGAAGTGTCCGGTCGCGGTGTCGGCCTGGATGCCGTCCAGCATATGGTTCGCCAGTTGCGTGGGGCGGTGGTGCTGGAACAGACGGCGGGCGAGGGCAGTCGCTTTCATCTTGAAGTGCCGCTGACACTGTCGGTGGTGCGCAGCCTGGTGGTGGAAGTCGGTGATGAGGCGTACGCGTTCCCGCTGGCACATATCGAGCGCATGTGCGACCTGGAACCCTCGGACATCGTGCAGGTCGAGGGCCGTCAGCACTTCTGGCATGAAGGCCGGCATGTCGGCCTGGTGGCCGCCAGCCAACTGCTCCAGCGCCCGGCCAGCCAGAACGATCAGCAGACCCTCAAGGTCGTGGTGATCCGCGAGCGCGATGCGGTCTACGGCGTGGCAGTCGAGCGGTTTATCGGCGAGCGCACGCTGGTGGTCCTGCCGCTGGACGAGCGGCTGGGCAAGGTGCAGGACATTTCTGCTGGCGCCTTGCTCGATGACGGTTCGGTGGTGCTGATCGTCGACGTCGAGGACATGCTGCGTTCGGTGGACAAACTGCTCAACACCGGTCGCCTGGAGCGGATCGCCCGGCAGGGAAACCAGGCGGTTGAAGTGGCCCGCAAGCGCATCCTGGTGGTCGATGATTCGCTGACGGTGCGCGAGTTGCAGCGCAAGCTGCTGATCAATCGCGGTTACGACGTGGCGGTGGCGGTCGACGGGATGGATGGCTGGAACGCCCTGCGTTCGGAGTCGTTCGATCTACTGATCACCGACATCGACATGCCGCGCATGGATGGCATTGAACTGGTGTCTTTGCTGCGCCGGGACAATCGACTGCAATCGCTGCCGGTCATGGTGGTGTCGTACAAGGACAGGGAAGAGGACCGACGTCGTGGACTGGACGCTGGAGCCGACTATTATCTAGCCAAAGCCAGTTTTCATGACGATGCCCTGCTTGATGCAGTGGTTGAGCTCATCGGAGGAGCAAGGGCATGAGGATCGCAATCGTCAACGATATGCCCCTGGCGGTAGAGGCGCTGCGTCGCGCACTCGCGTTCGACCCCGCCCATGAAGTGGTCTGGGTGGCCGCCAATGGCGCCGAAGCGGTGCAACATTGTGCGCGAAATACCCCGGACCTGATCCTGATGGACCTGATCATGCCGGTCATGGACGGCGTCGAGGCCACTCGGCGGATCATGGCTGAGTCACCGTGCGCCATCGTGATCGTCACCGTCGACCGCCAGCAGAACGTGCATCGGGTGTTCGAGGCCATGGGGCATGGGGCTCTGGATGTGGTAGATACCCCCGCGCTGGGTGCCGGTAACCCTCAGGAGGCTGCCGCACCTCTACTGCGCAAGATCATGAACATCGGCTGGCTGATTGGCGACCGCGTCAATCGCGAACGCCAGACGCCAACCCCATCGCGCGGCAGCCCCTCGCGTCAGCGCCTGATTGCCATCGGCTCCTCCGCGGGCGGGCCGGCGGCGCTGGAAGTGCTGCTCAAGGGCTTGCCGCGGGATTTTTCGGCGGCGATCGTACTGGTGCAACACGTCGACCAGGTGTTTGCTGCCGGTATGGCCGAATGGCTCAGCAGCGCCAGCGGCCTGAATGTGCGCCTGGCCCGCGAAGGTGAGCCGCCCCAGCCTGGTGCCGTACTGCTGGCAGGCACCAATCATCACATTCGCCTGCTGAAAAATGGCACGCTGGCCTATACCGCCGAACCGGTCAACGAAATCTATCGACCCTCGATCGATGTGTTTTTTGAAAGCGTGGCCAGTTACTGGAATGGTGACGCAGTAGGGGTTTTATTGACCGGAATGGGGCGCGATGGCGCCCAGGGGCTTAAACTCCTTCGTCAACAAGGTTACCTGACCATTGCTCAGGACCAACAAAGCAGTGCGGTGTATGGCATGCCGAAGGCGGCCGCGGCCATCGATGCCGCCGTAGAGATTCGCGCCCTGGACAAGATAGCGCCGCGTTTGCTGGAGATTTTCCCTAAATGACTACATTTCGCAGCACTTCTGGTCCAGATGATCAGGTGACCGCATATGAATGATCTACAACTCGACGACTTCAAGACGGGTGACGAAAAAGCAGCGATGGTCCTGCTGGTGGATGATCAGGCCATGATCGGCGAAGCCGTTCGCCGGGGGTTGTCGAGCGAGGAAAACATCGATTTCCACTTTTGTGCCGACCCGCACCAGGCGATTGCCCAGGCGGTCCGCATCAAGCCAACCGTGATCCTTCAGGATCTGGTCATGCCCGGTCTTGATGGCCTGAGCCTTGTGCGCGAGTACCGCAATCATCCGGCCACCAAGGACATTCCCATCATCGTCCTGTCGACCAAGGAAGACCCGCTGATCAAGAGCGCGGCGTTCGCGGCCGGGGCCAACGATTACCTGGTCAAGCTGCCGGACAACATCGAACTGGTCGCGCGTATCCGCTATCACTCGCGCTCCTACCTCACCCTGCTGCAACGGGACGCGGCCTACCGCGCGTTGCGAGTCAGCCAGCAGCAATTGCTCGACACCAACCTGGTGCTGCAACGCCTGATGAATTCTGATGGCCTGACCGGGCTGTCCAACCGCCGTCACTTCGACGAGTATCTGGAACTGGAATGGCGGCGTGCACTGCGTGACCAGAGTCAGTTGTCGCTGCTGATGATCGACGTGGACTACTTCAAGTCCTACAACGACAACTTCGGCCACCTCGAGGGTGACGAAGCCCTGCGCAAGGTCGCCAACGCAATTCGCGACGCCAGCGCCCGCCCGTCTGATCTGCCGGCCCGTTATGGCGGAGAGGAGTTCGCGCTGGTCCTGCCCAACACCTCACCGGGCGGCGCCCGACTCGTGGCGGAAAAACTGCGTCAGACCGTGGCCGGGCTGAAAATTCCGCACATTGCGCCGAGCGAAGGGGCCAGCCTGACCATCAGCATTGGCCTGTCGACCCTGACGCCGCAGCCCGGCGGCGATTGCCGGCAACTGATTTCGGCGGCGGACAAGGGGCTCTACCAGGCCAAGCACAATGGCCGTAACCAGGTCGGCATCGCCTGAACCTCACCTTTCTCCCCCCACAAACTCTGTGGGGGAGAGGCGGGCGTTTTCGGCCAAGCGGACTGCCGCTGGCAGTCGTTTGGCGTTATACTCGCCGGCTTTCAAAAGTTCGCCTACGAGTGCTGCCCGCCATGGAAATCAACCCGATCCTGAACACTATCAAGGACTTGTCCGAGCGCTCCGAAACCATTCGGGGGTATCTTTGACTACGATCAAAAGCATGAGCGTCTGACCGAGGTCAATCGCGAGCTTGAAGATCCGAGTGTCTGGAACAAACCTGAATACGCCCAGGAGCTGGGCCGCGAGCGTTCAGCGCTGGCGCAGATCGTTGATACTCTCGACGAATTGAACGCGGGCCTGGCCGATTGCCGTGACCTGCTGGACATGGCTGTCGAGGAAAACGACGAAGGCGCGGTGGGCGATGTCGTCGCCGAGCTGGCCCGCCTTGAAGAAAGCCTCGCCAAGCTCGAATTCCGCCGTATGTTCAGCCACGAAATGGACCCGAACAACGCCTATCTGGACATCCAGGCCGGTTCCGGTGGCACCGAAGCCCAGGATTGGGCGAACATCTTGCTGCGCATGTACCTGCGCTGGGCCGACAAGCGCGGCTTCGACGCGACCATCATGGAACTGTCAGCGGGTGAAGTCGCCGGCATCAAGGGCGCGACCGTTCACATCAAGGGTGAATACGCCTTTGGCTGGCTGCGTACCGAGATCGGCGTGCACCGCCTGGTGCGCAAGAGCCCGTTCGACTCCGGCAACCGTCGCCATACGTCCTTTTCTGCGGTGTTCGTTTCCCCGGAAATCGACGACAAGGTGGAAATCGAGATCAACCCGGCAGACCTGCGCATCGATACCTATCGCTCGTCCGGTGCCGGCGGTCAGCACGTAAACACCACCGACTCGGCCGTACGTATCACCCACGTACCGACCAACACCGTGGTCAGCTGCCAGAACGAACGTTCCCAGCACGCCAACAAGGACACCGCCATGAAAATGCTGCGGGCCAAGTTGTACGAGCAGGAAATGCAGAAACGCAACGCCGCTTCCCAGGCGCTGGAAGACACCAAGTCGGATATCGGCTGGGGCCACCAGATCCGTTCCTACGTACTCGATGCTTCGCGGATCAAGGATCTGCGCACTAACATCGAACGCAGTGACTGCGACAAGGTGCTCGACGGCGACATCGACGAATACCTGGAAGCCAGCCTGAAGTCCGGGCTGTAAAGATGAGTAACGCTGGCTGCTGATTCACCGCAGCCCATGTGGGAGCGGGCCTTGCCCGCGATCCCCGGCCGCAGGCTGGGGACAATGAACCTGTGATGGAATTTCTAAAGACATGAGCGACCTTCAACTCGACCCGCAAGCCCTGCAACAGGAAGAAAACTCCCTGATCGCCCTGCGCAAGGAAAAGCTGGCTGCCGAGCGCGCCAAGGGCAACGCCTTCCCGAACGACTTCCGCCGTGACAACTACTGCGAAGATTTGCAGAAACAGTACGCGGACAAGACCAAGGAAGAGCTGGCGGAGGCTGCAATCCCGGTCAAGGTTGCCGGTCGCATCATGCTCAACCGTGGCTCGTTCATGGTGATCCAGGACATGTCCGGTCGCATTCAGGTCTACGTCAACCGCAAGACCCTGTCCGAAGAAACCCTGGCCGCCGTGAAAACCTGGGACCTGGGCGACATCATTGCCGCCGAAGGCACCCTGGCGCGTTCCGGCAAGGGTGACCTGTACGTTGAAATGACGAACGTACGTCTGCTGACCAAATCCCTGCGTCCGCTGCCGGACAAGCACCACGGCCTGTCCGACACCGAGCAACGCTACCGCCAGCGTTACGTTGACCTGATCGTCAACGAAGACGTGCGCCAGACGTTCCGCGTGCGTTCCCAGGTTATTGCGCACATCCGCAGCTTCCTGATGAAGCGTGACTTCCTGGAAGTCGAAACGCCGATGCTGCAAACGATTCCTGGCGGCGCGGCGGCCAAGCCGTTCGAAACCCACCACAACGCACTGGACATGGAAATGTTCTTGCGCATCGCGCCTGAGCTGTACCTCAAGCGCCTGGTGGTTGGCGGGTTCGAAAAAGTGTTCGAGATCAATCGCAACTTCCGTAACGAAGGCGTTTCGACTCGTCACAACCCGGAATTCACCATGTTGGAGTTCTATCAGGCGTACGCTGACTACGAAGACAACATGGACCTGACCGAAGAGCTGTTCCGTGAGCTCGCGCAATTGGTTCTGGGCACCACCGACGTGCCGTATGGCGACAAGGTTTTCCACTTCGGCGAGCCGTTCGCGCGTCTGTCGGTGTTCGACTCGATCCTCAAGTACAACCCCGAGCTGACCGCTGACGACCTCAACGACATCGACAAGGCGCGTGCCATCGCCAAGAAAGCCGGTGCCAAGGTGCTGGGCTTCGAAGGCCTGGGCAAGCTGCAGGTCATGATTTTCGAAGAGTTGGTCGAGCACAAGCTGGAGCAGCCGCACTTCATCACCCAGTACCCGTTCGAAGTGTCGCCGCTGGCGCGTCGCAACGACGACAACCCGAACGTCACCGACCGTTTCGAGCTGTTCATCGGTGGTCGTGAAATCGCCAACGCCTATTCCGAGTTGAACGACGCGGAAGACCAGGCCGAGCGTTTCATGGCGCAGGTGGCCGACAAGGACGCCGGCGACGACGAAGCCATGCACTACGACGCCGACTTCGTTCGCGCGCTCGAGTACGGCATGCCGCCGACCGCGGGTGAAGGCATCGGTATCGACCGTCTGGTGATGCTGCTGACCAACTCCCCGTCGATCCGAGACGTGATCCTGTTCCCGCACATGCGGCCACAAGCGTAAATGGAAGCCGCCTCTGAACCAGGCGGCTTTTTTTTGCTACGGACAGGCGGCAGCTGCAAGCTTCAAGCGCAAAGCTGCAAGCCAGCTCCGTGCGTTTTGAACTTGTAGCTTGGAGCTTGAAACTTGTCGCCTCGTTCTTCCGATATCGCCACTGCGGTCGCCGAAAGTGTTCAGTACCAGGGGCGCAAGGCCAGCCGCCAGGGCAGTGAGCAGCGTCGTCAGGACATTCTGGATGCGGCCATGCGCATTGTTGTGCGCGACGGCGTGCGTGCCGTTCGCCATCGTGCGGTTGCGGCGGAGGCCGCTGTACCGCTCTCGGCCACCACTTACTATTTCAAGGATATCGACGACCTGCTCACCGATACCTTTGCTCAATATGTGGAGCGCAGCGCGGCGTTCATGGCCAAGTTGTGGGTGAACAACGAAGGTTTGTTGCGAGAGATGGTGATCAGCGGCGACGGCAGCCCCGAGTCACGCTCGCAACTGGCGGACGATATTGCGCGGTTGATGGCCGACTATGTTCATCGTCAACTGATCAACCGACGTGAACATTTGATGGCTGAGCAGGCGTTCCGTCAGGAGGCGCTGTTGAACCCGCGCCTGGCCGAATTGGTGCGCTCCCATCAGCAGATTCTCCTGCAGGGTTCGTGTCAGCTATTTGAGGTATTGGGCTCCCGGGAACCACTGCAGGATGCCAAAGTGTTGACGGCGATTATCGGACGGATGGAATATCAGGGTCTGCTCAACGAAGCAGAGCCCGATGCCGAAACCGAAATGCTCGGCATACTCACGCGTTATATGCATTTGGTGCTCGCTTCGGTTTAATCCCTATCCTGTAGGAGCGAGCATGCTCGCGATGGACGTCAACGATTACGCGGGCAGCCTGACACCCAGCGGTGTCCAGTCGTCCATCGCGAGCATGCTCGCTCCTACAGATGGACGGGGGAGAGAGGCGCACATTCCACAATGGAGTATCGAATGAAAGCCTGGCGCGTGGTTGTGATTGCCTTGTCGTTCCTGCTGCTCAGTGGCTGCCTGGTGACCTTCAAGGAGCCACTGCCTGCGAACGACCCCGCGCCGAAGGGCATGCTTGGGAAATGGACCAGCACCAACGCCTGGGGAGAGCCGCTGAGTCTTGAGCTGACGCGTGTCGGCGATAATCGCTATCAGGCAGTCAGCTACTTCAAGGCACGGCCCCGGGAACGCGAAGCCTATCCTTTCACCGTTTCGCGGCATGGCAGTCGCTGGTACCTGTCGGCGAAGGTGCCCGCGCAGTTCGGTGGCCACTTCACCATTGCCGGTTTCGAAATCACCGACAAAAATGAACTGGTGGTCTACAACCTCGACCTTGAGCAGATCAAACAGGCCCTGGGGCAGAAAGTCCTTAGCGGCGAAGGGTTCCAGACCGACGATGGTGACGGTGTGTTGATCACCACCGGCATGGACCAGGTCTTCGCCTACCTCGACGATCCGGCCAATTCCGATGTGTTCGTCGAGGCCGTGCGCTACCAGCGTCAAGCCAAAGCCAAATAACCCAGTACGCAACGGTTTCTACAGGAGTTTCGGGTGGACGATTACCAGCAAACGATCCGTGTTTTGTCCGATCGCATCGTTCTGGCGCAGACGCCGATCCGCGTCCTCGATGCGGTGAAGTGGGACGAGAACATCCGCAAGGGTTTCCTCAAGGCCAAGGGCAAGGAAATGCCGGCGGTGGACCGCGACTACTACCTCAATCGGCCGCTGTCATTCGATTCGAGCAAAGTGAAACTGGAATTCCAGAACATTGAGCGCGACATTACTCGCCAGCTCGGCCAGTTCAACCCGGTCGGGCAGATCATGCGGCGTATGTGCAAGGAGTACCGCATGGTGGTGCGCATGCTCGAGGCACGTGGCACCGAGGATTTCGGCCTGATTTCCCAGGAGCTGTACGGCGCGGCGTCCGATGCGTTTCATGCGGGTGACCCGACACTGTCCGACCTCGGCCTGATGCTCTCCGACTACCTCAACAACATCGATGGCCGGGGCGACTTGAAGGACGAACCGAAAGTCCTCACCGCCAAGGACGCCGTGAACCTGTTACAAACCCGTTTGAGCAGGGTGTTTGGCGAGGCCGAGGAAACCATCCGGGTGTTCGAGTCCGACGGCATTGTCGCGGACGCGGCGGCGGGCGCCGACTACATCAAGATCCGCACCGACGCCATGTTCAACGAGCGTGATGTGCGCGCCCTGGAAGTGCACGAAGGGCTGGTGCACGTCGGCACTACGCTCAACGGGCTGAACCAGCCGATCTGCACCTTCCTGTCCAAGGGCCCGCCCTCGTCGACGGTGACCCAGGAAGGCCTGGCGATCCTCATGGAAATCATCACGTTCGCCTCCTACCCGAGTCGCCTGCGCAAGCTGACCAACCGCACCAGGGCCATTCACATGGTGGAGGAGGGTGCGGATTTCCTGCAGGTTTTCGAGTTCTTCCGTGAGCAGGGCTTCGAGATGGCGGAAAGCTACGGCAACGCCAGTCGGGTTTTCCGTGGTTCGGTGCCCAATGGGCTGCCATTCACCAAAGACTTGTCCTACCTCAAGGGCTTCATCATGGTTTACAACTACATTCAGTTGGCCGTGCGTAAAGGTAAGCTGGAGCAAGTACCGCTGCTGTTCTGCGGCAAAACCACCCTGGAGGACATGCGGACCTTGCGTCAGCTGGTCGACGAAGGTCTGGTGGTGCCGCCCAAGTACCTGCCCGAACAGTTCCGCGACATGAACGCGTTATCAGCGTGGATGTGTTTCTCCAACTTCCTCAACCACCTCAGCCTGGACCGGATCGAGGCGGATTACTCGAACATTTTGTGATTTCTTCACACCCTGTAGGAGCGGGCTTGCCCGCGATGACTGACTAACATTCAGCACGCCACTTGGCTGATACATTGCGATCGCGAGCAAGCTCGCTCCTACAGGGAGCGGTTCCAACCCATTTCATTGCGAGGTTCCAACGGATGAGAATCCTCGGCATCATCTGCCTGCTCCTGACCCTCGGCGGTTGCAGTTCGCTGCTGTTCTATCCCGAACCCGGCCAGTTGTTCACCCCGGAAAAAGCCAAGCTCGAATTTCGCGACGTCACCTTGACCACCGCCGACGGCCTCAAGCTGCACGGCTGGTGGCTGCCGGCGAAAGAAGGCGTCGAGGTCAAGGGCACGGTGCTGCATCTTCACGGAAACGGCGGCAATTTGCCGATGCATTTGGGGGGCAGTTACTGGCTGCCGGAGGAGGGTTATCAGGTCCTGCTGATCGACTATCGCGGTTACGGATTGTCTGAAGGCCAGCCAAGCCTGCCGGCGATTTACCAGGATATCGATGCCGCGTTCAAGTGGCTGGACGAAGCGCCACAGGTTCGAGGAAAACCACTGGTCCTGCTCGGTCAAAGTCTCGGTGGCTCGATGGCAGTGCACTACCTGGTCCAGCACCCCGAACGACAAAAGCAGCTCAAGGCGTTCGTCCTCGACGGCGTGCCCGCCAGTTACCGCAGTGTCGGCCAGTTTGCGCTGAGTCATTCCTGGCTGACCTGGGCTTTCCAGGTGCCGTTATCGTGGCTGGTGCCTGACGGTGACAGCGCAATCAACTCCATGGCGCAACTCAATGGTGTGCCCAAGCTGATCTATCACAGTATCGACGATCCGATCGTGCCTCTTTCCAACGGCATTCGACTATATCAAGCTGCGCCGCCGCCACGCGTGCTGCAACTGACCCGAGGCGGGCATGTACAGACTTTCGCCGACCCGGTTTGGCGCAAAGTGATGCTTCGTTATCTCGACGATCCGCAACATTTCAACGGCCTGCGTCGGTTGGGGGAAATCCCCAACTACCCGGCCCCCGAACATTCAAAAGATGAACCACCAGAGAGTCCGCAATGAGTGAAGAACGTAACGCCATCCCGCTGATCATCACCGGCATCTGCACCATCCTCGGCACTGTCGGGGCGCTGTGGTGGTACGGCTACCTGCACTTTGCCAAGCCGGAGGATGCGTTGCTGCTCAGCGACTTCACCATGCTCAAGACCGTGCCGGGTGAAGACTACAAGGTCTCCCTGCAACCGGCCGCGCAAGTGGCGCAGTGCATTGATGGCGTGCTGGTGATGTTCGACACCGAACAGAAAGGCCTGACTGGCGTGCTGGTCAACAACAAGAAACAGGCCGTGCGCTGCATGGGCCAGGAAACGCCGCAGAAGCTGGAGCCGTAAGGGCTGCTCTGCCCCTCTTGGGGGACGAAGAGGGGGAGGCGCGGTGGGTCGTTGGTCAGGGCACGACTTCAAAATTGCGGAAAGTGGCGAGCGACGCGCTGCTACCCATTGTTTGCCATGCCTGCGCATTGTATTTCCCGGATATCAACTCGGGCAGTGTGGCGGCCCAGTTGCCGTGGGCATCGGCGCTCACCTTGATGTCTTTCCAGTTGCTGCTCCCTGCCACTCTGTAGGAAAGGTTGATGAGTGCGCCGGGGCGACTTGTGCCTGAAAAAACAACAGGGCTGGACACCGGTGCCGCGCCCGCCGCCGGTACTCGTATGGTGGGCGCACTGAGGGCAGAAGCGCATCGAGTCAGCGTACTGCCCACGGACACTGCAACGACTGCGCCGCTGTTGATGGCCGAGCAGACTTCAATGGTCGTGCCCGTTTCGTCATCGCGAAAACGCTTGCCGCCGACAAACGTTGGATCTGCCGTCGAGCTTGTTTCCGGTGTGCCATCAACCTGGGTGTTATCCACGCTAGCGGCCATTGTGGTGTATCTGATCCATACGCCGTTGACCCGGTTATCGTCCACCGGGAAATGGTCAAACGGGGTCGGGGCACGGAATTCCATCGCCAGTTGCGCGGGTTTCAGTCCAGGTCGATTGATGAGGTAGAGCTGCGCCCCTGGCGCGCCAAGTTTTGTCAGGCGATAAAGCCCACTCTGCGTAATCACTGCCGTTTGCGCATTGTCCAGCCAAGCCGAATACCAGCGGTTATTGGCGGGGTATAACGTTCCTCCCCCGGAGACAGAGTCGCCCGTGTCACCGTAAGAAATGGGGGTACACCCCGTCGGCGCTGTAACTGTGTCTCCTGCTCTCGGGCATTGGGTAAACGTAGTTCCGTGGGAATAACCCAGGCTGTGCCCGAATTCGTGCTTGTACACGTGAGGGCTTCCCGGCTGACCGTATACGCCAATGAACCTGCCCGGCTTCCACGCAGATGCGTTACCACCGCATTGGATGACACTGATGACAAAATCGAATGTGTCGGCATCCAATCCGTTCGCCCTGGCGGCCTTGTGGCCTTCCTCGGCGGCAAGATTGATGGGCATGGGCGATCCAGTCTTGCAAATCTCCGGCATGGGCCCCGAGGTGTGCTGGATCACCTGTCCGGTGAGTGTCATTTTGCCGCCTGATGCAGCGCTGACGTAGGACTGCAATGAATCGGGGTCCGGGGATAGGGTGTGTTTTTTAACCAGCTCATAGTTCAGCAGGCTGCCGTCCTGCCAATGCGTAACGGTGACCAGCATGGTTTTCGTGCCGACATTTGGGCGCTGATTGACCTCCGGTTTCGGTAGCGGAACGTCGCTGGGAATGAAGTCCCTTTCGTCGTACGTAAACTCGGTTTCGGGAAGAGGCGGTCTGTCGACGTGTATGCAGCCAGTCAGGATCAACGTCGTATACAGGGTTGATAAAACGATCCGCGCTCGCATGGCTGAGCTCCTGGTTGCATGTCACCGATGGGAGTGTCAGTGATACGTCCAATAACCGGGTTCGCCTACTGTCACAAATGACAGGTGACGACCAGCGGTAGGTTCCTACCTGAATGTCAGCTCACCTCTGCACATAGACTCGTCGAGTGATATCAAACAAAAAGCCCCGCCTGATCAAGTCAGGCGGGGCTTTTTGATTTGCGCCGGTACGTTACTGAGCGTTGGCACTCACTGCCGAACGCGGCATCACCGGCTGGTTGTCGTTGGAAATGGTGACTTCCACGCGACGATTCATCGCACGGCCTGAAACGGTGGAGTTCTCCGCTACCGGGTATTCCTTGCCGTAACCCTGGGCGACGATGCGCGCAGGATCAACGCCCATCTTAACCAGCGCAGTGCGCACGGAAGCCGCGCGACGCTCGGACAGCGACTGGTTGTGCGATGCGGTACCGGTGCTGTCGGTGTAGCCTTCGACAATCACCTTGCGATCAGGGTTTTCCTGAAGGTACTGCGCCAGTTTGTTGATGTTCACCAGACCGCTGGATTTCAGGTCGGCGCGGTCGGTGGCAAACAGCACATCACCGAAGGTCACGAGCGTACCGCGATCGGTCTGCTTGGCGTTGAGGCTGTCCTGCAACTGTTTGATCTGCTGATCGCGCGCATCCAGGCGGGCTTGGGCGCGTTGGGCCGCAGCGTTTTTCAGATTGGCTTCAGCCGTGCGCAGGGCAATGGTCTGCTTGGCAACTTCGACACGCTGGTTGGTCAGGTAGGCCAACTGGTCGACCTTGCTCTCGTCTTCGCGGTCCAGATAAGCCTTGTCGGCCTTGTCCAGGTAGTCGCTGGCTTCCTTGGTTTCAAGCGCCGCCACTTTGCTTGCCTGGGGGTTGGCTTGCAGGCCGCTGTAATTGGTACGGGCCTGTTCAAGGTTGGCGTTCGGCGGGGTGGAGCAAGCGGCCAGTGCAACGCTGGCGGCCAGGAGGGCGGGGATCATCAATTGATTACGCATGGTTTCGTCCTTTTAAGTCGAGAAAGAAGTACGTCGAAGCGGCGCTTACTGCACGGTGCGCTGGCTTTCCTGACGCAGTTCCTGAACCCCTTTCTGAGAGTCCTTCACCGCCTGCTCGGCCTTGACAGCCTGGGCTTTGCGCTCGGCTACACGAGCGTCCCACTCGGCCTGTTCAGCAAGCATGCGAGCCTGGTCGTACTTCTTGTCGTGCATGGCGATTTCAGCTTGCTTGAGCTTGTCCTGCGCGGCCTTCATTTCCACCGCGGCGAACTCGGTGCCGCCGGCGCTGACGGCATTGTTTACCGCCGATTCGGTCACGGCGTATTGCTCGGTTGGCGGGTTACCGGCACAACCGGCCAGGACCAGGCTGCTGCCGATGGCCAGTGCAGCCAGCTTGAAGCTGCGCAGAGGGTTGGATGAGGACTTGGCAGTGATTTTCATGGTCTTCAACTCCATTGGGATAACTCCTGAACAACTGAAAATCCATCCTGGGTGTGGAGCCGCAACCAACATTTCGAGGCGTTTTAAAACGGCCGTCCCAGGCGTGGTTACTGGTTACGACCGAAGGCATTTTTTAAAAGTTCAGAGAAGATGGCCCGTTGCCCAAAAAAACTTTGACCGAGTGAACAGGGCTCTAAAACGGGAACTTTGGCGGCATGGCGGGGTATCCGGACCCTGTAGGAGCGAGCATGCTCGCGATGGAGGATCAGGCGACGCGGGAAATCTGATGCCCCGTGTCATCGTTGACGACCATCGCGAGCATGCTCGCTCCTACAGGAAGGGAGTCAAAGAAAAATCAGTGCTTCTGCTTGTCACCACCCGACGCCAGGTCCTGTAGATGCCGACGGGAAAGGGCGAGAAAACGCGGGGTCGGACCGACGTCTTCGTACAACGGATCACCTTCCTCGTCGGTAGCGACCACGGTCGAGCCCTTGACGTACGGGAAGCTTTTTTCCAGCTCCTCAAGAGCGGCGCCTATCAGTTCGCCGAGCAATTCTTCGGGGTGCCGTTTGGGGTACATGTCTACGATTGCCGCCAGTCGCGCGGCGGCTTCCACATCCAGGTGAATCGAGTAGCGGGTGTCAGTCAGATGTCCCTTGCCAGTTTCTTCCCAATGTTGGGCCAGCTCGCGGATTTTCATAAATACCTCTATTGCGCGCCTGCTCGCAGCAGGCCAGTAAGTGTCCGGTCGTGACCGGCGAAAGCCGTGATACGGCTTACTCTTAAGACTAGCTGTTGCGCTTAAGGTTTAAAGTCCCTTCGTCGTCTGCTTGTAAGTAGCGCTTTGCGGCGGCACTCTTGGTGCACAAAGCAGCTCATTGCAAGACCCTGGATCTTTCGCTGGAGAACGGCTGATGACTGATATTGATGCACGCTTGCGCGAAGATGTTCACCTGCTGGGCGAACTGTTGGGCAACACCATTCGTGAACAGTACGGGGATGGTTTTCTCGAAAAGATCGAGCAAATCCGCAAAGGCGCCAAGGCCGATCGGCGTGGTTCCATGGACGAGGAACTGAGCGCAAGCCTCAACCAGTTGAGCGAAGACGAGTTGTTGCCGGTGGCGCGGGCGTTCAACCAGTTTCTCAACCTGGCGAACATCGCCGAGCAATATCAACTGATTCACCGTCGAGATGATTCGCAACCCGCACCGTTCGAGGCGCGAGTGTTGCCCGAGTTGCTCACCCGCCTGCTTGCCGAGGGCCATGGCGCCGAATCCCTGGCGCGGCAATTGGGACGACTGGAAATCGAGTTGGTGCTGACCGCCCACCCCACGGAAGTTGCGCGCCGGACACTGATCCAGAAGTACGATGCCATCGCTGCGCAACTCGCGGCCCAGGATCACCGCGACCTGACCAGCGCCGAACGTGAGCAGATTCAGTCAAGGCTGCAGCGACTGATCGCCGAAGCGTGGCACACCGAAGAAATTCGTCGCACCCGTCCGACGCCGGTGGACGAAGCCAAATGGGGCTTCGCAGTGATCGAGCATTCGCTGTGGCACGCGATCCCGAATTATCTGCGCAAGGCCGACAAAGCCCTGCAAGACGCGACCGGCCTGCGTCTACCGCTGGAGGCCGCGCCGATTCGATTTGCTTCATGGATGGGCGGTGACCGCGACGGCAACCCCAACGTCACCGCCGCCGTGACGCGCGAAGTGTTGTTGTTGGCACGGTGGATGGCCGCTGACTTGTACGTGCGCGATATCGACCAGCTCGCCGCCGAGCTGTCGATGCAACAGGCCAACGATGCGCTCAAGGCCAAGGCCGGCGACAGCGCAGAACCTTATCGGGCCGTGCTCAAGCAATTGCGCGAGCGGCTGCGCGCCACTCGCAACTGGGCGCATGCCGCCCTGACCAGCGCGACACCGCCGCCGGCTGATGTGTTGCAAAACAACCGCGACCTGCTCGAACCGCTAGAGCTTTGCTTCCAGTCGCTGCACGAGTGCGGCATGGGCGTGATCGCCGATGGTCCATTGCTCGATTGCCTGCGCCGGGCGGTGACCTTCGGCCTGTTCCTGGTGCGTCTGGATGTGCGCCAGGATTCGTCGCGCCACTCGGCGGCGATGACCGAAATCACGGATTACCTGGGCCTGGGTCGCTTCGAGGACTGGAGCGAGGACGAGCGCATCGCCTTCCTGATGCGTGAGCTGAACAATCGTCGACCGTTGCTGCCCGCACATTTCAAACCGTCGGCCGACACTGCCGAAGTGCTTGCCACTTGCCGGGAAGTGGCTGCCGCGCCGGGTGCATCGTTGGGCTCCTACGTGATCTCCATGGCCGGCGCCGCTTCCGATGTGCTGGCCGTGCAACTGCTCCTCAAAGAAGCCGGTGTGTTGCGGCCGATGCGCGTAGTGCCGTTGTTCGAAACCTTGGCTGACCTCGACAACGCCGGTCCGGTGATAGAAAAACTGTTGCTGTTGCCGGGTTATCGCGCGCGCCTGCAAGGGCCGCAGGAAGTGATGATCGGTTACTCCGACTCGGCCAAGGACGCCGGCACCACGGCTGCCGCGTGGGCGCAGTACCGGGCCCAGGAGCGTCTGGTGGACATCTGCCGTGAACAACAGGTCGAGTTGCTGTTGTTCCACGGTCGCGGCGGCACCGTCGGCCGTGGCGGCGGACCGGCGCACGCGGCGATTCTGTCGCAGCCGCCCGGTTCGGTGGCCGGGCGTTTCCGCACCACAGAGCAAGGGGAAATGATTCGTTTCAAATTCGGCCTGCCGGACATCGCCGAACAGAACCTTAACCTGTACCTCGCCGCAGTGCTCGAGGCGACCTTGCTGCCGCCCCCACCTCCGGAGCCCGCCTGGCGCCACTTGATGGATGAATTGGCGGCAGACGGTGTCAGCGCATACCGGGCCGTGGTGCGGGAAAATCCGCAGTTCGTCGAGTATTTCCGTCAGTCCACCCCGGAGCAGGAATTGGGGCGCCTGCCACTCGGCAGTCGTCCGGCCAAGCGGCGAGCGGGCGGGATCGAAAGCTTGCGGGCGATTCCATGGATCTTCGGCTGGACCCAGACCCGCTTGATGCTGCCGGCCTGGCTCGGCTGGGAAGCGGCGTTGAGCAAGGCGCTCGAGCGCGGTGAAGGCGAACTGCTGGGGCAGATGCGCGAGCAATGGCCGTTCTTCCGCACACGCATCGACATGCTCGAGATGGTGCTGGCCAAGGCCGACACCGACATTGCCCGCTCCTATGACGAGCGGCTGGTCGAGCCGGACCTGTTGCCATTGGGTGCGCAGTTACGCGACCTATTGTCGCAGGCGTGCTCGGTCGTCCTCGGGTTGACCGGTCAGTCGCAACTACTGGCACATAGCCCAGACACCTTGGAATTCATCCGCTTGCGTAACACCTACCTCGACCCGCTTCATCTATTACAAGCCGAATTGCTGGCGCGCTCGCGGCGCCAGGAAGTGGCGCTGGACAGCCCGGTGGAGCAGGCGCTGCTGGTGTCTGTGGCGGGGATTGCCGCCGGTTTGCGCAATACCGGCTAGAGTTTTTGCTGTGGGCACGGGTATCCGGCGCAGGCGTCGGATGCCCGTGTCTGGCTGCGCAAAAAATGCGGTCAGGCGACAGTTAATGATGGGGTTGCGACTTGGGGAACCGCGCCAAAAGGACGCAGCAGACAGCGGTTTCTCCGACTTTCGGCGGCTTGTGTGGGCGCAGCCTGCTGTGTATCTTGATCAGCCTTTGGCCGTTTGGGCGGTCACGACCCTATTTTTGAGATTGGCCCCACGAGGCGAATCTGACGTTATCTATATAAAAAATTGAGGAGCACATCGATGCGCGTCATTCTGCTGGGAGCTCCCGGGGCCGGTAAAGGTACTCAGGCTAAGTTCATCACCGAGAAATTCGGCATTCCGCAAATCTCCACTGGCGATATGCTGCGTGCGGCGGTCAAGGCCGGCACCGAGCTGGGCATCAAGGCCAAGAGCATCATGGACGCCGGCGGCCTCGTCTCCGACGACCTCATCATCGCACTGGTCAAGGACCGCATCGCCCAGTCCGACTGCGCCAACGGTTTCCTGTTCGACGGTTTCCCGCGCACCATTCCCCAGGCTGAAGCCCTGGTGACGGCTGGTGTGGAACTGGACGCGGTGGTCGAAATCGCCGTTGAGGACGAAGAAATCGTCCAGCGTATCGCCGGTCGCCGTGTACACGAGGCAAGTGGCCGCGTGTACCACATCGTCTACAACCCGCCGAAAGTGGCTGGCAAGGACGACATCACCGGTGACGAACTGGTGCAGCGCAAGGACGACACCGAAGAAACCGTGCGTCATCGCCTGTCGGTCTACCATTCGCAGACCAAACCGCTGGTGGCGTTCTACCAGAACCTGTCGGCGGCCAATGGCAAGCCGAAGTACAGCCATATCGAAGGTGTGGGTTCGGTCGAAGCGATCACTGCCAAGGTGCTTGCGGCCCTTAGCTGAAAAGTCTGATCAGCTGCATCATCCACGGCCCGCTTGCGGGCCGTTGTTGTTTATACTGGCGCACTTTTTCTGACTCTCTTTACGGATACATCGATGAGTACCTTGCTGGCCCTGGACACCGCGACCGAAGCTTGCTCCGTTGCCTTGCTGCACGACGGCAAAGTGACGAGCCATTACGAGGTGATCCCGCGCCTGCATGCGCAGAAACTGCTGCCGATGATCCAGCAATTGCTCGCCGACGCCGGGACCACGTTGCAAGCGGTGGACGCCATCGCGTTCGGTCGTGGGCCTGGCGCCTTCACCGGGGTGCGCATCGCCATTGGTGTGGTGCAGGGGCTGGCGTTTGCCCTGGACCGGCCGGTGTTGCCGATCTCCAATCTTGCGGTGCTGGCGCAGCGCGCCTATCGCGAACATGGCGTCAGCCAGGTTGCCGCCGCCATCGATGCGCGCATGGATGAAGTGTATTGGGGTTGCTACCGCGAAACGGCGGGGGAGATGCGCCTGGTGGGCGCTGAAGCCGTGTTGCCGCCGCAAGTCGCGGCGTTGCCGGCCGATGCCAGCGGCGACTGGTTTGGTGCGGGCACCGGTTGGGGTTATGCCGAGCGCATTGCCGTGGACCTCATTGGTCAGGATGCGGGCATGTTGCCCCATGCCCAAGACTTGCTGGCCCTGGCCCGATTCGCCTGGGAACGTGGGGAAGCGATCGTGGCGGATGAGGCGCAGGCGGTTTATCTGCGGGACAAGGTGGCGACGCCCAAGGCGCGTTGATTCGCGGGTATCGAGGCGGCCTCTTCGCGAGCAAGCCCGCTCCCACAGGTTTTCAGTCGGGCACAGGATGTGTGTTCGCATCGATCCCTGTAGGAGCGGGCCTGCCCGAGATGGCTATCTAATAGCAAACGCGTCAATCGTCGTTTTATAACCTTGGTTTTAAACCTTTTGTCTTTTCTGTGTTCTAGTTATCACTCGGCTGTTTGCGAAGTGCACTAAGTGCCACTAGACTGCCATCATTGATACCGAGCATGACATTATGCGCATAGACGGCCTTTCCACTCCTTCGTATCCCATCAAGCGCAAGCCTCGCAAAGGGCGTGTGGTTGAGGACGAGTCCGTCGATATCGAAGGCGAGCTGGAAATCCCTTCCGAGGAGCAAATGGCTGCTCGCGCTGCCAAGGCTACCGCGCAACGTCTGAGCAACCTGCCGGCCCGTCAGCAAGACATGATCTACCACCGCGCCATGAGCAAAAGCGTGGCGATGGCCCTGGCCAGTTACCTCAGCACGGCGGGCTTCGTCGATTGGGATGCGGATGTGCTGGGGCTCGACCTGTACATCTGATGCGGCTGCCCTACTTCATCGGCTGCCCGTCCTGGAGTGAAAACGCCTGGCGCGATTACCTTTATCCCCAGGACGCCAAACCCGCCGATTTCCTCGGCCTCTACGCTCAAGTCTTCAATGCCGTGGAAGGCAACACGACGTTCTACGCGAGCCCGGCTGCCAGCACCGTGCAGCGTTGGGCCGAGACCATGCCGGAACACTTCCGCTTCACCGCCAAGTTCCCGGGCGACATCAGCCACGGCGGTGACCTGCGCGACCAATTGACCGCCACCGAGACCTTCCTGCAACTGCTCAGCCCCTTGGGTGACCGGGTCGCGCCGCTGTGGTTGCAGTTGTCGAAAAGCTTCACGCCGCAACGTTTGCATGAGCTGGCGGCGTTTATCGATGCGGTGGATCGGCCGTTGGCCATCGAAGTACGACATGACGCGTTCTTCGCCAAGGGCGATGCCGAGCGCAGCCTCAATCGCTTGTTGCTGGACCGTGGTGTCGAACGCATCTGCCTCGATCCGCGTGCCTTGTTCAGCTGCACCTCGACCGAGCCTGCGGTGATCCACGCGCAATCGAAGAAGCCCAGGGTTCCTCCGCGCCCGGCGGCTTTCACACAATGGCCGCAAGTGCGTTTCATCGGCCATCCGCAACTGGAAGCCAACGACCCGTTCCTGGTGCCTTGGGTCGAGAAAATCGCCCTGTGGATCGAAGAGGGGCGCACGCCCTATATCTTCCTGCACACCTCGGACAACGTGTTCGCGGCGAAACTGGCACAGCGGTTCCACGCACGGCTGATGGAGCGTTTGCCTGGCCTCCCGCCGCTGCCTGAGCTATACAGAGAACCCGCCGCCGAACAACTTGGCTTGCTCTGAGGCGGATCCGTTCCCCTTTCCAGGAGCCTGCCAATGGATGCGCAAACCCGTCGAGCCCAGGCGTTCAAAGCACTGCACGAACGCAACGAGGCTTTTGTCATCCCCAACCCGTGGGACGCCGGCTCGGCAAAAATGCTCGCCAGCCTGGGTTTCGAGGCGCTGGCAACCACCAGTGCCGGTTATGCCTTTTCCCGTGCCCGTCCCGATGGTGGGCTGACGCTTGAGCAGACCCTGGAGAATGTCCGAGCGATCGTCGCCGCTACCGATTTGCCGGTGGCGGTGGATCTGGAAAACGGTTTTGCCGACGACCCGGTCGAATGTGCGCAGAGCATCTTGCAGGCGGCCGCCGCTGGCGCGGTGGGAGGCTCGATCGAAGATGCTACAGGTCGCCCGGATACCCCCATCTACTGTTTCGATCATGCGGTGGCCCGGATCGAAGCCGCTGTGGCGGCGGCCCGCAGCCTGCCGTTTACGTTCATGGTGACTGCCCGGGCCGAGAATTTCCTGCGCGGCAATCCCGATCTGGACGATACGATCCGCCGCTTGCAGGCCTTTTCCGAAGCGGGCGCGGATGTGCTGTACGCGCCGGCGTTGCGCAGCCCTGAAGACGTGTTGGCCGTGGTGCGCGCCGTGGCGCCGAAGCCGGTCAACGTGTTGATGTCCGGCGGGTTGAAGCTCACGGTCCAGCAACTGAGCGAAATGGGCGTCAGGCGAGTCAGCGTCGGTTCGGCGCTCGCCCTGGCGGCGTTGGGTGAATTTTATCGTGCGGCTGAAGAGATCAAGACCTCGGGCACATTCACGTTTACCTCGCGGTCCATGCCCTACGCACAGGCCAATCAATTGTTCGAAGGCTGACGATGCGGTTCTTGCAGGTGCTGTTGGTGCTGGTGTTGATGGGAAGCGCTGCGTCGTTGAGTGTGTGGCGTGGCTGGATCGCGCTGCCGCCGCAGTGGAATCCTTGGGCACCACTGGACGTGAAGGCCGAACCGAACCTGCTGACCCGCTATAAGCTGATGCGCCTGCGAGACGATCCACAGCTTTGCGCCCAGGCCCTGGACAGTTCCGGCCTGCGCGTGGCGCCCCAGGCCGACAGCCCGGACGCCAAGTGTCCTCTGACCGATGCCTTGCGGGTGCAGGGTGGTGATGTGGCGCTGAGCAGCAGTTTCCTGGCCAGTTGCCGACTGGCGGTGTCGTTTGCCCTGTTCGAGCACCACGCACTGCAACCGGCGGCTCGGGCGGTCTATGGGCAAGCCGTCAACCGCGTCGATCACCTCGGCAGTTTTGCCTGTCGCAATGTCTATGGGCGCGAGAATGGCCGACTCAGTCAGCATGCCACCGCCAACGCCCTGGATATCGCCGGTTTTCGCCTGGCCGATGGCCGCACGATCAATGTACTCAAGGATTGGCCGAAGGATAATCAAGACGCACGCTTTCTACGCCAGGTCCGTGATGCGGCGTGCGACGTGTTCAGTGTGGTGTTGAGCCCCGATTACAACGCCGCCCATCGCAATCACTTTCATCTGGATGTCGGGCCGTGGTGGGTGTGTCGCTGAAATTTACGCGGCGATGCGCAGGTTCTGCAGGACGATCGGGCGTGCCCAACCGATATCAAAATCGAAGTTTTTCTGCTGCTCCGCCAGTTCTTCAGGCGGGTACGGCGGGAACGGTTTGTCCAGCAGGTCCAGTTCGAACTCGGCGATTGGCAAATGCAGCGGACGCGGTTGAGCGGCGGCGCCAGGAACCGGCAGCGCTTGACCGTTGGCCAGTACGATAGGGCGAACCCAACCGCTTTCGAAGTCCTGCTGTTTCTGTTGCGCGACGATTTCATCCGCCGGGAACGGTGGGAATGGTTTGTCGGCCAGGTCCATTTCGAACTCGGCAATCGGCAGGAACAATGGCTCGGGTGGCTTGACCTCGGTTTCCGTGACGTTGCATTCACGCTGGGCAATGATGTGCGCCAACAGCTCGCTGCCAACCGTGGGCTCCTCCGAGCTCTCTAGGTCGACCGGCGGAAAGTCGAGAGAAGCCGGCACCACATCGCCCGACTGCTCGGCCAGCGCCTGGGCAAAAAAATCTTGCCACAGGTGACTGACGCCGCTCAGTGCCTGGGAATTTCGCAGGCCAAAATCGCCGTAGGGCGAGATGTAGCCAATCGATGTGGGTTGAATGTTGGACATTTTTTTCTGTAGAGGCTCGGCTCTGGCAAAATGCTCGTTAGTGTTGTTATCGGCCGATTCTGCCGATCATTAATTTTTTGAGCGTGTTTTCCCATGATTGAGCAACCGGCGGCGTGCCGCATCCATGTCGAAGCCCTCGATACGGCGTTCCAGCCACAGGCCGAGCAATGGGCCGAGCGCCTGGGCTTGCCCCTGAAAGTCACTGAAGGTGAATTCGCCTTGCAGGTTGGCGAGCAGGGGTTGCAGTTGCAACAACTCGGACCGGATGCGCCCGGTCCGGTGCGGGTGGATTTCGTCGAGGGAGGCGCGGCCCACCGTCGCCTGTTCGGCGGCGGCACCGGGCAAATGATCGCCAAGGCGGTTGGCATCGCCCAAGGCGTGCGTCCGCGGGTGCTGGATGCGACGGCAGGTCTTGGCAAGGACGCATTCGTGCTGGCAAGCCTGGGTTGTGAAATGAGCCTGATCGAGCGTCAGCCGTTGATAGGCGCGTTGCTGGAGGATGGCCTGGCGCGGGGCGCGGAGGATTTCGACGTGGCGCCGATCGTGGCGCGCATGCGCCTGCTCAAGGGCAACTCCATCGACGTCATGCGCAACTGGGAAGGCGAGCCGCCGCAGGTGATCTACCTGGACCCGATGTTCCCTCACCGGGAGAAAACCGCGCTGGTGAAAAAGGAAATGCGCCTGTTCCGCCCCCTGGTGGGTGATGACCCGGACGCACCGGCCTTGCTCGAAGCGGCACTGGCCCTGGCCAGCCACCGGGTAGTGGTCAAGCGCCCACGAAAGGCGCCGTGCATTGCCGGGCCGAAGCCGAGTCATGCTTTGGATGGGAAATCCAGTCGGTATGACATTTATCCCAAGAAAGCGCTCAAGCTATAAGCTGCAAGCTGCAAGCGGGCCTTAGCTTGCCGCTTGCAGCTAACCGCTCGCCGCTGCCTCCCTCCCATAAGCCCGCATGAACAACCCCACCACCTCCTGCACATGCGCCTCCGCTGCTTCCCCGGTCAGGGGTTCGCCACAGCCGTACAACAAGCGGAAATTCCCCGCGCCCTTGAGCAGGCAAAAGAAATGCTCGGCGGCATTGCGCGGTTTGTCGATGCGCAGGGCGCCGCTCTGATCCACTTTGGCCAGTAGGCGCTCCATGCCCAGCAGCATCCGCTCCGGGCCGGCTTCGAAGAAAATCTGCGAGAGTTTCGGGTCCTGGCTGCCCAGCGTCATCATCAAACGGTGCAGGTTCACTGACTCATCGCTGTTGATCAGGTGATGAAAGCCGCGGGCGATGTTCAACAGCACCGATTCCACGGCGATGCCGTCCGGTAATTCGAAAAACAGCGGCGGCAGCTGTTCTTCGCACTTGGCCACCACCGCAGCAGAGAACAGTGTCTCCTTGTCGTTGAAATGGCTGTAGACGGTGAGTTTTGACACGCCCGCTTCTCCCGCCACAGCATCCATGCTGGTGTTCGCATATCCATTGCTCAGAAACAGGGTTTTCGCCGCATCAAGGATCGCCTGACGTTTAGCCAGATCCTTGGGACGGCCCGGACCGATGGATGCTGAGGGATTGTTCGACATTATTCGCTTTTATTACTGGACTGGTGAGTTTGCTATTAATAACATACTGGCCAGTATAATTATTCCAAGCACCATTGGCGAAAGGTCACTCACCATGTACCGCTATGTCGCATACCTCGCATTGCCAGCCAGCCTGGCGTTTTTATTGTCCGCTTGCGGGCATGAGGAGGCGCCCCAGGTCACCGTCAGACCGGCCATGGTGGTTCAGCCAGAGCCTTCGGTGCAGGCGCTGGAGAGTTATCCCGGTGAAGTGCGGGCTCGCTATGAGCCAGAGTTGGCTTTCCGCATCGGCGGCAAAGTCAGCCGACGACTGGTCGAGGAAGGGCAGCGGGTCAAGGCCGATCAGCCGCTGGCGGAACTTGATCCCCAGGACGTTCGCCTCCAACTGGAAGCGACTCGCGCCCAGGTTGCTGCGGCCGAAGCCAACCTGAACATGGTGCGCGCCGAGCGTGACCGTTACAAAACCCTCATGGATCGCCAGTTGGTCAGCCGTTCGCAATATGACAATGCGGAAAACCTTTACCGATCCGGTGAAGCGCGCGTGAAGCAGATCAAGGCCGAATTCAACGTCTCGAACAATCAAGCCAGCTATGCGGTGCTGCGTGCGCCCCAGGATGGCGTGGTCGCCAAGCGTTCGGTGGAAGTGGGGCAGGTGGTCGCTGCCGGCCAGACCGTTTTCACGCTGGCCACCGATGGCGAGCGCGAAGTGCTGATCAGTTTGCCGGAACAGAATTTTGGTCGCTACAAGGTCGGACAACCCGTATCGGTGGAGCTGTGGACCCAGCCGGACCAACGCTTTAGCGGGCGAATTCGCGAGCTGTCACCAGCGGCCGATCCAAAATCCCGCACGTTTGCTGCGCGCATTGCTTTCACCGCTGGCAAAGTTCCCGCCGAGTTGGGCCAAAGCGCCAGGGTCTTTATCCAGACCGCCGATGTCGTGGCACTGTCGGTGCCGCTGTCGGCCCTGACCGCCGAAAACGGTGCCACCTACGTGTGGGTGCTCGGTGCCAATAACACTTTGAAGAAATCCCCGGTCCGGGTCGGTGCATTCGGCGAGAAAAGCGTGCCGGTGCTCGAAGGCTTGAATGCCAGTGATTGGGTGGTGGCGGCTGGTGTCCATGTGCTTCACGACGGGCAGCAGGTGCGTCCGGTGGATCGCTCCAACCGCGTGGTCAATCTGGCGGATAAGGAGTAATCCCCGATGGGCTTCAATCTTTCCGAATGGGCGCTGCGTAATCGCCAGATCGTACTGTTCCTGATGCTGCTGCTGGCGATAGTCGGCGCGCTTTCCTACACCAAGCTCGGTCAGAGCGAAGACCCGCCGTTCACCTTCAAAGCCATGGTGATCCGTACCATGTGGCCCGGCGCCACTGCCGAGGAAGTGTCTCGCCAGGTCAGTGAACGCATTGAAAAGAAACTGATGGAAACCGGTGAGTACGACCGGATCGTGTCGTTTTCCCGGCCGGGCGAATCGACTGTGACGTTCGTGGCCCGGGACTCCATGCACTCGGTGGATATTCCCGAGCTCTGGTATCAGGCACGCAAGAAGATCAGCGACATTCGCCATACCTTGCCGCCGGGTATCCAGGGGCCGTTTTTCAACGACGAGTTCGGCACCACTTTTGGCAACATCTACGCGCTGACCGGTGAAGGATTCGATTACGCGGTGCTGAAGGACTACGCCGACCGCATCCAGATCCAGCTGCAACGGGTCAAGGATGTCGGCAAGGTCGAGCTGCTGGGGTTGCAGGACGAAAAAATCTGGATCGAGCTCTCCAACGTCAAGCTCTCCACCCTGGGTCTGCCGTTGGCTGCGGTGCAGCAGGCGATCGAAGAGCAGAATGCGGTGTCCACGGCCGGTTTCTTCGAAACCAGCAGCGAACGACTGCAACTGCGGGTCTCGGGAAATTTTCAGACGGTTGATGAGATCAATAACTTCCCGATCCGGGTCGGTGATCGTACGTTCCGCGTATCGGATGTCGCCACGGTTCATCGCGGCTTCAATGATCCGCCAGCACCGCGCATGCGCTTCATGTCCCAGGACGCTATCGGTCTGGCTGTGGCCATGAAGGACGGGGGCGATATTCTGGTGCTGGGCAAGGCGCTCGAAATCGAGTTCGCCCGCATCCAGAAAAACCTCCCGGCCGGTATGCAATTGAGCAAGGTGTCCGACCAGCCCGCTGCCGTGAAAACCGGCGTCGGAGAGTTTGTCCGTGTACTGGTCGAAGCGCTGGCCATCGTCCTGCTGGTGAGTTTTTTCTCGCTCGGGGTGCGTACCGGCATGGTCGTCGCGCTGGCGATTCCGCTGGTGCTGGCAATGACATTCGCCTGCATGTATTACCTGGGCATCGGCCTGCACAAGATTTCTCTCGGCGCACTGGTGCTGGCGCTGGGCCTGTTGGTGGACGACGCGATCATCGCCGTGGAAATGATGGCGATCAAAATGGAACAGGGCTTCGACCGGGTCAAGGCGGCGAGTTACGCCTGGACCAGTACCGCGTTTCCGATGCTCACCGGGACACTGATCACGGCCGCTGGGTTCCTGCCTATTGCCACCGCGCAATCGGGGACCGGCGAATACACCCGTTCGATCTTCCAGGTGGTCACCATCGCGTTGCTGGCGTCGTGGATCGCTGCCGTGGTGTTCGTGCCGTACCTGGGGGAAAAACTCCTGCCGGACCTGGCGAAAATTCACGCAGCCAAACATGGTGCCGGCCAGCCCGATCCTTACGCCACTCCTTTTTACCAGCGCGTCCGGGGGTTGGTGGAGTGGTGCGTGCGCTGGCGAAAAACGGTAATAGTGGCCACGGTGGTGTTGTTCATTGCCTCCATTGTGTTGTTTCGTTTTGTGCCGCAACAGTTCTTCCCGGCTTCAGGGCGACTGGAGTTGATGGTCGACCTGAAACTGGCCGAGGGCGCATCGCTGAGCAACACCGCCGAAGAAGTCAAACGCCTTGAAGGCTTGCTGAAAGATCACGCCGGCATCGACAACTACGTGGCCTACGTTGGCACCGGGTCGCCGCGTTTCTACCTGCCGCTGGATCAGCAGCTGCCGGCGGCGAGCTTCGCCCAGTTCGTGGTGCTGGCCAAGTCCATCGAAGAACGTGAGACCCTGCGCACCTGGCTGATTGAAACGCTCAACGAGCAGTTCCCGGCCCTGCGCTCGCGCGTGACACGCCTGGAAAACGGCCCGCCGGTGGGTTATCCAGTGCAGTTCCGGGTCACTGGCGAACACATCGAGGAAGTCCGTGCCCTGGCCAGGAAAGTCGCGGCCAAGGTCCGCGAAAACCCCCATGTGGCCAACGTCCACCTGGACTGGGAAGAGCCGAGCAAAGTGGTTTACCTGAACGTCGATCAGGATCGTGCACGCGCGCTGGGCGTGAGCACCGCCAACCTGTCGAAGTTTTTGCAAAGCTCGCTGACCGGTTCCAGCGTCAGCCAGTACCGCGAAGATAACGAGTTGATCGAGATCCTGCTGCGCGGCACGGTGCACGAGCGCACCGAGTTGTCGTTGCTGCCAAGTCTTTCCGTGCCGACCGACAACGGTCGCAGCGTGGCGCTGTCGCAGATCGCCACGCTGGAGTACGGCTTTGAAGAAGGCATCATCTGGCACCGCAACCGCCTGCCCAACGTCACCGTACGTGCCGACATCTACGGCAAGGAACAACCGGCGACCCTGGTGCAACAGATCATGCCGACGCTGGATCCGATCCGCGCCGAATTGCCCGACGGCTATCTGCTGGATGTCGGCGGCACCGTGGAAGATTCTGCCCGAGGACAGAACTCGGTCAAAGCCGGCGTGCCATTGTTCGTCGTTGTTGTGCTGACGTTGCTGATGCTGCAACTGCGCAGTTTCTCACGCACGGCGATGGTGTTTCTTACAGCACCCTTGGGCCTGATCGGCGTGACCCTGTTCCTGATGGTGTTCCGTCAGCCGTTCGGCTTTGTCGCCATGCTGGGGACCATCGCTTTGTCGGGGATGATCATGCGCAACTCGGTGATCCTGGTTGACCAGATCGAACAGGACATCGCCGCCGGGCTCAAGCCGTGGCAGGCAATCATCGAAGCCACCGTGCGCCGCTTCCGGCCGATCGTGTTGACCGCGCTCGCCGCCGTGCTGGCGATGATCCCGCTGTCACGCAGCGTGTTCTTCGGTCCGATGGCCGTGGCCATCATGGGCGGCCTGATCGTCGCCACGGCGCTCACGTTGCTGTTCCTGCCAGCCCTTTATGCCGCGTGGTTTCGAGTAAAAAAAGAGCCGACGTGACCGCCGCTCCTACAAATGTTTCAGAAACCTCTGATATTGAGTCAAAGAGGTCCGAATGCTGTACTCAAGCCTCGGTTTCATGAGGTTTTGAGACAGCATTTGATGAAAAGACCACCGTTGTTGAAAGGACCCATCGATCCGGTGTTCGACCTGTTGGGGCGGTCGCCCCACAAGGAGCGCCTGACGGATTACCTGTCGCTGCTCATGCCCCTGGACGAGCAGGGACGCTATCGTCCGTTCGACGAGTTGCGCTACCGCTGGGCTCCGGGTCTGGATTCCCACCTCTGCTGGGCACTGGTCAAGAAGGCGCGGGCTGCGCAGTACTCCCGCCTGTTGCCCTTGGGCGAGCCGCTTCAATGGGGACACTACCTGCTCACGCCGTTGGCGCAGAAGGCGATCTCTGCGGTGGACCGGCAAGCGACAACAGCAGCACTGGAATTCATGACCAGTCAGATCGGCGAGCATGCGCATTTCAGCTACCTGCTCAATGATTTGATCGAAGACGAAGCCATCAGCAGCAGTCAGCTCGAAGGTGCAGCGACCACCACGCGGGTGGCCAAGGACATGCTCAAACGCAAACGCCAGCCGCGAACACCGGATGAGCGGATGGTGATCGGCAATTACAAAATGATGAACTACGCCTGGGAGAAGCGCGATGAGCCGCTGAGCATCGAGCTGATTTCAGCCATGCACCGGGTAGGCGTCGAGGGTATCGATGACGCCCAATACTCGCCCGGGACGTTCAGGAACAACGATGAGGTGGTGGTGCAGGACGGTGAGGGCAACACCGTGCATGTCCCGCCACAGGCAGCGGGTCTGGTGTCTCGATTGCAAAGGTTGGCCAACTGGATCAACCATTGCCACGACGACCCGGAGCAGGCGGATTATCTTCATCCGCTGATCAAGGGAATCGCACTGCATTTTGCATTGGGCTACGAGCACCCTTTTCGCGACGGCAACGGCCGGGTCGCCCGTGCGCTGTTCTACTGGTTCATGTTCAAGAATGATTTTTCTGCCTTTCGCTATATTGCGATCAGCATCCTGCTGCGCAATGCGCCGGTGAAATACGGGCGCTCATATCTGAACAGCGAGGCGGACAATCTCGACCTGACGTACTTCATCGACTTTCAATGCTCGGTCATTTTGCGGGCCGTACGGGGTTTCGCACAGGCTTATCGCGAAAGCCTGGCGTACGCCGACCGCTTTGACGACTGGTTGCTGGCGTCCGGTTTTTTTCACCGGTTGACCGAAAAACAGCGAGCTGTTTTCCAGGTGGCGAAGAGTGGAATGGCCAAGGAGTTTACGGCCGTCAATGTGAAAGAGAACCTGGACTGCTCTTACAACACGGCAGCGGCAGCGCTGAATGGTTTGGTCGAGTTGAATGTGTTCGAGAAACGCAAGATCGGGCGCGAGTGGGTGTTCTTCCTGCGGCCCGGTGGGGGAACTTGAGCAGGAGCGAGTGAACTCGCTCCTGCAGTTGGGTTTCGAGGGTGCTTAGAGGGTACCGAATACCTTCTTCGCCAGGCTGGTCGCGGCGGCTGCCGGGTTTTTGCGGATGGTTTCTTCCTGTTTGCCGATCATCTCGAACAAACCGTTGAGCGCCTGCTCGGTTACGTAGCTTTCGATGTTGGCGCTCTTGGCATCCACGACGCCCATGGTCGCCGCCTGGCCAGCGAACGAGTTGTACTGTTTGGCCAGACCCACCTGGTCGGTGGCCTGCTTGACGATCGGCAGGAACTTGGCGCGGATCTGCTCGCGGCTGGTCTTGTTCAGGTATTGGGTGGCCGAGTCGTTGCCGCCGCTCAAGATGCCCTTGGCGTCTTCGACGGTCATCTTTTTCACTGCATCGACCAGGATCGGCTGGGCCTGTACCACTGCCGTTTCCGCTGCCTTGTTCATGCTGGTTTCCAACTGTTCGACCTGCTCACCCATGCCGAACTGTTTCATCTTGCTGGCAACCTTGCCCAGCTTGCCCGGCAGTTCGATCTTCACATCAGGGTTGTTACTGAAACCGCCCGGCGTGCCGAGTTGTTTTACGGCCAGTTGCGCGCCCTGGGTGAGGGCGTCCTTGAGGCCGCCGCTGGCGTCTTGCTGCGACAGGTCACTGAGCGACAACGCCATGGCGCTGGCGCTGATCATCAAACCTGCGCACAGGCCGGCGAAGCGAAGGGTAGGGCGGAGCATGGCAACTTCCTTTTGTAAAAAGACACTTAGCGGGCCGCGTCGACGCGAACCCTCACAGGTTGGGGATCGGAACCGTCCAGTCGCACGGCGTGATTCTCGGTGGTGATGAACAACAGTTTGCCATCAACTTCGATGCGAGCGTTGATCGAGTAACGATGATTAGGTTCGACCTTGAGTGGGTCGTAGTTCAGGCGAAAGGGCAGTGGCACTTGGCCTTTGACCGGGCCTCGCTGTTCGTCGAGGACCTTGGCCGGGGCGTCGGCGAGCGAAATGTCCTGCAGGCTCACGCTCAGGACCGCCGTGGGAGGCAGGGCAATGCGTTGCAGGTAAAACACTTCGCCATCGAGTGACGCCTTTGGCGCCGGGGTCGGGTGTTGGCAGGCGCTCAACAATACGGCGGCTGCGATCAGGGGCAGTTTGTTCATCGGACGATCTCCGTATCAAGGGTGCCAGCGGCAACTGGCACCCTGTTCAATTTAGACGCTTTGTTCGGCCCCAGCGGTTTGATCGGCTGCATCTTCACTGCGATGCAACGCCACCTGGCGGATCGACAGGCGAATTTCCGCCGGCAGCACACGCTTGGCCGCACCTTCGGCCAACTCGCCGAGCAACTCGTGATAGCTCAGCTTACCGGCCGCGTCGCGCCGCAGCACATCCAGGTCGAGCATCGTCTGGATGAAGTGGCGGAACAGGCTCTTGTCGAAAAATTCAGGCGCGTTCAGGCCATGCAGGATCGACAGGCGCTGGGCCATCACGGTGCACAGGTCTTCCAGTTCTTCGGCGCTGATGCTGTTCTGGCCGCTGTTGAGCAGCAGCGAAACGGTCATGTAGAAGCGTTGCAAGGTCTGGGCGATGCTTTTGGACAGCAGGGTCAGCAGCACGAAATGCCGCGAACTCGGTGCCGGGCGCAGGTAGACGTTATTCTCGAAGCGCAGCAGGCCTTGCTCTACAAACGCCTCGAGCCATTGATCGACCACTGCATCCAGCTCGTCCAGCGACCAGCGAATGAACAGCTCCGATTGCAGGTATGGATACAGCGCACGGGTGTAGCGCAGGATTTGCTCGCGGCTCATGCGCGACGTGCTCTGGAAGAAGCTCGCCAGCAATGACGGCAACGCGAAGATGTGCAGGACGTTGTTGCGGTAGTAGGTCATCAGGACGGCATTTTGCTCGTCCAGGTACAGAATCTTGCCCAGCGCGTCGCTCTGTTCGGACAACAGGTCCATGTCTTTCACGTGCTGGATCAGCGCACGACCATCGCCTTCGGGCAGGGTGGTATGCGGCGAATAAGGCACCTTGCGCAGCAGCGCCAGATACAGGTCCAGCACCCGCGCCATCGCACGGTCGTCCAGCGCCAGGCGGCTGGTGGACAGCAGGGCCAGTGCCACCAGGTTGACCGGATTGATCGCCGCCGCTTCGTTGAGGTGCTGCGCGACTTTTTCGCCGAGGCGGTTGGTGGTTTCGTTGAGCCAGGCCGGTTTGAACTGCGGGCCCAATTCCTGTTGGCGCCAGTCTGGCTGTTCGCTGTCGAGGAATTCGGCGAGTTTGATCGGTTCGCCGAAGTTCACCGCCACCTGGCCAAAGCGTTGCTTGAGGGCGCCGATGACTTTGAAGATGTCAAAGATCGATTCTTTTTTCTTGCTGGCGCCGCGCAACTCGCCAAGGTAGGTCCGGCCTTCCAGTACGCGCTCGTAGCCGATGTACACCGGCACGAACACGATGGGCATGCGCGAAGAGCGCAGGAAGCTGCGCAATGTAATCGCCAGCATCCCGGTTTTAGGTTGCAGCATGCGCCCGGTGCGCGAGCGGCCACCCTCGACGAAGTACTCCACCGGGAAACCCTTGGTGAACAGGGTGTGCAGGTATTCATTGAACACCGAGGTGTACAGGGGATTGCCCTTGAAAGTGCGGCGCATGAAAAACGCCCCGCCGCGCCGCAGCAGGCTGCCGATCACCGGCATGTTGAGGTTGATGCCGGCAGCGATGTGCGGCGGCGTCAAGCCGTTACGGAACAACAGGTAGGACAGCAGCAGGTAGTCGATATGGCTGCGATGGCACGGCACGTAGATCACTTCGTGCCCCGGCGCAACCTGTTGCACGCCTTCGATGTGGTTGACCTTGATGCCGTCGTAGATCTTGTTCCAGAACCAGCTCAGCACCACTTCCAGGAAACGGATCGCGGTGTAGGTGTAGTCCGAGGCAATCTCGTTGGCATAACGCAGGGCCTGGGCCTTGGCTTTCTCCTCCGATAGGTTTTCGCGCTCGGCCTCGTCAAGGATCGCCTGTTTGACCAACGGCTGATTGATCAGGCCTTTGACCAGATTACGACGGTGGGAAATGTCCGGGCCGATCACCGCCGCCTTGAGGTTGCGAAAGTGCACGCGCAGGACGCGTTGGGCCATGCGCACGGTGCGCTCGTGGCCCTTGTTGTGCTCGATCAGCTCGCGAAGGTGAATGGGGGCTGAGAATTGCACGCGGGTCTTGCGGCCCAGCACGATGATGCTGAGCAGCCGACGCAGTCGCCCGGTGACCGCCCAGCTGTCGGCGAACAACAGCTTCCACGGGCTCGACTCGCTGTCCGGCGACTGGCCCCAGAACACGCTGACCGGAATGATCTGCGCGTCTTCGGCAGCGTTCTGGCTGAGGGCGCTGACCAGGCGGGTCAGGGTGGGCGGCGCGCCGCGTTTATCCTGGCGGCCGAGCCAGTCCGGGTCCGGCGTCAGGTAAAAGAACGCGGCCGGCTCCAGCAGGTTGCCCACCGAGACCGGCAGTACCGGACGGGGCAAACCGGCCTTTCTGCACTCGGTGTCGACCACGGCGAGGTCGGTCAGCGAAGGGTTTTGCAGGACGTAGAACACCGGACGACTGCGGTCGAGATTGAGAGTGAACGACGACTGGTTGATGGTTTCGGAGCGAACCCAGAGATAAAGCAGTCGGCGCAGGGTGCCAAACACAAGACGGCGAAACGGGGAACGGGTCATACGGCTTCTGCGTGAGGAAATAAAAACGAGCATATGCTCGGATGGCCGATAGTGTGCCGTATTCGCCTAAAATCGGCAAAAAAGCGGTCAAGTAAACTTCTTTTGAGAGTTTCCATGTGTGTCATATACTCGAGGCTCCGTCGCGCTGCCTTCATTAGGCCATCATGTGCGACCGGTGTTCCCGAGGCTTTCCTGCGAAAAGCCCGTTCAATAATAAAAAAGGAGTATGAACAGATGGCAACACGTGAAACCGGCAGCGTGAAGTGGTTCAACGATGCCAAGGGGTATGGCTTCATCCAGCGCGAGAACGGCGTGGATGTGTTCGTGCATTACCGCGCGATCCGTGGCGAAGGCCACCGTTCGCTGACCGAGGGTCAACAGGTCGAGTACGCGGTGGTGGAAGGGCAGAAGGGATTGCAGGCTGAGGATGTGGTGGGGTTGTAGGCTTTAGCCTCAAGCCTCAAGCCTCAAGCCTCAAGCCTCAAGCTGCAAGCAGATTGGCTTGGGGCTTGGGGCTTGCAGCTTGCAGCTTGCAGCTTGCAGCTCAGGCGGTACGCCAGACAATCTCTTCTTCACCATCGGCACTGATGCGAATCCAGCGATCGGCCGATTCCTCACCTTCTTCCTCGACCCAGCTACCCGGCGCGCAACGCACTTCGACGTTCAGCGCGGCAAACGCGGCGCGGGCGCAGGCGATGTCGTCGTCCCACGGGGTCTGGTCACTTTCCAGGTACAGGCTGTTCCATTTGCCGACGGCTTTGGGTAGCCAGGTCACCGGCACGTTGCCGGCCTTGCACTTCCAGGTCTGGCCCTTCTGCACCCAGTCGCTGCACGGGCCCAGTGCTGCACCGAGCCAGGCTGCAACGGTCTTGTGGTCGACGTCGGCGTCTTTCAGGTAAATCTCGATATCGGGTTGGCGCATGGATGTCCTCACTGCGGGTCTGAAAAATCCATTCGCGGATTCAGTTGGCCTCAAGCCGTTGCTCAAGGCCCAATATTATTGAAGTACAAAGTAATCGTAACGCATCGACACCGTGACCTCGAACGGTTCAACCTGTTCGATCACCGCTGCTCGGCGTTCGGCGCTCGCGCGCCAGCCGTGGGGTGTCATGGCCAGCAGGTTCGCCCGGTCCTGGCCACTGGCAAGGGTCAGCTTGAATTCCAGGGTTTCGCTGTGGTCCAGCGCCATGCCCTCGGGCACCAGAGCCAGATGCTTGTCGTCGGTGTACTCGCGCACTTCGTCATACAGGCGTTCGCGCAGCTCCATCAGGTGGCCGCTGGTAGGGCCGACCTTCATCAGGCCGCCACCACGACTGAGCAGGCGTTTGGCCTCTTCCCAATCCAGCGGGCTGAAGACACTGGCGAGAAACTGGCAGCTCCCCGAGGCCAGCGGCACCCGCGCCATGCTGGCGATCAACCAGGTCAGCTTGGGGTTACGTCTGCAAGCACGTTTCACCGCTTCGCGCGAGATGTCCAGGGCGTAGCCGTCGGCATCGGGCAACGCATCGGCGATCTGCGCCGTGTAGTAACCCTCGCCACAACCGATGTCGAGCCAGCGCTGCGGCGCGTAGTGCCCCGCCAGTTCGGCCAGACGCTTGGCAACCGGCGCGTAATGGCCGGCGTTGAGAAAGTCGCGCCGGGCCTCGACCATTGCCTGGTTATCCCCAGGGTCGCGGCTGTTCTTGTGCTGCACCGGCAACAGGTTCAGGTAACCCTGTCGAGCACGGTCGAAACGATGCCCGGCGGGGCAGGCCACGCCGTTGTCCACCGCGTTCAGCGGTTCGTTGCAAATCGGGCAGGCGAGCATCAGGCGAGCAACTTGACGAGGGTCTGGTAGTAGATTTCGGTCAGTACATCGAGGTCGGCGGCCAGCACACGTTCGTTGACCTGGTGGATCGTCGCGTTGACAGGCCCCAGCTCGACCACTTGCGTGCCCATGGTGGCGATGAAGCGTCCGTCGGAAGTGCCACCGCTGGTGGATGCCCTGGTTTCACGACCGGTAATGTCCTTGATGCTTGCCGATACGGCATCCAGCAGGGCACCCGGCTCGGTGAGGAATGGCAGGCCCGACAGCGCCCAGTCGATGTGCCAGTCCAGGCCATGCTTGTCGAGGATGTCGGCGACGCGTTTTTGCAGGCCTTCGACGGTGGACTCGGTGGAGAAGCGGAAGTTGAACACCGCCACCAGGTCGCCCGGGATCACGTTGGTCGCACCGGTGCCGGAATTGACATTGGAAATCTGGAAGCTGGTCGGCGGGAAGAAATCGTTGCCGTGGTCCCAGTGCTCGGCGGCCAGTTCAGCCAGGGCCGGAGCGGCGAGGTGAATCGGGTTCTTCGCCAGGTGCGGGTAGGCCACGTGACCTTGCACGCCGTGCACGGTCAGCTTGGCGCCCAGGGAGCCGCGACGACCGTTCTTGACCACGTCACCGACCAGAGTGGTGCTCGACGGTTCGCCGACGATGCACCAGTCCAGACGCTCCTTTCGCGCAGCCAGGCGTTCAACCACGGCCTTGGTGCCATGGTGCGCCGGACCTTCTTCGTCGCTGGTGATCAGGAACGCGACCTTGCCCTTGTGATCCGGGTAGTCGGCGACGAATCGCTCGGCGGCTACCGTCATGGATGCCAGGCTGCCTTTCATGTCAGCCGCACCACGGCCGCAGAGCATGCCGTGCTCATCGATAACGGCGTTGAACGGGTCGATCTGCCAGGCGGCCACCGGGCCGGTCGGCACCACATCAGTGTGACCGGCAAAGCACAGCACCGGGCCATCGTGTTTGCCGTGGGTGGCCCAGAAGTTATCCACATCCTCGATGCGCATCGGTTCCAGCTGGAAACCGGCATCGCCCAGGCGCTGCATCATCTGCTTCTGGCAATCGGCGTCGACAGGGGTCACGGATGGACGGCGGATCAGGTCGATGGCCAGTTGAAGGGTCGGCGAAAGGTCGGCGTGGGCCGTCATGAAAAACTCCGGAAGCGGTATATGTGGGAGCGGGCTTGCCCGCGATTGCGGTGGATCGGCCAACATAACGGTTGAATGTTGCGCCGCCATCGCGAGCAAGCCCGCTCCCACAGGTATTGGTTCAGGCCATAGCCTGCAAGGCACGCAAAATGGCGGTTATCTTAAAGCAAAACGGCGGCCATTGGCCGCCGTTTAGTCCTTCGGCGAATAATTAGACTGCCGGCGCCACTTCGACTTCGGCGGCCGGTTTAGGCAGCGAGGACAGGAATGCCATGATCAGCGCCGCCACGTAGGGCAGTGACTGCACGAGCAACATGGCCACCCAGAAACGCATGTCATTGCTCGGCAGGCCATTCACCAGGAAGATCCCCAGTGCCGCGCCCCACAACAGCAGCATGATGAACACCTCTTCACGCGCTTCCGAGATTGCTACCCAGAAGCCATGGTTGTCGGCATTTTTCGGCGTACGGAAGAACGGAATGCTGCTGGTGAAGAAGCCATACAGCACCGCTTTCGCGATCGTGTGCGACAACGCGAGTCCGGCCAGCGCGGCGCAGAATGCATCCTTGAGGTTCACCCCTACGGCGCGGCGGTACAGGAAGATGATCTTGCCGACCTTGAACACGAACAGCGCCAGCGGTGGGATTGCGAAAATCAGCAACGGCGGGTCGACCCGTTGCGGCACGATGATCATCGCCGCCGACCACAGCAAGGCGCCCACGGTGAAGAAGATGTTCATGCCATCCGCCACCCACGGCAACCAGCCCGCCAGGAAGTGATAGCGCTGGCCACGGGTCAGCTCGGTGTCCTTGCCGCGCAGCAAGCTGGCGGTATGACGCTTGATGATCTGAATCGCCCCGTAGGCCCAGCGGAACCGCTGTTTCTTGAAGTCGATAAAGGTATCGGGCATCAAGCCTTTGCCGTAGCTGTCGTGGTAATACGCCGCCGACAGGCCTTTCTCGAACACCCGCAGGCCCAACTCGGCATCTTCGCAGATGCACCAGTCGGCCCAGCCCAGTTCCTCGAGTACTGAACGGCGAGTCATGGTCATGGTGCCGTGCTGGATGATCGCGTCGCGGTCGTTGCGGGTGACCATGCCGATGTGGAAGAAACCCTTGTATTCCGCGTAGCAAAGCTTCTTGAAGGTGCTTTCGTTCTGGTCGCGATAATCCTGGGGCGATTGCACCACCGCGATTTTCGGATCGGCGAAGTGCGGCACCATGTGCTTGAGCCAATTGGGGTCGACGCAGTAGTCCGAGTCGATCACCGCAATCACTTCGGCGTCCTTGGCGGTGTGCGGAATCAGGTAATTGAGGGCGCCGCCCTTGAAACCGGCCAGCGGCGCGACATGGAAGAACTTGAAACGCGGGCCGAGGGTTTCGCAGTAGTCGCGCACCGGTTCCCAGACCGCCGGGTCCTTGGTGTTGTTATCGATGATCAGGACTTCGAAATCCGGATAGTCGAGGTTGGCCAGCGCATTGAGGGTCTGTTTGACCATGTCCGGTGGCTCGTTGTAGCAGGGCACGTGAATCGACACTTTCGGGCGGTAGCTCGAATCACCGACCACTGGCAAAAACTCCCGCCGGCGTTTGTGAATCCACACCGCCTCTGCCAGTTCATGGGCCTCGGTGAGCAACACGATAAACACCCCTAGAGCGCCGAGTGCCAGCAAGAATCCGACCGTCAGGCTGAACCAGGTGCTGTATTGCTGGCTGTAGTCGTAACCGATCCACACCAGCACCGAACCGCACAGGAAGGCGATGAACGTCAGGAAGGTCCGGCCACGCTGGCGCAGGGCCGAGCCGTCGATCATCAGCAAGGTCAGTGAGAGCAGCGCCAGCACCACCGAACCGATGGCCAATACCCGCCATTGCGGGATCGCCACCACCGGGCCTTCGAAGTTGAATTTTTGCTGGCGTGCGGCGTTGAACACGCCCCAGTAAGCGCCCACCGAGCCTTCGTCACTGGCCTTCCACGGCTGGTCGAACGCTTCGATCACAAAATAGTTGAAGCCTTGGCGGTTGAGCTTGTTGACCAGGGTACGCAGGTAGATCGCCTGGTCTGCTGGCGATGCATCGGCACCGCCACGCATGCGGCCGTTGCTCGGCCAGCCCACCTCGGACAGCAGCAGCGGTTTTTTCGGGAACATTTTTTTCAGGTCGCGGGCGCGATCAAGTACGAACTGCCCGGCCTTGTCCATCGGGATGAACTCCCAGTACGGCAGCACGTGGGCGGCAATCAGGTCGACGTGTTTGGCCAGTTCCGGGTTTTCTTCCCACACGTGCCACTGTTCGGAAGTCGTGACCGGCACCTTCACGGCGGCCCGCACGCGATCGAGCAGTACGCTGAGTTCTGCTGCGGTAATTTCCTTGCGGAAGATCGCCTCGTTGCCGACCACCACGCGCACGACGCTGCGCGAGGAATTGGCGATTTCGATCGCTCGGGTGATTTCCCGTTCGTTGCGTTCCTGGTCCGGGCTGATCCAGATGCCCAGGGTCACGCGCAGGCCGAATTCCTCAGCGAGCTTGGGAATGTCTTGCAAGGTGCCATCGACTGAGTAAGTGCGGATGTTGTCCGTCAGCTTGCTCATGATCTCCAGGTCACGGCGCATCTGATCGTCGTTCGGGTACTGTTCTTTTTGTGGGAACTGGCCTTGTTGGAACGGCGAATAGGAGAAGCCGGAAATCTGTTCGGGCCAGTTGGGGGTGGTGACCGGGCGATTGATCAGCGCCCAGAAGCCGGTGAACAAGGCCGCGATGGCGAGCACCACAACCAGGTTGAGTCCAAATTTACGCGATGACATAGCTATTTCAGGTTCCGGAGGCTGTGGAACGGAGGAACGGTCGGCAGTGCACCGAGGGGGCGCATCCTACACCGTGCTTCCCCAAGCCGTACAACAGACGGGGAAAAGCCTGATATTGGGCAATCCTGTTTCGCATTAGTTCTGACACTTGTCGTTTGCCTCTTAAAACTTGCTGCTGCGAAGCCCTATAATGCGCGCCGGTTTTTGAGGTAACGGTCATGAGCACAGAAGATCCACGGTTTGCAGGCATTGCCCGGTTGTACGGCATCGACGGTCTGGAGCGCCTGCGTGCGGCCCATGTGGCGATCGTCGGCGTCGGCGGCGTCGGTTCCTGGGCGGCGGAAGCCATGGCCCGTTGCGGTGTTGGCGAGATTTCGCTGTTCGACCTCGATGACGTCTGTGTCAGTAACGCCAACCGGCAACTGCACGCGCTGGACAGCACCGTGGGTAAACCCAAGGTTGAGGTCATGGCCGAACGCCTGCGCGGGATCAACCCCGATTGCACGGTGCATGCCGTGCCTGATTTCGTCACCCGCGAGACCATGGCCGAATACATCACGCCGAACATCGATTGCGTGATCGACTGCATCGACAGCGTCAACGCCAAGGCGGCACTGATCGCCTGGTGCAAGCGCCGCAAGATTCAGATCATCACCACGGGCGGGGCCGGTGGGCAGATCGACCCGACGCTCATTCAGGTCTGCGACCTCAACCGAACGTTCAACGACCCGCTGGCCTCGAAAGTGCGCTCGACCTTGCGCCGCGAGTACGGCTTCTCGCGCACCGTAACCCGTCATTACAGCGTGCCGTGCGTGTTTTCGACCGAACAACTGCGCTACCCGAAACCCGATGGCAGCATTTGCTTGCAGAAGAGTTTTGTCGGTGATGGCGTCAAGCTGGACTGCGCCGGTGGCTTTGGCGCGGTCATGATGGTGACGGCGACGTTCGGCATGGTCGCGGCGACCAAGGCGGTGGACAAGATCGTAGCCGGGGTGCGGCGGCCGGCGGATCGGGTTAAGCAGGTCTGAGCGCAAACGCCTCCTGTAGGAGCGAGCATGCTCGCGATGGACATCAACGATGACGCTGGGCTCCTGATACCCCGCGGTGCCCTGACCTCCATCGCGAGCATGCTCGCTCCTACAGAGATAACGGTCAGCCCGCCAACTCATTCATCCGCTGCAACACCGCATTCAAGCCATTACTGCGCGAAGGTGATAGCTGGCGGCTCAATCCCAGCTGATCGAACCAATCCGGCAAATCCACTTGCCGTAGCTCATCCGCCGATAACCCGTTGACCCGCGCCAGCAACAACGCCACCAGGCCACGGATCAGCCGGGCATCGCTGCTCGCGGTGAATTGCCAGTGGCCATCGTGCAGCGAGCCCACCAGCCACATCAAGCTTTCACAGCCGTGGACGCGGTTGGCGTCGATTTTGTCCTCATCGCTCATGGCTGGCAGGCGGTCGCCCCATTGCATCAACAGGCGCGCACGTTGTTCCCAGCCCGCCGCGCCCTGGAAGGTTTCCAGGGCGGTAGCAGCGTCCGGCGGGAGGCTCATCGCAGCAACTCCAAAGCCTGGTCCAGCGCGGTGAAGAACCGCTCAAGGTCCTCGGAATCGTTGTACATCGCCAGGGACACCCTGATGGCGCCGGCCAGCTCGAAGCTTTTGAGCAACGGCATGGCGCAGTGGTGACCGGCGCGCACGGCAATGCCTTGTTCCGTGAGCAAATGCGCGAGGTCAGCGTTATGCACGCCCTCCACGACAAAGCTCGCCAGTGCCAATTGCGGCTTGCCCAGCAGGCGCACGCCGTCGCGCGCTTCAAGGCCTTTGAGCAGGCAGTCATGCAATGCGGCTTCATGGGCCGAGACGGCCTGCTGATCAAGGCCTGCGAGGTAATCCAGGGTGGCGCCCAGGCCGATCACGCTGGAAACCGGCGGCGTGCCGGCTTCGAATCCCAGCGGGGCAGGGCGAAAGCGTGCGTGCTGGTAATCCGCATCCAGTACCATTTCACCGCCGAACTGCCAGTGACGCAGGTGGCTGAGTGCATCTTCGCGCGCGAACAGCACCCCCAGGCCATCCGGTCCGTAGAGTTTATGGCTGGAAAACACATAGAAGTCGCAACCCAGCGCCTGCACGTCGTGGCGGCCATGGACCACGCCCTGCGCGCCATCGACCACGGTCAACGCATCGTGTGCCTTGGCCATCGCCAGCAAGGCGGGCAGCGGTTGCCAGGCGCCTAATACGTTGGACAGCTGACTGATGGCCAGTAAACGGGTTTGCGGACCGATCAACGAGGCAGCGGCGTCCAGGTCGATCAAACCGTCGGCATCCAGCGGCAGGATCACCAGTTTAGCGTCACGACGCTGGGCCAGTTGCTGCCAGGGCAGCAAGTTGGCGTGGTGCTCCAGGGCGCTGACGACAATTTCATCGCCCGGATTGAAAAGGTGCTCCAGGCCGTAGGCCAGGAGGTTCAGCGCAGAGGTCGCGCCATGGGTAAAGATGATCTGCCCGACACCGCCGGCATTGAGCCAATGGGAGACCTTGCGGCGGCTGTCCTCGAACGCCTGGGTCGCATGCGCACCTGGGAGATGCTGAGCACGGTGCACGTTGGCGGCGCCATTGGCGTAGTAATGCGCAAGGGCGTCCAAAAGGGCTTGAGGCTTCTGCGTGGTGGCGGCGTTGTCCAGATAGGTCTGGTCCTGCCGTTGCAGAGCGGCGATGGCCGGAAAATCGGCGCGCCAGGGGGAGAGAATCATCATGCTATGAAGCCCTGCCGGAAAATACGCCTCTCCCCTGTAGGAGCGAGCATGCTCGCGATGGTCGTCAACGATAACGCGGGGTATCAGGTAGCCAACGTTGTCTGGGCGTCCATCGCGAGCATGCTCGCTCCTACAGAAGAGGAACGAGCGTGACGCTTAGTTGTGAGCGTGCAGCGCTTCGTTCAGTTCGATCGCCGATTTGTGGGTCTTGCATTCCACGGCGCCGGTTTCCGAATTACGGCGGAACAGCAGGTCGGTCTGGCCGGCCAGTTCACGGGCTTTCACCACTTTGACCAGTTGGTTCTGCTCGTCCAGCAGCGCCACTTTGGTGCCAGCGGTAACGTACAGGCCCGACTCGACAGTATTGCGGTCGCCCAATGGGATACCGATACCGGCGTTGGCGCCGATCAGGCAGCCTTCGCCGACCTTGATCACGATGTTGCCGCCGCCCGACAGGGTGCCCATGGTCGAGCAACCGCCGCCCAGGTCCGAACCCTTGCCGACGAATACGCCCGCCGAGACGCGGCCTTCAATCATGCCCGGACCTTCGGTGCCAGCGTTGAAGTTGATGAAGCCTTCGTGCATCACGGTGGTGCCTTCACCCACATAGGCGCCCAGGCGCAGACGCGCAGCATCAGCGATACGCACGCCGGCCGGTACCACGTAGTCGGTCATTTTCGGGAACTTGTCGACCGAGAACACTTCCAGCAATTCACCGCGCAGGCGGGCTTCGAGTTGGTGTTCGGCCAGTTCGGCGAGGTCGATCGCGCCCTGGCTGGTCCAGGCGACGTTCGGCAGCAGCGGGAACACGCCGGTCAGGTTCAGGCCGTGGGGCTTGACCAGGCGGTGGGACAACAGGTGCAGCTTGAGGTAAGCCTCAGGCGTGGAGGTCAGCGGTGCGTCTTCGGCCAGGATGGTAGCAACCAGCGGCTTGTGGCTTTCGGCCAGGCGGGTCAGCAGGGCCGCTTGTGCCGCGTCCACGCCTTTGATGGCTTCGGCCAGTTGCGAGGCTTGTGCATTGGTGAAGGCGATGGCCTGGTTGCCGTCGGTGTAGCCCAGAACCGGCGCGATGGCCGCGATCAGGTCAGCCGAAGGGTTGAGCAGTGGCTGGGCGTAAAACACTTCCAGCCAGGCGCCTTGACGGTTTTGAGTGCCGACGCCGAAGGCCAGGCTGAACGCAGTAGTGGACATGTAAATACCTCTAGAAAAATGGACGGGCAGGCTTACTTGAGCGCTGCCGCGTAGATATCTGGCTTGAAGCCAATCAGGGTTCGGTCACCGAGATCGAGCACAGGGCGCTTGATCATCGAGGGTTGAGCGAGCATCAGTTCGATGGCTTTCGACTGGTCGAGATCGGCTTTGCGTTCGTCGTCGAGCTTGCGAAAGGTCGTGCCTGCACGGTTCAACACCACTTGCCAGCCGTGCTCGTTGCACCACTGGGTCAGGTGTTCACGGTCGATTCCGGCCGTTTTGTAATCGTGGAAGTCATAGCTGACAGCGTGTTCATCGAGCCAGGTGCGCGCCTTTTTCATGGTGTCGCAGGCCTTGATGCCGAAAAGGTGCAACGTTTTACTTGAAACGGTCAAGGAATTGCCCCCTTTACAGGTGCTGGAGAAAAAAGGTGAAGGATTATGCCATGACCGGACGGTTCTGCGGCGCTTGAGGGATAACGTGCGACATTGGTGTAAAGGTCAGACGTTAGTCTAAGCGGCTAATATGGCACTTCTATGCTGTCGATTGTCCGGGAACCCCGCTTTATGCAAACCGCCTACACCGTCCTGATCCTGTTGATGCTGGTCAGCGTTTCGCGCCTGGTCGGACGGGTGATTCCACTGCCCCTGCCGCTGGTGCAGATCGCCGCCGGCGCCTTGCTTGCCTGGCCGACCCTCGGGCTGCATGTGGCACTGGATCCTGAGCTGTTCCTTTTCCTGTTCCTGCCGCCGCTGTTGTTCTCCGACGGCTGGCGCATGCCCAAGCGCGAGCTATGGCGGCTGCGCGGGCCGGTCCTGACTCTCGCCGTTGGTCTCGTGCTGTTCACCGTGGTGGGCGCCGGTTATTTCATTCACTGGTTGCTGCCGACCATCCCGCTGCCAGTGGCGTTTGCCCTGGCCGCGGTGTTGTCGCCGACGGACGCCGTGGCCGTGTCGGCCATTGCCCAGAATCGTTTACCAACACCGTTGATGCACATGTTGCAGGGCGAGGCCCTGATGAACGATGCCTCGGGTCTGGTGACGTTCAAGTTCGCCCTCGCGGCAGCGCTCACGGGTGTGTTTTCACTGGCCGATGCCAGCGTCACCTTCGTGTTGGTGGCCATCGGTGGTCTCGCCGTCGGGGTGGCGTTGAGCTGGCTGGTCGGGCGCTTGCGCTCGTGGATGATTGCGCGGGGCTGGGACGACCCGGCGACTCACGTGGTGTTCATGTTGCTCCTGCCGTTTGCCGCTTACGTACTGGCCGAGCGGCTCGGCGCTTCGGGCATCCTGTCGGCCGTGGCGGCGGGAATGATGCAGAGCTGGCTCGACTTGTTGCCGCGCCAGACCAGCACTCGATTGCTCAACCGCAGCGTCTGGTCGTTGCTGGAGTTTGCCTTCAACGGCCTGATCTTCCTGCTGCTCGGCCTTCAGTTGCCAAACATCATCAAAGCCGTGGTCAGCCATGAAACGTCCGTTTGGCCGACGCTGCTCTACCGTTGTTTTGACGTGGTAGCGATCTTCCTGGTCCTGCTGGTGTTGCGTTTCGTCTGGGTGCAGAGCATCTGGCGTCTGTCGGGATTGTTGCGGCGCTGGCGTGGCAAGGGCGAAATGGTCAATGTGCCGACGGCGCGGTCGTGCTGGTTACTGACGGTGGGTGGCGTGCGCGGTGCGGTGACGCTGGCGGGCGTGATGTCCGTGCCGATGTTGATGGCGGGGGTGGCGTTCCCGGAGCGCGACCTGCTGATTTTCATCGCCGCCGGGGTCATTCTGCTGTCGTTGATTGCGGCCTGTATCGCCCTGCCATTGCTGTTGCGCGGCATCGCCATAAGCCCCGACGATCAGCGTCGCAACGAAGTGCGCGATGCCTGGCGCAAGACTGCCGAAGCAGCGATCCATGCGCTTGAGGCCGAAGAGGCCAAACCCCAGGACGCGGCCGAGGCGGCGCTGGCCGCCGAAGTGAAGGCGCGGATCATGTCCGAGTATCGCCATCAACTGGAAGTGTTCAACGATTCGGCAGAAGCCCAGGCACTGGCATTCCAGATGGACTTGCTGGAGCGGCGGCTGCGATTGAATGCGCTGCGGGCACAACGGCTGGAGTTGTACAAGCTCAGGCGTCATCACCAGATCGGTGATGACGTATTGCGAGAGGTGCTGGGGGAGTTGGATTTGAGCGAGGCCAATCTCGGCCAGGTCAAATAGCGTGCCTTCCCTGTAGGAGCGAGCTTGCTCGCGATGCGGTGGACCAGTCGACCTGTGTATTGACTGATACGCCGCCATCGCGAGCAAGCTCGCTCCTACAGGGGGCGGTGGCTTACTTGCGACGCTGGATGAAATCGCGAATGCGCTCGGCCGCCTCGACGCATTCCGCCAGCGGCGCAACCAGTGCCATGCGGACACGGCCGGCGCCCGGATTGACGCCATCGACGTCGCGCGACAGATAAGAACCCGGCACCACGGTGACATGCTCCTGTTCGAACAGGTCACGGCAGAACGCGGCGTCATTACCGGCTACGTTTGGCCATAGGTAGAAGCTGCCATCCGGGCGCTGCACGTCCAGCACCGGGCTGAGGATTTCCAGGACAGCGTCGAATTTCTCACGATACAGCGCCCGGTTGGCGCGTACGTGCACTTCGTCGTTCCAGGCCGCGACGCTGGCCAGTTGCGTTTGAACCGGCATTGCGCAGCCGTGGTAGGTGCGGTACAGCAAAAAGCCCTTGAGGATGTCGGCGTCACCGGCAACGAAGCCCGACCGCAGGCCCGGCAGGTTGGAACGCTTGGACAGGCTGTGGAACACCACGCAGCGCTTGAAGTCGCTGCGACCCAGTTCCGCGCAGGCGCTGAGCAGCCCCGGCGGCGGGGTTTGTTCGTCGAAGTACAGCTCGCTGTAGCACTCGTCTGCGGCGATCACGAAGTCATGCTCGTCGGCCAGGGCGATCAGCTTCTTCAGGGTTTCAACCGGGATCAGCGCGCCGGTCGGGTTGCCTGGCGAGCACAGGAACAAGATCTGGCAACGTTTCCAGATGTCCGGGGATACCGCGTCGAAATCCGGATTGAAGCCGTTTTCGTCCAGGCACGGCAGGTAATGCGGCTTGGCGCCTGCGAGGAACGCGGCCCCTTCGTAGATCTGATAGAACGGGTTCGGGCTGACCACCAACGCATCGTCACCCCGGTTGACCACCGTCTGAGTGAATGCGAACAACGCCTCGCGCGTGCCGTTGACTGGAAGCACGTGGCGCGCCGGGTCGAGCCAGCCCGCCGGAACGTTGAAGCGTCGCTCGCACCAGGCGGCGATGGCTTCACGCAGTTCCGGGATGCCGAGGGTGGTCGGGTATACGGCCATTTTTTCCAGGTTGCTGGCCAGGGCTTCGGCCACGAAGCTCGGTGAGCGGTGTTTGGGCTCACCGATGGACAGGGCGATCGGGCGCTTGTCCGGGTTTGGCGTGACGCTGCCGAGCAGGGCGCGGAGCTTCTCGAACGGGTAGGGCTGCAACTGGGACAAGGCGTTGTTCATCGGTCGATCTCGTTCTATGGCATTGCCCCTTCATGTAGGAGCGAGCTTGCTCGCGATGGCGGTGTATCAGTCAAAATACCGGTGACTGACCCACCGCCATCGCGAGCAAGCTCGCTCCTACAGGAGGCGTGGCGGTCTTTAAAGTCAGATACTGATACGCGAAAGCTTGATATCCGGTTCCTGGTTGACGCTCAGTTGCTCGACGATCGCATCCTGCAAACGGCTGCACAGCAGCGGGTCGGACAAAGGCTGGTTGTTGGCGTCGGTGATGAAGAACACGTCTTCCACCCGTTCGCCCAGGGTCGCGATCTTGGCGTTCTGCAGCGACAGGTCGAACTCGAGGAAAATCGTACCGATGCGTGCCAGCAGGCCGGGGCGATCCGGGGCGCTAAGTTCCAGCACGGTCACTGGCCGCTGGGCGTCGTTGTGGATCGTCACCTGTGGCGCGAAGGCGAAGTGCTTGAGCTGACGCGGCACGCGGCGCTGGATGATCGTCGGGTAGTCGTCCGGATTTCGCAGGGCATCGGTCAGGCCGTCGCGGATCTGCTTGACCCGCGCCGGGTTGTCGCCGATCGAGTCGCCGTCAGTATCGAGCACGATGTAGGTGTCGAGGGTGAACTGGCTGGTCGAGGTGATGACGCGGGCATCGTGAATGTTCAAGTTCAACTGGTCCATCGCGGCCACGGTCACGGCAAAGAAATCGTGCTGGTCCGGGGCATAGATGAAGATCTGCGTACCGCCCTCGAATTCGCGCTGGGTGGTTTCCTTGATCAACACCAACGGGCCGCCGTCGGCCGGCTGTTGCAGGATTGCATCGGTGTGCCAGGCGACGTCGCCGGCGGTGTGGCGCAGGAAATAGTCATCGCCCAACTGCGCCCACAACTGTTCGACATCGTCCGGATCGGTGCCGCCGCGCACCAGGATGTCGAGGGCAGCGCTTTGTGTCTGGCGAATCTGCTCCTCGCGGTCGACCGGGTTTTCCAGGCCACGGCGCAAGGCACGCTTGGTTTCGGTGTAGAGCTGGCGCAACAGGCTGGCTCGCCAGGAATTCCAGAGCGTCGGGTTGGTGGCGTTGATGTCGGCGACCGTCAGCACATACAGGTAGTCGAGATGGGTCTCATCACCCACGATCTGCGCAAAATCGTGGATCACTTGCGGATCGGACAAGTCCTTGCGCTGGGCGGTGGTCGACATCACCAGGTGGTTCTGCACCAGCCAGACGATCAGGCGACTGTCCCACACCGGCAGTTGATGGCGCTGGCAAAATGCCTCGGCATCCACCGCACCGATTTCCGAATGGTCGCCGTGACGACCCTTGCCGATGTCGTGATACAGGCCAGCAAGGTAGATCAGCTCGGGCTTGGGCAGCTTGCCCATGAGCTTGCTGGCGAGCGGGAATTTTTCCGACACCTGGGTGTACTGCAACTTACGCAGGTGTTTGATCAGGTTCAGGGTGTGCGCATCGACCGTATAGATATGAAACAGGTCGTGCTGCATCTGTCCCACGATGAAGCCGAACTCCGGCAAGTAGCGTCCGAGAATGCCGTAACGGTTCATCCGTCGTAGATTGCGGTGAATGCCGATCTTGCACTTGAACAGCTCTATGAACAGGCTGGTGTTGCGAATGTCGTTACGGAAATCATCGTCGATCAGGTGGCGATTTTCCCGCAACAGGCGAATCGTGTCGGCGCGCACGCCTTTGATTTCCGGCTGCTGGGCCATCAGCACGAAGATCTCCAGCATGGCAAATGGCGTGCGGCGGAACACGTTGTCGTTGCGTGCCTCGATATAGCCGTCGTGCAGCTGGAACCGTGCGTTGATCGGTTGCGGTGGCGCCTCATCTTCCGGGGCGAGGATCACTTCTTCGAAGTGCTGGATGATCAGGTCGCTGAGCTGGGCGATGCTCATGACCACCCGGTAATACTGCTGCATGAAGTTTTCGATGGCCTGCTTGGCGTCGTCGCCTTCAAACCCGAGCAGTTTGGCAATGGTGCGCTGGTGATCGAACAATAGGCGATCTTCGGCGCGTCCGGCGAGCATGTGCAGCGCATAGCGCACTTTCCACAGAAACTCCTGGGATGAGGCCAGCAGCGCGTTCTCGCTTTCCACCAGGAAGCCTTCGCCAGCCAGCGCTCGAAGGTTCAGGGTGCCGTATTGGCGACGCGCCACCCACAAAATGGTCTGGATATCGCGCAGGCCGCCGGGCGAGCCCTTGACGTTCGGTTCCAGATTGTATTCGGTGTCGAAGTACTTGTGATGGCGGGCCTTCTGTTCGGCATGCTTGGCCAGAAAGAAGTCCTTGCTCGGCCACATGTGCTCGGTGCTGGTGACATCCAGCATGCGTTGGCGCAAACGCTCGGGGCCAGCAATCGTGCGGCTTTCCATCAGGTTGGTGATAACCGTCAGGTCGGCGCGTGCCTCGATGGCGCATTCGTCGACGGAGCGAACGCTTTGACCGACTTCCAGGCCGATGTCCCACAATAGCGTGAGAAAACGCTCGATGGAGTCCCTGAAAACTTCGTGGTCGGCACTGTCCAGCAGGATCAGTAAATCGATATCGGAATAGGGGTGCAGCTCGCCTCGACCGTAGCCGCCAACCGCGACCAGCGCGATATCGGCGTCTTCACTCCAGTCGAACTGCTCCCAGGCCTTTTGCAGGATGTTATCGACGAACCAGGCACGATCCTCGATCAGCCGGCGAATCTCCCGACCTGCACGAAAACGCCCGTCGAGTACCTCGCGAGCCTGGCGGATCGCCTTCTTGAAAGCCGCGATCGGGCTGGACTTCAGGGCCAGTTCAGCCTGGAACTGGCCACGGTCGAAGAGTTCGGGGTCCACCTGCGGCATCGATTGGCTTTCCTTTCTATAAAGGCTGTCTATAAAGGCTGTCTATTGAGGCTGGGAGGGATCAGCCGGAAACGCGGGCGATGGTGTCATCGCTGCGCAGGGTGAAGATCTCGTAGCCGGTCTCGGTCACCAGCAGGGTGTGTTCCCACTGGGCGGAGAGCTTGCGGTCCTTGGTGATCGCAGTCCAGCCATCGCCCAGCACCTTGGTGTCGGCCTTGCCCTGGTTGATCATCGGCTCGATGGTGAAGGTCATGCCCGCTTGCAGTTCCATGCCGGTGCCCGCACGGCCGTAGTGCAGGATCTGCGGCTCTTCATGGAACACTTTGCCGATGCCGTGGCCACAGAACTCGCGAACCACCGAGAAACCGTTCTTTTCAGCGTGCTTCTGAATGACTTCACCGATGTCGCCCAGGCGGCAGCCGGGTTTCACGATCTCGATGGCCTTGTACATGCATTCCTGGGTCACTTGCGACAAGCGCTCCGCCCACACCGGTACGGTGCCGACGTGGAACATGCGGCTGGTGTCGCCGTGGTAGCCGTCCTTGATGACAGTGACGTCGATGTTCAGTGTGTCGCCATCCTTCAACGGCTTCTCGTTGGGGATGCCGTGGCAGACCACGTGGTTGATCGAAGTGCAGATCGACTTCGGGTAGCCCTTGTAGTTGAGCGGGGCGGGAATGGCCTGCTGCACATTGACGATGTAGTCGTGGCAGATGCGGTCCAGTTCCTCGGTGGTGATGCCCGGCTTGACGTGCTCGGCAATCATTTCCAGCACATCGGCGGCCAGTTTGCCGGCGACACGCATTTTTGCGATGTCCTCGGGGGTTTTGAGGGTGACGGTCATACAGGCTCTCTCTACGCTCGATGGCGCTTGCTAACACGGAATGGGCAATGTGCGATGAAGTCCGCTGCCCTGAAAAACCCGATTCTACCAGACGATCAGCGCAAACCTGCGTCTGAGTAAATCGCATCTCTTTATAGATAGGCGCATTCCTGAGCGATTCCAAGGGGCTGCGAGCGGGTGCGCGTCAGGAATCGAGAATCCGGGTTCCGTTTTTGCAAGGCTTGTGATATAAAATGCGCCGCTTTCCGGGGATACCCCGAAAGGCTTAAATCCACACACGTGTCGACACGATGACCTGGGTGCCTTCAGCTGATGCTGCTGGTTGGTCATTGGGATACGTGGAGGCCAAACCCGACTTATTAAGGAACTATCATGTCCCAAGTCAACATGCGCGATATGCTGAAGGCCGGTGTGCACTTCGGTCACCAGACCCGTTACTGGAACCCGAAAATGGGTAAATACATTTTCGGCGCGCGTAACAAGATCCACATCATCAACCTTGAAAAAACCCTGCCAATGTTCAACGAAGCTCTGACTTTCGTAGAGCGCCTGGCCCAGGGCAAAAACAAGATTCTGTTCGTCGGCACCAAGCGTTCCGCTGGCAAGATCGTTGCTGAAGAAGCAGCACGTTGCGGTTCGCCGTACGTCGATCACCGCTGGTTGGGCGGCATGCTGACCAACTTCAAAACCATCCGTGCTTCCATCAAGCGTCTGCGTGACCTTGAAGTGCAAGCCGAAGACGGTACTTTCGCCAAGCTGACCAAGAAAGAAGCGCTGATGCGCACTCGCGATCTTGAGAAGCTGGATCGTTCCCTGGGTGGTATCAAGGACATGGGCGGTCTGCCAGACGCTCTGTTCGTTATCGACGTTGATCACGAGCGCATCGCGATCACCGAAGCCAACAAGCTGGGCATCCCGGTTATCGGCGTAGTCGATACCAACAGCAGCCCGGAAGGCGTTGACTACATCATCCCAGGCAACGATGACGCCATCCGCGCCATCCAGCTGTACATGGGTTCGATGGCTGACGCTGTAATCCGTGGTCGCAACAACGTTGGCGGCGGTACCGAAGTTTTCGTTGAAGAAGCTCCGGCAGCTGCAGCTGAGTAATTGACGCCCTGGCGTTGACTCAGTAAGCAAAAAGGGGGCTTGGCCCCCTTTTTGCCACCTCGAAAACCATTTGTCGGCGCCCACTGCCTTATTTGTAACGTGCGGCAGCTAACAAGGGTGGTTCGGGAAGAATTGAACGCCCGTTCGATCGGGTGGAATGGTTGAAAACCTATCCAAGAGGAATTTGAAATGGCAGCAATTACTGCGGCGCTGGTCAAAGAACTGCGCGAGCGTACCGGCGAAGGCATGATGGATTGCAAGAAGGCCCTGGAAAAGGCCGACGGCGACATCGAAAAAGCCATTGATGACATGCGTGCTTCGGGCGCCATCAAGGCTGCTAAAAAGGCTGGCAACGTTGCCGCTGAAGGCGCAATCGCCATCAAGGCTGACGACAAGTCTGCCGTACTGCTGGAAGTGAACTCGCAGACCGACTTCCTGGCCCTGCAAGACGACTTCAAGAACTTCGTTGCAGCCAGCGTTGAAAAAGCTTTCGCTGACAAACTGACCGACGTAGCTCCGCTGATCGCCGCTCAAGAGTCGGCTCGTGAAGCCCTGGTGGCCAAAGTTGGCGAAAACGTCAACATCCGTCGCCTGATTCGCGTTGAAGGCGATGTGGTAGGTACCTACCTGCACGGTAACAAAATCGGTGTTGCGGTTGTCCTGAAGGGCGGTGACGTTCAGCTGGCCAAGGAAATCGCCATGCACGTTGCAGCAAGCAACCCTGAGTTCCTGCTGCCATCGCAGGTTTCGCCAGAAGCCATCGAGCGTGAAAAAGCTGTCTTCCTGCAACTGAACGAAGACAAGATGAAAGGCAAGCCAGCCGAAATCGTCGAAAAGATGATCGCTGGTCGTATCACCAAGTTCCTGGCTGAGGCCAGCCTGGTTGAGCAGGCGTTCGTCATGAACCCAGAGCTGACCGTTGGCGCCCTGGCCAAGAAAGCCGGTGCTGAAATCGTTTCCTTCACCTACTTCAAGGTTGGCGAAGGCATCGAGAAGCCAGTTGACAACTTCGCTGAAGAAGTTGCTGCACAACTGGCTGCTGCCAAGCAGTAAGACGGTTTTTTAACTGTCGCCCAGAAGAGGCTGCCCGCTCACGCGCGCAGCCTCTTTTCAGATGGGGGCCAGATTTTTATTGGTTTCCCTTTGGAACTGGCTTACAAAGCCATGTTCCGATGGCGCTGAAGCAGCGCCAATCAGAGTGAACAGCCAGCTGTAAACAGCTCGCAAAGAATTTTTTACATACGCCGCAGGAGAGATTCGCAATGGCTCAGCAGGGCAGTGGTTATCAGGCTCGCTATAAACGCATTCTACTCAAGCTCAGCGGCGAGGCCCTGATGGGCTCGGAAGAGTTCGGGATCGATCCGAAAGTCCTGGACCGCATGGCGCTGGAAGTCGGCCAACTGGTCGGTATCGGCGTTCAGGTCGGTCTGGTGATCGGTGGTGGCAACCTGTTTCGCGGCGCGGCATTGAGCGCGGCGGGCATGGATCGCGTCACGGGCGATCACATGGGCATGCTGGCCACTGTGATGAATGCCCTGGCCATGCGCGACGCGTTGGAGCGTGCCAATATCTCGGCCATCGTGATGTCAGCCATCTCGATGGTTGGCGTGACCGACCACTACGACCGTCGCAAGGCCATGCGTCACCTCAATGCCAAGGAAGTCGTCATTTTTGCGGCCGGCACGGGCAATCCGTTCTTTACTACGGATTCTGCCGCCTGCCTGCGCGCGATTGAAATCGATGCTGACGTCGTGTTGAAGGCGACCAAGGTCGATGGCGTCTACACTGCCGATCCATTCAAGGACCCGCATGCCGAGAAGTTCGATCATCTGACCTACGATGAAGTACTGGATCGCAAGCTGGGTGTGATGGATCTGACGGCTATTTGCCTGTGTCGCGACCACAAGATGCCGTTGCGCGTATTTAACATGAACAAGCCCGGCGCCCTGCTGAACATCGTGCATGGCGGCGCTGAAGGCACCCTGATCGAGGAAGTCCAACAATGATCAACGAAATCAAGAAAGACGCTCAAGAGCGCATGCAGAAGTCGGTCGAGTCCCTGTCCCACAACTTCGGTCGTATTCGTACCGGTCAGGCGCACCCGAGCATTCTGGAAGGCGTGATGGTGCCTTACTACGGCGCTGACACCCCGATCAAGCAAGTGGCGAACATCACCGTCAAGGACGCGCGTACCCTGCAGGTCGTTGCTTTCGAGCGCAACATGCTCGGTGCCGTCGACAAGGCCATCGGCAGTGCCGGCCTGAACCTCAACCCGACCAACCTGGGTGAGTTGCTGCTGATCTCCATGCCCGCCCTGACCGAAGAAACCCGCAAGGGCTTCACCAAGCAGGCCCGTGATGTCGCTGAAGATGCCCGTGTTGCCGTGCGCAACATCCGTCGCGACGCCAACAGCCAGCTCAAGGATCTGGTCAAGGAAAAGGAAATCAGCGAAGACGAAGAGCGTCGCGCGACTGGCGAGATCGATGATCTGACCAAAAAGTTCGTAGCTCAAATCGACGCTAACCTGGCGCTGAAAGAAAAAGACCTGATGGCCGTTTAAGGGTCGCTTTTTCATGGAAAAGAACAAGCAGGTTGCGCCGTCCGCAGTGCCGCGCCATGTCGCGATCATCATGGATGGCAATAATCGCTGGGCGAAAAAACGCTTTATGCCGGGTGTTGCCGGGCATAAAGCGGGAGTGGATGCAGTTCGCGCCGTTATTGAGGTCTGCGCCGAGGCCAAGGTCGAGGTGTTGACCCTGTTTGCCTTCTCCAGTGAGAACTGGCAGCGTCCGGCCGATGAAGTCAGTGCGCTGATGGACCTGTTTTTCAAGGCCCTGCGCCGTGAGGCCAAGCGCCTGAACGACAATAACATCAGTCTGCGCATCATTGGCGATCGCTCGCGCTTTCATCCGGAGCTGCAGGCGGCTATGCGTGAGGCTGAGGCCATGACGGCGGGCGCCAATCGCTTCGTCCTGCAGATCGCTGCCAATTACGGCGGTCAGTGGGACATCGCGCAAGCCGCACAGCGTCTGGCTCGGGAAGTTCAGGCTGGCCATCTGCGTCCGGACGACATCACACCCGAACTGTTGCAAACCTGCCTGGCGACCGGTGACCTTCCGTTGCCGGACCTGTGCATTCGCACCGGTGGCGAGCACCGCATCAGCAACTTCCTGCTGTGGCAGCTCGCCTATGCCGAGTTGTATTTCTCCGACCTGTTCTGGCCGGACTTCAAACACGACGCCATGCGCAATGCGCTGGCCGATTTCGCATCTCGCCAGCGCCGCTTCGGTAAAACGAGCGAGCAGGTCGAGGCTGGAGCCCGGGTTTAATGCTTAAACAACGAATCATTACCGCACTGATCCTGCTGCCGATTGCCTTGTGCGGATTTTTCCTGCTTCAGGGGGCAGGCTTTGCACTGTTCATTGGCCTGGTCGTGACTCTCGGTGCCTGGGAGTGGGCGCGCCTTGCCGGTTTTACCGCTCAATCGATGCGCGTCGCTTTCGCGGCGGTGGTCGCGTTGATGTTGTTTGTCATGTACATCCTGCCGGGGATGGCGCCCTGGGTGTTGGGCGCTTCGGTGCTGTGGTGGGGCGTGGCAACCTGGCTGGTGCTGACCTATCCACGTTCCAGCGAACATTGGTCCAGTGCCGCCTGCAAGCTGGTGATCGGTTTGCTGATCCTGCTGCCGGCCTGGCAAGGCCTGATCCAGATCAAGCAGGAGCCTTTGGGTAACTGGTTGATCATGGCGGTGATGGTGCTGGTCTGGGGGGCTGACATCGGTGCCTATTTTTCCGGTCGGGCATTTGGCAAGCGCAAGCTCGCGCCTCAGGTCAGTCCTGGCAAGAGCTGGGAGGGTGTGTATGGTGGCCTGGCATTGAGCCTGGTTATCACCTTCGTTGTCGGGCTGGTGCGTGACTGGAGCTTCGCCCAGATCATCATGGGCCTGCTCGGTGCCGCTGTGATTGTATTTGTCTCGGTGGTGGGCGACCTCACCGAAAGCATGTTCAAGCGCCAGTCCGGGATCAAGGACAGCAGTAACCTGCTGCCAGGACATGGTGGTGTGCTCGATCGCATCGACAGCCTGACGGCTGCAATCCCTGTCTTCGCCGTACTGTTGTGGATGGCCGCGCCATGAATCGTCCCCAGCAGATCACTGTACTGGGTGCGACGGGCTCGATCGGCCTGAGCACGCTCGATGTCATTGCCCGCCATCCGGACCGTTATCAGGTTTTCGCCCTGAGCGGCTTTGCTCGCCTGAGTGAGTTGCAAGCACTTTGCGTACTTCACGCGCCGCAGTTTGCCGTAGTGCCTGAGCCGGATGCGGCCCGAGTCCTGCAGGAAAACCTGCGTGCAGCCGGTTTGACTACGGTGGTGCTGGTGGGTGAGGAGGGCCTGTGTCAGGTTGCTTCCGATCCTCAAGTCGATACGGTCATGGCCGCGATTGTCGGTGCGGCGGGTTTGCGTCCTACGCTGGCTGCGGTGGAGGCGGGCAAGAAGATTCTCCTGGCCAACAAGGAAGCCTTGGTCATGTCCGGTGCGCTGTTCATGCACGCGGTACGCAAGAGCGGCTCGGTACTGCTGCCGATCGACAGCGAGCACAACGCGATTTTTCAATGCATGCCACGGGATTTTTCCCGAGGCCTTGGAACCGTCGGGGTGCGCCGGATATTGCTGACGGCCTCCGGCGGTCCGTTCCGGCAGACGCCTTTGGCTCAATTGTCCGATGTTTCTCCCGATCAGGCCTGTGCCCATCCGACGTGGTCGATGGGGCGCAAGATTTCCGTGGATTCGGCGAGCATGATGAACAAGGGGCTGGAGCTGATCGAGGCCTGCTGGCTGTTCGATGCCAAGCCGTCCCAGGTTGAGGTCGTGATACACCCGCAAAGCGTGATTCATTCGCTGGTGGACTATGTGGACGGTTCTGTTTTGGCGCAGTTGGGTAACCCCGACATGCGCACGCCGATCGCCAACGCGCTGGCCTGGCCGGAGCGCATCGATTCCGGTGTGGCGCCGCTGGACCTGTTTGCGGTGGCGCGACTGGACTTCGAGGCGCCCGACGAGGATCGTTTCCCTTGCCTGAGACTGGCCCGCCAGGCAGCCGAGGCCGGCAATAGTGCGCCGGCGATGCTCAATGCGGCCAATGAAGTGGCTGTCGCGGCGTTTCTGGACGGGCGGGTTCGCTATCTGGAAATCGCGAGTATCATCGAAGAAGTGTTGAATCTCGAGCCTGTGGTTGCGGTGGATGATCTCGAGGCGGTGTTCACGGCTGACGCGAAAGCGCGAACCTTGGCACGTCTCTGGTTGAGTCGGCACGGGCGATGAGTGTCATCCGGCATCGAGTCGGATCGCGCTGGATAGGAATGCGGAGAAAGTAGATGAGCGCACTCTATATGATTGTCGGCACCCTGGTAGCGCTGGGTGTGCTGGTTACCTTTCACGAGTTCGGCCACTTTTGGGTCGCGCGTCGCTGTGGGGTCAAGGTGCTGCGCTTCTCCGTGGGCTTCGGTATGCCGCTGTTGCGCTGGCATGACAAGCAAGGCACTGAATTCGTGGTCGCTGCGATTCCTTTGGGTGGCTACGTCAAGATGCTTGACGAACGCGAAGGTGAAGTGCCGGTCGATCAGCTCGATCAGTCGTTCAATCGCAAATCCGTCCGTCAGCGCATCGCCATCGTTTCGGCCGGGCCGATCGCCAACTTTCTGTTGGCACTGGTTTTTTTCTGGGTGCTGGCGATGCTCGGCAGCGAGCAGGTGCGTCCGGTCATCGGCGCGGTCGAGCCTGCAAGTATTGCCGCCAAGGCAGGTTTGGCCCCGGGCCAGGAAATCGTCGCCATTGATGGCGAGCCGACATCGGGCTGGGGCGCGGTGAATCTGCAGCTGGTTCGTCGTCTTGGCGAGAGCGGTACGCTCAAGGTGCTGGTTCGCGAGCAGGGCTCCACCACTGATACGCCTCGTGACTTGGCGTTGGACAGTTGGCTCAAGGGCGCGGATGAGCCCGATCCAATCCGCTCCCTGGGTATTCGCCCATGGCGTCCGGCCTTGCCGCCGGTCCTGGCTGAAATCGATCCAAAAGGCCCGGCGCAGGGTGCAGGCCTGAAGACCGGTGACCGCTTGCTGGCCCTTGATGGCAAGGCCGTCGATGACTGGCAGCAGGTCGTCGACACCGTTCGTACGCGTCCGGATACCAAGATTTTGCTGCGCGTCGAGCGTGATGGTGCTCAAATCGACGTCCCTGTGACACTGGCCGCTCGCGGGGAGAGCAAGGCACCCAGTGGTTACCTGGGCGCCGGGGTGAAAGCGATCGACTGGCCGCCGGAAATGATCCGCGAGGTCAGTTATGGGCCTCTGGCCGCGATCGGCGAGGGTGCTCGTCGTACTTGGACCATGAGCATACTGACGCTCGATTCGCTTAAGAAAATGTTGTTCGGCGAGCTCTCGGTAAAAAACTTGAGTGGACCGATAACCATTGCTAAAGTGGCGGGCGCTTCTGCCCAGTCGGGCGTCGCTGATTTCCTGAATTTCCTTGCTTATCTGAGTATTAGCCTGGGGGTTCTGAATTTGTTGCCCATTCCTGTACTGGATGGGGGGCATTTGTTGTTCTATCTGATCGAGTGGGCGCGTGGTCGTCCCTTGTCGGATCGGGTACAGGGTTGGGGGATACAGATCGGCATCAGTTTGGTGGTCGGGGTGATGTTGCTTGCCTTGGTCAACGATTTGGGTCGTCTGTAACACTTCGCTGAATTGCGAATCTGCCGCATTTTGCGGCAGTTTGTTTATTGCCAGTTGGAATAAGAAAGGACTTCATGAAACGTCTGCTGCTAACTGCGGTTTTCTCCGTATTGATGATCGCCGAAGTTCACGCCGAGTCCTTCACCATCTCTGATATTCGCGTCAATGGCCTCCAGCGGGTCTCCGCGGGTAGCGTCTTTGGTGCATTGCCGTTGAACGTCGGTGAACAGGCTGATGATCGTCGCCTGGTGGAGTCCACTCGCGCGCTGTTCAAAACCGGGTTCTTTCAAGATATCCAGCTGGGCCGCGATGGCAACGTCCTAGTCATCACGGTAGTCGAGCGCCCGTCGGTCGCCAGTATCGAGATCGAAGGTAACAAGGCGATTTCCACTGAAGACCTGATGAAAGGCCTCAAGCAGTCCGGTCTGGCCGAAGGTGAAATCTTCCAGCGCGCGACCCTCGAAGGCGTGCGTAACGAGCTGCAGCGTCAATATGTCGCCCAGGGCCGCTACTCGGCTACCGTCGACACCGAAGTGGTACCGCAACCGCGTAACCGTGTCGGCCTCAAGGTCAACATCAACGAAGGCACCGTTGCTGCCATCCAGCACATCAACGTGGTGGGCAACACCGTTTTCCCCGATGAAGACCTGATCGATCTGTTCGAACTCAAGACTACCAACTGGCTGTCGTTCTTCAAGAACGATGACAAGTACGCTCGTGAAAAACTGTCCGGTGACCTGGAACGTCTGCGTTCCTACTACCTGGACCGTGGCTATATCAACATGGATATCGCTTCGACCCAGGTGTCCATCACCCCGGACAAGAAGCACGTCTACATCACCGTCAACGTCACCGAAGGCGAGAAGTACACCGTTCGTGACGTCAAGCTCAGTGGCGACCTGAAAGTGCCTGAAGACCAGGTCAAGTCGTTGCTGCTGGTGCAGAAAGGCCAGGTGTTCTCGCGCAAGCTGATGACCACCACCTCCGAACTGATCACCCGGCGCCTGGGTAACGAAGGTTATACCTTCGCCAACGTCAACGGCGTGCCTCAGCCTCACGATGACGACCACACCGTAGACATCACTTTTGCCGTCGATCCGGGCAAGCGTGCCTACGTCAACCGCATCAATTTCCGTGGCAACACCAAGTCCGAAGACGAAGTGCTGCGTCGTGAAATGCGTCAGATGGAAGGCGGCTGGGCTTCGACCTACCTGATCGATCAGTCCAAGACCCGACTTGAGCGTCTGGGCTTCTTCAAGGAAGTCAACGTCGAAACCCCGGCGGTTCCAGGCGTCGATGACCAGGTCGACGTGAACTACAGCGTTGAAGAGCAGGCTTCCGGTTCGATCACTGCCAGCGTCGGTTTCGCCCAGAGTGCCGGTTTGATCCTCGGTGGCTCCATCACTCAGAACAACTTCCTCGGTACGGGTAACAAGGTCAGCATCGGCTTGACCCGCAGCGAATACCAGAGCCGCTACAACTTCGGTTATGTCGACCCCTACTGGACTGCCGACGGCGTGAGTCTGGGTTACAACGCCTTCTATCGCACCACTGACTACAAAGACCTCGACGTCGACGTTGCCAGCTATGCCGTAGATAGCCTGGGTGCGGGCGTGAGCGTCGGTTATCCGATCAGCGAAACGTCGCGCCTGACCTTCGGCCTGACAGCGCAGCAGGACAAGATCAAGACGGGCCTGTACACCGTTGACGAGATCTTCGACTTCGTTAACAAGGAAGGCGAAAACTACCTGAACTTCAAGGCGTCGGCCGGCTGGTCCGAGTCGACCCTGAACAAAGGTGTACTGGCGACCCGTGGCCACTCCCAAAGCCTCGTACTGGAAACCACGACGCCTGGCAGCGACCTGTCGTTCTTCAAACTCGACTACCGTGGCCAGTTGTTCCAGCCGCTGAGCGACAACTACACCATGCGCCTGCACACCGAGCTGGGCTATGGCGATGGCTACGGTTCGACCGATGGCTTGCCGTTCTATGAAAACTACTATGCTGGTGGTTTCAACTCGGTTCGTGGCTTCAAGGACAGCACCCTGGGTCCTCGCAGTACGCCGAGCCGTGGTACCAATCCGGGCACCGCGTTCGACCCGGACCAGGATCCCCTGCCATTCGGTGGTAACGTGTTGATCCAGGGCGGTGTCGAGGTGCTGTTCCCTCTGCCGTTCGTCAAGGATCAGCGCTCCCTGCGTACCTCGGTATTCTGGGATGTGGGTAACGTGTTCGACTCGCAGTGCAAGGACACCACCAATGCAAACGGTTCGTCGTCCAACACCAAGTGTAATGACATCAGCTTGAGCAACATGGCCAGTTCTGTGGGTGTGGGCGTGACCTGGGTCACCGCACTGGGGCCTCTGAGCTTCGCGTTGGCCATGCCAATCAAGAAACCGGATGAAGCTGAAACTCAAGTGTTCCAATTCTCCCTCGGCCAGACGTTCTAAGCGTCTGACCCAAGATAACGACAACGGATTTGTAGGAGTGCATCGTGCGTAAGTTGACTCAATTGGTTCTGCTGGCTTCCGTACTGGTCGCAGGCCCGGCGTTTGCCGACATGAAAATCGCCGTCCTGAACTATCAAATGGCGCTGCTGGAGTCTGACGCGGCCAAGAAATACGCCGTTGATGCCGAGAAGAAGTTCGGTCCGCAACTGACCAAGCTCAAGACACTGGAAAGCAGTGCCAAAGGCATCCAGGACCGTCTGATGGCCGGTGGCGACAAGATGCAGCAAGGCGAGCGCGAGCGCCTGGAGCTTGAATTCAAGCAAAAGGCCCGTGACTTCCAGTTCCAATCCAAGGAGCTGAACGAAGCCAAGGCCGTTGCTGACCGTGACATGCTCAAGCAGCTCAAGCCGAAACTGGATAGCGCAGTCGAAGAGGTCATCAAGAAAGGTGCTTATGACCTGGTCTTCGAGCGTGGTGCAGTGATTGATGTCAAACCTCAGTACGACATCACTCGCCAGGTTATCGAGCGCATGAATCAGCTGAAGTAATCATGACAGCGACTATAAAGCTCGGCCAATTGGCCGAGTTCCTCGGCGCCACCTTGCGTGGCGACGCAGAGAAGCAAATTACTGGGCTAGCCACTTTGCAAGAGGCTGGCCCAGCTCAGTTGAGCTTTCTGGCAAATCCTCAATACCGTAAATACCTGACGGGCAGTCGGGCCGCAGCGCTGTTGCTGAAGGCTGCTGATGCCGAAGGTTTTGCGGGTGATGTGCTTATCGTGCCCGATCCTTATCTGGCGTACGCACGGATTTCCCATCTGTTCGACCCCAAGCCCAAGGCAACTGCCGGGGTTCACCCGACGGCGGTCGTCGCGCCGGATGCAGTGGTTGACCCCACCGCCAGCGTGGGTGCCTTCGCTGTTATCGAAAGTGCCGCGCGTATAGGTGCCGACGTGACCATCGGGGCGCATTGCTTTATCGGTGCGCGCAGCGAGGTTGGTGAGGGTGGCTGGCTGGCCCCGAAAGTCACGCTTTATCACGACGTGCGCATAGGCAAGCGTGTGGTGATTCAGTCGGGCGCAGTGCTGGGTGGCGAAGGCTTCGGCTTTGCCAACGAGAAAGGTGTCTGGCAGAAAATCGCCCAGATTGGTGGTGTTCTGGTAGGTGATGATGTGGAGATCGGCGTCAATACCGCTATCGACCGCGGAGCACTGGCCGATACCATCATTGGTAATGGCGTGAAGCTCGACAACCAGATCCAGATCGCCCACAACGTGCAGATCGGTGATCACACCGCCATGGCTGCCTGTGTGGGGATTTCCGGCAGCACCAAGATCGGCAAGCATTGCATGCTGGCGGGTGGCGTTGGGCTGGTGGGACACATCGAAATTTGCGACAAGGTTTTCATCACCGGGATGACCATGGTGACCCATTCGATTACCGAACCGGGTTCCTATTCTTCCGGTACGGCCATGCAGCCGGCTGCCGAATGGCGCAAAAGCGCGGCACGCATCCGCCAGCTTGATGACATCGCACGCCGGCTCAAGCAACTGGAAAAGCGAACAGGGGAAGTGACCCCTGGCAGTAATGCTTCATCAGATGCCTGATACCATTTCCACATCAAGTGCATACGGCCGCTAGACTGCCTCCTTGATTTGCTAGAGGAACGCGCGTCAGTCGCGCGTTCCCAATCTTTACATAGGCTTCCCCCCGACATGATGGACATCAACGAGATTCGCGAATACCTGCCTCACCGTTACCCGTTCCTGCTGGTGGATCGGGTCGTGGATCTGGATGTGGAAGAGAAGCGCATTCGCGCCTACAAGAATGTCAGCATCAACGAACCGTTCTTCAATGGCCACTTCCCCGCGCACCCAATCATGCCGGGCGTGCTGATCATCGAAGCGATGGCACAGGCTGCCGGTATCCTGGGTTTCAAAATGCTCGACGTGAAACCGGCCGACGGCACCCTGTATTACTTCGTGGGTTCCGACAAGCTGCGCTTCCGCCAGCCAGTGTTGCCGGGCGACCAGTTGATCCTGGAGGCCAAGTTCATCAGCTGCAAGCGCCAGATCTGGAAATTCGAATGCCAGGCCTCGGTTGACGGCAAGCCCGTCTGCTCGGCTGAAATCATCTGTGCGGAACGCAAGCTATGAGTTTGATTGACCCTCGTGCAATCATCGATCCGACGGCCGTACTGGCCGACGGCGTCGAGGTTGGCCCTTGGTCGATCATCGGCGCAGGTGTGGAAATCGGCGAGGGGACAGTCATTGGGCCACATGTGATCCTCAAGGGCCCTACCCGGATCGGCAAACACAACCGCATCTACCAGTTTTCCTCGGTGGGCGAAGATACGCCTGACCTGAAATACAAAGGCGAAGAAACTCGCCTGGTGATTGGTGACCACAATGTCATTCGTGAAGGCGTGACCATTCACCGTGGCACCATTCAGGACCGTTCGGAAACGACCCTGGGTGATCACAACCTGATCATGGCCTATGCCCACATCGGCCACGATAGCGTCATTGGCAATCACTGCATCCTGGTCAACAACACTGCATTGGCTGGGCACGTGCACGTGGAAGACTGGGCGATCCTGTCCGGTTTTACCCTGGTTCACCAGTACTGCCACATTGGCGCCCACAGTTTTTCCGGCATGGGCACGGCCATTGGCAAGGACGTTCCAGCCTACGTCACCGTGTTTGGCAACCCGGCTGAAGCGCGCAGCATGAACTTCGAGGGCATGCGCCGCCGTGGTTTCAGTGAAGAGGCGATCCACGCTCTGCGCCGTGCCTACAAGGTGGTGTATCGCCAGGGCCTGACGGTTGAGCAGGCGCTCGCCGAGTTGACCGAGCCTGCTGCCCAGTTCCCCGAAGTCGCAGTGTTCCGCGATTCGATCCAGTGCTCGACCCGCGGCATTACCCGCTGACCATGGCTACTCTGCGTATTGCGCTGGTGGCCGGTGAGGCTTCCGGTGACATTCTGGGTGCTGGTCTCATGCGTGCGCTCAAGGCTCAACATCCGCAAGTCGAGTTCATAGGCGTTGGCGGTCCGCTGATGCAGGCCGAAGGCCTGACTTCGTACTTCCCGATGGAGCGTCTCTCGGTCATGGGCCTGGTGGAAGTGCTCGGTCGACTGCGCGAGTTGCTCAAGCGCCGCAAGCAATTGATCGCCGACCTGATCGCCGCGAAGCCGGATGTGTTCATCGGCATTGATGCCCCGGACTTCAACCTCAATATCGAACTCAAGCTGCGTCAGGCCGGGATCAAGACCGTGCACTACGTCAGTCCGTCGGTGTGGGCATGGCGACAGAAGCGCGTGCTGAAGATCCGCGAAGGCTGCGACCTGATGCTGACGCTGTTCCCGTTCGAAGCAAAATTCTATGAAGAGAAGGGCGTCCCGGTGCGCTTTGTCGGGCATTCCCTGGCCGATGCGATTCCGTTGGAAGCCGATCGTGGCGCCGCACGTGCAGCACTGGGTTTGCCTGACGGCCCCCTGGTTGCGCTGATGCCTGGCAGTCGCGGTGGCGAAGTGGGGCGTTTGGGGGCATTGTTCCTCGACACCGCCCAGCGCCTGCGCGCCATGCGTCCGGGTGTACGGTTCGTGATGCCTTGCGCCAGCCCGGAGCGCCGCCAGCAACTGGAAGCGTTGCTGGTGGGCCGTGACCTGCCACTGACCCTGCTTGATGGCAAATCGCATCTGGCGTTGGCCGCCTGCGACGCGGTCTTGATCGCATCCGGCACCGCAACCCTTGAAGCGCTGTTGTACAAGCGGCCGATGGTTGTTGCCTATCGTCTGGCGCCGCTGACGTTCTGGATTCTCAAGCGCATGGTCAAGAGTCCCTACGTGTCGTTGCCGAATCTGTTGGCCCAGCGTCTGCTGGTGCCCGAGTTGTTACAGGACGATGCCACGGTCGAGGCGTTGGCCCAAACGCTCTCGCCGCTGATCGAAGGTGGCGAAGAGCAGACCCGCGGTTTCGACGAAATTCACCGGACCCTGCGTCTGGATGCCTCCAACCAGGCTGCGGACGCAGTGCTGAAACTGATCGGCCAAGGACAATGACCAGGAAAAACATGCAAATGGGTCTGGATTTTACCCTGGTCGCCGAAGTCGAAGACCTGGTGGCCGGCGTTGATGAAGTCGGCCGCGGCCCCCTGTGCGGTGCCGTGGTCACGGCGGCGGTGATTCTCGATCCGAACCGTCCCATCCTCGGGCTGAACGATTCGAAGAAGCTCACCGAAGCGCGCCGCGAAAAGCTCTACGACGAAATCTGCGAGAAGGCCCTGAGCTGGTGTATAGCGCGCGCCGAAGTCGAAGAAATCGACGAGTTGAACATTCTCCATGCCACCATGTTGGCGATGCAGCGTGCGGTCGAAGGCCTGCACATTCAACCAAAACTGGCGATGATTGACGGTAACCGTTGCCCGAAGTTGTCCATGCGTGCTGAAGCGGTGGTGCAGGGCGATGCCAAGGTGCCGGCCATTGCGGCAGCATCGATCCTGGCCAAGGTCAGCCGGGACCGTGAAATGGCAGCGTTCGAACTGATTTACCCGGGGTATGGCATCGGTGGCCACAAAGGCTATCCGACGCCCGTTCATCTGGAAGCGCTGTCGCGCCTGGGGCCGACCCCCATCCACCGTCGCTCGTTCGCCCCTGTGCGATCGGCGTACGAGGCACGCGAAAGCCTGATCGAGAGTTAGTCACGAGGCTGATTTTTTTTGCCAAGGCCCGGTACAATCCGGGCCTTGTTGTTTTTACGTTTCTGGACAGGATCACTATGCCGGCTTCATTCGTTCACCTGCGCCTGCACACTGAATTTTCCCTGGTCGACGGTCTTGTGCGGATCAAACCGCTGGTCAAGACCCTGGTTGCCATGGGCATGCCTGCCGTCGCGGTGACCGACCAGAACAACATGTGTTCCCTGGTCAAGTTCTATAAAAACGCCATGGGTGCGGGGATCAAGCCGATCTGCGGCGCCGACTTGTGGCTGGCGAACAAGGACCCGGATGCCCCGCTGAGCCGCATCAGCCTGTTGGTGATGAACCCGCTGGGTTATCGCAACCTGACCGAGTTGATCTCCCGAGGCTTTTTAGATGGCCAGCGTAACGGCATGGTCATCGTCGAGCGTGAGTGGGTAGCAGAGGCCAGTGAAGGCCTGATCATGCTGTCGGCGGCGAAAGAGGGCGAGATCGGACAGGCCCTGGTCAGCGGCAACCCTGAAGAAGCCGAAGCCCTGGCGCGCGAATGGATGGCGGTATTTACGGACCGCTTCTATCTGGAAATCCAGCGCACCAATCGTGTCAACGATGAAGAGCAATTGCACGGCGCGGTGGCATTGGCCGATAAACTCGGCGCGCCTCTGGTGGCGACCAACGATGTGCGCTTCATCAAACAGGGCGACTTCGAAGCTCACGAAACCCGGGTCTGCATCGGCGAGGGGCGTGCGCTCGACGACCCTCGGCGCTCAAAGAACTACAGCGACCAGCAGTACCTCAAAAGCGCCGAGGAAATGGCCGAGCTGTTCAGCGACATACCCGAAGCGCTGGAAAATACCGTCGAGATTGCAAAGCGCTGCAACATCGACGTGAAGCTGGGCAAGCACTTCCTGCCAGACTTTCCTACCCCCAATGGGATGGGGATTGACGATTACCTGCGCCACGTTTCCTACGAAGGCCTGGAAGAGCGTCTGGCGGTGTTGTGGCCCAAGGACACCACGCCCAACTACGAAGAGAAGCGCCAGGTCTACCTCGACCGCCTGAAATTCGAACTGGATATCATCATCCAGATGGGGTTCCCCGGTTACTTCCTCATCGTTATGGACTTCATCAAGTGGGCCAAGAACAACGGTGTACCGGTGGGCCCGGGCCGGGGATCGGGCGCTGGATCGCTGGTGGCCTACGTGCTGAAAATCACCGATCTCGATCCGCTGGCCTATGACCTGCTGTTCGAACGTTTCCTCAACCCGGAACGGGTTTCCATGCCCGACTTCGACGTCGACTTCTGCATGGACGGGCGCGACCGGGTGATCGAGTACGTGGCGGATGCCTACGGTCGAAACGCGGTGAGCCAGATCATCACCTTCGGCACCATGGCCGCCAAGGCGGTAGTGCGAGATGTGGCGCGGGTGCAGGGCAAGTCCTACGGCCTGGCGGATCGCCTGTCGAAGATGATTCCGTTCGAAGTCGGCATGACCCTGGAGAAAGCCTACGAGCAGGAAGAAATCCTCCGTGATTTCCTCAAGGTCGATGAAGACGCCAAGGAAATCTGGGACATGGCGCTCAAGCTCGAGGGCGTCTGCCGTGGTACCGGTAAACATGCCGGTGGTGTGGTGATCGCGCCGACCAAGCTCACCGATTTCTCACCGATTGCCTGTGATGAAGAAGGCGGCGGCCTGGTGACCCAGTTCGACAAGGACGACGTGGAGGCCGCCGGCCTGGTGAAGTTCGACTTCCTTGGCTTGCGGACTCTGACGATCATCAAGTGGGCGATGGAGACCATCAACCGCGAACAGGCCAAACAAGGCCTGGATGACCTGAACATCGATTTCATCCCGCTCGATGACAAGAAAACCTACGACCTGCTGCAAAAAGCCGAGACCACGGCGGTGTTCCAGCTTGAATCGCGGGGCATGAAGGAGCTGATCAAAAAGCTCAAGCCCGACTGCCTCGAAGACCTCATCGCATTGGTGGCGCTGTTCCGTCCGGGCCCTTTGCAATCGGGCATGGTGGACGACTTCATCAACCGCAAACACGGTCGCGCCGAGCTGGCCTACCCGCATTCGGACTACCAGTACGAAGGCCTGAAGCCGGTACTGGCACCGACCTACGGCATCATCCTGTACCAGGAACAGGTGATGCAGATCGCCCAGGTCATGGCCGGCTACACCCTCGGCGGCGCGGACATGCTGCGTCGAGCCATGGGTAAGAAAAAACCCGAGGAAATGGCCAAGCAACGCGGCGGTTTCATCGAGGGTTGCGCCAGCAATAATATCGATGCCGACCTGGCCGGTAACATTTTCGACCTGGTGGAAAAATTCGCCGGTTATGGCTTCAACAAATCCCACTCCGCCGCTTATGGTCTGGTGTCATACCAGACTGCATGGCTGAAGACGCACCACCCGGCGCCTTTCATGGCGGCGGTGCTCTCGGCGGATATGCACAACACCGACAAGGTCGTGACCTTGATCGAAGAAGTGCGCAGCATGAAGTTGCGCCTCGATGCGCCGGATGTGAACGCGTCGGAGTTCAAATTCACCGTGAACGACGAGGGCCGGATCATTTATGGCCTGGGGGCGATCAAAGGGGTGGGTGAAGGCCCGGTCGAGGCAATCACCGAGGCTCGGCAGGATGGTCCGTTCAAGGACCTGTTCGACTTCTGCGCCCGTGTCGACCTCAAGCGCGTCAACAAACGGACCCTTGATGGTTTGATTCGTAGCGGTGCCCTGGATCGTCTGGGCCCCTACTTCCACGACGAGGTGAAAGCCTATCAGGCAAACATCGACCGTAATCGCGCGGTGTTGCTGACGGGCCTGGAAGAGGCCATCAAGGCCGCCGAACAAACCGCCAGGACCCACGACAGTGGGCACGCGGACCTGTTCGGCGGGTTGTTTGTCGAGGAAGACTCCGATGTCTACGCCAATCATCGCAACGCCAAGGAACTGACCCTCAAGGAACGGCTCAAAGGCGAGAAGGACACGCTGGGCCTGTACCTGACCGGGCATCCAATCGACGAATACGAAGGCGAGATCCGACGGTTTGCCCGTCAGCGCATCATCGACCTGAAGCCCGCGCGCGACACCCAGACCGTGGCGGGCATGATCATCGCCCTGCGGGTGATGAAAAACAAAAAGGGCGACAAGATGGGATTCATCACCCTGGACGATCGCTCGGGTCGCATTGAAGCCTCGCTGTTCGCCGATGCGTTCCATTCGGCGCAAGCGCTGTTGCAGACCGATGCAATGGTGGTGGTCGAAGGTGAAGTGAGCAACGACGACTTCTCCGGTGGCTTGCGGCTGCGGGTCAAGCGGGTGATGAGCATGGAAGATGCGCGCACCAACCTGGCCGAAAGCCTGCGCCTGAAAGTCCAGACCCAGGACCTCAAGGGTGATCAGCTACGCTGGTTGGGCGACCTGTTCAAGCGTCACCGCGGTGCGTGCCCGATCACCATGGAGTACACCAGCCCCGATGCGAAGGCTTTGTTGCAGTTTGGTGAAGGCTGGCGGATAGACCCGGCGGATGCGTTGATTCAAGCCTTGCGTGACCAGTTCGGGCGAGACAACGTCTTCCTCCAATACCGATGACGGGCAGTGCCATCACTTTGCCCTGATCCAAACCGATTTTTAATCTCGACCTGAACGCGCCTCTCCCTTAAGGTAGGGCGCGAATAGACAACCGGCCGGCCCAAGCTCTCTTGGTGGTCGACCCAAGACGGACGCCTATGAACCCGAATTTTCTAGATTTCGAACAGCCGATCGCCGACCTGCAAGCCAAGATCGAAGAGTTGCGCTTGGTCGGTAACGACAATTCGCTGAATATCGGCGATGAGATCTCCCGCCTGCAGGACAAAAGCAAGACCTTGACCGAGGACATCTTCGGCAAGCTGACCAGCTGGCAGATCGCGCGTCTGGCGCGTCACCCCAAGCGCCCGTACACCCTGGACTACATCGAGCACATCTTCACCGAGTTCGACGAGTTGCACGGCGACCGTCATTTCTCCGACGACGCTGCCATCGTTGGCGGTGTCGCCCGTCTGGATGACCAGCCGGTGATGATCATCGGTCACCAGAAAGGCCGTGAAGTGCGCGAGAAGGTTCGCCGCAACTTCGGCATGCCGCGTCCGGAAGGCTACCGCAAGGCCTGCCGCCTGATGGAAATGGCCGAACGCTTCAAAATGCCGATCCTGACCTTCATCGACACCCCGGGCGCCTACCCTGGGATCGACGCCGAAGAGCGCAACCAGAGCGAAGCGATCGCCTGGAACCTGCGCGTCATGGCTCGCCTGAAAACCCCAATCATCGCCACCGTGATCGGTGAGGGTGGTTCCGGTGGTGCACTGGCCATTGGTGTCTGCGATCAGTTGAACATGCTGCAGTACTCGACCTACGCCGTGATTTCCCCGGAAGGTTGCGCATCGATTCTGTGGAAAACCGCCGAAAAAGCACCGGATGCCGCCGAAGCCATGGGTATCACTGCCGAACGCCTCAAAGGCCTGGGTATCGTCGACAAGGTCATCGGTGAGCCATTGGGTGGCGCTCATCGCGACCCAGCCGCTGCCGCCGCCTCGATCCGTGCCGAACTGAGCTCGCAACTGGCGATGCTCAAAAAGTTCGATAACGAGGCACTGCTGGCCCGTCGTTATGAGCGTCTGATGAGCTACGGCCTGTAACAGGCTTGGCTTCATCCCTGTGGGAGCGGGCTTGCTCGCGATGGCGGTGTGTCATACAACATCTGTGTTGATTGATACACCGCCATCGCGGGCAAGCCCGCTCCCACTTTTGTTTGGTGTATGCACAGATTGATATGAGCCAGCCCATGCCTGATTTAGCCACCCGGCTTCTGCGCACTCTCGCTCCGTGGCGCAATGCCGCAACCTGGCGCATCGCCTTCTCCGGTGGCCTCGATTCCACCGTTCTGCTGCACCTGCTGGCTGCGCTGGCTCAATCCCATTCTTTGCCGCCCCTTGCGGCCATCCACATTCATCACGGGCTTCAATCCGTCGCCGATGCCTGGCCGCAACACTGCCAGTGGGTGTGCGACGGCCTGAGTGTGCCTCTCCAAATCGTCCGTGTTCAGGTCCAGCCTGGCGCCAGTCTCGAGCAAACGGCCCGCGACGCTCGGTATGCCGCGTTTATTGAGGCCACCCTGGCTGATGAGCTGCTGCTGACCGGCCAGCACCGTGACGATCAGGCCGAAACCCTGTTGTTCCGCTTGTTGCGCGGGGCGGGGGTCAGGGGGTTGTCCGGGATGCCGCGCCAGCGTTCGTTGGGGCAGGGCAATCTGCTGCGCCCGCTGCTCGATGTCTCGCGAGCGGAACTGGAGGCTTACGCGCTCGAGCATCACCTGAGCTGGATCGAAGACCCCTCCAATCAGGATCGGCAATACTCGCGCAACTTTCTGCGCCACCAAGTGATTCCCCTGATGTCCGAACGCTGGCCGCAGGCAGTGGCGAACATGGTCCGCAGCGCGGCGCATCTGAGTGAAGCCCAGGCCTTGCTGGATGAACTGGCGCTTATCGACCTGGCGCAGGTGAGCACCGTCGGTGAATTCGATTGGCTCGGTGTGCCTTCGCTTGAGTTGTCGCCGCTGGCATCGCTGTCCGAGGCTCGCCAGCGCAATGCCCTGCGCCATTGGCTCGGTGCGCGGACACGCCTGCCGGACACTGACCATTGGTCGGGTTGGCAGGATTTGCGCGATGCCTCAGGTGATGCCCATCCGGTATGGCGACTGGCTGACGGTGAACTGCATCGGGCGGGAGGACGGATCTGGTGGCTGTCGGGAGGTTGGCTAAGTCCGCCATCGGCTGTCGGGGACTGGACTGATCCTTCGCAGCCCCTGCCGTTGCCGCATAACGGTACGCTGATGTTCGCGGGCCCGGCGCCTGAGGGTCCCCTGCAGATTCGCTATCGGGAAGGAGGGGAGGTGATGCGCCTGCCTGATCGCGGTCACCGGGATTTGAAGCGCTTGCTGAACGAGCGAAGTGTTCCTGGATTTGTCCGTGGCAGATTGCCGCTGCTGTATGGCGGCGAGCATTTGTTGGCGGTGGCCAGCCTGCCGGGGTTGAACGGCCATGCGCAGGCCGGTTGGCTTTTGCATTGGCAGCCACCTGGCGAAGATCAAGGTTTGAGCTGAAAGGGGCTTTCCGGTAGACTACGCTCCCTTCTTGATACAACTTCTGTGGATTCGCCTGAATTGCAGGAGTTGCCGATTACCAAGCAGTCTTTGCTGGGCGATTCCAAAAAATGTGTAGCGAACAACGAACCGGAGTTTCATCTCCCGGTCTGTCACAACGCGGCGGTTTTTTTGAAAGGTGCACTGTGATTAATGCAGGTGATCGGGGGCTTCGGCCTTCCTTCGCTTTCCCCGGCGGCTCGGACCGCTTTAACGCAGACTTCTAGGGTTTTTCATGACGCGCTACATATTCGTCACGGGCGGTGTTGTTTCTTCTTTGGGGAAAGGCATTGCATCGGCATCATTGGCGGCCATCCTGGAGGCGCGGGGGCTTAAGGTCACCATGCTGAAGCTGGACCCGTACATCAACGTCGACCCGGGCACCATGAGCCCGTTCCAGCACGGCGAAGTGTTCGTCACCCATGACGGCGCCGAGACCGACCTGGACCTGGGCCACTACGAGCGGTTCATCCGCACGACCATGACCCAGAACAACAACTTCACCACCGGCCGTGTCTATGAGCACGTGCTGCGCAAAGAGCGCCGTGGTGATTACCTGGGCGCGACCATCCAGGTCATTCCGCACATTACCGACGAAATCAAACGCCGGATCATCAAGGGCGCTGGCGATGCCGACGTGGCGATGGTCGAGATCGGTGGCACCGTGGGTGACATCGAATCCCAGCCGTTCCTCGAAGCCATCCGCCAGTTGCGTTTCGAAGTCGGCGCCAAGCGCGCGATGCTGATGCACCTGACCCTGGTGCCGTACATCGCCACCGCCGGTGAAACCAAAACCAAGCCAACCCAGCACTCGGTCAAGGAACTGCGTTCCATCGGCCTGCAACCTGACGTGCTGGTCTGCCGCTCCGATCACCCGATCGACGTTTCCTCGCGTCGCAAGATCGCGCAATTCACCAACGTTGAAGAACGTGCGGTGATCGCGTTGGAAGACGCCGACACCATCTACAAGATCCCGGGCATTCTGCACTCGCAAGGCCTGGATGATTTTGTCGTCGAGCGTTTCGGCCTGCAATGCGGTGGTGCCGATCTGTCCGAGTGGGACGCCGTGGTCGATGCCAAGCTCAACCCGGAGCACGAAGTCACCATCGCCATGGTCGGCAAGTACATGGAACTGCTGGATGCCTACAAATCGCTGATCGAAGCGATGAGCCATGCCGGTATCAGCAATCGCACCAAGGTGAACCTGCGCTACATCGACTCCGAAGACATCGAAAACCAGGGTACCGCGCTGCTCGAAGGTGTCGACGCGATCCTGGTTCCAGGCGGCTTCGGTCTGCGTGGCGTGGAAGGCAAGATCACCGCCGTTCAGTACGCTCGCGAGAACAAGGTCCCGTACCTGGGTATCTGTCTGGGCATGCAGGTGGCGGTGATTGAGTTCGCTCGTAACGTCATGGGCTGGAAAGACGCCAACTCCACCGAGTTCGATCGCACCAGCGGTCATCCGGTCGTGGGTCTGATCACCGAGTGGGAAGACGCCACCGGCGCCGTCGAAACCCGTACCGAAACCTCCGACCTGGGCGGCACCATGCGCCTGGGTGCCCAGGATTGCCTGCTCGAAGCCGGCTCGAAGGTTCACGACTGCTATGGCAAGGACGTGATCGTCGAGCGTCATCGTCACCGTTACGAAGTGAACAACAACCTGCTGCCGCAAATCATGGAAGCGGGCCTGAAAATCTCCGGCCGTTCCGGTGATGGTGCGCTGGTAGAAGTGGTCGAGGCTGCGGATCACCCATGGTTCGTCGCTTGCCAGTTCCACCCTGAGTTCACCTCGACGCCTCGCGACGGTCACCCGTTGTTCAGCGGTTTCGTCAAGGCTGCCTTGGCTCAACACCAGAAGAAGGCTTGAACCTTATGGCGCAGAAGATCATCCGTGTAGGCGATATCGAGATTGCCAACGACAAGCCAATGGTGCTGTTCGGTGGCATGAACGTGCTGGAAAGCCGCGACATGGCGATGCAGGTCTGCGAAGAGTACGTAAAGGTGACCGAGAAACTCGGCATCCCTTACGTATTCAAGGCCAGTTTCGACAAGGCCAACCGTTCCTCCGTGACCTCTTACCGGGGCCCCGGCCTGGAAGAGGGCATGCGGATTTTCCAGGACATCAAGCAAGCCTTTGGCGTGCCGATCATCACTGACGTGCATGAACCTGAGCAGGCCGCGCCCGTCGCTGAAGTCTGCGACATCATCCAGCTGCCGGCCTTCCTGTCGCGCCAGACTGACCTGGTGGTCGCGATGGCCAGGACTGGCGCGGTGATCAACATCAAGAAAGCCCAGTTCCTCGCCCCTCAGGAAATGAAACACATCCTGAACAAGTGCGTGGAAGCGGGTAACGATCAGTTGATCCTCTGCGAGCGCGGTTCGAGCTTCGGCTACAACAACCTGGTCGTCGACATGCTGGGTTTCGGCATCATGAAGCAGTTCGAATACCCGGTGTTCTTCGACGTGACCCACGCGCTGCAAATGCCCGGTGGTCGCTCCGACTCCGCTGGCGGTCGCCGTGCCCAGGTCACCGACCTGGCCAAGGCCGGCATGAGCCAGTCACTGGCTGGCCTGTTCCTCGAGGCCCATCCGGATCCGGATAACGCCAAATGCGACGGCCCTTGCGCCTTGCGCCTGGACAAACTGGAGCCATTCCTGGCCCAGCTCAAGGCTTTGGACGAACTGGTGAAGAGTTTTCCGACGGTAGAAACCGCGTAATCCTCAATTCTCCGGTATCGTATCGCACGATTTAACGCTCAGGCCCTCGGGCCTGGGCGTTATCGTCCGCAAGTCTGCCCCGCTGCACATCACTTGCCGACGGTAGAAGTTTTCCTCTAGCTGCGTCGTTTTCGTCAACTTTGGAGTGTTTACAACAATGGCTAAAATCGTCGACATCAAAGGTCGTGAAGTTCTCGACTCCCGTGGCAACCCCACCGTGGAAGCGGACGTGCTTCTCGATAACGGCATCATCGGTAGCGCCTGCGCGCCGTCCGGTGCTTCCACTGGCTCGCGTGAAGCGCTCGAGCTGCGTGATGGCGACAAGAGCCGTTACCTGGGCAAAGGCGTCCTGAAAGCCGTTGCCAACATCAACGGCCCGATCCGCGACCTGCTCAAGGGCACCGATCCAAGCGACCAGAAAGCGCTGGACCTGGCGATGATCAAGCTCGACGGCACCGACAACAAAGGTTCTCTGGGCGCCAACGCTATCCTCGCCGTTTCCCTGGCCGCAGCCAAGGCCGCCGCCCAGGACCAGGACCTGCCACTGTACGCACACATTGCCAACCTGAACGGCACCCCGGGAGTCTACTCGATGCCGGTTCCGATGATGAACATCATCAACGGCGGCGAGCACGCCGATAACAACGTCGACATCCAGGAGTTCATGGTTCAGCCGGTTGGCGCCAAGTCTTTCTCGGAAGGCTTGCGCATGGGCACCGAGATTTTCCATCACCTCAAAGCCGTGCTGAAGGCCCGTGGCCTGAGCACTGCCGTGGGTGACGAAGGTGGTTTCGCACCGAACCTGGCGTCCAACGAAGACGCGCTGAAAGTCATCTCCGAAGCCGTGGCCAACGCCGGTTACAAGCTGGGCACCGACGTGACCCTGGCACTGGACTGCGCCGCCAGCGAATTCTACGAAGACGGCAAGTACAACCTGTCCGGCGAAGGCCAGGTGTTCACCGCTGAAGGTTTCGCCGATTACCTCAAGGGGCTGACCGAGCGTTACCCGATCATCTCCATCGAAGACGGCCTGGACGAATCGGACTGGGCAGGCTGGAAGATCCTCACCGACAAGATCGGCGAGAAGACCCAACTGGTCGGGGACGACCTGTTCGTCACCAACACCAAGATCCTGAAAGAGGGCATCGATAAAAAGATCGCCAACTCGATCCTGATCAAGTTCAACCAGATCGGCACCCTGACCGAAACCCTGGAAGCCATCCAGATGGCCAAGGCTGCTGGTTACACCGCCGTCATCTCGCACCGTTCGGGCGAAACCGAAGATTCGACCATCGCCGACCTGGCGGTGGGCACTTCGGCTGGCCAGATCAAGACCGGTTCCCTGTGCCGTTCCGATCGCGTCTCCAAGTACAACCAACTGCTGCGTATCGAAGAGCAGTTGAACGGCAAAGCCAAGTACAACGGCCGCAGCGAATTCCGCGGCTGATGTAAAAAAACAACGGATTATGTCGAAAAACTCGCTACAACGAGGTTTTAGGCACTAATCTGATGCCTTGAAAGCACAAGCCTGGATCATCCAGGCTTCGTGCTATCAGACCTTTTGTTTTGTTATGGCTGTCTTTTTTCACTGGATACCCGGATTTCGATGCGCAGTCCCAATTGGTTGTTTCTCGTCTTGCTTCTGCTGCTGGCTGGCCTGCAATACCGCCTATGGGTGGGAAACGGCAGCCTGGCGCAAGTGGCCGAGCTGACTCAGCAGATCGCGGATCAGCACGCTGAAAACGAAGGGTTGCTGGAGCGCAATCGGGTGATGGACGCCGAAGTCAGTGAACTGAAAAAAGGCATGGAGACCGTTGAAGAGCGGGCTCGTCATGAGCTGGGCATGGTCAAGGACGGTGAAACCCTTTACCAGTTGGCTCAATGAGCATCCCACTACCGGCCTTCTGGGCCGTGATTCCTGCCGCGGGCGTTGGCGCCCGTATGGCCGCGGACCGTCCCAAGCAATATCTGCAATTGGGCGGGCGCACAATTCTCGAACACAGCCTTGGCTGTTTCCTTGATCACCCGGCCCTCAAGGGGTTGGTGGTCAGTCTTGCTGTCGACGATCCCTACTGGCCCAACCTCGCTTGCGCCGGTGATTTGCGCATTCAACGGGTTGACGGTGGCGCCGAACGTTCCGGCTCGGTGCTCAATGCCTTGTTGCACTTGCATGCACTGGGCGCAGGCGATGAAGATTGGGTGCTGGTACACGATGCCGCACGGCCCAATCTAAGTCGTGACGACCTGGACACGTTGTTGTCCGAGCTGGCTGACGATCCGGTCGGTGGCCTGCTGGCGGTTCCGGCTCGCGATACCCTCAAGCGTGTCGACAAGCACGGTCGGGTGGTTGAAACCGTGGATCGCAGCGTGATCTGGCAGGCGTACACGCCGCAGATGTTCCGCCTTGGCGCGCTGCATCGGGCCTTGGCCGACAGCCTGGTGGCGGATGCGGTGATTACCGATGAAGCATCGGCCATGGAGTGGGCGGGGCAGGCTCCGCGGCTGATCGAAGGCCGTTCAGATAACCTCAAGGTCACTCGACCCGAGGACCTGGAGTGGTTGCGGCAGCGGTGGGCTAACAGGTACTGATTGTGTGGCTGTGGTGTCAGGTCTGCCGCCATCGTCGGAACGCCGCCCGGAGCAAGCTCGCTCCTACAGGGCTCGCGTCGAACTCAACTCTGTAGGAGCGGGCTTGCTCCGGGCGGCGTTCCGACGATGGCGTCGGTCCTGCCAACCCAATATCCTGCTGACTCACTCCCCCCGATATTCAGGCCGCTGCGCCAACCCTTCCTTCAAGTAATCCACCAACTTGCGCACCTTCGGCGACAGATGCCTTTGCTGTGGATAGAGCGCCCAAACCGCCGTGTTCGGAGGCTGATGCGCTTCGAGCAATGAAATCAGCGCACCACTTTTCAGGTGCTCAAGCACGTAATAGTCCGGCAACTGACACAGCCCCACCCCCTGCAGCGTCGCATCCAGCACGGCTTGCCCGCTGTTGCAGCGCCAGTTTCCCTGTACACGCTGCGAAAACTCCCGCCCGTTCTGCTCCAGTTGCCAGAGGTCCGAGCTTCCGACCAGGCAGTTATGGCGGCTCAATTCCGAAAGGCTATGTGGGCGACCGTAACGTTCCAGGTAGGACGGCGAGGCGCACAGGTACATGCGTCGCGGCGCCAGTCGCGTGGCCACCAGGCGTGAGTCCTGCAAGCGGCCGAGGCGGATCGCCAAGTCCAGCCCTTCATGGACAAGGTCGAGCTGACGGTTGCTCAGTTCGATGTCGATGCGCAGTTGCGGATACAGGCCCATGAAGCGCGTGACCAGCGGCACGATGAAGCGCTCGCCGTAGGCCACGGCGCAGGTCATGCGCAGCATGCCCTTGGGTTCGCTGGTCAGATCGCCGACCGCACGCAGTGCTTCTTCGCGGCCATCCTGCAAACGCTGGCAATGTTGCAGGAAGGTTTGCCCGGCCTCGGTCAATGTGACACGGCGAGTGCTGCGGTAGAGCAGGCGAGTTTGCAAGCGCTCTTCGAGTCGTACGATCTGGCGACTGATGTGGGAAGAAGAAACTCCGAGCCGCTCGGCGGCCGCCGTGAACTGGCTGCACTCGGCAACGGCCACAAATTCGTCGATGCCTTCCCAGCGATTTTCAGACATCTGCGATTATCCCTATAGGGCAATAATGTTTTGCTTTTGTCTGGATTATTCACTGTAGTGCAGTGGATTACACTGACTGTCTCGTTTTTATTCACTGGAGCATTCACATGATCAAGTCCCGCGCCGCCGTAGCCTTCGAGGCCAAGAAGCCCCTCGAAATCGTCGAAGTCGATGTCGCCATGCCCAAGGCCGGTGAAGTGCTGCTGCGCGTAGTGGCCTCCGGTGTTTGCCACACCGACGCCTACACCCTGTCGGGCGCTGATCCGGAAGGTATCTTCCCGTCGATTCTGGGCCATGAAGGTGGCGCCGTGGTCGAAGCCATTGGTGAAGGCGTGACTTCCGTCGCCGTGGGCGATCATGTCATTCCGCTGTACACCCCGGAATGCCGCCAATGCAAATTCTGCCTGTCGGGCAAAACCAACCTGTGCCAGGCGATTCGTGCGACCCAGGGCAAGGGCCTGATGCCGGACGGTACTTCGCGTTTTTCCTACAAAGGTGAAACGATTTTCCACTACATGGGAACCTCGACTTTCTCCGAGTACACCGTGCTGCCGGAAATTTCCGTGGCCAAGATTGCCAAGGAAGCACCGCTGGAAAAAGTCTGCCTGCTGGGTTGTGGTGTGACGACGGGCATCGGCGCCGTGTTGAATACCGCCAAGGTGAAACCAGGTGATACCGTGGCGATTTTTGGTCTCGGCGGCATCGGTCTTTCCGCCGTGATCGGCGCGGTCAAAGCCAAGGCGGCACGGATCATTGCCATCGACATCAACCCGGCCAAGTTCGAAATCGCCAAACAATTGGGTGCAACCGATTGTGTAAACCCGAAAGACTTCGACCGTCCGATCCAGGAAGTCATCGTCGACATGACTGACGGCGGCGTCGACTTTTCCTTCGAGTGCATCGGCAATGTGCAACTCATGCGCGCGGCGCTCGAGTGCTGCCATAAGGGCTGGGGTGAGTCGGTGATCATTGGCGTGGCCGGTGCCGGCCAGGAGATCTCAACCCGTCCTTTCCAACTGGTGACCGGTCGCGTTTGGCGCGGTTCGGCATTCGGTGGGGTACGCGGCCGGACCGAGTTGCCAAGCTACGTGGAAATGTCCGAAACCGGCGAAATCCCGCTGGATACCTTCATCACCCACACCATGGGCCTGGAAGATATCAACAAGGCTTTCGACCTGATGCATGAAGGAAAAAGCATCCGCTCCGTCATTCATTTCTAAGAAGCAGCCGTGAGCGACAGGCTGCAAGCTGCAAGTGAGGGCGTCTCTGCTTGCAGCTTCCGGCGTGTGGCTTGCTGCTGGGAGAGCATTCATGAATCTAGAAAATATCTCCTGCCAGAAAAGCTTCGGCGGCTGGCACAAGCGTTATCGTCATCGCTCTGAAACGCTTGGATGCGACATGGTATTTGCCGTCTACCTGCCGCCGCAGGCGGAGCAAGGGGGCAAGTTGCCGGTGTTGTACTGGTTGTCCGGCCTGACCTGCACCGATGAAAACTTCATGCAGAAGGCCGGCGCCATGCGCATGGCGGCCGAACTGGGGCTGATCATCGTTGCGCCGGACACCAGCCCGCGCGGCGCCGATGTGCCGGGTGATCCGGACGGTGCCTGGGATTTCGGTCTCGGTGCCGGGTTCTACCTGAACGCCACGCAGGAACCCTGGTCGCGACACTATCGGATGCATGACTATGTCGTGCAGGAATTGCCTGCCTTGGTCGAAGCGCATTTCCCAGCGTCGGACAAACGCGGCATCAGCGGTCACTCCATGGGGGGGCATGGAGCGTTGGTCTGCGCGCTGCGCAACCCGGGGCGTTACCTCTCGGTGTCGGCGTTTTCACCGATCAACAATCCGATGGACTGCCCATGGGGACAGAAGGCCTTTTCCCGATATCTGGGAGAGGACCGTTCCAAGTGGCGGGAGTGGGATGCCTGTGCGTTGATCGCCGAGGCTGGTGAGAAGCTGCCGCTGTTGGTGGACCAGGGTGATCGCGATGATTTCCTGAGCAACCAGCTCAAGCCTGAGGCGTTGCAGCAGGCAGCGAAACAGGCGGGTCATCCCCTGACGTTGCGCCTGCAACCGGGCTATGACCATAGCTATTTCTTCATCGCCAGTTTCATCGACGACCACTTGCAGCATCACGGACGCGCCCTGAACGCCTAATGCAGGTAGAATCACGCCCTGACAAAAATCGGGGCGTTTTTTTATGCGTATTGGCCACGGCTATGATGTGCACCGTTTCGCTGAAGGCGATTTCATTACACTGGGCGGCGTGCGCATTGCACACGGCTTCGGTCTGCTCGCCCATTCCGACGGTGACGTCCTGCTGCACGCCTTGAGCGATGCCCTGCTTGGCGCGGCTGCGCTGGGCGATATCGGCAAGCATTTCCCCGATACAGACCCTACATTCAAGGGCGCCGACAGCCGCGTGCTGTTGCGTCACGTTGTCGCGTTGATCCACGCCAAAGGCTGGAAAGTCGGCAACGTCGACAACACCATCGTTGCCCAGGCACCGAAAATGGCCCCGCATATCGAATCGATGCGCGCGCTGATCGCCGCGGATCTCCAAGTTGAACTGGACCAAGTGAACGTGAAAGCCACCACCACTGAAAAGCTCGGTTTCGTCGGTCGTGAAGAGGGCATTGCCGTGCACTCCGTTGCCCTGTTGCTGCGCGCATGAACGAACTGCAATTGCTTGGCCCCCGGGCCTATGGTGACGCCCTCGGTACGGCGGTGTTGAAGGCTATCGCCGAAGATTTCCAGGTCGATGAAGTCCTCGATATTCCCTTGAGCGGCGACGGTGAACACCTATGGATCTGGGTGGAAAAACGCGGCTTGAACACTGAAGAAGCCGCGCGCCGTATCGCCAAGGCTGCCGGTGTGCCGTTGCGTACTGTCAGCTATGCCGGGCTCAAGGATCGTCAGGCCTTGACCCGCCAATGGTTCAGCGTGCAACTGCCTGGCAAGGCCGACCCTGATCTGTCGGCGGCCGAAAACGATACCCTGAAAATCCTCAAGACCAGCCGGCACAAGCGCAAGCTGCAACGGGGTGCGCACTCGGCCAACGGCTTCACCCTGCGCCTGACGCAGTTCGACGGGGACAAGGCCGCCATCGAAGAACGCCTGCAGCGGATCGTCAACCAGGGCATCCCCAATTATTTTGGTGCCCAGCGTTTTGGCTTTGACGGCGGCAATGTGGTCGATGCCCGTGGCTGGGCTGCACGCAGGGCATTGCCAGAGCAGCGCAATGTGCGTTCGCGCCTGCTCTCCGCCGCTCGCAGCTTTCTGTTCAACCAGGTACTGGCGGCGCGCGTGGCGGATGGCACCTGGCAGCGGGCGCAGGTGGGTGACTTGCTGGCGTTTACCGACAGCCGCAGTTTTTTCCCGGCAGGAGAGGCCGAGTGCAGTGACCCGCGACTGGCCATTCTGGACCTCCACCCGACCGGCCCTCAGTGGGGCGAAGGTGACTCGCCGGCGGCGGGCGCTGTCCATGAACTGGAACAGGCCATCGCCGCGCGCGAAGCGGACTTGCGCGATTGGTTGATTAACGCCGGTATGAGCCACGAACGTCGCATCCTGCGGCTGCCCATTAGTGGGTTGACGTGGCATTATCCCGAGCCTGACATTCTGCAACTGGAATTCGTCCTGCCGGCCGGATGCTTCGCCACCGTATTGGTGCGTGAACTCGTCGATCTGGTGCCAGCAGGGCAGACGGACAGCCCATGCGTATTCTGATTTCTAACGACGATGGGGTAACCGCACCCGGTCTCGCCGCGCTTTATGCTGCGCTGGCGGATTACACCGAATGCGTGGTTATCGCCCCGGACCAGGACAAGAGCGGTGCCAGCAGTTCGCTGACGCTGGACCGTCCGTTGCACCCCCAAACATTGGCGAACGGTTTTATCAGCCTCAATGGCACCCCCACCGATTGCGTGCACCTGGGCCTCAATGGCCTGCTGGAACGTGAACCGGACATGGTGGTTTCCGGCATCAACCTGGGCGCCAACCTGGGGGACGACGTGCTGTATTCCGGCACGGTGGCCGCGGCCCTTGAAGGTCGGTTCCTGGAGCGTCCTTCGTTTGCCTTTTCGCTGGTTTCCCGACAGGTCGAGAATCTTCCTACTGCCGCCTACTTTGCACGCAAACTGGTGCAGGCCCACGCAGAGCTCGAGCTTCCACCGCGTACGGTATTGAACGTGAACATTCCCAATTTGCCGCTGGATCATATCCGTGGCATCCAGTTGACCCGTCTCGGCCATCGCGCCCGTGCGGCGGCCCCTATGAAGGTCGTCGACCCGCGTGGCAAATCCGGATACTGGATCGCTGCAGCCGGCGATGCCGAGGACGGTGGTGCCGGCACTGATTTCCATGCGGTGATGCAGGGCTACGTATCCATCACGCCATTGCAGCTGGATCGCACCTTCAATGATGCCTTCCGCAGCCTCGATGGCTGGCTGGAGGGACTGCACTGATGGCTCGTGAACAAGACCCGATGCACCGCGGCATCGGCATGACCTCGCAGCGCACGCGCGAGCGTCTGATACAGCGGTTGTACGAAGAAGGCATCAGCAACGCCAAGGTGCTGGAAGTGATACGTCGCACGCCGCGTCACCTGTTCGTCGACGAAGCGCTGGCGCACCGTGCCTATGAAGACACGGCGTTGCCGATTGGCAACAACCAGACGATCTCTCAGCCTTACATGGTGGCTCGCATGAGCGAGCTGTTGCTGGAGGCGGGGCCGCTGGACAAGGTCATGGAAATCGGCACCGGGTCGGGTTATCAGACCGCGATCCTGTCACAACTCGTCGAGCGGGTGTTCTCCGTCGAGCGCATCAAGGTGTTGCAGGATCGCGCCAAGGAGCGACTGCTCGATCTCAACCTGCGCAACGTAGTGTTCCGTTGGGGCGATGGCTGGGAAGGGTGGCCAGCGCTGGCGCCGTACAACGGCATCATTGTGACTGCGGTGGCTACGGATGTGCCGCAGGCATTGCTCGATCAGTTGGCGCCGGGAGGACGACTGGTCATTCCGGTTGGCTCAGGCGAGGTCCAGCAATTAATGCTGATCATCCGCGAGGAGCACGGGTTTTCCAGGCGAGTTCTGGGAGCGGTACGTTTTGTCCCGCTGCTCAACGGGCCACTGGCCTGAGCATTTGTTCAAGCGTGCTGAATTCTCTTCGATGGCCTCTGTCTTACAGCAGCATCGATCGGTTAAACGGGATTCAACGGCAGGCAGCAAACGTGTGCGCGAGGCCAACTCGATCCATTAAAGGTAAAGCCTGCACGGCCCGTTATACTTGCGACACTTCATGCCGCAACATGGCATTCCAACATTTCAGCCAGCACAAAGGGAGCGGCGGGTGAGTCTCACAGTCATAGCGCAGCGTATGGGTAAAACGAGCTTTCAGCGCCTGGTGACTGGCCTTGTCTTGAGCACCTTGCTGGTCGGTTGTTCCAGCAATAAATCCAGCGATGTGCGTGTCGTCGATCGCAACAATGCCGCCGCCCAGCGTCCGGCTGTGACCACGGGCCAGTATGTGGTTCGACCCAAAGACACCCTGTTCTCCATCGCATTTCGCTACGGTTGGGACTACAAGGCTCTGGCGGCGCGCAACAACATTCCTGCGCCATACACCATTCACCCAGGTCAGACGATTCGCTTCGACGGGCGCACCGGATCAACGCCGGCACCGGTCGCGGTCACGCCCGTTTCAGCACCGTCGTCGTCCAGTAAAACCACGGTCATTCGACGCCAGCCAAATGGCGCAACGACGACCACGACGGTGGTATCACCGTCTGTCGCAAACAAGCCTGCACCTGCTCCGATCCCCGCTCCAGGCCCGGCCCCGACCGGCTGGGGGTGGCCTTCTAATGGCATTTTAATTGGAAAATTCTCTTCAAACGGTAGTTTGAATAAAGGAATTGATATCGCCGGAGATTTGGGACAGCCTGTTTTAGCTGCGTCTGATGGGACGGTGGTGTACGCCGGGAGTGGCTTAAGGGGCTACGGCGAATTAGTCATCATCAAACACAGCGATACCTACGTCAGTGCCTACGGTCACAACCGCAGGCTGTTGGTTCGGGAGGGGCAGCAGGTCAAGGTCGGACAGACAATTGCCGAAATGGGGTCAACGGGTACGGACCGGGTGAAACTGCATTTTGAGATTCGCCGACAAGGTAAACCAGTAGATCCGCTGCAGTTCCTGCCACGTCGTTGATTTGTTTCCAGCCTGTTCCATCACGTAGAGGGAACAGGCTCCAGCGTTGCCAAGGATAAAGGCGCCGCTCGAGCTTGAGGTCGAACTCACCAAAGGACTATAACAATGGCTCTCAGTAAAGAAGTGCCGGAGTTTGACATCGACGATGAGGTTCTCCTGATGGAGACCGGCATCGGTATGGATTCGATGTCGAATGATGAAGGGGCGGCTCCACCTTCCGTTCGTGCCAAATCCAAACACTCCGCAACGTTGAAGCAACACAAATACATTGATTACACGCGTGCGCTCGATGCCACGCAGCTGTATCTCAATGAAATCGGCTTTTCCCCTCTGCTGTCCCCCGAAGAAGAAGTTCACTTTGCACGCTTGTCGCAAAGTGGTGATCCGGCTGGACGCAAACGCATGATTGAAAGCAACTTGCGGCTGGTGGTGAAAATCGCCCGTCGCTACGTCAATCGTGGCTTGTCGCTCCTGGACCTGATCGAAGAGGGCAACCTCGGACTGATCCGGGCGGTGGAGAAGTTCGACCCCGAACGTGGATTCCGCTTTTCGACCTACGCAACCTGGTGGATTCGTCAAACCATCGAGCGCGCAATCATGAATCAGACCCGGACCATCCGGTTGCCGATCCATGTGGTCAAGGAACTCAACGTGTACCTGCGGGCCGCACGGGAACTGACGCAAAAGCTCGATCACGAACCCTCACCCGAAGAAATCGCCAACCTGCTGGAAAAACCGGTAGGAGAGGTCAAGCGCATGCTCGGCTTGAATGAGCGGGTTTCTTCGGTCGACGTCTCGCTGGGTCCGGATTCTGATAAAACCCTGCTGGACACCCTTACCGATGAGCGCCCGACCGATCCGTGCGAACTGTTGCAGGATGACGACCTGTCACAGAGCATTGATCAGTGGCTCTCGGAGTTGACCGACAAGCAGCGCGAGGTGGTGATACGTCGCTTCGGCCTGCGCGGTCATGAGAGCAGCACGCTGGAAGATGTAGGCCTGGAAATAGGTTTGACCCGGGAACGGGTCCGGCAGATCCAGGTGGAAGGCTTGAAGCGCCTGCGTGAAATCCTGGAAAAGAATGGCCTGTCGAGTGAGTCGCTGTTTCAGTAAGCGAGTCGCTTGAGCTGTCAGCCAAAAAGCCCCGAATTGATCGGGGTTTTTTTATGCCTGCTGCCCAGATACGAGCAAGCTTGCTCGCGATGGATGTCCAGGCTCCGCTGGGTGTCAGGCCGCCCGCGTCATCGTTGACGACCATCGCGGGCAGGCCCCGACCCTGTAGGAGCGAGCTTGCTCGCGATGGATGTCCAGGCACCGCTGGGTGTCAGGCCGCCAGCGTCATCGTTGACGACCATCGCGGGCAGGCCCCGACCCTGTAGGAGCGAGCTTGCTCGCGATGATTGCAAGGGCACCGCGCAGTGCCAGGCCGCCAGCGTTATCGTTGACCACCATCGCGACGGTTCGACGCCTCGACATGCTAGCTCCTACCGGTCACCTTTTCAGCGTCGCCTTGTACGCTTTTGCTTACTCTGTCGTAAGTGTTCGTTATTTTTACACCTTGGCGGATGCCTATCGAGCTCGTGTTCGAACGCTATCTGATTGAATAGGCAGGACATTTACAAAAAAGCGCTCGCCATCAGTCTCTCTGGCGAACTGCCCGGGCCGGTTTGCGTCCATCGGGGAACGCTCTAGTATCGGGGCTGTGTCGACGGACTGACACGCCCTTCACGGACGAGGGGAATGGACATTGCTGGATGCAATTCATCAGGATGATGAAAAGGAACACAGGGAATAGGGAAAAAATGTGGGCGGGTCAAACCGCCCCTTTTTTTGTCTGCAGAAAAGCAAAAAGGCCCGCAAGGGGCCTTTTCGGGAGCGCGGGGCGATCAGCGCTCGAGATCCTTGATCTTGCCTTTGACGCCATCCCACTCTTCGGCATCAGGCAGGGATTCTTTCTTCTCGGTGATGTTCGGCCAGACTTCGGCCAGCTCAACGTTCAGCTGAATGAATTCCTGCATGTCTTCCGGGACTTCATCTTCGGAGAAGATGGCCACGGCTGGGCATTCTGGCTCGCACAGGGCGCAGTCAATGCACTCATCCGGGTGAATCACCAGGAAGTTCGGGCCTTCGTAAAAGCAGTCCACCGGACAGACTTCTACGCAGTCGGTGTACTTGCACTTGATGCAGTTGTCGGTGACGACGAAGGTCATTTCTAATTTTCTCCTCAGGCGGCGGCAGCGGACCCCTTCACGTTGGGGTCGCCAGGTTCGGGAGCGATAGTCTGCAGACCAGGCTATTAGCCTGCAGCATCCCGAACCGCGCGAGATTCTAACAGCTTGAAGGCGAAGTGCGTTAGATCCGTGTCTTCAGTGTATAGAGCATTTCGAGCGCCCGACGCGGTGTCAGGTCGTCCAGATCCAGTTTCGCCAGTTCATCCAGCACCGGGTGCGGCAGGCTGGCGAACAGATCGCTCTGCTGCGGCGCGACCGGTTTGCCCTTGACGGGCTTGGGGGCTTCATGGGGCAGCGCGGTGGCTTCCAGGCGTCCCAAATGCTCACGGGCGCGCACGATCACTTCGCTCGGAACCCCGGCCAGCTGGGCCACTGCCAGGCCATAGCTCTGACTGGCAGGGCCGGGCAGCACGTGGTGCAGGAACACGATACGCTCGTTGTGCTCGGTGGCATTGAGGTGCACGTTGGCCACCAGCGGTTGGGCTTCCGGCAGCACCGTCAGCTCAAAATAGTGGGTGGCGAACAGCGTGTAGGCACGCAGTTGGGCGAGACGTTCTGCCGCAGCCCAGGCCAGGGACAGGCCGTCAAAAGTACTGGTACCGCGACCGACTTCGTCCATCAGCACCAGGCTACGATCGGTGGCGTTGTGCAGGATATTTGCGGTTTCGCTCATTTCGACCATGAAGGTCGAACGACCACCGGCCAGGTCGTCACTGGAACCGATCCGCGTGAAGATCCGATCCACCAGCGACAATTCGCAACTGGCCGCCGGTACGAAGCTGCCAATATGGGCCAGCAGCACGATCAGTGCGGTCTGGCGCATGTAGGTGGACTTACCACCCATGTTCGGGCCGGTGATCACCAGCATCCGCGTATTGTCATCAAGGCTCAGGTCGTTGGCCACGAACGGCGTGGTCAGTACCTGCTCGACCACCGGGTGACGACCCTGGCTGATGCGCATGCACGGCTCGTCAACGAAGCGCGGGCAGTTGAGGTCAAGGTTGAGCGCGCGTTCGGCGAGGTTGCTCAGCACGTCGAGCTCGGCCAGCGCCGCCGCAGTGTCTTGCAGGGGCGGCAATTGGGCGATCAGGTCTTCGAGCAGGGCTTCGTAGAGCATCTTCTCGCGGGCCAGCGCACGGCTCTTGGCCGACAGCGCCTTGTCTTCGAAGGCCTTGAGTTCCGGCGTAATGAAGCGCTCGGCGCCCTTGAGCGTCTGGCGCCGAATGTAGTCCGCCGGCGCCGACTCGGCCTGCTTGCTCGGCAGTTCGATGAAGTAGCCATGAATGCGGTTGTAGCCGACTTTCAGATGCGACAGGCCGGTGCGTGCCTTTTCCCGGGCTTCCAGGTCGATCAGGAATTGCCCTGCGTTCTCGCTCAGCGATTGCAGCTCGTCGAGTTCGCTGTCGTAACCGGTTTTCAGTACGCCGCCGTCCCGGATGACCGCCGGCGGGTTGTCGATGATGGCTTTTTCCAGCAAGGCCGCCAGTTCCGGGTAGGTGCTGGTGGTTTTTGCCAGTTGGATGATGTGCGGCGTGTCCAGTTCGGCCATCGCAACCTGCAACTCGGGCAGGGCACCCAGCGCATCGCGCAGGCGGGCGAGGTCGCGAGGACGGGCGTTGCGCAGGCCGATGCGCGCGAGAATCCGTTCGATGTCACCGATTTCCTTCAGCTGCGGTTGCAGCCTTTCGAACCGGTAGCCATCGAGCAGACAAGTGATCGAGGTCTGGCGCGCCAGCAGCACGGTCAGGTCGCGCAACGGACGGTTCAACCAGCGGGTGAGCAAGCGGCTGCCCATCGCGGTCTGGCAACGGTCGACCACCGATTGCAATGTGTTGTCTCGCCCGCCGGACAGATTGACGTCCAGTTCCAGGTTGCGACGGCTCGCACCATCGAGCACCACGGTGTCGTCCAGGCGCTCATGGCGCAGGCTGCGCAAATGGGGCAGGGCGGTGCGCTGGGTTTCCTTGGCGTAGGCCAGCAGGCAACCGGCGGCGCCGATGGCCAGGGTCAGGTTCTCGCAACCAAAGCCCTTGAGGTCCTGGGTGGAAAACTGCTGGCAAAGGCTTTTCAGTGCCGAGTCGCGCTCGAAGTCCCACGGTGCACGGCGACGAACCCCACGACGTTTTTCCGCAGGCAAATCCTTCGGCCAATCATCCGGGATCAACAGCTCCACCGGGTTGATCCGTTCCAGTTCCGCCAGCAGGTTTTCCCAACCCTTGATTTCCAGCACCGAGAAGTTGCCGCTGGTGATGTCCAGCACCGACAGGCCAAACAGGCGCTCGTCGCCCAGTACCGCCGCAATCAGGTTGTCCCGACGTTCATCGAGCAACGCTTCGTCACTGATGGTGCCCGGCGTGATGATGCGCACCACCTGTCGTTCGACCGGCCCCTTGCTGGTGGCCGGGTCGCCGACCTGCTCGCAGATCACCACCGATTCGCCCAGCTTGACCAGTTTCGCGAGGTAACCTTCCGCCGCGTGGTAAGGAATCCCACACATCGGAATCGCCTGGCCGGCCGACTGCCCGCGGGCGGTCAGGGTGATGTCCAGCAATTTGGCCGCCTTCTTCGCGTCTTCGTAGAAGATCTCGTAGAAATCGCCCATGCGATAGAACATGAGCTGGTCTGGATGCTGGTTCTTCAGGCGCCAGTATTGCTGCATCATCGGCGTGTGCGAGGACAGATCGGACAGTGCTTTATTCATCGGGTATCAGACAGATTCGTTCAAAGGTGTGGGGTAAGGGCGGGGCATCGGCCCGGCTTTTGCGCGATGGGCGCAAGGTTACCATGGGCAGTCGGCCCGACGCAGGCATGAAAGCCTCGGGAAACATATCCATCGTTATGCACTTCTTATGCAAAACAGCATTTGTCTTCGCAAAAAAGATCAAGCACTATGCGCGATATGCAAAAACGCAATGTTTCTACCGTATTAAGAGCGCTGCTCGACCAGCACGGGATCTCCCCCACGGAGCTTCACCGTCGGACCGGCGTGCCTCAATCCACACTGTCGCGAATTCTCAGCGGCAAGATCGTCGACCCTTCGGACAAGCACATCTCGAAGATCGCCGAGTACTTCGCCGTGAGCACCGACCAGCTTCGAGGGCGCGTGGATGTTGCTTCCTCCACGAGTGCCGGGCGCGATGAATTGCATTCGGAACTCAAGGACATAAGTCTGTGGGACGACGATACCCCCGTCGATGACGACGAGGTCTCGGTCCCCTTTCTTCGCGAGGTTGAATTGGCTGCGGGATCAGGAAGATTCGTCATCGAAGAAAGCGAGCGCTCAAGCCTGCGATTCGGCAAGCGCAGCCTGCGCCACAATGGCGTGCAGTTCGACCAGGCCAAGTGTGTCACCGTGCGTGGCAACAGCATGTTGCCGGTGCTGCGTGACGGCGCCACCGTGGGCGTCAACGCTGGCAAGAGCGGTATCGGCGACATCGTCGATGGCGATCTTTATGCCATCAACCACAACGGCCAATTGCGGGTAAAACAGCTGTATCGCCTGCCGACCGGCATTCGCCTGCGCAGCTTCAATCGTGATGAGCATCCGGATGAAGACTACAGCTTCCAGGAAATGCAGGAAGAGCAAATCGTCATCCTCGGTCACGTCTTCTGGTGGGGCATGTACGCCCGCTAACCCGACCCCTGTTAGATAAATCCCGCCATCTGGTGGGTTTTTTTTCGCCTGTCGGAAACCGTCAACGCCTTTGCCAGCAAGGCTTTCATGCATTCGCGCAAATCTAATGCATAAATAAATGCATTTGTGCATTGACTGTATATGCATCCATGCATATTCTTCGTCTCAAGCCGCTCGACAAAGCCGGCTCGAAACGAAGCTCTTTAGTTCCACCACAAGGCAGCGATGAACCGGCCTCAACGGTTCAGAGGGTTGGCAACTGACCCGGGTGTGCAGCGTAAAGCACCAAAAGCAGTTATCCGGCGGGCAGGGACCGCGGTCGGAAAAACAATTTGAATGGACCCGTACCGCGCCAGTCGCGCCGAAAGGTCAACCAGGAGCAAAGGAAGGCGAAGGATCGCATTACTGAAAATGCCTGGCGTTCTGCCAGGCATTTTTGGAATGCCAACCCTGCGTCAGGTTTGAACCCCGAGCGGCCCTGCGAAAGGAAGGCTCGGGCAAGCATCAAGGATCAGGACGATGTTGAAAGATTACCGATGTGGGCATTGCCAAAGACTTCTCGCCCGGATGGCCGGGCGTGCAGAGCTCCAGATCAAATGTTCCCGATGCGGGACGTTGAATCATGTGAGGGCCACGTGCCCCGAGCGATCGCCTGTGAGCGACACAACCGCTGCTTCGGCGGCAACAACCCCTCTCTCTCACTCACAGGTGAAATCATGACTATCTGGAAAAAACTCACGGCGCCATTGCTGGCCGCCACTGTACTGCTGGGCTGCGCGGCCAATGCCTTTGCAGCCAACCTGCTGGTCAACGGCAGTTTTGAACAACCAGGCTGCGGCAGCGTCGTCGGCTGCGTGCTCGACACGCCGGCAAAGGCCAACTTCATTCCCGGCTGGACGACCTTCCTGTCGGGGGTCGAGTACGTCCGCAATCCTTCGGACGGCGAGGTGGGCGTGGACCTGGCCAACTTTATCTACGGCAACGGTGGCGGCATCCAGCAGAACTTCGCCACCGTCGTTGGCGCCAAGTACCGGGTGACCTTCAGCTTGGGCAACTCGCAATACGCCAATCGGACCGGCGAGGGGGTGGTCCAACTCAAGGTTGCGGGCCAAACCGCTTCGTTCGATACCCCGAGTGCAAAGGGTGTGGGCACCACCTGGGCCACCTACACCTACGACTTCACCGCGGTGACCCCGCAGACGACCCTGGCGTTTTCCAACGAACAGAATCCGGACATCCACTTCGCTTTCCTCGACAACGTCATTGTCGAGCGTCTGTAACCCCCGTTCAGTGGTTTGCACGGACTGAGGGCAGTGCCGTTGGCTCGGCGCTGCCTGGCAGTCATTCGCTGAACGCCTCAACACTCCCGGGAGGCGTGACATGACAAACGAGCAACAAGCGTTGTTGGACTTGCCGATCTGGCTGGTCATCGTGCTCGCCTTGCTGGGTGGGGTGTCCGGCGAGATGTGGCGCGCCGACAAAGAGGGCGCTCGCGGCTGGTCGTTGCTGCGGCGCCTGGCCCTGCGCTCCGGCGCCTGCATGATCTGCGGGGTGTCGGCGTTGATGCTGCTGTATGCGGCCGGCCTGTCGATCTGGGTGGCCGGGGCGTTCGGTTGCCTCACCGCGATGGCCGGTGCCGACGTCGCCATCGGCCTCTACGAGCGCTGGGCGGCCAGGCGCATCGGCGTCTGCGAAATCCCCCCGCCGGACTCCCGTCCGGATCAGTAAACCGACACAGGAAGTCACTTATGTCCATCGACATCGACAAGCCGTCGCAGTTGCTGCTGGCCATCGCGCAAACCCTCGGGGCGGCTGCCTCGGGTTTGAAGGTCGCCAGCCGCCATGACTTCGACGCAACCTTCGACCAGGCCTGGGCCCTGATCGCCGTCGAAGGCAATACCTTCGGCAATCGCGCCAATGACGGTCGGATCGCCCATGTCCTGACGGTTTCACTGCAAGTCGTCACGGCGCCGACGCTGGACGATCCCGGTTTGGCCGCCTGCGATCTCGCCAGCGTGCTCAAGGGGTTGATCACCGATAACCGCTGGGGTTTGGCGCGCAGCCAATGCGACCTGCCCGAAAACATCAACGCCTCGCCGTCGATCTTTCTCAACGATGCACTGGAATATTCCGCCTGGACCCTGTCGTTCAACCAGACGCTGTACCTCGGTGCGCTGCTGTTGGACGACCCGCTGGGCATCCCAAAATTCGCCAGGACCTGGGAAGTCTCGAACATCGACGACCCGGACCAATACACCGAGCTGGAGGACTGAGCCATGTTTGATGCGCTTTTACGCCAGCAGCTTGGCCCGATCATCGAGCGTCTGGCCGAGATGGAGACGGAGCTGGAGGACCTTTACCGGCGCACCGACAGCCTGTGCCGAATCGGCGTTTGCCAGGAAGTCGATGCCGCCAGCAACACCTGCAAGGTCAGCCACGGTGAGTTGCTGACCCCGGCGATTCGTTTTTTCAACCCCAGCGCCGGGGCACAAAGCGAGTCGCGGATTCCCACGGTCGGCGAGCAATGCTTGCTGCTCAACCATGGCGGCGGTGCGGGTGGCGCGCAATCGGTGGCGTTGTTCGGGCTCAACGGTAACCAGTTTCCTCCCGCCTCGACCCAGGCTTCGCTGACGCGTCGGCTTTATTCGGACGGGACGGAAAGTGGCTACGACGACGCCCATCATGCCTTGCACTGGAAGAACGGCCCGGCGGCGTTCAGTGGCTCTCGTGAAGCGCTCGAGTTGAACCTCGGCCCCGCGAGCCTGCTGATCACTCCCCAGGTCATCGAGTTGCAACTGGGCGCGGTCGGCTTGCGACTCGACGCTTCCGGTGTGCACCTGAGCGGCCCGGTGGTGGATCACCAGGGCCGCGTCATCAGTACCGCATAAAGAGTCTCCCATGATCGGAATCGATAGAAACACCGGGGCGTCGGTCGACGATTGGCCGCAGTTTGTGCAGCGCGCCACCCGGGCACTGACCACGCCTTTGGGCACCCGGCAGAAGCGTCCGCTGTATGGCTCGCTGATCCCGGGCCTGCTGGGTCGCAACCTCGGCGACGACCTGTTGCTCCTCGCCCAGAGCCACGCGGCGCAGGCCTTCTACAACGAACACAACGGCATCGATGATTTCCAGCCGCAGGCGATCGTCGCCAGCCGTCGCGGCGCGGGGCTGGTGTTGCGCTTTGCAGGCACCTGGAACAACCGACAGCAAACCTTCGAGGTGGTGACATGAGCATGTTGATCCCTGGCCAGAACCAGTTGGCCGAGCCTTCGATCGTCACGGTGCAGGCGTTCGAAGACTTGCTCGCCGAGTTCAAGACGTTTGTCGTCGAGTACGTTGGCGCCCGCTCACCGCAAACGGCGGCAAAGCTCAAGATCAGCCTGGAAAACGAAAGCGAGTTGCTGACCCTGGCGCTCGAAGCCTTTTGCGTGCGGCTGCAATTGCACCAGCGCAAATACAACGCCCGCATCAAGCAGATGCTGGCCTGGTGGGCAACCGGCAGCAACCTGGATGCCCGGCTCGCCGACATGGGGCTGGAGCGGCAGTTGCTTGACCCTGGCGATCCTCAGGCCTTTCCACCGGTATTGGCGCAGTACGAGAGCGACGATGACGCCCGGTTGCGTTACTACCTGGCGCCCCATGCACCGGCCGCCGGTTCGCGCATGCAGTATCGGCGCGAGGTGTTCACCCTCGGTGAGCGTCCGGTGGTGAGGGTCGATACCCAGGCACCGGGCGAGGTGACGGTGACGTACAGCTTCGAGCCGGACGGATTTGCGGCGCAGGTCAAGGATGGCAATGGACGCCGTACGGCGCCCGGCGAGGTGATGGTCACGGTACTGGCCCGGGAGGGCGACGGCTCGGCCTCCGACGCGTTGCTCGACGGTGTTCGCCAGCACTTCGCCCGTCCGGATGTGCGGCCGGAAACGGACCGCGTCACGGTGCAGGGTGCGCACATCCACAACTACAGGATCCGCGTGGTCGCGAGGATTAATCCCGGCCCCGATTCGGGGTTGACCAAGCTCGCTGCGCAAGCGCAACTGCGGGCGTATGCGCAAAGCTGTCATCGCCTGGAGGGGCGGGTCGATCCGAGCTGGATCGATTACACGCTGCACAGTGCCGGGGCAGTTCAAGTGGAGATACTCGAACCGCTGGAGCCGATCGTGACCACGGCGTTCGAAGCCCCTTACTGCACCGCTGTCGAGGTCGAGGTGCTGCCGTTATGAGTGACGAACAAACTCGCGCGAGCCTGTTGCCTTCCAACAGCTCAGCGCTGGAAAAAGCCCTGGATATCGGCTTTTGCGTACTGCTTGAGCGCATCGCACCGCCGTTTCCCGAGCTGATGAATCCGGCGCAAACGCCTTTTGCTTTTCTGCCGTACCTGGGCGCGGATCGTGGTGTCAGCGAATGGAGTTCCGAAGCGGCTGAGGCGGAAAAACGCCTGACCGTGGAGCTGGCCTGGCCCACGGCACGGGCGGCCGGGACGCGACAGGCGCTGGAAAACGCGGCCAAGGGCCTGCGTTTAAGGCCCGAGGTACAGGCCTGGTACGAACAGACGCCGATGGGGCCGCCGTACAGTTTTTCTGTGCGTGCATTCACCGAACAACCCTACAGCGCCGAAATCGATGCTCGCCTGGACCGTCGCCTGGCGGACGCCAAGAGCGAGCGCGACGTGTTGTCGGTGTCGGTCGGCCTGAACGCCTTCGGCAACCACGTCATCGGCGCCGCCACCGTGTGCGGCGAGCTGACGACGGTTTATCCCGTCGTTATCGAAGGGCTCGAAGTGTCGGGCGAAGCCTTCATGGCTGGCGCGCTTTACACCGTCGAAACCTCCACCATTTATCCACAGGGGTCCTGAATGGCCGACTATTACACCCTGCTCACCAACGCAGGAATTGCCTACGAAACCGCCTGCAAGGCGGCGGGCGTGCCGATCAAGTTGTCGCAAATTTCCGTCGGCGACGGCGGCGGCACCGTCTACAACCCGGCAGCCACTGCCACCGCGCTCAAACGGGAAGTCTGGCGCGGCCCCATCAACGCCTTGTTCCAGGACGAGAAGAACCCCAGTTGGCTGCTCGCCGAAGTGACCATCCCGCCAGAGGACGGCGGCTGGTATGTGCGCGAAGCCGGGATCTGGACCGACAGCGGCATCCTCTACGCCATCGTCAAATACCCGGAGTCGTTCAAACCGGTGCTGGCCACATCGGGCTCGGGCAAGGAGTTCTACATCCGCTCGATTTTCGAGACCAGCAATGCCGCCAACGTTACGCTGCTGATCGACGACACCGTGGTCAAGGCGACCCGGGCGTGGGTGATGAGCTACCTCGCCGAGGAACTGGCCAAGCTCGACGGCAAGCAATCGGTGCGTGTGGCAACCACCGACAACATCGTGCTCAGCGGTGCGCAGCAAATCGACGGCGTCGCGGTGGTGTCCGGACAGCGGGTGCTGGTCAAGGCACAAACCACGGCGAAGGATAACGGTATTTATATCGTGGCCAATGGCGCGTGGTTGCGTGCGGCTGACGCCAACACCAACGCCAAAGTGACCCCCAGCCTGACGGTGGTGGTCGAGGAGGGCGCGGTCCACGGCGACTCGTTGTGGCACCTGGTGACGAACGGACCGATTGAACTGGGCACGACGGCACTGGTGTTTGAAATGCTGGCGGGGCGGACCGGGATTCAAGCGGGGACGTACAAGAGCCTGACGGTGGATAAGTATGGTCGGGCGATTGCCGGTGACAATCCGACCACCGTCGCGGGTTACGGGCTGACCGATGTCTACACCAAGGCACAGGTCGAAGCCTTTGCGCTGAGCGTAGCGGGGGACCGGGTAGGTGAAGTCACGCACTTTGCCATGGCCGCGCCGCCTGCCGGTTTTCTGAAGCGCAATGGCGCGGCGGTTTCGCGAACGACCTATGCGGCGCTGTTCGCCCGTATCGGCACGTACTACGGGGCAGGTGATGGCGCCACGACGTTCAACTTGCCGGATTCCCGTGCACACTTCGATCGGGGTCTCGATGACGGTCGTAACGTCGACCCTGGCCGGGCGCTCGGCAGTGCACAGGCGAGTCAGAACGCTGCCCACGCACACACCGCCAGTGCGGCGGTGGCGGGCGCGCATACGCACGGTATCTGGATCAACCTGGATCGGGGGCCTGGGACCGAAGGCAATGCAGTCTGGGGTGACGAACCTTGGTATGGGTCGGCGGGAACGACCACCAGTTCCAACGGTGATCACACCCACGCCATCACCATCGCCAGTTCCGGCGGCACGGAAGCCCGGCCACTCAACACGGCTTTTCTTGCCTGTATCAAATACTGATCAGCATCCTAATGGAGGTTTTGACAATGTCAGACGTACGCACGGCCGATATAGGCGAAGTGTCGTGGTGGCTCGCGGAACAAGTGACACCACCGACCATCTGCAATGTGCACCCGGTGACTGCAGAGTTCCTGGGCACTGCACCTGCCGACCCCAGCCCGCTGGAGCCCCACGTTTGGTTGATTCCTGCCCACGCTTACCGATGCGATCCGCCCGCGCCTGAGCTGGGTCACGTTGCCGTGAAGGTGGCGGGTGATGGCTGGAAGCAGGTGGCCGATCACCGCGGCCAGACCGTCTATAACACGGCTACCGCAGAAGCTTTTACCTGGGAGCAGTTGGGCGACTTGCCCGATGATTTCACCCTCGAAGCTCCGGTCACCCGGTTTGATAAATGGCAGGTCGACCAATGGATCGTCGATGAGGCCGCAACCACGCGCGCACTGAAGAACAGGGCCACACGCAAAAAGGCCCTCTTGACCCAGCTCGGCGCGAACATGATCGCCACGTTGCAGAACGCGCTCGACCTCGGCATCGCCAACGATACCGAGGTCGCCCATCTCAAGGCATGGAAAATCTACGGCGTAGAACTCAATCGTGTCGAAACCATTGAGCGGGTGCCTCAGGACAGTGAATGGCCGACCAGTCCGAACGATGCTCTGGCGACTCACTGGCTCGTTTCCCAGGGATTTGACGATCCCCCCCTGGAGAGCTTCATCGTTTCCGGATAACGCCCCGCACTGTCGGGGCGTTTTCTTTTCCCCTGCACCCCTCACACCCCTAAGCCCCCTTTCCAGGGGGCTTTTTCATTCATGGAGAAACACCCATGGCAGAACGCCAAACCTACACCGTACTGCGTCCATTCCCCACCGGGGGTGGTCATTGGTCGAGCATCGGCCAGCAACTGAGTCTGCTGGGCGTCGAGGCCAACGCGTTGCTGGGCGCCGGTCGCCTGGAGCTTGCAAAAACCGAAGCCGCCGAATCGGCTTCTCCGTCCACTGCGGCGAAAAAAGCCGCTGCCAAGAAGGCTGAATAACCATGGCTGAGATTTTGAACTTCGAACACAACGGCATTACCGTCAATGCCAGCGAATCTCCCGAGGCCATGGGTGGCCTGGGTGACAACGTCATCGGCCTGATCGGCACCGCGCCGAAGGCCGACCCGCTGATCCCGCGCAATGCGCCGTTTCGCATCAACAGCTTCACCACCCAGGCGCTGCTTGACCCGACGGGTGCCGAGGAAGGCACGCTGTATCACGCGGTGTTCCAGATCCTCAAAGTGGTCAAGGTGCCGGTCTACGTGGTCATCGTCGAAGAGGGCGCGACCCCGGCCGACACGCTGAATAATGTCATCGGCGGAATCGACCCGCTGACCGGACGCAAGCTCGGCCTCGCTGCGTTGGGTGGCGTAGCCGAAGACCTGACCATCATCGGCGCGCCGGGCTTCACCGCCAGCAAAGCCCTGGCCGGGGAATTCGCCTCGTTTGGCAAGCGCATCAAGGCCCGTGTGGTGCTCGACGGCAAGGATGTCGCGGTGGCAGACCAAGTGGCTTACAGCCAGGAGCTGGGCGGCGCGGAGCTGGGTTTCGATCGTTGCCTGCTGGTGCACAACATGCCGTCCGTGTACTCCAAGGCGGCGAAGAAAAACGTGTTCCTGTCGCCGTCGAGCCTGGCTATCGCCGCGCTGGCCAAGGTCAAGCAGTGGGAGAGCCCGGGCAACCAGGCGACCTTCGCCGAAGACGTGTCGCGCGTCGTCGAATACAACATCCTCGACACGTCCACCGAGGGCGACCTGCTCAACCGCTACGGCATCAGCTACTACGCCCGCACCATTCTCGGCGGCTTCTCGTTGCTGGGTAACCGCTCGGTCACCGGCAAGTTCATCAGCTACGTCGGCCTGGAAGACGCGATCAGCCGCAAGCTGGTCAAGGCCGGCCAGAAAGCCATGGCGAAAAACCTGACCAAGTCGTTCATGGACCAGGAGGTCAAGCGCATCAATGACTGGCTGCAAACCCTGGTCGCCGACGAAACCATCCCCGGCGGCAGCGTGTACCTGCACCCGGAACTCAACAGCGTCGAGAAGTACAAGAACGGCACCTGGTACGTGGTGATCGACTACGGCCGCTACGCGCCGAACGAACACATGATCTATCAACTCAACGCCCGTGACGAAATCATCGAGCAGTTCCTGGAGGACGTTCTCTAATGTTTACCAACCGCGTAAGACAGGCCATCGCGGCCACCCTGCAAGGCCTGCCGTTGTCGGCGACGGTGGAAAGCTTCACCCCGCCGAAGATCGAGTTCGCAATGGAAACGATGACGGGCGGGCGATTCATCGGCGAGGAAATGGTCAAGAACGGCGCGGTGCTCAGCGCCACGCTGGCCCTGCAAGGCATGGGACCGGAAGTCATGCTGGCGCTAGGGGTGAAACTCGGTGACGACATTCTGCTGAACGTGCGTGAAGCCGGTCAGGATCAGGATGGCAATACCTGGTTCACGTACCACACCGTCGGCGGCAAGCTGAAGTCCCTGGCCGAAGCCGTGATGAAGATGGGGGACAAGCCAGTCACGACCCTTGAACTCTCCTGCCGCACCTATAACCGCCTGGAAAACGGCATCCCGGTGATCGACATCGACGTACGCACCCAGAAGTTCGTGCTCAACGGCGTCGACATCCTTGGCGATGCTCGCCGGGCAGTGTTGTTGCCTTAACCCTCAGTACCCACACGGACAAAACTGTGGGAGCGGGCCTGCTCGCGATGTCGCCGTGTCAGGCGCCTTCAATGGTGGCTGATCGACCGCTATCGCGAGCAGGCTCGCTCCCACAAGGATCTTCCCACAAGGGATCTTCCTGCAAAGAATCCCCCATAAGGTCCGGTTCTTCTTCACCCAGGAATTCTCCCATGACATGGACACCTCCCCTCCACACCCTGCTATCGCCGATCACCGCCGACGACGGTACTCAGATCGAACAGATCACCCTCAAACCCCTGCTATACGCCGCACAAAAAGAAGCCCTGGCCCGCGCCGGCGATGATGAAGACGATCAGTTTTTCGAGCTGGCGCTGCTGGCCACCGGGTTGTCGGTCAAGGAGCTCGACCAGCTCAAGCGCCCGGACTACGTGAGCATCGCGCAATACGTGCACGATATGTCGACGCGGCCGACGTCGTACTTTCTCGAGCCCGTGGGCGACGCTGAGCTTGATGCAGTGACACTGCTGCAACCGCTTGCTGTTGCGGGCCGCACGCTGGCTGAGCTGAATCTGGAAATGCCGGTCCTGCGTGCAACCAAGGCGATGAAAAAACTCAAGACACCCAAGGAGCGCGCGGAATTCATCACCGCCCACTGCACCGGCCTGATGATCCCTGACCTGGCCCTGCTCACCGTGCCGGACTGGACGCAATTACAGGGGCGCATCGACGATTTTTTAAACAAACCGGCGGCCTTCTTTCAGAGCGCGACATCGAAGTAATCCTCGATGTAGTGCCGCTCATTTACCCGGTAAGTGAGGCACAGATTCTGGAGTGGGACGTCGGCAAGGCGTTGCGCCGCTACGACATCGCGATCACTCGCCTTGGCGTCAAACAGGAGTAGAGCGGGATGGCAGACAGTAAATACCCGCTGTCGGGCGCTGCGATGAACAGCATTTTGCTTTCGCAAGCCGACGGCACGAGCGGGTCGACAGGGCTGGACAGCTTCAAGGATCCGTTGTCGCAGTTGAGCCTGGACTTGACCATGGCCAGCCTGGACATCCGTTTGTTGATCACGGAGCAGGGAAAGCTGCGTGAAGCCCTGGTGTCGTTGAGTCTGGCCCTGTCGACGCAGCACTCGCTGCTCAAGGCCAGCGTGGCTTCACCTGCGCCAGGTGCGGAGCCAAAGTCGGCACTCAAGGCTGAGGTCGAACAGCGCTCGCCACCGGCCGATCTGCGTTCGGCGATGGCGATGCATACGGTCATGATCGATCTCAATCAAAAATTGCAGTTGGACCCGGATCAACTGCAAGCGATGTCTGAAGACAACCTGAAGCTGGCCGCCGATAAACAGACCGCGTCCAGCGGTGCGACCGGTGTGCAACTGGCGCAGGCGCAACTGGCAGCGGTCGATGCAGGGCTGGTCCGGGACGTCAGTCCACAGGACTTGCGCCAGGTGCTGGCGGATTTCGCGCGCGACAGTACCTTGATGGCGTCGGCCTACCGGATCGACATCAAGGAAGCTGGCGCGATCATGAGCGGTTGGCGCACCACGCTGGGCCTTGATCGCGAGAAAAGTCTCGAGCTGGGGAACGCGGCCAATCGCCTGGGCACCAGCGTCAGGTTGAATGCGGCTGTGACGGACATCGGCGCCGTCGTACAGCGCGGCGGCGAGGCCGGCCTGGCGGCGGGCATGGCGCCGCAGCACCTGGCCGCTATCGCAGCCGCCTTGCTGGATGCTTCAGTGGGCAAGGACGAGGCGGCTGCTTCGTTGAAAACCCTGGGCACGACAATGGCCAAGGGTGGCAACGTGACGGCAGGGCAGCGAACCGCCTGGGCACAACTGGATATCGAACCGGGTGCTCTGGCCGCAAGAATGCGCACGGACGCGCCAGGCGCCATCAAGGATGTGGTGGCGGGGCTCAAGAACCAATCGATCGAACAACAGGGGGCGTTGATCAAGACGCTGTTTGACGGCGATGCGGGCATCAGCCAGTTGGTCAAGACGCCGCAGGTACTGGACACTGCCTTCAGCGTAGCGTCCGGCGAAGGTTCGATGGCCCTGACGGCTCAAGGCCGGGGGAACACGTCGCAAGCGCGCTGGAACGCCCTGGATGCGAGTTTGACCCGCCTCGATACGGCCATTGCCAGCGCCATGAGACCCTTCGACGACCTGGCAATGATCAGTGTCGACCTTGTCGTGAGCGGCTTCAGTTCGGTGGTGGAAACCCTGCCGAAAGTCGCGGCAACATTGACGTTGCTCGGCGCTGCGCTTGCGACCCCGCTGCGCACGACGATCGTGAAAAAGCTGGCGTCGGTGACCTACGCCACGACCACCCAACTGTCGAAACCGGATGTGGACATCCTGGCACCTTCGGGAGGGCCGCCAAACCCTCGTCCAACCCTGCGCAACCGGCTGACGATTTCCAGGGCCAGGGCCCGCACGTTCACCGGGAGGCTGGGGGCGCCGCTGGCGCTGGCGAGCGCCGGTTATGAGGGGCTCAAGGCCTTGCAGGCAGGTGATTACAAGGGGGCTGCCGGTGCCGCCGGGTCCGGTGTTGGCGGGCTGGCGGGTGGTTATGCCGGTGCTGCAACCGGCGCCTTGATCGGCAGTTTCATACCCGTGCTGGGTACCGCCGTGGGCGGCATTATTGGTGGCTTGGTGGGCAGCTACTACGGCAGCAGCCTGGGAGAGGCTGCCGGGAAATCCGTCTACACCGCTGCGGATCGACTCAACTCGCCGGACCAGGTCAGCAAGGAGCTGACCAGCGCGGCGGCAGACAATCGCCCCGTCAACTATTCCCCGGTGATTCAGCTCAATGGCGCCGATCCGACAGACTCCGAGCGCTTGATCGAGAAAATCATGACCCATCTGCGCCAGCATTTTAACGGTGAGTTCATGCCGTTGATGATGAGTAACCCACTCGCCGTGCGCAGTGACGCGGCCTTGACCGATGGAGGTACGTGATGCGTCAGCAAATGGCGTTGGGCAGTTTTATTTTCGGCCTGTCGCGAAACTTCGTTTACAGCACGTTGGCACGCACTTCGGACGGCGGCTGGAAGACGATCGACATCCTCACCAGCAAACCCAAATCCAGCCAGATCGGCCAGGGGCAGCAGACTTTGACGATCACCGGCAGAGCGATGTACGCGACGGCGATGGACCGGCTCGATGAATTGCGGGAATTGCAGGCGTTGCGCATTCCGCTGCCCCTGGTTGATGGCATCGGTCGCAACTGGGGTTTGTGGCAGATCGCGAAGGTCACCGAAAACCAGGAGAGCGTCATTGATGACGGCACGGCCATGGTGATCGGTTGGGTGATTGAATTGACGGAGTTCGCCAATGCGTAGAGTTCGAAGTATTGCCGGTGACTCGGTAAACCTGTTGTTGTACCGCGAGCTGGAACGCTGTGACGATGCCGCCGAAGAAGCGCTGTGGCGCCTTAATCCGATGCTCGCTGAGCACCGGGCGGTATTGCCGGCGGGGGTGTGGATTGTGCTGCCGGAACCGGGCTCCAGACCCGCCATCGGTGCACCGGTATCGGCCTGGGATTAAGGAGGCGCTATGTCACTGGGTTTCACTCCCGCAGTGGAGATTTATGGGGCGAACGCCGCGTTGCTCAACGAGCGCCTGATTTCCTGGCAGCACGTCGATGCCGCCGGCATCGAGTCCGATCAACTGACCCTGAGCCTGGACCTGGAAGGGCTCGAAGGCTTGCCCAGTCTTGAGGGAAAAATCGGCCTCAGGGTCGGTTATCTGGAATCGGGCCTGATCGACAAAGGCCAGTTCGTCGTCACGCGGCGTACGCCCACGCTGTTTCCCCTGCGCCTGACGCTGGTGGCCACGGCGGCGCCCTTCAGTGCGGCGGACCAGACCGGGTTCAAGCAGCGACGCTCGGTCAGTCACGGGCCCACCACGATGGGGGCGTTGTTTCGCCAGTTGACCTCACACCACGGGTTTTCGCCTCGGGTGGCTCCGGATCTGGCGCTGATCAAAATTGAACACGTCGACCAGTCCAACGAAACCGACATGGGTTTCCTGACCCGGCTGGCGCATCTTCACGACGCCGTCGCCAAACCGTTCAACGAGCTGTATGTGCTGGCGCGCCGGGGGCAGGCGAAATCGCTGTCAGGCAAGGTGCTGCCCGACGTTCAATTGTCGGTGACTTCCAATAATCGGCCAGGTGACCATGCGTTCACGTCGGCGACACTCGATGAAACCAGTCGGGCCAAGTACCAGGGCTGCAAGACGCGTTGGTGGGATGCGGCAGCCGGCAAGATGCGAGTCGAAGAAAGCGGCCTCGCGCCGTTCAAGACCGTTCGCCAGCGTTATCACAACGCGGACGAGGCGCGGGCAGCCGGTGAAGGCGAGGTGCGCAGGATGATGCGAGAGGCATTGAAGGTGAAGATCGAATGCCCGGGTCACCCCGGGTTGGCCGCCGAAGGATTGGTTCTGCTCGACGACACCTGGCCGGACTTCATGCGCGGACGCTGGTCGATCGACAAAGTCATGGCCAGTGGCAGCCGGCAGCAAAGCTATCGCTGCAGCATCGAGGCGACCTGCCTGGATGCGCGCTCGGAGCCGGGTTTGGCGTCTATCGACGCGGTGACACGATGAACATTACGCAAACACAGCTCCAAGCGATCATGCCCGACGCCCGCGATCAAGCGGGCGTTTTTATTTCCGTGCTCAACGCCGCCATGAACCGTTACGACATCGCCAGCCCCAAGCGCATGGCGGCGTTCCTGGCGCAGGTCGGTCACGAGTCCGGGCAATTGCATTACCTGCGCGAACTGGGCAATGAGCAGTATTTGAGCCGGTATGACACGGACCCTCTGGCCATGCGGCTGGGCAACACCCCAGCAGCCGATGGCGACGGTCAAAAGTACTGTGGCCGAGGCCTGATCCAGATCACCGGTCGCCGCAACTACCTGCAATGCAGCCAAGGGTTGTTTGGCGATGAGCGTCTGCTGGCTCGGCCGGAACTGCTGGAGCAAGCGCAATGGGCTGCACAATCCGCTGCGTGGTACTGGGCGCAAAACGGACTCAATGAGCTGGCCGACCGTGACCTGTTCAACAGCATCACCCGGCGCATCAATGGTGGCCTGAACGGCCTGCAAAATCGCTTGCAACTGTGGGCGCGGGCGAGGGCGGTGCTATGCCAACCTTCGGTTTGATGCCGTTGTCGTGGCGAGTGGCAGGCATTGGGCTGGTGCTGGCGATTCTTGTTGGCGGACCGGTGGCGCTGGCCTGGCGTTACCAGGATGCGCGTTACGCCCGACAACTTGCGCAGCAGGCGGGTGTGTATGCCGAATCACTCAACCAACTGACCCAGGCCGCCGCCGCCCGACAACAGGCTGAACAGGAAAAACGCCAGGCGCTCGAGCAGCAATTGACGAGCAGCGAACACACCCACTACCGAGCATTGAGCGATGCCCAACGTGATCAGGATCGCCTGCGCGATCGTCTTGCCACTGCTGATGTGCGCCTGTCAGTCCTCCTCGAGGCCGCCGACGCTGGCGCAGGCTGCGCGATGCCCACCACCTCCGGCACCGGCCGCGTGGATCATGGCCCCCCACGCGCCCGACTTGACCCGGCGCATGCTCAACGAATTATCGCCATCACCGACGCCGGCGACCGCGCGCTGATCGCGTTGCAGGCTTGTCAGGCGTATGTCCGCGCATTGATCCGCTAACATTTGGATCGACCCTGTCACTTGCAAGCGTGAGGCGCTCGTGTACGGTAGGTCTCATTGCGCCCCATCAGGAGAAGCCCGTGAAAGTAATCACCCAACTGGCCGCCGACCTTGGCAGGCAATTGCAGATCCTCAACGCCCATGTCTCCACCGCCGAGTCCTGTACCGGTGGCGGGATCGCTGAAGCGATCACTCGCATTCCCGGCAGCTCGGCATGGTTCGAGGCCGGATACGTCACCTACTCCAACCTGCAGAAAAACCTGCAGTTGGATGTGCCGGTGGAGTTGTTCACCACTGTGGGGGCGGTCAGTCGTGAAGTGGTCGAGGCCATGGCCAGGGGCGCACAGGTAAAAAGCCGGGCGTTTTTTTCCGTGGCGGTCAGCGGTATTGCCGGGCCGGATGGCGGTTCGCCAAACAAACCGGTGGGCACCGTGTGGCTGGCCTGGGGCGTGGGCGAGCGAGTGTTCAGCGAGTTGCAACACTTCCCCGGTGATCGCGATGAAGTCCGCCGACAAACGGTGAAGGCCGCGCTAGAGGGGCTGCTACGGCATGTCTCGGCAGAAATCTCAAATCAGGGGTAGGCGAGCCTGAATCCCTGTGGAATAATACTGGCTACTTATACAGGTGTTGGCCGTCAGGCCTTATTGATTACGTGAGGACTTTAATGGACGACAACAAGAAGAAAGCCTTGGCTGCGGCCCTGGGTCAGATCGAACGTCAATTCGGCAAGGGTGCCGTAATGCGTATGGGCGATCAAGACCGTCAGGCGATCCCATCCATCTCCACTGGCTCTCTGGGTCTGGACATTGCACTCGGCATTGGCGGCCTGCCAAAAGGTCGTATCGTTGAAATCTACGGTCCTGAATCTTCCGGTAAAACCACACTGACCCTGTCTGTGATCGCCCAGGCTCAAAAAGCCGGCGCCACCTGCGCGTTCGTTGACGCCGAGCACGCCCTCGACCCTGAGTACGCCGGCAAGCTGGGCGTCAACGTCGACGACCTGCTGGTTTCCCAGCCGGACACCGGCGAGCAGGCCCTGGAAATCACCGACATGCTGGTGCGTTCCAACGCCGTTGACGTGATCATCGTCGACTCCGTGGCAGCATTGGTGCCAAAGGCTGAAATCGAAGGCGAAATGGGTGACATGCACGTGGGCCTGCAAGCCCGTCTGATGTCCCAGGCGCTGCGTAAAATCACCGGTAACATCAAGAACGCCAATTGCCTGGTGATTTTCATCAACCAGATCCGTATGAAAATCGGCGTGATGTTCGGCAGCCCGGAAACCACCACCGGTGGTAACGCGCTGAAGTTCTATGCATCGGTTCGTCTGGACATCCGTCGTACTGGCGCGGTGAAAGAAGGTGATGAAGTCGTCGGTAGCGAAACCCGCGTCAAGGTTGTGAAGAACAAGGTCGCTTCGCCGTTCCGCCAGGCTGAGTTCCAGATTCTTTACGGCAAGGGCATCTACCTCAACGGTGAGATGATCGACCTGGGTGTGCTGCACGGTTTCGTCGAGAAATCCGGTGCCTGGTATGCCTACAACGGCACCAAGATCGGCCAAGGTAAAGCCAACTCGGCCAAGTTCCTGGCGGATAACCCGGAAATTGCGGCGACCCTCGAGAAGCAACTGCGCGACAAACTGTTGTCTACCTCCGTGGTAGCGGATGCCAAGGCATCTGCGGTCAAAGAGACCGAAGACGATCTGGCCGACGCTGATATCTGATTGATCCGATGACCGCCGTACTCGATACACTCGTCGCGGTGCGGCGAACCGCAATGGACCTGCTCGCGCGACGCGAGCACGGTCGGGTTGAGCTGACGCGTAAACTGCGTCAGCGCGGCGCCCTCCCTGAAATGATCGAAACAGCGCTCGACCGGCTAACGGAAGAGGGCCTGTTGTCCGAATCCCGTTACCTCGAAAGCTTTGTCTCCTACCGTGCCCGATCCGGTTACGGCCCCTTGCGGATTCGCGAGGAGCTGAGTCAGCGTGGCCTGCAACGTAACGATATCGAACAGGCATTGCGCGAGAGCGGTATCGACTGGCAGGAACAACTTCAAGATACCTGGCGACGCAAATTTTCCGGGCATTTGCCGATAGACGTGAAGGAGCGTGCCAAACAAGGCCGCTTCCTGAGTTATCGGGGGTTTTCCATGGACATGATCAGCCGCTTGTTCAGCGGTCGAGGGATGGACGATTGAATGAAACGGCTCGCTAGTGATAGCGGGCCGTTTTTTTTGCCTCACGTCACCTTCAAGGGTTCGCGGGTGCGCTGTGGAGCCAGGGGTGTGGACTGGGCCCAGTTTTCCGAGAGGTTGATGTAGTCCACCAGCTCCCGTAGTCGACCATGATTGCGCGCATTGAAGGTGAACGTCAGGCGCGCCAGGTGGCTGAACTGCGCGTCGTCCTGTTCTTCACCGCTGTAGGCGTGCTGGTGGAAGTGATCGCTCAGGCACAAGTCGGCGAAGGCGTGTTGCATGTGCTCCATCGCTTCGTCGCTGAGGGCGTGGTTCATGCGGATCACGAACTGATGCTTGAGCCAGCGGGTGGAGTGGAAGTTGCTGTAGAACTGGTTGATATGCTCTACCGCCTCTTCGACGGTGTAGACCAGGCTCACCAGCTTCAGGTCGGTGGGCAGGATGTAGCGATTTTCCTCCAGTTGATGACGGATAAAGTCCAGCGCGCCGTTCCAGAACTGGCCGCCTGGCGCATCCAGCAGCACCACCGGAACCAGCGGGCTTTTACCGGTCTGGATCAGCGTCAGCACTTCCAGCGCTTCATCCAGGGTACCGAAACCGCCAGGGCACAGGACCAGCGCATCGGCTTCCTTGACGAAGAAGAGCTTGCGGGTAAAGAAAAAGTGGAAGGGCAGCAGGTTGGTGGTGCCATTCACGGTAGGGTTGGCATGTTGCTCGAAGGGCAGGGTGATGTTGAATCCAAGGCTGTGTTCCAGCCCCGCGCCTTCGTGCGCTGCTGCCATGATGCCGCCGCCTGCGCCGGTAATCACCATCAGGTCAGAGCGGGCCAGTGCGGCGCCGAGTTCCCGGGCCATGGCGTATAGCGGGTGTTCCACCGGAGTACGGGCCGAGCCGAAAACCGTGACTTTACGCCGCCCCCGGTACTGTTCGAGTACACGGAACGCCTGCTCGAGTTCACGCAGGGCCTGCAGAGTGATTTTGGCGTTCCAGCGGTTGTGGTCTTCCTGGGCCATGCGCAGCACAGTCAGGATCATGTCGCGGTAGATCGGGAGGTTCGGGCTGTTGGGTGAAACCAGGCTGAGTTGTTCTTCGACCTTGCTGACGAGGTCGTGGCCGCTTTCTGCGAAATGACGGTTCAGGAGGTCATTCGGTTGGTAAGGCATCAATGTCTCCTTCCATTCAGGCAGTGTTCCTTGGGTAAAGGCGCATCGCAAGGCGTCAATCGGGCAGCCCCCCTCGCCGCCCTTGATATGAATGTGGATAGAGTGAATCTAGACCCTCGCGATGGATTGCGCTGCTTGATCATTGCGCCGCAAAGTCTTTCCTGGCAACCGCTTATTGAATAATTGCAAGGTGCTATCACCGCTCGTCCGAACGTGCGCCGAGTGTTGAAGGGTCTGATTTACTAAATTACAGGTGTGACACGACAACTTTGCGTCAAAGGCAGGGCGCGCGATACGAGCGGGTGAGGATTTCAAAGTGCATGGAGGCGGTAGACCATGACCAGAATCATTCTGGAGATCGATACGCAACTGTATCGATTATTGGAGTCGTCGGCCGAGACCCATCATTTGAGTCTCGAGGAGGAGTGTTACCGACGTCTGGAGGGCGGGGAACGACGGTCTCAGTATTTGCAGGCCCTGGTCGCAGAATTGCGCGCCGAGGACGAGCAGCGGCGCGCCAATTCTCGATGAATCACTTTTTCTTCGCAGGCGCGGCTTTCGGGCAATCCGATTCCTGGAAGCTGGCCGAGCCGACCGGACGGTTGGTTTTCACCTCGGTGAAGTCGTAACGCATGACTGCGCCCTTGGCCATCAGCTTGCGGAACCCCGGGTTGTTGCAAACCGAGGAGCCAAGCTGGAAATACACAGTCTTGGGGTCGGACCGCATCTTCTGGGCGTGGCTGCTCTGCACGCTCAAATGGTTGATCAGCACGTTGCCTTCGGCGGTATAACCCTGATCGAGAATGTCTTCGTTGATCGCCCGAGGCGTGCCGACGCTGCTTTGTGCGGCGACGTTGCGCAGCTCTCGGTTGAGATTCTGCTCACTCAAGGACGCAGCCTGAGCGTTGAAGGACGCCGCCAGCACAATGGCTGCGGTGGGAACGATAAGGCGCAACATGAAACTCTCCTGTTCAGTGACTGGTGCTTCGACCCGTCACGTGACTGTGCGTTCAGTGGCCGCGAATTATAGGGGAGGTGGTTGTTCCCGGTACAGGCTTGCGCGGGCGGCTCTGATAAACTGCCAGCCTTTCCTGCCCCGAGTACCGTTCGTGACGATTTTCCCTGTTTGCCGGTCTTGCCCACGATGAATCACGCCCCCAACGCCGTAGCCCGCTTGCGCGACCAGCGCGAGGAGGAGGGCATCAAGCCACTTCAGGCCCGTGGCTGGCGTGCGCCACGTTGCCATGACTGCCGGGTGATCGTGAGTCATTGTCTGTGCGCCTGGCGACCGCAGGTCCAGACCCGTTCCGGCGTGTGCCTGATCATGACCAACAAGGAAGTGTTCAAACCGAGCAACACCGGGTGGCTGATCGCAGACGTGGTGCGCGACAACCATGCATTTATCTGGTCACGCACCGAGCCCGACCCGCAACTGCTGGCATTGCTCGCAGATCCGCAATGGCAACCGTATCTGGTGTTCCCGGGGGAGTATGTCGAGCCGCAACGGGTGACCAACACGGTCGAAGTCGATAGCACCCGGCGGCCGTTGTTCATCCTGCTGGACGCGACCTGGACCGAGGCACGGAAGATATTCCGCAAGAGCCCGTATTTCGACGCGCTGCCGATTCTCAGCCTGCTCCCTGAAAAGATGTCGCGTTATCGCCTGCGCCGCTCCACCCGCAGCGAGCATCTGTGCACGGCCGAAGTGGCGGCCTTGTGCCTGGAACTGGCAGGCGATGTCGATGCCGCATCGGCGCTGAGCGCCTATTTCGACGTGTTCAGCCAACATTACCTGGATGCCAAGCACCAGTTGGAAATGAATGTCGGCACACCGGCCCATGCGGAGCTGATGCCCTTCGTGCCGAACAGCGCCGCTGCCACTGGTTGATTGTCGCCCATACTGCAAAGAACTGTAGCGCCCAGGCACCTTGACCACCCCGGTTTCGCTGGGCATGCTTGGCGCCGATCAGGATGCGGCACGCCGCATTTTTACGTGAACGGTCACGTATTCGGCGCCGAACGCGCCCTGTGGGTGCAGCTCCGTGGTTGTGCCTTAGTTGTTAGAAGAACAGGATCATTTGAAAAATGGCCACATACGAAATCCTGATTGCCGATGACCACCCGCTTTTTCGTAGCGCCCTGCACCAGGCGTTGACCATGGGCCTTGGCCCGAATGTGCGCCTGGTGGAAGTGGCCAGTATTGCCGAACTGGAAACCCGCCTCGATGAAAAATCCGATTGGGATCTGGTGCTGCTGGACCTGAACATGCCGGGTGCCTACGGATTTTCCGGGTTGGTACTGCTGCGTGGCCAGTACCCGCAAATTCCGGTGGTGATGGTCTCGGCCCAGGAAGAGGCCTCGATCATGGTCAAATCCCGTGAGTTCGGCGCCAGTGGCTTCATTCCCAAGTCCAGTGACCTGAGCGTGATTCAGAAAGCCGTACGGGCGGTGCTCGATGGCGATGTATTCTGGCCGCCCCAGGCATTTGAAGCGGTCAGCGTTTCCGAAGAGGCGAAAGCCGCGAGTGAAGGCTTGGCCAGCTTGACGCCCCAGCAGTTCCGGGTGCTGACCATGGTTTGCGAAGGGTTGCTGAACAAGCAGATTGCCTACGAACTGAGCGTGTCCGAGGCGACGATCAAGGCTCACGTGACGGCGATTTTCCGTAAGCTGAATGTGCGGACCCGCACCCAGGCGGCGCTGCTTCTGCAACAACTTGAGTCAATTTCGAGCCCGTGAGGCGTGGCGTCTTCACGCTTTTTTGACTTGGGTTGAACTAGCTTCTCCACTCTTTTTTTGGTCAGTTGCCACGCTTATGTCCCCTTTTAAAGGCCAGACCGGCCTGAAACGCATCCTGAACGCCTCCGGTTACTCGCTGGACGGCCTGCGCGCCGCTTTCACCGGCGAAGCCGCTTTTCGCCAACTGGTGCTGCTCAATGTCATCCTGATCCCGCTTTCGTTCTTCCTGAACGTCAGCCGTGTCGAGCGAGCCGTGTTGATTGCAGTGTGTCTATTGGCCTTGATCGTCGAGTTGCTCAACTCGGCGGTGGAAGCGGCCATTGACCGCATCTCCCTTGAGCTGCACCCCTTGTCCAAAAATGCCAAGGACATGGGCAGTGCAGCCCAACTGGTGGCGCTGACCATGATCGCGCTGGTGTGGGGTGTGATCCTGCTCTAGGCGATGGGCGGCAAAACGATCTCGTCGCTGCGCTGAACACCTGCAGTGAAGGCGCGGCACAGGTCGAGGAATTCACGCATTGCCGAAGTCTGGTATTTCTGTTTGTGCCAGATGAAATAGAACTGCCGAGCCAGGTCCAGGTCCGGGGTCTCCACGGGCACCAGGCTGCCGCGGCGAAACGCGTCGCGCAGCGCCAGGCGTGAGATACAGCCAATTCCCAGTCCGGACTCCACTGCGCGCTTGATGGCCTCGGTATGCTCCAGCTCCAGGCGGATGTTCAGAGCGCTGCGGTGGTGGCGCATGGCCTGGTCGAAGGTCAGCCGCGTCCCGGAGCCCTGCTCGCGCAGAATCCAGGCCTCAACGCTGAGCTCTTCCATGGTCGCGGTGCCACGGATCGCCAGGGGATGCTGTGGGGCGCAGAACACCACCAGTTCATCTTCGACCCAGCTTTGCACTTCGATATCCGGGTGGTTGCAATCACCCTCGATTAGACCCAGATCAATTTCATAGTGCGCGACCTGTTGCACAATGTTGGCAGTGTTCTGCACGTGCAGCTTCACCTGGCTCTCCGGATGGCGCTGCATGAAGCTTCCGATGAGCAAGGTGGCGAGGTAGTTGCCGATGGTCAGTGTCGCGCCGACCGCGAGCGAGCCGAATCCCGACTTGCCGTTGAGCAAATCCTCGATCTCCTTTGATTGGTCGAGCAGTGCTACCGCTTGTGGCAGCAACTGTTTACCGAGTGCGTTAAGGCTCAGCCGTTTGCCGGCTCGGTCGAACAGCTGGCAGCTTGACTGACGCTCCAGCTCGGTGATTGAGGTGCTCGCCGCCGATTGCGAGAGATTGAGCAGGCCCGCAGCACGGGAAACGCTCTCCTGCTGGGCGACGGCAACGAAGACTTGAAGCTGACGGAGAGTAAATCGCATATCTATATAACCGATAACCCTTATCTTAATAATCCAGTTAACAGATATTGTCGTCGCGATTAGAATACGTTGCAATTGCGCACAGCACTTTCGCCAACGCTTCAGGCGCAGACCCATCTCCAGGAGTCCCACGTACATGAGCAACATGAACCACGAGCGTGTCCTCAGTGTTCACCACTGGAACGACACTCTGTTCAGCTTCAAGTGCACCCGCGATCCGGGCCTGCGCTTCGAGAACGGTCAGTTCGTGATGATCGGCCTGCAACAACCCAACGGCCGCCCGCTTATGCGTGCTTACTCGATCGCCAGCCCGAACTGGGAAGAGCATCTGGAGTTCTTCAGCATCAAGGTGCCTGATGGCCCGCTGACTTCCCAGTTGCAGCACCTGAAGGAAGGCGACGAGATCATCATCAGCAAGAAGCCTACCGGCACGCTGGTACTGGACGACTTGAAGCCTGGCAAACATTTGTACCTGCTCAGCACCGGTACTGGCCTGGCGCCGTTCATGAGCGTCATCCAGGACCCGGAAACCTACGAGCGTTTCGAAAAAGTGATCCTGTGCCACGGCGTCCGTTACGTCAACGAAGTCGCCTACCGCGAATTCATCACCGAGCACCTGCCACAGAACGAGTTCTTCGGCGAGGCGCTGCGTGACAAGTTGATCTACTACCCGACCGTGACCCGCGAGCCATTCGAAAACGAAGGCCGCCTGACCGACCTGATGCGCAGCGGCAAGCTGTTCCGCGACATCGGTCTGCCACCGATCAACCCGCAGGACGACCGCGCCATGCTGTGCGGCAGCCCGAGCATGCTCGACGAGACCAGCGAAGTGCTCAACAGCTTCGGTCTGACCGTTTCGCCGCGTATGCGCGAGCCGGGTGACTACCTGATCGAGCGTGCGTTCGTCGAGAAGTAACAGTCGCAGCATCCCGAAACCCGCGTTGCCTCACGGTAACGCGGGTTTTTTTATGCCCGTTCGGCCCTGTAGGAGCGAGTATGCTCCGGGCGGCGTTCCGACGATGGTGGACCAGGCACCGCAGGGTGTCAGGCAGCCAGCGTTATCGTTAACGACCATCGCGAGCATGCTCGCTCCTACAGGGCGGGAACGACTTCCAGCACTCGAATCATCTCCGGCGTCGGGTAATGCCAGCGCACATCCACGTCCCAGAATTGCGCGCCGTATTCGCGCTCGGGGGCGGGCGTCTGGTAGGCCGGCCGTGGGTCCTGCGCCAGGCATTGCTCGATCAGCTCGGTCAAAGGCTCTGCCAGCCGCTGCGCATGGCCGTGGGCCTGTTGCAGCGCGTTCTCTGTCCACTCTACGGCAATCAGTCGCGGTGCTTCGCTGGCGATGCGGTTGCTGGCACCGTCGATGATGTCCGCGTAAGGCACATACGGCTTGATGTCGAGGATCGGCGTGCCATCCAAGAGGTCGATACCCGATATCCACAGGCGGTCGGCCTCGACCTTGTCCAGCTTCACCACCGATTGGCCGATGCCATTGGGCCGATGCGTTGCGCGCGTCGCGAACACCCCCATGGACTTGTTACCGCCCAAGCGAGGAGGGCGGACTTTCAGCCGTGGCTTCTCTTCCAGGGCCTGATGGAACAGGAACAACAGCCACACATGGCTGACCTGCTCCAGCCCTTGCACCGCATCCCCCTGGTCGAAAGGTGCTGCCAGTTCCAGCACGCCACGGGCGGCCGGGGCCAGTTGTGGCTGGCGCGGGATAGCGAATTTCTCCTTGAAGCAGGAGCGCACGAAGCCGATGGGGGAAACGCTGTAGGTCATGGGGTTGTGGTTCGGGGGAAATTGAGTTGGGGATGATAACTCACATGACCTCATGATCGACGTTGGCTGGAAGGGCCTCTTCGCGGGCAAGCCCGCTCCCACAGTTTCTGTGCCCGCCAAATAACCCTGTGGGAGCGGGCTTGCCCGCGATGGGCGCCCCCGAAACTTAGAGACTGAACCCTCCATCCAACGGAATGATGTTCCCGGTCATGTAAGCCCCCGCCGTACTTGCCAGGCTGATCGCCAATGCCGCCATCTCTTCCTCTCGGCCCCAGCGCTTCATCGGAATCAGCGCCGTATCCTCGGCCAGCGCCTGCTCATCATTGCCGATGTGCTGGGTCATCTTGCTGGGGAAGCGCCCCGGTGCGATCACGTTGACGTTGATGTGCTGGCTCACCAGCTCCCGCGCCAGAATCCGCGACAACTGATGCAAGGCCGCTTTGCTCGGTCCGTAGGCGTAGGCCTCTTCACCAAAGGAAGAGATTCCGGCCACCGAGCCAATGTTGATGATCCGGGCGGGATTCTGCGTCGATCCGCCCTTGCGCAACAGCGGCAGCAATTGCTGGATGCAACTGAACACTGACGTCACGTTGAGCTGCATGACCTTCTCCCACCCCTTGACCGGGTAACTCTCCAGTGGCGCGCCCCAGGTCGTGCCGGCGTTGTTCACCAGAATGTCCAGATGGGTGATTTGCTCCTCCAGATGCGTTGCCAGTTGCTGTACGCCTTGCTCGGTGGCGAGGTTGGCGGCCACACCGTGGCACTTGCCAAAAGCGCCCAATTCGTCAGCGGTTTGCTGGCACGCCTCGGCATCCCGGGCGCAGACATACACGGTGGCGCCGGCCTCGACAAAAGCCTTGGCGATCATCTTGCCGATACCACGGGTGCCACCGGTCACGAGGGCGGTGCGGCCTTGCAGGGAAAAGTACGGGTGCATGGCGAATCCTGAGAGCTGAGGGTCAGTACACCCTAGTCGTCAGCCGCGTGCAGCGCAGGGACTATTTTTGCGCGGAATGGGGGGGCCATTCGGCCCAGCTGCAAGCTTTAAGCTTCAAGCCGCAAGAACACGCTTGCAGCTTGCAGCTTGCAGCTTGCAGCTTAAGGCTGCCTTACGCTCTCACGCGCAGCGTGAGCCCCTTGAGAAAGTTGCGCAGCAACTGGTCGCCACACGGGCGGTAGTTGGTGTGGCCGAACTTGCGAAACAGCGCGCTCAGCTCCGGCTTGGACACCGGGAACTCGGCGGCCTTGAGGATGGCGTGCATGTCATCCTCCTTGAGCTCGAACGCCACGCGCAGCTTTTTCAGGATGATGTTGTTGGTGACCGGTACTTCGATCGGCTGCGGCGGACGGCTTTCGTCCTTGCCACGCTTGAAGATCACCAGACCGTCGAGAAAGTGCGCCATGACCTCGTCCGGGCAGCGAACGAAGCCTTCTTCGTCTTCTTCCTTCTTGTCCAGGTACGCCTTCAGGTCATCAAGCGCCACGTCCATGCCGCCAAGCTTGATGATCTCGATGACTTTCTTGTCGCTGATGTCGAGCATGTAGCGCACGCTGCGCAGTACGTCGTTGTGAATCATGGTGTGCAATCCTGATATCGGCAGTGGGCAGCGCGCTTGAGGCGGTGCCGGAATGTTGGGGGCTTGAGAAGTGTTAGAACTTCTCTTTGCCCGACAGGTAACGCCATTGGCCCAGCGGCACTTTGCCGATGGACACGCCGCCGATGCGAATACGGCGGATGGCGACAGCCTTCAGGCCAACGGCCTGACAGAACAGGGCGATCACGCCCGGTTGGGGGTTCTTCAGGGCAAAGCGCAGGCGGTTTTCGTTCTGCCAACTGGCCTTGACCGACGGCAGTTCCTTGCCTTTGTAAGTCAGGCCGTGCTGCAAGCGGTTCAGGCCGTGCTCGATCATGTCGCCTTCGACATCGACCACATATTCCTGTTCGATCTTCGCGGCGTCGGCAGTGAGCTTGCGCAGGATTTTCCAGTCCTGGGTAAACACCAGCAGGCCGCTGGCATTGGGTTGCAAGTCGGCGCTGGCGGTCAGGCGCAGAAAATGCCCGCGCAAGGGTCGTTTGCCGAAGCGATGTTCTGCGCTCAGGGTCTCGGCGCCCAGGGTCGCCATGGCGGTTTCCACGTCCATGCCCGGTTCGACGTTGAGCAAGAGGGTCACTGGTTCCGGCGCCGTGGCCTTGGCCTCGGGGTCGAGCACAACGGTCTGGGTGCCGACCTTGAACTGCGGCTCATCGATGACCTCGCCGTCCACGGTGACCCAGCCGCCCTCGATGAACAGCTCAGCCTCCCGACGGGAGCAACCGACCAGTTCAATGAGGCGTTTGGAGAGGCGAATCGGGTCAGTCATGACAGGGCCGTAACAAAAAAGGGGTGGGCATTGTACCTGCCTTTTGTGGGAGCGGGCTTGCTCGCGATGGCGGTAGTGCAGTCAATTGATTCGTTGAATGACACAGCGCTATCGCGAGCAAGCCCGCTCCCACAGGGGAAACCGTGTGTCAGGCCTTGCGCGTCAGTTGCTCGGGCTGGCGCAGTCGCATGTGCAGCAGCGGGTACGGCTGCCCCATGCCATCGACCTCGGAGCGGCCAATCACCTCGAAACCCTGCTTGACGTAGAACCCCAGCGCTTGCGGGTTCTGCTCGTTGACGTCCAGCTCATCGGCGTTCAGGTGATCCAAGGCGTAGCGCAGCAACTGCTTGCCCAGGCCCTGGCCACGGTGCGCCGGGTCGATGAACAGCATTTCGATCTTGCCTGCCGCAACCCCGGCGAACCCGGTGATGCGCTGGCGTGAATCCCGGGTGCAGATCAACATCACCGCGTCGAGGTAGCGGGTCAGCACCAAATCCTTCAACAGCTCGATGTAGCTGTCGGGCAAAAAATCATGGGTGGCGCGGACAGAGTCTTCCCAGACTCGGGTCAACTCCAGGTAATCACTTTGTTTCGGCGTGTGGATGACCGAATGTTGGCGCATGGCCAGAGGCCCCTTTGGCAGTGGAGAGTGCGTGTCCTTTCTCTCCATACGATAGCCGTAAAAAAGCCCCGCATCTCGTGCAGAGAGCGGGGCTTTTCGACTTTTTTGCGCTTAGATCTGTTCGGCCCAGAGGTCGTACTCGTCGGCGTCGGTGACTTTGCACCAGACCTTGTCGCCAGGCTTGAGGTTGCTGCCGTTGTCGATGAAGACGTTACCGTCGATTTCCGGGGCATCGAAGAAGCAACGGCCGACTGCGCCTTGCTCGTCGACTTCATCGACCAGCACTTCAATTTCACGGCCGATGCGCATTGCAAGGCGCGCCGAGCTGATGGCTTGCTGGTGTGCCATGAAGCGCTCCCAACGATCCTGCTTGACCTCGTCCGGAACGATTTCCAGGTCCAGGTCGTTGGCCGGGGCACCGTCCACCGGCGAATACTGGAAGCAGCCGACGCGGTCGAGCTGGGCTTCGGTCAGCCAGTTGAGCAGGTACTGGAAGTCCTCTTCGGTTTCGCCGGGGAAGCCGACGATGAAAGTCGAGCGGATGATCAGGTCCGGGCAGATTTCACGCCAGTTCTTGATACGCGCCAGGGTCTTGTCTTCGAAGGCTGGACGCTTCATCGACTTCAGTACTTTCGGACTGGCGTGCTGGAACGGGATGTCCAGGTACGGCAGGATCTTGCCGGCGGCCATCAGCGGGATCAGCTCGTCGACGTGCGGGTATGGATAAACATAGTGCAGACGTACCCAGACACCGAGGGTGCTGAGGGCTTCGCAGAGTTCGGTCATCCGGGTTTTCACCGGCGCGCCGTTCCAGAAACCAGTGCGGTATTTCACGTCGACGCCGTAGGCGCTGGTGTCTTGCGAAATGACCAGCAGCTCCTTGACCCCGGATTTGACCAGGCGCTGGGCCTCGTCGAGCACGTCACCCACCGGACGGCTGACCAGCTTGCCGCGCATCGACGGGATGATGCAGAAGCTGCAGCTATGGTTGCAGCCTTCGGAAATCTTCAGGTACGCGTAGTGGCGTGGGGTCAACTTGATGCCTTGTGGTGGCACGAGGTCGATCAGTGGATTGTGGTCCTGTTTGGGTGGCACGACTTCGTGCACCGCGTTGACCACTTGCTCGTACTGCTGCGGACCGGTCACTGCCAGCACACTTGGGTGCACGTTGCGGATGTTGCCTTCTTCCACGCCCATGCAGCCGGTGACGATCACCTTGCCGTTTTCCTTGATGGCTTCGCCGATCACTTCCAGCGATTCGGCCTTGGCCGAGTCGATGAAGCCGCAGGTGTTGACCACCACCACATCAGCATCCTGGTAAGTGGACACGACGTCATACCCTTCCATGCGCAGCTGGGTCAGGATGCGCTCGGAGTCGACCAGTGCTTTCGGGCAACCCAGGGATACGAAGCCAACTTTTGGATTCGCTGGCGCAGGAGTGGTGGACATGTCTAACCTCGGTATAGGTGCTGCCCGGCCTTCAGGGCGGGCGACAGACGGGCGCTTGGGCGCCTCTGATCAAAAAGTGCGCAATTCTAGCGATGGTACGCGCGCTTGACCAGCTTTATGCAGGGAAAAACGACGAGTGCTGCGCTATGCTTCGCGCCTTTACGCTTTAGCGATTTTTACAGTCAAGAAAACGTCTGTAACAACACGTAAAATATCCGATGCTGCATGCAGGGCATGGCGCTTCTTCGGTTCAGTCTGGGTTTTAGGGGTGGTGGATGGGGCAGGCAAGTACTCACGCGGCAGACGCCGGGCATTCGGCCGCAAAGCCGATCGGCATGTTGGTTGCGGCAGTCGGGGTGGTTTACGGCGATATCGGTACGAGCCCGTTGTACACCCTCAAGGAAGTGTTTTCCGGAGGCTATGGCGTACCCGTCACCCATGATGGCGTGTTGGGCATCCTCGCCCTGATTTTCTGGTCGCTGATCTGGGTCGTCTCGATCAAGTACATGATGTTCGTCCTGCGTGCGGACAACCAGGGCGAGGGCGGAATCATGGCCTTGACCGCCCTGGCTCGTCGGGCGGCGGCCGGGCACCCGAAGCTGCGCACCTTGCTGGTGGTCTGCGGCTTGATCGGTGCGGCGCTTTTTTACGGGGACAGCATGATCACCCCGGCGATTTCCGTGCTGTCGGCGATTGAAGGGCTGGGGCTGGCCTTCGATGGCATCGACCACTGGGTGGTGCCGCTCTCGCTGATCGTGCTGGTGGCGTTGTTCCTGATCCAGCGCCACGGTACGGCGCGCATCGGCATCCTTTTTGGGCCAATCATGGTCACCTGGTTTGTAGTGCTGGGGGCGCTGGGCGTCTACGGGATCCTGCAATACCCGCAGGTGTTGGAGGCAATGAACCCGATATGGGGCGTGCGGTTCTTCATTGTCCATCCAGGCATGGGTGTAGCGATCCTCGGGGCGGTGGTGCTGGCGCTGACCGGTGCCGAAGCGCTGTACGCCGACATGGGCCACTTCGGCCGCAAGCCGATTGCCCGTGCCTGGTTCATCCTGGTGCTGCCGGCGCTGGTGCTCAACTACTTCGGTCAGGGCGCATTGCTGCTCGGTGATCCGGAGGCGGCGCGCAACCCGTTTTATCTGTTGGCGCCGAGCTGGGCGCTGATCCCGCTTGTCGGCCTGTCGACCCTGGCCACGGTGATTGCCTCGCAGGCGGTGATTTCAGGCGCCTTTTCCCTGACCCGGCAAGCCATTCAGCTGGGGTACATCCCGCGCATGCACATCCAGCACACTTCAAGCGCCGAACAGGGCCAGATCTACATCGGTGCGGTGAACTGGTCGCTGATGGTGGGCGTCGTCCTGCTGGTGCTCGGCTTTGAATCGTCCGGTGCCCTGGCCTCGGCCTATGGCGTGGCGGTGACCGGGACCATGTTGATGACGACTATCCTGGTATCCGCCGTGATCCTCTTGCTGTGGAAATGGCCACCGCTGCTGGCGGTCCCGTTGCTGCTCGGTTTCCTGCTGGTGGACGGCCTGTACTTCGCCGCCAACGTGCCAAAAATTGTCCAGGGCGGCGCCTTCCCGGTGATTGCCGGTATCGCCCTGTTCATATTGATGACCACCTGGAAGCGCGGCAAGCAGCTGCTGGTGGAGCGTATGGACGAAGGCGGGCTGCCTTTGCCAATCTTCATTGCCAGCATCCGTGTGCAACCTCCGCACCGCGTCCAGGGCACCGCCGTGTTCCTCACGGCTCGCCCGGACGCCGTGCCCCACGCGCTGTTGCATAACCTGCTGCACAACCAGGTGCTGCACGAGCAGGTGGTGCTGCTGACCGTGGTCTACGAGGACATCCCACGAGTGCCGCCCACCCGGCGCTTCGAGGTCGAAGCCCACGGCGAAGGCTTCTTCCGGGTGATCCTGCACTTCGGCTTCGTAGACGAACCGGACGTGCCGCAGGCGCTGAAGTTGTGCCACCTCGAAGACCTGGATTTCAGCCCGATGCGCACCACCTACTTCCTGAGCCGCGAAACCGTCATCGCCTCCAAACTGGAAGGCATGGCCCGCTGGCGCGAGGGCTTGTTCGCCTTTATGTTGAAGAACGCCAATGGCAACCTGCGCTTCTTCAACCTGCCGCTGAACCGGGTGATCGAGCTGGGGACGCAGGTGGAGATGTAGCGCTTGCTCCCCAACAAAAAGCCCCCGTTGCCTCATCGGTAACGGGGGCTTTTTGTTGGGTGACGTACATTCCCTGTAGGAGCGAGCATGCTCGCGATGGTCTTCAACGATGACACGGGCAGCCTGATACCCCGCGGTGCCCCGGCCTCCATCGCGAGCATGCTCGCTCCTACAGGGAATGGGATCGAACCGAGACTATCCCGTCAAAAACAAGCGCAACAGACATCAAAGTGCCCCAAAAGCGAGATTCGGAGTTGGCCTACAAGGTCCTGGGGCGTCATCCGATATTTTGATGTCGGAAATAAACGCACCCTTCGTTGCGCCCATGCAACCTCGGACGTCTCGCTTGCGATGCGCGATATTCAGCGCGATACTCTATGCATAATTGTGAGTGGTAATTCGCGTAAGCAAAGAGAGGCAAACATGACGGCATTACTAGAGCGCGCGGACCAGGCCATATCGGTCACTGCGATGGTCAGGGGGTTCAGCGCAAGGCTCAAGGACATCTCCAGCCGCGCCACAGAGCGCCTGGTGATTTTCAAGGACAACCAACCAGCGGCGGTCATCATCAACGTCGATGCCTATCAGGAAATGCTCGACGAACTTGAAGACCTTCGGATTGAGGCCGCAGCGAGGGAACGGCTCAGCGGTTTTGACCCAGCCAAGGCAGTCAGCCATGACGCGATGCGGGCACGGTACGCCAAGAAGGAATGAGGTTCAGCAAAACCCAAAGCCCCCGTTGCCGAATAGGTAGCGGGGGCTTTTGTCGTTCGGTGAGGCTCTCTGTAGGAGCGAGCTTGCTCGCGATGGAGGTCCCGGCACCGCGGGGTGTCAGATTGCCCGCGTTATCGTTGACGACCATCGCGAGCAAGCTCGCTCCTACAGGGGAATCGATCAGCCGTTATTTTTGCGTTTCGTCTTTTTTGCGTGCAGGCGAGGGCGTCAGCACTTTCACCACATCATCCACCAAGGCTTTGCTCATTTGCGCCAGGTAATGCGCGGCCCAGGCGTGTCGGTCGGAATCTCGGGCGTAGGCGGCGTCTTCGGTCAGGCCCTTGGCGAGGAACAGGAAATCGGAGGCCATGGACAGTGCGTCGCTCAAGGGGACGTCGCGGGTGACGTGGAACAGGGGTTGGTTGGCGCAGTAGATGAGGGGCGTCAGGCCGATGGTTTTGAGTTCTGTGGGTGAAGGCTTGCTCATGTGAATCTCCTAAGCTGAGAGAGCCGCCCCATTCGTTTCCAAGCAAATGGGTGGCAGCTATGCGCAGGTTGGAAACCGGGAGCTTAGGAAACCGGCACGTCCGAAGACGTCCCACGCACAGCCGCCATGAGAGAAGATCGCAGACGCGAAGGTCTGTCGTCATGCAGGGCACGTTGTTGCTTAAGCTAGTCGGGTTTCCAAGCCCGATCGCTGAAACGTCAGCGACGAACCGAGACTATCCCGTCAAAAACAAGCGCAACAGACATCAAAGTGCCCAAAAAGCGAGATTCGGAGTTTGCCTACAAGGTGCTGGGGCGTCATCCGATATTTCGGTTTCTGAATAAATCAAACACAACAAAAAGCCCCCGCTGCCGAGCTGGCAAGCGGGGGGTTCCTCTGTAGGAGCGAGCTTGCTCGCGATGTCGGCCCAGGCACCGCGGGGTGTCAGGTCGCCCTCGTCATCGTTGACGATCATCGCGAGCAAGCTCGCTCCTACAGGGGGTGGAGCGGATTACTCTTCGGCCACCTTGGTCTGGCGCTTCTCGATCACGTCGACGAGGCGTTGGGCCAGTTTCGGGTAGTTTTCGTCGAAGTGGTGGCCTCCAGGCAGTTTGATCGCTTCGCCCACGGCGGTTTTGTCGGTGCAGCCGCTTTCGTCGGTTTCTTCTTCGCCGTAGATGCACACCACTTTTTCAGCCGGCAGCTTGGCCATTTCCGGGCCGGTGGCGGCTTCTTTACCAGCGTTGCCGAGCCAGCCTTCGACTTCGATTTCGAAGCTGCCGGTGCGGGCGAAGGCCAGCAGGATGATTGCATCGACGCGCTGCTGCTCCGACTCCGGCAGGCGGTTGTAGATGGCGGGCAGGACGTCGGCGCCGAAGGAGTAGCCAGTCAGGATGAAGCGCTTGGTGCCCCATTTCTGCCGGTAGTGCTGCATCAGTTCGGTCAAGTCCAGGGCGCTTTGCTCCGGGCTCTTGTGCTGCCAGTAGTAGCGCAGGGTGTCGATGCCGACCACCGGATAGCCGATCTTGGCCATTTCGCCGGCCACGTCGCGGTCCAGGTCGCGCCAGCCGCCGTCGCCGGAAAGGAACAGGGTGACGGTGTCTTTCGCCTGGCCGGCCGGTACTTCGACCACTGGGATCTGCAGGCCGCCGGCTTCCTTGTCGCCGCCAACGAGGATTTTGCGCAGTTCGTTGTTCAGCACTTGCGGCAGGTTGATGTCGTAGTCGCTGATGCTGGTTTCTGCGTTCGGTTGATCGCGCACGAAGCCCGCGCTCGCGTCGTCCGGGTTGTCGTTCCACGCCACCAGCCAGTGGCCGTGGGAGGCACTTTTCGGCAGCAGGTGCGTGCAGCCGGGTTTTTCCAGCGCCAGATCAACGGAAACGGCCTGGGCCTTGTCGTCTTTCTGTTCCGACAACCAGCGCCAGGCCAGCACGGCGCCGGGGCCAATGCCGCTGACCAGGGTCGCTGGGCCCTTGAGCTCGCGCAGGCCCGTTTGCAGGGCGCGGCTTTGCAGCAGGCATTCCTTGGGCAGGATCACCTGGACGATCTGCGCCGAGCCGCTGCGGCTGAGCGTGGTCAGTTGCTTGTCGTTGAGTTTCTGTTCTTCGGTCACCGCCACCAGCACTTGTGCGCGGGGCGTGTTGCCGGGGATGACGCGGGTCAGGACGGTCCCGTCGGCCGCAGTCAGTTGTTCGAGGGTCGGTTCTGGCGCCGGGCGTTTGAGGTACCAGTATCCGCCACCGAGGATCAGGGCCAGCACGATCAGCGTGCCCAAAACGTAGCGCAAGGAGCGTTGAATCATCAGCGTTTCACCAATCCAGTCAAGCCGCCCGCAATCAGGGCGGCAGTGTCGGCCAAGGCTACCAGCGGATCGAGTCCGGCGGGTACGGCCATATAACGGGGTTCCCAGTCAGGCTGGAACTTGTCTTTGAAGCGGCGCAAGCCTTGGAAATTGTAGAGCTGCTCACCACGGCGGAAGACCATCGAGCCCAGGCGCTGGGTCAGCGGTGCACCGCGACGGGGTTGCAGCCCCGACAGGGGAACCATGCCCAGGCTGAAACGCGCGTATCCGTGACTCTTATAATGTTGGATCAGGCCGACCATCATGAACTCCATGGTCAGCTTGGGGGCGTCGGGGTGGGCACGCATCAGGTCGAGGCTGGCCAAGTCATGGCCGTAGGTCTCGAGCAGGTTGGCGAATGCCACCGGGCGCCCTTCGAAGCGAATCACCGCGACGCGGAAATATTTGAGGTAGTCATCGCTGAAACGACCGAGGGAGAACCCTTTCTCGCGCACGTTCTTGCCGGTCAGCCAGGCATCGGAAATCACCTTGAGCTCATCCATCGGCGCCTGGCCCGGTTCGAAGATTTCCAACGACAGGCCGTCGCGTGTGCCTCGGTTCCAGGTGTAGCGCAGGTCCTTCATCTCCTTGCCCTTGGCTTCGAGATCGAAGCGCTGCAGATCGACCCGGGCTTCTTCACCGAGCTTAATCGCGGTCAGGCCGATGTCCATGTAGTACGGCAGGTTCTCCGCACGCACCTGATAGAACACTGGACGAGCGTGGTGCAGGTCGCACAGGTCGCGGAACTGCCAGATCATTTCCGCCCGTTGCTGGGTCGGGCCGATCGGGTCGTACAGGGCCACCAGGCTGCGCCCGCGACGGGCATACATCAGGAACGCCTCGTCGTTGGGGTGGAACAGCAACGCCTTGTCACCGGTCAGCGCCAGTCCGCCGTCCGGTTGGGCCGAGGCCATGAGGATTTTGTGTGCACGTTCCAGTTCTTCAGACGTCGGCAGGTGGATGATCGGGCGCGCGGTGCGCAGTAGCCAGGTCAGGGAAACGATCATCAACAGCACAGCGGCGCCAAGCAGCGATCGCAGGCCACGGGGGGCGTCGGCGTCGAGGGTGAACTGCCACCACAGTTGATGGCTGTAGGGCACGTCCTGGTAGGCGAACAGCAGCAGCCAGATCGAAGCGCCGAGCACGCACAGACTTGCCACCAGAAACAGCGGTGAAAACGGCAATTCGGTCAAGCGACTGGGGCGATAGAAGGAGCGGCGAAATACACCGAGCAGTGCGGCCGTCAGGGTCATCAGGCTGGCTTCTTCCCAGTCAAAGCCCTTGAGCAGCGACAGCACCGCACCCACCAGCAACAGAATGGTGGTCAGCATCCACGCGGCGGACAGACGCCGCCGCAGGCCTTGGGCGAGCAACAGGCATAGCACCCCAACCAGGCTGGCACCGAAGTGCGAAACATCGACCAGTCTGTGCGGGATCAGAAAACCGATGTGTTCCAGGCGCGTGTCGATTTCCGGGGTCACGCCGGAGAAGAGGAGCACCACGCCAGACAGAAATACCAGCACCGCGAGGATGGGGGCCGCCAGGCCGGACGCTGCGCGCAAGGACTGGCGGGTCTGGAACAGGCGCTGACCTTCGTTGATCAACAGCAGAAGGCTCGCCACCAGCAATGGCAACACCACGTAGATCAGGCGATAGAGCAGCAGGGCGGCGGCCAGCGGCGCGGCGCCGAGTTTGTCGGCGAACGCGGCCAGCAGGATAGCCTCAAACACGCCAACGCCGCCGGGGACGTGACTGAGTACCCCGGCAGCGAGTGCCAGCAGATACACCAGCAGGAACGCACCGAAAGGCGGCGCCTCCGGCAGTAACAGATAGAGCACCGTCGCGGCGGCGGCCACGTCGAGCGCGGTAATGACCAGTTGCAGGAAGGTCAGGCGACGGCCGGGCAAGCGCAACGTACGGCGGCCGATCTTGACCAGCAGGCTGTCCCTGAAAGGTTGCTCGGCAAGGCGACGGCGATAAACTCCAATGGCCAGTACGCAGAAGAGCAGCAGAACCGCGAGGGCAACCGAACCGAGCAGAGTCTGGGACAGACCCAGGGCCGTGGAAGCACCTGACAGGTTGCTCAATGTGGCCAACGCTGCCAGCGGTGGTAACGCGCAGCCGAGAGAAAGACTGGCAAACAGCGTCATGCGCGCGACATCTGCCGCGCCCAGGCCATGACGCGCGTACAACCGATAGCGGACCGAGCCGCCGGAGAGCATCGACAGGCCGATGGCGTTGCCGATGGCGAAGGCCGTGAAGCCGCCCAGCGCAAGGATGCGTGGTGCCAGCGTCACACCGGCATATCGGCTGGCCGACCATTCGTAACCCAGCAGAATCACGAAGCCCACCGCAGTCGCCGCGAATGCACCCAGTAAAGCAGGTTTGGGGATATCGAGAATCGAATCGTGCAGAGCGTACAGATCGAGTTCGCTCAGCAGGTGGCGACAGGCAATCAGCGCGATCGCGAACAACAGCAAGGTGATCGCCAGGCCGATCGGCTGACGATACTTGCTGACCAGATCAAGCAGGCGCAAACGCTCGGCCTTGATAGGTTGTGTCGCGGTGACGGGGTCTTGTGGATCAGACGAGTTGGCGCGCATCAATCACCTCTTGGATTGTGCGCGACAGGATGGGGGTATCCAGCCAAGTAACCAATCCCTGTAGAAAAAAATAATCACAAATTTTAACGCTTCTCACCGCTGTTCGGCGATGGCGTGTCATCTGGCTTACACGTTGGACCTGCACATCAGGATAGCCTGATCCCAGCAGGGCGTTATCGGTGAGCGCATCATAGAAGAATGACAGGTCATTGTTGCGAAAGGACTTTTTCAACAGACACAAAAAAGGCCACTCTTTCGAGTGGCCTTTCTTGATGTTGGTTGCGGGAGCCGGATTTGAACCGACGACCTTCGGGTTATGAGCCCGACGAGCTACCAGGCTGCTCCATCCCGCGTCTGTGAGGCGGCATTCTATAGAAGAACGACAGGGTGTCAACCGTTAATATGCCGCTGAGTCAAATAAGTGCTGAAAAGCGGCAAACGGTCGCAGGGCTGGCTTAAGTTTCGGAATCAGAACGATTTATCGTGTAGGGCAGAAAACAGGCGCGCACAAAAAAGGCCATTCTTTCGAATGACCTTTTTTGATGTTTGGTTGCGGGAGCCGGATTTGAACCGACGACCTTCGGGTTATGAGCCCGACGAGCTACCAGGCTGCTCCATCCCGCGTCTGTGAGGCGGCATTCTACAGAGGAACGCGGGTGTGTCAACCCTCAAGCAATAAAAAACCCGTTTTGGTTCAATTGGTTAGCTTGGCTGGTAAACGGTGTTAAGGGCGCAGGGGCCGCAGGAGCAAGGGTTTCAGCTCTATTGGTGGCGATCTTTTGATTGAAAAAATAAATTCATCTGCGAATTTTCCCACCGATCAGAAAGAACATTCAGACTACTGGTGCTATATACAGTTGTCGGTGAGATACTGCCAACCCGTGAGGCCTTGTCTTCTTTTCTCCGCCATGAACACTGCTTTTCCATGACTCAGCGAAAAATCATCCACGTCGATTGTGACTGCTTCTACGCCGCCATCGAGATGCGTGACGATCCGCGCCTGGCCGGCAAACCCCTGGCGGTGGGTGGCTCGGCGGATCGGCGCGGGGTGATTGCCACTTGCAACTATGAGGCCCGGGCCTATGGCGTGCGCTCGGCCATGTCGTCCGGACATGCGCTGAAGCTTTGTCCAGACCTGACGATCGTCAAGCCCCGTATGGACGCCTACCGGGAAGCGTCGAAGGAAATTCACACGATCTTTCGCGATTACACCGATCTGATCGAACCGCTTTCCCTGGATGAGGCTTATCTGGACGTGTCCGACAGCGCCCACTTCAATGGCAGTGCCACGCGTATCGCCCAGGACATTCGTCGACGGGTTTCCAACCAGTTGCACATCACGGTCTCGGCGGGCGTTGCGCCCAACAAGTTTTTGGCCAAGATTGCCAGCGACTGGAAGAAACCCAATGGCTTGTTCGTCATCACACCCGATCAGGTCGATGACTTTGTCAGTGGATTGCCCGTCAGCAAGTTGCACGGCGTCGGTAAAGTGACCGCCGAAAAACTGAGCCGCCTGGGTATTGTCGATTGTTCTCAACTGCGCGAATGGGACAAGTTGGCCCTGGTGCGCGAATTCGGCAGTTTTGGCGAGCGACTGTGGAGCCTTGCCCGAGGGATTGATGAGCGGTTGGTACACAACGACAGTCGGCGTCAGTCGATCAGCGTCGAAAACACCTACGACACGGACTTGCCGGATCTTAAGAGCTGCCTGGCCAAATTGCCCGAATTGATGGAAACACTGGCCGGACGCATGGCGCGGATCGACAGCAGCTATCGACCGGGCAAGCCGTTCGTCAAAGTGAAGTTTCATGACTTCACTCAGACCACCATGGAACAGGCCGGGGCAGGGCGGGACCTGGGCAGTTTTCAGCTGTTGCTGACCCAGGCATTCAATCGCGGTGGCAAGCCCGTGCGGTTGTTGGGGATTGGAGTGCGGCTGGAGGATTTGCGGGGCGGTTTTGAGCAGATGGAGTTGTTTGAACGGTAGACTTGCGGTGCTCTTCGGGGCCTGATCGCGGGCAAGCCCGCTCCTACAGGTTTCACCGATCTCCTGTAGGAGCGGGCTTGCCCGCGATGTTTTTTAGGGGTTAGTTAACCCCAGGATCCGCCACCAACCGCCCACCATCCCTGGCCAGTGACTTCATGAACTCGGTCTGCAATTCGGGATCGTTGCGCGTCAGTTCAATTAGGCTCTGCTCCAGCTCGCTGGCTTCTTCTTCCAGGCCCAGCTCCGACAGGCGCTTGACCCGGTGCACCCACTGGCTCACTTCACCGTCTTCGAGGTCGTCGTAAATCAGCCCGTGGGCTTCCAGCAGCTTGCCGCGCAGCGAACTGCTGACAGCCAGAGACGAGTCGGTGTGGACGTCGTCCTGGCTGTCTTCGACGCTGATCAGCAAGCGCGTCAGGTGATTGATGTCGCGCTCGGCGAACGGGCTGTCCAGCAGGTTCAGGCGCAATACGCCGTTCTTGTCGGTACTGAGCTCGAACGTTTCCTTGCCCGCCTTGACCTCAACGGGGCGCTCGCTCCACGGCAGGCTCGAGTACTCGGTGCGCTTGTCGCGCTGGACTTCGTCGATGCCGGCGAGGTTCTGCTGCGCCCGGCCATGGGACGGCGCATTCATGAACGGGTTGAGCCCGGCGATGCCGTAGCTGAACCAGTCCTTGGTAACACTATCAGGCAGGTTGCCGAGGGCGAACACGTTGACCACGTTCGCGCCGACGCCGGCCACCACAGCCACCGCGCCCAACGGAATCTCGTAGACTTCCCGCCAGGGCTGGTAAGGCGTGTAGCGATCGTAACGCCGCGTCACTTCGAACTCGGTGACTTCGAAGGTCTTCTGCTCGTGGATCTTCACCCGGCGTTGCGGCAGCTCAAGCACCTTGGGCTCACCGACATCGATCTGCAGGCGGTGGTCGAGCAGTTTGCGCTCGACACGTTCCTCGTGCTCGCTGCGTTGCGACATGTGGTTGGCACAGCCGCTGACCAGCAGGGCGCCGCACAGGGCGGCGCCACCGAGGCCTAAGGTGTTTCGCTTGAACATGACGTCTCTATCTGGTTTCAGCGGCGGATACGGGCCTGAAGGAACGACAGCACGTCAGCGACCGGCAGCGCTTGCGGCTCGGCCTCGGTACGGCTCTTGTATTCCAGGTTGCCTTCGGCGAGACCGCGGTCACTGACCACGATCCGGTGAGGAATGCCGATCAGCTCCATGTCCGCGAACTTGATGCCCGGGCTGGTTTTTTTGTCGCGGTCGTCCAGCAGCACTTCGAAGCCGGCGGCGGTCAGTTGCGCGTACAACGTGTCGGTGGCTTCGCGAACCTGCTCTGTTTCGTAGCGCAGCGGTACCAGGGCGATCTGGAACGGCGCCAGGGCGTCGCTCCAGATGATCCCTTTGTCATCGTTGTTCTGCTCGATGGCGGCGGCGACCACGCGGGATACGCCGATGCCGTAGCAGCCCATTTCCAGGGTCACCGGCTTGCCGTTCTCGCCCAGCACTTCGCACTTCATCGCCTGGCTGTACTTGTTGCCCAGCTGGAAGATATGTCCGACTTCGATGCCGCGTTTGATTTCCAGGGTGCCCTTGCCGTCCGGGCTTGGGTCACCGCTGACCACGTTGCGCAGGTCGGCCACGGTCGGAACCGGCAGGTCGCGCTCCCAGTTCACGCCGAAGTAGTGCTTGTCGTCGATGTTCGCGCCAATACCGAAATCGCTCATCAACTCGACGGAGCGGTCGATGATGATCGGCAGTGGCAGGTTCAACGGGCCGAGCGAGCCGGCGCCGGCGCCAATGGCGTCACGCAGTTCGGCATCGCTGGCCATGACCAGCGGGCTGGCCACGCCTGGTTGGTTGGCGGCCTTGATTTCGTTGAGTTCGTGATCGCCGCGGATGATCAGCGCGATCAGCTTGCCTTCTTCTTCGGCGTGCACGATCAAGGTCTTGATGGTCTTTTCAATCGGCAGATTGAATTTTTCCACCAGTGCGGCAATGGTCTTGGTGTCCGGGGTGTCCACCAGACGCAGCTCTTCGGCTGGCGCTGGGCGGGATGTTTCCCGTGGCACGGCCTCGGCTTTTTCGATGTTCGCCGCGTAGTCGGAACCGTTGCTGAACACGATGTCGTCTTCACCGGACTCGGCCAGCACGTGGAACTCGTGGGAGCCGGCGCCGCCGATGGAACCGTTGTCCGCTTCAACCGGACGGAATTTCAGGCCCAGGCGCGTGAACACGTTGCAGTAGGCCTGGTGCATGCGGTCATAGGTGACCTGCAGCGACGCCAGGTCTGCGTGGAACGAATAGGCATCCTTCATGATGAATTCGCGGCCGCGCATCAAACCGAAGCGTGGACGGATTTCGTCACGGAATTTGGTCTGGATCTGATACAGGTTGATCGGCAGCTGCTTGTAGCTGCTCAACTCGTTGCGCATCAGGTCGGTGATCACTTCTTCGTGGGTCGGGCCGGCGCAAAAGTCACGACCGTGGCGATCCTTGAAGCGCAGCAGTTCGGGGCCGTATTCTTCCCAACGACCGGATTCCTGCCACAGCTCAGCCGGTTGGGTGCTCGGCATCAACACTTCCAGCGAGCCAGCGGCGTTCATTTCTTCGCGCACGATGGCCTCGACCTTGCGCATCACTCGCAAGCCCATCGGCAGCCAGGTGTACAGGCCGGAGGCGAGTTTGCGGATCATGCCAGCGCGCAGCATCAGCTGATGGCTGATCACGACCGCATCGGAAGGCGTTTCTTTCTGTGTGGCAAGCAAAAATTGACTGGTGCGCATGGTTGGCCGCTATCGATTGCTGATGACGAGAAATGACGGGGCATTGTACGGGCGTGTTCCGCTGACGTACAGGCGTACGGTCGCTGGCATGGCGGGCGGCCGGGAATCTGCGCGCCCGTTGCAATGCTTGTTGCGTATAAGCCTCAGGATTCTTCTGCGACTTGCGTGGGGGCGGGCTCGGGCGTAGGTGTCGGACCTTCGCGGCGGCTCTCCTGGAACCAGTGCAGGGCAATCAAAACCAGCGTCGGAACACCGAGCAGCGCGGTGATCAGGAAGAAATTGTGATAACCGAACTTTTCCACCATGACCCCTGAGTAACCACCGATCAGGCGCGGCAACAGCAACATGATAGAGCTGAGCAAGGCGTATTGAGTGGCGGAGAACTTGAGGTTGGTCAAGCTCGACAGGTAGGCGACGAATGCCGACGTCGCCAGGCCCGAGCTGAAATTGTCCAGGGAAATGGTCACGATCAGCATGTTCAGGTTGGCGCCCATGTCGGCGAGCATCAGAAACAGCAGGTTGGTCGCCGCTGACGCAGCGCCGCCGATGAACAGGATCGGCAGGATGCCGAATCGCACGATCAGCAGGCCGCCCATGCCGGCGCCGACGAGGGTCATGATCAGGCCGAAGATCTTGCTGACGCTGGCGATCTGATCCTTGGTGAAACCCTGGTCGATGTAGAAAACGTTGGCCATCACGCCCATGACCGTGTCCGACATCCGATACGTGGCGATCAGCCCGAGCAGCAGCAGCGCTTGCCAGCGGTAGCGCAGGATGAAGTCGTTGACCGGCGTCAGTACCGGCGCGAGGCCACGGCGTCCCATGGATGACAGGCACAGGGCGGTGAGCGTGACGTAGAGGATGGCACGCAGGAACGCGCGATCTTCGAGCAGCAGGTCGAGCACGCTGACACCGCCGAACAGCACACTGGCGAAGTCTGTGTTGTACAGCTGCGTAAAGGTTGCCGGCACGGAAACCAGCAGCACGATCAACACGAAGACCGAGGCCAGTTGATGCACGAAGCTGTAGCGCCCGGCCTGAAGTTGTGTGCGTAACGGCACCGGCGGCTCGCGCATGAACAGCGAGGTCAAAAGCGCCGGCACCATCAGTGCGCCAAACAGCAGGTAAGTGCCGGCCCATGCCGAGTGCTTGTAATTGAAGCCCGTGGAGCCAAAACCCTCGGCAAAGTACAGCGCACCGGCCGTAGCCAGCAGTGCCGCCACTCGATAACCGGACATGTAGCTGGCAGCGAGCGCAGCCTGGCGGCTGTCATCGGCGATTTCCAGGCGATAGGCGTCGACTGCAATGTCCTGCGTCGCCGAGGCAAAGGCCACGACTACTGCGATGGCGATCAACCAGGAGAGGTGTTTTTGTGGGTCGCAGAATCCCATGCCGATCAGGCCCAGGATCACCAGCGCTTGCGAGAGCACCAGCCACGAGCGTCGACGGCCGAGTTTGCCGAGCAGCGGCAGGCGCCATTGGTCGAGGAGCGGCGACCAGACCCATTTGAAGGCGTAGGCCAGGCCAATCAGGCTTGCATAGCCGATGGTTTCGCGAGCCACACCGGCTTCACGCAACCAGACCGACAGCGTCGAAAACACCAGCATGTAAGGCAGGCCGGCGGCGAAACCAAGCAACAGCAGCACAAGTGTCGAAGGGCTGGCATAGGCAGCAAGCGCGGCGCGCCAGGTTTTACGGGGCATGGGCTGAAGTCTGCCTCAAAATTCGGAAACAAAGCGCGCACTCTAACCGCTGTGCTCTACCGGGCGCCAGCCATGACGCTGAATATCAACACGATTATTCAGGACACTGATGCCTTCGTCGCGTAATCGTGCCCGCTGTTCATCACCTGAAGGGCTGCCCGCAGGAAGGCTGATCCGGCCGCCCGCGCCCATCACCCGGTGCCAGGGTAGCTTGGTGTCAGCGGGCAGTTGGCTCAAGGTCCGGCCGACCCAGCGCGCCGCGCGTCCCAGCCCTGCCAGCTCAGCAAGCTGACCATAACTCACCACTTTGCCCTTCGGGACTTGAGCCAGAGTCAGATAGAGCGCCGTGCGTCGGATTTGCGCAGCGCTTTCGGTTTCGGCGGTGGGTTCGGCCACGTCGTGCTTCCTGAAAAAGATTCACATCACCGTTCGTAGGGTAATGCGCTGATCGGCAATTGAGAAATGAACTCAATAGAAAACGTCGGGTCAGTCGTTGCTAGGGTCTTATCCCTGCGGATAATGCCGACTTTTTTCGCAAACTTGAGCCTTTATTTTGCTTATGGTTTCCAGAACTCTGCTGTGCCTCGCTGTCCTCGGTGCTTCCACACCCCTGCTCGCCGATACCGTCTGGTTAAAGAATGGTGACAAGCTGAGCGGCAAGATCACCTTGTTCGATGGCGGCAAACTCTTGATCCAGACCGAGTACGCCGGAGCGGTGCCGATCGACTGGAAACAGGTGAAAACCCTGGAGAGCGATCAGCAATTGCTGGTCAAGCAGGACGCCTACACCGGCGAGAAAGCCAAGTCGCTGAAGTCGGCGGAAGACGGCAAGGTTACCCTCGCCAACGGCGATGGACCGAAGACCGTTGAATTGGCGAGTATCCAGCAAATCCTCAAGCCCAAGCCTGTTGTCGAGGACCTGGTGTGGAAGGGCAACATCGACGCGGCGCTGGATTACCAGCGTGCCGAAAAAGACACCGATGACTACGACATCGACTTCAAGACCACCGCACGTCATGGCCGTTGGCGTCATATCGCCGAAGGCGAATACAACCGCGAGTTCCAGGATGACGTGGTGACCACGGACAACTGGCGCGCCGAATACTCCCTGGATCGCTTCCTCACCGACAAATGGTTCTGGCAGGGCAGACTTGTCTACAAGCGTGACAAGGTGGAAGAGCTGTCGCGCCAGCGCACCGTCGGCACAGGTCCTGGTTACCAGTTCTGGGATGATGAACTGGGTGCGTTCTCGCTCGGTTCGCTGATCAACCGCACCGACTATCAATTTGATGATGGCAGCAAGGAGAACTTCTACTCCGTGGCCATGAAGTGGGACTACAACCGCTACCTGATTGGCAAGAAAGTCGAGTTCTTCACCAACGGCGAAGTGGGCAAGCCTCTGTCCGGCGTGGCCGAATACGCGCTGGATGCCGAAATGGGCCTGCGCTACAAGGTCACGGACTGGGCGTCGCTCAACCTCAAGGCCGAGCGTGACATCATCGACGGCACCAATGACGCCGATCTGGACAAGACACGTTACACGGCAGGGTTTGGCGTGACCTGGTAGGCCACTCAAACAAAAAAATCGCGACCCAATGGTCGCGATTTTTTTTTGCCCGACGAAAACACTCGAGCACAAAAAAGCCCCGCTTTTGAGGGCGGGGCTTTTTACTAAAGCAAGGACAAGTTAGATAACTTGTACTTCTTCAGCTTGCATGCCTTTCTGACCGCGGGTAGCGATGAAAGAAACCTGTTGGCCTTCTTTCAGGCTTTTGAAGCCGTCGGATTGGATAGCTTTGAAGTGAACGAACAGGTCGTCACCGGATTGTGGAGTGATGAAGCCGAAGCCTTTTTCATCGTTGAACCACTTAACGGTACCGGTTTGGCGATTAGACATGGTGTAACTCCTTGAACAAAGATAACTGCGACTCAGGAAGAACCCTGGTCGAGACTGAGTGCAAAGAGCAGGAAAAATTCTTGTAGATGGTTGGATCGAAATTCAACATATCGTGTAGAGATTCTCAGTGACACAAGCAGCACAGTGGCGCCACCTTAACCCTTTTTCTGGAACGTGCCAATGCTTCTTGCGAAGGTTTCTGGGTTTTCGTGACTGACGGTGCGCCGCAATGGCGTAATGCCCCCACTTTTGCACTGGATCGCCGAGAATTGCGCCCGGACTTTGAACCCGGGGCGCGGCCCCGGTAAGATGCCGGACAGATTTTTCACCCTCGCTATTTCAGGACATCGCCATGAGCATCAAATCGGACAAGTGGATTCGCCGCATGGCGCAGGAACACAACATGATCGAGCCTTTCGTCGAGCGCCAGGTGCGCGGCGAGAGCGACAGTCGGGTGATCTCCTTCGGCGTGTCCAGCTATGGCTACGATGTGCGCTGCACCAATAAATTCAAGGTGTTCACCAACATCAACTCGGCCATCGTCGACCCGAAGAACTTCGACGCCGGCAGCTTTGTCGACATCGAAAGCGATGTCTGCATCATCCCGCCGAACTCCTTCGCGCTGGCCAGCACCGTCGAATACTTTCGCATCCCGCGCAACGTATTGACCATCTGCCTGGGCAAGAGCACCTATGCCCGCTGCGGCATTATCGTCAACGTCACCCCGCTGGAACCGGAGTGGGAAGGTCACGTAACCCTCGAGTTCTCGAACACCACCAACCTGCCGGCGAAAATCTACGCCAACGAAGGTGTGGCGCAGATGTTGTTCCTTGAATCCGACGAAGAATGCGAAGTTTCGTACAAGGACCGTGGCGGCAAATATCAGGGCCAACGCGGTGTAACCCTGCCGCGCACCTGATCCTTTCGTCCAGTTCGCGGGAATTCCTGAGCGGGTAGACACTCTATTGGGTGTACTGCCCGGCGCTCGCACAGTGCGCCGGGCCTTTGCTCAGGAGTGCTCTATGAAGATCGATCCGCGAATAAGTGCCGAACTGGCAAGGCTTGAGCCCAATCAGGTTGGCGTTTTGGCCTGGTCCTTATTGGCACATCCTCCGATCAGCATGGCAGGGGGCATCCCCGGTCAGCCTGACCCCGACACACCCAATGAACAACCCACCGAACCGGGTGAGCCAACACTGCCGGATGAGCCGCCGCCTGCGCCTGTGGCGTAGCCGCGCCCTGTAGGAGCGAGCTTGCTCGCGATAGCGGAGTGTCAGTCAGCGTGGATACTTCTGACATATCGCTATCGCGAGCAAGCTCGCTCCTACAGAGAACCACCGACGGGCCATATCTCGTTATCGCCGATGACGAATATTCGACTCCGTTCATCCCGCTCCACCTGATAACCCCCGGTAAAGGCGCCAAACGCCGGCAGCAGGCTGACGCATTCGCCAAACCTGAAGCACGCCAGTCGCAAGCGCTGTCGGCCACGTCCCTGGAGTCGATACACCGGATGCACATGACCGGCCAGCACATGCCGTTGGGGATGGGGTGTGGGCTCATGTTGCAGGGCAAACGGACCCAACAACATCGGCTCCGGCACCACGCGAATGTCCAGTGAAGCCGGTGGGTCGCCCGCCCGTTTGTCGTGGTTGCCGCGAATCAACGTCATCGGCAGGTCGCGGTGTCGTGCGCGCCACAGAGCCAGGGCGCTGATTGTGGCGTCGGTATGGGAGCCGGGGCCGTGGAGGAAATCCCCGAGGAAAATCAACTGGCGACACGGCAGGTCGGCCAGGAGCGCATCGAGCACGGCGATGTTGCTTGAAGTGGTCCCCTGGGGCACCGGCTGGCCGAGGCTGCGATAGGCGGCGGCCTTGCCGAAGTGGACGTCGGCAATCAGCAACGCCTCCTGTGCCGGCCAGTACAGGGCTTTTTCCGGCAGCAGCCATAGTTCCTCGCCAGCCAGTCGTACGGGGTAGGGCGTGTTCATCAGGCTTTTCCGGTCTCGGCAGTTTTCTCAAGGTCGCTGACCATGCGTCTTATGCGGTCAGCGAGTTTTTCCGAGCTCATGCTCTCGCGCATGCGTTCCACCAGCAGAGGGAAGCCGAGGGGCGTGGGGCGTTTGACTGCATGCACATCGAGTCGCAGGCGACTGATGTGCGTCAGCGTCTGTTCCAGGCGGTCGATATCCAGTTCATTGCGCAGCACTTCTTCCCCGGCTTGCGCCAGCAACAGGTTGCCTGAGTCGTATTGCTTGAACACTTCATAGAACAAGCCGCTGGAAGCCTGGACCTGACGCGTGCTCTTGGGCGCACCGGGATAGCCGGCGAACACCAGCCCGGCTATCCGCGCGATCTCGCGAAATCGCCGCAGCGCCAGCTCACCGGCGTTCAGGCTGGCAAGCACGTCGTGCAGCAAATGGTCGGGACTGAGCAGGGACGAATCAAGGAAACGTGACCATTCCACATAGGTCGCGCTCAGCAGCTCCAGTCCGTAATCATTGACCGCAATGGAAAACGTCACGGGCTGCTGCTGGCTGACGCGCCACGCCAGAAGACTGGCCAGCCCCAGGTGTACCTGGCGTCCGGCAAAGGGGTAGAGAAACAGGTGCCAGCCTTCGCGTGATTTCAGGGTTTCGGCCAGCAGACTATTTGTAGTCGGCAATCCTGACCAGCGTTGTTGCACCTCCAGCAGTGGTCGCAATGCCTGCATTTCCGGGCCACTGAACTCGCCTTGCGCCGCAGCACTGAAGCGTGCGACCACCGCCTGCGCCAGTTCGTTGGAAAGCGGCATGCGCCCGCCGTTCCAGCGCGGCACCGCGGCTTTCTTCACCGTGCTGCGCTTGACGTAGGCGGTCATGTTTTCCACGCGCACCAGTTCCAGCAGGCGCCCGGCAAAGAGAAAGCCGTCACCGGGTTTGAGCCGGGCGATGAAACCTTCCTCCACGCTGCCCAGTTGCTTGCCGCCACCGCCCTTGCTCCAGAACTTCAGATGGATGCTTGCGTCGCTGACAATCGTGCCGATGCTCATGCGATGGCGCCGAGCCAGTCGCGCATCCGGTACACGCCAGACGCCCTGTTCATCCGGTTCGGCCCGGCGGTAATCCGGATAGGCTGTCAGGGAAAGCCCGCCGTGACGTACGAACGCAAGCGCCCAAGCCCAATCTTCGCGGGTGAGGTCGCGGTAAGCCCAGGCCGTTCGAACTTCTTCGTACAGCTCATCGGGCAGAAATCCACCGCCCAGCGCCATGCTGACCAGATGTTGCACCAGCACATCCAGTGGTTTATACGGCGATTCCCGAGGCTCGATGCGGCGCTGCGCGACGGCGTCCTTTGCCGCGGCGGCCTCTATCAGTTCCAGGCTGTGGGTGGGCACCAATGTCACCCGTGACACTCGCCCCGGTGCATGGCCAGAGCGGCCCGCCCGCTGCATGAGGCGCGCCACGCCTTTGGCGGAACCGATTTGCAGCACCCGTTCCACCGGTAAAAAATCTACACCCAGGTCCAGGCTGGAGGTACAAACCACGGCTTTGAGCTGACCGTTCTTGAGCGCCCCCTCCACCCAGTCGCGGGTCTCCCGTGACAACGAGCTGTGATGCAGGGCAATCAACCCGGCCCAATCCGGTCGTGCGTCCAGGAGCGCCTGGTACCAGATCTCTGATTGCGCGCGGGTGTTGGTGAACACCAGGCTGCTGGGGCTCGATTCAACCTCTACCACGACTTGGGGCAGCATCTTCAAGCCAATGTGGCCGGCCCAGGGGAAGCGCTCGATGGCGGGCGGCAAGAGGGTGTCGACCTGCAACGTCTTGCTGCTCTGGCCCTGCACGCTGACCCCGCCACCCTGTGGGATCAAAACCTGTTCGGCGTGGGCCTGATTGCCGAGCGTCGCGGAAATGCCCCACACGATCAGTTGCGGGTTCCACCGCCGCAGACGGGCGAGAGCCAGTTGCAACTGAACGCCGCGCTTGTTGCCGAGCAATTCGTGCCACTCGTCAACCACGACCATGCGCAAGGTCGATAAGGCGGTGTGCGAGTCAGCGCGGGCCAGCATCAGCGTGAGGCTTTCCGGTGTGGTAATCAGCACAGTGGGCAGGCGCCGGCTCTGGCGTGCACGTTCACTGCTGCTGGTATCGCCTGTGCGCAGGCCGACGCTCCATGCAATCTGCAAATCCGCCAGCGGCGCTTCCAGTGCCCGGGCGGTGTCGGCGGCCAGAGCGCGCATGGGCGTGATCCACAGTACCGTCAGCGGTTCGGCCGGTGGTTTGCGTTTACGGGGTTTTTCCACGGCAGCGAGGGCAGAGGCGAATCGGTTGAGCGCGGCGAACCACACTGCGTAGGTTTTACCGGCGCCGGTGCTGGCGTGCAGCAATCCCGACTGGCCCTGTTTGACGGCGGCCCACATTTGTTTCTGAAAGGCGAAAGGCTTCCAGCCGCGAGTAGTGAACCAGTGCTTTGCGTAGTCGGGGGAGGTTCCCATGCCGGCGGCGTGTGCTCTGAAGGTGTTCTTTCAGAGACCGCGGGGGGTGGAGGGTGGTTCTACTAAAGTTGTGATGAGGCACAGGATCCTCTGTAGGAGCGAGCATGCTCGCGATGGAGTCATTGACACCGTTGGGTGTCAGGCAGCCAACGTCATCGTTGACGAACCTTCGCGAGCATGCTCGCTCCTACAGGGGGGAGTGTGTTTATTTTAGGTTACCGCTGAGAAACTGCTTCAACCGTTCACTCTTCGGATTGCCCAGCACTTCTTCCGGCGCGCCTTCTTCCTCGACCAGTCCCTGGTGCAGGAACAGCACCTGGTTCGACACCTTGCGGGCGAAGCTCATTTCGTGGGTCACCATGATCATGGTGCGGCCTTCTTCGGCCAGGCCCTGGATCACCCGCAGCACTTCACCGACCAGCTCCGGGTCGAGGGCCGAGGTTGGTTCGTCGAATAGCATCACTTCCGGCTCCATGGCCAGTGCGCGCGCGATGGCCACCCGTTGCTGCTGGCCACCAGACAGGAACGCTGGATACTGGTCCGCTACCCGTGCGGCCAGGCCAACCTTGTCGAGGTAGCGGCGGGCACGTTCCTCGGCTTCCTGCTTGCTGCAACCCAGCACCCGGCGCGGGGCCATGGTGATGTTTTCCAGCACGGTCATGTGGCTCCACAGGTTGAAGTGCTGGAACACCATGGCCAGGCGGGTACGAATCCGTTGCAGTTCATCGGCGTCCGCCACGTGCATGCCGTGGCTGTCCTTGACCATGCGGATGTTCTGGCCGTCCAGGGTCATGGCGCCGTCGTTGGGCTGTTCGAGAAAGTTGATGCAGCGCAGAAAGGTACTTTTGCCCGAACCGCTGGCGCCGATCAGGCTGATGACGTCGCCGGTGTTGGCCTTGAGCGACACACCCTTGAGCACCTCATGATCGCCATAGCTTTTGTGCAGGCCTTCAATGGTCAGTTTGTACATGGAGCAGGCATCCTCAAGGCGAAAGTAGGTAACCGCTGCGGTAGGCTTCGGTGCCCGCGACATGGGCGATCACCATGCCGGCAGTGGCCATGCGCCGCAGTGAACGGGCGTACATCAGCCCGGCGATGGTGCAGTGAACAGGGATAACGCGATCGGTGATCGGGTCGATGATCTCGGCGATCAGTTGCCCGGCTTCCAGGTATTCCCCCGGCATGGCCGTGAACACCAGTAAGCCGCCAGCCGGCGTTGCCACGGGTTCCACGGCCGCCAGTGGCGTGGCCGGGTACGGCAGCTCCGGCAGGGGCAGCGGTTCGCCGGCAATGGCGCCGAAATGAATCAGGTAATCGAGCAGCGCCTGGCAGTCGAGACTGGCCAGCGGGTGATTGACGTCACCCTGGCCGCGCAGCTCGACGGTCACGCTGAAGCTGCCCATGGGTATCTCGAAGCGCTCGCCGAAGCGCTCTTGCAATTGCCACCACAGCAGGGTGAAGCACTCGTCGAACGACTGGCCGCCAGAGTCGGTGGCCAACAGGCTGGCTTCCGAGCCGATATAGCGCGCCAGGGGTTCGACCTTCGGCCAGGCCTGCGGCGTGGTGTAGAGATGCGCGACCGCCTCGAAGTCGCAATGCAGGTCGAGCACCATATCGGCGTCGCAGGCCAGGCGTTGCAGGACCAGTCGTTGCGATTGCAATTGGGTGCTGGCGCTTTGGCGGTCCAGGGCACTGCGCAGGCTGCCGCGGATCAGTTCGAGGTTGCGCTGGGGATCGTCGCTGAGCTGGTCCTCGATTTCATTGCCGACTTCCTCGCTCAAATCAACGAACCAGCGGTTGAAGTTCTGACCGCTCTCCAGCTCGTAGCGGCCTAACGGTACGTCCATCAGGATTTGTTCCAGGCCGACCGGGTTGGCCACTGGCACCAGCACGATTTCGCTGCGCAGGCGGCCGGCGGCTTCAAGCTCCGCCAAGCGCTGCTTGAGGTGCCAGGCGACCAGCATGCCGGGCATTTCATCGGCGTGCAGGGACGCCTGGATGTAGATTTTGCCGCTGGCCGCCTGTGGGCCGAAGTGAAAGCTGTGGATCTGGCGTGCGGTGCCCGGCAGCGGTGCCAGCAGGTCATGGGTCTGGTGGTGCATGTGCGTGTCCTAGTGGGTCGGCCCGAGAAAGGCCAGCCATCGGCGTTCGGCGAGGCGGAACAGGCCGACCAGCGTAAAGGTGATCGCCAGGTAAATCAGCGCGGCGATGCCGAACGACTGGAAGGTCAGGAAGGTCGCCGAGTTGGCGTCCCGCGCGACCTTGAGGATGTCCGGGATGGTTGCGGTGAACGCCACGGTGGTCGAGTGCAGCATCAGGATGACTTCGTTGCTGTAATACGGCAGCGAACGTCGCAGGGCCGACGGCATGATCACGTAGGCATACAGCTTCCAACCGGTCAGGCCGTACGCCTTGGCCGCTTCGACTTCGCCATGGTTCATGCTGCGGATTGCCCCGGCGAAAATCTCCGTGGTGTAGGCGCAGGTGTTCAGGGCAAAGGCGAGGATGGTGCAGTTCATCGCGTCGCGAAAGAAGCTGTCGAGCAAGGGCTGCTCGCGCACGGCGGCCAGGCTGTAGATGCCGGTGTAGCAGATCAGCAACTGGATATACAGCGGCGTGCCTCGGAACAGGTAAGTGTAGAACTGCACCGGCCAGCGGATGTAGAAGTGGCTGGATACACGGGCGATGGACAGCGGAATCGAGACGATGAAACCGATGAAAATCGAGGCGCTGAGCAGCCACAAGGTCATGGCGAGGCCGGTGATGTTCTGGCCGTCGCTATATAGGAAGGGTTTCCAGTATTCCTGCAGGAGTTCGATCATCGTACAGCCTCCCGAGTACCGGCGGCGTAACGGCGTTCCAGCCAGCGCAGGACCATGTTCGAGGCACTGGTGATCACCAGGTAGATCAAGGCGGCGAGCACCAGGAAATAGAACAGTTGATAGGTGCTTTTACCGGCGTCCTGCGCGGCCTTGACCAGATCGGCCAGGCCGATGATCGAGACCAGTGCGGTGGCCTTGAGCATCACCATCCAGTTATTGCCGATACCTGGCAGGGCGTAGCGCATCATCTGCGGGAACACCACGATCCAGAACCGCTGGCCGCGCTTGAGTCCGTAGGCAACGGCGGCTTCGACCTGGCCCCTTGGCACTGCGAGGATCGCGCCACGAAAGGTCTCGGTGAAATACGCGCCATAGATGAAACCCAGGGTCAGGACCCCGGCGCTGAACGGGTTGATCTCGATGTATTCCCATTCCATGTAATCGGTGAACGAGGTCAGCCAGGTTTGCAGGCTGTAGAAAATCAGCAGCATCAGGACCAGGTCCGGTACGCCGCGAATCAGGGTGGTGTAGCACTGGGCAGGCAAGCGCAGCAGTTTGACTTTTGACAGCTTGGCACTGGCGCCCAGCAGGCCGAGTAATACGGCCACCAGCAGCGACATCGCTGACAATTTGATGGTCATCCAGGTGCCTTCCATCAGCAATGGACCGAAGCCCTTGAGGCTGAAGGCTGAGAGCCCCAGATTTTGTAGGAGGTTTTCGAACATAAATCAGCAACCTGATCGGAAGAAAAAAGCGCCCATCGCGAGATGGGCGCCTGGCATTATTTGCCGCTGTACAGATTCAGATCGCCAAAGTGTTTCTTCTGGATGGTGGCGTAGGTGCCATCATCGTGTAACGCTTTGATACCTTTATCCAAAAGCGCTTTCAGCTCGGTGTTACCTTTCTTAATGCCGACAGCGGTTTTGGAAGGCAGAAGTTCGTTGTCGACTGCCTCGCTGACGTCATAGTCGGCACCCTGCGGCGACTTGAGGAAGCCCAGTTCGGCTTGCAGCATGTCCTGGATCCCGGCGTCGAGACGGCCGGAGGTCAGGTCGGCATACACCTGATCCTGGTTCTGGTAGGCCTGGGTTTTCACACCGGCCTTGTCCAGCACGGCTTTGGCGTAGGCTTCCTGGATGGTGCCTTGCTCGTAGCCGACGGTTTTGCCCTTGAGCGAGGCGACGTCTGCCGTGACGCCCGAACCTTTCTTGAACACGTAGGCGGTTGGGCCGGAGAACAGCTCGCTGGAGAAGTCGATGACTTTTTCGCGGGCAGGGGTAACGGTCATCGACGAGATCACACCGTCGAATTTATTGGCCTTGAGGCCCGGAATCATGCCGTCGAAATCGCTCTCGACCCACTTGCACTTGACCTTCAGCTCGGCGCAGATCGCGTTACCCAAGTCGATATCGAAACCTACCAGGCTGCCGTCAGCCGCTTTCGACTCGAATGGCGCGTAGGAAGGGTCAACACCGAAACGCAATTCCTTGTATTCCTTGGCCAGCGCGGAGCCAGCCGTTACGCACAACGCCAGTGCAGACAGGGTCAGCAATGCTTTTTTCATTATTCAATCCCTAAGAACCAATATGAGCGCTTGTGGCGCAGAATTATTGTTACTGGAAGCGTAAGACCTAATGAAAGTAGCAATTTCCGAACCAGAGTGGCGAACAAGCGTTTAAAAGGCTTTTCAGGAAATTGCCGGATGGGATTAGTGCACGAAAATGGGCGTCGTGAATAGGGTGCACCGTTTTGGGGTGGGGATGTCGGCGGTCAGGCCAACAAATCCTGCAACGTCCCCAGATTGTCAGCCTCTTCGATGGTCTTGTCCTGACGCCAGCGCAGCATGCGGGGAAAGCGAACGGCGATGCCGCTCTTGTGGCGCTTGGACAGGGCGATGCCTTCGAAGCCCAACTCGAACACCAGGCTGGGTTTGACGCTGCTGACAGGGCCGAACTTCTCGATCGTGGTCTTGCGCACGATGCTGTCGACCTGGCGCATTTCTGCGTCGGTCAGCCCCGAGTAGGCCTTGGCAAAAGGCACCAGTGTGCGTTCGCTGGCGTCGGGCGGACCGTCCCACACGGCGAAGGTGTAATCGCTGTAGAGGCTGGCGCGGCGACCATGGCCGCGTTGGGCGTAGATCAGCACCGCATCGACGCTGAACGGGTCGACCTTCCATTTCCACCAGGTGCCCATGTCCTTGGTCCGGCCAACGCCATACAGCGCGTCGCGGGCCTTGAGCATCATGCCCTCGACGCCGAGACTGCGGGAGGCTTCACGTTGGCGGGCGAGGTCGAACCAGTCTTCGCCGGTCAGCACGGGGGAAGGCAGCAGCACCGGGTTATTGCACTGGACGATGACCTGTTCCAGTTGCGCGCGGCGTTTGGCTTGAGGTTGGTTGCGCCAATCCTCGCCCTGCCATTCCAGTAAGTCGTAGGCGAGAACCACCACCGGCACCTCGTCGAGGATCTTTTTGCCCAGGGTCTTGCGGCCGATGCGCTGCTGCAGCAGGGCGAACGGTTGCACGGCGGGTGCGGACGGCGCCGCTGGATCGAAGGCGTCCTCGGTTTCGGGCCGGGTGGTTTTCCACGCCACGATCTCTCCGTCGATCACCGTGCCGTCGGGCAAGCCATGGACCAGGCTGTCGAATTCGGGAAAGCGTTCGGTCACCAACTCTTCACCGCGCGACCAGACCCACAACCGCCCCTCGCGCTTGACCACCTGGGCGCGGATGCCGTCCCACTTCCATTCCACCTGCCACTGGCTGGCCGGGCCGAGCAGGGCTTCGAACTGTTCGACGGGTTGCGACAGCGCGTGTGCCAGGAAAAACGGGTAGGGCTGGCCGCCGCGCTGGGCATGTTCGTCGACGGATTCGGCGGCGATCAGCTTCAGGTAACTGGCTGCGCTCGGACGGTTTGACAGGTCGGTGTAGCCGACCAGCCGCTGGGCCACGCGTTTGCTGTCCAACTGCGCCATCGCCGCCAGGGCGCGGGTGACCAGCAGCTTGGAGACACCCACACGAAAGCTGCCGGTGATCAATTTGATGCACAGCATCAGGCTCGGGCGATCCAATTGTGCCCAGAGCGAGGGCAGGCGCTCGGCAAGTGTTTCAGGGGTTTCACCGCGCAGCGGCAGCAGTTTTTCCTCGATCCACAGCGCCAATCCATCGGTGGAGCTATGAGGTGCCTCGGGCAGGACCAGCGAGATGGTCTCCGCCAGATCGCCCACCGCTTGGTAACTCTCCTCGAACAGCCACGGCGACAGGCCGGAGTAGGTGACCGCCAGCTCGCGCAGGACGCGCACGGGCACCAGTTGCCGAGGTCGGCCACCCGACAGGAAGTACACCGCCCAGGCGGCGTCTTCAGGCGCGGCGTGCGCAAAATAGCGCTGCATTGCCGCAAGCTTGGCGTTGCTCGACGTCGTGGCGTCGAGGTCGGCGTACAGCTCGGCAAACGCTTTCATGGCAGCGCCTCGGCGGTGGTTGACTGTTCTTCTTCATCGTCACCGTATTCGGTGTTGAAGCCCTGCGCATCGAGCCCCTGCTCGCGCAGGTGGCGGACCAGCACGCCAATCGATCCGTGGGTCACCATGACCCGCTCGGCGCCCGTTTGCTCGATGGCCCAGAGCAGACCGGGCCAGTCGGCGTGGTCGGACAGCACAAAGCCGCGGTCCACGCCACGTCGGCGCCGTGTACCGCGAAGGCGCATCCAGCCACTGGCAAAACCATCGCTGTAGTCGCCGAAACGGCGCATCCAGGTGCTACCCCCCGCCGAAGGCGGCGCGAGGACCAACGCCTTGCGCATCATCGGATCGTTTTTCTGGACTTCGCCGGCGTAGATCGTCGGCGGGATATGGATGCCCCCTTCGCGATACACACGGTTCAGTGGCTCGACGGCGCCATGCACCAGGATCGGGCCGAGGCTGGCATCGATGCCGTGGAGAATCCGCTGGGCTTTTCCGAACGAGTAGCAGAACAGCACGCTGGCCTTGTCCTGGGCGGCATTGGCCTGCCACCACTGATTAATCTCGGCGAAAATTTCTGCCTGGGGTTGCCAGCGATAAATCGGCAAGCCGAAGGTCGATTCGGTAATGAAGGTGTGGCAGCGTACCGGTTCGAACGGAGCACAGGTGCCGTCCGGTTCGATCTTGTAATCACCGGAGGCCACCCAGACTTCACCGCCGTATTCCAGGCGTACCTGTGCTGAGCCGAGCACATGGCCAGCGGGATGGAAGCTCAAGGTGACGCCGTGATGTTGCAACTGTTCGCCATAGGCCAGGGTTTGCAGGTCGATGTCCTGGCCCAGTCGCGCACGCAGGATGCCCTCGCCGGGCGCGGCGGCCAGGTAGTGCTGGTTGCCGCTGCGAGCGTGGTCGCCGTGGGCGTGGGTGATGACCGAGCGCTCGACCGGCCGCCACGGGTCGATGTAGAAATCCCCGGCCGGGCAGTACAAACCTTCGGGACGTGCGATGACAAGGTCCATGGAGTGACCACGATGGAGGACTTGTTAGCTAAGAGGCGGGGGTGGGGCGGGAAGTTCTATCGGGATTTTCAGGTGACTGTGCTGCACCTGTGGGAGCGGGCTTGCCCGCGATAGCGTTAGGTCAGTCAACATATTCGTCGCTGACACATCGCTATCGCGGGCAAGCCCGCTCCCACAGAAGGGGGGGTACAGCTCACTTACCAGGCGTCAACGTCAGCCGCTTCGTCCCGTACACCTTGTCGAAGTTCTGCGGTTGCATCGGCAGGCTCATGTATTGGCCCTTGAGCCACGGGTCCACGCTATCGAGGTAGTGCGGGCTGGCCGGGTTGCCGGATTGGCCGGTTCCGTTCTGGCCCATCAGCGGTTCGGCCTGGCCGAAGTCGACGATAAAGCGCATGGCCGGAGCCTGCGTGGTGTTGAAGTCTTCACCCCAGGCGAACGCCGCCATGTTCAGCGTGGTGTGGTCGCCGCCGGCGGCGACGGGGCCACGCACGGTCTGGCCGCTGGCGTTCTTCCATTCGTAGCGGTGCAACTTGCCCCACTGCCAGGCCCTGCGATCACCGCCCAGTTGGCTGTCGCCGGCGCTGATGGCCGCCGCCAGGCTGCGGGCGAGAATGGCCGGTTTGTCTTCTTTCTGTGGTGTGCGGGTGTCATCCCAGAAAGGGCTGTCTTCGCGGCCAAGCAGGTGGTCGGCCTGGGCGGCGTAAGACAACTTGCCATTGGCAATGAAGGCTTTCCACGCAGGGCTGGTTGGCGAGCCGAGCTCATCGAGGAATATCTGCTTGGCGCTTTCCTGCAGAAACAGCTCGTAAATCGCCGCATCGGCGGAGGTCGGTGTGAGCTTGCCGTCGAACGCCATCAACCGGCCCAAGGCTTCGCGAGCCTTGCCACGATCCGCTTCCGGCAAGGCCTCGATCGCCTGTTTCAGCGGCTGGGCCATGCCCGGTGCGCTGAACATCTGCTTGAGTTTCGCGGCGAAAGTGGTGGTCTGGTCATATTGCATGGCGATCACGCTGCGGCTGTCGTGTTTGCCCACGCCGGCCAGTTCCGCCAGGCGCTCACCACGCTCCGGAGCCGCCCAGGAGTTGGACAACTGCATGCCATAGCCGTGAGGAATCACGCGCTGGTTGGCTGTGCCGAGCCAGCCTTGGGCAGGGTCCTGATCGTAGGGGTGCAACATCGGATCGGCGTAACCGTCCCAATCGTAGCGTCCTTCCCATCCCGGCGAGGGCAGCAGGCCTTCGCCTTCGCGGCGATTGGGGTAGCGGCCGGTCACTTGCCAGCCGATGTTGCTGGCGTCGGCGAACACCAGGTTGAGCGTGATCGCCCGGATTTCCCGGCTGGCGTCCGACGCTCTCTCGACATTCTGCGCCCGGGACAGGTCGAAAAATGCATCCAGGGATTTGTCATCGGCAAAGCTCGGCGTCTGCAAGGCCAGGCCGAAACCGTTGCCCAACGCGGTGCCCTGGGCACTGTTGAGCAGCGGGCCGTGGCGTGTTTCATACACCGCTTCGCGGATTGGCCGCTGACCTTTGACGAAATAGGTTTCGTTGCGAACAATCACCGGTTGCCATTTGCCGCCGGCTTCGTAGGTCAAGCTGTTGCCCTGGCGTCGGATTTTTTCCAGGAACAGGTCCTGGTTGTCGCCCATGACCGACGCGGTGCTCCACGCCACCTTGCCGTTGAAACCACCCAGTACCATCGGCAAACCGGCAATCGTCACGCCGGAAGCCTGATACTTCGGTGAGCGAATCTGCACGTAACTGAACAACGATGGCACGCCCAACGGGCCGTGGCTGTCGCTGGCCAGCAGGCTCTTGCCACTGCGGCTGCGTTGCGGCGCGATTGCCCAGTTGTTGGACGAGGTGGCACCCAGCAGATTCAGGCTGGACAGTTGGCCGGTGGCTTTGTCGAGTTCGGCGAGTCCAGCAATTGCCCCGTTGAGCTTGAGGCCCTTGAGTTTTTCCGCTTCGGCGTCTGGCAGTTTTTCGTCAGGGGCGGACGGCGTGAGCCATGGCAGTTTGTCGGTAGTCAGCGATTGGGCGAGTACCAGTGAGGCGATTTCCTCGGGCAAATTCGCCGACTGGCTGAAGTTGAGCAGACAGAAGATCAGCGCCGAATCTTCAGGTTTCCAGTATTCGGGCTTGTAGCCGCTGGTCGCGAGGTCTGCCGGTAGATTGTCGCGGTAGCGGAACAGGTAGGCGTTGACCCCGCGGGCGTACACCTCGAAGAAGCGTTTGAGCCGCGGCGAAGAGGCCTTGTACAGCTCATCGGCACTTTTCTTCAGGTTAACGGCGCGCATGTAGCGGTCGGCGTCGAGCAGATCGGCACCGGACATTTGCGCCAAACGACCCTGGGCCAGCAGGCGCAGGGTGACCATTTGCGTGATGCGATCGCTGGCGTGCACGTAGCCGAGGGCGAACAGCGCATCGTGGAAGCTGTTGCTTTCGATCAGCGGCATGCCCATGGCATTGCGGCGCACCGAAACGTTCTGCGCCAGGCCCTTGAGCGGTTGCACGCCAACAGCGGGCACCAGGCTGTCCTGGGCGTTGAAAGTCTGACACCCGCTGAGGCTCAGGACACCGGCCACTGCTGCGGCAACGCCGAACCGGGGAAGAAAATGTGTAAGGGCTGGCGAGGCCATGGCAAGGCTCCTGCGGGGGTAGCGTCAGTAAAGGCGCTACGTTAGTGAGCAGGAGGTGACCGCGCAAGCGGGGCAGCGGGTTATTTCAGGATTTGTCGGACGAATGCTTGCCTGTGGCGGGGGTTGGTGCTCAAGTGCCGGACATTCAAGACCTTGCGTGGGGAAATCGGCATGGAACTCAAGGCTGACGCAGCACTGATCATCATCGATCAGCAGAAAGGCATTCTGGAACCACGGCTGGGGCGGCGAAACAATCCCCAGGCTGAAGAGCGCATGCTGGAACTGATCGGGGCTTGGCGGCGTACCGGGCGGCCGCTGTTTCATGTGCAGCATTTGTCGCGTTCGCCCGATTCGGTGTTCTGGCCGCAGCAGCCGGGGGTGGAGTTCCAGCCGCGCTTTGCGCCACTGGCGGGTGAGCAACTGATCCAGAAGCAGGTGCCGGATGCTTTTTGTGCTACCGGGCTGGAGGCTCGCTTACGCGAGGCGGGGATCGAGCAGTTGGTCATCGTCGGTGTGGCGACGAACAACTCGGTGGAGGCCACTGCGCGAACGGCCGGGAACCTGGGGTTTGACGCGTGGGTGGCGCACGATGCGTGCTTTACCTTCGACAAGGCGGATTACTTCGGCCAGCTACGCAGCGCTGAGGAAGTGCATGCGATGTCGTTGGGGAATTTGCACGGGGAGTATGCGACGGTGGTGGGAACTGCGCAGATTTTGGCTGCTGTCTGAATGTGGTGGTGGTTGTCAGGCCGCCTTCGCGAGCAAGTCGAATCGTCGCACCGCCGCTCCCACAGGGATTGATGGTGTACACAAAATCTTTGATTAACACCGAACCCTGTGGGAGCGGCGGTGCGACGATTCTACTTGCCCGCGATAGCGGTCTAACCGGCGAAGCAATCCTCGGCCCGAAGCATCAAGCCCCGTGGCACTTCTTGAATTTCTTGCCATTGCCGCAAGGGCAAGGGTCGTTGCGACCGACATCTTTCAGGGCGTTGCGTACAGGCTCCTGGGGAGCGTGGTTGCAGTGCGGGCCGTGGACGTGGACGTGGCCATGGTCGTGATCATGGTGATGGTCGTGATCGTGATCGTGGTTGCAATCAGGGCCATGAACGTGGGGTTGCTGGGTCATCGGGTGTGCTCCGGAATTAAATCGGCGGGGATTATCACGCCATTGCGCGCCAGGTGCACGTAGTGCGCGATGAATAAACCGGTTTCCAGCTCACCTTCCAGTCGATAGGGGATGGCCTGGTCGGATTTTTCCAGCAGTTTCACCAGTTCGCGCACCTTGGGCCACAGGTTGGTGCGAATCGGCACCTTGAAAAATCCGCTGCGCTTTGGGCCCACGGTAAACCAGTGCTCGTGCTCGCCTTCCGCCAGCAAAATGTTGCCCAAGTGTATGCGGTATTCGAGACCCCGGACGGTCAGGTCATTGTCCGCGGGGTTGTCCACCCGAAAATACAGCTCGAAGCGTTGCTGCATCAGCCTGGCCTGGACGACTTCGACCTTGACCAGGTGCACCGCAGGGTCCGGCGCGTCGTCGCCGAACCACGACGCGCAGCCGCCAAGCCCAAGCAGCAGGGGCAAGGTGAACAACAACTGTGCGAACCGATGGCTGATCATGGTGGCATGTCTCCCTTGAGCCCCAGTCTAGTTCGTCATCGATCACTCAACTGGCAAAATACCCCGCGCAGCATTTCTTGAACTTCTGCCCGCTGGCGCAGGGACAGGTATCGTTGCGGCCCGCCTTGAGCGTCACGGTGGGATCGATGAAGTACCAGCGCCCGGCGTTTTGCACGAATGAAGAACGCTCGCGATGACTGTGTTCACCGCTGCCGTCATGCCAGCGTGCAGTGAACGTCACGAAAGCGTGTTCCGGTTGACCACCGAACACCTCGGAGCTTTCGACCTCAAGACCCAGCCAGGTGCTTTGCGCGCTCCAGTCACTGATCGATTGTCGGTCCAGTCCCGACTGTTGTGCGGCCAGAGTGGTCGCCACCAGGTAATCGACCAGGCCCAATACGTAGGCGCTGTAGCGCGAACGCATCAAGGCCTCGGCGCAGGGGGCCGGGTGGCCGGCGTGGAAGTGGCCGCAGCAGGCGTCGAGGAGTGTGCCGCTGCCACAAGGGCAAATGGATGTACTCATTGCGTTACCACCAGTATTTCCCGAAGTTTTCCGGATTGGCCCAGAAGCGAGAGTTGAGCCAGTCGGGGACTTGTTTGTAATCAAGCAGATCGTAGGTGAACAAGGTCAGCACCTGTTCGTCGCGCTGGAAGCGTTCGCTGGCTTGCAGGGCCAGGGAGAAAAAGTCGGTGTCCTGCCAGCCGCTGGCGGACACATCGGCGATCACCGCCAGGCGACTGGCATTGAGGTTGCGAATCCCCCCGAGCAGATTCAGACCGTCGCGCTTGGGTAAATGTTCGAGGCAATCGACCACCAGCGCGAGGTCGAAACGACGTGCTGCCAGTTCGGCCGGCAACGGTCCGGGCGCGGCGTGGGCAATGCAGGTATCCGGGTGCGCGAGCCGGAAGGCCTCAAGCGCCGGGAACTCGCTGGCGCCGATCACCAACAGGCGCAGCGGGGCATAACGATCAAGCAAAGCGGCCAGCGCCTGCTGCGGCGTGCGCGAAGAGATTGCTGCAGTCATCAAAGATCCTCAATCAGAATGCCAAGACTAGCGCGCCCAAAGGCCCAGATATAGAGCGGCCAGACGCCACATGGGGCGACCTGCCGTGAATACGGGACAAAACTGCAATGGCCTATTGCTGGCGGAGATTAAAACTCGGGTCTTTACTCCCTGAATCGGTTCTAAGCCGATCCTTCAGGAGAAAACTAGATGAGCATAGTTCGGACAGCACTACCCTTGGTTCTGCTAACCAGTGTGTTGACTGGTTGCGCAGGTTTGCAGAAAACCGACTGGCCGACCTGTGCGGCTGTCGGCGGTGTCGTGGGCGCGGGGCTGGGCGCGACGGAGAGCTCGGCCTGGGCCGGCTACGGTGCCCTGCTGGTTGGCGGTACGGCCGCAGCTTATTGCTGGGTACATGGTGATGGCGACGAGGACGGTGATGGCGTGCCGGACAGCCGTGACAAGTGCCCGGGTACGCCTCGAGGCGTGAAAGTCGATGCCGATGGCTGCCCACCACCTGTGCCTGCGCCAGTGGTTGAAGAAGTGGTTGTGGTCAAGGAAGAAACCATTGTCATCCGTGATGTTCACTTCCAGTTCGACAAAGCCACCCTCACGGGTGCTGACAAACAAGTCCTGGATAAGGTCGCCACTCGCCTGAAACAGGAAAACAGCAGCGCTCAATTGACCGTGACCGGTCACACCGACAGCGTCGGCAGCGATGCCTACAACCAGAAACTGTCGGATCGCCGCGCACATTCGGTGGTGGAGTACCTCGTCGAAAGTGGTGTGCCACGCAGCAGTTTCGTGTCTGTGACCGGTGCGGGTGAGAGCCAGCCGGTAGCCGACAACAAAACCGCTGACGGCCGTGCACAGAACCGTCGCACGGAAATCAAAATCAACCGCTGAACCCCTCGCATCCGCGGCTTGTGCAGTCGCGGATGCGGGTCTTTACTCCTGTGTAGCCGGCATCGGCCGGTAACACAGGAGCTTTCCATATGAGCGTACTCATTCGGACCGTCTTGCCGGTCATGCTGCTTGGCAGCCTGCTGACCGGTTGCGCCACTCACAGCGATGGCACTGCCCCCCTCAACCAACGCACCTGGCCGATCTGTAGCCTCATCGGCGGGCTGGTGGGTGGCGGCTTGGGCGCCATTGAAAGTGGTGGGTGGGCGGCGGGTGGTGCGGCGCTCGGCATCTTGAGCGGCGGCCTTATCTGCTACGCCCAGGACGGTGACGAAGACGGAGACGGCGTATTCGATCGGCGCGATCGTTGCCCTGACACACCGTCCAACACCCCAGTCGATCATCGCGGCTGCCCGTTGCCGCAATACCCTGCCAGCCAGAAACCGGCCGAGCCTGCTCCTGTGGAAGTCATCACCCTGAGCGATGCCGGTGCCGTGTTGTTCGCCTTCGACAAGGCCGACCTGACGCCGGCGGCCCAGGATCAACTCGATCAAGTGATGCCCAGGTTGCAAAGCCCTGACGTGAAGACCATCAAGATCATCGGGCACACCGACAGCAAGGGTTCTGACGCCTACAACCAGGCGCTGTCCGAACGCCGGGCCAGCAGCGTGGCGGCTTACCTTTTGGGCATGCACATTGCGCCGGAGAAAATCACCAGTGAAGGTCGCGGCGAGAGCGAACCGGTCGCCGATAACGAAACGGACGAGGGCCGGGCGAAAAATCGCCGGGTGGAATTGCACCTCAATCGCTGAGGCCCGCGCTAGAGCCGTCGGATCGTTCCTACAGGCGATTCGACGGCCATCGTGCAATCTTCATGAAGTATTTTCCATTGCCCTCTGGCTTATCCCGCGTGGAAGCCGTTACTGTGCGCAAAAGAATAATTCTCACCGGAGGAGCGTATGAAGGTGTTCTGGGGGCTGGGGAAGCTGTTGACCCTGCTGTTCTGGGCGGTGGTGCTGGTCAATGTGTTGACCCCCTTTGTCTATCCGTTGCACGTACTGGTCAATCTGGCCGGCGGCTTGCTGGCGGCCCTTCATCTTCTCGAGGCGGTATTCTGTTTTCGCAGCCTTCGCGGTCGTACCCACCCCTGGCGCGATCGACTGAAGATCCTCTTTTTTGGTGTTTTTCACCTGCAAACCATTCCGGCGCCCGCCGAAACTAAGGCTTCCCATGCGTAAACTCTGTCTGCTTGCCGCACTTATCAGCCCGTTCGCCTGTGCCCAGGTGGTCAGCGTCGAAACCAACTCCCTGATGCGCCTGCCCAACGCCACCAGCACGTTGAAGCTGGAGCGCCTGGAGGTGGCCGATTACGGTACTTTGCTGGTGCCTTCCAATGTCACCGAAGTCAGTGTGGATGAACTGCATCTGGGGCGTGAGGCGCGGATTGCCATTGTGCCCGGCGAAAACGCCCTTGAATTGAAGGTCAATCGCGCGCAGCTGTCCGAGGGCAGTCAGATCACCGCACGTGGCGCTCCGGGTACTTATCAGAAGGCGGCCCGGGCAGGGCGTAATCTGAATCTGCAGATCAAGACGCTGGACGCGCCGCTGCTGTCGGTTGATGCCCGTGGCGGTACCGGGGCTCCGGGGTTTGTCGGGCTCGATGGCGCCAATGGCCAGGCTCCGGGCTGCACCTGGGGGCAGGCGGGTCGCGGGTCCGATGGCAGCAACGGCAGTGACGGGCAACCGGGCGCGCCGGGTGCACTCGTTCGCCTGGCCCTGCCGCAGGATTACCCGGCCGAGCGGATCAAGGTTCAGGTCGACGGCGGTGCCGGCGGCTTGGCCGGGGCTGGCGGCAAGCCGGGGGCGGGTGGCAAGGCCAAGGGCTGCCTGATCTACAAGACCGATGGTGGCAAGAACGGCAAACCAGGGGTGGATGGACAGCCTGGCGTGGCGGGCGCTGCGGGTTCGGTGACGGTGCAGCGGTTGTAATCCGCGGGGTGTACCTGTCTGGGAAGGCTGGATCTGTGGGAGCGGGCTTGTCGAGGCGTCGAACCGTCGCGATGGTCGTCAACGATGACGCTGGCCACCTGACACCCCGCGGTGCCCCGACCACCATCGCGGACAAGTCCGCTCCTACAGAAATCAAAATCGGCGCGCTTGCTCGCGATGGTCGTCAACGATGACGCTGGCCACCTGACACCCCGCGGTGCCCCGACCACCATCGCGGACAAGTCCGCTCCTACAGAAATCAAAATCGGCGCGCTTGCTCGCGATGGTCGTCAACGATGACGCTGGATCCTGACACCCCGCGGTGTCTGGTCGTCCATCGCGAGCAAGCTCGCTCCTACAGGGGGGCGGTATTAGAAGGTCGGTCTGGCCGCGGCAATCGCCACCAGCACCAAACCGACAATCAGGTTGATCCCCACCAAGCGGCGAATCCTCCCCAGCACCGCCGCGCCTGCCGGCCAATCCTGTGCCGCCACTGCCGTACGCAGCTCTGGCAACATCAACGCCTGTATGCGGATGAACAACGCGGTCATCACCAGATACAGCCCCATCATGATCTGCACATAACGCGGCGCTGCCTCGAAACCGCTGTATTGCAGATGGATCATGCCCACGCCGCTGATCGGCAGCAGCACGACCGCGACCCAGACCCAGCGGAAAAAACCTTGAAACACTTCTACCCACAGCTTCAGTCGGGCAGGGCCTTCCAGGGCCTTCACGGCGGCGGGGCGCAGGACCATCCAGGCGAAGAACATACCGCCGACCCAGACCAGGGCGGACAGGACATGCAGGGTGTAGACCAGGCTAAAAGGTGTCATTCGGGTACTCCGTTCTGCGCGGGATTGATTAGCGGGGTATGATAGCGACCGATTTGGGGGCGTTCTCCACTAATTTCCCCGTCGCGCCGGGTCTGCTGTTGTGCAGGGCAAGGCGCGAGAAGCGTGGTTTGGTCATTCCAAATAAGCTTCGAGCAACGCAGCCCTGCGCAACAGCAGACCCGGCCCTTCGGGTTGTGCCTTAAAAAGGGCCAGGCTGCGTTGCAGGCCTTGGAAAGGGAGCAACCATTCCCCGCGGCCTGCGCCTTGCCTGGCCCGTTTTAAGGCGACAACGCGGCGGGGAAATCAGTGGAGAACGCCCCCAAAACCACTGAAAATTTATCCAGCGTTTTTAGCGCCCGACAATTCATGATCAGCACTGAACTCAAAACCACGATCCAGGGCGCCTATTCGCGTTTTCTCGAAGCCAAGAGCCTCAAGCCGCGCTACGGCCAGCGCCTGATGATCGCCGAAGTCGCCAAGGTGCTCGGTGATATCGACACCGACGACGAAGGCCGGCGCAGTGGCGAACCCGCGGTTGTCGCGGTGGAAGCCGGCACCGGTACCGGTAAGACCGTGGCTTACAGCCTGGCCGCGATCCCGACCGCCAAGGCCGCCGGTAAACGCCTGGTGATCGCCACCGCGACCGTCGCCCTGCAGGAGCAGATCGTCTACAAGGACCTGCCAGACCTGATGCGCAACAGTGGGCTGAACTTCAGCTTTTCGCTGGCCAAGGGCCGTGGCCGCTACATGTGCCTGTCCAAGCTCGACATGTTGCTCCAGGAAGGCCATGCGCAAACCGCCACGGCGCAGCTGTTCGAGGAAGAAGGCTTCAAGATCGAGGTGGATGAGGCCAGTCAAAAGCTGTTTACCAGCATGATCGAGAAGCTCGCGGGCAATAAATGGGACGGCGATCGCGACAGTTGGCCCAACGCCCTGGAAGATGCCGATTGGGCGCGCCTGACCACCGATCACAGCCAGTGCACCAATCGCCATTGCCCGAATTTTGGCCAGTGTGCCTTCTACAAGGCCCGCGAAGGCATGGGCAAGGTCGACGTGATCGTCACCAACCACGACATGGTCCTGGCCGACCTGGCCCTGGGCGGCGGCGCGGTATTGCCCGATCCGCGCGACACCCTCTACGTGTTCGACGAAGGTCACCACCTGCCCGACAAGGCCATCGGCCACTTCGCCCACTACACGCGCCTGCGCTCCACGGCCGACTGGCTGGAGACCACCGCCAAGAACCTCACCAAGCTGCTGGCGCAACACCCGTTGCCCGGCGACTTGGGCAAGTTGATCGAACAGGTGCCGGAGCTGGCCCGGGAGATCAAGACCCAACAACAATTCATGTTTACCGCGTGCGAACAAGTTGCCGATTTCAAGCCCGGCGAAGACGTCGAGGGCCGAGAGCGACCGCGTCATCGCTTCACCGGTGGGGTGATCCCCGAGCACATGCGCGAGATGGGCATCGAACTGAAAAAGGGCTTTGCCCGTTTGACCGACCTGTTCACCCGGCTTACCGATCTGCTCAAGGAAGGCATGGACGGCGAGGTCAACATTGGCATCGCCAGTAATCAGGCCGAAGAGTGGTATCCGTTGTTCGGCAGCCTGTTGTCCCGTTCCTCGGGCAACTGGGAGTTGTGGACCGCGTTCACCGTCGAAGACCCGGAAGACAACCCGCCAATGGCGCGCTGGCTGACCCTGGCCGAAAGCGGTTCGCTGTTTGACATCGAGGTCAACGCCAGCCCGATCCTCGCGGCGGAGATGCTGCGGCGCAACCTGTGGAACGTGGCCTATGGCGCGCTGGTGACCTCGGCAACCCTGACGGCACTCGGCACCTTCGACCGCTTCCGCATGCGCGCTGGCCTGCCAAAGAAGGCCGTGACGGCAGTGGTCCCAAGCCCTTTCCACCATGCCGACGCCGGCGTGCTGCGAGTACCGAACCTCAACGCCGACCCCCGTGATGCGGCGGCGCACACCGCAGCGATCATTCGCGACCTGCCGGAGTTGGTGGAAGGTTCACGCGGTACGCTGGTGCTGTTTTCCTCGCGTAAACAGATGCAGGACGTGTTCGATGGCCTTGACCGTGACTGGCGCAAGCAAGTGTTCATTCAAGGCAACCTGTCCAAACAGGAAACCCTGAACAAGCACAAGGCACGGGTCGATGGTGGCGATTCCAGTGTGCTGTTCGGTTTGGCGAGTTTCGCCGAAGGTGTCGACCTGCCTGGCGCCTACTGCGAGCACGTGATCATCGCCAAAATCCCGTTTTCGGTGCCCGATGACCCGGTCGAAGCGGCATTGTCCGAATGGATCGAAGCGCGGGGCGGCAATCCGTTCATGGAAATATCCGTGCCCGACGCCTCGCTGAAGCTGGTCCAGGCCTGCGGCCGCCTGCTTCGTACGGAAGAAGACCGGGGTACCATTACCTTGCTCGACCGGCGCCTGGTCACCCAACGCTATGGCAAAGCCATCCTCAATGCATTGCCGCCTTTCCGTCGTGAAATTTCCTGAAGACCCGGTGGGCAAATCTGCCCGCCGTGTTGTCTATCTCTCTGTCATCGCTTTTCCACTGGCCTTCATGGGTCGTTAGGGAGAACTTCGTTCTTATGATCCGCCGTTCGTTGCCCGCTGTATTCGCCGTACTCCTTGCCACCCCCGTTTGGGCGGCATCAGCCGGCCAGCAGACGCTGTTCAACTTTGTCCGTCCCGCCGATGTGGTACAGGTGGTGACTCAGGACGCCAGCCTGCCGCAATCGAATGCCGAGCAGACGCCGGAAGGCGAGGTGCTGCGGCGGGTTACATTCAATCCGGCGGCGCAACCGACGCTGCGCCTGACGCCGCAAACCGGGGCCTGGGATTGGTCGCAGTCGGGGATGATGAGCCTGCGGATCCAGAGCGCGATGAACTGGGCCGTGACCGTCTACGTGAAAATCCAGAGTAACAATGGCCAGACATTGGTCAGTCGCGTCGACCTGCCAGCCGGCCCGGCGCAGACGCTGCTGGTGCCGTTGCAACCGAGTACGCCGCTGAACCTGGGCATGAAGGCCGGTCCACCCATGCCGATGACCATTGACGGCCAGCGCGTGTTGCTCGCCAGCAGTACCGGTGAACTGGATCGCAGTCAGGTGGTGTCGGTAAGCCTGTCGATGGATCAACCCAAAGCTGCGCAGAGCATCCTGCTGGAACGTTTCGGGGTGCAGGATGGCGAGGCCGTGATTCAAGCTGCCTACGGCGCACTGGTGGATATCTACGGGCAATCGACCCGGGCCCGGTGGCCGGAAAAAATCAGCAGCGACGAGCAGCTCAAAAGCGCCCTCGCCAAGGATCAGCAACAGATCGGGACATGGCTGGCCGAGCGTCAGAAGGCTGCGCTCGATAAGTTCGGCGGTTGGACCAAAGGCCCGACGTTTCACGCCAGCGGTTTTTTCCGCAGTGAAAAACGCGAGGGCCGCTGGTATCTGGTGACGCCGGAAGGGCACCCGTTCTATTCGCTGGGCGTCAACACCGTAGCGCCGGATGTCAACCAGACCTACGTTGCCGGCCGCGAGTGGATGTTCGAATCGCTGCCCAAACCTGACGAGCCACTGGCCAGTCATTACGGGGAGGGCAACAACCAGGGCGGTAATGGCGCCGACCAGGGCCGTGGTTACAACGCAGGCCGCTGGTATGACTTCTACGGCGCCAACCTGCAGCGCCTGTATGGCAACCCTTGCGCGCCGGCCAGTGACACCAAGGCCGGGGTCGCCGAAGCGGCCAAGGCCGATGCGGTGCAAGCGTCCACCGAGAAAGCTGTCGAGCAGCCTGTGGTCCCGTCCGCCAGCGAATCCGGTGTGGCCGAAGCCGCCAGGACGGGCGCCGAGGACGCGAGCCGCGCCAAATCGGTTGAGCCCTGCACCGCCGTGATTGATCAAAAGCGCTGGGCCAGCGACACCCTGGATCGCCTGCAAGCCTGGGGTTTCAACACCCTTGGCAATTGGAGCGCTCCGGTGCTGGGCAACGCCGATCGCGTGCCCTACACCTTGCCGCTGTCCATCGTCGGCGATTACGCCAGCATCAGCACGGGAGCCGACTGGTGGGGTGGGATGCCGGATCCGTTCGACCCGCGTTTCGCCATGGCCACCGAGCGTGCCGTGGCGATCGCCGCTCGCGATCATCGTGACGATCCATGGCTGATCGGTTACTTCGCCGACAACGAACTGGCCTGGGCGGGGCCCGGCGATGATCCCAAAGCCCGTTACGCGCTGGCTTATGGCACCCTGAAATTGACCACCGACGTCCCGGCCAAACGGGCATTCCTCAAGCAACTGCGCGATAAGTACCGCAACCAGGCTGGCCTGTCGAAAGCCTGGGGTATAGAACTGCCCGCCTGGGAGTTGATGGAAGACCCCGGTTTCGAACCGCCACTGCCGAGCGCTGAGCACCCGGAAATCGAAAACGACTTCAAGTATTTCCAGAAGGTCTTCGCCGAAACGTACTTCAAGACCATCTCCGACTCGCTGAAATGGCACGCCCCGAACCAGTTGTTGCTGGGCGGTCGCTTCGCCGTCAGTACCCCGGAAGCCGTGGCATCCTGCGCGAAGTATTGCGACGTGTTGAGTTTCAACATGTATACCCTGCAACCGCAGGACGGTTATGACTTCGCCAGCCTGCGCAGCCTCGACAAGCCGGTGCTGATCACCGAGTTCAATTTCGGTTCGGCCGATCGCGGTCCGTTCTGGGGCGGCGTCACGCAGTTGTCCAGGGAGGAAGATCGCGGACCGGCTTACGCCCATTTCCTCAAGCAGGCGCTGAGCGAGCCGTCGATTGTCGGCGTGCACTGGTTCCAGTACCTCGACCAACCGGTAACTGGTCGCCTGCTGGATGGCGAGAACGGACACTTTGGCCTGGTAGGCATTACCGATATTCCGTTCCAGGGCTTTGTCGACAGCGTGCGCAAAGCCAACCTGGCGGCCGTCGATCAGTTGGGCAAGGAGGCAGAAAAGCTCAAATCCGAAGCGGACAAGGCCAGTCATGATGCCGAGGGGGGGCGCCAGGGCGAGGCCAAGGGGGCAGGGCATGCCGGCGGGCATTCGGGGAATGGGCATTAAGGCCTGAAACCGATCTGATCGTTCCCAGCGGAGCGTGGGAACGATCACAACCCCACCCCCAAACCGACCGCCCAGCCCAACCCTGTTCCCAAAACCCTCAATGGCTGGAACAATGCCGGCCAGTTTGTTCAAGGTATGTCCGAGGAAGGCAGGGTGCAGATTCAGGGTCATTACGAACTCCGGTTCGAAGCGGTGCGTGAAGCGTTTGCCGCGTTGTTCGACGATCCCCAGGAGCGTGGTGCGGCGCTGTGTATCCAGGTTGGCGGCGAAACGGTCGTTGATCTCTGGTCCGGTACTGCCGACAAGGACGGTCTGGAGGCCTGGCACAGCGACACCATCGCCAACCTGTTTTCCTGCACCAAGACCTTTACGGCTGTCACCGCTCTGCAACTGGTCGCCGAAGGCAAGCTGCAACTCGACGCGCCGGTTGCCCGCTATTGGCCCGAGTTCGCGGCGGCCGGCAAGGAGTCGGTGACCCTGCGCCAGTTGCTCTGCCATCAGGCCGGCCTGCCAGCGTTGCGCGAGCTGCTGGCCCCGGAGGCGTTGTACGACTGGCAAACCATGGTCGATGCCCTGGCCGCCGAGACGCCCTGGTGGACACCGGGAACCGCGCACGGGTATGCCGCCATCACCTATGGCTGGCTGGTGGGCGAGTTGCTGCGTCGTGCCGACAATCGCGGACCCGGAGAGTCAATCGTGGCCCGCGTGGCCAAACCCCTGGGGCTGGATTTTCACGTCGGTCTGGCGGATGAGGAATTCCATCGTGTGGCCCACATCGCCCGTGGCAAGGGCAATGTCGGCGACGCCGCAGCCCAGCGCCTGCTGCAAGTGACGATGCGCGAACCGACGGCCATGACCACGCGGGCTTTCACCAACCCGCCATCGGTCCTGACCAGCACCAACAAGCCCGAGTGGCGGCGTATGCAGCAACCGGCGGCCAACGGCCACGGCAACGCGCGTAGCCTGGCCGGTTTTTATGCGGGATTGCTCGATGGCAGCCTGCTGGAAAGCGAAATGCTCGAGGAGCTGACCCGCGAACACAGCATCGGTGAGGACAAGACTTTATTGACCCGGACCCGTTTTGGCCTGGGATGCATGCTCGATCAGCCTGACGTGCCCAACGCAACCTACGGGCTTGGTCCGCGGGCGTTTGGCCATCCGGGCGCCGGTGGCTCCATCGGTTTCGCTGACCCGGAACACGATGTCGCCTTCGGTTTTGTTACCAACACGCTGGGGCCATACGTTTTGATGGATCCGCGCGCGCAGAAACTCGCACGGGTACTGGCCACTTGTCTGTAAAACACGCTCACGGGTTCCAGGGCCGGAACCCGGAGGCCTTTATGTTCTCCAATCGTCTGTTTATCCGGGTCCTGCCGGCCTGTTTTTCATGATCACTTTTTTGTGGATATCCAATGTCATTCAATAAAACCACCCTCGCAATGGCCCTGTGCGTCGCAGTCACCGGTTGTGCACAGAACCCAAAAAATGATTCCGACGGCGGCAGTTGGTGGTCGTTCGGCTCCTCGGACAAAGTCGCGTCGAAAGAGCCGGCTCCTGCTCCGGCCCCGGTAAAACCGGTTGCCGCAGCCCCGGTGGCGAAGGCCGAAAGCTCCAACCCTTGGTACTGGCCGTTTGGTTCCGAAGAGGCCCTGGACAAGAAACCCGAGGTAAAACCTGAAGCCAAACCGGTGGAAGTGGCCAAGGCCGAGGCCGAGTCCAGTGGCAAGTGGTGGTGGCCTTTCGGTGGCAAAGAGCAGAGTACGGCCAAGGCTGTGCCGATGCCCGACCCGAAAGTGACCCAGGCCTGGCTCGACGATTACGAGCCGCGCTTGCGAACCGCGATCAAGGACAGCAAATTGGAATTGGAGCGCCGTGAGGATGTGCTGGTGATCACCGCGCCGGTCGAAGGCTCGTTCAACCCGGACCGTCCGGCGATGTTGTTGCCAGTGACCCTGGGCCCGTTCACTCGCGTGGCGAAAATTCTCGAAGTTGATCCGAAAACCGCGGTGTTGGTCCTCGGCCACAGCGACACGTCGGGTGTCGCTGCAGCCAACCAGAAACTCAGCCAGGAACGCGCGCAAGCGGTGGCGGCAATCTTCCGTCTAAGTGGCTTGCAGCGTGATCGCCTGATGCTGCGCGGCATGGGCAGCGACGCTCCGCGTGCGGCCAACGACAGCGTAGAGGGCCGTGCCCTTAACCGTCGTGTTGAAATGTTGGTGACACCGCAAAACACCATGGTCGCGCTGCTGAGCAAATACAACATGCCAGCCCCGGCACCGGTCAAAATGGTTGCGGCCCAGGACGTCAAGCCAGTGGCCAAGCCTGTCACTCCGGCACCAGCCACGAAGAAAGCCGACGTGCCAGCCACGAAAAAGGCGCCGGCCAAGAAAGCCGCTGCCAAGGCACCCGCCAAGAAAGCGCCGGCTAAAGCGCCCGCGAAAAAGACCACGCCGGCCAAGGCGGCCACCACTGACAAGAAAGTCGCCGCTGCTGATGCGGTAAAAAAGTGATTCGTTAATCAAAAGGAATGCGCCATGACCCAGGGCCTGGCTGATATGCGTCGCGATTACACCCGTGATGGCCTGACCGAGGCGCAAGCCCCGGCCGAGCCGTTTGCGCTGTTCCACCAGTGGTTTGCCGACGCGGTGAAAACCGAGCAGGCGCCGGTGGAAGCCAATGCCATGACCCTGGCCACCGTCGACACGGACGGCCGGCCGCATTGCCGCATTCTTCTGCTAAAGGGCCTGGACGAGCAGGGCTTCACGTTTTTCACCAACTACGAGAGCGCCAAAGGTCAGCACCTGGCCGCGAACCCGTTTGCGGCCATGACTTTCTTCTGGCCGGCCCTGGAGCGCCAGGTGCGCATTGAAGGGCGGGTGATGAAGGTTACGCCCGAGGAGTCGGATGCCTATTTCCAGGTCCGGCCACTGGGCAGCCGCCTCGGTGCCTGGGCTTCTCCGCAAAGTCGGGTGATCGCCGATCGTGGCGAACTCGAAGCGTTGCTCAGGAGCACCGAGCAACGCTTCAGCGATACGCAGCCTCATTGCCCCGAACACTGGGGTGGTTATCGCCTGCTGCCGGAACGCATCGAGTTCTGGCAGGGCCGTTCGAGCCGTCTGCACGATCGTATAAACTACCGTGCGCAGGGCGCCGACTGGATTCTTGAACGTCTGGCACCCTAGGCAGTCTACCGACCGGGATAGTCTGCCGCAGCGGCTTCCAGCCATTGGGGCAGGTCTCGACGCTTGATTTTCTGTGTCTGGGCGTTAGCCAGTTGCTGGAGCATGAAGAGTTTCTTATGCTCGTCGTCACCTGCCAGCGACAGCGCGAGATCACGGTCCATCCAGCGTTTGATCCTTACGTATATCCACCAGTGGAAATACAGACCGGCGACGGTGGTGACGACAATGATGAAGTAATCCATGGCATTCCCTGGTTGAGCGGCGCATATTCGGCCAAATGCCGCTACGGTATGCAAAGTGCGTGGTCACGCTGTACCTGGCCTGAATCAAACCCATTTTATCCGGGCCATGCCGTGACATGCGTCAAGCTGCGGAGTTTAATGAATACTTGTCCTTTGGAGTTGATGCTATGCGTAAGTCTGTTCTGCTAATTGCTTCCTTTTCCACGATGGCGATGTTGCTCACTGGCTGCCAATCGAGCTTGACCGGTGACTCCTACTCCCGTGACGAAGCGCGTCGCGTGCAGACGGTTCGCATGGGCACCATCGAAGCGCTGCGTCCGGTGAAAATCGAAGGCACCAAGACCCCTATCGGCGGCATCGCCGGTGCAGCGGTGGGTGGTGTCGGTGGCAGCGCCATTGGCGGCGGCAAGGGCAGCATCGTCGCTGCCGTCATCGGCGCAGTGGCCGGTGGCCTGGTGGGTTCTGCCGCCGAAGAAGGCCTGACCCGCACCCAGGGCGTGGAAATCACCGTGCGCGAAGACGACGGCAGCATGCGCGCCTACGTGCAACAGGTTCAGGAAAATGAAGTCTTCCGTGTGGGCGAGCGCGTACGCATCGCAACCGTGGACGGCACCAGCCGCGTGACGCACTAAGCGCACCTGCGGGTCACTAAAAACCCCGATCAGCGAGAGCTGGTCGGGGTTTTTTACTTCTGTTTTTTACTGCCGGTTGTTGCGACTGATCGTTCCCCGCTCTGCGTGGGAACGATCATCAAAAGGGGTTCATCCGATGAGGCGGCGCGCCATTACGAGGACGACACCACCGCGTTCCTGCGACTCGCGGCCGCCGTCATCGAATAACCGATCAAGGCTGCCAGGATCGAGCCGGTGAGAATCCCCATGCGGTCCATGCCGGCGTATTCGCTGGCACCGGGGACGAAGGCCAGGGACCCCACGAACAGGCTCATGGTGAAACCGATGCCGCAGAGAATCGCCACACCCAGTACCTGCCCCCAGTTGGCGCCCTGGGGCAGGGCGGCCATGCCGGATTTTACGGCGAGCCAGGTCAGGCCGAACACGCCGATGGTCTTGCCCAGCAGTAGCCCCAGTGCGATGCCCATGGGCACGTAATGGGTGAAACTTTCGACGGTCACGTCACTGAGCGACAGGCCGGCGTTGGCGAAAGCGAACAGCGGCAGGATGCCGTAGGCGACCCACGGATGCAGGGCGTGTTCCAGTGTCAGCAGCGGGGAGGGCTCGGCATTTTTTGTGCGCAGGGGGATGCAGAAGGCCAGGGTCACACCCGCCAGTGTGGCGTGAACACCGCTCTTGAGCACACACACCCACAGGATCAGGCCGATGATCATGTACGGTCCCAGCTTGACCACGCCAAGGCGGTTCATCGCGATCAATGCGACGATGCAGGCAGCCGCCAGCGCCAGGGAAAGGGTCGACAGGGCGCCGGAGTAGAAAATCGCAATGATGATGATTGCGCCCAGGTCATCAATGATTGCCAGGGTCATCAGGAACAGCTTCAGCGACACCGGTACCCGCTTGCCGAGCAGGGCCAGGACGCCGAGGGCGAAGGCAATGTCGGTGGCGGTCGGAATCGCCCAGCCACTGAGCGCAGCGGGATTGTCGCGATTGAGAAACCAATAGATCAGTGCCGGTACGACCATGCCGCCGATGGCCGCCGCCCCGGGCAGCACAATCTGCGAGGGTTTCGCCAGTTGGCCATCGAGCACTTCGCGCTTCACCTCCAGGCCGATCAGCAGGAAGAACAATGCCATCAGGCCGTCGTTGATCCACAGCAGCAGAGGTTTGGCGATCTTGAGTGCGCCGATCTGTACGACCACGGGGGTGTCCAGCAAACCGTTGTACAGCCAGGACAGGGGCGAGTTGTTGATGATCAGGGCCAAAACGGCGGCCGCAATCAACAGCAGGCCGCTGGCAGCTTCCAACTGAAAGAAACGGGTGAAGGTGCTACGCAGAGGCAAGGTCGCTCTCCATCGAATAATCAAAAAGGTGGCACACCCTAACCCGTACCGTTAGTTGTTAAAACAAAAGTTATATTCTTTTTTGTTATATGCGGGTGGGGCATGAACCGGCGACACGGACTTGAGCCTAGCAGTTGCCCGAGGTATTGAGGCTCAGCTGTATCTGTGCGCGATGTCGGATATTTCCTAAGCTTGCGGGCTGAGCCTTGCGACAAGGCCGCCTTGACGAGAAGCCATCATGAGCGACAACCGACAGTGGGTCCGGGAAGCGATTCGAATCATCGAAGCCGACTTCCAGCGCAGCGCCGACACGCATCTGATCCCATTGCCCCTGCCGGGTTATACGGGCATCGAGCTGTATTTCAAGGACGAATCCAGCCACCCCACCGGCAGCCTGAAGCATCGGCTGGCGCGCTCGTTGTTCCTGTATGCGTTGTGCAATGGCTGGCTGAAACCGGGTGCGCCTGTGATCGAAGCGTCCAGCGGTTCGACGGCGATTTCCGAGGCGTACTTCGCCCGCCTGCTTGGCTTGCCGTTCATTGCGGTGGTGCCGGCGAGCACTTCCAGGGAGAAGATCGCGCAGATCGCCTTCTACGGTGGCAAAACCCACCTGGTTAATGATCCGACCCAGATCTATGCCGAGTCCGAGCGCCTGGCCCGCGAGCACGACGGCCACTTCATCGACCAGTTCACCTACGCCGAGCGCGCTACCGACTGGCGGGCGAACAACAACATTGCGGAATCGATCTTCCATCAGATGCGCTTCGAGCGGCACCCCGAGCCGAGCTGGCTCATCTCCAGCCCCGGCACCGGGGGCACCACCGCCACGCTGGGCCGTTACGTGCGTTACCGCCAGCACAACACCCGCGTGCTGTGCGCCGATGCCGAGCGTTCAGTGTTTTTCGATTATTACCAGACGGGCGATGCCAGCCTGCGCCTGGACCATGGTTCGCGTATCGAAGGCATTGGTAGGCCGCGGGTCGAGGCGTCGTTCCTGCCCAAGGTCATCGATGCGATGGTCAAGGTGCCGGACGCCCTGTCCCTGGCGGCCATGCATTACCTGGCCGAGCGGCTGGGGCGACATGTCGGTGGATCGAGCGGCACCAATCTGATCGGCGCGTTGATGGCGGCGCAGCAGATGGCGACGGCGGGAGAGTCGGGGTCGATCGTGGCGATCCTGTGCGACAGCGGCGAGCGTTATGCCACGACTTACTACGATAAGAAATGGCTCACGGCCGAGGGCTATGAATTGACTGGGTTGATAGCGGCGGTGGCGGCGGCGGTCGAGCGCGGGGAAGCGCTGCCGGCGAGTGTGTTGCGAGCGAATATCTGATTGAAACCCCTGTAGGAGCGAGCTTGCTCGCGATGGCGGTGGGGCAGTCAGATTGATTTCGACTGATACACCGCCATCGCGAGCAAGCTCGCTCCTACAGGGGGATTTGTGTTGTGTCAGGAGGCCAGGCCCAGAATATCCCGCGCCACCGCCTCGGCGATGCGAATGCCGTCCACACCTGCCGACAAGATCCCGCCGGCATAACCTGCGCCTTCGCCCGCCGGGAACAGGCCCTTGACGTTCAGGCTCTGCATCGACTCGTTGCGGGTGATGCGCAGTGGCGACGAGGTGCGGGTTTCGATGCCGGTCAGTACCGCGTCATGCAGCGAATACCCGCGGATCTGTTTCTCGAACGCAGGCAGGGCTTCGCGGATCGCTTCGATGGCAAATTCCGGCAAGGCCAGCGCCAGATCGCCCAGCGCGACACCGGGTTTGTACGACGGTTCGACACTGCCCAGCGCCGTGGACGGTTTGCCGGCAATGAAGTCGCCGACCAGTTGCGCCGGGGCTTCGTAGTTGCTGCCGCCGAGCACATACGCGTGGGACTCCAGACGCTCCTGCAACTCGATACCCGCCAGTGGCCCGCCCGGGTAATCGACTTCCGGGGTGATGCCGACGACGATCCCGGAGTTGGCGTTACGCTCGTTGCGCGAGTACTGGCTCATGCCGTTGGTCACGACCCGATTGGGTTCTGACGTGGCAGCGACCACGGTGCCGCCCGGGCACATGCAGAAGCTGTAGACCGAACGACCGTTCTTGGCGTGGTGCACCAGTTTGTAGTCGGCGGCGCCAAGCTTCGGGTGACCGGCGTACTTGCCCAAACGCGCGCGGTCGATCAGCGATTGCGGGTGCTCGATGCGGAACCCCACCGAGAACGGCTTGGCTTCCATGAACACGCCGCGACCATGGAGCATGCGGAAGGTGTCGCGGGCGCTGTGACCCAGCGCCAGGATGACGTGTTTGGAGTGAATCTGCTCGCCGCCGTGCAGTTCGACGCCGACCAATCGGCCGTCCTCGATCAGCACGTCCGTTACCCGCTGCTGGAAGCGCACTTCGCCGCCCAGCGCGCGGATTTCCTCGCGCATGGTTTCCACCACGCCGGTCAGGCGGAACGTACCAATGTGCGGCTTGCTGACGTAGAGGATTTCTTCCGGTGCGCCGGCCTTGACGAACTCGTGCAGGACTTTGCGGCCGATGAATTTCGGGTCCTTGATCTGGCTGTAGAGCTTGCCGTCGGAGAAGGTCCCCGCGCCGCCTTCGCCAAATTGAACGTTGGACTCGGGGTTGAGCACACTTTTGCGCCACAGGCCCCAAGTGTCCTTGGTGCGCTGGCGCACATCGGGGCCACGCTCGAGGATGATCGGCTTGAAGCCCATCTGCGCCAGCAACAGGCCAGCGAAAATCCCGCAGGGGCCGAAGCCGACCACGACCGGGCGTTGCTCGAGATCGGCCGGCGCGTGGCCGACCATTTTGTAGCTGACATCCGGCGCCACATTGACGTTACGGTCATCGGCGAACTTGCGCAGCAGCGCGGCCTCATCCTTTACGGTGAGGTCGATGGTGTAGATGAAGCACAGTTCGGAGGACTTTTTGCGCGCATCGTAGCTGCGCTTGAACAAGGTGAAATCGAGCAGGTCATCGCTGGGGATACCCAGGCGCTGGACGAGGGCCAGGCGCAGGTCTTCATCGGGATGGTCGATTGGCAGCTTGAGTTCGGTGATTCGTAACATGGCGGGATCCGGTTCGCGGGGCGCACAACTGCGCCAGGGCGTTTGAAGGCCGCGATTATAAGCCTCAAAGGCGCCATCCCGTGAGGCTTAAACGATCAGTCGTTGCGCGATCCGCCGAAATACCCGCAGCCCCGTTGGACCTGGCCGTCGATACGCAACTCGGCGCTCATGTGCTGAACGCTGCCGGTGCTGCTGTCGACGCAGCGTTGCGGCGCGACCCACAGTTCCATGTGCTGGCCGTTGGCTTCGGTGCTGAGGTTGAAGCGACCGTCGCCCAGTTGCTCTTCAACATAGGGAACTGCCAGGGGCGGTTGCCCTGCGCGATCGATGACCATGCCTTTGCCGCTGACCTTCACGTTCCATTCCGGGCCGTGACCGGCGGCACGCAGGATCAGCAGTTTGAAGTTCGGATCGTCGCAGGCAACGCCCGAACGCTCGACGCGGTACAACTGCACCAGGTCCAGCCGGCTCTCGCCACCGCTGGCGACGACCTGCCCACGCACATCGGCGAACAGCTTGCCTTGGGCATCGGCCAGGCTTGCGGCTTCCTGCAGGATGCTGGTGCCGCCGATGTCGTTGACCACCAGGATGCGTTGCTCATTGCACGGCTGGAACACCAGTTTGCCATCGAGCGCCGTCAGTTGGCCCTGCATTCGGGTCTGACCCACGTGAGAAGCACCTTCCTGTGGTCTTTCGAGTAACTGGCAGGCGGCGAACAATGGAAGCAGGGCAACGAGGACTAAGGAACGGGCGACACGCATCTTTGGCTCTCCAGACAAGTGCCGCCACGTTACTCAGCCTGACCGTTCATCACAAGGGCTCAGCCCACATGAAAGGTCTGACCCGTCTGAAGGCCTTCCACGCTTTTGGCGTAGGCAAGCGCCACCTCGGCTGCCGGAGCCGGCTTGTAGCCGCGGAAGTACGGCGCGTATTTGCCCATGGCTTCCAGCAGTACGGTGGGGCTGACCGAGTTCACCCGCAGGCCACGCGGCAGTTCAATGGCGGCGGCGCGCACAAAGCTGTCGAGGGCACCGTTGACCAGGGCGGCTGAAGCGCCGCTGCGGATCGGGTCGTGGCTGAGCACGCCAGTGGTGAAGGTGAAGGAGGCACCGTCGTTGGCAAACTCACGACCGATCAGCAGCAGGTTGACCTGGCCCATGAGTTTGTCCTTGAGGCCCAGGGCAAAGCTTTCTTCGCTCATTTCAGCGAGCGGGGCGAAGGTCACGTTGCCGGCCGCGCAGACCAGTGCGTCGAACTTGCCGGTCTTTTCGAACAGCTTGCGAATCGAGGCGCTGTCGCTGATATCCACCTGCAAGTCACCGCTGGTGCGGCCGATGCGGATGATTTCGTGACGCTCGGACAACTCTTTGTCGACAGCCGAACCGATGGTGCCGCCGGCGCCGATCAGAAGAATTTTCATGGGGGTGATCCTCGTGTGGGTTGAAAGTGGTTTCAGTTTAGAGTGGTTTTTTCTGCGGATAAGCGCGCTAATGGGCAACCTTTGGTTTTCTATTGGAAACAATCCATGAGCGAAATGGACGATCTGGCGGCGTTCGCGGTGTTGATCGAGGCGGGCAGCTTCACGCTGGCGGCGCAGCAACTGGGCTGCAGCAAGGGGCAGTTGTCCAAGCGCATCAGCTTGTTGGAGTCGCGCTTCTGCGTGGTGCTGCTGCAACGCACCACGCGCCGCCTGAGCCTCACGGCGGCGGGCGCGGCGCTATTACCGCAGGCGCAGGCACTGATGGTGCAGGTGGAACGGGCACGTCAGGCATTGGCGCGGCTGAAGGACGACATCGCCGGACCCGTGCGTATGACCGTCCCGGTTTCCCTGGGCGAAACTTTCTTCGATGGCTTGTTGCTGGAGTTTTCCCACCAGTACCCGCAGGTTCAGATAGAACTCGACCTCAGCAATGACTACCGGGACTTGTCCCGCGAGGGTTTTGACCTCGCGGTGCGTTCCGAGGTGGGCAATGACGAGCGCCTGGTGGCGCGCCCATTACTGGCCTGGCACGAACTGACCTGCGCCAGCCCGGCCTACCTCGAACAGCATGGCGAACCGCTGTTGCCGCAGGATCTGGCGCAACATCGCTGCCTGCTCAACAGCCACTACAGCGGCCGCGAAGAGTGGCTCTATCACCAGCAGCACGAGTTGCTGCGGGTGCGTGTCTCGGGACCGTTTGCCAGCAACCATTACAGCCTGCTCAAGAAAGCTGCTCTGGCGGGAGCGGGGATTGCACGGTTGCCTTCTTACCTGTTGCAGGAGGAATTGGCTGACGGGCGTTTGCGCTGGCTCTTGCGGGAGTTTCAGACACGGCGCATGCCGATGTATCTGGCGCACCCCTATCAAGGCGGGTTGCCGAAGAGGACCCAGGTATTGGCGGATTACCTGATTGGCTGGTTCAAGAGGAGTGGGGAGGCGTTGGATCGGTTGTAGCCATTTAATCGGTGAATCCCCCCTGTGGGAGCGAGCAAGCCCGCTCCCACAGGGGGCGTTGTTCAGCGCAGCCGCTTATCCCCCCAAGTACGCTTCGCGCACTTTCGGGTCGGTCAGCAGCGCTTCCCCGGTGCCTTGCATCACCACACGGCCGTTCTCCAGAACGTAGGCACGGTCAGCGATTTTCAGCGCCTGGTTGGCGTTTTGCTCGACCAGGAACACCGTCACGCCATCTTTGCGTAGCTGTTCGATGATGTCGAAGATCTGCTGGATGATGATCGGCGCCAGGCCCAGCGAGGGCTCGTCGAGCAGCAACAGCTTCGGCTTGCTCATCAGCGCGCGGCCGATCGCGAGCATTTGCTGTTCGCCACCGGACATGGTGCCGCCGCGTTGGCTGAAGCGCTCCTTGAGGCGCGGGAATAGCTCCAGGACCTTGTCCATCTGTTCCTGATAGTCGCCCTTGTCGGTGAAGAATCCGCCCATGGACAGGTTTTCTTCGACGGTCAGGCGAGCAAACACTCGACGACCTTCCGGCACCACCGCGATGCTCTTGCGCATGATCTGCGACGAACTCTGGCCGACGAGTTCTTCGCCCAGGTAGCGGATGCTGCCGCTGTGAGCCTGCGGCGAACCGCAGAGGGTCATCAGCAGGGTCGACTTGCCCGCGCCGTTGGCACCGATCAGGGTGACGATTTCACCCTGGCGGACTTCGACGTTGACGCTGTGCAGGGCCTGGATCTTGCCGTAGAAGGTGGAAACGTTTTCGAACTGCAGCATTTACGCTTCCCCCAGGTAGGCTTTGATCACTTCAGGATTGTCGCGGATCTGTTGTGGCGTGCCATCTGCCAGGGGCGTGCCCTGGTTGATCACGACGATATGGTCGGAAATGCTCATGACCAGTTTCATGTCGTGTTCGATCAGCAGCACGGTCACGTTGTGCTCTTCACGCAGCACACTGATCAGCGCCTTGAGGTCTTCGGTTTCCTTCGGGTTCAGGCCGGCAGCCGGCTCGTCGAGCATTAGGATCCGCGGACGGGTCATCATGCAGCGGGCGATTTCCAGGCGACGTTGCTGACCGTAGGCCAGGGTGCCGGCCGGACGGTTGGCAAACTCGGTCAGGTTGACCTTGTCCAGCCAGTACGCGGCGAATTCCATCGCCTCGCGCTCGCTCTTGCGGAACCCCGGAGTCTTGAACAGCCCCGACAGGAAGTTGGTATTCAGGTGGCGGTGCTGGGCGATCAACAGGTTCTCGACCGCCGTCATGTCCTTGAACAGGCGCACGTTCTGGAACGTACGCACCACGCCCTTGAGCGCAATATTGTGGCCCGGCAGCGCCTGGATGGGCTCGCCGTCCAGCAGGATGGTGCCGCCGCTCGGTTTATAGAAACCGGTCAGGCAGTTGAACACTGTGGTCTTGCCGGCACCGTTGGGGCCGATCAGGGCAACCACTTGTTTCTCTTTCACGGTCAGGGCCACGCCATTGACCGCCAGCAAACCGCCGAAGCGCATGCTCAGGTTTTCAACTTTAAGGATCTCGCGGCTCATTTGCGCAGCTCCATGTGAGGACGTTGCATGGGCAGCAGACCTTGAGGTCGCCAGATCATCATCAGCACCATCAGGGCGCCGAACATCAACATGCGGTACTCACTGAACTCGCGCATCATTTCCGGCAACAGGATCATCACCACGGCAGCCAGGATCACGCCCAGTTGCGAGCCCATGCCACCCAGCACGACGATGGCGAGGATGATCGCCGACTCGATGAAGGTGAAGGACTCCGGGGTCACCAGGCCCTGACGGGCGGCGAAGAAGCTGCCGGCGAAACCGGCAAACGCAGCGCCCAGGGTGAACGCGGAGAGTTTGATGATGGTCGGGTTCAGGCCCAGGGCTCGGCAGGCGATCTCGTCTTCGCGCAGGGCTTCCCACGCGCGACCGATCGGCATGCGCAACAGGCGGTTGATCACGAACAGCGCGGCCAGGGCGAGCAACAGCGCAACCAGATACAGGAACACCACCTTGCTCACCGGGTTGTAGGTCAACCCGAAGTACTCGTGGAAAGTCTGCATGCCTTCGGCGGCGGAGCGGTCGAAGCTCAGCCCGAAGAACGTTGGTTTTGGGATGTTGCTGATCCCGTTCGGGCCACCGGTGAGGTCGGTGAGGTTACGCAGGAACAGACGGATGATTTCACCGAAACCCAGCGTCACGATGGCCAGGTAGTCACCGCGCAGACGCAGCACCGGAAAGCCCAGCAGGAAGCCGAAAGTGGCCGCCATCAGGCCGGCGATCGGCAGGCAGATCCAGAAGCTCCAGCCGAAGTAGTGCGACAGCAGCGCGTAGCTGTAGGCACCCACTGCGTAGAACCCGACATAGCCCAGATCGAGCAAGCCAGCCAGGCCGACGACGATGTTCAGGCCCAGGCCCAGCAATACGTAGATCAGGATCAGGGTAGCGATGTCCACCGCGCCGCGAGAACCGAAGAATGGCCAGACCAGCGCCACCACGATCAGGCCGATGATGATCCAGCGCTGGGTGCGCGGCAGGGTCAGGAACTGGCTGACCTTGGGCGACACCAGCGGACCACGGTTGGAGCGAAACAGTGCACCGACCTGTTGAGTGAACAGGACCCGCAGGAACATCAGCACCGAGCACAGCGCGATGATGGTCAGCGTGACCGGACCGGTGCCATGCACTTCAAGGTTGATCCCGACGATGCTCAGCTTGAGACCGAGGACGGGGAATGCGACGGCCCAGACCAGCAAGGCACTGAACAGCGCTTGTTTAAAATACTTGTTCATACTTTTTCAACCTCCGGACGGCCCAGGATGCCGGTCGGCCGGAACAACAGAACCAGGACCAGGAGACCGAATGCCACGACGTCCTTGTATTGGTCGCCAAAGATGTCGGCACCGAACGCTTCGGCTACCCCCAGCACCAGCCCGCCGAGCATCGCGCCCGGGATACTGCCGATGCCACCCAATACCGCTGCGGTGAAGGCCTTGAGGCCCACCAGGAAACCGGCGTTGGGGTTGATCACGCCGTATTGCATGCTCAGCAGCACCGCAGCGACAGCCGCCAGCGCCGCACCGATCACGAAGGTCAGGGCGATGATGTTGTTGGTGTTGATGCCCAGCAGGTTGGCCATCTTGATGTCTTCGGCACAGGCGCGGCAGGCGCGACCCAGGCGGGAGCGAGAGATGAACAGCGTCAGGCCAAGCATGGCGACCAGCGTCACTACGAAGACCAGGATCTGCATGTAGGAAATCAGGACTTCTTCAGCGCCACCCGGGCCGAAGGAGAAGCTCCCCGGAATCAGGTTGGGGATGGATTTGTCCTTGGAGTCCTGGGACAGCAATACAGTGTTCTGCAGGAAAATCGACATGCCGATGGCGGAAATCAGCGGGATCAGACGGTTGCTGCCACGCAAGGGGCGATACGCAACACGTTCGATACTGTAGCCATAGGCACTGGTAACAACGATCGACGCGATGAACGCGGCGGTCATGAGCAGCGGCAGCGAGTGGATACCCATCATGGCCAGCCCGGCAAGGGCGATGAAGGCCACGTAGGAACCAATCATGTAGACCTCGCCATGGGCGAAGTTAATCATTCCAATGATGCCGTAAACCATTGTGTAGCCAATGGCTATCAACGCATACGTGCTGCCAATGGTCAGTCCATTAACCAGCTGTTGGAAAAAATGATAGATCTCAGGCATTACAGCGCTCCTAAAAACCCGATACGCATTTCACTGGTGGAGTCATGTTCCGGCCCATTGCTGTGTTCTTCGAGCACATTTGCACGGGGCGTTTGCCAGCGAACCGCTGGTGACGGTTTTAAGATTTTCAGGTGAACCAGCGCCCGGATCGCGGGTGTCTGGCCCATAAACCTCGTAAAACAAAGCCCACTGCTTGCACAGTGGGCTTCTCGATCGTTGGAGCAGGTCTTACTGAGGGGAAACTTCGGTTTTCGGCTTGCCGAAATGCCATTCGTAGACCACGAATTTGAAGTCTTTCAGGTCGCCCTTGGCATCAAACGACAGCTCGCCGGTAGGGGTCTTGAACGTGCCCGCGTGGATGGCTTCTGCCACTTTGGCGGTGTCTTCGCTCTTGGCGGACTTGATGCCTTCGGCAATCAGCTCGACAGCGGAGTAGGCCGGGAATACGAACGGACCGCTTGGATCCTTGCCGTCAGCCTTGATGGCGTCAACGATGGCCTTGTTCTCGGGATCAGCGTCGAACGACTTAGGCAGGGTGACCAGCAGGCCTTCGGAAGCGTTCTGGGCGATTTGCGAGATGGAATCGTTGCCGACGCCTTCCGGACCCATGAACTTGGCGTTCAGGCCTTTTTCCTTGGACTGACGCAGGATCAGGCCCAGCTCTGGGTGGTAGCCGCCGTAGTAGACGAAGTCGACGTTGGCTTGCTTGAGCTTCTGGATGATCGAGGAGAAATCTTTGTCACCGGCGTTCAAGCCTTCGAAGACGGCGACTTTCACGCCTTTGCCTTCCAGGGTTTTCTTGACTGCGGTGGCGATGCCTTCACCGTACTGTTGCTTGTCGTGCAGGACGGCAACGGTTTTCGGCTTGACGTGGTCGGCGATGTAGTTGCCTGCGGCCGGGCCCTGGGCGCTGTCCAGGCCGATGGTGCGGAAAATCAGCTTGTAGCCACGGGTGGTGATGTCCGGGCTGGTGGCAGCCGGGGTGATCATGATCACGCCTTCGTCTTCGTAGATGTCCGAAGCTGGCTGGGTGGAGCTGGAGCACAGGTGACCGACTACGTACTTGACGCCGTCGTTGACCACTTTGTTGGCCACGGCTACCGCTTGTTTAGGGTCGCACGCGTCGTCGTATTCCTTGGCTTCAAGCATCTTGCCGTCGACGCCGCCCTTGGCGTTGATATCCTTGATGGCTTGTTTGGCGCCGACGAACTGCATGTCGCCGTACTGGGTCACAGGGCCGGTTTTAGGGCCGGCGATACCGATCTTGATGGTGTCAGCTGCGAACGAATGGCTGGCAACCCCGGCCAGAACCATAGCGGCAAACAGTTTGGAAATCTGCTTAGTAGCCTTTGTCATAGTGCTCCACTCTTACTGTTGTAATTTTTATAGTCCTGGCGCCGAAGCAGCAGAACCGGGTCGGATATTTACGCCATCCTCCGGAAAATGCCCTCGGCAACTGTACCGGTACAGTGTAGAGCGCCGATTGTCAGCCTGGGAAGCTGGCGTCGGGGGGCAAAATCAGAGGGTGTCGCGTTTATGAAAGAAAAAGACAGAAATGCGGCGGGGCTTACAGCTGTTTAAACAGCAATCCTTGGCGCTCCTGCAGTTTTCAATCGGCGATGCATTTGCTTCCGGGTTTTTCTGCCAGACCACCGACGTTATCATTCATGTCGATTTCTTTTCCGGACAGGACCCATGACTGAAGAACCTAGCACCCTCTATGCCAAGCTGCTTGGTGAAACCGCATCTATTTCGTGGAAAGAGCTGGAGCCCTTCTTCGCCAAGGGTGCCCTATTGTGGGTCGATCCTGAGCTGGATTTGATCGCAGCGGCCGAGGCCGTGGCCACGGATGATGGCGAGAAAGTGGCTACCTGGCTGGCTGCTGACCAAGTCGCCAAGCTGTCTGAAACGCGGGCTCTGGATCTATTCGAGCGTGATCCAGCGTTGTGGGCGGTGGTGGTTTCGCCGTGGATTATGATCCAGGAAAGGGCGGCGAAGTAATACGTCGCACTTTATTGGTGCGTTGTATTTCGGGAAGAAAGTGTGTAGCCGAGTAGCGTGATGGCATGTTGCCGTGAAGAAAGGCCACAGCTTCACGGTGACGTAAACGTAACGGGCACAGTTGAGGAGGCGGGTTGAGGGCTGCTTAATTGTTTCTGAATGTTGTTAATTCGTTGAATTCAAGGGCCTCATCGCGGGCAAGCCCGCTCCCACAGGTTTTCTGTGAACGACACAAAACCCTGTGGGAGCGGGCTTGCCCGCGATAGGCGCGCCGCTTAGTGCGCAGTTTTGCCCGTGTGGTTATTCAGCGAAATGACCTTGGTCTTGCCAATACGGTGACGGTAAATCTCGCGCAGGTACTTGATCGCCTTCTTCACGCAATCACGCGACAGGCGAATGTCGTTGATCGAGACGAACTTCTCCTTGTCGTTGATCAGCTCACGGTACTTCTTCTCGTACATTGGCTTGATCGCGTACCAGTTGGTATCGAGGATCTTCGCCGGGTTCTCGAACTCGTTGAGCAGGTCGTCGATCATCCCTTCGTTGAATTCATCCTGGGTAATGAAATCGAGGATCGAGTTGTCCAGGGTTTCGTCGAAGCGGTACGGGTTCTTGGCGAAGCAGCGCTTGATGAACGCCACGATCAGCGTCAGGAAGTCGTCCGACAGGCACGGGCTCTTGGCAATCAATGTCGTCAGCGACAGGTTGGCCGAAGCGCCGATCACCAGCGCGTAACGTTTGAGCGTGGTGTTCGGGAACAGGCTGTTGAGATGAGTCTTCAACCGGTTCAGGTCCATGTAGGACAGCTTGTAGTCCTTGGGCAGGGAGACGATCGACACCACCGATGAGCAGTTCTTGAAGAAGTGCAGGTCGTGTAGCGCGGCCGCGTCGTAACCGGAATTCTTGTACTGCTCGAGCGAGGCACGGTAGCGCTTGGATTCGATCGGCAGCAGGCTGATACCTTCGATGGCCTGGGTCACTTTGTTGAAGTGCGGCAGGTCGATGGAGCGGAAGAACAGGTCGTCGATGTTCAGGCGCTGTGGCTCTTTTTCGAACACCTTGAATTTATCGCTGCTCGGCGGCGGGGTTTCCGGGACCACAGACTCGGCGTAGGCAATCGCCACGGGGCCGGCCAGACTCATGAACAGGTCGTTGGCGTCCAGGCGAATGGTTTCGCCGATGTCGATGCCGGCGCGACGGAAATAGTTCTGGTCGTAGTCGGTGGTGACCGCCTGCGCCGTCAGGATGTTGAAGATCTGCTGCGAGATGTACTGGTTCGCATGCTTCTCCATCGCGTTGACGTCGATGTTCTGGATGTTGCCGTCATCGTTTTCTTCGGCGTAACGCATGATGTCGTTGGAGATCAGCATCATTGCGTTCCATGGGCGGATGCGGCCCATGACACTGGCTTCACTGCTGTCTTCGTTAGCGAAGTTGTAAGAGAAGTCCCACTCTTCCGACAGGTATTTACACAGCAGGCGACCGGCGTTGATGTGCAGTGCCTCGGACATTTCGCTGCGGTGATCGGAAATGTTCGGCAGCACGCAGATGCCGCTGGTGAAAATGGGTTCGAATACAAACGAATGACCGCTCTTGCCGTCGTGTTCGTCCATCGGCTTGGTGTCGAACGTCTTGTTCATGTACGAATGCTGCTGGGCGAGGCCGAACTCCGAAGCCATGCCCGAACCGGTACCGCCACCGGCGCTGAAGATCGAGAAGTACAGGCGCGACTGGTTGGCCTTGATACCGCAGCTGTCGATCAGGTACGAGTGAATCATCTTCCAGTCTGGACTGGAGAAACGCTGGGTGTCCTTGTTCAGGATGATCTTGGCCAGGTACTGGCCGAGGATCGGCGCGTTACCCGCACCGCCGGCGTGAACCTCCGACAGGTCCATGATTTTCATTTTGCTGTAGTCGCGCAGGAAACCGCTTTTTTCGCCCTTGCGGGAGAAGCGGATGCGACCGGCGATGTCTTTGTCGAGGTCGCCGAGCATGACCAGCGGCTCGACGAGGAACACTGGCTTGGTGGCCTTGTTCGGAATCAGTCGCAGGCTGGAGCGGATCCATTGCGCCGGGCTGTAGCCTTTTTCGGCGTGGCGTTTGTCCGGCGACAGGCGATCTTCGTTGTTGAATTCATTGAGGTAGAACTTGCGGGCGTTGTACACCAGCTCCGCGACATCCAGCGCAATGTTCGAACCGCAGCGGCCGAGGCCGATCAGGCACACCGACGGAAATTCCTGGGTGCTGTACTGTTCGCTGTCGCCTTCCAGATGCGGCGGACGTGGGAACACCAGGTCGCGCAGGCCATCGAGGTTGTCGAGGATGCGGTCGGTATTGGTCTCGGTGAAGTAAAGGTACTGCTGGGTAGCCAGTGGGCGCGACGGCGTCAATGGTTTCGACGGTGCGGGGCTGTTGGCCGCTGGGCTGGGCGTCAGATCGGATATGGCGGGAGCCGGGTTATTTTTGGAAGTCATTGTGCGCCATGTACCTGGGCTGGTCGGTAGGGCGGCGGATTGCGCCGGACCGTCACGGTTGGGTTCTCGCGTCTTTATTCAGCGCGTCATTGGCCCAAGCATCAGGGGTTTGGCCTGAGCATCGCTCGGGGGAAATCCTTTCCTAGTCATGATGAATCGGCCAATATTCGGCGATCTTTAATCGAAAAGAAGGCTAAATGATGTCAACCCTACCATCGTTGGGCTTCGCCGGAATTGGCCTGATGGGGCTGCCAATGTGCCGGCGTTTGCTGGCGGCGGGGTATCCGCTGACCGTGTGGAACCGCAACCCGGCGAAGTGTACGCCGCTGGTCGAAGCCGGCGCGCGACACGTTGCCACACCGGCCGAGCTGTGCAAGCACGCCGATGTGTTGATGACGTGTCTGGCAGACACGGCGGTGGTGCGGCAGGTGGTGTTTGGTCCGGAGGGTATTGCCGAGGGTGGGAAACGTGGCCAGTTGCTGGTGGATTTTTCCAGCCTTGAGCCCACCGCGACGCGGGAAATGTCGGCGCAGTTGGCCGAACAGACGGGCATGGGTTGGCTCGATGCTCCGGTGTCTGGCGGAGTGGTCGGTGCCGAGGCGGGTAGCCTGGCGATCATGGTCGGCGGCACGGCGGCGGATCTTGAGCGGGTCAGGCCGGTGTTGCTCAGCCTTGGCCAGCGTGTCACCCATATGGGCGACGTTGGCGCTGGGCAGGTGACCAAGGCGTGCAATCAAATGATCGTGGCCTGTAATGCCCTGGTCATTGCCGAAGTCGTGGCGCTGGCAGAGCGCTCAGGTGTAGAGGCGGCCCTGATTGCCGAGGCGCTGGCGGGTGGCTTTGCCGATTCCAGACCTTTGCAGATCCTGGCGCCGCAGATGGCCGACAGCCGTTTTGAACCGGTGAAATGGCATGTGCGCACGCTGCTCAAGGACCTCGACACCGCAGTGAAATTTTCCCGCGAACAGGGCTCGGCCACGCCCATCAGCGGATTGGCCGCACAACTGATGCGCCTGCATGGGAGCCAGGGTTTTTTGGAAAAGGATCCGTCGACGTTAGTGCAGATGTACCGTGAGCCAGGGTCAGAGGACTGAAGGCGTGGCCGTGCTGGCGCTGGTCGATGTCGTTCAACACCTGGCGCAGCTCGGTGAGCGGCACCGGGCGGGCGAGCAGATACCCCTGCACCAGATCGCACCCGTTACGCTCGAGGAATGCATATTGTTCGGGAGTTTCCACGCCTTCGGTCACCACCTGTAAGTGCAGGGTGTGGGCCATGACGATGATCGCCTGGACGATTTCCATGTCCTGGCTGGCCTTGGGGATGTCTTGAATGAACGATCGATCGATCTTCAGCGTGTTCAGCGGCAGGCGCCGCAGGTAGGCCAGGGACGAGTAACCGGTGCCGAAGTCGTCGATCGACAGCGAAACACCGATTGCGCGAATCTGCCTCATCAACACCAGTGACTCGGTGATGTTGTCCATCAGCGCGTTCTCGGTCACCTCCAGTTCCAGCCGCTGTGGTGCGACCCCGGCCGAGCGTAGTGCGTGTTCGATTTCATCGGCCAGGTCTTCCCGGGCCAGGTTGAGCGGTGAGCAATTGACGGCAATGTGCAGGGCGTCGAAGCCCTGGCTCGACAACTCGGCGAGGTCCTCGCAGGCTTTGTGCAGGACCCAGTTGTCCAGCTCGGCGATCAGGCCGTTGGCTTCGGCGATGGCGATGAAACGATCCGGTGTCAGCAACCCATGCGCGGGATGTTGCCAGCGGATCAGCGCTTCAAGCTTGGTGACCTGGCGGCTTTTCAGGCCATAAATCGGTTGGTAATGCAGCATGAGTCCGGTGTTTTCGCGCAGGGCATGACGCAGTTCTTCTTCGAGCTGCAAATCCAGTGAGGCCCGACTTTTCAAGTTGGGGTTGAAGAAATTCAGGCCGTTACGGCCGCCGCCCTTGGATTGGTAGAGCGCCAGGTCAGCGTGCTTCAGCAGTTCTTCGCAGGTCGTGCCATCCTCGGGAAACAGGCTGATGCCGATGCTGGTGGTCATGACCATGCGCCGTCCGGCCAGTTCGATTGGCTCCTTCATTTTCAACATGATGCGCTGCGCCATATGCCGCGCCTCCTCGCGATCGCGCAGGCTGATGAGCAGGCAGAACTCATCGCCGCCGAAGCGCGCCACCACATCCTCCTGGCCGCGCACCGAACCTTTGATGTGGCTGGCCATGACGGTGAGCAATTCATCGCCGGCAGCATGGCCCAGGCTGTCGTTGATACGCTTGAAGTGGTCCAGGTCGAGGAACATCACCGCAAGCATGCCGCCCTCCGTGGTCTTCTGAAGCAACTTCTCGGCGAAAATCTGGTTGAAGCCTCGGCGGTTGATCAGACCAGTCAGGGCGTCGTAGTTCGCCGCGTGTTGCAGCGACAGGCGTGCCTCATCCAACTGGCCCAGCAGTGTGTTGACCCGCAGCAGGTCGCGGTCCTTGTGCTGCAGTTTCTTGTCCGACAGTGCAGCACTGATACTGCTGCCGATGATCAGCAAGGCAATGACCGCCACTGTGATGCCCAACTGCTGGTGACTGTTGTCAGCGGCCAATTCCACGGGGCTGTCGGCGGGGAGTACCAGAGTGAAAGCGGTCATGCCTGTGAAATGCATGCTGATGATGCCCGCCCCCAGGACCAGGCTGGCGGTGAGTTTGATCAGTTGATGTTGCGAACCGTCACGCAGGCGACTGGATATCAACAGGGCGGCAAAACTCGCACCAATGGCGATCACGATGGAAAGACCGAACAGCAACGGTTGGTAGTACGCCACTGCGTTCGAACGCATGGCCGACATGCCCAGGTAATGCATGGTGGCGATGCCCAGGCCAATGCAGATCGAGGCCTGCACGTATTGCCTGATGCTCAGGCGCGGGTGGCTGAGGGTGTACATCGCCAGCCAGGAGGCGAACAGGGCGATCAGTAGCGAGGCCAGCGTGATCGGCAGTACATAACGAATCTCGATGGGCGCCTGGAACGCCAGCATACTGATGAAGTGCATGGCCCATATTCCGCCAGCCAGGCAACCGGAGCCGACCCAGCGCCAGATTCTTCGGGACGCAGGTTTGTCCGCGTGAGCGATGCGCTCGGCCATGTCCAACGTCGCGAAACTGCCGGCGCAGGCGACCAGAAATGCCAGCAGGACCAACAACGGATCATGGAAGCAATCGAGAATGACCTGCCCGCTCTCAGGCAGTGCAGAAGTGAAGTGCAGGCTCAGCCAATCCATTGCATGCCCCATGTATTCTCCCTGACCGGCGCAAGGACGCCGGTGAATTCAGGGAGTATAGAAGGCATGCGAAACCAGCAAGGCGTGATGGCACTTTGGTTTCTAAGATTTTGGAATAGAGCCAATAACCATTCGTGCTGAAGATCAGGCGCTCTGCGCCACGATCAGGTGAGCTGGAGCTTCAAGCGGCAGCAAGCCGAAAGCCGCGCGTGCCGCGTCGCAGTCGGTGTTGACCTGGCCATCGACCCAGGAGGCCTCGAATTCCCGGCAAGGGCTCGAGCGCTGTTCATAGATCGTACATTTCACTTCGCTGCCCACTTCTCCCTCCAGGCTGATGCAGCGTGGGCTTTTGCAGTTGGTGCCCAGCATCGCGACCCGGCTCGGGGTGATCTGCTCGACAAGTTCATCGGGCACTGTCCCCCCTGATGAAGCGCATTCACCCCAAAAAAAAGACACGCGAAAATGTGAACAGCAGGCACCGCAATTCAAGCACGGACTGGCTTCGGACATGGGTAGTCATCTAAGGAGGAGTGGGGAGGTCGCCGGGAGGGCCGACGAGAGCGCTATTCTAGGCTTCGCCAGCCACTTGAACAGGGGGTGGCAGAGGTATTTTTAAACGGCTGGACGTGCGGTCAATGCCGGCGCTTGCTCCCTGTGCACATTGTGCCTGGTTGCCATGAACGGGTATCAGCCTTACGAATAATTACAGACAGTTGTGGCAGGCCTGTCTAGATTGCAGTTTCCGGGGGAAGTGACGCCCCAATAACAATAAAAGAGACGGACCCATGCAGAACTCGACCCAAGCGGCGAATGCCTGGCGCATTCTGTTCCTGCTGTTCCTTGCGAATCTATTCAACTTCTTCGACCGCACCATCCCGGCCATCATTATCGAGCCGATCCGCATGGAGTGGAGCCTCAGCGACTTCCAGTTGGGGATCATTGGCACCGCATTCACCATCGTCTATGCCATTGCCGGCCTGCCCCTGGGGCGCATGGCCGACACCGGTTCGCGCGCCAAACTGATGGGCTGGGGCCTGGCCGCATGGAGCGGTCTGACCGCAGTGAACGGTATGGTGGGCAGCTTCTGGACTTTCCTGCTCGTGCGCATGGGCATCGGCATTGGTGAGGCCAGTTATGCGCCCGCCGCCAATTCACTGATCGGCGATCTGTTTCCCGCCCATCGCCGGGCGCGAGCCATGGGCATTTTCATGCTCGGTTTGCCATTGGGCCTTTTGCTGGCGTTCTTCACCATTGGCTGGATGGTCAAGGCGTTCGACAGCTGGCGCGCACCGTTCTTCATCGCGGCCGTGCCGGGGCTGCTCCTGGCGGTGTTCATGTTCTTCATCAAGGAGCCAAAACGCGGCGCTGCGGAAAGCGTACAGGTCTCGCAGGGGCCCGTGGACCGGCCAATCCGTCGGGTGCTGGCGGTGCCGACCTTTCTGTGGCTGGTCATGGCGGGGTTGTGTTTCAACTTTGCGACCTACGCGTGCAATTCCTTTCTGGTGCCAATGCTGCAGCGTTACTTCCTGATGCCGTTGCACGAAGCCGCCGTGGCAACCGGCGTCATCGTGGGCGTCACCGGGCTGATCGGCCTTACCCTGGGCGGTTGGGTCGCGGACAAGATTCACCAGCGGGTGGCGAGCGGACGCCTGCTGTTTGCCGGGTTCAGCCTGATCATCTCGACCCTGTGCACCGCTTGGGCGCTGCATGCCGGACGCATTGAAATCGGCGTGTTCGTGGCCGTGTTCAGCGTGGGCTGGCTGTTCGCCTACAACTTCTACACCTGCGTGTACACGGCCATCCAGGACGTGGTCGAACCGCGCTTGCGGGCGACGGCCATGGCGTTGTTCTTCGCTGGGTTGTACCTGCTGGGCGGTGGTTTGGGGCCAGTGGTCGTGGGCGGCCTGTCCGATCACTTTGCCCATTCGGCCATGCTGGCAGCGGGTGCCGAGCAGATGACCGAGGCGTTCAAGGCCGTCGGCTTGCATGATGCGATGTATTTGATTCCGGTGGCGTTGTTCCTGACGATGGTGTTCCTGTTCATGGCTTCGCGGTGTTTTGTGCGTGATGCCAAGCGGATGAAGGAGGGGTTGCAAGGGGTGGCCAATCCCGAGGTCGAAGGCGTCACGGCCTGACCCCCTGTAGGAGCGAGCTTGCTCGCGATGGCGGCTCAGACACCGCTGGGTGTCAGGCAGCCAGCGTCATCGTTGACGACCATCGCGGGCAAGCCCGCTCCTACAAACAAAAATGCCCGCATCGCTGCGGGCATTTTTGTGGGGGAGGGAGGGTTAGCCCGCTACCAGTACCCGGATCGCTTCCAGCCGAAGCGCCGCCTTGTCGAGCATCGCCAAGCCTTGCTCGCGTTGATTGCGCAAGGCAACCAGTTCGCTGTCCCGCACGGTCGGGTTGACGGCTTGCAGCGCAGTCAGGCGCGCCAGTTCTTCATCGGTATCGGCGGCCAGGCGACGTTTTGCCTCGGCGACACGCTCGGTGTGGCGCGGCAGGATTTTCTCTTCGCCGGCGTTGATCCGTGGCGTCAGTTGGTCGCGCTGGGCCTGGATGAACTTGTTGGCGCTGGCACGCGGTACGCTTTCCAACTGGTCGTTGAGGGTTTCAAACGATACCCGGGCTGAAAGGTCGTTGCCGTTGGTGTCCAGCAGGCAGCGCAGGGCGGCCGGTGGCAGGTAGCGGCCCAGTTGCAGTGAACGCGGGGCAACCACTTCGCTGACGTAGAGCAGTTCGAGCAACACGGTGCCCGGTTTGAGCGCCTTGTTCTTGATCAGTGCCACGGCGGTGTTGCCCATGGAACCCGACAACACCAGGTCCATGCCGCCTTGCACCATCGGATGTTCCCAGGTGATGAACTGCATGTCTTCGCGAGACAGCGCCTGGTTGCGGTCGTAGGTGATGGTCACGCCTTCGTCATCGCCCAGCGGGAAACTGGCGTCGAGCATTTTCTCGCTCGGCTTGAGGATCAGCGCGTTCTCTGAATGGTCTTCGCTGTCGATACCGAAGGCATCGAACAGGGTTTCCATGTAGATCGGCAGGGCGAACTGGTCGTCCTGTTCGAGAATCGCTTCCACCAGCGCTTCGCCTTCGCCAGCACCTCCGGAGTTGAGCTCCAGCAGGCGGTCACGGCCGGTGTGCAGCTCGGCTTCGAGGCGTTCGCGCTCGGCCCGGGCTTCGTCGATCAGCGTCTGCCACTCGCCGTCGTCGGCATTTTCCAGCAGAGGCAGCAGGCGCGGGCCGAACTGATGCTGCAAGGCGTTGCCGGTCGGGCAGGTATTGAGGAATGCGTTCAGGGCTTCGTGGTACCACTGGAACAGGCGCTCTTGAGGGCTGGTTTCCAGATAGGGCACGTGCAACTGGATGGTGTGTTTCTGGCCGATCCGGTCGAGACGGCCGATGCGCTGCTCCAGCAGGTCCGGGTGCGACGGCAGGTCGAACAGCACCAGGTGGTGCGAGAACTGGAAGTTGCGACCTTCACTGCCGATTTCCGAACAGATCAATACTTGCGCGCCGAATTCTTCGTCGGCGAAATAGGCGGCGGCGCGGTCGCGCTCGAGGATGTTCATGCCCTCGTGGAACACCGTGGCCGGGATGCCGGAGCGCACGCGCAGGGCGTCTTCAAGGTCCATCGCGGTTTCGGCGTGGGCGCAGATCACCAGCACTTTGGTGCGCTTGAGCATCTTGAGCGTGTCGATCAGCCACTCGACGCGTGGGTCGAATTTCCACCAGCGTTCTTCTTCGTTGGCGTCCGGTTGGGCCTGGAAACTGACCTCCGGGTACAGCTCGGCGTGATCGCCCAGTGGCAGCTCGAGGTATTCGTCCGGCGACGGCAGCGGGTACGGATGCAGTACGCGCTCCGGGAAACCCTGCACAGCGGCGCGGGTGTTGCGAAACAGCACGCGGCCAGTGCCGTGACGATCGAGCAGCTCGCGCACCAGGCGGGCGCTGGCTTCGGTGTCGCCATCGTTGACCGCGGTCAGCAGGGCCTCGCCCTCGTTGCCGAGGAAACCCTGGATGGTCTGGTGTGCTTGAGGCGACAGGCGACCCTTGTCCAGCAGTTCCTGAACCGCTTCGGCCACCGGGCGATAGTTATCGCTCTCGGCGCGGAAGGCGTGCAGGTCATGGAAACGGTTCGGGTCGAGCAGGCGCAGGCGGGCGAAGTGGCTGTCCTGCCCGAGTTGCTCTGGAGTGGCGGTGAGCAGCAGTACGCCGGGAATGACTTCGGCCAATTGTTCGACCAGGGAGTATTCGGGGCTGACCTGGTCTTCGTGCCAGACCAGGTGGTGAGCTTCGTCGACCACCAGCAAGTCCCAGCCGGCGGCGAACAGCGCGTCCTGGGCCTTTTCGTCGTCAACCAGCCACTCAAGCGCCACCAGCGCCAATTGGGTGTCTTCGAACGGGTTGGTGGCATCGCTTTCGATGAAACGCTCTTCGTCGAACAACGCGACCTGCAGGTTGAAACGGCGGCGCATTTCCACCAGCCACTGGTGCTGCAGGTTTTCCGGAACCAGGATCAGCACGCGGCTGGCACGACCCGAGAGCAGTTGGCGATGGATGACCAGGCCGGCTTCGATGGTCTTGCCCAGACCCACTTCATCGGCCAGCAGAACCCGTGGCGCGATACGGTCGGCGACTTCACGGGCGATGTGCAACTGGTGGGCGATCGGTTGTGCGCGCACGCCACCCAGGCCCCAGAGCGAGGACTGCAACTGACGGCTGGTGTGTTCCAGGGTGTTGTAGCGCAGGGCGAACCAGGCCAGCGGGTCGATCTGCCCGGCGAACAGGCGATCGCTGGCCAGGCGGAACTGGATGAAGTTCGACAGCTGGGTTTCCGGCAGGGTGACTGCTTCGTTTTGCGCGTTGAGGCCGTGGTAAACCAGCAGGCCGTCGACGTCGTCGACTTCCTGTACGGTCAGTTTCCAGCCTTCGAAGTGGGTGATGGAGTCACCGGGCGAAAACCGCACACGGGTCAGGGGCGCATTCCGAAGCGCGTACTGGCGAGTCTCGCCAGTGGCCGGATAGAGCACGGTCAACAAGCGGCCGTCCTGTGCCAGAACGGTGCCTAAACCCAACTCTGCTTCGCTGTCACTGATCCAGCGTTGCCCCGGTTGATACTGCTGCGCCATGCTGCCTGACTCCCACCTTGAAAAAGCGGGCTATCTTAACGGAATGAGGGCTGGAGGGCCAAAGGACTCTCGGAAAAACTCACTGTCTCACCTTAGTTCAATACTTGATACGCCCGTAGCTCGGGGCACTTGTGAGTGCCAATCGGGTCACAGTTTGCGACCGATGGCTCAAGTCGCCATCCCCGCAGCCGAAAACCCGATGACAGGAGACAATAAAATCATGCTGCCACCGATGCTTCCCTTGAGTGCCGTGCCGGTTACGTCACAGCACGACCCGATCCGCCAGCGACCGGATATCCCACCCGTGGTGCCGGTGCAGGAAAGCTCCAACGAAAGTACCATCGACCTGCAGCAACGAGACCCTGAGGAAGCGGCTTATCAGTTGCGCGAGGAACAGCGCCGCAAGCAGGAGCAACAGCGCCGTCGCCAGGAAGCCGATGAATTTCCTGAGGAACACCTGGCGATCCCCGGGGTCGACCTCAACGCTGACAACACCGTACCGGTCAAGCCGTTGATCGAGGACGAGCCGCGTCAAGGCATGTGGGTCGATATCCAGGTCTAGCCGGTGGTAGCCGTCCAATTCGCATCCGGTATCGAGTTCGGGCAATAGACCACTGGCCATGGGCCTCGCCAGAACGCATTATTGGCGTAACGACACTTCACATGATGCGCTGAACGCCATGAGCCAAGACGACAAGTTGATCGACCTGAATGCCGAACGTGCCAAGCGCGTGCACGATCTCAACGAAAAACGCCTGAATGAAGTCCGCCAGGCATTCGAGCAGGCAATGCCGTTGGGAAAAACCGGCAAAAAGAAACCGAAGAACAAGCCGAAAAAGCGCTAATCCCCCCGTATTTATTGATGTAGGTCAGTTTCCTCCCTCCTTTGCGCCCAACCTCGGGCGATATTGATCCCGGTCAATTTCCTCCCCTGCCTGATTGGTTAACTTAGACCCATCGCAACAAGGCAAGCGCAGGAGGCCAGTCATGTTTTTCGACAACGTGGTGTTCGCCGGGGTGCTGACTGTCAGCCTCATGGTCTGTTTTTTTGCAGGGTTTGGATTTTTTATCTGGAAAGACGCACACAAGCGGAAAAAACCGTAGTTCTTTCTTGATGCAATGAGCACGCAAGGCATTTTGGGCAACTTCGGTTGCCCTTTTTTTTTCCTAAGAAATTTGCTGCTCGCGCTGCCCCCTGTAGGAGCGAGCTTGCTCGCGATGGCGATTAATCAGTGACGTATAGGCTGACTGACACACTGCTATCGCGAGCAATCGAGCGTCGACCGGCTGCTCCTACAGGTGCGGTGTCGCACTGTAGAAACAAAAAAGGCGCGAACCTCTCGGAACGCGCCTTTTTCATTGCAGCATCTATCAGCTAGCCAGCGCCTTCGACGCCAGCCAGAACAGACCGGCCGACAAGCCTACGGTCGCTGGCAGGGTCAGCACCCAGGCGAGCAGGATGGTCTTGACCGTGCCGCTTTGCAGGCCGGCCTTGTTGGCGACCATGGTGCCAGCCACGCCCGAGGACAGCACGTGAGTGGTAGACACCGGCAGGCTGAAGATGTTGGCCATACCGATCAGGCTCGCGGTGGTGATCTGCGCCGACATGCCCTGGGAGTAGGTCATGCCTTGCTTGCCGATCTTCTCGCCGATGGTCAGTACCACGCGTTTCCAGCCAACCATGGTGCCCAGGCCCAGGGCCAGTGCTACCGCAAGGATCACCCAGAACGGTGCGTATTCGGTGGTGGCGGTCAGGTCCTTGCGCAGTTTGTCCAGGTCCGCTTTTTCACGCGGGGCCAGGCCTGGTAGCTTGCTGACTTTCTTGGCGGTGTCATCCAGGCACAGCAGGTAGCGACGTACCTCGATACGGCTTTCCGATGGCAACGAGTGGTAATCCGCTACACCCTTGAGAGTATCGAGCAGGGCGTTGATGGTCGGTTCGGTCTGTTGCGGATTGCAACGGAATTTCTCCGGCAGATCGCCTTCCACGCTTTTGCCCAGGGCCAGGAACTCACCCAGGGTATCGCCGTTGCGCTTGTAGAACTGGCTCAGGTGCAGGGTGGCGTCGCGAGTCCGTTCGATCTGGTAGGTGGTGCTGCCCAGGTCGAGTACGAATTGCGCCGGGACGATACCGATCAGCACCAGCATGATCAGGCCGATGCCTTTCTGGCCATCGTTGGAACCGTGTACGAAGCTCACGGCCATGGCCGAAATCACCAGGACCAGGCGGTTCCAGAATGGCGGATGCTTCTTGTCGTCGAGCTTGCGACGCTGTTCCGGCGTCTTGTGCATCTTGGACAGCGGGCGCCACCATTTCAGACCGATGAGGATCAGGGCCGCGACCAAAAAGCCGGCCATGGGCGAGAACACCAGGGACGCACCGATATCGATCGCTTTCTGCCAGTTAACGCCATCGGCCAGCGGGATGTCGTTGATCAGGGCGTTGGCCAGGCCGACACCGAGGATCGAACCGATCAGCGTATGGGAACTGGAGGCCGGGATACCGAAGTACCAGGTGCCCAGGTTCCAGGCGATCGCGGCAGCCAGCAACGAGAACACCATCGCCAGGCCGTGACCGGTATTGACGTTGATCAGCAGCTCCACCGGCAACAGGTGGACGATGGCGTAGGCCACGCCGACGCCGCCCAGCAGCACACCGAGGAAATTGAATACACCGGAAAAGAACACCGCCAGGTGTGGCGGCATGGCTTTGGTGTAGATAACGGTGGCAACCGCGTTAGCGGTGTCATGAAAGCCGTTGATGAACTCGAACGCGAGGACAAAGGTGAGGGCGAGCAAGAGGCTCACAAGCACCCAAGCATCCAGTCCGGTGAATAAATCGATCATGAAGGTTTTCTGACCCGGTCATAAGGGGGCGCGATTATGCCAGAAAAGACGGGTAATCGATGCACTAGCTGCTCATCGGTAACATTCTTCATTGATTTTTTTTGTCACATTGCCCCGGGGTTGGCGCGTCTGCAGGGTTGCTCAAGCTCTTGAATTTCCGGGATTACCGCGCAAAAACAGGGGTTTCACACACCGTTGCGGGCGGTGTAAAGGCTTGTATGAAATATCTGAGAAGGGGGCCAGACGTAAGCCAATTTCTCACCAGATAGATGAGATGACCGCTGCCCGCTCGTAGCGGGCGCGAATGGCAACATCAATGCACGCCGCTTTCAACGGTTGCAAATGCAGGCCCCGAAAGGACCCAGGCCGAAGGGCTTATGGCTCTTCGGGTCTGAGTTCCTTTTCCATCTTCTGCAGTTCCTGGTTAAAAGCTTGATCCTGAACGGTGGCGCGTTTACGCCATGGTTTGCGTTCTGGCTCGGGCTGAGCGGCGTAAGTGGTGATTTCTCCGCCGTAAACTTCCTTGTAACGTTGTTCCTGGCGCTCTAATTCGGCGCGCAGTTCTTCTTTCGTCACAGTGCTACCTGTATGGGTTGAGATGGATTCTGGTAAATCGCGCTGCATCCAATGTATCGACCGCGCTCGGTGAAAAATCAGTGCCGGGGTCGGCATTGTTTCAAGGCACGGCGATCAATACTTCCATGTTGCAGGCGGCCACGGCACCAGAGCAAAACAGCTGACGTAGCATCAATTTCCTGATTAGCGAGCGCGCTGGCGGGACATTCGCGAATGAGCGTCAGGCACTGCTTTGGGTAACGGCGATTGAACATCGAGTTACCGGTGGCGGAACCGGCCAATCAGAAAAGCCAGTCGCCACTGACCTGCATTATAGCGACCGATTTGAAGAACACTATCGCCAAAGAGTTAAAAATGGATCTTGATGTGTGATGGGCTTTATAACTTGAAACTCTTTGCGTCCAATGTCCGCGATGTCTTTCTGACGCCATTAAGCTGTTTAACTTCAGACATTATATGAGGGGCTTTAATTCCCTTATCAAGGGCGAACAAGTGCATGTAAGCGAACGGCGAAATCCGGCTGGACACGCCCGGTTCACACGTTGAGGTCGATTGCGATTATCGGGCGACGGTTCGATAATCGCCCAATCGTAATGGGGGATGGCTTGTGCGAGAGGCATCGAGCCGCTTGTAATAGCCGTCGCCGAGCCGCGTGGGAAAAAGACCCGATATGAATGATCAACTGCGCAACTCCTTCGCTTCCGTAGCGCCGCCGATTGTTGCGTCGCCCGCCAAGCGGATTCAGGCCATGACCGGCGATCCCGACTTCATGACGTCCCTGGCCCGTGGCCTGGCCGTAGTGCAAGCGTTCCAGGAGCGTAAACGGCACCTGACCATTGCCCAGATCAGCCACCGTACGGAAATTCCCCGCGCTGCCGTGCGACGTTGCCTGCACACCCTGATCAAGCTCGGCTACGCCACCACCGACGGGCGCACGTATTCGCTGTTGCCCAAGGTGCTGACCCTGGGTCATGCCTATCTGTCCTCGACGCCCTTGGCGGTGTCGGCCCAGCCCTACCTGGACCGCATGAGCGAGCAACTCCACGAGGCCTGCAACATGGCCACGCTGGAAGGTGATGACATTTTATACATCGCCCGGTCGGCGACGACTCAGCGCCTGATTTCCGTTGATCTTTCCGTGGGCGGGCGCCTGCCGGCCTATTGCACGTCCATGGGCCGCATCCTCCTGGCAGCGCTGGACGACACTTCCTTGCGTGAATACCTCGACCACGCTGACCTGCAAGCCAAGACCAGTCGAACCCTGCACACCCCCGAGGCATTGCTCGAATGCCTGCAAGAAGTCAGGCAACAAGGCTGGTGCATCGTCGACCAGGAACTGGAACAGGGCCTGCGCTCCATCGCCGTACCGGTTTACGACGCTTCCGGCCAAGTGGTGGCGGCACTCAACGTCAGCACGCATGCCGGACGAGTCAGTCGAAGCGAGCTGGAACAGCGTTTTCTGCCGGGGCTGCTCGCGGCCAGCCGCAACCTTAGCGCCCAGTTATTTGCGTAGGTCGGTTCAGCGCATTTGTCCTGTCGCCTGCGCCGGGCGGCGTTCCGAGGTGCTTTTAAAGGATCAGTAGCAAGGTAACAATCTGTTCGATAAACGAACACTTAGTCGATTATCGGATTGTTTGGCTTTTTAGGCAGGCTTAACCTTCAGTCATCCGGCGCGCGCATCGCGCCTTGTTCATCCACTGTCGGTTCAAACAAAAACGGGAGCCTGCCCCCATGGCTGAAATCCTTTCGCTGCACGACGCGGTGAAGCAATTCGTCAACGACGGCGATACCGTCGCGCTCGAAGGCTTCACTCACCTGATCCCTACGGCGGCCGGTCATGAAATCATTCGTCAAGGCAAGAAAGACCTGACACTGGTTCGGATGACGCCTGACCTGATCTACGATCAACTGATCGGCGCCGGTTGCGCTCGCAAGCTGATTTTCTCCTGGGGCGGCAACCCGGGCGTTGGCTCCCTGCACCGTCTGCGTGATGCCGTCGAGAAGCAATGGCCACACGCTTTGGAAATCGAAGAACACAGCCACGCCGACCTGGCCAATGCCTACGTGGCTGGCGCTTCCGGTCTGCCGTTTGCGGTGCTGCGTGCCTACGCCGGCTCCGACCTGCCGAAGGTCAACCCGCTGATCAAGTCCGTGACGTGCCCGTTCACTGGTGAAGTGCTGGCGGCGGTGCCTTCGGTTCGGCCGGACGTCACCGTGATCCATGCGCAGAAAGCCGACTGCAAAGGCAACGTGCTGCTCTGGGGCATCCTCGGCGTGCAGAAGGAAGCGGCCTTGGCGGCCAAGCGCTGCATCGTCACCGTGGAAGAACTGGTCGATGACCTGAATGCGCCGATGAACGCCTGTGTCTTGCCGACCTGGGCCTTGAGTGCTGTCTGCCATGTGCCCGGTGGCGCTCATCCGTCTTATGCCCACGGCTACAACGAGCGCGACAACCGCTTCTATCAGGCCTGGGACCCGATTGCCCGCGATCGTGAAACGTTCACCGCGTGGATCAACGAGTACATCCATGGCTGCGCTGACTTCAGCGAGTTCCAGGCCAAGCTGGCCGCTGCTTCGGAGGCGAAGTAATGACTTACACCACCAATGAAATGATGACCGTCGCCGCTGCCCGTCGCCTGAAGAACGGTTCGGTGTGCTTTGTCGGCATCGGCCTGCCCTCCAAGGCGGCCAACCTGGCACGGCTGACGTCTTCGCCCGACGTGGTCCTGATCTACGAGTCGGGACCGATTGGCGCCAAGCCAAGCGTGTTGCCGCTGTCTATCGGTGACGGTGAGCTGGCGGAAACCGCCGACACCGTAGTCCCGACCGGTGAGATTTTTCGCTATTGGTTGCAGGGCGGGCGCATCGACGTCGGCTTTCTCGGCGCGGCGCAGGTCGACCGCTTCGGCAACATCAACACCACGGTGGTGGGCGACTATCATCAGCCGAAAGTACGCTTGCCGGGTGCCGGTGGCGCGCCGGAAATCGCCGGTTCCGCCAAGAGTGTGCTGATCATCCTCAAGCAGTCGGCGCGTTCCTTCGTCGACAAGCTGGACTTCATCACTTCCGTTGGCCATGGCGAAGGCGGTGATTCGCGCAAACGCCTCGGCCTGCCGGGCGCAGGTCCCGTGGGCATTATCACGGACCTGTGCATCATGGAACCGGAGGAGGGGACCAACGAATTCGTAGTCACCGCGTTGCACCCGGGCGTGACCCGCGAACAAGTGAGCGCCGCTACCGGCTGGCCGATCCGTTTCGCCGACACTGTCGAGGTCAACGTCGAACCTAGCGCGGTGGAGCTGCAGGCGCTGCGTGATCTTGAGGCTCGCACCGCAGCCGCCCACGGCCAGGCACCCGGAGAAGCATAATGCGCGACGTTTATATCTGTGACGCGATTCGTACCCCCATTGGCCGTTTCGGCGGCGGCTTGGCGGCGGTTCGCGCCGATGACCTGGCTGCCGTGCCGATCAAGGCCCTGATGGAACGCAACCCGTCGGTAGACTGGACCGCCGTGGACGAGGTGTTCCTCGGCTGCGCCAACCAGGCCGGCGAAGACAACCGCAACGTGGCACGCATGGCACTGCTGCTGGCGGGCCTGCCGGACAGCATTCCGGGTGTGACCCTCAATCGCCTGTGCGCTTCGGGCATGGACGCGATCGGCACGGCTTTCCGCGCCATCGCCAGTGGCGAAATGGAGTTGACGATCGCCGGGGGCGTCGAATCGATGTCCCGCGCGCCGTTCGTGATGGGCAAGGCCGATGCGGCGTTTTCGCGCAACATGAAGCTGGAAGACACCACCATCGGCTGGCGCTTCATCAACCCCCTGATGAAAGCCCAGTACGGTGTCGATGCGATGCCGCAAACCGCTGACAATGTGGCAGACGATTATCAGGTGTCCCGCGCCGATCAGGACGCGTTCGCCTTGCGCAGCCAGCAACGCACCGCTGCCGCCCAGGCGGCAGGTTACTTCGCCGAAGAAATCGTCGAAGTACGAATTGCCCACAAGAAGGGTGAGACCGTGGTCAGCCAGGACGAACATCCGCGCGCCGACACCACCCTGGAGGCGCTGAACAAACTGAAACCGGTCAACGGCCCGGACAAGACAGTCACCGCCGGTAACGCTTCAGGCGTTAACGACGGCGCGGCGGCGTTGATCCTGGCCTCGGCCGAAGCCGTGAAGAAACACGGCCTGACACCCCGCGCCAAAGTGCTGGGCATGGCCAGCGCCGGTGTGGCGCCGCGTGTGATGGGCATCGGCCCGGTGCCGGCGGTGCGCAAACTCACCGAGCGCCTGGGGGTGGCGGTCAGCGATTTCGACGTGATCGAACTCAATGAAGCCTTTGCCAGCCAGGGGCTGGCGGTGCTGCGTGAGCTGGGGATTGCCGACGACGCTCCCCAGGTCAACCCGAACGGTGGCGCCATTGCCCTGGGCCATCCGCTGGGCATGAGCGGTGCGCGCCTGGTGCTGACGGCGCTGCACCAACTGGAAAAGAGCGGTGGCAAGAAAGGTCTGGCGACCATGTGTGTCGGTGTTGGCCAAGGTTTGGCATTAGCCATCGAACGCGTCTGACGCTCGGCATCGGGCACGCCAGCTCACACAGGGTTTTAATCGCCTGGCCAATTGAGGAACGGGGGTGTTGCAAAGTGTGTCTAGACTTTCAATGTCCCCAAAGAGTGAACAAACAATGACTATCCCCTCAGCGACTACTGAGCACTACACCGGCGAAGAGCGCAGCAAACGGATTTTTGCGATTGTCGGTGCTTCGTCGGGCAATCTCGTCGAATGGTTCGATTTCTACGTCTACGCCTTTTGCGCGATCTATTTTGCCCCGGCGTTCTTCCCCTCGGACAACCCCACCGTGCAACTGGTGAACACCGCAGGCGTGTTCGCTGCCGGCTTCCTGATGCGCCCGATTGGCGGCTGGATTTTTGGTCGTGTCGCTGACAAGCATGGTCGCAAGAATTCGATGCTGATTTCGATTCTGATGATGTGCTTCGGCTCGCTGCTCATTGCCTGCCTGCCGACCTACAGCAGCATTGGCGTATGGGCACCGATCCTGCTGCTGTTCGCCCGTTTGCTCCAAGGGTTGTCGGTGGGGGGCGAGTACGGCACCACGGCCACCTACATGAGCGAAGTCGCGCTCAAGGGCCAGCGCGGTTTCTTTGCTTCGTTCCAGTATGTGACGCTGATTGGCGGGCAACTGCTGGCCGTGTTGGTGGTGGTGATCCTGCAGCAGTTCCTCAGCGAAGATGAACTGCGTGCCTACGGCTGGCGTATCCCGTTCGTGGTCGGTGCGTTGGCGGCCTTGATCTCGCTGTTCCTGCGCCGCTCCTTGAAAGAAACCACCAGCAAGGAAATGCGCGAGAACAAGGATGCCGGCAGCATCGCGGCGCTGTTCCGCGATCACAAGGCGGCGTTCATTACCGTGCTTGGCTACACCGCCGGTGGTTCGCTGATTTTCTACACCTTCACCACCTACATGCAGAAGTACCTGGTCAACACCGCCGGCATGCACGCCAAGACCGCCAGTTACATCATGACCGGTGCGCTGTTCCTTTATATGTGCATGCAGCCGTTCTTCGGCATGCTCGCCGACAAGATCGGCCGACGTAACTCGATGCTCTGGTTCGGCGCACTGGGTACGCTGTGTACCGTGCCAATCCTGTTGACTCTGAAAAGCATCAGCAGCCCGTTCCTGGCCTTTGTGTTGATCACGTTGGCGCTGGCCATCGTCAGCTTCTACACATCGATCAGCGGGCTGGTGAAAGCCGAGATGTTTCCGCCAGAGGTGCGCGCACTGGGCGTCGGCCTGGCGTACGCGGTGGCCAACGCGATCTTCGGCGGCTCGGCGGAATACGTGGCGCTGAGCCTGAAGGCCGGTGGCATGGAAAACTCCTTCTACTGGTACGTTACGGTGATGATGGCCGTGGCATTCCTGTTCAGCCTGCGTCTGCCGAAGCAGGCGAAATACCTGCATCACGACCTTTGATCCATCTGCGTGGGCCTTCAAGGCCCACGCTTTCAGTAACGGCCTATGAACCAGCGACCGGCCAATCAATTGCGATGCCTGCTGGACCCTGCCCATTACCTCGGCCACGCGCGCGCCTGGGCCGAGCTCGCGGTGGCCGAACATTCTGCTGCCTGAAGGAGATTGCTGTGGCTTTCGTACAACTCGCCGATGGCGAACTGCATTACCAACTCGATGGGCCAGTGGATGCACCGGTGCTGGTGCTGTCCAACTCGCTGGGCACCGACCTGCACATGTGGGACGCGCAGATCGCCGCGTTCACCGAGCACTTTCGTGTGTTGCGCTTCGACACCCGTGGCCACGGCCAGTCGCTGGTGACGCCGGGGCCGTACAGCATCGAACAGCTGGGGGCTGACGTGCTGGCCCTGCTGGATGCCTTGCACATCGAAAGAGCGCATTTCTGCGGGCTGTCGATGGGCGGCCTGATCGGTCAGTGGCTGGGCATCAATGCCGGCCATCGCTTGAACAAACTGGTGGTGTGCAATACGGCGGCGAAGATCGGCGATCCATCGATCTGGAACCCGCGAATCGATACCGTACTGCGCGACGGTGCGGCCGCCATGGTCGCCTTGCGCGATGCATCGATTGCGCGCTGGTTCACCCCGGACTTTGCCGAGGCCCACCCGGCGACGGCGAAAAAAATCACCGACATGCTTGCCGCCACGTCGCCGCCAGGTTATGCCGCCAATTGCGCAGCGGTGCGCGATGCCGATTTCCGTGAGCAACTGGCCTCGATCAAGTCGCCGCTGTTGGTCATCGCGGGCACTGAGGATGCGGTAACTCCGCCGTCCGGTGGGCATTTTATCGAGGAGCATGTCCCAGGTGCCGAATACGCCGAGTTCCACGCGGCGCACTTGTCCAACGTTCAGGCCGGTGACGCGTTCAGCGAGCGGGTCATGGCGTTCTTGACGGCCCGTTGAGGGGCGATTTGTAGGCTAAAAACAACGTGGGGTTGAATCGCGGGATGAGCCCGGCGCTACCCCATAAAGACTTTCCCACGGACAACAAAAAGCCCACCAAACGGTGGGCTTCATGCATCTCAGCGGTCTATCAGAACAACCGCATCTTCGGCGCTTCTTCCTTCAACGGCTCAACCTTCGCCGTCTGCTCGTTCCAGCCACCGCCCAGTGCCTTGTACAGGTTCACGGCACTGGTCAGTTGCGCCAGACGATCGGTGATCAACGCCTGTTCGGCGCTGAACAGCTGACGCTGGGCATCGAGGAAGGTCAGGTTGCTGTCGACGCCAATGCGATAACGACGCTCGGCCAGGCGGTAGTAATCCTGGTTGGCGGTGACGAAATCACGTTGTGCCTGCAACTGCTCGGTGTAGGTCTGGCGGGCGGCCAGGCCATCAGCGACTTCCTGGAAGGCCGTTTGAATGGACTTCTCGTAGTTCGCCACGCCGATGTCTTTCTGGATCTTCGAGTAATCCAGGCTGGCGCGCAGGCTGCCGGCGTTGAAGATCGGCAGGTTGATCTGCGGCTGGAACAGCCAGGTGCCCGAGCCGCCCTTGAACAGGCCCGACAGGTCCGGGCTCAGGGTCCCGGCATTGGCGGTCAGGCTGATGCTCGGGAAGAACGCTGCGCGTGCCGCGCCGATATTGGCGTTGGCCGCTTTCAGGTTGTACTCGGCTTGCAGGATGTCCGGACGACGTTGCAGCAGGTCCGACGGCAAACCAGGCGGTACGTCGCTCAGCAGATCGTCAGACAGCGGCTTGCCTTCTCGCAGATTGGCCGGAATGGACGTGCCGAGCAGCAGCACCAGGCTGTTTTCATCCTGGGCGACCTGGCGAGTGTAACGGGCCAGTTGCGCACGGGCGTTTTCCACCGAGGTGCGCGACTGCGCCAGGTCCAGCGCCGAGGCGACGCCCACTTCGTTGCTGCGCGAGGTGAGCTTGTAGCTCTCCTCGAACGCACCCAGGGTGTCCTGAGTCAGCTTGCGCAGTTCTTTATCGGCCTGCCAGGTCAGGTAGGCATTCGCCACACTGGCCACCAGGCTGATTTGCGTGCTGCGACGGCCTTCTTCGGTAGCGAAGTACTGTTGCAAGGCTTGTTCGCTCAGGCTGCGAACCCGACCGAACAGGTCAAGTTCATAGGCGCTGATGCCGACGGTGGCGGAGTAGGAACTGGTGATCCCCGCCTGACCGGTCTGCGATGCGTCCGCCGGAACCCGCTGACGGCTGCCGGTGGCGTTGGCGGAAACGGCCGGGTACAGGTCGGCACGCTGGATGCGGTACTGCGCGGCGAACGCATCGATGTTCAGTGCCGCGACGCGCAGGTCGCGGTTGTTTTCCAGGGCAACCTGAATCAACTGTTGCAGGGCCGGGTCATGGAAAAACTGCTTCCAGCCTTGCTCCGCAGCTGCCTGGGCAGGCGCCTGGGCCGGCGAGTACGCCGGACCTTGCGGGTACTGAGCCTCAACCGGCGCTTGTGGCTGCTGGTAGTCAGGGATCAGCGAGCAGCCGCTCAGCACGAAGGCGGCGACTGCGATGGAGAGTAGCGACTTGCTCATTGGCCAGCCTCTTTGGAAGATTCGAATGCAGCGTCCTGGTCGGCGATCTTGCGCTGGCCAATGGACGATACGGCGACGAAGAACAACGGGACCCAGAAGATCGCGAGTACGGTGGCGGTGATCATACCGCCAATTACCACAGTACCGATTGCATGTTGGCTGCCGGAGCCCGCACCCGTGGAAATCGCCAGCGGTACAACGCCGAGGATAAACGCCAGCGAGGTCATGATGATCGGGCGCAGCCGCATGCGGCAGGCTTCGATCGCCGCATCGGCGAGGCTGCGGCCCTGCTCATGCAGTTCCTTGGCGAATTCGACAATCAGGATGGCGTTTTTCGCCGCCAGACCGATGGTCGTCAACAGGCCCACCAGGAAGTACACATCATTGGACAACCCGCGCAAGCTGGTGGCCAACAGGGCACCGATAATCCCCAGCGGTACCACGAGCACCACCGCAATCGGGATCGACCAGCTTTCGTACAACGCCGCCAGACACAGGAACACCATCAGCAACGACAGGGCGAACAGCGCCGGTGCCTGGGAACCTGCCAGGCGTTCTTCATACGACAGACCGGTCCAGGAAATGCCCACGCCCGCTGGCAGTTTCTTGGCAATGGCTTCGACTTCTGCCATGGCTTCACCGGTGGAATAACCCGGTGCCGGGGCGCCGAGGATTTCGACCGCTTCCACACCGTTGTAGCGCGACAGCTTCGGCGAACCGTAGATCCACTCACCCTTGGCGAACGCCGAGAACGGCACCATGGTTCCGGCGCTGTTGCGCACGTACCACTTCTGCAGGTCTTCAGGGCTCATGCGCGAGTCCGGCTGGCCTTGTACGTACACTTTCTTCACCCGACCGCGGTCGATGAAGTCGTTGACGTAGCTACTGCCCAGGGCAATCGACAGAGTGCTATTGATGTCGGCGATGGTAATGCCCAGGGCACTGGCCTTCTCGTCATCGATTTCCAACTGGTATTGCGGTTCGTCGTTCAAACCGTTCGGACGCACTTGCGTCAGCACCTTGCTCTGGGCCGCCATGCCCAGGAACTGATTGCGTGCTTCCATCAGTTTCTGGTGACCCAGACCGGCACGGTCCTGCAGGAACACGTCGAAACCGGTGGCGTTACCCAGCTCCAATACCGCAGGCGGTGCGAAGGCGAACACCATGGCGTCACGGAAGGTGAAGAAGTGCTGTTGGGCACGGGCTGCCACCTTGAACACGCTGTTGTCGGCGTTACGATCACCCCATGGCTTGAGCATGATAAATGCCATGCCGGAGCTCTGGCCACGGCCGGCGAAGTTGAAGCCGGTCACGGTAAACACCGAGTTCACGGCATCACCTTCACCACCATCCTTGCCTGGTCGCAGCAGGTACTCACGCATCTGGTCCACGACCACTTGTGTGCGCTGGGCAGTGGAACCTGCCGGTGTCTGCACCTGGGCAAACAGTACGCCCTGGTCTTCCTCGGGGAGGAACGAGGAAGGAATGCGCATGAACAGCCAGATCATACCGATGACGATGATTACGTAGGCCAGCAGGTAGGGCGCCTTGTGACGCAGGATGTTGCCGACGCCACGCTCGTAGCTGTTCACGCTGCGGTCGAAGTTGCGGTTGAACCAGCCGAAGAAGCCGCGCTTGGACGTGCCGTGATCACCTTTGGCAACCGGCTTGAGCATGGTCGCGCACAGGGCCGGGGTGAAGATCAGGGCAACCAGCACCGACAGGGCCATGGCCGAGACGATGGTGATGGAGAACTGCTTGTAGATCACACCGGTGGAACCACCGAAGAATGCCATCGGCAGCAGTACCGCCGAGAGCACCATGGCAATACCGACCAGGGCGCCCTGAATCTGACCCATGGATTTTTTCGTGGCTTCCTTGGGTGACAGGCCTTCTTCGCTCATCACCCGCTCGACGTTTTCCACCACGACGATGGCGTCGTCCACCAGCAAGCCGATGGCCAGCACCATGCCGAACATGGTCAGGGTGTTGATGCTGAAACCGGCTGCGGCGAGGATGCCGAACGTACCCAGCAATACCACCGGCACGGTCATTGTGGTGATGACCGTGGCGCGGAAGTTCTGCAGGAACAGGAACATCACCAGGAACACCAGCACGACGGCTTCGACCAGGGTTTCAACCACGCTCTCGATCGAGGCGGTCACCACGGGCGTGGTGTCGTACGGGAACACCACTTCCATCCCTTGCGGGAAGAAGGGCTTGAGGTTATCGATGGTGGTACGCAGGGCTTTTGCCGTGTCGAGGGCGTTGGCACCGTTGGCCAGTTTTACCGCCAGGCCGGAAGCCGGCGCGCCGTTGAACTGGGCGTTGATGCTGTAGTTCTCGCCACCCAGACCGACGTCCGCGACGTCCTTGAGGCGTACCTGCGAGCCGTCCTTGTTGACTTTGAGCAGGATCTTGTCGAACTGCTCTGCGGTCTGCAGACGGGTCTTGCCGATGATCGTCGCGTTCAACTGGGTGCCGGGCAGGGCAGGCAAGCCGCCGAGTTGGCCGGAAGACACCTGGACGTTTTGCGCGGCGATGGCGGTCTTCACGTCGACCGGGGTCAGGTTGAATTTGTTCAACTTGGCCGGATCGAGCCAGATGCGCATGGCGTACTGCGAACCGAACACCTGGAAGTCACCGACACCGGCGGTCCGGGAGATCGGGTCCTGCATGTTGGACACGATGTAGTTGGACAGGTCGTCCTTGGTCATGCTGCCGTCGCGGGAGACCACGCCGATCACCAACAGGAAGTTCTTCACGGCCTTGGTGACGCGGATACCCTGCTGCTGCACTTCTTGCGGCAGCAACGGGGTGGCGAGGTTCAGCTTGTTCTGGACCTGGACCTGCGCGGTATCGGAGTTGGTGCCTTGCTCGAAGGTCGCGGTGATGGTCATGGTGCCGTCGGAGTTACTTTCCGAAGACACATAACGCAGGTTGTCGATACCGTTGAGCTGTTGCTCGATGACCTGCACCACGGTGTCCTGCACGGTTTGCGCGGAGGCACCCGGGTAGGTCACGGAAATGGCGATCGCCGGAGGCGCAATGCTCGGGTATTGGTTGATCGGCAACTTGAGGATCGATAGAGCCCCGACCAGCATGATCACCAGGGCAATGACCCAGGCGAAAATCGGACGGTCGATAAAAAATTTCGACATGGTTTACTCCCCTTTGCCGCTGGAAGCCTTGTCAGCTGCCTGAGCGGGGGCCGGGTTCTTCGCGCCGACGTTGGTCGCTTCGCTGGCTTTGACTTCAATGCCAGGTTTGACGTATTGCAGACCTTCGGTGATCAGACGATCGCCGGCTTTAAGACCGTCTTCGATCAGCCACTGGCTGCCGACGGTTCGGCTGGCCTTGAGCTGACGCAGTTCGACCTTGTTGTCGGCGCCGACGACCATCGCGGTCGGGCTGCCCTTGAGGTCACGGGTCACGCCTTGCTGCGGCGCCAGGATCGCCGCGCTGTTCACGCCGGCTTGCAGCTGCGCATGGACAAACATGCCTGGCAACAGCGTGTGATCCGGGTTCGGGAATACGGCGCGCAGGGTCACGGAACCGGTGGTCTGGTCAACCGAGACTTCGGAGAACTCGAGCTTGCCGTCCAGTTTGTACTGGCTGCCATCCTCGAGAGTGAGCTTGACCGCCGCTGCGTTGTCCCCGGATTTCTGCAGGCGACCGCTTTCCAGGTCGCTGCGCAGCTTCAGCAATTCCACCGAGGACTGGGTGACGTCGACGTAGATCGGGTCCAGTTGCTGGATCACCGCCATCGCATCGGTCTGACCGCTGGTGACCAACGCGCCTTCGGTCACGCTGGAGCGGCCGATACGGCCGGTGATAGGCGCATAGACCTTGGTGTAGCGCACATTGATCTGCGCGCTTTGCAAGGCGGCTTCCGATTGCAGGCGATTGGCCAGGGCGGTGTCGTATTCCTGGCGGCTGACGGCCTGTTCGTTGACCAGTTGCTTGTAGCGATCAGAGATCGATTTGGTCTGTTGCAGGTTGGCTTCGGCGCTTTTGAGCGTCGCCTCATACACAGCCGGGTCGATCTGATACAGCTGCTGGCCAACCTTGACGTCGCCGCCTTCCTTGAACAGGCGCTTGAGAATGATGCCGTTGACCTGTGGGCGAACTTCGGCGATGCGGTAGGCGCTCGTGCGTCCCGGCAAATCCGAGGTCAGGGTGAAGGCTTGAGGTTGCAGGGTGACGACGCCGACCTGAGGCGGTGGAGCGGCGGGCGCCGCCTCTTCCTTTTTACAACCGCTGAGCAGCGATGCAAGGGCGACGGCGGCGACCAGAGCGGTAACAGCTGGCTTGAATTGCATGAAAATCCTCGGGTCAGGCGCGCAAATTGCGCACAGGAAATGTGAAAGGTAAAAAAATCGGCGCTGAGTGGATAAGTAGCTTGCTAAGAAATATACTTACGTTCATGGTTGTTTGTAAATACCTTTGGTGCGTATCCTAGCCCTTACAAAAGCTGTTTCAAAGCTCGAATTTGTAGGTCGGGGACGACGCCCAAGAGCGCTCGCCCCTATTTATTCAGCGCCTGTTCAAGCACTGCTGAAGCACCCTGATTGAGGTTGTACTGCCATGGTCCGTCGTACCAAAGAGGAAGCTCAGGAAACCCGTAGCCAGATACTCGAAGCGGCCGAGAAAGCCTTTTACGAGCGGGGCGTTGCGCGCACCACACTGGCCGACATTGCGACCCTGGCCGGCGTGACGCGCGGCGCCATTTACTGGCATTTCAGTAACAAGGCGGACCTCGTGCAGGCCATGCTCGATACGCTGCATGAGCCGCTGGATGAAATGGCCAAAGCCAGCGAAAACGAAGATGAACCCGACCCTCTGGGCTGCATGCGCAAGCTGCTGATTCATTTGTTTCATCAAGTTGCGCTGGACCCGAAAACCCGGCGCATCAATGAGATTTTGTTTCATAAGTGCGAGTTCACCGATGAAATGTGCGACCTGCGCCAGCAGCGGGTGGACGCCTGCCTCGAATGCAATGTACGCATCGGCCTGGCGCTGCGAAATGCTGTGAATCGCGGGCAACTGCCGCAGGACCTCGACACCGTGCGTGCCGCGATCAGCCTGCATGCGTTCATTGATGGCATCCTGTATCAATGGTTATTGGCGCCCGACAGTTTTCAACTGCACACCGAGGCCGAGCGTTGGGTCGACACCGGGCTGGACATGCTGCGCCTGAGCCCCAGCCTGCGCAAATGAAACAAAATTCGTGATGGGGTGCTGTTATATACGGCCGATGGCCATGTTGACAGCCGGTAAGCGGCGTATTTTGTTGGAAATTTGTGTCGCTTTGCCGCGCCCCGCACTACGCATCCCCTGTAGTAGCGAGCATGCTCGCGATGGTCGTCAACGATGACGCTGGTATCATGATGCCCCGCGGTGTCCGAGCTACCATCGCGAGCATGCTCGCTCCTACAGGGGAGGGCACAGCTTCAAACAATTAAAAAAGCCCCGGCTCTTTCGAGTCGGGGCTTTTTGCGTTACGGGTTCTGCCTTACAACGTCGGGTAGTCGATGTAACCCACCGGCCCTTTGCCGTAGAACGACTCTGGGCGCGGTTCGTTGAGCGCCGCATCGGCCTTCAGGCGCGCCGGCAGGTCCGGGTTGGCGATGAACGGGATGCCAAAGGCCACCGCGTCGGCTTTGCCGCTCGCCAGCCAGGCGTTGGCGCTGTCCTTGGTGAAGCGTTCGTTGGCGATATAAGGACCGCCGAACGCTTCCTTGAGGGTCGGGCCAAGGCTGTCGGCACCTTCCTGCTCACGGGAGCAGATGAACGCGATGCCACGCTTGCCCAGCTCGCGAGCCACGTAGGTGAAGGTTTCCGCCAGGTTGTCGTCGCCCATGTCGTGAGAGTCGGCGCGTGGCGCCAGGTGCACACCGACACGGCCCGCGCCCCAGACGTCGATCGCGGCGTCCGTGACTTCGAGCAACAGGCGGGCACGGTTTTCCAGGGAACCGCCGTATTGGTCGGTGCGCTGGTTGGTGCTGCTTTGCAGGAACTGGTCGAGCAGGTAGCCGTTGGCGCCGTGGATTTCCACGCCGTCGAAGCCGGCGGCCTTGGCGTTTTCCGCCCCAGTGCGATAGGCCTCGATGATCTCGGCGATTTCATCGGTTTCCAGGGCGCGAGGGGTTGGATAGTCGGCCATTGGACGCACCAGGCTGACGTGGCCCTTTGGCTGGATGGCGCTTGGCGCAACCGGCGCTTCACCGTTCAGGTATGACGGGTGGGATACCCGGCCGACGTGCCACAGTTGCAGGAAGATCTTGCCGCCTGCGCCGTGGATCGCCTTGGTGATGTTGGTCCAGCCACGCACCTGGTCGTTGGACCAGATACCCGGGGTGTCCGGGTAGCCGACGCCCATCGGGGTGACCGAGGTGGCTTCGCTGAGGATCAGGCCCGCCGAAGCACGTTGCACGTAGTACTCGGCCATCAGCGCGTTGGGCACGCGACCTTCGTCGGCGCGGCAGCGGGTCAGCGGCGCCATGATGATGCGGTTGGACAACTCGACGTCGCCGAGTTTGATTGGATCGAAAAGAGTCGTCATTTGAAAATCCTTCGTTAGGTATCAGTTAGTAGCAGCCAGCTCGGGATTACCGTTCTGGCGGAAAGTGATCAGGGTGGCCAAGAGGGCGAGTACTGCCAGAGCAGCGGCCGCGAGGGGCACGTTGGCCAGGCCGAAACCGTGGGCGATGACGCTGCCGCCGACCCAGGCACCCAAGGCGTTGCCGACGTTGAAAGCGCCGATGTTCAGGGTCGATACCAGGTTGGGTGCGGCCTTGCCGTAGGTCACCACGTTGACTTGCAGGGCGGGCACTGCGGCAAAGCACGCGGTGGCCCATAGGAACAGGGTGATCTCGGTGGGGATCAGCGCGACGCTGGTCCAGGTCAGCACTGTGGACACCACCGCCATGGTGATGAATACCCCGATCAACGTGGCGGCCAACCCCTTGTCTGCCAGCTTGCCGCCGATGATGTTGCCGACAGTCAGGCCCAGGCCGATGAGCACCAGGGTCCAGGTCACGCCGCGAGGCGAGACACCGGTCACTTCGCCCAGCAACGGCGCGACATAGGTAAACAGGGTGAACACCGACGCGGCGAAAAGCGCGGTCATGCTCAGCGACAGCCAGATGCCAGCGCCTTTGAGGGCGCGCAGTTCGGCGCGCATGTCGAGTTTTTCTTCGTCGCGCTTGGCCGGCAGGAATCGGATCAGGCCAATCAGCGCAATCACGCCGATCACGGTCACCGCCCAGAAGGTCGAGCGCCAGCCGGCTTGTTGTCCGAGCGCCGTGCCCAGCGGCACGCCGAGGACGTTGGCCAGGGTCAGGCCGGTGAACATCAGGGCCACGGCCGAGGCGCGTTTGTTGGCGGGCACCAGGTTGGCGGCCACCACCGAGCCAATACCAAAAAAAGCGCCGTGGCACAGGGCGGTAATCACACGGGCGAACATCAGCACGTTGTAATCAGTGGCCAGGGCGCATAACAGGTTGCCGATGATGAAAATGCCCATCAACGCGACCAGTGCAGCCTTGCGCGGCAATTTGGCGGTGGCCAGTGCCATGAACGGCGCACCGATGGCCACGCCCAGGGCGTAGCCGGTCACCAGCCAGCCGGCGCCGGGGATCGACACACCGAGGTCGGCCGCCACTTCGGGCAGCAGGCCCATGATGACGAACTCGGTGGTGCCGATGGCGAAGGCGCTCAAGGCCAGAATGAGTAGCGAGAGGGGCATTGTTGATTCCTTGACCCTGAAGGTTCAGAGCTCTTTGCTGAAGGCGCTGAGGAAGGCCTGGATGGTTTCCTCGTTGCGTTTGAAGAAGTGCCACTGGCCGACTTTGCGGCTGCTGATCAGGCCGGCGCGTTGCAATGTCGCCAGGTGCGCGGACACCGTGGACTGCGATAAACCGCAACGTTGATCGATCTGCCCGGCGCAAACGCCATGTTCATTGCTGTGGCTTTGGTCAGGAAATTCGACGGAGGGATTTTTGAGCCAGTGCAGGATGTCTCGCCGTACCGGGTGAGCCAGGGCTTTTATTATTTCGTCGAGGTCAATCTTCATGGCTTGGGGCCTGTCATGTGTAAAACGTTATATCGCGATGAAGCGAAATTTAAATCGTTACATCGCGATATACAAATATGATTTTGTTCTGGCGAACGCATATTTCGCTATATCGGGTTATAACGATATGAGGTGTCAGGGCAACACCGGGCGGTGCTAAGCTGCGCCCATGAACTATCTCGCACATCTTCACCTCGGTGGCCAGCGTCCCGGTCAATTGCTCGGCAGTCTGTATGGCGATTTCGTCAAGGGGCGGCTGCAAGGGCAATTTGCGCCGGAGGTCGAAGCGGCTATCCAATTGCATCGTCGCATTGACGTGTTCACCGACCGCCATCCGCTGGTGGATGTGGCGCTGTCGCGCTTTACACTGACCCGCAGGCGCTACGCGGGAATCGTGTTGGACGTGTTTTTCGATCACTGCCTCGCGCGGGACTGGGCTTCGTACGCCGACCGGCCGCTGGAGCTGTTCACCTCAGACGTGTACAGGGTGCTGTCCAGTGAGCGGCAATTGCCCGAGCGTCTGGCGCGGATTGCGCCGTACATGGTGGCGGATGACTGGCTGGGATCGTACCGCGAGTTCGAAGTGATGGAGCAGGTGCTGCGGGGGATTGCGCGGCGGCTGACACGGCCGGAGGAACTGGCGGGGGCGATGCACGAACTGCGCGAGTTGTATGAGCCGTTGAGCGAGGATTTCCGGCTGTTTTATCCGCGGCTGCAGGAGTTTTCAAAGATCTCACAGACAGCCTAGGTACCTGTGGGAGCGGGCTTGCCCGCGATGGCGGTGTATCAGTCAAAGAGTTGTCGACTGGTCCACCGCTATCGCGGGCAAGCCCGCTCCCACAGGGTTCCAAGTGTATTCAAAAAATCAAGCCGCGATGGCGGGGCGCATCGGCGCTCGTTGAGTTTCCGGGATCGTCCCGAACAATGCCTTCTGCACCGCTTGCTGCGCTTCGAACGCCAACACGGCGCGTTCCCGGTTTTCGCAGGCGATCGGCTTGAGCAGGTGAATCTCCACGTCGCCGCGATCGTTGGCGAACAGGCGCATCAAGTGCGAGAGCAGATCGTCGTCACCAATGAAAGGGGCCAGCGAGCATGCCTGGCCTTCACGCAGATAACGGATGGCCACCGGTTGCAGCTTCACCTTGGAATCGATGGCCGCCGACAGCAAGCGGCCATGGAAGGTGCGAAGCGAACGGCCATCGGTGGTGGTGCCTTCCGGGAACATCAACAGCGGATGGGCCTGTTCGAGGTGGCGGGTCATCTGCTTGCGGATCAATTGACTGTCACCCGAGCCACGACGGATGAACAGGCTGCCAGCCTTCGCCGCCAGCCAGCCCGCCACCGGCCAGGTACGGACTTCGGCCTTGGACAGGAACGACAGCGGCGCGAGCATGCCCAGCAGCGGGATGTCGGTCCAGGACACGTGGTTGCTGACCCAGAGCATCGACTCCTTTGGCAACTCCCCGTGTACGGTCACGCGAAAGGGCAGGGCGTTGCTCAGGCGCGCCATGAAAAAGCGCGACCAGCGCTGTCTGCGAACCATGGAATGCGCCATGCCCAGGCGTTCGAACATTCCGAAGACACTGGCCATGCCCAACCCCAGCGTTACAACCCCCAACACGCGCGCGATTCGCGCGTACACCCGTAGGCGGCCCATCACACGGCCGCCTTGAAGTGCTTGGCATAACGCGGGCAGAGTTCGTCGCGCTTGAGCAGGATGAACACGTCGGCCACCTGGAAGTCCTCGTCCCAACACGGCTCGCCACAGATTTTCGCACCCAGGCGCATGTAGGCCTTGAGCAGTGGCGGCATTTCGGCAATCACGTTGGATGGGATGTCCAGGGATGGTAGCGGGTTCTTCGGTTCGGCGCGCAGGTGTTCGGTGCACAGGTAGCGTTCACGCAGGCGTTGCATGATCGCATGCGCCTGGACGCCGCCGTCCTGCATCGGGATGCTCGCGCACCCCATGAGATAGCTGTAGCCACCCTCGTTCAGCACTTCGGCCAGTTCTCCCCAGAGCACGGCGATGGTGCCGCCGTTGCGGTAAGCCGGGTCGACGCAAGTACGGCCGATCTCCAGGATCGGGCCCTTGAGGTGAATGAGGCCATGCAGGCTGAACTCTTCTTCGCTGTAAAACTTGCCCAGGCTGCTGGCTGCCGTGTGGTCAAGGAGGCGGGTGGTCGCCACCAGGCGCCCGGTGTTCAGGTCGCGTACGCCGATGTGGGCGCAGTGAACATCGTAATCATCCATGTCCAGACCCAGCTCCGCGCCTTTGAGCTTGGCGTCGAATTCGCCGCTGAACACGTTGAAGCGCAAGGCCTGGGCTTCCTGCAGGGCTTTTGCGCCGACCAGGCGTTCGGCTTGCAGGCGGCGTTCATTGCCGGTGCCGTTGATGCGGGCAATCTGAGTCATGGCGAATCTCCGTGCGGGCTGCTCACCCGTCTTTGGGTTACAGCGGATCGACTTTCTTTATCCAGCCTTGTTGTGCAAAGTCAGGCTATGTAGCCCCGGTGTCATCGCCGTTAAGCTTTGGTGATGCTTATATGACAGCCCACAAGGAGCCTCTTATGCCCTGGCAAACCCTGTTGCAACGCCGTGATCGCTGGCCCGCCAATCCGGACCTGGCGGAGGGTTTTGCGAACCTGTTGCTTGAGTTGAAAGCCGTCACACCCTTTGAACTGGCGGTGGCCGGTGGGCGCCTGATGGCGACACCAGGGCTGGCATTTCTGGTGGGCTACCAGGCGGCCCTGCGCATGCTCTGGCCGAGCGCACCGCAGAGCTTGGGCGCTTTGTGTGCCACCGAGCAGCGCAGCCTGCGCCCGGCCGATATGCAAACCCGCCTGAGCGAACTGCGGCTGAGCGGACGCAAGGACTTCGTTACCGCCGGTGATGCCGCCGACTGGCTGCTGATTGCTGCTCGCAGCGAAGAGCCCGGCGACGATCCGCGCCTGAGCCTGGCGGTGGTTTATGCTGGCGAGGCCGGCGTGCAAGTGGAAAAACTGCCGCCGATCCCGCTGATGCCCGACATCAGCCATGGCCGCCTGCTGCTGGATAACGCCCTGTGCGAACTGCTTGCAGGGGATGGCTGGGACGCCTACGTCAAACCGTTTCGCACCCTCGAAGACATCTATGTGCTCAGTGCCATGACCGCTTGGTTGTATGGCGTGGGCCAGGACAGCGACTGGCCGCAGGCACTGCAACTGCGCTTGCTCGCGCTGCTGGCCGGCTGCAGTGAAGTCAGCCGCCAGGCGCCCGACAACCCCGCCGGGCATGTGTTGCTGGGCGGCTTGTTTGCACAGTTCGACGCGCTCAAGGCCGAAGTGAACCAGGCCCTGGCCGACGGACCGCCAGAGTGGGCCGCGATGTGGCAGCGCGATCGGGCGGTGATGGAGTTGGCGGCGGGCGCGCGGGGGAAGCGGTTGGCCAAGGCTTTGGCTGGATCTTCGCTGGATTGACCGGCCCCATCGCGGGCAAGCCCGCTCCTACAGGTTCAGTGGTGTTCATAAATTTTGTGAACATCCCAAAACCCTGTGGGAGCGGGCTTGCCCGCGATGGCGGCCTAAAGACTGACAAATATTCCAAAACTGTCATCAACCTCAGCTAGCCTCACCACGCCCATTCCCCAGAGCCCCCGCCATGTTCAAAGGCGTGTCCCTGTTGTTCCTGTTGCTGGTGAGCCTTACCGCCCAGGCCGAAACCTGGCCCGGCGAGCAATGGTCCACCACACCAACCCCCGGCGGCCCGGCCCTTCAAGCGCTTGAAGCCTACGCTTTCCCACCTCGCGACGACGTCAGCAGAAAGGGCGTTCGCACCGACGCTTTGCTGGTGATCCGCGATGGGCGATTGATCTACGAACGCTATGCGAGCCCCACCACCGTCGACACCCCGCACCTGACCTGGTCGATCAGCAAGAGCCTGATGGCCACGGTGCTCGGCGTGGCCTACGCCGAGGGTCGGTTCAAACTCGAGGATCCGGCAGCGAAGTTCTACCCACCGCTGGCCGGGCACCCGAAGCTGACCCTGTCCGACCTGTTGCACTGGGCTTCTGGCCTGGACTGGCAGGAGGATTACGAATACGCGCCGCTGAAGTCCTCGGTGGTGGCAATGCTCTACACCCGTGGCCATCAGGACATGGCACGGTTCACCGCCGAGCATGACGCGTATGCGCCACCTGGCCAGGCCTTCCGTTACTCCAGCGGTGATAGCAACCTGCTGGCGGCGGCATTGAAAACCATCGTCGGCCCGGCCCGATATGCGGACTATCCCTGGACCGCGCTGTTCGAACCGCTGGGCATCCGCCATGCCGTGTGGGAAACCGACGCCACCGGCACCTTCGTCGCCTCATCCTACGCCTACCTCACGGCCCGCGATCTTGCTCGCGTCGGTCTGTTGATGGCCCGCGACGGTCGTTGGGGTGACCGGCAATTGCTACCCGCGGACTGGGTGGCCTTCAATCGCCAGCCATTCGCACGTTACCAGGCCCACCAGGACGAAGCGGTGCCGGGCGGCCACTGGTGGCTCAACCGTGATGCGGACGGCGCGGCGCGTCCGTGGCCCGATGCGCCGCCAGACACCTTCGCCGCACTCGGCCATTGGGGCCAGGCGATGTACGTGATTCCCAGCGAGCGCCTGGTGATCGTGCGCTACGGCGATGATCGCGACGGCCGTTATCGCCACAACGAATTGCTCAAGCGAGTGCGCCAGGCTTTTGCCGGGACGGTGCAACCATGAAGCGTCGCCATTTTGTTCGCCGTCGACCGTTTACCGCAGTGGGGGCGTTCCTGCTGATCGCCTTGCTCGGCTGGATCTGGCAGGAGCGTGTGGCGTTGTGGGCTTTCCCCGACATCATCAGTGCCTACACCGCCAAGGAATATTGCTCGTGCCGTTATGTGATGAACAACGACGCGCAGTATTGCCGGGGTTATGTGAAACAGTGGCTGCCCGTCAGCGGTTTCACCGATGATTCTGCTGCCAAACGTGTCTCGGTCGAGGGCCTTGGGCGCAGTAACAGCGCGCAATGGCTGGGCGAGCGCCAGGGTTGTCGCTTGAATCCTTGAGCAACCGGCTCGTGGGCGGTTATGGTTCGTGCAGGTTTATCTGCCCCACGAGTCTTTATGTTCAAGCGGTCACTCTGCAAAGTCTGTAAAACCCTCGCCGTCGTGCTGTTGGTGGGCGCCACGTTCTCGGCCCAGGCCAACTGGTATCTGGACGGCGAGTCGTCGCGGCTATCGTTCGTCAGCACCAAGAACGCCAACATTTCCGAAGTCCAGCGGTTCCTGGTACTGCATGGCAAGGTCAGCCCCAAGGGCGTGGCCGAGGTCGAGGTCGAGCTGGATTCGATCAACAGCGGCATCCCGTTGCGCGATGAGCGCATGCGCAAGGATCTGTTCGAGATCGAGCGGTTCCCCGAAGCGCTGATCAGCGCGCAAATCGACTTGGGGCCGATCAACGATCTGGCCAACGGCGCCCAACTCGAACTGCGCCTGCCGGTCACCGTCAACCTTCATGGCAAGCAACATCAATACAACGCCGAGCTGCTGGCTACCCGGCTGGATGACCGGCGTTTCCAGGTGGTGACGCTTGAACCGCTGGTGATCAACGCGGCGGATTTTGACCTGGCGCCGGGCTTGGAGTCCTTGCGCAAGGTCGCCGGTTTGTCAGCCATCAGTCTGTCGGTGCCGGTGGGTGCGGTGCTGATCTTCACGGCGCGCTGACATGCAAGGCGCGATTTTCCCCTGGCGCGATGGCAATCGCTTCGAACTGCTGATCGACGGTCCGCAGTTTTTCCCGCGCATGCTGGTCGCCATTGCCCGCGCTGAGGAGCAAGTCGAGCTGGAGTTATATCTGGTAGAGGCGGGCGAGTGCGCCGAGGCGATGGTCCAGGCGTTGGTCCAGGCCGCCGAACGCGGTGTACGGGTTCGCTGCCTGTTCGATGATTACGGCAGCCTCGCCTTCACCCTGATTCTGCGTCAGCGATTGATGGCGGCAGGTGTGGAGTTGCGTTTCTACAATCGCCTGAGCTGGCGGCGCTGGGTGGGCAATTTCTATCGCGACCATCGCAAGTTGTTGCTGGTCGATCAATGCCTGGCGGTGGTGGGCGGGACCGGGGTCACTGATGAGTTCTGGCTGCCGAGTGAAAACACCAGCCAATGGCACGAGGTGATGGTGGAAATCACCGGTCCGCTGGTGATCGACTGGCAGTTGTTGTTCGATCGCCAGTGGATCGCCAACCGCCATCGGCGTGCCTGGCGACCGTCGGCGCATTTCGGTCTGCCGCGACTGCCCCGGGTGCCATCGACGGGCGAGGGCATGGGGCGCGTGGCCTACGCCGACGCCCGCCAGCACCGGGACATCCTGCAGTCGCTGGTACGCGCCCTGAACAGCGGCCAGCGGCGTGTCTGGCTGGCGACGCCGTACTTTCTGCCCACCTGGAAAGTGCGCCGCTCATTGCGCCGCGCGGCCGGTCGCGGCGTCGATGTGCGTCTGTTGCTGACTGGCCCGCGCACCGATCACCCGTCCGTGCGTTACGCCGGGCATCGTTACTACCCGCGCCTGCTCAGGGCCGGGGTGAAAATCTTCGAATACCAGCCCTGTTTCCTGCACCTGAAAATGGTGCTGGTGGATGACTGGGTGAGCATCGGCTCGTGCAACTTCGACCACTGGAACCTGCGCTTCAACCTGGAAGCCAACCTCGAGGCGCTGGACCCCAGCCTGACCCGGGCGGTGGTGGCCAGTTTCGAGAGCGATTTTGCGAAGAGCGAGGAAGTCAGTCTGCAGGACTGGAAACGCCGGCCGTTGTGGCGGCGGGTCAAGCAGCGGGTTTGGGGATGGGTGGATCGGGTGGTGGTGAATCTGTTGGATCGGCGGGGGTAGGGCTAACGCCAGAAATCTTCAGTTGGAAAACCACTGTGGGAGCGGCGGTGCGACGATTCGACTTGCCCGCGATGGCGGCTGAGCAGTCAACACAGATGTTGAATGTGACGGCCTCATCGCGGGCAAGTCGAATCGTCGCACCGCCGCTCCCACAGGTTTGGTTTAGACCGAGTTAGAGCAACTCAAAACTCTGCTGCGTCACATCCTGCGAGTCCAGGCCGATCTGCACATTGAACTTGCCCGGCTCGGCCGCGTACTTGAGCTGGCTGTTGTAGAACTTCAGGTCATCCTCGCTGATGCTGAAGTGCACGACTTTCTGTTCGCCGGCCTTGAGCATGATTTTCTGGAAGTTCTTCAGCTCCTTGATCGGGCGGATCATCGAGCCGGTCACGTCCTGGATGTACAGTTGCACCACGGTCTCGCCGTCACGCTTGCCGGTATTTTTCACCGTGACGCTGGCGTCGAGCTTGCCGGACTTGTTCAGGGTGGTCGCTGACAGCGCCATGTCGCTCAGGCTGAATTCGGTGTAGCTCAGACCGTAGCCGAATGGGAACAGGGGGCCAGTAGTGTCATCGAAATACTGCGAGGTGTAGTTGCCCGGTTTGCCCGGCGTGAATGGCCGGCCAATGCTCAGGTGGTTGTAGTAGGTCGGAATCTGCCCCACGGAACGCGGGAAAGTGATCGGCAGCTTGCCCGACGGGTTGTAGTCGCCGAACAGTACGTCGGCAATGGCGTTGCCGCCTTCGGTGCCGCTGAACCAGGTTTCCAGGATGGCGTCGGCCTGCTGGTTTTCTTCGAGCAGCGACAGCGGACGCCCGTTCATCAGCACCAGCACCAACGGTTTGCCGGTGGCTTTCAGCGCGCGGATCAGCTCACGCTGGTTTTGCGGGATGTTCAAATCGGTTCGGCTCGATGATTCGTGGGACATGCCACGCGACTCACCGACGGCAGCGACCACCACATCAGCGTCTTTGGCGGCTTTTACCGCTTCGTCGATCAGCACGTTCGCCGGGCGTGGATCATCCACCACTTCCGGGGCATCGAAGTTGAGGAAGTTCAGGTAATCGAGAATCTTCTTGTCGCTGGTGATGTTGGCGCCACGGGCGTAAATCAGGTTGGCCTTGTTGCCAATCACGTTGCTCATGCCATCGAACAAGGTCACCGATTGCGCCGGACGACCGGCAGCCGCCCAGCTGCCCATCATGTCGATGGGAGCCTTGGCGAGTGGGCCGACCAGGGCGACTTTCGCAGTTTTCTTCAGCGGCAGGGTTTCGTTTGAGTTTTTCAACAGCACCTGGCTGCGCCGGGCCACCTCACGGGCATCGGCGCGGTGCAGGCGGCTGTCGGCGTAGGTGTCGGCCGGATCATCCTCGGCCTTGCCGATGCGCAGGTACGGGTCCTTGAACAGGCCCATGTCGTACTTGGCGTCGAGCACCGCACGCACGGCGTTGTCGATGTCGCTCTGCTGGATTTCGCCGGACTTGAGCAGCCCCGGCAGTTCCTTGCCGTACAGGGTGTCGTTCATGCTCATGTGGATGCCGGCCTTGATCGCCAGCTTTGCCGCCTCGCGACCATCGCGTGCAACGCCGTGCTTGATCAGCTCGAAGATCGCGCCGTGGTCGCTGACCGCCAGGCCCTTGAAGCCCCATTCCTTGCGCAACAGGTCGTTCATCAGCCAGGTGTTGGCAGTGGCTGGCACACCGTTGATCGAGTTCAGTGCGACCATCACTCCGCCAGCGCCGGCATCGATGGCGGCGCGGTAAGGTGGCAGGTAGTCCTGGTACATCTTGACCGGGCTCATGTCGACCACGTTGTAGTCGCGACCGCCCTCCACTGCGCCATACAGGGCGAAGTGCTTGACGCTGGCCATGATGCTGTTGGCAGCGTTGGCACCGGTGCCCTGGAACGCCTTGACCATCACCCCGGCGATGCGCGACACCAGGTAGGTATCTTCGCCAAAGCCTTCGGAGGTCCGGCCCCAACGCGGGTCACGGGAAATGTCGACCATCGGCGCGAAGGTGATGTCGAGGCTGTCAGCCGCAGCTTCTTCGGCGGCAACGCGCCCGGAGCGGCCAATGGCGTCCATGTCCCAGCTTGACGCCAGCGCCAGCGGGATCGGGAAAATGGTGCGGTGGCCGTGGATCACGTCATAGGCGAAGAACATCGGGATCTTCAACCGGCTGCGCATGGCCGCATCCTGCATCGGACGGTTTTCCGGGCGGGTGATCGAGTTGAACGTGCCGCCGATGTTGCCCGCGGCGATTTCCTTGCGGATCAGCTCCCGGGGCATTTCCGGACCGATGCTGATCAGGCGCAACTGGCCGATTTTTTCATCGAGGGTCATCTGCTTCATCAGGTTGCTGATGAAGGCGTCCTTGTTCTCCAGCGGCGGGGGAGTCGTAGCGGCCAATACGTTATGACTGGCCAGGCTGACGAGCAGTCCCAGCAAACACAGCTTCTTCATGAATAGTTTCCAGGGCCTAAACGGCAGTGAATGCGCGCCGATCGGCCAAAATTTAGGGAGTGGCTATTGTTGTTCAGGTAATGTTGTTCAGGTAAATGCAGCAAACTTCTGCAGTGTTTTTGTATTGGAGCATCTTTTAGCCCATTGGCTCGATGCATTCCAGTGTGGCGGGAGATTATGCCCGAAGAGTCGGTCAGAAGGTCGCTGGTTGATTTTTCAATGGACGATACAACGGAGCGTCAAATCAAATGAATGTTCAACGAACCACCCGAGCGAGCCTGCGCGTCGCCGCCCTGATCTGGCTGACCAGCCTACTGGCCGGCTGCGGCATCAACAACATCCCCACCCTCGACGAACAGGCCAAGGCCGCCTGGGGCCAGGTGCAGAACCAGTATCAGCGCCGTGCCGACCTGATTCCAAATTTGGTGGAAACGGTCAAGGGCTATGCCAAGCACGAAGAGGAAACCCTGACGGCGGTGATCGAGGCCCGGGCCAAGGCCACCTCAATTCAGGTGGATGCCAGCACCCTGGACAATCCTGAACGCCTCAAGCAGTTCCAACAGGCTCAGGACCAGTTGACCGGCGCCCTGAGTCGTTTGATGGCGGTGTCCGAACGTTATCCTGATCTCAAGGCCAACCAGAATTTCCTGGCGCTGCAATCGCAACTTGAAGGCACCGAAAATCGGATTGCCGTGGCCCGCCGTGATTTCATCCTGGCAGTGCAGAAGTACAACACCGAAATCCGTACCTTCCCGGGGCGCCTGTGGCACACCGTGATGTACAGCGATTTGCCGATCCGTGAAACGTTCGAAGCCACTACTCCAGATGCGGACAAGGCGCCGCAGGTGAAATTCTAGGAAGTAGCCACACAAGCAGCGCAGACGACTCAGCCCGCTTTGACTTGTCGCTCGCAGCTTGAAGCTTGCCGCTGCTCTTATGAGGTTGCCAATGCGCGTGTTGAAAGTGGGCCTGGTGCTGTTGTTGTGGGTGTTGGCCCTGACGGCCCGGGCCGAGTTGAGTTTTCCGGCTTTGACCGGACGGGTGGTGGACAACGCCCAGATGATCGAGCCGTCGGTGCGCGAGCAGTTGACGCAACAGCTTGCGGCCCACGAAAGCGCCACGGGCGAGCAGTTGGTGGTGGTGACAATCCCCAGCCTGCAGGGCGCCGAGATCGCTGATTTCGGTTATCAGTTGGGCCGCCATTGGGGTATCGGCCAGAAGGACAAGAACAACGGTGCGCTTTTGATCGTTGCTCGGGATGACCGCAAGTTGCGCATCGAAGTGGGTTATGGCCTGGAAGATCGCCTGACCGATGCGCAGAGTTCGGTGATCATCAATCAGGTGATTACCCCGGCGTTCAAGGCCGGCAATTTCAGCAAGGGCATCAGCGACGGGGTCGCCGCCATGCTCGTGGTGCTGGGCGGCAGCCCGCTGGATGAGCCGTCGACGATCTACGAGTCGAACAGTGGGCAGGACGACTTCGTTGCCCGTCATCCAGGGATCTTCGTGTTTCTGGTGATGCTGTTCATCCTGACCCTCTTTGTCTTGCAGATGCTCGGCATCCTGCCGGCCGGCCGGGGTGGCTCGGGTGGCTCTGGGGGTGGTTTCGGCGGTGGTGGTTTTGGTGGCGGTGGAGGCGGGGGCTTCAGCGGCGGCGGAGGCAGTTTCGGAGGCGGCGGTTCGTCGGGCGGCTGGTGATAACAATAAATGATGAGCACTTCTAGACATGGCATTACTGACTGAACACGAACAACGCAAAGTCGCCGAGGCGATTGCCCGGGTCGAGCGCGACACCGACGCCGAACTGGTGACGGTGCTGGCAGCCCGCGCCGATGACTACGCGTACATCCCGTTGCTGTGGGCCAGCCTGTTGGCACTGGTGGTGCCGGGTGTCGTGCATTACCTGACCGGCTGGCTGACGATGCACAGTCTGCTGCTGGTGCAATGGGGCACCTTCATTGTGTTATGCCTGCTGTTGCGCCTGCCGAAGATCACCACCCACCTTGTGCCCCGCAAGGTCCGCCATTGGCGCGCCTCGAACCTGGCGCGCCGGCAGTTCCTGGCGCAGAACCTGCACCACACGGTGGGCAGCACCGGCATGCTCATTTTCGTCTGCGAGGCTGAGCGTTATGTGGAGATCCTGGTGGATGAAGGAATTTCCAGTCGGCTGGACAACCAGCATTGGGAATCCATCGTCGCAGCGTTCACCCAGCAGGTGAAACAGGGGCAGACTTTGCAGGGCTTCGTCACCTGCGTCGAGGCGTGCGGCGAGTTGCTCAAGGTGCATGTGCCGGTTACCCATGTGCGCAATGAGTTGCCGAATCGTTTGGTGGTGCTGGGCTGAACCGGATTTTATAGAGGATCCAATCCCTGTGGGAGCGGGCTTGCCCGCGATAGCGGTAGGACAGTCACCAACATTGTTGAAGGTCAGATTGCAATCGCGGGCAAGCCCGCTCCCACAGGTGAAGCCAAATTCGACAGGCCATTCGTAAATAACTGCGTGTCCTGCGCCGCCATCCCCCCTAAAATGCCCTCCATTCCCGATTCTCCGCGACCGAGGCCGTTTTTTTCATGTCTGTTACCGCCACACCCGCCAGCCTCGCGCCGGACCATCACGCCCAGTTCATCGACCTGCTGCAAGGCAGCCTCGACGCCAACGCCTTTATTAAACTGGTGCTGGCCAAGCACGTCGGCAGCGAAACCGACCTGCAACGGGTGATCATCAAGCAGCTGACGGTCAAGGATCAGCCCTGCCTGTCCTTCGTCTACCGCTACAAGACGCGAGATATCACCAAGAACCTGCCGTTGGCCGAAGGTGTGGCGAGCATTGCCGAGCTGTTGCCGGCTTCGTTCAAAAATGCACATTTATTGTCACTGACTGACGAAGCCCAGCTCGAATACAGTAAAAAGGGCAAGTCTTCACTGTTCAAGAGCAAACCTCAGCAATTGCGTGAAGTGCCGTCTACCGGTCACAACCGTGAAAAAAATCGCTTTCTGGACCTGACCCGGCCGTTTCTCGCCGACCTGGGCGTGACGAACAGCAAGCACGAGCTGATCCCGGCGATGTCGCGCAAGTGGAAGCAGATCAACAAATTCATCGAAGTGTTCAGTCATGCGCTGACGTCGTCCCCGCTGGCGCTGGATCAGCCGGTGCGGGTGGCCGATTTCGGCTCGGGCAAGGGCTACCTGACGTTCGCGATCCACGACTACCTGCGCAACACCCTCAACGCCCAGGGCGAAGTGACCGGCGTCGAGCTGCGTGAAGACATGGTCACCCTGTGCAACGCCGCTGCCGCAAAGCTGGAGCATCCCGGTCTGGTGTTCAAGTGCGGTGACGTGCGCAGTGTGGCGCCGAGCGAGCTGGAGGTGATGATCGCCCTGCACGCCTGCGACATCGCCACCGATTATGCGATCCACACCGGCATTCGCTCCGGCGCGTCGATCATCATGTGCTCGCCGTGCTGCCACAAGCAGATCCGCCTGCAAATCCAGAGCCCGGTGCTGCTCAAGCCGATGCTGCAATACGGCCTGCACCTGGGCCAGCAAGCCGAAATGGTCACCGACAGCCTGCGTGCGTTGTTCCTCGAAGCCTGCGGCTACGAGACCAAGGTGTTCGAATTCATCTCACTGGAGCACACCAACAAGAACAAGATGATCCTGGCGGTCAAACGCCCGGAGCCGGTCGACACGGCGCAGTTGTTGGTGAAGATTCAGGAATTGAAGGATTTCTATCACATCAGCGAGCATTGCCTGGAGACGTTGTTGCGAGCGGATGGTTACCTGAACTGACTGGCTGATACCCCCCTGTGGGAGCGGGCTTGCCCGCGATGGAGGCACAGACACCGCTGGGTGTCAGGCAGCTAGCGTCTTCGTTGACGACCATCGTCGGAACGCCGCCCGGAGCAAGCTCGCTCCTACAGGTTCAGGGGATCGGGTCAGGTAGTGGCGACGGGGGTGGGTCTCACCGCCGTCCTGCGCCCCAACATCACCGTGACGATCACCCCCACCGCAAACACCCAGGTGATCGGCTCGACGTGTTCGCCAAAGAACAGTGCCGAAAACGCGATGGTGAAGAAGATCTGCAGCAGTTGGATCTGACTGACCCGGGCAATGCCGCCCATCGCCAACCCGGCGTACCAGGCAAAAAAACCGATGAACTGCGAGAACAGCGAAACGTACCCGAACGCCCACCAGGTTTTCGCCGAGACTTCGCCCTGATGTTGCAGCGCCAGGTACAGCACGGGTCCGATCAGCAGGGGTGTCGACAGTACCAGCGCCCAGCAGATCACCTGCCAACCGCCCATCTCCCGGGCTAATCGGCCACCTTCGGCGTAACCCAGCCCACCCAGGCCAATGGCTCCGATCATCAGCAAATCACCGGCTTGAATGCTGCCTGCGCCGCTGATCAACGCGTAACCCAGTACCAACGCACTGCCCAGCGCAGCGCAGGCCCAGAAGGCTTTCGATGGGCGTTCATGAGACAGCCATGCGGCGTACAGCGCCACGCACAGCGGTTGCAGGCCGTTCACCAGGGCCCCATGGGAGGCCGGCAGGGTTTGCATGGCCCAGGCCGAGAGTACCGGGAAACCCAGGATCACCCCGGCGATCACCAGGCTCAGGCCTTTGACCTGTTGCCACGTCGGCCACTTCTCCCGGCGCCACAGCAACAGCAACGCCGCCGGCACCGCCGCGAACAATGCACGACCGAGGCCGTTCAGCAGTGGATGCAGTTCCTGCACCACGACCCGGGTGAAGGGCAGGGTGAGGCTGAAGATGATGACGCCGAGCAGGCCGAGGGCCATGCCGGTGTTTTCGCGCGAGGACATGATGAAGGACCAGGGTTCGGGGGTGGCAGGTAAGGTCTCCATCTAGCCATAAACCTGGGGGTTTACCCTGTTACAGCTAGGCACAGAGTTATCCGTACAGTTTGAGGACGCCATCGCGGGCAAGCCCGCTCCTACATTTTGGAATGCATTCTCCTGTGGGAGCGGGCTTGCTCGCGATGAACGATGACGCGGTCCAGGGTAGTAACAGGCTATTACCCACCCCGCTGGATAACGACTACCTTCAATACTCCCAAGCATTCCCCCCAGAGGAGTTCTCCCCATGGCTGCCAAGAAAATCCTGATGCTGGTCGGCGATTACGTCGAAGACTATGAAGTGATGGTGCCGTTCCAGGCGTTGTTGATGGTCGGCCACACGGTGCATGCCGTCTGCCCCGACAAAACCGCTGGCCAGACTGTGCGCACGGCAATCCATGACTTTGAGGGCGACCAGACCTACAGCGAAAAGCCTGGCCACCTGTTTGCACTGAACTTCGATTTCGCCAAGGTGGCCGAGGCTGACTACGATGCGCTGGTGATCCCAGGCGGTCGTGCGCCGGAATACCTGCGGTTGAACGAAAAGGTCCTGGAGCTGGTACGCGCCTTCGACAAGGCCGGCAAACCGATCGCGGCGGTGTGCCATGGCGCCCAGTTGCTCGCGGCGGCGGGGATTCTCGAAGGTCGCGAATGCAGTGCGTACCCGGCCTGCGCTCCAGAAGTGCGTTTGGCGGGCGGCACGTTCATCGACATCGCGGTGACGGATGGCCACGTTCAAGGCAATCTGGCCACGGCGCCTGCCTGGCCGGCGCATCCGAACTGGCTCGCCGGTTTCCTCCGGTTGCTGGGCACCAAAATCACGCTGTAACGAGGGCTTCTCCATGTGCGAGCTGTACGTCAAGGCTGACCCGATTCTCTACGAGTCACGCTCGCGCTCGTTGCGCATCTGCGGCGTGGTGACCACGCTGCGCCTGGAGAATCAGTTCTGGGACATCCTCAGCGAAATCGCCGAGGTCGACGGCATGACCACCAACCAGTTGATCACCAAGCTGTATGAAGAGGTGATGGACTATCGCGGCGAAGTGGTGAATTTTGCATCGTTCCTGCGGGTCAGTTGCACGCGCTACCTGAGCCAGCGGCGAGTGCCGGTGCCTGAGCTGGCGGTGGTGCGGTCTGGGGTCAAATAGCCGAAATCGAGTCGACCCCATCGCGAGCAAGCCCGCTCCCACAAGTGGTTGAGTGTTCGCATCTCTCTGTGGGAGCGGGCTTGCTCGCGAAAGCGGTGTATCAGTCAATGAAGATGCCAACTGACCGTTTGCCTTCTTTGAAACGCTGCCCGGAGACAAGCCCGGTTTCACAGTTGATCGAGATTAAACCTCCACCGGCACCGCCAGCTCCGGATGACCCAGCGCATGGGTCTTCGAATCGAAGAAGCGCAACTCTGACCCCGTTCTTTCGAACACCTTGGCGTAATGGCGCTTCTGGTGCTGGATGAACGCCTGGCTGCGGGGATAGATCGAAATCGCCACCAACGCCGGTTTCGCGTGGCGCAGCGCATCGATGAGATGCTGATCCTGCTCATTCAGCCCGTGCCCGAAAATGCACAGGCCTGCGTCTTGCTTCATCAGCTGGTCAAGGCAGAACGACAGGTAGTCCGAGCTGCGAATCGTCTTGAGCTTGTCCGCGCTCGTCCCTTCGTTGACGAAGAGCGGCACATCGTCCAGCGTCTTGATCGTATTGTTGATCGCGAAGCTGCCCAGTAGCGTGCCTTCGGTCGAGGTCATCCTGCGCGCGGTGCCGTCCTGGTTGCGCACCAGGTGCAGGCCACCGTGCAGGTACAGCACGCGGGTTTTATCGGTGGCGGTGGCGCTCAGGTCGAAGCCCGGCTCCGTGCCCTGGAACAGATCGGTGAGGGTGTCCGGCTGATGCTGGATCGCCCAGTGGGTCAGCAGGTCGTAATTGGTGGTGAACACTGACGAGTAGCGGCTCAGCTCCTGGTTGATCGTCGCCAGCGTGGCCGGCTCCACCAGCCGCCATGGGATGTGCACCGCGTGGACGCTGTTGATCAGCGCTTCCTTGATCGCGTAATAGCGATTGCGCGGCGCGGCGGAGCTGACAGCCAGGGCTTTGTTCACCCGGCTGGTGGTTTTCAGCGCGCCCAGTACCTGCTCGAAGCTGCGGGTCTGCAGCGCGTCGAATACGCTCAGTTCGGAGGCGCTCAGAGGCTTTTCCTCGACAGTGCGCGCATTCTCGAACAGTGAGTCGTAGCCGAAGTCGTCCCATACCGCGCGGCTGGCGCCGTTGCCCAGCAGCAGGCCGCTGATGGAGGTGCTGGCGCGCAGGGCGTTCCAGTCTTCTAGTTGGGCATCGACATCCTGGAAATCGGTCATTGCGGTGCTCGTTTCAAAAGCCAAAGGTCAGATGGGTGGCGACTTTATCACGACCGGTCCTTGAGCCAGATCAAGTCAATCATTGGCCAATCGGCGGATTCTTCAGGTTACCGCCGAATCGAACAGGCGAAACGGCCCAGACCTGGAGACTCGTTCATGAGCAGCACCTTTTTCATCCCCGCCGTGAATATCATGGGTAACGGTTGCCTCGACGAAGCAATGGACGCCATCCGCAATTACGGCTACCGCAAGGCGCTGATTGTCACTGATGCCGGGCTGGCCAAGGCTGGGGTGGCAGCAATGATCGCCGAGAAGCTGGCGCTGCGCGATATCGACTCGGTTGTTTTCGATGGCGCCAAGCCCAACCCAAGCATCGCCAACGTTGAAAGCGGCTTGGGCCTGCTCAAGGAAAGCCGTTGTGATTTCGTGGTGTCCCTGGGTGGCGGTTCGCCCCACGACTGCGCCAAAGGCATCGCCCTGTGCGCGACCAATGGTGGGCAGATCCGCGATTACGAAGGCGTGGATCAGTCGACCAAACCACAATTGCCGTTGATCGCCATCAACACCACCGCCGGCACCGCCAGCGAGATGACCCGTTTTTGCATCATCACCGACGAGTCCCGCCACGTGAAAATGGCCATCGTCGACCGCAACGTCACGCCGCTGCTGTCGGTCAATGACCCGGCGCTGATGATTGCCATGCCCAAGAGCCTGACGGCCGCCACCGGCATGGACGCGCTCACCCACGCCATCGAGGCCTACGTGTCGACGGCGGCGACGCCGATCACCGACGCCTGCGCGTTGAAGGCCATCACCCTGATCAGCAACAACCTGCGCCTGGCTGTGCGCGACGGCAGCGACATCGGCGCACGGGAGAACATGGCGTACGCCCAGTTCCTGGCGGGCATGGCGTTCAACAACGCGTCCTTGGGTTACGTGCACGCCATGGCTCACCAACTGGGCGGTTTCTACGACTTGCCCCATGGCGTGTGCAACGCCGTGCTGCTGCCCCATGTGCAAAGCTTCAATGCGATGGTCTGCGCCGACCGCCTGACCGATGTCGCCCACGCAATGAGCGCCGACATTCGTGGCGTCACCCCGGAAGAAGGTGCCCAGGCCGCCCTCGCAGCCATCCGCAGTCTGGCGAAGGACGTCGAGATTCCTGCCGGCCTGCGTGCCCTCGGTGCGCGTCTCAACGACATCCCGACCCTGGCCAGCAACGCCCTGAAAGACGCCTGCGGTCTGACCAACCCACGGGCGGCGGATCAACGGCAGATCGAGGAAATTTTCCTCAGCGCGTTTTGACCCGCGCGCGGTTCGGGTGCAAAGGACGCTATGCTGCGTCCTCGCCCGAGCCGAAATCGCCGAGTCCCCGATGCTGCAAAAAAGCCTGATCCGCCGCCTCGACCTGATCACTCTCCAGTTGTTTGTCGCCGTTCACGAAGAAGGCACGCTCACCCGTGCTGCAGCTCGTGAAGCCATCGCGGTGTCGGCGGCGAGCAAGCGGCTGATGGAATTGGAGGAGGCGTTTGGCATCAGTCTGTTCGTGCGCCAGGCCAAAGGCATGACGCTCACCCCGGCCGGGGAGACGCTGTTGCATCATGCCCGGCAGATGTTGTTCAACGTCGAGAAAATGGGCCTGGAACTGGGTGAGCACAGCCACGGCGTTCGCGGTTATGTCCGGATGCTCGCCAACCTGTCGGCGATCATCCAGTTTTTGCCGGAAGACCTGCGCGACTTTTCCGAACGCCATTCCCAGGTCAAGACCGACCTTGAAGAACGTCCCAGCAGCGGGGTGATCCAGGGTGTGCTGGATGGCGTGGCGGACCTGGGCATCTGTTCCAGCGACAGCGACGTCAAGGGCCTGCACAGCGTGTTGTATCGCGAGGACCAGTTGGTGGTGTTGATGCTGCCGAATCATCCGTTGGCCCATCACACCCGCCTGGCATTCGCCGATACGCTGGACAGCGATTACGTCGGCCTGCACTCCGCCAGCTCCATCAACATGCGCACCCACGCCGCCGCGCGCCACGCTGGCAAAGTGCTGCGCCTGCGTATTCATGTGCCGGGTTTCGACGCGATGTGTCGCATGGTCCAGGCGAACATGGGCCTGGGGATCATGCCGCAGAAAGCCTACGAATTGTTCGGCCGGGCGCTTGGCCTGCATGCCGTGCCGTTGACTGATGATTGGTCGCACCGGGCGTTGATCCTGGTCGTGCGCGATGAGGCGAGGTTGTCGCCGGTGAGTCGGTTGTTGTTTGAGCATTTGCGGGGGCAGGCCTGATTTTTGGGTTGGATTTCCCGGCCCCTTCGACTTGCTCGCGATGAGGCCCTGAGGCCGGAACAATCCTCCAGAGCGTTCGCATTTCACGAACGCCCCTTGCCAACTGAAGGTTGGATTCCTGGCGCCACCGTCCTCTAGCCTTGGAGCCAATTCCAAGAACAAGAGGTACCCCGCGATGACTGCCCCTTTAAGTGCAATCAAAGTGATCGAAATCGGCACCCTGATTGCCGCGCCGTTTGCCGCGCGCATGCTCGCCGAATTCGGCGCCGAGGTGATCAAGATCGAAGCCATGGGTCAAGGTGATCCGTTGCGTAAATGGCGCAAGCTGCACCAGGGCACTTCGTTGTGGTGGTACCTGCAATCGCGCAACAAGAAATCCCTGGCACTGAACCTCAAATCCAGTGAAGGCATCGACCTGGTCAAGCAACTGGCGAGCAGCGCCGACGTGCTGATCGAAAACCTGCGCCCGGGAGCCCTCGAAAAGCTCGGCCTGGGCTGGGACGTCCTGCACGCCCTCAATCCCAATCTGACCCTGGTGCGCATCTCCGGTTATGGCCAGACGGGCCCTTACCGTGACCGTCCGGGGTTTGGCGCCATCGGTGAGGCCATGGGCGGCATTCGCTACACCACCGGTACGCCGGGTTCGCCACCAGCACGAGTGGGCGTCAGCCTCGGCGATTCGCTGGCATCGTTGCACGCTGTGATCGGCGCCCTGATGTCGCTGTTGCGGGTCAAGACCGGGCAGGGCGGCGGGCAAGTGGTCGATGTATCGCTGGCCGAAAGCGTGTTCAATGTCATGGAAAGCCTGGTGCCGGAATACGACATGCTTGGCCATGTGCGCGAGCGCAGCGGTGGGGCCTTGCCGGGCATCGCGCCATCCAACACCTACCTGACCGCCGACGGCGCCTATGTGGTGATCGCCGGCAACAGCGATCCGATCTACAAGCGCCTGATGGAAGTGATCGGTCGTCGCGATCTCGCCGACGCGCCGGAGTTCGCCCATAACGACGGACGCGCCGCCCGCAGCAACATGCTGGACGCCGCCATTAACCATTGGACCAGCAGCCTGCCGATCGACGACGTGCTGGCGGCCCTGGAAGCGGCCGAGGTGCCGGCCGGGCGCATTTATTCGGTGGCCGACATCGTGGCCGACCCGCACTATCGGGCGCGGGACATGCTGCTCAACGCCGACCTGCCCGGTGGCCTGCAGGTGAAAATGCCAGGCATCGTGCCCAAACTCTCCGAAACCCCGGGTGGCGTTAACTGGTCCGGGCCGAGCCTGGGCCAGCACACCGACGGGATTCTGGCCGGCCTGGGCCTGTCCGAACTGGACATCGAACGCTTGAAAACCCTAGGGGTGGTGCAATGATCACTGACTTTTCGCAAACCCTGGTCGTCCAGGAAGTCTCGCCCCGCGACGGCTTGCAGATCGAACCGACCTGGGTGGAAACCGCCGACAAGATCGCGTTGATCGATCAGCTGTCGCTGGCCGGTTTCAGTCGCATCGAAGCGGGTTCATTCGTGTCGCCCAAGGCCATCCCGGCCTTGCGGGATGGCGAAGCGGTGTTCACCGGCATTGCCCGGCAACCGGGGGTGATCTACGTCGCCCTGATCCCTAACCTCAAGGGGGCACAACGGGCGCTGGCAGCAGGCGCCGATGAACTGAACCTGGTGATGTCCGCGAGCCAGACGCACAACCTGGCGAACATGCGCATGCGCTGCGAAGACTCGTTGGCAGCGTTCGGCGAAATCGTCCAGTTCGCAGGTAGCACCCCGGTGCGCCTCAACGGCAGCATCGCCACCACGTTCGGCTGCCCCTTCGAAGGCAAAATCGATGAGGACCGTGTGCTGCACATCGTCGACGCCTATCAGGAACTCGGCATCACCGGCATCACCCTGGCGGACACCACTGGCATGGCCAACCCGCGCCAGGTCGATCGCCTGGTGCGGCGTGTGCTGCAACGCGTGGCCGCCGCGGACTTGACCCTGCACTTCCACAACACCCGCGGCCTGGGCCTGTGCAACGTGCTGGCCGCTTACGAGGGCGGTGCCAGGCGCTTCGATGCCGCCCTCGGCGGCCTGGGCGGCTGCCCGTTTGCGCCGGGCGCTTCGGGCAACATCTGCAGCGAAGACCTGGTGAACCTGTGCGACGAAGTCGGCATCCCCACGGGCATCGACCTGCCTCTGCTGCTCAAGTTGTCACGCGGTCTGCCAGCACTGTTGGGGCATGACGTGCCGAGTCAACTGGCCAAGGCCGGACGCAATTGCGACCTGCACCCGATACCGGCCTGATCGACGACCCTTTCAAGCCTCACAACCAGACAACAAAAACAATCGGACACCCACGGGAAGTCCGCCTGGAGAAACACTATGAGCCTCAATGTACTGGAGGCGGGCATGAGCCCGTCCGTCAATCACGACGCAGAAAAAGCCCTGGTCAGCAAAGTCGCGTGGCGACTGATGCCGTTGATCATGGTCTGCTACCTGTTCGCATTCTTCGATCGTATCAACATCAGTTTCGCCAAGTTCCAGTTGCAGGCCGACCTGAGCCTCAGTGATACCGCCTATGGCCTGGGCGCCGGACTGTTCGTGGTCGGCTACGTGATCTTCGAAGTGCCGAGCAACATGATGCTGTACAAGGTCGGCGCGCGGCGCTGGATCGCGCGGATCATGATGTCCTGGGGGCTGGCCACCGCACTGATGGTGTTCGTCACCAGCGAATGGCAGTTCTACGCGTTGCGCTTCCTGATCGGTGCGATGGAGGCCGGTTTCGCCCCTGGCGTGCTGTATTACCTCACGCTGTGGTTCCCGCAGCATTATCGTGGGCGCATTACTTCCATGTTGTTCCTTGCGTCTGCGTTCGCCGGGCTGGTCGGCGCGCCATTCTCCGGGCTGGTGTTGCAGCATCTGGATGGTGTGATGCAGATGCGCGGCTGGCACTGGCTGTTCCTGCTCGGCGGTGTGCCGTGCATCGGCCTGGGTGTACTGGTGCTGACCCTGCTCAAGGACCGCATCGAAGACGCCCACTGGTTGACGCCTTCGGAGAAAACCCTGCTGGCCAGCCGCATTGCCCACCATGAACCGCACAAGAGCGGCGGCTCTTTGCTCGCGGCGTTGCGCATTCCCGGCTTCCTGACCTTGGGTTTGATCTACTTCCTGATCCAGGTGGCGTCCTACGGCCTGAATTTCTGGGCGCCGCAACTGATCCGCAGCGCCGGCACCGAGAGCCCGGTGATGATCGGCCTGTTGACGGCGATTCCGTACATCTGCGGGGCGATCAGCATGGTGGTCATCGGACGCCTGTCCGACGCAACCGGCGAGCGCCGCAAGTTTGTCGCTGGCCTGGTCGCGGTGGGCGCTTTGGGCTTCTTCTGCGCCGGGATCTTCGCCAGCCACACGACTTTCCTGATTGTCGCACTGGGGCTGCTGGGGGCGGGGATCGTCGCGTCCATCCCGAGCTTCTGGACCTTGCCGCCCAAATTGCTGGCCGGGGCGGGTGCGGGGGCCGCTGGCGGGATCGCGGTGATCAACACCCTCGGCCAGTTCGGCGGCATCGTCAGCCCGGTCATGGTCGGGCGCATCAAGGACCTGACAGGCAGCACCACGCCGGCGCTGTACGTCATCGGCGTCTGCGCGCTGATCGCCGTAGCACTGCTGCTGTGGGGGTTGCCGCAGAAGCTGCGTACGCTCGATAAGATCTAAGGCACGCATAGAACCGCTGTAGGAGCGAGCATGTCGAGGCGTCGAACCGTCGCGATGGTCGTCAACGATGACGCTGACTGCCTGACACTCAGCGGTGTCTGTGCCTCCATCGCGACGGTTCGACGCTTCGACATGCTCGCTCCTACAGGTGAAATGCGTTAACCGCAGCGAAGTTCTTCGACGAGCAGTGAGTCGGTTTTCCGTGACCTGATATAGACTTGCCGCCACTCACTGATCAGTTCAAAAGGACTCCTCCGATGACCCCCTCGCTGCTGATGGCCGTTCTCGCCTCGGGTTTCATCTATGGCATTACGCCAGGTCCCGGTGTGCTTGCGGTGTTTGGCATTGGCGCGGCACGGGGGCGACGGGCGGGGGCGGGGTTCCTGTGCGGGCATTTGCTCGGCGATGTGATCTGGTGCAGCACGGCGTTGATCGCGATTGTCGGTGCGCGGGAAATCGGCAGTACCGCTTTTGACGTGTTGGGCGTGCTCAGCGGCCTGTACCTGTTCTGGCTGGGCATGCGCGCGGTGCGGGCCAAACGCAGCAGCGTCGAGGCGCCTCAGGGGCCTGGCGTGCTGTTCGGCCTGACCAACCCCAAGGCGTACCCAGTGGCGGTGGCGACGTTTACAGCGCTGCTGTCGAGTCGGGCCGAGCTGCTGAACTGGGCGATGTTGCCGTGGCTGATCGTCCTGAGCTTTGTCGGAGGTCTGATCGCCTACGCTATTCTCGTGGGCATCGTTGGTGCGCGGCAGGTGCGCAGTTTGTATCAACGTCATGAGTTGCTCATCACCCGCTTGTGCGGGGTGATGTTCATCGGTTTTGCCATCAACGCTCTCCTGCACGCGCTGCCGGGACTGATGCCGAACAAGGCTTGAAGCATGACAACCAGAAACCCGGCGCCGCAGGCGAGTTACTTCGATCTTTTGCTGGATGCCGTTTGTGCCGTCGACAAGCAAGGCCAGTTTGTTTTTGTCAGCGCGGCGTGTGAGCGCATTTTCGGATACACCCCCGACGAGCTGATCGGCCAGCCCATGATCGAATTGGTGCATCCCGCCGACCGCCAGCGCACCCTCGATGCCGCGCGGGAAATCATGGGCGGAGATCCCAAGCTCAATTTCGAGAACCGCTACGTGCGCAAGGATGGCCGCGTGGTGCATATCCTCTGGTCGGCGCGTTGGTCGCAGGTCGATCAACTGCGTATCGCCGTCGCCCGCGACATCACCGAACGCAAGCAGGCCGAGTCCCGGCAAGCGGCGTTGTACGCGATTTCCGAGGCAGCCCATGCGGCCGAGGACTTGCTGGCGCTGTTCAAACGCATCCACCTGATCATCGGTGAATGGCTGCCAGCGCTGAATTTCTCCGTTGCGCTCTATGACGAGCACTGTGCGCAGATCAACTTTCCCTATCACGTCGACGACCACGAACACCAACCCGAGCAGCCCGGAACGGTCACCGGGCAGTTGTGCGCCGAAGTGATCCGCACCGGCCAGCCGATCTTGCTGACGCCGGGGCAGCAGGGTACCCCGCAAGGCTTCGAACGACTGGTCGAAGGCCAGCAATCGCCGTGCTGGCTGGGCGTACCGTTGAACTCACAGAACGGCACCATCGGGGCGCTGATCGTCAAAAGCGTGGCCGGCGGCGAACGCTACACCGAGCAGGATAAGGAGATGTTGCAGTTCGTCTGCGCGCAAGTGGCGACGGCGATCGAGCGCAAGCAGTTGCACGCCCGGCTGCAACGCATGGCCCAATACGATCAGTTGACGCAATTGCCCAACCGCGAATTGCTGCGCGATCGCCTGAAAGCCTCCCTGACCCAGGCCCGTTTGGACGGTGGGCGCATGGCGTTGCTGTATGTGGATCTGGACCGCTTCAAGGAGGTCAACGACACCCACGGTCATGCGGTTGGTGACATGCTGCTGCAAGCCGTGGCCAATCGCCTCAAGGGCTGCGTGCGCGAGACGGACACCGTGGCGCGCATAGGCGGAGATGAGTTCGTGGTGTTGCTGCACAGTATCCAGGCGGCTAAAGACGCTGAGAGTGTCGCCGGCAAGATACGCCTGGTCCTGGCGCAGCCATTGCGCCTGGACGGCCACAGCCTCAACATCCAACCGAGCATCGGTGCTGCCATCTTCCCCGAGCACGGTATCGAGGAAAAGCAATTGTTCCGCCATGCCGACGAGGCCATGTACAACGCCAAACGACAACATCACCTCGATTACAAGATGTGATCGTTGCCCGCCGTTCGTCGCATCCCTCCTGTTTTTTCTAAACCTTTGTCGTGATGAAAATTCTCACATTAGGCGGGCTCCTGCTCGCCGCGATCATCACCAAGAGGTAGAGAATCATGCCTAACTCAAGAAACTCGAACTCAGGAAATTTCGCCAACGATCGAACGAAGGCGTCCGAAGCGGGTCGCAAAGGTGGGAAAACTACCACCACGACCGTCGATAAAGAACCGTCGAAACCCGAGACGGACCGCAAAGGCGGTCAGAAATCCAAGTAGTGATTGTGGGTAGTTTTGATTGAGAGACGGGAGCGAAAGCTCCCGTTTGAATGTTCACAAGAGGAGGGCGCGACCATGAGCCGGATGGCCACCCGAGTACGCAACGCCGGTTTTGCCACATTAGTGGGCCTGTGTGCCAGCAGTGCCTTTGCCCAGTCACCTGCCGAATTCATCAACGACGCATCCGCCAAAGGCATGGCCGACATCGAAACCAGTCGCATGGCGCACCAGAAGTCCGAGTCCAGAGAGGTCAAGGACTACACCATTGTCGTCATCAACGACCGCACCACGGCCAACCAGCATCTGGCGAAAATCGCCAAACAACTGGATTTGCCAGTGGCGCCACGGGAAGAAGTGGTCGACAAGGCCAAGGCCCTGATGCCAGAAGTGAAAGAGGGCGATACCTTCGACCAGGCCTACGCCGCCAGTCAGGTCCAGACCACCGAGGAAGCGATTGAGCAGCTGCAGCAGCAGGCGCAAACCACCGACATCCCGGAGATCAAGGCCTACGCCGAAGAAACCCTGCCCAAACTGCAAAACCACCTGCAGATGGCCAGGGCGTTGCAGGCGAGTCGTTAACCCTGTGGGAGCGAGCAGGCTCGCTCCCACAAGACCAGGGCGCACATGGCGCCTGCGCCCTCAGCAATCATTCAAATCAATCTTCTTCTTACTCGTCTCAGCCAACCCTGCCAACGCATGCACCTCGCCTTCGCCCATCTTGCGATAGTGCTTGCGCAGCGCCTCGAGTTGCTCCAGATCGAGCAGCTCCAAGCCCAACATGGCGTTCTGCGCTTCCTTGTTCACCCGCAGCAGTTCATCGATTTTCAAGTGCAGAATGTCCGTGTCCCGGTTCTGCGTGTTCTGAATCAGGAACACCATCAGAAACGTGATGATCGTCGTCGAGGTATTGATGATCAGTTGCCAGGTGTCGTTGTAATCGAAAATCGGCCCGCTCAACCCCCACAACCCAATCAATATCAAAGCGCCCATGAATGTCTTGGGGCTGCCGGCCCACAGGGCTAGCTTTTGCGAGATTTTTGCGAATTTCATTGCCGTGTTCCTTATTGGGATGCGTCTGAAAGTGTGACAGCGCGGGCGGCATGAAAATTCTGCTTACATTTGAGTCGGGTAGGGTAGAGGGCGCTCGACAAGGTATGGTAGCGAATCGCTCGTGCATAACAGGAGAACACAATGACCTGGTCCGCCAAACAGTACGTCGCCTTCGAAGATGAACGCACCCGCCCGGCTCGCGACTTGCTCGCGGCAATCCCGACCGCGCAAGTGCGTACGGCCATCGACATCGGTTGCGGCCCGGGTAATTCCACCGAGCTGCTGGTCGAACGTTTCGAGGGTGCCACGGTGCGCGGCGTCGACAGCTCTAGCGACATGATCGAGGCGGCGCGCAAGCGGCTGCCACACTTAGCGTTCGACACCGTCGACATCGCCAACTGGAACGACAACACCCAGTTCGACGTCATCTTTGCGAACGCGGTGCTGCAATGGCTGCCCGACCACGCCACATTGCTGCCGTCGCTGGCCGCACGCCTGACCCCAGGCGGCAGCCTGGCCATCCAGATGCCCGACACCCTGAACCAGCCGTCCCATCGCCTGATGCGTGAAATCGCCGCCGACGGCCCATGGGCCAGCAAACTGAGCGACGCCAGCGCGCAACGCACCCAAGTGGCCGCCGCAAGCGACTACTACGCCATGCTCAAACCTCATTGCAGCCGCGTCGATGTCTGGCACACCACCTATCACCACCCCCTGGCGGGCGGTGCGGCGGGCATTGTCGAGTGGTTCAAGGGCAGCGGTTTACGGCCGTATCTGCAACCGTTGAGCGAGGCCGAGCAAGCGCAGTACCTGGAACGCTACCTCGCCGCCATCGAGCAGGTCTATCCAACCCTGGACGATGGCTCGGTGCTGCTGCCATTCCCGCGCCTGTTCATCGTCGCGACCCGCTGAAAACTCAGCGGTCCTTCCGCCGGGTGCTCAGGTACTCGAAAAGAAATGAAGCAAAGCCGAACAGCCCGATGATTGAAATGATCATGAGCCCCAACTCTGAGTTATCCATGCTGATCTCGGTGTGGAAGGTGAGCGGGCAGGGTAGGGGCGTTTTGGACGGAATTGGCGTGGGGTTACGGATTCTTTACTGGGGGACGGGCATCTATACGCAAGCTATATGAGGAGCCGTGAGAAAAAGCGTATTTAGATTTTTTTTGGGTCGTTTTCATGTGCTCAGACGCGGTGCAGCGTAGGTTTTCACGAATCAAAACGTTAACGCGTGATGAAATTTGATAATAAATCGGTGATTTCACTCGAAAACGTTAACGCTAACGAAGCTTTTTGAAACGACATGGATTTGACATCTGCGACACCCCTGTTCAAAGATCACCGCAAGAGCGCGAAATCTGTTGCCTTGCAGGGCGATAGCAGACGTAGGTACCTCAGCGACGCTGCAACATCGGTGTAAGGTGAGACCTCTTCATCCCATTTCCTGAGGATGCAAATATCAGGATTCAAATGTAAAAGGGCAGCCTCAAAGCTGCCCTTATTCTTTGGCTACCCAAAAGACCTTGGGTGTCGCCTTTTCACTGCTGACCGTCGGTCTTCATCGGCGGCCATCGGCTCAGCACTTTCTGCACATCATCGATAACCGCCTTGCTCATCGACGTTAAATGATGCGCGGCCCAGGCGTGGCGGTCGCTGTCTCGGGAATACGCGGCGTCGACGGTCAGCAGCCTGGCCAGGTGGAGCAGATCCGCTACTTGCTCCAGGGCATCGACGATGGGCACACCGCGGTTCACTCGGAACAGCGGTTCGTTATTGCAGTAGTGGAAAGGGGTGAGGCCGATGGTCGTTAGTCTGGGGTCGTCGCTCATACGTCACCTCCGTTCGAGAATCCGCTCAAGGTTTGATCGGCGTTTTGGGAGGGCGCGGTTGGATTGGTTTCTTTTGGAGCGGGTGTTGGCTTGGGCATAGATGGAACTCCGATGCTATTCGAAAGGGACCATCGCCATCTCGCTACCAAACGGAGGGTGGTGGCCATACGAAGGTTGGTAGACCGGGCATCGGAGCCGGCGCCCCGGAAGGAGCCCTGCGCATGGCCACCATAAGATGCGACCCAGAGAAGGGCCGAAACAGGTGACGCTATGCGTCGATGCGGAGGGTCTACCAAACCCCGATCACTGGTTTTGTCAGCGACGGAAAAACGATAAAACCCAACCCAAAAACGCACAAGCCGGCGGATTCTCACGTACCCGTAGGCAACGACGCAAGGTGTTGTAGCTTTCACGAGGTGTCTGAGGGGGGCTTAAACAGAAGTATTTGAGGCAAATCCCGGGCACAAAAAAACCGGCCATCGGGGCCGGTTTTCTCGACTTGCATCCCCCGTCATTACGACGTGGGAACCTGATCTGAGTGGAGCGGGTAGAGGGAATCGAACCCTCAACTAAAGCTTGGGAAGCTTTCGTTTTGCCACTAAACTATACCCGCTCAGAGCGGGTGACTTTGTACCAGATGTGCGCTCGGAAATGAAGTTTTTCTTTTGTCTTGTACGTCAGAAATCGAGTCGCGGCTATCGCGAGCGAGCTCGCTCCTACAGAGGGCAGAGCTGCTCGCGATGGCGCTGGGTCAGATGGCAAATGCAGAGTGCTCCTGTACGAAGTGGTAACGCGTTCGGCTGGTTTGTGCCTCAGGCTTGAGGAAACCCAGCAACGCGTTGCGACTGTCTCGGCAGGCTGCTTTGTGTTCCATGTCGAGGAAGTGGCCGGTCGCTTCCACCGTGCTGAACGTGGCATGTCGCACGTGGTTGCCGAACAGGCGGGCGTCGCTGGCTGAGGTGTACTCGTCCCATTCGCCGTTGAGGAACAGCACCGGCACGTCGATTTTTTTCGCCGCATTCAAGTAGCACTGCCGATCATTGTGCAGCACGTCGTTGATGTGGAAGTGCATCTGCCCGTATTCGTGCTCGGCCAGGGAGCTGACGTGGCGGTAGTTGAAGCGCTTGAACAGCGACGGCAGGTGTTTGCCGATGGTGTCGTTCACCAGGTGTCCGACGCGGTCGCGGTCGCAGTTGCCCAGGTGTTCGACGCCGCGCTCCAGGTAGTCGAGCATGTGCGCGTTGATCACCGGGGAGAACGAGCTGATCACGGCTTTTTCGATGCGCCGTGGCCGCTGCGACAACGCAGTCAGGGTCGCGGCGCCTCCCCAGGAAAATGACAGCACGTGTTCGGCTGCGAAGTGGTCGATCAGTTCCAGGAGGATCTGCCCTTCGATCTCCTTGGTCAGCATTTTCTCATGCCGATTGTGGGCTTTTGACTTGCCCGCGTAGGGCTGGTCGTAGCACACCACGTTGAATTGCGGATGCAGGTTTTTCACGGTCTGTGCAAACGACGCAGTCGTGGCCATCGAGCCGTTGACCAGAATAATGGTCTTGTCTGCGGCGTCTGCGCGATAGAACTCCGTGTAAACCCGATACTGACCCTGTATATCCAGCACAGCGATTTCTGGCCTCATGTCATAAGACTCCTGGCAAGCGGGTATGCGCGCAAATGAGATTGCACGAGCTTTGTGACAGGTAGGCATATGCCTGGAATTTTGCGGGCCCATGTCGATCCATTGCAGTCCGGTCGACGGGTGTTGTTATTGGCGGGCAGTCTGCCGGTCTGAGGCGGAGCCTTGTGGCTCTCTAACCGACAAAAAGTTTCTTGGATGTACGCGGTGACTCATCGGTCACATTTCGGCCGACGTCCTGATTCAAGCAGGGGACCTGTGATCGCGCAAGTGCCGTTGGTAAATTGTTCGACAACATCTGCTGAGCGGTCGTCTGCTTAGATCAATTGAATCTCTTCGGTGCGCAGGGCGCGGTACTCGCCCGGTTTTAGCGCAGGATCGAGCACCAGCGGGCCCATGGATTCGCGGTGCAGGCGCAGCACTTTGTTGTCGAAGTGGCCGAACATGCGCTTCACCTGGTGATAACGACCTTCGACGATGCTCAGGCGCGCAGACTTCGGCCCTAGAAGCTCCAGTTGCGCCGGTTGGGTGGTGAGATCTTCGAACGCAAAGTACAAGCCCTCCGTGAATTTCAGCGCGTATTGCGGACCGATCACCTCTTCGGTCTCGACGTAGTAGACCTTGGGCAGTTTGGTCTGCGGCTGGGTCAGGCGCCGTGACCAACTGCCGTCGTTGGTGATGATCATCAGGCCGGTGGTGTTGAAGTCCAGGCGGCCGGCGATGTGCAGGTCGTTCGTGTCCTGCTCAAGGATCAGGTCAAGCACGGTGGGGTGCTGCGGGTCGCGGGTGGCGCTCACGTATCCGGCGGGTTTGTGCAGCATGAAGTAGCGCGCCGGCTTGCCGCTTTGCAGCACCTCATCATCGACTTCGACACGACTGAATTCCAGCACCTGGGCGTGCGGGTCGCTGACGATGTGTCCGTCAATGCGCACGCGCTTTTCCACCAGCAACAGGCGAACCTGCTTACGGTTGAAGCGTGGAAGGTTGCTGAGGAAACGGTCAGCGCGCATGAGTGGGGACCGACAGGAAAGGGGCGCGCATCTTACGTGATTGGCCGCGCGACCGCTTAGAGCTGCGCGTCGACCTGCGCACAGCGCGGGCACAGGCAGGACTTGTCGCGCACCTCGGCCGGCAGCGCTTCGAGGACCGCAGGGTCGATGCTGACGCCATAGCACCAGCAAGGTCGATCGGCGGTGCGCGGGTCGGCCAGGGTGCAGTCGTTGGCGGCGCCGCAGGCTGGGCAGAATTCAGGTTTGTTCATGTCAGGTCATGCATAACTGGTGTGGGGCATTTCGGCGCAGGTGCGGTTTCTGCCCGATTGCTTGGCGCGATACATCGCATGATCGGCCCTGGAGATCAAGGTATGCAAGGTTTCATTGGGTTGCAGGGTGCTGAGGCCGATGCTGACGGTCAGCTGCAAGGAGTGACCGTTGTAGGCATAACGCTGTTGTTCGACATGCTGGCGAATTTTCTCGGCGATCTTAAGACCTGTCTCACCGTTGGTGTCCTTGAGCAGCACGATGAATTCTTCGCCCCCCCAGCGGCAAACGATGTCGGCGTGGCGCAGGCAACTTTCCAGATCCCGGGCGAAACCGGACAGTACCTGATCACCGGCCAGGTGACCGTAGGTGTCGTTCAATGCCTTGAAGTGGTCCAGGTCCAGCAGCATTGCGGTGAGCGGTTGCGGTTCGCGGTGGGCTTCCTGCAGGGCTTGTGCCGCCAGCAGGTCGAAGCCACGACGGTTGGGCAACTCGGTCAGGCTGTCCAGTGTCGCCTGGGTCTGGATCCTGCCCTGATAGCGGCCAATGACCCGGTTGAGCAAGGCCAGCACGCTTAGCGTCACCACCAGGCAGATCAGCAGGTTGAGGTACAGCGATTTGCGGATATCACTCAGGGCACCGTCTTCGCGTTTGTCGACGAACAGGTACCAGTTCAGCTCCGGAATGAATCGCACGTTGAGGAAATGTCCCTGGCCCTGGCCGGAATATTCGTAGCTGCCGCTGTGCGGGTTGGGCAACTGGCTGACCAGGCCCTTCATGCTTTCGAGCTCGCTGAGTGTTTGGCCAATATGTGCGCCTTGCGGGCCTCCCTCGGCGCCAGTCAGTACCAGTCGCCCGAAGTTGTCGACGAAAAACACGCTGCGCTGGTAACGCTGCTGGTATTTGTCGATCAGCTTGATCACCGCATCCACCGTCAGCCCTACGCCTGCCGCGCCGATGAAACGGTTGTTGTAGTCGTAGACTTTGTAGTTGATGAAGAAGGTCAGGTTGTCGCGGTTGGCCAGGTCCGGGTCGACGTTGATTTCGTAAGGATCGGCCATGTCTCGCACGCGGAAATACCAGGCGTCGCGCGGCTCATCGACCCGGACCTGCTTGAGCACGCCTTGGGCGTGGTAGTAGGTCAGTGTGGCATTGGAGACAAAAAACGCGGTATAGGCACCGTAGTGGGTCATGACCTCGTTGAGGTAGCGGGTCATTTGCTCGGGGTTCTGTTCGCCACCCACCACCCAGTCGCGCATGAAGGTGTCGCGGGACATCATCGACGAAATCAGGATCGGTCTGACAAGGTCTTTCTGGATTTCCGAGTACACGGTGTCCGAGGTAAGCGGCAGTTCGGTGTTGACGATGCTGTCGCGTATCGAGTCGCGCGAGGCGTAGTAGCTGAGCAAGGAGGTGGCGAGGAAGCCAGCACCCAGTAGCGCGATCAGCGTGAGAACCAGCGAACGTTGCATATACAGCGGCGAGTGAAGCGGCATGGCAAATCCGTTGGCAGTGACCCCGTGAAGAGCATTCTAGTGGCACTGCGGTGAAAAAACTGCGGGATTTGCAGGGTGAATCGGCACGGATCAGGTATGAACGATCCGTGCCGACGAGTGAGTGATGCGTCCGATCGGGTTTCAATCGAGTTGCAACACCACGACTCGCTGTCCGGCCCGCACCGCCGAGCCCGGTTGCACCCGGATCTCGCGCACCACACCCGCCATCGGCGCCAATAGCGGGATTTCCATTTTCATCGACTCCAGAATCACCAGCACCTCACCGGCCTCGACACGGCTGCCAACCTGCACTTGAACCTGCCAGAGGTTACCGGCGATGTGGCTGTCGACGCTCATTTCGCCGCTGGACAGCGTGGCCTCTTCGGTGGCGTCGGCCACCGCTTCCTCACTCTCGAAATGTGCCTGCCCACTGGCGATCCAGCGCTCGCGCTCGGCGTTGAAGGCGCCTTGTTGCTGCGCGCGAAACGCGGCGATGGTCTCGGCTTCCTTCGCCAGGAATGCCTGGTAATCGGCGAGGTTCAACTGGCTGTGTTCGATGTCCAGATCGAAACGTCCCAGGGGGAAATCTCGACGGATGCGCAGCAGTTCTTCGGCGCTCACCGGGTAGAAGCGGATCTGGTCGAAGAATCGCAGCAGCCACGGCTTGCCTTCGAAGGCTGCGACGTCGCGGTAGCGGTTCCACATCTGCAGGGTTCGACCGACGAACTGATAGCCACCGGGGCCTTCCATGCCATACACGCATATGTAGGCGCCGCCGATACCCACCGAGTTCTCTGCGGTCCAGGTCCGGGCCGGGTTGTACTTGGTGGTCACCAGGCGATGGCGTGGGTCGAGCGGGGTGGCCACCGGCGCACCGAGGTACACGTCGCCCAGCCCCATCACCAGGTAGCTGGCGTCGAACACCGTGCGCTGCACTTCATCGAGGTTCGGCAAGTCGTTGATGCGGCGGATGAACTCCAGGTTGCTCGGGCACCAGGGCGCGTCCTTGCGCACGGTGGTCATGTACTTCTCGATGGCCAACTGGCAGGCCGGGTCATCCCAGGACAGCGGCAGATGGACGATACGCGAGGGCACTTGCAGGTCCCTGGCGGCGCACACCGCGTCCCATTCACCGGCGACGATGCCCAGCAGGTCGGCCAACGGCAGTTGCTCGGGTTGGTAGTGCACTTGCAGCGAGCGGATACCCGGGGTCAGGTCGATCACGCCGTGCAGGTGTTTGCTTTCCAACGCCTGCATCAGGGCATGGGCGCGAAAGCGCAGGACGAGGTCGAGTTCGGGGGCTCCGATTTCCAGCAGCAGGTGAGTGTCGCCGGACAGCCGTGCGACGAGGCGAGTGTCGGCCTGGCCGATGTCCAGCACGATAGGCGATACCAGCTTCTCTTCTGAACCACGGCCCTGTAGGAGCGAGCTTGCTCGCGATAGCGGTGTAACAGGTAAAGAAGTGTTGGCTGACAAGCCGCCATCGCGACGGTTCGACGCCTCGACAAGCTCGCTCCTACAGGTGGTGTTCCAGTTCAGGGCGAGGGCTCGCGCGGTGGCGAGATCAACCGGCAAAAACTGCACCTTGTCCCCCGCCTTGAGTTGCCCCAGCTGCCAAAGGTCCGCCTCGATCACCGTCACCGGACACACGAACCCGCCGAGGCTCGGGCCATCGGGGCCGAGGATCACTGGCATGTCTCCAGTGAAATCCACCGCGCCAATCGCGTACGGGTTGTCGTGGATGTTCGAAGGATGCAGACCCGCTTCGCCGCCATCGGCGCGCACCCACTCCGGCTTCGGCCCGATCAGGCGCACACCGGTGCGGCTGGAGTTGAAATGCACCTCCCACTGGGTGTCGAAGAAGGTGCCGATGTAATGTTCGGTGAAATATTCCGGCGCGCCGTGGGGGCCGTAGATGACGCGGATCTGCCGGACGGCCGGCAATGGCGTGATCTGTTCTGCGGCCAGTTGTTGCCCGGTGCTGCGATCGCTCAGGGCCGGCACATGCAGCACGTCGCCGGCACGCAAGGCGCGACCGCCGTGGCCGCCAAACTGGCCGAGTGTGAAGGTGCTTTTGCTCCCCAGATAGTCGGGCACTTGCAGGCCGCCGCGCAGGCACAGGTAGCTGCGCGCGCCGGCTCCGGCCAGTGTGCCGAGGCTCAGGGTGGCGCCTGCCGGGATCAATAATGCCGTGTTCATCGGCACCGTTTCACCGTTCAACGTCAGCGGGATTTCGGCGCCGGTCACCGCGACCACGGCGTCGCAATTGAAGCGCAGCAACGGCCCGCTCATGGTGATTTCCAGTGCGGCAGCGCCTTCTTCATTGCCCAGCAGCCGGTTGCCCAGACGCAGCGCGCGGCTGTCCATCGGCCCTGACGGCGGAACGCCTACGGCCCAGTAACCGAGGCGACCGGGGTAGTCCTGGACGCTAGTCTGGGTGCCGGCGCTCAGCACTTCGAAGGTGTTGGCGTGGTAGTGCAGGTTTTCAAGGCAGCGGGTCCAGGGCTGGCCGCTGGCGAACGGTGCATCGAGCACAATCTGCCGAAGGTAATCGCGGTTGGTTTCCACGCCGTAGAGCACGCTGTCGCCCAGGGCCTGATGCAGGTCGGCACTGGCTTGCTCGCGGGTCGGCGCCCAGCAGATGACCTTGGCGATCATCGGGTCGAAATACGGCGGGATCTCGCAACCGGCCTCCACCCACGTGTCGATGCGCAGTCGTTTGCCGTCGGCCGTCGGGAAATTAACGGCCGTCAGCAGACCCGGGCTCGGCTGGAAATCGCGACCTGGATCTTCGGCATACAGGCGCGCCTGAATGGCATGGCCCTCGGCCTTGAGGCCCTGGTGCAATTCGTTCAATGGCGGCAAATCACCGGCCGCCAGTTCGACCATCCAGCGCACCAGGTCAACGCCCCAGACTTGTTCGGTGACACCGTGTTCCACCTGCAACCGGGTGTTCACTTCCAGGAAGTAAAAACGCTGGTCTTCGCTGTCGAAGACGAACTCCACGGTGCCGGCGCTGCGGTAGTTCACCGCTTTCGCCAGTTTGATCGCCGCCGCGCACAGCTCATCCGCCATGCCGTCTGGCAGGTTCGGCGCCGGGGTTTCTTCGAGGACTTTCTGGTTGCGCCGCTGCACCGAACAGTCGCGCACGCCGAGGGCGATCACCTCACCGCGACCGTCGCCGAACACCTGCACTTCGAGGTGGCGAGCGCGCTGGATGTATTTCTCGATGAACACACCGGCGTCGCTGAAATTGTTCTGGCCGAGGCGTTTGACCGCGTCGAAGGATTCGCTCAGTTCGGCGGCGTTGCGGCACACGCGCATGCCGATGCCACCACCGCCGGCAGTGCTCTTGAGCATCACCGGGTAGCCGACCTGTTCACCCGCGCTCAGCGCCGCGTCGAGGCTGTCGAGCAGTTCGGTGCCTTCGAGCATCGGTACGCCGTGCCGTTTGGCCAAGGCGCGGGCGGTGTGCTTGAGACCGAACACCCGCAGTTGTTCCGGCGTCGGTCCGATGAAGGCGACACCTGCCGCTTCGCAGGCCTCGGCGAATGCGGCGTTTTCCGAAAGAAAACCGTAGCCGGGGTGGATGGCCGTGGCGCCGCTGGCCTTGGCGATGGCGAGGATTTTTTCCACGGCCAGGTAGGTGCCGGCCGCCGCGCCTTCACCCAGGCTGTGGGCTTCATCGGCTTGCAGGATGTGCAGGCTCGCAGCGTCAGCTTCGGAGTACACCGCCACGCCACCGACGTGCAGTTCACGCAGGGTGCGCAGGATGCGGCAGGCAATCGCGCCACGGTTGGCAATCAGGACTTTTTCGAACATGGCATAACCCCCGGAGGCGATTGCACATCAGCCTCGACCTGGGATGCGGGCCGTCCCGCAGTTTTTCGATCAGCGCCGGGGTCGTCCCTGGCGGGGAAATCACAATCTCCAGAACACCATCAATCCCTGTGGGAGCGGGCTTGCCCGCGATCAGGGTGTGTCAGGCAGAAATGAGGTATCAGATGTACCGTCATCGCGGGCAAGTCGAGCCGTCGCACCGCCGCTCCCACAGTGGAGAGTGGCGCTTTCACTTTTTCAGGCACTGCCCCGACCGCGCCTGGCACAGCGCAAACAACCACCGCCGCAACCGCATCAGTTTCAGTTCCATACCAGCAGCTCCGCAGGCGTCGGGTTGTAGGCATTGCACGGGTTGTTCAATTGCGGGCAGTTGGAGATCAGCACGATCACGTCCATCTCGGCCCGCAGGTCGACGTACTTGCCCGGTGCAGAGATGCCGTCTTCAAAGGTCAGGCCGCCGTCGGCGGTGACCGGTACGTTCATGAAGAAGTTGATGTTGGGGCCGATGTCGCCTTTGCCCAGGCGGCCGTCGTGCACGCAGGCGCGCAGGTAGTTGTCGCGGCAGCTGTGCATGTAGCGTTTTTCCAGAGCGTAGCGCACGGTGTTGCTCTCTTGCGCGCAGGCGCCGCCGAGGGTGTCGTGGCGGCCGCAGGTGTCGGCGACGATGGTCAGCATCGGTTTGCCGAGGTTGGAATACAGCACGCTGCCGGTGCTCAGGTACACACTGTTCTGCCGGCGCAGGGTGCGTTGCACGTCGTAGCGTTCCCTGGGGTTGGCGACGCTGTAGAACAGGGTATCGACGGCCTGGTTGCCCTCAAGGTCGAGAATGCGCAGGGTCTGGCCGGCCTTGACCTCCATCAGCCAGGGTTCGCCGGCGGGGATGGTGGCGCGGTACACCGCTGTTTCCGGAAGCTTTTGGGCGGTAGCGATTGCGAGTGACATGGCAGCGATCCTCAGGCGAACAGGCGGTCGGTGTTGATGAAGCCGCGCTCGTTTTCCGGGCGCGAAGTGCGGCAGTGTTCGGCGACACTGGCGTCGGCGTTCATCCAGGTGAGCTTCAGCGGTTTGGGTGCGTACTGCGGCGACGGGTCCATGGGGTGCTGCAACGCGGTCAGCACCACCAGGGTGTCCATCGGCGCATACAGCTCGATGTAATCGCCGGCCTTCGAGTTGCCTTCGATGAAATGGAAACGCCCGGCGTCATCGACGTTGACGCGGCTGAACAGGTTGAGGGTCATCAGCAGGTCCGACAGCCCCAGGCCCCACTTGCCCAGTTCCACCAGCAGGTTGTCGGTGCCATTGCGGAAGAAGCCGTTGCGCAGTTCCTGGTAACGACCGGCGCCGTACTTGTGTGCCACTTCCTCAGCGCACAGCACGCCACCGAAGCTGTCGCTCCAGCCGCAGGTGTCGACGGTGATCGCTGCCAGCACCCGACCCATGTCCGAATACAGGCAGTGGCCACTTGTGAGCTTGGCGGTGTGCTGGCATTTGAGGCTGTCGGGCAGGTTCAGGCGCTCGGTTTTTTCGTTGGCGTTGAGCAGCGTCAGGCTGACGTTGGCGCCGCCGCGCAGGTCGGTCAGGCGCAACAGTTGGCCGCGTTTCAAAACAAAGGAGCGATGGCCGCCGCCGGGCAGGGTTTCTTCGGCGAACGGTGGGAACAGTTGAATCGAATCAGTCATGGCAAAATTCCTCTCAAGCGGTACGAAGCGCGCCTGCCAGTGATTGTGGCAAGGCGTCGACGGCGGCGCGTTGGGCGCGGCGGTCGCTGTTCAAAGGGATGTCGTAGGTGATGCGTGCGCCATAGGCGCTGGGGGCGTGCGGGTCGAGGCGAACCTTGTCGAACACCAGCAGGCGTGTGCCCAGGCTGAAACCTTCGGACAGGTCATGGGTGACCATGAACACCGTGAGTTGCGTCTCGCGCCACAGCTCCAGAAGCAGGGCATGCATGTCCTTGCGGATGCCGGGGTCGAGCGCGCCAAAAGGTTCGTCGAGCAGCAACACCCGGGGTTTCATGATCAGCGCCTGGGCGATGGCCAGCCGTTGTTGCATGCCGCCGGACAACTGCGCCGGGTACTTGTCCAGCGCGTGGCCGAGGCCGACTTTGTGCAGCAACACCGAAGCCTGTTCGCGAGCGTCTTTTTTCGCACTGCCAAACAGCCGTCCGAGCAAGGGCGAGCGCGGCAGTTCGAGGCCGAGCGTGACGTTGTCCAGCACGGATAAATGCGGGAACACCGAGTAGCGCTGGAACACCACGCCACGGCTCGCGTCCGGCTCGCTGGCCAGGGCCTGGCCATCGAGCAGGATCTCGCCACGACTGGCGCGTTCCTGGCCAAGCAGCAGGCGCAGGAAGGTCGACTTGCCGCAACCGGAGGCGCCGACCAAAGTGCAGAACTCACCCTCGCTGACGTTCAGGTTCAAGCCTTCGAGCACCACTTGGTCGGCGTATTGCTGCCAGACATTCTTGACGGTGATAAAGCTCATGCTCGCGCTCCTTCATACCAGGGAAACGCGCGCTGGGTCAGGCGCTTCAGGCCCCAGTCCATCAGCCAGGCTAGCAGGGTGATCCACACCACGTACGGCAGGATCACATCCATCGCCAGGTAACGACGCACCAGGAAGATCCGGTAGCCCAGGCCATCAGTCGAAGCGATAGCCTCGGCGGCGATCAGGAACAACCACGCCGAACCGAGCATCAGTCGCAGCGAAATCAATAGCCGTGGCAGCAATTGCGGCAGCACCACACGCAGCATCAGGGTCCAGGTCGAGGCGCCGAGGGTCTGGGCCTTGATCAATAACTCCACAGGGATTTCCCGCGCCCGTTGTTCCAGGTCCCGCGCGAGGGCCGGGGTGATGCCGATCACGATCAGCATCACCTTCGAGAGCTCGCCCAGCCCGAACACGATGAACAGAATCGGCAGGATCGCCAGCGGCGGCACCATCGACAGCACCGTCAGCAGAGGCGACAACGGCGCACCGAACAGCGGCAGGGTACCGGCGGCAATGCCCAGGCACAGTGCTGCCAGCGCGCTGATGCCCAGGCCAATGGCCAGGCGTTGCACACTCGAACCGGTGTCCTGCCACAACAGATATTCACCGGTGCGCGTGTCGGCGGTGAACGCCAGGCGCTTGACCGCATCGACCATTTGTACGGCGCTGGGCAGCAACTTGTCGTTGGGGTTTTCCGTCAGCCGTTCGGCCGAGCCCATGAAGTAGGCGAACAGCACCAGGGCGAACGGCAGGATCACCAGCAACAGGCGACTGGCGCGATCCGGGTGACGATTGATCAGGCGCATGGCCAGGTCCTCTTCTTACAGCTTGGCGTCGGCGGCCATTTGCACGTAGCTGGGGTCGAAGCGCAGCTTGAGATTGCCTTTGTCACCACTCGTCACGCCGTTGGCGAAGGCCATGCCGACCGCGCTGGTGTCTTTCGCGCCTTCACCCAGCAGGCCGTGCTGGAAGGAGAACTCGGCGACCCGGCGCATGGTTTCGGGCAGTTGTTTGCTGGTGGCGAAGGCAAGCGCTTCCTGCGGGGTGGCGAACAGCTTGGTGGTGTCCAGTTGCGCCTGGAACCCCGGGAGGTCGGTGCCCGAGGCCTTGGCCATGTGCTCGAGCGCAACCTTGCTGGCGGCGTTCTTCGCGTTCATCAACTCAACCACTTCGAACCAGGCGCCGGTCAGGGCCTTGCCCAGGGCGGGGTTGTCCTTGAGGGTGGCGCTGTTGACCACCATCATGTCCATGATTTCGCCGGGTATCTGGCTGGAATTGAACACTTCGGTCACACCAGGCTTGGCCTTGATGTCCGAGAGCATCGGGTTCCAGGTGGTCACGGCGTTGACCTGATCGGTGTTGAAGGCGGCGGAAATGTCGGCGTCGGACGTGTTGACCACTTTCAGGTCTTTCTCGGTGAGGTCCACCGAGTCCAGCGCACGGGCCAACAGGTAGTGCGACACCGACAGTTCAACCAGGTTGACGTCCATGCCCTTGAGGTCGCTGACCTTCTTGCCTTCGCCCTTGAGCACGACGCCGTCGTTGCCGTTGGAGAAATCGCTGACGATCAGGGCGGTGCTGTCGACGCCACCGGCGGCCGGAATGGTCAGGGCATCCATGTTAGTCATGGTGCAGCCGTCGAACTGGCCGGCGGTGTATTGGTTGATCGATTCGACGTAGTCGTTGAGCTGCACCACATCGATCTTGATGCCGTACTTCTTCGCCCACTTATCGACGATGCCCTGGCTGCCGGCGTATTCCCATGGCATCCAGCCGGCGTAGATGGTCCAGCACACGCTGAAATGGTCTTTTTGGGCGGCTTGCGCCTGGAAACTCACGACGGCGGCGAAGGCGGCGGCAAGCAGGGCGGGTAAACGAAGCTGGGGCATGGTGGTTCTCCAGTTGATCATGGGCGGACAGGACGGCAGCGGCACCGTGAACGGTGGCTTGTCTCCCGGGCTTTTGTCCCGCCGTGTAACCTCAACTGGAGGTCGCCAACTCTCGGACCAGCCACTCGTATCAACGAGCCGGAACCCTAGTCAGCCATTTGCAAATTGTGGTGCCGCGAACCTGTGATGACTTCCTGCACGGGTTTGCTAAAGCGAGAGGCGTGCCAAGTTGTGACGGGCCTTCTGGCACGCGGGATTGAGGCGGGCCGACACGGTGGGGGAATGATGCTTTGCGTCGTGATGGTGCGCGCACGCACCGGCATGCAGCACATGAGCCCGTGCCGAAGATGAAAAACCTTTCATCGGACAGATGTTTCAAGTTGTTGCCGGGCCGCACCAGATTTCGGAATCGATGTCTGATGTTTCGACAGCTCCCGAATAATGGGCTGTCGCTCGCCAGCGTCGCTGGTGTGGCTCACTCGCGGTCCAGGAGGCCGCCATGTATCGCCGACTACTTCTCATCGCTGTGCTTGGATTGTCTGTAGGTGCCTGCGTGCCTTATGCCGATGGCGGGGGGCGTTACTACAGTTCCGAGGTCTATTCATCCCCGGCGTACTATTCCGGCGGCGGGGCCTATTATTCCAACGGCGGCTACTACTCATCACCACGCCGCTACTATGCGCCGCCTGCGCGGTATTACCAGCCGACGCCGCGCTACTACACCCAACCTCGGGTCTACCAACCGGCCCCGCGTTATTACCAGCCTTCACCACGAAACGATTATCGCGCGCACCAGAGTTGGGACAACCATAGCCGCAGCGGCTGGGACAACCGCAACCGCGGTGGGTGGAGCAATGACTACCGGGGCGGTGGTCGCGATGGCCATCGGGGTGGGCGAGGTGGTCATGATGGGCGGGGCGATCATGACGGACGGGGTGGGCATCGGTAATTGCCTTTGACAAATGTTTGATAAAACGGCGCGACCAGCGCCGTTTTTTTGCCTACATGAAATTTGAGGCTCCTTATCTCCTTCTCCTCGGAGCTTCGACGAACCCTCCTACATTTTCCCCTCTGCAAGTTTGTTAGCGTTCAGGCAGTCGCGTGAATATTCAGGGAGGGGAGGCGTCATGATGCCTGGATTGCTGATGGGATGGCTTTTATTGGCACAGGCAATCAGCTTCTCGCCTGTTGCGGCGGATGAAGTGGTCATCGAGTGAGCAACTGCGATTGAGACAGGGCACTGCGTGGGTTGAGAGCGTGACTCGGCACAATCACGCTCTACCCCTCCAGCGGATGCAGTATTCAACGGTCGATCTCACCTGGGGGACTGCGCAAAAAGTCCGTATCGTACTGACCGATGCCACCGATCTGAACAGCTCTGGCATCGAGATCATTGAGTTCGTGGATGGTGCAAGCATTGGCCTTGATCAGATCATCGCTGCCAGCCAACTCAAGCCGTTGCGCAATCCTGCTCGTCCGCGATAGGCCTGATGACGGCGCTATCGCGAACAACACCCCATCAAAGCTCCGAAAGATCCGCCAACGGATGCCGCCCCTCCCAGACCTTGTGGAAATGCGCCTCTACCACCGCCTCCGGCACCGTATTGATATCCGACCAATGCCAATGCGGTTTCTGATCCTTGTCGATCAACCGTGCGCGCACCCCTTCGCTGAATTCCGGATGACGGCAGCAGTTGAGACTCAAGGTGTATTCCATCTGGAAAACCTGGGCCAGTGACAGGTGTCGGGCGCGGATGATCTGTTCCCACACCAGGTGCGCGGTCAGGGGCGAACCTTCGGTCATGGTCCGGGCGGCGCGGCTGAGCAGCAGGTCGCTGCTGTCGCGATGTTGACTGATGGCCTTCCAGGCACAGCGCACGTCGCTGACGTCCAGCAGTTCGTCGATCTGCTGGCGACGAGGCAACCATTGGGCCTCGGGCATTTGCGCCGTTGCTTCCTGCTGCAAGGCCTTGAGCAAACTGTTGAGCTGCATCGCGGTCTGTTCCTGCCAGTTCAGTTGCAGCAAACCGTCAATCAATGCCTGTTGCTGCTCATCGAGCAGGAAACGATCAGCCAGGCCGAGGTCAATCGCATCGCGGCCGTTCATGTGCGCGCCGGTCAAACCGAGGAACAACCCGAGCTTGCCAGGCAGGCGGGACAGGAACCAACTGGCACCGACGTCGGGGTACAAGCCGATGCTGATCTCGGGCATCGCCAGGCGACTGCTGGGTGTGACGATGCGAATGTTGGCGCCTTGCAGCAGGCCCATGCCGCCGCCAAGCACATAGCCATGGCCCCAGCAAATCAGGGGTTTGGGATAGGTGTGCAGGTTGAAGTCCAAGCGGTATTCTGCCGCAAAGAAGTGCGCGACCAAGGGCGGCACTTCGCCGGGGTGTGCGCGACAGGCTTCGACCAGGCTGCGCACATCACCGCCTGCGCAGAAGGCCTTGGCGCCGTTGCCGCGCAGAAGGACGCAGACGATCTGCGGATCCCTGGCCCAGGCGTCCAGTTGGTCTTGCAGGGCGTTGATCATTGGCAGTGACAGGGCGTTCAGGGATTTCTCGGCGTCCAGGCTGGCGATGCCCAGGCGTGCGCCGTCGGTGCCGGTGAGTTCTTCGAAGTGCAGGTTCATCGTGACCTCGCTCGGGAATTTGAGGGTTAAGTATGATCGCTGTGTGGGAAAGTGCCGGATCTGCGTCAGATCAATTGACAAGCGCGATGGGCTTTCCTAGGGTTCGCCCCATTGTTTTTGCCGGGTGCATCCATGACTGCTGACGACCGTATCAAACTCGAACCGAGCTGGAAGGAGGCACTGCGTGCTGAGTTCGACCAGCCCTACATGGCAGAGTTGCGCAATTTCCTGCAACAGGAGCGCGCGGCCGGCAAGGAGATCTATCCACCGGGCCCGCTGATTTTCAACGCCCTCAATTCAACGCCACTGGACAAGGTCAAGGTTGTCATCCTCGGCCAGGACCCGTACCACGGCCCGGGCCAGGCCCATGGGCTGTGCTTCTCGGTGCAGCCGGGCGTGCCGGCGCCGCCGTCGCTGGTTAACATCTATAAAGAACTCAAGCGTGACCTGAACATCGACATCCCCGGCCACGGCTATCTTCAAAGCTGGGCCGATCAGGGCGTGCTGATGCTCAACACCACCATGACCGTCGAGCGCGCCAACGCCAATGCGCACAAGGACAAGGGCTGGCAGTTTTTTACCGATCGGATCATCGAAGTGGTCAGCGAGAAACAGCCGCATCTGGTGTTCATGCTGTGGGGCTCCCATGCCCAGAGCAAACAGAAGCTGATCGATGCCACCAAGCACCTGGTGCTGACCTCGGTGCACCCCTCGCCGCTGTCCGCCTACCGAGGCTTTCTCGGTTGCGGGCATTTCAGCCGGACCAACAAGTTTCTTGAGCAGAATGGCGAGACGCCGATCGAGTGGCGGTTACCGCCGCTTTAGGAGCGAGCATGCTCGCGAAGGAGGTTCAGACGCCACGGGGCATCAGATTTCCCGCGTTATCGTTGACGACCATCGCGGGCAAGCCCGCTCCCACAAGAGCACTGCTGACCCTGGAGGAGCGGGCTTGCTCGCGATGGATTCACCCAGGTTTTCAGTCCGAAGCGCTATCCCGATTCCAATACCGAAACAACGGCTCCGCCAGAAACAGCACAAACAGCAACCGCATCACCTGCATCGCCGTCACCAGCGGCACCGACAACTGCAAGGTCTCCGCGGTCAGGCTCATCTCCGCGATCCCGCCGGGCATCATGCCCAGGGTCAGTGAGCGCAGATCCAGATGGGTCAGTGCGCTCAACCCCAATGCCGCCGCCGTGGCGATCAGCATGGTCAGTACGGTGCCAATCAGCGTCCGCCCCATGAACGACGGAGCACGGCGGAAAAACTCCCGGTTGAAGTGACAGCCCAGACCGCTGCCGATCAACCACTGGCCGATCTGGCTGCCGCCGTTGGGCAGGCCGATGTGCAGATCCCAACCGATACTGACCGCCGCACTGACCAGCAGAGGGCCAAACAACCAGGGGTTGGGCTGTCGAAGACGTTCCCACAGCCAGGCCGCTAAAGCGCCGGCCGGGAAAAGAATGGCCAGCCACCACCAGTTGACGGCGGCAGGATGCAGCACCGGTGCGCCGTCACCCAGCAAATACTTGAAGGCAGCCGGTACGCACAACACGACCACCAGCACCCGTAGGCTCTGGCCGGCCGCGACACGGCTGAGCACCGCGCCGTTGCGTGCGCCGAGGTTGACCATCTCACCGGAACCGCCCGGCATGCTGGAAAAGAATGCGGTGGCGCGATCTTCACCGGTGCGCCGCATCAGCCAGACGCCGACCACGGCGGACAGGCTGGTGATCAACGCACCGAAGAAGATCAGACCGAAGTGGCTCATGACCTGCTCGATCACCACGGGGGTGAAGTGCAGGCCAATGCCAATCCCGACCACCCACTGGCCGCACTTGCGACCGCCGGGGATTTCCGCCAACTGCCATGGCGTGAGGCACCGCACCAGGATGATCGCGAGTAACGAGCCGACCATCCAGGGCAGCGGCCAGCCCACCAGGCTGGCCAGGTAACCGCCCAGCGCGCCGACGAGCGGCGTACCCCACCAGGCGTTGAAGGACGTTCGATCAGACATCGGCTACCGCGCGACGAGCGACCACACGCTTACGCCAGATACGCAGCAGTGGCAGCGACAGCATCAACACGGTCAGTACCCAGACACCCATGGTGATCGGACTTGACCAGAGGATTTCCAGCGCACCGTTGGAAATCGACAGGGCGCGGCGCAGGTTCTGCTCCATCAGGCCGCCCAGGATGAACCCCAGCAGGACTGGCGACAGCGGGAAGTCCAGCTTGCGCAGGATGTAGCCGAAGATACCGATACCGACCATCAGGAACAGGTCGAACGTGGTCGCATGGACGGCGTAGACGCCGATCCCGGTAATGATCGCGATCACCGGCACCAGGGCCCAGTTCGGCACGGCGAGAATGCGGGTGAAGATGCGGATCATCGGGATGTTGAGGATCACCAGCATGATGTTGGCGATGAACAACGATGCGATCAGGCCCCAGACAATGTCCGGTTGCTGTTGGAACAGCAGCGGGCCGGGCGTGATGTTGTACAGCGACAGGGCGCCGATCATCACAGCAGTGGTGCCCGAACCCGGAACGCCAAGCGTCAGCATCGGTACCAGCGCACCGCAGGCCGAAGCCCCGATGGCGGTTTCAGGTGCGGCCAGGCCACGCATGTCGCCCTGGCCGAAGGTGCCCTTGGCGCCCGCGATGCGTTTTTCGGTCATGTAGGCCACGGCGCTGGCCAGCGTTGCGCCTGCGCCGGGCAGTACGCCCATGATGAAACCGAACAGGCCGCAACGCAGGTTCACGATGAACACCGCCGACGCTTCCTTGAAGTTGAACATCATTCGCCCGGTGGCTTTCACCGCCTCTTGGCCGCGATGGGTTTTTTCCAGCAGCAGGAGGATTTCGCTGATGGAGAACAGGCCCAATACCAGCACCACGAACTGAATGCCGTCGGTGAGGTGAATGTTGTCCCCGGTGAAGCGGTACACGCCGCTGTTGGCGTCGATGCCGACCGTCGACAGAAACAGGCCGATCAACGCCGCAATGAAGGTTTTCAGCGGTCGATCACCGGCCATGCCGCCGAGGCAGACAATGGCGAATACCATCAGTACGAAATATTCCGCCGGTCCGAAGGCAATCGCCCATTTCGCCAGCAGCGGCGCAAACAGCACCATGCCGCAGGTGGCAATGAACGCACCAATGAACGAACTCCACGCCGACAGCGACAGCGCCACACCGGCCAGGCCTTTGCGAGCCATCGGGTAGCCGTCGAGGGTGGTCATCACGGTAGACGCTTCGCCGGGAATGTTCAGCAGGATCGAGCTGATCCGCCCGCCGTATTCGCAACCCAGGTACACCGCCGCCAGCAGGATCAGTGCCGACTCCGGTGGCAGACCCAGTGCGAAGGCGATCGGGATCAGCAACGCCACGCCGTTGATCGGACCCAGGCCCGGCAACAGGCCGACGACCGTACCGATCAGGGTGCCGCACAGTGCGGTCACCAGGTTGTAAGGGCTCAGCGCGACGCCGAAACCCTGGCCCAAATAGCCAAAAGTATCCATATCAGTTCTCCAGGACGTCGAGCAGGCCAAGCGGCAGCGGCACGTCCATCAACTTGTCGAACAGCAGGTAGAGACCGATTGCCATCAGCGTGGTGACCACGACGCTAGGCAACCAACGACCGCCATACAGGCGCGCCATCGGGATACCGATCAACATGCTGCTAAGAATGAAACCCAGCGGCTCGAACAGCCCGGCGAAGATCAGCAGCAGCACCACGCAGATGCCGATCTTGTTCAGGGTTTCACGGTCCAATTGCGGGTCGTCTTCACTGTGCACGATCGGTGTCGGCCGAATCACCATGTACACCAAGGCAAGGCTCATCAGGCCGAGCATCAGCAACGGGAAGGCACGGGGTCCTACGGGTTCATAGGAAAAAGCCGCTTGATACGGCCATGCCATCAGCGCCAGGCCAACACAGACCAATAGCAGCACCGAGGCAAAAATACGTTGAAAAAGCATGGCAAGCTCCTGGGCCGCGGCCCCGTCGAACGGGGCCGCAACCGCTAGACAGAGGCGATCACTGAATCAGGCCGAACTCTTTGGCCAGCACTTTGTAGTCCGCGACCTGCTTCTTCACGTAGGCGTCCAGTTCCGGGCCAGTCATGGCAAACGGGAACAGTTCACGCTGATCGCGCAGCTTGGCGAACTCGTCGGACGCCAGCAGTTTGTCGAAGGAGTCTTTCCACCAGGCGTAGTCTTCATCGCTGACTTTTGGCCCCAGGTAGAAGCCGCGAACCACTGGCCAGACGATGTCGTAGCCTTGCTCCTTGGCGGTTGGAATGTCTTTCATTTCCGGCTCGTCCAGGCGCTTGTCGGAGAACACGGCCAGCAGGCGCATGTCACCGCTCTGGATGTGCGGCATGGAGTCGGAGATGTCAGTACTGCCTACCTGGATGTGACCACCGAGCAATGCGGTGGCGATCTCGCCGCCGCCTTCGAGGGCGACATAACGCAGGTCGCGCGGGTTGATCCCGGCAGCCTTGGCAATCAACGCGGTTTGCATCCAGTCCTGGCTGCCCACGGTGCCACCGGAACCGATGACAACGGAGCTAGGATCTTTCTTCAGTGCCTGAACCAGATCGTCCAGGGTCTTGTAGGGTGAATCGCTCTTCACCGCGATGGCACCGTAGCTGGTGCCGACCGCTGCCAGCCAGCGCACGGCATTTTCATCGAAGCGGCCGAACTTGCCTTGGGCCAGGTTCAGCAACGAGCCGCTGGACCACGCCACCAGTGTGCCGGCATCGGCCGGACGCTGGGCAACGACCGCGTTGTACGCCACGGCGCCAACGCCACCGGGCATGTACGTCACGCGCATCGGTTTGGTCAGCAGTTTTTCGTTGACCAGCGCGCTCTGCGCCAGTTTGCAGGTCAGGTCGAAGCCGCCGCCGGGCGAAGCCGGAGCAATGCATTCCGGGCGTTTGGGTTCGGCCATCAATTGGCCGGCAAACAGCATGCAACTGGCGGCGAGGGCGAAACGGCGCAGTGAGCGATTCATGGTTATCTCCACGGGAATTGTTGTTTTTGGGGATGTTTCAGGTGCGGCGATTTCGCGAGGCGCAGCCGAGATCGGTGCTGACACGCGCAAACAATAGGGTTCGGACAAAGGAGGGCGGCGTAGAAGCCTGAAGCTGTTTTGACAGCATGGCGCGATACCTCGGTTATTGTTCTTATTGGCGAAAACGCTTCGTGGCGTTTTTCGGGCGCTGCATTCAAAAGCGAGAAGCAATCGATGATAGGAATGGTCTGGCAGAAACATTCCGTAACTTGACTCTAACCAGCGAACCTTTCGCTAACCTTTCAATTGGCTTTCACCAGGCTTTCACTGTTTTTAGGGCTTCACAGCGACGGATGCGGCGGTAAACTCCGCGCGGTCGAACATCCCTGAATGAGGTAAAAATCCATGCGTGTTCTGCTCGTCGAAGACCACTTGCAGCTTGCCGAAAGTGTCGCTCAGGCGCTCAAGAGCACGGGACTGACCGTGGACGTGCTGCATGATGGCGTGGCCGCAGACCTGGCGCTCGGCAGCGAGGACTACGCCATGGCGATTCTCGACGTCGGCTTGCCACGCATGGATGGTTTTGAAGTGCTGGCGCGTTTGCGCGCACGCGGCAAGAACCTGCCGGTACTGATGCTGACGGCCCGCAGCGACGTCAAGGACCGGGTTCATGGCCTTAACCTCGGCGCCGACGATTATCTGGCCAAACCTTTCGAATTGACCGAGCTTGAGGCCCGGGTCAAGGCCCTGTTGCGCCGCAGCGTGCTCGGTGGCGAACGCCAGCAAACCTGCGGTGTGCTGGCTTATGACGTGGATACTCGCCGTTTCACCCTCGGCGATGAACTGCTGACGTTAACCTCCCGTGAGCAGGCGGTGCTCGAAGCGCTGATCGCCCGTCCGGGGCGGGTGATGAGCAAGGAACAGTTGGCCTCCCAGGTGTTCGGCCTGGATGAAGAAGCCAGCCCCGACGCCATCGAAATCTACGTTCACCGGTTGCGCAAGAAACTCGACGGCCAGCCGGTTGCCATCGTGACCTTCCGTGGGCTGGGCTACCTGCTGGAAAGCCGTGATGCATAAGCCCAGCAGTCTGCGCTGGCGGTTGCTGTGGAACCTCGCGCTGTTGCTGGTGGTGTTGATGCTGGCCAGTGGTTTGAGCGCCTATTGGAACGGGCGCGAAGCTGCTGATACTGCGTACGATCGGACCCTGCTCGCCTCGGCGCGAACCATCGCCGCCGGTGTGTCCTCGCGCGATGGCACCCTCAGTGCCGATGTCCCTTATGTGGCCCTCGATACCTTCGCCTACGACAGCGCCGGGCGGATTTTCTATCTGGTCAACGACATCAATCAGAAGCTGATTTCCGGCTATGAGAATCTGCCGCCACCGCCGCCGGGTACGCCTCGCACCGATGATTATCCAGCGCTGGCACGCTTCTACAACGCGACTTACCAGGGGCAGAACGTGCGGGTGGTCAGCCTGCTCAAACCGGTCAGCGAGCCGAACATGAACGGCATGGCAGAAATCCGCGTGGCTGAAACCGATGAAGCACGTGTCAGCATGGCTCGCAGTCTGGCGGCCGATACCCTGCTGCGTTTGGGTATGCTCGCGGTCGGTGCGCTGTTGATGGTGTGGTTTGCCGTGAGTGCTGCGTTGCGTCCACTGGAGCGATTGCGCACGGCGGTAGAGGAGCGGCAACCCGACGACCTGCGGCCGTTACCGCTGGTGGAAGTGCAGCACGAATTGTGGCCGCTGGTGCGAGCGCTCAATCACTTCACCGAGCGCCTGCGCGGACAGTTTGAGCGCCAGGCGCAGTTCATTGCCGACGCCGCCCATGAACTGCGCACGCCACTGGCGGCGCTCAAGGCGCGGTTGGAACTGGGGCTGCGTGCTCACGACCCCGAGACCTGGCGCACCACCCTGGAAACGGCGGCCCAGGGCACGGACCGCTTGACCCACTTGGCCAACCAGTTACTTTCGTTGGCGCGGGTCGAAAACGGTGCCCGAGCGATTGCCGAGGGTGGCGCGCAGTTGCTGGACCTGAGCCAACTGGCCCGCGAACTCGGCATGGCCATGGCGCCGCTGGCCCACGCCCGTGGCGTCGCGTTGGCGCTGGAGGCAGATGAACCGGTCTGGCTGCGCGGTGAGCCAACGCTGTTGAATGAGCTGCTGAGCAATCTGGTGGACAACGCCCTGGCCCACACGCCACCGGGCGGCAATGTAATCCTGCGGGTTTCGGCACCTGCGGTGCTGGAAGTCGAGGACGATGGGCCAGGAATCCCTCTGGAAGAGCGCGACCGAGTGTTCGAGCGCTTTTACCGGCGCAACCAGCAAGTCGCCGGTTCGGGGTTGGGGTTGGCGATTGTCGGTGAAATTTGCCGGGCGCACCTGGCGCAGATCAGCCTGCATGATGGCGAGCAGGCGGGGCTGAAGGTGCGGGTGAGTTTTATTGCCGGTTAAAGGCGCGGCAGATCAATAGAACATCGACCTCGATTCTTCGAGCTCGTCGCACATGGCCTTGTTTTGTGGGTCAATCCCCAGCTTTTTGAACGCCGGCACGCTGAACGCATCGATCCGAGCGATTGGGTGATCGGTGTCCTTGTAGCAATACAGGCTGGCGACCTGCACCAGGTCCACATAGTCGACGTGGCCGGACTCGCGCTTGAAATCCAGGTACAACAACGGGACCTGTACCAGCATGTCTGGAAACTCCCAGACCCGCAGCAGCTTTTCGCCCAACACCGGGTGGATATGGTCAATGACGTGGTTCAGGCTGACCGGGTCGGACAGCAGCTCGTAGTGATCTTCGGCGTAGGTCAGGATGGGCAATACGCCAATCTGATGCACCAGCCCGCCGAGTGCGGCCTGATCGGGCTTGAGTTGCGTGTAACTGCGGCACAGCGCATAGCTGACGCCGGCGATCTCCAGGCTTTTGCGCCAGACGTCGCGCATTTTTTTCTCCACCACTTCAGAACTGGCGTGAAAAATCTGCTCCATGACCAGGCCAATCGCCAGGTTGCTGCTGTAGTTGACGCCCAGGCGAGTAATGGCCGTGTGCAGGTCAGTGACTTCCTGTGTGGCGCGCAGCAGCGGGCTGTTGACCACCTTGATCAGTCGCGCAGACAGCGCGGCGTCACGGCCGATCACCTTGCTCAGGTTACTGACACTGATTTCCGGATCTTCAGCGGCCTTGCGAATTTGCATGGCCACTTCCGGTAACGTTGGCAGAACCAGGTCATCGTTATCGATGGCCTCAACCAAATCCTGTTGGATCTTATCCGCCAGCTCACTCATTTCTGTTCTCTAGGTGTTGCGACAAGTGTTGCCGTTAACGCTGGATTTCGCGATCGCGATCCAAATCGTACGGCAGGTCGAGCAAGTGCAGGGCTGGCCCATCGAGTGCGCCCAGATGGATGTCACCGCTTTCTGCCGCTTCGGCTTGCAGCACGGCCAGAAGTTCAATGCTGTTCTCGGTATTCGCGGCAATCACGACTTCGCCAATGGAACTGTTGTGGGTCGCAGAATACAACGCGACGCCAGGTTCCGGTAACTGATCGGCTGCGAGGCTCAAGCGATACAAGCGGCGCTTGAGTTTGCCCAGGTACTGCATGCGCGCGACGATTTCCTGGCCGGTGTAGCAACCCTTTTTGAAACTGACGCCACCGACCGCCTGAAGGTTGAGCATCTGCGGAATGAACAGTTCGCGTGTGCCGGCCATGACCTGGCCGATCCCTGCGCGGATCTGGCCCAGCAGCCATTGGTTGAGATCACCTTCGGCCAGCAGGGCGGCCAACTGGCCCTTGATGGCGTCAGCCTGATCGGCGGCCACCCAGAGTTCGGCACGTTGCGGTGAAACGCGAATGGCGATCAATTGACCATTACGCGCCACGCTGTCGGTCTCGGCTGACAGTTCCACGCCCAGGCCGATCAGGGCGGCATCGCCCTGGTCGAGGCCGAAGCGCACCCAGGCGGCGCTTTCATCGGTCAGCTTCGACTTGGAGAACACGGCATACTTTTTCAGGTCCGCCAGCTGTGGTTCCAGCAACTCACTGGCCATGGCCATGAGCACGCCGTCGCCTTGCAGCAGGATGCGGAAGCTCGATTGCATCCGACCCTTCTGCGTGCAACGGGCGCCGAGACTGGCCCGGGCGTCGCTCAGGTAATTGAGGTTGCAGGTCAACTGGCCTTGCAGGAACTTGGCGGCATCGGCGCCGCGGACCGCGAGAACGCCTTCGTGAGAGAGGGTGCAGAAAAAAGCAGAATCGGCCATGGGACATCGCAGGGTGAAAAGTCTGAGGGACATCATAAGGGCGCGCCCATGAAATGGATAGTTCACAAAAGGTCGAGGGAGACCGACCAAAGCCGACTGTTCGACGCAGGCCAGGTCTGTATACTTGCCGCCTATTTGAGGAGCGCTCCATGGTCGAAGATGTTGAACTCAATCGCCTCTACTGGCATAGCCGTCGCGGCATGCTTGAACTTGACGTGTTGCTGGTGCCATTCGTGAAGGAGGTCTATCCGCACCTCAACGAGGTGGATCGCGCCTGCTACGTCAGGTTGCTCGAATGCGAAGACCAGGACATGTTCGGCTGGTTCATGGAGCGCAGTGAATCCGAGGATCCGGAGCTTCAGCGCATGGTTCGCATGATCCTGGATCGTGTCCAGCCCAAGTAAGACCTTCGAATGCCGCTGGCATGCCTCACGGCAGTTGCTGGCGGCGTATTTACTGGCCCAGCTGTTCGCGCTGGGTGCCTTGTCCCTTCTCGACATACCGCTCTGGGCCAGTTTGCCGGCTGCATTGTGCTGCCTGGTTCACGGAGTCTGGGTTTTGCCCAGGCAGATACTGCTGACACATGCTCGAGCCTTCTGCGGCTTGCGTCGCGATGCCGATGGCTGGCAGCTGTGGAACCAGGCGCAGGGCTGGCAGGCGGTGCAGCTGCGACCCGATAGCCTGGCGTTGCCATTGATCGTGGTGCTGCGTTTTCGTCTGCGTGGTGAGCGGCGGGTGCGGGCGATTTGCGTTCCCCGGGACTCGCTGGCGTCGGATCTGCACCGACGCCTGCGAGTGCGCCTTACCTTCAGTCGACGTAGGTGGGCGGCACCAGAATAGTGTCCAGCGCCACCGGCAGCATGTTCGGATAGTCGAGGGTGTAATGCAGACCGCGGCTTTCCTTGCGTTCCATGGCTGAAAGGATCATCAGCTCGGCTACCTGGGCCAGGTTACGCAGCTCGATCAAATCGCGGCTGACCTTGTAGTTACTGTAGAACTCGTCGATTTCGTCCAGCAACAGCTGCACGCGGTGCTGCGCCCTTTGCAGGCGCTTGTTGGTGCGCACGATGCCAACGTAGTCCCACATGAAGCGCCGAAGCTCATCCCAGTTGTGGGCGATGATCACGTCTTCATCCGAGTCGGTCACCTGGCTGGCGTCCCACACGGGCAGGGCGACGGGCATGGAGATCTGCGGCAATTGCTCGAGAATGTCCGACGCCGCTGATCGCGCATAGACGAAACACTCCAGGAGCGAATTACTGGCCATGCGGTTGGCGCCATGCAGGCCGGTGAAACTGGTTTCGCCAATCGCATACAAACCCGGCACGTCGGTGCGACCCTGTTGGTCGACCATCACGCCGCCGCAGGTGTAATGCGCGGCGGGCACCACGGGGATCGGCTGTTTGGTGATGTCGATGGAGAACTCGAGGCATCGCTCGTAGACGGTCGGGAAGTGGGCCTTGATGAACGATTCCGGCTTGTGGCTGATGTCCAGATAGACACAATCGATGCCGAGCCGCTTCATCTCATGGTCGATCGCCCGGGCGACGATATCCCGTGGGGCCAGTTCTGCGCGCGAGTCGAAACGCTGCATGAAACGCTCGCCATTGGGTAGCTTCAGGTGTGCGCCTTCGCCCCGCAGCGCTTCGGTGACCAGAAAGCTCTTGGCTTGCGGGTGATACAGGCAAGTGGGGTGAAACTGGTTGAACTCCAGGTTCGCCACCCGGCAACCGGAACGCCAGGCCATGGCGATGCCATCGCCGCAGGCGCCGTCCGGGTTACTGGTATAGAGATAGACCTTGGCGGCGCCGCCAGAGGCAAGGATCACGAAGCGCGCGCCGTACGTGTCGACTTCGCCGGTGCCGCGATTGAGCACATAGGCGCCGAGGCAACGATCGCCTTCCAGGCCCAGGCGCTTCTGCGTGATCAAATCGACAGCGACCCGCTGTTCCAGCAGCTCGATGTTGGGTCGTTGCCGGGCTTTGTCGAGCAGGGTCCGAAAGATTGCCGCACCCGTCGCGTCGGCCGCATGAATGATGCGCCGGTGGCTGTGGCCGCCTTCACGGGTCAGGTGAAACTCGAAACCGCCGTCCTCGTTGCCGGCATGATCATCACGGGTGAACGGTACGCCCTGGTCGATCAGCCATTGAATCGCTTCCTTGCTGTGCTCGACGGTAAAACGCACAGCGTCTTCATGACACAGTCCGCCGCCGGCATTGAGAGTGTCATCGACGTGGGATTCGACGGTATCTGTGTCGTCCAGAACCGCAGCGACGCCGCCCTGGGCCCAGAACGTCGAACCATTGGCAAGGTCGCCTTTGCTCAATACGGCAATGCGCAAATGACCGGGCAAGGTCAGCGCAAGGCTCAAACCGGCAGCGCCGCTGCCAATGACCAGAACATCGTGTTGAAACTGTTGGCTCATTTCAGGATTCCGCTCAAAGCGACCCGGGTCGGGTAGGCGCCAGACTTGCCTGGGCGAGTCGGGCAGCCACACAGCCCACTAGTATATAGAGGGGGGAGCGGCACAATAGCCGGGCATACATGGCATTGTGAAACTACAGTGACAGGATCAGTCTGACGGTTCGTCGGACGATTTTGCGCTCCATTCGGCGGCCAGGCGACTGTATCGTGGATTTAACAGAATTTTTCCACCCAGGGTTGCACAATATCCGAGTTGCACTGTTACAAATAATTGGAACTTTTGCCAAAGGCTCAAGATCAATAGTCCGTTGCCTGAATCAAGGGACAGCGTCGGCGCCAGTGCGGGATTGCGGTTGGATCCACATTGTCGAATTCGATGACAAGATAATTCGCGCGGCCGGGGTACACCCGAGCTGCGCTTTTCGTGCGTGCCAGTTCAGAGCCCGCAGGAAACTTGCTTGGAGGGGAGAACTTTTGCGAAAAGCCCGAGTCTATGTTTGCAAGTCTGGCCGATTAGCCATGCAAGCTTCCTCCGAGCGTATCGAGGAGAGTTCATGCTAACCCAGGAAGAGGATCAGCAGCTGGTCGAACGCGTTCAGCGCGGCGACAAGCGGGCTTTCGATCTGCTAGTGCTGAAATACCAGCACAAAATTCTCGGGTTGATCGTGCGTTTTGTGCACGACACCCATGAAGCCCAGGACGTGGCGCAGGAAGCCTTCATCAAGGCATACCGTGCACTTGGAAATTTTCGCGGGGACAGCGCGTTTTATACGTGGCTTTACCGCATCGCCATTAACACGGCGAAAAACTATCTGGTTTCACGCGGCCGTCGGCCGCCGGATAGCGATGTCAGTTCCGAGGATGCAGAGTTCTACGATGGCGATCATGGCCTCAAGGATCTCGAGTCGCCAGAGCGGGCTTTGCTGCGAGATGAGATCGAAGGCACCGTCCATCGGACCATTCAGCAACTGCCAGAAGATTTGCGTACGGCGTTAACTTTACGTGAATTTGATGGTCTGAGTTACGAGGACATTGCGAGCGTCATGCAATGTCCGGTGGGTACCGTGCGCTCCCGGATTTTCCGCGCTCGGGAGGCCATCGACAAAGCCCTGCAGCCGTTGTTGCAGGAAAACTAGAGACAGCGGCGACAGCCAAGAGAGGAACGCCATGAGTCGTGAAGCCCTGCAGGAATCGCTGTCCGCAGTGATGGATAACGAAGCGGACGAATTGGAATTGCGTCGGGTATTGAATGCCATTGACGATGTTGAAACCCGTGAGACCTGGGCTCGTTATCAAATCGCTCGGGCAGCGATGCACAAGGATCTGCTGCTTCCACGTCTGGACATCGCTGCGGCAGTTTCCGCTGCGCTGGCTGATGAAGCCGTGCCGGCAAAAACTTCCCGTGGTCCATGGCGCAGCCTGGGTCGTCTGGCGGTTGCAGCATCGGTAACCGTTGCCGTTCTGGCCGGTGTCCGCCTGTACAACCAGGACGAAATTGCCGGGGTCGAGCTGGCCCAGCAGTCCACTCAGCCGGGGCTGGCCGTTCCTCAGGTCAAGGGTCCAGCTGTATTGGCAGGCTATACTGAAAGTTCGGAAGCACCTGGCCCTATGGCCAACGGCGTGTTGCAAGGTCAGCCGGGCTGGCACGACCAGCGGTTGCCTGGTTACTTGCGCCAACATGCTCAACAGGCTGCAATGAAAGGTACTGAGAGCGCGCTTCCATACGCTCGTGCCGCAAGCTTGGAAAACCGTTAAGGAGGATCATGCGCGCCATACCTCTACTTTCGCTTCTGCTCGGTGGCTGGTTCATTGTTCCAGCCCACGCCGATGATGCTCAGGACTGGTTGACCCGTCTTGGGAAGGCCGAGCAACAGCAAAGCTTTCACGGTACTTTTGTTTACGAGCGTAACGGTAGTTTTTCTACCCATGATATCTGGCATCGCGTCCAGGATGGCAAAGTCCGTGAGCGGATCCTCCAGCTCGACGGCTCTGCCCAGGAAGTCGTACGTGTTGATGGGCATACTCAATGCGTCAGCGGCCTGATGATGGCGGGGCTTGGGGACTCTCCCAATTCCGCCGCTCGTACACTCGATTCTCAAAAGCTTAAAAACTGGTATGACCTTGCCGTCATTGGCAAATCGCGCGTGGCCGGGCGACCGGCCGTGATCGTGTCCCTCAAACCGCGTGACCAGCATCGCTACGGATTTGAGCTGCATCTGGACAAAGAAACCGGCCTTCCCCTCAAATCGTTGCTGCTCAACGACAAGGGGCAGTTGCTGGAGCGGTTCCAGTTCACCGAACTGAACACCGCCGATGTGCCTTCCGACAACGACTTGCAGGCCGGCCCGGATTGCAAAGCCGTCGCTGCCGAGAGTGACAAGGCTTCTGCGGTCAAGACCGCGCAAAGCTGGCGTTCGGATTGGTTGCCCGCAGGCTTTGAACTCACCAGCAGCACATCGCGAAAAGACCCCGAGACCAAGACTCAGGTCAGCAGCCTGATGTATGACGATGGTCTGGCGCGTTTTTCGGTGTTTCTAGAGCCTTTGAATGGCGCTGCTGTGGTTGATACTCGTACCCAGCTCGGCCCGACTGTCGCCGTCTCACGACGCCTGACCACCCCAGATGGCGACATGATGATCACGGTGGTCGGTGAGATCCCCATCGGTACCGCAGAACGGATCGCGCTCTCCATGCGCACCAACGCCACCGCGACCCAGTAGTGAGCCGGTAGCGAAATGTTTGGTGAGCATTTCCGTTTGCAAATCCCCCTGATTTTTTTTATAGGTCAGAGCCTCACGGCTCTGGCCTTGTTTGTTGTTCCCCGAACACCGGCGTATCGTTCCCGGTGTTCCTTGATCCATATCGCTTAACCATGCTCGTCTTACCGGGAGCCGTATGTCGATACCACGCTTGAAATCTTACCTCTCCATTTTCGCGACTGTGCTGGTGCTCGGTCAGGCGGTGGCAGCCCAAGCTGTCGAACTGCCTGACTTTACCCAACTGGTGGAGCAGGCCTCACCTGCCGTCGTGAACATCAGCACCACGCAGAAACTGCCTGATCGTCGAGTCAGCGAGCAGATGCCGGACCTTGAAGGTCTGCCGCCGATGCTGCGCGAGTTCTTCGAACGCGGCATGCCACAGCAGCGCTCGCCGCGCGGTGGTCGTCAGCGTGAAGCCCAGTCGCTGGGTTCGGGCTTCATCATCTCGTCTGATGGTTACATCCTCACCAACAATCATGTGATCGCCGATGCTGACGAAATCCTCGTTCGTCTCGCCGACCGCAGTGAGATGAAAGCCAAGTTGATCGGCACCGATCCACGTTCCGACGTGGCCTTGCTGAAAATCGAAGGCAAGGATCTGCCAGTGCTGAAACTGGGCAAATCCCAGGACCTGAAGGCTGGTCAGTGGGTCGTCGCAATCGGTTCACCTTTCGGATTTGACCATACCGTGACCCAAGGTATCGTCAGTGCGGTTGGCCGCAGCCTGCCGAACGAAAACTACGTGCCTTTCATCCAGACAGACGTGCCGATCAACCCGGGTAACTCCGGTGGCCCGCTGTTCAACCTGTCGGGCGAAGTGGTGGGGATCAACTCGCAGATCTACACCCGTTCCGGTGGCTTCATGGGCGTATCGTTCGCCATCCCGATCGACGTGGCGATGGACGTTTCCAACCAGCTGAAAAGCGGTGGCAAGGTCAGCCGTGGCTGGTTGGGCGTGGTGATCCAGGAAGTGAACAAGGATCTGGCCGAGTCGTTCGGTCTCGATAAACCAGCCGGTGCGCTGGTTGCACAGATTCAGGACGACGGTCCGGCGGCCAAGGGTGGCTTGCAGGTCGGCGACGTGATTCTGAGCATGAACGGCCAGCCGATTGTCATGTCTGCCGACCTGCCGCATCTGGTCGGCGCGTTGAAGGCCGGTGCCAAGGCTAATCTGGAAGTCATCCGCGAAGGCAAGCGCAAGAATGTCGAGCTGACGGTGGGTGCTATCCCGGATGAAGACTCAGAGAAAGCCACTCTGGACAAATCGAAAGCCGAGCGCAGCAGCAATCGCCTGGGCGTGTCCGTGGCCGAACTGACCGACGAGCAGAAGAAATCCTACGACCTCAAAGGCGGTGTGATGATCAAGGAAGTCCAGGACGGCCCTGCTTCGCTGATCGGCCTGCAACCAGGCGACATCATCACTCACCTGAACAATCAGGCGATTGGTTCGGCCAAGGAGTTCACCGACATCGCCAAGGCGCTGCCGAAGAACCGTTCTGTGTCGATGCGCGTCCTGCGTCAGAATCGCGCCAGCTTCATCACCTTCAAACTGGCTGAATAAACCGGTTGTTGGCTGAACGAAAAACCGCCTCGAAAGAGGCGGTTTTTTTTTGTCCCTGTAGGAGCGAGCTTGCTCGCGAAGGTCGTAAACGATAAAGGGGGGTATCTGATATCCCTCGGTGTCTGTGATTCCATCGCGAGCAAGCTCGCTCCTACAGGGGGCGTTTAGCCCATCATGTCCTTGATCATGCGCTCCTGCTCCATCAGCTCCCGTTGGCGTGCGTCGATGCGCGACGACAACGGGAAGTTGGTGCCGGCCTTGCGTTTGGCGAAGTCCAGTTGCTGGATGGCCTGGCGGTAGTCTCCGACCAGGGCAAAGTACTCGGCGCGAGCCTGATGCAGGCCGATGATGTTTCCAGACAGGCCACGGGTTTCCGCCACCATGTACCAAATGTCCGGATCGTCGGGGCGAGTCTTCAGCAGGCCTTCCAGCGCCTTCTCGGCGTCGGGTGCACGGTTCTGCTTGAGCAACAGATCGACACGCGTCTGATTCAGCGGGTAGTTGCCGGGATACTGGGTGAGCATCCGCTCAACCCGGCTCTGGGCGTCCGGCAGGCGATTGTTGGTGATGTCCAGGTCGATCTGGGCGAGGTTGTAGATGATCTCGTTCGGCGACTTGGCCAGCAGCAGCTTGAGATTTTCCCGTGCCTCATTGAGTTGGCCGCCCTTGATCTGCGCGATGGCCAAGCCGTAGCGTGCGACATCGTTTTTCGGGTTTTCGTCCAGCTGGGCGCGGAAGCGTTTTGCGCCCAGGCCAGGGGTTTCTTCGTAGATCAACTGGACCCGTGCCCGAATCAGCTGATAGCGCATGCTGTCTTCGATGCCGCCCGGCTTGGCTTGCTCGGCACGGTTACGGGTGTCGGCAATACGCGATTCAGTGACCGGGTGAGTCAGCAGGAATTCCGGAGGCTTGGCGTCGAAACGATACTGACGCGACAGACGCTCGAACATGGTCGGCATCGAGCGGGGGTCATAACCGGCCTTTTCCAGATTGAGGATGCCGATACGGTCGGCCTCCTGCTCATTCTGGCGCGAGAAGCGGCGTTGTTCCTGGATTGCAGCGGCCTGCGTACCGGCAATGGCGGCGATGCCGGCGTCGCCAGCCCCCGCCGCCGCAATCACGATGCCGGCCAGTAGCGCCGCCATCATTGGCACTTGCATGCGTTGCTGGGCTTCGACGCCCCGAGCGAAGTGGCGTTGTGACAAGTGCGCCAGTTCGTGGGCGAGTACCGAGGCGTATTCGCCTTCAGTCTGGGCATTGAGGAACAGACCGCCGTTGACGCCGACAATCCCGCCTGGCGCGGCGAAGGCGTTGAGTTGCGGACTGTTGATCAGGATGAACTCCAGGCGCCGGTCGTTGAGCTGGCTGGTTTCCGCCAGGCGGTAGACGCTGGTTTCGACGTAATCCTTGAGCTGCGGATCGTTGAGTTGGGCCACTTGACTGCGCAGCAGTGCGAGCCAGGCACGACCCAACTGGTGTTCCTGTTGTGGCGAGACAATGGCAGAGCTGGCGTCACCGAGTGACGGCAGGTCGTCGGCGAAGCCCGGTGAGGCGAGCAGGCAAGCGAGCGTCAGCAGGGTAGGGCGCAAAAAAGTCATGCACAAAGCCTTAGTCGACAAAGTCCTTACTGTAGCCGGACAGGCCGCTTCGGACCAGATATTCTAAGCCGCTCGACCACTGTCCCCGGAATAGCGCAATGACCGATGCTGTAGCCCATGATGCCGAACTGGATGCCAGCGGCCTTAATTGCCCGTTGCCGCTGCTCAAGGCCAAGCTGGAGCTCAACCGCATGGCCAGCGGTGCGGTGCTCAAGGTGATCGCCACTGACGCGGGGTCACAGCGTGACTTTCGCACCTTTGCCCGATTGGCCGGTCACACCCTGCTGCGTGAAGAAGATGAAGCGGGCGTTTACCGTTACTGGTTGAAAAAAGCCTGAAAACCGCTGCGTTCCTTGTTAAGGATTATTGATGTTCAAAGTGTTGCGCGACTGGATTCAGCGTTACTTCTCCGATGAAGAGGCGGTGGTGCTGGCGGTCCTGCTGTTTCTGGCGTTCACCGCCGTGCTTACCCTAGGCGGCATGCTGGCGCCGGTGCTCGCAGGGATGGTGCTGGCGTATCTGATGCAGGGGTTGGTGGTCGCGCTGGAGCGGCTGCGGGTGCCGGGTGGCGTGGCCGTGGGCTTGGTATTCGCCCTGTTCATGGGCGTACTGCTGGTGTTCATCGTGGTGGTGGTTCCGTTGCTTTGGCATCAGTTGATCACGCTGTTCAACGAGTTGCCGGGGATGCTCGCCAAATGGCAGTCGCTGCTGTTACTGCTGCCTGAGCGATATCCGCACCTGGTGTCTGACGAGCAAGTGTTGCAGGCCATCGAGGTGGCGCGGGGCGAGATCGGCAAGTTCGGTCAATGGGCGCTGACGTTCTCGCTGTCGAGCCTGCCGCTGCTGGTCAACATCATGATCTACCTGGTGCTGGTGCCGATCCTGGTGTTCTTCTTTCTCAAGGATCGGGAAATGATCGGGCACTGGGTCCGTGGCTATCTGCCCCGCGAGCGCACGTTGATCACCCGGGTCGCGCATGTCATGAATCGCCAGATTGCCAACTATATTCGCGGCAAGGTCATCGAGATCCTCATCTGCGGCGGCGTGACTTACATTGGTTTCGTCGTGTTGGGGCTCAACTACGCGGCGTTGTTGGCGCTGCTGGTGGGCATTTCGGTCGTGGTGCCTTACGTGGGCGCCGTAGTGGTGACCGTGCCGGTGCTGCTGATCGCCTTGTTCCAATGGGGGTGGAGCGATCAGTTCATCTATCTGATGGCGGTCTACGGGATCATTCAGACGCTGGACGGCAACGTGCTCGTGCCATTGCTGTTTTCCGAAGCGGTCAACCTGCACCCGGTGGCGATCATCTGCGCGGTGTTGTTGTTTGGCGGGCTTTGGGGGTTCTGGGGGGTGTTCTTTGCGATTCCCCTGGCGACCTTGTTCAAGGCTGTGCTGGATGCCTGGCCGAGGAAGGAGCCGGCGGTGGCGCCGTTGCTTTGATTCTGCGGTGAGGCTGCTGGCCTCATCGCGAGCAAGCTCGCTCCTACAGGGGAATGCGATCAACTGTAGGAGCGAGCTTGCTCGCGATAGCGGTGTCCGCAGGACGCCGCTAAATCAGGCTTTGTTCAAAGCCTGCGCCGCCGCCAAAACAGCATCCACATGCCCCGGCACCTTCACGCCACGCCATTCCTGGCGCAACACACCGTTCTTGTCGATCAAAAAGGTGCTGCGATCCACGCCCAGGTATTCCTTGCCATACAGCTTTTTCAGTTTGATCACATCAAACAGCTGGCACAGCGCCTCTTCCTTGTCACTGATCAGTTCGAAGGTGAAGCCCTGCTTGGCCTTGAAGTTCTCGTGGGATTTGAGGCTGTCGCGGGACACGCCGAACACTTCGGTGTTGGCGGCTTTAAAGGCCTCGAGCTGGTCGCGAAAGCCCTGGCCCTCGGTCGTGCAGCCTGGTGTGCTGTCCTTGGGGTAGAAATAGATCACCACCTGCTTGCCCTTGAGGCTGGCCAGGTTGATGGTCTGCCCGCCGGTGGCAGGTGCTTCGAAGTCGGCAACCGGTTGGTCGATGGCTACGGCCATAAAAGCTTCCTTACATTGGGTTCTGTGGGCGCCATGGTTCGATCAGGGCATCCAGGTTCAGCGCATCGGCGAAATCCAGGAACTGGTCGCGCAACCAGCTGATTTGCACGCCGGCCGGCAGCGTCACGGTAAAAGTGGCGTTGAGCATGGTACCGCCAGTCTGTGGCGCCTGGTACGTGTCGCAGGTCAGGTTTTCCAGCTCGACGTTGTGGTCCATGAAGAACTGGCACAGCTCGTTGATGATGTCCGGCCGATAGGCCGAGCTGACGTAGGCGACGTAAGGCAGGGCCTGGGGACGGTTTTCCAGGGCGGCACTGCGCACCACGTTGACGGTGAAGGCGTGCCGTTTGGACAGCACAGGAAGCAGGCCTTCCAGGCGTGCCAGGGCGTCCCAGCTACCGGAAACTTCAAGGACCAGCGCACTGCATTCGCCGTGGCGGGTGAGACGCGAGGTGACCACGGCGCAGCGGTTTTCATGGCTGGCGCGGCACAGGACGTTCGTCAGCTCCATGGGGTTGGCGCCGAGGGCACTGATGACAAGGAATTGTTCGCGAACTGTGGGGGTGGACATGCAGCGTTCCTAAAACGATGAGCGGTCGGGACTTCCAAAGGCTTTTTTGACCGGGGCGAGCCTGTATATGCAAACTCGGAAAAACCGAGCCCCAGGGTTGCAACGTGCTCCGGTATGGCGGGAGCGGGGGCTGGCAACGCTGGATCGGGGCTGGAAATGCCGAAAATGGAGGCTGGAACCCGGCGTGCGAGCTTGTCAGTAACGATCAAAGTCTGAAGGGTAGCGAAAAGCGGCGCCAAGGGGAATGGCGGCAGCGCAGTACTTCGCTTGTGCAAGCATCTTGGCGCCAGTACCATTACGGCTCTCTTTTTCCGGCAGGAGCGGTTGCATGATTGCGGGCAGTATGGTGGCACTGGTCACACCAATGGATGCACAGGGTCGTCTCGACTGGGACAGCCTGAGCAAACTGGTGGACTTTCACCTGCAAAACGGCACCCACGCCATCGTGGCGGTCGGCACCACAGGTGAATCGGCGACGCTCGACGTCAACGAACACATCGAAGTGATCCGCTACGTGGTCAAGCAGGTGGCAGGGCGCATTCCGGTCATTGCCGGCACTGGCGCCAACTCGACCCGCGAAGCCATCGAACTGACCACCAACGCCAAGACCGCTGGCGCCGATGCCTGCCTGCTCGTAACACCGTACTACAACAAGCCGACCCAGGAAGGCCTGTACCAGCACTTCAAGGCCATTGCCGAAGCCGTCGACATCCCGCAGATCCTCTATAACGTGCCTGGCCGTACCGCGTGCGACATGCAGGCCGAGACGGTCATCCGCCTGTCGACCGTGAAAAACATCATCGGTATCAAGGAAGCCACCGGCGACCTGGACCGCGCCAAAGCCATCATCGACGGCGTCAGCAAAGATTTCATCGTGCTGTCGGGTGACGATGCCACGGCGGTGGAACTGATCCTGCTGGGCGGCAAGGGCAACATCTCGGTCACCGCGAACGTCGCCCCACGCGACATGGCGGACCTGTGCAACGCGGCACTGAAAGGCGATGCCGTGACTGCCCGGGCGATCCATGAAAAGCTGATGCCGCTCAATAAAACCCTGTTTATCGAATCCAACCCTATCCCCGTGAAATGGGCGCTGCATGAGATGGGCCTGATGCCGGACGGTATCCGTCTGCCGCTCACCTGGCTCAGCGCGGCCTGTCACGAACCGCTGCGGCAGGCCATGCGCCAGTCCGGCGTCCTGGTTTAATTGAGGAAGCATTACGCATGAAGCGATTGGCCGGACTTTCCGCACTTGCCTTGATTATCTCCAGCACCAGTGGCTGTGGATGGATCTGGGGCCCGGAAGGTTATTTCCGCGACCGTGGTAGCGACTACCTGGAAGCGCAACAGACTGCACCTATGCAATTGCCACCGGACGTGACGACCGCCAAGCGCCTGGATCCGCTGTTGCCGATCCCGCGCAACGTGGCCGACGACACCGCCAAGGGCGAGTACATCGTCCCTCGTCCGCAGCCGCTGTCCGCCGCGGCTGATGCCAGTGCCTACTCGCTGCAGAAAACCGGCGACTCTCGCTGGATCGTGGCTCAGAACCCACCGGCCGAAGCCTGGCCAGTGGCTGTTCAGTTCTTTCAGGACAACGGTTTCCGCCTGGATGAACAGCGTCCGCAAACCGGTGAATTCACCACCACCTGGCAGCGTTCCGATGAGCTGTCCGCGGCTATCGGCAAACGCTTGAGCGCCGCCGGTGTCGCTGCTGACAGCGAAACCCGCGTGCGGGTGCGCATCGAGCCGGGCGTGCAGCGCAACACCAGCGAAATCTATGTGGTGAGCGCCGAACGTCCCGCCGGCAGCACCGCTGATGTGGAATTCACCAACCGTTCGGTCAACACCGGCCTGGACGCAGCCTTGGTCGACGACATGTTGGCGAGCATGAGCCGTATCTCCGAGAAGGGCGGTTCGGTGTCCATGCTGGCTTCCCGTGATTTTGACGCACCAAGCCGTGTCAGCCTGACCGAAGACGGTAGCGGCAACCCTGTCCTGAACGTCGGCAACGACCTGGATCGTGCCTGGTCGAGCGTGGGTCGTGCACTGGAGCAAGGCGAATGGCGCGTTGAAGACATCAACCGCAGCCTGGGCCTGTACTACATCAACTTGTCCGAAAAGGCCGAGAAGAAAGACGACAAGCCTGGTTTCTTCAGCAGTCTGTTTGGCAGTGGTCCAAGCAAGGAAGAGATCGAAGCCCGTGCCGAGCGTTATCAGGTTCGCCTGAGCAAGGTCGGCGAAAACGTCGAAGTCACCGTCGAGAAAAACATCAACACCGTGGCGCCGGCTGACGTGGCGCGCAAAGTGTTGAGCGTGATTCAGGACAACTTGGGCTGATCACATGCGTTTTGCCGTTCTCGGCAGCGGTAGCCAAGGGAACGGCACGCTGATAGCCAGCGCTGAAACCTATGTGCTGGTCGATTGTGGTTTCTCCCTGCGGGAAACCGAAAAACGCCTGTTGCGCCTGGGTGTAAATCCGGCGCAACTGAGCGCGATACTCGTGACCCACGAGCATGCCGACCACGTGCATGGCGTGGGTTTGCTGTCTCGGCGCTACAATCTGCCTGTCTACCTCAGTCGCGGGACCTTGCGCGGGATGCGCAAACCCATTGAGCCTGCGGGCTTGCTGGCAGGTGGCGAGCAACTGCAGATCGGTCACCTGAACGTCGATGTCATTGCCGTGGCTCACGATGCACAGGAACCGACGCAATATGTGTTCAGCGATGGTGAGCGCCGCTTCGGCCTGCTGACCGACCTGGGCTCCTACTGCAACAAGGTGCTGGACGGCTATAGCGACCTCGATGCGTTGATGATCGAGGCCAACCATTGCCGGGACATGCTGGCTCGCGGTCACTACCCCTACTTTCTCAAGCAGCGGGTGGGCGGCGAACTGGGACATTTGAACAACCACCAGGCGGCATTCCTGGTGGCCGAGTTGGGCTGGCAAGGCCTGCAACACCTGGTCCTGGCCCATCTGAGCAGCAAGAACAACCTGCCGCAGCTGGCCCGGCAATGTTTTGTCGACACCCTCGGGTGCGACCCCGACTGGCTGCAACTGGCCGATCAAGATTCAGGGCTCGACTGGCGACACATCGCCTAGCCCATCTACTTAGCAAGCGGAGCCCATCATGGAAAAACGTGAAGAACTCTACCGCGGCAAAGCCAAATCGGTTTACAAGACCGACGACGCTGACCGTCTGATCCTGCTGTTTCGCAACGACACCTCGGCGTTCGACGGCAAGCGCATCGAACAGCTCGACCGCAAGGGCATGGTGAACAACAAGTTCAACGCCTTCATCATGCAAAAGCTCGAAGCTGCCGGCGTGCCGACCCAGTTCGACAAGCTGCTGGGCGACAACGAGTGCCTGGTCAAGAAGCTGGACATGATCCCGGTCGAGTGCGTCGTGCGTAACTACGCCGCCGGCAGCCTGGTCAAGCGCCTGGGCGTCGAAGAGGGCATGAAGCTCAACCCTTACACCTTCGAGCTGTTTTTGAAGGACGACGCCAAGGGCGACCCGTTCATCAACGAATCCCATGTCGTGGCGTTCGGCTGGGGCACCGCCGAGCAACTGGCGCGCATGAAGGAACTGTCGCTTAAGGTCAACGAGATCCTGAGCAAGCTGTTCGACGACGCCGGCCTGCTGCTGGTCGACTTCAAGCTTGAGTTCGGCGTGTTCAGCGACGGCTCGATCGTCCTGGGCGACGAATTCAGCCCGGACGGCTGCCGCCTGTGGGACAAGGACACCAAGAAGAAGATGGACAAGGACCGCTTCCGCCAGGGCCTCGGTGACGTTATCGAAGCCTACGAAGAAGTCGCCAACCGTCTGGGCGTACCGCTTTAATCGACGCAAGCATCTGATAGCACGGAAAAATTTCGCTTGGGGGGTTCGCTTCCGACGAAAGTGTTGTTATGATGCGCGCCGTTGGAGAGATGCCAGAGTGGCCGAATGGGACGGATTCGAAATCCGTTGTACCTTCGCGGGTACCTAGGGTTCGAATCCCTATCTCTCCGCCATTACATAGAAAAAGCCCCGTAGCTGAGAAGTTACGGGGCTTTTTTGTTTTTGGTCAAAGTCACAGTTTACGTTCTGCCTTACGCGACTCCCGGAATTTGCCCACAAAATCGACTGGCGTCACCCGCTAGCCTGGTTTAGGTGGGGGATGAATACTCGCTGCGTATCAAAGGACGACTGCCCAGGAGGATGGCCCGTGCTACAAAACGATCGCGAGAATCTGGAGCTGGATAAGCTTCAGGTCGAAATTCGAAAGCTCCTGATTGAATCCCGTAAGCTCACGGCTGAGGAGTCCAAGCTAAGGCAAGAAACCATCTGGTATCCGTTCGCGGTTGGAGCAGGTGTGGTGACTGCGATCGCCGCAGCAGTTGGCTTTTGGAGTAAAGTCTGAAAACCGGATTCGCAAGGGCAGTAGGGACACTTCATTTAAACTTCTTTACTGCATCGCCATCCGCGCAATCTTAGTGCGCAAGATATGGTCTTCGCTTTCCAGGGAATATGGACATGTCAGCATCAAGTAATAACGCCAGTATTGAGCAATTACACCGTGAGGTGGCGGCTTTGGCCGAGGATATGCGCAATCCTGCTCCAAATCCGCTTCGCGCAGCCATGATTCCATTCGCCCTCGGCGCGGCGTCAGCCCTGATCACCTTTGTAGCCATCTGGCTGTTGGCAAAGCTGATCTGATCCCGGCCACTGAACAGGCGCTGCCATCCAACGCAACAAATCACTCCCAACCGCGTCCAAACTCCAGCAGGCCCAGCAATCAGCCAGGCAGGAGAACCCTCCCATGTGCGGACGCCTTTCCCAGTATCACGGCATTCATGATTTTGTTGCTGCGCTGAGCATGCCCAACCCGCTGGTCAACAATGTGGGCGACCAACCGCTTGATCACTACAACGCGGCGCCAACCACGCAGTTGGCGCTTTTCCATCAGGAGAGCTGCTCCCTGCACGCGGATAGGGTGCGCTGGGGGTGGCGGCCGCATTGGGCCAAGGATCGAGCTGCGCCGATCAATGCCCGAGTGGAGAAGGTGGCTCACGGTCCTTTTTTCCGGGCGATATGGCCGCACCGCGCGATCATTGCGATCAATAGCTGGTTTGAATGGGTGGATGAGGGAGGGCCGAAGAAGCAGCCCTACCTGATTCGGCGTCGGAACCGGGGGGTCATCCTTTGTGCCGCCATTGCTCAGTACCCGAATGCCGAGCACGGGCCCAGCGAGGACGACGGTTTTGTGATCATCACCGCCGACAGTGAAGGCGGGATGGTGGATGTTCACGATCGGCGCCCGGTGTCGCTGTCTGCGCAACTGGCCAGGGAGTGGTTGGACCCCGCCACACCGATGGAGAGAGCGGAGCAGATGGCATTGCTGCAGGGCGAGCCGACTGAGGCTTTTGAGTGGTTTCAGGTGGATCGCGCAGTGGGGAATGTGCGCAATCAGGGCCCGCATTTGATAAGGCCGGTGGAAGACGGTCCTCTAAGCGGCAGTCTGTTTTAACTCCTATCAGAGGGGGCGCGTCAGTCGTGCGATCAAGCATGCGCCTCACGATCAATGACGTCACTCACCCACTGATTGATGCTTTTATGAGCCAATTGCGCTTTTACAGCGACTGTCGCATGCAGTGCTGGCGCCAAGCGCAGACTGAGCTTGCCCGAGTACGGCTTTTGAGGCTCTCGCCCGAGCTGGGCGCAAGTTTGCAGATAGTCGGCGACTGCCTCTTCAAAAGCTGCTCGCAGCTCGCTGACCGACTCCCCGTGAAAGCCTACAACGTCGCTGATTCCTGCGATGTGGCCAACGAACAGCCCGTCTTCGTCGCTGTATTCGATACGGGCTGCGTAGCCGTTGTAATTCATCACGTTCACGGGGTCACTCCTGCCTGGTCAAGAAAAGTTCGGGCGTCACGTACTTGATAGGGTTTAGCTTCTTTATCCGGATGGGGTCGATGAAAAGTCGCGACCACACCATTGAGCTCAAACCTCACACGCGATCCATTGCCTTCGATGGTTCTGGCACCTGCTGCAACAAACAAAGATTCGATCCGCGTCCACTCCAAGGTGGAAGGCGACGGCCGTGAAAATACCGCTTTGAGTGTACTCAGTTGCTTATTATTCATGGTATCAAATAATGATATCGCTTTAGTGGATTGGCAGCGAATCGAAAGACTGCTGATGCACGAATCCAAAACCGCAAAAAATGCCGCTTTACCCTTCTCTGGAAAATGACATTTCGTGCGCTGGAATTGACGCTTGAATTGGTGGTGCTCATGGTATCGAGCAAGGCTATTCAGGGGGTGTAGGCAAAGTCTGGAAGCTACGTGAGGTACGTCTGTTGAGTTGGCCAGCGGAGGGATGCGGCAGGTGAGCAGGTAAAGAGCACCGGACAGCCACATTCCACTGTAAGAAAAGGAAGCTGATCACTTGGTATGGATTACGCAGTCAAGTAGCCGAAATGACTGACGCCCCGGTTCATTGGGCGCCACGCAAATCACTGCGCTTTCAGCGAAATATCCCCTGACACTCAATCCCTCCACCATCCACCCACCTCATCTACTCTGGTTTCGCATCACAGGTCTCAACCATCGCAAGGAGCGAACCATGTATTTCGAGATTTACCGGCAAACCCGTGGCATCCCCCAGACGGGCAGGGGCCAGTGGCGGTGGCGCTTGAGGGCGGCGAACCATGAGACGATTGCCAGTGGCGAGTCGTACGTGAACAAGGCCGATTGCGTGCATGCCATCAACCTGATCAAAGGGACGCACGATCAGACGCCGCTGAAGGAAATCTAGAGAACTGTCGACGAAGCTGTTCAACCGGAGCAGCTTCAATTCAACCTGCAAATTGCTTCAGTCGCATAGACGCCACTTGCACCCGCTACCTAAACTGTCGGCAGACGGGAGATCGGGGACAGTGGATGAATCGTAATGAGCTACGCAAGGCCGACATCAACCTCATGGTGGTGTTCGAAACCTTGATGCATGAGCGCAATGTCACTCGGGTGGCGGAGAAGCTGTTTCTGGGTCAGCCGACGATCAGTTCGGCGCTCAATCGCTTGCGCACGATGTTCAATGATCCGTTGTTCATCCGGGTAGGCCATCGCATGGAGCCCACGGCTCGAGCCGAGGAGCTCATCCAGTACCTGTCGCCGGCTCTGGATTCGCTGTCGGTAGCCTTGAGCCTGACCCATGATTTCGACCCTGCCAGCAGCACCATGACTTTCCGTATCGGCCTGTCCGACGATGTCGAGTTCGGCCTTTTGCCACCCTTGCTGCGCGCCCTGCGCCAGGAAGCGCCGAAGGTGGTGTTTGTGGTGCAGCATGTCGATTACTGGCGGATTCCCGATTTGCTGGCCTCCGGTGACATCACCGTTGGCATCAGCCAGACGCGTGGCCTGCCGGCCAATGCCAAGCGCAAGCTGCTGCGGCACATCCAGCCCAGCATCCTGCGCGCCGATGCGTCCGACACGCCGTTGACCCTCGACGAGTATTGCTCACGCCCACACGTGCTGGTTTCCCACACGGCCAACGTCAGTGGTTATGCTGACGAGTGGCTGGCAGAGATCGGTCGTACGCGCCAGGTGGTGCTCTCTGTGCCGCAATACAGCTCGTTGCCGGCCCTGCTCGCCGGGACGGACCTGATTGCCAGCCTGCCGGATTACACGGCGACAGCCATGGCTGCTTCCGGTCATTTGTTCGTCGAGCCGTTTCCCTTCAAGACACCCACCCTCGATCTTTCGATGGTCTGGCTGAGCCATGTCGATACCGACCCGGCCGAGCGTTGGTTGCGGTCCCGACTGGAGGCGTTCATGAGTGAGCGCTTTGAGTCAGCGATCCCTCAGTAAGCCAGACAACTCTGTGATATATGTACGACCTTTCTCAATAAGATCAGGAACCACGACATGCCTCACCTGCACATGGAATACACCGCCAACCTGCCCGAGCTGAATGCCGATGTGGCGCTGCTGCGGTTCAATAATGCGCTGGTGGCTTCCGGTCAGTTTGGCGCCGAGTCCGATATCAAGAGCCGTGCGGTGAAAGTCGAAACGTTCAAGGTCGGCACCGCGTTGAATGAGCGGGCGTTCGTGTATGTGAATCTTGCGCTGTTGAGCGGCCGCTCGCCGCAGATCAAGAAGCAGTTGTCGGAAGCCCTGCTGGCGGTGGCTCAGGACCTGGGGCCTTGGCCAGCGGGTGTGGAAGTCCAGTTGGCGGTGGAAATCGTCGATATGGATCGAGAGACCTACAGCAAAGTCCTCATCAGTCACTGAGTTCAGCCGAGGTCCAGTTCGGCGCAGGCCTGCAACACCTGTTCACGCAGCCACGTGTTGGCTGCGTTCTGCTCGACATGAAGGCTCCACTGCATGTCGAGAGTGAAACCCGGCAAACCTTCGGGGGCTTCGCAGTGAATGAACGCGTCGTCGTTGGCCAGCAATTGCTGGATGCGGCGGGGCATGGCCAGGATGTAGTCGGTGCCGACGATCAGTTTCAGTGCCGCCCCATAACTGTTGGCGCGTGCTACGACGTGCCGTGTGTGCGCCTGCTGGGCCAACCAGCCGTCGACCATGTTGGTGGTGGAGATCCAGGGTGTCGGAAACACATGCCGGTACCCGGCGAAAGCCTGCAGGCTCAAGCGCGGCGCCAGCGGCTTGATGCTGCTATCGAAGACACACACCAGTTCATCCTCCAGCAACGTTCGCACGTTCAGGTCGGTGTGATGCCGGTGAAAGTTCGGACCAAAGCCAATCACCAGGTCGAGACTGCCTTTGCGTAATGCATCGGCGGGGATGTCGCTTTCAAGCTTCTGCACGTTGATCACCACGGGGAGATCGGCAAAAGCAAAACGCTTCAACAGGCGCGGCAGAATCAACTGTTCGAAGTATTCCGGTGCGCAGATATTGAAGGTGACCGGTTGCCGCGCGGGATCGAAGGCTTCTGTACCGGTATGACATAAATTGATGCTTTCGAGGATTTTCAACACGTGGGCATACATGCTGCTGGCTTTGCCGGTGGGCTGCATGCCCGTGCGGGTGTTGATGAACAGCTCGTCCGCGAAGCCAGTGCGCAGCTTTTTCAGGCAGTAACTCACGGTGGACTGGCTGACGCAGAGCGTTTCGGATGCATCGGTGACGCTGTTTTGCTCATACAGGGCGACAAACACCATGAGGTCTTGCATGTCGAGCTTTCTGAGCTGGTTACTGTTAAGCATCCATTCGTCTCGCTGGGATCCATGCGCTGGATCCTAGCGGAACGAGGATGTCGAGAGAATGCCCTGTAGGTGTTTTCACCGCCGTATCAATGAATATGGCGGGCGTAGTGCCTTGGGTTGAATCGCACGGCCATGAGTATCATCAGCGACACGACGCCAGTGAGTGACCACCAGGCCCATTCGAAGCTACCCAGTTGATCGCGGATCACGCCCGCAATCAGCGGTGAGACACCGGCGATCAGATAACCGATGCCCTGGACGAAGGCCGTCAGTGCGCCGGCCTGTTGCGGGTTGTCCAGGTGATCCATCGACACGATCAGGCTCATGGGAAACAGCCCACCGATGCCCAGCCCCAGCAGGCAAGGCCACAACAGGCTCAGGTGCTGAGGACTGAGAATCAGGCCTATGAACCCTGCAATGATCAGCGCCAACAATGCCATCAGCACCCCGCGTCGGTCTCGGCTGCGATTGGCGATGACGGGCGCCAACAGGCCCGACACCACCTCCATGGCGGTCAGGAAGCCCAGCAGCAGCCCAGCGTTCTGCTCGCTCCAGCCTTTTTCTACGTAGTACGGTGCCAACCAGGCCAGTACACAGGTGTAGGACGCCGTCCCCAGGCCAAAAAAGATGGCGAGCAGCCACGCGCGGGAATTGGCGAAGCACGAACCGTTTTGTCGCGCGGGAGCGGGCAGCGCAGGCACTGTCGAGCGTTGACCCAACCAGAACACCAACGCCAATAGCGCCAACACGGCCCAAATCGCCAGTCCCATGCGCCAGCTATCGAAACGCATCATCACCAGTGGGGAAAAAGACGCCGCAATGGCTGCACCGCCCATGATTGACGTGACGTACAGGCCCATGCAGACGGCAACGTTGTCACTGAATCGCGACTTGATCAGTGCCGGCATCAACGCCTGGATCAACGCGATGCCGACGCCGGCCATTATGGCGCTGATGATGAGTTCGAGTGCGGAATCGAGAAAAAGGCGAGATGCCGTCGCCAGGCCAATGATCAGCAGCGACACCACTACGGTACGTTGCTCGCCAAAACGTTGGCTGATGCGCAGACCAAGAAACATCGCCAACCCCATGGCCATGACCGGCAGCATGGTCAGCAGCGAGGCGAGGCTGAAGCTCAGGGCGATGTCGCCGCGAATCGTCGAGAGCAGCGGGCCGACAGCGGCCATGGAGGGGCGCAAGTTAAGCGCGACGAGCATGATGGTGACCATCAGGAGGAGGGCGGGGCGAGACGTGGCGCGGATGTTTTCCATGGTCGAACCTTGATGGGCGAGAACGGAATTACATGCGCCAGGGGCTTGGGCCGCAAATCAGAAAGTCCGGGGTGGTATTTAGAAATTAAATACCGTCCCTGTGGGAGTGGGCTTGCTCGCGCCATCTTCGGTGTATCCGGAATGTTTAGCCATCTGACAACCAAGGTTCTTCAAATCCCGATTTAACTGCTGATCCCGGCATGTGACGCTGCTGAGCATCTGTTTACTGCGGTCTTCCCTATGGACGGTTGTCCGGACGCACTCCCTTCCGAACTCGCCTTCTGGGCGTTGTGGCATTGTCGTCACGCGCGCCCGCCGGACTCCTGCCTTTCCCGTTAGAAAATCCTACAGGTCCCGTGTGATGCACCGGGATCAAATCGGCAGCGCGTGTGCGTCTGCCTGACGCGGAAACAAGAGAATGCCCATGAGTTGTGCCCGAACCTCCTTCGCCGCCCCGGAAGAAGCCCTGACTTTTCTGCAACAGAACCCGGATATCGAGATGTTCGAGTTGTTCATCCTCGACAACAACGGGGTGCCGCGGGGCAAGTTGCTGCATCGCGATGAATTACTGCCGATTTACGAAAGCGGACGTCCCTTGCCCAGCACGATCCTGGGACTGACCATCAACGGCGAAGACGTGGAAAACTCCGGGTTGGTCTGGGATGTCGGCGATATCGACTGCCGGGCCTACCCGATCAGTGGCAGCCTGACGCGCATGCCGTGGCGCTTGATGCCGACGGCGGCGGTGCAGGTCAGCATGCACCCGACCGAGGGCATGCCGGCGACCATCGCCGACCCCAGGCACTTGCTGGCGAAGGTGATTGAAGGCCTGCAAGCCGACGGCTATTACCCGGTGATGGCTGCGGAACTGGAGTTTTATCTGCTGGACCAACAGCGTGACAGCCACGGTCGGCCGCAACCGGCGCGAGATGTCGATGGCGGGCGGCCGCGAGGCACGCAAGTCTACGGGTTGCGTGAGTTGGAGCAGATCGAGCCGTTCCTGGCCGATTTGTACAGCGCCTGCAAACTCCAGGGCATCCCGGCACGCACGGCGATTTCCGAGTACGCGCCGGGGCAAGTTGAAATCACCCTTGAGCATCGAAGCGATGCGTTGCAGGCGATGGATGAAGCTGTGCGCTACAAGCGCCTGGTCAAGGGGGTGGCGCACAAGCACGGGATGACAGCATGCTTTATGGCCAAGCCCTTCGATGATCTGGCGGGCACCGGCATGCACATGCACGTCAGCCTGGCGGATCGCGAGGGCAGGAACCTGTTTGCCAGTGAAGCTGCAGACGGGACACCGCTGCTCAGGCATGCGGTGGGCGGCATGCTTGCGACTTTGCTGGACTCTTTATTGCTGTTCTGCCCTAACGCCAACTCCTACCGCCGCTTCCAGACCAACAGCTACGCGCCGCTCGCCGCCACTTGGGGCGTCGACAATCGCACGGTAAGCCTGCGGGTCCCGGGAGGCCCGGCGTTCTCGCGACACATCGAGCATCGCATTTGCGGCGCCGATGCCAATCCGTATCTGGCCGCTGCGGCGATCCTGGCAGGTATCCATCGCGGCCTCCGTGAACAGTTGGACCCGGGCGCGCCAGTGGAAGGCAATGGCTACGCCCAGGCGACGAAACTGCTGCCCACCGACTGGCTGACCACCCTTCGCGCGCTGGAAGGCTCGAGCTGGGCGCAGGGGGCGTTCGGCAGCGAATTTCTCGGCGTTTACCTGGCCGTGAAACGGGCCGAGTACCGACAGTTCATGGGAGAAGTTGGCGAACAGGATTGGCGTTGGTATCTGAACCAGGCCTGAATCATTCTCAAATACCACCAGAGTTCATTGCAAATTATTGAGGCCAACTAATCGTTGGCTTCTTTTTCACAAAAAATTGATGGATGGCTGCCCAGAATTGAAGCCGTCGCGATAAATGAAATTTTCACATTTATCGACGGCATCTCTTTCAAGGAAATAGTCGATCATCATGTTGAAGTTCAAAGCCGTGCGCCCTGAATGGGTGACACTGATTGCCAGCGCCTTTCTGTTATTGGGTTTCAACTCTGTACTCTGGCAGCACCTGTTTGAAATCACCGCGACCGACGCTCAGGGCCTGGCGATGCGGGCGGCGTTTGGCGTGATGATCCTGGCGGCCTTCAACATTGTGCTGACGTTGTTGGCGTTCCGGCCAGTTCTTAAACCGCTGTTGACGTTTCTGTTCATGGTCAGCGCGGGCGTGGCTTATTTTATGGCGCAATACGGGGTCATGATCGACACCGGCATGTTGCGCAACTTTGCTCAAACCAATGCAACGGAAGTGCGTGATTTACTCTCGTTAAAGATGGCTGTTTATATTGTTTTGCTGGGTATATTGCCGTCGTGGTTGCTCTGGAAGACACCGGTTAGTTATCGCCGCTGGCATCGGGAGTTGCTGAGCAAGGTCTTGGTCAGTGTGGCCTCGATAGCGGTGATTGGCGGCATTGCACTGGTCAACTATCAGGGGCTTTCTTCGCTGTTTCGCAATCACCACGAATTGCGCTTGATGGTGGTGCCCAGCAACTATGTGGGCGCTTCGATCAGCTATTTGCGCGAACAGGTCGCCTCGGCCCAGCAACCCTTCGTGAAGATCGGGGAGGATGCGCAGAAAAACCCGGTCTGGCAGACCCATGGCCGAAAGTCCCTGACTGTATTGGTTGTGGGCGAAAGTGCCCGTGCCGAGAATTTTGGCGTGCTGGGGTACAAACGTGATACCACGCCTCAACTGGACAAGCAGGCAGGCCTGATCGCGTTTACTGATGTGCATTCCTGCGGCACGGAGACAGCGGTATCGGTGCCGTGCATGTTTTCCAACATGGGTCGCAAGGATTACAACGCCAGCAAGGCAAAAAACGAAGAAGGCCTGTTGGATGTGCTCAAGCGCGCGGGTCTGGATGTGATCTGGCGTGACAATCAGTCGGGCTGCAAAGGCACGTGTGATCGAGTCACGCTCGAGGATGTCAGCAATTTGAAAGACCCGGCACTGTGCGCCAACAGCGAATGCCGCGATGAAATTCTCTTGCAGGGTTTGCAGCACTTCATCGACACCCTGGATAAAGACACCGTGCTGGTGTTGCACCAGATGGGCAGTCACGGGCCGGAATATTTCAAGCGTTATCCAAAAGAGTACGAACGGTTTACCCCGGTTTGCGAAAGCAATGCCCTGAACAATTGCAGTCGCGAGAGCATCGTCAATGGCTATGACAATACGCTGGTGTACACCGATCATGTGCTCTCGACCCTGATCGACCTGTTGCGCAAGAATCAGGACAAAGTCGATACGGCCATGCTGTACCTGTCAGACCACGGCGAATCGTTGGGCGAATATAACTTGTTCCTCCACGGCACGCCCTACATGATGGCACCCGAACAACAGAAACACGTGGCCATGTTGGCCTGGTTTTCCGACAGCTATCAAAAATCGTTCTCGGTCGACACCCATTGCTTGCAACTGAGCCGTGACAAGCCGTTGAGCCAGGACAACCTGTTCCACTCAATGCTGGGCCTGCTGGAGGTCAGCAGCAAGGTCTACAACCACGACCTGGATATGTTCTCCGGCTGCCGTGGGGCTGTGATCGATGGCGTTCTGGCCAAAGAGTGACCTTCCTACAACGCAGGTGACGTCCCTCCATCAGGCAATTCTTGCCATTAGGTAGGCTTTTTCGCTAAAGCTCTTGTTCAGTGGATGCGCGGAAATCGCCGGGGGCGATATATACTGCGCGCCATTCTTCAAGGGAGAGCCGTGTGGCCATCGATATTCACTGGATTCGCGACAACGATAGCCTCGCCCGGTTTTGCGCCGAGTGGCAGCAGCTGCCCTACGTTGCACTCGACACCGAATTCATGCGGGTCGACACCTTTTATCCGATCGCCGGCCTGCTGCAGGTCGGCGATGGCGTACGCGCTTATCTGATCGATCCGTTGACCGTCGACAACTGGAAGCCCCTGGCCGCATTGCTGGAAAACCCGGCGGTGGTCAAGGTGTTGCACGCCTGCAGCGAAGACCTCGAAGTGCTGTTGCGTCTGACCCGAAGCCTGCCGGCCCCGCTGTTCGACACGCAGTTGGCCGCCGGTTACCTGAACCTCGGGTTTTCCATGGGATATTCGCGGCTGGTGCAGGAAGTGCTTGGTATCGAGTTGCCCAAAGGTGAAACCCGTTCCGACTGGTTGCAGCGTCCGCTGTCCGAGACCCAAATCAGCTATGCCGCTGAAGACGCCTTGCACTTGGCCGAGGTATTCGTACAACTACGTCCAAAACTGTCTGACGAGAAATTTGCCTGGGTTCTGGAGGATGGCGCCGAGCTGGTGGCCAATCTACGTCGGGAGATCGATCCGTACGAGGTCTATCGCGATGCCAAGCTGGCGTGGAAGCTTTCCCGCGCTCAGCTCGCCGTGCTGCGTGAGCTATGCGCCTGGCGCGAGCGTGAAGCCCGTGCCCGTGACCTGCCGCGCAACCGAATCATCCGTGAGCACTCGCTGTGGCCCCTGGCGCGCACGCAACCGGACAACCTGGGTGCTCTGGCGAAAATCGAAGACATGCACCCGCGTACCGTACGCCAGGACGGTGAGTTTCTGCTTGATTTGATCAAGCGCGCTGGCAGTGTAGCGCCCGATCAGTGGCCGCCTGCCGTGCCGGAGCCCCTGCCGGTGGAGGCCGCCGCGCTGCTCAAACAGTTGAAAGCCATCGGCCAGGCCGAGGCCGAGCGTCTGGCCATCGTGCCAGAGTTGATGTTGCGCAAGAAAACCCTGGAAGCCTTGCTCAAGAGCGGCTTTCCCAACGGTCCTTATCAATTGCCTGATTCGCTGCGTGGCTGGCGCCGCGAATTGATGGGCCAGGCGCTGCTCGACAGCCTGGACAACGCCGGAGAACAGCCTTGAAACGTATTTGTTCCATCTACCGCAGTTCGAAAAGAAACGAAATGTACCTGTATGTGCTCAAGAGCGATGCCCTTGAGCGCGTACCGGAACCTTTGTTGGCCGCGTTCGGCAAGGCCATCCACGCGTTCGATCTGGTGCTGAGCCCCGAGCGCAAGCTGTCGCGCGAGGACATCAGCGTGGTCCTGGAAAACCTCGACAAACAGGGCTACCACCTGCAAATGCCTCCGGCCGAAGACGAGTACATCGAGCATTTGCCCGAAGAATTGTTGCGACGCAACGACCCGGTGTGACCGGCAGACAGGCTCTGTTCAGAGTCGGCGTGAAATACTGGAATGATTTTGGCGATGGCCAGGCCAGGGGACGAGGCTTCCTTGGCGGCCGTCTGCACTGCTTTTGAAAGGTTTGAAACATGCGCGTTCTGATTGCCGAACACGACCACGCTATATATGCCCAATTGTTGCGCCAGGCCGCACCCGATCTCGAAGTGCTGACCAGCGGCGATTCGGCCGAGCTGGCGCGTCAGGCCGCCGAATGCCCGATCTGGCTGGGGCAGCCTGATCTGCTGGCCACCCTGTTACGCCAAGGGCACAAGCCGCAATGGCTGCAGTCGACCTGGGCTGGTATTACGCCACTGCTGGCCGACGGCCTTTCACGGCACTATCGCCTGACCCGCGCGGTAGGCATTTTCGGTCAGGTCATGGCCGAATATGTACTCACCTACATGCTCGGCCACGAACGTGAAGTGCTGCCGCGCCTGGTCAGTCAGGTCGAGCGTAAGTGGGACAGCCGCCAGGGCCAGAGCCTGGCAGGACGCAAAGTGTTGATCGTTGGCACCGGCGACATCGGCCAAACGGTCGCAGAGTTTCTGCTGCCGTTTGGCGTCGAGTTGTATGGTATCGCCAGCGAAGCACGGGAGCAGGCACCCTTTATCGAAGTGGGCGCGCTGGGCGACTTGCCACGTCTTGTCGGTGAAGTGGACTACGTGATCAACCTGCTGCCTAACACGCCGAACACCCATGATCTGTACGATGCCGCTCTGTTCAAGCGATTCAAGTCGACCGGTTTGTTCATCAACGTCGGACGCGGTGTGGCGGTGGTCGACGCAGACCTGGTGGAAGCGTTGAAGGAAGGACATCTGGCGGGCGCGGTGATCGACGTCTGCCGTCAGGAGCCGCTGCCGCAGCGTCACCCGTTCTGGACGGCCTGGGGCTTGCTGCTGACCGGCCACAGCTCGGCGCCAACGTCACCGACGATGATGGTCAAGCTGTTCATCGAGAACCTGCGCGCGTATCACGCGGGCGAGGCGCTGCGCGGGGAAGTGGATTTCAATCGCGGATACTGACACCCCGCCCCCTGTAGGAGCGAGCTTGTCGAGGCGTCGAACCGTCGCGATGGTCGCAAGAACAGCGCCGGGTGTCAGATGCCCAGCGTTATCGTTGACATCCATCGCGAGCGTGCTCGCTCCTACAGGGGAGGGTGGTGTTTGTTAGAGGGTGAAATCGCCTTCAGCTACCGTTTCACTCAACGGCCGGCGCGGGCTGGGCACTTCACGCGCTTGCAGGTACTCCGCCAGCGTCGCCTTGTCGCCCAGCTTGCCCACGGCCACCGCCGCGTGCAGCGCGTAACCTTCAGGAATGTTCAGCTCCTTGCGGGTCAGCTCCTGATCGAAACCGGCCATGCCGTGGGTGTGCCAGCCGCTGATACTCGCTTGCAGTGCCAGGTGGCCCCAGGCGGAACCGGTGTCGAAGGTGTGCCACAGGGCCGGGGTTTCTTCGCTGGCGCCGGGTGCGACGAAGGTGGTCTTCGAGATCACGATCACCAGCGCTGAAGCGTGTTGTGCCCACGCTCGGTTGAATTCGTTGAGCAGGCCCAGGTAACGCTCCCAGTTCGGCGTATCGCGACGGGCGTAGAGAAAACGCCATGGCTGCGAGTTGTAGGCCGATGGCGCCCAGCGTGCGGCTTCGAAAAAGCTCAGCAGGGTTTCTTCCGGGATGGCTTCGCCGGTGAAGGCGCGAGGCGACCAGCGATCGGTGAATTGCGGGTGAATGGCATAATCGGCAACGCGTGGAGTGGCACTCATGCAGGGTTTCCTTGGGATCGAAGCGACAGGCAAAGCTACTTGCCGACGCACTCACTGACAAGTCCCGTTGTACCGGTAGTCGCCAATGCTTGGCCCGCACGGCGCCGGGCACTAGACTGGCGGCCTTTTCACCACCTGATGTTGATGCTTGAGCCATGGCCGCCAAAGTCGAACCGTTCTGGATACGTAAAACCCTCGATCAGCTCGATCAGCAGGAATGGGAATCGCTGTGCGACGGTTGTGGGCTGTGCTGCCTGCAAAAGCTCGAAGATGAAGACGACAACAGCGTTTATTACACGCGTATCGCCTGCAAATTACTGGATTTGAAAACCTGCCAGTGCAGCGATTATCCCAATCGCCGCAAATCCGTCCCCGACTGCATTCAACTCACGCCGGGCAAGGCCGATGAATTCAAGTGGCTGCCGCCCACTTGCGGTTATCGCCTGGTCAGTGAAGGCAAGGATCTGCCGCTGTGGCACCACCTGGTGTGTGGCGATCGCGACGCCGTGCACCACGAACGCATTTCCCAGTCCGGGCGCATGCTCGCCGAAGGCAGCGTGGCTGAAGAGGATTGGGAAGATCATCTGATTTTCCGCGCAGGTTAGTGTGAACAAGGAGGGTGTATGGCTGTGGGATTGCGCCTGGCGCTGGCCGTCGGGCTGGTGGCCCTGAGTTCGTCGGTGTGGGCGGCGAAGAAGGTGGATCTGGATTACCACGTGCGCCTGCTCCCGCAAAGCGATCAAGCGGAAGTTCGCCTGACTCTGGCCCAGGGCTCGACGGTGCGCAGCCTGGATTTTGATCTCGGCGACGGCAGCCACTACAGCGACTTCAAGGCCGACGGCCAATGGCAGCTCACGCCTGGCCAGCAAGCGCGCGGTGTCTGGCGTCCGGCTGCCGACAAGGCCAGCCTGACCTACCGCGTACGCATCAGCCACAGCCGCAAGAATGGCAGTTTCGACACCCGCATGACGCCAACCTGGGCGCTGATGCGTGGCGATGATCTGGTGCCTGCCGCCCGGCTCGATCAGCAGGACGGCATCGAGTTGGTATCACGCCTCGAATTCGAATTGCCCAGCGGTTGGAAAAGCATCGAAACCGCATGGCCGCGCATTGGCAAGAACAAATTCCGCATCGACAACGTCTCGCGCCTGTTCGACCGACCCACGGGCTGGATGCTCGCCGGCCACCTGGGCAGCCGTCGAACTCGGCTGGGGGAGACCGAAGTCACCGTCGCTTCGCCCCAGGGCCAGGGTATGCGCCGAATGGACGTGCTGACGCTGCTCACCTTCGTTTGGCCGCAAGTGCAGGCGGTGTTCCCGCGCCACCCGAGCAAACTGCTGATAGTCGGCGCCAATGACCCCCTGTGGCGCGGCAGCCTGGCAGCCCGTGAATCGATCTACCTTAATACGCGTCTGCCGCTGGTCAGTGAAAGCGGGAGCAGCGCGCTCGTGCGCGAATTGGTCCAAGTGTTCGGACGGGTCAACGATACCCATCGCAGCGACTGGATCAGCGAGGGGCTGGCCGAGTATTACGCGATCGAGCTTGTGCGGCGAGCGGGCGGGATCAGTGATGAGCGCTACGAAACCCTGCATGCCCGGCTGGTCAAGGACAGCCAGAAAGTCACCACGTTGCGCGATGCCCAGGCCAGCCCGGCGCAAGTGGCGAAGGCGGTGTTGCTGCTGCAAGAGCTGGATCGCGAAATTCGCCTGAAAACGCGCAACAAGCGTTCGCTGGATGATGTGATGCGCGGGGCGATGCGCCTGGAGAGTGTGGACACCAAAGCGTTCGTGCAATTGTCCGAGAGCGTGATGGGTGAGTCGTCGAGGGTGCTCAATACCGAATTACTTCAATAACCCTGTCTCCCGGTCCCCCCGTCCCCTGTAGGAGCGAGCTTGTCGAGGCGTCGAACCGTCGCGATGGTGGCTCAGGCACCGCTGGCATTCAGACAGCCAGCGTCATCGTTGACGACCATCGCGACGGTTCGACGCCTCGACATGCTCGCTCCTACAGGGGAGTGGGGGAACGCTGGGTCAGGCCCCAGCTTTAGGCGACTTCAGCGAATCATTGCCCGTCACGGTCGCCGTGCTGGTCGCCGCCTCGGCATTGGCTTTCAGCCGGCCCAACTCTTCTCCGGCCCGCTCGATCTTCGCCCGCACGTTGTTCATGTCCTGACGACTTTTTTCCAACAGGCTCTTGGCAGAACTGTGCCCTGTGATGCCACGTGCCAACGCCACGCCGCCGATGGCCACCTGGATCAGGCCGAGGATACCGCCGCGACGCAGGCCCTTGCCGACCATCACCGCCCCCCCGCCAACGACCCAACACGTTCCCAACCGTGAACGTTTTTATCGGAGGGGCTCTGGAACGGGGTGGATTCGATGCGCTCGACGCGTTTGAGTTCGCTCATGATCTGTCTCCTGGCAGGTTTGACTGTTTCAGATAACTAAGCTGACTGCCTGGGCGGGCGGCTTGTTCCATCGGATACGCAGCGGTTCAGCGAAATTTCGGACCCGAGCGGGTATTCAGGCCTTTGGCCATGCGGTCGTAGAGCACGACGTTGACCGTGGCCGCAAGATTCATGCAACCGGTGGTCGGGATGTAGACCACGTCTTCGCACCAGTCACGGATCTCTTTATCCAGTGAGCCGTCTTCCGGACCAAAGATGTAGAGGGCACGATCCGGATGGGTGTATTCCGGCAACGAGCGAGCCCCTTCCACCAGTTCCACGGCAACCGGTACACAGCCCAGCGGCAGAATTTTTTTCAAATCGTCGATGCCGATCAACGGAATGTCGTAATGCACACGCTTGGTGTCGGTGACGAAGTCGGCGGCGCGCTCGTAACGCTTTCCGGTATAGAACACGGATGCCACGCCATAGCAGCCGGCGGCGCGCATGACCGAACCGACATTTTCCGGTGATTTGGGGTTATACAAACCAATGCAGCTGTACCGTTTGTCTGCCACGAGCGGGGTGCCTTCGGGAAAAAACGGCGATTATACGGGGATTGGGGGAGGGGTGTCGGGTTGAGATTTGTGATGAGTTTGCCGGCCTCATCGCGAGCACCCTCGCTCCTACAGGGGGCTTGTCGTTCACAAATCCACTGCAGAAGCGGGCTTGCCCGCGATGAGGCCAGATCGGCCAGCGAAAACCTTCAGTCTTCCTTCTTCATCAACCCAGCCAACGCCGCAAACGGGTTGTGCGTCGCTTTGGCGATCTTCGGCGTGCTCAGCGAGCCTTCGCCGAAATACTGCTGGTCGGTGTAGCGCGAGTGCTCATTGTCGTGGCAGTACAGGCACAACAGCTCCCAGTTCGAGCCGTCCTGCGGGTTGTTGTCATGATTGTGGTCACGGTGGTGCACGGTCAGTTCGCTCAGGCGCTTGCCGGAAAACTCACGGGCGCAGCGGCCGCACACGTGCGGGTACATCTTCAGGGCCTTGTCGCGGTAACCCATTTCCTTGTCGCGCTGGTTGTCGGCGAGGATGCGGTCCAGTTTCGACGTGTTGGTAGGGGTGGACGAACTCATGGGTTCACCTTTGTAAAAAGACTAATGACGGTTATGGATGCAGTTTAGCTCAGCCCTTGAGCTTCTCGGCAACCCAGATGGTATGGCGGGTGCCCTTGTTACCGTGGGCGAAGACCTGCACTTCCTCGGCTTTGAAACCGGCTTTCCTGAGCTTGTCGGAAAACAGCCGGTCGGCGCTGGCCGACCACACCGCCAGCACGCCCTTGGGCCGCAGGGCCTTGGCGCAGGCACTCAGGCCACTGGCGGAGTAGAGCCAGCTGTTGGCACGCTGGGTCAGGCCTTCCGGGCCGTTGTCGACGTCGAGCATGATGGCGTCGAACCCTTGGGGCTCGGCTTGCAGCACCTTGGCAACGTCCTCCATGCGGATCACCGTGCGAGGATCTTGCAGGGGGTTGCCGGCCTTTTCGCCCAGCGGCCCGCGGTTCCACTCCACCACGCCAGGCACCAGTTCGGCGACCACCACTTCGGCATTTTTGCCCAGGTGCTTGAGCGCCGAAGCGAGGGTGAACCCCATGCCCAGGCCACCGATCAGCACTCGCGAATTCGGACGTCCGGCGACTTTGCGGCAGGGAATCTCGGCCAGCGCATCTTCGGAGCCGTGCATGCGCGTGTTCATCAGTTGCCCGCCATCCCCGCCCTGGATCTTGATGACAAAGTCCTCGCCGTATTCGAACAGGCAAAGGGCTCCGCCGTTGCCAGGAATAGGGGCGGTGTCGAGCAGGACGAAACGTTTCATGGGGTTCTCTTGAGAAGAATGGGCATTGGTGAAAGCAAACGAGCGCAGTTGGGAGTAGCCTGCAAGCAGACAACAAGGTTAACGGAGCCCTTGATGAAGCGCATCATTCTAACGATCATCGCACTGGCCGCGCTCTCGATAACTGCAGTGTCCGCTCAGGAACTGCAAGCCATTCCGACCACGCCTGCGCCACTGCCTGGGTCGCCCGGCACTGCGACGCCGACACCGTATCCGCAAATTACCCCCAACAGCATTCCCAAGTCGGGGCCCGGCAGCGGCGGGGCCCCATTGCTGCCGCCGATCCTCCCGCCGACTCCACCCGCCAGGGATCAGCCGGTGCCGGGGATCGAGCCAAACGTACCCAAGGTTAAATCGCCGGGGGGTTAGACCTGTTGCGAAAGGAGCTGACCGTCGGCCATGCGCAGGCGCTTGGACAGGGAAACGGCCAAGGCGCGGATGATCTTGGCGGCGATCTTCGGCGCGTCATTGAGCATTTTTTCCAGTGAATCCTTGCCAAGGTTGAGCAGTTGGCAGTTGCTCGCGGCCACGCAACTGGCGGAGCGGCGTTCGCCATCGAGCACGGCCATTTCGCCGAAGGCCCGACCGCTGCGCAGGGTGGCCATGGTCACTCGCTGCCCGTCGCTGTTGGTTTTCTGCACTGCCACCTGGCCGGTGTGGATGATGCACATGAAACTGCCGGCATCGCCTTCCTGGAAAATCACTTCGCCCTCGGCCACCGTGCTGATGCTGAAATAGCCGGATGCCGCCGCAAAGTCGGCGGGCAGCAATTGAGCGAACAAGCCACAGTCCATCAGCCAATCGCGGATTTCATTGTTCAACAAGGTCGGTTCTGACATGTGATCACGGTCTTTTTATTGTTGCTGATATCGATTCCACGCCCCCCTGTAGGAGCGAGCTTGCTCGCGATGACGGTATACCAGTCAATATTTATAGTGACTGACACACCGCTATCGCGAGCAAGCTCGCTCCTACAGGGATCTTCGTAGCCACGGGATTTCGTTTATGACCCGTCCTGGCGGCCAAGTTCCTCAGGCAATGCCCAAAACCGCGAAAACAAATGCGTATTCGAGTGCTACGTCACGCAATCCCTGGTATCGGCCGCTCATCCCGCCATGGCCCGCGCCCAGCTCAGTCTTGAGCAGCAATAGGTTGTCGTCGGTTTTGGTGGCGCGCAGTTTGGCCACCCACTTGGCGGCTTCCCAGTATTGAACGCGGCTGTCGTTGTAGCCGGCGATCACCAGCGTTGCCGGATACGCCTGTGCGGTGACGTTTTCGTACGGTGCGTAAGCCTTGATCCGATCATAGACTTGTGGCTCCTGAGGATTGCCCCACTCGTCGTATTCCGTGACGGTCAATGGCAAGTCCGGGTCGAGCATGGTGTTGAGCACGTCGACGAACGGCACTTCGGCAATCGCTGCGCCAAACAGGTCGGGGCGCATATTGAGCACCGCGCCGATCAGCAAACCGCCCGCGCTGCCGCCGCTGATTGCCAGTTGAGGCGAGGTGGTGTAGCCATTGGCAATCAAGTGCTCGGCACAGGCGATGAAGTCGTCAAAGGTGTTGTGCTTGTGTTCCTGCTTGCCGGCGCGATACCAGGCTTCACCCAATTCCCCACCGCCGCGCACGTGGGCAATGGCAAACGCTACGCCGCGATCGAGCAGGCTCAGGCGTGCGTGGGAGAACCACGGGTCGAGGCTCTGGCCGTAGGCACCGTAGGCGTAGAGGTACAGCGGCGTAGGTTTGCCCAAAGCGTCGCGTTTGACCACCAGGCTGATCGGCACTTGCGTGCCGTCCGGTGCGGTCGCCCACAGTCGCTGGCTGACGTAGGCGTCGGCATCGAACGGACCGAGTACCGGGGTTTCTTTCAAAACGGTCTGGTCGCCGTTGACCAGGTCCAGTTGGCGAATCTGCGCCGGGCGATTCAGCGCCTCGTAGCGCAGGCGGATGCGCTCGCTTTCAAATTCCAGGCTGTTTTGCACGTGCAGGCTGTAGGCAGCATCCGGCAATTGAACCCGATAACTCGGCAAATCCTGTGGGTGCACTTCGATGATCGGTAGGCCACCTTCGCGCAGGCTCAGGGTCATGGCCCCGACATTGAGGCTCATGCCTTCGATCATGGTGCTGTCGCGATGCGCGATGAGCAGGCGCCAGTCGGCTTCGGTGGGTGCCACGCCGGTATCGACAGCGGTGTACAGGGCGTAGTTGATGCCGTCGCGGTTGCTTCGAATGAACCATGTCCATTGACCGTCGAGCACACCATGATCGACGTCGTACTCATGGTCTTCAACCCGTGGTGCGATGCAGCTGAACGGCTGCTGCGGCTGACAGGCGTCGAGCACCCAGATTTCGCTGGTGGTCTTGCTGCCCAGGGCCAGGAACAATTGCTGTTCGGAGCTTGCGCGGTAGCAATGCAAGAAGAAGCGGCCGTCGGGCTCATGGAACACTTCTTCAGCCGCTGTGCCATCCAGTCGATAACGATACAGCTTGTGCGGTCGGTGCGTGTCGTCCAGTTCGCCAAAAAACAGCGTCAGGCTGTCGTTGGCCCAGGTCATGCTGCCGTCGCAGTCCTGGAACTCCAGTTCGCTGACACGACCGTCGGATAATTCCTTGACGAACAGGGTGTAAATCTCATCGCCTGTAGCATCGACGCTGTAGGCCAGGCGCTGGTGATCCGGGCTGATGCTGAAGGTGCCGAGGGAAAAGAACCCACCGTTGGCCAGCTCGTTCGGATCCAGCAGCAGTTGTTCGCGGCTTTCGTCCAGTTGCAGGCTATCGTCGTCCGGGCGCGGGCACCGATAATGGCGAGCGTACTCGTCGCCGGCGGTGGTGCGTGTGTAATACAGGTACGGGCCCCACGGTGACGGCAACGACAGGTCCGTTTCCAGGATCCGGCCCTTGATCTCTTCGAACAGGGTCTCGCGCAACCCGGCCTGATTGGCGGTTTGCGCTTCCTGATAGCTGTTTTCCGCTTTCAGGTAGTCGAGGACCGCGTCGGTGTCGCGTTCCTGCAGCCAGGCATACGGGTCAGAGCCTGGGGCTGTGTGGGCGATGGGGGCGGATTGAGACATGAATGGTTCTCGAAGAGTGCACGAAATAGGGTTTTGCAACCTGTGGGAGCGCGTATGGCCTGGTATTGGGACAAGCCGGACGTGCAAAAAGTCGTTACTATAAGCCCCTATTTGCTTGCCTTGCCATGGACACCATGACCGAGAACGACTATCTGATCGCTTGGGGCCTTTATGCCTTCGCCGCTTTGGGCTGCCTGTTGGTGTGGATGCGCATTACCCGTTGGATGTGGCGCTGGCTGCGAGAGCCCCTGCGGGTGTTGGGCGCAGTGCTGTTGTTCAGCCCGACGATCATCGACCCGGTGAAGGAAAAAGTTGCCCCGGCCATCGCCATCACCACCCTGGACCTCGCGTTCAAGGTCGGTAACAACGCATGGCGCGCCATCTCCGACCTGCTCATGTACGGCATGATTGCCTTCGGTATCTATCTGGTCTTCGTTGCGATCCGCTTCCCCATCGAGCGTAACGCCCGCGCTCGCAAGGAACGGGCGGAGGCCGCGAAGGCGGCAGCCCGCGTCGACGAGCCGGACGACGACCAACCGTTCGGCGGTGCAGGAGATGACCGTTATGGTCGTCCGCCAGTCCCGAGCAACCCGCAGCGTATGCGGGTCGAACCGCGTTTGTAACCCTGCCTTACAGAGAGTCCGAGCATGTGTGAGTTATTGGGCATGAGCGCCAATGTCCCGACCGATATCGTGTTCAGCTTCACCGGGTTGATGCAGCGCGGCGGGCGTACCGGCCCTCATCGTGATGGCTGGGGCATTGCATTCTACGAGGGGCGCGGCCTTCGCCTGTTCCAGGATCCGGCGGCGAGCAGCGAGTCGGAAGTCGCCAATCTGGTGCAGCGCTATCCGATCAAGAGCGAAGTGGTGATCGGGCATATCCGCCAGGCCAACGTCGGCAAGGTCTGCCTGTCCAACACCCACCCGTTCGTGCGAGAGCTGTGGGGGCGAAATTGGTGTTTTGCGCACAACGGCCAGTTGGCGGATTTTCAATCGACCACCAGCTTCTACCGCCCTGTTGGCGATACCGACAGCGAAGCGGCGTTCTGCGATTTGCTCAACCGCGTACGCGCCGGGTTCCCCGAGCCGGTGGACGTCCAAGCGTTGCTGCCGGACCTGGTGGCCGCTTGCGCCGAATACCGCAGCAAAGGCGTATTCAATTGCCTGCTCAGCGACGGCGATTGGCTGTTCTGCTACTGCTCCACGAAATTGGCGCAGATTACCCGTCGCGCACCGTTTGGCCCGGCGCGCCTGAAAGATGTCGATGTGATCGTCGACTTCCAGGCCGAGACCACGCCCGACGACGTGGTGACGGTGATCGCCACCGAACCTTTGACCGAAAACGAAACCTGGACCCGCTACGAGCCGGGCCAATGGAGCCTGTGGCGACGTGGTGAATGCGTCAGCCAAGGCAAGACCGAATAAAGGACGCTCTCATGTTGCTCAGTTATCTACGGCTGGTGTTGTTCGCGGCGGGCCTGTTGATTGGTGTCCAGGTGCCAGGCTTCATCAACGACTACACCAAGCGTATCGAAGCGCACCTGATCGAGGCGCAGACCAGCCTCAGCGGTTTTCAGAACACCGCCAACCAGTTCTTCAAGGGCGACATGCAGGCGCTGGTCGCTCATTACCGCGCCAGCGAAGACCCGATATTTCGCAGCGACGCCGACAGCCTGAGCCACCTGCTGACCCGCCAGGTGGCGCTGGATAAACAGTTCCAGGCCATGCAGGGGCCCTGGTACGTGCGTTTCCTGCAAGTGGTACTGGCCGCCGACCCGGATATCCGCAAGGAAACCTGGAACGGCTACAGCTATCAGATCCTGCTGACGCCCGAAGCGATGATCTGGGGCATGAGCGGTGCGTTGCTGTTGTCGTTCGGCATCGAGTGCCTGTTCCGCCTGATCGATTGGGTGGTGCTGGGCGGCCGACGCCTGCGCCAGAGCCGGCCGATCGAAGACCGGGATGTGCGTGGGTTGCAGTGAAATAGTCCCTGTAGGAGCGAGCTTGCTCGCGATAGCGGTCAACCAGCCACACCATGGGTGACTGACAAACCGCTATCGCGAGCAAGCTCGCTCCTACAGGGGAGGGTCACTTCAGCGTGCCAGCACGACGTAGTTATCCCCCACCCGACTCGCGTAGTCCGTCAGCACCCGCTGACACAACGCCACAATCTCCTCGACCCACTCCACCCCGGTGCGCCACGACACCACCACCTGCAAATCCGGCGGCCGTTGGTCGATGGCCAGCAGGGTCAACTCCCCGCTCGCCAGCTCTTCGGCTACCAGCACGGGTGGCAACGCCGCGATGCCAAAACCGTCCCGCAGCAGCCGGGTGATCGCCGACACCGAGTTCACGCAGTTCAGCTTGGGCGTCATCACACCGTTGGCCTGCATCAGCGCGAGCACTTGTTGATGCGGGTGGGAGTTTTTCGAGTAGGTGATGATGCGTTCGTTGCCGAGGTCGGCGACACCTGAATACGCTCGGTTGTACAGGGAATTGCTGGCGGCGATCCAGCCCATCGGGTGGCTGGCCAATTCCAGGCTGCGCACGCTTTCCTGTCGCAACAGATCGGTTTGCAAGGCCACATCGAGAAAGCCTTTTTGCAACTGATCGCAGAGGTTCAGCGAGGTATCGGCCACCAGTTCGATTTCCACCAGCGGGTACAGCTCGGTCATCTGCGCGACCAGGGGGCTCAGCCAGGTGTGGATGACGGTGTCCATCACGCCGATGCGCACCCGGCCGACCTTGCTGGAGCGCGTCTCGATCGACTGTTTCAGCGCCTGCATGGTGTCCATCATCTGCTCGGCGTGCTCAAGTACCTTCAAGCCTTCAGGCGTCAGGCTCACGCCGCGCGAATCACGCAGGAACAGCTTCACGCCCAGCTCACTCTCGAGTACGGCAATGCGACTGGAAATCGAGGCCTGGGTGGTGAACAGCTTGTCTGCAGTCAGGCGAAAACTCTTGAGTCTGGCGACCCAGACGAAGGTCTCGAGAAACTTCAGGTTCATGGGGGTTGCTCGGGGGGGATAAATTTTTCTTATGTCTGGAACAGGATTTAATTAGTTGGACGCGACAGGGCAGTGCGCCCAAAAATCACCGCATCCGGTTCTCACGATAGGCGTCGTCGGGGCTCAGGACAATACCCGTAAAATCAGCGCGAAGATTTGCCCGCCGTTGAAAAGAACAAAGCCAACAGGAGTGTTCACCGTGAGCCGTCTGCTATTGAACTGCGATATTGGCGAGAGTTTCGGTAACTGGACCATGGGTCTGGACGCCGAGGTCATGCCCTTCATCGATTGCGCAAACATTGCCTGCGGGTTCCACGCAGGGGACCCGAGCATCATGCGCAAGACCGTCAGCCTGGCGCTGAGTAACGGCGTGCAGATTGGCGCGCATCCTGCCTATCAGGATTTGGTGGGGTTTGGCCGGCGTTCCATGGTGTACACCGCGCAAGAACTGCAAGACATCCTGCATTACCAGATCGGCGCTCTCGATGGTCTGTGCCGGGCGCAGGGTGGACGGGTGAGCTACGTCAAACCCCACGGCGCGATGTACAACGACATGATGGCCAACCCTGCGCAATTGCGTGCGGTGCTACAGGCTGTTGCAGCCTACGACTCGACATTGCCGTTGATGCTGATGGCCACCCGCGACAACAGCGCCGCGCAGCAATTGGGCGATGAATACGGTGTGACCCTTTGGTTTGAAGCCTTCGCCGACCGCGCCTACGACAGTGCCGGCCGGTTGGTTTCGCGGCAACTGCCGGGTGCCGTGCACCACGATCCGGAAACGATCATCACCCAGGCCTTGAAGATTGCCCGTGGCGAGCCGCTTACCGCCAGCGACGGCAGCGCCCTGCACTTGAGGGCCAACACCCTCTGCGTCCACGGCGACAACGCCAGTTCGGTGGCGGCGGTGCAACGGATTCGTGAAGCCCTTGATCAGTTGGGGGCATCATGAAGCTGCGCATCGAAGGCGTCGCACTGGATTGCCTGATGGTGCGCCTGTTCGACGAAATCGCCGAAAGCAACATGCCGTGGATGCTCGCTGCCAGCGACAACCTGCGTGCAGCATTTGCCGGACAGCTCATCGACCTGGTGCCGTCCTACACGACGCTGATGGTGCATTACGATCTCAATGCCTTGAGTCCTGCGCAGGCTCGAGAGCTGATCGCCGAGGCGTTGATCGATCTGTCACCCAATACCCGCAGCAGTGGCCAATGCCATGTGTTGCCGGTGTGGTACGACCTGAGCGTCGGTCCGGAGTTGAGCCTGTTGGCCAAGCGCAGCGGTTTGACAGTCGAGGAAGTGATCTGCCGTCATAGCGAGCGTGAGTACCAGGTGTTCGCGCTGGGTTTCGCACCAGGCTTCGCTTTCATGGGGCTGGTGGAGGAAGCGCTGGCCGCGCCGCGCCTGAATACCCCGCGCAAGAAGGTCGCGGCGGGGAGCGTCGGGATCGCCGAACGGCAGACTGCCGCTTATCCGGCTGTCTCTCCAGGTGGCTGGAACCTGATCGGTCGCACACCGGCCCGATTGTTCGACCGCGATCGCGAGGGGTACAGCCTGATGCAGCCGGGTGACACCGCGCGGTTCGCCCCCATCAGCCATGCCGAGTTCATCAACCTGGGCGGTGACGACACGCCGTTGGAGGTTCAAGCATGAGCCGGCTCTCAATCGAAGCGAGCACGCCATTGTGCCTGTTGCAGGACGCCGGTCGATTCGGTGTACGCCACCTGGGCGTGACCCAAGGCGGCGGGTTGGATTGGCGTTCGATGTCGTGGGCCAACTGGTTGTTGGGCAATGCTTTGGGGGCCGCCGTCATCGAAATCACCCTGGGCGGATTTACCGTGGGAGCCGAAGAAGATTGCCTGCTGGCTTTGGCGGGGGCGGATCTTGGCGCACAACTGGACGGTCAGGCGCTGATGCCTTGGCGCAGTTTCAAGATGCGCAAAGGCCAACGTTTGCAGTTCACCCAGCCGCTATTGGGCGCGCGGGCTTATCTCGCCGCACCGGGCGGATTTGAGGCACCGCGGGTGCTGGGCAGTTGTGCCACCGTAGTGCGTGAAGAGCTGGGCGGGCTGGATGGCAGAGGGCATGCGTTGGTCAAGGGCGCGTCGTTGAGCTATCACGCCGATGCGCCGTTGCTGGTACGGGAGGTGCCAACCGGACAGGTGCCGGATTTCAAACTCGATGCGCCACTGGATGTGATCGTGGGGGCGCAGATCGGTGAGTTCAGTGGCCAAAGTCTGTTCGATGCATTCAACAGCCCCTGGACACTCGACAGCCGTGCCGATCGCATGGGCATGCGCCTGCTGGGTCCGGCGTTGGCTTATCAGGGGGAACCGATGATTTCCGAAGGTATTCCGCTGGGCGCGGTGCAGGTGCCGCCAGACGGTCAGCCAATCGTGTTGCTCAACGATCGCCAGACCATCGGGGGTTATCCACGCCTTGGTGCGTTGACGCCGCTGGCGTTGGCGCGGCTGGCGCAGAGTCTGCCGGGAGCGCAGGTGCGGTTACGGCCGGTGGTGCAGGAGGTTGCGCATCGGGAGCAGGTTGAATACCTGCGGCGTTTTTCCGATAGCTAAAAGCATCGCGGGCAAGCCCGCTCCTACAGAGGTTTGCTGAGCATCTGTAGGAGCGGGCTTGCCCGCGATGGCGCCACATCAGGCACCACAAAACTACTTGGAAAGAAACCGCATTCCTTCCTCCAGCCCCCGCAACGTCAGCGGGTACATCTGGTCCTCGATCAAGTCCCGCACGATATTGGTCGAGGACGTATAACCCCAGGTATCTTTTGGATACGGGTTGATCCAGATGAGTTTTTTGTACTTCTCCATGAACCGCTGCATCCACACGTAACCGGCTTCTTCGTTCCAGTGCTCGACGCTGCCGCCGGGCTGGGTAATTTCGTACGGCGCCATGGCAGCGTCACCGATGAAGATCACTTTGTAGTCGGCCCCGTACTTGTGCAGCAGGTCCATGGTCGAGGTGCGCTCGGAAGTGCGGCGCATGTTGTTCTTCCACACCGATTCATAAATGAAGTTGTGAAAGTAGAAGTACTCCAGGTGCTTGAACTCGGTCTTGCAGGCCGAGAACAGTTCCTCGCAGGTTTTCACGTGTGCATCCATCGATCCGCCAATGTCGAATAGCAGCAACAGCTTGACCGTGTTGCGGCGCTCCGGACGCATCTGGATGTTCAAAAGGCCCGCATCCTTGGCGGTGTGATCGATGGTGCCATCGATGTCGAGTTCTTCCGCTGCGCCCTGACGGGCGAATTTGCGCAGGCGGCGCAGGGCGACCTTGATGTTTCGGGTGCCCAGTTCCACCGAGTCGTCGAGGTTCTTGTACTCGCGCTGGTCCCAGACCTTGACCGCCTTGCCCTGTCGCTTGCCGGCATCGCCAACCCGGATACCTTCCGGGTTGAAGCCGCCTGAGCCGAACGGGCTGGTGCCACCGGTGCCGATCCATTTGTTGCCGCCGGCGTGGCGTTCCTTCTGTTCTTCCAGGCGTTTCTTGAATTCTTCGATGAGTTTGTCCAGGCCACCCAGCGACTGGATCGCCGCCCGCTCCTCATCGGTCAGCGAGCGCTCGAATTCCTTGCGTAACCAGTCTTCCGGGATCAGCGCCTGGAGGTGGTCGTCGAGTTTCTCCAGGCCGTTGAAGTAGGCACCGAAGGCGCGGTCGAACTTGTCGAAATGCCGTTCGTCCTTCACCAGGATCGCCCGGGCCAGGTAATAGAACTCGTCCATGTCGGCGAAGGTCACGCGCTGTTTAAGCGCGTTGATCAGGTCCAGCAGTTCGCGAACCGAGACCGGCACCTTGGCGGCGCGCATTTCATTGAACAGGTTGAGCAACATGGCGTCGGCCCCTTTTACACGTGCTTAGCGAGTGCCGCGACGGCTCATGAAAGCCAGACGCTCCAGCAATTGCACGTCCTGTTCGTTTTTCACCAGGGCCCCGGCCAGCGGCGGAATCGCCTTGGTCGGATCACGCTCGCGCAGTACCGCTTCGCCGATGTTGTCGGCCATCAGCAGCTTCAGCCAGTCCACCAGTTCAGAGGTCGACGGTTTTTTCTTCAGGCCCGGCACCTTGCGCACATCGAAGAACACGTCCAGCGCTTCGCTGACCAGGTCTTTCTTGATGTCCGGGTAGTGCACGTCGACGATTTTTTGCAGGGTGGTGCGATCCGGGAACGCGATGTAGTGGAAGAAGCAGCGGCGCAGGAAAGCGTCCGGCAGCTCTTTTTCGTTGTTGGAGGTAATGATGATGATCGGCCGCTGCTTCGCCTTGATCGTCTCGTCGATCTCGTAAACGTAGAACTCCATCTTGTCGAGTTCTTGCAGCAGGTCGTTGGGGAACTCGATGTCGGCCTTGTCGATTTCATCAATCAGCAGGATCACCCGCTCCTCGGATTCGAACGCCTCCCAGAGCTTGCCTTTTTTCAGATAGTTACGAACATCGTGGACCTTTTCGTTGCCCAGCTGCGAATCACGCAAGCGGCTGACTGCATCGTATTCGTAGAGGCCCTGATGCGCCTTGGTGGTCGACTTGATGTGCCAGGTGATCAGCCTGGCGCCAAAGGATTCTGCCAGTTGTTCGGCCAGCATGGTCTTGCCGGTGCCCGGTTCACCCTTGACCAGCAGCGGGCGCTCCAGGGTGATGGCGGCGTTCACCGCCAGCTTCAGGTCATCGGTGGCGACGTAGGCCTGGGTGCCTTCGAACTTCATCTGCTAATCCTCGAACGGTAAAGCCGGCCTGACGGGCAGGGGCGGGGCGCAATAATCAAGTCCCCGACTATAACGCGCAGGCCGGTCGACTGGGAACGCAGACGGCTTATTCAGTCTCTGAATGGAGCGTCACATCTTGACTCAGTCTCGGCGGCTTGCCAGTATTGAGATATCGCCATTTTGGCGATAGCTTGCGCCTCATGTCTACTTAATATCGATTTCGAGATACATACCGTATTCAACTGCGCGAACGAGACTATCCGCCACCCCATGTCCACCTCGTCGGTGGCGGGCTGGATGTCGTGCTCAGCCTTGAACCCGTCAAAGTCACGATGGGCCTGGCACCGCCTCTGATTATCAAAGAAGCCCTGGATGGGGTCCGCGCCCATCAGGCGCAACTGCTGGAGGAGTGGAAACGATGTTACCCATGAAACGGCCAAGGTTGTCTGCCGTGAAGGCTTTGCCCGACAACCGCCTGGCGCTGACGTTTATCGATGGACAGCAACTGACTCTCGACCTGAACCGTGATCTGCTGGCCTTTCCAGGGTTGCAGCCGCTATTGGCGCCGGGGGCATTCGAAGGGGCTGCCCTTGGCGATGATGGCTGGAGTGTGGAATGGCCCGAACAGGACATCCAGATCGGCGCAGACACGCTGTATCTGGATGCGCTGGCGCAGAACGCCACGGACGAAAATACCCGAATTTTCATCGACTGGCGTGCCCGCACGGGCCTGCCGCTCAATCAGGCGGCGCAGGCGCTGGGGGTAAGCGCCCGCAGCATCAGTCGCTACAGCAGCGGTCGTGAGTCGGTGCCTCGATCCTTGGCGCTGGCATGCCTGGGCTGGGATTTTCTACAACAGCAGGCAAACGCAGCGCGCGTGGCCGAGGACTCCGGTCGTTATACCGTGAGGCCCAAACCTTAACCCGCATCAGGCTTGGGGCGCTCATAGCGGGCATTGAAGGCCTGGATGAAACCATTGCGCAGAATCTGCAGAAACGCCTGGAATGCGCTGATATCTTGCCGGTGCACGTTGCCACTCAATTCGACGCGCGTTGCAAACTGATTTTTGCCCTGATTTTTCAGTACCGTCTCCGAGCCGCCGACAATGGCTTCCCAGATGGAGCGGAATAAACCCTTGTCCTTGTTCTCCACGTCCTGCTGCCAGTTGAACACATCAACGTCCTTCAGAAGAGGTTTGATGTACCCGGTCAATTGGGCCTTTTTCGCTTGCGCCTCGATCACTACATCTCCGTGGCCGGCGTTGAAATCGAACTTGCCGTAGGCTGATGCAAAATCGTTCATGCGTTTGAGTTCGATGTCCTTGGCGCGCAGACGGAATTCGAAGTCTTCAAAGTTGCTCAGGGGATCGAACGTGGCGGTGGCTTCCAGCGGTGCATGTCCCAACAGCAACGCTTTGCCTTCGAAACTCGCGTCGCGCCTGCCATCCTTGTCGACCACATTGGTCAGGTTGTAGAAACTCGCATTCACCTGTGTCGCGTTCATGTTGACGGGCGGCTTGGAATTGAAATTGCGGAAGCTGATCTTGCCGTCGTAGATGCGCACTTCATCCAGCGTGATGGGCAGAAGCTTGCCCAGTTGCTCACGCCAATCGGTGCCTTCACCTGTCTGGGAGTTCTGTTTGTTGGGCCCGCCATCGACGAAGTTGACTTGCGGGTTGAAGAACTGCACCTGCGCGACCACCGCATGCTCATAGATCAGCGAATGCCAGCTGACGGCAAGGTCAATCAATGGTGCATCGACGAAGGGCACCGGGACCTTGCCATCGACCTTGACGATTTTCAGGCCGTTGATCTTGTAGGCGCCGCGCCACCACGCGAGGTCCACATCAGTCACCTGGCCACGGTAATCGCCCATGTCGGCGAGTTTTCCATTGAGATAGTCGCGCACCATGTAGGGCAGCGCGATGTGCAAGGTAATCAGGCACACAATGAGGCCAACAAGTATCCACAAGGGCCAGCTGTAGCGACGTTTCATGATGGTAAATCCCTGGCGATGTAATGCATTGACTCCGATGGCCGGCGGACGTTCGACCTGACTGGACGAGCACCGGCAACAGGCATACCGTGATGGGCTAATCAACGCTGCATCAAGGACCCGGTCATGAGTCGTATTTTTGCTGACAACGCCCACTCCATCGGCAATACGCCGCTGGTGCAAATCAACCGCATCGCGCCGCGCGGCGTGACCATCCTGGCCAAGATCGAGGGGCGCAACCCGGGTTATTCGGTCAAGTGCCGGATCGGCGCGAACATGATCTGGGACGCTGAAGGCTCCGGCAAACTGAAACCGGGCATGACCATCGTCGAGCCGACTTCCGGCAACACTGGCATTGGTTTGGCGTTTGTCGCGGCAGCACGAGGCTACAAGCTGATCCTGACGATGCCATCCTCCATGAGCATCGAACGTCGCAAGGTGCTCAAGGCGCTGGGCGCCGAACTGGTGTTGACCGAGCCGGCCAAAGGTATGAAAGGCGCCATCGAAAAGGCGACTGAAATCGTCGCTGCCGACCCGTCCCGGCACTTTATGCCCGCGCAGTTTGAAAACCCTGCCAACCCGGCCATTCATGAGAAAACCACGGGTCCGGAAATCTGGAACGACACCGACGGCGCTGTCGATGTGCTCGTGGCCGGCGTCGGCACCGGTGGAACCATCACCGGGGTTTCGCGGTATATCAAGAACACTCAGGGTAAACCGATTCTGTCGGTGGCGGTCGAGCCAGTGGTATCGCCTGTGATCACCCAGGCATTGGCGGGCGATGAAATCAAGCCGAGCCCGCACAAAATCCAGGGGATCGGTGCAGGGTTTGTGCCGAAGAACCTCGACCTGTCGATAGTTGACCGGGTCGAGTTGGTCAGCGACGAAGAGTCCAAGGCCATGGCCCTGCGTTTGATGCAAGAGGAAGGGATTCTGTGTGGCATCTCCTGCGGTGCAGCGATGGCCGTGGCAGCGCGTTTGGCCGAAACCCCGGAAATGCAGGGCAAGACCATCGTGGTGATTTTCCCTGACTCCGGCGAGCGTTATCTGTCGAGCATGCTCTTCAGTGACCTGTTCACCGAGCAGGAAACCCAGGCCTAAGCGCTACCGTCGCCTGTAGGGCAGGGGCTGATCACCGTCAGCCCCTGTTCAGGAGGTTTATGTTAACCAGGGTTTGTTACGCAATCCTCAACACTGAATGTTGAATCAGTCGGGTTTTTTCAAAGGTCTTTAGCGCTTATCATGGCTGGCTGCCACGTCGGGTACATGGCGTTGCGCAAAGTTGCTTATTTTCAAGGAGTTGTCGATGACCTTTTCCTTTGCCGTGAAAGCGTCGCTGTTATTGCTGTTTCTGGGCAGCACGCTATATGTGCACCTGCGCGGCAAGGCGCGCTTGCCGGTCTTGCGCCAATTCGTCAACCATTCGGCGCTGTTTGCGCCTTACAACGCCTTGATGTATCTGTTTTCCGCCGTGCCTTCGCGGCCTTATCTGGATCGCAGCAAATTCCCTGAACTGGACGTGCTCAAGGACAACTGGCAGGTGATCCGCGATGAAGCGATGCACCTGTTCGACGAGGGGTACATCCGTGCCGCCGAGAAGAACAACGACGCGGGCTTCGGTTCGTTCTTCAAGAAAGGCTGGAAGCGTTTTTACCTCAAGTGGTACGACAAACCCTTGCCGTCGGCCGAAACCCTCTGCCCGAAAACCGTGGCGCTGGTCAGTAGCATCCCCAACGTCAAGGGCGCCATGTTCGCGTTGCTGCCAGGCGGTAGTCATCTGAACCCGCACCGCGATCCATTTGCCGGCTCCCTTCGTTACCACCTGGGCCTGTCGACGCCAAACTCCGACTACTGTCGCATCTTTGTCGATGGCCAGGTGTACGCCTGGCGCGATGGCGATGACGTGATGTTCGACGAGACCTATGTGCATTGGGTGAAGAACGAAACCGAGCAGACCCGGGTCATCCTGTTCTGCGACATCGAACGCCCCTTGAGCAACCGCCTGATGACCAGCATCAACCGACGGGTTAGCGCTTTCCTGGGACGCGCCACGGCGCCGCAGAATCTTGACGATGAGCGCGTGGGTGGCATCAACCAGGCGTATGCCTGGAGCAAGCGTTCCAGCGACAAGATCAGTGGTGTGGTCAAGCAGTTCAAGCGCCGCCACCCCAAAGCCTACCGTGTACTGCGGCCGGTGTTGGCCGTCGTGGTGTTGACGTTGCTGGGGTACTGGCTGTTCGGATGAATGCGCCCGTGCAATGAAAAAACCGTTCCCTGGGAGCGGTTTTTTTTGCCCATTTTCAGGGGCGGCCGGCGAGCAGATTGGGTTCTTCGCCTACGATGCCCGTGACGAGTAGTTGAAGAAGGCGGCGTTGGCTCGCCGTCAGTTCTCCCGCCATTGCTTTGCTTTGCGCAACATGAGCGCTTTGCCTTGTGGAAGATTTTTTGATTGTTCTGCGCATATTCCCTCCACCGCTGGTCATCAATTGAACAGTCTTCAAAATACAAGGTTCTCCAAAGTTTTGACAAGTCGGCCTTCTCGATCGTACTCAAAGCCAAGCTGCTGATAGATTGAAACCGCACCTGCTCGTGGCTCCTGAATTTCGAGCAAACGAGCACCCATGACCTGCGCGTATTGCTCAACGACTATCATGGCGAGAGTTGCAACACGTCCCTTCAAAGGGTGTGCGCTCCTCGGACTCCCTTCCAATCTCACGATACGGATTCGTTGCCGGCTGTTATTTGGGTTCGCGAAACAAAGCCCACACAGCTCGGCGTTGAACCAGATGGCAAGGTCCAGACCCAGCGGCTCCCGTGCCTTCCACTCGATGACCTCATGCCATGAGAAATGTGGATCCTCCCACCGGTCAAAAGCACTTAATGCTTGCCTGTCAATTGGCTCAAAACGCACATTCGATAAGTCCACAGCCGCAGAGCCAGCTCTGACGTGAAGAAGTTGAACAACGCTCGAAACAGCCTGTTTTCTCGCCTGTGATTTGTACAGCTGATACCGAAGATAAGCCCGTTCCCTTGGCATGTGATCCTGTGCATTCCCTGTCCTCGCTGGACGCTGCCGTGAATCCCAAGCCTAGGTAACTGTGCGCGTTACGTCTTTACTGGCCCTTTGTCCAAGTCATTGCAATTGTTGTCAGCCGCTGGATCGTCGGCTTGGCGCATGGCGCCAGGCCTTTTTTTATTTGCTCAGGGCATGCTCGGCCCGCACCGAATTCATGAACGCCTGCATGGCCGACGATTGAATGCGATGGCGCCGGGTGATCAAGCCATACGGCGGCAGTCGTGCTTCGAATTTGATCGGCAGCACGGCCAGCAGATCCCGGCCGGGGTAGTCCTCGACCACTGAAACCGGCGTGACGCCAAGCATGTCGGTCTGCTGGATCAATGACAGCAAGGTCATGATCGAGGTGGTTTCGACGATGCTGCTGGGTATGTCGACTCGCGCATTGTGAAACACTTGATTGATGATCGCGCGCATGGGGCTCGGTTGCTGTTGCAGCACCCAGGTCATGTTCTGCAGCTCCGCCCAGCTCAGGTGTTTTTCTTTGGCCAACGGGTTCTGCGCACTGGCAATCACGCACAGTGCCTCTTCGCCAAGGCTGTCGAACAACAACTCCTCGGTCCGCGCACCGGCGGGGATGCGCCCGAGGACGATGTCGAGCTGGTCCTGCAACAGGGCCTGGACCAGCACGTCGCTGGTGTCGACCTGAATGCTCATCGACAGTCGCGGATGGCTCTGTTTCAAGGTGGCGATGGTGCGGGTCAGCAAGCCCGAGGCCAATGCCGGAATGGCCCCGACGGCCACTCGTCCCAGGTTGCCGGATTCGAGGGCGACCAGTTCTTCGCGCATGCCGCTCAGCTCCGCAAAAACCATGCGCGCGTAATAAATCACGGTCTCGCCGAACGGGGTGGACCGCATGCCCCGGGGCAGACGCTCGAACAGCTCGACGCCCAACAGGTCCTCGGCCTCGTGCAGCATTTTGGTCGCTGCCGGTTGAGTCATGCCGATGTGATCGGCGGCGCGGCGCAATGAACCGAATTCCTGCAACGCCAGCATCAGCCGCAATTGGCGCAGTCGCAGTCGGCTGTGGATCACATTGGCTTCAGGAATTCTTGTCATGGACGACACTCGCAGAAAAGACTGCGGCAAGCCTGACAATAAATGTCAGGCATTGCCAGCATCACTACACCGATTTGGTCTTGCCGACAGGGGATTTACGCAGCCCGAGCACGCTGGCCAGTGCCTTGGAAATCAGTGGCCAGAACAGCATCAGCAGGGCGGCGGTGGTCAGGCTGCCCACCAGTGGGTTGGACCAGAAGATACCAATGTGACCGTCGGAGAACAGCATCGACTGGCGGAATGCATCTTCCGCCTTGTCGCCCAGCACGGCGGCCAGAATCAGGGGTGCAATCGGATAGCCCAGCTTTTTGAACAGATACCCGAGTGCGCCAAAGCCCAGCATCAGCACCACGTCGAAGAACGAGTTGTGCACCGTGTAGGCACCGATGGCGCAAACCATGATGATGATCGGTGCAATCACCGAGAACGGGATACGCAGGATCGAAGCGAACAGCGGCACCGTAGCCAGCACCACGATGAGGCTTACCACGTTGCCCAGGTACATGCTCGCGATCAGGCCCCAGACGAAATCATGCTGTTCGACGAACAGCGTCGGGCCAGGGTGCAGGCCCCAGATCATCAAGCCGCCAAGCATCACTGCCGCCGTGGCCGAGCCCGGAATGCCCAGGGTCAGCATCGGCAGCAGGGCGCTGGTGCCCGCCGCGTGGTCGGCGGTTTCCGGGGCGATCACCCCTTCGACTTCCCCTTTACCGAAGTTTTCGCGATTTTTCGAGAAGCGCCGCGCCATGCTGTAGCTCATGAACGAGGCTGCCGTCGGGCCGCCGGGGGTGATGCCCATCCAGCAACCCACCAGCGTGCTGCGCACAATCGTCCACCAGTAGCGCGGCAGTTTCGCCCAGGTCCGCAGGATGACCATGGGTGTAATCCGGGCACGTTCGCCACGGAACACCTGACCTTCTTCGACTGTGCAGAGGATTTCGCCGATGCCGAACAAGCCGATCACCGCCACTTCGAAACTGATGCCAGTCATCAGGATCGGCTGGTCGAAGGTCAGGCGCAGGTTGCCGGAGACGGTGTCCATGCCGACGGCCGCCATGGCGAAACCGATCATCATCGCCACCACGGTTTTCAGCGGCGGGTTTTTGCTCATGCCAATAAAGGTACAGAACGCCAGCAGGTACACCGCGAAGAACTCCGGTGAACTGAAGGTCATGGCAAACGCGGCGATCTTGGTCGACAGGAAGGTCAGCAGCAACACCCCGGCCAGTGCGCCGATCAGCGCGGAGCTGAACGCGGCGGTCAGGGCTTCGGCGGCACGACCTTCACGGGCCATGGGGTAGCCGTCGAACGTCGTCGCCACCGATGAGGGCTCGCCGGGTATGTTGAACAGGATCGAGGTGATCGAGCCGCCGAACAGCGCGCCCCAATACATGCACGACAGCAGGATGATCGCCGACACCGGCGACATGGTGAACGTCAGCGGCAGCAGCAACGCGACGCCGTTGGGGGCGCCGAGGCCGGGCAACACGCCGACCAGAATGCCCAACAGCACGCCGACCACCATCAGGCCGATGTGGCCCGGTGTGAGGATCAGGTTCATGCCTTGCAACAGGGAATCGAATTCGCTCATTTGAAGTGTCTCCAGGCCATGGCAATCCAGTCGCCCAGGGGACCTGCATCCAGCGGGACCTTGAACCACAACGCGAAAATCAGATAACTGGCCAATGCAGCGCCGAGGGACACGCAGGCAATCATCCACTTGCCGTAAGGCTTGGCGCGGACCTTGTCACGAGACATGAACCAGGCAATAAAGCAGGCCGAAGCCACATAGATGCCGGTAAACGGCATGGCGGCGACGAACAGGGCAATGGGGATGAACACCGACAGCACTTGCTTGAACGCGCTGCGGCTGACGAAGGCAATGTTCAGTGCTTGCCAGCGCACCAGGGTCAACACGCCGTTGGCCACGCTGGCGGCGCACAGCATCAGGCCGATGTAGAAAGGAAAATACCCCGGTTCAGGGCCGGCATCACCCCAGCCGATACCTTGTTCGACGCTGCCATACATCACCACCGCGCCGATCAGCGCAGTGAAGAGGGCCAGGCCGAGCTCGACCCAGCGGGTCCCGACCAGTGCCGGTGAATCCGAAGAATGGGACATGAAGACACCTCCAGAGGCGACGGCCGTGCCCGGGGGTACGGCCGTCACAGACTCAGTTTTTCAGCCAGCCGGCTTCCTTGAACACCGGGGTGACGCGGGCGGTGTCTTTTTCGATATAGGCGGCCAGTGGCTCGCCCTCCAGAAAGGTCGGCACCAAAGCGTTTTGCTTCACGTAAGCCTTGAACTCGGGCGTCTCGGTGACCTTACGCATCAGCTCGACATAGAACGCGCGCTGCTCGGCAGTCACTTCGCCGGGCATGAACACGGTGCGCGGGAAACGATACTGGTCGATGCCCAAGCCCTGTTCGTGACAAGTCGGAACGTCGGCCCACGACTTGTCGCCGGCGACCTTCTCGGTGTAGTTCATGCGTTCCCGGCTGAACACGCAGAGCGGCTCGACCTGATCGCCACGCCATTGGCTGATGCTTTCAGCGGGGTTGTTGACGTTAGCGGCGATGTGTTTGCCCGCCAACTGCGTCGCGGCTTCGCTGCCACTCTTGAACGGGATGTACACCAGCTTGCTGTTGTTGGTCTGGTTCAGGAGCAGGGTCAGGGTCTGGTCGACGTCCTTGGACTGGCTGCCCCCCATGCGCATCTTCGAAGGATCGGCCTTGGCCGCTTCGTAGAAACCCTTGGCGTCCTTCCACGGCGCGCCCTTGTAGCTCCAGAGAATGAAGTCATCCTCGGCCACGGCGGCGACTGGGGTCAGCTCCTGCCATTGGTAGCCAAGCTTGGACACCAGTGGCAACAGGTAGATGTTGTTGGTGCCGATCACCAGTTTTTCCGCATCACCCTTGTTCATTTTCAGGTCGAGGAAAGCCTCGGCTCCGTTTCCACCGCCCTTGTTAAGGACGATGGTGTTCACATCGAGCAGCTTGTGAGTGGTGATGATCGACTGAATCAGACGGCCGAGTTGATCGGTGCCGCCACCGGGGCCGCCGGCCACGACGATCTCGACGTTCTTGTCCGGTTGCCAGGCGGCATGGGCGAGGGCGGGCAGGGCGCCTGCAGCCACCAGCGTACAGCCAAGGAACAGACGGGAGGTGCGACGGACGAATGCATTTCGCATTGGAAGGGCCTCGTTTTTGTAGTTGTTATGAGTGACTTGTCGGTGCTCGAGAGCTGCAAGCCTGGCCCGAGTGTGGGAAGGCGCCGCTCTCGCGTCTAGTCAAAACAATACATATACCGATAGCCTGGGGTTATCGCTCGCTTGGACACGAATTGTGACAGTTATCGAATGTGCCGTTCCAGAGCGGTTTAAGGGTATTTTGTCGGTAACGTGACCGGGTTGAAAGGTCGTTGAAAGCGGGATCTGCCATAACCCGTGGCTATCGCCGTATTTCCAGGTTTGATTAGACGGTTATCGCTGAGCCTTCGATAGTGCTCACCGAGCCGTCCAGAAGCGGCACGCTGTACCACAAAAATAATAAGTCGAGGTAAGCACCATGGCTCGTCCCAGTGCGTCCCTGCATCTGCCCGAAGCCGATGCCCAAACCGCCGTATCAGCCGCACCGCGGGCAGGTACCACCAAGGCCAGCAACGTACGCTGGAAGATCTTCGCGATCATCTTCGCGTTGACGATGGTCAACCTGATCGACCGGGTTTCGCTGTCGATTGCGATGCCGACCATCGCCGCCGAGTTTTCACTGTCACCGAGCACACAAGGGCTGATTCTCAGCAGCTTCTTCTGGGCCTACGCGCTGTTGCAGATTCCCGGCGGCTGGATGATCGATCGTTTCGGACCGCACCGGGTGATCAGTTGGTCTACGGGCCTGTGGGGGACCTTCCAGGTGCTCGCGGCGTTTGCCACCGGCGGATTGTCCTTGCTGTTCGCCAGGGTTGCACTGGGTGCCGCCGAGGCGCCGTTGTTCCCGTCGGGCGGCAAGCTGATTTCGCTGTGGCTGGCACCGAGTGAGCGCAGTCGCGGTGCGGTGCTGATGGACAGCGGCAGTCCGTTGGGTGTTGCGCTTGGCGGGCTGATCATTGCCTACCTGATTGCCACCCTGGACTCCTGGCGCCTGGCCTTCCTGATCGCCGGTATCGCCACGCTGGTGCTGGGCTGGGTGGCGTGGCGCTATTTACGCGACAACCCGGCCACTCACCCGCAGGTGAATGCGCAGGAGCTGGAGAAGATCAATGCAGGGCGCGCGACACCGGCCGCCGAAGCTGCGCAGATGTCGGTCAAGGGTCTTGGGATCGCTGCACGTTCCCTCAGTGGTCTGCTGGTCGGTCGCGCCAGTTGGGCGATGGTGTATTTCGGTTTGCTGACCTGGGGGCCGAGCTACCTGGCTCAGGCCCGTGGTTTTGATATCAAGGGTATTGGCGCGGCGACGTTCGTCATTTTCATCTGCGGTGCGTTGGGCTCTTTGACGGGTGGTTTTCTCTGCGACGCGCTCATCCGCAAGGGCGTTCGTCGAGGCGTGGCGGTCAAGGGGCTGCTGGCATTTTCCGGTTTGATCGCGCTCGGCGCGTTCCTGTTGCTGCCGACCTTGAGCGATCCTTTTGCGGCGGTGGCGCTGTTGGCCATGACCGCATTTTTCCTGATGTGGGGCAGCCTCTACTGGAGCTTCCCGGCGTTGCTGGCAGCGCCAGCGCGTGTCGGCCTGATTGGCGGCGTAATGAACATGGCCGGCAGCGTTGGTGGTATCGCGGTACCGATCCTGGTGGGTGTGATTCTGCAAATGGCCGGCGGTTTCGCGCCGGTGCTGGCTTTCTTCGCGGTATGTTCGGCGGTGTTTGTACTGGCAACGCTGTTCATCAGTCTCGACGAGGTGCGCCATGGTTAAGATGTACGACGGCCTGATCATCGATGCCCATCATCATTTCTGGGACCCGACGATCAACCCGCATCCGTGGCTCGCCCCCGAGGCCAACATTGCGTTTCGCTACGGGGACTACAGCGCGATCAAGCGGCGCTATTTTCCCGACGATTACTTCGCCGATGCCGGTGCACACAAGGTCGTGCAAACGGTGTACATCGAAACCGAGTGGGACCCGCAGGACCCGATTGGCGAGACCCGTTTCATCGAGCAACTGGCGGCCCGTTACGGCGTGCCGAATGCGGTGGTGGCGCAAGCCTGGCTCGATCACCCGGATGCCCTGGCCGTGCTCGCCGAGCAAGCGTCGTTCAAGTGTGTGCGCAGCGTGCGCCACAAGCCCGGTGGGCCGACATCCCCCGCGCAGGTCGGCCATGTGCGCAGCCTGATGAGTGATGAACATTGGCGCCGCAGCTACGCCGCCTTGCAAGGCCTGGGGCTGCACTTCGATTTGCAGACGCCCTGGTGGAACCTGCACGAAGCCGAGCGCCTGGCCCGGGACTTTCCCGGCACTACGCTGATCCTCAATCACGCCGGTTTGCCCAGCGACCGCAGCGCTGAAGGCCTGGCCGGCTGGCGTCGGGCGATGGCGCGGCTGGCCGAGTGGCCGAACGTGCAGGTGAAGGTCTCTGGCCTCGGCCTCAAGGGCCAGGCGTGGCGGGCGAAGGACAACGCGTGGATCGTGCGCGAAGTGATCGCCATGTTTGGCACTGGTCGCGTGATGTTCGCCAGCAACTTCCCGGTGGACAGCCTGTGTGGCTCGTTCGATGACATTTACAGCGGTTTCAAATCCATCGTTGCTGACCTGCCCTGGGCCGATCAGGAGCGACTGTTCTACAGCAACGCGCAGCGGGTGTATCGCTGCGAGCCGTGCGCCATCGACCGCACGCGACCTGAATCCTTGAGGAGTGAAGCATGAGAAAGACAACCATCGCCATGGTCCTGGGTGATCCTGCCGGCATCGGCCCGGAGCTGATCGCACGCCTGCTCGCAGAACCCCAGGTGCGCAGCCAGGCCAATGTGATCCTGATTGCCGACGAAGCGGAAATGCGTCGTGGCATGCGCCTCGCCGGCCAGGAATTTCCCTACCGTCGCGTGGAGTCGCTGGAGCAACTGGCGTTCACCGACGACACGCCGCTGTTTTATGATTTTCGTGGTGACACCCTCGGCGAATTCCCGCGCAGCGAAGCCAGTGTCATCGGCGGTCGCTACAGCCTCGATACCCTGGAAAAGGCCCTGCGCCTGACCGAAGCCGGCACCACCGACGCGGTCTTGTTCGGGCCGCTGAACAAGACGTCATTGCACATGGCCGGGATGGCGCACAATGACGAACTGCACTGGTTCGCCGAGCTGCTGGATTTCCACGGGCCGTTCTGCGAGTTCAACGTGCTCGACAATCTGTGGACCTCGCGGGTGACCTCGCATGTGGCGTTGGCCGAAGTGCCGGGGATGCTCACGCAGCAGCGAGTGGTGGAGGCGATCCAGTTGATTGACACCGCGCTCAAGCGCAGTGGCCTGGAAAAACCGCGTATCGGCGTCTGCGGCCTCAACCCGCATAACGGCGACAACGGCTCGTTCGGCCGTGAAGAACTGGACATCATCGGCCCGGCCGTTCGTACCGCACAGGCCTCGGGTATTGCCGCCGAAGGGCCGTACCCGGGCGATACGATTTTTCTCAAGGTCCAGGGCGATGCCAGTGCCTTCGATGCCGTGGTGACCATGTATCACGACCAGGGCCAGATCGCGATCAAGCTAATGGGCTTCTCCCGTGGCGTGACCGTGCAGGGCGGCTTGCCGATCCCGATCACCACCCCGGCCCACGGCACCGCCTTCGATATCGCAGGCCAGGGCAAGGCCAACCCCGGCGCCATTCGGCAGGCCTTCGAGATTGCGTGTCGGATGGGCAGTAACCGCCACTGATGACGGTTTTCATCTCAAGTTAAATTCCTGTGGGAGCGAGCCTGCTCGCGATGATGGCTGTACAGGCACCTTTATGGTGACTGACAGTCCGCTATCGCGAGCAGGCTCGCTCCCATAGTTTTTTATCCTGGCACCTGATAACCCGATCCACGCAATAACCGCTGGTACCTATTTCCCCAGGTTATCGATGGATGCGCATAAGTGATTATCCGCGCTCCCCGGCGGCTGGCTAAAGTCGCTCCATCGAATGCCTGGAAGCCGCCACACGAGCGGTTTCGTGCACGCGACTCAACAATTACAAGAAGCGCCAGCAAGGAACTGAATTCATGAAAATCAAAGCGATCCGTACCCGCGTATTCGAGTGGAAAGGCAAAGTCGTTCCTCCTCAGGCGCACTTCTGCACCAATGCCAGCGACATCCTGTTCGAGCGTGGCGACGCCATGGGCTCGTTCCGGTTCCACGGTTGGCTGGTGGTGGAAGTCGAGACTGACACCGGTCTCGTCGGGATCGGCAACTGCGCCCTGGCGCCGCGTGTGGCCAAGGAAATCATCGACACCTATCTGGCTCCCATCGCTATCGGCGAAGACCCCTTCGACAATGAGTACATCTGGCAGAAAATGTACCGCCAGAGCCACGCCTGGGGGCGCAAGGGTATCGGAATGGCGGCGATCTCGGCGATCGACATCGCGATCTGGGACATCATGGGCAAGGCCGTCAACAAGCCGGTATTCAAGCTGCTGGGCGGACGTACCAAGGAAAAGATCTGGACTTACGCCTCCAAACTCTACGCCAACGACAACCTCGACCTGTTCCTCGAAGAGGCCCAGGGCTATCTGAACCAGGGTTTCACCGCGTTGAAAATGCGCTTCGGCTATGGCCCGAAAGACGGTCCGGCGGGCATGCGCAAGAACATCGAACAAGTGCGCGCCCTGCGTGAACTGGCAGGTCCCGATGTGGACATCATGCTTGAGTGCTACATGGGCTGGACCCTGGAGTACGCCCGCCGCATGCTGCCCAAACTCGCCGAATTCGAACCGCGCTGGTTGGAAGAACCGGTGATCGCCGATGACATCGAAGGTTATATCGAGCTGAAGAAGATGGGCATCATGCCGATCTCCGGCGGCGAGCACGAGTTCACCTCCTACGGCTTCAAGGACCTGCTGGAACGTCGCGCCGTCGACGTGATCCAGTACGACACCAACCGCGTCGGTGGCATTACCGCCGCGCGCAAGATCAACGCCATGGCCGAAGCATGGTCCGTGCCGGTGATCCCGCACGCCGGGCAGATGCACAACTACCACCTGACCATGTCCACCACCGCCTCGCCGATGGCCGAGTTCTTCCCGGTGTTCGACGTCGAGGTTGGCAACGAACTCTTCTACTACGTGTTCAAGGGCGAGCCGCAGCCGGTCAACGGCTACATCCAGCTCGACGACAACAAGCCGGGCCTGGGCCTGGAAATCTCCGATGAGTACCTGAGCGACTTCAACATCATCGAGTGACCTTCAGGCGTCGCTCACGGGCGGCGCCGTCCCTGACCCAGAGGAGAAAGACATGCGCCTGATTCAATTCGAAAACACCCAGGGAGCGCGCCAGGTCGGCGTGGTCGAAGGTTCCCGGGTGCTGGTGTTGAACGACACCCGCAGCACCCGTGAACTGGCACTCGCGGCCATCCGCGGCCAACGCAGCCTGCAGGAGGAAGTGGCCCAACGTGGTACCCAACCGGGCCCCGACTACGCCCAGTTGTTGCAGCAGGGCAAGGTCCTGCCGCCGCTGGACCACGAAGACCCGGCCCACTGCCTGATCAGTGGCACCGGCCTGACCCACCTGGGCAGCGCTTCAGCGCGGGACAAGATGCACCAGCATGACGGCGCGGTGGAAGCGGGTATGACCGACACGATGCGCATCTTCAAATGGGGCCTGGAGGGTGGCAAGCCGGCAGACGGGCAGATCGGTGCGCAACCCGAATGGTTCTACAAGGGTGACGGCAGCATCGTCGTGCGCCCCGGCGCGGACTTTCCGGTGCCGCCGTTTGCCGAGGACGCCGGTGAAGAGCCCGAGCTGACGGGTCTCTATGTGATTGGCGATGACGGCCTGCCATACCGCGTCGGTTTCGCGCTGGGCAACGAGTTCTCCGATCACGTCATGGAGCGCCGCAACTACCTGTATCTCGCACATTCGAAACTGCGCAGTTGCTCCTACGGTCCCGAGTTGCGCGTCGGCGAATTGCCTCGGCATCTGGCCGGCACCAGCCGCATTGTGCGCAATGGCGAAACCCTGTGGGAAAAGGAGTTTCTCAGTGGTGAAGACAACATGTGCCACAGCCTCGCCAACCTCGAATTCCATCACTTCAAGTACGCGCAGTTCCTGCGTCCCGGCGATGTTCACGTGCACTATTTCGGCACCGCCACGCTGTCGTTTGCCGACGGGGTCAAAACCCAGCCGGGTGACTATTTCCAGATCAGCCTCGACGAGTTTGGCGCGCCACTGGTCAACGGTATCGGTGAATCTGCCCAGCCTCTGCCGATCGGGCAGGTGCGCACGCTTTAAGTCGGCTGACCAAGGAAATCTTCATGACCTCAATACTCGGACACAACTACATCGGCGGGCGTCGCAGCGCCAACGGCAACGTGCAGTTGCAGAGCCTCGACGCCACCACCGGTGAGCCGCTGCCCGCCCGATTCTTCCAGGCCAGCGAGGCGGAGGTGGATGCCGCCGCCAAAGCGGCTGCGGCGGCCTATCCGACCTATCGCAACCTGAGTGCGCAAAAGCGCGCGACGTTCCTCGACGCTATCGCCGATGAAATCGATGCGCTGGGTGATGAGTTCGTCGCCACCGTGTGCCGCGAAACCGCGCTGCCCGCTGGGCGCATCCAGGGCGAGCGTGGCCGTACCAGCGGTCAGTTGCGCCTGTTCGCCAAGGTGCTGCGTCGCGGTGATTTTTATGGGGCGCGGATCGACCGTGCCTTGCCGGATCGCCAACCTTTACCGCGCCCAGACCTGCGTCAGTACCGCATCGCCCTGGGGCCAGTGGCGGTGTTTGGCGCGAGCAACTTTCCGCTGGCCTTTTCCACGGCTGGGGGTGACACCGCTTCAGCCTTGGCCGCCGGTTGCCCGGTGGTGTTCAAGGCCCACAGCGGGCATATGGCGACCGCAGAGTGGGTCGCCGACGCGATCACCCGCGCCGCCGAACGCACCCGTATGCCCGCCGGCGTGTTCAACATGATCTTCGGTGCGGGGGTCGGTGAGTGGCTGGTCAAACACCCGTCTATCCAGGCTGTGGGTTTTACCGGGTCGCTCAAGGGCGGCAATGCGCTGAGCCACATGGCCGCGACTCGGCCGCAGCCGATCCCGGTGTTCGCCGAGATGTCGAGTATCAACCCGGTGTTCCTGTTGCCCGAGGCGCTGAAGGTGCGCGGCGAACAGATCGCCGCACAACTGGCAGGTTCGGTGACGTTGGGCTGCGGTCAATTCTGTACCAATCCGGGGTTGGTCATTGGCCTGCGCTCGCCGCAGTTCAGCGATTTCCTCGCAGCGTTTTGCGCGCAGATGAATGAGCAACCGGCGCAGACCATGCTCAATGCCGGCGCGCTGGCCAGCTACAACCGTGGTGTGGGCGAACTGCACGAACATCCGGGGCTGACACACCTGGCAGGCCAACCGCAGCAGGGCAATCAGGCGCATCCACAGGTGTTCAAGGCCGATGTCAGCCTGTTGCTCAAGGGCGACGAGCTGCTTCAGGAAGAAGTGTTCGGGCCGACCACCATCGTCATCGAAGTCGAGGATCAGGCACAGCTCGCGGCGGCATTGCATGGCTTGCGCGGGCAACTGACGGCGACGCTGATTGGCGAGGCCGATGAGTTGCTGGAGCACCGCTGGCTGGCCGAAGTGTTGCAGGAAAAGGTCGGGCGGATCCTGTTCAATGGGTATCCGACCGGGGTCGAAGTCTGTGATGCGATGGTGCATGGCGGCCCGTATCCCGCGACCTCCGATGCCCGAGGGACATCGGTGGGGACACTGGCAATCGATCGTTTCCTGCGCCCGGTGTGCTTCCAGAATTACCCGGATGCGATGTTGCCCGAGGCGTTGCAGGACAGTAATCCGCTGGGGATACGGCGGTTGGTGGATGGGGAGATGACTGATCAGGCCTTGTAGCGTCTGAGCGGGCTTCATCGCGGGCAAGCCCGCTCCCACAGGGTTTGGTGTTGAACACAGATTTTCTGTACACACCGAACCTTGTGGGAGCGGGCTTGCCCGCGAAGGCGTCAGCAGCTTCAACAAAAATCACCTGGCGGGAGCAGGCTTCAACACCAACCACAACGCCGCCGCAATCAACACCCCGCCATACACATGCGCCATCGACAGCGGCTCATCGAGAAACATCGCCCCCCACAACACACCGAACGGCGGTATCGCGAAGGTCACGGTGGACGATTTCACCGGGCCGATCGAGCTGAGCAAGCGGAAGTAAATGATGTAGGCAAACGCCGTGCACACCAGTCCCAGTCCGAGCAGCGACAGCCAGACATTCCAACCGCCCCAGCTTGCGGGTGGCTGGCTGAGTGCGCTGTAGCCGAACAGTGGTAGCAGGAACAAGGTTGCCCCGAGCATGCTACCCAATGCAGACAGACGACTGTCGAGCCCACCGGCCTGATCGAGCCAGCGCCGCGCGAGGAACCCGGCGAAGCCGTAGCAGGTGGTCGCGAGCAGGCAGGCGATGGCGCCCATCAGCAGCGGCAAGTCGAACGCCACCGGGCCGGCGCGGGTCAGCACGCCCACACCGAACAGGCCGAGGAAGACCCCACCCAGTTTGGCGGCGCTGAGTCGCTCACTGAAAAACAGCCCGCCGATCAACACCCCCATCAATGGCGTGGTGGCGTTGAAAATCGCCGAGTAACCGGCGGGCAGCACCTGAGCAGCCACCGAATACAGCGTCGCCGGAATGCCGGAGTTGATCACCCCGAGCAGCATCACGGTTTTCAGCTTGCCCTTGAAGTCCCAGCGCACGCGCAACAGGCCGAGGATCACCAACAAGCCGACCGCGGCAATCGACACACGGAAAAAAGCCGTGGGGATCGTGCCGATCACCGGGGCGATGATGCGCATGAACAGAAAGCTTGCACCCCAGATGGCCGCCAGCAACAGCAGACGTACAAGATCGACAGGGCTCACGGTGCACTCCTTCCATTGATGGGGGCGAGAGTGTTGCCGAGAGCCCTGTCGATGGCAACCGAAAAACCGGCATCAAATTACAAAGCGCGTCACCAGGCCGTTGAGGTCGATGGCCAGGCGCGAGAGCTCCTGGCTGGCAGCCGAAGTCTGGGTGGCGCCGGCGGCGGTCTGGGTCGACAGGTCGCGGATGGTCACCAGGTTCTGGTCGACTTCCCGGGCCACCAGTGCCTGTTGTTCGGCGGCGCTGGCGATGACCAGATTGCGTTCGTTGATCTGCGAAATCGACGCGGTGATTTTCTCCAGTGCATTGCCCGCGCTGTTGGCCCTACGCAAGGTTTGGTTTGCATGCTCGGCGCTGCTTTGCAAGGCACCGACCGTGGCCCCGGTGCCTTGCTGGATGTTGGTGATCATCTGCTCGATTTCTTCCGTGGAGTTCTGCGTACGTTGCGCCAGGGAACGCACCTCGTCGGCGACCACGGCAAACCCACGTCCTGCTTCCCCTGCCCGTGCCGCTTCGATGGCCGCATTGAGGGCCAGCAGGTTGGTCTGTCCGGCAATGCCGCGAATCACTTCCAGCACCTTGCTGATGTCCTGCGCCTGTACCGCCAGCCCCTGTGCCTGTTCCGAGGCGCCCAGCACTTCGCTGACCAGTCCCTGGATGGCGGTGATGGTTTCGCTCACCTGTACGTGCCCGTGCTTGCTGTCCTCGTTCGACGCCTGGGACGCCTGGGCACTGGACACGGCGTTGGCGGCCACTTCGTCCACGGCGGTGCTCATTTCGGTAACGGCGGTGGCAGCCATTTCGATCTGGTCGTTCTGCTGTTGCAGGCCACGGGTGCTTTCCTCCATCACCGAGCTCATTTCCTCAGCGGCGGATGCCAGTTGCCTGGCCGAATCGCTGATGCCGCGAATGGTCAAGCGCAAGCTGTCCTGCATGTCGGACAGGGCCGAAAGCAGCAACGCGGCTTCGTCCTTGCCGTCGCTGACGATCTGGCCGCTGAGGTCGCCGTCCGCAATTCGGCGTGCGGCACTCAGTGCATGGTTGATCGGCGTGGTGATGCTGCGAGTCAGTGCCCAGGCCAGTAGCAGGGTGGCGAGCAGGGCGATGACGATGATCGAACCAACGATCCATTGGGCGCGCTCGTACAAGGATTGCGCGGCATCGGCGGCGGCATCGGCACCCTGCTGATTGAAACTGATTATCGACTCGAGCGTTTTATCCACCAGACTGCCTTGCGCGCTCAGCTCTGCATTCAGGTGTTCGAACGTCTGGCTCTCGTGGCCGGCGTCCAGTCTGGCGACGATTTGATCGACGAGCGACAGGTACTTGGCCACGCCTTGCTTCAGGTTGTCGAGCATGACGCGTTCCTGATCGCTTGAGAGCAGGGCGGCCTGTTCATCAAAGCGCTTGAGCAAGGCCTGGCGCTTGTCATTGATGATGCTTTTGCTTTTTAGCTTCACTTCATTGAAGGCGGTGGTCCTCATCCGCAATGACTCCAGGCGGATGGCGGAAATGTCGGCCGCGCTGTCGTGGACGCTTTCGCTGCTTGGCATCCAGGTTTCTTCAATCACCCTGGCGCTTTCGCGCAGGGTGGCCATCTGACCAATCCCGAACAGTCCGACCAATACCAGAAGGGTGGCCAGAACGGCAAAACTCAAACTCGCACGCAAACCGATGCGCAGGTTCCTTAACGACATAAGGTGCTCCTTGGGCTGATAAAAAGAGGATGTCCTCGTAGCCCGAGGATCTTGTTTTAGGCAGGTAACGGCGGCGTATATATCAAAGTGCCATCATTTTGGTAAGGCCAATCAGGGCAGGTGTCGAGACCTCCTACGCGGGTGAGCGAAACCTGCAAAGGTGTGCATCCATGAAGACGGGAGCGTTGGATTGGATCCGAAAGCCACGTCGCTCGCGGCTTGCAGATGAATCGATTCATCTTGTGGAAATGACGCGCGGGTCATTTTTCTGACCAAACGGTCGAGTTAAATAAATCCGAAAAACATCGGCAAGCGGATTGATGGCGTGGCAGTCATCGCAAAAATTACGCTTCTCCTGCACCGGGTTCACTGGCTAAGCTCAGGTCTTCCGAATTCCCGTAGAGGTCTCATCATGGTGCAGCAATGGCCCGCCGCCGATATCGCCCGAACCGTCCTCGATGGGTTCGACGATTACCGCGAGCATTTTCGCCAGATAACCGACGGCGCCAGGGCGCGGTTCGAGCAGGCGCAGTGGCAGGCGACCCAGGAGGCTTCGGCGGCGCGGATCAACCTTTACGAGGAAAAGGTCGCCGAGACGGTCAAGCGTTTGCGCACCGCCTTCGACAGCGAAACCCTGGATGTGAGCTGCTGGCCGCTGGTCAAGAACGCCTACATCAGCCTGATCGACCTGCGCTTCGACGATGAGCTTTCGGAGACCTGGTACAACTCGATCTTCTGCGGACTCTTCAGCCATGACCTGATCAGCGACGGTTGCATGTTCATCCACACCACCCGGCCGAGCCTGCGCCGGGCCCGCGCGGCGCAAACCCGAATCTACAAACCCCAGGGGAATCTGTCAGAAATGCTCGCGAGCATTTTTGCCGACTACCGTTTCAGCGAGAATTACGCCGACCTGCCGGGGGACCTGCGCCGTCTCGAAGCGCAATTGCGCGAAAACCTGCCGGATTGGGTGTGCAAGGACCCTGACCTGAGCGTCGAGCTGTTTTCCTCGGTGCTGTACCGCAACAAGGGCGCGTACCTGGTAGGGCGCATCTTCACCGCCGATGAGCAGTGGCCGCTGGCGATTCCGCTGCTGCACCTGGAAGGGCGTGGCATCCAGATCGATGCGCTGATCACCGACGAAGCCGATGTGTCGATCATCTTCTCTTTCACCCGTTCGTATTTCATGGTCGACGTGCCGGTGCCGGCGGAGTTCATCGGTTTTCTCAAGCGTATCCTGCCGGGCAAGCACATTGCCGAGCTGTACACCTCGATCGGTTTCTACAAGCACGGCAAGTCGGAATTTTACCGGGCACTGATCAATCACCTGGCCAATACCGACGACCAGTTCATCATGGCCCCCGGCGTACGTGGCATGGTGATGAGCGTGTTCACCCTGCCGGGTTTCAACACCGTGTTCAAAATCATCAAGGACCGGTTCTCTCCCTCGAAAAACGTCGACCGCGCCACGGTGATTGAGAAGTACCGTCTGGTGAAAAGCGTCGACCGCGTCGGGCGCATGGCCGACACCCAGGAGTTCGCCGACTTCCGTTTCCCGCTGAGCAAGTTCGAACCGGCGTGCCTGGAAGAATTGCTGGAAGTGGCGCCGTCGACGGTGTCGGTGGAAGGTGACACCGTGCTGATCCGCCACTGCTGGACCGAGCGACGCATGACCCCGCTGAACCTGTACCTGGATAACGCCAACGAAGCACAGGTGCGCGAAGCGCTGGAAGACTACGGCCTGGCCATCAAGCAACTGGCGGCGGCCAACATCTTCCCCGGTGACATGCTGCTGAAGAACTTTGGCGTCACCCGCCATGGCCGCGTGGTGTTTTATGACTACGACGAGATCTGTTTCCTGACCGAAGCCAACTTCCGCCACATCCCGGCGCCGCGCACCCCCGAGGACGAGATGGCCTCGGAACCCTGGTATTCGATCGGGCCGCTGGATGTATTCCCGGAAGAGTTTCCACCGTTCCTGTTCGCCGATTCAGGGCAACGCAAGCTGTTCGATCAATTGCATGGCGAGTTGTACAACGCCGATTACTGGAAGGGCTTGCAGGAGGCGATTCGGGCGGGGAAGGTGATTGATGTGTTTCCGTATCGTAGACAAGCAGCGGCAAGCGATTAGCTGCAAGCTGCAAGCCGTTTGAAGCTTGCAGCTGCATCTCTGTTACCCTTGCAGCTTTTAGCTTATCGCTTGCGGCTGCATTAATGACCATCGACAAACTGCTGAAAAACCTCGATCACGCCATGCTCGCCGACCGTCACCGGCTGCGGCGGCAGTTGCTTGAGCTGCGCAAGAAACCCGATGAGGCCAAGCTGGCTCAGTGGGTGACACGCCTGCAGGCGTCCTGTGATCAGGTGCTGGCGCGCAAGGCCAGCCTGCCGGTGATTCGTTACGACGACAGCCTGCCGATTGCCGCCAAGCGCGATGAGATCAAGAAGGCCCTGGAACAACACCAGGTGCTGATCATCGCCGGCGAAACCGGCTCGGGCAAAACCACCCAGTTGCCGAAGATCTGCCTGGAAATCGGGCGCGGGCAACACGGGCTGATTGGCCACACCCAGCCGCGCCGGATCGCTGCGCGCAGCGTCGCCAGCCGGGTTGCCGAGGAACTGGGTACGCCGTTGGGCGCGCTGGTCGGTTATCAGGTGCGTTTCGAAGACCAGAGCGACGCCAATACGCTGATCAAGCTGATGACCGACGGCATCCTGCTGGCGGAAACCCAGAACGATCGCTATCTGGAACGCTACGACACGATCATCGTCGACGAAGCCCACGAACGCAGCCTCAACATCGATTTCCTGCTGGGCTACCTCAAGACCCTGCTGCCCCGTCGCCCGGACCTGAAAGTCATCATCACCTCGGCCACCATCGACCTGGAGCGCTTCTCCAAGCACTTCGACGATGCACCCATTGTCGAAGTCTCGGGCCGTACGTTCCCGGTGGACACCTGGTACCGCCCGCTGACCCTGGAACAGGACGAAGAGGGCAATCGCGTTGAGGACGACCTCACTGTGGATCAGGCGATCCTCGCCACCCTCGACGAAATTGCCGCGTATGAGCGCAGCGAGCGCCGCAGCCCTGGCGACGTGCTGGTGTTCCTGCCCGGCGAGCGGGAGATTCGCGACGCCGCCGACATGCTGCGCAAGGCCCAGCTCAAGCACACCGAAATCCTGCCGTTGTACGCACGGCTGTCGCCAGCGGAGCAGCAGCGGATATTCCAGTCGCACCCAGGTCGTCGCGTGGTGCTGGCAACCAACGTCGCGGAAACCTCCCTGACGGTGCCGGGCATTCGCTACGTGATCGACAGCGGCACCGCGCGCATCAGCCGCTACAGTTACCGCGCCAAGGTTCAGCGCCTGCCCATCGAGGCGATTTCCCAGGCCAGCGCCAACCAGCGTAAAGGGCGGTGCGGGCGGGTCGAGCCAGGGATCTGCGTGCGCCTCTACAGCGACGAAGATTTTCTGGGTCGCCCGGAATTCACCGACCCGGAAATCCTGCGCACCAACCTCGCGGCGGTGATCCTGCAGATGCTGCATCTGCGCCTCGGTGAAATCACGGCATTCCCGTTTATCGAACCGCCGGATGGCAAGGCCATCAGTGACGGTTTCAACTTGCTGCAAGAACTCTCGGCAGTGGACCGCAACAGTCAGTTGACGCCGCTGGGTCGCCAGTTGGCGCGCCTGCCGGTGGACCCGCGCATGGGGCGCATGCTGCTGGAAGCGGCGAAGCTGGGAAGTTTGCAGGAAGTGCTGATCGTCGCCAGCGCCATGTCGATCCAGGACCCGCGCGAGCGTCCGCCAGAACGTCAACAAGCGGCGGACCAGGCTCACGCGCAATGGAAGGATCCCGATTCGGACTTCGCCGCGCTGGTCAATCTTTGGCGTGGATTCGAAGAGCAGCGCCAGGCATTGACGGCCAGCCCGCTGCGCAACTGGTGCCGCAAGAATTTTCTCAACTACTTGCGCCTGCGCGAGTGGCGCGACTCCCACCGTCAGTTGAGCCTCATTTGCCGCGACCTGCAATTGAGCCTTAACAAAGAACCGGCGGATTACCCGAAATTGCACAAGGCGGTATTGGTCGGCCTGCTCAGCCAGATCGGCCAGAAAACCGAGGACGGCGATTACCTCGGCGCCCGTCAGCGACGTTTCTGGATTCACCCCTCGTCAGGCATCGGCAAGAAGCGCCCGCAATGGCTGATGACCGCCGAACTGGTGGAGACCACCAAGCTCTACGCGCGCATGGTGGCCAAGATCGACGCCGACTGGATCGAGCCGCTCGCCGGGCACCTGATCAAGAAAAACCACTTCGAACCGCATTGGGAGAAGAAGCGCGGGCAGGTCGTAGCCTACGAGCAGATCACGCTGTTCGGGCTGATCGTGGTCGGTCGTCGGCCGGTGCATTTCGGCCCTGTGGACCCGGTGGTGTCCCGCGAGTTGTTCATCCGCGAAGGCCTGGTGCGCGGCGAAATCCAGTCCAAGGCCAAGTGCCTGGCGGCGAATGCGCGCCTGCTCGAACAGCTCGACGAACTGGAAGCCAAGGCCCGTCGGCGTGACATCCTCGCCGACGAGGAAACCCTGTACGCGTTCTACGATGCGCGGCTGCCGGCGGAGATCCACCAGACCGCGACCTTTGACAGTTGGTACCGGGTCAACAGCCAGAAAGACCCACAGCTGTTGATCATGCGCGAAGAGGATGTGCTGGCCCGCGAAGCCAGTGAAGTCACCGCGATGCAATACCCCGACACCCTGCACATCGGTGATCTGGAACTGGCGCTCAGTTACCACTTCGAACCCAATCACCCACGCGATGGCGTGACCTTGCGCGTGCCGGCGCCGCTGTTGCCGATGCTGCCGCCGGAACGCCTGGAATGGCTCGTGCCAGGGTTGATCGAAGCCAAGTGCATTGCCCTGGTGCGTAACCTGCCCAAGGCCTTGCGCAAGAACTTCGTACCGGTGCCGGACTTCGTCAAGGCGGCGTTGCAGCGCATGACCTTTGCCGAGGGCTCGCTGCCCCAGTCGCTGGGGCGCGAGCTGCTGCGCATGACCGGCGCACGGGTCAGCGATGAAGCCTGGGCGGAAGCGGCGCAGCAGGTCGAAAGTCATCTGCGAATGAACCTGGAAATTGTCGATGGCCAGGGCAAGTTCCTCGGCGAAGGACGGGATCTGGCGGAACTGACGGCGCGTTTTGCCGAAGCCAGTCAGGCCGCTCTGGCGGTGCCACAGACCGCGAAAAGCCAGCAGCCGGTGAAGGCGAAAGTGTTCGCTGCGGTGGCGGAAAAAACCCAGCAGAAGATCGCCGGACTGTCGATGACGGTCTATCCGGCGTTGGTGGAAGAGGGCGGTACGGTCAAGGAAGGGCGTTTCTCGACGCCGGCCGAAGCCGAGTTCCAACACCGCCGCGCCTTGCAGCGTTTGCTGATGCAGCAACTGGCGGAACCGGCGAAGTTCCTGCGCGGCAAGTTGCCGGGGCTGACCGAGCTGGGCCTGCTGTACCGCGACATGGGGCGTGTCGATGCACTGGTCGAAGACATCCTGCTGGCCAGCCTCGACAGTTGCATCCTCGACGGCGAAGACCCGTTGCCCCGGGACGGTGCGGGATTGGCGGCGCTGGCCGAACGCAAGCGTGGCGCCTGGACCGAGCATGCCGAGCGCGTGGCCAGGTTGACCCTGGACATTCTCAAGCTCTGGCACGGCCTGCAAAAGCGCTTCAAGGGCAAGATCGACCTGGCGCAAGCCGTGGCCCTGAACGACATCAAGCAGCAGCTCAGCCAACTGGTGTACCCGGGCTTTGTCCGCGAAACACCGATGCAGTGGCTCAAGGAGCTGCCGCGTTACCTCAAGGCCATCGAGCAGCGCTTCGAGAAGCTGGGCGCCCAGGTGCAGAAAGATCGGGTCTGGAGTGGTGAACTCTCGGCCCTGTGGAGCCAGTACCAGACCCGTGCCGCCAAACACGCCCAGGAAGGCAAGCGTGATCCGCAGCTTGAGTTGTATCGCTGGTGGCTGGAGGAATACCGGGTGTCGTTGTTCGCCCAGCAGTTGGGGACCAAGGTGCCGATCTCCGATAAGCGCCTGAACAAACAGTGGACGCAAGTCGAAGCGTAACCGCCGCCCTCTGTAGGAGCGAGCTTGCTCGCGATGGACGTCAACGATGACACGGGAAGCCTGACACCCCGCGGTGTTCTCACGCCCATCGCGAGCAAGCTCGCTCCTACAGGGCTGGTGTTTGGCGGGTTACCGGCAAAACACGCCAAAACCTGCCATTTATGGCAAACTTCGCGACCATAAACGCCGGTTTCGTGACCCAGTGCCTTCGCACGGGTCGGATGTCGGAATAAAGCGATGCCAGGTTTGCGTCCCCTGGAGGGGAATAGACCCTTTATGTATTGGTACGTCGGTGCCAATGCTTTCTGCCTGAATCAATTTCGAGAAACGACCATGCATAACGTCGTCATCAGCGGCACCGGCCTGTATACCCCGGCCAACAGCATTTCCAACGAAGAGCTGGTGCAGTCTTTCAATGCTTACGTCGCGCAATTCAACGCGGACAACGCAGACGCCATCGCCCGCGGCGAAATCCAGGCGTTGACCGAATCCAGCGCCGCCTTCATCGAAAAAGCCTCCGGGATCAAAAGCCGCTTTGTCATGGACAAGGAAGGCATCCTCGACCCGCAACGCATGACGCCCCGTCTGCCGGAACGCTCGAATGACGAGTGGTCGGTGCTGTGCCAGATGGCGATCGGTGCTGCCGAGCAAGCCTTGCAACGCGCCGGCAAGACTGCTGCCGACATTGACGGCGTGATCGTCGCCTGCTCCAACCTGCAACGGGCCTATCCGGCCATCGCCATCGAAGTTCAGGAAGCGCTGGGCATCGAAGGTTTCGGTTTCGACATGAACGTGGCCTGTTCCTCGGCCACTTTTGGTATCCAGGCCGCTGCCAACAGCATCCAGTTGGGCCAGGCCCGGGCGATCCTGATGGTCAACCCGGAAGTGTGCACCGGTCACCTGAACTTCCGTGACCGCGACAGCCACTTCATCTTCGGCGACGCCGCCACCGCAGTGATCATCGAACGGGCTGACCTGGCTACGTCCCCGTATCAGTTCGACATCGTCAGCACCAAGCTGCTGACCAAGTTCTCCAACAATATTCGCAACAACTTCGGCTTCCTTAACCGCGCCGCCGAAGAGGGCATCGGCACCCGGGACAAACTGTTCGTGCAGGAAGGTCGCAAGGTGTTCAAGGAAGTCTGCCCGATGGTGGCCGAGCTGATTGGCCAGCACCTTGCCGAGAACCAGCTCAATGTCGCGGATGTGAAGCGCTTCTGGCTGCACCAGGCCAACCTGAGCATGAACCACCTGATCGTCAAGAAGCTGCTGGGCCGCGACGCCACCGAACAGGAAGCTCCGGTGATCCTCGACACCTATGCCAACACCAGTTCCGCAGGTTCGGTGATTTCGTTCCACAAAAACCAGGACGACCTGGCCTCCGGCTCGCTGGCAGTGCTCAGCTCGTTTGGTGCCGGTTATTCGATTGGTAGTGTGATTTTGCGCAAGCTGTGATCGTTTGGGCCAAACGCAAAAAACCTGGCGCTGCTGTATCGGACGGATGATGGGGACCGATACGGCAACGCCAGGTTGTAAGATGCGCCTCGGGCTTCCTTGCCCGAGTCGTGGAGCGGGTATCAGAACTTCGCTTCAGCATCCAGTTGCAGGGTGTTGATCTTCGAGTCCCGCAGCGTGGCGTTGGTGTAGTCCGAATCAGCCATGAAGTACGTCGCGCCCAGGGCAAAGTTCTTGTCCAGGTCGTAGCTCACTTTCAGCTTGCTGCCGCGCGAACCGGTGAAACCGTTGGCGAAGTCCGAGTCGGTGAAAGCACCCACCACGGCGTTACGCTGTACGTCGCGGTAGTTGTAGTCGATACCGAAGCCGTAGACCTTGGTCTTGGCGCCGACCAGCCAGCCCATGTCCTGATCGTTGCTGGCGTCTTTGTTGTTGACCACCTGGCCGTACAGCGACAGTGGCATTGGCAGACCGCCGATGTCCAGTTGGCCGAAGCCTTCGTACAACTTGAACTGTTCGTTCGCGGTGTTGCCGTTGATGGCCAGGCGGCAGCTGTTGGCAGTACAGGTGTTGCTGATGTCGTTGTCGTTGTCGTAGGCGTAGATACTGCCGCCCAGGGTCATTTTCAGGTTGTCGGTGATCGCAAAGCGTGCACCCAACTGGCCGGCGTACAGGCGCAGGTCGTGACGGAACTGTTTGCCGTCGCCGTCGACGTTGTCCTTTAGGGTGTAGTGACCGGCGCTGCCGAACAGCTCGGTGCTGCCGCCCAGCGGGTATTTGTAGGAAGCCGACAGGCCTTCCGGGCTGATGTCGCTATCCCAGATGATGTCGCCCATGCTCACCCATTGCTGCGGCATCTTGCCCGCTACGAGGTGCAGGTTCTTGATGGCGTCCGGGTGGTAGTCGACGTAACCCTGATCCAGCCAGATGTCTTTCTTGGTGAAGTTGTTGTCCAGGCTCTGGTTGGTCGAGCGTGGATCGTTGTCGCTACCGGTGGCGATACGGATACCGGTATCGACTTGCGGGTTGATCTCGGTGTAGGCACCCAGGCGTACACGGATACGCTGACGGTCCTGGTCACCGGAGTTGGAAACGCCGTCGTTCTTCACGGTTTCCTGACGGAAACGTACGTCACCCTTGAACTGGGTCTTGGCTGCCCACGCCAGTCTCTGGTCGAAGGAGCTCAGCTCGTTGGTTTTCTTTGCGGTCGCGGCGATCTGCTCGTTGGTCTCTTGCTGAGCCTGGCGAGCGATCTGCTGTTCTTTCTGATCACGGGCCAGTTCGGCTTGCAATTCGCTGTACTGGGCATTGGTAATCGAACCGTTAGCCTTGAGCATGTCCAGCAGTTTGGCGTCGACTGCGGCGCTGGCCGGTACACTCATGGCCAACAGCAGGCCGCCACACAGGGCTGCCGCAGTTTTCGTGGAAGCAAGACGCATATCAATCTCCGAAGGGTGAGAGAGGATGATCGGGTCATCCAGGGCACAACCGACCGTTGAAGGACGGAAAACAGTGACCGGGTTAGAACCCGGCGCTCTAAAAACTGGCGCCAGTATCGCGATGGTTTATGACAAAGCAGTGGCAATGTGATGGCGTCTCGATGACGTTTTGTGGGCTTTTTGAACTTTGCTTCAGCGCCTTTGTCGCTCGATCGCGAGGTGTGGAATGAGTGCCGATAAGCGATACTTGCGAGGCTCTGGCCCGCGAAGTGGAGAGGATTTGATGCCGTTGAAACGTCTGCAAAAACTGTCTGAAATAGCCCCGCCTACCTGGGACGCTCTGGTGCCGGAGAGTCAGCCGTTTCTGCGCCATGCCTTTCTCAGCTCACTGGAGGACAGTGGCAGTGTCGGTCCTCATTCGGGATGGCAGCCCGAGCATTTGCTGCACATGGACGGTGAGCGGCTGATTGCCGCATTGCCCAGTTATCGCAAGTGGCATTCCTACGGCGAGTACGTGTTCGATCACGCCTGGGCGGACGCTTGCGAGCGGGCCGGCATCGACTATTACCCGAAGTTGTTGACCGCTGTGCCCTTCAGCCCGGTCAGCGGTCCGCGCCTGCTGGCGGGGTCGGTCGAAGACGGTTTTGAGTTGCTCAAGAGCCTGCCCGGTTACCTGGAAATCGAAGGGCTTGGCAGTGCGCACATCAATTTCACCGACCCGTTCACCGACGCCGCACTGGCCGAGCAATCCGGGTGGTTGCAACGCATTGGCTGCCAGTATCACTGGCAGAATCGCGGTTATGGCGATTTCCAGGACTTCCTCGACGTGCTCAGTTCGCGCAAGCGCAAGCAGATGCGCAAGGAGCGCGAACAAGTGGCAGGGCAGGGTTTCGACTTCGAGTGGCTGGAAGGTCGGGAGCTGGATGAGGCGCAGTGGGATTTCATCTATGCCTGCTACGCCAACACCTACGCGGTGCGTAGGCAAAGGCCTTATCTGACCCGGGAATTTTTCAGTCTGCTGGCCGAGCGCATGCCGGAGGCGATTCGCGTGGTGTTGGCCAAACAGGGCTCACGGCCGGTGGCCATGGCCTTCAGCCTGGTGGGGGGGGACAGTTTTTACGGGCGTTATTGGGGCTGCCTGGCGGAGTTCGACCGCCTGCATTTCGAGACCTGCTTCTATCAAGGAATGGACTACGCGATCGCTAACGGCTTTCAACGTTTTGACGCTGGAGCCCAGGGTGAACACAAGTTGATCCGCGGCTTCGAGCCGGTGATCACCCATTCCTGGCATTACCTTCGTCATCCGGGCCTGAACGCCGCGGTCAAGGATTTCCTGCAACAGGAGCGCCTTGGCGTATTGGCCTATGCCGAGGAGGCGAGGTCTGCCTTGCCCTATCGACAAGGCTGATCCTCGCCCGGGGTTCAGGAATCTTCTTTACCCAGCCATCGATACGTCACGCCACCCATGACCGCGCCGAGCAGCGGCGCCACCCAGAACATCCACAACTGCGCGATGGCCCAGCCGCCGACAATCAATGCCGGGCCGGTGCTGCGGGCCGGGTTGACGGAAGTGTTGGTGACGGGAATCGAGATCAGGTGGATCAGTGTCAGGGCCAGGCCAATGGCAATCGGTGCCAGTCCGGCCGGTGCGCGTTTGTCGGTGGCGCCGAGGATGATCAGCACGAACATCGCCGTCATCACCAACTCGCAGACAAACCCTGCGGCCATCGAGTACTTGCCGGGGGAATGTTCGCCGTACCCATTGGAAGCGAGGCCGGCAGAGAGGTCGAAACCTTCCTTGCCGCTGGCAATGTAGTAGATCAAGCCGGCAGCGATGATCGCACCGATGACTTGGGCAATGATGTAGGCCGGCAATTCCCGTGCGGGAAACCGGCCACCCACGGTGAGGCCCACCGACACGGCGGGGTTCAGGTGGCAGCCGGAAATGTGGCCGATCGCGAAGGCCATGGTCAGCACTGTGAGGCCAAACGCCAGGGCTACGCCCAGCACCCCGATGCCCAGCGGAGAAGACGCGGCCAACACCGCACTGCCGCAACCCCCCAACACCAGCCAGAACGTACCTAACAACTCAGTGACTGAACGTTTGAACAGAGACATGAGCGTGTCCTTGATAGCGTGCTATCGAGACTGTATCGAGTAATGCATCCTGCAGACTTACGACAGGTTCATCTCCAGAACCTGTGGTGAGTACAGCACGATTTATGCGGATTTCCAGCGGCGATAAAAAAACCGCCAGGCCCCGCGGTTGGCGGGCTGTGGCGGTTTATTTGGTCGGGCGAGGAGCCCTGTAGGAGCGGGCTTGCCCGCGATTACGGTGTATCAGTCAACGATTCTGTTCAATGACCCACCGCAATCGCGGGCAAGCCCGCTCCTACAGTGGATTGCGGTGTCCTACGAGATCAATCAATCCCCACAAACCCACCCGTCTGGTGCTGCCACAACCGCGCATACAACCCGCCATGGGCCAGCAGTTCGGCATGGGTGCCGGTTTCGGCAATGCGGCCTTTCTCCAGTACCACCAGGCGGTCCATGCGGGCGATGGTCGAGAGGCGGTGGGCGATGGCGATCACGGTCTTGCCTTGCATCAGGGTTTCCAGGCTTTCCTGGATCGCGGCTTCGACCTCCGAATCCAGCGCCGAGGTGGCTTCGTCCATGATCAGGATTGGCGCATCCTTGAGCAGCACCCGGGCGATGGCGATCCGTTGGCGCTGGCCTCCGGAAAGTTTGACCCCCCGTTCACCGACATGGGCATCGAAGCCTGTTCGGCCTTCGGCGTCTGAAAGCAACGGGATGAACTCGTCGGCGCGGGCCTTGTGCACCGCTTCCCACAACTGCGCATCGGTGGCATCGGGCTTGCCATAAAGCAGGTTGTCGCGGATCGAGCGGTGCAGCAGCGAGGTGTCCTGGGTGATCATGCCGATACGCGCGCGCAGGCTTTCCTGATCGACCTCGGCGATGTTCTGGCCATCGATGCTGATGCGCCCGCCCTCTACGTCGTAGAGACGCAGCAGCAGGTTGACCAGTGTGGACTTACCCGCACCGGACGGGCCGATCAGGCCGATTTTCTCACCGGCCTTGATCGTCAGGTTGAGGCCGCCAATGACCCCTTTCTGTTTACCGTAGTGGAAGTCCACCTGCTCGAAGCGCACTTCGCCGCGCGGCACGACCAGCGGCTTGGCGTCGTCGCGGTCGGTGACGGCGATCGGTTGCGAGATACTCTGCAAACCGTCCTGGACCATGCCGATGTTTTCGAAGATGCCGGTGACCACCCACATGATCCAGCCGGACATGTTGACGATGCGGATTACCAGGCCGGTAGCCAGGGCGATCGCGCCGACGGTGATCAGTGACTGCGTCCATAACCACAGGGCGAGGCCGGTGGTGGTAACGATCAGCAGGCCGTTGAGACTGGTGACGACCAGGTCCATGCTGGTGACCACACGCCCGGCGAGCTGTGCCTTGACCGTCTGTTCGTCAATGGCTTCCCGGGCGTATTGCTGTTCGTAGTTGGTGTGGGCGAACAGCTTCAGCGTGGTGATGTTGGTGTAGCCGTCGACGATGCGGCCCATGAGTTGGGAGCGTGCGTCCGAGGATACCACCGAGCGTTCCTTGACCCGTGGCACGAAGTAGTAGAGCGCGCCGATGTAGGCGGCGATCCAGCACAGCAGCGGGATCATCAGGCGCCAGTCGGCCTCGGCGAATAGCACCAGTGAACTGATCGCATAGATCAGCACGTGCCACAGGGCATCGACTGCCTGCACGGCGGAATCGCGCAGGGAGTTGCCCGTTTGCATGATGCGTTGGGCGATGCGTCCGGCGAAGTCGTTCTGGAAGAAATTCAGGCTCTGCTTGAGCACGTAGCTGTGGTTCTGCCAGCGGATCAGGCTGGTCATGCTCGGGCTCAGGGTCTGGTGCACGAGCAGGTCATGCAGGCCGACGAACACCGGGCGCAGGATCAGCGCCACGACCGCCATCCAGGCCAGTTCAAGGCCATGATCCTTGAAAAAATTGACGTTGGGCGTGCCCTGGGCCAGGTCGATGATGCGGCTCAGGTAGCTGAACAGCGCCACTTCAATCAAGGCGCCGAACAGGCCCACGGTCAGCAGGACCGCGAAGCTTGGCCAGACTTGTTTGAGGTAGTGGACGTAGAAGGGGAAGACACCGTCCGGCGGAGTGGCCGTCGGGGCGTCACGGAAGACATCGATGAGCTTTTCAAAACGGCGATAAAGCATTGGTTCTCCGCCCGGTAGAGGGCTTTTCCCGGAACTTCTGTAGGAGCGAGCACGCTCGCGATGGTGGTCAACGATTACGCTGGCTGTCTGGATGCCTGCGGTGTCTGGGCTACCATCGCGAGCATGCTCGCTCCTACAGTAAAGGGGGCTTAATCGATGCGCTTGGCCGACTTGATGTACACCGGGTCAGCCGGCACATCCTTCATGCCGCCGCGCACGGTGGTAGGTGAATTGACGATGATGTCGACCACATCCATGCCCTTCACAACCTTGCCAAACACGGCGTAGCCATCACCCTGGTCCAGGAAGTCGTTGTCCTTGACGTTGATGAAGAACTGGCTGGTGGCCGAATTCGGGTTCGAAGTACGTGCCATGGACAGCGTGCCACGCACGTTGTGCAGGCCGTTTTTCGATTCGTTCTGGATCGGTGCCTTGGTTTCTTTCTGCTGCATCTGTTGAGTGAAACCACCGCCCTGGACCATGAAGCCCGGAATCACACGGTGGAAAATCGTGTTGTTGTAGAAGCCACTGTCGACGTACTCAAGAAAGTTTTTGGTACTGATCGGCGCCTTGACCGGGTCCAGTTCGATTTCGATCTGGCCGTTGGTGGTTTCCAGCAACACGTGTGGCGCCTTGGCCGGTGTGGCGGCCATCAGGTTGGCGGCAAACAGAACGGAGCCGGCGACGAGGGCGATTTTTTTCAGCATGGGTCAGTGATCCTGATTGGGGTGGTATCGACTGCGGTGAGAAACTCGAGCAGGGTTTGGTTGAAGCGTTCCGGTTGATCCAGCGGTGTGGCGTGGCGCGAATCGGCGATCACCACCAACCGCGCATCGGGCAGCAGTTTGACGTAATTCTCTTTCAGCGCGACCGGTGTGTAGTCACGGTCGGCGCTGACGATGAGGGTTGGACAGGACACCTTTGACAGTCGTTCCTGAACACCCCAGCCAACGATGGCATCGAAGCTGGCGAGATAAGCATGTTTGTCATTTTTTGCCCAGCGCTCGGCCATCATTTGCCGCAATTGGGCTTGTTCCGGTTTTGGGAACAGCTTGGCGCCAAGGGCCTTGCCGATGGTGCCCAGGCTCAGCATACGCATCAGGCTCCAGCGTTTGAACCACTGCCAGTAATCGTCGCGGCTGCGCAGCTTGACCTCGGGTGCGCTGTTGACGATGCACAGGCTCTTGAGCAAGGACGGGTGGTCCACCGCCAGTTGAAAACCGATCATGCCGCCCATGGACAGACCCACATAGTGCACGGGCCCGAGGTCCAGATGCTCGATCAAGGCGACCAGGTCGGCGCTGAATCCGGCGATGCTGTAGCGCTCGCGGGGTTTGTCCGAACGTCCGTGACCGCGTACGTCTGGCACGATCACCCGATAACGGGCCGAGAGTGCCGGGATCTGTTTTTCCCAGTCCAGGGTGCTGGAACCCAGGCCGTGGACCAGCAGCAGTGGAGCGCCGTGGCCATATTCCTCATAGTGCAGGTGGCAACCTTCATGTTCGAAATAGGCCATCGGTTCACTCCGTGTCAGGCTTGTTCGGGGGCGGCGAAGGGCGCGTCCAGCGGCGCGGTGTCGAAATTGCGCAGCAGGTCGATGAGGATTTGCGTCGCCGGACCCAGCGGTTTGTCCTTGTTCGAATACAGGTAGAAGCTCGGGTTACGGCTGCCGCCCTGATCCAACGGTAGCAGCTTGAGCGAACCTTCCTTGAGTTCCCGTTCGATCATGTGCCGTGGTAACCAGGCGAAACCCAGTCCGCTGCTGACAAACGTCGCGGCAGTGGCCAGGCTGCCGACGGTCCAGCGCTGTTCGGCACCCAGCCAGCCGACGTCTCGCGGCTGTTGGCGACCGGAGTCGCGGATCACCACTTGCATCTGGCTTTCCAGGTCCTGGAAGCTCAATTCACGGTTCAAGCGATGCAGGGCATGCTCGGGGTGGGCGACGGCGATGAATTCGACGTCACTCAGTTCCGCCCCCAGGTAACCCGGAATACTGAAACTGGTAATCGCCAGGTCAGCCACGCCTTCGAGCAGCACCTCCTCTACGCCCGACAGTACCTCTTCGCGCAGACGCACTCGACAGCCACGGCTTTGCGGCATAAAGGCAGTCAGGGCACGGACGAGGCGTGCGCTCGGGTAGGCGGCGTCCACCACCAGCCGTACTTCCGCTTCCCAGCCCTGTTCCATGTGGTGCGCCAGGTCTTCGAGCTGGCTGGCCTGTTTCACCAGTTGCCGGGAGCGGCGCAGCAGCACCCCGCCGGCTTCGGTGAGCACGGCCTTGCGCCCATCGATACGCAGCAGCGGCACGCCGAGCTGATCCTGCATACGGGCGACGGTGTAGCTGACGGACGATTGCGAGCGGTGCAGCGCTTCGGCGGCCTGGGCGAAACCGCCGTGGTCGACCACGGCCTGCAACGTTCGCCATTGATCAAGGGTCACGCGGGGCGCTTTCATGTTGAGCTCCTCTTGTCCTAAGCTGGCGGTCCCTTATTGGAGACTGCCGAATGAGAAAATTCTGTTTCGTGCTGCTGGCGATCTTGCCGTTGACGGCGTTTGCCTACCCGATCGACGTACAAAAACAACTGAACGGCATGAGCATCGACTACAACGCCAATGACACGGATACCGACATTGCCTCCATCCAGGTCAACAATTACGGCGACGTCGACGCCTCCTGCAAGGTGGTCTTCAACAATGGTCCGGAGGCGCCGCGTACCCGCAGCATCGAAGTGGCCGCCGGCAAGCACAAGACCGCTACCGCCAAGTTCAACCGGTCCATCATCAAGATGCGCATCAAGCTCACCTGCACCCCGAAATAACATCAGGTTCCGGTGGGGACCGATGGTCCCCATAGGGCATGGACAGCTTATAAACGAATTTATTGATGGGTTGTAGCAGATATTTGCGCTTTTTCATCGATATGACTCTGTTTAACCTTCACTCCATCGACTTACAGCATTCTCAGATGGAGGCTACATCCCATGTCCCGCGTTCTGATCATCGAAAGCAGCGCCCGCCAGCAAGACTCGGTATCTCGTCAACTGACCCAGACTTTCATCAGCCAGTGGAAAGCCGCGCACCCGCAGGATGAGATCACCGTCCGCGACCTGGCCATCAACCCGGTGCCGCACCTGGACATCAACCTGCTGGGTGGTTGGATGAAATCGGCCGAGCAGCGCAACGAGATCGAACAAGCTTCCCTGGAACGCTCCAACGAGCTGACCGATGAAGTGCTGGCCGCCGACGTACTGGTGCTGGCCGCGCCGATGTATAACTTCGCGATCCCGAGCACCCTCAAGGCCTGGCTCGACCATGTGCTGCGTGCCGGCGTGACCTTCAAATACACCGAGACTGGCCCGCAAGGCCTGCTCAGCGGCAAGCGTGCCTATGTGTTGACGGCTCGCGGCGGGATCTACGCCGGTGGCCCGGCCGATCATCAGGAACCGTACCTGCGTCAGGTGATGGGCTTCATCGGCATCCATGACGTGACCTTCATCCACGCCGAAGGCATGAACCTGGGGGGCGACTTCCAGGAGAAAGGCTTGAACCAGGCCAACGCCAAGCTGGCCCAAGTGGCCTGAGCCGTTAATCGCCAGATAATCACCGGATGGTCTAGTGACCTGGCGAATCCCCTTCAAGGTTTCACGCGCATCGAACCTCCCTTTGCACTTTTTGCTCCTGAGTGCTACCGCCCGATTGAACGCTTAGCGAGATCGGGCTTTTTTTTGCCTGGGATTTTGTGAGCACCCCAACCCTCTGTAGGAGCGAGCTTGCTCGCGATGACGGCGTGTCAGGCAATTTTGATTTGCTGATACACCGCCATCGCGAGCAAGCTCGCTCCTACAACTTCAGGGCAAAACCCGCTATCGTCGCCGCCATTCCAAATGAGGCGAACATGGGCTATCTACTTTTTGTCACGCTGATCCAGGCGTTTTCCTTCAGCTTGATCGGCGAATATCTGGCCGGGCACGTCGACAGTTACTTTGCGGTGCTGATCCGGGTGCTGCTGGCAGGGCTGGTATTCATTCTCCTGACGCGCTGGCGCTCGGTGGAGCCAGCCTTCATGCGCGGCATGCTGCTGATCGGGGCGTTGCAGTTCGGCGTGACCTACGTCTGCCTGTACCTGAGCTTCCGGGTGCTGACGGTGCCGGAAGTGCTGCTGTTCACTATCCTGACGCCGCTGCACGTGACCTTGATTGAAGACGCGCTCAATCGACGCTTCAATCCCTGGGCGCTGATTGCCGCATTGGTCGCGGTCGCGGGCGCTGCAGTGATTCGCTATGACCGCATCAACCCGGACTTCTTCATGGGGTTCCTGTTGCTGCAATTGGCCAACTTCACTTACGCGGCGGGCCAGGTGCTGTACAAACACCTGGTGGCACGTCACCCCAGCGACCTGCCGCACTACCGGCGTTTCGGTTATTTCTACCTCGGCGCCCTGGCGGTGGCATTGCCGGCGTTCCTGCTGTTCGGCAAACAGAACTTCCTGCCCGAAGCACCCTTGCAATGGGCCGTGCTTATTTTCCTCGGCCTGGTCTCCACCGCGCTGGGCCTGTATTGGTGGAACAAGGGCGCCTGCCTCGTCAACGGCGGCACGCTGGCGGTGATGAACAACCTGCACGTGCCCGTTGGGCTGCTGCTGAACCTGCTGATCTGGAATCAGCATGAGGAACTCGGGAGGCTGTTGTTGGGCGGGACGGTGATATTGGCGGCGGTGTGGATCAGTCGGTTGGGGATACGCAAAACTGCCACTGCACACTGAACCAACTGTGGGAGCGGGCTTGCCCGAGATTGCGACTTCAGATCCAACATTTGTGTTGGCTGATACATCGCTTTCGCGAGCAAGCCCGCTCCCACAAGGGGACTGAGTTTTACATCAAGTGTTTTTCAGGCTCAGGAAGATGACTCGCCCCCAACACCGCCGGCAACAACCCGGCCCTTAGATCCCCACCACTGGGCTGCTGATACAGGCTCAAGCCAAACTCCGGAAGCACCGCCAGCAGGTAGTCGAAAATATCCCCCTGAATCCGCTCGTAATCGGCCCACACCGTGGTGCGGGTGAAGCAATAGATTTCCAGCGGGATGCCCTGGGCCGTGGTCTGCAGTTGGCGCACCATGCAGGTCATGTTTGGCGCAACCTCCGGGTGGCTTTTCAAATACGCTAATGCGTACGCGCGGAATGTACCGATGTTGGTCATGCGCCGGCGGTTGGCCGACATGGCCGCGACGTTGCCCTGGGCCTCGTTCCAGGCCTTGAGTTCGGCTTGTTTTCGATTGATGTAGTCGGTCAGCAGGTGCACCTGGGAGAGTTTTTGTTCTTCGTCGTCGCGGATGAAGCGTACGCCGCTGGCATCGATGAACAGGCTGCGCTTGATTCGGCGGCCACCGGATTGCTGCATGCCGCGCCAGTTGCGGAACGACTCGGACATCAGGCGCCAGGTGGGGATGGAGACGATGGTTTTGTCGAAGTTCTGCACCTTGACGGTGTGCAGGGTGATGTCCACCACATCACCATCGGCGCCGACCTGCGGCATCTCGATCCAGTCGCCGACGCGCAACATGTCGTTGCTGGTCAGTTGTACGCTGGCGACGAAGGACAGCAGCGTGTCCTTGTAGACCAACAGGATCACCGCCGACATGGCACCCAGGCCCGACAGCAGCAACAGCGGCGAGCGGTCGATGAGCGTGGCGACGATGATGATCGCGCCGAACACGTACAAGACCATTTTCGCCAGTTGCACGTAGCCCTTGATCGAGCGGGTGCGGGCGTGTTCGGTGCGGGCGTAGATGTCCAGCAGTGCGTTGAGCAGGGCACTGAGGGCCAGCATCATGAAGAGAATGGTGAATGCCAGCGCGACGTTGCCGAGGAAGGTCAGGCTGGTCTTGCCCAATTCCGGCACCAGGTGCAGGCCGAACTGGATCACCAGCGGCGGCGTCATCTGGGCCAGGCGATGAAACACCTTGTTCTGCAAAAAGTCGCTGACCCAGTGCAAAGCCGGTTGGCGCGCGAGCATTTTGGTTGCATGCAGAATCAGGTAGCGCGCCACTCGTCCGAGGACCAGTGCCACCACCAGCAACGTCAGCAGGCCGAGGCCCGAACGCAGGAGCGGGTGCTGGTCGAGCGCTCCCCAGAGGTCCTGAATGTTGATCCAGAGCTGTTGAATATCCATAGGTAAACCGGTTCTTCTGTAGGACGCGTCGAGGTAATTAGAGCATTTAAGGTGCTTTCAATGACAATTGGGGACAAACAACGCAACACAAAAGCCACTGTTTACTGTCGATTTCGTAAAGAAACTCGGCCTTGGCGCTCGAAACCGGTAACCTATGCCGCTGATTTTCTGCATTTCTTCGAGGTAGCACCCGTGTTTTCCGAATTCGCCCTGCACGAACGCCTGCTCAAAGCCGTGGCCGAGCTTAAATTTGTCGAGCCTACGCCTGTGCAAGCAGCGGCCATCCCGCTGGCGCTCCAGGGGCGTGACCTGCGGGTGACGGCGCAAACCGGCAGCGGCAAGACCGCCGCTTTCGTTCTGCCGATTCTCAACCGCCTGATCGGCCCGGCGAAAGTCCGGGTCAGCATCAAGACCCTGATCCTGCTGCCGACCCGTGAGCTGGCGCAGCAGACCTTGAAGGAAGTCGAACGCTTCTCGCAGTTCACCTTCATCAAGTCCGGTCTGATCACCGGCGGGGAAGACTTCAAGGTCCAGGCCGCGATGCTGCGCAAGGTGCCGGACATCCTGATCGGTACGCCGGGACGGATGATCGAGCAACTGAACGCCGGCAACCTCGACCTGAAAGAGGTTGAAGTGCTGGTACTCGACGAAGCCGATCGCATGCTCGATATGGGCTTTGCCGACGACGTGCAGCGTCTGGTGGACGAATGCCCGAATCGCCAGCAAACCATGTTGTTCTCCGCCACCACCGGTGGTTCGGGCCTGCGCGAGATGGTCGCCAAGGTTCTGAACAACCCTGAGCATTTGCAGCTCAACGCGGTCAGCCAACTGAACGAAACCACCCGTCAGCAGATCATTACCGCTGACCACAACCAGCACAAAGAGCAGATCGTCAATTGGTTGCTGGCCAACGAGACCTATCAGAAGGCCATTATCTTCACCAACACCCGGGCCATGGCCGACCGCATTTACGGTCGCCTGGTGGCGCAGGAATACAAGGCGTTTGTCCTGCACGGTGAAAAAGACCAGAAAGACCGCAAGCTGGCCATCGACCGTCTGAAGCAGGGCGGCGTGAAGATCCTCGTGGCCACCGACGTTGCTGCCCGTGGCCTGGATGTGGACGGCCTGGACCTGGTGATCAACTTCGACATGCCGCGCAGCGGCGACGAATACGTTCACCGCATCGGTCGCACCGGCCGCGCCGGCAACGACGGCCTGGCGATCTCGCTGATTTGCCACGGCGACTGGAACCTGATGTCGAGCATCGAACGCTACCTCAAGCAGAGCTTTGAGCGTCGCACGATCAAGGAAGTCAAGGGCACCTACGGCGGACCGAAAAAGGTCAAGGCCTCGGGCAAGGCCGTCGGCGTGAAGAAGAAAAAGACCGACGCCAAGGGCGACAAGAAAAAAACCGCCGCCAAGACCCCGACCAAACGCAAGAGCGTCAACCGACCGAAGGCCGAAGCGCCGTCGCTGGTCAGCAAGGACGGCATGGCGCCGCTCAAGCGCCGCAAGCCTGAGGCGTCCGCCGCCGAATAATCACCCCATAAAAAAACCGGACATATGTCCGGTTTTTTTATGCGCGGGCGATCAACCTTCGGCCTTCTTCTCTGCCGAACCCAGCTCCTTCAAACGCTGGTCGATCAACTGGCACTTATCCGGCAAATCCGCGCTGGCCGTGCCCAGATCCATCTTCTGCAACTCGTCGTTGATCTCCTTGGCCTTGGCCGGGTTCTGCTCGGTCAGCCTGGTGACTTCCCTGGCGAGCTGTTCGCGTTTGGCGGTGGCTTCCTCGGGGGTGCAGGCCCAGGCGGGCAGGGCGCAGGCAAGGGTGGCGGCGAGGGTGATCTTCAGCAGGGTTTTCATGGGGTGGCCTCGGTTCCGTTTGGGCAGTTATCCGGTTGAGGGCCCCGGCAGTGGGAAAGTTCCGCACCATCCATTAGTATGCGGCATCACTTTGATATCACGCTGTTTCAGGGATTGGAAATGCTTCGCCGAGTTATCACGACAAGTCTTCTACTGGCCCTGGCCGGTTGCACCAACGTTCAGGTCGAGCCCATCGCACCTTCGTACAACATTTCCCAACTGTGCATCGAGGAAAACCCGAAAGTGGTGGTGGGTGACTTCGTCGACGGCGTGCAAACGCTGTTGCGCCAACACCACATCGACAGCCGCCTGTATGTCGCGCCGGCGCCTGCCAGTTGCGAATATCGACTGACGTACACCGCCATTCGTTCGTGGGATTTCACCGCTTACCTGTCCGATGCCAGCTTGCGGCTGTACAAGGGTGACCAGCAGATCGGTTACGTCAAATACAACCTGACCAATAATGGCGGTCTTTCCCTGTCGAAATTCGGTTCGGTCGAGGAGAAGATGGCACCGCTCATCAACCAACTGCTGGGGCAAGCCAAATGAGCAAGGCAATCAAATATGGATCGGCCCTGTTGCTCCTGCTGTTGCTGACCGGTTGTGGTCACACCCGCTCCAGCCAACCCTTCTTCGAACCGCCTGCGCTCCCTGAGGGCAAGGGACGGATCTACATGATGCGCACCCAGGTGATCCAGGGCAGCTTCTACGACAGCGTGTTCAGCATCAATGACAGCGCGGTGGTCGGGCTCAACGAGCAGACCTATTCCTGGGTGCTGGCAAGCCCCGGGATCCACAAGGTCTCCGCTGGGCAAAAACCTGTCTACCTCAACCTGCTGGTCGAGCCGGGCAAGGAGTACTTCGTCGAGTACACCCAGGAGAACAGGGTTGAAATGGTCCGGCTGCGCGACAAGGATGGCAAGTCCATGGTCAAGCGCTATGGGTACATACCGGTGAAGTAACGGCGCAGGCCGATGCGACGGGCGACCCTCGGGTCGCCCGTTTTCGTTTGCGGTCCAGGGCGATCTACCCGCCGTGGCAGCAGCTCGAAGACGCCTTGTCGTCGTAGCGATCGTGATGCCGCACCCATTCCATGATTTCCTCCTCGTTGCGGCCCTTGGGCGTCAGGTCGAGGAAGTTGTAGGCGCCGACCAGCAGGTCGAGGCCGCGGGCATAGGTGGAGTAGGTGTGGAAGATTTCCCCGGCGTCGTTGCGATAAAACACGCTGAGGCCCGGAAGCTCTTCTTCGGCACCGTCGGATTTTTCGTAGTTGTAGGTGGCCGTGCCGGCGGCCACCTCTTCCGCTCGGGCCGAGACGCCAAAGTCGTAGTTGAAATCGCAACCGGTTGACGAAACCCAGTCGAACTTCCAGCCCATACGCCGCTTGAACGCCTGAAATTCGGCCAGCGTTGCGTGGGAAACCGCCACGACCGCGATGTCGTGATGGGCCAGATGCTGATTGGCGCCGTCGATGTGGTCGGACAGGAACGAGCAACCAGGACAGCCTTCGTCCCAGCCTTCGGCGAACATGAAGTGGTAGATGATCAACTGGCTGCGACTGCCGAACAGGTCCGCCAGTTTCAGGTCGCCATCGGGGCCCTGGAAGCGATAGTCCTTGTCGATTTTCACCCAGGGCAGGGAACGCCGTTCGGCGCTGAGCTTGTCCCGTTCGCGGGTGAAGGCTTTTTCGCGGGCCAGGTGTTGTTTGCGGGCGGCGAGCCATTCTTCTCGCGACACCACGGGGTGGTTCTGAATGTCCATCGAGGTTTCTCCTGCGCAATGCTGGGAGGGGACTGACGTAGCTTAGTCGTTCAAGCCCCGCGTCAATCGACATACCGCCGGTCGGTAGTGACTCAGTACCAGGCTGAACGGCTGATCACGCTGCCGGTCACAACCAAAGAAGGCCATCACAATCACGGGCTTTGGAGGTTGAACAGGATGACGACTTATAACTGGGATCTGATCGAACGCCTGCTGCACGAAGTGCAGAACGGCGCACCGAGTTTTACGCCAAGGCCATATGCCGAACAATATGCGGCCGAGAAGGCCACGGAAGGCGAGCCGACGGAAAACCTCGATCACCTGAAGGCAGTGGCGGGCGAATACGAAAAGTTGCTGCTGGAGCGCGGGTACATTGAGCCTCGTCCCGAGGAAGAGGGCGGCAGCGGGTCGAACTATATTCTGACGATGCGTGGCTCAAGACTGTTGAGCCTGATCGACAGCAGCATCCCCGGTAACGATCACCCACGGCAAGTGCTGGATGACCAGGAAGATGCGCTGGATGAGGTGACGTTTGATGAGGTGGCGTCGAAGGCGCAGATTGCCTGACCCCCTGTGGGAGCTGGCTTGCCAGCGATGGGGCCGTCACATTCAACAGTTTTGTTGGCTGATCGGACGCTACCGCTGGCAAGCCAGCTCCCACAATTCCTGTGGCCGGCTTGCTAACCTTGGCTAGCCGCCCTCAGGCACTTCAACTCGTTAAAGTCCTTGCGTACCCCTTCAATTTTCTTCTGCAAGCGCTGGCGCTGGGCCGGCGTGCTTTCGGCCATCAGGTCCACGATCAGGCTGCGGGCCTGGGCTTCGGTATCGGCGTAAGCCTTGCGGTAGTCGGCGGTCCACAAGCTTTCGCGATTGACCAGCAGGGTTTCGATGCGTTGTGGGAATTGTGGGCTCTGGCGCTGTGCCACTGCCGCACTGAATTGCTTTTGCCAGTGGGCACGGTTGGCGATCCATTGAGTGTTCTGATCGCCAAGGGCGTTCGACCAAGTGACCACGCGTTGCTGCTGTGTCGGGCTGATCGGCCCGAGCCAGTCATTCAGGCGTTTTTCCATGCGCTCGCTTCGCTCCTTGATCTGTTGATCGAGGGGCGGCTTCAAGTACTCCTGTTGGCGTTTGCGCAGGTCTTTGGCGAACGCTTCGTTCATTTCCGCCACTTGCTTGTCATCCAGTCCCCGCAACAGCTCGACGGCTGAAGGCGTGATTTCCCGCGCCGTCTGGGCGATCGCCTGTTTGGCTTCCTGGGTCCGTGTTTGCAGGGCGGCGTCGGTGACCTGGTTGGTGGCTACCATCCCTTGCAGGCGGTCCAGCCAGTCGAGGTAGCCGGGCAGTTGGGTGGTGCAGTGCCAGCTCAGATGCGCTTTCAGGCGTTCGTTGAACCAGCCTTTCTGCTCGCCGTTCATGTCCAGGTAATCGCTGAGCGTCCATGGAATGATCACATCGAGATTGCGATAGGCCAGGCCCACGCGGCTGCAGGCGCCGAGGGCGAGACTGAAGGTGATGATAACGGCGAAGCACTTCAACCAGCGTGACATGGGCGAGTCCTTGCGAAAGCCTGGGTTTTCATGTGAACGCAAGATGAGCCTGCCAGTTCAGCCGATCAATAGAACGTGCGTTCAGCCTTGAGGGTGACCAGGCCGTCGCATTGTCCGTTGCGCCCGGAATAGGCACTGCAATCGCTGCCGCTGAGGCTGGAGTCGCTGTAGATCAGGTCGAGGTCGATGCCCATGAACGGTCGGGAAAACTTCAGCGACCAATCGTTGAAACTACTGACATAACCGCCGTCCACCGAGACCGGGGTGTTGAGCTGGTGGGTAGTGTATTTGAGGCTTATCCCGATACCGAACGGCTGGTTGCCACTCAGGTCGGCGAAGAGTGTGCTGTTCTGTTTGTCCGGGTCGTTGCTGAATGCCGCGCCGAAACGGCTGCCCAGCAGGGTCAGGCCACCAAAGAACTCATGGGAGTCGAGGGTCTCTACTTTCGGGTAGCTGTAATGAATCATTCCGACTTCATAGCCCAGGGTCTGATCGAAGGGTTGTTTAAAACCCATGTAGGAATCGACTTCGAGGTTGTTGCCCTCGCTCAAGCCCATGCTGGGAGACCACTGGCCCGCGTAGAAACCGCTGTCGTGGCTCAGGTCAAGGCCGCCGTGGAACGAGCCGGTGGCCGAAGGCTTGACCAGCCCTTGCGCCATGCTGCGGCTCGGCGTGGTGCCCAGTTTGAGGTCGAAGTCTCCCAGTTCACGCTGGAAAACCTGCGCGTTGGCAAGCGAACACCAGAGCAGGTTGCCGAGCAGGAAAAAGAGGGCTTGAGCATGCGTCACTCCATGACTGCGGAGATTCGAGACGAAAACCTGATCAAATGCTTGATCTAGACGCGTGCAAGCATAACGGCGAATGCTCGGCATCGATGGCCGTTCGTCGATTTTTGCGCTGATTGAAGGGTGTTGGGGGAGGGTGCAGTCCAAGCGCTTCGAAGCTCAAAGCGCTCAGGGACTCGATGTCGCGGGGAATTACTTCTTGCCCAAGGAGATCTGCTTGGACGGGGCGAAGGTCTGGCCGCTCACGCCTTTGGCGATTTGCTGAATCTCGCCACCGGATTTGAGGAAAGCGGCAATCTGGTCGTTGATCGATTCGCTGGTTTCAACGGCTGGAGCTGGCTTAACTTTGCTTTGGGATGCTTTTACGCGCATGGCGGCCAATCACCTGTAGGAATTTAATTTGGCCAGCCATCGTACACGAATGACCGGATAATTGCTTGCCAAATATCCATTCGATAACCATCAGCGTTCTGGTGAGGCACCTTAGTTGTGCATAAATATCCCCCTAAGCTGCTGTTTTAAATACGAACATCAGTAATGTTCTACCTGTGGTTGACCGGATCGGTCCGGCGAATGATTTCATGGCGTCCTGACGAGTGGCCCAACGGGCGCAATCCAGACCACGAAAATGAAGGCCTCAGCGAAATTTTCTCGGGTCGCTGAAGAGGGGATCAGGCGCCGTCTGCAAAAACGGGTAGAATGCCGCCCAAGCAATGAGGGTATTGGAAATGGCTTTAGTCGGGCGTTACAACAGTTTGCAAGTGGTTAAACACACTAACTTCGGTTTATATCTGGACGGCGGTGCGGACGGCGAAATACTTTTGCCTAATCGTTATATCCCAAAGGATATTCCGAGTGAAGATGAAGACTGGCTCAATGTTTTCGTTTATTTGGACAGCGATGACAAACTTATCGCAACTACCGAGAAGCCGAAAGTTCAAGTTGGTGAATTCGCCAGTTTGAAAGTTGTTGAAGTCAACAGCATCGGCATTTTCCTCGATTGGGGGCTGCCGAAGGACCTGTTGCTGCCATTTTCCGAAGAAAAGCGCCAGATGACCGCCGGCGATTACGTGGTGGTGCATGTCTACCTCGACAAGCACACCCGACGCATCACCGCGACCGCACGGCTGGACCGTTATCTGGACAAGACATCGGCAAACTACGCGCCAGGTCAGGAAGTTGATTTGCTGGTTGCCGAAGCCACCGACATGGGGTTCAAGGCGATCATCAACAACAAGCACTGGGGCTTGATCCACAAGAATGAGATCTTCAAGTTCATGCGCTCCGGCATGAAGGAGAAGGGTTTTATCAAGGAAGTCCGGGCCGATGGCAAGATCAGCCTGAGCCTGCAGCCGGTCGGCCAGGAAGCGGCCACGAGTCTCAACGCGAAGATCCTCGCCAAGTTGCGCGAGAACAGCGGTAGCCTGGCGGTCAGTGACAAGAGCGATCCGGCGTTGATCAGCAGCTTGTTCGGCGTCAGCAAGGGCAACTTCAAGAAAGCCATTGGTGCGCTGTACAAGAATGGCCAGATTGTCATTCATGCCGACCGCATTGAACTAAGCTGACGTCGAACCGGCCCCATGTAGGTGGCTTACATGGGGACGTTGTGATGAAAAAGGCGCTGCTTGCGTACGTCACCAGCCTGCTGGTGTTGCTTGTGCTCGACGGGCTGTGGCTCGGCGTGCTGATGGCCTCGACCTACCGGGGGTTGTTGGGGCCGTTGATGCTCGAACAGCCGCTCCTGATTCCTGCGGCGATGTTCTATCTCCTTTATAGCGTCGGTTGCGTGGTGCTTGTGATATTGCCGGCGACCTACTGGCGGCGTGCGGCGAGTCATGGCGCCTTGTTGGGGCTGGTCGCCTATGGCACCTACGACCTGAGCAATTGGGCGACGCTGCAGGGCTGGTCGATGCCTTTGGTGTTGATGGACATGGCGTGGGGGACGGTAGCGACCACGGTGGTCTGTACCCTGGGTTATTGCGCCGCGCGCAAGGCCTGATCTCAACGCTGAGCCGTGGATGCGCCGTTGTTTGTGCAGAGTCCCCGCCCAGTACTGACCGAACCGAACGCCAAGCCTCCGGCCACGAGCAAGCCGCTACCCGCGATGATCAGCGCCGGTTGCAGACCCCCACTGAAATAGCTGCTCGAGGCGGCGAGCAATGGCCCGGCGAGCTGGCCGACGGCGAAGCACGCGGTCAACAGCCCGGCATTACGCTGGGTGGCGTGGGGCGCCAGTTCCCGCGAGCGTTGCATCACCAACTGCATGCAAGCCAGGAACGGCGAGCCGCACAACAGCACCCCCAGCGCCAGGCCCAGACCGCTTCCCAGCAGGCAGGCAAACACGCCTGCCGCCTGCAACCACAATGTGGCCATCAACCAATGGCGTGTGGCGTCGGGGTTGTGTCGACGCAGGCTCACAAGCACCACGCCCAGGGCCGATGCCAGGCCAAAGCACGGCCAGAACAGATCCGCCTGCCACTTACCGTGGAACTGCGCACTGGCCATTTGCGAGAGGAACGTCGCCGGGATGATGTAGCCCAGGCCGTACAAGGCGTAGATCATCCCCAGGCGACCGATGCCTTGATTGCCCAATTGGCCGGCGTTCGGTGCAGCGGTGACGCTGGTGGCCGGGCGCGGCAGAAACGGCAGGATCAACAGCAGCATCACCAGGCCGACCGCCGCATACACCAGCCACAAGGTGGCAGAGGTCTGCCCCAGAAGGTTCGAACCCAAGGCCAGCAGTCCTGTCAGGAAAATCCCCAAGCCCGGTCCGGCAAAAACCAGCGCACCCAGTCGTGGACGGCCGGCTGCGGCGGCGATTGGCTGGCTCAGTGCGGTAATCATTACCAACACCCAGGCGCTAGCCACGCCAGTGCCGAAACGCAGCAGCAGGTGAGACCAGAAACCGTTGGCCCAGAACGATGCAAGGGTCAGCACTACACACAGCCATAAGCCGCCGAGCAAGCGTTGGCGGACTTGCGCGGGGCGACGGCAGAACATCGCGTCCACGGCACCGACGAAATAGCCCAGGTAGTTGGCGGCGGCGATCAGTCCGGCCGCCGTCAGGTCGATCTGCCCTTCACTGAGCAGGTGCGGCATTTGCGGGGTAAGGGCGAAGCGCCCGATGCCCATGGCCATCATGAGCGCGATAAAGCTGGCGAGTAAGCGAATCAGGGGCGACATGGTCTGGGATTCCTGTAGAGGATCATTGACCGTCAGGCTAGGACTGATTGACTTTCTTTAAAAATGAATAATAGTGAGTAACTTGTTCTGATTTGGAGAATGGCGTGGAATTTAGCCAGTTGAGGATTTTTCAGGCGGTGGCCGAGGAAGGCTCGGTCACCCGCGCCGCCGAGCGTTTGCACCGAGTACCTTCGAACCTTTCGACCCGGCTAAAACAGCTTGAAGAACAGCTCGGCGTAGAACTCTTCCTGCGCGAGCGTCAGCGCTTGCAGCTATCACCTGCAGGAAAAGTCTTGCTGGATTACACCGCCAGACTGTTCAGCCTGCATGACGAGGCTCAGGCGGCAGTGCAGGGCGGGCAGCCGGCGGGAGACTTCGTGCTCGGGACGATGTACAGCACCGCCGCGATCCACCTGCCAGGACTGCTCGCCCGCTATCACCGCACGTACCCGGCAGTGAACCTGCAAGTGCAGGCGGCGCCCAGCGGCGAACTGCTCGAAGGTTTGCTTAGCGGTCGCCTCGACGCGGCGCTGGTGGACGGCCCGCTGGAGCTGGCCGGGCTCGACGGCATACCGTTGTGCCACGAACGGCTGGTGCTGATCAGCGAAGCCGATCACCCGCCGGTACACAGTGCGCTGGATGTGCAGGGGCGGGCGGTGTTCACCTTTCGCCAAGGCTGTTCGTACCGCATGCGCCTGGAAGCCTGGTTTGCGCATTATCACGCGACCATGGGCCGGGCGATGGAGATCGAGTCTTATCAGGGCATGCTCGCCTGCGTGATCGCCGGTTCCGGAGTGGCGTTGATGGCGGAGTCGATGCTCGCCAGCCTGCCGGGGCGCGAGAGCGTCGCCGTGCACCCGTTGACCGAGCCGTTCGCCAGTGCGACCACCTGGCTGATGTGGCGCAAGGGCATGGTCGGAGCCAACCTGAATGCGTGGATTGAGCAACAGCAGATGGACTTTCCAGAGGCTGCCATTCCCGTGAAGGCTACGGCTTGAACGATCGGTCAGGTATTTGGATCAATTCAGTAACAGATCATTGCGGATTTTGCTGCACATTGCGTAGGACTTCGGACTATTATCAGTGCGAAGGGGCTGCGAAATTTCAGCCACCCGGTATTACCCTGAAGGGGGCACCATGAAAGAGAAAATCCAGAACTGGCTCCATGACCTCGGTGTAGCACTCGGTTTGATCGAACCACCGATGCAACCTGTGCCGATCCGTACGGACGACGAGCAGCGTCGACGCCAGCAGCGCCGCCGGTAATTGCGACCGATAGGCAGTTGCTGTAGCCACTAGCGAGCACCGCGAGGCCAGTGCCGCTTCGGGCGCCGGGCAGCAGGGCGCTGTCGAAGGTGCCCGGTCAATGCCGTCCGATGGCAATCAAAAACCGGCTCAAATCATTCGCCGTCCTGGCGGTCTTGAGTATCCGGTCTTCTTCTGCGGTAAACGCCGTCAGGCCCAATTCATCTTCCAGATGAAAGATCAGGTCTTCGATATCGGCTTTATCCAAACCCAACTCCGCCAGACTGGTGTGATCGTCGAAGTCCTCCTGGTCTTCCAGCAATCGGCTGATGAAGCGATGCACGGCGGCACGCACGGCAGCTTTTTTCATAACGGTTCTTCAACACGTTGTTGGTGCATTGAGTACAGCAGCCTTCACTCGTGCGAGCGCTGCCACTCGTCAATCATGTGCCGTAAATGTTCCCCGGAAAAACTGCCGAAATGGCCACCGTGTACCGTGCGGATGGGCAACGTGCGCAGCCGTTGCAAACTGCGGGCGTAGTCGTCGAGGTTGGAGTGGTAGGCGTCTTCGATCAGTGGTCCGTCGTAGATGATGTCACCGCTGAAGAGGGTTTCGCTGGTGGCTTCATACAGGCTGATACCGCCTGGTGAATGGCCGGGCGTGTGCAGCACCTGCAGGACGCGATTGCCCAGGTCCAATACGTCGCCTTCTTCGATTGTGCCGGTGGCTGGCGCAGCCTTGACCCGATATTCGGCGTAACACAATGGGCAGTCGGGGTGCGCTTCGAACATGTCGTCGCCGACGAAGGCGCGGCTCAAATCGTTTTCGCCGTCAGGCGTCGCGAGGATGTCGGCTTCGGCGGGATGCACCAGGCGTTCGGAAAATTCATGGTGGCCGGCGATGTGATCGAAATGGCAATGACTGGCCACCGCCACCAGTGGCCGCTCGGTTATCCACGGCAACTGTTCGCGCAGGCTGACCAGGCCGGAACCGCTGTCGAGCAGCAAGTCCTTCTCGCGGCCCTGGATGTGCCAAAGGTTGCAGCGGTAAAAGGGGCGTATCCACGGCTCATGAATCAGGCGGATGCCGTCGCTGAGCTGTTTGACTTCGAACCATTGATTGCGGGGAACGATTTTCATCTAGGGTTTTCTCCGGACGAAAAAAAACGAGTGTGGCAACCGACGCCACACTCGTCGAAGAAAGCATCGTAACTTTATGTTCAGCCTAGATGGCGCTGGCCACCACTGCCGGGCGGCGGGACATCAGGCTCACCACCACAAAACTCACCAGGCCTACGGCCAGGCTGTAGTAGATGGGGGTGTTGGCGTCCAGACCGTCCTTGAACATGAACAGCAACGCGGTGGCAAAACCCATGCCCATGCTGGCGATGGCGCCGCCAGTGGTTGCACGCTTCCAGAAGATGGCCCCCATCAACGGGATCAACATGCCGCCCACCAGCAGGTTGTAAGCCAGGGTCAGGGCGCTGATCACATCGTTCACTACCAAGGCGATACCCAGCACGACCACACCGGTCAACAGGGTCACCAGACGGTTGAGGCTCAGGCTCGATTGCTTGCCGCCGCGCAGTTTGGGCAGCAGGTCTTCACTCAGGGTGGTGGCGGCCGCGAGCAGGCCCGCGCTGGCAGTGGACATCATCGCGGCGAGTGCGGCGGCGATCACCAGGCCACGGATGCCGTCCGGCAGGGACAGTTTGACGATGGCGGCGAACGCATTGTTGACGTTGTCCAGGTCCGGGATCAGCACGTGCGCAGCCATGCCGATCAGGGCGCAGGCCAGCCCGTAGAGGATGCAGTAGAGACCCGCAGCGGTGCCGGCGTATTGCGCGACCTTGGCGGTCTTGACGGTGAATACCCGTTGCCAGATGTCCTGACCGATCAGGATGCCGAAGAAGTAGATCATGAAGTAGGTGATGATCGTGTCCCAACCGATGGTGGTGAAGCTGAAGCTCGCCGCCGGCAGTTTGGTCACCAGTTCATCCCAGCCGCCGACGCGGTACAGGCAGATCGGCAAAAGGATGAACATCAGGCCGACAGTCTTGATGATGAACTGGACGATGTCGGTCAGGGTCAGTGACCACATGCCGCCGATGGCCGAATAGACCACCACCACGCCACCCCCGAGCAGTACCGAGATCCAGAAGGGCAGGCCGAACAGCACTTGCAGCACGGTGCCGATGGCCAGGATCGAGGTCACGCCGATCATCAGTGCGTACGCCAGCATGATCACCGCGCTCGCTGAGCGGGCCATCGGGTTGTAGCGCTTTTCCAGCACCTGCGTCACGGTGTAGATCTTGAGTTTCAACAGCGGTTTGGCGAGGAACAGGTTCAGCGCCACGATCCCGCAACCCAGTGCGGCGCACAGCCAGAAGCCGGAGATGCCATGCACGTAACCCAGGCGCACGGTGCCGACCGTGGAAGCGCCGCCCAGTACCGTGGCCGCCATGGTGCCCATGTACAGGGTTGGGCCGAGGTTGCGTCCGGCGACCAGAAACTCTTCGTTGGTCTTGGCCTTGCGCATGCCGAAGTAGCCGAGAACCAGCATCGCAGCGGCGTAAATGAGTACGACGAATAAATCCAATGCCATGATGGCGTGTCTCCGATTGTCTTTTTTATGGTGAAACAAAGTTCTTTTGGCGAGCACCGCTCCTACAAGGGAAGGTTTCAGGCCACCTGACGCAACGCAGTATCCGCAGCCGCACCCTTGCTACGAACATCCCCCGGCCCGTACACCGCTGCCGGTTCCGGGAACAGACTCAGCAGCACCAGATACACAACCGACGCCAGGCCCAGGGTGACCGGCAGACTGATGTCGATGCCGTCTGCCAGGTTGCCGAGCACGCCGACGAATTGCCCGGGCAGGTTGACAAAGCACAGACCCACCAGTGCGCTCGGGATCCAGGCACCCAGCCCGCGCCAGTTCCAGCCGTGGGCGAACCAGTAACGGCCACCTTTTTCCCCTCGAGTGAACACTTGCAGGTCATCCGGGCAATAGAAGCCCCGACGCACCAGAAGGCCGATGATCATGATCACCATCCATGGCGTCGTGCAGGTGATGATCAGCACGGCGAAGGTCGACACGCTCTGCACCAGGTTCGCGGCAAAGCGCCCGATGAAGATGAAGACAATCGACAGCACCCCGATCAGCAGCGTCGCCTTGACCCGTGACAGCACGCGCGGGAACACACTGGACATGTCCAACCCGGTGCCATACAGCGAGGTGGTGCCGGTGGACATGCCGCCAATCACTGCGATCAGGCACACCGGCAGGAAGAACCAGCTCGGCGAAACGGCCAGCAGGCCACCGACGTAGTTGTTGGCGGCAATGTAGTCCGGCGCCTTGATCGCGACGATAGTGGCGGTGGCGAGGCCAAACAGGAACGGGATGAACGTGGCGACTTGCGCGAACACCACGGCCAGCATGATCCGGGCCTTGGGGGTGTGGCGCGGGATGTAGCGTGACCAGTCGCCGAGGAACGCACCGAAGGAAATCGGGTTGCTCATTGCTACCAGTGCCGCGCCGATGAACGCTGCCCAGAAGCCCGGTTGACCCAGGTTCACGGTGCCGGCGTAGTTCACATCGAAAGGACCGGCGAAGGCGAAGACGCCCAGCAGGAAGAGCAGGCTGGCGCTCCACACCGCGACCTTGTTGACCCACAGCAAAAAACGGAAGCCGTAGATGCACACCGTCAGTACCAGAATCGCGAACAGACCGTAGGCCAGGCCCAGGGTCAGGTCGGTTTCCGGCAGACCGATCAGGCGTTTCGCCCCACCGATCAACGCATCACCCGAACTCCACACCGACAGCGAGAAAAAGGCGATGGCGGTCAGCAATGACAGGAACGAACCGACGATCCGTCCGTGTACGCCAAAGTGCGCACCGGACGACACGGCGTTGTTGGTGCCGTTAAGCGGGCCGAACAGGCCCATGGGCGCAAGAATCAGCGAACCGAGCAGCACACCGGCCACAATCGCCGCGACGCCCGCCTGGAAAGACAGGCCAAACAGCACCGGAAAGCTGCCAAGCACGGCGGTGGCAAAGGTGTTGGCGCCACCGAAGATCATCCGGAACAGGTCCGTTGGGCCGGCGGTGCGCTCGTTGTCCGGGATCTGTTCGACCCCGTGGGTTTCAATCTGCGTAAGGCTTGGGTCGTTGTTGTTGTTATTCATGATCTGCTCCGATCATAAAGGCGCGCTCATCGTGTGTGAGCGTCACCTGTTTGGCTAAGGTGTGGGCAGCCCTTCCGGCATCGCGGATAAATGTTCGTGACAGGCCAGCCACAAGCCTTGTTGTTCTTGGCCAGACGCTTGTTTTTTGAAAACAATCGTCTCGCGTTCCTGGCTGAAGTGTTGCTCCCCTTGCATGCGCAGCTCGGTGGCCACGTCATGGATGAAAATCGCCACATCACCCTGCAGGCTGACGAAGGCGTTGCTCGAAGTGCACGACACCACCTCGAAGCCATCCTCGGCGCGCCAGCTGTCCCACATCGCCTGGTAGGCATCGCGCGACAGCAGGGGCTGTTCGAGGGTGTAGAACACGAAGCTGGCATCAACGCTGAAGGCGCCGAAATAAGCTTCGCGATCATTGCGGGCAAAGGCGGCTACCAGGTCGGCGGCCGCTTTCAAAACCTGATCATGTTCAGTCATGGCCGGTCCTCAGCGATGGACGACGCCGGGCAGTACGCAGAGCATTTCGTACAGCAGGTTGGCGGCCAGCAGCGAGGTGTTGCCGGTGGTGTCGTAGGCGGGCGAGACTTCTACCAGATCGCACCCGATGAGGTCGAGGCCCTGGCAGCCACGGACGATTTCAATCGCCTGAATGGTCGTCAGGCCACCGATTTCCGGGGTGCCGGTGCCAGGCGCCCAGGCGGGGTCGATGCCGTCGATGTCGAAACTGAGGTACACCGGCCCGCCACCGACTTTCTCGCGAACCTCGGCCATCAGCGGCGCAAGGGATTTGTGCCAGCACTCTTCGGCCTGGACCACGCGGAAACCCTGGTTGCGGCTCCAGTTGAAGTCGTCGGCGGTGTAACCCTGGGCGCGCAGGCCGATTTGCACGACGCGGTCGGGGTCGATCAGGCCTTCCTCGACGGCGCGACGGAAAGTGGTGCCGTGGGCGATTTTCTCGCCGAACATGTGATCGTTGACATCGGCATGGGCGTCGATGTGCACCAGGCCTACCTTGCCGTGCTTTTTATGGATAGCACGCAGGATCGGCAGGGTGATGGTGTGGTCGCCGCCCAGGGTCAGCGGGATCACGTCGTGTTCAAGGATGTTGTCGTAGGCTTCTTCGATGATGCGTACGGCATCCAGCAGGTTGAAAGTGTTGATCGCCACGTCGCCGATGTCCGCCACCGACAGCGAGTCGAACGGGGCAGCGCCGGTGGCCATGTTGTACGGGCGTATCATCACCGATTCGGTGCGGATGTCGCGCGGTCCGAAGCGGGTGCCGGGGCGCAGCGAAGTACCAATGTCCAGCGGCACGCCTACGAAGGCAGCGTCCAGGCCGGCAGCGGTCGGTACATGGGGGAGTCGGAGCATGGTGGCGATGCCGCCGAAGCGCGGCATTTCGTTGCCGCCCAGTGGTTGGTGGAGAATCTTGTCCACGGGTAAGGCCTCATCGTCGTTGTTTTAGTTATGGCGGTGGCACAGGCCGGGAAGGCTCGGGCACCGTTGTGGGCCGATTCTGCGAAATGGTGCGGGGCGGAAGAATCGCTACGGGCAAATACTTAGTTCAGATTTTTCTAAACTAATGACGGGTGGGGCGATAGACTTCCCGCCAACGCAATCTGCGCTCCCACAGGTTCCGCGCTCGGACAGGAGCTCCCATGGCCAATGCTTTACCCGACCTGAAATTGTTGCGCATCTTCGTCAGCGTGGTCCGTCACCAGGGGTTCGCCAACGCCCAGCAGGAGTTGAACCTCTCGACTTCGGCGATCAGCACCTACATGAGCCAGCTCGAAGCCGCCCTGGGCCTGGTGCTGTGTCATCGGGGGCGTGGCGGTTTCAGCCTGACCAGCAAGGGCGAACTGTTTCATCAGGAAACCTTGCGCCTGCTTGGCGAACTCGAGGGCTTCGAACAATACGCGGCGGCCTTGAAAGGCGAATTGCGCGGCACCTTGAACCTGGGGGTGATCGATTCCACCGTTAGCGACAAGGCCTTGCCTTTCGCCGAAGCCATCGGCGCCTACAGTCAGGAACACCCGGCAGTGCATTTGCACCTCTCGGTCATGAGCCCGTATGAGCTGCAACTGGGGGTGCAGGACAACCGCCTGGACCTCGCCATCGGTGCTTTTTCCACGCGCATGAGCGGGCTGGTCTACATGCCGCTGTATCGCGAGCAGCACTGGTTGTATTGCAGCAACCGTCATCCGTTGTTCAACGAGCGGCGCATTCCGGAGCAGGTCATTACGCAGCAACGCATGGTCGGGCGTGGGTATTGGAGCCAGGCTGAACTGGCGCGTCACGGTTTCAAGCACAGCGCCGCCACGGTGGAAAGCATGGAGGCACAGTTGATTCTGGTGTTGTCCGGCGCTTACATCGGTTACCTGCCAGAGCACTATGCCCAGGCCTGGGCGGACAAGGGTGATCTACGCGTTCTGCTGCCGGCGACTTTCGGTTACCAGGCACCGTTCTCGATGATCATTCGCCGGGGGCGTAGTCGCGAACCATTGATCCAGACATTTCGCGACCTGCTCAAGGCGCAACTGAACCAGGCCGCTTGAGGAAGCAGAACGATGTCCAGACTCCAGTGCCCGCGCTGCCTGCGCCCGCAAACCCACTGCCTGTGTGCGTTGATCCCGAGCCTGGACAGCCGCACCCGGGTCTTGCTGCTGCAACACCCCAGCGAAGTGAATCACGCGTTGAACACCGCACGGCTGGCGGCGTTGGGATTGACCAATGCCGAGTTGATCGTCGGTGAGGTGTTCGAGGATTTGCCGCGGTTGTTGAACCCGCCGGGTTATCAGGCGCGATTGCTGTTTCCGGGTGACGGTGCACAGCCGATACGGGCCTACCGCGCGGGTGATCAGCCAATGCTGCTGGTGGTCCCGGACGGCACCTGGCGCAAGGCGCGCAAGATGCTGCACCTCAATCCGCCGCTGGCAGCGTTGCCCCGGGTGACGCTTGCCGAAGGCGGGGTGTCACGCTACCGGCTGCGCAAGGCGCCGGGGCCGGGGGCCTTGTCGACGGTGGAGGCGATTGTGCAGGCGTTGCAGGTGCTGGAAGCGCCGGGCGATTTTGCGCCGTTGCTCAAGCCGTTCGAGGCGTTGATCGAGGGGCAGATTGCGGCGATGGGGGAGGAGGTTTTTCAGCGTAATCATGGGCCGAAATAGTTGTTGTCAGTGCCGGACCCATCGCGGGCAAGTACTGACAACACACATCAACGCTCGCGCATCGCCTCGGTCCGCGCCTTCAACACCGGTTTCAACAGGTAATCGAGCACGCTCTTCTCGCCGGTAATGATGTCCACGGTCGCCACCATCCCCGGAATGATCAGCAGTGGTTTGACATCCCCGCCCAGGTGATTCTTGTCGGTACGTACCTGGATCAGATAGAAGCTGTTGCCCTTGTCATCGGTGATCGTATCCGCGCCGATCAACTCCAGCTTGGCGCTCAAGCCGCCGTAGATCGTGTAGTCATAGGCGGTGAACTTGACCATGGCTTTCTGTCCCGGGTGCAGGAAAGCCACATCCTGTGGACGCACCTTCGCTTCGATCAGCAGGTTGTCTTCGATCGGTACGATTTCCACCATGTCGCTGCCCGGCTGCACGACGCCGCCAATGGTATTGACCTTCAACAACTTGATGATCCCGTGCACGGGTGACACCACGGTGGTTCGGCTCACCCGGTCATCGATGGCGATGCTGGAGGCTGTTATTTTTGACAGGTCGGTGCGTTTCTCGTTGAGTTCCTTCGCCGCTTCGGAGCGGAAGGTTTGCTCCGACTCATCGATCTTGCTTTTAATTTCGGCAATGGCGGCTTCAGCCCGGGGAATCGCCAGTGTCGTGGCATTGAGGGAACCGCGAATTTCCACGGCGCTGCGTTTGAGTCGCAGGATTTCCACTGGTGATACCGCGCCGGTGCCGACCAGGGGCGCGGACATGTTCATTTCCTGTTGCAGCAAGGCCAGGCTGGAGCTGTATTGACCCTGCTTGGAACGAAATTCCGCCAGTTCCTGGGTTTTCTGCCGCAGTTGTTCGGTCAGCGTGCGCTGCTCGCTGGCCAGTCTGCGTTGCCGTTGTTCGTACAGCGAACGTTCGTCCTCGGCCACTTGTGGCGCCTTGTCGATCACTTCCTGGGACACCTTGAACGGCCGTCCTTCAGCCTCGGCGGACAGGCGTTCGACCTGCGCAGTCAGCGCGTAGCGGTCGGCCTCGCTTTCCCCCTTATTTGACAGAAAACGCGTATCGTCCAGGCGCAGCAAGGTGTCGCCCTTGTTCACCATCTGCCCTTCGCGTACGAAGATCTCGGTGACGATGCCGCCCTCGAGGTTTTGGATCACCTGAATCTTGCTCGAAGGAATCGCCTTGCCTTCGCCCATGGTGACTTCGTCCAGCACCGCGAACTTGGCCCAGACCACTGCACTGATGATCAACGCCGCCGCCAGCCACACGGTGATCCGCGACCAGCGTGGTGAATCCTGTAACGAAGCGCCGGCGGTTTCCGGCATGTACTCGCTTTCGGCGCTTTTGCTGAAGCTGTCGAAGTAACCGCGTGAACTTTGTGAAGATGCCATGGCGGCCTCCTAGACGGCCGCAGAGCCGACACGGCCCTTGCGCAGTGCGTCGATGACCGCTTCTTTCGGACCGTCGGCGACGATCCTCCCGTTGTCCAGCACCACCAGCCGATCCACCAGGCTGAGCATCGACGTGCGGTGCGTCACCAGCAGCAGGGTCTTGCCCTGGACCAGGCTCTGCATTTTTTGCCGCAGTACGTCTTCGCTGCTGTTGTCCATGGCGCTGGTCGGCTCGTCGAGAAGCATGATCGGCGGGTCGAGCAGCAGCGCTCGCGCCAGCAACACCGCCTGGCGCTGACCGCCGGACAGCAGCTGCCCACGCTCGCCCACCGGCCGGTCGAACCCTTGAGGATGCTGGCGTGCCAGCTCGGTCACACCGGTCAGTTCGGCCACTTCGAGCATGCGCGAATCGCTGATGTAGCGTGCGCCCAGCGTCAGGTTGTCGCGCAGGCTGCCAGCCAGCAGTGGCAGGTCGTGCGCCACATAACCGATTTGCTGGCGCAAGTCGGCGACATCCAGTTGCCGCAGGTCCAGGCCATCAAGCAGCAGTTGGCCTTCATTGGGTTCAAAAAAACCCATCACCAATCGACCCAGGGTACTTTTGCCCGAGCCGCTGCGGCCGATGATGCCCACTCGCTCACCGGGTTTGAGGCTGAAACTGATGTTGTTCAACGCCGGCGCGTTCTGGCCATTGTAGTGAAAGGTCACGCCGCTGACGTCCAGTGCGCCTTGCAGTTGCGTGCGCTCCAGTGGACGCTGCTTGACGTCACGCTCCTGGGGCAGGCCCATCAGCGCATCGGTGCTTTTCATGGTCAGTTGCGCCTGCTGATAGCGTGTGATCAACCCCGCGATCTGGCCCAGTGGTGCCAGCACGCGGCTGCCGAGCATGTACGAAGCCACCAGCGCACCGACGCTCATGTTGCCGGCGATGATGCTGTAGACGCCCGCAACGATGGTCGCCATCCCGGAGAATTGCTGGATGAACAACGTGCCGTTGGTGGCCAGCGCCGAGAGGTTGCGCGCATGGCTGTCGAGGCGGGTGAGGGCGCCGTGGGTGCTTTCCCACTTGTGCTGGCGTTCGCTTTCGGCGCTGCAGGCCTTGAGGGTTTCCAGGCCGCCGAGGGTTTCGATCAACAGGGCCTGGCGTTCGGCCCCCAGGGCAAGGCTTTTTTGCACGGTGTCTCGCAAGCGCGCCTGAATCACCATGGCAAACACAATGGTGATGGGGAAGGCGAACAAGGGGATCACCACCAGCCAGCCGCCTAGCAGGCCGATCACCGCGAGCATCAGCACCACGAAAGGCAGGTCGATCAGGCTGGTCAGGGTGACGGCGGTGAGGAATTCACGCAGGCCCTGGAAGTCATGGATGCTCTGGGCAAACCCACCGATGGTGGCCGGGCGCGCTTTCATGGACATGCCGGTGATGCGCTCGAACAGGGTCGCGGACAGGATCACGTCGGTTTTCTTGCCGGCGGTGTCCAGCAGGTGCGCGCGCACCACCCGCAACGCCAGCTCGAAACCGGTGCCGATCAGCAAGCCAATGGACAGCACCCACAGCGTTGAGGTGGCTTGGTTCGGCACCACTCGATCGTAGGTCTGCATGACGAACAGCGGCACCATCAAGCCCAGCAGGTTGATCAGGAAACTGGCGAGGATCGCGTCGCTGTACAGCCATTTCGACAGTTTGAGCGTGTCACGAAACCACGCCTCGACCCTCGGCACCAAGGGCGAGCGCAAGTCTTCGAGTTCGTGTCGTGGCCGGGCGAACAACGCCTGGCCGCTGTAGTCCTCCGTGAGTTCTTCGCGGCTGACCCATTGCTCGCCGCCGTCGGCTTCGCTGGGCAGGATCAGCAGGCGGCCATCCTCGCCAAAGCGGCGCAGGATGGCGGTGCGCCCGTTGTTGAGGATCAGCATCACCGGCAGGTTGAGCGGGGAAATATCTTCCAGGTCGCGGTTCAGCAGGCGCGCCTGCAAACTGGCCCGGGCCGCTGCACGAGGCAGCAGGTCCGGGCTCAGGCGTTGGTGTGCCATTGGCAGCCCGGCACTGAGGCTGGCGCGGCTGACGGTCGCGCCATGGAGTTTGCAGAGAATCAGCAGACCGTCCAGAAGGGGGTCATCGAAGCTCAGTCGCGGATCGACACCGGAGTTGCCCGGCTCCATGCTGGTCACAGGGATCGTTCCATTGCGTTATCTCAACTCAGGCAGACGGGCTTCACTCTTCACTTCGCTGCTGGCAATCGCATCGGCGGGCAGCACCACGCGTTGTTTGCTCAGCAACTCGCCCATGTTTGCCAGGACACGGTACATCGAGAACTCCTCGGTGTAGCGAACCTCGGTGTAGCGGCGGTTGGCATTGTAGAGCTCGTTTTCACTGTCGAGCACGTCGAGCAGGGTACGTTGGCCCAGGCCGAACTGATCCTGATAGGCCGCCCGCACGCGGGTGGTGGTCTCGGCATACTCACGAGCGGTCGGGGTCTGTTTGCGCGCGTTGAGCATGGCGTTCCAGGCCAGGCGAATGTTCTCGTTGAGCTGGCGCAGAGCGTTGTTGCGGATGTCCAGCGCCTGATTGATTTTGTGCGCGTCGGAGGCCAGTCGCGCCTTGTCGCTGCCGCCGCGGAACAGGTTGTAGTTCATCACGATGCCCACGCGCCACTCGTTGTCGTGGCCTTCTTCACCGGCGATGTTGTTGTTGGCACCCACCGCAGCCTCGGCGTCGAAGCGCGGGTAGAACGGCGACTTGGCGACTTCGTACTGGCTCTCGGCCGATTGCACGTCGGCCTGGGCCGATTTCAGGTACGGGTTGTTCTCCACCATGCTCTGCTGGGCGTCAGGAAGAGAGGGAGGCAGCTCTCCGCGGATCGACGGCGGCGCTTCCAGTTCGTCGGGCATGCGGCCGACGACGGCGTAGAAGTTCGCTTCCGCGTCGGCCAAATCGACTTCGGCGGTGTCGAGGTTGTTCTCGGCCAGTGCACGACGGGCGACGGATTGGTCGGCGTCGGCGTTGCTGCCGATGCCGCGCTGGGTGCGCAGGCCGATCTGGTCGTTGACCCGCAAGTGCGCCTGCAGGTTGTTCTTGGCCAGGGTCACCAGCTCGCGGCGCTTGAGTACTTCGAGGTAGACCTCGATGGTGCGCAGCGCCAGGTCCTGGGCCGTGCCTTGGGCGTAATAGGCCCGGGAGTTGACCACGCCCTTGGTGCGCTGGACTTCGTTCGACGTGTTGAAACCGTCGAACAACATCTGCCGCAGACGCAGCTCAGACTGGGTGTAGTTGAGAATTTCGGTGTGGTGATTGCCGAAGGCTCGGGTATTGGTGTTGTCGCTGTACCCGCGCCCGTACGAGGCATTCAGATCGACCGATGGGTAAAAACCGCCTTTGGCGACTTTCACGTCTTCATCCGCCGACAGACGGCTGTCGACCCGCGACGCCAGTTCCGGGTGAGTGGCGATGGTGCTCTGGATCGCCTCGGTGATCGTGATGGCTTGAGCCTGAGAGATGCAGGCCATGGCCAAAAGAATCGAACTGCAGAGCGGGGTCAACTGGCGCATGGGTACATCTCCCTGAATCCTAATGGTGCTTTATCAGTCGCCAAATATTTGACGGCATTTATGGGTAAAACCGTTTCATACTTGTAACATCAGAGCTAAGAACATTATTCTAAGAAGCTTAGAAGTTTTTTTCATAATTGTTATTCTAAAAAAAACTTATGCACTCCGAAAAATCCAGCACATTGTTCTCAGCGAAAACCCTTGATTTATGTGCGTTACGGAGCCTATCTACGGTTCAGATAAAGTTCCAACAACTTTTCGACATAGGGCGAAGAAGTGCTGGAGGGGAGGGAGGCGGGACGATTTTTGAGCGACGGTTTTTTGTCGTTCGGTGCTTCAAAATCGTTACGCATCGCTCGCAGGAGGGATGGATTCGCAATAGCACCCCAATGTGATTGATTGCATTGGGTTTTAGGCTGAGGCGCACATCCCGGACGCGAGCGAATCGCCTGGCGAGTTCGTCGCCGGGGCGGCGGCTTGCTGGATCAGGCCGCGGCCCGGCAGACGTTCCGCCGATGACATGCCCAAGCCACAAGCCGTTCTTCGCAAACAACAGGATGCCAACAGCCGTTGGCAGCGGAGGAAATGCATATGGCTACGCTCATCGGTATCGTCAGTAAGGTCATTGGTCAGGTGTTCGCCGAGTCCGGCGACGGCACTCGCCGCGCGCTGATCGAGGGGGATCGACTGTTTACCGGCGATCAACTGGTGACCGGGGCCGATGGCGCCGTGGCCGTGCATTTGCAAAATGGCCAGGAACTCACGCTTGGGCGTGGCAGCAGCCTGCAGATGAACACGCAGTTGCTGGCGGACCGCGTGCCGCATGTCGACACCAATGACGCGGGAACGCCGACCCAGGCGCAACTGACCGACGTCGAGCAAATCCAGAAAGCCATTGCGGCCGGCGATGACCCGACGCAAAGCGCAGAGGCCACGGCAGCAGGCCCTGGTGCTCCTGGCAACCCCGGGGGGGCGCCCTGGGCGGCGGCCATAGTTTTGTGATGCTGGAGGAAGTCGCCGGGCGGGTCGATCCGACCGTCGGTTTCCCTACGGCGGGCTTCAACGGCATTCCCGAGTTTCCCCGCGGACTACTGGCGGGTGATCCGGACAACGGCGGCCCGGATGCACCGATTGCCCCGATCGTGCCTGATGCTCCGGACAATCCCGTCACCCTTACGGGCTTGACCGTGGAGGGCGGCGAGCTGACGCTCAATGAAGCCAACCTGGAGAGCGGCACCCTCAACAATCCGGCAGCGTTGACCCAGAATGGCACGTTCTCGGTGTCCGCACCGGACGGGTTGAACAACCTCAGTGTCGGCGGGATCAACGTGGTCAGCAACGGCGTGATCGCCGGTTTTCCTCAGGTGATTACCACGCCGTTGGGCAACACCCTGACCGTGACCGGTTACAACCCGGCTACCGGCGTCGTGAGTTACAGCTACACCCTCAACGGCAACGAAACCCATTCGGCGGGTGACGGCCCGAATAACCTGAGCGAGCACTTTACCGTGGTCGCCAGCGACAGCGATGGTGATACCGCCACTGGCTCGCTCGACGTCAACATCACTGACGACGTGCCCAAGGCAATCGACGACAGTAACGCCGGTACGGCCACGTCGAATCACCTGACCCTGGAAGGCAATGTGCTGACCAACGACGTGCAGGGCGCGGACCGAGTACCGACCGGCCCGACAACTGGGCCGATCACCGCGGGTACGTTCGTCGGCACTTATGGCACCCTGGTCCTGAATGCCAACGGCACCTACACCTACACGCTCAACACCAGCGATCCGCAATTCCAGGCACTGCACGAAGGCGGCAGCGGCACGGAAACCTTTACCTATGTGCTCACCGATGCCGACGGAGACAGCAGCACGGCCAACCTGGTGCTGAACATTCAGAACCACGGCGTCAGCCTGGGTGGCCTGGACGTCACAGGCGGCGAGATCACCGTCTACGAGAAAAACCTCACCGAAGGCACCGACCCTGATGCGACGGCGCTGACCCAGACCGGCACCTTCACCGTCAATGCAGCCGATGGCCTGCAGAGCCTCACCGTGGGCGGCATCGCGGTGATCAGCGGCGGTGTTGCCGCAGGATTTCCGCAGACCATCGTGACTGACAGCGGTGCGCAATTCATTATCACCGGCTACGACCCGGCAACCGGGGTGGTGAGTTACAGCTACACCCTGAAGGACAACAGTGCTCACCCGAATGCCGATGGCACCAACAGCATTTCTGCGAGCTTCGACGTCGTTGCGACGGATACCGATGGCAGCACGGCCACCGGCCAGATCAACGTTAACATCGTCGACGACGTGCCCACCGCCCATGCGGACAAAGCGTCGGTCGGTGAGGGCGGGATCATTTCCGGCAACGTGCTGGACAACGATGTGCGCGGCGCCGATGGTCTGGCGGCGGGCGGTGGCGTGGTCGGCGTGCGGGCTGGTTCGGACACCTCGACGCCGGCCCACGGAGGCCTGGGCACCCAGATCAACGGCACCTACGGTTACCTGATCCTGGATGCTCAGGGCAATGCCGAGTACCACAGCTATCCAAACGCGGTGAACGGCTCCGGTGAGAGCGATACGTTCACCTACACCATCCGCGATGCCGATGGTGACGAGAGCACGACCACGATCACCGTCGACGTGATCAACAGTTGCCTGACCGTGGTGGGCACGGCTGAAACGACGGTCTTCGAGAAAGCCCTCGACCTCACCAAGGACGGCCAGGACCTGGCTCCAGGCACTGTCGAAGGCAGTCAGCCGGGGCACACGGGCGAAACCGCGACCGGGACCCTGGTCGGTACGGTGACCGGCGGCGCCGGTCACACCTATGCATTGGTGGGCAGTGCAACGGGCACTTACGGTGAGATTCTGATCAACCCGGACGGCACTTACACCTACACCCTGACCTCGCCGGCCAGCACTTCGCCGCAGGCGAACGACGGTCCCAACACCCTCTCTGAAACATTCACCTATCAGGTCACCGACTCCCAAGGCAACACGGTCACCAGCACCCTCACCGTCAACATTGTCGACGATGTACCGACCGCCCACGCGGACCAGGCGTGGGTCGGCGAGGGCGGCATCATTTCCGGCAACGTGCTGGACAACGATGTCAGCGGCGCCGATGGCTACGCCGCAGGTGGTGGCGTGGTCGGCGTACGGGCTGGCTCGGACACCTCGACACCGGCCCACGGCGGCCTTGGCACCCAAATCAATGGTACCTACGGCTACCTGATCCTCGATGCCCAGGGCAATGCCGAGTACCACAGCTATCCAAACGCGGTGAACGGCTCCGGTGAGAGCGATACCTTCACTTACACCATTCGTGATGCCGATGGTGACGAGAGCACGACCACGGTTACCGTCGACGTGATCAACAGTTGCCTCACCGTGGTGGGCACTGGCACCGCGACCGTCTACGAAAATGCACTGGACCTCACCAAGGACGGCCAGGACCTGGCACCGGGCACCGTCGAAGGCAGCCAGCCGGGGCACACGGGCGAAACTGCGACCGGCACCCTGGTCGGCACAGTCGTCGGCGGCGCCGGTCACACTTATACGCTGGTGGGCAGCGCGACTGGCACCTATGGCCAGATCCTGATCAACCCGGACGGGACCTACACTTACACCCTGACCTCGCCGACCAACACTGCGCCACACGCGAACGATGGCGCCAACACGGTCTCCGAAACCTTCACCTACCAAGTCACCGATTCCCAGGGGAATACGGTCACCAGCACCCTCACCGTCAACATCGTCGATGACGTGCCGACCGCTCATGCCGACAAGGCGTGGGTCGGCGAGGGCGGGATCATTTCCGGCAACGTGCTGGACAACGATGTCAGCGGCGCCGATGGCTACGCCGCCGGTGGTGGCGTGGTCGGCGTACGGGCTGGCTCGGACACCTCGACTCCGGTCAGTGGCGGGCTCGGCACCCAGATCAACGGCGCTTATGGGTATCTGATTCTTGATGCCCAAGGCAACGCGGAATACCACAGCTATCCAAACGCGGTGAACGGCTCCGGTGAGAGCGATACATTCACCTACACCATTCGCGATGCCGATGGTGACGAGAGCACCACGACCATTACCGTCGATGTGATCAACAGCTGCCTCACCGTGGTGAAAGGCAGCGAAGTGACCGTTTATGAAAATGCCCTCGACCTGACCAAAGATGGCCAGGACCTGGCACCGGGTACCGTCGAAGGCAGCCAACCGGGGCACACGGGCGAGACCGCGACGGGCACCCTCGTTGGAACCGTCACCGGTGGCGCCGGCCACACCTATGCATTGGTGGGCAGTGCAACGGGCACCTACGGTGAGATTCTGATCAACCCGAACGGGACCTACACCTACACCTTGACCTCGCCGGCCAGCACGACGCCGCACGCGGACAACGGTGCCAACACAGTGACTGAAACCTTCACTTATCAGGTCACGGATTCCCAAGGAAACACGGTCACCAGCACCATCACCGTCAACATTGTCGACGACGTTCCCACCGCCCATGCGGACAAGGCGTCAGTGGGCGAAGGTGGGATCATCTCCGGCAACGTGCTGGACAACGACGTCAGTGGCGCCGATGGCTACGCGGCGGGTGGTGGCGTGGTGGGCGTGCGTTTCGGTTCGGACACCTCGACTCCGGCCCACAGCGGTGTCGGTACCAAGATCAATGGCACCTACGGCTACCTGATCCTCGACGCAATGGGCAATGCCGAATACCACAGCAACCCGAACGCGGTGAACGGCTCCGGTGCAAGTGACACCTTCACCTACACCATCCGTGATGCCGATGGTGACGAGAGCACCACGACCGTCACCGTCGATGTGATCAACAGTTGCCTCACGGCTTCGGTCGATAACGAAATCACCGTCTACGAGAAGGCGCTGGACCTGAGCAAGGACGGCCAGGACCTGGCCGCCGGCACGGTGACCGGCAGCGACCCGGGCCACACCGGCGAAACCGCTTCCGGCACCCTGGTCGGTTCTGTCACCGGCGGCTCGGGGTCGATCACCTACACCCTGGTGGGCAATGACCACGGCACTTATGGCCAGATTCAGCTCAACCCCAACGGCACCTACACCTACACCCTGACGTCGCCAGCCAGCACCAACCCTTCGGCCAACAACGGCGCGAATACGCTGAGTGAAAGCTTCACCTACAAGGCAACTGATAACCTGGGCAACACCAGTATCAGCACGATCAAGGTCAACATCGTTGACGATGTGCCCAAGGCTGTCCCGGCCGAGCGCTCCGTGTCGGCGGCGGAGGTCGACACCAACCTGCTGCTGGTGATCGACGTGTCGGGCAGCATGAAGGACGCATCCGGCGTGGGTAACCTGTCTCGCCTGGACCTGGCCAAGCAGGCGCTCAATGCCTTGCTCGACAAGTACGACGATCTGGGGGACGTGAAGGTGCAGATCGTCACGTTCAACCACGACGCCTCGGACAAGACGCCAGTCTGGGTCGATGTGGCCGGTGCCAAGGCGATCATCGCCGGCCTGACAGCAGGCGGTAACACCAACTACGATGCCGCGGTTGCGACGGCCAAGGATGCGTTCGACACCAGTGGCAAACTCACCGGGGCACAGAACGTCAGTTACTTCTTTTCGGACGGTAAGCCCAACGAGGGCGATATTGGCAAGAACGACGAAGCGAACTGGAAATCGTTCCTCGAACACAATCACATCGAAAGCTACGCCATTGGCCTGGGCAGCGGTGTCAGCAATTCCAACCTCGATCCGCTGGCCTATGACGGCAGCGCCGGCGTCGGTCAGGGCAGCAACACCAATGCGACCGTCGTGACCGACCTCAACCAGCTCAACTCGGTGCTTTCGGGCACAGTGACCGGCGCGCCCGTCACCGGTTCGCTGCTGGGCGAGGGTGGTTCATTCGGCGCCGACGGTGGTTTCGTCAAGTCGATCACCGTTGATGGCACCACCTACACGTTCGACCCCAAAGGCAACAGCAACCAGGGTTCGCTGAATGTCAGTGGCGGTGCCAACCACGGCACCTTCAACACCACCAACAATACCCTGAGCATTGCCACCGGCGGCAAGGGCACCCTGGTGGTCAACCTCGACACCGGCGAATACACCTACACTTCGCAGACGGCCACGACCAAGGTCATCACAGAGAACATCAGCTACACCCTCAGCGACAACGACGGCGACCTGGCCAGTTCCACCCTGGTGGTCAAGGTGGTGCCGAACGCGCCACCGGTGGCGATGGCCGATCACGTCATCACCAACGTGCTGTCGGGCAATATCACATTGCCGGGTGACGCGCTGCTGGCCAACGACACCGATCCAAACGGCAATGCGCTGAGCGCCTCGCCGACCACGTTCAACACCGGTTGGGTCGCCAAGGGGGCGGACTTCACCGGCAGCAATCCGAACGTCAGCTTCACGAATGGCAATGTGCAATCCATTGCGCTTGCCCGCAGTGCCTTCGTCGCCAATGCCACCGCCATGACAGCGATGCTGGTGGTCAGCGGTGCACTGGGTGCCGTAAGCAATAACAACAGCAATGACGTTGACCGCATCACCGTCAACCTGAAACAGGGAGAGACGCTCAGCCTGGATCACAATCTGGCTGCCGGTCACGTGACGCTGGAATATTCGCTCAACGGAGTCGACTACCAGTTCATCGGCAATGGCCAGTCGATTACCGCCCAGGCTGATAGCACTTACCAGATCCGTGTCACCAACATCGACGACGGTGGCAAGTACGGCAAAGGTGCAGAAAACTACAAGCTGACCATGACGGTCGATTACTCAGGGGCCCATGACGTCACCCCGGACTACCACGGCACCTACACCGCCAACGACGGCCACGGCGGCAGTGATAGCGCCGCTGTGAGCATCTCCTACCAGGACGGTCACACGCTCACTGGCACCACCGGCGATGACGTGTTGGTGGCGGGTGCTGGCAGCAACGTGATCAACGCCGGCGACGGCAACGATGTGCTCACCGCAGGGGCCGGCAACAACGAACTGCACGGCGAGGCCGGCAACGACCTGCTGTACAGCGGCGCTGGAAACGACCTGCTCGACGGCGGCACCGGCATCGATACCGCGAGCTACGCCCACGCCACCGCCGGGGTCAAGGTCGATCTCAGCCTGCTGACCCCACAAAACACCGTGGGCGCCGGCATCGACAAGCTGACTGGCATCGAAAACCTGATCGGCTCCGATTACAACGACACACTGATTGGCGACCACGGCAACAACGTACTCGTTGGCGGCCTCGGTCACGACGTGCTTAACGGTGGCGGGGGCGATGACCTGCTGATCGGCGGCATGGGCAACAACACCCTGACCGGTGGTGCCGGTGCCGACACCTTCCAGTGGCTGCAGGGCAACAGCGGCCACGACGTGGTCACCGACTTCAACCCGGGCATCGACAAGCTCGACCTGTCGCAGTTGTTGCAAGGGGAAAACGGCACTGCGGCGTCGCTGGATGATTACCTGCACTTCAAGGTCACCGGCAGCGGCGATTCACTGGTCACCTCCATCGACGTCAGTGCCATGGCCGGCGCCGCGCCGAACCAGACCATCGACCTGGCCGGTGTGGACCTGGCCAGCCATTACGGCGTGACACCTGGTGCCGGTGGGGTGATCAACGGTGCGGACACGGCAACCATCATCAACGGCATGCTCAATGACCATTCGTTGAAGGTCGATACGGTGTGACCTGAGGCCGAGACGACAAAACCCGCCATCCCCGATATGGGGATGGCGGGTTTTTTGTGCCTGCAAAGGATCAGGTCAGCGTTTTCTGCCTGAGAATGTAGATCGTCACCAGCACTGCGCTGGTCAGCATGAAGCCGCGTGCCCAGGGCAGCGGCACCAGATAACAGGAGAGCAGAATGCTGAACCACATCAGGCCGATGGCGTAGACCTTGCCCTTGAGTGGAATGCCGTTGCCCTCCAGGTAATCACGAATCCACGGACCCAAGCGTGGATGCTCCACCAACCAGTGGTAAAAGCGGGGTGAACTGCGAGCGAAGCAGGCAGCGGCCAGCAACAGGAAGGGTGTGGTGGGCAACACCGGCAGGAAAATACCGATCACTCCCAGCGCCACGCTGAGCCAGCCGATGGCCAGCAGCACGTAGCGCAACATCAAGGGCCGGTTGCCTATGGGGTTGTCCACAGGCACAACCTTAGTGGTGGCGTGGCTTGAGGATCGCCGGTTTTTCGTCTGGCGCGTTGCACAGCAGGTACAGCGCCGTCAGGGCTTCCGGAATTTGAACGATCATGTCGTCCATCAGGTTGGCGTCCGCCGCGATGTCAGAGAACTCGGGCTGCTCGTCGAACAGGCCGGAGCCGACCATGATCGGCAGGAGCATTTCGCTGACTTCTTCTTCGGCGGTTTCGAACCAGGCCGCTTCGCGCAGGAACACGCCCTCCATGAAGCCGATGCACCAGCCGCGCAGGTCGGAGTCGTCCGGGTCGTCGCCCAGGTCCAGCTCGCAAGGCAGCTCGAACTCTTCGTCCGACGCCAGTTGGCGGGCAATGTGCGCCTTGAGGGCGAGCAGGGTGGATTCGATCGCTTCACGCTCGGTATCGTCCGCGTAGTGCGGCTCTTCGGCGAAGAGGGCATCGATCCACTCGCGGTCCGGAACCTGCTCGGAACAGATCGACAGCGCGGTGAGGTAGCCATGGGCGGCCACGTAGTCCAGCGCCTCGTCATGCAGTTCATCGGCGTCGAGGAAGACTTGCAGGCGGGTCAGTTGCTCAGCGAAGGACATTAAAGGGCTACCTTGGGAATTAAACAGATGCGGGAATTCTAGGCCTTCTTGAGCACACAGGCCAGCCGCGCGGTGTAATCGATCCGCAGAACACCGCCATCCCCCCTGTGGGAGCAGGCTTGCTCGCGAAGAGGGCGTGTCAGAAGACATCAACGTCGTCTGACCCACCGCATTCGCGAGCAAGCCCGCTCCCACAGGGGATCTCAGTGTATTTGAGTTCCAGTGTCTTCTCAGCGGCACCCTGCGCACGGAAGGCCTCGGGTATACTTGCGCGTTTTGTGATGCCCTGCCGGCGTTGCGGCTCAAATGTACAGCGTCATGCAATGCGCACTTACCATTTGCCAGTGCAGCGTTGTCGCTAGTGAACCAGCCTTGCAGGGATGTTTCGGTGATTTTTGGAGTTTTTATGCTCGAACAGGCTCAACGCGTCCTCAAGGACATCTTCGGCTACGACAGTTTCCGTGGCCGCCAGGGTGCAATCATTGAGCGCGTGGCCAGCGGCGGCGATGCCCTGGTACTGATGCCTACCGGGGGCGGCAAGTCCTTGTGCTTCCAGGTGCCGGCGCTGTTGCGCGAAGGCCTGGCGGTGGTGGTTTCTCCGCTGATCGCGCTGATGGACGACCAGGTCGCGACCCTTGAAGAACTGGGCGTTGCGGCGGCCTCGTTGAACTCCACGCTGAGCGCCGAGCAGCAACGCGACCTTGCCGAGCGGATCCGTCGTGGCGAAGTGAAAATGCTCTATCTGGCACCCGAACGCCTGGTCCAGCCGCGCATGCTGGCATTTCTGCAAAATCTCGATATCGCCCTGTTTGCCATCGATGAAGCCCACTGCGTTTCGCAATGGGGCCACGATTTCCGTCGCGAATACCTGCAACTGGGACAACTGGCGGAATTGTTTCCCCATGTTCCGCGCATCGCCCTCACCGCGACCGCCGACAAGCGAACCCGTGAAGAGATCGTCGAGCGCCTGCACCTGCAGAATGCCGAGCGTTTTCTCTCCAGTTTTGACCGCCCGAATATCTTTTACCGCATCGTGCCCAAGGAACAGCCGCGCAAGCAGTTGCTGGCGTTCCTCGCCGAACGGCGCAGCGATGCCGGCATCGTTTACTGCCTGTCGCGCAAGAAAGTCGACGAAGTGGCCGTGTTCCTCAGTGAACAGGGCTTTCCTGCGCTGCCGTATCACGCGGGGCTGGCCAACGAAACCCGTGCCGAGCACCAGCGGCGATTCCTCAATGAAGAAGGCCTGATCATGGTTGCCACGGTGGCGTTCGGCATGGGCATCGACAAGCCGAACGTGCGTTTCGTCGCACACCTGGATTTGCCCAAATCCCTTGAGTCCTACTACCAGGAAACCGGTCGCGGCGGCCGTGACGGTCTGCCGGCAGACGCGTGGATGGCCTACGGCCTGCAAGATGTGGTGATGCTCAAGCAAATGCTGCAAAACTCCGAAGGCGACGAACGCCACAAACGCCTGGAGCAGCACAAGCTCGATGCGATGCTGGCGCTCTGCGAGGAAACCCGCTGCCGTCGCCAGACGCTGCTGGCCTATTTCGACGAAGACATGCCCGAGCCGTGCGGCCACTGCGACAATTGCGTCGATGGCGTACAGACCTGGGATGCCACTGAACCGGCTCGCCAGGCGCTCTCGGCCATCTACCGCACCGGCCAGCGCTACGGCGTCGGCCATCTGGTGGATGTGTTGCTGGGCAAGGACAACGAAAAAATCCGCAGTTTTGGTCACCAGCATCTGTCGGTCTATGGGGTGGGCAAGGCGATGGGCGAGAGCGAATGGCGCTCGCTGTTCCGGCAACTGGTGGCGCGGGGTTTGGCCGACATCGACCTGGAGGGCTACGGTGGACTGCGCCTGAGTGATACCTGCCGGCCGCTGCTCAAGGGCGAAGTCACCCTGGAACTGCGTCGCGACCTCAAACCACAGACCACGGCGAAAAGCAGCAAGAGCCAGGCGAGCCAGTTGGTGCGCGGGGAGGAGCGCGAGCAATGGGAAGCCTTGCGCGCCCTGCGTCGCAAGCTTGCCGAAGAGCACGGCGTGCCGCCTTACGTCATCTTCCCCGATTCGACCCTGCTGGAAATGCTGCGCAGTCAGCCGACTTCGCTGGCGGAAATGGCCCGGGTCAGTGGCGTCGGTGCTCGCAAACTGGAGCGTTACGGCGAGGCGTTCCTCGAAGTGCTTGGCGGTCAGGTCGAGGCACCGAAGGCGGTGGCCGACGTTCGCCACGAATTGATCACGCTGGCACGCGCCGGCATGACCCCGTTGCAGATTGCCGGCCAACTGCAATGCTCGGAAAAGAATGTCTACACCATGCTCGCCGACGCCATCGGCCAGCAGCAGTTGTCGCTGGAGCAGGCGCTGGATTTGCCGGAAGAACTGATGGGTGAAGTGCAGGATGCATTCCTCGACGGTGAAGGCGAACTGCCGTCGGTTGCGCAGGTCGCTGAACTGTTTGCCGGGCGGGTGCCTGAAGGGGTGTTGTACTGCGTCCGGGCTGCGCTGCAATCGGAATTCGAGATCTGACGCGCAAAACTTGATCTCGGTCTATTGATGTAACGATTCAGTGCAGAGCAAACCTTGCCTCGAGTCGAAGGCCATGCTTAGCTGACTAATAATTAGTTTTATCGATTTCAGTCTAACCATGAGTGTTTTATGCCGTTAACCGAACAACACCGCTTTGGCATGCAATTGGCTCAGATGTCTCGCGGCTGGCGTGCCGAACTGGATCGCCGGCTGGCCGGCCTGGGTTTGTCGCAGGCGCGCTGGCTGGTGCTGCTGCACCTGGCGCGTTTCGAAGCAGCACCTACCCAAAGGGAGCTGGCGCAAAGTGTCGGCGTCGAAGGGCCAACCCTGGCACGCCTGCTCGATAGCCTGGAAGGTCAGGGCCTGGTGCAGCGCCAATCGGTGGTGGAAGACCGCCGGGCAAAGAAAATCGTACTGTGTGCGCCGGCTCGCCCTTTGATCGAACAAATCGAAACCATTGCCACCCAACTTCGCCACGAAGTTTTTCAAGGTGTCGATGAGGCGGATCTGAAGGTGTGCATGCGGGTTCACGGGCACATCCTGGCGAATCTGGAAAAATTATGAGGCACAAACGAATCTCGGCTTTTTGAGAACCCCCGCTGAGCAGACTATAAAGAACTAGTAGGCAATATCGTGTTCGTACCGGATATGCGAACACGCGTGGTTGTGTTCTGTTATCTAAGGGATGCTCATGCTTGAGAGTCGGCACGTAGTACTGCGAGGGTTCGCCAGGTGTTTGCTGGCCGTTGGATTAGTGGCTTACTCGGCATGGGCGTCCGCGCTGGGGCTGGGGGAAATCACCGTGCATTCGGCGCTTGATCAGCCGTTTCGCGCCGATATCGCCCTGGAAGATGCAGCAGGACTGGAGGAGAGCGACCTGTCGGTCAGTCTGGCGACAGCGGATGAATTCAGTCGTGCCGGCGTCGAGCGCGTGTTCTTCCTCAATGACCTCAAATTCACCCCAATCCTGCGCGGCAATCGCCACCTGATCCGCGTGAGTTCCAGCAAGGCCGTCACTGAACCCTTTCTCGATTTCCTCGTCCAGGTCAATCAGCCCAATGGACGTGTGCTGCGCGAATACACGGTGCTGATCGATCCACCGGGCACGCCGGGCATCGTACCGGTTGCCGATGAGCCGGACACCCGCACGGCGAATTCTCCGTTTCCAAGTGTCACGCCGGCTGCCGCTGCGCCCCCTGCGGCGAAGAAACCTGCCACAGCCACGCAGCCTGCTTCGCCTGCCGCTGCGGTTGCCGATGAATCCGCCGAGCAGTTGGCCGCCAGCGTGCTGAGCAACCAGCAGCTGCAAAAAAACGTCGACGAACTGAACGCCAGGCTGCAAGCCCAGGACGAACAGATTGCGGCACAGAAAAAACAGATCACCGAACTGCAAACCCGTCTGGCGGAAGTCCAGACGGCACCAGCGGCCGCTCCGCAACAGGCAATACCGGCGCCGGTCGCGGTTGAAGAGCCCGAAGGCATCAACTGGCTGCTGGTTGTCGGTTTGCTGGCATTGATCGCCTCGTTGCTGCTGGTGGCGTTCGTTCGGCGTCAACGCCAGCAAGCTCGGGCGGTGCCCGAAGACTCACCCGCATCGGCGTCGCGCCATGAACCGGTGCTTGAGCCGGTCTTTGAACCGGTGCAACAGTCTTCTCTGTCGAAACCTGAACAAGACCATCACGACGAATCGCCCACCGGCGATGTGTTGGAAGGTGTGGGCCTTTATCTGACTTACGGTCGTTTTGCCGAAGCGGCCGCCCTGTTGCGCGATGCGCTGGCCAAGGAACCCCAGCGCACGGATCTGGCCATGCAATTGCTGGACGTTCTCGGTAAGCAGGGTGACGAACCCGCCTACAACGCCCAGGAAAAAAGCCTACGCGAGGCGGGGTTCGATCCACTGCAACTCCGGGACATGCGAACCCGTTTTCCTAAACTGAGCAAGCCCGCGCCGGTTACAGCGATACCCGTCGTCGCGGCCGCCGCCCCCGTCGTGACTCCCACGATCGAAAACAACGCTGGCGATGAGTTTCAGTTGAACCTCGATGAGCTGTCGATGGATTCAAACTGGGATCTGGTCAGCCCCTTCGAAGGCAGTGAAATGGCGGAAAAACCAACGGATCCGGCATTTGCATCGAACCTGCATGTGTTGCCATTCGAGATGCCGGGAGAACCGACGCGGGATGAGCCCGAGCTGGAGTGGATTGCCGAACCGGATGCCCAGACGCTGGACGATGACTTTCTCAATGAGTTCGCTGATCCCGGTCAGTCGCTTGAGCTTGAAGCGCTGGAGCTGGAACCGTCGGGGACGAGCAACGCGGACAAACTGGAACAGGCGCAGACCTGCATCGATGAGGGTGATCTGGACAGCGCCATTGACCTGCTTAACCAGTTGCTTGAAGACGCTGATGAACCACTCAAGCAAACCGCACGTACGTTGTTGGCCGGTATCCGCTGAGCCTCTATCATGACGGCGCCCTTTGGCTCAGGAATCTGCCCCGTCATGAATACGCAAAAACCCGAAATTGTCATCACCTACTGCACGCAATGCCAATGGCTGTTGCGTGCCGCCTGGTTGGCGCAGGAACTGCTCAGCACCTTTGGCGACGATCTGGGCAAGGTGTCGCTGGTGCCAGGCACCGGCGGAGTGTTCCACGTTTTCTGCAATGGCGTGCAGATTTGGGAGCGCAAGGCGGACGGTGGTTTCCCCGAGGCCAAGGTGCTCAAGCAGCGGGTCCGTGATCAGATCGATCCGGACCGCGACCTCGGGCACAACGATCGCGCTCAGTGAGAGGCGGCTTCGGCAACCATCACTTTTTTGCCGGGTCCGCCTGACAATCTGGCAGACACCACAATGGCGACGATGATCAAGGCGCCACCAATCAGCATGCGCAGCGTCGGATTTTCGTTGAACAATAGCCAGGCCACGGTAATGCCGTAAACCGGCTCCATGGCGAACACTACTGCGGCGGTCCTGGCCTTGATGACGGCGAGGCTGGCGACGAACAGGCTGTGGGCCAGGCCCGTGCAGAACACCCCGAGCAGGGCAATCCACAGCCAGTCGAGCGCGCGGACTTCGATCAGTTGAGGCGCGGCCACCGGCAACAGGCATACCGCAACCACCACGTTCTGGCACAGCGCTGCCTGTACCGGGGCTATTTTTGTGGAGCTGGCACGGTTGGTCAGCGACAGCAGTGAAAACAGCAAGCCGGACCCCACCGACCAGAGCAGCCCGATGGTGGCGCCACTGGCGAGGTCGAAGTCCGGTGTCACCAGCACCAGTCCGACACTCACCAGCACCACCAGGATGATTTCATTGGCACGAATGCGCTCGCGGAAAATCAGCCCTTCGAGGATGACGGTGAACGCCGGGAAACTGGCAAAACCCAGGGTGGCAATGGCGACACCGGCGACTTTCACGGAAATGAAAAAACTCACCCAATGGCCGGCCAGCAGCAGGCCACCGAGCAGCAGGCGGCACCAATCCGAAGCGTTGAGCTTGTGCCAGCGCCTTTGGCTGGCCAGGCGTGAGAATACGCCGAGGGCGAGCACGGCGAAGGCTGCACGGCCAAAAACGATGATGGCGGGGGAGGCGGCGGCGAGTTTACCGAGCACGCCGGTCAGGCCAAACATCAGGGCACCGATATGCAGGGCGCCAAGGGCGGTACGGGGAGTCATTGCAATCCTTGGAGAACGTTGAGCCACGCTGACGGGCATCGTCAGTGGCTCCATTAAAGCGCATCGCCTCCCGCGCGGTCTGTCGCCAGGCTAGCGAGTTTTGTCGCTGGCCTCTCGTCGCAGTTTTCCTGGTGAGGTGCCAAATTCGCGAAGCACGGCTGCGCAAAATGCACTTTGTGAACTGTAGCCTGCCCGGACGGCAATCTCGCCAATGGGCAATGCCGAGGTGCGTAACAGCCGCACCGCCATATGCAGGCGTCGACTGCGGATGTAGTCCATCGGCGTCTGGCCGCATTCGGCAACGAACCGCGCGTGCAGCCGTGCAGTGGACAGGCCGCAGATACGCGCCAGATCAGCCACTTGCAGTGGGTAGGCTGCACACTGGTCAATGTGGGCATTGAATTCGGCGTAGGGCAGTCGGCGTCCGCCGCCTGTCTCGGGTACGACCCCGTTGAGACTGGCCAGCAGCAATACGGCGCCCTGTTGCGCAATGACCGGGTCGTTGACCGGGCTGTTCGCCAGCCAGTTGACCAGGTTGTCTTGTGCAGTATTCAGTGGCAGGCGCCCGGGATGGTCGAGCAGGTGCCGGCTGGCGTCGGCATGATCGCCAAGGTTTTGTGTCACCCACCCGTCACTCGGCACATCCAGCACCAGGCAGCGGCTACCGTTGGGGCTGCCACAGGCATGGTGGAAGCCGGAAGGAACCACCACGAAACTCTGCTGGACCACTTGGCTGCCACGCCCGTCGACTTCGAAATCCAGTGCGCCCGACAATCCGAACACCAGTTGCGCGTGGTCATGGCTGTGGACGATCTGGTCATGGGTGTATTGGCGCAGTGTGAGCAGCGGTCTCATCGCGGGTCTCCCAAATAAGGCTGACAGTTTACACCGCGCTCGCCCTGGCGCGTTGTCACAGGACTGACTCGCGCCTGTCATGGGCGATTAACCCGCTCGGCGCAAGCTTGCAAAAACAATCGCAGAGGGTTGCCCATGACCAGCGCCGAGCTCGCCAAACCCAGTCGTAAGCAACGTGTGCGAACCTTGTGGATTTCCGATGTGCACCTGGGCACCCGGGATTGCCAGGCCGAACACTTGTCGCAGTTTCTCAAGGGCTACCACGCCGACAGAATCTACCTGGTCGGCGACATCATCGATGGCTGGAAGCTGCGCGGCGGCATGTACTGGCCCCAGGCGCACACCAATGTGATCCGCCGCCTGTTGACCATGAGCAAGCGCGGTACCGAAGTGATCTACGTCACCGGCAACCACGATGAATTCCTGCGGCGCTATTCCAAGCTGATTCTTGGCAACATCCAGTTGGTGGACGAAGCGATACACGTGACTGCAGACGGTCGCCACCTGCTGGTGATCCACGGCGATCAGTTCGACGTAATCACCCGTTATCACCGCTGGCTGGCCTTCCTCGGTGACTCGGCCTACGAGTTCACCCTGACCCTCAACCGGTGGCTCAACCACTGGCGCGCTCGTTACGGTTACGGTTACTGGTCGTTGTCGGCGTACCTCAAGCACAAGGTCAAAACGGCGGTCAGCTTTATCAGCGACTTCGAAGAAGCCATCGCCCACGAATGTGTCAAACGGGAGTTGCACGGGGTGGTGTGCGGCCACATTCACCACGCCGAGATACGCAAGGTTGGCGAGGTGGATTACCTCAACTGCGGTGACTGGGTGGAATCCTGCACAGCACTGATCGAGCACTGGGATGGCTCGATCGAGCTTTATCGGCTGGCGGATGCCCAGGCGCGAGAGGCGGAATTGAAGGCCCTGAAAATCCCGGAACCTGCCTGACCTCCTGTAGGAGCGGGCTTGCCCGCGATGAATTCCCTCGGTCCATCAGGCCGGCGCATGCTCGGCCATCGCCGCCTTGTAGATCGACTGCTTGGGCTGGGTAAACAGGCGTTGCATCATCGGTTCGAAGAAACTCAATGGCAGCGTGTCGTAAGCCGGGTCAAATGCCGCCGCATCGTATTTGGCACAAAACTCGATGGTCGCCTGGTACTGCGGATGGTCGCTGAATTGCTCGCGTAGATGCCGGTCCATGCCCAGGTGATGAAAGAAGTAGTAGCCCTGGAAGATTCCGTGCTTCTCCACCATCCACAGGTTTTCGGCACTGACGAAAGGCTTGAGAATCGCTGCTGCGATGTCCGGGTGATTATAGGAGCCCAAGGTGTCGCCGATGTCGTGGAGCAGGGCGCACACCACATATTCCTCATCGCGACCGTCGCGCCACGCACGGCTGGCGGTTTGCAGGGAATGGGTCAGGCGATCCACCGGAAAACCGCCAAAATCACCCTCGAGCAGTTTCAGGTGCGCCATGATCCGTGTCGGCAATTGTCTGGCGTAGGCACTGAAATCTGCGGCGATGATCGCCCAGTCCTCTTGCGTGCCATCCTGCATGTGGGTGAAGCGGGCATTGGCATTCATCGCTCATCCTCTTGTTCTGTACGAGGGGGGCAGCCTCGGGCCTAGAACGGCACGCGGCCCAGGACCATGTCGCGGTACATGACGAAATCGCCGAGCAGGCTGTAAAAAGGGTGCTGAAAGGTCGCTGGCCGGTTCTTCTCAAAAAAGAAATGCCCGACCCAGGCGAAACTGTAGCCTGCCAGCGGGAGCGCCAGCAGCCACAGCCACGCGCCTTTGCCAATGCTCAGGGCCACGATCAGGATGACCAGCGTCGTGCCGATAAAATGCAGTCGTCGGCAAGTGCTGTTGCTGTGCTCACTCAGGTAATACGGGTAAAACTCAGCAAAGCTGTTGAAACGCCTGATATTTTCCACGACCGCGATCTCTGTGTTTATTGTTATGACTGCAAGTTGTTCTGCGGGGAGCTTATTTGAGTCTAGAGTGATCATTGGCGTCAGCCAGTGACAATGGGCGCCACTTTAGTATCCTTCGGAAATTGGCCGTAAGATGCGGCTCTTCATGTAAGTAAACGCCATGAGCGAAAGAACGACTTCTGCAAGCTGGGCGATGGGGATTGTCAAGGCACTGGAAATGGACGGTCTGGATTGCCGGGCGTTGTTCAAGCAGCTGGGGCTCGACTACGCGTTACTGGAAGATCCGGACGCGCGCTTCCCGCAGGATTCCATGACACGGTTGTGGCAGCGCGCCGTCGAGCTGTCCGGCAATCCGGCCATTGGCCTCAACATGGGCAAGGTGGTGAGACCGGCCTCCTTCCATGTAGCCGGTTATGCCTTGATGTCCAGCCAGACCCTGGCCGATGGCTTCAAGCGGCTGGTGCGCTATCAGCGCATCATTGCCGAAAGTGCCGACCTGAGTTTTCGTCTTCTGGATGAAGGTTATGCGCTGATCCTGACCGTGCACGGCGATCATCTGCCACCGACCCGACAAAGCGCCGAGGCTTCGCTGGCTTGTGCGCTGGCCTTGTGCGGCTGGTTGAGCGGACGCACGCTGCATCCGCACAAAGTGCTGATCCAGGGTGAGGAACCCGTCGATCTCGAACCCTATAAACAAGCCTTCCATGCCCCGTTGGTGTTCAACGCGCCGTATGACGCGCTGATTTTCGAGCGCGCTGACATGGAAGCGCCGCTGCCAACCGCCAACGAGGCGATGGCGCTGCTGCATGATCGCTTTGCCGGGGAATATCTGGCGCGGTTCTCCGAGAGTCGGGTGACCCATAAGGCTCGCCAGGTGTTATGTCGCCTGCTGCCCCAGGGCGAACCCAAGCGCGATGCAGTGGCGCAGACCCTGCACCTGTCGCAACGCACCTTGCAGCGACGATTGCAGGAAGAAGGCACCAGTTTCCAGACCCTGCTCGATGACACCCGTCGCGAACTGGCCGAGCAATACCTGGCGCAACCGACCATGACCCTGCTGGAAATCGCCTACCTGCTGGGGTTCGCCGACCCGAGCAATTTTTTCCGCGCTTTCCGTCGCTGGTTCGATGCCACCCCCGGCGAGTACCGGGTGCGGCTGTTGGAAGCGCCTAACCGGGTCAGTGACGCCAGAACGCCGGAATACACAATACGAACACCGTAATGATCTCCAGTCGGCCCAGTAGCATGCCGAACGAGAGGATCCACTTGGCGGCATCCGGCAGGCTGGCGAAGTTGCCCGCCGGGCCGATGGTTTCACCCAGCCCCGGGCCGACGCCGGACACGGTGCTTGCCGCCCCCGTCAAGGCGGTCATCCAGTCGACGCCCAGCAACGACAGTAGCAGTGCAATAACGCAGATGGTGATGGCGAAGAAGAAGGAAAACGTCAGGATCGAGCGCACGATTTCTTCGTCGAGTCGGTGACCGTTGTACTTCTGCTTGATCACTGCGCGCGGGTGTATCAGCTGGTTAAGGTTGGCCTTGAGCAGGATGTAGGCGACCTGGAAGCGGAAGATCTTGATCCCGCCCGCCGTCGAGCCGGAACAGCCGCCGACAAAACCCAGATAGAAGAACAGCATCAGGGAGAAATTGCCCCAGAGGCTGTAGTCCCCCAGCGCAAAACCGGTGGTGGTCACCACCGAGGTCACGTTCAGCGCCACATGGCGCAACGCATCCAGCCAGTGTAATTGGGTGGTCCACCAGTACCAGGTGCCGAGCACCAACCAGGTCACCAGCAACATGCCGAGCAGGCCCTGTACTTGCTGGTCCTTGAGCAGAGCCTTGCGGTTACCGCGCAGGGTCGCCACGTACAGGGTGAACGGCAGGCTGCCCAGAATCATGATGACGATGGCCACCCAGTGCACCGCCGGTTGTGTCCACTTGGCCAGGGACAGGTCGGAGGTGGAGAAGCCCCCGGTTGAAATCGCCGACATCGCATGGTTGATCGCGTCGAACGGACTCATGCCGGCCCACCAGAAGGCCAGGCTGCCGAGAATGGTGATACCGACGTACGCCGCCACGATCAGGCGCGCGACCATGTGCGAGCGGGGCATGACCTTTTCCGAGCGGTCCGACGATTCGGTCTGGAACAGGCGCATGCCACCAATGCGCAGCAATGGCAGGATCGCAACCGCCATGCCGATAAAACCGATGCCGCCTATCCAGTGCAGCAGCGAGCGCCACATCAGGATGCCCGGAGACATGCTGTCCAGGTGGTTGAGCACCGTGGAGCCGGTCGCCGTGATCCCGGACATGCTTTCGAAGAACGAGTCGGTGTAGCTGATGTGCTGGGTCAGCAGGAACGGCAGTGCAGCGAAAATGCACACCACCAGCCAACTGCTGACCGTCAGCAGGTACATGTCCCGCGGACGCAGGTGCACATGCTCGGGGCGACCGGGGATCACCAGCGCCAGGCCGGCCAGGAAGGTGATCATGCTGGACCAGAGGAACGAGGGCATGTCGCTGGTGCGGTCGAAAATGATCAAGGTGGCCATGGGCACCACCATGGCGATTGCCAACGTGATCAGGAAGAGGCCGATGATGAAACCAATGGTTCGTAAGGTCGGCAACGCCATGAAGTCCGCTCGGGCTGAAAGGGGGAAGGGCGCCATTCTACCCATGGGGCAGGGCATGTAAACCGGCACTGCCGGACGCTTACCGCTAGAATAGCCGGACAATTTTTTCAGGAGGTGGCCGATGCAGGCTCTCGACGCTTTGCTCAACCGTGTTTCTGTTCCGCGTTTGCTCGATCCGGCTCCGACCGCAGCGCAGCGTGAAGTGCTGTTCAACGCGGCGATGCGCGCTCCGGACCACGGTCACTTGCAGCCTTGGCGCTTCCTCACCGTCGAAGGCGCAGCACGGGAGCAGATGGGCGAATTGCTGGCCGAAGCGGCGCAACTGCAGGACAGCGAAGTGTCGGAGGCGGCGTTGGACAAGGCCCGTAACGGGCCGTTGCGCGCGCCACTGGTGGTCGTGGTGATCGCGCGGTTGCAGGATCACGTGAAATACCCGAAGTCCGAACAACGGCTGGCGGCAGGTTGCGCAGCCCACGGGATTTTGCTGGCGGCCTATGCGCAGGGGATTGGCGCCGTGTGGCGCACTGGTGAACTGGCCTACTCGCCGCACGTGGCCAAGGGCCTGGGTCTGACTGAAGGCGAGGAGGTGATTGCCTTCCTGTACCTCGGCACGCCGCAGAAAGACCCGCGTGTAGCGGAGAAAGAAGACCTGACGAAGTTTGTCAGCGCGTGGTCGGGTCAGTAATTGACAGAACTACCCACCCTGTGGGAGCGTGCTTGCCCGCGATAGCGGTCTTTCAGTTTAAAAATTTGGTGACTGACACGCAGCTATCGCGGGCAAGCCCGCTCCCACAAGTGGGGCAAGTACGACCAAGTTACGGCTGCGCCACCACCCCCGGCACCAGCGGCAACTCCAGCGTGGCCACAAACCCGCCCTGCGGATGATTGGCCAGCGCCAGGCTGCCGCCATGCCGTTCCGCCGCACGCCGGGCGATCGCCAACCCCAGGCCATGGCCCGCTGCGGTCTGCCCGGGCGCCCGGTAAAACGGTTCGCCCAGCTGACTCAAATGCTCGTTGTCCACACCAGGACCATGGTCGCGCACCTGAACCACGATTCGTTCGCCTTGACGCCGAGCCTGCACTTCGATCGGTTGACCGACCGGGTTGAAGCGTTGGGCGTTGCGCAACAGGTTATCCACCGCGCGTTCGATCATGGTCGGCCAGCCCCTGAGGCTGAGGTTTTCCTCGGCGTCCAGGTCGACGGTCTGCTCCGGCGAGCCCAGTTGCGCGTCCTTCTGCAGGGTGCTCAACAACGCATTGAGATCGACCTCTTCAGCGCTGGCGTTGTCGGCATCGACCCGCGCCAGCACCAGGATCTCGCTGATCAGTGCTTCCAATCGATCACACTCGCGGGTCAGGCGCGGTGACAGTTTTTCGCGCTCCTGCGGGCTGGCTCGCTCGGCCAGCGCCAGCGCAATGCGCAATCGTGCCAGCGGTGAGCGCAGTTCATGGGACACGTCACGCAGGAGCTGTCGCTGACTGCCAATCAGGCTTTGCAAGCGTGCGCCCATGCGATTGAAATCGTTGGCCAGTACGCCGAACTCATCGCGACGATTGGCCAGTTTCACCAGGCTGTTCTGTTGGTAAGTGGTTTGTCCCAGGTCATGCACCGCGCCACGCAGGCGACTCAGCGGGCGAGTGATGGACAAGGTCACGAGCAGGCTGAACAGCGTCAGCACCACCAGTGCGATGCCCAGGGCGCTCAGTGGCCAGAGCAGGCTTTCGCGGTGCCAGGCGTCCAGTTCCGGGTGGGGAATTCGGTAGATCAGCAGATAGGTGTCGCCGGTCTTGGTGCTGGTGTACTCATCGGTCACGCGGCGCCAAGGCAGGCGTTTGTCGTCGTTGTTCTGGCGCGCTTCGAAGGCGGCGGCACGGCGCGGGAAGGTGCCCCGCACCACCGGATCACCGCTTTCGTTGAACACCTGGACATCGATGTGATACTGGCGTTTGCGCTGTTCGAGGATGTCCTGGGCTGCGTCTTCACCCTGCGCCTCGTAGGTCTGCGTCCATTCCTCGGCCAGGGTGTTGAGGCCCGGATGACGGCTGAGGATCCAGGCGTCCTGGTTAAGCATGTGCCCGAGCAGGATCGACAGCCCGGCAACCAGGGCGATGGCCAGCCAGAAGCTGGCCAGGATACGCCAGAACAATGAACGCACGGAAATCTCCAGGCAGACGACGATGGATGTGGCCCCGCCATTCACTGTAGGAGCGAGCTTGCTCGCGATAGCGTACTGTCAGTTGACCTATTTGCAGACTGACACACCGCCATCGCGAGCAAGCTCGCTCCTACAGGTTTCCGGTGTTGCCATAAACACCCGGGAGCAGCAAAAACAAACCCGGCGGTATCAACCGCCGGGTTCGGGGTTAACGCATTATTGCGCTTTTTGCGGTTGTTGCGCTTTCCAGGCCTTGAACTCGGCCCATTCAGCTTGGCGCTCCGCTCGCTTTTTCTGGATTTCGTCGAATTTCTTCTGTTGATCCGGTTTCAGCAGCGCCCGTACATCGGACTCGGCTTTCTTGTGGTTGGCCGCCATCTCGTCTTTCATGGCTTTCTGGTCCGCTGGCGAGAGTTTCTCCAGGTACTTGTCGACCACTTGCTTACGCTCGTGCATCTGCTCGCCCATGATCTTGCGGATCTGCTCGCGCTGTTCGCGGCTCAGGTCCAGTTGGCTGTAAGGGCCTTTACCGCGCATCTCGTGCATCTGGCCGCCGTGGCGAGGGCCGTCCAGCGGGCCACCCATGGGGCCAGCACCTTCAGGCATGGCCATGGCAACGGTGGGCAGGGCAGCTGCGAACATCAGGGCGATAAGAGTCTTGCGCATGGTGAATCTCCTTGTCTCGTTCCCGGTACGTTCCGGATGAGTTCAGATTACGGAGTTCAAGGTCAGCGGCGGTCAGCGCAACGTAAAGCTTGGGTAAAGACGATTTCGTCGCGTGCTGACACATCAGCAGCCGTGCGTGAGCCCGGCTGCCGCAAAAGGTCAGAGACTGTAGTAATAACCGCGGCTGCGCAGGGCGACGATGCGGGGGCGGCCGTCAGGGTGGGGGCCGATTTTCTTGCGCAGGTTGCTCACGTGCATGTCCAGGCTGCGATCGTACAGGGTCAGTTTGCGGCCGAGGGCGATTTGCGCCAGTTCCTGCTTGTCCAGCGGTTCACCGGGCTGCTTGAGCAAGGCTTCCAGCAAGCGACTTTCGGAGACGGTCAGGCTGAACTCCTGTTCATCGATGCTGACCACGCCACGCACCGGGCTGAAACACAGGTCGCCCAGTTCAAGCTGGCTGGATACCGCTGCCGGATGACTGCGACGCAGCACGGCGCGCAGGCGGGCGGTCAGTTCCCGGGGGTCGCAGGGTTTGGCCAGGTAGTCGTCGGCGCCCAGTTCCAGGCCGAGGATGCGGTCCAGCGGTTCGCCTCGGGCCGACAGCATCAACACCGGCAGATCCGGGTGGTCGCCGCGCAGTTGCTTGAGCAACTCAAGACCGCTGCCGTCCGGGAGCATCACATCCAGCACCACGGCCGCCGGGGAGGTTTCGGCCAGTGCCCGGCGGGCGCTCTGGCCATCGTGGCAGGCACGCACCTGGAACCCTTCCTGGCTCAGCCAACTGACCAGCAGCTCACACAGCTCCTGGTCATCATCAATCAGTAACAGCTCGCTCATGACTCACTCAATTTAGCCATTGTCGACGTTTTCGACTTGCACCACTGGCGAAGATACCGCAGAGCAGGGCCAAAAGCGCAACTCCCGCACCGATCACAAACCATTGCTGCTGATCTGTGAGGAAACGTTGCAACGGACTGCTGGCCTGGGTCTCCTTGAGTTGCAGCTTCAATCGCTGGTTCTCCTGGCGCAAGCGCGCCAGTTGCGCGCTTTCACGTTCGGCATCGACATTTTGCAGTTGTTTGCTCAGTTCTTCCCGCTGCGCCTCGCTAGCCTTCAAGCGTTGCTGCAACTCGGTGATCTGGGCGCCGGCGCTCAAGGACAGCGGCGTCGAATGGCTGCCCTCGGTGGTTTCCTCACCGTGGGCGGGCGCGACAATCGACAACGTGACCAACAGCAGACACAACGGACCTTTGCGCATGGCAACTCCTGAATTCCAATCGAGTATTGGGCAGGTTGTCGGCAGGCAAACGAGAATAATGAGCGATTGAGAGCGCGATGAACCGCGAAGGTTCATCGCGAGCCAGGACTTTAAGGCAGGACTTGCTTGAATGGCTTGACCGAAACGTTGGCGTAGACGCCGGCAGCGATGTACGGGTCGGCATCGGCCCAGGCCTGGGCAGCGCTCAGGGAATCGAACTCGGCGACGATCAGGCTGCCGGTGAAACCCGCTGCGCCGGGATCATTGCTGTCGACCGCAGGGTGCGGGCCGGCCAATACGATACGGCCTTCGCCCTTGAGCACTTGCAGACGCTCGAGGTGCGCGGGGCGCGCGGCCAGGCGGGCTTCCAGGGAGTTGGCGACGTCTGTGGCAATGATTGCGTAAAGCATGTCAGTCCTCGGTTTTTGGCGTGGTGGTATCGGTGTCGTGCAGGTGGCGCGACAGGTAGATGCCCTGGGCAACCAGGAACAGCACCGTCATGCCCAGGCTGCCGAAGACCTTGAAGTCGACCCAGTAGTCCTGGAAGGTGAACGCGACAAACAGGTTGGCGGCGCCGCAGAACAGGAAGAAGGCGATCCAGGCAATGTTCAGGCGTGTCCAGACAAGGTCCGGCAACGTCAGCGCGTGACCCATGATGCGCTTGATCAGCAACTGATTGCCGATGAAGTGACTGCCAATGAACGCCAGGGCAAACAGCCAGTTCACCACCGGGGCTTTCCATTTCAGGAAGGTCTCGCTATGGAAGGCCAGGGTCAGGCTGCCGAAGACCAGGCAGGCGATGAGCGTCAGCCATTGGCTTTTTTCCAGCTTGCGCTGTTTGATGAACAGGGCGCCATAGACCACAAGGGAGCTGATGATGAGCATCGCGGTGGCGCTGTAGATACCGCCTACAGTGACCTGGTGACCGGCGATGTCGACAACCCGAGGGTCTATTTTGAATACGATGAAAAACAGCAGGAGCGGGATGAAATCGATGAATTGTTTCACAGTGGCAGCCAGAAGCAGGATGTGGCGGCATAATAACAAACATATGGGCGCGCGATAGCGCCAGCTGATTTGAGGTCATGTATCCCCGTGAATGTCGATTTGCACTGCCACAGCACCGCCTCCGATGGTGCGCTCGCGCCCGCCGCCCTGGTGGCGCGCGCGCATGAGAAGGGCGTGCAGGTCCTGGCCTTGACCGATCATGACACCGTCGAAGGCCTTGAAGAGGCGCGCAGCGCGGCGACGGCACTGGGGATGCAACTGATCAATGGTGTGGAGTTGTCCTGCACCTGGGGCGGCGCGACCATCCACGTATTGGGTTACGCATTTGACCCAGACGCGCCGCCGTTGGTCGAGGCAATAGCCCGATTGCACGATGGGCGTTGGCTACGGTCTGAAGAAATAAGCCGCAAGCTGGCGCTCAAGGGCATGCCGGGGGCGCTGGACGGCGCCCGTGCCATCCAGCAGGAACTGGGCGACAGCGGCAATGCGCCGGCCCGTCCGCATTTTGCCGACTGGATGGTGCGAGAAGGGTTCGTCAAGGATCGCGCCGAAGCGTTTCGCAAATGGCTGGGCGCGGGCAAGCTGGGGGACGTCAAGCAACACTGGCCGGCCCTGGAGGAAACCGTGGAAACCCTGCGTGCATCCAATGCCTGGGTCAGCCTGGCACATCCCTGGCACTATGATTTCACGCGTAGCAAGCGTCGTCGGCTGATTTCTGACTATATTCAAGCGGGAGGCCAGGCGCTCGAAGTAGTCAATGGTCATCAGCCCGCCGAGCAAGTGGGCAGCCTTGCCATCCTGGCTCGGGAGTTTGGTCTGCTGGTCAGTGCCGGCAGTGATTTTCATGGCCCTGGAGGCTGGTCCGAGATCGGCGAATACCGCCCGCTCCCGGAGGATCTGCCACCACTGTGGTGTCGATTCAAACATGACCCAATTATTACCGTCGTCTGAACAGGTAGAGAATGTGAGTCAATTTTTCCAGATTCATCCGGAAAACCCGCAAGCGCGTCTGATCAAACAGGCTGTCGAGATCATCCGCAAGGGCGGGGTGGTGATTTATCCCACCGACTCGTCCTACGCCATTGGTTGCCAGATCGGGGACAAGGTGGCCGTGGAACGCGTACGCCGCCTGCGTGGGCTGGACGACAAGCACAACTTCGCGCTGATCTGCAGCGACCTGTCGCAGCTGGGGCTGTTCGCCAAGATCGACACCGGGACCTTCCGTATCCTCAAGGCGCATCTGCCGGGGCCCTACACGTTTATCCTCAACGCCACCCGCGAAGTCCCACGGCTATTGCTGCATCCGAAAAAACGCACCATCGGCCTGCGGGTGCCCAGTCATCCCATTGCCCTGGCGCTGCTGGCCGAGCTCGGCGAGCCGCTGATGAGCGTCACGCTGATCATGCCCGGCGACACCGATCCGCTGAGCGATCCGTACGAGATGCGCCAGTTGCTGGAGCATCAGGTAGACCTGATCATCGACGGCGGTTTTGGCGGGATCAAGGCGTCCACCGTGATCAACCTCGCCGATGGCGAGCCGGAAGTGATCCGCGTCGGTTGCGGCGACCCTTCGCCGTTCATGGCCGAGGCCTAGATGTCGGCCGTGGAACCCGCTGTCGACAGTCAGGCCGGCGCCCAGCAGGAACTGCCCTTTGCCATGGTCTATGGGCAGGCGGTGCTGGAAATGCCCCTGGACCTGTACATCCCGCCCGATGCGCTCGAAGTGTTTCTCGAAGCCTTCGAAGGCCCGCTCGATTTGCTGCTGTACCTGATCCGCAAGCAGAACATCAACATCCTTGACATCCCGGTGGCGGAAATCACCCGCCAGTACATGGGTTACGTCGAGTTGATGCAGTCGGTCCGCCTGGAACTGGCCGCCGAGTATCTGGTGATGGCCGCGATGCTGGCCGAGATCAAGTCGCGGATGTTGCTGCCTCGGGCGGAGACTGTCGAAGACGAAGAAGACGATCCGCGCGCCGAGTTGATCCGCCGCTTGCAGGAGTACGAGCGCTTCAAGAACGCGGCCGAAGGCATCGACGGCCTCAGCCGTGTCGGTCGAGACGTGGTGGTGCCAAAACTGGATGCCCCGGAGGCCCGGGCCCGTAAGTTGTTGCCGGATGTCAGCCTGGAAGAGCTGCTGATGTCGATGGCCGAGGTGCTGCGCCGCGGCGACATGTTCGAAAGCCATCAGGTCAGCCGCGAGGCCCTGTCTACTCGCGAGCGCATGAGCGATGTGCTGGAGCGGCTCAAGGGCGGCGGTTTCGTGCCGTTTATCGAGCTGTTCACTGCCGAGGAAGGACGCCTGGGAGTGGTGGTGACTTTCATGGCGATCCTCGAACTGGTCAAGGAATCCTTGGTCGAGCTGGTGCAGAATGAGCCGTTCGCGGCGATTCACGTGCGAGCCCGAGCCGAATAACGAGTTGAATCATGAACCTGACTGAACCCCGCGAGCTGGCGCCACTGCTTGAAGCCTTTCTGTTGGCCTCGGGAAAACCGCAATCGCTTGAACGCCTCTACGAACTGTTTGAGGAAGGCGAACGGCCGGAGCCCCCGGTGTTCAAGAAAGCGCTGACATTGCTGGCCAAGTCCTGCGACGGTCGTGCTTTTGAACTGAAGGAAGTCGCTTCCGGTTATCGGCTGCAGATACGCGAAAAATTCTCGCCGTGGGTGGGGCGCTTGTGGGAAGAGCGGCCGCAACGCTATTCCCGCGCCATGCTGGAGACCATGGCGCTGATTGCCTATCGTCAGCCCATTACCCGTGGCGAAATCGAAGACGTGCGGGGCGTGGCGGTCAATAGTCATATCGTCAAGACGCTGCTGGAGCGCGAGTGGATCCGCATCGTCGGCTACCGCGACGTGCCAGGCAAACCGGCGATGTTCGCCACGACCAAGGCGTTTCTCGACCATTTCAACCTGAAGAACCTCGACGATTTACCGCCGCTCGCGGACTTGCGTGAGCTGGAGCCGGACCCGGTCCTGGACTTTGATGACGCACCGGTGCCTGCCGGATTGCAGGAACTGGCCGATGCAAGTGCCGAGCCGGAAGAACCCAAGGAAGAAACCAGTTTCCACACGCTGTTGCTGGAGTTGGACAGCATGGAAGAGGGGCTCAAGACCGATTTCGACGATATGTTGCGTGATGGCGATTCGGGAGAGATGCCGGAGGTTGGGGCCGAAGCCGAACCCGAACCCGAACCCAAGCCCGAGCAAGAAGACGATGTGCTTGGCGTGGCCGAGGCACGGGAAAAACTCCTGGCCGCCGTCGCCGCCCTCGAACAGACACCGCCCGAACCGGAGCCCGAACTGAGCGAAGAAGAAGCCGAGGCCCGTGCCCTGGCCGAAGCGATCGAAGCCGAACGTCGCGAATTCGAGGATTGACGCGGTTGAACTGACTATGGAAATCCCTGTGGGAGCGGGCTTGCCCGCGAAGACGGCGTGTCAGGCGACATTACCTGAACTGATACACCGCTTTCGCGGGCAAGCCCGCTCCCACAATGGAATTACAGTGATAGTGAGATTTATACGCCCCACCACCGGTCGCCCCACCACCGGCAAATTCTCTCCATCAACTAGTCTTTGATGCGCAAACGCCCTCATGCGCGTATGATTCGCGACCCTCAGGCGATCCCTTCGCCGATTCAGACCACACCGGGAGGTGCCCAGATGAGTATCAACGATCAGCAAGACGACCAGCCAATCGGCCCAGCAGGCGAAAAACTGCAGAAAGTCCTCGCCCGTATCGGCGTCGGCTCGCGCCGTGACGTGGAAGCGTGGATCAGCCACGGCCGGATCAAGGTCAACGGCAAAGACGCCACCCTTGGCCAGCGTGTCGATATGCACGACGCCATCAGCATCGATGGCAAGGTGATCAAGCGTGAAGAGGCCGCCGAGTCGGTCCGCCGCGTGATCATGTACAACAAACCCGATGGCGAAATCTGCACACGCGTCGACCCGGAAGGTCGCCCTACGGTGTTCGACAAACTGCCAAAGCCCAAAGAAGGGCGCTGGATCAACATCGGCCGCCTGGACATCAACACCACTGGTCTCTTGATGTTCACCACCGACGGTGAGTTGGCCAACCGCCTGATGCATCCATCCTTCGAGATGGACCGTGAATACGCTGTGCGTGTGCGTGGTGAAGTCGACGACGAGATGATCGAGCGACTGAAAGCGGGCGTCATTCTCGAAGACGGTCCGGCCAAATTTACCGACATCAAGCAAGCACCCGGTGGGGAAGGTTTCAACCACTGGTACCACTGCGTGGTGATGGAAGGCCGCAACCGCGAAGTCCGTCGCCTGTGGGAATCCCAGGGCCTTGTGGTCAGCCGTCTGAAGCGCGTGCGTTTCGGCCCGGTGTTCCTCAATTCCGATCTGCCGATGGGGCGCTGGCGCGAAATGAGCCAGTACGAAGTCGACATCCTCAGCTCTGAAGTGGGCCTGACGCCGGTAGCGATGCCGCAGATGAACGCCAAGAGCAAGGACAAGCTGGAGCGGATGCAGCGCAAATCGTCGCGGCCAATGGCGCGCACGGATCGTGTGCGCACCCTGCGCCCGGCGGCAGACGCACCGGCTTCCCCACGCGTGGCTCGCGAGCCGCAGATTGAGGGCGAGCGCAGGCCGGCCGCCCGCCAGGACGGTGAGCGCGCGCCACGCCCGCCACGTCCGGCCAAGGGCCGTACCGAGCGCGGCGAAGGTCGCGGTACGCCGGTGGCTGATCGTCCGGTCGAAACCAAGCGTCCGGCCAAACCGGCCGCCAAGCGTCCGGGCATCAAGCTGGTCGACGGTGATGCGCCTGCGGGCAAGCGTCGCGGCGCGCCGACGGGTGTGAAGAAGCGGTAAGCGATAAGCGGTAAGCTGCAAGTTAAAAACGCTATCCTTTGGGGTGGCGTTTTTTTTGGTTTGCCTTTCAGGGTGTGTTGGCTGGACTGGCCTCATCGCTCCCACATGTTTACCGCAGCCCCCTGTGGGAGCGGGCTTGCCCGCGATGGGGCCATTGGCAACACCACACATCCCTGCCCAGACATCCCCGGCAACAAGCCGCCGACCCCTCGGCGTCTGGCACGGCGCGGTCAGCGGTGTACAATGCGCCCCGTTTTACCTGTGACCTCCTGCGCAGCAGCGCAATCCTCAAGGCTACCCGCTTTGTTCACTCCGCCACGTCACGAGCGTGTCGGGTTCGATTTCGTCACAGATAAAAACAAAACAGGTGACGCATGACCGCTGTAGATAATCTGAATTCAGGCGAGCTGAAACGCGGCCTGAAGAATCGTCATATTCAACTGATCGCCCTCGGTGGCGCGATTGGTACCGGCCTGTTCCTCGGCTCGGCCGGTGTCCTCAAGTCCGCTGGCCCGTCGATGATTCTCGGCTACGCCATCTGTGGCTTCATTGCCTTCATGATCATGCGCCAGCTCGGCGAGATGATCGTCGAAGAGCCCGTGGCCGGCTCCTTCAGCCACTTCGCCCACAAATACTGGGGCGGATTCGCCGGCTTTCTGTCGGGCTGGAACTGCTGGATCCTGTACATCCTGGTGGGTATGTCTGAGTTGACCGCGGTCGGCAAATACATTCATTACTGGGCGCCGCACATCCCGACCTGGGTGACGGCCGCCAGCTTCTTTGTGCTGATCAACCTGATCAACCTGGCCAACGTCAAAGTGTTCGGTGAAGCCGAGTTCTGGTTTGCGATCATCAAGGTCGTGGCGATCATCGGCATGATTGCCCTGGGCAGCTACTTGCTGGTCAGCGGTCATGGCGGCCCGCAGGCCTCCGTGACCAACCTGTGGTCCCATGGCGGTTTTTTCCCCAATGGCGTCGGAGGCCTGGTGATGGCCATGGCGATCATCATGTTCTCCTTCGGCGGCCTGGAAATGCTCGGTTTTACTGCCGCCGAAGCTGACAAACCGAAAACGGTGATCCCCAAAGCCATCAACCAGGTGATCTACCGGATTCTGATTTTCTATATCGGGGCCTTGGTCATCCTGCTGTCGCTGACACCTTGGGACAGTCTGCTGGCGACGCTGAACGCTTCGGGCGACTCCTACAGCGGTAGCCCGTTCGTGCAGGTGTTCTCGATGCTGGGCAGCAACACTGCTGCGCATATCCTCAACTTCGTCGTGCTGACCGCTGCGCTGTCGGTGTACAACAGCGGCACTTACTGCAACAGCCGCATGCTTCTGGGCATGGCGGAGCAGGGCGATGCGCCCAAGGCATTGGCGAAGATCGACAAGCGTGGCGTGCCGGTGCGCTCGATCCTGGCGTCGGCCGCAGTGACCTTGATCGCGGTCTTGCTCAACTACCTGATTCCGCAAAACGCGTTGGAATTGTTGATGTCGCTGGTGGTCGCTACGCTGGTCATCAACTGGGCGATGATCAGCTACTCGCACTTCAAGTTCCGCCAGCACATGAACAGGACCGGCCAGACGCCGCTGTTCAAGGCGCTGTGGTATCCCTACGGCAACTTCATCTGCCTGGCGTTCGTGGTGTTCATCCTGGGTGTGATGCTGCTGATCCCGGGCATCCAGATTTCCGTATATGCGATCCCGGTGTGGGTGGTGTTCATGGGGATCTGCTATTGGATCAAGAACAAGCGCAGTGCGGCACGTGAGTTGGCGGGAGCCAGGTAAACTTCCCTAGACCTCACGGTCCCCTGTAGGAGCGAGCTTGCTCGCGATTCGATATGCCAGACAAAGGCTGGGTGACTGACACTCCGCTATCGCGAGCATGCTCGCTCCTACACGAGTCACAGGTCCAGAATAGGGACGCCATTGCATGCTGGTGATTTCCAACACCGTACAACTGCCGGATCATGAGATCGAGTTGACCGCCATCCGCGCCCAAGGCGCCGGTGGGCAGAACGTCAACAAGGTCTCCAGCGCCGTGCACCTGCGCTTCGACATCCCGGCTTCGTCTTTGCCCGAGTTCTACAAGGAACGCTTGCTGGCGTTGCGTGACAGTCGCATCACCAGCGACGGCGTTTTGATCATCAAGGCCCAGCAGTACCGCACGCAGGAAGCCAATCGTGCCGATGCACTGGAACGGCTGGTCGAGTTGATCCAGAGCGCCACCAAGGTTGAAAAAAAACGCCGTCCAACCAAGCCCACATTGGGCTCGAAAACCCGACGGCTCGAATCCAAGAGCAAGCGCGGCAGTATCAAGGCGGGTCGCGGCAAGGTCGACTTCTAGCGCGTCGAACGTTCTTCGCGGTGTTTTTCATCCAGTTGCTTCGGCATTTGCCGGTACAGGTAAACACTGAGGACCAAGCCCGTCAGGGCGGCGAGTGCGGCGAACAGGAAGATCGAGGCGAAGCCAAAACCGGCAGCAATCGCGCCCGCCAGCGGTCCGGTGATGCCCAGCGACAGGTCGATGAACAGTGAGTAGGCGCCCACCGCTGCGCCACGACTGGAAGCCGGCACCAGGTTGACAGCTTCCACGCCAAGGGCCGGGAACACCAGCGAAAAACCGAAACCACTCAATGCCGCCCCGGCCAGCGCCCAATGGGCATCCGGCGCGAGCCAGAGCAGCAACAGGCCCAGAGTTTCCACCGAAAGGCAGGCAATCGCCACGCGAAAGCCCCCGAGCCGGTTGATCAGGTTGCCGAACAGCAACCGCGCTCCGATGAAGCTGGCACCGAAAAGGCTCAGGCACAGCACCGCGTTATCCCAATGCTGGGTGGCGTAATACAACGTGATGAAGGTGGCGATGGTGCCGAAGCCGATCGAGCCCAGCGCGAGGCCGCAGCCGTGCGGCAGTACTCGACCCAACACGTGCATGAACGGCAAGCGTTCTCCGGCGACGATCGGTGCAGCCGTTTTCGGCCAGGCCAGCGCCAGCCCCAGCACCGCCAGCAGCACGATGCTCACGCCCATGCTCCACAAGCCCAGGCCATTGACCAGAAATACCCCCAACGGTGCGCCGACTGCCAGCGCGCCATAACTGGCGATACCGTTCCAGGAGATCACTTTGGCCGTATTTGCCGCGCCAACCCGGCCAATGCCCCAGCCGATCGACCCCGAGCCCACCAGGCTTTCCGCGCTGCCGAGCACCAGACGGCCGATCAACAGGCTGATCAGGCTGAGCATCGGCAGGCTCTGGGTCCAGGCCGAAATCAACATGAACACGCCGCTCAAGCCGCAACCCGCCAGGCCATACATCACCGCGAGTTTGCTGCCCTTGATGTCGATGATTTTGCCGGCGTACGGACGGCTGAGCAGGGTGGCCAGGTATTGCACGCTGATCACCAGCCCTGCGATCACCGCGCTGAAGCCCAGATCGTTGTGGACGTAGCCGGGCAATACGGCCAGGGGAATGCCGATATTGAGATAGCCGATGAACGTAAAGAGGACGATGGAAACGACTTGCAGCGTGACCGCCAGGGGGCGCTGGTTTTCAGACATGGGGCAAAGGTCCACGGGAAAGCAGAATAGATAGGCTGCTTATGATAGCGGTGCAAGCGCCTATCAGGCGTGGAAAAGTAAAACTATTTGCCGGACGGAAGCGTCAGGGTTGGGTGGGAGCGACCAGTTGGGTCGTGACCAGTGCGGCCAGCGCATTTTCTTCGCTGCCGAAACGGGCGAGCAGGGCGGCCTGTTTTTCCGGGGAGAGGCGGTTCCAGATCTCGATCATCTTTTCAGCGGTGCCAATCAGTACGCTGGCTTGCTCTTCGGAAAATTCATCGGTCATGGGGGAGGGCTCAAGGTTCAGGCAGTGTGGAAAGCGCATGTTAGCGCTTTCCACACGGTCTGTACGGCGGGTGTTTCAGTCTTCGCTGTCGGCCTTGCGGCTGTCAGTGGCTTCTTTCGGCTCGGGCTGTTGGGCGCCGGCTTGTTGCGGGGTCGTCTGCTCAGGTTCGTGCAGGCTTGGGAAGGGGAGATTGGGAATCTCGTGCATGGTTGCGCTCCTCGCTAAGTCTGTTGGTAGATCTGGTAGATCCGCGCTTTCAAAAAAGCTTGGGCAGGATACAGCAGGAGAAATGACAAATAGACTTTTATATCTGTTTGTTTCGACGGGTGGGGTTGTCTAGACAGGTCGGTGGGAGGTACTGATCCCCTGCAGGAGCGAGCATGCTCGCTCCTGCAGGGGTTGCGGCGTTTGTGGGTTACTTACACACGTCCGCAATCGCTTCCGCCAGCAGATCCAGGCGCGTCGCGTCGATGCCGGCCACGTTTGCCCGACCGGTGCCGACCATGTACACGCTGTGGCGGTCACGCAGTTGCTTGACCTGCTCGGGTAACAACCCGGTGTATGAAAACATGCCGCGCTGCACGCCAATGTGCGCAAAACGCTCGCGCAAGCCATGGGGCTCGAGCGCCTCGACCAGGCCGCTGCGCAATTGTGCGATGCGCAAACGCATGCCTTCGACTTCATCGGTCCACAGGCTTTTGAGCTCGGGATCGCCCAGGATCGTTGCCACCACGGCCGCGCCATGATCCGGGGGTGTCGACCACAGGTTGCGGGCGATGTTGGCGAGTTGGCTGCGGATATCCAGCAGTTTGTCGGTGCTCTTGGCGCAGACGATCAACGCGCCGGTGCGGTCGCGGTACAGACCGAAATTCTTCGAGCAGGAACTGGTGATGAGCACTTCCGGCAGTTCGGCGGCAAACAAGCGGGTCGACCAGGCGTCCTGTTCCAGGCCATCGCCAAAGCCCTGGTAAGCGAAGTCGATCAGCGGCACCAGATCGCGACGACGCACCACTTCCAGCACACGACGCCATTGCTCGTGACTCAGGTCGAAACCGGTGGGGTTGTGGCAGCAGGCGTGCAGCAACACCACGTCGCCGATTGGCGCCTGGTTCAGCGCAGCCAGCATCGCCTCCACGTCGAGGCGGTTATCACTGCCCACGTAGGGGTAGTGGTTCACCTTGACCCCGGCCGTGGTGAAAATGGTTTCGTGGATCGGCCAGGTTGGGTTGCTCAGCCAAACGCCGCGACCCGGCAGGCATTGGGCGATGAAGTCCGCGCTCAGGCGCAATGCGCCGGTGCCGCCGGGGGTCTGGGTAGCGCCAACCCTTTGTTCGGCGATCAGCGCAGAGTCGGCGCCGAGCACGAGCGCATTGATCGCCTTGCCGAACGCCGGCTCGCCATGCCCGCCGATGTAGGTCTTGGTGGTCTGGCGATCCACCAGGCGTTGCTCGGCGAGTTTCACGGACGCGAGGATCGGCGTCAGGCCCTGGGCATCCTTGTATACGCCAACGCCCAGGTCGAATTTGCGCGGGTTCGGGTCCTGCGCGTAAGCCTCCATCAGGCCCAGGATCGGGTCGCCGGGTACTCGACCGATGGCGTCGAAATGCATTATTTACGGCCCTCGGCATCCTTGGCCACGTCGTCGGTGCGCGCGGCCATGATGAAGTCGTTGCGGTGCAGGCCCTTGATGGAGTGGCTCCACCAGGTCACGGTGACTTTGCCCCATTCGGTCAGCAGGCCCGGGTGGTGGCCCTCGGCCTCGGAGATTTCACCGACGGCATTGGTGAAGGCCAGCGCGTGCTTGAAGTTCTTGAACAGGTAGACCTTTTCCAGCTGCATGATGCCGTCGCGAACTTCGATGTTCCAGTCAGGGATCTGCTTGATTAGTACCGGCAGTTCTTCGTCGCTGACCTGTGGTGCGTCGGCGCGGCACGCTTCGCAATGGGCTTGGTTCAAAGTGGACATGATGTGTTCCTGAAATCGAATGTTTGGGAAGTCGGGGTCATCGTTACCAGGGGATGGCTTTACGCTAAAGCAAAGCGTCGCTCGGTAACAGACACACTTGTTGCGAAAAGTCGCGGGTCACGCAGCTTTCGGCGGAAATTTCGGGGCGTGCAGGCCCAGTTGCATACCTTGCTTGACCATACCCATGATGTCTTCGTGGGCGAGGTCGAACAGGCGCTTTAGATCGGGCAGGACAAAGTACAAGGGTTGCAGGATGTCGATGCGATACGGCGTGCGCATGCATTCCAGCGGATCGAATGCCTGGTGCTCGGGTTCGTCCGAGAGGCAGTAAACGGTTTCCTTCGGCGAGGAGAGAATGCCGCCGCCGTAGATGCGCAGTCCTTGGGGCGTATCCATCAGGCCGAACTCGATGGTCATCCAGTACAGGCGCGCCAGGTACACGCGTTCTTCCTTCGAAGCTTGCAGGCCAAGTTTGCCGTAGGTGTGGGTGAATTCAGCGAACCATGGGTTGGTCAACAGCGGGCAGTGGCCAAAAATCTCGTGGAAAATGTCAGGCTCTTGCAGGTAGTCCAGCTCTTCGCGCGTACGGATGAACGTCGCCACCGGAAACTGCTTGTTGGCCAGCAATTCGAAAAAGGTCTGGAACGGAATCAGCGCCGGCACGCGTGCCACTTGCCAGCCGGTGGTTTCACCCAGGACCTTGTTGATTTCACTCAGCTGCGGGATACGGTCGTGGGGCAGGCCGAGTTGTTCGATGCCGTCCAGGTACTCCTGGCACGCACGGCCCTCGATCACTTTCAGTTGGCGGGTGATCAGCGTGTTCCACACCGCGTGCTCTTCGCTGGTGTAGTGGATAAAACCTTGCGCATCGGGCTCACGGGCCACGTATTGCGTCTGCTTCATGCTGTTCTCCAGGGGAATACGTTCTTGTTATGGCGGCTATGGATTCAGAAATAGCGCATGCATTGCGCCATTGCAGTACGGGGAGGCCATTGCTTGCGAAGTGTTGAGCGGGTTTTTGTAAAGTTTTCGTTACGATGTCGCTGTCATTGAGCTCCGCTTCGATTTTGGTGGGTTGAATAGCGGATCGAGTGTCACGTAATCTTTACGACTAAATGACCCCCTGCGCAGAAAATTCCTCTCACGGGGCGTCGGTCACTCGAGATCCGAGGCTCCCCATGCGTATCAAAGTCCACTGTCAGAACCGCATCGGCATCCTGCGCGACATCCTCAACCTGCTGGTGGAGTACGGCATCAACGTGGCTCGCGGTGAGGTGGGTGGCGAGCATGGCAACGCGATCTATCTGCATTGCCCCAATCTGATCAATCTCCAGTTCCAGGCATTGCGTCCGAAGTTCGAGTCGATTGCCGGGGTCTTTGGCGTCAAGCGTGTAGGGCTGATGCCCAGCGAGCGTCGGCACATGGAACTCAATGCCTTGTTGGGTGCGCTGGAGTTTCCGGTGTTATCGATTGATATGGGCGGATCTATCGTCGCGGCTAACCGCGCGGCGGCGCAGTTGCTTGGAGTGCGGGTGGACGAGGTGCCGGGCATTCCGTTGTCGCGTTATGCCGAGGACTTCGACTTGCCGGAACTGGTGCGCGCCAACAAATCGCGGATCAACGGGCTGCGCGTCAAGGTCAAGGGCGATGTGTTCCTGGCTGACATCGCGCCTTTGCAATCGGAACACGACGACAGCGAAGCCATGGCGGGGGCCGTGTTGACGTTGCACCGTGCCGACCGGGTGGGCGAGCGCATCTATAACGTGCGCAAGCAGGAACTGCGCGGCTTCGACAGCATCTTCCAAAGCTCGAAGGTCATGGCTGCCGTGGTGCGCGAAGCCCGGCGCATGGCGCCGTTGGATGCGCCGCTATTGATAGAGGGCGAAACCGGCACCGGCAAGGAGTTGCTGGCACGTGCCTGTCACCTCGCCAGTCCGCGCGGGCAGTCGCCATTGATGGCGCTCAATTGCGCGGGGCTGCCAGAATCCATGGCCGAAACCGAGTTGTTCGGCTACGGCCCCGGCGCGTTCGAAGGCGCGCGTGCCGAGGGCAAGCTTGGCCTGCTGGAGTTGACGGCCGGCGGAACCCTGTTTCTCGATGGGGTGGCAGAAATGAGCCCGCGCCTGCAGGTGAAATTGCTGCGCTTCCTGCAGGAAGGATGCTTCCGACGTGTCGGCAGCGATGAAGAGGTGTACCTGGATGTGCGGGTGATCTGTGCGACCCAGGTCGACCTCTCGGAATTGTGTGCCCGTGGCGAGTTCCGCCAGGATCTGTATCACCGCTTGAATGTGCTGTCGCTGCACATTCCGCCCCTGCGCGAATGCCTAGACGGTTTGCCGCCGCTGGTGGAGCATTTCCTCGACCAAGCCAGCCGGCAGATCGGCTGCCCTTTACCGAAACTGGCATCGTCTGCCATGGAAAGACTCACTCACTATCATTGGCCGGGTAACGTTCGCCAGTTGGAAAACGTGTTGTTCCAGGCGGTCTCGCTGTGCGAGGGCGGGACGGTCAAGGCCGAACATATTCGCCTGCCGGATTATGGCGCGCGTCAGCCGCTTGGCGATTTTTCGTTGGAGGGCGGTTTGGATGCGATTGTCGGTCGGTTCGAAAAGGCGGTGCTGGAGTGTCTTTACGCCGAATACCCCAGCAGCCGCCAACTCGGCAAACGGTTGGGGGTTTCGCACACCACCATCGCCAATAAGTTGCGCGCGTACGACGTACAAGTAGACCAAATCCTCCCAGAGCCTTGAGCCCGGCGGTCAGCACCTCAACCGAGGGGGTGGTATGGGATTTGCTAGTTCGGGGTTCCTGTCAGCTTTTTCATGTCTGGCGGCGACTTTTTGACTAGGCAACGCTGCGGTTTGCGCTGTGTACGTGAGGTTCAGGATGCAAAAGAAAATTGCTGTGGTGCAGTCGAACTATATCCCCTGGAAGGGCTATTTCGATCTGATCCGCAGTGTCGATGCATTCGTCCTCTATGACGACGTCCAGTACACCCGCAGTGACTGGCGTAACCGCAACCAGATCAAGACCGCTCAGGGCGAGCATTGGTTGAGCATCCCGGTCAAAAAGAAAGGGCTTCTCGGTCAGTTGATCAATGAAGTGCAGATCAGTGATCCGGGATGGGCCGCAGCGCACTGGAAGACCATCGAGCAGAGCTATCGGCGTGCAGCATGCTTCTCTCGAATGGAGTCGCCAATCCGCGCCCTCTACGAGCAGGCGGCTGACCTGACCCACCTGAGCGCCATCAACCACCTGTTCATCGCAGGCTTGTGCCCTCTGCTGGACATTCAAACACCGCTCTACCGCTCCGAGGACCTGGGCGGCGTGGAGGGCAGGAACGAACGCCTGATCCATTTATGCGGGGCCCTCGGTGCCAACGAATACCTCTCGGGACCTGCGGCCAGTCATTACCTCGACGAAGCGGCGTTCGCCGCCCATGGAATCACCGTGGCGTACATGAGTTATGCAGGCTATCCCGAATATCCGCAGGTGTACGGCGACTTTCAGCATGCGCTCAGTGTGATCGACCTGCTGTTCAATACCGGCGCGGATGCATCGGCTTATCTGAAGAAAGGGGTGGCCTGAGCAATCGTTGCCAGTCCCCCTGTTTGATTTGATTTGGAGATTGCACCCGATGTCGAACCTAGCGCAGCTAGACGCTCCCTCGCTCGAACAGGCACTGGCGCGTCTGCGGCTGATGTATGCCAAACCCGAACATCCATACTATTTCCTGGCGCCTGCCTACCGGGAGACGTCGTCGGGTGTCGTCACGCTGCATTATCTCTGCCATATGCTCAACCTCAGCGGGCGCGAGGCTTACATCTGCGGCAACGATGTGGTCAATCCGGACCTGAAGACGCCCGTGCTGACCTCGGCGATTGCCCAGCGCCATGTGGCGATGGGCAAGGTGCCGATTGCGGTGTATCCCGAGGTGTTCCCGGGTAACCCGCTCAACTGTTCGGTCGTGGCCCGATTTCTGCTGAACTTTGAGGGCTTTCTCACCGCAAAAGGCATGGATGCCGCCCCCAGCGACTTGATTTTCTATTACGCCGCTCGCCTCGCCGAGCACCGGGGTGACCCGGACGGCGACCTGTTGTGCGTGCCGGCCATCGACGTCGAAATGTTTTCGCCAACCGCCCCTGACACCGTGCGCAAGGGCGCGTACCTGTACCAGAACCGTCACCCGCTCGAGAAAATCGACTACTCGCAACTGCCCGCGGATATCGAGCTTCTGAGCATGGCCAATCCCCGGACCCTGCCTGAGCTGGCCAAGCTGCTGCGTCAGGCCGAAGTGATGTACAGCTATGAGTGGTCGATGACGTGCGTGATGGCGGCGATGTGTGGGTGTCCGGTGATCTTCATGCCAGGGCATGGCATCGACCAGCAGGTGCTCGATACCAGTTTCTTCGGCAGTACCGGCTTTGCCATGTTCGATCAACCGCAGCCATTGGCCATCGCCCGGTCAACCCTGGGTGATGCCTTGCATCGTTACGTCGAGCGCACGGCGTCTTTCTGGCAGCAACTCGATGTGTTTATTGCCAAGACCCAGGCCAGCGCCGCCCGCCAGGCGGAGGGTAACCGCCTGGGGATGCTCGACTGGTTGCGCCAGCGCTACCCGCTCGCGCCGCAATTGCGCCTGATCAATGAGCGGTTGGCGAGCCCGACAGCGCCGAGCTTCACCGTACTGGTTCGCGATGATGGCGATCAGTTTGCCTTGGCTCGTAGCCTGGACAGCCTGGATGAGCAACTGTACCCGCGTGTGCATGTCTGCGTGATGGGCAGCGCTGATCCGGGGCGTGCCAATGTTCAATGGCTGGCCTGTGATCCGGGGAAACCGGCGGCCGCAATCAATGGCTGGGTCGAAAACACCCAGGGCGACTGGTTGCTGCTGATCGACGCGGGGGAGGAGATCATCGCCCCTGGGTTGCTGGTGACGGCCTTGAATTTGCTCGAAGCGTCCGACAGTTGCCTGGCGGTTTACGCCGACGAGGCATTGCGTGTCGGTGGCGGGGTGGTCGACATCGCGTTGCGCCCGGATCTGAACCTGGACATGCTGTTGGCGTTTCCGGCCAGCTTGTCCCGTCATTGGCTTTATCGTCGCGAGGCGCTGGTGCGCCTGCACGGGTTTGACAACTTCAGTGGTGGCGCCTTTGAACTGGCCTACCAACTGCGCCTGATCGGCGAGCAGGGTGTGGCCAGCATCGGCCATGTCAGCGAGCCGCTGCTGACCGCCAACGAGGTGCGCAAATCCGCTTGTGCCGACGAGCGCGCGGTCATCGAGGCGCATCTTCACGGGCGTGGGTATGGGCAGGCGCGTGCCATCGCGCTGGAAAACGAGCCGGGCCGCTATCGTATCGACTACGGTCAGGCACGACAGGCCTCGGTCAGTATCCTGATTTACCTGCAGGGGCAGTTGGCGAACTTCCAGCGTTGCCTGGAAAGTCTGTTTGCGCACACCGACTCCGTGGACTACGAAATCCTGCTGATCGAGCCGGGCAGCGAGGAACCCGCTTTATTGGAGTGGCTCGGGCTGATCGAGCAGATGGGGGGAAATCGCATCCAGGTGTTGCGATTCATGCCGGGCCAGCCTCGTGCAGCGATGTGCAATGCGGCGGCGCAGGAGGCGCGTGGCGAGTATCTGGTCTGGCTCGATGCACACAGCGCTGTGCTCGATGCCGAGTGGCTGCCAGCTTTGCTCAATCATGCCCAGCGTCCGGAAGTCGGTGCCGTGGGCGGCAGGTTGCAGGACAGCCGCGATCGCATCGTTCAGGCCGGCCTTGTGCTGGGTTTGGGCGGGACGCTCGGGAAAGCATTTGAAGGCTTGTCGTCCGAGGCGCCGGGTTACATGGGGCGTCTTCGCCTTGAGCAGAACTGCTCGGCAGTTGGCGGCGAATGCCTGATGGTGCGTCGGGCGCTGTTCCTGGAGGCAGGCGGTTTCGATATCGATTCGTCTCAGGCCCCCTGGACAGCGGTCGACCTGTGCCTGAGGTTGCAGCAGGCTGGCTACCTGAACGTCTGGACGCCCTATGCGCGACTGTTGCTGGACCCGGTACCCGTCGCCTCAGCCAGTAGCGACCAAGAGGACGCATTGTTCGCGCGATGGTTGCCGCAGTTGGCCCATGACCCGTCCTACAATGCCAATTTTTCGCTTCGCTCAGGCGAGGCCTTTGTGCTGGAAACCAATGACCTGATCTGGCAAATGCCGAAAGGCAGCGTGCCGAGGGTGCTGGCCTGTGTCACCGACCAGCAGGCGCCGGGGCACTCGCGACTGGCTCAGCCGCTCAAGGCCTTGCTGGAGGCAGGGGAAGTCGACGGGGCTGCCGTTTCGAGTCTGTTGTCAGCCGTGGAAATCGAGCGCCTGGCGCCGACCAGTGTGGTGTTGCAACGGCCTCTGGATGATGCCGGGCTGGCCACTTTGCGGCGCTTGAGGGCGTTTTCCAAGGCGTTCATCGTCTACGATCTGGACGGTTACTTGCCGCACATGGAGTTGAACGGCGATTACTCCTCCGATGAACTGCTCGAACGGATGCGTTTAGGGCTGATGCAGGCCGATCGGGTACTGGTCGGCACGCCTGCGCTGGCCGAACTGCTGCAGGGTGAGCACGACGATATCCGCGTGGTGGAGAGCCTGCTGCCCGCTCCGTGGGGACGGATACAAAGCCAGCGGGGCGTGGCGTCCAAGCCGCGCCTGGGCTGGCTGGGTGGGAAGGACTCGCAACTGCTCGCCGATGTGCTGCCTGCGCTGGCGGGCGAAGTCGAGTGGGTGGTGCTCGGCGACTGTCCCGAGTCCATGCGACCGTTTTTGAAGGAGCTGCACCCGGCCGTCGAGCAGCGTCAGTTGGCGGTGGCCATGGCCGCACTGAATCTTGACCTGGCGCTGGTGCCCATGGAAGAAACCCTGAACAATACATGTTCCGGTGATCTGCGAGTGCTGCAACATGCCGCCTGTGGGCATCCGATCATTTGCAGTCGAGTGCAGGGTTTTGTCGGGGGTGAGGTCCTGCCGCTTTCACGGGTGAGCAACCAGGCGCAGGACTGGATTCGGGCGATTCGCCTGCATCTGGAAGATCGTGCCGCCTCGGCGACGCTGGGCGAGGCCTTGCAGTCGACCGTGCGTGCACAGTGGCTGCTCGAGGGGGAGCGTCTGGAGGCCTGGCGACGAGCCTGGCTGGCCGATTGATGCATACTGATTATTATTTTTGCCGCTCAGCGGAGTGCCAGTGACATGAGCAACGACCTTGATACATTCATCGCCGCCTACAGCGACAGCTTTGGCTATGCGTATGACAACAACATCATTTTGAACTGGTACCCTCGGCGTATCATGGCGTTATGCACCAAAGAGCAAAGCCTGCTGGAACTCGGTATTGGCCATGGATTCAGCACCAATCGTTTCTCGCAGTTCTTTGGTGAGCACACGGTGATCGATGGTTCCGCCTCGGTGATCGATCAGTTCAAGGCACAGTACCCGGACAATACGGCCGAGATCGTCGAAAGTTACTTCGAGACATTCGACACCGACAAGCGATTCGACCTGATCGTCATGGGGTTTGTGCTTGAGCATGTCGACGATCCGCAGGCTGTCCTGCAAAAGTTCAAGCACTACCTGGCCCCGGGCGGGCGTTGTTTCGTGCTCGTGCCCAATGGTGAGTCCCTGCATCGGCGGTTCGGTCATGCCGCCGGGCTGCTCGGCGACATGATGGCGCTGGGGCAGGGTGATCTGGAGTTGGGTCATGTGCGCAGCTATTCGCTTCAGAGCCTGACCTCTGAACTGGAATCCGCCGGATACCAAGTGGTGCGCAAGGAGGGGGTATTTCTCAAGCCATTCACTACCGGGCAATTGAAGGCATTGGACTTGAGTGCCGACGTGGTGGCAGCCATGTGCACCGTGGGCATCGACTATCCGGAGCTCAGTTGTGCGTTGATGCTTGAAGCGACCGTTGCCCCGTCATGAAAAGCCTGGTCATCGGAAGCACGTCAGTCATCGGCAGGGCGGTCGCCCGCGAGTTGTCACGTCTTGGGCAGGTCAAGTTGGCGGGGCGTCGGGATGCCGATGTCACGTTTGACTTGAGCAGTCAGGAACCTTGCGATTGCGACGAGCGCTTTGACCTGGTTGTACTCGCTGCTGCCGATTTCGGCGGCGGCCAACCGGACGATCTGGTCCGTGCCGAACTGGTCAACAGCGTGGGAGCATTGGCTGCCTGCCGCCTTGCCGAACAATGCGGAGCGCGGCATTTCATCCTGTTGTCATCGCATTCGGCCTGCTATCAGCCAACGGATCCCTACTTTGGCATCTATTCGCTGTCCAAGCGCCATGCCGAAGAAGTGGCGAGCCTTTATTGCCAGGCGCGGGGCATGGCGTTGACGGTGCTGCGCATCAGTCAAGTCTATGACAGCGAGGGGCTGTGCCAGCCTCATCAGCCTTTGCTCTACGCCATTGCCGACAAGGCCCGGGAGGGCCAAACCGTCGAGTTGTATGGCAGCAATGATGCAAGGCGTAACTACCTGCATTTGAATGATCTGGCCGAGATCTGCGCCCGGTTGGCGGAGCAAGGTATCCCTGGTTTTTACAACTGCGGACACCCTGAAAGCCTTCATCTTTCCGAGATTGTCCAGGCTGCATTCGATGCGGTTGGCAAGCCATTGGATCTCCGCTTCCTGGTGGAAAAAAGTGATATTCCCGATCTGCCACTCTTTGAGGGTGCGGGTGAGTTGTTCGAGTGCATTGGATTCACCCCGCGAATCGGTGTTCGCCGGGGCTTCGAGCTGATGAGAGCACACCGGGAGAATCTATTATGAAGACCGTCATGGTGACGGGCGTAGGCGCCATCATGGGCTACGGCCTGCTTAAGTCGCTGCGTGCGGCGGACCCCTCCGTTCGCCTGGTTGGCACCGATATCTACGAAGACGCTGTGGGGCGCGGCTGGAGCGATGTGTTCGAGCAGGCGCCGTTGACCTCTGCGCCGGAGTACGGCCAATGGTTGGGCAATACGCTGGCCCAGCACCAGGTTGACCTGCTGATTCCGGGGATTGAACAGGACATTCACTGGCTGTCGGACAACCGGGCGTTGCTGGCCACCTTCGACTGCCGGGTCGTGCTCAATAGCCAGAACCTGATTGAGCTCTCCAGGGATAAATGGGCGATGGACCAGGCGCTGGTGGCGTTGGGAGACCCTAGCCGTATTCCAACGCTGCTGACCGGGAATTTTCACTCGCTCAAGGCCGCCTTGGGCTTGCCGTTCCTCCTCAAGCCACGCAGAAGCTACGCCTCCAAGGGGTTGGTCTGGGTTCGCGAAGAGCGCGACTTTACGCCCCATGCGGCACTGCTCGGTGAGCACCTCATGGCGCAGCCGATCATTGGCAGCGCCGCCGATGAGTTCACCGTGGCTGCGTTTGGCGATGGAGAGGGGGATGCTGGCCCGATCATCACCTTCCGCCGCCGTCTGGCCTCGGACGGTTCCACCGCCAAGGCCTGGGTGGAGCAGCATGATTCGCTGGACCAGACGGTCATCAGGCTGTGCCAGGCGTTCAAGCCGGCAGGGCCGACCAATCTGCAGTTCCGCCGTGGCAGTGACGGCACTTGGCGTCTGCTCGAAATCAATCCCCGCATTTCCTCGACCAGCTCGATCCGTCGCGCATTTGGCTACAACGAGGCCGCCATGTGCCTGGACCATTACCTCGATGGCAAGACGCTGGCCCAGCCAGTGATCCGCAGTGGTTTTGCTGTTCGTTTTATAGAGGACTTCATTGTCTATGATCGGGATCATTTCTGATGTACACGGCAACTACAGCGCCCTTCGGACCGTGCTTGCGAAGCTCGATGAGCTGGGCGTGTCGCGGATTATCTGTCTGGGCGATACGGCCGGTTATTACAGTCAGGTCAACGAGTGTTGCGATGTCCTGCGCGAACGAAATATTTTGTCCGTGATGGGCAATCATGACTGGTATCTGGCCAGGCATGAGCGTTGTCCGCGCTCCAATAGCGCCAATGCCTGCCTTGACTATCAGCAGGGCGTTGTCACTGCGCAAAATCTGGCGTGGCTGGGATCGCTCGTGGAGCGCTCGATCCAGGACGACTTGAGCATCGTCCATGGCGGCTGGAACGACCCTCTGGATGAGTATGTGCGGCCGTCCACCGAGTATTTCTTGCCCTTGGCTGGTCGGTTTTTCGCTTCAGGCCATACCCACGTCCAGTGTTTGTGGAAGGGTGACAGCAAGATCTACTGCAATCCTGGCTCGGTCGGCCAGCCGCGTGATGGTGATGCCCGGGCAGGTTTCGCGACCTGGGACGGTGAAGCGTTCGATCTGCATCGGATTGAATACGATATTGGTGAAACACAGCAGGCGATGAAGAAGGCCGGCTTCACTCCGTACTTCTATGAGAATCTTGATAAGGGCACTCAGATAGGTGGCCGAATCAGCACACTTTGAGACGTTGTGTCTTGCGCCACTAATTACTATGCCCACCCAGGGAAGTTCGCAATGAGCAAAGAAAAGATATTCTTCAACCGGCCTCACATGACTGGCAAGGAGCTGAATTACATCGCCCAGGCCAAGTTCGGTAACATGCTTGCCGGTGATGGTCCATTCACCAAGCATTGTCACCGCTGGCTGGAGTCCAATACTGGTTGCAACAAGGCATTGCTCACGCACTCGTGTACTGCGGCACTGGAGATGGCGGCCCTCCTGCTGGACATTCAGCCGGGCGACGAAGTCATCCTGCCTTCCTTTACCTTCGTTTCCACGGCCAATGCTTTTGTGTTGCGTGGCGCGGTGCCGGTTTTCGTCGACATTCGTCCCGATACCCTGAACCTGGACGAGCGCCTGATCGAGGCGGCCATCACGCCACGGACCAAAGTGATCGTACCGGTGCATTACGCGGGTGTGGCCTGCGAGATGGACGCCATCCTGGCGATTGCGCGCAAGTACGGGTTGGCGGTGGTCGAGGATGCCGCGCAAGGCGTGATGTCGACCTACAAGGGGCGCGCCCTGGGCAGTATCGGCGACCTTGGCGCCTTCAGTTTTCACGAAACCAAGAACGTCATTTCGGGAGAGGGTGGGGCATTGCTCGTCAACGATCCCGAGCTGGCATTGCGAGCCGAGATCATCCGCGAGAAAGGCACCGATCGCAGCCGGTTCTTTCGCGGCGAGGTCGACAAATACACCTGGCAAGAGGTCGGCTCCTCGTTTCTGCCCGGCGAACTGATAGCCGCTTTCCTCTGGGCGCAGTTGGAAGAAGCTCAAGCCATTACCAATAGCCGCCTGGCGATCTGGGAGCACTATCATGCGGCCCTGGCGGAATTCGAACGCGATGGCTTGCTGCGTCGCCCGATAGTGCCTGAAGGTTGTCAGCACAACGCGCACATGTACTACGTATTGCTCGCCCCGGGTATTGATCGTCAACGAGTGCTCGACGAGTTGAAGAAACAGGCCATCTATGCCGTGTTTCATTACGTGCCGCTGCATTCTTCGCCTGCCGGGAAGCGTTATGGCCGTGTGCATGGCTCCATGGAAGTGACCGATGGATATTCCGAGCGCTTGCTGCGATTGCCTCTATGGCTTGGTTTGTCCGGGGAGCAACAGAACCAGGTCGTGGGTGTTCTGCGCAGTGCGCTGGCAAGGGTCTGACGGTCCTTGCCTCTTACCGGCATGACACCGCCGGTTTTTCGTCTTCGTTAGATTCCCCTGTCTCCCCCTGATCCCTTCAACCCCTTTGTTTAGCGGCTCCAACGCCGCTGAAACAAAGTTGGTCTGCAAATTGCTTGAGGCTCAGTAATACAGCAGTGGGCGGCAAACGCCCGGCATGCAGAGGAAAGAGTGTGGACAAGTACCTTTATGTGGCAATGACCGGCGCCAGCCAGAATGCACTGGCGCAGAAGGCTCACGCGAACAACCTGGCGAACATCTCCACCAATGGTTTCCAGCGGGACCTGGAGCAGGCCCGTTCGATGCCGGTGTTCGGTGACGTCTTTCCGGCGCGTGCGTTTGCCATGTCAGAGCGTCCCGCCACCGACTTCTCCGCCGGTTCGTTGGTGCAGACCGGTCGCGATCTCGACGTCGCGGTGCAGGGCAATGGCTGGCTCGCCGTTCAGACCCCCGATGGCGGTGAAAGCTACGTGCGCACCGGCAGCCTGAACATTGACGCCCTGGGCGTATTGCGCGCTGGCAACGGCATGCCGGTCCTGGGCAATGGCGGACCGATTTCCGTGCCGCCCGAGCAGCAGGTTGAAATTGGCGAGGACGGGACCGTCAGCATTCGAGCGATGGGCGAAGGTCCACGCGTGATGGCCGAGGTCGACCGCATCAAGCTGGTCAACCCGGACTTCAAGAACATGACCAAGGGCCTGGACGGTTCCATCCACACCAAGGACGGGCAGCCGGCGCAAGCCGATGCCAACGTCAAACTGGTGTCCGGGTTCCTTGAGTCGAGCAACGTCAACGCCGTGGAAGAAATGACTTCGGTGCTGGCGCTGGCCAAGCAGTTCGAGCTGCACGTCAAGATGATGAACACCGCCAAAGAAGACGACCAGGCCATGGCTCGGGTCTTGCAGATCAGCTAATTATCAGAACGTCGCGCCGTAAAACAGGCGCACGAGGAGAATCGAATGCTTCCGGCTCTATGGGTTGCCAAAACAGGTCTGTCCGCCCAGGACACCAACCTGACCACCATTTCCAACAACCTGGCGAACGTGTCGACCACGGGCTTCAAACGTGACCGTGCCGAGTTCCAGGACCTGCTGTATCAGATCAAGCGCCAGCCAGGTGCCCAATCGACCCAGGACAGCGAATTGCCGTCCGGTCTGCAACTGGGTACCGGTGTGCGGATCGTCGGCACCCAGAAGAACTTCAACGCCGGTAGCTTGCAAACCACCGAGCAGCCTCTGGACATGGCCATCGACGGCCGCGGCTTCTTCCAGATCCTGCAACCGGATGGCACCACGTCCTATACCCGTGACGGTACCTTCCACCTCGATTCCAATGGCCAGATCGTCAACGCCAGCGGTTTCGCCCTGGAACCGGCCATCGTCATCCCGAACGATGCCCAGACCTTCACTGTCGGCCGCGACGGTACCGTCTCCATCACGGTCGCCGGCAACCCGGCCTCCCAGGTAATCGGTAACCTGCAGACCGCCGACTTCATCAACCCGGCCGGCCTGCAAGCCGTGGGTAACAACCTGTTCCTGGAAACCGCTGCCAGCGGCGCGCCGCAAGTCGGCACTCCTGGCCTGGCGGGTTTCGGTACCACGCTGCAGAACACCCTGGAAACGTCCAACGTCAGCACCGTTGAAGAAATGGTCAACATGATCACCACTCAGCGCGCCTACGAGATGAACTCCAAGGTGATCTCCACCGCCGACCAGATGCTCTCGTTCGTAACGCAGAATCTGTAATCAAGTCTATGAGGCGGCCCTGAGGTCGCCTGCTACACCGTGAGGTAGGGTCATGAATCGCTTTGTATCTGTCCTGGCACTGAGTGGGGTCGCCGCATTGGCGGGGTGCGTCGGCCCGACGCCCAAGCCCAATGACCCTTACTACGCTCCGGTGTTGCCGCGTACGCCATTGCCGGCTGCCGCGAATAACGGCTCGATCTACCAGGCGGGGTTCGAGCAGAACCTGTACAGCGACCGCAAGGCGTTCCGGGTCGGTGACATCATCACCATCACCCTGAACGAGAAGACCCAGGCCAGCAAGAACGCCAACTCACAGGTCGGCAAGACCAGCAAGGCCGGTATCGGTTTGACCTCGTTGTTCGGGACAGTGCCGAACACCAACAACCCGCTGGGCAGTGGTGACCTGACCCTGGAGGCCGGCTACAGCGGTGATCGTGCCACCAAGGGCGACAGCAAGGCCGGGCAGGGTAACAGCCTGACGGGTTCGATCACCGTGACCGTCGCCGACGTGTTGCCCAACGGCATTATCGCCGTGCGTGGCGAGAAGTGGATGACCCTCAACACCGGTGACGAACTGGTGCGCATTGCCGGTCTGGTTCGCGCGGATGACATCGCCACCGACAACACCGTTTCGTCGACCCGCATCGCCGACGCACGCATCACTTACTCGGGTACCGGTTCGTTTGCCGATGCGAGTCAGCCAGGCTGGTTCGACCGTTTTTTCCTCAGCCCGCTGTTCCCTTTCTAGGTGGGGGCGTGTCATCTCTTATTTCCTGGGTTGCGCCGGGCCTGCTTTTACGCAGGGCAAGGCGCGAGGAGTGCAGTTTGGTTGTTCCAAATAAACGACGAGTAACGCCGCCCTGCGTAAAAGCAGGCCCGGCCCTTCGGGTTGTGCCTGAGCGCGCGCCATGCTGCGTTGCAGGCCTTGCCAAGGGAACGACCATTGGCGGCGGCCTGCGCCTTGCCTGGCACGCGCTCAGGCCTCAACGCAGCCCAGGAAATAAGAGATGACGCGCCCCGTGTTGAATTTCAGAAGTCTCATCGTTGCTGCCGTTTTGTTGTCGACGGCCTTCAGCGCTCAAGCCGAGCGCTTGAAGGACATCGCCAGCATTTCCGGCGTACGTTCCAACCAATTGATCGGCTACGGCCTGGTGGTCGGGCTTAACGGTACGGGTGACCAGACCACCCAGACCCCGTTCACCCTGCAGACCTTCAACAACATGCTCTCGCAGTTCGGCATCAAGGTGCCGGCAGGTTCCGGTAATGTGCAATTGAAGAACGTTGCGGCCGTGTCGATCAGCGCCGATTTGCCGGCCTTTGCCAAGCCCGGTCAGCAGGTGGATATCACCGTCTCGTCCATCGGTAACTCCAAGAGCCTGCGTGGCGGCACCCTGTTGCTGACCCCGCTCAAGGGTATCGATGGCAACGTCTATGCGGTCGCCCAGGGCAACCTGGTGGTCGGGGGTTTCGATGCTGAAGGTCGCGACGGTTCGAAGATCACCGTCAACGTTCCGTCGGCAGGCCGTATTCCTGGCGGCGCCTCCGTTGAACGAGCCGTGCCGAGCGGTTTCAACCAGGGCAACAGCCTGACCCTGAACCTCAATCGTTCGGACTTCACCACCGCCAAGCGCATCGTCGACAAGATCAACGACATGCTCGGCCCAGGGGTGGCCCAGGCCATCGACGGTGGTTCGATTCGCGTCAGCGCGCCGCTGGACCCGAGCCAGCGCGTCGACTACCTGTCGATCCTGGAAAACCTCGAAATCGATCCGGGTCAGGCCGTGGCGAAAGTCATCATCAACTCGCGTACCGGCACCATCGTCATCGGCCAGAACGTCAAGGTTTCACCGGCCGCCGTGACCCACGGCAGCCTGACCGTGACCATCACCGAAGACCCGATCGTCAGCCAGCCAGGCCCGCTGTCCAATGGCCAGACGGCGGTTGTGCCGCGTTCGCGGGTCAACGCCCAGCAGGAAGCCAAGCCGATGTTCAAGTTCGGCCCGGGCACCACACTCGACGAAATCGTGCGTGCGGTGAACCAGGTCGGCGCGGCGCCGGGTGACTTGATGGCCATCCTCGAAGCACTGAAGCAGGCCGGCGCGTTGCAAGCCGACCTGATCGTGATCTGAGGACGGCGACCATGGATATGTACAAGAGTGGTCTGGTCAGCAGCAGCGATTCGGGCTCCTACTCGGACCTCAATCGCCTGAACCAGCTCAAGGTCGGCGACAAGAACAGCGATGCGAACCTGCGCAAGGTGGCGCAGGAATTCGAGTCGCTGTTCCTCGGCGAAATGCTCAAGTCCATGCGCAAGGCGACTGACACGCTGGGCGAGGGCAACCCGCTCAACACGCCGGCGGCCAAGCAGTACCAGGAAATGTACGACCAGCAACTGGCCGTTTCCATGTCTCGCGAAGGCGGCGGTATCGGCCTGGCGGATGTGCTGATGCGTCAGATGTCGAAGAACAAACCCATGGCGCCGGGCGAAGCGGCCGCAGCGTCGGCCGCCAAGCAGGCAGCAGCGAAAGCCGCAGTGGAAACGCCGGTGGCCGCCGGCACGGTCGCGATCAATGGGCCGTTGTCCCGGATCAATGGCGAGCGTCCATTGTGGGCTTCACGTTCGGTTCGTGCGCCTCAGGCGGCGGGTGAGGGCGAGCATAGCAACGACATGGCGCTGATCAATCAGCGACGCCTGGCGTTGCCGCCGAAACTGGCTGATCGCTTGCTCGCGGGCCTGGTGCCTTCGGCGACGACGGCCAGCGCGACCACGGTCGCAGCAGTCAGCAAGACTCAGCTTCCGGAGCGCTCTACGATCACCGGTTCTGGCCCGCTGTTCAACGGCGACTGGCTGGCGAACGCACAATCCGCCGCCAACGGTGGCCTGCAGATTCATGGTCGGGCCATGGCGCAGATTCCACTGGCGCCGGCGAAGAAAGCCTTCGGTTCTGCCGACGAATTCGTCAATACCATGCTGCCGATGGCCGAGGAAGCCGCCGCACGCATCGGCGTCGATCCGCGTTACCTGGTGGCCCAGGCGGCGCTGGAAACCGGCTGGGGTAAATCGGTCATGCGCGCCCAGGATGGCAGCAGCAGTCATAACCTGTTTGGCATCAAGGCCAGCAGCAACTGGACGGGCAATTCGGCACGGGCAATCACCAGCGAATTCAGGAATGGTGCAATGGTCAAGGAGACGGCCGAGTTCCGTTCCTACGACTCTTACAAGGACAGTTTCCATGACCTTGTGACTTTGCTGCAGAGCAACAATCGCTATCAAGATGTCGTGAAGTCTGCCGATAACCCAGAACAGTTTGTACGCGAGTTGCAGAAGGCCGGTTACGCAACCGACCCGAACTACGCGAGCAAGATTTCGCAGATAGCCAAGCAGATGACGAGTTACCAGAACTACGCTGCGGCGGGCGTTTCCACCACGCCTTTATAAGGCACCAGGATTAAGGTCTGAACCATGAGTTTGCTCAACATCGGGATGTCGGGTTTGGCCGCTGGTCAATCCTCATTGATGACAACCGGCAATAACATTGCCAACGTCGACACCGCCGGGTACTCACGCCAGCAAACAGTGCAGGGCACCAAGGCCTCGCAGCAGTTCGGCAATGTGTGGATCGGTACCGGTACGACGCTGGCCGATGTACGCCGGGTCTACAACAGCTACCTCGACGCCCAGTTGCAGACCACCACGTCGCTCAACAGCGACTCGGCTGCCTACCTGGGGCAGGTCACTCCGCTGGACAAACTCCTGTCGGACAGCGGCACCGGCCTTAACGGTGCCCTGACCAAGTTCTTTGCCTCGGTGCAGAACGTCAATGCCAAGCCTGGCGACGATGCCTCGCGCCAGTTGCTGCTCAGCGATGCCCAGGCCTTGAGCAACCGCTTCAATTCGATTTCCACGCAGTTGAACGAGCAGAACACCTCGATCAACGGCAACCTCACGAGCATGGCCGATCAGGTCAATAAACTGGCTGCTACGGTGGCTCAGTTGAACCAGCGCATCTCGGAAGTTTCCAGCGCTGGCGGTATGCCGAACGAGTTGCTCGACGCCCGTAACGAAACCATCCGCCAACTGTCGACCTTCACCGGTGCACAAGTGGTCGAGCGTGAAGGCAGTCTCGATATTTACCTGGGCAGCGGTCAACCGCTGGTCATGGGCAACACCGTGAACAAACTGGAAGTGGTGCCGAGCAAGGACGATCCGAATCGTCTGGCGCTGCAAATGAACCGCGGTTCGAGCAGCATCGATATCACTTCGATCATGACCGGCGGCGAAATCGGTGGTCTGCTGCGCTACCGCAGTACCGTGCTGGATCCGGCCATGAACGAACTGGGCCGCGTGGCCCTGGTTGTCGCCGATCAGATGAACAGCCTGCAGGCCCAGGGCATCGACAAGAACGGTGACTTCGGCTCGACCCTGTTCAACAGCATCAACAGCGCCGCCCAAGTGGCTCAGCGCAGCATCGCCACCATCGGCAACAACGCTGGCACTGGCAATTTCGATGTGACCATCGAAGATTCCGGCAAGCTGACCACCAGCGATTACAAGGTCACGTTCACCAGCGCCACCGACTACACCGTTCAGCGTCTGCCGGGCAACACCCCGGTGGGCACCTACAGCACCACGACGACGCCGCCACCGGTGATCGACGGTTTCTCGCTGAACCTCAAGGGCGGCACGCCTGCGCCGGGCAATACCGCCACCGCCGGTGACACATTCAAGATTACCCCGACCCGCAACGCGGCGGCGAACATCAAGACCGAGATGACCGACTCCAAGCGTCTGGCCATCGCGGCACCGTTGGGCGCAGCCATTGCTGCAGGCTCCAGCGGCACCCTGACAATTCCGGCCAGCGGTCAACCGACCCTGACCACCAAGTTCGACATCTACGACACCGCCACCGCGACGGCGATGCAGAACGGCCTGAAGTACTCCACGCCAACCAAGGTTGTATTCGGTGACGTGTCCGCCGATGGCACCAGCCAGGCCTACCAGTTCCTGGATGCCAATGGCGGTGTGATCAGCAGCGGCACGATCAAGCCGAACGAGAACAACACGCTCAACTTGAGCATCCCGCTCAAGGACGCCACTGGCGCGCCGATTCCGCCGCCACCTGCGACCCAGTACACGGCCACCTTTGAAATGACCGTTGCCGGTTCTCCGGCCAAGGGCGCCGCGATCAATGTTTCGCTCAGTCAACCGGGCACTCTGGACAACCGCAACGGCACCGCACTGGCCAATTTGCAGACCGCCCAGACCGTGGACACCGGTTCCGGCAGCAAGGGCATTTCCCTGACCGATGCCTACGGCAAGCTGGTTGAAGGTGTAGGTTCCAAGGCGGCCCAGGGCAAGCTCGACAGCGCTGCCACCGACGCCATCCTGGCCAACGCCAAGGGCGCGCGCGACTCGCTGTCGGGTGTCGACCTCGATGAAGAGACCGGAAACCTGGTCAAGTATCAGCAGTACTACACCGCGTCTTCGCAGATCATCAAGGCTGCGCAGGAAATCTTCAGCACACTGATCAACAGCCTTTAAGGAGTCGTAGTCCATGCGCATTTCTACCGCCCAGTTTTACGAGTCCACGGCCGCCAACTATCAGAAGAATTTCGCCAACGTGGTCAAGAGCAGCGAAGAGGCCAGCAGCCTCGTGCGCGTCAACACCGCCGCCGATGATCCGGTCGGTGCTTCGCGCCTGCTGCAATTGGGTCAGCAAGCGTCGATGCTCGATCAGTACGCGGCCAATACCAACACCATCAAGGCGACCCTGGGTCAGGCTGAGTCGGTGTTGACCAGCATCAACAACGTGCTGCAACGTGCCAAGGAACTGGCCATCGGCGCCAATAACTCTGGTTATACCGATTCCGACCGCCAGGCTAACGCCTCGGAACTGGGCCAGATCGAAGAACAGTTGTTGAGCCTGATGAACACTCAGGATGAAAACGGCAAGTACATCTTTGGCGGTTCAAAGGGCGACACGGTTCCGTTCACCCGTAACTCCGATGGCACCTACACCTACAATGGCGACCAGTCGACGTTGAACCTGCCCGTGGGCGACAGCATGTCGATGGCCACCAACAGCACCGGCTGGGAGCTGTTCCAGCAAGCGGTCAACACCGCCCGCACCCAAGTGACCGGTTCGATGAATGACGGTCTGGTGACCCTGTCCAATGGTCAGGTGAACTCGAGCGTGACGTACAACAACAAGTTCCGCGGTGGCGAGCCGTACACGATCGACTTTGTCAGCGCGACCCAGTTGAGAATCACTGATGGTACCGGCCAGGACGTGACCAACGAAGCCTCGCAGAATGGCGTGATCACCACGGGTACCAATCAGAGCTTCAGCTTTCGTGGCATCGACCTGAGCCTTAACTTCAACGACCCTAACGCTCCGTTGGCCGGTCGTACGTTCTCGCTGGAATCCAAACCCGACACCTTCAACGTTTCCCGAGCGCCTGGAAACCCGGGGCCTGTGCAAGCAACCGGTACCCGGATTACCGATCCCGCTGCGTACAAGGCCAGCTTTCCAAATGGCTCTGCGGTGCTGAAGTTCACCAGCGCCACAACATTTGATTTGTACGCTGCACCTATCACTGCCGACAGCCGTCCGGTCTCCAGCGGCACCATGGTGGGTAATACCGCGACGGCCTCCGGTGTGGAGTTCACGTTGAACAACACTGCGGCCGATCCACTTCAAAACGGTGACCAGTTCAATATTGCGGTCAACACCCACGAGACCCAGAACATCCTAGACACCGTGAGCCAGTTGAAGACTGCCTTGAACACGCCGACCACCGGTAACGCCGTGGCTGCCCAACAACAACAGGCAGCGATGACGGCAGGCTTGGGCAACCTCGCCAGCGGCATCGACCAGGTGTCAGCCGGATTGAGTTCGATCGGTGGTCGTGGTTCGGCGCTCGATACACAGAGCGACACCAACCAGGCACTGGTACTGGCAAACGCTCAGACCCAGTCGACGATCCGGGACTCGGACCCAGCTGAAGTGATGACCCGACTGACCTTGCAACAAACCATGTTGCAGGCCTCGCAACTGGCGTTCAGCAAGATTGCGCAATTGGGCCTGTTCAACAAAGTCTGATCCGGAGCAGGGATCGCATGAGGGCATGCGATCCCTGATCCTCTATTTTTTACGGTTCAGGACGTTGCGCTTCCGCAGCAGATGACGCCCGCCGGTCGAGAATCATGCGCGTGAATCCTACTCCTCTTGTCAGCATCGCCATCCCCGCCTACAACCCCCGTTTTTTCCGTGCGGCACTGCAAAGCGCACTCGACCAGACCTACGAAAACCTTGAAATCGTCATTTGTGATGATTGCCCTACGGATGAAATCGAGCAGATCGTCGACTCGATGAGCGTACCGGCGCACGTGCGCGTGAATTACCAGCGCAACGCCGTCCGCCTGGGTTTCCAGCAGAACCTGCTGCATTGCTTCGAAAAGAGCCGGGGCGAGTTCATCAAGTTTCTCTGTGATGACGATCAACTGATGGTGAACGATATCAGGCAGCAGGCCGCCGTTTTGAGCGAGCATGCCGAAGTGATCCTGGTGGTCAGCAAGCATCATGTGGTCGACGCCAACAACTACATCTTGCCGATCCGCATGGAAAACGTCGGGCTGACGTCGTTCGATGCGTTGTTCAAAGGTGATGATCTGCTGGCCGCCTTCGAAAGAAGCCCGCGCAATATTCTTGGTGGTTTCACATGTGCGCTCATGCGTCGAGATGACATTGCCACATTGTTGCCAACGCTGATTGAGGCCGGGTTCACTGCCGTCCTCGATTTCGCCTTGTATCTTTGCCTGTTGCGTCGTGGCAACCTGGTCCAGCTTAGCAACGTCGGCAGCATCGAGCGTCTTTACCCGGAGCGGTTGAGCAAGCGCCCGGAAATGGTTTCTGCTGCGGTCACCGAATGGGAATGGGTGGCTCAGATGATCTCCCAGCGCGGTGGCGAGGCTGCGCCGGCCACCGATTGGGTGCGCTACGTGATGATGGAGGAGCTCACGGATGTGCAACCACGCGAGTGGGATGAGCTCAATCTTTACTCGGTCATGTCCACCCGTCAGGGGATCATGTTGGTTCAGGTCGGCACGGACTCGGAGAGTTATGCCGAGCTCTACTCGCAATGGATCAACTGCCGCCGCTTGACGCCATCGCGCAAGCAAGTGTTGTCTCGGCAGATAGCGCGCTGGGCGCATCGTCCCGCCATTGTGCCGGTGGTCATCGATCTCGACGAAGATGCTTACGAACTTGGCGTGACCCTCAAGAGCCTCGCGGCTCAAACCTACGCCTGTGAAACGATTGTGCTGTTGTCCAATGGAACCGGTGAGCTGGATGCAGGGATTGTGCGCCTGCCGATGCAATCGGACTGGCCGCAGCAACTGAACCAGTTGATGCCCCAGCTTGATCAGGCTGACTGGTTCTACCTGTTGCGTGCTGGCGACCGGCTCACCGAGTCCGCGCTGCTGGTGCTGGCCGACCGGATTGTGGGCGCGCCGGGCGCCTCGTGCATCTACAGCGACGAAGGTGCGCTGGTGGACGGCAAGTCCGAACAGCCGATTTTCAAGCCTGATTTCAATCTCGACCTCATGCGCGGTTATCCGTATGTCGGTCGCACCCTGGCCTTCGAGCGCCAGCGCTTCCTCGCCCTGGGCGGTTTCGATGAGGCGGCGGGTGAGCTGGCCCCCCATGACCTCATATGGCGTCTGGTGGAAAAGGACGGCCCGCACGTCATCGGTCATATTCCCGAAGTGCAGGTCGAATCGACGTTCGCCTTCGCACAGTGGTTATCCCTGCAGCAAGTGATCGAACAAAACGCGCGTGTGATCACGGCTCACTTGCAACGCATCGGCGTCAGGCACGAGCTGCATCCGGGGCCGGTGCTGAAATTGGTCCCGCGGATCGAATATCACCATGCCGAGCGCCCGCTGGTGTCGATCATCATCAATGTGTGTGACGAATTGGCTGCGCTTGAACGCTGTGTCAACAGCCTGATCAGCACCACTGCTTACAGCCACTATGAAATCATTATCGTCGACAATGCCAGTCAAAGCGCCGAGATGCGCCATTGGCTCAAGGCAATGGCTGAACTGGGCAGTGACACGTTGCGCATTCATTGCTGTTCGGAAAAGGCCGGCGATGCACAGGTCAGGAACTTCGCGGCCCAGCAGGCGCGAGGAGATTATCTGCTGTTGCTCAGTCCTTACTGTGTGGCACATGAAGATCGCTGGCTGGATGAACTGCTCAATCATGGTCAGCGTCCGGAAGTGGGGATCGTCGGGCCGCGCACGGTCAACCTGCAAGGTAATGTGATTGATGGTGGCCTGGTTTTGGGTCTCAACGGCCTGGCGGGCAGGGCATTTGTCAATGAGCCTGCAACGTCTGGTGGCTACATGCAGCGCCTGAATGTGGTGCAGAACTGGAGTGCGGTCAGCGGTCATTGCCTGTTGGTGCGAAAGCAGGTGTTCGACAGTGTTGGTGGTTTCGAGGAGACCATCAGTACCCAGGGTATCAACGTTCTCGAACTGTGCCTGCGCATTGGTCGAGAGGGTTACTTGCTCCTCACGACGCCATACTCCAATGTCGTGCTGCTGCCTTCACCACAGAACCGTAACGAGGAGCGCAGCCAGCAACTGGAACTTGAACAGGAAACGTTCTACCGACGCTGGCTGCCGCAGATCGCCAACGATCCTGCCTACAACCGCAATCTGAATCTGAGTGGTGACAGCTTCAGCCTGAATCCTGGTTCACGTACCGGCTGGAATCCGCTGTGCATGCGCAATGTGCCGTCGATTCTCGGTTTGGCGCTCAACAGCTCGGCGATTGGTCATTACCGTGTCAGCCAACCGCTCTTCGAGTTGCAGAATGCCGGGCGAATTGTTGGACGAGTGGCGTATGACATGCCCTCGATCATTGAAGTCGAGCGCCAATCGCCAGACGTCATCATTCTTCAGGGGCGGTATAACCCCAACAAAATTAACGACGTCACTCAGGTGAAGAATTACTCCCGGGCCATGCGAATTTATGAGCTGGACGATTACGTCGTCCGGATTCCAGAGAAAAACGAACACACGCGCAACATGCCTGCAAATATCGAGGCAATGATGCGCAAAGGTATCGCCATGTGCGATCGGGTGGTCGTGTCGACCCATGCGCTGGCCGGTGCCCTGGCGGATATGCACCACAATATTCGCGTGGTGCCAAACATGTTGGCGCCGTATCTGTGGAGCCACCTAACCAGTCAGCGACGGACCTCAACCAAGCCGCGTATCGGCTGGGGTGGAGGCACCAGTCACCGAGGTGACCTGGAACTGATCGCCGATGTCGTTCGCGAGTTGGCAGATGAGGTCGAATGGGTGTTCTTCGGTATGTGCCCTGACTTGCTCAGGCCCTATATCCACGAATTTCACCAGGGCGTGGCCCTTTCCGCCTACCCGGAAAAACTCGCGAGCCTTAACCTCGATCTTGCGCTGGCGCCGCTGGAGTTCCATATCTTCAACGACTGCAAGAGCAACCTGAGGCTGCTCGAATATGGCGCCTGCGGCTACCCGGTGATTTGTTCGGATACCGAGGCTTATCGCGGGCATTTGCCATGCACCCGCGTTCGCACCAACAGTACGGACGAATGGCTCCAGGCTATTCGCATGCATTTGTCGGACCCGGCGGCCAGCTATCGGATGGGTGACGATTTGCGGGAAGTGGTCTTGCGCGATTTCATGCTGCGCGGCGATAACCTGCAGTACTGGGCCGATGGCTGGCTACCGGATTGATGAAGCTCAACATCAACTGCCAAAAGAACGTAATGCCGATGATCCGGCAACCCGCTCGTTATAGGAATTGATATGCAAAGCAACTTCTCGAATGGAACAACTGCTGCGTTGAACGAGCGGATGACTCTGGTGCTGCTGGCCCACGAACAACCGCGCGCCTTGCGTCGTGCGTTGCGCTACTACAGCACCTTGCCATGCGCCGTGTTGGTGGTCGACTCTTCTACAGAGCCCGATACCGGTCTGGCTGCGACTTTCTCCGGCATACAGTACCTGCACGCCCCCGTACCGCGCTTGGAGCATTTCACCGTGACCGTGCGCAAGGTAATAGAGCGCATCTCGACGCCTTACATGGTTGTCGCTGAAGTCGAAAGCTTCCTGCTGCCTGAAGCCCTCGGCCAATCACTGGCGTTCCTTGAAGCCAATACTGACTATGGCACTTGCCAGGGTTATAGCCTGGCGTTCGAAGCCCATGCTGATCGTATCGATTTCTATCGCCGCGACCGCAAGGGTTGCGAGGACTACAACGACGATTCGGCTGAAGCCCGCTTGGTCGTGCTGGAACACGAAGGCATGTCCCTCGCCAACGCCGTTACGCGCACTGATGTCCTGCGGCGCTGGTATGCGTCTATGGAACAGGGTTTCAACCCGAACGGACGCGGCAACGGTTATTCCAATGGGTTGGCAGCGGGCGCCAAAGTGCGCGTCTTGCCCATCCCTTATGCACTGCACGAGCGGCGCAGCATCACGTTTGGCGAAGTGACCGAGAAACTGTTCGAGTCGACCTGGAGTGCCCAGCTGGGTGGGCCGGTTCGTCGCTTCGAACCTACGCAATACGTCGAGTTGCCGTTCTATAACCAGGCGTTTTTTGAAGTGCTGAGTGAGCTGGAGTTTCTGCTGCACGCAGTGCCGACGAGCCGGATGCAACTTGAAGAGCTTGAGGCCGCGATGCTCAAGCAGAAAGAGTGGTCGCGCATTCACCGCAACACCAGCGCCGAACCGCTCAATGAGCGCTTGCTCAAGGCCTTCGAGCTGTACGCGTTCAATCAGGATGTGGTGCAGCAACTGGCTCGTTCGCTGCAAGCCGATGGCGACAAGGAGCAGGCACAAAAAGTGCTGGCGTGGGGCCAGCGCCTGGGGGCAGCGACGCTTGAAGACAATGGCAGGCTGTTCGATGCCACGCCGTCCGGTCAGCTGCTGCAGTGGCTGGAGGCGCGCGATCCGAGCGCAGCTCAGGTCAAGGACATATCCCGGCACCTTGCGCGTCATGCCGGTGGTCCGACGTTCGGCATTCTGTTGCTGGACCTGGAAGCCGATATTCACAAGCTGCAGGCGACCTTCGACAGCATCATGAATAGCTACTGCCGTGCGTTCAAGATCGTCGTCTTCACCACCGGCGATCTGCCGGCCGAAACCACGCTGAAAAATACGCTGCATTTCGTCAAGGTCAACGAAAGCAATTATGTCGACAAGATCAATCAAGTCGCCGAGCAGACTGACTGCGATTGGTTGATGTTGGCCGAAGCGGGTGATGAGTTGACGCCGAGCGGCCTGTACCAGGCGAGTCTGGAACTGCTGGGCGAGAAAGAGATTCGTGCCGTGGCCATGGATGAATTCCAGCGACAGGAGAACGGCACGTTGACCGGTGTCTTCCGTCCAGGCTTCAATCTCGATCTGTTGCAAAGTTACCCTGGCGTGATGGCTCGTCATTGGCTGATCCGCCGGGAAGTGATGGTTGAAGCCGGTGGATTTGCGCGCGAATTCAAGAAGGCGCTGGAATTCGACCTGCTGCTGCGTTTGATCGAACAAGGCGGGCTTGATGGCTTCGCGCACCTGGCTGAGCCCCTGTTGATTTGCACTGCACCGCAACTGGAGGCCAGCACGGATGAGCGCAGGACGCTGTTGCGTCACCTCGCCACCCGTGGTTACCAGGCAGATGTCGGCACACTGGTGCCGGGCACTCACAAAATCGACTACCGCTTCACCGAGCGCCCCATGGTCTCGGTTATCTTGCATGGCGTCAGCGATCTCGAGACTTTGCAACGCTGCATTCGCAGTATCCTGCAGCGCACTCGCTACCATCGTTACGAAGTGCTGCTGGCGGACGATTCGGCTTACTCGGCGGCTTTGGGCAACTGGCTGGACAGTCAGGGTCCGCACGCCAACCGGGTTCGTCTGTTCAGCGCTGAGACCGGCCTGTCAACGGCCAACCTGATCAACACCGCCAGCCAGCATGCTCAGGGTGAATACCTGGTGACCCTGGCAGCCGATGCGCAGGTGGTCAATGTCAACTGGATCGAGTCCTTGCTCAATCAGGTGCTTCGTCCGGAAGTCGGCGTGGCCGGTGCCAAACTGCTCGACGACCAAGGTTTTGTCACGCAGGCGGGTCTGATCCTGGGTTTCAACGGTTTGGTGGGTTCACCGTTCGTTGGCGAGTCGAAGACTGCAAATGGCTACATGAATCGCCTGGCCTTGGAGCAAAACTGCTCGGCCGTTTCCTTTGCCTGCCTGATGATTTCCAAGCAGCTGTTCGAAGCGGCTGATGGCATCGATGTCGAGCAGTTCGGCGAAGCGTTCGGTGATATCGACTTGTGCCTGCGTGTCGGCCAGGCCGGCTATCTGACTGTTTGGACGCCTCACGTACAGGTCATCCAGTCGGGCGTGCTGGCGCAGTCCGAAGTGGCTCGCCAGGCGTTCGGCGAGAAGTGGGCAGCGGTGCTCGGGCATGATCGTTTCTACAACAGGAACCTGTCCGTTGAAGGTAGCGGTTTCACACTTGGGCCAGTCATCAGTATTGACTGGTCTGAAGTCATGAAAGAGAAGGAGCAGGTATGAAAGTCTGCATTACCCACCGAGAAGCCTTTTATCACCTTCTCCGCGCAGTGTTTACCGCCTACGACAAACAGCCGCTGGTAGCTGAGCTGGGTGTACTGCGTGGTGAGAACGCGTTGAATCTATACAACGCGCTGAACCCCAGGCACATGGTCCTGATCGATAGCTGGAGCCCCGCCGCCAACGACGCCTACAGCCCTTTTGATCAGTTGCCACCCTGGGTCGAGCCGGTCGAAAAATACGCTTACTACTACGGTGGCCCCATGTATGACATGGCCACTTACGACAAGCTGTATGAAGAGTGCCTGAACAGGTTCAGCGACAAGGACAACGTGACGCTGATCCGTTCCGAGACGATTGCCGCCATCGACGACATTCAGCCGAGAACCGGTATCGATAAATTCGACCTGGTCTACATCGATGCCAATCATCAGTATGAGTACATCCTGCGTGACTTGATGTACTACCAGAACCTGGTGGCCGACGATGGCTTCATCCTGCTGAACGATTGCTGCCACAGTGTGCAGGGCACCAAGCAGAACCTGGGTGTGCTTGAAGCGATGAGCAGCTTCATCAAGCGATCGGACTTCATCCCCCTGGCGGTCAGCAGTACCGACTGGTCCGACGTGATTCTGGTTAGGAAAAACTCGATCATGGTGCAGCTCGTCGACATCGCGCTGACCAACTCGGACATTCCGTTTGTCGAGATCCCTCACCAGCTCATGCCGGCGGCCCGGGTTGTCTATGGCCAGCGACGGGTCAACCTGAGCTTCGCCTGATTCACCCTGATACAAAGCCCCGTTCGGGGCTTTGTTCATTCTGCGACAGCAACCTCTGGCCCATGGTCCGAGGAGCACGCAAAGTCAGCCCTTTCCTGCAGCATTGTTTCGTTTCGCAGGTGAAATATTACATTCATGCGCTTAACGGCGTGACGCATAGGTCATAAAGTGCATCTTCACTGTATTGTGTTCCTGGGTGCGGGCGATCAGTCCGCCTCCGGAAATCAACCATTTTGATGCGCCCCTGAGCTTTTTCGGGGTGAACCTAGTCGCTGTTTATGATCGGGAAGCCATAATGATTGGCATAAAAAGCATAGCGAGTTACGTGCCGGTGGCCGGCGTGGATAACTACGCTCAGGGTGCCAAATTCGCCAAGGATGAAGAGTTCATCCTGGGCAAGATTGGTTCGGCGTTCCTGCCGCGCAAAGGCGCTGAGCAGGAAACCTCGGACCTGTGTGTTGAAGCCGTCAACGCACTGTTTGCCAACAATCCTGATCTGAAGCGTGAGTCCATCGACGCGCTGATCGTCGTCACCCAGAATGGTGATGAGGAAGGCCTGCCCCACACCGCCGCAATCGTTCAAGATAAACTCGGCTTGCCTACGCATGTGGCTGCGTTCGACATTTCCCTGGGGTGTTCGGGTTATGTCTACGGCATCTACGCCATGAAAGGCTTCATGGAAGCCGCTGGCTTGAAGAATGGTTTGCTGATCACCGCCGACCCTTACTCAAAAATCGTCGATCCGGAAGACCGCAATACCACCATGCTCTTCGGTGATGCCGCCACGGCTACCTGGATGGCGGACGACGCGTCCTGGCAGTTGGGGAAATCCAAGTTCGGCACCGACGGTTCTGGTGCACCACATCTGAAAGTCAGCGACGGTGTGTTCTTCATGAATGGTCGCCAGGTCTTCAACTTTGCGCTGTTGAAGGTGCCTGCGCACCTGCATGAGCTGCTTGACGAATCGGCCCTCCAAGCCAGCGACATCGACGCTTTCTGCATCCATCAGGGCAGTGCGGCCATTGTCGATGCCGTGGCGCGACGCTTTGAAGGCGAACCGGAGAAGTTCATCAAGGACATGGTCGAGACGGGTAACACGGTCTCTTCGAGCATTCCTTTACTGTTGGAAAAACACGTCCTGACGTCTGACTGGAGCCGCGTGGCCATCAGTGGATTCGGCGTGGGCCTGTCTTGGGGCTCTGCGATTCTCTATCGCGACTGATCATTCGAAGTTTTTTCATAGCGCTGCCGGCTTGCCGTCAGCGTTTTTTTTTTGCCTGGATCTTTCTGTCGCGGCTTTTTTGGCGCCATTTTTTTATGCCGTACCAGTGGCAAGTCCTTGATTTACGGGGGATGGCAGTCTGCTAGTAATTTTTTTTAAAAAAGCCCTCAAGCAACCTGCCACGACGACGATAACTATTACGAAGGTTCTCTAGGCCATACCCGGCGGTTGCCAGGGCCGGAAGCCGCAGTACCCAACCAACGAGGAATTCGTCATGGCTTTAACAGTAAACACTAACGTTACATCGTTGAACGTTCAGAAAAACCTGAACAAGGCTTCCGATGCTCTGTCGACTTCGATGACCCGCCTGTCGTCCGGCCTGAAAATCAACAGCGCCAAAGACGACGCTGCTGGCCTGCAAATCGCTACCCGCATGACTTCGCAGATCCGTGGTCAGACCATGGCGATCAAGAACGCCAACGACGGTATCTCGATCGCTCAGACCGCTGAAGGCGCGATGCAGGAACAAACCAACATCCTGCAACGTATGCGTGAACTGGCTGTTCAATCCCGAAACGACAGCAACAGCTCCGACGACCGCGACGCTCTGAACAAAGAGTTCTCGCAGATGGCTGCCGAGCTGACCCGTATCGCCGGTTCGACCAACCTGAACGGCAAGAACCTGCTCGACGGTTCCGCCAGCACCATGACCTTCCAGGTGGGTTCCAACACTGGCAGCACCAACCAGATCACTCTGGACCTGACCGCCAAGTTCGACGCCGACAGCCTGGGTATCACCTCCGGTATCACCATTGCCGGTTCGGACAGCACTGTTGCCGAAACCAACTTCTCGGCAGCTGTTGGCGCGATCGACGACGCTCTGAAAACCATCAACTCCAGCCGTGCTGACCTCGGTGCTGCACAAAACCGTCTGACCAGCACCATCTCCAACCTGCAGAACATCAACGAAAACGCCAGTGCTGCACTGGGTCGCGTACAAGATACCGACTTCGCTGCTGAAACTGCACAGCTGACCAAGCAACAAACTCTGCAACAAGCTTCCACCTCGGTTCTGGCACAAGCCAACCAACTGCCATCCGCTGTACTGAAACTGCTTCAGTAATAGCCGGTGACTTTCGGCGGGGGAGTGCGCTTGTCGCGCTCTCTCGCTTTTTTGATTAAGTGAGGTGGTGGACATGGATATGAGCGTGAAGCTGAACTTGTCTTATCCTGCGGTCAAGCCGGCGACGTCTACTGCTGAAGCGGCTGCTGAAAAGCCTCAAGCCGATGTTGCAAAAGTGGCGTTGGTCAAGGATGAGTCCAAGGATGCAATGAGTGATCAGGACAAGCTTAAAACGGCTGTCCAGGAAATTGAAAAATTCGTTCAGTCGATAAAGCGTAACCTGGAGTTCTCGATTGACGAGCCTTCGGGCAAAGTTGTTGTTAAAGTCATTGCCAGTGATTCGGGTGAGGTGATCCGTCAGATCCCCAACGAAGAAGTCCTGAAGTTGGCTAATAGTTTGAATGACGCAAGCAGTCTGCTGTTCAGCGCCAAAGTCTGACAGCTGGCACGAAATTTGTTGCTATGTTCTTTTGGGCGTTGTAGTGGTCAAAAGACCGGCGAGACACTGAAGGGAGATCTACATGGCAAGTCCAATTCTACCGGGCACGGGTTTAGGTTCGGGCCTCGATACCGGTGCTATCGTCAAGGCACTGGTCAACGCTGACAAGGCGGCCAAGCAGGGTCAGATCGATCGTGGCACTACTACCAACACCGCGTCGATCTCCGGTGTCGGCACTCTGAAGTCTTTGCTCGCCACCTTCCAGGCGTCCATGAAGACTCTGGGCAACTCCACGGAGCCTCAATTCACCGGTTTCGTTGCCACGTCGGCCGATACCAAGGTGCTGACCGCGACCGCCAACAATTCGGCTGTCAGCGGCATCTACAAGATTCACGTCGACGCGCTCGCGACCGGTTCGAAAGTGGCCACGCAGGCATTTGCCTCAGGTCCCACTGCGTCCGTGAATAGCGGTGCTGCCGGTGTTCTGACCATCACGCAGGGTACGCCCGACGGTGCCGACAAGACCTACAACCTTGACGTGCCGGCCGGTTCGACACTTGAGTCGGTCGCCAAGGCGCTCAACAGCAAATATCAATTCAGCGGCCTGAGCGCCAGCGTCGTGACGGATAACTTCGGCTCCCGTCTTGTGGTGAGTTCGGCAAACACCGGCGCGGGCAGCGATATTTCGCTTAGCGGTGTTGCTGGCCTGGAGGTCGATGGCAAGGCAGTGATGTCCACTACGCCGCCGTCGGCCACTTCGTCGGGTGCGGTCGGTGCGGTGGCGCAAGACGCCAAGTTCACACTGGACGGAATGCCGATCACGAGCCACACCAACAAGCTGGACAAGACGCTGTCGGGTTTGTCGATGACATTGACAGGCACTGGTGACACTCAGGTTGTCATTGGTGCCAACACTGACGGTCTGAAGGCTTCGATCCAGAAATTTGTCGATGCCTACAACGCCGTGGCCAATGCGATCACCTCGCTGACCAAGCCTTCGCTCGATGATGACGGCAATCCGACCATTGCGGCCGCATTGACCGGTGACTCGATGCCGCGCTCCATCATGGCGGCAATGCGCGGGCCGTTGGCTGAGACCGGTAATGGCGACAAGCTGACCGTGCTCTCGCAGTTGGGTATCACCACCGACCAGAAGACCGGTGCGCTGAACTTCGATTCCAACAAGTTCAACGCCGCCATGACCGACAAAAAGCTTGGCGGCGAAGTGCAGACCCTCTTCACGGGTGACAACGGCCTGCTGGCTCGCATGGACAAGGCCCTCACGCCTTACACTGAGACCGGTGGCATTCTCGACACCCGGACCACGGCGTTGAACAAGACCAAGACCAAGCTGGCAAACGACCAGTTGGCCCTGGATCGCCGCATTGAGTCCCTGACCGCCGTACTGACCAAAAAGTACAACGACATGGATACGCTGGTGGGCAAGCTGAAGGCCACTGCCAGCAACATCACTTCGATGTTCGAAGCGATGAACGCCCAGCAGAAGAACAGCTAACTCGCCAATAACGCCAAAAGCCCGGCAGCGTCGTCAAGCGCTCCGGGCTTTTGTGTTTGGTCATTAAAGTTTTTTGACGCGTCGTCGATACGCTGTTTATACGAACCACCGTTTTTTGATGAGGTAAAACATGAATCCAATGTTAGCCCTTCGCCAATACCAGAAGATTGGCGCGCAGGCGCAGACTTCCGAAGCCAGTCCTCACCGTCTCGTGCAGATGCTGATGGAGGGTGGGCTCGACCGTATCGCCCAAGCCAAGGGCGCGCTGGAGCGCAAGGACATTCCCGCCAGGGGAATTTTGATCGGCAAGGCCATCGGCATCATCGGTGGTCTTCTCGAAGGCCTGGACTTGGAAAATCAGTCGGAGTCAGTCGGCGAGCTGGCCAACCTGTACGAGTACATGATGAAGCGCCTGACCGAAGCCAATGCCAAAGCCGACGCTAAGATCCTCGACGAAGTCGCTGACCTGCTGCGCACGGTCAAGGACGGTTGGGATGCCATCGGCACGCCGGCTCCGCAGTTTTAAGGAGATCACCATGAGTCTTGTATTGCAGCGAATCGAAGAAACCCGTGAAGGCCTGGTCGATGCCCTGGCCAACCGAAACTGGGAAGCCATTGGTGAATTGGACCTGGCTTGCCGTTCCTGCATGGAAGACGTCTTGAGTGAGGCTTCGGTGGACGAGACGGCGTTGCGCGATAACCTTGAGGTGCTGCTGGGGGTCTACAAGCAGCTACTTGAGGCGGCAACGGGGGAGAGGCAGGCGATTGTTGACGAGATGTCGCAGATCCACCAAGCGCAGAACGCGGCGAAGGTATACCATCTGTTTGGTTAATTGAGCTCAGTTAATCCAAGCGAGTGCGCCATAAATTTGACTGTGCACGGTTTTTTGACTTAACTAGTGGCTGGTTGCAGATATCAGGCGTCTACAGGCATAACGTGTCTGCAAGCGTCGAGCTTGCCCCGCATTTTTCGGGCATTGAGTTGACTAGGGAAGTTGCTATTGCATGTGGCGTGAAACTAAAATTCTGCTGATCGATGACGATAGCGTCCGCCGCCGCGATATGGCGGTGATCTTAAATTTTCTCGGCGAAGAAAATTTACCCTGCGGTAGCCATGACTGGCAGCAGGCTGTCGGCTCTTTGTCATCAAGTCGTGAAGTGATCTGTGTCCTCATTGGCACGGTCAACGCCCCGGGCGCACTTCCGGGCTTGTTAAAGACACTCTCAACCTGGGATGAGTTCCTTCCAATTTTGTTGATGGGCGATAATTCTTCCATCGACCTGCCGGAAGACCAGCGTCGCCGAGTGCTTTCGACCCTTGAAATGCCGCCCAGCTACAGCAAATTGCTCGATTCACTGCACCGTGCGCAGGTCTATCGCGAGATGTACGACCAGGCCCGTGAGCGCGGTCGTCAACGCGAACCCAATCTTTTCCGCAGCCTCGTCGGCACCAGCCGGGCGATTCAACATGTCCGCCAAATGATGCAGCAGGTTGCCGACACCGACGCCAGCGTGTTGATTCTCGGCGAGTCCGGCACGGGCAAGGAAGTGGTCGCACGCAACCTCCACTACCATTCCAAGCGTCGTGAAGCGCCTTTCGTGCCCGTCAACTGCGGGGCGATCCCGGCCGAGTTGCTGGAAAGCGAATTGTTCGGTCATGAGAAGGGCGCCTTCACCGGCGCCATCACCAGCCGCGCCGGGCGTTTTGAACTGGCCAATGGCGGCACGCTGTTTCTCGACGAAATCGGCGACATGCCGCTGCCGATGCAGGTCAAGCTGCTTCGCGTTTTGCAGGAGCGCACCTTCGAGCGCGTGGGCAGCAACAAGACCCAGAGCGTCGACGTACGTATCATCGCGGCGACCCACAAGAATCTGGAAAGCATGATCGAGGTCGGCTCCTTCCGCGAAGACCTCTACTATCGCCTGAACGTGTTCCCGATCGAGATGGCACCGCTGCGTGAGCGTGTTGAAGACATCCCGCTGCTCATGAACGAGTTGATCTCGCGGATGGAGCACGAGAAGCGCGGTTCGATCCGTTTCAATTCTGCGGCGATCATGTCGCTGTGCCGTCACGGCTGGCCGGGCAACGTCCGAGAGTTGGCCAACCTGGTGGAACGCATGGCGATCATGCACCCGTATGGGGTGATCGGCGTGGTCGAGTTGCCGAAGAAATTCCGCTACGTCGACGATGAAGACGAGCAATTGGTCGACAGCCTGCGCAGCGACTTGGAAGAGCGTGTGGCGATCAATGGCCATACCCCGGACTTCGCTGCCGGCGCCATGCTGCCGCCGGAAGGCCTCGACCTCAAGGACTACCTCGGAGGTCTGGAGCAGGGCCTGATTCAGCAGGCGCTGGACGACGCAAACGGTATCGTCGCGCGTGCTGCCGAGCGCCTGCGCATTCGTCGAACCACGCTGGTCGAGAAGATGCGCAAGTACGGCATGAGCCGCCGTGAAGGTGATGAACAGGCGGATGATTGACGCCCGTTTTTCAAGTCATTCATTTTAAAGCGGTTTTTTTTAGGCACGGGTATTGCTAAGTCCCTCGCAACGTTCCGTTTCACTGACGGTCAGCCAAGCGAGAGAGCACGATGCCCCAAGCCGCCCAGATGTCTCCTGTCCCTGACGCTTCGGGGCACCCGTCCTCCGTAGAGCAGGCCAGTCGTCAAGGCCTTGAACAGGCATTTGCGCTGTTCAGCCAGATGTCCAGCCAACTGACCGATTCCTACAGTCTGCTGGAAGCCCGGGTCACGGAACTCAAGGGTGAGCTGGCAGTGGTCAGTGCCCAGCGTATGCAGGAGCTGGCGGAAAAGGAACGCCTGGCCAATCGTCTGCAAAACCTCCTCGACCTGCTGCCCGGTGGCGTGATCGTCATTGACGCGCAAGGCATCGTGCGCGAAGCCAATCCCGCCGCTTGTGAATTACTCGGCTTGCCCCTGGAAGGTGAGTTGTGGCGCCACGTCATTGCCCGTTGCTTTGCCCCACGCGAAGACGACGGTCATGAAATTTCTCTGAAGGACGGTCGACGCCTGTCGATCGCGACCCGCTCGCTGGATGCCGAGCCGGGCCAGTTGGTGCTGCTCAATGACCTGACTGAAACCCGTCATCTGCAAGGTCAGTTGGCCCGCCACGAGCGCCTTTCGTCCCTCGGTCGGATGGTCGCGTCGCTTGCCCACCAGATTCGCACGCCGTTGTCTGCCGCACTGCTCTACGCCAGTCATCTCACCGAGCAAGAGTTGCCGGCCGCCACGCAGCAGCGTTTCGCCGGGCGCCTGAAGGAACGACTGCATGAACTTGAGCATCAAGTGCGCGACATGCTGGTGTTTGCGCGCGGCGAACTGCCGCTGACCGATCGTGTCACGCCGAAGGTGTTGATGCAGTCACTTCAGTCGGCAGCTTCGGCGCATGTCCAGGGCCTCGCGATTCGCTGGCAGTGCGACAGCCATGTGGGGGAGTTGCTGTGCAATCGCGACACCCTGGTCGGTGCGCTGCTGAATCTGATCGAGAACGCCGTCCAGGCCAGTGCTGGCGATGTACGCCTCAAAGTCCATCTCTATGCCCGCGACAACACTTTGCGGGTGTCAGTCAGCGACAGTGGCAGCGGCATCGATGCCCAGGTGCTGGCACGTCTGGGCGAGCCTTTTTTTACCACTAAGGCGACCGGAACGGGCCTGGGCCTGACTGTGGTCAAGGCGGTGGCCCGTGCACATCAGGGAGAGTTGCACCTGCGCTCGCGACCCGGTCGGGGCACTTGTGCGCAGGTTGTCCTGCCACTTTTTTCCGGTGAAAGGCTCAGCGCTCTGGAAGCGGAGTGAAGGATATGGCTATCAAGGTTTTACTGGTCGAGGACGACCGCGCATTGCGCGAAGCGTTGGCCGATACATTGTTGCTGGCCGGACATGACTTCAAGGCAGTCGGTTCGGCTGAAGAAGCCCTGGATGCTGTAGGAGGAGAAGCCTTCAGCCTGGTGCTTAGCGACGTGAACATGCCGGGCATGGATGGGCACCAGTTGCTGGGCATGCTTCGAACGCGCCAGCCGCAATTACCGGTGTTGCTGATGACCGCGCACGGCGCGGTGGAGCGTGCGGTGGATGCTATGCGCCAGGGGGCGGTGGATTATCTGGTCAAGCCGTTTGAGCCCAAGGCATTGCTGGATCTGGTCAGTCGTCATGCCTTGGGTAATGTCGGGGCGGGTGATAGCGAAGGCCCGATCGCCGTTGAGCCGGCCAGTGCACAATTGCTCGAACTGGCCGCGAGGGTGGCACGCAGTGATTCCACGGTGTTGATTTCCGGCGAGTCCGGCACCGGCAAGGAAGTGTTGGCGCGCTACATTCATCAGCACTCCCATCGAGGGAGCCAGCCGTTCATTGCGATCAACTGTGCGGCGATCCCTGACAACATGCTCGAGGCGACGCTGTTCGGTCACGAAAAGGGATCGTTTACCGGCGCCATCGCGGCGCAGGCCGGCAAGTTCGAGCAGGCAGACGGCGGGACCATCCTGCTCGACGAGATTTCGGAAATGCCCTTGGGGCTCCAGGCCAAGTTGCTGCGCGTATTACAGGAGCGAGAAGTCGAGCGAGTGGGGGCGCGCAAGCCCATCACGCTGGACATTCGTGTAGTGGCGACCACCAACCGCGATCTGGCCGGGGAAGTCGCGGCAGGGCGGTTCCGTGAAGATCTCTATTATCGTCTTTCGGTATTTCCGCTGGCCTGGCGTCCGCTCCGTGAGCGTACCGCCGATATCCTGCCGTTGGCCGAGCGTCTTCTGGTCAAGCACGTCAATAAAATGAAGCACGCTGCTGCAAGACTGTCGCCTGAGGCCCGGGCGTGTCTGGTGGGGTACCCGTGGCCGGGTAACGTGCGCGAGTTGGATAACGCGATACAGCGTGCATTGATTCTGCAGCAAGGTGGGTTGATCCAGCCCCAGGATTTCTGTCTTGCCGGGCCTGTCGCCTGTGCACCGTTGTCGGCCGCAGCGCCATCGCCGGTGCGTGCGGTGGAGGTCGATGCAGAGTCGGCGGGGGCGCTGGAGGATGATCTGCGCCGTCGAGAGTTCCAGATGATCATCGACACGCTGCGCGCCGAGCGCGGGCGCCGCAAGGAGGCTGCCGAGCGTTTGGGTATCAGCCCTCGCACCCTGCGGTACAAGCTGGCGCAGATGCGGGACGCCGGGATGGATGTCGAGGCCTATCTGTTCGCCAGTTGAGAATTGCCGTCGGGTAGGGGATTTGTTGAAGTTCCCCCGGAGCTGGCACCCTTGTTGCTAACACCTTGGTATCGCTGAGCGAGTGTCAAAAAAACGCGTGCCGCCATTGAGAGTAGAACATGAGCCAAGGTATTGAATTTAATCGATTGATGCTGGATATGCGCGCCATGCAAATGGACGCCATGTCTGCGCAGAAATCGACTGCCGCCGTCCCTGAAATGAGTGGCAGCAGTTTTTCCGACATGCTCGGTCAGGCCGTCAATAAAGTGAACGATACCCAACAGGCCTCCAGCCAGTTGGCCACGGCTTTTGAAATCGGCAAGAGCGGCGTCGATTTGACGGACGTGATGATCGCCTCGCAAAAGGCCAGCGTGTCTTTCCAAGCCTTGACCCAAGTGCGTAACAAGCTGGTTCAAGCCTATCAAGACATCATGCAGATGCCGGTTTAAGGACGAGATTGAGTCATGGCAGAAGCAGTCGCCGATAACGTTCCGGCCAAGGCCACTCCGATAGACGGCAAACCGCCGCTGTTCGGCTTGTCCTTCCTGGAAAACCTCTCCGAGATGACCATGTTGCGTCAGGTGGGCCTGTTGGTCGGCCTGGCTGCGAGCGTGGCGATTGGCTTCGCCGTGGTGTTGTGGTCCCAGCAGCCGGATTATCGGCCTCTGTACGGCAGCCTTGCCGGTATGGATGCCAAGCAGGTCATGGACACCCTGGCGGCCGCCGACATTCCCTACACCGTGGAGCCGAACTCCGGTGCCTTGCTGGTCAAGGCCGATGACGTTTCGCGTGCACGTTTGAAACTCGCGGCTGCGGGTGTCACCACCGGCGACGGTAACATCGGCTTCGAGATTCTCGACAAGGAACAGGGCCTTGGCACCAGTCAGTTCATGGAAGCGACCCGTTATCGTCGCGGCCTGGAAGGTGAGCTGGCGCGGACCATCTCCAGCCTGAACAACGTCAAGGGTGCCCGTGTGCACCTGGCGATCCCGAAAAGTTCGGTGTTCGTGCGCGATGAGCGCAAGCCCAGTGCTTCGGTTCTGGTCGAACTGTATTCGGGCCGCTCCCTGGAGCCTGGTCAGGTCCTGGCCATCGTCAATCTGGTGGCGACCAGCGTTCCTGAGTTGAGCAAGTCGCAGATCACGGTGGTCGACCAGAAAGGCAACCTGCTCTCGGATCAGGCGGAAAACTCCGAGCTGACCATGGCCGGCAAGCAATTCGATTACAGTCGCCGGATGGAAAGCATGCTGACCCAGCGTGTGCATAACATCCTGCAACCGGTCCTGGGTAACGATCGTTACAAGGCCGAAGTGTCGGCCGACGTGGACTTCAGTGCTGTCGAATCCACTTCCGAGCAATTCAACCCCGACCAGCCGGCGCTTCGCAGCGAGCAGTCGGTCAACGAACAACGCACCGCCAGCAATGGCCCACAAGGTGTGCCGGGTGCCCTGAGCAACCAGCCACCGGCACCGGCTTCCGCGCCTCAGACCACGGGCGGGGCGACTGCCCAGGCGGGCATGGTGCAGCCAGGTCAGCCTTTGCTGGACGCCAACGGTCAGCAAATCATGGATCCTGCGACCGGTCAGCCAATGCTGGCGCCGTACCCGGCGGACAAGCGTCAACAGTCGACCAAGAACTTCGAGCTCGACCGTTCCATCAGCCATACCAAGCAGCAACAGGGCCGCTTGAATCGCCTCTCGGTGTCGGTGGTCGTGGACGATCAGGTCAAGGTCAACGCGGCCAACGGCGAAACCACCCGTGCGCCGTGGACCGCCGACGAATTGGCGCGCTTCACCCGTCTGGTCCAGGATGCCGTCGGCTTCGATGCCAGTCGTGGTGACAGCGTCAGCGTGATCAACATGCCGTTTTCGGCTGATCGCGGTGAAGTGGTCGCCGATATTCCTTTCTACTCTCAGCCTTGGTTCTGGGACATCGTCAAACAGGTGCTGGGTGTGTTGTTCATCCTGGTGCTGGTGTTCGGCGTACTGCGCCCGGTGCTCAACAACATCACCGGTGGTGGCAAGGGCAAGCAACTGGCCGGCATCGGCAGCGACGTGGAACTCGGCGGCATGGGCGGCCTGGATGGCGAACTGGGCAACGATCGCGTCAGCCTCGGCGGCCCGACCAGTATCCTGCTGCCGAGCCCGAGCGAAGGCTATGACGCACAATTGAACGCAATCAAGAGTTTGGTGGCAGAAGACCCGGGCCGTGTGGCCCAGGTCGTGAAAGAGTGGATTAACGCAGATGAGTGATAACCGAGCCGTTGCCGCCAAACTGACCCGGGTCGACAAAGCCGCGATTCTGCTGCTGTCCCTGGGCTCTACCGACGCTGCCCAAGTATTGCGCCATATGGGCCCCAAAGAAGTTCAGCGCGTTGGTGTGGCCATGGCGCAGATGGGGAACGTGCATCGCGAGCAGGTCGAGCAGGTCATGAGCGAATTCGTCGACATCGTCGGCGACCAGACCAGCCTGGGCGTCGGTTCCGACGACTACGTGCGCAAAATGCTCACCCAGGCCCTGGGTGAAGACAAGGCCAACGGCCTGATTGACCGCATCCTGCTGGGCGGCAACACCAGTGGTCTCGACAGCCTGAAGTGGATGGAACCGCGAGCCGTCGCCGACGTGATCCGTTACGAGCACCCGCAGATCCAGGCGATCGTGGTGGCGTACCTCGACCCGGACCAGGCCGGTGAAGTGCTGGGTAACTTCGATCACAAGGTGCGTCTGGACATCATTCTGCGAGTTTCCTCGCTCAATACCGTGCAGCCGGCCGCCTTGAAGGAACTCAACCAGATTCTCGAGAAACAGTTCTCCGGCAACTCGAATGCCTCGCGCACCACCCTGGGTGGCATCAAGCGCGCGGCGGACATCATGAACTTCCTCGACAGCTCGATCGAAGGCCAGCTCATGGACTCGATCCGCGAAGTCGACGAAGACCTGTCCGGTCAGATCGAAGACCTCATGTTCGTGTTCAACAACCTGGCCGATGTCGATGACCGCGGTATTCAGGCATTGCTGCGCGAGGTGTCTTCCGACGTACTGGTCCTCGCCCTCAAGGGCTCGGACGAAGGCGTCAAGGAAAAGATCTTCAAGAACATGTCCAAGCGTGCTGCCGAACTGCTGCGCGACGACCTGGAGGCCAAGGGCCCGGTGCGCGTCAGCGACGTGGAAACTGCACAGAAGGAAATCCTCACCATTGCTCGCCGTATGGCCGAAGCCGGAGAAATCGTTCTCGGCGGGAAGGGCGGCGAAGAGATGATCTAAGTTCACTATGTCGTCCAAACATGATGAGTCCAACACCGACCTGATCCGTGCCAAGGATGTCGGTGGTTTTGATGTCTGGTCGTTGCCCAGTTTCGACCCGCATGTACCGGAGCCGGAACCCGAGCCGGAGCCAGAACCGCCCGAAGTCGAGGAGGTGCCGCTGGAAGAAGTCCAGCCACTGACGCTCGAGGAGCTCGAAGCCATTCGCCAAGAGGCTTACAACGAAGGCTTTGCGACTGGCGAAAAAGAGGGTTTTCACAGCACCACGCTCAAGGTCCGTCAGGAGGCCGAGGCGGCCCTGACGCCGAAGATCGCGGCGCTGGAACAACTGATGGTCAATTTGTTCGAGCCGATTGCCGAACAGGACACGCAGATCGAAAAGTCCCTGGTCGACCTCGTGCAGCACATCGCCCGTCAGGTGATTCAGCGCGAACTGGCCATAGACTCCACGCAGATCGAACACGTCATGCGTGATGCCCTCAAGCTGTTGCCCCTGGGCGTGAACAATGTGCGGCTGTACATCAATCCGCAGGACTTCGAACAGGTTAAGGCCCTGCGCGAGCGCCATGAGGAAACCTGGCGCATCGTCGAGGACGAAGCCTTGCTGCCGGGTGGTTGCCGCGTCGAGACCGAGCACAGTCGTATCGATGCCACCATCGAAACCCGCGTTGCCAGGGTCATGGACAAACTGTTCGATCAGTTGCATGACCAAGCCTTGCATCCCGCCACGCCGGATCTGAGCCTGGAGTTGCCGATCACGCCAGTGCCTGAACCTGGGCCGGAAGAACCCGATGCGCCTTGACCGTACCAGCTTCGCCAAGCGCCTGGGCAGTTACGCCGAGGCCACGGAGCTGGCTGGCGCGCCAATTCTTGAAGGCCGTCTACTTCGCATGGTCGGGCTGACCCTCGAAGCCGAGGGCTTGCGCGCCGCCATGGGCAGCCGCTGCATGGTCATCAACGATGACAGTTATCATCCGGTGCAGGTTGAAGCCGAGGTCATGGGCTTCTCCGGCAGCAAGGTCTTCCTGATGCCCGTCGGCAGCGTAGCCGGCATTGCACCCGGCGCACGTGTGGTACCGCTGGCGGATACCGGTCGTCTACCGATGGGTATGAGCATGCTGGGGCGGGTGCTCGACGGCGCCGGCCGTGCGCTGGACGGCAAGGGCGGCATGAAGGCCGAAGACTGGGTGCCGATGGACGGCCCGACGATCAACCCGCTCAAGCGTCATCCGATCAGCGAACCGCTGGACGTGGGCATTCGTTCCATCAACGGTTTGTTGACCGTCGGTCGCGGCCAGCGTCTCGGTCTGTTCGCCGGTACGGGCGTGGGCAAGAGTGTGCTGCTGGGCATGATGACGCGCTTCACCGAGGCCGACATCATTGTCGTCGGGTTGATCGGTGAGCGGGGTCGTGAGGTCAAGGAGTTCATCGAGCACATTCTCGGTGAAGAAGGCCTCAAGCGCTCGGTAGTGGTGGCGTCTCCGGCGGACGATGCGCCGCTGATGCGCATGCGTGCAGCCATGTATTGCACGCGGATCGCCGAATACTTTCGTGACAAGGGCAAGAATGTCCTGTTGCTCATGGACTCGCTGACCCGTTTCGCCCAGGCCCAGCGGGAAATTGCCCTGGCCATCGGCGAACCGCCCGCGACCAAGGGGTACCCACCCTCGGTGTTCGCCAAATTGCCCAAACTGGTGGAGCGCGCCGGTAATGCCGAGAAGGGTGGTGGCTCGATCACTGCGTTCTACACGGTATTGTCCGAAGGCGATGACCAGCAGGACCCGATCGCCGACTCGGCGCGGGGCGTGCTCGACGGCCACATCGTCCTGTCCCGGCGCTTGGCGGAGGAAGGGCATTACCCGGCCATCGATATCGAAGCGTCCATCAGCCGGGTGATGCCGTCGGTGGTGTCGCCGGAACACATGACCCGCGCGCAGTATTTCAAGCAACTGTGGTCGCGTTATCAGCAAAGTCGCGACCTGATCAGCGTCGGCGCCTACGTCGCCGGTGGTGACCGGGAAACCGACCTGGCGATTTCCCTGCAGCCACAATTGGTCAAATACCTGCGCCAAGGGCTCAACGACAGCATCAGCCTGGGTGAGAGCGAAGCCTACCTCGGCTCGATCTTCGCGCCTGCGGCGGGCGGTTAATCGGTCATGGCACAGAGTCGGGCTGGGCGCCTGGCGCCCGTGGTCGAAATGGCCGAGAAAGAGGAGAAAACGGCCGTCCAGCGTCTGGGGCATTTTCAAGGCCAGGTGCGTTTGGCCGAGAGCAAGCTCGCTGACCTCGAGGCCTTCCGTCTCGATTATCAGGAGCAATGGATCATTCGTGGCAGCAGTGGTGTTTCGGGCCAATGGTTGCTCGGTTATCAGGGCTTTCTGGCGCAACTGGGCGTGGCGATAGACCAGCAGCGCCAAAGCCTGGCCTGGCATCAGAACAATCTGAACAAGGCTCGGGAAACCTGGCAACAGGCCTACGCTCGGGTCGAGGGCTTGCGCAAGCTGGTGCAGCGCTACGCCGATGAAGCCCGGCAACTGGAAGACAAGCGCGAGCAGAAACTGTTGGATGAGTTGTCCCAGCGGTTGCCGCGAGAGCATCCTTACTGAGTCACGTTTTTATCCTGTAGGAACGGGCTCCCCCACCAAGGCGTCCTTGATAACACCAAGACTCAGCCCTTGCCCCCACCTGCACCAAGTGCTAAACCTTGTACAACATTGTTCAATAATGACAAGGAAGCCGTCCAATGTCAGTCGTTACTGAAGTCTCTCCCGATGGGCAAAAACTGACGATATCGATCAAGGGACGATTCGATTTCGCCAAGCATCAGGCGTTTCGCGAGTCCTATGAGCACTTGCATCCAAAGCCCGACTTTTTTGAAGTGAACCTGAAAGACGCCACCTACCTCGACAGTTCGGCGCTTGGCATGCTGTTGTTGCTGCGCGATCACGCGGGTGGCGAGAATGCCGAAATCAGGTTGACCCATGCCAATACGGATGTGCGCAAAATTCTCGCCATCTCCAATTTCGAACAGATCTTCGACGTGGTGTGAGTGTCGTGCAGCCGATGTTCGAAACGTTGACGATACTGATCGCCGAAGACAGCGCGGCCGATCGCATGTTGTTGTCCAGCATTGTCCGCCGTCAGGGCCACGAAGTGCTGACGGCGTCGAACGGCGCGCAAGCAGTCGAAGCATTTCGTCAGCAGCGACCACAACTGGTGTTGATGGATGCGATGATGCCAGTCATGGATGGCTTTGAAGCTGCGCGGCAGATCAAGGCCCTGGCCGGGGAGACCCTCGTACCGATCATTTTCCTGACGTCGCTCAGCGAAAGCGAGGCCTTGGCTCGCTGCCTGGAGGCTGGGGGTGACGACTTTCTGGCAAAACCCTACAACCAGGTGATCCTCGCCGCCAAAATCAAGGCGATGGACCGCTTGCGCCGGTTGCAGGCGACGGTACTGGAGCAGCGCGACCAGATCGCCAGGCACCACGATTATCTGCTCAACGAGCAACGCGTGGCCAAGGCAGTGTTCGACAAGGTCGCTCATTCCGGTTGTCTGAACGCCCCCAACATCCGCTATCTGCAATCGCCCTATGCATTGTTCAACGGCGACTTGCTGTTGGCAGCGTTCACCCCGGCCGGCGACATGCATGTATTGCTGGGAGATTTTACCGGCCATGGTTTGCCCGCTGCCGTCGGGGCCATGCCTTTGGCGGAAGTTTTCTATGGGATGACTGCCAAGGGCTATGGTCTGGCGGAAACCCTGCGGGAAATGAATGCCAAGCTCAAGCGCATACTGCCGGTCGACATGTTCTGTTGTGCGACGCTGCTGAACCTGAGTTTTCAGCGGGGCTCGGTGGAAGTGTGGAATGGCGGGATGCCAGACGGTTACCTGCACAGCGTTGCCAGCAACGAGCGCACGCCGCTGAAGTCTCGATATCTGCCGCTTGGCGTACTGAGTCCGCACGCCTTTGATGACCGGACCGAGGTGTACCCGATGGCCGTGGGTGACCGAGTCTTCCTGTTGTCCGACGGGGTCATCGATACCTGTGACGCCAACGAACACCTGTTTGGGGTCGAGCGTTTGCAGCAAGTGTTTGCCGCCAACTGCGATCCGCAACGCCTGTTCGAAGAGATCGAACAGGCGTTGCGGGATTTTCGCGGTGAGGCTCGCGATGACGTGAGCATGGTCGAAGTGAGTCTGTTGCAAGCGGCTCAACTGACACTGCCGGCACCCGTTTATTCAGACAGTGGCCAGTCCTGTCCGTTGGATTGGTCGGTGAGTTTCGAGTTTCGTGCCGCTACCCTCAAGCGCTTTAATCCGTTGCCGTACCTGCTGCAATTGCTGCTGGAGGTTCACGGTTTGCGCGGCCAGAGCGGAGCGCTCTACAGCGTGCTCGCGGAGTTGTACTCCAATGCCCTGGAGCACGGCGTGCTGGGGCTTGACTCAAGTCTCAAGCGCGACGCCTGCGGATTTGCCCGCTATTACCAAGAGCGCAATGTGCGTCTGGAAGCGTTGCAGGAAGGTTATGTTCGGGTGCATTTGCAGGTGGTGCCAAAGGAGGAGGGTGGCCGTCTGACCGTTCGGGTCGAGGACAGTGGCAAGGGGTTTGATGTGGAGCGAGTCATGGCTCGTCCGGTTGACGGTATCCGTTTGTCGGGTCGTGGCGTCAGTTTGATCCGCCAGTTAGGGCGTAATGCCAACTGGTCCGACGATGGTCGTACCGCCTGCGTGGAGTTTTTCTGGGACGCTCTGGCATAATCCACGCATTCTTGATCAAGGAGTGAACAAGTGGCTGACAAACACCTGAATCGCGACGTCCTCAGCTCGTTGCAAGAGGTCATGGGCGAAGAGTATCCAACGTTGCTCGATACGTTCCTGGCCGATTCCGAAGTACGCCTGAGCCAGTTGCACGAGACTGGTGATGCCGAAGCACTCGGCGCCACTGCGCACAGTTTCAAAGGCAGTTGCAGCAATATGGGCGCGACCCGTCTGGCACAGCTGTGCCATGAACTTGAACAGCGCAGCAAACAGAAGCCCCTGCAAGGCATCGAGAGACTGGTCGGCGAGATCAATGGTGAATTTGCCGTTATTCGCCCTCTCTATGAGGCGGAGCGCAGACGCTCCCTCAATTCGACCGTTCAGCGTTTTTAAATCGGGTTTGTCAAAACTGGCTCAACCTTTGCAGCATTCTGGGGACTGTACCTACGATTCCAGTGCAGCGGAGACCGTTTCATGCCCGTTACCCCCAATATTCTTCTTCAAGCCACTGCGCAGGCCAAGACTCAGGCCGCTTCCGCCAATTCATCGGCGCTGACCGCAGAGACCGGGGACAAGGCGTCCAGCTTCGCTCAGGTCTACGCCAATCAGTCTCAGAACAAGTCCTTCGCTGCGGTTGATGTCCCGGCGAAACCGCTTCGGGACAAGGTCCCGGAAAAGACCGCAGACACCGCCAGCAAAAAGGATGTCGCCGACAAGAAGTCTGCCGCCCCGGAACCGACGGTTGCCGATAGCGGCAAATCCTTGCCCGCCGACAAACCGGCGGCTAACGGCGACACGGCTGCCAGTGATGACGTGACGAATGCGGCTCCTGCGGCCGAGGCCCCAGTCGCTGACGCCGCGCCGGCTGATCCGACCCTCGATCCTGCCTTGTTGCAGGTAGCGTTGCCGGTGGTCACCGAGCCAGCGCCACAAGCAGCACCGGTGGTGGTCACGGTGCAGCCTCAGGTTGAAGCGCCTGTCGCTGCCGCGGTGGTGACTGCGCAGCAGCCTGCGGTCGCGGCTGAAAGTGATTTCGATCCAGAGGCAGACCCGCTCGACGCATTGCCAGCAGTGCGCATGGCCATGGAGCAGGGTGGCCATATTTCCGCCGCCAGTCAGGCACAGCCCAAGGCTGCACCGACGTCCGCCCAAGCGCAGTCGGACGGTGAGCCGACCTCGGCGCAGAACTTCGCCGCCGGTATGGCGAGCATGCTCGACGTGCAGGCTGACAAGGACAGCACCAGCCAGGGTGGGGAGAAGGCGTTCAGCGGTCTGATCAGTGACGGGCTCAAGGACTTGAAGTCCGCCACCAGTGATACCCGCGTCGACGATTTCGCCAACCGTCTGGCGGCGCTGACCCAGGCTGCTACGCCGAAAACCGCCAACGCGTTGCCGGTGAATCAGCCGATTGCCATGCACCAGAACGGCTGGACCGAGGAAGTTGTGAACCGGGTCATGTACCTGTCTAGCGCCAATCTCAAGGCGGCCGACATCCAGTTGCAACCCGCCGAGCTGGGGCGGCTCGATATCCGCGTCAACATGGTTCCGGATCAGCAAACACAGGTGACGTTCATGAGCGCTCATCCAAGCGTTCGCGAAGCGCTGGACGGCCAGATGCACCGCCTGCGCGATATGTTTGCGCAGCAGGGCATGGGCCAGGTTGATGTCAACGTCTCTGACCAGTCCCGAGGTTCGCAGCAGGGGCAGGAGCAGGCTCAACAAAGCCAGAGCGGGCGCGCGACGTCCAATGGTGGGCGAATTGATGCGCCGGAAGACGAGCTTGCAACTGGCATCGCCGAAGCCGCCGCAACGGCGACCCATGTGATTGGCACCAGTGCGGTCGATTATTACGCCTGACCCCTAGTGATACCCGAGTAGGAGCGAGCTTGTCGAGGCGTCGAACCGTCGCGACAAGCTCGCTCCTACAGTTGTTTGTGCTATCCGGTGGAAGGTTCTGGCATAACACTTGCTCTCCCCAATCCGTGCGACTGTGAACCCCCGAATAGTGACGGATTATTGGCATGGCGAAGAGCGAAGCTGCAGCAGTAAAAGACCCCGCAACCAAAGGCAAACTCAAGCTGATCATCGCGGGCGTGGTGGCTTTGCTGCTGGCGATTGGCTTGTCGGTGGGCGCCACCTGGTACTTCATGCACAGTGCCCAGAGCAAGCCGCAAGCCCCGGTTGATGCCGCCCCGGTTGGCAAACAGGCGGCGGTGTTCGAGGCGATGGCGCCGGCCTTCGTGGCCAACTACAACCAGAACGGTCGCCAGCGCTACATGCAGGTGAGCATCACCATGCAGGCGCGCAGCCAGGCTGATCTGGACGCCCTCAAGGTGCACATGCCGGTCATCCGCAACAACCTCGTCATGCTGTTCTCCGGGCAGGATTTCGCGACCCTGGCATCGCCGGTCGGTCAGGAAATGCTGCGCCAGAAGGCTACGGCCAGCGTCCAGGAAGTGGCGCAGAAAGAACTCGGCAAAGTGGTCATCGAACAGTTGCTTTTCACCAATTTCGTACTGCAGTAGGAACACGACATGGCCGTGCAAGACCTGCTGTCCCAGGATGAGATCGACGCGCTGTTGCATGGTGTCGACGATGGTCTGGTACAGACCGATACCGCTGCCGATCCCGGTAGCGTCAAAAGCTATGACCTGACCAGCCAGGATCGCATCGTCCGTGGACGCATGCCGACCCTGGAAATGATCAACGAGCGTTTTGCCCGCTACACGCGTATCAGCATGTTCAACATGTTGCGTCGCTCGGCGGACGTGGCGGTCGGTGGTGTGCAGGTGATGAAGTTCGGCGAATACGTGCACTCGCTGTACGTACCGACCAGCCTCAACCTGGTCAAGATCAAGCCCTTGCGCGGCACCGCGTTGTTCATTCTCGACGCCAAGCTGGTGTTCAAGCTGGTGGACAACTTCTTCGGCGGCGACGGCCGCCACGCAAAGATCGAAGGGCGTGAGTTCACCCCGACCGAACTGCGTGTGGTGCGCATGGTGCTGGAGCAGGCCTTCGTCGATTTGAAGGAAGCCTGGCAGGCGATCATGGAAGTGAACTTCGAGTACATCAACTCGGAAGTGAACCCGGCCATGGCCAACATCGTCGGGCCGAGTGAGGCCATCGTGGTGTCAACCTTCCACATCGAACTCGATGGCGGTGGCGGCGACCTGCACGTGACCATGCCGTATTCGATGATCGAGCCGGTGCGCGAAATGCTCGATGCCGGCTTCCAGTCCGACCTCGACGACCAGGACGAGCGCTGGGTCAATGCCTTGCGTCAGGACGTGCTGGATGTCGACGTGCCGATCGGCGCCACGGTTGCCCGCCGCCAGTTGAAGCTGCGCGACATTCTGCACATGCAGCCGGGGGACATCATCCCGGTGGAAATGCCCGAAGACATGATCATGCGCGCCAACGGCGTGCCGGCCTTCAAGGTCAAGATGGGCTCCCATAAGGGCAACCTCGCGTTGCAAGTGATCGAGCCGATCGAGCGCCGATAAACGGCGCTCCCACCTATTTGCTATTAACTGACGGCAGCCCGCGAAGAGGTTGCCTGCCGAGGACACATGATGGCTGACGAAATGAATACCCAGGACGACCAGGCACTGGCTGATGAATGGGCTGCGGCCCTGGAGGAAACCGGTGAAGGTGGCCAGGACGACATCGACGCGCTGCTCGCGGCAGATGCGGTCAGTGCTTCATCCAACCGTCTGCCGATGGAAGAGTTTGGCAGCGTGCCGAAGAACAACGAACCGGTGAGTCTGGAAGGTCCGAACCTGGATGTGATCCTCGACATCCCGGTGTCGATTTCCATGGAAGTGGGCAGCACCGACATCAACATCCGCAACCTCCTGCAGCTCAACCAGGGTTCGGTGATCGAGCTTGATCGCCTGGCGGGCGAGCCGCTGGACGTGCTGGTCAACGGCACGCTGATCGCCCATGGCGAGGTGGTGGTGGTCAACGAAAAGTTCGGCATCCGCCTGACTGACGTGATCAGCCCAAGCGAACGCATCAAGAAGTTGCGCTGAGTGAAAAAGGTTCTGGGTTCCTTGTTGTTGCTGGCGCTGTCGTCCGCGGCGCTGGCGGCCGAGCCTGCGGCAACCGCTGCTGCGGCACCGGCTGTCAGTGGTGGTGTCGCGGGGCAACTGACGCAGTTGGTGCTCGGACTGCTGCTGGTGCTGGGGTTGATCTTCTTCCTCGCCTGGTTGTTGCGCCGGGTTCAGCAAGCCGGGCCTGCCGGAAAAGGGCAGGTGATCGAGTTGATCGGTTCCCGTGCGCTGGGTCCGCGGGATCGTCTGATGCTGGTGCAAGTGGGTAATGAGCAGATTCTGCTTGGCCTGAGCCCGGGCACCATCACGGCGTTGCATGTGCTCAAGGAGCCAGTGCAGGTGCCTGTTACCGAAAACGCCACCCCGGAGTTTGCCCAGCGTCTGATGGAGCTGATGGGCAAGGATCAGAAGGATAAGAAGTAATGGGTGCGCTACGCATCGTCTTGACGCTGGCGCTGATGCTGGCGGCGCCGCTGGCCTTCGCCGCCGATCCGTTGTCGATTCCGGCCATCACCCTGGGCACCAATGCCGAGGGTGCGCAGGAGTATTCGGTCAGCCTGCAAATTCTGCTGATCATGACCGCGCTGAGCTTCATTCCAGCGTTCGTCATGCTGATGACCAGTTTCACTCGGATCATCATTGTCTTCTCGATCCTGCGCCAGGCCCTGGGTTTGCAGCAAACGCCGTCGAACCAGATCCTCACCGGCATGGCGCTGTTTCTGACCCTGTTCATCATGGCGCCGGTGTTCGACCGGGTTAACCAGGATGCCTTGCAGCCGTATCTGGCAGAAAAACTCACTGCGCAGGACGCGGTGGCCAAGGCCCAGGTGCCGATCAAGGACTTCATGCTCGCCCAGACCCGCAGCAGCGACCTGGAACTGTTCATGCGCCTGTCCAAGCGCACGGACATCGCGACGCCGGATCAGGCGCCGCTGACCATCCTCGTACCGGCGTTCGTCACGTCTGAGCTGAAAACTGCGTTCCAGATCGGTTTCATGATCTTCATTCCGTTCCTGATCATCGACCTGGTGGTGGCCAGTGTGCTGATGGCCATGGGTATGATGATGCTGTCGCCGCTGATCATTTCCCTGCCGTTCAAGATCATGCTGTTCGTGCTGGTGGATGGTTGGGCATTGATCATCGGAACCCTGGCGAGCAGCTTCGGCGGTGTCTCGCCATGACGCCGGAAGTTGCGGTAGACATCTTCCGGGAGGCGTTGTGGCTGACCACCATGATGGTGGCGGTGCTGGTGATTCCCAGTCTGCTGGTCGGCCTGCTGGTGGCGATGTTCCAGGCTGCCACGCAGATCAACGAACAGACACTGAGCTTTCTGCCGCGCCTGCTGGTGATGCTGGTCACCTTGATCGTGGCCGGTCCATGGCTGGTGCAGACCTTCATGGAATACATTATCCAGCTTTACCACAACATTCCGCTGGTCATCGGTTAAGCCATGTCGTCTCTGCTGCAACTGACCGATACCCAGATCAGTTCCTGGGTGGCGACGTTCATGCTGCCTCTGTTTCGCGTCGGGTCCATGTTGATGGTCATGCCGGTGTTCGGTACCAAGATGGTACCCACGCGAGTGCGCCTGTACTTCGCCCTGGCGATCACCTTCGTGATCGTTCCCGCACTGCCGCCCATGCCGGCGGTGAGTCCGCTCGATTTGAGCGGCCTGTTGTTGATTGCCGAGCAGATTCTTATCGGCGCCGTCCTCGGGTTTTCCCTGCAGTTATTCTTCCAGGCCTTTGTGGTGGCCGGGCAGATCGTGGCGGTCCAGATGGGTATGGGTTTCGCCTCCATGGTCGATCCTACCAACGGTGTGTCCGTGGCAGTGATCGGGCAATTCTTCACCATGCTGGTGACGCTGTTGTTCTTGTCCATGAACGGCCATCTGGTGGTCTTCGAAGTGCTGACCGAAAGCTTCACTACTCTGCCGGTCGGCGGTGGGTTGATGGTCAATCATTTCTGGGAGCTGGCCGGCAAGCTGGGTTGGGTGCTCGGAGCCGCATTGATGCTGGTATTGCCGGCAATTACCGCGCTGCTGGTGGTCAATATCGCGTTTGGCATCATGACCCGGGCGGCGCCGCAGTTGAACATCTTCTCCATCGGCTTCCCGCTGACCCTTGTGCTTGGATTGTTCATCGTCTGGGTGGGGCTGGCGGACATTCTCAACCAGTATCAACCGCTCGCCTCCGAGGCCCTGCAGTTTTTACGCGAACTAGCACAGGCGCGCTGAGTCATGGCTGAGAGCGAAAGCGGTCAGGACAAAACAGAAGACCCCACGGAGAAAAAGAAGAGGGACGCCCGTGAGAAGGGGGAAATTGCCCGCTCCAAGGAGCTCAATACGCTGGCGATCATGATTGCCGGGTCTGTTGCGTTGTTGATTTTTGGCGGTGCTCTGGCTCAAGACCTGATGGCGCTGATGCGGCACAACTTCACCTTGCCGCGAGAGGTCATTCTCGACCAGAAGTCCATGAGCACTTATCTCATGAGTTCGGGATTGAGTGCGTTGCTGGCCATCCAGCCGATCATGATTACCCTGGTGCTGGCAGCGTTGATCGGTCCTATTTCCCTGGGGGGGTGGTTGTTCGCGGCCGGCTCGCTGGCGCCGAAATTCAGTCGCATGAACCCGTTGGCGGGCCTCAAGCGGATGTTCTCGATCAAGGCGGTAGTGGAGCTGCTCAAAGCATTCGCGAAGTTTCTGATCGTGTTAATCGTGGCGCTGACCGTATTGTCATCGGACATCGATGACCTGATGCGCATCGCCCATGAACCTCTGGACATGGCCATTATCCATTGCCTGCAGGTGGTGGGCTGGAGCACGTTGTGGATGTCTTGCGGGCTGATCATCATCGCTGCGGTGGACGTGCCGGTACAGCTCTGGGAGAGCCACAAGAAGCTGCTGATGACCAAGCAGGAAGTGCGCGACGAGCATAAGGACTCGGAAGGGAAGCCTGAGGTCAAGCAGCGCATTCGCCAGCTTCAGCGCGAAGTGTCCCAGCGACGCATGATGGCGGCGATTCCCGAAGCCGACGTAGTCATCACTAACCCGACCCACTACGCCGTCGCGCTCAAGTACGACGCGGACAAGGGCGGTGCGCCAGTGCTGCTCGCCAAGGGCAGCGACTTCCTGGCGCTGAAGATTCGCGAAATTGCCGTGGCCAACGAAGTGATGCTGCTCGAATCGCCGGCGCTGGCACGTTCGATCTACTACTCCACCGAACTGGAGCAGGAAATCCCTGGCGGCCTGTACCTCGCTGTCGCTCAGGTGTTGGCCTATGTCTACCAGATCCGCCAGTACAAGGCGGGCAAGGGCAAGCGGCCTGATCCTCTGAAGGATGATTTGCCGATCCCGCCGGATTTGCGGCGCGATTCGTAATCCTTCAATGCTCCCGGCCTTGTAGGAGCGAGCTCGCTCGCGATGGTCGCCAACGATAACGCTGGCAGCCTGGCACACCACGGTTTCTGATCCGCGAGCAAGCGGCTCCTGCATAACAGCTCTATTCCCACCCTCTGCAAAAGTTGGACAGCTTTTTGCAGTAGCCCCCGTGCGCCTGCTTCAGGCGTCAAAAGTTTGCTTTAAAGGAACGGGGAAAACCGGTGGATCGCTCTCAGTTACTCAACAGTGCCCGCACGAACATGGCCGACCTCAGTCGAGGTAATCTGGGCGTGCCGTTGTTGTTGCTGGTCATGTTGGCGATGATGATGTTGCCGGTGCCGCCGTTCCTGCTGGACGTGTTTTTCACCTTCAACATTGCCTTGTCGATTGTGGTCCTGCTGGTGTGTGTCTACGCCTTGCGGCCGCTGGATTTTGCGGTGTTTCCGACCATTCTGCTGGTGGCGACGCTGTTGCGACTGGCGCTGAACGTGGCTTCCACCCGGGTGGTCATGCTCCACGGTCAGGACGGTCACGCCGCCGCGGGCAAGGTGATCCAGGCGTTCGGCGAGGTGGTGATCGGCGGCAACTACGTGGTTGGTATCGTGGTGTTCGCCATTTTGATGATCATCAACTTCGTCGTGGTGACCAAGGGCGCCGGGCGGATTTCCGAGGTGAGTGCACGTTTTACCCTCGATGCGATGCCCGGTAAGCAAATGGCGATCGACGCCGATCTGAACGCCGGCCTGATCGATCAGGCTCAGGCGAAGGCCCGTCGTTCTGAAGTGGCTCAGGAAGCCGAGTTCTACGGTTCCATGGACGGTGCCAGCAAGTTCGTACGCGGTGACGCCATCGCCGGCCTGCTGATCCTGTTCATTAACCTGATCGGTGGCATGGCGGTTGGTATCTTCCAGCACGGCATGACCTTTGGCGACGCCGGCCGTGTTTATGCCTTGCTGACCATCGGTGACGGTTTGGTGGCGCAATTGCCATCACTGTTGTTATCTACAGCTGCTGCGATCATGGTGACCCGCGCTTCCGGTTCGGAAGACATGGGCAAGCAGATCAATCGCCAGATGTTCGCGTCGCCCAAAGCGCTCGCGGTGGCGGCGGGCTTGATGGCGGTGATGGGCCTGGTGCCTGGCATGCCACATTTCTCCTTCCTGACCATGGCCGCCCTGGCGGCCGGTGGTGCGTACCTGTTCTGGAAGAAGCAAAATGTCGCCAAGGTCCACGCGCTGCAAGAGGTCAAGCGTCAGCAGGAACTGCTGCCATCGCCAGCCCGAGCCATGGAAACCAAGGAGCTTGGCTGGGATGACGTTACGCCGATTGACATGATTGGCCTGGAGGTCGGTTACCGCCTGATTCCACTGGTGGACCGCAACCAGGGCGGCCAATTGCTCGCGCGAATCAAGGGTGTGCGCAAGAAGCTCTCCCAGGACCTCGGCTTCCTCATGCCGACGGTGCACATCCGGGACAACCTCGACCTGGCGCCAAGCGCCTACCGCCTGACCCTGATGGGCGTCATCCTGGCCGAAGCGGAGATTTATCCAGATCGCGAACTGGCGATCAACCCGGGGCAGGTCTACGGCTCGCTCAATGGCATCAACGCCAAAGATCCGGCTTTCGGGCTGGAGGCTGTCTGGATCGAAATCAGTCAGCGTGCGCAGGCGCAATCCCTTGGTTACACCGTGGTCGATGCCAGTACCGTAGTGGCGACCCACTTGAACCAGATTCTGTACAAGCACTCCAGTGAGCTGATTGGCCACGAGGAAGTGCAGCAACTCATGCAATTGCTGGCCAAAAGCTCGCCTAAGCTGGCCGAAGAGCTGGTGCCGGGCGTGGTGTCGTTGTCGCAGTTGCTCAAGGTGTTGCAGGCGTTGCTGGCCGAGCATGTGCCGGTGCGTGACATCCGCAGCATTGCCGAAGCCATCGCGAACAATGCCGCCAAGAGTCAAGATACCGCCGCGTTGGTCGCTGCCGTGCGGGTCGGTGTATCCCGCGCAATCGTGCAAAGCATCGTGGGGACTGAGTCCGAGCTGCCAGTTATCACGCTGGAGCCAAGGTTGGAACAGATTTTGCTCAATAGTCTGCAAAAGGCAGGACAAGGCTCGGAAGAGGGCGTTCTGCTGGAGCCAAGCATGGCCGAGAAGCTGCAACGTTCGTTGATCGAAGCAGCCCAGCGTCAGGAAATGCAAGGTCAGCCAGTGATTCTGCTGGTGGCTGGCCCGGTCCGCGCGATGCTGTCGCGATTTGGCCGGCTGGCAGTTCCTGGCATACACGTGTTGGCTTACCAGGAAATCCCGGACAACAAGCAAGTGACCATCGTTGCGACAGTAGGGCCCAACGGCTGAGGTAGTGGTTTATGCAAGTTAAGCGTTTTTTCGCCGCCGATATGCGTCAGGCCATGAAGCTGGTTCGTGATGAGCTGGGCGCTGAGGCCGCCATCATCGGTAATCGCCGGATCGCCGGCGGTGTCGAGCTGACGGCGGCCCTGGATTACAAACTGTCGGCACTGGCCCCGCGTGTTCCCAACATGGAACTCGAGGATGAGCTGCGCAAGACCCAATCGCGGATCGTCACCGCTCAGGCCGAACTGAGCCTGCGCAGCGAAGGCGAGAGCGACAAGTCGACCAATCGCCAGTTGTTCGCCGGCTTGCCGTTGACCGCTGCCGAGCCGCTGATCGAGCCGACGTACAGCGAGCCACGCCGTGCCGCACCTGCGCCTGCGCCCGCTGCACCGGCCGGCGTCGATCCACGGATGCTCGATTCGATGCGTTTCGAGCTCAACAGCCTGCGCGAACTGATGGAAGTACAACTGGGCTCGCTGGCGTGGAGCCAACTGCAGGGTAATGCGCCGGCCCAGGCCAACCTGTGGCGTCGTCTGCAGCGTATTGGTTTGTCCGGCCCGTTGTCGCGCGACCTGCTGGAAATGATCTCTGGCGTTGAGGAGCCTCGGCAGGCCTGGCGCATGTTGCTGGCGCACCTGGCGCGGATGATCAGCACGCCGGAAGTCGAGCCACTGGAAGAAGGAGGCGTGATTGCCATGGTCGGTCCGGCCGGCATGGGCAAGACCACCACCCTGGCCAAACTGGCGGCCCGCTACGTGCTCAAGTACGGCGCGCAGAGCATTGCCCTGGTGAGCATGGACAGCTACCGCATCGGTGCCCAGGAGCAACTCAAGACCCTGGGGCGCATTCTCAACGTCTCGGTAACCCACGTCGATCCGGGCCAGTCCCTGGTTCAGGCACTGGATCCGTTGCTGCGCAAGCGCGTGGTGTTGATCGATACCGCCGGCCTCCAGGCCAGCGATCCAGCGCTGCGCATGCAGCTTGAAAGCCTGGCCGGTCGTGGCATCCGGGCAAAAAATTACCTGGTGCTCGCAACCACCAGCCAGAAGCAGGTTCTAACGGCCGCTTATCATAGTTACAAGCGCTGCGGGCTGGCAGGCTGCATCCTGACTAAACTGGATGAAACGGCTAGTTTGGGCGAGGTGTTGAGCCTGGCAATCAGTCATGAATTGCCGGTGGCTTACCTCACCGATGGACCACGTATTCCGGATGACTTGCATTTGCCGCGCCGTCATCAGTTGGTCAGTCGCGCCGTCAGCGTGCAAATGCAGGAAGAACCCAGCGAAGAAGCCATGGCTGACATGTTCGCTGACATCTACCACAGTCCGACCAAGCAGGTTGGCTGAGGTGAACAGTTTTTGTACCTACATCGATGGTCTGCCAGGCATTGTTCCAGTTGCGAACGCGCAGCCAGTCATGTGGCCTCCGTCTATGCAAGACAAGGTAAAGAAATAACATGGGCAGCATGCATCCCGTACAGGTGATCGCGGTGACCGGCGGCAAGGGTGGCGTCGGCAAGACTAACGTGTCAGTGAACTTGTCCCTGGCTCTAGCGGAGCTAGGCCGGCGGGTCATGCTGCTGGACGCCGATCTGGGGCTGGCGAACGTCGACGTTCTGCTGGGCCTGACACCCAAACGCACCCTGGCCGACGTGATCGAGGGCCGCTGCGAGCTGCGTGACGTATTGTTGCAAGGCCCCGGCGGCATCCGCATCGTTCCCGCCGCCTCCGGCACACAGAGCATGGTGCACCTGAGCCCGGCCCAGCATGCCGGCCTGATTCAGGCGTTCAGCGATATCGGCGACAACCTCGATGTGCTGGTGATCGATACCGCTGCGGGTATTGGTGACTCGGTAGTCAGTTTTGTCCGCGCCGCCCAGGAAGTCCTCCTGGTGGTCTGCGACGAGCCAACGTCCATCACTGACGCTTACGCTCTGATCAAGCTGCTCAACCGTGATTACGGCATGAACCGTTTCCGCGTCCTGGCCAACATGGCCCAGAGCCCTCAGGAAGGGCGCAACCTGTTCGCCAAGTTGACAAAGGTCACGGATCGTTTCCTTGACGTCGCCCTACAATACGTCGGCGCGGTGCCCTACGACGAAAGCGTACGCAAGGCCGTCCAGAAGCAGCGCGCTGTTTATGAAGCTTTCCCGCGTTCCAAGTGCTCGCTGGCTTTCAAGGCCATTGCACAGAAGGTCGATACCTGGCCACTGCCCGCCAACCCGCGCGGGCACCTGGAGTTTTTCGTCGAGCGCCTCGTGCAACAAACGGCAGGACCCGTGCTATGACCGCCAGCGGTTACAACCTCTACAAGAAATCGGCGCGTTACGCGCAGTACGAGCTGATCGAGCGTTACGCGCCACTGGTCAAACGCATTGCGTATCACTTGTTGGCGCGCCTGCCGGCCAGTGTTCAGGTCGAAGACCTGATCCAGGCCGGGATGATCGGCCTGCTGGAAGTGTCCACCAAATACGACGCCAGCAAAGGCGCCAGTTTCGAGACGTACGCGGGCATTCGAATCCGTGGCGCCATGCTTGATGAAGTGCGCAAAGGGGATTGGGCGCCACGCTCGGTTCACCGCAATACCCGCATGGTCAGCGACGCAATTCGCTCGATTGAAGCTAAAACCGGCCGTGACGCTAAAGATCACGAAGTTGCGGCCGAACTCCAATTGAGTCTCGATGATTATTACGGGATTTTGAACGACACCCTGGGCAGCCGGTTATTCAGTTTCGACGATCTTTTGCAGGACGGCGAACACGAAGGGCTGCATGAGGATGGCGCGAGTGCTCATCTCGAGCCGTCACGCGATCTGGAAGACGAACGCTTCCAGGCGGCGCTGGCGGACGCGATTGCCAATTTGCCGGAGCGCGAGCGACTGGTGTTGGCGCTGTACTACGACGAAGAGTTGAATCTCAAGGAAATCGGTGAGGTCCTGGGGGTCAGCGAATCTCGGGTCAGCCAGTTACACAGCCAGTGCGCGGCCCGTTTGCGGGGGCGTTTGGGGGAGTGGCGAGCGCGCTGAAGGCAGTGTGGGGACACTGCGAACGTGGCTGGTGCGGGGTTGAACCGTGCCGGTCTCGATCTGTTGTGCTCCAGACAGTCATTGAGTGCTCTGCCGAATTGATTGAAATGGCGCGTCCAGGTGCTGGGCGCGTTTAAGACTGCTTGGAGGTCGAATTGGACAAGAACATGAAAATCCTCATCGTTGATGACTTTTCAACGATGCGGCGGATCATCAAGAACCTGTTGCGTGACCTTGGGTTCACCAACACGGTTGAGGCTGACGATGGCATCACCGCCATTCCGGTTCTCAACAGCGGAAGCATCGACTTTCTGGTAACCGACTGGAACATGCCTGGCATGACCGGTATCGATCTGCTGCGCCACGTGCGCGCCGACGAAAAACTCAAGCACCTGCCGGTATTGATGGTCACTGCAGAAGCCAAGCGCGAGCAGATCATCGAAGCTGCCCAGGCCGGTGTAAACGGTTATGTCGTCAAACCCTTCACGGCCCAGGCGTTGAAAGAAAAAATCGAGAAGATTTTCGAACGCATCGGTTGAGTCACCGCGCCACGGGGGAGCTATGGACCACAAAGAATCTTCACAGGGCGAGTTCGAGTCGACCCTGAAAAAACACGCGGTCGAATTGGTCGAAAGCCTTGAAAAAGGCAAGTTCGGTGACGCGGTACAACTGATCCATGAGCTCAATCAGACCCGTGACCGCGGCCTGTATCAGGAAGTGGGCAAGCTCACCCGCGAATTGCATAGCGCGATCGTCAATTTCCAGATTGATCCGCACATGCCGCAAGCCGAGGAAGTGTCCCAGATCACGGATGCCACCGAGCGCCTGGGGTATGTTGTCAAGCTGACCGAGGCCGCTGCGAACCGCACCATGGATCTGGTCGAAAGCTCAACGCCTCTGGTCAACAGCCTTGGCGATGAAGCCCAGGCATTGAGCACGGACTGGGGGCGTTTCATGCGCCGCGAAGTCGGGGCCGAAGAGTTTCGCGAACTGGCGCGGCGTGTCGACGGTTTCCTGGCTCGCAGCAGCAAGGACAACCGGGCGGTATCGAGCAACCTCAACGACATTCTGCTCGCGCAGGATTACCAGGATCTCACCGGTCAGGTGATCAAGCGTGTGACGCAATTGGTCACGGACGTTGAAACCAATCTGCTCAAACTTGTGCTCATGGCCAGTCAGGTGGACCGCTTTGCGGGCATCGAACATGACCGGGAAGCGATGCTTGCAGAAAAAGATCCACAAAAACATCTCTCTCAGGGTGAAGGTCCGCAGATTCATGCCGATAAAAGAGAAGACGTTGTGTCCGGTCAGGACGATGTGGACGATTTGCTATCCAGCCTTGGATTTTAGGTTTTATTAGACCTGTTCTGTTAGGAGCACACCATTAATGAGCTTCGGCGCCGATGAAGAGATCCTTCAGGATTTCCTGGTTGAGGCCGGCGAGATTCTAGAGCAACTGTCCGAGCAGCTGGTCGAGCTGGAAAGTCGACCTGATGATGCGGACTTGCTCAATGCAATTTTTCGCGGTTTTCACACTGTAAAAGGGGGCGCCGGCTTCCTCCAGCTCAATGAGCTGGTGGAGTGCTGTCACATCGCCGAGAACGTGTTTGACATCCTGCGCAAGGGTGAACGTCGCGTCGACTCGGAATTGATGGACGTGGTTCTCGAAGCACTGGACTCGGTGAACAGCATGTTCAGCGAAGTTCGCGACCGTAGCCCGATTACGGCTGCTACGCCTGAATTGCTCGCCGCGCTGGCTCGTCTGGCCGAACCGCAATCGGCTGATGAGGCCGCGCCGGTTGCAGCCGTGGCTGAAGAGCCACAAGCAGCGGCGCAAGCCGAATCAGGCGACATCACCGACAACGAATTCGAACAGTTGCTGGACTCGCTGAACGCCGTCAAGGCCGAAGCCGAGGCGCCGGTGGCCGCTGCGGTCGAAACGTCCGAGGTGGTCAGTGATGAGATCACCGACGCCGAGTTCGAGTCGCTGCTCGACCAGTTGCACGGCAAGGGCCAGTTCGCTGCCGATGCGGTCGGTGCCGCGCCAGCCGCACCTGCGGCCAGCGCGAGCGCGAAAGAGCCGGGCGACAGCTCAGACATCACCGACGACGAGTTCGAGGCACTGCTCGATCAGTTGCATGGCAAAGGTAACTTTGCGGTCGACGCATTGGAGTCGGCCATCGCATCGGTCCCTGCGTCGGCTGCGCCAAACGCTGCCGCTGCCGGCAGCGATCTGATCACCGATCACGAATTTGAATCGTTGCTCGATGATTTGCACGGCAAAGGCAAGTTCACCGATGTGAACGGCGGTGCGTCTGCTGCTTCGGTGGCAACACCTGTGGCCAAGGCTCCGGCGGCGGCTGCCAAGGCGTCCGAGCCCAAGGCCGAAACACCGAAGCCTGCTGCCGCAGCCAAACCAGCTGCCGCACCGGCACCTGCCCGCGCGGCAGCGGCGCCGCCGGCGGAAAAACCGGCGAGCGAAGCCGAGACCACCGTGCGGGTCGACACCGCACGCCTCGACGAAATCATGAACATGGTCGGTGAACTGGTGCTGGTGCGTAACCGCCTGGTGCGCCTGGGCGCCAACAGCGCCGATGAAGCCATGTCCAAGGCCGTGTCAAACCTCGACGTGGTCACTGCCGACTTGCAGACCGCGGTCATGAAGACCCGGATGCAACCGATCAAGAAAGTCTTCGGGCGCTTCCCGCGCCTGGTTCGTGACCTGGCTCGCCAGCTCAAGAAAGAGATCAACCTGGAGTTGGTCGGTGAAGAGACCGACCTCGACAAGAACCTCGTCGAGGCTCTGGCCGATCCGTTGGTCCACTTGGTGCGAAACGCCGTCGACCACGGTATCGAGTCGCCGGAAGAGCGCGAAGAATCGGGGAAGGCCCGGGGTGGTAAAGTCATCCTCGCCGCCGAACAGGAAGGCGACCACATCCTGCTGTCGATCTCCGATGACGGCAAGGGCATGGACCCGAATGTCCTGCGCGCCATCGCGGTAAAACGCGGGGTGATGGACAAGGATGCGGCCGACCGCCTGAGCGACACCGAGTGCTACAACCTCATCTTCGCCCCGGGTTTCTCGACCAAGACCGAGATCTCCGACGTGTCGGGTCGTGGCGTGGGCATGGACGTGGTGAAAACCAAGATTTCCCAGCTCAACGGTTCGATCAACATCTACTCGACCAAGGGCCAGGGTTCGAAGATCGTCATCAAGGTGCCGTTGACCCTGGCGATCATGCCGACGCTGATGGTCATGCTCGGCAACCAGGCGTTTGCGTTCCCGCTGGTAAACGTCAACGAGATTTTCCACCTCGACCTGTCGACCACCAACGTGGTGGATGGCCAGGAAGTGGTGATCGTGCGGGACAAGGCGCTGCCGTTGTTCTACCTCAAGCGCTGGCTGGTCAGTTCTGCCGCTCACGAAGAGCAGCGTGAAGGCCACGTGGTGATCCTCTCGGTGGGCACACAGCGGATCGGCTTCGTCGTCGATCAACTGGTGGGCCAGGAAGAGGTGGTCATCAAGCCATTGGGCAAAATGCTCCAGGGAACCCCTGGCATGTCGGGCGCCACCATCACCGGTGACGGTCGCATCGCACTGATTCTCGATGTTCCGAGCATGCTCAAGCGTTACGCCGCACGGCGTATTTGATTCAGGGGGAGCGGGGCGCTAGTGCCCCGCCGCCGCCTAACGGAGTGTTTATGGCAGTCAAGGTCCTGGTGGTGGACGATTCGGGTTTTTTCCGCCGCCGCGTCTCGGAAATTCTTTCAGCAGACTCCAACATCCAGGTCGTCGGTACGGCGACCAACGGTAAAGAAGCGATCGATCAGGCGCTGGCCCTCAAGCCGGACGTGATCACCATGGACTACGAGATGCCGATGATGGATGGCATCACGGCGGTGCGGCACATCATGCAGCGCTGCCCGACTCCGGTGTTGATGTTCTCCTCGCTGACGCACGAAGGCGCCCGGGTCACCCTGGATGCGCTGGACGCTGGTGCGGTGGATTTCCTGCCGAAGAATTTCGAAGACATCTCGCGCAACCCCGAGAAGGTCAAGCAACTGCTGTGCGAGAAGATCCTGAGCATCTCGCGCAGTAATCGTCGTGGCAGTGCCTACAGCGCACCGGCACCGACGCCAGGGCCGAGTTCTGTGTCTTCCAGTCTTGGTGGTAGCAGCACCCCTGCGCGTGTGGCGGCTACACCAACCCGCACAACGGCACCGGCCCACGCACCGTCTTCGCCGGCGCCCAAGCGCAAACCCTACAAACTGGTGGCCATCGGTACGTCTACCGGTGGTCCGGTTGCCCTGCAACGGGTGTTGACCCAGTTGCCGGCCAGTTTCCCGGCACCGATCGTGTTGATCCAGCACATGCCGGCAGCGTTCACCAAGGCGTTCGCCGAACGTCTGGACAAGCTCTGCCGTATCAGTGTCAAGGAAGCCGAGGATGGCGACATCCTGCGTCCGGGCTTGGCGTTGCTGGCACCGGGTGGCAAGCAGATGATGATCGACGGCCGGGGAGCGGTGAAAATCCTGCCCGGTGACGAGCGTCTGAACTACAAGCCGTGCGTGGATATCACCTTCGGTTCGGCGGCCAAGTCCTACGGCGACAAAGTTCTGGCGGTAGTTTTGACCGGCATGGGCGCTGACGGTCGTGAAGGCGCGCGCCTGCTCAAGCAGGGTGGCAGTTCGATCTGGGCGCAGGATGAAGCCAGTTGTGTGATCTACGGCATGCCAATGGCCATCGTCAAAGCTGAACTCGCAGACGCGGTGTACAGCCTCGACGATATTGGCAGGCACCTGGTCGAGGCGTGCATCTGATGGACGTACTCAGCCTTATCGGGATCATCATGGCGTTTGTCGCCATCATCGGCGGCAACTTCCTTGAAGGCGGTCACCTGGGTGCGCTGGCAAACGGTCCTGCGGCGCTGATCGTGCTCGGCGGGACCATCGGCGCGGCGCTGCTGCAATCGCCCATGAGCGCCTTCAAGCGCGCCATGCAGATTCTCGGCTGGATCCTGTTCCCGCCGCGCGTTGACCTGGCCGGCGGCATCGATCGCGTGGTGAACTGGAGCCTGACCGCGCGCAAGGAAGGCCTGCTCGGTCTGGAAGGTGTGGCCGACGCCGAACCCGATAGCTACTCGCGCAAGGGCCTGCAACTGCTGGTCGATGGTGCCGAGCCTGAAGCGATTCGCAGCATTCTTGAGGTGGATTTCTACACTCAGGAAAGCCGCGACATCGAAGCCGCCAAAGTCTTTGAAAGCATGGGCGGTTACGCGCCAACCATCGGCATCATCGGTGCGGTCATGGGCCTGATCCACGTCATGGGCAACCTGGCTGATCCGGCGAACCTGGGGAGCGGCATCGCCGTGGCCTTCGTCGCCACCATCTACGGTGTGGCCAGCGCGAACCTGGTGCTGCTGCCAATCGCTGCCAAGCTCAAGTCCGTGGCTTTGCGTCAGTCGCGTTATCGCGAAATGCTGCTCGAAGGCATCCTGTCCATCGCCGAAGGTGAAAACCCTCGCTCTATCGAATTGAAGCTTCAGGGCTTCATGGATTGATGGGGGTAATGGGCAATGGCACGACGTCGACATCGTGAAGAGCATGTAAACCATGAGCGTTGGCTGGTTTCCTACGCCGACTTCATCACCTTGCTCTTCGCCTTCTTCGTGGTGATGTACTCGATTTCCTCGATCAACGAAGGCAAGTACAAGATTATTTCGCAAGCGCTGGTCGGCGTTTTCACCGATGCGGATCGCTCGCTGCAACCGATTCCCATCGGCGAGGAGCGGCCCAAGACCGTGACCCCGGCCAAGCCGCTGGTCAAGGACAGCGAGCAGGTGGATGCCGGTATCGCCGGGTCCACCGATCCGCTGAAAAGCATCGCCGATGACATCAGCGCCGCGTTTGGCGACCTGATCAGCTCCAACCAGATGACGGTTCGTGGCAACGAACTGTGGGTCGAGATCGAACTTAACTCCAGCCTGTTGTTCGGTAGTGGTGATGCCATGCCCAGCGACGTCGCGTTCAATATCATCGACAAGGTCGCGGGCATCCTGAAGCCGTTCGACAACCCGATTCATGTCGAAGGTTTTACCGACGACCAGCCGATCCGCACCGCGCAATACCCGACCAACTGGGAACTGTCCTCGGCGCGCTCGGCAAGCATCGTGCGCATGCTGGCGATGCAGGGCGTCAACCCCAGTCGGATGGCGTCAGTGGGTTACGGCGAGTTTCAGCCAGTGGCCAACAACACCACGGCAGAGGGCAGGGCGCGTAACCGCCGCGTGGTATTGGTGGTGTCTCGCAATCTCGATGTGCGTCGCAGCCTGACCGGCACCGGAACGGCCAATGCGCAACCGGATGCGGCGTTGAAGCGTGCTGGCACACAAACTGCACCTGCACCGGTCAAACCGCCGGTACGTGAGAGCTCCGTCAATTCTCCGTCACCCGTATTAACACGTTGAGCTATTTCTCGGTCGACCGGTGCGGCCGGGAGGAACAATCCGAATGAGAGTCTGGGCAGTTGCCAATCAAAAGGGTGGTGTTGGTAAAACCACTTCCTCCATCGCGTTAGCCGGGTTACTGGCCGATGCGGGCAAGCGCGTGGTCGTTGTCGATCTCGACCCACACGGCTCGATGACCAGCTACTTCGGTTACGACCCCGACAGCCTGGAACACAGCAGCTACGATCTGTTCCTGCACAAGGGCAGCGTGCCGCAAGGCCTGCCTGGGCAGTTGCTGTTGCCCACCAGTCACGCCAGCATCTCCCTGCTTCCGTCGAGCACTGCGTTGGCGACCCTGGAGCGTCAGTCGCCAGGGCAGAGTGGCCTGGGCCTGGTCATCGCCAAGAGCCTCGCGCAACTTTGGCAGGACTTTGATTACGCAGTGATCGACAGCCCGCCGCTGCTCGGCGTGTTGATGGTCAATGCCTTGGCGGCCAGTCAGCAATTGGTTATTCCGGTACAGACCGAGCACTTGGCCGTCAAAGGCCTGGAGCGCATGGTCAATACCCTCGCAATGATCAATCGCTCGCGCAAGCAGCCACTGGCGTTCAATATCGTGCCGACCCTGTTTGACCGCCGCACTCAGGCGTCCCTGGGCACCTTGCGCGTCTTGCGCGACAAGTACCCGGATGAAATCTGGCAGGGCTATATCCCGGTCGACACGCGCTTGCGCGACGCCAGCCGTGCCGGTGTCACGCCTTCGCAGTTCGACGGCAAGAGCCGTGGCGTCTTGGCCTACCGTGCCCTGCTCAAGCAATTGCTGGCGCAGCAATCCGTCGCGCAGGTGGCGTAAGATGAATCGCCCGGTCAAAATCACGTCTCGTCCACAACTGGCACTCCAGTCTTATCTGGACAGCTTGCTGATGGATGCGACCGAAGAATTGCCGCCAGAAGTCGAGGTGGTTGCCGAGGTGCCCGAGGTCGAAGCGGCACTCGACGAATTCCAGGCCGCAGTGCTCGAAGAGCAGGCTCGTGATGCCCAGAAGGCGCCCGAGAAACCAGCGCCTGTCGCTGCCCCAGTGGCAGCGCCGGTCGTGATAGCGCCGGTCGCGTTGGTGGATGCACCCGCCCCGGTAATGGCGCCGGTGTCAACCATTGCGCCGTTGCTGCAGGCGCTGGTGCCACCGATCGTTGAAGTCCACCTGCCGCCGAGCAACACACCGCCACCGGTGGAGTCCGACGGTCGTCCAGCATGGGCGGCCGACGCGTTCGAATGCCTGTTATTCGATGTGGCCGGGCTGACCCTGGCAGTGCCGCTGGTGTGCCTGGGTTCGATTTATTCCCTGGCCGGCCAGGAACTGACGCCCTTGTTCGGGCAACCGGAGTGGTTCCTCGGCATCCTGCCGAGCCAGGCCGGTAACCTGAAGGTGCTGGACACCGCCCGCTGGGTCATGCCTGATCGTTATCGCGATGACTTCCGCCAAGGCTTGCAATACGTAATTTCTGTCCAGGGCTACGAGTGGGGGCTGGCGGTGCATCAGGTCAGCCGCTCATTGCGCCTGGACCCGAACGAAATCAAATGGCGCACCCATCGTGGCCAGCGACCGTGGCTGGCAGGCACGGTCATTGAACACATGTGTGCGCTGCTCGACGTTGCCGCACTCGCCGAGCTGATTGCCAGCGGCGGTGCAAAGCACATGGGCGGCGTCAAGCCGATCCACAAACCAACATAAAAACACGCGGGGCAAATGACTTGCCATCGCACCGAACACACACCGCCAGGGCGGTTTTTCGAGGGGTCAGGGTATGAATGATAAGGCGTCGTCTGCAAAGGGTTCCGAAGATCCGATCCTGCAATGGGTAACCTTCAAGCTGGACAATGAAACCTACGGCATCAACGTGATGCGCGTTCAGGAAGTCCTGCGCTACACCGAGATCGCGCCGGTTCCGGGTGCTCCAAGCTATGTGCTGGGTATCATCAACCTGCGTGGCAACGTGGTGACCGTGATCGATACTCGCCAGCGTTTCGGCCTGATGAACGCCGAGATCAGCGACAACACCCGTATCGTCATCATCGAAGCCGACAAGCAAGTGGTTGGCATAATGGTCGACAGCGTGGCCGAAGTGGTTTACCTGCGTCAGTCGGAAATCGAAACCGCACCTAATGTCGGTAACGAAGAGTCCGCCAAGTTCATTCAAGGCGTGTGCAACAAGAACAACGAGTTGCTGATCCTGGTCGAGCTGGACAAGATGATGAGCGAAGAGGAATGGTCGGAACTGGAGAATATCTGATTGATTCTCGAGGTTGCGGTCATTGTCCTGTTCCTTTTCTGGGCAGGCACGCTGGCAATGTTCCTGGCGTACATTCGTGGTCAGCGGCAGATCGCCGCGCAACAGGCCCAAGGCGATGCGCTGCGTGATCAGCGCATCAAGGAACTGGCCAGGCTGGTCGAAAACTATCAGAGCGGCAACGTGCGCATGGGCGAAGACCTGCATGAACTGCGCGCGGTGGTCGCTCCGCTGCCCGACAAGCTGGCTCAGCTGGAGCAGCGTGACCCCTCCAGCCTGTCATTTGCCCAGGCGGCACGATTGGTCGGGATGGGCGCAAGCGTCGATGAACTGACCCAGTCCTGCGGCCTGACCCAGGCCGAGGCGGAGTTGATGAGCAAGTTGCACAGAGGCTGAATCCCTCCCTGACCCGCGGCGTCTGCCTCGCTCCCAAGGTGACACACAAACCTGTAGGAGCGAGCTTGCTCGCGATGGACTTAAACAATGACGCTACATGCCTGATGCACCGCGTTGTTTGGTCCTCCATCGCGAGCAAGCTCGCTCCTACAGATGCTGATCATATCCGGCAATACTCGGATCCAGCCCGGTTTTGCTAACAGCTCTGCCAGGTTACACCTGCGGTTACTCTCTTTAAGATGCGTGTTCGCTCACTAGCGATATCCTCCTCGGACTTAACCACGCTGGAGAGTAACGATGAGCAAAGTTGTTCGGGTTAAAGGTGTCATCACGACATGTGATCTGGAAAAGTCGCTTCTAGGTTTAATTACCGGTGAGGATGGACAAGAACTCAAGTACTTCAGGAAGTCCTTTCTTGACTGGGATGGTAATTTTGATAATCCTCCCGAAGTAGGCCAGAAGGTGACCTATGAAGTTCAACTCAGTCACCCCCATGGCCATATAGCGGGTCAGATTCGCAGGGAAAATTGAATGCCCTGTCGATAAATCTTCAGAACGCGCCATCTTTCAACAGGTATGGCGCGTTTTGTACTGTGCTCCGGACTCAATGCCATGTAGAGGGTATTGGATGTGTCGAAGTACAGTATGGCGCTAAATATTGATAATTATGCTAATGAGTTCACCAGCATCCTCCCCTGTTTTTCTCTCCTGTACTACTCCAAAATAGCCCCCTGCTCCAATAAGTATCAAACTACACGCGATCCCTCCGATCCCCACGGTTGTAGCTCCAATTCCGATACATAGAGCATTCCCCGCTAGTGCACCTATCCATGTCATTTGCAGCACCAGATCGCACCGGTAGTCGTCCGGTCTTCGTGCAGTCCCTGACCCAACCCGTTGACGCTTTGTCGACCCATTATTCATTCTCTACGCAGGGGAGAAAGTCTTCGGGCATGGGAGATCCGTCGCGAATCACGAACAGACTGACGTTTTGCGGCGTATTGATGATGGTATCGCCGTTATCCAGTTGACTGCCGACCAGCGCGACGTGGCTATTACTTTGCCCGGCACCTGTCACGATTCTTGCGGTTTGGCCATTCGCATACAGCGCGTAGTCTCCAACGCGGGCAACTCGCACCTCTTGGTCGTCTTCGAGCGTGATCTGTACAACACCTGAGGCCTGAACGATGACGCCGCCGTCGCGGGTCTGACTGCCTTCAGTTGCCATCCTGCGAATGGCTATCGGGGGGTGGTTCTCGCAGAAAATCAAATTCTGGCGATGACAGGCGAGGGCTTGTTCACTGAACCCTTCGAGTTGTTGCTCGGTAAAGGGAGCTTGGTCCAGTGATTGGAGAAATTCAGAAGACACTTCGTTGGTGTAGAAGCGGCGAGAAAGTGCGTTCATTCCATGATCCTGACTTTTTTTGATTAACAGAACACAGAGTTCGCTTCACAAGCGTGTGTCCTGCGTTCGGCGAATGGCCGAAAGCTACCAGCCAACCCCGAAGCTAAAAAGTCGTTACTAAAAAATCAGAAACTACGCACACTGACCCAGCCCAATTCCTACAAAATCGGGTCGAAACCGACCTCAATAATCATCCCCGCGGTCGGTTACATCCTTCTCCACCATCGGCGCATCCGGATCGTGCCCCTCGGGAAACCTGCCCTTCAGGTTCCACGCGAACGCAATGATCTCGGCGATCGTGCGGTACAACTCCTCCGGAATGCTGTCCCCCAGTTCCATGCGTGCCAGCAATCGAACCAATTCGGGGTTCTCGTAGATTGGCACTTCATAGTCGCGGGCGATCCGCAGAATCTCTTCGGCCAGCTCCTCGTCGCCCTTGGCGGTCAGGGTTGGCGCGTGGCTGCCGTCGTATTTGAGGGCGATGGCCTGGCGTGGAGTGTGGAAATCATTCATGCCGTTTCGTCCACCCAGCGTTGTTCCAGACGGGTTTGCGGCCCCTGGGGAGGTTTGCCGTGATGGCAGTCGAGGTCGCCCACATTGAGGCCCGAATCCAGCAGGCGCTGGCGCAGGGCAACCAGGTTGTTTTCGATCAAGCTGGCGGTGTACGGGCGTTCAGCCCATAGCTGGCTGGACAGGCTGCCAGCGATCAACTGCGCCTGAACCTGCAAAGGGCCCAGCGGCTCCATGTCGAACGCCAGATCCACACGCCACAATTGCTGCTTGGGTTCGCGTTCGTCACGACGTTCCTGGGGCTGTTCTTTCTCCGGTGCTTCCTCGCGCTGGAACTTGACTTGCAAGGGCACGATGTCCTGCATATTGCGCATCGGGATTTCCAGCTGCCAGGTGCTCATCAGGCGACCATCGCTGGTCACGCCGGTCTGCTCCAGGCTCGACAGCTGATGGCTTTGCAGGCGCGATACCGCAGCGGCGGCAAGGCGCAGCAGGTGTTCGAGATCGCCTTCACCTTCAGCGCTTTGCAGCAGGCGCTCGGGTATCGGGAAACTGGTGGGCGACGGCTTGGCGCTGACTTGCCCGAGCATGCCCAAGGCATTACGCACGAAGCTGGGCATGGCCTGGGCGAGTGTATTGGCGGCAATGATCGCGCCGAGACTGGTGTTGGCCGGCAGGCCCTGCGCGGCTTGTGCAATCAGCTTGAGCAAATCGCCTTTCATGTCCGGCGCCAACGTCGGGTTTTGCCCGCCGAGCAGCTTCGACTCCAGGAAGGCGCCGCTGCTGGCGAGGGCCAGGGCCAGGCCTTTGGGCGTGGTCAGTTGCGCAACGTCCGGCAGGCCAGCGAGCAACCGGCTGGCGGCGGCACGCAGGTCGCTGGAAGTCTGGTCGCTGGCCGGCAGGTTTTGCAGCAGTTTGAGCAGACCGTCCAGCGAACCCTGGCGGCTCTGCTGGCCGGCCAGTTGCTGGGTAACAGCCAACTGCTCCTGGCGATTGCTCAGGGGGACGAACTTCAGGGTCTGGCTGTCCTGCACCTGGGCACTGAGCAAAGTGCCGATGCGCAAGGGCGTCGGGCTATCGATGGTCAGCGTCTTGCCGCTCAACGCGGTGTTGAGCAGGCTCACCAGCGAACGGAAGACCGTCGGCTGACCGGGTACTTGCGGCAGCACCTGGGCCGTCAGCACCTTGCCTTGCAGCAATGTGCCCAGCGGCAATTGAGCGGTGTCGATACGGGTGAGGGTGGCGACGCTGGAGGCAATCGCCTGTTGTACCGTGACCGCCAGATTGCCCGCCGAAGGCTGGGTGATTGCCAGGCTGGTGCCCTGGGGGAGCGGCTGGTTGCTGGTGGCCTGGACCGTGGTCTGCCGGCCGCCCTCGAGGGTCACCTTGAGCAGCAGCTGAAACGTCTGATCCGCCTGCTTTAACGACAGTACTTCAGCCTTGGCCGATTGCCCGGCGCTGATCAGGCCTTCCACCGGCGTCAGCAATTTGAGCAACTCACCGCTCGTCACCAGCGGCCGTGAGGTCGCGGGGGTGGGTTGGGGGAGCGGGAGGATGTTCATTTCGCCTGTCATACGCGGTCACAACCTGAAGAAATTGCCCTCTTGAGAGTAGGGCATGACATGTATAATGCCGCCCGTCTTTCAGAGAGTGGCAAAAACATTGCAATTGTTTGACGCAGCTCTCTAGAACAGGCCGCCAATGCGACTATGCTGCACCCCTTTAGCGGCCGCCGAGCTGCCGACTTGAACCGTAAAGGCCCGTGATCTCTTGACCAGTCCAGTCCTGCAAACCGTCGCCCTCGCCTGTGAGCGAGACCTCCGACTGCTGTTCGAAAATCTCGATTTGAGACTGGCCAGTGGCGAAATGGTGCAAATCAGCGGTCCCAACGGCAGCGGCAAGACCAGCCTGCTGCGCTTGTTGTCCGGCCTGATGCAGCCGACGGCTGGTCAAATCCTGCTAAACGGCCAACCGCTTAACGAGCAGCGCAACGAACTGGCACGTAACCTGTTATGGATCGGCCATGCCGCCGGCATCAAGGACCTGCTGACGCCGGAAGAAAACCTCAGTTGGCTCTGCGCCCTGCATCACCCGGCCAACCGTGAGTCCATCCAGGATGCGCTTGCCCTGGTCGGACTGCGCGGATTCGAGGATGTTCCCTGTCACACCCTGTCCGCCGGCCAGCAACGTCGCGTCGCGCTGGCGCGGTTGTACCTGGACAGCCCGCCGCTGTGGATTCTTGACGAACCGTTCACCGCCCTCGACAAGCAGGGCGTGGCGCAACTCGAAGCTCATCTGGCCGGCCACTGCGAACGCGGCGGCATGGTGGTGTTGACCACTCACCACACACTGACTCGCAAGCCGGTCAATTATCGCGACATCGATTTGGGGAATTGGGCCGTATGAGTGTGTTCGGTCTGCTGGTGGCCCGTGAGGCGCGTCTGTTGTTCCGCCGTCCTGCGGAGTTGGCCAATCCGCTGGTGTTCTTCGCCATTGTGGTTTCCCTGTTTCCACTGGCGGTCGGACCCGAGTCTCAATTGTTGCAAACCTTGTCTCCGGGACTGGTGTGGGTAGCGGCTCTTTTATCGGTCCTGCTCTCGCTGGACGGGCTTTTCCGCAGTGATTTCGAGGACGGTTCCCTCGAACAGTGGGTCCTTTCGTCGCACCCCCTGCCTCTTCTGGTTTTGGCCAAGGTACTGGCACACTGGGCCTTCTCTGGCCTGGCCCTGGTTTTACTCGCTCCACTGCTGGCATTGATGCTGGGTTTGCCAGCCGCCTGTCTGCCGGTGTTGCTGCTTTCCCTGTTACTGGGTACACCCGTGCTGAGCCTTCTGGGTGCAGTGGGTGCAGCCCTGACGGTGGGGTTGAAGCGCGGCGGCCTGCTGTTGGCTTTGCTGATTCTGCCGCTGTATATCCCGGTGTTGATTCTCGGCAGCGGCGCCTTGCAGGCCGCGTTGATGGGCATGCCGGCGACCGGTTATCTGCTGTGGCTTGGCAGCCTGACCGCCCTGGCAATAACCCTGACACCGTTTGCAATCGCTGCTGGCCTGAAGATCAGCGTCGGCGAATAATAATGAGGTCTGATCAAAAACTGATCACTTCTTTGAACCAAAGAATGACCCACGCTCCTCGTGATGGCGAGTGGCAACCGTGATGGAAACAGCAATGAACTGGACCTGGTTTCATAAGCTCGGCTCACCCAAGTGGTTCTACGGCATCAGCGGCAAGCTGCTGCCCTGGTTGAGCGTCGCCGCCGTGCTGCTGATTGGCGTCGGTACCGTCTGGGGCCTGGCCTTCGCGCCGCCTGACTATCAGCAAGGCAACAGCTTTCGCATCATTTATATTCATGTCCCCACCGCGCTGCTGGCCCAGTCCTGCTACGTGATGCTCGCGGTGTGCGGCATCGTCGGACTGGTATGGAAAATGAAACTGGCCGATGTTGCCCTGCAATGCGCGGCGCCCATCGGCGCCTGGATGACCGCCGTGGCGCTGGTCACCGGAGCGATCTGGGGCAAGCCGACCTGGGGGTCATGGTGGGTCTGGGATGCCCGACTGACGTCCATGTTGATCCTGCTTTTCCTGTACTTCGGTCTTATTGCACTGGGCAACTCCATCAGTAATCGTGACAGTGCGGCCAAGGCCTGCGCGGTGCTGGCGATTGTCGGCGTGATTAACATTCCGATCATCAAGTACTCGGTGGAGTGGTGGAACACCCTGCATCAGGGCGCCACCTTCACCCTCACTGAAAAACCGGCGATGCCCGTGGAAATGTGGTTGCCGCTGCTACTGATGGTGCTGGGTTTCTACTGTTTCTTCGGCGCCGTGCTGTTGCTGCGCATGCGTCTTGAAGTGCTCAAGCGCGAAGCCCGCGCCAGCTGGGTCAAGGCAGAAGTGCAGAACAGCCTGGAGGCCGCTCGATGAGTTTTGCTTCATTTGGCGATTTCCTCGCCATGGGCCATCACGGCCTGTATGTCTGGTCGGCCTATGGCATCTGCCTGGCGGTGCTGGTTCTGAACGTGGCGGCGCCGGTCCTGGCCCGCAAGCGGTATCTGCAACAAGAGGCGCGTCGTCTGCGCCGGGAGAGCGGCAAGTGAATCCGTTGCGTAAAAAGCGTCTTATCATCATTCTGGCGATTCTGGTCGGTGTCGGTGCTGCGGTTGGCCTGGCGCTGAGCGCCCTGCAGCAGAACATCAACTTGTTCTACACGCCCACCCAGATCGCCAACGGCGAAGCGCCGCTTGACACGCGCATCCGCGCCGGCGGCATGGTCGAGAAGGGGTCGCTGCAACGTTCAGGCGATTCGCTGGACGTGAAATTCGTCGTTACCGATTTCCAGAAGTCCGTCACGGTCACCTATCGCGGCATCCTCCCGGACCTGTTCCGTGAAGGACAGGGCATCGTCGCCCTGGGCAAGCTCAACGCCGATGGCGTGGTGGTCGCCGATGAAGTGCTGGCCAAGCATGATGAAAAATACATGCCCCCGGAAGTGACCAAGGCGCTTAAAGAAAGCGGTCAATCTGCCCCAACACCCGTGAAGGAGGGTTGATCGATGACTTCCGGTCTGTTTATTCCAGAGCTGGGTCACCTGGCGATGATCCTGGCGTTGTGTTTTGCCCTGTTCCAGGCCGTGGTGCCATTGTTGGGTGCCTGGCGCGGTGATCGCTTGTGGATGAGCCTGGCTCAGCCCGCCGCCTGGGGGCAGTTTGCCTTCCTGGCGTTTGCCTTCGGTTGCCTGACCTACGCGTTCATGACCGACGATTTCTCGGTCGCCTACGTCGCCGGCAACTCCAACAGCGCATTGCCCTGGTATTACAAATTCAGCGCCGTATGGGGCGCGCACGAAGGCTCGTTGTTGCTGTGGGCGTTCATCCTCGGCGGTTGGACCTTTGCCGTGTCGGTGTTCTCGCGTCAACTGCCGCAAGTCATGCTGGCGCGGGTGCTGGCAGTGATGGGCATGATCAGCAGCGGTTTCCTGATGTTCCTGATCATCACCTCCAACCCGTTCTCGCGCATCCTTCCGCAGATTCCCACAGACGGTCGTGACCTCAATCCGTTGTTGCAGGACATCGGCCTGATCGTGCACCCGCCGATGTTGTACATGGGGTATGTCGGTTTCTCCGTCGCCTTCGCCTTTGCGATCGCCGCGTTGCTTGGCGGTCGCCTCGATGCGGCATGGGCGCGGTGGTCGCGTCCATGGACTATCGTCGCCTGGGCCTTCCTGGGCATCGGTATCACCCTCGGCTCGTGGTGGGCTTACTACGAGCTCGGCTGGGGTGGCTGGTGGTTCTGGGACCCGGTGGAAAACGCCTCTTTCATGCCATGGTTGGTGGGAACAGCGTTGATTCACTCGTTGGCGGTCACGGAAAAACGTGGCGTGTTCAAGAGCTGGACCGTGCTGCTCGCCATTGCGGCCTTCTCCTTGAGCCTATTGGGTACGTTCCTCGTGCGTTCCGGCGTGTTGACCTCGGTTCACGCCTTCGCCGCCGATCCAGAGCGCGGCGTGTTCATCCTGTTTTTCCTGTTGTGCGTTGTCGGTGGCTCGTTGACCCTGTTCGCTCTGCGGGCACCGGTGGTCAAGAGCCAGGTCGGCTTTAATCTCTGGTCTCGGGAAACCCTGTTGCTGGGCAACAACCTGGTACTGGTGGTGGCTGCCTCGATGATTCTGCTGGGCACTTTGTATCCGCTGGTCCTCGACGCGATGACCGGGGCCAAGCTGTCGGTCGGCCCGCCGTACTTCAATGCGCTGTTCATTCCGTTGATGGCCGTGTTGATGGTGGTCATGGCGGTCGGTGTGTTGGTGCGCTGGAAAGACACCCCGGTGAAATGGCTGACAAGCATGCTCACCCCTGTGTTGCTCGGCAGTGCTGCGCTAGCGGTAGTGGCAGGCATCGCTTATGGCGATTTCAACTGGGCGGTGATTGCGACGTTCATGCTGGCGGCGTGGGTATTGCTGGCCGGCGTGCGCGATATCCTCGACAAGACGCGTCACAAAGGCCTGATCAAAGGTCTGCCGACCCTGACCCGCAGCTACTGGGGCATGCAAGTCGCGCACCTGGGCATCGCCGTGTGCGCACTCGGTGTCGTGCTGTCGAGCCAGAACAGTGCCGAACGTGACCTGCGCCTCGCTCCGGGCGAGTCCATGGACCTGGGCGGTTATCAGTTTGTGTTCGAAGGTGCCAAGCACTTCGAAGGCCCGAACTTCACCTCCGACAAGGGCACCATCCGAGTCATCCGTGACGGTCGTGAAATCAGTGTGCTCCATCCGGAAAAACGCCTGTACACCGTGCAGGGCTCGATGATGACCGAAGCCGGGATCGATGCCGGTTTTACCCGCGACCTCTACGTTGCCCTGGGCGAGTCGCTGGGGGATGGTGCCTGGGCCGTGCGAGTGCACGTCAAACCGTTCGTTCGCTGGATCTGGTTCGGCGGGTTGCTCACCGCGTTCGGCGGGTTGCTGGCAGCGATGGATCGTCGTTATCGGGTCAAGGTAAAAAGCCGCGTGCGTGAAGCACTGGGCATGAGTGGAGCCACTGCATGAAACGTTGGTTGATGCTGTTGCCACTGGCGATTTTTCTGGTGGTGGCTGTTTTCCTGTATCGCGGGCTGTACCTGGACCCCGCCGAGCTGCCTTCGGCGATGATCGGCAAGCCATTCCCCGAGTTTTCGCTGCCTGCTGTGCAGGGCGACAAGACCCTGACCCGCGCCGACATCGTGGGTAAACCGGCGCTGGTCAATGTCTGGGGCACCTGGTGCATTTCCTGCCGGGTCGAACACCCGGTACTGAACAAACTGGCCGAGAAGGGCGTGGTGATCTACGGCATCAACTACAAGGACGTCAACGCCGATGCCTTGAAGTGGCTGGCGGAGTTCCACAACCCCTATCAGTTGGACATCCGTGACGACGAAGGCACTTTGGGCCTGAACCTGGGCGTGTACGGTGCGCCGGAAACCTTTTTCATCGACGCCAAGGGCATCATCCGCGACAAATTCGTCGGGGTGATCGACGAACAGGTCTGGCGTGAAAAACTGGCGGCCAAGTACCAGGCCATGGTGGACGAGGCCAAGCCATGAAGCGCTGGATTGCAGCGGCCATTCTTGGTTTGAGCATCGCCGGCGTGGCGCACGCCGCCATCGATACCTACGAGTTCGCCAAGGAAGGCGATCAGTGAGCGCTTTCGCGAGTTGACCAAAGAGCTGCGTTGCCCAAAGTGTCAGAATCAGGACATTGCCGACTCCAATGCCCCCATCGCCGCTGACCTGCGCAAAGAGATTTTCCGCATGTTGGGTGAGGGCAAGGACAATCAGCAGATCATCGACTTCATGGTCGACCGCTACGGTGATTTCGTCCGCTACAAGCCGGCCCTCACCGCCAAGACCGCGTTGCTGTGGTTCGGGCCCGCCGGCCTCTTGCTGGGCGGTGTGGTGATCATTGCCGTCATCGTCCGCCGTCGTCGCTTACAGCGCGCCGACAACCGCGCCGAGCTTTCCTCTGATGAGCGTGAGCGTCTCGACCACCTGTTGGATAAAACCAAGAATGATTGATTTCTGGCTCGCTGCAGGTCTGCTGCTTCTGGTAGCCCTGAGTTTTCTGCTGATTCCCGTTCTTCGTGGCCGTCGTGCCCAGCTCGAAGAAGATCGCACTGCGCTCAACGTCGCACTCTATCAAGAGCGCGTGGCCGAGTTGCAGGCTCAGCAGCAAGAAGGTGTTCTCGACAGCGCGCAAATGGACAGTGGTCGCGCCGAAGCCGCCCGTGAGCTGTTGGCCGACACCGAGGGCGCAGACACTTCCCGGGTTTCTCGCCTGGGCAAACCGTTGCCTCTGTTGGCGGCGATCCTGGTGCCGCTGCTCGGCTTGGGGCTATATCTGCATTTTGGTGCCAGCGACAAGGTCGAGCTCACCCGTGAGTTCGCCCATGCACCGCAATCGATGGAAGAAATGACCCAGCGCCTGGAGCGAGCGGTCGAGGCGCAGCCGGATTCGGCGGAAGGCCTGTACTTCCTTGGCCGTACCTACATGGCACAGGATCGTCCTGGGGACGCGGCGAAGATCTTCGAGCGCACCGTCAATCTGGCGGGTCGCCAACCTGAGCTGTTGGGGCAGTGGGCTCAGGCCCAGTATTTCGCCGACGGCAAGAAGTGGTCGGACAAGATCCAGGCCCTGACCGACGAAGCCTTGAAGGCCGACCCGAAGGAAGTCACCAGCCTTGGCCTCTTGGGCATCGCCGCGTTCGAGAGCGCGCGTTACCAGGACGCCATCGACTATTGGACGCGCTTGTTGACTCAACTGCCGCCGCAAGACAATTCCCGCGCAGCCTTGCAGGGCGGCATTGATCGGGCAACGGAGAAGCTCCAGGCCAGCGGCGGTAAAGTGGCGCAGGCACCTTCGCAAAAGCCACCTGTGGCCAAGGGCCCAGCGCTGCTCAAGGTCAGTGTTGACCTGGCGCCGGAGCTCAAGGCCAAGGTCCAGCCAGGTGACAGCGTGTTCATTTTTGCCCGCGCCGTTTCCGGACCTCCGGCACCGCTGGCCGCCAAACGACTGACCGTGGCGGACCTGCCGGCGACTGTCGAACTGGGCGATGCCGATGCAATGATGCCGCAGTTGAAACTGTCGAACTTCCCTGAAGTCCAACTGGTTGCACGCATCTCCCGCGCTGGTCAGCCGGCAGCCGGTGAGTGGATCGGTCGCAGCCAGCCTCTGGCCAGCAGTACCACCGCGGCGCAAACACTGACCATCGACAGCCCGGACAAATAACAGGAACGCCACCATGACCGCTATCGCACGTATCACTCTGCTCAGTCTTGTCATGGGGTTAAGTGCGTGTGCGGTCCAGCGGCCCGAGCCGACTCCGCTGCCGCCGATCCCGCCCTCGCAGCCGAGCCCGACACCGTCGACGAGCCCGGCACCCGGCAAACCGGGTGTGCCAGCCAAACCGGCCAAACCGGTGCCACGCACCTCTGCCAGCTTCGCGCCGCCGCCGGGTGGCAACAGCCACTGGGATCAGAAGATGGGTGTGTATGTGCTGGACGACCAACCCAATACCTTCTACCGCCAGCGTACCTATTACCGCTGGAACAACGGCTGGAGCCGTTCGATCAGCCCAAATGGGCCATGGGAAGACACCGACATCCATGGCGTGCCGGGTGGCCTGGGACGGCAATTCGGGCAGTAGTATCAAGGCGACCTTCGGGTCGCCTTTTTTGTGGTCGCTCCTTCAAGGACTTCACAATCGGCAACACAACCGAACGTCGTGAACCGGGTTTTTGTGCTTGTATATATAACTCTAGAGTTACTTTTCTCGAGCCGAAGAAAGGAGGCGTTGGTGCAGAGCAGGTTATTGATCAAGGAATTGGAGGAGGCCGGTTGGAGGCTGGATCGAGTCACAGGCAGCCATCATTTGTTCACTCACCCCTACAGCCCGTTCATCGTCCCGGTGCCTCACCCGAAAAAGGATTGACCCATCGGCACGGTCAAGAGCATCAGACGGCGAGCCGCTCTGCACCACCCGCCAGCCAGTCACGCAGGAGATCCATAATGCAATATCCCATCTGTATCGAATGGGGCGACGAGAACACCGCCATCGGTATTCAGATCCCCGATATCCCGGGGGCCGTCACCGCCGGGGACACCTTCGAAGACGCCTATAACGCGGCCATCGAGATTGCCCACATCATGCTTCAGGAAATACCCGCCGACGGCGAGGCGATTCCAATGCCAACCTCGGCAGCTGTCCACCGCAGCAATCCGGACTTCGCTGAAATGGGCTGGGGCATGCTCGAACTGGACATCGCGCCCTACATGGGTAAAACCGAGAAGGTCAACGTGACATTGCCCGGTTATGTCATCCAGCGCATCGACCGCTACGTGCGCGAGCACAACGTGAAGAGTCGCTCTTCCTTCCTGGCCGATGCTGCGCTGGAGAAGCTGGTCCGGCAATGAACATCAGCGGGAAGCTGGCGGTCATGCCGCCGCCAGCGAATGCTCTCGCGAAGCGCTCAGGAAGCGCAACAACGCCAGCAATGGGAACGCGCTACCAACGATCACGATCCACAACCAGCCACCGTGCTCGTACACCACACTGGCCACCGACGACCCGAACGCGCCGCCAATGAAAATGCTGGTCATGTAAAGCGCGTTCAGGCGACTGCGACTTTTGCCGTCGAGGGCATAGACCGCCCGTTGGCCCAGAACCATGTTCATCTGGACGCAAAAGTCGAGCACTACACCGGTGACGGCCAGGCCGATGACGCTGTAGGCCGGGTGGATGAAGGCGGGCAGGAAACTCAGGCTGGCGAACAGCAGGGCCAGCAGCGAGGCGATGCGCGTGTGCCCGGCGTCCGCCAGCCGGCCGGCGATGGGGGCGGCGATGGCACCGATGGCACCTACCAGGGCGAAGATTGCGATCTGCGTTTGCGACAGGCCATGATGACGCGCCAGTTCCAGCGGCGCGGCCGTCCAGAACAGGCTGAAGGTGGCAAACATGCAACCCTGGTAAAACGCTCGCTGGCGTAAAACCGGCTGTTGCCGCAGCAGCGTCCACAACGACCCCAGCAACTGGCCGTAGGAGGCACTGTGGTCAGGCTGCCGTTTGGAAATGGTGAGCGCCAGCACAAGGCTGATGGCTGCCATCAGCGCTGCCGCAATCACGAACATCGCACGCCAGCCGAAATGGTCGGCCACGATGCTGGATACGGGGCGGGCCAAGAGAATCCCCAACAGCAAGCCGCCCATGATGCCACCGACCACTCGGCCACGGCTTTCCTCGGGGGCCAGGTGGGCGGCCAGAGGAATGAGGATCTGCACTGACACGGAGCTGAAACCCACCAGCAGCGAGATCAGCAAGAAGACGTTCGGTTGGTCCGTGAAGGCGGCACCCAGCAGGCTGGCAATCGCCACCAGCGTGGTGAGGATCATCAGTCGGCGGTTTTCCAGCAGATCGCCCAGCGGCACCAGGAAAAACAGGCCCAGGGCGTAACCGATCTGGGTCAGCGACACGATCAGGCTGGCCAGGGTGCTGCTTAGGCCAACGTCCGGTGCGATCAGTTCGATGATCGGTTGCGCGTAGTAGATGTTGGCGACAATGGCGCCGCAGCAGAAGGCAAACAGCAGCACCCTGCCTTTGGTCATGGTTGCGGTGCCGTGGGGGGCGGTGTGGGCTGGTGTCATCAGGTTTCTCGTTGCGCAGGGTGGTATGCATGCAGCCCCGAAAAATAGGGCGAAACGCATTCTTGCTCAATGTTTTTTTGCGCTTGCCGATAGTTTGAAGGCGTAGGTACGTTTCTCTTTTTTCCATTAAGCAGGTCTCTCAGGGATTTGGAGTCGATATGAATGTGCAGGGCATGGCGTTGGCCAGCAAGTATTGTCAGGGCGCAGGCCTGGAGGTCGGTGCCGCTGCGCACAATGCGTTTTATCTGCCCAATTGCATCAACCTGGGTCCCAGCGATGGCGAAGCCTTTCTGTATCCACAGGATCTCGTCGACTACGGTCACTACAAAAAGGAGCAGGCAAATTACAACGTCGAGTCCGCCAGGGTTGATGCGCTGGGCGATTTTATGGACATTCCATTTCTTGATGCGACTTTCGATTACCTGATCAGCTCACATGTGATCGAGCATGTCCCGAACTTGTTTGCCGCTTTCATTGAGTCTTCCCGGGTGGTGAAGGACGGTGGGGTGTTCTTCTGCATTTTTCCGAAAAGAAACGCCGAACCCACCGACCGATCGCGAGCGCTGACCACTCTGGATCAGATGATCGACAGCTATGAAAAGCGTGTCGACATGAACACCGTGGACCTGGAAACGTGGAGATGTCACTACCTGGTGTTATCGTTGCAAAGCATGCTCCGCGCAATCAACCTGATGAACTCGGTCGGCCTCGGGCATTGGCTGATCGAATGCATTGAAGAAACCGATACCAAAGTCGGAAACGGTCACACGGTGGTGTTGAGAAAACAGGTCGGCTTGTCCGCTTCGCTGTACAAGGACATCAAACTGTTCAACGAAGCGTTCAATGCGCACCTGACTGCACAGGAGCTTGGCAAGGCGCTGCACTTGGTCAAGGTCGCTCTGTCATTCGACTTCTTCAATGCTCATTTCTTGTATCTGGCGTTTGCACTCAACTGCCAGATGGACAATATTCGCGAAGGTATAGAATTTTTGCGTCAGGCCTTGGTCATCGATCCTGAGAACGAAGAGTATCGTCGATTGTTCATCCAGTTCACGGGCGGGCCTTATATCAACCCTGTGCAATAAGGCTGTCAGCCAGTCACCCCTGATTGCCTGATACGCTGGCGAAAAAAAGGCGACCTTTACCGGTCGCCTTTTTCATTGCTGGCTTACTGCGTGTAGATCTGATCGAAAATCCCACCATCATTGAAGTGAGTTTTCTGCACGGTACGCCAGTCGCCGAAGGTCTTTTCCACCGACAGGAAGTCCACTTTGGGGAAGCGATCGGTGTATTTGGCCAGCACGGCCGGGTCGCGCGGACGCAGGTAGTTGGCAGCGGCAATTTCCTGCCCTTGCGGCGACCACAGGAATTTCAGGTATTCCTCGGCGGCAGCACGAGAACCTTTTTCTCAACCACTTTGTCGACGACGGACACCGGTGGCTCGGCTTCGGCGGAGACGCTTGGGTAGATGACTTCGAACTGATCGCGACCGAACTCGCGGGCAATCATTTCCGCTTCGTTTTCGAAGGTCACCAGCACGTCGCCGATCTGGTTGGTCATGAAGGTGGTCGTGGCGGCACGGCCACCGGTGTCGAGCACAGGTGCCTGCTTGAACAGTTTGCCAACGAATGCCTTGGCCTTGTTCTCATCGCCACCGTTTTTCAGCACGTAGCCCCAGGCGGACAGATAGGTGTAGCGGCCGTTGCCCGAGGTTTTCGGGTTGGGCACGATCACTTGTACGCCGTCCTTGAGCAGGTCAGGCCAGTCTTTCAGGGCTTTGGGGTTGCCTTTGCGCACGATGAAAACGGTGGCGGAGGTGAATGGCGCGCTGTTGTTCGGCAGACGGGTGACCCAGTTCTCCGGAACCAGTTTGCCGTTGTCGGCCAGGGCGTTGATGTCGGTGGCCATGTTCATGGTGATCACGTCAGCCGGCAGGCCGTCGATGACCGAGCGCGCCTGTTTGCTGGAGCCGCCGAAAGACATCTGCACGGTGATGTTTTCGTTGTGCTCGGCTTGCCAGTGTTTCTGGAAGGCAGTGTTGTAGTCCTTGTAGAAATCTCGCATCACATCGTAGGACACGTTGAGCAGGGTCGGTGCGGCCTGGGCCACGCTGGTCAGGGCCAGGCCAGCGGCCAGAAGTGAGGCGCCAAAGAGTTTTTTCACTGCGCATTCCTTGTTCGATATTTGAGATGAGGCATTTTGCCAGCGACTATAACCGGCGCCGCATAGGCGTTTAAAGATTAAAAAGCACTTTGCTTATTCCAGTTTCTTAAACAACGCATTGCCGCAACGGGAACAGAATGCAGCGCCGTGCTCGTGGCTGTTTTTCTTGCACACCGGGCAGTCGTGTTGGAGCTGTTCGCCACGCATGGCATTGGCCAGTTCGGCGGTAAAAATCCCCGTCGGTACGGCGATGATCGAGTAACCGGTGATCATCACCAGCGACGAAATGACCTGCCCCAGCGGCGTCTTTGGCACGATGTCGCCGAAGCCCACGGTGGTCAGCGTCACGATAGCCCAATAGATGCCTTTGGGGATGCTGGTGAAGCCATGTTCCGGACCCTCGATGACATACATCAGGGTGCCGAACACCGTGACCAGTGTGCAAACGCTGACCAGGAACACCACGATCTTCTGTTTGCTGCCGCGCAGCGCCGACATCAGGTAGTTGGCTTGCTTGAGGTACGGGCTGAGCTTGAGCACCCGGAAGATCCGCAGCATCCGGATGATGCGGATAATCAGCAAATACTGGGCATCGGAGTAATAGAGGGCGAGGATGCCGGGGACGATGGCCAACAAGTCCACCAGGCCGTAAAAACTGAAGGCATAGCGCAACGGCTTGGGCGAGCAATACAGGCGCAGGATGTACTCGGCGAGGAAGATCACCGTAAAGCCCCATTCGATGTACGCCAGCACATCGGCGTAATTCTTGTGGACGGTGTCGATGCTGTCGAGCATCACGATCACCAGGCTTGAGAGGATGATCAACAGCAGAATGCCGTCGAAGCGCCTGCCAGCCTTGGTGTCGGTCTGGAAAATCATGACGTAAAGCTGATCACGCCAGTTTTTGCTGCTGTCCATGGATAACGCCTGACTCGTAGATCAGCGCAGCCTAGGTTGATTGTCCCTGTGAGCGCAAGGCGTGTCATCACGCGGGGTTTTGCCGAACATTTTCATGCCGGTACGAATGAGCCAGCAGGCGAGGATGAAGGGTGCGGTCAGAGTCGCCAGGCCAATGGCAGCGAACAGCGGCGTCAACAACAGCACCATGACGACGCCCAGCAGCGGCAGCCACGGGTGCTGGCGCTGCGTGCTGAGGGCAAGGGCGGTCAGCACGGCGTTGTAGCCACCAAGGCCGAGCAGGGCGGTGCCGGTTTCGTGATGCAGCAAGCTGGAGCCAAGGCCGAGCAGAGACGCCGTCATCGCCCAGCAGAAGGCTCGACGATCAGCAATCAGCAAACCGCTGGCAATCATTGCCCCGGCCAGCGGATGGTCGAGAAACATCACCTGGCCGATCCCCCGGAGCGATGCTGCCAGCAGGTCCACGGTGTTCATTTCGATAAGCGGTGTGGGGACCGATGGCGTGGCGAAACACATCAGTAACCAGCTCAAACCCACGAATGGTGCGGTATAGGCGGGAACACATTGATTGACCCGGGCACGCTTGAGCCATTGCTGGGTGATCATCGCGCTCAGGCCGCCGGCTGCCAGGATAAGCGGTGGCATTATCGCCGACCAAGGGAAATACAAGCTCAACATCAGGCCGAGCAACACGCCGTTGTAGCTGAACAATCCAGCCTGGCGATCAGCCTTCGCATAGTTGCGCCTTTGCGCGGTCAGCAGTCCGGCGACGCCGCCCAGCAGCGCGCCACCCAGTAGCGCCGGCGCAGTGAACAGGATCGCACACAGGCACAGCAGGCCGCATAACGGATGGCGCTGGAGGAATATCTGGCTGAAGCCATTGAGCAGGGCTTCGGCCCAGTCGGGGCAGTGGGTATTGAAGTGATTGGCAGGCATGGCAGTTAAAAAATAAGAAGTGGCACCGAGTCGCCTGCATCGCAGGCAAGCCCGCTCCTACTGGAGCGGGGCTGTTCCGGCGATGAGGCTGGTAAGGGCGTTCTAGATCAACGTCTCGATACGCAACGAGTTAGTCGACCCAGGCTGCCCAAACGGCACACCCGCCGTGATCAACAGGGTATCGCCCCGTTCGGCCATGCCCTGGGCCTGGGCAATTTCCAGTGCGGTGGAGCACACCTCGTCCACCTGGCGCAGGCGGTCATTGACCACCGACTGCACTCCCCACGCTACCGTCAGGCGCCGTGCTGTCTGCAGATTTGGCGTCAGGTTGAGAATCGGCACCGTCGGCCGCTCCCGCGCCGCCCGCAGGCTGGAGGCCCCCGACTCGCTGTAATTGACCAATACCGCCACGGGCAGCACATTGCTGATGCGGCGGATCGCGCAACTGATCGCATCGGCCACTGTGGCTTGCGCCTTCGGTCGGCTCACGTCCAGTTGTGTCTGGTAGTCCGGGCCGTTTTCCACCTGGCGGATGATCTTGCTCATCATCTGCACGGCTTCCAATGGGTACTCGCCGGACGCGGTTTCCGCTGACAGCATCACCGCATCGGCGCCCTCGGCCACGGCATTGGCCACATCGGTGACTTCGGCGCGGGTCGGCGCCGGGGAAAACCGCATTGACTCCAGCATCTGCGTCGCCACCACCACCGGTTTGCCGAGCTGGCGGCAGATGCCAATGATGTTCTTCTGGATCTGCGGCACGCTTTCGGCCGGTACTTCCACGCCCAGATCACCCCGGGCGACCATGATCGCGTCGCTCAATTCGGCGATTTCCCGCAGATGAGTGACTGCCGACGGTTTCTCGATTTTCGCCATCAAGAAGGCTCTGTCGCCGATCAGCGTGCGGGCCTCGCGGATGTCTTCCGGGCGCTGCACGAACGACAGCGCCACCCAGTCCACGCCCAGCTCAAGTCCGAAGCTCAGGTCGCGGCGATCCTTGGCGGTCAACGGGCTCAACTCCAGCACCGCTTGTGGCACGTTTACGCCCTTGCGGTCGGACAGTTCACCACCATTGAGCACCGTGGTGTCGATGGCGTCGCTGTACTTGCTGACCACCCGCAGGCGCAACTTGCCGTCGTCCAGCAGCAGGTCCATGCCGGGTTCGAGCGCGGCAATGATTTCCGGATGCGGCAGGTTGACCCGGCGCTCGTCGCCCGGCGTCGGGTCCAGGTCCAGGCGCAGGGCCTGCCCGCGATGCAGTTGAACGCGGCCTTCGGCGAACTTGCCAATGCGCAGTTTCGGGCCTTGCAGGTCCATCAGGATGCCCAGCGGATAGTTGAGCTGTCGCTCGACTTCACGAATCCATTGGTAGCGCTGGGCGTGGTCGGCGTGATCACCGTGGCTGAAGTTCAGGCGGAAGATGTTCACCCCGGCCTGAACCAGTTCACGTATGCCGTCGATCCCGTCGATGGCAGGACCCAGCGTGGCGAGGATTTTGACCTTTTTATCAGGCTTCATGATGAGGGTTCTCGAGTATCAGGATGGCGCGAAAGTCGTTGACGTTGGTGCGCGTCGGCTCGGTGACGATCAGGGCGTCGAGTGCCGCGAAGTAGCCGTAGCCGTTGTTGTTATCCAACTCGTCGCTGGCGCTGAGGCCCAGGGCGGTGGCGCGGGTGTAGCTGTCCGGGGTCATGATCGCGCCGGCGTTGTCTTCGGAACCGTCGATGCCATCGGTGTCACCGGCCAGCGCGTAGACCCCTGGCAGGCCCTTGAGGCTGTCGGTCAGGCTCAGCAGGAATTCGGCATTGCGTCCGCCACGGCCATTGCCACGCACGGTGACGGTGGTTTCGCCGCCGGAGAGAATCACGCAGGGCGCTGCCAGAGGCTGGCCGTGTTGCACCACCTGACGGACGATACCGGCATGGACTTTCGCCACTTCGCGCGATTCACCTTCCAGGTCGCCCAGGATCAGCGGGCTGAACCCGGCCTGACGGCACTTCACCGCCGCCGCTTCCAGCGATTGCTGCGGGCGCGCGATCAACTGGAAGTGACTGCGGGCCAGGCTTGGGTCACCGGGTTTGACGGTTTCCGATTCCGGGCTTTGCAGCCAGTTGCGCACCGACGCTGGCACGTCGATGCCGTAGCGCTTGAGGATCGCCAGTGCTTCAGCGCTGGTGCTCGGATCCGCCACGGTGGGGCCGGAAGCAATGACAGTAGCAAGATCGCCCGGTACATCGGAAATCGCGTAGGTGTATACAGTCGCCGGCCAGCAGGCCTTGCCCAGGCGTCCGCCCTTGATTGCAGAGAGATGCTTGCGCACGCAATTCATCTCGCCGATGGAGGCGCCGGACTTGAGCAGGGCCTTGTTGATCGATTGCTTGTCGGCCAGGGTGATCCCGACGGCCGGCAAAGCCAGCAACGCCGAACCGCCACCCGACAACAGGAAAATCACACGGTCCTCTTGCGTCAGGTTGCTGACCAGCTCGAACACGCGCTTGGCAACGGCCTGGCCAGCGGCGTCAGGCACCGGGTGGGCGGCCTCGACCACTTCGATTTTCTCGCAAGGGGCGCCATGACCGTATCGCGTCACGACCAGGCCGGATACCTCTCCCTGCCAGCAGCGCTCGACCACTTGAGCCATGGCCGCTGCGGCCTTGCCGGCGCCGATGACGATGACCCGCCCCGTGCGATCGGCGGGCAGATGGGCTTCGAGCACTTGCTGCGGATGGGCGGCGTTGATGGCTGTGGTGAACAGCTCGCGCAGCAATTGTTGCGGATCGACCGACATGGCGGGCTCCCGGGATTCTTGTTATTTGGAGTAGGGCGATAACTTCTGGGCGCCTGGTCTCTTGTGGGCGCTGGCTTGCCTGCGATTCAGACGCTGCGGTCGTACATGTGGACCGAGGTGATTTCATCGCGGGCAAGCCCGCTCCCACAGGACCGGGTTGGAACGGGCAGGGCTTACGGCTTCTCGCGAATCGAAAAATTCGCCATGTGTTCCAGGCCCTTGATCAGTGCCGAGTGGTCCCAGTTACTGCCGCCGATGGCCGCGCAGGTGCTGAACACCTGTTGGGCGTTGGCGGTGTTGGGGAGGTTGATGTTCAGCTCCCTGGCGCCTTGCAGTGCCAGGTTAAGGTCCTTCTGGTGCAGGCTGATGCGGAAGCCCGGATCGAAGGTGCCCTTGATCATGCGCTCGCCGTGCACTTCGAGGATCTTCGAGGACGCAAAACCACCCATCAACGCTTCACGAACCTTGGCCGGATCGGCACCGTTTTTCGAAGCGAACAGCAGGGCTTCCGCGACGGCCTGGATGTTCAGCGCGACGATGATCTGGTTCGCCACTTTTGCGGTCTGGCCATCGCCATTACCGCCGACGAGGGTGATATTTTTGCCCATGGCCTGGAACAGCGGCAGGGCGCGTTCGAAGGCATCGGCGTCGCCGCCGACCATGATGCTCAATGTGGCAGCCTTGGCACCGACTTCGCCGCCGGAGACTGGCGCGTCGAGGTACTGAGCGCCTTTTTCATTGATTTTCGCGGCAAAGGCCTTGGTCGCGGTCGGCGAGATCGAGCTCATGTCGATCACTACCTTGCCTTTACCGACACCGGCGGCTACGCCGTCGGCGCGGAACAGCACGTCATCGACCTGCGGGGTGTCCGGCACCATGACGATGATGAATTCGGCTTCCTGCGCCACTTCTTTCGGGTTGGCCAGGGCGATGGCACCTGCGGCGACCAGATCGGCCGGGGCAGCATCGTGGTGCGCTGACAGGAACAGGCTGTGACCGGCTTTCTGCAGGTTCGCCGCCATTGGGTGGCCCATGATGCCGGTGCCGATGAATCCGATTTTAGCCATGAGAAATTCCTCTTGTATTAATGAGTCGCAACGCCTGCCCCCTGTAGGAACGAGCTTGCTCGCGATAGCGGTGTGTCAGGCAACAGGGGTGTTGAATGTGCCGGCCTCATCGCGAGCAAGCTCGCTCCTATAGGGGAGGGGGTCAGATCGCGTTATGGGTTTTCAGCCAGCCCAGGCCCGCTTCGGTCGTGGTCAGTGGCTTGTATTCGCAACCGACCCAACCCTGATAACCGATGCTGTCCAGGTGTTCGAACAGGAAGCGGTAGTTGATCTCACCTGTGCCTGGTTCGTTGCGCCCCGGATTGTCGGCCAACTGGATGTGGTTGATCTCGCTCAGGTGCGTGGCCATGGTGCGGGCGAGGTCCCCTTCCATGATTTGCATGTGATAGATGTCGTATTGCAGGAACAGATTGGCGCTGCCCACCTGTTCGCGAATCGACAGGGCCTGCGCCGTGTTGTTCAGGTAGAAGCCTGGAATGTCGCGGGTGTTGATCGCCTCCATCACCAGTTTGATGCCCGCCGCTTGCAGCTTGTCGGCCGCGTACTTGAGGTTGGCGACGAAGGTCTTTTCCACGGTGGCATCATCGACGCCTTGCGGGCGGATGCCGGCCAGGCAGTTGACCTGGGTATTGCCCAGTACTTGCGCGTAAGCAATCGCCAGGTCGACGCCGGCGCGAAACTCTTCAACCCGGTCCGGCAGGCAGGCCAGGCCGCGTTCGCCCTTGGCCCAGTCACCGGCGGGCAGGTTGAACAGCACCTGGGTCAGGCCGTTGGCATCAAGCCGGGCCTTGATTTCGGCGGAGCTGAAATCGTAGGGGAACAGGTACTCGACGCCACTGAAGCCGGCCTTGGCGGCCGCTTCGAAACGGGCGAGAAAATCCTGCTCGGTGAACAGCATGGACAGGTTGGCTGCGAAACGCGGCATGGTGGTCTCCTGTAAATCTTGTGAGGACCCCCTGCAGGAGCGAGCTTGCTCGCGATAGTGCATATCTGACACACCGCTATCGCGAGCAAACTCGCTCCTACAGGGGGAGCTTCAATTGTTAATCAAGCATCGAAATCGCCGTCGGCGCATCGTTGCCGACCAGCGCCAGGTCTTCGAACTCGTTGACCGCGTTGATTTCGGTGCCCATGGAAATGTTGGTCACGCGCTCCAGGATAATCTCGACGATCACCGGCACCTTGAACTCTTCGATCAGCGCCTCGGCCTTGCGCAGGGCAGGGGCGATGTCAGCCGGTTCGAACACCCGCAGCGCCTTGCAGCCCAGGCCTTCGGCCACCGCTACGTGATCGACGCCATAACCGTTGAGCTCTGGCGCGTTCAGATTATCGAAGGACAGCTGCACGCAGTAGTCCATTTCGAAACCGCGCTGGGCCTGGCGGATCAGCCCCAGGTATGAGTTGTTCACCACCACGTGGATGTACGGCAGCTGGAACTGCGCGCCCACGGCCAGTTCTTCGATCATGAACTGGAAGTCATAGTCGCCCGACAACGCCACGACCTTGCGGCTCGGGTCGGCCTTGACCACGCCCAGTGCTGCCGGAATGGTCCAGCCCAGCGGGCCGGCCTGACCGCAGTTGATCCAGTGACGTGGCTTGTAGACGTGCAGGAACTGCGCGCCGGCAATCTGAGACAGGCCGATGGTGCTGACGTAGCAGGTGTCCTTGCCGAACACCTGGTTCATTTCTTCGTACACACGTTGCGGCTTGACCGGCACGTTGTCGAAATGGGTCTTGCGTTGCAGGCTGGCCTTGCGCTGCTGGCAGTCCTGCAACCAGGCACTGCGGTTTTTCAGCTTGCCGGCCGCTTGCCACTCGCGAGCGACTTCGATGAACACGGTGAGCGCGGCCGCGGCGTCGGACACGATGCCCAGGTCCGGGGTGAACACGCGGCCGATCTGTGTGCCTTCGATGTCAACGTGAATGAACTTGCGGCCTTCGGTGTAGACATCGACCGAGCCGGTGTGGCGGTTGGCCCAACGGTTGCCGATGCCCAGCACCACGTCGGACTTGAGCATGGTCGCGTTGCCGTAGCGATGCGAGGTTTGCAGGCCGACCATGCCGACCATCAACGGGTGATCGTCGGGGATCGTGCCCCACCCCATCAAGGTCGGGACGACCGGGATACCGGTCAGCTCGGCGAATTCGACCAGCAGGTCGCTGGCGTCGGCGTTGATGATGCCGCCGCCGGCCACCAGCAGTGGGCGTTCGGCCTGATCGAGCAGGGCCAGGGCTTTTTCCACTTGTACGCGGGTGGCGCAGGGCTTGGCCAGGGGCAGCGGCTGATAGGCATCGATGTCGAATTCGATTTCGGCCATCTGCACGTCGAACGGCAGATCGATCAGCACTGGGCCTGGACGACCGGAGCGCATTTCATAAAAAGCTTTCTGGAACGCGTACGGCACCTGGCCCGGCTCCAGGACCGTGGTTGCCCACTTGGTCACTGGCTTGACGATGCTGGTGATGTCGACAGCCTGGAAGTCTTCCTTGTGCATACGGGCGCGCGGAGCCTGGCCGGTGATGCACAGGATCGGAATCGAGTCGGCGGAGGCGCTGTACAGGCCCGTGACCATGTCGGTACCGGCAGGACCGGAAGTGCCGATGCACACGCCGATATTGCCGGCCTTGGTGCGGGTGTAGCCCTCGGCCATGTGCGAGGCGCCTTCAACGTGGCGAGCGAGGACGTGATCGATGCCGCCGACCTTTTGCAGGGCGGAGTACAACGGGTTGATCGCGGCGCCGGGAATGCCAAAGGCGGTTTCAACCCCTTCACGGCGCATCACCAGAACGGCGGCTTCGATTGCTCTCATTTTGCTCATGGTTTTGTGCCTCTTTACGTTTTGTAATTGTATACAAGTGGCTTTGTGTGGAGTTTATTCACGACTGGCTGCGAAGGTCAATCCATTTTCTCAAGCGCCTGTTTCATTCGTCGGAAGGCCAAATTGCTGTGGCTTTTCGTCACATGTAACGTTTTACGCGAATTATTGTATACAAAAAGATAATTTACTGTGTTCTATTTGTTGCATGAGGCTGCGACGTAAACGCGCAGCTCGACCGCTTTCCCTATAACAAAATGAGGACAGCACCATGAGCGCTTTAACCTTGAAAGTGGCAGTCAACCTGGTCAACGAGGCCATCAACGCCGGGCGGGCCATTGCGGCCGCCCCCCTGACCATCGCGGTGCTCGATGCCGGCGGGCATCTGATCGCCCTGCAACGTGAAGACGGCGCCAGCCTGCTGCGTCCGCAGGTCGCCATCGGCAAAGCCTGGGGCGCCATCGCCCTGGGCAAGGGGTCGCGCCTGCTGGCCTCGGACGCCCAGCAACGCCCGGCGTTCATCGCCTCCTTGAACACCATGGGGCAGGGCAGCGTCGTGCCAGCTCCAGGCGGCGTACTGGTGAAAGACCAGGAGGGCATTGTGTTGGGAGCGGTGGGGATCAGCGGAGATTTGTCGGATGTCGACGAGCAGTGCGCGATCGAGGCGATCGAAGCGCTGGGGTTGCGGGCGGATGCGGGGGTGGTGGTTTGAGACTTGTTTGACTGTTATACCGCTTTCGCGAGCAAGCCCGCTCCCACAGGGGAATGCATTCCAATGTGGGAGCGGGCTTGCTCGCGAAGGGGGCGCCGCGATCTACCGATCCAGCTCACATCCCTTGAGCACCAACCGGATAATCGTCTGTGCCGCCGCTTCATAATCGGCTTCGTCCAGCTTTTCCTTGCCGGTGACGGCGGTGATTTGCCAGTCGAAGTCGGCGTAAGTCTGGGTGGCCGCCCAGATGCTGAACATCAGGTGGTTGGGGTCGAGCGGGGCGATCTGGCCACGGTCGATCCAGGTCTGGATGCAGGCGATGTTGTGCCGGGCCTGGCTGTTGAGCTGTTCGACCAGATCGCTGCTCAGGTGCGGGGCGCCGTGCATGATTTCGCTGGCGAACACTTTCGAGGCAAAGGGCAGGTCGCGGGATATGCGGATTTTCGAACGGATGTAGCCGCTCAGTACATCATTGGGTTCGCCTTCAGGGTTGAAGGGGGTCGAAGCCTGCAGAATCGGCTCAATGATGCTTTCCAGGACCTCGCGGTAGAGGTTTTCCTTGGTCTTGAAATAGTAATAGACGTTGGGCTTGGGCAACCCGGCCCTGGCGGCGATGTCGCTGGTTTTGGTCGCAGCGAAGCCTTTGTCGGCAAATTCTTCACTGGCGGCACGCAGTATCAGTTGTTTGTTGCGCTCGCGGATCGTGCTCATAAACCAGGGGGTTCCTTGCCTGTTCTGGCGGTTGCGCATGGTAGCACCGGGCTTCGGCGGCGCTCAAGAATGCTCCATGCGGCGCGCCGCCGCGCTATGCTGCTTGGCATCCATACAAAGAAGGAAGCGTGATTCATGGCAGGAAGCAGCCTACTGTTGCTGATCGACGACATTGCCGCCGTGCTGGACGACGTGGCGTTGATGACCAAAATGGCCGCCAAGAAAACCGCCGGCGTGTTGGGCGACGATCTGGCGCTCAATGCCCAGCAGGTGAGCGGTGTGCGGGCCGAACGGGAAATCCCCGTGGTGTGGGCGGTTGCCAAGGGATCGTTCATCAACAAACTGATCCTGGTGCCTTCGGCTCTGGCCATCAGCGCATTCATCCCCTGGCTGGTGACGCCTCTGTTGATGGTCGGTGGCGCTTACCTGTGTTTCGAAGGATTCGAAAAACTCGCTCACAAAATCCTGCACAGCAAGGCCGAAGAACAGACGGAGCACGCGCAATTGGTCGAGGCCGTGGCAGACCCGGCAGTGGATCTGGTGGCGTTCGAAAAGGACAAGATCAAGGGTGCGATCCGCACCGACTTCATTCTCTCGGCGGAAATCATCGCCATCACCCTTGGCACGGTGGCGGGGGCGTCTCTGACCCAGCAAGTCATCGTGCTATCGGGCATCGCGATCGTCATGACCATCGGCGTCTATGGCCTGGTGGCGGGGATCGTCAAACTCGACGATCTGGGCTTGTGGCTGACGCAAAAGCCAGGGCAGATGGCCCGTAGCGTCGGTGCCGGGATTCTGCGCGCGGCACCGTACATGATGAAAAGCCTGTCGGTGATTGGTACGGCGGCGATGTTCCTGGTAGGCGGCGGGATTCTCACCCACGGGGTGCCGGTGGTGCATCACTGGATCGAGAGTGTCAGTGCCGGGGCCGGTGGGGCCGGGTTTATCGTGTCGATGTTGCTCAATGGCGTGGCGGGGATTATCGCGGGGGCGGCGGTGCTGGCGGTGGTGATGGCTGTTGGCAAAATCTGGAAGGCGTTCAAAGGTTGAATTGAAACACTGAACGGATGTGGGAGCGGGCTTGCTCGCGAAGGCGGTGCATCATTCGACTCAAACGTCGACGGATACAATGTCTTCGCGAGCAAGCCCGCTCCCACAGGTTTAGCTGTTGCCTTTGGTTACTCGGCAATCTGCAACTTGCGCGACTCGGTATACACGTAACGCACCTTTTCATACTCGAACGGCGAGTTCAGCTGACCGTAGCGGAAGCTGGTCTGATAGCGCTTGTCCACAGCCCGCAAGGCCCACACTTCCGGGTGGTTTGAGCTGACTTCGGCCACGTTGAGGAAGTTGATCGCGTTCTCGGCGCTGAAGTCCACCACCAAACCGCCGGTATCGCGCAGGTTCGACGGCCCGAGTATCGGCAGTACGAAGTAGGCACCGGCCGGCACACCGTAGAAGCCCAGCGTCTGGCCGAAGTCTTCGCTCTGTCGCTGGAGCCCCATGGCGGTGGCCGGGTCCCACAGGCCGGCGATGCCGATGGTGGTGTTGAGCAGCAGGCGTCCGGTGATTTCCATCGAACGCTGGCCCTTGAACTGCAACAGGCTGTTGAGCAGGTTCGGCACGTCGCCAAGGTTGTTGAAAAAGTTGCTGACCCCGGTGCGCACGAAGCTCGGAGTGATGTAGCGATAACCATCGACCACCGGCAGGAATACCCACTCGTCGAAGCGATAGTTGAAGTGGTAGACGCGACGGTTCCAGGATTCCAGCGGGTCATACACATTCAACGCACTCAGCGTGGAGCGTTCGAACTCGCGCTGGTCCAGCCCCGGGTTGAACTTGAGTTTGCTCAACGGTTCCTTGAAGCCATCACTGTCGATGACCACAGGCGCGTTGGCCTTGCTGTTGTCAGCATTGGCGGTGGTTGCACAGAGGAGCGCGGCGATAAGCAGGAGGTATTTAGCCACGGAAGAACTCCAGCATGGCGTCGCTGTTGACGCGGTAGTTAAGGTTGCCGCAATGGCCGCCCAGTGGGTAAACGGTCAGGCGATCGCCGAAAGTGCGGCGCAGGAAACCGAGGTCGCCCGGGCCCAGGATCACGTCATCGGCGTTGTGCATGACGGCAATTTTAGGGCTCTTGTGCAGGTAATCCGCCAGTGCGTACAGGCTCACCTGGTCGATCAGTTGCAGCAGGCTGCCGCCATCGGTGCGGGCGCGCCACATCGGGATGACCTGTTCGGTGATGTAGCAGTCGAAGTCGCATTGCAACGCACGCTTGAGGTACGGCGTAAGGCTGGTGCCCTCGGTGATCGGCGTCTTGGGCGGCGTGATCAGGCCGCGACGGTTGATCAGGTCCGAGGTAAAAGCGATATCGGCGGCCGAGAAGCGGAACGAGGTGCCGATCAGCATTGCCATCTGCTCGTTGCTCAAATGCTGCTTGGACTGCTGGAAGTCATAGAGCAGCGCATCGTTGAGGTCGATGTAGCCTTTCTGCTGGAAGTAGCGGGTCAGTTTGTTCAGCACCAGCTCATAGAAGGTGGTGGTGTTGTTGATGCCCTTGACCTCGGTTTGAACAAGCTTGTCGAGGTTTGTGATCGAGGTGTAGAGGTTGACCGGCGGGTTGAGCAGCAGGACTTTCTTGAAATTGAAACTGCGGCGGGTTTCGTCCAGATGGGCGACGAATGCCGCATCCAGTGCGCCCAGGCTGTACCCCGTGAGGTAGTAATCGGTGACCGGCAACTTCGGGTTTTGCGCCCGCACGGCCTGCATGACGCGATACATGTCTTCGGCATCGTCCTTGGTGATGCCTGGCGTGGCAAAGCGCGACGCCGCGCTGATGAAGTCGAAGCTGGTGGGCGAAGACAGCTGTACTACGTGGTAGCCAGCCTTGTAATACAGCTTTTTCAAATACTCGTTCAGGGTGCTGTCATAACGCGCGCCAGTGCCGGCGATCAGGAAGATCAGCGGGGCAGGTTTGTCCTGGGTAGCGATGCGATAGGTGAGTTTTTTCACTGGCCAGAAGTTGTCTGGCAGCTGGAACTCACGCTCAGGGCGTAGCCTGAGGGTGTGATCCGATTGATCGATGTCGTCGTCCAGTGGCAACTCCGGACGCAAGTCCGGTGGCGTCGTGGCGATGGTCGCTTCAAACGGGTTGGTCAAGGGGTAGCCATAACTGGCGGGGTCGATATCTGCCGCCAGTGCGGACGCACTCAGGATAAGGCCACCCAACAGGGCGGCGAAGCGCAAGGAACGGAGCATGACTGAATCCCTTAAGAAAGGTGCCGAATGAAGTTCGCAGGCTATGACCACCGGGTTTGCGCCAAAGTGCCACGCAGCGGCACCAAACAGGCCTGATTTCGGAGTAATAGTAGCTGGACGATACACTTTGCAGCGATTGGATAGCCAGTTAACAGTTGTTAGCGTTTTGCTTAACGCTGACCTGCGATTAAGCTGGCCGCCGTTTTCGATGATTGGAGTGCTTCATGTCCCGCCGCCTGCCCGTGATTCTTCTGCTCATTCTGCTGCCGTTATGGCTGGCCGCCAGCTATGGCGCACGTTACGGCTTCATGGAGGATGCGCAGTGGGTCGGCCTCTGTGTCGATGAGGCGAGCCGATGGGAGTGCCAGGTCCGTTCGAACCTGGGGTTGATGATTCACTTCAAGGTATTGGGCTGGGGAGCAGTCGCCGCCGCCTTGATCGGCTTTGTGCTGCCGGGGCGAGTAGGATGGTGGCTGGCGGTGCTGGCGCTGGTGCTCGGGTTTCCGGCGCTGGCGCTGTACAACACCACGCTGGCGGTGTTTGCGGTGGTGATTGCGGGGTTGCGTCTGGTTCGTGGCGCCTGATAGGCCGCCATCGCGGGCAAGCCCGCTCCTGTGTACGCCACAAATCCCTGTAGGAGCGGGCTTGCCCGCGATGAGGCCAGTAAATTCACCGAAGATTCAAGCCTTGCGCACCCGCAATGATCGCCACAACGCCGCCACCATCAACACGCTCACCAGCGCCCAACCCCAGGCCTGCTGGTTCTGCAGCCCTTCACGAAACAGCTGCGGCGCTATTCCGGCGCCAATGATGAAAGTCAGCAACGCAATTTCCCGACGTGGCACGCTGACCGGACGACACAGATAGACCAGCGCCGGCACGATGAATGCCACGCTCGGAAAGCTGCGATAGCGCGGGTCGAAGACCAGTTCCAGCATCGACACCGCCGCTGCAAATCCAATCAACGCCACCAACACGCCTGAGCGACGTTCGAGCACATTGAATGCACGCCCACGCCAGCCGCTGCGCGGGCTCAATGCCAGTGCCCCATGTGCCAGCGCCAGCAGATTCGACGCTGTCAGCAATCCGACCCACAGCCATTCACTGGAAAATCGCGTGGTCACTCGGGCCAAGTCGCCCCATACGCCGAGCGAACCGGCGGCAAGCGCCCCCAGCAGCGGCAACACAAGGGCGGCACGTGTATCACGCACGCGCCCGCCCAGGATCAGTGTGCCGATGAAGATCAAGCCACCGACAATCAACCACTGCGACCAGTACGGCACATTCGTGACCGGCCCTGCCAGCACGCCCTTGTCCTGGCGGTCGGCATCGAACAATCCCCAGTAACCGCCCACCGCCCCTTCGCTGGCGCGTTTCCATGGTTGGTCGAAGGCCTCGATCAGGTTGTAATGCCAGCCTTGCTGCTCGGCCATGGCGACAAAACCGCGAATGAACTTGGCTTCGTTGACTCGGCTCGGTAATGCCGTTTCACGTTGGCGGCCTTCGCTGGGCCAGCCGGTTTCGCCGATCATCACGTCCTTGGGCGCGAACTTGTTGCCGAATACTTGGCGTACCTCGGCCACATGCTGCAAGGCGGCATCGATATTGGAAGGATCGTCTTCCCAGTACGGCAGCAGATGGATGGTCAGGAAGTCTACCGCCGGTGCGATTTCGGGATGCTTGAGCCAGAACTCCCAGACATCGGCGTAAGTGACCGGTTGTTTGACCTGGCTTTTAACCTTGTTGATCAGTCTGGCGAGTTGTGGGCCGGTCACCTCTTTGCGCAACAATGCTTCGTTGCCGACGATCACTGCGCTGACCACATCCGGGTTGGCGTTGGCGGACGCGATCAGCAGGTCGACCTCTTTCTCGGTGTCCACCGGGTTGCTGTTGACCCAGGCGCCAATCATTAACTTCAGGCCGTGTTTGCGTGCGAGATCCGGCAGGGCGTCGAGACCCGTCATCGAGTAGGTGCGGATGCACTCAAAGCGCGTGGACAGCAGGGCCAGGTCGGCGTCCATGCGCTCGGGACGCAGCTTGAACGGCTGATCGAACGGTGATTGATCCTTGTCGAACGGGGTGTAGGACGCGCATTGAAGCTTGTGCGTGGCGCTGGCGACATCGGGCAGGATCACCGGCTGGCCGATGCCATACCAAAAGCCACCCAGGGCAAACAGGCCCAGCAGGCAAGCGAACAAATAGGCAAAAAAGGAAAGCGTGAGGTCGCGGGCATGGTCAGCCGTCCGGAAGCAAAGCGGCGCATGTTACCTGCATTTGCAGCGCGCTTGGTGGCCTGCACGATTTTGACATGCAAAGTTCAGGCTGATCGTCCGAGACATTTATATGGCGTGTGGTTAATGGCGTTCTGATGTCGTTTCTCGATGCCTTGAGGTCGCTGGCAGCACAGGTTCAGGTTGGCGTCAGGTTGATGATCAAAGCGTCAGTACTCCGCTGATGTTCGAATGAGTTTGCGGTGAAGCGTGATGGGGGCGCTGTGCACCATAACAATACGTTGACGCGGCTCGGCACCCGTCGAGCGCAGCACTTTCGGGGAAGTAACGATGAAGATGCGACGACTTTTAGGCGCAGGTGCCGCTCTGGTACTTGCGATGGGTTCGACATTCGCCAACGCAGAAAAGCAGACCCTGAGCATCGGTTACGTTGACGGCTGGTCCGACAGCGTTGCGACGACTCATGTGGCAGCAGAAGTGATCAAGCAGAAGCTCGGTTATGACGTGAAGCTGCAAGCCGTCGCCACCGGCATCATGTGGCAAGGCGTGGCCACCGGCAAACTCGACGCTATGCTGTCGGCCTGGCTGCCGGTGACTCACGGTGATTACTGGGCGAAGAACAAGGACCAGGTCGTCGACTACGGCCCGAACTTCAAGGACGCCAAAATCGGCCTGATCGTGCCGGAGTACGTCAAGGCCAAGTCCCTTGAAGACCTGAAAACCGATGACAGCTTCAAGAAACGCATCGTCGGCATCGACGCCGGTTCAGGCGTGATGCTCAAGACCGAGCAGGCCATCAAGGATTACGACCTGACCGGCTATCAACTCAAGGCCAGTTCCGGCGCCGGCATGATTGCCGAGCTGACCCGTGCCGAGAAGAAAAATGAATCCATTGCCGTGACCGGCTGGGTGCCGCACTGGATGTTCGCCAAGTGGAAACTGCGCTTCCTCGAAGACCCTAAAGGGGTGTATGGCGCGGCTGAAACCGTGAACAGCATCGGCAGCAAGGAGCTGGATACCAAGGCGCCGGAAGTGGCCAAGTTCCTGAAAAACTTCCAGTGGGCTTCGAAGGATGAAATCGGTGAAGTCATGCTGGCCATCCAGGAAGGCGCCAAGCCTGACGCGGCTGCCAAGGACTGGGTCGCCAAACACCCGGATCGTGTGGCGGAGTGGGTCAAGTAAGCGGTTGAGTTAATCAGACAAGCTTTCTCCCCCCTCCTGTAGGAGCGAGCTTGCTCGCGATAGCGGATTGTCAGGCACGCAAATGTTGACTGACACACCGCCATCGCGAGCAAGCCCGCTCCCACATTTATGTTCCCATGTTTGAAATTGGCGACTCTGTAATGGCGATCTAAGACTAAGGTCGTCTGGAACCCGGCTCGCAGCCGAATAAAGTGGGTACCGTTCCAACAATAATCTGTGCTGCGAGGATAAAAACAATGAACGACAGCATTTACCTCTCGATTCAAAACAGCCCCCGATTCAAGGAGCTGGTGAGCAAGCGAGAAAGGTTCGCCTGGATTCTTTCGGCGATCATGCTTGGGCTTTACTCTGGCTTCATCCTTCTGATCGCTTACGGGCCGCAGGTGCTGGGGGCGAAAATCAGCCCTGAGTCATCCATTACCTGGGGTATTCCAATTGGTGTCGGCTTGATCGTTTCGGCGTTCATCCTCACCGGGATCTACGTGCGACGCGCCAACGGCGAGTTCGACGACCTGAACAATGCGATTCTCAAGGAGGCTCAGCAATGATCCGGCGTCTAATGGCTCTTTTGAGTATCGCGGCCTTTGCACCGGGCGCCTGGGCAGCTGATGCCCTGACCGGTGCCGTGCAAAAACAACCTCTCAACGTATCCGCGATCCTGATGTTCGTCGCGTTCGTCGGCGCGACCTTGTGCATCACCTACTGGGCGTCCAAGCGCAACAAGTCGGCTGCCGACTACTATGCGGCGGGCGGCAAAATCACAGGTTTCCAGAACGGTCTGGCGATTGCTGGTGACTACATGTCCGCAGCGTCCTTCCTGGGGATTTCCGCGCTGGTGTTCACCTCCGGCTACGATGGCTTGATCTATTCGATCGGCTTCCTGGTGGGCTGGCCGATCATTCTCTTCCTGATCGCCGAGCGTCTGCGTAACCTGGGTAAATACACGTTTGCCGATGTGGCGTCCTATCGCCTGGGCCAAACCCAGATTCGCTCGCTGTCCGCCTGTGGTTCGCTGGTGGTGGTGGCGTTCTACCTGATTGCGCAAATGGTCGGTGCCGGTAAGCTGATCCAACTGCTGTTCGGCCTCGACTACCACGTTGCGGTGATCCTGGTGGGTATCCTGATGTGCGCCTACGTGCTGTTCGGCGGCATGCTGGCAACCACTTGGGTGCAGATCATCAAGGCGGTGCTGCTGCTGTCCGGTGCGTCCTTCATGGCACTGATGGTGATGAAGCACGTCAACTTCGACTTCAGCACGCTGTTCTCCGAGGCGGTCAAGGTTCACCCCAAAGGTGAGGCAATCATGAGCCCTGGCGGTCTGGTGAAAGATCCGATCTCCGCATTCTCGCTCGGCCTGGCACTGATGTTCGGTACTGCTGGCCTGCCGCACATCCTGATGCGCTTCTTCACTGTAAGTGACGCGAAGGAAGCTCGCAAAAGCGTACTGTACGCGACTGGCTTCATTGGTTACTTCTACATCCTGACCTTCATCATCGGCTTCGGCGCGATCCTTTTGGTCAGCACCAACCCTGCGTTCAAGGATGCGGCGGGTGCGCTGTTGGGCGGTAACAACATGGCGGCGGTGCACCTGGCCGACGCAGTGGGCGGCAGCATCTTCCTGGGCTTCATCTCGGCGGTTGCGTTCGCGACCATCCTGGCTGTAGTTGCGGGCCTGACCCTGGCCGGTGCCTCGGCGGTGTCCCACGACCTTTACGCCAGCGTGATCAAGAAAGGTAAGGCCAACGAGAAGGACGAAATCCGCGTTTCGAAAATTACCACCATCGCCCTTGCGGTATTGGCGATTGGCTTGGGCATTCTGTTCGAAAGCCAGAACATCGCGTTCATGGTGGGCCTGGCGTTCTCCATTGCCGCGAGCTGCAACTTCCCGGTGCTGCTGCTTTCCATGTACTGGAAGAAACTGACCACCCGCGGTGCGATGATCGGCGGCTGGCTGGGGCTGCTCAGTGCCGTGGGCCTGATGATCCTCGGTCCAACCATCTGGGTGCAGATCCTGCATCACGAGAAGGCTATCTTCCCGTATGAGTACCCGGCGCTGTTCTCGATGATCATTGCCTTCGTGGGGATCTGGTTCTTCTCGATCACCGACAAATCGACTGCAGCCGACAACGAGCGGGCGCTGTTCTTCCCGCAATTCGTTCGCTCGCAGACCGGTCTGGGCGCGAGTGGGGCGGTTTCGCACTAAGGCTTGATACTTTTATATAGATAGCGAAGCTTGAAGAATACCCCGGTCAAGAGATCGGGGTATTTTTTTGCCCGCCCGTCCCCCGGCTTCCCCGCCCCCTGTAGGAGCGAGCTTGCTCGCGATGGTTGTTCAGGCGCCGCAGGCATCCAGGCATCCAGCGGTGTCCGGGCTACCATCGCGAGCAAGCTCGCTCCTACAGGGGGGGTGGTGTTCCGTATCGGCCACAAACAAAAACGGCCTCTATAGGGATAGAGGCCGTTCTCGGTGCAACTCAACACGCTAGAGCAAGACAGGTCTTACTTGCGGTCTTCCAGCTTGGTGATGTCACGCGACTCGTAGCCGGTGTACAGCTGGCGAGGGCGGCCGATCTTGTACGGGCTGGAGAGCATTTCTTTCCAGTGCGAAATCCAGCCTACGGTGCGCGCCAGGGCGAAGATCACGGTAAACATGCTGGTTGGAATGCCGATCGCCTTGAGGATGATCCCCGAGTAGAAGTCGACGTTCGGGTACAGCGAGCGCTCGATGAAGTACGGGTCGGTCAAGGCAATCTCTTCTAGGCGCATGGCCAGCTCGAGTTGCGGATCGTTGTTGATGCCCAGTTCCTTCAGCACTTCGTCGCAGGTCTGCTTCATGACGGTGGCGCGTGGGTCGCGGTTCTTGTAAACGCGGTGACCGAAGCCCATCAGCTTGAACGGATCGTTCTTGTCCTTGGCCTTGGCGATGAACTTGTCGATGTTCGAGACATCTCCGATTTCATCGAGCATGGTCAGCACGGCTTCGTTCGCACCGCCGTGGGCAGGGCCCCACAGTGCGGCGATGCCGGCGGCGATGCAGGCGAACGGGTTGGCACCCGAAGAGCCGGCCAGGCGCACGGTGGAGGTCGAAGCGTTCTGCTCGTGGTCGGCATGGAGGATGAAGATTCGGTCCATGGCCTTGGCGAGCACCGGGCTGATCGGTTTGATCTCGCACGGGGTGTTGAACATCATGTGCAGGAAGTTTTCGGCGTACGACAGGTCGTTACGCGGGTACATCATGGGTTGCCCCATGGAGTACTTGTAAACCATCGCTGCCAGGGTCGGCATCTTGGCAACCAGGCGGATCGCGGAGATTTCGCGATGCTGCGGGTTATTGATGTCCAGGGAGTCGTGGTAGAAGGCCGAAAGGGCGCCGACTACGCCGCACATGACGGCCATCGGGTGGGCGTCGCGACGGAAGCCGTTGAAGAACGTCTTCAGCTGTTCGTGAACCATGGTGTGGTTCTTGACGGTGCTGACGAACTGGGCCTTCTGTTCTGCGGTCGGCAATTCGCCGTTGAGCAGCAGGTAGCAGGTTTCCAGATAGTCCGACTTCTCAGCCAGTTGCTCGATCGGGTAGCCGCGATGCAGCAGGATGCCATTGTCGCCGTCGATATAGGTGATCTTCGACTCGCAGGAGGCGGTCGACATGAAACCTGGGTCAAAGGTGAAACGGCCCGTGGCCGTCAGGCCCCGTACGTCGATAACATCGGGACCAACGGTGCCGGTTAAAATGGGCAGCTCGACGGGGGCTGCGCCCTCGATGATCAACTGCGCTTTTTTGTCAGCCATGTGGCCTCCTATTTATGCTTGAAATCATCAGACAGACCCCCCACGCAGGGCCCGCACCACTATAGTGAGATAAATTCGAATGTCAATTTGCCTAAAGTCTTGCTCCAGAAGGCTTTAACCCTACTTTTTTCTCGAAATTGCCTGCCATTTACGCCTTTTATCCAACTTGCGCAATCCGCTATTAGGGGAAGGTGAACGCGTTGTCATTAGTAGCCTAACTGTCTATACTCGGCAGCCGACCGCCAAGGGCTTTTGGGCTTGCGTTATTGGGGGTCGCCTCCCTGGGTGGTGGTTACCTGACCAGTGCACTCCCCAACAACTTTGCCCTGATTGTTAGGGGCTCTTCAGTGTGAAAAATAAGCCGTGAAAAGCCAACGACCTGTAAACCTAGACCTAAGGACCATCAAACTCCCAGTCACTGCTTACACGTCCATTCTTCACCGTATTTCCGGTGTCATCCTCTTCGTGTGCCTTGCCATCATGCTTTTTGCATTGGACAAGTCGCTCAGTTCCGAGGAAGGCTTCGGCGAGGTGAAAGCGTGTCTGACCAGTCCGCTAGCCAAGCTAGTGATTTGGGGCATCCTGTCCGCTCTGCTGTATCACCTGGTAGCCGGTGTGCGCCACTTGATCATGGACATGGGCATCGGTGAGACGCTGGAAGGCGGCAAGCTGGGCTCGAAAATCGTTATCGCCGTTTCCGTGGTGGTAATCGTTCTGGCAGGAGTTTGGATATGGTAACTAACGTCACGAACCTCTCGCGTTCGGGCCTCTATGACTGGATGGCGCAACGTGTGTCGGCGGTCGTTCTCGCGGCTTACTTCATTTTCCTGATCGGATACGTCGTTGCCCACCCTGGCATCGGCTACGCCCAATGGCATGAACTGTTCGCAAGCAACTGGATGCGTATTTTCAGTCTCCTGGCCCTTGTTGCCCTCGGCGCTCACGCCTGGGTCGGCATGTGGACCATCGCGACCGACTACCTGACGCCAATGGCGTTCGGCAAGTCCGCGACTGCAATCCGTTTCCTTTTCCAGGCAGTATGCGGCGTTGCGATGTTCGCTTACTTCGTCTGGGGTGTGCAGATTCTCTGGGGTATCTGAGTCATGGCTAACATTCCAACGATTTCTTTCGACGCCATCATCATTGGTGGCGGCGGCGCCGGCATGCGCGCAGCGCTGCAGCTGGCACAGGGCGGTCACAAGACTGCCGTGATCACCAAGGTGTTCCCGACGCGTTCGCACACCGTATCGGCTCAAGGCGGCATCACCTGCGCCATCGCCTCTGCGGATCCGAACGATGACTGGCGCTGGCACATGTACGATACCGTCAAGGGTTCCGACTACATCGGTGACCAGGACGCTATCGAATACATGTGTCAGGAAGGTCCTGCCGCGGTTTTCGAGCTGGACCACATGGGGCTGCCGTTCTCCCGTACCGAGCAAGGCCGTATCTACCAGCGTCCGTTCGGCGGTCAGTCCAAGGATTACGGTAAAGGCGGCCAGGCTGCCCGTACCTGTGCGGCATCCGACCGTACCGGTCACGCCCTGCTGCACACGCTTTATCAAGGCAACCTGAAAGCCGGTACCACGTTCCTGAACGAGTACTACGCCGTTGACCTGGTGAAGAACGACGCAGGCGAGTTCGTCGGCGTTATCGCCATCTGCATCGAAACCGGTGAAACCACCTACATCCGTGCAAAAGCCACTGTGCTGGCGACCGGTGGCGCTGGCCGTATCTACGCTTCGACCACCAATGCCCTGATCAACACCGGTGACGGCGTCGGTATGGCCCTGCGTGCAGGCGTACCGGTGCAAGACATCGAAATGTGGCAGTTCCACCCAACCGGCATCGCCGGCGCCGGTGTACTGGTCACCGAAGGGTGCCGTGGTGAAGGTGGTTACCTGATCAACAAGCACGGCGAGCGTTTCATGGAGCGTTATGCTCCGAACGCCAAAGACCTGGCAGGTCGTGACGTGGTTGCTCGCTCGATGGTTAAAGAGATCATCGCGGGTAACGGTTGCGGTCCGAACGGCGACCACGTAATGCTTAAACTCGACCACTTGGGCGAGGAAGTGTTGCACAGCCGTCTGCCTGGTATTTGCGAACTGTCGAAAACGTTTGCTCACGTTGACCCAGTCGTTGCTCCGGTTCCGGTTGTTCCAACCTGCCACTACATGATGGGCGGCGTTGCCACCAACATTCACGGCCAGGCGATCACCCAGAATGGCGAAGGCGTGGACACCATCATCCCGGGCCTGTTCGCTGTAGGCGAAGTGGCTTGCGTATCGGTTCACGGTGCCAACCGCCTGGGCGGCAACTCGCTGCTCGACCTGGTGGTATTCGGCCGTGCTGCCGGTCTGCACCTGGAAAAGGCGCTGACCGACGGTATCAACTACGACGACGCCACCGAAGCCAACATCAATGCCGCTCTGGCCCGTCTGTCCGCCCTCAACGAGCGTACTGATGGCGAAGACGTGGCTACCCTGCGTCGCGAGCTGCAAAGCTGCATGCAGAACTACTTCGGTGTATTCCGTACCGGCGAATACATGCAGAAGGGTATTGCCCAACTGGCCGACCTGCGCAAGCGCATTGCCAACGTCAAGATCAACGACAAGTCGCAAGCGTTCAACACGGCTCGTATCGAGGCACTGGAACTGCAAAACCTGCTGGAAGTGGCTGAAGCTACCGCCATCGCTGCCGAAGTACGTAAAGAGTCCCGCGGTGCTCACGCCCGTGAAGACTTCGAAGACCGTGACGACGAAAACTGGCTGTGCCACACCCTGTACTTCCCGGGTGACAAGCGCGTTGCCAAGCGTGCCGTGAACTTCTCGCCGAAGACGGTTCCGACTTTTGAACCTAAGATTCGGACTTATTAAGGGTGGCCGCCATGTTGCAAGTCAGTGTTTATCGCTACAACCCTGATCAGGACGCTGCGCCGTTCATGCAGGAATTCCAGGTCGATACCGGTGGTAAGGACCTGATGGTGCTGGACGTGCTCGCGCTGATCAAGGAACAGGACGAGGGTTTCTCCTATCGTCGCTCCTGCCGTGAGGGCGTTTGCGGCTCCGACGGCATGAACATCAACGGCAAGAACGGCCTGGCGTGCATCACGCCGCTGTCCGCTGTCGTAAAAGGTAACAAGTTGATCGTTCGTCCTCTGCCAGGTCTTCCGGTGATCCGTGACCTGGTCGTCGATATGAGCATCTTCTACAAGCAATACGAGAAGGTTAAGCCATACCTGCAGAACGACACGCCGGCTCCGGCCATCGAGCGTCTGCAGTCCCCTGAAGAGCGCGAAAAGCTCGACGGTCTGTACGAGTGCATCCTGTGCGCCTGCTGCTCGACCTCTTGCCCGTCCTTCTGGTGGAACCCGGACAAGTTCCTGGGTCCAGCTGCCCTGCTGCAAGCGTACCGCTTCCTGGCAGACAGCCGCGACACCAAGACTGCCGAGCGTCTGGCTTCGCTGGATGACCCGTTCAGCGTATTCCGCTGCCGCGGGATCATGAACTGCGTCAACGTTTGTCCGAAAGGCCTGAACCCGACTAAGGCCATCGGTCACGTACGTAACATGTTGCTGCAAAGCGGCGTGTGATTCAGCTGCAGTACCCGTAGGACTGTTGTACCCGTAGATGCTGCGGCGCAGGCTTCAACCGGCGCCGTAGTTTTAACCTGAGCAGCAGCTCGTGAAGTTGCGGCTCTTATTTTGAAGAAATGAGACAAGCAGGGGCATCCGGGCTGGTACCCGGACTATCAGCGTGATCCTAGGTGGCTTGTTTTGGTCGCTGCATTCGGACTTCTGCAAGTTTGCTCGGTGTCGACGCCGGTGGTGTTCCCCTAACCGAGGGTGACCAAGCATGCAAGAAAGCGTGATGCAGCGCATGTGGAACAGCGCGTACCTTTCCGGAGGTAACGCTGCCTATGTGGAAGAGCTTTACGAGCTCTACCTGCACGACCCTAACGCTGTGCCAGAAGAGTGGCGCACCTACTTTCAGAAGTTGCCGACCGAAGGCAACTCTGCCACCGATGTTTCGCACTCGACAATTCGCGATCATTTCGTCTTGCTGGCAAAGAACCAGCGCCGCGCCCAACCGGTTTCCGCCGGCAGCGTGAGCAGTGAGCACGAGAAGAAGCAAGTTGAAGTGCTGCGATTGATCCAGGCCTACCGTATGCGTGGCCACCAGGCAGCCCAGCTTGACCCGCTGGGGCTGTGGCAGCGTCCTGCACCAGCAGACCTGTCGATCAATCATTACGGCTTGACCAATGCCGATCTTGATACGACCTTCCGTGCCGGCGACCTGTTCATCGGCAAAGAGGAAGCGAGCCTACGCGAAATTCACGAAGCGTTGCAGCAGACATATTGCCGCACCATCGGCGCTGAATTTACGCACATCACCGATTCCGAGCAGCGCCAGTGGTTCCAGCAGCGTCTGGAAAGCGTGCGTGGCCGTCCAGCGTATTCCGCGGACATCAAGAGCCACTTGCTCGAGCGCGTGACCGCCGGTGAAGGCCTGGAAAAATACCTGGGCACCAAATACCCGGGCACCAAGCGTTTCGGTCTGGAAGGCGGCGAAAGCCTCATTCCAATGCTCGACGAACTGATCCAGCGTTCCGGCTCCTACGGCACCAAGGAAATCGTCATCGGCATGGCCCATCGTGGTCGTCTGAACGTACTGGTCAACACCTTCGGCAAGAACCCGCGCGAGCTGTTCGACGAGTTCGAAGGCAAGAAGAAGGTCGAGCTGGGCTCCGGTGACGTTAAATATCACCAGGGCTTCTCGTCCAACGTCATGACCACCGGCGGTGAAGTTCACCTGGCGATGGCGTTCAACCCATCCCACCTGGAAATCGTTTCCCCAGTGGTCGAGGGTTCGGTGCGTGCCCGTCAGGATCGTCGTAACGATTCCACCGGTGAGAAGGTCCTGCCGATCTCCATCCACGGTGACGCGGCATTCGCCGGTCAGGGCGTGGTGATGGAAACCTTCCAGATGTCGCAAACCCGCGGTTTCAAGACCGGCGGTACCGTGCACATCGTGATCAACAACCAGGTTGGTTTCACCATCAGCAACCCGCTGGACTCGCGCTCCACCGAGTACGCGACCGACGTTGCGAAAATGATCCAGGCGCCGATCCTCCATGTAAATGGTGATGATCCGGAAGCCGTCCTGTTCGTGACTCAGTTGGCCATCGATTACCGCATGCAGTTCAAGCGTGACGTGGTGATTGACCTGGTCTGCTACCGTCGTCGCGGCCACAACGAAGCTGACGAGCCAAGCGGCACCCAGCCTCTGATGTATCAGCAGATCACCAAACAGCGCACCACCCGTGAGTTGTATGCCGACAGCCTGACTCAGAGCGGAGTGCTGGATGTAGAGCGTGTTCAGGCGAAAGTCGACGAATACCGCAATGCACTGGACAACGGCCTGCACGTTGTAAAAAGCCTGGTCAAGGAACCGAACAAAGAGCTGTTCGTGGACTGGCGTCCGTACCTGGGCCACGCCTGGACCGCGCGTCATGACACCCGCTTTGATCTGAAAACCTTGCAGGAACTGTCCGCCAAGTTGCTGGAAGTTCCGGAAGGCCTGGTCGTTCAGCGTCAGGTCGCCAAGATCTACGAAGACCGCCAGAAGATGCAAGCCGGTGGCCTGCCGATCAACTGGGGCTTCGCCGAAACCATGGCGTACGCGACCCTGTTGTTCGAAGGTCACCCGATTCGCATGACCGGCCAGGACATAGGCCGCGGTACGTTCTCGCACCGTCACGCTGTCCTGCACAACCAAAAAGACGCCAGCACCTACGTACCGCTGAAGAACCTGTACGACGGTCAGCCGCGTTTCGAAATGTACGACTCGTACCTGTCCGAAGAAGCCGTACTGGCATTCGAATACGGCTACTCGACCACCACGCCGGATGCGCTGGTGATCTGGGAAGCCCAGTTCGGTGACTTCGCCAACGGTGCCCAGGTGGTTATCGACCAGTTCATCACCAGTGGCGAGCACAAGTGGGGCCGTCTGTGCGGTCTGACCATGCTGCTGCCGCACGGTTATGAAGGTCAGGGTCCAGAGCACTCGTCGGCGCGTCTGGAGCGTTACCTGCAATTGTGTGCCGAGCACAACATTCAGGTGGCGGTACCGACTACGCCAGCTCAGATCTACCACTTGCTGCGTCGTCAGGTGATCCGTCCGCTGCGCAAGCCGCTGATCGTGTTGACTCCGAAGTCGCTGCTGCGTCACAAGTTGGCCATCTCGACCCTGGAAGACCTGGCCGAAGGTTCGTTCCAGACCGTTATCCCGGAAATCGATGCCCTGGACCCGACAAAGGTCGAGCGCGTTGTTCTGTGTAGCGGCAAGGTCTACTACGACCTGCTGGAAAAACGCCGTGCCGAAGGCCGTGACGATATTGCCATCGTGCGTATCGAACAGTTGTACCCATTCCCTGAGGACGACTTGAAAGAAGTCCTGGCTCCTTACACCAACGTCAAGCATGCCGTCTGGTGCCAGGAAGAGCCGATGAACCAGGGTGCCTGGTACTGCAGCCAACATCACCTGCGTCGTAGCATCGCAAACCTCAACAAGTCTCTCGTACTCGAGTACGCGGGCCGTGAGGCTTCTGCTGCACCAGCATGTGGTTACGCATCGATGCACGCCGAGCAGCAGGAAAAACTGCTGCAAGACGCCTTTACTGTTTAACGCCTTCGCGCACCTGAAACCGAATTTAAGGAACCACAGACAATGGCTATCGAGATCAAAGCCCCCACTTTCCCGGAATCGGTTGCCGATGGCACCGTTGCCACCTGGCACAAACAACCGGGCGACGCGGTCAAGCGCGACGAGCTGATCGTCGACATCGAAACCGACAAAGTCGTACTGGAAGTGTTGGCCACCGCTGACGGCGTGCTGGGCGCAATCGTCAAGAACGAAGGCGACACCGTTCTGTCCGACGAAGTGCTGGGCTCGATCGTTGAAGGTGGCGCTGCTGCCGCCGCTCCGGCTGCCGCTGCTGCTCCGGCCGCTGCCCAGGCTGCTGCTCCAGCTGCCGAAGGCGAAGACGATCCAGTAGCTGCCCCGGCTGCTCGCAAGCTGGCTGAAGAAAACGGCATCAACATCGCTTCCGTTGCCGGCACCGGCAAAGGCGGTCGTGTGACCAAGGAAGACGTGGTTGCAGCCGTAGCCGCCAAGAAAGCCGCTCCGGCCGCTGCACCTGCCAAGGCTGCCGCACCGGCCGCTGCTGCTCCTGTGTTCGCTGCTGGCGACCGCATCGAGAAGCGCGTGCCGATGACCCGCGTTCGTGCAACCGTGGCCAAGCGCCTGGTAGAAGCCCAATCGAACATGGCCATGCTGACCACTTTCAACGAAGTCGACATGACCGAAGTCATGGCCCTGCGTTCGAAGTACAAGGACCTGTTCGAGAAGTCTCACAACGGCGTGCGCCTGGGCTTCATGTCGTTCTTCGTGAAAGCGGCCACCGAGGCGCTGAAACGCTTCCCGGCTGTCAACGCGTCGATCGACGGTGGCGACATCGTTTACCACGGCTACGCCGACATCGGTGTTGCCGTGTCCAGCGACCGTGGCCTGGTTGTGCCGGTCCTGCGTAACGCCGAACTGATGAGCCTGGCCGAAATCGAAGGCGGCATCGCCACTTTCGGCAAAAAAGCCCGTGACGGCAAACTGTCGATGGACGAAATGACCGGTGGCACGTTCACCATCACCAACGGTGGTACCTTCGGTTCGATGATGTCGACTCCGATCGTCAACCCGCCGCAGGCCGCGATTCTGGGCATGCACAACATCATCCAGCGTCCTATGGCAATCAACGGCCAGGTCGTTATCCGTCCGATGATGTACCTGGCGCTGTCCTACGATCACCGTCTGATCGATGGCAAAGAAGCTGTAACCTTCCTGGTGACCATCAAGAACCTGCTGGAAGATCCGGCTCGTCTGTTGCTGGATATTTAAAAAGCAGCGGCAAGCCGCAAGCGACAAGCCCCAAGCTCAAGCCGAGCGGGCTTTGAACTTGCGGCTTGCGGCTTGTAGCTTGTTGCTAAAAGAGGATTCTTTTACATGTCGCAGAAATTTGACGTAGTAGTGATCGGCGCGGGCCCTGGCGGCTATGTGGCCGCCATCAAGGCCGCACAATTGGGCTTTTCCGTTGCTTGCATCGAGAAATATACCGATGGCGAGGGCAAACTGGCCCTGGGCGGCACCTGCCTGAACGTCGGCTGCATTCCATCCAAGGCGTTGCTGGACAGCTCCTGGAAGTACAAGGAAGCCAAAGAAAGCTTCAACGTCCACGGTATCTCCACTGGCGAAGTCAAAATGGACGTCGCTGCGATGGTTGGCCGCAAGGCTGGCATCGTCAAGAACCTGACCGGCGGTGTTGCCACCCTGTTCAAGGCCAACGGTGTTACTTCGATCCAGGGCCACGGCAAGCTGCTGGCCGGCAAGAAAGTCGAAGTCACCAAGCCTGACGGTTCGGTTGAAGTCATTGATGCCGAGAACGTGATTCTGGCCTCCGGCTCACGTCCGATCGACATTCCGCCTGCTCCAGTCGACCAGAAAGTCATCGTCGACTCCACTGGCGCCCTGGAATTCCAGACCGTGCCTAAGCGCCTGGGTGTGATCGGCGCCGGCGTCATCGGCCTGGAACTGGGTTCGGTATGGTCGCGTCTGGGTGCAGAAGTGACTGTCCTGGAAGCCCTGGACACCTTCCTGATGGCTGCTGACACCGCCGTTTCCAAGGAAGCGCTGAAAACCCTGACCAAACAGGGCCTGGACATCAAGCTGGGCGCTCGCGTGACCGGTTCGAAAGTCAACGGCGACGAAGTCGTGGTTAACTACACCGACTCCAACGGCGAACAGACCATCACTTTCGACAAGCTGATCGTTGCCGTTGGTCGCCGTCCAGTGACCACTGATCTGCTGGCTGCCGACAGCGGCGTGACCATCGACGAGCGTGGTTTCGTATTCGTCGACGACCATTGCGCCACCAGCGTACCGGGCGTCTACGCCATCGGTGACGTGGTTCGCGGCATGATGCTGGCACACAAGGCCTCGGAAGAGGGCATCATGGTCGTCGAGCGCATCAAGGGCCACAAAGCCCAGATGAACTATGACCTGATCCCTTCGGTTATTTATACTCACCCGGAAATCGCATGGGTCGGTAAAACCGAACAGGCCTTGAAAGCTGAAGGCGTAGAAGTTAACGTCGGCAGCTTCCCGTTCGCAGCATCCGGCCGTGCCATGGCCGCCAACGATACCGGCGGTTTCGTCAAGGTCATCGCCGATGCCAAGACTGACCGTGTATTGGGCGTCCACGTGATTGGCCCGAGCGCTGCAGAACTGGTTCAGCAAGGCGCGATCGCGATGGAATTCGGCACCAGCGCTGAAGACCTGGGCATGATGGTTTTCTCCCATCCGACCCTGTCCGAAGCCTTGCACGAAGCAGCTTTGGCTGTGAATGGCGGCGCCATCCACATCGCCAACCGCAAGAAGCGTTAAGACAATAAGAAACCACGGCGGTATGGCCCGTCGTGAGCCTTGCGTGCAAGACTCACCGCGGAATATCCGCTGGACGCAGTCTTGCGTAGCCCAGGCTACGCAAGCAGCAGTCACAGGTGGTGCGGCACTCTGAGTGCAGCACCGAATGCGCAGTACCTAACGAAGACGGTAATAAGCATGAATCTTCACGAGTATCAGGGTAAGCAGCTGTTCGCTGAGTACGGCCTGCCAGTATCCACCGGTTACGCGGTAGACACCCCGGAAGCAGCAGCAGAAGCTTGCGACAAAATCGGCGGCAGCGAGTGGGTTGTCAAAGCCCAGGTCCACGCCGGTGGTCGCGGTAAAGCGGGCGGCGTCAAGCTGGTTCGCAACAAAGAAGACGCCAAAGCCTTCGCACAGCAGTGGCTGGGCAAGCGTCTGGTGACTTACCAGACTGACGCCAATGGTCAGCCTGTCACCAAGATCCTGGTTGAATCGTGCACTGATATCGCTAAAGAGCTGTACCTGGGCGCTGTCGTTGACCGTTCGAGCCGTCGCATCGTGTTCATGGCTTCCACCGAAGGTGGCGTGGACATCGAGAAAATCGCTCACGACACTCCAGAAAAAATTCTGAAGGCCACTATCGATCCACTGGTTGGTGCTCAGCCATTCCAGGGTCGCGAGCTGGCGTTCCAACTGGGTCTGGAAGGCAAGCAAGTTGCCCAGTTCGCCAAGATCTTCGTTGGTCTGGCCAAACTGTTCCAGGATCACGATCTGGCCCTGCTGGAAGTGAACCCGCTGGTGATCAAGGCTGATGGCGATCTGCACTGCCTGGACGCCAAGATCAACATCGACGCCAACGCCATGTACCGTCAGCCTAAGCTGAAGACTTTCCACGATCCGTCCCAGGACGATCCGCGCGAAGCGCACGCTGCCAAGTTCGAACTGAACTACGTAGCGCTGGAAGGCAACATCGGTTGCATGGTCAACGGTGCTGGCCTGGCCATGGGTACCATGGACATCGTCAACCTGCACGGCGGCAAGCCAGCCAACTTCCTCGACGTGGGCGGCGGTGCTACCAAAGAACGCGTTACCGAAGCATTCAAGATCATTCTGTCCGACACCAACGTCGCTGCAGTACTGGTTAACATCTTCGGCGGCATCGTTCGTTGCGACATGATTGCCGAAGGCATCATCGGTGCAGTGAAAGAAGTCGGCGTGAAAATCCCGGTTGTTGTTCGTCTTGAAGGCAACAACGCTGAACTGGGCGCTAAAGTACTGGCAGAAAGCGGTTTGAACATCATCGCTGCTACCAGCCTGACCGACGCTGCTCAACAAGTCGTTAAAGCTGCGGAGGGCAAGTAATGAGCGTCCTGATCAATAAAGACACCAAAGTTATCTGCCAGGGTATTACCGGTTCGCAAGGTAGCTTCCACACCCAGCAAGCCATCGAGTACGGCACCCAGATGGTGGGTGGTGTAACTCCGGGCAAAGGCGGCACCGAACACCTGGGCCTGCCAGTGTTCAACACCGTGAAAGACGCTGTAGCTGCCACTGGCGCTACCGCCAGCGTGATCTACGTTCCGGCTCCTTTCTGCAAGGACTCGATCCTGGAAGCAGCTTTCGGCGGCATCAAGCTGATCGTCTGCATCACCGAAGGCATTCCTACCCTGGACATGCTGGACGCTAAAGTTAAGTGCGACGAGCTGGGTGTTACCCTGATCGGCCCTAACTGCCCAGGCGTGATCACTCCAGGCGAATGCAAGATCGGCATCATGCCAGGTCACATTCACTTGCCAGGCAAGGTCGGTATCGTTTCCCGTTCCGGCACCCTGACCTACGAAGCTGTGAAGCAGACCACTGACGCCGGTTTCGGTCAGTCGACTTGCGTCGGCATCGGCGGTGACCCGATCCCAGGCTCGAACTTCATCGACATCCTGAAGCTGTTCCAGGAAGACCCGAAGACCGAAGCGATCGTCATGATCGGTGAGATCGGCGGTTCGGCTGAAGAAGAAGCGGCTGCCTACATCAAGGCACACGTGACCAAGCCTGTTGTTTCCTACATCGCTGGTGTGACTGCTCCTCCGGGCAAGCGCATGGGCCATGCTGGCGCAATCATCTCCGGCGGCAAAGGCACTGCAGACGAGAAATTCGCTGCTCTGCAAGACGCAGGCGTGAAAACCGTGCGTTCGCTGGCAGACATCGGCAAGGCCCTGGCCGAGCTGACTGGTTGGGCTGTCAAGTAAGCCTCGCGCTTGGCTGACGCTTTACCAAACAAAGGCCACCTTCGGGTGGCTTTTGTCGTTTTGAAGCAGTTGCGAGCGGTAAGCTCCAAGCTGCAAGCAGTCCCAGCGCGAACGAGCTTGTAGCTTGCAGCTCGCTGCTTGAAGCTGCCTTTTTGCGACACAAAGATGTCGTAGATCGGAATGTTTGCCCTCAATCAGTGCGTTTTCCCGCCAGATTCGTTAGTCTAGCCGCGATTTTTTCGCGTGAAGCCCAAAAGGCAGTCTCACGCCAACCGGGTCGGTCCTATACGGATTGACAGCATTTCCCTCACCCATAGGGAAATCCCCCTCTAAATTCCGATTCAGTAGTGTGGTATTTCCTTAATGAAAGTGTTGAAAGGTCAGGACATCCTGGCGCTTGGTTTTATGACGTTTGCCCTGTTTGTCGGGGCCGGTAACATCATCTTCCCGCCTATCGTCGGCTTGCAGTCCGGGCCTCATGTCTGGATGGCGGCGCTAGGCTTTCTGATCACGGCAGTCGGCCTGCCGGTCATCACTGTCGTCGCCCTGGCCAAGGTCGGGGGTGCCATGGACGCCCTGAGCAGTCCCATCGGCAAAATCGCCGGTGGCTTACTGGCGGCCGCCTGCTACCTTGCCGTGGGCCCGTTGTTCGCGACGCCGCGCACCGCGACCGTGTCGTTCGAAGTCGGCCTGGCCCCGCTGACCGGCGAGAGCCCGCTGGCGCTGTTCCTGTATAGCGCCGTGTATTTCCTGCTGGTGTTCTTCATTTCGCTCTACCCGGGCCGCCTGCTGGATACCGTAGGGCGCTTCCTCGCGCCGCTGAAGATCATCGCCCTGGCTGTGCTGGGCATTGCGGCTTTCGCGTTGCCGGCCGGTGACATTGGCGTGGCCACGCCCGAATATGTCGCGGCACCATTTTCCCAGGGTTTCATCAATGGTTACCTGACCATGGATACGCTCGGCGCACTGGTGTTCGGCATTGTGATCGTCAATGCCATCCGTTCCCGTGGCGTTGAATCGCCAGCGCTGATCACCCGTTACGCGATCATTGCAGGCCTGATCGCTGGCGTTGGCCTGGCCCTTGTGTATGTCAGCCTGTTCCGTCTCGGTTCGGGCAGCCATGAAGTGGCGGCCGGTGCGACCAACGGTGCGGCCGTGCTGCATGCTTACGTCCAGCACACTTTCGGCTCGCTGGGCAGCGGGTTCCTCGCGGTGCTGATCTCGCTGGCGTGCCTGGTGACGGCGGTTGGCCTGACCTGCGCCTGCGCCGAATACTTCAGCCGTGTACTGCCGCTCTCCTACAAGACGCTGGTGGTGATCCTGGCCGCATTCTCATTGCTGGTATCCAACCTAGGACTCACCAAGCTGATTGCGTTCTCGATCCCGGTGCTGACCGCGATCTATCCGCCGTGCATCGCCCTGGTCGCCCTGAGCTTCTGCAAGGACTTCTGGCATGAGCAGGGTCGTATTGTCGGCCCGGTCATGCTGGTGTCGTTCCTCTTCGGTGTGATTGATGCCCTCAAGGGAGCCGGCCTGGCGGACTGGATGCCGGCCCAACTGGCTCATCTGCCACTGAGCGAGCAAGGCCTGGCCTGGCTGGTACCGTCGGTGATGACCCTGGTCGTCGCGGTGGTGTGCGACCGTATGCTGGGCAAGCGAGCCGAAGCACTGGCGTAAGCGCGAGAGCCCGCCATGCGCGGGCCGGCAATCCTGGAAATGCCCCGTATCAAACGATACGGGGCATTTTTTTCGCTTCACGCAAATCATTGTGGGAGCGGGCTTGCTCGCGAAGGGGGCTTATCATTCAATAGTTGCATCGACTGATACACCGCGATCGCGAGCAGGCTCGCTCACAGGACTCGGTGTTTTGCCATTTCATCACAAGGACCTGCATGTCGTTCATCCAAGCCAACCTGATCCACATCATCGCCGCTGCCTGGTTTGTCATTTGCTGGGGCGGCTACACCCGCTACGCGACGTGGAAGGGCCGCGACACCGCGTGCCTGGCCAGTGTGTTGCACTTGTATCGCGAAGACTGGATGCGTCGGATGCTGCTGCGCGACAACCGCATCGCCGATGCGAGCGTGATCGGCAACCTGGAACGCAACGCGTCGTTCTTCGCGTCCAGTACGCTGATTATCCTGGCGGGCATTCTGACCGTGTTGGGGGCTTCGGAGAGGGCCGTGTCGTTGCTGGCCGATATCCCCATGGTGCAACAGGCTTCCCAGGGCATGTCGGAGATCAAGCTGCTGTGCCTGGCGCTGGTGTTTGTCTATGCGTTTTTCACGTTCAGTTGGTGCATGCGCCAATACAACTTTGCCGCGATCCTGGTGGGCTCGGCACCGATGATCGGCGAGCGTCACGTCTCCGAACAGGAGCGCAAGGCCTTTGCGGCCCGGGCGGCGAGGGTTATTTCCATGGCCGCCAACCAGTTCAACTTTGGCCTGCGTTCCTACTATTTCGGCATGACGATGCTGGCCTGGTTTGTCAGTCCGTGGCTGTTCATGTTGTTGAGTGCCGGGGTGGTGCTGGTGCTCTATCGCCGGGAATTTCATTCCGACGTACTCGATGTGATGGTCTATACCCCTACAGAGGCGCCATTGCCTGACACACCTAAAGAGGTCGTTTGATGAGTATCCCATTCTGGTGTGTGTTGATCAGTGCTCTATTGATTTACGTGGCCCGCATGCCGGTCACCAAGGCCATGAAGGAGCAGGGTGGTTACAACAACCATCTGCCGCGTCAGCAGCAGGCTCAACTCACCGGGTTCGGTGCCAGAGCGCTCGCCGCGCACCAGAACAGTATCGAGGCGTTCATTTTGTTTGCGGTGGGGGTATTGATGGCGCATACCACGCAGACGGCGGGGTGGCTGATCGATTCGCTGGCAATCATCTTTGTCATCACCCGCATTCTGTACTTGTTCTGCTACTGGCGGGATCTGGCTTCGTTAAGAAGTCTGATGTGGTTGATCGGGCTGGTATGTTCGTTACTGCTGATGATTAGTCCGACTTTTAGAACTATCTTGATCTAAGCATGTAAAACAAACGGACAAAAGAAAACCCGCGATTGGCGGGTTTTCTTATCGCACTGAAAGAACGGTTAGTTCTTTTTGGCTTCTTCAGCAGCGGCTTCGTTCGATTCAGCCTGATCTTTGGCGGCTTCGGCGTTTTCCTTCGCGGCGTCGTTCACTTTATCCTGAGCTTCGTTCATTTTTTCCTGAGCTTGCTCGGCGTGTTGGTTGGCATCTTGAGCTTTGTCCTCGGATTTTTTATCGCAGGCAGCGAGACCGAGGGAAGCGGTCAACATCAAGGCAATAGCTAAAGTCTTACGCATGGGGTGTTTCTCCTTATGGAAATCATCTACTTGCCCTTTCGAGCGCGACCCTCATGGTTAAGTTCCTTGAATCGTTCAGATATATAAGTTTGAAGCTGCGCGGAACTTTTACCGAACGTGCCAAGTGCGATGTCTGACTATTAACAAGAGTACTTTTCAAATGGCCGCAAACCCCGTTTTTGAGCGCGCGACGCGATTTCTGTCGGCCCTTCGCCACTGTCACGTGCTTGGCTTGCGCGTACACAGCGCGAGCAACGACGGCCTTACCGTGATATTGCCGTACAGCCCGCAAATCGTCGGAAATCCCGAGACCGGGGTCATTCATGGTGGTGCTTTGACGTCGTTGATGGACACCGCTTGTGGCATGTCCACGCTTTGCGTGTTGCCGGAGTTCGAGGTCTGTCCGACCCTCGACTTGCGCATCGACTACATGCATGCCGCTGAACCACATAAGGATGTCTATGGTTTCGCCCAATGCTATCGGGTCACCACGGACGTGATCTTTGCCCGAGGGTTCGCGTATCAAGACGATCCCGAGCAACCCATTGCTCACGTGGTGGGTACGTTCATGCGCATGGGCAAGGGCGCGAAAGGCACCAAGGGCTTTGGCGGTGTTATCACGGGGGCTGCGCAATGATCGAGAACCTCACGGAGCAACTGCAACAAGCTCACGAGAAAGGCGACTACACCGAACTGCTGCGACGGATCCCCTACGCCCAACTGATCGGTGTCGAATGTTCGCGGGTGGGAGATGACCTGTTGTTTCGTCTGCCAGCCAACAAGGACAACATTGGTAACCCTTTACTGCCGGCGATCCATGGTGGCGTGATTGCCGGGTTCATGGAGCTGTCAGCAGCGCTGCACTTATTGATATTCACTGGGTCTGCGGACGTACCGAAAATCATCGACTTCTCCCTGGATTATCTGCGTGCCGGGCAGTTTCGCGATACCTGGGCCCGTTGCCAGGTGTGTCGCCAGGGGCGTCGTGTCGCGAATGTGGCCGTGACAGCCTGGCAGAGCACCGAAGGCGAGCCCATCGCCACGGCCCGCGCGCATTTCAAAGTCAATGAGCCCTTGAAATCCTGATCGCTGCCCCCAACTTTGATGACAACCCGCCGCCGACCCTCTAGGACGCGGCCACTGCCATCTGATTGGAGTTTGATGACCATGAGTGTGGAAACTCAAAAGGAAACCCTGGGCTTCCAGACCGAGGTGAAGCAACTGCTGCACCTCATGATCCATTCGCTGTATTCCAACAAGGAAATCTTCCTTCGCGAATTGATCTCGAACGCCTCTGACGCTGTCGACAAATTGCGCTTCGAAGCCCTGTCCAAGCCTGAGTTGCTGGAAGGTGGCGGCGAACTGAAAATCCGCGTGAGCTTCGACAAGGACGCCAAGACCGTCACCCTCGAAGACAACGGCATCGGCATGAGCCGTGAAGATGTGATCACCCACCTGGGGACGATCGCCAAGTCCGGTACCGCCGACTTCATGAAGAACCTGTCGGGCGACCAGAAGAAGGATTCGCACCTGATCGGTCAGTTCGGTGTCGGCTTCTACTCGGCGTTCATCGTTGCCGACAAGGTCGACGTCTTCAGCCGTCGCGCCGGCGCTGCCGCCAGTGAAGGCGTGCACTGGTCGTCCAAGGGCGAAGGCGACTTCGAAGTGGCGACCGTCGAGAAAGCCGAGCGCGGCACTCGCATCGTATTGCACCTCAAGTCCGGTGAAGACGAGTTCGCCGACGGCTGGCGCCTGCGCAACATCATCAAGAAGTACTCCGACCACATCGCTCTGCCGATCGAATTGCCCAAGGAAGTCACGGCTGCCGAAGGTGAAGAGCAACCGGCCGCCGAATGGGAAACCGTCAACCGCGCCAGTGCCCTATGGACCCGTCCTCGCACCGAGATCAAGGACGAGGAATACCAGGAGTTCTACAAGCACATCGCTCACGATTTCGAGAACCCGCTGAGCTGGAGCCACAACAAGGTCGAAGGCAAGCTTGAGTACAGCTCGCTGCTCTACGTGCCGGCCCGTGCTCCGTTCGACCTGTACCAGCGTGAAGCGCCAAAAGGCCTCAAGCTTTACGTGCAGCGCGTGTTCGTCATGGATCAGGCCGAGTCGTTCCTGCCGCTGTACCTGCGTTTCATCAAGGGTGTGGTCGACTCCAACGACCTGTCGCTGAACGTGTCGCGGGAAATCCTGCAGAAAGACCCGATCATCGATTCGATGAAGTCGGCGCTGACCAAGCGTGTGCTGGACATGCTGGAAAAGCTGGCGAAGAACGAGCCTGAGCAATACAAGGGCTTCTGGAAGAACTTTGGCCAGGTCATGAAGGAAGGCCCGGCAGAAGATTTCGCCAACAAGGAAAAAATCGCCGGCCTGCTGCGTTTCGCCTCGACCCACGGCACCGATGAAGAGCAGAACGTTGGCTTGGCCGAGTACCTGGCGCGTGCCAAGGAAGGTCAGGACAAGATCTACTTCCTCACCGGTGAATCCTACGCCGCCGTCAAGAACAGCCCGCACCTGGAAGTCTTCCGCAAGAAAGGCATCGAAGTGCTGTTGCTGACCGACCGTATCGACGAGTGGCTGATGAGCTACCTCAGCGAGTTCGACGGCAAGAGCTTTGTCGACGTGGCACGCGGTGACCTGGACCTGGGCAACCTGGACTCGGAAGAGGACAAGAAAGCCGCAGAAGAAGTCGCCAAGTCCAAAGAGGGCCTGGTCGAGCGCCTGAAAACCGCTCTGGGTGACGCTGTTGCCGAGGTACGGGTTTCCCATCGCCTGACCGACTCGCCGGCGATTCTGGCCATCGGTGAACAAGACCTGGGGCTGCAAATGCGCCAGATCCTCGAAGCCAGTGGACAGAAGGTGCCGGACTCGAAGCCGATCTTCGAATTCAACCCGGCTCACCCGCTGATCGAGAAGCTCGACAACGAGCAGAGCGACGAACGTTTTGGCGATCTGTCGCACATCCTCTTCGACCAGGCCGCCCTGGCGGCGGGCGACAGCTTGAAAGACCCGGCCGCGTACGTGCGCCGTCTCAACAAGCTGTTGGTTGAGCTCTCGGCTTAACCGAGCTGCAACAAAAAACCCGCTTCGGCGGGTTTTTTTGTGGGAGCGGGCTTGCCCGCGAAAGGGCCGACACATCCAACATCTTCGCTGCTGACATACTGCCATCGCGAGCAAGCTCGCTCCTACAAGGGCTCAACGGTGACATCGAGTTCCCCTGTAGGAGCGAGCTTGCTCGCGATGCGGCCGGCACATCCACCATCATTGGCGCCTGATACTCCGCTATCGCGAGCATGCTCGCTCCTACAGGGGGAACAGTGTCGACCACACATTTTTTGGCCGCTGAGATTCACTGTAGGAGCGAGCTTGCTCGCGATGCGGTCAGCACATCCACCATCTTCGCTGGCTGACACACCGTTATCGCGAGCAGGCTCGCTCCTACAGAGGCTCGCTCTCAGGGCAGTTCGATGCGCTCCACTTCTCCTGGTACGGTTGGCCAGTCTCCGGCGGCCCATCGGCGGCGGGCTTCGTCGATGGCTGCCGGGTCGCTCGCGACGAAGTTCCAGTTGATGCGTCGCGGTCCATCCAGGGGCGCGCCACCGAACACCACCGCATGCGCGTCGCTTTCGGCGAACAAAGTCATCTCCTGCCTTGGCGGCAATACCACCAGCGCGTGGGGCTCGATCAGCTCGCCATCGAGCTGTACGGCGCCTTCGAGCACATACAGCGCACGCTCTTCGTGCTCGGTCGGGATCAGCAATGTCGTCGCAGTTTGCAGGTGCAATTCGGCATACAACGTAGGAGAAAGCACCGGTACCGGGGATTCCAGGCAAAAGCCTGATCCGGCGATCATGCGGATTTTTACCCCCAGGTTGTCGCTAAACGGCAACGTCGCCGCCGGGTGATGGCTGTAATGCCCAGGACCCTGCTCATGGTCCTTGGGCGAAGCCAGCCAGATCTGCAAGCCGTGCAGGGTAAACCCGCTGGCTTTCAAGGCTTCGGGCGTGCGCTCGACGTGGGCAATGGCGCTGCCCGCCGTCATCCAACTGACATCGCCGGCATTCACCACCTGATCGGAGCCGAGGCTGTCCTTGTGCTGTACCGAACCTTCGAACAAGTAGGTCAGGGTCGACAGGCCAATGTGCGGGTGCTGACGGATGTTCATGCCTTTACCTGCCGGATAGCGGGTTTCGAGCATGTGGTCGAAAAACACGAAAGGCCCCACGTTGCGGCATTTGGCGGATGGCAGAGGGCGAAGTATCGGTTGGCCTTCGACATCTTCGGTGCGGGGACGGATCACAAGCGGAGAGTTCATGGTGCATTCCAGGCTGAGCGGGTGACGCGTGGAGCATAACCCGCTTGCCCGTGCGTTGCTGCTATTGGCTGAAAGCGCCTTCGGACAGATGAGTCTCGATGCTGACATCAGTGGTGGTCATCAGTTTGTGGATCGGGCAGCGATCGGCCACACGGTGTAACTCATCGCGCTGGGCGTCGGTGAGCACACCCTTGAGGGTCAATTTGACGTGCAGCGCATACTTGCCCTTGAGTTCCTCGCTGTTGTCGCGTTTGACTTCAACGCTAACGCCGGTCAGCGGGATGTTCTTTTTCTTCGCATACAGTTTCAGGGTCAGGGCCTTGCAAGCGCCGAGGGCCGCGTCGAAATAGTCGTGTGGCTCGGGTGCCGAGCCTTCACCACCGGCGGAGGGCGGTACATCGGCAAACAGCTCGTGCTCATCTATTTGCACGCTATGGCGAAAACCCTCGGCGGAAACGGTATTGACGGTGACGGTCATGAGATACCTCAGTAGTCGGAAAAGTCATTGGGTCGCAGACCCTGCTGTTATAGAGCATTACGACCCTTTTACGTTGCACTTTCTTGTTGGTGAACCCAGGTCCATACGCTGGGGTCTACGCTGTTCATGACCCTGGAGATTGCCCGTGCCCTTGAATCGCTTGAGTCTCGCCTGGTTGGGGGCGTTGTGCAGCCTGTGCGTTGAAGCCCGCGAATATTCCTATAGCGATGCGCACCTGCATTACGTGGATTTTTTCCAGGAAACGGCGGGCATGCCGAAACTGCTCAAGGCCATGGCGGACAATCGCATCGAACATGTGATGATTTCGGGCATTCCGGTGGCCAAGAAATGGCACGAAGACGAACCCAAGCGCCCGCGTTACTACGCCGGCGACGACGCCGATGCCTACTGGTACAGCGCAACCGACACCATCGTCGCTGCGGCGGTAAACGGGCTGACGGTCGAGCAGCGCCAGCACTTTCACCCATTCCTGTCCGGCTTCAATCCCAACGACAAGAACTCCGCCACGCATATCCAGCGCATGCTCGATCTCAATCCAGGCCTGTGGCAGGGCATCGGCGAAGTCTTTACCCGCCATGATGACCTGACCGCGCTGACGTCCGGCGACACGCCTCGGGCGAATAACGAGGCGATGACACGCATCTACCACCTGGCCGCCGAGAACGACCTGCCGGTGATGCTGCATTCGAACATTACTTCCAAGCGCGAGCGCAACCCGCTGTATCTAGCCGAAGTTGAGGAGCCGCTGCGTAACCACCCGCATACCCGTTTCATCTGGGCTCACGCCGGAACCAGTGCCGAAATCCACCGGCATCAGACTCGCCTGGATTTTCTGCTGCCAACCCTGACGCGGATGCTGGAGGCGTACCCCAATCTGTATATCGATCTGTCCTGGAGCCTGCTGACGCCTTATCTGCTGGACGAACAAGGCACCCCGCGTCGGGAGTGGGTGCAGTTGGTGGAGCGCTTCCCAGACCGCTTCATGATCGGCTCGGATGTCGTTGGGCGTTTCAACAAGCTTGGAAAGGAAATGCGCAGCTTCGATCCGTTTCTGGACGCGCTGCCGGAGGAGGTGGCGAGAAAGGTCGCCCGGGACAACTTCCTGTCGATCCTGCCGCGAACGGTTCAGCACTGAACAAAAAAAGCCCCGCATTGGCGGGGCTATTTCGGATCGGGGGGGCAGCGGTCTCAGTTGCCTTTGACCGTCTTGCCGTTGACCTTGCCGTCCTGGAGCATGATGTTGTACTCCTTGCCGTCGGTTTCGACCTGTTGCAGGCGAACCAGCAGGTAATCCCAGTCCTTGGCAAACCACAGTACGGTGATGCGCTTGCTTTGTGTCGGGTCGCGTACGCGTTCGACCTTGATTGCATCGATCTGGCCGGCCTTGGTATCGACCTTTTCCGATCCCAGCACGCGGAAATCATAGGTGTCGACTTCGCCATCATCCACAACCTGATAGCTCATGCTTTTCTTGCCGGCGGCCACGTCGTGTTGCAGGGCCAACTGGTAAGTGGACTTGTCGACCATGCCACGGTTGAGCGGAATGTTGACCGCATCGCCGCGATCAGTACCGGTCACCTTTTTCGCGGTCCAGTCAAAGTCCAGGTCGGCTTTCTTGGCTTTGCCCAGGCCGCCACGTTCAAAGTGATAGGACTGTGGCAGCAGGGTGTCCTTGTCCAGCGTGAGGGTGCTTTCTTCGGACAGGCTGGCGATCATCATCGACGCCTTGAAGCTGAGTTTCCAGACGCCGTTGGCTTCCTTGGTCAGGCTGCGCTCGGCTGTGCCGCTCATGGGGAGCTGCTTCCAGTCGGCGGTGTAGCTGGCGGAGAAGGGTTGAAGGTCTGCAGCCTGCACGAAAGGCAGGGCGAACAGAGCGCAAGCGAAGAGCAGGGCGCGACGCATAAAATCTCCTAGGTTCGAATCAAGTGGCCGCTGGCCGCGAGTAACTGGCCATCGAGTAAAGCACCTTGTTCGCCGAGTGATAAACGACCTTCGGCAAACCAGCGTACCGCCATCGGGTAGATCAGGTGTTCCTGGGTATGAACTCGCTGCGCCAGACTCTGCGGTGTGTCGTGCAACTCTACCGGTAATACTGCCTGTACGACCAGTGGTCCGCCATCGAGTTCCTCGGTGACGAAGTGCACGGAGCAGCCATGTTCTGTGTCGCCGGCTTCCAACGCTCGCTGATGAGTGTGTAACCCTTTGTATTTGGGCAGCAACGAGGGGTGGATGTTCAGCAGGCGGCCCGCGTAATGGCGGACGAAGTCAGCACTGAGGATGCGCATGAAACCGGCCAGGACGACCAGTCTCGGTTGGAAAGCGTCGATCAGTTCCATCAGCGCGGCATCGAAGGCCTCGCGGCCCTCGTAAGCCTTGTGGTCCAGGGAGCGGGTGGCAATACCTGCGTCCCTGGCACGTTGCAGGCCGTAGGCGTCGGCGCGGTTGGAAATCACCGCAGCGATGCGGACCGGGCTGTCGCCGGTCCGCGTGCTGTCGATCAAGGCCTGCAAGTTACTGCCGGTGCCGGACAGCAGCACCACGACATCACAGGTGGCAGGCATCAGTGCGCCTTGAGGTTCTTCAGTTCAACCTGGGCCGCGCCTTCGGCAGCGGTAGAGATCTGGCCGATGACCCATGGCTGCTCGCCGCCTTCACGCAGGACGTTCAGCGCGGTCTCAACGTGCTCTTGCGCCACGCAGATCACCATGCCAACGCCGCAGTTCAGGACGCGGTGCATTTCGTTCTCGTCGACGTTGCCTTTCTCTTGCAGCCAGTCGAAAACGGCAGGACGGGTCCAGCTCGCGACGTCGACCACCGCTTGTGCGCCTTTTGGCAGTACGCGGGGGATGTTGTCCAGCAGGCCGCCGCCGGTGATGTGAGCCATGGCCTTGACTGCGCCGGTTTCCTTGATCAGCTTCAACAGCGGCTTCACGTAGATACGGGTCGGGGCCATCAGCAGGTCGGTCAGCGGTTTGCCGTCGAGCTGGGTGTTTTCGAGGTCGGCGCCGGACACTTCGATGATCTTGCGGATCAGCGAGTAGCCGTTGGAGTGCGGGCCGGAAGAAGGCAGGGCGAGCAGGGCATCGCCAGCAGCGACTTTCGAACCGTCGATGATTTCGGATTTCTCCACGACGCCGACGCAGAAGCCGGCCAGGTCGTAGTCTTCGCCTTCGTACATGCCAGGCATTTCAGCGGTTTCGCCGCCGACCAGGGAGCAGCCGGACAGTTCGCAGCCAGCGCCGATGCCGGTCACCACTTGAGCGGCGGTGTCGACGTTCAGTTTGCCGGTGGCGTAGTAGTCGAGGAAGAACAGCGGCTCCGCGCCGCAGACCACCAGGTCGTTCACGCACATGGCGACCAGGTCGATGCCGATGCTGTCGTGCTTGTTAAGGTTCAGCGCCAGACGAAGCTTGGTGCCCACGCCATCGGTGCCGGAAACCAGCACAGGCTGCTTGTAGCCGGCCGGGATTTCGCAGAGGGCGCCAAAACCGCCCAGGCCGCCCATGACTTCCGGGCGCGCAGTGCGCTTGGCGACGCTCTTGATGCGTTCGACCAATGCTTCACCGGCGTCGATGTCTACACCGGCGTCCTTGTAGCTCAGGGAGGGTTGCTTGCTCATGATCCAGGCCTTTAGGGGGGATTCAGGGGTAACGACCGAGTCCAGTGGGGCCGCCGAAACAACGATGGGCAGATGCCATGCGCGGATTTCGGGGGGGCCCGGCTGTTGCCGGTCTGCGAAGGCGCGCGATTTTATCAGGCTTGAGCACCAGCGGCCATCCTCAGGCCGACAGCAGGGGCATATCGACACAAAAAAACCGCGTTGTTCGGCTCCGTGCCTATATAAGGTAGGACCAGGAACCGTCTATCGTTAGGGTTGTACGAAAAACATAAGCGGAACAGGTGAATGTTTTGCGTCGGGCGATGGTCACAGCCTTGCTCGATTGTCTTCATGCGGTCAGTTCCAGCCGCTCTTGTCGTCAGGAATTCTTCATGCGCTTTTTCAGATCATTGTTTGTGGGTTGCTTGTCTGTGGTGAGCCTGGCGAGCCATGCCGAAACCGTCAAAAGCCTTTATCAGGTGCGTGAACCCGTCACCAGCCAGACCCCCGATGAGCGCGATCAAGCCACCCAGCGTGCACTCGACACATTGGTGTTGCGTCTGACCGGCGATCCCAAGGCGGCGCAAAACCCGGGCCTGGCTGACATTCGCAAGGATCCGCAGCAAATCATCAGCCAGTATGGTTTCGATGCGGGCCCGCCGGAAGTGCTGAAGGTCGATTTCGACCCCGCCAGCACCGCGCAGGCATTGCGTCGCGCCGGGCTGTCATTGTGGGGGGCGAATCGGCCATCGATCCTGGCCTGGTGGTTGAACGACTCCACTGAAGGTTCGAGCCTGGTAGGAGATGGCCAGGCGAGCGCCGAACCGCTACGACGTGCGGCTCAACACCGAGGGTTGCCGCTGCGGCTGCCCTTGGCGGACCTCAGTGAGCAACTGGTTGCCACGGCGCCGACGCTCGAAGGAGCCGATGCCACGCCGTTGCGTGATGCTTCCGAGCGTTACAACGCCGATGCCTTGCTGGCGGTGCATGCCCGTGAGGAGAGCGGCCAATGGCAAGCCAAATGGCACCTCTGGCTGGGTGACCAGAAGGAGGCGGGCAGCGTTCAGGGCGCGGACCAGGCAGCACTGGCGGATGCAGTGATGCTGGCGGTCAATCAGCGGCTGGCACCCCGATTCGTGGTCAAGCCAGGCGCATCTGGCGAGCAGTTGCTGGAAGTACAGGGCATGAACCTGGAGCGTTATGCAACGCTGGGACGCCTGTTGGACCCCTTCGGTGCGCGCCTGGTGACTGTCGACGCCGACCGGATTGTGTACCGGGTCAATGGCAGTGCCGAACAGTTGCGCTCGCAGTTGTCGCTGGCGAAGTTGCAGGAGGTTCCGGTGAGTGATGCGCCAGCGCCCACGGCGCCTGTGCAGCCCGCTGCCGAAGGGGCCGCGCCAGCCGTGGCCGCCACACCGGCCCTGGTGCCGCAATTGCGTTTCCGTTGGTAATTTTTTCTCTGGATAGATGCAGATGGAGTGGTACATGGCCGATACGCGGCGTTGGTTCTGGTTGGGTGGAGTGGTCCTGCTCTGTGCTTTTATCTGGTTGTTGCATCCGATTCTGACGCCATTTTTGGTGGCGTTGCTTTTGGCTTACCTGTTCGACCCGCTGGTGGATCGGCTGGAACGGGCCGGGTTATCCCGTACTTGGGGAGTGGTGGCGGTGTTTACCCTGTTCACCTTGATTGTGGTTGCCTTGCTGCTGGTGCTGGTGCCGATGCTCGCCAAACAGCTCGTTCGCCTGTATGAGCTGGCACCGCAGATGCTCGACTGGCTGCAGCACACCGCGCTGCCGTGGGCGCAATCGAAGTTCGGCTTGTCGGATGGTTTCTGGAAGTTCGACAAGGTGAAGGCCGCCATCAGTGAGCACATGGGCCAGACCACTGACATCGTCAGTGTGGTGCTGAGTCAAGCAACGGCCTCCAGTCTCGCGTTGATCGGTTGGCTGGCCAATCTGGTGTTGATCCCGGTGGTGAGCTTTTACCTGCTGCGTGACTGGGATTTGATGATGGCCAAGATTCGCAGCCTGCTGCCACGTGATCGCGAAGAGCGAGCCGTGGCGCTGGCGGGTGAGTGCCATGAAGTGCTGGGCGCTTTTGTGCGCGGGCAATTGCTGGTGATGCTGGCGTTGGGCGTGATCTACGCCGCGGGCCTGATGCTGGTCGGATTGGAGCTGGGCCTGTTGATTGGCCTGATTGCCGGGTTGGCGGCCATCGTGCCGTACATGGGCTTCGTCATCGGGATTGGCGCCGCGCTGATTGCCGGCCTGTTCCAGTTCGGCGGCGATCTGTACCCGATGATCGGCATCGTCGCCGTATTCATGGTGGGGCAGGCGCTGGAGGGCATGGTGCTTACGCCGTTGCTGGTGGGGGACCGGATTGGCCTGCACCCGGTGGCGGTAATTTTTGCGATCCTGGCCGGCGGCGAGTTGTTCGGCTTTACCGGTGTGCTGCTGGCGCTGCCGGTGGCGGCGGTGATCATGGTGCTGGTGCGCCACGTGCACGACTTGTACAAGGATTCGGATATCTACGGCGGCGCCGATGACCCTGAGCTCTAGCGCCTGTCGATGCGCTGCTTGGGGTGGCCTGGTTCATGACCGGGCTGCCCCATGCCTTCGCGTGGCTGTAACTTGCGCCGCCAAAGAAACCTTCGGAAATACGGCGCAATAACGCAAACCTTTGATTTTGCTTGTGGTCTGTCGGATTGTGCGGCCAGCCTCACGGGTATAAACTTCGCGAACTTTACACAGAGGCCACTAACGGTTCATTTGGAACCGTTCAGTCAGCATGAAACCGATTCAGCTGCCCCTAGGTGTGCGTCTGCGTGATGACGCTACCTTTATCAACTACTACCCAGGCGCCAATGCCGCTGCACTCGGCTATGTCGAGCGGCTTTGCGAAGCCGACGCCGGCTGGACCGAAAGCCTGATTTACCTCTGGGGCAAGCACGGGGTAGGGCGTACGCATCTGTTGCAGGCCGCGTGCCTGCGTTTCGAACAGATGGGTGAACCAGCGGTTTACCTGCCGCTGGCCGAGTTGATGGATCGCGGCGTTGAAATTCTCGACAACCTCGAACAGTACGAACTGGTCTGTCTGGACGATTTGCAGTCGGTGGCCGGGCATGCGGACTGGGAAGAGGCGCTGTTCCATCTATTCAACCGTCTGCGCGACAGCGGGCGGCGGCTGTTGATTGCGGCTTCGACCTCTCCGCGCGAATTGCCGGTGAAGCTCGCCGACCTCAAATCACGCCTGACCCTGGCACTTATCTTTCAGATGCGACCCTTGTCCGACGAAGACAAACTGCGCGCGTTGCAGCTACGCGCGTCTCGTCGCGGCCTGCACCTGACTGACGAAGTCGGGCATTTCATCCTGACTCGAGGCACTCGCAGCATGAGCGCATTGTTCGACCTGCTCGAGCAGCTCGATCAGGCCTCCCTGCAAGCCCAGCGCAAGCTGACCATCCCTTTCCTGAAAGAAACATTGGGCTGGTGAGCCCCGGTTTTTCAGGGCTTTCGGCATATTTCAGGCGTCAACAAACCCGCGTTCCTACAGGGTGTAGGCCGCGTAAGCGTCTAAATGGGGCTTAAGCGCTTAGATGTAAACGCGAAAACGAAAAGTCACAAAAGTTTCGATTGAATTTGCAAATGAGGTCGATAGCGGGCATAGTCTCGGCTTCTTTACAACTATGAAGTCACGGTCGTGCCCATGCTAAAGCGCTTCGCACCCCTCGTGCCCCTCGCACTCGTTACCCTGTTGTTCGGTTGCGCCGCCCACACCCCAGTGTCGGAGCAGGCTCCTCAACAGCAGGTCAGCAAAAATTCGGTTACCGCACAATCTTCCGCCGAGCGTTTCCAGCAAGAACTGGAAACCGACAAGGAACTGGCCAACTTCGCCGACGGCAAGTCGTACCAGCTTCCGGTCCTGGCGGACAGCATCCTCGAGCGCGGTATGTCCCTGATCGGTACCCGCTACCGTTTCGGCGGCACCTCCGAGGCTGGCTTTGATTGCAGCGGTTTCATCGGCTATCTGTTTCGTGAAGAGGCTGGCATGAACCTGCCACGCTCCACTCGCGAAATGATCAACGTCGATGCGCCACTGGTTTCCCGTAGCGCGCTCAAGCCGGGCGATCTGCTGTTCTTCGCTACCAACGGCCGTCGCGGTCGTGTGAGTCACGCCGGGATCTACCTGGGCGACAACCAGTTCATCCACTCCAGCAGCCGCAAAAGCGGTGGTGTACGGGTCGATAGCCTGGGCGACAGCTACTGGAGCAAGACCTTCATCGAAGCCAAGCGTGCACTCGCCATGGCGCCGACAGTGGTCACCGCACGCAAGTAATGCTTCATTCGGTCGGTGGCGACCACTGCCGGGCAGTAACCGCACTGGTTACATGGTGAACTTAAAGTCTTACTTGAAGTTTGCCCCATAGGCGCTAGAATCCTGATCTATTATTGATGGCAAACCGCCTGCGCCTTGCGCAGGCGGTTTTCTTTTCTGTCGCTTGGGCAGAAAAAAGCCGCAGACAGATCAGGATGCTCTGCTTATGACGATGTCGGCCCGCCTCGCACTCATGCTCCTCGCCGCGCTGCTCAGCGCTTGCGCCAGCCGCACGCCACCTGCGCCTGTGGTTCGCGCGCCGATTGTCTTTGGTACGCCACAGCCGTCCTCACCCGAGGCAGAAGACGTGTTGTTTCGCGCTCTGGGCCTGGTCGGCACACCTTATCGCTGGGGGGGCAACACACCGGATTCCGGTTTCGATTGCAGTGGCCTGATTGGTTACGTCTATCGCGACGCCGCCGGTATTTCGTTGCCGCGTACGACTCGCGAAATGATCAGCATGCAGGCGGCCGATGTCGGCAAAGAAGGCCTGCAAAGTGGTGATCTGGTGTTCTTCGCCACCAACGGCGGCTCTCAGGTGAGTCACGCCGGGATCTACGTTGGTGAGGGTCGATTTGTCCATGCGCCGGCCACCGGTGGCACGGTCAAGCTCGACAGCTTGTCCAAGGCGTATTGGCAGAAAGCCTACCTGAGCGCGAAGCGTGTTCTGCAACCCGAGCATCTGGCGCGCAACCCCTAGTCTGGAGAGGTTGTCATGACCGCTCGCACGCTGAATCTCGATGATGCCCTGTACCAATACCTGCTCGACGTTTCCCTGAGGGAAACGCCGCTGCTCAAACGCCTGCGCGACGAAACCCAGGCGCTGCCCATGGCGCGCTGGCAGGTGGCGCCGGAACAGGGGCAATTCCTTGCCTTGCTGGTCAGGCTGATCGGTGCAAGACGAATTCTGGAAATCGGCACTTTCACCGGTTACAGCGCGTTGTGCATGGCGGCCGCCTTGCCGGATGACGGTGCACTGATCTGCTGTGATGTACCCGGCGACTATAATGTCATCGCGCGTCGTTACTGGCAGGAGGCGGGCCTGGACGAGCGGATTGACCTGCGGCTGGCGCCTGCGCTGCACACCCTGTCTCAGTTGGATGAGCCAGGGCAGTTCGATCTGATCTTCATCGATGCCGACAAGGCCAACTACCCCCACTATCTTGAGCATGCCCTGCGTCTGTTGCGCGTTGGCGGCCTGGCGGTGTTCGACAACACGCTGTGGAGTGGGCGGGTGCTGGAGTCAGCGCCCGAAAGCGCTGACACCCGCGCGATCCAGGCGCTCAATCGTGCGTTGAAGGATGACGCGCGAGTGGACCTGTCGCTGTTGCCACTGGGGGATGGGTTGACGCTTTGTCGTAAGCGCTAGAGGCCTTCACGCGCGCCCTGTAGGAGCGAGCATGCTCGCGATGGACTGGAAAACGCCGCTGGGTGTCAGATAGCCAACGTTTTCGTTGACGATCATCGCGAGCATGCTCGCTCCTAAAGGGGGAAGGTCATTTCGCGGCAGACACCCGCCACACCTTGTTCCCCACATCATCGGCCACCAGCAGGTCGCCCTGCTGATCGATCACCACGCCCACCGGGCGACCCATGGCTTTCTCTTCGTCATTGAGAAAACCCGTGAGCACATCCACTGGCGCGCCGCTCGGTTTGCCCGCGCTGAAGGGCACGAAGATCACTTTGTAGCCACTGTGCGGTTTCCGGTTCCACGAGCCATGCTGGCCGACGAAAGCGCCTTCCTTGAATTGGGCCGGCAACGTATTGCCTTCTGCGAAGGCCAGGCCCAATGAGGCGGTATGCGGGCCGACTGCGTAATCCGGTGCAATAGCCTTGGCCACCAGGTCCGGATTTTGAGGTTCTACGCGTACATCGATGTGCTGGCCGTAGTAACTGAACGGCCAGCCATAGAACGCACCTTCCTTCACCGAAGTGATGTAGTCCGGCACCAGGTCACTGCCGATTTCATCGCGCTCGTTGACCGCTGTCCACAGCGCGCCGCTCTGCGGTTCCCACGCCATGCCGTTGGGGTTGCGCAAGCCCGAGGCGAATATCCGGTGGTTGCCAGTGGCACGATCCACTTCCCAGATTGCCGCGCGTCCTTCTTCCTTGTCCATGCCGTTTTCGCCGACGTTACTGTTGGAGCCCACCGTGACGTACAGCTTGCTGCCGTCCTTGCTTGCGATGACGTTTTTTGTCCAATGGTGATTCAGCGTGCCACCCGGCAGGTCAATCACCTTCATGGGTTGGGATTTGATCGTGGTGTCGCCTTGCTGGTAATTGAAACGCAGCAGTCTGTCGGTGTCGGCGACGTACAGGTCATTACCGACCAGTGTCATGCCGAAGGGGGAGTTGAGGTTTTCCAGGAACACGGTACGGATTTCGGCGATGCCATCGTGGTCTTTGTCGCGCAGCAACGTGATGCGGTTGGGGCTGGGTACGGCAGCCCCGGCACGGCTCATGACTTTCTTGGTGATCCAGCCCTTGATGCCTTTATCGTCATCGGGTTTGGGCGGCGCATTGGTTTCGGCCACCAGCACGTCGCCGTTGGGCAGTACGTAGAGCCAGCGTGGGTGATCGAGGCCTTCGGCAAATGCAGCCACCTGAGTGCCCGCTGCTGCCGTCGGTTTGGCGCCGGCCGGCCAGCCGATGGCCGGGGCGATGTTCATTGTCGGGAACAGTGTCTTGTTCGGTTCTGGCAGTTGCGGGGATGGGCCGGTGCCGTCGGAGACCTGCAGGGTGGAAGTTTCACCGCAGGCAGCGAGCCCGGCGGCCATGGTGATGACGAGAGCGAGCTGGGGCTTGCGCATGCTGAACTTCCCTAAGAATGCAGTGATCTGATCAGTAGAGAAGCGCAAGCCCGAGATGGTTCAACCGGTCAGCCGTGAGCTTCCTTGAACAACACCGCGATGCCCGGATGATAGTTGCCCGCTTCGTTGCGTAATTTGCGGTAGGCGTAGGGGAAGTACCAGGCGACCGCGCAGGAATGTTCTTTTTGCAGGTCATCGACCATGTCCTGCAGCTCTTCCGGCGTGGCGCCGTGCTGGGCTTTTTGCGGGGCCACGAACAGGCAGCCCAGTTTCAGGTCGCTGCTGTAGCTGATGCGTTTGGCGTCGCTGGTGATTTCCGCCAACGCCTGGGTCAGGTTGAGACTGTTGACCCGTGGCCAGCGTTGGGTGGCCTGAAGATACGCGCGCGTTTCGCTGGAGGCGATGAACAGATTGGCGCGGGCGTTGCGTTCGCCTTCCTCAAGCTGCTTGCGGGTCTGGGTGTCTTGCAGGGTGACCATTTCGGCCATCCAGGCGGCGGCCGCGAGCAAACCCAGATTGGCTTTTTCGTCGTACCAGTAAGGTGTGTCGTTATCGCCCCGTACGGCGTTGTAGCGGTCTATACAATCAAACCAGCGTTCCAGCAGCGGGCGCAGGAATTCCAGTCGCGGATTGCTGATAATCATGCCTTGCATGGTGCTCACCCTTGTTCTTGTGATGTGGGGTTGTGGCTCTTTGATATCACTGCTGGGAGTCTGGCACAAGATTGGCGTCATTTTATTGATCGACGGCAGTTATTCATCCGCCAGCCTCCCGGCTTTAATTGACGCTCCACCCCCAACCCTCTAACCTTCGCGGCTTGTTTCAGGTGCTCTGTGACCCAGGTCGGCAGAGTGAAACAGGGAAGCCGGTGAGTGCGTGCACGATCCCGGCGCTGCCCCCGCAACGGTAAATGAGTGAAAGCTGCGCCTTGAGCCACTGTGTCGATCGCGACATGGGAAGGCGCGCAGTCCGGCGTGATGCCGCTCATGAGCCCGGAGACCGGCCTGATTCAATCCAGCGACATCACGGTGGGCGATGTCGGGCTTCTTGCCATCTGTTTCTTGTGCCTGCCCGCCGTTATCCCGCCTCAACGGAGAGCTCCCCCATGACCGATACCCCAGATCGTGACGAACGCCATTTGGCGCGCATGTTGCGTAAAAAAGCCGTGATCGACGAACGCATCGCCAACTCGCCAAACGAATGCGGCCTGCTGCTGGTGCTCACCGGCAATGGGAAAGGCAAAAGCAGCTCGGCGTTTGGCATGCTCGCCCGTTCCATGGGCCATGGCATGCAGTGCGGCGTGGTGCAGTTCATCAAGGGTCGCAACAGTACCGGTGAAGAATTGTTTTTCCGCCGCTTCCCGGAGCAGGTGCGTTTCCACGTGATGGGCGAAGGCTTTACCTGGGAAACCCAGGACCGCCAGCGTGACATCGCTGCCGCCGAAGCGGCCTGGGCGGTGTCCCGCGAGTTGCTGCGCGATCCGTCGATTGGTCTGGTGGTGCTGGATGAGTTGAACATCGCTCTCAAGCACGGCTACCTCGACCTCGATCAGGTCCTCAGCGACCTGCAAGCGCGTCCGCCGATGCAGCACGTGGTGGTGACCGGCCGCGGCGCCAAACCCGAGATGATCGAGTTGGCCGACACCGTTACCGAAATGGGCATGATCAAGCACGCCTTCCAGGCCGGTATCAAGGCGCAGAAGGGCGTTGAACTGTGAGTGAGCCACGTCATTGCCCGGCGGTATTGATTGCCGCGCCGGCCTCCGGTCAGGGCAAGACCACCGTCACCGCCGCCCTGGCGAGGTTGCATCGCAACCAGGGGCGCAAGGTGCGCGTCTTCAAGTGTGGCCCGGACTTTCTCGACCCGATGATCCTCGAGCGCGCCAGCGGTGCGCCGGTGTATCAATTGGACATGTGGATGGTCGGCGAGCAGGAAAGCCGGCGACTGTTGTGGGAAGCCGCCGCCGAGGCTGACCTGATTCTCATTGAAGGGGTCATGGGCCTGTTCGACGGTACCCCGTCCAGCGCCGACCTGGCGCGTCACTTCGGTGTGCCTGTACTCGCGGTGATTGACGGCACGGCCATGGCGCAGACCTTTGGCGCCCTGGCACTGGGCCTGGCCCGCTATCAACCGGACCTGCCGTTTGCCGGTGTGCTGGCCAACCGGGTCGGCACCCTGCGCCATGCGCAATTGCTCGAAGGCAGCCTGACCGAAGGTTTGCGCTGGTACGGCGCGCTGTCCCGGGAAACCGGAATCGAGCTGCCGAGCCGACACCTGGGCCTGGTTCAGGCCAGTGAATTGAACGATCTGGATCTGCGTCTCGATGCTGCTGCCGATGCCCTGGCCAGCAGTTGCGAAGTCGCGCTGCCGCCCGCCGTGGCGTTTGCGGCCCCCGAAGTGATCGCGGTCGATCCTTGGCTGGCCGGCGTGCGCATTGCCGTGGCGCGTGATGAAGCCTTTGCGTTCACCTATGGCGCCAGCCTGGACCTGCTGCGGGCGATGGGCGCCGAGTTGGCATTCTTCTCGCCGATTCGTGACACGCAACTGCCGCTCGCCGACAGCCTCTACTTGCCCGGCGGTTACCCGGAACTGCACCACGTGGCGCTGGCGCAGAACACGTCGATGCTAGAAGCGATCCGCGCCCACCATGCAGCCGGCAAACCGTTGCTGGCCGAATGCGGCGGCATGCTCTACCTGCTTGATTCGTTGACGGATGTCGAGGGCACTCGCGCCGAGTTGGCCGGCTTGCTGGCGGGGGATGCGGTGATGCAGAAACGCCTGGCGGCGCTCGCCTTGCAGGCGGTTGAATTACCGGAAGGCTCGCTGCGCGGGCACACCTATCACCATTCGCTGACCACCACCGGGCTGGCTCCGATTGCTCGCGGCCTGAGCCCGAACGGGGGGCGCGGCGCGGAGGCCGTTTATCGTGAGGGGCGGATGACGGCTTCTTATGTGCATTTTTATTTTCCGTCAAATCCTCCTGCGATTGCTGCGCTTTTTGCGCCGGACCTTACGGACGCCATCGCGGGCAAGCCCGCTCCTACAGGGGGCGAGTGTATTGGTGTAGGAGCGGGCTTGCCCGCGATAGGGTCATGACCGATAACGCCTTCTCCGAGGCCGAACGCCAAGCGGTCTACCGCGCCATCGCCGAACGCCGTGACATGCGTCACTTCACGGGTGGCACCGTAGAACCTGAGCAACTGCGGCGCCTGCTCGAAGCCGCACACCAGGCGCCGAGCGTTGGCCTGATGCAGCCGTGGCGTTTCATCCGCATCAGCGACCGCAGCCTGCGCGGCAGGATCCAGTCGCTGGTGGAGGAAGAGCGCATGCGCACCGCTGAGGCCCTCGGCGAGCGCAGTGACGAATTCATGAAGCTGAAAGTGGAAGGTATCAACGACTGCGCCGAGGTGCTGATTGCGGCGCTGATGGACGACCGCGAACGGCATATTTTCGGCCGCCGCACGTTGCCGGAAATGGACATGGCCTCGTTGTCCTGCGCGATCCAGAACCTGTGGCTGGCATCCCGCGCCGAAGGGCTCGGCATGGGTTGGGTTTCGTTGTTCGAGCCCCAGGCCCTGGCTGACCTGTTGGGGTTGCCCGCCGGGGCCAAGCCTTTGGCGATTCTCTGCCTGGGACCGGTCGAACAGTTTTATCCGGCACCGATGCTGGTGCTTGAAGGCTGGGCGCGGGAACGTCCATTAAGCGAAATGTTGTATGAGAATTATTGGGGAGTGAGTCAATGAGTGTGGCGTTGTTGAGTGTCGCTGCGGTGGCGCTGGATGCGCTGCTGGGCGAGCCCAAGCGCTGGCATCCGCTGGTCGCCTTCGGCCGTTTTGCCGACCGCATCGAACAACGTTTCAACGGGGGTGGTCGCGGCTGGCGCAGCCATGGCGTGACGGCCTGGGTGATTGCGGTCGTGCCGCTGACCTTGCTCGCCACGGCTTTTTCCTGGGCGCCTTATGTGGGTTGGATCGTCGAGATTCTCGCCCTCTATTGTGCGCTTGGCTTGCGCAGCCTGGGGGAGCACGTCGAGCCGGTTGCCAAGGCTTTGCGTAGCAATGATCTGGAGCAGGCGCGCCAGCGTGTCGGTTATCTGGTCAGTCGCCAGACCACTGAGCTGGATTCAACCGAAGTGGCCCGCGCCGCCACTGAATCGGTCCTGGAAAACGGCAGTGACGCCGTCTTCGCGGCGTTGTTCTGGTTTGCCGTGGCCGGCGCGCCAGGGGTGGTGCTCTATCGCTTGAGCAACACGCTGGACGCGATGTGGGGCTATCGCAACGAGCGTTTCGAACGCTTCGGCTGGGCGGCTGCGAAGATCGACGACGTGCTCAACTACATTCCTGCCCGATTGGTGGCGTTGACCTATGCACTGTTGGGCAAGACCCGACTCGCATTCAAATGCTGGCGCACACAAGGCCCCACCTGGGACAGCCCGAACGCCGGTCCGGTGATGGCCGCCGGGGCAGGCGCCCTGGGGGTCGAGTTGGGTGGGGCGGCGATTTATCACGGTGAGTTGCACCAGCGTCCCCAGTTGGGCGAAGGTGTGCCAGCGGACGCCGATTCCATTGATCGAGGCTGGCAACTGGTCCAGCGCGGGGTATGGTTATGGTTGCTGATTCTGTGTGTGGGAGCTGAATTTTATGCTTGAACACGGTGGTCGGTTGCGCAAGGCGGCGCTTGAATACGGCATTGCCGAAGCGGATTGGCTCGACCTGTCCAGCGGCCTTGCGCCCTGGCCGTTTGCCGTGCCGGACATTCCGCTGCGCGCCTGGGCGCGGTTGCCGGAAGCCGACGATGGCCTGGAGCAGGCGGCCTGCGAATACTACGGCGCCTCGCAGGTGCTGCCGGTAGCGGGCTCGCAAATGGCGATCCAGTTGCTGCCGCGTTTGCGTCGGGCCGGCAAGGTCGGAGTGCTGTCACCCTGTTACGCCGAACACGCCGAGGCCTGGCGCCGCAACGGCTACATCGTGCGTGAGGTGGTGGAACAGGAAGTCGATTTTTTCATCGACAACCTCGATGTGCTGGTGGTGGTCAATCCGAACAATCCAACCGGCTTGTGCATCGCGCCTACGCGTTTGCTGGAATGGCATTCCCGGTTGGCTCAACGGGGCGGCTGGCTGGTGGTGGACGAGGCGTTCATGGACAACACGCCGCAACTGAGCCTGGCACCTTTTTCCCATCAGGTCGGCCTGGTGGTGCTGCGCTCCTTTGGCAAGTTTTTTGGTTTGGCCGGCGTGCGCCTGGGGTTTGTCCTGGCCGAGCGCAAGTTGCTCAAGTTGCTTGCCGAACAAGTCGGACCCTGGGCCGTCAGTGGGCCGACCCGTGTGCTGGGGCGAGTCTGCCTGCTGGATAAACAGGCGCATGCCAGTCAGCGCGCGCGCAGCGATGCCGCCAGTGAGCGGCTGGTGACGCTGCTGGAAAAACACGGTTTCAAACCCCAGGGCGGTTGCGCCCTGTTTCAGTGGCTGAGCACCGAACATGCCGAAGAGTTGCATGAGTTCATGGCCCTGCGCGGCATCCTGCTGCGCCTGTTCTCCAGCACCAGCAGCCTGCGCTTTGGCCTGCCGGGCGAGGAAGCTGATTGGTTGCGGCTGGATCAGGCATTCGAAGCCTATGCCAGGGAAAAACGATGACTGCGCTCAAGCCCCGGGGCTCCACCTTGATGGTACAGGGCACCACGTCCGACGCCGGTAAAAGCACGCTGGTGACGGCCTTGTGTCGTTGGGTCACTCGCCAGGGCGTCGAGGTGGTGCCGTTCAAGCCTCAGAACATGGCGCTCAACAGTGCCGTGACCGCCGACGGTGGCGAGATCGGTCGCGCACAAGCCGTGCAGGCCCAGGCGGCTTATCTCGAACCGCACACCGACATGAATCCGGTGCTGCTCAAGCCCAACAGCGACACTGGCGCCCAGGTGATCATCCACGGCCGTGCGGTCACGACGATGAATGCGGTGGCGTACCACGACTACAAAGCCATCGCGATGGAAGCGGTGCTGGCTTCGCACCAGCGCTTGAGCGCGGCGTATCCAGTGGTCATGGTCGAAGGCGCGGGCTCGCCGGCAGAGATCAACTTGCGTGCCGGCGACATTGCCAATATGGGCTTCGCCGAGGCGGTGGATTGCCCGGTCGTGCTGATCGCCGATATCAATCGCGGCGGCGTGTTCGCGCACCTGGTCGGCACACTGGAGCTGTTGTCGCTCAGTGAGCAGGCTCGGGTCAAAGGCTTCATCATCAACCGTTTTCGTGGCGACATCGCCTTGCTCCAACCGGGACTCGACTGGCTGCAGGCCCGCACCGGCAAACCGGTGATCGGCGTCTTGCCCTACGTGATGGACCTTCATCTGGAAGCCGAGGACGGCATCGACCAGCGTCAGGCCGACAAGGCCGATCAGGTGCTCAAGGTGGTGGTGCCGGTGTTGCCGCGTATCAGCAACCACACCGATTTCGATCCACTGCGCCTGCACCCCCAGGTGGACTTGCAATTCATCGCCCCCGGCCAAGCCATTCCCCCCGCCGACCTGATCATTCTGCCCGGCTCCAAAAGCGTGCGCAGCGATCTGGCGTACTTGCGGGCGAATGGCTGGGACACTGCCATCACCCGCCACCTGCGTTACGGTGGCAAGGTTATGGGGATATGCGGTGGTCTGCAAATGCTCGGTGAACAAGTCCACGATCCGCTGGGCCTTGAAGGCGCGCCCGGTTCCAGTGCCGGCCTTGGGTTGTTGGCGTTCGAGACTCGGTTGGAAGCCGACAAACAACTGCGCAATGTGCGTGGGCGCCTGGTGCTGGAGGATGCGGACGTCATGGGTTATGAAATTCATGCCGGCGTCACCACCGGGCCAGCCCTGGAGCAAGCGGCCGTGTTCCTGGATGACGGTCGCTGCGATGGCGCGCAGAGTGCCGACGGGCAGATTTTCGGCACTTACCTGCATGGCTTGTTCGAGTCGCCGGCGGCGAGTGCTGCATTGTTGCGATGGGCAGGGCTGCGGGATGTGCAGGAAGTCGATTACCACGGGCTGCGCGAGCGGGATATCGAACGGTTGGCGGATCTGGTGGAGAAGCATCTGGATACCGGGCTTTTGCGCAAGCTCTGTGGGATTTGAGTTGTTCCTGCCGGCTCATCGCGGGCAAGCCCGCTCCTACAGGTTTTGTGAACGACACGGTAGGAGCGGGCTTGCCCGCGATGAGGCCGGTTGCCTCACCATCTATTTTTCAGGATGTCTCAATGCTCCAACTGATCCTCGGCGGCGCCCGCTCCGGCAAGAGCCGCCTGGCCGAGAAACTCGCCGCCGATAGCACCCTGGCTGTGACCTACATTGCCACCAGCCAACCGCTGGACGGTGAGATGAATGATCGTGTGGCCCATCATCGCGCCCGGCGACCGGCCGCGTGGGCGCTGATCGAAGAGCCGGTGCAGCTCGCGCACGTCCTGCGTGAAACCGCCCGGGCTGACCGTTGCCTGCTGGTGGATTGCCTGACCCTGTGGATGACCAATCTGCTGATGCTCGACGACGCCGAACGCCTGGCGAGCGAGCGGGAAGCGTTGCTGGACTGCCTAGCGGACCTGCCGGGCGAAATCATTTTTGTCAGCAACGAGACCGGAATGGGTGTCGTGCCGCTGGGCGAATTGACTCGCCGTTATGTCGATGAAGCCGGTTGGCTGCATCAAGCGCTGGCTGAACGTTGCCAGCGCGTGGTGCTGACCGTCGCCGGCTTGCCCCTGACTTTGAAAGGAAACGCGTTATGACCCAATCCTGGTGGCTGAATCCATGCAAGCCCATCGACGCCCAGGCCGTCGAACAGGCGCAGGCTCGCCAACAACAGCTGACCAAACCCGCCGGCTCCCTAGGCCATCTTGAATCGGTGGCGGTGCAATTGGCCGGTATGCAGGGGCAGGTGAAACCAAGCCTGGACCAGGTATGGATCGCCATTTTTGCCGGTGACCATGGCGTGGTGGCAGAGGGTGTGTCGGCGTTTCCCCAGGAAGTCACCGGGCAGATGTTGCTCAACTTCGTCAGTGGTGGCGCGGCGATCAGCGTGCTGGCGCGCCAGCTCGGCGCATCACTGGAAGTGGTCGACCTTGGCACGGTGACGCCCGCGTTGAACCTGCCGGGTGTGCGTCATTTGAACATCGGCCCGGGCACGGCGAATTTTGTCCAGGGTCCGGCCATGAGCCAGGCTCAGGGCGAACTGGCCTTGCAGGCCGGCCGCGACAGCGCACGCCGCGCCCTCGAACAGGGTGCGCAGTTGTTCATTGGCGGCGAGATGGGCATAGGCAACACCACTGCAGCCAGTGCGTTGGCCTGTGCCTTGCTCGATTGCCCGGTCACCCACCTGACAGGCCCTGGCACCGGACTGAACGCTGCGGGTGTCAGCCGTAAGGTGCAGGTCATCGAACGGGCGTTGTCCGTGCACGAGGCCCAGCGCGGCGATGCGTTGCAGACCCTGTTCAACCTTGGCGGGTTTGAGATCGCCGCACTGGTGGGCGCGTACCTGGCGTGTGCCCAGGAAGGGATCGCCGTGCTGGTGGACGGGTTCATCTGCAGTGTCGCGGCGCTGCTGGCGGTACGCCTGAACCCGCAAGCGCGCCAGTGGATGCTGTTTGGTCATCGTGGTGCCGAGCCGGGTCATCGTCATGTGCTGCAAATGCTGGAGGCCGAGCCGGTGCTGGAGCTGGGTCTGCGATTGGGCGAGGGCAGTGGTGCGGCGCTGGCCGTGCCGGTGCTGCGCCTGGCGTGTGATCTTCACGGGCAAATGGCGACGTTCGCCGAGGCTGCCGTCGCGGATCGTCCGGCATGACCTTGCGCCTGGACCTGCTGCGCCACGGCGAAACTGAACTCGGTGGCGGCCTGCGCGGCAGTCTCGACGATGCGCTGACCGACGCCGGTTGGGCGCAGATGCGTGCGGCGGTGGTTGCGCAGGGGCCCTGGGATCGGCTGGTCAGTTCACCCTTGCAGCGTTGCGCGCGCTTTGCTGAAGAACTCGGCGAGCAACTGGGTTTGCCCGTGCAACTGGAGGTCGATCTGCAGGAACTGCATTTCGGCGCCTGGGAAGGGCAGAGCGCAGCCGCGTTGATGGAGACGGATGCCGAAGCGCTCGGCTTGTTCTGGGCCGATCCCTACTCGTTCACACCGCCGCAAGGGGAGCGCGTCGAGGACTTTTCGGCGCGGGTCCTGGCCGCCATTGCGCGGCTGCACGCAGCCCATGCCGGCGAACGGGTGTTGTTGATCAGCCACGGTGGGGTCATGCGCCTGCTGCTGGCGCAGGCACGTGGATTGCCACGCGAGCACTTGCTCAATGTGGAAGTCAGGCATGGCGCGCTGTTTTCTTTAAACGTCACACCCGGTGTCCTTCTCAAGGAATTGATCTGACCATGTTGCCGTTCTGGATCGCCCTGCAATTTCTCAGCAGCCTGCCGATTCGCCTGCCAGGCATGCCAGCACCCCAGGAGCTGGGGCGTTCTTTGCTGTTTTATCCGCTGGTGGGGTTATTGTTCGGGGTGATCCTCTGGACGTTGAACGGCTTGTTGCTCGGTGCGCCATTGTTGCTGCACGCGGCGCTGTTGCTGACGGCGTGGGTGTTGCTCAGCGGCGGCTTGCACCTGGATGGTCTGGCCGATAGCGCCGACGCGTGGCTGGGTGGTTTCGGTGATCGCGAGCGCACACTTGCGATCATGAAGGACCCGCGCAGCGGCCCGATTGCGGTGGTCACGCTGGTAGTGGTGTTGTTGCTGAAATTCTGCGCGTTGCTGGCGCTGATTGAGCAACAGCACGCGGTGCTGCTGATCATCGTGCCGGTAATCGGTCGCAGTGCGTTGTTGGGGCTGTTTTTGACTACGCCTTATGTGCGGGCGGGTGGTTTGGGGCAGGCGTTGGCGGATCATTTGCCGCGTTTGGCCGGCAAGCGGGTGTTGGCGGTTAGCGCTTTGGCGTGTGCGTTGATCGGTGGGCTCAGTGGGGCTTTTGCCGTCGTGTTGGCGGCGTTGGTGTTCGTCTGGTTGCGACGGGTGATGCTGCGGCGGCTGGGAGGGGCGACGGGGGATACGGCGGGGGCACTGCTGGAGTTGCTGGAGGTGGCGGTGTTGGTTGGGATTGTGTTGGTCTGACGTTGTTGTGTGAGGGAGTAGACCGCTATCGCGGGCAAGCCCGCTCCCACCATTTGACTTGTAGACACCAGGCGGAATGTGGGAGCGGGCTTGCCCGCGATAGCAATCTAACTTACAACACCATTTTTGAAACTTGATTTAACTGATTCGCGGGTATATACACGCACCATGCTCGACTCCCAATGTTTATGCATCAACCTGCGTCGCGCCGCTCGTGGCGTCAGCAGGCATTACGACGGCGCTCTCGATGGCTTCGGGATCAACGTCGCCCAGTATTCTTTGCTGTGCAATCTGCAGCGCCTGGACCAACCGAGCATTTCCAGCCTGGCGGAAGCCATGGGCCTGGACCGTAGCACCCTTGGGCGCAACTTGCGGGTGCTGGAAGGCGAGGGCCTGGTGATGCTGGTCGAGGGCGAAGACATGCGTAACCGCATCGTCAAGCTCACCCAAACGGGTGCTGAACGACTGGTGGCGGCCTTGCCGGCGTGGGAAGCCGCGCAACAACGATTGGTCGAACGCCTGGGTGCCGAGAAACGAGAAACCTTGCTCAAGCTGCTGGACGAACTGGCCTGAGGCCTGTTTTTCCGACTTTAAGCGGGTATATACCCGCTACCGGAGAATAAGAATATGACATCGATGTGGCGTACTTGCGGCTGGGTTCTGTTGGGGAGTGCGTTGATTCTTGCGTTGTCCCTGGGCGTACGGCATGGCTTCGGGCTGTTTCTGGCGCCGATGAGTGCCGAGTTTGGCTGGGGGCGTGAAACCTTTGCCTTTGCCATCGCGTTACAAAACCTGATCTGGGGCCTGGCCCAGCCCTTCACTGGCGCGTTGGCCGATCGCTTCGGTGCGGCGAAAGTCGTGCTGATCGGTGGTGTGCTGTACGCCTCGGGCCTGGCGTTGATGGGGCTGTCGGATTCTGCATTGACCCTGTCGTTGAGCGCCGGTCTGTTGATCGGCATTGGTCTGTCAGGCACATCGTTCTCGGTGATACTCGGCGTGGTGGGGCGTGCTGTCCCGCCGGAGAAACGCAGCATGGGCATGGGGATCGCCAGCGCGGCCGGTTCCTTCGGTCAGTTCGCCATGTTGCCCGGTACGCTGGGATTGATCGGCTGGCTGGGTTGGTCGGCGGCGTTGCTGGTGTTGGGCCTGCTGGTGGCCATGATCGTGCCGTTGGTGAGCATGCTCAAGGACAAGCCATTGCCGGCGGCCGGCCACGAACAGACCCTGACCGAAGCACTGCACGAAGCCTGCTCCCATTCCGGGTTCTGGCTGCTCGCGTTCGGCTTCTTCGTCTGCGGTTTCCAGGTGGTGTTCATCGGCGTGCACCTGCCAGCCTACCTGGTGGATCAACATCTGCCCGCGACGGTTGGCACGACGGTGCTGGCGCTGATCGGCCTGTTCAATATCTTTGGTACTTATACAGCGGGCTGGCTCGGCGGGCGCATGTCCAAGCCGCGTTTGCTCACCGGCCTGTATTTGCTGCGGGCGGTAGTAATCGGACTGTTCCTGTGGGCGCCGGTCACGACCACCACGGCCTATCTGTTTGGTATGGCAATGGGCTTCCTCTGGCTGTCGACGGTGCCATTGACCAACGGTACGGTGGCGACCTTGTTTGGCGTCCGTAATCTGTCCATGCTCGGTGGGATCGTGTTCCTGTTCCACCAGCTCGGCTCGTTCCTCGGCGGCTGGCTGGGCGGGGTGGTGTATGACCGAACCGGGAGCTATGACTTGATCTGGCAAGTCGCGATTCTGTTGAGCCTGATGGCTGCCGCGCTGAACTGGCCAGTGCGTGAACGGCCTGTGGCGCGCCTGCAAACGCAAATGAGCGCGACATGAATAGCCTGTGGCCGCGGGTCGCCGTTGCGGCCGCTGGCACCCTGTTGCTGGCCCTGGCGTGGTGGGGCTGGCACCGGGGCGGGCTGGCGTTGATGCAACTGGGCATGGGTGCTTGCTAGCGCAAGCCCAGGGCGAGTAAGTTCGTTGCAGATGACTTGAAGGATGACTGGATATGTTGATGCGCTGGCTTGCTGTTCCCGCGTTACTCCTAGCCGTTGGCGGTTTGGCGCAGGCCGCCGAATGCCCGGAGCTGTTGCAGGGCTCGTTGCCGAAACTGCGCGCCAAGGAGTCCATCGATTTGTGCCAACGCTTCGCCGGCAAACCGCTGGTGGTCGTCAATACCGCCAGTTTTTGCGGCTTTGCCCCACAATTCAAGGGGCTTGAGGCGCTCAATCAGCAATACAAGGACCAGGGGCTGGAGGTCATTGGCGTCCCGTCCAATGACTTCAAGCAGGAGTCCAAGGACGGCGAAGAGACCGCCAAGGTCTGCTACGTGAACTACGGCGTGACATTCACCATGACCGAGCCGCAGAAGGTTCGTGGTGATGACGCCACGCATCTGTTCCGGGTGCTGGCAGCCCAGAGCAGCGCGCCGAAGTGGAATTTCTATAAATACGTGGTTGATCGCAAAGGCCACGTGATCGCCAATTTCTCCAGCCTGACCAAACCGGATGATCCGGCCTTCATCAGCGCCGTGGAAAAAGCCCTGGCCTCGCAGCCCTGATCTGCATGCATTCTGTAGGAGCGAGCACGCTCGCGATGGAGGTTTAGGCCCCGCTGGGTGTCAGGCATCCAGCGTTATCGTTGACGACCATCGCGAGCATGCTCGCTCCTACAGGGACAGGTTCAGGCGTTGATCATCAGAAGCGGTAAGTTGCGCCTACACCAAAACCGTTTGCCGAGTTTTCATACTTGGAGCTATACGACTGGTTGCGAGGTGCACCGTTGGAGTTGTTCACCGTCACCGACTCTTCTTTCAGGTACGAGTACGCCACGTCGATGGTCAGGTCGTCGGTCGGGCTCCAGCCGGCGCCCACGCTGAAGATCGTGCGATCGCCAGTCGGGATGCGTGGGGAGCGGTGTTCGTTGTTGGTCGGCGACTGGTCGAAGGACAGGCCGGTACGCAATACCCACTGCTTGTTCAACTGGTAGGAAGCACCGATGGCGTGAGCCCAGGTGTCGTGCCAGTCTTGCTCTTCAGTGATGGTGCCGAACTGGGGACGCAGTGCGGCTGGAACGCCATCGTTCTCAACCGAGATCTCCTTCAGGCGGCTCCAGCGGGTCCAGGTGCTGCCTGCGTAGAGGGTCCACTGGTCGTCCAACTGGTGAGTCACGGAGAAATCAACCGACTCAGGGGTGGAGATGTCCAGGGAGGCATCGTACTTCTGGTTCGGATTCTGGCCTGCAAGGGCGAGACCGACGTAGCTGACCTTGGTGTCGCCGTCGAGTTTGTACTTCACTTTCGAGTGATAGGTCATGCCCAGGCGAGTGCTGTCGGTGGCTTGAACCAGTACACCCACGTTGAAGCCCAGGGCAGTATCGTCACCCTTGATGGTCACAGTGCCGTCCGGACCCCGAGGGTTCAGCGACAGGTTTGATTCCAGTTTGCCGTCGATGCGGTTGATGGTCGGCCCGAAACCGATCGACACCTTGTCGTTGAAGGCGTAGCTGATGGTTGGCTGGACGGTCACGATCTTGACTTCGCTTTTGCTGCCGAAGTACTTGCCGGCAAAGCCGTTCTCGTAGTCGGTTACCAGGCCGAACGGCGCGTATACGCCCAGGCCGAATGCCCAATGGTCGTCGATTGGCTTGACGTAGTAACCCATAGGTACGCCCATGAACGGAACCATGTCACCTTTATTGGTGCCGCGGTTCGGGCTGGAGCTGGCGTCGCTGATATCGGTGTGTGCGTCAATGAATGCAACACCGCCGGTCACTTGTTCGCGCTTGAGGCGCGCCATGCCGGCAGGGTTGCCAAATACGGTGGATGCGTCGTCGGCAGAAGAAGAGCGCCCGGCAAAACCTGTCCCCATCCCGCTGATGCTTTGTTCGTTGAGGGCGAAGCCACTCGCAAAGATCTGGGTGGAGGCGAGGGTAACGGCGAGGCTAAGGGTGGTTTTGAGCATGACTTTTTTCATTATTAGAACTCCTGATGATCACCGGGGCGGAAATTACCAACATTTTCGTCCGGGCGCTATAGGCTGTATCGCTTGAGTTAGAGCGGTTTTGTAGGACAATCCAACCAGATTCGCGGCATGTTGCACGATCTTTCGGAGCGGGGTGTATCAGCAGGCGACCTGATTCAGCGGTGAAACACAGGTTTGCCAGGCATAGGTGAAGTCTCTGAGGCGTCCTTGCGGCTGAAAGGTCTGGCGCCAGATGCGCGCCATGCCCAACAGATCGTCGGCTTCGGGGAGTGGAGTGTTCTGTTCTTCCACCAGCAGCCAGGCGATGGCTGTGGCGTAACGCAGGTTGACGGTCAATTCAATGTGGGGGCCACTGAGGAAAGCGTGTTGGCTGGCCAGCCCGCGGACCAGGCTGGCGCGTTCCGGGTCCAGTGCCAGGTAATCGTCCCACAGCGCCTGGTGGCGGGGTTCGGCAATTCTGTACAGGCCATGGCCACGGCGGTCATGCAGGGCGGAACCAAGGGCGGACTGACTGGCGGCGATGCCCAGCAACAGGGATTCGGCGGTTGCGTTATGGCGTCCAAGGTAGATCAACGTCGGACGGATCACATAACGGCAAAGTTCGCTGGCAGCGATACCCATAACACCCTCGGAACATGAAGTGGTCGGCGAGTCCTGAGAGGGAGCGTTGGCAGCGGTGGATAAAGACTCAGGCTCGCCGGAAGCGGATCAAGCCGCTTGAGTTGAAGTCTAGTGTCATATTCGCGTTGTAAAGGATTGTTTTTAAAATATTTCTGATCGGCAGTTATAAACGTTATATCGATTGGGACTTAGTCGCTGAGAAACACAAGGCAATAAAAAGCCCCGCTTTTAGGGCGGGGCTTTCGCTTTCGCTGCACTCTGTAGGAGCGAGCATGCTCGCGAATGGAGGTCGGTGCACCGCGGGCATTCAGGCATCCCGCGTTTTCGTTTACGTCCATCGCGAGCTTTTGCTCGCTCCTACATGGCGTGGCAGTGTCAGGCGACCAGCGCCTGGCGAGTACGCTCGATCACGGCCTGCAGCGGCTCGGCGCTGGAGTACTGGTCGGGGTACAGGCGTTCGCTGTGACGAGCGATGCCGTGTTCGTTGACCAGCGTAAAGCTGAAGCAGCCTTTGCGAGCGGCCATGATCAGGCAGTTCATCGGAGCAAAAGCATTGGTGAGGGTGCGGATTGCATCCTGTGTATGGATTTGAGTAGTCATTAAAGGTGTTCCTGCAAGCGACACGGATATGAACCGTGCAAAATTAAAACGTTCCAGTAACGACGACCACCATTGGTCGAACGAAGAACCCGACTGGAACAAAGCAGCCAGTTTGAAGCGCTGATTAAATTGGCGCGCTTGGGCTGGCAGGTAGGTACTTAGGAGGGCAGGCATCACATCGAGGGCAAAGGTTCTGGGCCCGGGGTGAAGATCCTGATCAATTTGCAGGTTGGTTCGGTCAGAGTAAGGGGCTTCGCAACACCCTTTGATTGCGATTCAAAGGTCGTGTTGGCGCAAGTTTTACCTGGAAACCATCGAGGTGGCCGATCCCGCTTGTTCGGTGGGCTTCTGTGCAAGAAGGCATGCCGGGGGGATTTGTTCGACCAGAATTGACTTTCAGCTTGGTACTAACGCCGCGGATAGTAACGGATCGAACGGAGAAAGGGAAGGGTATCGATCAATTACCTTTGAGTAGGCCTCTGGGCTCAATCCCCCTGCGGCATTTCCCGGGGCTTTTTGCCCCGAAATGGCCCGGAATCCGACAGTCGGTCAATGACGTTCGTCGCCCAAAAGGCGGCCTTAGGCCAGGGGTTGCCAAGGTTTATTCCCAGATTAAGTAACAAAACGCGCCGAAAAAGCGCACCCATATAACCGCCCTGGAGGTACTTGTGCACATTAGTTGCGCAACCTGTAACCTCGCTGTCACATCGCCCTCAAGCGCAATGGCTGCCTGCAGGAAAAATTTAAGTCAATGAAAAACATCGCTTTTTTTTACTGGTGAAAAAATCGTCAGTTTGACTGCGAGCCCCATTCCATAAGGCTTTGCGGGAGTTCAAGGGCGGTTGTCCACTGAGTTATCCACAGCTTCTGTGGATTGTCCCGAGCGCTTGCTCTAGGACGGGCGTGCCGGGATTTTTTAGACTTTACCTGTAAGAAAAAGAGAGTAGAGTGGCGCGCCTCCGATTTGCCCCACAGTGCTTTATGAAGTTTCGCTCCGTATCAGTTTCCGCCACCTCAAATCCTTCCAGTGTTACCCCACCTAAACGCATTTCGATGCGCGTAGCCGAGTGGCTGCTCGACAGTCCACGCCTGGGTGACAACACCAATGTCAAACATTTCGCCGGACGTTTGCTCAAGCAGCCAGCTCGCGAAGGGGTGGTGGCCGCGCAAAGTCGCCTCGGCCAGTTAATGTGCCGCGAGTGTGGCAATGCCCGGGATCGCCGTATCGGCCAGGACCTCCTGCGCCAGGCGGCTCGAGCCGGTGACCGCCGTGCCCAGAAGGAACTCGGGTTGATCGAAGACTGAGCTGTCCAAGACCTGACGCCTTGGTTAACCTTCAATTTTCAGCGGATGGGCAGGAATGGCAATGGCGATGGACTTGACCAGCATATTGCTGGGTCTGGCAGGGGCCGCACTGCCGTTGTTGGCGTTGGCCTGGCAACTGCAACGCCGGGCGAGCCATTCGCAGTCGGACGTTGCCCTTTTGGAAGAGCGCCTGGCCATGGCTCAGATGGCCCAGAATGGCTTGAACGCGCAACTTGAAACCTGTCGCGACGAAATAGCCGATCTGGGTCAGGCGAACACCGCCAGGCAGGCTGAACTGGCCGCCCTGCGCCGTGAAGTCGAACTGCTGCAGATCGAGCGTGACGATGCCCGTGACGCTGCTCATGCCTGGAACATCGAGCGTGCGGGCAAGGAGGCCGAGCTGCGTCGTCTGGATGCGCAGGCCGCCTCGCTGAATGCCGAACTGCGTGAGCAACAGGAAAGCCACCAACAGCGCCTTAATGACCTGCAAGGCTCGCGAGACGAGCTGCGTGCCCAGTTCGCCGAACTGGCCGGCAAGATCTTCGACGAGCGTGAGCAGCGTTTTGCCGAATCCAGTCAGCAACGTTTGGGGCAGTTGCTCGATCCGTTGAAGGAGCGCATCCAGTCGTTTGAAAAACGCGTTGAGGAAAGTTACCAGGCCGAGGCTCGCGAACGCTTTTCCCTGGCCAAGGAGCTGGAGCGCCTGCAACAGTTGAATCTGCGCCTGAGCGACGAAGCCACCAACCTGACCCGCGCGTTGAAAGGCCAGAAAACCCAGGGTAACTGGGGCGAGCTGATTCTTGAGCGGGTGCTGGAACACGCCGGCCTGGAGAAAGGGCGCGAGTACCAGACCCAGGTCAACCTCAAGGGCCCGGACGGTGAGCGCTTTCAGCCGGATGTGATTATCTACCTGCCGGGCGACAAGCAAGTGGTGGTCGACTCCAAGGTCAGCCTGACCGCCTATCAGCAATTCGTCGCGGCTGAAGATGACGGCATTGCCCAGATCGCCATCAAGCAGCACGTGCAATCGTTGCGCAGCCACGTCAAAGGGCTGGCCGGCAAGGACTACAAGCGCCTCGACGGCCTGCACAGTCTGGATTTCGTCTTGTTGTTCGTGCCCATCGAGGCTGCGTTTTCCGCCGCGTTGCAGGCCGAGCCGAGCCTGTTCCAGGAAGCGTTCGACCGCAACATCGTGATTGTCAGTCCGACCACCCTGCTGGCCACGCTGCGGGTGATCGACAGCTTGTGGAAGCAGGAGCGCCAGAGCCAGAACGCCAGGGAAATTGCCGAGCGGGCAGGATGGCTGTACGACAAGTTTGTGTTGTTCATCCAGGATCTGGACGAAGTCGGAAATCGTTTGCAGCAGCTGGACAAAGCCTACAGCGCGGCGCGCAACAAGCTGACAGAAGGTCGCGGCAATCTGGTCAGTCGTAGCGAGCAACTCAAGTTGCTCGGGGCGCGCGCCAGTAAAAGCCTACCGGCGGATTTGCTGGAGCGGGCGATGACGGATGTCGATGGGTTGGTCGAGCTGCCTGAATAAACTTCGCTCCAGGTGTCCGCATCCCCCCTGTAGGAGCGAGTTTACTCGCGATGGTCGTCAACGATGACGCTGGGTACCTGACACCCTGCGGTGCCTGGACCTTGATCGCGAGCAAGCTCGCTCCTACAGGTAAAGCGCCGATCACAGCGGCAGATGCCGGCTCAACAAGGCGCGCAGCGCCGCAGGTTTGACCGGCTTGGCCAGGTAATCCAGGCCAGCTGCATGCACCCGCGCCACCGTCTCCGGGTGACCATCGGCGCTGATCACCACGCCTGGCACCGGCTCACCCAGGCGGGTGCGCAGCCAGGCCATCAACTCGGTCCCGGTCTCGCCATCGTCCAGGTGGTAATCGACCAATGCCAATTGCGGACGTATGCCGCTGTCCAGCAGTGCCGCGCACTCGTCACGGTTGCGGGCGGTCCAGACCTGGCAACCCCAGCGGGTCAGCAGGCTGTTCATACCGATCAGGATGCTGTCTTCATTGTCGATGCACAGTACCTGCGCGCCGCTCAACAATTTACCGTTGAGTTCGGTGGCGTTGATCGGTGCGGCAACAGGGGCCTTGCTCAACGGCACGCTGACGCTGAACACGCTGCCGCGTCCTGGCCAGGAGCGCACTTGCAAGGTATGGCCGAGCACACGGCACAGCCCATCGGCAATGGCCAGGCCCAACCCCAGGCCTTTCTCGGCGCGGGTCTGATGGCTGTCGAGGCGCTTGAATTCTTCGAAGATCACTTTCAATTTGTCTTCGGCAATCCCCGGGCCGCGATCCCAGACTTCCAGGCACAGCTCGCCCTTGCGCCGACGTACTCCCAGCAGCACCGGGCCACGGGCATAGCGGAAAGCATTGGTGAGGAAATTCTGCAGGATCCGGCGCAGTAGCTTGATGTCGCTGTCGACCCGCAGGGTGCTGCCGCGCACCCTGAACTTGAGCCCTTGCTCGCGTGCCAGCGCCTTGAATTCCGCGCCGAGAATGTCAAACAGCTCGTTGAGCATGAACGGTTTGATATCCGGGTTGATCTTGCCGTTCTCCAGGCGCGAAATATCCAGCAGGTCGCTGATCAGGTCTTCGGCCGAGCGCAGTGACGAATCCAGGTGTTGCACCAGCTTCTGCGCCTCGCTGGACAAGCCGTCGTCCTGATGGGACAAGGCGGCAGAGAACAGGCGTGCGGCGTTCAGCGGCTGCATCAGGTCGTGGCTGACCGCCGCAAGGAATCGGGTTTTCGACTGGTTGGCCGACTCGGCGGTGCCCTTGGCTTCGGTCAGCGCGATGTTGAGTTGCGACAGCTCGTGGGTGCGCTCCGTTACCCGGCGCTCCAGGCCTTCGTTGGCTTCGGTGAGCGCCTGTTCGGCCTCGCGGAACGCGGTGATGTCGGTGAAACTCATGACAAACCCGCCGCCCGGCATCGGGTTGCCGATCAACTCGATCACACGCCCGTTAGGGAACAATCGTTCGGAGGTGTGGGCGCGGCCCTGGCGCATCCAGTGCAAGCGGCGCGCGACGTGCACTTCCGCTTCACCGGGGCCGCAAAGCCCACGCTCGGCGTTATAGCGGATGATGTCGGCAATCGGACGGCCGACACTGATTAACCCGTCGGGGTAGTTGAACAGCTCCAGATATCGTCGGTTCCACGCTACCAGGCGCAGCGATTGATCGACCACGCTGATGCCCTGGGTGATGTTCTCGATCGCACCCTGCAACAGCGCGCGGTTGAACTGCAGCACTTCCGAGGCTTCGTCGGCGATTCGGACGACGTCCTCAAGTTGCATTTCCCGACCTTCGATGGCGGCTTTTACCACTGCCCGCGTCGAAGACGCGCCGAGTACACCGGCCAGCAGGCGTTCGGTGTGGGCGATCCATTCATCGTCGGCGTTCTGGTTGGGGTTGAAGCCTTTGCCCTGGCGGTAGGCGAAGCGGATAAAGCTCTGGCGGGCCCGTTCTTCACCGACAAAACGGGCCGCCAGTTGCAGCAGGTCGTCGATTTGCACCGCCAGCATTGAACGGGCGCTGGGGCGGGCACTGATTTCCTGGCCAATGAAACGACCTGCTTGCCAATGTTCCGAGACGCGGGTTCGCGACAGTACCGATACCCAGGCGAACAGGGTGAAGTTGCCCGTCAGGGACAGCACCACGCCTTGCGTCAGGGGGGTGATTGGCAGATTCAGTGGATTGCTGTGCAGCCAGGCCAGGCCCGGGAAGCTGCTCAATGACAAGCCCAGGCTGTGGGCGGCAATCGGCAGGACCAGCGTGTAGAACCACAGGAACGTGCCGGCGGCGAGACCCGCGAACACGCCCCGGCGATTCGCCTGTTTCCAGTACAACGCACCCAGCATGGCCGGCGCCAGTTGGGTCACGGCGGCGAAGGCGATCTGGCCGATAGTCGCCAGGCTGGCGGTTGAGCCCAGCAATCGATAGCTGACGTACGCCAGCAGCAGAATTACCACGATGCTGACGCGGCGCACGGAGAGCATCCATTGGCGGAACACTTCGAACGGCCGCTCGGCATTGTTACGGCGTAGCAACCAAGGCAGCAGCATGTCGTTGGAGACCATGGTCGACAGCGCCACGCTGGCCACAATGACCATACCAGTCGCCGCCGACGCGCCGCCGATAAATGCCAGCAATGCCAGCGCGGGATGGGACTGGGCCAGTGGCAGGCTGATCACGAACGAGTCAGGTATCACTGAACTGGGCAGCATCATTTGGCCGGCCAGGGCGATGGGCACCACAAACAGCGCCGCCAGCGCCAGATAGGCGGGGAACACCCACTTGGCCAGGCGCAGGTCCTGCGGATCGATGTTCTCCACCACCGTCACATGGAATTGTCGCGGCAGGCAGATGATCGCCATCATTGCCACACCGGTCTGCACCACCATCGATGGCCAGTTGATGGTTTCCTTCCAGTATTCCTCCAGGCGCGGGGCGAGCATGGCCTGGTCGAACAGGTCGTCAAAACCGTCGTACAGCCCGTAAGTCACGAACGCGCCGACCGCAAGAAAGGCGAGCAGCTTGACCAGCGACTCGAACGCAATCGCCAGCACCATGCCGCGGTGGTGTTCCGTGGCGTCGAGGTTGCGAGTACCAAACACGATGGTAAACAGCGCCAGTACCAGTGACACGATCAGCGCGGTGTCCTGGGCGCGGGTGCCCATCGCGTCGGCACCAGCTCCGATCAGCAGGTTCACGCCGAGCACGATGCCCTTGAGTTGCAGGGCGATGTAGGGCAGCACACCGACGAGGCAGATCAACGCGACGACGATCGCCAGCGACTGGGATTTGCCGTAGCGGGCGGCGATGAAGTCGGCGATGGAGGTGATGTTCTCCTGTTTGCTGATCATCACCATTTTCTGCAGGACCCACGGTGCACAGACCAGCAGCAGGATCGGCCCCAGGTAGATCGGGAGGAACGACCAGAGTTGTTCAGCCGCCTGGCCGACGGCGCCGAAGAAGGTCCAACTGGTGCAATAGACCGCCAGCGACAGGCTGTATACCCAGGCACGCACTCGCGGTGGCAGCGGCGTACTGCGCCGGTCACCGTAGAAGGCGATGGCAAACATGATGGCCATATAGGCCAGGGCAACGGCGGCGATCAGCCCGCTGGACAGCGACATGGAGACTCCAGACAAAAGACACCCGGGGCATGTGCCCGGACAGACAGTCTCGCACGACCGTCTGCGTTAGTCAGTGTCGACCAAGGTCGTGGCGTGGCGGGGTGTCGCATGGGGTTTTCCGGGGGATTTACGGTGGCTGAGCTGGCCTCATCGCGGGCAAGCCCGCTCCCACAGGTACAGCGGTGCTCTTTGTGGGAGCGGGCTTGCCCGCGATGGCGGTTTCACTGACTCAACGCAATCCCGACCAACCCCTGCAACTCCTCAATCTCCAGCGGCGCCGTGGAGAACAGAATGCGGAACACTGAAGGCGCCACCACCAGATTGATCAGATGATCCACGCTGGGCTTGGGCTGATCGGGATAACGATCCAGGATCGCCTGCAACTGCCCGGCAATGATGGTCGCGCAGCAGCCGGGTGTCGGGCTCGCCTGTACATCGCGCAGCATGTTGCGGCCTGGCTCGGAGCTCATTTCGTCCAGGTACTGCTCCGCCCATGCCTGCACGTCGCCGCGAAGGCTGCCGGTATCGAGCGGCTGACTATCGGGCTGCATACGCGCCAGGGCGACGTCTGCGAGCAGGGCCGACAGATCACCCCAGCGCCGATAAATGGTCGACGGCGTAACGCCCGCGCGCGCAGCGATCTGCGGGACGGTCACGCTGGCGCGATCCTGCTCGGCAAGGAGCGCGCGCACCGCCGAGTGGATCGATTCCTGAACCCGGGCGCTGCGACCGCCTGGGCGTAAACCTTCTTTAATAGCCATGTGCCGGACCTTAACACAAAGAATTTGCTTTAAGCGCCAGTGAGTCGCACACTCCGCAAAAGCAAAAAATTAGCTTTTGCGGAGTGTGCACATGCCGAATTCAAATTCCACACGGTCAAGCCTGGGCTTTCTGGCGATCACTTTACTCAGTTTTCTCGCCGCTTCCACGGCGCCGACGCCCTTGTATCACCTGTATCAAGAGCAACTGCAGTTCACGGCGGCAACCCTGACCCTGATTTTCGGCGTGTATGCCATGAGCCTGCTCGTGGCGCTGCTGACAGTCGGTTCACTTTCCGATTACCTCGGACGCAAGCCGGTCATTTTTACCGCGGTGCTGCTCAACATGTTGGCCATGCTGCTGTTTATCCATGCCGACAGCGTGGCCTGGTTGATCGGCGCGCGCGTCCTTCAAGGTTTCGCTACCGGGATGGCCACCGCATCGTTGGGGGCGGCACTGCTCGATTGTGATCGTCAGCAAGGCCCATTGGTCAATAGCGTAGCGCCGTTGCTGGGCATGGCGGCTGGGGCCATGGGCTGCGGCTTGCTGGTGGAGTTCGCACCCCTGCCATTGCAATTGACCTTCTGGATTCTCTTCGCGCTGTTCGCCTGGCAGGCACTCTATGTCTGGCGTCTGCCAGAGAGCGTGAGTCCCCAACCTGGCGCGCTGTCGTCGTTGCTGCCAACGCTGCATGTGCCGGTGCAGGCGCGGCGGACCTTGTACCTGGTGCTGCCGATCAACACCGCCGCTTGGGCGCTGGGTGGTTTTTTTGCCTCCCTCGCTCCTTCGCTGGTGCGAACCGCCACGGGCTCGACCTCGAACCTGATCGGTGGCGCGACCGTGGCCGTGCTCACCGTCACCGGTGCCCTGATGATTTACACCTTGCGCAATCGGCCTGCCGACAAAGTTTTGCGCCTGGGGGCGAGCGTCCTGCCCGTGGGCGTGATACTCATTCTGCTGGCTGTGCACAGCGCCAGCCTGGTGTTGTTCTTCATCGGGACCCTGGTTGCCGGTTGCGGCTTCGGTGCGAGTTTTCTCGGCACGCTGCGCACGGTTGTGCCACTGGCCTTGCCGCATGAGCGAGCGGGGCTGATGTCGGCCTATTACGCGTTGAGCTATCTGGCGTTCTGCTTGCCGTCGTTGCTGGCCGGTAACCTGACGCGAACCTTTGGCCTGGTAAAGACAACCGAGGGCTACGGTGTCGTGCTGATCGTCCTCGCAGTCGGTGCGCTGCTGGCGTTGCTGCGCCAGCAGCGCGCCCAACCGTACAGCGCCGCCGGGCGTCCATGAAATGCGCCGCTGGGTGAAGCCGCAGCGGGGCATTTTGGGTTAGCCTTGGCCGGTCATTCATCGACGGACCGACCATGAACATCATCCGCAGCAAAAGTTTCACCGCCGAGCGTGCCTGGGGTGCGCTCGACATCGCCAACATGAATGGCATCACCACGCGCCTGCACTGGACCGACCAGCCCTACAAATGGCACGTGAACGACGGCCAGGAGGTATTCGTCGTGCTCGATGGCCACGTGCAGATGCGATACCGCGAGGACGGTGTCGAGAAAACCGTCGTACTGGAAGTCGGCGATATCTTCTATGCGTCGGTCGGGACCGAGCATGTGGCGCGGCCATTGGGCGTGGCGAGAGTCCTGGTGATCGAGTCGGAAGGCAGTGTCTAGAACACTTATCTGTAAAATAGATAACAGTTAGAGAAATTACCCGTTATATAGATATTCGATCTGGATCTACCATGGGCTCTACCTCTTCAGAGGACAGGAGTTCGACATGACATGCCCCACTATCGCCACGCCCAGTTTCAGACCTTTAAGCCATTTGCAGCATCCGCGCGATGTCATTCGCCATTTCACCCCGAACTGGTTCGCCGCCACCATGGGCACCGGTGTCCTTGCGTTGGCGCTTGCACAACTGCCATTCGCAGTGCCCGGTTTGCGAGCGTTGGCTGAAGCGCTCTGGCTGTTGAACATCGTTCTGTTTGCCTTGTTCACGGCGCTCTACGCAGCGCGTTGGCTACTGTTTTTCGATGAGGCCCGGCGCATTTTCGGCCACTCCACGGTCTCGATGTTCTTTGGCACCATTCCCATGGGGCTGGCGACCATCATTAACGGTTGCCTGGTGTTTGGGTTGCCGCGCTGGGGCGATGGCATGATTCAGGTCGCCGGGTTGCTGTGGTGGCTGGACGTAGCGCTGTCCGTGGCCTGTGGCGTGTTGATTCCTTATATGATGTTCACGCGCCAGGAGCACAGCATTGACCAGATGACCGCTGTCTGGCTCCTGCCGGTGGTGGCTGCCGAGGTCGCCGCCGCCAGTGGTGGGTTGCTTGCACCGCACCTGGCCGATGCCCATGCGCAACTCGTAGTGCTGGTCACCAGTTACGTGCTGTGGGCGTTTTCCCTGCCGGTGGCCCTGAGCATTCTGACCATCCTGTTGTTGCGCATGGCCCTTCACAAGTTGCCCCACGAAAACATGGCGGCGTCGAGCTGGCTGGCGCTCGGCCCGATTGGGACCGGGGCGCTGGGCATGTTGTTGCTGGGTAATGACGCGCCGGCGATTTTCGCCGCCAACGGCATGCCGGGTGTCGGTGAGATCGCTGCGGGCCTGGGGCTGGTGGCGGGGATTACGCTATGGGGCTTCGCGCTGTGGTGGATGTTGATCGCGTTTCTGATCACCTGTCGTTACCTGAGCTCCGGCATTCCGTTCAATCTGGGTTGGTGGGGCTTTACCTTTCCCCTGGGCGTCTATGCTCTGGCGACGCTGAAACTGGCGAGCCACCTGGACCTGATGTTTTTCAGTGTCTTTGGTTGTGCGCTGGTGGCGCTGCTGGTGGTGATGTGGTTGATCGTCGCCGGACGCACGGTGCAGGGCGCTTGGCGCGGCGATTTGTTTGTCTCACCTTGTATTGCAGGTTTAAAGAAATAACCGTCCAGGATTCGGTAAGGTGTGGCCTGGATCGACGTTCGACATTCCAATAATTAGAATCCAGGCCACTCGTTACCCAAGAACAGGGACACACGGAAGATGAGTCACCCCTCACAGTTCACCTTGCTGCGCACCCGGCGCTTCCTGCCGTTCTTTCTGACTCAGTCCCTCGGGGCATTCAACGACAACGTGTTCAAGCAGTCGTTGATTCTTGCCATTCTGTACAAGCTGACCATCGAGGGTGATCGCTCGATCTGGGTCAACCTGTGCGCGCTGCTGTTTATTCTCCCGTTTTTCCTCTTCTCGGCACTGGCCGGGCAATTTGGTGAGAAGTTCGCCAAGGACGCGCTGATCCGTCTGATCAAGCTCGGGGAAATCGCGATCATGGTGGTAGGGGCGGTGGGGTTCGTCTTCGATCATCTGGCCTTGATGCTGGTGGCATTGTTCGCCATGGGCACGCACTCGGCGCTGTTCGGCCCGGTGAAATACTCGATCCTGCCCCAGGCGCTGCACGAGGAAGAGCTGGTCGGCGGCAACGGTCTGGTGGAGATGGGCACCTTCCTGGCGATTCTCGCCGGGACGATCGGCGCCGGGATCATGATGTCGTCCGCCAACTACGCCCCTATCGTCTCCACGGCGATCATCGGCATCGCGGTGCTCGGTTATTTGGCCAGCCGCAGCATCCCGCGTGCGGCGGCCTCGTCACCGCAAATGCGTCTGAACTGGAACATTTTCAGCCAGTCCTGGGCCACCTTGAAACTGGGGCTGGGGCAAACGCCGGCCGTGTCGCGCTCAATCGTTGGCAACTCGTGGTTCTGGTTCGTCGGGGCGATTTACCTGACGCAGATCCCGGCCTATGCCAAGGAGTGGATGCACGGCGACGAAACCGTGGTGACCCTGATCCTCACAGTGTTCTCGGTAGGCATCGCCCTCGGCTCGCTGCTTTGCGAAAAGCTGTCCGGGCGCAAGGTTGAGATCGGCCTGGTGCCATTCGGCTCGTTCGGCCTGACCGTATTCGGTCTTTTACTGTGGTGGCATTCCGGTGGGATCCCCGACAGCGCCACCGGCCATGGCTGGATCGAAGTCCTCGGTTTCGCTCACACCTGGCTGGTGTTGATGGACATTCTCGGCCTGGGGATCTTCGGTGGTTTCTACATCGTGCCGCTGTACGCGCTGATCCAGTCGCGCACGCCGGAAAACGAGCGGGCGCGGGTGATTGCCGCCAACAACATTCTCAATGCGTTGTTCATGGTGGTGTCGGCCATTGTCTCTATCGTGTTGCTGAGCGTGGTCAAACTGTCGATCCCACACCTGTTCCTGGTGGTCTCGCTGTTGAACATCGGCGTCAATGCCTACATTTTCAGGATCGTTCCCGAGTTCACCATGCGATTCATGATCTGGCTGCTCAGCCATTCCATGTACCGCGTCGAGCATCGCAACCTGGAGGCGATTCCGGATGAAGGCGCGGCGTTGCTGGTGTGCAACCACGTGTCGTTCGTCGACGCGTTGCTGATCGGCGGCGCTGTGCGTCGGCCGATTCGCTTTGTGATGTATTACAAAATCTACAACCTGCCCGTGCTGAACTTCATCTTCCGCACTGCCGGGACCATTCCCATCGCCGGGCGTCATGAGGACATTCAGATCTATGAAAAGGCTTTCACGCGGATCGCGCAGTATCTGAAAGACGGTGAGCTGGTGTGCATTTTCCCCGAGGGAAAGTTGACGGCCGATGGCGAGATCAACGAGTTCAAGGGCGGCTTGACGCGGATTCTCGAGGAGACCCCCGTGCCGGTGATTCCACTGGCGTTGCAGGGCTTGTGGGGCAGCTTTTTCAGTCGCGATCCCGCCAAGGGAATCTTCCGGCGCCTGTGGTCGCGGGTGACGTTGGTGGCGGGGCCGGCGGTAGCGGTTGAGTTGGCGGAGCCAGCCAGTTTGCGCGCACGGGTCGGCGAGCTGCGCGGCACGCTGCGCTGAGGCGTCGAGATGGGCCGCTGCGGCGGCCAGCCCGATTCAGCCTGCCATCGCCAGGCGATTGCGTCCTTCACGCTTGGCCACATAGAGCGCGCTGTCGGCACGGCGAAGCAGGCTCTCGGCCGACTCGCCGGGCAGCAGGGTCGAACAGCCAAGGCTGACGGTCAACTCGATCAAATGACCATCGGCGAGGAAATCCTGGTTCTGTGCACAAGCTCGCAAGCGCTCGCCAACCAGGGCTCCGGCCTCGCGGCCGGTGTTGGACAGCAGGATCAGAAACTCCTCGCCACCGTAGCGAAACACCATGTCGACGTTGCGCAACTGGCTCTTGATCGCGGCTGCCACGGCACGCAGTACGTCATCGCCAGCGCCGTGGCCATGGGTGTCATTGATCTGCTTGAAGTGATCGATGTCCAGCATGAGCACTGACAAGGGCTGCAGATGCCGACGCGACATGTCGATTTCCCGCTGCAGCGTTTGATCCATGGCGATGCGGTTGCCGGTATCCGTCAGCGGGTCGCGCAGAGCGCTTTGGGTAGCTGCGCGATAGAGCAAGGCATTGCGCATCGGGTACAACAGGGTCGAGAGCAGCGATTCGAGGTTGCCCAGCTCCTGATCGCTGAAGCGCTGGTTGCGGCGAAATACCAGCTCGCCCAGGTGCTCGCCTTCATGACTGAGGCTGTAGCTGATCGAGTGGTAGCCGCGTCGGCCGAATTCCAGTCGCAGGTCGCTGGCCTTGTGTTCATAGCTCAAGGCGTCCAGTGGCACCAGCCGATGAATTTCACGGAAAAACCCGTCGAGAATACGTTGCGGCTCAAGACTGGTCTGCAACTGCTGATTCAACTGCTGGCGCACCTGCGCAAGGCTGACCGGCCGCTTCAGCAGTGAGGGTTGTAGACCAATGCCCAGGCGTTGCAATTTGGCAGCGTCGAAGTCAATTGCGTTGGTCTGGGGGGGTGATTTCATATGGCGTGCGCCCTTGAGCAGTAAGTCTGTCTTACAAGCAGGGTGAGGGCGGCACTGGCTGCGCGTCGTACTGATCCATCAGTCCCGTAGGACATTTACGACAAAGTTTAGTGGGAAGAGTGCCGTGACGGGAATTCGCCACGGCACAAAGCCGACGCACGGTATTACTGGGCGTTGAACGCCTGGCCGTTGATGCCAGTGCTGTCCGGACCCATCAGGTAGAGGTAGACCGGCATGATCTCTTCGGGGGTTGGGTTGTTCAGCGGATTTTCCCCAGGGTAAGCCTGGGCGCGCATGCTGGTGCGGGTGGCGCCGGGGTTGATGCTGTTGGAGCGCACCGGGGCAACGGTGTCGACCTCGTCCGCCAGGGTTTGCATTAGCCCTTCGGTGGCGAATTTCGACACGCCGTAAGCGCCCCAATACGCACGGCCCTTGCGCCCGACACTGCTGGAAGTGAACACCACCGAGGCGTCCTGCGACAGCTTGAGCAATGGCAGCAGGGTGCTGGTGAGCATGAACATGGCGTTGACGTTGACCTGCATGACACGCATGAAGTTTTCGCCGGACAGCTGTTCGATGGGCGTGCGCGGACCAATGATCGACGCGTTGTGCAGCAAGCCGTCGAGGTGGCCGAACTCGCCCTCGATCATCGCCGCCAGTTCATCGTACTGATGGGGCTGGGCGGTCTCCAGGTTGAACGGGATCACCGCTGGCTGTGGATGGCCGGCGGCTTCGATTTCGTCGTAGACCTGGGTCAGGTTGGCTTCGGTCTTGCCGAGCAACAGCACGGTGGCGCCGTGGGCCGCGTAGGCCTTCGCTGCGGCGGCACCGATGCCACGACCGGCACCGGTGACCAGGATGATGCGGCCCTGAAGCAGATCGGGGCGTGCGGAGTAATCAAACATAAGAACCTCAACAAATCAGGTTGTGCGCCGGGGTGACCGCTGCGCGGTCAATCGCGAGCAAGCTCGCTCCCACAGGGTCAGGGGTGTAAACACCACTTATGTACGACGCAGTAACTGTAGGAGCGGGCTTGCCCGCGATGGCGTCAGCCGAGACAACGCAAATCTCAGCACCCACACAACGCGCTATCAAGCACCTTGCGCAGCTCCAGCGGATGATCCACCACCACGTCCGCACCCCAATGCCGCGGATTGTCGTCGGGGTGAATGTAGCCATAGGTCACCGCCGCCGTACGGGTGCCGGCGTCGCGGCCCGACTCGATGTCGCGCAGGTCGTCACCGACGAACAGTACGCTGGCCGGGTCCAGGTCGAGCATCTTGCACGCCAGGATCAACGGCTCCGGGTCAGGCTTGCTGTTCTTCACATGGTCGGGGCAGATCAACAGCGCCGAACGCTCGGCCAGCCCCAGTTGCTGCATGATCGGCTCGGCAAACCGCACGGGCTTGTTGGTCACTACGCCCCAGATCAGGTTGGCTTTCTCGATGTCGGCCAGCACTTCAGGCATGCCGTCGAACAGCTTGCTGTGAACGGCACAACCCTTGAGGTAGCGTTCCAGGAACTCCTGGCGCAGCTCTTCGAAGCCCGGCGACTCCGGGTCCATGGAGAATGTCACGGCGACCATCGCCTTGGCGCCACCGGAAATTTCGTCGCGGATATGTTTGTCATTGATTGGCGGCAAGCCGCGATCGGCCCGCATTGCCTGACAGATCGCGATGAAGTCCGGCGCGGTGTCGAGCAGGGTGCCGTCCATGTCGAAAAGGACCGCTCTGATACGCATCGGCTTACTCCTCGCGCAGGGTCTGGATCATGTAGTTGACGTCCACGTCGCCAGCCAGCTTGTAATGCTTGGTCAGTGGGTTGTACGTCAGGCCGATGATGTCCTTGACGGTCAGGCCGGCCATGCGGCTCCAGGCACCCAGCTCGGAAGGGCGGATGAATTTCTTGAAGTCGTGGGTGCCACGCGGCAGCAGCTTCATGATGTATTCGGCGCCGACGATGGCGAACAGGTACGCCTTCGGGTTGCGGTTGATGGTGGAGAAGAACACCTGGCCACCCGGCTTGACCATTTTGTAGCAGGCGCGGATGACCGACGACGGGTCGGGTACGTGCTCGAGCATTTCCAGGCAGGTCACCACATCGAACTGTTCCGGCATTTCTTCGGCCAGGGCTTCGGCGGTGATCTGCTTGTATTCGACCTGCACGCCGGATTCCAGCTGATGCAGCTGCGCGACGGCCAACGGCGCTTCACCCATGTCGATGCCGGTCACGGTGGCGCCGCGCTGGGCCATGGCTTCGCTGAGGATACCGCCGCCGCAACCGACGTCGAGCACCTTTTTGCCGGCCAGATTGACGCGCTCGTCAATCCAGTTGACCCGCAGAGGGTTGATGTCATGCAGGGGTTTGAACTCGCTTTCACGGTCCCACCAGCGATGGGCCAGGGCTTCGAATTTGGCGATTTCGGCGTAGTCGACGTTACTCATGGTTCATCCTCTAAAACTTGAAAAATCCTGTTGCCCCGACGGCGGTCAGGGGGCTTACGATTCGTTGTGGCCGCTGATGCGCTGGCCCCAGGCCCTGGCAGTGGCGGCCAGTTGTTCTTCATCGAGCCGCGTCAGGCGGCGATCATCGAGCAATTGTTTACCGGCGACCCACAGGTGTTTCACGCAGTCGCGGCCGGTGGCATATATAAGCTGCGAAACCGGATCGTAGACCGGCTGCTGCGCCAGGCCAGACAGGTCGAATGCAACCATGTCCGCGACCTTGCCGATTTCCAGCGAGCCTGTCTCGGCTTCGATCCCCAGGGCTCGGGCACCGTTGAGCGTCGCCATGCGCAGGGCGCGATGGGCGTCCAGCGCAGTGGCCGAGCCCGCGACGGCTTTGGCCAGCAGGGCCGCCGTGCGGGTTTCGCCCAACAAGTCGAGGTCATTGTTGCTGGCCGCACCATCGGTGCCGACCGCCACGTTGACGCCCGCCTGCCACAAACGCTCTACGGGGCAGAAACCACTGGCCAGTTTCAGGTTCGATTCCGGGCAGTGAACCACCGTGGTGTTGCTTTCTACCAGCATCGCCAGGTCTTCATCGCTGATCTGAGTCATGTGTACCGCCTGAAAACGCGGTCCCAGCAGGCCCAGGCGCGCCAATCGGGCCAATGGTCGCTCGCCACGCTGCTCCACCGCCTGTTGCACTTCGAACGCGGTCTCATGCACGTGCATGTGGATCGACGCATCCAGTTCTTCAGCGATCACCCGGATTTTCTCCAGGTTTTCATCGCCCACGGTGTAGGGCGCATGGGGGCCGAATGTCACTTTGATGCGCTCGTGATGCTTGAGGTCGTTGAACAGTTCTACGCCCTGACGAATGGCTTCATCGGCGTTGCTGGCGCCCGGGATGGGGAAGTCGAGGATCGGAATCGCGATTTGTGCGCGGATACCGCTGTTATGTACGCGTTCGCTGGCAACCTTCGGGAAGAAATACATGTCAGAGAAACAGGTGATGCCACCTTTGATCTGTTCGGCGATGGCAAGGTCGGTGCCGTCGCGTACAAAGGCTTCATCGACCCATTTGGCTTCTGCAGGCCAGATGTGGTTTTCCAGCCAGGTCATCAGTGGCAGATCGTCAGCCAGGCCGCGGAACAGGGTCATCGCCGCATGGCCGTGGGCATTGATGAGGCCGGGGCTGAGCAGCATGTCCGGCAATTCGCGGACTTCGCTTGCATTGAGCTTGAGCGCGGCGGCGCGTGGACCAATAAACACGATGCGGCCGTCGCGGATGCCCAGGCCATGGTCCTTGAGGACAACGCCAGCGGGTTCGACGGGTACCAGCCAGGTCGGCAGCAATAACAGGTCGAGCGCAGCGGCAGTGTTCGGCATCGAGGATCGGTTCCAGTACTTTTGTAAAAGATGGCGAAGTATACCCGAGCGTCTTCGCGGGGGGATCGCTATAATCGGCGGCTTTTGTTCATGAGTGCGGGGTGAAGGATGCGCGATCGACTGTTGGCGGCGGAGAAAGTTAAGGCCATCGATTGGCGTGATGGCGCCCTGTATCTGCTGGATCAGCGCATTTTGCCTCTCGAGGAAGCCTGGCTTGCGTACACGAGTGCGGCCGGGGTGGCCGAGGCCATTCGGTCGATGGTGGTGCGCGGCGCTCCGGCAATCGGCATTGCTGCCGCTTATGGCATGGTGCTCGCCGCCCGGACACGTATCGCCGAAGGAGGCGACTGGTATGCGGCGCTGGAAGAAGATTTCGCCCTGCTGGCCGACTCCCGTCCCACGGCGGTCAACCTGTTCTGGGCGCTGAACCGTATGCACGATCGGCTCGATCGCCTGAAAGGCCACGACAATCCGCTGGCCGCGCTGGAGGCTGAGGCCATCGCCATTCATGAAAGTGATCGCGAGGCCAACCTCACCATGGCGCAACTGGGTGTGGATCTGATCCGCAAGCACCAGGGCAATGCCCAGACCATCCTGACCCACTGCAACACCGGCGCGCTGGCCACGGGCGGCTTCGGCACGGCGCTGGGCGTCATTCGCGGTGCTTTCATCGAAGGCATGATCGAGCGGGTGTATGCCGACGAAACCCGTCCCTGGCTGCAAGGTTCTCGATTGACCGCGTGGGAGTTGGTCAACGAAGGCATTCCCGTGACGCTCAATGCCGACTCGGCCGCAGCGCACATCATGAAGACCAAAGGCATCACCTGGGTCATCGTCGGTGCGGACCGCATCACCGCCAACGGCGATGTGGCGAACAAGATCGGCACCTATCAACTGGCGGTGAATGCCATGCACCATGGTGTGCGCTTCATGGTGGTGGCGCCGAGTTCGACCATCGACATGAACCTGGCCAGCGGTGACGACATTCCGATTGAAGAGCGCGAAGGTCGTGAGTTGCTGGAAGTGGGCGGCAAGCTGATTGGTGCGGATGTTGATGCGTTCAACCCGGTATTCGACGTGACCCCGGCGGACCTGATCGATGCGATCGTGACGGAGAAGGGCATTGTCGAGCGTCCGGATACCGCGAAGATGGCGCAGTTGATGTGCCGTAAGCGCCTGCATTAAAAATTTTTGTTGTCTGGGTAGGCCTGATCGCGAGCAAGCTCGCTCCTACAGTGGGTTGATGTCGCTCACAATCCCCTGTAGGAGCGAGCTTGCTCGCGATTAGGCCAGTAAAACCAACAAAAGAACCAGATCCAACCCTGTTTTCAACATTCGATACAGCTCTAAGCCCCTCAGGCCCCCGTCAAGCCAGTCACCGCTCATCTAACTACTCTCCATGCGCATCAGGGGGATAGGTGCGTGGCGGCTCTTGTGATAACATCCGGCGGTTTCCAGGGTCGCCCGAGGTGGCGGCCCCAACTGCGCAGATCCATGGCATAACTTGTTGATTTGTCGTAAGTCGGTGCATTGGCAATCAGCCGGCATCGGCGAGCTTCGTTGGTCCTGACGAAGTTTCACCAGAAAAAGGAATCAGGCTTCTCATGGGCGAACTGGCCAAAGAAATCCTCCCGGTCAATATCGAAGACGAGCTGAAGCAGTCCTACCTCGACTACGCGATGAGCGTAATCGTCGGGCGGGCACTGCCGGATGCGCGCGATGGCTTGAAGCCCGTGCACCGGCGTGTGCTGTTCGCGATGAGCGAGCTGGGCAACGACTTCAACAAGCCGTACAAGAAATCTGCCCGTGTCGTCGGTGACGTGATCGGTAAGTATCACCCTCACGGTGATACCGCGGTGTACGACACCATCGTTCGGATGGCGCAGCCATTCTCGCTGCGTTACCTGCTGGTCGACGGCCAGGGTAACTTCGGTTCGGTGGACGGCGATAACGCCGCGGCCATGCGATACACCGAAGTGCGCATGACCAAGCTGGCCCACGAGCTGCTGGCCGACCTGCACAAGGAAACCGTGGACTGGGTGCCGAACTACGACGGCACCGAACTGATCCCGGCGGTCATGCCGACCCGTATTCCCAACCTGCTGGTCAACGGTTCCAGCGGTATCGCCGTGGGCATGGCGACCAACATTCCGCCGCACAACCTCGGTGAAGTCATCGACGGTTGCCTGGCGCTCATCGACAATCCGGAGCTGACTGTCGATGAACTGATGCAATACATCCCTGGCCCGGACTTCCCGACCGCAGCGATCATCAACGGTCGCGCCGGCATCATCGAAGCCTACCGCACCGGTCGCGGACGCATTTACATGCGCGCCCGCTCGACCATCGAAGACATCGACAAGGTCGGTGGCCGCCAGCAGATCGTCATCACCGAACTGCCTTACCAGTTGAACAAGGCGCGCCTGATCGAGAAGATCGCCGAGCTGGTAAAAGAGAAGAAGCTCGAAGGCATCACCGAGCTGCGCGACGAGTCCGACAAGGACGGTATGCGCGTCGTGATCGAACTGCGTCGCGGCGAAGTGCCTGAAGTCATCCTCAACAACCTCTACGCCCAGACCCAGCTGCAGAGCGTGTTCGGCATCAACATCGTTGCGCTGATCGACGGTCGCCCGCGGATCCTCAACCTCAAGGACCTGCTGGAAGCCTTCGTTCGCCACCGTCGCGAAGTCGTGACCCGCCGTACCGTGTTCGAGCTGCGAAAAGCCCGTGAGCGCGGTCACATCCTTGAAGGTCAAGCGGTTGCCCTGTCGAACATCGACCCGGTCATCGCCCTGATCAAGGCCTCGCCAACGCCGTCGGAAGCCAAGGAAGCGCTGATCAGCACGCCTTGGGAGTCGACCGCCGTGGTCGCGATGGTGGAGCGTGCCGGCGCCGATTCGTGCCGCCCGGAAAACCTCGATCCGCAATACGGTCTGCGCGATGGCAAATACTTCCTGTCGCCAGAGCAGGCCCAGGCCATCCTGGAACTGCGCCTGCACCGCCTGACCGGCCTGGAGCATGAGAAGCTGCTGGCCGAGTACCAGGAGATCCTCAACCAGATCGGCGAGCTGATCCGCATCCTCAACAGCGCAGCGCGCCTGATGGAAGTGATCCGCGAAGAGCTGGAAGTGATCCGTGCCGAATACGGCGATGTGCGGCGCACCGAGATCCTGGATGCCCGTCTCGACCTGACCCTGGGCGACATGATCCCGGAAGAAGAGCGCGTCGTGACCATCTCCCACGGCGGTTATGCCAAGACCCAGCCTTTGGCTGCGTACCAGGCACAACGTCGTGGCGGTAAAGGCAAGTCGGCCACTGGCGTCAAGGATGAGGACTACATCGCTCACCTGCTGGTCGCCAACAGTCACACCACGCTGTTGCTGTTCTCCAGCAAGGGCAAGGTGTACTGGCTGAAAACCTACGAAATTCCAGAGGCGTCCCGCGCCGCTCGCGGTCGTCCACTGGTGAACCTGCTGCCGCTGGACAGTGATGAGTACATCACCACCATGCTGCCGGTCGAGGAATACACCGAAGGTCACTTCATCTTCATGGCCACTGCCAAAGGCACCGTGAAGAAGACCCCGCTGGAATCCTTCAGTCGTCAACGCAGTGTTGGCCTGATCGCGCTGGAGCTGGACGAAGGCGACGTGCTGATCTCCGCTGCCATCACCGACGGCGAGCGCGAAGTCATGCTGTTCTCCGACGGTGGCAAGGTGACTCGCTTCAAGGAAACCGACGTCCGTGCCATGGGCCGTACCGCTCGTGGTGTGCGCGGGATGCGCCTGCCGGAAGGCCAGAAGCTGATTTCCATGCTGATCCCGGAAGAAGGCAGCCAGATCCTCACCGCTTCCGCACGTGGTTACGGCAAGCGTACGGCGATCACTGAGTTCCCTGAGTACAAGCGTGGCGGCCAAGGCGTTATCGCCATGGTCAGCAACGACCGTAACGGCCGCCTGGTTGGCGCGGTCCAGGTGCTTGACGGTGAGGAGATCATGCTGATTTCCGACCAGGGCACCCTGGTTCGTACCCGTGTCGACGAAGTGTCCAGCCTGGGCCGTAATACCCAGGGCGTGACCCTGATCAAGCTGGCCAACGATGAAACGCTGGTGGGGCTTGAGCGGGTGCAGGAGCCTTCGGAAGTCGAAGGCGACGAACTGGAAGGTGAAGAGGGAGCAGGGTTCGACGGTGAGGTCGTGATAGACGACGTTGCCGAAGACCAGCAACTCGACGCCGCCGCTGACGAAGAACCGCAAGAGTAAGCGGGTAAAGAGGGGGGCGGATGAAAATTCGCCCCCTTGTTGTTTGCCCCTGATGAAAATATTGATTTCCTGTAGGAGCGAGCTTGCTCGCGAAGACGGACTGACATCCACTGACGATGTCTGCTGATGGATCGCTTCGCGAGCAAGCTCGCTCCTACAGTAGATCGCTGCCGAGCGATCACAGTGTATTTGTCGTGTGATACCACCAAATCAGAGCGAGATTGGATGTGAGCAAGAGAGCCTATAACTTCTGTGCCGGTCCTGCGGCACTTCCCGAAGCTGTCCTGAAGCGCGCTCAAGGTGAACTCCTTGACTGGCACGGCAAGGGCCTGTCCGTCATGGAAATGAGCCATCGCAGCGATGAGTTCGTGTCCATCGCGACGAAGGCCGAGCAGGACCTGCGTGATCTGCTGAATATCCCATCGAACTACAAAGTGCTGTTCCTGCAAGGTGGCGCGAGCCAGCAGTTCGCTCAGATCCCGCTGAACCTCCTGCCCGAGGGCGGCAGCGCTGACTATATCGACACCGGTATCTGGTCGCAGAAAGCTATTGAAGAAGCTTCGCGCTACGGCCATGTCAATGTTGCGGCAACCGCCAAGCCTTACGATTATTTCGCGATTCCCGGCCAGAACGAATGGAAGCTGTCCAGGGACGCGGCCTATGTTCACTATGCGCCGAACGAAACCATCGGTGGCCTGGAGTTCCAGTGGATTCCCGAGACCGGTGACGTTCCGCTGGTCGCCGACATGTCCTCCGACATCCTCTCGCGTCCGGTCGATGTATCGCGCTTTGGCATGATCTACGCCGGTGCCCAGAAAAACATCGGCCCAAGCGGCATCGTCGTCAACATCATTCGCGAGGACTTGCTGGGCAAGGCCCGCGCCCTGTGCCCGACCATGCTCGACTACAAGGTCGCAGCCGATAACGGCTCGATGTACAACACCCCGCCAACCCTGGCCTGGTATCTGTCCGGCCTGGTGTTCGAGTGGCTCAAGGAGCAGGGTGGTGTGGAAGCCATTGGCAAGCTCAATGAAGTCAAACAGCGCACCCTGTACGATTTCATCGACGCCAGCGGCCTGTACAACAACCCGATCAACAATTCCGATCGCTCGTGGATGAACGTGCCGTTCCGCCTGGCCGACGATCGCCTCGACAAGCCGTTCCTGGCCGGTGCCGAAGAGCGTGGCCTGCTGAACCTCAAGGGGCACCGCTCCGTGGGCGGCATGCGTGCCTCCATCTATAACGCCGTGGATATCGGTGCAATCAATGCGCTGATTTCGTACATGGCAGAGTTCGAGAAGGAACACGGCTGATGTCTGAGCAAGAACTCAAGGCACTGCGCGTTCGCATCGACGCCCTGGACACCAAGGTCCTGGAGCTGATTAGCGAGCGTGCACGCTGCGCCCAGGAAGTTGCGCGAGTCAAGATGTCTTCGCTGGCTGAAGGCGAAGTGCCGGTGTTCTATCGCCCGGAGCGCGAAGCTCAGGTGCTCAAGCGCGTGATGGAACGTAACCAGGGGCCGCTGGGTAACGAAGAGATGGCTCGGCTGTTCCGCGAAATCATGTCCTCGTGCCTGGCGCTCGAGCAGCCATTGAAAGTCGCTTACCTCGGCCCCGAAGGCACCTTCACTCAGGCCGCCGCCATGAAGCACTTTGGTCACGCTGTGATCAGCAAGCCGATGGCGGCAATCGACGAAGTGTTCCGCGAAGTGGCGGCCGGTGCGGTGAATTTTGGCGTGGTTCCGGTGGAGAACTCCACCGAAGGCGCGGTCAACCACACCCTCGATAGCTTCCTCGAACACGACATGGTCATCTGTGGCGAAGTCGAGCTGCGTATTCACCACCACCTGTTGGTGGGTGAAAACACCAAGACCGACAGCATCAGCCGCATCTATTCCCATGCGCAGTCGCTGGCCCAGTGCCGCAAGTGGCTGGATGCACACTACCCGAATGTCGAGCGCGTGGCGGTTTCGAGCAATGCCGAGGCGGCCAAGCGGGTCAAAGGGGAGTGGAACTCGGCGGCGATTGCCGGCGACATGGCGGCCAGCCTCTATGGTCTGACCCGTCTGGCCGAGAAAATCGAGGATCGTCCGGACAACTCCACGCGTTTCCTGATGATCGGTAACCAGGAAGTGCCACCGACCGGCGACGACAAGACGTCGATCATCGTCTCGATGAGCAACAAACCCGGTGCGCTTCATGAATTGCTGGTGCCGTTCCACGACAATGGCATCGACTTGACCCGCATCGAGACGCGTCCTTCGCGCAGCGGTAAATGGACCTACGTGTTCTTTATCGATTTCGTGGGTCACCACCGCGATCCGCTGGTCAAGGGCGTGCTGGAAAAAATCAGTCAGGAAGCAGTGGCACTTAAAGTGTTGGGTTCCTACCCGAAAGCCGTTCTCTAAGGGGTAGCAAATGAGTGGCAACTTCCTCGCCCTGGCACAGCCAGGCGTGCAACAACTGTCGCCCTACGTTCCGGGCAAGCCTGTGGACGAATTGGCGCGCGAGCTGGACATCGATCCGGCCAGCATCGTCAAACTGGCCAGCAACGAAAACCCGTTGGGCGCCAGTCCCAAGGCGCTGGCCGCGATTCGTGAAGAGCTGGCGGAGCTGACCCGCTACCCGGACGGCAATGGTTTTGCGCTCAAATCCCTGTTGGCCGAGCAGTGCCGCGTCGAGCTCAATCAGGTGACGCTGGGCAACGGTTCCAACGACATTCTGGAGCTGGTCGCCCGTGCTTATCTGGCGCCCGGTTTGAATGCGGTGTTCAGCGAACATGCGTTTGCGGTCTACCCCATCGCGACGCAAGCGGTTGGTGCCACGGCCAAAGTGATCCCGGCCAAGGCGTGGGGGCATGATCTGCCGGCCATGCTAGCGGCGATCGACGCCAACACTCGCGTGGTCTTCATCGCCAACCCGAACAACCCGACCGGGACCTGGTTCGACGCCGAGGCGCTGGACGAATTCCTCCAGGACGTGCCAGAGCATGTGCTGGTGGTGCTGGACGAGGCCTACATCGAATACGCCGAAGGCAGCGATCTGCCGGACGGTCTGGATTTCCTGGCGGCCTACCCGAACTTGCTGGTGTCGCGCACCTTCTCCAAGGCGTATGGCCTGGCGTCGCTGCGCGTAGGTTATGGCCTGTCCACCGCCGTGGTCGCCGATGTGCTGAACCGGGTTCGCCAACCGTTCAACGTGAACAGCCTGGCCCTGGCGGCTGCGTGTGCCGCGCTGAAAGACGAAGAGTACCTGGCCGAAAGCCGTCGCCTGAACGAGGCCGGCATGCAGCAACTGGAAGCGGGTTTCCGCGTATTGGGGCTGAGCTGGATCCCGTCGAAGGGTAACTTCATCTGCGTCGATCTGGATCGTGTCGCCGCTCCTGTGTTCCAGGGCCTGTTGCGCGAAGGCGTCATCGTGCGTCCGGTGGCCAACTACGGCATGCCCAATCACCTGCGCGTCACCATCGGTCTGCCATCGGAAAACAGTCGCTTCCTCGAGGCGCTGACCAAGGTTCTGGCTCGTGGTTGATGTCACTTTGCCGCAATCTGCTGAGCCTATGATCGGTCGCCTGGTGGTGGTGGGGCTGGGATTGATCGGTGGTTCGTTTGCCAAGGGCTTGCGTGAAAGCGGTCTGTGCCGCGAGGTGGTCGGCGTCGATCTGGATCCGCAGTCGCGCAGGCTGGCGGTTGAGCTGGGCGTGGTCGATCGTTGCGAAGAAGACCTGGTGAAGGCTTGCCAGGGTGCCGATGTGATTCAGTTGGCCGTGCCGATCCTGGCCATGGAAAAACTGCTCGGCCGTTTGGCCAGCATGGATCTAGGGCAGACGATTCTGACCGACGTGGGCAGCGCCAAGGGCAATGTCGTGCGCGCGGCTACCGAGGTGTTTGGCGGCATGCCGGCGAACTTCGTGCCGGGTCACCCGATTGCCGGTTCCGAGCAGAGTGGGGTGGAAGCCTCCAATGCCGAACTGTTTCGTCGTCATAAAGTTATCCTGACCCCGCTGGATCAAACCGATCCGGCGGCGCTGGCACTCGTTGACCGCTTGTGGCGGGAGCTGGGCGCCGATGTCGAGCACATGCAGGTCGAGCGCCACGACGAAGTGTTGGCGGCGACCAGTCATCTGCCGCACTTGCTGGCGTTCGGCTTGGTCGATTCGCTGGCCAAGCGCAATGAAAACCTTGAGATCTTCCGTTACGCTGCCGGCGGTTTCCGCGATTTCACGAGAATCGCGGGGAGTGACCCGGTCATGTGGCACGACATCTTCCTCGCCAACCGCGAAGCTGTCCTGCGCACACTCGATACATTTCGCAGCGACCTCGACGCCTTGCGCGACGCGGTCGATGCTGGGGATGGGCACCAGTTGTTGGGCGTCTTCACTCGCGCCCGGGTTGCCCGCGAACATTTCAGTAAAATCCTGGCCCGCCGGGCTTATGTGGACGCTATGAACTCCAACGACCTGATTTTCCTGGGACAACCGGGTGGCCGCCTGAATGGGCGGATTCGTGTACCGGGCGACAAATCGATTTCCCACCGTTCGATCATGCTGGGCTCCCTGGCTGAAGGCGTGACCGAAGTCGAAGGCTTCCTCGAGGGTGAAGACGCCCTGGCCACCTTGCAGGCTTTCCGCGACATGGGCGTCGTGATCGAGGGACCCCACCACGGTCGCGTGACCATCCACGGTGTCGGCCTGCACGGCCTGAAGCCAGCGCCGGGCCCGATCTACCTGGGTAACTCCGGCACTTCGATGCGTCTGCTGGCGGGGCTTTTGGCCGCACAGAACTTCGACAGCACCCTGACCGGTGACGCTTCGCTGTCCAAGCGTCCGATGAATCGCGTGGCCAATCCGCTTCGCGAGATGGGCGCCGTGATCGAAACCGCCGCCGAAGGTCGTCCGCCGATGACCATTCGTGGGGGGCATAAACTCAAGGGCTTGACCTACACCATGCCGATGGCCAGCGCCCAGGTTAAATCCTGTCTGCTGCTGGCGGGCCTGTATGCCGAAGGCAAGACCACTGTCACCGAGCCGGCACCGACTCGCGACCACACCGAGCGCATGCTGCGCGGCTTCGGTTACCCGGTCAGTGTCAACGGCGCAACGGCATCGGTTGAATCCGGCCACAAGCTGACCGCCACCCACATTGAAGTCCCAGGGGATATTTCCTCCTCTGCGTTCTTCCTGGTGGCCGCATCGATTGCCGAAGGTTCGGAGCTGGTGCTCGAGCACGTCGGCATCAACCCGACCCGTACTGGCGTTATCGATATCCTTCGTCTGATGGGCGCTGACATCACTCTGGAAAACCAGCGTGAAGTCGGCGGCGAACCTGTTGCGGACTTGCGCGTGCGTGCAGCTAAACTCAAGGGTATCGATATCCCCGAAGAGCTGGTGCCGCTGGCCATTGACGAATTCCCGGTATTGTTCGTGGCCGCAGCCTGCGCAGAAGGGCGCACCGTGCTGCGGGGCGCTGAAGAGCTGCGCGTCAAGGAATCGGACCGGATCCAGGTGATGGCCGATGGCTTGCTGGCGCTGGGCGTCAAGTGCGAACCCACTCCGGACGGCATAATCATCGACGGCGGCCTGATCGGCGGCGGCGAAGTGCACGGTCACGGCGATCACCGTATCGCGATGGCCTTCAGCGTGGCGTCACTGCGCGCCACCGCACCCATCCGTATCCATGATTGCGCCAACGTCGCGACTTCGTTCCCGAATTTCCTGGCGCTGTGCGCGCAGGTCGGTATCCGTGTTGCACAAGAGGCTCAGTCGTGAAAAACATTGCCCCGGTTATCACCATCGATGGGCCAAGTGGCTCCGGAAAGGGCACGGTAGCCGGAATTCTGGCCAAGCGTCTGGGCTGGAACCTGCTGGATTCCGGTGCGCTGTACCGTTTGTTGGCGTTTGCCGCGCATAACCATGGCGTCGACTTGACCAACGAAGAACTGCTGAAAAAACTCGCCGCTCATCTGGATGTTCAATTCATTGCGGCGACCGAAGGTCAGTTGCAGCGCATTATCCTGGAAGGCGACGAAGTCAGCGATGTTATCCGCACCGAAACCATCGGTGCCGGTGCTTCCCAGGTGGCAGCATTGCCGGCCGTGCGAGAGGCGCTGCTGCAGCGTCAGCGTGCATTCCAGGAGGCGCCTGGTCTGGTGGCTGACGGGCGGGACATGGGAACCGTCGTTTTTCCGGATGCCCCGTTGAAGATTTTCCTCACTGCCAGTGCCGAGGAGCGCGCGCGCCGTCGATACTTGCAGTTGAAGGGAAAAGTCGATGGTGTTAGTCTGTCGAGTCTGCTAGATGAGATACGTGCGCGCGATGAGCGTGACACCCAGCGAGCGGTAGCCCCGCTCAAGCCGGCGGCTGACGCCATTCAGCTGGATTCCACGGAATTATCCATCGATCAGGTGCTGGAACGCATCATGAGCGAGATCGCCATTCGCGATATCGCCGGGTGACCAAGAGGGCCGCAGGGGACCAGTCATAGTCCTGGGGCGCCTCTTTTAAATGCAACCAACCCACATCGTCTGGGATGTGGAAATGGGCGTATTCTTCGCCCTTATCTACAGGAATTAAAATGAGCGAAAGCTTTGCGGAACTCTTTGAAGAAAGCCTAAAAACCCTGAACCTTCAGGCTGGCTCCATCATCACCGGTGTTATCGTTGATATCGATTACCAAGCTCGCTGGGTAACCGTTCACGCTGGCCTGAAGTCTGAAGCACTCATCCCGCTTGAGCAGTTCTACAACGATGCTGGCGAACTGAACATCAACGTTGGTGACGAAGTTCACGTTGCTCTGGATTCGGTTGAAGACGGCTTTGGTGAAACCAAGCTGTCCCGTGAAAAAGCCAAGCGCGCTGAATGCTGGATTGTTCTGGAAGCAGCCTTCGCAGCCGAAGAAGTGGTCAAGGGCGTTATCAACGGTAAGGTTAAAGGCGGCTTCACTGTCGACGTTAACGGCATCCGTGCGTTCCTGCCAGGTTCTCTGGTTGACGTCCGTCCTGTGCGCGATACCACGCACCTGGAAGGCAAAGAGCTGGAATTCAAGGTCATCAAACTCGACCAGAAGCGCAACAACGTTGTCGTTTCCCGTCGCAGCGTCCTCGAAGCCGAGAACTCCGCCGAGCGTGAAGCTCTGCTGGAATCCCTGCAGGAAGGCCAACAAGTCAAAGGTATCGTCAAGAACCTCACCGATTACGGCGCATTCGTCGATCTGGGTGGCGTCGATGGCCTGCTGCACATTACCGACATGGCTTGGAAGCGCATCAAGCATCCTTCCGAAATCGTCAACGTTGGCGACGAGATCGATGTCAAGGTTCTGAAATACGATCGCGAGCGCAACCGTGTTTCCCTGGGCCTGAAGCAACTGGGTGAAGATCCATGGGTCGCTATCAAAGCCCGTTACCCAGAAAGCACCCGCGTTACCGCTCGTGTAACCAACCTGACCGACTACGGCTGCTTCGCTGAGCTGGAAGAAGGCGTTGAAGGTCTGGTACACGTTTCCGAAATGGACTGGACCAACAAGAACATCCACCCTTCGAAAGTCGTACAAGTCGGCGACGAAGTGGAAGTCATGGTTCTGGACATCGACGAAGAGCGTCGTCGTATCTCCCTCGGCATCAAGCAGTGCAAGTCCAACCCATGGGAAGACTTCTCTGGCCAGTTCAACAAGGGCGATAAAATCTCCGGCACCATCAAGTCGATCACCGATTTCGGTATCTTCATTGGTCTGGACGGCGGCATCGACGGTCTGGTTCACCTGTCCGACATCTCCTGGAACGAAGTGGGCGAAGAAGCCGTACGCCGCTTCAAGAAGGGCGACGAGCTGGACACCGTTATCCTGTCGGTTGACCCAGAGCGCGAGCGCATCTCCCTGGGTATCAAGCAATTGGAAAGCGATCCGTTCTCCGAGTACGTCTCGGTTAACGACAAAGGCGCCATCGTTAAAGGCACTGTGAAAGAAGTTGACGCCAAAGGCGCCATCATCGTTCTGGCCGACGATATCGAAGCGACTCTGAAAGCCTCCGAAATCAGCCGTGACCGCGTTGAAGACGCGCGCAACGTTCTGAAAGAAGGCGAAGAAGTAGAAGCCAAGATCATCAGCGTTGACCGCAAGAGCCGCGTAATCCAGCTGTCGATCAAGTCGAAAGACGTTGAAGACGAAAAAGAAGCCATCCAGAGCCTGCGCGACAAGCCAGTCGCTTCGGATGCTCCAGTAGCCACCACTCTGGGTGACCTGCTGCGTGCTGCACAAGCGGAAAAACAGAACTAAGTTCTGACTTTCTGTGAAAAAGGGCGACTTCGGTCGCCCTTTTTTGTGCCTGAGATTTGGCGCGGCCCATGTATTTCGGGGAAATCCCCCTCGGGAAACCAAAGGCCGTCTACTGGGGTCTGTTTCTGTAGCAGGATCAAATGCTTATTTGCAGCTAGTCTTGGTCTAAAGCGAGTCGCAGTCGGACAGGGTGCCTGGCCTAAGGAAGTGAATGAACAAGCTCATTGTCGTGATAGCCCTAGTGATGCTGGCGGGTTGTGGCACCACAGCAAAGACGCATGCCGTGCGCGGGGTCAGCGGTATAAAGGTCGACTGCTCAGGGTTGGGCTCAGGATGGGAAAAATGCCAGAAGCGCGCCGCCAAGGAATGTAAGGGGGCCGGTTACAAAGTGATCACAAGGTCTGACGACGCCAAGGATGAGGATGAATACCCCTTCGGATTCAACCCTGCTGGCTACTTGACACGTACCATGCTGGTTGTCTGTGTGTAGCTGGCGCCCGGTATTGCTGAATCGCATCAGGTTCTCAATGCAACGTGGGGGCTGATGTCAATACTTAGGCTGTTCAAATGCCTCCGGTCGTGCTAAAACCTCTGAAGCGATTTTCCTAGCTGCTTGAAAAAGAAGGGAAAAATATGACGAAGTCGGAGTTGATCGAACGAATTGTCACCCATCAAGGGCTGCTCTCATCGAAGGATGTGGAATTGGCCATCAAGACTATGCTTGAACAGATGTCCCAATGCCTGGCGACCGGTGATCGGATTGAGATCCGCGGGTTTGGCAGTTTTTCTCTGCACTATCGGGCGCCACGGGTTGGGCGTAATCCGAAGACTGGGCAGTCGGTGAGTCTGGATGGGAAGTTTGTTCCGCATTTCAAGCCGGGGAAGGAGTTGAGGGATCGGGTTAATGAGGAGGAGGAGCAGGAGGTTTGATCCTGTACTCACTTCAGGGGGTATGCTATGCGTAATCTCATGCGGATGGTCTTCGTCGTATCCGTTCTGTTGCTGATTCTGTCGATCCTGGCATTTGTATTGGAGAATCAGCAGTCTGTTGCGCTTTTGTTTCTCGGGTGGGCAGTCCCTGAGTTGCCAGTATCGCTTCTCATACTTCTAGCGATGCTCTTCGGTATGTTGATTGGGCCCACTGTTTACTGGGGTGTGAGGCGCAAGGCTAAAGTCACAAGCAAGCGCGTTGTCTGATTGAATTAGCACGTCCAGTCAGGCGTCAATTGTCTGCTAATTGTTTGAGCTGTAGTTTCCTCTTTCTTTGTGAGTTCGCTGCCTTCCTGTTGGGCTCAATGCTGACGGACCTTTTTCGGGGTTTGTCGGCATCGTCATGTGCGGTTACAAAAACTCCTGCGTTGAAGCTTGGCGCTAAAGGGGAAGTTCTTTTCTATTCCCGGAACGTGTCGTCTTTAAGTAAATCCTCCGGTGCGGCGTCATCGGCTTTCGCGGTTGGAGGATGAGGTGTAGCTGGTCATGACGGGTGGGGGGCAGGATGAGGGGATGTAGTGTGTTAATGTGTAGATCTGCTTGGTCGTCATCGAAGCTGATGGCCATTTGATAAGAAATTTCCGATTGCTTCATTAGGCTGCAAGCGATGGCTGAATCATGGATGCGACCATTAGTGACAAGTACATGCATGTGAACAGCTGCGACCCAAGCCTCCATCTTCCCGCTTGCGAAAAAAGCGAGTGGTATCTCGTGCAGTGTAAACCTCGACAGGATAAGCGCGCTGAAGAAAACCTCAGTCGGCAAGGCTACCAGTGTGCCCGTCCTGTATGTCGTCGCGATCGGGTCGTGCGCGGTAAGCAGGCCTCCGTGCGAGAGTCGCTGTTTCCAGGTTACCTCTTTATCTGCCTTCCAAACAGCGCCAATTGGGCACCTCTACGCTCCACGCGAGGTGTCAGCCGAGTGGTCAGTTTTGGCGGAAAACCCTTGGCGGTTGACCCGGAAATCGTGATCCAGCTACAGCGCCGAGCGGAAGATCCCAGACCTGCATTCGTTGCGGGCGCGCGTGTTCGAGTTTTCGATGGGAAATTAGGTGGTCTGGAGGCTATTTTTATGTCAGCGGACGGTGGTGAGCGCGTAGTATTGTTGATCAATCTGCTCCATCGTCAGCAAACGGTGAGCATGCCACTCGTGAGCGTCTCTGCGTTTTGAAAAAGAGGATGCGGACATTGCAAGCACTACGTTCTCGGGAAGTCGACGTAAAATCCTGTGGCGGTAGCGTGCCCGGTGATGATGACGTTCTTTGACCTTGGTGAACGCTTCTTGTGTTCAAGGCAATGAGTCTTTACTTAAAATTCAAAGGTAAAAGCAAGTGAAAAAAGTATTAGTGACGGGCGCCGATGGCTTTATTGGCTCTCACTTGACGGAGTTGTTGGTTCGAGAGGGCTATGAAGTCAAGGCGCTATCCCAATATAACTCCTTTAATTATTGGGGGTGGTTGGAAGACGTTGATTGTTTGAATAGTATTGAAGTGCTGAGTGGCGACGTGCGAGATCCTCATTACTGCAAGCATATTACCAAGGATGTCGATCTGGTATTCCATCTTGCAGCACTAATTGCCATCCCTTATTCGTATGTTGCACCGGACAGCTATGTAGATACAAATGTCAAAGGGACGTTGAATATTTGTCAGGCGGCGTTAGAGAATGGTGTTCAGCGCATTATTCATACTTCCACCAGTGAGGTGTATGGTACCGCGCAGTATGTGCCGATAGATGAAAAACACCCGTTGCAAGCTCAGTCGCCCTATAGTGCGTCGAAGATAGGCGCAGATGCAATGGCTATGAGTTTTTTCAATGCTTTCGATTTGCCACTGACTATCGCGCGCCCCTTTAACACTTATGGTCCTCGACAATCAGCGAGAGCTGTAATTCCTACAATCATTACCCAGATTGCGAGCGGTAAAAAACAGATAAAATTGGGTGATGTAAGTCCTACTCGGGACTTCAACTATGTGGCAGATACGTGCCGGGGTTTCCTCGAACTTGCTAGATGTGAAAAGGCTGTCGGAGAGACGGTCAATATCGGCTCGAACTATGAGATTTCAGTTGGGGATACACTTCACCTAATCCGCGAGTTGATGGGTAGTGATGTAGAATTTCTGACTGATGATCAGCGTATTCGCCCGGAAAAATCGGAAGTCTTCCGTCTGTGGTGTGATAATACAAAAATAAGCAACCTAACCGGCTTCAAGCCAGAGTACTCTATCCGCCAGGGGTTGCAAGGAACCATCGATTGGTTGTCGCGTCCGGAAAACCTAGCCAAATATAAAGCAGATATATACAACGTTTGAGGCTCTAGCATGTTCGACTCGCTTGTAAGTTTTGTGCGTGAACAGTATCGTACAAACGAATTTATTCCACTGCATGCTCCTAGTTTTAAGGGGAACGAACGGGATTACGTGGTGGAAACCATTGAGTCGACTTTTGTTTCGAGCGTTGGTTCTTTCGTCGATCGTTTTGAACGTGATATATCTGCTTACACTGGCAGCCCGCGGGCTATTGCGACTGTAAACGGGACTGCGGCGTTACACACAGCATTGATGTTGGCTGGTGTAAAGGCGGGAGACCTCGTTATCACCCAGCCTCTAACATTCGTTGCAACTTGCAATGCTATCGCTTACTGCGGAGCTGAGCCGGTTTTTATCGATGTCGATCGTCACACCTTAGGACTGTCCCCAGTTGCGCTAGATGAGTGGCTTCATGAGTATGCCCGATTGGATGTAGATGGGCTGTGCCGGCTTAAGGGGGGGGGGCGCATAGTCCGAGCCTGTTTGCCCATGCACACCTTCGGTCATCCTGTCGAAATTGATAAACTGCTTGAGGTTTGTCGTAGATGGCGGTTGGTAGTCGTTGAAGACGCTGCGGAGTCGTTGGGGAGTTTGTATAAAGGTCGGCATACCGGCACCTTCGGTGAGTTGGGTACTCTGAGCTTTAATGGCAACAAAATCATTACTACCGGAGGCGGTGGCATGATTTTGACCAATGAAAATTTTGGAATAAAAGCCAAGCACTTGACTACGACGGCCAAACTTCCTCACCCATATGAGTATGTGCATGATGAGGTCGGTTACAACTATCGACTTCCCAATCTGAATGCCGCACTGGGATGCGCTCAATTGGAGCAACTGGAAGAGTTCATCAAAATGAAACGGTCCTTGGCAGCGCGGTATGAGAAGGAATTGCAAGGGAGCGAACTGCATTTTGTTCATGAGCCAGAAGATTGTCGCTCTAACTATTGGCTGAACGCGGTGGTGTGTGAAAACCGCGACAGGCGCGACGCTTTGCTGAAGGCGACGAATGATAGAGGTGTCATGACTAGACCCATTTGGCAGCTGATGAACCATCTGCCAAAGTACTCTAATTGTTTACGTGGCGATCTCAGTAACGCGACATGGTTGGAGGCTCGTATCGTCAACCTCCCCAGCAGCGTCACTCCGGAGGTTAGTGCGTGAAACGAAAAGTCGCCGTTTTCACTGGTACGAGGGCGGAGTACGGTCTGCTTTATTGGTTGATGAAGGATATCGAGGCGAGCCGTCACCTCGAACTACAGCTCATCGTCAGTGGCACTCATCTCTCGCCGGAATTTGGTGAAACCTGGCGGCAGGTGGCGGAGGATGGTTTTTCTATTGATGCGAAGGTAGAGATGCTGTTGTCCTCGGACACCTCCGTTGGCGTGGTCAAGTCAATGGGGCTGGGGACTATTGGGTTCGCGGACGCGTTGGACAGGTTGAAGCCAGATGTGCTCGTGGTGCTGGGTGATCGGTTTGAAGCTCTGGCAATCGTCCAGGCCGCTTTGATTATGCGAATTCCGGTAGCACACCTTCATGGCGGTGAAATCACCGAAGGTGCCTATGACGATGCCATTCGACACGCCATCAGCAAGATGGCCTATCTGCATTTTGTAGCGGCGCAGCCCTATCGGACGCGTGTCATACAAATGGGAGAGTCGCCTGAGCGAGTTTTCAATGTGGGTGCTATCGGCCTGGACCATCTGCTTCGCAGCCCCCGGATGGATCTCGCAGAGCTTTCTGAAAGCCTCGGATTCGAGCTTCGCTCGCCGTTTATATTGGCGACATACCATCCCGTCACTATGCTCGAAGAAGATCCAGTCCGGAGTTTTTCTGCCCTACTAGAGGCCCTGGATCAGTTTCCGACACATCAGATAATTTTGACGTATCCAAATGCGGATAATGGAGGCAGAGCGATTATTCCGCTCTTGGAAGCCTATGCTCAAGCGGAACCCGCGCGAGTACTGGCTATTCCTACTCTCGGGTTCAGGCGTTATCTGAGCGCCGTTTCGTTGGCGGCAGTCGTTATTGGCAATTCGTCCAGCGGAATCATTGAAGTGCCAGCATTTGGTATCCCTACCGTTGATATTGGTGCGCGTCAACAAGGGCGATTGGCGGCGGATTCCGTCCTCCATTGTGCGGCGGATACCGCGGCTATTCAGTCGACACTAATCAAAGCTTTGACGAAAGAGTTCGCCGAAATTTGTAGGCACACGATAAATCCTTATGGGAAGGGTAATGCGTCTCAGAGCATCGTGAATGTCCTTGAACGATTCGACGGAATATCTCATAAAACATTCCACGATTTGAGCTGATAAATGAACCAGTCCAGTAAAGATACCGTGTATATCATTGCCGAAGCGGGCGTAAACCATAATGGTGATCGGGCACTGGCTTTTGCGTTGGTTGACGCCGCCGCTGATGCGGGCGCTGATGCCGTGAAGTTTCAGACGTTTGACGCTGCACGTCTGGCCTCGCGTCATGCTCCAAAGGCGTCTTATCAGAAGAAAAGTACGGACGAGTTCGAGAGTCAGCTGTCCATGCTTAAAAAGCTGGAGTTGCCGAGAGAATGGCACAAGGAACTTCAAAGCTATGCCAGAGGCAAAGGGGTTGAGTTTTTATCCACTGCCTTTGATACCGATAGTCTGACGTTTCTTTCGGATCTTGGAATGCCTTTCTTCAAGGTTCCTTCGGGTGAACTAACCAATGGACCGCTATTATGGCAGTTTGCGCGGACCGGAAAAAAACTGGTTCTGTCCACTGGTATGGCAACGCTGAGTGAGGTCGAGCAGGCTCTTGCGATTGTCGCGCATGCAATGCAGTTCAGCCAGGAGCCTGTTGACATGGACGAAGCCTGGCGTTGCTGGGGAATGAGTGAGTGCCGCGCACGGCTACAGGGGCACGTCACGCTACTGCATTGCACTTCTCAGTACCCTACACCGTGGAATGAAGTCAATTTAAAGGCAATGGACACATTGGCAAACGCTTTCAATCTGGACGTCGGTTATTCAGACCATACAGTTGGCTGCCTGATTCCGGTTGCAGCAGTAGCTCGCGGCGCCAAGGTGATAGAAAAACATTTCACACTTGATCGCTCTTTGCCTGGTCCTGATCACAATGCTTCGCTGGAACCCGATGAACTGAAACAAATGGTTTCGGAAATTCGAGCTCTGGAGTTGGCGCTGGGCAGTCCATGCAAAGCACCCCAAGCCAGCGAATGGGACACGCGTAAAGCAGCGCGACAACAAGTCGTCGCTGCGAGGGGTATTGCTGCGGGTTCGAAATTGGTTCGGGAGGATTTGAGCACTGCACGCAGTGGGCAGGGGTTGCCGGCAATCGCGTTATGGAGCTTGGTTGGCACTTTCTCGGCTCGCAGCTATGAAGCGGGCGATGCGATTACCGACCAATGACAAAGAACTCTGCGAATCATATGCCATTGGTCATGCTCGGTGCGGGAGGGCATGCCAAGGTGCTACTGTCACTGGCTCAGTTGTTGGGTTTGGATATTCATGGCATCTGCGCACCAGAGTTGAGGGAGCAGGGCATTGGCGAGTGGCGCGGTTGCAAGGTTCTAGGTGGGGATGAGGTCCTTGAGATGCTTGATCCTGGCAGTGTAGGCCTGATCAATGGCATTGGGCAGTTAGTTGGAGGTGCCGGCAGACGTAATGTCTACGAGCGACTCACAGCACGGGGCTTTCTCTTTCCTGCACTAAAACATCCTGCAGCCTGGGTTGATCCAAGTGTCTCTCTTGGCGACGGGGCACAAATAATGGCCGGAGCCATCATTCAGGCTGACGCTGTCATCGGTGCAAACTCAATCATCAATACCCGAGCCAGTATCGACCATGACTGTCGTATTGGATCACATGTACATGTCGCTCCCGCGGCTACACTGTGCGGAAATGTGCGCGTCGGAGACCGGGCATTCATTGCTTGCAGTGCCGCGGTGATACAAGGCATCAGCATTGGCAACGATGCGGTCGTTGGGGCGGGAGCTGTTTTGGTTCGAGATCTTGCCGCTCACCATATAATGTTTGGCTCCAGGGCACCGAGTCGCTTCGTGCCGGGTGAGTAATCAAAAGAAGGTATTCAATGAAGCAGTGGGAGTTAACGCTCGTCGGCCCAGAGATTTCTCTGGTGGACGCTATTGCTACGCTTGACCGCGTGGCACTGAAAATTGTCATGGTCGTCGATCATGAGCGTCGTCTCTTGGGTACGGTTACTGATGGCGATGTCCGTAGAGCTTTGTTGAAGCGTCTGTCACTGGAAACGCCGGTGCGTGACGTGATGTGTGCTACTCCAAGGACGGCTGAGAAAGGTTGGGACAGGGCTCGAATCCTTGCGGTGATGGAAAAGTACAAGCTGTTGCAGCTACCGGTGCTGGACCCGCAGGGGTTGGTCATTGGCCTTGAGACCTTGCAGGAGCTTCTGGATAAACAGCGCAGGCACAATCCAGTATTTCTGATGGCGGGTGGCTTCGGTACTAGGTTACGGCCACTAACTCAAAATTGTCCGAAACCCCTTCTGAAAGTAGGTGAAAAGCCTATTCTCGAGCTAATCCTGAGAAGTTTTATCAATTCTGGATTTCATCGGTTTTTCATATCTACTCATTACATGCCGGAGATGATCCGAGAGCACTTCGGAGATGGCAGCAAATGGGGGGTAGACATCCGCTACGTGCACGAAGAGGAGCCGCTGGGTACAGGTGGGGCACTGGGTTTGCTACCACATGATGAGATTGATTTACCGCTGTTCATGATGAACGGAGATTTGCTAACGACACTAAATTTCTTGAATCTGCTCGAGTTTCACCAGAATCATTCTGGTGCAGCGACCATGTGCGTGCGCGAATATGAATACTGCGTGCCTTACGGCGTTATTCAAAGTGAAGGTCATCGAATTCGTTCCATGGTAGAGAAGCCAATTCAACGCTTTTTTATCAATGCTGGTATTTACATATTATCGCCCGAGTTGGTGAAACGTGTAGCACCGGGGACTCGTGTTGATATGCCAACTTTGTTGGAGTCAGAGATTGCCGAAGGGCGAGATGTCAACATGTTCCCAGTGCATGAATATTGGCTGGATATCGGCAGGATGGAAGATTTTCAGCGCGCGCAGCAAGAGTTCGGATCGTTATGAATGTTGCTTCTCAGAGTTTCTTTGAGGTGGGCGGCGAAAGCATTGCCCGCAGGTTATTCGATAAAAATTTTGTAATGCTTCAGTACTCCAGTGTTTGACCTGAAGCACAGGTAGAGGCAGTAGTAATGAGTGCGTTGCAATTGTGCGTCACGTGGCAAGGTAGTCGATCGTTGCGTGATGCATTGGTAAATTAAAATAAACTATGGTGATGATCATACTAGTTGGTAACATGCTGAAGGAAAATATATTCCGTTGTATCAATATCGTTCTCCGCGGTATGACATTGGTCAGTAAATTCATATTGATTTTTTTTCTGGCAAAATTTCTGGTATCCGGCGAGGTTGGTTTATTTGGACTTTTGTCAGCGACCGTCGGGTATGCACTCTATGTAGTCGGCTTCGAGTTCTATAATTTCTCGACGCGTGAAATGATCGGTGAGGAACCAAAGCGCTGGCTTGGGATGATCAGAGATCAGTTGGTTCTTTATATCATTTTGTACGTCGTATTCTTGCCATTCGCACTATTTGTTTTCTTCAAGGGATGGCTGCCTTGGACGCATGTTTACTGGTTTGTCACGTTGGCACTGCTTGAACATATCGCCCAGGAACTCAATCGGATATTAGTGGCTGTCTCGGAGCAGTTGCTCGCCAGTGTAGTGTTGTTCCTGAGAAGCGGCGCCTGGTGCCTGGTCGTTGTCGCTGTGATGTGGGTCGATCCCGCGTCACGTAACTTAGAGTTCGTATTAGGAGGTTGGGTTCTCGGTTGTTTTTTTGCTTGCGCCATTGCGATCAAAAAAGTCTTAAGCTTTGATAAGGCTTCATTGAAAGACTCAGTTAACTGGAGTTGGATTGCTAGAGGAATAAAAATTGCCATTCCGTTGCTTATCGCAAGTCTTGCAATAAGAGGAATATTTACTTTTGATCGGTATTGGGTAGAAAGTGTATCTGGATTGAGTGTTTTGGGGGCGTATGTTCTTTACGTCGGTATGGCAACTGCCGTTCTATCCTTTATAGACGCGGGTGTGATTGTGTTTTTTTATCCGAAGTTAGTGTCTTCCGCAAAAAAAGGTGATACGTCTGGTTTCAAGAAAGATATGAAAGATCTGACCATTAATATTGTTGGTGTTACAGCTTTTCTTATTTTAGCTTGCTATGGTGTGAGTGGCTTCGTTTTACAGTGGTTGAATAATTCTGTCTATTCTGAAAATGTCAGTATCTTGTATTGGCTGCTGGCGGCGATTGCCATCTATTCAGTCAGCATGATTCCGCATTTAGGGCTCTATTCCTTCGGTTACGATACGGCTATCTCCTATAGTCAGGTGGCAGGTTTTTTTGCATTTCTGGTAGTTGCATATCTTTTTAGTAATAAAGTAGGGGTGGTCTCCATACCGTTAGGTATGTGTGTCGCTTTTACGCTGATATTGGGTTGGAAGTATTTTGCTTACTGGGCAATGCTAAGAAAAAAAACCATGCTTGAGACGACGCTATAAAGTAAGTAATGGTTATTTCCTGGCGCGCGGCGTAGGGCATGCATACTCTTATTTTGAATTTATGTTGGTGGTTTGTTAATGACTGAACAAGGATTGAGGTTCATTGTTGAATATATCCGGGCTACGGAAAATGAAATCGCGATAGATTGCAGTGTCTATACGCTTTCGAACGTTTTGCCAGAACAGTTAAATTACGTTCCGAGGCCCGCCAAGATCCTGAATAAATTCGCTGGGAATAGAAAAATCTTCAAACTGCTTGTGAGTGTGTTCAAAACAACGTGGCGCTTCGGTGGTGCTTCGTTGTATTTTTTGTATGAGATGATTATTTTTTATCGTCATTCCTTGCGATGCAGCGATCAATTAGGATCAAGTGCTGATGCTGGTGATTACGCCCTGGCATTTTCTTCGCGTGCTGGGGATATCTTGCAGTCGTCAATCCTTGGGTTAGCGCCGAAGTACTGGATTACATTTCCATGGGCGCCCGTAAATCGTCAAAAGCTTAGTGGGCAACATGTCGACATTTTCTCATTACTCGGTGCGAAAGACTTTATACGTGCTTTCAAGTTAGCAATAACAGCGTCCAAGAAGCTGGCGTATCGAAAACAGACGAAAAACTGGATTTTACAGAGCTATACCGCATTTCGATGGTTCGCCGTCAGAATCGCGCTTGATAAACTCAGTATACAAAAGCTCGTGATTGCCGAGCATTACGATAGATGGGCTGTCCTAGCAGATAGAGTTGCCGCAGAAAAGAATGCCTCATTAGTTATGGTTCAGCACGGGGCGCTTTCTGGGTTGACGTTATCAGAACATGAAACCCAAGCAAGGTTGCCATTCCGCCTTGCACATCGTCTTTCCAGTGTGAAGCAACTTTTCGTTTATGATGAATCATCCCGTTCGATCTTTGCAACGGATATTCTATCGGCTGGATGCATTGCCAAGGGTGTGGCAGTCAACTATTTTCAGCCCATAATTGAACTCACTCGCTTTTCATCTAAAAATGCAGTCAGTATTCTATTTGTAGGGCACCCAATTTGTGAGGCTCTGCATATTTATATGTTTAAAGAGTTGAGCCGGGAATATAGCGTAAGTTTTTATTATAAGCCTCATCCAACCGCCGGTGTCAGTGACTCAGTAAGAAAACAAGGCTGGCATGTCATTGAAGGTCGAAGCTGTTTTCCCGAGGTCGACTTTCTGATTGCTTACCCGTCTACACTTGTGAGTGAGTATTCTACATCGGGCATTTCTGCGGTGCTCCATTCCATGAATCAGGACAAGGATTTTTCCGCTGGCCTTCTAGGGTCAGTCAAGTCAAAATTGGACGCGCTTGCTTGTGAAAAATTGGTGTGAGCATGGTTTTCTTTTTCTGGGGTGGATATGAGCAATAAAACGTATCAAGTGTGTTCTCGCTGCATCATGGATAGCAGTGATCCACATATCCATTTTAATGACCAGGGATTGTGCGATTACTGCGTGAATTTTGATTCGGTCATCAAGCCAAACTGGCACCCTGACGAGCGGGGCTACGCTGAGCTCATGAAGCTGAGCGAAAAGATCAAGAAGGATGGTCAGGGTCGTGACTTTGATTGCATCATTGGTCTGAGCGGGGGCCTGGATAGCTCCTACGTAAGCTATATAGCCAAAGAAAAAATGGGTTTGCGACCGTTACTCTTCCACGTAGATGCTGGTTGGAATACGGATCAGGCGGTAGGGAATATCGAAAAGCTGGTCGATGGGCTGGGGCTTGACCTCTATACTGAGGTGATCAATTGGGAGGAGATGAAAGATCTGCAGGTGGCCTTTCTCAAGGCGCAGATTTCCGATCAGGATCTTCCCCAGGATATCGCATTTTTCTCTGGACTTTATAAGTTTGCTAAAGCACACAAGATAAAATATATCTTAACAGGTGGTAATTTTTCCACGGAATGTTGCCGAGAGCCGGAAGAGTGGGGTGGGTACCCCGGTATAGACAAGCGGCTCATCAAGGATATTCACTCGAAGTTTGGACGACGCGCACTCAAAACTTTCCCAATCGTGGATATTCTTTCCTATAAACTTTATTATCGATTCTTGTTAGGAATGAAAGTTGTAAAGCCGTTGAACCTGATTCCATATGTGAAGCAAGATGCTGAGAGCCTTCTAAGTGACTTGTTCGGGTGGAAGAAGTTTCAACATAAGCATCACGAGTCGCGGTTTACTCGGTTTTATGAAGACTTCTGGATGCCCAAAAAGTTCGGCTTTGAAAAGCGAAGGGCGCACTTTTCAAGCTTGATTATGACGGGGCAAATGACCCGCGATGCAGCAATTGCGCGGATTGCAAAGCCAGAGTTGGATGAGCAATTTTTAAAGTCTGAATTTGAATACGTGGCTAATAAGCTAGATCTTACAGTAGATGAGTTGCAAGCGATATTTGATGGGGAAAACAAAACCTGCTCTAATTATAAGAGCAAACGGTTCTTGATTGGGCTCGGTTCACGTGTGATGAGTGCTATTGGCCTGGAGAGAAGATTGTTCAGATGATCACGATCATTGATTATGGATTGGGTAATATTCAAGCTTTCGTGAATGTGTACAAGCGACTGCACATTCCTGTTGCGGTTGCTAGGTGTGTTGATGATCTTGAGGGGGCGCAAAAGCTCATTCTGCCCGGGGTAGGTGCATTCGATCATGCCATCGAGCGCTTGAACGCATCGGGGATGCGACCGGCACTTACGGAATTTGTCCAAGGTAGAAAAGTCCCGGTTCTTGGCATTTGCGTTGGGATGCAAATTCTCGCCGACTCCAGTGACGAGGGTACCTTACCTGGCTTAGGGTGGGTGCCTGGTAGCGTTCGGTCCTTCAAGTCGATTCCCAAGTTAAAGGATTTGGCTCTTCCTCATATGGGGTGGAACGATGTTAGCCCGACGACAGGCTCAGCGCTCTTCAAGGGATTTGAAGCGGAAGCGCGTTTTTATTTCCTTCACTCATACTTTTTTGATTGCGTTGATCCAGAACATGTTGCTGCGACTTCTTCTTATGGTCTGGATTTCAGCTGCGCGGTCAGGGCCGGAAATGTATATGGCGTCCAATTTCACCCCGAAAAAAGTCATCATTTTGGGGTGGGCTTATTGAAAAATTTTGCGGAGCTATAACATGCTGAGGCCGAGAATAATTCCGTGCCTTTTGATCCAGGAAAGTGGCTTGGTCAAAACGGTCAAATTCAAAGATGCCAAGTATGTCGGTGATCCTATCAATGCCGTTAAAATATTTAACGAAAAGGAAGCCGATGAACTGATTGTCATCGATATCGACGCCACTGTTAACGGTGCAGAGCCCAATTACAAGCAGATAGCCAATCTCGCCGCCGAATGCCGTATGCCACTTTGCTATGGCGGTGGAATTCGGACAGCTGATCAAGCTAAGAAGATAATTGCGCTGGGGGTTGAAAAAGTGGCTATCAGCTCAGCTGCCCTTGATAATCCCCACCTTATTTCGCAGATTGCTGAGGAGATCGGTAGTCAGAGCGTCGTAGTGGTTCTGGACTACAAGCCCCGTTTACTTAGTAAAAATCACGATGTTTGGACTCATAATGGTAAACGCAATACGAAGCGTAACGTATTGGAAGTTGCGGTCGAGGTTGAGAAGCTTGGCGCAGGCGAGATTGTATTAAATTCGATCGAGCATGATGGCCGGATGAAGGGTTACGACGTCAGCCTCGCGCGAAAGCTTCGTGAAACAGTGCATATACCCATCACGGTGCTGGGTGGCGCGGGTTCGCTTGAAGATATGCGTGATGTCGTAGCTGCATGTGGGGTTGTGGGCGTCGCGGCGGGAAGCCTCTTTGTATTTAAGGGGCCTTATCGTGCCGTATTGATCAGTTACCCATCGAGCCGTCAGAAAGACGAACTTATTTATTCAGCATTGCGATCTGAATGATTCATTCGCCGTCGCACGCATTGATTCAGGACTTAACTTATGTTTAGCGGAAGAAAACTACTCATCTCGGGTGGTACAGGTTCATTTGGGAATGCTGTCCTAAAGCGTTTTCTCGAGACCGACATTGCTGAAATTCGTATTTTCAGTCGGGACGAAAAGAAGCAAGATGACATGCGTAAACGTTATGCCAATTCCAAACTTAAGTTTTACATCGGTGATGTCCGAGATTATCAAAGCGTCCTGAATGCAACGCGAGGCGTTGATTATATATTTCATGCGGCCGCACTCAAGCAGGTTCCTTCCTGCGAATTTCACCCGATGGAGGCAGTAAAAACTAACGTCATCGGTACTGATAACGTTCTTGAAGCCGCTATTCAGAATGAAATCAAGCGAGTGGTTTGTTTGAGTACTGATAAAGCTGTTTACCCTATTAATGCGATGGGTATTTCCAAAGCAATGATGGAAAAGGTGATGGTTGCAAAGTCGCGAAACGTCGATGAAACCAAGACAGTTATTTGCGGCACGCGCTATGGAAATGTAATGGCGTCGCGGGGGTCCGTTATACCATTGTTCATTGAGCAAATTCGGGCGGGCTTGCCGTTATCGATTACAGACCCAAACATGACACGCTTCATGATGACGTTGGCAGATGCCGTAGATCTAGTTTTGTACGCCTTTGAGCATGGCAATAATGGCGATTTGTTCGTGCAAAAAGCTCCAGCCGCGACAGTCGAGACCCTTGCACGTACCTTGACCGTGATGCTTGGTAAGCCGGAGCACCCTATTCAGATCATAGGCACACGACATGGTGAAAAGCTTTACGAGGCGCTGCTCAGTCGAGAGGAGATGGCCTGTGCTGAAGACATGGGCCAATATTACCGCGTTCCGCCAGACCTGCGCGATCTCAACTACAGTAAATATGTTGAGCAAGGTGAGGAAAAAATCTCCAGCACGGAAGATTACAACTCGCACAATACGGTACGATTGGATGTCGAGGGAATGAAAAATCTTCTTCTTAAACTGGATTTCATGCTCGCAATTCAGCGTGGTGAACACGCTATTCCTGAGGAATAAGGCATGAAAGTATTGGTCACCGGTGCAAACGGATTTGTAGGGAAAAACCTTCTTGCGCATCTTCGAGTGCGGAGCGACATCCAGATTTTCTCATTTTGTCGGGAAGACAGTATTGAACAATTGAGGTCGCTGGTTTCTGAAGTGGATTTCATTTTTCATTTAGCCGGAGTTAATCGACCACAAGATCCGGAGGAGTTTAAGGCGGGTAACACTAACCTGACACACGATTTAGCCGATGCAATCATAGCGAGTGGCCGTCAAATTCCACTGTTGTACACCTCCTCAATTCAGGCTGAGTTGGATAATGCATATGGCAACAGCAAGAGAGAAGCGGAGAAAGCCTTAGCTGAGCTTTCGGATAAGTATGGTTCAGCTGTTTATCTTTTTCGCCTTACCAATGTATTTGGCAAGTGGGCAAAACCAAACTATAACTCCGTTGTAGCGACCTTTTGCCACAATATCGTCCATGGGTTGCCTATTGAAATAAATGACCCGGGCGCGTTGGTGAACCTAGTATATATAGATGATGTTATCGAGAAGTTTTTATCCGTTATGGATGGACGCTATCTCGGTCAAACCTTGATCAAGGTAGAGCCGCAATATTCGCTCACAGTTGGTGAGCTATCAGTACAACTGCATGCATTTCGTGAAAGCCGATATACCATGGTAACCGAACCTGTCGGTACCGGACTGGTGCGAGCGCTTTATTCTACCTACCTGAGTTATTTGCCGACAAAAAAATTTACTTATGAGGTCCCCAAGTATGGTGATCCCCGCGGTGTTTTTGTAGAGATGCTCAAGACCCGTGACGCGGGTCAGTTCTCCTACTTTACTGCTCATCCGGGAATTACGCGCGGTGGTCATTATCATCACTCGAAGACCGAAAAGTTTCTGGTGATCAAAGGGAACGCCTGTTTTCGCTTCCGCCATATTATGTCTGGTGAGTTTTATGAGTTATTTACCACGGGAGACAAGCCTGAGATCGTGGAAACCGTGCCTGGATGGACCCATGACGTAACCAACGTGGGAGCTGAGGAAATGATCGTTATGCTATGGGCGAACGAGGTATTTGATCGCGAGAGGCCGGACACTTTCGCGCTTCCAGTCGGCACTCAGCCGTAAACCTAGCCATGAAGAGAGCGGTAATGAAAAAACTCAAGATTGTCACCGTCGTTGGCACCCGACCCGAGATCATTCGTCTGTCTCGGGTCATGGCCGCGCTGGACAAGCACTGTGACCACGTACTGGTTCATACCGGGCAAAACTATGACTACGAACTAAACGAGATTTTTTTCCAGGATCTGGGCATTCGCAAGCCCGATCATTTTCTCAACGCGGCTGGTGCCAGCGGCGCTGAAACTATCGGAAACGTGATTATTTCGGTCGACCGAGTCCTTGCAGAAGTTGCGCCTGAAGCCATCCTGGTTCTTGGGGACACCAACAGCTGTATGGCGGTGATCCCCGCAAAGCGGAGAAAGATACCCACTTTTCATATGGAGGCGGGAAATCGCTGTTTTGATATGCGCGTTCCAGAGGAGATTAACCGTCGTATCGTCGACCATACTGCGGATATCAATCTCACCTATAGCACCATCGCTCGCGATTATCTGCTGCGAGAGGGGCTAAATCCGGATATGGTTATCAAAACCGGCAGTCCGATGTTTGAGGTTCTTAACCATTTCCGGGACGGCATTGAATCATCTGATGTGTTGGAGCGTCTGTCACTGGCTTCCGGTAATTTTTTTGTAGTCAGCGCACATCGCGAAGAAAATATTGATTCGGATAAAAATTTCCTCAAGCTGGTTGCCGTGCTGAATACCGTCGCCGCTCATTATGGATTGCCGGTTATCGTTTCCACACATCCTCGAACGCAAAAACGCGTCGACGCGATGGGGGTGACCTTTCACGAGAATGTTCGGTTGCTCAAGCCGCTCGGCTTCAAGGATTACAACAAGTTGCAAATTGAGTCGAAGGCGGTTTTGTCAGACAGCGGTACTATTAGCGAAGAGTCTTCAATCTTGAATTTCCCGGCGCTCAATATTCGCGAGGCCCATGAGCGCCCTGAGGGCATGGAAGAAGCTGCCGTAATGATGGTCGGGCTGGAAGTAGAGCGAGTACTGCAAGGATTAAAAATTCTGGAAAGTCAAGATCGTAGTGATTTGCGAAGCCTCCGATTGGTAGGTGATTACAGCATGCCAAATGTTTCCGATAAATTGGTCAGAATTGTTCACAGCTATACTGATTATGTAAATCGCGTGGTTTGGAAACGGTATTGAGTCGAGATTCAGGAATGTCCAATAACAATTTAAGAATCTTGATCGTCTCTCAGTACTTCTGGCCAGAAAATATGCGAATCAACGATCTGGTTCGTGACTTTGTGGATAAAGGGCATGACGTAACGGTCCTTACAGGATTGCCAAACTACCCAGAAGGAAAAATTTACGATGCATATACATCTGACCCGGCTAAATTCACACAGTTTGGTGGTGCGAAGATAGTCAGGATTCCGTTGGTGCCACGTGGTAAGCGAAGTATTAGCTTGATTTTAAATTATTTGTCTTTCTTTATCGGTGCATCATTTTTAGGCCCGATTAAGCTGAGGAAAAAAGATTTTGATGCTATTTTCGTCTATGCCGTTTCACCTATCATGGCTGCTATTCCTGCGTTGGTAATTGGCAGATTGAAAAGGGCGCCGGTTTTCATCTGGGTTCTCGACCTCTGGCCGGAGACTCTCAAAGCTGTGGGAGTGGTGAAACACTCAGTACCACTTGCCTTGGTTGGCCGAATGGTATCTTGGATTTATAACCGAGCCGATTATTTGCTATTGCAGTCGCACGGGTTTTTCGACAACGTTAAAAAATACTGTACGAAAAAGATCGACTCCAGTCGTTTGCAATATTTTCCTAGTTGGGCTGAGGATGACTTTTCGTCCCCAGCGTCCATCGGCTCGAACTTGTTGCCGCGTGACGAGTCCGTCTTCACCATCGTATTCGCCGGCAACCTCGGTGAAGCGCAGGATCTTCCAGCTGTTCTTAATGCTGCTGAAATATTGACCGACGAGTTGCCCATCCGCTGGGTTTTTGTTGGGGATGGTCGCATGAGCGGATGGCTAACTGAGCAGGTCGAGTCGAGAAGCCTGAGCAATGTATTGATCCTGGGCCGTCATCCGCTGGAGGCCATGCCCGCGTTATTTGCTGATGCTGATGCGCTGCTTGTTTCCCTCAAAACGAATGACGTTTTCGAAAAAACGATACCTGGCAAGGTTCAGGCCTATTTGGCGTCGGGGCGACCGCTACTTGGCATGATCAATGGCGAAGCCGCACGGGTCATCAACGAATCTGGTGCCGGTCTCTCGTGCCAGTCAGGTGATGCCGAAGGTTTGGCACGCATAGCATTGGCACTAGCGAAGACGGAGCCAGAGCAATTGAAACTCATGGGCCTGGCGGGGAGAAGGTATTACGAAGCGAACTATTCAAAAACCGTTCTGTTGCAACGGCTGGAAAATATGTTCCGCGCTGCTACTTTGCGTAAGGTGACCAGGTGATGGCGCAATCCGTTTTAGTGACTGGGGTTACTGGGTTTGTCGGTGGCGCGATTCTTCGTCGCATAATCAGCGAAAATAGATACCCTGTAGTGGCGGCGCTGCGTGACCATTCTCCCTCGCTTGTTGAAACGATCGATACCGTGCGTTTTGCGACTTTGGATGGAGCGACTTCGTGGGAGGGATGCTTTGCCCATACGAGGGTAGTGATCCATTCTGCCGCTCGCGTGCATGTCATGAATGACACAGAAAGAGACCCACTGTCTGCTTTTCGCGAAGTAAATGTGGAGGGCACCATCAATCTCGCCCGCCAAGCATTTGCCGCTGGCGTCAGTCGCTTTATCTACATCAGTTCCATAAAGGTAAATGGTGAGGGTACCGCTGAGTCCCAACCGTATGAGGCAGATGACCTTCCATCGCCCGCAGATCCTTACGGTGTATCCAAGATGGAGGCTGAGATAGCCTTGCGCGAGTTGGCCGCAGAGACGGGGCGCGACGTTGTGATTATTCGTCCCGTGCTGGTTTACGGTCCTGGTGTCAAAGCTAATTTTTTGAATATGATGCGTTGGTTGGATAAGGGCATTCCCCTGCCATTCGGCGCTATTCGCAACCGGCGCAGTCTGGTGTCAATTGACAACTTGGTAGACTTGGTCCTGACTTGCGTTGAACATCCAGCCGCCGCTAATCAGACGTTCCTGGTTAGCGATGGCGAGGATTTGTCTACGACCATGCTGCTGAAGAAAATGTCGCAAGCTTTGAATGTTCCGGCACGCCTTGTGCCGGTTCCAAGCTGGGTACTGCAAGTCGGTGCTGGTTTGCTGGGTAAAAGAGCGCTTTCTCAACGCCTCTGTGGATCCTTGCAAGTAGATATATCCAAGACTCGTTCGCTTTTAGGCTGGGCACCTCCAGTTAGCGTAAATGCAGCTCTCAAAGCAACCGCGTTGCACTTTCGGGAACATCAAAAATAATGAACTACGGTTGGATGATTCCAGTTATTGCTGCGTTTTCATTTGTGTTGACTGCATTCCTTCGCAGATACGCGCTGGCTAAAAGCATTATTGATGTTCCGAATAATCGGAGTTCACATTCGATGCCTACTCCTCGAGGAGGCGGTGTCGCGATCGTCCTGGCATTTCTCGCCGCGTTACCATTTTTGGCGGGGGGCGAACAGGTGTCTTGGCAAATGCTGGTTGCGCTCGCTGGAGCCGGCGCTTTGGTGGCTGTCGTAGGGTTCATGGATGATCACAAGCACATCCCGGCACGATGGCGCCTCCTTGGACACTTCAGCGCCGCGATATGGGCGCTTTTCTGGATCGGAGGGTTACCGCCGCTGATCGTCTTCGGAGCGGGTGTGGATCTCGGACTTTCGGGGCATATCCTAGCGGCTGTATATCTCGTGTGGATGCTCAATCTTTATAATTTCATGGACGGCATTGATGGAGTCGCCAGTGTCGAGGCGATCTGTGTCTGTCTGAGTGCCTGCTTGTTATATTGGTTGGGCAATGTCGACAGTATGATCTGGCTTCCGTTGACACTCGCCGTCTCGGTCGCAGGCTTTCTGTTCTGGAATTTCCCCCCAGCGCGTATTTTCATGGGCGATGCTGGGAGCGGTTTTCTCGGGGTTGTGCTTGGCATTATTTCTCTGCAAGCTGCGTGGTCTTCTTCACAGCTATTTTGGGCTTGGTTGATTTTGCTCGGCGTCTTTATCGTCGATGCAACGTTTACATTGGTTCGTCGCATGTTCAGGGGAGATAAGGTCTACGAGGCCCATCGCAGTCATGCTTATCAGTTTGCCTCTCGCAGGTATGGCAAGCACCTGCCGGTAACCCTTGCCATCGGTGCAATCGATCTCTTTTGGCTTTTGCCCGTAGCCCTTTGCGTCATTCTTTTGGGGCTGGATGGGTTTACAGGGGTAATAATTTCATACGTACCGTTGATTTTTCTGGCGGTCAAATTTAACGCTGGGTCTCGCGAACTGGAAAGCTGATATTAGTTGATGAGCTCGGGTATTTTGGTCTTACGTATTTAATCTATCAGCAATCGAAGGCGCAGGGAGAAAGACGGGTGTTCGGAGGATTTTATGGATAATTTGCGAGCTTTCTTGTTGGGATTGTCCCGCCGGTATAAGCGTATTATACAGTTGACCACCGACGTGGTTCTGGTCTGGGCAGCCTTGTGGATGGCGTTTATCGTCCGTTTAGGTATAGATGAATTAATCGACCCGTTCTCGCAGCATCTGTGGTTATTTCTCAGCGCACCCTTGGTCGCAATCCCACTTTTCATCCGTTTCGGAATGTACCGTGCCGTCATGCGCTACTTTGGGAATGACGCCCTGATTGCTATCATTAAGGCCGTCAGTTTGTCGGCACTGATATTGGCACTAGTGGTATATGTGTACAGCAACCATCAGCGTGTGGTTCCCCGCTCCATTATCTTCAATTACTGGTGGTTGAGTCTGATAATGATCGGGGGACTGCGCTTGGCGATGCGTCAGTATTTTTTAGGCGATTGGTTTACCGCTGCTCAGCATGTCCCCTTTACTAATCGGGATGATGGTTTACCGAAAGTAGCTATCTATGGCGCCGGTGCTGCGGGTAACCAACTTGTTGCGGCACTACGCATGGGACGAGCCATGCGCCCGGTAGCATTTATCGACGATGACAGCACCATTGCTGACCGGGTTATTTCTGGGTTACAGGTCTATGAGCCGAAGCATATCCAACAGATGATCGACGCCACGGGGGCTCAAGAAATTCTTCTTGCGATTCCTTCGTCTAATCGTGGTCGACGTCGTGAGATTCTCAGTTTCCTGGAAGGCTTCCCGCTTCATGTACGTAGCATTCCGGGATTCATGGACTTGGCAAGCGGCCGGGTTAAGGTCGATGACATTCAGGAAGTGGACATCGCCGACTTGCTCGGACGGGATTCTGTGCCTGCACAAGCTGAGTTGCTGGAGCACTGTATTAGAGGAAAGTCTGTGCTGGTAACCGGTGCCGGAGGTTCAATCGGCTCAGAACTCTGTCGACAGATTTTGGTTTTACGACCTACGACGCTTTTGCTTTTCGATCATAGTGAGTTCAATCTTTACAACATTCTGTCAGAGCTTGAGCAACGTGTAGATCGAGAGTCGTTGTCAATAAAGCTCCTACCAATTCTTGGATCCGTCCGCAATCCGAAAAAATTACTCGAAGTTATGAAAACGTGGAGTGTGGATACCGTATACCACGCGGCCGCCTATAAACATGTGCCTATGGTTGAACACAACATAGCCGAGGGTGTACTGAACAACGTAATTGGTACGCTGAATACTGCCCAGGCAGCTTTGCAAGCTGGTGTAGCGAATTTCGTGCTGATCTCCACTGACAAAGCGGTTCGCCCGACAAATGTTATGGGAAGTACGAAGCGCCTGGCGGAATTGGTTTTGCAAGCGCTCAGTAGGGAAATCGCTCCGGTTCTATTCGGCGACACTTCCAACATATCCCGGGTGAATAAAACTCGCTTCACTATGGTGCGTTTTGGGAACGTACTAGGCTCCTCTGGCTCGGTTATCCCTCTGTTTCACCAGCAAATCAAGTCTGGCGGGCCATTGACAGTTACGCACCCCAAGATCACTCGTTACTTCATGACTATCCCCGAAGCCGCTCAGTTGGTTATTCAGGCTGGGTCTATCGGCCTCGGTGGGGATGTTTTTGTATTGGACATGGGCGAACCAGTTAAAATCGTCGAACTGGCAGAGAAAATGATTCATCTATCTGGACTAAGCGTTCGTTCAGAAAGAAATATACATGGAGATATGGCCATCGAGTTTACGGGGCTTCGTCCGGGGGAGAAGCTTTACGAAGAATTGCTCATTGGCGATAACGTCGTGGCGACCCAGCATCCAATGATTATGAGCGCTCACGAAGATTATTTGCCATGGGACGTATTGAAAGCGAAATTGGACGAGTTAGTTACAGCGGTTGAGAAAGACGATTACACGCGGGTTAGACAGCTGCTGCGTGATACTGTCAGCGGCTATTCGCCAGAAGGCGAGATTGTTGACTGGATATATCAGCAACACCGTCTGGAACCTGATACTCACCTGCGTTAAGCGTGTGTACAACTGATGATATTCGGAACTCTCTACGACAGTTTAATATCATGTCTGTTTGACTGTTTCACCGCTAATTTCCGCAGGTCGTGATGGTGATGTGGGCTACATTCATGGCCATTTTGCTTCTCTACGTTATCTAAAGGAGCGATTGCGGGTCAATATGGCTAATCTGTAAGCAGATCAGGTTTGTAACGTGTGCCTGAATGGGGATACAGTGAGGATGTGCGTTGTCTCAGCACTGGCGAGTGGTTCATAACTAAGTTATTGACAGAACATTTCTGTCTTTCGCTGCCGAATGAAAAGGAAAGATCTTGGCGTTTTTTGAAAAAATACATTTTAGTGCTGAACAAAAATTCATTGTCTTAGCAGCTTTTCTGTACTCACTAATGCACGTCGGCATATTCTTCATTTCTGATGCGGTATATTTCGACGACTGGGTCGTTGTTGATTCTTCCAGTGAAACAATACTGAATATCTTCCAGCAAGCAGGCGCCATGTTTAATTTGGTTGGCTATCTACATGTCGGTTTTGTCAGTATGGGGGTGTGGAGTTATAAGTTTTTGACGTTTGTACTAATGGCGGTGGCGGGTCTTTTCCTCAACGAAGTGCTCAAGAGAAATGGCACGTTTGGATGTCAAACACGCTGGTGTGTCATCCTTCTGTTTTTGCTACTTCCATTTAATATGGCGCGTGTGCCGCTAATCGACTTTCCTTATACAGCCTGCTATGTGATGTTTTTCGGCGCATGGCTGGCTATTGATCGATATCGAGTTTTGTCCGCCATTCTTTTTTTCTAAGCTTTAATACAAACTCGCTACTTGTTTTTTACGTGTTGCCGATACTCGATCTGTGGTATCGCTCTTCCGAGCGTCATTCTCTTTCGACGTTGATTAAAGTCGCTTTGGCACGCTGGGAATTAATGGTTATTCCGTTCCTGTTTTTTGGGGCGAAGTTCATGTTCTATCGGCCAGAGGGTTTTTATGCAGGATATAACCAGAGCTATAGTCTGAAGGTGATTCCCAGTATGGTCGCGGCTCAGATTAGAGATATTTTTGATTTGCACTTTAATAGTAGTGTCGTTCTAGCACTTTTTCCGCTCGTGTTTTTTTTATTGTGGAAATTATTTTCCTCGAATGGAAAAAAGCAGAACACCCTTTCGCATTTGTGGTATCTGGCGCTTGGGGGCATGGCTAGTGTTCTCGCTTGTTTGCCTTATTGGATTTTAGGCTATACCCCGACGTTCTCAGATTGGACGTCAAGATATCAACTTCTAATGCCGCTAGGCGCTGCTTTGTTAGTTTCTGCAGGGCTAATGCTTCTTCCTAAATTTTTTAAAGTTATCTCGCTTTCTATTGTTTTATCAGCATGCATTAGTTATGGGGTGAGCGGATATTATCATTTCTATATTGATTGGCAAAAGCAGCTTATTCTCCTTGATGAGTTCAGGAAAGATCCCGTAGTTTCTGAAGCCAACCTTATATTAATTAAAGATCGAACCAAAGACCTGGGTGCTTTCGGCCGCACATATCGTTTTTATGAGTGGAACGGTTTGTTGGCGCGCGCGTTGGGGGATGACCGTCGGTTCGGTTTGGAGTTGGGGGAAGTAAGTAAATACGCTAAGGGTGATTTTGATAAGTTTTTCGTAACTCAGTATAAGTCGGGCAAACATGTCCGCAGTGCTGAGGAGGCCGTTGCCATAGTACAACTGAATCTAAAGGCTGAAGATGGAGAGGGTCTATGGTCGCGCCTCGCCCCCAAAATCGCTTACAAATCCCGTATTCTTAGCAAAAAAGAATGGGTGGATCTGAGCTCCAGCGAGGCAGTGCCCCTATAAACTAGTCGACTAATACAGAGCTAAAAGGCTGTATTCTCAAAAATCGTTAGTCAGGCCGCACTGAGGTGAGTTGCCCTTCAGTACATCGATAACAGGGTGTTGTTGATGTACTGGTAGACCTACCTGTAGCCGGAGATGTGGGAATGGGCTCTGGCTAGCAAACTCCTGGCTTTCATGGAGTCAGTCGCTCTAGCGTGGCGTTCCGGTGATTAGTGAAGTGGTATTTAGTGGGAGGTCAAGACGATTGCATTTTTCCAAATTTCGTCGGAAAGAACAATCTGCTTTTTGCCACGCGACCACCATTTCAAGAGAAGCAGCGCATGAGCCTTATGCGGCCAGCATTTGAATCCGGCGATGACAGCGCTTGAGGTAAGCCATCGCCGGATGCTCTATGCTGAACTTGCAACGCAGGCTTAGGGGAATTCACTCATGTCGCGTGGTGGCTAAAATGAATCCTTGCAAGGTTCATGCATATTGTCTCAATGGCAATAAGCGCTAGTTGTTTCAAATGCGGTAAAGCAATTATTCTTTTCTCGCGACTATTAGAAGTGAGCCGCCAACTGGAATACGTATTCCCAGTTTCAGCAGGCCGAGCTCTAACTTCATGATCTTTTCCAGAGAGTAATTTAACCCGGCTGGGATCTTGAATTCGGCCATGGGATCGTAATCGCTGGTCCGTGCCCTGAGTCTCGACAGCCACATTAATGGTACAAGAAAACTCACGAAGGAGGTTGCGTATTCAACGTGAAGGCCCGAAGATTGAATCTTCTCGGTTAGTTCCGAGCGGGTATAGCGACGTACATGGCAAGCGTATTCATCGACTTCTGACCAGAGCCAGCGGTGTTGAGGAACGGAAATCAATAATGAGCCGCCTGTTTTCAGCGCATTGCTTAAGTTGTTAATTACTAACTGATCTTGCTCGATATGCTCGATAACATCAAACGCTCCAATGACGTCGTAGCGTTCACTATCAGTCATTTTTGTAGCGTCTAATTGGGAAAAAGTGGCAGAAGGCATTCTCTTTCGGGCATGCAGAAGGCCTTCTTCGAAATATTCCGAGCCGTAAATATCTGCTTTTGGATAGGCTTTACTGATCCCCTCCAAAACAAACCCGGTGCCGCAACCGATTTCCAGAAAGCTATCAAAGTGACCAACACGTGAAGCGAGGGCCCATAAAAGCACCCGATTGCGTGCACGGAACCACCAATGGCCGGCTTCGGCTGCCGCAAGTGCTGCGAAGGTTTCTTCAGGGAAAGGAGTGCGTGCAGCAGTCATTCCTGGATGCTCCGAAATACAAAAAATTTGAACATGATGAAAAGAAAAGCAGCAACCGCAAAGATAGCTGCGGCCTGGATGATCTGATGTGGGTAACCTAACAGGTCAACAAATATGACTAGTATACCCAAGTTTAAAAGGTATCCAGCTATATGCACCAAAATATATCGGGTCCCCGACCCTAAAATGCTTCCTTTGTACGCAAATGTCAAACGACTGTTCCCGATGAAGCCGATAGTCGCGCCAACCACGTACAACATGGTCATGGACCATTTCGGGCTTACGCCGAGATGTGTCGTAGCGAGATAAAGCAGGTAGCCAACGCCATTAGTGGAGATTCCAATGATCCCGTATTTCATTAATTGTACGACCGTACGGTCAATCCATCCAATTTTGAAGTGCACTTTTTCCGCCAATACTCGTTCCCATTGAAAGGTTCACGGAAATTTGATGTGAACCCCGTCAGAGCCATTTTTCGCTGACTATACCTGATGCTGTTCCCTTAAAAACCTCGCGTACTGAGTCAATCTCCCGGCGATCACGGTGCGTCTATCTGCGCTTCGAAGAGGAGTGCGCAACTTAACTCTAGGTGCTCAATCGCTACGGTGCACATGGCCTCGATGAACTCGTCGAATTTATTGCTCATTTTCGTGTCCATAGGTCTTGCGAACTATATATAAGGGGCGTCGCTTGGCTTCTTGGAATATTTTCGCAATATAGAGTCCAATAATGCCCGTGCCAAGTATTATGGTACCTCCCAAAAACCAAATTGAAATCATAATGGAGGTAAATCCAGACAGCACGGTCTCGGGAAACAATAATTTTTCAACAAAAATTCCGAGTGCGAATACAATAGATCCTAGCCATATCAGTAACCCCGTCAAGAATAGCACCATCAGGGGAGCAACACTGAACGAAGCAAACGAATCAGCGACCTGCACGAGCTTGCGTGACAAGTTGTAGCTCGATTTTTGCAGTGCGATCCGCGGGGTTTTTATCAAGGGGATCGCGACTTGGGAAAAGCCTGCCCAAGCAAATGTCCCTGCTAGGTAGAGCACCCGGTCCTGGACGGTCAGAAGTGCTTCAACATACCTTCTTGTCATTAATCGACATGTCATCGGATTATGGGGAATCCTGACGCTTGACATGAAATTCAGCGCGGACCAGAAAATCTCTCCGAAGAAGTTTGATGTACGGGACGCCGTTCTTTGTTGCTGCACTCCATAAACGACATCCGCATTTGTATGGTCCATTGTTTCGGAAAACAGCTCTAGCCACTCAGGTTGCTCTTCCAGGTCACAGTCCATCAGAAGGACTCGCTCTCCCGTACTCAGTTCCAGTCCTGCAACTATCGCGGCATGGTGGCCAAAATTTCGGGATAAATCTACGACTTTGATGCTCGGATGCTGACTCTGCAGGCTCAAAGCCAATTGCAGCGATGTGTCAGGAGAACCATCATTTACCAAGATGATTTCGAAATTATCGCCAGCATTTTGTCGCGCAGCGGCAATGGTACGTTGGCAAAATTCTTCTAGAAACATGCTGGACTTGTATAGAGTGGCAATAATTGAAAGTTTCACGGATTTGTATGCTTCATATAATTTTTAGCGGATTCCCCGCAATTGAACAGCAGATCCAGAATCGATACCTCATGTGTGAAGTCTCCCCACAACTGAGGGTGGTCCTGATAGCCGGAGTAGTCAAACCAGGTTACTTTTATTCCCCGGTCAGAAAAAACATTCTTGTCCAAATAGCCTTTTGCCGCAGGGCCTGAAATATATTCGCTCGCCGCAGCTTGAGCACATAACTCAACCAGTCGCTCTGACTTTCCCTCTGTCAATGTGTAGTCCCAGGAATAAGTGACTTTTGTATTGATGTTCAAGTAGTTGCAAATAGATTGAATGAACGCGCAGTTGAGTTCGCTGAGATTGGTGTGTTGCTGATTCAAGTACAGTGGTTCGAGCCACGCAGCGACCTCGCGAAAATACCGAGATTTACCATAGTTGGAAGTTAGCGTTTTCCAGTGTTTTATCTGCCAGCGGTAATCGGGTATCTGGACATCCCTGATGCGTCGACTGATATTCTGACCGGTCGGTACGGTTAACCATTCAAGTCCGTTCGGGGTCTTAATACGATTGCGATTTCGCCAATCGTTTTTCGTGTATTGCATATCATCATAAATGATGAACTCATCCACGGCCGCGATCATGTCAAAATATCCCTTCCAGGGAATATAGTTTGATTGAAGAATTGCAATTTTCTTCACTGTGTACACTTCATCGAGTCGTTTTCCTCGATCCGGTCGATGTGAGTCACTAGACCCTCCCCCTGTGGTGTCCCATTTTATGCGGTGATAGTTTGCGGGAAAAGATCATCAAGCACCAAAGGAAAATCCACATAAAAGGTTTGTGTGGCGAAAATCGGCTCACCCCTTTGAGTTCAAGCGGTTGGCATTAGCGAGCCTAGCTCCCGACCTGCGCCACTAAGAGGATGGGGTCGGATTTCCGTCAGTGATCCGGAAAATTGAGAGCCCATATTTCACACAATCGGTAACCTACGCATTTTTGACAGGCTCCACCCATCACCTAAATTTGAGGAGCAGCTTGGGAAAAGCTGCGTTCTCAAATCAATGCCATGGAGCTTCAATTATGCGTACAAACTACTTCCAGTCGCTCATGCTGGTTCTGCTCGCCACTGTCTGTGGTGCTACGGCTTTCGCTGCACCCTCCAATAAACCCGAAACGGTCAACGCTCCCCTTGTCATGGAGATTTCATCCAAGACCTTGTCCGAAAAAGTCGACGTGAATCAAGCCGACGCCTCGACATTGCAACAAGAGCTGGCTGGAGTGGGGGAGGCCAAAGCTCAGGCGATCGTTGCCTACCGTGATGCCAATGGTCCTTTCTCCTCAGTGGACGAGCTGCTCGAAGTCAAGGGAATAGGCAAAGCCATCCTAGATAAGAATCGCGAGAAGCTCGAGGCGAACTAAGCTAGTAACCCTGCGCCATAAGGCCGGTCATTGACCGGCTTTTTGCAATCTCGCATGGGTGCTAAGCGCGCCTTTCGTCTGCATTGAGAAAATTACAGCTATCATATGCAAATTAAATTATGCCTATAATGATAGCGTTCTCCGCAGGCAGCTGGGCCAGCGATCATATGTTTTCTTTCACGCATCTTCAGGAGCACGGTCATGAATTCTCCCCAGTTTCAGGGCATAGCTGTCGTCACTGGCGCTTCGTCAGGCATCGGCGCCTTCTACGCTGAGCGCCTAGCAGCGCGCGGTTTTGATTTATTGCTGGTGGCTCGTGATCAACAGCGAATGGACGCCGCAGCTCACAAGCTCAGATCAAGGCATGGCGTTCAGGTCGAGGTATTGAAAGCCGACCTGACCCAAAAAGACGACGTGCTGAAAGTTGAACAACGTTTGCGCAGCGACTCCAGTATCAGCTTGTTGCTGAACAACGCGGGCGTCGCGGCGGATGGATTGCTCGCCAATACCGACCTTGATCAACTGGAGCGGCTCATTCAGTTGAACGTCACGACTCTGACGCTCCTGGCCTCAGCGGCAGCTGCGAATTTCGCCAAGGCTGGTCGAGGCACGATCATCAACATTGCTTCTGTGGTGGCTTTGTTTCCAGAACGCTTCAACGCTACCTACAGTGCGAGCAAGGCTTATGTGCTGAGCCTTTCGCAGTCACTGAACGCCGAGCTCGATGGCACCGGTGTCAAGGTGCAAGCAGTATTGCCAGGCGTGACGCGCACCGAAATCTGGGAGCGTTCTGGTATTGACGCGAGCCACATTCCGGCAGACATGGTCATGGAGGTGGAAGAGATGGTCGATGCGGCGCTGGCAGGTTTGGACCAGGGCGAGTTGATCACGATTCCTTCGTTGCCGAATGTTGCTGATTGGGACGCCTTCGTCGCTGCGCGTTATGTAATGGCGCCAAATCTTTCCAGGAACAAGGCTGCCTCCCGATACAAGTGAGGCGCCATCCATCGGCTGGAGGTAGTTGTTGTATGAGTAATATTCGAGTGGTTGTTACGGGTATGGGGCTGGTGTCGCCTCTGGGTTGTGGTGTCGATGCGGTTTGGACGCGTCTGCTGGCCGGATGCTCTGGCATAAAGCGTTTGCCGGATGAAGTGGTCGCGGATCTGCCTGCGCGCATTGGCGGTGCCGTCCCGACGTTGGCTGATGATGCGCAGGCTGGGTTTGATCCCGACTTGGCGACACCGCCCAAAGAACAAAAGAAGGTGGACCGCTTCATCCTGTTTGCTATGGAAGCCGCACGTCAGGCGGTTGAGCAGGCGGGGTGGCATGCGCCAACCGATGAGACCCAGGAGCGTACCGCCACCATCATTGGTTCGGGCGTGGGTGGTTTTGGCGCAATTGCTGATGCGGTTCGCATCACTGACAGCCGTGGCCCGCGTCGTTTGTCGCCGTTTACCATACCTTCTTTCCTGGTCAATCTGGCTGCCGGCCATGTATCGATCAAGCATGGTTTCAGAGGCCCTTTGGGTGCTCCGGTAACGGCATGCGCCGCCGGGGTGCAGGCGATTGGTGACGCGGCGAGGCTGATTCGGTGCGGCGAAGCGGATATTGCTATCTGTGGAGGGGCGGAGGCAGCAATTGACCGTGTCAGCCTCGCTGGATTTGCCGCTGCACGCGCCTTGTCCAGTGGATTCAACGAGACTCCCGAACGTGCGTCGCGCCCGTTTGACGCTGATCGTGACGGCTTCGTGATGGGCGAAGGTTCAGGCCTTCTGGTCATCGAATCTCTCGAGCATGCTCTGGGTCGTGGTGCGCAACCGCTGGCGGAACTGGTCGGTTACGGCACCAGCGCAGACGCCTATCACCTGACTGCTGGTCCTGAAGATGGCAGCGGTGCGCGGCGGGCGATGTCGCTTGCCTTGGCCCAGGCCGGTATCTCCCCTGATCAAGTGCAACATCTCAACGCGCACGCCACGTCGACGCCGGTTGGGGATCTGGGTGAGTTGGCAGCGATCAAATCGTTGTTCGGTGCGGACAACAAGATCGCCGTGACGTCGACCAAGTCGGCTACCGGGCATCTGCTCGGCGCTGCGGGGGGGATTGAGGCAATTTTCACCCTGTTGGCACTCCGCGATCAGGTCGTGCCGGCCACCCTCAATTTCGATCACCCGGACCGGGCTAGCGAAGGTGTGGATATCGTGCATGGCAAGGCACGGGAGATGGACATCGAATACGCGCTCTCCAACGGTTTTGGTTTTGGCGGGGTCAATGCCAGTGTATTGTTCAAACGCTGGCAGGATTAATCCTGAGAGTGTTTGAGGTGACACCGGGTGACGTCGAGAATCCGTTGGGCCAGTTCGGGATTCTCGACACTGCGAGACAGCAGCAGCGCTCCGACCAGCGTAGACATGATAACAATGCTCTGATCGGCAGCATCTGCACTCGCCAAGCTGCCTCGTATTTGTTCCAGCCTTGCTTTCAGCACGGTATCAGAGGTCGAGCTTGGCCGTCCGCGCAGACCAAGTTCCGAGGACATGGTCGGTAGAGGGCAGCCCTGATCAGGCGAAGTCTGATGCCACTCAGACAGGTAGCTGTCGATGAACGCTTCAAGAGGGCGGTCCTGAGCAAACAAAACGGCGCAATGCGCATCCAGTTCTTCTCCGGCTGCCTGCAAGGCTTTCTCCACCAGTTCGTCCTTGGAATTGAAGTGCGAATAGAAACCGCCGTGAGTCAACCCTAGAGCTTTCATCAGCGGTTGCAGGCCAGTCGCGCCTATCCCGTCCCGGCGAAATCGCGCTGATGCTTCCTTGATAATGCGTTCATGTGTTTGGGCTTTATGATCCTGCGAGTAACGCATTTTTAATCTCCGCAACTATGCGCCATCTTAACCAATGAAAATAAGATGGTGACTGTACTTCTATTTCTAAAAAGCATTCAGATGCTTGCAGCGCATTTCTGGTGCTTTTAAAAGGCTGGAACGAAGAGTGTGCAGCTCGTCAGCGGACGATTGTGCGGGACCTGTCATATATTCGAGTTGCAAGCTATCAGCGCAAGCCAAACGCTGCGTTTGCCAGTTCATTCGGATGATCGAGGCGCTTGAGGTTACCGAACTCGCCCGGGAGCGCGAGGGCTGGTGTGCTGTTGGCACTCGCAGTCTGGTTTTTCATCAGCAGAGTGTCGGCTGGTTGCGCAGTTCATTGCGATTCGAAGTGTCCATTTACAGCGGTTACACATCGAAAGTGCCTGCCGGTCATATGAGCGAGCGCGATGACATTTCGTTATTCGGCAATTCGTATGCCATGGATGAGTCTGGGTGTGGACAAGCACGAGCACTCCGGCCTCTGCTGATTGATCTTGAGGCCCCCCTGAATAGGGAAGCTCGCGAATCGGTTTATCCCGCGTCTTCAAATGGCTAGGTCGTGAACCGATATCGCTGGTACGGATGCTCGCGCAGGCGTCATTTAATCCTCATACCGGGCGGTTGCCCGCCAAGCGTCCAGCCACCTTGAATGTGCAGCAGCCTACAATAACCCGCATACGCTGCGAGAATGCAAGGCACGATTACCAGTAAGCGCGCATTGAATACCCCACCTCTGGCGATGAGCATGAATCCAATACCACAGAACAGCATGGCGAAATCAGAGACGCCGGGTGCCTTCGTGCGCCGGGAAATCCCAATAAGCATCAGCGTCTGACAGATCGCTACCACGATCCAATCGGCATAAAATGCCCAGCCTCCCAGATGCATAAGCACATTCGCCTTGAGCGGGAAGGTGATGTTCGTGCCACGTTTCGCGACATCCGGATAGATTGCTCGCGTTTCGGCTGTGGAGATCGGCTTGTTCGGCATCAGGCTACGAGGGACAAAAGCCAAGAGTGCGTCCTCAGCCGCATAGGCACCGGGCTCAACATCGTGGTTTTTAATCGCGAGTAGAACGTCTTCTGAAATGAATGCGGCGTTGAAATTCAGGTCCTCATAGCTGTCTGTCGGTGCAACCTCAACAGGTTTCTCGGTAACCGTTTTGCCGTGTACTACAACCTTGCCGTAATCATCTGGTGCGCGCATATCTGTAATGAGGACGAACGACGTTCCGACTGATGCAATCGCGAGGCTCGAAGCGATCAAAAACTTCACGAGGCCTACGCGTTGGAACATCAGTAATACGATGAACATGAGTGCGAAAAGGATCAGTATCCCACGGCCTCCACTGAAGGATACGATGAGGATGCTCACCATCAGGATCGCACCGTTCTTTTTAGTGACGCCGCCGAAATACATGTCCATCAGCTGGAGGAACAAAGCTGAGTACATCGCGAGAATCATCCATGCGCCGCCGTCGGTAGCCTTGAAGTTATAGGTCTGGTATTCCTGAAGAACGTATTCCGGAGAAAGCGTCCCAAGGACGCGATAAATACTAAGCGCCATCAGACTGATAATTCCGACCACAATCAACATAAGAGTCAGTGTCGACAGAGGTTTACGCGTTGGGGTGAACTCATCGAAGTCGCCAAGACGTCGCACTACGAAAACGCCCAGGACAGCGACGATCAGCGCGCCAATTGTGTCTATGACTGCCGCTCCATTCGCATAGGCGGACGTAAGGAGAGGGTATTTCTCTGAGTCCAGATATCGCCCGATGAAAAGGATCTGATAGGCGACATAGCATCCCAGCGGTCCCACACATATCAGGGCAGCCTTCTTGGTTTTGTCGTTGAATAGGCTCATCCGTCATTATGTCCTGTTGGCAAGCATTTTCTGAACTTCAATCAGTAAAGCATGCGCTGGTGATCACGCAGAAAAATTGGTGAGCGATCAGTTTCGAATGCTTTGACGAAGCCATACATCAGCCACGCAAGTGTAAGAAGACCGGCGAGTGCGCCCGTTTTCCGGGGCCACATCCATCTGAATATGAGGGACACATTCCTGCAACTTTTGTGGTCAAGCCACCTTCGCCCACCAGATTTGGATAGGTTACGTTCAGACCTACATTAAGCATACAGGTTGCATCCGCGATCACCTGCGATTTCAGATCCGCGGCTGGCGCGATTTCTCGACGTACGGACTCGCTCGATGACGACGCGTTGCTGGGAGACTCCGGCGCTTGCGCTTGGATTCAAATGGGAGTGCACATCAGATTGGACCTTTCACAGGCGCAACGAACGGTAATTTGTTCACTCAGTTGGCGCAATGAATAGCAGTGATTGTGTTGCCGGTTGCGTTGATTGAATATCTTTATATCGAACGACTTTGTTTCATTGTTGCATTCGATCTTGATAGTAAAGGAGTAAGGCAAGAAGGGTCTTTTATTTTAGTCCGGACGAAGAATTAATTTTTGCTCTGTTAGTAGTTGGTTGGCCAGGTTAATCGATGGCAAGGTGCCGGAGAGGGGCTGTACCAGGATAACTTCGACAGGCGATTGAGGTGTTCCTTTAATAAGGAAAATCCCAGCGATGCCGAGATTTTCCTCCTTTGACAACCACTACTAAACGCACTAGTAACAAACAAACCAATAGGTGCATTTATATTCAGCGATCCTGCGCATCCTTGGCATCCGCTGCCGCATTGCGCTCCGCAACACGCTTGCGCTGCTCATCGGTCAGTTCGACCTTGTTGGCCGTATCGCGCAGCATCATCAAACCGCCGACGATCGAGCCGATTGCAACGACCAGAATCAACCAGGCATACCAGGGCATGGGAATCTCCTTGAGTGCAGTTCGGTTGGCAGTTTTGCCAACCGATCCTGCTTACCACTTTGAGCGATTTATTTTCGCAGTGGTTCCATTCTATGCCTGATCTGCCGGTTGCACCTGCCGTCAGTCAAAGTCCGGTCAACATGGCGTCCGTGGGCGCATCCGCGCGCAGTTGCGCTGTCAGCATGAAGTACACGAATCCCACGGCCATGAAACCGAGGAAAATCAGCCCGATCAACGTGTTGAACCAGGCCATTGCCACCAGGCACACCACCGCCAGCACCAGGGCAATGATGGGCAGCAGGGGGTAGCAGGGAGCACGGAAGGTGCGCTCGAGGTTGGGTTCGGTTTTGCGCAGTTTGAACAGGCTGAGCATGCTCATGATGTACATGACGATGGCACCGAACACGGCCATGGTGATCATCGCTGCCGTCAGTGTCATCCCGCCGAGGTTGATCAGGCCGTCGCTGTAGATGGCGGCGATGCCGACCACGCCACCGGCGATGATTGCTCGGTGCGGCGTCTGGAAGCGCGACAGTTTGGCCAGGGATGCCGGCAGGTAACCGGCGCGGGCGAGGGCGAAGAACTGGCGCGAGTAGCCGAGGATGATCCCGTGGAAACTCGCCACCAGGCCGAACAGGCCGATCCACACCAGCATGTGCAACCAGCCGGAGTTTTCGCCGACCACGGTTTTCATCGCCTGCGGCAGCGGGTCGTTGATGTTCGACAGGGTGCGCCAGTCGCCGACGCCACCGGCGAAGAACATCACGCCCATTGCCAGTATCACCAGGGTCAGGATGCCGCTGATGTAGGCTTTGGGAATCGTGCGTTTCGGGTCCTTGGCTTCTTCGGCGGCCATGGCGGCGCCTTCGATGGCGAGGAAGAACCAGATCGCGAATGGAATCGCCGCGAACATGCCGGCTATCGCGGGGGCGCCGAACACATCGGAACCTGCCCAGCCATTGAGGGCGAAGTTGCTGAAACTGAATGCCGGTGCAACCACGCCCATGAACACCAGCAATTCAGCCACGGCGAGCACGCACACCACCAGTTCGAACGTGGCGGCGAGTTTGACCCCGAGAATGTTCAGGGTCATGAACACCAGGTAAGCGCCGACTGCGGCGTGCTTCGGATCGAGCGCCGGAAACTGCACGTTCAGGTAGGCGCCGATCGCCAACGCGATGGCCGGTGGCGCGAAGACAAATTCGATCAGCGTCGCCAGCCCGGCGATCAATCCACCTTTTTCACCAAAGGCGCGGCGGCTGTAGGCAAAGGTCCACCCGCGTGAGGAATCGCGGTGGTCAGCTCGGTGAAACTGAAGATGAAGCAGGTGTACATGGTGGCGACCATCAACGAGGTCACCAGGAAGCCGAGTGTGCCGGCCACACCCCAGCCGTAACTCCAGCCGAAATACTCGCCGGAAATCACCAGCCCGACCGCGATGCCCCACAGGTGGAGCGTGCCCAGCGTGGGTTTGAGTTGTGTGTTCATGCGTTTCTCCCAGAACGGTTGGAAAGCTCTGGGGAGGGCGTGTGCAGTGGGCGTGCCATTTTGTGGATGAGTGTCGTAAAGGCCTGAAACCTGTCGTATCGGGGATGTTCGCGGCTGGATGGTTGGTTTTTGTGCATCAGTTGAGTGCAGTGGTGGTTGTACTGCCGCTATCGCGAGCAAGCCCGCTCCCACAAGGAAACAATGCATTCACATATCCTGTGGGAGCGGGCTTGCCCGCGAAGAGGCCCGTCCTGCCTCCACAGAGCCCACTCTTTACACTTTCTTTATGCCCCGCCACACCCCTCGATCTCGTTCCTTTACAGCCTCCCTCCTGACAATGACTGCACACGCGGCAATACGCCGTTACACGGAGAATTTCCATGAGCGTTCTGGACGGAGTGTCACTGCTGCTGGCAGTGGGGCTGTTCATTTATCTGTTGGTTGCGCTGTTGCGCGCGGACCGGAACTAGGAGCGGCTATGCACAGTTATGACTATTGGCTGATCCTGGCCTTCTTCGCCGTGGTGCTGATACCGGCACCGTTCCTGGGGCGTTTCTATTACAAGGTCATGGAAGGGCAGCGCACCTGGCTGACGCCGGTGCTGGGGCCGGTGGAACGCGGCTGTTATCGTGTGGCCGGGGTCGATCCGCACGCCGAACAGAGCTGGCAGAAGTACACCCTGGCCTTGCTCGCGTTCAACCTCGCGGGTTTTTTGCTGTTGTTCTTCATCCTGTTGTTTCAGGACCATTTGCCGTTGAACCCGCAGAATCTGCCGGGCCAGGAGTGGACGCTGGCGTTCAACACCGCCATCAGTTTCATGACCAACACCAACTGGCAGGCCTACAGCGGCGAGGCCTCGCTGAGCTACCTCAGCCAGATGGCCGGCCTCACCGTGCAGAACTTCGTCAGCGCCGCCACGGGCCTGGCGGTGCTGGTGGCGCTGTGTCGCGGGATTGGTCGCAAGTCCGCGCAGACCCTGGGCAACTTCTGGGTCGACATGACCCGCGCCACCCTCTACGGCCTGTTGCCGCTGTGCCTGCTGCTGGCGCTGTACCTGGTGTGGCAGGGCGTGCCGCAAACCTTCGCCCAGTACGTCAATGCCGTGACGATGCAAGGCGTGGATCAGGTCATCCCGCTTGGCCCGGCCGCCAGCCAGATTGCGATCAAGCAACTGGGCACCAACGGCGGGGGCTTCTTCGGTGTCAACTCGGCGCACCCGTTCGAGAATCCGACGGCGTGGAGCAACCTGTTCGAGGTTGCATCGATCATCCTGATCCCGGTGGCCCTGGTGTTCACCTTCGGCCACTACGTGAAGGACCTGCGCCAGAGTCGCGCGATCATTGCCTGCATGTTCGCGCTGTTCCTGATCGGTGGGGCGACGTCACTGTGGGCCGAGTACCAGCCTAACCCGAGCCTGAACAACGTCGCCGTCGAACAGACCGCGCCGCTGGAAGGCAAGGAAGCGCGCTTCGGCACCACCGCCACCGTGCTCTGGTCGGTGACCACGACGGCCGCCTCCAACGGTTCCGTCAACGCCATGCATGACAGCCTCAACCCCCTGAGCGGCATGGTCGCGCTGGTCAACATGATGGTCGGCGAGGTGATCTTCGGCGGCGTCGGCGCCGGGCTCTACGGCATGTTGCTCAACGTGTTGATCGCGGTATTCCTCGCCGGCCTGATGATCGGCCGCACCCCCGAATACCTCGGTAAAAAGCTGCAAGCCAAGGAAGTGCAACTGCTGGTGGTGACGCTGCTGGTGATGCCGGTGGGCGTGCTGGTGCTTGGCGCGATTGCCGCGACCCTGCCCGGGCCGGTGGCATCGGTGAGCAACCCCGGCGCGCATGGCTTCAGCCAGCTGCTTTACGCCTACACCTCGGCCAGCGCCAACAACGGCTCGGCGTTCGGCGGCTTTGGCGCCAACACCGCGTTCCACAACCTGATGCTGGGTCTGGGCATGTTGATCGGCCGCTTCGGTTACATCCTCCCGGTACTGGCCCTGGCTGGCAGCCTGGCGATGAAGAAAACCGCCCCGGTTGGCCAGAACAGCTTCCCGACCCACGGTGCGCTGTTCGTCACCCTGCTGACCGTGACCATTTTGCTGGTGGGCGGCCTGACCTTCCTGCCGACGCTGGCACTGGGTCCTATTGCTGAACATTTGAGTATGGGCTTCTAAGCCTCTCTATTTAGGAGCAGCATCATGAATATGCCTGCTGTAAAACCCGCCGCTGCCAAGGCGCCGGAACACGCAAAAACTGCGATCTCTGCGTTATGGCGCCCGGCGCTGATCCAGGCCTTCGTCAAGCTCGACCCTCGTCAGTTGCAGCGTGCACCGGTGATGTTGGTGGTCGAACTGACGGCGGTACTGACCACCGTGCTCTGCTTCATTCCCGACAGCGCGGTGCCGACCTTCGTCGCCGCGCAGATCGCCCTGTGGCTGTGGTTCACCGTGCTTTTCGCCAACTTTGCCGAAGCGCTGGCCGAAGGTCGTGGCAAGGCTCGCGCCGACAGCCTCAAGGCCGGCAGCGAAGGCCTGAGTGCCCGGCGTAAAAACGCCACTGGCACGTTTGAAGTAGTCCCAGCCGCGCGATTGCGCAAAGGTGACGTGGTGCGGGTCGAGGCCGGGGAAATGATCCCCGGTGACGGCGAGGTCATCGAAGGCATTGCAGCGGTCAACGAAGCGGCGATTACCGGGGAGTCCGCGCCGGTCATCCGCGAGTCCGGCGGCGACCGTTCCGCTGTGACCGGCAACACGCGGCTGGTGTCCGACTGGCTGCTGGTGCGCATCACCGCCAACCCCGGCGAGTCGACACTGGACCGCATGATCGCGCTGGTCGAAGGCGCCAAGCGCCAGAAGACCCCGAACGAAGTGGCGCTCGACATCCTGCTGATCGGCTTGACCCTGATCTTCCTGCTAGTGGTCGTGACCCTGCAGCCGTTCGCCCACTTCGCCAACGGCAGCCTGCCGCTGGTGTTCCTGGTGGCGTTATTGGTCACGCTGATTCCGACCACCATCGGCGGCCTGCTGTCGGCCATCGGCATCGCCGGCATGGATCGCCTGGTGCGCCTGAATGTGATCGCCAAATCCGGTCGCGCCGTGGAAGCGGCGGGGGACGTGCATGTCCTGCTGCTGGACAAGACCGGCACCATCACTTTCGGCAACCGTCGTTGCGCGGCGATTTATGCAGCGCCTGGCGTGACCGCGAGGGATCTGGCTGAGGGCGCACTGTTTGCATCGCTGGCGGACGAGACGGCGGAAGGCAAATCCATCGTCGAATACCTACGCAATTTGCATCCACAGTCTGAACCGGCCCCCGAGGTACTGACCGTCGTGCCGTTCAGCGCCGAGACGCGCTTGTCCGGGGTCGATTATCAAGGGCACGTGTATCGCAAGGGCGCCGTGGATTCGCTGCTGACGTTCGTGGGTCAGAAACGCGCTGATCTGGCGCCAGCCCTGTCCCGTGAAATCGACAAGATCGCCCAAAGTGGCGGCACGCCTTTGCTCGTGTGTGTCGACGGCAAACTGCTCGGCGCCATCCACCTCAAGGACGTGGTCAAGCCCGGCATCCGTGAGCGTTTTGCCGAGCTGCGCAAATTGGGTATTCGCACCGTCATGGTGACTGGCGATAACCCATTGACCGCTGCGGCGATTGCGGCGGAAGCGGGTGTTGACGACGTGCTGGCCGAAGCCACGCCGGAGAAAAAACTGGCGCGCATTCGTCATGAGCAGAATGACGGTCGATTGGTGGCCATGTGCGGCGACGGCGCCAACGACGCACCGGCCCTGGCCCAGGCCGATGTCGGCATGGCGATGAATGACGGCACGCAAGCCGCGCGCGAGGCGGCGAACATGGTCGACCTCGACAGCGACCCGACCAAGTTGTTGGACGTGGTGCAGATCGGCAAGGAATTGCTGGTGACCCGTGGTGCGCTGACGACGTTTTCCATTGCCAACGACGTGGCCAAGTACTTCGCGATTCTGCCCGCGTTGTTCGCCTCGATCTACCCGCAACTGGGCGTGCTCAACATCATGCAGTTGAGCAGTCCGCAGAGCGCGATCCTGTCGGCCATCGTGTTCAACGCGTTGATCATCGTGGTGCTGATCCCACTGGCCCTGCGCGGCGTGCGGGTGCAGGCGGCAAACGCGGCGGCACTGCTGCGACGCAACCTGTTGATCTACGGCCTCGGCGGGATCCTGGTGCCGTTCGTGGGCATCAAGGCGATCGACATGCTGCTGACGGCGCTGCACCTGGTCTAACCAACACATTCACCCTGTAGGAGCGAGCACGCTCGCGATGGTCGTCAACGATGACGAGGGGCCTCTGACACCCCGCGGTGATCCCGAGTCCATCGCGAGCGTGCTCGCTCCTACAGGTGAAGCCACCTCTCTGAGTTCGAGGAATTAGAAATGTCCACAATGATACGTCCGGCCCTGAGCCTGCTGGTGTTGATGACACTGATCACCGGTGTCGCTTACCCCCTGGTCGTCACCGGTGTCGCCCAGATTGCATTCCCCATTCAGGCCAACGGCAGCCTGGTACACGACGCCGAAGGCAAGGTGCGCGGTTCGTCGCTGATTGCCCAGGATTTCGTCGGTGACGCCTGGTTCCATCCACGGCCTTCCGCCGGTGCCTTCGCCACGGTGTCGAGCAGCGCGAGCAACCTGTCGCCGAGCAACCCGGCACTGGCAACGCGGGTGATCGACGAGGCCGGTAAACAGTTGGTGCCAGGACAAGGTCCGGTGCCGCTGGCGCTGCTGACCACTTCGGGCAGCGGCCTCGATCCACACTTGCCACCGGCGGCGATTGCCTATCAACTGGCGCGTGTCGCGCAGGCGCGCAATCTGCCAGTGTCGACGTTGCAACAGTTGCTGGAGGCGCACATCGAGCAACCGTTGGTGGGGCCGCCGGTGGTGAATGTGTTGGCGCTGAATATGGCGTTGGAAAAACTTTAAATCTGTGTTGACGCCATCGCGGGCAAGCCCGCTCCCACAGGAGGCGGTGTCGTTCACAAATTTTGTGTTCAACACTCAACCTTGTGGGAGCGGGCTCGCTCGCGAAGGCGGCCTCAAAGACACCTCATCAACATCAGAAAAAACGAGACCCCAGCATGAGCAACTCCGGCCGCGCCGACGCCCTCTTAGCAGACCTGCCCCGCGACGGCCGTGGCCGGCTCAAGGTGTTCCTCGGCGCGGCACCCGGCGTGGGCAAGACCTACGCCATGCTGCAAGCGGCGCACACCCAATTGCGCCAGGGCGTGAAAGTCATTGCCGGCGTCGTCGAAACCCACGGTCGAGCCGAAACCGAAGCGCTGCTCGGCGGCCTGCCGCAGCAGCCGCTGGTGCGTTCGCAATACCGTGGCGTGATGCTCGAGGAAATGGACCTTGACGGCTTGCTCGCCGCCAGGCCGAAGTTAGTGCTGGTGGACGAACTCGCCCACAGCAACGCCCCGGGCAGTCGTCATGCCAAGCGCTGGCAAGACATCCAGGAACTGCTTGCCGCTGGCATCGACGTGTACACCACCGTCAACGTCCAGCACCTGGAAAGCCTCAACGACCAGGTGCGCGGTATCACCGGCGTGCAGGTTCGCGAGACCTTGCCCGACTGGGTGCTACAGGAGGCCTACGAGCTGCTGCTGATCGACTTGCCACCCCGGGAGTTGCTCGAGCGCCTGCGCGACGGCAAGGTGTATGTGCCGGAGCAGGCGAGGGCGGCTATCGACGCGTTCTTCACCCAGACCAACCTCACTGCCCTGCGTGAGATGGCGATGCAAACCGCAGCGGCCCAGGTCGATAATGACCTGACCCAGGGTTATCGCCAGCTCGGCCAGGCTGCGCCCACCGTGCGCGGTCGGCTGCTGGTGGGTGTCGACGGCGATGACCAGGCCGAGCGGCTGGTGCGCCATGCCAGCCGGGTGGCCCAGCGACGGCACCTGCCGTGGAGCCTGGTGCATGTGGACAATGGCCGGGTGGCCGACGAGCAATCGCGACTGCGCCTGCAAAGCGCCCAGCAACTGGCGGAGCGACTGGGCGGCGAAGTGGTGTTACTGCGCGCCGGTGAAGTGGCGAAAACCCTGATCCAGCATGCGGCCGAGCGGCGTGCCAGCCTGGTGCTGGTTGGCCAGTCCCGGCAGCGCTGGCGTCGGCGGGTGTTCGGTGGCGGCCTGGCATCGCGCTTGCTGCGCGATGCCCGTGGGCTGGAAATCAACGTCCTCGACAGCGACCACACACAGGATCAACCGCGCTTGCGGTCGCCGCGTTCGCTTGTCTGGTTCGACTATGCGCTGGCGGTGTTGGCGACGTTGCTGGCCAGTGCCCTGGCCTGGGCGGTGGCCAGTGTCCTGCCGTTGCCGAATATCTCGCTGGTGTTCCTCGCCGCGGTGCTGCTGGTGGCGGTGCGCAGCAGCCTGGGCCCGGCGCTGGTGTGTGCGGCGCTGTCGTTCCTGACCTATGATTTTTTGTTCATTCCGCCGAATTTCTCCTTGAGTATCCAGCGCGAAGAAGACGTGCTGACCTTGCTGTTTTTCCTGTTGATGGCAGCGCTCACCGGCAACCTCGCGGCGCGCCAGCGTCAACAATTGCAGGCGCTGCGCGACACCCAGGAAGAGACCAGCGAATTGCTCGACCTGTCGCGCAAGCTCACGGCCGCCACCGACCGCCAGGCCGTGGTCAGCGCCGCCGCGCAGCATCTCGACGGCTGGCGCGATGCGCAGGTGTGCCTGCTCAATCGCGATGGACCGGCTGCCTGGAAAGTCGAGACCGGCGGCCCGCTTGAATTCACCGAGGCCGAGCGTGCGGCTGCGGACTGGGCCTGGCAACACGACCAGCCCGCGGGCGCTGGCACCGGCACGTTGCCGTTCGGCCGTTGGTGGTGGTGGCCGTTGTCCGTGGACGATGGACCGCTGGCGCTGTTGGGTGTCTGCGCCAAGGAGGGCCAGACGCTGAGCGGGCAGCGCCGACGTCTGTTGACCGCCTTGAGCCAGCCACTGGCCCAGGCCTTGGCGCGTGCACAACTGGCACAAGACCTGGAGGCGGCGCGTCTTCACGGTGAAACCGAACAACTGCGCAGCGCCTTGCTCGCCTCGGTGTCCCACGATTTGCGGACGCCGCTGACCGCCATGCGCGGCAGTATCGACAGCTTGTTGGCGTTGGGCGAAGCAATCCCGCTCCAGGACCGTCGCGAACTGCTCGAAGGCACCCGCGATGAAGCCGAGCGCCTGGACCGTTACATCCAGAACCTGCTGGACATGACTCGTCTGGGCCACGGTGCGCTGAAGCTGGCACGGGACTGGGTGGCGCCGGCCGATATCGTCGGCAGTTCGCTGAGTCGCCTGCGGGCGGTACTGGCGCCACTTCAGGTGAGCGTCGATGTGCCGGCGCAGTTGCCGCTGCTGTACGTTCATGCGGCGCTGATCGAGCAGGCGCTGGTCAACGTGCTGGAAAACGCCGCACGTTTTTCTCCCCTGCACGGTCGTTTGCAGGTGCAGGCAGGTGTGAAGGAAAACGAGCTGTTTTTCTCGGTCAGCGATGAAGGGCCGGGGATTCCCGAGGCTGAGCGGGCGAAGATTTTCGACATGTTCTACACCGCCGCGCGCGGGGATCGGGGCGGGCAGGGCACGGGGCTCGGGCTGGCGATCTGTCAGGGCATGGTCGGCGCCCATGGTGGACACATCAGCGTTGGGGACGGCATCGAGGGGCGCGGTACTTGCATCGCCCTGCACCTGCCGTTGCAGGAGCAACCTGCCGACGAAGACGAGGGCTGAGCCTTGAATCCTCAAGCCAGAACCCGCAAGCCTGATACTCTTTGGATCTCCCCATGCCGCGACCGCCAACCATGAGCCAGACCACGACCATCCTGGTCATCGACGACGAACCGCAGATCCGTAAATTTCTTCGCATCAGCCTGGCTTCCCAGGGCTACAAGGTCCTGGAGGCCGGGACCGGCACCGAAGGCCTGGCGCAAGCGGCACTGAGTAAACCCGATTTGCTGGTGCTCGACCTCGGCCTGCCGGACATGGACGGCCAACAGGTACTGCGCGAGTTTCGTGAATGGTCGACGGTGCCAGTGCTGGTGTTGTCGGTGCGTGCCAGCGAAGGGCAGAAGGTCGAGGCGCTGGATGGCGGCGCCAACGACTACGTGACCAAACCGTTCGGCATTCAGGAATTTCTAGCCCGGGTGCGTGCGCTGTTGCGTCAGGTGCCGGCAGGGGAGGCCCAGCAGGCGGCGCTGAGCTTCGGCCCGCTGACCGTGGACCTGGCCTATCGCCGGGTATTGCTCGAGGGTGTGGAAGTGGCGTTGACCCGCAAGGAATACGCAGTGCTGGCGCAACTGGCGCGGCATCCCGGGCGAGTCATCACCCAGCAGCAGTTGCTCAAGGACATCTGGGGGCCGACCCATACCGAAGACAGTCATTACCTGCGGATCGTGGTCGGGCATCTACGCCAGAAACTGGCCGATGACCCGACCCGGCCGAGGTTTATCGTGACCGAGGCGGGCGTGGGTTATCGGTTGTTGGGGCAGGGGTAGTTTACAGTTTTGTATTGATTGCACTGGCGCTATCGCGAGCAAGCCCGCTCCCACATCGGTCCTGTGTACACAGTTCCCCTGTGGGAGCGGGCTTGCTCGCGAAGAGGCCGGGACAGCCACCCCAAAACCGTCAGGACTCGCGCTCACTCTCATACCGATCCAACGTGTCCCGCGCAATCTCCCGCCCCAGCGCGATCAGCTCCGGTGCCTTGTAGAACTCGAAAAACCGGCACACCCGCTTCGGCACGTTGATCAGAATGTCGGGTGGATAACCGGCGATCTTGTACTGCGCCAGTGAGGTTTGCATCACTTCGAAGCTCTGGTTGATAAGGTCCAGCAGGGACGCCGGCCCGACGTTATCGATGATGAACGAGCCGGTGGCCGATTTCGGCGCGCCATCGCGCTCCGGAGCGGCCGCCGGTTGCTGGGCTTCGGGTGCGGCGGATTCGATCCATGGATTGATCTCGGCGGCCTCGGCGATCAAGGCTTCTTTCTCGAGTTGCAGCAGCTTTTCCGCCTGCTTGCGCCGGAACGGCATTTTTGAGCCCACCGAACTCATCAGGTTGTCGAAACGTGTGCGGAAGGCGGCCGGACGCTGGATCACCGGCAGTTTGTAGTGACCCTGGTTGGTCGAGTTGAGGTTCACCGCGATGATCAAGTCGCAATGGCTGGACACCACCGGCACGATCGGCAAAGGGTTGAGAATGCCGCCATCCACCAGCATGCGGTTGCCCTGCATGACCGGGGTGAACAGGCTGGGAATGGCGGCCGAGGCGCGCATCGCCTGGTGCAGGCAACCTTCCTGGAACCAGATTTCCTGCTGGTTGGTCAGGTCGGCGGCCACTGCCGTGTAGGGAATGCGCAGGTCCTCGATGTTGATCTCGCCGACGATCTTGCGGATCTGCCCGAAGACCTTTTCCCCGCGAATCGCGCCGAGGCGAAAACTGACATCCACCAGGCGCAACACATCCAGGTAGTCCAGGCTTTCGATCCAGTCGCGGTATTCATCCAGTTTGCCGGCGGAATAGATCCCGCCCACCACTGCCCCCATCGAGCATCCGGCGATACAGGCAATGTCATAGCCACGCCGTTCGATCTCCTCGATGACCCCGATGTGGGCGTAACCCCGCGCTCCCCCGGAGCCCAGTACCAGCGCGACGCGCTTTTTCATGAATCGCCCTCGTCTGTCCAGGTTCAACAATGCACCCATCAAGGGGGGCGCTTCAATCGCCGGAGTCGCTCCACACCCTGATCGCGTCGTTTTTTCGACACTCGATGATGGCAGATGGTTATTCTTACCAACGCTAGAGTTTCAGCTGCAGGCCAAGGCACTTTTCACGTGTGGCAACGTCTTAGCAGCACGACTGTTTCCAATATCGAGGAGTAAATGATGAAAGCGTGGATCTGCGTGCCGATGATTGCCCTGGCACTCGCTGGTTGTGCCGGTAAAACCGCTTATCGTGAGAGCTGCGGTAGCCAGATCGATGCCGCGTGGCATGAGCTGGACCTGGCCAAGGCCGAAGGCTTTGCCGGTACGGTCAGTTACTCCAAGGCGCTGTCGCTGCTGACCGGGGCCAAGACCCAGCAGCAGTTCGAAGCCTACGAGGGCTGCACCAGCAAGGCGGAAAAGGCACGCTTCTACATTCGTGAGTCCCGCGCGGGCCGTTGAGGCATGATGCAGGATTGAGCCTGGGATACAGGGAGTAAACGATGTCTGCTTTGGTTGATCGGTTGGTGGCCCATGTCCTGGGTATCGAAGTCCGCTTGTTGGCCTGTCAGGCGCGTTTGCAGGCGCGCACTGACCCCGAGGCGCTTCACGATCTGCGCACCACGGTTCGCCGTTTGCGCAGTCTGCTGCGGCCGTTGCGCGGTTTGCCGGGGGTCGAGCAACTGGAAGAGGCGGCCTCCCGGGTCGGCCAACTGACCACACCACTGCGTGACCGCGAAGTGCTGGCGGCCCATCTGCTTGAGCACAACCAGCCCGAGGCGGCACGGCGGCGCATGGCGCAGATGGCCCAGGCGTATCCGGCGGTGGCGGCGAGCACCGAGCTCACGCAGTTACAGACTATCCTCGCTGCCTTCCCGCGTTTTCTGCGCGCAGCGCAACATCAGGGGTTACTCAAGGGGTTGCGCAGGCAGATCGAGAAACGCCTGGCCAAACAGTGGAAGATACTCGATGAGGCCCTGCACGACCCGGCGCATGATCGCCACCGCCTGCGCCTGCTGATCAAGCGCGTGCGCTACGGCATAGAAGCCTACCCGGAACTCGATCGCCTGCCGAAACCGGCCTTGCCCAGACTCAAGTCTGCACAGGGCGCCCTGGGTGACTGGCACGATGCCTGGCAATGGCTGGCCCGCGCCGAGGAAGAGGCCGATCTGCAACCGTGCGTGGCCGCGTGGAAAACCACCCTGGCCGAGGCCGAAGGCCGTGCCGACAAGGTGCTCGATAAACTCAGCAAGGCCTGCTTCAAATCCTGAGTCGAACACCGCCCCCACCTGTGGGAGCGGGCTTGCCCGCGATGAGGCCAGCACTTGCAACATCAATGCGACTGACCGATCGCTATCGTGGGCAAGTCGAATCGTCGCACCACCGCCCCCACAGGGGCGGGTTGCGCAGACAGATCGGCCCATCTGTCAGTGATTTTGTCCGGAATAAACCCTGTGCCAGCCCCCGGTGCTCGCTAATATCCCTCCATCCTTTTTCGGTTCCTGAGGTCCTCATGCGCTTTTCCGATCTGCTCGATGCCGTCCGCAGCCAGCCGTTGGAGCTATCTATTCCGGCCGAATGGGCGCAGGGCCGGGCCAGCTTCGGTGGGTTGGTGGCGGCGCTGCAATACGAAGCCATGCGTGCGAAGGTACCCGCCGATCGTCCCGTGCGGTCGCTCGCGATCACCTTTGTCGGGCCCGTCGAGCCAGAAGTGCCGGTCCGTTTCGAAGTCGATGTGCTGCGCGAAGGCAAGGCCGTCAGCCAGGTACTGGGGAGGGCTGTGCAGAAGGGCCAGGTCGTGACGTTGATCCAGGGCAGCTTCGGCGCCTCGCGGCCGTCCGAGGTGGCGGTGGCCGCCACGTCTGCTCCATCGATGAAGCACTGGGACGAGTGCCAGGAGCTGCCTTACGTCAAGGGCGTGACCCCGGAGTTCATGCGCCATCTGGCGATGCGTTGGAGCGTGGGCGGTCTGCCGTTCAGTGGCAACAAATCCCGCGAGATGGGCGGCTGGGTGCGCTTGCGTGGGGACGTAAAGGAAGAGGCGGTGAGTGAGTCGCACATCCTGGCACTGGTCGATGCCTGGCCACCGTCGCTGTTGCCGCACCTGAACAAACCGGCGATGGGCAGCACGCTGACCTGGACCATCGAATTCGTCCAGCCGTTGCTCGAGCTGAGCACACTGGACTGGTGCAAATACCTGGTTGAAATCGAACATGCCGCTGACGGCTACGGTCACGCGGCGGCCAAACTCTGGAACGTGGACGGTCAGTTGATCGCCATGAGTCGGCAGACCGTGACGATTTTCGCCTGATCAGTTTCGACGGTGGCGTTCACGCCAGGCGCGCCACCAGCCACCGCTGAGTAAAAAACGCGGAAAGGTCAGGAACTGCTCGACCATTAAACGCGACACCGCGTCCTTACGATCACTGAATGGCTCGGAGGCTTGCGCCTCCAGACTGTGGCCGTGGCGTTGCAGGCCCAGGGCCGCCAGCAAGCCGATGACGCCAATCGCGAAATTCGCAAAGTTCAGGCTGAACACCCCGGACACCATCAGCAAAAATGCCACGATGAACAGCGGCACGGCAATCAGGTGCAGCACCAGGTTGGTCGGGTGCTGGTGGTTGCCCGGATACGCGCGCCATTGCCAGGCGGGGAGGTTGGGGTGACGTTTGCCCATGATGCCGATCCTTAATCCATGTTGAACATGATTGAAGAATAGGCGTGGGACGGGAGGGGAGCGAATCGAGGTTGGCTATTGGGGTGATAGGCGGTCATGTCTTGGATAGGTGTTGACCGGGTAGGCACCATCGCGAGCAAGCTCGCTCCTACAGGGAGGGCGGGTTCCACTGTAGGAGCGGGCTTGCCCGCGATGCGGTCTCAGAGCTTCAGCTGACCAATCGCCTTGCTCAACTCCCCAGCCAGCGCCGCCAGCTCATTACTGGTCGTCGCCGAATCCACCGTTTGCTGCACGGTATTCTCGGTCACATCACGAATACCCACCACCGCACGGTTCATCTCTTCGGCCACCTGGCTCTGCTGTTCCGCAGCCACGGCAATCTGCGTGTTGCTTTCACGCATTTGCGCGACGGCGCCGGTGATCTCCACAAGCGCGGCTCCGGCTTCCTGCGCCTGTTGCACGCAATCGTCGGCCTTGTACGAGCTTTCCTGCATGAAGTCCACGGCATCCCGAGTGCCGGCCTGTAGCGCCGAGACCATCAGCGTGATCTCGTCGGTGGAAATCTGCACGCGCTTGGCCAGGTTGCGCACTTCATCGGCCACCACGGCAAAGCCACGCCCCATTTCCCCGGCGCGGGCCGCTTCGATGGCCGCGTTCAATGCCAGCAGGTTGGTCTGCTCGGCGATGCTGTGGATCACGTTGACCACACCGTTGATCTTCTGGCTGTCCTCGGCCAGGCGCTGAATCATCTCGGCGGTCTGTTGCACGCCTGTGGACAACCCGGCAATCGACTTCTGCACACGAATCACCACTTCCTGGCCACTGCCGGCCAGGGTGTCGGCCGATTGCGAGAGGTCGCGGGTGGCGCCGGCGTGTTGGGCGATGTGGTGCACGGTGGCGGTCATTTCATTGATGGCCGTGGCCGCCTGGTCGGTTTCGCTTTGCTGGCCGAGCATGCCGTGTCGCACCTCGTTCATGCTCGAGGCCAGGCGCGCCGCGCCGACATCGAGCTGCCGAGCGGTGTTGGCCACGGTGTTGACCACCCGCTGATAACCGGCCTGCATCGCGTTGAATGCGCCGGCCATCTGGCCGACTTCGTCGGAGCACGCCAGCGGCACCCGTGCGGCTAGATCGCCGGTTTTCTCAACGTGCAGCATGACGTCTTTCAAGGTGTTGAGTTGGCTCAGCAGGAAGCGGATCAGCAACTGCGAGGCGCCAAGCATCGCCAGCATCAGGATGAACACCGCCACCGCGTAGTTGACGAAACGTTCGCCGAACACCTGGACCAGGCTCGGGCCGTGGGCGATCACGGCGACGCGCTGACCATCGGTGCGGGTCAACACCTCGGCACCCATCAACGGGTTCTCACCAAACAGCGGCATCGAATGGAATTCGACCCAGCCGTTGGCGTCCGTCAGTGCCTGGACGGGTTGCCCGTTCAACACAGGCGCCTGGCCACGGTTGAAGGTCAGCAGGTTGTCGTTCTTGGGCAACGCCTGCCCGGCCGGCCAGGCGGCGAGCAATCGCGCCTGGGCCTGGGCAGATGCCTGAGAAGCGTGGCTGCGGGCCTGCTGCTCGAGCTGTACGGCGTACAACACCAGCAACAATGTCGTGACGAAGGCGACCGCGTTGACCGCCCAAAATTTATATTTCAGCGAGATATTGCTAATCCAGGCACCCATGGAGGTTTTCTCTGATAGCGGAAACAGCATTGGCAAGGTGCCAGCATTGTGCCGCATACCGTGCCGTGGATGTTGATATGCGTCAACCTTCCCGTCGTCGCACCCGCCCAGCGATGAACGGCGTAATGCGCTATTCTTCGCGCCTTCAAAATTCCCTCGCTACAGGACATCGCCCCATGAAAGCCGCACTCGTCGAACTCATCAGCAAAATCAGCTCCGGGTGCATGGGCGAAGACGAAATTCTCAAGATCGCCGGTGAGGCTGCGCAAGCCTACGCAGACCCCGGTGCTTTTCTGGCAGCCAATCCGGACATCAACTACGACGACACTTTCCCGATTCCATTGGGCGAGTGGGTCGTGCTCGGCAGCCTGCCGGAAACGGTGCTGTTCCAGGCTGACACTTACATGGACCTGTTTGCGCAGATCGTCGCTTCGTTCGGCCCGGACGTGGCGTTCAACATCAAGCCCAAGCAACTGGCGAAGACCGAGGCGTTGACCGCGCTCAATCGCATCCAGGTGCAGATGGGCAGCATGAACAAGGAAAATGGCGGTTACACACTGTTGAATTTCAGCCAGTTGCTCGACGACGAATTGCAGGTGGTGCTGGTCTACGGCAACGACGTCCCGCGTGTGCTTGAACTGTGCGCTCAAGTCGGCATCGCTGCTGCACCATCCCTCGAAGCATTAAAAGTGGCGATCCACGTTTAATCGAATAAAACGGAACCCTGGCAATGGCCGACTATTCTAAGAGGCACACCACTCTTAGTAGGGAGCGACACCATGGGTTCAACGTTCAATGGCCTGATTGGCCTGATCATTCTTGCCCTGGACATCTGGGCCATCATCAACGTGCTGAAAAGTGGCGCCAGCACCGGGATGAAAATCATCTGGGTGCTGCTGATCCTGCTCCTGCCGGTTCTGGGCCTGATCATCTGGGCCATCGCCGGACCGCGAGGTAATGTGCGGATCTGACACTATTCCCACGACACCACCGACCCTGTAGGAGCTGGCTTGCCAGCGATGGCAGCGGTGCGATCTGTCTGAATGACTTCAGTGAAGCCATCGCAGGCAAGCCAGCGCCTACAGAGGTTTGGTCCAGCCATCAACAGAGGTTCGACCTGTCATCTTGCGCAACGTAGAATGCGCGCCTTTCCATTACGGGCGGGTCACCGTCCGTTGCAACCCGCATTCCTCGGAGCACTTCCCATGACCACCATCCCGACAGGCGAGTACCTGGAAACCCTCTACGAAGGCTACGGCCAGCGTTTTCGCATGGAAAAACTGCTGCATGAAGTGCGCACCGAACACCAGCACCTGGTGATTTTCGAAAACCCGCGCATGGGCCGGGTCATGGCGCTGGACGGCGTCATCCAGACCACCGAAGCCGACGAGTTCATCTACCACGAAATGCTCACCCACGTGCCAATCCTGGCGCACGGTAACGCCAAGCGCGTGCTGATCATCGGCGGTGGCGACGGTGGCATGCTGCGTGAAGTGACCAAGCATCGCAGCGTCGAGCACATCACCATGGTCGAGATCGACGGCACCGTGGTGGACATGTGCAAGGAATTCCTGCCGAACCACTCCAAAGGTGCGTACGAGGACCCACGCCTGAACCTGGTGATCGACGACGGCATGCGTTTCGTCGCCACCACCACTGAAAAATTCGACGTGATCATCTCCGACTCCACCGACCCGATCGGCCCGGGCGAAGTGCTGTTCTCGGAAAACTTCTACCAGGCCTGCCATCGCTGCCTGAACGAAGGCGGCATCCTGGTAACCCAGAACGGCACGCCGTTCATGCAGATCGAAGAAGTCAAAACCACTGCCGGGCGCCTGCGCAGCCTGTTCCCGGACTGGCACTTCTACCAGGCCGCAGTGCCGACCTACATCGGCGGTTCCATGACCTTCGCCTGGGGCGCGACCAACACCGCGTACCGCAAACTGTCTCGCGAAACCCTGCAACAGCGCTTCGCCGGCAGCGGCATCGTCACCCGCTACTACAACCCGGAAATCCACCTGGGCGCTTTTGCCTTGCCACAATACGTCCTGCAGGCCGTGAACAAGCCAAGCAACGACTAAAGGCTTAAACACCCCCCTGTAGGAGCGAGCTTGCTCGCGATAGCGGTAGACCAGTCGCCAGTTTTATATCTGGCACACCGCCATCGCGGGCAAGCCCGCTCCTACAGTGGTGTCCTGCTATTTATTTGTATCTGTGCATCGCAATCCATGTGAACGTTCCCCCAAGCCCAAAGTCCAGATAAATGTGAACCCACATACGGGTTTGTTCGAGGAGGCTTTGATGCAAAAGTGGAAAGTCACTTTCGTGGATGATCACGGCGAAACAGTCGATGAAGTCTTTGAGTGTGAGCAGTGCCCGGATAACGAGCAAGCCGCCAAACTCATCAAGGCTCGGCTCCTGCCAGTCGCCGCCGAACTGGACCTGAACGATCTGGAAGGGCGAACCAGCGACGCGAGTGTAAAAAGTCTCAAGATTCAGAACAGCATACAAATCCTCGGTATCTCCCCCGTCTGAAACACCTCACCGCACATCTGCTACAACCAGGCCTTGGCAGCTCGACTTGCAAGGGGCTAATCTGCAAGCGAGATCAGCGAATGGATCGCTAAGGTCTGGTCTTGTCAGCTACATGCTTGTTCCCATCGCAGTGCCCGCGTTGTTTGTGCGGGCGTAGGGAGTACGGAAAGTCTATCCATCGGTTTAAGGAGGACGTTTCATGAGCACAGAAGCCTATCAAGAAGACATCAGCAGCTCGGTGCTGCGCCGCATGAAAGAAGGCGGTTTCGATTTTTCACGGTTCCATCCCATCGAGTTCTACGCCATTTTCCCGGACGAGGAGCGGGCGCGCAGGGCAGCAGGGCATTACTGTGGTGAATCCTTGAATGCACAAGTCAGCGCGCGCGACGATGGCGCATGGTCTCTGGAACTGAGCAAAGTGATGTACGCCACCTACGACGGTATCGGCGACTTTGAGCAGGATTTCGAGGCCGTGGTCGAACCGCTCGGCGGCATCATCGAAGGATGGGGCGTCAAGCAGGAGGTGCGAGGGCGACTCGCCTGACATTATGACCGCACTCAATAACGGCTGACCTTCGGGTTGGCCGTTTTCGTTTGAGCAGGGTGAAACCCGTCTTGGCAAAATCCTGAAACAAGAATAGATGACAAAAAAAAGCCGCATGGGGAGGCGGCTAAAAGGGAAGTTCGGGGAGCAAATCCAGCGAATGGGTGGATTATCCGCATCGACAGCCGAGCAGTGAAATCAACTCTGGCTATGCTGCTGATAGACCGCAGTATTGCCTTGCAATGAAGCGGGGATGATCAGGTTGGAGCATTTGTCGCACAGGAATGGTGCGGCCAATGCAGTTTGAATATCCAACCGATTGATATTAAAGCGTTTATGCCGATGGCACGGGCCTTGCGAAGGCCTGTTAGTCCGGGTGACAAGGAGTACGGCATGATCCGCACCTATTACGATGAAATGTACGATGCCGGCGGCCAGGTTCGCCCGCATTACCGGGAATTTGCCCGTTGGCTGGCCGAAACGCCGGATGAGCTGCTGGCTCAGCGCCGTCGCGAAGCCGATCTGCTGTTCCATCGCGCCGGGATTACGTTCACGCTCTATGGGGACGAGCAGGGCACCGAGCGCCTGATTCCCTTCGACACCATCCCGCGCAGTATCCCCGCCAGTGAATGGCGGATTGTCGAGCGCGGCTGCATCCAGCGGGTCAAGGCGTTGAACATGTTCCTCGCCGACCTCTACCACGAGCAGCGCATCATCAAAGCCGGCATCATCCCGGCCGAGCAGGTGCTGGCCAACGAGCAATACCAGTTGGCGATGCAGGGGCTGGATCTGCACCGCGATATCTATTCGCACATCTCCGGCGTCGATCTTGTGCGCGATGGCGATGGCACGTACTACGTGCTCGAAGACAACTTGCGCACCCCCAGCGGTGTCAGCTACATGCTCGAAGATCGCAAGATGATGATGCGGCTGTTCCCCGAGTTGTTCTCGACCCAGCGCATCGCGCCGATCGACCACTACCCGAACCTGTTGCTCGACACCCTGAAAAGCTCCAGCCCGATCGACAACCCCAGCGTGGTGGTGCTGACACCGGGGCGCTTCAACAGCGCGTTCTTCGAGCATGCATTCCTCGCCCGTGAAATGGGCGTCGAGCTGGTGGAAGGCGCCGACCTGTTCGTGCGCGATGACAAGGTGTTCATGCGCACCACGGACGGGCCGAAAGCCGTCGATGTGATCTACCGCCGGCTCGACGACGCATTCCTCGACCCGCTGGCGTTCAATCCGGATTCGATGCTCGGTGTTCCGGGGCTTTTGTCGTCCTACCGCTCACGGAACGTGGTGCTGGCCAATGCCATCGGTACCGGCGTGGCAGACGACAAGTCGGTGTATCCGTTCGTCACCGACATGATCCGTTTTTACCTGGATGAAGAGCCGATCTTGAAGAACGTTCCTACATACCAGTGTCGTAATCCTTCCGAGCTTTCCCACGTCCTGGCCCATCTGCCGGACCTGGTGGTCAAGGAAACCCAGGGTTCCGGCGGTTACGGGATGCTGGTGGGGCCGGCCGCGACGACGGCGGAGATCGAGTCGTTCCGCGCGCGCATCAAGGCCAAGCCCCATGCTTATATCGCGCAACCGACGTTGTCCTTGTCGACCTGTCCGACCTTCGTCGAGAACGGCATAGCACCGCGGCATATCGACCTGCGCCCGTTTGTATTGTCAGGCCGCGAAACCCGGGTAGTGCCCGGTGGTTTGACCCGCGTTGCCCTGCGAGAAGGCTCCCTGGTGGTGAATTCCTCCCAGGGTGGCGGAACCAAGGACACCTGGGTGGTCGAGGATTGAAGGAAGCCTGCCATGTTAAGTAGAACTGCCTCGGATTTGTATTGGATGTCGCGTTACCTGGAGCGGGCGGAAAACCTCGCCCGGATGCTCGACATCAGTTATTCGCTGTCGCTGATGCCCCAGGACGGTCGTGGCGATGGTTTGCACGAACTGGCCATGCCGTTGCTGATCACCGGCACCCTGGACGATTACCTGGCGCGTCACGGCGAATTGCACGCCGAACGCCTGCTGCATTTCTTCGCACTGGACGCGGCCAACCCGGCGAGCATCTACAGCTGCCTCGGTGCCGCGCGGGCCAGCGCCCATGCGGTGCGTGGGCGGATTACCGCCGACATGTGGGAAAACATCAATGCCACCTGGCTGGAAATTCGCGGCATCGCCGAACAGGGTTTAAGTCGCTATGGCATGAGCCGTTTCTGCGAATGGATCAAGGAGCGTTCGCACCTGTTCCGTGGCGCGTCCTATGGCACGATCATGCGCAACGATGCATTCCGTTTCATTCGACTGGGCACCTTTGTCGAACGGGCCGACAACACCTTGCGCCTGCTCGATGCCCGCTACGAAATGGCCGGCGACCAGGCCGAAGCGGTCAGCGACGGCACGGCTCACGCCTATTACCAGTGGAGTGCGTTGTTGCGCGCCTTGTCGTCGTTCGAGGCGTACACCGAAATCTACCGCGATGCGCCAGGTGCCCGGCAGGTCGCGGAACTGCTACTGCTGCGCGTCGACGTGCCGCGCTCCTTGCGGGCCTGCACCGAGGAAATCGACCAGATCCTTGCTCAGTTACCCGGTGCCAACGGCCGGCCTGCACAACGTCTGGCGGCGGAAATGGACGCCCGCCTGCGTTACACAGGCATCAATGAAATCCTCGAGGAAGGCCTGCACGCCTGGCTGACCGAATTCATCCCGCTGGTGCGCCAGTTGGGCAATGCCATACACAGTTCCTACCTGGAGGCGGCATGAGACTTTCCATTAGCCACGAGACCACCTATCACTATGAAGACCAGGTGCGCGCCAGCATCCAGTATCTGCGCCTGACGCCCCACGACAGCGAGCGCCAGCACGTGCTCAGCTGGCAACTGGACCTGCCGCGTCCGGTGCGTGCGCAGCTCGATCCGTTCGGCAACATCCTGCACGTGCTGACCATGGACGAGCCGCACGAAGCGATCATCATTGGCGCTCGGGGTCAGGTCGACATCGACGAACTGCGCGAAGCCGAGCACGAGAGCCAGTCGGCGCTGCCGTTCCTGAGGTTCACCCGATTGACCGAAGCCGACGAATCCTTGCGCGCATTTGCCGAAAAGACCTGCAAGGCCCGCCGTGATCGCACGGCGCTGATCGACCTGATGCACGGCCTGAATGCGCACATGACGTACACGCCGGGCTCCACCGAAGTCGATACCAGCGCGTCCCAGGCCTTCGCCGGGCGTTCCGGTGTTTGCCAGGACCACACCCACGCATTCCTGGCCTGCGCCCGCAGCCTGGGCGTTCCATCGCGTTATGTATCGGGCTATCTGTACAGCGAGAACTCAGAGCACCTGGCCAGCCATGCCTGGGCGGAAGCCTGGCTGGACGATGCCTGGTACAGCTTTGACGTGACCAATGAACTGGCCCGCCCCGAGCGTCATCTGAAGCTTGCGGTAGGCCTGGATTACCTGGACGCATGTCCGGTACGCGGAATGCGTCGGGGCGGGGGTTGCGAGCAGATGCACGCGAAAGTGCTGGTGTCGCCGACGCCGGTGATTTCGGCGGTGCAGCAATAAATTCAACACCCCCCTACAGGGGGGGCGGGTGCTGATCAGGGCTTAACCTTCCGCCCAGCCATGTGTTTCAAATACCCCACCAGCATCTCCAACTCCGCATCGGGCAACACCGCTGCCGCAAACCCGGGCATCTTCGCCTGCGGCCACTGCCGCAGGCTCTGCGGATCACGGATGTAGCGCTTGAGGAAGTCCGCCCCGAAATACTCGGTCGGGTTGAACGGGATATTCAGATCCGGGCCAAACTGTGCATCACCTTCGCCATTGAGGCGATGACACGCCAGGCAGTTTTTCTGGAACAGCGCAAAACCCTGGTTCACCGGATCGTCTGCCTTCAACTTTGGATCGGGTAACAGGGCCGGAAAACGCTCGGCCACCGGCGCCAGGCGCTTGATCGCCGCGACCTGGAACGGCCATTGTTCCGGGCTGATGTGCCCGGCCTTTGGATCGGTCCACACCAGATAAAACGGTCCCGCGCTCGGCTTGCCCGCTGACAGCGCCGGCCAGGGTTTGGCGGGGTCTTCAATCGCCAGCCAGGCCCGCGAGCCCTTGGTATCGAGCAACGGCGCAGCGGCCAGCTCGGCGGCGAACCCATCCAGCGCCACGGCTTGCAGGTGATCCTGTGGCGTGACGCCTGTGAGCAACGCGGCGAGAGGCACGGCGCGATAGTCCATGTCCTTTTTATAGGAAACGTCGTCCTTGATCGTGATGGTCTGGACCTGTGGATGCTTGAGCAAGTCTTCGGTTTGCCAGGTGCGGCTGGTTGCGCCCAGCTCCAGGTTCAGCTGTGCGGCATACAGGGGCGAACCCACCAACAGTGCCCCGATCAGAAAAAGCTTTTTCACATGTTCGCCGCCCATGTCGTGGAAGTGCCGCCAAGGGTGGCACAGCCATGCTGGCCCGGGTAGCGGGCCAGTCACATTTTTAACGAGGCGATAAAAACTGTGTCAGCCAATCACCTTGGTCAGGTTCGGCACGATCAACAACAGAGTAGTGGCGAAGAGAATGAGCCCGGCTTGACGAACTTTCGAATGTTTGAACATGGCTTGACCGCCTTTATTGTTATTTCCTGATGCCTGCCTGCATTTCTCCATGACGGCAGAGCGTTGCACTTCCTGTTTGACGAGCGCTCGGCAAAACCCGACGACAACTTCGTACATGTTCACCTTAGGGCTCGTTGAGGCCCGCGTCAGCCGTGGCTTAGATCCATTTCATATGGTTAAGTTAAATAAAGCTTTAAAAACGGCATGAGGCCTATTGCCAGCTTCTTTGCCGGCCTTTTACTAGACGGCTCGGGATGCTGAGACGGTTCATCCGGTAGTCGACTACCGTTCGTCTGAGCGTGTCCGTCAACCCGGCTGAGCATTGCGGTCATTGATTCGGCGGCGGCTCGGCCTATGGTGAAGGCTCGATATTTTCACCGTCAGGTTCTGTCATGACCCAAGCTCTGATTTTCGACGCGTTACGCACGCCCCGTGGCAAAGGCAAGGCTGACGGAGCCTTGCACAGTGTCAAGCCAGTGACTTTGGTGGCGGGATTGCTCACCGCCCTGCAACAACGCACTGCACTGGACACCCGTCAGGTGGATGACGTGGTCCTGGGCTGTGTGACCCCAGTGGGCGACCAGGGCGCCGACATCGCCAAGACGGCGGTGCAGGTGGCCGATTGGGACGTCAGCGTGGCGGGCGTGCAGATCAATCGCTTCTGCGCATCAGGGCTTGAGGCGGTCAACCTCGGGGCGATGAAAATACGCTCCGGTTTCGAGGATCTGGTGGTGGTCGGTGGCGTCGAGTCGATGTCCCGGGTGCCCATGGGCAGCGACGGTGGTGCGTGGGCGCTGGACCCGGAAACCAACCTGCACAGCCATTTTACTCCGCAGGGCGTGGGCGCGGACCTGATCGCCACACTGGAAGGCTTCAGTCGCGAAGACGTCGATGCCTACGCGCTGCATTCCCAGCAGAAGGCCGCACGGGCCAGAGCCGACGGAGCGTTCAGCAAGTCACTGGTGCCGGTGCGCGACCAGAACGGCATCCTCCTGCTCGACGTTGATGAATTCATCCGCGCCGACTCCACCCTCGAAGGCCTGGGCAAACTCAAGCCGAGCTTCGAGATGATGGGCCAGATGGGTTTCGACGCCACCGCGCTGCGGGTCTACAGCCATGTGGAACGGATCAACCACGTGCACACGCCGGGCAACAGCTCCGGCATTGTCGACGGGGCAGCCTTGATGCTGATCGGCTCCGAAGCGAAGGGCCGCGAACTGGGCTTACAGCCACGGGCGCGGATTGTCGCCACGGCCGTCACCAGTACCGACCCGACCATCATGCTGACCGGCCCAGCGCCGGCGACGCGCAAGGCGTTGGCCAAGGCTGGGCTGCGGGTCGAGGACATCGACCTGTTCGAGGTCAACGAGGCCTTTGCCTCGGTGGTGCTGAAGTTCATCAAGGACATGGCCATCGATCCGGACAAGGTCAACGTAAACGGCGGCTCCATCGCCATGGGTCATCCGCTGGGTGCCACCGGTTGCGCGATCCTCGGCACCCTGCTCGACGAACTGGAAGCCCGAAGCCTGCGTTTTGGCCTCGCGACCCTGTGTGTCGGCGGCGGCATGGGCATTGCCACCATCATCGAACGCCTTTGAGCCTTCAAGGAAGCCTCTTCATGACGCAAGCCATTCGCTACGAACAAGGCCAGGACCGGATCGTCGTCCTGACCATCGAGATGCCGGGCCAGACGGCCAACACCATGAACGCGGTGTATCGCGAGGCCATGGCCGCCTGCGTCGCTCGCCTGGTGACGGAAAAAAACAACATTGCCGGCGTGATCATCACCTCGGCCAAGAAAACCTTCTTCGCCGGCGGCGACCTGAATGAGCTCATCAAGGTCGGCAAGCCCCAAGCCAAAGCCTTCTACGACATGGTGCTGACGCTCAAGAGCCAGCTGCGAACCCTGGAAACCCTGGGCAAACCGGTGGTCGCCGCGATCAACGGTGCGGCGCTTGGGGGCGGTTGGGAGATTTGCCTGGCCTGCCATCATCGAGTGGCGCTGGACAATTCGTCGGTACAACTCGGCTTGCCGGAAGTCACCCTGGGCTTGCTGCCGGGTGGCGGTGGGGTGGTGCGCATGGTGCGCATGCTCGGTCTGGAAAAAGCCTTGCCGTATCTGCTGGAAGGCAAGAAAGTCCGCCCCCAGCAAGCCTTGCAGGCGGGGTTGATCGATGAACTGGCGGCCGATGGTGATGAGTTGCTGGCCAAGGCGCGGGCCTGGATCCTGGCCAATCCGGTGGCAATACAGCGCTGGGATGTAAAGGGTTATCAGATTCCGGGCGGTACGCCGTCGCACCCCAAAGTCGCGCAAATGCTGGCAATTGCGCCGTCGATCCTGCGCACCAAAACCCAGGGATGCCTCCCGGCGCCGGAGAAAATTCTGTGCGCTGCAGTGGAGGGTGCGCAGGTGGACTTCGACACCGCACACCTGATCGAAACCCGCTTCTTCACCGAACTGACCACGGGCCAGATTTCGAAGAATCTGATTGGCACCTTCTGGTTCCAGCTCAACGAAATCAACGCCGGCGGCTCACGGCCCCAAGGGTTCGCACCGTACGTCACGCGTCGAGTCGGTGTGCTCGGGGCCGGCATGATGGGGGCGGGCATAGCCTTCGTCAGCGCCTCGGCGGGTATCGAAGTGGTGCTCAAGGACATCGATACGACGGCAGCCGAGAAGGGCAAGGCGCACTCTGCGGCATTGCTGGACAAGAAGGTCGCCCGTGGCCACATGACCTCCGAGCAGCGCGAGGCGATTCTGGCGCGTATCCATCCCACCGCAAGCGATGCAGACCTGGTCGGTTGCGACCTGATCATTGAAGCGGTGTTCGAAGATCGTGAGCTCAAAGCCAGGGTGTCATGCGCCGCCCAAAATATCGCCGGAGAGGATGCGGTGATCGCCTCCAACACGTCGACATTACCGATCACTGGCCTGGCTACGGCCGTGCCGCATCAGGGTAAATTCATCGGCCTGCATTTCTTCAGCCCTGTTGAGAAAATGCCGCTGGTGGAGATCATCAAGGGCGCAAACACCAGCGATGAAACCCTGGTTCGTGGTTTCGATTTCGTCCTGCAAATCAGGAAAACGCCGATTGTGGTCAACGACAGTCGCGGTTTCTTCACGTCGCGGGTGTTCGGTACCTTCACCAACGAAGGCATCGCCATGCTCGGCGAGGGTGTGAGCGCCGCGATGATCGAAACCGAGGCACGCAAGGCAGGCATGCCTATCGGGCCTCTTGCGATCTCTGACGAAGTTTCCCTCAGCCTGATGAGCCATATCCGTCAACAAACTGCGAAAGACCTGAAAGCGGAAGGCAAGCAAATGGTCGAGCACCCAGCGTTTGCCGTCATCGATTTGTTGCTCAACGAGTACAAGCGGGCGGGCAAGGCCGCTGGCGGTGGTTTCTACGACTACCCGGCGGGTGGCCAGAAACACTTGTGGCCGGCGTTGAAAACCCGTTTCGAGAAAACCGACGGGCAGATTTCCCCGAAAGATATACGAGATCGCCTGCTGTTCGTGCAAGCCATCGAAACCGTACGTTGCGTGGAGGAGGGCGTATTGACCTCGACGGCGGACGCCAACATAGGTTCGATCTTCGGCATCGGTTTTGCGGCCTGGACCGGCGGCGCGTTGCAGTTCATCAATCAGTACGGTGTTAAGGACTTCGTCGCGCGCGCGCAGTATCTGGCCGAACAGTACGGCGAACGGTTTCTCCCGCCGGCCCTGTTGCTGGAAAAAGCGGCCAGGGAGGAAGTGTTTTAAGCGCGTTTTTGGGGACCGATGACGCAAGCCAGGGCTTGCCTGCCAACGTGTTTCGAGGCAGGCTCTGGTGTGTGCATTATTCCCATCACGTGTCAGGTATTTTTTATGTCGCTACGCATCTGCATTCTGGAAACCGACATCCTGCGTCCGGAACTGGTCGATCAATATCAGGGTTACGGGCAGATGTTCCAGCGTCTGTTTTCGCAGCAGCCCATCGCGGCCGAATTCACCGTGTACAACGTGATGCAGGGCGATTATCCCCGTGATGACGAGACCTTCGATGCTTACCTCGTGACCGGCAGCAAAGCCGACTCCTTCGGCACCGATCCGTGGATTCAAACCCTCAAGACCTATCTGCTGACCCGCTATGAACGTGGCGACAAGTTGCTCGGCGTGTGCTTCGGCCATCAATTGCTGGCGTTACTGCTGGGCGGCAAGAGCGAGCGCGCCACCCAGGGCTGGGGCGTTGGCACGCACAGCTACAAACTGGCAGCCAAGGCGCCGTGGATGAACCCGGTGCGCGAGGAGCTGACCTTGCTGATCAGCCACCAGGATCAGGTGACCACGCTACCGGAAAACGCCACGGTCATTGCTTCCAGCGATTTTTGCCCCTTTGCCGCCTACCACATCAATGACCAGGTGCTGTGCTTCCAGGGCCACCCGGAATTCATCCATGATTACTCGCGAGCCTTGCTGGATATTCGCCAGGAAGCGTTGGGCGAGCAAATTTACTCCAAGGGCATCAGCAGCCTTGAGCAGGAACATCACGGCACCACCGTGGCCGAATGGATGATGCGCTTCGTCGCGCACAAGCCACAGACTGTTTGAAACAGCATCGCGAGCAGGCTCGCTCCCACAGGGTCTGGCGTCTATCGCAGATCCAATGTGGGAGCGAGCGTTTTACAACCACCCCGACCTTTTGAAACTGCCCCAAAGCCCCGCACACCCCACCGCAATGAATCCCAACACCGTGAAATACCCGTAGTGCCACGTGAGCTCAGGCATGTTCTGGAAATTCATCCCGTAGATGCCGGCAATCGCGGTGGGGAACGCCAGGATCGCCGCCCATGCAGCAAACTTGCGCTGCACCACGCTCTGGCGTGACGCCTCCAGCAACACCCCGACCTCGATGGTCTGGCTGGCAATCTCCGCCAGTGTCGTCAGGTCCTCCATCTGGCGGGTCACATGGATTTGCACATCGCGAAAATACGGGCGCATGTTCTTGTCGATGAACGGGAAGCTGAGCTTCTGTAACTCCTCGCTGATTTCTACCATCGGCGCCGCATAACGGCGCAGGCGCACCACGTCCCGGCGCAGGCCATGCAGTCTCTGGATGTCGTGTTCATTCAAGGCGCTGCACAACACGTTGCGCTCCAGTTCGTCGATCTCGGCGTGAATGGCTTCGCCCACCGGCTGATAGTTTTCGATCACGAAGTCGAGGAGGGCATAGAGTACGAAATCTTCTCCATGCTCGAGCAGCAGCGGACGCGCCTCACAACGCTGACGGACATGAGCGTAGGACGCCGAGTGACCATTGCGTGCAGTGATGATGTAGCCGTTGCCAGCGAAGATATGCGTCTCGATGAACTGCAATTTGCCGTCGTGACGGATCGGTGAGTAGGTGACGATGAACAGCGCATCACCGAACGTCTCCAGCTTCGGGCGGCTGTGTTTTTCCAGGGCATCTTCGATAGCCAGTTCGTGGAGGTTGAACTGGCGTTGCAGGTTGGCAAGTTCTTGCGCATCCGGCTCTTCGAGGCCGATCCAGACGAAGTGGTCAGGCTTGGCAGCCCAGGCGGCGCCTTCGTCGAGGGTGATATTGGTGACTTTTTTACCGGCGCTGTAAACCGCGGCAGCAACAACTCGACCCATGATTGAGTTTCACTTCTTCTTGGTGGGTGGTAACAGACAATCTTCAGCTTAGCCTTGTCTGTTGCTTGAGAGTCAGTGAAATCTGCGCAGTTCACCCGTCCTTCGCCGGCAAAAGAAAACCCGCACAAGGCGGGTTTGGTATTACGCGGCTTGCAGTTGCCGATCCATCGAGGCGATGCACTCACGCATCTGCTCGCGACACTGGGCGATCAGCTGCGGCATGTCGTCCAGGCTCAATCCTGCGGTCGGAATCGCTGGCAGCGAACGGATCAGAATTTTCCCACTGCGCCAGCGGTTCAATCGCATGTGCTTGACGTAAGTGCTGACACACACCGGCACGATCGGCACACCCGCGGCGATGGCCATCTGGAACGCGCCTTTCTTGAATGGCAGCAAATCCTCTCCAAGGTTGCGCGTGCCTTCCGGGAACACCCAGATCGACGTGTCCTTGTGCTGCAAAGTGTGTGTGGTGGTCAGCATCGAACGGCGCGCCTTGTGCGCGTTGCCACGGTCGATCAGCACATTGCCTGCCAGCCAGAACAACTGGCCGAACAGCGGCACCCACTTCAGGCTTTTCTTGCCGATGCACACGGTACGGTAGGGCACCACGTTGCCGAATACGAACAAGTCATAGTTGGACTGGTGATTGGCGACGATCACGCAGCTCTGCGGTTTGTCCATCAAGGGACCGACGTCCGTCTTGACCCGCAAACGCAGAATGCACATCGCCGGCCAGGCATATAAACGTGCACAAAGTCGGCTGTTGTCCGGATTGAATGGCCGGCACAGCCCAAGAATCACGCCCAGTACACCGGCCAGAATAAAGTGCAGGCCCATCAACGACATACGTAACACAAACAGCATTTTGCAGGCCCCACCGGGACAAAAGGTGGCGCAGTGTACGGATGTGCACTGTTTTCGGCAATTATCCCGGTAGAGGTAGGAGATAGGCGATGTTTAAGTAAAAGTTTCCGACTGCTTGGTCAGATGTGTTCTAGAGCGGCTGTAGGTCTTTTCTGATCACTGTTGTAGGAGCGAGCTTGCTCGCGATGAACGCGAGATCACCGCTGCGTTTCAGGCGTCTCGCGTTCGTAGGGGCATGGCCAGGGTATTTAAACCAAATGCTCCTGATCCATGATGATCGCGTTATCCAGCGTATCCAGCAGCGCCTTGCGCACTTTCAACTTGGTGTTTTTGTGCGCGCTCATGTTGATCTTCTTCAGTTGGCGCGCCGCCGCCAACGCGGTTTCCTGCAGCGCTTCGGGCGCGACCACGACATCGAGGAATCCGGCATCCACCGCGCTTTGCGGGTTGAACATCTCACCATTGATCACCGAACGGTGGAACGCCGACTTGCGCAGGCGATCACGGGCCAGCTCGATACCCGCGTGGTGCATGGTCATGCCGATCTGCACTTCGTTCAAACCGATGCTGAATGGACCGTCGACACCAATGCGGTAATCGGCCGACAACAACAGAAACGCCCCCTTGGCGACCGCGTGCCCAGGGCAGGCAACAATCACCGGGAACGGATGCGACAGCAGGCGCCGGGCCAGGGTCGAACCTGCGGTCACCAGCGACACGGCTTCTTTCGGCCCGGCGGTCATCACCTTCAAGTCGTACCCGCCCGACAGAATGCCCGGCGTGCCAGTAATGATCACCACCGCGCGATCAGTCACAGCCTGATCCAGCGCCGCATTGAATGCGGCAATCACGTCCGGGGAAATGGCATTGACCTTGCCGTTGCTCAAGGTCAGAGTCGCGATACCGTCTTCGAGGTGGTAGGAAATCAACTCACTCATGACGCTATTCCTTGTATGAAAGTTGAGGCAGACGTTACCCACCACCGTAAGCGAGGTAAAGCGCCGTGACTGACTCGCCAGTCACCGTTTTCAGCGGCCAGGCCCCGATGCAGCACGTCCACCGCGCATTGCCTTGCACAACGAAGCGGGAAGCCCAGCCGAAGATTGGCAGGTTTGCCATGCCCCAAAGCACGCGGAACGTCTAAATCGCTAACCGCATGAAAATTCTGCAAAAAAAAATTGCCATCGGAAATGCTTTCGACTACATTAGCGCGCCTCGACAGACAGAACATGTTTGAAGAGATACGGTGAAGTGTCCGAGTGGCTTAAGGAGCACGCCTGGAAAGTGTGTATACAAGAAATTGTATCGAGAGTTCGAATCTCTCCTTCACCGCCAAATTCGATGTAAACAGAACCCCTGATTTCGAAAGAAGTCAGGGGTTTTGTGTTTTCTTGGGGCTGATTTTTGAAGGGGCGTACCTGATCGTATTGATGTAGGACCTTCTGATAATGACGTAGGGCTTTTAACGTGTGTGTGGGACGTAAGGCTCCAACCCCTTGTTGTCAGAGGCTATTTCGGTAAACGGTGTAAAGTCAGCGGATCTGCGGAGGGCTGTTCATGCAGGGCTTTTAGCGTCCAGAATGGTTCAGCGGATGGTGTTGATGACGCCGCCCTTCATAATCCCGGAATGGACGCAGGTACGTTATGCAGGAATTCACCCCCAAACAGGCAGAGCTGGAGAAGGTTCACGTGGAAATCGTCAAGCTGATTGCGGAGCAACGAAAGTTGAACGCTGAGGCCGGCAAGATGACCTGTGAAGTTTTCTGGTATCCGGTGACTGTCGCCATCGGTCTGATCGGCACGGTGGCCACCGTCACGACGTTGCTGCTCAAAGTCCTCTAGTTTTGCTGCCTGCCCTTCAACCAGGGCCATGAATAGGAAATTCCATGATCACCACCACGACCCACGCCATCGAAGGCCGACAAATCACGGCTTACCTGGACGTTGTCAGCGCCGAGTCGGTACAGGGGGTCAACGTTATCCGGGATATGTTCGCCGGGATGCGCGACTTCTTTGGGGGGCGCTCTCAGACATTGGAGCGGGCGCTGAAGGAAGCTCGGATTCAGGCCACCGACGAGATCAAGGAGCGGGCCCGGGCACTTCAGGCCGATGCGGTGGTAGGGCTTGATTTCGAGATCAGCATGCCAGCCGGGAAGGGCGGGATGGTGGTGGTTTTTGTGACCGGGACAGCCGTCAAGCTGCGTTGACCGAATCAGGACAACACAGGCGCCAGAGCGCTCCATTCGTCGGGCATCGTGCCTCTGAATCACAAGTCCACTAATGACCGGCTAGTCTCAAATGCTTGGCGGTCGATAGGTTTCAGGCAATAGGGCTTGCCGATGTCGACCCCACTTTTGAAAGGGGTGCTGAAATGGCTGATCCATATATCGAAGACGATGGTGCTGAGTTTCCAATCAACAACTGCGTGCAGTGCGGCCAGACCGAGTACATGGTGGGCTTCGGTGATGAAGAGGTCAGGCTCGACAAGATGAAGACCACGGTGCGCCTGGGCCCGAAAGCGAAATTCATGCCCAGGGTAGCGGCACCGGCCAAGAGGGAGCAGGTCGTTCACGGACCCCGCCATTGAGCGATTTTTGCCGCGTTTAGAGGAGTGTTTATCGACGTATTTCTGCGTCCGGTTTTTCACAAAGTTTTCACACTGCCTTTCGTAGGCTCAACTCATCCGTTAGAAAGCAACACCTGGCCCGTCTCCCCAGCGGGCTTTTTTTTGCCTGCCATAAAACCTTTTCCTTAAACGCTGTCCAACCGTCGCCAAAGGCGAGGTTGCGTTCGTGCGTCTGGACATTCTCGCCGCTAAAGCATTCAATCTCGACCCTTTTTGATTTCCACCCTATTTTGAGGTTCTTGTCATGCGTTTAACTCTGCCAGCTCTGGTTCTGGGGCTTCTGGTCGCTCAAGGTGCGATGGCTGCTGGCGACGGCACTGCCGCGCTGGGTGGTGGTCTGGGCGGCGCGCTGGGTAACGTGGTCGGCCAAAGCATGGGCGGCAGCACCGGCGCAGCGATTGGTGCAGGTGTTGCGGGCGCCGCAGGCAGTGCCGTGGCCGCGCGCAAGGGCAGCCGCACCAAGGCTGCGATCGGCGGCGGCGTAGGTGCTGCCGGCGGCTCGGTGATCGGCAATAGCCTGGGCGGCAAGACCGGCTCCACCATCGGTGCGGGTTTGGGCGGCGCAATCGGCGGCGGCGTAGGCAGCAACCTGGGCAAGGGGCACAAGCGCCACTGATTCTGATCGCTCAAGAAAGCCCGGCTCGATGCCGGGCTTTTTCGTTCGTGCAGGTTGGAACGTTTGGCGCCAGGCTACCTCTCAACTGGTACACACCTGAATTGATGCGAGGTTTGGTCATGACGCCCAAGACGCAAGGCAAGGAAGAGAAAGGTCCCAGCGGACTGCCTTTTATCAATGATCCGGGCAATGAAGATCCGGGGTCGTTGATGGATGATGCAACAGTCCCACTGATGGATGAGGATGACGACGAAGACACGCCGGAATATCCACTGCCTTCGCCCACCGATTCGCTGAAACGAGATCAGCGGCCGCCGGATGATGAGGATGAGCGCGGCGACAAACAATAAATCGCTTCACAGGCATTAATCGTTGGTGGCCTCTGTATCGAGCCAGCGTTCGAAAAATTGCTTCTGGAGATCGGGATTGTTCGTGAGATTTTTATCCTCGTAATCGAAAATATTCACGACATCACGTCTGGTTGCGTTTCGGCCCAGGGTCAGTTCGTAGGCTTTTACACCCTGTGTCATTTGTGACGACATGCTGGACGGATGGACATTGATTTTGGCGCCCTTGCATAAAAAGGTGACGTCTTGATGCTCTTTTCTTATCTGCCCCAGACACTGGTAAAAATCGTTACCTGCGTAAGACTGGCTATACCCATTGCCCATGACAAAGGTAATAGTCGTATTGTCCGAGTCACAGAGTAAGTCGGCTTGCTGGCGCTCGCCCTGTTTGATAATCGCTATCTCAACACGGTCCATTGCTATTTCCTGTTGGGGTTCAAGATAGTAGTGCCCGTGGCTTGGCCGTTCGCTTCAATGGAGGTTACTCCGAGAATATCCTCTTTCTTGACGCCCCCTTGGATGGCTACTTCTCGTTCACTGGAAAATTTATAACGCTTACCCAACTCTTTGACCAGATCTCGCCCCGGAATAGGCCGAAGGGTATACAAGAAACCTTTTCGCATTCTGAATCTCGTTGCGAAATCAATCCCCACTTCTCGATCCGGGGTGGTACTTACGAAGTTACTTGGAGGATTGCTGCTGTCGTTCGAGTGAAGCAGCAAGTCATTGCTGGTACCTCTGGGCTTGAATCCTGTCTGAAAAATCTCATCCGGATCGCGCGGATCTCCACGGTATAGGTATTTTTCTTCGGGGTAGAGCGGGAGCATGACTTCCGCGTCTACGACGCTTACCCCTTCCGTTGGGTCCTCAGCCTCTGGTGTTGTTGAACACCTTCGCCTACCCGGACACCCATTCAACCCCAACGGATCCACCCACCCCGTCGGGCTCCGCGTATACCGATACTGATTCAGCCCGCCAGCCAACCTGCTCGGATCCGGTGTCAGGTACCGTCCGGTATCGGGCTGGTAATACCGGTGCCGGTTGTAATGCAGCCCGGTTTCAGCGTCGAAGTACTGGCCCTGGAAGCGCAGTGGCTGGTCGAGAACCTCATGGGTGTCACGGGTGAGGCGGGTGAGGCGACCGTAGGCGGTGTAGCGGGCGGCCCAGATGATGTCGCCGCCGGAATCGGTAAGTTCCTGCGGGGTGCCCAGGTGGTCCAACTGGTAGTAAAACGGGCAAGTCTTGCCCGGTCCCTTGCCATTGAGCAGGGCCAGGGGGCGGAAACTGCCCGGTTCGTAAATATAACTGCGGTAGTGCTCGCGGCCGCTTTCGGCAACGAGGTGGTCGCCCTGCCAGAAAAACTTGGTCGTCTTGCCATCTACGGTTTTGCTGATACGTCGACCAAACGCATCGTAGCGGTATGTCGCCTGGCTGCCGTTGGCCAGGGTGGCGCCGATCAGCCGGTGCTGGCAGTCGTAGCGGTATTCGGTGACGAGCTTCTGACCTGCACCGCGACGTTCGCGAATGAGGTTGCCGAACGCGTCGTAGTCGTAATGCCGGTCTCCCTGCACCAGCAGGCGGTTGCCCTTTATCTTTGGTACGCCGGGACGGTCGTACATCATCAGGTTGCCAGCCGGGTCGCGGCCAAAGCGTTCCGGTTGCTGGTCACGAGCGTGACGTACCCCGATCAGACGATCGAGCGTGTCGTAGTCATAGCTGCGTTGGCCGTGGCGCGTGTCGCTGACCCGTTCGAGATTACCGGTGGCGGTGTAGGCATAATCTCGGCGATAAAGTAATTGCTGTTGCATTACAGCATGGGTTTTCAGGCGGCCCTGGTCGTCGAACTGGTACTCGCTGAGCAGCAAGCCCTGGCGGCGGGTCTGCTCATGACCGGCGAAAAATGTGTGCGTTGTCAGTCGCACGCCATTGAGGTCAATGGCTGTAAGCGTGCCGCCACGGGCGTGGTGATAGTCGAGCTTGCTGCCGTCCGGCAGGCGCAGTTGGTTGAGTTGTCCACAGGCATCGTAGCCATAACGTAACGTGCCCCAACCCTGGTGTTCGGTGACCAGCCGATCCTGTGGGTCATATTCGAATTCCAGCGGGTGGTCCTGACCATCATCGACGCTGACCAGCCGCCCGACGCTGTCGTAGCGGTATTGGACCTTGGCGCCATCTGGCAGCGTCTTGACCAGCAGGCGCCCGATCGAGTCGCGCTGGTAGGCGGTGATCAGCTTCGAGTCGTCGTCACCGAACTCGGTTTTCTCCAACAGATGCCCATTGAGGTCGTAGGCATACTTTGTACGCCGACCGTCGAATGCGATTTCCTGACGGATCAGCCCGCCGGACGTGTGGTCCAGGCGATATTTTTCGCCGGATTCGTTTTCGATTTCCGTCAGCAGCAGGCGCGCGTTGTCGAAGCGATATCGCACCTGCGAGCCATCAGGATTGATCCGCAGGCTGGCCAGGTGCAGGTCGTCGAGGTATTCGTAGCGAGTGACGCGGCCCAGCTCATTGCGTTCGGCGATGACCTTGCCATAGGCGTTGTAGCGGAAGGCGCGGCTAGTGCCTGTGGCCGACGTCTTTTGCAGCAGTCGCCCCACGGCGTCCCACGTGTAGTGGGTAATGACGCCGTGCTGCCGGGTCGTGCACCGGCCTCGGACGTCGTAGGAAAAAATCCGTTGGCTACCATTTGGCAGCGTCTCTTCGGTCAGTTGTCCCAGGTCATTGCGGACGTAGACATGCCGGCTGTTATCCGGGTAGCAGGTCGAGAGCAGCCGGCCTTTGTCATCGAAGTAATGGCGAGTGACTTGCCCATCGGGGTCGGTCGCCTCGATAACGTCACCCTGGGCATTGCGCAGATACGTCCACTGCGCCTTGCCGCGGCATTTCGAGTGCAGGAAGCCGTTGCGATGCTCGTAGGATGTTGGCTCGCCTTCGGGCGGAATCAGGGCCTTCAATCGCCCGTTTTCGTCGTAGATATATCGAGTAGTCGCGCCCAGTGGATTCTTTTCGGCGACCAGGCGGCCTTTGTCGTCATACGCCTTAAGGTGCTCTGCGCCGTTCGGTTCGAGGCGACGGATCAGTCGAGCCTGTTCATCATGCTGGTAAAGCGTTTTGCTGCCATCGACGCTTTTGACCTGCACACCACCGTTGTCATCCCAGACATAGTTCGTGTCCATTTGCATGAACGACGCCCAGTGCCGTACGCAACGCACGGCCTTGCCGGACCATTCCCACTCCCAGAAAAAACTCGCGCCACCGGCCAGTTGCCGCTGCAGGATGACGTGCTGATCGTCGTAGTCGTAGCGCTCGCTTTCACCGGCTGCATTGGTCGCCTCGATCAGCCGATGACAAGCGTCATAGCGGTAGAACACCAAGGTCTGCTCGGTGCGCCATGCATCCTCCGGCGTGGCGGCTGCCTGGTAGCTCTGGTACTCGACGGTGGCGAGGTGGCGTCGCTCATAACGCAAACACAGCGCCCGACCGGCACCGTTGTCGAGGCGCATGATCCTGTCGGATCGGTCGCGTTGGACCGTCAGACGATTGCCATAGGCATCGCTGATGGCGGTCAGGTGTCCCGCCCGGAAGTGGTAGAAACGGGTGGTCTCGCCCGCCTGGGAAATGACCAGCTCTTCGGGCTCATCCCCCAGATAAATCGCTGCCCGCGCCAGGCTGTTGTGAATGGCGGGGCGTGCGCTGGTGGCCAATGGAAAACGCGTGCGGCGGTTTTCGTGATCTATCCAGATGACGGTGTCGCCCTCGATTTCCAGCCGATGCGACAAGGAATGACTCCAGCCGAATCCCAGGCCGCTGTCCGTTTCGACCGCACTGGTGCGATAAACGCGGATGAACTCGAAAGGCAAAAGCCCATTCAGCGCGCCATCGCTCAAGATCAGCAGCCCTTCGCCAGTGACCATCGACACCGGGCAGCCATTGGTCGCGGTTTGGTCCGCCGAGTCGACATTCTCGCCATTGGGGTTTTTGGCTGGAGAAGGGGCGTCGTCGCGATGTTCCTGGCGGCTCAACCGGGTCCACGCTACTGACCTGGTGCGTGCGAGAGCCAGCGGATCACTGACTTGCGCAACGGCAGCCTCGGCGGTCGTGATCTGTAGAGCAGCAGCGGGGGCCGCTTTGAGTTGTGCAGGACGGGCAGCGACCATCAACGGTTTGAGTGCGCCGGCATGCCGGGCCAGATTGGATTGGGTGCCCAGCCCGGCCAGTCGCGAACTCGCTGCGGCCAGCCAGCGGCGGGCCTGCTCGGACTTGATCGTGGCCAATACCCGGGGGCTGATGCCGACGTTCAGTCCGGCGGGCCCCGTGAGGCGTGCCAGCAGGAAACCGATCAGTACCGGCGTGCGAACCTGCGCCACGACTTCAGCGACGTACTGCGGCGGCAACAGGCGCAGCCAAGTGGCGAAGGCCGCTAGATGGATGAACATCAGCGGCTCGTCGCTCAGCAGCAACAGCAGGTTGGCAATGGCTTCGGGCGAAGCGCCGAAGAGCGTTTCAAGTTCAGCTGCCGTCAGGTACTCGAGGAGCTTTTCGCGGTTGCCCTGCAGGTCTGCGATCAAGGTGAAGACTTGCTTCACGTCATCCCACAAACCATGCAACGCGTTGTCGAACCCTTGCCAATCGGCTTGTTGCAGCACGCCGTAGCGCTCGGTGAATGCCGCGTCGGAAAATCCAGCCCACAATTCCTGGAACTCGGTCGCCCACTCCTGGCGCAACCAGGTTTCCAGTTCATCGATTTCACGTTGATAGGACGCGTAGAGCGTCTTGACGTGCTCGCTGGAAACGTTGGGGAAGAACGTGATGCGACAGCGCTGGCCGTCGATCGGCTCGCCGAAGGTCGCCACGCCATGGTCTTCGGCCAGGATGGGTTCGAGCCCCCGCTCGATGTCCAACGCCCAGCCGCTCCAGAAATTTTCCGCCCAGGCGTTGTAATCGTTGAGACAAAGACGAAAGTCCGCGATCAGTGGTTCGACGTCCGGTTGCGCGGGGTCCATGGCGGCGACCGCGAGCAGGCCGATGGCGTTGTTCAAGGCCAGGACCTTGTCTGGTTTGGACATTCGCAGTGCCTCGCGCGGATCGAATTTCGGATCGCGAGACTTTGCTGGGGATCAGCAGGGAAAGAAGTCGGGAAAGTAGGCGATTTGTGTAGGGAAAATCGCTAATTCGCGGCCAGCGTCTTCATCCATCATTTTCCGGTGCGGGGAGATTGTCCGTTGATCTTTGTCGACCGCGCTCGCTATGCTGCTGAAACCTTTAATCCAATCCGCGATCCGGCCGCGTCCGGCTCGGTCGGGATGTCGTTAAAAACGGATCAGATGCGATGAATGCACCGCTGAAAGAGTTCCGCCCGATCAAAGCCGTGATTTTCGACATGGACGGCTTGCTGCTGGACACCGAGGGTATCTACACCGAAGTCACCTCGATCATTGCCGGGCGCTACGGTCGCACGTTCGACTGGAGCGTCAAGCAGAACATCATTGGCAGGGGCGCGGGGGATCTGGCGCGGTATGTGGTCCAGGCGCTGGATTTGCCGATCACCGCCGAGGAGTTCCTGGAGATCCGCGAGCCTTTGATGCGCGAACGGTTCCCGACGGCCCAGGCCATGCCCGGTGCCCAGGAACTGGTCCGGCACCTCAAGGCCAATAACGTCCCGATTGCCGTGGGCACCAGCTCGTCGCGTCAGTCGTTCGGCCAGAAAACCACCTTGCACCGCGACTGGTTCGGGCTGTTTGACTTCATCGTGACGGCGGATGACCCGGAAGTCGGTGCGGCCAAACCGGCGCCGGACATTTTTCTCACTGCTGCACGGCGCCTGGGCGTTGCGCCCGAGGACTGCCTTGTGTTCGAGGATTCGCCGTTCGGTGTCACGGCGGCGAAGGTGGCGGGCATGACGGCGATTGCGATCCCCGATGCCGCGATGGCTGACGAAAAATACGCACACGCCGATGGCATTATTCGTACGCTCAAGGCGTTCATGCCCAGTGATTACGGACTACCCGTACTGTAGGAGCGAGCATGTCGAGGCGTCGAACCGTCGCTCCTGCAAAGGGTTGACAGGTCAGGCGCCAAAACCACCATCGATCGTCAGGCTCGCCCCGGTGATGTAACCGGCTTCAGGGCCGGCCAGGTAGGCGACGAAGCTGGCGATTTCTTCGGCGTGTCCGTAACGACCCACGGCCATCAACGGTATCAGGCTTTCGGCGAAGTCGCCGCTGGCCGGGTTCATGTCGGTGTCGACCGGGCCCGGTTGCACATTGTTGATGGTAATGCCGCGTGGGCCGAGGTCACGGGAGAGGCCTTTGGTCAGACCGACCAGCGCCGCCTTGCTCATGGCGTACGGGCCACCACCGGCGAAGGGCATGCGATCGGCGTTGGTGCTGCCGATGTTGATCACGCGACCGCCTTCGGTCATGTGTTGGGCGGCGGCCTGGGTGGCGACGAATACGCTGCGCACGTTGATCGCCAGCGTCTGGTCGAAGTCCTCCAGTTTGAACTCTTCCAGAGGGGCCACGGCCAGCACGCCCGCGTTGTTGACCAGGATATCCAGGCGACCAAAGGTTTGGACGGTGGTGCTGACCGCGTTGCGAATCGCCTCGGCATCGCCGCTGTCGGCCTTGATGGCCAACGCCCTGCCGCCGCTTGCGGTGATGCTGTTTTGCAGCCCTTCGGCTTTGGCTGTGGAACTGACGTAGGTGAAGGCGACGGTCGCGCCTTCAGCGGCCAGGCGCTTGACGATGGCGGCGCCGATACCGCGGGACCCGCCCTGGATCAAAGCCACCTTGCCGCTGAGGTTCTGAGTAGTCATGTCGATCTCCAAGTCCCGAGGCGAAATGTCTCGGCTGATGGAGCGTAGTATCGATGGCGGATAACGGGCTGAGTAGCCGTTGATTTCGGCGTGCTGTTTCAACTGGAAGTTGAAAGTGGTCTACCCCCCTGTAGGAGCAAGCTCGCTCCTACAGGGGAAAACTCACGCCTTCGATTTGCTGATGATGTTCCCGGCATGCAGCCCGCATTCTTTCTGCGTGGCTTCTTCCCACCACCAGCGACCTTCACGTTCGTGCTGGTTCGGCAGTACCGGCCGGGTGCAGGGTTCGCAGCCAATGCTGATGAATCCGCGCTCATGCAGGCTGTTGTAGGGCAGTTCGAGCATGCGGATGTAACCCCAGATTTCTTCGCTGGTCATTTGTGCCAGCGGGTTGAACTTGTACAGCGTGCGTTCCGGGGTGGAGAACGCGGTGTCGATTTCCATCACTGCCACTGCGCTGCGGGTGCCGGGGCTCTGGTCCCGACGTTGGCCGGTTGCCCATGCCTTGACGCCGGACAGCTTGCGACGCAGCGGTTCGATTTTGCGGATGCCGCAGCACTCGCCATGGCCATCCTTGTAAAAGCTGAACAGGCCTTTTTCCTTCACGAAGGGTTCAAGTTTCGTGTAGTCCGGCGAGACCAGCTCGATGTCGATCTTGTAGTGCTCACGCACCTGGTCGATGAAACGATAGGTTTCAGGGTGCAGCCGGCCAGTGTCGAGGCTGAACACCTTCACGTTCTTGTTCAGTTTCCAGGCCATGTCCACCAGCACCACGTCTTCGGCGCCGCTGAAAGATATCCACAGGTCATCGCCGAATTCGGCGAAGGCGAGTTTCAGGATGTCCTGGGCGGATTTATTGGCATAAGTCGTGGCGAGTTCCACGACGTCGAACGTTGGGCTCATCAGGGCGGCTTCCTACAGGTCGGTGGCGCTGGGCGCTCTATATGGAGCTGATGGTAACAAAATCCTGCCGTGGCTGGCGCGGCCTGTGCGTTGCGCCGCTCCCTGTGAGCGGATAGAGTTCGGCGGGCTTTTTGCTCGCGCGGCTCAATAATCAATACAAATGGGGTGTCTTGTGGAAATTGCCTGTCTGGATCTTGAAGGTGTGCTGGTCCCGGAAATCTGGATCGCCTTTGCCGAAAAAACCGGGATTCAATCCCTCAGAGCCACCACCCGGGACATTCCCGACTACGACGTGTTGATGAAGCAGCGCCTGCGGATTCTCGACGAGCACGGCCTGAAACTGGCCGACATCCAGGAGGTGATCGCCACGCTCAAGCCGTTGGACGGCGCCGTCGAGTTCGTCAACTGGCTGCGCGAGCGCTTTCAGGTGGTGATCCTCTCGGACACCTTCTACGAATTCTCCCAACCGCTGATGCGCCAGCTGGGATTCCCCACGCTGCTCTGCCATCGTCTGATCACCGACGAAACCGGGCGGGTGACGAGCTATCAGTTGCGTCAGAAAGATCCCAAGCGCCAGTCAGTCCTGGCTTTCAAGAGCCTTTACTATCGGGTAATCGCAGCCGGGGATTCCTACAACGACACCACGATGCTGGGGGAGGCGGATGCGGGGATTTTGTTCCATGCGCCGGAGAATGTGATCCGCGAATTCCCGCAATTCCCGGCGGTGCACAGCTTCGAAGACCTCAAGCAGGAGTTCATCAAGGCGTCCAACCGCACGCTATCCCTGTAAACCGACCCCTGTAGGAGCGAGCATGCTCGCGATGGACGTATTAACACCACCGGGTGTCAGGTGCCCAGCGGTGTGACCACCACCATCGCGACGGTTCGACGACTCGACATGCTCGCTCCTACAGGTTCAGGTTCAGAGACCCTGCAGGGTGTCGAGTAGCACCTTCACCTTGGTGATCGATTCCTGGTACTCGGCCTGCCACTGCGAATCGGCAACGATCCCGCCGCCACCCCAGCAGCACACCTGTCCGTCCTTGACCAACAGACTGCGAATGGCGATGGAGCTGTCCATCTCGCCGCGCACGTCCAGGTACAGCAGCGAGCCGCAATACAAGCCGCGTCGCGTCGGCTCCAGCTCGTCGATGATCTGCATGGCGCGAATCTTCGGTGCTCCGGTGATCGACCCGCCCGGGAAGCTGCCGGTGATCAGGTCCAGAGCGTCACGACCATCCGCCAGCTCCCCGGTCACGCTGCTCACCAGGTGATGCACATTCGGATAACTTTCCAGGCTGAACAGCTCCGGCACGCGTACCGAGCCGACGCGGCATGTGCGGCCCAGGTCGTTGCGTAGCAGGTCGACGATCATCAGGTTTTCCGCCCGATCCTTGGGGCTGGCCAGCAGTTCGGCGGCGTTCGCGGCATCTTCGTCGGCATTCAGGCTACGAGGACGGGTGCCCTTGATCGGGCGGGTTTCGACGTGGCGCTCGCTGAGCTTGATGAAGCGCTCTGGCGACAGGCTGAGCACCGCGCCACCGTCGGGCAGGCTCTGGAAACCGGAAAACGGGGTAGGGCAGGCTGCCCGCAGCGCGCAGTAAGCGGCCCACGGTTCACCCGCGCATTCGGCGCGAAAGCGCTGTGCGAAATTGACTTGATAGCAATCGCCCGCCTGGATGTATTGTTGGATGCGCTCCAGTGCCTGGCGATAGTCGTCTGCGCTGAGATCGGGCTGCATGGGCGCGTTGAGCTTGAACGCCTCGACCGGATCAGCCAGCGGCTGGCTGAACAGCGCGATCAGGCGCTGGCGTTCGCTGTCGGCCAGTGTCGGATGGAACACCAGCTGGCTGGTCTCGCGCTGGTGGTCGCTGATCAGTGCCCAGTCGTACAAGCCAAAACGTGCATCGGGCAGGTGCAGGTCATCGTGTGCCTGGCTCGGCAGGTGCTCCAGATGCCGACCGAAGTCGTAGCTCAGGTAGCCGATCAGGCCGCCTGCGAAGGGCAGGTCAAACGGGACGCTGGCTTCGCCCAGTCGTTGCAGATGAAGGCGCAGGCGTTGCAGGAAATCGCTGCCGCTGTCGTCGGGCGCGACCGTCAGTTGCTCCAGCGGCCAGGCGCTGAGCAGGTCGAAGCGTCCTCGCTCGGCACTGGGGCGGCCGCTGTCGAGCAGCACGGCGCCGGGGGCATGGCGAATCGCCGCGAAATACTCGGCGGGGTTGGCGCGATAGGGCAGCGGGTGTACGGAGCAGGTCAGCATGGACGGAGCTTAACCTTCGACCGGTGGAATATGCCCGAACATTTCCTGGACGAACGCCATGCGCTCCTCGACGGTCTCCGTCACACCACGGGCTTTCAGCTCCTCCAGCCGAGCCTCGACCGCATGGGTGCGCAATGTCAGGCCGCAGTCGTTGGCGATCTGGATGTTCAGCCCTGGCCGGGCATTGAGCTCCAGGATCAGCGGGCCTTTTTCCTGGTCCAGCACCATGTCGACACCGATGTAACCCAACCCGCACAGCTCGTAGCAGCCCGCTGCGAGCTTCATGAATCCATCCCAGTAGGGCAGTTGCACGCCGTCGACCGCGTTGGTGGTGTCCGGGTGCTTGGTGATGATGTTGTTGAGCCAGGTACCGCGCAGGGTCAGGCCGGTGGCGAGGTCGACGCCGACGCCGATGGCACCCTGGTGCAGGTTGGCCTTGCCGCCTGACTGGCGGGTCGGCAAGCGCAACATCGCCATGACCGGGTAGCCCATCAGCACGATGATGCGGATGTCCGGTACGCCTTCGTAGCTGATGCTCTTGAAGATCTGGTCGGGCGTCACCCGGTACTCGATCAGCGCCCGGTCCCGGTGCCCGCCCAATGAATACAGACCGGTAAGGATGCTCGAGACATGGTGCTCGATTTCCTCATGGCTGATGATCTTGCCGGACACCGTGCGATAGCGGCCCTCGAACCGGTCGGCGATCACGATGATGCCGTCACCGCCCGCGCCTTGGGCCGGTTTGATCACGAAGTCGCTGCGCCCGCCGATGATCTCGTCGAGGTTATCGATTTCTTTCTCTGTGGAGATGATGCCGTACAGTTCCGGCACATGAATGCCGGCGGCGATCGCACGTTCCTTGGTGAGGATCTTGTCGTCCACAATCGGGTACAGGCTGCGCTTGTTGTACTTGAGCACGTAGTCTGCGTTGCGTCGATTGATCCCCATGATGCCCCGGGCTTCCAGGGCTTTCCAGGTCTTCCAGAAACCGAACATCAGGCGTCAGCCTTCTTCAGGAACGCCTTGAAGCGCACCAGTTCGGTGAGGCGGTAGCCGCGATAGCGACCCATGGCCAGCATGAAGCCCACCAGGATCAACAGGACGGCCGGGAAGGTGAACACGAAGTACACCAGCTCTGGCACGCTCATGATCAGGTGCGCCAGGGAGGCGGCGAACAGGGTGCCAATGGCCACCTTCATCGCATGGCCGGAGCCGCGTTCTTCCCAGGTGATCGACAGGCGTTCGATGGTCATGGTCAGGATTACCATCGGGAACAGCGCCACGGACAAGCCGCGCTCCAGGCCGAGTTTATGGCTGAACAGGCTGATCGCCGCGATCAGCACCACCACGAAGGTCAGCACCACCGACAGCCTCGGCAGCATTTGCAACTTCAAGTGCTCAAGGTAGGAGCGCAGCGACAGCCCCAACGCGGTGATCACGGTGAACAGCACGATACCGAAGCCCAACTGGGTTTCGCGGAAGGCCAGGGCGATCAGCACCGGGGTGAAGGTGCCCAGGGTCTGCAGGCCGATCAGGTTGCGCAGGATCAGGATCACCAGCACGCCGATCGGGATCATCACCATGATCATGAACGTCTGCTGGGTTTGCAGCGGCAGGCCGTACAGCGAGTATTCGAGGAAGTTGGCGTCGGTGTTTTCGTCGGTCAGCTTGGCCAGGCGAATGGCGTTCATTTCGCTGTTGTTCAAGCTGAAGGTCACGTTGGCTTTCTTGCCGCCGTCGACGGTGATCAGGTTCTCGTCACCGGTCCACCACAGCAGGCGATCGGTGGGCAGGCCCTGCTCGCCGGTTTCCGGGTTGAAGTACAACCAGTCGGTGCCGTTGAAGCTGCGCAACCACAATTCCGGTGTTTGTGGCTGGTCGGCCACCAGACGGATGGTGTGGACCTTTTCCACCGGCACGTGGGCGATGGACAGCACCAGTTCGACGATCCTGGCCTTGTGCCCGCTGGACGGATCGCCCGCCAGCAACAGTTTCACGTTGTCGTCGTTGAGATTGTTGACACGCTTGATCGCCTCGCCAATGAATGTCTCGACGTCGGCCGAGTGTTGGCGAATCGGTGCGAGCAGCGCCTCGGCAGCAATTTTCTCAGGGCCTTCTACCACGATGCTGTCGCGAAAGGTCGGGCCTTTGATCTTGGTTTTTTCGGCGCTGTAGCGCTTGGTCAGCACCAGGCGGTAATACAGGGTCTGATTGCCCTTGGCCCGACGTGCAGACCAGGTCACCTTGCGGTTGCCATCGACGCGGTTCACCGCCACGCCGTAGTTATTGGAGATGAAGCTTTCATTGAGGCTGACGTAATCGCGGCTCAGTGGCGGCACGAACATCTGGATCTTGACCGGGTCCTTGGCGTTGGCGACGAACTCGACCTTGGCGTCGATGTTCCACAAGTCGTCGGTGGCGTCCTCGGTGACGGGAATGCCGAGCACGAAGATCTGGTAGGCCGTGACCGAAATGCCGAGTACCACCAGGATGGCGATCAGCATTTTCAGATGGAGGGTAAGAGCGCGCATTGGAATTACTCTGCGGTATGTACGTCGGTGGCGCAGGCGGGTTTGCCAGCGGCGTATTTAAGACTGGGGTCGACCAGTGCATCGAAGCGTTTGAGTGCTTCGGAGCCAATCAAAAGTGGGTATTGGAACGCACTTCGGTCGGTCAAGTTCACTTCGATACTGCGCAAGGCCGAACCCATGCAGATATCCAGCTCGATCACAGGACGGGCGGTGTATTTCTTGCCCTCCTCGGGATCATAGTCGCCGGCACGTCGTTTGATCTTGCTGACCCGGGCCAGCGGCCGTTCGATCGGATGCGAATGCGCAGTGTCGATGGCCAGATAGAAGCGCACCCAGGATTCGCCATTGCGTTTGAAGCGCTTGATGTCGCGGGCACTGAGGGAGGCGGTTTTTGCCCCGGTATCGAGTTTGGCCGCAACTTCCAGATTGATGCCGTCCAGCGAGGCGTACTCGTTGAGGCCGTACACGGTTTTTTCCCCTGCCGCGGCGACACCGGGCAGGCAGAGCAGATAAAGAAAGGTCGGGAAGGGCTTGAGTCTCATAAATCCTGGTGCACAGCGGTCCGTGTTTCGATTCGAGGCCCTGGCATCGCTGCGCGAGCTCCTTCGTATGCCTATCAACTGACGATAAGTGCAAATGCCATCGACAAATGCGGGCGGCATTCTAGCACGGTGCTCCTGTGGCGCCACCGCCGAGAGATGGCTATAAACAGAAGGGCTGCTTCGTTCTGGTGCAGACGGTTATTAGACGATTGTCGACAATTCCTATTTATCCTTTGACTGTTACGCCTTGATTCGCTACTTTTTGGCGCATCAGCTTTCAAGGTGTCGACAATATGCTGGATCAACTCGATCCCCCCGTCATTGCTCAGGACGATTCGGAAACACTTTCCGAGAACGTCTTCCGGCGTATCCAGGCGGCCATCGTCAAGGGCGAGATCGCCCCGGGCAGCAAGATCTCCGAGCCGGAGCTTGCGCGTACCTATGGCATCAGCCGCGGCCCATTGCGCGAAGCAATCCACCGTCTGGAAGGCCAGCGCCTGCTCGTCCGTGTACCGCACGTCGGTGCGCGGGTGGTGTCGTTGAATCACGCCGAGCTGGTTGAACTCTACGAGATCCGCGAGTCCCTCGAAGGCATGGCCTGTCGCCTGGCCGCCGAGCGCATGACCGTGGAAGAAATCGACGAGCTGCGTCAGGTCCTGGAGACCCATGAACGCGATGCCGCGTTCCAGGCGGGGGTCGGTTACTACCAGCAGGAAGGCGATTTCGACTTCCATTACCGGATTATCCAGGGCAGCGGCAACCGCACCCTCACGCAAATGCTCTGCGGCGAGCTGTATCAATTGGTGCGCATGTACCGCATCCAGTTTTCCACCACGCCCAATCGCCCGCACCAGGCCTTTGCCGAACACCACCGAATTCTCGATGCCATCGCCGACCGTGACGGTGAGCTGGCCGAGTTGTTGATGCGTCGTCACATCGGCGCTTCCAAACGCAACATCGCCCGTCATTACCAGGACGGCGCCAACCCGACAGCCAAACGAGGTGAGTCATGAGTTCCAACAAGAGCACTCCAGGCCAGCGTTTCCGCGATGCGGTCGCCAGCGAGCATCCATTGCAAGTGGTCGGCGCGATCAACGCCAACCACGCACTATTGGCCAAGCGTGCCGGTTTCAAAGCCATTTACCTGTCCGGTGGCGGCGTCGCTGCCGGCTCCCTCGGTGTGCCGGACCTGGGCATCACCGGCCTGGATGACGTGCTGACCGACGTACGTCGTATCACCGACGTCTGCGATTTGCCGCTGCTGGTGGACGTGGACACCGGTTTCGGTTCCTCGGCGTTCAACGTCGCACGCACCGTCAAGTCGATGATCAAGTTCGGCGCGGCAGCGATTCACATCGAAGACCAGGTCGGCGCCAAGCGTTGCGGCCACCGCCCTAACAAGGAAATCGTTTCGCAGCAGGAAATGGTCGACCGCATCAAGGCCGCCGTCGATGCCCGTACCGACGACAGCTTTGTGATCATGGCCCGTACCGATGCCCTGGCGGTGGAAGGGTTGGAATCCGCCCTTGATCGCGCTGCCGCCTGCATCGAGGCCGGCGCCGACATGGTGTTCCCGGAAGCCATCACCGAGCTGGACATGTACAAGTTGTTTGCGAGCCGCGTGAAAGCGCCGATCCTGGCCAACATCACCGAATTCGGCGCGACCCCGCTGTACACCACCGAGCAACTCGCGGCGGCGCAAGTGTCACTGGTGCTGTACCCACTGTCGGCGTTCCGCGCCATGAACAAGGCGGCGGAAAACGTCTACACCGCCATTCGCCGTGACGGTACGCAACAGAACGTGATCGACACCATGCAGACCCGCATGGAGCTTTACGATCGCATCGATTACCACACCTTCGAGCAGAAGCTCGATGCGTTGTTTGCGTCCAAGAAGTAACGAGTACCCGTGACACTGCCTGAACCTGTAGGAGCGAGCATGCTCGCGATGGTAGACGCCACACCGCTGGGTATTAGATCCCCTGCGTGATCGTTGACGTCCATCGCGAGCATGCTCGCTCCTACAGGGGGTAAGAAATATCTCTGACAAATTCAAGAAAACTGGAGACAGCAATGGCCGAAGCAAAAGTACTCAGTGGCGCCGGGCTCCGTGGCCAGGTGGCCGGGCAGACTGCATTGTCCACCGTGGGTCAATCGGGCGCAGGCCTGACGTATCGCGGTTATGACGTTCGCGACCTGGCGGCTGACGCACAGTTCGAGGAAGTCGCTTACCTGCTGCTGTACGGCGAACTGCCGAGCAAGGCGCAACTGGCGGCCTACATCACCAAGCTGAGCAAGCTGCGCGACCTGCCGCAAGCGCTCAAGGAAGTGCTCGAACGCATCCCGGCCGATGCCCATCCGATGGACGTGATGCGCACCGGTTGCTCGTTCCTGGGCAATATCGAGCCTGAAAACGACTTCTCCGAGCAGCGCGACAAGACCGATCGCCTGTTGGCCGCTTTCCCGGCGATCATGACCTATTGGTATCGCTTCAGCCACGAAGGCAAACGCATCGATTGCGTGAGCGACGAGCCGTCCATTGGCGGTCACTTCTTGCACCTGTTGCATGGCAAGAAGCCAAGCGAGTTGCACGTGAAGGTGATGAACGTTTCGCTGATCCTCTACGCAGAGCACGAGTTCAACGCCTCGACGTTCACCGCGCGCGTCTGTGCGTCGACCCTGTCCGACCTGTTCTCCTGCATCACGGCAGCCATCGGCTCGCTGCGCGGCCCTTTGCACGGCGGCGCGAATGAAGCGGCGATGGAAATGATCGAGCGTTTCTCATCGCCGGAGGAGGCGATCCAGGGCACCCTCGGCATGCTCGAGCGCAAGGACAAGATCATGGGGTTCGGTCACGCGATCTATAAAGACAACGATCCGCGTAACGAAGTGATCAAGGGCTGGTCGAAAAAACTCGCAGACGAAGTGGGCGACAAGGTGCTGTTCCCGGTTTCCGAAGCCATCGACAAGACCATGTGGGAACAGAAAAAACTGTTCCCCAACGCCGACTTCTACCATGCCTCGGCGTACCACTTCATGGGCATTCCGACCAAGTTGTTCACACCGATTTTCGTCTGCTCGCGCCTGACCGGCTGGGCCGCCCACGTGTACGAACAACGCGCCAACAACCGCATCATCCGCCCAAGTGCCGAATACACCGGCGTTGAACAGCGCAAGTTCGTGCCAATCGAACAACGCTGAATGGTGGGGGCTGGAACTGAACACGCCCCCCCTGTAGGAGCGAGCTTGCTCGCGATAGCGGTTGACCTGACACACCGCAATCGCGAGCAAACTCGCTCCTACAGGGGATCGGCGCAACGCCCCGCCTTTTGTATTTACCGTGACCGAGTCCCGACTGATGAACACAGAATTCCGTAAACAACTGCCCGGCAGCAACCTGGATTACTTCGATGTCCGCGCCGCGGTCGAGGCCATTGCGCCAGGCGCCTACGACACGCTGCCGTACACCTCCCGCGTGCTGGCGGAAAACCTGGTGCGTCGCTGCGACCCGGCCACGCTGACCGAATCCCTCAAGCAATTCATCGAGCGCAAGCGCGACCTCGATTTCCCATGGTTCCCGGCTCGCGTGGTGTGCCACGACATTCTCGGCCAGACCGCTCTGGTGGACCTCGCCGGCCTGCGTGACGCCATCGCCCAGCAGGGCGGTGACCCGGCGCAGGTGAACCCGGTGGTGCCGACGCAATTGATCGTCGACCACTCCCTGGCCGTCGAACGTGGCGGTTTCGATCCCGAGGCGTTCGAGAAGAACCGCGCCATCGAAGACCGTCGCAACGAAGACCGTTTCCACTTCATCAACTGGACCAAGAAGGCGTTCAAAAACGTCGACGTGATTCCACCGGGCAACGGCATCATGCATCAGATCAACCTGGAGAAAATGTCTCCGGTGATCCAGGTGCGCGATGGTGTAGCGTTCCCCGACACTTGCGTCGGCACCGACAGCCACACCCCGCACGTGGATGCGCTGGGCGTGATCGCCATCGGCGTCGGTGGCCTTGAAGCGGAAAGCGTGATGCTCGGCCGCGCGTCCTGGATGCGTCTACCGGAAAGCGTAGGCGTCGAGTTGACCGGCAAGCTGCAACCCGGCATTACCGCCACCGACATGGTGCTGGCGCTGACCGAGTTCCTGCGCAAGCAGAAGGTCGTGGGCGCATGGCTGGAGTTCTTTGGCGAAGGCGCGGCTGCGCTGACCCTCGGCGACCGCGCAACCATCTCCAACATGGCCCCGGAATATGGCGCCACCGCAGCGATGTTCTACATCGACCAACAGACCATCGACTACCTCAAACTCACCGGCCGTGAAGACGAGCAGGTGCAGTTGGTCGAAAACTATGCCAAGCAGATCGGCCTGTGGGCCGATAGCCTCAAGGGCGCGCAGTACGAGCGTGGCTTGACGTTCGATTTGTCTTCGGTCGTGCGCAACATGGCTGGCCCGAGTAACCCGCACGCTCGCGTGGCCGTCTCGGACCTGGCAGCCAAGGGCATTTCCGGCCAGTGGGAAGACGTTCCGGGCCAGATGCCGGACGGCGCCGTGATCATCGCCGCGATCACCAGTTGCACCAACACCAGCAACCCACGCAACGTGATCGCTGCGGGCCTGCTGGCGCGCAACGCCAACAAGCTCGGCCTGACCCGCAAACCCTGGGTCAAGACGTCCCTGGCCCCCGGCTCGAAAACCGTGGCGCTGTACCTGGATGAAGCCGGCCTGACCGATGAACTGGAACAGCTCGGTTTTGGGGTGGTGGCGTTCGCCTGCACCACCTGCAACGGCATGTCCGGTGCACTTGACCCTGTCATCCAGCAGGAAATCATCGACCGCGACCTGTATGCCACCGCCGTATTGTCGGGTAACCGTAACTTCGACGGGCGAATTCACCCGTACGCCAAGCAGGCGTTCCTGGCTTCGCCGCCGCTGGTGGTCGCCTATGCCATCGCCGGGACCATCCGTTTCGACATCGAAAAAGACGTGCTGGGCCTGGATGCCGATGGCAAAGAGATCCGCCTGAAGGACATCTGGCCAAGCGACGCAGAAATCGAAGCAGTGGTTAAGGCTTCCGTGAAGCCCGAGCAGTTCCGCCAGGTCTACATCCCGATGTTCGCCATCCACGAAGACACCGGCCCCAAAGTCACGCCGCTGTACGACTGGCGCGAGATGAGCACCTACATTCGCCGTCCGCCGTACTGGGAAGGCGCCCTGGCCGGGGCGCGTCCGCTCAAGGGCATGCGCCCGCTGGCGGTCCTGCCGGACAACATCACCACCGACCACCTGTCGCCGTCCAACGCCATCATGATGGACAGCGCCGCCGGCGAATACCTGGCGAAAATGGGCCTGCCGGAAGAGGATTTCAACTCCTACGCGACGCATCGCGGGGACCACCTGACCGCGCAACGCGCAACCTTCGCCAACCCGAAACTGTTCAACGAAATGGTCAAGGAAGACGGCAAGGTCAAGCAGGGCTCGCTGGCCCGCGTCGAGCCGGAAGGTCAGGTGATGCGCATGTGGGAAGCCATCGAGACCTACATGGATCGCAAGCAGCCGCTGATCATCATCGCCGGCGCTGACTACGGCCAGGGCTCGTCCCGCGACTGGGCGGCCAAGGGCGTGCGTTTGGCCGGTGTCGAAGCGATTGCCGCCGAAGGTTTCGAGCGCATCCACCGCACCAACCTGGTGGGCATGGGCGTGTTGCCACTGGAATTCAAGCCGGGCACCAATCGCAACACCCTGGCCATCGACGGGACCGAAGTCTATGACGTGATCGGCGAGCGCACCCCGCGGGCCGACCTGACGCTGGTGATCCATCGCAAGAACGGTGAGCGCGTCGAGGTGCCGGTGACCTGCCGCCTCGATACCGCTGAAGAGGTATCGATCTACGAAGCCGGCGGCGTGTTGCAACGCTTCGCCCAGGACTTCCTCGAAGAATCGGCAGTCGCTGTTTAAAACTCGGTGTGCAGACAGGGGGATTTCAAATCCCCCTGTTTGCTTCAAGTTCAGGAGTAAGGAACACCATGGCTGACGCAGCTGTTTTTCCGAAGCAAATCAAGATTCCGGCCACCTACATGCGTGGTGGCACCAGCAAGGGCGTGTTTTTCAGCCTGCAGGATTTGCCTGAGGCCGCGCAGGTTCCAGGTCCAGCCCGAGACGCCCTGTTGCTTCGGGTCATCGGCAGCCCCGACCCGTATGACAAGCAGATCGACGGCATGGGCGGTGCAACCTCCAGCACCAGCAAAACGGTGATCCTGTCCAAAAGCATCAAGGCCGATCACGATGTCGACTACCTGTTCGGCCAAGTGTCCATCGACAAGCCCTTCGTCGACTGGAGCGGTAACTGCGGCAACTTGACGGCGGCAGTTGGATCGTTCGCCATCAGCAACGGCCTGGTGGATGCCAGCCGCATTCCGCACAACGGCGTGGCGGTGGTGCGCGTGTGGCAGGCCAACATCGGCAAGACCATCATCGCCCACGTACCGATCACCAACGGCGAGGTGCAGGAAACCGGCGATTTTGAACTCGATGGGGTGACCTTCCCCGCAGCGGAAGTGCAGGTCGAATTTCTCGACCCGGCGGCGGAAGAAGAGGGCGGGGGCGGTTCGATGTTCCCTACCGGCAACCTCGTCGATGACCTGGAAGTGCCGGGCGTTGGCACCTTCAAGGCGACCCTGATCAACGCGGGCATTCCGACGATTTTCGTTAACGCGGCAGACATTGGCTACACCGGTACCGAGTTGCAAGGCGCGATCAACGGGGACCCGAAAGCGTTGCAGATGTTCGAGACCATTCGTGCTTATGGCGCTTTGCGCATGGGCCTGATCGCCAACGTTGACGAGGCGGCCAAGCGTCAACACACACCGAAGGTGGCGTTTGTCGCCAAGCCTGCGGACTACGTGGCTTCCAGCGGCAAGGCAATTGCGGCCGGTGACGTCGATCTGCTCGTGCGGGCACTGTCCATGGGCAAGCTGCACCACGCGATGATGGGCACCGCTGCGGTGGCCATTGGTACGGCGGCGGCGATTTCCGGGACCCTGGTCAACCTCGCGGCGGGCGGCATCGAACGCAACGCAGTGCGCTTCGGCCATCCGTCCGGCACCTTGCGGGTGGGCGCCGAGGCGAGTCAGGTCAACGGTGAGTGGATCGTGAAAAAAGCCATCATGAGCCGCAGTGCGCGGGTATTGATGGAAGGGTTTGTACGGGTGCCGGGGGATTGTTTCTAGCAGACATTGAACAACTGTGGGAGCGGGCTTGCCCGCGATGGCGGTGTGTCAATAACAGAAACTTCGACTGACACACCCAATCGCGAGCAAGTCGAATCGTCGCACCGCCGCTCCCACAGTTTTTGACCGAGTTTCATATTAGAAAAATGATTCAACCCACCGCGATCAACCCGAACCGAGGTCCCATCAACGAACCACTTCACGAGTGAATCGAACATGAGCGCCAACGTTGACCTGAACAATCGCCCGGACTATGACCAGGTCCTGCAGGACATTGCCGATTACGTCCTCAATTTCCAGATCCAGTCTGCCCAGGCCCTGGACACCGCCCGCAACTGCCTGATGGATACCCTGGGCTGTGGCCTGCTGGCGCTGCGTTTTCCCGAATGCACCAAGCACCTGGGGCCGCTGGTCGAAGGCACGGTGGTGCCACACGGCGCACGCGTGCCCGGCACGTCGTTCCGGCTCGATCCGGTCAAGGCGGCGTGGGACATCGGTTGCATCGTGCGTTGGCTCGACTACAACGACACCTGGCTCGCCGCCGAATGGGGCCATCCGTCAGATAATCTCGGTGGCATTCTTGCGGTGGCCGACCACCTGTCGCAAAAACGCCTGGCCAACGGCGAAACGCCACTGACCGTTCGCACCGTGCTCGAAGCGATGATCATGGCCCACGAAATCCAGGGTGTACTCGCGCTGGAGAATTCCTTCAATCGTGTAGGTCTTGACCACGTCATTCTGGTCAAGGTCGCCTCGACGGCCGTCACCGCCAAACTGATGGGCGCCAATCGCGAGCAGTTGTTGTCCGCGCTGTCCCATGCCTTTGCCGACGGTCAAGCCCTGCGCACCTATCGACATGCGCCCAATGCCGGTTCGCGTAAGTCGTGGGCGGCGGGCGATGCGTCCAGCCGGGGCGTGCGCCTGGCGGACATCGCGATGCGTGGCGAGATGGGTATTCCCGGTGTGCTGAGTGCCCGGCAGTGGGGCTTCTACGACGTGCTGTTCAGTCATACCAACAACGATTTGGCGCTCAAGCCCGGGGACAGGCGCGAATTCAGCCTGTCCCGGCCATACGGCAGCTACGTGATGGAAAACGTACTGTTCAAGATCAGCTTCCCTGCAGAGTTCCACGCGCAAACCGCCTGCGAAGCCGCCGTTATCTTGCACCCACAGGTGCGCAATTGCCTTCACGAGATCGACAGGATCGTCATTACCACCCACGAATCGGCGATTCGCATCATTTCCAAGGTCGGCCCGCTGGCCAATGCGGCGGATCGCGATCACTGCCTCCAGTACATGACCGCCGTGCCACTGGCTTTCGGCAATCTGGTGGCCGAGCAGTACGAGGACGATTTCCACAAGGCACACCCGATCATCGACGTGCTGCGCGAGAAAATGGTCATCGTCGAAGAACCGCGTTTCACGCGTGAATACCTGGAAGCGGACAAGCGTTCCATTGCCAACGCGGTGCAGGTGTTTTTCAAGGACGGTTCCAGCACCGAAAACGTGGTGGTGGAATACCCGATTGGCCATCGCCGTCGGCGTGCCGAGGGCATTCCCCTGCTGGAGGACAAGTTCAGGGCGAACCTGGCGACACGGTTTGCCGGGCAGCGCTGCGAGGAAATTTTTGCGTTGTGCAAGGACCAGGAGCGGCTTGAGATGACGCCGGTCAATCGGTTTGTGGATTTGTTTGTTATCTAGGGGACGGCGTTATCGTTCGATCGCGAGCAAGCTCGCTCCTGCAGGGAACGTGTGAACACCGAAGATCCCTGCAGGAGCGAGCTTGCTCGCGATGGCGCCCGAACAGGCGCTACACAATTATTTGAATCGCCGCTCCACACCTTTCTCCACAAGAATCTTCGCCGAGATTTCTTCAACGGAAAAATGCGTGGAGTTGATGTGAGGAATGTTCTCGCGGCGAAACAGGTTTTCCACCTCGCGCACTTCGAACTCGCATTGTGCGTAGCTCGAATAGCGGCTGTTGGGCTTGCGCTCGTTGCGGATGGCCGTAAGACGGTCTGGATCGATGGTCAGGCCAAACAGCTTGTGCTGGTGCGAACGCAGGGCGCTTGGCAGGGTCAGGCGCTCCATGTCGTCTTCGGTCAGCGGGTAGTTGGCGGCGCGAATGCCGAATTGCATGGCCATGTACAGGCAGGTGGGCGTTTTGCCGCAGCGTGACACGCCCACCAGGATCAGGTCGGCCTTGTCGTAATAGTGCGTACGGGCGCCATCGTCGTTGTCGAGGGCGAAGTTAACGGCCTCGATGCGTTCCATGTAATTGGAGTTGGTGCCGATGGAATGGGACTTGCCGACGGTGTAGGAAGAATGCTCTGTCAGTTCCTGTTCAAGCGGTGCCAGGAAGGTCGAGAAAATGTCGATCATGAAACCATTGGACGTTGCGAGAATCTCACGGATGTCCTGATTGACGATGGTGTCGAAGATGATCGGCCGGAAGCCGTCGGTTTCGGCGGCCTTGTTGATTTGTTGTACCATGGCCCGCGCTTTGTCCGCGCTGTCGATGTACGGGCGGGTGAATTTGCTGAAGGTAATGTTTTCGAACTGTGCCAGGAGGCTTTGACCCAAGGTTTCGGCGGTGATGCCGGTGCCATCGGAGATAAAGAAAGCAGATCGTTTCATTTGCACCTTGGCCCTTAAGCTAGTAGCGAAAACTGGATATGATAGGCGCGATTTGCCGGCCGCCAATGGCCCGCATTCTCACTTATTTTCCAGGTCCAGGCCATATAGCTGGCAAATGCTCCATTTAGAGCGCCGGTTTTGAGCTTTTCCAACACAGTTAGTGGAGAGATCACCTTGGTAGAGTACGTAGTTTCCCTCGATAAGCTCGGCAAACACGATGTTGAGCATGTGGGGGGCAAGAACGCATCCCTGGGCGAGATGATCAGTAACCTCGCAGGTGCCGGTGTATCGGTACCCGGTGGCTTCGCCACGACCGCCCAGGCTTATCGTGATTTCCTGGAATTGAGCGGCCTGAACCAGCAGATTCATGACGCCCTCGATGCCCTGGACGTCGACGACGTGAATGCCCTGGCCAAGACCGGCGCACAAATCCGCCAATGGATCATGGAAGCTGAGTTCCCCGAGAAACTGAACACCGAGATCCGCACCGCATTCGCCGCGCTGTCGGCCGGCAACCCTGACGTCGCTGTGGCCGTGCGCTCTTCCGCCACCGCGGAAGACTTGCCGGACGCTTCCTTCGCAGGTCAGCAGGAAACCTTCCTGAACATCCGTGGTGTCGAGAACGTCATTCGTGCCGCCAAGGAAGTGTTCGCTTCCCTGTTCAATGACCGTGCTATTTCCTACCGCGTGCACCAGGGCTTTGACCATAAACTGGTCGCCCTGTCGGCTGGCGTGCAGCGCATGGTCCGCTCCGAAACCGGCACCGCCGGCGTGATGTTCACCCTCGATACCGAGTCGGGCTTCCGTGACGTGGTGTTCATCACCGGCGCCTACGGCCTGGGTGAAACTGTCGTACAAGGCGCGGTGAACCCGGATGAGTTCTACGTCCACAAGGACACCCTGACCGCGGGTCGCCCGGCGATCCTGCGCCGCAACCTGGGCAGCAAGGCCATCAAGATGATCTACGGCGACGAGGCCAAGGCCGGTCGTTCGGTCAAGACCGTCGATGTCGACAAGGCCGATCGCGCGCGTTTCTGCCTGACCGACGCTGAAGTCAGCGAGCTGGCCAAGCAAGCGATGATCATCGAGAAGCACTACCAGTGCCCGATGGACATCGAGTGGGCCAAGGACGGTGACGACGGCAAGCTGTACATCGTGCAAGCCCGTCCGGAAACCGTGAAGAGCCGCACCCAGGCCAACGTCATGGAACGTTACCTGTTGAAGGAAACCGGCACTGTGCTGGTCGAAGGTCGCGCCATTGGCCAGCGCATCGGCGCCGGCAAGGTCCGCATCATCAAGGACGTGTCCGAGATGGACAAGGTCCAGGTCGGTGACGTACTGGTTTCTGACATGACCGACCCGGACTGGGAACCGGTCATGAAGCGCGCCAGCGCCATCGTCACCAACCGTGGCGGCCGTACCTGCCACGCGGCGATCATCGCCCGTGAGCTGGGCATTCCGGCCGTGGTCGGTTGCGGCAACGCCACCGAACTGTTGAAAGAAGGCCAGGGCGTCACCGTTTCCTGCGCCGAAGGCGACACCGGCTATATCTTCGAAGGCCAATTGGGCTTCGACATCAAGAAAAACTCCGTCGACGCCATGCCGGACCTACCGTTCAAGATCATGATGAACGTCGGCAACCCGGATCGCGCCTTTGACTTCGCGCAGTTGCCGAACGCCGGTGTGGGCCTGGCCCGCCTGGAGTTCATCATCAACCGCATGATCGGCGTCCACCCCAAGGCGCTGCTGAACTATGACGGCCTGCCACAGGACATCAAGGACAGCGTCGACAAGCGCATTGCCGGCTACAACGACCCGGTCGGCTTCTACGTCGAGAAACTGGTCGAGGGCATCAGCACACTGGCTGCCGCGTTCTGGCCAAAAAAGGTCATCGTGCGCCTGTCGGACTTCAAGTCCAACGAATACGCCAACCTGATCGGCGGCAAGCTGTACGAGCCGGAAGAAGAAAACCCGATGCTGGGCTTCCGTGGCGCTTCGCGTTACATCAGCGAATCGTTCCGTGACTGCTTCGAGCTCGAATGCCGCGCACTCAAACGCGTGCGCAACGAGATGGGCCTGACCAACGTCGAAATCATGGTGCCGTTCGTCCGCACCCTGGGCGAAGCGAGCCAAGTGGTGGACCTGCTGGCCGAGAAAGGCCTGGTCCGTGGCGAAAACGGCCTGCGCGTCATCATGATGTGCGAGTTGCCGTCCAACGCGATCCTGGCCGAAGAGTTCCTTGAGTACTTCGACGGCTTCTCCATTGGTTCCAACGACCTGACCCAGCTCACCCTGGGACTGGACCGGGACTCCGGGATCATCGCGCACCTGTTCGACGAGCGTAACCCTGCGGTCAAGAAGCTGCTGGCCAACGCCATTGCCGCTTGCAACAAGGCCGGCAAATACATCGGCATCTGCGGCCAGGGCCCTTCGGACCACCCTGACCTGGCCAAATGGCTGATGGAACAGGGCATCGAGAGTGTCTCGCTGAACCCGGACTCCGTACTGGAAACCTGGTTCTTCCTGGCGGAAGGTCAAGCTTCGGCCTGACAAGCAACCCTGTACCTGTAGGAGCGAGCACGCTCGCGATGGACTCAAAAACACCGCGGGGCACCTGATGCCCCGCGTCATCGTTGGCGACCATCGCGAGCGTGCTCGCTCCTACAGATATCCAGATTCAATCAGGGCGGGCATCCACGGATGCCGCCCTTTTTTGTGCAAGAGCATCATGCAAAGCAGCAGCAATCTATTTCCTGTCGCCCTGATCAGCGCCGAACGGCGCGGTGATCTGAGCGAAGATGTCTATCGTTTGAAACCCGGCAACAGCCCCGACAGTACGGTCGAGTTGGCGGTCACGCGTCTGGGCATGGCTGACGAGTCGGTCGCGCGCGGTGTGCCGGTGATCCTGTTGCACGGCAGTTTTTCCAATCGCCGCTTCTGGTTCTCGCCCAAGGGTGTGGGGCTTGGGGCTCACCTGGCGCGTTTGGGGTTCGACGTGTGGGTCGCGGAAATGCGTGGCCATGGCTTGTCCCAGCGTAATCAGGACTACCGCAAGAACCGCGTCGCCGATTACGCCCGGTACGATCTGCCGGCCATTGGCGCGTTCGTGCGCGAGCAGAGCGGCCAGGTCCCGCACTGGATCGGTCACTCCCTGGGGGGCATTACTCTGGCGGCGGCACTGGGGGGCGAATACATCGGTGAGCCGGTCGTGGCCTCGGCGGCGTTCTTTGGCACGCAAGTGAGCCGCACTTACTGGCCGCTGAAGATCCCGCCGGTGGAGTGGGGTGGGCGCTTCATTCTCAAACGTTTCGCCCAGCTGTCCGGTTCACGGCTCAAACGCGGCCCAGAGGACGAGCCCATTGGCCTGGCGCTGGAAAGCATGCGCTGGTACGGCTTGTTCGGGCGCTTTGGTGATCGTGACAAGGATTGGTGGGCCGGTTTGGCCAACGTGCAATTGCCAGTGCTGGCCGTGAGTGCGGCGGGCGATCACCAGGACCCGGAATGGGCGTGCCGCAAGCTGTTCGATCAGTTTGGGTCGGCGCAAAAGCAATTCATAAACCTGGGCCGCGAACAGGGTTTCGGCGGCAACTTCGGGCATGTGGAGATGCTCGTCAGCAAGGCGGCGCAGGCTGAGGTCTGGCCGTTGGTGGTGCGCTGGTTGAACGATCAACAGACGCCATTGTTGGGTGAAAAGCCGGATCTGGCGACGGCGGTCTGAGCCAGATGCTCTATTATGGGCATTTCGCTCTGCATGGCTTGCGGCTAAGATATGACGCATTGCGCTTTTTCGGTCACTTTGCGACATCCTCGATTGTCTTCCTTTTTTCAGGAGTTTCTCGATGAATCATTACCTTACGCCTGACCTGTGCGACGCCTATCCGGAGCTGGTGCAGGTGCTGGAACCGATGTTTAGCAACTTCGGTGGCCGTGACTCTTTTGGCGGCGAAATCGTGACCATCAAGTGTTTCGAAGACAACTCGCTGGTCAAGGAGCAAGTCGAGCTCAAGGGCAATGGGAAGGTGCTGGTGGTCGATGGCGGCGGGTCCCTGCGTCGCGCCTTGCTGGGTGACATGCTGGCGGAGAAAGCGGCAAAAAACGGTTGGGAAGGGCTGGTCATCTACGGTTGCATTCGTGACGTCGATGTCATCGCGCAAACCGATCTGGGCGTCCAGGCCCTGGCCAGCCACCCGATGAAAACCGACAAGCGCGGTATCGGCGACCTCAATGTTGCAGTGACCTTCGCCGGTGTCACCTTCCACCCGGGCCACTACATTTATGCGGACAACAACGGTGTGATCATTTCGCCAAGTCCGCTCAAAATGCCTGAGTAAGCTTTAGCCGACCTTGAGAATGGAGTACGGATGTTCGAGGAAGACAACGCGCAGTGGGGGCTGGTACATGCCCTGGTGCTGGATGGCAAAGGCGGTGCGCGTTCGATTGCCCGGACTGAGCTCGACGATTTGCAGTTGCAGGCGCATGAAAGCCTGTGGCTGCACTGGGATCGCAGCCACCCGCAAACCCAGACCTGGTTGCGTAAATCCAGCGGCCTGAGTGAGTTCAATTGTGATCTTCTGCTGGAAGAGAACACCCGACCGCGTCTTCTACAGCTAACTGACAGCGAGCTGCTGCTATTTTTGCGTGGGGTGAACCTCAATCCAGGTGCCGAGCCCGAAGACATGGTCTCGGTGCGGATCTTTGGTTCGGCGCGGCGGGTGATTTCCCTGCGGTTGCGGCCGCTGCGTGCTACTGATGAACTGTTGGTGCAGCTGGCGGATGGCAAGGGTCCGAAAACCACTTCTGAACTCATCCTTTATATGGCTCAGAACCTCACCAACAAAGTGCAGGATCTGGTCAGTTGCCTCTCGGAAGTGGTCGATGAGGAAGAAGAAAAACTGGATGCCGACGAACGGTATACACCGGAGCATGGCTCCATTTTGCAGATCCGTCGCAGGGCGGCCGGGCTCAAGCGTTTTCTGGCGCCGCAACGGGATATTTTTGGTCAACTGACACGGATAAAATTGCCCTGGTTCGTTGAGGACGATGGCGATTACTGGAACGAACTGAACAACAGCCTGACCCGTTATCTCGAAGAGCTGGAATTGACGCGAGAGCGCGTGGGGCTGGTCCTGGAGGCTGAAGACCGGCGTTTGAGCGTGCGCATGAACCGCACGATGTATCGCTTCGGGATCATCACCGGGATCTTTTTGCCGATGAGTTTTCTCACCGGTCTGCTGGGTATCAACGTGGGTGGCATTCCGTTTTCTGCCAGCCCCTACGGCTTCATGATTGCCTGTTTGTTGATGGTGTTGGTGGCGTTCGGCCAGTGGTGGTTATTCAGACGTTTGCGTTGGGTCTGACAATGCGCCATGTGACCTGTGCAAAATTGACCGCGTCTTTCACAGACATCACGAGAGGTGCGTATGCACGATCCGTTTGAACAGTCTTTGCGCGACATGCTGAACGCTTCACCGTCCACCCGTGACGACGATGCGTGCCTGGGCCGCGTCCTCAAAACCGCCAATCGCCAGGTCGGTGCCGGCGATCTGTTCAGTCTGCTGGGCCGCTGGCTGCCCGCGTTGATGATCGCCTTGAATAACGGATCGGCCCACGTCTCGCCGGTTTCCCGTCTGCATAAATCTACTGCCCGCACTGCTGATAAGGCTGATTGAATATGGAACTTGATCTCTGGACACAGAGCCTCGTCACTGCAATGACTGCGTTATGGACCAAGGTTGCAAACTTCATCCCGAACCTTTTCGGCGCATTGGTTGTGCTGCTGCTGGGTTTCGTCGTGGCGAAACTTCTGGACACTTTGCTGTCGAAGTTGCTCGCCAAGCTGGGCCTCGATCGCCTGATGGGCGGCACAGGCCTCACTAAGTTGATGTCCCGGGCCGGCCTGCAAGTGCCGATCTCAACCCTTATCGGCAAGATCGTCTATTGGTTCGTTCTGCTGATTTTCCTGGTTTCTGCAGCAGAATCCCTTGGGCTTGAGCGAGTTTCAGCTACGCTGGATATGTTGGCGCTGTATCTGCCGAAAGTTTTTGGCGCCGCGCTGGTGTTGCTGGTGGGTGTGTTGCTCGCGCAATTGGCCAATGGGCTGGTGCGCGGTGCTGCGGAAGGGGTAGGTCTGGATTACGCATCAGGCCTGGGGCGAATCGCCCAAGGCCTGGTCATTATCATCAGTATTTCGGTGGCGATCAGCCAGTTGGAGGTCAAGACTGACCTCCTGAACCATGTGATTGTCATCGTTTTGATTACCGTTGGTCTGGCGGTTGCGCTGGCCATGGGGTTGGGAAGCCGGGAAATTGCCGGTCAGATTCTTGCGGGAATCTATGTGCGTGAGTTGTATCAAGTTGGGCAACAAGTGCGTGTTGGCGAGGTCGAAGGCCAGATCGAGGAGATCGGCACGGTTAAAACCACATTGCTGACCGATGAGGGTGAGCTAGTCTCTCTCTCCAATCGGATTCTCCTGGAGCAGCATGTGAGTAGCCGCTAACCCGGCAAACCCTGCTAATGTATGCCGCCGCAAAATGCCCTGAAGGGCTGCGGTGGACATTGACCTGACTGTCGGCCTGACTTGTTTTGAATAACGCTCAACCGCTCTCCACGCGCTATGACCCCCGCGAGCTCTCTGATGAGGAGTTGGTCGCGCGCTCGCATACCGAGCTGTTTCACGTAACGCGCGCCTACGAAGAGTTGATGCGGCGTTACCAGCGAACATTATTTAACGTCTGTGCACGATATCTTGGGAACGATCGCGACGCAGACGATGTCTGTCAGGAAGTGATGTTGAAGGTGCTGTATGGGTTGAAGAATTTCGAGGGGAAATCGAAATTCAAGACATGGCTGTACAGCATCACGTACAACGAATGCATCACTCAGTATCGAAAGGAACGGCGAAAGCGTCGCTTGATGGACGCGTTGAGCCTGGACCCCCTCGAGGAAGCGTCTGAAGAAAAGACGCCTAAACCCGAGGAAAAGGGTGGGCTTGATCGCTGGTTGGTGCATGTGAACCCGATTGACCGGGAAATTCTGGTGCTACGATTTGTCGCAGAGCTGGAGTTTCAGGAGATCGCAGACATCATGCATATGGGCTTGAGTGCAACAAAAATGCGTTACAAACGTGCTCTAGATAAATTGCGTGAGAAATTTGCAGGTATTGCTGAAACTTAGTTCGGCGCAAATTATCTCTTACGTGTAGGCAAGTTCTGATAGAATTGCCGCCGAGTTGTCCCCCGGTTTGTGGGACTGATTCACTATCACCAGATGGGGATTTAACGGATGAAACTGAAAAACACCTTGGGCTTGGCCATTGGTTCTTTGATTGCGGCCACTTCGGTCGGCGCATTGGCACAGGGCCAAGGCGCAGTTGAAATCGAAGGTTTCGCGAAGAAAGAGTACTACGACAGCCAGCGCGACTTCAAAAACGACGGCAACCTCTTCGGTGGTTCGGTTGGTTACTTCCTGACCGACGACGTTGAACTGCGTCTGGGCTACGACGAAGTGCACAACGTGCGTAGCGATTCTGGTAAGAACATCAAGGGCTCCAACACTGCCCTGGACGCTCTGTACCACTTCAACAACCCAGGCGACATGCTGCGTCCGTACGTCTCCGCTGGTTTCTCGGACCAAAGCATCGGCCAGAACGATCGCGGTGGTCGTGACGGCTCCACCTTCGCCAACGTTGGCGGCGGTGCCAAGCTGTACTTCACTGACAACTTCTACGCCCGTGCTGGCGTTGAAGCTCAGTACAACATCGACAAGGGCGACACCGAGTGGGCTCCTAGCGTCGGTATCGGTGTGAACTTCGGTGGCGGCTCCAAGCCTGCTGCTGCTCCAGTTCCAGCACCTGCTGAAGTCTGCTCCGACAGCGACAACGATGGCGTGTGCGACAACGTCGACAAGTGCCCGGACACCCCAGCCAACGTTACCGTTGACGCTGATGGCTGCCCAGCAGTTGCTGAAGTCGTACGTGTTGAGCTGGACGTGAAATTCGACTTCGACAAGTCGGTCGTCAAGCCAAACAGCTACGGCGACATCAAGAACCTGGCTGACTTCATGAAGCAGTACCCAGCCACCACCACTACTGTTGAAGGTCACACTGACTCCGTCGGTCCTGACGCTTACAACCAGAAACTGTCCGAGCGTCGTGCAAACGCCGTTAAGCAAGTTCTGACCAACCAGTACGGTGTTGAGTCGTCCCGCGTTCAGTCCGTCGGCTACGGCGAATCCCGCCCAGTTGCTGACAACGCCACTGAAGCTGGTCGCGCTGTTAACCGTCGCGTAGAAGCGCAGGTTGAAGCTCAAGCTAAGTAATTAGCTCGCAGCTTGAAAAAAGCCCGGCTTAGGCCGGGCTTTTTTTTGCCTGTGATTTGACCACGTCCCCCCATTATCGCGTCATTCGTTTTTTGTAGGAGCGGGCTTGCCCGCGATGGTCGGCAACGATGATGCTGGCTGTCCAAATGCCCGCGGTGCCTGGGCCTCCATCGCGAGCATGCTCGCTCCTACAGGGAACGCGTTTTCTTGTGGGCGCGGGCTTGCTCGCGATGGTCGTCAACGATGACGTGGGCTGTCCAAATGCCCGCGGTGCCTGGGCCTCCATCGCGAGCATGCTCGCTCCTACAGGGAACGCGTTTTCTTGTGGGCGCGGGCTTGCTCGCGATGGTCGTCAACGATGACGTGGGTTGTCTGAGTGCCCGCGGTGCCTGGGCGTTCATCGCGAGCAAGGCTCGCTCCTACAGGGGAACGCGTTTTCTTGTGGGCGCGGGCTGGCCCGCGATGGTCGTCAACGATGACGTGGGTTGTCTGAGTGCCCGCGGTGCCTGGGCGTTCATCGCGAGCAAGGCTCGCTCCTACAGGGGAACGCGTTTTCTTGTAGGAGCGGGCTTGCCCGCGATGGTCGTCAACGATGACGCTGGCTGTCTGAATGCCCGCGGTGCCTGGGCGTTCATCGCGAGCAAGGCTCGCTCCTACAGGGGAAGGCGTTTTCTTGTGGGAGCGGGCTTGCCCGCGAAGGTCGTCAACGATGACGCCGGTTGTCTGAATGCCCGCAGTGCCTGGGTCTCCATCGCGAGCAAGGCTCGCTCCTACAGGACGGCGGTGACTGTCTGGATTTCTGCGCTGCAGGTATTGGCGATGCCGGCCACTGCACCGATGACCAGGATCGCCGGGCTTTTCAGTTCGAAGTCGCGGGCGTCTTCTTCCATGCGACTCAGATCGCTACGACATTCGCGCTGGTGGGGCAGGGAAGCGTTTTCGATCATCGCCACCGGTGTATCGGCCATCATCCCCCCGAGCAGCAGTTGCTCACGGATTTCGCTCAGTTTCGCCACGCCCATGTACACCACCAGGGTCGTGCCGCCCTGAGCCAGTGCCTTCCAGTTCAGGCTGCTGCCATCCTGGGTGTGGGCGGTCACCAGTGTCACGCCGCGGGCCACGCCTCGCAGGGTCAACGGGATGTCACACTGTGTCGCGCCTGCCAGCCCGGCTGTAATGCCATTCACCAAGTCGACTTCGACCCCACGCTCACGCAGCCACTGCGCCTCTTCGCCACCCCGGCCGAAAATGCACGGGTCGCCACCCTTGAGACGGACCACGCATTTACCCTGGCGGGCATAGCGCAGCATCAGTCGGTGGATGAAGGCCTGGGGCGTGGAGCGACAACCGCCACGTTTGCCCACGGGAATGATCCGTGCGCCCGGGCAATGTTCGAGCACCGCCTCGTTGACCAGGTCGTCGATCATCACCACATCCGCTTCGTTCAGTGCCCGAACAGCCTTGAGGGTCAACAATTCCGGGTCACCAGGACCTGCACCCACCAGCCAGACTTTCGCGTTCATAGTGTTTTCCTCACGAGGTGACGGCGACCGGCTGCGCAGTGGCCGCCAGCAAACGCTTGATTTCCGGGACGCAGGAACCGCATTGCGTGCCGCAACCCAGTTCCTGTTTCAAACCTTGCAGATCCAGGCCGCGGCGAATACCGGCGCAGACCGCGCCCTGGCTGACGTTTTTGCAGTTGCACAGTGTTTTGCTGCCGGCACTCGGTGTGCTGACGTTGCCAGGCGGTGCGCTCAGCGGTGCGAGCAGCCAGCGCCGTAACTGTTCGTCGACGCGGCCTTGCAGCCACAAATCTTGCAACCAGTGCTGGGCGAGGGTTTCGCCCGCCAGGCGAATCGCGGTGATACGACCGGCGTCGATGCGCACGCGTTTGCCGATGGAGCGCCGTGGATCGTCGTAGGCCAGCACCGGACCCTCGTCCAGACCCAGGCAGCGGTCGATGTCGCGCAGCAATTGCGTATCCGGCGGGGTGGCGTTGGCTGCGCGTATCAGCAGGGCAGGACGATCCCGCCCGGTCAGGCTGAGGCTGACGTAGGAAAACGCCTCACACAGCGGTCGTAGCGTCTCAAAATGGCGTTGAACATCGCCTTCGACCAAGGCGAAGAACGTCCACGGCAGGTTGACCGGGTCAAGCCGTACGCCGGTGTGTTTGAGTTCCGGTTGCTTCGACAACGGGTCGAACGCTGGTTGGGTAATGCCGTTGACGCCACCCTTGAGAAAGCGATCCCCCCAGTGCATGGGCAAGAACGCCTGGCCGGGGCGCACGCTGTCGTCGCCACCGACGGCGACGATGACTGCACCGCGACGGCTTTTCAGGCTGACCAGTTCACCGGCTTGCAGCCCATGGCGTTGAAGATCATCGGGATGCAGGCTCAACACGGCTTCACTGACATGCCCGAACAGTTGCGCGGCGGTGCCGGTGCGGCTCATGCCGTGCCATTGATCGCGCAGGCGCCCGGTGATCAGCGTCAGCGGGTAGTCGCTGTCGCGTTGCTCCCTGGCGGCGCAATAGGAATCGGCAATAAACCGCGCGCGGCCATTGGCGGTGGGGAATATCCCATCGGTGTACAGGCGTGTCGTACCCGCCGTTGCGCCGGCGGGGAAAGGCCACTGTTGCGGCCCGAGGCGGTCGATCAGGTCGTGGCTGATGCCGGACAGATCCAGATCCCGTCCACGGGTCAGTTGTTTGTACTCATCGAACAACTGCGCGGGCGATTCGAAGGCGAACAGGCTCGGTTGTCCCGGACGCAAATGTTTCTCCAGGCGTTGCGCAAAGTCCACGGTGATCGCCCAGTCGGAGCGCGCTTCACCCGGTGCGACAACGGCGCGGCGAACGTGGGAAATCCGCCGTTCCGAATTGGTCACCGAGCCTTCCTTCTCACCCCAGCTGGCGGCGGGTAACAACAGGTCGGCGAACCTGGCGGTTTCGGTGGTGTGAAAGGCTTCCTGCAACACCACGAACGGGCAGGCCTCCAGGGCTTCGCGCACGGCGTTCTGGTCCGGCATCGATTGCGCCGGGTTGGTGCAGGCGATCCACAGCGCCTTGATGGTGCCATTGCGCACTTGCTCGAACAGTTCGATGGCTGGCAAGCCGGTACTGTCCGGCAGTTGATCCACGCCCCAGTACGCTGCCACTTCGGCGCGATGCTCTGCATTGGCCGCTTCGCGATGGCCCGGCAGCAAGTTCGACAGACTGCCGGTTTCGCGGCCGCCCATGGCATTCGGCTGGCCGGTCAGGGAGAAAGGCCCGGCACCGGGACGACCGATTTGCCCGGTGGCCAGGTGCAGGTTGATCAGCGCACTGTTTTTCGCGCTGCCGGAGGTCGACTGGTTCAGGCCCATGCACCACAACGACAGGAAGCTCGGCGAGGTGCCGATCCAGCGGGCGCATTGCTGCAGTTGTTCGATATCGATCCCGCACAGCTGCGAGACCATCGGCGGGGTGTAGTCGCGCACCAGATCCTTGAGTTCGGCCAGGCCTTCGGTGTGCGCCTCGATGAAGTCGCGGTCAATCCAGCCTTCCCACAGCAGCAGGTACAAAATCCCATGGAACAAGGCGACATCGGTGCCCGGCAGAATCGCCAGGTGCAAGTCGGCCAGGTCACAGCTGTCCGTGCGACGAGGGTCGATGACGATGACTTTCATCTCAGGCCGACGGGATTTGGCCTCTTCCAGGCGGCGAAACAGTACCGGATGGGCGTAGGCCATGTTGCTGCCGACGATCATCACGCAGTCGCTCGACTCGAGGTCCTCGTAGCTGCACGGCGGGGCATCGGCACCCAGGCTGCGCTTGTAGCCGACCACCGCCGATGACATACACAGCCGCGAATTGCTGTCGATGTTGTTGGTGCCGACCAGCGCCCGCGCCAGTTTGTTGAAGCTGTAGTAATCCTCGGTCAGCAGTTGCCCGGAGATGTAGAACGCCACGCTGTCCGGGCCATGTTCGGCAATGGTGCTGGCGAACACGCTGGCGGCGTGATCGAGGGCACTGTCCCAATCGGTGCGGCTGCGGGCCTGGCCCTTGCCCAGGCGCAGTTGTGGATACAACGCACGCGCCGCGAGGTCGCCCGTCAGGTGCAGGGTCGAGCCTTTGCTGCACAGTTTGCCCAGGTTGGCCGGGTGCGCCGGATCGCCGCTGACGCCGAGGATGCGCTCGCCGTCGTGCTCGATCAGCACGCCGCAGCCGACGCCGCAGTAGCAGCAGGTGGAGGCCGTGATCTGGCGGTTCATCAGCTGGCTTCCCGCAAGTCATGCTGCATGGAATCGGCCAATTGAAGGGCGCCGAACATCAGCCGATCACGAATCTCGGCGATGTCGAGGTTCTGCCGAATCTGCTGGAAATATTCCCCGCCATCCACGGTGTCGCCGTACAGGCAGGCGCCGACCAGCACGTCGTCCTTGATCACCAGTTTCTTGTAGATGCCGCTGATCGGATCGCTGAGGGTGATGGTTTCGGTGCCTTCGCCGCCCATGAAGTCGCCCGCGGAAAACAGGTCGATACCGGTGACTTTCAGTTTGGTCGACGTCACCGAGCCCTTGTAGGTGGCGAACCCCAGGCGAGCGAGGTGATTGGCGCAGACCTTGGCCTGTTCGAACAGTGGCGCGACCAGGCCATAGGCGGTGCCACGGTGACTGGCGCATTCGCCGATCGCATACACCCGCGGGTCGTAGGTTTGCATCGTGTCGTTGACCAGGATGCCTCGGTGGCAGGGCAGCCCGGCTTTTTCCGCCAGTTCGGTCGCCGGACGAATGCCAGCCGCCATCACCACCAGGTCGGCGGGGATCGTATCGCCGTTGTGGAATTCCACTGAGCCGACCCGGCCGTTGCCCGCATCGTGCAGCGCTTTGGTGTGTTCACACAGACGAAAATGCAGGCCACGCGCCTCCAGCGCGCTTTGCAGCATGCGACCGCTGACGCTGTCCAGTTGCCGCTCCAGCAGCCACTCGCCGTTATGCACCACTGTGACGTGCATGCCGCGCAGCATCAGACCGTTGGCCGCCTCCAGACCGAGGAGCCCGCCACCGATCACCACGGCGTGGCGGTGGGTTTTTGCGGTGTCGATCATCAAACGGGTGTCGGCGATGTCGCGGTAGCCGATGACACCGTGCAGGGTGTTGCCGGCTATAGGCAGGATGAAAGGGGTCGAGCCGGTGGCAATCAGCAGGCGGTCGTATTCGGCTTCGGTGCCGTCCTCGGCGATGACCCGGCGTTTGATCCGGTCTATCTGCACCACTTTGCGATTGAGCAGCAGCTTGATGCCGTTGTCCTGATACCAGTTCAGGTCGTTGAGCACGATGTCTTCGAAGGACTGCTCGCCCGCCAGTACTGGCGATAGCAGGATGCGGTTGTAGTTGGCATGGGGCTCAGCGCCGAAGACGGTGATGTCGTACAGCTCGTTACTCAGCTTGAGCAACTCTTCGAGGGTACGAACGCCGGCCATGCCGTTGCCGATCATCACCAGTTTGAGTTTTTTCATCAGCTTCTCCAGCGTGTTCGACAAATGGCGCGCAAACAAAAAAGGCATCCCCGCTGGTTATCCAGCGAGGACGCCTTTGTCCTGATCCCGTTCTCTCGGGAAGCCCAGCCGTCATCGTTGAAGGCTGGTCTTTATGTTTGAAGGGAGAGGTAATGCAGCGGTTGTGCCAAGTTGGCGGGCGCCCGTATTTGTTGGGGCGGGGCATTGGTCTGGAAGGCAGGGGTGCACCGAATCGAAGCGGGTTGCCCACAAATGGAGCGGGTATTCAGCAGGTTTTGTGGTGAATGTTGCTCGCGATGGCCGCGACTCGGTTCAGCTGTGAAACAACAAAACCAGCAGCACCAGATTCCCCAACAGCGACACCAACCCCAGCGTGCGCCACACCTTCAGCGGTTCACGCTCCAGCAGCGGTCGAGGTCGCACACTCAGGCTGCGCCGTTCGCCCTGTTCCAGCACCAGCAGCCATTCTTCCGCCGTCTCGAAGCGCTGGCCGGGATCGGCGGCCACCGCACGCTCCAGGCTTTGTGCAATCCACTCCGGCAAGTCCGGCCGATAGCGACTGGCGCTGACCGGCGCGCCGAATCGTGGGCGCTGGAAGGCTTCGATTTCGCCGTAGGGAAAATGTCCGGTGAGCAGGAAATACAGGGTCACACCGACCGCATACAGATCCTGTTGCGCAGTGGGCGGGTCGCCGCGAAAGGCTTCCGGGGCGATATAACTCGGCGTGCCGGGCAACGTCGAGGGCTGATCTTCCGACAGGCCGGGGCAGTAGGCGAGGCCGAAATCCAGCAGGCGCAATTCGCCATCGTCCCCCAGCAGCAGGTTTTCCGGTTTGATGTCGCGGTGCAGGATCTGCCGACGATGCAGCATGCCGACCGCCCGCAGCAGGCGCTCCGCCAGGTCCAGCCATTGCCCCAGCGCCATCGTGATGTTGTGTTGCGCCAGTTGCGCCAGGGTCGAGCCGGCGTACTCGCGCATCGCGTAGTACAGGTGCTGACGTTGGCCGCCGGCATGCACTTCGGGGAAATGTCGCCCGGCGACCCGCTTGAGGAACCACTCCTCTGAGAGCAGTGCCTGCCCGGCAAGATGATCGTCGCGCAGGGCTCCGGGCAAGGTTTTCAACAGCCAGGGTTGTTGCTGGGCGTCGTGTACGCGATACAACAGCGATTGCTGGCTGTGTCCGACGATCCCCTGGACCTGCCAGCCCTCGAAAGACTGGCCCGGCTTCAGTGCGGGCGGAAGGGGCCATTGCTGCAAGTGAATCAACGCGTCGCCGATGCTGGTTTCGCCCAGGGCGTCGACCCGGACCAGCAGTGCACTGGCATTGTCCTGACTGCCGGCCAGGTGCGCGGCGTTGACCAGGGTTTGCGCGGCGCTGTGCAGGTCCGGTTGATCGCGCAGGATCGCCGCAATGGCGGTATCACCCAACACGGCCCAGATGCCGTCGCTCAGTAGCACGAAACTCTCGTCGACACGCAACTCGCCGTCGAGAAAATCCAGCACCAGGTGTTGATCCAGGCCCAAGGCACGCTTGAGCACATGCTGCATGCCTGGCTGGTCCCAGACATGGTCTTCGCTGATGCGTTGCAACTGGTCGGCATGCCAGCGATAAACCCTGCAGTCACCGACATGGGCCAACGTGAAGCGTCGACCGCGCATGACCAACGCGCTCACCGTGGTCAGCAGCGGTTGCCCGCCACCGTTGGCCTGCAACCAGCGATTCTGTGCCAGCAGCAGGCGGTCCAACGCTTGGGCGACACCCCAGGTTTCCGGGGTGGCGTAATAGTCCAGGGCCAGCGCCTGCAAGGTCGAGCGGGCGGCGAGCCCGCCATCGGCGCACTGGCTGACGCCGTCGGCGATGGCGAACAGGTAGCCCTTGCTCGCCGCCAGTGCCGGCGCCGGTGTGACCAGGCGCAGGGCGTCCTGGTTTTCTTCGCGGGGACCCGTGGCGCTGGCTTCGGCGAAACTCAGTTGCAGGCTCATTCAGCCCTCACACCCGCGCGGCGGTGACGGCAGCCGAGCCCCAGGTGGTTCTCCAGCGACGCTTGACCGCGTGCAGGCCGAACCAGGCGAGCACGCCCAGGCTGGCGAATAACCACAAGGCCAGTTGGTAGCTGCCGGTGCTCTGCTTGATTGCACCCATCCCGGCCGCAAGGGCGAAACCGCCGATGCCACCGGCCATGCCGATCAAGCCGGTCATCACGCCGATCTCGCGACGGAAACGCTGTGGCACCAGTTGGAACACGGCGCCATTACCCGCACCCAAACCGAGCATGGTGCACACGAAAAGCGCCAGTGCCGCGTAGGAACTGGGCAGGTTGAAGCCCACGGCCGCGATGCAGATGGCTGCGACGGTGTACATGCCCAGCAGGGTGCGAATGCCGCCAAAGCGGTCGGCCAATGCACCGCCCAACGGACGCATCAGGCTGCCGCCAAACACGCAGGCGGCGGTGTAGTAACCGGCAGTCACCGGGCTCAGGCCGTATTGATCGTTAAAGTAGCCGGGCAGCGCGCTGGCCAGGCCAATGAAGCCGCCGAAGGTCACACAGTAGAAGAACATGAACCACCAGCTGTCACGGTCGCCCAGGGCCTTGAAGTAGTCGGCCATCGACTTGGCTTTGGGCCGTTCCGGGGCGTTTTTCGCCAGGCAGGCAAACACGATCAGGGTCAACACCAGTGGGATCACCGCGAAGCCGAACACGTTGCTCCAGCCAAACGCGGCCGCCAGCACCGGGGCGATCAACGCCGCCAGTACGGTGCCCGAGTTACCGGCCCCGGCGATGCCCATGGCCTTGCCCTGGTGCTGCGGCGGATACCACTGTGACGCCAGCGGCAGTGCCACGGCGAAAGAGGCGCCGGCCATGCCGAGGAACAGACCCAGCACCAGCGCCTGCTCGTAGCTGTGGATCCCGAGTTTCCAGGCGCCGAACAGGGCGCAGATGACGATGACCTGGCCGATGATCCCGGCAGTTTTGGGGGACAGGCGATCGGCGAGCATGCCCATGATGAAGCGCAGCACGGCGCCAGCCAGGATCGGCGTGGCCACGACCATGCCGCGTTGTTGAGTGGTCAGGTGCAGGTCGCCGGCGATTTGCACGGCCAAGGGTCCGAGCAGGTACCAGACCATGAAGCTCAGGTCGAAATAGAGGAAGGCCGCGAACAGGGTCGGGGTATGGCCGGATTTCCAAAAGCTTGAATTCATCGCGCACCTCAGCTGTGAGTCGTCTTGAGAAGGAGTCATGAGCTTGCAGGTGGGGGGCCGCAACGGCCGCTCCACCGGCCCCGAGCTGTGGGGCCAAAACAAAAAAAACGCCGCCACCTGATGGGCCATGGGCCTATCGGGTGAGCGACGTCTTTGTCGTAGGTGGGGCAACCGCCGTTGGTTACCTGTGGAGGAATGCTTAGCCAGATCTGTGCCAACAGGTGAGACCGTGTGACGGCCAATCGCGAGCAAGCCCGCTCCCACAAAGGATTGCGGTCCCTGTAGGAGCGAGCTTGCTCGCGATGGCGTCCTTCAACCCAACAGTTCACTCATGGCAATGATCTGCTCCGCCACCTGAATCAACTTCTGCTGCCGGCTCATCGCCTGGCGACGCATCAGGGTGTAGGCCTCTTCCTCGTTGCAGTCTTTCATCTTCATCAGCAGCCCCTTGGCCAGCTCGATGCGCTTGCGCTCGGCCAGTTGCAGGTCGCGTGCATGGAGCTGGGCGCGCAGGGCCTGGTCGCTTTCGAAGCGGGCCATGGCGACGTCGAGAATGGGTTGCAAGCGTTGTGCGTGGATGCCTTCGACGATGTAGGCACTGACCCCGGACTTGATCGCCTGGCGCATCACATCAGGGTCATGTTCGTCGGTGAACATCACGATCGGGCGTGGCTGGTCGCGGCTGACCAGCACCACTTGCTCCATCACATCGCGGCTCGGTGACTCGGTATCGATCAGGATCACGTCCGGACGCACCGTTTCGACGCGGGCAGGCAGGTCGATGGTCAGGCCGGATTCGTCGATCACTTCGAAGCCGGCTTCGGTCAGCGCCGCTTTGAGCCGGCCGACTTTTTTCGCGGTGTCATTGATCAGCAGGATACGCAACATGTTCGCAGTCTCCTGTCAGCGGCTGGCGAGTAGGGGTGAGCTGTCGCTCATGGCGTGCAGCTTGAAACTGCGGGCATAACCGGCCGGGTCCGAGCCGTCCCAGGTCTTGCCATCAATCAATTGGCTGCTGCGCATTTCCCGGCTCGACGAGGGGATGCCGACGGCGCTGGCGGCCGCTTTATACAAGTCCAATTGCTGCACCTGCCGGGCCACCGCGAGGTAGTCCGGATCGTCGCGCAGCAAACCCCAGCGCCGGAACTGAGTCATGAACCACATGCCATCCGACAGATACGGCAGGTTGACCTCCCCATCGTCGTGGAAACGCAGGGCGTGCGGGTCCTGCCATCGATTGCCGAGACCGTCGTCGTAATCGCCGAGCAACCGGGGCTCGATGCAATCGAGCGGCGCGTCCAGGTACTCAGGCGCGCTCAACAATTGCGCGGTGCTGCGGCGGTTTTCGGTGCTGTCTTCGATAAAACGGCTGGCTTGCAGGATTGCCATCACCAGCGCACGTGCGGTGTTGGGGTATTGCTCGATAAAGGCGCGCGTGCAGCCGAGGACTTTCTCCGGATGATCGGGCCAAATGGTCTGGGAGGTCGCCAGGGTGAAACCGAGGTTTTGTTTCACCGCGCTGGCGGCCCAGGGCTCGCCGACGCAGAAACCGTCGATACGCCCCGCTTGCAGGTGCGCAACCATTTGGGGCGGAGGCACCACCACACTGTCTACATCATGCAATGGATGAATGCCCTGGCTCGCCAGCCAGTAATACAACCACATGGCGTGGGTACCGGTGGGGAAGGTCTGGGCGAAGGTGAGCTTTGGGCGACTTTGGTGCACGTGGCGGTCCAGTGCTTCAGGACCGGTCACTCCCAGCGTTTGTAAACCGTGGGACAGGTTGATGCTCTGGCCGTTCTGGTTCAGGCCCATGAGCACCGCCATGTCGGTGGCCGCCACGCCGCCGATACCCAGGTGCACCGCGTAAACCAGGCCATACAGACTGTGGGCGGCATCCAGTTCGCCACTGACCAGTTTGTCCCGCAGGTTGGCCCATGATGACTGGCGCTTGAGGTTCAAGGTCAACCCGTAGGGCTGGGCGAAACCCTGCGTGGCCGCCACCACGACCGAGGCACAGTCGCTCAGGGCCATGAAACCGAGGTTGATTTCGGTCTTTTCCGGGGCATCGCTGCCATTGACCCAGGCCAACGGGCCGGCTGATGGTTCGTTCATTGCGTCTTCACCTTGCAAAAAAAAGCGTCGCCCCGCGTCCTCGCATGCGCAAGGCCGGGTGACGACGCCATTGTCCGTGCACTCATCCCGCCGTTGACATGAGTGCTGATACCCGGTGGGTGCAAGGCATATGCCAGAGCGGCTTTCATCAGGTTTTCATCAGGACTTGCAGGGCGCGGTCTTTCATCCTGCCGAACCTTGATCGCCAGGCTGAACAGAAAATGGGCGTGCACACTGAACCTCTTTGCCTCACACATCCTGCCCCTGGTCGCTGCGGCGAATGGGTGGTGCATTTGCGCATCAGCGAATCGGGCCTGTGTCTGGGGGGGCGTCACACTGTCGGCTGCCCGGCGGTTGGGAAGGGTTGGTCGCGGCCAGCGAGCCGTTGCACATGCACGGTGGCGGCGTGCAGGTGCTACCGCTGACGCCGGCATTGCTGGTGAAGTTGCAGGTGTTTCTCGACGTGAGCGACGTGCTGATCGACCCACAACCGCGCACCGGCACATGGGCGATGTTGCCAGTCGGGTTGGACACCGTGCGGTCGGAGCGTGGGTTGGAGCAGTGGTACATCGCCCAGGCCCTGGGTGGCGGTCCGGCTTTCCAGGCGTTTGCGCAGGTGCTGCGACATACCGAGAGTTACGGGCTCGTGCGATTCCTGCTGGAGCAGGGCACCCGCAGCGAAAAGCTCATCGAACTGGCACGGCGATACGGCGTGTCGGTGTCGCACTTTCGGCGCCTGTGCCGCCAGGCATTGGGCAGCGCGGCCAAACCTGCGTTGCGTGGCTGGCGCACGGGCAGGGCGCTGCTGAACATGAGCCTGCAAGACAATTCGCTGACAGATGTTGCGCTGGACCTGGGCTATGCCTCGTCTTCGCATTTCTCCCGGGAAATCCGCGAATTGGTGGGCTTCTCCCCCAGCAGCCTGTGCGACATCACGTATCTGCCGGGGAAGTGAGGCAATGAGCCATCGATTGATTTTCCTGTTGGCCATCTGTTTGCACAGCGCCTGGCTCCTGGCGCCACCCAGTGTGCAGGCCAGTGTCTACGAAGCGCGCGAGCAGAGTGTGCGCACCTTTTTCAGCGAGTTGTCCGGGCCGCTCGGCAAGCCGGTCGTCGTCAGCAAGAGCGCGGCGGCCAAGCGGATCTCGGGAACCTTCGATCTGCGCGAACCGCAGCAGGTCTTTGAGCGCGTCAGCAGGCAAATGGGACTGATCTGGTACAGCGAGGGCCAGGCCATTTACCTGTACGACGCCGGCGAATTCAAAAGCTCGATGATGGCACTGCAAACACTGACCGTGGCAAAACTGCAGGCGTTCCTCGAGCGCTCCGGGTTGTACGACCGGCGCTATCCGTTGCGCCACGACGGGCTGCGCACCTTCCATGTCTCCGGACCGCCGATGTACGTCGATCTGGTGATACAAGCGGCCGGGATGATGGACAACCAGCGCTCGGAGCTGATGCTGGGCAAGCAGCAGATCGGCGTGATCCAGGTGCGCAACACCTTCGTCGGCAACCGCCAATACGATCTGCGCGACGACAAGATCACGATCCCTGGCCTTGCGACGGTGATCGAAGACTTGCTGCGAGGCGAGCGCAATGGTGTCGAAGCGACCGTGGCGCAGGCCTCGGTGGAACCACCGGCACAGATGCCGACATTTCCGCTGGCTGGCCTGGCGAACACGCTTTCGGACCAGGACCCGTCTGCACCGCGCATCCTCACGCGAGACATGGCCGCCGGCAACATCCGGGTGGTGGCCTATCCCGACACCAACAGCCTGCTGGTCAAGGGACTGCCGGAGCAGGTGCGTTTCATCGAGAACCTGGTGACGGCGCTCGACACGCCCAAGCGCCACGTCGAGCTGTCGCTGTGGATCATCGACCTGCACAAGGACGAACTCAACCAATTGGGGATCAACTGGCAAGGAGCGGCGAAGGTGGGCGGGAAATTGGGCGTATCGCTCAATACCGGCTCGACCACCACCCTCAATGGCGCGTCATTCGTCGCGCGGATCCTGGCGCTGGAGCGTACCGACCGGGCGAATGTGGTATCGCGACCGATGATCCTGACGCAAGAAAACGTCCCGGCGATTTTCGACAACAATCGCACTTTTTATGCGCCGCTGGTGGGCGAGCGCAGCGTCGACCTGCAACACGTGACCTACGGCACGCTCGTGAATGTCTTGCCGCGCTTTGCCCAGACCGACGAAATTGAAATGTCGCTGACCATCGAGGACGGCAACCAGATCGACACCCCGACCCAAGGCGAGCAACCGAGCGCATTGCCGACGGTGGGTCGCACCCGCATCAGTACCGTGGCGCGGGTACCTCCGGGCAAGAGCCTGCTGGTGGGGGGCTTCACCCGGGATGACCACAGCGAGCAAATTGGCCGGATCCCGGTGCTCGGCTCGATTCCGTGGATCGGTCGGCTGTTCAGTTATCGGCAAAGTCGTTCAGCCAACACGGTGCGTGTGTTTCTGATTCAGCCCAGGGAAATTCGCGATGCGCTGGAGCCGCAGGTCAAAGAGCCCGCTGCGCAATTGCTGACCCCGCAACAGCACGAACGTGTAAGGCGAAGCTACCTGCGGGGGGACGACCGGTGATCCCGTCCCCGATTTCCAGCGGCGGGCGTGCAGCCCAGGCGCGGCTCAACAGCGAGAAGGCGGGTGAGTACCCACCGCCACAGGCCATCCAAAGTGAGGCCGACGACGTTGCGGTCACGCTAAGCCAGCGCCTGGTGCAGGCCAGTGATGAAATGTCCGCTGCGCTCACCCAGTTTTGGGTACGGCGACATTTCGAATTGAAGTCCGAGGGTGTGCCGGACAACTTTGAGCGGGTGCTGGAAGACGACGTTCTACCCAAAGTGCAGCAACTGCTCAGGCTGGCGCCGCTTGCCGACCCACCGGTTGCCGGGCTACTGAGTATGGCTCGCAAGCTGTTCGCCGATGACAGTGATCTGGTGTGGGTGTTGCGTGAGTTGTTGCGCCGCAAGGCGCTGGACACTCTCAGTCGGCAACGACTCGAAATCCTGTTGCAGGCGGTGGTCGCCCAGGCATGTCCCAAGCGCGTTAGCGCGGGGATCAACGCCGCACTCAAGGCCCGACTGTTCGGTGCCAGCATGTCCGTGCGGGCCGCATTGTTGCGAGAAACCTACCGGGATTTTCTCGAATCCGATGACGGACCGGTCGGCTGTTATCAGGACTGGATTGCGCTCTACGGATGGAGTCAACGCAGGCACGTGCTGGCCTTCATCGAGGTAGCGCTGCTCACCGACATCAGCGCCCAGGACCCGAGTTGTTCACGCCTGGAATTTGGCCAACTGCTGACCCGACTCATGGGGCTCAAGTGCCTGCGTTCAGCCGAAATGCTGTTTATCGATGGTGTGCTCGGCGATCCGGCGCTGTGCCGGCACAACGCGGACGAAGGCGACTGGCTGGTGTTCCTGCTCGGGCTGTTGACCTGTCCGGATGAACTCGACGCGTGGCTGTTCGGCGTCCTCGGTGAGTCGGTGCGCTTGAGTTCCCATCCTGAGCGGTCGGCGCTGCTGCAGACGGTACGACGCCTGAGCCTGCAATTGCCGTTGGCGTTGTTTGCCGACGAACAGGCACTGCAGCGTCTGGCACTGCAATTTGTGCATCTGGCCACCATTGCCTTCGGTCACGAAGGCCTGGCCTTGAGACGATCTGGTGGTGACGCGTGACCCGCCTGCTCAATGTGTTTTTAAGCAACATCGGCGCACGACCGGAACTGCTGATCCTGAGCCTCATGGTGATGATCATTGCGATGCTGATCATTCCCTTGCCGACGGTGCTGGTGGATTTTCTGATCGGCCTGAACATCGTCATTTCGCTGTTGGTGTTCATGGGCTCGTTCTACATCGAGCGCATCCTCGCTTACTCGACTTTTCCTGCGTTATTGCTACTGACCACGCTGTTTCGCCTGGCGCTGTCGATCAGCACGAGCCGCCTGATCCTCAGCCAGGCCGATGCCGGTGAGATCATTGCCTCATTCGGCGAATTCGTGATTGGCGAGAGCCTGGTGGTGGGCTTCGTGATCTTTTCCATCGTCACCATTGTCCAGTTCATCGTGATCACCAAAGGTTCGGAGCGGGTCGCCGAAGTGGCGGCTCGGTTCTCCCTGGACGGGATGCCGGGCAAGCAGATGAGCATCGACGGCGATCTCAAGGCAGGTGCACTCAGCGCCGAGGAAGCCCGGGAAAAACGCAGCGTGCTGGAGCGTGAAAGCCAGTTGTACGGCTCCTTTGACGGTGCAATGAAATTCATCAAGGGCGATGCGATTGCCGGCATCGTCATCATCTTCGTCAACTTCATCGGCGGCATGGCCATCGGGGTCGGGCAATTGGGCTTGGACATGTCCACCGCCCTGTCGACCTACACCCTGTTGACCATCGGCGATGGCCTGGTCGCGCAGATTCCCGCGCTGCTGATCGCCATTGGTGCCGGGTTCATCGTCACCCGCGTCAACGGCGACGACAGCAACCTGGGGCGCAACATGCTCACGCAGACCCTGGGCAACCCGTTCGTGCTGGGGGTGACGGCGCTGCTGGCATTGGGGGTAGGCCTGCTGCCGGGTTTTCCGTTGTTGACCTTTGTGCCCATCGCCGCGTTGTTGGCCTCGGTGGTGTATTGGCGCCAACGGCGGGGCACCGGGCAGGCGGGCCCGCACGCCCCGGCCAGCGAGCCGGATGCGCTGAACCCAGGCCCGGGGTTGCTCGATGACATCGACCACATCGCGACCCAAACCATTGCCCTGATGCTGTTGGTGCCCACCGCCCAACTGGGCGGTTTGATCAAGGCCCGTTGGGCTGCGCGTTTTCGCAGCCAGTTTTTCGTCGACTACGGCCTGCGCATTCCCGAACCGCTGCTGCGTGGCAACGACGGCCTGCCGGCGCATCAGGTGGCGGTGCTGATCAACGAAGTGCGTGCCGAGCAGTTCGATATCCATTTCGATCACTGGCGCCTGCTCGACTACTCGCCGGATCTGGAACCGCTGGGGTTCTCCCTGGTGCGCGGCAAGGACAGCAATCGCCAGGGCGGCGTGTGGGTCAATGCTGTCGACAGGGAGCAGGTCCTGCAACTGGGCTATCAACTGCGGGCGGCCGATGAAGAATGTTATCGCTGCCTGGTGACTTTGCTGGCACGGCATATCCAGGAGTTTTTTGGCGTCCAGGAAACCAAGCAATTGCTCGATGAAGCGGAAAGCCGGTACCCCGACCTGCTCAAGGAGGTGTATCGCCACGTCACGGTGCAGAAGGTCGCTGAAGTGCTGCAACGGCTGGTCGGTGAGCGTATTTCCGTTCGCAACCTCAAGCTGATCCTTGAGTCGCTGGCCTATTGGGCCTCGCGGGAAAAGGACGTGCTGGCCCTGGTCGAACACATTCGCGGGACGATGGCGCGCTACATCAGCAACAAATTCGCCCAGGGCAATGACCTGCGGGTTTTGCTGTTGTCGCCGGAGTTCGAAGACGTGGTGCGACGGGGCATCCGGCAGACGTCGGGTGGCAGTTTCATCAACCTGGAACCGGCCGAGGCCGAGGATCTGATGGACCGCCTGGGTGTCGGCCTGGACAACCTGCACATTGCGCACAAGGACATGGTGCTGCTGTGTTCGGTCGATGTGCGGCGCTACCTCAAGAAGCTCATTGAAGGGCGCTTCCGTGAACTGGACGTGATGTCGTACGGCGAAGTGTCCGAGACCGTTTCAGTCAATGTCCTCAAGACGATTTGAACGCCCGATGAACGACCTCCTGACCCCCCTGCAATTGGAACGGCGCGCGGCGCACCCGCTGCGTTTGCGGGGCCCCTTGCTCGAAGCGGCACTGGACAATGTCGTGGTGGGTGAAATCTGCGAAGTACGCGGTCACTGGCGCTCGCCGCAGGTGGCGGCGCGGGCGCAGGTGATCGGTTTCCAACCCGACGCGGTGGTGCTCAGCCTGCTGGGCGACGGCAGGGGGTTGTCCAGGGCGTCCATGATCGTGCCCACGGGCGCGACTTTGCGCCTCAACTGCAGCGAGGCGCTGCTGGGCAGTGTGGTCGATCCCCAGGGGCAGATTGTTGAGCGACTGGCACCGCCGAGCACCGAGGCACCTCAGGCGTATCCGGTGGATGCCAATCCTCCGGCGTATTACCAGCGGCGGCCGGTGACACAGGCGCTGAGCACCGGTATCCGGGTCATCGATGGCCTGCTGACCTGCGGGGTCGGGCAGCGCATCGGTCTGTTCGCCTCGGCGGGGTCGGGCAAGACCACCTTGATCAACATGCTGATCAGTCACAGCGATGCCGACGTTTTTGTCATCGGCCTGGTCGGTGAGCGTGGGCGTGAAGTGACCGAATTCATCGAGAGCCTGCGCCAGTCGCCCCGACGAGCACAGTGCGTGGTGGTGTTCGCGACTTCGGATTACTCCTCGGTGGATCGCTGCAATAGCGCGTTGCTGGCCACGACCATCGCCGAGTATTTCCGCGATCAAGGCCGGCATGTGCTGTTGTTGATGGACTCGCTGACCCGCTACGCCAGGGCGCGTCGCGACCTGGCCCTGGCGGCTGGCGAGGCGCCGGCCCGTCGGGGTTATCCCGCGTCGGTGTTCGACGCCTTGCCGCGATTACTGGAACGGCCGGGCGTCACTGCCAGCGGCAGCATCACGGCCTGGTACACGGTGCTGTTGGAAAGTGACGACGAACCGGACCCGATTGCCGAAGAGATCCGCTCGATTCTCGACGGCCATCTCGAGCTCAGCCGCGCGCTCGCCGCCAAAGGGCATTACCCGGCGATCGATGTCTTGCGCAGCGTCAGCCGAGTGGCCACCCAAGTGACCGGCGCGCAGACGCAGCAATTGGCCGCGTCGGTGCGCGCCGACCTGGCTCGCCTGGAGCAATTGCAGGTATTTCTCGACATGGGCGAGTACACCGCGGGTGTCGATGCCGCCAACGACCAGGCATTGCAACGCCGCGAGGCCCTGACCTGTTGGCTGCGTCAACCGACGGCCGAACATTGTCCCCCGGACGAAACCCTGCGGAGCCTCGATGAACTCTTTGCCTGACCGACAGCGCCTGTTGTCCCTGCGCCAAATGCGCCAGCAACGTGCGCAACGGGCGCTGCACCAGACTCACCAGCAGTTGCAGCCACTGCTGCGTGAACTCTCGGCATTCGACGGCCAGGAGGCCTCGTTGCGCAATCTGCTGGCCAGCCATCGCGCCAGCGATTGCACCCTGGATTGCAGGCAGCTGTTGGCGTTGTTACGTACCCAGGCAGTGATCCGACGACAGATTGATCTGCTGCGCCTGGAGCGCGATCACGTCGCCGGGCAGTGCAGGCAACTGGAGCAGTTGCTGCACCAGCAACAGCAGCAGTTGGGTGATGCGCGGCGTCAGTACGAGACGTGCGCGCGGTCTGTGCAGCAAATGGCACGTACGCAATGGCTGGAGCGATTGCGCCGAGAAGAACGAGACAGCGAAGAAATGATGGGAGCAGGGCGATGAACGACGTTTCCTCGGTTACACCGGCGGCGGCACCGAGTGGGTTACCCGATCACGAAGTGATCGCCCATGGGCCGTCGGTTTTGCGCGTACCGGCTCAACTGGATGAACTGCCGCAAGGCGTGCTGGATTTGCTGGCAATGCTGGTGGTGCAGCCCCTATCCAATGGTGGTGCTGTCCAAACGCGGGCCCTTGCGGGGGAAAAGCGCCCTGAGCGTGCAGCGCAGCGACGACTCGACTTACCCGTGAAGGCGCCCGTGCAGCCAACGACCCCCTCCCTGAGTGTGACGCCAAACATCGTCGATACCTTGGCCGACGCGCCTGGCCCTCTGCCCATCGAGCAAGCGGTTGATGTCCCGGTGATTCCCTCTGTCGACGAGGCCGAAGTCTCCATCAACCTATACGGCACACGCCCCGTACATTCGGGCCAGCCGCTCTTGCTCCCGACCACTCCGACACCAACCCCAAAACCCGTCCTCGAGATGAAGAGTGAAACGCCGTTGGCACCTTACCCAGGTCTGTTGCAGGTGCCCTTCAACAAAGGTGTGGTCAGCGGGCAGGTGACGGTCACTCGAGAATCCGAGGAGCCGGCGCGCACGCTGCTGCTCACTCCGAGCAACGGCCAGGTGTTCGACCACCTCAAGGAACCGTTCGAACACCTGCGCGATCCCGGTTGGCGGTTGGTGGATCAGCGGGGTGAGCAACCGCGTCAGGATGCCCGGCAAGCACGTGAAGACGAACCGCAAGAGTCACCTGAATGAGTTCGTTGCAGTTGCGCCGGGTAGAGGCCGTGACGCACGCCCGCGTAAAAGCGGTGCAGGACTGGCGCCAGGCCGGTCAGCGTGCGGGGCTGGGCCGGCTGACGCGACAAACGACTTACCTGAGGTTTTGCGCTGGCGACTGGCGTGGCCTGGTCAGCCCCCACGAGTGGCTCCAGCACACGTTGCCGCAACTGCACGCCTGGATGCCCGGGGAAGGTTCGGCCACGAGCATCGCGCACCTTTTCCAGTCCGTGCCGCAACCGTTGCTGCCGCAGGTGCAGGCATTGCGTTACCAGGCACTGACCGAGATTGAACTGGTCACTGGGCAGGCCCTGCCGGGCGACGACTTGCCATGGCTCGACACGCCGCGCGGACGAGTGTGGGTGACGCAGCTGCCGACGCGGCGACCGGTCAGTGGACAGCCGTCATCGACGCGCGGGTTGCAGGATTTGCCACTGCATCTGCAGTGGCTGCTGGGTATCAGTTACCTCACTCATGGCAGTTTGGCGAGGCTGGGGCAGGGCGATGTCCTGCGTATTGAGTATCGAACCGACCGCTGTCTGCTGGACAGTCGTTGCATTGGCGTTTTCACGTTCACTGAAGAGGGGCTACACATGCAAGCAACGGTCGCCGACCAGCCCATCGCCGCGCCGGACGAACTGACGACTCTGCCAGTGCGCCTTGAATTCCTGCTCGCCTCCCAGGCGACTGATCTGGGCACGCTGGCGCGGATATTGGATGGACAACTCATCGCGTTGCCGAGCGATGCTGCCCGTCACATCGAGATACGCGCCAATGGCAAATCCGTTGCCCGTGGCGAGCTGGTGCAACTGGACGACGGGTTGGGGATCGAGGTGCTCCAGGTGTACGCGGCAGAGCAGTCGCGATGAACGATGTCTCGCTGATTGCACTGCTGGCATTCGCTTCGCTGCTGCCTTTCCTGGTGGCGGCGGGCACCTGCTACATCAAGTTTTCCATCGTGTTTGTCATCGTGCGCAACGCCTTGGGTTTGCAGCAGGTGCCGTCGAATATGACCCTCAATGCGATCGCCTTGATGCTGGCGATTTTCGTCATGACGCCGGTCATGAAACAGGGCTATCGCTATTACAAGGAAGAGGCGGTCGCCTTCACCGACATCGAGTCGGTGGTCGATTTTGCCGAGAACGGCCTCGGTGGCTACAAGGATTACCTGCGCAAGTACACGGACCCTGAACTGGCACTGTTCTTCGAGCGCGCGCAAGCGGTGCAGAGCGATGACGAGAGCAGCGTGGCCGACGATGAGGCGCTTGCGCCCTCGCTGTTCGCCTTGTTGCCGGCCTACGCGCTGAGTGAAATCAAAAGCGCGTTCAAGATCGGTTTTTACCTGTACCTGCCTTTTGTGATCGTTGACCTGGTGATTTCCAGCATCCTGCTCGCGCTGGGCATGATGATGATGAGCCCGGTGATCATTTCGGTGCCGATCAAACTGGTGTTGTTCGTTGCGCTCGATGGCTGGGCGCTGCTGTCGACCGGCTTGGTCAGGCAATACCTGACCCTGCTGGCCTAGGGGCGCCTGTGAACGATCTGGTGTATGCCGGCAATAAAACCCTGTACCTGATTTTGCTGATGGTGGCCTGGCCGATCATCGTCGCCACGGTGGTCGGCCTGGTGGTTGGCCTGGTCCAGACGGTGACTCAGTTGCAGGAGCAGACGCTGCCTTTCGGTTTCAAGCTGCTGGCGGTGGCGGCGTGCCTGTTTCTGCTGTCGGGATGGTATGGTGAAACCCTGCTCGATTTCAGCCGTGAAGTCATCCGCCTGGCGTTGGCTTAGCGGGATGTCGGTGACGCTGTTCTTCGATCTGTACGCCTGGTTTGCTGGCGCGCTCGTGGGATTCGCGCGGCTGGCGCCGATGTTCTTCATGCTGCCGTTCCTCAACAGTGGCGTGCTGACCGGAGCACCCCGGCAGGCGGTGATCCTGCTGGTGGCGGCCGGGTTCTGGGGATATATAGGCGAGCCGCTGCCGCGTCTCGACAGCCTGGCGTTTCTCGGCTTGCTGCTGCGCGAAGCCGGGATTGGTGTGTTGCTCGGGTGCCTGTTGTGCTGGCCTTTCTGGGTCCTGCACGCCATGGGCAACCTGATTGATAACCAGCGCGGGGCTTTGCTCAGCAGTACCGTCGACCCCGCCAACGGCGTGGATACCTCGGAGCTGGCGAACTTTCTGCAACTGTTTGCCGCCGTGGTGTATCTCGAAGGCGGTGGTCTGCTGTTGATGCTCGAGACCGTCGGCCATAGCTATCGCCTGTGTGCACCGGTCACCTCCTGCGCCGTGAACGTGCAGGCGCTGTTCGGCCTGCTCGATGCGCTGATGGACAAAATGTTGGTCATCAGCGCGCCGGTGGTGGCCACCTTGTTGATCAGTGAAGCGCTGCTGGGTCTCCTTTCGCGGTATGCACCGCAGATGAACGCGTTTTTAGTGTCGCTGACCATCAAGAGCCTGGTGGCACTGGCGGTGCTGATGGCGTATTTCGGCGTGCACTTGCCCGATGAAGTCCTGCGCATGGCACCCAGTTTGCCAATGCTCGAACGGCACCTGACTGTCGACGGGGAGGCGGGCAATGTCCTCCAGCGCTTCGAAGACTGAGAAACCCACCGCCAAGCGCCTGCGTGATGCTTCGCGCAAAGGGCAGACGTTCAAGGCGCGGGATCTGGTGGTCACCTGCCTGACGCTTTGCGGCATCGCCTACATGGTGTTCAACAGTTCGCTGCTGGACCTGATGGAAGGCTATCGACGCATCATCGCCTCGGGTTTTAACGCCGACCTGCAGCAGTATTCGGCGACACTGGTCGTGGTGGGGCTCAAGGTGCTGGTGCCGATGCTGGTGGTGTGTGTCCTGACCAGCGCCGTTCCGGCATTGCTGCAAAGCGGCTTCGCCATGGCCAGCGAAGCCCTGAAGCTGAACTTCGGCGCATTGAACCCGATCAATGGCCTGAAAAAACTGTTCAGCCTGCGCACGCTCAAGGACACGGTCAAAGCGCTGTTGTACCTGGGCAGTTTTGCCCTGGCCCTGTGGATTGTCTGGATCACCCAGCGCAAATTGCTGTTTGCCCAGCTGTTTGCCCGCACCCGGGATCTGTTTTCGATCTGGGGCCACTTGCTGCTGGTGCTGGTGTTGGCGTTTCTGCTCTGCGTGCTGTTGATCGTGGTGCTCGATGCGCTGAGTGAATACTGGCTGTTCATGCGCGATCAGAAGATGGACAAGGACGCCGTCAAGCGTGAACACAAGGAGCTGGACGGCGACCCGCAGATCAAGGGGCGCCGCCGCGACCTGCACCTGGAGTTGTTGTCCGAGCAGGTCAAATCCGATGTGCGCAGCTCACGGATGATCATCGCCAACCCCACTCACATCGCCATCGGCGTGTATTTCCGGCCGGAAATCACCGTACTGCCTTTCATCTCCCTGATGGAAACCAACCAACGCGCCCTGGCCGTCCGGGCGTATGCCAACAAAGTCGGCGTCCCGGTCATCAACGACCCCGCCCTGGCCCGGCGCATCTACAAGACCCACCAGCGCTACAGCTTTCTCCAGGTGCAGGAGGTCGAGGAAGTGCTGCGCCTGTTGATCTGGCTGGAACAAGTCGAGCAGGCCTGACGCATTCCCGTAGGCGCTGCCGGTCGAGGCTCGATGGCTCGCGAGGCTTGCATGAGCGCTATTTGGCAGCGCTGCCTCGTGATGCTTTGGCTCAATGCAGTGGCCAGTAGCGCTGGCAATTTTTCAGGAGTGTGGCCGATGAGTCGCGACAAGCAACAACACGAACAGGTCGCCATGGACGTCGTCGATGCCGTCCTGGGTGGGGCGACATTGAAGGAGGTGCAGGGACTTCGCGACGAACACATGGACGGCCTGTATGGCTTCGCCTTCAAGTTCTATGAACAGGGGCGGCTGGACGATGCCGAGAAGTTTTTCCACTTCCTGTGCATCTACGACTTTTACAACAGCCATTACTGGATGGGTTTGGCGGCGGTGCATCAGCTCAAGCACAACCACCAGAAAGCGATCGACCTGTACGCCATCGCCTTCGCCCAGGGCCGCAACGACTATCGACCGATGTTCTACACCGGTCAGTGCCAGCTCGCCCTGGGCAAGATTGGCAAGGCCAGGTCGTGTTTCCAGTACGTGCTTGAACAGGCCACGCAAGAGGACTTGCGCCAACAGGCCCAGGTGTACCTCGACACGCTGGCCCCCATCGAAGAGAACTGAACATGAGCGAAATCAGCAGCACATTCATTCCGGTTTTTACGCCAGTTCCTGGCCGTTCCGAACGCTTGGACGACAAGCCTACGAAGCTGGACGCCGTGAATTACCACAAGGCAGGCCAGGAAGCGCTGGGGGACCTGATGTCGGTTCAATACGACGCGGGTGCGCGAACGCCCGTCGAGGTCATCGGCCGGCCGCAATTGCACCCGCCCCTGGCCCGCGACAATGGCAAGGCATCGCAGGGTGATCTGTTCACGTTGCTCATGGCGATGATCAGCGAGCTGCTCGGCGAGGTCGATGTCAACAAGCTGAAAAACCGGTTGACGATGTTGCAAAGCCTGGCGAGCGCGAGGCAACAGGGCCACGAAAAACTGGCGGCCAAATACACGTCGGCGGTGGCTGCGATGGAAGCGGCGGAAGGCGCCGTGGACCTCGGTCGACAACAGTTGGAACCTTTGCATGAGCGCGTTCAATACCTGCAGCGCCAATTGACTGAAAGCGAAACCCGCCTGGCAGGGCTGGCGCCCGGCTCTCCTGAACAGGTGAACGAAGTGGCTGTTCGCGACCGTCTCGAAACCGAATTGGCCAAGGCGACCCGGGTGTTCGAGAAAACTATGGATGCCCAACTGAAACTGATCGAGACCGCCAATGCCGCCGCCCGGTCCCTGCTGGTCGTGGCTCGTCAGGTGGAGCAGGCGGGCGTGATTGGCCCGTCGATCAGCCAAGCCGATGAAAAAGCGCTCAATGCCAATGCCCTGGCCTTGCTCAACCGGTTGAAGATCATCGAACTGCTGGGGGACGCCGCGCAGAACAAGGAAGAACTCAACCAGGCGTTGTTGCTGGAACTGCAGGCCCGGTTGCAGGAAAAAATGAAGGTTGAGTCGGAAAAATACCTGGAAGAAGTCCGTAAAGCCGAAGCATTGCAGAAGACCATGGGCTGTGTCGGCAAGATCGTCGGCGCCCTGGTGTCCATCGCCAGCATTGTCGCGGGCGTCCTGACGGTCAACCCGGTGCTGATTGCCGTAGGCGTGATCGGTGCCGCCATCATGATTGCCGAAGAGGTGGTCAAGCAAGCCACCGGAACGTCGTTCATGGGCGAAGTGATGAAGCCGCTGACGGCGGTGATGCAGGAAGCCGTGAAGCTGTTTACCGAGCTGTACACAAAGACGTTGATGGCCTTGGGTGTCGATGAAAAAACGGCGAAGGACATCGGCCAGATCGCCGGCATGATCGCAGGCATCGCCGCCACACTCGCCGCAATCGTTCTCACGGCCATGGTCGGAATCAAGGTGATTGGCCCGATGCTTGGCGCCATCGCGTCGAAAATCGGCGCGGTGGTGGCGCAAGCCGCACCGGCGGCGGTGCAGGCCACCAGGCAACTGGCGTCCTCGCTCGGCAATACCCTGACCCAGATGCTCAGCCAACTGCGCCATTTCGTCAGTAACGGTGCGGACCCGGTGACGTTGGCCCGTTACGCGGCCAGGGTCGAAATCGCCCAGGCTGTCACCGAGTTTGCGGGCGTCGGTGCGCAGGGGGCGCTGGGTGTCCAGAGCGGTGCGCATCAGGCCCAGGCCGCCCGGCACCTGGCGGATGTGCGGGTGCGCACGGCCATCAACGAGCAAATTACGAGCTATCTGACGCAGGTGGTCGAGGATTATGGCAAGGCGATGCAGGACCGCAGCCGACAGATCGAGCAAGTCCTTGCCGACCAGCAACGCAGCCATGCGGTCAGTCTGAGCGTGGCCCGCAACGTCTGAATTCACGGATAGAAGGAGTTTTCCATGATCATCAATACCAGCATTGCGCCTCTTCCCCTGTCACAAGGCCTGGCGATAGCGGACAGAGCATTGCTTTCGCCCAATGACTCGGACCTCCAGCGGCTGGTCGGGCAGGGACAGGTTTTGCAAGCGTTGTCGGACACTTCGCCAGAGGAACTGGCGCGCGCCATCAACGGCTATCAACCCAACGAGTCCGATCAGCGTGATTGGCTCGCCGCCACGCTGGCGGCAGGCGATGAAGTGCGCAACGATCTGATCTTCGACCCCGGCGCCTGGGAGAAGCACGCCAACGTGTTGGTCGCCGCGATCATCGCGTTGAATGTCGCACGGGTGGCCAACGCCCAGCTTAGAGGGCATTTCAGCGTGATGGCCTCTGACGCCGCCAAGTCCCAGGGCGCGGCGATTGTCGAGTCGGGCAAGGCCGCGATGTACAGCGCCATCACGGCCGCAGTGGTTTCGGGGGCCATCGCCGGTTTTGCACTGCTCAAGAACTTTCAGGGGCAGGGACTCAAGCAGGCAGACATTGATCTGCACAAGCGCAATTCGCTGGATGCCGGCACCCTGGAGCGTGACTTGCAGCAGGCGCGCGCCCGCGATGACTGGAACCCGGACACCCCTTACAAGGTGACCACTTTCGATGATTTTGCCCGCCTGAAAACCGTCGATTTCAAACCCCAGGGCTCGACGTTGAGCGCTCAGGAGCAAGCCTGGTTCAACCGTGAAATCATCAAGGCGCAGAACGTCGGGCGAACGTCCGACTGGCTGAGCCAGGCGAGCGGAAAAGGCATTGAAAAGCGCCTGGAAATCGGCCGTGCGCTCAACGCGATGTCGATGAGCCTCAGCCAGGTCGTGACGAGCATGGTGCGTGTGGGCGAGCACGCCGCGCGGGAGAGGGAGGTCCTGCAACAAAGTGCACAGAGCGTGCAAAAAGGCCTGGGCGATGAAGTCGCGCAAAAGGACTCGGCGGATGCCGCGTTGTTGCAAAAACTCATGGAAATAGCCATGCAGTTGTTTCAGTCACGGATAGACGTGATCAGCAAATTGGCCTGATCGGAGAACTGCATGAACATTGTCGACTTCATAGCGCCCCAGAATCGCCAGACCGTAGATTCCCACCAAGTCGCCGACATCCCCCAGCCGTCCGAATTACCCGCAGCAGCGAAGGTTGACCCACCTCTGGCCCAACTGTTGGAACAAGCGAGCAAAGGGGTCAATCGCCAACTTGGCAACCTGCTGAGGGTCCAGCCACCCGCTGAAAAGCTGACGAGTCTGTTGTTGACAGGCGCTACTGCGCAAGCCGACATCACCGCGTTTAGTGAGCAGCTCGAGGGTCAACGCATTCGCGGCCAAATCTGGGCGCAGCAAGTGGACCGGACGGGTACGCTGATGGCGCATGTGCAGCACACCCTGCCCGAGGCAGAGCAGGACCGTCTCATTGCCGCTCAACAGCATGTGTGGGCCGAACTGGACGACAAGGCTGCACTGCCTGGGAACATTGCCGACGCCTTGGATCGGCGTGATGCCCCGCCTGGTGATTTCTTCGGCAAACTGCGCGAACTGATTGAGCTGATCAAGAACAGCTACCTCGCCGTCTATCAACACATCATCGATGGCTTCACCCGGTTCTTCGGCGACTTCAACCAGGCGATCACCGCCAAGCTGAAGGACTGGATCGAAGGTGTGAAGGACGGCAAGGAGGTCAAGCTGGACGTGGGGCAGCTTGCAGCAGCGTTGCGCACACTGGTGCGCAAATATTCGCCACCCAATCCCGCCGCCGTATTGTTCCCGGCTCCGGGGATGAGCAACGGCGCGAACAGGGCAGAGGCACAAAAGTGGCTGGCGGCGCTGGGCCTGCCGGCCGAAAGCCTCAGGAAAAACACCAACGGCACCTACAGCGTGGTCATGGACCTCAGCCCCTTGAACACCATGATCAGCCAACTGCCGACGGGGGCCCGTGTCACCTGGGATTCCGCCCGGTTCCAGTCCTGGCAAACCGGCTTCAACGCCCAGGAGGAGCGACTGAAGAACATGCTGCAATCCTTCACCCAGAAATACTCCAACGCCAATGCCTACCACGATAACTTCAACAAGATCCTGTCTTCGCACCTGAGTCAGTATGCGGAGATGCTCAGGGCGATGCTCAACATCTGACAGGCACGGTATTTTTACGGTTTTGTCCTACGGCAACAGTCGACTTTCCTTTCGCGCAGATGTGATATCGCCCTGCGGAATCATCGCACTCAACTTCCTATAGTCACGCAGCTTGTCATCTTGAGCCCGCTCTACGGCGGGCTCGATTGCGTTTCAGTACCTTCCTGTAGAGAAGTTTTCCAATATGGACAGTGCAACTGATGAAAAGCCGGGCCGGTCATTTGTGTTTGACCGCTGGCTACTGCAAAGCGACGGAACGCTGATGCGAGATGGACACGGAGTCCATGTACCCCCCAAAGAACTGAGTGTGTTGCGCTTGCTGCTGGCATCGGCGGGCAAGGTGATCACCAAGGATCATCTGCTCGACTGTGCATGGCCGGCGATCGATGCCGGCGAGGAATCGTTGACCCGCTGCATTTACGCCTTGCGCAAGCTGCTCAGGGACAACAAGGATTACATTGCAACGGTATACGGCAAGGGTTATCGGTTCACTTGCCCGGTGGTGGCACTAAGGGTTAACGAACAGACAGCGGCCAAGGTCTCGTCCTTGGCTGTCCTGCCGTTTCGCGGTGTGAGTCAATCGCTGGCGCTCGATTGGCAGGACGCAATGATCCGCCAGTTGACCACGGCATTCGGCGAGGCACTTCACGTCGTTCCATCAAGCTTGATGGTCGCCTATGACCCACCTGTCGACACGCGGGGTATGGTCGAGGAGCTGATGGCGGATTTTTACCTGACAGGGCGGCATGTGCAGCGCGAGGGTGGACAACAGTGGTCGACCGAGTTGATACGCGGCAGCGATCATGCGCTGTTGCACGCACAGGCGCTGCCGGGGGAGAGCCTGGAAGAGGCGCTCGGCGAATTGACCCGTCTGGTTGCCCAGCGTTTGCCGGGCCTGCGCCCTTGTGCCAATACGTGCTCGTCCTACCCGGCCGTGGTGGCTTACCTCAATGGGTTATGCAACGTTCAGCAACACACCCCGCAAAGCCTGCGCGAAGCACTGGTGCAGTTCCGTCATGGCCTGCAGTTGGATGAGCGCTACGCTCCCGCCTGGTGTGGCCTGGTCGATGTCTGGCTGGGGCAGGCGATGCTTGGATTGTGCGATCAGGACGACGCCATTGACCTGGCGCAGTCGGCGGTCGCCAGAGCACTGACGCTGGACCCTGGCAGCACGTCAGCCATCGCACGGCTTGCCTTGCTGACCAGCCTGCGTGGTTGCGAGGAAGCTGCGCAAGTGCTGTTCCGACGTTGCCTGCTGGCCGCCGACCAGGCCGATGTGCATTTCCTGCATGGGTGGCATCTCTGGTTTTGGCATCGTAATGGGCAGGCAATCCAGAGCCTCGACAGGTGCCTGCACCATGATCCCCATTGCATACGGGCAAAGTTGCTGCGAGCGCGCATCGCCCAGGCCGGTGAGCCCGGGCAAATCATCGGCGTCGTCTCGGCGGGGCATCCGGCGGTTTTGCCGAGTCGCCCCAGCCCTCTGTTCAATTCTGATGAGGCTGGGGCCGTCACCGCATAATTGGGTCAGGAACCGCACGTGCAGGGCCTCTAGCATGGGGGTACTTTCACTGCCCGGAACCTGATCGGTGACACAGACCTCAGCCTCCCCTCAACAGCCCTGTGTCCTGCGGATCCTGAACGGTCCGCTCCAGGGCTGCGAGTTTCCCCTGGCGGCGCCGCGCACCTTGTTCATCGTCGCGCCGCTTGATCTGTTAGGCACGCAAGCCCAGGCCGTGAGTGTTCCCCAGGACGCGATATTTGTTCCCCTGGAGCAGGACGGCTGCAACTTTGAAGTGGTGCCTGATGAGCACGACCCGAACGGCGTGACCCTGCACATTCTCGGCGACTGCGCGCAAACCCGGCATTGCCCCTTTCAGCAAGCCACCCAGATCGGGGGTTTGCAGATGGTCGTGCTCGAGGCAGGACAGGTTTGGGCACCGCAGAAGGTGGGCGGGCAGCCGGGGCTTTCGACGAATGCGCCTGATCGTCACTGGCCGCCAGCCCGGTTGGCGAAATGGGTGGCGGCGGGGCTGGGGGCTGCACTGCTGATGGCGTCGTCGGGCTTCTGGTCGATGTCTGGCCCGGCGCCACAAACCCAGGTGCGCAGCCTGATTATGGGCGCCGACATCGAGGTCGTGCTGGGGCGAGACCAAAAGGTGTACGTGTTTGTCGCCTCCGAGCGCGATGCCGGTTGGAGCCGGCAAGTGTTGATGCGCAACACGGCGTTGACCAGTCAGGTACTGGTGGTTGAACAGGAGCGCCGTCGCCTGGAGCGCCTGCTGGTCGACCACGATCCACAATTGGCCTGGCACGCGCTTGACCTCAGGGACCCGGCGAAACCCCGGCTGCTGCTCAGTGCGCAGCGCAGTCTGCTCACCCCCGAACGCCAGGCGCAACTGCTCGACGTGTTGCTCAAGGCGGCTCCCTATGCCCGGGAAGTGGTGGTGCAGGTACAGGATGACAAGCTGCTTGCCGACTTGGCCGAACAGGGCTTGCTCCGTCTGGCACTGGCCTTCAGGCGGGTCGGGAATGCCGACAGCGTGACCTTCGCCATCGGCGGGGATTTGCAGGACGCCGAGCTGGCGGCCGCTCGGCAGTACGTCGATGCGTTTCATCGACAGTGGGGTGATCGCTACGTGCATTTCGCTGTCGAGCTCAAGGATGACTTGCTCAAGGGCAAGTCATTTCAAAGTGGCCCACAGGGCTACATCAAGACGACGACGTCGTCCTGGTTTTTTCCCAATTGAATCTGGAGGTGACCTATGTCTGGCGTAGGGAGTGCGGTGAGTTTTGTCGATGATTTTCTCGGTCAACAAGCGGCAGCGTTCGAAGTCGGCGCGAGCAAGCTCAAAACAGAGCTGGACAAGGCATTGGCTGATCTCGGGAACGATGCGTCCGATCCCGGGAAGCTGGCGGCCTACCAGGCAGCCTTCTCGTCCTACACGGTGTTCCGCAATGCCCAGACCACCACGGTCAAGGGCTTCAAGGACATCGACATGGCGATCATCCAGGCGGCCCGCTGATTGTTTTTCCACGGGTCATCGTCCCCTGGCGATGGCCATTTTCACGAGTGCACGGCATGACTGTTCAGAGCATTTCTCCACCGCTGTTCGAGCCTGCGGCCCTCACGCAATTGCGCAGCCCGCAGGAAGGTTCGGTGGTTCCCCTCGAGTATCGTCTGATCGAAGCGTTCGCAGGTGCAGCGGTGGACAGCGCGCGGGAGGTGGCGGCAATCGAGCACCTGTCACAACGTCCCGATATCACCAGCCCCGAAGCGCTGTCGCAATTGCAGGAGCGGACGGGGCAATACAACGTCGACATCAATTTGCTCAATACGTTGGTCCGCAAGGCGGTGGGCACCGCTGAAACATTGTTGCGCGCATCATGAAGGCCCGTGTGTGGTTGTTGGTGGTCTGCCTGGCACTGACGGGATGTCGCCAGCCGAGTCTGCTGGAAGGGCTGGACCAGCAGCAAGCCAATGAAGTGTTGGCGCTGTTGCAACGCAACAACATCGCGGCGAACAAAGTCGACGCCGGTAAAGCCGGTTATGCGGTGAAGATCGATCAGGTGGATTTTTCCGCCGCCGTCGATTTGCTCAACCTCTATTCGTTGCCCTCCCGGCCTCGGCTGCAAGTGGCCGATATGTTTCCCGGCGATGCGCTGGTGGCGTCCCCCAGAGCAGAAAAAGCCAGGCTGTATTCGGCATTGGAGCAGCGCCTGGAACAATCGATCGCCGTTCTTGACGGCGTGGTCTCGGCACGGGTGCACATCAGTTACGACCTGGATGCCGGGGAGGGCGGACGCAAGGTCGCACCCATTCACCTGGCGGCCTTGGCCGTGCATGAACGAGACGTCGAGCCGCAGTTGCTGATCAGCGACATCAAGCGCTTTCTGAAGAACAGTTTTGCTGGCGTCGACTACGAGAACATCTCGGTGGTGCTGTCGGCACGTTCGCCCACGCAACACGTCGCACCTTCGGTGGTTGCGGCGCGGCAGGATGCGCGCTGGATCTGGATGCCCTTGAGTGTGCTGTTGGCCGGCGGCGTTGGGCTCGTGTACCGACTGTCCAAAAGAGGATGGCGCAATGTCGTGCGTTGAGCGCTTGCGGCGAATTCTCGACGAACCGCTGGATTATCTGCACCCGCAGCGGCTGCAATTGCCGGCCGGGTTCAATCATGCAGAGGCGCGACACGCACTCAACCAGATCCTCCTTGAAGGAATGGACTCAACCGAGGCATCGACTTCGATGCCACTCACTGCCGTGGCGCAGTTGTGGATTCGGACGTGGCGGCAATTGCCCTACATCGCTCGTCTGATAGGGGCCTGGCGTCTGTTTCCGCAACTGGTCCGGGACAAGGTTTTGCAACAGTTGCCAGCGCCAGTGCGCCACTTTGCCGGTTGTCGGCCTGGTCCTCGCGTTCGCCTGCCGCTCGAGTGCTCTTGCGCGGTGCTGAATCAGGTGGAAGCGGCGGGTTTCAACGCGCTGGTGGGGTTGTCCGGGTTCATCCCGCCGCCGTTGATCCAGCGGCTGCCCTTGCAGTTTTCTCCCTCGGTTGTCGATCAGCATGCGCAGTGGCCGGACGCAGCTGCCGATACAACGCTTTTTTTCCTGGCGGTGCAGCATGCTCGACTCTATCCGAACCCTGAGTGATATGCCGGCATCGAGCGACGCGCGGGTCGCCCGTGAAGATCTCGTCGCGGCGCGTCAGCGACGGGCCTTGCAAATCGAGGCGCAGCGGCGTGCGCGAGCGTGTGTCGAGCAGGCTCGTGGCGAGGCTGAAGATATTCGCGCCCACGCGTTCAGCGAAGGCTATGCCAATGGCATCGTTCGCGCCGCGCAGGACCTGGCAAACGGCTTGCTCGGGTCGCGGGCGCTCGGCTTGCAACTGCGCGAGGACCTGGCGCGCGGTGCACGCGAGTTGCTGCGCGATGTACTGGTCCGCGGCGAGTGGCTGGACGAGATGCTCGAGCGCTGGCTGGCCGAGCAGTCCGATACCCGGGTGCCCTTGCAGGTGTTGTTGCCTGAACGCTGCAAGTCTCAAGGCCCTGCCTTGCGCGAGCGATTGCAGGCGCTGTGGTCCGGCGCGCTGGTTTTCGATTATCGGCCCGAGGAGCGCTACGTGTTTCGCCTGGCTGACCAGTTACTTGAATTTGATCTTGACGCCGTTTGCCAGCGCCTGGAACCCCTGCTGATGGCGCGGCTGACCCACCTGCCCGACTCGGTGCGACGCCTGGATGCAGCTTCCATCGATCTGTTGCAGGACCTCTGTTCCGGGTTCTGCGCGCAGGTGCGCCATGAAGATTGAGCCCACCTATCACACGCCCAGGTCGGTGACCGCGGTCGAGTCCCTCGAGTCGCGGCTCATGACTGCACTAGGCAAGCCTGCAGGGGCGCCCCTAGACAAGTCGCCGGCCGGTTTCGAAGAACTGTATCGGCGTCTGTCAGCGATGGAGGGACGGGGCGAAAAGTCCCATTACGTTTTTCTCCAGTCGCTGCGTGGCGAAGACGGCACCACACGGCTGTACCCCAACGCCCAGGCGTTGTTGACGGTCACGCAGCAGTTGCTGGTTCGCCTGAAAGAGGATGGGTTGGAGCAGTCGCAACTCTACAAGGAAATCAAAGGTGCCAATGGACGGGCCTTCAACATGAAACTGGCCGTGCTGAACTACATGCGTGATGTGTTTCAGCCGATGGACGACGATGCCAGGGAGAGCAATTAATGGAAACCAACGTACTAGGCACTTTGCCCCCCCCGTCAGCAGCGCACGCCACAGAGTTGCGAGGCACTTCCCCGCCTCTGCTGGGGGCGCTGGCGCTCCATCCCTCTGAACTTGCATCGCAACTTCCGCCGGATCTTCAATCGAAGCGATTTGCGGCGAGTCTGAGGCAGGTGGGCGCCGCCGCTGCAAGGGAGTTCGAGGCGATTGACTTAGGTCACATCGACGCCCAGGTCGCACAAGACATCGAAGACTTCGTCAGGAATGGCCAGCGCTCTGGAGGCTCCGATCTCGAGTCGGTGTTCGTTCAGGCGCAGCGGCTGACCACCGAGCAGACCCCGGTCGGGCGCATGAATGCCCTGTTCGAAGCCGCCAAGGATTTGCTGGCAGCGGCCAAGGGGCCGGCACTCAATCTGGCCCACGTCGCCGGGCGGACCGGATTGATCGTCGGGCTGACGAAAATGCTCAATTACGTCGTGCGTGATTACGTCGACGATGCCATGAAAATGGGTAACACACCCGACGCGGTCAAGGCCTGGTGGGTGTCAGCGCTGGCAATGATTGGCCCGGCACTGATCCTGGTCGGGGCGGTTCGAAACGGACTGAACGGCACGGGAAGCGTTTCTTCGAACCTCTGGCGTGTGCTGACGGCAAGCTTGACGGTGGGGGCGCTTATCGCGTCGCGCCTGACAGGCAAGGCTAGCGAGACGCTGCCGGCGATGGTGGGGGCGACGTTGTACTCGGTGCTCAGGGACCTGCTCAACACGCTGTTTCCACTCAAGGACAATGCGGCCGCCCCCAGCGGGATGAACACCGGGGCGACGGCGGTCATCTATGGTGTGTCCCAATACATTCTGGCGCAGGTGGGACAACTGATCCCGACGGTTAATGGCAGTGGATTGATGCCCAATCTGATTCGCACCAGCCTGGACAGCTTTGGCCTGGTCCTGGATGACGTCGTCTACATGCTGTGCAGAAGCTGTGACTGGCTGACGGGCGCGTCGATGCCGGAACCACCGGTTGCCGGTTATGAACAGGAGCGAGGCAGAACGCTCAAGGTGCTCGCAAGCGCTCAGGTACCTGACCGGCATCAGTGCGCCAATACGGCGTTCAACATTGGCGGGCAGCGGATGGCGGTTGCGCATGCGTTCACACTGATACTGCCGGCGATGTTTTCCATTTTGCAGACGTCAGAGGTCGAAGATCCGCAGGGCCTGTTGAACCTGTTCATCGGATTCATGTCGGCCGCTATCTACCTTCCTTTGGTTTTCGGCGCCCTGATGCGCACCGACCGTTCCTACACGCTGAGCGAAACCCCGACGGCTTGAGTCCGAGCAAAGCAGTCGCCTGTCTGCGCCGTGCCGGCTATAATCGCCGGCACTTTTCGCCGCCCTGAGTTCAAGCCGCCCATGTACAGCCTGGCCCGTCAACTGTTGTTCAAACTGTCTCCGGAAACCTCCCACGATCTGTCCCTCGACCTGATCGGCGCGGGCGGGCGTTTGGGCCTCAATGGCTTGCTGTGCAAAAAGCCTGCAAACGTGCCGGTGAACGTCATGGGCCTGGAGTTCCCCAACCCGGTCGGCCTGGCCGCCGGTCTGGACAAGAATGGCGCGGCCATCGATGGGTTCTCCCAGTTGGGCTTCGGTTTCGTCGAAATTGGCACCATCACCCCGCGTGCGCAACCCGGTAACCCAAAGCCGCGAATTTTCCGCCTGCCCGAAGCCGAGGCGATCATCAATCGCATGGGCTTCAACAACCAGGGTGTCGATCACCTGCTGGCGCGCGTGCAGGCGGCAAAATACAAGGGCGTGCTGGGCATCAACATCGGCAAGAATTTTGACACCCCGGTGGAGCGCGCCGTCGACGATTACCTGATTTGCCTGGACAAGGTCTACGCCCACGCCAGCTACGTCACGGTCAACGTCAGCTCGCCCAACACACCGGGCCTGCGCAGCCTGCAATTTGGCGATTCGCTCAAACAACTGCTGGCCGACCTGGCCGAGCGCCGGGCGGAACTGGCGCTGCGTCACGGCAAGCACGTGCCGCTGGCGATCAAGATCGCACCGGACATGTCGGACGAAGAAACCGTTCAGGTGGCGCAAGCCCTGATCGAAACCGGGATGGACGCGGTGATCGCCACCAACACCACCTTGAGTCGTGTTGGCGTCGAAGGTATGGAACACGGTGACGAGGCGGGCGGCTTGTCCGGCGCGCCGGTGCGGGACAAGAGCACCCACACCGTCAAAGTGCTGGCCGCCGAACTGGCGGGGCGTTTGCCGATCATCGCCGTGGGCGGCATCACCGAAGGCAAGCACGCCGCCGAGAAAATCGCCGCCGGCGCGAGCCTGGTGCAGATCTACTCCGGCTTCATCTACAAGGGCCCGGCGTTGATCCGCGAGTCGGTGGATGCGATTGCTGCGTTGCGCTGACCAGTTACCCCTGTAGTAGCGAGCCTTGCTCGCGATGGTGGCCCAGGCACCGTTGGGTGTCAGGCAGCCCGCGCTATCGTTGACGACCATCGCGACGGTTCGACGCCTCGACAAGCCCGCTCCCACAATTGATCGGCGCCGTCCTGTAGGAGCGAGCTTGCTCGCGATGGTAGCCCAGGCACCGCTGGGTGTCAGGCAGCCCGCGTCATCGTTGACGACCATCGCGACGGTTCGACGCCTCGACGAGCCCGCTCCTACAGTAAGGGGGGGCAGGCATAAAAAAGGGCTCCTCGAAGGAGCCCCTGGGCCGAAGCCCGCCGCCCGGATGGGGCGTGCGTGGTAAGTCGAAACGTAATCAGGTTGTCGTGTCGGAATTAAGTGCCCTGTGTCAGCCGACGGCGTGAAGTTCGTTGAGTCTGTGGATACCCGCAGTGCCGGTCATACCGTCCCAGTTGTCGCCGCGTCCTTCTCGCCAGCCGTTGATCCAGGCTTGGCGTACTGACGGTAGAGTAAAAGGGCAAAGCTCACGGGATTTGCCACCTACGCCATATTGATATCCGCGCAAAAATGCTCTTTCCAACGGATCACGCTTAAGTCTTCTCATAGGGTGTAGCCCTCACTTGTTGACTGTTTTTATCGCGTTGACCTCAATCGAGGTCTGGCAGAAATTTCTGCCGTTGGTGGCTCGCTGCCGGCGTGGCGAGCCAAGGTGTTGACGTCAGTTGTGGCGTCAACCTGTGTTGAGTTCTAACCAATACGTCACATCGAGGGAATGATCGTTTTGTCATAAGGACGTAACGATAAAGATGCTAAGGCCATAAGTAACTCAATGTTTGTTGGGTCTTTATCGGTCAAACCCCTGTATGATCGGCCCCCCACGAGATGATGACGGTAATCCTCCAGTGAGAATGGCTCGTGTTAAATCGCGCGTCATGCGACGAAGGGTCGCGTTATGACATTTTGTTGCATCAACTTTTTTATCTGTCCGTGCATCTAAGCTCTTCTAACCCGAGCAGCACGGGTGGGTCGGCACACCTTCGTGCCACGCGGGCGCTCTCTGAGAAAAGCGCCTGATTGAAAACCGGTCCGGCAACGCGTTGTCGGTCCACTCTGCCAAAGGCTCTGAATCACCATGTCCGATCGTTTCGAACTCTTCCTCACTTGCCCCAAAGGCCTTGAAGGCCTGCTCATCGAGGAAGCCGTCGGGCTTGGCCTTGAAGAAGCTCGCGAACACACCTCGGCCGTGCGCGGCATGGCCACGATGGAAGCGGCCTATCGCCTCTGCCTGTGGTCTCGCTTGGCAAACCGGGTGCTGCTGGTGCTCAAGCGTTTCCCGATGAAAGATGCCGAGGACCTGTATCACGGCGTACTCGACATCGAGTGGCAAGACCACATGCTCAGCGATGGCACCCTGGCTGTGGAATTCAGCGGCCACGGTTCGGGGATCGACAACACCCACTTCGGCGCCTTGAAGGTCAAGGACGCCATCGTCGACAAATTACGCACCCCGCAAGGTGATCGTCCGTCCATCGACAAACTCAACCCGGACCTGCGCGTTCACCTGCGCCTGGACCGTGGCGAAGCGATCCTTTCCCTCGACCTCTCCGGCCACAGCCTGCACCAGCGCGGTTATCGCCTGCAGCAGGGTGCGGCACCGCTGAAGGAAAACCTGGCGGCGGCGATCCTGATCCGTTCCGGCTGGCCGCGTATCGCGGCCGAAGGCGGCGCGCTGGCCGACCCGATGTGCGGTGTCGGTACGTTCCTGGTTGAAGCAGCGATGATCGCCGCCGACATGGCACCGAACCTGCGTCGTGAACAGTGGGGCTTCACCGCCTGGCTCGGCCACGTGCCGGCGCTGTGGAAAAAACTCCATGAAGAAGCGGTTGAACGTGCCTCCGCTGGCCTGGCCAAACCGCCGCTGTGGATTCGCGGTTACGAAGCCGACCCGCGCCTGATTCAACCGGGGCGCAACAACGTCGAGCGTGCGGGCCTGAGCGAGTGGATCAAGATCTACCAGGGCGAAGTCGCGACGTTTGAGCCACGTCCTGACCAGAACCAGAAAGGCCTGGTGATCTGTAACCCTCCGTACGGTGAGCGTTTGGGTGACGAGGCGAGCCTGCTCTATCTCTACCAGAACCTCGGCGAACGTCTGCGCCAAGCATGCCTGAATTGGGAAGCCGCGGTGTTCACCGGCGCCCCGGATCTGGGCAAGCGCATGGGTATCCGCAGCCACAAACAGTATTCGTTCTGGAACGGCGCCTTACCGTGCAAGCTGCTCTTGATCAAGGTCACGCCTGACCAGTTCGTCACCGGCGAGCGTCGCACGCCCGAGCAGCGTCAGGTCGAGCGTGAGCAGGCAGCTTACGATCAAACCCCGGACGTGCCGCAAGAACGCCAGTACAACAAGAATGGCAACCCGATCAAACCGGCGCCGGTGGTGATCGAGCAACCGCGCTTGAGCGAAGGCGGGCAGATGTTCGCCAACCGACTGCAGAAAAATCTCAAGGCGCTGGGCAAGTGGGTCAAGCGTGAAGGCATCGACTGCTATCGTGTCTACGATGCCGACATGCCGGAATACTCCATGGCCATCGACCTGTACCAGGATTGGGTGCATGTGCAGGAATATGCCGCGCCGAAGTCCATTGACCCGGAAAAAGCCTCGGCACGCATGTTTGACGCGTTGGCGGCTATTCCGCAGGCGCTGAACATCGACAAGAGCCGCGTGGTGGTCAAGCGTCGCGAACGCCAGAGCGGTACGAAGCAGTACGAGCGCCAGGCGGCGCAGGGCAAGTTCGTCGAGGTCAACGAGGGCGGCATCAAGCTGCTGGTGAATCTTACCGACTACCTCGACACCGGGCTGTTCCTCGACCACCGGCCAATGCGCATGCGCATTCAGAAAGAGGCCGCCGGCAAACGCTTCCTCAATCTGTTCTGCTACACCGCGACCGCCAGCGTGCACGCGGCCAAGGGCGGAGCGCGCAGCACCACGAGTGTCGACCTGTCGAAAACTTACCTGGACTGGGCGCGTCGTAATCTGTCGCTGAACGGTTTCTCCGACAAGAACCGCCTGGAGCAGGGTGATGTGATGGCCTGGCTTGAATCCAGCCGTGACGAGTACGACCTGATCTTCATCGACCCGCCGACCTTCTCCAACTCCAAGCGCATGGAAGGTGTGTTCGACGTGCAGCGTGACCAGGTGCAACTGATCGACCTGGCGATGGCCCGTCTGGCGCCCGGTGGCGTGCTGTACTTCTCCAACAACTTCCGCAAGTTCGAGCTGGAGCCCAACCTCAGCGAGCGTTATGCCGTCGAGGAAATCACGGCACAGACCCTCGATCCGGATTTTGGCCGTAATGCGAAGATTCACCGGGCGTGGAAGATCACGCTGCGTTGATGCTGATCCTCCTGTAGGAGCGAGCATGCTCGCGATGGATTCAAAAACACCGCTGGGTGTCAGGCGCCCCGCGTTATCGTTGACGACCATCGCGAGCATGCTCGCTCCTACAGGGGAACTGAGTTTCACCCATCGGCGAGTACTGGCCAAATTGATGGCTAATAGCTATAACTCAAGACATGGCCAATGCGCATTTCCAGCACCTGGCGTTTTGAGTGGCCTTTATGTCGTTGTACTCCGTGCGCCCCAAGATACTGGGTTTTATCAGTGAAGACGCTTCGGCCTGGATGGTCGCGCTGCTGGTATTGATTGTCGGCGCGGTCCTTACGGGCCTGCTGGCCTGGTCGACCCTCAACCTCTTTCAGCAGCAACTGCGGCAACGTTTCCAACTGCTGGCCAGTGAACGTTACAGCCGCATCACCGAACGTTTCGAAGACCAGGAGCAACGCCTTGATGGGCTGCGCCGGTTTTTCATCAATTCCGATGCGGTCCAGCGCGAGGAATTCAATGGCTATACCAAACCCCTGCTGCGCCGCACCCAGGCTTATTCGTTTGCGCTGCGGGTCAGTGGTCCCGAGCGCGCCGAGTTCGAGCGCCGGGTACGCGCCGAGGGCTATGCCGATTTCACCATTCGCGAACTGAACGCCGACGGGCAACTGCAACTGGCGGCTGAGCGCGATGAGTATGTGCCGGTGCTCTACAGCGAAACCCAAAGCAAACTCGGCGCGCCGCTGGGTTACGACCTGCTGGCACAACCGCTGCGCCGCGACACCCTTGAACGGGCGGACCGGCACGGGCAGATGGCCGTTTCGCAACCGATGCATCTGGTCAGCATTGACCCAGCCTACGCACGGGGCGTGCTACTGGTGGCGCCGGTCATCCTGCGCAACAGCAGTCCCGACAGCAAACCCTTCGGCTATGTGATGGCGGTGATCAGCATGCGCCAGTTGCTGGCTGAGGACCTGCCGGAAGCCAGCCGCGATTACCTGTCGGTCCGCATCCTCGATCTGTCCGTCGGCGATCAGCATGAAGTGCTTTACGAATCCCCAAGCGGCCCCGCCGACAGCGAACTGGCGGCAACCCGGGAATTGCGGATCGCTGACCACGAGTATCAGGTCGACATCCAGCCCAGCGAGGCCTTCCTGCGGGCCAACCATTCCTCGGTGAGCAGTTTGGTGATCCTTGGGGGCCTGCTCAGCCTGTTGCTCAGTGCGTTGCTTTATGTGCTGGTGAGCCAGCGTCAACGGGCGTTGAAAATGGTCGAACAGCGCACTCAGGAGTTGCGTGACCGCGAGCAGGAGCTGCGCGGTACTCACGGCCAATTGCGTGGCGTGTTGGACGCCGCGACCCAGGTGGCGATCATCGCCACCGATTTGCGCGGTGTCATCAGCACGTTCAATGCCGGAGCGGAGCAGATGCTTGGCTACTCCAGTCTCGGCGTGGTGGGGCACATGACCCTGGAAAATCTCCTGCTGCCCCGGGAGCTCGAAGCGCGCTCGGCGGAGTTGAGCGCACGGTACGGCAAACCGATCCCGACGTGCCAGGCGATGCTGGTCGAAGGCGGCGAGCAGGGCGGGCACGAGGCGCGGGAATGGACCCTGGTGCGCAGCGATGGTAGCCATCTGACGGTGAACATGCTGGCTACGCCGGTGCTCGACGAACAAGGGCTGTGGGTCGGGCACCTGGCAATCTGCATCGACGTCACCGAGCGCAAGCGCGTGCATGAGGCCCTGGCGGCACGGGATCTGCTATTGAAGAAACTGAGCGCTCACCTGCCCGGCGGCATCTATCAGTTCAAAATGGAGTTCGACGGACGCTTCAGCGTGATCTACGCCAGTGACGGCATCCGCGAGATCTACGAATTAGACCCGGAGGTGTTGCTGCTCAACGCCGAATCGATCTTCACCCGGATTCATCCCCAGGACATCTCACGGGTCCGCGCCTCGATCCGTGCGTCGGCGGACACGCTCAGCCCTTGGCGCGAGGAATACCGCGTGCTGCTGCCCACCAGCGGCCTGCGCTGGGTGCGTGGCGAGGCGACGCCGGAGGAGCTGCCCGGTGGCGGCGTGCTCTGGCACGGCTACATCTCGGACATCTCGGACCTGAAGCGGGTCGAGGAAGAACTCAGGGCGCTGTCGGTGACCGACGCCCTGACCGGCATTCACAACCGTCGTTACTTCCAGGAGCGCCTGACCACCGAAATGGCTCGGGTCGAGCGGGGCGGCGGCGAGTTGTCGGTGATCATGCTGGACATCGATCACTTCAAGCGCATCAACGACCAGCACGGCCATGCTGTGGGTGACCGGGTGTTGCAAGCGGTCTGCGAGCGCATCGGTCACCGGCTGCGGCGCACCGACGTGTTCTGTCGCCTGGGCGGCGAGGAATTCATGGTGCTGTGCCCCGACATAGACGGCGAGAAGGCCCATCTGTTGGCGTTGGAGCTGTGGCAGGGGCTGCGCAGTACGCCAATCGACGAAGTCGGGACCGTCACGGCCAGTTTCGGCATTGCCAGCTGGCGGGTGGGCGAGGGCGCGGACGCGCTCTTGCTGCGCGCCGACTCGGGGGTGTACGCGGCGAAGCAGGCCGGCAGAGATCGGGTGGAAAGCGAGATCAACTAGGTTGCCGCCGTTCCTGTAGGAGCGAGCTTGCTCGCGATGGCGTTGTGTCAGTCATGGAGATGTCGAATGACTGACCGCAATCGCGAGCAAGCTCGCTCCTACAGGTTCGGTGGTGTTTTTGTGGGCGCGAGCATCGGCTGGGCGCCGGTTACAACACCGACGCCGTCTCAGGTAATTTCGGCTGGCGATACAGGTCCAGCAGCACCTGATCCAATACCGACGAAGCGCCGAACGGGGCCTTGTCGTTGAGGATCGCCACCACCGCCCAGGTATTGCCGTTGACGTCGCGGCTGAAGCCGGAAATCGCGCGTACGGTGTTCAGGGTGCCGGTCTTGACGTGGGCTTCACCGCGCATCGCCGTGGTTTTCAGGCGTTTGCGCATGGTGCCGTCAGTGCCGGCAATCGGCATCGAGCTGATGAACTCGGCGGCGTATGGGCTATGCCAGGCCGCTTGCAGCATCGCGGCCATTTCCCGGGCGCTGACGCGCTCGGCGCGCGACAGGCCGGAACCGTTTTCCATCACCAGGTGTGGCGCGGTGATGCCTTTCTTCGCCAGCCACTGACGCACCACGCGCTGGGCAGCCCTGGCGTCGTCGCCGTCGGCCTCGGTGCGGAACTTCTGCCCCAGGCTCAGGAACAGTTGCTGGGCCATGGTGTTGTTACTGTATTTGTTGATGTCGCGGATGATTTCCGCCAGGTCCGGGGAAAATGCCCGGGCGATGACCTTGGCGTCTTTAGGCGTGGCGGCCAGCACATCCTTGCCCTGGATGCTGCCCCCCAGTTCCTTCCAGATCGCCCGCACGGCACCGGCGGTGTAGGTCGCGTGATCGAGCAGCGACAGGTAGGTCTGCGAGCTGCAGCCGTCGCCCAATTGACCGCCGACGGTCACGGTCACTGAACCGTCAGGCTGGGTCACGGGGTTGTAGCGCACGCCGCCTGTGCATTGCTTGGAGTTGAGCGCCTTGACCTGGTTTTCGATGCGGATACTGGCAATCGGTGGTTCCACCGACACCAGCACGCGGCCGTTGTCATTACGGGCCACGAAACGCAGAGCCTTGAGGTTGACCAGCAGCGAATCGGGCTTGACCAGGAACGGTTTATTCTCGTCATTGCCGTCATCGTTGAACTCGGGCAACTGTGGTTGCACGAAGAAGCCGCGATCCAGCACCAGGTTGCCGGTTACTTGGGTCACACCGTTGGCGCGCAGGTCGCGCATCAGCAGCCACAGTTTTTCCATGTTCAGCTTCGGATCACCGCCACCCTTGAGGTAGAGGTTGCCGTTGAGGATGCCGCCACTCAGGGTGCCGTCGGTGTAGAACTCGGTTTTCCACTGGTGGTTCGGGCCGAGCATTTCCAGGGCGGCGTAGGTGGTCACAAGCTTCATGGTCGAAGCCGGGTTGACCGAGACGTCGGCATTGAAAATGGTCGGGGTGCCTGGGCCGGTGAGCGGGATCATCACCAGCGACAGGGCGTTGTCTGGCAGCTTGCTGGCCTTCAGGGCCTTTTCGACGTTGGGGGTCAGCGCGGTATTGATGGCGGCGGCAGAAGCGGGGAGGGCCAGGGGGAGAAGAAGGCTGGCCAGTAACAATGGACGCAAAGATTTGATCATGTGAAATAAAACCCTACAGCCGAGGGGAAAAATACGAGGGCATGAAAATAAAGTCCCTCAGTGACATTAAAGTGTCCGCATTATGCCCCAAGGTGTAGCGGCTTGTGCCGTGCGCAGGTGCCCTGATCCGCTATTTTTTTACCGGCGGTCACTGCTCTCGCCCAGAGAACCGGGCAATTGCCTGCTTAAACTGGTAAAGTGCCGGCCGTTAATACTTTTGAGGATTGTTCCAATGGCGACTAACCGTTCCCAGCGTCTGCGCAAAAAACTGTGCGTCGATGAATTTCAAGAGCTGGGTTTCGAACTGAACCTGGAGTTCAAGGAAGATTTGGCTGATGAAGCCATCGACGCCTTCCTCGACGCGTTCCTCAAAGAAGCCATGGAAGCCAACGGTCTGGGCTACGTGGGCGGCGACGACTTCGGTCTGGTTTGCCTGCAGAAGCGTGGCTCGGTATCCGAAGAGCAGCGCGCTGCCGTTGAAGCCTGGCTCAAAGGCCGCAGCGAGCTGACCGAAGTGACTGTCAGCCCGTTGATCGATGTCTGGTACCCGGAAAAGCCAATCAATAAGGCTTGATGGCAGCGGCAAGCTGCAAGCGGCAAGCTGATTCGGCTTGTAGCTTGTAGCTTGCAGCTTGCAGCTTGCAGCTTGCAGCTTAAAGCTGCTTTTTCCAGTTAAGAATCACCAGCGTCACCACCCCCGCAATAATTCCCCAGAACGCCGAACCGATGGAAAACAGCGTCATGCCCGACGCCGTGACCATGAAGGTGATCAGCGCCGCTTCCCGCTCCTTCGCTTCGCTCATGGCGATGCTCAGGCCATTGATGATCGAACCGAACAACGCCAGTGCGGCAATCGACAGCACCAGTTCCTTGGGCAACGCGGCAAACAGCGCCGCCAGCGTCGCGCCGAAAACCCCGGCGATGCCGTAGAAAATCCCGCACCAGACGGCCGCCGTGTAACGCTTGTGGCGATCCTCGTGGGCATGGGGCCCGGTACAGATGGCTGCGCTGATGGCGGCCAGGTTGATGCCGTGGGAACCGAACGGTGCCAGCAGCAGCGAGGCGATGCCCGTGGTCGTGATCAACGGTGAAGCCGGGACCTGGTAGCCGTCGGCGCGCAGCACGGCGATGCCCGGCATGTTCTGCGAGGTCATGGCGACCACGAACAGCGGGATACCGATGCTGATGGTCGCGGCCAGGGAAAAGTGCGGCGTGGTCCAGACGGGTGTCGCCACTTCCAGATGAAACGCGCTGAAATCCAGCAGCCCCATCAGCCCGGACAATGCGGTGCCGATCAGCAGCGCGGCCAGTACGGCGTAGCGCGGTGACAGGCGCTTGACCACCAGGTAGGAGAAAAACATCCCCAGTACCAGGGCGGTTCGATGCTGGGCAGCGACGAAGATTTCGCTGCCGATCTTGAACAGAATCCCCGCCAGCAAGGCTGCCGCCAATGACGCCGGGATCTTCTTCACCAGGCGTTCGAAGCTGCCGGTCAGGCCGCAGATGGTCACCAGCACCGCACAGGTCATATAGGCGCCGATGGCCTCGCCATAGCTGACCCCGCCGAGGCTGGTGATCAGCAGTGCCGCGCCCGGGGTCGACCAGGCGATGGTGATGGGGGTGCGATAACGCAGGGACAGGCCGATGGAGCAGACCGCCATCCCGATGGAGATCGCCCAGATCCACGAGGAAATCTGCCCGCTGGTCAGCCCGGCCGCTTGCCCGGCCTGGAACATCAGCACCAACGAACTGGTGTAGCCGGTCATCATCGCGATGAAACCGGCGACGATGGCCGACGGTGACGTATCGGCCAAGGGGCGCAGCGGCGTGTGTATAGCGTCGTTCATGACGGCGGTGTTCCTGATCTTGATGAATTTCCCGCCCGTCCACTGTCCCTTGCAGGAGCGAGCATGCTCGCTCCTGCAAGGGAGCAGGGGCGGGGGAGGCTGAGCGGGGTTTAAAGACTAAACTCAAATGTGAGCAGGTATTGCCATACAGCCGGTGCGACAAACAGCCGTACAGTCGTGTTGCCACCATCCATTGTGTACAATCGCCGTGTTTTTTACGCGATACTTGCCAGCGACCCGCTGTGTCGTATTACAGTCAAGGTCAATTCGCCGCCGTTCTCCCGACCCGAGTGCCCATGAACGAACAGTTGCAACCCCTCAAGAAACAACCGCGAGCAGGCAAAGCCGGCCGCAGCGGAACCCAGGACGATATTGTCTACGCGCATATTTTCGAGGCCATCCTTGAACAGCGCCTGGCGCCCGGCACCAAGTTGAGCGAAGAAGCGCTGGGGGAAATTTTCGGGGTCAGTCGCACCATCATCCGCCGTGCGCTGTCGCGCCTGGCGCATGAGGGGGTTGTGCTGTTGCGACCGAATCGTGGCGCCGTGGTGGCAAGCCCGAGTGTCGAAGAAGCGCGGCAGGTGTTCTTCGCCCGGCGTCTGGTCGAACGTGCAATCACCGAATTGGCTGTGCAACATGCCAATGCCGAAGAGCTCGCCGAGTTGCGCCAAATGGTCAACGACGAACGCGACAGCTTTTCCCGTGGCGATCGGGGTGCTGGCATTCGTTTGTCGGGCGAGTTCCACCTCAAGCTCGCCGAGGCGGCGAAGAATGCCCCATTGATCAGCTTCCAGCGCAGCCTGGTGTCCCAAACCTCGCTGATCATCGCCCAGTACGAAAGCGGCAACCGTTCCCACTGTTCCTACGATGAACACACACAACTGATCGATGCCATCGAAGCGCGTGACACCGAGCGGGCGGTGGATTTGATGATGCACCACATGAATCACATCGACAGCAAGCTCAACCTCGACGAGGAGAGTGCTTCGGACGATCTGCATGCGGTGTTCTCGCATCTGTTGCAGACCAAGAAGGCGGGGCGGTCGCCGGCCAAGATCTGATCTGGCACCGCGTCGCTTTCATCGCGGGCAAGCGCGCTCCTACAGAGCGTTGTGAGCACCTGTAGGAGCGGGCTTGCCCGCGATGACGGCCTGACGGACACAAAAAATCCCCCGGACTGAAAAAAGGTAGCGGGGGATTTTTTATGCTTGAAAAACCTTACCGCTGATGCACCAGATTCCCCGCCGCATACGTCTGCGCCACCGTACGGTCATCCCCCAGCGTCATCAGCACAAACAACGTCTCGGCAATGTTCTTCGCCTGCTGCAAGCGGTAGGCGAGTAGCGGGGTGGCCTTGTAATCGAGGACCAGGAAGTCGGCGTCGCTGCCCGGTTGCAGGTTGCCGATGCGGTCCTCGAGGCGCAGTGCGCGGGCGCCGCCGAGGGTCGCCAGGTACAGCGACTTGAACGGGCTCAGGCGTGCGCCCTGCAATTGCATGACCTTGTATGCCTCATTCAGGGTTTGCAGCAGCGAGAAACTGGTGCCGCCGCCAACGTCCGTGCCCAGGCCCACATTCACTTTATGTTTCTCGGCCATTGGCAGGTTGAACAGGCCGCTGCCGAGGAAGAAGTTCGAGGTCGGGCAGAAAGCAATCGCCGAACCGGTTTGCGCCAGGCGCGCACATTCGTCGTCGCACAGGTGCACGCCGTGGGCGAACACCGAGCGCTCGCCCAGCAACTGATAGTGGTCGTAGACGTCGAGGTAGCCCTTGCGCTCCGGGAACAGCGCTTTGACCCACTCGACTTCCTTGAGGTTTTCACTGATGTGGGTCTGCATGTACAGGCCCGGGTACTCGCTGAGCAACTGACCAGCAAGGGTCAGTTGCTCCGGGGTGCTGGTCGGCGCGAAGCGGGGGGTCACCGCATAGTGCAGGCGACCCTTGCCGTGCCAGCGTTCGATCAGCGCCTTGCTTTCGACGTAGCTGGATTCGGCGGTGTCAGTCAGGTAGTCCGGGGCGTTGCGGTCCATCATCACCTTGCCGGCGATCATGCGCAGGTCCAGGCGCTCGGCGACCTCGAAGAACGAATTCACCGACTGTGGGTGCACGCTACCAAATACCAGCGCGGTGGTGGTGCCGTTGCGCAGCAGTTCCTTGACGAAGATGTCGGCGACCTGGTCAGCGTGGGCCTTATCGGCGAACTGGCTCTCGCAGGGGAAGGTGTAGGTGTTGAGCCAGTCCAGCAGTTGCTCGCCGTAGGCGCCGACCATGCCGGTTTGCGGCAGGTGGATATGGGTGTCGATGAAACCCGGGGTAATCAGCGCATCCTGGTAATGGTTGATCTCGATATCGGTCGGCAGGGTCGGCAGCAGTTCGCTGGCGTGGCCGAGGGCGGTGATCTGGCCGTTATCGACCACCAGCAAGCCGTCCTCGAAATACTCATAGGACGCTTCGATCCCCACTTCGGCGGGGTCGGCGATGCTGTGCAGGATGGCGGCGCGGTAGGCTTTGCGAGTCAGAGGCATAAGGTTCTCAGTTCGAGGCTTTAAGTTGTGCGGTTTGACTGCGGCGTGACACCGGCAGCAGCTTGGCGATCGGTTCGGCACTGGATGTTTGCTGCCCGAAGTTCGCGTTATAGGTGGCGATGATTTCGCCGGCGATGGAGACAGCGATTTCCACCGGCAATTTGCCCTTGACCTCGCCGATGCCCATCGGGCAGCGCATGCGTTGCAGGACGGCGGCGTCGAAACCCCGGTCGCGCAGGCGGTGTTCGAACTTCACCCGTTTGGTCTTCGAACCGATCAGGCCGAAGTAGGTGAAGTCATTGCGCTTGAGGATCGCCGCCGTGAGTTCCAGGTCGAGTGAGTGGTTGTGGGTCATGACGATGCAGTAGCTGCCGGCGGGCAGGTCGTCGATTTCATCCACGGGCTCTTCGCTGACGATCTTGCGCACGCCGTGGGGGATCTGCTCGGGGAATTCTTCATCCCGCGAGTCGATCCAGCGCACCCGGCAAGGCAGGCTGGCCAGCAGCGGCACGAGCGCTCGGCCGACATGCCCGGCGCCGAACACGGCGATCTGCGCCTGGACCTGGCCCATCGGTTCGAACAGCAGCACGGTGACGCCACCGCAGCACTGGCCAAGGCTGGCCCCCAGGCTGAAACGCTCCAGGTGGGTGTTTTGTTTGCCACTGGCGAGCATCTCGCGGGCGATGTGCATCGCCTTGTACTCCAGGTGCCCGCCGCCGATGGTGTCGAACGCATGGCGGGCGCTGATGACCATCTTCGAGCCGGCATTGCGCGGCGTCGAGCCCTGCTCTTCGATGATGGTCACCAGCACGCAGGGTTCGCCGCGGTTTTGCAGGTCGGCGAGGGCGTCGATCCAGTTGTACATGTTTCACCCCTACAACATCGTTGTTTGTTCGGGCCTCATCGCGGGCAAGCCAGCTCCTACATAGATCCATGGTGCGCAGAAGATCCCTGTAGGAGCTGGCTTGCCAGCGATGGGGTCGCCTCGGTCTCAGAGCGAAGCCATCTCGGTTTCAGTCTCGTCAGCCTTGACCGCCTTCAACTGCCGCATCTGCTCGCAGCCCCACAACACCCGCTCCGGCGTCGCCGGTGCGTCGATTTTCGGTTGATGTTTGTAATCACCGAGGCTCGCCACCGCATCCTTGATCGCGCACCACGCAGCGATGCCGAGCATGAACGGTGGTTCGCCCACGGCTTTGGAGTGGAACACCGTGTCTTCGGGGTTCTTGCGGTTTTCCACCAGCTTCACTCGCAGGTCCAGCGGCATGTCCGCCACGGCCGGGATCTTGTAGCTGGCCGGGCCGTTGGTCATCAGCTTGCCCTTGTTGTTCCACACCAGCTCTTCCATGGTCAGCCAGCCCATGCCCTGGATGAAGCCGCCCTCGACCTGGCCGATGTCGATGGCCGGGTTCAGCGAGGCGCCGACGTCGTGGAGGATGTCGGTACGCAGCATCTTGTATTCGCCGGTCAGGGTGTCGACCAGCACTTCGCAGCACGCCGCACCGAAGGCGAAGTAGTAGAACGGCCGGCCACGCGCCTGGCTGCGGTCGTAGTAGATTTTCGGGGTCTTGTAGAAACCGGTGCTCGACAGCGACACCTGGGCGAAATACGCCTGCTGGATCAACGCCTCGAAGGTGAGGATGTGATCGCGAACCCGCACGTGACCGTTGTGAAAGACCACATCTTCTTCGCTGACCTTGTAGTGTCGCGCGGCGAATTCCACCAGGCGCTGCTTGATCGTTTCGGCGGCATTCTGTGCCGCCTTGCCGTTGAGGTCGGCGCCACTGGACGCAGCGGTCGGCGAGGTGTTCGGTACTTTGTCGGTGTTGGTGGCGGTGATCTGCACGCGGTCCATTTCCACCTGGAAGACTTCGGCCACCACCTGCGCGACCTTGGTGTTCAAGCCCTGGCCCATCTCGGTGCCGCCGTGATTCAGATGGATGCTGCCGTCGGTGTACACGTGCACCAGGGCGCCTGCCTGGTTGAGGAAACTGGCGGTGAAGGAAATGCCGAATTTTACCGGGGTCAGCGCCAGGCCTTTTTTCAGGATCGGGCTGTTGGCGTTGTAACGGCGGATCGCTTCGCGGCGCTCGGCGTACTGGCTGCTTTCTTCCAGTTCGGCGGTCATTTCCTCGAGCATGTTGTGCTCGACGGTCTGGTAGTAATGGGTGACGTTGCGCTCGGTCTTACCGTAATAGTTGGCCTTGCGCACGGCCAGTGGGTCGAGGCCGAGGTGACGAGAGATGGCGTCCATCACTTCCTCGATGGCGACCATGCCTTGCGGACCGCCGAAACCACGGTAGGCGGTGTTCGACGCGGTATTGGTCTTGCAGCGATGGCCATTGATGGTGGCATCGCCCAGGTAATACGAGTTGTCCGAGTGGAACATGGCCCGGTCGACGATCGAGGCCGAAAGGTCCGGCGAGCACCCGCAGTTGCCGGCCAGTTCCAGGGCAATGCCGTGCAGGCGGCCGGTGCTGTCGAAGCCGACGTCGTATTCGACATAGAAGGGGTGGCGCTTGCCGGTCATCAGCATGTCTTCGACGCGCGGCAGGCGCATCTTGGTTGGCTGGCCGGTGAGGTGCGCGATGACCGCGCACAGGCACGCCGGGCTGGCGGCCTGGGTTTCCTTGCCACCGAAGCCGCCTCCCATTCGGCGCATGTCGACCACGATCTTGTTCATCGACACGTCGAGCACCTCGGCGACGAGCTTCTGCACTTCGGTCGGGTTCTGCGTCGAGCAGTACACAATCATGCCGCCGTCTTCGGTCGGCATCACCGACGAGATCTGGGTTTCCAGGTAGAAGTGTTCCTGGCCGCCGATGTGCAAGGTGCCCTGTAGACGGTGTTCGGCTGTGGCTAATGCGCCGGCCGAATCGCCGCGCTGATGGGTGTGGCTGTCGAGCACGAAGTGGCGTTTGCGCAGGGCTTCGACGACGTCCAGCACCGGTTCCAGGTCTTCGTATTCGATGATCGCGGCCATGGCGGCCTTGCGCGCGGTTTCCAGATCCCTGGCGGCGACAGCCACCACCGGCTGGCCGACGAATTGCACGGTGTCGATGGCCAGCAACGGATCGCCCGGCAGCAGGGGGCCGATGTCTTTCAGACCCGGTACGTCTTCGTGGGTGATGGCGATGCGCACACCTTCGAAGGCATAGCAGGGGGTGGTGTCGATGCTGATGATCCGGGCATGGGCGCGGTCCGACAGGCGTGCATAAACGTGCAGCTGATTGGGGAATTCGAGGCGGTCGTCGATGTACTGCGCTTCGCCGGACACATGCTTGGCGGCGCTGTCGTGCTTGACGCTGCGGCCGACACCGGTGGTCAGGTCCTGCGCGAACAATTGCGCCAGTTCAGCCTGGGTCTTCTCTACGACGTGATGATTAGACATAAGCGGTCACCCGGGTCTCGATGTGCGGCGTTTGCAGTTCGATGAAGTATTTGCGCAGCAGGTTCTGGGCGCTGAGCAGGCGATATTCCTTGCTGGCGCGGAAGTCCGAGAGCGGCGTGAAATCCTCGGCGAGGGCGGCACAGGCACGTTCCACCGTGATGCTGTTGAACAGTGCTCCGCGCAATACGGTTTCGCAGGCATTGGCGCGTTTGGGGATGGCGGCCATGCCGCCGAAGGCCACGCGAGCATCGCTGATCACGCCGTTTTCCAGACGCAGGTTGAAGGCGGCGCAGACCGCGGAAATGTCATCGTCCAGGCGCTTGGACACCTTGTACGCCCGGAACAACTGTTCGGCGCTGGCGCGGGGCACGATGATCTTCTCGATGAACTCGCTGTCCTGGCGCGCCGTGACCCGGTAATCGATGAAGTAGTCCTCAAGGGCGATGGTGCGACGTGTGTCGCCCTTGCACAAAACGATCTGCGCGCCGAGGGCAATCAGCAGCGGTGGCGAGTCACCAATCGGTGAGGCGTTGCCGATGTTGCCACCCAGGGTGCCCTGGTTGCGGATCTGCAAGGAGGCGAAGCGTTGCAGTAGTTCGCCAAAGTCCGGGTACTCGGCCTTCAAGGCCTCGTAACAGTCGGACAGGGCAGTGGCAGCGCCGATTTCCAGACGATCGTCGAAGCGCTCGATGCGTTTCATTTCGGCGACATTGCCCACGTAGATCATCACCGGCAAGGTGCGGTGAAACTGCGTGACTTCCAGCGCCAGGTCGGTGCCGCCGGCCAGTAGCCGGGCTTGTGGATAGGCGTCGTAGAGGTCTGCCAGGTCGGCAACGGTCAGCGGCACCAGGCAGCGTTTGTCGCCACTGTTGAGTTCGCCGATGTCGGTGGGGGCGATCGCTTTCAGGCGGGTGATGGTCTCGGCCTCGCGGGCATCGAACTGGTCAGGCTTTTTCCCGTAGCACGATTGCTCGGCTGCTTCCAGGATCGGGCGATAGCCGGTGCAGCGGCACAGGTTACCGGCCAGGGCTTCGTGGGCCTTGTGAGGATCGGGGGCATCACTGTTCTTTTGCAGAGCAAACAGCGACATGACAAAACCGGGTGTGCAGAAGCCGCATTGCGAGCCGTGACACTCGACCATGGCTTTTTGCACGCTGTGCAGTTCGCCCTGGTGCTTGAGGTCTTCGACGCTGATCAGTTGTTTGCCGTGCAGCGACGACACGAAGGTCAGGCAGGCGTTGAGGCTGCGATAGCGAATGTGTTCGCGCCCGGTCTCGTCGGTCTGCAACTCGCCGACGACCACGGTGCACGCGCCGCAGTCACCGCTGGCGCAGCCTTCTTTGGTGCCGGGCTTGCCCACATGGTCGCGCAGGTAATTGAGCACGGTCAGGTTCGGGTCCAGGGCGTGCTCGCTTCGAAGTTCCTGGTTGAGTAAAAACTGGATCACGGAAGGCCTCGCAGATTCATTATTGTTGTTAAGCGACTTGAACCGAATTTATCAGTTCTGACTTTTGGGTCAATGATTTTCTGACTTAAAGGTCAGGAAAAATCATTTTGTCGATCAACAGCACGTTCCCTCAGTATTGACCCTTGCGGCGTCACCTGCTTTTTTGCGGGTTTCGTGCCAAAAACCGCTGTGTGGGCACTCCGCCACAACCCCTCATGTGCGCTACACTGCGCCGCTTGTGCAGATCGAAGAGTTTGAAGGGACAACCATGACGTTCAAGGCGCCGGACAGCCTCGCCGAGCAAATCGCGCACCACCTCGCCGAACGCATCATTCGCGGTGAAATGAAGCCCGGAGAGCGCATCCAGGAACAGAAGGTCACGCTGGCCCTCAATGTCAGTCGTGGTTCGGTCCGCGAGGCGCTGCTTATTCTCGAGCGTCGCCACCTGATCGCGATCCTGCCGCGACGCGGTGCCCACGTCACCGAGCTCACTGCCCACAAAGTGCGCAGCCTGTGCACCCTCATGGGCGAGTTGTACATCATGCTCGGCAACGCCGTGGCCACTGGCTGGCAAGTGCAGGCCGACCTCGCGCCGTTCGTGCAGATCCAGCAACGCCTGCAGGGCAGTTTCGAGCGCCAGGACATCCGCACCTTCGTCGATGACAGCTTCAACGTGATGCGCGCCGCATATCCCTTCGCCGATAACCCGTATTTGCAGGAAACCGTCGAAAACCTGCAGCCGGCCATGAGCCGTGCGTATTTCCTGGCCCTGGACCAGCGCAAGGCGTCGATGAGCGAGTACCTGGCCTTGTTCTCCCAACTGCTGGGCGCGGTCATCGCCCGTGATTTCCCGCAGATACGTGAAGTGCTGACGGCCTATGGCCAGCGCAGCTGTGATCTGGTGATCTCTGCCCTGACGGACGCTTAAGCGTGCGGCTCAAGTGCATCAAGCTGGCGGGGTTCAAATCCTTCGTCGACCCGACCACGGTAAACTTCCCCAGTAACATGGCGGCGGTGGTCGGGCCCAATGGTTGCGGCAAGTCGAACATCATCGACGCCGTACGATGGGTGATGGGCGAGAGCTCGGCCAAGAACCTGCGTGGCGAGTCGATGACTGACGTCATCTTCAATGGCTCGACGAGCCGCAAGCCGGTGAGCCAGGCGAGCATCGAGCTGGTGTTCGATAACAGTGATGGCACCTTGATCGGCGAGTACGCCGCCTATGCGGAAATTTCCATTCGCCGCAAAGTGACCCGCGACAGCCAGAACAGCTACTTCCTCAACGGCGCCAAATGCCGCCGCCGTGACATCACCGATATTTTCCTCGGCACTGGCCTGGGGCCGCGCAGTTACTCGATCATCGAGCAGGGGATGATCTCCAAGCTGATCGAAGCCAAGCCGGAAGACTTGCGCAACTTCATCGAGGAAGCGGCGGGGATTTCCAAGTACAAGGAGCGTCGGCGCGAGACTGAAAACCGAATCCGGCGCACCCACGAAAACCTTGCGCGCCTGACCGACCTGCGCGAAGAGCTCGAACGCCAGCTCGAACGCCTGCACCGTCAGGCCGAGTCCGCCAAGAAATACCAGGAATACAAGGGCGAGGAGCGTCAGCTCAAGGCGCAGTTGTCGGCACTGCGCTGGCAGGCGCTGAACGAGCAGGTTGGTCAGCGCGAGGCCGTGATCGGCAATCAGGAAGTCACCTTCGAAGCATTGGTGGCCGAACAGCGCAACGCCGACGCCAGCATCGAACGCCTGCGTGACGGTCACCATGACCTGTCCGAGCGTTTCAACCTGGTGCAGGGGCGCTTTTATTCGGTCGGCGGCGACATCGCCCGGGTCGAGCAGAGCATCCAGCACGGTCAACAGCGTCTGCGGCAGTTGCAGGACGATTTGAAGGAAGCCGAACGCGCGCGCCTGGAAACCGAATCGCACCTGGGGCACGACCGCACCTTGCTGCTGACCCTCGGCGAAGAGCTGGACATGCTCGTGCCGGAGCAGGAGATCACCAGCGCTGCCGCCGAAGAAGCCGCTGCGGCGCTGGAAGAATCCGAAACCACCATGCACGGCTGGCAGGAACAGTGGGACGCGTTCAACCTCACAGCCGCGGAACCGCGTCGCCAGTCCGAAGTGCAGCAAGCGCGGATCCAACAGCTGGAAACCAGCCTGGAACGCCTGGCCGACCGGCAGAAACGCCTGGGCGAAGAGCGCGATTTGCTTTCGGCGGACCCGGAAGACGCGGCGATCATGGCGCTGACCGAACAGTTGGCGGCGAGTGAGGCGACCCTGGAAGACTTGCAGGCCAGTGAAGAGGCGCAGGTCGAGCGCCTTGAACAACTGCGCCAGCAACTGCAGCAGGCGCTGTCGGCGCAGCAACAGGCCCAGGGCGATTTGCAGCGCCTCAATGGGCGCCTGGCTTCGCTTGAAGCCTTGCAACAGGCTGCACTCGATCCGGGCACCGGCACCGCCGAGTGGCTGCGCGAACAACATCTGGCCGAGCGTCCGCGATTGGCTGAAGGCCTGAAAGTGGATGCGGGCTGGGAGTTGGCGGTGGAAACCGTGCTTGGCGCCGATCTGCAAGCGGTGCTGGTGGACGATTTCACCGGGGTCGACCTCGCGGGTTTCAGCCAGGGCGATCTGCGTTTACTCAGCCCCGCGAGCGATGGCGTGCGTGTGCCCGGCAGCCTGCTCGACAAGGTTGAAGCGCAGATCGACCTGTCTCCGTGGTTGGGCCAGGTCAAACCGGTCGACAGCCTGGAGCAGGCCTTGGCGCTGCGTGGTCAACTGGCGACCGGACAAAGCCTGATCAGCCGTGATGGCTACTGGGTTGGCCGGCACTTCCTGCGCGTGCGCCGGGCCAGCGAAGCGGAAAGCGGCGTGCTGGCGCGGGGCCAGGAAATCCAGCGACTGGGGCTTGAGCGCGAAGAGCGAGAGGCCTCGGTCGAGACCCTGGAAACGCAATTGCAGAACCTGCGGGCGCAACAGCGGCAACAGGAAAACGGTCGTGAACATTTGCGCCGACTGCTGCAAGACGAGGCGCGCCAGCAGGGCGAGCTCAAGGCGCAATTGTCCGCTGGCAAGGCCAAGGCCGAGCAATTGACCTTGCGCCGCCGCCGGCTCGATGAGGAGCTGGCCGAGCTGGCCGAGCAGCGCGAACTGGAGCACGAAAATATCGGTGAAGCGCGCCTGCAATTGCAGGACGCGCTGGATGCCATGGCGCTGGACACCGAGCAGCGCGAGCTGCTGCTGGCCCAGCGCGACAGCCTGCGCGAGCGTCTCGATCGCGTGCGTCAGGAAGCGCGGCAGCACAAGGATCATGCCCATCAATTGGCCGTTCGCCTGGGTTCGCTGCGGGCGCAGCACGACTCCACTCGCCAGGCGCTGGAACGTCTGGAAATGCAGTCCGAGCGCCTGACCGAAAAGCGCGAGCAACTGAGCCTCAATCTGGAGGAGGGCGAGGCGCCGCTGGAAGAGCTGCGCCTCAAGCTTGAAGAGCTGCTCGACAAGCGCATGACCGTCGATGAAGAACTCAAGACCGCGCAAATCGCCCTGGAAGATGCCGACCGTGAACTGCGCGACGCCGAAAAACGTCGTAACCAGGCCGAACAGCAATCGCAGCTGATTCGTGGCCAGATGGAATCCCAGCGCATGGAATGGCAAGCCCTGACCGTGCGCCGCAAGGCCCTTGAAGACCAGTTGCTGGAGGACGGTTACGATTTGCATGGCGTACTCGCCACGCTCGCGCCAGAGGCCAACGAGAAGGACGCCGAAGAAGAGCTCGAACGCATCGCTGCGCGCATTGCACGCCTGGGTGCGATCAACCTCGCGGCCATCGATGAATACCAGCAACAATCGGAGCGTAAACGTTATCTGGATGCGCAGAACGACGATTTGGTGGAAGCGCTGGATACCCTCGAGAACGTGATTCGCAAGATCGACAAGGAGACCCGCAACCGCTTCAAGGATACCTTTGATCAGATCAATGGTGGTTTACAGGCGCTTTTCCCAAAAGTTTTCGGCGGAGGCAGCGCGTATTTGGAACTGACGGGCGAAGATCTACTCGATACAGGGGTGACAATCATGGCGCGCCCGCCCGGGAAGAAGAACAGCACCATCCATTTGCTCTCCGGCGGCGAGAAAGCCCTGACCGCATTGGCCCTGGTTTTTGCGATCTTCAAGTTGAACCCGGCACCGTTCTGCATGCTCGACGAAGTGGACGCGCCACTGGACGACGCGAACGTCGGCCGCTACGCACGACTGGTGAAGGAGATGTCGCAGACGGTGCAGTTCATCTACATCACCCACAACAAGATCGCCATGGAAATGGCTGATCAATTGATGGGGGTGACGATGCACGAGCCCGGATGTTCGCGATTGGTGGCGGTGGATGTCGAGGAGGCCATGGCGATGGTGGACGCCTAGCGGCGTAGCTTCGAGCTGCAAGCTGTAAGCTGCAAGAGGTTGTGCTTGGAACTTGAGGCTTGTAGCTTCAGCCGCGCGCCTGATTAAACGAGCAAATTGTTGGGCGAAGATGGCAAATCGACACAATTTGCGCGGCGATTTCGACAGACGGTGTAAAGTTGTCTTTGGTCGTGCTAGTTTAATGTCAAATTTTCGTATACGTGGGCAAAACGCCTGTCAGAACATAGAGTTGGCGCCACGTTTTAAAGCGGTTTACCAGTTGTAAACCCCTTATTTTTCAGCATTTTTTATAGAGGCACGGGATTACATGGAAATCGGTCTGCGCGAGTGGCTGATCGTCATCGGCATCATTGTCATTGCCGGTATTCTTTTTGATGGCTGGCGCCGGATGCGCGGCGGCAAGGGGAAACTGAAGTTCCGTCTTGATCGAAATCTGTCCAATTTGCCGGATGACGACGGTAATGCCGAGCTATTGGGCCCGTCCCGGGTGCTCGATACCCATAAAGAACCGCAACTGGACGAGCATGATCTGCCGTCGGTCAGCGCCCCGGCCCGTGAGGCTCGTGAGTCGGGTTCCAAACGTGGCAAGCGTGGCCATGGCGAACCGTCCCAGGGCGACATGAACCTCAGCCTCGACCTCGATGGTGGCCCGAGCTTCAACAGCCGTGACGATGATTTTCCGGACGACAGCAAGTCCTCGCCGTCTCTGGGCGACAAGGAGCAGCCACAAGCCGAAGAAGTGCTGGTGATCAGCGTGATCTGCCGCGACGCGGCCGGCTTCAAAGGCCCGGCGCTGTTGCAGAACATCCTGGAGAGCGGTTTGCGTTTTGGCGAAATGGACATCTTCCATCGCCACGAAAGCATGGCCGGTAATGGCGAAGTGCTGTTCTCCATGGCCAACGCGGTCAAGCCGGGTATCTTCGATCTGGACGACATCGACCATTTCAGCACCCCGGCCGTTAGCTTTTTCCTTGGTCTGCCGGGTCCACGTCATCCCAAGCAAGCCTTCGACGTGATGGTGGCTGCGGCGCGCAAACTGTCCCAGGAGCTCAACGGCGAGCTCAAGGACGACCAGCGCAGCGTGTTGACCGCCCAGACCATCGAACACTACCGTCAGCGCATCGTTGAGTTCGAACGTCGCGCATTGACCCAGAAGCGTTGAGAACAGGATCGTGCCACGCGACCTGTACCTGTAGGAGCCGAGCTTGCTCGCGATGGCGTCTATGAGATCGCCATCGCGAGCAAGCTCGGCTCCTACAATAAGTTTTGCCGCATCAACAGATTGAGCAGCTTCGGCTGCTCTTTTGCTTTATGAGAGAACACCCATGACCGCCGCCAAAAACCGCATTCTAGAGCTGCGCGCTGAACTCGATCAGCACAACTATCGTTATCACGTGCTGGACGAGCCGAGCATTCCGGACGCTGAATACGATCGCTTGTTCCACGAACTCAAAGCCCTCGAAGCGGCCAATCCGGAGCTGATCACCAGCGACTCGCCGACGCAACGCGTTGGCAGCGCTGCGTTGTCGGCGTTCACTCAGGTGCGTCACGAAGTGCCGATGCTCAGCCTCGGCAACGCCTTCGAAGAAACCGATATGCGCGAGTTCGATCGCCGGGTGACCGAAGGTCTCGACCTGCCGGCCGGTGATCTGTTCGGCGGCGGTTCGGCAGTGGAATACAGTTGCGAGCCTAAACTCGATGGCCTGGCGGTCAGCCTGCTGTATCAGGACGGCGTACTGGTGCGCGGCGCGACCCGTGGCGACGGCACCACCGGCGAAGACATCAGCGTCAACGTGCGCACCGTGCGCAACATTCCGTTGAAGCTGCAAGGCACTGGCTGGCCGGCGACCCTGGAAGTGCGCGGTGAGGTGTTCATGTCCAAGGCCGGTTTCGAACGCCTGAACGCTACGCAGCTTGAAGTGGGTGGCAAAACCTTCGCCAACCCGCGCAACGCGGCAGCGGGTAGCTTGCGCCAACTGGATTCGAAGATTACCGCCAACCGTCCGCTGGAGTTCTGCTGCTACGGCATTGGTCAGGTCTCGCAAGACATCGCCGACACCCACATTGGCAACCTGAAGCAGCTCCAAACCTGGGGCCTGCCGATCAGCCGCGAGCTGAAGCTGGCGCACGGCATCGACGAGTGCCTGGATTACTACCGCGACATCGGTGAGCGCCGCAATGGCCTGGCTTATGAAATCGATGGCGTGGTGTTCAAGGTCAACAGCATCGCCTCCCAGCGTGAGCTGGGTTTCCGTGCGCGTGAACCGCGCTGGGCGATTGCCCACAAATTCCCGGCAATGGAAGAGCTCACCGAACTGCTCGACGTGGAATTCCAGGTCGGTCGTACCGGTGCGGTGACCCCTGTCGCCCGATTGAAGCCGGTGAAGGTCGCCGGCGTCACCGTGGCCAACGCAACGCTGCACAACATGGATGAAGTGGCGCGCCTGGGCCTGATGATCGGCGACACCGTGATCATTCGCCGCGCCGGCGATGTGATTCCGCAAGTGGTGCAGGTGGTGCTCGAGCGTCGCCCTAAGGATGCACGCGCCGTACAGATTCCCGAGCGTTGCCCGGTGTGCGGTTCCCATGTCGAACGTACCCAACTGGTCAAGCGCAGCAAGGGTCGCGAAACCGTCAGTGAAGGCGCGGTGTATCGCTGCGTTGGCCGACTGGCCTGCGGCGCGCAGCTGAAACAGGCAATCATTCACTTCGTGTCGCGCCGCGCCATGGACATCGAAGGCCTGGGCGACAAGAGCGTCGAGCAACTGGTCGATGAAGGCCTGGTGAGTTCGCCGGCCGACCTTTATGCGCTGAAGTTCGAAGACATCGTCGAGCTCGAAGGTTTTGCCGAGCTGTCGAGCAAAAAGTTGCTCAGCGCCATCGAGGACAGCAAGCGCCCGAGCCTGGCGCGCTTCATCTATGCCCTGGGCATTCCCGATGTAGGCGAGGAGACGGCCAAGGTCCTGGCGCGCTCGCTGGGGTCGCTGGAGCGGGTCCAGCAGGCATTGCCAAACGTGCTGACCTACTTGCCGGACGTAGGGCTGGAAGTGGCCCACGAGATTCACAGCTTTTTTGAAGACAAGCACAACCAGCAAGTCATCGCCGATCTGCTCAAGCATGGTTTGCAGATTCAGGATCAGGGCGAGCTGAGTGCCGAGTTCGCTGCCAGCACGACCCTCGGTGGATTCCTGGACAAGCTGCACATTCCGTCGGTCGGGCCGGGTGGCGCGCAGAAACTTGCGGAAAAATTCGGATCCCTGGAAGGCGTGTTCAATGCCGATTGGCTGGATATGCGCCAGGCCCTGCCGGAGAAACAGGCCAATTCGGTTCGAGAGTTTTTTGCCTTGGCCGAAAACCGCGAGCTGGCGCAAGCGGCGGAGCAACAATTGCGCGATTTCGGCATGCACTGGTTGAGCGAGAAAAAAGTCGTCGAAGGCTTGCCGCTGACGGGCCAGACCTGGGTGTTGACCGGCTCGCTGGAGTTGATGAGTCGCGACGTGGCCAAGGACAAGCTGGAAAACCTCGGCGCCAAGGTGGCCGGTTCGGTATCGGCCAAGACCCACTGCGTGGTGGCGGGGCCCGGTGCGGGCTCCAAATTGGCCAAGGCGAATGAGCTGGGGTTGAAGGTGCTGGATGAGGAGGCGTTTGTCAGTTTCCTGGGTGAGCACGGCATATCTGCGTAGCTACCTCCTGTAGGAGCGAGCTTGCTCGCGATGATGATCGTTCCCACGCACGGCGTGGGAACGATCTCGATGGAGCAATGATCTAGTCTTGGCAACCCCCAAGGAAGAGATCGCCATGCTCCGTTTCTTCGAACAGCTCAGTTCGCGCATCGCCGCACCCTTCATCGGCGAGCGTTCGCGCAACAGCAAGGTGTGGAACTGCCGCTGCGGGCAATCGCTGTTTTTTCCCAACAGCCAATGCCTGGCCTGTTCGGCGGCCCTGGGTTATCAGCCACAGCAAGGCCGCCTGACCTCCATGCAACCCGCCGAACAGGCGGGCACCTGGCTACTCGACGCCGACCCCGACGCCGGTGCCTGGCGCCGCTGTGCCAACCTCGACTCGCCGGCCGCCTGCAACTGGCTGTTGCCGGCCAGCGATTCTCACAGCTTATGCATCGCGTGCCGACTCAATCGCACCATCCCCGACCTGTCGATTGACGACAACCACGAGCGCTGGCGCAAGGTCGAAGCAGCCAAGCGCCGGCTGGTCGCCCAGTTGCTCGGCCTGGGCCTGCCGATCGTGCCCCGGTCCGAAGACGCCGAGGCGGGCCTGGCGTTCGACTTCATCGGCGTCGACCTGGAAGGCCAGCCGCCCACTACCGGCCACGCCAATGGGCTGATTACCCTGGATATCAGCGAAGCTGACGACGCCCACCGCGAACAGGTGCGGGTGCACATGCATGAGCCGTATCGCACGCTGCTGGGGCATTTTCGGCACGAAGTCGGCCACTATTACTGGGATCGACTGATTGCAAACACCGAATGGCAGGCGCCGTTTCGTGACCTGTTCGGTGACGAGCGGGCGAGCTACGCCGACGCGCTGGAACGCCATTACCAGCAAGGTGCGCCTTTGGATTGGCAGCAACACTTCGTCAGCGCTTACGCCACCATGCATCCGTGGGAAGACTGGGCGGAAACCTGGGCGCACTACCTGCACATGATGGACGCAGTGGACACGGCCCTCGGTTTCGGCATGAGCGCCCGGGAGATGGACCTTGACTACCAGCCGTTCCCGGCCAGCGTCCTGTTCGATTCACAGCACCCCGGCGGCGCGGCGTTCCTCTCGTTCGTCAACGCCTGGATCGAACTGGCGAGCATGCTCAACGAACTGTCGCGCAGCATGGGGCAGGCGGATTTCTACCCCTTCGTCCTGCCACCGGCGGCGATCACCAAGCTGCACTTCATCCACCTGGTGATCTCCTGTAGGAGCGAGCTTGCTCGCGATGGTCGTTAACGATAACGCTGGGTGTCAGGATAGCCAGCGGTGCCTGGGCCTCCATCGCGAGCAAGCTCGCTCCTACAGGATTTCACCGTGAACATGCAGCAAGACCCCGCAGAAGCGGGCTCTCCCGCAACAGCCTTTGCATGTCCTTGAACCCACTCAAATTTTTTATCCCGGCCAACGGTTGTAACTTCGTCCCAGACAGGTACAATGGCGCGGCTCGCCGTCAGGCGGGCGTCGTTATGGTGACCCCATCGGTCCCCCCGCAACGATTACCCGTGAACCTGGTCAGAGCCGGAAGGCAGCAGCCACAGCGGGAACATTGTGTGCCGGGGTGTGGCTGGTGGGGTTGCCTCCATAACGCTACGCGGACCCTCTCTCGCGTTATCCCGCTTAAATCATCTTCCCTGCTCTGCCCTGAATGTGCTCAGGGGCGGATTTTTGTCGTTTGCGATTTGGCACACAAAAAAGGAGGCCGACCTGTCGATTCAGGTCGGCCTCCTTTTTTATGTCTGTCGCTCGAGCTTTGAAAGGGCCTGGTCGACCGCGGCGATCAGCTTGCCCAGATCCTTCGGCGCGGTTTTGTGGATGACGGAGAACAGGTAAGCGCGTTGTTCGTCTTCATCATCCAGATCGACAAAAAATGCCTTCAGCTGGACCCCCAGCACAGTGGCAAGCAGGAACAGCGCCTCCACGCTGGGCGTGTAGGTCCCGGTTTCGAAGCGGCTGATGGTTTTGGGGTCAAAACCGGTCCTTTCACCGAGCTCAGCCTGAGTAAGCCCTGCGACCTTGCGGTAACGACGAATGGCTGAACCCAAGCTTGAAATTTGCATCGCTCAATTCCCATTTAGAATCAAGAACTTAACGATAGATTTTCGCATTAGGCAACCGCTCGATTCATCACTTTGCTATGCAAATTGTGATGTAATTCGTAGAATCGCCACTCCCAAGGGGATATTGGGTGTCCGGTTCTCTGAAGTTCGCCTGGTGGCGCAGAGCCAGCACTGCGCTCCTCCCCACCAGTGAGTGGCGGGCTCAGCTTGGCTTTGCCGTGCAAAAAATTACCGAAATGGCCGTTGCTGCGTCCCTGTCGTTGAGACTAGTAGATCGGCGGCTACCAATGGGCCATCAATGGCTGTACATGGAGTGATCACGTGGCGCTGCGCAAGTGGATTCAACTCTTCTTTACCGGTTATTGCGCGCTGGTCGAACGCGATCGCCGCTAGCGGCAGTGAGCCTGAATCATGGACGAGAAATACCGCAGGGCCGTGGATGCCGCCGCGATTTTTTCCGAGACGGACGTCACCGGTCGGATCACCTACGTCAACGATCAGTTCTGCGCCGTGTCCGGCTACAGTCGTGACGAACTGCTCGGACAGAACCATCGTCTGCTCAATTCCGGGCTGCACCCGACCGAATTCTTCCTCAACATGTGGCGCACCATCGCCTTGGGCAATGTGTGGAAGGGGGAAATCTGCAATCGCGCCAAGGACGGCAGTCTGTTCTGGGTAGAGAGCACCCTGGTGCCGGTGCTGGACGACATCACTGGGCGGATTCACCGTTTCCTCGCCATTCGTTTCGACATCAGTGAAAAACGCCAACTGTTGCATTCCCTGCAATGGCGCGTGGGGCATGACGTCCTGACCGGCCTGCCCAATCGTGCGTTTCTTTCCGACTTGCTCGACCAGGCGTTGGCCTTTTCCCGTCAGGAAAACATTCCCTTGGCGGTGTGTATGCTCGACCTCGATGGTTTCAAGGCCGTCAATGATGGCTACGGGCATGCCAGTGGCGATCTGTTGCTGGTGGAAGTGGCCAGGCGCTTGCGCGACATCGTTCGCGGTGAAGACGTGGTGGCGCGGCTGGCGGGTGACGAGTTCGTGCTGGTGTTGCGTTATGTGCGCGACCTGCCGGAGCTGCGCGCGGCCCTCAATCGGGTGCTGGGGGCATTGTCTGCCCCTTATTCGGTGCAGGGCAAGGCGCTCAATGTCTTCGCCAGTATCGGTGTGACGCTGTTTCCCCATGACGACGAAGACGCCGAAACCTTGCTGCGCCACGCCGATCAGGCCATGTACGTGGCCAAACAGAGCGGGCGCAACCGGTTCCATTTGTTCGATGTGGGGCGCGATCAGGAGGTCAAGGCGACGCACCAGACCGTCGAGCGGGTGCGACAGGCGCTGGCTGCTGGTGAATTGCGCCTTTATTACCAGCCCAAGGTGCATATGCGTCATGGCGTCATCGTCGGGTTCGAGGCGCTGCTGCGCTGGGAGCATCCGCAGAAGGGCACGATCCCGGCTCGCGAGTTCTTGCCGGTGGTGGCGCAAACTGACCTGATCATCGACATCGGAGAATGGGTGATCGATCAGGTGTTGCAACAATTGGGTCGTTGGCAGGTCATCGGGCAGGGCTGGCCGATCAGCGTGAACATTGCCGCCCGGCATTTCCAGCGTGCCGACTTTGTCGACCGCCTTGATCAGTTGCTCGCGCGGCATGCCCACGTCCCGCCGCAGAGGCTGGACCTGGAAATCGTCGAGTCGGTCGCCGTCGAGAACATCCAGCATGTCAGTGCTTGCCTGCAAGCCTGTCAGGCGCTTGGGGTTCAGTTCTCGTTAGGGGACTTCGGCACCGGGTATTCCTCGCTCAGTTACCTCAAGCGCTTACGCACGCAGACGATCAAGATCGACCGCTCGTTCATTCGAGACATTCTGCATGATCACGACGATCTGGCCCTGACCAAGGCCGTGATAGGCCTGGCGCGGGCGTTTGGCCGGCAGGTGATTGCCGAAGGGGTGGAAAGCATCGAACATGGCCGGATGCTGTTGCAACTGGGGTGCGACATTGGCCAGGGATATTTCATCGCCCGTCCGATGCCGGAGGACGAGGTGCAGCGTTGGGCCGAACAGTATGTTGCGCCACGGCCATGGCGGCTGGACGAGGCCGTTCCGTGAAAAGGGCGGTTATCGATTGTCCGCATTACCCACATACAGCCGGATGATGTCGTCGATCTCCCCGGACATTTTCATCCGCAGCAGCGTGCGCAGGATGCGCTGCACGGGCACGTTCGGATCGTTGCGAACGAAGCAGCCAACACTTTGCTCCTGCAGCACCGCCACGCCTTGCAGTTGCCGATCTGAGGGCTGGCGTTGGTTGAACCAGTCCAGTGTCCACAGATTGCTCACCGCATAGCGATAGCGTCCGGCCAGCAGCTTCTCCAGCGCCTGATCCTGACTGCGCGCGTCCTCGCGCAGCAAATGGCCGTTGTCGAACAGGGGTTGCAAGGTCGGATAGCTGTAACCCAGCACCGTACCGATGGTCTGGCGCGGCAGGTCTGCCGGGACCACGGCGAGTGGCGGGCCCCGGCGGCTGACCAGCACGTCCGGTTGGGTCCACAGCGGGATGCTCCAGATATAGTCGCCGGATTGATTCGGCAGCCACGATTGCGCGGCATAACAGCGCACATCGACTTCACCATGTTCCATCGCGCCCTGCACGCGTGCCCGGGGCAACACATGGAACTCGGCCGGCACGCCGACCTGAGTGGCCAGGCTGAGCATCGCGTCATACAGGATGCCTTGGGTCGGCTGGCCGCGCTCCAGTTGCACCATCGGCATGGCCCAACTGTCGGGCAGCACAAAGCGCAAGGGCGCCTCTGCGGCGCTGGCGTTCAGACCGATCAACAGCAGTGCCCCCAAGGCCAGCCGCATAGACGCTCCAGTACGGATCGAACCCGGGCCAATAAAAGCCCCAAGTGTGCATCTTAGCCAGATTAGACGAGCATGCCGGATGCAATTTTGCCCTTGCTCCGCTAGCATTAGCCGCTTCTGTTCCTTGGTTGCGACGGTTTTCGATGAGTTATCAGGTTCTTGCACGTAAATGGCGTCCGCGCTCGTTCCGCGAAATGGTCGGCCAGACCCATGTGCTCAAGGCTCTGATCAATGCCTTGGACAGCCAGCGGCTGCACCATGCCTACCTGTTTACCGGTACACGCGGGGTCGGCAAGACCACCATTGCGCGGATCATCGCCAAGTGCCTGAACTGTGAAACCGGCATCACCTCCAGCCCCTGTGGCGAGTGTTCGGTATGCCGTGAGATCGATGAAGGGCGCTTCGTCGACCTGATCGAGATTGACGCCGCGAGCCGGACCAAGGTCGAGGACACCCGCGAGCTGCTGGATAACGTGCAGTACGCGCCAAGCCGTGGGCGCTTCAAGGTCTACCTGATCGACGAAGTGCACATGCTGTCCAGTCACTCCTTCAACGCGCTGTTGAAAACCCTTGAAGAGCCGCCGCCCTACGTCAAGTTCATCCTGGCGACCACCGATCCACAGAAACTTCCTGCAACGATTTTGTCCCGTTGCTTGCAGTTCTCCCTGAAAAACATGACCCCGGAGCGGGTGGTCGAGCATTTGACCCATGTGCTGGGCGTCGAGAACGTTCCGTTCGAAGACGATGCGCTTTGGTTGCTGGGCCGTGCTGCCGATGGTTCGATGCGCGATGCCATGAGCCTGACCGACCAGGCGATTGCCTTCGGTGAAGGCAAGGTCATGGCCGCCGACGTGCGGGCAATGCTTGGCACCCTCGACCATGGTCAGGTGTACGACGTCTTGCATGCGCTGATCGAAGGTGATGCCAAGGCATTGCTCGAAGCGGTGCGCCACCTCGCCGAGCAAGGCCCCGACTGGAACGGCGTGCTGTCTGAAATTCTAAACGTGCTGCACCGGGTCGCCATCGCCCAGGCCTTGCCTGACGGCGTCGACAACGGCCACGGCGATCGCGACCGGGTGCTGGCACTGGCCCAGGCCTTGCCCGCCGAAGACGTGCAGTTCTATTACCAGATGGGCCTGATCGGCCGCCGCGATCTGCCGCTGGCACCGGACCCGCGTGGTGGTTTCGAGATGGTCCTGCTGCGGATGCTCGCGTTCCGTCCGGCAGACACCGAGGGCGCACCGAGGCAACCGCTAAAGCCAGTGGGAATCAGCCAGGCCACGGTTGATTCCGCCAAGTCAGTGGCTGTCGCGCCGGTAGTCGTTGCAGCGCCGGCACCGGCTGCCGTTCCTGAGCCCACGCCCGAGTCGGTCGCTCCTGTGGTTGCGCCTGAGCCGGTTGCCGAGCCTGAGCATGTCGCGGTGGAAGAAGTCGTCGACCTGCCTTGGAACGATCCGGTAGAGCCCGAACCCGAAGTCATCCAGCAGCCTGCCGTCGAGCCGGTGCTGGAAACCATCGCTGAACAGCCCGAGCTGCCGCCAGTCCTGGCGCAGACGCCGGACAGCGTCGTGCCGGACGCACCGGATGTCCCGGAGTGGGCCTCTGCGTCGATTCCCGAGCCTTCTGTGGCTGACGTCGATGCCGCCACACCAGGCATCGACCTGGACGACGATGAGCCGCCGCTGGACGAGGACTACATCGAACCGGACATGGATTCGGCGTACAGCTATCTCGACGAACTGGCCAGCGAACATACCTCGGAGCCCGCGCCGGAGCCCGAGCCGGAACCTGCAGCGATGCCCGCCACCGGACTGGCGCTGGAATGGTTGGAGCTGTTCCCGAAATTGCCTATTTCCGGCATGACTGGCAGCATCGCCGCCAACTGCACATTAATCGCTGTCGATGGCGACACCTGGCTGTTGCACCTCGATCCAGCCCATAGCGCGCTGTTCAACGCGACCCAGCAACGTCGACTCAACGATGCGTTGAACCAGTACCACGGACGCCCATTGACCCTGAACATCGAGCTCATCAAGCCCGAGCAGGAAACGCCCGCCCAGGCGGCATCCCGTCGTCGTGCCGACCGACAGCGCGAGGCGGAGGAATCGATCCATGGCGATCCGTTCATCCAGCAGATGATGCAGCAGTTCGGCGCGGTGATCCGTAACGATACTATTGAACCTGTCGAGGCCCTGGTCAGTCAGGGCTAGTAACTGAAGGCGTTCGACCTGGTGGCCGGACGCTGCTTGATATCCACGTACTTTGAGGTGATTACCATGATGAAAGGTGGCATGGCCGGCCTGATGAAGCAGGCGCAGCAAATGCAGGAAAAAATGGCCAAGATGCAGGAAGAGCTGGCCAACGCCGAAGTCACCGGTAAGGCCGGTGGCGATATGGTCACCGTGGTGATGACCGGTCGTCATGACTTGAAGAGCGTGAGCATTGACCCGAGCCTGGTCGAAGGCATGAGTGAAGACGACAAGGAAATGCTGGAAGCGGTCATTGCTGCGGCCGTCAACGACGCCGTGCGCAAGATCGAAGCCAACAGCCAGGAAAAAATGGGCAGCATGACCGCTGGCATGCAACTGCCACCGGGTATGAAAATGCCTTTCTGATTCGCCTTGGCGGATGAGATGAGTTAAACAGGATGCCAGGCTGAGTGCCTGGCATTTTTGTTTGTGCCTGAACGATATGTGGTGATTGTGAGGGCGCCATCGCGGGCAAGCCCGCTCCTACAGAAGACTTGTGAACACCACCGATCCATTGTGGGAGCGGGCTTGCCCGCGATGGCGTCAACTCGGCCTTACGGTCGGAAACATCGAACCCCAAACCGCCACCAAGGTCTGCTCATCTACACCGGCCAATCTCAACGATCAAAGGAGACGCTCACATGTCCGAAGCATTGACCCTCAACCAACGTATCGTACTGGCGTCCCGTCCGGTGGGCGCACCGACGCCCGAGAACTTCCGTCTGGAAAGGGAGGCACTGCCGGAGCTGGCCGATGGTCAGGTGTTGCTCAAGACACTTTATCTGTCGCTGGACCCTTACATGCGCGGGCGCATGAGTGACGCACCGTCCTACGCGGCGCCGGTGCAGATCGGCGAGGTGATGACCGGCGGTGCTGTCAGTCGGGTCGAGCGTTCGTTGAACCCCAAGTTCCACGAAGGCGACCTGGTGGTCGGCGCTACCGGCTGGCAGAGCCACAGCATCAGTGACGGGCGCAACATCATTGCGGTGCCGTCCGGACTGCCGAGCCCGTCGATGGCCTTGGGCGTGCTGGGCATGCCGGGTATGACGGCCTACATGGGCTTGATGGATATCGGCCAGCCCCAAGAGGGTGAAACACTGGTGGTGGCTGCGGCGTCCGGCGCGGTCGGTTCCGTGGTGGGCCAGGTGGCGAAGATCAAGGGCTTGCGGGTCGTCGGCGTGGCGGGCGGTGCGGACAAATGCCGCTACGTGGTCGAAGAACTGGGGTTCGATGCCTGCATCGACCACAAAGGCGCGAATTTCGCCAGCGAACTGGCGTCGGCCTGTCCCAATGGCATCGACATCTATTACGAGAATGTCGGGGGCAAGGTCTTCGATGCGGTCGTGCCGTTGCTCAATCCCAAGGCACGTATTCCCTTGTGCGGCCTGATTGCGTCCTACAACGCCAGCGAGGCGCCGACCGGCCCGGATCGCCTGCCACAGTTGCAGCGCACGCTGCTGACCAAGCGCGTACGCATCCAGGGATTCATCGTGTTTGATGACTACGGTGACCGCCAGCCGGAATTCGTCAGCGCCATGGCCCCGTGGGTGCGCGATGGCAAGGTGAAATTCCGCGAGGACGTGGTCGATGGTCTCGAGAACGCGCCCGAGGCGTTCATTGGCCTGCTGGAGGGACGCAACTTCGGCAAACTGGTGGTGCGAGTCGCGCAGGACTGAGTATTTGACGCTAAAGAGAGGCGCGGGTATAAACCGCGTCTCGTTGTTTTTGTCGGACTTTTCCCCATGAGCTTCAGCCCTTTGATTCGCCAACTGATCGATGCCCTGCGAATTTTGCCTGGGGTCGGTCAGAAAACTGCCCAGCGCATGGCGTTGCAGCTGCTCGAGCGTGATCGCAGTGGTGGCGCGCGCCTGGCTTCGGCCATGAGCCAGGCCATGGAAGGGGTGGGCCACTGCCGCTTGTGCCGCACGTTGACCGAAGACGACCTGTGCCCGCAATGCGCCGATACCCGTCGCGATGACACCTTGCTATGCGTGGTGGAAGGCCCGATGGACGTCTACGCGGTGGAGCAGACCGGTTTTCGCGGCCGTTACTTCGTGCTCAAGGGCCACCTCTCGCCGCTCGACGGCCTTGGCCCGGAAGCCATCGGTATTCCCCAGTTGCTGGCGCGGATCGACGAGGCGGGGACATTCGCCGAAGTCATTCTGGCTACCAACCCGACGGTCGAAGGTGAAGCCACCGCGCATTACATCGCCCAGTTGCTGGCGAACAAAGGCCTGATCGCTTCGCGCATCGCCCATGGTGTGCCGTTGGGTGGAGAGCTGGAGCTGGTGGATGGCGGGACGCTGGCGCATTCGTTTGCGGGGCGCAAGCCGATTTCGCTGTGATTCCATGGCGCCTGATCTGGCGCTATCGCGGGCTTGCCCGCGATGTCTGTCTGACCCGCACATTCTGGTTGAAAACCAAGCAAGCGCTCGGTTAACTTCGGCGAACCCCTTCAGCGGAGTTCGCCGATGCCTGCTTTCCAGGAATACTTCGACCCCAACCACCAAATGATCCGTGACAGCGTCCGACGCTTCGTCGAACGCGAGATTCTCCCGGGCATCGATCAATGGGAGGAGGCCGAGGGCTTTCCCCGTGAGCTTTACCTCAAGGCCGGTGCGGCGGGGATTCTGGGCATCGGTTACCCGGAAAGGTTCGGTGGCAGTCATGAGGGCGATTTGTTCGCCAAAGTCGCCGCCAGCGAAGAGCTGATGCGCTGTGGCTCGGGCGGGCTGGTGGCAGGGCTGGGATCGCTGGACATCGGCCTGCCGCCTATCCTCAAGTGGGCCCGGGCCGATGTCCGTGACCGTGTCGTGCCGCAGGTGTTGTCCGGCGAAAAAATCAGCGCTCTGGCCGTCACCGAACCCGGTGGAGGCTCTGACGTCGCCAACCTGCAGACCCGTGCCGTACGGGACGGCGATTTCTACCGGGTCAATGGCAGCAAGACCTTTATCACCAGTGGCGTGCGCGCCGATTTCTACACGGTGGCGGTACGCACGGGCGAACCGGGTTTCGCCGGCATCAGCCTGTTGCTCATCGAGAAGGGCACCCTGGCTTCACTGTCGGGCGGTCACTGAAGAAAATGGGGTGGTGGGCCTCGGACACCGCCGAGCTTTTCTTCGACGATTGCAGGGTGCCTGTGGGGCATCTGATTGGCGGCGAGAACATGGGGTTTGCCTGCATCATGGGCAACTTCCAGAGTGAGCGCCTGGCGCTGGCGCTGATGGCCAACATGACCGCGCAACTGGCGCTGGAAGAAAGCTTGAAGTGGGCGCGTCAACGCGAAGCGTTCGGTAAGCCGATTGGCAAGTTCCAGGTGATCAAGCATCGCCTGGCGGAGATGGCGACGGCGCTGGAAGTCTCAAGGGAGTTCACGTATCGGCAGGCAGCAAAAATGGCGGCGGGGCAGAGCGTGATCAAGGAGATCTCCATGGCCAAGAACTTCGCCACCGACACGGCGGACCGGATCGTCAACGATGCCGTGCAGATCCTGGGTGGTCTGGGTTACATGCGCGAGAGTCTGGTGGAGCGGTTGTACCGTGATAACCGGATACTGTCGATTGGCGGGGGGACGCGGGAAGTGATGAACGAGATCATCAGCAAGCAGATGGGGCTTTGATCTGCGGTGTGGCGACCGACGCCATCCCTGTAGGAGCGAGCTTGCTCGCGATGGAGGTCAACGATAACGCGGGCTGTCTGACACCCCGCGGTGTGGCGACTACCATCGCGAGCAAGCTCGCTCCTACAGGGATGGGGCCGTTACAAGTGCCGCTTACTTATCGGTCAACGCAAACTGCGTCAGGCAATACGTCGGTATCCCCATGTCTTCCAGGCGCTGCGAGCCACCCAGCTCCGGCAAATCGATGATCGCCGCGGCTTCATGCACTCGCGCCCCCATGCGCCGAATCAGGTTGGCCGCTGCGATCAGCGTACCGCCGGTGGCGATCAGGTCATCGAACATCACCACCGAGTCGCCTTCGCACAGGCTGTCGGCGTGCACTTCAAGGAAGGCTTCGCCGTACTCGGTCGCATAACCTTCGGCCAGTACATCCGCCGGCAGTTTGCCCTGCTTGCGAAACAGTACCAGCGGCTTGTTCAGTTGATAGGCCAATACCGAACCAATCAGGAAACCCCGAGCGTCCATCGCACCAATGTGGGTGAAATCGGCTTCGACGTAGCGGTGGGCGAAGCTGTCCATCACCAGGCGCAGGGCGGTGGGGGACTGGAAGAGCGGGGTGATGTCACGAAAGATGACGCCCGGTTTCGGGAAGTCGATCACCGGGCGGATCAGGGATTTGATGTCGAAGGAGTCGAAGACCATCGTCGAGGTGTCCTGGCAGGCTGCAAACGTCGCAGTATAACGGCGGCAGAACCGTTTGGCTCAGCCGCCTTCGTCGCATCAGCTCTCGAGCGAGCCGCCGGCCAGAGCGCAGAGCTGGATCGGGTCGAGGATCTGGATTTCCTTGCCCTCGGCAGCGATCAGTTCGTTCGCCTGGAAACGTGTGAACACCCGCGACACGGTTTCCACCGCCAGGCCCAGGTAGTTGCCGATTTCGTTGCGCGACATGCTCAAGCGGAACTGGTTGGCCGAAAAGCCGCGAGCCCGAAAACGCGCCGACAGGTTGACGAGGAAGGTGGCAATGCGTTCGTCGGCAGTCTTTTTCGACAGCAGCAGCATCATTTGTTGATCGTCGCGAATTTCACGGCTCATCACACGCATCAACTGACGACGCAGTTGGGGCAGTTGCAATGCCAGTTCGTCGAGGCGCTCAAAGGGAATTTCACAGACCGATGTGGTCTCCAGTGCCTGGGCCGAGACCGGATGTTTCTCGGTATCCATGCCCGACAGTCCAACCAGCTCGCTCGGCAGATGGAAACCGGTGAGCTGTTCTTCACCGCCATCGCTCAGGCTGAATGTCTTCAGCGCACCGGAGCGTACTGCATAAACGCAATCGAAGTTGTCGCCCTGGCGGAACAGGAATTCGCCTTTTTTCAACGGGCGGCCACGTTTAACGATTTCGTCCAGCGCATCCATGTCTTCCAGATTCAGAGAAAGTGGTAAACAGAGGGGGGCCAGGCTGCAATCCTTGCAATGAGCCTGGTTGTGAGCGCGCAGTTTTACTGGCTCGGACATTTCTTAAATCCTTGTGGGAAATCACACATAAGACGTAAGGGTAACTCAACGGCAGTCATTCAGGCCAGCGGTGTGCCGAATTGTCACATCATGATCAAGGGTGTCCGACGGAACTTTTCCAAAGAGGGGGCCAGCGGGGCCGTTTCAAATCACCCGGGAAAAACGCTGACGATTTTGCTGATCCAGGTAGGCGTCGAACACCATGCAGACCGAGCGTACCAGCAGGCGTCCTGCAGGCAGTACGATGATGCGATCCTCTTTCAGTTCAATCAAACCGTCTGCGGCCATGCCCTGCAATTGTGGCCACAGCGGAGCGAAGTAGCCGCGAAAGTCGATGTTGAAAGTCCGTTCGATGGCGGCGAATTCCAGCTCAAAACTGCAAATCAACTGTTGAATGATCGCGCGCCGCACGCGATCGTCGCTGGTGCACAGCAGGCCGCGGTTGGTGGCCAGTTGCGCCGAGGCCAGGGTGTTCTGGTATTGGTTCAGGTCGCTGCTGTTCTGGCAGTACAGGTCGCCGATCTGGCTGATGGCTGACACGCCCAGGCCAATCAGGTCGCAATGGCCATGGGTGGTATAACCCTGGAAATTGCGTTGCAGGGTCGACTCTTCCTGGGCAATCGCCAGCTCGTCGTCGGGCAGGGCGAAGTGGTCCATGCCGATGTAGCGGTAGCCGGCCCTGGTCAGTTGCTCGATGGTCTGTTGGAGCATTTCCAGTTTCTGTGCAGGCGTGGGCAACTCGTCGCTGTCGATGCGCCGTTGCGGCATGAAGCGTTCTGGTAAATGCGCATAGTTGAACACCGACAACCGATCGGGTTGCAGGCTGATGACTTCCTCGACGGTGCGGGCGAAGTGTTCCGGTGTTTGCTTGGGCAGGCCGTAGATCAGGTCGATGTTGATCGAGCGAAATTGCAGGGTTCGCGCCGCCTCGATCACTGCGCGGGTTTCATCCGGACTTTGCAGGCGATTGACCGCCCTTTGCACGGTAGGGTCGAGGTCCTGCACGCCGATACTGACCCGATTGAAGCCCAGTTCACGCAACAGGCCCATGGTCGACCAGTCGGCCTCGCGCGGGTCGATCTCGATGCCGTAGTCGCCGCTGTCGTCGTCCAGCAAGTTGAAGCTCTTGCGCAACTGGGCCATCAGTTGACGCAGTTCGTCGTGGCTGAGAAAAGTCGGCGTGCCGCCGCCGAAGTGCAGTTGCTCGACTTTCTGTGCCGGGTCGAGATGACAGGCGATCAACTGGATTTCCTGCTCCAGGCGTTGCAGATAGGGCTGGGCGCGTCCGCGATCCTTGGTAATGACCTTGTTGCACGCGCAGTAGTAGCAAATGTTCGCGCAGAAGGGGATGTGCACGTACAGCGACAGGGGGCGCAGGGCCTTGCGGCTTTCGCGAAGGGCGTGGAACAGGTCGAAGGTGCCGACATGCCCGTCGAATTGTACGGCGGTCGGGTAGGAGGTGTAACGCGGACCCGCCAGGTCGTAACGGCGGATCAGGTCGGTATCCCAACGAATGTCGTCGAGCATCATGCGGGCATTCCCCGGATAGGCTGGCAGTGCGGCGAGTCTATGGGGTGCGGCGTTGGGGCATCTTGATTTGCGTCAACGCTCGAGATTTGGCGCGTCTACTCCAACCCTGTAGGAGCGAGCATGCTCGCGATGCGATGTATCAGGCGACGTGTGTATCGTCTGAAACGCCGCCATCGCGAGCAATCGAGCGTCGACCGGCTGCTCCTACAGGAATGGGGGGATTTAATGCCCCATCAACCAATGCTGATGCGGCCCCGGCAGGGTCCAGATTCCAAACAGGATCACCAGCAAGCCACCGGTCATGCGCACGCTGCGTTTGCGCAGCAGCGCCGTGACCCGTTCCGCCGCCAGCCCGGTGGCCAGCAATACCGGCCAGGTGCCCAGGCCGAACGCGAGCATCAGCAATGCGCTGTCCAGCGCATTGCCCTGGCTGGCCGACCACAGCAACGTGCTGTAAACCAGCCCGCACGGCAGCCAGCCCCATAGCGCGCCCAGCAGCAAGGCCCGGGGCAGGCTGGACACTGGCAGCAATGTGTTCGCCACCGGCTGGATATGCCGCCACAGGCCGCGCCCGAGGCTTTCGATACGGATCAGGCCGCTCCACCAGCCGGCCAGGTACAGGCCCATGGCGATCAGCAACAAACCCGCGAGGATGCGCATGAAGGTGGCCGCCGGGCTGTTCGCGACCGCCCAGCCGGCCAGGCCGATCAGCAGGCCGGCGGTGGCATAGCTGAGGATGCGCCCCAGGTTGTACGCCAAGAGCAGGCGAAAGCGTCGGCTGCGTTGCTCTTTCGGAATGGCCAGGGTCAGCGCGCCCATCAGTCCGCCGCACATGCCCAGGCAATGGCCGCCACCCAACAGGCCGAGTATCACCGCCGAGACCAGCAGTGGCGCCAGTTCAAGCATGTGGCGGCGCCTTGTCGTTGTCCGGTTTGGCCGGTTGGCCCGTGGCCTCGTCGACCGCCGCCGTGTGATTGGGGTCCTGGTCGTCGAAGAGGATGCTGTGGGCCGGGCCGTCCAGGTCATCGTACTGACCACTGTCGACTGCCCAGAAGAAGATGTAGATCGCGATGCCGACGATCAGCAGCGCCGCCGGGATCATCACGTAGAGAGCTGGCATGGTAAGGCTCCAGACCCGCGCGGCTCAGGCCGGCAGCGGGCGATATAGCGGTGTGGCGCTGACGGCCGCCGATTTCGGCAGGCGAGTCAGGCGCAGGGCGTTCAGCACCACGACCAACGAACTGATGGACATGCCGACGGCGGCCCATACCGGCGTGATCCAGCCAAGGGCGGCGAACGGCAACATGAGGCCATTGTACAGTGCGGCCCACAGCAGGTTTTCGACGATGATCCGGCGCGTTCGCCGGGCCAGGCTGAAGGCCTGCACCAATGCGTCGAGGCGATTGGACAGCAACACGGCATCGGCACTGGTTTTCGCCAGGTCCGTGGCCGAACCCATGGCCACGCTGATGTCGGCAGCGGCCAGCACGGGAACATCGTTGACGCCGTCACCGAGCATCAGCACCTTGCGACCTTCCTTGTGCAATTGCTGCAGGACTTGCAACTTGTCGTCCGGGCGCAAGCCGGCGCGGGCTTCGTCCATGCCCAGTTCGGCGGCGACACTGGCGACCATCGGTGAGCTGTCACCGGACAGCAGCAGCGTGCGCCAGCCACGGGCCTTGCACGCAGCGATCAGCGCGGGCGCATCATCACGCAAACGGTCATCGAGAACGAACCACGCCAGCGGACCCTCGGTATCACCCAACAGTAGCCATTGCCCGGCTTCATCGGGCATCAACGGCGCGGCGGTGCCACTGAGTTCGCAGACAAAATCCGCCTGGCCGATGCGCAGACGCTGCGTGCCGACCCAGCCTTCCAGGCCCAGGCCCGGAGTGCTGTGAACGGCCTCGGCGGCCAGTGGCGCGCGGCCGAACGCTCGGGCAATCGGGTGCTCGGAGCGATTTTCCAGGGCGGCGGCAAGGCCCAGGCAATCATCGCTGCCCAATGTGCCGAGCGGGTGTATCGAACGCAATGCCAGTCGCCCTTCGGTGAGCGTGCCGGTCTTGTCGAAAATCACCGTGTCGATCTGGTTCAGGCCTTCGAGCACATGGCCGCGGGTCAATAGCAGTCCGAGTTTGTGCAGGGTCCCGGTGGCAGCGGTGAGCGCAGTGGGTGTGGCGAGGGACAGGGCGCAGGGGCACGTCGCGACGACCATCGCCAGCACGATCCAGAAAGCGCGTGAAGAATCCAGCTCCCACCACACCACACCGATGACCGCCGAGGCGATCAGCGAGAGCAACAGGAACCACTGCGCGGCGCGGTCGGCAATCTCCGCCAGACGGGGTTTTTCCGATTGGGCCCGATCCAGCAGGCGGACAATCGCCGACAGTCGGGTGTCGTGTCCCAGTGCGAGGACTTCCACGGTCAGCGCGCCTTCGACGTTGAGCGTGCCGGCGGTGACAGCGTCGCCCGGCAAGCGCGGTTGCGGCAGGTATTCACCGGTCAGCAGGGATTCGTCGATGCTCGATTGACCTTCGAGGATCTTGCCGTCGGCTGGCAGGACGGCGCCAGGATGGACCAGCACCTGATCGCCGACACGCAATTCGCTGAGCAGGATGCGCTCGCTCTGGCCGTCGGCCGCCAGTCGCAGACAAGAGGCGGGCAGCAGGTTGACCAGTTGCGCGGTAGCGGCGGCGGTGCGTTCTCGGGCGCGACGTTCCAGATAGCGCCCGGCGAGCAGGAACAGCGCAAACATGCCGACGGTGTCGAAGTACAGCTCGCCGACTCCGGTGATCGAAGTCCAGATCCCCGCGAGGTAGGCGCAACCAATCGCCAGCGACACGGACACGTCCATGGTCAGGTGGCGGGTGCGCAAGTCGCGCATCGCGCCCTTGAAAAACGGCGCACAACTGTAGAACACGATGGGCGTGGTCAGGAACATCGCGACCCAGCGCAGGATAGTGTGAAGTTCGGGGCTCAGATCGATATTGAATTCCGGCCAGGTGGCCATGGTCGCCATCATTGCCTGGAACCATAGCAGCCCCGCCACACCGAGCTGGCGCAGTGCCAGGCGATTCTCGCTGGCCAGCTGTTCGCTGGCTCGGTCGGGCTGGTAAGGGTGGGCGGCGTAACCGATCTCGCGCAATTGGCTGAGCATCTGGCTCAGCGGCAATTGTCCATCGGCCCAGCGCACGTGCAGGCGATGGTTCGACAGGTTCAGGCGCGCCTCGGCCACAGCGGGCAGGCCGCGCAGGTGTTTCTCGATCAACCAGCCGCAGGCGGCGCAACTGATGCCTTCCATCAACAACGTGGTTTCGGCGAGTTCGCCATCGTGACGTACGAAAGGTTTTTGCACATCGGCGCGGTCGTACAGCGCCAGTTCATCGACCAATTGCACCGGCAACGCTTCGGGGTTCGCCGAGGCTTCACTGCGGTGTTGGTAATAGCTTTCCAGCCCACCCGCGACAATTGCCTCGGCCACGGCCTGGCAGCCCGGGCAACAGAATTCGCGGGTTTCTCCGAGGACGATGGCGGTGTAGCGGCTGCCGATTGGGACGGGCAGGGCGCAGTGATAGCAGGCAAGGGGGCTGGTCATGGGGGATCTATATAGTTTTGAAGGTCCTCATCGCGAGCAGGCTCGCTCCTGTAGGAGCGGGCTTACCCGCAATGCGCGAAGCGCGGCTTTATTTTTTCAGGTCTTCGGCACCTTGAAGCGGTTCGTCACCCAGCAGCAGATCCTTGTCATGGTTGACCAGTTCTTCCTCGAACATACGCCAGGTCTTGTCGCCTTCCACGCCCAGCAGTTCGACAAACCGGCGACCTTCGACTTTATCGCTCAGTTGGCCGATGTAGCGGCCCTGTTCGGTCTCGCTGCGGGCCAGGCTGATCTTGCGATCCTTCTCCGGCTGGGTCGGCGAGATCAGGTTCAGTTCCAGGATTTTTGGCTGGCTGTTACCGCTCAGGCGCAAGTCGACTTCGCCAGTCACGTCGTCCAGGTGCACACTGGCACGCATCTGCAGAGTCTGCGCCAGCAGTTCGCGGTCCAGGGAGCGGTTGATGCCTTTGCCCGCCTCGTAGTAGTTGTCGTTGACCAGATTGTCCGGGTTGTTCACCGCGATGGTCACCATGGACAAGGTCAGCGTCACCGAGCAGGCGAGGATACCAATGATGATCCACGGCCAAAGGTGCTTGTACCAGGGGCTTGCGGCATTTGCTGCGGGCATGATCACTTCTCTCAACGAATTTGTGGGCCGATGAATCGGCTCTTGGCTTCAACGTGGATGGTCTCGTCATCGGCGTCCTTGAGGATGAATTTCACCTCGTTGGTGCTCGATGGCAGTTTTTCCGGGGCCATGGACAGTTCCACTGGCTGGCTGACGATGTCACCCGCGACCACCTTGATCTCGCGTCGACCTTGCAGCTTCAGGTCCGGCAGCCCGCTGGCCTCGAGTACGTAGGTGTGGTCGCGTTGATCCTTGTTCATGATCTTCAGGCTGTAGACGTTTTCGATTCGGCCCTCGGCGTTCTCACGGTACAGGACGCGGTCCTTGCTGACGTCGAAGCCCACCAGCGAACGGGTCGCGAAGGCGGTAGCGAGAAGGGCGATCATGGCCAGCAACACCACGGCATAACCGATCAGGCGCGGACGCAGCTTATGGGTTTTCTGCCCCGAGAGGTTGTGTTCGGTGGTGTAGCTGATCAGGCCGCGCGGGTAGTCCATTTTGTCCATGATCGCATCGCAGGCGTCGATGCAGGCCGCACAGCCCACACACTCGACCTGCAGACCGTCGCGAATGTCGATACCGGTTGGGCAAACCTGTACGCACATGGTGCAGTCGATGCAATCCCCCAGTCCCAGGGCCTTGTAGTCCACGCCTTTCTTGCGCGGCCCACGGCTTTCGCCACGGCGTGGATCGTAGGAAATGATCAGGGTGTCCTTGTCGAACATCACGCTCTGGAAGCGTGCGTACGGGCACATGTAAATGCACACTTGTTCGCGCAGCCAGCCCGCGTTGCCGTAAGTGGCCAGGGTGAAGAAGCCGACCCAGAAATAGGACCAGCCATCGGCGTCGCCCGTAAAGAAGTCCAGCACCAGTTCGCGAATCGGCGAAAAGTAACCCACGAACGTCATGCCGGTGACGAAACCGATGAGAATCCACAGGGCATGCTTGCTGAACTTGCGCAGGAACTTGTTGGCGCTCATCGGCGCCTTGTCCAACTTGATGCGTGCGTTGCGGTCACCTTCGGTCACCTTTTCGCACCACATGAAAATCCAGGTCCAGACGAATTGCGGGCAGGAATAGCCGCACCAGACCCGTCCTGCATAAACGGTGATGAAGAACAGGCCGAAGGCGCTGACGATCAGGATGCCGGACAACAGAATGAAGTCCTGGGGCCAGAAAGTGGCGCCGAAAATGAAGAATTTGCGTTCCGGCAGGTTCCACCAGACGGCCTGATGACCGCCCCAGTTCAGCCAGACCGTGCCGAAGTACAGCAGAAACAGGAACCCGCCACCGATGATCCGCAAGTTGCGAAACAGCCCGGTGAAGGCGCGGTTGTAGATTTTTTCACGAGAGGCATAGAGGTCGACGCTTTTGTCCCCCTTGGCAGGTGGAGTCACGTCGTGTACCGGAATTTGGTTGCTCATCGGTTGCATCCCACGGCAGTGGAGAAATGCCCCGGTCAGTACGTGCCGACCGCGGTCAAAAAGGGGTATTGCAGTGGCGCAATGATACCCCTGTAGCTCTATCACAAGGGTGCGACCATTGGTCACGTTGGTGGAAATGAACTGACAGTGTAATGACCTGTATCAATTGACTGGTGAAATTATGGACGTTTTTGCGGTTGCGGACGCTCAATCCGTCCATGGGTTGATCAGCTCAACGCCGCTGGACTTGAAGTCGTCGATATTGCGTGTGACCACGGTAAGGCCATGCACCAGTGCAGTGGCGGCGATGAGGGCGTCGCTTTCGTTCGCCTGATCCGGAACATGCAGGCGTGCGCAGCGCAATGCCACGGCCGCATCCACCGCGAGGATCCTGCCATCGAAGGCCGGCATGACGTGCCGTTTGAGCCAGGTCCGCAAGACACTTCCCTGGGCGGGGTCACGACGCTCCATGCGCAACACGCCGGTTTCCAGTTCCTTCAATGTGATGGCCGAGATAAACAGGCGTGGCGCGAGGATGCTTTTGGCCCAGGCGACGACGTTCGCATCGGCCTGGGGTTTGCGCAGTTCCGAGATCACATTGGTGTCGAGTAGGTACATCAGGTCAGGTCCACGGGGCGGTGAGTGATCACGGCACGCTCGGTTTCGAATTCGATATCCGCCGCTTCGGGCATCACCAGCAGCTCGACGATATTGGCGTTCATGCCGGTGAGTTTTTCGTAGTCCTCAATGCTTAGCAGTACATGAGCCGGCCTGCCACGATCGGTGATGATTACCGGACCCTGACGGGTGGCTTTTTTGGCACTACTTGTGTCCTGGTTGAATTCACGGCTGGAGAGGGTAGTGATGGCCATGGAGGTATCCCCTTGCAAACAGATTTGTAGAAACGTTACTACATGGTCTGCCGGGTAACAATTCAAGTGGTCGCCATTCGTCGTTTCGACCCGCGCCGTGGAGGAGGTTTCAAGCAAAAAAAAAGCCCCGTCGAATGACGGGGCCGTTTTTTGTAGCAGGCGTTTGCCTTACTGAGCGTCTGGCGCCGGGGCCTTCTCACCGTGAGAAAGGCTGTAGACGTAAGCGGCCAGCAGGTGAACCTTGTCGTTGCCCTGCATTTGTTCTTGCGCAGGCATCTGGCCCTGGCGGCCGTAACGGATGGTCTGCTGCAGTTGAGCGAAGCTCGAACCGTAGATGAACGCGCCTGGGTGGGTCAGGTCAGGTGCGCCCATGGCAGGCGTGCCTTTGCCTTGTGGGCCGTGGCAAGCCACGCAGTTGGCTGCGAACAGTTTCTGGCCCGCTTCCGGGTCAGCCTTCGCGCCTTCAGGCAGCTTGCGGCCATCGAGGTTGGTCAGCACGAACGCAGCGACATCCGCGACGCCTTGCTCGCCGATCGCTTCGGCCCAGGCCGGCATCACGGCGTGGCGACCGCCCATGATGGTGGTCTTGATGGTCTCCGGTTCGCCGCCCCAGCGCCAGTCGGCGTCGGTCAGGTTCGGGAAGCCATAAGCACCCTTGGCGTCGGAACCGTGGCAAACCGAGCAGTTGGACGCGAACAGGCGGCCACCCATCTTCAGGGCTTGTGGATCCTTGGCCACTTCTTCGATCGGCATGGAAGCGAATTTGGCGAAGATCGGCCCAAACTTGGCGTCCGATTTGGCCATTTCCTTTTCCCACTCGTGAACGCCGGTCCAGCCGGTCTGGCCGTTGGCGAACGCGGTCTGCTTTTCGTTATCCAGGTAGTTGTAACCTGGCAGCAGGCCCTTCCAGTTGCCCAGGCCCGGGTACAGCACCAGGTAACCCAGGGCGAAAACGATGGTGCCCACGAACAGCATGAACCACCATTTCGGCAGTGGGTTGTCGTACTCCTCGATCCCGTCGAAAGAGTGGCCGACCGTCTCTTCGGTCTGCTCGGCGCGCTGGCCCTTGCGGGTCGACAGCAGCAGCCAGGTCAGGGAAAAGATCGTACCGAGACTGAGGACTGTGACGTACAGACTCCAGAATGTAGTCATTCTTTGTTACTCCTAGAAGCTTGCTCGACGTGCTTGATGGCTTCGGGATCATCCGCGAAAGGCAGCAAGGTCGCGTCTTCAAACTCCGACTTGCGCTTGGGGCTGAACACCCACAAGGCCAGACCCACGAAAGCCACCATCACAACGACGGTGCCCAGGCCACGAATCATCCCGATATCCATCCAGATCACCGTTTGCTTTTGATGATGGTGCCCAGGCCTTGCAGATAGGCCACCAGCGCGTCCATTTCGGTTTTGCCCTTCACAGCATCCTGAGCGCCGGCGATGTCTTCGTCGGTGTAAGGGACGCCGAGCGTACGCAAGACTTCCATTTTCTTGGCGGTGTCTTTGCCGTCGAGCTTGTTTTCCACGAGGAACGGGTAGGCCGGCATTTTCGACTCGGGCACGACGTTGCGCGGGTTGTACAAGTGCGCACGTTGCCAGTCATCGGAATAACGACCACCGACGCGGGCCAGGTCCGGACCGGTACGCTTGGAACCCCACAGGAACGGGTGGTCCCAGACGCTTTCACCGGCGACCGAGTAGTGGCCATAACGTTCGGTTTCAGCACGGAACGGGCGGATCATCTGCGAGTGGCAGCCGACACAACCGTTGGCGATGTAAATGTCGCGGCCTTCCAGTTCAAGAGCGGTGCGCGGCTTCATGCCTTCGACCGGCTTGTTGGTGACGTCCTGGAAAAACAGCGGAACGATCTGGGTCAGGCCGCCAACACTGACGGCGATAACCATGAAGAAGGCCAGCAGGCCAATATTCTTCTCGACTGCTTCATGCTTCATCAGTGAGCTCCAACTACAGCAATCTGTTCGGCGGCTTTGGCTTCAACCGGGTTCGAGGCGCGTACGGTACGGTAGACGTTGTAGGCCATGAACAGCATGCCGGAGGCGAAGAACGCACCGCCCAGGGCACGCACGATGAAACCAGGATGGCTGGCTTGCAGCGCTTCGACGAACGAGTAGGTGAGGGTGCCGTCATCGTTGATTGCACGCCACATCAGGCCCTGGGTGATGCCGTTGACCCACATCGAAGCGATGTACAGAACGGTACCGATGGTTGCGAGCCAGAAGTGAGCATTGATCAGGCCAACGCTGTGCATCTGGGCACGGCCGAACAGTTTCGGAATCATGTGGTAGATCGCGCCGATCGAGATCATCGCTACCCAGCCCAGAGCGCCGGCGTGTACGTGGCCGATGGTCCAGTCGGTGTAGTGCGACAGCGAGTTGACGGTCTTGATCGCCATCATCGGGCCTTCGAAGGTCGACATGCCGTAGAACGCCAGCGATACCACGAGGAAGCGCAGGATCGGGTCGGTGCGCAGCTTATGCCAGGCGCCCGAGAGGGTCATCATGCCGTTGATCATGCCGCCCCAGCTTGGCGCCAGCAGGATGATCGACATCGCCATGCCCAGCGACTGTGCCCAGTCCGGCAGCGCGGTGTAGTGCAGGTGGTGAGGACCGGCCCAGATGTACAGGGTGATCAGTGCCCAGAAGTGCACGATCGACAGGCGATAGGAGTAGATCGGACGTTCGGCCTGTTTCGGCACGAAGTAGTACATCATCCCCAGGAAGCCGGTGGTCAGGAAGAAACCCACGGCGTTGTGGCCGTACCACCACTGGATCATCGCGTCAGTCGCGCCTGAGTAGGCCGAGTAGGACTTGAAGAAACTGACCGGCAGGGAGGCGTGGTTGACGATGTGCAGCATGGCCGTCACGACGATGAACGCGCCGTAGAACCAGTTACCGACATAGATGTGCTTGGTGTTGCGCTTGGTGATGGTGCCGAAGAACACCAGACCGTAGGTCACCCAGACGATGGCCAGCAGAATAGCCAGTGGCCATTCCAGTTCCGCGTATTCCTTGGTGGTGGTGTAACCCAGTGGCAAGGTAATGATCGCGCCGACGATCACCGCTTGCCATCCCCAGAAGGTAAAGGCTGCGAGGCTGTCGGAAATCAGTCGCGTTTGGCAGGTTCGCTGCACGACGTAGTAAGAAGTGGCAAACAGTGCACATCCACCGAAGGCGAAAATCACCAGGTTGGTGTGCAGCGGGCGCAGGCGTCCAAAAGTCGTCCACGGCAGACCGAAGTTCAATTCCGGCCATACGAGCTGTGAGGCGATGAAGACACCGAGCCCCATGCCAAGGATCCCCCAGACCACCGTCATGATGGCGAACTGGCGGACTACCTTATAGTTATAAGCAGTCGGACTGATTGCTGTGCTCATTCTAAGGTTCCACGGTTTGGGTGTTTTATTAGGAGTAAAAATCGGTCGCAAGTATGGAGAAAGCGGGGGGTCATTGCAACGCGCCATGACCTGGGTCAATGCTTTCAACCGCTGATTCTGCGGCCTTTCCATGCGCCGCGTAGGGTCAAAAATACCCGACGAGAAAACGTCGTTGCGAATGGGAACGATGCGGGGGTCAGGTCGTATGTAACGAGCTGTGTTTAAACGCGACCATCAGGTGGTCGATGGCAAGGGTCGCAATAGCCGGTATCTACCAGCCTTTGCGGCCTGTCATCGCAAGATTCGTCGCACACATCGGGTTGGGTCGACCTCGAGCCGGCACTTGCCATCGCGTGTCGGAGCAAGCTTAGACCCGAATCGGGGGAACTGAAAGGAGGACTAACGAAGGGGTGCGACAAATAGAAGCAGGGCAAAGCTGCAAGCTGCGAGTTGCAAGTTAAAAACCTGTGGCTCGCCAGTTGTTCACTTTGCCCTGAGTACAGCGGGGCGTTTTGCTTTTGCTTTTGCTTTTACTTGTTGCTTGTAGCTTGCAACTTGTCGCTCAACGGCTCGCCCCCTTTCGAGAGACTGTAGACGTAGGCTGCGAGCAGTTGCACCTTGTCGTTGCCAAGCAGTTCGTTCTGCGCCGGCATATGACCTTGGCGTCCATGGCGGATGGTCTGTTGCAGTTGTGCCAGGCTGGTGCCGTAGATGAAGCCGGCGGGTAGCGTCAGGTTCGGCGCGCCCATGGCTTCGGTACCCTGGCCATTGGCACCGTGACAGGCTACGCACATGGTGCTGAACGCTTGCTGTCCGGCTTGCAGGTCGGCCGTATCGTCAGCTGGCAAAGGCAGGCGTGCCAGATCATGACGCACGTAGGCGGCGACGTTTTTTACACCGGCTTCACCGAGCATTTCACCCCAGGCCGGCATCGCAGCGATGCGTCCGCCCATGATGGTGGTCTTGATGGTGTCGGCGTTACCGCCCCAGCGCCAGATGCTGTCGGTCAGGTTAGGGAAGCCGAAGGCGCCCTTGGCGTCGGAGCCATGGCAGACCGAGCAGTTCGAGGCAAACAGGCGACCGCCCATTTTCAACGCTTGCGGGTCCTTGGCCACTTCTTCCACGGGCATGGCGGCGAACTTGGCGAAGATCGGTCCAAATTTGGCGTCGGCCTTGTTCATCTCCTTTTCCCATTCGTTCACGCCGGTCCAGCCATTCTCGTAGCCGGGCAGGATCCCTTTCCAGTTGCCCAGGCCCGGGTAAAGGATCAGGTAGCCGACGGAAAACACCAGGGTGCCGGCAAACAGCATGAACCACCACTGCGGCAGCGGGTTGTCATACTCTTCGATGCCGTCGAAGCTGTGGCCCATGGTCTGATCGACGCTGCCCTTGGTTTCGCCCCTGCGGGTGCCGATCAGCAGCCAGGTCAGGCCGATCAGGCTGCCGATGGTCAGTACGCAGATCCACGTACTCCAGAAGGTGGTCATGACCGGGTACTCCTTGTGACAGGTTCTTGGGTGCTATCAGGTTGAGGCTCATCGGCAAACGGCAGCAGGCGCGCCTCGGCGAATTCCGGATTGCGCTTGCCGTTGAACACCCACAGCGTCAGGCCGACGAAGGCCACGAACACCACGACGGTGCCCAGGCCGCGGATCAAGCCGGTACTCATTTCCAGGTCCATGGCTCACCTCTTGCTCTTGATGGCAGTGCCGAGCACTTGCAGGTAGGCAACCAGGGCGTCCATTTCCGATTTGCCTTTGAGCGATTCGGTGGCGCCGGCAATGTCGGCGTCGGTGTACGGCACGCCAAGGGTACGCATGGCCTTGATCTTCGCTTCGGTGTGGCTGCTGTCGAGTTGATTGGCAACCAGCCATGGGTAGGCCGGCATCTTCGACTCGGGCACCACGTTGCGCGGGTTGTACAAGTGCGCGCGGTGCCAGTCATCCGAGTAGCGGGCGCCTACGCGGGCCAGGTCCGGACCGGTACGCTTGGAGCCCCACAGGAACGGATGGTCCCAGACGCTTTCACCGGCAACCGAGTAGTGACCGTAGCGTTCGGTCTCGGCCCGGAACGGACGGATCATCTGCGAGTGGCAGCCGACGCAACCTTCGCGGATGTAGATGTCGCGGCCTTCCAGTTGCAGCGCGGTGTAGGGCTTCATGCCTTCCACCGGCTTGTTGGTCACGTCCTGGAAGAACAGTGGGACGATCTGGGTCAGACCGCCGATGCTCACCGCGAACACCATCAGCAGCATCAGCAGGCCGACGTTCTTTTCAATCGTTTCGTGTTTCATGGCGGACTCCTCAGGCCATTTGCGCGGCGGCAACGACGTCAGCAGGCTGCGAGGCCCGCACGGTGCGCCAGGTGTTGTATGCCATCAAGAGCATGCCGAAGAGGAAGATTGCCCCGCCTACCAGTCGCACGATGAAGCCTGGGTGGCTGGCCACCAGCGTTTCGACGAAGGAGTAAGTCAGCGTGCCGTCTTCGTTGACTGCGCGCCACATCAGGCCTTGGGCGATGCCGTTGACCCACATCGACGCGATGTACAGCACGGTGCCGATGGTCGCCAGCCAGAAGTGCGCATTGATCAGACCGATGCTGTGCATCTGCTCACGACCGAAGACTTTCGGGATCATGTGGTACAGCGCGCCGATGGAAATCATCGCTACCCAGCCAAGAGCGCCGGCGTGTACGTGGCCAATGGTCCAGTCGGTGTAGTGGGAGAGGGCGTTGACCGTCTTGATCGCCATCATCGGACCTTCGAAGGTCGACATGCCGTAGAACGCCAGGGATACCACGAGGAAACGCAGGATCGGGTCGCTGCGCAACTTATGCCAGGCACCCGACAGGGTCATCATGCCGTTGATCATGCCGCCCCAGCTTGGCGCCAGCAGGATCAGCGACATCACCATGCCCAGCGACTGTGCCCAGTCCGGCAGCGCGGTGTAGTGCAAGTGGTGAGGACCGGCCCAGATGTACAGGGTGATCAGTGCCCAGAAGTGCACGATCGACAGGCGATACGAATACACCGGGCGCTCGGCCTGTTTCGGCACGAAGTAGTACATCATCCCCAGGAAGCCTGCGGTGAGGAAGAAGCCCACGGCGTTGTGGCCGTACCACCATTGCACCATGGCATCAGTCGCACCGGCGTACAGCGAGTAGGACTTGGTGAAGCTCACCGGCAACTCAAGGTTGTTGACGATGTGCAGGATGGCAACGGTAAGGATGAACCCGCCGAAGAACCAGTTACCGACATAGATGTGCTTGGTGTTGCGCTTGGCCACGGTGCCGAAAAACACGATGGCGTAAGCGACCCACACAATGGTGATCAGAATGTCGATCGGCCATTCCAGCTCGGCGTATTCCTTGGAACTGGTGTAGCCCAGTGGCAGGCTGATTGCCGCCAGCAGGATCACCAGTTGCCAGCCCCAGAAGCAGAATGCGGCGATTTTCGGCGCAAACAATTGGGTTTGGCAGGTGCGTTGCACCGAGTAGAACGAACTGGCGAACAGGGCGCAGCCGCCGAATGCGAAGATCACAGCGTTAGTGTGCAGAGGGCGCAAACGCCCGAAGCTGGTCCACGGCAAGTTGAAGTTGAGTTCGGGCCAGACCAATTGAGCCGCGAGAAAAACCCCGAGCCCCATGCCGACGATGCCCCACACCACCGTCATAATGGCGAATTGGCGGACCACCTTGTAGTTGTAGGCGGTACTGATAGAAGTGTTCATGGTTCCCCATCCACGGTTCAGCCCAAGGAAAAACGTTCGCGCAAGGCAGACGCACCCTTCGACTGGAGTTATAGGCAGACTAAAAGCGAGGCAAGCATGGACAAAGAGCACAAGGCCAGTATTGACGGGGATCAATGGGCGCGGTGCCTGGACGAACAGGGATGGTTATGGAATGCAGCGGCTGTAAAGGGTTCGGCGCCGTCCGCGACGCTGATTCTCGCCCATGGCGCCGGTGCGCCGATGGACAGCGACTGGATGACTGACATGGCCGTGCGCCTTGCCGCGCTTGGGGTCAACGTGTTGCGTTTCGAGTTTCCCTACATGGCCCAACGGCGTGTCGATGGTGGCAAGCGTCCCCCGAACCCCGCGCCCAGGCTGCTGGAGTGCTGGCGTGAGGTCTATGCGGTGGTGCGACGCCATGTCGCTGGGCGGCTGGCCATTGGCGGCAAGTCCATGGGCGGGCGAATGGCCAGTCTATTGGCCGATGAACTCGGCGCCGATGCGCTGGTGTGCCTGGGGTATCCGTTTTACGCGGTGGGCAAACCGGAGAAGCCACGGGTCGAACATCTGGCGGGGTTGCAGACGCGCACGTTGATTGTCCAGGGCGAGCGCGATGCGTTGGGAAATCGGGAGGCGGTTGAGGGGTATGGGTTATCGCCGAGTATCGAGATCTGCTGGCTGGTGGCGGGGGATCATGACTTGAAGCCGTTGAAGGCGTCCGGGTTTACCCATGAGCAGCATCTGGCGGCTGCGGCGCAGAGGGTGGCGGGGTTTCTGCTTTAGGATATTTGTGGCCTGGACTTGCCCGCGAAGAGGCCAGGACAGCCAATAAAAAAGCCCGGACAGCACTCACTGTCCGGGCTTTGTTTTTCCCGCGGCACTCAGCGGTTAAACCGCTCCACCAGCGAATACTGGGTATTCGCCGTCTTGATCAGTTCCTCACTGAGCAGCGCCGAGTTCTGCGCCTGTTCCGAGGTCTGGTCCGCCAGGTGTGAGATGTTGCTGATGTTGCGGCTGATCTCTTCGGCCACCGAGTTCTGCTCTTCGGTGGCGGCGGCGATCTGCGTGGTCATGTCGGTGATGTTGGCCACCGCTTCGCTGATCCCGACCAGGGCCTGGTCTGCTTCCAGTACGCGTGCCACGCCTTCTTCAGCCTGGCGATGACCGGCGTCCATGGTCTGCACGGCGGAGTTGGCGGTCTGTTGCAGCTTGGCGATCAGGGCGTGGATCTGCCCGGTGGATTCGCTGGTGCGCTGCGCCAATTGACGGACTTCGTCTGCCACCACGGCGAATCCGCGTCCCATTTCCCCGGCGCGTGCCGCTTCGATGGCGGCGTTCAGGGCCAGCAGGTTGGTCTGGTCGGCGATGCCTTTGATCACATCGACCACGCCACCGATTTCGTCGCTGTCCTTGGCCAGTTGAGTCACGGTCAGGCCGGTCTCACCCACCACCTCGGACAGACGCTGGATCGCATCCCGGGTTTCCCCGGCGATATCGCGACCGCGCCCGGTCAGGCGATTGGCTTCCTGGGTGGCGTCGGCGGTGCGTTGCACGTGACTGGCCACTTCCTGGGTGGTGGCGGCCATCTGATTGACGGCGGTGGCCACCTGCTCGGTCTCGAGGCGCTGGCGCTCCAGGCCGGTTGAACTGTCGTGCGCCAGGGAGTCGGACTGCCGGGCTTGTTCGGTCAAGTGCTCGGCAGTGTCCTGCAGACGGGTCAGGCAGGTGCGAAGACGAGCTTCCTGGCTGAGGATGGACATTTCCAGGCGCGCCTGGGCGCCACGGCTGTCGGTGTACATCTGCGCAATCAGCGGGTCGGAGGTGGTCTGTTCCGCCAGGCGCAGCAGGCGCTTCAGGCCACGCTGTTGCCAGCTCAAGCCGAGCAGGCCCAGCGGCACGGACAGGCCCGCGGCCAGGGCAAAACCCCAATGGGAATTGAGCGAGGCGCCGATCAGGAAGCTCAGTTGGCTGACCAGGATGAAGGGCAGCCAGTCCTGTAGCACCGGCAGCCACTTGTCGGAGGAAGGAATCGCCGACTTGCCCTGGTTGATGCGCTGATAAAGCGCCTTGGCACGCTGGATCTGCTCGGCCGTGGGCTTGACCCTTACCGATTCGTAGCCAATGACCTGATTGCCCTCGTACACCGGGGTGACGTAGGCGTTAACCCAGTAGTAGTCACCGCTTTTACAGCGATTCTTGACGATACCCATCCAGGGTAAGCCTTGTTTGAGCGTGCCCCACATATGCGCAAACACTGCAGCCGGCACGTCGGGGTGACGCACCAGGTTATGCGGTGCACGGATCAATTCGTCGCGGGAATAGCCGCTGATTTCGACGAACGCATCGTTGCAGTAGGTGATCACGCCCTTGGTATCGGTTGTAGAAATCAACCGTTGCTGAGACGGGAAGGTCCGCTCGCTTTGAGTAATGGGCTGGTTGTTACGCATGGCAATTTAAGTCCGCAAGGCTTTCCAGTGTTGTCGGCACCTCCTGCGATTAACTGAAATTAATTTTTAATATTGGCACCTGCGCCGAGCCAGCCAGCGCTGTCAGCCGGCGAGCATCGGGTACGTGAACAAGCCGAAATGCAGCAGGTTCAGACCCAGGTGCGTGGCTATTGCCGCGGCCAAACCGCCGAATCGGTAAGCCAGGCCATAGCCGATGCCTGCCAGGGTTGCCAGCAGCACCCATTGCCAACCCGCGCCCAGGTGGGAAAGGCCAAACAGCAGGGCGGCGAGCAGTAGGGCGAGGTTTTCGCCCTGTGGCAGGCGGTTGAAGACACGGCTCAGTCCGCCCTGGATATAACCGCGAAACAGGGCTTCTTCCACCAACGTCACCAGCAGCAGGTTGTTGAGCAGCCATAACCAGGCCAGGTCGGGCCATTTCGGCGCCCAGCCGACCACACCCAGCGCCACGGCGCCACCCAGCGCCAGCACACCACTCACCATCAGGCCCAGCAGCGTGCCCAGCAGGGCCGGGCGCAGCGAGCGGCCAGCGACGATCCACGGGCAGACCAGCAAGAGCCAGACGCCAATCAGCGGTTTGTCGAGGTTCAGGTACATGGAAAACGGCACGGCATCGTCGGTAAAACGTTGTGGCGGGATGCCTCTTCCATTATGGAAGCCGGGAAGCCAGTGCATCGCCAGCGCCAGCGCCGTGCACACGAACAAGGCGTGTCCCAGGGGACGGCCGACGCCGATATGCGGCTGTCGGGCGGCGTAACCGGCGATCACCAGGGTCAGGACCGTGATGCCCGCCAGCCAGCCGAGTTGGCCGTAGGTCAGGGCCAGGCCGTAACCGAGGGTGAGCAGAATCAGATATGTCCATGGCGGGGCAGTGGGCATTGGGGGTGTCCTTGTGTCCAAAATTGCGTGCGCGCCTGCAGGGTGGCAGGTCCGATAAAAATGCGGCGATTATAAAGGCCGGGTAAATAAACACACCGCCTTGAGTTTTTCTTCTATCGTCGTATCGGTCGGGCGTTGCAATGGCCCGATGACGCTCTGATTGGGTCGCTGAAGCTTGAGCCGGGGGTGAATACGTGTGGGCTGTCATTCTTGTTCGTGTGGTCGGGATCAGTGCCTGGCGAGTGCCTATGTGGGCATACGCGTTGCCCGGTGGCGGACAGCACGTTTGGCACTGCTTTAAGTGAGGTCCCGGGTCGAGAAAATCGTGCTGGCCGCCGACCTTGCCGGTACGGCGGTATTTGCAATCGAAGGCGCGATTACCGCGATGCGCAGCGACCTCGACCTGCTGGGGGTGATGGTGATCTCGTTCATCGTCGCCCTGGGCGGTGGTGTCACCCGCGATCTGCTGATAGGCGCAACGCCACCCAATGCCATCAGAGACTGGCGCTATCCAGCGCTGGCGTTTTCGATGGGCGCGCTGGCATTCATTTTTCATGAGCACGTACTGGGCTGGTCCGGCTCGACCCTCATCGTACTGGATGCAGCGGGACTGGCCTTGTTTGCCGTGGCAGGGGCGCAGAAGGCGCTCAACTTTGGCATCACGCCGTTTGTGGCAATGCTCATGGGCACGATCACGGGCGTAGGTGGCGGGGTGTTGCGCGACATCGTACTGGCGCGGGTGCCGATGGTGCTGCAGGCTGACCTGTATGCGAGTTCGGCGTTCGTAGGTGCCGCCACCTTGATCATCAGCAGGCGCCTGGGCCTGCCGCCTGTGGCTGCGGCGTTTTTGGCGGGCGCAGCCTGTTTGCTGCTGCGCCTGCTTTCGGTTCATTTTGGATGGCAGTTGCCGAAAGTCATGGCGGGTTGATTGGCGATTATCTGCAGGAATCTGGCCCAGGGCTCTTGCGTGAAACGCCCACAAGCCGCGCGAGACAGATCTCTGAATCTGCGTGGGGATTGACCAAGGCACAACCCCCACCCAGGCTGATCAGGACGCGATCAACTGGCGCAGTACGTAATGCAGAATCCCCCCCGACTTGAAGTACTCGACCTCATTGAGCGTATCGATCCGGCACAACACCTCGACTTTCTCGCGGCTGCCGTTTTCGCGGGTGATGACCAGCGTCAGGTTCATCCGCGGGGTCAGTTCCACGCCGGAAAGACCGAGGATGTCCAGGGTTTCCTTGCCGGTCAGATTCAAACTCTTGCGGTTTTGGTCCAGCTTGAATTGCAGCGGCAACACGCCCATGCCGACCAGGTTGGAGCGGTGGATGCGTTCGAAGCTTTCGGCGATGACAGCCTTCACTCCCAACAGGTTGGTGCCCTTGGCTGCCCAGTCACGGCTCGATCCGGTGCCGTATTCCTGGCCGGCAATCACCACCAGTGGCGTTGCCGTGGCCTGGTAACGCATGGCGGCATCGTAGATCGCCATGCGTTCCCCGGTGGGAATGTAGATCGTATTGCCACCTTCCTCACCGCCGAGCATCTCATTGCGAATACGGATGTTGGCGAATGTGCCACGCATCATCACCTCATGGTTACCGCGCCGGGAACCGTAGGAGTTGAAGTCGCGAGGCTCCACGCCTTTCTCGCGCAGGTAGCGTCCAGCCGGGCTGTCGGCCTTGATGTTACCCGCCGGGGAAATATGGTCGGTGGTGACCGAGTCGCCCAGCAACGCGAGAACGCGGGCACCCGTGACGTCCCCGACCGCCGGAGGTGGGCCGCCGATATCGTCGAAAAACGGCGGATGCTGGATATAGGTCGAATCATCCTGCCAGACATAGGTCGCCGCTTGGGGCACTTCGATGGCTTGCCATTGTTCGTCGCCGGCGAACACTTCGGCGTATTCCTTGTGGAACATCGCCGTGTTGACCTGGTTCACCGCGTCGGCAATTTCCTGGGTGCTTGGCCAGATGTCCCGCAGGTAAACCGGCTTGCCGTCCTTGCCGTTGCCCAACGGTTCGCTGCTGATGTCCATGCGCACCGTACCGGCCAACGCATAGGCGACCACCAGCGGCGGGGAGGCCAGCCAGTTGGTTTTCACCAGCGGATGCACCCGGCCTTCGAAGTTGCGGTTGCCCGACAGCACGGAGGCGACGGTCGAGTCGGCGTTCTGGATGGCTTTTTCGATCGGTTCCGGCAGCGGCCCGGAGTTACCGATACACGTGGTGCAGCCGTAGCCAACCAGGTCGAAGCCCAATTGGTCGAGGTAGGGGGTCAAACCGGCCGCCTTATAGTAGTCGGTCACCACTTTGGAGCCTGGCGCCAGGGAGCTTTTCACCCAGGGCTTGCGCTTGAGGCCTTTCTCCACCGCTTTTTTCGCCACCAGGCCAGCGGCCATCATTACGCTCGGGTTGGAGGTGTTCGTGCAGGATGTGATGGCGGCAATCACCACTGCGCCGTTTTTCAGCCGGTGGGTCGTGCCTTCGAATTCATAGTCCACTTCTCCGGCCATGTCGGCATTGCCCACCGCCACGCCACCACCGCCCTCGCTTTCCAGGCGGCCTTCTTCCTTGCTGGTGGGTTTGAGGGTCAGGCCCAGGAAATCGCTGAATGCCTGCGCGACCTTGGGCAGTGCCACCCGGTCTTGCGGGCGTTTCGGCCCGGCAAGGCTGGCTTCGACGCTGGCCATGTCCAACGCCAGGCTGTCGGTGAACACCGGTTCCTTGCCCGGCAGGCGCCACAAGCCCTGGGCCTTGCTGTAGGCCTCGACCAGTTTCACGGTTTCCGGTGGCCGGCCGGAGAGGCGCAGGTAGTCCAGCGTGACTTCATCCACCGGGAAAAAGCCGCAGGTGGCGCCGTATTCCGGAGCCATGTTGGCAATGGTCGCACGGTCGGCCAGCGGCAGGTCCGCCAAGCCGTCGCCGTAGAATTCGACGAACTTGCCGACCACACCTTTCTTGCGCAGCATCTGCGTGACGGTCAGCACCAGGTCGGTGGCGGTGATGCCTTCCTTGAGCTTGCCAGTGAGTTTGAAACCGATCACTTCGGGAATCAGCATCGACACCGGTTGGCCGAGCATCGCCGCTTCCGCCTCGATGCCGCCGACGCCCCAACCGAGTACGCCAAGACCATTGATCATGGTGGTGTGGGAATCGGTCCCCACCAGCGTGTCGGGGAACGCATACGTGCGGCCGTCTTCGTCCTTGGTCCAGACGGTGCGGCCAAGGTATTCAAGGTTGACCTGGTGGCAGATGCCGGTGCCCGGCGGTACCACACTGAAGTTATCGAAAGCGCTCTGGCCCCAGCGCAGAAAGGCGTAGCGTTCGCCATTGCGCTGCATTTCGATGTCCACGTTCTGTTCGAAAGCGCTGGGGCTGGCGAACTTGTCGACCATCACGGAGTGGTCGATCACCAGGTCTACCGGCGATAACGGATTGATGCGCTGCGGGTTGCCGCCGGCCTTTGCCATGGCGGCGCGCATGGCCGCCAGGTCGACCACGGCCGGAACGCCGGTGAAGTCCTGCATGAGCACGCGCGCCGGGCGGTACTGGATTTCCCGGTCTGAGCGGCGCTCCTTGAGCCAGGCGGCAATGGCCCGCAGGTCGGCACCGGTGACGGTTTTTTCGTCTTCCCAGCGCAGCAGGTTTTCCAGCAGCACTTTCAACGACATCGGTAACTTATCCAGGTCACCGAGGCTTTTGGCCGCATCGGGCAAGCTGAAGTAGTGGTAGGTCTTGTCGTCGACTTGCAGGGTTTTGAGGGCTTTCAGGCTATCGAGGGACGGCATTGCAATCACTCCTTTGCGTCCGCACGGCTACGGACTGAGGGGACGGGTAGAGCATTAAACCTAGCTCTATTTGCTGTGTAAGGCGAATGACCGGATGATCTTTGCGCCATCTCGGTGGGTACGATACTCAGAGTCTATGACCATCATGATCGTTCGAATCGATCGCCTCAATCGTCGGATGGTGTTAAGCCACTAAACCCAGGGATATCGAGGATGTGGACTGGGTCCGGGGTGGCGAACTCGGCTATGATGCGCCGGTTTTCGTGACAGGCTCTGCTTCAACGCAGCCTTCGCATTGCGCAGTGGTCGAATGTCTCGCCACGTGCCCAGGAGTAAGAATGAACACCCTTTTCATGCACTGCCGGCCGGGCTTCGAAGGTGAAGTCTGTTCCGAGATTTCCGAACATGCCGCTCTGCTCAACGTTGCCGGTTACGCCAAGGCGAAAGCCGCCAGCGCCTACGCCGAATTTGTCTGCACCGAAGAAGACGGCGCCCGACGCCTGATGCGCGGCCTGCGTTTCAGCGATCTGATTTTCCCTCGGCAATGGGCGCGGGGCGTTTTCATCGACCTGCCGGAAACCGACCGTATCAGCGTGATCCTCGCGCACCTGGAGGATGTTGCACCCTGTGGCAGCCTGTGGCTGGAAATGGTCGATACCAACGACGGCAAGGCCTTGTCGAACTTCTGCAAAAAGTTCGAAGTGCACCTGCGCAAGGCCCTGATCGCGGCGGGCAAGTTGGTGGATGACCCAGCGAAACCGCGTCTGTTGCTGACCTTCAAAAGCGGTCGCGAAGTGTTCATGGGCCTTGCCGAGTCGAACAACTCGGCCATGTGGCCGATGGGTATCCCACGCCTGAAATTCCCCCGTGAGGCGCCGAGTCGCTCGACGCTGAAACTGGAAGAAGCCTGGCATCACTTCATCCCGCGCGAACAATGGGATGAGCGTTTGCACAGCGACATGACCGGCGTTGACCTGGGGGCCGCGCCGGGCGGCTGGACCTGGCAACTGGTTAACCGCGGCATGCTGGTGACCGCCATCGACAATGGCCCGATGGCCGAAAGCCTGATGGACACCGGCCTGGTGCAACATTTGATGGCCGACGGTTTTACCTACAAGCCACGGCAACCGGTGGACTGGATGGTCTGCGACATCGTCGAGAAGCCCGCGCGCAACGCGGCGATGCTGGAGGAGTGGATTGGTGAAGGCCATTGCCGCGAAGCGGTGGTCAACCTCAAGTTGCCGATGAAACAGCGATATGCCGAAGTGAAACGACTGCTGGAGCGCATCGCCGATGGCTTCAAGGCGCGCGGCATCCGGGTTGAGGTGGGCTGCAAGCAGCTGTATCACGACCGCGAGGAAGTGACCTGCCATTTGCGCCGTCTGGACGTGGCCAAGCCAAAATCCCGCTGATGCATCACCGCCTGTCCCTGTAGGAGGATCATGGCGTCATGCCACAGATGACCGAATACCCGCCAATGCGCGACAATGCCGGCCAGCTTCAGGAGTAAACCATGAGTGAAATGCTTGATACGCCGGTAGACGGCACCCTCGACGCCACGGGTCTCAACTGTCCGGAGCCGGTGATGATGCTGCACCAGCACATCCGTGACCTGGCACCCGGCGGCCTGCTCAAGGTGATCGCGACGGATCCGTCGACGCGTCGCGACATCCCCAAGTTTTGCGTGTTCCTCGACCATGAACTGGTTGCCCAGCATGAAGAGGCCGGTACCTACCTCTACTGGATTCGCAAGAAGCTCGCCTGAGCTTCGCGATGGCTTATGCCCGAACTGCCAACCCGCCAAAGGAACCTGCGATGCTGATCGTTGCCGACGAAAATATTCCGCTGCTCGATGCATTTTTCGAACACTTCGGTGAAATCCGCCGCGTTGCAGGCCGCTCCATCGACCGAGCCACCGTCGAACACGCTGACGTTCTGCTGGTGCGTTCGGTGACCAACGTCAACCGCGCGTTACTCGAAGGCAGCAACGTTCGCTTCGTCGGCACCTGCACCATTGGCACTGATCACCTGGACCTCGAATACTTCCAGCAGGCCGGTATTACCTGGTCCAGCGCCCCCGGTTGCAATGCTCGCGGGGTGGTCGACTATGTGCTGGGGAGTTTGCTGACCCTCGCCGACATCGAAGGCGTCGACCTCAACCAGCGCACTTATGGCGTGGTCGGCGCGGGGGAGGTCGGTGGCCGGCTGATCGAGGTGTTGAAAGGGCTGGGCTGGAAGGTGCTGGTGTGCGACCCGCCACGGCAGGCGTGCGAAGCGGGCGACTACGTCAGTCTCGAGCAGATCATCGAACAATGCGATGTCATCAGCCTGCACACGCCGCTGACGAAACAGGGCGCGGAGTCCACCTGGCATCTGTTTGATCGCAATCGTTTGAACCAGCTCAAGCCTGGCGCCTGGCTGATCAACGCCAGCCGTGGCCCGGTGGTGGATAACGCCGCGTTGCGCGAAGTGTTGCTGCAGCGCGAAGACCTCCAAGCAGTATTGGACGTCTGGGAAGCCGAGCCCGAGGTCGATGTCGCGCTGGCTGAGCTCTGCGTGTTGGCCACTCCGCACATTGCCGGCTACAGCCTCGACGGCAAGCAACGTGGCACGGCGCAGATTTATCAGGCCTACTGCGATTTTCTCGGGCAGCCGGCCCAGGTCCAACTCAGCGAGCTGCTGCCGCCGCCCTGGTTGTCGCAGGTGACATTGAGCGCTGACAGTGACCCGGCCTGGGCGTTGGCGATGATGTGCCGGGGCGTTTACGACCCGCGCCGAGATGACGCGGATTTTCGCCGCAGCCTTGGGGGTAGTGTGGGTGAGCAGCGCGCCGCGTTCGATGTGCTGCGCAAGAACTATCCGCCACGCCGGGAGATCGATGGGTTGCAGGTGCGGATCGAAGGGGATTCGCCGCCGTTGCGGGCAATGGTGTTGGCGTTGGGGGCTTCGCTGGTCTAGAGATCGGGTGGGCCCTATCGCGGGCAAGCCTGCTCCCACAGGTTTCTCAGGTCCCGGAGCCCCTGTGGGAGCAGGCTCGCCCACAAAAAACCCGGCCATCAGGGCCGGGTCCGGAAGACGCAGGCTTATCAGTCTTGTTTTGCAGGCTTGACCAATCGTTTTTCCAGTTCGCGGCAGGCGTCCTGGATCATCCCTTCGGTGATTGGTACTTCGCGGCCTTTTTCGTCAATGATCGAGCAACCCAGAGACTGGTTCGGCTGCGTGCGGATCACTTGAATCTTGTCGCTGCTGCTGTTTTGCAAGGACATGGCCTGTCTCCTCATCAGGTTGTGTGCCTACTGTAGAACCGCCAGGTGACCGGGCTGTGACAACTCCCTGCGGTCTGCACGAGGCGGCGATATCAGTCCAACAGAAATATCCGCACATGACTACCCCATAGCTTAGATCGATAGCGCCTAGGGTTGGGTCATCACGGTCATAATTAACCTGACTCATTGTGATTTACAGAGTTCCCCCCATTAAGAGGGGGTAGCAGTCCCTTTATTCTGTGAACTGGAAAATCCTGATGCTTTCTGCCCGTCACCGTCGTGCGATTCGCCTGGCCAGTCGATTCCTCATGCCTTATCGCTGGCAATCCCTGGGCGCCTTGCTCGCGCTGATTGTCACCGCAGGCATTACCTTGTCCATGGGGCAGGGGATTCGGTTGTTGGTGGACCAAGGCTTCATGACCCAGTCACCGCACTTGCTCAACCAGACTATCGGCCTTTTCATGTTGCTGGTGGCGGGTCTGGCGGTCGGCACGTTCGTGCGGTTTTACCTGGTGTCGTGGATTGGCGAACGGGTGGTGGCCGACATTCGCCGTCAGGTATTCAACCATCTGGTTTACCTGCACCCGGGATTTTATGAAAACAATCGCAGTTCCGAAATCCAGTCGCGGTTGACTGCCGACACGACGCTGCTGCAATCGGTGATCGGTTCGTCGTTGTCGTTGTTTTTGCGCAATCTGTTGATGGTGATCGGCGGGGTCGTGCTGCTGTTCATCACCAACCCCAAACTCACCAGCATCGTGGTCGTTGCCTTGCCGCTGGTGATCGCACCCATTCTTATATTCGGCCGACGGGTACGCAGCCTGTCGCGCCTGAGCCAGGACCGAATCGCCGATATCGGCAGTTATGTGTCCGAAACCCTCGGCCAGATCAAAACCGTGCAAGCCTACAACCACCAGGTCCAGGACGAGCAGCGATTTGCCGCGACCGTGGAAGAAGCGTTCAACACCGCCCGCAAGCGGATTTTTCAGCGCGCCTGGCTCATTACTCTGGTGATCGTGCTGGTGCTGGGGGCGGTTGGCGTCATGTTATGGGTCGGCGGCATGGACGTGATGGCCGGACGAATCTCCGCGGGCGAGCTGGCGGCTTTCGTTTTCTATAGCCTGATCGTCGGCAGCGCGTTTGGCACCCTGAGCGAAGTGATCGGCGAGCTACAACGGGCGGCGGGCGCCGCCGAGCGGATCGCCGAGCTGCTGCGCTCTGAAAATATCATTCAGCCACCGGCGACGGGGCTGATAACGTTGCCCGAGCGCGTCGCGGGCAATCTGCTGCTGCAAGACGTGCGCTTTTCCTACCCCTCGCGCCCTGAAAGCTACGCCATCGATGGCTTGAACCTGACGGTGAACGCTGGGGAAACCCTCGCGCTGGTCGGCCCTTCCGGCGCCGGCAAGTCGACGGTCTATGACCTGCTGCTGCGATTCTACGACCCTGCCGAAGGGCAAATCCTGCTGGACGGCGTGCCACTGAGCCAGTTGGACCCACTCGACTTGCGCCGTTGCTTCGCCCTGGTCTCGCAATCCCCGGCCCTGTTTTTCGGCAGCATCGAAGAGAACCTGCGCTACGGTAACCCGACGGCGACGCTGGAACAGGTCAAGGAAGCCGCAAAAATTGCCTACGCCCACGACTTCATCGAGGCAATGCCCCAAGGCTACCAGACCCACCTGGGCGATGCCGGCCTCGGTCTGTCCGGTGGTCAGCGACAACGCCTGGCCATTGCCCGCGCATTGCTGGTGGACGCGCCCATCCTGCTGCTCGACGAAGCCACCAGCGCCCTCGACGCCCAGAGCGAACACTTGATCCAGCAGGCCCTGCCAAGCTTGATGAAAAACCGCACCACCCTGGTCATCGCCCACCGCCTGGCCACCGTGAAAAACGCCGACCGGATCGCGGTGATGGATCAGGGCAGGCTGGTGGCGGTGGGCACGCACCAGGAACTGATCGCCAGTAACGCGTTGTATGCGCGGTTGGCGGCGTTGCAATTTAACGCCACGAACACCCTGTAGGAGCGAGCTTGCTCGCGATGAACGTCCAGACACCGCAGGGTACCAGGCATCCCGCGTCATCGTTCACGGCCATCGCGAGCATGCTCGCTCCTACAGATCGACCAAGTAACCGACCAAGTAAAAGCATCCGGCTACACCAGGCGGATTGAACATCCGGCAAAAAAAAGCCCGCATTTTTCAATGCGGGCATTTTTGTCAGCGCCTCAAGTCGGCTCACTGGTCATCAAAATACCGCTCATGCCAATCCACCAGCGGTTGTGGTGAATTGAGCTTCTGGCCGTAGATCACCGAATACGACAGCACGTTCTGCACATACTGGCGCGTTTCGTCGAACGGGATGCTTTCGACCCACACGTCGAAGCTCAGGGTGATCGGCGCCTCGCAGCCACTGCCGTACGCGGCCGGGGCCTGCGTTGTAGGCGGCTGAGGCGAGGACGCGGTTGCCGTTGAACTGGCTGTGCACCTGGCTAAGGTAGGCGGCGCCGAGCTGGATGTTCTTGTTCGGGTCGAGCACCTGTTGTGGCGACGCCAGGGGAATGCTGAATTTGCGAGCGGTCTCCTTGGCGGTGCCGGGCATCAGTTGCATCAGGCCGCTGGCGCCGACGCTGGAACGAGCGTCGTCCATGAAGGCGCTTTCCTGGCGAGTAATGGCAAACACCCAGCTTGAATGCAGGCCACGCACCTTGGCTTCGCGTACCAGGGTGTCGCGGTGGGCCATCGGGAAGCGAATGTCCAGGTCATCCCAGTATTGCGCCTGGCTGATGGTGCGGATCGCCGGGAAATACCATTTCAGGTCGTAGGCCAGTTTCGCCTGGGCGACCATTTCGTCACGGTTGAAGTGCCGGCTGACGTGGTACCACTCGCGACGCCCATCGACGATTTGTCCGCGTGCATGGAACTCCAGGGCGCGTCGCACACCGGGCGTGTTGCGCACTTTGTTCATCAGTGCCTGGCTGAGCACCAGCGGCTTGTTGACCAGCGAGTACGGCTGTTGCGAGCGGTCGGCGGCGAGGAAGCCGTAGAAGTCGCGTTCACGAGCAAGGTTCTTGTACAGGGTCAGCGCTTCCGGGTTCTGCGGTTGCGCGAGCTCCAGGCTGCGTGCCTGCCAGTAACGCCAGCGGTTGGTGGTCGCCAGGTCCTGCGGCAGGCGGCGGGTCAACTGATAGGCGTCGTCCCAACGTGCCAGGCGCAACAGCAGGCGAAGGCGCCATTCGGACACGGTGTTGTCGCGCAGTTCCGGGTCGTATTTGGTCATCACGTCCAGTGCGCGGCTGTCGAAACGCCGGGCGAGGGTCAGGCCGATTTCCCGGGCGATCGCCACTTTTTCATCGCGGGAAAAGTGCATGCTGCTGGCATAGCCATCGAGCAATGCCATGGCCTTGTCCGGGTCCTGCCGGGCCAGGCGACGCAGGCCGAGACTGACGATGTCGGACATTGGCTCGTCCGCCGGGGTGAAGCGCGACGGCTGGTTGAGCAGTTCAGGTTTCTGCGCCACATCCACCAGCAGGCGGCCGCGTGGGGCGAGGGTGCTCAGGCCGTTGACCAGGCTGTTGGCCAGCGGGTAATTGCGGGTCTGGGCGGCGAGCTTGGTGCGCTCCCAGCGTTTCTGTTCCGTCAACTGGCCTTCGGCGGCCCACATGCCGAACAGCGCATCGCAAGCGGCGGGCTGCGATTTGCCGGTCAGCCAAAGCTTGTTGGCGTTGGCGTAGCCTTCGGACTTGAGGTTATGGCTGATCTGGTATTGCGCGTTCAGGCAGTCCAGTTCAGTGAAGTTGAGCTTGGGATCGTAGTATTTGACGAAAGTCGCCCAATCGCCGCGCTCGGCCAACCAGCGCAACCAGCGCAGTTTCATCCAGTTGGCCTGCGGCAGGTCGCCATGTTCGGCGAGAAATTTCTCGATCTCGGCGTTGCTCGCCGTTTTCAGGCGTGCGGTCAGCTCGTCATAGGCCAGATACGGCTCCAGCGGATAAGTGCTCAGTGCCTGGCTGTAACGAAAGTAAGGGCCGGTATCACCCTTGGCCAGGGCGCGTTTGGCTTCATCGTAATACTGGCGTTGGGTGGACAGGTCCACCGCCTGGACTGTTTGAGCGGCAGTGGCAGAGAGGAGCAAGCAGGATAAAAGACTGAAAAGGCGACTGCGCATGAGACATCCGGGCAGAAAAAACATGACAAGCGCGGACATTGCCCGCGCTGAATTATCTGTAGCTTAGCCTTTTGCCAGCAGCGGGCGAAAGCTTTGCGGCCTCGTCAGCATCAGTTCGCAACATTTGTGTCGCAGAGTGTCTCTCAGGTGAAATTGCCGGCCTTCTGAAGTCTCGATTCAGGTAGAATGCGCGCCCGGTTTTTGGAGAAGCTCATGACCCTGCTCAAATTCAGCGATGTGTCCCTTGCTTTCGGCGCTATGCCGTTGTTGGACAAGGTGTCCTGGCAGATCGCCCGTGGTGAGCGGGTGTGCATCATCGGCCGCAACGGCACTGGCAAGTCCAGCATGATGAAGCTCGTCAAGGGCGACCAGAAGCCCGATGACGGCGCTGTCTGGCGTGCCCCCGGCCTCAAGATTGGCGAATTGCCGCAAGAATTGCCGGTAGCCGACGAGCGGACCGTCTTCGACGTGGTGGCCGAGGGCCTGGACGGTGTCGGCGCGCTGCTGGCCGAATATCACCACTTGAGCCAGAACATCGTCACTGATGCCGATCTGGACAAGTTGATGCACGTCCAGCATGACCTCGAAGCCCGTGACGGCTGGCGTTTGCAAACGCTGGTCGACAGCACCCTCAGCCGCCTGCAACTGCCGGCCGACAAGACCCTCGCCGAATTGTCCGGCGGCTGGCGTCGTCGCGTCCTGCTGGCCCAGGCCCTGGTGTCCGAGCCTGATCTGCTGCTGCTCGACGAACCCACCAACCACCTGGACATCGGTGCGATCGCCTGGCTTGAAGAAGCACTGAAGGATTTCCAGGGGGCCGTGCTGTTCATCACGCACGACCGCTCCTTCCTGCAGAATCTGGCAACCCGTATCCTCGAACTGGACCGCGGTGGCCTGATCGACTGGAACGGCGACTACGCCAGTTTCCTCGTGCACAAGGAAGCCGAACTGGCTGCGGAGGCTACTGCCAATGCGCTGTTCGACAAGCGCCTGGCTCAGGAAGAGGTGTGGATCCGCCAAGGCATCAAGGCCCGTCGTACCCGTAACGAGGGCCGCGTTCGTGCTCTGAAGGCCCTGCGTGTCGAGCGTAGCGAACGCCGTGAGCGCACCGGCAAGGCCAACATTCAACTGGAAACCGCGGAGAAGTCCGGCAAACAGGTCATGGTGCTCGAGAACGTCAGTTTTGCGCACCCGGACGGCCCGTTCCTGATCCGCGATTTCTCCATGGTGCTGCAACGTGGCGACCGTATCGGCCTGCTCGGCGCCAACGGCACCGGCAAGACCACGCTGCTGAAACTGATGCTCAGTGGCTTGCAGCCTACCAGCGGCAAGGTGGAGGAGGGCACGAAGATCGATGTCGCCTACTTCGACCAGTTGCGCCATCAGTTGGATCTGGAAAAAACCGTGATCGATAACGTCGCCGAAGGCCGCGACTTCATCGACATCGACGGTCAGAGCCGTCATGTGCTGAGCTACCTCGGTGATTTCCTGTTCAGCCCCCAGCGTGCGCGTACGCCGGTCAAGGCGTTATCCGGTGGTGAGCGTGCCCGACTGTTGCTAGCCAAACTGTTCAGCAAGCCGGCCAACCTGCTGGTCCTCGACGAACCGACCAACGACCTCGACGTGGAAACCCTCGAACTGCTGGAGGAGGTGCTGCTGACCTTCAACGGCACCGTACTGATGGTCAGTCACGACCGTGCATTTCTCGACAACGTGGTCACCAGCACCCTGGTGTTCGAAGGTGAAGGCAAGGTTCGTGAATACGTCGGTGGTTACCAGGACTGGCTGCGGCAGGGCGGTTCGCCGCGCCTGCTGGGCGTGACCGAGAGCAAGTCCGGCAAGGCTGACCTGAATTCGGCGGTGGTCAAGGCGGAGCCGGCACCGGTTGCGGCTGAGGCATCGGTCGAAGCGCCTGCGGCGAAGAAAAAGCTCAGCTACAAGTTGCAGCGTGAGCTGGAAATGTTGCCTGGCCAGATCGAAGCGATGGAACAGCAGATCGCTGCCGTTGAAGCGCAAATGGCGGATGCCGGTTTCTACCTGCGTCCTGCTGCGGAGACCGCTGCGGTGATCGCCAAGCTGGAACAGATGCAGGCCGAGCTCGACGTAATGGTCGAGCGTTGGGCGGAGCTGGATGCCTGATTGACTGCGCGGTGAACGCCGGATTTGCGATGTTCACTGTACTGTAGGAGCGAGCTTGCTCGCGATAGCGGTGTCAATCGACATATCAGTTGCCTGACACACCGCCATCGCGAGCAAGCTCGCTCCTACAGGGAGCGTGATTTCAGCTTTTGACCAGGCGCACCGCCAGCACATCGCAAGGTGCGCCATGCAACACGTCATTGGCGGTGGAGCCTAGCAGCAATGCCAGGCCATGCCGGCCATGGCTGCCCACGACGATGAGGTCGCAACCCTGCTCCTTGGCCAAGTGGTGAATTTCCTGGCGCGGCTGGCCGTAGGTCAGGTGGCTGAATTCCCGGGAAACTTCCGGATATTTCACAATCAGCCGGTCCAGACGGTCCTTGGCTTGATCGAACTGTTGCTGCTGCAATTGGGAAAGATCCATCGGCACGTCGCCGCCGAACGCCATGGCCATCGGTTCGACGATGTGCACCAGGGACAATTTCGCGCCACTGCTCACCGATAGCTCGCGAGCGCGCTTGATGACAGGGTCACACTCTTCTGTGAGATCTACCGCAACCAGAATGTGTTCATAGGGCATGAGATGCTCCTCCTGAGAACTGCAATAAGAGTAAGTATGGCTGGTTTCAAGCGCTTTGTTTTCAGAGTGGCTTCAAGCGCTCATCAAGAATCGGGTGTACACATATGACGGTCTGGATAGTGGTGTCAATCCTGTTGGTGGTCTTGAGCCCTCTGGCATGGCTACGACCGTCACGCGCCCAGAGTGGGCGAATCGCCCTGCGCACGGAGGCACGCCGTATCGGATTGGCCATGCAACTGGCGCCTCAGGAATGGCCGCACTGGCTGCACCCGGAGCCGCCAAACCCCTGTGCGCAGTACCATCGGCCCCGTCGTGGCAGCCAACCGGCTTGCTGGGTTTACTGGCAGAAATCGCCGGGTGTATGGGTCAATCAGTGGCAGGAGCCCTGCGACGATCAGGCGCTGCTCAATCATTTCGAAAAATTGCCGGCCAACGTGTACAAGGTCGAAGCCGACAAGCAGATGATCACCTTGTATTGGGGTGAGAAGGGCGAAGCTGAAGTGTTGCAGCACATTGATGCGACGCTCAAGGCGTTGGCCTGATGTAGGAGCGGGCATGTCGAACCGTCGCGATGGTCGTTAACGATGACGCGGGATGCCTGATATCCCGCGGCGCCAGGTCCTCCATCGCGAGCAAGCCCGCTCCTACAGAATCTGCATTCCCTGTAGGAGCGAGCATGCTCGCGATGGCCGAAAGTGCGCCAGGGGGTGTCAGGGATCCCGGGTCATCGTTAACGACCATCGCGAGCATGCTCGCTCCTACAGGTCCGCAATAAAAAGCCCGACAACATCGTCGGGCGGGGTTGGCCAGGCAGGCCGGTAATTCGGTCGGGCTGATCCCGCGCATGGCGCTCGCCAGTGCGTTCATCTTTCCCTGTGGTTTCGCCAGCTTAGCCTGTTCCGCGCAGGCTGCGGTGAATTAGGGCGACTTTTCTAATGATTGATTCTATGAATGTGTGTACATGCCATTGCGCGTAGCACGCCTTTTTCCTACAGAAATGACTGCAAAGTCGCTTTTCAACCCGCATTTTGGGCGATTGACAATTGCCGGAAATTCCGTGAAGGTGGCGTACCCAAATCAAACGGGCGTATGAATTGAGCGTTTGCATTAGAGCGCGCTCCAACAGAATCCCGACTATCGCGTTGGCGGGTGTGTCGGGTGGATTGGCGTAGCATCGACGAGGTCGTCCCTGCCAGCCATTCGCCTGCTTCCGACGTGTACTGTTCAGCTTCCATATCGTGGAGATCAGTTGATGATTTACGAAGGTAAAGCCATCACGGTTAAGGCTCTTGAAAGTGGCATCGTCGAACTGAAGTTCGACCTCAAGGGTGAGTCCGTCAACAAGTTCAACCGTCTAACCCTGAATGAATTGCGTCAGGCCGTAGACACCATCAAGGCAGATGCGTCGATCAAGGGTGTGATCGTCAGCAGTGGCAAGGACGTGTTCATCGTCGGCGCCGACATCACCGAATTTGTCGACAACTTCAAGCTGCCGGATGCAGAGCTTGTTGCTGGCAACCTCGAAGCCAACAAAATCTTCAGCGATTTCGAAGACCTCAACGTCCCGACCGTAGCCGCGATCAACGGCATCGCCCTGGGCGGCGGTCTGGAAATGTGCCTGGCTGCGGACTACCGCGTCATGTCCACCAGCGCCAAGATCGGTCTGCCGGAAGTCAAGCTGGGTATCTACCCTGGCTTCGGTGGTACCGTTCGCCTGCCACGCCTGATCGGTGCCGACAACGCGATCGAGTGGATTGCCGCCGGCAAGGAAAACCGTGCTGAAGACGCACTGAAAGTCGGTGCCGTCGACGCCGTGGTTGCGCCTGAGAAGCTGCAGGACGCCGCACTGGAACTGATCAAACGCGCCATTTCCGGCGAGTTCGACTACAAGGCCAAGCGTCAGCCGAAGCTGGAAAAACTGAAACTGAACGCCATCGAGCAGATGATGGCCTTCGAAACCGCCAAAGGTTTTGTGGCCGGTCAAGCGGGCCCGAACTACCCGGCGCCGGTTGAAGCGATCAAGACCATCCAGAAAGCCGCGAACTTCGGTCGCGACAAGGCGCTGGAAGTCGAAGCGGCCGGTTTCGTCAAACTGGCCAAGACCTCTGCTGCGCAGAGCCTGATCGGCTTGTTCCTGAACGATCAGGAGCTGAAGAAAAAGGCCAAGGCCTACGACGAGATCGCCAGCGATGTGAAGCAGGCTGCCGTATTGGGCGCCGGCATCATGGGTGGCGGCATCGCCTATCAGTCGGCTTCCAAGGGTACGCCGATCCTGATGAAGGACATCAACGAACACGGCATCGAGCAGGGCCTGGCAGAAGCCGCCAAGCTGCTGGTCAGCCGCGTTGAAAAAGGTCGCATGACCGCGGCGAAGATGGCTGAAGTGCTCAACGGCATTCGTCCGACGCTGTCCTACGGTGACTTCGGTCACGTGGACCTGGTGGTTGAAGCCGTCGTCGAGAACCCGAAGGTCAAGCAAGCCGTACTGGCTGAAGTCGAAGACAAGGTCAAAGAGGACACCATCCTCGCTTCCAACACCTCGACCATTTCCATCAGCTTGCTGGCCAAAGCCCTCAAGCGTCCGGAAAACTTTGTCGGCATGCACTTCTTCAACCCGGTGCACATGATGCCGCTGGTGGAAGTGATCCGTGGCGAGAAGTCCAGCGAGCAGGCCGTTGCCACCACCGTTGCCTACGCCAAGAAAATGGGCAAGAACCCGATCGTCGTCAATGACTGCCCGGGCTTTCTGGTCAACCGTGTGCTGTTCCCGTACTTCGGCGGTTTCGCCAAACTGGTCAGCGCCGGTGTGGACTTCGTCCGTATCGACAAGATCATGGAAAAATTCGGCTGGCCGATGGGCCCTGCCTACCTGATGGACGTCGTCGGCATCGACACTGGCCACCACGGCCGTGACGTGATGGCTGAAGGCTTCCCGGATCGAATGAAGGACGATCGCCGTTCGGCTATCGACGTTCTCTATGAAGCCAAGCGCCTGGGCCAGAAGAACGGCAAGGGTTTCTACGCCTACGAGGCTGACAAGAAGGGCAAGCAGAAGAAAGTCGCCGATCCGTCGGTGCTGGAAGTGCTCAAGCCGATCGTCTACGAGCAGCGCGAAGTCACTGACGAAGACATCATCAACTGGATGATGATCCCGCTCTGCCTGGAAACCGTGCGTTGCCTGGAAGACGGCATCGTCGAAACCGCCGCCGAAGCCGACATGGGTCTGGTCTACGGTATTGGTTTCCCTCCATTCCGTGGCGGTGCGCTGCGCTACATCGACTCGATCGGTGTTGCACAGTTCGTTGCCCTGGCTGACCAGTACGCTGATTTGGGCGCGCTGTACCACCCGACCGCGAAGCTGCGTGAAATGGCCAAGAACGGCCAGAGCTTCTTCGGTTAAGCGCCCCCAACTAGAGTGAGAGTGAACTTATGAGCTTGAATCCTAGAGACGTCGTGATTGTCGACTTCGGTCGTACTCCGATGGGCCGCTCCAAGGGCGGCATGCACCGCAACACCCGTGCCGAAGACATGTCGGCACACCTGATCAGCAAACTGCTGGAACGCAACGTCAAGGTCGACCCGAACGAAGTCGAAGACGTGATCTGGGGCTGCGTGAACCAGACCCTGGAGCAGGGCTGGAACATCGCCCGCATGGCATCCCTGATGACCCAGATCCCGCACACGTCGGCTGGCCAGACCGTCAGCCGCCTGTGTGGTTCGTCGATGAGCGCGCTGCACACCGCCGCACAAGCGATCATGACCGGCAACGGTGACGTATTCGTGGTCGGTGGCGTCGAGCACATGGGCCACGTGAGCATGATGCACGGTGTCGACCCGAACCCGCACATGTCGCTGTACGCGGCGAAAGCCTCGGGCATGATGGGCCTGACCGCGGAAATGCTGGGCAAAATGCACGGCATCACTCGCGAACAGCAGGACGCCTTTGGCGTGCGCTCCCACCAACTCGCTCACAAGGCGACGGTGGAAGGCAAGTTCAAGGACGAGATCATCCCGATGCAGGGCTATGACGAGAACGGTTTCCTGAAACTGTTCGACTACGACGAAACCATTCGTCCGGAAACCACCCTGGAAAGCCTGGCGGCTCTGAAGCCAGCGTTCAACCCCAAGGGCGGCACCGTGACAGCGGGTACTTCCTCGCAGATTACCGATGGTGCTTCGTGCATGATCGTGATGTCGGCGCAGCGTGCACAGGACCTGGGCATCCAGCCGTTGGCGGTGATTCGCTCGATGGCGGTAGCAGGTGTGGACCCGGCGATCATGGGCTATGGTCCGGTACCGGCCACGCAAAAAGCCTTGAAACGCGCAGGCCTTGGCATCAACGATATCGACTTCTTCGAGCTCAACGAAGCTTTCGCTGCACAGGCCCTGCCAGTGCTGAAAGATTTGAAAGTGCTCGACAAGATGAACGAGAAGGTTAACCTGCACGGCGGCGCGATCGCCCTGGGTCACCCATTCGGTTGCTCCGGTGCGCGTATCTCCGGCACCCTGCTGAACGTGATGAAGCAAAATGGCGGCACCTTCGGGGTGGCTACCATGTGCATTGGTCTCGGCCAAGGCATCTCCACCGTCTTCGAACGCGTTTAAGCGTTCCGTTGACGGAAGCCGGGGCCAAGTGCCCCGGTTTTTGTTTTTCTGACATTATTTTTATTTTTATTTTGAAAAGATTTGAGTGAGGGCCATTACATGCCGATACAACCTGGGCTCTACCAGCATTACAAGGGTCCGCAATACCGAGTATTCAGTATTGCGCGCCATTCGGAAACGGAAGAAGAAGTGGTCTTTTACCAAGCCCTGTATGGCGATTACGGCTTTTGGGTACGTCCCTTGAGCATGTTCCTGGAGTCGGTCGAGGTTGACGGCGAGCAGGTGCCACGCTTTGCTTTGGTGCAGGCTGAACCGAGCGTTTTTTCGAAGCCATAAGCTGAGTGCGCGCGAAACCCTGCGCTTGACCTCATCTTGCAGCCACTATATATAGCGGTGCCGCGTCAGGCGCCAACCGCCTTTCACTTCTAGAATTCAGGAATTTTCTGATCCATGGGCAAATCGCTGGTCATTGTGGAATCCCCGGCTAAGGCCAAGACCATCAACAAGTATCTGGGCAACCAATACGTGGTGAAGTCGAGTATCGGCCATATCCGAGACCTGCCCACCAGCGGTTCGGCGAGCGCCAGCAAAGAGCCAGCCGCCAAGCGCGGCAAGGCTGCGGGCGAAGGTCCGGTGCTCACACCGAAGGAAAAGGCGCGCAATCAACTGGTTTCGCGCATGGGGGTCGATCCCGATCATGGCTGGAAAGCCAAGTACGAGATCCTTCCGGGCAAGGAAAAAGTCATTGAAGAGCTGCGTCGGCTCGCCAAGGATGCTGACACCATCTATCTCGCAACCGACTTGGATCGCGAGGGGGAAGCCATTGCGTGGCACCTGCGCGAAGCCATCGGTGGGGACGACAGCCGCTATAAGCGTGTGGTGTTCAACGAAATCACCAAGAAGGCGATCCAGGAAGCCTTCTCCGAGCCGGGCGAACTGGATATCGACCGCGTCAACGCCCAGCAGGCGCGTCGTTTCCTCGATCGCGTGGTGGGTTACATGGTTTCGCCGCTGCTGTGGGCCAAGATCGCCCGTGGCCTGTCCGCCGGTCGTGTGCAATCGGTTGCCGTGAAGCTGGTGGTCGAGCGCGAACGTGAAATCCGCGCGTTCATCCCGGAAGAGTACTGGGAAGTCCACGCCGACCTGGGCACCGCCAAGGGCGCGACTGTGCGCTTCGACGTGGCTCGCGAGAAGGGCGAGGCCTTCAAGCCGTTGAACGAAGCCCAGGCCATGGCCGCGCTGGAAAAGCTCAAGGCTTCCAGCTACAGCATCGTCAAGCGCGAAGACAAGCCGACCAGCAGCAAACCGTCGGCACCGTTCATCACCTCCACCCTGCAACAGGCCGCGAGTAACCGCCTGGGCTTTGGTGTGAAGAAAACCATGATGATGGCCCAGCGTCTGTACGAAGCCGGCTACATCACCTACATGCGTACGGACTCGACCAACCTTTCGGCCGATGCCGTGGCGATGGCGCGTACCTATATTGAAAGCGAGTTCGGCAAGAAGTACCTGCCGGAATCGCCTAACGTCTACAGCAGTAAGGAAGGCGCACAAGAGGCTCACGAAGCGATTCGTCCGTCCGACGCCAACACCACGCCGGCGAAGCTGTCGGGCATGGAGCGTGACGCTGAGCGCCTCTACGAGCTGATCTGGCGTCAGTTCCTCGCCTGCCAGATGCTGCCGGCCCAATACCTGTCGACTACCGTGACCGTCGGTGCTGGCGAGTTCGAGCTGCGTGCCAAGGGACGCATCCTGAAGTTCGACGGCTACACCCGCGTCATGCCGCAAATCGCCAAGCCAGGTGATGATGACGTGTTGCCTGACATGGCTCAGGGCGATGCGATGAAGCTGATCAAGCTTGATCCGACCCAGCACTTCACCAAGCCGCCGGCGCGTTACTCGGAAGCGAGCCTGGTCAAGGAAATGGAAAAACGTGGCATCGGTCGTCCTTCGACCTATGCGGCAATCATTTCGACCATCCAGGATCGCGGCTACGTAGCGTTGCACAATCGCCGTTTCTATTCGGAAAAGATGGGCGATATCGTCACCGAGCGCCTGTCCGAGAGCTTCTCCAACCTCATGGACTACGGCTTCACCGCCGGCATGGAGGAGAATCTCGATGATGTGGCCCAGGGCGAACGCGACTGGAAAAACGTGCTGGACGAATTTTACGGGGACTTCAAGAAGAAGCTCGAAGTCGCCGAAAGTGCAGAAAACGGCATGCGTGCCAACCAGCCGGTGATGACCGATATCCCGTGCACCACCTGTGGCCGTCCGATGCAGATCCGTACTGCCTCGACCGGTGTGTTCCTTGGCTGCTCGGGCTACAGCCTGCCGCCGAAGGAGCGCTGCAAAGCCACCGTCAACCTGGTCCCCGGCGACGAAATCGCCGCGGACGACGAGGGTGAGTCGGAGTCGCTGGTGTTGCGCGGCAAGCATCGCTGCCCGATCTGCAGCACGGCGATGGATGCGTACCTGCTCGATGAGAAGCGCAAGTTGCACATCTGCGGTAACAACCCGGATTGCGCGGGCTATGAAATCGAAGAGGGCAGCTACCGTATCAAGGGCTATGAAGGTCCGAGCCTGGAATGCGACAAGTGCGGTAGCGAGATGCAGCTCAAGACCGGCCGTTTCGGCAAGTTCTTCGGTTGCACCAATCCGACGTGCAAGAACACCCGCAAGCTGCTGAAGAGCGGTGATGCGGCGCCGCCGAAGATGGACCCGGTGAAGATGCCTGAGCTCAAATGCGAAAAGGTCAACGACACCTACATCTTGCGCGACGGTGCTTCCGGCCTGTTCCTCGCGGCGAGCCAATTCCCGAAAAACCGCGAAACCCGTGCTCCGCTGGTCATTGAGATCATTCCGCACAAGGATGAGATCGATCCGAAGTACCACTTCCTCTGCGAAGCGCCGAAGAAGGACCCGGACGGCCTGCCGGCCGTGATCCGCTACAGCCGCAAGACCAAGGAGCAATACGTGCAGACCGAAGTCGACGGCAAACCGACCGGCTGGAAAGCGTTCTACGACGGTGGCAAGTGGACCGTTGAAGACAAGCGACCTGCTGCGAAGTCTTAAGCGAAAGTGAATGAAAAGGCCGCATCCAGCATGCGGCCTTTTTTGCGCTTGCGGTGGTATCGCCTGATCCCCGACACTGTCTGACCTGCGTTACGCAATTATTTCGTTGTGGAGGCTGCCGTCATGGCCCACGAACTCTATACCCGTACCAACCAGAAGATCTATTTCGCCGGCCTATCGCTGGAGGCCCTTGCCAAGGCGGAAGAGGGGCGGGCGATGAACTCCCTGGCGCTGATCCAGGCCGGGCGTGAGTCGGCACTGTTTCACCTGTATGGAGCGTTGCTGGGGCTTTGTCATGAGATCGCTGGCTTTTATCGCTTGCCGCAGGCAAATGCGCCACGGGCCGAGATGCTGCTGACCCGGGAAGTGCTGGAGACTATTGCCATTCCGGAAATGGCAGAGATGGTCGAGCTGGCGCAAAATCCTGAAACCTGGCTGGCCAGGTTACTGTCGGCGCATGCGGCGCTGTTTCAGCCGCCACGGGCGCCTCACAAGCCAAAGGGGGACGTGACCCAACCGTTGATCGTGGCCGTTAACCTGGATGAAGATGACGAGCCTCAGGAACTCAGTCGCGAAGAACTGGAAGCATGGCGGCAAAACCTCAAGGCGTTGGCGCTGCGCTTTCGTGAAGGGTTGAACGAATGCTGACGACTTGAGCTCCGGGGTCAGTTGCAATGAGCTGATCCAGAAGTTGCTGTCAGAAATTTCTCTTCATGGTGGCATTTGGTCAAGATCCTCAGCGAAGCCTGACCGATGCCTATATAATGCCGGCCTTTCGTGGAGTACAGACCTTTATGCCAACGTCCTTTCTAGAAATTGTCGAGTTACCAGACGGCCGAATCGAGCTGCGAAGGGCTGAGGACGAGGGTTCTCTGGTTACTTTGAATTTCTCCGAGGATGCCAAGGCGTTCCTGCAAGGCCAGCACGTGGAGGTCGCCAAGGCGATGTTGAGCGTCGGCGTTCAGATGGCCGGTCGCCTGGTGGAGGGCGAATTCAACACGGATGAGGGTAATCGGGTCCTTCACTGATCCCGTTTGTCGCTTTTTTCGATACACCTACAGATCGGCTTCTCTGTCCTTGGAGAAGCCCTGCGTCAGACGGCGCACCCCTTGTTTAGCCCAGTCGAATATTCAAGCTTTGTGCATCCCCGGTGCGGGCGGCGCTGATCAACTGTTGCCGTGCGGTGGTTCCCAATGGATTGAGCCAGCTGACGACCGTATGACTGCGCCCCAGGCGCAAGGCCTCACAGGTCAACTGCTGCGCGCTCTGGCTACCGCGCGGTTGCAACAGCAGAATGCGTTCACGATTCAGGCCAGCATCGCGTAGCCAGGTTTGTGTCACGCTGGCAGGTGGGGCGATCAATGTCAGCCACCGTGCATCCTGGTCTTCGCTCAGGTCGCGGAGAATCGGTGCCAAAAGGCTCAGGCAGCTCCCAGCCGCGCCACGCAATGATAGCTCGCTGAAGACTTCAGGTTCGGCGCTCCAGGGCGACTCGACCACGTCTTTCAGGATGGGCGCCATCGGCTGCATCATGAATGCCTCGAACAGCGGCAGTTGGGCTTGCTGTGGTGCGTGTGGGAACTGCATAAAGCCTCCTTTAGCGGCGAATGACGCCGACACTCAAGCCTTCGATCACCAGTTCCTGATCTTTCAGGTTGACTTCGATAGGGGCGAATTCAGGGTTCTCGGCAATCAGCCAGACTTTGCTGCCATCGCGCTTGAACCGCTTGACGGTCACTTCGTCTCCGATCCGTGCCACCACGATCTGGCCATTGCGAGCCTCGCGAGTGGTGTGAACAGCCAGCAGGTCGCCATCAAAAATGCCGATGTCCTTCATGCTCATGCCGTGAACCCGCAACAGGTAGTCGGCACGGGGCTGGAAGAAGGCAGGATTGATGTTGCAGGACTCTTCGACGTGCTGTTCGGCGAGGATTGGGGCACCGGCTGCGACTCGGCCAATGATCGGCAAGGTGGATTCGTCGGCCTTGGCTTCGAAGCCGGGGATGCGGATACCACGGGAAGCGCCCGGCGTCATCTCGATGGCGCCTTTGCGGGCCAGCGCCTTGAGGTGCTCTTCCGCTGCGTTGGGCGACTTGAAACCCAACTCTTGGGCGATTTCCGCGCGAGTAGGTGGATAGCCATTGTCTTCAAGGCAGCGTTTGATGAAATTCAGAATCTCTGCTTGGCGTGGCGTCAGCTTTAGCATTTTGATCGCTCTGTCTTTTTATACAGTGACTGGGATTATATACAGTGAAAGCATCTTGGCAATGCCCCTTTTTTTGCCGACCGCCAGACGGTCGATCCCAGTGCTGATTAACAGGGCATTAATGTATGGTTAAATAGCTGACCGAGCATTCCCAAAACGAACTGGCAGGCTTGACAACGCAAGGGCTGAAACGTATGTTTCAAACAAGTGTTTGTCAGGCGGAGTAGCCATGGCCCAGTCGGAAACCGTTGAACGCATTCTCGATGCTGCCGAGCAGTTGTTCGCGGAAAAAGGGTTTGCTGAAACCTCGTTGCGTTTGATCACCAGCAAGGCTGGGGTCAACCTCGCGGCTGTGAACTATCACTTCGGTTCGAAAAAGGCGCTGATCCAGGCTGTCTTCTCGCGCTTTCTCGGACCGTTCTGCCTGAGTCTCGATAAAGAGCTGGAGCGCCGCCAGGCCAAGCCGGAAAACAAGCCTTCCCTGGAAGAGCTGCTGGAAATCCTCGTTGAACAAGCACTGGTGGTGCAGCCACGCAGCGGCAACGATCTTTCCATCTTCATGCGTTTGCTCGGCCTGGCGTTCAGTCAGAGCCAGGGTCACCTGCGTCGCTACCTGGAAGACATGTACGGCAAGGTATTCCGCCGCTACATGTTGCTGGTGAACGAGGCCGCACCGCGAATTCCTCCGATTGAACTGTTCTGGCGCGTGCATTTCATGCTCGGGGCCGCAGCTTTCAGCATGTCGGGTATCAAGGCTCTGCGGGCGATTGCCGAAACCGATTTCGGCGTCAATACGTCTATTGAGCAGGTCATGCGCCTCATGGTGCCTTTCCTGGCCGCTGGCATGCGTGCCGAAACCGGCGTGACCGATACGGCCATGGCCACTGCGCAGTTGCGTCCTCGTAGCAAATCGACGCCGGTCGCCGCCAAGGTTTGACCGCACATGGGTGGGCGCGGCAGCTGACATCCGTTAAGCTAGCCGCCCATGCCCACTCCCGTTTTGAATCCACTCCCCATTGATATCGCCGACCTGCCGGGTACCGTCCCAGGCAGCGATTGCGTGCGAGCCGGGTTCATCGTTATCAAGGAATCTCTATGACTGCTGGCCTGCAAGGCTCGTTGATGGTGGACGTCGCCGGTACATGGCTGACGGCTGAAGATCGCCAATTATTGCGCCAACCTGAAGTGGGCGGCCTGATCATTTTTGCCCGCAATATCGAGCATCCCCGGCAAGTCCGCGAGCTGAGCGCGGCAATCCGCGCGGTTCGCCCTGATCTGCTGCTGGCCGTGGACCAGGAAGGCGGCCGGGTCCAGCGCTTGCGCCAGGGCTTCGTTCGCCTGCCGGCGATGCGCGCCATCGCCGATAACCCGAATGCCGAATACCTGGCCGAACAGTGCGGCTGGATCATGGCTACCGAAGTGCTGGCCGTCGGCCTGGACCTGAGCTTCGCCCCGGTGCTGGACCTGGATTACCAACGCAGTGCCGTGGTCGGCACCCGGTCGTTCGAAGGCGACCCGCAGCGTGCGGCCTTGCTGGCCGGTGCATTTATTCGCGGAATGAACAGCGCGGGCATGGCCGCCACCGGCAAGCATTTCCCCGGACATGGTTGGGCTGAAGCGGACTCCCACGTCGCCATTCCGAATGACGAGCGCAGCCTCGATGAGATCCGCGCCAACGACCTGGTGCCATTCGCACGGTTGAGTCAGCAACTGGCGGCGGTCATGCCGGCCCATGTGATCTATCCACAGGTCGACTCCCAGCCGGCCGGATTTTCCCGCCGCTGGTTGCAGGACATCCTGCGTGGCGAGCTGCAGTTCGATGGCGTGATCTTCAGCGACGATTTATCGATGGCCGGTGCCCACGTGGTCGGCGATGCCGCGAGCCGCATCGAGGCGGCGCTGACCGCCGGTTGCGACATGGGCCTGGTGTGCAATGATCGCGCCGCCGCAGAACTTGCCCTGAGCGCCGCCCAGCGCCTGAAGGTCAAGCCGTCTGCTCGCATTGCCCGGATGCGTGGCCAGGCCTGCGCCAGCACCGAATATCGTCAGGACCCACGATGGCTGACCGCCATTGGCGCCCTCAAAGACGCTCAACTGATTGAATAAGGATTTTACGTTATGACGGTTTACGCGATCATCGGTGGCACCGGCCTGACCCAATTGGAAGGGCTGAGTATTCGTCAGTCACTGGCCGTCGATACGCCCTATGGTGCGCCATCGGCCGAGGTGCAGATCGGCGAGTATGCCGGTAAGGAAGTGTTGTTCCTCGCCCGTCACGGCCATCCACACCGTTTTCCACCGCATCAGGTGAACTACCGCGCCAATCTCTGGGCGTTGAAACAGGCGGGTGCCGAGGCGATTCTTGCGGTCAACGCCGTCGGTGGCATTCATGCGGCGATGGGCACCGGGCATTTCTGTGTGCCGCATCAACTGATCGACTACACCAGCGGTCGCCAGCACACCTATTTTGCCGATGACCTGGAGCAGGTCACGCACATTGACTTCAGCTATCCGTACAGCGAGCCGCTGCGCCAGCAACTGATCGCGGCGCTGGCGGCCGAAGGGGGCGGCTACAGCAGCCATGGCGTCTACGCCTGCACCCAGGGCCCGCGCCTGGAAACAGTGGCCGAGATCGCCAGGCTTGAGCGTGACGGTTGCGACATCGTTGGCATGACCGGCATGCCGGAAGCGGCACTGGCTCGTGAGCTGGAACTGGATTATGCCTGCCTGGCATTGGTAGTGAACCCGGCGGCAGGCAAGTCGACGGCAGTGATCACCATGGCCGAGATCGAACAGGCGCTGCATGACGGGATGGGTAAGGTGAAGTCGACGTTGGCGCGGGTGCTCAGGGGTTGATTAGGGCTTGATACCGGGTTGACCCTATCGCGACGGTTCGACGCCTCGACAAGCTCGCTCCTACAGGTGCAATGTCGGCCTCTGTAGGAGCGGGCTTGCACGCGATAGCGATGTAACAGGCACCACAAACCTCAGCGTTTATCCAACTTGTCCGGTAACGGCGCAAACAACGCTTCGATATCATCGCTCTGCAACTTCCAGTCCCCGGCTTTGCGCCCATCCAGCACGCCCGCAGCGAGGTCGGATTTTTCCTTTTGCAGGTGCTGGATTTTTTCCTCGACCGTGCCGCGTGCAATCATCTTGTAGACGAACACCGGTTTTTCCTGGCCAATCCGGTAGGCACGGTCGGTCGCCTGGTTCTCTGTCGCCGGGTTCCACCATGGGTCGTAGTGAATCACGGTGTCCGCTTCTGTCAGGTTCAAGCCAACGCCGCCTGCCTTCAGGCTGATCAGGAATATCTGACGCTTGCCGCTCTGGAAGTCCTTCACGGGGGCGCGGCGGTCGCGGGTCTGGCCAGTGAGCAGCGCATAGTCGATACCGCGTTTCTCCAGCTCGGCCTCGATCAATGTCAGCATCGAGGTGAACTGCGAAAACAACAGGATTCGCCGACCTTCCTCGAACAATTCCTCGAGCATTTCCATCAGGCTGTCGAGCTTGCCTGAGGTGCTGCCGCGAGCGGGCAGGGTGGCGTCGTTGACCAGGCGCAGGTCGCAGCACACTTGGCGCAACTTCAGCAGTGCCTCGAGGATGATGATCTGGCTGCGTGCCACGCCTTTACGGGTAATTTCGTCGCGCACCTTCTTGTCCATGGCCAGGCGCATGGTTTCATACACATCGCGTTGGGCTTCGTTGAGCTCGACCCAGTGGATGATTTCCGTCTTCGGCGGCAACTCGGTGGCCACTTGTTCCTTGGTCCTGCGCAGCAGGAACGGCTTGATCCGACCGTTCAGGTGCTGGAGTCTGACTTCGCTGGCGCGTTTTTCAATCGGTACGCGGTAATCGCGGTTGAAGCTTTTCACATCACCCAGCCAGCCCGGCAACAGGAAGTGGAACAATGACCACAGTTCGCCCAAGTGATTTTCCAGTGGCGTACCGCTCAGGCACAGGCGTTGGCGTGCATTGAGTTCACGCGCGGCATGCGCGGCCTTGCTGTTCGGGTTCTTGATGTACTGCGCTTCGTCCAGCACCAGTACATGCAGTGGCTGTGCGGCCAAGCGTTCGACGTCCTTGGGCAGCAGGGCATAGGTGGTGAGGATCAGGTCGTAATCGGCCAGATGGTCAAAATGTTTTTTGCGACTGGCGCCGTACAGCGCCAGTACTTTGAGCTGCGGCGTGAAGTGCGCCGCTTCGTCGAGCCAGTTCGGAATCAGGCTGGTGGGCATGACCACCATGCACGGCCGGTCGAGCCGTCCGGCGTTTTTCTCGCTGAGCACATGGGCCAGGGTTTGCAGGGTCTTGCCCAGGCCCATGTCATCCGCGAGGATGCCGCCGACTTCCAATTGCCGCAGCGACTGCATCCAGCTCAAGCCTTCGAGCTGATAAGGGCGCAAGGTCGCGTTCAAGCCTTCGGGTGCTGTCGCGCTGTAGTCGCGGATGTCGCGCAGGCGCTGGGCAAAGGTGCGGATCTGCTCGCCACCTTCCCACTGCAGGGGCATGTCCTCCAGCGGATTGAGGCGCGTGGCGTCAGCCTTGCTCAACCGCAGAGTGGTTTCGCCGGGTTCTTGCAGGTAGAACTCGCCGAGGGTCGCCAGCACCGGTTTCAAGCGTCCGAAAGGCAGGGCGACTTGCAGTGGGCCGTATTCCGAGTTCGGGCGATTGGGGATATTCACCAGGATCAATTCGTCATCGCGGCGGCGGGCGAGGCGTTCCGGGTTGAGGATCTCGGTATGGGAGCGCATCAGGTTCAGCAGGATCGGCAGCAGGCTCAGCCGCTCGCCATTGACGATGATGCCCAATTCAAGATCAAACCAGTCGCGTTCCGGTGCCTGTTCGACGGTCGCGTACCAATCGTCCACGGCGGTCAGGTCGAAGCCGAAATCTTCGTCGATCTCCAGCTCCCAACCTTGGGCGCGAAGCTTGGGTAGCTCATTGAGCGTGAACGTCAGCCAGGCGCTGTCGTTGACCATTTCATACAGCTCACCGGCGCTTTCCGGCAGGGCCTTGCTCTGGCGGGTGGCGATCTTGAAGCCAAGGATTCGCAGTTGTTCCCTGTAGGCTTGTTCCACTTCCGGATGGCGTTTTATCCGTAGCGTCTGTGTTTCCTGGCGAATCAGCACGTCGGCATTTTTCTGCCCGCTGGTGTATTCATCCAGATAGCTGAAGGAAAGCGCGGCACGGTGCTGGATATAGCGTTGCATCCGCCCGTTACGCGGCTCGAAGGCACTGAACTCGATGCTCGCCAGCCACAAGCGCGGAACCGGTTGCACGTTGTCCACCAGCACCTGGGGTGGTGCCTTCGGGCTGCGGTTTTCCAGAACTGCCTGGAGTTTTTCCAGCAGTTCGGCATCTTGTGCGGCGGCGGGGTAGGCCAGGGTTTCCTGGACTTTGAGCAGCACGGCTGCGCAATGCTTGCAGTTGTTGCGTACCGGGCAGGTGCACGTGGCATCGACCATCAGCAGGGTAGCCTTGGCTGACTCGCGCAAGTGAATGGTCTGGCGGTAGACGTTACCGCCAGACCCTTCGCAAACTGCCGTAATCGTCGAGTCGCCGGCCTCGACGATTCTCACGCGGTTTTCCAGCGCATACCGCCGGCCGCGCTCCAGGCTCTGTTCCTTGAATCGGCTGACCCAGGAAGGTGCCAGGGGTTTGCTCAGGGGCGCGGACATAGGAGGTATCAGTCCGGAATTTCTTCAGGAACCGGGCGCGGCGCAGGAGCGGTCAGCGAGGTAATCTTGATCAGCAGGCCAAGGTGGCCAGCGTCGAGGAAATTCAGTTGGCCGTTCTTGGTATGGCTGTCGGTCTTCAGGCGCTCGCTGGCGGTAACCAGGCCGTCCGCGTTGATCTGGTTGACCCAGAAGTCGGCGTCGACGTCGGTAAAACGCCCCTGCTTGATGCTCAATGTGCCCTCGATCGGGAACTGGCCGAATTGTTCCTTACCGTCGCTGATCGCCACCCTAGACACTTCCTCACCCAGGGTTTGTTGCCAGGCTTTATGGAGCAACACTGTGTAGTCATTGCTGGCGGTGAGCTTTTCCACCTCGCCATTCAGGCTTGGCGTGCGCAGGCTGTCGGGACTGATGCGTTGTGCGCCGGCGTCCCAGTCTTCCGGCGCTGCGCGGCTGACGATGGCCGGCACGGCGTTTTGCCGGACCAGAATCATTTCGACCTGATACAGATCATCGGCATGCGCCATCGGGGCGGCCAGGGTCATCAGCAAGGTCGTGAAGCGAAACAGGCGCATGCGGCGTCCTTCAAGCAGTTTTCGGAATGAGGCACTCAAGCAGTGCCTCTACAGTATTAAAGCGCTCTTCCGGGCGCTCCATCGGCACCATGAACTTGAATATCGTGGCGCCTTCGAATTTGTAGCGTTTGGGTTGGCCCTGAATCAACTTGATCAGTGTCAGCGGATCCACTGGTGTCTGCGCCGCGAACTCGATGCGGCCACCTTGCGGTCCGCCGTCGACTTTCTTGATGCCCAGCCCTTCGGCCTGCAACTTCAGCGCCGTGATGCGCATCAGGTTCTTCGTCGGCTCCGGCAGCAGGCCGAAACGATCGATCATTTCGACTTGCAGGTCCTTGAGGCCGTCCTCATCGGTGGCAGAGGCAATGCGCTTGTACAGGATCAGCCGCGCATGCACGTCCGGCAAGTAGTCTTCCGGGATCAGGGCCGGAACGCGAAGATTGACCTCGGGGCCACCGCCCAGCGGCTGGTCGAGGTTGGGTTGTTCGCCCTTGCGGATCGACTTCACCGCGCGTTCGAGCATTTCCATGTACAAGGTGAAGCCGACTGCTTGAATCTGTCCGCTTTGACCGTCCCCCAGCAGTTCACCGGCACCGCGGATTTCCAGGTCGTTGGTGGCGAGCACGAAGCCGGCGCCCAGGTCCTGGGTGTTGGCGATCGCCTCCAGGCGCTTTTCCGCATCCGGGGTGATTTGCTGGCGCGGCGGTGTCAGCAGATAGGCGTAGGCCTGGTGATGACTGCGGCCAACGCGACCACGCAATTGGTGCAACTGCGCCAGGCCGAACTTGTCGGCACGCTCGATGATGATGGTGTTGGCGCTCGGCACGTCGATGCCGGTCTCGATGATGGTCGAGGCGATCAGCACGTTGAAGCGTTTGTGGTAGAAATCGCTCATCACCTGTTCGAGTTCCCGTTCGCGCATCTGCCCGTGGCCGATGCCGATCCGTGCTTCCGGCACCAGTTCGGCGAGGTCGGCGGCGCATTTCTCGATGGTCTTCACATCGTTGTGCAGGTAGTAGACCTGGCCGCCACGCAGCAGCTCACGGAGCAGGGCTTCCTTGACCGTGCTCTTGTTCTGTTCCATCACGAAGGTGCGCACCGACAGGCGCCGCGCCGGCGGGGTAGCGATGATCGACAGGTCGCGCATGCCCGACACCGCCATGTTCAGAGTGCGGGGGATCGGGGTCGCAGTGAGGGTCAGGATGTCGACCTCGCTGCGCAGGGCCTTGAGCTGTTCTTTTTGGCGTACTCCGAAGCGGTGCTCTTCGTCGATGATCACCAGGCCGAGGTTTTTGATCTTCACATCGTCCTGCAGCAGCTTGTGGGTGCCGATGACGATGTCGATCTTGCCCTCGGCCAGGTCCGCGACCGCTGCGCTGACGTCCTTGGCCGACTTGAAACGGCTCATCACTTCCACGGTCACCGGCCAATCGGCGAAACGGTCGCGGAAGCTGTTGTAGTGTTGCTGGGCGAGCAGGGTGGTGGGCACCAGGATCGCCACCTGCTTGCCACTGTGCACGGCAATGAACGCCGCGCGCATCGCCACTTCGGTCTTGCCGAAACCGACGTCGCCGCAGACCAGGCGATCCATTGGTTTGGGCGCGAGCATGTCTTCGCGCACGGCTTCGATGGTGGTTTGCTGGTCGGGCGTTTCCTCGAACGGGAAGCCGGCACTGAACGTGGCGTAGTCGGCTTTCGGGTCGGCGAAAGCGTAGCCTTCTCGGGCGGCGCGGCGTGCATAGATGTCGAGCAGTTCCGCTGCCACGTCGCGCACCTGTTCGGCGGCTTTGCGCTTGGCTTTCTGCCAGGTCTCGGAGCCCAGGCGGTGCAGCGGGGCCAGGGCATCGTCACTGCCGGTGTAGCGCGCGATCAAGTGCAGGTTGGCCACCGGTACGTAGAGCTTGGCGCCCTCGGCGTATTCCAGGGCGAGGAATTCGGCGGCCTGGTTGTCGATCTCCAGCGTGGCCAGGCCCAGGTAGCGGCCGACGCCGTGGTCGATGTGCACCACCGGCGCACCTTCGCGCAGCTCGGTGAGGTTCTTGATCACTGCATCGTTATTGGCGTCGGCGCGTTTCTCCCGGCGCCGGCGCTGCATCACGCGCTGGCCGAACAGCGGACTTTCGGCAATCAGTGCAAGGGCCGGGTCCTCAAGTACCAGGCCTTCGTCGAGTGGCGCAATGGTGATCGCCAGGCGGTCCTTGCCGGCGACGAAGTCCGGCCAGCTGTCGACGGTTTTTGGTCGCAGCTTCAGGCGCTCCAGTAACTCCAGCAGCACTTCGCGACGGCCCGCTGACTCGGCGGTAAACAACACGCGGCCAGGGAACTCGTCGAGAAAACCGGCCAGCGCGGCCAGAGGTTGGGTCGCCTTGGCTTCGATGGCCAGGTCCGGCAGTTGGCTCGCCGGGAAGCGTTCGCGGCCGGCGCCGGCTTCCACATCCTGCTGGCTGGCGACTACCCGGGGCCAGTTCTTCAGCCGCGCGAAACAGTCTTCCACCGGCAGGAATAATTCCGCGGGTGGCAATAAAGGACGGGAAGGGTCGACGCGGCGCTCTTCATAGCGATTGCGCACGTCATTCCAGAAATTCTCTGCGGCCTGCTCGATCCCCGGCAGGGAAAACACTTGCGTGTCCTGGGGCAGGTAATCGAACAGGGACGAGGTTTCTTCAAAGAACAACGGCAGGTAGTACTCGATGCCTGCAGGGGTAATCCCGCTGCTCAAGTCCTGGAAAATCGGAGTCCGCCGGAAGTCCACGTCGAAGCGTTCGCGAAAGCGCGCCTTGAACCGGGTCACTGCCTCTTTTTGCAGTGGGAATTCCTTCGCCGGCAGCAGCTTGACCGAATCGACCTTGTCGATGGATCGCTGGTTTTCCGGGTCGAAGGTGCGCAGGGTCTCGATTTCGTCGTCGAACAGGTCGATGCGATACGGTAATTTGCTCCCCATGGGGAAAAGGTCGATCAACGAGCCGCGCACCGTGAATTCGCCATGTTCGTACACCGTATCGACGTAGCGGTAGCCGGTGGCTTCGAGCCGGGTGCGCATCTGCTCGACATCGAGCTTCTGGCCGACGTCCAGCACCAGGCTGCTGCCCAGCAGGAATTTGGTCGGTGCCAGGCGATGCAGGGCGGTGGTGATCGGTACGACCAGTACGCCGTGACTCAGCTCCGGCAGCCGGTAGAGCGCGGCGATGCGCTGGGAAATGATGTCCTGATGCGGCGAAAACAGATCGTAGGGCAGGGTTTCCCAGTCCGGAAAATGCAACACGGGCAAATCCGGGGCGAAGAAACCCAGCTCTTGCTCAAGCCGTTCGGCGCTCTGGCTATCGGCGGTCAGCAGCAGGGTAAAGCGCCTGGCAGCGCTGGCAGCCTCGGCGATAGCCAGGCTCAGGGCGGCACCGGGCAAGTTGCCCCAGTGCTGTTTACCTGCCGCGGCAGGGAGATGCGGTAGACGCAGGACGGGCACGGAAGTTTGAGCTCCAGCGTTGCGACAAAGTCGGTAATTGTAGCGGGCAGGGATGCCGCCTGTCAGTTGCAGACTTCGTCTATTACGTACGTTTGGCGAAATGTAGTGGTAAAGACAAAATACAGCGGTTTTTTGTTCAAATTCACTGATTATGTAGTGGCAAAACAAGCGGGTGTTACGGAGGGTTACGGACAAGACGACGGTGTCTACGAAAATGAGGGGCCGCTGAAACCCGCGAGTTTACTGGGCTCCAGCGCTGTCATTTTTTTCGTTCGACTCATTTGTTACGGATCGCACGACAGGCGCGCATTGCTACGCGGGTTTCTCGGCGGCATAATGTAGCCCCTTTTTTCTGCCCCTACATGTGGAAGGTTCCCGTGACTCAGAAGCCCGACCAGTGTCTTGGTGAATGGATCGACCGTGAAGCACTCGCAGAAGCGATGATTCCGCTTATCGGTCAGCTCTACCGCAATAACAACGTGGTGAGCTCGATCTATGGCCGCAGCCTGATCAACCGTTCAGTCATCGCGATTCTCAAAGCTCACCGCTTTGCTCGTCACCGCCAGTCCGACGACACCGAACTGTCCGTCCACGAAACATTCCCGTTGATCAAGGCGATGAGCGAGCTCAAGCTCGGCGCCGCTTCGGTTGACCTGGGCAAGTTGGCCGCCAAATTCAAAGCCGAAGGCAATGGCCGTACTGCCGAGCAGTTCGTCCGCGAAGAGCTGGCCGATGTAGTAGGCCAGCAGAACGCCTCGGCTCGCAAAGGCACCGACGTTGTCCTCTACGGCTTCGGTCGTATCGGCCGTCTGCTGGCGCGGATCCTGATCGAGAAAACCGGTGGTGGCGACGGCCTGCGCCTGCGCGCCATCGTCGTGCGCAAGGGGGCCGAGAATGACCTGGTCAAGCGTGCCAGCCTCTTGCGCCGCGATTCGGTCCATGGTCCGTTCGATGGCACCATCACCATTGATGAAGCCAACAACACCATCACCGCCAACGGCAACCTGATTCAGGTGATCTACGCCAAGAGCCCGGCCGAAGTCGACTACACCCAGTACGGCATCGAAAACGCCCTGATCGTCGACAACACCGGTGTATGGCGTGACGCCGACGGCCTGGGCCAGCACCTGGCCTGCCCGGGTGCTGCCCGTGTGATCCTCACCGCACCTGGCAAGGGCGCGCTGAAGAACATCGTGCACGGCATCAACCATGGCGAAATCAGCCCAGACGACAAGATCATCTCGGCGGCTTCCTGCACCACCAACGCCATCGTGCCGGTGCTCAAGGCAGTCAACGACAAGTTCGGCATCGTCAACGGCCACGTCGAAACCGTTCACTCGTTCACCAACGACCAGAACCTGATCGACAACTTCCACAAGGGCAGCCGTCGTGGCCGCGCCGCGCCACTGAACATGGTGATCACCGAGACCGGTGCCGCCACCGCAGCCGCCAAGGCGCTGCCAGTGCTCAAGGGCAAGCTGACCGGTAACGCGATCCGTGTTCCTACGCCGAACGTGTCGATGGCCATCCTGAACCTGAACCTGGAAAAGGCCACCACCCGCGACGAAATCAACGAGTACCTGCGCCAGATGGCCATGCACTCGGACCTGCACAAGCAGATCGACTACGTCAGCTCCCAGGAAGTGGTCTCCACCGACTTCGTTGGCTCGCGCCACGCAGGTGTAGTGGACGCTGAAGCGACCATCACCCAGGATAACCGCGTTGTGCTGTACGTCTGGTACGACAACGAATTCGGTTACAGCTGCCAGGTGGTGCGCGTGATGGAAGACATGGCCGGTGTGAACCCGCCTGCATTCCCACGCTAAGCACTCGCTGCACATGAAAACGCCCCGGCCTTGGCCGGGGCGTTTTTGTTTGTGGGAGGGGCGCCTGTACCCTGTAGGAGCGAGCATGTCGAGGCGTCGAACCGTCGCGATGGTGTCATGAGCGCCGCTGGGCATCAGGTAGCCAGCGTTATTGTTGACGACCATCGCGAGCGAGCTCGCTCCTACAGGAGTGGGGGGATCAGGCTGTGCCGACGGTCGCCATGCGCAACGCATGACGGTTCCCACGGAACAGCACCAATGTGGCAATCAAGCCCAGTACCGCGGCGCCAGTTAGCCAGATCCCCGGCGCCGCTTTGTTATCCAGTACATGAATCAGGTAAGTACAGGCCGCCGGCGTAAAACCGCCGAACGTCGCGGTCGCCAGACTGTAAGCCAGGGAGAAGCCCGTGGTCCGCACGTGCACCGGCATGATTTCCGTCAGTGCCACGACCATCGCGCCGTTGTATGAGCCATACAGGAACGACAACCACAACTCGACAATCAACAAGTGGCTGAAGCTGGGATTCGCCACCAGCCACGACAGCGCCGGGTAGGCGGTGAGAATCGCCAGGATGGTTGCCGCCAGCAGCAGGGGCTTGCGTCCGACCTTGTCGGACACGGCGCCCATCACCGGCAGCCAGAAAAAGTTCGACAGGCCGATGCACACGGTCACCAGCAAGGCGTCCATGTCCGACAGGTGCAGTTCGGCCTTGCCGAAGGTCGGTGTGTAGGCAGTGATCAGGTAGAACGACACCGTGGTCATCACCACCAGGGCCATGCCGGCGATGACAATGCCGAAGTTCTGACCGATCGAGCGGATGACTTCCGCCAGGCTGGGGCGGTGTTTTCGTGCCTGGAATTCCGGTGTTTCCTCCAGTGAGCGACGAATCACGAAAATCACCGGCACGATCATGCAGCCGATCAGAAACGGCACACGCCAACCCCATTCACCCATCTGTTCCGGGCTCAGCCAATGGTTCAGGCCAACGCCGAGCAGACCGGCGAACACCACGGCGGCCTGCTGGCTGGCAGACTGCCAACTCACAAAAAAGCCTTTGCGACCTGGTGTGGAAATCTCGGCAAGGTATACCGACACGCCGCCAAGCTCTACGCCGGCGGAGAAGCCTTGCAGCAGGCGGCCAAACAGAACGATCAGAGGCGCGGCGACGCCCAGGGTGGCATAGCCCGGCACGCAAGCGATCAGCACGGTACCGGCCGCCATCATGGCCAGGGTGATGATCAGGCCCTGGCGCCGGCCGTGGCGGTCGATGTAGGCACCGAGGAAAATCGCCCCCAAGGGACGCATGAGGAAGCCGGCGCCAAAGGTGGCCAGCGATAGCATCAGGGATGCAAAAGCACTGTCGGCAGGGAAGAAGGTTTTGGCGATGGCCGTGGCGTAGAAGCCGTAGACCATAAAGTCGAACATCTCGAGAAAATTACCGCTGACAACGCGAAAAATCGCTTTGCCTTTGCCCGTATTCGAGGACATGGGAATGCACTCACTCTTGTCTGTCTGATCGGAAATCCCTGATGTAGACGTGTTCCCCCCATCACCTGTGCGGTGAATTCCCTTGGTGGGCGAGTTGTAACAATATGTGTATAAAGATCGTTAGGCAACAACTGGTTAGCTTGCTGCTTAAGCGTTTCAGTCGTCGTCGGATCAAGGTGAGGAGGGCTGGCTTGTCGCATAATGCCGGGCATGGGTGGTGTGTCCGGAATCAAAGCGGGGAGCGCAGCAAGTGTTGAATGGGTGGCAGGGTCTCGGTTTTTTATTGCTTGGCGCGTTGTCGGGCTGCGGCAACGGCGACTCCATGGAAGGTTTTGGCGGCCCGACCATGGGCAGCACCTATTCAATCAAGTACCTGCGTCATGCCGATCTGCCCAAGCCGGCAGAGGTCCAGGCCGAGGTGGAAAAAATCCTCGCCGAGGTGGACCGGCAAATGTCGACTTATCGCAGCGATTCCGACATCGAGCGTTTCAACGATCGACCGGCCAACACCTGTCAGGCCATGCCCGCGCCCGTGCTGGAACTGGTTCGGGTGGGTGAGCAGTTGTCTGCGCAAAGCGACGGCTCATTCGATCTGACGGTGGAACCTCTGCTCGATCTTTGGGGCTTCGGCCCCCAGGCTCGCGGTGAAAAGGTCCCGAGCGCCGAGGCGCTGGCTGACGCACGACAGCGTGTGGGTCATCAGCACCTGCGCATCGATGGCGATCAGTTGTGCAAGGATGCGGCCGTCGAAGTCGACTTCAACAGTATCGCAGCGGGATACGCGGTTGACCGTATCGCTGCGAGGCTCGAAGCCATGGGCATCCGCAACTATCTCGCTGAAGCCACGGGCGAACTCAAGGCTTCGGGCAGGAAACTCGACGGCTCGGCGTGGCATGTCGCCCTGGAGGAACCTCGGGACGATCAGCAGGTGGCGCAACGGATCATCGCCGTCGACGGGTTGGGTGTGTCGACGTCTGGCGACTACCGCAACTATTTCGAGCAAGATGGCCGGCGCTATTCCCACACCTTCGATGCTCGCACCGGTGCGCCGGTCTCACACACGCTGGCGTCGGTCACGGTGATTAATCCTTCGGCGTTGTTGGCCGATGGACTGTCGACACTGCTGCTGATTCTCGGCCCGGAGCGTGGTTGGGACTACGCGGAAAAACATGATATCGGCGCATTTTTTGTGATTCGTGCCGATACAGGTTTCGTCACACGCACCAGTCAGGCTTTTGAACGCCTCATTGGCGCAAAAACCGAGTGATCAAAGTACTGAAGACTGGCGTTGTAGTGCAGGCAAAACTAGCCTACGACGCGACCAAGGGTTAATGTGCCCGGCGTTGACGCTTCTATAGACTGTGTCCGGGTTCTGCACTGGCCCCAAATTGTTCCTTCACGCCGCCGACCGGCGTGATTTAGCCGCAGGCGCACAGCGCCGCGGCCTGTTCTGAGGAGTACGCATGGCTGTCTACAACTACGACGTGGTGGTACTGGGTTCCGGCCCGGCGGGAGAAGGCGCGGCAATGAACGCCGCCAAGGCAGGGCGCAAGGTGGCCATGGTCGACAGCCGTCGTCAGGTCGGCGGTAACTGCACCCACTTGGGCACCATCCCGTCCAAGGCCCTGCGTCACTCGGTCCGGCAGATCATGCAGTTCAACACCAACCCGATGTTCCGGGCCATCGGCGAACCGCGCTGGTTCTCCTTCCCGGACGTGTTGAAAAGCGCCGAGAAAGTCATTTCCAAGCAGGTTGCCTCCCGCACCGGCTACTACGCCCGTAACCGTGTCGACGTGTTCTTCGGCACCGGTAGCTTCGCCGACGAGCAAACCATAGAAGTGGTCTGCGCCAACGGCGTAGTGGAAAAACTGGTGGCCAAGCACATCATCATTGCCACTGGCTCGCGCCCGTATCGCCCGGCGGACATCGACTTCCACCACCCGCGTATCTACGATAGCGACACCATCCTCAGCCTCGGTCACACCCCGCGTAAACTCATCGTCTACGGCGCTGGCGTGATCGGTTGCGAATACGCCTCCATCTTCAGCGGTCTGGGCGTGCTGGTTGAACTGGTAGACAACCGTGGCCAGTTGCTGAGCTTCCTCGACTCGGAAATTTCCCAGGCACTGAGCTACCACTTCAGCAACAACAACATCACCGTTCGCCACAACGAAGACTACGACCGTGTCGAAGGCGTGGACAACGGCGTGATCCTGCACCTCAAGTCCGGCAAGAAGATCAAGGCCGACGCCTTGCTCTGGTGTAACGGCCGTACTGGCAACACCGACCAGTTGGGCCTGGAAAACATCGGCGTGAAGGTCAACAGCCGTGGCCAGATCGAAGTTGACGAGGCTTACCGAACCTGTGTGCCGAACATCTACGGCGCAGGCGATGTGATCGGCTGGCCAAGCCTGGCCAGTGCCGCCCACGACCAGGGCCGTTCGGCCGCTGGCAGCATCGTCGAGAACGGCAGCTGGCGTTTCGTCAACGACGTTCCGACCGGCATCTACACCATTCCCGAGATCAGTTCGATCGGCAAGAACGAGCAGGAACTGACCCAGGCCAAGGTGCCATACGAAGTGGGCAAGGCGTTCTTCAAGGGCATGGCACGTGCGCAGATCGCCGGCGAGCCGCAAGGCATGCTCAAGATCCTGTTCCACCGTGAGACCCTGGAAGTGCTGGGTGTTCACTGCTTCGGTTACCAGGCCTCGGAAATCGTCCACATCGGTCAGGCCATCATGAACCAGCCGGGCGAACTGAACACGTTGAAGTACTTCGTCAACACGACGTTCAACTACCCGACCATGGCCGAAGCCTATCGGGTCGCGGCGTACGACGGCCTCAACCGGCTTTTTGAGCGGCTCCGGCCGGTGGCCTGAGCCGGCCGGGGAGACCGATTTCAGCAATTCTCGAGGGTGGCAGTGGCCAAACCGGGAAAGTCTGTAATCAGGCTGTCAACGCCGAAGTCGGCGAGTCTGCGCATCAGCGCGGGCTCGTTGACGGTCCACACCGACACATGCAGCCCCTGACGCTGCGCCTTCTGCAGGCGTTCCGGCGTACACAGGGTCCAGTTCAGCGCCAGATACTCACAGCCATAGCTCGCCGCGACCTTCAACGGGTCGAGCCAGGCGTATTCGGCCACCAGCCCGCGCGACACATCCGGCACCAGGTCCAGCGCGGCTTTGAGCACTTCCCGTGAGCTCGAGGTGATCGTCACCTTGTCGAGCAGGCCGAAACGCTGGGCCATCTCGCGAATCGCCAGCACCGTGGTCGCGGCGCGGGTGCGTGAAGCGCTTTTGACTTCCAGTTGCCAGTGCTCGAAGGCGCATTTTTCGAACAGCTCCTCCAGTGTTGGAATCGGGCAGGGTTTGATCCAGCCCGGGCCACCCTTGCGCGCGTCGTATGTCACCAGTTCCGCAGCGGTGTGCTCGACCACCTTGCCGCGCCGGTCGGTGGTGCGCTTGAGCGTCGGGTCGTGGATGACCATCAGCTCGTTGTCCATGGACAGGTGCAGGTCGAGTTCGCAGCGGCGCACGCCGTGCTTGAGGCATTCCTGAAAGCTGGTCAGGGTGTTTTCCGGTGCTTCGCCCTTGGCGCCGCGATGGCCGTAGATGAGGGTCACGGTTCTTCCTTAAGTTAAATGCCTGATTCTTGTTCGCGGGCCAGGCGTCGTTCCTGGGCCTGCTTTTGCAAAATGTAGCGGGCGAGCAGTTGGCGCTGGGCATCGGTAGGGCGTTCGAACTCGGTGCCGACATCGAAGCCGTCGCCCTTGGGGTCGCAATGTGTGACACGGGCGCGCAGCAACAAGCCAAGGGCCTGCGGCATCAACACCAGTTTGATCGACAGGTGGGCGCCAGTGGCAATGGGGGTCGGATGCTGGAAGTCGATGCCACCCTCGGAGATGATCACCGGTTGTGGCTCGCCGATCTGGCCGAGCACGGTGAGGGCCACCACCTGGCTGAGCAGGTCGATGCGTTTGTTCTGAACCTTGAGGAATGCCGCGAGGTTGCGGTCGCGCTCGCTGATCTGGCGCAACAGGTGCTGCGACTCGAATTCGCTCAGGTGCAGTTCGCTGAGCAGGTTGAAGAGTGGGGAAGCATCCTGCAACACTTCCTGGGCTGCGGCTTCGGGAGCGGACAGGGGCCGAATTTCCAGTGCGATCGTGTCCTCGATACGGTAGTATTCGCGGCGATCTTCTTCATCTAATGTCGACATGGCGAACCCATGGTAGCGGCGGTGGTCTGAGTGTAAAGCTGGTTATCGACCCCCGCCACAAGGACGTTCCTTTTCCCTCCGAACAAGCCCCGACATGTTCAGACCTCTCTTCGTATTCATTGGCACGCGTTACACCCGTGCAAAGCGTCGCAATCACTTTGTGTCGTTCATTTCCCTGACTTCGATGATCGGTCTCGCCCTGGGCGTGATCGTGATGATCGTTGTGCTGTCGGTGATGAACGGCTTCGATCACGAGATGCGTACCCGCGTGCTGGGCATGGTGCCCCACGCGACCATCGAGTCCAGCGAGCCGATCAGCAACTGGCAGGGCCTGGCCGACAAGGTCAGGCAGAACCCGCAGGTGACGGCCGTTGCGCCATTCACCCAGATGCAGGGCCTGCTGACCAACAACGGCAAGGTCTCCAAGGTACTGCTCAATGCCATCGACCCGGCGCTGGAGCGGCAGGTGTCGATCATCGACAAGTTCATGTTGCAGGGCAAACTCGATGACCTCGAGCCCGGCAGTTTCGGCATCGTCATCGGCGACAAGGCGGCCGCCAAGCTTGGCGCGGCCATTGGCGACAAGCTGACCTTCGTCGCGCCAGAAGTCACCGTGACACCGGCGGGGATGTTCCCGCGCATGAAACGCTTTACCGTGGTCGGCATTTTCCATGTGGGCGCCGGCGAGATCGACGGCTATCTGGGCGTCACCAACCTGCAGGACCTGGCGCGGCTGCACCGCTGGAAGCCGGATCAGGTGCAGGGCATCCGCCTCAAGTTCGAAGACCTTTTCCAGGCGCCGAGCACGGCCTGGAGCATTGCCCAGCAGTTGGGTGAGGATCGTTACTACGCCCGCGATTGGACCCGCACCCACGGTAACCTGTACCAGGCGATCCGCATGGAAAAGGCCATGATCGGCCTGTTGCTTCTGCTGATCGTCGCGGTGGCGGCGTTCAACATCATTTCCACGCTGGTGATGGTGGTGAACGACAAGAAGAGCGACATCGCGATTCTGCGCACCCTGGGCGCCACGCCGCGCACGATCATGGGTATCTTCATGGTGCAGGGCACGGTCATCGGCGTAGTCGGCACATTGATTGGCGCCGTGGTCGGGATCTTCGCCGCGTTGAACGTCAGCGCCGCGATCTCGGCACTCGAAGGCCTGATCGGGCACAAATTCCTCAACGCCGACGTGTATTTCATCGATTACCTGCCCTCGCAAGTGCAGAGCCAGGACGTCGTCATGGTCTGCGCCGCCGCGTTGGTCCTGAGTTTCCTCGCCACCCTGTATCCTGCCTGGCGTGCCGCGCGCACCCAGCCTGCGGAGGCGCTACGTTATGAGTGAGTCGGGCATGAGTGAAAAAGCAATCTTGAGCTGCCGCAACCTGGGCAAGTCCTACGAGGAAGGCCCGGAGTCGGTGCAAGTCCTGGCCAACCTGCAACTGGAGCTGCATCCAGGGGAGCGCGTGGCGATCATCGGCAAATCGGGCTCGGGCAAGAGCACCTTGCTCAATCTGCTCGGTGGCCTCGATACGCCAACCCAGGGCAGCGTCTGGCTCGCTGGCGAAGAGCTTTCGGCGCTGAGTGAGAAGAAGCGTGGCCTGCTGCGTAACCGCGCATTGGGCTTCGTGTATCAGTTTCACCATTTGCTGGCCGAATTCACCGCGTTGGAAAACGTCTGCATGCCGCTGCTGATCGGCAAGACCGCGATCCCCGAAGCGCGCCAACGTGCCAGCGCGCTGCTGGAAAGGGTGGGGCTCGGTCATCGCCTGGAGCACAAGCCGGCCGAGCTGTCCGGTGGCGAGCGCCAGCGCGTGGCCATCGCCCGCGCCCTGGTGAACCGGCCTGGTCTGGTGATGCTCGATGAACCCACCGGTAACCTCGACTTGCACACGGCCGAGGGCATCCAGGATCTGATGCTGGAGTTGAGCACGTCGATGCGCACCGCGTTTCTGGTGGTGACCCACGACATGAACCTGGCTCGCCAGATGGATCGTGTCCTGCACTTGCAGGAAGGTCGCCTGACGCCCATCTGATTGACTGAAACCCGAGGCGCCGAGTGTGCCTCGGGTCTTTTATTTTTATACGGTGCTTCCGCGAATGTTCAGACCGTTATCGATCTATATCGGCACACGCTATACCCGCGCCAAGCGCCGCAATCGCTTTGTGTCCTTCATCTCGATGACCTCGATGATCGGCCTCGCCCTCGGCGTGCTGGCGATGATCGTGGTGTTGTCGGTGATGAACGGCTTCCAGCGCGAAATGAGCTCGCGCATCCTCGGCATGGTGCCCCACGCGACCATCGTCGGCGTGAACCCGATCGACGATTGGCAGCCAGTGGCCGCAGCAGCGATGAAGAACCCGCAAGTGACAGCTGCCGTGCCGTTCACCGAACTGGAAGGCATGCTGTCCTACAAAGGCTCGATGCAGCCGATCCAGGTCAGCGGCGTGGATCCGGCGCTGGAAGGCAAGGTGTCGATCGTCGCCCAGCACATTGTGCAGGGGCGTCTCGATGCGCTGAAGCCGGGTGAATTCGGTGTGGTGATTGGTGAAATCACGGCGCGCCGCTTTCGCTTGAATGTCGGCGACAAGATCACCCTGATCGTGCCGGAAGTCAGCACCGCGCCGGGCGGAATCACCCCCCGCATGCAGCGCCTGAACGTGGTCGGCGTCTTCAAGGTCGGTGCCGAGCTCGATGGCTCCATGGCGCTGATCCACGTCGCCGATGCCGCGCAGATGCAGCATTGGCAACCGAACCAGGTGCAGAGTGTGCGCCTGGCGGTGAAGGATCTGTACGCTGCGCCGAAGGTCTCCAGCGATATTGCCGTTGGCCTGGGCACAGCCTACAAGGCTGACGACTGGACCCACACCCAGGGCAGTCTCTTCAGCGCGATGAAGATGGAAAAAACCATGATTGGCCTGCTGTTGCTGATGATTGTCGCTGTAGCGGCCTTCAACATCATCGCCACGCTGATCATGGTGGTGAACGACAAGGGCGCTGACATCGCGATCCTGCGTACCATCGGCGCCACGCCCCGGCAGATCATGGGGATCTTCATGGTCCAGGGCACGGTGATCGGTGTGGTCGGCACCTTGATCGGCGGTGTTCTCGGAGTGATCGCGGCGCTGAACGTCAGTGAGCTGGTGGGCTGGTTCGAGCGGGTCAGCGGGCAGCACATCTTCAGTTCCGACGTGTACTTCGTCAGCAACCTGCCTTCGGAGCTACAGGGCGGGGATGTGGCATTGATCTGCACGGCGGGGCTGGTGCTGAGCTTCCTGGCGACGGTTTATCCGGCGTGGCGGGCGTCGAAGGTTGAGCCGGCGCATGCGCTCCGATATTCGTAAGCGGTTGAGTTATGTGTTGGCCGGGCCAGTCTCATCGCGGGCAAGCCCGCTCCCACAGTGATCGAGTTGAAGCACGCCCCTGTGGGAGCGGGCTTGCCCGCGAAGAGGCCGGCCGGGCTGGCCTCAATCCCCTTTTGGTAATTCAATCAAGAACCGCGTCCACCCATCCGCTGATTCGCAACGAATCTGTCCACCATGAGCTCGAACGATTGACTCGGTAATCGCCAGCCCCAACCCCGCATGTTCGCTGCTCCCTTCCTGGCGTGCCGGGTCTGCCCTGTAGAACCGGTCGAATAAACGGGGCAGTAAAGCCGCTTCAATACCGGCGCCGCTGTTTTCGACGGTCAGGGTTACGCGCTTGATCTGGTCGACGATCCGCACTCGAACCTCACCGTCTGCCGGCGTAAAGCGCAGCGCGTTATCCAGCAGATTTGACAGCGCTCGCCGCAACATGCCGCGATCACCCTTGATGCGTGCGTTGCCTTCGCGACTCACCATCACCCCGGCGTCCTCGGCCAGCGGTGCAAAAAACTCCAGTAACACATCGGTTTCTTCAGCCAGCTCCAGCGGTTCACGCCTGGGCATCAGCAAGCCGTGGTCAGCCTTCGCCAGGTACAGCATGTCGTTGACCAGTTGCGCCATCCATTGCAGTTCCTCGAGGTTGCTGTGCAGTGCTTCGCGGTAATCCTCGAGGGCGCGCGGGCGGGTGAGGGTGACCTGAGTGTGGGTCAGCAGGTTCGACAGCGGTGTGCGCAGTTCATGGGCGATGTCGGCGGAGAACGCTGAAAGGCGCTGAAAAGAATCGTCGAGGCGTGCGAGCATGGCGTTGAAGTGGTGGGCCAGTTGCGCGAGTTCCGGCGGCATGTCTTCTGCGGGCAAACGCGCGTTGAGCGATTGCGCGCTAACGCCGCGAGCCACTGCACTCATGCGGCGCAAGGGGCGCAACCCGCTGCGCGCCGCCCAGGCACCGAGCAACGCCGTCGCCAGGGCGGACAGGCCGACGGTGAGCCAGATAAGGCGCTGCATGCGTTGCAGAAAGTGCTGGTGATGGGTGATATCCAGCAGCAGCGTCAGATTGGGAGAATCCTTCTTGTCCACGAACAGGGGCGCATTCAGCACACGATAGTCGCTGCCGTTGTCGTTGAGGGTCGATAACCCTGGCGCCTGCGGGAGCCGTTCGGGTACGTCCGCCGAGCTGTCGTACCAGCGCTGGCCATCCGGACCGGTAATGCGCAGGGATAAATCGGCCTGACGGCTCAACTCTTCCGCCAGCCGGGCTTTGCTTTCACTCGATTGCGGGTCATGCAGCGCCCGTCGAAGGCCGATCAGCTTGGCGTCCAGCAGTTGCTGATCCAGTTCAACGAAATGCGCCTCGCTGGCGCGGCTGAACAATACGCCGGCCACCAGCGATACCACGGCGGTGCAGGCTGCGAACAGCAACGCCAGGCGGCTGCTCAAGGACAGTCGGCGCATCAGGCAGGCCGCTCTTCAAGGACGTAACCCATGCCACGCACGGTGTGGATCAGCTTGTTCGGGAACTGGTCATCGATCTTCAGGCGCAAGCGACGGATCGCCACTTCGATGACGTTGGTGTCGCTGTCGAAGTTCATGTCCCAGACCTGGGAGGCGATCAACGACTTGGGCAATACTTCGCCCTGGCGGCGCAGGAGCATTTCCAGCAGGGCGAACTCCTTGGCGGTCAGGTCGATGCGCTGGCCATTGCGTTCGACCCGCCGGCGGATCAGGTCCAGGCGCAGGTCCGCCAGTTGCAGGCTGGTTTCCTGAGGTTGAGCACTGCCTCGGCGCAACAGGCTACGCACTCGTGCCAATAGCTCGGAGAAGGCGAAGGGCTTGACCAGGTAGTCGTCGGCACCGAGTTCGAGGCCGTGGACCCTGTCCTCCACGGCATCTCGCGCTGTCAGAAAAAGTACGGGTGTATCGAGACCTGCGCTGCGCACCGCCTGCAGGATTTGCCAACCATCGCGGCCGGGCAGCATCACATCGAGGATCAGCAATGCGTAGTCACCGCTTAATGCCATCTGCTGACCCGTGTTGCCGTCGGCGACCAGCTCGGTGTTGAACCCGGCCTCGGCCAGGCCCTGGCGCAAATAGAGACCGGTTTTTGCCTGGTCTTCGACGATCAGCAGTTTCATGGACGACTCTGGGTAAAGGATACGAACGCTTTATACCGTGGGCGGTGTCAGCACGGGCCAACCTTACAAAGTTGTAATCTGTCTGTCAGGTTGCGGGCAGCAACGGCAGTTTAGAGTTTTCCTCAGGCTGAACCCTATCTTGTTGGAGTACGACGATGTTTTTACGCAATGTGTTGGCCGCGTGCCTGTTGGCGCTGAGTTCGCCTGTGTGGGCCGCGCCGGGTCACAGCTACGACTTCGGGCAACCGGCACCGGCTGCCAAGGCGACGCGCAGCGTTGAAGTGGTGATGGGCGACATGTCGTTCACGCCCAAGGCCATCGATATCAAGGCGGGTGAGACCGTGCGCTTTGTGTTGGTGAACAAGGGGCAGTTGTTGCACGAATTCAACCTGGGCGACGCAGCGATGCATGCAAAGCACCAGCAGGAAATGCTGAAAATGCAGGAAAACGGCATGTTGACGCCTACGGGTGTGAAGGCAATGGATCACGGCGCCATGACTGCAATGGATCATGGCATGAAGCACGATGACCCCAACAGCGTGCTGGTCGAGCCGGGCAAGACCGCCGAATTGACCTGGACCTTTACCAAGGCAACCAGCCTGGAGTTCGCCTGCAATATTCCGGGCCACTATCAGGCAGGCATGGTGGGCAAATTGACTGTCAGTCAGTAAGCACTCTAAGGCGGGGGCAAAGGCTGATAGAATCCGCTGATTCTTCAGTCAGGTTTCCGCCATGCATCCCGCAGCCGAACACTCGCCGCTGGGCAAATCCAGCGAATACATTGCCACGTACACGCCGTCCCTGCTGTTTCCGATCCCGCGCACCGCGAAATGGGCCGAGCTGGGGCTGACGGCCGAGACTTTGCCGTACAAGGGCGTGGACTTCTGGAACTGCTTTGAGTTGTCGTGGCTGCTGCCGTCGGGCAAGCCGGTGGTGGCCATCGGTGAGTTCAGCATTCCTGCGGACTCTCCGAACATCATCGAATCAAAGTCGTTCAAGTTGTACCTCAATTCCCTGAATCAGACGCCATTCGCCGATACCGCCAGCCTTGAATCGACGCTGGTCAAGGACCTGTCGGCAGCGGCGGGCAAGCCGGTGGGCGTGCGGGTCCGCAGCTTGCGTGAAGTCGAGGCCGAAGGTGTCGTGGCGCTGCCGGGCGTGTGCATTGACGACCTGGATATCAGCGTCAGTAACTACGAGCATCCGCGCCCAGAGCTGCTGCGTTGCGATGATTCGCGGGTTGTCGAGGAAAGCCTTCACAGTCACCTGCTCAAATCCAACTGCCCGGTGACCAGCCAGCCCGACTGGGGCAGCGTGGTGGTCGAATACCGTGGTGCGGCGCTGGATCATGCCAGCCTGCTGGAATACATCGTCAGCTTCCGCCAGCATTCGGACTTCCACGAGCAGTGCGTGGAGCGGATCTTCCTCGACCTGCAACGCTTGTTGAAACCTGCGAAATTGACGGTGTATGCGCGTTATGTGCGCCGTGGCGGGTTGGATATCAATCCGTATCGCAGCACTGAAAGCGTTCAATTGCCGAACCATCGATTGGTCCGCCAGTGACCCGCTGATGGTGGGAGCTAGCCTGCTCCCACCATCACGTTCAGTGGATTGGGATTAATCAGATCCCCATATTGCCCAGCGCCTGGGCGATGTTGCGCAGGGTGCCAGCCAGGGTCGGGTGTTCGAGCTCGAAGCGTTCCACCGCCAGATTGACGCCGTCGGCGAGGCTGGTGTCGGGGGTTTTGGTTTCCAGTTCGAGCTTCAGCTCGATTTGTTGCATCAGTTCGTGCAGGTTCTCGCGCTCGGACTCGGACAGTGGAGGATTCTGTTCCAATTGCTCGCGCAGGGCATTGAGCTGTTCTTGCAGTTCGCGGGCAGGCATGGCGTTCTTCCTTATGTCGATAGGCACTTGCATAGACCGCAGCGGCTCGCCAAAGGTCTATGGCTGACCTTTAGATTAATCCACTCGTGCGCAACCTGCATGATCTCGATCAGGGCTTTTCGCCTTTGCAGCGACGCAGACTGATGTCTGCCAGGCAGGTGTCGAGTTCGCCGAGGTGATCGATTACCGAGTGCACCCCCAGACCGAACAGTTGCACCGTAGCCTTGCCGCGCAGGCGTTCACGTTCCTTCTGGCTCAAGGCATGCCAATCCTTGGGAGCCATCCCGCACAACGAGCCGCAGGACGCCAGGCCAATCGTCCACAACCCGGCGTTCAGGCCGGCCTGCAAGAGTCGTGGTTCGCCGCTGACCAGTACGCAGCCATCCAGTCGCTCGACATTCAACGCCATCAATGCTTGCCAGCAGGCATCCGGCGCCGGCCACGGCCTTATTGTTGCGAGGTGTTGCGATGGTCTGATCCATTCCGGCAGCGCAGTCGCCAGGGATTGGCTGAGGGCAGGGGAGAGTTCGTCGAGCCAGGCGCAGGGTATCTGCTGGCGCTGCAAGCTGAGCAGGCTGTCAAGTGCGCCTGGAGTCATCTCGGCTTGGTCGGCACAATGCACGCCTTGCTGGCGCGTGCGAGCGCCGAAATCCACCAGGCAACCGCTGAGGCCGAACAGGATGGCAGTCAGGTTCGGTGCAGCGAGGGGCAAGGCTTCAGCGTGCGGCATGTCAACGTCCCTGAAATAACGAAAAGACTATGGGACATCGATGACAGTTGAGTGACATTGCTGTGAATGGCTCGCAGTCGTGCGCCAATCACTGTAAGTCATCGCCTACGAGGCTGCATAAATAACTGTTTCCGTCTTATACTTGCCAGCTTGATGCCCGGGCCAAGAGGCCTGCGCCCCGTACAAACCCAAGGAGTTTTTTATGCGCTGGAGCAATCATCTAGCTCAGCTTTGTGTGTGCGCCAGCGTGTTGCTGGTTCCGTTCGTTGCCCAGGCAGCCACGGAAGACGATCCTTGGGAAAGCGTCAATCGTCCGATTTTCGAGTTCAACGACTTCATCGATACCTACGGGCTCAAGCCTCTGGCTCAAGGCTACCAGGCCGTGACCCCGCAGTTCCTCGAAGACGGCATCCACAACATGTATCGCAACGTCGGTGATGTCACCAACCTTGCCAACAACATCCTGCAAGCCAAGCCGGCCGCTGCTGGCGTCGACACGGCGCGCCTGATCTTCAACACCACCTTCGGCCTGCTGGGTTTCTTCGATGTGGGCACCAAGATGGGCCTGAATCGCAGCGACGAAGACTTTGGCCAGACGCTGGGTTACTGGGGGGTCGGAAGCGGCCCATACGTCATGCTGCCGCTGCTGGGTCCAAGCACCGTGCGCGACGCGCCTTCCAAACTCGTCGACAGCTATACTGGCCCTTACCGCTACATCAACGACGTACCGGTGCGAAACTCGATCTTCGCCCTGAATATCGTGGATACACGCGCCAGCCTGCTGTCTAGCGAGAAGCTGATCAGTGGCGACAAGTACACCTTCATTCGTAATGCCTACCTGCAAAACCGCGAGTTCAAAGTGAAGGACGGCCAGGTCGAAGACGATTTCTGATACCGGCCGTAAAAACGACAAAGGCGGCCGACTGGCCGCCTTTGTCCGTTCTGGAATCCGTTATTCCATCTTCAGTATTGTAAGCCCGAGTTTCTGGCCGCCGCCGTCCGGTTCTTTCACCCACACCACTTCGGTATCGGCTTCAAGGCCCCTGAGCGCGGCGTGATCGGATTCGATTCGCACGCTGAGGCGGTCGCCAACCGCAAATGAACGAGGCGCCTCGACTTGCATGCCACTGCTGGAAAGGTCGATGCAGACGGCTGCAACCTCATCTCCCTGATGGATCAGCGCGACATCGGCATCGACCCGCATACGGATGAAATCCCGCTTTTCGCTGTAGTCCCGATCGGTTCGACTCATGGGCTTGGTCCTTCCATTGGGTTACGGTTTTGCCTGTTCTTATAACTCCCGGTGATTTGACAAGTAAAGACGTCAAGCGACCATCGGCGCAAGCTTGAAACGCCCCGCGGATGGGAGTACCGTCTGCGCCTTAGAAGGGCACCTCTGGTGTGCCAGCGAGTAGGGTCCATGCCCGAAAGCGGTGCGGCAGAGAGGCTAGAAAGCGAATCCAGTAGTGTGAGCCGGGACATTTCCCTGCCTGCTACGCCAACCTAATTCTGGCGCCGTTTGCCCACATGCCAAAAACCAGTGCCACGCTGCTGATAATCGATGATGACGAAGTAGTGCGCGCGAGCCTCGCCGCCTATTTGGAAGACAGTGGTTTCAGCGTCTTGCAGGCCAGCAACGGCCAGCAGGGTCTACAGGTATTCGAGCAAGACAAGCCCGACTTGGTCATCTGCGATCTGCGCATGCCGCAGATGGGCGGTCTCGAACTCATCCGCCAGGTCACCGAGCGCTCGCCACAAACCCCGGTCATCGTGGTGTCCGGCGCTGGCGTGATGAACGATGCGGTCGAGGCGCTGCGCCTGGGCGCGGCGGATTACCTGATCAAGCCTCTCGAAGATCTGGCCGTGCTCGAGCATTCCGTGCGTCGGGCCCTGGATCGCGCACGGCTGCTGCTGGAAAACCAGCGCTATCGCGAGAAGCTGGAAAAGGCCAACCGCGAACTCGAAGCCAGCCTGAACCTGCTCCAGGAAGACCAGAATGCCGGTCGCCAGGTGCAGATGAACATGCTGCCGGTCAGTCCCTGGACCACCGACGAGTTCAAGTTCGCCCACCAGATCATCCCGTCGCTGTACCTGTCGGGTGATTTCGTCGACTACTTCCGGGTCGATGAGCGTCGGGTCGCGTTCTACCTGGCGGACGTTTCCGGGCATGGCGCTTCTTCAGCCTTCGTCACCGTGCTGCTGAAGTTCATGACCACGCGCTTGCTGTTCGAGTCCAAGCGCAACGGCACATTGCCGGAGTTCAAGCCTTCCGAGGTCCTTGGCCATATCAACCGGGGCCTGATCAGTTGTAAGCTGGGTAAACACGTCACGATGGTCGGTGGTGTCATCGACGAGGAGACAGGTTTGTTGACCTATAGCATCGGCGGTCATTTGCCGTTGCCTGTGTTGTACACGCCAGAGAGTGTCCGTTATCTGGAAGGGCGTGGGCTGCCGGTGGGGCTCTTCAACGAGGCCACCTACGAAGACCACGTGCTGGAGCTGCCGTCGACGTTCAGCCTGACGCTGATGTCTGATGGCATTCTGGACCTTTTGCCAGAACCTACACTCAAAGAGAAAGAAGCGGCCTTGCCCCAACGGGTCAAGACAGCGGGCGGCACCCTGGATGGGCTGCGGCAGGTTTTTGGATTGGCCACGCTAGGGGAGATGCCGGATGATATCGCCCTGTTGGTGTTGAGCAGGAATCTTCAATGAGTACCGGTAGAATCCAGTTCGCCGAGCAGGACGGCACCTTCGTCCTGAAGTTCGTCGGTGAAGTTCGCCTGACCCTGTGTTCGGCGTTGGATGCGACTATTGAGCGGATCTTCACGGCGTTGAACTTCAACGCGATCGTGATCGACCTGACCGAAACCCGCAGCATCGACAGCACCACCCTTGGCCTGCTGGCCAAGCTGTCGATCCTGTCGCGGCAGAAGGTCGGCCTGCTGCCGACCGTTGTCACCACCCACGAAGACATCACCCGGCTGTTGCAGTCCATGGGCTTCGAGCAGGTGTTCAACATCGTCGACAAACCCGTGCCATGCCCGGAGTGCCTGGACGATCTGCCCGATCAGGATCAATCCGAAGAAGTGGTGCGGATCAAGGTGCTCGAAGCGCACAAGATCCTCATGGGGCTCAACGATTCCAATCGCGAAGCGTTCCATGACCTGGTGAACGCGCTGGAGCGGCGCTGATCCAGGACCTCTGTAGGAGCGATGGTGGCCCCGACACAGCGGGGTTTCAGACATCCCGCGTAATCGTTGGCCTCCATCGCGAGCAAGCTCGCTCCTACAGGGATGGCGCCAGCCGATCCACCTCATGACCCAACGGCCACAAAAAAGGGCGAACCCACCAGGGTTCGCCCTTTTTGCATGGCTACAGATCAGCTCACAGCTTGGCCTGCAACAGCGCCTCGAGCTTCTCCTGATCCCGGGCGAACTGACGAATACCTTCGGCCAGTTTCTCGGTTGCCATTGCGTCCTCGTTGGACAACCAGCGGAATTGCGCTTCGTTGAGGCTCAGGCGCGCTTCGCCGGCATTGCCCGGCACCAGTTTGCGTTCCAGCTTGCCGGTGTCCGCCGCCAGCTTGTCGATCAGGTCGGGGCTGATGGTCAGGCGGTCACAGCCGGCCAATTGCTCGATCTGGTTCAGGTTACGGAAGCTGGCACCCATGACCACGGTCTTGTAGTCATTGGACTTGTAGTAGTTGTAGATGCGCGTCACCGACTGTACGCCCGGATCATCGGCGCCGGTGTAGTCGTTGCCGTTGGCTTTCTTGTACCAGTCGTAGATTCGGCCCACGAATGGCGAAATCAGGAACACACCCGCATCGGCACACGCCGCCGCCTGGGCGAACGAGAACAGCAAGGTCAGGTTGGTCTGGATGCCTTCTTTTTCCAGAATCTCGGCAGCGCGAATGCCTTCCCAGGTGGACGCGATCTTGATCAGTACGCGATCACGGCCAATGCCGGCCTTGTCGTACAGCTCGATCAGGCGGTGCGCACGCTTGAGCATGGCGTCCGTGTCGAACGACAGGCGCGCATCCACTTCGGTGGAGATGCGTCCAGGGATGACTTTCAGAATTTGCTGACCCACCGCAACGCCAAAGCGGTCGCTGGCCAGGCCTACATCACCTTTGCAGTCGCTGACACATTCATTCAGCAGATCGGCATAGCCGGCAATGGCTGCGGCCTTGAGCAGCAGCGAGGGGTTGGTAGTTGCGTCCACCGGCTTGACGCGGGTGATTGCATCCAGGTCGCCGGTATCGGCAACCACGGTGGTCATCTGTTTGAGTTGTTCCAGCTTGGAAGTCATGAGCGTGCTCTGTCCTATGGGTCCAATGACATTACCCGAGCGCTGACAGCCACTCAAGGGTGCATGTACGTATCGAAGGCCCCGGCGGCAACAACCTGAAAAACGGCTGTTTGAATGGCGGGGCGAGGTGTCGATAAATACGATGACAAAACCGCGTACAGGTTCAATGCGAGCGACGGCGAGCGTGATCGTGCCTACCGTCCTTCCAGCAACTGCGCCGCCTGATCGAGCAACGCCAGGGGCTCTTTCGTCTTGTGGATATCCACCGACAGCAACTGGCGGAACTTGCGTGCACCCGGAAAGCCGGTGCCCAACCCCAGCACATGGCGGGTGATGTGGTGCATCGACCCGCCCGCATCAAGGTGCGCCGCAATATAAGGTCGCAACTGCGCCAGCGCCTCGGCCCGGCTGATGATCGGTGCCGTGCTGCCGAACAGTTGCTGATCCACTTCGGCCAACAGATAAGGATTGTGATACGCCTCGCGGCCCAGCATCACACCGTCGAACGTCTGCAAATGCTCGCGGCAGGCCTCCAGCGTCTTGATCCCGCCGTTGAGAATGATCTCCAGCTCCGGAAAATCCGCTTTAAGGCGCGCCGCCACGTCATAACGCAACGGTGGAATGTCCCGGTTCTCCTTGGGCGACAACCCTTCCAGAATCGCAATCCGCGCATGCACGGTAAAACTCGTGCACCCGGCCTCCCTAACCGTACCGACGAAATCACACAACTGCTCGTAACTGTCGCGCCCATTGATGCCGATGCGATGCTTGACCGTCACCGGAATCGACACCGCATCACGCATGGCCTTCACGCAATCGGCCACCAACTGCGGATGCCCCATCAACACCGCGCCAATCATATTGTTCTGCACCCGATCACTGGGGCAGCCGACATTCAGGTTCACTTCGTCGTAGCCATGCTCCTGCGCCATGCGCGCACAGGCCGCCAGGTCCAACGGCACACTGCCGCCCAGTTGCAGGGCAAGCGGATGCTCGGCTTCGTCGTGGCGCAGGAAACGCTCGTGATCACCGTTGAGCAGGGCACCGGTGGTGACCATTTCGGTGTAGAGCAGGGCGTTTTTGGAGAGCAGGCGCAGGAAGTAGCGGCAGTGTCTGTCTGTCCAGTCCATCATGGGTGCAACGGAAAACCGCCGAGACAGCGTAGAGCTTGAATTTACTGCAGATGTAGCTGATTTCTGTACCATTTTGCTCTACGTGTTCAATGCCAGTTTTCGGGGGTAAATGGGCGTTTTTGAGAGGTCATTGGTACAATGTACCAACACCTTTCACAATTGTACCAGTTGACCATGGCCACGATCAGAGCACGGAAACGCACCGACGGCAGCATCAGTTACACGGCACAGATACGCCTGTTTCGCGATGGGGCGCAAGTTTACCAAGAGAGTCAGACCTTTGCCCGAAAACAGGCCGCCCAGGCCTGGGTTCGAAAGCGGGAGACCGAACTGGACCAACCTGGCGCTATCGAACGGGCAAACCGCCAATGCGCAACGGTCAAAGAAATGATCGACCGTTACCTGGTCGAAATGGAAAAGGTCCGCCCATTGGGCAAAACCAAACTGGCGACGCTCAAGGCGATCAGTGAGTCGTACCTGGGAAGACTCAACGACCAAGAGATCAACAGTCAGCAGTTGGTGGAGTATGCGCTGTGGCGCATGGGCAAGGAGGGTGGGGCCGTCCAACCTCAGACGGCCGGTAACGATCTCGCCCACCTCGGTGCTGTGCTTTCGATTGCTCGGCCTGCGTGGGGTTATGAGGTTAACCCGCACGCAATGGCGGACGCCCGAAAGGTGCTGAAGAAGCTCGGCTACAACATGAAAAGTCGAGAGCGCGACCGACGTCCGACCCTGGATGAGCTGGATAAACTTCTGACCCACTTTCGTGGGATTCAAGCCCGCCGACCCACGTCGATCAACATGCTCAAGATGACTGCGTTTGCTTTGTTCTCAACGCGTCGCCAGGAGGAGATTACGCGCATTCAATGGGCGGATCTGGACGAGCAAGGCCAACGAGTGTTGGTGCGCGACATGAAGAATCCTGGTCAGAAGATCGGCAACGATGTCTGGTGTCATTTGCCGCCCGAGGCCTGGGCGATTCTTCAAACAATGCCAAAGTCGCTCCCCGAGATCTTTCCCTATAGCGCTGAATCCGTGTCCACGTCCTGGAGCCGCGCTTGCAAGATCTTGGGCATTGAGAATCTTCACTTCCATGACTTGCGCCATGAAGGTGTTAGCCGTTTGTTCGAGATGGATTGGGATATCCCCCGAGTCGCTAGCGTTTCAGGGCACAGGGATTGGAATTCGATGCGTCGTTACACCCATCTGCGTGGTCGGGGTGACGTGTACGCCAATTGGAAGTGGTTGAAGAAAGTTCTACTGGCGCCCGTAAAATTGGGCGCCAGGACGCTCAAATAAATTAGCTACTGCGTGGCGCGCTGTTCAACTGATTGCTTTCTTTTACGGCGGCAGCGCGCTGGGCATCCAAGTATTCGGAAAGGTCCGCGATGTGAATTCCTTTTGCGCTTTTCTGGCTCGGTTCCATGCGCGTGATAGGGATTTTGATTTGTCCTGCCCCCCACTTTGCGTTGGAACATCTCCGTGGTGAGATGAGTGAAGTAATCCTTACACACACGATCCAGAGGAATCACCACTTGGCCATCATATTGGGCCATCAATACAAACAACGTTTTCATAGCGCGTCTCCTTGGCAAACATCCGACCGAAAATCGGTGCCACATACCTCCAGGGCGTAGCAGGCTAAGTGATCGCCAACGCAAAATGAGTTCGTGGTAGCCTCGGCGACACCGCCATTTTGGATTTGAGCTTGCATGGTTCTCTCCTTTCAGTGGTGGTCGGCGTCGAGGGGTTGCAGCCCCTCGGCGCCATCTTTTTTTACTTGGCGAGCCAAATCAGGACGTCAGGTACCTGAATCGCCGTGATAGCGATCAGTACGATGGTTACGATCGTGCTGATCAGGTTGCTCAAGAACTCCCTGCTGCCTCGATGGGCTGTTTCGTTGGTGCGCTGCATGGTTCTCTCCTTTCAGTGTTGGCCGGTTGCAGCCGGCGTTACATGTCGCTGTCTGGCTTTCGCACCAGGTACAGCTCCAAACCTTCAAATTCGTTGCTGTCCTCACTGCTCGATTGCCAATCCAGTACCGCCTGGATCTGCTGTCGCGAGCAGCTCAGTACCAAAATCTCGCGCTGACCGTTCGTTGCGCGCACTTCCAGGATGTCAACGAGGCCATCAGCACCGTAGGCGTCGGCCTGTACGGTTTTCCGGTGATCGTTGCCCATCTGGCGCATCACTTCGGTGACGCGGTCCTGTAGGTTTGCCGCTGTGCCATTGCAGGCGAGTATTTGAATTTGCATTCGTCTGTCCTGTCGGCGATCCGCAATCACGCGTTAAAAATCCAGCACTTCACAATGGGTTGTTTCGTGATGGTGGCGTTGGAGTGCTTGGCCTGGTGAGCACGTACCGCGCTGTCGGTTGCCTTGTTCGTGTCGATCAACTTCCGAGATCGGGAGTCCTTGAGGCGCTCCCTCAGTTCGCTGATGTCGGCAACTTTCTGGCGGTGCTCGGCCGCGCACTTGACGAAGTCGTTTAAGTTGATCGCGATGGTGTGGTCTTTCTTGCTGTGGTTGACCACCGGGCCGTCAGCGTCCAGGCCTTCGAGGTATTCGTAGACTTCCCAAAACTCAGCCACTACCGGGTGATCCGAGCTGATCGAGGATTGACGCTCGATTGCCATGCGGATGATTTGGGTGCGGGTATGGCTGATTTGTGGCTCGCTGAGGGGGATGACCAGGCGCAGGCAATCGAGCAAGGCGAGCAGCTGGGCGTGGTTCTTGTTGATCCGCTCCACACGGATGTAGCCGCGTAGCTTGTTGCCGCAATGGCCACAATCGCTCTGTTCATCTTTGAATGGCGTTTCGCACGCGAAACAGTGGCTGTGAAGGGTACGCAGCTTGGCTTCGTAACCGGGCATGCGGCTGGCGAACAGCTCCAGCACCTCTGACTCTTTGCGTACCGCCTGCAGCAGGAAGTTGCTGAGCTTTGCGCCTTCAAGGGAGTTGAGCAGGTCCGCCGCCGCACGGCTTTCAGCCGTCACGGTTGGCCGCACAAAGTGCAGCTTCACGATCCTGGTCATGATCGCCTCGGAAGCCACAACAGGTGCGTTCTGACTGATGGCGATCGTGGCGCGAAAGGGCGGCTCGTAGGTTTCGTTGCCGGCAGTTTTTACACCCTTGGTTGCGAGCGTGCCGCCGCCGTAGTAGTCCTTCAACTCGTCCCATTCGAACGTTTTGGCGTGCGCCTTATCGTCGCCGCTACGGTCCGACTCCAGCAGCACGACTGGCATGCCGGAGATCTGGCCCATCAGGCGGCTACGGCCAGCCTTGGTGGATTTGGATGGGTCGAAGCCTTCGTAACCTTCGCGGCCCAACAATTTCCACAGCAAGGTGAGCAGGGTGGTTTTACCGGCGCCGGCCTCTCCGGTGGCTTCCAGGAAAGGGAACGACTGATACCGAGCTCGGATCTGCTCTGCGAACAGCGAGCCGAACCAGAAGGTCAGCGCCACGGTGCCTTGAGCGCCGAAGCATTGCCAAAGCAAGTCCAGCCAGCGCACGTCGTAGTCTTTGGCGTCCTTCTGCAGCGCGATCTTCACGCCTTTTTGGAGGCTTTTGAGCTTCAACTTACCCATCTCGAAGAATTCCTCTTCGTTGATGGTGATTAGCTGGCCGTCGCGAATGGCGACGTCGTTGAAAACGTAGCAGCCGTACTCTCTGCTGTAGCCCACATAGTCGATAGTTTGAACGGTTTTGATGCCGAAAAGCTGGTCTTTCATGATCTTGTCCAACTGTTGTCCACTGCCGGTGAACACGGCTCCGGCACCCATGCCGAGAAGTCTTTTTTGAATTCACTGGCTGCTGCGACTTGGCCACCGGTGAAGGTGTTTTTCACCGAGCCGCCGTCGTGGGGAAAGTCGACGCGGAAGAAGTACCAGGACTCGTCGGTAATCTCGTTGCGCTGGAAATACAGGGCTTTGGGGTAGCAGTTGGCGATCTCGACCACGCAGCCGGACATGCGTAGCGCCTTGGCGCGGCGTGCCTTGTCATTCAGTTGTTGGTCTTCATGGTTGTCGCTGGCATCCAGTGCCTGCATGGCGCTGTTGAACTTCGAGATGTCCAACTTCCACCAGTACAGGCGGGAGTCGAAACCGAAGTGAAACTCTTCACGCTCACGCCACTGGTACATGAGCAAGGCTTTCTCTACAGCGCTCTCTGCAATCAGCAGGGCGCCGTGGTGCTTGGCGTCGTCCAGCTCCTTGTCGATCCGCTGGGTACGGGCTTCGACGTCATCCATGAATGCCCAGCGCTGATGCAGATCGTTCCAGTCGACTTTGCGGGAGTCGGGTTGTGGGATCTGCGCAGCCTCGCATGTGAAGCCAAGGTCACGCGCCTGACGGACCCACATGCGGGTGTATTTGTGCGCACCTGGTTCGTTGTCCAATGCCCAAATCAATTTCGGCGTTTTGCCGGCGCGAGAGGTGATCAGGGCTTTCAGTGATTCTTCTGGATAGGCGTTCGAGGAAAGTGCAGCAACAGCGGGGATGCCGTTTTGCACCAGGGCAATGGCGTCGAAGATGCCTTCAACAATCCATAGTTCATCTACCTGCAGAAGATCGACGCAGGGCGGCACCCACCAAAACCCCTTGTAGCTTTCACCGGGTTTAAATCGCGCCTTCTTCTTGCCGAAACGGTTCGGTTTGTCGATGAGGCGTTCCCAGTAGCCGCCCTTGTCGAGTGGAAAGCGAACAGTGGCCGAGCCGATGTTCAGATCCCGATCAAAGTAATGATCTTGGGAGTACCAGCCTTCAATCTGGCCAATGTCGAAGCCGCGGGCGAAGGTCAAGTAGGCCTTGGCGCTGGCAGCGGGCTGGTCGTCGGTGGCCGGTGCGCGTTTGCTCCAGTCGTCGAAGAGGTCGCTGTACAGCTCTTTGACTGGTTCCATATAGCGGCATTTCTGCTCACGGCCGCAGCGGATGAACCACGGCTCGTCGTAGCGGGAAAATAGCCGCCGCTGGTTGCACTGGGGGCAGGTCCCTTTACGCATGTATTGCGTGCCGGCCATATGCTGCAGACCGAAGTCAGCCTCGAGCCGCTGCAGTACATCAGCGCGCAGTTGGTGGTCCATGGTCTTCACTGCGCACGCTCCACAGCGTTGGAGTCGAGCTGCTTTTTCAGCTCAATGCGAGTACGGCAAATGCCGGCAAGGTGCGGGATGTCCTGGAGTACCTTTGGAGCTCGCTGGCCACGCGGTACATTCCGATAACGATCGGAGTACCAAACGTCGGCCATGGTGGTGTCGTACTGGCTATTGAGCCATTGCAGGTATTGCTCTGCCTGCTGTTGGTTCAACTCCAGTTGGATGGTGATATTGCTCATTTCGGCCACCAGTAAAGTGCAGTTTCCCCTTACCCACGCAAGGCGGGCATATGGCAGGGGCGGTTCAGAGTTAGTTCGAGGTGTCGCGGGAGGTCAGCAAGCGCGCTGGTAAGAAGCGCGCCGGTACCGGGTACCGCTTCTGGGTTTGGGTATCCAGCAACCAGACCAAGTACCGATAGGCACTGCTTGCCGGATAAATGCCCAACAGCGCCACACGCTTTGTGGTCATGCTTTCGAATTCGGCAACTGCCAGTTCAGCGATGCGCTGCACCAGGTGCTCGGATACTTCGAGTGATTGGGCGAGGTAGCGTTTGCAGTTTTCAATCAGCTGGCAATCGCCGGACAGGTGCTGTCCGTGTTGGCGGTAAAGGTAGGCCACGGCAGCCTGTTGCATGGCGGCGCGATAGTCATTGGTGGGATTGATCGTCAAGGTGATGGCGTTCATGCGAGTGAGGCCTCCATTTCCAGTTGATCCAGCAAATCGGGTTGATCGTTGGCTGACTTCATCGCGGCGCGGCGTAGGGCAACATCTGCGACAGGAAGGCGAACGGCGGGGTTAGCCATGCCGCTCGGACTCATTTCATGAGTCATTTCAAACTGGGCGCGGACCGACCAGCCGCAGGCCTCGTTGACGCATTGCAGGTATGCCACGCGCAGAAAAATATGAGTGCCTTCACTGGTGCGAATTCGCATGCGGCCCATGCAGTGGGGGCAAACAAGTTTGTATGTGCTCACTGGTCAGCCTCCTTGCTGTGCAACTGGATCGTAGCGAGCACCTCGGAATGGCGAGCACTCAGATATTTGCTGTGAGCAGCAAGAATTGCAGCTGCTTCACCTTTCTCGATGACGCCATCAGCCAACGCTTTATCGATGATCTGGTCGACTACCCCTCGCTTGGCAGCTGTGCTGACCGAGCGGCTGTACAACTCGATGTTGTCCAGGGTTTCAGGGGCAACGATCGGCACGAACATGCCGCTGTAAAGGGATGCCACATACTCAGGGAAAAAGCTGGTTCCAGCGTCTCGTTCGAGCATATGAATCTGATCGTCGCTCAGCGGGCGGCTACCGGCATTTTCGTAGACGTGGTTATCGAATTTTTTGAGTTCGTAGCCGAGGCGCGCTGCGGCGCATTCACGACCACCTGGGTAAGCACAGACAACCGCGCTTACTACTTGGCGTCTGGTTTCTAGCACTGGGCGTTTCATCTTCTGGTTTCCTCCGTGAGCCAGAGGCCCTAGTTTGTAATCACGCCGTCTTTGATCCCGAGCAGAACGGCTGCCCGATGAGCTTCACCGCGGAGGCACTTTTTCTGCCCATTCAGGACCGCATACACGGTGCTTGGGTTGAGGTTGTGTCGTTTCGCGAATTCAGCAGTGGACAGTCCCTGCTCAACCAACCTTCCTCTGGCACGTTGTAGTGCTTGCTCGGTGATAGCTGCGTTCGGCATAGTGCTAATTCGTGTGATTTGGTGTGGATTTATGGCGATGTTGTCCCAATTAATTGGGACTGTCAAGCCTGAGGGGTACAAATTTGATGACCATTGGAGCTCGGCTACGTGAGGAGCGGGCACGGCTGGGCGTTACTCAAACGGATTTGGCTGTTGCGTGCGGTGTCGCGAAGAACACTCAGCTGAACTATGAGAAGGACGAAAGAAGTCCTGATGCCACTTATCTGCTCCTGGCTAAACAAGCCGGGATGGACATTCACTATGTCCTGTTTGGTGAGCGCTCTCCGGTCCATGCAGACCAACTTTCACCCTATGAGATGGAGATGCTTTCGTATCTAAGAGAACTCCCGGACTTCGATAAAGAGTCGCTTCGACGCATGGCATTTGCCATGTCGGCCGTCGCTAAAACCCAGACACCAGCGCCACGTACATAGCCTGTAACTAACGATAAGGAATCTGTTTTGATGCTTGGGATTGCAAAGAAAATTGCGTTGGCAGTTGCGTTCAGTTCATCCATATCACTCACGGCTCATGCTCTGGAGGCGCAGCACTTCGACAGCCTCCCAGCTATGGTCGAGGATTTTGGGGATTTTTCTGCGGAAAACGGCACATTCAAAGTCGTGGCGGACAAACCGCTGCATGTGCAGTTTGCGCCTCAGGTAGTGCCTGGCGATTTGCCAGAAAATATTCGGTACGAAGTACAGCGTGCTGCGCTTTATGGTGTTTACCGGACCTTCGTACATACTTCGGTCGACTCAGTCCAGGTCACTGCATACCCGATTGAGATCGACCTCAAAAGTCATGTGTCGAAAAACCTAAAAGGCCCCACCGTGAAGGTGACGGTCACGAGGGCGCAAGCACTGGCGGCTGTTCAAAAATTTATTCGTGTCGATGATTTTTCAGAACTCGTAGACCCGAAACAAATGGGCACGATTCAGTTGGATAACTGGACCAAGGACTTTGAAAGTCTCTACTACAAGCAGCCAAATATCGACAAATTGCTGGTGGAGTTGAAGGCAAAACAGGCCTAGCGCTGTTCTTGACGACGTCACCAGAGCCGTATCCCAAAGCTCAGCCTAGGCTGGGCTTTTTTATTACGGGGTTCTCCCCATTGGCGAAATCTGCCGAAAAATGTACTGTATGCGCATACAGTAATGGAGCAAGCCCACCATGGAATCGAGTTGCGTCCCCGCCCACCCAAAAGTCCACGGGTTTACAACAATGGAGCCCGTAACAAAGCTGGAGCGAGACCTGATCGTCGGGTTCCGGTGCCTCTCTTCGGATGACCGGAACCGTATTTTCCTGGTCCTGCAAGCCATGGTGTCAGTTCAACAGTCGAGCGAAGTGGAGGCGGGTGGCCCTAAGGTCATCGTTTGTTGACCTGTCTGCAGACCCGCCCTTCGGTGGGTTTCCTTAACTCTGAAGTCGTTTGAACTCCCGCTCTGTTGCCCTTTTCGCGGATGCTTTGCTCTCGTATAGATGCGTGAGCCGTCTAGGTTTGCTTTGGTCTCCCTCGGTGAGTTGCTTTTGCTCCCCGGTCTTTTCGTCGCGATACCAGGCGACAATTCCCGTGAAGTTGTCCGATGCGTCGGCCAGCTCGTTCACGCCCTCTTCATCCGGCAGCTTGGACTCCAGCTCCAAACTGGTGGTAAACGAATCCGGTGTGAAGCTGTGTTTGACGTTGCCGCCCAACCAGACCACATCCGAAATCTCCTGTTTGATTCCCACCAGAGAGTAAGTCAGCTCGGGTGTCAGATCTGGTCGTCCCTTGGCCAGCGTATAACTGAGAGTGGCGGTACCGCGCTGCAGCCTGCTCATTTCTGCGCGAGCGGCCATCAGCGCGCTCTGTTGATCGGTATAGGTATGGCGCAGGTCCTTCAGATTTTCCCCGCCGCCGGCAATGGCTTCTTTCTTCTGCGCACTGTTGACCTCGTAGTAGAAGGCGCGCACGCCGGTATAGCTATCGCGATCGGCCTGCAGGAAACGGTGCTGATCGCCGTCCTGGCGCGTGAGGGTGATGTGAGGGAGATTCAGGCCGCTAGCCGTGATGGATTTCCCGACGGGCATGAACAGCAGGCGACCGGCTTTCACCGTAGCGATGGCATCATTCTCTATCCCGAGACGGCTGAGCAGGTTGGCATCGGACTCATTGGCCTGGTCAAGGTGCGCAAGGTTGAGCGCGCTGAACGCGGCGCTCACCACGGCACCGAGACCGTACGCCCCGGCAATGGCCTCAATGACGGCCTTCAATGTTTGGCCATGCCAACTGCGCTCCCGCTTGACCTTTAGGCCGGCACGTAGATCCGCGCTCCGGGCGCGGATGCTGAGTTGGTCAGGCGCACCGCTGTGCTCGGTCTCGTCGACGGTATAGGTCCCTTTGGCGATCGGCAGGTCTGGGTCGGCTACGACCCGGCCGAAACCGGCGACAGCGCCGGACTGATTGTGGTGGCACCGCCGCTGGTACCGGGCGGCAAGTTCCGCGTGCTTGAGCGTCATCAGTTCCGGGGCATGGACTTTGCGGCGCAGGCCGAGGCCATCCGCCAGGTGACCAAGCGCTACTGGGTGACCTACATCGGCGTCGACGTTACCGGTCTGGGCAGCGGCGTGGCCCAGCTGGTGCGCCAGTTCTTCCCGGCCGTCACCACGTTCAGCTATTCGCCCGAAGTGAAAACCCGTCTGGTGCTCAAGGCCTATGACGTGATCAAGAACGGACGCCTCGAATTCGATGCCGGCTGGACCGACATGGCCTCCAGCCTGATGGCCATCCGCAAGACCATCACCGCTTCCGGGCGGCAGTTCACTTACACGGCCGGACGTAATGACGAAACCGGTCACGCCGACTTGGCGTGGGCATTGTTCCACGCCCTGCACAACGAGCCGCTGGAAGGGCAGACCGCTGCCAACACCGGCATCATGGAGATTTGTTGATGACTACCGATCTGGTTGAGGCGCTGCCTGCGCAGAGTCAGGCCCATGCATTCACTTTTGGCGATCCGGTACCGGTGCTCGATGGCCGGGAGATCCTCGACTACCTGGAGTGCTGGTCGAACGGGCGCTGGTACGAACCGCCGCTGTCGCTTGATGGTTTGGCCAAGTCGACCCGGGCCAGCGTGTATCTGCAGTCGGGACTCAACTTCAAACGCAATGCCCTGGCTCGAACCTTCATCCCGCACAAACTGTTGAGCCGCCAAGCCTTCGAGCAGGTGGCTCTGGATTTCATCTGGTGTGGCAACACCTACCTGGAGAAGCGCGACAACATGCTGCGACAGGCGTTGGGTTTGTTGCCGGCCATGGCCAAGTTTGTGCGCCGTGGCGTCGAGGAGGGGAGTTACTTCCAGGTGCGTGGCTGGCGCGATGAGCATGAGTTTCGCAAAGACAGCATCTGCCACCTGCGCGAGGCCGACATTAACCAGGAGATTTACGGATTACCCGAGTGGCTGTCAGCGCTGCAGAGCGCCTTGCTGAACGAAGCGGCGACCCTGTTCCGGCGCAAGTACTACCAGAACGGCAGCCATGCGGGCTTCATTTTGTACATGACCGATGCGGCACAGAACGAAGACTTCGTCACTGACCTGCGCGGTGCCATGAAGAGCAGCAAAGGCCCGGGCAACTTCCGCAACCTGTTCATGTATGCGCCTGGTGGGAAGAAAGACGGCATCCAACTGATTCCCATCAGCGAGGTCGCGGCCAAAGATGATTTCGGCTCGATCAAAAACATCAGTCGCGACGATCTGCTCGCGGCCTTGCGGATTTATCCACAACTGATGGGCATCGTGCCTCAGAACTCGGGGGGCTTCGGGTCGATGCGCGAAGCCGCCCAAGTCTGGGGGCTGAACGAACTGGAGCCGCTGCAGGCGCGTCTGCTGCAAATCAACGAATGGTTAGGTGAAGAAGTTATCCGATTTAAACCCTTCGAGGTTATTGAATCTAAATAGAGCGAAAGAATAAGGGATTTCTAATGTTGAATTAGCCATCCCTTAATATTTGCACCTAAGTCAAGCTTGTGTGGAAACTTGTGATGTAGCTGAGTACATGAGGCCATACATGAGGATTTCAAGCTTGGTAATGTCGGAATCCAGTTGTTCGGCAGTCGTATCATTGTTTAATGTGTCACCGTGCGCAATGCTGTGACGTCTTGTTAGAATTTCATCAATATAGTTGTGCCAAATAGTGTTGTTTGGCATGTTCTTTTTTTCTGTTTTATTAATTAATTTGAATGAATATTCGGGAGGCGTTTTTTTGTAGGGGAAAGTGTATAGGTTGGACTTATAACGAGACATGTCGCGGAGTAGCTTGTAGTTTAGTGCTCCGTTGTTCTTAAAGATGTCCTCCAGGCTGCTGTCAGTTAGCGTGTTCAGCATGGAGTGTATGCCAATTTTTTCAAAAGCATTATCAATAAAGCTGGGTGTTGGGTTTTTATTTGGATTTTGATTGTAGCTAATTGCATGAAGATCTATTTGGACAGAATTTTTTTTGAAGAATTCCATAAGCTGATTTGTCCTTTTTTGGTGCTCTACCTCAGGAACCCCTTCAAAATAAATTATTTTTTCGCAAAAAGCCCTTTGCATAATCGAAGGCATCTTCGAGAAATCTTTCAGATAGTAGTTTAAATCCAAGACAAGGCTTCTAGATAATTCCTTGAGGAATCCTTCAAGATTCGAGGCGATCAAAATACAGCAGGCGCGACAAATGGAATTGTAAATAAGCTCGTCTTTCAGTTCGTCCCTACTAAAAATGGCGTGAGTGACCAGCCTTTTCAACTCGCCAAGTCTGGAGGAGATAGACATGGCAACTTCAAACGTGGCTGTACTCATTTATCTATGAACCCTATCATAGCATTAATTCTGGTCGCTACTTTTGCCGCATCATTAACGCTGCCTGACACAGCCGCGAAAAAATCATTATCTGCGAATAACTGAATATAATTATCTAGCTTGCGCTGGTTCGCGGGGTTTCTCATCTCGTCGGTCGATAAGCACTCTGCAGTGCCGACCATAACCGCGTCATATACGGCCGCATTGAATGACGACATTTTTTTAAATTCGCCTTTATCCAGCCGGTACTTTGCGAAAGGCATAGAGCCTGCAGCATCGTGTATAAAATCGACAGTCGCTATGAATTTTTTGCTGGCTTCATCTAGCTCTTCTGGCAAGAGAAGATTGAATTCGTTCAGTGAGTCCGTCAGAAAATCTTTAAAGCCTTTCTTTAGTAACAAGTAGCGCTTGTCAATTAAAGCGAAAAATCGCAAGACTAATTCTACGTCTTCCATTTTTTTTACTTTAGAACTTTCACCCGGATTGTGTTCGTTTATCTGAATGATCTGTCGGAATTTTTTGTTTTTGGCAAGCTCTTTGATAAGTAAGTTAAACGGGCCGCGGGCGGTCGCATTTCGAAGCTCTTGGGCTTCGAGTTTGATTGAGCCGGTATTCAGTCTTTCGAATATATCAAACTTTACCTGTTCGTCGACCGTTGAATCAATTCGTAAGCATTTTACTGTTCTCTCTTCTAATCGTCTAAGTAAGAAAGGAGGGAGGTCGTTATATCGCATTCCATCGAGTTCTGGCAGCGCCTCTAGGCCCTCTAGAGCGTAGTCGTTGTTTAGGAAATTATAAATCGCTGTCAGTCTTTGCTGGCCGTCAATTACGGTGTAGCGGGAGATTGTCTCTCCTATTTCCTCATCCACATCTATGTCCTGAGAAATAAAGACTATAGGGATGGGGATATTCAGAATCAAACTCTCAATTAATCTGGAGGATGTTTCAATTGGCCAGCGATGCCTGCGCTGATAATCAGGGTCTAATTTGATTATATTTTTTGTAATCAATCGTTGCAGCGAGAACAAGTCATACTCAACATTCTGAGTTTTAACTGTGCGTTCACGAGCTTTCTGTTGTATTAGATCAAGTGTCGACTTCAGGCTTTTTTGTTGGTTTGACATTGTGTGCTCGCTAGCTAATTTTGTACGGTCGACACGAGTCGGTGAGTTAACTCGTGTAAAGGATTAGTATTTGTCGCGGGAGATTGAAGGCAAAAGGAACTATGGTTTCTAAGTAACAAGAGATTTGAATTATGCCGCTGATACAACTTCTCCAGGCGAGGCAGAGCGTTTAATGAGTTAGATTTCGGCATCAGTTCACACCTCCCTGTTTGGCCCTTTACGGCAGCATGACCTTTGCGCGATAAGGCCATGAGAATTGCGCGAGTACCGGTAAGGCTGGCAAAGATTTCGTCTTGTTAAACAGGCGTTAAAATTAAAAAATTCCTATCTGATCATGGGGGTTCCAACCAATAAAGTCCAGCGTTGCGCCTATTTGTGTGGGCGGTTTTGCTGTGCCGCATTGTCCCGAGTCGAATGGATTTCTTGTCCGCCGGCACCGATGAGCAATCACCTGGCGCGCGCCGTCGTCCCCCCGCCACGCCTGCGGGCTAAATAGGCCGCTTTTTCTGCACGCCCTGCAGGTGCTGCGGCGCGGGCCTGGCTGCGCTTGCTCTGGCATTGATAGGGGTGAAAAAGCCTGCGAATCCCTGCGAGGGGTAGGCTGTTTTGAGGGCGTGGCTGGAGCGCAGTCTCAGGGCAATTCTGTGAGGTGGCTCGGGGAAAGGGTTAGTTTTTGAAAATGGGGGGATGGCTGCTTTGCAGGCCCCGTGTTTGTTGGGCTTGGGCGCTAACTTTGGAGGGTTAGTTATGGTTAGGTTTGAGGTTATTAAATTGTAAGATGCTGATTTATAAGGATTTTATTTAATGGATTTTTAACAGTTATAAAGGTTAGGAAATTACCTCTCATAACCCTAAAGCTAACCTATGGCATCGGCCGCAAAGCCGTGTAGTACAAGGCTTTCAGGGGGGGGGTGGCAAAAAACTAACCGTCCTAACCGTTTTCCGAGGGGTCAACATGAAATGCCGAAAGCACCTAGGGGGTGGGTGCTGGCCAGGTCCATCTGCTGTTTTGTGCGTGCAAACACACAAACGGACCCCAATACAGCCCCCAACTGAATGCAATCACGTACATGCACCGCTGGAGGCCTTGAGAATAGTGGAGCGGGTGAAGGGAATCGAACCCTCGTTATCAGCTTGGGAACCTGATAACGAGGTGGTCAAGTGAGTAAGTTATTTTCCGGGGCTGCGGAGACTTGTATAGAACCCTACCGCTTTACTCAAGATACGTAGGTATGGCACTGAATCGCGTAATTTTTCTACAGCTTCTTTATAGCTGGTGAGGGCTTCTTGAAAGCTCCCTTTGTTCTCTGCTGCACTTAATGAGAAAAAAATTGTGCCTGATGAAGTTGCGCGAGGCATGTCCATAGGGATCTTTTCGGTACGTGCTAATAAGGTGTCCATTGTTACTTGTCGCATTTCATCAGCAAGATTAGAGCTTATCAGCATGCTTATGGAGAGTATTTCTTGATAGATCAACTCGCCGAACTTTATTACTTCGTCTGGTGTTGGGATGTAGCCTTGGTGTATAACTCGATTCCTTAGTTCCGGAATTTTTTTGTTAAGTGCGTAATTTTTACCGAATGCAAGAAGATGAAGGAACAGAAAGCCCCCGATTTGACGTTCTGATTGCTTGGAAACTTGTTTGTAAGTTTCTTCAAGATTTTCTTTGGGTATGTTGTATTTTTTGCAAAATACATTTATTGCGAATTCGAAAAAGCGCTCATATGCCGAAGATAGGCTAGATGCAGCTTCTATTGTATATCCTTCAATTAAGGCGTTTGCTGCTGATTCAAGCAAAACTTCAAATTTTTGGCTTTGAAGTAAAAGTGCCGACTTATGTCCCTTTGAACACTCAACTAATGCTAGCGCCTCATCGTAATAGTCAGCAATTATCGGTTCAAAAGAAGGGTGCCCCATTTCTTTTTGGCACTCCATACACATCGTAAAAATCTTCACCGGGCTGATTCCTTCAGAGTATGTTTATAAATAGAGCTCGTTTGCTATCGCGTTTATAGCAGTCGCTCATCTGGCTATTGGAGCTAGCAAAGCGTAGCGATTGAGAGCGGTTTGGGTGATTTCGGCCCGATGGAGTTTGTGCTCCGGTACGTGAGCGGTAGCTTTACCTTTCTAGTTCCGGAACAGACCATTCTCTCATTTGGTCGGGTCCTTATCGCCATCCTTGATCTTGGTCTGTGCAGTAGCCTTGCGAGTAGCAACTCTACTCAGCTGACCCACATGCGTCCGATGAGGACTGGAGCCGCGAGCAGGTGATTGAGATACAAGTTTGTGCTGTCCTAACGGCGGTGTGTAAGTCGTTGCGGCTCTCATCGTCAAGCCTAGGCGCAGCCCGAACTTCCTAAGGATAGCCTCGACGGTAGAGAGGGTCGGGTTTCCTTTGTCATTCTCGATCAGATACAAGGCCTTGGTCGACATGTTACACATAGTAGCAAAGGTGTCTTGGTCGAAACCGGTCACCTCAAGTCGTAGTCGGCGAATAGAGGTTCCCAAAGTTTCATTTCCCATATCATGCTGCTGCATGATGTCTTCAATCAGCTTCTTGCGAAGCTCTGGTGTGATCGCATTCATTGAAGACCCCAATCAGCCAAGTGCATATCCAACTTATTCAGGGGGACAGACTGGGCTTTTCTCACTTCTTCTGGAAGATCTACCAGCAGATCCGGTAAAGCTCGGAACGCCTCTGCTGCTCCAAGCAGACGCTCAAAGAGCGCATCAGGGCTAACAAAATTCGAATAAAAACCGCAGATCGTTCTCCAGTTCGGACTTCCCTTGTGCTCAGACTCCCACTTGGTTACTCGAGTGATACCTTCGGGGTCAAGCACCATAGGAGCGAGATCGTAGATCGGTGCCAGTTCAAATCTGCCCCGATGTCTGAAAATCGCCGTATTACGGCCGTGGTTGTCCGAGTTCCCGAGGATCCGGTTAAGCAGATCGCGCCGCAGGTATTCGAACACCAATTCCTCAAGCTCTCCCTTCTGCCCATTCGTAATCCATAGACTGATCAGGCTGTGAATAACGTCCTCATGATTCATCTTTGAACCAGGAGTCGTATTTCCGCACACCGAATAAATCGACTCGACCGGTATCCTTTCCACTTCACCGTTGTTAACTCGCCGATCAAAGCGTGGCATCCATAAGCTCGGCTTATCGGCTTCTTCAAGTACAAGCCCGTCCGTAGATATCGTGTTCAAACCAAGATGTGAGACAGCTTTGTAGTAATGGTACTCGGCCCGCAGGATGTTCTTATCGCGTTCAGTCGCCTGGTTGCGAGCAAATTTCACTAGCCAGTGGCGGCAAGCAAGCTCGTCAGGAAGCATGGCATCCGCGTAAAGAGCCCCATCTACGCCCTCAACCATGATCAGCTTTGGAGCCTCTCCTTGGGCACCTGTAGCGCCGCCTAGCGCAGCACCTGATTCATAGGCGTACTCAAGGAAGTCGTTGGTTCTGTCTACTACCTCCCTGCGTGGGAAGGCCTCCTTGCGGGTCTGATCAATATGTTCGAAAGACTCCTTCACACGCAGGTGCCCGATAGGCGAGGGCGTGCAGCGGCCTAGAAGGAAAAAATCCAAGTCCATCTCATCGGGTTTTTCGCCAGAGAAACGTTTCATTAGTGACTTGCGCGCGGCGCCAGCCGGCATGATGTCGTATACAAACGGGGGGAATCCCTTGCTATCAACAGAGCTCCAGTTCAGTGGAAGATTTACGCTGATAGCTGGTTCGAACCTCGTCTCTAACCTGTCGATGAATTCGACCAAGTAGCTCGGATCGTAAGACACACTGCAGCGCGACGCCTCAACCTTCTGAGGATCCGACGTATAAAGAACCATGGCATCGTGCCATTGGCCTTCAACATATGTTTGGATAGTGATGTGCCCTGGCATGATGCGCGCAACCCAATCGGAATTATGATGCCGATTATTGTGGGCTAATCTCTCATTTTCAGCAATATAATTCCGGTTGGCGTGGGGTGGACGCATAAAACCAGTATTATAATGCTGATTCTCTCTACCCGCGGAGGTGACCGTAACTGACCCGGAGCGGCTTATCTAAATCGCTATTGATGAATCGTTTAATACCTTATGACACGTAAACCCAAATGACTCCCGATGGTACATAAATGGTACAGGCCTAAGCGAAAACTTATGTAGTCCCTATTTTTAAGGCTTTTGGAATCAGTTGGTCCAATCCATCATCGGGGCAACGGAGAACTTTCGAGACAGCGCAGAGCTTGGGGTTACTGCCCTGGGATCAATATTTTTTACCATTTTGCCCAACGTGTTTTTAGCGAAATCTTGAGTGTTTGGGGCGTTTTCTGAGTTTCAGTGGCGCGATGTACCACTTCGAGACTCACGCGTACCATTGCCGATATGGCGACTATCAAGGTGAGAACACTGGCTGATGGGACCGTGAGGTATGCCGCTTAGATCCGCATCAAGCGCGACGGAGTGCAAGTTTACCAAGAGAGTCGGACCTTCGCCCGAAAACAGCTCGCCAAGGCTTGAGAGGACGCGCCCATGCGCATGCACATTTGAAATGCCGGCGCGCATCGAAATTCTCCAATGGCGCGATGGCTCGCTGGCGGAGAAACGATCTCCAAATGGCAGGCGACTTTTCTAGCCGAGGCTGGTCAGGAGTCTACACCAGCCCGTGTCAGATAAGGCTCAAGGTTGCGGTAAAAGGGTGATCCTGAGGGTGACCAGCTACTCTGAGTGGGCGGTATTGACCACTACGGCGGGAAGCTTCGGCGGCCGCTTTATCGGAGTTTTACCGGTGCTCAGAACATGTAGGAATGCGCCCTGAATAGCTCGATGGAGTTGGACGCAGAAAACCGGCATGCTCGTCGAGCTGCCAGCTTAAGACGTAACTAGATGTATTAATCACGCCCGTGCCATAGAAATCTGATTACATTACCGATATTGCCTGCCTAATGGTTTGCCCATGCTTCAACAGGTAATGCTCCGGAAATACCTCCAAACAGGACGATATGAGTATATTCAACAAAAAAACGAAGAAAGTAGCGCTGATATGTGTGGGACCGTTGGGATGTTATGTCGCCTATCAGATCTTGTTTATCGGGCGATATCTGGACATTGAAAAATACCCGTTGCTCACATCTGCTTACTTTAATGGGGCGGCGATCGTAGACATGATTTGTGCATCGCTCGTGGCTGTGCTAGGGGTGGTTGTGGGGCGACGGTTTGGCGCCTGTGATGAGTTTTCCCCAACCCGCAAACCTCTATCGACGCTGACTCTTATGCTGATTTTGATTGGCATAATCAGTCTAATGGCTCTCAATATTTATAGCGTTCTAGGTACGCTCTCTCCGGCTAATATTCTTCTGGAGTACCATACCTACAATTTCAAGGCTACCGATGGCGGAGCGTGGATGATTCTTGCGATGTATGCCGCTTTGTTCCTTCAGTTAATGGACATGTATTTCGGCGGTGTCACGAAGAGGAACGGTGTGTTCCTCATGTTGAGTATCCTCATAGTGTCCTTTAGCGGTGGGCGTGGGATCTTGATCCTTTTCGTACTCATGTTCATCGTAATGCTGATGTACCAACGCATTGGCCTCGTGAAGTTCTTGATGGCGTCGGGTCTCGCAATTGCATCAGTAGGTACGTCGTTCTTCCTCATTACCGATATGCGCGCGCCGACTGATTATGCCGAGGTCGCCTCACATGAAGCGCCGGTCCCTGGAGGCGCAGCGAATGCTGGGGCTGAGGCTGAGGCTGAGGCTGAAAATATGAATGAGGCTCGGGTTGCCCCCACAGACAGCTACGAGGATCTGAATTACAACGCTGCATTCATTTCAGAAGACGTTTTGCTCGCGATTAAAAATCACGATATCGAGCCCCGTGCATATGCAGCCGAAGACGCACTGGTGGCTTTCGTCCCACGCAGGCTAATGCCAAACAAGCCTATATCTACAGCTGAAACGAGGGCAATCTATCCCGATGTAGCAAAACGCGGTACGAACATCACATTCCCGCTCAAGGCCAATTTGCTCATGCATCTTGGTCACTGGGCGTTCTACGCGGATTGGATCGTCGTTGCGATCTGTCAGACTCTTATGTTCATTGGCATCTCGCGGCGCACCAGAACCCCAAGCATCTCCTCGTTCACTTTACTGTTCAGCGGGATCGCCTTCACGCTCATCGCCAGAGGTGGAATATTTAATGCCCGCCTGCTCGTGATCGTGCTCTGCATTTTCGCAGGGTATGTCGGCTATTGCCGCCTGTTAAGTATTCAAAATGGCTGGTTTTTTCGTGGGGGCAGATCAATGTCGCGGCCGATCTAGTATTTCCCGTCAGACCAGTCAGGCGACTCCGCCAGGGGGTTGACAAGTGCTGAGGTTGAGTGAGCGCCGAGCGTTATGCAATGCTCAATGCTGGCTTGTCCCGCAAGCTCTAAACGTGGAAGCCGACTCGTCCGTTGTCTGAAGGGTTGGGAGTAAAAGGAAAAATCAGTAGAATTGGTGTTTAGACTGTGGAGCGGAAATGAAAATACTTGCAATCATTCCCGCGAGGGGCGGCTCCAAGCGTCTAGTTGGAAAGAATATTAAGATTTTGGGTGGGCGTCCGTTGATCGCCTGGACAATTGAAGCAGCGCTGCAAAGTGGCGTTGTGACCGATGTGATAATCTCGACAGATGATATGGCGACTGCGGCCATCGCCAGAGAGTTTGGCGGCAATGTACTTAATATCAGGCCAGCCCATTTGGCGACTGACACTGCTAGCAGCTTCGATGTAGTAACGCACGTGCTCAATGAGTACGAATTCGCTAACGGATCTGTAGATGGTGTGATGCTATTGCAACCCACCTCGCCATTTCGTACGGCAGAATCCATCCAGCGCGCTGTGCTGCAGTTCCGCAAGGATACATCTAGGTCAATAGTCAGTGTCGCGTCGGCGAGTTCTCATCCTGCTTGGTGTTTCAAGCTGGAAGGCGACACGATGACGCCTTTTCTCGGATGGGATAACTTATCCAAGCGCTCTCAGGATCTAGAGCCTGCATACACTTTGACTGGTTCAATTTACCTGCTCTCGCCGAAACTTCTTAGAGAACAGAAAGGATTTTTAGGTCTCAACACTATTCCACTAGTGATAACTAGTAACACAGAGTCGCTGGATATTGATACTCCTGAGGATTGGAGTGTTGCTGAACGTGTTCTGGAGCAGATAGCGATAGACAAAGCTAAATGAAGTGTTGAGTTAAGAAAGATTTTTACTTGATATGCGCTAAGGGTTCTTGATAGGCAGGCAGGAGCCGGGATTACCCGAGTCTCATTGAAAGTGGCCATTGATGTCCAAGGCATCAATGGCCGTCTGGGACTATTTTGCCTCTTGCACCGCAATCCACTGCCCCAACACCTTCTGATACTTCCCCGTCACCTTCGCCAGGTGCAGCCACTGATCGACGTACAGTTTCCACGTCATGTCATCGCGTGGCAGCAAGTACGCTTTCTCGCCGTACTGCATGAACTGCGTCGGGTTCACCGCGCACAAACCGGGCTTGAGTTTCTGCTGGTACAGCGCTTCCGAGGCATCGGTGATCATCACGTCGGCCTTTTTATCCAGCAACTGCTGGAAGATGGTGACGTTGTCGTGCAGGGCCAGTTGGGCTTTGGGCAGGAACGCGTGGACGAAGGCTTCGTTGGTGCCGCCGGCGGGTTCCACCAGGCGCACCGCTGGCTGGTTGATTTGCTCGACGGTCTGGTAGAGCGCCTGGTCTTCGCAGCGCACCAAGGGGATTTTGCCGTCGATGTCCAGGGTGGTGCTGAAGAACGCCTTTTTCTGGCGCTCCAGCGTCACCGAGATGCCGCCCATGGCGATGTCGCATTTACCCGCCAGCAGGTCGGGCATCAGGGTTTTCCAGGTGGTCTGTACCCATTGCGGCTTGACGCCCAGGCTGTCGGCCAGTGATTGGGCCATGGCAATGTCGATGCCTTCGAATTCGCCGCTTTCGGTCTTGAAGGTGTAGGGCTTGTAGTCGCCCGTGGTGCAGACCCGCAGTTGCCCTTGCTCAATGACGTTGTCCAGGTGCGAAGGCTCTGCTTGGGCACCCAACGACAGGGCGAGCAGGCTGCCGATGACTGACACACGTGTTGTTGTTCTCATTGTTATCCGGCTTCCGTGAGGGAGGTGGGGGCCTGATTGTGCCGCAAATAGAGCGGCGAGCCGCAAACCATCGCGAAAGATACCGTGTCTGATTCGATACAAACTCGTGCTTGAATAATAATGAGAAGCCTTATCAATAGCTCTTGTCTAAAGATTACTTTCGATTAGACTCCCGCAGGCCGTAGGCATACGGCGCTCTTGATGTAAGAAAAAACACAAAAATCTTTCGCGGGGAGCGGGGCGTGAAAAAAAATACAATTGCGTTGGCTGTAGGGTCGGCTGTTTGCCTGTCTGGCAGTGTGTGGGCGGCCGACCCATCGAGCACATTGGAGATCGCTCCGATCACGGTGACGGGTGAAAAGATCAACCGTACCCTGGAGCAGACCCAGTCAAGCGTCGTGGTCGTGACGGACAAACAGTTGCGCGAGAAGGAAGATCACAACCTGATCGACGTGTTTGCCCGCACCCCTGGTGTCTACAACCAGTCCGGCAACGAGAACTGGGGTATTCGCGGCGTGCCGGTGTCGGGTTTCGATGACCAGGGCCCGGCCACCCTCAACGGCGCGGTCTCGGTATTTGTCGACGGCGCGGTGCAACCCAACCGTGCACTGACCCTCAGCCCCATGCCGCTGTGGGACGTCGAGCAGGTTGAAGTATTTCTCGGCCCGCAGTCCACCACTCAGGGTCGTAACTCCCTGGCCGGTGCCGTTGTCATCCAGACCAAAAATCCAACCTTCGAACCGAGCTTTTCCGCGCAAACCAACGTAGGCAACTACAACGAGCGCGGTGGCGCGGTGGCGGGCGGTGGTTCGATCGTCGATGACAAGATCGCCGGCCGTATTGCCGTGGACTATCAGGAAGGTGACGGCTACATCGACAACGTCTTCACGGGCGATGACGCCAATCCGACTCGCGCTGCCAATGCCCGTGGCAAATTGCTGATCCTGCCCAACGACGATCTCGATGTGCTGCTCACCTATGCCCACGGTGAAAGCCGCAAGGGTGACAACTCGGTCATGCGCGAGAACGACAGGATTCGTTATTACAAGATGACGTCCAACACCAAGGCGTACGACAAACTCAAGCAGGACACTGTCAGCGCCAAGGTCGATTATCGTCTGGATGACAACTGGTCCATCACCAGTCTTACGGCCAACACCGACTCGGACTACGACGCACGTCTCGACTTTGATCAATCCGCCACGGCCAATCGGGTCGTGCAGCGTAAGCAATACGGTGACTTGTTCAGCCAGGAGCTGCGACTGAACTACAACTCGGACACCGTGAAGAGCTTCGTAGGTGCGTATTACGGTCACAACACCAACAATTTCCACGACCGGTTGTTGAACAACAATGCGCTGTCCGGCACTGTCAAAGGCGATACGACAATTGAAAACAACGCTGTGTTCGGTGAAGTCGACTGGACCTTTGCTCCACGTTGGACGTTGATTACCGGCCTGCGTTACGACCACGAGACCAACGACACCGATATCGAGGTGGATGATTTCTCCAGCCCCGGCAAGGTCAAGAAGTCGTTTGACGCGGTGCTGCCGAAACTGGGTGTGGACTATGAGTTGGCCACCGACCAGTACGTCGGCTTCATGGTGCAGAAGGGCTATCGCGGCGGGGGCGTCAACGTGCGCGCTGGAGGCGGGCACGAAGATTACGATCCGGAATACACCACCAACTACGAGCTGTCCTACCGCGGCTCGTTCTTCGACAAGAGCCTGCGCACCCGCGCCAACCTCTACTACACCGACTGGAAAGACCAGCAGGTCAGTGCGTTGGACCCGAACACCGAGTTTCTCCACGTGTTCAACGCCGGCAGCAGTGACATCAAGGGCCTGGAAGTCTTTGTCGAGAAGGATTTCAGCGAACAGTTGACCCTGACTGCTGGTGCATCGGTGACCGTTGGCAAGTACAAGGATTTCGTCACGGGTGACGGTCGGGACATGAGCGGCGAGGACTTCCTCTATTCGCCCAAGTACAAAATGTCGCTGGGCGGGACCTATCGCTGGAATGATCGCCTGACCCTGAACACCGACGTGGTCTACCAGAGCACGGCACCGTCGGAATACGAGTTCGACGATGCCGGCCAGGTCACGGGCGAGCGCCGCAGTGACAACTACTGGCTGGCGAACTTCAACGCCGAATACAAGATCACCAAAAATGTGGCGGTATCCGGTTACGTGAAGAATGCCTTCGACAAGGAATACGTGACCAACAACCGCAGCGGCGACATCATCGATGTCGGCGCACCACGCACGGTGGGCCTGGTGCTGCGTTACGACATGTAAGGCGAGTCAATCGTGGGACGGGGGAGGGTTCAACGTTTGCTCGTTGATTTCTCCGCTGTCGCCACCGTCCCGCTTCCGCAATTGATGTAGGACGAAGTCTTCAGCCAGCGCTTGTCCGGGTAGTACGAAAACAGCAACTGCCCGCCTTTCATTGAATCAATCAGCTTATGGGCAATGGCCGGGCGCACGGCCGGGCAGCCGAGGCTGCGTCCGATCCGCCCATTCGCCCGCGCAAGCACCGGGCTGACGTAGGGGGCACCATGAATGACGATAGCCCGGTCGAAGGCGTTGTCGTTGAAGCCCGGTTCCAGACCTTCCATGCGCAACGAGTAGCCATTCTGCCCAACGTAGCTCTGCTGGGTGCGATACAGGCCGATGCTCGTGGCGAAACTCTCATTGCGGTTGGAGAAATTGACGGCCATGTTCTCGCCACTGTTGCGGCCATGGGCGACCAGTTCCTGAAACAGCAGTTTGCGCTTCTTCAAATCGAACACCCACAGGCGTTGCTGAGTCGAAGGCAGGGAATAATCGATGACGGCAAGTCTTTGGACAGGAGCAGCGCCTTGAGCGATGCTGCATTGCGAGGCACGAACGGCGAGATCGATGACCTTGGCATCAGCCTGCGGAGCCGCTTTGATAAGGGCGGAGGCCAGGGAATCGGCGTAGGCTGACGGTACGAACATTGCAGTCAGCAACAGGCCCGGCAGCAGGTGGCCAAAACGTAGTAGCGCCATATAGATGTCTCATCATGTTAAGTTCGAGTCTAGCAGTGCGTAGAAAGCCAGGCGTTGAATGCGGGAGATTAAGGATTATCCATGGTGCTTTTAACAAGGTTATTCGTCATAAGCCGCGTATTTTTTATGGTCTTTCTGATCAGCGGCACGGCGCTTGGGGAAACGTCGTCGATTGAGACGTTAACAACAGCTAACTCCGTTTTACCGGCGGCAGCCGATGACGATGTCGCTCTGGCGATCCAGGCTTCGCTGGAGCCGCTTGAAACGGCGTTTCCTCCACTGCTGACGTCGGCGCGTCATCGGCGCCTGGACGTTACTCGTCTGGTCATGGATTTTTACACCCATCGCGCCTACCGCGCAGCATGGACCCAGGACAGCGACGTCGAACAATTGATCGCCAGCCTCAACGCGACCGACGCGGATGGCCTGAACCCGGCGGATTTTCACATCGATGAGCTGATCCGATCCCGGGAAGCGCTGCAATCGTCGTCCGCCACCGCCGAACAGCGAGCGGCATTCGATCTGGCAACCACGCATACCTTCATCACCGCGTTGCTGCAATTGCGGCGCGGTAAGGTCGACCCTGCGCGACTCGACATCCACTGGAACTTCGATGCCGATGGCGTCGATCCTCGTGACGACCTCAACGCATTCTTCGCCGCACTCGACAACCATGAGGTAGCCAGGGCGTTTGCCCTGGCGCCGCCCCAGGAAGCGGTCTACGCGGGGATGCGCCAGGCATTGGCGCAGTTGCGCAGCGTACGCGAGCGTGGCGGCTGGCCAAAAGTGACGGTGGATCATTCGCTCAAGCCCGGCATGGATGAGCCGGCGGTCGCGCAGTTGCGCGCGCGGATGGTCGCGGCCGGTTTTCTCGATCCGCGGCTGATTCACGGCAACAAGTACGACGGCGCCGTCACTGCGGCGGTGAAGAAGTATCAGGACGAGCAATACCTGGGCGCGGACGGCATGGCCGGGGCCAACACCCTGGCGGCGTTGAACGTGCCTGTCGAGGCGCGGATCGATCAGGTACGGGTGAACATGGAGCGCGCTCGCTGGTTGCTTTACAAGCTACAGGGCACGTTCGTGATCGTCGATATCGCCGGCTATAAGGTCGCGATGTACCGCGATGGCCAGCCGATCTGGCGTTCCCGAGTGCAGGTCGGCAAGGCGGCGCGCAATACACCGATTTTCCAGGCGCAGATTTCCTACATCACCTTCAATCCAACCTGGACCGTGCCGCCCACGATCCTCAAGGAAGATGTACTGCCGAAAATCCAAGTCAATCCCGGCTACCTGGCGGCCAACCGCATGCGGGTGATCGATCGCGAGGGTCGCGAGGTGGACCCTTCCACTGTCGACTGGACCAATCCACGTGGGCTCAGTCTGCGCCAGGATGCGGGTAAGGACAGCTCGCTGGGGCAGGTTGTAATCCGCTTTCCCAATGATTACGCCATTTACCTTCACGACACGCCGCATCGCGAGCTGTTTGCCAAGACCGTCCGGGCGACCAGTTCCGGCTGCATCCGCGTGGAGAACCCGCTGCAACTGGTCGAGTTGCTGTTCAACGACCCGATCAAATGGGACAGCGCCGGCATTCAGAAACAACTGGCCAATGGCAAGACGGAGAACATTCGGCTGCCGGTGAAGGTGCCGGTATTGCTGGCGTACTGGACGGTCGATCTGGGCAGCGACGGACGTGTGTCGTTTAAACCGGATGTGTATGGCTACGATGCACCTGTATTACGGGCGTTGAATCGTCCTTCGCCTGTGCCTGTGTTGAGTTTGCACGCGGTGGTGGCGGGCCAATAGTCGACGGGCGAACGTAGGCGAGCGGGGGATGCGCGAAGTCATTGGGCGCATTTGCAAATGCTCGATGTAATACCTGTCGAAAGGACAATTGCCCCTTGTCGACACGTAGACTAAGCTCGCCATGTTTAAGGGTTTTGGGCCGCTTGCCCATGCCTTGCCCTTGCAGGATGAGCTTTTGCCTATCTCCGACGACGACCCCCGCCACTCCAGTGGTACTGCCTTGAAACGGCTGCCCCTGCGCAAGGCTGCGGTGCTGTTTATCACCTTGGTGTGTTTGTGCCTGTTTGGCTTGCTGTACCTGCAACTCGAACAATCACGGCGGCACGATCTGGAGGTTGCCGAGGCGGCGTCCTCAAACCTGACCCGGGCCGTGGCGCAGCAGGCTGAAGATACTTTCACGAAAGCTGACCTGGTGCTGACCAGTCTGGCGGACTGGTTGCAGGCCGACGGTTTCGGCCCGGCACAGATATCCGTACTGCAGAAAATGTTCGCCCGACGTGTGCTGGCGCTGAGTCAGTTGCACGGGATCTTCCTCTTCGACCAGAAAGGCCAGTGGATCGTCACCTCGTTCGAGGGGCTGCCCCGTGGTCCCGGTGTGGCGGACCGGGAGTATTTCCTGTTTCACCAGCAGAATATATCGTCCGTGGCGCACATTGGTCCGGCGATTCGCAGTCGTACCAACGGCGAGTGGATCATTCCCGTTTCCAAGCGGGTGAATGACAGAAACGGCAACTTCAAGGGCGTTTTGCTGGCCGGCATCAAGCTCAGCTACTTCGATCAATTCTTCAAGAGTTTCAGCCTCGATGAAAACGGTTCGATCGCGCTGGCGCTGAGCGACGGAACGTTGCTGGCGCGGCGGCCGTTCGTGGAGGCGCAGATCGGCCAGTCGTTGGCCAAGGGCGAGATATTCAGCAAGTACCTGGCCGGTGCCATGTCCGGCAACGCGATGATCGCTTCGGTGCTCGACGGCTCCATGCGGTTGCATGGTTACCGGCAACTCGATGCCTACCCGCTGGTGGTCACGGCGGCGACCTCCAGGGAATCGATTCTCAAGGGTTGGTACGATACCGCGTTGCAGTCCAGTCTCATCGTGGCCCTGGTGGTACTGGGCGTGGGCCTTTTCGGCTGGGTGTTCGTGCGCCAGGTGCGCCTTGGCGAGCGGGTCGAGCAGGATCTGCGCAAGGCGCAGGAAGCTCTGAAGCTGATCGCGACCCATGACAGCCTCACGGGGCTGGCCAACCGTCGACTGTTCGAGCAGGCACTGGAGATCGAATTCAGCCGTGATATCCGGCAGTCGACTTCGTTGGGCCTGATCATGCTCGATATTGATTACTTCAAACGCTACAACGATGCCTACGGCCACGTGGCCGGTGATCATTGCCTGGCGGAAGTGGCACGTGCGGTGAAAAGTTGCTGTCAGCGCCCGGTCGACCTGGCCGTGCGTTACGGCGGAGAAGAATTCGCGGTCCTCCTCCCTGAAACCGACATTCATGGCACGCTCGTCGTGGCCGAACAGATCCGCCGCAGTGTCATGGCGCGCAACATTATCCACAGCGGCGCGCCCAGCGGCCATGTGACCGTGAGCTTGGGCTGTCATGCCTTTGTGCCGACGCGCCTGGACAGCATTGAGGTGTTCATCGAACGCGCCGACGCGGCCCTGTACCAAGCCAAGCATTCGGGGCGGAACCGGTCGGCGGTGTTGTCGATTGAAGGCGCTTTCGGGGAACTGATGCGTTCTGATCGCTGAGTGCAGCGAGCGCCCTCAACAGGGTCGACTTTATGCGGTCAACCGCCGGTGCCGCCTCCCGCGCCGCCGGTGCCTCCACCTGACGACCCGGTCCCGCCACCCGCGCCGGAGCCACCGGAGCCGCCGGTTCCGCCGGAACTGCCACTGGAGGTGCCCGAGCCGCTGCCGCCCCCGTTGCCGCCGTTCCCGCCATTATTGCCGCCCGAAGGTTCGCCGGGGTTGTTGTTGGGGGACATGGTCGAGCCGCCCGTGGATCCAGATTTGGTGCCGCTGGCGTCAGCGCCATCGCCGCTGGCCGCATAGGCAGTTGCGCCAGTGGCCAGCAGACTCGCCAGGAGCACTGAGGTGAGTTTGATGTTCATCAGGATACCTCTTCAAATGTGAGTCGATACCTGATGTTGGTGTAGCGCGCCGAGGACTTGGTGCTGACCGGGTGACGAGCGGTTAACTAGCGAGAAGCGTCGCCTGCGAGTTTGTGCTCGAGATTTTCGCGTACCTGCGGCCATTCATCATCAATGATGCTGAACCGCACGGAATTGCGCTTGCGGCCGTCCGGCATGATGCGCTCATGACGCACGATGCCTTCCTGCTGCGCCCCGAGCCTGAGAATGGCATTGCGCGATTTCTGGTTGTTTTCATCGGTGGTGAATTGCACGCGCACGCAGCCCAGGACCTCGAAAGCGTGGCGCAACATCAGGTATTTGGCTTCGGTGTTGACGAAGGTTTTCTGCCAGCGACTCGAGATCCAACTGCTACCGATTTCGAGCTTGCGGTTGAGCGGGTCAACCTTCCAGAACCGTGTCGAACCGATCACCTCGCCCGTTTCGTTCAGCACGATCGCGAAGGGCAGCACTGTGCCGGAATCCCGGCCGTCCAACGCTTTTTTCAGGTAGGCGTCCACGGTTGTCGTGGAGGGTACGATGGTGACGGTCAGGTTCCACAGTTCGCCGTCGGCAGCGGCCTGGACCAGAGCATTGGCATCGCTGTATTGCAGTGGGCGCAGGCTGATTCTTTCGCCGTGCAGGGTGGTATCCATGGGCTGATTTTTCTCGGCGGATCAGAAGGGTTCAGGACGCCTATTACGCCGTATCTGCAAACCTCGACGCAACCAGCGCAAGGAGCGGATGTCACACGCACAACACCTTTGTCCGGAGGGCTGGCCCATGAAGAAATTGCGAATCGCAACGTTCAACGTCAACGGCCTGCGCGCCCGACTGCCCAACCTGCTGGCGTGGCTGGAACGAGAGAAACCGGACATCGCCTGTCTGCAGGAACTCAAGTCGGTGGACAGTGCGTTTCCCGCCGCCGAACTTGAGTCGGCGGGTTATGGTGCCATCTGGCAAGGTCAATCGTCGTGGAACGGCGTGGCGATCCTGGCGCGCGATGCCCAGCCCCTGGAAAGCCGACGCGGTCTGCCCGGTGATGACAGCGATACCCACAGTCGCTATCTGGAGGCGGCGGTGCATGGTGTGCTGGTGGGGTGTTTGTATCTGCCCAATGGCAATCCGCAGCCAGGTCCGAAATTTGATTACAAACTGGCATGGTTCGAAAGGCTAATCACGTACGCCAAGGGTCTGCAAGGCACCGAACATCCCGTGGTGCTGGCCGGTGACTACAACGTGGTGCCGACCGACCTGGACATCTACAACCCACGTTCCTGGCTCAAGGATGCGTTGCTCCAACCGCAAAGTCGTGAGTGTTATCAGCGATTGCTGGATCAGGGTTGGACCGACTCACTGCGCCATTTGTATCCCGAGGATCGGCTCTACACCTTCTGGGACTATTTCCGACAACATTGGCAGAAGAATTCCGGTTTGCGTATCGACCATCTGCTACTCAATCCGGCGCTGAGTCCTTATCTGCAAGAGGCGGGTGTCGATGCCTGGGTGCGCAATGAGCCGCATGCCAGCGACCATGCTCCGACGTGGATACAACTGAGTTCACGCAAGCAACGCTGACTTGTTCGAGTGGCAATTGGTGAAATCAATTGTCGGTCGCGACGCTTTTTCCCTTATACAGGGTGCCACAAGCGGCACCTCGTATAAGGAATGACCAATGAGTGAGATACGCCTGAGCAATCGCGCGTTGTACCTGCAACGGCTGGGTTACGACATGACTCCGCCGCCGACCCTGGAAACCCTGCGCCAACTGCAGCTGCGTCACACCGGTGTCTTCCCGTTCGAAAACCTCACCACGTTGTCCGGCCAGCCGGTGCTGATCGACCTGGCCTCTATCGAACACAAGGTCCTGCACCAAGGGCGCGGTGGTTACTGTTACGAACTCAACCATTTGTTCCTGGTGCTGCTGCAGGAGCTGGGCTTCGACGCTCAGGGTATCTCCGGCCGCGTGGTCATGGGCCAGCCTGAAGGCGCCTGGACCGCGAGAACACACCGCTTGAGCCTGGTTACCCTGGATGGCGTGCGCTACATCACCGACGTGGGGTTCGGCGGTATGGTACCCACCGCGCCACTGAAGCTCGACACGGATGCTGAACAATCCACACCCCATGAACCCTATCGCATTGATCGGCATGTGGATGGCTACACATTGCGCGCCAAGGTTGAGGATGAGTGGCGGCCGATGTACATCTTTGACCTGCAGCGCCAGGAAGACATCGATTACGCGGTCGGCAACTGGTACGTCTCGACTTCTCCAGATTCACCGTTCATCCAGCGCCTCATGGTTGCGCGAACGGGTGACGGCTCGCGGCACACGTTGAACAATGGCAGCTTCGCGATCCATCGGATCGGCCATGAGAGCGAGCGACGCCAGGTCGCGGATGTGGAAGAACTGGTTGCGTTGTTGAAGGGAGAGTTCGGCATCCAAGTGCCTGCCAATGAGCCGTTGAAGCAAGTACTTGGGCGGTTGATCGAACCCGTGTAGGGCGGGCCTATGGGCGGGCATCAGGCTCCATCATTTGCTGAATTTCGCTGACGGCGTCGAGCAGCTTTCTCTCCAGTGTTTTCAGGTCAGAGGCGGTAATGCCTTTTTTCAGATGCGCAGCGTCTGGGGCCGCATCTTTTTTTGATTGAGCAGGGCATGGCGCAGTGTGTTGTTGATCACTGTCTGGTAGCCATACCCTTCGCTTTCCGCCAGTGCCCGAGCCGCTTCTATAACGGACTCGTCCAGCATGATGGTAATGCGGGTTTTGCCCTTGGCCGGAGCAACCGACCCGCGCCTGGCATTTTTGAAATCGTATTCATCTTTCATGGCTTAAGCCTCCAGGTATTGGCGACGCTCGTTTCTCGTGGCGGCGCGCGCTGAAATGATTCGAACGAAATTCGGGTCACGATAGGTGTATGCGACCACCAGCAAACGACCTTTTGCATCCAGCCCCATGGTGACCCAGCGTTGCTCATCATGATCTTCATCCTGAAGCGTCAACGCTCTTTCGTCATTAAACACAGCCTCGGAATCAGCAAGGCTCACACCACGATGCTTCAGTTTATTTGCCGCGTTCTTGCTTTTGTCGAACTGAATTTCGAATGACTTCATTATGCATACTTTATATGTATATAAAAGGAGGCAACTCTACCGGTCGTCGCCAGGCTCATTAAGAGCCTAGCGGGGGAAAGCGGCGGCTTTGAGGTCATGTATTTCAAGGTTTATTGAGCCATTACGGGGTATGGCGGCACTGGGGTGTGACCAAGTGTTCATAAAATGTCCATAGAGTTGTATACAACTCTATGGACATTTGTCTTTGGTCTTGCATACAGTGTGCGCATAACAAAAACCAGGGAACCCCCCCAATCATGAAAACGCCCCATGTTTCACACCAACGGCCCGAGGACGAAAACCTTGGGATCGGCGCGAATATGGCTTACGGCCTGCAACATGTTCTGACCATGTATGGCGGTATCGTCGCGGTGCCCTTGATCATCGGCCAGGCGGCCGGGCTCTCACCGGCGGACATAGGTTTGTTGATTGCTGCTTCATTGTTTGCGGGGGGGCTGGCGACGTTGCTCCAGACCCTCGGCCTGCCGTTTTTCGGTTGTCAGTTGCCGCTGGTGCAGGGCGTGTCGTTCTCAGGCGTCGCCACCATGGTGGCAATTGTCAGTACGGGCGGGGAGGGTGGGTTTCAGGCGATCCTGGGCGCGGTGATCGCCGCCTCACTGATCGGTTTGCTGATCACACCGGTGTTTTCGCGAATTACCAAGTTCTTCCCGCCGCTGGTCACCGGAATCGTCATCACCACCATTGGCCTGACGCTGATGCCGGTGGCTGCTCGCTGGGCCATGGGCGGCAACAGCCATGGGGCGGATTTCGGCAGCATGGCCAACATCGGCCTGGCAGCAGTGACGTTGATGCTGGTGTTGCTGCTGAGCAAGATCGGCAGTGCGACCATCTCCCGTTTGTCGATCCTGCTGGCGATGGTCGTGGGTACGATCATCGCGGTGTTCCTTGGCATGGCGGACTTCTCGTCAGTCACCCAAGGCCCGATGTTCGGTTTCCCCACACCGTTCCACTTCGGCATGCCGACATTCCATTTTGCCGCGATCCTGTCGATGTGCATCGTGGTCATGGTGACGCTGGTAGAGACCTCGGCGGACATCCTGGCCGTCGGGGAAATCATTGACACCAAGGTAGACTCCAAGCGGCTGGGCAACGGGCTGCGGGCCGACATGCTGTCGAGCATGATCGCGCCTATCTTCGGATCGTTCACACAGAGCGCCTTCGCCCAGAACGTCGGGCTGGTGGCGGTGACCGGAATCAAGAGCCGCTATGTGGTCGCCACGGGCGGTCTGTTTCTGGTGATCCTTGGCCTGCTGCCTTTCATGGGGCGGGTCATTGCAGCCGTGCCGACCTCGGTTCTGGGGGGCGCGGGCATTGTGCTGTTCGGCACCGTGGCCGCCAGCGGCATTCGTACGCTGTCCAAGGTCGACTATCGCAACAACGTCAACCTGATCATCGTTGCGACCTCCATCGGTTTCGGCATGATCCCGATTGCCGCGCCGAATTTCTACGACCACTTCCCGAGCTGGTTTGCCACGATCTTCCATTCGGGTATCAGCTCCTCGGCGATCATGGCCATTGTGCTGAATCTGACCTTCAACCACCTGACCGCCGGTAACTCGGACCAACAGTCGGTATTCGCCGCTGGCACTGAGCGTGTGCTGCGTTATCAGGACCTGGCCGCGTTACGCGAAGGCGATTACTTCAGCGAAGGCAAGCTGCGTGACTGCGACGGCAAGGAAGTACCCGTGATCGAAGTGGACGACCACGGGCACGGCGAACCGCGAACGATGCACGCCAACAGCAGCGAGCACGCCTGACCCTTGTAGGAGCGAGCTTGCTCGCGATGGCGGTGTGTCAGCCAGCGAAGATGTTGGATGTGCCGGCCTCATCGCGAGCATGCTCACTCCTACAGAGAAAACCTGAAGGTCACTCCACCGAAGTCTGCAACACCTCGATCCACAACGCCCCCTTGCCCGAAGCCGCTTCGCCCACACGTTTGAGCGCGCCCTTGTCGCCGACGGCATAGGTGCCAACCTTTTCGCTTTTCTCACCCGTTACCAACAACCATTTGCCGTTCGGCGAAAATGCGATGTTGCGTGGCTGCTTTTCTTGTACCGGGTAGTTGTCGAGAAAGCGCAAGCCGCCCGAGGCCGTATCGACCGCAAACGCCGACACTGAACTGCTGGTGCGTTCGGTCATGTACAGGAGTTTGCCGTCAGGCGAGAGCCGCAGGTCTGCCGCCCAGATACGCGGCGTCGGGTCGTCCTTCAAGTCGTTGTTGCGCGCATCGCGCACTTCACCGTGAGCCAATTTCAGCCGCTCGGGAATCCCGTTGGCCACGCCAATCTCCTTCAGGGCTCCGGTGCTGTCGTTGATGGAAAACGCAGTGACCGTGCCGCTCATCTCGCCGACCACGTAAAGGAATTTGCCGTCCCTGGAAAACGCCAGGTGTCGAGGTCCGGTATTGGCCGGAACGCTCACGTAGCCGCTGTCGATGGGGGAGAGCGCGCCGGTCTTTGCATCCAGGCGATATTGCAGGACGCGGTCGGCCCCCAGGTTGCCGGTGTAGGCAAAACGATTGCTGGGGTCGGTGCGGACCGAGTGGGCGTGGGGGCCGGTGGGGTAGCTCTGAATGTTGTCCGAAGGCTGATAGCCCTTGTCAATGGCTTGCACGGTCACGGCGTCGCCGCCATATGAGGCGCCGAGCAGGTAGTGCCCCGATCTGTCGGTAGACAGGTAAGCCATGCTTTGCGCCAGCGGTGCCTTGGTCGATGGCGTCAGTTGCCCAGTCTTTGCGTCGATGCTGTAGCCCAACACCTGGAACGGTTTGACCCGCAACGCCGCGAACAACACTTTGCCGTCAGGTGTGATGGCCATTGGGTTGACCTGATCGCCGGCGTTGACCTGATTGACCAGGCTCAGCGTGCCATTGTTCTGATCGAGGCGGTACTGGGAAATCAACCCGTCTCCCGGGCTGGATATGTAGGCGTAGGTGGCGGCATTGGCTTGCAGGCTGAGGCCACCGATGACGGCGGCGGCCAGGAGGAGGTTTTTACTCACAGTGGATCCTTTTATTGTTATTGATGTGGTCAGTCATCCTATGACTGAAACATCTGGACATCAATGCCTCGGCTGCATGAAAACTGAAATTTCCGGAGCTATGGCGATTTGCTATGCCCGCACAACATTTATGGGTTTGAAATATTTTTAAATAATCTCGTTTTACCAAGTGTTGTACGACATCGTACTTACTGTGTTCGACTTCGCGGGTTCTCACAAAAAAAACAATGGAGATACCCTCTATGACCAGCATTCCTTCCGTGGAAGGCCAGGCTGCGGCGCCCGCGCAAAGTCGATTTCTACGAATATTCAAACTCCTGGGCCCAGGCATCATTGCCGTGCTGTCCTGGCTGGGGGCGGGTGACCTGATCACCTCGTCCGTGGCCGGTGCCAACTACGGTTACGCGATGATGTGGGTGCTTGCGGTCTCCCTGTTGCTGAGATACCTGATCGTCAACATCATCGCGCGCTTCCAGCTGTGCAATAACCAGGGCATGACCATCCTGCAGGGCTACGCTCAGCTCAATCCGTTTTTTGCCTGGTTCTTGCTCGTCTACGCCCTATTGATGGGCCACTTGATGAACGCCTACATGATAAAGGGGGCAGGGGAGTCGCTGGCGATGCTGTTCAAGATCGAGCAGCCGTTGCTCTGTTCGGTGGCGGTGGTACTGGCAGTGTGGATGCTGGTCGGTCGCAACATCTACTCGATGATCGAAGGCGTGATGAAGTTGCTGCTGGCGATCATGACCCTGGCGTTCATTGCGCTGGCTGTGATGTCCGGCCCGGATGTAGGCGGCATCATCAAGGGCACCATCGGTTTCAGCATTCCCAAGGACGAGGGTGTGCATGGCGCGTTGCTGGTGGCGGTATCGGTCATCGGCGCTGTTGCCGGTTCGATCGCCAACTTCGTGCATCCTTACGTCATGCGCCAAAAGGGTTGGGTTGGCCCGCAACACAAGCGCATTCAACGCAACGATCTGCTGTTTGCCGTGTTTATAGGGATCATCATCAACCTGGCCATCTGGATCGTAGGCGCGGAAATCCTGCGTCCCAACGGCATCGAGGTCAAAACCCTGGGCGATCTGGGCAAGGCGCTGGAAATCTATTTCGGCTCCATCGGTTGGTATGTGTTCTTCATCGGCGTATTTGCCACGTTGTTCGCCAGTATTTCGGGCAAGACCACCGCATTCCCGATGCTGATCACCGATGCCTTCCAACACGTGTTTCCCAAGCGTCGCGACAAGTATGGCAAAGAGTTTCACCATGACCCGATGCACAAGTGGTTCATGCTGTTCATCCTGGTCACGCCACTGATCTGGTCGCTGCCCGGCATGCCAGACTTCGTGACGCTGACCATCGGTGTCAGCGCGCTGAACATCATTGGCCTGCCCATCATTTCCCTCGGCTTGCTGATCATGTCCAACCAGAAAAAATTGCTGGACAAGCAGTACCGCAACAACCTGTTCGAGAACATCGCACTCGCATTCGCGACGGGCCTTGCACTGTGGGTTGCCTTCCAGTTGGGCGTTGATTTGTTCGCCTGATATCGGGGAATGTCGAGGGGACGCAATGCCCCTCGACATCGATGCCTCAATCGGTCACAGACCCTTTCGGAATTTTTCCGGCAAAACTGTCCACCAGGCTCGCCACCACCATCTCACCCATGCGCGTGCGGGTCTGCACAGTCGCGCTGGCGCGATGGGGTTGCAGCACCACCTGTTCGTTGCCGAACAGCGTCTCTGGAACGCGCGGCTCATCGACGAACACGTCCAGCGCTGCGCCCGCGATCTCTCCGGCCGCCAGTGCCGCGACCAGATCGACCTCGTTGACCAGCTTGCCCCGGGCGACGTTGATCAGATAGCCACCCTTGCCCAGCGCGTGCAGCACATCGGCATTGATGATGGCTTCGGCCTTGTCGGCAGCAGCGGCGAGAATCAGTGCATCGCTTTGGCTGGCCAACTGCTTCAGGTCGGCGACGAAATTGTGGTCCACATCGCTCATCGGTTGCAGGTCGGTGTAGCTGATCGGGCAGCCGAATGCTGCGGCACGAACCGCGACGGCACGACCGACCCGGCCCATGCCGACAATGCCGATGCGCATCCCGGACACCTGGCGCGCCAACGGCAAAGGGGCCAATGGCGTCGGACTATGCGGCCATTGGCCCGAACGCACATAACGGTCACTGGTACACAGGCCACGGCACACGGCGATCAACAGGCCGATGGCCAGGTCAGCCACGTCTTCGGTCAACGCACCGATGGTCGCCGTCACGCGAATTCCGCGATCCCTGGCGTAGGCCAGGTCCACGGCATCGGTCCCTACACCGTTGACGGCCACCACCTCCAGTTTCGGCAACTGCGCCATCAGCGCCTGGGTGATCCCGGTGTGACCGCCGGTGATCACACCCCGAATGTTGTTGCCATGCTCTTTGATATAGGCCGCTTTGTCAGCCTGTTCGAAATAGCGCCTGATGGTGAACAATTCGCCCAGGCGGGTGTTTATTTCCGGAATCAGGATCGGGCTGAGCAGCAAGACTTCTGGTTTCATGTGAACCTCGTGGAGCGCAATAAAAAAGCCGGTCAACCGCGACCGGCAAACGGCATGGCAGTGGCCATGACGGTCATGTTCAGGACATTTGCCGACAACGGCAGGGCGGCGATGTAGCGCACGGCATCGGCGACGTGCTGGACGTCCACCATGGGCTCTACGGCGATACTGCCGTTGGCCTGGCGCACGCCTTTGGTCATGCGCACCGACATCTCGGTCAGGGCGTTGCCAATGTCGATCTGGCTACAGGCAATGTTGAATTCGCGGCCATCCAGGGCCAGGGATTTGGTGAGCCCCAGCACCGCGTGTTTGCTGGCGGTGTAGGCGCTGCTGAAGGGGCGCGGAGTGTGAGCCGAGATCGAGCCGTTGTTGATGATGCGCCCACCCATGGGCTGCTGCCGGCGCATCAGCCCAAAAGCACCGCGGGCGCAGAGGAAAACGCCGTTGAGGTTGGTGTCGATCACGTTTCGCCACTGCTCGAAGGTGAGCTCATCCAGCGGAACGGCGGGGGCATTGACCCCGGCGTTGTTGAACACCACGTCCAGGCGTCCGTACTTCACGGTGATTTCGGCAAACAGCGCATCGACGCTGGCCGGGTCGCGCACATCAGTGGGGACCGCCAAGGCCTCGTGTCCTTCGACGGCGGCCAGTTCCGCCAGTTCCAGCAATGGCTCCGGCCGGCGTCCCGCGAGCACCACGGTGAAGCCGTCGGCCATCAGGCCAAGGGCCACGGCGCGGCCTATTCCGCTGCCGGCACCGGTTACCAGGGCGACTTTCAAAGGATGGGTCATCTTGTTGTTTCCTTTTTTTATTCACTGGGGCGTGTGGTGTGTCAGTGTCAGGGGCGATTGCCGACGCGCATTTCGATCTGGCCGATGCCGTCGATACCGGCATTGATGACGTCGCCGGGTTGCAACACATCGACGCCGGCCGGGCTGCCGGTCATGATCAGGTCGCCGGCACGCAAAGCGACGAAGTGGGAGATGCGGCTGATGACCTCGCTGACAGACCAGATCTGGCTGTCGAGGCTGTCGCGCTGGCGTTCCTCACCGTTGACGTTCAGCCACAGCTCACCCTGTGGATGGCCGGCGCGTGACACCGGCACGATGGCGGTGATGGGGGCCGCGCCGTCGAACACCTTGGCGCCTTCCCACGGCATGCCGTTGCTCTTGGCCGCGATCTGGACATCGCGACGTGTCAGGTCAAGGCCGGCGCCATAACCCCAGACGTAGGCCAGGGCCTGGTCCTCGGGGATATTCGCGCCGCCTTCGCCGATGGCCACCACCAGTTCAATTTCGTGGGCAAACTCTTCGGTCATGGGCGGGTAGGCGATTTCACCCTGTGCATCCACTACGTTGCTCGCTGGCTTCATGAAAAACACCGGCGGCAGGCGGGACTGGCCTTGCGTGCCCGGCCAGGTGTAATTGCGGCCGACGCAAAATACCCGGCCGACGGGGAAGCGCTGCTGGCTGCCGGCGACCGGCAAGGTCACAGGCAGATCGGGGGTAAAAACGTATTCGGTCATGTTCATCCTGGTACGGGTCCTGTAGGAAGCATCAGCGTACGGCGGCAGTCCTGGCTGAAGTTGGACGAATGCCGCCTCGTATTGGAGAAAAAAGCTTTTCTTGAATCAGCGGGCCTTGAGTTCGATGCGATACAGCCGGCCCAGAAGCAACGAGTAGGACAAGGTGCCCATCAGTGCTACACCCCCGATGAACCAGAAGGCCCAAGCGAAAGAGCCCGTCGTCTGGACAATGGCGCCAATCACGATCGGGGTGACGATCCCGCCAATGTTGGCGGCCAGGCTGGTCACCCCTCCCGTCAGGCCGATCAGTTCCTTGGGCGCGACTTCCGATACGGCTGCCCAGGATGAGGAGGCGATTCCCTGGGCGAAAAAGGCGATCGTCAGGATGGCAATGCAGATGACGTTCGAGTCGGTGAAATTCACCAGGACGATCGACATGCCCAGCATCGAACCGACCACCAGCGGCAATTTGCGCGCGAAGGACATGGAGTAGCCGCGGCGTATCAACAGGTCGGAGACGATCCCGGCAAGCAGAATGCCCACTGTGGCGCCAATGAACGGCAGCACGGCGAAGATCCCGGCCTTGATGGTGGTCAGTTGCCGTTCTTCGATCAGGTAGGTCGGGAACCAGGTGAGGAAGAAGTACAGCGCCGAGGTGCTGGCGAACTTGCCGATGCAGATCGCCCAGATTTGCCGGTAGCCGAACAGCTCGGCGATTTGGCGCCAGTTGAACCGGGTGCGCTCCTGGCTGCTCTTGACCAGGCCGCCACCGGATTCGATGTATTTCAGTTCTTCCTTGCTGACTTTCTTGCAACTAAGTGGGTCGCGGTACAGGAACAACCAGATCACCCCGAACACGATGCCGAGCAATCCTGTGCTGTAGAACACATGGCGCCAGTCGAAGGTGGTTGCCAACCAGAGCAATGCGCCGGTGAACAGGGCGGTGCCGAGGTATTGGCCGCACACGTAAATGCTGCTGGCCATTCCGCGTTCGCGCGCCGGGAACCACACCGTCACCGCCCGGCTATTGGCCGGAAATGCCGGCGCTTCCATTGCACCGACGGCCAGGCGCAAGCCGAACAACGAGGCAAAGCCCGTGGCAAAACCCTGGAGCACGGTGACTGTGGACCAACTGATCAGCGACACCCCATAGGTCAGCCGCGAGCCGAAGCGGTCGGCAATGAATCCGGCGGGCACCAGTGCGAGTGCGTAGGTCCAGGCGAACGCGGAAAAAATCAGGCCCATTTCGATCTTGTCCAGGCCCAGGTCCTTGGCCATGAACGGCGCCGCAATCGAGATGTTCACCCGGTCGATGTAGTTGATGATGGTTGCAATCAGCAGCAGCGACAGCATGAACCAGCGTCGACGGGTTGGCAGGCGCTGGGTGGGGGCGGCGTCACTGACGCCGGCCGTCGCCGTGGAGGTGGTGGAGTTGGACATGGATAGGCCTCGTTATTGTTAGAAGAATCGAGATTTCTGCGCGCAGCCGGGCCCAATACCCCAAGGTGGAGCAGTGCAATGCCTGGATGAGCTAAGTGGACAGCCGGGTGTCAGGTCTGCGGCGACACATTGCGCAGGGGGAAATCCGGGGAGGGGGCGGGTGGGTCAGTCAGGGAAAAAAGCAGGTTCATGAGGTGCGCACCAATTGATTGTTTTTGGAGGGGTCGGGCTGCATTGCCTGACACAGTGGTCGTACGACCTTCCAAAATCAACGGCGGCTTTAGATCGTTTTTTCTCTTGGAAACGCTGATCAATGCATCTGTCCAAGAACTTATTTTTGCGTGTTTTGTTTTTTCGTTTTTATAACTACATGTTTTTAAAGAATAAAAAATTGATTTTGTGATTCGTTTTTTTGGACAAGAAATTTTCCACACACCGATACAATTAATTCGTCGATACCCACGTCATCCTATGAGTTGTTGAAATAGGCCCGGTTTCACCGTCACAATCTCCCACGTCGCCGCGTCCCTTACGGCGTGCCGACAAGCTGTCCAAATACCTGTCGAGGATGCCCAGGAGATGTCGTCACCGAGTCGAGTACCCACCTACGTCATGCAGCAGCGCAGTGAGTTGACGGACTTCTACATCCGCGACAAAAAGGGCCGGCGTGCCGAAACCAGCCCCCATCGCCACGAATACTTTCAGATTCAGATCAACCTGGGGGGCGACACCGTTCAGCACATCGGCAACGTCGAGCGTCCGTTCCCGCGCAACACGCTGGCGTTCATCCTGCCGCACCGCGTGCACGTGATTCCGCACCCTGCGGACAGCAATTTCATCGTGATCAATTTCTCCCAGACCTTCCTGTTGCCGCACTTGCAATGCGATCCGATGGATCTGGAAGAGGTGTCGATTCTGCTTGCGCCGGAGCTGTCGCCGTTCCGCTTCCAGGAGCATCTGGATTTCATTCTGGGTGATGAGGATTTCAGCAAAGTCTGCGCCTTGATCGAACAGATGCGCGTGCTCGATGAAAACCGTCAATTCGGCACCCGCGAAATGCTCAAGGGGTTGCTGCTGCAACTGGTGGGAAGTGTGTGCGCCTTGTATGCCGAGCCGCTCAAGCGGCTGGCCGAGGAGAATGCTGCCGAAGTCAGCCGGCGCGACGCGTTGAGCAGGATGTCCGAGTATTTGCGCAAGAACATCGCCGACCCGGACCTCAATCTGATCAAGGTGGCCGCCGCGACCTACCTTTCACCGACCTACCTGACGCACTGGTTGCGCAAGGAAGTCGGAAAGACCTTTACCGAGTTGGTGCTGGAGCGCAGGATGCATGCCGCTCGTAACTACCTGCTCAATGGCACGCGACCCGTGGGGGAGGTGGCGCGGCTGTGCGGATTTGCCGACGAAGCCTACTTTTCGCGGCGCTTTCGTCAGATCCATGGCCAGCCACCGGGGCAATTTCGGCGCCAGCAACTCAATCCTGATACGCCGCAATCACCGTTGAACACGTGATGCGCGTGGCAAAAACGAAAAAACCCGCCATAAGGCGGGTTCTTTGATCTGGCTCCACGACCTGGACTCGAACCAGGGACCCAGTGATTAACAGTCACTTGCTCTACCAACTGAGCTATCGCGGAATGGCGTGTATGTTACTGATTCAAAAAGGGAAGTCAAGCGTCCGTTGGCAATTTGAGGCCGCCGGTGGGACAAACGGTGTTTTGGCAGCGATTGGCGGCCGGCTCAACCACCAAAGGTGATAGTGCCCATCATCAACTTGGCGTACAGCGCCGTGGCGGCCAGTTGCACCAGCCACAGGGCCAGGCCACCGAGGAACACGCCGGTGGCGACCTGCATCACCAGGCTTTTGGCGCGCTTGGCTTGGGGGCGGGGGATGAAGTCATCCAGATCGTCGCGATCATCGCGGTCGGCGCGCAGGTTGTCGTTTTTCATGGAGTCTCCGGGTTCTACACGAATCCCTGTAGGAGCGAGCTTGCTCGCGATTGCGATGTGTCAGTTATCAACAATGTTGAATTAAATACCGCGTCGCGAGCAAGCTCGCTCCTGCAGTTCCTATCTCGGACAAATAAAAAACGGGAAGCGCTCAGGCTTCCCGTTTTTTGTATCAGCGCGAGGTTCAGATCACCGCGACAATCGCCTTGGTGACGACATCGATGTTGCTCTGGTTCAGCGCAGCCACGCAGATGCGGCCGGTGTCCAGGGCGTAGATGCCGAATTCATTGCGCAGGCGGTGAACCTGTTCAACGGTAAGGCCCGAGTAGGAGAACATGCCACGCTGACGACCGACGAAGCTGAAGTCGCGTTGCGGGGCATTCTTGGCCAGCAGGTCAACCATCTGGTTGCGCATGCCTTTAATGCGCAGGCGCATCTCGGCCAGTTCGGCTTCCCACTGGGCGCGCAGTTCCGGGCTGTTCAGCACGGCGGCGACGATGCTCGCGCCATGGGTCGGCGGGTTGGAATAGTTGGTGCGGATCACGCGTTTGACCTGCGACAGCACGCGCGTGCTTTCTTCTTTCGATTCGCTGACGATCGACAGGGCGCCAACGCGCTCGCCGTACAACGAGAAGGATTTGGAGAACGAACTGGAGACGAAGAAGGTCAGGCCCGATTCCGCGAACAGGCGCACGGCGGCCGCGTCTTCGTCGATGCCGTCGCCAAAGCCCTGATAGGCCATGTCGAGGAAAGGTACGTGACCTTTGGCCTTGACCACTTCCAGGACGTTTTTCCAGTCCGCCGGGCTCAGGTCGACGCCCGTCGGGTTATGGCAGCAGGCGTGCAGCACAACGATGGAGCCGGACGGCAGGGCGTTCAGGTCTTCCAGCAGGCCAGTACGGTTGACGTCGTGGGTGGCCGCGTCGTAGTAGCGATAGTTCTGCACCGGGAAGCCAGCGGTTTCGAACAGCGCACGGTGGTTTTCCCAGCTTGGATCGCTGATCGCCACGACGGCGTTGGGCAGCAGTTGCTTGAGGAAGTCGGCACCGATTTTCAGGGCACCGGTACCGCCTACGGCTTGGGTGGTGACAACGCGACCAGCGGCGAGCAGTGGCGAGTCATTGCCAAACAGCAGCTTTTGCACGGCCTGGTCATAGGCGGCAATACCGTCGATCGGCAGGTAACCACGAGAAGCGTGTTGAGCGACGCGAATCGTCTCGGCTTCGACAACGGCGCGCAGGAGTGGAATTCGCCCCTCCTCGTTGCAATAAACACCGACCCCCAGATTGACCTTGCTGGTACGGGTATCGGCATTGAATGCTTCGTTGAGGCCCAGGATTGGATCGCGTGGTGCCATTTCGACAGCGGAGAACAGGCTCATTTTTGCGGCGGCTCTGAATGGAGTGTGGAGGGACGTGCCGCGCTCCAGCCGAATGCACTAGAGCGGTGCACAAACGGGGAGCTAGTATAGAGGCCATCGGCGAGTGCTGGCGACAGCCCATTCGGCTTTTAGCGTAAGTTTTTCCGATTATTTTTCGACCGTTAGTCGATTGGTCGCGTCAGAGTCTTTAAGGGATGTAGGACGTTTGCCTTGAAAGAGCCGGCAATCGACTCCACATTGAGCCCAATCCAGTTTTTTTCCTCGGGCGGCTTCGGTCGTTTGCGGTCTTTTTCGTTGCTGTCCGGTTTGCCCGGACCGGCGCGACCCAGGGGTATTTCATGTCTGAATTCCAGCTAGTCACCCGCTTCGAGCCCGCCGGCGACCAGCCGGAAGCCATTCGCCTGATGGTCGAGGGCATCGAGGCAGGTTTGGCGCACCAGACGCTGCTCGGCGTAACCGGTTCCGGCAAGACGTTCAGCATTGCCAACGTGATCGCCCAGGTGCAGCGCCCGACTTTGGTCCTGGCGCCGAACAAGACCCTGGCCGCGCAGTTGTACGGCGAATTCAAGGCCTTTTTCCCCAACAACGCCGTCGAGTACTTCGTTTCCTACTACGACTACTACCAGCCCGAAGCCTACGTGCCGTCGTCGGACACCTTCATCGAGAAGGACGCCTCGATCAACGATCACATCGAGCAGATGCGCCTGTCCGCCACCAAGGCGTTGCTGGAGCGCAAGGATGCGATCATCGTCACCACCGTGTCATGCATCTACGGTCTGGGCAGCCCGGAAACCTACCTGAAAATGGTGCTGCACGTGGATCGCGGCGACAAGCTCGACCAGCGCGCCTTGTTGCGCCGCCTTGCCGACCTGCAATACACCCGCAATGACATGGATTTCGCCCGTGCGACTTTCCGCGTGCGCGGTGATGTGATCGACATCCACCCGGCTGAATCGGATTTCGAGGCGATCCGCATCGAGCTGTTCGATGATGAAGTGGAGAACATTTCGGCATTCGACCCGCTGACCGGCGAGGTCCTGCGCAAGCTGCCGCGCTTCACCTTTTACCCGAAAAGCCACTACGTCACGCCCCGGGAAACCCTGCTCGATGCGGTCGAGGGCATCAAGGTCGAGTTGCAGGAGCGCCTGGAATATCTGCGTTCGAACAACAAGCTGGTGGAAGCCCAGCGCCTTGAGCAGCGCACGCGTTTCGACCTGGAGATGATCCTCGAACTGGGTTACTGCAACGGCATCGAAAACTACTCGCGTTACCTGTCCGGGCGCCCGGCCGGCGCCGCGCCACCGACGCTCTACGACTATTTACCCGCCGACGCCTTGCTGGTGATCGACGAGTCCCACGTCAGCGTGCCGCAAGTCGGCGCCATGTATAAGGGCGACCGCTCACGCAAGGAGACGCTGGTGGAGTACGGCTTCCGTCTGCCGTCGGCGCTGGACAACCGACCAATGCGTTTCGACGAATGGGAAGGGGTGAGCCCGCAGACCATTTTCGTTTCGGCCACACCGGGCAATTACGAGGCAGAACACGCCGGACGCGTCATTGACATGGTGGTGCGCCCCACTGGCCTGGTGGACCCACAGATCGAGATCCGCCCGGCCCTGACCCAGGTCGACGACCTGCTCTCGGAAATCAACAAGCGTGTCGCTGTTGAAGAACGTGTGCTGGTGACCACGCTGACCAAGCGCATGGCCGAGGACCTGACTGATTACCTGGCCGATCACGGTGTGCGCGTGCGCTACTTGCACTCGGACATCGACACGGTGGAGCGCGTTGAAATTATCCGTGACCTGCGCCTGGGTACTTTCGATGTGCTGGTAGGCATCAACCTGCTGCGCGAAGGTCTGGACATGCCCGAGGTGTCGCTGGTGGCGATCCTCGATGCGGACAAAGAGGGCTTTCTGCGCTCGGAGCGCTCGCTGATCCAGACCATCGGTCGAGCGGCACGTAACCTCAATGGCCGGGCAATCCTGTATGCCGACCGGATCACCGGTTCCATGGAGCGTGCGATTGGCGAGACCGAGCGTCGGCGGGACAAGCAGATCGCTTTCAACCTGGCCAACGGCATCGTCCCCAAAGGGGTGATAAAAGACGTTGCCGACATCATGGAAGGCGCCACCGTGCCGGGTTCGCGCAGCAAGAAGCGCAAGGGCATGGCCAAGGCGGCCGAAGAGAGCGCCAAGTACGAAGCCGAGCTGCGTTCGCCGGGCGAGATCGCCAAGCGGATCAAGGCGCTGGAAGAGAAGATGTATCAGTTGGCTCGGGACCTTGAGTTCGAAGCAGCGGCGCAGATGCGCGATGAGATTGCCAAATTGCGCGAGCGCCTCATCACCGTCTGAGTTCCAAGTCGTTCCTGCTGGCCTCATCGCGGGCAAGCCCGCTCCTACAAGGATTTTGTGCGCACCACAGAACCCTGTAGGAGCGAGCTTGCTCGCGATGAGGCCGGTCAAGGCACCTCAAAACTCAATGCGCCTCCCCAGCCTTGAGCCCCACCGGCAACTTCTTCGTCAACAACACCGCCACCATGCTGATTCCCAGCGCAATCCCGACAAAGTGAAATGCATCGTTGTAAGCCATGATCAACGCCTGCTGGTGGGCGATCTCGCTTAGCTTGCCCAATGCTGCCGTTTCACTACCAAAGCGGTCGGTCAATGAAGCGAGCCGCTCGGCCACCTGCGGGTTGGTCGGCACGATCGCTTCACGCAGATAATCGAAGTAGGTCTTGGTCCGCGCATCCAGCAAGGTGGCGAGGAGGGCAATGCCGATGGCGCCTCCGAGGTTGCGCAGGATGTTGAACAGGCTCGACGCCGACCCCGCGTCCTGCGGCAGGATGTAGGCAGTGGCGATCAGCGAGATGGTCACCATGATCAGCGGCTGGCCAAGGGCGCGGATGATCTGGATCTGATTGAACTGCGGCCCGGCGAAGTCGGGGTTCAGCACGCCCGAGGAAAAACTCGCCAGTCCGAACAGGCCGAAACCCACGGTGCACAGCCATTTTGGCGACACGTATTTCATCAGTTTGGGCACCAGCGGGATCAGGAACAACTGCGGCACGCCCATCCACATGATCACCTCGCCGATCTGCAGGGCGTTGTAGTTCTGGATCTGCGCCAGGTACAACGGCAGCAAATAGATCGATCCGTACAGCCCCACGCCCATGCCAACGCTGGAAATGCTCGACAATCCAAAGTTGCGATTGCCGAGGATGCCCAGGTTGATCAGCGGATTGGGTTTGGAGAATTGTACGATCACAAAGGTGATCAGGCTGACCAGGGCGATGCTGCCGAGAGTGACGATCAGGGTCGATTCGAGCCAGTCCTTGCGATGACCCTCCTCGAGAAACACCTGCAAACAGCCAAGGCCGACGCCAAGGGTGACGATACCGGCGTAATCGGTACTTTTCAGTAATTCCCAGTGTGCCTCTTTCTTCTCCAGGCCATACATCAGGCCTGCAATCATGATCAGCCCCGGGGGTATGTTGATATAGAAGATGTACTCCCAACCCCAGTTTTCCGTGAGCCAGCCACCGAGTGTCGGGCCGATGGAGGGGGCGAACGTGGCGGTCATGGCAAACATCGCCATGCCTTTGGCTCGGTGATGTTCAGGCAGTTTGATCAGCGTCAGGGTGAACGCCAGCGGGATCAGTGCACCGCCGGTGAAACCCTGCAGGGCGCGGAACACGATCATGCTCTCCAGGCTCCAGGCCATGGAGCAAAGCAGCGAAGCGACGAGAAACCCCAGCGACACCCAAACGGCCAGGCGCCGTGCCGATAGCAACTGCACCAGCCACGCCGTAAGCGGAATCATGATGATTTCCGCCACCAGGTAAGACGTGGAAATCCACGAGCCTTCTTCCAGAGTCGCCGACAGCGCGCCCTGGATGTCCTTGAGCGACGAATTGGTGATCTGGATATCGAGCACTGCCATGAACGCGCCGAGCATCACGCTCATGACCGCAATCCAGTCCCGCCGAGTCGGTTCGCCGACCGGGCGGATCAGTTGATCACCGGCCATCGATCGGGGCGTCTTTGATATTCACTGTCGCGGTAACCGACATGCCCGGGCGGATCTTGCCACGCAGCGGGTTATCGGCGGCGAAGGTCAGTTTTACCGGAATTCGTTGTACGACTTTGGTGAAGTTGCCCGTGGCATTATCCGGCGGCAACAGGCTGAACTGCGCGCCCGAGGCCGCGAACAGGCTGTCGACCCGTGCCTGGATGGGCGTGTCGCTGTAAGCATCGAAAGTCAGCTCGGCTTTCTGGCCAGGCTGCATGTGACCGATCTGGGTTTCCTTGAAGTTGGCTTGAATCCAGATGTCCTGGTCCGGGACGATTGACAATAAATAAGCGCCGGCCTGCACGAATTGGCCATTGCGTGCAGCGCGCTGGCCGATCAGGCCACTGATCGGTGCGTGGATTTCGCTGCGCGTCAGGTTCAGTTCGGCCTGGGCCAGGTCGGTCCGGGCATTGGCGATCATGGCGTCGAGGCGCTTGATTTCGGCCGTCAGCGAATCGACCTGCTGGCGCTGGCTTTGCGCATCGGCCTGGGCCTTGCTCACCTGCGAGCGAGCGATGTGGTTGTCGGCGGAAAGGGTGGTGACCCGTTCTTCGGAGACATAACCCGGTTTACGCAGGGCCTGGGCGCGAGACAGGTCGATTTGCGAGCGGCCAAGGCTGGCCTGGCTGGACGCCACCTGCGCATCGCTGGCGGCGATCAGGCTGGCCTGCTGGGTCAGCTTGCTTTGCGCTTGCAGGCGTTCGGCCTGGCGCGTGGCGAGCGCGGCGTTGGCGCGGTCGACGGCGAGTTGGAAGTCATCGCTCTCGAGCTTGATCAGCAGTTGCCCTTTTTCGACGTGCTGGTTGTCCTGCACCAGCACCTGTTCGATGCGCGCACCCAATTGACTTGAGACACGGGTGATCTCGCCCTGGACATAGGCGTTGTCGGTGCTTTCATAAAAACGTCCCTTGAAAAACCAATGAGCAAAAAAGCCCCCGGCAATCAGCAGGACGATCAACAGGAAACTGAACAGGCGACGCTTGAGTTGGGCAGGCATGGGGCAAACTGTAGTCGAGTAATTGTAAGGAAATTTATCAGCAGGCGAATTTGGCATACAGCCAATAGTGGGTAAATGCCATCGGGTGATAATCGGTCATTCATCGAGGCCAAGACCCCTTGCAGACGCAAACTTGGCTTAAATGCCCTGCTCACTGGAGCCGGGCGGGCAACGCCTGTAACATTCGCCCTTTGTTTCATCTTCATTTCGAGACTTGCCATGACCACCGTCCGCACGCGCATCGCGCCATCGCCTACCGGGGACCCCCACGTAGGTACCGCTTACATTGCTCTGTTCAACTACTGCTTTGCCAAGCAGCATGGCGGCGAGTTCATCCTGCGGATCGAGGACACCGATCAGTTACGTTCGACCCGCGAGTCCGAACAGCAGATCTTTGACGCCCTGCGCTGGCTGGGTATCGACTGGAGCGAAGGCCCGGACGTGGGCGGCCCGCACGGCCCATACCGGCAGAGCGAGCGTGGCGATATCTACCAGAAGTATTGCCAGCAACTGGTCGACATGGGTCACGCGTTCCCGTGCTTCTGCACCGCCGAAGAACTGGACCAGATGCGTGCCGAACAAATGGCTCGCGGCGAAACCCCGCGTTACGATGGTCGTGCGCTGCTGCTGTCCAAGGAAGAAGTCGCCCGTCGCCTGGCGGCCGGCGAGCCGCACGTGATCCGCATGAAGGTGCCGAGCGAAGGCGTGTGTGTGGTGCCGGACATGCTGCGTGGCGATGTCGAGATCCCGTGGGATCGCATGGACATGCAAGTGCTGATGAAGACCGACGGTCTGCCGACGTATTTCCTGGCCAACGTGGTCGACGACCATCTGATGGGCATTACCCATGTGCTGCGTGGTGAGGAATGGCTGCCATCGGCGCCGAAACTGATTTTGCTGTACGAATACTTCGGCTGGGAACAACCGCAGTTGTGCTACATGCCGCTGCTGCGTAACCCGGACAAGAGCAAGCTGTCCAAGCGCAAGAATCCGACGTCGGTGACATTCTACGAGCGCATGGGGTTCATGCCTGAAGCCATGCTCAACTACCTGGGACGCATGGGTTGGTCGATGCCGGACGAGCGCGAGAAGTTCTCGTTGCAGGAAATGGTCGACCACTTCGACCTGAGTCGGGTGTCCCTGGGCGGGCCGATCTTCGACATCGAGAAACTGTCATGGCTCAACGGCCAGTGGTTGCGCGACCTGCCGGTGGAAGAGTTCGCCAGTCGCCTGCAGACCTGGGCGCTGAACCCCGAATACATGATGAAAATCGCGCCCCACGTCCAGGGGCGTGTGGAAACTTTCAGCCAGGTTGCACCGCTGGCCGGCTTCTTCTTTGCCGGTGGCGTCAATCCGGATGCCAAGCTGTTCGAGTCCAAGAAACTGTCGGGCGATCAGGTCCGTCAGTTGATGCAGTTGATCCTGTGGAAACTGGAAAGCCTGCGTCAGTGGGAGAAGGACAGCATCACCGCGACGATCCAGGCGGTGGTCGAATCCCTGGAATTGAAGTTGCGCGACGCCATGCCGCTGATGTTTGCCGCCATTACGGGGCAAGCGAGCTCGGTGTCGGTGCTCGATGCCATGGAGATCCTGGGTCCGGATCTCACGCGTTTCCGCCTGCGCCAGGCCATCGATCTGCTCGGTGGCGTGTCGAAAAAGGAAAACAAGGAGTGGGAAAAACTGCTGGGTAACATCGCCTGATCCAGGGTGTGCTTCTGTAGCTGCTGCCGGAGGTGGTGGCTACAGCAGCGCAAATGCCCCGCATTTACGGGGTAGGGCGGTAAGTGATTGTTATGGCGGAAAATTTTTTTGAAAATTGTTGAAAATAAGTTTGACAGGTTTCCGAAGCGCCATTAAGATTCGCCCCGTCCTCAGCGATGAGGGGCTATAGCTCAGCTGGGAGAGCGCCTGCATGGCATGCAGGAGGTCAGCGGTTCGATCCCGCTTAGCTCCACCAATTTACACTTCAAGGTCTGGCCACACCGGCCTTGAAGCGATCAGCACTCAGCACTGATCAGTTGTAAAGAAGGGTTTGCGTCCCCTTCGTCTAGTGGCCTAGGACACCGCCCTTTCACGGCGGTAACAGGGGTTCGAGTCCCCTAGGGGACGCCAGTTTTACACAAGCGATGTTGCAAGATGTCGCTGCGCCGCGAGGCGAAAAATCCGGGGCTATAGCTCAGCTGGGAGAGCGCCTGCATGGCATGCAGGAGGTCAGCGGTTCGATCCCGCTTAGCTCCACCAATTTTACACTTCGAGGTCTGGCCACACCGGCCTTGAAGCGATCAGCACTCAGCACTGATCAGTTGTATAGAAGGTTTTGCGTCCCCTTCGTCTAGTGGCCTAGGACACCGCCCTTTCACGGCGGTAACAGGGGTTCGAGTCCCCTAGGGGACGCCACGATTACCCGCTCTGCGGGATTTATAAGGGTCATTCAATTATTGAATGGCCCTTTTGTTTGTCTGGCGTTTGGCCAAATTCCCTTATTTTCTTCAAACTGTGCATCTGACCGGCGGTCACATTCTTGACTTGCAGAATATTATTATGAGAATAATATTCTAGTCGTAATATTTGGAGGCAGCGATGAACGACAAGAAAGCTCAAACCCGCGAACGCATTCTCAAGGCCGCCAGTGCAGCGCTGATCCAGCGTGGCCCGGCCGAACCGAGCGTGGGCGAAGTGATGGGGGCGGCCGGCCTGACGGTGGGTGGCTTCTATGCGCACTTCGAAAGCAAGGACGCCATGATGCTGGAAGCGTTCAAGCAACTGCTCGGCCACCGCCGTGGACTGATCGCCGACATGGATGCGGATTTGACCGGCGAAGAGCGTCGCGCACTGGTGGCGGCCTTCTACCTGTCACGCAAACATCGCGACTCCTCGGACTCAGCCTGCCCGATCCCGGCCTCGGTCGGCGAGTTGGGGCGCTTGCCCGAGTCGTTTCGTGTGGCGCTGAACGAGCACGTGGAGCTGATGGTCGCGCAACTGGCGGCCAGCCCGGAGGACACCGACAAGGCGTTGGCCGATATGGCGCTGATGGTCGGTGGTCTGGCCCTGGCAAGGGCGCTGGGACCAGGAGAATTGTCCGATCGATTGCTGCGTGCCGCCAAGTCGGCGGTGCTATGACCTGAAGGCATTGGCCTGGGGAGTGAGAGCGATGAGCGCGTTAAAGTGGGTTCGTGGCGTTAATGGCACCTTGGGCTGGTTTGCACCGAAGCTGGTTGCGGCGAAAATGCGACTGGCATTCATGACACCGCGGGAACTGCCGCCGCGCGATTGGGAATTGCCGATGTTGGCGAAATCCGAACGCATCACCTTGCGGTTCGGCCTCTCCGCCTTGCGCTGGGGTCAAGGTCCGGCGGTGTTGCTGATGCATGGGTGGGAAGGGCGGCCGACGCAGTTTGCCAGCCTCATCAGTGCTTTGGTCGACGCCGGCTACAGTGTCGTGGCGCTGGATGGTCCTGGTCACGGTCGCTCACCTGGCCGTGAAGCCAACGTCATGCTGTTCGCCCGCGCCATGCTCGAGGCGGCCGCCGAGTTACCACCCCTGCAAGCCGTCATCGGCCATTCCATGGGCGGCGCGAGTGCCATGCTGGCGGTCCAGTTGGGGTTGCGCACCGAGACCCTGGTCACCATTGCCGCGCCGGCGCGAATTCTTGGCGTGCTGCGTGGTTTTGCCCGTTGCGTGCGGCTGCCGCCGAAAGCCCGCTCTGCGTTCATTCGTCAGGTTGAAAAGGACGTGGGGATGCGCGCGGCGGCGCTGGATGTCGCACGCTATCAGCTCGACATGCCTGGCCTGATCGTTCACGCCGAAGACGACCGCCTGGTCTCGGTCAAGGAATCCCAACTGATCCACGATGCCTGGTTCGACAGCCGTTTGTTGCGGCTGGCCGAAGGAGGGCACCAGCGAGTGCTGGCCGACCCGCGTGTGATTGATGGTGTGTTATCACTGCTGGCCGGTCGCAGCCTGCAATCACGCCAATCGGCCTGAGCATCCGTTACACTGCCCAGGTCGCATTAATCTGACCGGGAGTGGGCATGGGCTGGGATCGGGCAACGCCATTTATCATCGATCTGGAAGTGGGTGCCGAGGACATCGATGGCCTGGGGCACGCCAATAACGCGGTGTACGTGACCTGGCTCGAACGCTGTGCCTGGCGTCACTCCCAGCGCCTGGGGCTGGATCTGGTTGAATACCGGCGGCTGGACAGGGCGATGGCCGTGGTGCGCCACGAGATCGATTACCTGGCGGCGGCCTACGAGGGCGATCAGTTGCAATTGGCGACCTGGATCGTCGATTGGGACCAGCGCCTGAAAATGACCCGGCACTTCCAGCTCAAGCGTCCAAGCGACAACGCCACGCTGCTGCGTGCGCAGACCACCTTTGTGTGCATCGAGCTCTCCACGGGGCGACCCAAGCGCATGCCGGCCGAGTTCATCGAAGGTTATGGCCCGGCCTTGATCCTACCGCCGCCACACCCCCTGTAGGAGCGAGCTTGCTCGCGATGGCGGTGTGTCAGCCAGCATGATTCCAACTGACACACCACCATCGCGAGCAAGCTCGCTCCTACAGGTTCAAGTGCAGTTTTTGGATGTAATCCAGTAAACTGCCGCACGTTTTTCCTCGAGTGTGTTTTCCATGCAAATTGCCTTGGCACCCATGGAGGGGTTGGTCGACAACATCCTGCGTGACGTGCTGACCCGCGTCGGCGGTATCGACTGGTGCGTGACTGAGTTCATCCGCATCAACGACCAGTTGCTGACCCCGGCCTATTTCCACAAGTTTGGCCCCGAGCTGCTGACCGGTGCGCGTACCGCCGCTGGCGTGCCTCTGCGTGTGCAACTGCTGGGATCGGACCCTGTGTGCCTGGCGGAAAACGCAGCACTGGCTTGTGAGTTGGGCTCTGAAGTCATCGACCTGAACTTCGGCTGCCCCGCCAAGACCGTCAACAAGTCCCGGGGTGGGGCCGTGCTGCTCAAGGAGCCCGAGTTGCTCAATCGGATTGTCGAGCATGTCCGTCGGGCGGTACCGGCGCACATTCCGGTCACCGCGAAAATGCGCCTGGGCTTCGACAGTCCGGACGGTTCGCTGGTCTGTGCCACGGCGCTGGCCGAAGGCGGCGCAGAACACATCGTCGTGCACGCCCGGACCAAGACCGATGGTTACAAGCCCCCGGCACACTGGGAATGGATCCCTCGGGTGCAGGACGTGGTCAAGGTGCCAGTGTTCGCCAATGGCGACATCTGGAGCGTCGAAGACTGGCGCCGTTGCCGGGAAATCAGCGGTGTGGAAGACATCATGCTCGGTCGCGGTCTGGTTTCGCGCCCCGACCTGGGCCGGCAGATCATGGCCGCCCGCGCAGGCGAAGAGGTGGTCGAAATGACCTGGGCCGAGCTGCTGCCGCTGATCCAGGACTTCTGGCTGCAAGCCAAGGCGCAGATGACACCCCGTCAGTCGCCGGGTCGCCTGAAGCAATGGCTGGCCATGCTGACGCGCAATTACCCTGAAGCGGTGGAGCTATTCACGGTGCTGCGCCGCGAAACGGAGCCGGATCAGGTTTCGCGTTTGCTCGGGGTGCCTGAAGCTGCCTGAAAAATTTTGCAAAAAATTCTGAAAAACCTCTCTTGAAATGCAATCAGCGGTCCCTATCTAAGGGTTACGCGATGCCGAATCCGGGTCGCGGAGACACAAAAACTTGCTGATTGTTTTCAGGAGATTTGAATCATGACTACTGCATTTTCTCTCGCGCCTCTGTTCCGTTCCTCGGTTGGTTTCGACCGTTTCAACGACCTGTTCGAAACCGCCCTGCGCAACGAGCCAGGCAGCTCTTACCCTCCCTACAACGTGGAAAAACGCGGTGACGATCAGTACCGCATCGTCGTGGCGGCGGCCGGATTCCAGGAAGAAGACCTGGACCTGCAAGTCGAGAAGGGTGTGCTGACCATCAGTGGCGGCAAACGCGATGCAACCGAGGGCGTGACCTTCCTGCATCAGGGCATCGCCCAACGTGCTTTCAAGCTGTCCTTCCGCCTGGCCGACCACATCGAAATCAAGGCTGCGGACCTGCGTAACGGTCTGCTCAGCATTGACCTGCTGCGCGTCGTTCCGGAAGAGGCGAAAGCCAAACGCATCCCGATCAACGGGGAGCAAAAACCGGCTTTGCAACACTAAGGCCGAGCAGTGAAAAAGGGCGCCGAATGGCGCCCTTTTTTGTGCACAGGTGGTTAACGCTGGCCGATCGTCTGCGCGTTCACGGCGCGCGGATGGCGAGACGAAAACAGCAGCCCGCCGGCGATTTGCCAGATCACCGCAAACGCGCCGATCAGGAACACGATGTCGCCGAAGGTGCGGATCCAGCGCAAGGTTTGCAGCAGATCCTGTTGCATGAACTCCTCGCTGCGGGCGTACCACAGGCCTTGGCTGGCACTGGCGTAGAACTGCAGGATGCCGACTGGCAGCAGGCTGGTGAAAATCATCAGCGCCAGGCCGCCGTTAAGCCACCAGAAGCCCGTGCGCATCAGGCGATCATTGAACTCGAGGTTTGGCCGCAGGTAACGCAGGATCAACAGGCAGAAGCCCAGTGCCAGCGAGCCGTAAACTCCGAACAACGCGGCGTGCGCATGCAGTGGCGTGGTGTTCAGGCCCTGGATGTAATAGAGCGAGATCGGTGGGTTGATCAGGAAGCCAAACACGCCGGCACCCAACATGTTCCAGAACGCCGTGGCGATGAAGAACTGCAATGGCCAGCGAATCCGCGCCATCCATTGCGCACGCTCTTTCAGACGCCAGTTTTCCCAGGCTTCATAACCCAGCAGGATCAGGGGGACCACTTCCAGTGCGCTGAAGGTCGCGCCCACCGCCATCACCGGTGTGGTGGTGCCGGCAAAATAAATGTGGTGGAAGGTGCCGGGAACGCCGCCAAGCATGAACAGCGAAGCCGAGCCCAGGGTCGCGGTAGTTGCCAGCCGTTTCGATACCAGACCCATGCTGGTAAAGATGAAGGCCAGCGCAGTAGTGGCGAACACTTCGAAGAAGCCTTCAACCCACAGGTGGACCACCCACCAGCGCCAGTATTCCATGACCGACAGGTTGGTGCGCTCGCCGTAGAACAGGCCCGCGCCATAGAACAGCCCAATGGCGATCACCGAGCAGGCCAGTAACGCCAGCAGGTTTTTATCGCCCGGTTGGCGCAGGGCAGGCACCATCGCGCGCAACATCAGCACCAGCCAGAACACGATGCCGGCGAACTTGGCGATCTGCCACAGACGCCCCAGGTCCACGTATTCGTAACCCTGATGGCCGAGCCAGAAACTCCACTCGGCGGGCATCAGTTGCGCGATGGCGAGGAAGTTGCCGGTGTACGAGCCGACCACCACCAGCACCAGTGCCCAGAACAGCACATCGACCCCGAGCTTCTGGTATTTGGGGTCTTTGCCGCCATTGATGAAGGGTGCCAGGAACAGCCCCGCCGCGAGGAAGCCCGTGGCGATCCAGAACATCGCGCTCTGCAGGTGCCAGGTCCGGGTCAGCGAGTAAGGGAACCACTTCGACAAGGGCAGGCCGTAGAAATCCTGGCCCTCGACCGTGTAGTGCGCGGTCACGCCACCCATCAGCACCTGGAAGCCGAACAGCGCGCCCACCAGCAACAAATATTTGCCCAGGGCCTTTTGCGATGGCGTCAGTTTGATCAGGCTCAACGGGTCCTGCGCAGGAACCGTGGGTTCGCCTTCTTCGTGCTTGCGCAGGAACGCCCAGCCCCAGACAAGGAAACCGATGCCGGCCAGCAGTACGACGATGCTCACAATCGACCAGGCCATGTTCTCGGCTGTGGGATTGTTGTCGATCAACGGCTCGTGCGGCCAGTTGTTGGTGTAGGTAGCGGCCTGGCCGTCACGCTCGGTGGCGGCCGCCCAGGCGGTCCAGAAGAAGAACTGCGTCAATTGCTCGCGCCGGGCGGCGTCCGGCAGGGTGTTCTCTTTCATCGCGAAGCTTTCACGGCTGCCATGCAACGATGGATCGTTGCTGAACAGGGCGTGGTAGTAGGCAGCGGTTTTCGCGATGGCCTGGATGCGTCGCTCACTGAGCACAAGCGTGCCATTCACCAACCGGTTGCCGCGATACTCGCGCTTGAGCTGGTGGCGCAGCAGCGCCTGCTGATCATCATCGATCTGGCTGTAGGCCTTGCCGAAACGCTGTTGCGCCCCCAGGTCCAGCCAGGCGAGCAATTCGCGATGCAGCCAGTCGGCGGTCCAGTCGGGCGCCTGGTAGGCACCGTGACCCCAGATCGAGCCCACCTGCATGCCGCCGATACTCTGCCAGGCGGTCTGGCCGTCGAGGATGTCGTCGGCGCGAAACAGCGTGGTGCCATCGACGCTCTGCACCTGTTCGGGGATCGGTGGAGCCTGTCGGTAGATCTCGCGACCGAACCAGCCCAGCAGGCAGAACGTCACGCCAAGGACGCCTATCAGCGACCACCATAATTTGCGGTATTCACCCATGGAGCACCTCCATCTGAACGGGGTTGTGTGGGGGTCGCGGCAGCGTCATCGCTGTCGGATCGGTGTTGCGGTGCATATCAGCTCCTTGATGTTGACGTTCGGCATTTGGGCGTAGCCCTATCAAGACTCGTGCCGAACGCAATGACCAGGTTTTACGGGTCGGACTGCCAGTCTGGAGTCCAAATGACTCGTTACGGTTGCGGTCACATTGACTGCATCCTGGTCGTTATGACCTACAAAAAAAGCGCCCGCATAACCGGTATGCGGGCGCAAAAAAACCGGCCCTGTGATCGGGAAGGGTGGGCCGGGGTATTGCAGGGAGGGCGATCGACTGTTGGCGATCAGTCAGTGGCGGTGCGGGGGAGGCACGCCGCCGACGTGGGATTAAATCTACGGGGTGGGCGGTGCGGCGTCATTTGTACGCAGGGTCAGTGGCGTCATGTGTAGGTTTGAGGGATTCATACGCAGGTATGGGAGAACCCCTATCCCTGTAGGAGCGAGCAAGCTCGCTCCTACAGGGTTTAGCGCAACAACCGCTCGAACGCCTCCACCGGCAACGGCTGGCTATGCAGGTAGCCTTGATACAGGTGGCAACCCAGCCCCTGTAAAAACTGCAGCTGCTCCGGCGTTTCGACACCTTCTGCAATGACCTTCAATTCCAGGCTGCGGGCCATGGCGACGATGGCGCGGATGATCTCGGCGTCGTTGGGGTCGGTGGTGGCGTCGCGGATGAACGACTGGTCGATTTTCAGGGTGTCCACCGGCAGGCGCTTGAGGTAGGTCAGCGAGGAGTAACCGGTGCCGAAGTCATCCATGGCAAAGCTGACGCCGAGTTTTTTCAGTCGGCGCATTTTGCTGATGGTGTCTTCCAGGTTCTGGATGACGATGCCTTCAGTGATTTCCAGTTTCAGCATCGAGTAGGGCAGGTTGTGACTGGTCAGGCTGTGCTCGATACGCTCGACGAAGTCATTCTGGCGGAACTGCCGTGGGCTGATATTCACGCACAGGCTGAACTGCAAGGGGTTGACCAGGCCCTTGGCAATCAATTGCCGGAAGGCATTGCACGCTTCGTCGACGATCCAGGTACCGACTTCGAGGATCAGGCCGCTGTCTTCCAGCACCTTGATGAATTCGGCGGGGGACTGCGCACCCAGTTCCGGGTGATTCCAGCGCACCAGTGCTTCTGCACCGACGATGCGATTGTCACGCGCGTCGACCTGGGGCTGGAAATGCACATCGAATTCGCCCCGGGAAAGGGCCAGGCGCAAGTCGGTTTCCATGCGCAGGCGTTCACTGGCAGCCTTCTGCATGGTGTTGTGATACATCTGCGCGGTGTTGCGCCCTGAATCCTTGGCCCGATACAACGCGATGTCCGCGCGCTTGAGCAGATCGGTCGGGGTCGAGCCGTGATCGGGGATCAGCGCGATGCCGATGCTTGGCGTGACTTGCAGTCGCTGGCCGTCGAGGAACATCGGTTCCGACAGCAGTTCGCGCATGGTATCGGCCAGCTCGCGGACCTGGGCCGAGACTTCATTGCGCGTGCCTTCGAGGCCACTGAGCAGCACCACGAATTCATCGCCACCCAGGCGCGCAACGGTGTCCTCCATGCGCACGCTGGCTTCCAGGCGCGCGGTGATAATTTTCAGTACCGTATCGCCAACCGGATGACCCAGTGAGTCGTTGATGTGCTTGAAGTGGTCAAGGTCGAGGAACATCAGCGCCCCGCGCAGGTTGTGGCGCTTGAGCAGAGCGATCTGTTGGCTCAGGCGGTCCATCAGCAACGCGCGGTTCGGCAGGTTGGTCAACGGGTCGTGATAGGCCAGGTGCCGGATCTGCGCCTCGGCATTTTTCAGCAGGCTGACGTCGCGAGCGGTCAGGAGCAGGCAGGCCGTTTCGTTGAGGGTGATCGGCTCCACCGAAACCTCGACCGTGAGCAGTTCGCCGCGCTTGTTGCGCCCGAGCATTTCCTGGTGGTGTACCCGGCCCTTGATCTGCAATTCGGCGAGCAGCGCCGAGCGTTGTTTTTCTTCGGCCCAGATACCGACCTGGTACACCGTGCGGCCGACCACCTCATCGGAGCGGTAGCCGGTCAGGCGACAGAAACCGTCGTTGACCTCCAGATAACGCCCGGTATCGCGTTCGGTAATGGTGATGGCATCAGGGCTGGAATGAAACGCCTTGGCGAATTTCTCTTCGCTGGCCTTGAGCGCCGCTTCCGAGCGTTGCTGCTGGGTGATGTCGCGCAACGTGGTGACGATGCAGGGCTGGTCGCCGACACTGATCTGGCGGCTGGAAATCACGCACGTCAATGACTGGCCGTTTTTATGCCTGACCAGGATGGCCACGTTGTTCAGGCCCTGTTCGCGGACCACTTGTTCGATCCGTCGCTGACTCTGGCTCGAGGCGTCCCACAGGCCGATTTCGTCGGCGCTGCGCCCAATCACCTCGGCCGTGCTCCAGCCAAAGGTCTGGGTGAAACTGGAGTTGATCTCGATGAATTGGCCGGTGTCCTGGCGGGTGACGCAGATCGGGTCCGGGCTGACCTGAAACAGGGTGGCGAACTTCTCTTCAGAGGTGATGAGCTTCTGTTCGCGCTCAACCTGATCGGTGATGTCCAGCAAGGTGCCTGCCATGCGCAGAGGCGCGCCGTTTTCATCGCGGTAGAGGCGGGCGCGGCTTTCCAGGTAGCGCGATGAACCGTCCTCGAGTTGCACGCGGTAGGTCAGTTGATAGTTGCCGGCCGGGCCTTCGCGCAGGCTGCGATAGGCGTCGCGCATGCTGTCACGTTCCTCGCCGGGCACGCCTTCGAAAAAATCCTCGAACGATTCATGGAAGGGTTTGGCTTCCAGGCCGTGCAATTGCGCGGCCCGCGCCGAGCCGTAAAGCATGCCGCTGGGAATGTGCCAGTCCCAGGTGCCCAGTTGCGCCGAATCCAGCGCCAGGTCAAGGCGTTCCTGGCTGTCTTTCAAGGCGAGTTCGGCCGCCTTGCGCTCGGTGGTGTCGAGGAAGGTGCTGAGCAGATAGGGCTGGCCTTCGAGTTCGACTTTCTGCGCGCTGAGGATGCCGTCGTGGATCTGACCGTTGCTCGCGCGAAACTGCACTTCCATGCTGATCAGTTCGCCCTTGGCCTTGGTTGCCTTGACCAGTTTTTCCCGCTGCTCCGGGTGCACCCACAGGCCCAGTTCGACCGTCGTGCGGCCAATCGCGTTTTGCACCGGCCAACCGAACAGGCTTTCGAAATACTGGTTGGCCTCGGTGATCAGGCCGTCGTCCTGGCGCGTCAGCAAAACCATGTTCGGGCACAGGTGGAAGAGTGTCGCGAAGCGTTTTTCCGAGCTGCTCAGCGCCTGCTCGCGCTGGCGCTGGTGAGTGATTTCGCGAATCACTCCGATCATTCGGGGCCTGCCGTGTTTGTCCGGTAGCAGGCTGCCGTTGATCTCCAGCCAATGCAGGCTGCCGTCGGGCCAGCGGATGCGGTGGTGCATCGCCTGCTCCAGCGGTGCGCCGGCGATTACGGCGTGGAACGCGCGGATGGTCTTGGCGCGGTCCTCAAGCGGGAGCAGGTCGAGGTATTCCAGGTCGTCGGGCAGGGGCTGGTGAGGGTCGAAGCCGAACAAAGCCTGGGTCCCCCGTGACCAACTGATCTGTCCGCGCTCGATGTCCCAGTACCAGGCGCCCAGGCGTGCACCGTTGAGGGCGGCGAGCAACTGCGGTGCGCTCTCCCAGCTTTGCTCCGACTGTTTGGGGTCAAGCGCCTGGATACGTGGCATGGGTGGAATACGGTCAACAGATTTGGGCATTGGCAAGCCTTAGGCTGAATTGGCGTTGGGCACAGGCTCTCGCGGCTCTATAGGAGTAGCACAAGTCAGCCTTGAGTCCCTGGCAGATCGATTTGTGCATCCAGCAGGGCCATGAAGGCCCGCGCTGCGTTCGAGAGCGTCCGTTCGGTGTGCAAGATATAGCCTAGCTGGCGAGTGAGTTGTATGCCCGGCAAAGGAATGCGCGCTACCTGATCGTCGAGCATGGTGCGCGGCAAGACGCTCCAGGCCAGGCCGATCGAGACCATCATCTTGATGGTTTCCAGGTAGTTGGTGCTCATGGCGATGTTGGGTGTCAGGCCCTGGGCTTCGAACAGCCGCTGGACGATGTGATGGGTAAAGGTGTTGCCGCCGGGGAATACCGCCGGGTGCAGGGCGATATCCGCCAGGCTCACGGCGCCGTTGCTGATCAGTGAATGTTCCGGGGCGACCACGAAATCCAGCGGGTCATCCCAGACCGGCGTGGCCTTGACCAATGTGTGGGGTTCCGGCGCCAGCGTGATGACCGCCAGTTCGGCGCGGCCATGCAGAATTTCTTCGTAGGCCACTTCCGAATCGAGGAACTGAATATCCAGCGCCACTTGCGGGTAACGCCGGGTGAACTCCCTCAGCAGGGGTGGCAAGCGGTGCAGGCCGATGTGGTGACTGGTGGCCAGGGTCAGGCGACCGGTCACTTCGCCAGTTAGGTTGGTCAGGGCGCGGCGGGTGTCGTCCAGCACATTGAGGATCTGATAAGCGCGCGGCAGCAACGCCCTGCCAGCCTCGGTCAAACCGACCTCCCGGCCCAGTCGGTCGAACAGACGCACGTTCAATTGCTGCTCCAGGCCGGCAATACGTTTACTCACCGCCGGTTGCGTCAGGTGCAGCCGTTCACCAGCGCCGGAGAAACTGCCAGTCTCGGCAATCGCAATAAATGCATTCAGGTTGGCGAGATCCATGGGTGTATTCCAGTTGGTTATCCAAAGCATAAAAAATATGAATTTGAGTTATTTAATCTAACCCCATAGCATCAGCCTCACAAGCCAAAGGGTTATTGAAATCAAATAAACCCAGGGCATAGAAACAAGCTGATGAGGAAACCGTCTGATGGCCGGCAAAACGCTCTACGACAAGCTCTGGGAATCGCACCTGGTCAAACAGCGCGACGATGGCTCTGCGCTGATTTATATCGATCGTCACATCATCCATGAAGTGACCTCACCGCAAGCGTTCGAAGGCCTGCGTCTGGCCGGGCGCAAGCCTTGGCGCATCGATGCCAACATCGCGACCCCGGACCACAACGTACCGACCACGCCGGAGCGCAAGGGCGGCATCGAAGCGATTGCCGACCAGGTGTCGCGTCTGCAGGTCCAGACCCTCGACGATAACTGCGATGAATACGGCATTGTCGAATTCAAGATGAACGACGTCCGCCAGGGCATCGTCCACGTCATCGGTCCGGAGCAAGGCGCGACCTTGCCGGGCATGACCGTGGTCTGCGGCGACTCCCACACCTCGACCCACGGCGCTTTTGGTGCCCTGGCTCACGGTATCGGCACTTCCGAGGTCGAGCACGTGCTCGCCACCCAGTGCCTGGTCGCCAAGAAAATGAAAAACATGCTGGTGTCGGTCGAAGGCACTTTGCCGTTCGGCGTCACTGCCAAGGACATCGTCCTTGCCGTGATCGGCAAGATTGGTACCGCCGGCGGTAACGGCCATGCCATCGAATTCGCGGGCAGCGCCATTCGCGATCTGTCGGTCGAAGGCCGTATGACCATCTGCAACATGTCCATCGAAGCCGGCGCACGCGTTGGCCTGGTGGCCGCCGATGAAAAAACCGTGGCCTACGTGAAGGGCCGTCCGTTCGCCCCGAAAGGCGCGGAGTGGGATTTGGCCGTCGAGGCCTGGAAAGACCTGGTGTCCGATGCCGATGCCGTGTTCGACACCGTCGTCAAGCTCGACGCCGCCCAGATCAAGCCGCAAGTCAGCTGGGGCACTTCGCCGGAAATGGTCCTGGCTGTTGATCAGAACGTGCCGGACCCGGCCAAGGAAGCTGACCTGGTTAAACGTGGTTCCATCGAGCGCGCATTGAAGTACATGGGGCTGACCGCCAATCAGGCGATCACCGACATTCAGCTCGACCGTGTGTTCATCGGTTCGTGCACCAACTCGCGGATCGAGGACCTGCGTGCTGCGGCGGTGATCGCCAAGGGCCGCAAAGTAGCCTCCACCATCAAGCAGGCCATCGTCGTGCCGGGCTCTGGGCTGGTGAAAGCGCAGGCCGAATCCGAAGGCCTGGACAAGATTTTCCTTGAAGCCGGTTTCGAATGGCGTGAGCCGGGTTGCTCGATGTGTCTGGCGATGAACCCGGACCGTTTGGAGTCGGGCGAGCACTGCGCCTCGACCTCCAACCGTAACTTCGAAGGCCGTCAGGGCGCGGGTGGCCGTACCCACCTCGTGAGCCCGGCCATGGCCGCTGCGGCGGCGGTGAACGGTCGTTTCGTTGACGTCCGTGAATTGATCTGAGGAGCGCAGCATGAAAGCCTTTACCCAGCACACTGGTCTTGTCGCGCCTTTGGATCGTGCCAACGTCGATACCGATCAGATCATCCCGAAACAATTCTTGAAGTCGATCAAGCGCACCGGCTTCGGTCCTAACCTGTTCGACGAATGGCGTTACCTGGATGTCGGCCAGCCGTACCAGGACAACTCCAAGCGCCCACTCAACAAGGACTTCGTCCTCAACGCCGAGCGCTACCAGGGCGCCAGCGTATTACTGGCCCGCGAGAACTTCGGTTGCGGTTCCAGCCGTGAACACGCGCCATGGGCCCTGGAAGAGTACGGTTTCCGCAGCATCATCGCGCCGAGCTACGCCGACATCTTCTTCAATAACAGCTTCAAGAACGGCTTGCTGCCGATCATCCTGAGCGACGAGGAAGTCGATGAGCTGTTCAAGCAGGTCGAAGCCGATCCGGGTTACCAATTGCAGATCGACCTGCAAACCCAGACCGTGACTCGCCCGGATGGCAAGGTGCTGAGTTTTGAAATCGATGCGTTTCGCAAGCACTGCCTGCTCAACGGCCTGGACGATATCGGCCTGACCTTGCAGGACGGCGATGCGATTGCGGCGTTCGAAGCCAAGCACCGGGCGAGCCAGCCTTGGTTGTTTCGTGATGCGTAAATGATGTAGTCAGGGCCGGCCCTATCGCGGGCAAGCCCGCTCCCACAGGTTTTATGAGCACCACAAACCCTGTGGGAGCGGGCTTGCCCGCGAAGGGGCCGGTACAGGCAACACAAGACTCACCCCAGAAAGGAAGTCCCCATGACCAGCACCCCCCAGCACAGCCAGGTAGTCCAGAATCAATTCGGTGAGCAAGCTGCGGCTTACCTGAGCAGTGCCGTCCACGCTCAAGGCACCGAATTCGCACTGCTACAGGCTGAACTGGCGGGGAAGGGCGCGGCCCGGGTCCTGGACCTGGGTTGCGGCGCTGGCCACGTGAGTTTTCACGTGGCACCGCTGGCCGGGGACGTGGTGGCCTACGACCTGTCGCAACAAATGCTCGACGTGGTCGCCGCTGCGGCGGTCGATCGTGGTTTGAGCAATATTTCCACGGTGCGTGGCGCCGCTGAGCACCTGCCGTTCGCCGATGGCGAATTCGATTTCGTGTTCAGCCGTTATTCGGCGCACCATTGGAGCGATCTGGGCCTGGCCCTGCGCGAAGTGCGCCGGGTATTGAAGCCGGGTGGCGTGGCGGCGTTCATCGATGTGTTGTCACCGGGCAGTCCGTTGTTCGACACTTACCTGCAAAGCGTCGAAGTACTGCGCGACACCAGTCACGTGCGTGATTATTCCGCCGGTGAGTGGTTGCGCCAGGTCAGTGAGGCGGGGTTGCACACCCGCAGCACCACGCGTCAGCGCCTGCGCCTGGAATACAGCTCCTGGGTGGAGCGCATGCGCACACCGCAAGTGATGCGCGCGGCGATCCGCGAATTGCAGCAGTCGATGGGCACTGAAGTGCGCGAGTATTTCGAGATTGACGCCGATGGCTCTTTCAGTACCGATGTCCTGGTCCTGATGGCCGAACGATAGAATTTTTCCGGGCGCGCCTGCGGGCGCACCGACTGATGACATGAGGAAAGCATGAGCAAGCAGATTCTGATTCTCCCAGGCGATGGTATTGGTCCGGAAATCATGGCCGAAGCGGTCAAGGTGCTGGAACTGGCCAACGACAAGTACAGCCTGGACTTCGAACTGAGCCACGATGTGATCGGCGGCGCCGCCATCGACAAGCACGGCGTTCCGCTGGCCGATGAAACCCTGGAGCGTGCCCGTGCCGCCGACGCGGTGTTGCTGGGCGCCGTGGGTGGACCGAAATGGGACACCATCGAGCGAGACATCCGCCCTGAACGCGGCCTGCTGAAAATCCGTGCGCAACTGGGCCTGTTCGGCAACCTGCGTCCGGCGATCCTGTACCCGCAACTGGCAGAGGCTTCCAGCCTGAAGCCGGAAATTGTCTCGGGCCTGGACATCCTGATCGTTCGCGAGCTGACCGGCGGCATCTACTTCGGCGCGCCACGCGGTACCCGCACGCTGGAAAACGGCGAGCGTCAGTCCTATGACACTCTGCCTTACAGCGAAAGCGAAATCCGCCGCATTGCCCGTGTCGGTTTCGACATGGCCATGGTGCGCAACAAGAAGCTGTGTTCGGTGGACAAGGCCAACGTCCTGGCGTCCAGCCAGTTGTGGCGTGAAATTGTCGAGCAGGTGGCCAAGGATTATCCTGAAGTCGAGTTGAGCCACATGTACGTCGACAACGCCGCCATGCAACTGGTGCGGGCGCCGAAGCAATTCGACGTAATCGTCACCGACAACATGTTCGGCGACATCCTGTCCGACCAGGCCTCGATGCTCACCGGCTCCATCGGCATGCTGCCCTCGGCGTCCCTGGACACCGAGAACAAGGGCATGTACGAGCCGTGCCACGGTTCGGCGCCGGATATCGCGGGGCAGGGCATTGCCAACCCGCTGGCAACCATTCTGTCGGTGTCGATGATGCTGCGTTACAGCTTCAATCAGTCGGCCGCCGCCGATGCCATCGAAAAAGCCGTCAGCCTGGTCCTGGACCAGGGCCTGCGCACGGGCGACATCTGGTCGGCCGGTTGTACCAAAGTCGGTACGCAGCAAATGGGTGACGCAGTAGTCGCCGCGCTGCGGAATCTGTAATCTCTCGGGCCCGCTGCCACTTTCACCCCCGAAAGCAGCGGTCCACTTTTCAAGAAGGTGTAGTTGCGATGAAACGTGTAGGTCTGATCGGTTGGCGCGGTATGGTCGGTTCCGTGCTCATGCAGCGGATGCTGGAAGAGCAGGATTTCGATCTTATCGAGCCGGTGTTTTTCACCACTTCCAATGTCGGCGGCCAAGGCCCGTCCGTGGGCAAGGACATTGCTCCGCTCAAGGACGCTTACAGCATTGAAGAGCTGAAAACCCTCGACGTGATTCTGACCTGCCAGGGTGGCGACTACACCAGCGAAGTATTCCCCAAGCTGCGCGAAGCCGGCTGGCAGGGTTACTGGATCGATGCCGCTTCCAGCCTGCGCATGCAGGATGACGCGGTGATCGTGCTGGACCCGGTGAACCGCAAGGTCATCGACCAGCAGCTCGACGCAGGCACCAAGAACTACATCGGCGGCAACTGCACCGTCAGCCTGATGCTGATGGGCCTGGGCGGCCTGTTCGAGGCCGGTCTGGTCGAGTGGATGAGCGCCATGACCTATCAGGCGGCGTCCGGTGCCGGCGCGCAGAACATGCGTGAACTGATCAAGCAGATGGGCGCGACCCACGCGTCCGTCGCCGATCAACTGGCCGATCCGGCCAGCGCGATCCTCGACATCGATCGTCGTGTCGCCGAAACCATGCGCAGCGACGCGTACCCGACCGAAAACTTCGGTGTACCGCTGGCGGGCAGCCTGATCCCGTGGATCGACAAGGAACTGCCAAACGGCCAGAGCCGAGAAGAGTGGAAGGCCCAGGCCGAGACCAACAAGATCCTCGGTCGCTTCAAGAGCCCGATCCCGGTGGACGGCATCTGTGTACGGATCGGCGCCATGCGCTGCCACAGCCAGGCGCTGACCATCAAACTGAACAAAGACGTACCGATGGCCGACATCGAGGGCCTGATCAGCCAGCACAACCCTTGGGTCAAGCTGGTGCCGAACAACCGCGATGTCAGCATCCAGGAGCTGAGCCCGAACAAGGTTACCGGCACCCTGAACATCCCGGTTGGGCGTCTGCGCAAGCTGAACATGGGGTCGCAGTTCCTGGGTGCCTTCACCGTCGGCGACCAGCTGTTGTGGGGCGCTGCCGAGCCGCTGCGTCGCATGCTGCGGATCCTGCTCGAGCGTTGATCGGTTGATGCAATGAAAGAACCCGTGCCTTGTGAGAGGTGCGGGTTTTTTATTTTGGGTTGTCCGCAACGGCCCCATCGCTCTCACAAGTGCACCACCGTACCTGTAGGAGCGGGCTTGCCCGCGATGAGGCCGGTACAATCAACGCAGGCCCCAGCAGAAATTGCCTGCATCCCACCCACCCGGTAAAGTGCCGCTCCCCCCGTTTCGCCAGAGGCAGACCATGACCCAGACCCTTGACATCGCCGTGATCGGCGCCACCGGTACCGTCGGCGAAACGCTGGTACAGATTCTCGAAGAGCGCGACTTCCCCGTCGGCAACCTGCATCTGCTGGCCAGTAGTGAATCCGCCGGCAGTTCGGTGATGTTTCGTAGCAAGAACGTGCGGGTGCGGGAAGTCGATGAATTCGACTTCAGCAAGGTGCAACTGGTGTTCTTTGCGGCCGGCCCGGCAGTCAGCCTGAGTTTTGCCTCGCGGGCGGTGGCGGCCGGTTGCTCGGTCATCGATCTGTCCGGCGCCTTGCCGGCTGATCAGGCGCCACAAGTGGTGCCCGAAGCCAATGCCGAGGTGTTGGCTGGTTTGAAAAAGCCTTTCCTGGTCAGTAGCCCGAGCCCATCGGCCACCATCTTGTCCGTGGTGCTGGCGCCATTGCTCAACGTGCTCGACCTGCAACGGGTCCACGTGACGGGCAGTCTGGCGGTCTCCGATCAGGGGCGCGAAGCGGTCACTGAGTTGGCCCGGCAAACCGCCGAGCTGCTGAACATGCGCCCGCTGGAGCCGAAATTCTTCGATCGGCAGATGGCGTTCAACCTGCTGGCGCAGGTCGGCAAGCCGGATGATTCGGGCCATACGTTGCTGGAAAAACGCCTGGTGCGCGAGCTGCGCCAGGTCATGGCGCTGCCTTTATTAAAGATTTCCGCCACTTGCATTCAAGCCCCGGTGTTTTTTGGCGATAGCTTTAGCGTGACCTTGCAGTCAGCCAGCGCTGTGGACCTGGTGAAAGTCAACCAAGCACTGGAAGACGCTCCGGGGATCGAGCTGGTGGAAGCCGGCGACTACCCGACACCGGTCGGCGACGCGGTAGGGCAGGATGTGGTCTACGTGGGTCGTGTCCGGGCGGGAATCGACGACCCGTCGGAACTTAATGTGTGGCTGACGTCAGATAACGTACGCAAAGGCGCGGCGCTCAATGCTGTGCAGGTGGCTGAATTGTTGATAAAAGACCTGCTGTAAAAGATACTTGGCGACAATTTGCAAAATGATTCCTGGCGAGCACATGGCTTCGCCGGATTGCTGAAGGCGAGTCACCCTGCGGGGCTTTCCGGGGCATGAAAGAAATGATCGCGCGCGGCGACCCTTCGCCGCCGCGCGCAATGCCTTACGGCAGCGACAATCAACACCTTCTCGCTGGCCGAGGAATGTTCAGACAAAGGATGAGGCTATGGTTCAAGTTCGCAAACTGGTGTTAGCAATAGCGGCCGCCTCGGCGCTGTCCTCCGGTATGGCGCATGCGCTCGGGCTCGGGGAGTTGACCCTGAAGTCGTCGCTGAACCAGCCGCTGGTGGCGGAAATCGAGTTGCTCGACGTCAAGGAACTCACCGCTGCCGAAGTGGTGCCAAGCCTGGCCTCGCCGGAAGATTTCGCCAAGGCCGGTGTCGACCGCCAGGCGTTCCTCAATGATCTGAGCTTCACGCCAGTTATCAACGCCAGTGGCAAGAGTGTCCTGCGCGTGACCTCCAGCAAGCCGCTTTCCGAACCGATGGTGAAGTTCCTGGTTCAGGTGATGTGGCCCAATGGTCGCCTGCTGCGCGATTACAGCGTCTTGCTCGATCCGTCCAAGTTCTCCCCGCAAGCCGCTGATGCGGCTGCGCAGCCAGCTCCCGCCCAGTCCGTCACGGCCCCCGTGACCGGTGCCAGCAAACCGGGCGAGTACACGACCACGCCGCGCGATACCCTGTGGGAAATTGCAGCGAAGGCCCGCAATGGCGGCTCGATCCAGCAAACCATGCTGGCCATCCAGGCGCTGAACCCCGACGCTTTCATCAATGGCAACATCAACCTGCTGAAAACCGGCCAGGTGTTGCGTCTGCCCGACCAGACCCAGAGCACCAGCGTGGCGCAACCCAAGGCCGTCGCTGAGGTTGCTGCCCAGAACGCCGCATGGCGTCAGGGGCGTCGTTATGTCGCCAAGCCTGGCACCGGCCAGCAGCAGCTCGATGCAACCAATCGCGGTCGTCGTGACGGCGCTCCCGCGCAAGCGGCCAAGGACAATCTGAGCCTGGTCTCCGCCGAGACCGGAAAAGCCAACGGCAAGGGTCGTGCGGGTGATGCGAAGGCCATCGGCAACAAGCTGGCCGTGACCCAGGAAAGCCTGGATACGACCCGTCGTGACAATGCCGAGTTGAAGAGCCGCATCACAGACCTGCAAAGTCAGATGGACAAGTTGCAGCGCCTGATCGAATTGAAGAACAACCAGTTGGCCAAGCTGGAAGCAGGGGGGGCGGCAGCGCCTGAAGCCGCACCTGCTGCCCCCGCAGGCGCAATCGCCACGGCGCCGGTCATTTCGGCCGAGCTGACCCCGAGCCCGACGCCTGCACCAGCCGCACCGGCAACGCCAGCCCCGCCAGCCGCCGAAACCGCTCCGGCGCAGCCACCGGTCGAGCCAGCGCCTGCGGCGTCGGACGACCAGGCATTCAACGACTTGCTGACCAATCCGGTGCTGTTGGGCCTGATCGGTGGCGGTGCGGTGATTTTGGCCCTGTTGTTGCTGTTGCTGGCGCGTCGTCGCAAGGCCCAGCAGGAAGCCGAGAAACACCTGCGCATGGCCCGGGCGTTGTCTGAAGAACAGGACATGAATTTCGATCAGGACCTGCCGGAAAGCAGCTTCGAAGGCCTGGAAGTGCCTGCAGCCAGCGTCAAGCTCGCCACTGCGCCAGCTCCGGCGCCTGTTGTAACCCCTGCGCCGGTCCCTGCTCCTGCTCCGGTGATCGCGCCGGTCGTGGTGACGCCGCCGATTGCTGCGCCGTTGGTGGCGCCGGCTGGCGAACACGATGACGATGTACTCAACAAGGCTGAGTCGCACATGGCTGCTGGCCGTTTGAATCAGGCTGCAGCGTTGCTTGAAGACGGCATCAAGCAGGAACCTCAGCGCAGTGACCTGCGCCTGAAGTTGATGGAAGTCTATGGCCAGCAGGGCGATCGTGATGCATTCGTCGGCCAGGAGCGCCAGTTGGTGGCCAACGGTGAGAACTTCGCCCGTGTCGAAGAGCTGAAAAGCCGCTTCCCGGCCATGGCAGTGGTGGCGGCCGGTGGCCTGGCGGCTGCCGCCGTCGCGGCCGAGCTGGATGCGCAGTACGTCAAGGACCTCCTGATGGACGAGCCGGCGGCCGAAGAGCCGGCGCTTGGCGATGACGACCTCGACAGCGCGTTCGATCTGAGCCTGGACGATCTGGACATCCCGGTAGCGGCGGCGCCAGCGCTGGAGCCAGAACCGCAAGTGCTGGGGGAACTGGATGAGTTCCCGGCGGAAGACGACCTGAGCTTCGAATCGGTCTTGCAGCAGCAGACCGAAATCAAGGAAAACCTCGATGACCTGTCAGACTTCGATCTGGACATGGATCTGGGGGCCGAGCCTTCGCCTGCCACGCTGGCCGAAGACGATTTCCTGCTGAGCCTGGATGATGACCTCAAGGACTTGCCTGTCGCTGACGCGCCGGCTGCGCCTGAAGTGCTGCTGGACGATCTGGAGCTGCCGTCTGATTTCGATCTGTCGCTGGCCGATGAAATGGACGCGCCGGACGCCTTCGCTGCTGAGCTGGATGATGTCAACGCCGAGCTCGATCGCCTGTCCCAAAGCATGAGCGAACCGACCTTCACCGCAGAGGATGCCATGGCTTCCGCAGCGGACGAGCCGGAATTCGACTTCCTTTCCGGCACCGATGAAGTTGCCACCAAGCTCGATCTGGCACAGGCCTACATCGACATGGGCGACGCCGACGGTGCCCGGGACATCCTCAACGAAGTCGTGACCGAAGGAAACGACGGTCAGAAGAGCGAAGCCAGGGAAATGCTTTCACGTCTGGCTTGAGTGATTGCGTAGCATCGAAAACGGCAGCCCATTGAGGCTGCCGTTTTTGTTTGTGCCCCTCACCGCTGCGCTCATCCTGCCGCCATCGCGGGCAAGCCCGCTCCTACAGGGGGCGCATTCCAGATGTGGGAGCGGGCTTGCCCGCGATGGCGATTGAACAGTCACCGCATAAAAAACAGACCAGCCAATCCGACCGCCTTATAATGCCCGCCTTTGCGTACATCAGCAGGCTTCACTTCTTGGCAAATATAGATAACCCAGCGGCCGAAATGGCGGCCGAGGGCTTTTTTCGCGTGGCCCTGGGCGTTGAATACAAGGGTTCGCGTTTTCGTGGCTGGCAACGCCAGGCCTCCGGTGTGCTCACCGTGCAGGAAACCCTGGAAAACGCGCTGTCCAAAGTCGCCGACTCACCGGTGTCACTGCTCTGCGCAGGACGTACGGATGCCGGTGTGCATGCCTGCGGTCAGGTGGTGCACTTCGACACGCAGGTCGAGCGGTCGATGAAAGCCTGGGTCATGGGCGCCAACATCAATTTGCCCCATGACGTCAGCGTTTCCTGGGCCAAAGTCATGCCGGCGCATTTCCATGCGCGGTTCAAGGCCATTGCCCGGCGTTATCGTTATGTGATCTACAACGATCAGATTCGCCCGGCACACCTGAACGAAGAGATCACCTGGAATCATCGCCCGCTCGACGTCGAGCGCATGGCCGAGGCCGCACAATACCTGGTCGGCACCCACGACTTCAGCGCCTTCCGCGCCGGACAGTGCCAGGCCAAGTCGCCGATCAAGGAACTGCATCACCTGCGTGTCACGCGTCACGGCAAAATGATCGTGCTGGACATCCGCGCCAGTGCTTTCCTGCATCACATGGTGCGCAACATCGCTGGCGTGCTGATGACCATTGGTGCTGGCGAGCGTCCTGTGGAGTGGATGAAAGAGGTGCTGGACAGCCGCATCCGCCGTTCGGGCGGGGTAACAGCTCATCCGTTCGGGCTGTACCTGGTGCAGGTCGAGTACCGGGACGAGTTTGAATTGCCCGAGCGTTACATCGGCCCACACTTCCTGACCGGTTTCACCGAACTTGACGGCTGACGCCCTCGAATGCATTTGCTACCATCCGGGACTTTCCCGGATTTCCCCTGAGGTTTTATCGACATGTCAGCCGTTCGCAGCAAGATTTGCGGGATTACCCGCATAGAAGATGCGTTGGCGGCGGTCGAGGCCGGGGCGGATGCGATCGGATTCGTGTTTTACCCAGGTAGCCCCCGCGCCGTGACGTTTCAGCAGGCACGCGACATCATCAAGGCACTGCCGCCGTTCGTGACCACCGTGGGGTTGTTCGTCAACGTCAGCCACTGCGAGTTGGGCGAGTTGCTCGATGCGGTGCCGCTGGACGTGCTGCAGTTCCATGGCGACGAACCCGCCGCCGACTGTGAGTGCTGGCATCGACCCTACATCAAGGCACTGCGGGTCAAGGCCGGTGATGACATCGCCGCAGCCTGTCGGGCCTTTCCGAACGCCAGCGGCATTCTCCTCGATGCGTATGTCGAGGGCGTTCCTGGTGGAACCGGTGAAGCGTTCGACTGGTCTTTGATACCTAAAGGCTTGAACAAGCCGATCATCCTGGCAGGTGGCCTGACGCCGGATAACGTCGCCGAAGCGATTGCACGGGTTCAGCCATACGCCGTGGATGTCAGCGGTGGGGTAGAGGCCAGCAGGGGCATCAAGGATCACGCAAAGATCCGGGCATTCATTGAAGCGGTACGCGGCAGCAGGTAGTGGATGTGACGGCTGGCAGACTGCCGCCGTCCCAAAATGCACTGCGCCACGCTGCATGCAGCAGACAGGCAGGCAAGGCTGAGGATTGATGGGTTGCACGCTGGTCTCTTCACTGACCCGGCCACTCGATGATCATCGCCACACACATGAATTTAGCTTAAAGGCATACGCGGGACCGCGAACCAGAGCGTTCGGGCCGTCGGTACTGGAGAAAGAAAGCATGAGCAACTGGTTAGTAGACAAACTGATCCCTTCGATCATGCGTTCCGAGGTCAAGAAGAGCTCGGTGCCTGAGGGTTTGTGGCACAAATGCCCCTCTTGCGAGGCGGTGCTGTATCGGCCGGAGCTGGAAAAAACCCTGGATGTTTGCCCCAAGTGCAACCACCACATGCGTATTGGCGCCCGCGCCCGCATCGATATTTTCCTTGATCCGGAAGGCCGTAACGAGTTGGGTGCGGACCTGGAGCCGGTCGATCGCCTGAAGTTCCGCGACGGCAAGAAGTACAAGGACCGCCTGACGGCAGCGCAGAAGCAGACCGGCGAGAAAGACGCACTGGTCTCCATGAGCGGCACCTTGCTGGGCATGCCAGTCGTGGTTTCGGCGTTCGAGTTCTCCTTCATGGGTGGTTCGATGGGGGCCATTGTCGGCGAGCGCTTTGTTCGCGCCGCCAACTACGCCCTTGAAAACAAATGCCCGATGATCTGCTTCGCCGCCTCCGGTGGTGCGCGGATGCAGGAAGCCCTAATTTCCCTGATGCAAATGGCCAAGACCTCTGCGGTGCTGGCGCGTCTGCGTGAAGAGGGCATCCCGTTCATCTCCGTCTTGACCGACCCGGTCTACGGCGGCGTTTCCGCCAGCCTGGCGATGCTCGGCGACGTGATCGTCGGTGAGCCCAAAGCTCTGATCGGCTTCGCCGGTCCGCGCGTGATCGAGCAAACGGTTCGCGAAAAACTGCCGGAAGGCTTCCAGCGCAGCGAGTTCCTGCTGGAGCACGGCGCAATCGACATGATCGTTCACCGTCAGGAGCTGCGTCCACGTCTGGGCAACCTGCTGGCGCAACTGACCGGCAAACCGACGCCGAAATTCGTCGCCGCACCCGTTGAGCCGATTGTCGTTCCGCCGGTACCTGCCAACCTATGACCCAGCGCACCCTTGGCGAATGGCTCGCCTACCTTGAGCAGTTGCACCCTTCGGCCATCGACATGGGCCTTGAGCGCTCGCAACAGGTAGCGTCCCGCATGGGGCTGGGCAAGCCGGCGCCTCGGGTGATCACGGTGACCGGCACCAACGGCAAGGGTTCTACCTGTGCGTTCGTGGCTTCGTTGCTGCGGGCGCAGGGGTTGAAAGTCGGCGTCTACAATTCTCCGCATCTGCTGCGTTACAACGAGCGGGTGCAGGTCAACGGTGTCGAAGCCAGTGACGCCGAGCTGTGCGAAGCCTTTGCAGCCGTGGAGGCGGGCCGTGGCGACACTTCCCTGACCTATTTCGAAATGGGTACGCTGGCCGCCTTCTGGCTGTTCCAGCGATCCGGCCTCGATGCTGTCGTGCTCGAAGTTGGCCTGGGCGGGCGTCTGGACACGGTCAACGTGGTGGATGCGGACATGGCGCTGGTGACCAGCATCGGCGTGGATCACGCCGATTACCTGGGCAACACCCGCGAATCCGTGGCGTTCGAAAAAGCCGGCATCTTCCGCCAGGGCGCGCCTGCGCTCTGCGGCGACCTGAATCCTCCTCAACCTTTGCTGGATAAAGCGCGCGAGCTGGCTTGCCCGTTTTTCCTGCGAGGGCGTGATTTTGACCTCGGTGTGACCGATAACGGCTGGCAATGGCGCGGCGTTGACGCTCGGGGGCAGGTGGTCGAGCTGCATGACCTGCCGCTGCTCGACCTGCCGATGGAAAATGCCGCGCTGGCGTTGCAGGCCTATCAGCTGCTCGGCTTGCCATGGGAGCGGGGGCAGATTGTCGATGCCCTAAGCGCTACGCGGGTGGTCGGTCGCCTGGATCGCCGCTCGTTCAATTGGCAAGGCAAGCGCCTGAACCTGCTGCTGGATGTGGGACATAACCCGCATGCCGCCGAGTATCTGGCCGGGCGGCTGGCAAGTCGGCCACCGCTCGGCAAGCGCCTGGCGGTGTTCGGGTTGCTGGCGGACAAGGATCTGGATGGTGTTATTGGCGAGTTGGGTGCTAGTGTCCAGCATTGGGCCGTCGCGCCGCTGGATTCGACCCGGACGCGGCCGGTTGCCGATTTGCACGAGGCCTTGCTCGCGCGGGGTGCCTCGGTAACATCCTTCGACAGCGTGTCGGCGGCGCTGGAAGGCCAATGTGCACTGGCAACGAGCGACGATGAGATTTTGTTGTTCGGATCATTTTATTGTGTCGCCGAGGCCCTTGAGTGGCTGACTCGGCGCTCCACGGAGGAAGCGGCAAATGGCATTGCTGGATAAGGCCTACAAACAGCGCATGGTTGGCGCTTTGGTGCTGGTGGCCCTGGCGGTGATTTTCCTGCCAATGCTGTTTTCTCGGCAGGATGAACAGCGCCAGTTGACGGTCGAAGCCCCGGCTGCGCCGCAGGCGCCTTCAGTGCCACCGGTGCAGGTTGAGCCCGTCGTGGTGCCGGAGCCGCAAGCCTTGCCGCAAGAGCCGGTGCCAGGTGATGACGAAATCGCCCAGACTGAAGAATCCTCGACGCCGGTGGCGCCGACTGCACCGGTCTCGCCTGCACCCGCCGCAAAACCCGTCGCGCCTGCTGCGCCTGCGCCCGTGCCGGTCAACAAGCCAACCACAGCGCCGAGCCAGCCGATTGGTGCCGTACCCAAGCCCGACACCACGCAAAGCCGTGTTGATGCCAATGGCCTGTCGGTGAGCTGGTCGGTACAACTGGCCAGCCTGTCGAACCGTGCCAGCGCGGAAAATCTGCAAAAGACCCTGCGCAGCCAGGGCTACAACGCCTATATCCGCTCCTCTGATGGCAAAAATCGCGTGTTTGTCGGACCGCTGATCGAGCGTGCCGAAGCCGATCGTCTGCGTGACTTGTTGAATCGCCAGCAGAACCTCAAGGGTTTTGTCGTGCGCTTCCAGCCTGAACGCGGGTAAAAACTATCAGCCCGATTTGAAATGCACTGACAATCGCAGCTTACCGACACGCATGGGCTCTGCTAAAATGCGCCGCCTTATCCGTCTGTAGGCTGCACTGTGCCATTTACCTGGGTTGACTGGGCGATCGTTGCAATCATCGCCATCTCCGCTTTGATCAGTTTGAGGCGCGGCTTCGTCAAGGAAGCATTATCGCTGGTGACCTGGATCATCGCAGGGGTCGTCGCCTGGATGTTCGGTGGTGCATTGTCCGAGTACCTCGCCGGATACATCGAAACGCCATCGGCTCGCGTGATCGCGGGCTGCGCAATCATGTTTGTCGCCACGCTGATCGTAGGCGCAATGATCAATTATCTTATCGGCGAATTGGTTCGCGTCACCGGCCTGTCCGGGACCGATCGATTTCTCGGCATGGCCTTCGGCGCCGCGCGTGGCGTGTTGCTGGTGGTCGTGGCGGTCGGGCTGTTGAGCCTGGGGCCGGTACAGCAGGACGGGTGGTGGCAGCAGTCCCAGCTCGTGCCAAAATTTCTATTGGTTGCAGACTGGTCCAAAAACCTGATTCTCGGGTGGAGCAGTCAGTGGCTTGCCAGCGGTATCAGCGTACCCGCTGAAATACCGTTCAAGGAGCACCTCTTGCCGACGGCCAAAACGCCCCAGTGAGTTGTGTTCAATCCAGTTCCATAAAGTAGGGGTTGCTTCGCATGTGTGGCATCGTCGGTATCGTCGGTAAGTCGAACGTCAATCAGGCGCTGTATGACGCGCTAACCGTGCTCCAGCACCGCGGCCAGGACGCTGCCGGTATCGTGACCAGCCATGACGGCCGGTTATTCCTGCGCAAGGACAACGGCCTGGTGCGTGACGTGTTCCAGCAGCGTCACATGCAGCGCCTGGTGGGCCACATGGGTATTGGCCATGTGCGTTACCCCACCGCGGGCAGCTCGACGTCGGCCGAAGCCCAGCCGTTCTACGTCAACTCGCCTTACGGGATCACCCTGGCGCACAACGGTAACCTGACCAACGTTGAACAGTTGGCCAAGGAGATCTACGAATCGGACCTGCGCCACGTCAACACCAGTTCCGACTCGGAAGTGCTGCTTAACGTGTTCGCCCACGAACTGGCCCAGCGCGGCAAGTTGCAGCCGACCGAAGAAGACGTGTTCGCCGCCGTGACCGACGTGCACAACCGTTGCGTGGGTGGTTATGCCGTTGTGGCGATGATCACCGGCTACGGTATTGTCGGTTTCCGTGACCCGCACGGCATTCGCCCGATCGTGTTCGGCCAGCGTCACACCGACGAAGGCGTCGAGTACATGATCGCTTCCGAAAGCGTGTCCCTGGACGTGCTCGGTTTCACTCTGATTCGCGACCTGGCCCCGGGCGAAGCGGTTTACATCACTGAAGATGGCAAGCTGCACACCCGTCAGTGCGCGACCAACCCATCCCTGACTCCGTGCATCTTCGAACACGTCTATCTGGCGCGTCCGGACTCGATCATCGACGGCGTGTCGGTGTACAAGGCCCGTCTGCGCATGGGTGAGAAGCTCGCCGAGAAAATCCTGCGCGAGCGTCCTGAGCACGACATCGATGTCGTGATCCCGATCCCGGACACCAGCCGCACCGCGGCGCTGGAGCTGGCGAACCACTTGGGTGTGAAGTTCCGCGAAGGTTTCGTGAAGAACCGCTACATCGGTCGCACGTTCATCATGCCTGGCCAGGCTGCGCGGAAAAAATCCGTACGCCAGAAGCTCAACGCCATCGAGCTGGAATTCCGCGGCAAGAACGTAATGCTGGTGGACGACTCCATCGTTCGCGGCACCACGTGCAAGCAGATCATCCAGATGGCCCGTGAAGCCGGCGCGAAAAACGTCTACTTCTGCTCCGCGGCCCCGGCTGTGCGCTTCCCTAATGTGTACGGCATCGACATGCCGAGCGCCCACGAGCTGATCGCCCATAATCGTTCGACTCAGGACGTGGCCGACCTGATCGGTGCCGACTGGCTGATCTATCAGGACTTGCCTGACTTGATTGAAGCGGTCGGTGGCGGCAAGATCAAGATCGACAAGTTCGATTGCGCGGTGTTTGATGGCCAGTACGTCACAGGCGATGTGGACGAGGCTTACCTGGACAAGATCGAGCAGGCACGTAACGATGCCTCTAAGGTCAAGACCCAGGCGGTCAGCGCGATCATCGACCTGTACAACAACTGAGTTTCAACCGGCCCTGAGGGGCCGGTTTTGTATCTACTGAAGAGCAAGGCAAGGAGTGACAGCATGAGTCAGGATTGGGATGCCGGTCGGTTGGACAGCGACCTCGAAGGCGTAGCGTTCGATACCCTGGCGGTACGTGCCGGTCAGCACCGCACGCCGGAAGGCGAACACGGTGATCCGATGTTTTTCACTTCCAGCTATGTATTTCGTACGGCCGCCGACGCGGCCGCACGCTTTGCCGGGGAAGTGCCGGGCAACGTCTACTCGCGTTACACCAACCCGACCGTGCGTGCGTTCGAAGAGCGCATTGCCGCCCTGGAAAGCGCCGAGCAGGCTGTGGCGACTTCTACCGGCATGGCCGCGATCATGGCGGTGGTGATGAGTCTGTGCAGCGCCGGCGACCATGTACTGGTGTCGCGCAGCGTGTTCGGCTCGACCATCAGCCTGTTCGAGAAATACTTCAAGCGTTTTGGCATCGAGGTCGATTACGTGCCCCTGGCGGACCTGTCCGGTTGGGACGCGGCGATCAAGGCCAACACCCGGTTGCTGTTCGTCGAGTCGCCGTCCAATCCGCTGGCCGAGTTGGTGGATATTGCCGAGCTGGCGAGGATCGCCCATGCCAAAGGCGCGATGCTGGTGGTCGACAACTGCTTCTGCACGCCCGCCTTGCAGCAACCGCTGAAGCTCGGTGCAGACATCGTCGTGCACTCGGCGACCAAGTTCATCGATGGCCAGGGCCGTTGCATGGGCGGCGTCGTGGCCGGTCGCAGCGAACAGATGAAGGAAGTGGTGGGTTTCCTGCGTACCGCCGGTCCTTCGTTGAGTCCGTTCAACGCCTGGATTTTCCTCAAGGGCCTGGAGACCCTGGGCCTGCGCATGAAGGCGCACTGTGCCAATGCCCAGGCGCTGGCCGAGTGGCTGGAGCAGCAGGACGGTATCGAGAAGGTTCATTACGCGGGCCTCAAAAGCCACCCGCAACACGAACTGGCCCGGCGTCAGCAGAAGGGGTTCGGCGCCGTGGTGAGTTTCGAGGTCAAGGGCGGCAAAGAGGGCGCATGGCGGTTTATCGATGCGACCCGTTTGATTTCGATCACCGCCAACCTTGGCGACAGCAAGACGACCATCACCCACCCGAGCACCACCTCCCATGGTCGCCTGGCGCCTCAGGAGCGTGAGGCGGCGGGTATTCGTGACAGTCTGATCCGCGTGGCGGTGGGGCTGGAAGACGTGGCTGACCTGCAAGCCGACCTGGCTCGTGGGTTGGCTGCCTTGTGATCGAGTTGTCTTCGTTGACCATGGCATCCATGGGTCGCGTAGCACTGGTGACTGGTGCTGCGCGGGGGATCGGCCTGGGAATTGCCGCCTGGCTGATCAGTGAGGGCTGGCAGGTAGTGCTGACGGACCTGGACCGCGATCGCGGGACGAAAGTGGCGAAGGTGCTCGGCGAAAACGCCTGCTTCATCGCCATGGACGTCGCTAACGAGTCGCAGGTGGCCTTGGGTGTGGCCGAAGTGTTGGGGCAGTTCGGACGCCTGGATGCGCTGGTGTGCAATGCGGCGGTGGCCGATCCGCACAACATTACGCTGGAAAGTCTCGATCTGGCGCATTGGAATCGGGTGCTTGCGGTGAACTTGAGCGGGCCGATGCTGCTGGCCAAGCACTGTGCGCCCTACCTGCGTGCCCACAGTGGTGCGATCGTCAACCTGGCCTCGACCCGTGCACGGCAGTCGGAGCCTGACACCGAAGCCTATGCGGCCAGCAAGGGCGGCCTGCTCGCGCTGACGCATGCGCTGGCGATCAGCCTGGGGCCGGAGATTCGCGTCAATGCCGTCAGCCCTGGCTGGATCGATACCCGTGACGCTGCGGTGCGCCGGGCTGAACCGCTGACGGATGCCGACCATGCGCAGCATCCGGCGGGCAGGGTAGGGACAGTGGAAGACGTGGCGGCGATGGTGGCCTGGCTGCTGTCCAGAAATGCCGGTTTCGTCACGGGCCAGGAGTTTGTGGTGGATGGCGGGATGAGCAAGAAGATGGTCTATGAGCAATGAGGGGCAGCTTCAAGCTTCAAGCTGCAAGTTCAAGCACGATCGACATCCCAGCTTCACCTCGCACTGGCTTTTGCTTGCAGCTTGTAGCTTGGCGCTTTTAGCTGTTTTTGAAAAAAACTCCAATCCTGCTATTGACTTAGGTTCGCCACCTGCGTAAATTTCGCGGCCTCGGAGATGCAAACGGGTGATTAGCTCAGCTGGGAGAGCGTCTGCCTTACAAGCAGAATGTCGGCGGTTCGATCCCGTCATCACCCACCACTCCCGAGAGTCTTGCGAAAGCAAGATGGAAGCTGAAAAGCCTCCACCGACGCGCAGCGGTAGTTCAGTCGGTTAGAATACCGGCCTGTCACGCCGGGGGTCGCGGGTTCGAGTCCCGTCCGCTGCGCCATATTTTACGAATCGGATTTTTCCGGTTCGCGGTTGAAAAGCACCGAAGCTTTCAATCAAACGAGTTTGATGGACGCAAGTCCACAGCGATACGCAGCGGTAGTTCAGTCGGTTAGAATACCGGCCTGTCACGCCGGGGGTCGCGGGTTCGAGTCCCGTCCGCTGCGCCATATCTGCTTCAAGGACCACTGAACGCCTTGATGCTACGAAGGCCGCTGATTCATCAGCGTTTACTTCGGACCGATAGCAAAGACCCTGGTCGAAAGACCGGGGGTTTTTGTGTCTGAAATTCGACTTTTATGCCCCTTTTTCCTTCTCCGTGCGATTTTATGCGTATCCGCTGCATAAAGGGCTTGGTACGGCGCACTGACATTAATTAGAATCACTCTCATTTGCGAAACCCCCGGGGCTTCTTGAGATGAGTGATGTGCTGCAGGAGCTAACCCTTCACGACCTGTACCGCGATCATCGCGGCTGGCTGGAAAGCTGGCTGAGCAGGCGCCTGGGTAACGGTTGTGATGCGGCCGACCTGAGCCAGGATACCTTCCTGCGCGTGCTCGCCAGCTCGCAGCGCATCGCCGACCTGCAGGAGCCCAGGGCCTATCTGCTGACCGTGGGCAAACGCCTGCTGAGCAATTTCTACCAGCGTCGCAGCCTCGAGCAGGCCTATTTGGCCGCACTGGCATCGCTCCCTGAAGAGTGCGCACCATCCCCCGAGCAGCGCTGGCTGCTGCTGGAAACCTTGCAAGCGCTGGATGAATTGCTTGATGGCTTGCCGAGGGCGGTGCGCCGGGCATTTCTGTGGAGCCAGCTCGAAGGCTTGAGCTATCAGCAGATCGCCGAGCGTTTGCAGGTGTCCGAGCGCACCATCAAGCGCTACATGGCGCAAGCCTATGAACATTGCCTGCTGGTGGACCTGTGAACAGCCAGGCGGTGGATCCGCGTCAGGCCGTGCGAGCTGCCGCACAATGGCTCGCGTTGTTGGAATCGGGCGGGGCCAATGAGCAGGACCGGGCGAACCTGCAGCGCTGGCGCGATGCTCATTCCACTCACGAGCACGCCTGGCAGAAGGCTCAAGCGTTGCGCCAGCGTTTCGCCGACTTGCCGCCCGCGCTGGCGATGAGCAGCCTGGATCGTCCTGACCCCGGACGACGTGTGGTGCTCAAGCGCGCGCTGGGTGCAGTGGCATTGGTGCCGGCGGCCTGGCTGATCAGTCGGCAACTCCCGCTGGACGTCTGGCGTGCCGACCTGCACACCGCCACCGGTGAGCGCAGGAAAGTGCAATTGGCCGATGGCAGTTCCCTGCAACTCAATACCGCCAGCGCCGTCGACGTGGATGTGCAGGCGCGCCGGGTGAAATTGATCGAAGGTGAGATGTCGCTGAAAGCGCCGGGTTCGGTGTCGATGACGATCCAGACTCGATTTGGCAGCGTGATCGTCAGTCAGGGCGAGGTCTGTGTGCGTCAGGACGTGCGCGGATGCCGGGTCTCTGTATTCGACGGTTCTGTGCAGTTGCAGCCTTTGCAAGGGCCGGTACGGGTCTTGCGCGCCGGTCAGCAGGTCAGCCTGCAAGCGGCGGGCGCCGGAGCAATTGCGCCATTCGACCCGCTGGTGCCGGGCTGGCGCGAAGGCGTGCTGATGGCGAACAACCAGCCGCTGGGGGATTTCCTTCGCGAGCTCGGCCTGTATCGGTCCGGCATCCTGCGTTGGGATCCGGAGCTGGAAAAGCTGCGGGTGACCGGCAGTTTCCTGTTGGACGACACCGATCGTGTCCTCGCGTTGCTCGCCGCCAGCCTGCCGTTGGAGGTGCATTCGCGTACCCGTTATTGGGTCACCTTGCTGCCGCGTAAAAATAGTGTGTAAAGCCTGTCCCCTTTTGCAGGCTCGCTGGTCATTCAAGGCATGTGAATGATCAAGAGAGCAATTGCGATGCCTGCAACCTGTTATCCGCGCCCGGTTTCTCCCCGTCTGCGTCCGTTGTTGCACCTGACCCTGATGCTGGGCTTGAGTGCCAGTCCATTGTTTGTTGCTCCAAGCTGGGCTGAAGACGGCGCCCGCCGTCAATATCAGGTGCCGGCCGGGAGCCTGGGCAATGCGCTGACCCGTTTCGCCGGCTTGGCGGGCGTCAACCTTTCGGTAGACCCGGCGCTGGTGAGTGGTCGCAACAGCACCGGCCTTTCGGGTGAATACGCTGTAGAGGAGGGCTTCGCCCGGCTGTTGCAGGGTTCCGGCCTGCAACTGCAACCGGTGGGTGAGCAAGCCTACATTCTCACGCCCGCACCCGACGGCAGCAGCCTGCAACTGGCGCCGACCTCGATTCTCGGGGCCGCGGATGGCGCGCAGGGCGAGGTGTTCGCCGGTGGCCAGGTCGCGCGTCGCGGGTCGCAAGGTTTGCTGGGCTCCAGGGACTTCATGGAAACGCCCTTCAGCATGACCACTTACACCAGTGAGGTGGTCAAGAATACCCAGGCGCGGACCTTGGGTGACCTGATTTCCACTGATCCTTCAGTGCGCGCCACCAACCCGGCGGGCGGGCGTTACGAGCAGTTCACCATTCGCGGCTTCAGCCTGTTCAACAGCGATGTTGCCTACAACGGGCTTTACGGCGTGCTGCCGACCTATTCGATCGACATGGAGATGGCGGATCGCGTCGACATCATCAAAGGCCCGAGCCAGCTTATCAATGGCATCTCGCCGCGCGGTGCAGTGGGGGGAGGGATCAACGTCGAGCCCAAGCGTGCGACTGACAAACCCATCACGTCATTCACCGGCAACTATGCGTCCGACAGCCAGGTCGGTGGTGCTGTGGATATCGGCCGGCGCTTCGGCGAGGACAACAAGTTCGGCCTGCGTTTCAACGGCGTGAAGCAATCGGGCGACACCGAATGGGACAACCAGAATGTCGATCGCGAAATGGCCGTGCTCGGCCTGGATTTTCGCGGTGAGCGCCTGCGACTGGCGACCGACATCGGGCGTACCGAGCGTGATACCGATGCGCCGCAGGAGCGGGTGCAGATCGGGGTCAATGCGCAGGTCCCGAGTGCCAACGATGTGCGCCACAACTATGCGCAGCCCTGGAGCAAGGCCAGCACCAATGACACCTTTGGTACGGTGACCGGCGAATTCGATGTCAGCGATTCCGTGATGCTCTATGGCGCTGTCGGGGCACGCGAGAGTCACCATGATTTCCTCCGGCATGCGGTTTCGGTGACCAACAACCGGGGCGATTTTACCGTTCAGCCGCGTGACTTCACCCGTGACGAAAATGTTCGCACTGCCACAGCCGGAGTGCGCAACTGGTTCCACACCGGTGCCGTAAGCCATGAGGTGAACCTGGCGGCCAGCTATTTCTACATGGACTTCGAAAACGGCGGCGCTCGCTATGCCTCGGGCAACAGCAATCTCTATAACCCGGTGGTGACACCGACGCCTGTACGGCCGACGCGACTCGATTCGAAGGTCTACACCGAGAACCGCTTCAGCGGCGTGGCGTTGTCCGACACGCTGGGCTTCTTCGATGATCGTTTGTTGCTGACCCTGGGTGCCCGGTGGCAGCGGGTGAAAGTTGACGACTGGTCTGACGATGTCAAAGGTGACACCGCCTATGACGAGGAAAAGGTTTCACCGTCGGGCGGGATTCTGTTCAAGGCCACCGACAAGCTGTCCTTGTACGCCAACTACATGGAAGGCCTGAGCCAGGGCAAGATCGCACCGTCGACTTCGATCAACGAAGACGAGATTTTCCCGCCATTTGTCAGCCGCCAGGTCGAGGTCGGCGCCAAATACGATGCCGGCCCGTTTGCGGTCACCGCTGCGGTATTCCGCATCAAGCAACCGGCCTACGAGACCAATGCCACCACTCGGGTCTTCGGGCCCAACGGCAAGCGCCAGAACGATGGTGTGGAGTTGAGTGTGTTCGGTGAGCCGCTCAAGGGATTCCGCCTGCTCGGCGGAGTGATGTACATCGACAGCGAGTTGACCCACACCACCAACGGCACCTTCGACGGTAACCGTGCGCCGGCCACGCCCAAATACAACGTCAATCTGGGGGCCGAATGGGACGTACCGAACCTCGAGGGCCTGACGTTGACCAGTCGTGGCATCTATTCCAGCTCGCAATACCTGGACCAGTCCAACGTCAAGGAAATCGATTCCTGGGAGCGGTTCGACGTGGGCGCGCGTTATGCCTTCAAGGTTGAAGACAAGCACATCACACTGCGGGCCAATGTCGAGAACGTGGCGGATAAGCGGTATTGGAGTTCGGCCGGGGCTTCGGATGACAGCGAACCGGGGTTGACCTTGTCTACGCCGCGGACTTATTTGCTGTCGGCGACCGTAGATTTCTGATGGATTTGTATCGTTCGAGCTGACGTTATCGCGGACAAGTCCACTCCTACAGGGGGGCGTAGTCGATCACAAAATGTGTGGATGACACAAAACCCTGTAGGAGCGGACTTAAATTCCCCACCGTCCTCAAAACACTCCCTCTCAGCAAATTTCTGATTCTTTGGTCAGATTTTTCGTATCAAGCTGTTTTCTAAAAGTGCATAAGCCTATAAAGTTAACCTTTCGGTCAGCTTTGCACTGTCTATCGACCCTCTGCTTCGTCAGGAGGGCGCCTGCACGACCCGAGATTCCCAGAACATAACCAAAAGGGCGGATCCACAACCGCCCAGAGGATGATCCATGTCCAACCGTGATATTTCCCGGCGCTCGTTCCTTCAGGGCGGGCTGGTGGCGGGCGTGAGCGTCACGCTTACGCCTCTCAGCAGTAAGGCTCTGGCGGCCCTGATGGAAAACAGCGTGACCGTGCCGTCCGAGCAATGGCTCGGCAGCAACGGCAAGGCGCGCGCCCGAAATGATGCCTTGTCCAAGGTCTGCGGCAGTAAAGTGTTTGCCCGTGATATCCGCGCCAAGGACATGCCGGGCTGGCCGCAGCAGCAAGGCCACGCCATGCTTCTGAAAACCATCAAGGCCGATCGCATCTACGACGGTTACGACCTGTCGTGGCTCGGCACCGAGTTGCAGCCCGACCGTATTGTCACTGCCGACGACCTCGTCAAGGACGGCATCGTCTTTCCGGAAGAGCACGCGCCCGATCCACTGCTGCCGACGGGCAAGGTGCCGATGTTCATCGGTCACCCGGTGGCGATCCTGATCTGGAACGATTTCGAACGTTTCCGCCAGGCCAAGGCCAAGCTCAAGTTCAACGACAAGGCCATCCGTTACGGCGCCCAGGTGCCGTTCTACGAAGGCGATCCGTACGGCAGCTTCCGTTACGTGCGTGTGGGTGGTGCAACGTCAGCGGACGAAGACGAATTCGCCAGCCTCAAGGATTCGATCCTGTTCCCGATGCTGCGCAATCGCCGCCCGGTGTGGAATTCCCAACCGAACCTGCATGGCGACCTGACCGAGCGCGGACTGTTTTACGCCGAACGCATGAAGCAGCAGATCGACACGCCACCGGACAACTGGCTGGTGTTCGACGAGCGTTACAAGACCCCATCGATCGAACCTGCCGCGATGGAGCCGGACAACGGCAACGGTTGGTACGACCCGGCCACCAAGACCCTGCATTTTGTGGTCGCCACCCAATGCCCGCTGGAAACCGCCACCGAGACCGCGAAAATGATCACGCCGTCGCGTTTCGGCCTGGCCAACCTGAACATGCACCCTGGCTACACGGTCGGCTACGGCTCCAAGGACCACAACATTTTCGTCTACTACGCGGCCCTCGCCGCGCTGTATGGCGCGGGTGTGCCGGTGCGCTTGGCCAACGATCGCTACGAGCAGTTCCAGAGCGGCATCAAGCGCCACCCGTTCGACATCCGCTATCAGTTGGCGGTGGACAAGACCGATCATAGCTTCAAGATTTTCCGCGCCGAGATGAGCGTCGACGGCGGTGGCCGGGTCAACTACAGCCCATCGGTGGCGGCGGTTGGCGCCACCGCAGCGCAGTCGATCTACTACATGCCGCAGAACGACCTGCAGGTCACTGCCTACCATTCCCGCGCCGTCGAGGCCGGGTCGATGCGTGGCTATGGCACCCTGCAAAGCATGGCGTCCACCGAAATGATGGTTGACGAAATTGCCGGCCGTCTCGGCATCGACGCCATTGAACTGCGCCGCAAGAACGCTTTGCGCTCGGGCATGAAGAACACCCAGGGCGCGGTTCCTGCGGGGGCCTTGCGCTTGCACGAAATCCTCGACAAGGCTGCCGCCCACGAGGTCTGGAAAAACCGCGACGCGATCAAGCAACAGCGCGAAGCCGCCGACCCGGATAACTGGTACGGCGTCGGTTTTGCGATCTGCCAGAAAGACTTCGGCACAGGTTCCGAAGCGCCGATGGCCAGTATCGAGTTCACCGCTGAGGGACGCATCAGCCTGCGCCACATCGGCATCGAGATCGGTACCGGCATGTCCACTTCACAAGCCATGGTGGTCGCCGACTTCCTCGGTAACCCGGCGCACGAAGTGAAGACCGGCGAAACCGAGTGGAAGGAGATGCAACTGGTCACCGGCGGCAACCCTTACATCATGAGCCAGGCCGAGCAGGACAGTCTGCTGCGCAATCCACGCTGGGTCGGCAAGCTCGCCTCGGCCTCATCGGCGACCAACTCCGCCTACTACTTCAGTCACGCCACCCGTGAAGCGGCGCGTGTGCTGTTCAACCACGGCTTGTGGCCGGCTGCGCTGGAAATCTGGCGACAAGGTCCTTACGGCGGCCAGGCCAACCCGTATGTCGTGCGTCGCGAGGACGCCCATTGGGTCGACGGCAAACTCACCGCCAACGGTATGGAACCGCTGCCGTTCGAGGTACTGGCCAAACGTGCCCACGAGCGCGGACTGGTGACGGGCGCCACGGTGCACGGTTTCAACCGCTGGAGTTGGGCCGAGGCGGAGTTCAGCATTGACGGCGTTCGCGAGCGCCTGCCGCTCGACGGTATGGCGGTCAAGTACGGCGACGGCGCGCCGGCAGCGAAGAAGGCGCAGATGAATAGCGCCGGTTTCCACTTGCTCGACCGCCAGAACGTGCACTACCCGGACACGCAACTGAACAACGCGGCGGTGACGTACTACAGCCCGGTTGCCACGCTGGTGGAGTTGAAAGTGAACAAGGGGTCAGCCGAAGTCCAGGTGCTAAACCACCATTCGTGGGTCGAGTGTGGTCGTGTGCTGGTGCCGGAGCTGGTCAAGGGGCAGATCGAAGGCGGTACGGCCATGGGCATCGGCCATGCGCTGATGGAAGAGATGCCGTTGTACGAAGGCGGGCCGGGGGAGGGGGACTGGAACTTCAACCGCTACCGCCTGCCGATGGCACGCCACGTCGCGGTATGGAAGCAGACGGCGGAGATCCTGCCACCGCTGTCGCCAAGCGATCCGTCCAAGGGTATCGCCGAGGTCGTCATGATCCCTGTGGTCGGTGCCATCGGTAACGCCGTTGCCCACGCCATCGGCAAGCGGGTTCGCGACCTGCCTATCACTTCTGCACGCATCAAGGAGGCCCTCAATGGCTAACCGTCCGCTTCAACTGACCCTCAACGGTCAATCCGTCGGCCCGGTGGACATCCCTGATGACCTGCCGATGATCGATTACCTGCACGAATACAAGAACCTCACCGGCTCGCGCCTGGGCTGTGGCCAGGGCATTTGCCACGCCTGCGTGGTGATCGTCGACAACCCCGACGGCACCAGCGAGGAAGTGCGCACCTGCATCACCGGCGCGCATTACTTCGAAGGCAAGAAGGTGCGGACCATCGAAGGCCACGCGACCCGCGACGAGCAGGGCAAGGTCACCGAGCTGAACCCTGTCCAGCAGCGTTTCGTGGACGAATTCGCCTTCCAGTGCAGTTATTGCGCTCCCGGTTTCGTCAACGCGGCGACAGTGCTGGTGGAGAAGCTGCAGCGCCAGCCAACGGTCAAGAGCCAACTGGAGAAAGTCATCGAGGACAGCCTCGGTCATCACATCTGCCGTTGCACCGGGTACGTGCGTTACTACAACGCGACGCGCAACGTTTTAACCGATCTCGGTCTGGTCAAGGAGGGTTAAGCATGAACCATTTACTGACCCGCCTGGCATTGGCGGTCGGTCTGGCTGCGCCTGTGTTGCTGGCGCAGGCGGGCGATCAAGTGAAGCGCGGCGAATACCTGGCCCGCGCCGCTGACTGCATGGCCTGTCATACCGCGCCGGGTGGGGCGCCGTATGCCGGGGGCCTGCCGATCGTCTCGCCATTCGGCACCATCTACGGCACCAACATCACCCCAAGCAAGGAGCACGGCATCGGCCTCTACAGCGATGACGAATTTTTCGCCGCGCTTACCGAAGGCAAGCGGCGCGACGGGGCGAACCTGTATCCGGCGATGCCCTACACCTCGTATCACCTGATGCCCCGTGAAGATTCGGACGCGATCCACGCCTACCTGAAAACCGTCGAGCCGATCGAGCGTGCCGCGCCGGTCACCCGCCTGAGTTTTCCGTTCAACGTCCGTCCGGGCCTGATTGCCTGGAACCTGATGTACGGCAAGGACGTGAAGCTCTCGCCTGTTGAAGGCAAGAGCGAAGCGTTCAAGCGCGGCCAGTACATGGTCGACGTGCTCGGTCACTGCGGTGAATGCCACACTCCACGCGGGTTGCCCGGTGCGATGCAGCAGGACAAACGCCTGTCGGGCGGCGTCCTCAACGGCTACCTGGCGCCGAGCCTGCTGGCCACTGATCTGGCGGCGCGTGGTTGGAATCATCAGGACCTGAGCACGTTCCTCAAGCACGGCATGAGCGCCCAGGGCACGATGTTTAACGAGATGTTCCCGGTGTTCCACAACAGCACCCAGGGCCTCAATGATGCGGACCTGTCGGCCATGGCCACCTTCCTGCTGGGTGATCAGCCACCGGCAGCGAAGATGCTCACCGATGTGCCACTGGACAAGCTGGGTGCGAGTGCCCGGCGCGGCCGTCAGGAATATTTGAACGTCTGTGCCGGATGTCATGCGCCTGAAGGTGAAGGCAAGCCGCACATTGCCGTGGCCATGCGGGGCAACACCACGTTGCGCCTGGAGGACCCACGCAACCTGGTGCGGGTGATCGACGACGGCATCGGCGAGCAGAAGTTTTCCGGTTTCGAACATATGCAGCCGATGCCTGGGTTCTCTGAAAAACTCAGCCACGAGCAGCTTACCGATCTGCTCAACTACCTGCGTCAGGGCTGGGGCGGGCAGATGAGTGACCTGGCCGTGAGCGATGTGCAGAAGCTGCGCGCCGACGCGCCAGCGCTCGAGCACAAGGCCCACTGACATGCAGCATCTGGATCTGCAAGTGGTGCGCCGTGCGCTGGAGTGGTCGACGGCTGGCCAACAGCTGTGGCTGTGCACGGTGCTCGCCACCTATGGCTCGGCGCCACGCGCGCCCGGCTCGCTGCTGGCGGTGAACGCCGCAGGGCAGTGGATCGGATCGTTGTCCGGCGGTTGTGTCGAAGAGGATTTCCTTGGGCGCGTGGCCGAAGGCGCCTTCGAGCAGGCGGTCAGTGTCGTGCGCTACGGCGAAGGTGATGACCCGCGCTCGCGAGTCAGCCTGCCCTGTGGCGGCGTGCTGGACGTGCTGGTCGAAAAGCTCGAGCCGGACTGCGACGTGCAGGGCCATTTGCGCGAGCTGGAATTGGCGCTGTTGGGCCGACGTCGTTTGATCCGTGAAGTTGACCTGGCCAGCGGCGCCCGCAACCTGTTCGATGATCGTGAGCAGGGCGTGCGTGTCGAACGGGAAATCGACCGCGTGCGCCTGCGAATCGGTGCCGCCCAGCGCTTGTTGCTGGCGGGGTATTCCAGCGTGGCGCAAGCCTGTGCGGAGTTTGCCGTGGGGCTGGGCTTCGAGGTGATCCTGTGTGATCCACGCAATGAAGTACTTGAAGGTGTGGTGCTGGACAACGTCGAGATTCGCCGCCAATTGCCATCGGTGTTCATTGCCGACGGTGGCTGTCATCGTGATACGGCGGTGGTCGCCCTGACCCATGATCCGCGCATCGATGACCTGGCGATGATGGAAGCGGTGCGTACCGAAGCCTTTTACATCGGTGTGATGGGGTCCCTGCAAACCTCGCAAAAGCGCTTCGAACGCCTGCGCCGGATCGGCGGGCTGGGAGAGACCGACCTGGCGCGCATCCACGCGCCCATCGGCTTGAACCTGGGCAGCAAGACCCCGGCGGAAATCGCCCTGGCCGTGCTGGCCGACATTCTGCGTATCCGCAGCGGCATCCCGCGCGATCGCCTCTGATCTCTGTAGGAGCGAGCATGTCGAACCGTCGCGATGGTCGCCAACGATAACGCTGGCTGCCTGAATGCCCGCGTCGCCTGGGCCTCCATCGCGACGGTTCGACATGCTCGCTCCTACAGGGGTGGGTGGTGTTGGTTAATAGCCGAATTTATCCCGCAACCCGTAATACCACGCCCCCAGCGCTGCAAACGGCGTGCGCAACAATTGCCCGCCCGGGAACGGGTAGTGCGGCAAGTCGGCAAACGCATCAAAACGCTCAGCCTGACCACGCAATGCTTCGGCCAGCACCTTGCCTGCAAGATGCGTGTAGGTCACGCCATGACCGCTGCAACCCTGGGAGTAGTAGATGTTGTCACCCAGGCGTCCCACCTGCGGCAGACGCGACAAAGTCAGCAGGAAATTACCCGTCCAGGAGTAATCGATCTTCACGTCCTTGAGCTGCGGGAATGCCTTGAGCATCTTCGGCCGGATGATTGCCTCGATGTTTGCCGGGTCTCGCGCGCCATACACCACACCACCACCGAAGATCAGGCGCTTGTCGCCGCTCAGGCGGTAGTAATCGAGCAGGTAATTACAGTCCTCGACGCAATAGTCCTGAGGCAGCAGGTTGTGCGCCAGCTCATCGCTCAAGGGTTCGGTCGTGATCACCTGGGTGCCGCAAGGCATCGACTTGGCGGCCAGCTCCGGCACCAGGTTGCCGAGATAGGCATTGCCCGCGACGATGATGAATTTGGCGCGCACCTTGCCTTGGGGCGTGTGCACCACCGGGTTGGCACCGCGCTCGATGCGCACCGCCGGCGATTGTTCATAAACCGTACCCCCCAGCGACTCGACGGCCGCCGCTTCGCCCAGCGCCAGGTTCAGCGGGTGAATGTGACCACCGCTCATGTCGAGCATGCCGCCCACGTACTGCTCGCAATTCACCACTTCGCGGATGCGACTTTGATCCATGAGCTCGAGCTGCGTGTGACCATAACGTTCCCACAGGCGCTTCTGCGACTCCAGGTGGCGCATCTGCTTGGGCGTCATCGCGGCAAATACTCCGCCGTCCTTCAAATCACACCGGATATCGTATTTGGCGACCCGCTCCCGAATGATGCGGCCGCCCTCGAAGGCCATCTGCCCCAGCAACTGCGCCTGCTTGGGTCCGACTGAGCGCTCGATCACATCGATGTCGCGGCTGTAGCTGTTGACGATCTGGCCGCCGTTGCGACCCGAGGCACCAAAACCGACCTTGGCCGCTTCCAGCACTGTGACCTTGAAGCCACTCTCCAGGAGAAACAGGGCAGAGGACAACCCCGTGTAGCCAGCGCCGATCACGCAGACATCAGTCTCGATTTCACCCTGCAGTACCGGACGCGGGGGAACTGCATTGGCCGACGCAGCGTAATAGGACTCGGGGTAGGGGGTGTTCGCCATCCTGCAGCCTCTGTTTAATAAATTTAACGAGTGCAGCGATCCTACCCGAGTTGAAAATCCACCGCCAGCCACCTCAAATGCTTCCGCGCCGCAACGAAATTAAAAATTTTGCATATTCATAGGGTTAGCGCGAAAAAAGGTGTTGACACCCCTCCGGATTTCCGTAGAATGCCGCCTCACAGCAGGCACGTAGCTCAGTTGGTTAGAGCACCACCTTGACATGGTGGGGGTCGTTGGTTCGAGTCCAATCGCGCCTACCAAACAAAATCCGCTCTGCTGGGCGGTCTAGAGGGGTCACCGGAAACGGTGACCCCTTTTTGCTGTCTGCGATTTGCAAAACTTTTGCAAAACTTTTGCAAAACTCCCACCTCAGAACGCCAATTCGGCGCCCACCTCCAGATACTCGATCTTCTTTTCGTCATGCCCCTCCTGGTAGTGCTTCGTCATTTTCTCGTCCGCATGCCCCATCAACGCCTGGATGTATTCCTGCGGGAATTTCTGCTGCTCGTACAGCCACGCCCCCAAAGCGCGGATCTCGTGGAAAGTGGGGCGCTCGCCGGCCGGCACATGGTCATAGGCGTGCGCTGCGTCCCGAGCCTTGCTGAACTCTTTGGTTAGGTAGTCCGGTGTCACCGACGTCCAGTGGTCCTTCGCGTCGATCTGTTCCCGCCTGCGGGCTTTGGGTTTGTAATGGATCAGGTACGGCGACACGATCGGCGATCGCATGCACTCACCGACAACTTCCCGCAGCGCAGCGCCCATGGTGATCTTCAGGTGAATCGGGTTGTCGTAGCCCTGGGTTTTCCCGGGCGAGACCGTCAGCGTGTTCTTGTCCATGTCGACGGCCGACTTCAGCCATGTGACGATGTCCTCGCGGCGCTGCAGGCTGGCCAGTGCCAGACGAATGGCCCGCTTCAGCCAGGGGGGCGTTGTCGCCGCGCCGATGATCGTCTTCAGTCCGTCGAGCGTGTGCCGCTGGCGCTTCTTCTCCGCTTCCTTCTTCACCAGGGTCAGTTCGGCGTTGTTGCGCTCGGCCAGGCCCTTGGCCACGGCAAAGGCGAAGATCTGCACCCAGAGCCCGCGGTGCTTCGTGTAGGCGTTGTTGCTGAACTGGTCGAGGTATTCGGCCATCGCTTGGCATCACGGCCAACGCCGAGTTCATCGAATCGTTGTCCTTTATCCGCCCGCGTGCCCGCTCTTCGCTGTCGGTACCATGACCCCAGCCGACTCCGTTCGACTTCCTGGCCACCGCTTTCATATTGCCGTTGCTCTTGGTCCCGCCATTTGCCCGGTCACTGCCGATTTGAGCAAGGACGTCCTGCGAAAGTCGGTTGTGAGTGTTCGGTGAACAGGGTTCAAGGATCGCGTCTTGGTCGAAGTAGTACTTTGGCGACTTACTGAGCAGGAAAATGTATTCGTGCGATTTGGTACAGCGATCACGCACGCTCTCGGGCATTGGGTTCGGCTTGTGCCAGATGATGTCCTGGCGCAAATACCAACCGTCATCCTGCAGGGCGAAAGCCAAGCGCCACGGCATGCCCATCATGTCCTTGACCTTAATCCCTTCCGTCAGAGGTACGCGATCTGGCGAGATGGCAGCTCTATCGCGTCGGAACGTCAAATTTCCGGTAGAGCGAACTGCGTAGCTGTCACCCATGTTCACCCAGGCCGTGCCGTCGTCGCGGAGTACTCGACGAACCTCTCGAAACACTTCGACCAGCCGAGCAATAAACTCTGCCGGCGTTTGCTCTAGCCCGATCTGACCGTCGACACCGTAATCGCGTAACCCGAAGTAGGGTGGGCTGGTTACACACGTGTGAACTGATTGGTCTGGCAGGGTCCGCATCATGTCGATGCAATCACCAACCAGGATGCGGTGCTGTACTGTCATCGCCGTGGCCCCTTGTAGATGAGCCAGGCCATGTAGGCGATGGCATAGACTGGGATGATCATGGCGCTCTCCTTTCTGGCCGGCCGTACTGGTCGTACTCTGGCCGCTCGGGCGGGTATGCCTCCGCGGTGCAGGCTTGGTCGATGGCTGCGCGAAGGTTCTCGTTGTAGTTTTCGCCCAGCACCCGCTCGCAGGGCTTGCCCATGTAGTGGCCGACGATTTCGATGCTGATGCTGGCGTCATCACCGCCCGGGGTAGGGCAGTCGATGAACCGCACATCCCAGCATCCAGACTCCAGAGCGTCGATGCGGGCCTTGTCGCGGCGCAGCGCTTCCAACTCGGATTGGTCGACCAGGACGAAGTGTGCTTTTTTCATGGCGTCACCTGCTGGCCGAGCAGCACATCGCTGACGACTTCCCAGAGCTGGGCCGGCGACCACTGGAAGCGATCGAAGTCTGTGTCGGGCTGGATGCCGAACTTGCAGGTCGAGTGAGCTCCCGCGGGGTACTCGCCGCGCTTGGCCATGATCGTGGCCACTCGGCCATCACCACCTGGCTCTGTGCGGTGATATGCGTAGGCCTGGGTGTTGTAGTCGTTGCCCGCGGCGATGCCGAATGATCCGGCCGGAACCAGATCAGCGCGCCCATCAGGTGTCCATGGCCGGCCACCACCAGCTGTCCGTGCGCCCTCATGCAGGTACAGCACAAACTCCCCCGCGTCATGGCAGACAAGTTCGAACTCGTGGTTGAACTGAGTGCCAACGATCACTCGTGAAGTGAAGTTGAAGCGGTGGTCGTGGATCGCAGAGTGTTCGAAGCAGGCCCGGCGAGGAAGCTCTGGGTGCCAGACGTGCAGCCGCTGATTGCCCTGGAGTTGAACCTGCACGAAACCAAGGCCATGCAGGGTGATTTTGTCGGTCATGACGTCATCGATGATCATCAATAGTCTCCCCAGCTCAAGCCCTGAATGTATTCGCTCGGGATAGTCACGGCCCCGACTGGAATTGTGCTTTCAACTTCAAGGTTGCCGAAGTAGCCGATAGCGGCCAGTGCCCGCTCCATCGACAATTGCGCATGCCGCAGCTGCCAAGACTTACGCGCCTTGTAAGAGCGCAGTGCCAGGGCCTTGTCGGTGTAGGCGAAGCGTCGGCCCCAAGTGCCGCCTTCCTTCAGCACGCGTTTTCGGCGCTTCTTCACCGCCTCAGCGGTCCAGCTGTATTGCGGGCCGTTCACCAGGTCGCACGTGTGCTTGTCGCCGATGTAGTAGCACTGCGCTGTTTCACCGATCACCTGGTAGGTGATGCAGTGCACCTCAAGACCTTCTGGCCCGATGGTGTCGATATAGCGGTAGTGCTCGGGCCAAGCCGTTTTCATTTCTTCAGGCATGACTTCGTCCTTGCCGCTATAGCGGCTGAAAGTTGTACGAGAAATTTGAATTTGTATAGCTGTTGAGACCAGCTGTCAGTTGCGGTTTAGGCGCGCTTGCGCTTCGTTCTCATCGGTCTAGATTTGAACTCGACTCACCATCACGCGAAATTGGCGGGAGGCGATATGAGACTTCGAGGCGATATCTTCTGGGAGTGGGCAGACCCCGAGCTCCACAGCCGAACGCACGATGAAACTCTCAATGATGGGACTCACATCGATGTGCAAGTCAGGCTATCGCGCAACGGCGAAACACAAATGTTCATCGGGATTTATGGTCCCGACGGAATGGCTTTGTATGAAGAGGCTGATGACTCACACCCACGCGAATCGATGACCAGGGCACTGGCTTGGGGTGTCGGTCGAGCTCGTCAGCTGGCTGCCGCCGGAAGGTCAAGTACTCGCCGAGCGGCTTCTTCGAAGTAGCGACTGAGTTTCAAAGGGGAGGGGTGGTGTAAGTACGGACAGATGGGTATGAACTATTTTCCTCACACCACGCTCAACCGCTTGAGTGACAACTGTTACTCGATGGTGGTGATCTCCGCCCAGGGCAAAGAAATGGTTTCTATCGACGACTTCAGGGTCGAGTCACACCGGCTTCTGCTGGAACTGGATGCCGCCACAATGGGCATGATGCAACTGGTTTCATCAAGAGTTGTTTCAGGCCCGGACTGGGACGTTGCGAGCAGGAGACAGCACGATGCCTATGCGTGCTGGGTTGCTTTTATGAATGCCCCACTCGTTCCAGCTGCCAAGAATTTCCCGCCTGCCTCCTGAGCGCGGCTATAGCGGCTGACTTTGAAGGGTGGGGAGTTACTGCGGAGCGGTGATGGCTTTGCGCATTGACTTGAGGATGTAGTTGAACTGGTCGTCCTGCTCTAAGTCCTCGGCACAGCAAGTTTCTTGGTCGACGTTACGTACGAGCCGGCGCATCAATGCGCACTGCTCATCAATCCGCTGATCCGCTGCGTTCAGGCGCTGCTGCAGGGCGTCACGCTCGGCGGTGAGTCGCGCAACGTCACCCGCATCGGGGTGGGCGTAGAGTGGCACGCTAAATCGCAGCGCTCGGTCCTGCTGGCCGAGGAGGTCGCTATTCATTTTCGCCTGAGCCGAAAGAATCTCGCCTTGCTGAATGCTATTTGGATCAAGCCAAGCCGCCGGTATAGCAGTGGCTGCCGGGGCGGCGCCGAGCATGGCAGCCCAGCACAGTTTCGCGCGGAATGCCGCTTGCTGGCAGCCGCTCATCTCTTGGTATTGCTCCCAGACTTCCTCGTCGGTGAAGCACTCATTTGGCACCGATTCAAAACCGTTGATCACCATGGTTTCGGTCGGCTCGACCGGCACCAGTTTCCATTGACTGTTCATCCTGCGATCTCCATCGATACCAGATCATGGGCATTCACAACCGACATGCCGAGTTCGCGAGCGATGTGTACCTCGAGCCGGGCACCTTTGGAGTTTACCCAGCCGGGCAGCACCGCCACCATTCCGCACAACCCCAAGCGGGTCAGGTCGTAGGCCATGTAATCGGCCCACTCGGCATCGGTGACCACACCGTGCTCGGCCGGGTTCTCGACGACGTAGCCCCGGGCGCGCAGATCGGCGGCCATTTTGTTGAAGGCGGGGAAGTTGAAGTCTTCGAAGCCGGTCATGGGCCCGGCCAGGTACAGGCGGTTGTATCGGTCGCTGGCGAGTGTCACTCCAGATGCTGCTGGCGCCGGCGAGAGGTCGTGCCAGGTCTCGACCTCAAACTCTGAAGGGCGCAGGCCAAGGTGTTTGCCATTTGGCAGCACCGCCGCGACCGCGCCGTGGCTGTTGGTCCATACGGGAAAGATTTGACCTTCAGGGCAGATCGGGCCATCACCCTGCAAGAGTGCGGATGCAATTCCCGGCATCGGATCAGGCACGACTGTCGTGAACATCTTCACCGTGCGCGGCACGCGAGCGCCGAACGGGTAGCTGTTGCTGCGCTTGTGCAGCGCCGGGCAGTCGATGCGGGTTTCTGTGGGCATGGCGATTTCCTATGCCGGGGCATGCCCGGGCGGTGGAGTGAGGGGAGGGTTTGAAGCCGGAGATAATGGTAGAGAGCGCAACGTCTCTCTGAGAATCCGGAGACTTTCCCTTGAAAAGAATTTTTGAAGAGTTGTTGATCCAGGTGCTGGCAGACTTCGCCCTCGGTCAATTTCAGAACCTGATCGAATGGCTCAACACAGCGCCCTGGCAGGTGTGGTTTGCGTGAGTCAGTCGGCTACGGCTTTCGACATAGAGCTGACACTCTTCATCCTGACGCGAGTCAAAAGACAAAAAGTCCCACCATTTACGTCCTGTGACGAACATGCAGCCCTGGACTTGCGGCATGTGTTCCTCGGGCATCCCTTCGAGCCAGGTCCTGACGTGAATTGCCTCGTTGAATGGGCACTTCGATTCGGTGCCCCCGTCTTCGGCGATCAGACCGTCGGGTGAGCATCCGAGCCAGTCATATTTGGGGTGAACGATGAACTCCGACGGGATGACGATGTTGCCAGTCAGCATCTCGTAAGCGTCCTGAGCCTTTTGTTCCTCGGTGTGACCCCACTTCATAGAGGCACTGGTGACGTTGAGTTTGGATTTTTTTGCCAAACGTTCGAAGCACAGTTCGCGCATGTAGGAAGTGCGAGCCCCCATAGGCTCGCGCTTCCCATGTTTGTCAGGCTTTCCCCAGGCCATCACGTCCTTGAACCGGCTGGCAGTGACGCGCCCAGATCGGTCTGCATGCCACTTTTCAGTGCCCTGAAGTTCCGCTCTCACTACGCTGCCTCCTCGGCCTGGGACAGGTCGCTGTTCGTTCCAGTCATATCGGTGAAGTCGGCATCAACCGTTGCGGCCATACTCTTCAGCGCTTCGTGACACTCAAGGCCGATCGCCGCGCGTTGCTTCGGCTTGAGCCCCGCCCAGGCTGCTGCGTAGGCATCAATGTCTTGACGCTTGGCCACGTCCAACAGGTCCGCGAATACCCCGTCGATTTCAGGCGACGGCGATTTCGGCCCAAAGGAAACGCTTGAGGTAGCGGCAGCGTTTGCAGCCTGCCTCACGGGAGTGATATCAATTTCTCCGCCGTGCGAATCTTCGAACTCATCGGGTGTGTAGACGCCAAGGATGACGTCAGGGCAGAACAGTCGCGCCCATTTTTTAGTGACCAGGTACGCGATTTGCTGCTTAGGATCTTCCGCCCAAAGCGTGGAATTCCGCGTGCGCACCTGGGTGAGCAAAAGCTCCAGGGTTCGGGGCTCGTCTTCTCCCTTGAAGGTCGCCCAGACGCGGATACCGAGACCTTTCTCGTCATCAAAGCTCCAGGCAGGAACACGGTATTTTTTGAACTCGCCAGTGTCCTCGTCCTTTTTGGTCTTGCTGGTGACCTCACGCATTTTCCCGATGACGTTTTCCCAGCTGCCGAACCACTCGAAGTTCAAGCGGCCTTTGACAGGGGCCTTGGTGGTGATCACTGCGTTGACGAGCTGAGCCTCGTAGCTAAGTGCGCCGCCGTTGACGATGAACGTTTTCTGCGCGACGGCAAATGGATTCATCTGCCATTGCATCGCTTGGAGCACCACCGCCATGCAGTCAGCCTGATTGCCTTTCAAATGCTTCGGGACGGTTGTCACGCCTTTGGACATCATCAGTGCGAGGTCGCTCATCGACTTCATAGTGCCTGGGTCCAAAATGAGCGCTGCGGCGTTGTGCGATGGATCGTGGTAAGTGGCGAGTCCTGTCGGTGCTTGAGTGTCTGAGTCGGTCATGGCGCCCTCTGTGGCCGACGAGAAGTGCGTCGGCTGCTAGATGGAAAGGGGAGGTTAGAAGCGGATGGCGCGAAGCCAAGCGCGCGCAGTGCCGAGGTCCACATCGAAGCCCAGAGCAACTACCTCGACGATGTCGTCAATCGCCGGCGCGATAGTCGTCACGTCATCTGACTCGGCAGCGATCACCTGTGTGATGACAGGGGCGGCTTCAACTGGAGTCGCAGCCGTGGTGATGACCGGAGTCGGCGCGGCCGCTTGAGCACGCAGGCGGGCCAGCTCTTCTTGGTCACGCTGATACTGCGCATCACGTTCGCGCTGCTGGCGCTGTTGTTCTTCCTGCTGCTCACGCTGTTGGCGTTGCTGTGCTTCCATGTCTCGGCGCTGTTGATCCAGTTCGTCCTGCTGTTGCTTCAAACGCTTGCGGTCTTCTTCGGCGCGTTGCTTGCGCAGTTCCTCCGCTTCTGCATCAGCAATACGCTGCTTCTCGCGCAGCTCATCCAGTTCCTTCTGTTGGGCGGCGAGCTTGGCGGCGGCCTCTTCGCGATCAGCGGCAGCCTTGTGAAGCGTCTCAAGCTGCTCAATAGCGTTGTCGCGAGCGATGGTGCCTTCAGCTTCGAACTCGGCATATTCCTCAGGCAGAATCACGGAATCTTTGACGCTCTGCAGAATGTTCGCGACGTCGGCAGCGCTGCGGCTTGCATATGCAGCAGCGACTGAGCTGAAGCGGGTAATCTTTGCCCGGATGGCTTCGACACGCTCCGTCTCGAGACGCTCACGTTCGGCCTTAGCGTCAGCGGCGCGCTTTTCTTCGGCCTTGATTGCTTCGTCCACAGGGGCCTCGATCGCCAAAACGCGATCCTTCAGCGCTTCGCCAAACTCCTTCACCTGGTTGACGCGAGCCTGCGCGTCTTTGACTTTTTGCTGATAGGGGATCAGCGCCGTCTTGGTGGTGTTTGCCAGGGCGTAGCGCACGTCGCGGATGTCGACACGAACTTCTTTCGCATTCGCCAGACCTTCGTTGGTTGAGCAGTCAACGACCAGGTTTGCGTAAGTCGTCTCCAAGCGAACGATCTGTTCCTCGTGCGGCCGATATTCGGCAATGTCGGTGACGGCGACCGAAGGAGCGACAGATTTTTGTGAACCTTCCTTTTCACTCATATCGAGCGAGTCTTGGGCGAAAGCTTTTTTGGTATTGGCGGACATGACAATTCCTTGCCGCGACGTGCGCAGCGCTTGAAGGTGTGGGTTATTGAGTGACGCGGTCACCAACATCGACGCCATCACCGAGATCATCGACGCGAAGCTGCGGTACCCAGGCTCCGCACTGGTTGGGCTTCAATTCGACGCTTCGCAGTTCCAATCGATCCCCACCAGGTCGTTTGACCTGTATGGCCGGATCATCCGGGTACCGAACAACTATGACGCAGAGACCCGGACCTACACCGGCGTCTGGGATGGCGGTTTCCAAAGCGCCTGGACCGATAACCCCGCATGGATCTTCTACGACCTGCTGCTGCACTTCCGCTATGGCCTGGGCCACCTGCTCAACGCCAGCCAGATCGATAAGTGGGAGCTGTACCGCATCGGGCAGTACTGTGACCAGTTGGTACCGGATGGGAAGGGCGGCATGGAGCCGCGTTTCACCTGCAACCTGTATCTCTCGGTGCGCGCAGACGCCCTGAAGGTGTTGCAGGATATGGCCACCACGTTCCGGGGCATGGCGTATTGGGCTGCTGGTTCGGTCATGGCTGTGGCCGACATTCCGGAAGACCCGGTCTACACCTACTCCAACGCCAACGTCATCGACGGAAAATTCGGCTACTTCGGCTCGGCCAAGAAAACGCGCTACACCGTCGCCCTGGTGAGCTGGAACGACCCGACCGACTTCTACCGGCAGAAGCCCGAGTACGTCGACGACCAGGCCGGTATTACCCGCTACGGCATCCAGCAGACCGAAATCACGGCCACCGGCTGCACGTCTCAGGCCCAGGCACATCGCATCGGCAAGTGGGCGCTGCTCACCAACCGCCTGGAAACGGAAAGCGTGGGCTTCTCGGTCGGCCTGGACGGCACGCTGGCGCGCCCTGGGCAGATCATCCGTGTCGCTGACAACGACCGGGCAGGGCGTCGTATCGGTGGCCGCCTGCGTTCTTCGACCCTGGACACGCTGGTGCTGGATGCCGACGTGACCGCTTTCCCCGGCGACACCATCACGCTGATCATGCCCAACGGCAAAGCCGTCTCGCGCGCGATCAAGTCCGTGGGTTACCCGCTGACCTGGGACAGCACCGGCATTACCTGGGACAACGGCAATGTCACGTTCGACACCACGGGCTTTCCTGCCGAGGTGCAGCAGGTGGTGCTGGCCGAAGATCTCGACGACCTGCCACCGCGCCATTCGATGTGGGCGATCGATTCGCCGACCCTGGCCGTCCAGCAGTTCCGTGTGATGTCGGTAGCTGAGGATTTCTCGGACTCGGAAATCAAGTTCACCATCAGCGCCGTCCGGCACAACTCGAGCAAATACGGCGCCATCGACAACGGCACACGCATCGAACGGCCACCGATCACCGTGATTCCGCCAAGCGTGCAACAGCCGCCGGCGACCGTGACCGTCAGCAACGACCACTTCGTCGACCAGGGCAGTGCCATCAGTGTGATGACCATCGAGTGGGATCGGCCGCCGAACGCGATCGCCTTCGAAGTGTACTGGCGCAAGAACGACGGTGACTGGATCTTCGCGGGCCGCACCGGCACCACGTCGGTTGACGTGAGCGGGATCTACGCCGGCCGCTACGTGGCCAAGGTCCGGGCGATCAACTCGCTCGACATCGGCTCGGTGTTCGCGACGTCCATCGAGACGGTGTTGAACGGGAAGACCACGCCGCCACCGGTGGTGTCTTCGTTCACCGCAGAATCGATCGTATTCGGCATCAAGCTCAAGTGGGGCATTCCCCAGGACGTGAGCACCGCCGACCTGCAGCGCACTGAGATCTGGTACAGCGAAACCAACCAGATCGCCGAGGCCATCAAATTCGGTGACTACGCCTATCCGCAAACCGACCTCACCGTCATGGGCCTTGCGGCCGGGAAGACGTTCTTTTTCTGGGCCCGCCTGGTGGACCGGATCGGCAACGTCGGCGCGTTCTTTGGGCCGGTCTTCGGCCAATCGTCTGCGGACGCCGGCCCCATCCTGGATTACCTGAACGGCAAGATCACTGAAACTCAGCTGAGCCAGCTGCTGCTGGACAAAATCGAGGCGGGTGACGGGTCGCTGGTGCTGATCGAGCAGGTGAAAACTGAGCTGGCGGCGATGTACAGCATCAAGACCCAGCTCACCGTCGACGGGAAGCCTTATTTGGCGGGTATCGGCGTTGGAGTCGAGAACGACGAAGGGATCATCACCAGCCAGGTACTGATTGCCGCCAGCAGATTCGCAATTGTTGACCCCAATGCCTCGGAGATTTTTTATCCGTTCGTGGTCGAGAACAACGTCGCCTACCTCAAGGCCGCATTCATCGAGGATGGGTCAATCACGAACGCGAAGATCGGCAACACCATTCAGTCAAACGACTACGTCGCCGGCACCTCAGGCTGGAAGCTGGGCAAGGCCACCGGCTGGGAAATGAACGGGGCTGTTCCAGGTACTGGCCGGCTGACGATGAATAACACGGTGATCAACGTCTACGACGGCGCTGGAACGCGGCGTGTTCGATTGGGGATGTGGTAATGCCAGCAGGCCTACAAGTGTGGGATCCGGCGGGGAATCTGGTGGTGGATATCACCACCAGACTTTCTCGATTCCTTGGCAGCGTCAACAGTGGTACGAGCGCAGGATCAATCTCTGTGCCGGACTTGGTGCAGGGTACGCCGTTTTACTTCGTGATCATTTCCGGCGGGGCAGTCCCGATCGGCAGCTTCGGGCCGGAAGTGACGTTCTCCGGCACGACAATGAGCTGGACCTTTGCGTCCGGGCGAACCCCTCTCGCGGCCACCATTTTCTACGGAGTTTTCTGATGCCGGCCGGACTACAGATTTTCAACACCGCAGGAACCATCCAGATCGACGAGAATTATCAAAATTACATGTTGCTTGCGAAGGGCAGCGCGACGTCTGGTTCGCTTCTGGACGAGACTGGCATTGCCATGAACGGCATTCAGGTGTTCACGTCGTCAGTAACGGAATTCGTCGCTGTGCGGGGTTCCGACCGGGTGGCGCTGCACTCCATTCTCCCGAGCGGAGCCGGCCTGCGCTACGTGTTTGCTGCTCCATTCGGTTCGAGCGTGACCTTTTATCGGTACGCACTCGGCGTCAACTCCGCGCAGCCCTACGGACTTCAGGTCTTCAATGCTGCCGGCGCCTTGGTTTTTGATGCCATGTGCCCGTCGATGCGGATTGAGACCATCCTGAACGGGCCAGACTACGCGGCTTTCTTCGGAGACTGGGTTTGGAATACGTCTAAGCAATATGCCGTGGCCTACGGTGCATGGTCGGGAAGTACTGGGATGGACGTTACTCCAGTTGGGAACCAGATCCTGATCGAGTACTGGCGCAGCGCACCATCGGCCACCATCATAAACGGCGGCCTCCGTTTCTCACTTAACGCCAGATACTGGACCCGCTCGCAGTTTGTGACATCACCCCCTGCCAGCCCGGCTTTCAAATTCGGTAAGCTCCAGGCCCTCATTGTTGATGTGACCGGCCAGTGACCGTTAGAGCAAATCAAAACTCCGACGACTCCCTTGGGCGGGTATTTTTTCTTGGAGAAAAGCATCGCTGTCCTGCGCGATCACACCAGCGTAGGGGGCTCTGGAATATCCTAACCCTGCTCAGGTACATTGATAAGCCGCTTACAGGAGAAGTGCTCATGTACGATGCAGATGATGTCTACCGTTTGGTTGATAGACTCAATTTGGAACGGCAAATCAGGGAAATAAAGTCTGCACTGGAATCAATTGCATCTCAGGTTAGCTCCGCCGAACATGGCTCTCGGGAAGGGCTAGACGACATCCAGCGTACCCTTGCAGATTCGGATGAAGAACGTCTGCAGCCTGTCAGTGCTTCGCTGGAATCGATATCTGAAACTTTGAGCGAAATCTTAGAAATTGTGAATCGTCCTGACGAGGAGGCGATAACTTGGCCACCGGTAATTGGACAGGTTGTTGCACTTGTAGGATGGGACTACGCCCATGTCGTGAAGGCTGTCGAGATTGAGGACGGGGTAGTTAAGTATTTTGTCGGTGCCAGTACGCAGCGTAGTGATCAGCGAGACGTTCTCGTGAGGCTAGCCGACGTGATTCCGTATAAATGGTAGACCTGCTTGCATTGAGACGAGGCACTTATCGTCAGTGAACTAATGAAGAACATTCGATTGCCCGCCGCCGCGCGGGCTTTTTTTTGCTTGGAGAAAAGCATGCCGATCACCGAAAAAGACCGCGACATCCTTGCCCGAACGATCTGGGGCGAGGCCCGCGGCGAATCGACGCCCGGGAAGGTGGCGGTAACCTGCACGATCCGCAACCGCGTGCTCGATGGAAAAGAGAAGTCTTGGTGGGGTGAGGGTTATGCCGGCGTGTGCCAGGCGCCATATCAATTCAGCTGCTGGAACAGGAGCGATCCAAACTACCCATTCCTGAGCGGTGCCAAGCAGATTCCGTTCCGCGAGCTCGCGCAGTGCCGGGTCGTCGCTGACCAGGTGATCGACGGGAAAGTGCCTGACCCAACCAACGGCGCGACGCACTATTACGCGATCGCCATGAAGAAGCCCCCGGCCTGGGCGGCGAAGGCCAAGCAGACGCTCAAGTTGGGTGGGCACGTATTCTTCAAGGATGTTCCATGACGACCATCATCCTACGAGCCCTTCCTTATATAGGAGCGGTCTTGCTGGTGGTCGGAGCGCTGTTCGGCGCATACATCCACGGGGTCTCGGTCACAGACGACCGATGGCAGGTCAGGTGGAACGACCGCAACACCCTGGACGCAAAGGCACTCGCCGCCAACGAAACGGCCCAGCGCGCCCAGGAGCAGGCCTACCAACAGTCAATCAACAAGGCGGTCCAGAATGGCCAACAGATTATCGACCAGGCAATCACTGACGCTGTCGCTGCTCGCGCTACTGCTGACAGCCTGCGCGGAGCAGCCGACGACCTTGCCGCTCAACTCGCAGCCAGTGAAGCCAGCGGCAATTCCTGCGCTACCGCAGCAAGCAAGGCAGCTGCCCGCGCCGCAATGGTGCTTGCCGACGTGCTCAAGCGCGCTGATGAGAGATCGGGAAATTTGGCGGACTATGCTGATCAAAGCCACGGACGCGGAGTGACTTGCGAACAGATGTATGACGGTATTTCGAAGTAGGGATTTTTGGTTGGTAGAACGTCAGAGAGGGATGTTTTTGAAATGCTATGAATCGCTGTCTAGGATGAAGGTTTCTTCGTATATCGATTTGTATTTGATTTCTAGGCGCAAATTTTCTTCCAAATAGTCCTCAATGGAATTTAGGTTCTTGTCAAATTTCAATGTGACAAGCTCAATCTGCTGGTTGGTGGGTAATACGAATGGAGTGTTGATTGCCTCTATTGCGATGACCGTGCATCGCGTGAGGTTTTCAAACGCGGCCATGAGGAGCTTTTCACCAGTCCCATCCACCAAGACACTATTTGTGAAAATGTTGAGCATATCTATTGTTGCTGGTCCTAGTCCGTCATTTTTTATAATGATCTTGAATGTGTCGTCATCTTCTTCGCTATGTATTGCGAGATGAGGTTTAACTGAGAGACGATTGTGTTTTCGTGACAAATGGGACTGGTATAGGGTCACAAAAAGCGCAAGAAGCGCGATGAAAACGGACGCTATAGCAGGAACGTCATCAGTCCAGTGGGATTCAGGGACTGAATTTATCAAAATGTATTGTATTTCTGACGCCACGAGTAGGTCCTGACTAAGTTGAATCCGGCGATGATATCAATTTGGTGCTGAGTACGTGCGGGGCAGCAAATGGCGGCGACACAAGATCGGACCGCTCCTGCATGATATCTCTGCACTGTTCGAGATAAGCGGCGTGGTTCATGGAGGAGTACGCACCCGACTTGACCCAGCGCATGCTCAACGAAATGTCGCCATCGCCATCGCCATCGCCATCGCCATCACCGACGCCGGTGATCAGGGATAGATTGCGCTGAAAGCTTTCCAGGCATATGGGCGGGAATTAAGAGAAGTGAAATGAAAAAGCCCCAGCCAGCGATGGCTGGGGCTACATGACTACATCAATCTTTGATGTAGATTTTGAAAGGCTTGCCCACTGCGCGTTGGATGTGGCCGTTTTTCAGTCGGCGGCTCCAGCGGAGGATGAACGTGCCCCGTTCGTCGGTATAGGTCATGACCTATCTCCTTGAGGGGGTTGCCACTACTTACCCTGCTGGACAAACGAACTCGACGTACGTAGACTCTGCTCTTGTCTAGAGAGGCTTCGCCAGCATAAATCTTGTCTGTTTGCAAGAAGCGAGTGGAGAACTTCTTTGGTTGGCTAGCCAACCACCAGTTCTGATTGGTTACGGTGCAAACGTAATCAATCAGAACTTCAATTCCATCTGTTGATCGAATTTCGGCAGTCCTAGCAGATCAAGTATCGAATCTGCGAGATAGTCTGCTTGCCATTCTGAGTCTTCAGCCTCCGTCGGATGTTCGACCGCGAAGTGAAGCAGAGGTCGGTGTCCAAGAACTATGTGGCCTATTTCGTGAAGAAAGATTCTTATGGCTTCTGCCTTCCCTCTGCAGAAATCACCATAGAATTTTTCCGGCACATAGATCATTGCTTTTTGGGGATCTACTGTTGCTCGAGTTGCATCGATCCATTCTTCGTCCGCAATCACATCGACATGAATGCCGTACTGCTCGAATCGAGATACTAGCTGTTCCGACCTTTTACCCTTGAAGGATGTCTTCTTGATCTTCATGATCTCGCAGACGCGCTGGGCAACTTCCTTGATTTCATTCGGAGTGAGGGCGTGGACCCTGTGCCCACGCATGCAATAACTTGCCGGATCTTCAGGCGTCATCTTTCGGTTTCTCCCCGTAAATCTCTGAAAGTAGTTTTCCAAGCTTTGCCAGCTGCTCCTGGTTCAGGTCCGAATTGGCAAACCCGGCAATCAGCATTTTGTGGTGAGGCGGCAAGCCTTCAAGCGACACACTGTCGTTTGACTCGCATGCCATCGCTTTAAGGCGATCAATTTGGATACTTTTGCCCTGATCTGAAAAATAACTACCAATCTTTTCAGCCCATTCCATTGGGACCTTGCTTCTGCCTGTCTCCATGGCGCTGAGAAAAGCGGAAGAAGTTCCGAGCGCGGCCGCCATGGTGCTGAGCGTGAGGCCCAGTTGGCGGCGGTATTCGCGAACGGCGGTACCAAATTTTGTAAGCGACATGATGATCTCCCTATTGGCTAGTTTCAGCACTGATGTCAGTAAACAGCATCGATCCTTGGTCGTCAAGCATTCTACTTGAAAAGTTGAATGCTTGATCGACGGGACTTACGAAACTTTTTGCAACGTGATGAGCAGGGGCAAGGATCGTCTTGGATTAGATCAGTCTGGCGCCATGAGTACTGCGAGCGTCAGCTTGATGAACTCCTCGTTCTTGTCGATGGTGTCCATGGCGCCGCGCACGTTATCGGCAACCTCTGGGCCGCCGTGTTGCTCGACCCAGTTGGTGAGTTCCATGAGCGCGGCTTCTAAGGCGAGCTGATTTTCGTGGATCTTGTATAGCAGGGAAGGGAGTAGGTCGGAATCTGGCATGCTAAATCTCCGTGGGATGGACGGAGCTTAGCAGTGGTTATGGAGGCCGGCGAGATGCCTTGGAGGGGCGACTACTGTAGGAATATCCAACGCTAAGCTATTGATTCTTAATAGGGGAATACGCATGTTTGCGACTGCGGATTTACCCCGGATTCTCCTTTCAGATCACATACTTGCGTACGTCTCGGGGTCACCTTGACATGGTGGGGGTCGTTGGTTCGAGTCCAATCGCGCCTACCAAACAAAATCCGCTCTGCTGGGCGGTCTAGAGGGGTCACCGGAAACGGTGACCCCTTTTTGCTTTTGCGATTTGCAAAAAACTGCCCCCCTCAGTCGGATCACACCTCTTGGTTTTGTTTCCTCATCTTCAAAAGTGCATCTCTCGTCATTTGCTCATGAGCAGTGCTTGTGATTGCTGCTGGGGGAGGATTGGATTTGCGACTGTCGTCGCTTGACTTACACAAAAAAGCCCGCTCAGTGGCGGGCTTCTTTTTAGCTGTCGGCTTGGACGGGCGGATAGCCTAGTTGAATCTTGAGCTCATGCTCTATTTTTCGACATTCCCGACTGAGCACGCTTTTTTCTTCAGCTGAGCCTGTGAATTGGCGTTCTTTGCGATGGCACAGTTCAATCGCGTCGCGTGTACGGGCTTTCGAGTTTCCTTCCACGATAGCGCCATATACCAGAAATAAAACGACAGCGGCACATACGCCGCCTACTGCTCTACCAATCATTTCGCCCCCATCAACATGCCTCAATGTTATCATTTAATGGCAAACAGCTACTATTTTTTCCTGCGGAGTGTAGGAAAAATCGCATCCGGTAGTAGGCTTTATGTCGAGTGGGAACGTCAGGAGGAAATACGAGCGATGCGTCTGCACTGGGTTTGATCGCTGCTACCAGGATGGAGGCCTGAGTAAAGCCGTCCTCGGCCGGTTTATTCTCACTCGACCGCTTACTGGGGTGCCGGAAGGGCTGCTCGCTTCAGTTGCGGGCACTAGTCAATAATTGTCAACCCACCATGCTCCGCGCGTTCACTCCAAGCGATGGTGTGGCTCGTCTTGTTCCGGCGCACTTTTTTTATTCCGCAATCTCCAGTGCGTTCGAAGGTCTCCGAGACATCGTCGGGTGTTGAACATCGCCCCTGCGATGGCTTGCTTGCAGTCGCTAGTCCCAAAAATGGATCTCTTAACGTCCCCTCATTAACCCAGTTTTGAGAGAAATTACAATTTGCGACGAGGGACAAGGCATGCAGATTTGGCAGCAGGCCTGGCCAATTCGTTGAATGCAGGATGCCGGTTGATGAGCTACTACTGACAAGTCTTATCTTGGGCACACTGGCAGGAGTTTATCGATGGCTCACTGGCTTCTTGCAGCGCTTCATCTCTTGGCGTTTGGCGTGGGATTCTGGGCGGTGCTGACGCGTGGTACACACTTTCGGCGTTTGGCCGCAGGCGCTGGCGGGGCTCGCAGTGTTTTGATCGCGGACAATATCTGGGGGATTTGCGCCCTGGTTCTGTTGGTGACCGGTGGGATGCGTGCTTTCGGCGGATTTGAGAAAGGCACGGATTATTACCTGCAGCAGCCGTTGTTTCACCTCAAGATGACGCTGTTCGTGTTGATTCTGTTGCTGGAGCTCGCATCGATGATGACTTTGATCAAGTGGCGAATAGCGCTGGCCCGCGGCGCGACAATCGATACCGCACGCGCGAAGTTGTTTGCGCGGATCAGTCATGTTGAAGGTTTGATGATGTTGCTGATGGTCGTCGCTGCAACGGGTATGGCGCGTGGCGTTACGCTTGGTTAACGGTTACCCGCAAAAGCAGCGAGCAGCCTGACGCGGGGAAGAGGGCGTGGAAGCCCGCGAATCTTTAGCCAGCCATCGTCGTCGAGTACGGGCTGGCTACTGACTGCAGCAGGATTCAGGACTGCGGTTTGTCTGGGGCGGTCAAACCGGCTTGAATGCGCTGGTAAATTTCTTCGCGGTGCACCGCAACGTCTTTCGGGGCATTGATACCGATTCGGACTTGCTGGCCGCTTACGCCCAGAATGGTGATCGTAATGTCATCGCCAATGTTTATGCTTTCACCGACTTTGCGGGTGAGTATCAGCATGGTCTTCTCCTTGATTGCTTTGTTGGGCACCTGATTCGGACAGTGCAGAGGTCGGTGGTATGTATAGATTAGTGCGAAGTCTCACGGTTTGGGTGCCTCTTTCTGACGCGCAGATGCTGCATTAATTCCCAAGGCGTAACTATACAGAGGCCGCATCCATCATTCTCGTTGTTTTCAGTCCATTTTGTGGGGCTCAACAAGTATTCATGGATGATAAAATCCCCGCTTTGAGTCTTCAGAGGGAAGCGTTGTGCGCAAATTGGCCTTGGTAATCGCAGTACTGGCGTTGGCGGGATGTGGTGAGGGCAAGCGCGTCGAAGCGGCAAAGCCGCAACCTTCGGCGGTCTCGACGCCGGCAGTCGCTTCTGCACCTCAATGGGATCTTGAGGTGCGGGGTGAAATAACCCAGGCCGTCAGCGATTTGAGTGGCTGGTTGATTGAGCACAGCTTCATCGCCAATGTGGTCAAGGAAAACGGCAAGACCCGCATCCTGATGGGGCCCTATAGCTCGAAAGCCGAGGCTGAGGCCAAGCAGGACGAGGTGCGCGCGGCGCTGACTCGTGCCAAGAAACAGAATATTGAATTGCTGGTCATCGAGCGGCCGGCGGCTCAATAAAGGCGTCTTCGCTGTAGCCAGGCGGTCCTTCGATTGGGTTGAAACAACAAAGGCCCCGGATTTCCAGTCCGGGGCCTTTGTCGTTTCAATCGTGTTTAACCGCAAGCTTTCATGTCGACCGGTCCGACGAACTCATTGCCGCGCCCCATCACGCACGCCACGCTCTGGTTGCGCTGCCGCTCCCAGGCTTGCACCGGGTAGGTTTTGTTCCAGGCGTCATACAGTTGCCGATCCTGTTTGGACAGGCGTAAACCGTATTGCTTGCTCATGTAGAAATAAGTTCGAGCAATCATGCCGCGAATGGATGGGCGTGGCATGACCTTCTTCGCCTTGAAATCAATCTGAGTCAGGCACGAACCATACTGGCCCGATTGCTCCGGCAGCCAGCCGAAGCTGAAATTGCTGCGGTCTCCGTTCACCTCGCCAATACTCGGCACCAAGTTGTGCAAGTCGGCTTCGGCCCTTTGATACGTCGGGTCGTGTCGCGTGCAATTCTTGCGTCCGCCTTCCTGCCAGCATTGGCGCTGATGGCCAATCTGCCAGGCCGGGACGATGTGCTCCCACTCGATGCGCGAGGCGCGTTTGGCGTTTTTACGCGGTATGTAACCGCAGGCTGAGAGGTTCACCTTGTTGCCGGTGTACTTGCACCCGCAATAGAACTCGGTGGACTGCGGGGCATACAGCTTCCAGGCGACTTTCTTGGCTTCGTTGAAGGTGCGCGGGGCGTCGGCCTGGGCGCCCACGGTGAAAAATATCAATAGCAAAACAAACCAGCGGACACTCATTGACTCAGTCTTCCTTCGGCACAACCCAGAAAATCTGCACACCGCCATCGTCGCGATAGGCGAGGGTGACGTTATCGTTCTCGTCGATTTCCTCGAGTAACTGCTCCCAGTCATCCACGGGCTCGTCCGGCAAACGGAAGATCAGTGCGGCCCTGGCTTTCTGGGCGGTGGGGGAATTGATGATTTTCTGAACGCGAATGCCCATGCGTTGATAGGCGTCAGGAGAAGCGGAGGTGGTGTCCACGGAATTATCCTTATTAAGCTGTACGTGCATACAGTATTTAACCGTAAGCATTTTCGCAACTGCTTAAAATTCAAGAAAATCCTCTGACAGCGTTTTTTTCCGTTTGGTGTAGGAAGAAGGAATTTTTTATCCGCCAGTGTGGCTGTGAGCGTCGCTAAAGAATTCCGTACTCAGGTCGATGCCCTTCAAAGGATTTTTTTCCAGGAGTTCCCATGTCCCTTTCGATTGGCTTTCCCCATCCGAGCGCAATCACCATCGGCGGTAAATCCACAGCCACGATCGACGCCCTGAGCGAATCGACTTCAGGGGCCTCTGCCTCGGCCCTGGGTAAGGACGAGGAGGGGGATGTCACTCAAGTGCGAACCGGTGGCGGGCCACTCACCGAAAATAAAAAAGCCAATAGCGACAGCGGGAGTGACCAGAGTGTCGCCGTGAAGACGTTGCTCAAGCGCATGCGCGAGCTGCAACAGCAACTGCGAGAGCAACAGCAACAATTGGCAGCAGCGCAGGCCGCTCCTTACCCCACGCCGGAAGCGAAGCAGGCAGTCGTGATGTCGATTCAGGGACAAATCGCCGACACCAGCAGCGCACTGCTGCAAGTGACGGCCAGCCTGGTCAAGGAAATGGCAAAGGGTTCCAGTACGGGTAACATCGTCAGCACCACGGCTTAGGTTGCGTGGTGTTCAGAGCGAGTGTAGCTCTCAGGGTCGTTGACAAATGACTACAAGGTTCGCATGTAAGATGCCGGCCGCTGTTCAAGGGAATGAGCGAAGGTTCCAGCAGCACCACGGCGTGGGTTTCATAGGTCGTCGTTACGAACGCAGCTCTCAGGGTCGTTGACAAATGACAACAAGGTTCGCATAGTTCGGTCTTCGCAAACGTTTGCGGGGCTCCGTCGATCGCTTATTCCCTGGCGCTGGCGGTGAAGCTTACACCAGCGCAAGCGTTGCTCAGAATAATCATAAGATCGGAGTGAACCCATGAAGCTGCCATTCGCTGGACGTCTTCTTGCTGTCGCTATGCTGGCTGCCGCATCCGCCGCGCTGCCTGTCTCCTCGGCTTTCGCCGAATCCCCTGAAAAGCCCAAAGTCGCGCTGGTCATGAAATCCTTGGCCAATGAATTCTTCCTGACCATGGAAGATGGCGCCAAAGCCTACCAGAAAGAACACTCCGGCGATTTCGAACTGATTTCCAACGGCATCAAGGACGAAACGGACACCGCCAACCAGATCCGTATCGTCGAGCAGATGATTGTTTCCAAGGTCAATGCACTGGTGATCGCCCCGGCTGACTCCAAAGCCATGGTGCCAGTGATCAAGAAGGCCGTGGATGCCGGCATCACAGTGGTCAACATCGATAACCAGCTCGACCCTGCTGTGGTCAAAAGCAAAAATATCAGCGTTCCGTTCGTAGGCCCGGACAATCGCAAGGGTGCACGTCTGGTGGGCGAATACCTGGCCAAACAACTGAAGGCCGGTGACGAAGTCGGCATCATCGAAGGCGTGTCCACTACCACCAACGCCCAAGCCCGCACCGCAGGCTTCAAGGATGCAATGGAGGCGGCGCAAATCAAGGTCGTGTCCCTGCAATCCGGTGATTGGGAAATCAACAAAGGCAACCAGGTTGCCGCCTCCATGCTCAGCGAATACCCGAACATCAAGGCGCTGCTGGCTGGCAACGACAGCATGGCCGTCGGCGCGGTGTCCGCGGTGCGGGCGGCGGGCAAGGCCGGCAAGGTGCAAGTGGTCGGGTACGACAACATCAATGCGATCAAGCCGATGCTCAAGGACGGTCGCGTCCTCGCCACGGCGGACCAATACGCCGCCAAGCAGGCGGTGTTCGGCATCGAAACGGCGCTGAAGATCATCAAGGGTGAAAAGGTCGACAGCGGCGCCAACGGCGTCATCGAAACGCCGGTCGAGCTGGTAACCAAGTAGTCCTTCTCGCGGCACAACGGTGCTCGCCCGTCCGGGCGAGCGCATGGAGATTCTTATGTCAGTTTCCGCACCGAACGCTGTCCTCTCGGTCAGCGGTATCGGCAAGACGTATGCGCAACCTGTCCTCACCGGCATCGACCTGACGTTGATGCGTGGCGAGGTCTTGGCGCTGACCGGCGAGAACGGCGCCGGCAAAAGCACGCTGTCGAAGATCATCGGCGGGCTGGTCACGCCGACCACTGGCCAGATGCAATTTCAGGGTCAGGATTATCGTCCTGGCAGCCGTACCCAAGCGGAAGAGTTGGGCATCCGCATGGTCATGCAGGAGCTCAATCTGCTGCCGACCCTGTCCGTGGCGGAAAACCTGTTCCTCGACAATCTGCCGAGCAATGCAGGTTGGATCAGTCGCAAGCAACTGCGCAAGGCAGCGATCGAAGCCATGGCTCAGGTCGGGCTGGACGCAATCGATCCGGACACCCTGGTTGGCGAGTTGGGTATCGGTCATCAGCAAATGGTCGAGATTGCCCGCAATCTGATTGGTGATTGCCGGGTGCTGATCCTCGACGAGCCGACCGCGATGCTCACCGCTCGCGAAGTGGAAATGCTCTTCGAGCAGATCACCCGTTTGCAAGCGCGTGGCGTGTCGATCATCTACATTTCCCATCGCCTTGAAGAGCTGGCGCGGGTGGCGCAGCGCATTGCGGTGCTGCGCGACGGCAATCTGGTGTGTGTCGAGCCGATGGCCAACTACACCAGCGAACAACTGGTCACCCTGATGGTTGGGCGTGAACTGGGCGAACACATCGACATGGGGCCGCGCAAGATTGGCGCGCCAGCGTTGACGGTCACGGGCCTGAGTCGTGCCGACAAGGTGCGCGACGTGTCCTTCGAAGTGCGTGCCGGCGAGATCTTCGGCATATCCGGGCTGATCGGGGCAGGGCGCACCGAGTTACTGCGCCTGATTTTTGGTGCCGATGTCCCGGACAGCGGCACGGTTGCGCTGGGTTCGCCGGCGCGGGTCGCGACTATTCGCTCGCCAGCGGATGCCGTTGCGCACGGTATCGCCTTGATTACCGAAGACCGCAAGGGTGAAGGCTTGCTGTTGACGCAATCGATCAGCGCCAACATTGCCCTGGGCAACATGGCGGAAATTTCCAGGGCGGGGGTCGTCAACAACGCCGATGAGTTGTCCCTGGCCCAGCGCCAGGTCGACGCCATGCGCATCCGCAGTTCCAGCCCGACGCAAACGGTATCGGAGCTGTCCGGCGGCAACCAGCAGAAAGTCGTGATCGGTCGCTGGCTGGAGCGCGACTGTTCGGTGTTGCTGTTCGACGAGCCTACACGTGGCATCGACGTAGGCGCCAAATTCGACATTTATGCACTGCTCGGTGAGCTGACCCGTCAGGGCAAGGCGCTGGTGGTGGTGTCCAGCGACCTGCGCGAACTGATGTTGATCTGCGACCGCATTGGCGTGCTGTCGGCGGGGCGTCTGATCGAGACATTCGAGCGCGACAGCTGGACCCAGGATGACTTGCTTGCTGCCGCTTTTGCCGGTTACCAAAAACGTGATGCGTTGCTCAACGAAGCAGCGCCTAGGGATCTCCCATGAAAACTGCAACGCCTGGCGGTAAACGTAGCGGCAACTTCTACGGTCTGGGCACTTATCTGGGTCTGGCCGGTGCCTTGCTGGCGATGATTGTGCTGTTCTCGATCCTCAGCAGCCATTTCCTGTCGTATGACACCTTCAGCACCCTGGCCAACCAGATTCCGGACTTGATGGTGCTGGCGGTCGGCATGACGTTTGTGTTGATCATCGGCGGCATTGATCTCTCTGTCGGGTCGGTGTTGGCGCTGGCGGCATCGACTGTCAGCGTGGCCATTCTTGGCTGGGGCTGGAGCGTGCTGCCGGCGGCACTGCTGGGCATGGCGGCCGCGGCATTGGCCGGGACCATCACGGGTTCGATCACTGTGGCCTGGCGTATTCCGTCGTTCATCGTTTCCCTGGGTGTCCTGGAAATGGCGCGAGGCGTGGCGTATCAGATGACCGGTTCGCGCACCGCCTATATCGGCGACGCCTTTGCGTGGCTGTCCAATCCGATCGCGTTCGGCATTTCACCGTCATTCATTATTGCCTTGTTGATCATCTTCGTGGCGCAAGCCGTATTGACCCGCACCGTGTTCGGGCGTTACCTGATCGGTATCGGAACCAATGAGGAAGCGGTGCGTCTGGCCGGGATCAATCCCAAGCCCTACAAGATCCTCGTCTTCAGCCTGATGGGGTTGCTGGCCGGGATCGCTGCGTTGTTCCAGATTTCGCGGCTGGAGGCAGCGGACCCGAATGCCGGTTCCGGCCTGGAGCTGCAAGTGATCGCAGCGGTGGTGATCGGTGGCACCAGCCTGATGGGCGGGCGCGGCTCGGTGATCAGCACGTTTTTCGGGGTGTTGATCATTTCCGTACTGGCGGCTGGCCTGGCGCAGATTGGCGCGACCGAGCCGACCAAGCGCATCATTACCGGTGCGGTGATCGTCGTGGCGGTGGTGCTGGACACCTACCGCAGTCAACGCGCAAGTCGGCGGACCTGAGCCATGGCAACCATCAAAGATGTGGCAGCCCTTGCAGGGATTTCCTACACCACCGTTTCCCACGTGGTAAACAAGACGCGTCCGGTCAGTGAAGAAGTACGGGTCAAGGTCGAGGCGGCGATCAAAAGCCTCGACTACGTGCCCAGTGCGGTGGCCCGCTCATTGAAAGCCAAGACCACGGCCACCATCGGCCTGTTGGTGCCGAACAGCCTCAACCCGTACTTCGCCGAGCTGGCGCGCGGTATCGAGGATTACTGCGAGCGCAATGGCTATTGCGTGATCCTGTGCAACTCCGACGACAACCCGGACAAGCAGCGCAGCTACCTTCGCGTACTGCTGGAAAAACGCATAGACGGGCTGATCGTGGCCTCCGCCGGTGGGGATGCCGGTTTCGCCGAAGGGCTGGCGGGCGTGCGTACGCCGATGGTCATCGTCGACCGTGGGCTGCAAGGCGTGAGTGCCGACCTGGTGCGCATCGACCATGAATACGGCGCATATCTGGCGACCCGACACCTTTTGGAGTTGGGGCATCGGGATATCGCCATGATCGGTGGCCCGGCGGACACCAGCGTCGCGCAGATGCGTCTGGCGGGTTATTGCCGTGCCTTGCAGGAAGCGGGCGTCGAAATGGTTCACGAGCGTGTGCTGCAAAGCGACTTCACCAGCACTGGCGGTTACGGTGCTGCCGCAACCCTGCTGGAAAACAACCCGCCCACGGCGATTTTTGCCGGTAACGACATGATCGGCTTCGGTGTCCTGCGAGCCGCCGCCGAGCGCAACATTCGCGTGCCGAGCGAACTGTCGGTGATCGGCTTCGACGATATCCAGATGAGCCGCTATGTCTATCCGGCGCTGACCACCGTGGGCCAATCGATTCTGCAATTGGGCGAGATGGCGGCCGGTGTGCTGTTGCGCAGGATCGCCAAACCGGAAACGGCTATCGATCAACGGATCGTGACGCCGAGTATTGTCTTGCGTGAATCGACTGCGCCCCTGGCCGGTCTGTTCGCGCAATTGCGTTGAAACTTTGAGTAGCGATGTATGCCAGCAAAAGTAGTGGTGATAGGCAGCCTGAACATGGACCTGGTGACTCGTGCTTCGCGCCTGCCCCGGGGCGGCGAGACGCTGATCGGTGAGTCGTTTACCACGATTTCCGGTGGCAAGGGTGCCAACCAGGCAGTGGCTGCGGCACGGTTGGGTGCGCAGGTATCGATGGTCGGTTGCGTGGGGAGCGATGCCTATGGAGAGGTGCTGCGCGGGGCGTTGTTAGCCGACGGCATCGATTGTCAGGCCGTGAGCACCGTTGATGGCTCCAGCGGTGTGGCGCTGATTGTGGTCGATGACAACAGCCAGAACGCTATCGTCATCGTGGCTGGCGCCAATGGTGCGCTGACGCCGGCGTTGATCGATCAGTTCGACGCGGTGCTGCAAGCGGCGGACGTGATCATCTGTCAGCTGGAAGTGCCGGATGCCACCGTCGGGTACGCGCTCAAGCGCGGCCGGGAGCTGGGCAAAACGGTGATTCTCAATCCGGCACCGGCCAGTCGGGCGCTGCCGGCGAACTGGTATGCGGCCATTGATTACCTGATTCCCAACGAGAGCGAAGCATCGACCTTGACAGGGTTGCCGGTGGACTCACTGGCAACCGCCGAAACGGCGGCAACGCGGCTGATCGCCATGGGGGCGGGCAAGGTCATCATCACGCTCGGCGCGCAAGGCTCACTGTTTGCCGACGGCCAACGCTTCGAGCACTTTGTCGCGCCGAAGGTGAAAGCGGTGGACACCACGGCCGCAGGCGACACCTTCGTCGGTGGTTTTGCCGCTGCACTGGCCGGCGGCAAAAGTGAACGCGAGGCCATCCACTTCGGTCAGGCTGCCGCTGCACTGTCGGTCACCCGCGCGGGGGCGCAACCCTCGATTCCCGATCTGTCTGAAGTGCAGGCCACAGCATGAAAAAAACACCGCTACTCAACGTCGCCTTGTCGCGGCTGATTGCATCCCTGGGGCATGGCGACCTGGTCGTGATCGGCGATGCCGGACTGCCAGTGCCGCCGGGTGTCGAGTTGATCGACCTGGCCCTGACCCAGGGTATTCCTGATTTCGTCAGCACCTTGAGCGTCGTGCTCAGCGAAATGCAGGTCGAGCGCCATGTACTCGCCCGGGAGATCCTGGATAAGCAACCATCCGCTCTGGTTGCGCTGGACAGACTGCATGCCGAAGGTGCGCTGGGCCAGCGCGAGTTGCTCAGCCATGAGCAGTTCAAGGTCTTGAGCCGACAGGCGAGGGCGATTGTGCGCACCGGCGAATGCCAGCCGTACTGCAACATTGTTCTGGCGGCCGGGGTCACCTTTTAAGTTGCTTGATCTTTCCCCCTGCACAAGGAGTGCACCATGTACCGCAATGTCCAGAAACTGCTGCTTCGGAGCCTGCTGCTTTTGTCCCTGATATCCGCAACGAGCGCCCACGGGGCACAAAATATCGACCTGATCATCGACACCGATCCCGGTGCCGACGACGTCGTGGCCTTGCTGTTTGCCCTGGCATCACCGCAAGAGTTGAGCATCCGTGCGTTGACCACCGTCGCTGGCAATGTGCGCCTGGACAAGACCTCGCGTAATGCGCGGCTGGCTCGTGAATGGGCAGGGCGCGAGGAAGTGCCGGTGTATGCTGGCGCGCCAAAACCACTGATGCGCACTCCGATTTATGCGGACAACATTCACGGCAAGGAAGGCATGTCGGGCGTCACCGTGCATGAGCCTGAGAAGGGGCTGGCGCAGGGCAATGCCGTTGATTACCTGATCGATACCCTGAAAACGGCCAAGCCCCATAGCATCACCATCGCCATGCTGGGGCCTCAGACCAATCTGGCCCTGGCACTGATCCAGGCGCCGGAGATCGTTCAGGGCATCAGGGAGGTGGTGATCATGGGTGGCGCGCACTTCAACGGTGGCAACATTACGCCGGTGGCTGAGTTCAATCTGTTCGCTGATCCGCAGGCTGCAGAGGTCGTGCTCAAGAGCGGCGTCAAACTGACCTATCTGCCGCTGGACGTGACGCACAAGATTTTGACCAGTGAAGCGCGCCTTAAGCAGATCGCCGCACTGAACAACAATGCCAGCAGGCTGGTGAGCGATATTCTCAATGAATACATCAAGGCCGATATGGAGCACTACGGTCTGACGGGTGGGCCGGTGCATGACGCTACCGTCATCGCCTATCTGCTCAAGCCTGAGTTGTTCAGCGGTCGTTCGGTCAATGTGGTGATCGACAGCCGCGAAGGCCCGACCTTCGGCCAGACCATTGTTGACTGGTACGACGGCCTGAAGGCGCCAAAGAATGCTTTCTGGGTTGAGAACGGTGATGCCCAGGGCTTTTTTGACCTGCTGACCGAGCGTCTGGCTCGCCTGAAGTAAGCCAAAACCCGCAGGCGACGGCCTGCGGGTTTACTCCCTTTCGTTGATTTCAGCGCCCTGGTAGCCCGCCGGGTATTTCTCGAATACTTGTGCGATGAAGGATTGCGCGGCCTCGGTTCCCAGTTCCTTGACCAGCAAGTCGACACTGATGATCGCCAGTTCCTCCGGGCTGCCCGGGCTATACGAACTGTGGCCCAGCGGCCATTTGGCCTTGATGTCGGCGTCTATGTTTACGGTGGTCATGATGGCGCTCGTGAATGGGGTGAAGTCTGCATGAAGTTAATCATTTTGCCGCTTGTTTGGCACTCCGACTTAGGCATGAGGGCAGGGCTGTGCCACACTGCCTCATTGATGATTTTTCAAGGACCGTGTTGTGCAGAACGATTTGAATGACGGCCTGACCCTGGAGGCCGTGCGCCAATTGCTGGCCAGTGCCAGCGATGATGAGCATACGCAGTTGCGGGTAACCAAGGGCGGCATTGCCTACATTTCTTCGGGTGTCGTGGGCGGCACCGACATCGATGGCCTGCTGTTTCGCCTCGAGACCTGGGCCAAGGGCTCCGGATACGTGGGCCGGGTTGCAGCCAGTGATGAGGTCTGGGTCACGCAGATTTTCAACGCATTGAAAGACAACTGGCCGAAGCCACCCTTCGATTACATCGATATCTATTAAGCGCCATTCATATCCGGTCACGATTGAGAAGTGAACGACGGGATTGGCTCAGGCAAACTTGTCGATCGACCGGATCGAAAGCAAGGGGCTGGCACCTGGTGAAACCAAACGCCGGATTGGCGGTCGCACGATCTCAGCTCAATCAATTGAATAAAGGAGGCTTCATGCCTTGGAAGCTCGCGTCATTGGGTACTTTGCTGGCCGCTAGCCTGCTGGCTGGTTGCAGCAATACATCCACCGACTCGGCCGCGGACCCTGTTGCGGCGACCGACACCGGTCATAGTCGCTGCGAAGCAACGGCGGCGGAGTTCGCTATTGGCAAGAAGGCTTCGCCTGAGCTGCTGGAGCAGGCACGCGTTCGCGCAGGCGCGCAAAACGCCCGAATCCTCAAGCCCAACGATATGGTGACCCTGGAGTACCGCTCCGATCGCCTGAACCTGAGCACCGATAACAGCCTGGTCGTCAATCGCGTCAATTGCGGCTGACACCGCACCCGCTTTTTCATCACCCATAAAAAACCCCGTCACATGGACGGGGTTTTTTTAGTGCGCCTGGAAATTACTCTGGGCGAACTTGTGCAGCTTGCATACCCTTTTGGCCTTTCTCAGCCACGAAGGAAACGGTTTGGCCTTCTTTCAGGCTTTTGAAACCGTCGCTTTCGATAGCTTTGAAGTGTACGAACAGGTCGTCACCGCCACCTTGAGGAGTGATGAAGCCGAAGCCTTTTTCATCGTTGAACCATTTAACGGTGCCGGTTTGGCGATTAGACATGGTGTATCTCCAAGAAACATATATTTTCAGTAGTACTGTGTTGCTCAGGCCAACTGGGCACACCCGGGTATCATAGTCGAAATGTTCGCTTTGGGAGCCCCCCGCAGGTGCTGTTTGCCGCGTAGTCACACTTTCTTTGTTGCCTGATAAGCCTGGAAGCCCCGATTTAAAAGGCTTTCAGGCGAAAGTAAAGACGATAAAAAAAGCTGTAAAACCTACATAAATTGTTGAAAAAAACGCTATTTGCGGCCTTTTCAACGACAGTTGCGGCCTTCGCTGCCGGTTTTTCGCTTTATTTTTTGGCCTTGTTATCAGCCTTGCACGCCGAAATCTGGGTCAGCGCTTTCTGTTTCAGAGCATCACTGGCCTTATTGTCCATCAGCGCCTGAAGGTCGCTGGCCGGGTAGGACTTGATGGCATCCGCGCCACAAGCGCAGTGCGCCTTGGCGGCCGCCGCGCCGATCTGCGGGGTGGCCGCTTCGGTGCATTGGGCCATGTACTTCTCGCGTTCGCCCTTCGGCCAGTCCGCATGGGCCGTCAGCGGCAACAGGAGGACGATGGGGGCGACGACTGCGAATAAACGATTCAGACGCATGCTGAGATGCTCCTTGTGGGTCGATGTCTTTTTATCTGAGGGGTGAACAGGGTTCAAGTTCAGCACTCTGGCACAAAATGGCTGATTTGCCCCGACGTAAAACCCAGGCCCGCGACAACCGTTCATCTGTGCTAGCATGCCCGGCTCGGGTGTTTGCAGGCTGCGCAGGACCTCCCGTCCCGTTGGCGGCAGATGTCCGAATAACCCTGATTTGAATCCCAGTCACTCTGGTTCGGTTTTTCCGGTTGGCCGCAAGGCTCCTGCCGCTGTAAGGCAGGCGTTCGTCATTGAATGGCCGGGACTGGATCTTGTACTGGCTCATCCCAACCCACGTGACCTTTGGTAGGGGTCACCACTAGGAGAGGAGGCGCCATGCCAACTATTACTCTTCCCGACGGCAGTCAACGTTCATTCGATCACCCGGTTTCCGTAGCCGAGGTTGCCGCATCCATCGGTGCAGGCCTCGCCAAGGCCACCCTGGCCGGCAAGGTCAACGGCAAGCTGGTCGACGCCAGCGATACCATCGACAGCGATTCCACGCTGCAAATCATTACGCCAAAGGATGAAGAGGGGCTGGAGATCATTCGCCACTCTTGCGCGCACCTGGTTGGCCATGCGGTCAAGCAGCTGTACCCGACTGCCAAGATGGTCATCGGGCCGGTCATTGATGAAGGCTTCTATTACGACATCGCCTTCGAGCGTCCATTTACGCCGGACGACATGGCCGCCATCGAACAGCGCATGCAGCAGCTGATCGAGAAAGATTACGACGTGATCAAGAAAGTCACTCCGCGCGCCGAAGTGATCGAAGTGTTCAAGGCCCGCGGCGAAGACTACAAGCTGCGCCTGGTTGAGGACATGCCGAACGAGCAGGCCATGGGCCTGTACTATCACGAAGAATACGTCGACATGTGTCGCGGTCCGCACGTGCCGAACACCCGCTTCCTGAAGTCCTTCAAACTGACCAAGCTGTCCGGCGCCTACTGGCGCGGCGATGCCAAGAACGAGCAATTGCAGCGCGTTTATGGCACGGCGTGGGCGGACAAGAAGCAACTGGCGGCTTATGTCCAGCGCATCGAAGAAGCTGAAAAGCGCGATCACCGCAAGATCGGCAAGCGCCTGGGCCTGTTCCACACCCAGGAAGAAGCGCCTGGCATGGTGTTCTGGCATCCGAACGGTTGGACCCTGTATCAGGTGCTCGAGCAGTACATGCGCAAGGTTCAGCGCGATAACGGTTACCTGGAGATCAAGACACCTCAGGTGGTTGATCGCAGCCTGTGGGAGAAATCCGGGCACTGGGCCAACTACGCCGACAACATGTTCACCACTGAGTCGGAAAGCCGCGACTACGCCATCAAGCCAATGAACTGCCCTTGCCACGTGCAAGTGTTCAATCAGGGCCTGAAGAGCTACCGCGAGCTGCCGATGCGACTGGCCGAATTCGGTGCCTGCCACCGTAACGAGCCATCGGGTGCGCTGCACGGCATTATGCGTGTGCGTGCATTCACCCAGGACGACGCCCACATCTTCTGCACCGAAGAGCAGATGCAGGCCGAATCCGCTGCATTCATCAAGCTGACCATGGATGTCTATGCCGACTTCGGCTTTAAAGACATCGAGATGAAGCTGTCCACTCGTCCGGAAAAGCGCGTCGGATCCGACGAGCTGTGGGATCGCGCCGAAGCTGCATTGGCCGCAGCGCTGGACAGTGCGGGCCTGCCGTACGATCTGCAGCCGGGAGAGGGCGCTTTCTACGGTCCGAAGATCGAATTCTCGCTGAAAGATTGCCTTGGCCGTGTGTGGCAGTGTGGTACCCTGCAGCTCGATTTTAACCTGCCTGTGCGTCTGGGCGCTGAATTTGTCTCCGAAGACAACAGTCGCAAGCATCCAGTTATGCTGCACCGGGCGATCCTCGGATCGTTCGAGCGCTTCGTCGGAATATTGATCGAGCACTACGAGGGAGCATTCCCTGCGTGGCTCGCTCCGACCCAGGCTGTAGTGATGAATATCACTGATAAACAGGCAGATTTTGTCAGCCAAGTGGAAAAAACTCTCAACGAAAGCGGGTTTCGTGCCAAGTCTGACTTGAGAAATGAAAAGATCGGCTTTAAAATCCGCGAGCATACGTTGCTCAAGGTTCCCTATCTTCTGGTTATCGGGGATAAGGAAGTTGAGACGCAGACTGTCGCTGTGCGTACTCGTGAAGGTGCTGACCTGGGCTCGATGCCCGTCGCCCAGTTCGCCGAGTTCCTCGCGCAAGCGGTTTCCCGGCGTGGTCGCCCAGATTCGGAGTAATTATTATTAAGCGTGAAATGAGACAAGATAAACGAGCTGCACCGAAAGCCCCGATCAACGAGAATATCTCGGCACGCGAGGTTCGGTTAATTGGGGCTGAAGGTGAACAGCTTGGGATTGTGTCAATTGAAGACGCGCTTCTTAAGGCTGAAGAGGCCAAGCTGGATTTGGTGGAAATTTCCGCCGATGCAGTACCCCCTGTTTGCAAACTGATGGACTACGGCAAATCGATCTTCGAAAAGAAGAAGCAGGTTGCCGCGGCCAAGAAAAACCAGAAGCAGATTCAGGTTAAAGAAATCAAGTTTCGTCCAGGGACGGAGGAAGGGGATTACCAGGTAAAACTGCGCAACCTGGTACGTTTCCTGAGTGACGGGGACAGGGCCAAGGTATCCTTGCGATTCCGCGGCCGTGAGATGGCCCACCAGGAGCTGGGGATGGAACTGCTCAAGCGAGTTGAAGGTGACTTGCTCGAATACGGTTCGGTCGAACAGCATCCTAAGATGGAAGGACGCCAGCTGATCATGGTCATCGCCCCGAAAAAGAAGAAGTAATCAACAGGGCACGGCAGGCCTTCTGATTATGTTTATCAACTGAATGCGGAGTATCCGAACATGCCAAAGATGAAAACCAAAAGTGGTGCTGCTAAGCGGTTTCTGAAAACTGCGAACGGTATCAAGCACAAGCACGCTTTCAAGAGCCACATCCTGACTAAAATGTCGACCAAGCGTAAGCGTCAACTGCGCGGTAGCAGCTTGCTGCATCCGTCCGACGTGGCAAAAGTCGAGCGCATGCTGCGCCTTCGTTAATTTTAGTCAAGAATAGAGGAAGTAACTCATGGCTCGTGTAAAGCGTGGCGTCATTGCCCGTAAACGTCACAAAAAAATTCTGAAACTTGCTAAAGGCTACTACGGCGCTCGCTCCCGCGTATTCCGTGTTGCCAAGCAAGCGGTAATCAAGGCAGGCCAATACGCCTACCGTGACCGTCGTCAGAAAAAACGTCAGTTCCGCGCTCTGTGGATCGCTCGTATCAACGCTGGTGCTCGTATCAACGGTCTGTCCTACAGCCGTTTCATCGCCGGCCTGAAAAAAGCGTCCATCGAGATCGACCGTAAGGTTCTGGCTGATCTGGCAGTGAACGAAAAAGCGGCGTTTGCTGCGATTGTCGAGAAAGCTAAAGCCACCTTGGCTTAAGTACCCCCGACAGTCACCCGGCCTCACCTCAGTGGGGCCAGGTGTTAAACGTCATAAATAGGGGAAGAGCCTTCAAGCTCTTCCCCTATTTTGTATCTGGAGTCTGTACATGGAAAACCTGGATGCGCTCGTCTCGCAAGCTCTAGAGGCTGTGCAAAGCGCTGAAGACATCAATGCCCTGGAGCAAATCCGGGTTCACTACCTTGGCAAAAAAGGTGAATTGACTCAGGTGATGAAGACCCTGGGGAATCTGCCGCCAGAGGAGCGCCCACAAGTCGGCGCCCTGATCAACGTTGCCAAGGAGCGTGTTACAGAGGTTCTCAATGCTCGCAAGGCACTGTTTGAAGAGGCCGAGCTGGCCGCCAAACTGTCTGCCGAGTCCATTGACGTGACCCTGCCTGGCCGTGGCCAGACCTCGGGTGGCTTGCATCCGGTGACCCGCACTCTGGAACGTGTAGAACAATTCTTCACCCGCATCGGCTACGGCATCGCCGAAGGCCCTGAGGTCGAAGACGATTACCACAACTTCGAAGCGCTCAACATCCCAGGCCATCACCCGGCCCGGTCGATGCATGACACCTTCTATTTCAATGCCAACATGTTGCTGCGCACCCACACCTCGCCGGTACAGGTCCGCACCATGGAATCGAAACAGCCGCCGATCCGCATCGTCTGCCCAGGCCGCGTGTATCGCAGCGACTCCGATATCACCCATTCGCCGATGTTTCACCAGGTCGAAGGCCTGCTGGTTGATCGCGACATCAACTTCGCCGACCTCAAAGGCACCATTGAAGAATTCCTGCGTGTGTTCTTCGAGAAAGAGCTGGCCGTGCGTTTCCGACCTTCGTATTTCCCGTTCACCGAGCCATCGGCTGAAGTGGATATGGAATGCGTGATGTGCAGCGGCAAAGGCTGCCGCGTCTGCAAGCAGACGGGCTGGCTGGAAGTCATGGGTTGCGGCATGGTCCATCCGAACGTGCTGCGCATGTCCGGCATCGACCCGGAAGAGTTCTCCGGCTTTGCCTTCGGCATGGGCGTGGAGCGTCTGGCCATGCTGCGTTACGGCGTGAACGACTTGCGTCTGTTCTTCGACAACGACTTGCGGTTCCTCGCGCAATTTCGCTAGTCGTAATGAATTCTTAGGAGAGCAGGATGAAATTCAGTGAACAATGGCTGCGCGGCTGGGTTAGCCCGCAGGTAAGTCGCGACGAGCTGGTTGCTCGTCTGTCGATGGCCGGTCTCGAGGTCGATAGCGTGACCCCGGCGGCCGGCGAATTCAGTGGCGTGGTGGTAGGCGAGGTGCTGAGCACCGAACAGCACCCTGACGCTGACAAGTTGCGTGTTTGCCAGGTCAGCAATGGCTCGGAAACTTTCCAGGTCGTTTGCGGTGCGCCGAACGTGCGTCCGGGCCTGAAAATCCCGTTCGCCATGATCGGTGCCGAGCTGCCGGGCGACTTCAAGATCAAGAAAGCCAAGCTGCGTGGCGTCGAGTCCAACGGCATGCTGTGCTCCCAGGCTGAGCTGCAAGTCGGTGAAGGTAACGATGGCCTGATGGAACTGCCGGTCGATGCACCGGTGGGTCAGGACATCCGTGAGTACCTGAACCTGAACGATGCCAGCATCGAGGTCGACCTGACTCCTAACCGTGGTGACTGCCTGTCCCTGGCGGGTCTGGCCCGTGAAGTCGGTGCGCTGTATGCGGCCAAGGTCAATCGCCCCGTGGTTGCCAGCGTTCCTGCCGTGCACGACGAAGTGCGTTCGGTTGAAGTGCTCGCGCCAGCCGCTTGCCCGCGTTACCTGGGTCGTGTCATCCGTAATGTCGACCTGTCCAAGCCTACGCCGCTGTGGATGGTCGAGCGTCTGCGTCGTGCCGACGTACGCAGCATCGACGCTGCCGTCGACATCACCAACTACGTGATGCTCGAATTGGGTCAACCGCTGCACGCATTTGATCTCGCCGAAATCAATGGCGGCATCCGCGTACGTATGGCCGAAGAAGGCGAGAAGCTGGTATTGCTCGACGGCCAGGAAGTCAGCCTGCGTAGCGATACGCTGGTGATTGCCGACCACACCCGCGCCTTGGCCATTGCCGGCGTCATGGGTGGCGAGCACAGTGGCGTCAACACCGCGACCACCCGCGACATTTTCCTGGAAAGTGCGTTCTTCGATCAGATCGCCGTGGCCGGCAAGGCCCGTTCCTATGGCCTGCACACCGACGCCTCGCACCGCTATGAGCGTGGCGTGGACTGGAAACTGGCCCGTGAAGCCATGGAGCGCGCCACCGGCCTGCTGCTGGAGATCACGGGTGGCGAAGCGGGTCCGATTATCGAGACCGTCAGCGAACAGCACCTGCCGTCGATCGCACCGATCACCCTGCGTGCGCCTCGCATCACCCAGATGCTGGGCATGGAAATGGATTCGGCCGAGGTCGAGAGCCTGCTCACTGGCCTGGACCTGACCATTACCGCCGAAGGGGCAGGGCAGTGGCGTGTAGACGTGCCAAGCCATCGCTTCGACATCAGCCTTGAAGTTGACCTGATCGAAGAGCTGGCGCGCCTGTACGGCTACAACCGCCTGCCGGTTCGTTACCCGCAGGCTCGCCTGGCTCCTCAAGCCAAGGCCGAAGCGCGTAGCGACCTGCCTGAGCTGCGTCGCCTGCTGGTGGCTCGTGGTTATCAGGAAGCAATCACTTACAGCTTCATCGATCCGAAACAATTCGAGTTGTTCAGTCCGGGCGTGGAGCCGCTGTTGCTCGCCAACCCGATTTCCAACGACATGGCCGCGATGCGTTCGTCCCTGTGGCCAGGCTTGGTCAAGGCGCTTCAGCACAACCTGAACCGTCAGCAGGACCGTGTGCGTCTGTTCGAGAGCGGCCTGCGCTTCGTCGGTCAGCTCGACGGCTTGAAGCAGGAGCCGATGCTGGCGGGCGTCGTTTGCGGCAGCCGCTTGCCGGAAGGCTGGGCACAAGGTCGCGATGTCGTGGATTTCTTCGACGTCAAAGCCGACGTAGAAGCGGTGTTGGGTTTTGCCGGTGCGCTGAATTCGTTCACGTTCGTGCCGGGCAAGCACCCTGCGTTGCATCCAGGGCAGACTGCGCGCATTGAGCGCGAGGGTCGCCTGGTCGGCTTCGTTGGCGCGATTCACCCTGAATTGTCGAAAACCCTGGGCCTTGATCGTCCGGTCTTCGTGTTCGAGCTGGTTCTGGCGGAAGTGGCAACCGGCAAAATGCCTGAATTCCGCGAGTTATCGCGCTTTCCTGAAGTGCGTCATGACCTGGCATTGATCGCGCACCAGGACGTCGCTGCTGCGGCTGTACTGGACGTAATCCGTGAAAATGCAGGCGAATGGCTGACAGACCTCAGGCTATTTGACGTGTATCAGGGTAAAGGCATTGATCCTGATAGAAAAAGCCTCGCAGTTGGCTTGACCTGGCAGCATCCATCGCGCACTCTTAATGACGATGAGGTGAATACCGCAACGCAAAATATCCTCACCTCGCTCGAACAAAGGTTGAACGCCACGTTAAGGAAGTGACGTATGGGGGCTTTGACGAAAGCTGAGATGGCGGAACGTCTGTATGAAGAGCTGGGCCTGAACAAACGGGAAGCCAAGGAATTGGTCGAACTGTTTTTTGAAGAAATCAGGCACGCGCTCGAAGACAACGAACAAGTCAAATTGTCCGGTTTCGGCAATTTCGACCTTCGGGACAAACGCCAGCGGCCTGGCCGCAATCCGAAAACGGGTGAAGAAATCCCGATCACGGCTCGCCGTGTGGTCACCTTTCGTCCAGGGCAGAAGTTGAAGGCCCGAGTTGAGGCTTATGCTGGAACCAAGTCATAACGACGAACTACCCGTCATCCCGGGCAAACGCTACTTCACCATTGGTGAAGTTAGCGAGCTGTGTGCGGTAAAACCACACGTGCTGCGCTACTGGGAGCAGGAGTTTCCTCAACTCAACCCCGTCAAACGACGCGGAAACCGCCGGTATTATCAGCGCCAGGACGTGCTGATGATCCGGCAGATCCGCGCACTTCTTTACGATCAGGGTTTCACCATCGGCGGCGCACGCCTGCGCCTGTCCGGCGATGAAGCCAAAGATGACACCACCCAGTACAAACAGATGATCCGGCAGATGATTGCCGAGTTGGAAGATGTGCTGGTTGTCCTCAAGAAATAAAATCATTCGTTTGAATACTTCCATTTTTCAAACGCTTGCGATACATTCTTGAGCGTTCTTCGAAGTGAAGAACAGTTTCACGCCTAGTCGGGGCGTAGCGCAGTCCGGTAGCGCACTAGCATGGGGTGCTAGGGGTCGAGTGTTCGAATCACTCCGTCCCGACCATTATTCCTGAGTTAAATCAGACAGTTAAGCCGATCAGCTAGATCGGCTTTTTTGTGCCTGCGCAAAACCCGCGCAAAACTGGCGCAAAACTACCCGGTGATTTCGCTGATATTCAGGTCCGGAATTGCCTCGGTCCAGACCACTTCTGCGTGGTCCCGCTGGTAGTTTTTGGTCATGCTCTCGCTGGCGTGCCCGGCGATCTTCTGCCCATCCTTTCCAGCTTTCTGGTACAGGTGCAGCGACAGCGCTCGCACTTCGTGGAAGCCCGGCATTTCCTCTTCCTTCCATCCTTTGTAACAACCCGCCGCCTCCCGCGCCTCTTTGAAGGCTCGAGTCAAATATCGCTCTTCGACCTGCGTCCAGTGATCCTTCGTTTGCGCCTGAATCTGCTTCTTGCGCTCAGGGCGACGGTGGATCAGGTAGGGAGAGACGATGTCATCCCGGCACCGGCTGATCACAGCCTGGAGCTCATCGGTCACCTTGAACCTGATCCAGGCTGCGTCCGTGGCCTTGGCCGTCTTCTGCTGCACCACATACAGAAACCCTTCCCGAACCCCGTCGAAACGCATGTTGAGGATGTCGGTGCGGCGCTGCGCAGTGATTAGTGCCAGGTCGATTGCGTTCTGCAGCCAGGCTGGCGCCTTCTCGCGGATGGACTTCAGGCCCTCGACGGTGTGCCGCTTGCGCTGTTTCTTCTCGATCCGGTTGATGGTGCTGGCCGCGGGGTTGTCAGGGCAGAGGCCCTTTGCTGCCGCGTGGTTGAAGATGTCGATCAGCAGGGCCCGGCACTGATTGGCAGTGCGCGGGGTGAGCGCGTCCAGCATTTCCGCAATCATGCGGATGGTGATCTGGTCCACGGCCTGGCCTTCGAAGTGCTTCCGAAAGCGCCGGAAGTGGACGGCGTATAGGCCCAGGGTGCCCTTGGCGAGCTCCCGCGGAGGGAGGACATCCCGTTCGTACGTGTCGAGGAAAGCCGCAAATGACTCTGTTGCGTTGCCCAGCACGGCTCCGATCAGGTCCGCCCCGCGCATGAACTCCAGGTTCAACTGCTTCGCCGCGTCGATGGCCTTGATGCGGTCGGTGCCGAACCGAAACCACTTACCGTCGGTGGGCCGCCGGTAGCGATAGCTCGAACGCCGCGAATCGAAGTACAGGTTCTGCGGGAGATTCTTGTTCGCCTTGTTGCGCGGCCGTGGGACCATCATGCAGCTCCTTTCAACACCATTGCCACCAGGTCGTTGCCTTCCGACTTGCTGAACGCCGTCCAGTCAACGTACCAGAGTTTTCCGATCTGCTCGCCCGGCACCTGGCCGTTGCGGATGTGGTTGCGGATCGCCTGGGGGCACTGCGGCGTGCCGTTCTCGCCCCAGCGCCGGCGCTGGAACTCACTGATCTTGATCAGCTCTCTTCTCATGTGATGCTCCATGCCGCGCGTGGCGGCAGAAGGTGGTGATGGGTTATTTCACCGCCGACCATTTGTAGGCCAGCGGCTCGGGCGGGAAAAACAGATGGCGCATGTTCGCGACGTTCACGATGTCCCTGTCTGCCGGGAACACCTCCACCGCGTCCAGTCGCCTTGCGCATCAGGTAGGTGGGCTTGATCGCCGTACCCTTGAACCCGCCCATCCCTGTGAAGTTTTTCGTGGCGCTAGGGTCGGTGGTGTTGACCTGGTCCCAGATTCTCGTATTCGTGGACATGAGTGATCCTTGCCGCGTTGAACGCAGTGTTTGAATGGTGGGGTTACTGAGTGATGCAATCAGCGAGAGCGCTGAGCAGCATCAGGAGGGAGAAAATTGCGAGGGCAGGGAACGAGCCGCGCCAGATGAGGATGCGCCTTGTGCGCTGGTGGGAGGTCATGGCCGAACCCTCACCGCAATCCTACCGCCCTTCATAGTCGTGCCCAGGCGCTGGGGCAGATCACTGACTAGTTCTTCGCGGCGCCGGCCGATCACTTCGTTGAAGGGCCGGCCGAAGCCGAGAATGGCGATCTTCCGCTCGATCTCGTCGAGCTGCTCATCGACCAGCGTTTTTACCGGCGGCGTACTCATGCAGCCTCCTTGCGCTGCCGACTGATCTTCAGCAGGCGGGCGCTGTAGTGGTGGAATTCTTCGGCGGTGATATCGCCAGCCGTGAAGTGGCGGACGATCAGTCCTTCGGCGAGGGTGTCGTCCAGTTCGCGGTTGCCAGAATGCGCCAGGTCCTCCAGCGCCGTGTCGATGGCGATATGCGGGCTCAAAACCCGCACTCCTGCTCGACGCGATCACTTTCGCGCTTGGCGTCTCGGTACTCGTTGGCGTGCACCGCGACCAGATCGCCGGCCAGAATTCGAATGATCAGCGGATCACCGCCGACAGCTTCGATGGCCCAGGCGCGCAAAATCCCGCCGTCTTCACGCCGGATCAGCTCGATGAGAATCTTCTCGATGCACCGATCTGGATCTGGATTTGCGGCCATGTGATCCGCCAGCGCTTCTGGCAGGTGATCGGCGTGAACCAGGACCTGGTTTCGACCAACCGGGTTCGGCGCCTCTACGTGGTGCCGAGAAAGCAAACCGTTGACCGACTCGGTCAGCCATTCCTGACCGGCTTCCGTATCGAGAAAATCGTCTTCCAGGATGGGCTTGCGTAAAGCTGACATGGTCGCCTCCAGATCGGCGGTGTGGATTCAACAAAACTCGGCTGCACACGATCATTCCGCTGGTTGCCGTTGGGCGCGGTGATGTGCATGCGGGTGGTGTCGGGGAGGGGCCCCGGCCTCGCTACTGGCGACAGGCCGGGGTTGTTGCATCAGCGGTGTTGGCCAGTTACCCGCAGCTGATTGCAGGGCTGGCCGATCTTCGTCGGTGCGGGCGTCGAGCTTCCTCCCCGCGGCGTCAAACAGCATCTGTTCGCCTTGGATCACAGGTCCTTACAACATGCACGCTACAGCTCTGAATGCCCTGATTGATGGGGCAGGGTGCATGAGGTCCGGCGATCCCAGCCGAGGCTATGGGGATCGCTAATTCAAATCTGTTTGCGGTGACCCGCTACTGGCGGCAGTCACTGGCTTGAATCATCTGGCTGTCGATTCAGGATTACTCGCCATCCTGAGAGGCAATCGTCTCACTGCTTCGCACTGTGCCGGTGAAGCGCCTCATCTTGGCTCCAGCAGGGAGTGCTCACTGCGCAGATCGGTGACTGCTGAATCCAGATGCATCAGCAGGTCGATCTGGTCCGGGAACCAGAGCCGGGCGTGGTTCAGTTCCAGAGCTGACATGGGGATCGAAATTTATGGTTCGCGCTGTTCGCCGTTTCCAGCGATGCCTCAAGGGCTGCCCGTTTCCGGGGACCGATCCGCGAAGATTCCAGACTGTTAAAGAGCGGCGGGTCTGTTGAGGCCCTTCGCAGTGGCTGTTTCGCTGCGATGCATTCAGTTAACCATCGGTATATTTATACGTCAATACCGATGGTTAATTTATTTTGAGTGGGTGTGAGATATGCTTGTTTCACAACTGTATGGATATACAGCTATCGGGGGATTGGAATGGCAAAGGCAGCGAAGCAGGCGGTACAAGCGGTACGGCGGGAGATGAGCAGCGTAGAGCGGCTTGGCCTGCGAGTATCGTCCATGATCAACTCACCGCGAGCCATGGAAAGGTGTTCAGCGCTGATTCACCGACTCGATTCGGATCAGGACGCGGAGTGGGATGAGGTAATGGGGCGAATCGCCGAGACAGACGGGGTAAATATGATCTTCCAGGACGACGGCGGGGTTTTGTTGGAGTGGGAACCGCCCAGCGATGAGGATCGCGTGCTTGAGACGGGCGAGGTTGAACTGGTAGAAGAACCAGCGCCATTCTGAGTGCACAAAAAAGCCCGCGCGCGGCGGGCTTTCTGCATGGGCAATTCTAATCAGTGATTGGATGATACTTGCCGCTGACCGAGTCCCTATAAACGATTTCGCTGTAGAGCCTCGGGCCATCCCGCATCTGCTTCACGGCTGCTTTGGCTTCGTCCTTAGTTTCAAATGGGCCGGCACCAACGGCGAGCCCCATCATAGAAACCACCGGCAACCCGATCGCGGCAATGGCATCAATCGTGCGCTCCTGCTCTTCCTTGTCGCGGCATGTAGTGGATGCTACCCAGCCCTGCTTGAGGCGGGGTGCCTTTACAGGCTCAACGTCGGCCCCGCAGTGCTTGCATTTGATGGCTGCACTTTTGATCGTCTCAGCACAGTAAGGACAGGTGCGATCACCGGATGCCGAAAGGCCTGGCACAATTTTTTCTGCTGGTTTCTCTGTGTTTGCTGAGAACGCCCACACCAACGCTGCGACCCATCCCAGGAATGTCCATCCTAGGAGCAGGTTCACCAGAAAGATCGAGGTGAAGTTTACGTGCTTGCGACTCGATGCAACAAACGTCGGCAGAAAATATATAAGAAACCCAGCCACCAGAAGAACTAAGCCGGCCCAAGCACTACCGCTATCCATATCGTAAAACCTGATCCGTTGAATTAAGCCCGCACTTTACCATTCGTGGCCTGGCGCCACCATTGTCCCGCGGGATGGGTGCGAAGCCCGCTCAATGGCGGGATTCAGATACAGATCCGGAAGGGCAGATACGAAAAGCCCGGCTCTGGGCCGGGCTGGTATCACCAAGGCAAAGCGGAAATTGAGTATCGAGGCCTGCCCCTTCCGACGGTTCGTGCGTTCACGTTGATTCGGAAGGTTCGATTCAATTGCGTGTTGATCACCGACGGGTCTTCAATATCGGCCGTAATGCGCCCATGTATTACCGCACCATCAAGAGTTTGGAATTCAAAGCGCCGTTCTGCCGGAAATGCGCCGAGGAATTGTCCGGTGAATTCAACACCTTGTTCCGAGATGTTCTCGGCACTAAGGCGTGACCTACTAATTCTGACCTGATCCACGCTAGAGAACGCGAAGACATGGTCGCGAGTGGTCACGGAACAAAAGGCTTCATAAGCGATAAGTTTATCGAGATATTCGGAGACCATACCTAAGGCGCGAGTGCCCAGTCGAGAAGCTGGCTCTGAAAGCTCCTCGTCGCTTTTCGTAGACGCCTCCAGCAGTTCCGCTACGAGCTCGAATGCCTGTGAAACTGGCGTGGTTCCTTCGAGCGGCAACTGAGCCTCTGGAGAAGGCGCTTCCTCAAATTCAAACCCAAAGGAACCGAGAGCGGTGCCGGTTATCAGAATTTGATTCTGTGCCTTGTTGGGTATAGGCCCGAAATCATTGAGGACGCCGCTTAGGGAAGCCGCAATAGCCGCGACGGCATCAGAAAATTTGGTGGTAACGGCCGCACCAAATTCTGCAACCATTCCGTGCACCCCCCTGACTGGAGCTCCACGGTAAGTCACAATTGCTTTGGCAGGCGCGAATGCACCGCGGCCAGGGTCGCGCAGGCTTGCGGCGACTTGATCCATTCTCGACTGGAGTGACAATCGGGTAAGGTTGCTCAACCCACCGTTCTTGGTCATTCGGTCCAGGAAACTGATTTCAGCTTGTGCATGAGTAAATTCAGTTCTGTCCATTTTGGAGCTCCTGTTTGCGAATCACCAAGAGATCAGATGCATTCTGGTCGAGGCCAGGATCCAGCTTGACGCTGAGGAAGCCTTTCCATTGCTGAGATCTTCTATGCGACCACATACTGTACCAGTATGCGGCAATTTCTATGAGGCTTTCAGGGGGCTCCGACAGAAGGGTTAGATAGAAATCGACCTTGTAAGTCGCCTTTATCCACGGATTGTCTACAAGCATTTGGATGTCTGGTTGAGTCAACGCCTGTTGAGTAGCGATGGAAATCTCAGCGAATGTCACAACGTCCATATCGTTTGGCGGACGGGTTTCTAAAAGCTCCACGTTTTCCATGAAGCTTCCATCAAGCCACTGGGTTCCCGCAACGATACCCATGCGATGTATTTCCGCGCGATGGGCAAGGAAGCCTTCCAAAATCGCGCAGCGCTCCAGAGACGTAGAAAAACGCTCGACTACTTGCTGTACGTCAGTAGGGTATGGGGCGCGCGTCAGCGAGGCAGGGTCTTGTTGATCAATAGGAGGAATTACCCCCTGATGGTTCCATAACGGTATCAATCACACCTCCGTGTGGAGCATTATTTTCCGAATAATGAATAGCAGTGAAATGCCCATCAGACACCTACCCCTCTTTTGCTGCCGCTTTCCCTCGTAGAATTCTTCCCACGTTCACGTCTTCCACATACCCCGCCAGCTTGTCCTCGACCTCCTGAAAGCTCACTGCGATCTTCAGCAGCTCCTGGGCCTCATCTTCCAGGCCGGACACCGAAAGCTTTCGGGCCACCTGGAGCAGATCCACACCCGACCATTTCAGCAGGGCGGCGGCTTGTTTCAGATCGCGGCGCAGCTCTTGGTTGGGCTTGGTGAGGGACATGGCTCAGGCCTTCCTCGCATTCCAGATCAAGAGCACCTTTGCGTGGACGGTCACGTCTTCGATTCGCGCTTCTTGATCCCTAACGTGAGGGTTGTCTGACACAAGCAAGAAGCGCTCTGAGTCCAAGAGCTGGATACGCTTTATGAATAAATGCTCATGCCAGGTCAGTACGTATATCCCGTCGCCCGCGTACTCGTTGACACCCTTGTCGACGATCAGTGGGTCTTTATCATTGATCGTCCCCTCCATGCTCTGACCCCAGCCGGTAATCATGGCGAGGGCGTGAGGGGAGGTGTAGGTAATGCCTTTTTCGCGCAGCACGTCCTCGCGAATAATGAGGTTTCTTATGACCTCGTTGTATTCAGCTGGGACCTGGCCGTGCCCCATGGACGCACGGACGTCGTATTGGCGAATCACGATTTCTTCAGGCCTTGCTTTTATCCCGGAGAAATCAGCCTGAATTACTTTGCCGTGCGCCTCGCCAGCGGCAGACAGAGCCGCCGCCGCGATTTTTTCCTGAGCGTCCGCATCCAGATTCTTCCCTGCATGCTTGCGGATCATCTCCATCACTTTATCAGCCGCACTCGATCCGACCGCTACGGCGGGCTTGGCCGTGGCGCTGGTCAGCGCCGCTATTTCGTCAGCCAGGCGCGGGCTGAATGCAGAGACAGGCTCATCAAGCATGCGTGCAAGGACGGCGGCGAATCTAGTGTTCAGGGGATTGATGCCCTTGAAGTAAAGATTCACTGCAGCCGGAGTCATCCCGGCCTCATCGGCAATTTTCTTCTGACTGAGCTTCAGCTCGTTCTTCTTCGAGAGGAACAAGTCGTGCGCGGCTGCGCACTCGGCGATCAGCTCAGGCGGGAGGATTCGTTTTTTGGTCATCGCGCGAATGTATACCAACGGTTAAAAATAAGAAGAAACCATCGGTATTGATTTAGAATTAACAGATGGTTAATATCCTGATCATCTACGACCGAGGTTTGATCATGAATGAGACCCCCCTCGACAAGTTTGTTGCCGAAAAAGGGCAGTCCGAAGCCGCGAGGCTGCTTCGTGTCACTGCCCCAGCAATTCACAAAGCGCTTTCAGCCAAACGTGACATCCGCGTTCTGGAGCTTCCTGACGGAAGTTTCCAAGCAAATGAACAACGCCCTTTTCCATCGCAGAAGACCGCTGCCTAACCACGCTTCGAGCTGAGCGTAATCGTCGCCTGCTCGAAGCCTCTGAGGGCATCCCGACCAAGCTGGGTGCGCAATAGATCGGCCTTCGATTCAAACGCAGGCCAGAGCCTGAGCTGAGAAGACAAGGGCAGGGTGGATGCCAGGGCACCTACGAAGCAGCAAAGGGCGGTTATCTCGCCTTGAAGTTCTGAAGAGTCGGTCATGGATGAGTCCTTGATCGGTTGTTAGACCCATTTTCGAGGTGTTGGCGCATCGCCACCACTGAAACAGCTGCGAGGTTTTACGGATGGAAAGTTTTCTGCGCGCCACCCAGGCGGCTGTTCTGGACAACGAAGCGAAGGTACTTGCGTCGAAGATGGGACTTGGCCACGTCAGCCTTCTTCAACGTGCCAATCCTGACAACGATGCTCACCACCTGACTATCGAGCATCTGTTCGGCGTCTTGCTGCACACCGGCGATATGCGCCCGCTGATGGCGCTGGCCAATGAGTTCGGTTTCGACCTGGCCGCGAAGAATGCCCCGAAACCGCAAGAACTCACCAAATCCATGATCGGTGTCGGCAAGGAGTTCGCCGATCTGACAATTGCTGTGCATGAAGCCTTGCAGGACGGCCGGGTCTGCCAGTTCGACAAGTCGACCATCCGCCGCGAGATCAACCACATCCGAGAAAGCCTGGACGTGATGGATGCGTCAGTGAGGGTTGCCTGATGATGAGAATCACGCAGAGCCAGTTAGCGCAGGTAGCCATTGCTGGGCGTTGCGGTCTCCTGAGCACGGAAATTTTCTACTCGATTGTCGGCCTAGATATTCCGGAGTTTTGGTTGGAGTTGTGGAGTGGTTCAGAGGGTAAACCTTCGAAAATTGGTTTCGCCAAGTTCGAGTTGGCCACCACCAATGTCACTGAAGAGCTTGTTGAAGGTACGTACCGATTAACGCAGTTGCTGCCGGCAAGCGCCCAAGCCCCTCATCCAATAATTTCAATGTCAGGTGTTTTATGGCCTCGCCGGAGAGTCCTTTCAAACCTTGAACAAGGCGACTCTTCTCTTCCTGCGGCGTATCGCTCTCAAGGATTTTCCTTTCTAGAAGATCGCGGAGGGTGTCTTCATGAATCTTGATGGTGACCGTTCCGAGAATTGCGCCAAGACCACCGTCATCTTCCAGAAAGTCCATGCCGGATTTAGTGCATTGAATTCCATTCTGCGTGGGCAGTGCATGCCCATCGCTGGTGAGCGTAATGCATCGATAAATCAGCCCGTGCTCACCCAGATAGTAAAGATTGGCATCGACCTTTTCCTTGGTCTCGCCGTCTGCCAGTTCGAAGTAAAGCCCGTGTGGTGCGGGGAAAGGGTACGCAGCAGCTGCTGCTTCAAGAATCCGCTTCTGGAGCGTTCTATCCAATTTCATTCGTCCGTGCTCCATGGCCTTGTGAGGTAAGTGTCGGAAGCGACTAAGGATGCGCTGGACACCAACAGAGCCTGAATTTCAGGCACAAAAAAGCCGACGGGCAAGGTCGGCTTATCTGCAAAACTAGAGAGGCCCGATTATGCAGAGCAAGCCTATTTCAAGCAATACCTCGAGCAATTTCACAACCTGTTCAGCGAATTGTGAAATCGCTGGCTCTGCGCGAGGTGCCCAGTGAGCATGTGCCTTATGGTCGCCGCGATGAAGCTTCGCGTCGGCAACCCATTGCGCAAGCTGGTGCTGATCAAGCTGGCCGACAATGCCAGCGATATCGGCGAGTGCTGGCCGTCCTACCAGCATATCGCCGATCAGTGCGAGATCAGCAAGCGTTCCGTTATGAACCACATCACAGCACTGTGTGAATCCGGTCTGCTTCGCAAGGAAATCCGGAAGGGTGGACCGAAGGGTAACTCGTCCAACGTGTACTTCCTGACCTTAGATGGGGGTGTACCTCCTGCACCAGGGGTAGTGCAGCAGATTCACCAGGGTAGTGCAGCAGGTGCACCCCCTAGTGAATCTCCTGCACCAGGGGCTAGTGCAGGAGCTGCACCCAGAACCAGTCACTCTCCTGAACCAGTCATGGAACCGGTCATTGAACCAGTTACGCCCGCGGCTTTCGCCGAGGCCGGCGCGGAGAGAGCGGCCCGCAACCTGGTGCTGGTGGTTGATCGCACCGATGCGCCACGGGTTGAAATCCCCGCCGATATGCCAGGCCCCAAAGACCAGACCTGCAAAACCTTCAAGGTCTGGGCCAATTACGCAATGGCCTACCGCAAGCGCTACACCACCTGGCCGGTGTGGAACGGCAAGGTCGGTGGACAGCTTGGCCAACTGGTCGACCGCCTCGGCGCCGACGTCGCGCACCACGTCGCCGCCCACTACCTGAGAACCAGCGACGCCGCGGTTTTGCGTAAGTGCCACAGTCTCAACGAGCTTCTGGCCAACGCTGAGAGCTACCACACCCAGTGGGTGACCGGTCAGCGCATCAATGGGGCGACTGCTCGCCAGATGGAGCGCACCGAGGCAAACGTCTCTGCCGCCGAGCAGGCCGCGCTAATGGTCTTGGCCAAGCGCCAAGGTGGAGAGCGCAATGAATACCTCTGAAATGAACGATCAGCAGGTTGCCGGCCTCGCCGCAGCGATCTGCGCCACCGCCGAGGCTATGGGACAGGAAATGAACCCAGGTACAGCGGCGATGATGGCTGAAGACCTCTGTGCTTACTCGGTGCCCAGCGTGAAAGCTGCGCTGAAGGCCTGCCGCTTCGAGGTGAAGGGCAAGCTGGCAATGGCCGACATTCTCCAGCGGGTGCAGGCCGCCGACGGCCGCCCTGGCAAAGACGAAGCCTGGGCCATCGCGATGACCACCAACGACGAGTTCGAAACCGTGGTGCTGACTGACGAGATCCAGTTGGCTCTTGTTGCAGCGAAGCCCGTGCTCGATGCCGGCGACAAGATCGGCGCCCGGATGGCATTCATCAGCGCCTACGAGCGGTTTGTCGGCCAGGCCCGCACCGATTCGAAGCCGGTCAATTGGCATGTGTCCGTGGGCTTCGATGCCAACCGCCGTGTCCAGGCCATCACCAAGGCCGTGGAGATGAAGCGGATTCCGCAGGAGCGCGGGCAAAAGTACCTGGCCGACCTGAGTGTTGAGCCTGTCACCGAAGACGGTCGCGCGATCGCGGGCCTGCTCACCGGCGCTGTGACGCGCCCGGCCCCGGCAATGCGCGAAAAACTCCAACAGGTGAGGGACTCCATGCTGGAAATGCGCCGGGCAAGCGCCGAAGAGCAGGACCAGATCCGTATCGACGCGGCCAACGACTTGGCTGACCGCCGGGCTCTGCTGATCCAGCAGGCGGCGCAATTGGAAACGGGGGAAGCAGCTCAATGAGCATCGACAAACAGAAACTTCAAAAACTGCTTTGGGCTGAGGCTGCGTCGTTTCGTGCCGACTGCGCCGGCTGGAAGCTGAACACCGAGCGCCTGCAGGACTTCCTCGGCGACAAGACCGTCGAGGAAGTCGCTCTGGAGCTGCTGGCTGAGAACGAGGCGCTGCGAAACGTGCTTCAGGAGGCTACTGATGAACTCCGCGCGCTGAAAGCATCCGTTGGGTTTCGTGGACACACATTGGATGTACTTCATCGCATAGACGCCGCGATGGGCAAGGCGGTGCAGCCATGACAATCCTGGATATCCTTCTGGGCTACACCATCGGCGTTACTCCCTTCCTGATCTTCGTGGCGGTGACGTCATGAGCGAGAAGATCAGCGTCAACTGCCAGGCCAAGCTTTCCGAAGCCATCACCGCGCTCAGTGCGATGTATCGCGACAAGAAGTTCGTGTTGGTCAGTCTGCGCCCAGGCAAGGACCGCACGCTCGACCAGAACGCTCTGTGGTTCGCAATGTACAAGCGCATCGCCGAGATGACGCAGATCGGCGACGAGGCCGACGCGCGCCGGTATTGCAAGCTGCACTTCGGCGTGCAGATCCTGCTGAACGAGGATGCAGGTTTTCAGGCTGAGTGGTATCGGGTCATGCGCCATCTGTCCTACGAGACGAAGCTTTCGATGATGGGAGGTTGCAAGTTGTTCGGGCCTGACGGCTTCCCGGTCACTAGCCTGTTCAATCGTGCCCAGGGCATCAAGTACACCGACCGGATGGCATCGTTCTTCACCGGCCAGGGTGTTGTGTTCGCCGATCTACTGAGCCAGGAGGCTGCATGACCCTGGAACGCAAGGCTCCGCGCCCGAAGAAATGCCGCGTCGAAACCTGCAGGGCCTCATTCGTTCCGCAGCGCCTGGGGCAGGCGGTATGCAGCCCGGCCTGTGCCGCAATCGACGCTCCGCGTCACCTGGAGAAGGCCCGCAAAGCCATTGCCCAGAGGGAGCGCCGTGAGATCAAAGTCCGCAAGGAGAAATTGAAGAGCAGGGCGGATCACCTGCGCGAGGCCCAGGCCGCGGTGAACGAGTTCGTGCGCCTGCGTGACGCGCACCTGCCGTGCATAAGCTGCGACTCGACGCCGAACGACAACGACCTCATGACCGGCAGCCGCTGGGACGCCGGGCATTACCGATCCGTCGGCGCCTGCCCTGAGCTGCGTTTCGAGCCGCTGAACATCCACCGCCAGTGCGTGAAGTGCAACCGCAACCTGTCCGGCAACGCGGTCGAGTACCGCATTCGCCTGGTGCAGCGCATCGGTGCCGAGCAGGTGGCCTGGTTGGAAGGGCCTCATGAGCCCCGCAAGTACACCGTGGAAGACATCAAGGCCATCAAGGCGGAATACCGGGCAAAGACCCGCGAATTGAAGAAGGGGCAAGCAGCATGATCTATCGCAACGTGATTTCCGCAGTGGTCCGGGCCTTGGCCGCTGAGACCATCAACTCCGCCGGTGGCTGCGACTTTGAGCCTAAGGTGCAATGCGCCAAGCAGAAGGAGGAGATCGTCGGCAAAGAGGCTGCATTCCTGGCTGACTGCTGGGTGTTTGGCCGCTTGCACAAGTCGCTGTCACCGGCGCATTGGCGGGCTCTTGTCGCGAAGTTCTCTACGCACACCGAGCGCAAACATGCAGCAATCGCCGAACTTACCAAGGTCATGCGGTCCCCGGCCCCCGAGCGGTTCCTACACTGTGCTGTCGTTACTTGGGCATTGCCCAAGCTGGCAGGAGTAGACGGAAAGCGGTCGACCAACGTCCTGCCGGCCGGCTGGTACGAGATGGACAACTGGTCGAACGAGCCACATCCGATCAAGACCCAGGAACGCTGGAGACGCGACATCCGAAAGGCGCTGGAGCGAGAAGTGGATGAGGCATTGGTGTGCGCTCAGGCGCTGTTGGATGCTGATGAACTGATCGAGATAAAAGCCGCTTGACTCGCGGTGAGCCAATGAGCCAAGATCTACCCATCCTGTCATTCCTTCGTGCGTAGGACTGACGAATAAAACCCGGCCACCGTGCCGGGTTTTTTATGTCATCAAGAAACGTTAGTCTTGCGCCATCACAGAGATGCGATCAAGGAACTGACGTATGGTTGAAGTAGATAAAGAGGTATTGAAGGAAGCGGTGGCTGCTGTGGTGTCGATCATGGAGGTATCTACTCCTCATTTGTTCTACGATGCCGGAACAATTGTAATGCCGTATCACATTCGCCTTGAAGGTAAGTACGGGAAGCAGAAAAAGGCCTCGAAAGTTACCGTTACTGAAATCCATCGCGAGCTCGAGTGGATGATCAAGAGCGGTGAAATTGAAGAAAGACTCTCTTGGCTCGATCCCAAAGCAATTGAGGAACGGGAACAGCGCGCTCGGGAGATGAATGCCAAGTACCACATTTGAATAGGTTGCCTGATTAACAAATCGACTTCAGGCTTTATGCCCATACTCATGAGCCCGGCCACCGCGCCGGGTTGTTTTTTGCCCGCTCATCTGCTTGACCGCACCCTAATTTGCCCGCGGCTTCAAACCACTACGACCCGGAATATCTGGGCATTACTGGTGAGGTGGGTTATGTCTATCCGCTGAAGTCGCGCTTGTTCCGGAGCTAGCTCCGGCTGGGGCTGGCTCGTTGATTGGGTGTTGTGAGTTGTGGGTAGCAAGAAGTTATGGCGCGGCGTCTGGTATCAGTGGTGATTTAGTAGAATTAGGAAAAGGAAGAAGCTGCTTAAAAGTAATGGCATTATGCATGCCACCACTGACTAAGGAGTTCCGTTTCAATGGAAGAGGTAATGAGTCCTGCATTGGCGAGCGGGATATTCACCGCGCTTGCAACTGGATTATTGGTATTGGTTGGCTTTGCTCAGGTTGTCGTTTTGAGAGGGCAGCGCAGGCAACAACGGCTTGATCAAGCTGAAACCTATAGAAAGCGCTGGGCTGATTCTCGAAGTGATTGGGCGAAAGTGGTTTTCTTGGGGCATGACAGGGGGGCTTATTACCAAGTAGCGAACTCCCAAACAGTTGAAAAGCTTGAAGAAGATGTCGCCGCCGGTTCGGATGGAAGAGTTGCTTGGGCTTATGAATCTGTCCGCAATATTTCGGCGCTTCTCAGCGACGTCTCGCTAAGAATACTTCAAGGTCAGCTTCAAGTTAGCGATATTTATCCTGTCTTTGGCAGTGAGCTGTTAAGGCAAAGTAGGCAGCTTAGGAACCTTCTAGAGCATGGCTACAGTCGATCTCCATATGGGAGGCTAGGACCTTCTCCGGCTGAGCGGGAGCACGACAGTCTTCGCGGTCATCTCAACAGTTGGCTGGTTTACCATGACGGTATTCGCCGCAGATGTCTGATTCTGATTGATTTACTCTGGGCGGAGGCCGCGCGACTTGAAGATCTTCCGCCTGATGATCTCAAGAGCGCAGCTGATGCAAAGGTTGCGAGCGGTGAAATCTGCCGAAAGCGCTTATCAAGTGAGTGCAAACGTCTGAATGGATACTGGGATAAAGGAGTGGGTAAGCAACTCACTAACTTTCTTCGGCATTCCGAGTATCGGCGTAAATGCTCACGTGTAGGTTTAGACCCTGACCGGCTTGCTTTGCTGGGAAAAGAGTGGGTAGATCGTTTGTTGCATAATCCACCCGGATAAACTTTTGAAAGGACTGTCCTGATTTCCTAGGTTGAGTGGTTATGCGCTCAATCCAAAAACTAGCTTAGGGCGAGTTTTTATTGCCCGGATTTCAATCCTGAGCCCCGCCATCGTGCGGGGTTTTTCGTTTTCGGCTCCACCACACCCATTGCTCCGAGCTGGGGGGCTGCTGGGACTGAATCAACTTTGCTTCCCGAAAGGGAGGGATACCGGATGTCACACATGCCAGACAAACCAGACACCTGGCTCATCGTGCTTGCATGGCTGAGCCAGCATTCGCCGACGATCTATGCCGGTGCGCTTTCGTTCGTGGTGGGGGCGTTGCGGATAATTTATGGCGGAGGAACGCGGCGCCAGGCACTGCTGGAAGCATCACTGTGCACACTGATTACGATCGGCCTGATACCGCTGCTCGAGTACTTCGGACTGCCTCAAAACTTCGCCACCGCAGCGGGAGTATTCATCGGCTTTCTGGGTGTGAAAAAAATCGCTGACCTGGCTGACCGCTTCGCTGACTTCAAGCTTCCTCGACGGGCTGAGTGAGCTCGCCCTCGAGGTGGACCTCGTTCAAATGGCGGCAGTGGCTTTCAGCCAGCTCTGCGTGAGTGAAGTTTTGATTGACCCCCTGACCGGTGCTTACGTCGACCACTCGATAGTAGAAGCCGTTCAACACGCCATTGGCGGGCCTTTTTTGCACGATGAAGTTTTCCGCCATGAGTGTGCCCCGCGTGGTCAATTTATTCACCTTAATCGGTGCTTGATGATTATCAAGCGAGGTAGATGAACGGCCGCCCCTTGGTAATCTCGGCGCCGCGACACGCTTCGCGGATCATTAAATTGTGTCGCGACACGGAGCCAGCATGACGAACATCACTCGGCTGCACCACGCATTGCCCCTCAGCCCTGCTATCAGCCAGGCCTTGACCAAGCTGGACAGCAGCATCGCCAAGGCGATTGATGCAGCCAAGGCCGCCGGTTGCCCGCAGGGCCTGATCGTCAGCCTGCTGCACGGACACGCTCACGCGGAGACGCACAATATGGTGGTCAAGTGAAAGTCGTCGAGCTCAAGCGGGAAGGCTGGCGCGATGCTGCCCAGACACTACGCAAGATCGCCGACGACCTCGATGCTGGTGTGCATCCGGAGTGCTCGGTAGGCGCGCTGACACTCATGGGGCCGAAAGGCGAAGTGACGGTGTTTTGGCTTGGCCCTAAGTGCGACGATCTCCAGTGCCTCGGCGCCATGCGCCTGGGTGAGCAGAAGCTGATTGATGTCCTACTCGAACCTGTTGACTGTTAGGTTGATATTCTGCAGTCGGATAGCCATGCTGCTGTCTCCATGACTCTAGGAGTAGGGCAATGTCGGATTTTAAGCAGGGTGACTTAGTTAAATTAAAAAGTGGTGGGCCAGTAATGACAATCTCCTATGTGGATGACGTTGAGCTTCCTCCAGAGGATAGGCTGGTGCCCGACCAGAAATTCAGCATCACGATTTTTTGCCAATGGTTCGACGATAAGAAAAACCTGCAAACAGCAACATTCAATCCCGAAGTTCTTGTTAAGCACTGATATGGTGTGCGCTTTAGAGTGTCAGCTCGTACGGAGTGGTCTTGGCTTCTCCGACGAGCTTTTTGGCACCCGTCCCTTTTGATGGAGTGCCCCTGCGCCCAATCGGTGTGCCGCAGGTGAGCGCGGCACGGATTCCGCTTCAAATTAGAAGGTGCGCCTAGAGCTTACGATTCTCTCCAATTTGCCTCTAGCGTCTGCATAGGCCAGCTCGGTAACCCCTTCGTCTGGATAGCACCCAACATAAGCCGGCCCGCAAAAGACGTTCCGGATTGTAGTGTTAATTTCCGCATCTAGATCAGATGCCCTGTGTATCAGATGCCCGCAGACATGCACGATGGAGTCAAAAACCAGAATCGCGACATCTCCGGGATTATTGCGATCGAATCGCCCCTCTTGACTTGGATCCACTTCTAGGAGGAGCTCCGGAGTGAGCGCTGCGCCCTCATTCGGAAGCCCGCAGATGGCGGCAGCAACTCTAAAGAACGTCTCTTCATACGTTATGTGGTGCGGCACTCCAGTAATCCGTTCGAATTCTGTGGGGGGAATGATCAATTGAGCTCGATCAAAAGTCTTCATGATGGATTTCCGGAATTGATTTCTTCGTCAGTGATATATCTGTAAAAAACCTTCCTATCAAGGTGCTCTCAAGCTATGAATCAAAAGCAACCCGACTGGGAGGCGATCGAACGAGCCTACCGGGCTGGATTGCTTTCCCTGCGAGCCATCGCAGATAAGTACGACACCAACGAAGGCACGATACGCAGTCGAGCCAAGAAACACGGCTGGTTGCGTGACCTCACCGTACAAGTGCGCGCAGCAACGAAAGGAAAGCTTTCACGCGAAGCTTCACGCAACAGCGTCACGCAGCGTGATGTGCGTGAAGATGCCGAGATTGTGGAGGAGGCTGCAACAGAAGCTGCCTCGGTCGTGCTGGCTCACCGGACCGACCTCGCCCAGTGGCGCGCCATCGCGAACAAGCTCTGCGAGGCGCTGCAAGACATCGAGGTGACCGAGGACAACGTCGGTGACTTCTCCCGCTCCCTGAATGCAGGTGTCGACGCCCAACTCAAGGTCATCAAAGGCGAACGCCAGGCATATGGCCTGGACAGCGAGGAAGGCAACAAGACGGTCGATGAGCTGGCCGCGATGATGGATGAACTATCGAAGGACGCCTGACATGAAGCTCGAGCACATGAAGCTGCTCCGGGACAGATACTGGCGACTGAACAACCTCTACTTCATCACCGACAAGCAGGGGAAGAAAGTCCGCTTCCGCATGACGCAGGAGCAGATCGACTACTTCCAGGGGATGCACACTCGCAACATCATCCTCAAGGCGCGGCAGCTCGGGTTCACGACCCTGGTATGCATTGTCCAGTTGGACGCGGCCCTGTTCGAGGCTGCGAAGTGCGCGCTGATCGCTCACACCCTGAACGACGCCAAGCGGCTGTTCCGGGAGAAGGTCACCCGTCCGATGCATTCCGGTATTTCGCGGTCTCCAAGAGCGCGAGGAAACCGGTCAAATCAATCAAAATGGGATTCGCACGCTAATGGCAGACGTCACCTATACCCGGCCCGAGTACGACGCGGCTCAGTCCCGTTGGCGGCTGGTGCGCGACGTATGCAAGGGCTCCGAAACAATCAAGGCTCGAGGCGACGTCTATCTGCCGAAGCCCAATCAGCACGACACCAGCGTAGAGAACACAGAAAGATACAAGGCCTACAAGCAGCGCGCCGTGTTCTACAACGCGACCGGTCGAACGAAGCACAGTCTTGTTGGTGCGGTATTTCGCACCTGGCCCACGCTGACCGTTCCTGGTGCACTCGATTACGTTGCAACGGACATCGACGGCCAAGGCGTCAGCGTTTACCGTCGTGAGATGGGCATTGACCTCGGCGACTACGAGCGCGAGGACGGCTGGTGGGATAAGGGCGGCAACCTGTACCTGGAGAACCTGCCCGCTGCTGGCTTTGAGAAGGTATCGAACCTGCGACACGGTGACCTTGTGCTGATGCAGATCCGCTCCCCGGTTCCAAACCACGCCGCGATTTTCCTTGCCGATGGAGTACTGAAGACCGAGCCCGACCACTACCCGGCGCCAGGGTCGATCCTGCACCATCTGTACAACCGGGACAGCAAGCGGGATTTGTACGGCGGTTATTGGTCAGAGGTCACAGTCAACTACTGGCGGCACTGTGCCGTCCCGAAAGGTAACTGATCAACCTAGGGGGTTGGGCTGAATAGAAGGCAAATCCATCGGACTAAGTGTTGTTCGTCTTGTCACGCCGCGATCTCCTGACAGGTTGAAACCCTCTCTTGGAGGCGTTGGCAAGGCTGCGACGCTTTTGGGTCATGTATGTGATCAGATAATCTGCTAGGTCAGCTCCAAACCTTAAGCGATCAGCAAGAATTGTCAGCTGTGCAGTCGGAGGGTCTTCTTGATCAGCTAGCAGTTCGTTGATCAGAGTGTCGGTGTTGCGAATGAAAAATGCCAGCTGTAGAAAGCGCGCCATCTCGTTTGCTCCCAAAATGGCATTTTCTTTTATGTTGGCGGCGCCGATTGAATTACCGTAAAGCGCCCATCGAAGCTGTCTACGTATGGGGGCATTGTTCGAGGGATTGCCTAGTTCTTGGGCTGTGATGTCGTAGTGTCGCTGGATGTGAACTAGCTCGGCAAACAGCGCTGCTTGAGTCGCAGCCTTTCTCCGTGAATCTTCCAACCAGAGCTTTAGTCCTCCGAATATGCCGCCTACCAGCGCGGCTAGAAGGGTGGCGCTGGTTAGTGTTGTGACAAGCCGTTCCATAATAATCTCCACTTTTTTGAAACTAGAGCCTGTTCCCTTTTGCGCAAGTCACAGCCTGCTATCGAAATTCCATTTTCGGTGGATGCTTTGCCAAGGTAGTGTAGAGTGCTTGCGCTCAGATTTCCCATCTCCATCTGAATCGCAAGGATGCTCATGCGAAAATTGCTTTCAGCTTTGCCTCTCACTGTTTTCGCGCTCCTTCTGCCAGGCTGTGAAAGCGTGTCGACGTTTGATAAATATGCAACATTGCGTTTTCATGAGATGGATCGGACGGAGATCAAGTACAGCTACTTCGATGAGGAACTTGGCATCCGATCCAACCCCAACTTCCGCGACAAAATGCTGCCCATGCGTATAGCTGACAGCAATCAATGGATAGATTTCACCGATGACCTTGGAAGCAAATTTATAACGCTGGGAAATCGTATACAGCGCGAAACGTTTCCAGCCGGATTGGAGCCAATTTTTCTGTTTGTAGCCTGGAGTGAGCTTCCCTCAATGCAGCGCCTGCTTACACTCGATGTATTGAATGCCAAACCAGAGTTAACATCGATCAATGCGCGACTGGTGTTTGAGCGCGGGACGGATGAGCCACTGCTGGTTTTTACTGGGAGCTCACTACCTCTGACTAAAGTTCCGGCCTATGCGTTGGACAGATATAACGCCAGGAAGATGCTGGGCACGGCACAGATGTGGTTCAAGAACTCGAATTAACCTCGTTTTTGAGAGCCTTGGACAATGCGTTCGCTCAGCACTGCGCCGGGCTTTTTTAGTTTCTGTCCGCTGAATGTTATCGTCTGCCGATCTCACAAGGAGCGGTAACTATGCGGATTTTGATTGGGGCGGCTGCTCTGGTGTTGCTGGCGGGGTGTGCGACTTCACCAGTTCCAAATTCCCAGGCAGTGAACGCGCCTTCTGACCGTCTGTTGGCACATCAAACCGAATTGCCTGATGCCGGTCGGATAACGGTTATCAGGGACAGTGGAATGCTCGGGGGCGGGTGCTTCGCTACCGTTTTTATAAACGGCGAGCGCGCTGCGAAGCTCAACCCCAAGGAGAAGGCAACTTTTATTCTCCCGCCGGGCGAGTGGGTAATTGGCGCGGCTCTAGAAGGTGCCGGGCTCTGCGGTGTTAACGAGAAGCGTACAGAGGCCGAAACGCAGTTGAAGCAAGGCCAAGACAAATTCTTCAGGATTTTCTCTACGCCAGATGCCGGGCTTGATGTGCGGCCAACTAGTTTGTAACTGATGAAATCCAATCAAACCGCCTTCGGGCGGTTTTTTATTGCCAGGTAAAAATATGGCCCACCAAACAGAAAAAATGCAGACCGTCCTCCTGTCTGGGTCACTGGCCCGCAGGTTCGGGCGCAGGCATAGGTTTACCACCGGTGCTGGCTTCAATGACGTCCGCGGGTATTTCAAGCAGTTTCCGGGCTTCGAGCAACACATGATGGAGAGCTCCAGCAAAGGACTCTGCTTTGCGATCTTTAACGGAAAGGAAAACATCGGCGAAGACGACATCGAAAAGCCGACTGGAAAAGATGTAATCCGGATTGTCCCGATAATTGCGGGCTCGAAGCGAGCCGGCTTGCTCCAAACCATTATCGGCGCGGTTTTGATCGTAGCCAGTTTCTTTGGAGCCCCGACTGCTCCTATCGGTATTGCGTTGCTAGCGGGCGGCGCAATTCAAATGCTCAGCCCTCAGGCAAAAGGCCTGGGTACGCAGGACAGCCCCAACAATCGACCCAGCTACAGCTTCAACGGCGCCGTGAACACCAGCGTGCAGGGAGGCTGCGTTCCGCTGCCCTACGGCCGAATGATCGTCGGCAGTGCGGTGATCAGCGCCGGGATCTTTTCCGAAGATCAAATGTAACTCTCGACAGTTTCCCAGGCCCGTCCAGAGCGGGCTTTTTTTCGCCTGAAGGAAAGCTATGACGAATTCCAAAATCACCGGCCGCAAGGGCGGCGAGTCGAAGCCGCGCCCCTCTGTCGAGGCACCGGACAGCCTGCAGAGCACGGCTTACGCCAGAATCCTTGACTTGGTAGGCGAGGGCGAGATTCGTGGTCTTGTGAATGGGATGCAGTCTGTATTTCTCGATGAGACGCCATTGGCGAACGCTAACGGCAGCTTGAACTTCAGCGGCGTTACCCTCGACGTACGCACCGGCAGTCAGGACCAAACCCACATCGCCGGCTTTCCAGCGGTGGAGAACGAAACGGCTATCGGCGTTGAGCTGACATCGGCGCAGCCTTGGGTGCGATCGCTCAGCAACCTTCAATTGTCGGCGGCTCGAGTCAGGCTTTCCACGCCGCGCCTCGCGCAGACCAACACAACCAACGGCGATACCAATGGCTACACCGTCGCTTACCGGATTGAGCTCTCCACCGATGGAGGGCCTTTCATCACGGTCCTGTCTTCCGCCTTCAGCGGCAAGACCTCGACGAAATACGAGCGTTCGCACCGTGTCGACTTGCCAGACGCTGTCAGCGGCTGGACGATCCGCGTCGTTCGATTGACTCCCAACTCCACCAGCGGTGCCATTGCGGACACCACCAACGTCGATGCGATCACCGAGATCATCGACGCGAAGCTGCGCTACCCAGGCTCCGCCATCGTCGGCCTTCAGTTCGATGCCTCGCAGTTCCAGTCGATCCCAACCCGGGCGTTCGAGTTGTACGGCCGCATCATCCGCGTGCCCAGTAACTATGACGCCGAGACGCGCACCTACTCGGGCGTGTGGGATGGCAGCTTCCAAAGCGCCTGGACCGATAACCCGGCCTGGATCTTCTACGACCTGCTGCTGCACTTCCGTTACGGTCTGGGTCACCTGCTCAATGCCAGCCAGGTAGACAAGTGGGAGCTGTACCGCATCGCTCAATATTGCGACCAACTGGTGCCAGATGGAAAGGGCGGGGTAGAACCGCGCTTCACCTGCAATCTGTATCTGTCGGTACGCGCTGACGCTCTAAAGGTGCTGCAGGACCTGGCCACCACCTTCCGTGGCATGGCCTACTGGGCGGCCGGCGCCGTCATGGCCGTGGCCGACATTCCAGAGGATCCGGTTTACACCTACTCGAACGCCAACGTTATCGATGGGAAGTTCGGCTACTTCGGCTCGGCCAAGAAGACGCGCTACACCGTAGCCCTGGTGAGCTGGAACGATCCGACGGACTTCTACCGGCAGAAGGTCGAGTATGTCGACGATCAGCCCGGGATCACTCGCTACGGCATCCAGCAGACCGAGATCACTGCCACCGGCTGCACATCGCAAGCCCAGGCGCACCGCATCGGCAAGTGGGCATTGCTCACCAACCGTCTCGAGACGGAAAGCGTCGGGTTTTCCGTGGGCCTCGACGGCACCCTGGCTCGCCCTGGGCAGATCATCCGCATTGCCGACAATGACCGGGCAGGGCGCCGCATCGGCGGCCGCCTGCGCTCGTCGACGCTGGATACGCTGGTCCTCGATGCTGATGTGAGCGCCTTCTCGGGCGACACCATTACGCTGATCATGCCCAACGGCAAGGCAGTATCGCGGGCAATCAAGTCCGTTGGCTATCCGCTGACCTGGGATGACACCGGTATCACCTGGGACAACGGCAATGTCACCTTCGACACCACCGGCTTCCCGGCCGAGGTGCAGCAGGTGGTGCTGGCTGAAGATCTCGACGACCTGCCACCGCGCCATTCGATGTGGGCGATCGACTCGCCGACCCTGGCCGTGCAGCAGTTCCGCGTGATGTCGGTGGCCGAGGATTTCTCGGATTCTGAGATCAAGTTCACCATCAGCGCAGTGCGGCACAACTCGAGTAAATACGGCGCCATCGACAACGGTACCCGGATCGAGCGCCCGCCGATCACCGTCATCCCGCCCAGCGTGCAACAACCTCCATCGACCGTGACCGTCAGCAATGACCATTTCGTCGACCAGGGCAGCGCAATCAGCGTGATGACCATCGAGTGGGACCGACCGCCGAACGCGATCACCTTCGAAGTGTACTGGCGCAAGAAAGACGGCGACTGGATCTTCGCGGGTCGCACCGGTACGACTTCGGTCGACGTGAGCGGGATCTACGCCGGCCGGTACGTGGCCAAGGTTCGGGCGATCAACTCGCTCGACATCGGTTCGGTCTTCGCCACGTCCGTCGAGACCGTGCTCAACGGCAAGACCACGCCGCCACCGGTGGTGTCATCGTTTACCGCAGATTCGATTGTGTTCGGCATCAAGCTGAAGTGGGGTATCCCCCAGGACGTGAGCACGGCCGATCTCCAGCGAACTGAGATCTGGTACAGCGAAACCAACCAGATTGCAGAAGCCATCAAGTTCGGCGACTACGCCTATCCGCAGACCGACCTCACTGTTATGGGGCTGGCCGCCGGCAAGACCTTCTTCTTCTGGGCCCGGCTGGTTGACCGGATCGGCAACGTTGGCGCGTTCTTTGGGCCAGTCTTTGGCCAGTCGTCGGCGGATGCCGGCCCTATCCTCGACTACCTGAACGGCGAGATCACCGAAACTCAGCTCAGCCAGCACCTGCTGGAAAAGATCGAGGCTGGCGATGGTTCACTTGTTCTAATCGAACAGGTGAAAACCGAGCTTGCCGCGATGTATAGCATCAAGACCCAGCTCACCGTCGACGGGAAGCCTTATTTGGCGGGTATCGGCGTTGGAGTCGAGAACGACGAAGGGATCATCACCAGCCAGGTACTGATTGCCGCCAGCAGATTCGCAATTGTTGACCCCAATGCCTCGGAGATTTTTTATCCGTTCGTGGTCGAGAACAACGTCGCCTACCTCAAGGCCGCATTCATCGAGGATGGGTCAATCACGAACGCGAAGATCGGCAACACCATCCAGTCAAACGACTACGTTGCTGGAGCCTCGGGCTGGAAGCTTGGCAAGGCGACTGGCTGGGAGATGAACGGCGCCGTTCCAGGCACTGGCCGTCTCACGATGAACAACACGGTGATCAACGTTTACGACGGCGCGGGCACGCGGCGCGTTCGATTGGGGATGTGGTAATGCCATCAGGACTGCAAGTTTGGGATGCCAACGGCAATCTGGTAATCGATATCACAACGAGGCTGTTCCGCTTTCTCGGAAGCGTTAATAGCGGGACAGCGGCCGGTTCAATAAACGACCCGGCCTTGCTTCAGGGAACACCTTTCCCATTCGTTGTGCAAAACGGCACAGCCCCCGGCCAGTTCGGGCCTGAGGTCACGTTTTCAGGTTCAACCATGAGCTGGACTTTCCCGTCAGCCGCTCAATCGCCGCCGCGACCTGCCATCGCTTCAACTATTTATTACGGAGTGTACTGATGCCTGCCGGATTGCAAGTTTTTACGGCGAGTGGAGTAATTCAGATTGACGAGAATTATCAGAATTACATGCTCCTACAGAAGGCATCAATTTCAGCATCAAGCCTTACTGGTCCAAACGGAGAACGGGTTACAGGGGTTGAGGTTTACACATCGTCGGTAAGTGAAATGGTAGCAATTCGATCAACTGCGCTTGCCGCTTTGCATTCGATTACACCGTCAGGTACTGGCCTTCGCTATATTTTTGGAACAGCAGGGACTGTCACGTATTACCGATATGGGCTGGGGGTTGCCTCGGGCCAGAGCTTCGGTTTGCAGATATTCAATGCTGCCGGGAAGTTGGTTTTTGACGCGGCCAGTCCAGCGCTGAGGGTCACCTCGATTATTCAAAGTCCTGATTATCGGAACATCCTTGGTGACTACGTTTGGGACACCTCAAGAACCTACGCTGCGATGTTTGGGTTCTGGTCTGGTCTGTTCAGGCAGCTCGTTGACATGGATACGAGCCCATCAAACCCGTTGCCATTCACTGAGGACTTTGTAAAAAACTCCCCTGGTGTTTTGTCATTGGCGGGCGGATTGCGCTTCCAGATGATCAATTACTGGAACACGTTCGCAGGCAGGCACAATCAGCCTCCCCCCAACAAAACATTCGACTCTACTCGGTTCAGCGCATTGATTGTTGATGTGACCGGCCAGTGACCTGTTCGAACCCGAATCACGATAACCCGCCATCGAGCGGGTATTTTTTTGCCTGGAGAAAAGCATGACCATCAGTGAAAAGGATCGAGACATCCTTGCCCGCACGATCTGGGGTGAAGCCCGGGGTGAGTCGACGACCGGAAAGGTCGCCGTAGCATGGACGGTCCGCAACCGCGTATTCGATGGAAAAGCGAAGTCGTGGTGGGGAGAGGGCTATGCCGGCGTTTGCCTGGCGCGCCAACAATTTAGCTGCTGGAACGCTGACGACGAGAACTATCCATTCCTGAGCGGCGCCCGCCAGATCCCGCTCCGCGAGCTGGTGCAGTGCCGGGTCGTCGCTGACCAAGTGATCGACGGGAAAGTGCCGGACCCAACCAACGGCGCCACGCACTATTACGCGATCGCCATGAAGAAGCCCCCGGCCTGGGCGGCGAAGGCCAAGCAGACGCTCAAGTTGGGTGGGCACGTATTCTTCAAGGGTGTGCCATGACAGCCTTTCGCAGAGTTTCCAAAGTGCTGGCCACCACGGAAGAGGGCAGCCTGTGGTTCGAATGCCCAGGCTGCGACATGGTGCACAGGATCATGCACGGTCCAGGCGCCGGGCCTCGATGGGGCTGGAACGGAGACGCGGAGAAGCCCACGTTCACTCCGTCCGTGCTGGTGCGCTACAACTGGTCTGACGGGGAGCGTGTCTGTCACTCATTCGTCACGGATGGGCAGATCCAGTACCTGGGTGACTGCACGCACTCGCTAGCCGGACAAACCGTCGATATCCCGGCTTGGGAGGACCAATGATGCAGATCGCGATTCCGTGGAAGGCGATCGGCCTAGTGGTCCTGGTGCTGCTCGCCGCCGGCGCCACCTGGCAAGTGCAGGAATGGCGTTACGGCCTGCAGCTCGCTGAGCAGGCCCGCTCCCACACCGACACCCTCAATCAGTTGGCCATGGTCGGCGCTGCTGCGCAGAAGACCGAGCAGGACAAGCGGCTCGCGCTCGAGCAGAAGCTGGCGGCCAGCGAACAAACCCACTTCGAGAAACTGACCAATGCTCAAAAAGACCAGGATCGCCTGCGCGATCGCCTTGCTACTTCAGATCTGCGGCTGTCAGTCATCCTTGACCAGGGTTCAACCAGTGGCTGTTCAGTGCCTGCCACCCCCGGCGCCAGCGGCGTGGTTCCTCGCACCGTACGAGCCGAACTTGACCCAGCGCATGCTCAACGAATTATCGCCATCACCGACGCCGGCGACCAAGGACTGATCGCATTGGCTGCGTGCCAAGCGTACATAAAAGAAATTAACGCCAGGTAAGTGAGGGTTCTAGCAAAGGTGGCCTTACATCGGACTCGATTGAAGTGAGGCGACGAAGGGGTCGTCTCTGGTAAAGGATCTCTACTATCGTTCCAGGGCAACTCAATTCCATCGAATAAATGTGGAGGTGGACATGGAGATCTGGACAACGAATTTTACGGACGGAACGGGCTATGAAGGCAGGGAATTTAAGCTAACAGTTACGGGGACCGCTACTGATGATTCTGTTGTCGTCGAGTTAACAATCGAAAATGAGGAGAGACTTTGTGGGTCCGTGAAGTTAACCAAGACAGAGTCGAATATATCACTAACAAAATTAGACCTCGGTTCCTTCAATTTTGTAGCCTGTCTACTAGCCAGCGGGGGTGGAACACTAGCTCACGAGCTTGGGGACTGTCAGGGGAAGCACGGCTTTAAGCCATTTGAAATTATCGCTTGTATGGCAGCTAAGGGTCATATTTTAGAGCCTGCAATAACCACTGCATTAATTTCTTGCTGGATCGGAAGTGGGAATTGAATAAGGTCGACGGTACGCATTCTGGTCCATATGTGAAAGGAACCTTCACTCTGGAGCCATCAACACCGCGAGCGTGAGCTTGATGAACTCTTCGTTTTTGTCCAACGTTTCCAGGGCGCCGCGCACGTTTTCGGCAGCTTCTGTCCCGCCATGATGTTCCACCCAGTTCCTCAGCTCCGTGATGGCAGCTTCAAGCGCTAGTTGGTTTTCGTAAATCTTTTGGAGTAGGGAGGGGAGTAGGTCGGAATCTGGCATTGCTTATCTCCGTTGGCTGTACGGAGCGTAGCAGTGAAGTGGCTGGGTGTTGGTCGGCAGGACGCCGGGAAGTGTGCGCAAAACCTCCTCTGGAGGGCGCGTGTTTTCGTTTGCATACGCACAAAAAATCAGGTTTTTTGCTATGCCGAAATAGGCCTGTTATCCTTTAAAAACAAGTGCTTGGGTTGCTACAGTCGCCAGCATGGGGTGCTAGGGGTCGAGTGTTCGAATCACTCCGTCCCGACCATATTTTTCAATGACTTAGCCCAATCTGAAAAGGTTGGGCTTTTTCATGTCTGAAAATCCCCCCTCTTTTCTCCTCACCAAGAATATTTAGTGGCTTGTCATGTCACTGAAAGCTTCATTCGCCCGAGTTCGAGTCTCGTTTCCCGCTCCACATATCGTTTTGCAGAGCAGTCTTCGTCGACAAAAAAAGATTTGTTGGAGCCCATGGATGGTTGCGTTGCGCAATTCCGTTCCAATCTGCGGTTGTGATCTTGATAGCAGGGCTCCTCAACATCTCGGCGCGTTGGTCTCGTTTTCGATCGTTTACCGAGCGCTCCGTCGTTGTTGCCCGTTATCGCAAATACACCGCGACGATCAGTTATCTGCAGCCCTTCAAATGGTGGGATGAGTCGCTGCTGTTCACGAGCCTGATCACCGGGCAGCGCAGTGAAGACGTGTTGTTCAGTCCTCAGCGCATGAGTCTGGGTGGTCAGTCTTCCATCCGTGGCTACAAGGATCAGAACCTGACCGGGGACAGCGGCGGTTACTGGCGAAATGACCTGCGCTGGAGTCGCCCGGTCACCTGGTCCTGGCTGCGTCCGCTGCTGACGGAATATGGAACGGGCCTTGGCTACGACGTAGGTGTGATCCGCAACGACCGCTACAACGCAGAGCAGCATGGCCGCGTGTCGAGCAATTCTCTTGAGCTGTTCGCTCGGGGCGAGCACCTGGCGGCCAGTGTCACCTTCGGGCACTCGCTCGAGCGACCCGAAGCGCTAAGCGATCGTGAAGCACCGATTTACTTGCGCATGGATTTCTTCCTTTAACTTCTGCTGATTAATCGAGATACCGACATGGACGTCCGCCAGTTCACCTTTTTGGCCAGCCAGCCTTCTGCCTCCGTGCATCCTCGTGACTCTTTCTGGGGGCTGCCCAAGCGTGGATTGGCGTTAATGCTCGCCAACGCGATATTTTGGCAACCGATTTGGGCGCTCGCCGACGGCATCGTGGTCAATGGCAGTGCGACGACTGTCGGGCAGGCTGCCAACGGTGTTCCGGTGGTGAACATTGCCGCGCCCAATGGCGCCGGCTTGTCGCATAACCAGTACAGCGACTTCAACGTTGGTCAGCAGGGCGTCATCCTCAACAACGCCACCAACAATCTGCAAAGTACGCAACTGGGTGGCTACATCATTGGCAACAGCAACCTCAATGGACGCGCCGCCAATCTGATCCTCAATGAAGTCAACGGCGGTAGTCCCAGCCAGCTCAAAGGCTACACCGAAGTGGCCGGGCAAGCCGCCCATGAAGGCGAGAACGGCGTCAGCAAAGGTTCGAGCGTACTCAAGGGCGTGGATGCCGTCGGCCAATTCCTGTCGGGGCCCACAGGCGACCTCAAGATTGGTAACAGTAAACAGAGCAGCAGTCAGGTGGTGATCGAGCAGACTAACCGATCCTCGACGCTCAATGCGGGTAACGACGTCAACCTCAATGCCAACAATGATGTAGTGGTCAATGGCAGCCGGGTAAACGCCGGGCGCGACATCAACGTCAAAGGCCGTGACGTAACCTTCGATGTTGCCAAGGGTGGTGTCAGCGAAGAGAGCCAGAACACCGAAAGCTGGGGCGGCATTCACGGCGGTACCAGTGGTGGCATCAAGCTGGGTGTCGGCGGCAGTTACGGCACGTCCAGTGCTGACAGCACTCAGGACTCTTCAACGGTCACGCAATTGGGGGCCGGTCGCGATGTCAACCTCAAGGCCAGTAACGACCTGAACCTGATCGGCACCCAGGTGAAGGCCGAGCGCGATATCGATCTGAGTGCCGGCAATGAGCTCAACATTCGATCGGCTCACAACGACAGCAGCAGCGACAACAACCGCCACAACGGCGGCGGCGAAGCCGGTCTGACCTTCGGTTCGCAAGGCGTAGGCCTCTACGTCAGCGTCAATATCGGCAAGGGCAATCTGGAGCGAGAAGGCGAGCAACAACAAGAGGCTTATCTCTACGCCGGCAACCGATTGGGCTTCAGCAGCGGGAAGGACACCAACATTGCCGGGGCCAACCTGCGCGGTGATGAAGTAGTCGGCCGCGTGGGCGGCGATCTGAATGTGTCCTCGGTTGCCGATACCGGCAAAGTCAAAGGCAAGGAGTTCGATATCAGTGCCACCGGCTCATTCGTCGGTGTCAGTGGCTCGGTGGGTTATGGTCAGACCACCGGCAAAACCAACTGGGTCGAAGAACAAACCAGCATCACTGGCAAGTCCAAAGTCGACATTCGTACGGAGAACCACACCCAGATTGACGGTGCAGTGATTGCTGCCGACAACGGCAACCTGAAGCTGGACACCGGCACGTTGGGCTTTAGCGATATCGCCGGGAAGGATAAAGAGCACGGTTATTACCTGAACGTTGGCGGTACGTACGGTGGCAGCGGCGCTGTACAAGATGGCAGTCAAGTCGGAAAAGGGAAGGAGGGCAAGTCGGGTTGGAGCCTTGAAGGCTGGAACTACGAGAAGGATCGCGAACAAATTGTGCGGGCCACCGTTGGCGCGGGTGAGATCGTGGTGCGCAACGACGAAGGGACGGGCAAAGACTCTACAGTCGGGCTTAATCGTGATCTGGACAAAGCGTACGAAATCACTCGCGACAAGGAATCTCGGACCGATCTTTATGTCACCAGCTCGTCGGTTAAGGCTGTTCTGAACCCTGCTGACACTCTGCAAGGTTGGAAGGACAGCGTTTCGAAGTATGGGGAAAACGCTGAAGAAACGTTGCACAAGCTTGGCGATTTACTGATCGTCGGAGCGACGCTGGGCACTGGTACCGGAGCGGAGCTAGTGAATCGTCAGCAGATTGCACGAGAGCTGACGCGCCAATTAGGCAATCGCAACGAGGAAACCCGCGCTAAAACGGTAAAGATACTGCTTGCTAGGGTCGCTCCAAGTGACCAGAGCAAGGATTTTGAACTAGTCGCCCAGCGTCTTACGGACATGGCTGGTCAGGACCCAGACAAGGCAATGCAAGTTCTCGCGGTGATGTACCGGATGAATTTGCTGCAGCAAACCCAGCATAATTTTGTACCAGTGCTAGTGGCGGGGTCAGTGCTATTAGGGGCGTTGGCGACATCCCTCGCTGCCACACAATTACCACCTGAGCGGCAGGCAGAGATGCAGACGGCGGTATCGAGTGCGATCGACTCCATCGAGCGGGGCGTGAGTGACGCGACCCAGCGTGCCGTCATGGTGAAGATGATTGTGGATGTCGCACTCGAAAACATGGGGCTTCCAATCCATGTCCTCGATCCGCGGTTGAAGAAGTATGAAGGTTTGCTGGCGGAGATGACTAAGCAAAACCCGAGCAGTGGGGGGTATGCGGAGGGTGGGCAGGCCGTTACAACTCCAAATACTGGGGGGACGCAGCTGGATGGCCAACAAGGTGGTAGTGTTTATGTGACGCCAGGTCATCAGTTGAATCCGGGTGTGGTATACAATAACGAGAACAATGCTGAAGGTGCAAAAGGAGTTCCGGAGCTCGTCGAAGCTCATTCACTTGTAGGCTCCAATCGTGCGGTTATTGACCCGCGCAAGCTCACAGACTACGCATTGAATCCTGATCATCCTGTTGGTGGTAACAAGGCTCGTGTTTTTGAATCGGTGCTTGGATTTACGAAGGGCAATTCTGATCTGCTGATGAAGCAGCTTCAGGAAGGGGTAATGAAAAACACGCCAACTCCTGGGAAGGTGGATCAATATGGAGCTCGCTTTACTGTTGACATTCCCGTTACAGGTCCAAATGGAAGCGGAGTCGTTAGAAGTGGATGGATTTATAAGCCCGGCTCAAATACTCCAGAACTGACAACAATTTTTGTGAAGTAACTCATATGCCTTTAGAAATTAACGAAGTCGTGCGCTTATTAGAGGACATTCCTTCGGAGGGAGTTTTTAGTGGCAGCCTCGGAGTAATAGTTGCCGTGTTCTCGGAACCAGAGGAAGCTTATGAGGTTGAGCTCTGCGATGAGAAAGGTGCCACCACTGCACAGGTGGCACTGAGACCATCACAGTTTGAGTCTATGACGTAATACATTTAGGGCAAAAGGTGTAGAAGCACTAGGCCAAAAGCTGCAATCTGCCTTACCAGATAATTTGACTGTTTATGCGAACTCGAAAGATATCCTGTTCACGCAAGACAGTATCGGAGCGGAGCTGGTGAATCGTCAGCAGATTGCACGTGAGCTGACGCGCCAATTGGGCAATCGCAACGAGGAAACCCGCGCCAACACGGTAAAGTCGCTACTAGCGAGGGTTTCGGCAACTGAGGGAGGCAAGGATTTCGAGCTTGTTGCGCAGCGCCTAACGGATATGGCAGCTCAGAATCCCGACAACGTCTTGCGCGTTTTGGTGGTGATGGCCATGACCAACGCCCTGCAACAGAACCGCCATAACTTTGTGCCTGTGGTATTGGCGGGTTCTGTGCTATTGGGGGCGTTGGCGACATCCCTCGCTGCCACACAATTACCACCTGAGCGGCAGGCAGAGATGCAGACGGCGGTATCGAGTGCGATCGACTCCATCGAGCGGGGCGTGAGTGACGCGACCCAGCGTGCCGTCATGGTGAAGATGATTGTGGATGTCGCACTCGAAAACATGGGGCTTCCAATCCATGTCCTCGATCCGCGTTTGAAGAAATATGAAGGATTGCTGGCCTAGGCTGGCGGGCAAAACCCAAGCAGTGGCGGTTATGCTGAGGGCGGCCAGGCCTCTACAATGCCGCATACTGGTGGAAGCCAGTTGGATGGCCAACAAGGAGGTGACACTTATGTAACTCCGGGCCATCAGTTGAATCCGGGGGCAGTCTACAATGAAAGTAGCAATGGCAACGGTGTAGGGGAAGGCAATGGTAGCTCCGGAGCGGAGAGCGCTGTCAATCAGGACAGGCTCAGTTCCCAGCTTTTGGCTGAGGAGGTTGCTAGTGGGCATGCCTTTCAGAAGCATGTGATCGAGCGGCAAGAGTTCGCTGATCTTGGCATCAGTACAAAAAATGAGTTTCAGAGCTTTATTGAAAAGATCGTTTCCAATCCAGAAATTGAGCGGCGCCAATCCGTTGATGGAACAGTGTACTATCTTGATAACTCAACAAAGACGATTGTTATTCGGGGGCAGAGGGGCGAAGCTACGGCGTTCAGGCCTGACCAAGGTGGGGTCGGTTGGGATAATTACATTAAATCTCAGGTTCCCAAGAAATGAGTGAGCGAAATATAGATTCAAAAATTATTATGTTAGAAGTCACGCCGAAAGAGCTTCGGTATTTTGTGTCGTGCGGGTTTGCTCTAATTCAGAATATTCCAGATGACTCACTGCCGACATATTGTGGATTAAACAAGGATGAGATTATCGAGGTTTCTCTGAGGTTGAGAGAGTTGGCTGAAAAATTAGGTGTTGATTTTTAGGTTGGTTTAGTAGGTAGGCAAACTTAGTGGTCTATATCCTGAAATTGTTGGTGGTCGTTTATTTAAAAATTTTTGGCTTGGCAAGGCGAATATACGGCCTACGCCCTGACCAGTGGATTGACATTGCGGCAAAGGGGGGAACGTTTTACCGCTAGGCCTACACCTTGAACAACGGATCGACCAGCTTCATCTGTCGTGAGAAATTTCCGACGCTCGTTCCTGCCCATGAATGAACGCCACCACCTCATCCAGGACCGGCGCCAGCCAATCGTTGGGCACTGTTTGTCCGATAGCTTTGCCACGGAACCGTAAGGGCTTTTTGTCAGCGACTGAATAAGGTCGCCCAGGAGCTGAGTGACGAGCTAAAAACCGTAGCGGGGTGTTTTTCTGCTTTGACATAGAATCACTTGGGTCGACCGACCCGTAGACCGCCAAGTAAGGCATTGCGCGCCAAGACTCGTGCGACCTGCACCTACGCTTTCTTCAATTTGCTGAAACTGTTTCATTGGCTGGCGGGTGTCGCCAGATTTTTTTGCCGTTCAAGCTGATCACTCAACAATTGGAGCGACTGCCATGAATGACATGACCACCGCTGCAGCAGAGATCACTGCTGAATCTTCCCTACACAATGAGCCCATCCCTGCGCTTCACACCAAAGCTGACCCGATCCGGCTTGCAGCAGAAGGCTTCAGCGACCCGGATATGCTCGAGATACAGCAGCCGGAGTTTTGGCTCGGAAATGGATTGCCCTAAAGGAAGTTATTCTTGAAGGGCTTTGAATCGCAATGCTTCGTGTGCGGCGACGCCTTCGAGTGTTTTGACTTCAACCGTGAGCCAAGCTGGATCGACCACGCAGATGATTGGTCGGAAGTGCCGTGGTGTACTTCACTTGGCTCAGGGCAAAGCTTGACCTGATACTCGCTACGACAGGTATGGTCGTGAGACAGTCGAGCAGTAAGGTCTGGTATTTTGAAATATCCTCGCTCACAACCCTCAGCATGAAATCAGCCTCGCCGCTCATCAAATAACATTCCATGACTTCCGGTCGCTCCCTGATCGCATTGGTAAATATCTCCAGTGATTGCTTGTCCTGAAGCTTCAGGGTGACGTGTACGAACACGTTAATCGCAAGCTCCAGCTTCGCGGGGTCGACCAATGTGACTGCACCTCGAAGAACCCCGTTTTCTTTCATCTCCGCAACGCGTCGCCAACACGGCGAAGTGGACAGCCCCACGATATCTGCCAATTCGGCATTGCTCAATTCTGCGTTCTTCTGCAATGCGTCGAGGATTCGCAGGCTGGCATCGTCCAGTTTTGCGCGGCTCATGGTAGGTTTTTCCTGTAATGGGTCGTTGATAGGTGAAACGTACCTAATTATTCGTTTTCAGGAAACAGATAGAAGCATTTTTGCTGCTGGGTAGAAATATCATGATTGCTCGATGGGATAACTTTCCGGAGCGCAATCATGAGTGTTTCCACCGAATTACTTGTAAGAGCTCGAGGCGGGACTTTCGGGTTTCAAAACACGTATATGTGGCTGGCTGTGATGGTACTGCTCTGGGGCAGCAGTTGGCCTATCACCAAGCTTGCATTACAGGATGTGCCTCCGCTCTGGCTGGCCACCATCCGGTTTTCCAGCGCGGCGCTGTGTTTGTTCATGTATTTGATCTTGCGGGGGCAACTGAAACTCCCGGTAGCCAAAGACCTTGCGATCATCGCAAGCGTTGGTTTATTGCAGATGATGGCTTTTACCGGGCTGGGTTTGGTGGCCATGGTGCACATCGACACCAGCCGTGCAGTGCTTCTGGCGTATACAACACCCTTATGGTGCGTGTTAGTGGCTTGGCTTATTTTTCGCGAAACACCGTCGAGGATGCAGGTGTCCGCACTCCTGATTGGCCTGATCGGTATTGCAGTGGTTTGTTCGCCCGGCGAGTTGGATTGGTCGAATAAGGATACTGTGCTGGGTGCGGTGTTCCTGATTCTGGCGGCCATCAGTTGGGCAATCGTTATCCTCCATATCAAGCGCCACCATTGGGTCACGTCTCCCTTGGCACTCGCCCCATGGCAGATGCTGCTTGCGACCGTTCCACTGGCAATTGCTGCCACTCTCACAGAAGGTCCTCCCACCTCCATAAAAGTCAGTGCCGATCTGTTAGAGGAGCTTTTTTTCATTGGTCCCATCGCAACATCAGCGTGTTTTGTAATATCAGCGGAATTTGGGAGAAGGGTGTCGACGTTTGCGATGTCGAATTTCACCATGGGGGTGCCATTGGTGGGGATTGTTTTTTCCTGTCTTACTCTCGAAGCCACAGTCTCAGGTAAGTTCCTGCTTGGACTTTGCCTGGTAGTGTTCGGTGTTGTCATCGCTGCGCTGGTTGCGCGTAATACCGCGAGGAGTTGATTGTAAAAGTGAAGAAAATAGTTCGGGTCGACGATATTCAGGTATTCGTTACGACTGCAAGTGCAGGCAGCTTTTCGGCGGCGGCACGATTGCTGGACATCTCGCCTGCCTTGGCCAGTGGCGCCGTTCAGCGTCTGGAGGGCATCCTGGGAGTCAGATTGTTCGTGCGCTCCACGCGGCGGCTGAGAGTATCTGACGACGGTGAGCGCTACCTGTCGCATGCTCGGCAAGCACTGGAAGCCCTTGAACTCGGCGAGCTGGCATTGACCCAAGGGCGTGATGAGATCGCCGGAACCATCCGTTTGTCCATACCTTCGGACATCGGAAGAAACGTGCTGTTGCCCTGGCTTGATGAATTTCAATTGATGTATCCGAAGGTATTGCTACAACTGCGGATCAGCGATCAGGTCGCGGACCTGTTCGGCGAGCATCTGGATGCCAGTATCAGATATGGCCAACTGGCTGACTCAAGCCTCGTGTCATTGGCCTTGGCACCGTTCAACCGCAGAACAGTGTGTGCATCGCCCAGCTATCTCGCACGGCATGGTGTTCCCCTGACGCCCGAAGATTTAAGCCGGCATAACTGTCTTCGTTATGTCATGGGGGAACAGACTTACGAGCGTTGGAGTTTTCACTCGTCAGAGGGCGCCAGAACCGTCCAGGTGACGGGGGACCGCATCAGTGACGATGCGGATATCGTTCGTCGATGGGCTGTAGCGGGAGTGGGGGTCGTCTACAAGTCCAGGATCGACGTCATGGATGATCTTCGGCAGGGCCGCCTTGTGGAAATCTTTCCCGAGGAGTACGGACAGCCGGCGCCGCTTCAGCTCGTGTGTGCACATCGAACTTCGCTGACGCCGGCAGTGCAAATGCTGAGAACCTTCTTGTTCACACGTTTCGAGAGCTATGTTGCGCAATGACGCTCAATGTTGGATGTCAGACTTTTTCAAGCTGTGATAGGCGTTCAATTCGCCTATCAGCCGCTTCCAGGGCCGAGCATCCTTCCCGTCGAATCAGGTAGTCGGCTTCACTCCCGTTAGCGAAGTAGTCGCCGGCCTGATCCAGCGCACAAGACGGATGAGCTTTTGCATTGAACGGCCCTCTAGTGGGTTTGTGCAGGCTTGGCGTCGATCTTGATACGCATCAGACTGTAGGGTTTCACGCGCTTGTCCTGACCATCATTGAATCCAGGAGAACGATGAAGTTGATTGGCCGTGAAGTACAAGTAGCCGTCGGGTCCGATGGACAAGGTGTCCGGCCAAAGCAAGCGTGAATCCTCGACCAGGGTTTGCCATTGACCGTCGGACAAGCGTTTCCTGATTGCGTTGTGCTCATAATCGCCGGCATAAACCGCTCCGTTGGCATCGGCTTCAAGGCCGTCGGAAGCTCCTTTCTCACCCAAGTCGATGACCGCTTTTTCCAGTTCGGTATCGCTCACGCTTGGGTCTCGCAACAGAGCGGTCGAAACTGAATAAAGATGCCTGCTCGACAAAGGGCAGAAGTACAGTGTCTGGCCATCGCTTGAGAGCGCTATGCCATCAGACGCTACCGACAACAGGCCGGCTTCTCCTTTGTCATTTTTTGTGATAAGGGCCGGTCTGCCTTCGATCACGGGAGTGAACGAGGGATCGACCGAGGTGGACTTGACTCCACTCAGTCGGCGAGTGGCATTGCCGCTTGCAAGATCGACAACAATGATTGCACCAGGGCCACTGACGGAAGAATCCGTAACATAGGCGACCCCTTCCTTGCCCACCCGAAAGTCGAACCTCATGTCGTTCACGTAGGTGGAGGGCAGCATCACCTCTGGGGGGAAAACGACGGTCTTGACTATCTTGTTGGACGCCAGGTCGATGGCGACCAGCTTGGCGCCTCCGGCCTTGGGTTCGGAAAACCTGGGTGCTGCGGTATCGAGTATCCAGACCCGCCCATGGCCGTCGGCGACTACGCTTTGCACACTGATGAAACCAGCGGCCGGGTTTTTCGGATCTTCGACATTGGTTTTCAGGTCAGGGTAAGGCACGACCTTTCCTTGGACAACTTCCGCAACGGTGTATGGAACGTCGTCACCCCAACGGGGAAAGTTGACAAAAATGCGACCGCTCTCGGTGACAGTAACTCCCGTTGGCATGGCCCCATTGAATGCGAAGACGCGTTCGATCTGGATGCCCTTGCCGGTTGCAGAATCGGCTACAGCCATTGTGCTGAGAGAAACCGCGATCGCCAGTCCAGCGACTTTGAAGAGTGCTTTCATGTTCGTTTCCTTGCGTGTGTAAGCGCTTTTTAGAAGCCTTCCAGGACGATCTTGCCCTTGGCTTTGCCGCTTTCAATGAGTGCATGAGCGCGTTTGAGGTTCTCGGCGTTGATGCTGCCGAAGTGCTCGCCGATCGTGGTCTTGATCACGCCTTCTTCGACCAGGGCGCAAATCCTTTCCAGCAAGTGATGTTGTTGGATCATGTCGTCGGTGTGGTACAGCGAGCGAGTGAACATCAGTTCCCAATGCACTGACAGCGATTTGCGCTTGAGTGGAATCACGTCCAGTTGTTCGGGATCGTCAATCAGCGCGAGCTTGCCCTGAGGGCGCAGCACTTCGACGATCTGGGGAAGGTAGGTGTCGGTGTGGGTCAGACTGATCACGTAATCGACGGGGCTTTGTTTGAGGTTTTCAAGCTGTAGGGAGATCGACCCTGAATGATCGATGACGTGATGGGCGCCCAGTTCACGTACCCAGTCCCGGGTTTCCGGTCGAGACGCCGTGCCGATCACCGTGAGTTGGGTCAGCTTGCGGGCCAACTGAACCAGGATCGAACCGACACCGCCGCCTGCGCCAATCACCAGGAGACTTTGCCCTTTACCACCGCCTTCCTTTACGCCGAGGCGGTCGAACAACAGTTCCCAGGCGGTGATGGAGGTCAGCGGCAACGCTGCGGCACTGGCATTGTCCAGCGTGCGGGGTTTATGCCCAACGATGCGCTCATCAACCAAGTGAAACTCGCTGTAGCTGCCAGGGCGATCAATGGCGCCGGCGTAGAACACTTCATCGCCTGGCCGGAACAACGACACATCACCACCGACCTCACGAACGATGCCTACCGTGTCCCAACCCAAAACCTGAGGTTGCTTGCTGGTACTGCGAGCTCTCACTTTGGTATCGACCGGGTTGACGGCGATCGCCTTGACCTCGATCAGCAAATCACGGGCGCGTGGGATGGGTTGAGGCAATTCGGTTTCGAACAATGACTGAGCGTCTTGAATGGGCAAACCCGGTTGGGTGAATACGACTGCTTTCATTTGCGTTACCTCAATAGGGCGGGAAGTGGTGTCAGGCTAACTGCCTTGGCCTACCTCAAAAACCAACCAACCGGAGTAAGACTTTCGCCGTTTTGATGAAGGTTCGGACAAATTTGCTTCAACGGCGCTCCAATCTCCCAATCAGCGGCCGAAAGGACGGCGAATCCAGTGGTCCCGCATACCAGTAAGGCGATTCAAAGAACACCGCTACACCTGTCGCATCACTGTCCCTCTGTTGCGACAAGTGTCCGGCTTCATCATCACGCGTCACTTCTCTACAGACCCCGGCCTATCTGGTCTCTAGCCTGTTTCAACCCCTCTGGCACAGCCGTTGCTCCAGTCCTTTGCAGCCATCCGCGCCTGGCGCTGGCTCCTAATAAGAACTGGAGATTCCACGATGAATCAGATTGGCCTGCCACGGTCCCTTCTTCCCTCAAAAATCCTCGCTTCACTGCTTCTCGGCGCGGCGATTTCCGGCCACGCCATGGGGGCGCCTGCGCAGCCTGCGGCTGTGGATGGCGCGCGTATCAGCGCGGCCAACAGCGAGCCGGGCAACTGGATGAGCACCGGCCGCACCTACGACGAACAACGCTTTAGCCCGCTGAAGAAAATCAACGACGGCAACGTCGACAAGCTCGGCCTCGCCTGGAGCTACAAGCTGGATATCGATCGCGGTGTGGAGGCTACGCCGATCATCGTCGATGGCGTGATGTACACCACCGGGCCGTTTTCAATCGTCTATGCCCTGGATGCGCGCGACGGCAAGCTGCTGTGGAAATACGACCCGCAGTCCGACCGCTCGCGCGCCGGTGAAGCCTGCTGCGATGCGGTGAACCGTGGCGTGGCGGTGTGGAATGGCAAGGTCTATGTCGGCGTGCTCGATGGCCGTCTGGAAGCCATCGACGCCAAAACCGGGCAGAAGGTCTGGAGCGTGGATACCCGAAGCGACCCGACCCGCAGCATCACCATCACCGGCGCCCCGCGCATCGTCAAAGGCAAGGTGATCATCGGCAACGGTGGCGCGGAGTTCGGTGTGCGCGGCTACATCACCGCCTACGACGCCGAGACCGGCAAGCAGGACTGGCGCTTCTTCACCGTGCCCGGTGACCCCAAGGAAATGCCCAAGGGGAAAGGCATGGAAATCGCCGCCAAGACCTGGTTCGGCGACAACTACCACAAGCAGGGCGGTGGTGGCACGGTGTGGGACTCGATGTCCTATGACCCCGAGCTGAACCTGCTGTACATCGGCGTGGGCAACGGTTCCTCGTGGAACCCGCGTATCCGCAGCGAAGGCAAGGGCGACAACCTGTTTCTCTCCTCCATCGTGGCCATCAACCCGGATAACGGCGAATACGTCTGGCACTACCAGACCACCCCTGGCGATGCCTGGGACTACACGGCTACCCAGCACATCATGCTGGTGGACCTGGAACTCGACGGCAAGCAACGCAAGGTGCTGATGCAGGCGCCGAAGAACGGTTTTTTCTACGTGATTGATCGGGCCACGGGCGAGCTGCTGTCGGCGAAGAATTTTATCCCGATCAACTGGGCCACCGGCATCGACATGAAAACCGGGCGGCCGATCCGCAACGAGAAAGTCGCCGAATACTGGAAAGACCCGGAGAAAAAAGCCCGCCTGATCCAGCCGGCCTTCTGGGGTGCGCACGACTGGCAACCTATGTCGTACAACCCGCAAACGGGCCTGGTGTACATCCCGGCGCACATCATGTCGGCCATGTACCAGGACGTTGACGGCGCGCCACCGCGCTCCAAGTTCAAGAGCATTTACCAGCTCGACGTGAACACCGGGATGATGCCGGAGGACCCTGAGGGCCTGCGCAAGATCGCTGACACCTGGACCGGTAAGCTGATCGCCTGGGACCCGGTCAAGCAGGAAGCCCGTTGGGAAGTGCCATACACCACCATCTTCAACGGCGGCACCCTGAGCACCGCCGGCAATCTGGTGTTCGAAGGCACCGCCAATGGTCGCGTAGTCGCCTACGCAGCCGACACCGGCAAGAAGGTCTGGGAGTCGCCGGCCAACACCGGCGTGATGGCGGCCCCGGTGACCTATGAAGTGGACGGCGAACAGTACGTCACCTTCATGGCCGGTTGGGGCGGGGCATTCTCCACCTTCGCCGGTGCCTTGTCGTTGCGTGCCGGGGTCAAACCCAATGCGCAGGTGCTGACCTACAAGCTTGGCGGCACTGCCACGCTCCCGGACCTCAAGGACCGGTTCGCCGATCGCGAACCCGAACCGCCGAAGCTGACCGGCACGCCAGCACAGATTGACCAGGGCCGTGAACTGTTCAACTCCAGCTGCTCGCAATGTCACGGCATCAACGCCATCAGCGGCGGTGTAGTGCCGGACCTGCGGACCCTGAGCAAGGACAACCACGAACGCTTCCTTGGCATCGTCTACGGCGGGCGTATTCCCGATGGCATGCCGTCGTTCCAGGGCCACCTCGACCTTGCGCAAGCCGAAGCCGTGCATCAATACCTGATCAAGCGCGCCTATGACCTGCAGGAACAGCAGGCCGCCACCAAGAAAACCGCCAGCAACTGACACTTATGCGCCCGCTCTGACGGGCGTTTTTTCATGGACAGGAGAGACTGCAATGAGCGAGATCGTCACCTACCAGAACTACATCGATAACGCCTTTGTCGGCAGTGAAGAGCTGATTGAGGTGTACAACCCGGCCGACGCCGCCCTGTTGGCTCGCGTGCCACAGGCCACCACTGTGCAGGTCGAGCGCGCCATCGCCGCCGCGCGCAAAGCGCAAAAAGGCTGGGCCGCGAAACCGGCCATCGAACGCGCGGGTTACCTGCGCCAGATCGCCAACAAGGTGCGCGCCAACGCCGACCGCCTGGCGCGCATCATCACCCAGGAACAAGGCAAGGTGCCGGGCCTGGCGCTGGTGGAAGTCAACTTCACCGCCGACTACCTCGACTACATGGCCGAGTGGGCCCGCCGCCTGGAAGGGGAAGTGCTGACCAGTGACCGCGCTGGCGAACATATCTTCCTGCAACGTAAACCCCTGGGTGTGGTGGCCGGCATTCTGCCGTGGAATTTCCCGTTCTTCCTCATCGCCCGCAAGATGGCGCCGGCACTGATCACCGGTAACACCATCGTGATCAAACCCAGCGAAGAGACGCCCATCAACTGCTTCGAATTCGCCCGCCTGGTCGCTGAGACCGACCTGCCCACCGGCGTGTTCAACGTGGTCAGCGGTACTGGTGCAGGCGTAGGGCATGTCCTCACGAGCCATGCCGGTATCGACCTGATCAGCTTCACCGGCAGCGTCGCCACCGGCTCGCGGATCATGGCCGCCGCCGCCCCGAACATCACCAAGCTCAACCTTGAGCTGGGCGGCAAGGCGCCGGCCATCGTACTGGGTGATGCCGACCTGGAGCTGGCGGTTAAAGCCATCACGGCCTCACGCGTGATCAACACCGGGCAAGTGTGCAACTGCGCTGAACGGGTGTACGTCGAGCGTGGTGTGGCGGATGAGTTTATCGACAAACTGGCCAGCGCCATGGCCGCCACCAAGTACGGTGACCCGTCCAGGGAAGCTGGTCTGGATATGGGCCCGCTGGTCAATCAGATCGGTCTGGACAAGGTCGCGCAGATGGTCAAGACCGCCAGCAGCCACGGTGCGCAAATCATCACGGGCGGCAACGTCGCCCACCTTGGCAAAGGTTTCCACTACCAGCCCACCGTGCTGGCCGGCTGCAAGGCCGATATGGAGATCATGCGCAAAGAAATCTTCGGGCCGGTATTGCCGGTGCAGGTGGTCGACTCGCTGGATGAAGCCATTGCCTTGGCCAACGACAGCGAATACGGCCTGACCTCGTCGGTTTACACCCGCAATCTGAGTGCCGGGTTGAAGGCCGCCCGCGAACTCGACTTTGGCGAGACCTATATCAACCGCGAAAACTTCGAAGCCATGCAGGGCTTCCATGCCGGTACGCGCAAGTCCGGGATCGGTGGGGCGGATGGCAAGCATGGGTTGTATGAGTTCACCCATACCCATGTGGTGTACATCCAGGAGTGAATGATGGCCGGGCGTGAAAGCGCCCGGCTTCTGCACGGGGTGATCGTGTTCGTGCTCAAAATACCTCGTTGGGCTGCACGATCCCGTGTTTTTTCATTTTGCGATACAGCGTGGAGCGCGAAATCCCGAAGCTGTCGGCCGCTGCGGTGATGTTCCATTGATGCTGCCGCAACGTGGCATACAGGTGCCGTGCCTCATCGCTGCACAGTTGTTCGGCCAGATTGCTGCTGGGCGGCACGTCGGGTGCCAGGGCGAGCGGTAGCGGCGCAATCATCCCCTGCAATTCCGCCGGCAGACAATCGCTATCAATCACCCCGTCTTCAGCCAACGCCACGGCGTAACGCAGCCCATTGAGCAACTGGCGGATGTTGCCGGGCCAGGGGTAGGCCAGTAGCCGGGCCCGCGCTTCGTTGTCCAGGCGTAACCCGGCCGCGCCGGGTTGGGCGGCCAGCAGTTCATCGAGCAGTTCGGCGCGGTCGCTGCGTTCGCGCAGGGCCGGCAGGTGCAAGGTCATGCCGCTGAGGCGGTAGAACAGGTCTTCGCGAAACTGTTTGGCGCTGATCATGTCGGCCAGGTTCTGGTGGGTGGCGGACACCACCTGGACGTCCAGCGCCACCGGCGCGGCTGCGCCGATGGGGGAGATTTCCCGTTCCGCCAGCACGCGCAGCAAACGGGTTTGCAGGTGTGCGGGCATGTCGCCGATTTCGTCGAGGAACAGGGTGCCGCCATTGGCCAGTTCCAGTTTGCCTTTCATGCCTTTCCTGTCGGCGCCGGTAAAGCTGCCGGCGCGATAGCCGAACAGTTCGCTCTCGATCAGGGTTTCGGGAATTGCGGCGCAGTTCAGCGCCACGAAGGGGCCCTTGCGGCGCAGGCTGGCCTGGTGGACGGCGCGGGCGAAGGCTTCTTTGCCGGTGCCGGTTTCGCCGGTGATCAGGATGGGGATGCCCTTGTCGATCACCTTGCGAATACGTCGTACGCCTTGCTGCAGCACCGGGTCGCGGCCGCCCAGTTGGTCGAGTTGCGGGTGCTGCGGGTGACTCGGGCGTGTGGGTGCGGCGGGTTTCAGGCGACCGACGGGGATACGCAGGCCGACGTCGACCAGCGCTTCGTCGATCAGCGCACGCAGTTGCACGCCGCGGGCGCCGCCGCTGGTCATACTTAGCAGTTCATCGACATTGGCCGGCAGCAGGGTGTCGATGCGCCGGCAAAGCAATGGCTGGTTCTGCACCTGGTCGTAGGCGACAAACGCAGCGCGATTGGCGCCGACCACCCGGCCGCTTTCATCCAGGGCCAGCAACTGTTCGTTGGCCAGGTCGGTGATGTCATCGCGCGGTTTGATCGCCAGCGTCAGGCAGTCACGGTAGCGCTGGCGAAAGTGCGAGTTCTCGATCATGCGCGCATACATGATCACCAGTTGCAGGGTCAGGTATTGTGATTCCTTCGGCCCGGCGCTGTTCAGGCAGGTGGCGTTGAGGCAGCCGCGCAGCAAGCCCTGGGCGTCGAAGATCGGGGCCACGGAACAGCTGAGGCGGAAGTTGGAGGCCAGGAAGTGTTCTTCGCGGTGAATGATCATCGCCTGTTGGGCGGCCAGGGCGGTGCCGATGGCGTTGGTGCCGGCCACCGATTCGTCCCAGCGCGCGCCGACGATCAGCCCGGACTGGGTATAGGGATCGTGCTGGTTGGGCAGGCGAGCGTCGAGGGTGATGCCTTGTTCATCGCTGAGCAACACGGCAAAACCGGCCGGCACCACGCGCTTGGCCAGTCCGGTGACGCCCTGGCTGGCGATGGCCAGGTATTCCTGGTGCTGGGCCTGGTGCTGGCGGATTTCTTCCGCGGTGAGGATGTTCTTGACGTTCACCGCCCGTGGGTTGAGCTGGTGCTGGTTGATGCTGCGATACCAGGACTGGGCAATCACCCGGTCCGGGCGGATACCGCGATCATGGAAGTGATCATCGACGAAGGCAGCCAGTTCACTTGCGTTGGTTTCCACGGCATGCACAGGCATAGCAGGACTCCCGATGCCGATGCCGTCAGCGGGTCAGGCGCTGCGGATCGGCTGTTGTTTTTGTAATGGCGACGCTCAGTCAGAGCGTGAACGCTGCACAGGTGTAACAACCATAGACCTTTGGTCTGCCTTTTGCAGTCATCCTTGCGTCGCATGCCGACCATTGCAGCAAGCTACATGCCGAAAGCCGGACGTCGGCCTACAAGGCCCAATCCAGCGCACTGAAAGGACTGCAGGGCGGGGTCGGGTGGGCGGCGCAGGTGTGCCACGGATGACACACCTGTCGCAGCACGCTGATTCAGGTGTTGCGGCGAGCAGTATTCCTATCAATAACAAGAGGATCACACCATGTGGACTAAACCCGCCTACACCGACCTGCGCATTGGTTTCGAAGTGACCATGTACTTCGCCAATCGTTGATCGCCGTTGCCCCGGCTTGCCGGGGCATCTTCGTAGTGGCATTTTAATGGTGTTAAATGTCCCGTCGCCACCCGGAACGGGTCAGCACCCATCGCAGACTCAAAGCCTGCCTTGCAAAGGCTCCTGAAATGCCAAAAACACCACCTGAGAACAGGGCTTCAGTAACTGCCGCTGATATCGAGCGGTCGATCCAGGCCTTGAACAAAATGGCTGAGCGTCTTTGGGGCAATGGTCGAGAGGCCGAGGCCAAGGCGCTTCTCGATGCCCTGGATGCGTTGAACCGCGCGTTGGATCGAATCAGGATCGGCGAAGGCCGCAGAGCGGCGACCTTGCACTGAGCGGGCCTGGTGGCGTTGATCTCGTCGTGATCGGCACGCGAACCTATGACACGTCATCGTCTGCCTGGGAGGGGGTCATGTCGGCCATGACCAAGGAGCAGGTGGAAGCGCTTGCCCAGCAGATCATCAGCGATATCAAGAGTGCCAAGGCGAAGTAGTCTGGATCTGCGCTGTCAGGGACGGCGCTCATAAATAGATGCCGGAAGATCCTTCCGGCGTCTGCATCGAAAAACCATGACAGGCATCAATCGCCTGTCATGGTCCTGGCACCCACTCACTTATTGGGTGCTGTGCACCGCATCGATGATCACCTTGGCCACATCTGCCGGGCGCGACTGTTGAGGCACGTGGCTGGACTCCACCTCGGTGACCTGCGCCTTGATCTTCTTGGCAAAATCGCGTTGCAAGTCTGGCTGGATCATGCGGTCTTCACGGGCGACTACGTACCACGACGGCTTGCCTTTCCAGGCGGCGGCGCTGGTCTTGTCCTCGAATGCAGCGGCGCGGATCGGGCCCTGGGTCGAGGTCATGACGGCGGTCTGGGCAGCAGGCAGGTCCTGAGCGAAGCCGGTGGCCATGCCTTGTGCGGTCATGTAGAGGAAGCCGTTTTTATCGGCGGCGATGTCCTTCGTGCCGGACGGCGCCGGGTATTGCTTGCCCAGGTCCTTGACGGCCTGGCCGGCATCCGGGGCGAACGCGGCGACGTACACCAGGCTACGAACTTTCTGGTCAGTACCGGCCTGAGTGATTACTGTACCGCCCCAGGAGTGGCCGACCAGCACCACATTGCCGTCCTGGTTGTTCAGTACGCGCTGAGTGGCGGCCACGTCATCGGCCAGCGAAGTCAGCGGGTTCTGCACCACGGTGACCTTGATGCCTTCGGCTTGCAGCAATGGAACGACCTTGGCCCAGTCGGAGCCGTCGGCGAATGCGCCGTGCACGATCACTACCGAAGGTTGCGGGGTGGCAGCGTGGCTTGCGCCAGCAAAAACGGAAGCGGTCATGGCGAGGGCGAGGGCGATTGCCTTGGGTTTGAACATGGTGGAATCTCCTGTGGTTGATGTGACCAGTTTCCGGAATACGCGTGAGGTCCGGTATCGGTCGTTTATCCGAGGCGGACAAAAAACAGGTGAATAATGGAGAGCGTGATGAAGGGTGCCGACGCGGTTGAGCTGGAAAGTGCAATGGTGTGCCTGTCCGTTGTGGGCGATTTGAGCATGGGCCAACCCACTGATCAGTCACGCCGCGCCGCCCGCCTGGCCCAGTGGCTTGCGCAAACCTGCGACGGCGCCGGCGAACACATCGAAGTGGCGCGACAGGTGTCCCTGCTGCGCTGGTCCGGTTGCACCGCCAACGCCGAGGACTTCATGCGCCTGCTCGGTGATGACGTCGCCGGGCGCAACGCGATGCTCAGCCAGACGCTGGGCCCGGCGGGGCTGCGGGCCATGCGCAAGACCGCGCCGCAGGCCCAGGTACATTGTGAGGTGGCGGGTGACATCGCCCAGACTTTGGGGTTGAGTGCGCCGGTCGAACTGGGACTGCGCCATGTGTTCGAGCAATTCGACGGCGAAGGTCGCCCGGGGGGCCTGCGCCATCCCGAAGTGCCGGAGGTGGTCTATCGAGTGCTGCTGGCCGGGGACCTGGAGATTCTCTCGCGGGTGCACGGGCTCGATTCTGCGCTCGAGTGGATTGCGGGCCAGGGCAACCGTCGTTATCCGGCCTCGCTGGCCGCCGAGCTTTCACGCAATGCCGCCGAATGGCTGGACGCATTGAGGGAACCGCCAGCCACCCATTCAAGCTCGCCCGCGCTGAAGGCACAGGTGCCGCTAACGTTGGTAGGCGATGTGATCGACCTGAAAATTCCCTGGCTGGCGGGTTATTCCCGGCGCTCGGCCGAACTGGTGCGCGACGCGGCCAAGCTGTGGGGCCTCGCCGAACCCTCCATCGAGCAACTGGGCAAAGCGGCGCTCATTCATGGCGTCGGTCGGGCGGCGGTGCCCAATCGCATCTGGAACCTGCCCGGTCCATTGCTCGATGGCGATCTCGAACAGGTGCGACTGGTGCCGTACTGGACGTCGCGCACCTGCAAGCAGATCCCTGAGCTGGTGGCTCCCGGTCAAATCGCCGCCAACGCCTACGAACGACTCGATGGCAGCGGTTATTTCCGGGGGCTGGACGGGGATGCCCTGCAACCTGAACACCGTTTGCTGGCGGCGGCGCTTGCCTGGCAGGCATTGCGTTGCGTGCGACCCTGGCGTCCAGCGTTCAGCGAGAGTGACGCCGAACGCCTGCTGCTCGAGGAAGCAGCAGAAGGGCGTTTCGACCCGCGCGCTTGTCAGGCGGTGATCGCCGCCGCGCGGGGTGAGAGCGCCGTGGCCCCCTGTAAGTCCAACACCAGCCCGCTCAGTGAACGAGAGACCCAGATCCTGCAGTGCATCAGCATGGGTGGCAGCAACAAGGAGGTGGCGCGCCAGCTCGGCATCAGCCCGAGCACGGTGCGCACCCACGTTGAAAGCGTGTTCCGCAAATTGCAGTGCACCACACGGGCCGCCGCGACGCTCAAGGCGTTGACGTTGGGATTGATCTGATTACCCCACGCATCTCCCGCGATGCGCAGCGACCCGCCAGCCACGCCAGGACAGCCGCGACACCCAGCAACATCGCGCTCGACTCGAACGTTGCGCGATAGCCGCTGAAGTCGAACAGCAAACCGCCCACGGTGGCGCCGGAGGCGATCGCCAGTTGCACGATGGCGACCATCAGGCCGCCACCCGCTTCGGCATCGTCCGGCAGGGTTTTCGCCAACCAGGTCCACCAACCCACCGGCGCCGCCGTGGCGACCAATCCCCACAGGCCGAGTAAAACCGTGGTGGTCATCGCCGAGCTGCCGAAGGACAACAGCGCCAGGGCGATCACGGCCATCAGTACGGGGATGGCGATCAGGGTGCGATGCAGGCCGGATTTGAGAAACCCTTCAATCAGGAAGGTCCCGGCCAGGCCCGCCAAGCCGAGCACCAGCAACATCAGTGACAGCGTGGAAACGCTGACCTGCGTGACCGTTTCAAGGAAAGGACGCAGGTAGGTGAACAGCATGAACTGGCCCATGAAGAACACGCTGACTGCAATCATGCCCAGGGCCACCGGCATTCGTTTCATCAACCGGAAGACGTTGCCGCTGCCGGCGCTGGCGCTGTTTTTCAGGGACGGCATGCTGAACATCAACCACGCCGCGGCGATGACGGCGACTGGCACAATGCAGAAAAACGCCCCGCGCCAGCCGATCAACGAACCGACAAAGCTGCCCAGTGGCGCAGCAATCACCGTTGCCAGGGCATTGCCGCCGTTGACGATGGCCATCGCCCGCGTGACCTGGTCTTCAGGAACCAGGCGCATGGCGGTGGCCGCCGACAGCGACCAGAACCCTCCAATGGCAACGCCGATCAGGGCGCGGCCCATCATGAAGATCGTGTAGTTCGGTGCGAAAGCAGCCACCGTCCCGGAGACGATCATCAGCAACGTCAGGGACAGCAGCAGGGGTTTGCGGTCGACCCGCGCCGCGATCGAGGCGATCAGCAGGCTGGTGATCAGCGCGAACAATCCGGACACGGCGATGCCCTGGCCGGCCTGGCCTTCGGTGACATGCAGGTCGGCGGCAATCGGTGTCAGCAGGCTGACGGGCATGAATTCCGAGGCCACCAGCACGAAGGCGGCGAGGGACATGGCGAATACCGCGCCCCAGGATGTTTTGGGGGGTTGGGTCATGGTTTGAATCCTTTAAACGCAAAGCATCGCGCCCCCTGGATCGGGGGCGGGACAAGGTTGTTTTTTAGCGGGGGGGTTAGTTAGCCAGCGTGGCGTTGTCGATCACGAAGCGGTATTTCACCTCGCCCTTGAGCATGCGCTCGTAGGACGCGTTGATCTGGTCGGCGCGCACCAGTTCGATGTCGGCGACGATGCCGTGCTCGGCGCAGAAATCCAGCATCTCCTGGGTCTCGGGAATGCCGCCGATCATCGAGCCTGCAACCGTGCGGCGCTTGGTGATCAGGTTGAACACGTTCGGCGACGGATGCGGCGAGGCGGGGGCGCCGACCAGCGTCAATGCGCCGTCGCGCTTGAGCAGCACCAGGAACGCATCGAGGTCGTGGGGCGCGGCGACCGTGTTGAGGATGAAGTCGAAGCTCTTGGCATGCGCAGCCATTTCCTCGGCGTTGCGTGACACCACCACCTCATCGGCACCCAGCTCGCGGGCGGCCTCACGTTTGGACTCGGACGTGGTGAACGCCACCACATGCGCGCCCATGGCATGGGCCAACTTGATGCCCATGTGGCCCAGGCCACCGATGCCGACCACGCCGACTTTCTTGCCGGGGCCGGCGTTCCAGTGACGCAGCGGCGAGTAGGTGGTGATGCCGGCGCACAGCAGCGGCGCCACCGCCGCCAGTTGCGCTTCGGGATGGCGGATGCGCAGGGCATAGCGTTCATGCACGACGATGGTTTGCGCGTAGCCACCGAGGGTCCAGCCGGGCGCGTCCGGGGTCGGGAAGTTATAGGTGCCGATCATGCCGTCGCAGTAGTTTTCCAGGCCGCTTTCACAGTCGTCGCAGTGCTTGCAGCTGTCGACGATGCAGCCGACACCGACCAGGTCGCCAACCTTGTAGTCCGCCACATGGGCGCCGATCGCAGTCACACGACCAACGATCTCGTGCCCCGGTACGCAGGGGAATTGCGTGCCGGCCCATTCCGCACGCACCTGGTGCAGGTCGGAATGGCAGATGCCACAGAACGCGATATCGATCTGGATGTCATGGGCGCCGGGTGTGCGGCGGGTGATCTGCATGGGCTCAAGGGGTTTGTCACCTGCATGGGCACCGTAGGCGTGTACAAGCATGGGGAAATTCCTGAGTGAGTGGGGGTGGACGACCATTGTGTGGCCGGCCCCTGCATGCCCTGTAGATCATTCCTGTGAGTTACTTGCCTGATTCTATGAATGTCGGTTTGCGCCGGAACACTCCCTGTAATTTCGGCGGGTTATGATGGCGCCACTGCTTATGTTCAAAGACTCAAGGACCTTGCAATGCGGATATTGATTGTGGGCGGCGGCATCGCTGGTTTTGCCATGGCCAGGGCCCTGGAATTGAAGGGCTTCACGCCGGAACTGGTCGAGCGCCGTCTCGATGAATCACCCGGTGGCATGGGGTTCTACCTGCCTGGCAACGTCGGCCGCGCACTCGCCCGACTCGGTCTGCTGGACTCGGTTCGCGGGGCGGCGGCGCTCATCAAGACGCAACGGATCATGGACCAGCGAGGGCGCTTGCTGACAGTCACCGACACCGAAGACTTCTGGCGTGACTGCGGCCCCTGCCTGTCGCTGCCGCGTGATGCGCTGCACACCATCCTGCGCGGCGCCCTCGAGCGCACGAACACGCGTTTCGGCGTCTCCATCACCGGGATCACGCCTGCGACCGATGCCTGCGAGGTGGCTTTCTCCGATCACACCACGGCCACTTATGACCTGGTCATCGGCGCCGACGGCATTGATTCGACCGTGCGCCGGATGATTTTTCCGGCGATCCAGCCGTCCTTTGTCGGCAACGTCTGCTGGCGCTTCATCACGCAGAACACCACGGGTATCGAAGGCTGGACAGCAATGCTGGGCAAGGGCCGCACGCTGTTGGCCATCCCGGTCAGTGGCGAGCAGGTCTACGTTTATGCCGACATGGCGGTGGCTGAAGACGAATTCGACCGCGTCAGGCACGCCTCACTGCAAAGCCTGTTCGGTGACTTCGCCGGGCCGCTGTTTCCACTGCTGGCCGACACCCGCCAGGACACCCACTTCGGCAGCATCCAGCAAGTGGTCATGCCGCACTGGTATCGCGGCCGCGCCGTGCTGATCGGCGACGCGGCCCACGCCTCATCGCCAAGCATGGCGGAGGGCGCGGGCATGGCCATCGAGGATGCTTGGGTCATGGCCGACGCCATCGCCACCCATCAGGACCTGGATGCGGCGTTGCAGGCGTACAGCGCCAGGCGTCAGCCGAGGGTGGACTGGGTACAGAAACAATGCGTGGCGCGGGACAAGATGCGCACGCTGCCGGTGCCGGCCCGCAACCTGATTCTCAAGCTGCTGGGCGACAAGCTCTACAAACGCAGCTACATGCCGTTGCTGGCTTCGGTGTAGTTCAGGCGCCGTTCTCCATGGGGCGGGTGATCAGGTACTGACACACCAGGCGTTCTCCGCGAAGGCACTGGTCCGCCGCCGGTTGGCCGGTGGCTTCGGAGAAGAACGACGCCATCGCCCGGCAGACGCAAGGTTCGTCGTGCACGGCGCCGCCCAGCGGGCACGTGTAGTTGCGCACCATGATGCCTTCGTCCTGGGCATGCGCTTCGGTGTTGGCGCCGAGCGCGTTGGCAGCAGCCATGGCGGACTGCAGGCCGCTTTGAAAGTCCTCGGGCGTGGCGATACCGGCTTCGCGGGCGAGGTGGCGGCCGGTCTCGTCGAGCAATTCACTGATCTGTCGCTCGTCCATGCGCGTCTGCATGACTTTCAACAGCCCGCGCAGGAACAGCCGATAGGCGCTCGACTCGATGTCCTCGCTGCCCGGCGCCGCTTCATAGACCACCGGTGGTTTGCCGAGCATCCCGCGTTGCCTGAGGGTGGCGCGACGGACCAGCCCCTGGGCTTCGAGTTGGCGCAACTGCACGTTGATGGCATTGCGCGTGACGTCCAGGTGCTCGCACAACTGCACGACAGTCAGCGGTTCGCGTTGTAACAGGCGCAGGATGTCGTTTTTCGTGGTCACGAAAAAATCCTTGTGGTCCAAAAGTGCCGATCATAGCAATCCCTCCGGCAAAGTGGGGTAAGGCGATTAATGACAATTGGTATTGTCATTAATCGCGTAATGCCGCTAGACTCGCCTGGCAACGCCATAAAACCAAAACCAAGCCTGATGATTGCCGAGCCAAGACAAATGAACGCACACGAAAATACCCGTCCTGCCGAAATGGTCGATGCACTGAATGCAGTGTTCGGCAAACACCAAGCTGCGCGCAGTTCTCATGCCAAGGGCGTCTGCGCGAGTGGTGAATTCACGCCATCGACTGACGCGCCCCAATGGGTCAGGTCGAGCCTGTTTGCCCAGGGTGGCGTGCCCGCGGTGCTGCGTTTTTCAGTGGGCGGTGGCAACCCCAACGTCTCTGATAAGAGCCGCACCGTACGCGGCTTGTCGGTGCACCTGAACGACAGTGCCCAAGCCTACGACCTGATGATGATTTCCGAGCCGGTGTTCTTCGCCGCCACGCCCGCTTCGTTCGTCGCGTTCCTGCAAGCGCGGGTGGCTGACCCGGCCACCAAGAAGCCTGATCCGAACAACATCAAGGCGTACGAAGCCAGCTTCCCCGACGGCAAGCTCCAGCCGCGTCTGCTGGCGTCGCACCCGGCGCCGGCGTCCTATGCCACGACCGCGTACTTTTCCACGCATGCCTTTCGCTTCGTCAACGGCCGTGGTGAAGGTGTGTGGGGCCGGCTGGTGATGGAACCGGTGGCAGGCACGGTGTTGCTCAGTGAAGAACAGGAAGCCAGCCTGCCTGACGCGTTTCTGGCCGCAGAACTCGATGCGCGTCTGCAGACCGGCACGGTGCAGTTTCGCTTGTACATTCAGCCGGCGGGGCCGAACGATTCGCTGGTCGATCCCTCGCAACAGTGGAGCGAAAACCACAGCGCTCGCCTCGAGCTCGGACGCCTGAGCGTTCAGGCGGTTGAAGCGGACACCTTGTGCAACCCAGGGGTGTTCGACCCGATGCGCCTGCCGGATGGCATCGAACCGTCGGACGATCCGGTGCTGCTGTCGCGCAGCGCGGCGTACAGCGTATCGCTGCAGCGTCGCCAGGCACCTGGCGAAGCGACTTGCTGAGGATCAGTCGAATGGGTGTTTTACCGATGGCGGCCATGGCGTGTGCTGCCGTGTTGCTCACGGGTTGCGCCTGCGCACCAAACGACCCGACCCTGACCTTGCACACCCGCAAGACCCCGGCCGAGTACGCCGATTGCGTTGTGCCGAAATTGCAGGACAACGCACTGACGCCGACCGTTTCGCAGAGCCAGCGCAGCTATCGGATCGTGGTGCCCAGCAAGGTTTCGGCGGACAAGGTGCTGGAGGCGCACAAGGCTGGCAAGGGCGGCAAGGTATTTGTCTACGACCCGCAACTGCTGGCCTCGAACGTACTGCCTTCGAGCTTTGAACGCGCCGCGCAGGATTGCATCTGATCCTGGCTGACAGCGCTTTTGCGCAACTCCTTTGGTTGGCCGTAACCAGCCATTTTTCAGCCCATGCCGGTGTCGGCGTGGGTTTTTTTGCCAGAAAAACAGTGCGCGGCCGTGAGGAAATTGTCTCCACAGAGGCTACAGAGCGTATCAAATCGGACGGCGCACTGGCGCGCCTGCGCCTGCACTTCGATGACCCGCTATTTCTGCGGATGGGCAGAGGGGGGCAGCCAACGGTTCGGGCGATGGACATCGCGGCATTACTGGTCCCGGCATTGCGTAGCATCGAGGTGGTGATCAAGCAGGCAGCGCGGCGCGGTGGTTGATTGACGGGCTCGCCTTGGGCAGGCAGACACGATCCACCTTTGCGCACGGTGTCGACCGCCATGACATCCTGGGAGTGCCCAAGGTATGCCGAAAGGGAATGTCAGTATGCGGCGTTTTCGTTACATCGACGCGGCGATTTCTCCTAGTATCGTGACATTAATCAACGGGTAGCCGCGATGCGAACAGCAATAGTCCATGCCATGATGGCAGGCGCTTTGTGGGGGGCGGTGATCGTCACGCCTTCAATGATCCCGGATGTGCATCCGGTGGTAATCAGTTGCGCACGTTTCCTGGTGTATGGCTTGTTCGCCGTGCTGGTGGCATTGCCGCGCGCCCGGCAGCTTCTGGGGCGCCTGCGCAAGAGCGATGTGCTGATGTTGCTGGAGCTGGCGCTGACCGGCAACCTGGTCTATTTCATCCTGCTGAGCGCGGCGGTCCAATATGCCGGGGTGGCGATTGCTTCCTTGATCAATGGGTTGATCCCGGTCGCGATCATGCTCATGGGCAGGAAAACCAGCGGTGGCAGCAGCGGGTCGATGTACATCTCCCTGGCGTTGATTTGCGTTGGCACGGCGTGGATCAACGTGCCGGCGATCATGGATGTCCTCCATGGCCAGGGCAACAGCGACAAGGCATTCGGCGCATTCCTCGCAGGACTGGGCGTGCTGTCCTGGTCGTGGTTCGCCTTGCGTAACGCCGCGCATCTCAAAACGCTGCGCTTCAGCCCCAGTGAATGGTCGACGCTGCAAGGCGTGACCACGGGCGTTGTCGCGTTGTTTGCCAGCATCGGCGTGTGCCTGTTCAATCCGCAGATCCTGCCCACGGCATTGAGCGGCGGGCGCATGACCGTGTTTATCCTGGTGATCCTTTTTCTGGCCATTTGCGGGTCGTGGCTGGCCAACGGCTTGTGGAACAGCGCTGCACAGCGCCTGCCGCTGGGGCTCAGCGGGCAGATGATCGTCTTCGAAACGTTGTGTGCGTTGGTTTATGGCTACCTCATGTTGTGGGCCTTGCCCGGCGCCAACGAGGCGATTGGTATCCTGCTGGTGCTGGGTGGCATCGCCTGGACCTTGAATGCGCGAGGGCGACGAGCTGCTGCTACCTGACATGCTGGCTTCAAGGGCTGCGCCGTTCGCAGCTACGCTAAGGGCATCTCCATCTCCAGGACGCAAGCCTTGATGCCGCCCATAACCACGCGCCTGGTGGCGCTGCTGGCGTTTTGCCTGAGTCTCCCACTGGCGGCTCAGGACAGCGCCTGCCCGGCAGGCGAAAAACAGGTGTGCCTCAACGGCTGCATCTGCCTGCCTGACCTGGGCAAGATCGCTGGTGTACCGGATGGCATCTATCAGGTTGCAGCGCCCGCCTTGGCGTTATGGCTGACCCAGTCGCGCGCCGAAGCCGCGAGTGCTGGGGTTCAACCCATTCCGGCGCCTGTACGTGAGCAACTGCTGCGATGGTACGACGCCGGTGTGCTCGATGCCGTGAGCTACAAAATCAGCGACGACGGTCAACTCAACGCCGCCAACGCCATGCTGCAAAACCCTGACATCGGCGCGGTGACGCTGATCGACATCATCGTTTTTCGAACCGCTGAAGACGCCGGGCAGAACATCGCGCTGTGGGCCCATGAGCTCAAGCACGTGCAGCAGTATCAGGAGTGGGGTGTTGCCGGTTTTGCCCAGCGTTACACCGCGGATTTCAACGCGGTGGAGGCGCCGGCCTACGCCATCCAGATCGAGGTGGGAAGGGTGTTGCGGGAAGAGGCGGCCAAAGTGTCTGAATGAGCCTCCTCCCGACAGGTATTGCTTATTTCGACAGGATCAGCAGCGGCGTGTTTTTCTTCACGACGTAGGTCGCCAGCTCCGACGCGGTGGTCGAGCCCACGTTCTTCGCCGTGTGGGCGACACCTTCGGGAATGAACAGCGAATCACCGGCTTTCAGCGTCACCGGTGGCTGGCCTTCGAGCTGATATTCGAACGTCCCGCTTTCGACGTGGGCGATCTCCACGCCGGGGTGTGAGTGCTTCGGCGCCGCCACGCCCGCATCGAAGTCCACACGCACCTGGATCACCTCGCGTTCGGCGGCACCCAGGTCGGCGCGCAGCAGGTCGGTACGGTGCAGGCCGCTCTGCCAGCTTTTGGTTTCTTCAGCGTGGGCGACGCCAGTGAGTGCGCCGATTGCGACGACGGTAGCGAGGACGGCGGTCTTGAATCGAGACATTTTTGTTCTCCGGTAAGAGCACGGCGAAGCGGGGGAGGTAAGCGCCTGTGCGGTGAACTCATTAGGCGGGTGGGGTGTGTCTGCGGCGTGTCGAACTATGGGTGTTTTGTATCTTGAGGTAGCCGTGGGGGTAGGGGATACGTGGTGGTACATATCGCGGCTGGTCTTACCCCATTCCTGTAGGAGCGGGCTTGCCGATGCGTCGAACCGTCGCGATGATCGTGAACGATGATGAGGGCTGCCTGGGACCTTGCGGTGTCTGGGCCTCCATCGCGAGCAAGCTCGCTCCCACAGGTTTTTGTGTCGACTGCACATCCTGCGGCTTGCCCGGCCCCTGTGGGAGCGGGCTTGCCCGCGATGGTCTTGAACGATGACGCTGGCTGTCTGATGCCCTGCAGTGTCTGGGCCTCCATCGCGAGCAAGCTCGCTCCTACAGGTTTTTGTGTCGACTGCACATCCTGCGGCTTGCCCGACCCATTGTGGGAGCGGGCTTGCCCGCGATGGTCTTGAACGATGACGCTGGCTGCTGATGCCCCGCGGTGTCTGTGCCTCCATCGCGAGCAAGCTCGCTCCCACAGGTTTTTGTGTCGACTGCACATCCTGCGGCTTGCCCGGCCCCTGTGGGAGCGGGCTTGCCCGCGATGGTCTTGAACGATGACGCTGGCTGCCTGATGCCCCGCGTTGTCTGGGCCTCCATCGCGAGCAAGCTCGCTCCCACAGGTTTTTGTGTCGACTGCACATCCTGCGGCTTGCCCGGCCCATTGTGGGAGCGGGCTTGCCCGCGATGGTCGTCAACGATGATGAGGGCTGTCTGATGCCCCGCGGTGTCTGGGCCTCCATCGCGAGCAAGCTCGCTCCTACAGGGTTTTGTGTTGACTGCACATCCTGCGGCTTGCCCGGCCCCTGTGGGAGCGGGCTTGCCCGCGATGGTCGTCAACGATGATGAGGGCTGTCTGATGCCCTGCAGTGTCTGGGCCTCCATCGCGAGCAAGCTCGCTCCTACAGGTTTTTGTGTCGACTGCACATCCTGCGGCTTGGGTAGAAAAAACCGGAGACATCGTTTACAGGTGCAAAACTGTGATCTGTAGGTTCACCGTCGACTAAGCTAATTCCAAAATATTATTTCTTTCATTTTTTTAAGATCGTTTAGCTTTACGCCCATGCAGAGCGCCTCGCTGTCCAGCCAGGCGCTTTTTTTTGCGTCAGATGATGTGCAGGGAGCGGCCGTGTCAGTGATACAAACCCGATTGGCGACAGGTCTGGAACCTGCGCAAAGGTCCGTTGCCCCAGCCGATGTGGTGCTTGAGCTGCGGGCCGTCACCAAGGCCTACACACGCAGCCAGGGCGCGGCGACTTTGCCAGCGGTCAACGATGTCAGCCTCAAGGTACGACGCGGTGAAGTGTTGTGCCTGATGGGCACCTCCGGCAGTGGCAAATCGACCTTGTTGCGCCACATCAATCGCTTGATCGAACCGACCCAGGGTGAAGTGCTGATCGAAGGCCAGGCCATCAGTGGCTTGAGCAACAGCGATCTGCGCACGCTCAGGTCGCGTCGCATCGGCATGGTGTTCCAGCATTTCGGCCTGTTACCCCACCGCACCGTGCTGGAGAACGTGGCGTTGCCGCTCGAGCTGAGCGGCGAGCCGGAAGTCATCCGGCTGGCCGCCGCCGCCGTGCAACTCAAAGCCGTGGGGCTGGAGGGCTGGGGCGAGCATTACCCGCAGGAGCTGTCCGGTGGCATGCAGCAACGCGTCGGCCTGGCCCGGGCATTGGTCACCGAGCCGGACTTCCTGCTGATGGACGAGCCGTTCAGTGCCCTTGACCCGACGATTCGCCGAGACCTGCAACAGCATTTCCTCGCCCTGGTTCGCGAGCGCGGAATCACGACCTTGCTGGTCACCCACGACCCGGCCGAAGCCATTCGCCTGGCGGATCGCATTGCGGTGTTGCGGCGCGGGCGACTGGTGCAATTGGGCACGCCGCAACAATTGCTTGAGCAACCCGTCGATGCTGACGTCGCGGACTTTTTCCGTGACTGCCAGCCAACCTCAGCCACGCCATCGGCGGTGAACAGCCTGACGACCGAGGCGGGGCAACCTGAACTGCGCGAACAGCCGGTGACGTCTGGGCTGCCGTGGTGGCAAGCGCTGCTCCTGGGCCCTGCGGCCTTGGCAGCAAGGGGCAAGGGCGGTTCATTCTGGGCCACCTTTGCGGCCGAACTCGGGGCTTTGGCCGCGCTCGGGCAGGGCATTGCCAGCGCAACGGCATGGACGGTGGTCGTTGCGCTGCTGGTGCTGGCTGCCAGCCGATTTGCCGCGATTTCCCTGAGCGGGCATGCCTCGCGCTCCCACGCCTCTGGTTGGCTGCTGCCCCTGACCGTGATATTGGCGTCCCAGGCGCTGGTGGTGTGGCGGGTGATCACTCCCGAAACCACCCACGCGCTGTTGCAGTTCCCGATCAATCGCCAGGTCATGCTGGTGACTGCGCAAAGCATTGACGACTTTATCGGCTGGTCGCAAATCACCTTCGAAGGGGCTTTCGTCGGTGTGATCGTCGCGGTGCGCACGGTCATCGAAGGCGTCGAAAACATGCTGGGCTGGCTGCCATGGCCGGTCGCTGCACTGTCACTGGTCTTCCTGGCCTGGCGGTCTGCCGGTTGGGGCCTGGCGCTCACCAGCGGTGCGGCATTGTTGTACATCGGCCTGTTCGGCTTTTGGGAGCACACCATTGCCACGTTGGCGCTGGTGGGTGCCTCGGTGTTGATCGCCCTGGTGATCGGTGTGCCCACCGGCATCGTGCTGGCCAAACGGCCTCTGGTGCGCCGGCTGTTCACGCCGTTGCTGGACGTCATGCAAACCTTGCCGACCTTCGTCTACCTGATTCCTGCCGTGGCGTTCTTTTCGGTCGGCAAGACTCCGGCAGTGATCGCTACCGTCATTTTCGCCCTGGCCCCAATGATTCGCCTGACTTCGCTGGGCATCCAGGAAGTGCCCAAGGACGCGGTCGAAGCCGCCGTCGCCCACGGCGCCAGCCCCTGGCAGACCCTGATCAAGGTGCAACTGCCACTGGCGCGCCGCTCGCTGCTGCTGGGGATCAACCAGACCATCGTCATGAGCCTGTCAATGGTGGTGGTCGCCGCGCTGATCGGCGCCGGCGGCCTGGGCTACGACGTCATGACCGCGTTGCGCAACATCAAGGGCGGCGAGGGCGTGCTGGCCGGTATTGCGATTGTCGTGTGTGCACTGATCCCTGACCGAATCATTCAATCGAGCTTGCGCAAGCAAGACCACCTCTCCCACTGAAAGTGAGACTTATCGTGAAGACATCTCTATCGCGCAGCTTCGGCACGGCGGCACTCGTGGCGTCCTTGATCGCTCCCGTCACGGCCATGGCCAAGGACAAGATCGTCATTGGGGAACAGAACTGGACCGGCGCCATCGCCATTCAGCACATCCTGGGCGAAGTCCTGCAAACCCGCCTGGATGCAGACGTTTCCTACCTGGCCGGGGATGTTCCGGTGCTGTTCAGCGCAGCGTCCAAGGGCGACGGCTCGGTGGATGTGCTGACCGACATCTGGCTGCCCAACCAGTCTGCTGCCTGGGCCAAATACGTCACTGGCGGCACCCGTTCACTGGTGCCCAACAAGCAGCCCTACGTGGGTGAGCAGGGCTTCTACATTCCCGGCTATGTGCAGGACAAGTACGGGGTCAAGTCGGTGTACGACCTGAAGAAACCGGAAGTGGCCAAGCTCTTCGAACCGCTGGGCGGCGGCAAGGCGCAGTTGCTGGTGGGGCCGGCGGGTTGGGAGTCGACCTACATCGGCGAGATCAAGGCCAAGGATTACGAGTTCGCCGATAAATTCGAGTCGATCTCCACCGAGGCCTCGGTGACTTATTCCAAATTGGCGGCGGCTTACAAGGCCGAGCGAGGCGTAATCTTCTACGCGTACACCCCGGACTGGATTTTCTCCGCCTTCGACCTGCGTCGCCTGGAAGAGCCGGCTTTCGACGGTTATGCCCAGGACAACAAAAAGGATGACCCGCTGTACAAGGCCGACGGTTGCTGGAAATTCATCAGCCCGACGGTCGACCCGGACTGGCTGAACAAGAGTCGTATTACCTGCGCGTTCCCGGACGCCAAGGTCTACGTGCTGTCCTCGGTTGCCCTGCAAAAACGTGCGCCCAAAATCGCCGAATTCTTGCAGAACGTTGCCATCGAGCCGTCGCAGCTCAATGACCTCATCCTGAAAATCGAAAAGGAAAAGCAACCGGCGGACGTGGCTGCCAAGGCGTGGGTCAAGGCCAACCCTGCCGTTATTGATCAGTGGCTGGCCGGTCCTGCGCAGAAAGTGAGTGCCAACTGATGACGACCGTACGTTTGTTGGATGGTGGCATGGGGCGGGAATTGCAGCGCATCGGCGCGCCTTTCCGTCAGCCGGAATGGTCGGCGTTGGCGCTGATCGAATCGCCGCAGTTCGTGCTGCAAGCACACCAGGCCTTCATCGCCGCCGGGGCCCGGATCATCACCACCAACAGCTACGCGGTGGTGCCATTTCACATCGGTGAGGAGCGTTTTGGCGAGCAGGGCCTGGAGCTGGCCGATCGCGCAGGAAGGCTGGCACGCCAGGCGGCCAGTGAAAATCCGGAGCCGGTCACGGTGGCCGGTTCGTTGCCGCCGGCCCTGGGGTCTTACCGGCCGGACCTGTTCGATCACACGCGCAGCGTTGCCATTCATCGAACGCTGATTGCCGGGCTACGCGATCACGTCGATGTCTGGCTGGCGGAAACCCAGAGCTCCATCGCCGAAGTGCGAGCGGTGGTCGAAGCGTTGGGTGCGCAGCCCAAGCCGCTGTGGCTGTCGTATACGCTACTGGATGACGCTGACGGGGCGCCACGGTTGCGCTCTGGCGAAACAGTCGGAGCGGCGGTGCAGGTGGCTGCTGAGCTGGGCGCGAAGGCGGTGTTGTTCAATTGCAGCCAGCCGGAAGTGATGGCTGCGGCGCTGGCCGAGGCGCGGTCAGTCATTGTCGGGCAGGCGATTGAACTGGGGGTATACGCCAATGCGTTTCCTGCGGTCACCGCCAAGGCCGAAGCCAATAGCACATTGCTGGAGATTCGCGCCGATTTGACCCCGGACTCGTATTTGAACTGGTCCAGTGCCTGGGTCGCGGCAGGTGCGAACATCATCGGCGGGTGCTGCGGCATTGGACCGGAGCATATTGCGCGGTTGAATGTGCACTTGGTGCAACAACAGGCATCTTGAGTGCCTGTACGGACCCCTTCGCGAGCAAGCCCGCTCCCACAGGGGGTGGACAACGCGGAGCTCCGGTGGGAGCGGGCTTGCTCGCGAAGAGGCCAGCCCCACACCACACCCCTCATCAATTGACCTGAACCTCGCACCGCCCCGGGTGTTCCATACCAAAACACCCCCGGATCGATGCCGCCATGAGTTCATTCAAGCCCTTGCTGACACCCCTCCAACACCAGCGGCTCTGCGCTCTGGATGCCTGGCATCGAGCGCTCGAGGACTGCACGCTGCGCATGAACTGCCCTGACGCCTACCATGAGACGCTGATACGCCATGCGGACGAGATGGATCGCAACGGTCTGGTGGATTGGCAGGAGTGGCGGGATCTGCGCGCCGAGGCAGACCGCGCCTATTTGCGGGCCGTCGCGGGTGAGGACTACCACCCGTCACGTTCCAGCGGTCGGCGCCTCGTCTAGCGCAGGGGAATGGGCCATGAACGAGCCACTGAAGTTCGGCATTGAAGAAGAGTATTTCCTCACCGATCTGGACTCTCGACAGGTGCCCGGGGAAGTCCCGCGCGAGGTGAGCAATCAGTGCGCGGCCGCCCTGGGACACGCCTTCGCCTACGAGATGTTCCAGTCGCAAATCGAAGTCGCCTCACCGGTTTTCACCAGCCTGCCTCAAGCGGCCGAATACCTGGTCAACGCCCGCGGAACCTTGCAGCAGGTATTGCAACCCTTTGCGCTCGGGTTGCTCAGCGCCGGCAGCCACCCCTTGGGCGATTGGCGTGCGCAACACCCCACCGACCAGGCGCATTACCGGCAGCTGTTCGACGATTATCAATATGTCGCCCGGCGCAGCCTGCTTTCTGGCCTGCACGTGCACGTGGAGGTTCCAGCTGACCTGGACCGTATCCGGGTGATGAACGAGGTCCTGCCGTGGACGCCGTTGCTTCTGGCATTGAGCTGCTCCTCACCGTTCTGGCAGGGGGATGACAGCGGATTCGCCAGCTATCGTCAGACCGCCTGCGATGAATGGCCGCGCATGGGCGTGCCGGAATACCTGGAAGATCAGCGCGCTTATGATGACTATGTGTCGTTTCTCATCGCCAATGGCGCCATGAAGAAAGCCAGTGGCTGCTGGTGGGCGGTGCGTCCATCCTCCAGCTACCCGACGCTCGAATTAAGGATGACCGACGCTTGCCCTCGTTTGAAGGATGCGCTGAGCCTGGCGTCGTTGTTCCGGGTGCTGGTTGCCTACGCCATTGCACAGCCTCGTGCGGGGGCTGACTACTCGGTGACGTCCCGTTGGACACTGATGGAGAACCGCTGGCGAGCAAAGAGGTCTGGCACCAACGCCATGTTTCTCGTCGAGGGCTTCGACCGTGCCTTGACCCTTGAGCAATGGTTGTCCCTGGCGGAGCAGGTATTGGGGGCAACAGCGCGATCATTGGGTGTCGAGGACGTCTTCGATGAGTTGCGGCACATAATCCGCGAGGGCAGCAGTGCAGGGCGGCAACGGGTCGTTTATCAAACGTCCATCAGTAGCGGTCGCCAACCCCATGAAGCGCTCTTGCAGGTGGTCGATCATCTACTGATCGAAACCGCGTCATCCTCGCGCCGTGACATGCCTCAGGCATTGGGCAGCAGCACGGTGAAGATAGTGCCTTGATCAGGTGTGGATTGCACTTCAATGCTGCCGTCGTGTCCTTCTACGATTTGTGCAGCGATGAACAAACCGAGCCCCAATCCGGACGATGAGCCTTTTTCGCCCGAGGCATAACTGGAATACCGGCCTTCTGGATTGAACAGGTGAGGCATGATTTGTGCGGGAATGAGCTCACCACGATTCTGCACGCTGAACAGAGTGCGGTGCCCGTCGCGCTTGAGTGTCACGTGGATCGGTTGCTGCGCATCCCCATGGCGGATGGCATTGGCGATCAAATTGGTGAACACCTGTTCCATGCGTAAAGGATCGAATTGCCCACTGACGTTTTCGTTGGCGTGCAGCACGAGCTGTACGGCGGGGAAACCGGTGCGCAGTTCTTCCACCACCGAGGCGCACAAACCGCTCAGCTCGCAGGGTTGACGATTGACCGGCAGCCCGGTGCCCAGGTTGACCCGCGCCAGGTCAAGCAAGTCATTGACCATCGAGTCGGCACGCCGCACGCTCGTGCTGATCTGCGTCGCAAGTCTGCGTTCGCGGTCGGACAGGTGAACGCTCTCTCGCAGCAGGTCACTGGCCATCATCACCGCGCCAAGCGGCGAGCGCAGGTCATGCCCCAGGACACCCAACACGGTCTTGCGCGTCGACTCGACGGCCTGCCCGTACGTTCTGATCGACTCAACGAGCGCCTGATCGATCGCTTCGTTGAAGCGAATCATGTCATCGATCCGATGAGTTTCATCAAAAGCGTTTTCCGCCATCCAGAGCCTGAGCACGCTGGAGCGCAGTGCCCGGTATTCAGAAACCATCTGATCCATGGAGAAACCGGCGACAAGGCGTGTCCTGGCATGGGTATCGGCGGGCGAATCGCCGTCAATATCGGGGCCCCGTCCTTCGGATTTGGCAATCTGCTGCTGCTCGGTCTGGGTCCTGCGCATGTCCCGCGCCACTGTTTCCAGAATGAATTGAGCGTGATTTCTCAGCCCTTTGGCGTCCATCGTCGGCATGGGTGTATCTATCGTCCTGGCATACGTAACCCAGGCCGCCAAAATCTGTTCCATGTGTTTGAGAATGAAATCGTGTAATCGCATGGCGGTCGTTGTTGCCTCCCTGGTCACCCATTTGATGTGCATGTACGTGCGACAGGCGAACGGATGGTGCCGGCCCTGCCTTCAGAAGTCATTTTAGTTCAGTGCCCAGAGAGTGTAGTGCCGTATGGGGTCTGTGCGATGACACTCGGTTCAATGTCGTGCGTTCAGCCACTGTTCGAAGTCTTGCGCCGGCATCGGACGTCCGTATAGGTAACCTTGACCCTGGTCGCAGCCGATTGTTTCAAGGAAACGATGCTGCTCTTCGGTTTCAACGCCTTCGGCAATGATCTTGAAGCCCAGTGCATGGCCCAGTTCCACGATGGTTTTGGTAATGGCCACGTTTATGGAGTCCTGGGGCAGGTCCGAGATGAACGTGCGATCGATCTTGATATGGTTGATCGGCAGGATCTTCAGGTACGCCAGAGACGAATACCCCGTACCGAAGTCATCGATGGCGGTGGTGATCCCCAGATTTTGCAGGGTGCACAGCACCTCCCTGGAGTGTTCGGGGCTGGCCATCATCAGGCTTTCCGTCACTTCGACCTCCAGCGCGCTGGCAGGCAGGTCGTACAGGTCCAGCGCGCAGCGAATGGTTTCGACGTAGTCGCTGCGATCGATCTGCAAGGTGGCGACGTTGATTGCGATGACGCCGTGGGCAATGCCCTGATCCTCCCAACGGCGCAGGTCCTTGCAGACCATGTCGACCACCTGTTCGCCGATCTGAATGATCAGCCCCGTGCTTTCTGCCAACGGAATGAATTCAGCAGGGGAAATCAGGCCTTTGATCGGGTCGCGCCAGCGGATCAATGCTTCTGCACCTTCGACCGCGTTCGTGACCAGATTGACCTTGGGTTGATACCAGACCTCGAATTCGTGATTGAGCACCGCCCGCCGCAGGAAGCGCTCGCTGTTCATGCGTTCCTGGGCGCGCAGTGTCATTTCGGGCTGGTAGAAGCGGTAGTCGTTACGACCACTGTCCTTGGCGCCATACATGGCAGTGTCTGCCTGGCGCAATAGAAGCTCGGGCGTTTCGGCGTCGTGCGGGGCAATCGAAATACCAATGCTGGCAGTCAGCAGCGTCGAGGTGCCTTTGAGGTCGAAGGGCTCCTGCAGTGAGGCCAGTAGCTTCTTGGCGATGATGATCGCGTCGGTGGGATGGGTCAGGTTGTTGAGAATCAGTGCAAACTCATCCCCGCCCAACCGTGAAACCGTGTCTTCTGCTCGTACGCACGCCAGGAAACGAGACGCCGCCTGCTGCAAGAGCAGATCACCCATCGAATGCCCCAGGCTGTCATTCACGGTCTTGAAGCTGTCCAGGTCAAGCACGACGACGGCCAGTGATTGGTTGTAGCTTAGCGAGAGGTCCAGTGAATGCTGCAATCGTTCGTGGAACAGCGAGCGGTTGGGCAGGGCGGTGACAGGGTCGTAGTGCGAGACGCGCTCCAGGTCGGACCTGGATTGATTGATGGCCGCCATATCGGAAAACACCGCGACGTAGTGGCTGATATTTGCATTGTCATTGTAGACCGCGTTGATGGTCAGCCATTGCGGATACAGCTCGCCGTCTTTCCTGCGATTCCACAACTCCCCGCGCCACAGCCCGCTGAGCTTCAGGGTTTCGATGATGTCGCGGTAAAACGCATTGTCCTGTTTGTCGCTGATGAGAATGTTGGGCTTGAAGCCGACGGATTCCTCGGCGCTGAAGCCGGTAATATGGGTAAACGCCGCGTTCACTGACAGGATGTGGCCGCGGGCGTTGGTGATGATCACGCCGTCGGCGGTATTGTCCAGAACGATGCCTGCCAGGCGTAACTGTTCGCTGTTCTGCCGGGTCGCGGTAATGTCGGTGGAAATACCCAGGACTCCTGAGGCTTGGCCACCGGCCCCTCTGAGCACGCATTTGGTGGTCAGGTAAGTTCGAGTCGCGCCCTGTTGCACCAGTTGATCCTCGAAATGCAGTATGCCGCCGGTTTCGAGCACTTTCTTGTCGTTCTCGCGCAGCGTGTGGGCCTCCTGCGTGGGCAAATAATACTCCCGCGTCTGGCCTTTCATTTCTTCAAAGGAAATATTGGCGGCCTGCTCGAACATGCGGTTGCAAAGCCGCAGTTTGCCTTCGGTGTCATAGACGTAGATGAGCGATGGAGCGTTTTCGACGATCTCCAGCAACAGGGCCTTCTGCGTGTGCAAGGCTTCTTCGGCCTTCTTCCTGTCGGAGATGTCGCGCACCACGGCGTAGAGCATCGGCTCGTCAGCCAGATTGACCGAGCACAGCGTGACCTCGGCCGGGAAAACGCTGCCATCGCCGCGCTTGTGCAGCCATTCGAAACGGTGCACACCGTTGGCCAGAGCCGTTTTCAACATGGCCTGTGCCTTGACGGTCGACAACTGTCCGTCGCCTTGATACTCGGGAGAGATGTCGGTCGTGCGGATTCGGTGATACGTGGCGGGATCATCGAAACCGAAAACGCGCATCGCCGCCGCGTTGGCCTGGGTGCAAATACCGCCCGGGCCCAGAATCCAGATAGGATCGGGGGAGCGCTCGAACAGCGCACGAAAACGCGATTCACTCTGGCCCAATGACCTCTCGATCACCCGGCGCTCTTCGATTTCCTGCGCCAGCTCGGTATGGCGCTGGCGGATGAGTTGGTTGCGCCTGCTCAGTTGCGCCGCGAACACCGTCAGCAGCCCGGTGCCGATCAGGGCCGAGAGGAACAGTGGCGACACGAGCAGGGACGCAGGGCGCGAGCCCGCTACGGGCAATGCCGCCAACTCCCAGGTACCACCGGGTACATCGACCGATGTGACCAGCGCATCGCCCTGGAACAGCTGCGGATCACCTTTGATCATTTCGCCCAAGGCACCCCTGCCGTCCCGGCCACGCAGCGCAAGGCGCAGACTGCTGCTGGTGTTCAGCCCCCCCGCGTCGAGCAACCGATCCACGTCAGCGACCACGGACGTGCTGCCCCAGTACACCGTTACCCCTGAGGCATCAGTGACGAAGACGGGGCGACGATGAATAAACGCCTGACCGCCCTGCACCAGCGTGACGGGGCCGGCCAATACCGACGTCTTGTTTTTGCGGGCGAGTTCGAGCGCCGGATATTGGTCTGCAACCGTACGGTAATCCAGGCCCAGGATCTGTTGGTTGCCGGCGATTGGAAATACCCGACTGACGACGTCATTGGGCGCCAGAGAGAGGTGATGAATGTGCGGTTGGGACTCGATCGCTCGTTGCGACATGCCGTCGAAGTGCGCTGCAGTGATGGTGCCATCCAGGCTCAGCAGTTGTCCGATACCCGCCGTCACATCGAATGTCGAGCGAACCTGGCTCTCCAGCCGAGCCTTGACTCCGGCCAGCTCCACCATGCCTTGGGCGGCGGCCTCCTGTGCCTCTTCGTGCACGTCCATGGCACCCAGGGTGACAGAAATGACGATTCCGCTCAAAAAAATGCTGGCTGGCAATACAAAGGTACGCCACCGACTTTGCGGCTCGGGAGTCGGGCTATTTTGGGTGTCCGGGGCCGTGGCGGCTCTTGGTGTGTCCAACGCGTCGTTCCTTGAGTCCATGCACGGCATCTGCCTTTGAGTTGACTGGTCGGCAACAATGAAAGTTTCGATGGATAATGAGTGAACCTCAAGTGGAATTCGGACCTAAGTTCTTATCGCTTATCTGAACGCCGTGTACGACATTAACTCAAACGAGCCGTCCTCTCCATGACCCTGACGCGAATCGGTTTTGCCTGTCAGTTCAAGCATCCGCAGCGTGAGCTGTCGGTGTCTGAGCTCAAGGCGCTCGAAGGCCCCTTGAACCCGCGTACTACCACCCTTCGCTGGATGGACACGGTGTCGCCGCAGCTTGCGCGCGACAAGCTGATTGAAGTGGTGCTGCACAACCTGGCCGCACAACTGCGCCTGCTCGAATATGTCAGCGGGTTGCCGCCGACCCTTCGCATGCTGCGTCTGAGCAGCGACCTTTTGCCGTTCTACAGCCATCAAAAGGTTCGCGATTTCTATCGCGACCCCGGGATCGAGCAGCAGTTGGCGGCGGGGTTCGCCGCCATCGGCGAGCTGGCGCGCGAGGCGGACATACGCCTGTCGTTTCACCCCGGACAATATTGTGTGTTGGGATCGGATAACCCAGGTGTCGTGGAAAACAGCGTCGCCGAGTTCGAATACCACGCCGACATGATCCGCATGATGGGCTACGGACGGCGTTTCCAGGACCTCAAGTGCAATGTGCACATCGCCGGGCGATTGGGTGTCGAGGGAACGCGTGCCGTCTGGTCGAGGCTGTCGGAGGTTGCCAGGAACTGCATCACTTTCGAGAACGACGAGAAAACCTACGGGCTGGACCATTGCCTGCAAGTGGCCGACCTGGCGCCCGTGGTGCTGGACATTCACCACTGCTGGATCCATGAAAACGACTACATCGCCCCCGATGACCCCAGGGTTGCACGAGTGATCGACAGTTGGCGCGGCGTCCGTCCGACCATGCATTACTCCCAGCCACCGGAGCGTTTGCAGGAATTGGGCTTCGATGCCGGCAACAAGCTGGAGATGGAGGCGTTGTTGCAGGTGGTGTCAAAGCGTGACCTCTATGCGCACAGCGACCAGATGTGGAACCGCTGGACCAATGACTACGCGCTGCAGTTTCGCGATCGCTTCGACATCATGCTCGAGGCCAAGGACAAGAACCTGGCGGCGCTGGCGTTTTACGACTACTCGAACGGCCTCGAAAACCTTTAGGAGCGAGCATGTCGAGGCGTCGAACCGTCGCGATGGTAGTCCAGACACCGCGGGCGTCCAGACAGCCAGCGTCATCGTTAACGACCATCGCGACGGTTCGACGCCTCGACATGCTCGCTCCTACAGGTTGCACAGTTGTTGTGCATAACTCTTCGGCGAACACCCGGTCCGCTCCTTGAAGCAGCGATAAAACGTCGACAACGAATTGAACCCCGCCGCACTGGCTATCTCCTCGATCCGGGCCGTCGTGCCCTGGGTGTTCAGGTGCTCCAGCGCCTCATCCAGCCGCAGCTGATTGAGCAGCGCATAAAACGTTTGCCCGCGAACCTGATTGAGGAAAAACGAAATCTGGTTACGCGTGTACCCCGTCGACGCCGCGACATTGGACAAGTCCAGGCGTGGATCGAGGTACGGCTTGGACTGTTCGAAATACTGCTGCAAATCATTGGCCAGCGCGCCGATCTGCCGGGCGGACAAGCCCAGGCGGCTTACGGCACCTGCGCTGTATGTCGGGCGGGTTATGGGCGGCGCCTGGCTGACGAGGGCTGCATGCTCGTTGACCCTGACAATCAACCCGTCCCGGATCGACAGCGCTTCGACGGTGCGCAATGACACCAGCCCGTCACTGCCGTTGAGTGTCACCTGGTATTGCAGGAACGCGGTATCGCCGTCGACTCGCAGGCGGTCGGTGTAGGTCTGCAATTCCTGCGACCCGCGCGGCATGCTGGCGCCGAGATACGCGCGTAGTTGTCCGTAGTCCAGCGCGCGGTTTTGCAGGAAATCGTTGTACTCGACCGCCGGGTGATACAGCGCCATCACCGCGTCGAGGTCGCGGCGTTTCCAGGCCTGGTGGTAAAGCACGGCGACCAGGTGGGTCTGGGCGCTCGCCGGGTCCGTCACGAAGGTGTCGGTGGTGGGTAAATCCAGTGCTTGCACAACGAACTCCAGGTCGCGCATCAGGGGCGAGCCGTGAGTATTCCAGAAGCCGTGGTTTTCCGCCCGTGTCCGCTGCGAGGTTTGTCGCGCCGTGGTGCCTGTGAAAGCGCAGGCGTTTGCATTAGCGTCAGCCTATGAATTTTCGGAGCCGAGCGCATGCCCCAGCACACCGCGAACCCATCCCTGGCTGATGCCCGGCCTTACCCCGTCTGGCTGGAGGCGCGAGTCAGCCCGCCAGCCGCTCCCCGACTGACCGGCGACATCCTCTGCGACATTGCCATCGTCGGCGGTGGTTTTGTCGGTTTGTGGACGGCGCTGAAAGCGCGCCAGCGTTGGCCCGATGCAAGGATCGTGGTGCTGGAGGCCGGGGAGTGCGGCGGTGAGGCGAGTGGACGCAACGGTGGGTTCTGCGCACCGAGCATTTCCCATGGTGTGGCCAATGCGTTGAAACGCTGGCCGGGGGAGGCCGAGCAACTGGTGCGCCTGGGTCGGGAGAACCTCGATGCTTTCCAGCAGGATCTTCAGGAGTACGCCATGGACGTGGCGTTCGAGCGCCAGGGCAAACTCAACGTCGCCAGCCAGCCGTGGCAGGTCGATGGCTTGCGCTCGATGCAGCGCAACTATGAGCGCTTCGGCATTGATTGTCAGTACGTGGAAGGCGTTGACCTCAAGGCCTACCTGGACTCGCCCGACTATGTCGCCGGTGTCTTCGAGCCCAATTATGCGCTGCTCAACCCGGTGAAAATGGTCACCGAGTTGCGCCGGGTTTGCCTGGCGCAAGGGGTGCAGTTGTTCGAGCATTCGCCTGTCAGTCGTTTGCGTGAAGACGGCACTTATCAGGTGCTGGAAACCGGCCTGGGCACGGTCAGGGCGGACAAGGTCGCGCTCGCCACCAACATCGCACCGCCCCTGCTGGGGACGCTTAAATCCAAGGTCATTCCGATCTATGACTATGCCTTGGCAACCCAGCCGCTGAACGAAGAGCAATTGCGCGCCATTGGCTGGGTCGGGCGCTACGGCATCGCCGACAGCGGCAATCAGTTTCATTACCTGCGCAAGACCGAGGACAACCGCATTCTCTGGGGCGGCTATGACGCGATCTATCACTTCGGCAGCCGCCGCGACGAGGCGCTGACCCAGCGTCCCGACAGCTTCGCCACCCTGGCCCGGCAATTTCAGGCGGCCTTCCCGGCGTTGGTCGATGTGCGTTTCAGCCACGCCTGGGGCGGCATCATCGACACCTCGGCGCGCACCACGATGTTCTGCGGCACCGCGTCCAATGGCCGTGTGGCCTATGCCCAGGGCTTCACCGGGCAGGGTGTGTCCGCCAGCCGTTTCGCGGCATTGACCCTGCTCGACCTGCTGGAGGGCAAAGCCACTGAGCGTACGAAGCTGGCGATGACCTCGACCGCACCGTTTCCGTTTCCCCCCGAGCCCTTGCGGTACCTGGGCGTGTCGATGGCCCAGCGCTCGCTGGCCCGCGAAGACCGCACCGGGCACCGCGACTGGCTGCTCAAGGGGTTCGATGCATTGGGCATCGGGTTTGATTCTTGACTGGAGTGAGTACACGCATGAGCACGCCTTCGCACATCATCGACTTCGCCAACCCCGAGTTGCCCGTGGTCGAACTCGACACCACGGACCCGGCGCTGGTCGACATACCGTACCGTAGCCGCAGCTGGCGGCATTTTGTCGACCCGCAGAAAAAAGCCACCGCCGGCATCTGGGAGGCCCCGCCCCATCTGGAGCGCTGCGAGTGCGACTACGATGAGCTTTGCCACCTGCTCGAAGGGCAAGTTCGCCTGACCGACAGCGATGGCGCCAGCCAGTCGTTCCAGGCCGGTGACACCTTCGTGGTGGCCGCCGGGTTCAAGGGTACCTGGGAAAACCTCACGCACGTGCGCAAGGTGTTCATGATTCTGCGGGGCTGACATTTGGGTTGTCTGGACTGGCCTCTTCGCGGGCAAGCCCGCTCCTACAATGATCCGTGTTGTTGCATAAATAGTGTGAACACCCAAAACCCTATGGGAGCGGGCTTGCCCGCGAAGAGGACGTCATAGCCACCGCGAAACCTCAATCCACCCGCGCAATCATCTCCAGCTCGCGCATCAGCCAATCCGAGAATGCCTTTGCCAGGTCATTCGCGCCCCGCGGCGGCAGGATGATGAAGTACGGGTGCGGGGCCGGGAACTGGATGTCGAACAGGCGGATCAGCGTACCCTGGGCCAGGTGCTCGCCCGCCAGGATGTGATCGCTGATGGTCACGCCCGTGCCGGCAATCGCCGCGTCGATGGTCAATGAGGCATTCGGCAGGTAGATGTTCTGCCGACCCTGCAAGCTGGGAATGCCGGCCGCCAGGAAATAGCGGCTCCAGTCATAGCCCTCGTCCTCATGCAGCAACACCTGGCGCTCCAGGTCACGTGGTTTGCGCAACGGTTCGCTGCCGTTGAGCAGGCGCGGGCTGCCCACCGGGAAATACATGATGTCGCCCAGCGCCGCGATGCGCTGGCCTTCGACCTGGCTGTCACCAAACGAAATCACCAGGTCGACGTTCGGTGTCGCCTGTTCGATCGGCAGCATGTACAGCGACACGTCCGGGTAATCACGCAAAAAACGGTCGAGGATTTTCGAGATTCGCGCCAACAGGGCCGGGGCGCAGGCGATGCGCAGGCTGCCCGAGGGCGTCGAGGTGGGCAGGGCGGTCTGGATGTCCCGCAGTTGCTCGAACGCGCCGTTGACCAACTGGCTCAACTTGCGCCCCGCCGAGGTCAGGTGCACGCCCTTGCCCTGGCGCTCCACCAGCGCCACTTCCAGCTCTTCCTCTAGCTTCTTGATCTGGTGGCTGATGGCGCTGTGGGTAACGTGCAGTTCCAGTGCCGCACCGCCCGTGCTGCCCTGCCGGACCAGGGCATCGAAAGCGCGCAGGGCGATCAGGGAGGGGAGGCGGCGTGTCGCTTTCAGAGCCATGTTTGCCTGATTGATGGTTAGTTGAATTCACATGAAACCTAGAAAACAAATCATTTGATGTCAATCTGGTTTGTCGTGAAGATGGCTCCACCAGTCAGTCACTCATACGGTTACACGAGAGGGATTTTCGATGTCGGTTCAGCAAGCGCAATTTGTCGACCTGATACGCCTCGGCAAGTCCTACGGGCAAACCCGTGCGTTGAGTGACCTGACCCTGCACATCAAGCGCGGTGAATTCCTCACCCTGCTCGGGCCGTCCGGTTCCGGCAAAAGCACCACCCTGATGATGCTCGCCGGCTTCGAAACGCCCAGCGAAGGCCGCATCGAACGCAATGGCCAGAACATTACCCACCTGCCCGCCGACCAGCGCGATTTTGGCGTGGTGTTCCAGGGCTATGCGCTGTTCCCGCACATGACTGTGGCGCAGAACATCGCCTACCCGCTCAAGGTGCGCAAAATGCCCGCCGCACAGATCACCGAGAAGGTCGGGCAGATGCTCGAAAGGGTCGGCCTGCAAGGTAAGGGCGAGCGCGGCATCCAGCAGTTGTCCGGCGGCCAGCAACAGCGTGTGGCCCTGGCCCGGGCGCTGGTGTTCGAACCCTCGTTGCTGCTGCTCGACGAACCCTTGTCCGCCCTCGACCGCCGCCTGCGCCAGGAGATGCAGATGGAGCTGGCGCGCATGCACAAGGAATTCGGCACCACCTTTGTTTTCGTCACCCACGACCAGGAAGAAGCACTGGCGCTGTCCGACCGGGTCGCGGTGTTCAATCATGGTCGCCTGGAACAGCTGGGCACGCCGCAGGAAGTCTACGAGCGGCCGTCCAGTCGCTTCGTCGCCAACTTCCTTGGTGACACCAACCTGCTCGGCGTGCAGGGCATTCGCCGCCAGGACGACGCGCTGATCTGCAATTACCAGGGTCGCTCGCTGGTGGTGACCCGCGGCGCCGACCCGCTGGCGGTAAGCAATGCCGGCGAGCACTGGCTGGCGATCCGCCCCGAACACGTCGACCTGCAACCGCTCGCCCAGGCCGGCGGCGGCAACGGCGTGATCGCGCGCATGGAAAAACTCACTTACCTGGGTACCCACGTCAGCCTCGACATGCGCCTGGACGATGCGCAACCGATGGCGTTGCGCATCCCGGTCGGTCATCCGATGTTGAGCAACCTGCAACAGGGCCAGCCGTATTGGTGCGCCTGGTCGCAGCAACATGGCCACCTGATTTCGGCTTAAAACAACAGCAAGCAACACACCTAATAAAAACTGGTTCGATCACCTGCCCACCACCTATTGCATGGGGTTCCGAGGATGAAAGACAAACAGCGCTTTATCGACGACACAATGGACATCGCCCGGGAGAAACTCGAAGCCGGCACGCTCAGCCGTCGCAGTTTCAACCAGGCCCTGATGGTCGCGGCCGCCATGGCCGGGCTCGGTCCGATGCGCGGTGCCTTCGCCGCCGGCGGTTCGCTGGTGGTGTCCAACTGGGGTGGCGATGCGGTCCCGGCCTTCGAGAAAAGCTACCTGGATTTCGCCGGCGCCAGTGGCCTGGTGCTCAAGGTCGACGGCAGCGGCCCCACCGAAGGCGCGGTGAAAACCCAGGTTAACAGCGGCGCCGTGCGCTGGGACGTGTGCGACGGTGAAATGTATTCCTCGTACCGCCTGGGCAAGGAGGGGGTGCTGACGCCCATCGACTACTCGATCGTCGACAAGTCTTTGATCGGCTATGGCGATATCCACGAATTCGGCCTGGCCAACTACACCTACAGCTACGTGATCGGCTACGACGCCAAACGCTTCGGCAAGAACCCGCCGAAAAGCTGGGCGGATTTCTGGGACGTGAAGAAGTACCCCGGCAAACGCACGCTGTACAAATGGATGAGCGCCAACCTGGAGTGCGCGCTGCTGGCCGATGGCGTCGCCCCGGACAAGCTCTACCCGCTGGACGTCGACCGCGCCCTGCGCAAGATCGAGGAGCTGATGCCCCACGTGGTCACGCACTGGTCCACCGGTGCCGAGTCGCAACAACTGCTGCGCGACGGCGAGGCGAGCATGGGCCAGATGTGGCACACCCGCGCCGAACTGGTCAAACACGACACCGGTGGTGCGGTGGACTGGACCTTCGACAACGCCATCGTCGCGCCGTCGGTGTGGTTCGTGCCGAAGAACAACCCGGCCGGTTCCGCCAACGCCATGAAGTTCATCGCCTACGCCTTGCGCCCGGAAGTCCAGGCCAGGCTGATGGAGGTCTACAACATGGGCCCGGTGGATGCCAAGGTCAACGCCTTGCTCTCGCCCGAGTTGCAGCGCATCAACCCGACCGCGCCGGACAACCTGGCCAAACAGGTGTCGATGAACAACCGGTGGTACGCCGATCACTACGGTGAAACCCTCGAACGTTACCTGGCCCTGATTGGTGGCTGACATGCGACTCGGTTCCCAAGGCACGTTGCGCATCTATGCGCTGCTGATCCTGCCGTTGCCGGTGATCATCCTCGTCGGTTACCTGTTGCCGACGGTGGGTGTGCTGGGCTGGAGTCTCAGCCTGCCGCAGCCAGGCGTGCAGCATTACGCGACGATCATCGACAACGCGACGATCCACACGGTCATCTGGCGCACGCTGCGCATCTGCCTGCTGACCACGCTGATCAGCGTCACCATCGCCTACCTGATTGCCTATCGCTGGCGGTTCGCATCCGGGCGCGGGCGGCAGCTCATCGAGTTGTTCGTGCTGCTGCCGTTCTGGTTGTCGATGCTGATCCGCGCGTTCGCCTGGCTGGTGTTGTTGCGCAACGACGGTCTGGTCAACCAGAGCCTGCTGACCCTGGGCATCGTCGACGAGCCGCTGGCGCTGGTGCGCAATGAACTCGGGGCGCTGATCGGCATGGTGCATTTCATGGTGCCCTATGCGGTGCTGCCGTTGCTGTCCTCGATGCGCCAGATCGACGACGGCCTGCTGCGGGCGGCAAGCAGTCTGGGCGCGCGACGCTGGGCGATGCTACGGGACGTGTTCTTCCCGCTCACCGTGCCCGGTGTGGCGGCGGCCTCGGCGACGGTGTTCGTGTTCAGCCTCGGTTGCTTCGTTACGCCGGCCCTGTTGGGCGGTGGCAAGGCGGCGATGCTGGCCGAGAGCATCTACATCCAGATGTTCCAGTTGTCCAACTGGGGTCTGGGCGCCGCGCTGAGCATTGTCCTGATGTTGATGGTCGCGGTTTGCGCGCTGGTGTTCGGCAAGCTGGTGGGTTTTGCACGTTTGACCGGGAGAACCGCATGAGTAGCTTGCCAACGGTAAGTCGTCTGGCCGCGCAGGCGCCGGCCGCTGCACGATTGAAGCCGCGCTTCGATGTCGCCCGGCTGCTGTCGTTCGCCGGCCTGTTGCTGGCGGCGGCTTTCCTGCTGCTGCCGGTGCTGGTCATCGTGCCGCTGTCGTTCGGTGATCAACGCTATCTGGCCTTTCCGGACGGCGCCTGGTCTCTGCGCCACTACCTGGAGCTGCTCAGTGGTGGCTGGCTCAGCTCGATCCTGCAAAGCCTGGGGCTGGCGATTGTCGTGGGGGTGATCAGCACCGCCCTGGCATTGCTGTTCGCCACCGGCATCTGGCTGGAGCCCCGTCACCGCATTGCGCTGACCACCGTGGTGCTGTTGCCGATGATCGTGCCGCAGGTGGTGTCCGCCATGTCCATCTATTACCTGGGGGCGAAGGTGCAGCAACTCGACACCTTGCTCGGCGTGGGTTTTGGCCACCTGATGATGGCACTTCCGTACTCGCTGATCGCCATGCTGGTGGCCTACAGCCGGCTCGACAGCAGCCTGTACAAGGCCTCGCGTTCGATGGGCGCGGGCCTGTGGATGACCCTCCGCCAGGTGCTGATGCCCAACGTGCGGGTGGGCATGGCCGGGAGTTTCTTCATGGCCTTCATCATGTCCTGGGAAGAGGTGGTGGTCACGCTGTTCACCAGCGGCCTCAACGTCATTACCGTGCCCAAGCGCATCTGGGATGGCCTGCGCTACAACCTCGATCCGGCCGTCGCCGCCGTTTCCACCCTGATGATCTTCATCACCCTGGTCGTGCTGCTGGTGCGCCTGTACCGGCACGACAGGAACGCTGACACACCGGGTCGCTAGCCGGCCCGTCTCAACGCAATACCTCACTCGTCACCCGTGCACCTTTTCCCTAAGGAGGGAGTCCTCATGATGACTGCATTTCCGCTGCGCACTTATCGTCAACGTATCGACGCGGTCAAACGCCGAATGAGCGAGCGTGGCCTCGACGCGATGGTGATCAACTACCCGGACAACATCAACTACCTGACGGGCTTCGACAGCCTGGGTTTCCTCTGGTACCAGGCGCTGATCATTTCGCCGAAACTGGCCAACCCGACCTTCCTCACCCGCACCAGCGAAGAGCCGTGCACCTATGAGTTGTCGAGTCTGGAAGAGGGGATCTTCTACGACATCGCCAAGCAGGACCCGCTGCGCATCGTCGCCGATTCGCTCGAAGGGCTGGGCCTGAGCCAGGGTCGCATCGGCCTGGAAATGCAGGCCTCGACCTTCAGCGCCCTGCAATACACCACGCTGCTGCGGCACATGCCCAACGCGCATTTCGAGGATGCCTCGGTGGTGGTCGCCGAAGAGCGCCTGATCAAGACCGCCGAAGAAATCGAATACCAGCGCAGCGCCGCACGCATGGCCGACTACGGCATGCGCGCCGCGTTCGAGGCGCTGCGTCCGGGCATGTCGGAAGTGGAGATTTCCGGGATCGTCTCCCAGGCGCTGGGCGAGGCCGGCAGCGAGTATTCGGCGATCAGTCCGATGTGTGCCACCGGGCGGCGCAGCACCATGACCCACGCCATGCCGCACCGCATCACCATCAGTCCGGGTGATGTGGTGATTCTCGAACATGCCGGCGTGTGCAACCGTTACCACGCGATCCTGATGCGCACCGCCGTCATCGGCAAACCGACGGCGCGGGTACGGGAAGTCTCGACCCTGCTGACCGAAGCTTTCAATGCTGCCATCGACGTGGCCAAGCCGGGCACGCCGGTGGGTGAGGCCAACCGGGTGTGCAACAAGATCCTTGACCGCATCGACCTGTCGCGCACCCGCGTGCACCGCATCGGCTACAGCCTGGGCCTGGCCTATCCGCCGACCTGGCTGGAAGCGATGATGGTCGACGAGGCCGACGACCATGTGTTTCAGCCAAACATGTCGTTCTCGATCGAGCCTAACCTGTCCCTGTACTCCGAAGGCTTTGGGCTCAAGCTGGGTGACACCGTGCTGTGTGAAAAGGATGGCTCGCGCAGCCTGTCCGAGATTGCCCCAGAGCTTGTGATCATCGACTGAGGAGGCCGACATGCCTGCATTGATGGACGTTTTCTGGCACGACGATGTGCTGCGCCACGACACCGGCTACGGGGTGTTCGAGGCGCCGCCCAGCGAACTTTTGGATACGCAGAGCCAGCACCCGGAAAGCAGCCCACGGCTGGTCAACATGCGCGCGATCCTGCGCAATGGACCGGTGGCCGGGAACCTGGTCTGGCACGAGGGGCGGCACGCAACCTGGCCGGAGATCCTGCGTTTTCACACCCAGGCCTATGGTGAGAGCATTCAACAGGCTGATCAGCAAGGGCGGCGATTCAGCAGCACCACGCTGATCAACGCTGGTGGCCTGGCCGGGTTGCTGGCGGCGGCGGGCACCAGCGTGGCGGCGCTGGAGCAGACCCTGCGCGAGCGGCGTCCGGCCATGGCACTGGTGCGCCCGCCGGGGCACCATGCGGCGCCGGCCATGGCGGACGGGTACTGCTTTTTCAACAACGTCGCGGTGGCAGCGAGAGCCGCGCAGGCGGCGGGCATCGAGCGGGTGGCCATCGTCGATTGGGACGTGCATCACGGCAACGGCACCCAGGAAGGGTTCTACCAGGATCCGACGGTGCTGACCGTGTCGCTGCACATGGACCACGGCGCCTGGGGGCCGAGCCATCCGCAGACCGGCGGCGTCGAGGAGCGCGGCAGCGGTGATGGGGTTGGCAGCAACCTGAACATCCCATTGCCCATGGGCTCCGGGGATCTGACCTACGCGCTGGCGTTCGAACGGTTCGTCGAGCCGGCGCTGGCCTCGTTTGCCCCGCAATTGCTGATCATCGCCAATGGCCTGGACGCCTCGCAGTTCGACCCGAACGGCCGTCAGTTGCTGACCATGAAGGGTTTCAACCGTCTGGCCCAACGGGCCCGCCACTTCGCCGACGCGCACTGCGAAGGGCGCCTGCTGATCGTCCAGGAAGGCGGCTACAACCCGGCCTACAGCGCCTACTGCCTGCACGCCGCCGCCCAGGGGTTTTTGGCTGCAGACTCGACCCTGGCCGACCCGTTGGCGTACATGCCGGTGTTCGAGGAGCGCAGCCATGCCGATGTCGAGGTGTTGGCCAAGGCGCTGGAGGAGGTGGGTTGGCGATTCTGATACCCGGCCATCCCCACCCCCTGTAGGAGCGAGCTTGCTCGCGATGGTCGTTAACGATGACGCTGGGCACCTGACACCCCGCGGCGTCCTCGGGTGCATCGCGAGCATGCTCGCTCCTACAGTGGATCTGTGTGGTTCGGATGATTTGTGCCTGGCAATACACAACCCCTGTAGGAGCGAACTTGTCGAGGCGTCGAACCGTCGCGATGAGGTCGGCACATTCAACATCGATGGTGTCTGACCCTGCGCCATCGCGGGCAAGCCCGCTCCTACAGGAAACCGGAGGGGCCGGGGTTACAGCGCCATGATCGCCCGCGCCGCGATGTCGGTGCCGCGGGTGGCTTGCATGGTCTGGCTGATCGTGGCCAGGCGTTGTTTCATTGAAGTATCGGCCAGCAGTTGTTCGAGGGCGGCCGGCAGGGCGGACAGGGGATCGGCGAAGCGCGGCAGGTAGCGTCCCACGCCCACTTCCTCGGCGCGGGCGGCGTTGTCGTGGCCGTCCCAGCAGTAGGGGATGATCACCGACGGCAAGCCGAAATACAGCGCCTCGCAGAAGCTGTTATTGCCCCCGTGGTGGATGAACAACTGGCACTCCCTGAGCACCGCCGGTTGTGCAAACCAGCTGTCCAGGTAGACGTTGTCCGGCACCGTGGCGTACTCGTCTCGATAGGCGCCGACGTTGATCAAGAAGCGATAGGGCAGGTGTTCGATGGTGCCGATCAGGCGCTTGATCATCGAGGTGTCGGCCGCCCCCAGGCTACCGAAGCTCAAGTAGATCAGTGGCGCGTCGTTGTGCCGTGGAAAGTCCGGCACGATGTAGGGCGCCTCGCGCCGCACGCAGCCGTCGAGGTAGACATACCGCTGCTGATCCAGGGCCTTGTCTCGCGCATACCGCACGGGCGTTGGTGACAGCAGCAGGTTGAGCCACGGCGAATCATCGAGAAACTGGCCCGGCGGGCAGGGCGGTGTGCCGTTGTTCGCCAGGAACGCGGAAAAACGCTCATGGGCCGGCGCGACGGCGCGGCGATAATGCTCGGCAAACCGCTCGCGCCCCTCGTTGTCGCCCGCCAGGCAGCCTGACAGATAGGGCGGCACGGCAGCATCCGGCAGTTCGGTTTCGGCGCAGGAGACCATGCGCACCCACGGGCAACCCGCGTTGGCGATGGCGGGGAACATGACCACATTATCGAGCACGATCACGTCCGGCTTCAGACGACCGAGCAATTGCTGCAACGGCTTCTCGGCTTCGATGGCGGTGTCGATGATCGCTTCCCAGGCCGGGGCCACGTAGCTGTCGATCTGCGCCTGTGGGGTCTGGTCGAAATACGGGATATTGCGCTCGATGAAGCGCTCCCAGTAGTGCTGGTGTTCCGCCGCCGACAGTGGGTTGACCGGCGCAATCGGGTACTCGTCGAATCCGTATTCGGCAAACAGCCCCTGGAAATGTTCGTAGCAGATAAACACCGGTTTGGCCCCCAGCTCACGCAAGGATTGGGCGATACCAATGCAGTTCAGGGCCGCGCCGAAACTGGCTTCCGGAAACAGGGCGATCAGTTTTTGTGGGTGCATGGCAAGAAAATCCGTGGCGGGTAAAGTCCGCCGTGCCTGAGATAACTGGATGCTGTCTTATTTTATAAAAAAAATCATCCTGTATTTTGAGCGCTTCAGCGACGTCCGAACACGTGGCCCTGAGGGATCCCGCGATTGGCCGTTTGCGGGCGCTGGGCGGCGCTCAGGCGCAGATGCAGGCGCAGCAGGTCGGCGGCGATTTCCAGTTGGCCGCGTTCGATGTGCGCAATGATCTGCAGATGTTCGCGCAATGCCTCCTGCAAGCGGTGCACGCTAACGCTCGGCAGCAGGTTCGGCAGGCGCCTCAGGCTCTGATGCTGGAGCAGTGCGTCAGCGACAAAGCGATTGCCGCAGCTCTGGCCGATCAGCTCGTGGAAGCTGATGTCCAGCTCGCGAAACTGCTGGATGTCGAAATGCTCGACCGGGCTTGCCAGCAGGCTCTGCATGGCGCTGCGCAGCAAGGCCAGGCGTTGCGGGTCGGCGTTGAAGTTGGCGCTGAGCAGCGCTTCCGGTTCGAGAATCAGCCGGAATTTGAGGCTTTCCTCAAGGGCGGCGAAGCTGTTCAGCGACGGTCGGAACAGCCACGACTGCCCCGGCCCGCGCTCGATGGCCTGGTTTTCACTGAGTTGCTGCAGGGCTTTCTGCGCGGCTGGGCGGCCGATGCCATAGCGGCGCATCAGTTCGCTGATGCTGATGCTGTCACCCAGGCGCCCGGCCATGCGATCGCGCAACACCGAAGTGGCCAGTTCTTCTTCCTCGGCCTGGGGCAATACGGCGCTGAACGCCTGACCGGCTGGGGTGGCGAGCAGGCGATAGCCCTTGCCGGCTTCGTGGCTGAGCAGGTTTTCCTCGAGCAGTACATTGAGCGCGCCACGGATCAGCGTGCGTGACACCTGAAACGTGCGCGCCAGGGCTTGCTCGGCCACCGGGTCGCCGGCCACCAGTCCGCTTTCCTGGGTGTGCTCGAGGATGCGCCGGGCCAGCTCCAGGTGGTTGGTGCGAGGTTTCTTTTCAGCTGTTGTGCTCAAGCGTCTCATCTCTATTGGTCGCTGTGGACTCACGTGCACATCTTATGTCATGCACCGCTCGACAGTCAGTCCAGAAAAAACCATTGACATCTTTTTATACTGGTCCTAATTTCTAAAAAAAAACACATGCAATCGTTTCTCTGGTTTTGCCGTACTGCCTTCGAATTCAAAAAATAAACAATCGTCGGGTGAGTATTATGAGAAAGCTGAAAGGCCTTATGTGTCTGGGATTGAGCGTTTCCCTGGCGATCGCTGCACAAGCGGCCACTGCGAAAGACATGGTGATTTCCATCTGGGACGGTTACATGGCCCCGGATGCGCTGGACAAGTTCAAGGCGGCCAGCGGTGTCGAGGTCGACAAGGCCTTGCACGCGACCAACGAAGAGATCATGGGCAAGCTCATGGCCTCGGGCGGAGAAGGGTATGACGTGGTGTTCGTCTCCTCGCCATTCGCTGAAGTCCTGCACAAACAGGGGCTGCTTGCGGACATCGATCCGGTCAAGGTCCCCAACCTGAAGAACCTCTATCCCCAAGCCTCGAAACTGGAATACGACCCGGGCAACCATTTCTCGGTGCCGTACACCTGGGGCACTACCGGCATCTGCTACCGCTCCGACAAGGTCACGCCGGCCCCGGTGAGCTGGAACGAACTGCTCAACCCCAGCGATGCGCTCAAGGGCAAGGTGACCATGCTCGCGACCGACCGCTGGATGCTCGGCGCCGGGTTCCTGGCCAAGGGCTGGTCCGTCAACGACAGCGACCCGAAACAGATCGCCGCCGTGCGTGACCAGTTGATCGCCACCAAGAAACGCATCCTCGCCTTCGACGACACCACCTTCTACTCCAAGCTCGCGTCCGGCGAATCGCTGATGGCGCATGCCTGGGACGGCTGGTGCAACTACGGCACCCAGGCCAATGCCGCGATCAAGTTCGTGGTGCCCAAGGAAGGCTCCGACTTGTGGGTCGACACCATGGTCGTGCTGAAAAGCTCCAAGCACCAGGACCAGGCGTTGCAGTTCATCAACTTCATGCTGGCCAAGGAAAACCACGCCTGGGTCGCGGAAAACATCCTCTACAAAGTCCCCAACCAGGCCGCCATGGCCGGCTTGTCGGCTGACCTGCTCAAGCAGTACCCCAACCTCACCATCGCCCCCGACGACTTGCTGAAGATGGAGCAGTTGCGGGACCTGGGCGGCACCACGCAAAAAGCCTACACCCGGGCGGTCACCGAAATCATGGCGGCGCAGAACTAAGCCACATCGATCCCGAGGCATGCCGGGCATGCCTCGCCACGCTCGCAAACCGCCCGTGTGACTGGGCGCAAGGATTGGGTAATGAGTGCTTTGCATGCTGACAGGCGCCTGTCGGCCTGGCTTCTTGCGCCCGGCTTCGGCTGGCTGCTGATCTTCCTGGTGGTGCCCTGCGTGCTGGTGCTGGTCTACAGCTTCGTCGAGCGCGGAGCCTACGGCGGCATCGACTGGCTGTTCACCTGGGAAAACTACCAGCGCGCGTTCGATCCGCTGTACCTGGGCATCCTGCTCAAGTCGGCGAAAATCGCCGGGTTGGCGACGCTGTTCGCCGTGCTGATCGGCTATCCCGCCGCGTACGCCATTGCCCGTGCGCCACGGCGTCATCAGGCGGTGTTCCTGTTCCTGGTGATGCTGCCGTTCTGGAGCAACTACCTGATCCGCACCTACGCCTGGATCGTCCTGCTCAACCGCGAAGGCCTGATCAACCGCCTGTTGCAGATGTTCGGCTACAGCGGTGACCCGATCAATATGCTGTACACCGAAGCGTCGGTGGTATTGGGCCTGGTCTACAACTACATCCCGTTCGTGATCCTGGCGATCTTCTCTTCGCTGTCGCGTATCAACAACGAGCTGTGGGACGCCTCCCGGGATCTGGGCGCCTCGGGCTGGATGACCTTCCGCCGGATTATCCTGCCGCTGAGCGTGCCGGGTGTCGCCGCCGGTGCGGTGTTCGTATTCGTGCTCAGCATCGGCAACTTCATTACCGCCGACCTGCTGGGCGGCAAGCAGGTACAGATGGTCGGTAACCTGATCTACGCGCAGTTCCTCACCGCGCGGGACTGGCCGTTCGGTGCCGCACTGAGTTTCTTCCTGATCGCGATCATGCTGATCCTGTTGTTCGTCCAGGCCCTGGTGGCGCGCCGTGCAGAAGGGGGCCGCGCATGAGTCAGTCGCGTTCCTTGGGCGGTACCGCACTCAATACGCACCTGTGGCTGGTGTATGCCTTCCTGTACGTGCCGATCCTGGTGCTGATCCTGTTGTCGTTCAACAAGTCCGGCCTGCCGACCGCCTGGGGCGGCGTCTCGCTGAAATGGTACGTGTCGCTGGCCCACAACTCGGCGATCCTGTCGGCGGCGCTCAACACCCTGATCGTGGCGTTGGCGGCGACCTTCATCGCCTGCGTGCTCGGCACCTTGCTGGCGCTGGGCATCGAGTTGCGCCGCAAGGGCAGCGACAAGGGCCATGTGGTGGACACCTTGCTGATGGCGCCGATGATCATCCCCGACATCGTCCTGGCCATTGCGCTGCTGAGTTTCTTCAACCTGCTCAAGGTCGGCCTGGGCCTGCACTCGATCATCATCAGCCACGCGGTGTTCAACATCGCCTTCGTCTGCGCGGTGGTGCGCACGCGCCTCAAGCACTTCGACTACTCGATCCTCGAAGCCTCGATCGATCTTGGCGCCAGCGCCTTCACCACCTTCCGCCGGGTGCTGCTGCCGGCGATTTTTCCAGGCGTGCTGGCCGGCGGGTTGCTGTCGTTCACGCTGTCGGTGGACGAATTCATCATTGCGTTTTTCAACTCCGGTTCCGGCCAGGCGTCGACCACCTTGCCCATGCAGATCTACGCCATGATCCGTTTTGGTGTCACCCCGGAAATCAATGCCCTGGCGACGCTGGTGATGCTGGTCAGCATCACCGCGCTGCTGGCTTCGCAGCGTCTGAACAAGGCCCCTCGCACCCATGAATAATTCGTCTGCGGTACTGATCCTGGACAAGGTCAGCAAGTCTTATGGCAACGGCCTGGCGGTCGACGAGGTGTCGCTGAACATCCGCGAGAACGAGTTCTTCGCACTGTTGGGCCCGTCGGGCTGCGGCAAGACCACCTTGCTGCGCATGCTCGCCGGTTTTGAAACCCCCAGTGGCGGCTGCATCTACCTGGATGGCAAGGACATCTCGCCCCTGCCGGCCAACAAGCGCCCGCTGAACCTGATGTTCCAGTCCTACGCGCTGTTTCCCAACATGACCGTGCGCAAGAACATCGCCTACGGCCTGGAGATGGAGCGCCTGCCTCAATCCGAGATCCGTCGCCGGGTCGATGAAGTGCTCAATACCGCGCAGCTCGCTGAACTGGCCGAACGCAAGCCCGATCAGCTCTCCGGCGGGCAGCGCCAGCGTGTCGCCCTGGCGCGGGCGCTGGTCAAGCGGCCACGGGTATTGCTGCTGGATGAGCCCCTGGGCGCACTGGACAAAAAGCTGCGGGAAAAGATGCAGCTGGAACTCAAGCGCCTGCAACTGGAAAGCGGCATCACCTTCATCATCGTCACCCACGACCAGGAAGAAGCCCTGGTCATGTCCGACCGCATGGCGGTGCTCGATGGCGGCAAGGTTTGCCAGTGCGGCAGCCCGAGCGAACTCTACGAGAACCCCAACAGCCGCTTCGTCGCCAACTTCATCGGTGTCAGCAACCTGTTCGAAGGTGTGCGGTCCGGGCAGCACACCGTGCGCGTCAACGGCCAGGAACTCAACGTCGAGACCGATGCGCCGCTGGTGCCGGGGCAATCGGTGGCGGTGGTGGTGCGTCCCGAACGCCTGCAGGTGCTGGGGGAGGGCGAAACCTGCGCCAACCAGGTCAGCGGCCAGATCGTCGAGATCGCCTATCACGGCCTCGACACCAACCTGCATGTGCAGACCGCGTTCAGCGACAAGCCGCTGATCGTGCGGGTGCCGTCCTCGCAATGCGAATTCGCCCATTTTGCGATGGGCATGCATGTCCGGCTCGGCTGGCAGGCACGCCATGCCCGTGTTTTGACGCGCTGAACCCTAAAAAAGACCAGGCAGGAGCATTGTTCGATGAAACAGAAAGTGATCGCGTTCTTTCCCGAAGCCGCCTATGGCCCGGCCCTGAATTCAGTGGGCATCGCCCAGGCGTGCGAAGCCCTCGGTCACAAGGCGGTGTTCCTCACCGACCCGGGCATGAGCGGCGTGTATGCCGGCTATGGTTTCGAAGAACACATGGTCAACATGTCAGCGCCCATGCCGCCGGAAGAAATGGCTCGCTACTGGGTCGACTTCATCAACGGCCACATTCCCAACTTTCGCAAAACGCCGCTGGACCAGATCGACAACTACGTCAAGGAATGCTGGGCCGCCATCGTCGACACCGCCAAGTGGGCACAGAAGGAATTGCCCGCCGTGCTGGACAAGGTCAAGCCGGACCTGATCTGCGTTGACAACGTGATCCTGTTCCCGGCGATCAAGCAATACGGCAAGCCATGGGTGCGGATCATTTCCTGCTCGGAAAACGAGATCGAAGACCCGGACATCCCGCCGCACCTGTCGGGCATGAGCGTCGACGACAAGGCCGGCCATGCGCAATTTCGCCAGCGCTTCGAAGAGGTGGTCGGACCGATCCACGACGACTTCAACCAGTTCCTGCAAGCCCATGGCGAGGCACCGTATCCGCTGGGTACCTTCTTCGAAGCGTCGCCGTACATGAACCTGTTGCTGTACCCGGACGCCGTCAAGTTCGAGCGCCGTCATCCGTTGCCGGCCGAGCGCTTCCACTACCTGCAAGGGTGCGTGCGTAACGATACGAGCTACGAGATTCCGCAGTTTGCCGCTCACAACGACAAACCGTTGCTCTACGTCAGTTTCGGCAGCCTGGGCTCCGGTGACGTCGAGCTGCTGCAACGGCTGATCCGTGCCATTGGGCAGTTGCCTTACCGTGCGTTGTTCAACGTTGGCGAGCACCTGGACGAATACCCGGACCTGCCCGACAACGTGCAGATCTCCAACTGGTTCCCTCAGCCGTCGGTGATCGCTCAGGTCGATGCGGTGATCCACCACGGCGGCAACAACAGCTTCACCGAATGCCTGTTCTTCGGTAAGCCGGCAATTGTCATGTCCTACGTCTGGGACGGCCACGACAACGCCATGCGCGCCGAGGAAAGCGGCCACGGCTTCAAGCTCGACCGCTACGAATGGACCGACGCGCAACTGGCGGAAAAACTCGACGCCTGCCTCAACGACCAGGCCATGCGCCAACGCTTGCAGCGCACCAGCGCGCAGATGCAATCCCGCAAGGGCCCTGCCGATGCAGCGGCCATTCTCGACAAGGTCCTGAACAATGCCTGATACCCACACCACGGCGGGGTTTACCCCGTACCTCGAAGCCGTCAGCACCCGCACCGACCTGGTGGACTGGGGCGTACAGAGTGACGCCGTCGAAGGCGTCTCGCATTCGAGCGGGCGTCTGCTGTTCAAGGGGCCGAACAACAGCCCCGAAACCGGGCTCTGGGTGTGCACGCCAGGGCGCTGGCGCCTGTCGATTCCCCGTGACGAGCTGTGCCATTTCCTGGAAGGCGATGCCACTTACCGCCACGACAACGGCGAGGTGATCGAAATCCGCCCCCACACGCTGGTGCTGTTCCCGGCCGGCTGGACCGGCGAATGCCACGTGCGGGCAACCCTGCGCAACGTTTACATGCTGGCTTGAAACCCACCCTGACCTGTAGGAGCGGGCTTGCCCGCGATGGCGGTGTGTCAGCCAACACTGATACCACTGAGATACCGCATCGCGAGCAAGCTCGCTCCTACAGGGGATATCACCCATTTTGGAGAATGTTTATGACCACCCCATTCCTGTACGACCCCCTGAACATCACCGACGTCAAAGACTGGGGCGTGATCCCCACCATGCTCGAAGGCGAGTCCCGGGTCAGCGGCGTTGTCCTGCACAAGGGTCCGGAAGGCCAGTCCGAGTGCGGCGTGTGGATCTGCACCCCAGGCAAATGGTTCTGCCACGTCACCAGCGACGAGTTCTGCCACTTCCTCGAAGGCCGCTGCACCTATGTGCATGAGTCCGGTGAAGTCATCGAGATCAAGCCTGACACCGCGGCGTTTTTCCGCAAGGACTGGAAGGGCGTGTGCACCGTCCATGAGACGGTGAAAAAGGTCTACATGATTCGGTGACCGCCATGACCCAGACACCTGTGACAACGTCCGAACGCGAACATCAGCGCGCCGCCTTCCTGGCGCGCGCCGGGTTTGCCACGGCGCGATTGGAGGCGTTGCCGGCGGATGCCTCGACCCGGCGCTATTTCCGCCTGGGCGGCGAGGGCTTGTTGCTGATGGACTCGCCACCGCACAGCGAGCCCATCGGTCCGTTCGTTCAGGTGGCCCGGCATCTGCACGACCTGGGGCTGTCCGCACCGGACCTGATCGTGGTGGACGAGGCAGCGGGGTTGGCGTTGATCGAGGATTTCGGTCACGACACCTACACCCGCCTGTTGGCGGCCGGGCACCCGGAAGGGGCGTTGTATCGGTTGGCGGTGGATGCCCTGGTGGCGTTGCATCGCGCGCAGCCCGCCACGGCACTGGCGCCGTATGACGCCGGGCAACTGAGTGACGAATGTGCGTTGTTCATCGACTGGTACGCGCCGTTGTTGATCGGCCATGAGGCAGCGAGGGAGCGGCGCGAGGCGTTCCTGGCGCTGTTCGCCGAAGCCTGCCGCGACGTTGCGCAACGCCGTGAAACGCTGGTGCTGCGCGACTACCACGTGGACAACCTGATGCTGCTCGAAGGCCGTCAGGGCGTGGCGGCCTGTGGCTTGCTGGACTTTCAGGATGCGTTGCTCGGCGCGGCGGCCTACGACCTGATGTCCTTGCTCGAAGACGCCCGCCGCGACGTTCCCGAAGCGCTGCGCGTGGCCTTGCTGACCCATTACCTGATGCAGCGCCCGGAAATCGACGCACCGCGCTTCCTGGAAGATTACCGCCGGCTGGCGGCCCAGCGTCACGCCAAGGTGCTGGGGATTTTCGTGCGCCTGGCCGGCCGCGATGGCAAGCACGGTTACCTGGCCCACCTGCCGCGCACCCTCAAGCTGTTCGTTCGTGCATTGGACGCCGAGGCCTTCGGGCCGCTGCGCGCGTGGCTCAACGGCCATGTTCCGGGCTGGCGCGATGAACTGCCGCCGGCCACGCTCGATGCATTGCGCCAAACCCCTTATCGAATGGTTCAAGGATCTGCCCATGACCCCCTTTAGTCCTGACACCGCATTGCGCTTCATCAATGGCCAATACTTGCCGCTGACCCAGGGGCGAGGGCGCGAAGTGCTCGACCCCGCCACCTTGCAACCCGTCGGGCAGGTCGGCCTGTGCGGCGACGCCGATGTGCAGGCCGCTGTCGATGCGGCCAACGCCGCGCAACGGCAATGGCGGCAGGTCGACGCGAAAAGCCGCGCTGCGCTCCTGCATCAACTGGCTAACGCCCTCGAACAGAACACCGCCTGCAACCGCGAAGTGGCGCGGCTGATGACCCTGGAAATGGGCAAGCCTTTCGCCGAGGCCATGGGCGAGCTGGCCAACTGCGCGCCGATCTTTCGCTACTACGCGGAAATGGCCCGGGACGATGCCGGCAAGGTCGCCGGCACCACGCAGATCGGCTCGTTCCAGCATGTGCGTTACGAGCCTTACGGCGTCAGCGTGCACATTATGCCGTTCAACTTTCCAATCCTGCTGATGTGCTGGACGGTGGCGGCTTCGCTGGCGGCGGGCAATGCCTGCATCATCAAGCCGGCGGAAGCCACCACCCTGTGCACGCTCAAGTTCATGGAGCATTTCACCACGCTGGCGCCGGGGCTGGTGTCCTGTGTGCCGGGGGATGCAACCACCGCTCAGGCGCTGGTGAAATCCAGCGGCACCCATGCGGTGGCCTTCACCGGCAGCGTGGCGGCGGGCAAGGCGGTGGCGGTGGCGTGCGCCGAGCAGATGAAACCCTGCGTGATCGAGGCCGGTGGCAGCGACCCGATGATCATCTCCCGGCATGCGCCGCTGGAAGTCGCGGCCGCCGGGGCGGTGACCGCCGCGTTCCACTTGAGCGGGCAGATCTGCACCTCGGCGGAACGCTTCTATGTGGTCGACGAGATCCACGATGAATTCGTCGCCCGCTTTGCCGAGCGCACCCGAGCGCTGCGCATCGGCCACGGCCTGGAGCACACGGAAATCGGGCCGATGGTCAGCGAGGCGGCGCGTAACAAGGTCATGCGCCTGGTCGACGATGCCGTGGCCAAGGGCGCGACGGTTGTGTGTGGCGGGCGGGTGCCGCCGCAGCATAGTGTTGGCTGGTTTTATGAACCGACCATCCTCACCGGCGTGACGTCGGACATGGCGATCCTGCAGGAAGAATGCTTCGGCCCGGTCGCGGCGATCTGCCGGGTCGGAAACTTCGACGAGGCGGTGCGCCTGGCCAATGATTCGCCATTCGGCCTCGGGGCATCACTTTTTTCCACGGACCTGGCCGAAGCGATGGAGGCCGCCGAGCGTCTTGAAGCCGGCATGGTCTGGGTCAACAACCCGCTGATCGACAACGACGCACTGCCTTTCGGCGGCTGGAAAATGTCCGGACTGGGGCGCGAACTCGGACGGCAGGGCCTCGAGGCGTTCCGCCGCTCGAAAATGGTCATCATCGACCACCAGCCGAAAATCCATGACTGGTGGTATCCGTATGCCGATGATGTGTTTTATCGCGATCAGCCCTGAGTCAGCAGGGCACCGCCCACTGTGGGAGCGGGCTTGCCCGGGAAGGCGGTGGGTCAGGCCCCATGATGTTGGATGTGAGGGCCTCTTCGCGAGCAGGCTCGCTCCCACAGGGGGCCTGCTCGCTGAACCGCGGTTATTTCAGGTACCACCCCCACGGCTGGTCGCTGATGTACTCGGTCACCTGCTTGACCTCCAGGTAATTGTGCAAGCCCCATTCACCAAGCTCACGGCCGATGCCGCTGTGTTTCATGCCGCCCCACGGGGCCTCGACGAAGGTCGGCTGTGAGCAGTTGACCCAGACGATCCCGGCACGCAGCTGGTTGGCGACCCGGGCGCTGCGCTCGAGGTCGGCGCTCATGACGGCCGCGGCCAGGCCGAAGCGGCTGGCGTTGGCCATTTGCAGCGCCTGCTCTTCGGTCTTGAATCGCTTGACACACAACACCGGACCGAACACTTCTTCGCGCCACAGGATGCTGTTGTGCCCCGGCTCATCGAAGATCGCCGGCTCGATGAAATACCCCTCGGGCAGATGCGCCGGTCGCTGGCCGCCGGTGAGCAGGCGTGCGCCGCTGGCCAGTCCCTGGTCAACGTAACCGAGGACCTTGTCGTACTGCCCCTGGCTGACCAGCGGCCCCAGCAACACGCCGGGCTGCATGCCTTGGCCGATGGTGATCTTGCGGGTCTCCTCCACCAGTCGTTCGATCAGTCGCGGTGCGATACCTTCTTGCACCAGCAGGCGCGAGGTGGCGCTGCACACCTGACCCTGGTTCCAGAAAATGCCGAACAGAATCCATTCCACCGCCGCTTCGACATCGGCGTCGTCGAACACGATAAACGCGGATTTTCCGCCCAATTCCAGGCTGATGTTCTTGATGTCACGCGCCGCCGCCGACATGATCTTCGCCCCGGTCGGTACGCTGCCGGTGAACGCCAGTTTGTCCACGCCAGGGTGCTCGGTCAGCGGGCCGCCGGCATCGGCGCCGAGGCCACTGACCACGTTCAGCACTCCGGCCGGCAGCCCGATGCGATCCGCTGCCGCCGCCAGCTCCAGCGCGGTCAACGGCGTCAGTTCAGATGGTTTCAACACCAGCGTCGCCCCGGCCGCGAGGGCTGGTGCGACTTTCCAGGCCGCCATCAGCAGCGGGTAGTTCCAGGGGATGATCTGCCCGGCCACGCCAATCGGTTCGTGGCGGATGCGACAGCGAAAGCGCGCGTCGGGCAACGCCAGGGGTCGGTCCTGCTGCTGATCCAGCTCACGGGCGAGCCCCGCGTAGTAGCGAAAGCAGCCGATGGCATCGGCGATATCCCATTGCGCTTCGGGCAAGGGTTTGCCGTTGTCCCGCACTTCCAGTTCGGCCAGAGTCTGTTGGCCGCTTTCCAGTTCCTCGGCGAGCGCTTCCAGCCACTGCGCGCGCTCGGCACCGGTCGTCTGGCTCCAGCCATTGTCGAACGCTCGCCTTGCGGCGCGCACGGCGTGGTCGACGTCCTCTTCGGTGCCCGCCGCGACGCGATGAAACACTTGGCCGGTGGCCGGGTCGATGACGTCCAGGTAACCGCCCAGGTCCGGGCTGACCCACTCGCCGTTGATGTAAAGCTGATCACGCATGGTGAGACTCCTGGGCGCCGGAACGGCGGTTTTGCAGGTGGCGGGAAGTGAACAGCAGCGCCAGCGACGCACAGATGATGACGGTGGACACCGCATTGATTTCCGGAGTCACGCCGCGGCGGATCGAAGAAAAGATGTAGATCGGCAACGTTGTCTCGGAACCCGCGACGAAAAACGCGATGATGAAATCGTCGAAGCTGAAGGTGAAGGCCAGCAGGAAACCAGCCATGATCGCTGGACCGATCTGCGGCAGGGTTACGCGCCAAAAGGTGTGCATGGGTGGTGCGTAGAGGTCGGCTGACGCCTCCAGCAGCGCCTTGTCCAGTGAGTCGACGCGGCTTCGCACGATCACCATCACCAGCGCCATGGTGAACAGCGAGTGCGCGGCGATCACCGTGAAGAACCCCATGTTCAGGCGGGGCAGGCTCGGAATCCAACTCGCCAGCAATGGGTTGATCAGATCGAACAGACTGATGAAGGCGATCAGCGTCGAAATGCCGATCACGATGCCGGGCACGATGATCGCGCAGTAAGTGAGGGCGTCGAACAGCAGGCGGACCTTGGGATGGGCGCGTTGCAGGCCGAACACCGCCAGGGTGCCAAACAGCGTGGCGATCACCGCAGACGTGAACGCAATCAAGGCGCTGTTGCCCAGCGCTTCCATGATGAAAGGGTTGCCGAACGCCCGGCCGAACCACTGCGTCGAGCAGCATTGGAACGCCAGGCCGCTGCGCCCGGCGTTGAAGCTGAACAACACGATCAACGCGATCGGGGCGTAGAGGAACAGGTACAGCGAAGTCGAATAGCTACGCAGCCACATGTCACATGCCTCCATCGGCGGGGCGGCCGCCGTAGCGGGCCACCAGTTTGAGGTAGACGCCGATGATCAGCAGCATCATCGCCACCAGCGTCATCGCCAACGCACTGCCGAACGGCCAGTTGCGCGATTGCAGGAACAGGTCGACCAGCGCGTTGCCGACGAAGAACACCTTGCCGCCCCCCAGAATCGCCGGGATCAAAAACTCGCCCATCAGCAGAATGAACACCAGCATCACCCCGGTAATGATCCCGGGCGCGGAGAGGGGCAGGGTGATCCGCCGGAAGCTCTCGAAGGCGCTGGCCCCCAAATCCGCAGAGGCCTCGAGCAGGCGCTTGTCGAGTTTTTCCAGACTGACGTAGATCGGGAATACCATTAGTGGCAGGTAGCCATAGACGATGCCGATCAGCACCGCCCAGGGCGTGTTGATCAAGCGCACGTCCTCAAGGCCCACGCTTGCAAGCAGCGCCGGGATGCCCTTGCCGCTGAGGATGAAGATCCAGGCGTAGGTGCGGATCAGGAAACTGGTCCAGAACGGCACGATCACCAGCGTCAGCAACAACGAGCGGTTGCGGGAGACCTTGACCGCCAGGAAATACGCCAGTGGGTAGGCCGCCAACAGGCACACCAGGGTCCCCAGCGGCGCCAACATCAGCGTGTTGCTGAACGCCGCACCGCGGGAACCAAGGTTCAGGTAGTTGGCCAGCGTAAAGCCGCCGGCATAACCGCCCACCGCGCTGCGCTCGCCGAAACTGAACACGAGGATGATCACCAGCGGCATCAACAACAGCAGCAGGAACCACAAGGTCGAGGGCAACAGCATCAGCAGGGTGATCCGTCGGCCGAGGCTGCGCCGTTGGCGTACCTCGGCTGACAGGGCACTGGCCGGCTGCACCGTTTGCGGGTGGGCGGCAGCGTTCATCGGTGACTCCTCGTTGGCCATGGTCGGGGGCTCAGGCGGACTTGAAGCGCGCCATCAGTTCAGCGCGTGCCGGGCTGGTAAGCGTCGCCGCTGCACCGAATTCCAGCGGGCTCAAGGCTTCGGCGGCCGGGTACATGATCGGGTCGTCGAGCATGGCGGTCGGCAGAAGGGCATCAACGCGCTTATCGCCGCTCGGGTATCCGTGGCTCAGCACTTCAAGCTTGTTGTGCTGCGGGTCGAGCAGGTAATTGATGAACGCATAGGCGGCGTCCTTGTGTTCGGAGCTCTTGGGGATGGCGAAAAAATCGCTCCACAGCTCGCCACCTTCCTTGCCCAATGTGAAGTGCATTTGCTCGTTGTCGCGGTGCAGTTGCGAAGCGTCGCCGGTCCAGGACATCGCCAGCCACGCATCGCCGCTGCGCATCGATGGCTGGATGTCCGAGTTGATCGCGAACAGGTGCGGCTTGACCTCGATCAGCAGCTTTTCCGCATCGGCCAGTTCTTTGGGGTCCAGTGAGTTGAAGCTGTAGCCGAAGCTTTTCAGGGCGTTGCCGATGGCGGTCAACTGGTAGTCGTGGACCATGGTGCGACCACTGGCCGGGCCCTGCGCGGCTGCCCAGAATTCTTTCCAGCTGGTGGGCCCGTTCTTCAATTTACCGGTGTCGTAGAGCATGCCGGTGGTGCCCCAGTTTTTCGGCACGGCGTACACCTTGCCGTCTACCGTGCCCTGGGCCATGAACTTCTGCTGGAAGGCCGAAGCATCGAAGTTGGGAATGCGTGACAGGTCCAGCGGTTCGATCAGACCCAGTCCCACATAGGTGCTGATGGTGTAGTTGGTCGGCACGAGCACGTCCCAGCCGCTGCCACCGGCCTGCAACTTGGCGAGCATTTCTTCGTTGGAACCGAACACGCTCATCGACACTCGCGCGCCGGTGGTTTTGCCGAATGCGTCGAGATTGTCCTGGCTGTGGTAATTCGGCCAGGTCGCCAGCGACAGGCGATCGCCGAGCTTGGCCTGCTCGGCCGCGTACGCGGTGGACGTCAGCAGGCCGGGCATGTTGGTGGCGACTACCGCAGCGGCAAGGCCGAGGCCGGTGCGGCCAAGGAATTCGCGGCGACTGATCGAGCCGTTCTGCCAGCTGCGCAGGGTTTTGATAAACGTCTTCTGGTCCATAGCACGCTCCACATCCAGTTGATGAATTATTGATTTACATCGCCATGGCCAAGCCGTTGGCGTGATCCCAGCCGACGCTCACTGCCGCGCCGTGTTCGAATGCATGAGCGTCCTGATGGCGCGGCACCCGCACGCAGACCACGCCGAAAGCCTGGGTGCGCACGCGGTATTCGGTGGAGTTGCCCAGGTAAATGCGGTCTTCCACGCACCCTTGCAGCTTCACTTCGCGGGAGAGGTCCGCGTGGGCGCCAGCAATGCTGATCAGCTCCGGACGCACGGCGATGCAGCCGGCGGAATCGGCGCTCAAGGCTTTGCCGGTGGGCGTCAGGGGGCTGGTCAGCTCCAGACCCTGTTCGGTGCGCAGCACCACAGAGTTACCGTGCAACTGACGCACCGTGCCGTTGAACAGGTTGGATTCACCGATGAAATCGGCCACGTACCGGGTGGCCGGTGCTTCGTAGAGTTGTTCCGGAGTGGCGGTCTGGATGATGGTGCCTGCGTGCATCACGCTGATGCTGTCGCTCATCGACAGCGCTTCTTCCTGATCGTGGGTGACCAGCACGAAAGTGATGCCGACCTCCCGTTGCAGGCGCAGCAGTTCCGATTGCATCTCTTTGCGCAGTTTTCGATCGAGGGCCGCCAGCGGCTCGTCCAGCAACAGCACGGTCGGCTTGTTCACCAGTGCCCGGGCCAGTGCAACGCGCTGTTGCTGGCCACCGGACAGCTCGCTCGGCTTGCGCTGGCCGAAGCCACTCAGGCGCACCATTTCCAGCGCTTCATCGGCCATGCGCAGTTGGGTTTTTTTGTCGGGGCGCGGGGTGCGATAACGCAGGCCGTAGGCAATGTTCTGCGCCACCGTCAGATGGGGGAACAGCGCGTAGTGCTGGAACACCATGTTCACCGGCCGCTCGTAGGCCGGCACACCGGCGACGCATTGACCCGCCAGGCGCACTTCACCGCTGGACGGTTGTTCGAAACCGGCGATCATGCGAAGGGTGGTGGTCTTGCCGCAGCCCGAGCCGCCAAGGAAGGAGTGGAAGGCGCCACGGCGCACAGCGAAGTTCAGGCCACTGACGGCGGTCACATCGCCATAGCGTTTGACCACATTGCAGAATTCGATATCACTTGGCGAATTGTCGTTCACGAGGCCGGCTCCCTTGCAGTGATGAAACAGTGCGACGGGAGCCAAACTAGCAATAGGGGTTTTACGGTGTATATATCCCTTGGGGGATAGGGGCAGCTTCGAGCTTCAAGCTTCAAGCTTCAAGCTTCAAGCTAAAGGCTGGTCGTGCGTTTCTCTTGCAGCTTGTCGCTTGAAGCTTGCAGCTGATTCTCTGTCAGATCGCGAATGAACAACCCGAGCAATTCGGACTGGCTGCCGATGCAGAGTTTGGCGTAGATGTTCTTGCGATGAATCTTCACGGTGCCGGGGCTGATGTTCAGTTGCTCGGCCACCGAGGCGCTGGAGTGACCGCGCAACAGCAACTGGACGATTTCCTGTTCGCGGCCGGTGAGGATGTGGGCGCCAAACTGGTCGAAGGCTTCGCGGATCTTGAAGTCCAGGTCCTGAGCCGGTCGTGGCTGCTGCGCTTGCCGCAGGCGCCAGGCTTCAGTGATGACCTGCTCGACCACGCCTTGCGCGCATTCGATCAACTGCATCTCGTCGCGACTGAATGCGCAACTCGCCGAGGAGCGCATCAACGACAGCACCGCCATGGCACCACCCCCCAGCTCGACGAAAAACGCCACTTCTTCGGCCAGGCCCGTTTGCTGGTAATAGGTCAGGTAATACTCGCCGAGGTAGAAGTGGTCGGGCGCGAACTGGCGCAGGCGCCACAATCCCGGTGCCTGGCCACGGGTGCAGGCCAGGTAGAACGGGTCGAGCAGGTAGGGCCCGCACTGATAGTCGTCGACGTACACGGCGCGCTTGTCGGCGGCGAAGGTATCGAACAGCGCCAGTGGCCGGTGATTGCCCTCGTAGACGAACAAAACGAAATGATCGACTGGGCAGATCTGCCGCAACCAATGGCTCAATCCGGCCAGTCGCGCGTGTCCTGCTTGCAAGTCGAGCAGGTGGGCGACTCCGGTGGTCCAGAGTTTGAGTTCCTTGGGACGCATGGTAGCTTCGGATAACGGGTGAGCTTCAAGCGATGCACAAATTACGCCATGGCGGTTTACGCCATGGATTGCGGGGAGGACGAGGTGGCGTCCTGGAAAAGACGCACCTTTAAGGGGCTGGTTGTTACCGAGGTCTACAGGATCAGTATCATCCTCGAGGCATTGTGTGGGAAAACCGTCAGAGTGCGTAGCCGGCCGTGAGGGCAATCGGGGCGTCCTGCGCACCCACGATCAGATGGAAGGGCACTTGCACAGGTTCATCGACGGAACTGACCTCGAAGCTACCGACCACCACGGGCTGGCGCTCACACATTTCAGTCGACTCTCCGGCCATGTTTTTCGCCATTTTCGCGTGATTCGCTGCGATTTCACTGAGAGTTGACACGTTGCATCTCCGAAAAGCTGATCCAGCGGTGTGCTGGCGTGGGTGAGTATAGGTGATGGATGTTACGTCAGGATTTCGACGCTCCGTGACGACCACGCGAGCGTGTGCAAACCGTGAGCCAGAGGGGGCGGGCTTTTTCTGACGCTGAGCGCCGGGCGACGAGTGGTGAACTCCTGTAGGAGCGAGCATGCTCGCGATGGTGGTTCAGGCACCGCGGGGTGTCAGGCAGTCAGCGTTAACGTTGACGTCCATCGCGAGCATGCTCGCTCCTACAGGTATGGGTACAGGTTCAGGTGACTCCTCACCGATACTTGATCACAATCCCCTTGAGCTTGCGGCCCTGGACCGTTTCAACGTCGCGGCTCCACAAACCGCCGCGCACGAACGCGCCGGTGGTCTGGATGTGGTCGTAGACCACCACCACCGCATCGCCGCCGAGTTTGGCCGATTCCTCGCGCAGTTTCTGTTCGACTTCGGTGATCGGGGGCGCGGGCTCGGTGCTGGCGTCGATCAAGACTTCGCCCAGGCGGATGTGTGGGCGCAAAGGTTCAGTGCGCAGCACTTGCACTTCGCTGGGCAGGGTTGGCGCCGGGTGTTCGACGCCGACGTAGGCGGTGGTGTGGGCGTCGACGGTGGCGCAGCCTTGCAAAATGAGGAAGGAGGCCGCCAGCCCTCCTGCCAGCAGGGACAGTTTTAACCGGGGGGGCAGGAGCGGCATGGGGGGTACTCCGAAAAGTGAAGCGTTAGTCGGGTCGCCCGTTTGACGATAGCAGACACCAGGCTGACTGGCCCCTGTGGGAGCAAGGCTTCAAGACCCGCTACTGATCCTTCTCGCAGTTAACCATCCACGCCACCCCAAACCGGTCGGTCAGCATGCCGAAACGCGCGGCCCAGAAGGTCGCTTCCAGCGGCATCTGCACCTGGCCACCTTCGGCCAGTGCGTTGAACACCCGTTCTGCCTCCTCGATGCTGTCGACATTCAGCGATATCGAACACCCGGCCATGTCATCGGTGGGGCGGTCGGGCGTGGTGTCCGAGCCCATGATTTTCTGGTCGCCCACCGCGAGGCAGGTATGCAGGATCAGGTTGTGCAGGTCGACGGGGACCTGGTCGCGCATCGGGCTTGAAGCAAAATCCATCATCACTTCGATCTGGCCACCCAGGGCCTGGGCATAGAAGGTGAACGCGGCTTTGCAGTCGCCGTTGAAGATAAGGTAGGGATTGATTTTCATGTCGGGCTCCGGCTTTGCGAGGCATCTGGATAGCAAAGCGTTAGAGCGTGGGACAAGCAAAAATCTTTTAGATGGTTTTTCTATTGAAAGGGCGTGGCTTATCGCCTCAGGCGACGGCGAGTGATGGAGAAGGTCGCAACAGGCGCTCGATGGCGCCACCGATCAGGCACTCCAGCAGCTCATCGCGAGCCGGCTCATCCAGCGCATGTTGCGCCAGCCAGCAGGGTGCGCTGTTGAGCAGGTTGGCAATGGCGTGGCCGGTGGCCAGGCGTGCCGGTTCGCTTAGACGCAGGCGGCTGGCGAGCATCTGCAACAGTAGGCCTTCGTACTGTTCGCGCAGCTGCCGTACTCGCGCCTGCTGCTCGTCGTTCAGGCAGCCGCTGTCGCGCTCCACCAGGCGGAAATGCCACGGCATCTCCTGATGGAGGTTCAGGTGCGCACGGATCAGGTTGTGCAGTTTGTCGCGTTTAGCCCCGGCCTTGTGATCGATCCGCGCGAGCGCGGCCAGCAGCTCTTCGTAGAACTCTTCGATCAAATCAAGCAGCAAATGCTGTTTGCTGGGGTAATGGTGATACAGCGAGCCCGGCGAAAGGCCCAGGCACGTTGCCAGTTCGCGCATGCCGACCTGACCGAACCCCTTGCTGGCGAACAACTCCAGCACCTTGTCCCGGTACTCGGCAAAACGCGAACAACGCTCAGGCATAGGCATGGAAGCCACGCCCCGATTTGCGGCCCAGATAGCCTGCGGCAACCATTTCCTTGAGCAGCGGTGCCGGGCGGTATTTGCTGTCGTTGAAACCCTCGTAGAAAGCTTCAAGGATGGCGAGTACGGTGTCCAGGCCGATCAGGTCCGCCAGGGCGAGCGGGCCGATGGGCTGGTTGCAGCCCAAACGCATGCCGGCGTCGATGTCTTCGGCGCTGGCCAGGCCTTCCTGGAACACCAGGATCGCTTCGTTGATCATCGGCACCAGAATCCGGTTGACCACGAATCCCGGACGGTTACCGGCGGTGATCGCGGTCTTGCCCAGGGTGGTGGCCATCTCCAGCGCCAGGGCATGGGTGGCGTCGCTGGTTTGCAGGCCACGGATCACTTCGATGAGGCCCATCACCGGCACTGGGTTGAAGAAGTGCAGGCCGATGAAACGCGCTGGCGTGCTGACGCTGGCGGCCAGTTGGGTGATGGACAGCGACGAGGTATTGGACGCGATCACACACTCGGCGCTGACCTGCGCGGCAATCAGTTGCAACACGCGTAGCTTCAGGTCGAGGTTTTCCGTGGCCGCTTCGATCACCAGTTGCACATTTTGCAGGCTGGCGTAGTCGGTGCTGGTGCGGATGTTGTCGAGGGTAGCGAGCTTTTGCGCAGGTGTCAGGGTCTCTTTGCTCACCTGGCGTTCGAGGTTCTTGTCGATGGTCGCCAGGGCTTTTTGCAGGGCGCTGTCGGCGATGTCGATCAGGGTCACCTTGAAACCGGCCTGGGCGCAGACCTGCGCGATGCCGTTGCCCATGGTGCCGGCGCCGATTACGCCAATGTTTTGCAGATTCATGTGCCGTCCTTTCAATCAACCCTGCGATACCTTCGCCGCCGCAACGACCGAAGGCGTACTATTGCCGCGAGTCTAGAACCGGCATGACGGTTGGCCTATGCCGAAACTGTTCAACGGTGCTGGTGTTTTTTGCCATTCGGCTGATGGGGAGCGAAGCGTTCAAATGCGGGAAAAGGACTCGGTGGCTGCCTACTTCGTGCAAGCGATGATCCATGGGCTGGGTGACGATCAGCAGCGTCTGGCGGCGGCACTGCAGCAGGCCGGTGTCGAACCGGCGTTGCTCGAGCAACCTTCGGCGCGAGTGCCGGCCAGTGCATTTGCGGCGTTGTGGCTGATTCAGATCCGCGAGCTGAACGACGAATTCTTCCGGCTCGACTCCCACGGCATGTTGCCGGGCAGCTTCGCCCTGATCTGCCGCGCCCTCATCCAGGAACCCGACCTGCACAAGGCCATGCGCCAGTGCCTGAGCAATTTTTCCCTGTTTCTCAGTGACTATCGGGGCACGCTGACGGTGCGGGGCAAGCGGGCGGTAATCAGTCTGGACACCTGTGCGCCGAACGCTGATGTCGCACGATTTGGCGAAGAGACCTTCCTGGTGCTGATGATCAGCCTGATGTGTTGGCTGGGCGGGCGACGCATCCCCATCGACCGGGCGGACTTTCGCCATGAACGCCTGTCCCTCAGCGATGACCGCCTGCTCTGGGGCCCCAACCTGACCTTCGGCGCCGAGCGCACCGAAATCGAATTCCCTAGCCATTACCTGCGCCTGCCGGTGGTGCAGGACCTGGCCTCGCTGAAGGTGTTTTTGCGCACCGCCCCCCAGTGGCTGGTGATCCGCTTCCGCAACCAGCACGGCTTGGCCTCGCAAGTCCACCAACGCCTGCGCAGCAGCCACTACAGCCAGTGGCCAACCTTGCAGGCCTTTGCTTTGGAACAACACCTGAGCCCTAGCACCTTTCGTCGCAAGCTCGAGCGCGAGGGTTGCTCCTATCAGGAAATCAAGGACGAAGTCCGACGGGCCGTGGCGTTCGAGCAGTTACGCGAGAGCAAGGCCAGCATCGGCGACATTGCCGAGCGGTTGGGTTTTCAGGAACCCAGCGCGTTTCATCGGGCGTTCAAGAAGTGGACGGGGGAGAGCCCGGGGAAATATCGGGCGCGGTTCCAGACCGCTTGAACGGGCCGGCCATTTGCGCCGGTTTGCTTTTCATCAGGCTCTCAATGGCCTGCCGATACTGGTTGCCCCCCAGGCTCATGCTGTTGTTGTGGGTGCCACCGGGCACCAACAGCAGCTTTTTCGGTTCGTTGGCGGCGTTGAACAACTGTTCGCTGAAGCGCGAAGGCATGAATGCGTCGGCCAGGCCATGGACGACCAGCAGGGGCATGTCGATGTCGACGATTTTGTCGATGGAATCGAATTTCTGTGACAGCAGCCAGCGCACTGGCAACCACTTCACCGGCAGGTTGCTTTCGGCCACTTGCGCCACCGCATCACCCAGCGAGGTGAAGGTCGACTCGATCACCAGCCCGCGCGCCGGCACGGCAACCTGGTCCTTTTTGGCTTGGGCGGCCAGGTCGGCGGCCAGGTCGATGGCCACGGCGCCCCCCAGGGAGTGGCCGTAGATCAGGCGCTTGTTCGCATCCGGCTGCAGTGCCTTGAAGCGCTCCCACGCCGCCCGCGCATCTTCGTACACACTGGCTTCCGACGGCAGATCGCCCTTGCTCTGGCCAAAACCACGGTAGTCGATGGCCAGTACCGAATAGCCCATGGCGCGCAGTTGCTCGATACGGAACGCCTGCCCGGTAAGGTTCCAGCGCACGCCGTGCAGGTACAGGATCGACGGCGCATCCCGTCGCGCAGCGGGCCACCACCAGGCATGCAGGTTCTGCCCGCCCTTGAAGTGGGGGGATTGGATGTCGAATTCCTGGACGTCCTTGGGTAAACCGCGATACCAGCCAGCCGTGCCCGGCTCGATGCGAAACAGCAACTCACGCTCGGTATGCTGCAGCACCCCGCAACTCACCGGCAGGCCGACCACCAGCACGGTCATGCACAGCAGCGCCAGCCAACGTCGGCGCAGGGTGGTGAGCAGGGGTGAAGACATGACTGGGCTACCGGTTGAACAAGGAGAGTCGATTTTTAACAGATGCTCGGCGGCTTTGTGTGGTTTTCGTGTGGCTTTTGTGTGGCTTTTGTGTGGACTCATGTTGCTTTTGTGGGAGCGGGCTTGCTCGCGAATGGGGTGTGTCAGTCACCCACGATGTTGAATCTGCAACCGCCTTCGCGAGCAAGCCCGCTCCCACAAGGGAGAATTGCCTCCTGAGCTCAATCCACTTGCAACACAATCTTGCCGATATGATCCCCACCCTCCATCCGCGCGTGGGCCTGCGCCGCCTCGGTCAGCGGGTAGACCTTGTCGATGATCGGCAGGCAACGTCCGGCCGCCAGTACTGGCCAGACATATTCACGCAGTTGCTCGGCAATCGAGGCTTTTTCCGAAGTGGTGCGCGGGCGCATCAGTGAGCCCGTGACGGTTGCGCGTTTGCTCATGATGCCCAGCAAATCGACGTCATTGGCACGTGCGCCGCCGAGGAAACCGAGCATCACCAGGCGTCCTTCCATGCCCAGTGCCGCGATGTTCTGGTTCAGGTACGAGGCGCCCATGATGTCGAGAATCACGTTTACGCCTTTGCCAGCGGTCTTGTCCTGGATCACCTGGACGAAGTCCTGCTCGCGGTAATTGATCGCCTCGGCACCCAGCTTGCGCACGGCTGCACATTTGTCCTCGCTGCCGGCGGTGGCGAAGGCCTTGATGCCGAACTCGCGGCACAACATCAGCGCGGTGGTGCCGATGCCACTGGTGCCGCCGTGGATCAATGCGCGCTGGCCTTTGCTGGCACCGCCCATATCGAACAGGTTGGCCCATACCGTGAAAAACGTTTCCGGAACGGCCGCCGCCTGCAGCCAATCCATACCGTCGGGGATCGGCAGCGTCTGGCCCGCCGGGGCGATACAGTATTGCGCATAGCCACCGCCATTGGTCAGGGCACACACTTTGTCGCCTACGAGGAATTCGCTGACGCCTTTGCCGACCGCCACGACTTCACCGGCCACTTCCAGGCCCGGGTTGGGGTTCATGCCGGGCTTGAGTGGGTATTTGCCGGCCCGTTGCAGGGCATCGGGGCGATTGACCCCAGTGGCAAGCACGCGGATCAGCACTTCGCCTTCGCCAGGACTGGGCACCGGCACCTGGCGGGGTTGCAGCACCTCGGGGCCACCGGGTTGGGTGATTTCGATCAGGGTCATGCGGTTGGGCAGCGTCATCGGAGCGTCCTGTCTGGAAGTTTTCATTTAAGTGGGACCGCGTGAAGGTGTCAGTGACTCAGTTCAGTGCCGGATGCAGCCGATCGCGGCGCGGCACCAGACGCATGCCCTGTTCCAGCAGCAACGCCACGACAATCGCACCGGCGGCAATGAGAAACAACAGCTCGTGGCGACCGCCGCTGGCGTTGAACAGTGCCGAATAGGCAAACCCCGCCAGTGCCTGGAACGTGGCGAACGACACCGTGGCACGACTCCAGGCAATCTGTTGCTGATGATGTTGAGGAATCAGCTCATGCACGCGGGCCAGCGCCAACGGCACGATGCCGGGTGGGAAGGCACCGATGATCACCGCCAGCACGGCCAGTGCGATGAATGAGCTGGAAATGGCCAGCAACCCCACCGCAACGGCCTGCACCACGAGGACCAGGCGGATGCTCGGGCGCGCGCCCAGTTTGTCGGCGAGAAAACCGTAGCTCACCGGTCCGATGATTGCGCCCAGGCCATACATCACCCAAATCAGTGCGCCCACGTGCGGCCCCGCGCCGAGGCCCCGGGCGACGTAGTCGACCAGGAACACCATGGCCGGAACCAGCCCGGCAGCCATGAAGGCGTACTGGGCGAACAGCAGGTAAACCTGTGGGTCGGTCTTCGCTGCGGATGCATCAGCCAAGGGCGTGTGGGTTGCCACATGGGAGGTTGAAGGCCAGCCAAACCAGCTCGCAGCGGTCAGCACCAGCGACAACAGGCCCAGGCCGAACCATGTGTTCTGCAAACCAAGGCTCAGCAGCGGCGGGACAATGGTCCCCGAGCCGGCAATGCCCAGGCCGATGCCCAAGAAGATCGCACCGCTGGCCAGGCCACGGCGCGAGGCTGGCACGTGCGGCAGCACCGTTGCGGCCACCAGCACCATGATCGCGCCACCGGCGATCCCCGACAGCAGGCGCCAGCCAAAAAACCAGCTCACCGACAATGGGAAACCACAGGCGAAAAACGCGGCCGTCACCGCCAGCATCATCAGGCGCAATGCCGTTGTGTTGGATGTGCGGCGAGCCAGGGGATGGCCGAGCAGGGCGCCGATCAGGTAACCGACCAGGTTTGCCGCGCCCAGGTAGACCACGTCATGGGTCGAGAACCATTGCGCCTGGATCAACGAGGGTATCAACGGCGTGTAGGCAAACCGCGCCAGGCCAATGCTGACCAGGCTGGCGCAAAGGCCTGCGAAGATCGGCAACCAGATCGCGCTGCGGGTTGGTGCATCAGGAGTCAGCATGGGGAGGTCCTGTGGAAATTTCTCTTGGGCCCAGCTTATCCAGTTTCATTGATGCAAATACGCAGCGAATTTGCGTTATGGTGATGCGTAATTGCATCAGTGGAGTACGCCATGAATTGGGATGACGCGCGGGTTTTTCTTGCCGTGTGCCGGGAGTCGACCCTGCGGGGGGCCGCGCGGGTGCTGGGAGTGGACCAGGCCACGGTTGGGCGGCGGGTCTCGGCATTGGAGAAGACCTTGAGCGCGACGCTGTTTCTGCGCACCTCGGAAGGCTACGCCTTGACTGCGGTGGGTGAAGCGGCGTTGCAGGCGGCCGAGAAAATGGAGCATTCGGCGTTGGAGCTGCAACGGCGGATTCAGGGCCTGGATGATCGCCTGACGGGCACCGTACGCGTCAGTACCACGGACTCCATGGCCGTCGATTTCCTGATCCCGGCAATTGCGCGCGTGCACCAACGCCATCCCGATGTGCGAGTGCAACTGGATGCGTCGACCCACATTCTCAGTCTGGCGAAGCGTGAGGCCGACATCGCCGTGCGCAACACCCGTCCCGATAATCCGGACCTGATCGCCCGGCGCATCGCCCGTTGGCCGGTGGGGCTGTTCGCCTCGCAAGCCTATGTCGACGCCCACGGCGTCCCCGCACCGGGCTCGGCGTTCGAGGGACATGACCTGGTGGTGTATCAGCCGTACTTGCAGGGCAACAAGGAATTTACCCTGGTGGCGGAACCGCCGGGGCGCGGGCGCATTGTGGCGAGTCTGAGTTCAAGTCTGCTGGTGCGTCGCTCGATTGCGGCGGGGATAGGGCTGGGGGAAATCCCGGTGTACATGGGCGAGAGGGACGGGCTGGTCCGGTTGTGGCCGGAGCGCACGCGACCGTTGCCCTATGACGTGTGGCTGGTGACCCACGCCGACCTGCGGCACACCGCGAAGGTGCGCGCAGTGATCGATGAAATCGTCGAGGTGTTTGCCTAGATTCTCCTGTAGGAGCGAGCATGCTCGCGATGGTCGTCAACGGTAACGCTGGCTGTCTGGATGCCAACGTTGTCTGGGCTACCATCGCGAGCATGCTCGCTCCTACAGGGCAACCGTGATGCCTCATGGCATTTCAGGCAATTCCTGCGGCCGCAGGTCGAACACCAGCACTTCGGCATCCACTCCATTGCTCAGGTTCAGCAACTGCTCATTACGAACCCGCACGCCGTCGCCTTCCTGCAATTGCACGCCATTGAGTTCGACGCTGCCACGGGCCACATGAACGTACGCATAACGGTCGGCGGCCAGTTCCAGGGTGGCGCTTTCCTTGCCGTCGAACAGCCCGGCGTAGACCCTTGCATCCTGGCGCACTTTAAGCGAGCCGCTTTTCCCTTCGGGCGAAATGATCAGTTGCAGGCGCCCGCGTTTTTTCCCGGCGCTGAAATGCTCCTGCTGGTAGCGCGGCTTGGCGCCACTGACATCCGGCACGATCCAGATTTGCAGGAAGTGCACGCCTTGCGTTGCCGAGTGGTTGAACTCGCTGTGGGCCACGCCGCTGCCGGCACTCATCAGTTGCACATCGCCAGGGCGGATCACCGAACCGGTGCCCAGCGTGTCCTTGTGCTCCAGGGCGCCCTCAAGCACGTAGGAGAAAATCTCCATGTCGCGATGCGGGTGTTGGCCAAAGCCTTTACCGGCGGCGACGCGGTCGTCGTTGATCACCAGCAGGTCGGAAAAACCCTGTTCCTTCGGGTTGCGGTAGTTGGCGAAGGAGAAGGTGTGGAATGACTTCAACCAACCGTGATTGGCCATGCCGCGATCGGAAGCTTTGCGTAGGGTCAGCATGATGGAATCTCCTGTGTTGGACGTTGATTCGTCCGAGTGAGGAGAAGGTTAATGGTTATCCTGTGGTGCAATAAGTAGATGAAAATTGAAATACTGTCTCTTTTGGGTTGACAGTGATGTGTGGGCAGCGCGCGGCTGTGGAGCTGGGCCATAATGCTGGGAAATTTCCTCGTTCCCACAGGGGATTGGTGTGTCTGATCAAAGAACTCCTTTTGAATTTTCAGTGATGTGCAACCCATGAAAACCGTGGCAATGGTGCTGTTTCCCGACTTTCTCCTGCTCGACATGGCCGGGCCCATGGAGGTGTTTTCCATCGCCAATCGTTATCTCAAGCCCGATGACCATTACGCGCTGTCGACCATCGGCACGGTGCCGGGTGCGTTGCGCGCGTCCAACGGGGTGAACGTGCATGCCGACGTGCACATCGACCAGGCCTGTGACGGTTACGACCTGCTGCTGGTGCCCGGCGGCCCCGGTGCGTACAACGAAAGGCATCCACCGTTGCTCGATTGGCTCAAGCACAGCGTCAGCCGTTCCAGGTCCTACGGGTCCATCTGCACTGGCGCGTTCGTGCTTGGGCATGCCGGGCTGCTCGACGGCTACCGGGTCACTACTCACTGGCATTACACCGAACGCCTGATCAAGGCTTTCCCTGGCGCCAAGGTGGAGACCGATCAGATTTTCGTCCAGGACCGTAACCTCGTGACCTCTGGCGGCGTCACCGCCGGCATTGATCTCGCGCTCGCGGTGGTGGCCGATGACCATGGCAAGAAAGTTGCCCAGGACGTGGCCAAGGTATTGCTGGTGGTGATGAAACGCCAGGGCGGGCAAGCGCAGTTCAGCCCCTTGCTGGCCACGGTAGCCCCTCAGGAAACGCCGGTGACCCGCGTACAGAACTACATGCTCGAACACCTCGACGAAGCTTTCAACATCGAGCGCCTGGCGGGCCTGGCGACCATGAGCCCGCGGCATTTCGCCAGGGTGTTCGCCCGGGAGGTGAACATGACGCCGATGGAGTTTTTGCAAAGCGCGCGCATCGACTGCGCGAGGAACCTGTTGGAAACCACCGAGCTGCCGCTCAAGACCGTGGCTTTCAAAAGCGGGTTTGGCAGTGTTCGGCACATGCGCTTTCTATTTGGTGAAAAACTCGGGCTGACCCCGGCTCAATACCGCGAGCAGTTCAGTTAGCGCTGATTTGTCCGTTCTGCGCACCGAGATGGCCGTCATGCTCCCCTCAAGGCAGTTGTTCCGTCACTGATGACTGCCAAGATACCGGGAACGTTTGCAAGGAGGTGCGCGAGCCCGGCGTGCCATTGAGCCACTACGGGTTTGCCGACGAGAACGCGCATGAACAGTGTCACGAACCACGAGACCGTGTTGCATTTTGGTCCCTATGCCTTTCATCTGCGCCAGCGGTTGATCCTTGAGGGTGACCGCCCATTGCGCATGGGCGGGCGCGCCATGGACATCCTGCAACTGCTGGTGGAGCAAGCCGGCAATATCGTCAGCAAGCAAGAGCTGATTGAGCGCGTGTGGCCGACATCGGTGGTCGAGGACATCAACTTGCGCGTGCACATTGCTGCTTTGCGTCGCGCACTGGGGGACGGGCAGGATGGGCGGCGCTACATCGAGAATGTGCCGCAACGCGGTTACCGCTTCATTGCGCCGGTGGAGCAGGCGCCCCTTGGCACCGAGATTTGCCTCGACAGCGCGCAGAAAATCCAGCACAACCTGCCGGCACGCCTGACCCCGGTGACGGGGCGTGACTCACTGGTTGGCAGCCTCGTACGGCAATTGCCGGTGTGCCGGCTTATGACCCTGGTCGGCCCCGGCGGTATCGGCAAGACGACCGTGGCATTGCGCGTGGCCGAACTGCTCTTGCAGCACTATCGGGACGGTGTCTGGTTGGTGGACCTGGCCGCCATCGATGACCCCGCGCAGGTGGAAGATCACTTGAGCCGCGTCCTGGGGCTCGAGGTCGGCACCTCGCTGGAGGTCGTGGCGAACTGGCATGCGCTACTGGTCCTGGATAACTGCGAGCACCTGCACGAACGCTGTCGGTCCCTGGTTGAAAGTTTCCTGCACTCGGCGCCGCGTCTGTCGGTGCTGGTCACCAGTCGTGAGCCGTTGCAGGTGCCGGGCGAAAACGTCCAGCCGCTGCCGGCGCTCACCGTACCGCCACAATCGGCCCTGCGCAGTGTCGACGAAGCCATGGGCTATTCGGCGGTGCAGCTTTTTGTCAGTCGTGCCCGCGCCCGTCAGCAGGGTTTTACCCTGCGCGAGCAGGACTTGGCTGCGGTGCGCGACATCTGTCGTCGCCTCGACGGTTTGCCGTTGGCCATTGAGCTGGCTGCGGGGCAAATCGATGCATTGGCGCTGGTGGGCGTGCAGGCGCAACTGGATAACTGTTTTCAGTTGCTGGCCCAGGGCAGACGCACGGCTGTCCCACGTCATCAGACCCTCAAGGCGACGCTGGACTGGAGTTATGAGCAGTTGAGCCCAATGGAGCAGACTGCGTTGCAACGCCTGGCGGTGTTCAAGAAGGCCTTCACCCTTGACGCGGCGATGGGCGTACTTGCCTGTTCCGCTCTGTTGCCGGCGCGTCTGATGGACGGGCTGCAAAACCTGGTGCGCAAGTCATTGCTGTCGGTGGAGCAGGGCAATGGTCAGGTCCGGTACCGCTTGCTCAATACCACGCGCAGCTACGCCCTGGAAAAACTCGAAGACAGTGGCGAACTGCGCAGCGTCGAGCGGCGGTACGCGCGCTACGTCAGCCAGGCCCGCCTGCCGTCAAACGGTGGGTTGCAGCTGGTCGAGTAGCCGGCGGACTTTCATCAGGTCCGGGGTGGCATAACCTTCGGTGAACCGCTGGTAGATCGGCGCCAACAGCGTATGCGCCTGCTGATGGCGTCCCTGGCGTTGCCACAGTCGCGCCAGCGAGGTGGCGCTGCGCAACTCCCAAGCCAGGGCACCCTGATGTTTCGCCACGTTCAACGCGCGGACCAGCAAGCTCTCGGCCGCCTGGCTGTTCAGCAGGAAATCTTCGACCAACAACGCATCAGCCCTGGCCCGGAGGATTTCCGCCGTGTTCCAGCCCGCCATGCCCGTATCGGCTCGGTGCATCAAATCGTCATCGATGAACGTGCCGTCCAGCGTGATCAGCAGGTCCTTGATCAGGCCTTCGCCCGGTTTGAATGGCAGGCGTGCTTGTTCGCGATCAATCACGTGTGCGTAATGCCTGGCCCAGGTGTAGAACAGCTGCACTGAATGTTTCTGCGCCTGTTCGAGCAACAACCCCAGCAAGTCACGCGCCGTGCGGCTGTCACCGTTGTAATGGGCAATCAGGCACCCGGCCAGGGCCAGGGTGTAGCAGATGGAGGTGCCGTGGTTGATTTGCAGGGCGATGTCCAGCGCTTGCCGGGCGGTACGCCAGGCCTGTTCCGGCTGACCTTGCAGCCAGAGGATTCGTGCCAGGATGGTCAGCGAAGCGACGCTCTGGTCGTATTGCACCCCAAATCCGTGGGTGAAACGGTTGAGATGACCGCTCTGGGTCATGCGTTGCAGCACCTGCTCGGCATTCACTCGGGCCGTTGACTGGTCTCCGGCAAAATGCAGCGCCAGCACCCGCAGCCGTTGAGTGCTCAGTGACAACACGGCGTCACCGTGCAAACCCAGGCGATCAAACTGCTGGCTCTGTTCCAGGGCCGATTGATAGTGCGCGCAACAGAGGTTGACCGCCATGTGCCCGGACACCGCCCGCAGTTGGCCGGCGATGTCGTTGCACTGTCGGGCCAGGGTTAGGGCGCTCACGAACGCCTCGATGGTTTCCGGCGTGCCGCCCTGGGTGTGATAACAGGAGCTGCCCAGCGCCAATTTGAGGGCGATTTCCACCTTGGGGCTGGGCTCGGCCGCAACCGCCAGCAGGGCCAGTGCCTTGCGCACATACATCCCGTGTTCCTTGAGCAGGGACAGCTCCTGCCACAATGGCGTGGACGTGGCCGTGAGGCGGATCGCCAGGGTTTGCGGCCCTTGCGCGGTCAAACCCCAATCGAGCGCCGAGCGGATGTCTTCCAGACTGCGGGCGTAACGGTCGATCCACATCGCCGTCGGTATCAACTCCCAATCGTCCCGCGCCTGTTCCATCAAGGCCAGGCAGCGCTCGGCGTGGCGCTCGCGAGTGCCCGGCAGATCCGAGGCGAGGCCGAGTTTCTCCAGGGCGTAGCTGCGCGTGGTGTCGAGCAGGCGGTAAAACACCTCCTCGTCGCCGACTTCCACGCTCAGCAGCGATTTGGCCACCAGTTGAGTGATCGAACCGAACACCTCGCGCGGTTCGATGTGTTCACCACCGATTACGGCCGCCGCCGACTCCAGAGTAAAGCTGCCACGGAACATGCCCAGGCGCCGCAGGCAGGTTTGCTCGCAGGTACTGAGCAGTTCGAAACTCCAGTCCAGCGTGGCACGCAGGGTCTGGTGGCGGCCCAGGACCGCCGGGCAACCCTGGGTCAGCAGGCGAAAGCTGCCTTGCAGTTGCTTGAGCAAACCGCTCAGGCCCAGGCTGCCGACTTGCGCCGCCGCCAGTTCGATCGCCAACGGGATACCGTCCAGGCGTTGGCAGATCTCGATGGCCAGGGGCAGTTCTTCTTCGGTCAATTCGAAACTGTCGTGACTGGCCATCGCCCGTTCCACGAACAGCTGCAGGGCGGAAAACGTCAGGGCCTGCGCGCGATCGAGCACCGCGATGGGCGGCGGGCAGTCGAGTGATTCCAGGCGCTGCACGAATTCGCCTTCGGCACGCAGGCCTTCTCGGCTGGTGGCCAGAATGTTCAGTTGTGGCGCGGCGCGCAGCAGGCTTTCGCTGAGCAGGGCGATCGCGTCGATCAGGTGTTCGCAGTTGTCGATCACCAGCAGCATTTGCCGGTCATGCAGTAATGCACCGAGTTCACTCAGCGGTTCGCCATCGTGCAAGGTCAGTTCGAGCAAGGTGGCCAGGTGTGAGGTGATCATCGAAGGATTGTTGATCGGTGCCAGGTCCAGCAGCAGGATACCGTCGCGGTAGCGTCCAATCAGTTGCTCGGCGACCCGCAGGGCCACGGTGGTCTTGCCGATGCCGCCGGGCCCGACCAGGGTGATGAAGCGCTGGCGTGGCAACTGCGTCACCAGGTTGTCCACCAGGGTTTGCCGACCGATCATACGGGTGCGCCGCAACGGCAGGTTGTGACCGCCAGGTGAAAGCGCCGGTTGCGCGGTGGGGTGTTCGCCATGCTCCAGCGAATACGGTGCCACGAAGCTGTAGCCTCGCTGGGCGACAGTGACGATGTAGCGCTGCCCGGCCTGACCGTCGCCCAGTGCCTTGCGCAAGGCCGCCATGTGTACCCGCAGGTTGATGTCTTCGACGACGCTGTTGGGCCAGACTCCGGCAATCAGCGTTTGCTTGCTCACCACATTGCCGGCGTGCTCCAGCAGGATCAACAGGATGTCCATGGCACGCCGACCCAGGCGCACCGGTTGATCAGCTTCCATGACCAGGCGTTGCGCGGGGTAGATCCGGTAGGGACCGAAATGGATCGCCTGGGCATGGGGTGGGGTCAATGGGTTGCTCCTGCTTGCAGCCGTCTGGTACGCATATCCCGAGCATTTTTATCAGGTTTTTGCCGCAGCGCAATGCACGTGCGGGTGACCGTGCGGTGCTGGTCTTTGACACCGGGCTCCCGGCGCCACTCTACGCTTGCGGATTTACGGGCTGCGATGCGGATATAAGGTGATGCCATGGCTTTTGGCGCGCCAGGGAAAATTAACAACATTTAACTCGTGCTGCGTCCGGTCTACGCCCAAAACTCTCGCTCTTCAACGTCCATCGATCGGGCGCGACCCGACCGGCACCGTGGCCCTGTTGCAAAAGGAACAATTTGTCATGAGGACGTCGCAATGAGCAGCGTGGTTGTGGTCTATCACAGCGGCTACGGGCACACCCGCGTCATTGCCGAGGCCGTGGCCCAGGGGGTGGAACGCCACCCGGGCAGCAGTTGCCTTTTGATTTGCGTCGAGGATGTCGACCAGCACTGGGACCTTTTGCACAACGCCGACGCCATCATCTTCGGCGCACCGACCTACATGGGCAGCGCCTCGGCGCGCTTCAAGGCTTTCATGGAAGCCACCTCGGCGTTCTACCTGACCCAGCCGTGGCGCGACAAGCTCGCGGCGGGTTTCACCAACTCCGGTAGCCTGTGCGGGGACAAGCTCAACACCTTGTTGCAGATGGCCGTCTTTGCCGCCCAGCATTCGATGATCTGGGTCGGGCTCGATGTGCTGCCCGCACGCTCCAGTAGCGGACAGTTCGAAGGGCAGATGAATCGCCTGGGCAGCTCACTCGGTGCGATGGCGCAATCGAATGTCGAACAACCTCCCGAACAGGCGCCCCCGGCCGAGGACCGCTGCACTGCCGCGCACCTGGGCGAACGTGTAGCGCGGCTGGCCGAGCGCATGGGCCATGCGCCGGCCTGATCGAGGTTTTCTTGCAAAGGTTTGAGAGAGGAGGCGACACCCCATGGGTGTCACCGGCGTTACAGCGCGTGCAGTTGGGGTGCGAGACGGGGCAGGGCACGCAGGGTACGGCAGCGCCAGGCAAATGGGTTGATGCCTTCGCTGCGAGTGAACATGTGGCAGAAATGGGCCTGGTCGCAGAAGCCGCATTCGAGGCTGATCTGCGTGAGGCTGCGATCGGTGTCCTGGATCAATTGCTTGGCCCGGTTGATGCGCTGCCGACGGATCCAGTCCTGCGGGGAAAGCCCCGTGCTGCATTTGAATGCGCGGGAGAAATGACTGCGTGACAGCGCGCAGGCGCTGGCCAGGTCACTGACTTCGATGGTTTCGCCCAAGCGCTCGAGAATCAGTCGCTTGGCCAGGGCTTCACGCCAGGGTGTCAGGCCACCCGCAGTTTTCTTCGGCGCTTGCGTAACGGCCATACAGGCGGTGTTCTGCTGAGAATGGGCCATAACAAATGTCCGTGTCGGTGAGCTTCATTCTTGGTCGCAGGCCTCTGGCAGGCGAGTTAAACGTTGTTAATTGTGTCGATGTGCAGACACGGGATCGCGTAGAGTCCTACGCATTAAAAAAGGAAGGCCTTGCCCATGAACCGTAACGATCTGCGCCGCGTCGACATGAACCTGCTGGTGATTTTCGAAGCCTTGATGTTCGAGAAGAACTTGACCCGGGTCGCCGAAAAACTGTTCATGGGCCAGCCTGCGGTGAGCGCGGCGCTCGGTCGTTTGCGGGATCTGTTCGACGATCCGCTGTTGTTGCGCAACGGCCGCGGCATGGAGCCCACCGCGCGGGCATTGGCGATTCTCAAGGAATTGCAGCCGGCCATGGATGTCATCTCGGGCGCAGTCAGCCGGGCCAAGGAATTCGATCCGGCGACCAGCAGCGATGTGTTCCGCATCGGCCTGTCGGATGATGCCGAGTTCGGCCTGTTTCCACCGTTGCTGCGCCATTTGCAGGAGGAAGCACCGGGCATCGTCGTCATCGTGCGACGTGCCAATTTTTTGCTGATGCCGGCCTTGCTGGCCTCGGGGGAAATCTCCGTGGGGGTGAGCTACACCACGGACCTGCCGGCCAATGCCAAGTGCAAGAAGCTGCGTGACATTCCCTGCAAGATTCTGCGCGGCGACAAACGGCCAGGGCCGCTGACCCTGGATGAGTATTGTGAACGGCCCCATGCCATGGTGTCGTTCTCCGGCGACCTCTCCGGCAACATCGACCTGGACCTGGCAAAGATCGGACGCAGTCGTCGGGTGGTGCTCGGCGTGCCGCAATTCAGCGGCCTGCGTGCGTTACTGGCCGGCACCGAGATGATCGCCACCGTGCCCGATTATGCGGCGTGTGCGCTGGTCGAGGGCTGCGCGTTGCGCGCCGAAGACCCGCCGTTCCCGATTACCGCCGCACAACTGTCGATGGCCTGGAGCGGCGTGCACGATAACGATCCGGCCGAACGCTGGTTGCGCTCGCGCATCAGCGAGTTCATGTCGCGGCCGCTGCCGATCGATTGATATCTTCAACATCTCTCCTGTAGGAGCGAGCTTGCTCGCGATTGCGCAATGTCAGTCAACGTATACGCGCCTGACAAACCGCTATCGCGAGCAAGCTCGCTCCTACAGGGCGCGCGCGGGCACCCTCCGCGCAACTAAGCACGTACATCCAATTTTCCCTTCCCCCGTACCCGCATTATTCCCTCACGTTGTGGCGCACCCGCGCCCATGGTTTTCATTCGTGCAGGTACCCCATGAACGTTTCGCGACCGGATGAACGGGCCCAGGCAATCGGGCTGTTTTTTTTGCGTGTCAGCGCCAGCCTGTTCCTGCTGTGGGTGCACGGTTTGCCCAAGCTGCTTAACTACAGTGCTCAGTTGCAGGTGATCGAAGACCCCTTCCATCTGGGCGCTCACGTCACCCTGATGCTGGCGATTTTTGCCGAAGTCCTGTGCCCGCTGCTGATCATCGCCGGGGTATTGGTGCGTCTGGCGTGCCTGCCGATTCTGTGTGTCCTGTTGATCGCGCTGCTGGTGGTGCATCCACAGTGGAGCGTCGAAGAAGGGCAGTTCGGCTGGCTGTTGTTGCTGCTGTTCAGCAGCGTCCTGATCGCGGGGCCAGGACGGCTCGCGCTTAATGTCCGCCTCACCGGAGCTTTACGTTATGCCTGAATCCAACCGTTTCGACGAAGTCGTGACCCTGGTCATCAAACACCGGATCAAACCCGGTTTTGAGGTGCCTTACGAAGCCTGGTTACGCAACATCGTCAGCATCGCCGGGCAGCAGGAAGGGCACCTGGGCGTGGACGTGATTCGCGGCAAGAACGCTGGCCTCGACCTGTTTACCTGCGTGCTGCGCTACAGCAGCACCGAAGCGATGCAGCGCTGGCTGGACTCGCCGCAGCGCGTGCAACTGGTCAACGAAGCGGCGCCCATGCTTGCCGATGGCGACCAGACCGAGGTCAACCCGGTCAATGAGTTCTGGTTCGCGCCAACCACCGATAACGCACCACCACCGCCACCACGCTGGAAGCAGGCGGTGGTCACACTGGTTGTGATCCTGCCGCATACCCTGCTGGTGCCGCTGCTGTGGGGCCCGCTGCTCAAGCTCAATGCCTGGCTGTCCAACTACGTGGTCGCCACGTTCCTGATCACACTGACCATCGTTGTGTCGGTGTGCTACCTGTTCATGCCCCTGGCGACGCGTCTGTTCGCCCCCTGGTTGTCCTCTTCCACTCCATCCAAGGAAACGCGATGAACGCCGATCTGATTCTGCTCAATGGTCAATTTCATACCGTTGACCGTGAAAACCCGCGCGCCAGTGCTGTCGCCATTACCGACGGCCGTTTCGTCGCCGTGGGCACTGACGCCGAGGCCATGGCCCTGCGTGGTTCAGCTACACAGGTCATCGACCTCAAGGGCCGTTGCGTCATTCCCGGCCTCAATGACTCGCACCTGCACTTGATCCGTGGCGGTTTGAACTACAACCTCGAACTGCGCTGGGAAGGCGTGCCGTCGCTGGCCGATGCGCTGCGCATGCTCAAGGAACAGGCTGACCGCACGCCAACGCCGCAGTGGGTGCGCGTGGTCGGTGGCTGGAACGAATTCCAGTTTGCCGAAAAACGCATGCCGACCCTGGCCGAACTCAACCAGGCCGCGCCCGACACCCCGGTGTTCGTGCTACACCTGTACGACCGCGCCTTGCTCAACCGTGCAGCCCTGCGTGTGGCCGGCTACACCAAGGACACGCCGAACCCGCCGGGTGGCGAGATTGTGCGTGACTCCAACGGTGAGCCGACCGGCATGCTGGTGGCGCGTCCCAATGCGATGATCCTGTACTCGACTCTGGCCAAGGGGCCGAAGCTGCCGCTGGAATATCAAGTCAACTCCACTCGCCAGTTCATGCGTGAGCTCAACCGCCTGGGCCTGACCAGCGCCATCGACGCTGGCGGCGGTTTCCAGAACTACCCGGACGATTACCAGGTGATCGAGCAGTTGGCCAAAGACCAGCAACTGACCGTGCGTATCGCCTACAACCTGTTCACCCAGAAGCCCAAGGAAGAGCTGACTGACTTCAAGAACTGGACCAGCAGCGTGACCCTGCACCAGGGCGATGATTACCTGCGCCACAACGGCGCCGGCGAGATGCTGGTGTTCTCGGCAGCGGACTTCGAGGACTTCCTGGAGCCGCGCCCGGATCTGCCGCAAACCATGGAAGACGAACTGGAGCCGGTGGTTCGCCACCTGGTCGAGCAGCGCTGGCCGTTCCGCCTGCACGCCACCTACAACGAATCCATCAGCCGCATGCTCGACGTGTTCGAGAAGGTTAACCGCGACATTCCGTTCAATGGTTTGCCGTGGTTCTTCGATCACGCCGAAACCATCACCCCGCACAACATCGAGCGGGTGAGAGCGCTGGGCGGCGGTATCGCCATTCAGGACCGCATGGCGTTCCAGGGCGAGTATTTCGTCGAGCGTTATGGCGCCAAGGCTGCAGAAGCGACACCGCCGATCAAGCGCATGCTCGCCGAAGGCGTACCGGTGGGCGCCGGCACCGACGCCACTCGCGTTTCCAGCTACAACCCCTGGACCTCGTTGTACTGGATGGTCAGCGGCCGCACCGTCGGTGGCCTGGAACTGCACGCCGAAGGGCTGTCGCGCCAGACCGCGCTGGAACTGTTCACCCATGGCAGCGCCTGGTTCTCTTCCGAGCAAGGCAAGAAAGGCATGATCAAGGTCGGCCAACTGGCTGACGTAGCGGCCCTGAGCGCGGACTTCTTCAGCGTCGAGGAAGAAGCGATCAAGTGGATCGAGTCGGTGCTGACCGTGGTCGGCGGCAAAGTGGTCTACGCCGCTGGCGATTTCGAAAAACTCGGGCCAGCCAGTGTGCCGGTGCTCCCGGACTGGTCGCCGGTGGCGAAGGTGCCGGGTCACTGGCGCCAGAACGCGCCGATGCAGGCCCAGGTTCACCATTGCAGCGGTCCGTGTGGCGTGCATGCCCACAGCCATGACAGGGCGCGGATGTCGAGCGTGCCGGTCAGTGATTTTGCCGGCTTCTGGGGCGCCTTCGGCTGCTCGTGCTTTGCGTTTTAACCAAAAGAAAATGCGTTGGCTTTGCGTGCCGACGCTCGTGTAACACCCATCCATCGAGGAGCTTCACATGAGCAACGTTCCGTACACACGCCTGAACAAAGACGATGCGGTTGTCCTGCTGGTCGATCACCAGACCGGCCTGATCTCGCTGGTGCAGGATTTCTCGCCAAACGAGTTCAAGAACAACGTCCTGGCCCTGGGTGACCTGGCCAAGTTCTTCAAACTGCCGACCATCCTCACCACCAGCTTCGAAAACGGTCCGAACGGCCCGATGGTGCCTGAACTCAAGGAGCTGTTCCCGGACGCGCCGTACATCGCCCGTCCTGGCCAGATCAACGCCTGGGACAACGAAGACTTCGTCAAGGCGATCAAGGCCACTGGCCGCAAGCAACTGATCATCGCCGGTGTGGTCACCGACGTGTGCGTAGCGTTCCCAACCCTGTCGGCGCTGGCTGAAGGCTTCGAAGTGTTCGTGGTAACCGACGCTTCCGGCACCTTCAACGAAACCGTGCAGCAAGCGGCCTGGGCGCGCATGACAGCGGCCGGTGCACACCTGATGAACTGGTTCTCGGTCGCTTGCGAGTTGCAGGGCGACTGGCGCAACGACATGGAAGGCCTGGCCAACCTGCTGTCGCAGCGCATCCCTAACTACCGCAACCTGATGAACAGCTACTCCGCACTGGCCGCGAAATAACCCCGCAATAACTTTGTGGGAGCAAGCCCGCTCCCACATTTTGATCTTCATGCATTCAACGCTTCTGCATCCAACTCAAAAACCCCCCTTTTTGATCGGCACCGGCTTGGTCATCAGTGCCAATCGGCTGTTCTGCGTGCGCACCGCCTGCAACTTGTTCAATGCCCGGCCCACTTCCACGCGTTGCTCCATTGCACTGCGCACCAGCGCCTTGTCGATGCGGTAGATGACGCACGAGGTCAGGGTGGTGAAGGTAGCCTGGGAAGGGGTGTCGCCGAGGATGCTTTGTTCACCCATCACTTCACTGGGGCCCATGCGCCCGGCTTCGGTGTCTGCGTTGCCGTCCGGCACGGTTGCACTGACCACACCGGTGGCGATCACCATCAGGCTGTTCGGTATTTCGTCCAGTCCCAAGACCACCTGGCCAGCCGCGTATTGTTGCGCCACCATGGACTGGGCCATCTGGTCGCGTTCGTCGTCGCTCAGCGAACGGAAGATTTTCACTTCATCCAGCAGCGCCCGTGCGCGAGTCGCCGGTTCGATCACGCCATCGAGCCTGCGGGAAATACCGGCGGCCTCAAGGTGCCGGTGCGCCAGGTCGAACAGTTGATTGCGCACTTCGCTTTTGTTGCCCAGCTCGGCGATAAAACCGCTGATCACGTATTCGGACATGGTTTCGCCAGCTTCCTTGAGCACGGCTTTTGGTGTCGGATTGGCCAGCAAACGGCTGCTGCCGCGCAGCGTGCGCTCCAGGGCATCCAGAACCCTGCGTGGACGAATGTTGTTGGGTACCTGGATGCTGATCGACACGCCGAACATGTTGTTGGGCCGGCTCAGGTTGACGATCTTCGCCTTGGCCGCCACCGAGTTCGGAACGACGGCGGTCGTGCCGGCGCCGGTCAGCAGGTGCGTGGCGCGCCAGTCGATGTCGACCACCTTGCCCTCCACACCGTCGATGACGATCCAGTCATCGACCTGATAGGGCTTGGTGGTGTTGAGCACGATGCCGGAAAACACGTCGCTCAAGGTGCTTTGCAGCGCAAGACCGACGACGATTGCCACGATCCCGGAAGTCGCCAGCAAACCCTTGACCGGCAGCTCCAGCACATAACCGGCAGCGGCGACGATCGCGGCGAGAAACACCAGCGCCCCGATCACGTCCTGCAGCAAGCGCCCGCTATGCCCGATGCGGCGCATCAGCACCAGGCCGATGACTTCGGTCAATACCCGTGCGGCGTACAACCACCAGAGAATTCCCAATGCGGTAGCGCCCAGTTGCGCCACACGATCATCAGCGAACAACGGCGCCTGCAAAGGATTGACGCCGGCATTGATGCTGATCGCGCTGAACAACATGAACAGCACCAGGCGCACCGCCACCCGCGTCACGCGATGCTTGAAAGGCGCGAGGTGCCAGAGCACGGTGTCGATGAGCAGGAGCAGGGCGCTGAGGGTCAGCAGGTGGTTGGTGAGGAAGGACATGGGGACGCTCCGCAAGGCAGGGACAGGAACCGGAACCCTGTAGGAGCAGCCGGTCGACGCTCGAATGCTCGCGATGGACGCCCAGACACCGCGGGCATTCAGACAGCCCGCGTCATCGTTCACGTCCATCGCGAGCTTGCTCGCTCCTACAGAGGGTGATTGGCGGATTTACTTCAGGTGTTCTTTGAGCTCCAACGCCGCCTGGCGCACCGCCGCTTTCACTTCCGGAATCTGGCTCAGCGGATTGAGCAGGCCGAAGTCGTGGATCATGCCGTTGTAGCGCACTGCGGTGACCGGCACACCGGCCGCATCCAGATGGCGGGCGTAGGCTTCGCCTTCGTCACGCAACACGTCGAACTCAGCGGTCTGCACCAGCGCGGCGGGCAAGCCCTTGAGCTGTTCGGCGCTGGCCTGCAACGGCGAGGCATGGATCTGCGCACGCTCGGCCTTGTTGGTGGTGTAGTTGTCCCAGAACCATTTCATCATGCCTTTGGTCAGGAAGTGGCCTTCGGCAAATTGCTGGTACGAACCGGTTTCGAACTGTGCATCGGTCACGGGCCACATCAGTAACTGGAAGCGCAGGGCCGGGGCTTTCTGTTCCTTGGCCATCAAGGCCACGACTGCCGCCATGTTGCCGCCGACGCTGTTGCCGGCCACTGCCAGGCGTTTACCGTCGACACCGATCTCCTTGCCGTGTTCGGCCACCCAGCGGGTCGCCGCATACGCCTGATTGATCGCGGTCGGGTATTGGGCTTCTGGCGATGGCGTGTAGTTGACGTACACCGCGACGGCACCGGAGCCGACCACCAGGTCATGGATCAGGCGCTGGTGAGTCGGGTAGTCGCCCAGCACCCAGCCGCCACCGTGGAAGAACATGAACACCGGCAACTCGCCCTTGACCTTGGCCGGGCGCACGATTTTCAGGTCGATGGTCTGGCCGTCGACCTTGATCGCACGGTCGCTGACTTCAACACCCGACAGGTCCACTTTCACCGAGTTCTGCGCACCGGTCAGCACCGCACGGGCGTCTTTCGGGCTCAGTTGCTCGAGCGGCTTGCCACCACCGGCAGCGAGGGCTTCGAGGAAGGCCTGGGTGTTGTGTTCGACACCTGGGCTGCCTGCGGCGAACGCATTGCCGACAGCGAGGGAGAGGAGGGAAGCGGTCAGGGTTTTTTTGATGATGTTCATGGGGCAATTCCTTTTTGATTAATTAGAAGTTCGTTACCTGAGGGTCAGGGCTGCTGGCTCTGCGGTTCAGGCCTCAGCAACACCGTGGACACAGATTAATAAGTCGCCGCACAAGGAAAAAGCGGCTATAAAGCGTTTAACTGTCAACCAGAGAGTGACAATGAACCCGTTCGAAGACATGCGTATTTTTTGCCAGGTCATGGACTCCGGAAGCTTCACGGCGGCGGCCGATCAATTGGGCCTGTCCAAACAGTTCGTCAGCCGACGCCTGATGCAGCTCGAAGAGCGCCTGGGCGTGCGCCTGCTCAACCGCTCGACGCGGCGACTGGACGTGACGCCTTTGGGCCACAGTTATTACGAGTCGGCCATGCGCTTGCTCGGTGAGGTCGAGCAGGTGGAGCAGGGCATTGCGGGCCAGACGACCGAGCCGCGCGGCAGCATCCGCTTGAGTGCGCCGCTGTCGTTTGCCGTGGCGCATTTGGGTTGCCTGCTGCCGCTGTTTTTGCAGCGCTATCGCGATGTCACGGTTGACGTGGACTTGAGTGACCGGCCGGTGGATCTGCTGGGCGAGGGGTATGACCTGGCGTTGCGTATCGGCGTGCTCGAAGACTCGACGCTGATTGCCCGGCGCATTGCCGTCATCCAGCGGGTGTACTGTGCAAGCCCCGCCTACCTGGCCGAGCGCGGTACGCCACTCAAGCCCGAGGACTTGCACAACCACGACTGCCTGCCCTACGGCCACGGCCGCCAGGTGCAATGGCGCTTTGCCGGACCGGGTAAACCGCTGACGGTCAATGTCGCCGGGCGCATGCGCGTCAACAACGGTGAATTGCTCAGAGACGCCGCCTTGGCCGGGATGGGGATTACTTATTTGCCGACGTTTATCGTCGGGGCGGCGTTGAAGGATGAACGGTTGGTGCCGGTGCTGGAGGACTATCAGCCCGAGCCGCTCGTGTTGTCGGCAGTTTACCCGCAGCATCGCCAGAGTTCGCGCCCGGTGCAGGCGCTGATCGAGTTTTTGCGGGAGCGGTTGGATGGGGTGGAGGGAGGCCTGTAGGGTTCACTCGGCCTCTGTGGGAGCGGGCTTGCCCGCGATTGCGGTGTGTCAGGCGACTTCTCTATCGACTGGCACGGCCCCATCGCGAGCAAGCCCGCTCCCACAGGTTGTGTAACTCACAAGGTCTATGGGTGTTGTTGGATCACTCTCGGTCAGGACCGTTTGTCATCACCCGGCTCGCCACCGACGTGTACGCCGTGGTCGTCGCCGATCTCGCCGGAGCGATGTACACCGTGGTCATCGCCGATTTCCCCTGAGCGATGAACGCCATGATCATCACCGGGCTCGGAGTGGGTGCCACTGCGACCCGATGAGGCCGTGTTGCCGGAATGCCCCGAATCGTTGCCTCTGCCGCTATTGCCACTGTGGTCGCCACCATGGCTGCTGCCGCTGTTGCCGCTGCCATGATCACCGCCGTGACTGCCACCGCCGCCGCCACTGCCGCCACTGCCGCCACCGCCTCCATTTCCACCGCCACCGCCGCCAGATCCACCTCCGCCACCACCACCGGATCCTCCGCCACCTCCATGGCCGCCGCCACCGCCGCCACCACTTCCGCCATCCTTGGCCTGTGCGCTGGATACGCTGGACAGGCTGTCCGGGATCAACACGGTAGACGCCGACAAGACCGCGCCAATCGCTACTGCCAACAAGAGTCTGTTGATATGCATGTCGTTCTCCGTTTTCTGTTTCGGGTTTGAACGTCTGTGCTGCTTGATTCAATGGGTGAACACCTCACCCTGCGTATTTATTCGCAGGGTCAGTGAATGCTTGAGGCCAATTCGAAGATCGGCATGTACATCAGGATCACGATGACTCCGATCAACAGTCCGATGAACGTCATCAGCAGAGGCTCGAACAACCGCACGAACCACTCGATCCATCGGCTGATTTCCTCGTCGTAGAAATCGGCGCTGCGCTCCATCATCTGCCCCAGGTTCCCGGACTGCTCGCCGGCCCGCAGCAGGCGCAGCGAGACCGGCGTGACCAGTTGGTTGAGCTCCAGCGCGGCTGAAAGCGACTGGCCCTCACGCACCCGTTCGCAGGCCTGATCCAGGCGCGTGCGGGAGGCGACAGTGAGCAGGTTGCGAACCATGCCCATGGCCGTGACGAGCGGGATGCCGCCCTGCAGCAAAATCCCCAGCGAGCGATAAAAACGCGCCAGTTCGTACATGACGATGCGCTGATGGACTGCCGGCAGTTTTTCGATCAAACGGTCCACGCCCCGACGAAAGGTCGGTTGTCGTTGCAGGAAGGTGAGGGTGCCAATGATCGCCGCAAGGCCACCGAAGAACTCCATTTGATGCGCATGGAGGAACATGCCACTGCTCATCAGGATCTGCGACAGCCACGGCAGGTCCGAGCCCAGGCCCTCGAATACCAGGCTGAAGCGCGGCACCACATAGCCCATCAGGAACAGCACCACGCCACCGCCCACCACCAGCAACAACAGCGGGTAGATCGACGCGCTGACGATCTTCTGCCGCACCTCGTCCATGCGTTGGCGATAGCTGACATAACGCCCCAGAGCCTCGCCGACGGCGCCGGTCTTTTCGCTCGATTGCACCAGCGCCACGTACAGCGGCGGGAACACCGCCGACAACTGCCCCAAGGCCTGGGAGAACGATTTGCCTTCATACAGCAGGCGTACCAGTTCACTCAGGGTCTTGCGGGCCTGCGGCGCACTTTCCTTTTCCGCGAGGCTCTCCAATGCATCGATCAACGGCAGGCCGGCATTGAGCAGGGTGGTCAGTTCCTGGCTGAACAGCACCAGATTGAACGCTTCGCGCTTTTGCAGGCGCAACGCCCGCCAGTGGCGCTCGGCGTGCAGGCTGACTACCCGCAGGCCCTGGTCTTCGACCATGCGTCGCGCTTCGCTGTCACCCTGGGCCTCGATGCTCATCGACACCACGCCAGCCTTGCCCACCGCCTTGAGATGGAAACGCATGCGCACCTCCGGTCACTGCCAACTGGTGATTTCGGCGTTTTCGCCGTCACCACCGGGCTGCCCGTCCTTGCCCATGGACAGCAGGTCGTATTCGGCGTTTTCACCGGGGTAACGGTAGGTGTAGCTGCGGCCCCACGGGTCCATGGGCAGTTTTTTCTGCAAGTACGGGCCGGTCCAGCGGGTTTCGTCGCTGGGCGCAGTCACCAGCGCCTGCAAACCCTGTTCGGTCGACGGGTAGTGGCCAACCTCCAGGCGGTAAAGGTCCAGGGCTTTGCCCAAACCTTCGATCTGCGCCTTGGCCACTTTCACTTCGGAGCGGCCGAGCTGGGCGAAATATTTGGGTGCGACGATGCCGGCCAACAACCCGAGCACCACCAGCACCACCAACAATTCGAGCAGGGTGAACCCGCGTTGAGTTCGCGTTGAACGCGGGGCGAAACACAGTGGCTGTTTCATGATGACCTCACAGAGTCGGCAGAAGGGTCGCCACAGCCCCTCATGCAATTGCCATGCTCACCCCCGGACATCCTCGCGCAACCCTTGATTCACGGGCCTCCACGCAATCGGCACAGTGCTTGCGTATGCCTGCTTTACCACCGGCTATTGGGGCATTACCCCCATTTTTCGGGGTCGGTCAGGGGAGAAGAATAATGAAAACACTCACCGCGGGATTGCTCGGCTGTGTGCTGCTGGCAGGTGCCGCCCAGGCCGATGTCTTCGTTTCCGTGGACGCCAAGGGCAGCTACGTTCTGTCCAACGTCCACCGCCCGGGTCGGACCTACGAACGGGTGATTCGCGAGCCATCGTCCTCGCTGGTCAGCCTCGATCAGCAACCGCAGATGATTGCCCGGCAGCCCTATGCCGAGTGGGTGTCGGCGGCGGCCACGGCCAATCATTTGCCGGCGGCGCTGGTTCATGCGGTGATCCAGGCTGAGTCCGCCTACGACCCCAGCGCACGGTCGGCGAAGGGGGCGGGAGGCTTGATGCAGTTGATGCCCGACACCGCGCGGGAGATGGGCGTGAGCAACGTCTACGATCCCCAGGCCAACATCCAGGGCGGGACCAAATACCTCAAGCGCCTGCTGACCCTGTTCGACAATGACATCGCCCTCGCCGTGGCCGCCTACAACGCCGGGCCGCAAGCGGTGCTGAGCCGGGGAGGGGTGATACCACCGTTCGCCGAAACCCAGCGTTATGTCCCCAGTGTGCTGCGCCAGTACCGCCGTTTGCAGGGGCTGGCGGCGGATGCGCCGTTGTAAACCGGGGGTGCCCCAGTTCTGGGGCATAAGCCCCTGATCCCCAAACACACCCCGTCTCCTGTGGGAGCGGGCTTGCCCGCGATAGCGTTGGATCTGCCCATCATTTGTTGCCTGACACTCCGCCATCGCGGGCAAGCCCGCTCCCACAGTGGATCACTCGGAGCAATCTGCCATCCACCCGAAATGTGGGGGAAATGGGTGGGGGATTTCCCCCCACTTATCAAGTCGTTATCGCAACAGACTGAAAAATAACAAAAATATTTATGGCATGCGGATTGCTCAAAGGGATTTGTCGAGAACCATTCCCTGTGAAACCCCACAGCGAGGACCGTGATCATGACCGGTATCCCCCACGCTCATCACCTGGTAAACCTATTGCTGTTTCTTGCGCCGCTGTTCGGCGTCGAACTCGCCCAAGCCGCTGCACGCTGCGAACGCAATCTGGTGGCGAACGTCGTGGCGCTGGATCAACCGCTCATGTTCAACCGCCTCGGCGCCCAGAACGTCAACGGCATGATCTACGCCCTGCGCCGCGATGTGGTCGACGATAACGAAGTGTCGTTGGCCCAGGGCGGCGCGGCGGTGCCGGGCAAGGTGACGCTGCGGCCGGACAAGCGTCCGCGGCCGCTGGTGTTGCGCGTGGCGGCAGGCGACTGCCTGACCGTCAATCTGCAGAACCTGTTGGCTTATCAGGCCAACCCCGGTTCCCATGAGGATGGCGCACAAGAAGGCGAGGAGGAAGGGGGCGTCGCAGTCGGCAACCTTGACCCCTTCAAGGTCGACGAGCAGGTCGCCGACCGTCACGTCGGTTTTCAGGTCAACGGCCTGCAAGCGGTGAACAGCGTCGACGACATCTCGTCGTTCACCGGACGCAACGCCAACACCCTGATCCCCCCAGGTGCCAGCCGTTCCTACACTCTTTACGCCGAGCGTGAAGGGGTGTTCGCCGTCAGCAGCCGTGGCGCGACCTTCGGTGGCGAAGGTGCGGCCGGCAACGTCGCCAACGGCCTGTTCGGCCAGGTTGCAGTGGTGCCCAAGGGTGGTCGCAGCTACCGCAACACGATCACCGAGGAAGAAATGCGCCTGGCCAGCACTGGCCGCACGCCAGCCGGGCAGCCGATAGTCGATTATCAGGCCCGCTACCCGCAACGCGAGCCATGGATACGTGAAGGCAAGGCCGGCTCGCCGATCATCAACATGGTCGATGGCAACGAAATCATCTCCAGCGAAAGCGACGCCATTGTCATGGGCAGTAATGCCGACGGCAGTTTCCTGCCCGCCACCTACGCGCTGGAGTCAGTCGGTAAACGTAACCCGGCGCTGCCCAATCGCCTTGAGCCGTTCCGTGATTTCGCCTCGCAGTTCCAGGATGAAACGGCGGCGACCCAGGCGTTCCCCGCTTACTGGGCGGATCCGGTGATGGCCCACGTGCTGGAGCCGACCCGCGATTCGTTCATGATCAACTACGGCTCTGGCGGCATGGGGGCCGAAGTGGTCGCCAACCGTCTGGGCGTGGGGCCGATGCACGATTGCCTGTCCTGCGCTTATGAAGAATTCTTCCTCAGCTCCCACACCGTCGGTGATGTGGCGATGCTGGTGGACGTTCCGGCCAACGCCGGCCTGGAAGGCATCACGCCCGGCCAGACGCCGCGCGCCGACCAGGTCGGGGTCAAGGCGACCATGGCGCTGTATCCGTCGGAGCCTTCCAACGTCAACCACAGTTACATCGGTGACTTCGTCAAATTCCGCAACACCCACAACGGCCACGAGCAGCACATCTTCCACCTGCACGGGCACCAGTGGCTGTTCAACCCCAATGACGATAACTCCGATTACGTCGACGCCCAGGGCATCGGCCCAGGGGCCGGCTACACCTATGAAATCGCCAACGGCGGCTCGGGCAACCGCAACCGGGTAGCGGGCGACGCGATCTATCACTGCCACTTCTACCCGCACTTCGCCCAAGGCATGTGGGCCATGTGGCGGGTGCATGATGTGTTCGAAGAAGGCACCCAACTCGAAGTTTCGCAACAAGGTAACGACGGCTACCACAGCGAACCCTACGCATTGCGCCAGGGCAAACCGGCTGCGGGGGCGCGGGCCTTGCCCGATGGCGAGATCATCGCCGGCACGCCGATCCCGGCCGTGGTACCGCTGCCCGGCAAAGCGATGCCACCGATGCCCGGCAAGGTCGCGGTGGTGCCCAAAATCAGCGAAACCCTGGTCGCCGGCCATGACGACGATGATGAACATGAGGACCAAGGCGATGGCGACGGCCAACACCACGGTGGTGGCGCCCAGGCCATCGGTTCCCTGGCCCTGGTTGACCGCAGCGAAGCCAACCGCAACGCTGACGGCACGCTGAAAAACCCTGGCTATCCCTTCTGGATCGGCGGCATGGAAAGTTCGGTTGGCCAACGTCCACCGACCCCACCGCTGGACATGCTCGACGCGGCCACGGCTCAAAGCCTGAAAGCCACAGGCAAAGCCCTATGGGCGAACCTCGACCCGAACCAGTCCGGCGGTTGGGACGGTGGCCTGGGGCGTCATTCCCTGGATGGTTTCTCCGCCGGTGGTGAAGCCCTGACGGTGACCACTTCGCTGGATTTTTCCAAGGAAGTGAAACGCGCCAAGCCGCTGTACCTGCCGGAAGAGGGCACCGAAGTCGAACAGGCGGCCATGGCCTTCCATGCGAAAAAGGAACACCCAAGCTTTGCCCTGCTGCCCGGCAACCAGATCGTGCCGCGTAACTTCCGCACCAACGGTGCCTTGCCGATAGCCGGTGCGCCGTACTACGAGCCGTGCATGGATGACCGGCAGAAGCGCCTGACCAGCAGCGCCGGCACCGGTGAGTTCGCCAGCGGCGAGCGGGTCGACGGCATGACATTTACCGGTTCCTCCACCTACACCGCCGACCGTCCACGTATCTACAAGGCGGCCAATATCCAGTTTGACGCGGTCTACAACAAAGTCGGCTACCACTTCCCCCAAGCGCGCATCCTGGCGCTGTGGGAAGACGCCTGGCCGGTGATCACCAAGCAGCGTCCACCAGAGCCGCTGGTGATGCGCATGAACACCTTCGACTGCGTGCAGTACCAGCAGACCAACCTGGTGCCCGCCACCTACGAGATGGACGACTATCAGGTGCGCACGCCTACCGACGTGATCGGCCAGCACATCCACCTGCCCAAATGGGACCTGACGTCTGCCGATGGTTCGGCCAACGGCTGGAACTACGAGGACGGCGTGCTTTCCCCAGGTGCAGTGCAAGAGCGTATCCACGCCATTCGCGAATTCAACCAGTGCGAAGGCACCGATCCGCGCGACGGCACACCGGCCTGCCCGAAAGCCAAAAACCATCCATTCTTCGGCCAATACGGCCGAGCGGACTGGGTCGGCGCGCGCACGGCGATGCAACGCTGGTTCGTCGACCCGGTGATCAACACCAAGGGCGTTGACCGTGGCTTGGGCACCATCTTCACCCACGACCACCTGGGCCCATCGACTCACCAGCAGATTGGTCTTTACGCCACCGTATTGGCTGAACCTGCCGGCTCCACCTGGTTCCATGCCGAAACCGGCGAACCGTTGTACAGCGGCGCGCGCCAGGACGGCGGACCAACCTCGTGGCAAGCGGTGATCAGCACGGGTGACCTGGACGGCGACGGCAAGAACGACAGCTTCCGCGAGTTCTTCCTGGAGTACAGCGACTTCCAGCACGCCTATGAAGCGGGTGTGTATGTGGGCGCCGGCCCTAACGGCGTGCCCAATCCGCAAGCCTTCCCGGCCACCGCGGACAGCTTCCGCTACGCCATCAACCCACCGGTGCGCAATAACGCCAGCACCTTGCTCGATGGCATGCTCGAAGTGCAGGGCGGCATGGTGCCTGGTTGCCCGACCCGGCCGTGCCCACAGGCAATCTCGGTGGATGACCCTGGCATGTTCGTCGTCAACTACCGTAACGAACCGCTGGCCCTGCGCGTGTACGACCCGAACAAGGTCGGCCCGGACGGCAAGCGCGGCATGCAGGCCGATGGCCTGGGCGGCGACCTGGCGTATGCCATGCAAAGCCGTACCGACCGTGCAATCCCGGCGATGAACCTGGCACCGAACCTGATCACCGCGGCCACCGGCCCAACCGGTGGCACCACCTTGTTCCCGCCCCACATCAACAAGGGCGGCGCGGAAGCGGGTGACCCGTTCACGCCGATGCTGCGCACCTACACCGGTGACAACGTGCGGTTGCGGGTGCATGCCGGTGGTCACGAGGAGGAGCACAACGTCACGTTGCACGGGGTTAAATGGCTGCAGAGCGGTTCCGGCTTCGGCAACAGCTCCAACTCCGGCTGGCGTGCGTCGCAGATGATCGGCATCTCCGAGCAAATGGGCTTTATCGCACCGGTTTCGATGCTCTCAAGCTCGGCGGCGACCACGGGTGACTACCTGTACTCGATGGACGCCTCGATCGAAGGCTACTGGAGCGGGATCTGGGGCGTGATGCGCAACTACACCGCACAACGCAACGACCTGTTCGCCATCCCCAACAACGCCAAACCGACCGGCATGCGCAACACCGTGGCGTTCGACGGCGTGTGCCCACGGATCGGCGCCAACCCCAACGGCATCGGCACCCGGCCAACCCCGCAGCGCAACTATGAAGTGGTCGCGGCACTGGCCAATGACATCCTCACCAACCCGCTGGGCCTGACCATTGGCGACCCGGCAGGCTTGGGCATGCACGTGGGGGGGCCGTTGAACCCGGCGGGCGGCACCCTGGTGTTCAACTCGCGCACGGTGAGCATTCCACAGGTCACCGTGACCGATCCCGAAGACGGTGAAACCATCACCATCGGCGGGCAAAGCGGGCCGCTGCATGACCCGACCGCGATCCTCTACGTGCGCAAGGCTGATCTCGACATCACCACCGGCAAGCTCAAACCCGGTGTGCCCGTCGAACCGCTGGTGCTGCGCGCGGCGGCCGGTGATTGCATCAACATCACCCTGGAGAATCGCCTGCCAAGCGTGATGCCGGACCTGACCCAGACGGCGGTGATGCAAGGCATGGTCAAGCGCGACCGCAACAGCGGCACGGGCTCGACCACCTTCAGCAACAACCTGATACGGCCATCGAGCCACGTGGGTCTGCACGCGCAGTTGCTGGCGTACGACATCACCAAATCCGACGGCACCAATGTTGGCGCCAACCCGATCCAGACCGTGCCACCGCGCGTCGGCAACAGCGGCGCGTACCCGACCCGTTCCTATCAGTACTACGCCGGGCACCTGGAGCGTGAAGGCAAACCGATCACCCAACTGGGGCGCAACGTCGACAACATCAATGCCACGGCGATCGAGTTCGGCGGCTTGAACTTCACACCGGCGGACGTGATCAAGCAAGGCCAGAAAGGCCTGGCAGCAGCGATGAGTATCGTGCCGATGGGCGCCACCTGGGTCGAGGATGCACGCAAGGTCAATGCGACGGTGACCGCGCCTGGCCAAACCAGCTACCGCGACTTCGCGATGGTCTGGCAGAAGGCGCTGAACATGCGCTGGGCCAACGGGCGGCCCGTGGAAGGGATTGCGGCGGAAGGGTTCGGCGTGCCGACCGACCCGCAGGACAACTCCAGCATGGCCATCAACTACAGGACCGAGCCGCTGTGGTACCGCTTTGGCCTGGCACCGGATGCACCGTTCGGTCACGCGCAGGGTGCCGGTTATGGCGACATGACCAACGCGCACATGGCCTACAGCAATGCGCTGGTGGGAGGCGATCCGCAGACGCCGGTGCTGTACGCCAAACCGGGGCAACCGTTCAGGACCCACATCCTGATGCCAACCGGCGGCAGTCGCGGCACCACCTTCCAGCTGGACGGGCATGTCTGGTCGGCCAACCCATTCCTGTCGGAGAAGAGCGATACCGGTGGCTATCCGATGGGTGCTCCGGGCGTGGGCTCGGTGAAGTTCGGCTACAACCCGATGTCGATGTACATCGGCGCCCACGAAAGCATCCTGCCGGCGGCGCACTTCAGCTTCATGTTGCCGAGTGCCGGGGGTGTCAACGCGGTACCTGGGGATTACCTGTTCCGCGACTACGGCGCCTTCGGGAACATTTCCGGGTTGTGGGGATTGCTGCGGGTGACCAATGAGCCGGAACCGGCACCGTAGGAGGAACCTGTAGAAGCGAGCCTGCTCGCGAGGCGGCGTGTCAGGCATTGGAATGTTGAAGGTGCCGGCCTCATCGCGGGCAAGCCCGCTCCTACAGGGGGCGGGGCAGTACCTGTAGGAGCGAGCTTGCTCGCGATGGCGGAGTGTCAGGCACTGAGATGTTGAAGGTGCCGTCCTCATCGCGAGCAAGCTCGCTCCTACAGGGGGTCGGGGTTGGCGGGTTTACCAGGGGAAAACAACAATGAACAAGACCATCTCAATCACCGCAGGCACGCTGGTCATCGGGTTGGCCGTGATCTGGCTGAGCGTCTGGCGCACCACGCCGCCGACCCTGCTCAGCGACGTTGCCTTGCCCAGCACCTGGGGCGACCAGACACTGGAGCGCGACGGCGTATCGGTTTCGCTGCAAATGCGGCCGCTGGCCGAGGACGGTGTGCTGCGCGAAGGGGAGTTCGCCGACGTGCTGTTTCGCATCACCGACAAGGCGTCTGGGCAACCGCTGGCGGGGGTGGCTCCCGGTGCCTGGCTCGATCCCGAGGCGATGGCCGCCGATCAGGCCCAGGGCCGTGACAGGAGTTGCAAGTCACGGGTCGGGGTGTTCCTCAAATCCAACATCGGCGCGCGGCCGGTGCTCGACCTCAACAGCTATTTCCTGCTGGTGATGAATCACGATGCTAGCGTCATGGTGGTAGACCCGTCGGTTTCGGTGGGTGGCATCACCAGCACCATGGCGCGCATCGACATCAAGCAACCGCCGATGGACTGGGTCACGCCAAAGGACAACAAACGGGTGTTCGTGTCGATGCCGGCGGCCAATGAAGTGGCGGTGATCGACAGTGAGCAGTTCAAGGTGCGCGAGTCGATCGCAGCCGGCAGCAACCCGGTGCGCGTGGCCCTGCAACCGGATGAACGCCTGCTGTGGGTCGGCAACAACGCCCCATCCGCCGAGCAGTCAGGGGTGACGGTGATCGACACCCGCAGCCTCAAGACCCTCAAGTACCTGGCCACCGGCGGCGGACACCACGAAATGGCCTTCAGCAAGGACAGCCGCTTCGCCTTCGTCACCAACCGCGACGACGGCACCCTGAGCATTATCGAGATCGCCAGCCTGACCCTGATCAAACAGCTCAAGACCGGCTCACACCCTTTGTCGGTGGTGTATTCGCCGCTGTCTGACGCCGCCTATGTCGCCGATGGCCAGGACGGCACGGTGACCGTGGTGGACGCCCAGACCCAGTCGGTGCGGCGAGTGATCGCGTTGAAACAGGGCCTCGGCCCGATGGGCTTCAGTGCCGATGGCCGCTTTGGCATCGTCCTCAACACCCTGGAGAACCAGGCCTCGGTGATCGACGCCGCCACCGACGCGCTGATCCACGACCTCGACGTTTCCGCCGAGCCCTATCAAGTGGTGTTCACCAAGGCCTATGCCTACGTGCGCGGCCTGGCGTCGTCGAAAGTGACGATGATCAACCTGGCAACGCTGGGCGAAGGGCGCAAGCCCATCACCCAGGGTTTTGAGGCCGGGACCAAACCCCCGCGCCTGGCCGGTGACCTGCCGCTGGCGTCGAGCCTGGCCGTGTCGCGCGATGACAACGCGGTGTTCGTGGTCAACCCGGTGGACAACACCACCTACTTCTACGCCGAAGGCATGAACGCGCCGATGTCCGGTTACCCCAATCGCGGGCAATTGGCGCGGGCGGCGCTGGTGATCGATCGCAGCCTGCGTGAAGTCGAGCCAGGCTTGTACAGCTCAAGGATCAAGCTGCCGCCGGCGGGGCGCTTCGACGTGGCGTTCCTGCTCAACCAGCCCAACATCGTCCATTGCTTCAGCACCGTGATCGAGCCCGACAACAGCACCGCGCAACATACCGGGGTGCCGAAGGTGGAGTTCCTGCTCGATAAATCCACCGCATCCCTGGGCAAGCCGTACACCGTGCGCTTGCGCATTGTGCAGGGCAAACAGAAGACCGTGCGCAGCGGCATCAGCGACGTGCAGGTGCGCTACTTCCTGGCGCCGAGTTCGCGACCACAACTCGTTTCAGCCCGGGACGTCGGCAACGGCGTCTACGAAGCCCCGGTCACTCTGGACCGCCAGGGCGCCTGGTACCTGCATGTCCGCGCGCCGTCCCTTGGCGCCGGTTTTGGTGATCAAACGTTTGCCAGTGTCCGGGTAATGCCCGACGCCGCTCATTGAAGAGGACATCGACATGAATCGATTTACACCGTGTGGACTGCTGACACTTTGTCTGTTGGCCAGTGGCATCGGCCAGGCCATGGCGCACTCGACGGGCGAGCATGCCGGGCACGACATGCCGGCCAAAAGCGCCAGCTCGGAAAGCACCCAGGTCAGGTTCGCCGACGTGGCGCTGGTGGACCAGAACGGCAAGAGCGTGCGGCTGGAGAAGGACCTGGTCAGCAACAAGATCGTGGTCATGAGCTTCATCTACACCAGTTGCTCCACGGTATGCCCGGTGGTCTCCTCGATCATGGGCAAGGTGCAGCAGCAGTTGGGCGGCCGGGTCGGCAAGGAGGTGCAACTGGTGTCGATCAGCATCGACCCGCAGCGCGACGACGCCAAGCGCCTGAACGACTACGCCCGCGCTTTCCAGAAGGGGCCGGGCTGGAGCTGGCTCACCGGCTCGCCGCAGTCGGTCAACGAAACCCTCAAAGGGCTGGGCAGTTTCAGCGGTGACTTCAAGAGCCATCAGCCGTTGATCCTGGTCGGTGACGGCAACAGTCGGCACTGGACACGCTACTACGGCTTTACCGACCCGGCCGTGCTGACCCGCGAAGTGGAAAAAATCAGCGGTCAGCGCAACGCCCATGCCAAACACACCGCCATTGCCAGCACGGAGCAACAGCCATGAGAGTCATCGACTGGATCAGCCTGACGGTGTGTTTCTGGATTTTCAGCGCAATGGCCTTCGCCCACGAAGACCATCAGCCGGCGACACCGACCGTCGCGGTGGCGCCACCGGCCACCGGTACCCGCGATGCCAAAACCTGGTTCACCGACACGCCGTTGCAGGACCAGAACGGCAATACCCTGCGCTTCTACAGCGATGCGCTGCACAACCGCGTGGTGCTGCTCAACGTGATTTTCACCAGTTGCAACGACGCCTGCCCGCTGATCACCCAGAAGCTCAAGGAAGTGCGAGAAGTGCTGGGCGACAAGGCAGACGACATCACCTTCATTTCCCTTACCAGTGATCCGCTGCGGGACACGCCAGCGGTGCTCAAGGCTTACACCTTGAAACAGGGCGTCGATGGGCCCCACTGGTTTTTTCTGACCGGCGACAAGGCGCAAATGGACCTTGTACTGAGCCGAATCGGCCAGATCGTGCCGACACCCGAGCAACACTCCACCCAACTGATCGTGGGGGATGTGGCCAACAAACGCTGGAGCAAGATCCGTCCCGATGCACCGCCCGCCGCCATTGCCCAGCGCTTGCAGTTGCTGACAATGCCCGTGGCCGGTCGCTGAGGGCGCGCCATGAAAACCCCCGTCATCCTCGGCCTGTTGATTTGCTGCGGCCTTGCCCTGAGCGCTCACGCGTTGCCGTTGACCCCCAGCGAAAATGCCGGCAAGCGGTTGTATCGCGAAGGGAAATCGGAGAGTGGCGAGCCGATCATGGCGCGGGTCGGGGCGGCGAACATGGTGCTGCCGGCCACGAGCCTGCCATGTGCCAATTGTCATGGCGCCGATGGTCTGGGTCGGCCCGAGGGCGGCGTGCGACCGCCGGACCTGAGCTGGTCCCGGTTGACCAGCAGCCATGGCCAGCAGCAGGTCAATGGCCGCGATTATCCGGCCTACACCGACCAAACGCTGGCGCGGGCCGTGCAAGAGGGAAGGGACCCCGGCAACAATCGTCTCGACCTGGCGATGCCGCGCTTCGTGCTGTCGATGAGCGATCAGCGCAATCTGACTGCCTACCTCAAGCGCCTCGCCGATGAGCGAGACCCCGGCCTGACCCCTGACAGCCTGCATCTGGGCACCTTGCTGCCGGGGGCCGGCCTGCTGGCGGAGGAGGGCGCGACGGTGGCGGCGGTGCTCAACGGCAGCATCGCGCGGATCAACAAGGCGGGCGGCATACATGGTCGGCAGTTGCGCCTGACGATCCTCGACCCGGGGCCTGACCTGGCCAGTGCGGAGGCTGCGCTGGATCAACTGATTGACCAGGAACAGGTGTTCGCGCTGATTGCACCGCTGGCCCCGGCGCTCGATTCGCAACTCGTTGCACGCCTGGAAAAGGCCGGTATCCCGTTGATTGGCCCGGTGTCGTTGCAGGGCTCGGCGCAAACCAGTCGGCAGATTTTCGAACCCATGCCGGGGCTGCGCGAACAACTCTTCGCCCTGGCTGATTACGCCACCGACAGTTTGCGCGTGCTTCAAGGCCCGACGCTGATCACCTACCCCGACGAGTCCGGCCAGCAGCAGGCGGCGCAAAATCTCGGCCAATACCTGCACCAGCGCGGCTGGCAGAACGTCAGCGTCAACCCCTACGGCCCGACGCAAGACCAACTGCCGCTGGGGTCGCGCTCGGTGTTCTACCTGGGCTGCGGCGAGGACTTCACCCGGTTTGCCGCGCGCCTGGAAACGGCAGGGCAGGTGCCTTACCTCTTCGCTACCTCGAATCAGGTGGCAGGCGACCTGCTGCAAGTGCCCAGCGGTTTTTCCCGCCGCGTGTTCCTGTCCTATCCATTCGTACCCAGCGACTGGACCCAGGCCGGGCGCCTGGCCCTGACCCAGGTGCGCGAACAGCAGGGGCTCGGCGGCCAGCACGCGGTGCTGCAGGTCGGCGCATTCAGTTCGATGCTGCTGTTGAGCGAAGGCATGAAGCAGGCGGGGCGCGATGCCAGCCGCGAAAAACTGATCAACGCACTCGAAGGCCTGCATGACTTCGACACCGGGCTGACCCCGCTGATCAGCTTCGGGCCCGGCCGGCGCCTGGGCTTGAGCGGTGCGCATATCGTCACTGTAGACCTGCCGGACCAGCGTTTTTACCTGGTTGCACCCTATAAGCCTGTGATGGCGACACCCTGAGCGGAGGCCTTGATCATGAAGTCCAGACTGCTGTTGATGGTCCTGACCTGTTGGTTGCCGGCGGTGTTGGCCAGCAATGGGCCCGCAGTGGCCAAGGTCAACGATCAGGAGATTTCGGCGCTGCGTTTCGAGCGTTATTTCGCCGAGTACCTGGAAGACCAGGGCCGGGCATTGGGCAGCATCCGTAATCCCAAGGCCTACAAACAACTGCGCCAGAAAGCGCTGGACGCTTTGATCGACCGCGAGCTGCTGTGGCAGGAGTCGATCAAGCGCGGGGTGGTCATCAGCGATGCCGCCGTGCAGCGCCAGGTTGAGCAGATGCGCGACGCCATGGGCGGAGCCGAGAAGTTCGCCCGCCGCCTGGAGGACGCCGGTTTCGACGAGGCCGGATTTGCCGAGTACACCCGCCATGAACTCGCTGCGCAGCAAACGTTCGCGCAACTGACGCAGGTCGCCCCGCCTGACGAGACAGAGGTTCGTGCGTTCTTTGACGATCACCGCAGCGAAATGAGCCAGCCTGAGACCGTGCAGGCGCGTCACATCCTGATCAAGGTCGCACAGGGTGCCGATGCCACCGCAGTCGAAGCCGCACGACTACGCTTGGTAGAGATGAAGTCGCAAATCAGCCGGGGCGCGGACTTCGCCAGTGTGGCCCGTACCGGCTCCGAAGACGCCAGTGCCGGCGCCGGTGGCGAGCTGGGCTATTTCCCCCGTGGCCGCATGATGCCGACGTTCGAAACGGCCGCTTTTGCGCTCAAGCCTGGGCAAGTGAGTGAGCCGGTTCGCACTCCCCTCGGATGGCATTTGATTTATTTACAGAACCACTTGGAGGCGGCCGATGTCTCAGAATCGCAGGGGCTTGAAATGGTCAGGGCGTACCTTGCCCGACAGCGACAAGTCCAGGTTCGTCAACAGGCGCTTGCGCAGTTGCGCTCCAGCAATCGGATCCAAAGGATTGACGGCGACTGAGGATTGGCCCCCCAATAGTGGGGGAAAAGCTTCGGCGACCATTCGTGCGCTTCCCCGCCTTTGGGGGAAAGGGTGCCTGGACGAAAACATTATTCGAAGCAATTCAACGGGATACGGCGGTGAAATAACCGGCGCTCAGCCTGGCATGAAGTGTGCGTTAGCCCTATCAAGGCGCGCACTCCATCAGGCTCGGAAATCGGACCTGCGGTTTCAAGGAGTCCACCTTGTTAAACAAAGTACTGGTTGTTGAAGACGAACAGCTTCTTGCCCAAAACCTCAAGGATTACCTTCAGGTGCAGGAACTGGACGTTCGGATTGCCCATGACGGTGCGACGGGTATCGGCGAAGCCGAACAGTTTGCCCCCGATGTGGTGGTGTTCGATTACCGCTTGCCTGATATGGAAGGTTTTGAAGCGCTCGAAGCGATCCGCCAGAACAGGAATTGTCATTTTGTGTTGATCACCGGGCACCCGACCGCCGAAGTCTGCGAACGGGCGCACCAACTGGGAGTCAGCCATATCCTGTTCAAGCCGTTTCCGATGGCGGAACTGGCCCGAGCGGTGTGCGACCTTCTGGGCATGCAGCGCGAACCCAACATGGCGGTAAGTACATCCGAAGGTTTTGTCGAACGACGCCAGAGCAGGAAAGAGAGTTTCCCGCTGCAGTTGTACGACGGCAGTTGGGTGCTGGTGGATCGCCGACGAAGTTCGACCTCCAAGGCACCAGACGACGAACAATTGCTCACCGGGGAATAGTGGCGCGACAAGCCGTTCCGGTCACACCGTAATTGCTCGCCGCGTCGACAGGGCTCAAGGGCCCCGGCGTTGGAGAGCAAGCCATGGACCGTCTATCCCTTGCCGTCGAACCGGCGCAGTTGGAATGCCCGCCATCGCGTTTTTCCAGTGAGCAACTGGCCCAGGCCCGGACGCTGTCCGCCAGTTCCGGCGAGCGGATGCTCGAAGCCCTCGGGGTGTTGTGCGAACTGGCACCCATGCCCTTCATCCAGCGCCTGGGCGCGACGCTGCATTACCCGGTGCTCGACACCGACACTCTGTTTTCGGCCACCCCGGTGTTCGACCGGGTCACCCTGGCCCAATGCCTCAAGCGCGAATTCATCCTGCTGCGCCACGATGAAGCGGTCATAGGCGTGTTTGCCGACCCCTTCGACACCGCACGCCTGGCCTGGATCGACGACTGCCTGCACGGCGCGCCGTTGTACCTGGTGCATGCCGACGACCTGAAAGCCTACCTGGCGCGCCACGAAGAGAGCTTCCACGCCGTGGAGTCGCTCAACGCCCAGGCCGATGCCAACACGGAAACCGACACCCTGCAAAGCTTGTCGCTGACCAGCATCAGCGAGGACGCGAGCGTTGTGGTGAAACTGGTCAACTCGACCCTGTACGACGCGCTGAAAATGCACGCCAGTGACATTCACCTGGGCACCACCGGCAGCGGCCTGGTGATCAAGTACCGCATCGACGGTGTGCTCAACAATATCAGCAAGATCCAGGGCAACGAGTTTGCCGAACAGGTGATTTCGCGGGTCAAGGTCATGGCTGAACTGGACATCGGCGAGAAACGCGTGCCCCAGGACGGTCGTTTCAAGATCGGCATCAATGGCCGCCAGATCGACTTCCGGGTGTCAATCATGCCAAGCATCTTCGGCGAGGACGCGGTCCTGCGGGTGCTCGATAAACAGGACCTGGCCGACAAGGTCTGCGGCGTGCAGTTGCAGGCCCTGGGCTTCGAAGAGGAAACCCTGCGCCAACTGCGCCGCCTAGCGGCCGAGCCCTACGGCATGGTGCTGGTGACCGGACCGACCGGGAGCGGCAAGACCACCACGCTGTACGCGATGATCACCGAGATCAACCACGGCGTGGACAAGATCATCACCATCGAAGACCCGGTGGAGTACCAGTTGCCGGGCGTGCTGCAAATCCCGGTCAACGAAAAAAAGGGCCTGACCTTCGCTCGGGGTTTGCGCTCGATCCTGCGCCATGACCCGGACAAGATCATGGTCGGTGAAATCCGTGACCCGGACACCGCGCAGATCGCCGTGCAATCGGCGCTCACCGGGCACCTGGTATTTACCACCATCCACGCCAACAACGTGTTCGACGTGATCGGTCGTTTCACCCAGATGGAAATCGACCCCTACAGCCTGGTGTCCGCGCTCAATGCGGTGCTGGCGCAACGTTTGATTCGACTGGTTTGCAGCAGCTGCAGCAGCCCCTACATCCCCGGCGTTGAAGAGCTGGAAGCCTCCGGCCTCGATGAGCAGCAGGCGGCTCGCTACCACTTCGTGCAGGGCAAGGGTTGCGGGCATTGCCGTGGCACCGGCTATCGCGGACGCAGCGCTATCGCCGAGTTGCTGCACCTGGACGACGAGTTGCGGCAGATGATCGTCGAGCGCCAGCCGATTGCGAAAATCAAGGCCCACGCCTGCAAACGTGGCTTGCGCCTGTTGCGTGAGTCAGCCCTGGAACTGGTGCAACAAGGCCGGACCACTCTCGAGGAGATCAATCGTGTCACTTTTATCTCGTGAGCGTTATGTCGCCGTCATCGGCGCCAGTGGTGTCGGCCTCGGCCAGCGCCGAGGCAGCGAAACCCTGTGGCTGGGCAGCGTCGGGTTCATCGACGAAGGCTTCAAGGCATGGGCCGTGGCGCTGGACACCCTCGACCACTTGCTGGCGGACCACACCCGCGCCGGTGCCGAGTTGAGCGTCGTGGTTTCCGGGCACTTCAGCCGGTTCTGCCTGGTGCCCTGGAGCGAGCAGATCAGCAGCCCAAGCGAATTGCTCGGCTTTGCGCAACTGTGTTTCGAAGACCTCTACGGCGCGCCCAGCCAAGCCTGGAACCTGGTGATCTCGGCGGAACCGGCCGGCCATGACCGCATCGCCAGCGCCTTGCCCGAAGACCTGCTGACTCGGCTGCGCACCCTGGTCCGTGCCCGAAGTCTGCGCCTGCGCTCGGTGCAGCCCTATCTGATGGCGGCGTTCAATCATTTCGACAAAAGCCTGGCCGGTGGCGACTTCTTGTTCGTGGTCGCTGAACCGGTGCGCAGTGTGTTGCTGCTGCATCGCGAGCAGCGCTGGAGCTCGGTGCGCTCGGTGGGCAGCAGCGACAGCGACGCCGCGTTGACCGCACTGATTGCCCGTGAATGCCAGTTGCAGGCGTGCACGAGTGAGCGGCCGCTGAGCGTCTATCTGCATGCCCCGGCCCGCGTCGACGTACAACCGGACTTGCCCGACGTGCAGTTGCGCACCCTCGAAGAAGGCCGGACACCCGTACGCGATTGCCTGTACGTCATGTCCCGGGCGGTGGCCTGAGATGCGCACTCTTAATCTGGATTTTCAACCACGCCGGCGCTCGGGTCCGTTGGGCTGGACCCTGCTGGTGCTGGGCGGCGTGCTGGCGCTGAGCTGCCTGGTGATCTCGCAGCGCCTGGGTGAACAGGTCGAGCAACAGCAAGGCCATCTGCAAACAACCCAGCGCGTGCTGACCGGCGATAACGGAACCAGGGTCAGCCTGACCCCGGCCGAGACCCGAGAACAGGCGCAGAACCTGGCCGAGATGCGCAAGGTTTCGCAGCAGTTGCGCCGGCCCTGGGAAAGCCTGTTCGCCATGCTGGAGACCATGCCGCGCACCGACATCGCCTTGCTGACCCTGACTCCCGACGCGCGCAAGGGCCAGGTGCGGATCAGCGCCGAGGCGAAAGACCTGGAGGCGATGCTGGATTTCCACCGCAACCTTGAAGCCAGTGACGAGCTGTCCGATGTGTCGCTGCTCAGCCACGAAATCGTGGCCAACGTGCCGGAACATCCGGTGCAATTCAACCTGTCGGCTACCTGGGAGATTGGCGATGCGAATCCCTAGACTGATCGTCCACGAATACCTGCACGGTCTGGGCGTTCCGGGCCTGGCCGGGGCGGTGTTGCTGCTATTGGCGCTGGGGTACGGCCTGCTGGGCCTGCTGCCGCACTGGCAGTCGTTGCAACAGCTCAGCGTGCAAACCCAGGAAGCGCGCGAGTATCTGGCCAGGGTCGAGGAGGGGAGTATTGCGGCCCCGGTGGTGCCGCAACGGCAACTCGATGACTTTCGCAGCAAGCTGCCGGCGCAGCCCCAGGCCACTGTCGCCATCGACAGGATCTACGCGCTGGCAGCGCAGGAACGCATCACCCTGGCCCGTGGTGAATATTCCCTGGGCGTCGACCCCAAGACCCATCTGGCGCGCTACCAGATCCTGCTGCCGGTGCGGGGCAGCTACCCGCAACTTCGGCGCTTCCTGCACGCCTTGCTGGGCCAGTTGCCGGCAGTGGTGGTGGAGGACGTGGAGTTCCAGCGCAAGAAAATCGCTGACACCGACCTGACCGGACGGATCCGCCTGACCCTTTATCTGTCGAGGTCATGATGAATACCAAGCGCGCAGCAGGTTGGGCAGGTTTCCTGGGCGTCGCAGCGGCGCTGGCCTGGTTGCCCGGATACTGGATGCCGGCCGAGGAGGGCGATGAAACGCTCGCGGTGACCGCTACGACTGCCAGCGGCAATCCCCGTGTTGCCTCGCCGGACGCCACAGGCAAGCACAAAGCGGCGGTGATCAAGGACTTGAGCCCGGCAGGTGACCTGTTCACCGCCCGCAGCTGGAAGGCCGCACCCACCCTGGCCAGTGTGGTCGAGCAGCCCGTCAACATGACCCCGGTGGTGCAGGCCCCCACTGTACCGCCGATGCCGTTCCAGTTCGTTGGCCGGCTGGATGACCGTTCCGATCTGCAGGTGTTTTTGCAGAGCGGCGAAAAAATATACGTCGTACGCAAAGGGGATGTGATCGACGACACCTGGCGGCTCGAAGGCATTACCGATGCCGAGCTGAACCTGGTCTACCTGCCGATGCATTTGTCCCAGACCTTGTCTGTGGGGAGCGCGCCATGAACACAATCCGTTCGCTGATGAGCCTTGGCCTTTACGTTGCGCTGGCCGCGTGCAGTTCCGCGCAAGTGGCCAACAAGGAAGCTGCCGACTTGATCGACCAAGGGCAGTACGAAGCCGGACTGGCGCGGATCCAGGAAGGGCTGCGGGAAAACCCACGTGACACCGAACTGCACATGGCGCTCAACACCCAGCGAGTCAAGGCCATCAACGCGTTGCTGACCGACGCCGACACCGATCGCGCCCGCCGTGACTTCGCCTCGGCCCGCACCAGCTACAGCCGGGTGTTGACCATTGAGCCGAACAATCGCCGCGCCCAGGACTCCCTGCGCCAGCTCGAATACCTGCGCAGCATGGACGAAAAACTCGAACTGGCCCGTGGCGATCTGCGTCGCGGCGACATTTACGGCGCCGATCGGCAGATCAAACAGATCCTTGAGCTTGACCCGCAAAACGCCGGTGCCCTGGAACTGCAAGGCAACATCCGCCTGGTGCAGAGTCGCAACGTCATCCAGTACCCCCAGTTGCGCACTCGCCTGGATCGGCCGGTGACCCTGGAGTTTCGCGATGCCAATCTGAAAACCATTTTTGAAGTGCTGTCCCAGGTCGCCGGCCTCAATTTCATCTTCGACAAGGACCTGCGTCCGGACATGAAAGCCACGATCTTCGTGCGTGACGTGCGCATCGAGGACGCCGTGGAACTGCTGCTGCAACAGAACCAGTTGCACCAGAAAGTGGTGAACGAAAATACCCTGCTGATCTACCCGGACTCACCGCAGAAGCTCAAGGATTACCAGGAACTGGTGATGCGCACCTTCTACCTGACCAGCATTGACGCCAACACCGCGCTGAACATGGTCAAGACCATGCTCAAGACCCGCGATGTGTTCGTCGACGAACGCCTTAACACCTTGACCATGCGCGACACCGAGGACGCGATCCGCATGGCCGAAAAACTCCTGCAGTCCCAGGATCAGTCCAACCCTGAAGTGGTGCTTGAAGTGGAGGTGATGGAAGTCGCCACTCAACGGATTCTCGACCTCGGCCTGCAATGGCCCAACACCTTTGGCGTAATCAACAGCGACGGCTCGCCGGTGACCTTGCTCGATCAGCTCAAGGGCATCGACTCCAGCCGGATCACCATCAACCCGTCGCCCCAGGCCAAGATCAACGCCCAGGACAACGATATCAACACCCTGGCCAGCCCGACCATCCGCGTGAGCAACCGCGAACAGGCTCGCATCCACATCGGCCAGCGTGTGCCGATCATCAGCGCCACCTCAGTGCCGTCCACCCAGGGACCGGTAATCACTGAAAGCGTGACATACCTGGACGTCGGTCTGAAACTGGAAGTGCAGCCCACTGTGCACCTGAACAACGAAGTGGCGATCAAGATCGCCCTCGAAGTCAGTAACGCCACGCCTCTGGAACCGACCCGCCAGGGCACGATTCCGGTCCAGGTCGACACCCGCAACGCGCAGACCACCCTGCGTCTTCACGACGGCGAAACCCAGATACTGGCCGGCTTGATGCGCAACGACCACGGCGCCACCGGCAACAAGATCCCGGGCCTGGGCGACATCCCGGGGCTGGGCCGGTTGTTCGGCAGCAACAAGGATAACGTCAGCAAATCCGAGCTGGTGCTGTCGATCACTCCACGCGTGGTGCGCAACCTGCCGTATCAGAGCCCATCGGACATGGAGTTTACCACTGGCACTGAAACCAGCATGCACATCCAGGCGCCGGATCGCGGCATGCAGACGACCGTGACCACAGGCCCCGCGGATCGACTCGACCGCCCCGTGGCAGCGACCTCGACCCAAGTCTTTATCGAGAAGCCTTGATCATGAACGCCTCGCAACGCGGTTTTACCCTGGTCGAAGTGGTGGTGACGCTGGCGCTGATCGGCATGCTCGCGAGCATGGCTGCGCCGCTGACCGAGACCGTGGTACGCCGTGGCAAGGAACAGGAGTTACGGTCCGCGCTGTATCAGATCCGCGATGCCATCGACGCCTACAAGCGTGCCTTTGACGCCGGCTATATCGAGAAGTCGCTGAACAGCAGCGGTTATCCACCAAACCTCAAGGTACTGGTGGACGGCGTGCGCGATGTGCGCAGCGCCAAGGGCGCCAAGTTCTACTTCCTGCGCCGTATTCCCCGCGACCCGCTGGCCACGGTCAAACGCGACGATGAAGGTGGCTGGGGTGTGCGCAGCTATGACAGCTCGGCGCAGAACCCCCGCGAAGGCGAAGACATCTTTGATGTGTATTCGAAGGCCCGCGGCAAGGGTCTCAACGGCATTGCGTATCGGGAGTGGTGAATCATGCGTCGGCAGAAGGGTTTTACCTTGCTGGAACTGATGGTGGTCATGGCAATCATCGCCACCCTGATGACCATCGCCATGCCCCGTTATTTCAACAGCCTGGAAACCTCCAAGGAAACCACCTTGCGCCAGAGCCTGGCGGCGATGCGCGAAGCGTTGGATCACTACTACGGCGACACGGGGCGCTATCCCGACTCGCTTGATCAACTGGTGGAGCAGCGTTATCTGCGCAACCCGCCGATGGACCCGATTGCCGAGCGCAAGGACGTCTGGGTGCTGGTCGCTCCGCCGGATGGCGTGCAGGGCGGGGTCGCCGATATCAAAAGCGGTGCCACAGGGAGGGCGCGTGATGGCAGCCTTTATTCCGAGTGGTAAGCCTGCCGGCGAAAGCGGCTTCACGTACCTGGGCGTGTTGTTTCTGGTCATGGTAATGGGGATGGGCCTGGCCAGTGCCGCCGAGTTGTGGTCCACCGCGTCGCGTCGCGACCGCGAGCGCCAGTTGCTGTGGGTCGGCACCCAGTACGCCCAGGCCCTGCGCAGCTACTACCGATCCTCGCCTGGGCTGGCGCAGTACCCAAAAGCCCTTGAGGACCTGTTGCAGGACGAGCGTTTTCCCAACCCCAAGCATCATTTGCGGCAGCTCTACCCGGACCCGGTCACCGGTGGCGAATGGGTCCTGATGCGCGGTTTTGACGGGCGCATCACCGGCCTGACGAGCGCCTCCACGGACAAGCCGTTGAAGCAGGACAATTTCCCCACCCAGTGGTCGGACTTCGCGGGTATGGCGAGCTACAAGGACTGGCAGTTCGTCGCCGAGAAAGCCTTCCTCGACGGCGCAGCAGGCGCCGGCAAGGGCCAGGCCAAATCGCCACAGGGGTTGCAGCCATGAACCGGTTTTGCCTGGCGCTGATCATGATGCTGGCGAGTGCCGCCGCCCCGGCCGGCGAAGAAGACGAAATGATGGGCTTCATCGTCGATGACACGATCTCGCACATCGGCCACGACTTTTACTACTCGTTCAGTGAACGCCTGCGTGCCACCAGCCCGATGGATTTCAACCTGGTGGTGCGCGAACGACCTTCGGCGCGATGGGGCGCCCTGGTCACCGTGGAATTTCAGCAGCGCCTGGTTTACCGGCGGTTCCTGCCGCCGAACACCGTGGAACTCAAGGAAGAGGCGTACGACGCCGCCGACTGGGTACGCGGGCAGATCGTCCAGCGCAAGCTGGAAGCCATGTTGCAGGACACAACGGACCTTGAGAGGGACGAATTATGAAAACAACAAACTTCTCGCAACGTTCAGTGCTTTCACGGGCCGGCCTTTGCCTGCTCGGGCTTGCAGGTTGCAGCCTGGCGCACGCCACGGAACTGGTCTACACGCCCATCAACCCGTCGTTTGGCGGCAACCCATTGAACGGCACGTGGTTGCTCAACAATGCCCAGGCGCAGAACGACTACGACGATCCCGACTTGAAAAAACGCACTTCGGCAGCCGGCACATCGGCATTGGAGCGTTTCTCCAGCCAGTTGCAATCACGTCTGCTCGGGCAACTGCTGGACAACATCTCAGCGGGCAACACCGGAAGCCTGACCACCGACGCTTTCATCGTCAACGTCATCGACGACTCCGGGCAACTGACCATCGAGGTGACGGACAGGGCCACGGGTGAAGTCTCGGAAATCAAGGTGAGTGGCCTGGCCCCTTGATGGGGATGTGCTTGATGGGGAGTGATGGACATGAAAAAAATAATAGTGCTAGGGCTGATATTGGCGGCATTACAAGGGTGCAGTCTGCGTGAGCCGATCGGCGCCGAACAGGACACCGAAACCCCGACGCTCACCCCAAGGGCGTCCACTTACTACGACCTGATCAACATGCCGCGCCCCAAGGGCAGGCTGATGGCGGTGGTGTATGGTTTCCGCGACCAGACCGGACAATACAAACCGACCCCGGCCAGCTCGTTTTCCACCAGCGTGACCCAGGGCGCGGCGAGCATGCTGATGGACGCGTTGCAGGCCAGCGGCTGGTTCGTGGTGCTCGAGCGCGAAGGGCTGCAGAACCTGTTGACCGAGCGCAAGATCATTCGCGCCTCGCAGAAAAAGCCCAACACCCCGGTGAACATCCAGGCGGAACTGCCACCGTTGCAAGCGGCGAACATGATGCTCGAAGGCGGGATCATCGCCTACGACACCAACGTCAAGAGCGGCGGTGAAGGGGCGCGCTACCTGGGCATCGACATCTCCCGCGAATATCGCGTGGACCAGGTCACCGTCAACCTGCGCGCCGTGGACGTGCGCAGCGGCCAGGTGCTGGCGAACGTCATGACCAGCAAGACCATCTACTCGGTCGGCCGCAGTGCCGGAGTGTTCAAGTTCATCGAGTTCAAGAAACTGCTCGAGGCCGAAGTCGGCTATACCACCAACGAACCGGCGCAATTGTGTGTGCTGTCGGCGATTGAAGCGGCGGTGGGGCATTTGCTGGCCCAGGGGATCGAGCGGCATTTGTGGCAGGTGGCGGGGGACAACTCGGTGCAGAATGAAACGCTGGATCGGTACCTGACGCAGAACAAAGTCGTGCCCGAGGAAGAGGAATGAGCCCAATCCCCTGTGGGAGCGGGCTTGCCCGCGATGGCGGCTTTCGACCTAGTACATATCCATTTCTGCGGTAACGGCCGCTTATGGTTCCGCTCTTACCGCGGGTCACTTTGAGTCCCTGTAGGAGCGAGCTTGCTCGCGATGGTAGCCCAGGCACCGCGGGCATCCAGGCAGCCAGCGTCATCGTTAACGACGATCGCGAGCAAGCTCGCTCCTACAGGACCCCCGGCACGTACAAAAAGCCCGGCTGATTAGGCCGGGCTTCTTGTTGGGTGTTGCGCGGGGGCCATGCTTCATACGGCACGGCGTTCGATCAGGCGATCCGAGCCACCTTCGGCTACACGGCGTTCGATGAGACGATCAGAGCCACCTTCGGCTACACGGCGTTCGATCAGACGATCTGAGCCACCTTCGGCTACGCGGCGTTCGATCAGACGGTCAGAGCCACCTTCAGCAACGCGACGTTCGATCAGACGATCCGAACCACCTTCAGCCACACGGCGTTCGATCAGACGATCCGAACCACCTTCAGCCACACGACGCTCGATCAGACGATCCGAACCACCTTCAGCTACGCGGCGTTCGATCAGACGATCCGAACCACCTTCAGCTACGCGGCGTTCGATCAGACGGTCAGAGCCACCTTCAGCAACAACTGGCTGAGCAGAGGTAGCGGCAAAAGCGTTAACTGCGAAAACCGAGAAAGCGATGCTGAGAAGAGTTTGGCGTTTCATGATCGTGTGCTCCAAGGGGTGTAGTTGTTTGGTATGGAGCTGATGTTACGCCGCACAATTTTTATGAGAACTTCATTGAGCTGATGGTAACTATCGACGCCGATAATGCCCGCGCCAACCACATCCCCCTGTAGGAGCGAGCATGCTCGCGATGGAGGCCCAGACACCGTTGGGTGTCAGGCAGCCAGCGTCATCGTTAACGACCATCGCGAGCAAGCTCGCTCCTACAGGACCCCCGGCACGTACAAAAAAGCCCGGCTGATTAGGCCGGGCTTTTTGTTGGGCGTTGCGGTTGAGCCATGCTTCATACGGCACGGCGTTCGATCAGACGATCTGAGCCACCTTCGGCTACGCGGCGTTCGATCAGACGATCTGAGCCACCTTCGGCTACGCGGCGTTCGATCAGACGGTCAGAGCCACCTTCAGCCACACGGCGTTCGATCAGACGGTCAGAGCCACCTTCAGCTACGCGGCGTTCGATCAGACGGTCGGAACCACCTTCAGCCACACGACGCTCGATCAGACGATCCGAACCACCTTCAGCTACGCGGCGTTCGATCAGACGATCCGAACCACCTTCGGCAACCACCGGGTGAGCGGCGGTAGCGGCAAAAGCGTTAACTGCGAAAACCGAGAAAGCGATGCTGAGAAGAGTTTGGCGTTTCATGATCGTGTGCTCCAAGGGGTGTAGTTGTTTGGTATGGAGCTGATGTTACGCCGCACAATTTTTATGAGAACTTCATTGAGCTGATGGTAACTATCGACGCCGATAATGCCCGCGCCAACCACATCCCCCTGTAGGAGCGAGCATGCTCGCGATGGAGGCCCAGACACCGTTGGGTGTCAGGCAGCCAGCGTCATCGTTAACGACCATCGCGACGGTTCGACGCCTCGACAGGCTCGCTCCTACAGAACCTGTTTCCGTAGGAGCTTTCCGCAATGGCCTCACCTTGCTCCTTTGCCTACAACTACGCCAGAATCCGCTGGCTTGTGTGCCTTGTCTCCTGGCTTTACCGTTCCCCTGTCGCTGCCCATTCAGCGAACGGGTTTAGCAGCCTGGACAATTTCAAGGCACGCCAGCACACCTCGTTACGGTGACTGTGCGTGGGGCACTTCGGTGCGCCGGGTTCCTTGATCCCTGGTCTGCTAACCCGCGTACAGTTGCCACCCACTTGTTTAGCAGCAACACGTGGCGACTCCATTGATCAAGGAGCTTCACCATGCCCAAGGTAACGCCAAATCCCCCCGAATCATCCTCACCAAACGAGCCAGTGGACGAGCTGGGTTTCGATCCTGCGCTGCTGAAGTGCGCATCACCCCACACCCCCAGTACCCTGTTTCTCATTGCCCCTGACATCGACACTGAAACTCTGTTGGCCAGCGCCTGCGAATCCCTGGCCTCGGCGAGCATCATGGCCGGCGATCTCTCGGTGTTCGTGGACGGGCCGCAGCGCAGCATGTTGTTGGGCATCCAGCAAATCATCATGCTGGCTGACCTGGCAGTGAATCGCGCGCTGGATAACCTGGATCCCCTGTAGGAGCGAGCTTGTCGAGGCGTCGAACCGTCGCGATGGTCGTTAACGATAACGCTGGGTATCTGGATGCCCGCGGTGCCTGGGCTTGCATCGCGAGCAAGCTCGCTCCTACAGGTCCCCCGACAGGTACAAAAAAGCCCGGCTGTTCAGGCCGGGCTTTTTGTTGGGCGTTGCGGTTGAGCCATGCTTCATACGGCACGGCGTTCGATCAGACGGTCAGAGCCACCTTCAGCCACACGGCGTTCGATCAGACGGTCAGAGCCACCTTCAGCCACACGGCGTTCGATCAGACGATCAGAGCCACCTTCGGCTACGCGACGTTCGATCAGGCGATCCGAACCACCTTCGGCTACACGGCGTTCGATCAAGCGATCCGAACCACCTTCGGCAACCACCGGGTGAGCGGCGGTAGCGGCAAAAGCGTTAACTGCGAAAACCGAGAAAGCGATGCTGAGAAGAGTTTGGCGTTTCATGATGGTGTGCTCCGGGGTGTTATTGGTTGGTATGGAGCTGATGTTACGCCGCAGATTTTTTATGAGAACTTCATTCAAATGATGGTAACTATCGACGCCAATAATGCCCGCACCAACCACCCCCCTGTAGGAGCGAGCTTGCTCGCGATGGTAGCCCAGGCACCGCGGGCATCCAGGCAGCCAGCGTCATCGTTAACGACGATCGCGAGCAAGCTCGCTCCTACAGGGCCCCCAGACGAAAAAAAACCGCGACCCTCACCAGGGTCGCGGTTTTCCTTGCCTCGCGCTCACTGCTGCATCACGGTCGCCCGGTTATCCATCCCCATCTGTTGAACGGTTGCCATCTGCGTCGTACCGCTCTGGTCGACGTTGGCAGTGTTGCCGGTGCCGCCCTGGGTGACGTACGCCACGTTCATGGTATCGGCCTGTTTGACGGTGATCATGTTGTCGTCGCCGCTCTGGCTGGTGTAGGCCTCGTTGCCGGTGCCCGATTGGGTGAAGTTGGTGGTGTTGTTCATGCCGTTGCTGTTGCCCATGGCCAGGTTGGCAGTGCCGCGCTGGTCGGCGACGAGGATGTTGTCGGTGCCGTTCTGCTCGAAGTACAGCTCGTTGAAGCTGTCAGCCTGGACGACTGTGGTCTTGTTGCCAGATCCTCCCTGGAAGGTGGTCATGATATTGCTGACGCCGTCCTGGGTGAGGTTGGCGGTGTTGCCGTTGCCGTTCTGGTTGACGGTGGCGCGCTGGTTGCTGCCGAACTGGCCGCCTTTTTGCGGGCCTTTCCAGTTGCTGGCGTAGACCTTGTTGTCGTTACCCACCGAGGTCGCCGTGAGCGAATGACCGTCGCCGTTCTGATAGGTGAAGTGCACATTGCCCACGCCGGTCTGGTACAGCGCCAGGCTGGAGCCAATGGACTCGAACTGGTCGGCATAGATGGCGTTGAGGTCACCGACCTGGAACACCTGGGCGACGTTGTTTTCCCCAAAGCTCTGGTCGACCACGGTTTCGTTGCTCACGCCCGACTGGTTGACGGTGGCCTGGCTGGCGAGCTGGGTGTCCTGCCAGACTTCGGTGCCGTTGCCGTCACCGAACTGGTTGATGGTCAGAGTGCCGCCTTCGCCGTTGCGCTGGTCGCCGTAGGCGTAGTTGGTGCTGCCCGCCTGGTTGATGTTGATCTGGCCGCCATTGTGGAAGACCTGTTCGGCGGTACCGTAGTTGCCGCTGCCGTACTGGATGATCACCGCGTTGTTGGCGGTGCCGAGCTGGATCTGTTCGATGTTGGCGTCATTGCCGTCACCGAACTGGTAGGTCTGGCCACTGGTGCTTTCCTGACTGTCCTGATAGACGAACGAGAAGTTGCCGGTGCCTTCCTGCTGCTGCAGCACTTCGCCGCCACCGACGCCGATCGACTGGCTGGCATGGGCGGTGTTGAAGGCGCCGGTCTGCTGCTGGGTGATCTTGCTGTTGTCCTCGAACAACTGCTCGGCGTAACCGGCGTTGTAGTCGCCGACCTGGTTCTGCTCGATGGTGCCGGTGGCCGTGTCCTGCACGGCAGCGGCGTCGTTGCCTTGGCCCAGTTGCTGTTGGGTCGCGGAGCTGAACGAGGCCTTGGTCTGCTTGACGTCGGCAACGTTGGCGGTACCGTTCTGGTTCTGGGTGGACTGGCTGTCGTCGGCCATGGCCTGGGCACTGACCATGACCAGGATGGCGGCGGTAAGGGGCGTCAGTTTGAACATGATGAAACCTCCAGGATGATGCAGTGCTTTAGCGGTATTGTTTGACCGAAACGCTCATGCCATTTCCCGACTGGTTCACGGCGCTGGAAAGCCCCGTGCCGGCCTGGTCGATGCTGGCGTCGTTGTTATTGCCGTTTTGGGAAATCTGCGCGCGGTTCTGGCTGCCGGTCTGGGTGATCGAAGCGGCATTGCCATAACCTTGCTGGGTGATCATCGCCATCAGGTCGCTGCCTTGCTGCAGGATGAACGCTTCCTGATTGCTGCCCGACTGGACGATGGTGCCGAGCAACGACTGGCCGTTCTGTTGCACCAACGCCACGTTGGCCTGGCCGTTCTGGTTGATCAGTGCCTGTTGGCCAATGGGCGTCGGTAACTCGCCCAGATCGGCACCGGGGCCCAGATCGTCGTTTTCCATCAAATCGTCGGCGCCGCTCGCGCCTGCGCCGCTGCAAAGCAGAAGCAGGCAGAGCAGGGCGGCGGTTGACGTTTTCATGGTCTTGTCCTTTTGAGTGAAAGGGCCCCATCAGCCGGGTGGCCGATGGGGCGCGGGCTCAGTTGGAGATCACTTGCACGGTGCGCACGGTGCCTTGGGACGAGGTGATGGTGGCGGTCGGGTTGGCCGACGGGACCACTGTTGTCGTGTTGTTCACCGTCAGCCGCCAGCGCCCGGTCACCGGCACCGTGGTGGTGCCCAGTGTTTGCAGCCCGGTCGGGGTAGTGACCTGGATGGTGATGGTGTTGCCGGTGGTCACCGATGAGGTCCCGCTGAGGTCCCAGGTGAAGCGGTTGTTGGAACGTGCGGTCACGGTGGCCGCCGTCACGGCAAAGGTTTCTGCCGCTGGCCGTGGCGAGACTTGCACGGTTACCGTCGCCGGGGCTGTCGACACGGCGCCGAAGCTGTCCCGCGCGAAGTAGGTGAAGGTTGTGGTGAAGGCGGTCGTCACGGTCGCCGGTGGGTTATAGGTCAGGACCGTGCCATTGCTGGTGACGGTGCCTCGGCCTGCTGCCGGTTGAGTGAAACTGGCCACCCCGAGCGGCAGGTTGCCTTCCGGATCGGTGTCGTTGGTCAACACGTTGATCGGCACGGACACACCCAGGGTCGCGATGCTGTCAGCCACGGCCGTTGGCGCCTGGTTCGGTGCCACGGTGATGGTCACGGTCGCGGCCGTGGTGGAAGCCAGGCCTTTGACGTCTTGCGCCTTGTAGGTGAAGGTCGTGGTCAGTGGCGAATTGACCACTGCCGGTGGGGTGTAGACCACCGCAGTGGTGCCGCTCAGCGTCACGGTACCTTGCCCGGTTTCCGGTTGGGTCAGCGCGGTGATGGCCAGCGGCGTGTTGCCGTCCGGGTCGCTGTCGTTGGTCAACAGGTTGAGGGTGATCGGCACGCCGAAGCTGGTGCTGCCGCTGTCCGCGTTGGCGATCGGCGCCTGGTTCTCGCCGCTGTCCGGCGCGGTGCCGACCACCACGACGGGTTCGGTGTCGCTGCCGCCGGCCGAGGATTTGATCGTCACGGTGGCCGGTGGTTGAGTCAGGTCGGCGACGGTGAGTTTCTGCAATAGGCCTTGTTTCGACAAGCGTCCGAAACCTTGGGCAACCATGTCAGGCACGTTCACTTCATCGGTGGACGTGGCTTCAATGACCAGGCTGTGATTGCTCCAGTTGTAGCGTGCGGTCTGGACTTTCACGACGTCAGTGACTTTGCTCGAGACCGCCGTTGGCCGGGTGGTTGCGTCGCCCGGGGTGTTGGCGGTGAGCACCACCACTGGCGGCACGTTGCCGTTGCTGATGAGGTGCTGGGCGAAGTACTGGCCGCGTCCGTCGCCGATCATGTTGACCAGGCAAGGTGATGGAGGCGTGCCGGGAATCAGTGTCACGCTTTCGCGGAAGCACAGGCTCGAACTGTTGGGCGATTTGCCAAAGACTTCCACCTGGGTGCTGCTACTGCCAGGGCCGGTGGACTTGCGTCGATAGGTGGCACGACCGATTTCCACCGGTGTCTGTGTCCGGCTGTCGAGAATTTTGCCGGAGACGGTAAACGCCGAGGTCTCGATGGTGCCCGCCGGCCCTTGGATACGCAGAAAATTGGTGCCGAAGGGGCTGCCGGTGACCGCCTCGGAGATGTTCGGATCGCCGATGAACGTGTCCATGGTGCCGGTGTCCGGGTTGAGCTCGGGGTAAGACCCGCCAACGCCGCGCAGGAAAGGCCCGACTTCACCCGTGAGCGCACCGGAGAAGTTGCCCGGTGCGCCGATGCCGACGTCGCGGGTGACATTGATGACCCGCCGGCCAGGCGTCGGCACATTGATCGTTTCCTTGCCGTAGGGGTGAGTGATCACATAGGTCCCGGCGATGGGAATGTTCACGCGAATGCGAATCCGCGCGAAGCTGGCCTGATCGCCATCGATCGGGTTTTCCGCCGTGAAGGCTGCTTCGACCCCCGCCACGTAGGCGTCCACGCCGTAACCGCCGACATCGGCGATGGTGGTTTCTGCGAGGAACCAGAAAGCCTCCGGTGGCCAGTTGTCCGGGAACACCATGGGCTGAGTGTCGTCGAAAATCCCCGGTTCCGGATTAAGGATGCACATGTAGGCCGGTGCGCCGGGTGCACCTGGGGCCCGGGAGCTCGTCGCTCGTGACTGGCACAATTCCAGCGACAGTTCAGTATTGTCCTGATACCACATGGGGAATTTCCCCGTGGCGAAGGTGTAAGGGCCGGGGTCGACGGCGGCGAGTTGAGCGAACGCAGTGCCGGAGAGCGAGATTGTCAGCCCCAGAGCGTTGAGTGCGAAGCGTGGCCACTTGTTCATGATGCCTCCTGATGCGGATCTGGGCATGAGTGCGTTCATTGCACGATGACCACGTCTTCGATATCGACGCCGCCATTGGCGGACGTCACTTGCACCTTGGCCGGTGGAATCGGCGTGATGTTGGTCGACAGGGTTTTCTCAGGACCGCTACCACTCAATGCACCGATGGCCACCCCGGTGCCGGAGGTGGCGGTCAACACCGGTGGCGAAGTTTCGTCGCTGCTGGAAGCAACGATGGTGAGCTGGCCGTTGCTGAGCTTGTATTCGGCTTGTGTGATCACCACCAGGTCGGTCAGCGTTGCGGACCGCGTGGTCGCTGTGCTGGTGGAAATGGCCAGGTGGTTGTCCGCCGTGACCGACAGGCTGGTTGGCAGCGTCGGGTTGGTGGCGGACTGGGCATACCAATGGCCGGTGGTGTCGGCCTCGGTCAGGTTGAGCACCGGCGTGTTGCTGTCCAGCTTCACGGTGGCTGGTGGCGGCGGGGCCAGCACGAACACATCCTGCTGAGCCACCGGGGCACTGCTGCCAGCCTTGCGTGAGTAAGTGCTGCGTTCGGTGATCAGCGGGGTCGGCCGGGCGACCGTCGACAACTTGCCGGATATGGCGAGGACCGTGGTGCGCAGGTCCAGGCCGTTGGGGCCTTCGATGCGAATGTAGTTGGTGTTGAAGGGGCTGCCGGTGAAGGTTTCTTCCAGGTTCGGATCGCCGACAAATTGCTCGACTGCCTGGGTTTCGGGATTGGTCTCGGTGTAAGGACCGTTGGTGCTGCGCAGGAATGGGCCGATATCACTTTTGAGCGCGCCGTCATAGGTTTTCGGCGAGCCGATACCGATGTCGCGGGTCATGTTGATCGCTTTGCGGCCAGCGACAGGCACGTCGAATATGTCGACGCCATAGGGGTGAGTGATCGTGTAGATACCCGGGGTGGGCACGTCGACGCGAATCCGGATACGGCCGAAGCTGATCTGGTCGCCTTCCTTGGGATCGCCGCCGGAGAAGGCGGCTTCCAGGGCGCTGACGTAGGTCAGGTCGATGCCGCGCGCAGCGTCGACGATGGAGCCGTCACCGGTGAACCAGAACGCTTCGTCGGGGAAGTTATCCGGAAATACCATCGGCTTGGTGTCGTCGAAAATCCCGGGGTTGGGACCCAGCAGGCACATGTAGGCAGGCGTGCCCGCCACGACAGGGGCCCTGGAACTGACAGCCTTGGTCAGGCACAGGTCGAGGGTACGACCGTGGGTGTCCTGATACCAGGCGGCAAAGTTGCCGGTGGGAAGCGTATAGGGACCTTGGTCCACAGCAAACAACGCGGCCTGGGCAGAGCCTTGGGCCAGTGCACTCACGATCATGGCGATCGCGGTTTTGGACAGTAAAGGGTGCATGAGTTTTCCCTCTATCGAAGACCTGCCCCCGGGGGTTGGGTCAGTTGAGGGGGCTTCGGCAACTTCCATACCAACAACGTGAAAGTGTCAGGAGAGGCCCGTGGTAGTCGGGTATTGGGGGTGAGAAGGCCTGACGCGTCCAAGCAGGGAACGGGCGATTTTCCCCAGGATTGGGGTAAGGATGGGGATGCTCGCTCCTACAGAAGATTGAGGGATGCCAATCCCCAGCACCGGGCAAAAATGTGGCCATGGGCTATAACCAAAAGGGGGAAGTGGTCAGGAAGCAGTGCCCATGAACATGCCAACACAAACCCTTCAGAATCAGGAGGGCGACGTCCTTCTGCGCTCGCGCAAGCAGCCATTCAATCTGTTGCGCTGGTTCTCGCTGATCAGCATGGCGGTGATCGGCACCGTGGCGATTGCGTTGGGCGCGGTCTCCACCAAGTTCGTGATTACCGAAAGTATTCAGCGCGATGCGTTGCTCACCTCGCAGTTCATCCAGGCGATTGCCTCGGCGGAGGTGCGCCACGTCTCGATCCCCCATGTGCGCACCATGGGCGACTTGCTCGACCCACGCCAGGATCGCAACTATCCTGAAATCGACCCCTTGGCCCGCGCCGATGCCCGGGGCGAATTCCTCGATCATGTCGCCCACTTGCCCGACGTGATCCTGGCCAACATCTACGCCCCCGATCGCATGGTGATCTGGTCGACCAACCCGGCGCTGATGGGCACCACCATCGAAGCCGATGAAGACCTGGACCATGCCTTCGAATTCAAGACACCGGTGTCCGCCAGTTACCACGATGTCGACAAGGCGCGCATGGAGCAGAAGTTCACTTCACCCCTGAATACATCTTCATCGAGAATTACATTCCACTGTTCGACGCCGAGGGCAAAACCGTCACGGCGATGGTCGAGATCTACAAGGAACCCAAGGACCTGATCGAACGCATGCAGCGCGGACTGGTGCTGATCTGGCTGGCGACAGCCCTGGGGGGCGGGCTGATTTACTTGGGGTTGTACTGGATCGTGCGACGCGCAGCGATGCAACTGGCGGCACAACAAAAGCAACTGATTACCAACGAAACCTTCGTGGCCCTGGGCGAGATGTCATCGGCGGTGGCCCATAGCTTGCGTAATCCCCTGGCGACCATCCGCTCGAGCGCCGAGCTGGCACTGGAGTTCGACAGCGGGCCGGCGCACAAGAACATCAATGACATCATTGGCCAGGTCGACCGCATGTCGAAATGGGTGCGCGAACTGCTGCAATCCCTGCGTCCTTTGCACGATGAACCGGAGCCCGTGAACCTGGTGGCCGTCTTGCAAGAAAGCCTCAAGGCGTTCGAGCAGCAGATCGCCAGGGCTTGCGTGAACGTGGTGTTCGAGCCGCAGCAAATGCCAATGGTGGTGAGCCAGCCGATGCAGTTGGCGCAGATCCTCAACAGCCTGATCGCCAATGCACTCGAAGCGATGGACAAGGGCGGGACGCTAACGGTTACCCTGGAATCGAGACATCCCCGCCGTGTGAAAGTCGCCCTTCGCGACACCGGTAAGGGTATGAGCGAGGAGCAGCGCAAAATGGCCTTCCGCCCGTTTTTCACCACCAAGCAGGGCGGGCTCGGCGTTGGGCTGGTGCTGGTCAAGCGGATCATGGAGCGCTGCGGCGGTTCGGTCAGATTGGAAAGCCGTGAAGGCGAGGGCACGTGTGTCCGTCTGTCGTTCAAGCGCTTTCCCTGAAAATGGGGATGAACTTTCCCCGGTAGCGGGTGTCATTCCCCACCCCGATCGGCACCGGTATGGCACATTGATGCTGATAAGCCATTGTTTCGCGGGGTGTTAACACTTTCGTATTAAGTTGTTACAAATTTGGCCGATTCCTTGCAAAACCACCAGTACCCCCTTCATGACTTCGAGGCGGCTGGTGATGAACACGAAAGCCCGTTATCCCTTCAAATGGCTCCTGACGCCTTTGAGCGTTGTCCTCACAATGACGCTGGGCACGGCGACGCTGCGCGCCAGCCCGATCGATGACGAGCGACAGCCAGAACCGACAGACCCTTCGGCGTACTACGACGAACCGGCCGACGAGCCCGCGGCTCTAAACGCCATCCTGACCATGCCGGAGGCCAACGAAGACTCCTTCGATCTGCCCGATGGCGTCAAAGGCAGCCGCGACACCACGCGCCAGGAAAACATCCTGCCGCCGACGGTGCAGACCAGTTTCAACTATCCCACCAACGGGAAGCCCAGCCCGTTGTTCGGCGCGTTGCCTTTCACTCAGCAACTGGCGCTGTTCGAGGAGTTCGGCCCGGAGAAACTCGACCCCACCACACCGTCGGCGCCCTTGCCATTCCCCGCAGCAGCCATCGGCCCGTTGCCGCAACAGGACCCTACCAGCGTTGCCCGCAGCGCACCGCCCAGCGCCGCTCTCGATGCCTTCATGCGCCAACCGGGGCTGACACCATTCCCCAGCCAGTTCTCCAATGTGGTGGATCGCAACCCGTGGCAGGCGCAGATCGAGTACTTCCTCAACCGCCGCATCGGCTCCTCGGCCGAAGGTCGTCCACCAGGAAAGGGCTGGTCGCATCAACGCTGGAACGAGTTCTACCCGCAAACAGCCTACAAGACCGTACAGACCGGGATCAGGACCAACACCGGCTGGCGTGACAGTCATCAGATGCATGGTTACGCCGTGGGGGAGTTCGGCCCTGGTGGCCTCTATCACAACGTCGCCGGCATCCCCGCCACGGACGGCACCGCCAAGGGTGTCGAAGCGCGGATTCACCCGAACATGCCGGTGCAAAATCACAACTCGGTGTGGACCTTCGACGGCACCTTGCCGCCCAAACTGTTGATGGTGCGCTATGGCCAACCGGTGCTGATGCGTCACTACAACGGCTTGCCCATCGACCCCTCGGCCAACATGGGCTTTGGCCTGCACACCATCAGCACTCATGAACACAACGGCCACGCCCCCGCGGAAAGCGACGGGTATGCCAACGCGTTCTTTTTTCCGGGCCAGTATTACGACTATCGCTGGCCGATCCAGCTGGCCGGTTACGACAGCATCAACACCAAGGCCGAAGACCCCCGCGCGGCGTTCCCCTGTGCGCCAGGTGAAACCCTGTGGACCAACGACCTGACCCCCAGCCTCAAGACCTGCGACCACGGCACCATCAAGATCCGTGGTGACTGGCGCGAGACCATGAGCACCCACTGGTTCCACGACCACATGCTCGATTTCACCGCGCAGAATGTCTACAAGGGCAACGCGGCGATGATGAACTACTACAGCGCCCTGGATCGTGGCAACGAATCGGTCAACGACGGTGTCAACCTGCGCCTGCCCAGCGGCAGCGCCTTGCCGTGGGGCAATCGCGACTACGACATCAATCTGCTGTTCGCCGACAAGGCGTGGGATCAGAGCGGCCAATTGTGGTTCAACCCGTTCAACACCGACGGGTTCCTCGGTGACGAGGTGCTGGTCAACTGGCAGTGGAAACCGACCCTGGATGTGCGCGCCCGCAGTTATCGGTTCCGCATCCTCAATGGTTCAGTGTCACGTTATTTCAAGCTGGCGCTGGTGCGTGAGATCAAGGGTAGCAGTGGCGAATTCCAGGGACCGAAAAACTCCGGTGTGTCCTACGCCCGCGTGCCGTTCCACATGATTGCCAACGACGGCAACATCATGGAGCACGCCGTCCCGTTCGATGGCAGCATGGATCTGGACGCCGACGGCGATAAGCAGAATCACAACGCGATCCTGCCGACACAAGGTATCGCCGAGCGCTTTGACATCATCGTCAACTTCGCGAAAAACGGTATCAAGCCTGGAGACAAACTGTTCTTCGTCAACCTGCAAGCCCACGACGATGGCAAGGGTCCCAAAGACGTGATCCCGCTGGCCGACCTGCTCTCCGAGAAATATCTGGCGGTGATCAAGCAAACCAGCAAGGGACCGCAGTGGGACAGGGGGGACCCGGCCGTCGGCAAGGTGCTGCAACTCAACGTCAAGGCCTACACCGGTCAGGACCTGGCCATGGACCCGGCGGCCTATGAACCGGCCAAGCCCGGCAAGGCCGAAGGCCTGGTGATGATTCCGCTGAAAATCCATCGCGACAACGTCGCCGACAAGCAATTGCTGGCCAACGCACGCCACCGTACCTTCACCTTCGGCCGCTCCGACGGCACCGATGAAGCACCATGGACAGTCAAGACCGATGGCGGGTTCGGCTTTCACATGGACCCTCGTCGGCTGAACACCGCCACCAAGCTGGCCAGCGGTCCGACCGATGCAGGCGTTGCGGGTTTCGGCACCCTTGAGGTCTGGAACATCAAGGCCGGCGGGACAGGCTGGAGCCACCCGGTGCATGTGCATTTCGAGGAGGGCATCATCCTCAGCCGTGGCGGCAAGGCTCCACCGGAATGGGAAAAATGGGCGCGCAAGGACGTGTACCGCATTGGCTCGGAAAAAGACGGCCTGGACAGCGTCGAGATGGCGATCAATTTCCGCGAATTCGCCGGGACCTACATGGAGCATTGTCACAACACCCAGCATGAGGACAACTCGATGCTGCTGCGCTGGGACATTGAGAAGCCGGGGCAATTCCAGTTGATGCCAACACCGCTGCCGAGCTGGGATGGCGTGCGCTACGTCAACTCCGCTGCGCTGCCAACCTTCCGCAATGGCGATGGCTTCGGCCCGCAAGTACAGGTGAAAAAATGAACCGGGCCGGCGCCGACAGCGCGCTGCCGACGCCGCGCGCCCGCGCCCTGGGCATGCACCTGATTCTGGTGCTGGTCACCTGCCTGCTCGCCGCCAGGGCGTTGGTCGCCCATGACGGCGTGCTGGCGCCGCCGGAATCGACGACCCCCTGGGGCGGCAACTACTTTCCCAACACCCTGCTGACCGACCAGGACGGTCGGCAGGTGCGTTTTTTCGATGACCTGATCAAAGACAAAGTGGTGGTGATCAATTTCATCTTCACCTCATGCAGTGATTCATGTCCGCTGGAGACGGCGCGCTTGCGCCAGGTGCAAAAGTTGCTGGGGGATCGAGTGGGCAAGGACATCTTCTTCTACTCGATCAGCATCGACCCGTTGAGCGATACCCCCGAGGTGCTCAAGGCCTATGCGCAACGCTTCAAGGTCGGGCCGGGCTGGCAGTTCCTCACCGGCGAGTTCGAGGCCGTCACCGACTTGCGCAAAAAACTGGGGTTGTTTATCGAGGGCGTCGACAACGGTCGCAACAAGGACCACAACCTGAGCCTGATTGTCGGCAACCAGCAAACCGGGCGCTGGATGAAGGCCTCGCCGTTTGAGAATCCGTGGATTCTCGCCGATCAACTGGCCAACACCTTGCAAAACTGGAAGCAGGCCAGCTCGGAAGAGAGTTACGTCAATGCTCCGGAAATCCGCGCGCCAAGCAACGGTGAAGAATTGTTTCGTACGCGTTGTGCGTCGTGCCACAGCCTCGGCCCGCAGGACGGACAAGGCATCGGTATGCGCAACATCGGCCCGGACCTGGTCGGCGTGACCCGTCAGCGTGAGCTGGCCTGGCTCAACCGCTGGATACGTGAACCGGACCGCATGCTCGCCGACAAGGACCCGATCGCCACGCAGCTTTTCGAACGGTTCGACCGGGTCCCGATGCCCAACCTGCGCCTGGATGAACAGTCGGCGCAGTCCATTATCGAGTTCCTGCAGGAGGAAACCGAGCGCCAGCAACCGTTGCAGGCGGCTCAGGTGCAATAGCGGCGAAATACAATCATAGAGGCCGTCGGTTTCGATCAATGCCACCTACACTGATCCGAAGCACCACGGGAAATGCCTTACGTCTCGGTCAGGATTCCTTTCATGCAGATACTCGAACAACCACAAGTACCTGCGTTGCCGCCAGCCGAAAAAGGCATTGGCTTACGGGAGCAATTCAACCTTTTGCGCTGGTTTTCCCTGGGGAGCTTCCTGATCATCGCCGGTGTGGCGCTGGCGCTGGGCTACATTTCCACGCGCTTTGTGGTGGAGGAGAGCATCGAGCGTGATTCCATGCTGACGGCGCAATTCGTCCAGGCCATTGGTGCGGCGGAGATCCGGCATGCGTCGATTTCCCCCACTCGAACCATTGGTGAAATGCTCGACCCGCGCCAGGACGACGACGATCCGGACCTCACCGCCCAGGCCCGCGCTTCTTCGCGTGCCGAATTCCTCGATCACGTCGAGCACCTGCCAGACCTGCTGCTGGCTACGGTCTATGCCCTTGACCGCACGGTGGTCTGGTCAACCAACCCAGAGCTGATCGGAGAGCGGATCGAGGACGACGAGGAGCTCGATGAATCCTTCGAAATGAGGGAGCTGGTGTCCACCAGTTACCACGAGATTGATGAAGAGCGCCCCGAGCAACGCCTGCTGCGGGAGCCTGAATACCTGTTCATCGAGAACTACATCCCGATGTTCAATGCCGACAGGAGCAAAGTGATCGCCATGGTGGAAATCTACAAGGAACCGGCCGACCTGGTGGCGAGCATCCAGCGCGGCTTCAAGACGATCTGGTTCGCCACCTTGCTCGGCGGCGCCGCCATTTATCTGGGACTGTTCTGGATTGTCTGGCGCGCGGCCAAGCTGCTGGAGAGTCAGCAGAAGCAGTTGATCAGCAACGAAACCTTCGTCGCTTTGGGTGAAATGTCATCAGCCGTGGCCCATAGCCTGCGCAACCCTCTGGCCAACATCCGCTCCAGTGCCGAACTGGCCCAGGAAATCGCCAGTCACGGGGCGCAGAAAAACATTGGCGACATCATCAATCAGGTCGATCGCATGTCGCGCTGGGTGCGTGAGCTGCTGGTGTCGTTGCGACCGGTGAAGGACGATGAGGAAAAGGTGGACCTGGTGGCCGCGATTGACGACACCCTGAGTGCCTTCGAACCCTTGATCCGGCGCTGCGGCGTGGAAGTGCGCTTCACACCGATGGCCTGCACACCGGTCGTCAGCCAACAGGTGCTGCTGACGCAAATACTCAATAGCCTGTTCGCCAACGCCCTGGAGGCCATGCCCAAGGGCGGCGTGCTGAGCATCGACATCGAATCGCAACACCCTGGCCATTTGCGCATGACCCTGAGCGACACCGGCAAGGGCATGAGTCGTCAGCAGCAACAAATGGTCTTCAAGCCGTTTTTTACCACCAAACAAGGTGGCCTGGGCGTCGGTCTGGCCCTGGTTAAAAGAATAATGGAGCGTTTTGAAGGTTCGGTCGAACTGACCAGCCAAGAGCAGGAAGGAACCCGCGTCAGTCTTCATTTTAAAGTGGCAACGGGAGAGGATCATGGAGCACAGCATTCTACTGGTCGAGGATGACGAACTCCTCGCGGAGAATATACAGACGTACCTCGAGCGTAAGGATTTCGAGGTGACGGTTTGCCACTCGGCTGAAGAGGCGCTGGAAAAAATGCACACGTTTGCCCCGGACGTGGTGCTCACCGACAATTCGCTGCCGGGCATGAGCGGTCACGATCTGATCCAGAAGCTGCGCGTGCGTGCGCCGGACCTCAAAGTGATCATGATGACCGGCTACGGCAACGTCGAAGATGCCGTGGTGGCGATGAAAGAGGGCGCCTTCCACTACGTCACCAAACCGGTGGCGCTGCCCGAACTGAAGTTGATGCTGGACAAGGCCCTCGCCACCGAGCGGATGGAGCGCACGTTGTCGTTCTACCAGGAGCGCGAAGCACAGAAGTCGGGGGTGCAGGCGTTGATCGGCGAATCGGCACCCATGCAGCACCTGAAAAACACCATCGGTCAGTTGCTCGACGCCGAGCGCCGTATGACCAGCGGTGATTTACCTCCCGTGCTCGTTGAAGGCGAGACCGGCACAGGCAAGGAACTGGTGGCCCGCGCCCTGCATTTCGACGGGCCGCGCAGCAAGGGGCCCTTCATTGAGTTCAACTGCGCATCGATCCCCTCCAATTTGCTCGAGTCCGAGCTGTTCGGTCATGAGAAGGGCGCGTTCACCGACGCCAAGGACCGTCGCACCGGGTTGGTGGAGGCCGCCGATGGCGGCACGTTGTTTCTCGATGAAGTGGGGGAAATGGACCTGCTGTTGCAAGCCAAGCTGCTCAAGCTGCTGGAGGACCGTACCATTCGCCGGGTGGGCTCGGTCAAGGAGCGCAAGGTCGACTTGCGGGTCATCAGCGCGACCAACTGCAACCTCGAGCAGATGGTCCAGCAGGGCAAATTCCGCCGCGACCTGTTCTTCCGTTTACGTATCATCTCGATCAAGGTGCCGCGCCTGTATGACCGTGGCGAAGACATCCTGTTGCTGGCCCGGCATTTCCTCGCCATGCACGGCAAACGCTATGGTAAACCCAACCTGCATTTCAGTGATCAGGCCGAAGAGCTGATGCTCAACTACAGCTGGCCAGGCAATGTGCGCGAACTGCGCAACATGCTCGAGCAAACCGTATTGCTCGCCCCGAACGACACCATTGCCGCGCACCAGTTGAACGTGTGCCTGAGCCTGGTGGATGAGCCGCTGGTGATGCCGGAAATGCCTCACAGCGAGCCGCGCCCGATGTACAACGGCAGCGAGTCGATGAACCTGCCGGAAGTGGAACGCGACATGGTGCGCAAGATGCTCGACAAGACCGACTGGAACGTCACCAAATCGGCCCGCCTGTTGGGCTTGAGTCGTGACATGCTGCGTTACCGGATCGAAAAACTCGGCCTCGCACGCCCCGACAAGCGTCAGTGGTAAACCGCCGTCGCCTTCTGGCTGAGGCAGGCCAGGAGGCAGGTGGGATCGATGACTTCCTGGTTGACGTACACCCCGCGCTCGGCGTCATAGGTGCGAATGAACACGCGGACGGTGGCGTCCGCAATCGTCGGCAGGCGTGAGTCGGAAAACTCATGCTGACTGGAGATCGGGATGAAGTCCTGCGGCGCCGTCGGGATGTACGACCCTGGTGGCACCGTGCTCAGACTGGGCGGTGCAGGGTGGGCAAACGGCTGATCATCGCCGTAGTAATTGAACTCGCTGCTGTATTCGGACGTCGGCGTCAGGCTGTTGTCCGCGTGGGCGTTGAGGGTGACGGTGAGACAAAAGGCGAGCGCCAGCGTCAGTTCGGTGTATTTCATGGCTGCACCTGCGAATTCGGTTTTCCCGCATTTCCCCAAGGCCATTTACTATAGCTGCCGAGCGGGGGTGTTGCCGCTTTACAAGAATCCAACAAACAGCCAATGGGCTTATCGAAGGTGCTGATCTAGACTCGGGTCCGGCAAATAACTGCCGAAGTCTGGAGCGCGCAATGGAAATGCCGTCAAACCAATCCGTCATCGCCAGCAACCGCGATGCCTGGAACGATTCCGCCCGACACCACAAGGACAATCCTGAATGGCTGGCACTGTTGACGCAGGTGGCCGAGACTGATTTTTCCTGCCTCGATGACACCTTGCGCAATGTGCTGGAGCAGGTCGGAGTCGACGGCAAGGCCGTGGTGCAATTGGGCTGTAACAATGGTCGCGAAAGCCTTTCGCTCTTTGCGTTGGGTGCCCGCCATGTGGTGGGCGTTGACCAGTCCGCTGCGTTTCTCGATCAGGCCCGCGAGTTGGCCTCCCGCTCACCCCATGCACCGACGTTCATCGAAGCAGATATCCACCACCTGCCGGAAGAACTGCACGAGCGTTTCGACGTGGCCCTGATCACCATCGGCGTATTGAACTGGATGCCGGACATCGGCGAGTTCTTCCAACACGTCGCACGTACCCTTAAACCCGGTGGGGCACTGGTGGTGTACGAAACTCATCCGTTCCTGGAAATGTTCAACCCCGAGGCCGACGATCCTTATCGCCCGGATTCCTCGTACTTTCGCCGCGAACCGTTCATGCAGGATCAGCCGATCGTCTACGAAGGCAAGGTCGAACAAGCGGCGGCGACGTCCTACTGGTTTGTTCACACCCTGGGCGATATCTTCACCGGCGCCATCGAGGCGGGCTTGCAGATCAGCCATTTCAAGGAATATCCGCATTCCAATCGCGAAGAGCTGTATGACCGTTATCAGCAACAGGCTGCACAGCTACCGATGTGTTTTAGCTGGGTGGCGTGCAGGAGTGAGCATGGGGCGAGCACGGGGCGAGCGCAACTTCAGATCACTGAGTGATTTTCCAGGTGGCCTGGTTGTGCGCGCAAATCGATTCCAAGGGCATGGATGACCTTCAATACCGTGTCAAAACGAGGTTTGGCACCCGGTGCGAAAGCTTTGGTCAGGCTCTCGCTCTCCATGCCCGAATCCTTGGCAATCTGTGACATGCCCCGAGCCCTTACAACGTAGCCGATGGCCCTTAGAAACTCCTCGTTATCGCCGTCTGCCAGTACTTGGGACAAGTACTCGCTCATGGCTTCGTCGCTGTCGAGCAGCGCGACCATATTGAATGCAGTCGAAGTTTGGCTCATGGTTGGATCTCCCTTGCCAATTTTCTTGCCCGCTGGATGTCAGCGGCTTGCGATGACTTGTCACCCGCGGCAACGTTATCGCGCAAGGTGAAGTAGACCCGATAGCCGTGCCATGTCGCGAAAGTAGTGGTTTGCCGAACGATATAATCCATCCATCGACTGTATCCATCTGGATAGGTCTGAGCAGTCGGGCCGTTCGCTGACCTAGCGTGTGATTTTCCTGAAACTGTGTAGGGCTATCAGTTGTCCACAGGGCAATCGCTGCAGTGGATCGCGCGATCTGGTAAATCCTCTTACGCCGGACCCTACAAGGGCGAGATTGTCTACCTAAGGCATTCCGGCAATAGGCAAAAACACGGTTAACCACCCAAAATACGCTCACCCAGCCTTCATCCCCGTTACTCTGTCTCCATACTTTTTGCAGGTTTACTTCCATGCTCCAGGTCCAGGGCGTCTTCAAAAGCTATGCCACCGCACAAGGTCCGCTTCCGGTGTTGCAGGGGGTCGACCTGACGCTCACGTCTGGCAGCAGCCTCGCGTTGATGGGGGAGTCGGGGAGCGGCAAGAGCACCTTGCTGCACCTGATCGCCGGCCTCGACAAGGTCGATAGCGGCAGTATCCGCAGCGGCGAGTATCGGCTCGAGGAGATGAGCGAAGCGCATCTGGCCAACTGGCGGCGTACGGAAATCGGCCTGGTGTTTCAACAGTTCAACCTGATCGGCAGTTTGCGTGTAGAGGACAACCTGGCATTTCAGGCTCGCCTGGCGGGGCGTTTTGATGAGCGCTGGCAGGCGCACCTGGTCCAGCGATTGGGCTTGGCTGATGTATTGCGTCGTTATCCGGAGCAGCTGTCCGGCGGTCAACAGCAACGGGTGGCGTTAGGGCGTGCACTGGCCGCGCAACCTCGGTTGCTGTTGGCGGACGAACCCACCGGCAGCCTGGATGAAGCCACCAGCGATGAAGTGTTGAAGCTGTTGCTGGAATTGCTCGACGACAGCCCAACGACCTTGTTGATGGTCACCCATAGCCCGAGCGTGGCCGCGCGACTGGCGCAAAAGGTGGTGTTGCACCGCGGACGCCTGGTCGGCGCGGACGAGCGCTGAGGTGGGGATTTTTCGCCAGACATTACGGGCGTTGCTCAGCCATTGGCAACGCCATCCGGTGCAGTTGTGCAGTGTGCTGACCGGGCTTTGGCTAGCCACTGGCTTGCTGACTGGCGTGCAGGCGCTGAACAGCCAGGCGCGTGACAGTTACAGCCGGGCCAGCCAAATGATCGGCGGCGAACCCCAGGCCAGCCTGAGTGCGCCCGGTGGCGCGACGTTTTCCCAGGCCCTCTTTGTCGAGCTACGACGGATGGGGTGGCCGGTGTCCCCGGTTTTGCAGGGGCGGGTGACGCTCAAGGGCCATGAAGATCAACGCCTGCAACTGATGGGTATCGAGCCAGTGTCGTTGCCGGCCGGCTCTGCGGTAGCCGGGCAAACCCTGGCGATCGAGCGGATTGTCGAATTTTTCAGTGCACCGGGCGCCACCTGGATTTCGCCGCATACCTTGCAGGCATTGGGTTTGCGCGAAGGTGAGCAACCCGCCAGCGTCAGTGGTGCGCCTCTGCCGCCGCTGCAAGTACAGAGCGACATGGCGCCTGGGATGTTGCTGGTGGACATCGGCTATGCCCAACAGATTCTCGGACTGCCGGATCAACTGTCACGATTGTTGTTGCCCAAGGATTTCACCGCCACCTTGCCGGATCAGTTCAAGGGGCAGTTACAGTTCAAGCGCAGTGGCGAGGAGAACAACCTCGCACGCCTGACCGAAAGCTTTCACCTGAACCTCGATGCCTTGGGCTTTCTCTCCTTTGTCGTCGGACTGTTCATTGTTCATGCCGCCATCGGACTGGCACTGGAGCAGCGCCGAGGACTGCTCAGGACCTTGCGCGCCTGCGGTGTCAGCGCACGTCGGCTGATCATTTGCCTGGCGTTCGAACTGGGCATTCTGGCGGTGATCGGCGGGATCGCCGGTGTGGTGACCGGCTACCTGCTGGCCAGTATCCTGTTACCCGACGTCGCAGCCAGCCTGCGCGGACTGTATGGCGCCGAGGTGCCCGGTCAGTTGAGTCTTAGCCCGTGGTGGTGGCTCAGCGGAGTTGGCCTGAGCCTTTTCGGCGCTTTGCTGGCCGGCGCCAACAGTCTGTTGCGCGCGGCGCGCCTGCCCTTGCTGGCATTGGCTGATCCCCAGGCCTGGCATCAGGCCCATGCCCGGTGGTTGCGCCGCCAGGGTGTGGTAGCGGCACTTGCCGGGGTGATTGCAGTGCTCGCATGGGGTTTTGGCGACAGCCTTGCCAGTGGTTTCGTGCTGTTGGCGGCCTTGCTGATCGGCGCCGCGCTGGCGCTGCCGGTCGTGCTCAACACGCTGCTGAACCTATTGTTGCAGCGCCGCCGTTCCGTGCTCGGTCAGTGGTTTCTCGCCGATTGTCGCCAGCAATTGCCGGCCCTCAGCCTGGCGTTGATGGCGCTGCTGTTGGCACTGGCGGCGAACATCGGCGCAGGCAGCATGACTGCCGGTTTCCGTCAGACCTTTGGCGACTGGCTGGAACAACGATTGACCGCTGAGTTGTACGTGAACCCGCAAAACCCGGCACAAGCCACTGACATGTATGCCTGGCTCAAGCAGCAGCCAACGCTCACGGCGGTATTGCCCAACTGGCAGGTGTCGATCCAGTTGCAAGGCTGGCCGGCGGATGTGTTCGGCGTGATCGACCACCCCACCTATCGCCAGCACTGGCCGTTGCTCGAAGCGACGGGCGATGACGCCTGGGAACAGCTGGCCAGGAGCGACGCGCTGATGCTCAGCGAACAACTGGCCCGACGGTTGAACGTACGGCTGGGCGATCACCTCACGCTGCCCACGCCGACTGGCTCGTGGTCGCCGCGTATTGTCGGGATCTATGCGGACTACGGCAACCCGAAGGGGCATGTTCTGGTCAACGCCGACCACTTGCTGCGCGGCTGGCCGCAACTGACGCCGAGTCGCTTCAACCTGCGCATCGAGCCCGTACGGATCCCGGGGTTTCTGAACAGCCTGCAGACCCGTTTCGCCCTGGATGACAGCCGCATCGTCGAACAGGTGCGGCTCAAGGACTGGTCCACCCAGGTGTTTGAACGCACCTTCGCCGCCACCGCAGCCCTGAACAGCCTGACCCTCGGCGTCGCCGGCGTGGCGCTGTTCATCAGCCTGCTGACCCAGAGTCAGAGCCGTCTTGGACAACTCGCGCCGTTGTGGGCGCTGGGGGTAACACGTCGACAGTTGATGTTGCTCAATCTCGGGCAGACCTGGCTCCTGTCCGTACTGACGCTGGTGCTGGCGCTGCCGCTGGGTATCGCGCTGGCGTGGTGCCTGGACACGGTCATCAACGTGCAGGCCTTCGGCTGGCGACTGCCATTGCGCGTTTTCCCGCTGCAACTGGCGCAGTTGATGGGGTTGGCGCTGCTCGCCACCTTGCTGGCGTCGGCTTGGCCGCTTTACTCGCTTTACCGCACACAACCGGCGGACCTGCTGAGGACGTTTGCCCATGAGGATTAAACGCGCGGCCTTGTGGTTGCTGGTGCTGCTGGTCAGCGGTTGCGACAACCCGTCGCCGGATGAAAAAGGTTTCGCCGGTCTCGGCGGCGAGGCGGCTGCCTTCACAGCAGTAGTGCCCGGTCGGGCGTTCAGCTTTCCAGCGGATCACGGTCCCCATGATGGTTTTCGCATCGAGTGGTGGTACGTCACTGCGAACCTCAAGGACGATCAAGGTCAGGAATTCGGCGTGCAATGGACACTGTTTCGCAGCGCGCTGAAGGCCGCGCCCGAAGTGCCGGGTTGGGGTAACCAGACGATCTGGCTGGGGCACGCAGCGGTGACTTCGGCAACGGCGCACCACGCCGCCGAACGTTATGCCCGCGGCGGCGTGGGCCAGGCCGGGGTGAGCATCCAACCATTCAATGCCTGGATAGATGATTGGCGTTTCAGCAGCCAGGATCCCGTTGCGCTGGATGATCTGCAACTGAGTGCCCGGGACAAGGGATTCGACTACACCCTGCAACTCACGGCTACTCACGCGCCAGTCTTGCAGGGCGACAAGGGCTTCAGTCAAAAGTCCGAACAGGGCCAGGCGTCGTACTACTACAGTCAGCCTTTTTTTCAGGCCCGAGGCACCCTGCAAATCGACGGCAAGACTTATCAGGTCAGCGGTCCTGCGTGGTTGGATCGCGAGTGGAGCAGCCAACCACTGACGGCCAACCAGAGCGGTTGGGATTGGTTTTCCCTGCACCTGGAGAGCGGCGAGCAGGTGATGCTCTACCGGATGCGCCAGCACAATGGCGAGCCATACCTCACCGGTACCTGGATCGACGCACAGGGGCACACGCAGTCGTTGCACGCCGCTGACATCAGCCTCGCACCGCTGGAAGTCAAAAAGGTCGCCGGGCGCTCAATGCCTGTGCGTTGGTCAATCCGGATTCCCGGCAAGCAACTCGACATCACCACGACGGCGCTCAACCCCGACGCGTGGATGGATCTTCGAATTCCCTACTGGGAAGGTCCCGTACGCCTGGGCGGTAGCCATACAGGGCAGGGTTACCTGGAGATGACCGGTTATTGAGGTGGAACTCTCGGTGGCGTTACACCCTCCTAATTGAACCCGCCACTTCATCGGAGCCGTCATGAGCGACGACCTCAAGTTGCCCGATCTGGATGCATGGCAGCGCCTGTTCGATGACCAGGCCTACTGGCAACAATCCCCGGATGCCCATTACACCGAGCTGCTGCGCTTGGCGGATGATCTGTTGGGTCAAGGCGCCATTGACCTCGAACAGTGGCAGACCCTGAGGAGCAGGGCCGAGGACTCCCACAAGGACTCACCTGGCGTGAACGTCAGTCAGGAAGTCGATGACCCCGAAGCCTGAGGAGAATATCCATGAACGATCGATCTGACACCTTCAAGCACCCCGACGAACCGCGTCCGCCCGGTGAGGTCGAGCGCGACAATGATGCCCTGCGCCCTACCGATCCGACCCGACGCAAGGAAAGCGGCAAGGGGACCGCCAGTGGTGAATCCACTGCGCAGGAAACCGCCAATAATCGTTGACCGCGGAATTCAAAAGTCGAGTGTTGGCTCTATAATTCTTATTTATTTTTGTACATCTTTCGTACAAGGCTAAGTCGGATTATGGTCGCACTGGTGAGTTTAAGAAGTGTATGTAAATCAATTTTTTGATGACATTTAATTAATGCTCGATAAATTTGATGTTATTGGCGCGCACATCGCTATCAAGTTCCATTAGACTACACGCCGTTCGCCCAGTGGCGGGGCTCTTTACCGGTGCATGGATTGCCAAGGCCATTACACTGGGCGAACACCTCCAATGACTGTCTCTGACGAGAGTACGTCTCGCTGATGGCGCATGTCCGCAATTGACAACCATATTGCGCAATATGTTGCGCAATATGTATTGAACACCTCCTTCGTAAATTCGATCATTTGCTCTATTTTTGCGAAGTTACATTCTGTTTCTTATTACTGTTTCAGTGCCAATAATTGAGTGCTGTGGACTATTTATGCGGCTCCCGCCAGTCATGAGAACCTGAAGTGTTGCCAATCAAAAGTTCCCCAAAGATCTTGCGATAATTGAATTGCAGTGCTTCCAAGTGCGAGCCACTGCAACGAACTGCGCTGCCTGGTGGTCGAATCCAGCGGCAAACACATTCCCGAATTCAAGGAGCGCGACATGAAAATCCTGATGGTTTTGACGTCTCACGATCAATTGGGTGACACGGGTAAGAAAACCGGTTTCTGGCTGGAGGAGTTCGCCGCACCGTATTTTGCCTTCAAGGATGCCGGTGCACAGTTGACGCTGGTATCGCCCAAGGGGGGGCAACCGCCGCTGGACCCCAAAAGCGACGAGCCCGACGCACAGACCGCTGCCACAGACCGTTTCCGCAAGGACTCCGCCGCCCAGACCGCGTTGGCCTCCACCGCGCTGCTGAGCAGCGTGCGGGCGGAGGATTATGATGCGGTGTTCTATCCAGGTGGCCATGGCCCGCTGTGGGATCTGGCCGAAGACAAGATTTCGATCGCGCTGATCGAAACCTTGTACAAGGCCGGTAAACCGGTGGCGATGGTCTGCCACGCGCCGGGCGTATTACGTCATGTGAAGGGCGCAGACGGCCAGCCGTTGGTCAAGGGCAAGCGGGTGACGGGGTTCACCAACTCCGAAGAAGAAGCGGTGCAACTGACCCATGTGGTGCCGTTTCTGGTGGAAGACATGCTCAAGGAGAAAGGTGGGAATTACTCCAAGGCTGAGGACTGGGCGAGTTATGTGGTCGAAGATGGGTGGTTGCTCACCGGGCAGAATCCGGCGTCATCCGAGGCCACGGCGCAGGCGTTGCTGGCAAAACTGAAATAAACCCGAACCTGAAGGGGCGAGCACGCTCGCTCCTCCAGGGGGGACGCGTCAGGGTTTCATGTTCAGGGTGGCAAAACACTCTTCGATCGATCGTCGCTGCGTCTCGGCATACAGCTGCAGCTCATCGAGGGTTGCCCGACCCAGCGCCCGTTCGAAGGCTTGCTGGTTGGAGTGTTGGTCATAGTGGACTTGCGCCGCATCCCCCAGGTTCGACTGGAAGATACCTGCCGCACTCACAGGCAGGAAGTCTTCGTATACCAGCGGTTCCGCCCTGACGTAATCATTGCTCAGCAACGCTTGCAACGACAGCGGTTGGCGCTCCCCTGATGCCAGGCCTTTGTCCGTGACCACATAACGGAAGTACGCCAGTTCCTGCTGGCGCATGTCATCCAGGGTGTCAGGGAATTCGCCAAAGTGTTGCGTCATCAGCGCGTTGTAGCGTGCTGCATTGCCTTCGTTGGGGAAGTCATTGAGTTCATCGCGGGCAGCGTTGAGCAAGCGGTCGTAAAGCGCCCGACCTTTCGGGGTGAGGGCGGCGCCACGCTGTTCGATTTCGCCGAAACGGGCACTGTGGCTGCCGTGGCTGTCGGGTTGGTCAGTGAATGACACGGGTTCATCCAGCGCCTTGAAGCTGGTCTGGCGCAGCAGGATAGGGCATTGGCGGCGGGGTGGGCCTTCGATCACCGCCTTGGGCGTGATGCCATGCGCCGGCATCTGTGCCTGAACGATGTCGATGTCCAGCGTGCGGGGCGTCAGGTGGTTGATGTGCGGGCCCTTGAACGCCACCACGTCGGCAATCAGGCGATGCTGGGCGCTGAGTTGGCGATACTGTTCGGCGGTCACGGTGGCGCTGTGGTGCCAACGGAAGGTTTCCAGTGCCTGTTGGACAAACGCCTCGGCCTCCGGCTCGGTCAGGCCGCCCTGGGACTGTGCGCGGTCGATCAGGGTGAGCGCCATCGGTGTGAAAATCGAGCGTTTATCCAGCACCGACTGGGCAAAGCTGCGCAGGTCCGGATTCTCGATCAACTCCAGGCGCAGGAGCGAGGTAAACACCCGGAACGGGCTGACCTGCAACGCGTCTTCGTGCACGGCGCGAAATGCTGTGGAATGCACCGGCACGCCGGCCGGGGTGAGGTCGTAATAACCAACGGGTTGCATACCCATGACCGCGAACAAACGGGCGAGGGTGGCCAGCTCCGCCGCTGTGCCGACGCGGATGGCGCCATGGCGCTCCATGTCCAGGCGCTGGATTTCGCCGGTGCTGTCCAATTGCCGGGCAATCTGCGGATCGCTGTCCAGCACATGACGGTTGGTCTTTTCCACCAGCTCCATGAGCGCACCGTAAAGCGGGACTTCTTTGCGGTACATGTCGGACATCGCTTTGGAGAAGCGTTGGCGGATCAGGTCAGGGCTGACAAAGTTTGGGTGGCTCATGCACAAATTCCAGGCGCGGTGACGGGAAGGTTGTGAGCAAAGATCGCAGCCTTGCACGACACCGGCAAACGAAGAATCTTATGGACTTCATTCTGCAAAGGACTGATTAGCTAGTGCATGCGCTGATCCTGCGGGCTCTCCTGGCGCTGGGATGCCAAAAACTCCCGATACAACCGGGCTGAACCTGCCGGTGCCTCAACCATCGGCATATGCCCGATGCCTTCCCAGATTTCCACCCGCAGGTCCTCGATGCCTTTGCTCCAGATGGCGACGCTGCTGACGTCGATCAGACGATCCTTGCGGCCCCACAGCAACAGCGCCGGGCACTTGATCTGGGCCAGCTTCGGCTCCATGGGGGGGCTGGCGCGGAAATCCCGGAAGATTTCTTCCAGCTCGTCCCGAGACTGTTCGTATCTTTGTGCAATGGCGTCCAGCACCACGCCGGGCACCCACGGCGGTTCTGCCATGGTCATGGCGTAAAAGTACCGAAATTCTTCCCGGGAGTTGATCAGGAACGGATTGTGGCCCTTGGCCAAATGGCGCTCCAGATCGCTGGCTTCAGGTGCCGTCACGCCCGCCGGGTCGATCAGGGCGACCGAGGCTATACGCTCCGGATAGGTCGCCGCGAGCCAGGCCGCCATGTAGCCACCCATCGAGTTACCGATGACGTGCACCTTTTCGACGCCGCAGACGTCGAGCAGCTGGATCATCCGTTTCGCCTGCAATGGAATGTCATAACCGCCGCCTTCCTTGAATCCGGTTTCCCCGTGCCCGGCGATATCCGGAATGATCACGCGGTAACTGCCGACGAAATGCCGAGCGAAGCGCAACCAGATGTTCTTGTCGGCGCTGTAGCCATGCAACATCAGCACACTGCTCGAGGCTTCATAGGGGCCACCCTGCCAAGTCGAAACAGTCATTTCTGCGATCGGCACGACAATCTTGTGCAGCCGATACAATTTCGCTTCGGCCGCCATGTTCAGGTCATAGAGCCAGTAACCGATGGCTGGGTAGCTCAACCAGCTCCAGGCGATGAAAACCGCAATGACGACAACCAACAAAAGCATCAGGCGTCTCCCTTCTCTCTGATCAAGACAGAATGTGATCGGCGGGTTTCAGCGCCCGGGTCAATTGGTGGTAGCTGAAACTGAACCCGGGGAACATGGCGATCACATGCCCACTCTTGCTTTGATACCAACTGTGGCAGCCTCCGGACTTCCACACCGTGCGTTCCATTTCCCTGTGGATCATTTCAGTGTAGGTACGTTCTGCCTCAGGGCGAACTTCAATGCTGCGCAAACCCTGTTTTTTCAGGGTGCGAATGCAATCGAGGATGTAGTTCATCTGCGATTCGATGATGAACAGCGCTGACGTATGGCCAATGCCGGTGTTGGGGCCGGTGACGATAAACAGGTTGGGGAAGTCTGGCAGGCTGGTGCCGAGGTAGGCGCGGGGGTAGGTCGCCCAGAAATCTCGCAATTGCTTGCCGTTTTTTCCGCTGACCGGGTAGGAAATCACTCCGTCGGTAGCGTCGTAACCGGTGGGCCAGACAATCAGGTCCACGTCGATGTGCTGCCCGTCCAGGGTGTTGATGCCGGTTTCGTCAATGGAAGAGATGCCTTGTTCGCGGCAGTGCAGTGTGACATTGGGGCGAGCGAGGGCCGGGTAGAGCGTGCTGGAGACGATGACTCGCTTGCAGCCAATCGCGTAGTCCGGTGTCAATTTGCGACGCAATTGCGGGTCAGGCACTTGCCGCTTGAGGAAGCGCAGCGCGTGGAGCTGGACCAGACGGATAGCCGGCTTTGAATACTTGAAGGCAATCACGCGGGTTTCGAACTGCCAGTAGATCATCCAGCGCAGCAATTTGTACGCCGGTTTCAGACCCAGCAGCCAACGTTGTACAGGCCCGAAGGCGCGGTCAGCCCGTGGCAGCACCCAATGGGGCGAGCGTTGGAACACATGTAAATGCGCGACATCCGGGGCAATCGCGGGAATCACTTGGGCGGCGCTGGCACCGCTGCCGACGATGGCGACGCGTTTTTGCCGATAGTCGTAGGCGTGATCCCAGTTATTGGTATGAAACGTCTTACCCTGGAAGCGCTCCATGCCCTCGAAGTGCGGGATCACGGGCTGGCTCAACGGCCCCGTGGCGTTGATCAGGAACTGTGCATGAAAGGTGCCCTTGCCCGCTGTGTGCACCGTCCAGCGTCGGGCTACATCGTCCCATTCGACGTGAAGGACGTTGGCATTCAGTTCGACCTTGTCCCGCAGGCCAAAGTGCTCCACCACATGCTGGGTGTAGCGATGCAGCTCTGCCTGCCCGGCGAACATCTGTGTCCAGCGATAGGGCGCGAAGGACAGTGAATAGAGTGGCGAAGGCACGTCCACGGCGGCGCCGGGGTACGTGTTCTGGCACCAGGTGCCGCCGAAGAAGTCACGTCGCTCAAGCAGGCGGAAATCATCGATACCGGCCTTGAGCAAATTGATCGCCGCGCACTGCCCACCAAAACCGCTGCCGATGATCAACACCTGGAAAGTCTGCATGGGCGTCCTTGTTAGGGTTACTTTTGTTTATCCCCCTTCATGTATAGCCAAACATTTCACAGGTGTGTCGCGGTGATTCATCCCCAGGCGCTGAATTCCCCCTGTACCTGTAGGAGCGAGCATGTCGAGGCGTCGAACCGTCGCGATGGTCGTCAACGATGACGCGGGTATCTGACACCCAACGGCGTTCTGGAGACCATCGCGAGCAAGCTCGCTCCTACAGGATAGGGGGCGTGCAGGGTTATTCCTTCACGCTCATGAATTCTTCCGCGTAACGGATGTATTCCTCGGGCTGCGTGTAAGTGTGGGTCAGTTCCGTCGCGCTCAGGTCCGAGGCCTGGGTGAAGATTTGGCGTTGTTCGCGCAAGCTGTCATAGGTCGCCTTGATGGCCGCGAAGTAAGCACCGTGCCCGTCGATCACGACACGTACGCCCAGTTCCGCGAGGCGATCATCGTCGCGCAGCAGCGGATTGCCGTACGTCACCAGCATCAGCGGCACGCTCAGGTGCTCGGCGATCTGCTCCAGGTGGTCGAAATCACGGACGCCGACCATGCAGATGCCGTCTGCACCGGCTTTTTGATACTGCCGGGTACGGCTGATGACTTCCTGCACCGGCAGGATACCGGCGTTGGTGCGAGCAACGATGGCCATTTCGGTGTCGACCCGTGCTTCCAGGGCAGCGCGGATCTTGCCGACGCCTTCGGCGACGCCGATCAAGTCCGTGGATTTTCGGCCAAATTGCGCTGGTAGCAGCGTGTCTTCGATGGTCAGGGCGGCGACGCCGGCGCGTTCCAGTTCGACGATGGTGCGCATGACGTTAAGCGCGTTGCCGTAGCCGTGGTCGGCGTCGGCGATGAATGGCAATTGAGCGACGCGACCGATGCGGGTGGCCTGCTCGGCGAATTCGCTGAGGGTGATCAGGGCGAAGTCGGGGGCGCCCAGCACCTGCAAAGAGGCGACCGAACCACCGAGGATCCCGACCTCAAAGCCCAGGTCTGCGGCGATGCGTGCCGACATCGGATCGAAGACCGACGCTGTGTGATAGCACTTGTTGGAAGCGAACAGTTCACGGAAGTTGCGGCGCAAATCTTGATGGGAAAGCCTGGACATATAAGTTCCACCAATACAAAGGAATGGAAAGGCTTGAGCAAGAGTGTCAACGCCGAAGACGCAAAAGGCTATCACGCCACGGGGGAAATTATGATGACCAATTTGTCGGACTTTTCATTTTGAAGCCCCGGATGCAGGAAGATCAGGCCATTCAGGCGGCAACCGCTCGCGCCTGGTGGCAGAGCAGCGGCACCGCGCGAACCGAGTCACCCGGCTGCAACTGCAGGCGTTTGGCGGTAAGCCTGTCGACCATCAGACTGTTGCCCACCGGCTTTGCGGGAGCCGTGGTAATGCGGCAGTTTTCCAACCGGCGATTGTGGATCAGCCAGACGGGTGCATGGTCGTCCGGCGTGCCGATTGCCAGCACAAGCGCCTGGCTGTCCCGTACGCTACGGATCTTCGCCAGGGGCGCCTCGATGACGGGACCGGCATCGAAGATATCGACATAGCCTTCGTGAGTGAAGCCTTCATCGGTGAGGATTTTCATCGCCGGCTCGGTGTTGGGGTGGGCCTTGCCGATGACCGCCTGGGCCTGTTCGGTGAGCAGGCAGGTGTAAAGTGGCTGGCGTGGCATCAGCTCGGCGATGGAAGCCTTGCTGCCCAGCCTCGACAATTGATGGGCGTGGTTGAAGTCCATTTTGAAGAAGTGCCGACCCAGGCTGTCCCAGAAGGGAGAGCAGCCTTGCTCATCGGCTCGGCCGCGCAGCTCGGCAATAAGCTTTTCACCGAACAGTTCGGCAAATTCCGCCACGAACAACAAACGCCCCAGGGACAGCAACCTTCCGTTGCTGCCTCGACGTTGATCAGGGCGCAGGAACAACGAGCGGACTTCCGATTGGCCGGTCATTTCGTTGTTCAGGAACAATGTCGGAATCTGTCGCTGGATGCCCAGATCAGGGCAGGATCGGACGGTCATCCCGACCCGATAGTTGTACCAGGGTTCGCGCAAGCCAATGGCTCCCGTCAGGGCGCTGATGCCGACGACCTGCTGATCGTCGTCCTCGAGCACGAACAGGTAATCGGCGTCGGCCCGTTCGATCTGTCCGGCGAAGGCCCTTTGTGTCCAGCGCAGGCGGTGGGCCAGGCGTTCCTCGTCGGCGGGCAGGGCGGCCAGCACAGGTACGGCTTGCCGAGCCAGTGTCAACAAGGCGGCGAGGTCTGTGATTCGCGCGGGGCGGACGATCATGGAGCCCTTCCTTCCATTGGCTGCCGCGAGCATCGAACCTCTGTCCGCAAGGCGCTCACAGGGCGATCACCCGCACCAGGCTGCCGTCGGTCACCTTCAGGGCCGCGCACATCTCGCCATCCAGGGACACCGGTTGCCCGGCGTGGTAGTCCAGCTCGGCGACGATGGCACGAAAACCTTTCAACGATTCGTTACTGACCAGGTAGCGACCGCGTGCATCGATGCTGTCGTTGCGCAGGACGGTGTCGACCTTGCTCTGCGCAATCGAGCGGATATCGGCCAGACGTGCATGCAAGGTCGGGCCGCCGTCGAAGAGGTCGATGTAGCTGTTGGTCTCGAACCCCTCGCGCTCCAGGATATCGAAAGCGTCCTGGCCGTCGGGGTGAATACGACCGATGCAATCCTGTGCCGGCTGCGGGAGCATCGGTACGTAGATCGGATATTGCGGCATCAGTTCGGCCAGGAAGGTACGGCTTTCCAGCCCGCAAAGACGCTCGGCTTCGGCGTAGGGCAGGTCGAAGAAGTGCTTGCCCACGGCGTCCCAGAAGGGCGACCGGCCTTCGGCGTCGCTGTAGCCGACAATCTCGGTGATGACTGCTTGCGCAAAGCGCTGCGGATGGGCGGCGATGAACATCAGGCGCGCCCGGGATAACAGTTCGGAGGCCGGTGAGCGCACCAGCGGCGCATCGATATGAAAACCACGCAACAGGGTGTGGCCGTTGAGGTCATGACACAACGACAGCGCCGGTACGCCATGCTCGATGTTCAGCTCCCGCGAGGCGCTGGTGAAGTGTCGGTTGCGCAGGCTATGGAACGGTTCGTCGAACCCGGCGGTGGCGAGGATTTCCGAACAGCCGGCCAGGTGTTGGTTTGTCAGGTCCTGCAGTACGAAAAAGTAGTTTTGCCCACCAGGAGACCGCACGTCCTGATCGAATGAGTTGCACGAATCAACGATCCGTTCGTGCAGGCGCTCGGCGTTGTCCGGCAGGGACGTCACGCCGATGAGGCTGTCGTGAGCCAGTCGTTGCAACTGGGGCAGGTCGGTTAACTCCACTGGGCGTATGACCAGCATGGATGCACTCCTGTATCAATGGGTTCGGCGCTGGGCACGAACCTGACTATCACTGTCGGTTTCCACGCATTGAGTCGGCGGTCGCTTTTGGTCTTCAGGCGCCGCTCTTGTTTTTAATCAGCTGAGGCAGTACTGCGTCTATGCCACTGTGGCCAGCACCGCATCGATCAGGATTATAGAGACGTTGGTTGGTGTTGCGGGGAGGGCATCCGGGCTCCTGCTGGATGAGGGGTTTGTTTACATTTCATAATCCGTTACAGCAGTATTTATTTAACCTGCGTCCCCTGTCTAGTGAATTTTTGCGAGGTTGTTTACCGCATTATCCAGGTATGAAATCCCCGTCAGTCTTGGGTTACGCGCCTGTCAGTCAGTCTTGTAGGCCCTCGCTGATAAGGCTGTCGGAGATCGCTGTTTTAATAGCTGGCAAGTGTACTTTCGAGATGAAACGATCGCCCTCGATCACCTTTCTTACGGCACAATCAGGCCTGTTCGAACGCTTCATGTCGTTGAGTTTCCTTAACCGAGTGATTTTCCGTGCAGTCGACCCGTTTGACTTTGTTGTGTCACGCAAGAACCGTCGCACAAAAATTAGCGTGTTTTCCTAAGGATGAGCCGTTAGAGATGGATTGGCAGTCAGCGAGCGGCTGCTTGGGCGGCCAGTTCAAGGGCCGGCTGCGTCTTTTCTGCGCCCCGGAACTGCGTACGCGACAAACCGCCGTTTTATGCGGCAGCGGTGCGGTGATTGTCGAGGCGCTGCAAGACTGCAATTTTGGCCGTTGGAAAGGTGCACGGATCAGCGATCTGCAAAGCGCCGAACCCGAGGCGCTGCAGGCCTGGCTCGATGACCCGCACGCGACGCCCCATGGCGGTGAGTCGGTGGCGCAACTCGGTGAGCGGGTAGGGGCATGGCTGGCGACACTGGAAGCCACGCCGGGCCATATCGTTGCCGTGACGCATCCCTTTGTCATTCGTGCGGCCTTGACTCAGGTGTTGCAGAGTCCAGCTTTCAATCACATCGATGTTGAGCCTCTGTCCGCCATCGACTTGCGGTTCAACGGGCGTTGGCGCCTGCGTTTGCCAGGGGCTGACCTTGAGGGTTCGCGTTAATGAAAAAACTGATGGTCATCGGCATCGGCGCCGGCAACCCTGACTACATCACGATGCAGGCCGTGAAGGCGCTCAATCAAGTGGATGTGTTTTTTCTCATGGACAAGGGGCAGAGCAAGGACACACTCATCGACCTGCGCCGCGAGATTTGCGAAACCTACATCAGCGATCATACCTACCGGTTTGTTGAAGCCCACAGTCCGGAACGTGAGCACGGCGATGTGGACTACAAGGCGAGTGTGGAGGATCTGAACCTTGCAAAGCAGCGCACCTTCGAGCGGCTGATCAGTGAAGAACTCTCTGACGACCAGTGCGGCGGCTTCCTGGTGTGGGGTGATCCGGCGCTATACGACAGCACCATCCGGATCCTGCGCGCGATCCTGGCGTCGGGGCGATGCACGTTTGAGTTCGACGTGATTCCAGGCATCACCAGCGTCCAGGCGCTTGCGGCGCAACACAAGGTGCCGCTGAACAGTATTGGTCGTTCGATCGAAATCACCACGGGTCGACGGTTGGCAGCCGGGCAAGTGAGCGACGCCGACAGCCTGGTGGTGATGCTCGATGCGCAGAATTCCTACCAGCAGGTGGTGGATCGAGATACGGAAATCTATTGGGGGGCCTACCTGGGCACACCGGATGAAATTCTCATCAACGGTAAGCTCGAGGACGTGGCGGATGAAATCGAGCGGGTACGCAAGGCGGCGAGAGCGGCCCATGGATGGATCATGGATACCTATCTGTTGCGCAAGCCTTGACCCCACGCCCGAATCGCTCCCGGTACGTTGAAGGAGGCACGCCTACCACCGTGCGAAACGCCACCCGGAAACTCTCCACCGAGCGATAACCGCACTGCTGCGCAATCTGGTCAGTGTTTTGGTGGGTGCTTTCCAGCAACTCCCGTGCCCGTGCCAGGCGTTCGTGCTGTAACCAGACTTTAGGCGCAAGGCCGGTGGCCTCGGTGAAACGGCGCAGGAAGGTTCTTTCGCTCATCGCTGCTTCGCTGGCCAGCTCGCGCACTTGCAACGGAACGTGTAAGCGCTCTCGCGCCCACTGCATGACGCGTGATAGGTCACTGCGCGGTGTAGGGCTGACGGGTGTCGGGATGAATTGCGCTTGGCCACCGGTGCGTTGCGGCGACATCACCAACCGGCGGGCCACGGAGTTGGCCACTTGTGTACCGAAATCCCGTGTGACCAGGTGCAGGCAGGCATCGATGCCGGCGGCGCTGCCTGCCGAGGTGATCAATTGGCCGGAGTCGACGTAGAGCACGTCAGGGTCGACCAGAATATTCGGGTATCGCTCGGCCAGTTCCGTGGTGTAGCGCCAGTGGGTGGTGGCGCTGTGGCCGTCGAGCAGGCCGGTCGCCGCCAGCACAAATACTCCGGAGCAGATCGAGAGCAACCGTGCACCACGCCCATGGGCTTGACGCAGGGCGACGATCAAGCGATCAGGCACCGCAGCGTTGCGATCGCGCCAACCGGGAATGATGATGGTCCGGGCATCCGCGAGCAGCTCCAGGCCGCCATCGGCCAGCACCTGAATACCGCCCATCGCGCGCATAGGGCCCTCGTCAACTGCGGCAATGCGGTGTTCGTACCAAGGGAAATCGAACTCCGGCCGCGCCAGGCCGAAGATCTCCACGGCGATACCGAACTCGAAGGTGCAAAGGCCGTCGTACGCCAAAATGGCGACCAATCCAGGGGTGGGATGCATTTGGCGTAAAATTCCCGGTAGCTGTCTTGTGCGCCACTTTAGCGGCAAGTGGCGGGCGGTTAAAGTCCTCTCATCCCCATCGAAACTCTGGAGCACTGCCCATGACCAGTCTGGTTCGCAATATCCCCGCCGCCCCGTCGGCCATTGCCCTGATGCATTTCAGCAATCGCCTGACGTTTGAAACCGATTGTTCCGATGTCTACGCCAGTCAACAGGCAGGTGAAATTGATTTTGTCCTGGTGGACACCCGTGGTCCGCTGGCATACGAGCGCGGTCATGTGCCAGGCGCCATCAACCTGCCGGGACGGTTGCTGAGCGCCGAACAGCTAGCCGGTTACGCCACCTCCACGCTTTTCGTGGTCTATTGCGCGGGGCCGCACTGCAACGGTGCCAATAAGGCGGCGGTGAAACTCGCCGCGTTGGGTTATTCGGTCAAGGAAATGATCGGCGGGGTGATGGGGTGGCTGGATGAAGGGTTTGAATTGAGTGTCCCTCGGCCCCTCCCAGGCGCTGCCGTCATTGGTTGTGAATGTTGATCTGGCAAAACCATTAATCTGACCCGCGTCCGGACCGGGTGCTACCTGATAAGGGGCAGGTCCGGAGCTGAAACGATCTCGCCTTTTTTATAAGTTTTTGTCGCTTGCGCACAATTTACCCGTGTACAGCCGCTCTAGACTGCCGGCCTCTTCGGTTTTCTCACATAACAAAGCTCTGACCGAAAGCTGACAATCGAATGCTGCCAATAAAAGCCTCCGTACACGGGAGTTATAAATGAAGAAGCTAGTGATGTTCGGTGCCCTGGCACTGTCGATGTTGTCCCTGACCGCCGTGGCTGATGACGCCAAGCCGATCCGTATCGGTATCGAAGCCGGTTACCCGCCATTCTCGATGAAAACCCCTGACGGCAAACTCACCGGTTTCGACGTCGATATCGGCGACGCGCTGTGCGAGCAGATGAAAGTCAAATGTACCTGGGTCGAGCAAGAGTTCGATGGCCTGATCCCGGCACTGAAGGTCAAGAAAATCGACGCGATCCTGTCGTCCATGACCATCACTGACGACCGCAAGAAGAACGTCGACTTCACCATCAAGTACTACCACACCCCGGCGCGCTTCGTGATGAAGGCTGGCACCGACATCAAGGATCCGCTCACCGAACTCAAGGGCAAGAAAATCGGCGTGCTGCGTGCCAGTACCCACGACCGTTTTGCCACCGAAGTGCTGGTGCCGGCCGGTATCGAGCTGGTGCGTTACGGCTCGCAGCAGGAAGCGAATCTGGACATGGTTTCCGGTCGCGTCGATGCGCTGCTGGCCGACTCGGTCAACCTCGATGACGGTTTCCTGAAAACCGATGCGGGCAAGGGCTTTGCCTTTGTCGGCCCGACCTACGAAGACGCCAAGTACTTCGGCGGCGGTGCCGGTATTGCCGTACGCAAGGGTGACAAGGAGCTGGCGGACAAATTCAACACCGCTATTACCGAAATCCGTGCCAACGGCAAGTACAAGCAGGTGCAGGACAAGTACTTTGATTTCGACGTCTACGGTCATTAATTCACCGTAGAAAAAAAGTGGCCCCGTTGACGCGGTGGCCACTTTTTTTATGTGCACTCACTGTCGAAGTCAAAAGCTATTGGTAGATCCCACAAGGGATCATGCTGTTTGAGTATTGAGGAGTTCCCATGCAACGCATCGACCACCCGCTCCCTTGGAGCCACCTCGGCACCGAACGCACCCTGAGCGTGTTCCGATATGGCACAGGAGCGCGCAAGGTCTATATCCAGGCCAGTCTGCACGCGGACGAACTGCCGGGGATGCGCACTGCCTGGGAACTGAAAAAACGACTGGCCGAACTCGAAGCCCAAGGCCAGTTGCAAGGCGTGATCGAGCTGGTGCCGGTGGCCAATCCCATCGGTCTCGATCAGCACCTGCAAGGCAGCCACATGGGCCGTTTCGAGCTGGGCAGCGGCAAGAATTTCAACCGCTCGTTCGTGGAACTGAGCGCACCGGTCGCCGAGTTGATCGGTGATCGCCTCGGCGCCGACGCCCAGGCCAACATCGCACTGATCCGTCAGGCCATGGGCGAGGTGCTCGACGGCTTGCCCGCTGCTGCGTCGCAGCTTGAGGCCATGCATCGCCTTTTGTTGCGCCACGCCTGTGACGCTGACATCACCCTTGATCTGCATTGTGATTTTGAGGCGGCCATCCACATTTACGCCTTGCCGCAACACTGGCCACAGTGGCAGTCGTTGGCGGCGTGCCTGAAGGCGGGCGTTGCGCTACTGTGTGAAGATTCGGGCGGTAGCTCGTTCGACGAGTCCTGTTCTTCGCCGTGGCTGCGGCTGGCCAAGGCGTTTCCCGAGGCAGCCATTCCACTGGCCAACCTGGCGGCCACTCTGGAGCTGGGCAGCATGGGTGACACCCGGATCGATCAGGCTCAAGCCAACTGTGAAGCGATCCTCGGGTTCCTGGCCGAGCAGGGGTTCATCGCCGGCGACTGGCCAGAGGCGCCGGATGCGTGTTGCGAGGGGATGCCGTTCGAAGGCACGCAATACCTGTTTGCACCCCACCATGGCGTGGTCAGTTTCTTGCGTAATGCGGGTGAGTGGGTTGAGAAGGACGATGCGTTGTTCGAAGTGGTCGACCCGTTGAGCGACAGGGTCACCACCGTGCGCGCAGGGACCAGTGGCGTGTTGTTCGCGATCGATCGTGGTCGCTACACCCAGCCGGGCACCTGGCTGGCGAAGGTGGCCGGGCGTGAAGCGATTCGGGCCGGGAAACTGATCAACGACTGAGTGGTGGCTGATCGTTCCCCATGGGCTGGGAACGATCAGCACTTGCCGGTGCACTTCACAATGTTAGGCTTTGCGGCGAATCCTGCGCTTTGTGAAGGAAGCCTCATGTTGAAAGTTCTCGCTCTGCTGGCACTGCTGATGTCCGCCACCGTCCATGCCCAACCCATGCTGCACACCGACCTGCCGCTCAAATACCTTGAGCAGGCCAGCTCCGATTCCGTCGATCAACCGCTGGTCATCTTCCTCCACGGCTACGGCAGTAACGAGCAGGATCTGTTCGGCATCAAGGACGAGCTTCCGGCGCGCTATACCTACCTGTCGGTGCGCGCACCGATGGTGATGCAGGAGGGCAGCTATCAGTGGTTTCGCAAGAAAGGCGAGGGTGCCTACAACGGTGATACGGAAGATCTGAAAACCAGTGGTCAGGTGTTGCTGGATTTCATCACACAGGCCGCGAAGAAATATCACACCGAGCCAGGCAAGGTTTACCTGGTGGGTTTCAGCCAGGGCGCGATCATGTCCTACGAAGTGGCGTTGCGTCACCCCGAGGCCGTGGGTGGGATCGCCGCGTTGAGCGGTCGGATCTTGCCGGTGCTCAAGTCCGAACTCAAACCTGAAGAAAAGCGCCAGTCATTGGCAATCTTCATTGGCCATGGCACGGCAGACAAACGCTTGCCTTTCAACGATGGCACCGAGGCTGAAAGCCTGTTGAAGAGCCTGTCACTCAAACCCGAGTTTCACGCCTACCCGGGCGTGGGACACAGCATCAGTGCCACCGAGATGCAGGACTTGAGCGCCTGGCTGCAACGCCTTAATCCCTGATTTTCACTTGCCCGAGACGATTTGCTTGATCAGCGCTTCGTGGCCGGCATTGTCGCTGAGGCGGGATATCACCTGAACCAATGCCATGCGCGTGCCCGAGGCCGCCATCAGTGTGGTATCGAGGGTCTTGCCGCCGCCCTGGGTGGCGGTGCTGTCGATTTGCCTTACGCCCAGGCCGGTGCCTTTTTGTGTGAAGCTTTTTTCGCTGAGTTTGGTGAAGTCCGGCAATGCCTTGGCTTGCTCGGTGGCAAAGTCGGCGGCTGCGGCGTCCAGGAACGCCCCGTCGTTGTCCTTGGCATTAACGCCGCCGGGGACGGTGTTCTCGGCGACGATGACCACGGTCTTGGTGGTCTCATTGGTGTACATGGTACCGCTCGCACCGGTCGGGCTGGCCGGAAGAGGGTTGGCAACAAAGCCCTTGGGCAAGGTGAACTTGAATTTAGCGCCCAGCAGCGAAACCTTCGGCGCCGGCCCGGTATCGGCTGCCTTGGCAGCATAGGCATTCAAAGTCCCCAGGCTGGCCACCGCAGCCAGCAACAGGACAACGGCTTTTTTACTCAACAGTGACATTCGTACTCTCCAGGGTGGACTCGCGGTGGGGGGCGATCATCCCATGGAGGCTGTCGCGTGTTCCAGCGCGAGCTAACGGACGGTCAGGTGCTTGCGGGGTTCACGCGCACCTCACCAATCGGGTATCCAACCCAAAACGTTGCTGAGACACCAGTTGATAGTGATCCACCGCCAGATCGCAGCTGACCAGCAGGTTCCAGGAACACCCGTTCACTGCCGAAGGGATGAGCACAAAAGGATGCTCGGCCAACAAGCTGTCGGCGAACTGCTGCTGGTTGGGGGAAGGAGGGGATGGCGTCAGCCAATTGGGGTTCGGTAATTCTTCGGGTTGAACGATCTTGATCAGTTTTGAATCCAGCACTTCGAAACGCGTCATGACGTGGGGCACCCTGTCGATCAGGTCAAACCCGGCGTGGGCTGCCACTTCCAGAATGGCTGTGGAAGGGTCCGCCGACGCATAGATGATCCGGCGCCCTGGCGGATTCCAACGGCCACCGGCCTTTTGCGCACCGACCCCGCTGGCCCAGGTGTTTTTAAAGGCCTCGCGATCCAGGCGCCAGGCATGCCATTTTCCATCCCAGGGCAGAGGGTTCATTGATAGACCCCGTACTCGATACGGGTCAAATAACCTTCCACTCGCTCGAAACCGAGCGCGTTGTCGAGGAGTTCCAAAGGGATCTGGCCTTCCAGATGCTTGCAAGGACTGTTCAGCCATTGCTCGGCAAATGGTTTTCCGCCAAACACGCTATAGGCGTGATCGAGGAGCTGGGCATACTGAAAGGCTACGGGGTTTTGTTGCTGGTTCAATCGCATGGTGGCGCTCTCCTTGGCCATACCGTCTTTTGTCGTGACAACGCTACGCCTTGGGCTTCCGACGGCCAACCGGAAAAACATGTGGGAGAAATCTAGGAATAAGGGGTTTTTGTCGTCACTTGTGGGAAGGGTAAAAGGCCTCAGGTTGAGCAACCCTTATCCTGTCCGGGCTGGTTGGTTTAACAGGCGTTTAGTCACACCCAGCATCATCACCGATACCGCGATACCGAGCGCAAAACCACCGCCCAGGCCCAGTCTCGGCAAGGCCATCGCCACGACCAGGCAGAACGCGGCAAACGAATACATGCCGGTTGCCGTCGCCCGCAGCAGGGCGGCCGTGAAGGCCGGCCCGCGGCTCTGCTGGGAGAACACCGCCATCACACTGCCCAACACCGGAAACACCGCGAGCAGACCGCTCCAGCGTTCACCGACGGTGCTCGCCAGCCAGGTGACGGCGAGGGTCAGCAGGGCGCCTGCGATCATGCGCAGCAGCAATTTGTCGGATTTCGGCGCAGGGCCCGACACCACGGGTTGCACGGCGGGGAACAGGTACGGTGCCGCCAGCAGGGCGGTTGCAGCCGCGATCACCGAGATCACCAGGGAGGCCGGTATCAGCGACAGCACCCCGGCCGCCGTCGCCCAGACCAGCAATGAAACCGTCAGCGCCCACGGCCATCCGGCACGTTGGGCGACCTGGGCGTAGCAGATGCAGAAGGCGATCATCGCAAACATCGCCGACAAGGCTGCCGTCGCCGACTGCGCGACGAACGCATCGCCCTGTTCGACGGCGAGGAAAAACAGAATCGGTCCGACGACCACTGGCAAACCCGACAACCAACCCGCAACACTCGGACCCCAACGTTTACCGGCCAGTGAAATCAGCAGCAGAAAACCGGGAATGACCAACAGTTTGAGCAACAGCACGCGTACACCTCCAACTTGTGAGTCGGCAACGTTAGCACCGTGATGAATGGATTGCTCTATATCCGCATTGATTTTGTATACAACATGCACCCCTGTAGGAGCGAGCTTGTCGAGGCGTCGAACCGTCGCGATGGTCGTTAACGGTGACGTGGGCTGTCTGGATGCCTGCGGTGTCTGGGGCTGACATCGCGGGCAAGCCCGCTCCTACAGGGCGTTGTCCCTTTGTCCGATCGGCGCGAAACGTCTAAGCTGCCCCCTCCCGCCCGTTTCTGGAATGCCTGCGTGAAATTCAGTTTGCCCAAAATCGCCACTGCGCCTTTTTGCCCGCCGGAAGTCGCGGGCAGCGTTGCCGTTGATCCGCATGCGTCTTTCTTCAAGCGCGTGCTGCGTTTTGCCGGCCCAGGCCTGCTGGTGTCCATCGGCTACATGGACCCGGGCAACTGGGCGACCGCCATCGAGGCCGGTTCGCGCTTTGGCTACAGCCTGTTATTTGTGGTGTTGCTGGCAAGCCTGGCGGGGATGGTGGTGCAGTGCCTGTGTTCACGCCTTGGCATCGCCACAGGGCGCGACCTGGCGCAGTTATCCCGCGAGCGCTACAGCACCCGAACCGCGCGGACACAGTGGGTACTGGCGGAAATCTCGATCATCGCCACCGATCTCGCCGAAGTGCTCGGCTGTGCGCTGGCGTTCCACTTGCTGTTGGGCTGCTCGCTGAGTGCAGGCATCGCCCTCACGGCGTTCGACACCCTGCTGGTGCTGGCCCTGCAGAACCGCGGCTTTCGCCGACTGGAAGCGATCATGCTGGTGCTGGTGGGCACCATCGGTGCGTGCTTTTTCGTAGAGCTGCTGTTGATCAAACCTTATTGGCCGGACGTTGCCCGGGGATTCACCCCATCACTTTCCGCCATCGGCGACGCCGCGCCGCTGTATCTGGCAATCGGGATCCTCGGGGCGACGGTGATGCCGCATAACCTGTATCTGCACACCTCGATCGTGCAGACGCGGATGATCGGCAAGGATCTGGCCAGCAAACAGGATGCGGTGAAACTGGCACGCATCGACACCATTGGCTCCCTGGCGCTGGCCTTGCTGGTCAACGCCGCGATCCTGATTCTCGCCGCGGCGGCCTTCCACAAGACCGGGCATACCGATGTGGTGGACATCCAGGACGCCTATCACCTGCTCGACCCGCTGGTGGGCGGAGCATTGGCCAGCGTCCTGTTCGGCGTGGCGCTGCTGGCGTCCGGGCAAAGTTCGACGTTCACCGGCACCATCGCCGGGCAGGTGATCATGGAGGGTTACCTGAACCTGCGAATTCCCTGCTGGCAACGCCGGTTGATCACCCGAGGACTGGCGCTGATACCGGCGTTCATCGGCGTGTGGCTGATGGGCGACAACGCGATTGGCAAACTGTTGGTGTTGAGCCAGGTGGTGCTGAGTTTGCAGTTGCCGTTTGCCCTGTATCCGCTGATCCGCATGACCAACGATCACCAGTTGATGGGGCCGTTCGTCAATCGTTTGCCGACACGGGTGCTGGCGTGGGGGCTGTTTGTGGTGATCAGTGGGGCCAATAGCTGGTTGATCCTGCAATTCCTGAGCTGATGCCCACGCCCCACAGGCAGGCCCGGATCCAACGCCAGAAAAAAAGAACCCGGTGACACCGAAAGGTGCACCGGGTGTTTTGCCAGGCTGCGACGGTTCTTCGTGGGTCCCCGTACAGCCTGTCGAACGCGTTGGGGTTACGCCCGTTCCAGCGCCAGTGCGACGCCTTGGCCCCCACCGATGCACAGGGTGGCGAGACCTTTTTTGGCGTCGCGCTTGATCATCTCGTGCAGCAGGGTTACCAATACGCGGCAGCCCGAGGCACCGATCGGGTGGCCGAGGGCAATGGCGCCGCCGTTGACGTTGACCTTTTGCAGGTCCCATTCCAGGTCCTTGGCCACCGCCAGCGATTGGGCGGCAAAGGCTTCGTTGGCTTCGATCAGGTCGAGCTGGTCGATGGACCAGCCGGCTTTGTCCAGGCAACGGCGCGTGGCCGATACCGGACCGATGCCCATGATCGCCGGGTCTACGCCCGCGTTGGCGTAGGCAGCGATTTTCGCCAGTACCGGAAGGCCCAGTGCCTTGGCTTTTTCGGCGCTCATCAGGATCACGGCGGCGGCGCCGTCGTTCAAGGACGAGGCGTTGCCGGCGGTCACCGAGCCGTCCTTCTTGAAGGCGGCTTTGAGCTTGCCCAGGGATTCGGCAGTGGTGCCTGCCCGTGGCTGCTCGTCGGTGGCGAAGGACAGCGGCTCGCCCCTGCGCTGCGGGATCAGGATCGGCGTGATCTCATCGACGAACCGTCCGGACTCGATGGCGGCCGTGGCTTTTTGCTGAGAAGCGGCGGCGAAAGCATCCTGTTGTTCGCGGCTGATGTTGTATTTCTCGACCAGATTCTCGGCGGTGATGCCCATGTGGTAGTCGTTGAACGCATCCCACAGGCCATCGCTGATCATGGTGTCGACAATCTGGGCGTGACCCATGCGCAGGCCGGTGCGCGCGCCGGGCATCACGTAATTGGCCAGGCTCATGCTTTCCTGGCCGCCGGCAATGATCACGTCGGCATCGCCGCAACGGATCGCTTGGGTGGCCAGGTGCAGGGCCTTGAGGCCCGAGCCGCAGACCTTGTTCAGGGTCATCGCCGGGACGGCGAAGGGCAGGCCAGCCTTGATCGAGGCCTGGCGCGCAGGGTTCTGCCCGGCGCCGGCGGTCAAGACCTGGCCCATGATCACTTCATCGACTTCGGCAGGGTCCAGGCCGGTTTGTGCCAGCAACTGGCGGATCACCGCGGCACCCAGGTCCACGGCGGATACGCTGGCCAGCGAACCCTGGAAACTGCCGATTGCGGTGCGCGTGGCGGCAACAATGACGACTTCTTGCATGGAAGGATTCCTCACTGGTCAGCGAACTGCATTTCTGGAACGTGCTCTGGCACGATCAGTTTACCGGCGGTTTTGGCAACGATTTCCTCGACGCTGACACCTGGCGCACGTTCCTTGAGAATGAACGCGCCGTTTTCGATTTCCAGGTAAGCGAGGTCGGTCAGTACGCGCTTGATGCAGCCCGCGCCGGTCAGCGGCAGGCTGCATTGGGACAAGAGCTTGGATTCACCGTCCTTGGAGGCGTGGGTCATGATGACGATGATGTTGTCGGCGCCGGCTACCAGGTCCATGGCGCCGCCCATGCCTTTAACCAGTTTGCCGGGAATCATCCACGAAGCGATATTGCCTTGCACATCCACTTCGAAGGCGCCCAGCACGGTCAGGTCGACATGACCGCCGCGAATCATCGCGAAGGATTCGGCGGACGAAAAGATCGAAGCGCCAATACGCGCGGTCACGGTTTGCTTGCCGGCGTTGATCATGTCGGCATCGATCGTTTCTTCGGTAGGAAACGGGCCCATGCCGAGCAGGCCGTTCTCCGATTGCAGCATGACTTCCATGCCTTCGGGAATGTAGTTGGCGACCAGGGTCGGAATGCCGATGCCCAGGTTCACGTAGAAGCCGTCCTGCATTTCACGGGCGACGCGTTGAGCCATTTGTTCGCGGGAAAGTGCCATTGTTGTTATTCCTTCATTCGGTCCGGGGGCAGAGGATCACTTGCGTACGGTGCGTTGTTCGATGCGTTTTTCGAACGTGCCGCAGATGATCCGGTCGACGTAGATGCCAGGGGTGTGGATCTGCGCCGGGTCCAGCTCGCCGGGTTCGACGATTTCTTCGACTTCGACCACGGTGATCTTGCCCGCCGTAGCGGCCAGCGGGTTGAAGTTCTGGGCGGTGTGACGATAGATCACGTTGCCGAAGTGGTCGGCCTTCCAGCCCTTGACGATGGCGAAGTCGCCGGTGATGGACTCTTCCATCAGGTATTTACGGCCGTGGAATTCGCGAACTTCCTTGCCTTCTGCAACCGGGGTGCCGACGCCGGTGGCGGTAAAGAAGGCCGGAATGCCGGCACCGCCAGCACGCATTTTTTCGGCAAGGGTGCCTTGCGGGGTCAGGATGACCTCGATCTCGCCTTTGAGCAGTTGCTCTTCGAACAGCTTGTTCTCGCCCACGTAGGAGGCCACGACCTTGCTGATCTGCCGGTCGGTCAGCAGCACACCCAGGCCAAAACCGTCGACACCGCAGTTGTTGGAGACCACGGTGAGGTCGCGGGTGCCCTTGCGCTTGATCTCGGCAATGAGGTTTTCCGGAATACCGCACAGGCCGAAGCCACCCGCGATCACGGTCATGCCGTCTTCAAGACCTGCCAGAGCTTCCTCGTAGGAACTCACGCGCTTGTCGAAACCTGCCATATGCACCTCTTTTATTCTTTGTGGGCGGCTGGCTAGCCGTATGGAATGAAGTGTCTCGCCGGGATATTCATTTGTTAAGTTGATTTTTAAGGTTGATTGATAGATAAAACTCAACAAAACACCGCTTCACGCTTGCAGCTTAAAGCTTGTAGCTTACAACTGGAGCCTCAGGATATGACCGTCAAGCAGATCCGCGCTTTCCTCGCCGTGGCCCAGAGCCTGAGCTTTGCCGTGGCCTGTGAGCGCTTGCACCTGTCGCAATCGGCCCTGAGCCTGACCATCAAGGCGTTGGAGGAGGGGCTGGGCGGCCGTCTGTTTACGCGCAACACGCGCAATGTGGCACTCACCGCCGAGGGCGAGGCGCTGGTGCCACTCGCCCGTCGTTTGATCGCCGACTGGGACAACGCCGAGGATGAACTGCGCCAGCGGTTTACCCTGCAACGCGGTCGCGTGACCCTGGCGGCGATGCCTTCCTTTGCCGGCAACCTGCTGCCGCCGATCCTCAAGACCTTCCGCGCCCGCTATCCGAACGTCAACGTCACGGTCAACGACGTGATCAACGAGCAGGTGCTGGAGCTGGTGCGCGATCGGCAGGTGGAACTGGGCGTGGCGTTCGAGCCGAGCATGACCACCTCCCTTGAGTTCACGCCGTTGTATCGCGATCGGTTTGTCGCGGTGGTGCCGCTGGATTCGCCATTTGCCAGCCGCGAAGACATCGACTTCCAGACGCTGCTGGAACAGCCGTTCATCACCCTGCAACGACCCTCGACGGTACGGGTGATGCTCGAAGAACATTTGCAGGCGCGGGGCATGAAGCTGCCGGTGGAGTTCGAAAGCCATCAACTGGCGACGGTGGGCCGCATGGTCGCCAGCGGCCTGGGGGTGAGCGCGGTACCGGCTTTGTGCGCCGGGCAGATGCGCGAACTGGGCGCACGCTGCATCACCTTGCAGGAACCCGTGGTGGAACGGGCGATTGGCGTGCTGACCAAGCCCGGGGTGGAGCTGTCTGCGGCGGCCCAGGCGTTGTTTGATGTGCTTCGCGAGTCGTGGAACTTGTAATCACCGCTCCTACAGGGGATCGGGGAGTTCAGGTGTTCAGTCGCTGCACCAGCAACGGCAACAACTGCTCGCAGGAGCCCTCGATCTTCAGGTCGAGCAAATCGTCTGCCCGGGTCTTACCCAGGTTGATCGCGATCAGCGGCTTGCCCTGATCCACCACCGCCCGGCACAGGCGGAAGGCCGAGTAGGCCATTAGCGAAGAGCCGACCACCAATAGCCCTGCGGCGTTTTCGACCGATTCCATGGCCTTGGCCGCCGTCTGCTGCGCCACGTTCTCACCAAAAAACACCACGTCCGGTTTCATCCGTTCCCCGGCGCAGTGGGGGCAGTGCGGCACCTGGAAACGTGCCTCGAACGCTGCATCGAGCAGGGTGTCGCCATCGGGTGCCTGCACGGCGTCGACGCCGGCCAGATAGGGGTTCTGCGCCTCCATCAACCGCTGGATCGAATCACGCTCGCTGCGCTGCCCGCAGTCCAGACACAGCACCCGATGCAGGCTGCCATGCAGTTCGATCACATGGCGACTGCCGGCCTGGTCGTGCAAGGTGTCGACGTTCTGGGTGATCAGGCCGCCTATCTGCCGCGTGCCTTGCAGCGTGGCCAGGGCTTCGTGCGCCGCATTAGGTTGCGCCTGGCGCACCCGCGGCCAGCCGAGCATGGCCCGGGCCCAGTAACGGCGGCGGGACTCCGGGGCACCGAGGAATTCCTGGTACATCATCGGTTGCCGGCCCCGGCGCACGCCCTGGTTGTCGCGGTAGTCAGGAATACCGGACGGGGTGCTGATGCCGGCGCCGGTCAGTACCGCGAATGGCTGCTCGGCCATGAAGTGCTGGAGGCGATCAAGCTGGTCATGGATCGGGCGGTCGAGCATGTTCAATACTCCGGGTCACCTTGAATCCATGCAGGTTACCACCTCAAACACACCCCTGTAGGAGCGAGATCGCGATGCGGTGTGTCATTCAAAACTGTATTGGCTGATACACCGCCATCGCGACGGTTCGACGCCTCGACATGCTCGCTCCTACAGGAAGGGGAAAGTAGGGCTTATTTCCTCGCCTCCAGAATCAGGTTGAACGGCGTTTCTGTCGCCCGGCGGAATGTGCTGAACCCCGCCTCGGTGAACACCTGGCGCAATCGTGCCTCGCCTGCCTGGGCGCCGAGCCCGAGCCCGACTTCCTGGGACAGCGAATTGGGCGTGCAGATAAAAGTCGAGGCGGCGTAGAAAAGCCGTCCCACCGGGGTGATATTGTCGTCGAGCCGGTCGTTGGCGAAGGGTTCGACCAGCAGCACCGTGCCGTTGGGTTTCAGCGACTGGCAGGCATGACGGGCCGCGCCCACCGGGTCGCCCATATCGTGCAGGCAATCAAAGTAACAGACGAGGTCATAGTCATTGCCGGGGTAACTCTTCGCGGTACCCTGGAAGAACCGCGCCCTGTCGGACACACCGCCTTCCTCGGCACGCTGGGTGGCGACGCTCACGGACGGAGCATGGTAGTCGAAGCCAACGAACTGCGACTGCGGGAACGCCTGCGCCATGATCACCGTCGAGGCGCCGTGTCCGCAGCCGATGTCCGCCACCTTGGCACCGGCCTGCAGTTTTTCGACTACGCCGTCCAGGGCCGGCAACCATTCGGCCACCAGGTGTGCGCGATACCCGGGCCGGAAAAAACGCTCGGTGCCGCTGAACATGCACGGATGGTGGTCCCCCCAGGGCAGGGCGCCGTTGCCGCGCATGGCGTTGACCAGTTTATCCTTGTCGTGGAAGAACGACGCGACCACGCCGACACCCCCCGCCACGTACACCGGCGACGCTTCGATCGCCAACGCCAGCGCTTGTTCTTCCGGCAGGCGGAACTGGCCGTCGTGGTGTTCCATGTAGCCCGAAGCCGCATGGGCGCTGAGCCATTCGCGTAGCAGGCGGGCGTTACAGCCGGTTTTGCCCGCAAGGGCCTCGGGGCTGATCAGTTGGCTGTCGGCCATGGCCCGATACAGGCCGAGCTCTTCGCCGAGGATGACATTGGCGAGCATGGCCGCGCCGCCCATGTCGCTCACCAGTTTGCCCATGAAATCGTTAAGCCTGGCCTCGTCCATCACGTGCGCTCCTGTTGCAGGGTCCAGGGTCATGTTGTTGGAGGCAGCGGGCTCTGGGCGGTGGTTGTGGGTTCATTGAGTTTAGTTCGCCGGCAGCGTGCAGGTGACCTGAGCGACGAAAGTACCTCTGATAACCACTTTTCTCTGTGGGATTCATGTATCGCAGTGTATCCAGGCACCCTCTCGATACACTCCCCACCATTTCCCGCTCGCCCCCGAACACAGCCCAGATACAAAGCTGCGATGAACTGTTCAGGTCGTTTGGCACCTACCGTCCGGGGATAACAATGAGCACGTTTAAGCCTGAAACAGACCTGAAATCCGAACCCGTGCAGCGTTTGCGCGTCGAGCAGTACACCAATGGCCTCATCGGCCCGAGCCAGCCGATGCTGGGCCCGTTGGCCGACGGTGGCACCCTGGTCACCGGGACGCCGCCTGGCTGCTGGGGGCCGATGATCACGCCGGCTTTCGAGGGCGGGCATGAAGTGACGCAACCGGTGGCCATCGCGGGAGCCGAGATCGGCGACGCCGTGGCGATCAAGATCAAAAGCCTGCGCGTCACCTCACAGGCAACGTCCTCCGGGGTGATGAGCTTTGTCGAAGGCCGTTACCACGGCGATCCTTTCGTTGCCAAATTCTGCTCCAAATGCGGCACCGAACACCCGGCGAGCCACGTCGAGGGCATCGGAGAGGATTCGATCCGCTGCAATACCTGTGGCGCAGAAGTCAGTGCGTTCCGGTTCAGTCATGGTTACGTGATCGTGTTCGATGCGCAGAACCAGGTCAGCCTGACCGTCAATCAGAATGTGGCCAACCGCCTGGCCGGCAATGCATCACAAATGTCGGCGCTTCCGGAATTCGCCGCGCAGCATTCGATCCTGTCGCTGGCCCGCGCCGATATTCCCGGTGTTGCCGCGCACATGCGTCCATTCCTCGGCAACATCGGTACAACGCCGTCCCGAGATCTGCCGGATTCGCACAACTGCGCCGATTTCGGCCAGTACCTTATCGGCGCGCCGCACCGTTTTGGCATGACCCGCGAAGAGCTGCACGCGGCCAAGACCGATGGGCACATGGACACCAATTCGATCCGTGAGGGCTGCGTGTTGATCTGCCCGGTGAAAGTACCGGGAGCCGGTGTGTACATGGGCGACATGCATGCCCAGCAGGGCAATGGCGAAATCGCCGGGCACGCCACCGATTGCTCCGGCGAAACCGAAGTGCAGGTGCAGGTGATCAAGGCGCTGAGCCTGGAAGGCCCGATCATCCTGCAAAACCTCGACGACCTGCCGCCCATGGCCCGGCCGATGACCGCTGAGCAGCGGCGCAACGTTCGCGAGCTGGGCGCACGCTGGGGCCAGACCGAAATCGAACAGAGCGGCCCGATCACCTTCATCGGAAGCGGCGAGAACCTCAACGTGGCGGTAGAGAACGGTCTGCAACGTGCCGCCAGCGTCACGGGCTTGCCCTACGACGAAGTGCTCAACCGCGCGACCATCACCGGCTCCATCGACATCAGTCGCTTGCCGGGCACCGTGCGCGTGACGTTCCTGTGTCCGATGGACGTGCTCGACCGCATGGGCATCGGCCATCTGGTGCGTGAGCAATACGACCTGACCCTTGAGATCGACATCATGCAAACCTCTGTTGCCTCAATCAAAACCAGCGTCGGGCTGGGCCTGCGTCGCGGTTTGATGAAAGATCTCCTGGCGGCCCCGATGGGTGATTTCGACTTTCTGGAAGTCGCGCCGGAGAACTGGATCGGCATCGGTGGCGCCCATGGCGTGGCGTTGCACACCCTGGCCGAACGTTATCCGCTGTCCTGTCACGGCCTGTCGCTTTCGTTGGGCGGGCCGGCACCACTGGATGTCGGGTTCCTCCGTGAGGTCAGGGTGTTCCTCGATCACTACAAGGTGCCGTTGTACAGCGAGCACCTGAGTTACTGCAGCGATGACGGTCACCTGTACGACCTGTTGCCGCTGCCGTTTACCGAGGAGGCGGTGCATCACGTGGCTGCGCGGATCCGTCAGGCACAGGACATTCTCGGCCGGCGCCTGGCCGTGGAAAATGTCTCGTATTACGCCGCGCCCCGGCAGGACATGGACGAGGTGACCTTCACCAACGCGGTGTTGCGCGAAGCCGATTGCGATCTGCTGCTGGACGTCAATAACGTTTACGTCAACTCGATCAACCACCGTTTCGATCCGCAGGCCTTCCTGGCCAACATCGACGCGGGTCGGGTGGTGGCCATGCACGTGGCCGGTCATTTCGATGAGTCGGATACCTTGAAAATCGACACCCATGGCGCATCGGTGAAACCGGCCGTGTGGTCGCTGCTGGCCGCGGCCTACGCGCGTTTTGGCGCCCAGCCGACGCTGCTGGAGCGCGATTTCAACTTCCCGGCCTTTACCGAACTGGTCGGCGAGTTGCAGACCATTCGCCGCTTGCAAACGGAGGCTCCGAATCGTGGATAAATCAGCCCTGTTCGATGAGCAAACCAACCTGGGTCGTTACCTGCGCGATCCCGATCACTGTGCGCCACCGGTCGGGATGGACATCGCACGGGTGCAAGTCTACCGGGACCTGATTTTCAACAACCTTTCGCTATTGCTCAGTGGCACCTTTCCAGTGTTGATCAGGATTCTCGGTGATGAGCGCTGGCGTGCGCTGATGCGCGCTTTCCTGCGTGACCATCGTGCGCGCACGCCGAAATTCGGCGAGATCGCCCAGGAGTTCGTTGAATTCCTCGCCTCGCAACCCGTCTTGAGCGGGGAGGCCTGGCCGCCGTTCATGGTGGAGTTGGCACACTATGAATGGGTGGAAATGGCGCTGCAGCAGTCCGAAGCCGAGGCGTTTCCAGCCAGTGATGGCGGGCAGTTGTTGGGCCGCGCCTTGCGGGTTTCGGCGCTGGCATGGCCCCTGGCCTACACGTGGCCTGTGCATCGGGTGGGGGTGGACTATCAACCTGAAACACCGCCGGCCCAGCCGACCTTGCTGCTGGTGCGGCGGGTGGAAGACTGGAGCGTGAGGTTTTCCGAATTGAGCCCATTGGCCTGGCGGTTGTTGCAGCGTATTGGCGAGTTTCCTCAATTGAGTGGGGCAGAGCAGTTGCAGGGGTTGGCGGTTGAGGCCGGTGCGGTGGGATCGAATGAGTTCATCGAGAACGGCGCGGCGTTGTTGCGGCAGATGCATGCAGAAGGTGTCATCAACCCGGCGTGATAATTCCCCTGTAGGAGCGAGCTTGCTCGCGATAGCGGCGTATCAGTCTTCATGGTTTTGACTGGAAAACCGCTATCGCGAGCAAGCTCGCTCCTACAGGGGAAGTTGTTACGTCACCGAAAAAAAGTACCGCGTCAGGTGAAAGAAGATCGGCGCGGCAAAGCAGATCGAGTCCATGCGGTCGAGCATGCCGCCGTGGCCCTTGATCATGGTGCCCCAATCCTTGGCACTTAGACTGCGCTTGATCGCCGACATCACCAGCCCGCCGAGAAAACCCATGGCGACGATGACAAACGACATCAGCAGCGACTGCCAGAAGCTGAACGGTGTCATCCAGAACATGCAGCCGCCAATCAGGGTGGCTGACAAGCCGCCGCCGACCAGTCCTTCGACGGTTTTCGACGGGCTGACCAGCGGCGCCACCTTGTGTTTGCCGAACAGCTTGCCGAATACGTACTGCAACACGTCGCTCAACTGCACCACGAACACCAGATAGAACAGTAGTAGCGCGTTTTGCCCCTGGAAGCCTTCGAGGTCCAGGAGCAGCAGGGCCGGTGCGTGGCTGATGCAGTAGATGCAAATCATCACACCCCACTGGATTTTTGCGGTCCTTTCCAGAAACGCGTCCGTGTCCTGGCTCAGCACCGCAATCGCCGGCAGCAACAGGAAGGCGTACACCGGAATCAGCAGGGTGAACATCGAATACCAGTGCGTGCCGATCAGCAGGTATTGCAGGGGGATGAGGATGAAAAACGCGGAAAACAGGGCGTTGTGATCGCCCAGGGTGGTTGGCGTCAAGGTGATGAATTCCCTGAGCGCGAACAGCGAAATGAAGGCGAACAGCACGACGGTCGCATTGCCACCCAACTGGTAGGACACAAAGAAGATGATCACCATCCCCCACCAGGCATTCACCCGCTGGTTGAGGTTTTCGATGGTCGCCACCGAGCTATCCGATGTCGCGCGCCGGGCCAGCACACGGCCGATGATCGAAGCCAGCGCCAGCAGGCAGGCGATGGCGAAGAAGAACCACAGGAACTTGTCTTCAAGACTCATTTGGACAGCCTCAAAATGGCTTCACGCGCCCGCTCCAGAAACACTTGTTTTTCCTCATGCGCGATGTGGGGCAGAGGGTCGCCGATGCGGATGGTACAAATGATGGGCAACGGCACATGCTTGCCCTTGGGCATCGAACGGTGCAGGTTTTCCAGGTAGATCGGCACCAGGTCAACGTCCGGGAAGGTCTCGGCGAGCCGGAACAGCCCAGATTTGAATGGGCCAGGCAGGGCCTGGCTGGAGCGGGTGCCTTCGGGAAAGATGATGATCGAATGACCGTCGCGCACCACGTCGAAAATCGGCTCCAGCACATTCACTCCTGGCTCGGGGTTGCGTTCGATCAGTACGGCGTTGAGGCCTTGCTGCGAGATGTACGACAGGAATCGGTTCTTGCCCCAGTAATCGGCGGCGGCCACCGGTTTCACATTCTTGCGGGCTTTGGGAGGCAGGGCCGCGATGATCGCCAGGGTGTCCATGTGGCTGGTGTGATTGGCAAAGTAGATGCGCTGGCGCGACAGGTCCGGGGGGCTTTCCCAGCGCGCCGTCACGCCAATGAGAAAACGCAGGACGGAGATCAACGCATTACTGATCCACATGGGCGGCCCCTTTGAGTTGCCTGGCAATGGCCAGCGTGCGCGTGACGCAAGTGGCGGCGGAGCCGACGGCGATGATGATCAGCGCGATCAACAAGACGTAGTGGCTGGCGTAGACCGCCGCTTCGACGGCGTTGAGCAGCAGCGCCAAGGTCATCACCGCCATCCGGTGCTGCTTGGCCATCGGGCCGATGAAGATCTGCGCCAGCCCGATGGAGCCGCCGAACACCCGCACGTAAGCGGTCAGCGCCGCCGCCAGCGCGGCAAACCAGCCCAGGTCCGAATAGCCGATGGCGTAGCCGAGTCCGACGATCAGCAGGCTGTCGGCGATGCGGTCGGGAAATTCGTTGTACAGGCTGCCGATAGGGGATTGCTTGCCGCCTTCGATCGCCACCATGCCGTCGAACAAATTGCACAACAGGCGCAGTTGAATGCCAATGGCGCAGAGGATCGAGCCAGCAACGCCTGTGTCGATGTTCAGCGCGCTGATGCCGATCAGCGCGAAAACGATGCTCGCCACGGAAATCTGATTGGGGGAGAGGTCGCGCTTGACCAGGATGTCGGTGATACGTCTGGCCCATCCCGAAGAACGGGTCTTGATGGGCCGGCGGTTTTCATCCATTGGCATGTCCTTGGCAATGATGAAGAGGGGACTGGAGTTTCAATATAGAGGCTTTCCGTGGCCTCTGCTCTGTGCTGCCTTGAACTGGTAGGAGCGAGCTTGCTCCGGGCGGCGTTCCGACGATGGTGGCCCACACACCGCGGGGATTCAGACAGCCATCATCATCGTTGACCACCATCGCGACGGTTCGACGCCTCGACATGCTCGCTCCTGCAGGTCAAGGTTTCAGAGGGCTGCTTGGCAGGGTCAATTCTGCGCACAGGCCGCCACCTTCGCGATTACTCAGGGTCAGCGATCCGCCGAGTGCCAGTGCCAGTTGTTGCGCAATGGCCAGGCCCAGGCCCGTACCGCCGGTGCTGCGGTTGCGTGAGTTTTCCACGCGGTAGAAGGGTTCCATGACGTGGGCCAGGTCTTCTTCGGAAATGCCAGGGCCGCGGTCCAAGACTTTCAGCGAAAGCTTGCCGTCAGCCCCGGTTTGCACCTGCAGCTCGGCTGCACCTGCGAATTTCAGCGCGTTGTCGGTCAGGTTCACCAACACCCGGCGCAAGGCATGCGGGCGGGTGTCGATGACCGCGTCGCTTTTTCCGCTCAGTTGCACGAGCTTGTTCATGTCCTGATAGTCGAACACCAGGCTGTCGAGGAAGGAGTCCAGATTGGTGCGGCGGGTCTCTTCGGTGGCGCCATGCACACTGCGGGCATAGGCCACGCCTTCGCGCACCAAGTGCTCCATTTCGCTGAGGTCATTCCACAGTTTGTCTTTTTCGCTGGAGTCGTCCATGAACTCGGCGCGCAGTTTCATGCGGGTGATCGGCGTTTGCAGGTCGTGGGAAATGGCTGCCAGCAGTTGCATGCGCTCCTTCAGGTACGCGGCGATGCGCGCCTGCATGGCGTTGAAAGCCCTGGCGGCATGGGCCACTTCGGTCGGGCCTTTTTCATCCAGAAGCACCGGATGGGTGTTGGGGTCCAGGGTTTCCACGGCTTGCGCCAGGCGGGTGAGGGGGCCAATGGCGATGCGCACGGCCAGCCAGGTGCACAGGATGAGCAGCGCCAGTTGACCGAGCAACACAAAGGGTAACCACGGTGATAGCGGCACCATGCTCGGGCGAACATCGATGGTCACCGGGCTGCCATCGGCCAGTTTCAGGTGGACCTGAAAGCGTTTGATCGGGCCGGGAATATCGGTCACGGTCATGGGGTAGTCCATACCGATTGCGTCCTTGATCGATGTCACCGCAATCGGTGTGTCGTTCATGGCTCTGCCTGGCGAACCTTCATCGAGCAGGTAGCGATAGTTACGCCGGTCCAGCTGTGGCAACCAGCTTGCCCGCTCATCCGCCGGCAAGCGGTCGAGGATGGCAATCGAGGTGGAAACGTCGGTTTCGAGGTTGCCGAGCATGGTGTTTTTGGCACTTTCGTAGCGCTCGTAATATTGCGCGCCGAAAGACAGCGCCTGCGCCAGGATCAGACCAACCAGGAAAATCAGCGACAGTCGCGAGGCGAGGGTACGGGGCCAGCGCAGCGGGTATTTCATGAGAGCTCACCGAGGATTTCCACTGGCAGGGAAAACACATAGCCCTCACTGCGCACGGTTTTGATGTAGGCCGGTTCGCGCGCATCGTCCAGCAAACGCTGACGCAAACGGCTGACCAGCAGGTCAATGGAGCGGTCGAACAGGTCAGCGTCGCGACCCTGGGTCAGGTTCAGCAACTGGTCGCGGGTCAGCACCCTCTGCGGGTGATCGAGGAACACCCGCAGCAGTCGATATTCCGCGCCGCTCAGGGCAACCATGGTGTCGTCCTTGTCCAGCAAATGTCGGGCTGAAGTGTCCAGGCGCCAGCGTCCGAAAGCAAGCAGCCGTCCGCTTTCGGTCACGACGAGGTTGGGTGGCAGCATCCGCGTCCGACGCAACACGGAGTTGATACGTGCCAGCAGTTCGCGGGCGGCAAACGGCTTGACCAGATAGTCGTCAGCACCCATCTCCAGGCCGATGATGCGATCGGTTTCATCATTGCGTGCCGTGAGCATCAGCACTGGGGTCGCCTTGTGTTTACCGGCGCGAATCTCGCGACACAGCATCAGGCCATCGTCGCCCGGCATCATGATGTCGAGCACGATCAGGTCAACCGGCGTCGATTCCAGGAACGTACGCATCTGCCGGCCATCCGCGACGACCGTGGTGCGCAAACCGTTTTTCTTCAGGTAGTTGCCTACCAGTTCTCGGATTTCACGGTCATCGTCAACGATGAGAATGTGATCGACGTGTTCCATGGTGCAGCCTCAACAAAGGGGGGATGGGCCGCAGTCTATCGAGCCTTTGCCCGCTCGCCCGACACGATTTGTATTGCAGTGTATCTGCTGTGTCGACGGATACACGCGGACAAAAAAACGCCGGATTTGAGGGGTTTTGTATCGCTGTGTATCTCCGGGCGTTCTGGATACGTACCGATTTACACGCGCCGGTTTTGGACACAGACGAGATACCTCGCAGGTTTTAAATGGCTTCCATCGAGGCAAACGCAACCGCCTCACTCGAACACCCAACCATTGAAACCTGAGGATCTCACCATGAACACCAAAGCCATCTACGCCGCCTGCCTGTTTGCCGCCCTGAACATCTGCACCCTGTCGGCCCGCGCCGAAGCCGATGTCAGCGAGAAAACCTACTCGTACGGCACCCACCTGGACATCAAGAAAGTGGTGTCGCTGACCCAGGCCAGCAGCGATACCTGCGGCATTGTCGACGCCAAGCTGACCTACCTGGACTCCCAGAGCAAAACCCAGGTCCTGGACTACCGCAAATTCGGCGAATGCAGCTCGGACAACTGAGTCTGGCGTCGTCTGCACATCCATTCTTTTCGAGACAGGAGCACCATCATGAACAACATCACACGCTTTCTGACCGCGTCAGCCTTTGCCTTTGCCGGTGCCGCCGCCCATGCCAACGCCGCCGTTGAACAAAGCACCTGCGGTAGCAGCACGTGCTTCCAGCTGGCCCCGATGAAAAACCAGGGCGCCCATGACTTCCTGGCACAGGACGGCGCAAGCCGTACGCCGCAGGGGCAATCGCTCGATAACCAGATGGCGTGATGTTGGGCGCTGCTCTTGATAACGCCGTTGATCCCCTTGTGGGAGCGGGCTTGCCCGCGATGACGCCCAACCAGTCGATATAGATGTTGAATGTACGGGCCTCATCGCGGGCAAACCCGCTCCCACAAGGGGTGATGTGGTGTGTCGTGAATACATAAAGGTGATCACCATGTTCCTCATCGCTTTTCTGGGCGGCATCCTGACCGTCCTCAGTCCTTGTATCCTGCCGGTCGTGCCGTTCCTGTTCGCCGGCGTCGACCGCACCCGTTCCTCGATCCTGTTGACTCTTGGCGGCATGGTCATGACCTTCGCCCTCATTTCCAGCCTGGCCGTGGTCAGCAGTGAGTGGGTGATCCAGGCCAACAACACCGGTCGGCACGTCGCCCTGCTGGTCATGGCGCTGTTTGCCCTGTCGCTGATCTCCGCGCGAGTGGGCGGCTGGCTCGCACGTCCATTCGTATTGCTGGGCAATCGCCTCGACCCCAACACCCGCAAAATGTCCGGTCCGCTGGGTTCGCTGATGATCGGCGTGGCTACCGGCCTACTCTGGGCACCGTGTGCCGGGCCGATTCTCGGGGTCATTCTGACCGGCGCGATGCTACAGGGCGCCAACGCGCAAACCAGTTTGTTGCTGGTGGCTTACGGCCTGGGCAGTGCGTTGTCACTGGGCACATTGATCTTCGCCGGTCGTGGCCTGGTCAATCGCTTGAAAGCCTCGATTCCGGTCACCGGCTGGCTGCGGCGTGGCACTGGCTTCGCGGTACTGGCCGCTGCACTGGTGATCTCCACCGGTGCTGACAAGACCTTGCTGGCCGGCACTTCCTCCGAAGGCGTCAGCGCTCTGGAGAAAGGCGTACTGCAAAGCGTACCCAAAGTGGTCGACTACCTGGTCAGCAAGGTCCAGGCCGACATGATCGAGGACAATGCCAAAGGCGCCATGCCGTCACTGACCGGTGCCGTGGAGTGGATCAATTCGCCGGCGCTGACCAACGATGCGCTCAAGGGCAAAGTGGTGCTGGTGGATTTCTGGACCTTTGACTGCATCAACTGCCAGCATACCCTGCCGTATGTGAAGGATTGGGCGAAGAAATACGAGAAGGACGGCCTGGTGGTCATCGGCGTGCACACCCCGGAATACGGCTTCGAGCGCATCATCGATAACGTCAAGGCTCAGGTGAAGAAACTCGGCATTACCTACCCGGTGGCCATCGACAATAACTATGCGATCTGGCGCAACTTCGACAACCAGTACTGGCCGGCGCACTACCTGGTCGATGCCAAGGGGCAGGTGCGTTACACCCACTTCGGTGAGGGGCGCTACGACGAGCAGGAAAAAATGATCCAGCAACTGCTGCAAGAGGCCAAGGCCGACGCCCCCAAACCGGCAGCGTAAAACGCAAGGATCAATGGCTCACAGGTCTCGCACCATGAGCCATTGCTCCTTGTCCCAGGCGCGAAAACGCTCAAGCGCGGTCCAGCCACGTTTGGCGTAGTAGGCATGCTGGTCCTGGGTGTGCAAATAAATGTTCCGTTCACCAGCGGCTTTGGCCTGCTCGCAAATCCGCTCGATCAAGGCTTCCGCCAGGCCCTGGCCTCGTGCCTCGGGGGTGACGAACACACAGGCGAGCCACGGTCCCAGGTCTGGCCGCTGTTCCAGGTCAGACCTCGCCAGCGCGGCCCCTCCCAGCAATTGATCGCCCTGCAGTGCAATCAGGCATTTCCAGTCGCCGTTGAGTTGTCCCTGGGCAAACTCCCGTTGCCAGTCGGGGAGGGATTGCTCGGCGTACTCGTAGTGAAACTGTCGATGAATCCACGCGGCGAAGGTGTCGCTGTGTTGCGGATGATCGACCAGCCAGTCCAGGCGCAGTGCCATGCTTGAATCCTTTCAAAAAATGCAGGTGGCCCATAAGAGCCGATTCACGACGTCTCGGCAATCCCGATCTCGTTACGGGGGCTCGTCTGCCCGCGCCGCCAGGCCGCAGGTGGCGCGCCGTATTCGCGCCGAAAGGCCCGGCTGAAGGCCGTGTCGGTCTGGTAGCCCACCTCTTCGGCGATGCGTAGCAGCGAGCTGTTACTGCTGCGCAACAGATTGGCCGCCAGCAGCATTCGCCATTGCGTCAAATACTGCATCGGCGACACTCCGACCATCTGCTGGAAGCGCTCGGCCAACACCGATCTTGACGTGCCGGCTGTGCGCGCCAGCTCCTCCAGAGTCCAGGTGTGACAGGGCTTCTTGTGCAGCGCATTGAGGGCGGCGCCGACGATCCGGTCCCCCACGCCCGCCAGCCAACCGGTGCGACCCTCGCCCTGCTGGTGCATGTACAGGCGCAGCACCTCGATGAACAGCACCTCCGCCAGCTTGGCCAGGACGCCTTCGCCACCCGGACGAGGCGAGCGGGCTTCGGCCAGTGCGTAGCGCACCGAGGACTCGAGCCATTTGCCGGCGTTGGAACCCCGCACGTTGACTCGAACCACCGTCGGCAAGCCAGTCAACAACATGCCCGCCAGGCGCTTGTCGCACGCCAGGTAACCGCAGACCAGACGGCAGACCGTGCCACCACCGCCGTAATTGAGCTGCCGTGGACGGCGCGCCAGGATCTCGTCCAGCCGTGCGCTGGTTGCGGGTTTCAAACCCGGCTGGGAACTCATGCGATGGGCGTCTCCCTGGGGAAACAACACCACGTCTCCGGCACTCAGGAGCAGTGTCGGGGCATCGCCGAGCTCGACGTAACACTCGCCTTCGGTGATCAGGTGAAAAATCACCACCCGCTCGGCGTCGGGCTCCAGGAACGGGGCAGCGGTGTCGGCGTGGGGCGATTGATAGCACCAGGGGGCCGTAAATCTCGCACTGATGAAGATTGCACCGACCAGGCGGACCACACGCAGGGTCTGGGACAGGGCGTCCATGAGGGGTTTCCCCTGTTTGGCGAAATGTTTTTGATTGTGAGCCTGTTGTGGCGCTTGGGAAAACCTCCGGACGATCGGACAGTCTTGCCCGACGATCGGATAGGACGCTCCCTGTCAGCGGCGCGATAGTGGACGCACAGGGCCTGCCGGCCCTGTCATCCATAACAAGAATGAGAGGTTGCCATGCCCAAGTTCGTCATTGAACGTGAGATTCCAGGCGCTGGAACACTGTCAGAAAGGGATCTGAAAGCGGCTTCACAAAAGTCCTGCAAGGCGTTGCGAGATTTGCCCCAGGTGCAGTGGCAGCAGAGCTATGTCACCGGTGACAAACTCTACTGCGTGTACATCGCACCCGACGAGGAGTCGATCAGGGAACATGCCAGGCTAAGTGGATTCCCAGCCAGCAGTATTGCCCGGGTTGCCACCATCATCGATCCCACCACGGCCGAATGAGCCTTGGCATTGTATTCCCTGAACGGAGCTGCTTTATGAGTACCCCCATTGATCTTGCTGCCTTGAAAAACCGCCAGATGGCCTCCTGGGCCAGCGGCGACTACGCCGTGATCGGCACCACCCTGCAACTGGTGGGCGAGCAGTTGGCCGAAGCCTGCGATCTGCTGTGCGATGAGCGCGTTCTGGACGTTGCGGCCGGCAACGGCAATGCGACGCTGGCGGCCGCGCGCCGAGGAGCCCACGTCACCTCCACCGACTATGTGGCGGCCCTGCTGGAGCGCGGCGAAGACCGGGCACGGGCCGAACGGCTGGAAGTGACTTTCCAGGTGGCCGACGCCGAGGCGCTGCCGTTCAAGGACGACAGTTTCGACCTGGTACTGTCTACCTTCGGTGTGATGTTCGCGCCTGACCAGGTGAAGGCCGCCGCCGAACTGGCGCGGGTTTGCCGCCAGGGCGGGCGAATCGGCCTGGCCAACTGGACGCCTGACGGTTTTGTCGGGCAGATGTTCAAGACCCTCGGCCGGCACTTGCCACCTTCCGGAGCACAACCGCCGTCGAACTGGGGCAGCGAGCCCTGGTTGCACGAGCACTTTGAAGAGCGGGATTTCCTGATCCAGGTGACCCGGCGCTTCTTCAACTTCCGCTATCGCTCGGCGGCGCACTTCATCGACACCTTCCGCACCTGGTATGGCCCGGTCCACAAGGCCTTCGCCGCACTGCCAGCCGAAGCGGCCCAGGCGCTGGAAGCGGACTTGACCGAACTGATCAACCGCTCGAACCGCGCCGGTGAGAAATCGCTGGTGGTGCCGAGCGAATACCTTGAAGTGGTGATCACTCGGCGCTGAGGTGGGTTATTGAGAGATTCCCCAGTGGGAGCGAGCAGGCTCGCTCCCACTGGGGGTAGTGATCTATGTCGCGGGCACACCACACCCTTCGATGTCAGCGATGCCGCGCTTCGTCGAACCACTCCATCGCCGTGCGCCAGATGCAGATACCCAGGAAGTACGCCGACATCAGTAGCCAGAGGCCCATCACCAGAGGGTTGATCACCGGGTGGTTGATCACCAGCGAAAGGCTGCACAGCAACCAGATGGCGGTCACGGCGATGTTGATCGGCATGAAACGGCGCACCCGGAATGGGTGCAGGAATTTCATCCGGGTCACGGTCAGCAGCGCCAGGCCAATGACCGTGAGCAGGGTGATCCAGGGCGACGGCGCAATGATGTACAGGCACAACGCAACCACATTCCAGGCAGCGGGGAAGCCCTGGAAGTAGTTGTCCTTGCTTTTCATGTTGACGTTGCAGAAACAGAACAGTGACGACACCAGGATCAGCGACACCGTCAGCAGCAGTGTGTAGTCCGGCAGCGGGATGTAGCGATAGATGAACAGGGCAGGGATGAACACATAGGTGAGGTAATCGATCACCAGGTCGAGGATCGACCCGTCGAAACTGGGCAAGACAGACTGCACATTGACCTTGCGCGCGAGTGCGCCATCCAGCCCGTCGACAATCAGCGCAACGCCCAGCCACAGCAGGCAATTGGTCGGTTGGTTCTCCAGCAGGGCGAGCGTGGCGAGGAAGGCAGTGACCACTCCGGTGGCGGTGAAACCGTGGGCACCCCACGCTTTGAGTCTGGCGATGTGTAGGGTCGAAATCACGGGGCATTCTCCAGAAAGTCAAACAAGCCAATCATCACCCTCGAGGTCCGGGGGCGGTGGCAAACCGGGTCGGGTTGCAGGTATCGACCGAAAATCCGGGAATAAGGTTCACCATCCGTAAATCTTAGCTGGGCCTCGTAAAAACACTGCGGATTAATCCAGTCGCCATTTTGCGTATTTGTCGGCTAAACGGTGCTGGCGCAATGGGGGACGCGGTCTATCGTTCTCAGACGGAATGCTCCCTTCGATGAGGACGTCGTCATGAACACCAGCGATTTGCTCGAACAACTGCTGCGAGCCGGCCAGGGCTCAATGACCCGTCCGGGCGGCGCGCCCCAGGGTGGCACGGGGGGCGACCTGGGTGGATTGCTCGGTGGCCTGCTGGGTGGCGGCGCCGGTGCGGGCGGCGGCCTGGGTGGCCTGCTGGGTGGGTTGCTCGGTGGCGGCTCGGCGTTGGGTGGTGCAAGTCAGCGCCGGTCGGGCGGTGGGACCAACTACGCCGCGCTCGCCTCGTTGGGCATGATGGCATTCCAGGCCTATCAAGCCTGGCAGCGCAGCCAGGCCGCCGCCCCCCAGCAGGCCTTGCGCACGGCTGACATGCTGGCCGGCCCGGAGGTCGAAAGTCACAGCCACGCGGTGCTGCGGGCACTGATTGCGGCCGCCAAGGCCGACGGTCGCATCGATGAGGCCGAGAGGCAGATGATCAGCACGGAAATCGGCCGTCATACCGACGACCCTGAGTTGCAGCAATGGTTGGACGACGAAGTCGCCAAGCCGCTGGACGCCCATGACGTGGCGCAATCAGCGACAGACCCTGCGATGGCCGCCGAGATGTATCTGGCCAGTGTGATGGTGGCTGGGGATCAGCAGGGCGCCGAGCGCGACTACCTGGATGAACTGGCGGCGGCGTTGCAGATCGACCCGCAGTTGCAGGTGCACCTGGAGCAGCAGGCCAGGGGCGTTTGAGTTTTGTGCCTTGGTTGAGTTATCCGGCCGCATCGCGGGCAAGCTCGCTCCTACAATGTATTCGCATAGCTACTGTAGGAGCGGGCTTGCCCGCGATGAGGCCATTCCATCCAATGCAGATAAAGGTGCCCTCCACAAAGTCCGTCCATCCCTGCATTCCAAAACCCGATTGAATTTTTGCCCCAGCGCATCGCTCTGCTGAAGAAGAGACGTTGTTTCAGCGTCCTGCCCCGGCCAACAGACCGAGAGATACGCCCATGACTGCCCTGACCCAAATCCATTCCCGGCCTGCTCAAGAGATCCGCAGCGCCGGCTGCCTGAAAGAGACTTACGAACAATTGCTGCTCGGTGATGATCCCGGCCAGCGTCGCGACCTTGGCCAAGCCTTTCTCGAGACTCAGCTACAGAAGGCCGCCAGCTTGCCGGATGAATTGCCACGGGACATTTCGGCCCTGCAAGGATTCGTCGAGCAGCACTGTGCCGACGTGGCGAGCCAGTACGGCGAATACCTGAGCGCGCGCCAAGAGGGTGGCCCGCGCCAGTTTTTCCATAACAAGGCACACGCACTGTTTTTCCTCCAGGCAGTCAGCCCGACCAAACTGGTCGACGGCGCCTGGCTGTACGGTTTGCTTGAGCATTGGCGCGATCCGCGTTTCGACGGTTTGATCTGCACCTACCTGGAAGAGCTGGGTGACGGCAACCCGGCGCAGAATCATGTGGTGATTTATCGCAAGCTGCTGGCCGAACACGGTTTGGACAGCTCGGTGGTCCCTGACGAGTACTATTTGCAAGGCGCCATCCAGCTGGCGTTGGGCGAATGTGCCGAGCAGTTTCTCCCGGAAGTGATTGGTTACAACCTGGGTTACGAACAATTGCCGCTGCATTTGCTGATCAGCGCCTATGAACTGCGCGAGCTGGGCATCGATCCGTATTACTTCACTTTGCACGTCACCATCGATAACGCCAGCACCGGGCATGCGCAAAAAGCCGTGCAATCGGTGCTGGAGCTGTTGCCGATCGAGGGCGATCGCGAGGCGTTCCTGCGGCGGGTGGCAGTGGGGTATCGGCTCAATGACCTGGGGCTGGGGAGTCGGGCGATTATCGAATCGTTCGACCTGGACGCCGAAGTACTGGGCATGCTCGAACGCAAGCGACCTTTCGGCCAGCACATGCATTCCGATTACTGCCGTTTCGAAGGCAAGACCGTCAACCAGTGGCTGGCCTCGCGGGAGCAACTGCCCGGCTTTCTCGCCGCCATGGAGAACAAGGGCTGGATCAAGCGCAACCAGGACCCGCAGCAGAGCCGCTTCTGGCAGTTGATCGAGGGCAACGGAGCGGCGATGTTCGGGGTATTCAGTCCCTTTGAGAAACAACTGCTGCACGACTGGATCGCCGGCGACTGGAAGCCCGAACGCAAAACGCCGCCCGTGCGTAGCACCAGCACTCCGGCGATGGAGCCCACCCCCCCAGCGGCCGACCCGGATGTTCAACGTTTGCAGGTCGCGCTACAGAGCGTGCCCGCCCATGAGCAGATGCAAGTGCTGCTGCCATGGTTGTCGGCCCATCGCCATGCGCACCCAGCCGGACTGCTTGCCACCCGCCGCTTCATCGAACTCAAATCCAGCCTGCGATAAGGAATGCCGCATGAATGAACCATCACAACTCAATGCAGCCGATCTGGCGCTGGTGCAACTGGGGCGCCGTTTGCAGGCGGACGGTTATCGCTTCATCACGCCGACGCCGCTGACCCATCAACGAGTCAATGACCGGGCGTTCGGGCAGAGCGCGCGGAACCTGCGTGAAGTGTTCGGCTGGTCTCGCTCATTCGAGCCAGGGCTGTTGTCACCCGACGAGCAGCAACAGTTGCACCAGGCGGGCGTACTGGAAGAGAGCAATGGCCGAATGAAGAGCCGGATCCGCTGGTCGAGCCTGGATGACCTGCTATTCGTGCATTCCGGGTTTCCCACCGATGCTGCGGACTCCGTGTTTTTCGGGCCGGACACCTATCGCTTTGCGCAACTGATCCACCGCCATCTGCAGCAGTCCTTCACTCCGATAAGGCGCGCGGTGGACATCGGCTGCGGCGCCGGTGTCGGGGCCATTGTCATTGCCCGGGCACGGCATGAGGCCCAGGTGCTGGCGGTCGATATCAATCCGGCGGCGCTACGTTTGACCGCTGTGAACGCGGCGTTGGCCGAAGTGAGCAACCTCACTGTCGAAACCAGCGATGTGCTGCAGGGGGTGGACGGCAGTTTCGACCTGATCGTCGCCAATCCTCCCTATATGGCCGACCCCAACGAACGCGCGTATCGCCACGGCGGGGGCGCACTGGGCGCACAGCTGTCGTTGCGCATCGTCGAGCAGGCGTTGAATCGTTTGGCGCCAGAGGGTTCGCTGGTGCTGTACACCGGTGTGGCGATGGTCGATGGCTGCGACCCGTTTCTCGATGCCGTGACGCCTTACCTGGATTCGGCGCGATTTGGCTGGACGTATCAGGAAATCGACCCCGACGTCTTCGGAGAGGAACTGCTGACCCCCGGCTACAAACGGGTGGAGCGTATTGCCGTGGTCGCCCTGATTGTGACGCGGCTCGGCGGGGACGCTGGCGCCAAGGTTGAATCAGCCACAGGTGATTGAACATGAACAAGGATCTGGACGACTACAACCGTATGCGCGATTTCTCGGCCACGTCGGAGCCGGCCGCCAAACGCCCGGGCAAGAAATCCGCAAAGGCCCATGCCTTGCAGTTCTGTATCCAGAAGCATGACGCCTCGCGCCTGCATTACGACTTTCGCCTGGAACTCGATGGTGCGCTGAAGAGCTGGGCCGTGCCCAAGGGACCGTCGCTGGATCCCAAGGTCAAGCGCCTGGCGGTGCATGTCGAAGATCACCCCATCGACTATGCGACCTTCGAGGGCAGTATCCCCGAAGGCCATTATGGTGCTGGCGATGTGATCGTTTGGGACCGTGGCGTATGGATACCCCAGGAAGACCCTGCCAAGGCGTACGCCAAGGGCAAGCTCAAGTTCGAATTGCAGGGCGAGAAGCTTGCCGGCTTATGGAACCTGGTGCGAACGCACATGCCCGGCAAGCAGGAACAATGGTTTTTGATCAAACACCAGGACAGTGCCGCCAAGCCTGAAAGCGATTACGACGTAGTGACCGCCGAGCCGGACAGTGTGCTCAGCGACCGGACCATCGAGCCCAAAAAGGCCAGGACGGCCGCCAAGCCCAAGCCCGTCAAGAAACCGGCCAGTAAAGTCGCGGCCAAAACACAGTCGGCGAAACTGACTGGCGCGCACAAGGCCAAGCTGCCGGAGTCGTTCAAGCCCGAGCTGGCGACGCTGGTTGAAACGGCCCCGGAGGGCGAGTGGAGCTACGAGATCAAATTCGACGGCTACCGGATCATGGCGCGCATTGATCACGGCGAAGTGAAACTCTTTACCCGCAACGGCCATGACTGGACGCACAAGTTGCCCAACCAAGCCGAAGCATTGGCGGCGCTGCAACTGGAGTCGGCCTGGCTCGACGGTGAAATGGTGGTGGCCAACGAACAGGGCGTCCCCGATTTCCAGGCATTGCAAAACGCTTTCGATAGCGCCCACAGTGAAAACATCCTCTATTACCTGTTCGATATGCCTTACCTCAACGGCGTCGACCTGCGCGAAGTGCCGGTGGAGGAGCGTCGAGTGGCACTGGCGACGGTGCTCAAGACCGCCAAGGATCCGCTGCTGCGCTTCTCCGAAGCGTTTGCCGAAGCCCCCGATGCGCTTTTGAACAGTGCGTGCCAGATGCAGATGGAAGGCCTGATCGGCAAACGCCTGGGTTCACCCTATGTCTCACGGCGCAGCAGCGACTGGATCAAGCTCAAATGCAAGCATCGGCAAGAGTTCGTCGTGGTGGGTTACACCGATCCCAAGGGGGCCCGCAGTGGTTTCGGCGCGTTGCTGTTGGGGCTGCATGACAAGGACAGTGGAGAACTGCGTTATGCCGGCAAGGTCGGCACCGGCTTCAATGAAGCCACGCTGATGCGTATTTATGAGCAGCTCAAGCCGCTGCAGGCCAGGAAGGCGTCAGTCGTCAATCCGCCGAGCGGGTTTGACGCCAAGGGCGTGCACTGGCTCAAGCCGACCTTGCTGGCCGAAGTGGCCTTTGCGGAAATGACCAAGGAGGGTTCGGTGCGCCACGCTGTGTTCCATGGTCTGCGCAACGACAAGCCCGCCAAAGCCATAACTGAGGAGCGACCCACTGTGGTGACGAAAGCTGCCAAGGAAAAACCCGCAGGCAAGAAGGCCAGCCCCACCAGGAAGGCCGCCGAAAAGGTGGTACCGGCTCCGTCCCAACTGGGGCTGGCCCAGGGCAAGGTCCGTATCACTCACCCCGACCGGGTGATCGATGCCGCCAGTGGCACGACAAAGATGCAACTGGCGGAGTACTACGCCAGTGTCGCCAAGTGGATCCTGCCTCAGTTGAAAGATCGCCCTGTGGCGCTGGTGCGCGCCCCGGACGGCATCGCGGGCGAATTGTTTTTCCAGAAAAACGCCGAAAAACTGGCGATTCCCGGGATCACCGTGCTGGACAAGGAGCTCACGGGCCAGCCCATCATGATCGTCAATAATGCCGAGGCGTTGATTGGCGCCGTGCAAATGAGCACCGTGGAGCTGCACACCTGGAACGCCACTTCAACCAACCTCGACAAGCCTGACCGCTTCGTGCTCGACCTGGACCCGGACCCGGCGCTGCCTTGGAAAAGCATGGTTGAAGCGACGCATCTGACCCTGTCGGTTCTGGACGAGCTGGGGCTCAAGGCATTCCTGAAGACCAGCGGCGGCAAGGGCGTTCATATCGTGGTGCCAATAACGCGCAAGTTTGGTTGGGATGAGGTGAAGGATTTCAGCCACGCCATCGTCAGCCACATCGCCAAACTGCTGCCAGAGCGCTTTTCTGCCGTCTCGGGGCCAAAGAACCGGGTCGGACGAATCTTCATCGACTACCTGCGCAACGGCCTCGGTGCCACGACGATCTGCGCCTACGCGGCACGTACCCGCGAAGGGTTGCCGGTGTCGGTGCCGATCTTTCGTGAGGAAGTGGCTGAGCTCAAGGGTGGCAACCAGTGGAACATTCACAACGTCCATCAGCGCCTGACAGAGGTGGGGGACGACCCCTGGGCGCAGTTGAGCAAGACCCGGCAGTCGATTACCGCCGAGATGAGGCGCAGAGTCGGAATGAAAAAATAACCTCTTGCTCACGTAGTGGATTGATCTGATCTCGATGCCGCCTCTCAGGCATCGCGCAGCAGGTCATTGGCATTGAGCAAGGCAAAGGCAATCTCCGGACGCTTCTCCAGCCCGCGACGAATCGCGCTCGGGATCGCCTGCCGAGTCTTGCGACACAGTCCTGGCAGCTCGTCGATCGTAATGGCGATGCCGCGCATGGTGCGCACTTCGTTAAAACCAGGGGCGATCTCTACACGAATGCCCAACTGCTGGTACATCTTCTGCTGCATCCCCTCCAAATCGCTGAGACTTCGCAGGTTTTCCAGGCGCTCCAGCAGACGCTTTTCTTCGTTGCGCGTCAAAAACAGGATGCGCAGATCGGCGCCCGGCGTCTCCAGCAGCGGTTCACGCTCGCAGATGCAGGCACCGGGTGGGCAGGGTTGTCGGATCGTCAGCGAAGTTGTCATGGGCTCAATCATAAAGCGCTGCGCGACAATTTGCCCATCACTGTGAACGCCGCGGATTTACCCGGCTGCACGTCGTTCAGGCCGTGCGAAAAAACGTACTTGTGAATCAATTCATAGGCATAGCGCAGGTATCGCGAAACACCCTTTAAAGTCGATATTTTGACGTCATTTGACCTTGATTTTTATTTTTTACCGTTCAGGTGACGGGCCATTGACGTAATGGCTATGTGCTTATAGTCTGCTGAAAAACCGGTCACGATTCCTTCGTCCGGCAACAGAAACATCCGCTGGGCAGGGAGGCGGTTTATGCGCAAATCACTCGTCTTTAAATGCGTTTTGTTGTCGGTGCTCTTTAATGGTGCAGCTATCACCAGCGCGCAAGCGAGTCATTTGGCCTATGAAATTAGTCGCATACAAGGCTCTTGCGAGGCATTTGCGCCTCAACAGGGCACAGCCGCTGAAGAACAGATTGGCACATCCTTGAATGTCGGCGGCGGTTCCGGAACACCCGCAGCAACCCTCGAAACCCATTCGGCCAACAACACCAAACAGCAGTTCAATTTACTCGTGAATTCCGCTGCCAAAGTGGGCGCCTCCGTCAATACTTCTGCCTGCGACGGATTAATGGCGCAACTTGCCAAGAGTAATTTTCTGGCAAATTCCGAGACTCAGACTAAGGTGTTGAGTGCAGGGGCTGAAGTCTTTACCAATCAACCAATTGCCGTCTCGTTGCCGGCTGCGGCGTGGCTGTTTTCATCGGCGCTGTTCGGTTTCGTGATGGTCGCCAATCGCCGCAAGGTGTAGCGATGGTTGATGGTCAATATTGAGAAGAAACAACTTGGTTGATATCAATTTGATGCGCCTATGGCGGCACCTTAGTTGATGCGTTTCACGCGTGTGTTTGGCGATGTAGTTGCTGAATGACAGGCTCTTGTAAATAGAGTGCTATTAATTTGGCGGGTATGCATCGGGGGTAATATGTTTGACTGCACATTGTTGTTAAATAAGAAACTTCCTTCGCAGAAGCCTGCCAACCAGAAGATTTTTACGCCGTTACGCCGACCATTGGCGGCTTCAAGGCGCAAAAAATCTTCTTGTGAGCGATATCTCGATGTGAGCATGGGCGAGCGTGAATCGCTTCCCGTTTTATGCAAAGCTTCTTGCATGGCTATCTAGCGGAGGGACCCCGATGTCACGTTTCTTGCTACCTGTCTTTTTTGCGCTGGCTGTTCTGCCCAGCGTTTCCGGCGCCGCTGAAAGTAATTCCCCCTACTACTTGAATCCGGGTGACAGGATTGCGATCTCCGTCTGGGGCGAAGACAAGCTCAAGGAGGAGGTGAGTGTGCTCCCCGACGGCAGCATTACCTTCCCGCTGGCGGGCAAGATCGACGTACAGGGGCTGGACTCCACCGCCGTCGAGGAAAAGTTGGCAGCCAGGCTCGAGAAGTTCATACCTGATCCGCAGGTAAGCGTTGTCATCACGGGTACCGAGGGCAATCTCGTCTACGTGCAGGGCAAGGTGCTCAAACCGGGCACCGTGCCGATGTCCCGCGCCCTCACGGTGCTGCAAGCATTGAGCCTCTCGGGCGGCCTCGACAAGTTTGCCGACAAGGATGAGATCAAGGTGGTGCGCAGCAAGGGCGGCACGCAACAGATCCTGCCCGTGCGTTATGGCGACCTGATGTCCGGGCGTGACATGTCCACCAATATCCAGCTCCAGGCCGGCGATACGCTGGTCGTGCCTTAACCTTGCGCAACGCATCTGGAGTGACCTTGATGACGCTGCGAAGAACCGGAATTGCGACGGCGATGTTTGTCCTGCCGTGCTCCGGCATGGTCTACGCTGCTACCTGGCAATCGGCAATCACGGTGCCATCGACTGTCGAGTACGACAGTAATCCGACGTTGGCGACCAGCGGCGAGAAAGGCGTGACACGCTACATCGTCGCTCCGGATGCGAGACTCGTGGGGACTGCCGACCAGGACGAGTTCCAGTTTGGGTTGGGCCTGTATGTCGTGCGCTCGTCGGACACGGCGATCGTGACCGACCGTGAAGATCCAAGACTCAAGCTGGGCTGGCTGCGGGAAACCGAAACCGGTGCCTTTGGCCTCACGGCGCGGTATGAGGAAAGCTCCACCTTGTCCTCGACGGTTCAGGAAACCGGTGTTGTCGTGCCTGACGGCACTCAGAAAATGTCGTCGCTGGAGGGTACCTGGCGCATGGCCTTGAGCGAGCGCAGCACCCTGAACAACGATATCGAGTACCGGCACGTCACCTACGATATCAATACGCTGACCAACTACGACGAGCTGTCGAACCGCTTGGGCTATACCTACGCATGGAGCGAACGTATGGAGCTGTTCACCCGACTGGGGTTCAAGCACTACAAGCCTGACTCCCAGGTGCCATTAGTGGAGTCTTCGAACAGCTACACCCCCGATGTCGGCGTGAATTACCAGTTTTCCGAGAAACTCCGGGGCACGGTGTACCTGGGTGTCAACGAGGAATCCAACGCCAACAGCGGCCCGAGTGCCCAAGGGGGGATGTCACTGGATTACAGCGGTGACCGCGCGGATGCCGGGATCGAAGCCAGTCGTAACTCCGTGGCCAGCGGCGACGGCGGTTTTGTCGAGGTCGACAGCATCAGTGGTGTCTGGAGCTACGCCCTCGATGAAACCCGCCGTGCCGGCATTGCGGCCTCCTGGCAGGACTCCAAGGGCCAGACGCCCAACACATTGCGCAACTACAGCGCCTGGTTCAGTCAGGAGATCTCGCCTTTTTGGTTCGCGCGCCTATCCTACACATACAAACAACGCCAGCAAGATGGTTTGCCGGATGCTACTGCAAACGTCGTCGGGTTGACGCTGACTTATAGCTACCCCGGTTTCTGAAATTCTGTAGTGTGAGAAATATGGCCACTGAATACGAAATGTCGGTCAACGACTACCTTGCTATCGTCAAGCATCATGCGCTGCTGATCATCCTGAGCGTCACGGCCATTCTCGGCGTGTGCCTGGCCGTTGCGCTTTCCTTGCCGCCGACCTATGAGTCGTCCGGCACCATTCTGGTCGAGTCGCAACAGATTTCGCCGGACCTGGTGGGGCCCAACAACAATACCTTTGCCGATGAGCGCATCGAGGTGATTCGCCAGCGCGTGATGACCCGTGAGCACCTGGAAGGGATCATCAATAAATACAACTTGTTCACCTCGCAAAGCCGACAACTGACCCTGAGCGAAAAGATCGAGGAAATGCGTAACTCGATCACCGTTTCGCTGGTCAGCGCGGATGTCAAAGGCCGGGGAGAGGTGACGATTGCATTTCGTCTGGGCTTTGAACACCGTCAACCGGACATCGCCAACAAGGTGGCCAATGAGCTGGTTACGTTGTTCCTGGACGAAAACATCAAGCAGCGCACCGAGCGGGCCAGTGAAACCACCGAGTTCCTGACCCAGGAAGCCGACAAGCTGCGGGTCGAACTCGAAACCCTGGAAAATCGCCTGGCGGACTTCAAGCAGGCGCACAGCAATGCGCTGCCCGAGCACCAGGAACTGCGCATGAACATGCTGACGCGTGCCGAGACCGAGCTCAAGGAGGTCGATCGCGACTACAAGTCCGCCCGGGAAGAAATGCGCTTCAACGAGCTGGAGCTGTCTGCGGCCAATTCCGGTCTGGCGTCCGCGCCTGGCGTGGGTGGTGCCGCCGCGGCCCAACCGCAGGATCTGGGCAGTCTGAAGGCGGAGTACGCGCGGTTGATGTCGCTGTACACCGAGGCTCATCCTGATGTGCGCGCGGTCAAACGCAAGATCGCTGCCCTTGAGGCCCAGGGCTCTTCGGGTAAAGCGCTTCCAGCCAGCATGGATGTGGCCAAGGCCCAGGCGCGTATTTCCGCTTCCGAGGCGCGCATCCAGTCACTGGCCGACCAGAAGCAGCAAATCCTCAAGAAGATTTCCACCTACGAGGCGCAGATCCTGGAAACGCCGCAAGTCGAGCGTGGCCTTGTCACGTTGATGCGCGACCACGAAAATGCGCGCAAGAAATACGAGGAAATTCGCACCAAGGAAATGAGTGCGAAAATTTCCGAGAGCCTCGAGCAGGAAAACAAGGCCGAGCGGTTCGTACTGCTGGAGTCGCCGCTGATGCCGGAGCGGCCAATCAAGCCCAACCGCAAGAAAGTGGTTGCCATGGGCCTGGTGCTCGCCCCGGTGGGCGCGGGAGCCCTGGTCATGCTGCTGGAGCTGATCAACCCGCGTGTGCGTGGCGCCGAAGCGCTGGCCAGCGTACTGGGCAAGCGGGTACTGGTTTCCATTCCCTATATTCACACCCGAGCGGAATTGGCACGCCGCAAGCAATGGCGAGTGCGTCTGGTCATCATAGGGCTCGTGATTTTCACGATCTTCCTGGTGCTCGTGCACTTCCTCTACATGCCCCTGGATCTTTTGATGATCAAAGCTCTGGGCCGGTTTGCATAAGGAAAGACAGCGATGGACATTCTCAAGCCCGATGCCGACAAGGCCGAGCAACCCGCCTCGTCAAAGGCCATGACACCGACCGGTTCGGGGCTCAATGCGCTCAGTTATGTACAGACCAGGGTGGTGCCTCTGCGGTACGACCATCTGGAGCGCAACCGCATTGTTGCTTACAACAAGAACTCGAACATGGGTGGCGCGTTCGACCTGCTGCGTACGCAGGTCCTTAAAGCCATGGATGAAAATGGCTGGCGCACCCTGGCCATCACCTCGCCGACGCCGGAGGCCGGCAAGACGGTACTGGCGATCAACCTGGCCATGAGTATCGCCCATCACACTACCAAGACTGCGTTGCTGGTGGACTTCGACCTGCGTCGTCCCAAGGTGGGTTCCTGCCTGGGGTTGTCGATGGAGAAGTCGCTCAATGAGCTGCTGAGCAACCAGGCTGAACTGCATGATGTGCTGGTCAATCCGACGTTGCCGCGTTTTGTGGTCTTGCCCACGCGAGAGCCAATTCCCTTGTCCACCGAGGTGCTGTCGTCGCCCGAGGTGAGCAATCTGATCGTCGATCTGCGCGAACGTTACGACTCGCGTATCGTGATTTTCGACTTGCCGCCGGTCCTGAGTTCGGATGACGTGATCACCGTCCTCCCGAAATTCGACTGTGTGCTGTTGGTGGTGGCCAACGGCGTCAACAGTAACAAGGAAATCGAGGAAAGCCTCCATCACCTGGACGGCGCCAATCTCATCGGTACGGTGCTGAACAAGGCCGAGCCGCAAAACCGCACTTACTACTGAAGTGATGCTTATCGGCGCCGCGCGTTACGCGAGGGCGCCGATGATCACTGCCAGGGGTGCTTCTGCTCCCACGCCCAGGCGTGCGTAACGATCTGTTCAAGTGATGCGAACTGCGGTTGCCAGCCGAGTATTTCATTGGCCTTTTTCGGGTCGGCGACCAGGCGTGGCGGATCACCGGCACGGCGTGGCGCTTCACTCACACAGATCTGCTGCCCGGTGACCCGGCGTGCGGTGTCTATCACTTGCTGCACCGAAAACCCCAGGCCATTGCCGAGGTTGAAGGCCGTGCTCGCACCGCCCGCCCGAAGGTAATCCACGGCCAGGGCATGCGCGGCGACCAGGTCACTGACATGAACATAATCGCGGATGCAGGTGCCGTCAGGTGTGTCGTAGTCACGACCGTACACCGTGATGGCGGTGCGCCGTCCGGACGCCGCCTGCAGGATCAACGGCAGCAAATGGGTTTCCGGCTCATGGCGTTCGCCCAACTGACCTTCGGGGTCCGCGCCGGCGGCGTTGAAATAGCGCAGGCAAACCGACTTGAGCCCGTAGGCGCGATCGAAATCCTCGAGCATCTGCTCGACCATCCATTTACTGCGGCCATAAGGGTTGATCGCCGCCTTCGGATGCTCTTCGTCCATGGGAACATACATCGGGTCGCCGTAGACGGCGGCAGTCGAGGAAAAGATGAAGTGCCTGACGTTGGCGCGGACCATGGCTTGCAGCAGAGTCAGGGTGGCGGCCAGGTTGTTTTCATAATACTTGGCCGGTTCGCTGACGGATTCACCCACCTGGATGAAAGAGGCGAAGTGAAACACCGCATCAAAGCGCTGCGATGCGAACAGGTGGTCGAGAGCCTTTGCGTCAGCGATATCCAGTTCCACGAGTTTCGCGCCCATCAGCGCACTGCGGTAGCCCGTGGAAAAGTTGTCGGCAACCACCAGCTCGTGCCCGGCGCGTTGCAGCTGTTTGACCATGTGCGAGCCAATGTAGCCGGCGCCGCCAACCACCAGAAAATTCATTCTGTCCTCCTGGACGAGTGTTGCTGTGTAAACGCGGATTGTGCCATCAACGCGTGGCACTTTTCCTTAAAAACAACCAGTTGGCGGTTTGCAACCCTTCGAGCTTGAGCGTGTAGCGCCCATCGGCGTAGGTGGCGGGCAGCTTCTTCAACTGCGCCAGTACGCCTTGGGTGAACAGGGTCAGCCCTGGCGGTGCCTCAATGGTCAACGTGCCGGCCAGTGGTTCGACGAAGTAGGGCGGTCGCTCTTCCTCGTTCGCAATGGCGCGTGCGCCCAGGGAAATCATCAAATCTGCGGACTGGCCCAGGGGCGTGTCGTTCAGGCTCTGCACCACCACGCTGGCGTTGGCGGTTTTGGCATTGACCTGGATGTTGTCGAGGTTGATCGACTCGCCGCCAATCCAGCCGGAAGCGGCCTGGGTGCGCGGCGTATTGATCGTGTACACACCGCGTTTCCAGTTGCGCTTCAGTTCGCCGGTGTCGGAGGTGGATTCGCTGGCATTGGCGTCCAGCAGCGACTGGTTGGGATCGGCAAACACCTTGGCGTTGTTCGCCGTCGAACCGGTTGTCAGCCAGGGCAGAGCCGGTGTTTGTGGCATGACGATCTGCAACTTGCCTTTCTCCATGGCGGTGCGCAGCAGTGCCGAGTTGCTCGGTGTAATGGCCTGGCCGAACAGCGTGTCCGGCGTCGGCGCGAAAGCATACGTGGTCTTCGCCTCGGCAACATCGCCGCGCCGGTAAAGCAGGGCGGCGGCGGGAAAGGTGGACAGCAATGCCGGGTCGTTATAGAGGTTCCAGTTGCCGACCGTCCTCCACGTTCCAGAGAGGCCCTCCTGGCTATAGGCATACTGCATCATCGCGTCCCAACCCTGGTAACTGGCGGTGCCCGCCAGATAGAGCGGCACGGCGTGGCGGTCGGGCGTGGGGAAAGGTTCGCTGTTCCACTCAGTGACGGTCAGCGGTTTGCCGCTGACCTGGGCGGCGCCAATCCAGTTGACGATGCCGGGGCTGGTCAGCGGGTTTTTCTCCAACTGGCCGAGGCCGCCGTAGCTGTGGGCATCGATGACATCGCCGGAAGTCAGGGCCGGCAGCGCCACGAGACCGTCGCCACCCCAGCTATTGGTTGTGGCGATGGGCACTTTCACGCCCAGGTCGCGCAGGTGCTGGATCATGTCGACGTTGAAACGACGTTCCAGGTCATTGAGGAACATCTTCGAGGCGCCGTACTCCCAGGCGCGCCAGGTCTGGCTCGAGGACAGGTTGTGCTGCCTGGCAAACGCCTCGGCCTCGGCCATGTAGACCTTGCTGTGCTTGGGCACATCCTTGTCGCCCAGCAGGATATTGCCGAAGTGGTTGGTGATGTCGTTCTCGTTGGTGATCAGCACGGCGGCGATCGCCGGATCGTCCTTGTAGGCGAGGCCTGTGTAACTGTTGACGTGGTTCATGTAAGCGGCGGTAAAGCGCTTCATCGCCTGTTGAATGGTGATGTTGACGTAGTTGTAACCCTTGAGTCCCGCGTTGCCGTGCTCATCCTTTGGCAGCTCTTCGAAACCGTAGATATTGTCCCTGGCAGTGAAGGCCCGTTCGACGTGCATGTCGAGCCACACATAAATACCTTCGTCTTTCAGGTACTTGATCCACAGGTCGAGCTGTTTCAGCGACGCCGGACTGGGTTGTTGGGTGTCCGCGTTGGGCGCCTTGCCGAAGACGTTCGGGCTGACCCAGGGGGAGTCATGGTGGTGCAGGCGCACGAGGTTGATGCCCAGTGCCGACAGACGCCTGGCCTGGCGCTTGATGTCTTCTTCGGCGGTGTCGAACAGCGAATAGGCTGACATGTTGGTGCCCCAGAAGCGCGCCGGGGTGTTGTCGGCGAACATCAGTTGCTCGCCAGAAGCCTTGACGAAGCCGCGCTTGCCGGCGGGTTTTTCGTTGGCATTGAGGAATGACAGGTCGACCGGTGAGGTTTGCCAGTCGATCTTGTCGGTTGGCCAGGTTTTCGGATCGACCAGGCCGAATCGCTCGCTCGTGGTCGGAGCAAGGGCCACGTCGCCTGAGATGCTCAAGGTCGCCTTGAAATGCTGCTGGCCGGGCTTGATGGAGTTTTTGTAGAAAAACGCCCTCACTTCAGACCCATCGCCCGGTTCGACAAAGACATCCGCCAGCGCCGGCTCAAAGCGCATCTCGATGCGTCGGCCCTGGGCATTGCCCCAGGCCCAGCCCTTGTTGCCATCGAGCAACTTCGGCTTACCCATATCGCCCTGGAACAGCGCCGGGTCGAAGTTGAACACGAAGCCTCCGCCGATGACGTTCGGCTTTGCGCTGTGTGCATCAAGGGTGACGTCCCAGCTCAGTTGCTGCTCGCCTTCCTTGCGGATGTTGGCCTTGAGGTCAAAGTCGAGGGTCGGGTTCTGCCCGATCAGGCTGTAGCTGTAGGGCGCCTGGGTGGTGAATTGGGTCGGGAACCCCGTCCAGCCATAATTGGCCTCGAAAAACACGAATGAGGACGCCAGGGCAGGGCTGCCCCCTTGCGTCAGCGCGGGCAAGCCACTTTTTTCATCGACATTGGCCACCCAGTCCGACGCCCCAGCGCTCAGTGGCAGGAAAACGACAGACAAGACAACCGGAAGCAGCAAGCGGATGCGGCGAGCAATGTGAGCCATGGGGTTACCGGAGTTGGAGGTGGGCACTGGCCGTGACGGCGGGCGCGGTTTGCTTGAGATTGCGCACCATTCGGACGTAGGCAACGCCCAGCCCGGCCACCGACCAGTACACCACTGGAATGATCGTGATGCTGCTGACGGTGAAAATGGTCACCATGATGCCGGCCAGTGTCGCGAACAGCGCCCGGCCGAGCCTGCGCCCTTCATCATCCTTGTCGGGGAACGAACGCATGGACTTGCGGATGCCAAACAGTACGGTGGCAAAAAAGGCGACGAACACGGTCAATCCGACCAGTCCATAGGACAGTGCGACGCCGATGTAAGTGTTGACGATATCAATGATGCCCTCGCCCTGGATCATGACCTGCATCTCTGGGGCCTTGCGGTAATCGAAGGTGCCCAGCAGCGGGTTGCGCTGGATCACCAGGAGGGAGTTGTCGATCAGGCGTTCACGGTAAGTGATGTTCTCCACCTCCACCGTGCCGATGAAGGGCAGCAGGTCGAGGACCTTCTGCCCACCCGGCACGAGGGTCAGTGCGGGCAGGGAGAGTACCCCGGCGCATCCCAGCAGCATCATGCGCTTGATCACTTTCTCGCCGGTGGCGATGTACACCAGGAACATGGCCAACGCCCCCATCCACGGGCCCCGGGACAGCGGCGCGAACAGTCCGCCGGCGAGCAACAGGGCGCCCAGGCGCCGTTGCAGCTTGCTGCGCACGCTTTGTTGCAAATACAGGTAGAAACCGAGCGCCGCGCTGATCACCAGTCCCAGCGCGATGGCCTGGCCGGTGGTGACGCTGGCGCGCAGCAGGCCGCCGCGACTCAAGTAGCTGGACATTTCCCATTGCATGCCCATGGCGCCGATCAATGCGCTGTAGAGCAACCAACCACGGGCAAACTCGAAAAAGCCGATCAGCGACATGACCATCGCGGCGAGGACAAAACCGAGCAGGGCGTCCTTGAAGTCATTGATATTCTTCAGGGCACGGCTGGCCACGTAATACGGCAGGAAAACGTCGGTGAACTGGTAGAGCGTCTGGCGCATGGTGTCGGTGACGGTGGTTTCGCGCAACAGAAGCAGGCTGGTCAGGACCAGGTAGACGGCGAGGAATTTGTCAGGCCAGGTGCGACCGAAACCTTGGGTGTCGCTTTGCCGACGCAGTGCCAAAAACGCCGGCAGCAGCACGCACAGAGACAGCAGGCGCACGTAGTTGAGGTCGAAAAAGTAGTTCATCAGGCCGAAGCCGGGGATTCGCGCCTGAGCGGGCGGCACCAGGAACGCCAGGATGAAGAACAGCGCCACGGGGTTGTGTTCGCGCTTTCTCGCCACGGTCAGGAGGATCGTGGTCACGGCCACGTAGATCCAGAAGCTATGGGAAACGAATGCCAGGACGGTCAGCACGAACCACAGGTTGCGTCGACGGGTGAAGTCCTTGGCTGGGATCAGGTCGCTTGCAGGCCGGCGTGCCATGTAAAAAACGACACCGGCTAGAACCAGAATGACGACTAACGCGCGAAAGTGCTCAGGCATGGAGAGTCAGGCTTACCGGTGGGTGAATGACAGATACTAGTAGAATGGCAAAGTGCGACTATAGTACGTTTTTAGGGAGTTGAGTCCGGGGTTGTTCTGATGCCACCAGCTGATATCTCGCCAACGTTGAGCCTTCGCAGGCGAGCCATCTTTGCCGGGGCATGGAATTTGGGGGCGCTGATCACGTCCCAGGCCATCCGCCTGGGCGGCAACCTGATCATGGCCCGCCTGTTGATGCCTGAAATGTTCGGCATCATGGTCATCGCCACCACCGTGTCCGTGGTGCTGCACCTGCTGTCCGATGTCGGCTTTCGGCAGAACATCATCCAGAGTCCTCGGGGCGACGATCCGGCCTTTCTCAATACCGTGTGGACGGTGCAGATCATCCGCGGGTTCATTCTTTTCGCCTTCACCCTGTTGATTGCCGGCTGTTCCTGGTTCACCCAGCTTCTGCACCTGTGGCCGGACCAGTCGACCTATGCCTCGCCGCAACTGCCACTGGTACTGGCCGTCACCGGATTTTCGGCGATCATCTACGGGTTCCAGTCGACCAAGGTCGATGTCGCCGTGCGCGACTTCCAGCAGAAAAAAGTCGTGCTCGCCGAGTTCATTTCGCAGTTGGCGGGCCTGCTGACCATGTTGGTCATCGGCTATTTCACCCGGTCGATCTGGGCGCTGGTAGGTTCTGGCCTGGTCGCCGCCCTGGCCATGACGCTGCTGGGGCACTTCTGGTTTCCGGGCAAGCCCAACCGTCTACACTGGGATCGTGAGGCGCTTGCCGAAGTCGTGGTGTTCGGCCGCTGGATGCTGTTGTCCTCGGCGGTTGGCGTGCTGGCCATGAACGGCGACCGGATCTGGTTCGGTGGCAGCATGTCGGCCAATGAACTGGGGGTCTTTTCAATTGCCGTGCTGATACTGGGGGCGTTGCAACTGGGCATGGCGCGGTTGCTCGGAGCGGTGGCGCTACCGGCATTCAGCGAGGCCTCCCGGGTCAACGACACGGCACGGTTGCACCTTTTGTATGATCGCTTCAAATTGATATTCGATCTGGTTTCGTTGTTCATCTGCGGGTTGTTCTGGGTCATCAGCCCGTTGCTCATCAGCATTTTGTACGATGAGCGCTATGCCGAAGCCGGCCACATGCTGTCGGTGCTTTCGCTGTCGTTTTTCACCTGGCGCTTTGCGGTGGCGCATCAGGTCTGGCTGGCGCTGGGGCTGACCAAATACCAGGCCATGGACAACATCATCCGCGCGGTGTCGTTGTGGGTGTTGCTACCGCTGCTGTTGTCCATTGGCGGCGTGCATCTGGCCATCTGGGGGGTCGCTCTGCACGCCTTGCCGACGGTGTTCCTGGTGGTCTACGTGAATCGCAAGGTGGGCTTGTTCGATCTCAGGCGTGAGCTGATCGTCCTGCCCATGGTGTTGGTGGGGGTTGTTTGCGGGCAAATGGTGTTGGGGATTGCTGATTGGTTTTGATCTTGATGTCGGGGAGCTTTGAATCATGAATGAACTTGATTTGAGTACTTCTGCGATGGATCGCAGGGACTTCCTCCAGGTGTTTGCGCTGTTGAGCCTGGGAGTGTTGGCCTTTGGATGTTCCGAAATCGTCGCCCGGCCTTCCGCAGTCAAGTCCGGGTACATCGTTATCAATGGATGGGTGCTGCCTGCCCAGCACTTTCAGCCAGCGCAAACATGATCAAAGACTATCAAACGCAAAAAGAGCTGCGCGACTTCTACGACATCTGCATCATCGGTGCGGGGCCGGCGGGCATAACCCTGGCCTTGCAGCTGGCGGTCAATGGCCGACAGGTGTTACTGCTCGAGGGCGGCGGGCACGAGTATTCACAAAACTCGCAGAGCCTTTACCAGTGTCCCTCCACTGGACTTGAGGTCTATGCAGAGGAAACCCGCCTGCGTTATCTGGGGGGGACGTCCAATCATTGGTCGGGGCGCTGCCGTCCCTTCGAGGCGTCCGACTTCAATACCGGCCCGCCGGTGCGCCTGCCCGGTTGGCCGATCGCATTTTCCGAAATGGAGCGCCACCTGGCGCAGGCAATGGCGATTGTCGACCTGGTGCCCAATGCCAGCTTCAAGGCGATCAACCCGTCCCTGGACGGCGCCGACTTTGTAGCGGATCGATTCCTGCTCAGCCCGCCGACGCGTTTTGCCAAGAAGTACGCCAAGGAGCTCAATGACACCGAAGGGCTTGATGTCTTCATCAACTGCAACTGCGTTGATCTCGAATTCAACAGCAACACCGGGCGGATCGAGACGATCGTTGTCGCGGACTACGAGCAGCATCGTGAACGGGTCAAGGCCAGGCAATTCATCCTGGCCACCGGCGCGATCGAGAATGCCCGGCAACTGCTCAACAGCGAGTCCCTGGCCGTGGGCGGAATCGTCAGCGAGGGCGGCCTGGTCGGCAAATGTTTCATGGAACACCTGAACGTCGAGCTCGGCACCTTCATTCTCAAGGACGGGCAGGGCAAGGATTCCCGGGAGTACTTCACCACCGATACCTTCGTCTCGCAGCACAAGGCCGGCAAGGGCAACGTGGCGATCTCGCTGGTCTCCGAAGTCAAAACCTACGGGAGAATGGCGGCCATCAAGAGCTTCTTCGAGAACCTGATCTGCGATGTCGGTGTAGAGCAGAAAATCGAATTCATCACCAAGTTCGATTGCCCGGGCGACGGCGTCATTGGCACGCTGATCGAACAGTTTCCCAACCTCAACAGCCGCGTCTCGCTGGTGCCCGAGCGGGATGCCTTGGGCATGCGCAAGGCGACCGTGCATTGGGAACTGGGCCCTGCAGACCGTGACACCGTGAAGTCCATTGGCCTGGAAATGGCCAAGTGTTTCGCCGATACCGGCCTGGGCCTGGTCAAGCTGGAGCAGTGCGTCTATGACGAAACCGTGCCATTGAAGCTCAACCCCCATGCGCATCACATGGGGACCACACGGATGGCCACGGCGCCGGAATTCGGCGTGGTCGACGAGAACTGCAAAGTGTTCGGCGTCGAGAATCTCCATATCGCCGGCAGCAGCGTTTTTGCGACCGGCGGTGCGAGCAATCCGACCATGCCGCTGTTACAACTGACACTAAGACTGGCGGAGCACATTAATAGTATAAGTTAGCGCTTGATTGGATTTTCTGGCTGGTGCTCGTCAGGGTGGCTCGATCACGGCTCACCTGGCTGGATGTGCATCGGAATTTGGTAGCCAGCCTCCGGTTTTCCGGAGGGGGAATGGAGATAGCCTGTTGAAAGTGACTTTTGTTCTGAGTGTGGCCAGCATGTCCGGCGGTATTCGCGTGGTGACCATCTACGCGCAGGCATTGGCCGACGCCGGGCACGACGTGACACTCGTCTCCCTGCCTTATCCCGCGATTCCGCTGCGCAGAAAGATCAAGAGCTTCGTGACAGGCAAGGGCTGGTTGGTCACGCCGGTCATTCCTTCCTATCTGGACGAGATGGACCTCGATCACCGGGTGATCGAAAAGTACCGACCCATCGTGGAGTCGGATGTCCCGGATGCCGATGTGGTCATCGCCACCTGGTGGGAAACCGCCGAGTGGGTGAACGACCTCAGCCCGGCCAAGGGCGAAAAGGTGTATTTCGTGCAGGGCCACGAGATTTTTCCGTTCTGCCCGACCGACCGGGTCATCGCGACCTATAACACGTTGCCACTGCACAAAATCACCATTTCCCGGTGGCTGGCCGATCTGATGCGCGTGGAGTACGGTGACGCGGATGTCGACCTGGTGCCCAACAGCGTCGATCACCAGCAGTTCTTCGCGGCACCGCGGGGCCGTCAGCAGCGACCGACCCTTGGCTTCCTGTACCACGAAACCCCGTTGAAGGGGCTCGACGTGACGATCGACGTGATTAGCGCGCTCCAGAAGAAAATCCCGGACCTGCGCGTCATTTCCTTCGGCAGCTTTGCGCCCACGGGGGCGTTCGAACTGCCGGCGAGTGTCGAGTTTCACTTGGCGCCCGATCAGGAACATATCCGCGACCTCTACACCCAGTGCGATGTCTGGCTCGCCTCCAGCCGCAGTGAAGGCTTCAACCTGACGGCGATGGAAGCCATGGCCTGTCGCACGCCCGTGGTGTCGACCCGCACGGGTTGGCCGCTGGAAGCCATCACCTGTTTCAAGAACGGCGTGCTGGCCGACATTGATGACACCGAGGCGCTGACGGCGGGTGCCGAACACCTGCTGACCCTGGACGATTCGCAATGGCGCGCGGTGTCCGAGGCGGCCCATCAAACCGTGGCATCGAGCTCCTGGGAGCACTCGGCGAAGCTGTTTGAAGCGGCATTGGTCAAGGCGGTCGGGAAGCGATCCTGCGGGCAACGTCTGGCCAAAACAGCCTCTTCCGTGGTGTAAACCGGTGCGCCTGCCAGATTCCAGTGGTATGGCTGACGGCGACTATAGTACCTTTTCGTGTCATTGATTCCGGGGTTGTAGTGATGCCACCAGCTGATGTATCGCCACCGTTGAGCCTGCGCAGGCGAGCGATATTCGCCGGGGCGTGGAATCTGGGGGCGCTGGTGGCATCCCAAGGCATTCGCCTGGGTGGCAACCTGATCATGGCGCGCCTGCTGATGCCGGAAATGTTCGGCATCATGGTCATCGCCACCACCGTGTCGGTGGTGCTGCACCTGCTGTCCGATGTCGGCTTTCGCCAGAACATCATCCAGAGCCCGCGTGGCAACGATCCGGCATTCCTCAATACCGTGTGGACCGCACAGATCATCCGCGGCTTCATCCTTTTTGCCTTTACCCTGCTGATCGCCGGCGTTGCCTGGTTCGCCCAGTACATCCATATGTGGTCGGAACATTCCACCTACGCCGCGCCCGAGTTGCCTCTGGTGCTGGCGCTGACGGGTTTGTCCGCGATCATCTATGGCTTCCAGTCGACCAAGGTCGACGTGGCGGTGCGCGACTTCCAGCAGAAAAAAGTCGTACTCGCCGAGTTTGCTTCGCAGATTGCCGGCCTGTTGACGATGTTGGTCATCGGTTATTTCACCCGCTCGATCTGGTCGCTGGTGGGGGCTGGCCTGGTGTCCGCCCTGGTCATGACGCTGCTGGGGCACGTATGGTTTTCGGGGCCGCCCAACCGCCTGCACTGGGAGCGTCGTGCGCTCGAGGAAGTGGTGGGCTTCGGTCGCTGGATGCTGTTGTCTTCCGCCGTTGGCGTACTGGCCATGAATGGCGACCGGATCTGGTTCGGCGGCAGCATGTCGGCCGGCGAGCTGGGCGTCTATTCCATTGCCGTGCTGTTTCTGGGCGCCCTGCAAATGGGCATGCAAAGGTTGCTCGGAGCCGTGGCGCTACCGGCATTCAGCGAGGCCGCTCGGGTCAATGACACGGCGCGACTGCACCTGTTGTATGACCGTTTCAAATTGATGTTCGACCTGATCTCGCTGTTTCTCTGTGGCTTGGCGTGGGTTCTCAGCCCGCTGCTGATCCACTTTCTGTACGATGAGCGTTATGCCGGCGCTGGCCATATGCTGGCGATTCTTTCGTTGTCGTTTTTCACCTGGCGGTTCGCCGTGGCGCACCAGCTCTGGCTGGCGCTTGGGCTGACCAAGTATCAGGCCATGGACAACATCATCCGCGCGGTCTCTTTGTGGGTGCTGTTGCCGCTGTTGTTGGCCGTTGGCGGTGTGGAATACGCGATCTGGGGCGTCGCCCTGCATGCGCTGCCGACGTTGTTCCTGGTGGCGTATGTCAATCGCAAGGTGGGGTTGTTCGACATCAGGCGTGAACTGATCGTCTTGCCGATGGTGCTGGTCGGGTGGGCGTGCGGGCAGTTGCTGCTGGGACTGTTCCAATGGTTTGACTGGGTGTGACGACAGTCGTGCCGGATTTCGGCGTGGGGACTACGCTTAGGGACACGAATCGAGAACCAGGGTGAACCGAACCCTGGCGCAGATGTTTACTGGTTTTTTGGGGCTGACAGGATGATTGGTCTACTGAAACGCGCGATTGCTTGTATTGCCATGAGAACGGGGCGTTTAACCTGGATCTACAAGCGATTTTGTCAACCGGATGGCCTGCAATGGGCTATACATATGGCTCGCTGGGGCGGGCTGCACTCCATTGGCAAGAACGTGTGGATCAATCTTGGTTGCAATATCGCCGACCCGACGCTGGTACGCCTGGGCAACAACGTCGGGTTATCCGATTGCACACTGTTCGGCCACGACGCGACAGTTGGTCTGCTCAACGTGCGCTACGGCACCAAACTCGATTCCGTCGGCCCGATCGACATCCTTGATAACTGCTTTATCGGTCATGGCGCGATCATCCTGCCGCGCGTGACGATTGGTCCGGATTCCGTCGTGGCAGCGGGAGCCGTGGTGCTCCGGGACGTTCCACCCGGGGTGGTCGTGGGGGGAAATCCAGCCAGGGTGATCTGTACGATGGAAACGCTATTGAAAAATTCCCAGGAACGCTGCGCCGCTTATCCGTGGATGGACCTGATCCGCGAGCGTGACGGTGAGTTCGACCCGGAACTGGAGTTGAAGCTGCGAGCCATGCGCGTCGAATATTTCTTCGGTGAAAAATCCAATGGCTAGTGCTCCCCTCGATGTACTGGTGGTCAACTACAACACGGCGGGCCTGTTACAGCCGATGTTCAACGCATTGCGCCAACCCGCCAGTGCCGAACCTGCGCGCTTTCTGGTGGTGGATAACGCTTCGGTGGATGATTCGCTGGAGCGTTTGGCGACAGTCTGTCCCGAGGCCCTGCTGTTGGCCAACGAGAACAACGTTGGATTCGGCCGTGCCAACAATCAACTGGTTGAACACCTTCAAGGCAAGTACGCGCTGCTGCTCAACACCGACGCGTTCGTCGCTGCGGACACCTTGAGCAAGACCCTCGAGTACATGGAGGCCCATCCCGATTGCGGCGTCCTCGGCGTGCGCCTGGAAGGCCGGGAAGGGGATCTGCAACCCTCTTGCCGTTATTTTCCGACGCCCCTGAATGTCTTTCTCTCACGCACGGGGCTGGAACGTTTTTTCCCGATGGTCAGGCGAGTCGACGACCTGCAGTGGGATCATGCCTCGGTCCGCGAATGCGACTGGGTGCCGGGCTGTTATTACCTGATCCGCCGTGAGGTGATCGACACCGTCGGGCTGTTCGACCCGCGCTACTTCCTTTACTACGAAGAAGTGGATCACTGTAAACGCGTCAAGCAGGCGGGCTGGAAAGTCATTTTCTACCCGCACACGACGGTGGTGCATATCGGCGGTGAAAGTGCCAAGTCCGTTGACGAACTCAATGCGGCGAGCCGGCAAATCCCCAGGCTGCAAATCGAAAGCGAGCTGCTGTATTTCCGCAAGCACCACGGCGTGGTGGGCCTGGCCTGGCATATGGCGCTGGTGTGCGCGGGAGACCTGATCCTGGCGCTCAAGGCGTTGCTTAAAGGCCGCGGCCGTCCGGCCATGGCTGCGTGCTGGGAGCACGCACGGGTCACCTGGGCGCTGCTGCGTGATACCAAACTTGCCACCCAACCCACACGGTAGAGCCTTTCATGTTTGACAACATACGCGCGGATTTACGTGCCTACGGCGGTGATTGGGGCGCCCAGGGATTCTGGGTGATGCTGGTTTATCGCTTCGGGCGCTGGCGTTATGGCGTACGCCCGGCACTGTTACGCAAGCTGTTCTCCTTCATCTACAAAGTACTGTTCAAACTGGTGCAGATCGTCACGGGCATCGAGTTGCCATGCGAAGTGGCGGTGGGGCGCAACTTTGTCATCGATCATTTCGGCGGCATCGTCATCAGCGGCTACGCCCAGTTCGGCGACGACTGCCGGATCCGCAATGGCGTTGTCGTGGGCCTGAAGAATGTCGAAGAGCCCATTGCGCCGGTGATCGGCAACAACGTCGACATCGGTTCCGGGGCGAAGGTGCTGGGCAATATCCGCATCGGTAACAACGTGGTCATCGGCGCCAATGCCGTGGTGTTGACCGACGTACCGGACGACTGCGTAGCCGTGGGCGTCCCCGCGATCATCAAACAACGCAAGCCAGCACAGGCCAGGGAATGCTCATGAACATTTTTGCTTGCCGGACCTGGTGAACGCCTTGATCAATGACATGGGGGTCGTGGTCATCGGGCGCAACGAAGGCCAGCGCCTGGAGCGTTGCCTGGCATCACTGGTGGGTGCAGCGCAGCAGATTGTCTACGTTGACTCCGGGTCGAGCGATGGTTCGGTGCAAATGGCCCGGGCGCTCGGAGTGGCGGTGGTCGAGCTGGACATGACGATTGCGTTCACCGCCGCCCGTGCGCGCAATGAAGGGTTTGCCTGCATGCAAAGGCTGCTGCCGACCCTGCGTCATGTGCAGTTTGTCGACGGCGACTGCGAAGTGGTTGCCAGTTGGTTGCCCCGGGCACAGGCGTTTCTCGATGCGCGGCCCGAGGTCGCGGTGGTGTGTGGCCGGCGCCGTGAGCGCTTTCCCCAGCGCTCGGTGTACAACCTGATGTGTGACATCGAATGGGACACGCCGATCGGCGAGGCCAAGGCCTGCGGTGGCGATGCCCTGATGCGCGCGGATGCCTTTGCCGCCGTCTCCGGATACCGCTCGGACCTGATTGCCGGCGAAGAGCCGGAGCTGTGCGTGCGCTTGCGGGCCAAGGGCTGGCTGGTCTGGCGGCTGGACGAGGAAATGACCCTGCACGATGCGGCCATGACTCGTTTTGGCCAGTGGTGGAAGCGCACCTTGCGCGGTGGCCACGCGTTTGCCGAGGGCGCCTCGCTGCATGGGGCAACGGCGCAACAGCATTGGCGACGTGAATCGCGGCGTGCCTGGTTTTGGGGCCTTGGCGTGCCACTGGTGACACTGGTTGCCTGTTCGCTGCTGGGCGCGGCGGGGTTGTTGATCCTGCTGATCTATCCCTTGCAGGTGGCGCGCCTGGCTCGCCGTGGTGGCCGCTCGACACGGGAAAACTGGCTGCTGGCGTTTTTCCTGGTGCTGGGGAAATTTCCCGAGATGCTGGGCCAGGTCAAATTTCTATTGAGCAAATTCGGCGCCGGCAAGTCGGCCTTGATCGAATACAAGTGAGGCGTTCATGGATTATTGGCTCACCCTCAAAAGCTTGCTGAAGCTCAATGCCGGGGTCACACCGAGAGCGTTCAAAAACCAGCTCAAGGTGCCTGGGCTGGTGGCAAAAAACCGGCCGGCCCTCGAGCTGTTTTCGTCACGCATGATCAAGGCGCTGGGCGCGAATGGCTTGCAAACCCTGGGCACCGATTGCCTCGGCGTCGTTCAGTGGCCTTATGTCAGCAAGCGCTGGGAGGCCGAGCAAAGGCTGAGCGCGATCGCGTCACATTACGAGGTGGTCACCCAGCGTTGCCCGCAACTGCTGTTGTCCGGGCGCGATGAAAGCCTGAAGTTGGGCGACTTGTCCGAGTGGGCTCCCGAGTGCTCCCTGGTGATGGATCGACCGAAGTGGTTCATGCGCGAAGGCGAATTGGTGCTGAACCTGTTCCAGGACGATCTTCGAATCGCCTCACTGGCGTTCACACTCGGGCGCACCGAGGCCGGAGTCTGTCTGTTCATCGGCGCTGTCCAGGGGATTCACAAAGGCGTGGACAGTGACAGGTCCCTGGCGATCTATCGGGATCTGACCAAGGCTTTTGAAGGCCTGCGCCCCAGGAGCCTGCTGATTGAAGTGCTCAAGCACCTGGCGGTCAGGTTGGGCGTCGACAGGCTCTACGCAGTCGGGGATGAGTTTCGTCATCATCGCCATCCGTATTTTGGCGCCAACAAGGCCCAGGAACTGGCGGCCAATTACGATGTGATCTGGTTGGAGCACGGGGCGACGCCCTCTGATCGCGAAGACTTTTTCGAGATCCCCATGGCGCCGTCGATCAAGCCCCTGGAAACCATTGCTGCGAAAAAACGCGCCATGTATCGCCGGCGTTATGAGTTGCTGGAAAGCACGTTCAACAAAGTCGACAGCGTATTGATCGGCAGCGGTGCGGCCATTCCCCCCGCGCGCACCGATACACAGGCAGCCGTGGCCATGCCCGCCGCCGTCACTCCCAACGATCTTTAAGCCCGGTCCCTATGCGCATCGCTTACTTCATCAATCAATACCCCAAGGTCAGCCATAGCTTCATTCGTCGCGAGATCCTGGCGTTGGAACGCCAGGGGTTCGAGGTGCAGCGCATTGCCCTGCGGGGCTGGGATGCCGAATTGGTGGACGCCGAGGACGTGTCCGAACGGGACAAAACCCTTTATGTCCTGCAGGGCGGGGTCATGGCGCTGCTCAAACCGGTGCTGCAAGTGCTGCGCCACCGGCCACGGGCATTCTTTTCGGCATTGTGGCTGGCGTTGCGCATGGGTCGGCGTGCCGATCGCAGCTGGCCGTATCACTTGATTTACCTCGCTGAAGCCTGCCGTATGCTGCCCTGGCTGCAAACGTTCGGTGCAGAACACGTGCATGCGCACTTCGGCACCAACTCCACTGAAGTGGTGATGCTGGCCAATGCGCTGGGCGGCCCGACGTACAGCTTCACCGTGCACGGTCCGGAGGAGTTCGACAAAGCGCAGTTCATTCACCTGGGTGAAAAGGTCCGGCGCTCGGCGTTCGTCGCTGCCATCAGTTCATACGGGCGCAGCCAGTTGTATCGCTGGGTGGACCATGGGCATTGGGCCAAGGTGAAGGTCGTGCATTGTGGGCTGGAGCGGGCGTTCCACGATGTGCCGGCGGTGCCGATCCCCGCCGTGCCACGCCTGGTTTGTGTCGGGCGTCTGTGTGAACAGAAAGGCCAGTTGTTGCTGATGGAAGCTGCACGCCTGCTGGCGGCGAAAGGCGTGGCATTTGAAATGGTCCTGGCCGGCGACGGTGAAATGCGCGGGCAAATCGAAACCCTGATCGCGCAACACGGCCTTCAAGCACAGGTGCGCATCACCGGCTGGATCGGCAGCGAACAAGTGCGCGAGGAAATCCTGGCGGCGCGCGCCATGGTCTTGCCAAGCTTCGCCGAGGGGTTGCCGGTGGTCATCATGGAGGCGATGGCGTTGCGTCGTCCCGTGCTGACGACCTATGTGGCGGGCATTCCCGAACTGGTGCGCCACGGTGAGAACGGTTGGCTGTTTCCCGCAGGGGCCGTGGAGGAATTAGCGGACGTGCTGGAAGATTGTCTGATGCAACCCGATGAGGTGTTGCAAAGGATGGGCGAAGCCGCGTATCAGCGTGTGCTGCAGCGACACGACATCGACACCGAAGCGGCCAAACTGGCGGCATTATTCAAGGCGCAGGCATGATCACACTTCTCGGTTGGTTGTTCAGTGCGGTGTTGCTACTCATCGTGTTGCCGGTGCTGGTGCTGTTTGTCCAGGTGCTGCTGGCCTGCCTGCCGGTGCGCTCGAATCAGCCCCTGCGAGGGCCGCGACCACGGGTGGCGGTGCTGGTGCCGGCGCACAATGAATCCTCGGTGATCGTCGCGACGATCAACAGTATCAAGCCGCAGCTCCAGGCAGGTGATCGTCTGCTGGTGGTGGCCGACAACTGCAGCGACGACACCGCCGCCGTAGCCCGTACTGCCGGTGCCGAGGTGGTTGAACGCAGCGACGAACAGCAGCGCGGCAAGGGCTTTGCCCTGGAGTTCGGCGCCCGTCATCTGGCCAGCGATGCACCTGAGGTGATGGTCGTCATCGACGCGGATTGCCAGCTGGGGGAGGGCACGATCGAACGTCTGGCCATCCGCTGCATCGAGTCAGGGCGGCCGACCCAGGCGCTCGACCTGATGCACGCGCCAACAGGTTCCGGGCTGAAGGTGCAACTGGCGGAATTTGCCTGGTGCGTGAAAAACCGCGTGCGCCCGCGTGGCTGGGCATGGCTCAATCTGCCTTGCCCGTTGATGGGCACGGGCATGGCGTTTGTCTGGAAGGATCTGGCGCTGATCGAGTTGGGCAGCAACCACATCGTCGAAGACCTGAAGATGGGCCTGGATTTCTGCCGCAGTGGCAAGCCGCCGCTGTTTTGCCCCGATGCACTGGTGACCAGCTACTTCCCCCGTACCGATGAAGGCCTGGCCAGCCAGCGAACCCGCTGGGAGCATGGTCACCTGGGCGTGATCCTGGGGGATGCACCGAGGTTGTTCGTCGAATCGATCCGCCGCAAAAACTGGAACCTGCTGGCGATGACCCTGGATATGTGGGTTCCGCCGCTGGCGTTGTTGACCCTCATGCTGGGGGCCGGGTTCGTTCTGGCATGGCTGGTGGTGCTGTTGGGTGGCCCTGGCGCGCCGGCCTCCATCGCCACGGCGGGGATGGTCCTGCTGGGCGTCTCGATCCTGCTGGCATGGAGCCAATTCGGGCGGGCGATCATTTCGTTCACCGCGCTGATGTACGCCCCCCTTTACGCACTGAAGAAAATCCCCCTGTATATCGGCTTTTTGCTCAAGCGCCAGGTTGAGTGGGTGCGTTCGAAACGGGATGATCATTGATGAGCACCTGGGGCTGGCAACGTCACTGGCAAACGATCGTGCGCAAAATCCGTGTGGTTGGCGATGCAAGCGATGAACAAGCGTTGATTGAAGGCTTGTCCGACCCGCAAAAGGCCACGGTTGTCGGCTTCGTCAACGCCCATGCGATGAACCTGGTGACGGGCAACGACGATTACTACCAGGCCCTGTCGGCGGCCGACGTATTGCTGCGTGATGGCTCCGGCATGACTATCCTGTTTCGCCGGCTGGGTACCGAGCCCGGGCTGAACATGAACGGTACCGATCTGATTCCGAAGTTGCTGGCCGCTTACAGTGGGCGGCGGGTGGCGTTCTGGGGAACACAGGAACCGTGGTTATCCAGTGCGGTACGACAAAGCGAAGCAAGGTTTTCGGTCAATGTCGTTTCGGCTCACCATGGTTTTGCGCCGATGCAGGAATACGTTGATCTGGCCGTGAAACATCAGCCGCAACTGATTGTGCTGGGCATGGGCATGCCCAAACAGGAGGCTGTCGCTGCCATGCTGGCGGCCAGCAGCGAGCCCTGCGTGATTGTATGCGGCGGGGCCATCCTGGACTTTCTCGGCGGCAAGGTTTCCCGCGCTCCGCAATGGATGCGCCGCCTCGGTTGTGAATGGGTATTCAGGCTGATCAGCGAGCCGAAACGCCTGTTCAGCCGTTACGTGGTGGGTAACCCACTGTTCCTGTTACGGACTTTTCTCAGCAAGGATTTTTGAGGGGAGTCGGCCTAAGTAACAGTTCTGAAATATCTTGCAAAACACTCGGCTTGCATCTTTACTCTGCTTAGTATTTCGACTTGGCAGGTGTGCTAAAACTTTTATCTTCACAAGGGGTGTTGACGACTTAATGGCGTCAAAAACCGGTGTCCACGGAGGGAGTTGCGAGTTTATCGCAAGAAGGAAAGTTGGCATGTATTCAAAGACGTGTAATGTCATGTTTTTGCAGCACGTCGTAGAGCGCTGATGTCGAATAGTGGGTTTATTGGTTTTAAACCTGAATAAACTTTATTTGACGTGTGTTGAAAAAATGAAAGAAAAAGCAGCGCAAATATTACGCAAGTTATTATCACCATCGGTGCGATTTGAACTGCGAAAAATGCTCGCCTGGTTTCAGGATATCGCCGCGCGGGCCTGTTTCTGGCAGTGGGAGGTAGTTCGATTCAAGCTACGAGAAGACAGCGCTCACGACATCCTTTACCTGGGCACGAAAACACGCCGAGCGTTTGCGCAAGTGTTGTTGGGCGCAAAGCCCCAAGGTGCCGATAACCGGATGCGGCTGCGAAAGTCGGCGCACACCGTGCTGGTCACTGAAGTGCCCACTCCCGGTGCCTTGTACGTGCCGCAATTACTCAGTGCGGTGGTTCCGCTGAACCGCTCTATTGATGAGATTGCCGGACAATACAACGCCGAACTGCGGCGAAACCTGCGAAAGAATCGTGCTCGTTATCGTATGCAACAGGCGTTGAACGATGATGATATCGCCAGCGCGGACCGTGACATGCTGCAGCCCTATGCCAGCGCCAGGCATGGTTCCGCGGCCTCGCAAATTGCAACCCATGAGGTGCATCGCGTTGCAAAAACCGCCGGACGACTCGATCTGGTGCTGTTGGAAGATGAGGTCGTCGCTTGCCACCTTGGCTGCACCGTGATCCGCGCGGGCAAACGTTATTGGAGCACCGTACGGTTCGGGTATCCCGATACCGTGTTCTCTGATCAGAAAAAGTTGCGTGAAGTTAATTCGATTACCACGTTCATGGCACTTGAATGGGCGATTGAAAACAACTTCGATTACTACGATATCGGAACTTGTCTCGCTCGTCCGGATGACGGGCTTCTTGAGTGGAAGAGAAGGCGCGGTGGTGATGTCGATACGTTGGGTAATCACGGTTATTTGTTTGTAACCCTGCCGAAAGCGGGCGCTGCAGAGTTTCTTTGGGAAACGCCACTCTTCGCAGTTGAAAGTGGAAAGTTGACACTGCACTTGGGTGTGCCTGGCGATAAGAGTGATGCACAAGTTGCCACTCGTTATCGGGAAATGGGGTTCGGTGGGTTATCCAGGGTCTACCTCCATTGTCCAGATACACCACGGGAAGAACTGCTGGATATTTTGCGCAGTCGATACAGTCACCTGAACGATCCCCCGCTCCTTGAAACAGTTTTGTCGCCTGAACAGTCGCCCGTTGAAAGGGTCGTTGGGTATAGCCGCGGTTAGAGGGGGTGAGGACATGTTGCAGTTAAACGCGTCGGCCGGCAGCAGTCCATCGAAGTGGAGCCTTGCTGCGTACAAATACATGTTCAATACCCGAGTGACCCGCAAGCCCTCGGCGACCCTGGAAAGCCTCGCGGTCAAGTCCTGGGACATTGCGCCCGGCTCGAGCGCTATTGCACCGCCAGCGTTTTACCTGCCCAACCAACTGGAGCGGGTCACCGGTTGGGAAGAGGCGTTGTTTTATCCCAACGAGCACCCCCGTCGGACCATGGAAGGCACCGGACTGGTTGAGCACGGCGCAACCCGGGGCTTTCTGCTCAAGGATGTGTGGATGATCGATGGCGCGCTTTACAAGGACAACGCCAAATCCTGGCTCACGCCGGGTGCCGGCCGGCTGCCGGGGATCCGCGTGGACCAGGAGATCGAGCGTGGGGCGTTGTATTGCACCGTCGGCGGCAACAAATGGTTTGGCACCTGGTTGATGGATGATTGCCTGACCTATCGCCTGGCCTGCGAAGAGGGTGTTCCAGTTACAACAGCTCCTTTTGCCGACAACGCATCCGTTGCCCGCAACGGTATCCTGCACGCACCCGGTTACGAGCGGTGGCTGGGGATGAGTCCCGTGCGCGTGCGCAATGCGTTTTTTCGAGAGCTGGTGATTTTCAACGACCTGAGCCAGAACTTGCATAAACACCGGCGTTTCCGGGCGATGGGTGAACAATTGCTTTCACACGTCAACGTCAACACGCATCCCGGAGTATTCATCGTACGGGGCGGCCACGGGGCCTCGCGGCGGTTGCGCAATGAGATGGAAGTGGCTGAACGCCTGCGTGACCGGTGGGGCTTTCGCATCCTCGACCCCGCCACCAGTGATGTCCCGACCATCGTTGCGGCCTGCGCCGGCGCGAAAACCGTGGTTGGCATCGAGGGCAGTCATCTGATCCATGGGGTCAACGTGCTGCCACCTGGTGGTTCGCTGCTGGTCTTGCAGCCACCAAATCGCTTCCTGTGTTTCTTCAAGTACCTCACGGACCGCGACCATCAGAACTTCGGGTTCGTGGTGGGGATCGCGCAGGGGGATGGTTTCAGGATCGATCCTGACGAGGTTGAGCGGACACTGGAACTGTTCCCGGCGTCGTATGAAGGATTGAACCGCTATGGCAGCCTTTGAAGCGGTTCGGTACTTGATCGGTTCACGCAGGTCGCGTGAACCGATCAAGTAGTGGCCCGCTCAATAGGCATGCTTGCCGGTAAACGCAAACAGCGTGCGCACCAGGATGGTGAAGTCGAGCCACAGCGACCAGTTGTTGATGTACTCGATGTCTGAATCGACCCGGCGGATCATCTGGTCGATTTCACGGGTCTCACCTCGCAGCCCGCGCACCTGCGCCAGGCCGGTAATACCGGGTTTGATGTTGTGGCGGGCAAAGTAACCCGAGACATCGGGTGAGTACTGCACGTCATGCGCGATGGCGTGGGGGCGAGGGCCCACCAGTGACATTTCCCCCATCAACACGTTAAACAACTGCGGCAGCTCGTCGAGGCTGGTGCGTCGGATGAAGGCGCCTACCCGGGTGACCCGTGGGTCGTTCTTTTGTGCCTGCTTGATGGTCCCCTCGGCGGGTTGATGGACCACCATGCTGCGGAATTTCCAGATGCGAAAGGACTCGCCGCTCCAACCCATTCGCTCCTGGCGAAAAAACACCGGCCCCGGGCTGTCGAGCTTGATCGCCAGGGCAACCAGCGCCAGCACCGGGGCAGCCATCAGCAAAATGAGGGAGGACAGAACTTTGTCCTCAAGGTTTTTGAGGAACAGGCGCATGCCGATCAGCGGCGTTTCCGACAAGGTCAGTACGGGAATGCCGGCAATCTCGCGAACGCTGTGGTTGATCAGGCGCAGGGAAAAAATATCCGGCACCCAGTTAACCGATATGTGTTTGTCGAACAGTCTCAGGTACACATCCTGGATCACCTCGGATCCACCCAGCGGCGTGACAAAATAAACGGTACGGATGGAATGCTTGACCACCAGTTCGTCCAGGTGCGAGATATCGCCGAGGACCGACAAGCGATGCTTGACGTTCGCGGGCTCCTTGCCTCGATCATCGTCCGCGCCAATCAACACGCAGCCGACGATGCGCTCGCCCAGCCAGGGGTTGGTACTGATTTTCTTGTGCAGGTAGTTGGCCAGTTCGCCGGAGCCGATGATCAGGGCATTTTCCAGTTGCGTGGGGTGGGCGAGGAATTTCTTCTGCATTTCCCGGGTCGCCAGGTGCAACAGCAACTGGGCGATATAGCCCAGGACGAAGAGCTCGCCCATCAACAAGCGTGAATAGACTTCGCTCTGCTTGGTCAGGAATGCCATGGCCACCAGGAACCCGAAGGTCGCGGTCCACGCCTTGAGAAGCTTGAACGCCTTGATGGTAAACACCACGTTGCTGCGGTAAATGGCGTAGTGGTCATAAACCACGGCCAATGCGCCAAGCAGCAACAACAGCATGATGACGTAGTCTTGGGTGATGTAGCCGATGTGATAGGTGATCAGGAACCAGGCAACGCCGGTGACTGCAACACAATCCAAACCTGCCTGAATCACTGCACTGGTACTGCTTCGACGCTGGAGCACGGAGCGGGTGTTGTTAGGTTCAAAAATCATGCTTGGACCTCATTTGCTTTCCTTCGCGCTCGATAATGACGAGATTCAGGTCAGTCGACTCCCCTCGAGAGTCCTGGCGTCACCGGCAAGCCACTTCACCCGTCATCCATCTCCGCAATGTACAGATTACGGAAGATGGAGACGCGTGCTATCACTTTAGCAGTACTGTGCAATCATCGACGGTATTGCTGCGGTTTGATACAACATCCTTGTCAAAAAATGAAGTCTGTTTCCTGTAGATCAAGCGAGCATTGCCTGCAAGCTGCCCTGACGATCCAGTTTTGCCAGGTCGTCGAACCCGCCGACATGAATGTCGCCGATAAAAATCTGCGGCACGCTGCGCCGTCCACCGCTGCGGGTGAGCATTTCCTCGAACTTCCCAGGTTCGCGCTGGACATTTATTTCTTCGCCAACCACCCCTCGGCTGGCCAGCAACGCCTTGGCGTTGCGGCAATACGGACAGGTGTCGGTGGTGTAGAGCGTTACAGTGTTCATCAGCAATACTCCGCAATCGGGTAACAGGGTTCAGGCGACCGGAAAGTCGATCTCGGTCTGCGCCACGTTGTTGAGGTAGTTGGTCAGCGTCATCAAGGCGACCTGGGCGATCACTTCAATGATTTTGCTGTCGTCGATGCCGGCAGCTCGTGCCGCTTCAATCTGTTCGTTGGCCAACCGGCCACGGCTTTCGGTGATCTGCCGTGCGAGGAGGGCAACGGCATTCAATTGGCCATGGCGTGCGGCGTCGATGTCTTGCGCCGACATCCCGGCCTTGCCGGCAAAGAACGAGTGGGCGCTGAGGCAATAGTCACAGCCGTTGACCTGGGAGGTGGCGAGGGCGATCACCTCTTTTTCCACGGCGCTCAGTGACGTCTTGCCCAGGGTTGCCGACTGTTGCAGGTAGGATGTCAACACGGCAGGTGCGTGTATCAGCGTCTTGAACATGTTCGGCAGGAAGCCGATTTTTTTCTGCACGCCTTCCAGCAGCGGGCGGGTAGCGTCAGTGGCGTGTTCGAGGCTCAGGGTGTTGATGCGGCTCATGATGTTTCTCCGTAAAGGGCGCGGTATGCGCTGGGTACGGAGTTCATGTTAGTGATTATGGCTGGCGTATTGGGTGCAAATCGTCGAGGATATACAACAGATCGTCCAAACTTGTTGTCGGGAGTCCTTCCATGGATCGCTTGTCGACCTTGCTCAGTCATTTCGGCGTCAGTGCCGGCACCTTCCACAGCGGTACATTCTGCGGCATCACCGCGTTCGACGGTGAACAGGCCTGCGGACACCTGCATCTGCTGCGCGCCGGCGAGCTGACGCTGAAACTGGCCGATGAGCGCGAGCTGCTGCTGGACACGCCCACACTGATTTTTTTTCCCAGGCCTTATCGTCATCGTCTGTTTGCCGATGACGCGTCCGATACGCAACTGGTGTGTGCTTCACTGGATTTTGATGGTGGCGCCGGCAATGCACTGGCGGCGGCGTTGCCCGATTACCTGGTGCTGGATCTCAAGGACCTGCCGACCTTGGCCGGCACCCTGGACTGGTTGTTCCAGGAGGCCTTCGACGGACTGTGCGGGCGAGAAGCGATGATGGATCGCCTTTTCGAAGTGCTGGTGATCCAGTTGCTGCGTCACCTGCTGAGCAGTCGCGAGCAAACCCCGGGCTTGATGGCGGGCCTTGCCGATCCACGGCTGTCCCGTGCCTTGAGCCTGATGCACGATACGCCGGCCAAGGCCTGGACCGTGGCCGAGTTGTCGGCAGCGGCCAACATGTCCAGGGCCAGCTTTGCTGAACACTTTCGTCAAGCGGTGGGGCAGACGCCAGTGGATTATCTGGTGAGCTGGCGGGTCAGCCTGGCGCAGAAGCGTTTGCGTGAGGGTAAGTCGATCGCCTTGATTGCCGATGAAGTCGGCTATGAAAGTCCATCGGCACTGTCTCGGGCATTCCGGCGCAAAACCGGGGTCAGCCCGCGTGAGTGGGTGCAGGGCAGCAAGCGACGCTAGACGCTTGCGCTCATGGGGTCATGCCGTCTTCGATGGCGATGCCTTGTGCTTGCATCGCCTTGATCAGCTCGGCACGGGTGCCGGGCAGGTTGAGCATGGTTTCAGCGCGCAGGGCCGTGACTTCTTCGGCGGTGTACGGCTGGTAATGTTCGGGCACGCTTTTGCCGGCCATGCCGTCCGGTCGCATCAGCCAGTTGAGCAGGTCAGCCAGTTGCGCGTTGTTCAATGCCGATTGCGACATGCCAGGGACCCGCACGAGAAACTCGCGCCCGCCCGGCACCTTCAGAAAGTTGCCAACGAAGCCGGCCATCCTCGGGGTGTCATTGGCAGGCGAGCCCATGCCACTGCCCAGGTGGCAGCCCGCGCATTGCAGCTGGTAGTTCACACCAACGCTGTAGCCGGCCTGGTCGATCGGCGTCTGCAACGCTTCGTTGCCCGGTGCATGACGTTGGTTGGGATTTGGGATGGCCCGCGCATGGGCGAGCGGGGCAATAAAAAGGCAGGCCAGGCTGAGGATTAACACGTGACGCATGACAGACCCTTCTTGTTTTTATGATCGGCCCTGTCCCTGTAGGAGCGAGCTTGTCTCCGGGCGGCGTTCCGACGATGGTCGTTAACGATAACGCTGGCTGTCTGAATGCCAGCGGTGCCTGGGCGTCCATCGCGAGCATGCTCGCTCCTACAGGGATTGCAGGGGTATGGGGGTTACATCAACTCAAACAGCCACGCCACGAATGATCGAAACGGTGCAGTGATAGATGTGCGATTTGGCAGCCAGGCACCAGTTCACATCGTTGTTGTTGAACGGGCGATAGGCCGGTTCTTCACTGTCGTTTCGGGTACAGGCGCATTGGGCGCAGCTTTGCTTACCGCAGCAGTCGTTGTAGGAAATGATGTAATCCTTGCCGTCGGCCGGGTTGCGGCACGTGCCGATCCAGGTCACTTGGGAGGCCTCGGTGCCCGGCGGGCAGGAGGTCACCGACCCGCCGCAGCAGCTGCACAGAAAGCCGTCAATGGAGCAATAGCGCCAGTAATCGCAGCTATTTGGGTCACCAGGGTCGCCGGCTTTCGGGTCGGTGGCCGCCAGTGCCTTGCTGGTGCGATCCAGCGGCAGCAGCAAGGGCAGGGCGGCACCGGCCACCATCAGCGAGCCCATGCGCGCCAGCAGTTTGCGGCGCGAAGTGGTGTCGGCAACACGGCGCGAGGAGCGCTCGAACAACAGATCCAGCAGTTTCATGAAGGTCTCCCTGCCTTATCAGTGGCTATGGCCGTGGCTGTGATCATGCTCGTGGGGCTGAGCATTGAGGTATTGCTGCAACGTGGCGTGCTTGAGGTGTTCGACTTCAAACAGGCTGTCCAGGTGTTCGCGGGAATTGACCAGGCCCTTGGCTCGCAGGGTGCCGGCCTTGTCGATCAGGGCGGCATAAGGCAGCTTGCCAATCTGGTAGGTCATGCCCACTTCCGGGCCGACCACGTAGGTGGCGTCTTCGAGTTTGTGTTCGCGGATCAGGGCTTGCTGGGCGTCCATGTCGCCATCGCTGACAAACACCACGTCGAGGCGGTCTGCCTGCTCTTTGGCGATGGATTTGATCGCCGGCAGCAGCGACTTGCAGATCGGGCAGGTCGGCGAGAGGAAGAACAGCAATTGCGATTTTTCCCCGGCGTAGCCGAAGTTCACCGGGCGGCCGTGACGGTCCGAGGCGGTGATTTGTGGTGCGGCCTCATTGACCGCCACACCTTTGTCGACCATCAGTGCGCCGGCAGGCGCCAGGCGACCGTGCAGCACACCAATCTGACGCACCAGGCCCATGACGACGAATGCCACGGCGACCAGCAGCACCCAGAGCAGAACGTTGGAAACGATTAAACCTTCCATTTTGATTACCTACCAATCAATTTGAGCAGAAGAGGGGAGTTCGCCAGCAGGCCATCGGCTGCGGCGTAAATCAGTAGCGCAACGGCGCTGGCGGCGACGGTTACGAAGCCATCGAAGAAACCGAGTTCGCGCACGGCCGGCGTGACGCAAGCCAACAGCGCCAGGCCCACCAGTGCGCTGTTTCGCAGCAGCAGGATCGGGCGCAGCGGTTGCGCCTGATCGGGGCCCGCGCAGCCACAGTCGATGTCGCGCCGACCGCGCCACAGGTTGATGCCGATGGCGGCCGCGTACAGCGCGATCAGTGCACCAGCCGTCAGAGCAGCGTAGGCGCGGCAGGCCGGCACAAGCAGGGCGAAGGCAATCACCAGTTCAACCACCGGGATCAAGCGGGCAATGGGCCGCACCAGAACATCGGGCAGCAGTTGATAGTCCGCCAGTTGTTTTCTGAAGCGTGCCGGCGCGCGCAACTTGTGGGTTGCGGCGCTGGCCAGCAACACCGCGATGGCGAGTGCGCTGGCAATGATGAAAATCGGATCTGGTTGCATGGCCAAGCCTCGTTAGTAGCTCATGACCTGGGTCGCGGTTTTTGCGACCTTCGCCATGCTGCCGGTGTGCTTGTTGGTCTTGAGGTCGAAGATCTGCAGGCCGCCCTCGACGTCGCTGCCCAGCAGCAATGGCTTGTCGTCGCCAGTGGCCTGCATGCTCCAGATCGGTGCCGGCGCTTCCAGGGTGGCGATTTTCTTGCCCGTCTTGAGGTCGAAGGCCCAGATCAGCGGGCTCGGGTCTTCCCACTTCATCGGTTCGTGAGCGTCATGCATCAGCACGTACAGGCGATTCAGCTTCGGCGCGACCGCCATCAGCTGCCAGCCTCCCGGCGCCCAACCGGCCTTCTTTTCCTCTTCGGTGGTCAGCGACCAGCTCGGCAGGATCTTTGGTGCTTCGCCACTGAAATCCACTGCGCGGACGGTGCCGGTGGTCGTGGTGAAGTAGTAGGTGTCGCCGACGTTGACGGCGCGCTCCACCAGTCGCTCGGCGTTCGGATCGAAGAACGGCGTGCGGCTGCGCGTGGTTTCCTGGCCCTGGTCGTTGAGAGTGACGACCTGCAGGCTGCCATCGCCGCACAGCGAGGCGAAGCGACGTTTGCCCACCGGGTAGTTGAGCACGCAACCGGGGATCGCGATTTCGGTGACCACGGCCTTGGCCTCGGTGTCGACCACGGTTACCGATGTCGACGGGGTGAAGTTGTAGACGTAGACAAAACGGTCGTCGGCGCTGGTTTTCAGGCCATAGCGCTGGGTCAGCGACTCGGCGCGTTTGTTCGGGATCAGCACTTCCCAGGCCGGCGACAGGGTCGAGCTGTCCCAGGCGGTCAACACGTCGGTGCGCGTGCCGCGAGTGCCGCGCGAGTACCAGATGTCGGCGCTGTAGAGGGTTTTCTGGTCGTGGCTCAAGGTCGACGGCGCGGCGAAACCGGTCGGCACCATGCCGAGCACGCGCTTCTTGTCGGGGTCGACCACGGTGACGCGGCCCGCGACGAAACTTTCGAATTCGACATCGACCACAAAGGCTCGGTGGGCTTCGGGCGGGAATGCCAAAACGGTCTGGCCGATGCCAGTGTCAGCGGGAAGATCCGCGCTGGCATTGTTCAAACCCAGTACCAGCAGGCTGAGACTCAGCGCTGACTGTACGGTGATCCTGGTGGCTCGCATGGGAACTCCCTGAATTATTGTTCTCGCAAATCGCGGGTGCATGGCAGATTTTTACAGTTCGATTCTGCCTTGCCGGGGAGGAGGGGGAATTGCTGTGGGTGCCAAGAGGTTGTGTGTCTGTGCCAGTCTTGATGAGTGGGGGGCTGATTGGTGTACATATCCATTGTTGCGGTAACGGCCACCTAAGGTTCCGCCCTTACGGCGGGTCACTTTGGTACGGCGCCAAAGTAACCAAAACGCCATGCCCCTGACGTTCGGTGCCTCGCCTAGGCTCGGCATACCCTCGCTCCGGCATCCCGAGGGGGCGGACACCGCGTCACGGCGACGCGAGGCGGCCTACCGGCCGGCCTGTTCTTTGAAGCGACGCATTCCCCTGTAGGAGCGAGCTTGCTCGCGATGGTGGACAAGATGACGCTGGCGGCCTGACACACTGCGGTGCCTGGGCCACCATCGCGAGCAAGCTCGCTCCTACAGGTCCGGGGCGATGGGGAGGGTGAAGCTGAACACCGCGCCACAGGGCTCCAGGTTCTGGGCCCAGATGTCGCCGCGGTGGCGGCCGATGATGTTTTTGCACAGGGCCAGGCCGATGCCGTTGCCGCTGACCTTGGAGGAGAAGAAGCCGTCGAACAGTTTCTCCTGGGCCTCGGCCTGGATGCCGCGTCCACGATCCTCGATGCGCAGCAGCGCCATGCCGTCCTCACTGCTCGCCTGAATGCGCAGCACCCGGCGTTCGACGGGCAAATCGCTCATTTCTTCAATCGCATTGAACGCCAGGTTGAGGATGACCTGGCCGATCAGTACTTTTTCGCAACTGACCCGCAGCGGCGTCGGGTTGGGGATGATCTCGACCCGAACCTGGCTTGGGTCGGCGCGCAGGCTGATGAAATAGCGGGTTTCGCGCAGCAGCTCGTTGAGGTCGATCAGTTCTTCGCTCTGCTCCAGTTTGACCACGTAGTCGCGCACGCTTTTGATGATCACCGAAGCGTGTTCGACCTGCCGTACAGCATTTTGCAAACCCCAGGTCACGCCCGGATCGGTGCTGGGTTCCTTGCCCAGGCGGATCACCGCGCCTTCGATGAAATTGCGTGTCGCCGCCAGCGGTTGGCTCAACTCATGGGCAATCGCCACGGCCATTTCGCCCATGGCGTTATAGCGCGCGAGGTATTCGAGCTTCTGCTCACTCAAGCGCCTCGCCTCTTCGGTGCGCACTTGTTCGGTGACGTCACGAAACAGCAGCAGGTGGCCGACCAGGTCGTCCTCGATCTCGATAAACCGACAGGTCGCCTGATGCCAGCGCCAGGCTCCATCACGACGCTGTACGTGGTAATGCACGCTGAACGGCGCATGTTCCGGGGTTTCGCTGGCCAGTTGTTGCAACAGACGCTGGCGTGAGTCGTCGTCGCACCAGGACAGGAAGTTTTCCCCGGTCAGCGCATGCCCTTCGCCGTGCAGCAGGAGCGCGCCGGAGTCGCTGATAAAACGGATCTCGCCCTGGGGGCCGAGCACTGCCACGCCTTCGGCCAGGTCCTGCATGAATGCCTTGAGCCGGCTTTCGAACCGCTTGAGGTCACGCTTGACCTTGTCCTCTTTGGAGATGTCGCGGAACTGCACCATCAGCACATCACGGCCTTCGAGGTGCACCAGGGTCGCGACCGCCTCGGAGAGAATTTCCACCCCTTGCTTGGAGCGATAACACCACTCGATGGCGCGCTGGCCGGTGCGTGCGGCGCCTTCCAGCCAGCGCAGGCCGACCGAACGCCGGTACTTGGGCGCATTGCGGGTCATGTCGGGGGCCTTGAGCGGTGTCAGTTCTTCCAGGGTGAACCCCAGCGCGTCGAGGGCGGCGGTGTTGGCCCAGAGAATCTCCTTGCTGTGTGCGTCGTGAAGAATGATGCACAGTGGCATGGCTTCGATCAGGGTGAAGAAATCGTTGGATGTTGGCAGGTACATCGCGCAGCCCTTGCAGCCAGTGAAACCTGGGAATGGGAAGTATGGCTTTTTATACCCGCTTGCGCGTGGGGATGCGCTCAGAAGTAACCGGGGGCGGGGTAGGGGATTTCTTTAGCCATGGGGCTACACGCACCAATAGTTGCGCACTGAGGCGGTTTTTACACTGGAACCCAACACAAGGGTAACGGCCTGCCGCTTCCCCTGTAGGAGCGAGCTTGCTCGCGATGGCGGTGTACCTGTCGACATCACTGGTGGCTGACACACCGTCATCGCGAGCAAGCTCGCTCCTACAGGGGGACGCGGGGCAACGAATAATAAATACAACGGAGACAAGCCATGCTGCGTTCAGCTGTCGCGGAGAAAGACCCTCTGCCAGGCGTTGAAGAGAACACCGCTTTTGCGCAAGTGCTGGAAGAAGTACGCCAGCGCCGCGATGAGTTCGATGCGGTGTCCCATGTGCCAAGGGACATGATCGAGCGCTTCAAGCAGATCGGCATCTACCGCGCCGCCACGCCGAAACGATTCGGTGGCGATGCTCTGGCACCCGCGCTGTTCCTGCGCATGATCGAGCGAATCTCCGAGGCTGACGGCTCGGCGGGCTGGGTCGCCAGTTTCGGTAGCGCCGGTGTCTACCTCGCGGCTTTACCGCCAGAAACCCTGGCCGAACTCTATGCTGACGGTCCTGACCTGGTGTTCGCCGGCGGCCTGTTCCCGCTGCAACCGGCCGAAGCGGTCGAGGGTGGTTATCAGGTCAACGGCACCTGGAAATTCGCCAGCGGCTGCAAGGGGGCCGACCTGCTTGGTGTCGGCATCGGCGCGGCCGGTGGCAAGCCGCGCACTGCGGTGCTGCGCCCGGATCAGGTGGATATCATCGAAAACTGGGACGTGGTTGGCCTCAAGGGCACCGGCAGCCATGACTTGCGCGTCTGCGACAAACGTGTCGACGAACGCTGGACATTCATTCGCGGCGGCGCAGCCACCATCGACGAACCGCTGTTCCGCTACCCGTCAATTGCCTATGCCGCCCAGGTGCTGGCGGTGGTCAACCTTGGCCTGGCCCGCGCCGCGCTCGACGAAGTCAGCCGCATGGCTGCCGGCAGCGGCATCACCGGCGCGCCAAAAATGGCCGACCGCGCCTACGTGCGCATCGAGATCGCCAAGGCCGAAGCCAGCCTGGCCGCCGCGCGCGGTTTCTTCTACAACGCCACCGAGCAGGTGTGGAACTCGATCCTCGCAGGCTGCCCGGTCACCGCCGAACAGACCAGCCTGCTGCGCCTGTCCGCCATTCACGTGTCCCAGGCCGGTGCCGCCGTGGTGCAAAGCGCCTACAGCCTGGCCGGTACCACCGCCATTTACCTGCGCCACCCGCTGCAGCGTTACCTGCGCGATTCGATGGTGGTCACCCAGCACGCTTTTCTCAGCGAAGGCCTGTACGACGGCGCCGGTTCGGTGCTGCTCGGCGTGCCGCCATTCCCTGGCTACATCTGAACCCACACTTAAAGGATCACCCCATGTCCCAGACTACCCAGGAACCGTTGCGCGTCGTCTTTTGCATCGGCATCACCCAGAACTTCTTCGACCTGCCCACCGGCGAAGGCCTGAGCGTGTGGAAAGGTTTCAGCCAGATGATGGCCTCGCTTGGCGCCATGCCCGGCATCAACGTGCTCGGCGCGATGGACGATGATCGGCTGATGGTCGGCCCGTCCACCACCTCGCCCTGGACCGTGTACATCATGGCCGACGTCGATTGCCACCAGTCGGTGATCGACGCCTGCAACCTGTTCCGCACCACCCCGGTAAACGAGTACAGCCTGTGGCGCTACGCCAAGGTCGAAGCGCGCATCGGTCGGCCGCTGACCATTCCCGACGCGGCCAAGGTGTAAGCCATGGAACAGGCCTTGCTCCAGCGTCTGGCGACGCTCGAAGGGGAAAGTGAGGTGCGCCGTTTGATGGCGCGCTACATGGACCTGTGCGATGTCCCCAGGGCACCCTGCCACGTCAGCGAATTGGCCGAGCTGTTCTGCCTCGACGCAATCTGGGAAGGCATCGGCAGCCAGACCGCGCAGACCTTCGGCCAGCATCACGGGCGGGACGCGGTGGCGGCATTCGTCGGCGGTTACCTGCCGCCGTCGGATCACTTCCGGCTCAACCTGCATTACCTCACCAGCGAGTCGATCCAGGTCGACGGCGGGACGGCGCAAGGGCAGTGGATCATGCAGCAGATTTCCACTTACGCCGACGGGCGCACCGAGTTGTTTGGCACGCGGTTGAACATCGATTTTCGCTGCGTCGACGGTACTTGGCTGATCGCGCATTTTCGCACCCAACGCCTCTTCAACCAGGAACTCAATGCATGAGCACCTTCATCAGCGAATTCCGCCTCGGCGGCAACGGCAAACGCGTGGCCATCAAGGACTCCATCGACATTGCCGGTCACCCGACCCGTTCCGGCAGCCGTGCCTTTGCCGACGCAGCGCCAGCGACGAAAAACGCCGAGGTGGTCGAATCGATCATCCAGGCTGGCTGGCAGATCGTCGGCAAGACCAACCTGCACGAACTGGCCTTTGGCGTCACCGGCATCAATGACTGGACCGGCACGCCGATCAACCCGCAGGCGCCGGACCGTGTACCGGGTGGCTCCTCCAGCGGTTCGGCAGCGGCGGTCGCGGCGGGGCTCGCGGACATCGCCATCGGCACCGACACCGGCGGTTCCGTGCGAGTGCCAGCGGCTTGCTGCGGTGTTGCCGGGCTCAAGCCGACTTATGGCCGTGTCAGCCGCGAGGGTGCGCATCCACTTCAATCGAGCCTCGATTGCGTCGGCCCGTTCGCCCGCAACATGGACGACCTGATTGCGGCCATGCGGGTGATCTGCCCGGGCTTCAACGTTCAGGGACTGCCCGCTGACGGCGCCAAAGTCGGGTTTCTTGAAGTCGATTGTGATGCCCACCTGCAAGCCCGTCTCGGTGCCGCTGCCGACCGCGCAGGATGGCGGCGCAGCTCGCTTTCGTTGAGCGAGTTCGAGGCCGCGTTCGCCGCCGGCCTGACCGTGATCAACTTTGAAAACTGGGCGGCCTTCGGCCACCTCACCGGCAAGGGTCTGATCGGCGCGGACGTCGAGCAGCGCCTGCTGGCGGCCAGTCGCACCACGGCGGCGGACCTGGCCCACGCGGAAAAAGTGCGGGCGCGCTTCAGCCAGCAGGTGGATGCCGCGCTGGATCAATTCGAGGTGCTGCTGTTGCCCACGTTGCCCAGCCTGCCGCCGACGTTGGCAGAGGCCCGCAGCGCGAGCAAGGCAGTGGCCGGGATGACGCCGCTGGTGCGGCCTTTCAACCTGAGCGGCCACCCGGCGCTTTCGGTGCCGGTGGAACTCGATTGTGGCGGGCTGAAGGTCGGCCTGCAGATTGTTGGCCGCAAAGGCCAGGACGAACAGGTCTGCGCCTTCGGTGCGCAGTTGCAACAACGCATGGCCGGTTAACGCTTTAGGCCTGAAAACAATCATAAAAACGCCATGAGGAGAACCGCATGAGCACCCATGACTACCGGCTGATCGCATCATCGAAAAGCCCCGAAGACCTGGTCCAGCCTGACCGCGTCGACGTCTCGCTGTACAACGACCCGGCGCTGTTCGAAGTCGAACTGGAGAAGATTTTCTACCGCACCTGGGTGTGGGTGGCCCACGAAAGCGAAGTGCGCAATAGCGGCGACTTCAAGACTGCCATGATCGGCCGTCGCCCGGTGATCGTGGTGCGCGACAAGAAGAACACCATTAACGTGCTTGAAAACCGGTGCCGCCACCGTGGTGCCACCGTGTGCGAAAAGCACAAGGGCAACGCCACCGGTTTCACCTGCCCGTACCACAGCTGGTCCTATGGCCTGGACGGCAAGCTGCGTGCGCTGCCGTACCCGGACGGTTATGAAGGCATCCTCGAAAAATCCGAGCTGCCGCTGACAAGCCTGCGCGTCGAAAGCTACGCCGGCATGATCTTCGCCAGCTACAACGACGATATCGAACCGCTGGAGGACTTCCTCGGCGGTGCCAGACACTGGATGGACCTGTTCATGAAGCAGGGCGCCGGTTATCCGATCAAGACCCAGGGCGAACACAAGTTCAGCTTCAAGGGCAACTGGAAGATCCAGCTGGAAAACACTACCGACGGCTACCACTTCCCGATCGTGCACAAGTCGTTCATGTCGTCAGTGGATGAGGAAACCTCGGAAATGCTCTCGTTCATGACTGACGACCAGGCCGTGACCCATTCGCTGGGCAACGGGCACAGCGTCATGGTGATGGTGCCGGAGCACGTCGATCTGGATCACGACGACGGCACCGAGCAGTTGCAGGAACGCTTCGCCCACGTCACCCGGGAGCTGTCCAAAACCATGGCGCCGGAGCAGGTGCGCCGGATCGTGCGCTCGTTGCATGGCGCCGGGTTCAACCTGAACCTGTTCCCCAATGTGGCCATGTCGATGTCGTTCTTTCGGGTGTTGCGCCCGGTGTCGGTCACTGAAACCGAGATCCGCCATGTTGCCCTGGGCATGGACGGCGGTCCGGAAATCGCCAACCGCGAGCGCATGCGTATTCATGAACACTTCCAGGGCCCGTTCGGTTTTGGCAGCCCCGATGACGCCGAGGCCTGGGACCGCGTGCAGCGCGGGTCCTACGCGGGTGTCGATGCACCGATCCTGGTCAACCGTGGCCTGAACCGCGAAATCACCGCTGAAAATGGCGACAAAGTCAGCCACGCCACCGACGAAGGCGGGATGCGCGGTGCCTACGACATGTGGAAAAGGATGATGAGCCAATGAGCAATCACGACATCTTGAATGGCGGCCCGCTGGCCCAGGCCATCGAATTCATCTGGCGCGAAGCCGAGTTGCTGGACCACAAGCACTACGCCGAGTGGGCGACCCTGTGGAGCGAAAGCGGCAAGTACATCGTGCCGATCGACCCGGACACCGAAGACTTCGAGGCCACGCTCAACTATGCCTACGACGACGCACGCATGCGTGACCTGCGCATTGAGCGCCTGACCGCCGGTTACTCGCCGTCTGCCGTGGACGCGGCGAAAACCATCCGCACCGTCTCGCGTTTTCGCCTGGTGGAAGCGGCGGGAGACATCGTTGAAGTCAACTCGGCACAGTTGCTCTACGCCTACAAACGTGGGGTGCACACGCCGTTCGTGGCCGACCTCAACCACCGCATCCGCTTCACCGACGGCGTGCCGAGCCTGGAACGCAAAGTGGTACGCCTGATCAACTCCACCGACAGCCTGAGCGCGCTCGGCTTCCTTTTGTGAGGGCTTGAACATGGACCGAGTAGCCCTTGTCACTGGCGCCTCGCGGGGGCTGGGCGAATGCATCGCCCGGCGCCTGCATGCGGCGGGTTATCGCGTCGCCTTGGCCGATGTGCAGATCAACGGCGTGCAGCGCCTGGCCCTGGAGCTGGACAGCAGCGGGACCAGCGCGGTGGCCATCGAGCTCGACGTGCGCAGCAAGGATGATTTCGTCCGCGCTCGCGACCTGTTGGGCGAACGCTGGGGCGGCACCGACATCCTGGTGAACAACGCCGGAGTGTCGAAAGTCGCGGCGCTGATGGACATCACACCCGAAGAGTTCGACGATTCGATGGCAATCAACCTGCGCGGCACCTTCGTCGCCTGCCAGGTGTTCGGCGCGCATTTTGCCGAGCGTGGCTTTGGCCGCATCGTGAACATCGCCTCGCTCGCCGGGCAGAACGGCGGTACCGCCACCGGCGCGCACTATGCGGCGGCCAAGGGTGGCGTGGCCACGTTGACCAAGGTGTTCGCCCGTGAGCTCGCCCCGAGCGGGGTGACGGTCAACAGCATTTCGCCGGGTCCGCTGGACTTGCCGGTGGTGCGCGAGACGGTGGCGCCGGAGCGTCTGGAGCAGATCCTCAAGATGATCCCGGCGGGCACCCTCGGCGACCCGGCGTATGTCGCCGACAGCGTGCTGCTGCTGATCGCTGATCACGCCACCTCGATGACGGGCGCGTGTCTGGACATCAATGGCGGGTTGTTCATGCGTTGAAGTAATTTCAGCAACACCCTCACCCCTTGTGGGAGCGGGCTTGCCCGCTCCCTCAGGAGTAAAGCATTCCACCGGGGGCGCGGCATTCCAACAAAAACAACATGATTCAGGTGATGCAATGATGAAGGTGAAGATCGAAAGGATCGTCGACGAAGCGCTGGATATCCGCTCCTTTCGCCTCGTGCGCAGTGACGGCCAGCCGCTCGACACCTATGAGCCGGGTGCCCACGTCGATTTGACCGGGCCAACCGGGGTGACCCGTCAGTATTCGTTGTGCAGTCCACCCCAGGACCGCCGTGCGTACCTGGTGGCGGTGAAGAAAGAGGCGCAGTCCCGTGGCGGTTCGGCGGCGCTGCATGAAGTGCAGGAGGGCACCGAGCTGGAAATGGGCGCGCCGCGCAACCTGTTCCGCCTCGACCCTGAGGCGGGTGAACATGTGTTGTGCGCCGCCGGCATCGGCGTCACGCCGCTGCTGAGCATGGCCTACCGGCTGGCGGAGACCGGTCAACCGTGGCGCCTGCACTATTTTGCCCGTTCTGCGCAGTACGCTGCGTTTTCGGCTCTGTTAGCCGAGACGTTCGCCGGGCATGTGCAGTTTCACTACGGCGTCGAACCGGATGACATGGACGCGGTGTTGAGTGAGTGCCTGAGTCAGGCCGGACGCGCCGCCCACGTTTACACCTGCGGCCCGGCGCCGTTCATGAACAAAGTGGTGGAAGTCGCGGCGCGCGGTCGTGGCGATGAAGCCATCCACCTCGAGCATTTCCAGGCCGATCCGGCCGCGAATGCCGGTCCCTGTGGCGATTTCGAAGTCGAGCTGGCCAGTTCCGGCGTGGTGCTGCAGGTGCCCGCCAATATGTCGCTGGTGGACGTGTTGCAGGCTCATGGCTGCGACATCGATACTGAATGCCGCGAGGGGATCTGCGGAACCTGCATCGTCGAGGTGCTCGACGGTGTGCCGGAACACCGCGACAACTGCCTGTCGAACAAGGAAAAGGCAGGGAACAAGCAGATTTGCGCCTGCGTATCCCGCGCGCTTTCCGCTCGTCTGGTATTGGACATCTGATTCAAGGCAAGACTGGCTATGCTGCGCAGCAGTCTGTTGAATAGAACCTGCGGCTGTCGAGGGAGGCGGCGGCCCAGGTTGTGACATTTGCCGAACCGCTCGACGAAGCGGTCGAAAAATAACAATAAAAGACGTGAGGCTTTGCAGTGATGATGACTTCTTCGGCGGTTCGCAACGAGGCGTTCGAAAGCTGGTTGAACCAGGTCAACCAGGCGTGTGGGCGTTTCGATGCCCGGGCCCTGGACAGGGATTTCTATGGCGAGCTGGCGGAGTACCGCAACGGTGCCATCAATCTCAGTGTCGTCGACATGGCGCACGTGCACCTGTATCGCACCAGCAAGGACGTCAGCGTCAGCAGCGACGGGCATTACTACGCGGTGTTCCAGATGCGCGGCAGCTCACAACTTGAGCAGGGCGGCAATCGTGCCCGGCTGGGCGCGGGCGACATCGCCCTGATCGATGCCAGCCGCCCCAGCGACATGACTTATCACGACGATTCCCGGCAGTTGTCGCTGATCCTGCCTCGGCAGGTGGTCGAGCGCGGTTCGCACTTCAACGCGGTCAACTGCGCCACGCGCATTGGCGCCACATCGCCCTTGGCGGCCATGGCCAACAAGCTGGTGCTCGACACCCGACAGCAGGAAGGCCTGGACATGCAGGAGAGCGAAGCCGTGCTGGATGCGCTGGTGAGCTTGCTGCTACCGGGCATCAGCGCCCGTGATAATGGCGGCGACCCTCATGAGCGGCAGTTTCGCAAGATCATCGCCTACATCGACGACCACCTGGGCACCGAAGAATTGTGCCCCGAGCTGATTGCCCGAGAAGTGGGGATTTCCGTGCGCGGGCTGTACCGGATGTTCTCCAAACGCGGTTTGGTGGTGGCGCAATACATCAAGCACCGACGCCTGGATTTCTGCGCGGAAAACCTGCGCCGCTCAAACGTCGAGCAGAAGCTGTCGGCGCTGTGTTATGCGTGGGGGTTTTCGGACTCGAGTTATTTCTCGTCAGCGTTCAAATCGCGCTTTGGCGTATCGCCGGGGGCTTATCGCAAGCGCTATAGCCAGGTTTGACCTCACTGCCGCCATCGCGGGCAAGCCCGCTCCCACAGGGTTATGCGCCGAGAACAAATGTCAGGCTAACCGCAACACCTGTGGGAGCGGGCTTGCCCGCGATGGCGTCCCAATGTTCACCTCAATGCCGCACCGGCTCCTCCGCCGGCAAATGCAGCACTTCGCGCACCAGCATGGCGATGCTGGTCACGCCCATCTTTTCCTTGATCTTGGTGCGGTGCACGTCAACGGTCTTGACGCTGATGTTCAGCTCCCGGGCGATGACCTTGCTGGCCTTGCCATCGATCACCAGCATCAACACCTCGCGCTCACGCCCGGTCAGCAGCGCCAATTTGCTTTGCAGGTGCTGTCGCTGCTGCTGGTCAGCCTGGGCGTGTACGGCGGTCTTCAGCGCGGCCTGGATGCGGTCGATCATCTGTTGCGGGTTGTAGGGCTTCTCGACGAAGTCCAGGGCGCCGTTCTTCATCGCCGTCACCGACATGGGAATGTCGCCATGGGCCGAGACGAAGATCGTCGGCAGGCTGCTGCCGCGCTGGTTGAGGATTTCCTGGAGCTGGAAGCCACTGGTTTCCGGCATGCGCACGTCCAGCACCAGACACGCCGGCTGCCTCGGGTCGTACTGGCTGAGGAACTCTTCAGCACCGGCAAAACACTGCGCCTGCACGCTGACCGACTCCAGGAGCCAGGCCAGCGAGGTGCGCAAATCCTTGTCGTCGTCGACGATATAAACAATCGGTTTGCGAGTTTCCATCAGGGTTGCCACGAATTTCTAATTATTGTTTTCGCACGCGTGCACGCAGCGGCGGTTGGCGTCCATGTGACGTCTACAAGCAGCATAACCACTGCTGCGGGCCCTGACGATAAAGAAACCACCTAGTCGACTAGCGGAAAGCCCACCTCGCCATGGTGATCGTCAGAATGGCTGCGCGCTGCCCCCGGCCTTAGTCTTGTATTCAATCCAACGGGCCGCGCAATGACGGCCCTGCACAAGAAAAAGGGGCACCGACATGGCCAACCTGAGCCAGCAGCAAATCGACTTCCGCAACGCCATGGCGCAGTTGCCAGCGGCGGTGAACATCATCACCACCAACGGCCCCGGCGGTCGCTGCGGGATCACGGCCAGCGCGGTGTGCTCGGTGACCGATTCGCCGCCCACCGTGCTGGTGTGCGTCAACCGCAACAGCGCCACCCACGACGTATTCCGCACCAACGGACAACTGTGCGTCAACGTGCTGTGTAGCGAACAGGAGGAACTGGCCCGCCACTTTGCCGGAATGACCCAGGCAACCATGGCCGAGCGTTTCGCCTGGGACCTCTGGGACGGCGGCGACAGCGGCGTGCCGGTGTTGCGCGATGCGCTGGTGCAGTTGGAAGGGCGGATCAGCGAATGCAAGGAAGTGGGCTCGCATTCGGTGATGTTCGTCGAGTTGTCCAACATCGGTGTGCGCGGGGCGGGCGACAGCCTGGTGTATTTCAACCGCCTGTTTCACCGGCTCGAGCATGCCGGGGTGGCTTGCTGAATGTGATTAACCTGTAGGAGCGAGTTTACTCGCGAGGGTCTCAAGGTCGCCGCGGGCTGTCAGGTTTGCCGCGTGATCGTTCACGACCATCGCGAGTAAACTCGCTCCTACAGGGGACAGGGTGTACACAAATCATGTGAACACCGCTGGCCTTGTGGGAGCGGGCTTGCCCGCGATAGCTATGCAACAGGCACAGCAGATATCAGATCCGAAAACTCCCCACCAACTCATGCAACCGCCCAGCCTCGCGCTCAAGCTCGGTACACGCGCGCAAGGTCGATTGCAGGTTTTCCACCCCACGCTGGTTCAGGGTGTTGATCTCGGTGATGTCGACATTCAACGCCTCCACCACCGACGTCTGCTCTTCGGTGGCGGCGGCGACGGACTGGTTGACGTTGTCGATCTCGCCGATGCGCTGGGTCACGCTGCCCAGCCGGGTGCCGGCGAGGTTGGCGATGGTGACGCTTTGCTCGCTGTGCTGCTGGCTCTCGGTCATGGTGCTGACCGACTCGCGCGCGCCGATCTGCAGCGCTTCAATCATCTGCTGGATCTGCGCTGCCGAAGTCTGCGTGCGACCCGCCAGGCTGCGCACTTCATCGGCGACCACCGCAAAACCACGACCGGCTTCACCGGCCCGCGCCGCTTCAATCGCGGCGTTGAGCGCCAGCAGGTTGGTCTGCTGGGAAATGCCCTTGATCACTTCGAGGATTTGCCCGATGTCCACGGTCTTGGTGTTCAGCACCTCAATGTTGGCGCATGAGTCGCTGATTTTTGCGGACAGTTCGTTCATCACCTCAATGGTGCGCTCCACCACCTGACGCCCATCTTCGGCCTGTTGCCGGGCGGCGGACGCCTGCTGCGAGGCGTCGGAGGCGTTGTGGGCGATTTCCTGTGCTGCGGCACCTAACTGGTTGATGGCGGCGGCGACGCTGTTGGTGCGGGTCGATTGTTCGTCGACATTGCTCAGTGACGAGTTGGACGCCAGGAGCACGCGCTTGGCCCCTTCATTGACCCCGAGCGCCGCCGAGGACACTTCGCGGATGGAGTGATGGATGCGCTCCACAAAGCGGTTGAATGCCGTCGCCAGTTGGCCGATCTCGTCCCGCGATTGCACGGTCAGGCGTCGGGTAAGGTCGCCTTCGCCCAGGGAGATGTCTTCCATGACCCGGGTCAGCACTTGCAATGGCCGGGTGATGCGATAGGCCGCGTACCAGATGAGCGTCAGTCCCAACAGGGCTGAGCCGCCGCCGAGCAGCAGCGACAGCGCGGTGCTTTGCACGCCTCGCGCCTCCAGGTGACTTTGCAGCGTGGTGACCGGTGCCAACAGCACGTCCTGCGGGACGCCGACCAGCACGCCCCAAGGCGCGGAACCGGCAATCGGTGCCAGCGGCTCGAGGACCTCGATCTGCTGTCGGTCGGCGAACACCTTCGGCTGTCCCTGGCGCAGGGCCGCCATGACTTCGTTATTGTCCAGCGTCTGTCCCAGGCGTGCCATGTCCCGGCTGTCGGCTGAGATCACTCCGCGCGGGCTGACGATGCTGATCTGGCCTTGGCCGTCGAACAGTTGTCGGGCGCTGGCCTCGCTGTTTTGCTGGAGGGCGGCGAGGTTGATGTCGAGGCCGACAACGGCGATGACTTTGCCGTTGTCCAGCAGCGGGAAGGCGATACTGGTCACCAGTTTGCGACTACCGGAGGCTTCGTCGAAATACGGTTCCAGCACACACGCCTGGCGGCTGTCCCGGGCGCAGGTGTAGAACGCGTTGTACGGCGCGCCGCTGGGGCCCGGCTCGGTGTTTGCCAACAGGCCTTCGTCGCCGATCACCGCTTGCAGCTCACCGGGTTTGCCTTGCACCCAATACACTGAGAAACGACCTTTTTCGTTGCTGCCCAGATCGGCCTTGTCGATAAAAGCGGTGTCGTCGCCGTCCAGCGCATCGGGTTCGAAAATGACATAAAGCCCGAGCAGGTCGGGCTTGTCGTTCAGGGCTTGATGCAGCTGGGTGTTCAGCTCCTGGCGCAGTTGTTGGCGGGACAATGTGCCCTGATGTTGAAGTTGCCGCAGGTACAACAGATAGCGCGACAGGCCCTGGCCATATTCCTGAGTCTGGTTGAAGGTGCGTTGCACCTGCATCGCCTGCACCTTGCCCAGTGCCTGCATGTGTTCCCTGGCCGCATCGGCGAGCATGTCGCTGCTGGCCTGGGCCACTTGCTGGCGGCTCTCGTGGCTCTGGTACAGCGCCAGGCCCATCAGTAACGCCACCACCAACAGCAGGCAGAGGCCGGCGAGCAGGGCAATCTTGCTCTGGATCGTGAGGAATTTGTTGTGCATTGGAAAAGCCTTTTTCCTGGAAACGAACATCGCTCTCTGTAGGAGCGAGCTTGCTCGAGATGGAAGTCCAGGCACCGCTGGGTGTCAGACAGCCAGCGTCATCTTTGACGACCATCGTCGGAACGCCGCCCGGAGCAAGCTCGCTCCTACAGAAAGCAGGAAGCAGCAGAAAGATCAGAAGGTGGTGGCGAAAATCACCTGGCTGTAGAGGTTCTTGTCGTGGTTGCCCAACTGCGTGCCGCCCTGATCGGCGCTCTTGTCCGGCTGGAACAGGCCCACCAGCGGCATGATGCTCAGGTGGTCGTTGACGTGCCATTCGGCGTACAGGTCGATTTCGTGGCCGTCGGTATTGCCGAGGTTTCGGTCGATGGTGTCGAAGTTGAAGTACATGGCGCCGACGTTGACGTTCTCCAGCGGCGAGACGGTGAACTTGACCTGCTGGATGCGTGAGTTGGTGTTGAACGGGCCGGCGTAGTTGCCCGCCACTTCACCCTGGAACCAGGTGCCGAAACCACGGCTGAAACCGTAGAACAGCGTGTCGTAGTTTTCCGAGAAACGGCTGTAGCGATAGCCCACGTACGGCGACCAGGCAACGTCGGAGAAGGTCCAGCCGGCTTCCAGGTACCAGGCGTCTTCAGTGCCGGTGTGCGGTTTGTCCTGCGTGGCGTATTCACCGGAGAGGAACAGGTCCTTGACCCCGGCGTTGCCCGTGGCGCGCAGGCTGTAGGTCTTCATGCCGTCGCGCTCGAGCTGGATCGGCGAAGCGTATTGTTCGTCGACGTCGGTGGTGTCGATGTAGGTAAGGCCGACAGTGACGGCTTCGGACACGTGCTCCAGGGTGCCGACGTACATTTCGGTCATGGCCTGGGCGCGGTTGTTCGACTTGAGGTACATCAGGTCGCCACGCCAACCTTCCTTGCCACCGATGCGCAGCACGGCGGTTTCATCGAACGCCTTGCGCGCGGCCAGCCAGTAGGCGCCGCCACGGTTGAACTCGCCATCCGCCAGGCCCTTGCCCATGTTCAGGGCGTCGCCGTCGATCAGGAAACCATCGCCCACCACGATGTTCTGGCGGCCGAAGGACAAGTCGATGCCGTCGTCACCGAGCACGTCGAACAACTTGCCCGAACGCCAGCCGAGGTAAGCGTCTTCGAACTTGGTGGTGCGCTCGGAACCGTCGCTGAAGCCTGCGGCATCGCCGTCACCCCAGGTGCCGGAGCTGAGCAGGTTCGCCGCACCATAGGCGGTGCCCACGCCGGCCAGGCCCTTGTCGAAGCTCAGGCCGTATTTGATGTAGCCCTCGCGCCACGACGACGAGCCTTCGTTGAGGCGACCCGACAGCGCGTAGTTTTCCTGGCTATGGAACACGCCGAACACGGCTTCCAGCGTGGCATTCAGGTGGCTGTCATCATCGGCGTAGAGTTCGTAGGCGCAGGCCTGGCCAGCGCTGATCATCAGCGCAAGGGTGGAGAGACGAAGCAAGGGCGACTTGAGCATGGTGGGGCATCCGTTCTTGTTCTTGAGCGCAGGTTTGCGGTCTTTTTCGATACTAAGTCGCGGAACTTTTCCAACCTTTTGTGTGGTTGCCAAAGAGTTGGTTGTGCTTGCCAAAATGACCGGTTTGGCAGCCTCGACAATACGACTGGCACGCAGGGCAAAGCCTGCGCGCCAATGACCGTCGACAATCCTTCTCAACCTGCCGATGCCGCGTTGCATCAGCCTCCCGTGTTGGCGCTCGCCTGGCGAGTGCGGATTTTCAAGGTCGTTTCCCTATGTTCAGTTCTTTGCGTCTGCCCCTTTTCGGCTTGCTCTCGTTCACCGTGGCGCACACCGCGTTGGCCGCCGATTGCAGCCCCGACCAGGGCCGTGGCGCCCAGGTCTTCGCCAACGAGTGCGGCGTGTGCCACTCGGTCACCAAGGGCGCGACGGGGATGATGGGGCCGAACCTGGCCGGGGTGGTGGGGCGCAAGTCGGGCTCGCTGGAAGGCTTCAACTATTCCCAGGCCATGCGCACCAGGGGCGTCACCTGGCAGGCCGAGAACATCGCGCAACTGATCACCCAGCCCCAGGCGTACGTCCCGGGCACCTACATGCCTTACATGGGCCTGGCCTCGGCGGACGACCGCCAGGCCGTCACGTGCTATCTCAAAGAACAACACTGATCAGCCGGCTTCAGGCTGACATCCAATCGAAAGGTGATGTATGAGCAATGTTGAAATCCTGCCGCAGGTTGCTGCATTTCTGGAGCGCCGCCATGGCTGCTTCATCGACGGCCAATGGGTGTTCGCCGAAGGACCGCGCATTGCCGTAGTCAACCCGGCGGACGGCCAGACCCTGTGTGAAACCCTCGATGCGCCACTGGACGTGGTCGAGCAGGCCGTGCAGTCCTCGCACAAGGCGTTCAAGGCGGGCGTCTGGTCGGGCCTGCGCCCGGCGGATCGCGAACGCATCCTGCTCAACTTCACCCGACTGGTGGAAGAGCACGCCGAAGAGCTGGCACAGCTGGAAACCCTGAGCCAGGGCAAGTCGATCAACATGGCCCGCGCCCTGGATTTGAACGCCACCGTGGAGTTCATGCGCTACATGTCGGGCTGGGCAACCAAGATCGAGGGACAGACGTTCGACGTGTCGATCCCGCTGCCACCGGGGGCGAAGTTCACCGCGTTCACCAAGCGTGAACCGGTGGGTGTGGTGGTCGGCATTGTGCCGTGGAACTTCCCGCTGCTGATTGCTGCCTGGAAGCTGATGCCCGCACTGGCCACCGGTTGCACGGTGATCATCAAGCCGGCCATGGAAACCCCGCTGACCGCCATGCGCCTGGCCGAGCTGGCGCTGGAAGCGGGCATTCCGGCGGGCGTGTTCAACGTGGTTACTGGTGGCGGTGCCTCGGTGGGGGGCGTGCTGACTGCGCACCCGCTGGTGAGCAAAGTGTCGTTCACCGGCTCCACCGCCGTGGGCAAGAGCGTCGGCGTGTCCTGCATGGCCAACATGACGCGGTTCTCGCTGGAGCTGGGCGGCAAGAACCCGATGATTGTGCTGGCCGATGCCGACATCGAGAAAGCGGTGCAGGGCGCGATTCTCGGTGGCCTGTTGAACAACGGCCAGGTGTGCGCGGCGGCCTCGCGTTTCTACGTGCATCGTTCGATCCACGACACATTTGTCGAAGCCCTGGCCGCCGCGGTTTCGGCCATGCCCATCGGTGCCGGCATGAACGGCGACGCGGCGATCAACCCGCTGGTGTCGCGCAAGCAGCAACAGGCGGTGCTCAAGCACATCGAACTGGCTCGCCAGGAAGGTGCACGCGTGGTGACGGGTGGCGAACTGCTGGACCGCGAGGGCTTCTTTGTCCAGCCCACCATCCTGGCCGATATCGACCATGGCATGACCGTGGCCCGCGAAGAAGTGTTCGGCCCGGTGCTGGGGGTGATGCCGTTCGATGATGAAGACGCCGTGATCGCTCTGGCCAACGACAACCGTTACGGTCTGGCTGCGAGCCTGTGGACCAACGACCTTGGCAAGGCGATGAACCTGGTGCCGCGCATCGAGGCCGGCACCGTATGGGTCAACGCCCACGTGTTGCTCGACCCGGCGATGCCGTTCGGCGGGGTCAAGCAGTCGGGCATGGGGCGTGAGTTCGGGCGAGCGGTGATCGAGGCCTACACGGAGCTTAAATCGGTGTGCATCGCCCACTGATTCACGTGGTTGGCGCGGGCTTCGCCAGTTCGATGCCCGCAGCGCCCAAGCGCTTGAGAATCTCGAACAGCAGGTCGCTCTTGGTCACCCCGACAATCCTGGGACTGGCCACGTAGCCCGTAACGGTCAGGGTGATGCCATCGGGCGTCAGCTTGCTGAACCGCACCACCGGCGCCGGTTTATCGAGGATGGTCTCGTTCTCGTGATAGGTGTTGTAGAGCAGGTCCTTGACCTGTTCCGGGTCGATGTCCAGGGGAAACGTCAGCTCCAGTGACGCCACCCCCTGGGCACTGCCACCCAGGGTCACGTTGCGCAGGTTCTGCGAAATCAGCTGTGAATTGGGCACGATGACAATCGAGCGGTCACTGAGCTGGATTTCCGTGGCTCGCACGTTGATCCGGCGGATGTCGCCTTCGACGCCGCTGATGCTGATCAGGTCGCCCACCTTCACCGGGCGCTCGGTGAGCAGGATCAGGCCGGAAACGAAATTTTTCACGATCTCCTGCAAACCAAAACCAATCCCCACCGACAGGGCGCTGACGATCCATGCCAGGTTGGTCCATTGCACCCCCAGCGACGACAAGGTCAGCAGGATCACCAGTGCATAGGCGATGTTGGCGAACAGCGTGCTGAGCGAGGCGCACATGCCGGGGTCCATGCGGGTTTTGGGCAGGAACTCGTTGTCCAACCAGCGTCGCAACGTGCGCACCAGGTAGATGCCGATCATCAGGGCCAGTACGGCGTTGAGCAAATGGCCGGGGATGATGTTCAGTTTGCGCAGCCCCGCACCGCCAAGCACGGCCATGGTCTGGTCGATCAATTGCCCCAGCGTGGTGCCCACACCACCGACGAACAGCGTGATGATCGCCAGCAGGATCAACCCTGCGCGACCCAGGCCCGAAAGAATGACCGACGCCTGTTCGAGGCGCGTATCGCCCATGCCCAATACCTGTTTCAACGCCTTGCCGCTGGCACTTTTGGGGGAAAACAGGTGCTCGCAGGTGTCGTTGAACAACTGCACCAGCAGATAAAAACCGGACAGGATGATGAACATCCACACCAGTTGGTAGGTGATGAAGCGTGCGGCGGAAATGTAGCCGATCAACAACGCACACAAGGAGGCCACCACGCACAGGCAGGCGAAGGCATACAGGAGGCTGGCGACCGCGGAGCTGGAAGGGGAATGGTCGCCTGTGCCCGCCACGGCTTTTCGCGCCTTGTTGATGCGCAGGAACAGGGCGCCGATCAGCAGGGTGATCACCAGTGAAACGAAGCCGCGCGCGAACAGCACGGCCTGGCTGCTCATGTCCGAGACATTGACGATCTGTGCCAGGGTCATCAGCACCAGCAGCACGCCGGCCACCAGCTTGGGGAAGGGTTTGACCGCCTGCGCGACCGGGTCGGCAATGGCCGGCAAACGCCAGGAAGGATGCTGCGTGGACAACAAGGCACGGCTCAAGCCGGTAATGAGCACGCACACGTACACGACTTTTTCGAATTCATCTGAATAGCTCTGCATCAGCGGCGACAGGGGAATGTGGCGCGTCAGCGCGTAAAACAGCAACGACATTGCGCACGCGGTGGTCAAGAGTGTGGCGGCGACCGAGGCGAAGGCCAGGGAACTGCGGCGCAGGCGACCTTCGGGCATTCGGTGGATACAGACCCAGGTGAAACCCCGGTCTGCGACCTGGCGTCCGAACGTCCACAACACAAACGCCAGTGCTATCAATATCACTGTAAACAGACGCTCACCCGGCAACCAGGCCACCGCCAGCGCTGCCACGGCGTGCTGGAAGAAGATGCTCAGGCTATCAAGGTCACTCTCCAGTGGCCTGAACAACGGCGACCAGAAATCGGTGCTCAAGATGCTGCCGGCGCGTAACGACACTTCTGATTCCAACAGGCTGCGGCGAATCGCGGCAATCTGGATAAGCAGGCCGGCGCCGCTGTCCTTGAGGCTGGTCAGGGTCTTGATGTTGGCGTCGACTTTGCTCTTCTGTTCGGAAATGGCGTCTCGTTGCGCGGCGATTTCCGATTTTTCCAGCACCACATCGCCCTGGGACACAGGCTCCAGCACGTCGAGCTGGGCCTGCAACTGTTTCTGCTCGGGGAGTAGCGCCGACTGCATGGCCGTGACATCGGTGATGAACGACTGGATCAGGTCCTGCAACGTGATCATCTGGTTGACATTGTTGGCCTGGGAAACCTGCTGCTTGATGCGGTCCAGGCGCAGTTGCAGGCCTTGCAGGTCGCTCTGGGACACGGCCACCGTGGTGAGGCCGGACAGGGAAGGGGCGTTGCCCGTCAGGTTGGCGGCCAACAGCGGTGCGCCGCTCGGTACAAGCAGGGTGAACAGGAGAAAAAACACTGACCGCAATGCATTGCCCATGGCCTGGCCGACTCGATGTTAGTCATTCAGCCTATGAGGTTAGGTCATCCGGTCAATATTCGAGGGATAGTTTGCTTGGTGGGACCCGATTGAGCCCCACCAAGGTGCTGACTAGACGCGTTCGAACAACACCGCGATACCCTGGCCGCCGCCGATGCACATGGTCGCCAGTGCATAACGGCCCTGGACGCGGATCAATTCGTGGATGGCCTTGGTGGCGATGATAGCGCCCGTGGCACCCACCGGGTGGCCCAGGGAGATCCCCGAACCGTTCGGGTTGACCTTTTCCGGGTCGAAGCCCAGCTCCTGGGCGACGGCGCAGGCTTGCGCGGCGAAGGCTTCGTTGGACTCGATAACGTCCAGGTCAGCCACGGTCAGGCCGGCACGCTTGAGGACCAGGCGCGTGGCGGGAATCGGGCCCAGGCCCATCAGCTCCGGCTCGACACCGGCGTGGGCGTATCCGACCAGGCGGACCATCGGCTTGAGGCCCTGGGCTTTAACCATTTCGCCAGTGGCCATGATCAGCGCCGCCGCGCCATCGTTCAGGCCCGAGGCGTTGCCGGCGGTGACGCTGCCGTCCTTCTTGAACGCCGGTTTCATCTTCGCCAATTGCTCGGCATTGACCTCGCCACGCACGTGCTCATCGGTGTCGAAAGTCACGGTGCCTTTGCGCGAGGCGATTTCGATCGGCACGATCTGGCTGGCAAAACGACCTTCGGCAATCGCCCGTGCCGCGCGCTGCTGGCTGACCAGGGCCAGTTCGTCCTGGGCCTGGCGGCTGATGCCAAACCGTTCGGCGACGTTTTCGGCGGTGATGCCCATGTGGAAACCGGCAAACGGGTCCTGCAATACGCCGAGCATGTAGTCGATGGCCTGCATGTCACCCATGCGGGCGCCCCAGCGTGCCTGCGGCAACAAGTACGCGCCACGGCTCATGGACTCGACACCACCGGCCAGCGCCGCACCGGCATCACCGAGCATCAGGCTCTGGGCGGCACTGACGATCGCCTGCAAACCGGAGCCGCACAGGCGGTTGACGTTGAACGCCGGGGTTTCCTTGGGCAGCCCGGCATTCATTGACGCGGTACGGGAAATGTAGGCATCGCGGGCTTCGGTGGGGATCACATGCCCCAACACCGCATGACCGATATGCTCAGGTGCCAGCCCCGAGCGCTCGATGGCGGCGCGGCAAATATCGGTCGCCAGTTGGGTCGGCGGCACATCCTTGAGCGAGCCACCAAAACTGCCGATGGCGGAACGCACGGCGCTGATCACATAAATGTCGGATGGGTTCATGAAGGTTCCCTGCTTGAGTCGGGTGCGCGTCTGGCACTGTTAATGGTGCAAGAGTCTAGGCGCGGCGGGGGCATTGGCCTATGTCGCAAGTGCTCAAGGGCGGTGGTGTTTTTTGCCAGTTGTACCGTGCTCCGCAGCGTCCCCTGTAGGAGCGAGCATGCTCGCGATGGTCGTTAACGATAACGCTGGCTGCCTGATACCCCTTGGCGCCTGATACACCATCGCGAGCATGCTCGCTCCTACAGGGGGTGTGTCAGGTTCACAGTCGATCATTCACCCTGCCGCCGTGCCGGGAACACCAGCTCGAAACTCGTCAGCCCATCCAGGCTGTTGGCGCTGCATGTGCCATTGTGCAGCTGCATGATCGTCGCCACGATTGACAGCCCCAGGCCATTGGAGTTGGCCGAGCGTTCGCGGGACTGGTCGACGCGGTAGAAACGCTCGAACAGTCGGGGCAGGTGTTCGGCGGGGATGGTCGGGCCGTGATTGCGCACGCTCAGGCGGATACCTTCGGCGCACGGCGTGGCGTCGATGAGCAGTTCAGAGTCAGGGGCACCGTACTTGATCGCGTTGGCGCACAGATTGGCCAATGCTCGACGCAGAAGCATCGGTTCGGCCCAGATCACTCCACTCCCGCGGGCTTGTATGTGGATGCCGACATCGGCTGCCGGCCCCTCGAAATAATCGGCCATGCGTTGCATTTCATCGGCAGCGTCCAGTTGCTGTCGCTGTTTCAGGGCACTGGACGGGTCGGTACGGGCCAGAAACAGCATGCTGTCGAGCATGCGCGCCAGGCGCTCCAGTTCTTCAACATTGGAAGCCAGCAGCTGCTGATAGGCGTCCAGGCTGCGGTCCTGCTGCAGAGCGACCTGGGTTTCGCCGAGCAGGTTGTTGATCGGCGTGCGCAACTCGTGCGCCATGTCGGTCGAGACCTGGCTGAGTTGCGCGAAGCCTCTGCCCAGGCGGTCGAGCATGGCATTGAACGCATCGATCATCGGCAGCAGTTCCTGGGGGGCGCCGTGGCTGTCGAGGCGTTCGCCGAGGTTTCCGACGTCAATGCCATGGGCGTGCCGCGCCAGGCGTCGCACCGGCAGCAGGCCACGATGAACCAGCCAATAACCGGAGAGCGCGAGCAGCACCGCCGCGACGCTGGCGAACAGGTAGACGTTGAGTCGATAACTGGCGAGCAGGGCGGTGCGTTCAGTCATCAGGCGTCCGGTAACGACTTGCAGGGCCCCCATGTCGCCGGAGTCGATGTTTGCCGCGACGGCAGAAAACGGGACGCCGTCGACCCCGGGATAATGCTGCACGTCCGAAAGCCCCAGTTTATGGTCCATCGGCACTGGCGCCAGTGACGGCAGCGGCAGATTGCCGGGGTTCACCACCAGTAAGGGCTTGCCACCGGGAGGGGTGATGGTCAGCAGGGCTTCGCGGTTGCCCATCATGTTCTGGAACAACGCCGGCTTGCTCTTGATCAGCTCCAGGGTGTTGCTGTCGTTGAGGAACGTGCGCAACTGGTCGATCCGCGTGATCAGGGCGGCGTCGTCGCGGTGGATCAGTTCGCGCTCCAGGTCGCGATACAGCGCCACGCCCAGCAGTGTCAGCGACACGAACGCCAGCAGGGCGAACACCAGTGCCAGGCGCAGGGTCAGGGAATGGCGCAGTCCGTTCATGGTTGCGTGTCGAAGCGGTAGCCGATACCGCGCACGCTGTGGATCAGCTTGAGCTGGAACGGGTCGTCGATTTTCAGGCGCAGACGGCGCACGGCGACGTCGACGACATTGGTGTCGCTGTCGAAATTCATGTCCCACACCCGCGAGGCAATCATCGAACGTGAGAGGACTTCGCCCTGGTGCGTGGCGAAAAGGTGCAGTAGGGCGAACTCTTTGTTGGTCAGGGTGATGCGTACGCCGGCGCGGGTGATACGACGCTTGAGCACGTCGATTTGCAGGTCGTCGACGTGCAGCTGTTCTTCCTCGCGAGTGGGGCCACGGCGCGTCAGAGTGCGCAGGCGCGCCACCAGTTCGGCGAAGGAAAACGGCTTGATCAGGTAATCATCGGCGCCCAGTTCCAGGCCCTTGATTCGGTCGGCGATGTCATCCCGGGCGGTCAGAAACAGCACCGGCGTATCAGCCTCCTTGCGCAACCGGCGCAAGACTTCCCAGCCGTCCATCTTGGGCATCATCACGTCGAGTACGATGACATCGAAGTCATGCTCCAGGGCCTGGTGCAAACCATCGGCGCCGTCCCGCGCCAGGGTCACGCAATAACCCAGCTCCTGCAGGCCGTTGAGCAAATAATTGCCTGCCTTGGGTTCGTCTTCTACTACGAGGATGTTCATGCCAATACGCCTCAGACCGATCGCGCCAGTGTAGCTGGATCAATGGTCATTGGTGCAGCCCGAGCCGTTGACCTCGTAATCCAGCACATGCTCACGGCCCTGGGAATCGAGGTAGTTGAGCTGCGCCGGAATGACCCCGCATTGTTGGGAAATGTCGGTGCTGGACAGGACCTTGGCGACATCCAGGTGCACGAAGAAGCCGGTCTTGTCGTGGATCACCGGCGCGGTGCCTGTGGTGCCGGCAAAGGCCGAACCTGCGGTGAGGAGGGCGGCGATACCGAAGATAAACATTTTCATGGCGAGTCTCTCTATTCAAGGGGGGTGGCTGCCGGGGAGTGACCTGACAGTGAGTTCAGGTTAACGAGGCGATCCAGACAGCCGACCAACAGAACAATGACAATCCTGTAATGAAGCGGATCAGGGCTGGCGGCCGGAGGCTTCAAGGATCAGGTCGGTGATTTCCCTGGCGTGGGACACCAGCGACAGGTGGCTCGACGGCAGCTCGATGGTGCTGGCGTTCATGCGTTTGGCCAGGAAGCGCTCAAGGTCCGGATTGATGGTCTGGTCGAGGCTGGACACCGCATACCATGACGGTTTGCTGTGCCAGGCCGCTGCGGTGGTGCGGTCGGTGAAGAGGGTCTTGGCGATCGGTTGCTGCACCGCGAACAATTGCATGGCCTTGGCATGGGGCACGTCGCTGGCGAAGTATTTGAGGAAGGCGTCCTGTTTGAGACTGATGAACCCGCCATGCTCTTCGGTGCCGGCACGCACCGGCATGGTTGGGTATTTCGCCGACAGCGCGACGAAATCTTCGCCGGCGTCCGGGGCGCGAGCGGCGACGTAGACGAGCGAGCTGACCTTCGGATCGACGCCGGCCTCGCTGACTACGGTCCCAGCATAGGAATGACCGACCAGTACCGTGGGGCCGTCCTGTTGGTCCAGTACACGTTGAGTGGCAGCAACGTCGTCGGCAACGGACGTCAGCGGATTCTGTACCGCAGTCACGTGCAGGCCCGCCGCCTGCAACCGGGAAATAACCTCCGCCCAGCTCGAACCATCGGCCCAGGAACCGTGCACCAGCACGACATTGTCGGCCTTGACCGGCGCGATGTCGGCGGCCATGGCGGAACCGGTGCCCAGCAACATCAGGCTGGCGGCGATCAGGCAAAGTTTGCTCAATGGTTTCATGATTTGGACCCTCGTCATCATCAGCGAAAAGCGTCACCCGATGGGGTGAGCGACGCCGCCACTTTAGGGAGCGAGGGGGTTGGCAACGCTGACAAGTCGATGACAAATCGGTAATGCACGCCGTGCCGTATGTCGGGCGCCAGGAACGGCTGTTGGTGCAAATCTTCCAAATCAGAACAACGAAGGGAGATCAACCATGACCAATGACTGTCGACGTGAGGCCCTGTCCGCCTGGTATAACTTGCTGGCTCACCCTGGACTTCTCATGGATGTAGAAGAGCAATACGATGAGTTGCTCAAGGCGGCAGACGAGATGGAACGCGCCAACTTGATCAGTTGTGCGGAGTGGCGAAGCCTGGTACGCAAGGCGGTATCGGTGTTTGCCCATGACAGGAGCGATGCAGGTTCTGGTGCCCAGGATCAACCTTTACCCTGCAATGCTCAGCAACCACCCCCCCAGGCCACCGGCAATAACCACTAGCCATGGCGGCAGCTTCCAAAACATCAAGGCGACCAGTGCCAGTAATGCCAGGCCCAAGTCCTGTGGTTTGCCGATCGCGCTGGTCCACACCGGATGGTACAGCGCGGCCAGCAGCAATCCGACGACTGCAGCGTTGACGCCGATCAGCGCCGCCTGGATGCGCTGGCTGCGGCGTAGCGCTTCCCAAAATGGCAAGGCGCCGAGGATCAGCAAGAAGGACGGCGCGAAGATTGCCAGCAGGCAGATCACACCGCCGCCGAGGCCCGAGGGCGACTGGTTCATGGCCGCGCCCAGGAACGCGCCGAAGCTGAACAACGGGCCAGGGATGGCCTGCGCGGCGCCGTAACCGGCCAGGAACAACTCATTGTCGACCCAGCCCGACGGCACGACTTCGCTTTGCAGCAGGGGAAGCACGACGTGGCCGCCTCCGAACACCAGGGCACCGGAACGGTAAAAGGCGTCCACCATCGCCAGCGTTTGATTGGCCAGGACTTCGTGAGCCAACGGCAGGCCAACCAGCAGAAGGATAAAGAGCGTCAACCACGTTGCGCCTGCGTGTCGTCCAATGGTGATGGGCAGAGGGTCGTGCTGGCTGACGGGCATGGGTTTGAATAACAGCAGTCCCGCCACACCGGCGATCACCATCACGCCGACTTGGGCCCACGCGGACGGTTCCACCAGGACAATGCAGGCGGTCACTATCATTATGGTCATGCGCAAACCATCGGTGCACAGATTGCGCGCCATGCCCCAGACCGCTTGTGCAACCACTGCCACGGCGACCACCTTGAGGCCGTGCAGGGCGCCGGGCGGGAGGATGGAACCATAGTGGGTGAGCCCAAGGGCGAACAGGATCAGCAAGACGGCAGTGGGCAACGTAAACCCGGCCCAGGCTGCAATCGCGCCTGCGTAACCCGCCCGCGACAGGCCCAGGGCAATGCCGACCTGACTGCTGGCTGGCCCCGGCAGAAACTGACACAGCGCGACCAGATCCGCGTAGCTTCGCTCGCTCAGCCAACGTCGGCGGCTGACAAACTCGGCGCGAAAGTAGCCCAAGTGTGCGATGGGACCGCCGAACGAGGTCAGGCCCAGGCGCAGGAAGATGAGGAACACCGACCAGGCGCTTTGGGAGTGAGTCATGCCGGGCCTGTCTGGGTGGGGTGGAAGGCCGACATTATAACCATGATGCTCACTGTACGAGGGGGCTGCCGGATGCCCGCGGTGTTTGGTCTACCATCGCGAGTAAACTCGCTCCTACAGTAAGTTGCGGTGTATGCAATGTCCTGTAGGAGCGGGCTTGCCCGCGATGAGGGCGGCACATTCAGCGTCGCTGGTGTCCTTTAGGCGCTATCTTGTGGCTTGTTAGCGTTAGTCGGTAGCTCGCGGGCGCGTTAAAGTGGACGCCATGTTTCTCGCACCTCGATGGATGCTGCCCATGACTCGCCCCCGTTTCCTGCCCGACAATTTCACCTTGACCCTCATTGCCGTGGTCATTCTCGCCAGTCTGCTGCCCGCCAGCGGGCAAGTCGCGGTGGGTTTTGGCTGGTTGACCAACCTCGCGATCGGGCTGCTGTTCTTCCTGCACGGCGCCAAACTGTCACGTGAGTCGATCATCGCCGGTGCGGGTCATTGGCGCCTGCATCTGCTGGTGTTCAGCCTGACATTCATCCTGTTTCCGCTGATCGGCCTGGCGCTCAAGCCGGTGCTGTCGCCGCTGATCGGCGACGATCTGTACCTGGGCATGCTCTACCTGTGTGCCTTGCCGGCCACGGTACAGTCTGCGATTGCCTTCACCTCATTGGCGCGCGGCAACATTCCGGCAGCGATTTGCAGTGCGGCGGCATCCAGCCTGTTCGGGATTTTCCTCACGCCGTTGCTGGTGACCTTGCTGCTCAACGTGCACGGCGATGGCGGTTCGACCCTGGATGCGATCGTGAAGATCAGCGTGCAACTGTTGCTGCCCTTCATCGCCGGGCAGATCGCCCGTCGCTGGATCGGTGCCTGGGTGGGTCGCAACAAGAGCTGGCTGAAATTCGTTGATCAGGGCTCGATCCTGCTGGTGGTCTACGGCGCGTTCAGCGAGGCCGTCAACGAAGGCATCTGGCATCAGATCCCGTTGTGGGAACTGGCCGGCCTGGTGATCGCCTGCTGTATTGTCCTGGCGCTGGTGTTGGCGGCGTCAACCGTGCTGGGCAAGGCCTTTGGCTTCAATCAGGAAGACCGCATCACCATTCTGTTCTGCGGTTCGAAGAAAAGCCTGGCGACCGGCGTGCCGATGGCGCAGGTGCTGTTCGCTGGCAGCACCATCGGCGTGTTGATCCTGCCGCTGATGCTGTTTCACCAGATTCAATTGATGGTGTGCGCGGTCCTTGCGCAGCGTTACGCCAAACGCCCGGAAAGCGTTCCGGAGTTGATGGCTCACGTCGATCCTTGATCGCGGTTTACTGGCCGTCCACCACGCGCGGCAGTTGCAACGGGTTGAAATCACGCAGCGCGTCGGGTAGCAACGCCTGCGGGAAACCCTGGTAAGCCACTGGCCGCAGGAAGCGTTCGATCGACGTCATGCCCACCGAGGTGAAGCGGCTGTCGGAGGTGGCAGGGAAGGGGCCGCCGTGCACGGTGGCGTGCGTGACTTCCTGGGGGTGAGCGAAGGCGTTGACCACAATCCGACCGGTGCGACGCTCCAGCAACGGCAACACGCGCCGCGCCAGTAGCAAGTCAGGTTCTTCAAGGTGCAACGTGGCGCTGAGTTGTCCCTTGAGCGAACGGGCCACGGCGAGCCACTGCGATTCATCCCGGGCTGTGACCAACAGCGCTGACGGACCGAACACCTCTTGCGCCAGCACCGGTTCGCTGAGGAAGCGTTCACCGCTGACCTCCAGCAAGGCTGACTGGCCGTCAAAGTCCGCTCCGGCCGGCGAGCCTGCGGCAATACGCTGCGCACCCACACTTTCCAGGGTCGCGAGGCCATTGAGGTAGGCCGCGTGAATCCCCGGCGTCAGCATCGTGCGCGCTGGCGCCTCATTCACCCGTTTCATCATTGCCTCCCGCAACGGCTGCAAACCCGCGCCTTCTATCGCGATCAGCAGGGCTGGACGCAGGCAGGCTTGGCCGACATTGACCAGCATGCGTTCGATAAAACCATCGCCGATCTGCGTACCACGCTCGGCCAGGGCTGCAGGCAGGATGAACGTGGGGTTGATGCTGGTCATTTCGGTAAACACCGGAATCGGGTCGGGCCGAAGTTGCGCCCGGCGATACAGGGCCATTCCGCCGTGTTCGGAGCCGGTGAAGGTCACCGCCTTGATCAGGGGGTGATCCACCAGGGCTTCCCCGATGGCGTTACCGGCGCCGCGTACCATCGAGAACACGCCTTCGTGCAGGCCATGATCGCGGACGGCCTTCTGAATCGCCCGCGCCTGGATTTCCGAGGCGCCCGGGTGGGCGTTGTGCGCCTTGAGGATCACGGTCGCACCCGCGGCCAGGGCCGATGCGGTATCGCCACCAGCGACCGAATAGGAGATCGGAAAGTTGCTCGCGCCGAAAATCGCCACCGGGCCGATGGCGATTTTTTGCAGGCGATGGTCCATGCGCGGGCGCGGCTGACGCGCCGGCTGCGCCGGGTCGATGGCCAATTGCAGGAAGCGGCCCTTGCGCACGACGTCGGCGAACTGGCGAAATTGCGTGGCGGCCCGGCCCACTTCGCCTTCCAGCTGCGCTTGCGGCAGGCCTGTTTCGAGTGCGGCCCGCTCCGCCAGCTCGCCACGAACAGCCTCCAGGTTGTCGGCAATGCTCTCCAGGAACGCCGCTCGCTGGCTGAGTGAGGTATGGCTGTAACTGTCGAACGCTTCGTCGGCGAGGGTCGCCGCCCGATGCACCTGCAATGCGCCACCCAAGGCGAATTCGGTTTCGAGCCATTGGTTGGTGGCCGGGTTGAGCGCCTTCATTGTCCCTTCACTGGCGGGGACATCGTGGGCGCCGATCAACAGGTTTCCCGTGAGGTTCATCGGCGATTACTCCTGACCTGTGAGGGTGGCGATGAGTTCATGGGTCGTCACGATCGAATGCGCGAAGGTCGGGCCGTTGAGTTCATGGGCGGCGTGCATCATTTCCGGACGCAACGCGGCAGTCGCGTCGCGCACCAGGGTGACGTGATAACCCATTTCGGCGGCGTAGCGGGCGGTCGCCTCGATGCAGGTATTGGCCAGCAGCCCGACGATGATCACGTGGGTGATACCTTGTTGCTTCAAGCGAAAATCCAGGTCGGTGTTGGCAAAACCGCTGGAACCCCAGTGTTCCTGGACGACGATGTCACCGTCCTTGGGTGCGAAGTCAGGGTGCCATTCGCCACCCCATTCACCGCGGGCAAAATGGTGCATGTGCATGATTTTGCTTTGGGTCGGCGTCGGGTGGTCCCAGCATTCGTAGTCACCATGCTCCCAGCGGCGGTGCGGTACGATGACCACCTGGATGCCTTGGGCGCGCACGGCGAGATCCAGGGTACGCAGGTTGTCGAGCAGACCGGCCTGTTCGGCAATCGGCTTGAGAAGGGGGAAAACCTTGCCGCCTTCGGACAGGAAATCGTTGTACGGATCGACCAGCAGATAAGCGGTGCGATCCAGGGGATAAAAGGGCTGCGACATGACGATGTGCTCCACAGGAAGATGAGTGTCAGGTGCCGGGGGTTGCCCGGTCATCTTGTTGATATGATAATCATAGTAACTAGGAATGAGGCAAGTCCCTATGTCGACAAACACCAATGCACCCGACACCCTGTGCCCGATTGCGCGGGCCGAAGCGGTCGTGGGAGACCGCTGGACCGTGCTGGTGCTGCGGGAGCTGTTCATGGGTAGCCATCGATACGACGAGATCCAGGCGCAGACCGGCGGCACCCCGCAAATGGTCGCCACGCGCCTGAAAAATCTCGAGGCCGAGGGCATGGTCGAACGCCGCCTCTACAACGAACGACCGCCACGCTACGAATATCACCTTAGCGAAAAAGGCCGGGCTTTCTACTCGGTGATACTGGCGCTGCGGGCCTGGGGGGAAACCTGGTGCAAGTCGCCGGAGGAGGGATTGGCGGTGGTCTATACCCACAAGGCGTGCGGCGAACCCGCGGGCCTTGGACCTGCGTGCGATCATTGCGGCGAATTGCTGCGCCGTGACGAGCTGGCCAGCGAACAGAGCCCGGCCTACCAGGCCGAACGGCTGGCACGTCGCGAGGCGTTCAAGAGCGGACGTAGCCCGCAGTGATCGGAGCATGGATGACATCGCGCAAGGAGCCCACATGCCACTGACCGCCACCACCCTGATCGACATTGCAATGACCAATCCGGTCAACGCCCAAATCACCCGGCGCCTGCCTGAACTCGGGTTGCGCCAATGCATGCTGACGGCAGGGTGCCTGTTCCAGGCGGTGTGGAATCATCAGGCCGGCCAGCCTTCTGACTGGGGCATCAAGGATTACGATGTTTTCTACTTTGATGAAGACCTGTCCTGGGACGCGGAAAACCAGGCAATACAGACCGCGCAGGCGCTGTTTCAGGATCTCGACGTCAACATCGAATTGAAGAATCAGGCGCGGGTGCACCTGTGGTACGAACAACGTTTCGGCACTCAATACCCGCAGCTACTGTCGGCGAAGGATGGCATCGACCGCTACCTGGTCGCTGGCACGTGCATTGGCCTGGAAGTGGCGACAGGGGAGGTGTACGCGCCCTTTGGCCTGGACGATATCGAGCAGGGCCTTTTGCGTATCAATCCAATCAATCCCCGGCCCGAGTTGTTTGCCCGCAAGGCGCAGAGTTACCAGTCTCGTTGGCCCTGGCTGACAATTCTCGATTGAAAAAGGGGATGGAGTGCCGACATACCCCAACCCCTTCATCACGCCATGATCAGAACTTGAATGCCTGGCGTCCCACCAGCAGCCACTGGCCTTTCTGTTTCTGCCAGATCTGGAAGTTCTCGATCTCGGTCGGGATCACTTCAGTGCCTTTGAGCGCCTGTGCCGAGAAATGGTTGCGCACCAGCGCAACGTCGCCCGACAGGTTGATGGTCTGGTTCTGCATCTCCAGGGTCTTGAACGCGCTGCGACCGGTTTCGATGTCGGCTATGTATTCCTGCTTGTTCTGGATTTTCCCGCTGGAGTGACCGTAGGTCAGGTTCTCGGCGGTCAACGCGTTGAGTTCGGGGATATTCTTTTTCAGCATGGCCTGGGTCAACTTGTCGACGGCCTTGGCCACATCGGCCTCGCCGGCAGACGGGGCGGCGGCGACGTAGCCACTGAACAGGCAGAGAAAACCGACCAGCACTTTCACTTTTTTCATGGGGCATTCCTTGTTGTTGTAGGGAGCGAATGATGGATCTGGGTAGGCATTCATCAGTCGTCGTACAACCTAGCATGAGGCGAGGAAAAAGCGAACTGTCTGGAGAATTGACTGGGCCGGTCTGGCCCCATCGCGAGCAAGCTCGCTCCTACAGGGGCAACGCGAACAAACTGTAGGAGCGAGCCTGCTCGCGATGGTCGTCAACGATAACGCTGGCGTCCTGCTGCCCCGCGTTGTCTGCGCCACCATCGCGAGCGTGCTCGCTCCTACAGGGACAGCGCGGACAAACTGTAGGAGCGAGCTTGCTCGCGATGGTCGTCAACGATAACGCTGGCGTCCTGCTGCCCCGCGTTGTCTGCGCCACCATCGCGAGCGTGCTCGCTCCTACAGGGGCAACGCGAACAAACTGTAGGAGCGAGCCTGCTCGCGATGGTCGTCAACGATAACGCTGGCGTCCTGCTGCCCCGCGTTGTCTGCGCCACCATCGCGAGCGTGCTCGCTCCTACAGGGACAACGCGAACAAACTGTAGGAGCGAGCTTGCTCGCGATGGTCTTCAACGATAACGCTGGCGTCCTGCTGCCCCGCGTTGTCTGCGCCACCATCGCGAGCGTGCTCGCTCCTACAGGGACAACGCGGACAAACTGTAGGAGCGAGCTTGCTCGCGATGGTCGTCAACGATAACGCTGGCGTCCTGCTGCCCCGCGTTGTCTGCGCCACCATCGCGAGCGTGCTCGCTCCTACAGGGACAGCGCGGACAAACTGTAGGAGCGAGCTTGCTCGCGATGAGGCCCGCCCAGCCAATACAAACACCTGGTCAAAGATACTTGTCCGTCACCGCCCCCTCCGAAGCACTGGACACCGTCCTGGCATACTTGGCCAGCACCCCTCGCGTGTACTTGGGCGCAGGCCTGATCCAGCGGGCCTTGCGCTCCGCCAACACCGTATCGGAGAGCGCGACGCTGATCTGCCGCGTTTGTGCGTCAATGGTAATCCGGTCACCATTCTCGACCAGCGCAATCGGCCCGCCGTCGAAGGCTTCCGGGGTAATGTGGCCGACCACAAACCCATGGGACCCGCCTGAAAAACGCCCGTCGGTGATCAGCGCCACTTCCTTGCCCAGGCCCTTGCCCATCACCGCCGAGGTCGGTGACAGCATTTCGCGCATGCCCGGCCCGCCCCTGGGGCCTTCGTAGCGGATTACGATCACGTCGCCCGCTTGCACTTCGCCATTGAGAATGCCCGCCAGCGCGCCTTCTTCGCCGTGATAGACCCGCGCCGTGCCTTCAAAACGCAGGCCTTCCTTGCCGGTAATCTTGGCGACCGCGCCAGTGGGCGAGAGGTTGCCGTGCAGCACCACCAGGTGCGAATCCTTTTTTACCGGCTGGTCGAACGGGAGGATCACGTCCTGGCCTGGCGGGTAATCCGCCACGTTTTCCAGGTTTTGCGCCAGGGTCTTGCCGGTGACGGTCATGGCATCCCCGTGCAACATGCCGGCGGCGAGCATGCGTTTCATCAACGGTTGGATGCCGCCGATGGCCACGAGCTCGCTCATCATGTACTGGCCGCTGGGGCGAAGGTCGGCGACTACGGGGGAAATTTTGCCCAGCTCGATGAAGTCCTCCAGGCTGAGATCGACGTCCACCGCATGGGCCATGGCCAACAGATGCAGCACCGCATTGGTCGAGCCGGCGAGGGCGATCACCACGCGAATGGCGTTTTCGAAAGCCTTGCGGGTCATGATATCCCGTGGCTTGAGGTCCAGCTTGAGCAGTTCCATGACCTGCTGCCCGGCGCGGAAGCTGTCCGAGGCCTTGTCGCCGCCGACCGCGTCCTGGGAGCTGGAACCGGGCAGGCTCATGCCCAGCGCTTCGATGGCCGAGGCCATGGTGTTGGCGGTGTACATGCCGCCACAGGAGCCCGGCCCGGGGATCGCCACTTCCTCGATCTGCTTGACCTGGATTTCGTTGATGTCGCCGCGGGCGTTCTGGCCCACCGCTTCGAACACGGAAATGATGTCGGTGTGCCCGGCGCCGGGGCGAATGGTGCCGCCATAGACGAAGATGGACGGGCGGTTCAGCCGGGCCATGCCGATCAGGCAGCCCGGCATGTTCTTGTCGCAACCGCCCACTGTTACCAGCCCGTCGAAGCCCTCGCAACCGGCGACGGTTTCGATGGAGTCGGCGATTACTTCGCGCGACACCAGCGAGTACTTCATGCCTTCGGTGCCGTTGGCGATGCCATCGGAAATGGTGATGGTGTTGAAAATGACGCCTTTTGCCCCGGCGGCGTTCGCGCCTTTTTCCGCTTCGATTGCCAGTTTGTCGATGTGCATGTTGCACGGCGTGACCATGGCCCAGGTGGAGGCGATGCCGATTTGCGGCTTCTTGAAGTCCTCGTCCGTGAAACCCACGGCCCGCAGCATCGAACGGCCCGGCGCACGCTCCACGCCATCGACCACTTGAGAGGAGTACTTGCGCAAATCGTCTTTGTTGCTCATGACTGTTCCTCATCCAGGCGTCTGGAAATCAGCATGAGTATAGTGGCCAGCGGGCGTGGGTCCGGACTACCAGGTCAGGAACAGACGCGCGGGTTTACGCGGTCGTGATATTCTTCGCGCCATTGGGTTTGATCCATTCCGTTTTCCTGTCCCTGGCGACAGGGGAACAGAATCACTGTCGCTCAAGTAGCTGAAGCCAAGAAAGATAAAAAGTCAGTTCAGTAGGGACATATAACTGGGGTCGATGCATTCAATCGGCCTTGTGTGCCCACCCTTCGTTTCTTATGTGCGAGTACCGGGGACAGTTGGCTTGTCTGTCGTGATCAGGGGCTCGTGGGTAAGTGGGAAGGGCGGATGACGGTTTATCATAGGTGCTACAGATGTTTAAGAAAGTGAACACGGCCCTGCTGGGTCTGGCTCTGTCGTTGGGGATGACGACTGCCCAGGCTGAAGAAGCCAAGAAAGTCGATGTGCTGCTCATTGGCGGCGGCATCATGAGCGCCACCCTTGGCGTCTGGCTCAACGAGCTGGAGCCGGGAACCTCGATGGAAATGATCGAGCGCCTGGACGGTGTGGCCCTCGAGAGCTCCAACGGCTGGAACAACGCCGGTACCGGTCACTCTGCCTTGGCCGAACTGAACTACACCCCGGAAGACGACAAAGGTAACGTGTCGATTCCCAAGGCGGTTGAAATCAACGAAGCGTTCCAGGTCTCCCGTCAGTTCTGGGCCTGGCAGGTTCAGCAAGGCGTGCTGAAAAACCCGCGTTCGTTCATCAACACCACGCCGCACATGAGCTTCGTGTGGGGTGATGACAACATCAAATTCCTGAAGAAGCGCTACGAAGCGCTGCAAGCGAGCCCGCTGTTCGCCGGCATGCAGTACTCCGAAGATCCGGCTGTGATCAAGAAGTGGGTTCCGCTGATGATGGAAGGGCGTGATCCGAACCAGAAGATCGCGGCCACCTGGAGCCCGCTGGGTACCGACATGAACTTTGGCGAAATCACGCGCCAGTTCGTCGCTCACCTGCAAACCCTGCCGAAATTCGATTTGAAGCTGTCCAGCGAAGTGCAGGACATCACCCGTAACGAAGACGGCACCTGGCGCGTCAGCTCCAAGAACCTGAAAGACGGCAGCAAGTTCGCCACCGACGCCAAGTTCGTGTTCATCGGCGCGGGCGGCGGTGCTCTGCACCTGCTGCAGAAGTCCGGCATCGACGAAGCCAAGGAATACGCGGGCTTCCCGGTAGGCGGCTCGTTCCTGGTGACCGATAACCCGGCCATCGCCGAGCAACACCTGGCCAAGGCCTACGGCAAGGCTTCGGTGGGTGCACCGCCGATGTCGGTTCCGCACCTGGACACCCGTGTACTGGACGGCAAGCGCGTCATCCTCTTTGGCCCATTCGCCACTTTCAGCACCAAGTTCCTGAAAGAGGGTTCTTACCTCGATCTGCTGACGACCACTACTACCCACAACGTGTGGCCAATGACCAAGGTCGGTATCAAGGAATACCCGCTGGTGGAATACCTCGCCGGCCAACTGATGCTGTCGGATGAAGACCGCCTCAATGCCCTGAAGGAATACTTCCCGAACGCCAAGGCTGAAGACTGGCGTCTGTGGCAAGCCGGCCAGCGCGTGCAGATCATCAAGCGTGATGAAGCCGCCGGTGGCGTCCTGAAACTGGGTACCGAGATCGTTGCTTCGGCTGACGGTTCGATTGCCGGTCTGCTCGGCGCCTCGCCAGGTGCTTCGACCGCTGCACCGATCATGCTGTCGGTCATCCAGAAAGTGTTCAAAGACAAGGTCGCGACCCCTGAGTGGCAGGAAAAGCTGCACAAGATCGTGCCAAGCTACGGCACTCAGCTGAACAACGACCCGGCCAAAGTGGCCGAGGAGTGGGCCTACACCGCCAAGGTCCTGCAACTGCCGACGCCTCCGGTGATCGGTCAGGCCGCCGCGCCGGCACCGGCCGCTGCGCCAACTGAAGCGCCAAAGGCTGAAGCTGCACGCGACATGGCTCTGTAACCACAGGCCTGCTGGAAAAGCCCACTGAACCGGCAACGGTCAGTGGGTTTTTTTAGCCCCTCTGTAGGAGACAAGCTCGCTCCTACAGAAGGGGTGGGGAGGGTTCGGGTTGTTGGTGTCAAAAAATCGACAGTCAAGTGCCCTGGATTTTATTCATGGCTAATATGTTTCAAGATGTAAAAAAATACACAAATCAAAATGCCTTCCATATCAAGGTTTAAGCGTATATCCCGGCAACTGTTCACGTTGCCCTCGATCGCGCCATCGCGTTGCGATTTTCAATAAAAGTCCTTTTCAGTCAGTATGTTGAAGAAGTTTTTCGCTGCGTTTTTGAAGAGTCACCCGCTTTTATCCCCCCTCGATCCCATCTGCGCCACCCACCCGTCCACTCTTGCAAACGAAAGCCTTTCTTTCTTAACTGTTACCTAATGTAAAAAAATAATTTCATCGACGATGTCTTTTAAATCAAGGTTTTAGGACGGCCAAGTGCTGCCGGATGTTTCTCTGACCTGGGCAAAATGACTCTCAAGGGATGACCGATAAATGAAAGAGAAGCTGACAGCACTGGTTCGAAAATTCGTCTCGCCTTCAATGCGCTATGAGCTGCGAAGCGCCGCCAACCGGTTGCGCGGTCTGCTGGAGCGTGCCTGTTTATGGCGCTGGGAAATTGCCCGGTTTCGGCTGCAGCATGAAAGTCCTTACGAGGTTCTCTACGTGGGCCGCAAAAACCGGCGGGACATGGCCAAGTTGCTGATCGGTGGCAAGTCCCTGATCGACAGCGAGGTGCAGCAGGAGGAAGTCCGACCCGCGGGCTCGAATCATGTGGTGGTCATCAGCGAAGTACCGACCACGGGCGCCTTGAACGTGCCTGTTTATTTGAGTGCCGTCGTGCCCCTGGGGCGCTCCCTGGAAGACATCACCGCCCGCTACGACAGCGAATTGCGGCGCAGCATCCGCAAGAACCGGCCGTTGTACCAGATGCGTCAGGCGTTGTCGGACGAAGACATCGAAATGGCCGACCGCGAGCTTTTGCGCCCTTATGCTGCGGCTCGACAAGGCACGCATGCGGCGCAATTTGCCACGCAAGAGGTGTTCAGGATCGCCAGGTCCGTCGGCAGGCTCGACCTGATCACCCTCAACGGCGAAGTTGTGGCTTGTCACCTGGGCTGCGTCATCACTCGGGGTGGCAAGCGCTATTGGAGCACGCTGCGTTTCGGTTATACGCAGGCCGTGTTCTGCGACGCCAAGAAGCTGCGGGAGGTGAATTCGATCACCACCTACATGGCACTCGAATGGGCCATCGAGAACGGCTTCGACTACTACGACATCGGGCTGTGCGTGGCGCGACCGGATGATGGCTTGTTGAAGTGGAAAAGACGCCGTGGCGGTGACGTTGACTCCCTGGGCAACGATTCATTCCTGTTTGTTCGCCTGCCCAAGACCGGCACCGCGCGCTTCCTTTGGGATACGCCATTGTTTGCGTTCGAAGGCAAACAGCTGACCCTGCATCTTGGGTTGCCGGATGGCCCTAGCGATGAGGAGGCGGCGCGTCGTTACCATGAGATGGTTTTCGGCGGGCTCGACAAGATCTACCTGCACTGCGAGAAGAACAAGGGCGAGCAGTTCCTGGAGACCTTGCGCAACCGCTATGCCAATGCGCAAGTCACTCCGGTTTTACAGAAGGTGGCCTCGAGTTGAACCATGTCCAGGCTAAATCAGCGCAATGCTTCGATGTCCTGCTAGGAGGACTTTCATGAAAGGAGATATGACGCATTCGAGCACCTTGAGCGCCAGCCGCCGGAAAAAGTGGACCCTGGCCGCTTACCGATATATCGCCAGAAAACGCTTGGCGCACACAGCTGAAATCAACCTGAAAAACCTTGCAGTGAAAAGTTGGGATATCGCCCCCAGCGAGGTGACCTGTTCGCCGCCGGCGTTCTTCCTGCCCGGCCAAATGGAGCGCGTGACGGGCTGGGAGGCCAAGCGCTTTTATCCCTACGAGCATCCGTCGCGCACCATGCAAGGGCTGGGTGATGTCGTTCAGGGGCCGACCCGTGGTTACCTGCTCAAGGATGTTTGGCTGATCGACGGCGTGCTTTACAAGGGCAAGGCCAGTCTGTGGCTGTCGAACAAACCGTCGCGGTTTCCGCACATCGTGGTCGAGCGTGAAATTCAGCGTGCCGCCGTCTATTGCACGCAAAACGGCAATAGCTGGTTTGGCACTTGGCTGATGGAAGATTGCCCGACCTACGCGTTGGCCGAGGAAGAGGGCATGCCGGTCACCACCGCGCCGTCTGCGCGGTTCCCGCTGTTCACTCAGGCGCCGGCGTACGAGGACTGGTTCGACATGCGGCCGACGCGCCTGCACACGGCGTTTTTCCGCGAACTGGTGCTGTTCGACGATCAAAGCCAGAACAGCAGCCGGAGCCTGCGCTATCGGGCCATGGGCGAAAAATTGCTGTCGCGCGTCAACGCTGCTGCGCACCCCGGCGTGTTCATCCTGCGCGGCGGCGCGGGCGATCTGCGGCTGTTGCGTAACGAACTGGAACTGGCGGATCACCTGCACAAGACTCGCGGCTTTCGCATTCTCGATCCACTTAAAAACGATGTCCCGACTATTGTTGCCACCTGCGCGGGTGCGCAAACCGTGATGGGTGTCGAAGGCAGCCAGTTGGTGCATGGCGTCAATGTACTGAAGCCGGGTGGGTCGGTGCTGACCTTGCAGCCCCCGAATCGCTTCGTCAGTTACTACAAATACCTGACGGATCGTGACCGGCAGAACTTCGGCTTTGTGGTGGGGCGCCCGGAAGGGGATGGGTTCACCATCGACATTGGCGAGGTGGAGCGCACGCTGGATTTGTTGCCTGCGTAGCGCGGAATGGGTCGCAAAAGCTGCATAAGATCGTGCCAAGCTACGGCACTCAGTTGAACCACGACCCGCCAGCACCAAAGCCTGGTGCTGCAAACGACATGGTTCTGTAACCACAGGTCTGTTGCAAAAAAGCCCACTGAACCGGCGACGGTCAGTGGGCTTTTTTGTGCGCGGTGTCCTTGCGCAGTCGCGAGCCCGCAGCACAGCGGTCAACCGCGTCCCATGGGAATGTGGTCGTCGGCCGTTTTAGCGCGATACCGTATTGGCGCCAGGGATGCGCAGCGCCATCTTCATCAGCCAGTAATAAGTGAGCGCCGGTACCAGCAAGCCTACGAGCCACGCCAGGTCCACACCATCCAGTGCACGAGCCACCGGCCCCACGTACAACGTGGTGTTCATGAAGGGGACTTCCAGCGCGATCGCCAGCAGGAAGCTGCCGCAGGCGACACCATTGAACCGACCATAGACCCCGTCCGGATTAAAGATGTCCTCGATTCGGTACTGGCCTTTGCGCAGGCAGTAGTAGTCCACCAGGTTGATCGCCGTCCAGGGAATCAAAAAGTAGCTCATAAAGAAGATGAAGTTGAGAAAGAAGCTGACAAAGTCATCCTGACCGATGGTGCACAGCGCCGTGGCCAGCAAGGTGATCAGTAGCATGAACAGGCCGCGAACCCGAGGCGTCACCTTCAAGCGCGCGAATGGCTCGATCACGGTAATGGTCGACATGAATGCCCCATACAGGTTGAAGACGTTGATCGAAACCTGGCCGTACACAATGAACAGGAACAGCAGCAACGCCCCGCCTCCAAACAGCCCCGCCACGTGCCCGCCGACATTACTGGAAAAATCCGCGATGCCGACACTGAGGATGGCCCCCAGTATCATCATCCAGGCACCCCCAATGACCGTGCCGGCGTAGCTGAACCAGAATACCTTGGCGGTAGAGGTGGCACTGGGCAGGTAGCGTGAGTAGTCAGCGACATAAGGTGCATAGGACAATTGCCAGGTCACCGCAATGCTCACCGCCACCAGGAATTTGGACAGGGAGAAGCCGACGGGCAACCATTGTTCGGCCGCGATGGGTAACTGCATGGCCAGCAGCGTTGCACCAATGAACACCACCAGCGACAACAGCGACAGCCACTTCTGCAATCGATGGATCAATCGATAGCCATACAATGCCACCACAAAGCACAGCGCACCGATCAGGTAGGTATTCGCCGTGGCGGACAGTGGGCTGACGGTTTCCAGCGCCTGGGCGGCCAGCAAGGTGTTGCTGACGAAGAAACCGAGATAGATCAGCATCACGAACAGCAGGGGCAGGACGGCCCCCAGCACGCCGAACTGCGCGCGGCTCTGGATCATTTGTGGAATGCCGAGTTTTGGACCCTGCGCAGAATGCGAGGCCATGAACACTGCTCCCAGCAGAGAGCCGATGACAATGGCCAGCGCACTCCAGAACAGGTTGAGCCCCATCACGACCGGCAACACGCCAGACGCGATGGTGGTGATGTTCATGTTGGCGCCGAACCAGATGAAGAACAGCGAGCCTGGCTGGCCATGACGTTCGGTCTCGGGAATGAAGTCGATGCTTCTTTTTTCGACGTGCATGGCGATCACTCCTGGGTCCGGGTGAGGTGGGAATGCAAACGGGCGATGGTGGCTTCGAATTCGTGCGGTTGGTGGGCAAAACCATCCGGATGCTCCGGGATCAGGCTGACATGATCGCGACCTTCCATGGCCCGCCGGCATTGCTCGCTGGTGAGGATTTCCAGCGCATAAATCCAGTTGGCCATGATCAACAGGGCCGCATGATGTCCCGCCAGGGTGGTCGTGGTGCAGGCGTCGCTGACCAGGCGAACCCGGTAGCCCAGCGCGAAGGCATCGAACACGCTGGCAAGCACACAAACGTCGGTCAGTACGCCGCAGATGATCAGCGTCTCGATACCCGACGCCTTTAACCGGGCGTCCAGGTCGGTGCGGTGGAAGGCGCTATAACGACCTTTGTCCAGCACACATTCACCGGAATGCGGTGCCAACTGCGGGAGAATTTCCACCTGACGGGTGCCGGCGCGATAGCTGCTGGGGCCACCGTCGGCCGCGCGGGGTTCGCCGCGTGGCAAATCGCTGCCTTCGGCCGAATTGATGTGGCGGGTATAGATGACAGGTATCTGCTGACGACGAGCCGCGTCGAGCAGTGTCGAGGTATTGGTGATTACAGCGTCGAAGTTTTCGAGGACGAAGCTGTCCTCCTGCTGCATGTCGATGATCAACAGCGCATTGTTATTATTCATTGGGTAAACCTGAGCTCGAGTCGAAGCACAATGCACCACACATGCGCCCTGGAGCGTGACGTGAGGGGCGTGGATTGCTGTTCGGGAGCTCAGTTGACTATTTGCCAGAATCCGTTCTGCTTGGCGCAGACACAGGCGCGCAGACGTTTGAAGTGCAGATGCGAAGCGGTCCATTCGCCGCGCAGATAAGCCTGCTCGGCGCCGCAGGGCAGGGTAATGGATGGGAGACGATCTTCTAGCATCACAATCGACCCTGCATTTGCGTCAGTCCCCGTAATGGGCATCCGGGGACGTTGGTGGACTCAGCGAAACGCCGGAACCACGTGTTTGATGAACAGCTCCAGGGATTTTTTCTTCTCCGCGTGGGACAAGCTGTTATCGCACCAGAAGCTGAACTCGTCGACCCCCAGTTCCTGGTAATACTTGATGCGCGGAATGATCTCTTCCGGGGTGCCGATCATGGCGGTCTTGTGCAGGCTGTCCAGTTCGAACTCGGGACGACCGGCAAATTTTTCTTCCGGGCTTGGTTCCAGGAAACCGTTGACCGGCGTTTGCTTGTTGCCGAACCAGGCATCGAATGTCCGATAGAACTTCGAAATTGCCCTGGCGCCGACTTTCCAGCCTTCCGGGTTGTCAGCGGTGTGCACGTGGGTGTGACGCAGCACCATCAGTTGCGGACGTGGCACGCCCGGGTTGTTGTCGAGCGCGGTCTGGAACTTGTTCTTCAGGTCGAGGACTTCTTCGTCGCCCTTCATCAGCGGGGTGACCATGACGTTGCAACCATTGGCCACGGCGAAGTTGTGCGAGTCCGGGTCACGGGCGGCGATCCACATCGGCGGGTTAGGCTGCTGGATGGGCTTGGGCACGCTGGTGGAGGTCGGAAACTTCCAGATGTCGCCGTCGTGGGCGTAGTCGCCTTGCCACAGCGCACGGACCACCGGAACCATTTCGCGCAGGGCCTGGCCACCGCTTGAGGCGGGCATGCCACCGGCCATGCGGTCGAATTCTACCTGGTAGGCGCCGCGCGCCAGGCCGACTTCCATGCGGCCATTGCTGATCACGTCGAGCAGGGCGCATTCCCCGGCCACTCGCAGAGGGTGCCAGAACGGCGCGATGATGGTCCCGGCGCCGAGGTGAATGGTGGTGGTTTTGGCGGCCAGGTAAGCCAGCAGCGGCATCGGGCTTGGCGAGATGGTGTATTCCATGGCGTGGTGTTCGCCAATCCACACGGTGCTGAAACCGCCGGCTTCGGCCATCAGGGTCAGTTCGGTCAGGTCCTCGAACAGCTGGCGGTGGCTGACGCTTTCGTCCCAACGTTCCATGTGTACGAACAGGGAAAATTTCATGACGCTACCTCGAATCTCTTGTGGTCGACCCGTCGACTGCGGGGCTGTTGGTTATTGGTATACCATAATACCAAGTGACTGCAAATTGTTTAGATGCTTAACCTTGTTTTCCTGTAGGAGCGAGCATGCTCGCGATGGTGGAACAGGCACCGCGGGCATCCAGACAGCCAGCGTTATCGTTGACGACCATCGCGAGCGTGCTCGCTCCTACAGGGAATGGGGGAGTCAAGCGAGAACGGGCAACGCCCCCATCTTGCCGTGGCAATACACCAGAGGGCCGTTGTTGTGCTGCGGCACGATCAGGTTTTTCACCGCGCCAACCATGATGGCGTGGTCGCCCCCTTCATATTCGCGCCACAACTCGCATTCGATGACCGCCGTGGCATTGGCCAGGATCGGGTTGCCCAGTTCGCTCAACGTCCATTCGACGCCTTGCGCCTTGTCCTTGCCTTTACGCGCGAAGGCATAGGCTTCGCTTTGCTGGCCGCCAGACAGGACGTGGATGGCGAAGCGTTTGTTCTTGATCAGGACAGGATAGGAGTCGGAGCTGTAGTTGGGGCAGAACAGCACCAGGGCCGGATCCATTGACAGCGAGCTGAACGCGCTGGCGGTCAGACCGACGATTTGCCCATCGTCATCGAGCGTGGTGATCACGGTAACCCCGGACGGAAACGAACCCATCACTTGTTTGTAGATGGCGGCATCGATCATGGGACGGTCCTCTGGCGGTGAAACGGGTTTTTATGAATTTATAGGTATGATGGTATACCGTAATACATCGTTTGCAAGTGCTTTTTCAGTCATGCCGATAAACGTATGTTTTTGCTGTTTCGTCTAATGATTACGGGGTTTTTTCAAGATTTGACGTGCAGGTCATTCGTCAGGAAAGCGGATCAGACCGCTTTTTAAAGGCCGGATCAGTCTTGTCAAAAGTTTGGAATACCATAATATGACTCGCATCTGAGGGGGGCCATGGAGCACCCCCGGTTTGGCTTCGTACAACTATAAGATCAGACAAACTCGAGTTCATGCACATGTCCCAGATGTCCCGGCAAGACCCCCTGATCGAGAATCACACGGTCGATTACGTCCCACTCGCGGAACGCCACGGGAAGGCCCGCGACCTGTTCACCTTATGGTTCAGTACCAACATTGCGCCACTGCCCATCGTCACCGGTGCCATGGTTGTACAAGTGTTCCATCTCGACCTGTTCTGGGGCCTGCTGGCGATTGCCCTCGGGCATATGATCGGCGGCCTGGTGATTGCACTCGCCTCGGCGCAGGGCCCGCGCATGGGCATCCCGCAGATGGTGCAGAGCCGTGGCCAATTCGGCCGTTACGGCGCGCTGCTGATCGTGTTCTTCGCGGCGATCATCTACGTCGGTTTCTTCATCTCCAACATCGTGCTGGCCGGCAAGTCGATCGTCGGCATTGCGCCGTCGGTCCCGGTGCCGGTAAGCATCCTGATCGGCGCACTGAGCGCCACGGCCATTGGCGTGATCGGCTACAACTTCATCCATACGCTCAACCGCATCGGCACCTGGGTGATGGGCAGCGCGTTGCTCGCCGGCTTTATCTACATCTTTGCCCATGACCTGCCGGCGGACTTCTTCACCCGTGGTGATTTCAACTTGTCCGGATGGTTGGCGACGGTGTCGTTGGGGATCATCTGGCAGATCAGCTTCTCGCCGTACGTGTCCGACTATTCGCGTTACCTGCCGGCGGACATCGGCATCAGCAAACCGTTTTTAGCCACTTATCTCGGGGCGACGCTGGGCACCATCCTGTCGTTCACCTTTGGCGCCGTGGCCGTGTTGGCAACGCCCGAAGGCACCGAGGCGATGGCGGCGGTCAAGCAGTCCACCGGCTGGCTGGGGCCGATCCTGATGGTGTTGTTCCTGCTCAACATCATTAGCCACAACGCGCTGAATCTGTATGGTGCGGTGCTGTCGATCATCACTTCGATCCAGACCTTCGCCAGCCAATGGACCCCGAGCATCAAAGTGCGCGTGGTGCTATCGAGCGTAATCCTGGCAGGTTGCTGCCTGGTGGCGCTGGGGGCATCGGCAGACTTCATCTCCGAGTTCATCGGCCTGATTCTCGCGCTGTTACTGGTGCTGGTGCCGTGGGCTTCGATCAACCTGATCGACTTCTACGTGATCAAACGCGGCAGCTACGACATCGCCTCGATCTTTAGTGCCGACGGCGGCATCTACGGGCGCTTCAACCTGCACGCGATCATCGCCTACTTCATCGGCATCATCGTCCAGTTGCCGTTCGCCAACACCTCACTGTACGTCGGCCCCTACGCCAATCTGGTGGACGGTGCGGACTTGTCCTGGCTGGTCGGCCTGATCGTGACCTGCCCGCTGTATTACTGCCTGGCGACACGCGGCAACGCACAGCAGCAAAGAACTGCGGCGCGTCTGGGTTACACCGACTGACCGCTGTCATTCAACTCGCCAGCGGGGCACAGCCAGCACCTACAGGTTCTGGGTCTGGCTGTCCTTGCGGGTGAGGATGAGGCTCAATACCACCGACCCCAGAATCACCACGCCCACCACTGCCAGCGACCATTCCACGGGCATGTGGAACCACGGCATGATCGTCATCTTGCCGCCAATGAACACCAGCACCAGCGCCAGCCCATACTTGAGCAGATGAAAGCGGTCGGCCATGTCGGCGAGCAGGAAGTACAGCGCGCGCAGGCCCATGATCGCGAAGATGTTCGACGTGAAAATGATGAAAGGATCGGTGGTGACGGCGAAGATCGCCGGGATGCTGTCGACCGCGAACATCAGGTCGCTGGCCTCGATCAGCACCAGCACGAGGAACATCGGCGTGGCCCAGCGCACACCGTTGCGCACCACGAAAAAGCGCTCGCCGTGAAAACTCTGAGTGATGCGCATATGACCGCGTATCCAGCGCAGCAGCGGGTTGTTGTCCAGGTCCGGTTGCTTGTCGGCGAACACCAGCATCTTGATCCCGGTGATGATCAGGAACACGCCGAACACATACAGGATCCAGGTGAACTGCGAGACCAGCCAGACGCCGGCGAAAATCATCGCCGCACGCATCACGATTGCCCCGAGCACGCCGTAGAGCAGAACGCGGCGCTGCAGTTCCGGCGGTACGGCGAAGTAGCTGAAGATCATCACGAATACGAACATGTTGTCGATCGACAGCGATTGCTCGATCAGATAACCGGTGAGGAACTCGAGGGTCTTGTCGCGGGCAATGTCGGCACCGAACTCACCGTGCAGATACCACCAGAGCAGGGCGGCGAACGCCAATGCCAACAAGCACCAGGCAACCACCCAGGACGCGGCTTCGCGAACCGACACCCGATGGGCCTTGCGCCCACCGAAGACAAACAGGTCCAGGGCAAGCATTGCCAGCACGAAGACGATGAAGGCGCCCCACATCCAGGGTTCGCCGATATTGATGTGCGTGGCTGGCATGGCGTTCTCCCTGTCTGTGAGTAGTCGGGGTCATGCTAGCGAAGGGATTGCAGGAGAGAAAAATCGTTTATTTCGTCGTGATGGTTCGGTTTTTCCGAAGTATCACCGTTCCCCCCTCCCACAAAATGCACCATGTTCCCTGTAGGAGCGAGCATGTCGAGGCGTCGAACTGTCGCGATGGGCGTCAACGGTGACGCGGGCTTTCTGGATGCCTGCGGTGTCTGGACCACCATCGCGAGCATGCTCGCTCCTACAGGGGGGAGGGGGGATATCGAGGGCAAAAAAAGACCGCCACAACCCGACGTTGTGGCGGCCCGAGGGTGACGCGTTGGATCAGTGTGCGCCAGCGGCCTTGTTCAGGTCGCTTTCCGCCCACTCGGTGTACACGCAGGCATCGGCGGTGGCCCAGCGGACCCGCACCGGATCACCGGCCTTGAGCGGCATGCCTGCGGCCGAGAGTGCCTTGACCGTCATCGAGGTGCCGCCCAGGGTTTTTACGGTGCAGGTCTGGCTCTCGCCCAGGAACAGCATTTCACCGACAATCGCCGACACCTCGTTCCAGCCCGCCGCCAGCGGTTCCTGCGCAGCCTGTTCGACACTCAGCGCCAGCGCTTTTTCCGGGCGGACCATCAGCAGCACATCCTGGTCGGTCTGCAGCCCGGCGGTCAGGCGGATCGACAGCGACTGGCCTTCGAACGAGGCCGCCGCGTTGCCTTGGGCCTTGAGCTTGAGGAAGTTCGAGTTGCCGAGGAACGACGCCACAAACGCGTTTGGCGGGTTCTGATACAGGTCATAACCACTGCCCAGGCCTACGATCTTGCCGTGGCTGAAGATGGCGATGCGCTGGGACAGGCGCATGGCTTCTTCCTGGTCGTGGGTCACGTAGACGATGGTGATGCCCAGGCGCCGATGCAGTTGGCGCAGTTCGTCCTGCAAGTCTTCACGCAACTTTTTGTCCAGCGCACCCAGGGGTTCGTCCATCAGCAGGATGCGGGGTTCATAGACCAGCGCCCGGGCGATGGCGACCCGTTGCTGCTGGCCTCCGGACAATTGCGAAGGGCGGCGATGGGCGAATTGCTCCAGTTGCACCAGCTTGAGCATGGCATCGACCCGGCGCTCGCGTTCGGCGCTGTCGAGCTTGCGGACCGCCAGCGGAAACGCGATGTTGTCGCGTACCGACAGGTGCGGGAACAGCGAGTAGCGTTGGAACACCATACCGATGTCGCGTTTGTGCGGCGGCACATTGACCAGGGATTTGCCCTCGACCAGGATCTCGCCGCTGGTGGGCGTTTCGAAGCCGGCGAGCATCGACAGGGTAGTACTTTTGCCCGAGCCGCTGGAGCCCAGGAACGTGAGGAATTCGCCGTCCTTGATGTCCAGGGCGATGTTGTCCACGGCGGCGAATTCGCCGTAGTACTTGTTCAGGTTGCGCAGGCTTACCAGGGGTTGGGCATTCTGCTGCGCGGCATCTTTGATCACTGCACTCATGTCGTACTCCTGGCGCTAGGCGCTGATTTCATTGCGCCGGCGAAGGGCGGCGGCGATCACCATGACCAATACCGAGAGGCCGATCAGCAGCGTCGAAGCGACGGCGATCACAGGCGTCAGGTCCTGGCGCAGGGTGGTCCACATTTTCACGGGAAGGGTCTGCAAGGTCGGGCTGGCCATCATCACGCTCAGCACCACTTCGTCCCACGAGACGAGGAAGGCGAAGAGGGCGCCGGCCACCATGCCGGGGCGGATCGCCGGGAATGTCACCTTGAACACCGCTTGCAGGCGCGAGGCACCGCAGATCACGGCGGCATCTTCAATCGACTGGTCAAACAGCTTCAGCGAGTTGATGATCGAGATGATCGTGAACGGCAGCGCCACGATCACATGGCTGACCACGAAAGCGAACATCGTCCCGGTGTAGCCCAGCTTGAGGAACAGCGCGTACACGGCCACGGCAATGATCACCAGTGGCACGATCATCGGCAGGGTGAACAGCCCGTAGAGCATTTCCCGCCCGGGGAAGCGTCCGCGCACCAAGGCAAACGCGGTTGGCAGGCCGAGCGCCACGGCGAAGAACGTGGTCAGCACGGCGACCTTGAGGCTGGCCATCGCCGCGTTCATCCAGTCGGCATTGGAGAAAAACTGGCCGTACCATTTCAGCGTCCAGCCCGGCGGTGGAAACACCAGCCACTGGGAGGAACCGAACGACAGCAGCACGATGAACACGATAGGCAACAGCAGGAACAGCGCGATCAGGCCCGTGGTGAAATAAAGGCCCAGGCGCATGCGCCGGCTCATCGCATTGGGGGTCAGGAGCATGACGGCTTACCTCGCGTTGCTGGCGCCAACCGGGGATTCCGGCTGAAGCTTCAGGTAGAAGTAGAACAACACCAGCGTGATGGCGATCAGCAACGCGGCGCCAGCGCTGGCCAGGCCCCAGTTGAGGAACGATTGCACCTGCTGGATGATGAACTCGGGCAGCATCATGTTCTGCGCACCGCCCAGCAACGCGGGGGTGACGTAGTAACCGAGCGACATCACGAACACCATCAGGCCGCCAGAGAACAGCCCCGGCCGGCACAGCGGCAGGAACACCCGGAAGAAGTTGGTCCATGGGCTGGCGCCACAGATGGAACCGGCCTGCAAAATCATCGGATCGATGGCCTGCATGGTCGCCTGCAAGGGCAGCACGATGAACGGGATCATGATGTAGCTCATGCCGATCACCACGCCGGTGAGGTTATGCACCATCTCCAGCGGCTGATCGATGATGCCCATGGTCATCAGTGCCTTGTTGATCACCCCGGAGGCTTGCAGCAACACCAGCCAGGAGTAGGTGCGGGCCAGCAGGCTGGTCCACATCGACAGCAGCACGATGTTGAGGATCCAGCGACCCCAGCCGCGCGGCACCAGGGTGATCGCCCAGGCCAGCGGGAAACCCAGCAGCAGGCTGAACAAGGTCACCAGGCCCGCCACCGAAAAGGTGTTGATCAAGACCCGGGCATAGGCCGAGTTGGCGAACAACTGCTCGTAGTTGCCCAGGCCGGGCACCGGTTCGAGCACGCCGCGCAGCAACAGGCCGATCAGCGGAGCCAGGAAGAACAGACCGAGAAACAGCAGGGCCGGGATCAGGTTACTCGACCCGCGCCAGCGCTGGGCCAGGCTCGGGGCCTGATTGGCCAGCGCCGCTTTGCCGGATGCCGCCCCGAGGGCGCCAGTGGCGCCCCCGGTCGGCGTGGATGCCGTCATTTTCATTTGACCAGCCATTCGTTCCACCGTGTCGCGATGGCTTGACCGTTCTTGGCCCAGTACGCGAAATCGAGAGTGATTTGATCCTTGGCATAAGCAGTCGGCAGGTTAGGTGCCAGCACCGAATCCAGGCGCGCCACGCTGTCGACGTTGACCGGTGCATAAGCGGTCAGGTTGGAGAAGTCGGCCTGGCCTTTGGCGCTGCTCGCATTGGCCAGGAATTTCATGGCCGCTTCCTTGTTTTTCGAGCCTTTTGGCACAATCAGGATGTCGGCCATGACCAGGTTCTGTTTCCAGCTCACACCCACCGGGGCGCCGTCTTCCTGCAAGGCGTGGATGCGACCGTTCCAGAACTGGCCCATGCTGGCTTCACCGGAGGCCAGCAGCTGTTGCGATTGTGCGCCGCCGCCCCACCAGACGATGTCTTTCTTGATGGTGTCGAGTTTCTTGAAGGCGCGATCCAGGTCCAGCGGATAGAGCTTGTCGGCGGCTACGCCGTCAGCCAGCAACGCCAGTTCCAGCACACCAGGGCTTGGCCATTTGTAGAGGGCGCGTTTGCCGGGGTAGGTCTTGGTGTCGAACAGGGCGGACCAGTCCTGGGGCTTGCTGGCGCCGAGTTTGCCTTCGTTATAGCCGAGGACAAAGGAGAAGAAGAACGAGCCGACGCCGTGATCGGAGACGAAACGTGGGTCGATCTTGTCGCGCTGGATGACCGAAAAGTCGAGGGGTTCGAGCAGGCCTTCGGCCGCAGCGCGCAGGGCGAAGTCGGCTTCGACATCGACCACGTCCCATTGCACATTGCCGCTTTCGACCATGGCCTTGAGTTTGCCGTAGTCGGTCGGGCCATCCTGGACCACGGTGATGCCGGTGGCCTTGCTGAATGGGTCGGCCCAGGCCTGCTTTTGCGCATCTTGGGTGCTACCGCCCCAACTGACGAAGTTGACGCTTTCGGCAGCCATCGACGCCTGGCTGGTCACGCTCAGCAGTCCCGCAAAAAAAATCGCGGTTGCACGTTTGTTCAACACCATTTTTACGCCCTCATTGTTGTGTTTATGAGCGGGGCTTTCATGCCCGCCTATCGGGAGCAGTAGGTCCGAACGGTCACTGATGATCGGTCGGTCTATGGAATATCATATTATGGTATTCCAAACTTTGTGCAAGCATTTTGCCTTACCGGCCATCTGCTGAGCCTGTTTTTTTTCTTTGATCTGTATTGCCTTTCAAGCGGCCGATTCCATCCCTGTAGGTGCAAGCTCGCTCCTACAGGGGGCTTGGTGAGTCATCCCGTGAAAGCAATACTCTCCACCACCTCCAGGTCATACCCGGTCAAGCCCGCATACTTCAGCGGTGGGCCCAGGTGCCGCAGTTTGCCGACGCCCAGGTTCTGCAGGATCTGCGCGCCCGTACCCACTTCAGAATAGATGCGTGACTGCGAACGGCTGAATTGGCGGGGCGGTTGGGTCAGTTGCGGAACCCGTTCGAGCAGCGCCTGGGACGATTCATGGTTGGCGAGCACCACCACCACGCCACGACCTTCTTCGGCCACGCGTTGCAGGGCAGCCCACAGCGTCCAGTTGCTCGGGCCGCTGTATTGCGCGCCCACCAGGTCGCGCAGCGGGTCGATGACATGAACCCGCACCAGGGTCGGTTCCTCGCGACGCAATTCGCCCATGACCATGGCCATGTGCACACCGCCTTCGATGCGGTCCTCATAAGTGATCAGGCGAAAGGTGCCGTGCACGGTCGGCAATTCACGCTCACCGATGCGCTCGACGGTGTGTTCGTTGCTCAGTCGATAGTGGATCAGGTCGGCGATGGTGCCGATCTTGATCCCATGCTTGCGTGCGAACACTTCAAGGTCGGGACGACGGGCCATGGTGCCGTCGTCGTTCATCACTTCGACGATCACCGAGGCGGGGGTAAACCCGGCCAGGCGCGCCAGGTCGCAGCCGGCTTCGGTATGACCGGCGCGGGTCAGCACGCCGCCTTCACGGGCGCGCAAGGGGAAGATGTGGCCGGGCTGGACGATATCGGCGGCCGTTGCCCCCGCCGTTACCGCGGCGGCCACGGTTCGTGCCCGGTCAGCGGCCGAGATGCCGGTGGTGACGCCAACGGCGGCCTCAATGGACACGGTGAACGCGGTGCTGAACACGCTGCCGTTACTGGGCACCATCTGTTCCAGGCCAAGGCGCTGGCAGTGCTCGTCCGTCAGGGTCAGGCAAATCAGGCCACGTGCTTCGCGAGCCATGAAGCTGATGGTTTCGGCCGAGCAGCAGTCGGCGGCAAGGAGGAGGTCGCCTTCGTTCTCGCGATCCTCATCGTCCACCAGAAGCACCATCTTGCCCTGGCGGTAGTCTTCGATGATTTCTTCGATGCTGTTGAACGCCATGATGTAACTCTCGATGTGGGGTGGAGATATTTGTGGTATACCATAATACAAAATCAACACAGAGGTCACTATGAAGGCGTACTGGATAGCCCACGTGGATGTCACTGATCCCGATCAATACAGTCAATATACCCAGCGGGCGCCAGCGGCCTTCGCGTTGTACGGTGGTCGGCTGCTGGCCCGGGGCGGACGCAGCCAGGCGATGGAAGGTCGGGTGACGCCGCAGCGTAGCGTGGTGATCGAGTTTGAAACGTACGAGCAGGCGCTGGCTTGCTACAACTCTGATGAATACCAGGAAGCCAAACGGCACCGTGAAGGTGTGGCGCGGGCTGAGGTGATTATTGTTGAGGGGGTTGCGCCGGTGTAACCATCCCTCTGTAGGAGCGAATTTATTCGCGATGGAGGTCAACGATGACGCGGGAAGCCTGACACCCTGCGGCGACCCAGAAACCATCGCGAGCATGCTCGCTCCTACAGGGGAGGTGGAGTGTGCTTAGCGGATGAAGTGAATCTTCCCGCTATCGTCATTGCCGATGTAGATGCCATACACCCCGGCCTGGCGTTCTTCGATGTAGCGTTCGAGAATCTGGCGGATCGCGGGGTAGTAGATGCTGTCCCAGGGAATGTCCTCGGGCGCGAAGAATTTGTAGTCGAGGGTTTCCGGGCCGAACTGTCCGGTGATCTCCAGCGCGACGGCGCGGTAGATGATGTACACCTCGCTGATCTTCGGCACGCTGAAGATCGAGTACGGCGAGTGGATTTCGGCACGCACGCCGCTTTCCTCCCAGACCTCGCGCAGCGCCGCTTGCTCGGTGGTTTCGCCGCCTTCCATGAAACCGGCCGGCAGCGTCCAGGTGCCGGGGCGCGGGGGGATGGCGCGCTGGCACAACAGATACTTGCCGTCCTGCTCGATGATGCAGCCGGCAATGATCTTCGGGTTGACGTAATGGATGTAACCGCATCCACAGCACATCAGGCGCTCGTGCGTATCACCCGGCGGCAGCTGCGACTTGAGGTCGTTGCCACCGCACCTTGGGCAAAAGCTCGGGCTGAACATGATCAGCGACCTATGCGCGGTTCTTTCAGCGCGATGGGCAGGGTGATCTCAGGCGTGGGCCCGGTCTCTTCCTGCTTGCGCTTGAGGTATTCCAGCGCCACTGTGGCTGCGGCGCGAACGTGGTCGACACAGGCCTGGTGCGCCACCACCGGATCGCCGGTCTTGATCGCCTCCACCATGCGTTCCATTTCCTGGTTGCTGGCGCCACGACGGTTTTCCTGAGACACCGAGGTCGCACGCAGGTAGCTGATGCGCGCCTGCAACTGGCGCAACTGGGTGGCCGCCACATGGTTGCCCGAACCTTCGAGCAGCACGTCGTAGAAACCCTGTACCGAATCGATCACCTGTTGCAGTTCGCCTTCCTTGAGGGCCTTGCGGTTTTCCTCCAGGGCTTTTTCCAGGGCCTTGATGTCCTTGGCCTTGGCGCGCAGGGTGAACAGCTGGACGATCAGCCCTTCGAGCACGCAACGCAGTTCATAGATGTCGACGGCATCGTCCAGGGTGATGATCGCCACCCGTGGGCCCTTGGCATCGGCGAATTCCACCAGGCCCTCGGATTCGAGGTGGCGCAGAGCTTCGCGAACGGAGGTGCGGCTGACACCGAGGCGGTCGCACAGATCACGCTCGACCAGACGGTCTCCCGGCATGAGCTGGAAGTTCATGATGGCGCTTCGCAGTTTATCCAGCACGATTTCGCGCAGGGTAACGGGGTTGCGATTGACCTTGAAGCTGTCGTCGAGTGGCAGGCGTTTCATGGGGTCCGCTCTGAGTGTGGCTGTCCATGCAAAAAGAGCACTTGGACCCGAAGATCATCGTGCTCAGTCAATCAAAACAGCCAAAGGTTAACTGGAGGCCTCGGCGTCGGCTTCGGCGAACGCTTCGCGGGCGAGCCGGAAGCTGTCCACCGCAGCGGGGACACCGCAATAAATACCGACCTGAAGCAGAATTTCGCGTATTTGTTCACGACTCAGCCCGTTACGCAAGGCGCCGCCTACATGCAGCTTGAGTTCGTGTGGCCGGTTGAGGGCCGAAATCATGGCCAAGTTTATCATGCTGCGCTCTTTAAGCGACAAACCCTCGCGACCCCAGACGTGGCCCCAGCAGTACTCGGTCACCATCTCCTGCAAGGGCCGGGTGAAGTCGTCGGCGTTCTCGATGGAGCGCTTGACGTAGGCTTCACCCAGCACCTGCGTGCGGATTTTCAGGCCCTGTTCATACTTTTCGTTGCTCATTAACGATTGCTCCCAAAGTCGTCGAGCCCACCCATCAGGGTGTATTTGATTTCCAGGTAATCCTCGATGCCGTATTTGGAGCCTTCGCGGCCCAGGCCCGAGGACTTGATGCCGCCAAATGGCGCGACTTCGGTAGAGATCAGCCCTTCGTTGATCCCGACCATGCCGTACTCCAGCGCTTCGCTCATGCGCCAGGCGCGGCCGAGGTCGCGGGTGTAGCAGTAGGCCGCCAGCCCGAACTCGGTGTCGTTCGCCAGATGGATCGCCTCGGCTTCGCTGTCGAAGCGGAATACGGCGGCCAGCGGGCCGAAGGTTTCTTCGCGGGCGACTTTCATCGCAGCGTTCACACCGGCCAGTACGGTGGGTTGGAAGAACCCGTGGCCGAGGGCGTGCCGTTCACCGCCGCAGAGCAGTTGCGCGCCATGGGCGAGGGCGTCCTGCACGTGATCTTCGACCTTGGCCACCGCGCGCTCGTTGATCAATGGGCCCTGATTCACGCCGCTGTCGAAGCCGCTGCCGACGTTCAACTGCGCCACGCGTTCGGCCAACCGTGCCACGAAAGCATCATGGATGCCCGACTGCACCAGGAAGCGGTTGACGCAAACGCAGGTTTGCCCGGCGTTGCGGAACTTGGCGATCAAGGCGCCTTCCACCGCTCGCTCCAGATTGGCGTCGTCGAACACGACAAAGGGGGCGTTGCCGCCCAATTCCAGCGAGACCTTTTTCAGCGTCGGCGCGCATTGCGCCATCAGCAGCTTGCCGATGCCGGTGGAGCCGGTGAACGACAGTTTGCGCACAAGGGGGCTGGCCGTCAGTTCGCCGCCGATGGCGATGGCATCGCCGGTGATCACGTTGAAAATACCCGGCGGAATGCCAGCCTGTTCCGCCAGCGCGGCCATGGCCAGTGCCGAGAATGGTGTTTCCGGAGCGGGTTTGACGATGCACGGGCAGCCGGCGGCCAATGCCGGGCCGGCCTTGCGGGTAATCATCGCCGCCGGGAAGTTCCACGGTGTGATGGCCGCGACGACGCCGATCGGCTCCTTGCTCACAACGATGCGGGCATCGCCCTTGTGGCTCGGGATGGTGTCGCCGTAGATGCGCTTGGCTTCCTCGGCGAACCACTCGATGAAGCTGGCGGCGTAGAGGATTTCGCCTTTGGCTTCGGCCAGAGGTTTGCCTTGTTCGAGGGTGAGGATTTCGGCCAGGGCATCGGCATTGTCGATCATCAGCGCGTGCCAGCGCTTGAGGACCGTGCTGCGCTCCTTGGCGGTCAAGGCGCGCCAGGCCGGCCAGGCGTCGTTGGCCGCTTTGATGACCTGCTGCGCCTGGGCTGCGCCCAGGTTTGGCACCTGGCCGATCAGCTCACCGGTGGCCGGGTTGAAGATGTCCTGGGTGGCGCCGTCGGGCGCATCCAGCCATTGGCCATTGAGGTAGGCCTGCTGGCGGAACAGTTGCAAGGCTGCTGGACTCATGCCGGCTCCTGAAAAAAGTGGGGAAAACACCGCATTCTGTAGGAGCGAGCATGCTCGCGATGGTCGTCAACGATAACGTTGGCATCCTGGCACCCCGCGGAGTTGCGGAGTTTCTTCGCGAGCATGCTCGCTCCTACAGGAGGGCAGGGATCTTGGATCAAGCCAGCGAGGGCAGCGGCCCCAGCTTGCCTTTGTGGTAGATCATCGGCGTCACAGGCTGTTCGGGCAGGATCAGGTTCTTTACCGCACCGACGATGATGGCGTGGTCGCCACCGTCGTATTCGCGCCACAGCTCGCACTCGATGATCGCCGTGGCCTTGCCTAGCAGCGGGTTACCCAGGGCGCTCAGGTGCCACTCGATGTCCTTGGCCTTGTCCTTGCCTTTACTGGCAAAGGCATAGGCCTCGGTGGTCTGGTCGGCCGACAGCAGGTGAATCGCGAACTGCTTGCTGTCGCGCAGCACCGGGTAGGTGTCCGAAGCGTAGTTGGGGCAGAACAGCACCAGCGCCGGATCGATCGACAGCGCGCTGAACGCGCTGGCGGTGATGCCGACGATACCGCCGTCCGGGTCCAGGGTGGTGACCACCGTGACGCCGGATGGGAAGGAACTCATGACGTCTTTGTAAATGCCGGGTTCGATCATGTCGGTGGTCTCCTAACGCATCACAAACGGGTCAGGCATGGGTGCCTGGGAGAGGTTGATCCACACCGTTTTCAGTTCGGTGTAGGCCAGCACCGAGTCGATGCCGCTTTCGCGTCCATAGCCGCTGTTCTTGAAACCGCCGATCGGCGCCATGGCCGAGACCGCGCGGTAGGTGTTGACCCAGATGATCCCTGAACGCACATCCCGCGCCAAACGGTGGGCGCGACCCAGGTCGCGGGTCCAGATGCCGGCGGCGAGGCCGAACTGGGAGTCGTTGGCAATCGCCAGTGCTTCGGCTTCGTCCTTGAAACGGATGACCGACGCCACCGGGCCAAAGACTTCTTCCTGCATGATCTTCATCGAGTTGCGGTCGCACTCGAACAGCGTCGGCTCGTAGAACCAGCCGTCACCCACGCCGCTCGGACGTTTGCCCCCCGTGCGCAGGCGCGCACCCTCTGCGATGGCGTCCGCCACCAGGCCCTCGACGACCGCCAATTGTTGTGCGGTGGCCATCGGGCCCATTTCGCTGGTGTCCTCCTGCGGGTTGCCGATGCGGATGCGCTGGGCGCGTTCCACCAGGCGACCCACGAACTCGTCGTAGATTTCGTCTTGCACCAGAAGGCGCGAGCCGGATACGCAACTTTGCCCGGACGCGGCGTAGATCCCGGCGATGGCGCCGTTGATCGCGCTGTCGAGGTCTGCGTCGGCAAAAATGATGTTCGGCGATTTGCCGCCCAGCTCCAGCGACAGCTTGGCGAAGTTCTCGGCGCTGCTGCGCACCACATGCCGGGCCGTCGCTGCGCCGCCGGTGAAGGCGATCTTGCGCACCAGCGGATGGCGGGTGAGGGCCGCACCGGTGCTCGGGCCGTAGCCGGTGACCACGTTGACCACACCCGGTGGAATGCCGGCTTCCAGGGCCAGGCGAGCCAGTTCCAGAATGGTCGCCGAGGCGTGCTCGGAGGGCTTGATCACGATGGTATTGCCGGCGGCCAGGGCGGGCGCGAGCTTGATGGCGGTCAGGTACAGCGGGCTGTTCCAGGGGATGATCGCGGCGACCACGCCCATGGCTTCGTGCACGGTGTAGGCAAAGAGGTCGGGCTTGTCCAAAGGCAGGGTGCCGCCTTCGAGCTTGTCGGCCAAGCCTGCGGTGTAGTGGAAGAACTCCGGCAGGTAGCCGACCTGGCCGCGGGTCTCGCGGATCAGCTTACCGTTGTCGCGGCTTTCCAGCTGGGCCAGGTTTTCCTTGTTCTCGGCGATCAAGTCGCCCAGGCGACGCAGCAGTTTGCCGCGAGCAGTGGCGGTCAGGCCGCGCCAGGCCGGGCTGTCGAAAGCGGTCTGCGCAGCCTGAACGGCGCGCTCGACATCGGCTTCATCGGCATCGGGCAGTTCGGCCCAGGGTTCGGCCAGGGCCGGGTTCAGGCTTTCGAATGTCTTGCCCGAGAGGGCATCGACCCATTCACCGCCGATGCACATCTGAAAGCGTGCGAGTGTCATGCAACGATCCCCTTTATAGGATTTTGTCGGGCGTGCGCAGTGTCGAGAAACTCGAGCAACAACTGGTTGACCAGGCGCGGCGATTCTACGGGCATCATATGCCGCTGTTCGGCCAGTACGGCAACCGTTGCGCCGGGAATGCGCTCGGCCAGTTGCCGGGCCATTTCCGGGGTGGAGCCGGGGTCCAGTTCGCCGGTGGCGACGAGCGTCGGTGCCTGGATAGAAGCCAGGTCGTCGGCGCGGTACATGTCCTGGGTGGCGAACAGTTCGTAAGTGGTGAGGTAGCCCTGCGGGTCATTCTCGGCCAGGGTCTGGCGCAACGCGGCGATCTGAGCCGGGTTGGCTGCCTGATATTCACGGCTGAACCAGCGCGAGAGCGCCGCTTCAGCGTTGGCATCCGGGCCGTGCTCGGCCGCCTGGGCGGTGCGGGCAATGACGCCGGCACGCTGTTCGGCGGTGCGATTGAACACGCTGTTGAGTACCACCAGGCCTTGCAGGCGTTGCGGGTAATGCAGGGCGAAGGCTCGCGCCACCAGACCGCCCATGGAGAAGCCGATCACGGTCGCCTGGGGCAACTGCAAGTGATCGAGCAGCTCCAGCAACTGGTCGGCATAACCGAGCAGTGGCGTGCCGCTTTCCGGGCGCGGGCTGGCGCCATGACCCAGCATGTCATAAGCGATCACGCGGTACTTCGTGGCCAGGCCAACGACCTGGCCGCCCCACATTTCTTTATTCAGGCCCACGCCGTGGATCAAAACCACAGGCTGGCCTTGGCCGGTCGCCAGATAACTGGTGCCAGCCGGGGTGCGTTCAGCGGTGAGCCGAATCATGGAGCGCTCCTGCATACCTTTTTGTTGTAGTGACCGACCGTCTTACTGGGCTTTTTCGGCGGCCAGTTCTTCCAGGTCGATGTAGCGGTTGCCGATGCGTGGGTGCAGGCGGCCGCCGTCGGCGCAACCCAGGACCACAACGATTTCATCGGCACGAGGGGCATCTTCGATCTGCATTTCCAGGGTGATGTAGTGCGAACGCTGGCCTTCGTCGTCCTTGTGCATCATCGGGATCTGGATCGAAGTGCCCGGACCGCCGCGCTTGTTGGTGAAGCTCAGGTAGCTCTTGGCCTGGACCGCTTCGCGATAGTGGTTGCCGAAACGCAGGGTGTGGATCACCGCCGAAGCGTGCTCGATTTCGCCATCGGCACCGACCACTGCGGCCTTGCCGTACGCCTCGATCTTCTCGGCACCACCGATCAGGCCCACCAGGCGCTCGACCATCAGGGCACCGAGGTCGGAGCAGTTGGCGCGGATCTGCGGCTTGAGATCTTCAACGAAACCATTACCCACCCATGGGTTTTTCATGACCACGGCCAGGCCGATCATGGTGACGGGCTTGTCGGTGGCTTTGCCGCCTTCGATAAAGGTCTCTTCGACATAGCTGACGATCTTGCGAATTTCGAAACTCATGAGCTGCTCCATACGGGTGAAGGGTGTCTGTCCGTATGATGGTATACCATAATATCGGCAACGCAAGCGTCCGATACGGGTTTCTGTTGGTGAGGCGACAGAATGCTTATGGGTGCTGAGTCACTTGTAGGAGCGAGCATGCTCGCGATGGTCTCAAAGGCACCGCGGGGTATCAGTTAGCCAGCGTCATCGTTGACCTCCATCGTCGGAACGCCGCCCGGAGCATGCTCGCTCCTACAGGGGGAGGTGGACCGAGAATTGGAGTCGCGGTTGTGAGCGTTGCTAGCAAAGTGCCAGAATAGAGCCCCTGCGCAGCATCATTATCAGGCGGCTCTAATGGATGGCCCTGGATTGCGGTATCAACAGGAAGATTTCATCGTGAAACTGGTGCAATCAGATCGATTGCACCAACTGTTTCGTCAGTCGGTTTTAGCGGTGCTTGGCAGTTATCTCGCGGTGCTGATGCTGTGCTGGCTGTGCTGGGACCGTTTCGATCACCGGACGGTTGCGTGGTGGATCGCGCTGCTCACCGCCTCGTCGCTGGTGCGCATCATCATGTTTGCCGCTTATTTTCGCAGCCCCGACCGCGAGCGCACGCCCCAACGCTGGGAGCACATTTACTGGGTCACGCTGGTGCTGTCTGCCAGTATCTGGGGCGGCGGCGCCCTGGCGGTCATCCCGGTCGACGATCTGTTGGGCCAGACAATGGTCATGCTGTTTTGCGTGGGCATGTCGGTGAGTGCGGTGTCCTGCTATTCGGCGTACCGCTACATGACGGTCGTCTCGATCGTCCTGGTGCTGTTGCCTTGTACGGTGTGGTTGTTGGTCCAGCCTTCATCCCTGCAGGTCGGCATGGGCGTGGCGGTGATGGGGTTCGCCTCGTTCGTGTTCAGCGCCACGCGCAGCCTGTCCGAGGCGTTGGAAACCGCCTTTCGGTTGACCCGGGAAATGGAACACGCGCACAACGTATCCACCCGTGCCGCACAGACCGATGAACTCACCGGCCTCAAGAATCGCCGGGCGTTTTTCGAGAATGCACAGCATTTGTTCGGTTATTGTCGGAAAAACCACTTGCCGCTGTGCGCCCTCATGCTGGACATGGATCACTTCAAACACATCAATGACACCTACGGGCACCAGGTGGGCGATCAGGTGCTGCGGCAAATGGGTCAGGTCATCAGTTCCTCGTTCCGTGACACCGATGTGTACGGACGCCTGGGCGGCGAAGAATTCGCCGTCCTCCTGCCAAACACCTCCATCGAGGTGGCCCGTAATATCGCCGAAGAACTGCTGCAGTCGCTCGCTGGCATGATGAGTGCCCCGGTCAATCGGGTTTCGGCCAGCGTCGGTGTTGCCAGCATGAACGACGATGATCACGACCTGCATAGCCTGATGAACAACGCCGACAAGGCGCTGTATCGCGCCAAAGCTCGCGGGCGCAATCAGGTGGCAGTGGCTGAGTAACCGGGTTCAGGACGCTTGCCGATAGCATCCGGGCGTCATGCCGAACCAGCGGATACAGGCTTTGTGAAAGCTGCTCTGGTCGCGAAAACCCAGCAGCGCGCCAATGTATTTCACGCTGCGCACCGAGTTGCGCAGGAAGGTGTGCGCCAGCCTAAGACGCGCTTCATCCTGCAAGGCCGAAAAATGAATGCCTTCATCGGCGAGTCGCCGTTGCAGGCTGCGCGCGCTGATGCCCAACGCCTGGGCGATCCGGTTCAGGTCGCTGGGCACGCCTTGGGCCAGTCTCTCGGCCAGGACCCGACGAACTCGCTCGGTCATCGAGCCATTAAGCATCAGGTTCAGTCGCGTACGGGCATATTCGACATGCAGCACATCCAGTGCCGAATCGGCAGTGGGCAACGCCATCGCACAATCGTCAATGCTGAAACTCAGGCTGTTGTATGACGCACCGAAGGACAGGTTTCTGCCAAGCAGTCGCTCCAGTTGGCCGGTGTCTGCGGGCTTAGGGTAAGTGAAACTCGCTGCCACCGGGTCGGGCTTGCGATTGGGCAACAGCCAGTGGACCAGCCCCAGGATCTGCGCGGCCCCGGCATCGATGTAGGCCCGTGGCGTCAGCGACGGCTGGGTGCTGACATCCAGTCCGATCAGTTTTACCGCACCGGGTTCCTGATCCAGGCACATATGAAAGCCGTTGCAGATCAGCGATTGATAGTCCACAAAGCGTTGCAACGCCGCGCCGAGCGTCGGGCAGGACATCACCGCGTAACCCAACACCTCCAGGTTTGCCGGATGCGCGCGGGCATAGGCCAGCAGCCCAATGTCCGGGTTGCCGGTGCGTCCTGCCGCTGCCGCCATGACTTTGTAGACCAGTTCCAGCGGAACGCCATTGGGATTCGCCCAAACCTCCTCGTGGCTACTGCCGAACTCGTTGAGCAAGGCTTCCACGTTGGCTCCCGCGTCGGTCAGGACGTCGGCGAGCACCCGAAAACCGGTGCTGGTCATTCTGTGCATGCGTATTCCCGGCGTAATGGCTAAGTGATGTCGCGAAGCCGGCGCATGATCGCAATAAACAAATGCTCGCAGTCGATTAACACCACCGATGCGTTTCCAAGGACAAGCGAAAGGACTCCGGGAACACTTCCTGCGTGATGGGCGAGCGTTGATGATGGCCGGCAGTCCGCGGGTGCTGGCATAAAGCCAGTTCTGCGCCCGGCTCAATCCTTGTCTATGGATGTGACATGCACAGAGTCAAGAATTTCTACAATGAATTGGCCCAGGGCAAACTGGTGCTGGCGTTTCAACCGGTGGTCTGGATGCCCGACAGCGACCGGGTGCTGTACCAGGAAGGGCTGCTGCGACATATCGATGCCAGTGGGGAGGGGGTGTACCCGCTGGTGATGCTCGAACAGTTACAGTCCATGCGAGAGTTGGATCGCAGCGTGGTGGGGTGCGTGATTGATCGCCTGCTGCATGACGAGCACCTGCGCCTGGGCTGCAACATTTCTGCGCAAAGCGCGATCATCGACCCGTTCTGGCACTCGATTCTTGCGCGATTGCGCGAAACGCCTTCGGTGGCGGCGCGACTGGTTATTGAGATCACCGAGAGCGCCACGCCACCGAGCACTTCGGCGGCCATCGAATTTGTCCTGTGCCTGCGTGAGCTGGGCTGCCGGGTGGCCATCGATGATTTTGGCGCGGGTCTGGGCACCCTGGAATTCATCCGCAAAACCCGGCCGGACATCGTCAAGATCGACCAGGGCTACCTGCAACGCGCCCGGCTGGACACCAACAACGCGCAGACGCTCGGTCATCTGGTGCAACTGTGCAAAACGTTGGCACCGTGTGTGGTCATCGAGGGGATCGAGACCGAAGCCGACCGCGCCCTCGCCACTGCGTGCGGCAGTGAGTGGGGGCAGGGTTATCTGTTCGGTCGGCCGCGGATCGACGCGCTGGGTGAGCGCTGTCAGTTGCAGTCGATGCCTGCCTGACGCAGTACGATGCAACGAATGCCCCGCCAGGGCCTCATATGAAAACCGGTGGCGCCTTTGCGAGCGCAGGGCGCCGGCCATTTTCTGAAGGAGGGGTGCCATGACGGCAGCGGAAAAGAATCACGTGGACTGGTTGGTCGGGCAATCGATGCTGTTCGCCGCCAGGCAGCGGGCCAAGCTCTACTCGGGGCAAGGTCGGTTGTGGCAACAACCCTATGCGCAGACCCGTCCCCGTGACGCCTCGGCGCTGGCGTCGGTGTGGTTCACCGCGTACCCGGCGTCCATCGTTACCCGTGAAGACGGCACGGTGCTTGAGGCCCTGGGGGACCAAACCCTGTGGCACGCCCTGTCCAGGATCGGCATCCAGGGCATTCACAACGGCCCGCTGAAGAAGTCCGGCGGCTTGCGCGGCACTCGTCATACGCCGACGATTGATGGCAATTTTGACCGAATCAGTTTCGACATCGATCCGCAACTGGGCACCGAAGCCCAGCTTCAGGCGTTGACGCGCATGGCGGCGGCGCACAACGCGGTGATTGTCGACGACGTCATCCCCTCACACACCGGCAAGGGCGCGGATTTTCGCCTGGCCGAGATGGCCTACGAAGACTATCCGGGGCTCTACCACATGGTGGAAATCCGCGAAGAAGACTGGCCGCTGCTGCCGGAAGTTGCCGAGGGGCGCGACGCGCAAAACCTGAGCCCGCAGCAGGTCGATGCACTTCGTGACAAACATTACATCGTCGGCCAGTTGCAACGGGTGATTTTCTTCGAGCCCGGCGTCAAGGAAACCGACTGGAGCGCGACCCCCGTCGTGATCGGCGTGGACGGCAAGCCGCGTCGCTGGGTCTACCTGCATTACTTTAAGGAAGGGCAACCGTCGCTGAACTGGTTGGACCCCAGTTTTGCGGCGCAGCAGATGATCATCGGCGATGCGCTGCACGCTGTTGACGTGATGGGTGCGAAGATTCTGCGCCTGGACGCCAATGGCTTCCTCGGCGTCGAACGCAAACTCGACGGCACGGCGTGGTCGGAAAGCCATCCGCTGTCGATCACCGGCAATCAGCTACTGGCCGGGGCCATCCGCAAGGCGGGCGGTTTCAGTTTCCAGGAGCTGAACCTGACGGTCGACGACATCGCCGCCATGTCCCACGGCGGCGCGGACCTGTCCTATGACTTCATTACCCGGCCGGCCTACCAGCACGCATTGCTGATGGGCGACGCCGAATTCCTGCGCCTGATGCTGCGCCAGATGCACAACCTGGGCATCGACCCCGGCTCGCTGATCCACGCTTTGCAGAACCACGACGAACTGACCCTTGAACTGGTCCACTTCTGGACGCTGCACGCCCACGACACCTTCCTTTATCAGGGGCAGACCTTTCCCGGCAACATCCTGCGCGAGCACATTCGCGAGCAGATGTATGAGCGCCTGGCCGGCGAGCACGCGCCCTATAATTTGAAGTTCGTCACCAACGGCGTGTCCTGCACCACCGCGAGCATCATCACCGCTGCGCTGGGAATTCGTGACCTCGATGCGATCACTGCGGCAGACATCCAGCAGATCCGTCAGATTCACTTGCTGCTGGTCATGTACAACGCCATGCAGCCAGGGGTGTTCGCTTTGTCCGGCTGGGACTTGGTGGGGGCGCTGCCGTTGCCGGCGGAGCAGGTCGCCGACCTGATGCTCGATGGCGATACCCGCTGGATTCACCGTGGTGCCTACGACCTGGTCGACCTCAACCCGCAGGCGCAGGTGTCAAATGGGCAGATGCCACGGGCACGAACCCTGTACGGCAGCCTGACTGATCAGTTGCAAGACCCGGACTCCTTCGCCTCGCAGTTGCAGCGCATCCTTGCTGCACGGCGCGCTTACGACGTTGCCGCGAGCCGTCAGATCCTGGTGCCGGACGTTGAGCATCCGGCGCTGCTGGTCATGGTGCATGAATTACCGGCGGGCAAAGGCACGCAGATCACCGCGCTGAACTTCGGCGGCACGGCGATTACCGAAACCCTGCACCTGCCGAGCATTGCACCGGGACCGGTGGTCGACATCATCAATGAACGGGTGGAAGGTGATCTCACGCCCGAAGGGGAATTCACCATTACGCTGGATGCCTATGAGGGGTTGGCATTGCGCGTGGTTATCTGATCCGTATTTTCCGGTGCAATCTGCGCCTGTTATGTACAGGCGCAGCGGCTCACAATGGCAGCACGAACCACAGCAAACCAGGAGGCCGTCATGGCCAAGATGTCTCTGTTCCTCGGCGGCTTTCTCGTGCTGACCCTGTTGATTGGTGCGTTGGCGACGATCTCTCCGGTTTGATTGCTGCGCACACCTGACCTGTAGGAGCGAGCATGCTCGCTCCTACAGGGGCAGCATCACTTCAGATCAAACCGATCCAGGTTCATCACCTTGGTCCAGGCCGCCACGAAGTCCCTGACGAATTTTTCCTTCGAATCGCCACTGGCATAGACCTCGGCGAGCGCTCGCAACTGCGCATGGGAGCCAAAGACCAGGTCCACCCGTGTGCCGGTCCATTTCACCTGGCCGGTTTGGCGGTCCCGTGCTTCGAACGTTTCGCTCGAGGTGGGTTTCCATTCATTCTCCATGCTGAGCAGGTTCTTGAAGAAGTCGTTCGTCAGCTTGTCCTTCTCGTGGGTGAACACGCCGTGGCGAGTCTGCCCGACATTGGTCTCCAGCACCCGCAGGCCACCGACCAGTACCGTCATTTCCGGAGCCGTGAGGGTCAGCAGTTGCGCCTTGTCGACCAGCAGGTGTTCAGATCCAAAGTTGAAGTTGCCCTTGGTGTAATTGCGGAAACCATCTGCAATCGGTTCGAGGAAGCCGAACGACTCGACATCGGTCTGCTCCTGCGAGGCGTCCATCCGCCCGGGTGTGAACGCTACCGTCACGTTGTGTCCCGCATTTTTTGCCGCTTGCTCGACAGCGGCACTGCCGGCCAGCACGATCAGGTCGGCCAGCGAGATTTTCTTGCCTCCTCCTTGTGCGCTGTTGAACTCGCCTTGAATACTCTCGAGCTTGGCCAGCACGTTCGCCAGTTGTTCAGGCTGGTTGGCCTGCCAGAATTTCTGAGGTGCCAGGCGCAGACGACCACCGTTGGCGCCGCCGCGTTTGTCGGAGCCACGGAAGGTCGACGCGGCGGCCCAGGCGGTCGACACCAGTTGCGAAATAGTCAGGCCCGAGGCGAGGATTTTGCTTTTGAGCGCGGCGACGTCGGCGTCGTCGACCAGGGCATGATCGACTTTCGGGATAGGGTCCTGCCACAACAGTTCTTCGCTGGGCATTTCCGGACCGAGGTAGCGCGACAGCGGGCCCATGTCACGGTGGATCAGCTTGAACCAGGCGCGGGCAAAGGCGTCGGCGAGCTGATCGGGGTTTTCCAGGAAGCGCCGTGAGATGGGCTCGTAGATTGGATCGTAGCGCAAGGCCAGGTCGGAGGTGAGCATCCTTGGCGTCTGCCGTTTCGACGGGTCGTGGGCATCGGGAATCATCCCGGCGCCGGCACCGTTTTTCGGGATCCATTGGTTGGCGCCTGCGGGGCTCTTGGTCAGCTCCCACTCGAAACCAAACAGGTTTTCGAAGTAGTTGTTGCTCCATTTCGTTGGCGTGGTGGTCCAGGTCACTTCCAGTCCGCTGGTGATGGTGTCCGGGCCTTTACCGGTGCCGAAACTGTTTTTCCAGCCCAGGCCCTGGAGTTCCAGGCCAGCCGCTTCGGGCTCGGGGCCGACGTTGTCGGCGGGGCCGGCACCGTGGGTTTTACCGAAGGCGTGGCCGCCGGCAATCAGCGCCACGGTTTCTTCGTCATTCATGGCCATGCGGCCGAAGGTTTCGCGGATATCCTTGGCCGAGGCAACCGGATCCGGGTTGCCTTCCGGGCCTTCAGGGTTGACGTAGATCAGGCCCATCTGCACGGCAGCCAGCGGGTTCTCCAGATTGCGGCCATGGTCGGTGCGGCTGTCCTCGTTGCGTCCAGGTTCGGCCACCAGTGGCACGTCGCCTGGCGGCTGCACCGCCTCCTTGCCTTTGCCGTAGCGGGTGTCACCGCCAAGCCAGGTGGTCTCCGAACCCCAGTAGACGTCTTCGTCGGGCTCCCAGACATCAGGTCGCCCACCGGAAAAGCCGAAGGTCTTGAAGCCCATCGATTCCAGGGCGACGTTACCGGTGAGCACGATCAGGTCGGCCCAGGACAGGTTGCGCCCATACTTTTGCTTGATCGGCCACAGCAGCCGGCGCGCCTTGTCGAGGCTGACGTTGTCGGGCCAGCTGTTGAGCGGGGCAAAGCGTTGCTGGCCAGAACCGGCGCCGCCTCGGCCGTCGCCGGTCCGATACGTACCGGCGGCGTGCCAGGCCATCCGCACGAACAGTGGCCCGTAGTGACCGAAGTCAGCCGGCCACCAGTCCTGCGAGTCGGTCATCAGCGCCGTCAGGTCGCGCTTGACCGCGGCAAAGTCGAGTTCTTTAAAAGCGTTGGCGTAGTCGAAGCCCTCGTCCATGGGATCGGAAAGGGACGAGTGCTGGTGCAGGATCTTCAGATTCAGTTGGTTCGGCCACCAGTCGCGGTTGGTCGTGCCACCGCCTGCGGCGTGGTTGAAAGGGCACTTCGATTCATTTGCCATGTGCGGGATACCTCTGGTCGTGTTCGTCCGGCTATCGGGCCCGGAGTGGGCGTTAAACAGCGACGAGCGGAATCGATGCCACAGGTTGCAGGGCCAGCAGTGCGGATGGCCGGGTCAAGCTTGGCTCGTTCCTGACTCCTTTACAGCGCTAATCCGGCCGGCTTATGGCGCCAGCGCAGACTAAGGTTAGACCCGAGTGGGGAAGGCAGCTAATAGGGGCAGTGTTGCGCGTCGATAGGCAGAATCTTTCAGCCTGACGGTGGTGAAGGCGCCTTTGAGGTCGGGTTTGTAGGGGGCTTTTGCGATCTCAGAGGGGAATTTGCGTGGTCGACAGCACGTTACGCAGCCCCATGAAGGAACGGATCTGCCGCACGCCGGGCAAGTACAGCAACTGTTCGGCGTGCAGCCGGTTGAAGCTGTTGCTGTCCTTGGTGCGCAGCAACATGAAGTAATCGAATTCGCCCGTCACCACATGGCACTCCATGCAACCGGAGACCTTTTGCGCCGCTTCTTCGAAGGCGGCGAAGGATTCCGGGGTCGAGCGGTCCAGCACCACGCCAATCAATACCACCATCCCCGCGTCCAGCGCTTCGCTGTCGAGCAACGCGACAATGCCCTTGATCAAGCCGGCCTGCTTGAGACGTTCGACGCGGCGCAGGCAGGCCGGCGCGCTGAGTTTGACCTTGTCCGCGAGGGCCACATTGGAAATGGACGCATCGCGCTGCAACGTCTTGAGAATGGCGCGGTCGATGCGATCCAGCGCATGCGGCTCCGGTGTTGGCGTGGCGGTCTTGTTGCGATGATTTATTGCGCTCAAGGCGATTTCCACACAATAAAAAGATGATCAGTTTGTACATTATCGATTTATGTTTCTTTAACCGCCTGAAACTTGCAACACATATTTTTCGGTTTGTTCTTACCATGGAATTCATCGAAGCCGCCCTGAAACGGCCTGCACATTCAGACCTGTCTTCGGCCTGGCGCCTGGATATTCCATAACAAAGGAGCGCACCCATGAACCTGAATCAATTCAAGCGCTACCCGTTGACCTTCGGTCCTTCGCCCATCACCCCCCTGAAACGCCTGAGCGAGCACCTGGGTGGCAAGGTCGAGTTGTATGCCAAGCGCGAGGACTGCAACAGCGGCCTGGCCTTCGGTGGCAACAAGACCCGCAAGCTTGAATACCTGATCCCCGAAGCCATCGAACAGGGCTGCGACACCCTGGTGTCGATCGGTGGCATCCAGTCCAACCAGACCCGTCAGGTGGCCGCCGTTGCAGCCCACCTGGGCATGAAATGCGTGCTGGTCCAGGAAAACTGGGTGAACTACTCCGACGCCGTGTATGACCGGGTGGGGAACATTGAAATGTCGCGGATCATGGGCGCCGATGTGCGGCTCGACGCAGCCGGTTTCGACATCGGCATTCGCCCGAGCTGGGAGAAGGCCATGAGTGACGTCAAGGAGCGCGGCGGCAAGCCGTTCCCGATTCCCGCCGGTTGCTCCGAACATCCTTACGGCGGCCTGGGCTTCGTTGGTTTCGCCGAGGAAGTCCGCGAGCAGGAGAAAGCGCTGGGCTTCAAATTTGATTACATCGTAGTGTGTTCCGTGACCGGCAGTACCCAGGCGGGCATGGTGGTGGGGTTCGCCGCCGATGGTCGCTCGAAGAACGTCATTGGCATCGACGCCTCGGCCAAACCGGCACAGACCAGGGCGCAGATCCTGCGCATCGCCCGGCACACCGCTGAACTGGTGGATCTGGGCCGGGAAATTACCGAGGAAGACGTGGTGCTCGACACACGTTTCGCCCACCCAGAATACGGCCTGCCCAACGAAGGTACCCTGGAAGCGATCCGCCTGTGTGGCCGACTGGAAGGGGTGCTGACCGACCCGGTGTACGAAGGCAAATCCATGCACGGGATGATCGAAATGGTCCGCCGTGGCGAATTCCCCGAAGGTTCGAAGGTGCTGTACGCACACCTCGGCGGAGTGCCGGCGCTGAATGCCTACAGCTTTCTGTTCCGTAACGGCTGACTCTGGGCAATCAAATGAAACCCTGTAGGAGCGAGCTTGCTCGCGATCAGGTGTGTCAGGCGACCCGGTGCTGTTTGACACACCGCATCGCGAGCAAGCTTGCTCCTACAGATAGAGCACCAGCAGAACCTTCGAACCGCAGGAGCACTGTCATGCAGACGAGACCGCAATCCGCAATCTAGATCAAGGAACCTTCGGCGGACGCCGGGGTGGTCATTGTCAGCAGCGTCGAATTGCCCAAGTACATGATCGACCAGTTGCATCTGGCCATCGATGACTGGGACCAGGTGGCGTATCTGGCGGTCAATCAGTCGCGGCAACTGATGCTCGACTGGTTGCGGGTCGAATCCGGGACGCCACCTTCGTCGTTGGCCGATGCGAGCGATGCCAGGCAGCTATTGTGTCGTGTAGCCAAAGGCAGTTTCCTGTTGGAGGTCGAAGCCGGAACGAGCCCGGGCCTGGCCTGGCTGGGCTCCGTCTGCGGACATCCGTTGCGCGTGATCGACCTGGGCGCCGTGGCGTTGTCCATTGAACAGATGGATCAGCAAGTCGAACAGGTGCTGACGGCGATCCGTCGCTTGGCGAAAAGCTTGTTGCAGGAGCGTGGTGTCATTTAATCAGTGCAGGAGATGGCCATGAGTTCGTCCCAGTCGCAGGCTCACGCATCGGGGCCAATCACGCAAGATGAAGAAGAAATCACCGAGTGGCGCGACGCCCTGTTGTCGGTGATCGCCCATGGCGGTGCCGAACAGGCCAGGCGGATCATGGACAGGCTGGTGACACTGGCCAGCACCGCCGACATCGGTTGGCGGCCGCGTCATGGCACACCGTACATCAATACCATCAGCGTCGAGCAGCAACCGGTGTACCCCGGAGACCTGGCGATGGAGGAGCGCCTGGCTTCGATCATGCGCTGGAATGCGCTGGTCATGGTCGCACGTGCCAATCAGGCCTACGGCGAGCTGGGCGGCCACATCGCCAGTTATGCCAGCGCCGCCGATCTGTTCGAGGTGGGCTTCAACCATTTTTTCCAGGCCCGTAACGACAGCAGCGGCGGTGACCTGGTGTTCTACCAGCCGCACTCGGCACCCGGCGTGTATGCACGAGCGTATCTGGAAGGGCGCCTCGAAGAACAGGACCTGCAGCATTACCGGCAGGAGATCGGTGCGCGCGCTCACGGTGCCCGGGGGCTGTCGAGCTACCCGCACCCGTGGTTGATGCCGGACTTCTGGCAGTTCCCCACCGGCTCGATGGGCATTGGTCCGATCAGTTCGATCTACCAGGCGCGTTTCATGCGTTACCTGGACCATCGCGGCTTGCAGGACACTGCCGGGCGGACCGTCTGGGGTGTGTTTGGCGACGGCGAAATGGATGAGCCGGAAAGTATGTCGGCCCTGACCCTGGCGGCGCGTGAAGGCCTGGATAATCTGGTGTGGGTGGTCAACTGCAACCTGCAGCGCCTGGACGGCCCGGTGCGGGGCAATGGTCGAATCATCGACGAGTTGGAAGCGCTGTTCGGCGGCGCGGGCTGGAACGTGATCAAGCTGGTGTGGGGTTCTGACTGGGACGGCCTGTTTGCCCGCGATCATGAGGGGGCGCTGGTCAAGGCGTTGTCCAGTACGGTTGATGGCCAGTTCCAGACCTTCGCCGCCAAGGATGGACGCTTCAACCGCGACCATTTTTTTGGCCAGAACGAAGCCCTCGCGAAATTGGCCCAGGGTCTCACTGACGAGCAGATCGACCGCCTCAAACGTGGCGGCCATGACATGGTGAAAATTTTCAGCGCCTATCACAGCGCCATGCGTGAAGGCACCAAGCCCACGGTGATCCTGGCGCAAACCAAGAAGGGCTTCGGCATGGGGGATGCAGGGCAGGGCAAGATGACCGTGCACCAACAGAAGAAGCTCGACAAGGATGCGTTGATCGCCTTCCGCAACCGTTTCAATCTGCCGTTGAGCGATGAACAGGCCACCTCGCTCAGCTTCTTCAAACCGGCTGCCGACAGTGCCGAAATGCGTTACCTGCACGAGCGCCGCCAGGCTTTGGGCGGCTACCTGCCGTCGCGGCCAACGAGCGCTCCGTCACTCAAGGTGCCGGACATCGACAGCTACGCCAGCTTCGCCATTGCCGCCGACGACAAGGAAATGTCCACCACCATGGCCTTCGTGCGCCTGCTCAGCGGTTTGTTGCGCGACAAGCAGCTCGGCCCCCGCATCGTGCCGATCGTCGCCGACGAGGCCCGCACCTTCGGCATGGCCAGCCTGTTCAAGCAGATCGGTATTTACTCCAGTGTTGGTCAGCGTTACGAGCCAGAAGACATCGGTTCGATCCTGAGCTACCGCGAAGCGCTGGACGGGCAGATCCTCGAAGAGGGTATCAGCGAGGCCGGGGCGATCAGCTCCTGGGTGGCGGCTGCCACCAGTTATTCGGTGCACGGCCTGCCGATGCTGCCGTTTTACATTTACTACTCGATGTTCGGCTTCCAGCGCATCGGTGACCTGGTCTGGGCGGCGGCCGACCAGCGGGCGCGGGGTTTCCTGCTAGGGGCAACTGCGGGGCGTACGACCCTCGGCGGTGAAGGCTTGCAGCACCAGGATGGCAACAGCCATTTGATGGCGTCGATGGTGCCCAATTGCCGAGCGTACGATCCGGCGTTCGCCGGAGAGTTTGCGGTGATCCTGGACCACGGCATGCGTCAGATGCTCGAACGTCAGGTCGACGAGTTCTACTACATCACGCTGATGAACGAAAACTACCCGCAGGCCAATGTGCCGGAGGGGGCCGAGGCTGCAATCATCAAGGGCATGTACCTGTTCGGCCGACATGAAGTCGAGGATGCGCGCGGCACCGTGCAGTTGCTGGGCTCAGGGGCGATCCTGCGGGAAGTGATCGCCGCCGCCCAATTGCTGGCCAGCGACTGGAATGTCGACAGCGAGGTGTGGAGCGTCACCAGCTTCACCGAGTTGGCGCGTGACGCCCGCGACGTCGAACGCTGGAATCGCCTGCACCCCACCGAGCCGCAGCGACGCAGTCATGTCGGCGAGTCGCTGACAGCCACGGCGCCAATCGTCGCTTGCACCGACTATGTGCGCGCCTTGCCGCAACTGATCGCCAGTTATGTAGCGGCGCCGTACAGCGTGCTTGGCACCGACGGTTTTGGCCGCAGCGATACCCGCAGCCAGTTGCGCAGTTTCTTTGAAGTGGACCGCCATCAGATCGTGCTCAGTGCGCTGACCTCGCTGGTGCAGACTGGGAGTCTGGAGCCCGCCGTCTGCGCAAAAGCGATTGCGCATTACGCCATCGATATCGATGCGGTGGCGCCTTGGGACGCTTGAACTTGAGCCTGAGGGCGGTTCAGCGTCTGTCTTGGCAGTGTGCTGGCGGAGTACCGGCGGCGGGTGCTGTGACGGCGGATGGCGTGGGATTGGTCTTTCGGGAGGTCAGCAGGACGATCCCGGTCACGACGATCGCGCCGCCGATCACTTGTCCGGTGCTGAGCATCTGGTCCAGCACGACCCAACCCATCAGCAGCGTGGCCAGTGGTTCGATGTTCATCACGGGCGCGTTGCGGGGCATGTCCAGGCGCGGCACCGAAATGAACAGGACGATGAAGCCGGTTCCGTAGAGCACCACCAGCGTAGCCAGCGCCCACCAGCCCGTCGCGCTGGCCGGTAGGTTGAGGCCGCCGGGGAGGGCGCCGGTCAGCCCGGCCAGGTTGACGCTGCTGAATACGATGAAAATGGTCAGCAGACTGCGCACCGAACCGCGCACCTGAGACAGTTTGTGATCGGTGATCCATAACGCGCAGGCGAAAACGCTGGCGGCGCAGAATGCCAGCGCGACCCCGAGCAACCACTCGGGGCCGACGCTGCTGTTGGCGGCGAGACGTCCCGGTACGTCAAGCACAAACACCAGGCCCAGCAGTATCAGACTCATCAGTGCTGCGGTGCGCGCTGTCGGACGCGGGCCACCCAAGGCCCAAGTCAGCAATGCCAGCAGGATCGGAAACACGTTCCCCACCAGCAGTGCCAGGGCCACTGGCACCCGGGCGACCGCTGAGTAAAGACACAGGCTCTGGGTCGCGATCAGCAAACCCAGCAGCAATTGCCAGCGCCATGCACCGGCAGGCAAGCGCAAGCTCTGCCGCTGCCACAACACCAGCGCGGCCAGCACCAACAACGTTCCGCCCGAGCGCATCAGAATCGCCAGCAACACCCCGGCGCCGTCATCGAATGCCACGCGGGCGGCCACATGGTTGCCGGCAAAGGCGCAGCCCATGCACAGCAGGATCAATACGGCGAGGTGGCGGGGAAAGGGCAGTGGAGCGGTCTGGCGGTTCATGGCAGGTCTCTGGCGACGGCAGGATTTTTATTATGTTGTCGTACGACTTGTGGGTTTTTACCGCATATGGTTCGAAGGGACAAGGTTCCGGGTGCGATGAGGTCGTACGACTTGGGTTTGCCATCTTTTTTTCGTGCGGACACATTGCAGATACATGCGCGGGTTTTCATGGCAGTGTCCCATCCCCACACAGAGAGTTCTGCCATGTTCCGCAAACTGCAGCATGCCGCCCGATTCCTCAGTCAGAGCGCCCGCCTCATGGTGGGCGTTCCGGATTACGACAACTACGTGGCCCTGATGGCGCGCAATCATCCGGGGGAGACGGTGATGAGTCAGTCGGCGTTCTTCCGTGAGCGCCAGGAAGCGCGTTATGGCAAGCGCAGTTGCACGACTCGCTGTTGCTGAAGCTTGAAGCGAAGAGCCCTGGCTTGTGAGAGTCAGGGCTTTTTTGTGTCTGGCAGGTTTGTGTTGGCTGTGCTGGCCTCGTCGCGCCGCCGCGATGAGGCCGTGACTTGTTCGAAGATGTAACAGGCAAGCGAACCCCCCTTGCCGAGAAACTGAACAGGTGTTTAGTATCGGCGTCAGTTCGTACCTCAAGTCCAACTACAAAAACGACGAGGGCCTTTCATGACATCGCTACCTTCATTGCTCAATCGCGTTGAAAACGGCATCGCCTGGATCACCCTCAACCGTACCGAGCAACGCAATGCGCTGGACATTCCCACCCTCAAGGCCCTGATCGAGGCGCTGGAAGCCCACGACGCCAATCCCGCCGTGCGGGTGCTGGTTTTGACGGGCAACGGCAAGGGTTTTTGCGCCGGTGCGGACGTGGCGGAGTGGGCGGATGCCGAGCGTCGCGGCATCCTCGAAACCTACGGCTGGACTGAAACCGCGCATCTGCTGATGAACCGACTGCACGGCTTTAGCAAACCCACCATCGCCGCCATCAACGGCATCGCGGTGGGCGCCGGGATGGATCTGAGCCTGTGCTGCGACCTGCGGGTGGCTGCTCGGTCGGCAAGGTTCAAGGCCGGTTATACCGGCATGGCCTACTCGCCGGACGCGGGCGCCAGTTGGCACTTGCCGCGCCTGATCGGCGTCGAGCAAAGCAAGCGATTGCTGTTTCTCGATGAACTGTGGAGCGCCGACCGTGCGCTGGCCGCCGGCCTGGTGGGGGAAGTCTGCGCCGACGAAGAATTGCTCGCCCACACCACGGCACTGGCCACGCGCCTGGCCAACGGCCCAACCTTTGCCTTTGCCCAGACCAAGGTGCTGCTGCGCGACGGCGCAGGGCGCAGCCTCGCCGAACAACTGCACGCCGAACAGGCTGCCGGCCTGCTTTGCGGGCGCAGCCAGGACGGCGCCGAAGCCCTCAAGGCTGCCGTGGAAAAACGCACGCCACACTTCATCGGCCAGTAATCGAACCGCAGGTACGCTCATCATGAATTTTCAACTGACCCAAGAGCAGGACATGTTGGTCGAGTCCGTGCGCAGCTTCGTCGAAAAAGAACTGCTGCCCCATGAAGAGGCCGTCGACCGTGCCGATGCCGTTCCACCTGAACTGGCCGCGCACATTCGCGCCAAGGCGCTTGCCGCCGGTTTTTACGCGTTCAACATGCCCGAGGAAGTGGGCGGCGGTGGCCTCGATTACCTGTCCCAGGCGCTGATCGAGCGTGAACTGTCCAAGGTCTCGTGGGCGCTGCATGTATTCGTGGCGCGTCCCTCGAAAATCCTGATGGCCTGCCAGGGCGCGCAGATCGAGGATTACCTGCTGCCCTGCGTACGCGGGGAGAAAGTTGATTGCTTTGCGCTGACCGAACCGGGTGCCGGCTCCGATGCCAACGCGATCAAGACCCGCGCCGTGCGTGACGGCGACGACTTTGTCATCAACGGCAGCAAGCATTTCATCAGCCATGCCGGGCATGCCGACTTCGCCATCGTGTTTGCGGTCACCGACACCTTTGAGCACAAGGGTCGCCCACGCAACGCCGTGACTTCGTTCCTGGTCGACTGCAACACCCCGGGCATGACCATCCGCCGTGGTCCCAAGTGCGTGAGCAACCGGGGTTATCACACCAGCGAAATCTTCTTCGACGACTGTCGCGTACCCGCTTCCAAGGTGCTGGGCGAAGTCGGCAAGGGCTGGGACGTAGCCAGCGCCTGGCTGACGGCCGGGCGGGTGATGGTCGCGGCCAATTGCGTGGGCCAGGCGCAGCGGGCGCTCGACGTGTCGCTGCAATGGGCCGCGGACCGCAAACAGTTCGGCCATGCCATCGGCACGTATCAGGGCATCTCTTTCAAGTTGGCGGACATGGCCACCGAAATTCGCGCCGCCGAACTGTTGGCCTTGAACGCCGCCTGGAAAATGGACCAGGGCAGCATGACCGATGGCGATGCCGGCATGGCCAAGCTGTTCGCCAGTGAAGTGCTGGGGCGCGTCGCGGATGAAGCGGTGCAGATTTTTGGCGGCATGGGGCTGATGGACGAGGGACCGGTGGAGCGCATCTGGCGCAACGCAAGGATTGAAAGGATCTGGGAAGGCACTTCAGAGATCCAGCGGCACATCATTTCCCGTGAACTGCTGCGGCCGCTGCTGCGCTGATTGGCCAAGGAGCCTCCCATGTCGATCAGAGATAACCTCAAGCGTCTGCTCCAACCGCGTCACCTGGCATTCGTCGGCGGACGCAGCATGGCGCGGGCGCTCAAGCGCTGCGCCGAGGGTGGCTTTGCCGGCCCGATGTGGCTGGTCAATCCGCAGCATTCGAATCTCGAAGGCGTGCCCTGTGTGGCTTCTATTGCCGAGCTGCCGTGCGCACCCGACGGCGTATTTATCGCGACCAATCGTGAACTGACGCTGGACTGCGTCCGCGAGCTGGCCGCCAAGGGCGCCGGTGGGGCGATCTGCTACGCCTCCGGTTTCGCCGAAATTGGCGAAGCCGGCGCGGCGTTGCAACAGACGCTTTTGCAAGCAGCCGGCGACATGGCGTTGCTCGGCCCCAATTGCTACGGCTTGCTCGACTACCTCCACAACGTGGCTTTGTGGCCGGTGGCCCATGGCGGCAAGACAGTAGAGAAGGGCGTGGCGATCCTGACCCAGAGCGGCAACTTCGCCTACAACCTGTCGATGAGCGACCGCTCGCTGCCGCTGGCGTACATGGCGTCGGTGGGCAATCAGGCGCAACTGGGCGTCGCCGAGTTGATGGATGTCCTGCTCGACGAGCCTCGGGTCACCGCCATCGGTTTGCACCTGGAAGGGCTGAAGAACGTCCCGGGATTCGCTCGCGTCGCGCACAAGGCCTTGGAGAAAGGCATTCCGATCATCGCTTTGAAAACCGGCGTGTCGCAGATCGGCGCCGAGTTGGCGCTCAGCCACACCAGCTCGCTGGCGGGCTCCGATGCGCTGTACGACAGTTTGTTTGCGCGCCTCGGGGTGATCCGTGTCAGCGGTCCGGTGAGTTTTGTCGAAACACTCAAGGCGGCGGCCTGCGGTAACTTGCCGAAGGGGCCGAGCCTGATTGCGCTGGCCTGTTCCGGGGGTGACGCCGGGCTGATCGCCGACTACGCCGAACGCAACCACTTGAGCTTGCCCAAACTCGCCGCCGATCAACGGGCCGAGCTGGCGCAGGTGCTGCCCGGTTATGCCAATCTGGTCAATCCGCTGGACTTCACCACGGCCATCTGGGGCGACCGCGACGCGCTGGAAAAGATGCTCGAAACGGCCCTGCGATCCCCGGCCGACGCGGCGCTGTTGGTGCTCGACTATCCGGCCGAATTTACCGGCGAGCGCAAGGAGTGCGACCTGTTGCTGGACTTGTTTTGCCAGGGGCTCGAGCGACACGGCAAGGTGGGTTTCGTCACCTCGGCGTTCCCCGAGCTGCTGCCAGCCAGCGCCCGTGAGCGCCTGCACCGCCAAGGCGTGGCGGCGTTGCAGGGCGTCGAGGATGGCCTGGCCGCCTGGGCCCGCATCGCCCATTACCGCGCGCGCCGGGATGTTTTGCTCAATGAGGGCGAATCGTCGCTGGCGCTGCTCTGTCCGCAAGCGGTGCAAGGGCGGGGATGCCTGTTGGATGAATGGCAATCGAAACAGGCTTTGCGCCCGTTCGGCCTGCCCTTGCCTGACGCGCGCCTGTGTCGTCCGGACCAGGCCCTGGAGCAGGCGCGCAGCCTCGGCTACCCGCTGGTTCTCAAGGTGGTCAGCACTGATCTGCCGCACAAGACCGAAGCCGGCGGCGTTGCCCTCAACCTCAAGGACGAACAGGCCCTGAGCGCCGCACTTGAGCGCATGCGCAGCAACCTCGCGGAACATGCGCCGGGTGTGGCCTTCGATCAGGTCCTGCTCGAACGCATGGCAGCACCACCGCTGGCGGAGTTGATCGTCGGCATCAAGCGCGAAACCGGCTTCGGCCTGGCGCTGGTCATCGGCGCTGGCGGGATTCTGGTCGAGCTGCTCAAGGACAGTCGCAGCCTGTTGCTGCCTACCACCGACCAGGCCATTCATGACGCGCTGCTGGCGTTGCGTTGTGCGCCCTTGCTCACGGGTTTTCGCGGCGGCCCGGCAGTGGACATGCCGGCGCTGGTGCGGGCGATTCGCGCGGTGGCGGACTACGCCTGCGAGAACGCCGAGCGCCTGCTGGAGCTGGATGTGAACCCCCTGCTCGTCAATGCCGAAGGGGCGGTGGCGGTGGATGCACTGATCCGCCTGGCCTGAGCACTCACGATAAAATTTCAAGGTCTATCCAATGAATGTACTGATACTCCACGCCCACCCGGAACCGCAATCCTTCACCAGCGCCTTGCGCGATGAGGCGGTGCAGACCTTGCACGCCCAGGGGCACGAGGTGCGGGTTTCCGATCTATACGCGATGAACTGGAACCCGGTGGCCAGCGCCGAGGATTTCTCTGAACGCGATAACCCCGACTACCTGGTATACGCCCTCGAACAGCGCCTTGGGGTCAAGAGCAAAAGTCTCGCGCCGGACATTCAGCAGGAACTGGACAAGCTGCTGTGGGCTGACCTGTTGATTCTCAATTTCCCGATCTACTGGTTCTCCATGCCGGCCATTCTCAAGGGTTGGATCGATCGGGTGCTGGTGTCCGGCGTGTGCTACGGCGGCAAGCGCTTTTACGATCAGGGCGGCCTGGCCGGCAAGAAGGCGTTGGTCAGCGTGACCCTCGGCGGGCGCGAACACATGTTCGGCGAAGGCGCGATACACGGCCCGCTGGAAGACATGCTGCGGCCGTTGCTGCGTGGCACCCTGGCGTATGTCGGCCTGGAGGTGCTGCCGCCATTCGTGGCGTGGCACGTGCCTTACATCAGTGGTGAGGCCCGCGCGCAGTTCCTGACTGACTACCGTGAGCGTCTGACACATCTGGAACAGGATTCGCCACTGGTTTTCCCGCGTCTCGAGCAGTTCGACGAAGCGCTGTATCCCATCCGCTGACGCAATGTTGTACCGTCTGCCATCGACTGTCTTACGGGCTGGAACACTATGGCTGAAGAAGCGCGTTTTCTGCGCATGGACCCCCAATTGCGCAAGGCCAATCTGGTGGCCGCTACGCTGACATGCCTGAAAAAATACGGCTTTGTCGGCACCTCGATCCGCAAGATCTGCGCCGAAGCCGGGGTGTCGGTCGGGTTGATCAGTCATCACTATGCCGGCAAGGATGAATTGGTGGCTGATGCCTACTTGCACATCACCGGGCAGGTGATGAGCCTGCTGCGCGAAGCGGTGGCCAATGCAGGGGAAGGTGCCCGCGGCCAATTTTCGGCGTTCTTCGAGGCGTCGTTTTCCCCGCGCATGCTCGACCCGGAGCTGCTCGAAGCCTGGCTGGCGTTCTGGGGCGCGGTGAAAACCGCCGATGCGATCAACCGCGCCCACGATCACTCCTATGGCGAGTACCGCACGATCATGGGCGAAACCTTGCGATTGTTGGCGCACGAGGAGGGCTGGGAGGGCTTCGACGCAGGCTTTGCAGCCATCGGCCTGAGTGCCTTGCTCGACGGGTTGTGGCTGGAAGCCGGACTCAATCCCGACACCTTCACCCCGGCCCAGGGCGTGCAGATTTGCGAAGCCTGGGTCGATGGCCTGCAAATGGGCGGGTATCGTCGCTTCGTCGTGGCGTGAATCGCGCTTGTTGATCGACCGTTCAGCAGCGGCTAGAGTGCATTCACCGCTTCGAATAATTCCAAGACGAACAGGAGCCAGTTCATGACGGGGTGTGTGCTGATTGTGAGTGACAATGCGCAGGTCCACGAACAGCTGCGCAGCACCCTCGAGCCGCAGGGGTTCGAGATCCACGGCGCTGTCTCGCTCGATCAGGCCGATGCCTGCCTCGTCGGTCTGGCCATCGGACTGGTGGTGCTCGATGCAAGCTGGCCGGATGCCCTGGCCGTGACTCGACAATGGCGCGAGGAGTCGCAGGTCGGGATCATGCTCGTTGGCGACGACACCGAACGGCTTGCGGCGCTGGAATGCGGCGCAGACGAATATCTGGCGCAACCCGTGCATCCACGAGAACTGCTCGCCCGCGCGCGCAACCTGGTGCGTCGGGTACGCTCGTCCGTGCCGCTGGACACACACCTCAAGCGCTTCGCCGGCTGGACTCTCGACACCGGTCGCCGGCGCCTGAAGGCTGGCGATGGCCGCGAAACCCTGCTCAGCCATGGCGAGTTCCAGCTCCTCAATGTGTTCATGCGCAACGTCGGCCAGACCCTGAGTCGCGACCAGTTGATGGATCAGTTGCGCAACCGCGAATGGCTGCCCAATGACCGCTCCATTGACGTGCTGGTGGGTCGACTTCGGCGCAAGCTGCAGGACAACCCCGCCGACCCCGAGCTGATCATCACCATTCATGGGGCCGGGTATCTGTTTACCGCAGCCGCTTCGCTGGCAGCCTGAATGTTCGAAGATGTAACAACTCTCGCTCGGTGTTTTCGATAAAGCCAAGCAATTCTTGTTAAAACAATGAGTTAGCCAGTTTTTTAGCGACTTTGAGCGTTTCAGGAAAAGATTGCCTCACTGTTGAACGAGTGTTTAATATCGACAGCATCCGAATCCTCAACAGAACAATAAAACGAGGGCTGGCATGAACTCACCATCCACCGGGCAACCTTCATCCACGACCCTCACTGGCGGCCAGGCACTGGTGCGGCTGTTGTCCAATTACGGGGTCGATACCGTGTTCGGCATCCCCGGTGTTCACACCCTCGAGCTGTATCGCGGTCTGCCCGGCAGCGGCATTCGCCATGTGCTGACTCGGCATGAGCAGGGCGCCGGGTTCATGGCCGACGGTTACGCCCGAGTCAGTGGCAAGCCGGGGGTGTGCTTCGTCATCACCGGCCCCGGTGTCACCAATGCGGCAACCGCCATCGGCCAGGCCTACGCCGATTCGATTCCGATGCTGGTCATTTCCAGCGTCAACCACACCGCCAGCCTTGGTAAAGGGTGGGGTTGCCTGCACGAAACCCAGGATCAACGGGCGATCACCGCGCCCATCACCGCGTTTTCGGCGGTCGCCTTGCGCACCGACGATCTACCCGAACTGGTCGCCCGCGCCTTCGCCGTGTTCGAGAGCGAGCGGCCGCGGCCGGTGCATATTTCTGTGCCGCTGGATGTGCTGGCGGGGGCGATCAGCCGGGATTGGAGTGGCGAGGTGGTGCGCCGCCCCGGACGTGGTCTGCCCGATGCCAGCGCCCTCGACGAAGCAGCCAGGCGACTGCTGGACGCCAGGCGGCCGATGATCATCGCGGGCGGTGGTGCGTTGGCCGCCGGGGCCGAGTTGCGAGCCCTGAGCGATCGCCTCGCCGCACCGTTGTTTACCAGCGTCGCGGGCAAAGGCTTGCTGGCACCCGATGCGCCCTTGAATGCCGGAGCCAGCCTGTGCGTACAACCCGGTTGGGATTTGATCGCGCAAGCCGACGTGGTGCTGGCGGTCGGCACGGAAATGGCCGACACCGATTACTGGCGTGAGCGCCTGCCGGTCGGCGGCGAAGTGATCCGCATCGACATCGATTCGCGCAAGTTCAACGACTTCTACCCCAGTGCCGTCGCCTTGCACGGCGATGCCCTGCAAACGCTGGGTGCATTGTTGGCGCGCTTGCCCGGCGCCGCGCGTGATTCGGTTGAAGCGGTGGACGCCGTGGCCCGATTGAACGCTGCGGTCAGGGCCGGCCACGGCGATTTGCAGGCCCTGCACCAACGCATTCTCGACCGCATCGCCGCCGCAATGCCCGTCGACACCTTCATTAGCAGCGACATGACCCAACTGGCCTACACCGGCAACTACGCGTTTGCGAGCCAAGGTCCCCGATGCTGGTTGCACCCGACCGGTTACGGCACCCTCGGTTACGGCCTGCCAGCGGGGATCGGTGCCAAATTTGGCGCACCGCAGCGACACGGCCTGGTGCTGGTGGGCGACGGCGGTTTTCTCTACACCGCGCAGGAACTGGCCACCGCCGTCGAAGAGCTCGACAGTCCGCTGGTGGTGCTGCTGTGGAACAACGACGCGCTGGGGCAGATCCGCGACGACATGCAAAGCCTGGATATCGAACCGGTTGGCGTGTTGCCTCGCAATCCGGACTTCGCAATGTTGGCCACGGCCTTCGGCTGCACCGTGCGGCAACCGCAAAACCTGGCTGAGTTGGAGAGCGACCTGCGCGCAGGTTTTGCCCACGCCGGCGTGACGCTGATCGAACTCAAGCACGACTGCGCGATGCGCTAACCCCGGCCGCCCCATCGCCCCTGTAGGAGCGGGCTTGCCCGCGATGGCGGTGTGTCATTCAACATTCTCTTCGGCTGACACACCGCCATCGCGAGCAAGCTCGCTCCTACAGGGAGGTGTGCAGGCTCCCATGTACTGTCGTGAAAACGACCTGTTTACGCTGAACACGAACAAGTTTGTCTTTTCTGTTGAACGAGTGTTCAGTCTGGACTATGTTGGCTCCACCATCCCCCGGTTGGTTGCGGGCTTGCGTTTCTTCCATTCGAACGAGGCACTGGCATGCGGTTTTCACCTTTTGTTGAACGGATAGCCGGCGACGGCGTGGCCGCCTGGGACATTCACTACGCCGCGTATGAAGCCAAGCGTCGGGGCGAGGATGTGATCATCCTCAGCGTGGGCGACCCGGATTTTCCCACCCCCGATTTCATCACCGATGCCGCCATCCATGCGCTACGCGAAGGTGACACCCACTACACCGAAATTGCCGGTCGCCAGGCCCTGCGCGAAGCCATTGCGGGGCGCTACGGCAAGCTGTTCGATCGCCAGGTGCAAGCCGCTAATGTGATCATTGTCGCCGGCGCGCAAAATGCCTTGTTCGCCACCTCGATGTGCCTGCTCAGTGCCGGTGACGAAGTGATTGCCCTCGACCCGATGTACGTGACCTACGAGGCGACACTCAAGGCCTCCGGCGCCACGCTGGTGCGGGTGCCCTGTTCGGCAGACGCAGGGTTTCGCCTCGACGCCGCCGTGCTGGCCAAGGCCATTACACCGCGTACCCGCGCCATTTTCTTCTCCAACCCTAACAACCCAACCGGCGTGGTACTCAGCCGCGAAGAGCTGCAGGGCATCGCCGACCTCGCCATCGCCCATGACCTGTGGGTGGTGGTGGACGAGGTTTACGAAAGCCTGGCGTTCGAGCGCGACCACGTGAGCCTGGCGGCGTTGCCCGGCATGGCCGAGCGCTGCGTGGTGATCGGCAGCCTGTCCAAATCCCATGCGATGACAGGTTGGCGTACCGGTTGGATCGTCGCCGATCAAGCATTGGTGGCCCACGCTGAAACCCTGGTCTTGAGCATGCTGTATGGCTTGCCGGGGTTCGTCATGGAGGCTGCGTTGACGGCGGTGCAAGCCCATGACGAAGTGACCCGGGGCATGCGTGACATTTATCGTCATCGTCGTGACCTGGTGGTGGCGGGGCTGGCGGATTGTCCGGGCATTTCAGTGCTCACGCCCGACGCCGGGATGTTCGTGCTGATCGACGTGCGCGCCACCGGCCTGACTTCGCTGGAATTCGCCTGGCGCCTGCTGCGTGAAGGCGGCGTGTCGGTGCTGGATGCGGCGGCGTTTGGCGAACCGGCGCAAGGCTTTGTACGGCTTTCGTTCACCCTGGGTGAAGAGCGGCTGAGCGAGGCCTGCCGGCGCATTCGTGATTTCGTTCGGGTGCTGCACGGCGAAGCGCCGCGACCTGCACTCGCGTCTGTCACTTGCAACGCGATGGCCGCCGAACCGGTGGTGGCCAAGACCATGATCGAGGTCGATCAACTGCACAAACGCTTTGGCAATATCGAGGTGCTCAAAGGCGTCTCGCTGACCGCCCGCGAAGGCGATGTGATTTCGCTGATCGGCGCCAGCGGCTCCGGCAAGAGTACCTTGCTGCGCTGCATCAACATGCTCGAAGTGCCAGATCAGGGACGCATCCTCGTGGACGGTGAAAGCATCCAGCTCAACCACTCCCGCCCCGGCGCGCCGCTGGTGTCGGACACCAAACAACTGGTGCGCATCCGTTCCAGCCTGGGCATGGTCTTCCAGAACTTCAACCTCTGGCCCCATCGCACGGTGCTGGAAAACCTCATCGAGGCGCCTACCCAGGTGCTGCGCGAAAGCCGTGCCGAAGCGACTGAGCGCGCCGAAGCCCTGCTGGAGCGCGTGGGGCTGGCGGCCAAGCGCAACGAGTACCCGGCGTTCCTGTCGGGTGGGCAGCAGCAACGGGTGGCCATCGCACGCGCCCTGGCCATGCGACCCAAGGTCATGCTGTTCGATGAACCCACCTCGGCACTCGACCCGGAACTGGTCGGCGAAGTGCTGCGGGTGATCCGCTCCCTCGCCGAAGAAGGCCGGACCATGATCCTGGTGACCCATGAAATGGCTTTCGCCCGCGATGTGTCGACCAAGATCGCCTACCTGCACCAGGGGCTGATCGAGGAATCCGGTTCGCCGGATGAAGTGTTCGTACACCCACGCAGTGAACGTTGCCGGCAGTTCGTCAACGCTCACCAGACTCGCTAACGCATCATAAAAAGACGGGAAAACATCATGGGAAATCGACGTTTGGCAAACTGGTTGACCGGCGTGGCCTGCGTAATGCTGGCCGGTATGAGTGCGGCGCAGGCCCAGCCGATCAGGTTCGCGGTGGCCGCCGAACCCTATCCGCCGTACACCGAAAAGCAGGCCAATGGTGAGTGGAAAGGTTTTGAAGTGGACCTGATCCACAAGCTGTGCAGCGAGATGAAAGCCGAGTGCGAGATCAAGGAAGTGGCGTGGGACGGGATCATTCCTTCGTTGCTGGCGAAGAAGATCGACGTGATTTTCTCCTCGATGTCGGTGACCGAGGAACGCGAAAAACAGATCGCCTTCAGCAAGGCGTACTACGACTCGGTGGTTGCGTTGGTCGGTCCGAAAGACGTGTCGGTGAAGAAGTATCCCGATGACCTCAAAGGCAAGACCATCGGCGTGCAGAACTCGACGGTGAGCGCCAGTTACCTGAAGACCTACTACGAGAAAATTGCCGACGTTAAATACTACGACACCCAGGACTCGGCCAACGCCGACCTGATCGCCGGGCGCATCGACCTGATGATGGCCGACGGCACCGCCATGGCGGCCTTCGTCAAGACCCCGGATGCCAAGGACCTGGCCTACCTCGGTGCCGTCCCGTACGACCCGATTTTCGGCAAGGGCGTGGGCGCCGGACTGCGCAAGGACGATGCCGAGCTCAAGGCCAAACTCGACAAGGCGATCACCTCGCTGCTGGCCAGCAAGGACTATGACGACCTGTCCGAGCATTACTTCGGCACCAGCGTAAAACCCACGTTCTGATGTTGCTATTCCTGTAGGAGCGAGCTTGCTCGCGATCGCGGTTTGTCATTGAAATTGATGTCGGCTGACACACCTCATCGCGAGCAAGCTCGCTCCTACAGGGATCCAACCGGAGACCGAAATGTTCGAGTTGATCAGTTTCAGTGAAACCGGCTGGGGCGGGGCGTTGTTGCGGGGGTTGTGGATGACTCTGCAGATCTCCGCCGGGGCGTTCGCGCTCGGGTTGTTGATCGGGCTGGTGGTCGCCTGCCTCAAGCTCAACGGCCCCCGGCCGATTGCCGCGCTGATGCGTGGCTACACCACCTTGTTCCGTGCCGTACCGGAGTTGCTGCTGATCCTGCTGCTGTATTACGTCGGCTCGATGCTGATCAACTCGATGATGGCTGAGCTGGGTTATGGCGTCATGAACGTGAGCGGCCCATTAGCCGCCATCGTCGTGCTGGGGCTGGTGCAGGGCGCCTATGCCTCGGAGATCTTCCGCGCGGCGATCCAGGCGATTCCCTATGGCCAGATTGAAGCGGCAAAAGCCTTCGGCCTTCACGGCTTCGCCTTGTTCCGGCGCGTTACGCTGCCGATCATGGCGCCCTATGCCATGGCGGGCATGGCCAACCTGTGGATCAACCTGATCAAGGACAGTGCCCTGATCAGCGTGGTGGGCACCAACGAGCTGTTGTACACCGCCAAGCAAGGCGCGGGTTCGACGCGTCATTACCTGTTGTTCTACCTCACGGCCGCCGCGATGTATTACGCGGTGACGCTGGTGTCCAACTACCTGTCGGGACGGCTTGAGCGACGCATTCGTCGCTGGATGCCCTTGGTTGAGTGATCGAAATGATTCCAGCGTGGATAATCGAATACGCGGCGCTGTTGGGTCGTGGCCTGCAAACCACCGTGAGCTTGTTGTTGCTGTCCAGTGTGTTCGGTTTCCTGCTGGCCATCCTGGTGGCCCTGGCGCGGATCTCGAAATACAAAATAATCGCAAGAGCCAGCCTGTTCTACACCAGCGTCTTCCGTGGCACACCGCTGCTGATCCAGATCTACATCTTCTATTACGGGCTCGGCAGTCTGTTCGCTCAATTCCCGCTGATTCGCGGCAGCTTCCTCTGGCCCTATCTGCGTGATGGCTACTGGTACATCGTCTTCGCCCTGGTGGTGTCCATGGGCGCCTATGTCGGCGAGGTGATTCGCGGTGGCCTGCTCGCCGTGCCCAAAGGTGAAATGGAAGCGGCCTCGGCCTTTGGCATGACGTCACGTCAATCGCTGTTGCGGGTACGGCTGCCGCGTGCCATGCGGTTGCTGTTGCCCACCCTGGCCGGTGAGACGGTGATGCTGCTCAAGTCCACGGCGCTGGCCTCGACCATTGCCGTGATCGACCTGCTCGGCGCCGCCAACGTGGTGCGCGCGCAAACCCTGCAAGTGTACGAACCCTTGTTGCTGGTGGCCGGCGTGTACGTGTGCCTGACGTTCCTGATCGAAGCGTTGTTCGGTTTCATCGAGCGCAGCGGCACGCCCGTGCGCAGGTCGGCTTGATGCAAGCGACCGTTCGCGTTGACCGCTCGTTGCAAGGCATCGGCCTGTGCACGCTGGGTTACGCCTTTCTCGCTCTGCAAGACGCCGGCATCAAGTGGCTGGTGGCCGATTACTCGGTGGTCACCATCCTGTTCTGGCGCAGCGTCGTGGTGGTGCTGGCCTGCCTGTTGATCGGACGCGTGACCATGGTGAGGCGCGCCTGGCGTTCACCGAGCCGGCGGCTGCTGATCATCCGTGGCTTGTTGTCGCTGGTGGCGTGGGTGCTGTACTACACGGCGGCCCGCGACCTGACGCTGGCAGAGATGACCACCCTGTATTTTTCCGCGCCGATCATTGTCACGGTGCTGGCGACATTGATCCTCAAGGAGCGGGCCAGCGGCTGGCAGTGGTTGAGCCTGGTGATCGGTTTCGTTGGCGTGATCATCGCCTGTCGTCCGAGCCAGATGGCTGATCCATTGCCCGTCGTGCTGACGTTGCTGGCAGCGCTCTGCTGGGCGTTCACCTATATCCAGTTGCGTCAGGTCGATGAGCAGACGTCGGTACTCGAGCAGTTGCTGATTACCAATGTGGTGTTCGTGGTGTGCATGACCCTCGCTTTGCCCTGGACGCACACGCCAACACCCACCCCGGCCTGGCTGGGCATGATCGGCGCGGGACTGGTGGGCGGCATCGGTCAGTTCCTGGTGTTCGCCAGTTTCCAGCGCGCCACGGCCACGGTGCTCGCACCGTTCGAATACACCGGGCTGATCTGGGCTTTCCTGCTGTCGAGCCTGATCTGGGGCACGCTGATGGATGTGTCGCTGATCATCGGTGCCGGGCTGATCGCGGTCAGCGGCACCCTGGCGATGATCTTTGGCCGCCACCCGTCACAGGACGTCGTCGGTGCTGAATGCTCCGTGACGCAACCCCTTTACCCAACAACGACTGATGTGCAGGCCGTTGGCGGGGCTGAAGGTGTCAGGGTTCAGGCACCACTCGAGCCAGAGTCCGTCGAGCATCGCCGATAGACCGATGGCGGCCAGGCGGGTGTCGTGGATCACGAAGCCTTCACTGGCGGCCAGGTCGTCGAGCAAGGTGCGCAGCAGGTCGAGGTAGGCGCGGTAACTTTTTTCGTGGGACTGGCTGACGTCGTCCGAATGGCGGATCAGGCTCCAGAACACCACCCATACGCCCAGCAGTTTGGGGTCCATGACCCTGGGAGAAAAAGAGCCGACGAGAAAGGTGTCCATTTTCTGCGCTGGCGTACCGGCCTGCTGGATTTCCTGCTGCAGGGCAGTGGTCAGCTCGCTGGCGAGTTTGTGGTAGGTGTCGGCGATCAACGCGTCGATGCTGCCGAAATGATGATTGAGCAGGCCGACGGACACCCCGGCCTCGGTGGCGATGCGGCGCACGGAGATGCCCGCGTGACCGTCACGGGCGAGGCAGCGCAAGGTGGCGGCCACCAGCAGTTCACGGCGTTCGTCGGGTTCAACTCGACGGTATTTGGGGGAGTCGGTAGTCACATCGAAATCCTTGGTTACGTTGTTTCGGAGCTTAGTTGAGCGTCTGTTCAATAGCCAGCGTTCGCAGCAGTGGTTGGCACGGGTTTCAAGGGGAGGGCAAGGAAATGGTTCAGGATGTCTCGTTCGATGTTCACAACAATAACGGCGATCCGGTGCGTGTCGGTGCCTGGCGCTTCAGCGGCAATGGCAGCGGCCCCATCGTGCATTTGCAGGCAGGGGTGCATGCCGATGAAATCGCCGGCATGCTCGTGCTGCACCTGCTGATGCAACGCCTGCAAGTCGCCCAGGAGCAGGGCCGGCTCAATGGCCAGGTGACGGTGGTGCCCCAGGCCAATCCACTGGGTATCGGCCAGTTTCGCCAAGGGCGCATTCTCGGTCGTTTTCATGACGCCACCGGGCACAATTTCAATCGCGGGTTCGACCAGTCGACCGCCATGGCCCAGCCATCGACCAATGTGCAGCACTGGCAAAAAAGCCTGGTGCAACTGGCCGCCAGCGCGCAGGTGGTGCTGGACCTGCACACCGATGACGAAGCCTTGCCGTACCTCTACGTCCATCGCCGCTTCGCGTTGCAGGGGCGGCAATTGGCGGCGGCGATGAAGATGGAGCTGGCGATCATCTGGGATGACGGTGGCGACGGCTCATTCGAAGAAACCATCATTGCTCCCTGGCTGCGCGACGGTGTCAGCGACCGGCACATGGCCGCGACCCTGGAATTGCGCGGGCAGGGCGACGTCAACGACCACTTCGCCGAGCAGGACGCCCAGGGTCTCTACACCTGGCTCTGCCATTGCGGGGTTATCGATGGACCGTCGACGCTCGCCGACTGGCCTGTCGAGGTGAGGGACATGGCGCAGATGGAAACCCTGCTCGCGCCGAAGCCGGGCGTGCTGATCTTTGAAAAGGAGCTCGGGGATTTTGTTGAAGAGGGCCAGCGCTTCGCTCGTATCCTCGGCCGTCCGGGTGATCCGTCTTCCGAAGTGGTGCTCTGCGCCGAACAGGCTGGACGGATGGTGACGCGTTACCGCGATCGCCTGGTGTCCCAGGGCATGGTGGTGGCCAAGTTCACCGGCAGCCGCATTTCGCGCAACTGGAAGGGTGGGCTGCTCGACCCCAATTGAGGTCGAGCAAGCCGGGTGCTAGAACGAGCAGACTGCGCCCTGGAACTCCACACGACCAAATTGCGCATTGTCGTCCAATGGCGTGATGGCAAGCAGTTGATCGAGACGGATCTCCTGCTGGCCGTCGGCGTTTTCAACGCAGAAAAACTCTTCCTTGTCGCTGGACGTGCGCGTGGTCAACCCCCGGGCCGTAAGGCTCGCGCCATCGATCAACTCGATGTGTAACTGGTAACCACGCAGGCAGGCGATTTCCAGGTAGTCGTGTAGATCACAATCCAGGGGCTGATACTCATTCATGGCGTTACTCCGGGCAACCTTGCAGTTTGATGATGCATCGAAGTGTAGACAACTGCAGTCTCTGGTGCGTCCGCTGGGCCCGCTGGAGACCGAGCTGATCTGTCGGGTTACCCGAAACAACATCAGGCCAGTCCGCGCAACTTGTCCGATCAGGATCTCATGATGTCTGTTAGGGATCTTATGATCACCGGGCAATCTCGCTAGTATCGCCTCGTGCAAAACAACCGGTGACGGCTTTGGCAGTGTCGAAAAACGATACTTCGCCAAACGTGCAGTTGCGCCTTGAAAAAGGCCGCCGGGTTTTGCCTGACCGTCTCGCTCATGAATAAAAATAAAAGAGAGTCCCTATGCGAAATTGCACGCTGGTCAATGCCACGGCTGTTGGCGCTTCTTTCAATCTATTGCTCTTGAGCGCCTCGCTCATTCCCCCTTCGGCGTCTGCCGAGGGGTTCATCGAAGATGCGCACGTGAGCGCCAACTTGAGAAACTACTACATCAATCGCAACTTCACCGAGAGCGCCTACCCTCAGGCCAAGGCGCAGGAGTGGACCCAGAGTGTGATCATGGACGCCCGCTCCGGATTCACCCCGGGTATCGTCGGTTTCGGTGTCGATGCACTGGGCCTCTACTCGCAGAAGCTCGACGGGGGCAAGGGCACGACCAATACCCAACTGCTGCCGGTGCACGGTGACGGACGGCCTGCGGATGACTTCGGTCGCCTGGCGGTTGCGGCCAAAATACGCTTTGCCAAGACCCAGGCGCGTATCGGCGAGTGGGTGGTGACGCTGCCGGTCATTCGTTCTGACGACGGGCGCTCGCTTCCACAAACTTTCCGTGGCGCGCAGATCACCTCCAAAGATCTGGACGACTTCACGTTTTATGGCGGTCAGTTTCGCGGCAACAGTCCGCGCAATGACGCGAGCATGGAAAGGATGTCGATGTTCAATCGACCGGACGTGACCTCGGATCGCTTCAATTTTTCCGGGGTGGAATACGCCTTCAACGACAAGCAGACCCAAGTCGGTGCCTGGTACGCGCAGTTGGAAGATATCTACCATCAGCGCTATTTCAACTTGACGCACTCCCAACCTTTGGGGCAATGGGTGTTGGGCGCAAATCTGGGCTACTTCAGCGGCGAGGACGACGGGAAGAAACTGGCTGGCGATCTCGACAACAAGACTTGGTCAGCCTTGTTGTCGGCGCGTTATCAGGCCAGCACGTTTTACCTGGGGTTGCAGAAGGTAGAGGGTGATAACTGGATGCGCCTCAATGGCACCAGTGGCGCGACGCTGGCGAACGACAGCTTCAGCAACAGTTACGATTTTGCCAACGAGCGATCCTGGCAGGTGCGCCATGATTTTGATTTCGCCGCACTGGGTGTTCCGGGGCTGACCGTGATGAACCGCTACATCAACGGTTCGGATGTGCATTCCGCGGGTGTCACTGATGGCAAGGAGTGGGGGCGCGAAACGGAATTTACCTATGTGGTACAGAGTGGAGCGCTCAGGAACCTGTCCCTTCGCTGGCGCAATTCGGTGATCAAGCGTGATTTCAGCCTGGCGGACTTCAACGAAAACCGCCTCATCGTCAGCTACCCGCTGTCCATCCTCTGAGCTTGATACGTTGATGGTCGACTGCGTCGACCATCAACTTCACCCCTGGCGATAGTCTTTCGTGGTTTTGCCGGTCCAGCGCTTGAACGCTCGGCGGAAGTTGGTCGGCTCGGAAAAACCCAGCAGCAGCGCAATATCGTCGGTGCTCATGATGGTGGTCTTCAGGTACTCGATCGCCAGCGAGCAACGCACGTCATCGGTAATCGCCACAAATGAAGTGCCTTCGTCCTGCAATTTGCGACGCAGGCTGCGCGTGGTCATGTGCAACTTCTCGGCCACCGTTTCCATGTCCGGAAATGCCCCGGGGGTTTGCATCATCATCTGGTACACCTCGCCCGAAATCCCCGACGACACCTTTGCCTGGCCGATCAGACGGTCGCAGGTTTCCTGTAGAACGGTGGCCGTCAGACGGTGGGCCAGGTGGGGTTTGTGATCCAGGATCGAGCTGTCGTAATGCAATTCGCATTGGGGGTGATCGAAAATGCACGGGCAGCCCAGGTATTGCTCGTAGATATCGGCGTGGGGTGGCGCCGGGTAGGCAAAGCACGCCTTGGTGGGCGGACAGGTCTGGCCAAACACGTCCTGCAGGTGTGTGACGTGCTGGGTAAATTGTTGCTCGATCAGGAACCGCTTGATCTCCATCGAAGGCACCGGATTGGACGCGTCAGGGAAGGTCCAGACGGCCTCGCTCTCATATTCGTGCCATTCAATCGTCAGCGTTGGGGTGGCAAGCGAGTGGTATTTCACGCCGAGCCTGAAGTAGTCGCGCAATGACAGGCAGGACATCAAGGCGTACCCGTACATGCCATAGGCCGACAGATGCAGGCGCGAGCCGGTCTTGAACGGGGTGGCGGGGTCCTTGGACAGTGTCACCGCATTGCTGCAGACCGCTGCGTATTGCCTGACCGAAGTGAGCGCCGTTGCGTCGTAGATCGCTTCTTCGTCCACACCGCTGCCCTTGAGGCTGTCCGCCGGTGCGATGCCTTGTTCACTCAAGACTTCCACCAGTGCCGCGATCTTGTAGGGCGCGTAGATACGTTCGTTGAACAGCGGCGTTTTCGGCGGCATGGGCCGGCTCCTGAAGGTGTCCCTTAGGGATTCATTGATGTCCGTTAAGGATCTTACTAAGCCGTGGGAAATTCAATAAGCTCGTTTGCAAATGCAGTGGCGACAGTTCGGGCCTGTTCCCGGCGCACCTGCCCAACCAATAACAAGATCGGGTTACCCATGAGTTCAGTCAGCCGCAAAGTCATCATTTCCTGCGCGATCACCGGTGCGACGCATACACCGTCGATGTCCGAGTATCTGCCGCTCACTCCGGCGGACATCGAACGGCAGTCGATCGAGGCGGCCGAGGCCGGTGCGGCGGTGCTGCACTTGCATGCCCGCGACCCTCTGGACGGTCGTCCGACCCCGGACCCGGCGGTGTTCAGCCAGTTCGTGCCGGCCATTGCGCAAGCCACCGACGCCATCATCAACATCACCACCGGCGGCAGCACCCGTATGACGCTGGCGCAACGGCTCGCGTACCCGTTGCTCGCCAAGCCGGAGCTGTGCTCGTTGAACATGGGGTCGATGAACTTTTCGATCCATCCCATCGCCGGCAAGATTTCCAGTTGGCGGCACAGCTGGGAAAAGGAACACATCGAAGGCATGGAAGACGTTGTGTTCAAGAACACCTTCAAGGACATCCGCAACATCATGCTGGAGCTTGGCGAGTACGGCACCCGGTTCGAATTCGAGTGCTATGACGTCGGCCATCTGTACAACCTGGCGTACTTCGTGGAGCAGGGCCTGGTCAAGCCGCCGTTCTTCATCCAGTCGTGCTTCGGCATCCTCGGCGGCCTGGGCGCCGACCCGGAAAACATGAGCATCATGCGTGCTACTGCGGACCGCCTGTTCGGTCGGGAAAACTACCAGTTCTCCATCCTCGGTGCCGGTCGCCATCAGCTGTCGTTCGTGACCATGGGTGCGATCATGGGCGGCCACGTGCGGGTGGGGCTGGAAGACAGTATCTATCTGGCCAAAGGGGTGAAAGCCCGAACCAACGCCGAACAGGTGCGCAAGGTTCGCCACATTCTTGAAGAGCTGTCGTTCGAGATCGCAACGCCGGCAGAGGCGCGAGAGATGCTCGGTCTCAAGGGCAAAGACAAGGTCCAGCTGTAAACACGGCGTTTGAACCGTTAAAACAATAACAAGAAGAGGCTTCTCCATGACAATCATGCCAAGCACCAATGATTTGCATTGGCTTGCCACCCGGCGAGCAATGGCGCGACTCATCCCATTGATGTGTGCCATTTACTTCATGTCGTACCTGGACCGTACCAATGTCGCACTGGCCAAGGCTGCGTTGAACGCCGACCTCGGCATCAGTGCCGCTGCCTACGGTCTGGGTGCAGGGATTTTCTTCCTCGGGTATGCCCTGTTGGAGGTGCCCAGCAATTTGCTCGCGCATCGCATCGGGCCACGTCGCTGGATTGCCCGGATTGCGGTGACCTGGGGCACGCTGTCCTCGGCCATGATGTTTGTGCAGGGTGAATGGTCGTTCTACTTGTTGCGGGTCCTGCTGGGCATTGCCGAGGCCGGCCTGTTTCCTGCGCTGATGTACATGGTCACGCTGTGGTTCGCGCCCAAGGATCGCGCCATTGCCATCGGCTGGATCTACCTTGCCCCGGCGCTGGCCCTGGTCATCGGCAACCCGATTGGTGGCGCACTGATGAAAATGGACGGCATCGGTGGCCTGCATGGCTGGCAGTGGATGTTTTTGCTGGAAGGTCTGCCCAGCATCATTGTGGGGGTGATCCTGTGGTTCAAGCTGCCGGAGCGTCCACGGGACGCCCGCTGGCTGACGCCGGCACAAGCGCAATCGCTGGAAACCCATGCGTTGCTGCCCGGCCATGCGAATTCGCACGAATATTCCGGCCATTGGGTCAAGGCGCTCAAGCGTCCGACTACCATCCTGATCGGTTTGATTTATTTCTTGAACCAAGTAGCGTTTGTCGGGCTGGTGTTTTTCACGCCGTCGATCATTCAACAGATGCAAATTACGTCACCGCTGACCGTAGGGTTGCTGTCCAGCAGCGTCGGTTTCGGATTCCTCGCCGGGGTGCTGGTGTTGCCGCGAATCCACCGCAGGATCGCCCGGGACTGCTATTGCCTGGGGCTGTTCACCGTTGGCCTGATTGCCAGTTCGGTGGCGTTTACGCTCGTTGCTGATGCACCGGTTCGCATCGCGTTGTTTACCGCTACGGCATTCTTTGCCGGTGGGGTATTGCCGATCTACTGGGCCATCGCCATGAAACGCCTCCAAGGGATCCAGGCGGCCGCCGGCCTCGCGTTCATCAACACCATCGGTTTGCTGGGCGGTTTTGCCGGGCCGTACCTGTTCGGGATCGCCGAGAAAGCCACGGGGCTGAGTTCATCGGGTTTTTATGTGATTGTTGGCGCTGCGGTGCTGGGCTTGATCCTGGTGCCACTGCTGGCTAAAGCCATCGACAACGAAACAACGCCGGTTGCCGCCGAACTGGCCATCCAATAAGAGAGTTGCCATGAAAATTGTTGATTTGCTGACGCCGCCCGCCAACCTGAAAGTGATCATTACCGGTGGGGCGGCAGGCATTGGCGCGGTCATCGCCAGGGCCTTCCATGAAGTGGGTGCGCACGTCTATGTCTGCGATATCAATGCCGGTGCGGTCGAACGCATGAAAGTCGAGTTTCCCGGCATGCACGGCGGCGTCGTGGATGTCGGCATCAAGCAGCACGTTGACCGTGTGATGGATGAGGCAATCACGCTGCTCGGTGGTCTTGATGTGCTGGTGAACAACGCCGGAATCGCCGGCCCTACGGGTAACATCGAGTCGCTGGACAGCGATGCCTGGGAGCAGACGGTCGCGACCAACCTGAACAGTCAGTATTTCTTCCTGCGCAAAGCGGTGCCTTGGCTGAAAAAGTCTGGCCAGAACCCGCACATCATCGCAATGTCGTCCGTGGCAGGACGGCTGGGGTATCCCTTCAGGACGCCTTACGCGTCAACCAAGTGGGCAGTGGTCGGGCTGATGAAGTCGCTGGCCAGCGAGCTGGGGCCGGACAACATTCGGGTCAATGCAATCTTGCCAGGCGTCGTGGAAGGGGAGCGCATGGATCGGGTGATCGATGCCAGGGCGCAGACGCTTGGCATCAGCTTTGAGGCGATGCGCGATCAGTACCTGGAGAAAATCTCCCTGCGTCGGATGGTCACGATGGAGGACGTTGCCGCGCTGGCGCTGTTCCTGTCCTCACGCGCGGCGGTGAACGTTACCGGGCAGGCGATCAGCGTTGATGGCAACGTCGAGTACCTGTGACCGTAAAGCGATTGTTCCCGCGCAGCCTGTAAGCGCGGGTATCAACTCCCCCAACCCTCCCGTACCGCCCGGCGAATCGCCTCCAGCAGCATCGCGAACGCCGGGTTGTCATTGTTCTCCCGCCAGATCAGGTGCAGCTCGCTTTGCACCCCTTCGCCCAGGTCGATGTCGCGAAACACCACATTCCTGAACACCACACTGCTGGCGCAGCGCGGCACCAGGGCAAGGCCCATGCCGGCGTTGACCAGGGCCAGGATGGTCAGCGACGAGCCAAGCCATTGCACGTACTCCGGCGCCACCCGGGCGGAGCGGAGCATGCCGGTGAGCAGTTCGTTGAAGGGCGGATAGGCAGCGTGCGAGTACATGAGAAACGGCTGCCCATCCAGGTCGCTGACCGACACCGTGTCGGCGCGGGCCAGGCGATGCTGGCTGGGCACCGCCAGCACGAACGGCTCGCGGACCAGGCATTCGGTGGCGTAACCGGGCTCCAGCAACGGTGCGCGGGCAATGCCCAGGTCGATGCGCCGTGCGCGTAACGCCTCGTGCTGCTGATAAGTGTTCATCTCTGCCAGGTCGATTTTCACCTGGGGCTGCTTGAGCCGGGCTTCGGCGATCACCTTGGGCAAAAATTCATAGACGGCGCTGCCGACGAAACTGATGTTCACCGAACCGATGTCGCCCTCGGCGAAACGGCGGGCGGTGACGGCAGCCTGTTGCGCACGCTCCAGCAGGTTCTGCGCTTCGATGAAAAACGCCCGGCCCGCCGCGGTCAGCGCCACGCTGCGGGTGCTGCGGGTGAACAGTTCGACGCCCAGGTGATGCTCCAGCAACTGAATCTGCCGGCTCAGCGGCGGCTGGGTCATGTTCAACCGTTCGGCGGCCCGGCGGAAGTTGAGTTCGGTGGCCACCGTGGTGAAGCAGCGTAGTTGGGTCAGTTCGAACATTGATCTAATCCAGGTATCAATCAAGTGCCAAGTTAGATTAGACGGGATCAATGTCGGCGTCCATGATCGAACCGTCCCTAAAAAAACAATGAATGGGAGTCGCCCCTTGAATACCCTCCAGCCCGACCCGAACGTGCTCGCCCGCGCGGCGGCCAAGGTGAAACGCCACGTGCTGCCGCTCTTCGTGGTCATGTTCATCGTCAACTACATCGACCGGGTCAACATCGGCTTCGTGCGCAGTCACCTGGAAACCGACCTGGGCATCGGCGCTGCGGCCTATGGCCTGGGTGCCGGTCTGTTCTTCATCGGTTACGCCATCTTCGAAGTCCCGTCCAACATGCTGCTGCAACGCTACGGCGCCCGCGCCTGGCTCACGCGCATCATGTTCACCTGGGGCGCGGCCGCCATGGCCATGGCCTTCGTGCGTGGCGAGACCAGCTTCTACGTGCTGCGCTTCATTCTGGGCGCGGCCGAGGCCGGGTTCTTCCCCGGCATCATCTACTACTTCACCCAATGGCTGCCGGCCACCGAGCGCGGCAAGGCCATGGCGATTTTTCTCAGTGGTTCGGCCATTGCCTCGGTGATTTCCGGCCCGGTTTCCGGCGCCTTGCTGCACGTGAGCGGGTTGAGCCTGCACGGCTGGCAGTGGATGTTCCTGATCGAGGGTTTCGCCTCGATCGTGCTCTGCGGCTTCGTCTGGTTCTGGTTGCAGTCCCATCCACGCCAGGCCAACTGGTTGAGCACTGAAGAAAAAGACGCGCTGATCGACGCCATTGCCCTGGAACAGCAGGCCCGTGAAGCCACCCAAACGGTCAAGCCGTCGATGTTCAAGCTCCTAGCGGACAGGCAGATCGCGCTGTTCTGTTTCATCTACTTTTCCATCGCCCTGACCATATACGGCGCCACGTTCTGGTTGCCGAGCATGATCAAGAAGATGGGCAACCTCGGCGACTTCCAGGTCGGCCTGTTCAACTCGATTCCCTGGATCATCTCCATCGTCGCCATGTACGGCTTCGCGGCCATGGCCTCCAAGTGGAAATACCAACAGGCCTGGGTCGCGCTGACGCTGGTGATTGCCGCCACAGGCATGTTCATGTCCACCACGGGCGGGCCGGTGTTTGCCTTCGTCGCCATCTGTTTTGCCGCGATCGGCTTCAAGGCGGCCTCGGCCCTGTTCTGGCCCATTCCCCAAGGCTACCTGGATGCGCGCATCGCCGCGGCGGTGATCGCCCTGATCAACTCCATCGGCAACCTCGGCGGCTTCGTGGCCCCGGCGACCTTCGGTTTCCTGGAGCAGAAAACCGGTTCCATCGAAGGTGGCCTCTATGGTCTGGCCGCTACATCGCTGGTGGCGGCGGTGGTGATTTTCTTCGCCCGCACGTCGCCACACACCTCTTTTCGTCACCCCGCCTTGAAACCTGAGCCAAAGGGAGCAGCCTCTTGAAAATCACCCGAGTCACCGTCACCCCCATTGCTTTCCGTGATCCGCCGCTGCTCAATGCCAGCGGGATTCACGAGCCCTTTGCACTGCGGTCGATCATCGAGATCGAGAGCGACAACGGCTACATCGGTCTGGGGGAAAGCTACGGCGACGCACCCGCGCTGGCGATCCAGCAGCAATTGCAGTCGCAATTGATCGGCCTGGACCCATTCAACCTCAATGAGCTGCGGCGCATCGTCCAGGCCACCGTGGCGGCGAACAAGCCCGCGAGCCTGGCCGGCGCCGAGCTGGCACCGGGCTCCCACGCCAGCAAAGCGGTGAGCAACGCCTATTCGGCGTTTGAAGTGGCGTTCCTGGATTTGCAGGCGCATTCGTTGAACGTGCCATTGGTGGACTTGTTGGGCGGGGCGATTCGTGACGAGATTCCGTTCAGCGCCTACCTGTTTTTCAAGTACGCCGAACATGTGAACTCGCCCTACAAACCGGACAACTGGGGCGAGGCGCTGAACGAAGAACAGATCGTCGCCCAGGCTCGTCGGATGATCGAGGCCTACGGCTTCAAGAGCATCAAACTCAAGGCGGGCACACTGCCGCCGGAGCACGAAGTGTCGTGCATCAAGGCATTGAAAAAGGCGTTCCCCGGATATCCCTTGCGCATCGACCCGAACGGCAACTGGTCACTGGAAACCTCCATCCGCATGGCCGAATTGCTGGGCGACGATCTGCAGTATTACGAAGATCCTACCCCGGGCCTGGATGGCATGGCCGAGCTGCACAAACGCACAGGCCTGCCATTGGCGACCAACATGGTGGTCACCGATTTCGACGAGTTCCGCCGTAGCATCGCCTTGAACAGCGTGCAGATCGTCCTCGCCGACCATCATTACTGGGGCGGCCTGCGCGACACCCAGGCGCTGGCAAAAATGTGCGAGACCTTTGGCCTGGGCGTGTCGATGCACTCCAATTCGCATTTGGGCATCAGCCTGATGGCGATGGCGCACGTGGCCGCGTCGGTGCCCAATCTGGACTACGCCTGCGACACCCATTACCCGTGGCAGGAACCGGACGAAGAAGTGATCAAGGGTGGCAAGCTGCCGATTGTCGATGGCTGCGTGAAGATCACCCGCGCGCCGGGCCTGGGCCTGGAGCTGGATCACGATCAACTCGGCAAGCTGCATGACCAGTACCTGACCTGCGGCATTCGCCAGCGCGACGACGTCAAACAGATGCAGCGCTACAAACCGGAGTGGAAGGCGGTCAAACCGCGCTTCTAAGTCCGCCCAGCAACCGCTCGACCTGCGCCAGCTCCCAGGTACTGAGCAGGCTCACCGGGTCGGTGCGCAGCCAGAGGTCGTGCCCGGCTTCGCGACCATCCGGGCTGCGGCAATGTTGGCAGTGGCGCAGATGCGTGCCGTCGACCTCGAGGGTCAGGTGCCAACCCTCGATGTCGACGGTCACCAGGCCGGACTCGTCGGGTGCGCTCACCCGCCGCATCGGCCGAACCTCAAGCGCTGCATCGCGCAGCAATTGGTAAATCTCACGGGTGCCAAGTGACATAAAAATCCTGGTTTGCTGTAGGAGCGAGCTTGCTCGCGATAGCCGTGTGGTCATTCGACATGGATGTTGACTGATACGCCGCTATCGCGAGCAAGCTCGCTCCTACAGATAATTTATATTCTTATTGGGAATAACCAAATAATAATTAAGAATTATTTTGTATATAAAATTTCATGCACTATCGCTGCGACCATTTTTCTGACCTCACAGCGAGTATCTCATGGCAACCCCTAACAAGACCCTTCTGGCCATAACGCTTGCAGCGGCGGTTGCGCTGCTGACCCCCGGTGCCCAGGCCGAGGGCAAGATCAGCATCGCCCAGCAATTCGGCATCGGTTACCTGATCCTGGACGTGGTGCGCGACCAGCAGCTGATCGAGAAACACGGCAAGGAACAGGGCCTGGACATCAAGGTCGATTGGAACAGCATCTCCGGTGCTACGGCGATGAACGAAGCGCTGCTCGCTGGCGCCCTGGACGTGGTGTCGGCTGGCGTGCCGCCGATGTTGACCATCTGGGACCGCACCAAGGGCAAGCAGAACGTCAAGGCGATTGCCTCGCTGGGTTCGATGCCCAATTACCTGCTGACCAACAACCCGAATGTCAAAACCCTGAAGGATTTCTCCGACAAGGACCGCATTGCCGTGCCGGCTGCCGGGGTCGGGTTCCAGTCCCGCACCTTGCAGATCGAAACGGCCAAGCAGTTCGGCAACGAGCACTACAAGAAATTCGACGACATTTCGATCAGCCTGGCCCACCCCGATGCAACGGCTGCCCTGATTGCCGGTGGCTCGGAGATCAATTCGCACTTTTCCAGCCCGCCGTTCCAGTATCAGGAATTGCAGAACCCCAATGTGCACAAAGTGTTGAGTTCCTACGACGTGCTGGGTGGTCAGGCAACCTTCAACGTGTTGTACACCACGGAAAAATTCCACGACGAAAACCCGAAGACCTACAAGGCCTTCTACGACGCACTGGCTGAAGCGGAGAAGATCATCAAGGCCGACAAGTCCGCCGCCGCCAAGACCTACATCCGCGTCGAGCAGTCGAAGCTGCCGCTCGAACTGGTCGAGAAGATCGTCAATGACCCGGAAATCAACTTCACCGTCGTGCCGCAGCGCACGGGTGTCTACGCCGAGAAGCTGCAGGAGCTGGGCGTGCTGAAAAACAAGGCTGAAAGCTGGAAGGACTACTTCTTCGAAGAAGCCCACGGTGGTGCTGGCAGCTAATACGCCAGACTTCATCACTACCACCGAAGAGGGATGGCTGTTTGCCTCACGTGTGGTTATGCTCGGCAGGTTTTGCGTTTGCCAATCATTAACAACAAAGTGATGACATGAGCCCAATAGAGACGCGTGCGACGGCGCTGGCGCTGTATCCGGAAGACTCCCGCGAGGCCGCGGCTCTGCTCAAACAAGCTGTTCCCCTGATGGTGAAACACAACATCCCGCCCAATCCGGTGCATTACGCGCTGTGGTACACCTACAGCAAGGGCGAGGACACCGAGCTCAATCGTCACCTGGATCGCGTGGTCAGGGACTTCGACGGCTTTCCGCCGGAGTCGGCCACGCGGTTGTTTCGCGATTACATCATCCGTGATGAGCTGGAAGAGGCGCGCGCCGGGCAGCAACAGGCGATCAACCTGGTAGACGACATGCACCGCGACGTGTCCCGCAGCGTCGAGGGCAGTCTGGATTTCCAGAGCAGCCTGGGGCGTTGTATCGAAATGCTCGAGTCGCCGGCCAACGAACGCTTGCCGGACATCCTCAGCGAGCTGCAACACAGCACCCAACTCATGCAGACTCAACAGGAACGATTCCTGTCGCAACTGAGCACCGCGCAAAACGAGATCAAGAGCCTGCGGGACAAGCTCGAACGCGCACAACTGGCCGCGACCCTCGATGGCCTGACCGAGTTGCTCAATCGCAGCGCGTTCGCCCGCCTGCTGGATGAGGCGTTAGGTCACGGCGCTTCGGGTGTTGCGCTGGTGATGCTCGATATCGACCACTTCAAACAATTCAACGATCAATACGGCCATCCGTTGGGTGACCGCGTACTCAAGCATGTCGCGCAGGTGTTGCGCAGTTCGCTGCCGGTCCACGCCACGGCAGCGCGTTACGGCGGCGAGGAGTTCTGCGTGATTCTGGAACACTGCCCGGACCTGGAAACGGCTGTCGTATTCGCCGAGCAGATACGCACGAAGGTGCAGTCCTTGCGCATCAAGGCCCGTGGCGACGGCAAGGTGCTCGATACCATCACCGCGTCCTTCGGCGTGGCCTTCGCGCAACCGGGCGAGCAACCGGACAACCTGCTGACCCGGGCCGATGACGCCCTGTACCAGGCCAAGCGCACAGGGCGTAATCGCGTCCATCGCTGAATACCTGACTACTGTAGGAGCGAGCATGCTCGCGATGGTCGTTAACGATAACGCTGGCTACCAGATACCCTGCGGTGCCGGTGACACCATCGCGAGCATGCTCGCTCCTACAGGAGATCTGTGTCGCTTCTTATTATGAGAAAAACTCGCGATCATCGCGATTAAAATGAGTTTGTCTCACTGCATGCCTACTACCGACAATGTGCCCATCAAACACATTGGAGTTATTTGTCATGGCTTTGGCCCATTCCCTTGGATTTCCGCGCATTGGCCGCGACCGCGAATTGAAGAAAGCACAGGAAGCCTTCTGGAAGGGTGAGCTGAGCGAAGAGGGCCTGCGCGCCGTTGGCCGTGAGCTGCGCAAGAGCCATTGGGATCTGCAGAAAAACGCCGGCATCGAGCTGCTGCCGGTCGGCGATTTCGCCTGGTACGACCAGGTCCTGACCCATTCCCTGATGTTCGGGGTGATCCCTGAGCGCTTCCGCCCAGCCAATGGCCAGGCTTCATTGCAGACCCTGTTCGGCATGGCGCGTGGTGTCAGTGACAGCTGCTGCGGTGGCGCACATGCCCAGGAAATGACCAAGTGGTTCGACACCAACTATCACTACCTGGTCCCTGAGTTCACCGCCGACCAACCATTCCATCTGGGCTGGGAGCAGTTGTTCGAAGAAGTCGAAGAAGCCCGCGCGCTGGGTCACAACGTCAAGCCCGTGGTGATCGGCCCGCTGACTTACCTGTGGCTGGGCAAGACCAAGGGCAGTGATTTCGACAAGCTTGACCTGCTGGACCGCCTGCTGCCGCTTTACGGCCAGATCTTCCAGCGCCTGGCCGCGCAGGGCGTCGAGTGGGTTCAGATCGACGAGCCCATCCTGGTACTCGACTTGCCACAAGCGTGGAAGAACGCCTTTGAACGCGCCTACAACCTGATTCAACGCGACCCGCTGAAAAAACTCGTCGCCACCTACTTCGGCGGTCTGGAAGAAAACCTCGGCCTGGCGGCGAACCTGCCGGTCGATGGCCTGCACATCGATCTGGTCCGCGCTCCAGAGCAATACCCGACCATTCTCGATCGCCTGCCGGCCTATAAGGTGTTGTCGCTGGGTGTGGTCAACGGCCGTAACGTGTGGCGCTGCGACCTGGAAAAAGCGCTGGCCACCCTGCAACACGCCAACGAGCGTCTGGGTGATCGCCTGTGGGTGGCGCCGTCCTGCTCGCTGCTGCACAGCCCCGTGGACCTGGGGCGTGAAGACAAGCTCGATGCCGAACTGAAAAGCTGGCTGGCGTTTGCCGTACAGAAGTGTGAAGAAGTGGCGGTCCTCGCCCAGGCCGTCAACGAACCGCAGGCGCCACACGTGCTGCGTGCCTTGACCAACAGCCGATCCGTCCAGGCCAGCCGTGCCGCTTCGCCGCGTATCCACAAACCCGAGGTGCAGGCCCGTGTGGGGGCGATCACCGCCAACGATAGCCAGCGTCACTCGTCCTTCGACGGCCGTATCGGCAAACAACGCGTGCGCCTGAACCTGCCATTGTTCCCGACGACTTCCATCGGCTCGTTCCCGCAAACCTCGGCCATTCGTCTGGCTCGCCAGTCGTTCAAGCAAGGCAAGCTGACGGCAGCCGAATACACCGAAGCGATGCACAGCGAAATCCGGCATGCGGTGCAGGTGCAGGAACGCCTGGGGCTTGACGTCCTCGTGCACGGCGAAGCCGAGCGTAACGACATGGTCGAATACTTCGCCGAGCAGATCGACGGCTACATGTTCACCCGCTTTGGCTGGGTGCAAAGCTACGGTTCGCGCTGCGTGAAACCGGCGGTGATCTTCGGCGACCTCAGCCGTCCGCAAGCCATGACCGTGGAGTGGATCCGTTACGCCCAGGGCCTGACCGACAAGGTCATGAAAGGCATGCTGACGGGCCCCGTGACCATGCTGATGTGGTCGTTCCCCCGCGAAGACGTGTCTCGCAAGGTCCAGGCGCAACAACTGGCACTGGCCCTGCGTGACGAAGTGGTGGACCTGGAAACGGCCGGCATCAAAGTCGTGCAGATCGACGAAGCCGCCTTCCGCGAAGGCTTGCCGCTGCGTCGTGCGCAATGGCAGGACTACCTGGACTGGGCCGTGGAAGCGTTCCGCCTCACCGCCAGCGGTGTACGCGACGAAACGCAGATCCACACCCACATGTGCTACAGCGAGTTCAACGACGTGATCAAGTCAATCGCGGCCATGGACGCCGACGTGATCACCATCGAAACCTCGCGTTCGGACATGGAACTGCTCGACGCCTTCGAAGCGTTCGACTACCCGAACGACATCGGTCCGGGCGTCTACGACATTCACTCGCCACGGGTCCCGGATGCCTCGGAAATGGCCAACCTGCTGCGCAAGGCTGCCCAGCGTATTCCCGCCGAGCGCTTGTGGGTCAACCCGGATTGCGGCTTGAAAACTCGCGGCTGGCCGGAAACCGAAGCGGCGCTGGTCCACATGGTCACGGCGGCGCGCCAACTGCGTAAAGAATTGGCCTGATACGCCGCGCAAAGCCCGGCGGAAATACGTCTGCGTGTTTGCGCCGGGAGCTGCTCGCGATGCGAGCTGACTAGGGCCGTTCAATCCATTTGGTCGTCAACGGCGGTTGCCATTTTTCCAGCGCGTCAATCAGTGCCGCCGGGTCTTTGTCGATCATCAGCATCCGGCTATGTTCGGCCTTCATGAAACCTTCCTGTACCGCGTGGTCCAGCAGGCTGCGCACCGGTTTGAAAAAGTCACTGATGTCCAGGCAGGCGACGCCCTTGCGGTGTTCGCCCAACTGCGTCAGGGTGGCCGCTTCGAACAGCTCTTCAAACGTGCCCAGCCCGCCGGGCAAAGCGATGAACGCGTCGGCGGACTCACTCATGCGGGTCTTGCGGCTGCGCATGTCCGCGGTCACTTCGTGTGCGGTCAGGCCCTGGTGCAGGTGTCCGAGGTCGAACAGCAGACGCGTGATGATGCCGACCACTACACCGCCCTCGGCCAGTACCGTGTCGGCCATGACGCCCATCAAGCCCTTGTCGGTGCCACCGTAAATCAGGCGGATACCGCGTCTGGCGATCTCCCGACCCAATGCCTGGGCACCCGCGACGTAGTTGGCGTTGAAGCCAAAATTGGAGCCTGAGAACACGGCGATGCTGCGGATGGGGGAAGGGCTGGTCATCGAATCTTATTCCGGGTGAAGTAAACACCCATGATGCGATGCTCCGGCTCGGCTCGACAGGTCCAAGAACCGCCTGCACGCCTGGGCCATGCCCGCACTACATCAGCGCAAGAATGCGCCTGGCCAGTTGTTCGGCGACGTCCTGGGACGCGATATTGGCAAACCCCAGCAACAGCGCAGAATCGGTCGGCTCGCGCACGCCCCAGTCACTCAGCGCCTCGGCGTAAATGCCTGCATTCAACAGCCGCTCGACCAGCGCCCGATCAGACTGAGTGGGTGTCAGGCGCAGGATCAGGTGCATGCCGCCGGGTGGCGGATCAATGAGGATGCGCTCGCCCAACACTTTCTTCAAACCGCGCGCGGTGGCTTCGCGGCGTTCGCCATAGAGCTTGCGCATGCGCTGGATATGCCGGGCGAAATGACCTTCGGTCAGGAACGTGGCGACGATCGCCTGGGTCAATTCCGGGCAACCGCCGAGGAAGGTCTGGCTGACGAGTTCGAAGCGTTCGACCTGGGCAGGCGGCACCACCAGATAGGACAGGCGGATTCCCGGGAACAACACTTTGCTGAAGGTGCCGGCGTAAAGTACGCGGCCCTCGCGATCGAGGCTTTTCAGAGCCGGTAGAGGGCGGCTGACATAGCGGTACTCGCCGTCGTAGTCGTCCTCGACGATCCACGCCTGTTCGCGAGCGGCCCATTCCAGCAGTTGCAGCCTGCGCGGCAACGACAGCGACACGCATAACGGACTCTGATGCGCCGGGGTGACGATGGCCGCCCGTGCCTGCGCGCGACTGATCCCCTGCGCGACGCGCATGCCATCCTGATCGACAGGCACGGCTGCCACCTTGATCCGCAGGTACTCCAGCAATTGCCGGGTAGGCGGGTAGCCGGGGTCTTCGACGAGCACACAATCATCGGGCTTGAGCAGCGCATGGGCGATCAGCGCCAGGCTATTGCGATATCCCGAGGTGATGAACACTTGGGCGGGCGAACAACTGATACCCCGGGCCACTTGCAGGTAAGTGGCAATTGCACTGCGCAGGGATTCCAGGCCCAACGCCGAGGGGTTAGCCATGTCCGCGACTTGCGTGGCCCGCACGCAGCGAGCGCCGATCTGCGACCAGATTTTGCGCGGAAACGCATCCAGCGCCGGCAACGCCATTTGAAAGGGCAGGACCGCAGCCTTGTGCCTGATTGATGGCCCAGGGTGAACGGCGGGTTGCGAATGGATGGCAGGCTGGCTGACGCTGATTCCCGCTGCGACCACCGTGCCTGCTTGACCGCGGGCCAGCAGGTAACCTTCCGCCGTCAGCAATGAGTACGCGGTGTCGATGGTACCTCGCGCCACGCCCAGTTCCTTCGCCAGGGCCCGGGCCGCCGGCACCCGACTACCAGGCGCCAGCAGCCCATCGCTGATCGCGCTGCGAAAGCGCCAGTAAATCTGCCGGTAGATCGGCTCCGAAGAGCCAGGATCAAGCGAAAAATTTTGGTTGTGAAGGGTCATTGGCCTCGACCGTTGGGTAAGCGCGGAAATGCTCCTCGAGTGCCTGTTGCGCTGTGTGTCGTGCGGCGCTGAGAGCGTTTGGGCCCATGGCAGTTCCTTCGACGGAGAAAAACTGCACGTCATGGAGCCCGATCATACCCAGAACGGCCTTCAGGTAGGGCGTCAGAAAGTCCGGTTGACGTGGAGTCTCCCCGGAAATCCGGCCGCCCGAGGCGACCGCCACATACACTGGGCGGTCGTGCAGCAGGCTGGTCTTGCCCTGCGCGCCCACGTTGAACGTGCGCCGGACCCTGGCCACATGATCAATCCAGAGCTTGAGCGTGGAAGGCACGGTGAAGTTATGCATCGGTGTCGCGATCAGCAGAATGTCCGCCGCTTGCAGTTCGTCGATCAGCTCGTTGGAACGGGCAATCGAACCCGTCTCGGTGACGTCTGCAGAGGCTTGCTGAGACACTGCATACGGCCCGTCGATCGGCAGCAACCCGCCCGCGCTCAGCAGCCGATTGGTCACGGTGGCCGTCGGGTAGGCATTGAGCAGAAAGCCCAGGATGCCTTGCGCCAGTCGATAGCTTTCGGACGATTGGCCGCGCGGGCTGCAAATGAGGTGAAGGATGTTCATGGTCGACCCTGGAGGCACTGTGAGAGGTCACCGATTTTAAGAAGCCTGTGACCCAGGCCGAAGGTCCATGAATCGCGTTTTCGACAAGGCCATGATTGCTCATTCATGGCCTATGACTCAAGGCCGATCATGGACCTTAACCACAGGGCCAAGAACACCCACCATGGCGTCTCTCCATCAGCAGTCACAAGGATTCACCATGAATAATCGTCTCGACTACGCCAAGGCTTCTCCCGAAGGTTACAAGGCTTTCGGCGGGGTCTACGTTTACCTGCAGAACAGTGGGCTGTCCCACGAACTGATCGACCTGGTCTATCTGCGTGTGTCGCAAATCAACGGCTGTGCCTTTTGCATCGACATGCATTCGCGGGACCTGGTGAAGCTTGGCATCAACGTTGAAAAACTGGTGCTGGTGCCGGTCTGGCGTGATGCCGGGAACGTCTTCACTGACCGCGAACGCATCGCGTTGGGCTGGGCGGAATCCGTCACCAACGTGGCCCTGAGCGGGATCCCCGACGCCGACTACATCGCCGCGGCGGGCGAGTTCGGCGAAAAGGAGTTGGCGGACCTGACCTATGCCATTGGCTTGATGAACGCCTTCAACCGGTTAGGTGTAGCGTTCCGCGCCAAACCGGCCGCCAGCGCCTGACACTGTCTATCCACCGCACCCGCCGGACGTTGCAGCCCGGCGGGTCAACCAGAGGATCACTTGCATGGCATGGTCACTGCTCGGTTTCGCCGGCATGCTCGAAATTGCTTTCGCTTTTTTCATGAAGGGCTCGGATGGATTTACTCGCCTGACGCCGGGGCTGTTGGCGGTCGTCACGGGCTTGTCGAGCGTCTTTCTGTTGTCACTGTCGCTGCGAACGCTGCCGGTCGGCACCGCCTATGCGGTATGGACCGGAATAGGCGCGGCCGGTACCGCCATTCTGGGCATGGCGGTGCTTGGCGACTCTACCTCCGCGCTGCGCATCACCTGCATTGGCGTGATTTTGCTCGGCGTGATCGGCCTCAAGCTGGTTTCGGTAAACTGAGCCAGTTAGAGGCAATTTGCTGGCCCCCAGGGTTGCGAGTAACAGTCAGAATCACTTTACTTTCAGGTGGTTAGGGCCAACTTTAAATGCGCAATCTATGGATTCCACTGATTTCCCTGGGCCTGGCGGGTCTCGCCTTCCAGGCCCAGGCAAGGGAGCTGCAAGCCAATGACCGCTATATGTGCAGTTGGGGCGCGGGCACAGCAGCCAAGGCTCAGGAGCTGAAGCTGGCGGGTGTTTCGTTGTATGCCGCGCGCAAAAAGCTGCAGACCTACAAGTTCAGCAAACCGTGGATGCGCATGATGGCGATGGGCATCACCGAGCAAACCTACGACAGCCCTACACGGATGAAACCTGAAGCCTTGCGACGCAGTTTCAACGAGGACTGCCTGCGCTACAAGGTGGCGCGCAAGTGATCTACAGCGCCTGGTCGATCAGCTTAAGGTAAGCGGGGCTGGCGGAGATCGAGTTGTGTCCCACGCCCGGAATCACCTTTAGCTGCGCCACACCCTGGGCGAAGTGCCGATAGAGCGCTTCTGTGCTGGAGCGGGGGATGATGTCGTCCTGTTCTGCGGCCAGCAGCAGGGTCGGGATCGAGATATGCGCGGCGTATTTCCAGGAGTCGAAGCGGTCCTTGAGCAGCCACTTCACCGGAAAGATCGGGTACTGGCGCACGGCGAGTTCTTCCAGGCTGTTGTAGGGCGTGATCAGGATCAGCCGCGCCGCCGGGCGCTGGCTGGCGAGGCGCACCGCCACCCCTGAACCGAGGCTGCGGCCGACCACTGCGACTTGCGTATGGCTGCCGTATACCTTGTCGAACAGGGTCAGGGCGTCGCGGGCAATCGCTTCTTCCGAGGGCTTGCCCGTGCTGCCGCCAAAACCGCGATAGTGCATTAAATAAAGGGCGTGGTCAGGAAACGCCTGGGAGAATTCCTCCAGGTTGCGCGATACGTCCTCTGCATTGCCACCAAAATAAATGAGCGCTTTTGGCCCATCGTGTGGTCTGACGGTCACTTGCACCTGCGCGTCGTCCACCTCCAGAGTGAGCCTCGGTGCTTCGATCGTGGCGGGCTGCGGGAAGTAGATCAGCGCACGCTGGAACACCAGCAGCGCGACACAGAGTGCCAGGTACAAACCCGCGAGGATGGCGACGAGAATTATCAGGGTGCGTGACATTCGGCTAACGTTAGTGCGTGGCATTGATTGCTCGGGGTTCTGAAATACGAATTGCCGGTACCTGTCCCTGTCCCTGTAGGAGCAGCCGGTCGACGCTCGAATGCTCGCGATGGTCGTCAACGATGACGCTGGCTGTCTGAATGCCTGCGGTGCCTGGACCACCATCGCGAGCATTCGAGCGTCGACCGGCTGCTCCTACAGGAATCGAGTGTAGTTGAACGTAGGGGCAAACCATGGACCACACGAATGGACTCACGCGCAGACGACTGCTCACGCTGACGGCCGGAGCCACGGCGGTGCTCACTCTCGATCCGACCTTCGCGATCACCGCGTCGTTCGAGGAAACTGGAGGCAAGAACATGCTGACCCGCGCCATTCCTTCCAGCAACGAACCCTTGCCGATGGTTGGCGTGGGCACCTATCGCGGTTTTGACGTGGCGCCTGCCGATCCCGCCTACAGACAGTTGCCTGGCGTGCTCAGTGCATTGTTCGAGAAAGGTGGCACCGTGATCGACAGCTCACCCATGTACGGCCGCGCCGAGCAGACCACGGGTGAACTGTTGTCGATTCATGAGCCGCGCTCGCCGGCCTTCCTGGCCACCAAGGTATGGACCCGGGGACGTGAGGAGGGCATCGCTCAGATGGAACAATCCTTCCGGCTACTGCAAACCGATCGTATCGACCTGATGCAAATCCACAACCTGCTGGACTGGAAAACCCACCTGCCGACCCTGCGCCAGTGGAAGGAAGAAGGGCGTATTCGCTACATCGGCATCACCCATTACACCGCTTCGGCTTACGACGAAGTTGAAGCTGTGCTCAAGGCCGAGGCGCTGGACTTTTTGCAGATCAACTACGCGCTGGACGACCGTGGAGTGGAAAAACGCATTCTGCCGCTGTGCCGGGAGCGCGGCGTTGCGGTGATCTGCAATCGGCCCTTTGGCGGCGGTAATCTGCTCGCACGTTTCAAGGGTAAACCGCTGCCGGGCTGGGCCGCACAAGTCGGCGCCACCAGTTGGGCGCAACTGGCGCTGAAATACCTGCTGGCGCACTCGGCGGTGACCTGCGTGATTCCCGGCACCGGCAACCCGCGCTACATGGCCGACAACGCCGGCGCCGGCTTTGGCCCGATGCTGACCGGCGCGCAGCGGGAGCAGTTGATCGATATGGTGAGTTGAGCCCTGTGGGCGCGGGCTTGTCGAATCGTCGCACCGCCGCGATGGTCGTCAACGATAACGCGATAAGCCTGATGCCCCCGCGCCGGCCTTGAGTCCATCGCGAGCAAGCTCGCTCCTGCAAGCGAGCCTGCTCGCGATGATTCCCGGTTAAACGAGATACCGCCGAAACCACGCCAACGTCCGATCCCAGGCCAGTTTTGCCGCCGCTTCGTCGTAGCGCGGGGTGGAGTCGTTGTGGAAGCCGTGGTTGGCGCCGGCGTAGATGTGCGCTTCGTAGGTCTTGTCCGCCGCTTTCAATGCCTGTTCAGACGCCGGCGCACTGCGCCCCGGTCCTGGCCACCTGTGCATCCTGTTCGGCCTTGACGCCGGATACGCCGACCGCGCCTATCACCTGGCCGTCAACGACAACCGGCACGCCACCTTCCAGCGGGGTGAGCACAGGCGCCGACAGAAAGGCAAAACGGCCGCCATTGACCATGTCTTCGAAACCCTTGGACTCGCGTCGGCCCAGCGCCGAGGTGCGGGCCTTTTCCGTGGCGATGTAGGCGCTGCTCGGCGTGGCGCCGTCCAGGCGTTCCAGGGCCAGGGGATGACCGCCGTCATCGACGATCGCGATACTGACCGCCCATCCGTTGCTCTGGGCTTCATTGCGGGCGGCGGCGAGGATCTGGCTGACTTCGGCCTGTCCGAGGATGGCTTTGCTTTTCATCGCGATTCTCCATTGAGCGGTGAGGGCAGGGCAGCGTCGACCAGTTCGATCCAGTGCCGCACCGGCGTGCGGTTGGCGCCGTCCAGGTGCGACTGGCAGCCGATGTTGGCGGTGACAATCACGTCCGGCTGACCGCTTTCCAGGGCGTTGAGTTTGTTGTCGCGCAACTGCCGGGCCAGCACGGGTTGCGTGATTGAATAAGTGCCTGCCGAACCACAGCACAGGTGAGCATCCGGCACTTGGGTGAGGTTAAAACCCAGGCGCACCAGCGTCGCTTCCACCGCGCCGCCGAGCTTTTGCGCGTGCTGCAAGGTACAGGGACAATGGAAGGCCAAGCGCTGATCGCTGGAGACGCCGAGCGTTTCCAGCGGTTCGTCCCGCAGCACTTCCACCAGGTCGCGGGCCAGCGCGCTGATCTTTTTCGCCTTGGCCCCATAGGCCGGGTCGTGTTCGAGCAGATGGCCGTAGTCCTTGATGAACGCGCCACAGCCACTGGCAGTTTGCACAATCGCCTCGGCGCCATTTTCGAGGTGCGGCCACCAGGCGTCGATGTTGCGCCGGGCGCGGTCCAGCCCCGCCTCCTGGGCGTCGAGGTGGTAATCCACTGCGCCGCAGCAGCCTGCCTCGCGGCAGGCAATGACGCTGATCCCCAGATTATCCAGCACGCGCGCGGTCGCCGCATTGGTGTTGGGCGACAGCCCCGGTTGCACGCAGCCCTCAAGTAACAGCACCTGTCGTGCGTGACGGTTGTGGGGTAGGGCCTTCATCGGCGCCGAACTGCGCGGCAATTTCGCCTGCAGCGTATCGGGCAACCAGGTCCGGAACACTTGGCCACTGCTGACCAGTCGCCTGAACAGCCCGGGATTGGGCACCACCCTGCGCAAGCCTTCGCGCAACAGCCGCTGGCCGAGCGGACGCGGCACAGCGGCATCCACCACCGCACGGCCAATGTCGAGCAAGTTGTGATAATCGACGCCGGAGGGGCAGGTGGTTTCGCAATTGCGGCACGACAGGCAACGGTCCAGATGCTCCTGGGTCTTGTGCGTGACTTCATGGCCTTCCAGCACTTGCTTGATCAGGTAGATACGCCCCCGCGGCCCATCGAGCTCATCGCCGAGCAGTTGATAGGTCGGACAGGTGGCGTTACAGAACCCGCAATGCACGCAGGTGCGCAAGATGCTTTCGGCTTCGTCGGCGCGGGGCAGGCGGCGGGCGGTGTCGCTCAGGGTGGTCTGCATGGCTCAGAGTTCCGCGTACAGGCGTGCGGGGTTGAAGATGCCCCGTGGGTCCAGTTGCTGTTTGAGACGGCGGTGGTAGCGCAAAAGTGCCGCCGACAAAGGCTGGAAAGGACTGTCGATCAGGCCGTGGCTGTAGCAGGTGACGTGGCCGCCGACTTCTGCGACGACCTTGCGAATGAACTCCGCTTCGGCGTCCGACTTCAGCCAGCGCTGGGCGCCGCCCCAGTCGATCAATTGTCGGCCTGGAAGGGACAGTCGCGGCGTATTGTGCGGCACGGACAAACGCCACAACGGCTGAGTCTCGTCGAAGAAACGCAGCCGATGCTCATTCAGATCGGCCCAGAAAGCGGAGTCCAACCGTTCGCCGCCCAGGCGATCATGGGCTGCCGATACCGAACCTTCGCCGCCTTCAAGGCGCAGGTGCAGGCGCTGCCCGTCGTGGCAGGCAGCGCTGATGGGCAGCGGTTGCTGGCCCCATTCAGCCAGGCGCAACAAGGCGCGGTCGCTGTCCATTTCCAGGCTGATGCTCAGGGTTTGCCGAGGTTTGGGCAGGACCTTGAGCGACACTTCGGTGATCACCCCCAGGCTGCCGAAACTGCCGGCCATCAGGCGCGACAGGTCATAGCCGGCGACGTTTTTCATCACTTCGCCACCAAACCGCAGATGCTTGCCGTGCCCGGTGATCACCCGCGTACCGAGCACGAAATCGCGCACCGAACCGGCCCAGGGTCGCCGTGGCCCCGACAGCCCGCTGGCAATCATCCCGCCGACTGTGGCGTCGTCGCCAAAAGCAGGCGGTTCGCACGCGAGCATCTGCTGCGAGCCGTCCAGGATGTAGGTCAACTCGGACAGCGGTGTGCCGCAGCGGGCGGTGATCACCAATTCGGTCGGGTCATAGCTGACGACCCCGCGATGGGTGCGGGTGTCGAGCACTTCCCCGGGCACGATGCGACCGAGGAAGGCCTTGCTGTTGGAGCCCTGAATGCGCAGTGGCGTGGCGTTTTCCAGCGCCTGGTTGACTTGTTCCAGCAACGCGGCGCTGTCATCGAATGCCTGTTCACGGTACATCAGAAACGCTCCAGCTCGGGAAAGGGCAACTGTCCGGCGTGCACATGCATGGCGCCAAACTCGGCGCAGCGGTGCAGGGTGGGAATGTTCTTGCCGGGATTGAGCAGGCCGCTGGGGTCGAACGCAGCTTTGACGCCATGGAACAGCGTCAACTCGTCGCTGTTGAACTGCGCGCACATCTGATTGATTTTCTCGCGGCCCACCCCGTGTTCACCGGTGATGCTGCCACCGACGCTCACGCACAACTCAAGGATCTTGCCGCCCAGGGCTTCTGCACGCTCCAGCTCACCCGGTTGATTGGCATCGAACAGGATCAGCGGGTGCATGTTGCCGTCGCCGGCATGGAAGACGTTGGCCACACGCAGGTCGTATTCGGCGGACAACGCCTCGATCGCCTGCAACACGCCTGGCAGTTCCCGACGCGGAATGGTGCCATCCATGCAGTAATAGTCGGGCGAGAGGCGACCCACCGCCGGGAAGGCGTTCTTGCGCCCGGCCCAGAAACGAACGCGTTCGGCCTCATCTTTGGCCTGGCGCACTTCGGTGGCGCCAGCCAACTCCAGCACCTTGCGCACACGGTCGCAATCGTCGTGGACATCGGCTTCGACGCCATCGAGTTCGCACAGCAGAATGGCCTCGGCGTCCACCGGGTAACCCGCGTGAATGAAGTCTTCGGCGGCCCGAATCGCCAGGTTATCCATCATCTCCAGCCCACCCGGAATGATGCCGGCGGCGATGATGTCGGCCACGGCGCGGCCAGCCTTTTCCACGGAGTCGAACGACGCCAGCAGCACCTTGGCGGTCTGCGGCTTGGGCAGCAGCTTGACCGTGACCTCGGTGATCACCCCGAGCATGCCTTCGGAACCGGTGAACAATGCCAGCAAGTCGAAGCCCGGGGTGTCGAGGGCGTCAGAGCCCAGCGTCAGGTGCTCGCCTTCAACGGTAAGAATTTCGACCTTGAGCAGGTTGTGCACGGTCAGGCCGTATTTCAGGCAGTGCACGCCGCCGGCGTTTTCCGCGACGTTGCCGCCAATCGAACAGGCGATTTGCGAGGAGGGGTCCGGCGCGTAGTACAGGCCGAATGGTGCGGCCGCCTGGGAAATCGCCAGGTTGCGTACGCCCGGCTGCACCCGTGCGGTACGCGCGGCAGGGTCGATATGCAGGATATGGTTGAAGCGCGCCATCACCAGGAGCACGCCTTTTTCCAGGGGCAGGGCACCGCCCGATAAACCCGTGCCGGCACCACGGGCGACCACCGGGACGCGCATCTCGTGGCACAGGCGCAGCACGCCTTGTACTTCATCGAGCTGGCGCGGTAGCACCACCAGCAGCGGCGTGGTGCGATAGGCCGAAAGGCCGTCGCACTCGTACGGCTTGAGCTCTTCCTGCTGATGCAACACCTGCAGCTTCGGCAGGCGGGTCTGCAGGGCCTGCAACAGGGCGGCCCTGTCGACGTCGGGCAGCGCGCCGTCGACGGCTTCATCATAGAGAATGTTCATGGCCGTTTTACTTTACTCCATTCAAATTGCCGCGAGGTCTCTGTAGGAGCGAGCACGTCGAGGCGTCGAACCGTCGCGATGGTAGCTCAGAGGCCGCGGATATCCTGGCAGCCAGCGTCATCGTTGACGACCATCGCGAGCTTGCTCGCTCCTACAGGGGTTGAAGGCTCAATGCCCGCCCACCACCATCTGCGTGAACGGCGCCACATAAGCCTGCAACGTCACCAACCCACCCACCAGGATCGCCAGCACAATGGAATGGAAGAACACATAGCGCAGGATTTCCCCCTCATGGCCGTACCAGCGCGTGGCAGTGGACGCCACCACAATTGACTGGGCGTCGACCATCTTGCCCATGACCCCGCCGGAACTGTTGGCGGCGGCCATCAGCACCGGACTGAGATTCAGTTGCTCGGCAGTGACACGCTGCAAACCGCCGAACAGCACGTTGGACGCGGTGTCCGAGCCGGTCAGCGCCACCCCGAGCCAGCCCAGTAGCGTGCCGAACATGGGGTAGAAAATCCCCGTCGCCGCAAACGCCAGGCCCATGGTCGCATCCAGCCCGGAGTACCGCGTGAGGAAGCCCAGGGCGAGCATTGCCGCAATGGTGATCAACGAGTAGCGCACTACCCAGATTGTGCGCAGGTACTGACGGATCAGTTGCGGGATCGAATAGCCCATCAGCAATCCGCCAACGATGGCGGCCAGGAGAATTCCGCTGCCGGTGCTGGTGAACCAGGTGAACTTGTAGATGGCTTCTTCGGTTTTCGGTGTCGGCACCACCGGCGGCACTTTTTCGATCTGCTGGTGCAGAGTGGTGAAGGTGACGACCGGGGCGAAGATCGGGTTGGCTTCGCGCACGGGTTTGCCCTGTGGGTCGAGCTTGGCCGATTGAGTGACCGGATCGATGGCAGGGCGGGTATCGAACAGGTTCTTGAAGCCCTGGGTGCCCCAGGCGAACACGAATACCGTGAGGATGATCCACGGCATCCAGGCGCGCATCACCGCAGGTTTGGCGTCACTGGCGAAGGTCGCGGAAGGTTCAGGTCTCGCCGCGTGCTCCTCATCGATTTTCGAATTGTCCACGCGACCGGTCAGCGCCGCAGAAGTGTGCACGGTCGCCGGCTTCCAGACCTTGAGGAAGCCGGTCAGGCAGGCCATGGAAATCAGCGCGGCGATCACATCCACGAGCATCGGCCCGTGATAGTTGGACACGATGAATTGCGGCACGGCAAAACTGACCCCGGTCACCACGATGGCCGGCCAGATTTCCATCATCTTGCGCCAGCCGGCGAATGCCCAGATCAACCAGAACGGCACCAGAACCGAGAAAAACGGTAACTGACGACCGACCATCATCGACAGCTCCATCTCATCCAGGCCGGTGACCTTGGCCAAGGTAATGATCGGCGTGCCGAGGGCGCCGAACGCCACCGGTGCGGTGTTGGCGATCAACGCCAGGCCGGAGGCGGCCAGTGGCGAGAAGCCGAGGCCAATCAGAATCGCACCGGTTACCGCTACCGGCGTGCCGAACCCGGCCGCGCCTTCAAAGAACGCGCCGAAGCAAAACGCGATCAACAGCAATTGCAGTCGTCGGTCGTCGGTGATCCGGGCGAGCGAGTCCTGCAGCACCTTGAACGAGCCGTTCTCGGTGGTCAGTCGATGCAGGAAAATGATGTTCAGCACGATCCAGCCAATCGGCAGCAAGCCATTGGCCGCCCCGTACAGCGCTGCCGAACCCGCCATGTTGGCCGGCATGCCGAAGGCGAAGATGGCGATGACCAGTGCTGACGCGAGGGCGAGCAACGCCGCGATATGTGCTTTGATATGAAAGAAGGCAAGGGCCGCCAACATCACCACGACGGGTACGGCTGCCATGAGGGTTGAGATGACCGGGTTGCCGAACGGATCGTAAATTTGCTGCCAGACCATGTTCACCTCTGCTTTTTATTGTTGGGATTGCAGACCCCCAAAAGGGGCGGTGGCTTGTAGTATAGGTGGCATTGCGTCGCTGTCCTGTGCGCGGTAAATCGCGGATTACAGCGGTTTTTTCAAGATCAGTAGCACAGTTTTCGCGGAGGAACGCAGTGATGACCGAGCGCCATTTGCTTCACACCGAAACGCTGTCCAACGGTTGCAGCATCAAAGTCAAGACCGAAATCCTGCGCGACGGTTCACTGGGGATGTTCATCGGCGTCTACCGCCCCGATGGCGCGGCCATCGAGGAAAACGATCATCCCGCGGTGCACTTCCTCGACATGGAAGCGGCGATGGCGTGGGGAATCGAACAGGCCAAGGGCATCGGGAATGGCCAAAGAACCCTTTAAAACATTGCACGCCCCCCTGTAGGAGCGAGCTCGCTCCTACAGGTATGAAGGCAACTTCAAGCCTTGCTGGCGGCCAGATACGCCCCAAGCCGCTGCCCCATCTCTTCGCCCAACGCCTGCAAGCCGCTCATCGGTCGCACCATCACTTCGAACTCGACGATCTTTCCCTGCTCGTCGAAGCGGATCATGTCGATGCCCTTGAGCGCCTTGCCGCCCACCGTGGCGCTGAATTCCAGCACCACATTCAACCCATCCGCCGTCACCAGTTCCCGGTGGTAGGCGAAATCCTGGAAGACCTTGCACACCGTGTTCAGGATCATCGAAACCACCGGCGCGCCAGGATAGGGCGAGTGCGCCATCGGCGAGCGGAACACCACCTCGGGCGCCAGCAGCGCCGGTAGGGCCTGCAAGTCACCCTGGCGGATCATCTCGTGCCATTGGCTCAACGATTGCACGGCGTTGGGGTGCAGCTTCAGCTCGGACATCTTCAACTCCTGTTTTTGTTGTTCTGGCCGAAGACTGTAGCGCAACGCCTGCGAAGTCCTGCTTATGGGGATGTATTCAAGCGGTCGATGGTGGCCGCGTGGAGTTCACGATAGGCCGCCACCAACTGCTCCTGATTGAACGCAAGGTTGCGGCCGCTGGGGTTGGGCAGCACCCACACGGTTGCCTGCGCAAATGGCGTTGATTGTCTTCCCCATGCGACATCGCGCTGGCGGGACAGCGCGCAATACGCTGCTTTCCCGAGAAAGGCGATAAAACGTGGCGCATGCCGGGCGATCTTGCGCTCGAAGTCCACCGCTGCCGCCTGAAACTCCCCGATCGACAACTGATCCGCCCGGGCCGTTGGCCGCGCTACCACCGCCGTCAAACCGCACTGATATTGCAGAATCGTGCGGTCATCGTCCGGGCACAGCTGCTGCGGTGTGAATCCGGCCAAGTGCAACGTGCGCCAGAAGCGATTACTCCTGCCGCTGAAGTGATGCCCCTGGGCGGCGGCCTGCAGACCTGGATTGATCCCGCAGAAAACAACGGTCAGGTGATCGGCCAGGATGTCCTCAAGCGCCATGGCACATCACGTTGACCGCGTTGCGCGCCAGCTCGGTCAAATCCTCTCGGGATTTGCCGGCCCTCGCACGAATCGAAATGCTGTGCAGCAACGATGACGCCAGCACCGCCAGGGCGGCCGGGTCGGCACTTTCGGGCAGCTCGCCCTGTTCGATCGCTGAGCGCAGGCGCGTTTCCAGATCGGCATCCAGGCGGCTCAGACGATCCGACAGCACCTCACGTATCTCCGCGTCTTCCACCGCTTCAGTGGTCGCCGTGCCGATGGCGAAGCAGCCTCGAGGCTGGCCGTCACCGGAAAAATAAATCGACAGTTGCCCCTCGTAAAACTGCAGCAATGCCTGGCGCACCGTCAGTTCGGTGTCCGTCAGTGCCGCGTGCATGGCCGCCGCTGCCACTTCCCAATATTGCTCGAGTGCCTTGATGTAGAGCGCATGTTTATCGCCAAACGCCGCATACAGGCTCGGTCGGTTCATGCCTGCTGCCGTGGCGATGCTGTCCAGGGACGCGCCGGAATAACCCGTGCTCCAGAAAACGCCCAGTGCCTGCTGCAAGGCTGTCTGCGGGTCATAGGCGCGAGGGCGGCCACGCCCTTTGCCTTCGGTCGGTTTATTTTGTGCCATATCGTACAAAATCCTTGAGAAGGGGATCGATCTGTGGATATTCTTACACCATCGCACAAAATTAAGGAATCAGAAATTCCTTGGTTGCAGGTTTGTTGAAGCGCAGCTCGAACCGGGTGGCGCGACTACGAAACAGGTGCGGCGGGGTGATCCCCCGTTTTGCGCACGGTAAGGCTGTTTTGAGTGGGCATCCGCCCGATTTCCCGGTTAAAGGTGCATTCGATCATGACCAAGCAATTCGATATTCCAGCCACACAAAGCTATGCGCATCCCGAGCCGAACCCGAGCGATGCACCCGGCAGAAAACCTCTCAAGGAAAGCATTCGGCCACTGTTGATGGTCGGCGTTCCGGCCTTCTTCGCCGCGGTCGGCTATGCGCACTATTTGGCCGGCGAGCCCTTTGTTTCCACCGATAACGCCTACGCCCGAGTGGCGAAGGCGTCGGTCAATGCGCGGATCTCCGGGCAGGTGGTCGAAATCGCCGTCGAGGACAACCAACTCGTGCGAAAGGGCCAGGTGCTGTTTCGCATCGACCCCAAGCCTTTGCAGATTGCGGTAGACCGCGCCGAAGCGCAGTTGAGCGTGGCACGCCTGCGCATCGACGGCCTCAAGGCCAGTTATCGCCAGCAACAGGCCGAATTGCAATCGGCCCGGGAGTCGGCGGAGTTCGATCAGAAAGAGTTCGCTCGCAAGAAGGCGCTGGTGGCTTCCGATTTTGTCTCGCGCGCGGTTTACGAGCGTGCCGACACCGACGTAAAAGTCGCACGCCAACGTATTGCCGCTGTCGAGCAACAGCTGGCCAACACCGTTGTCGCCTTGAACGGCAATCCCAACATCAATGCTGACAGCCATCCGACTGTTCGCGAGGCGAGGACGCAGCTCGACGAGGCGCAGTTGTACCTGTCGTACGCGACCGTGTACGCGCCCGCCGACGGTATCGTTGCCAAGGTGGACGATTTGCAGGTCGGCAACTACGTCAACAACGGTGCACCAGCGTTCGCGCTGCTGTCCGATCGTGAAATCTGGATCGAGGCCAACTTCCGTGAAACCGACGTCACGCACATGCGTCCCGGTCAGGAAGCCACCATTCGCATCGACACCTATCCGGATCACCTGTTCAAGGCTCACGTCACCAGCATGAGCCCCGGCGCCGGTTCGGACTTCGCCTTGTTGCCCCCGGAGAATGCCACTGGCAACTGGGTGAAGGTGGTACAGCGGGTGCCGGTGCGGCTGGAGCTGGATGAGGCGAGTCCGGCGCTGCCGCTGTATTCGGGCACCAGCGCCACGGTCAAGGTCGACACCGGTCATCGCACGCCCTGGTGGCATCCGCTCAAGGCGCTGTTGTCCGCCGGTGCCGAGTCATGAACGCCCGGGCGTTGAGGCTGGCCGCGTTGCTGGCGACCTACATGCAGTCGGCGAACCTGCCGCTGCCGAACGCGATATTGCGGTTGATCCAGGGCAGCCTGTCGATGACCGACGATCAGGCTGGCTGGATCTTCACCGCGTATCTGGCGGCGAGCGCCATCACCATGCCCGTGGCGCAATGGTTGGCGGCGCGTTTCGGTTTGAAGCGCATGTACCTGTCGACGCTGGTGTTGTTCGCGCTGGGTTTGATTCTTGGCACGTTGGCAACGACGCCGTTGCAGTTCATCGGCGCGCGGATCATCCAGGGCCTGGCCAGCGGGGTGATCGCGCCGCTGTCGATGGCGATTGCCCTGGAGACCCTGGCGCCGGAAAAACGCATGAAGTTTGGCGCGACGTGGACCGCTGTCGTGCTGCTGGGCATCGCCAGCGGCCCGAGCATCGGCGGCTGGATCGGTGAGCATTTCGACTGGCGGGCGACGTTCTATATCAGCATTCCCCTGACGGCCTACCTCTTCATGGTGATGGCGCTGTGCCTGGAAGAGAAGAAAGCAGCCAAGGCACCAGCCTTCGATTTCTTCGGCTTTGGCACGTTCACACTGGCGTTGATCGGCCTGCAAATGGTCCTTGACCGTGGCGAACGCCTGGACTGGTTCGCCTCCACCGAGATCTGGGTGGAAGCGTTGGGCAGCGCGCTGGGCTTTTACCTGTTTGCCGTGCACCTGTTCACCCGCAAAGTGCATTTCCTCAACAAGCGCCTGTGCGCCGATCGCAACTTCGTGCTGTCGACGATCATCTTCTTCGCGGTCGGTTTTGTGCTGTTGTCGACCATGGCGCTGACGTCGCCGATGCTCGACGAGATTCTCGGCTACCCGCCGGACACCACCGGGGCGCTGACGATTCCGCGTGGTCTCGGCCTGGTGGGCGCGTTCCTGTTGATGGGGCGGGTGCCCGAACGATTTGATCGCCGCTGGTTCATCGCGGGCGGAGTGGCCGTGGTGGTTTACGCGAATTGGCTGATGCTCGGCTATTCGCCATTGATGGACTGGTCGCCAGTGGCGGTGGCGGGCGCGATTCAGGGCATCGGTATTGGCATGCTGATGCCGGCGCTGGCCAAGGTTGCGTTCAGCACCCTCGATCCGGCGCTGCGCCCGGAGGGCACGGGCTTGTTCAACCTGTTGCGGGTGTACGGCAGCACCCTGGGAGTCGCGGTTGTACAGCTGTTCTTCTTCAACAACACCCAGGCGATGCACATGGCGCTGGCCAGTCAGGTCACGCCCTATCACGCCCTGGCATCGAGCTCTCTGCAAACGCTGGAAGGGCTGAATCACCTGATCACTCACCAGGCGGCTTTTATCGCGGTGATGGGTCAATTCAAGATTTTGCTGGTGGCGATGCTGGTGGTCAGTCCACTGGTTGTCTTTCTGCGCAAGCCGGTTGCGGCTCACTAGATTTTGTGGAGATTGCCCAATGAAATTTCCTGCACGCTTCACATCGAAGTTCATCAACACCTTTGGTGCCATGGCGGCGTTGGCGTTCCTGAGTGCCTGCACCGTTGGACCGGACTATCAAATGCAGCCGCCGAGCCAGTCGCAACATTATGACCGCCAGGCTGAGCAACGCCTTACCCGCGACGGTCATGCGCAGCAGCGTATTGGCCTGGGCCAGAGGATCAATGGCGACTGGTGGTCGGCGTTTCAATCGCCGAAGCTTGATCAGGTGGTGCGCCGTGCAATTGACGGCAACCTGGAATTGGTCGCGGCCGACGCCACCCTGCGGCAGGCCGCATCCTCTGTGGCTGCGGCACAAGGCGCGTTGTATCCGCAAGTTGATCTGGGTGCACAGGCGGGGCGCCAACGGGTTCATAACGCGAAAGAACCGTCGATTTCCAATTTCTACGCCATCGGCCCACGGGTTGGTTTCGACCTCGATGTATTCGCAGGCAACCAGCGCCAGGTCGAACAGCAGCAGGCGTTCAGCGACTTACAGAAACATCGCTATGACGCCGCGTACCTGGCGCTGACTGGCAATGTTGCCAGCCAGGCGTTGCTGCTTGCATCGGCTAACGCGCAGATGCAGGCGGTGGAAAAGTTACTGGCCAATGACACCCGCAACCTCGCGCTTGTGCGCATGGCCCACGCCAACGGCAGCACCACGCAGATCGATGTTTCCCTGGCTGAAACCCGGCTCGCCCAGGACCGTACGCTGTTGCCACCCTTGGCGCAGCAGCGAGACGCGGCACGCCACGCGCTGGCAATTCTCACGGGCAAGGGGCCGGGTGACTGGATTGCTCCGGACTTTGACCTGGCCGAGTTTGTCTTGCCCGCCAATGTGCCTGTGAGCTTGCCTTCCGAGTTGGCCCATGACCGCCCGGACGTGTTGCAAGCCGAGGCACAGTTGCACATGGCCAGCGCTGCCATCGGTGTCGCGACCGCCAATCTGTATCCGCACGTCACGCTCTCGGCGTCATTGGCGCAAGCCGCTTCCGGCAACGGCGGCGCGGCGCTCTGGGGATTCGCGGCCGGGCTGGCCGGCCCGTTGTTCGATGGGGGCACGCTCGAGGCGCAGCGCCAGGAGGCGGTGGAGGGCTACAAGGCAACGCTCGCCGGCTACCAGCAGACCGTGATCAGTTCGTTTGGCCAGGTCGCTGACACGTTGCAGGCGATCAACCACGACGCCGAGGAAAACCGTGCGCAGGAAGAAGCGCTGCGCGCTGCCCAAACCAGCTTGCAGTTGAATCAGCAAGCCTATGCCCAGGGGGAAAACAGCATTCTTCAGATACTTGAAACGGAGCGAGCCTATCAGCAGGCGTTGCTGGGCCAAATTCGCGCCAAGACTGCGCAGTACCTCGACACCGTGCAGTTGTACGTGGCGCTGGGTGGCAACGCCGTCGGTGCTTCCGAGCAACGGGTCGCCTCCGGCGAACATCACAATCTTTCGTATCAGTAACAAACAGTGGGGTAATCACATGTCTTATGAAGCGTTTCACGATGAACTTCGCGATACTCGGTTTCCTCTGGTCAACGGCTCAGGCCGGATGCCGGCCGTAGGGTTCGGCACGCTGTTCCGCGACCTGAGTGTCACCACCCAGGCCATCACCCACGCCCTGGCCGCCGGGTTTCGGCATTTCGATTGCGCCGAACGTTATCGCAATGAAGAGGCCGTCGGCGTTGCTTTCAAGCAGGCGCTCGACGGCGCAACGATTCGCCGCGAAGAACTGTTCATCACCACCAAGCTGTGGAACACCAACCACCGTCCCGAGCGGGTGCGAGCGGCGTTCGACGCCAGTTGTCGGCGTCTTCAGGTCGACTACATCGACTGCTACCTGATCCATACGCCATTTGCCTTTCAACCTGGGGACAACCAGGACCCGCGCGATGAGCAGGGCAACGTCATCTACGACGCCGGCGTGACCCTGATCGAAACATGGAGGGCGCTGGAGCAACTGGTGGACGAAGGGCGGTGCAAGGCGATCGGCCTGTCGGATATCACCCTGCCTGCGTTGCAAGACATTGTCGCCCAGGCGCGGATTAAACCCTCGGTGGTGCAAGTCGAGTCCCATCCCTATTTGCCGGAGTGGGAGTTGCTGGAGTTCTGCAAGGCGCATGGCATCATCGTCCTGGCGTTTGCTCCGCTGGGCCACGGCATGCAACCCAATGTCCTGGAGGATGAAGTCATCACTGGCATTGCCCGACACGTACGGAAAACCCCGGCACAAGTGGCGCTCGCCTGGGCGGTGCAGCGTGGCACGGCGTTTTTGACCACGTCGGCGACACCGAGCCATATTCGTGAGAACTTTGATCTGTCCACCTTGCCACAGCGGGCGATGCTGGAAATCAAGGAGGACATCACCACGCGGATACGCTTCAATTCGGTAGTGGAAACCGGCGTTCCGGGATTTATCCCACGCAAGCAATAATCGGAGGCGAGCAGGGCGGCCTTCTGAAGGTCGTCCTTTTTCATTCTCCCGCGAGGCAAGCGATGGACATTTTCCAGACCATGCGTTTTTTCGTTGCCGTCGCGCAAAGCGGCAGCTTCACGGCGGCGGCGCAGGTCCTCGACACCACCACGACCAACGTGTCCAAGGCAATCACCGGCCTGGAAGCCAGGCTGCAAACGCGCCTGATCAATCGGACTACCCGACGCCTGGCGTTGACCGAAGCCGGGGTCCGCTACCTGCAACGCTGTGAGGTTATTCTCGATCAGGTGCGCGAAGCCGATGACGAAGCCGGCACGGCGCATACCACGCCGATGGGGCGGCTGAAGATTCATGCGATGTCGGCCATCGGCAATCACTATGTGATCGATGCCATCGCTCAATACCGCGAGACACATCCGACGGTGATGTTCGACCTTGCCCTGACCAATCGCATACCCGATTTGCTGGAGGAAGGCTACGACATGTCGATCGTGCTGGCCCGGGACTTGCCCGATTCGGGGTTTGTTGCGCAACGGTTGGGAACGACCTACAGCATCCTCTGCGCCTCACCCGATTACCTGCGCAAACGGGGCTGTCCCCAATCGCCGCAAGCACTGGCGGGGCACGATTGTCTGAGGATCGTGAACACGGTCATGCCGGTGGACAGCTGGATGTTCGAAGGGCCCGAGGGCATGGAAACCGTGAACCTGGCGGACTCGCCTTTTCACGTCAATACCGCCGACGCGATGACGGTGGCCATCAGTCACGGGATGGGCATCGGGATTCAGCCGATTGCTTCTGCGGTCGCAGGCTTGAAGGCGGGAACGTTGGTGCGGGTATTACCGCAGTATCACTTCGAGGAGTTCAACCTGTACGCGATTTACCCGTCGCGCAAGTTCGTTGATGCGAAAATCAGGACCTGGGTGGAGTTTCTCAAGGGCTGCATGCCCCTGTTGCTGGCGGCGGATGAACAGGTTGTGGGTGCATCAGGTTAACGTCTTGCGGCAAGCGGCAGGCATGGAGTGTCGACCCTCCAGCATCCGCACGTTGATCAACCGGCCGAGCAGCCCGTGCCCATCACTTGATACTTCAGGATGTGGCGTTTGCCCTGCGAGTCCTCGTAGGTCATCTGCGCCGGGACGGGTGCACACTCGTTGGCGATTTCCGAGACGCTGATGACCTTCTGTATGTCGAGTTTCATACCGTAGTGGTAAGTCTCAACCGAGGCCGGATGACCCTCAGTTTGAGTGGAATCATCAGCGGAAAATGCCGGCGCGGCAGCGGCGGCGAATGCAACCAACATCAATGCTTTGAACACGTTCATGGTCTTGACCCTCGATCGATTTCAGTGAATGTCCCAGGAGCGCTGTGCGCTGAAGCATTGGCTCTTGGGGTGAAATCGATGCTAGGGGGTTACCTCGTTTGCAAACAGCGCCCCGCTGGACAAACACTGTTGCCGAAATCAACAAGTATCCGCAGGGGGGCAGATCCCTACATTTTCATGAAGGGGTCCTGGCTGCCTGCAACAGCTCGGCAAAGTCGTCCTTATCAATGGGGCGGCTCATGAAGTAACCCTGAACTTCATGGCATTCATCCGTGCCGAGGATCTCCAGTTGCTCCTCGGTTTCCACGCCTTCAGCGGTCACCGTCAAGCCCATGGCCTTGCCCAGACCAATGATCGCCTGCACTACGGCCCGGTCATTGCTGCCGTTGCTCATCGACGCAATGAAGCGTTTGTCGATCTTGATGCCGTCGAAAGGGTAGGCGCGCAAGTAACCCAGGGATGAGTACCCGGTACCGAAGTCATCCATGTTCAGACGCACGCCCAGCTCCTTCAGCGCGACCATGGTCGCCAATGCGCCATCGGTGTCGTTGAGCATGACGTTTTCGGTGATTTCCAGTTCCAGGCGACTGGCCGGGAATCGGGTGGCGACCAGTACCTCGCGCACATCCTCGACCACATCACTGCGAGCGAATTGTGCCGGCGACAGGTTGACCGACAGCAACAATTCACTTGGCCAAGTCAGGGCGGTCTCACAGGCTTCGCGCAACACCCAGCGACCCAGCGGAACGATCAGGTCGGTCTGTTCGGCCAGCGAAATGAAGCGGTCCGGACCGAGCAGGCCTTCGGTCGGGTGCTGCCAGCGTACCAGCGCTTCCACCGAGACGATCTGCTTGCCGTCCACCTTGTACCTGGGTTGGTAATGCAATACCAACTCGTTGTTGCCGATGGCCTGGCGCAGATCGGTTTCCAATTGCCGACGCTGATGGATCTGCTCGCTCATGTGGGCTTCAAAGTAACTCCAGGTATTCTTGCCCTGCGCCTTGGATTGATACAGGGCGATGTCCGCGCAGCGCAGCAACTCGGCGGGCACATGACCCTGACGCCGGCTTAAAGCGATGCCCAGGCTGGCGCCGACATGCAGGGAGTGGTGTTCGTAGGGGATCGGCTCATGCAAGCTGGCCACCAGTCGGGCGCAGAACTTGTCGACCTCTGCGTGACTGTCCACGCCGTGCAACACCACGACAAATTCGTCGCCACCGAGCCTGGCCACGATGTCGTGGTCACGGGTGCACTCGCGCAGACGTACGCCGATTTCCTGTAAAACCGCGTCGCCGGCGGGGTGTCCCAATGAATCGTTGATGGGCTTGAAATTGTCCAGGTCGATCATCAATACGGTCAGCGGTGCAGCCTGGTCCTTAAGGTGCAGGGCTTCTTCAAGATAACGTGCGAGCTTATTGCGATTGGGCAGGCCGGTCAGCGCGTCGTGCAGGGACAGATGCTGAATCTGGGCATGCGCGGCGACTTCATCAGTGATATCGCTGGCGGTTCCCCGGTAGCCAATGACGGTATTGCGGTCAATGATCGGCCGTGCCGACACTCGGCAAAAACGCTGCTGTCCCAGATGATCCCGGTACAGGCAGCGCAGATCGCTGGTGTCGGTTTCTTCTTTCAATTTGCTCAACCACAAGCTCAGTGGGGTGGTGTCGCAGAACAGCAGCTTTTCGAGGTTTTGCCCCAGCCATTGTTCTCTGGGGAAGCCGGTCACCGCGCTGAATCGTTCGGAGAGGTAGGTGATCGACTGGCCTATGTCGACTTCCCAGATCCAGTCCGATGCCGCTTCAGCCACCGCGCGAAAGCGCTCTTCACTGGCTTCCAGCGCGTTATTGGCACTTTCCAATGCCCGATTGGAGGTCTGCAACTGCTCGTAGCTGGAGTCGACGTAATGTGATGAGCGCAGCGCATGTCGAAAGAAATAGGCGGTCAGCAACATCAGCACCACAAAGGCGCCACCCAATGGCGGGAGCAGAGACCACAGCAGATGGCGGCCGGGTCGCTCCAGTTCGGCGATCAGGCTGTACCCCGTGCTGTCCAATGGCACGTTGGGCTGCTCGGGTGTGAGCGTCGTATCCTGGATCAGGTTCAGGTTGTGCAGCCCGTAGCTGCTGCCCATTTTGCGAAGTTTGGTCGGGGTCCACTGATCGACGAACACCAGGACCGAAGCGTCCATGCGGTCGCCCAACGGCCGCTCGTCATTGGGGATCACCGCTGCGAATGTCACGAGCGCGGGCCAGCCTTCGAACAGCGTGAAAGTATTGATGGGTTTGCTCAGGTCCGGAAGGTTACGGATCTGTTCGATCAGCTTGTCGGCACTGGTGTGCAGGTACTCGGAGATCTGTGCGTTGACCCATTGCCCACGCACTACCGCATATTGCGTGCCTTTGCGATTGATGACGAAAACGCCCTCGTACCCATCGGAGGTGAATAGCGTTTTGCCCATGTTTTGGTCAACGTAGGCCCAATCGGTGTCGACGACCCCATTCAAGTGGTCGTAGGCCGTGGTCCAGTAGGCATAGCTGGTGATGTAGTTTTTGGATGTGGTAATTCTGTTTTCCAGTGCGCGCGCGGCGTAGAACCGGGTCTTGGCAATATCCTGCGCGTCGAGCTGGCGAGCGATGCTGAATAGCGCGCCGAAGGCCACGCAAACACCGGCCAGGAACAGCAGGCCGATTGCGAGAGCGAGTTTCTGCGTGATGTTTTTTTGCCGGGTGGGCGCATGGATAGTGGGTGCGGTGGGCGGCATCGTCTTCGTCCTTGATTCGTTGTCTCATCATCTAGAGGGGCGGTGAGCGTCGATGTTCCCTGAGAGTCAGCGAGAGCCGGCAACTCGCGTTTTTTGGCGCGTGATACAGCTTGAAGAATCGAATCGATCTAAAGATCGGCCTTCACGGCTGCGCGTATGGGCTAATCTTGCAGATGTAGGTGAAGACGCAGACTGATGCGCAAGCGGATGGCAAGGACACGTGGGGCGCGTCCCGAAGGGTACACGGTTAGAAAGATCTCCGCGCTGAGATCCAGCCCTTATGCCGTGTGAAGCACCTGAGCACATTGCCTGGTGTGAGAGGCCTGAGAAACCTTGTAAGCCGGAGACCAGCACCGGCCACCTACTTAAACCAAAGCCCGCCTTGTGCGGGCTTTGACGTTTTTGTGCGTACTTCCCAAGTGTATTCCTTCCCCTGTGGGAGCGTGCTTACCCGCGATGGGGGCACTACAGTCGGCCTCTTCATTGACTGATCAGCCGCCATCGCGGGCAAGCCCGCTCCCACAGTGATTCCATTACCAAGGACATCCTTTTTGGCCATATCGATCCCCTTTTGGCCGACCTCGCACTATGAAACCCCACACCCCGTCAGCAAGAATCGAAGCCACATCGCTGTCGCTGCACGTTCGCCAAACCACAACTAGAATCCTGTTTTCATTGCCTTGGGGCAATTTCAAGACCTGCCGTGTACAGAACATAAAAACCAACGCGACACACTTGGGGAATTCTTCATGGTCACGATGAAACGCATACTGGGCGCCACTGTTTGTGGGCTGACGCTACTGGCCAGCGCCGTGCAGGCCAAGGATCAGGAGCTGCGGGTTTACAACTGGGCGGACTACATCCTGCCGTCGGTCCCCAAGGATTTCGCCCAGAAAACCGGGATCAAAGTGACCTGGGACACCTTCGACACCAACGAAGCGCTGGAAGCCAAGTTACTGACCGGCAACTCCGGCTACGACCTGGTGGTGCCATCCAACCAGTTCATCGAAACCCAGATCAAGGCGGGTGTCTTCCAGAAACTGGACAAGTCCAAGCTGCCGAACTGGTCCCACCAGGATCCGGCGTTGCTCGCGCTGCTGGACAAGAACGACCCGGGCAACCAGTACGGTGTGCCCTACATGTACGGCACCGTGCTGATCGGCTTCAACCCGGCCAAGGTCAAGGCGGCGCTGGGTGACAACGCGCCAGTGGATAGCTGGGACCTGGTGTTCAAGCCCGAATACATGGAAAAGCTGAAATCCTGCGGCGTGGCCATGCTCGATTCGCCGTCGGAGATCCTGCCGATTGCCTTGCAGTACCTGGGCCTGGACCCCAACAGCCAGAAGCCTGAAGACTACGAAAAAGCCAAGGAATTGCTGATGAAGGTGCGCCCGTACGTCACCTACTTCAACTCCGCCAAGTACATGACCGACATTGCCAACGGTGACATCTGCGTCGCCATCGGTTATTCCGGCAGCTTCTACCAGTTTGGCAACCGCGCCAAGGAAGCCGGCAACGGCGTGGTGGTCGACTGGCGGTTGCCGAAGAGTGGGGCGCCAATCTGGTTCGACACCTTCGCCATTCCGAAAAGTGCGAAGAACGTCGAAGAAGCCCACGCGTTTCTCAACAACCTGATGGACCCGAAAGTCATCGCGCCGATCAGCGATTTCCTTGGCTACCCCAACGCCAACAAGGATTCGCTGCCGCTGATCAACAAGGAAATCACCGGCAATCCGAACCTCACGCCGACCCCTGAGGCTCTGAAAACCCTGTACGTCGTGCAGCCGCTACCGCAGAAAATGGAGCGGGTACGGACGCGGGTCTGGACCAGCATCAAGTCGGATAAATAACAGACAACCCACGCCGCCCCCTGTAGGAGCGAGCATGCTCGCTCCCACAGGTTCATGTCATATTTTCGCCAACGCCTGCGCCAGGTCGGCGCGCAAATCCTCCACATCCTCAACCCCCACCGACATCCGCACCAACCCATCGCCAATGCCCAATTGCGCACGCGTCTCGGCGGGAATGGTGGCGTGGGTCATGATGGCCGGGTGTTCGATCAGGCTCTCCACGCCGCCCAGGCTTTCGGCCAGGGCAAAGATCTGCACGTTTTCCAGGAAGCGCCGCGCGCCCGCCAGATCGGTGTTCAGGTCAATGGAAATCATTCCGCCAAAACCGCGCATCTGCCGTTTCGCCAGTTCATGCTGCGGGTGTGAAGGCAGGCCAGGATAATAGACACGCGCCACCTGGGGTTGGCTTTCCAGCCATTGCGCCAGCTCCAGCGCATTGCTGCAATGACGCTCCATGCGCAGCGCCAGGGTCTTCACCCCGCGCAAGGTCAGGAACGCGTCGAACGGGCCCGAGATCGCGCCAATCGAGTTTTGCAGAAAGCCCAGGCGTTCGGCCAGTTCGGGGTTGTTGCCCACCACCGCAATGCCGCCGATCACATCGGAGTGGCCGTTGAGGTATTTGGTGGTCGAGTGCAGCACGATGTCGAAACCCAACTCCAGCGGGCGCTGGATCCACGGGCTGGCGAAGGTGTTGTCGGCCACGCAGATAATGCCGCGTGCGCGGCAGAGACGGGCGACGGCGGCGAGGTCGGTCAGGCTGAGCAGCGGGTTGCTCGGCGTCTCGACCCAGACCATGCGTGTGTCGTCCTGCAACGCGGCCTCGAAGTTCGACAGGTTGGTCAGGTCGACGAAACTGAAACGGTGCCCGGCGCTGCGCTTGCGGACCTTGTCGAACAGACGGAAGGTGCCGCCATACAGGTCGTTGCCGGAAACGATGTGCGAGCCGGCGTCCAGAAGCTCCAGCACCGTGGAAATCGACGCCAGCCCGGAGGCGAAGGCGAAGGCCTGGGTGCCGCCCTCAAGGTCAGCAACGCAACGCTCCAGGGCAAAACGCGTCGGGTTGTGCGAGCGACCGTAATCGAAGCCCTTGTGCACGCCGGGGCTGTCTTGCAGGTAGGTGGAGTTGGCGTAGATGGGTGGCATCAATGCCCCGGTGGTCGGGTCTGGCGCTTGCCCGGCGTGGATCACCCGCGTGGCGAAGGCGCGTGGTGTTGCGTTCTCATCGTGTTGACTCATGCAAGGGATCTCCGCAAATGATTGAGCAGGTCGACGCGGGTGATCAGGCCATGAAAGCCTGCGGCGTCGGCGATGATCGCGACCAGGCCGCGATCGAGTTCCACCTGCAACTCGGCCAGGCTGGCGCTGGCGGGCAGGGTTTCCACTTTGTCGGTCATTGCGCTGGCCACGGTCAAGCGAAAGTGCGTGGGATCCTCCCGCATGCCCAGCAAAATGTCGGATTCGTCGATCACCCCAACCAGTTTCCGACCGTCCGCCAGTACCGGCAACTGCGACACGTCCGCCAGGCGCATGCGCTGGAACGCGGTCAACAGGGTGTCGTCGGGGCTGACGCTGACCACACGACCGTCCTCGAAACGCCGGGCGATCACGTCGCGCAAATCACCGTAGGGTTTGCGCTTGAGCAAGCCCTGGTCGTTCATCCATTGATCGTTGTAGACCTTGGAAAGATAACGGGTGCCCGTATCACAGACGAAGCTGACCACGCGTTTAGGCTCGGTTTGCGCGCGGCAGTAGCGTAACGCGGCGGCCAGCAGGGTGCCGGTGGACGAGCCGCCGAGAATGCCCTCGGCGCGCAAAAGTTGGCGGGCGTGATCGAAACTTTCCTCGTCGCTGATCGAGTAGGCGTGGCGTACGCTGGAGAGGTCGGCGATCGAAGGTATGAAGTCCTCGCCGATGCCTTCCACCGCCCACGAACCGGGGGTGGGCATGGTGCCACTGCGGCTGTATTCGGCCATCACCGAACCCACGGGATCGGCCAGCACCATTTCCAGGTCCGGTTGTACCCGCTTGAAGAACCGGGTCAGCCCGGTCAACGTACCGGCAGAACCGACACCGACGACGATGGCATCGACGTCATGCTGGGTTTGCGCCCAGATTTCCGGTGCGGTGCTGCATTCATGCGCCAGCGGGTTGGCCGGGTTGTTGAACTGGTCAGCGAAGAACGCGCCGGGAATGTCCAGGGCCAGCCGTGCGGCGACGTCCTGGTAATAATCGCGGTGGCCCTTGCCGACGTCGGAACGGGTGATGTGCACTTCGGCGCCCATGGCCTTGAGGTGTAGCACTTTCTCGGTGGACATCTTGTCCGGCACAACCAGGACCACTCGATAGCCTTTGGCACGACCAACCAGGGCCAGGCCCAATCCGGTGTTGCCGGCGGTGGCTTCGACGATGGTGCCGCCGGGCTTCAACCGACCGTCGCGTTCTGCGGCGTCGATCATCGCCAAGCCGATTCGGTCCTTGATCGAACCGCCGGGGTTCTGGGATTCGAGCTTGAGAAACAGCGTGCAGGGGCCGGTATCGAAGCGGCTGACACGCACCAGCGGCGTGTTGCCGATCAGTTCGAGGACGGCAGGGCGGGATTCAGTCGGCATGGGGTCAACTCCTTCGTGAACCAGGGCACTGCTTGGACCATAGGCCGCGAAGACGCCCCCCGCAACCTGGCACGGCCAACGGTCGCCCACCCGCACCGCCCCCCTGTAGGAGCGAGCTTGCTCGCGATGCGGTGTGCCAGTCACCATTTGAATCGAATGACACTACGAATCGCGAGCAAGCTCGCTCCTACAGGAGAGTGCCAGCGCCAACAGGATCAACCCAAAAGCCACCCCATACGTCACCCGCATCCCATACCCAATCGCCTGCGGCGAGGCGCTGGCAACCTCGGCGGTCTGTGCGGCGAAGGCGAACACCGCGCCCATCACCGACGCTCCGGTGATCAGACCGAGGTTGCGTGACAGGCTGATCATGCCCGCGACGACGCCACGCCGGTCAGCCGTCACATCGCTCATGATCGTTGTATTGTTTGCGGTCTGGAACACGGCGTAGCCAAGGGTCAGCACCACCATCGGCACCACGTAACCCGCAATACCGACCGTCTGTGGCAACAGCGACAGCGCCAGGCAACCGAGCGCCATTGCCACCAACCCCGCCGTGGTCATGCGCTGGGCGCCGAACCGGTCGGCGACGCGCCCGGCTGGCAGTCCGGTAACCGCCGCCACGCAGGGGCCAACCGCCAACACCAATCCGGTCACCATCGGCTGCAACCCAAGACCATGGGCAAGATAGAACGGCCCGATGACCAGCGTCGTCATGATCACCGTCGCCACGAGCGTGCTCATCGCCAGGCCGCCGCTCAGCACCGGATTGCGAAACAGCGTCAGGCGAATCAGTGGCGAAGCCACCCGGGTCTGGGCGAATACAAACAAACCCAGGCCGACCGTTGCACCCAGCAGCAACGCCAGGTTCATGGCCGCAAAATGCCCCCGCCCCAAGGTTACCGCGAGCGCATAGGCGGCTAATGTCATGGCCAGCAGCGCCGTGCCGATCAGGTCGAAACCCTCGTGAACAGCCGTCGCGCGAGGGCGATCGGCGGGCAGGAAGCGATAGGCAAGAAACCAGCCCAGCGCGCCCAGGGGAACGCTGACCAGGAAGATCGCCTGCCAGCCAAACCCTTCGATCAGCAGCCCACCCAATGATGGCCCTGTCGCGGTGCCAATCGCCGACATCGTCCCCAGCAGGCCCATCGCGCTGCCGGTTCTCTCCCTGGGCACCGTGGCGCCGGCAAACGCCATGGTCAGCGCCATCATCGCCGCTGCGCCGAGACCTTGCACTGTCCTGGCCCCGATCAACCAGCCCAGCGTCGGCGCCAGGCTGCACAGGAGGGAGGCCAGGGAAAATACCGCAATGCCCGTGAGCAACAGGCGACGACGACCGACCAGGTCGCCCAGCCGGCCGGTGCTGACGATCAGCGTGGTGATGGCCAGCAGGTAGGCAAGCACCACCCACTGCACCTGCTGGAAGCTCGCATCGAACACCTGCGCCAAGGTGGGCAGGCCGACGTTGGCAATGCTGGTGCCCAACGAAGACAGCAACATCGACAGCGAAAGACTGACCAATGCCCAGCGCACGGCGGGTGTTTGCGGTGCGCTGTCTGCGGTGGCGGTCGTCGACTTCATTGGGCGTCTCCTGATGGGCGATGAGTGCTATCGGAAATCTACGCCCGCGCCTAACATGGCGGAAGGCGCATCGTTTGCACTTTACTCGTGCATCCAGCGCCATCTCACTTTCAAGGGGCGAACGATGTCCACTCCCGATTTCAACTTGCTTGTGACGCTGAATGTGCTGCTGACCGAGGGCAGTGTGGCGAGGGCGGCGAAACGCCTTCGGCTTAGCCCCTCGGCCATGAGCCGGGCGCTGGCCCGGCTGCGGGAAACCACCGGCGACCCTTTGCTGGTGCGCGCCGGACGCGGTTTGGTGGCCACGCCGCGTGCGCAGGAGTTGCGCGAGCGGGTCGGTTTTCTGGTGCAGGAAGCCGAAGCGATGCTGCGCCCGGCGCAACAGCCGGACCTGAGCCAACTGGTGCGCACCTTCACCCTGCGCACCCGCGAAGGCTTTGTCGACAGCTTTGGCGCGGCGCTGATTGGCCGGGTGGCCGAGCAGGCGCCGGGCGTTCGTCTGCGTTTCGTCGGCAAGCCGGACAAGGACAGCACCGCGCTACGAGAGGGCAGTGTGGATCTGGAGACCGGCGTGGTGGGGGATTCTGCAAGCCCCGAGCTACGCACCCAGGGGTTGTTTCGTGACCGTTTTATTGGCGTGGTGCGCGCAGGGCATCCGCTCAGCAAGGGGGAGATAACGGCCCAGCGATTTGCTGCATGCGGCCACGTTGCAGTATCCCGGCGCGGTCTGGACAAGGGGCCGGTGGACGAAGCGCTGGCACAATTGAACCTGCAACGGCACATCGTGACCTCGGTCGCAGGCTTTTCCACCGCGCTGGCGCTCGCTCGCACCACCGACTTGATCGCCACCATCCCGGCGCACTACACCGAAAGCCTGCGCACAGGCATGCACAGTTTCGAGCTGCCGATTTCGCTGCCGCCCTTTACAGTGGCGATGCTCTGGCATCCGCGCATGGACGCGGACCCTGTGCATCGCTGGTTGCGCGGCTGTGTGCGGGAGGTCTGCGGGCAGTAAACCCTGACGAACATCAGAAGGTGAACGAGCGCGACCCTTGCCTGGCCAGTTCGACATCCAGCAGATGTTCGGCCAGTACGTCGTTGAGGAAGCGAAACTGATCGTTGAGCCCGACCACTTCATTGCTGAAGTGATGGGTAGCGGCAGGCATCAGCAAGTCGTCGAATTGCTTGTTGAACACCAGCGAGCGGGTTTTGCGCGAGACCACCTGTTGCGAGTAGTAGTTCTTGCCGAAGACTGGAAAGCTCACGGTGAGATTGACGATGTGGATCATTACGCGCACTCCTCGGTCAGGACGTACCACGCGAAAACACTCAGCGTGATGGCTGTCAGGGCCAGGCAGGTCAAAAGATGAATCAGCATGATGGGCCCCTCCAGTTGGGGTGTGTGTCGGGTTGAGTTCGATCCTACGCTGACGGTGGCGGGGCGGAAGGCATTCGTGGCGATTGTGAATATCGATGGGGGTGATGGTTGGGGTTTGGGCTGTTCTTGCCGGCCCCATCGCGGGCTTGCCCGCGATGAGGCCCTTACATACACCCCAAAAACCCCAGAGCTATACTTCATCTCACCCCCTACCCACCGTGGACGCCGCGACCTTGAACCCGCGTTCGCTGTTCGTCGCCGTGCTGATCATCCTGGCCGGATGCGCCACGACTTCGCGCGCGCCACCGCCATCGCCGCCAGTGATCATTTCGCAAGGCACCTGGCAGCAAGTCGACCGGGACATTGTCGACGCCTCGCGTTCGGCGACCGAGCAGACCAGGATCTACAGCCGTGGCGCCATGGAGTACTGGCGAACCCGTGTCTATCAGTTGACCGAAGAGAACTTCATCCCCTGGTTCAGCAGCTACTGGACCCAGGAATGGCTGTCGATGAAGGTCAGTTGGTACACCATCAGCGCCCAGGGTGAGCAGGATGCCTCCGCCAGGCGCCTGGCCGACTATTTGCTTGAGGAATATCAGGAGCGTGTGCTCAACCCGGTCGCGGTTGAAATCGACCCTGACCAGATTCTTGCCCTGTCCACGGCGTTCTACGTCGACATCCTCCAGGAAGAACTGCAGAAAATCTCCCAGCGCTACGGCGTGCCCATGGCCCAACTCAACGGGCGCCTGCAAAAAGTCCCGGCCATCGCCCTCGGCCCACCGCCCGCTCGGGACGCTTCGTTGTATCAAGTGGTGCACACCCAGCCGCTGAACACCTTGCCGGCGTACGCGGCGCTGATCGACAAGATCCACAAGGCCGGTGGCGACAAGGGCGTTGATAACACGAACACCGCGATGGCGCCGGTGGCCAGGCGCGCCAGCCAACGCATGGAAGCGGAAATGGCACCGCGTGGCGCGGCCAGTGCGGTGGCGGCGGCTGCCGGCAAGCTTGCCGGGGGGCTGATTACCGTGGGCGTAGCGGGGATTCGCGCGCTGATCCAGGCCAGCGACCGCCCCGACAGCGAAGCACTGATCCGAAGCAGCCTTGGCAACACCTTCGATAAGGCCTGGATAAAACTGGTGCAGAACCCGACGACAGGCGTGATGGCCGGGACGTTGTACATGGCAGGGCAGATCGAGGGCAATCTGGCAGGCAGTGCCGAAGTGCCGTCGGTCAGTTCGGGGGGCGGCACTGTCGATTGGAGCCCGCCTGAAGCGACTAACCAGCAGTTCGACCCTCAACCCTACGCTGGAGAATGACCATGGCCTACGTTGATGGCTGCGTGATTGCAGTGCCCACCGCCAACCGCGTTAAATTCGAACAACATGCAAAAACCACCGCCGCGATCTTCAAGGAGAACGGCGCTCTGAGCATTGTCGAGTGTTGGGGCGAAGACGTGCCGGATGGCAAAGTGACGTCGTTTCCCCAGGCAGTGAAACTCAAGGCCGACGAAACCGTGGTGTTTGCCTGGATCGTCTGGCCGGACAAGGCGACCCGCGAGGCCGGCATGCAGAAAATGATGGCTGACCCGCGTATGCAGAATGACGTTAACCCGATGCCATTCGATGGTCAGCGAGTGATTTTCGGCGGCTTCGACATCCTCCTGCAGGCCTGACCGGGGGCAGGATCACTCCGGCGTCGGAGTGATCCTGCAACTCTTGCGGTTACGGATCTCGCTGTCGGTCGGGCGCACCCTGACAAATTCGAAACGCGGCTCACCTTCGCTATAGTGAACCAGCCAGCCCCATTCCAGCTCTGACTCCTTCTGTCCCGGTTGCGGTGGGTTGGCCCACCATGGCTCTTTGCTGATGATTTCTCGCATGGCCCTGTCCCGTTCATTCGAATGCTTGAACTATAACGTGCATGTCAGGAGGTGCCAGGCGTGAGCGACGAAACCCGCGAGCCGATGAAACGGCTGTTCTTTGCCTTGGGCTGCGCGCCCGAGCAGCGCAAGGCCATTGCCCGTTGGCGTGGCGAATTGCGGCTGCGTCACGGGAAACCGGTCCCGGCAGAGAATTTTCACCTGACTTTGTTGTTCCTGGGGGCGGTGGAAGTGGGGAAGATTGGCGAGATCTGCACTGCCGTGGGCAAGGTCCAGACACCGGGCGTGTTGAGGGTGGCGCTGGATCGAGTCGATGTCTGGCGTCGTGCCGGGGCATTGGTGCTGGCGTGCGAACAGCCGCCGCCGGCGTTGTTGCGCCTGGCGTATGCGCTGGAACAGGCGATGTTGCCGTTCGGGTTGGAAGAGGCACCTAAAGAGTTCAGGCCGCACCTGACCTTGATGCGCGATTTTCGCGAGCCGGTGCCTGAGTCGGCGACGCCGCCGGAGTTCTTCCTGCGGGCCGACCGGTTTGCCCTGTTCGAATCGCACAAGGGCCGTTATCGGGCGCTGGCCGAATGGCCCCTATAAAAAAAGGCGCCCGAGGAGGGCGCCCAAGCTCACCTTAACCGAGGAAGCCAGGTGAGGCCGTTCTGCAGAGAGAGTGCAGCGGTGGTAAGGCGCTGCGTGAACGGAAAACATAGGGTCCTGCTGGGCTCATCGCGAGCAGGCTCGCTCCCACAGATATTGTGAGCGCCGCGAGACCCTGTAGGAGCGAGCTTGCTCGCGATAGCAATCTCAAATCGGCACTACGCCGTCGCAGGTGCTGCCTGTTTTGCGGCGGGTTGCCAGGCTTCGCTGGCGGTCTGGTCCATGGCTTCCTGGATCGCCCGCTTACGGGTGGCCTCGGCGCGGCGACCGAAATACCAGACCAGGAAGGTCACCAAAGACACCGCGAGCAGGATCAGGCTGGCCACGGCGTTGATCTCGGGCTTCACGCCCAGGCGCACCGCCGAGAACACTTCCATCGGCAGGGTGGTGGAGCCCGGGCCCGAGACGAAGCTGGCCAGCACCAGATCGTCCAGCGACAGGGCGAACGACATCATGCCGCCCGCCGCCAGGGAGGGGGCGATCATCGGAATGGTGATCAGGAAAAACACCTTGAAGGGTTTCGCCCCCAGGTCCATCGCCGCTTCTTCAATGGACAGGTCCAGCTCACGCAAGCGCGAGGACACCACCACCGCCACATAGGCGGCGCAGAACGTGGTGTGGGCGATCCAGATGGTGACGATGCCACGTTCCATTGGCCAGCCGATCAGTTGCGCCATGGCCACGAACAGCAGCAACAGCGACAGACCGGTGATGACTTCCGGCATCACCAGCGGCGCGGTGACCAGGCCACCGAACAGGGTGCGGCCCTTGAAGCGGGTGACGCGAGTCAGGACGAACGCCGCCAGTGTGCCCAGCGCCACGGCCGCCACCGCCGTGTAGCAGGCGATCTCCAGTGAGCGCAACACCGAGCCCATCAGTTGCGTGTTGTCGAGCAAACCGGTGTACCACTTCACCGACCAGCCGCCCCACACCGTCACCAGTTTCGAGGCGTTGAACGAGTAGATCACCAGGATCAGCATCGGCAGGTAAATGAAGGCAAGCCCGAACACCAGCATGAACGTTGAAAAACTTGCGCGTTTCATCCCCGACCCTCCATCTCTTTGGCCTGGCTACGGTTGAACAACAGAATCGGTACGATCAGGATCAACAGCATCACCACCGCCAGGGCAGACGCCACCGGCCAGTCGCGGTTGTTGAAGAACTCCTGCCACAGCACGCGGCCGATCATCAGGGTTTCCGGGCCGCCCAGCAGTTCCGGAATCACAAACTCGCCCACCACCGGAATGAACACCAGCATGCAGCCGGCGATGATGCCGTTCTTGGCCAGTGGCACGGTGATCTTCCAGAAATTGTTGAAGTTGCTCGAGCCCAGGTCTGACGCGGCCTCCAGCAAACTGTGATCGTGCTTGACCAGGTTGGCGTAGAGCGGCAGGACCATGAACGGCAGGTAGGCGTAAACCACTCCGATATAAACGGCGGTATTGGTATTGAGGATCTCGATCGGGTGACTGGTCAGCCCGGTCCACATCAGGAACGCGTTGAGCAGGCCGTTGTTGCTCAGAATACCCATCCACGCGTAGACACGTATCAGGATGGCGGTCCAGGTCGGCATCATGATCAACAGCAAGAGGACGTTTTGCGTGTCCTTGCTCGTTTTGGTGATCGCGTACGCCATCGGGAAACCGATCAACAGGCACATCAGCGTGCTGAGAAACGCCACTTTCAACGAGCCGAAGTAGGCCGAAATGTACAGTTCATCCTCGGTCAGCATCAGGTAGTTGCCGACGTTCATGAACAGTTGCAGCTTCTGTTCGGCGTAGGTGTAGATCTCGGAGTAGGGTGGGATGGCCAGCGCCGCTTCCGAGAAGCTGATCTTCATCACCAGGAAGAACGGCAACAGGAAAAACAGGCACAGCCACAAAAACGGAATGCCGATGACGATCTTGCGGCCGCTGGGCACAAAACGCATGAGTTGCTGGCGATGAGTACTCATGAGCGCAGTACCACGCCGCTGTCGTCTTCCCACCACACGTAGACCTGGTCGTCCCAGGTCGGTCGCGCGCCACGGCGTTCGGCGTTGGCCATGAACGACTGGACGATCTTGCCGCCTGGCAGCTCGACGTAGAACACCGAATGCCCGCCGAGGTAGGCGATGTCATGGACCTTGCCTGCCGACCAGTTGTAGCGGAAATCCGGCTGGGTGGTGCTGACCAGCAGTTTTTCCGGGCGAATCGCGTAGGTGATCGACTTGTCTTCCACTGAAGTACTGACGCCGTGGCCGACGTAGATCTTCTGCTCCAGGTCCGGGCTGTGGATGATCGCGTGGCCTTCAAGGTCTTCCACCACGGTGCCGTCGAAGGCATTCACGTTGCCGATGAATTCACAGACCATGCGGCTGACCGGTGCTTCATAGATGTCCACCGGGCTGCCGATCTGGGCGATCCAGCCCAGGTGCATGATCGCGATGCGCTGGGCCATGGTCATGGCCTCTTCCTGGTCGTGGGTCACCATCACGCAGGTCACGCCGACGCGCTCGATGATTTCTACCAGTTCCAGCTGCATTTGCGAACGCAGCTTTTTGTCCAGAGCGCCCATCGGTTCGTCGAGCAGCAACAGCTTGGGGCGCTTGGCCAGGGAGCGGGCGAGGGCCACGCGCTGGCGCTGGCCGCCGGACAGTTGATGGGGTTTGCGCTTGGCGTATTGGGTCATGTGCACCAGGCGCAGCATCTCTTCCACACGGGCGTCGATCTCGCTGGCGGGCAAACGGTCCTGCTTGAGACCGAAGGCGATGTTCTGCGCGACCGTCATGTGCGGGAACAGGGCGTACGACTGGAACATCATGTTGATGGGCCGCTCGTACGGCGGCATGTCGGTGATGTCCACGCCGTCGAGCAGGATCCGTCCTTCGGTCGGGCGCTCGAACCCGGCGAGCATGCGCAGCAGGGTCGATTTGCCAGAACCCGAACCGCCGAGCAGGGCAAAGATTTCGCCCTGATGAATCTCCAGGGAGACATCATCCACTGCGATGGTTTCGTCGAATTTCTTGGTGACGCGGTCGACTTTCACCAACACCTTTTTCGGTGATTGGTGACCTTCAAGGGCCTTCCTGTAAGTGCTGGAGGCGTTTGCCATGTGAAACTCCCAACAGGTCGTCGGGCCAACGCGGCCCGGCTTAATAGGTGATTGCAAACCCCCAACACCCCCCTGTAGGAGCGAGCATGCTCGCGATGGATGTCCAGACACCGCGGGCATCCAGGCCGCCAGCGTTATCGTTGGCGGCCATCGCGAGCATGCTCGCTCCTACAGGGGGCGGTGTTTCTCTCGGGTTTGCCTGGGTCGTACTTTTTGTTGTTGATGCGGTTTGTTATCGCCAGAAACCGGCGCGCAAAGGCACGCCCGTTCCTCACGGGGGCAGTAAAGGGTTTGGATACTTAGCGAGTCTTACGCAGCGCGGCCCGTCGCCGGCAGGCATCACCGAACGCCTGGAAAATGCTGAGGTAAGGCGGGTTCGACAGCACCTGCCATTCCGGATGCCATTGCACGCCGACGGCAAAGGTCGGGCTGTGGTCCACCGAAATCGCCTCGATCAAGCCATCTGGCGCAATCGCTTCAACCCGCAAGCCTGGCGCCAGACGGTCGATGCCCTGGCTGTGAATCGAATTGACCATGAACTCGGCTGGCAATTGCAGCTTTTCGAACACGCCACCGGGTTGCACCGTGACCGCATGCGCGGGGGCGTATTGCACCGCCAGCTCCGGGCTGTCGGCTTCGCGGTGATCGAGCATGCCAGGCAGTTCGTGCACCTTCTGGTGCAGGCTGCCGCCGAAGGCCACGTTCATTTCCTGGAAGCCTCGGCAGATGCCCAGTACCGGAACGCCGGCGGCAATCGCGGCACGCAGAAGAGGAAGGGTGGTGGCGTCCCGCGCCGGGTCGTGGTCCGTGCCGGGGGCGCTGGCCGCGCCTTGATAGTGGTAGGGCTCCACGTTCGAGGGCGAGCCGGTCAACAGCAGACCGTCGAGATGGGTGAGCACTTCGGTGATTTCCGTCAGTTCACCCAGGGAAGGAATGACCACTGGCATCCCCAATGCGGCAACACTGACAGCACGCAGGTATTTGTCGCCGCTGATGTGGTAGGGGTGCAGGCCAATCTGTTTGACGCATGCAGTAACGCCGATCAATGGCTTGAATGCCATTTTTATCACCTCGAAGTTTGACACTTGAACGAGCTTTTCCGGAGCTTAGCCTTGTTGATTTTAATTGACAACTGCCATGTAAAAAATTCTAAACGCCGCACGTCGGATCCTCAGGATTTGCGCCGTGTTCCAGATCGATTTGATGTTTCTGTCCGCTGAAAAGCCCAGAAAATAAAGGGTGAAAGGGTGGGTGTTCGCTATTGACTTCACTTTGCCGTTCGGGTTGACTGGCTCGGCGAAAGTGCGGTGAACATAATAATTAACAGCTAATAGGTGCATCATGTCGGTCCCTCTGCGTACCGTTCAACTCAACGAAGCAAACGCATTCCTTAAGAAATATCCTGAGGTTTTGTACGTCGACCTTCTGATTGCGGACATGAACGGTGTGGTGCGCGGCAAGCGCATCGAACGCACCAGTCTTCATAAGGTGTACGAAAAAGGCATCAACCTGCCGGCGTCGCTGTTTGCCCTGGATATCAATGGCTCCACGGTGGAAAGCACCGGCCTGGGCCTGGACATCGGTGACTCCGACCGGATCTGTTTTCCCATCCCCGGCACCCTCAGCATCGAGCCCTGGCAGAAGCGTCCGACCGCGCAACTGCTGATGACCATGCATGAACTGGAAGGCCAGCCATTCTTCGCCGACCCACGCGAAGTGCTGCGCCAGATCGTCAGCAAGTTCGACGACATGGGCCTGACCATCTGCGCCGCGTTCGAGCTGGAGTTCTACCTGATCGACCAGGACAACGTGAACGGTCGTCCGCAGTCGCCACGCTCGCCGGTTTCGGGTAAGCGTCCGATGTCGACCCAGGTGTACCTGATCGACGACCTCGACGAATACGTCGATTGCCTGCAAGACATCCTCGAGGGCGCGAAAGAGCAGGGCATCCCCGCTGACGCCATCGTCAAGGAAAGCGCCCCGGCGCAATTCGAAGTGAACCTGCATCACGTCAACGACCCGATCAAGGCGTGCGACTACGCGGTATTGCTCAAGCGTCTGGTGAAGAACATCGCCTACGACCACGAGATGGACACCACTTTCATGGCCAAGCCGTATCCGGGTCAGGCGGGCAACGGCCTGCACGTGCACATTTCGATCCTCGACAAGGCCGGCAACAACATCTTCGCCAGCGAAGACCCCGAGCAGAACACCGCGCTGCGTCACGCCATCGGGGGGGTGTTGGAAACCCTGCCTGAGCAAATGGCGTTCCTGTGCCCGAACGTCAATTCGTACCGCCGTTTTGGCGCGCAGTTCTATGTGCCGAACTCGCCGAGCTGGGGCATCGACAACCGTACCGTAGCGGTCCGTGTGCCGACCGGTTCTCCGGATGCCGTGCGCATCGAGCATCGCGTGGCCGGTGCCGACGCCAACCCGTATTTGCTGATGGCGTCGGTGTTGGCCGGTATTCACCACGGCCTGACCAACCAGATCGAGCCGGGCGCCCCGGTGGAAGGCAACAGCTACGAGCAGAACGAGCAAAGCCTGCCGAACAACCTGCGCGACGCCCTGCGCGTGCTCGACGACAGCGAGGTGATGGCCAAGTACATCGACCCGCTGTACATCGATGTGTTTGTGGCGTGCAAGGAAAGCGAGCTGGCCGAGTTCGAAAACTCGATCTCCGACCTTGAGTACAACTGGTACTTGCATACGGTCTGAGCCATCCACGCCCCCCCTGTAGGAGCGAGCATGCTCGCGATGGTCGTCAACGATTACGTTGGCTGCCTGATACCCCGAGGTGTCTGGAACACCATCGCGAGCATGCTCGCTCCTACAGGTAGGTACCCAACAAATTCTGTGTGAGTCCCCCATGACCATGACCCGCAACGACTGGGAACAACGCTTCCAGTCCCTGACCCTCGAAAGCCGCGCTTTCATCGACGGCGAATACCGTCCAGCCATCAGCGGTGCCACCTTCGAATGCACCAGCCCGGTCGACGGCCGTTTCCTGGCCAACGTCGCGAGCACCGACGAAGCCGATGCCAACGAAGCTGTGGCCGTCGCTCGTCGCACGTTCGAATCCGGCGTCTGGGCCAACCTGGCCCCGGCAGAGCGCAAGCGCACGCTGATCCGCTTCGCCGACCTGATCCTCGCCCACCGCGAAGAGTTGGCCCTGCTCGAAACCCTCGACATGGGCAAGCCGATCAGCGACTCGATGAACGTCGATATCCCGGCGACCGCCAACGCGATTCGTTGGACTGCCGAAGCCATCGATAAAATCTACGACGAAGTCGCCCCTACGCCACAGGATCAACTCGGCCTGGTCACCCGCGAACCCGCCGGCGTGGTCGCGGCCATCGTGCCGTGGAACTTCCCGTTGATCATGGCGAGCTGGAAATTCGCGCCTGCGCTGGCGGCCGGTAACTCGTTCATCCTCAAGCCTTCGGAAAAGTCGCCGCTGACCGCGATTCGCATTGCCCAACTGGCGTTGGAGGCCGGCATTCCAAAGGGCGTGTTCAACGTTCTGCCCGGCTACGGCCACACCGTCGGCAAGGCGCTGGCGCTGCACATGGATGTCGACGTGTTGGCGTTTACCGGTTCCACCGCCATCGCCAAGCAACTGATGGTCTACGCCGGACAGAGCAATATGAAGCGCGTCTGGCTGGAGGCCGGCGGCAAGAGCCCGCACGTGGTGTTCGCCGACGCGCCGGACCTGCGCGTGGCGGCCCAGGCGGCCGCCAGCGGCATCGCCTTCAATCAGGGTGAAGTCTGCACCGCCGGTTCGCGCCTGCTGGTGGAACGTTCGATCCGTGATCAGTTCATCCCGTTGTTGGTGGAAGCGCTCAAAGCCTGGAAGCCGGGCCATGCCCTGGATTCGGAAACCACGGTCGGCGCCCTGGTCGACCAGCGTCAATTGGACAATGTGCTGCGCTACATCGACATCGGCCGGCAGCAGGGCGCCGAGCTGATTGCCGGTGGCCAACGCACGTTGGAAGACACCGGCGGCCTGTACGTGGAGCCGGCGATTTTCGACGGCGTGACCAATGCCATGACCATCGCTCGCGAAGAAATCTTCGGCCCGGTGCTGTCGCTGATCACCTTCGATACCGTTGAAGAAGCGCTGGCCATTGCCAACGACAGCATCTTCGGCCTGGCGGCCGGTGTGTGGACCAGCAACCTGAGCAAGGCCCACACCTTCGCCCGTGGCTTGCGCGCTGGCAGCGTGTGGGTCAACCAATACGACGGCGGCGACATGACCGCGCCGTTCGGCGGGTTCAAGCAGTCGGGTAACGGTCGTGACAAGTCGCTGCACGCGTTCGACAAGTACACCGAGCTCAAGGCGACCTGGATCAAGCTCTGACACCTATAAGAAAAGCGAGGTCGCCGGCACCTTCCGGCGGCCCTCGGAGAAAACCATGAAACAAGCCCACGTAAACAGCTACTACGCCGCCACCCGCCACTTCACCGGCGATTTTCCTGTGCTCGAGGAAGCGATGGATTGCGATGTCTGCATCATCGGCGCCGGCTATACCGGTCTGTCCTCGGCCCTGTTCCTGGCCGAGGCTGGCTACAGCGTGACCGTGCTCGAAGCCGCCAAGGTCGGCTTTGGTGCCAGTGGTCGCAACGGCGGTCAATTGGTCAATTCCTACAGCCGCGACGTCGATGTCATCGAAGCGCGCTATGGCGACAAGACCGCTGAAGTGCTCGGCAGCATGATGTTCGAAGGCGCCGACATCATTCGTCAGCGCATACAGCACTACGACATCCAGTGCGACTACCGTCCAGGTGGCATTTTCGCCGCGCTGAACAACAAGCAGCTCAAGGGCCTTGCTGAGCAGAAAAGCAGCTGGGAGCGCTACGGCAACAGGAACCTGACGATGCTCAGCGCCGCCGATATCAAGCGCGAAGTGGGCTGCGACAACTACGTCGGTGGCCTGCTGGACATGCAGGGCGGCCACATTCACCCGCTCAACCTCGCCCTGGGCGAAGCGTCGGCCATCATTGGCCTGGGCGGCAGGATTTTCGAACAATCGGCGGCGGTGGACATTACCTACGGCGAGCCGATCACCGTTCGCACGGCCAAAGGTGCAGTAAAAGCCAAATACCTGCTGATCGCCGGCAACGCCTACCTGCCGCAGGGCCTGGACAACCGCGTCACCGCCAAAAGCATGCCGTGCGGCTCGCAGATCGTCGTCACCGAGCCCTTGACCGAGCAGCAGGCGCGCAGCCTGATCACCCACAATTACTGCGTTGAAGACTGTAACTACCTGCTCGACTACTATCGCCTGACCGCCGATAACCGTCTGCTGTACGGTGGCGGTGTGGTCTACGGCGCCCGCGAGCCGGACGATATCGAGCAACTGATCCGCCCGAAAATTCTCAAGACCTTCCCGCAACTCAAGGACGTGAAGATCGACTACCGCTGGACCGGCAACTTCCTGCTGACCATGTCCCGCATGCCGCAATTTGGCCGTATCGAGAAAAACGCCTACTACATGCAGGGTTACAGCGGTCACGGGGTTACCTGCTCACACCTGGCCGGCAAACTGATCTCGGAAATGATCCGTGGCGACGCCGAACGCTTCAACGCCTTCGCCTCGCTGCCGCACATGCCGATGCTCGGCGGCCGCACCTTCCAGGCCCCGCTGACGGCGATGGGCGCGGCGTACTATGCGTTGCGTGATCGTTTCGGTATCTGATTTTGTGGGAGCGGCGGTGCGACGATTCGACTTGCTCGCACCGCCGCTCCCACAGTGGATCTCCAGTGAATGAAGGATCCGGGGCTACCTGCAACCCACCACTCATCGAACCTGCTGGCCAACTCCCACAAACGTGATTTAATACCCGCCTTCACATTACCGGGACAGGGAAAGCGGCACTCTCGCGACCAAGCGTCGCCCGCCATCCACCCCCATAACCCTTAAGTTCTACTTGCATAAGGCTGTCATGGATACGGGCTCACGACTCAAACTGGTACGCGAAAGCTACAAACTCTCCCAACGCGAACTCGCTCGCCGCAGCGGCGTGACCAACGCCACCATTTCCCTGATCGAACAGAATCGCGTCAGCCCCTCGGTCAGTTCCCTGAAAAAACTGCTCGAAGGCATCCCCATGTCCCTGGCGGACTTCTTTACCTTCGACCAGCCCCCGCGCGAGCACCAATACGTGTTTCGTGCCAACGAACAACCGGACCTGGGCCGTCACGGCCTGCGCCTGCTCCTGATCGGCGCCTCCGTCCCCAGCCGCCAGATGCGCCTGCTGCGCGAGCAATACGCCCCGGGCGCCAGCTCTGGCGAAGAGCCCATCGTCCACGCCGAAGGCGAGGAGTGCGGCCTGGTCACGCGCGGAACCGTCGAGCTGACCGTAGACGGCCAGATCAGCGTGCTCAACGCCGGTGACGGCTACTACTTCCCGACCACCTTGCCGCACAAATTCCGCAACATCGGCCAGGACGAGGCGGAAATCATCAGCGCCAACACGCCGGCGAACTTCTGAACTGACGACCCTGGTCCAAGGAAGGGGGCGCTCATGAATGCGCGAACGTTTCGCTACTACCTCTGGGCCTGGCCGGCGGTATTTGTCACGTCGGCTTTTTACAGCGTGATGCTGGTTGGAGGGCTCAAGCTGTTCTTTGGCGTGGATGGCGTGTACCTGAACGTTGCAGGGTTTGGCTCCTACGCGGTCTTTTGTCTGCTGGGCTTGTTTTACTTCGTGCCGAGAATGAAAAAGGATGAGTTTGGCGAGAGCGCTCATGGTCAGTTCACAAGTGTCGCCGCTTCCAGGGTCGCCATTTTCGTGGGGGGCTGGATCGGCACGGTCTTGAGTGCCCCAGTGATTGACCACGTCGGATTGTTAAGCGCGATGCCGAGGTGGTTGGCGTTGAGTATGTTATTCGCTGTGTTTGCCATCGCTGTTGAGATTTTCAGCCACTACCATTGGAAGCCGGGCCAAAGGCGTTGACCGGCCCGAGTGAAGACGTTAACCGCTGATTCCATTTGCTCTGATGCTCCAGGAAAAGCCAGAATCCGCGCCCGGTTTTTAAGGAAAATGGAATTCAACACATGACCGCACCACGCATCCGCGCTCTGGCACTCTGCATTTTTCATCACGACGGCAAGATTCTGGTCAACGAGGCTGTCGATCCCGTCACGCAACGCTCATTCTTCCGGCCCATCGGTGGCGGCATCGAGTTCGGCGAAACCAGCGCCCAGGCCATTGAGCGTGAGGTGCAGGAAGAGCTCGGCTTGGCCATCACCGATATTCGCTTGCTCGGTACGCTGGAAAGCCTGTTCACCTACGCGGGAAAGCCCGGGCACGAAATCGTGCAGGTTTATGATGCGAGGTTTGTGGATGGCAGCGTTTATGAACGGCTGCACCTGGATGGCCAGGAGAGCAATGATGCGCCGTTCGTTGCGAAATGGTTGCCGTTGGAACGGTTTACGGATGAAGCGCCGTTGGTTCCGGAGGGGCTTGGTGCTTTGCTGAAAAAGCTGGCACTGAAGTGATGGGGCTAGCGAAACATAGGTGGTTCATTGAATTTACCGAAACCTAGGCACCCTCATCATCCACATGAACGCCAAAGCGACGTACGGTGATCACCTGACCCACTTTAACCTTTCGACGTGGTTGGGCCTTGGCGACAAAGGTTTTACTGCTGTCACGTGACGCCCATACCAAGTTGCCCGAATCGACACACAAAACTCTCTCGCTCACTTCCAACGCTTGTTCATATGCAGCTTTGGTGGCGACTCTAGCGATATGCGGTATTTGGTGCTCCAGTGCGTCTATTTCCTCTTCAGTAAGGGAATTTGTTTCTTCTGTCATTGGACTATCCAGGTGAGACCGAGTTGGTGATTTTTATCTGATTTACAACTACTCAATCAAAACCCGCGGCTTCGCGGGTTTTGTAATTTTGAAGGCCGGTCACTTACCGTTCGCGCTGGCAAGCCCACGAAGCTCAACCACACGAAACACATCGCTCACGTCCTGAAGCAGAATCCGGGCGATGTTGGCGACGGTGTTGATGTCGTGATCGGCGTAATCGGGGAGGCTGGTACAACCCATCAGTTGCAGGTAGGGGAGGACGGCGTGGAGGCGTTCGCTGATGCAGCAATGGAGTTCGGTAAGTGGGGCGTCTTTGTCGATGACCAGCACTGGGTAGTCAGTAGCGAATTGGGTCATGGGGATGAAGCGGTGTGGGGGGCAATTCATTGTCATGATTCTTCTCTTATTAAAAAGTTACGAAGCCACCTTTCTGCTGCGATTCAGGCGGGTGGCAGCTATGTGTGGGTCGCAGTACCGGATAAGAGAAGAAACCGGCAGACCCGAAGGTCTCCCACACACAGCCGCCATAAAAACTCAACGGCGGCGAAGTTTGCCACAGTTGTTCTCTAGCGGTGCTTTCTCTTATCAGGGCTGCGAGACCCGATCGCTAACTGAATGTTGCGATAGATTGAATATAGGCCTCGATTTACACCGGCCACAACTGCACTGTAGGACGCAAAACCAAAGCTTCACGCTAGGCCGAATGCCACTGTTTACGTGGCTTTGAGTCTATTCCGGGGTTTACAGAGTGAAGTAGGAAATCGGCGGCAGGGAAGGGAGCGAGTTCGCTGTCGAACGGGGGCTAAAGCCCCCGTGACAATGGGTAAATTCCTACATGTTTTGCAGACGTCAGGATCACTGCCGGGTTTGCGGCGAATTCGGGTTGTGTTGGGTGTGTTTGGGCCCGGCCACCAGCCAGGCGAGCAGGCCGAACAGGGGGACGAAGACGATGAAGACGATCCACAACAGTTTGTTGCTGGATTTGCCTTCGGCTTTGCGGACTTTGTTGATGGCCCAGATTTCCGCGATCACCAAAATGGCGGCGAGTACGATCCAGATGGTTTCGATGTGCATGGGTTGCCCTCCTGATGGTCTTTGCTTTAGGTGGGCTGGTGTGGGTGGGGTTCATTAAATTTTTGTGGGTGTGGGTTGGGCCCTGACCGTTGGAGTTTCATCGGCTGTCAGGGCCCTATCGCGAGCAAGCTCGCTCCTACAGGGGGGCGGTGTTGTTTAAAGGGTGGCGAGTTTGCCGGTGTCGAGGCGGCGTTTGTAGGCGCTGTCGCGGTTGGCGAGCCAGTAGTAGAGCGGCGAGGTGATGAGCAGGCCGACCAGCCAGGACAGGTCCGCGCCGTTGATGTGGGCGCTGATCGGGCCGACGTACAGCGGCGTGTTCATGAACGGGATCTGCACCACGATGCCGATGGCGTAGGCCAGCAGGGCTTGGGGGTTGTAGCGCCCGTAAATGCCGCCGTCGACCTTGAAGATCGAGTTGATGTCGTAGTTGCCTTTGTGGATGGCGTAGAAGTCGATCAGGTTGATTGCGGTCCACGGCACCAGCACGACGAGCAACACCAGGACCATGTCCACGAAGTGGCCGATGAAGTTGGCCGAGGCGCCGACGGCGGCGAAACAGCAGGCGGCGAGGATGATGATCGACAGTACCGCGCGGCTTTTGGCGGTGGGGATCCAGCGCCAGGCGAAGGTTTGTATCAAGGTGATCACCGACAGCACGGCGCCGTAGAGGTTGAGGGCGTTGTGGCTGATGACGCTGAGCAAGAACAGCACGAGCATCAGCGGGCCGATGGAACCGGTGGCGAGTTTTACTGCGTCCATGGTGTCCATGCCTTCGGGGGTGGCGAGCACGGCGACCGCGCCGAAGATGAACGACAGGCTGGAACCGAGCACGGTCCCGAGATAAGTGGTCCAGAACGTCGCGGCGACGGGCACGTTGGCCGGCAGATAGCGCGAGTAGTCGGACACGTACGGCGCGAAGGCGATCTGCCACAGCGCAGCCAGCGAGACGGTGGCAAGCCAGCCGGAGATGTTGAAGCTGCCGCGGGTAAGGAAGTCGGCCGTCTGCACGTGGGTGAAGATGTAGCCGAAGCCGAGCACGATGCCGGCGCCCAGCACCCAGGTGCCGATGCGGTTGAGTACATGGATGAAGCGGTAACCGATGATGCCGATGATCCCGGAACCCAGGGCGCCGATGACAATGCCGACCGGCACGGGCACGCTGTCGACCACCCCGTGCAGGGATTTGCCGGCCAGCACGATGTTGGAGGCGAAGAAGCCGATGTACATGATGCCGGCGATCAACACCACCAGCAGCGCGCCGAGCGAACCGAATTGCGCCCGACTCTGGATCATTTGCGGGATGCCCATCTGCGGGCCCTGTGCCGAGTGCAGCGCCATCAGCACGCCGCCAACCAAATGGCCAACGAGAATGGCGACGATGCCCCACACCAGGTTCAGATGGAACATCTGCACGCCGAGGGCGCCGGTGACGATGGGCAGCGGGGCGATGTTGCCGCCGAACCAGAGGGTGAACAAGTCACGGGTCTTGCCGTGGCGATCTTCGGGCGGGACGTAGCCGATGGTGTGTTTTTCGATGAGCGGGGTGGAGGTTGCTGCTTCGGTAACCATGACGAACTCCAAGGCGATTTTGAGTACGTGGACGTACTTCGGTGTGCGCCGCGCGCAGGCGGTGCTTTTCTTGTTGGAGTCGATGATGTGGGGTGGTGGGGCAGAGATAAATTAGTAAGTTTGTGGGTATAAACATTAAAAAATGTGGGTCGGTTGATGACTTCAAAACAGCACAAAACCCCTGTAGGAGCGAGCTTGCTCGCGATGGCGGCGCATCAGTCATAATGATTTCGACTGACACACCCTCATCGCGAGCAAGCTCGCTCCTACAGGGGGTAATGGGTGTTCTGAGATCGGCTATTCGCTAATCCATCGCACCATCCTCAACAGCATTTCATCACACCGTTCAAGCTGCTCGACGCTCACGAACTCATCCGGTTTGTGCCCCTGGTCCATGCTGCCGGGGCCGCAGACGACGGTGGGGATGCCGGCGGCGTCGAACAGGCCGCCTTCGGTGCCGAAGGCTACGGTGCCGAAGTCTTGCGAACCACAGAACGCCGCGATCAGCTCAGCCGCTTCGCTGTGTACGTCGGTGGCCAGTCCCGGGTAGGCCGACAGCTCGCTGAAGCGGATTTCACTCTGTTCGCTCACCGCCCGCATGCGCGGCAGCACCTGTTGTTCGGCGTAGGTTTTGAGCGCCTGCGCCACTTCGTTCGGGTCCTGTGCGGGCAAGGCGCGGACCTCGAAGTCGAAGCGGCAATCGGCGGGGACGATGTTCAGTGCCTTGCCACCGGCAATCACTCCGGTCTGCACCGTGGAGAAGGGCGGGTCGAAGCGTGTGTCGTGCCGTTCCGGCGCCTTGAGACGCTGGCCGATCCGGCCCAGTTCGCCGATCAGCTCGGCGGCGTACTCGATGGCGTTGACTCCCTGCGGCGCATAGGCCGAATGGCAGGCATGCCCGTGGATGTCGCAACGCATCGCCAGTTTGCCCTTGTGCCCCAGCACCGGTTTCAGCTCGGTGGGTTCGCCAATGATGCACAGCAGCGGCTTGACCGGTCGCTGTTGCAGCTCGGCCAGCAACGAACGCACGCCAAGGCAGCCGACTTCTTCATCGTAGGAAAGCGCGATGTGGACCGGCCTGCGCAGCGTGGCGTTCACCAGCGCTGGCACCAGCGCCAGCACGCAGGCGATGTAGCCCTTCATGTCCGCCGTGCCGCGCCCGTAGAGCTTACCGTCGAGCTCTGTCAGCTCGAACGGCGGCACCGTCCAGGGCTGGCCGTCCACCGGCACCACGTCAGTGTGCCCGGACAGTACGATGCCCGGTACGTCCACCGGGCCGATGCTGGCGAACAGGTTGGCCTTGCTGCGTGATTCGTTGTAGATCAGTTCGCAGGTCACGTCGAAACCTGCCAGGTAGTCGCGTACGAACTCGATCAGTTGCAGGTTCGATTCGCGGCTGGTGGTGTCGAACGCCACCAGGGTTTGCAGCAGGTCGCGACTGGCGCTCATCGGTCGTCTCCGGCGACACCGTAGCCGGGGGAGCGATCCGGGGCGAGGGCACGGTCGATGTAGTCCTGCACTTGCGGTCGGTAGGCGTCCCAGAGTTTGCCCAGGACGCCGATCGGGTCTTCATCGGCCCAATCCACGCGCAGGTTGATGATCGGCCAGGTCAGGTCGCCGACCACCACCAGGGCCGCCGAATGCACGGGACCTGCTTCGCCACCTGCGGCGATGGCAGCTTGCATGGCGGCGAGCAAGCGGTCGGCGAGCTGGCCTTCGCCGTGTTCGAAGGCGCTGACCATGGCCTCGACAACCTGTGGATCTGCGAGCATGTTGCCGGCCGCGACGCATTGTTCACCCGACACGGCGTTGTGGTTGCCCAGGGTTTGCGCGCCGCTGAAATGCGCGGTCTGGCCGAGGTGGTCGATGGCGGTGATCTGCCGGTACTGACTGTAGCCGTTGCGCGTGAGTGCGTTGTCCAGCGCCTGGGCGGGGGCCAGGCCTTGCTCCAGCAGGGCAAGCACCTCGGGGCCCAGGGAGGGTAGGGTAATGTTCTGGGTGGACACGGCGCCGACACCTGGCAGCAGCCACGGGCAACGGGCGCCGACGGCGATGCTGGAGGAGCTGATGGCAATGCCGAACTGGCCGGTTTCAGGGCAGCGGGCGGTGATGGAGAAGGTCATGGGTGTGGCTCCTGGGGTTGCCTTGGCATGTGGGGTGACCTGGCTGGCCTCATCGCGAGCAAGCTCGCTCCTACAGGGGATTGGAGGAGCGGGCTTGCCCGCGATGGCCGCAACTCGGTCCTACTCGGGAATCACCGCAATCACATCAATCTCCATCAACCACTGCGGCTGCCCCAGCGCCGACACCACCAACCCCGTGGAGATCGGGAACACGCCTTTGAGCCATTTTCCAACTTCCTGGTACACCGGCTCGCGATAGCGCGGGTCGATCAGGTAGGTGGTGGTCTTGACGATGTGGCTCAGGTCGCTGCCGGCTTCTTCGAGCAGTTGCTTGACGTTGCGCATCGCCTGTTCGGCCTGGGCGCGCGGGTCGCCCAGGCCCACCAGTCGGCCCTCGAAATCGGTACCGACCTGGCCTCGCACGTACACGGTGTTGCCGGCGCGCACCGCCTGGCACAGGTCGTTGTCCAGGCTCTGGTTAGGGTAGGTTTCCTTGGTGTTGAACATGCGAATGCGGGTATGGGTTGGCGTGGCCATTTCAAGCTCCTGGACGATTAAGCGCTGACAGTTTTTTTAGCGGCGAGCGGGGCGACATCCGCCGCACGTTGCGCCGCATCGTGGTAGTCGAGATAAGAGCGCTGGATGGCGATGTGATCAGCCACGTACTTGGCGTCATGCCATACGCCCCAGATGAACGACGAGCCGCGCCGCGACTGCCACGGCAAACCGAGGAAATAAACGCCAGGTTCGGTCGATACGCCACGCTGATGTGCAGGCTTGCCCTTGTCGTCAAAGGCGTTCACGTTCATCCAGCTGTAGTCGGTGGCAAACCCTGTGGCCCAGATGATCGAAGTCACGCCGGCCTTGGCCAGGTCCAGTTGCAGGATCGGCTCGCTGACACAGGCAGGATCAGGGAAGGTGATGCGCGCCTCCGGTTCCGGCGGCAAGTCGAGACCGTTGCGTTCGATGTAGGCATCGGCGGCATTGAGCAGCGCCAGATAGTTCTCGTCACCCCGGGCCAGGTTCTCGGCCAGGTTCGCCTGGAACGTGGCGACGCCGCCGTCGAAGGACTGGGTCAGGCCGACCAGGGTCATGCCGCGATGCGCCAGTTCCCGGAAGTCCACCGTTCGTCCGCCATGGGCACCGCTCACCGCGATGGTAACGTGCTCGCGACCCGGTTTCATCGCCGCCTGGTCCCACTCGCCGAGTACGCCCAGCCACCAGCAGAAATCGCGGTTGCGGTAGGCCCGGGGTGGACGGTCATGGGCGCCCACCGAGAGATAAACCTGCTTGCCGGAGCGCTGCAATTCATCGGCGATCTGCACGCCCGACGAGCCGGCACCGACCACCAGCACCGCGCCGTCAGGCAATTGCCCCGGATTTCGATAGTCGGCGGAGTGGATTTGCAGGAAGGGCTGATTCTTCGGCGCAATTGGCGGGATGACCGGCCGCTGGAACGGGCCGGTGGCCGCCACCACGCGCAGGGCTTCGATCACGCCTTGCGAAGTTTCGACGGTGAAGCCTGGACGACCGACATTGCGCTCGACCTTCAGCACATCCACGCCGGTACGAATCGGTGCGTTGAATTTTTTCGCGTAGGCTTCGAAGTAGTCGGCGACCTGCTCCTTGGGGACGAACGCATCGGGGCTGAGGTTCGCAAACTCAAGGCCGGGGAAGCGGTCGTGCCAGGCGGGGCCGTTGGCCACCAGAGAATCCCAGCGCCCACTGCGCCAGCGCTCGGCAATACGATTGCGCTCCAGCACCAGGTGCGGCACGCCCAGTTTGCTCAAGTGTTCGCTCATGGCCACGCCAGCTTGACCTGCGCCGACGATCAACGTGTCTGTTGTTATTTTTTCGGTGGTCATCTCTGTACCCTTCAAGTTGGATTGAGGTCGCGAACGGCCTGCCATTTCTTGGGTTCAAGACTAGGGATGACCCCTGTATCGGTAAAATATTATTAAGCTGGCATTTGAGTATAAATAACTGATGCAGAGCGTTTGCGGGCATTGGGCTGTAGACTGCCCGCACCCTTTTCATCCGATACAAGAGAACCGTTCATGGCCAACCAAGACATCGCCTTCACCCCCGATCCTGACGCGGATTCCATCTCCAGCGACGTTGCCGGTTTTGGCGGCATCCTGGTGTCGACGCAGATCCCGACCCGCGCAGACGGCAGCCTGGAGCTGGGCGACATCACCCTGCAGAGCGAATGCACCTTGCAGGCACTGAAAGTGGCGCTGGAGCGCGCCGGCAGTTCCATGGACCGCGTGCTGCACCTGACCATCTACCTCACCGACATGGCCGACCGCGCCGCTTTCAACGAGGTGTACAAACGCTACTTCGCCAAGCCGTGGCCGGTGCGCGCCGCAGTCGGTGTCGCCGCCCTGGCGGTGGACGGCATGCGCGTGGAAGTCACGGCGATGGCCGCCAAGGCCTGAGCCCGACGGCGGCATCCCCCCTGTAGGAGCGGGCTTGCCCGCGATGGTTTCAGCAACACCGCGGGGGTATCAGATACTCCGCGTTTTCGTTGGCAACCATCGCGAGCAAGCCCGCTCCCACAGTGTGGGGTGTGATCGTCAGATCACAGGTGATCCGCATCAATCACTGCCTTGGCAAACGCCTGCGGGTCTTCCTGCGGCAAGTTGTGCCCAATCCCGCCGCTGATCAAACGGAACTCGTACTTGCCGGTAAAGCGCTTGGCATAGTCCTCAGGCTTGGGATGCGGCGCGCCGTTGGCATCGCCTTCCAGGGTAATGGTCGGTACGCCGATGGAGGGGGCGGTAGCCAGTTTCTGCTCCAATGCCTCGTACTGGCTCTCACCCTGCACCAGGCCCAAACGCCAGCGGTAGTTGAACACGGTGATGTCGACGTGATCCGGATTCTCCAGAGCCTTGGCACTGCGATCGAAGGTCGCGTCATCGAACGCCCATTTCGGCGAGGCCAGTTGCCAGATCAGCTTGGCGAAGTCATGGGTGTTTTTCTGGTAGCCGTCACGGCCACGCTCGGTGGCGAAGTAGAACTGGTACCACCATTGCAATTCAGCCAGGGGCGGCAGCGGGTTCTTGCCGGCGGCCTGATTGCCGATCAGGTATCCGCTGACTGACACCAGCGCCTTGACCCGCTCTGGCCACAGGGCCGAGACGATGTCGGCGGTACGCGCGCCCCAGTCGTAGCCACCGAGCACCGCCTGCTTGATCTTCAGCGCGTCCATGAAGTCAATGACGTCGCTGGCCAGCGCGGCCGGTTGGCCATTGCGCAGGGTGTCCTTCGACAGGAACTGCGTATCGCCATAACCGCGGGCATACGGCATCAGCACGCGATACCCCTTGGCGGCGAGGATCGGTGCGACGTCGTCATAGCTGTGAATGTCATACGGCCAGCCGTGCAGCAGGATCACCACCGGACCATTGGCCGGGCCTGTTTCGGCGTAGGCCACGTCCAGCAAACCGGCCTTGACATGCTTGAGCGGGCCGAAAGGCGAGGGCGCGGAATAGCTGACACCCTGGGTCGCCACTGGCTGGGCTGCGGTTTGAGCCTGGACCGCGCCCATCGCACCCAGCAGGGCGACCGCAAGGATCGATGGGCCGACCAGACGGCGGCGGGTTTTACCTGGGTTGTGCATTGCCATCTTCATGTGGATGTCTCCGTTGCGAGCCGTTGGCCAGTGGGTCTGGATGACCCCTTGAAACCTTGGGTTCATTTGATCGCGAAGACGTATCCGGGCTATGTCGAATCGTGCGCCGGGTGCAAACACATGTATCCAGGCAAGCGCCAGATACATTGGGATACAAGCAGACCGGTCGGCGGTCCTTGATGAAAGCGCAGGACTTCTGCCGCAAAAGCCGGATAATGGCGGCCAATTTGTTTTAGCTCGCTATTCTGGTAATCCCCTATGGAAATCAAGGTCAACTTTCTCGACAACCTGCGGCTTGAGGCCAAGTTCGACGACTTTACGGTGATCGCCGACCAACCGATTCGCTACAAGGGCGATGGTTCTGCGCCGGGTCCGTTCGATTACTTCCTGGCCTCGTCGGCGTTGTGCGCGGCTTACTTCGTGAAGTTGTACTGCGAGACCCGCCATATCCCGACCGACAACATTCGCCTGTCGCAGAACAACATTGTCGATCCGGAAAACCGCTACAACCAGATTTTCAAGATCCAGGTCGAACTGCCAGCAGACATCAGCGACAAGGACCGCCAAGGCATCCTGCGCTCCATCGACCGCTGCACGGTGAAGAAAGTCGTCCAGGCCGGCCCCGAATTCGTGATCGAAGAGGTGGAAAACCTCGACGCCGATGCCCAGGCGCTGCTGATGCCAACCTCGACGTCGGGGGAGGGCACCTACATCGCCGGCAAGGACCTGCCGCTGGAGCAGACCATCGCCAACATGTCCGCGATCCTCGCGGGCCTGGGCATGAAGATCGAGATCGCCTCGTGGCGCAACATCGTGCCCAACGTCTGGTCGCTGCACATCCGCGATGCGCAGTCGCCCATGTGCTTCACCAATGGCAAGGGCTCGACCAAGGAAAGCGCACTGGCTTCGGCGCTGGGCGAGTTCATTGAACGCCTGAACTGCAACTTCTTCTACAACGATCAGTTCTGGGGCGAAGAGATCGCCAACGCGCCATTCGTGCATTACCCGGACGAGCGCTGGTTCAAACCGGGGCGCAAGGATGAACTGCCGACCGAAATCCTCGACGCCTATTGCCTGAAAATCTACAACCGTGATGGCGAGTTGCGGGGTTCGCATCTGTATGACACCAACTCCGGCAACGAAGAACGCGGCATCGTGTCCTTGCCGTTCGTGCGCCAGTCCGATGGCGAAGTGGTGTACTTCCCGTCCAACCTGATCGAAAACCTCTACCTGAGCAACGGCATGAGCGCCGGCAACACCCTGGCCGAAGCCCAGGTGCAGTGCCTGTCGGAAATCTTCGAGCGTGCGGTCAAGCGCGAAATCATCGAAGGCGAATTTGCGTTGCCGGACGTGCCCGCCGAGGTGCTGGCGAAATACCCGAGCATCGTTGCCGGTATCCAGGGCCTGGAAGCCCAGGGCTTCCCGGTGCTGGTGAAGGATGCGTCGCTGGGCGGCGAGTTCCCGGTGATGTGCGTGACCCTGATGAACCCGCGCACCGGTGGCGTGTTTGCGTCTTTCGGCGCCCACCCAAGCATGGAAGTGGCGTTGGAGCGCAGCCTGACCGAGCTGCTGCAGGGCCGCAGTTTCGAAGGTCTCAACGACCTGCCGCAACCGACCTTCGAAGGCCACGCGGTGACCGAGCCGAACAACTTCGTCGAGCACTTCATCGACTCCAGCGGCGTGGTGTCGTGGCGCTTCTTCAGTGCCAAGGCGGAATACGAATTCGTTGAGTGGGATTTCTCCGGCCACGGCGAAGATTCCAATGCCCAGGAGGCCGCGACCCTGGTCGGCATCCTGCAAAACATGGGCAAGGAATCGTACATGGCGGTGTACGAGCATCTGGGCGCCACCGCCTGCCGCATCCTGGTGCCGGACTACTCGGAGATCTACCCGGTCGACGACCTGATCTGGGACAACACCAACAAGGCGCTGTTCTTCCGCGAAGACATCCTCAACCTGCATCGCCTCGATGAGGCGCAGTTGCAGGACCTGGTCGAGCGCCTGGTGGAAAGCGAGCTGGACGACTACACCGACATCACCACCCTGATCGGCATCGAGTTCGACGACAACACCCCGTGGGGCCAGTTGACCATCCTCGAGCTCAAGGCGCTGATTTACCTGGCCCTGCAGCAGTACGAGGAAGCCAAGGAAGCGGTGGAAACCTTCCTGCAATACAACGACAACACCGTCGAGCGTGGCTTGTTCTATCAAGCGGTGAACGTGGTGCTGGAGATGGAACTGGATGAAGATCTGGAACTGGCCGACTACGAAGCCAACTTCCGCCGCATGTTCGGCGCCGAACGCACCGACGCCGCGATTGGTTCGGTCAACGGCAGCGTGCGCTTCTACGGACTGACACCCACCAGCATGAAACTCGAAGGCCTCGACCGGCACCTGCGCCTGATCGAAAGCTACAAAAAATTGCACGCCGCCCGATCCAACCCACCCCGCTAACCGCACCTTCTGCAGGAGCGGGCTTGCCCGCTCCCACAGAAAATCAAGATCAAAAGCGGGCGCGGGCTACTCACGCCCGCATCGCGCGTTCGTGGGCCTCCTGCAACATGTGCAGCGTCACTTTGCGCACTTCCGCCTTGCTGACTTCAATGTGCGCTTTCAACAACCGGCAGGCCTCGTCGCTGCGATGCGCAAGGATCGCCCGGAGGATCGCGCCGTGCTCTTCATAGGTCAGGGCAATGCGCTGCGACTGGGTGAAATCGAGCCTCCGGATGATGCGGATCTTTTCGCTCAGTTGCGCGTGCACCCTGGCCATGGCGGCGTTACCCGCTGCCTCGACCAGTTGGCAGTGAAACCGCTCGTCCAGTCGTGACACCTCGCTGCCGTCCTGCAATCGGTCTTCGGCGGCGACCAGCCAGATGGCGCTGAGCGCTTGCAAGGCGTCCAGTGGATGATTCGCCGAGCGTGCGCAGAGGCGTTTCGCCGCTTCGGTTTCCAGCACGATGCGTAGCTCGTACAGGTCCTCGAAATGCTCGAAGTCGAACGGCCGCACCTGCCAGCCGCTGCGAAAATGTACGTCCAGATAACCTTCGCGCTCCAGCCGATAGAGTGCCAGGCGTACCGGGGTTCGACTGGCTTCCATGCGTTGGGCGATTTCGCCTTCCGAGAACCGGCTGCCCGGCAATAGCCGGAAGGCGAAGATGTCATCCTTGAGCTGTTGGTAAACCCGTTCAGCCAGGCTGTCCGGGTTCGTCCGGTTTTTTTTCGAGGCACCGACCAATTGCATCAGGCAGCCGCCTCGCTCGGCGTCAGCAGGAGCAGGGCGTCGCCCGGCGTCACAGCCTTGCCCGGTTGGCAACGCACCGACTTGACCACGCCGGACACCGGCGCCGTCACTGACAACTCCATCTTCATCGCCTCGACCACCAGCAGCGGAGTACCCGCCTCGACATGCTGGCCGGGCTCCACCAGCACTTTCCATACGCTGCCGCACATGTCGGCGCTGACCAGATGGCCGTCGAGGTCGCCGTCGTCGTCCTGTGGATGGGGCGACGTCACGTCGACCACTGCTTCGTCATCACGCCACAGCGGCACCTCGGCATCGAAGGCCGCTTTCTGCCGCTCCTGGAACGCGGCGATGTCGGCCTGGTTGTCGACGAGGAAGCGCTGGTATTCGGCAAAGTCGAATTCGCTGTGTTCGATGCGGATCTGTGCGCGGCCTTCGCGGAACGATTCGCGGAACTCGTCCAGCTCGGCCTCGCTGACCGGGTAGAACCGCACCTGATCGAAGAAACGCAGCAGCCACGGCTCGCCATTTTCGAACTGGGCGTTTTTCACGTACTTGTTCCAGATCGGCAAGGTGCGCCCGACCAGTTGGTAGCCACCGGGCGAATCCATGCCGTAGATGCACATGTACATGCCACCAATGCCCACCGTGCCTTCGGCGGTGTAGGTGCGTGCCGGGTTGTATTTGGAGCTGAGCAGGCGATGACGCGGGTCCAGCGGTACGGCGCATGGGGCGTCGAGGTAAACGTCGCCGAGGCCGAGGATCAGGTAGCTGGCGTCGAACAGAATGTCCTTCACTTCATTGCGATGGGCCAGGCCATTGATGCGCTGGAGGAAGTCGACGTTGTTCGGCAGCCACGGGGCTTCGGCGCGTACGGTCTCGCGGTAGCGGGTGACCGCGCCCAGGGTGGCGGTGTCCTCGAAGGCCATCGGCAGGTGAACGATGCGGGTCGGTACTTTCAGCTCGGCAACGTCCCCGAGGCGCAACTCCAGCCCCAGCAAATGCTCGATCAACGCCTGCTGGTGCAACACGCGGCTGTTGTAGCGCAGTTGCAGCGAGCGCACGCCGGGTGCCAGTTCTTCCAGGCCGCGCAGTGGCTCGGCCTTGAGCATTTCCATCAACAGATGTACACGCAGGCGCAGGGCCAGGTCGAGTACGTTGTCGCCGTATTCCATGAGGATGTAGGCGTCGCCGGCCTGGCGATAGACCACGCGCGGGCGGCTGCCTTCGGCCGGCAGTTCGGCCAGCACGGTGGCCGATACCGTGTCCTGCGGTTCCAGCGTCGGCGCCGGCAGGGTCACGGCGCTGATGGCGGCCAGCGCTTCGAGGCTGCCCAACTGTGCTTGCTCCAGGCTCTGCGCCTGCTGGAAGCCGATGGGGTGGAAGCGCAGCTTGTCACCGGGTTTGACCTGGCCGACTTTCCACAGCTCGGCCTTGGCGATGGTCACCGGGCAGACGAAGCCGCCGAGGCTCGGGCCGTCCTTGGTGAGGATGACCGGAAAGTCGCCGGTGAAGTTAATGGCACCGATGGCGTATTCACAGTCGTGCACGTTGGATGGGTGCAGTCCGGCTTCGCCGCCATTGGCGCGGGTCCAGCTCGGCTTCGGCCCGGACAGGCGAACGCCCAGGCGGTTGGAGTTGTAGTGCACCTCCCATTCGGTGGCGAAGAATTCCTCGATTGCCTCGGGGGTGAAGAAGTCCGGTGCGCCGTGCGGGCCATAGAGCACGCCGATGTTCCAGGTCGTGCCGTAGCTCGGAATAAGGCTAGGGTGCACCGCTTGTGGCGAGGCCACCGGTGCCGGGGTGGTGCAGGCCGCCAGCTCGGGTTGCGAGATTGCCAGCATGTCGGCCGGGCGCAGGGTACGTCCGGCGTGACCGCCAAACTGGCCCAGGGCGAAGGTTGAGCGGCTGCCCAGGTATTGCGGTACGTCGAAGCCGTTGCGCACGGCCAGATAAGTGCGGCAACCACTTTGCGCTCGGCCGAGTTTGAGCACCTGGCCGGCCTTGACCTGAATCGGCTGCCAGTAGGCCACGGCTTCGCCTTCCAGCGTGGCGGGGCAGTCGGCGCCCGTCAGGGCGATCAGGGCGTCGGTGTGGAATCGCAGGGTCGGGCCTTGCAGCGTGAACTCAAGGCCCGCGGCATCGGTGTGGTTACCGACGATGCGGTTGGCCAGGCGGAAGGCAAAGTCGTCCATCGGCCCGGACGGCGGCACGCCGATGTCCCAGTAGCCGAGCCGCCCCGGATAGTCCTGGACGCTGGAGTAGGTGCCGGGTTCCAACACTTCGATGACGCTGGCCTTGAAGGTGAAGGTGTCGAGCAGTCGGGTCCACACCTGGCCTTCGGCGAAGCGAGCGTCGGCTACGACCTGGCGCAGGTAATCGAGGTTGCTGGCGATCCCGTGCAGGCGGGTTTCGCCCAGTGCGGTTCGCATCCTGGCGATGGCTTCTTCACGGGTGGCGCCGTGCACGATGAGCTTTGCAATCATCGGGTCGTAGAAGGCCGAGACTTCGCTACCGGTGCTGACCCAGCCATCCACGCGCACGTTTTCGGGGAAATGCACTTCGGTGAGCACGCCGGGGCTGGGCTGGAAGTTCTTCAACGGATCTTCCGCGTAGATGCGCACTTCGATGGCGGCGCCCTGCGGGGCACGCTCCAGCGCAGGCCAGTCCAGCGCATCACCGGCGGCTACGCGCAGCATGCACTCGATCAGGTCCAGGCCGGTGACCATTTCGGTGACGGGGTGTTCGACCTGGAGGCGGGTGTTCACTTCGAGGAAATAAAAGTCATCACGAGCAGCGTCGTAGATGAATTCCACGGTGCCAGCGCTGCGGTAGCTGACCGACTCGCCCAGTTGCACGGCGGCAGCATGCAAGCGCTCACGGGTGGCCTGAGGCAAGTTCGGCGCCGGGGTTTCCTCGACGACTTTCTGGTTACGCCGTTGCAGCGAGCAATCACGTTCACCGAGGGCAGCGACGCGGCCCTGACCGTCACCAAAAATCTGCACTTCAACGTGGCGCGCCTGGTCGACGAAGCGTTCGAGAAACACCCCGGCGTCACTGAAAAACTGCTCACCCATGCGCTTGACGCTGTCGTAGGCGCTGACCAGTGCGTCGGCATCGGCGCAGCGGGTCAGGCCGATACCACCGCCGCCGGCAGTGGTCTTGAGCATCACCGGGTAACCGATCCCTTCCGCGGCTTCGAGGGCTTGCGCAAGGCTTTGCAGCAGGCCCGTGCCCGGCGCCATCGGCACCTGGGCAACACCTGCCAGCTCACGGGCGCGGTGCTTGAGACCGAACTCGCGGATCTGCTCGCCAGTCGGGCCGACGAAGGCAATGCCGGCTGCCTCGCAGGCATCGGCGAATTCAGCACTTTCGGAGAGGAAGCCATAACCGGGGTAGATCGCCTGGGCACCGGTTTCCCTGGCGGCGTCGAGGATCTTGTCGATACGCAGGTAACTGTCGGCCGGCTTGTCGCCACCCAGGGCGATGGCCACGTCGGCGTCGCGTACATGTTGCGCATTGCGGTCGGCATCGGAGTAGACGGCGACACTCTTCACGCCGAGGCGCTTGAGGGTGCGGATGGCGCGGACAGCGATCTCGCCACGGTTGGCGATCAGTACGGTAGTGAACATAGGTGTGCCTCGTCCCTGGCTTCCATGGTCTGGAAGCGAAAATGCTGAGTAGGGCGGCCTGGGCCGCCGACGGATCTCGCGCTTTACGGCTTCGCCAGGCTGGCGATAAACGCGTGCCAGCCACCGAAGCCGGTGATGTCGCGGGCGCCTTCCAGGGCGTACGGTTCGCAGATGAAGCCCTTGACCCAGCGACCGTCGGCCAGCTCCAGATTACCGATGCCCAGCGGTGGCGGAATCTCCGCGACAAATTCACCGAAGCGCGCCTGCGGCACGTCCCACAGCTCGACGATGATTTCGGCGCCATCCGTGGCAACACGGGCCAGTCCAGGTTTTGGTGGCACGGTGCCGGGCAGGGCGTAGAGGCGGTAGTGGGCAGCGCTGGTGGTTTGCTCGACCAGTACAGCGTCGCGGGTCAGCAACTGGAAGTTCAGCGGCATGCCGGTGAGGTGCGCACCGACCACCGCCACCCGCACGCTGCCCGGCGCCTGGACGCTGGCACGCTGCGCGGGCAGGGCACGTTGGGTTGCGCCCAGCGGCAGGTTCAGGGCCTGCTGCCAGCGCTGGCCGAAAGCGGCGAGGGCATGGTCGTGCCAGGCCGGGGCGATCAGGGTGATGCCAGCCGGTAGACCATCGGCACGCAAACCCGCTGGCAGGGCCAGGGCCGAGAGGTCGGCGAGGTTGGTGAAGTTGGTGTAGGTGCCAAACTGGCTGTTGAACAGCACCGGTTCCACGGCCATTTCCGCCAGGGTGCGAATGGTCGGCGAGGTCGGCACCACCAGCGCGTCGAAACCGGCCAGTGCCTGGTCGATGGTCCTGCTCAGCTCGGCACGAATGTACTCGGCTTTGTAAGCGTCGCAAGCACTGTATTTCTCGCCAGCGGCGACCACACCGCGCACCACCTGGTTGATGTGGGCGGGATCGACCCCTTCCACCGCCACGGTGCGCTCGGCGACCCAGGGGCCGTAGTAGAGCTGTTCAGCCAGTTCGCGAAACGGCGAGAAGTCGATCTCGACCAATTCGGCACCCAGCTCGCGCAGTTTGCCCAGCGCCTGCTCGAAGACTGCCTGGTTCTGCTCGTCACCGAAAAACTCAGGCGCGGCGGGTACGGCCAGGCGCGGCTTGGCCGGCATACCGACCTTGGCGCTGTTGGGGTTCTTGCGACTGTAGGCATCGGCGGCGTCGAAGCCACCGGCGATAGTGGCGACGGCCTGGGCGTCGGCCACGGTCAGCGCAAACACCGAAATGCAGTCGAGCGTGCGGCACGCCGGCACGAGCCCGGTGTTGGGCAGCCAGCCCTTGGTCGGCTTGAGTCCGACGATGTTGTTGAAACCGGCCGGCACGCGCCCGGAGCCCGCCGTGTCGGTGCCCAGCGAAAACGCCACCAGCCCGCGCGCCACCGTGCTGGCCGAGCCGGAGCTGGAGCCGCCGCTGACGTAGTCCGGATTGAAACTGTTGGGCACCGCACCGTAGGGTGAGCGTGTGCCGACCAGGCCGGTCGCGAACTGGTCGAGGTTGGTCTTGCCGATCAGGATCGCACCGGCCGCCCGCAGGCGGGTGACGACGGTCGCGTCGGCCTCGGCGACATAGGCGAATTCGGGGCACGCGGCGGTGGTGGTCCAGCCCGCGGCGTTGATGTTGTCCTTAATGGCGAAGGGCACGCCATATAACGGCAATGCGTCGAGATTGCCGTTTGCTTTGTCGACAAGGGTTTGAAGGTGTGCGAGTTGTGCGTCGAGTTGCTCAGGCGTGGCGAGGCTGATCCAGGCCGGATCATCGCTACTTAAACTGTCCAATACCGCGCGCAGCAGCTCCTGCGGTTTCGCGTTGTCGCGATAGGCGTGTTTCCAGTCATCCAGGGTGAAGGCCGACGGTGTCTCGAACATGCTGTGCATCCCATCTTGTATCCAAGTTGGAAAGATGGATGGCAAGATGAATGCCAGCTTGTTAAATATCTTTTAAAACAAAAGGTTGCGTTGTTTTTGTCAAGTGTATGCCGGGTTTTTCAACCAGATCCCTGCACTGTTTGCGTTCGCCGTGTCTGGTTGTGGTGCGTGCGCCCAGGCTCATCGAGCCGCCGTCGGTCACCTGTTGCCGTGCTTTTCGCCCAGGGGTCCAAACTTTACCTGCGACTCTACACAGGAGGCGTACGTAATGAGCACGACCTTAATGAGCGCCCTGAGCGCATTGCTGCTGACCGCAGCCTGCCTCACAGCGCTTGCAGACCCACCTAAAAAGCCAAACAGGATCAGCACCGAGGCCGAACCCAGCGTTTTGCAAGTCTCGACAACCCCGGCTCCAGCCACGCCAGCCAGCAGCGCGGCAGACGATGGATTCATCCGGGCGAGCGGTAGAACCAGTTCACATTCGATGCATCCCAACGCGCCTGCGGCAATCGAGCAATTCGCTGACGATGACGTCAACGCGCCACAGCCCGCTGAAAATCAATAGCCGTATGCTTCTCGGCCTATCCGAGACCACCGTATGAGTGCTTGAAGTCCGCAGCCGTCAACGGCCATTGCTGGTTTGACCATCACCCAGCATGGCACCCAACCTCCGGCCTTGGCGGGCTTCGATCACTCGCAGTCGAACTTGTTTGAAGTAGACGCACAATCCCAGCGTTGTCGGTGATCAGGCGCACCGCTCGAGAAGCACCTTGATCGGGTTGCGCACCCGGCGTTTGGACACTTCCTTGGCCTTGATCCAGCGACAGGCGTCTATCTCGTTGCAGGGACGAGGTTTGGACGTCGTCGTTGTCGCTTCGAACAGGTAATGAATGACCTTGTCCTCTCGGAACTCGGTGATGTAACGCAGTTCATCGCATGACAGGCCGGTTTCCTCGGCCATTTCCCGGCGAGCCGCCTGCAAGGGTGTCTCGTTGCGCTCTACCGTGCCGCCGGGGAGGTTCCACTTGGCGTTGCGCTTTCGTACGAACAGAACCTCGCCATCCTTACGGTAAATCACCGTGGCGCGTAGTTTGATTCCCTTTCTCTTTGCCGTAGCAGTGTCCATTGCCTTCATGCGCATTCCCGGATCGGTTGGCTGGACGGAGCTTCCCTGTGACGGCTCCTGACGCAAGCGTAGGGATTGAATATGTCGATTGGATGACCGTGGCGCGCCGTTAATCGCTTCATTGCTTGTCAGAAAAATCGTACGTCAGGCCGTTTGCCATGCCTTTGTCATAAACCTTTAACAATTAACGTTCAGAGTGCCGTAGCCCCGTAAAACACATGGAGTTCCTTTGATGAAGAGTTTGTTTAAGTCTGCTGCGCTGGCCGTTACGGTTTCTCTGTGCGCCACCTCGGTGTCTTTCGCTGCGGAAAGCGTACGCCTGACCGGTTCCGGTGCCAGCTTCCCGGCTCCGATCTACCTCACCTGGTTCAAGGACTTCAGCAAGAAAACCGAAGGCGTCACCGTGGACTACCAGTCCAAGGGGAGCGGGGCAGGTGTACAGGACTTCCTGAACAAGACGGTCGATTTCGCCGCCAGTGACTCGGCCATGAAAGACGAAGACATCGCCAAGGTTGCCGAGGGCGCTCAATTGCTGCCAATGACAGCGGGCGAGATCGTGCTGGCGTACAACCTGCCAGGCAGCCCTAAAGGCGTGAAGCTGTCGCGCGAGGTTTACTCGAACATCTTCCTGGGCAAAATCACCAACTGGAACGACAAGCAGATCGCTGCTGCCAACCCGGACCTGAAACTGCCTGACATGCCGATCACCGTGGTCGTGCGCGCAGACTCCAGCGGCACTACTGCTGTGTTCACCAAGCACTTGGCGGCCATCAACCCTACGTTCAACAAGGACCTGGGTGAAGGCAACACCGTCAACTGGCCAGCCAGTGACAAATTCATCAAGTCGCCGAAGAACGATGGCGTGACCGCCACCGTGCGCCAGACCCCGGGCGCCATCGGCTACATCGAGTACGGCTTTGCCAAACTGGCCAAGGTCGACTTCGCCGTACTGCAGAACAAGGCCGGCCAATACGTCGTGCCAAATGCCGAAAGCGGCGCCGAAGCACTGGCGGCAGTGAAGATGCCGGAATCCCTGGTGGCCTGGTTGCCTGATCCGGATGGCGCCAAGTCCTACCCGATCACTTCCTACACCTGGATGATCTTCCGCAAGAAAAACGAAAGCCCTGAAAAAGCCAAGGCCATGCGTGAGATGGTCGAGTACGGCCTGACCGAAGGTCAGAAAATCGCCGACTCGATGGGCTACATCCCGCTGCCACCATCGGTTGTCGATCAGGTTCGCAAGGCTTCCGCCAACATCCAGTAACACCTGCGTGGCTTCTTCCGGCGTGGCCTGTCAGCCCCGTCGGAGGAGTTTCCCTCACTGTTCCGGAATCACTCCATGAACAAGCCTTTTGTCGTACCGGTCAATTCGGACTCTGCCTGCAAACCGCCTTCCGAGAAGGATTTTCTGGTTGACCGGACCTTCCGTGCGCTCGCGCGTATCGGCGTGGTGTTGATCCTGGCCGTGGTGTTTGCTCTGGTCTATGAAGTCGGCGTCAAGGCGCTTCCTGGTATGGAAAAGCACGGACTGGATGTCCTGTTCGGCAGTGTCTGGGACGTTAACCAAGGCAAGTACGGCATTCTGCCGGCCATTTGGGGCACGCTCTACAGCGCCCTGATTGCACTGGTCATTGCAGGCTTTTTCGGCGTCAGCATGGCGATTTTCCTGACTCAGGATTTCCTGCCCGCCCAGCTTGCAGCCGTTTTTCGCACCATCGTCGAATTGCTCGCAGCCATCCCCAGCGTCGTCTACGGTCTTTGGGGAATTTACGTGGTCATCCCGGCTATTCGGCCGTTGACGACGTGGTTGCACACTGAGCTTGGCTGGATCCCCTTTTTCGGCACGTCCCTGAGCGGTCCGGGTTTGTTACCCGCCGCCCTGGTACTGGCCATCATGATTCTGCCGACGATCGCGGCGGTATCGCAGGACGCGCTGACGGCCGTCCCGATGAAAACCAAACAGGCCGCCTACGGCATGGGTACGACCCACTGGGAAGCGATTCTCAAGGTAATGGTGCCATCCGCCGCCACCGGCATCTTCGGTTCCCTGGTGCTGGGCCTTGGCCGCGCACTGGGTGAAACCATGGCGCTGGCGATGCTGGTGGGTAACGCCAACAACATTTCCCTGTCGCTGTTCGCCCCGGCCAATACCCTGGCGGCCTTGCTGGCGCTGAACTTCCCGGAAGCGGGGCCGAACGAGATCGAGGTGTTGATGTACGCCGCACTGGTGCTGATGTTCATCACCCTGGTGGTCAACGTCATCGGCTCCATGATCATGATGTACGCCCAGCGGGGTAGTAAATGATGACCAGCCTGACCACTCCTCTTGAAGCGCTGCCCAGCCTGCAACGCAAATTTGAAGGCCGTGCGCTGCGCAGTCTGGTCCTGACGACACTCGTATGGTTTGGCGCGCTGCTGGCCAGCGTGCCACTGCTGTCAGTGCTCTACATGCTGATCACCAAGGGCGGGGCTCGCCTGAGCCTGGAAGTCTTCACCGAACTGCCGCCCACCGGTTTCGAGACCGGTGGTGGTTTCGGTAACGCCATGGCCGGTACCTTCGTCATGGTCGGCATCGCCGCCGCCATCGCGGTGCCGGTTGGCATCATGGCCGCCGTGTTCCTGGCCGAGCTGGGCCCGGAAAGCAAGCTGGCCAACGCCGCGCGTTTCGCCGCCAAGATGCTCACCGGCCTGCCGTCGATCCTGGCGGGTGTGTTCGCCTACGCCATCGTGGTGATGACGACCGGTACCTACTCGGCGCCTGCCGGTGGGATAGCGCTGGCGGTGCTGATGTTGCCCATCGTCGTGCTGACCGCTGAAGAGTCGATGAAGATGGTGCCCAAGATCATGAAGGACGCTGCCTACGGCATGGGCTGCACCCGCTCACAAGTGATCTGGAAAATCATCCTTCCGACCGGTATGCCGGCGATCCTCACCGGTGTGATGCTGGCCGTGGCACGTGCCGCTGGCGAGACCGCACCGCTGTTGTTCACCGCGCTGTTCAGCAACTACTGGATCATTCATGACGGCAGCCTGGCGGTGATGAACCCGACCGCATCGCTGGCCGTGCTGATTTACAACTTCTCCGGCATGCCGTTTGACAACCAGCTCGAACTCGCCTGGGCGGCTTCGCTGGTGCTGGTAATGATCGTTCTGGTCGTGAACGTCGTCAGCCGTATCTTCGGCAAGCCAAAGTATTGAGAATCGGAGCAACTGAATTATGACCGTATTATCCGCGCCAAAAGCTGCTCCGTTCGAAACCCAGGCCCCCGTGGTCATGGACTGCAAGCTCGACAAGATTTTCTACGGTAACTTCATGGCCGTGCGCGACAGCCACGTGCCGATCGAAAAAAACAAGATCACCGGTTTCATCGGTCCTTCGGGCTGTGGCAAAAGTACCGTGCTGCGCAGCCTCAACCGCATGAACGACCTGGTGCGAGGCTTCCGTTTCGAAGGCCACGTGCATTTCCTCGGCCAGGACGTCTACGGCAAGGGCGTTGACCCGGTGGTCGTGCGCCGTTACATCGGCATGGTATTCCAACAACCGAACCCGTTCTCGATGAGCATCTTCGACAACGTCGCCTTTGGCCTGCGCCTGAACCGCTACAAGGGCGACATCGGTGACCGCGTCAAGCACGCCCTGCAAGGCGCCGCGTTGTGGGATGAGGTCAAGGACAAGCTCAAGGTCAGCGGCCTGTCGCTGTCCGGCGGTCAGCAGCAACGTCTGTGCATCGCCCGCGCCATCGCCACCGAGCCGGAAGTGCTGTTGCTCGACGAACCCTGCTCGGCACTCGACCCGATCGCTACCCGTCGCGTCGAAGAGCTGATGGTGGAGCTGAAGAAGGATTACACCATCGCCCTGGTGACCCACAACATGCAGCAGGCCATCCGTGTCGCCGACACCACTGGCCTTCTTCTCGGTGGACATTTCCCAGGGCACGCGTACCGGTTATCTGGTGGAAATGGGCCCGACCACACAGATCTTCGACAACCCGCGCGAGCAAATGACCAGCGACTACATCAGCGGTAAATTCAGCTGATGTTTGCCAAACGTCGTCTTGATTTGCCCGCGATCGAGGCGGCCCTGCGTGAAGTGCAGGGCCGTTTTTCCGAGCTCAGCATGCAGTTTACCGAGCCGCGTGACCCGTTCACCGACGAAGTGCTGAGCAACGTGCTGGCGGGTTATGCGTTGATCGACGACTACGTGGCCAATGATGTCGACCTGTTCCACCTGCAAAACCTGAACCTGATGCTGGAAATCAACGCGACCGTGCTGTGCGGCAAAGACCCGGATCGCCGGATCGAGTTTGCGCAGCACCTGGCGGCGACCGAGGCGCACTTCTTCAATAACGTCGAAGGCGGCATCAAGGACCTCTTCAACTGGTACTGCGCGTACCGCAGCGAATCGGTGTGGAAGCGAGCGGCCGGGGTGTACGTGCGGGTCCTGAGCAAGCCGCAACTGTTCATCGAAGGCAATCACCGCAGCGGCTCGCTGATCGTCAGTTACCTGTTGATGCGCGCGGGCCAGCCGCCGTTCGTGCTGACGCTGGACAATGCCAAGGGTTATTTCAACCCGTCATCCGTCATCCGCAATTCAGCCAAACATGGCGTGAAATCCCTGTATGAGTTGCCCAAGATCAAGAAAAAATATGCCGCTTTCCTGGAAGATCAATCACCGGATCCACAGAAATTTTTCGTGTACGAGCGAAAACTGCCTGCCTACCAGGGGGGCGCGTGATGAATAGCGTTTCGACGTTCGAGAAATGCCGGTTTGCCGTGAATCAGGCGTGGCAGATCACCCGCAGTTACGTGCCGATGGTCGAGTGCCGTCGTGTGCGCATTTCCTTCGATATCGACGACACCCTGGCGTGCCTGCCGCACCACAGCGAGGCGGAGCCGAACCTGTTGCCCCAATCCATTCACCGCTGGCTGGGCGAACCGTTGCGCCAGGGCACCCGCGAACTGATCCGTGAACTGCGTCGCCAGGATTGCAGTGTCTGGGTGTACACCTCGTCCGGGCGCACGCCGAGCTACATCCGCCGTTGGCTGATGCTCTACGGTATTCATGTCGACGGCGTGGTCAACAGCGTTCGCCACGACGAGGCGCTCAAATCCCACGGGCTTTCGATCACTCCATCGAAACTGCCGCGACTGTTCGATATCGATTTACACGTCGATGATTCCGAAGGCGTGAAGGTCGAAGGCCAGGACCACGGCTTCCGCGTGGTCGTGGTGCAACCCGATGACCCCCGTTGGGCGCAGCGCGTGCTGGACGCCGTTGCGGATGTGCAGGCGCAATTGGCCTGGCAGCAGCCGCATCGATTCAAGGCGCCGGTTGGGCAGGGCGCAGGCGTTTACTCCTCCTGACTTGTGGGCGCGAGCCTGCTCGCAATGCTGTCCCGGCCACTGCGGGGCATCAGATCTCCCCCGTCATCGTTGACCTCCATCGCGAATGAATTCGCTCCTACAGGGACGGCGCTGCCTCTGTAGGAGCGAGCTTGCTCGAGATGGTCTCCCAAGCCCCACGGGCATCAGGCCTCCCGCGTCATCGTTAACGCCCATCGCAAATGAATTCGCTCCTACAGGTTGGGTGTAACGCTGTGGGAGCGGGCTTGCCTTCGATGGTCTCCCGAACACCGCGTGACATCAGGCCTTACACATTCCTAATGATTCCCGTCTTCAATTTGATTGACATGAATCAATATCCGTTCGAGTATATCAATTAAGTGATATGCATAAATCGCACAGCGATACGGAGTGTAAATTGTACGATCCTCTTGTCAGTGCTACCCCAGGCGTCGGAATGCCGCATTCACCCTCTTATTGGGTTGATACAGCGGGTGCCGCTCCGGACGACGATGGCCCGCTTTCGGTGGCCGTCGATGTCGAGGTGGCCATCATCGGAGCTGGCTACACCGGCCTCAGTTGCGCGCTGCATCTGGCTCGGGAGCATGGGATCAGCGCGTTGGTGCTGGAGGCGAATCAGGTGGCATGGGGTTGCAGCGGTCGCAACGGCAGCTTCGCGCGTATTTCCGGTGGGCGTGTGCCGCTGTCGCAACTGATCAAGCGCTACGGCGCGACCACGGCCAAGGCCTATTTCGATGAAATGTCCGCCGGGCTCAACACTGTTCGGGGGTTGATCCGCGATGGGGAGATCGACTGCGATCCGCAACCGGATGGCGTTTACAAGGTGGCAAGTAACGCGGCACACGTCGATGCTCTCAGGCACGAGGTCGGCCTGTACAACGACGTGCTGAACTACCGGGCCAAGTTCGTCAGCGACAGCCAGGTGCAGGCCGTGCACAGCGGGGCCGAATCATTCGGCGCGTTGTACATGCCAGATGGCTTTTCCATGCATCCGCTCAAGCTGGCGTGGGGTCTGCACCGCATGGCCCGCAAAGCGGGGGCAAGGGTTCACACGTCTTCTCCAGTGGTGGAGTGGCACAGCGAGAACGGCGTTCATCGCCTGGTGACCCCCAATGGCGTAGTCACCGCTCGCAAGGTCGTGGTGGCCACCAATGGCTACACCTCGCCAGCGTTGAACAAGGCCACCGCCGGGCGCGTGTTGCCGGTGCATTCGCAGATCATCGTGACCCGGCCCCTGACCCTGGAAGAGAAACGGAGCAGCCTGCCGGGCAGCGAATGCATGTTCGATACCCGCAACCTGCTCTCGTATTACCGTCGCTTGCCGGATGATCGCATTCTGTTTGGCGGTCGCAGCGCCATCACCGGGCGTGAGGCCGAAAATCCACGCCACCGACAAAATCTGCATGACGCCCTGTGCCGCAAGTTCCCGGTGCTGGAAGGCATTCAAGTTGATTACAACTGGGGTGGCTGGGTCGCGGTCAGCGAGAACTCGCTGCCCTTCATTTGCAGGGTGCCGGGGCTGGATAACGTGTATGCCGGTGGCGGTTACGCCGGCAGCGGCGTGTCGTTTTCGGTGCAGGCCGGCAAACGTCTGGCGCAAATGCTGACAGGTGCCAGGCAGCCCACCGAGATTGACTTCCTGCACCAGGTTCCCAAGCGTTTTCCGTTCCAGCCGTTTCTGCGGGTGGGGCAGCGTATGACCTACGCATGGTATCGCTTCAAGGATTCCAAATAAGTCATTGGCATCGAGTTGCAAAGCAGTGTTGCGGTAGAGGCTGGAACAAGAGGGGCAGCGTGGTGCCTCCGTGATTATAAGAAGAGTGGTTCGGGCGAAGTCGCCCCGCGTTCGATTCAACTGTCTAATTAAAATAAACTCAGGAGTTGAAAATGCATTCAATCAAAAAGCGCACGGCCGGCGTCGCGCTGGCTCTCTCTCTGTGCACTGTGGCCCATGTGCAAGCCGCAGGTACCGTTACGTTCGCCGGCTGGGGAGGGGCGCTACAAGACGCCGAACGCAAGGCCTACCTCAAGCCCGCTGAAGCAGCCCTGGGTATCAAGATCCAGGAAGACAACATGGACGGCCTGGCAGCAGTGCGTGCCCAGGTGATGTCGGGTAAGCCGAAGTGGGATGTGGTCGAACTGGCTTCCAATGACTGCGTACTTGCCCAGGAGCAGGGCCTGACCGAGCCCCTTGATTATTCGGTGATCAGCACCGAGGGAGTGGCCGCAAATTTCTATGGCAAGAACTGGATCGCCAGCAATGCCTACTCCACCGTGCTGGCCTGGGCCAATGACGCCGGCAACAATACGCCGAAGACCTGGAAAGCATTTTTCGACCCCGAGGTAAAAGCGTCCCGCGCCATGTACCGCCAGCCTTACACAACGCTGGAACTGGCGCTTATCGCCGACGGCGTGTCGCCCAAAGCCCTTTACCCACTGGATATCGACCGCGCTTTCAAAGTGCTGGAGCGCATCAAACCACAGGTGGTCAATTGGTGGCGCAGCGGCACGGATTCCGCGCAATTGTTGCGTAGTCGAGAGGTGGACGCCCTGGCCATCTGGGCTTCGCGTGTTGATGAACTGAAAAAATCCGGTGAAGCCGTCGACTACACCTACGACCATGCACTGCTCGACTATGACTGCGTGGTTGTGCCCAAGGGCGCGCCCAACAAGGAACTGGCGATGAAGCTGGTGGCGCACATCATGAAACCGGAAAGCCAAGCGACCCTGGTGACCCTGATTCCAAACCCGCCGATTAACGTCAAGGCTTACGACACCAACATCATTCCGGCCGCTATGGCCGCCACCTTGCCCACCGCACCGGCCAACATCGACAAAGTGGTGTTCTTTGATCCTGTCTGGTGGCTGGCACACCAGGCCGAAGTTCAACGTCGCTTTGACTTGTTCATCCAGAATTGACGGAGGCAATGGGTATGTTCGGTTTCAACAAGAAATTGCTCAACACGGCGGTCGTTGCATCACTGGCTATGGTGGGAAGCTGTGCGGCGCTGGCCGATAGCCTGACATTTTCGGGCTGGGGTGGGGCATTGCAGGACGCAGAGCGCAAGGCTTACCTTGAACCCGCCGCCAAGGCACTGGGCGTGACGATCAAGGAAGACAACATGGATGGCCTGGCGGCGGTGCGTGCCCAGGTCATGTCGGGCCGGCCGAAGTGGGATGTGGTGGAATTGGGCAGCACCGAGTGCGCCCAGGCCCAGCAGGAAGGCCTGGTGGAACCGCTGGATTACTCCGTCATCGATGCAACGCATGTCGACAAGAGTGTGGTCAGCAGTCACTGGATCGCCAGTCACGCCTACGCCACCGTCGTGGCGTGGGCCGATGACACGGGTGCACCGGTGGCGAAGAACTGGCAGCAGTTTTTCGATCCTCAGGTGAAGGGTGCCCGAGCGTTGTACCGTCAGCCCTGGCTGACCATGGAAGCGGCGTTGCTCGGGGACGGCGTTGCACCGAAAGACCTGTATCCATTGGATGTGGAGCGTGCGATCAAGGTGCTTGATCGCATCAAGCCTCAAGTGGTCAATTGGTGGGGGGCAGGGGCGGATTCGGCGCAGTTGTTGCGAAGCCGTGAGGTCGATTTTCTGGCGATCTGGAATGGCCGGGTCAACGATGTAAAAAACAGTGGCGAAAAAGTCGATTACAGTTTTGATGGTGCGTTGTTGAGCCACGACTGCCTGATCGTTCCCAAGGGCGCCGCGAACAAGGATCTGGCAATGAAGCTGATAGCCCAGATCATGAAGCCCGAGAGCCAAGCGATGCTGGCGACGTTGATTCCTTATTCTCCGGTCAATGCCAAGGCGTACGAACAGGCCGCGATCACTGCGGAACTGGCGGCGCGTTTGCCCACCTCACCGCAGAACATCAACAAGGTGGTGTCGGTGTCACCCGAGTGGTGGGTGAAGAACCAGGAAGCGGTACGTCAGCGGTTCGCGCTGTTTCTGGCCCACTGACCGTTGCTGCCAACCGAACAGTGAGGAGGGGCGCCCCGGGCGCTTCTCCCTCTATAAAAAGGGCTCGAGTCGCCCGTTTGTGCCGAGTGTGAGTATGTCCGAAGACCTTAAACTTTCGATGTCCATCGACATCGAGAACCTGACCAAGACCTACGACAGTTTTGCTGCGTTGGATGATGTATCGCTCTCGATCAAGAGTGGCGAGTTCCTGTCTCTGCTCGGCTCCTCGGGTTCGGGCAAGACCACGCTGTTGATGGCGCTCGCCGGTTTCGTTCGTCCTGATGCCGGCAGCATCCGCTTTGGTGGTCGGGAAATGATCTTCGAGCCGCCGCACAAGCGCGATGTCGGCATGATGTTCCAGAGTTACGCGCTGTTTCCCCATATGAACGTCTTTCAGAACGTCGCATACCCGTTGAAGCTGCGGGGTTACGGGCGGGCTGAAATCCGCCAGCGAGTGGAACAGGCGCTGGCCACGGTGGAACTCGATCACCTGATTGAGCGCAATATCAACGAAATGTCGGGCGGTCAGCGCCAGCGTATTGCCCTGGCCCGGGCCATTGTGTTCGAGCCAAAGATTCTGTTGATGGACGAGCCCCTCTCGGCCCTCGACAAACGTCTGCGCGAAACCATGCAACTGGAATTGCGCCGCCTGCATGAGCGCCTGGGTATGACAGTGGTCTACGTGACACACGACCAGCGCGAAGCCTTGACCATGTCCGACCGCATCGCGGTGATGAGTAAGGGCAAGATTCGTCAGATCGATACGCCGGTGAACCTTTATGAGCGTCCTGCCAACCGGTTCATCGCCGAGTTCGTCGGTGAGTCGTCCTGCCTGCCGGTGACACAGCACGCGGGGCTGCTCCAGTTCCAGGGGCGCACACTCAAAACCGGCAGCGCGGTGGAGGGGCTGAAAAATCCGAGCCTGGTGGTCCGTCCGGAAAAACTGCAATTCGTCGCGGCCGAGGCTGGTGAGTACAATCACTTGCACGGCCACGTCACCGATGTGATTTTCCAGGGCGAAAGCCAGTTGGTGCAGATTGACCTGGGCGAAGGCATGGCCGTTGCCATTCGCCGCCCGACCCGCAGCTCCGAAAGCAATCGCCTGCCAGCTCGTGGCGAGGCCGTGGTGCTTGGCCTGCACCCGCACGACACCCTGGTGGTGGGGAACGAGCCATGAGTGTCGTCGAACTGCACGCATTGAATGCCCGTGAGCTGCAACGCGCAGAGCGGCGTCATCGCTGGTATCTGTTCGGCTCAGGGTTGCCTGCGTTGTTACTGGTGCTGCTGACGTTCGTGTTGCCGATCGGCTGGTTGTTCTGGTTGTCGTTGTTCGACGCCAACGGTCAGTTGACGATCGAGAACTACACGCGCCTGCTCGAGCCGATCTACGTGCTGACGTTCGTGCAGACCTTCAAGATCAGCATCATCGTCACCATCGCCTGTGTGCTGATCGGTTACCCCTATGCCTATTTCATGATCAAGGGCGCGCGCTGGCTCGCCAACCTGGCCATGGGGCTGCTTTTGGTGTCGCTGTGGACATCACTGCTGGTGCGTACCTACGCGTGGCTGATCATCCTGCAGCGTCGCGGTATCGCCAACGACTTGCTGATGAGCCTGGGCCTGACCGACGCGCCGCTGGCCCTGGTGCATAACCTGACCGGCACGGTGATCGGCATGGTGCACATCATGTTGCCGTTCATGATCCTGCCGTTGTACGCCGCCATGAAAAGCATCGACCCGATCTACAACCAGGCGGCTGCCGCCTTCGGTGCGTCGCCGTCCCGAGCCTTTCGCGACGTGTTCCTGCCGTTGTCGCTGCCGGGGCTGGCGGCCGGCGCCACGCTGGTGTTCGTGATCACCCTGGGCTTCTACGTCACGCCTGCGTTGTTGGGCGGTGGCAAGGTGCAGATGATCTCCATGCGGATCGAGAGCGACGTGTCCATGTACGCCAACTGGGGTGCCGCTTCTTCGTTGGGCGTGGTGCTGTTGCTGACCACCTTGCTCATGTTGTTCATCGTCAAGAAGGGCGCGGGTCTCGGCCGGCGCAGCGAGTGAAATCATGATCCGACTCAAACAATCCCTGATGGATGCCGTGCGTGCATCCTGGCTGTACGTCCTGGTGTTGGCGACCATGCTGTTTTTGGTGCTGCCGACGCTGATCGTGATTCCCATGTCGCTGTCCGATGCGCGCTACCTGAGCTTTCCGCCCAAGTCGCTGAGTATCGAGCCGTTCTTCAGCTATTTTGCCTCCCTTGAGTGGCGCAGCGCGACGGCGGTGTCGCTGATCACCGCGACCCTGACCATGGTGCTGGCCACCACACTGGGCACGGCAGCGGCGTACTCGTTGCACGTCACCCAGTCGCGGTTGTCCGGCGTCCTGCGCGGCCTGTTGATGGCACCGATGATCGTGCCCACGATCTTCATCGCCATCGGCCTGTTTTTTGTCTATGCCCGCATGGACATGAACAACACCATCCCGGGGCTGGTGCTGGCGCACACGCTGCTGGCGCTACCCTATGTCGTGATCAACGTCAGCGCCGGCCTGCGCAGCTATGACATGACCCAGGAACAAGCCGCATGCATTCTCGGCGCGACCCGGCTGCGGGCTTTCTTTGACGTGACGCTGCCGCAGATCCGCTTCTCGGTGATTGCCGCCGCCATGTTCGCCTTTGCCATTTCCCTGGATGAGGCGGTGATCTCGCTGTTCATCAGTGGTGGCGACAGCTCCACCCTGACCAAACGGATGTTCAGCTCGCTGCGCTCGGAAATCGATCCGCTCATCGCAGTGGTGGCGACGTTGATGACGCTGCTGTCGATTACCATGCTGTGCATCAGCATCATGGCCCAGCGCAAAGCGAAGAGGGCGGCGGCATGAGTCGCATCAACCTGCGGCTCGGGCATGCCCGCAGCGAAGTGATCGAGTTCTTCTGGAACGGTCGCCCGGTGCAAGGGCGTCAAGGCGAAAGCCTGGCTACGGCGTTGCTGGCCAACGGCATCAAGGTGTTGGCCTGGACGCGAAAATCCCACCGTCCGTTGGGCTACTCGGGCAATTACGTGAGCGGGGTGCTTGCGCGGGTGGACGGGGTGCCTAACGTACGCCTGGATCTGTTCCCGGTGGCGGCCGGGGTTCGGGTCGAGATGCAGAACTGCTGGCCGAGCCCGGCGTTCGATGTGTTGCGCCTGTCGCGGCTGATTCCGTCGAGCTGGATTCAGGGCGGTTTCGAACACACCAACCTGGTGCCCAGCGGCACGGCGTTGTTTCAGCGCTGGGAAGCGATACTGGCGTTTCTTGCAGGGTCGGCCAAGCCGGCCACCTCTACCGGGGAGGTGGCGGTGCCGCCAGCGCGCCGTTTGAGTGCCGACCACCTGGTGATCGGTGGCGGGCCTGCCGGGTGTGCGGCGGCCAACGAGGCGGCAGCGCAAGGGCTGGATGTGGTGCTGGTCACCCGTGGCCATGGCCTGGCGCGTTACACCCACGCAGCCGGCCAGGCACGGCCAGCCTTGGATGAGCGGGTGACGCTGGTCACGGGCGTCGAGGTGTTTGGTGCCTACCGCGAAGGCGAATTGCTGTTAGGCGCGCCCCACGACCCGCGCCAGGGTGCCTTGGCGCTGGAGGCCGAGACAATTGTCCTGGCCACCGGACGCCGTCCATGCCCGCCGGTGATCCCCGGTATGTGGCTGCCGGGGGTGATAGAGGCGCGCACCGCGCTGATCATGGCCAGCGAGCAGGCGGTGGCACCGGGCGAGCGGGTGGTCGTGGTCGGCAATGGCGACCAGGAGGCATTAGCCAGCCGCCTGCGCCAGTTGGGCGTGAATGTGGTGGCGGCGCGGCCGGTGGGCGATTTGCGCCGGGTGGCGGGGCGCAGCCGGGTCAACGCGGCGTACTTCGCCGAGCGTATTGCCTGCGACGCGCTGGTGCATTCCGGTCCCTGGCTGGCAGAAGCCAGCCTGACCTTCCAGAGCCGCGCCGAAGGCTTGCTGCAGTTGCGCGAACAACGCCCTTGCCGTTGGCAGGTGGTGGGGGCTGCCAGCGAGCCGGATCAGGCCTTGCCGGTGGCGCCGCCCTCGTCTCATCACGCCTTGTTGTGCCCCTGCTTCGACGTGTCCAGCCATGAAGTGCAGGCGTTGATCGAGCAGGGCATCACCGACCTGGAAGTGATCAAACGCCTGACCTCCTGCGGCATGGGCCCTTGTCAGGGGCAACCCTGCTGGGATTCGCTGCGCGCAATGGTCAGTGCCCGAAGCGGCATCGCCCTGGAGCTGTTAGCCAGGCCGACGCTGCGCCCGCCACGCCGAGCCCTGAGCGTTGCTCAGGCCGCCGGCCTGGCCGATGTCGTTGAGCCTTTGCAATGAATGCACTTAAACCTTTGCCTGCCAAGGCCTCGATCATCATTGTCGGCGCGGGGATTCAGGGCCTGTCGCTGGCGTTCAATCTGTCGGAGCTGGGTGTGCGCGACATTCTCGTGCTAGACGCCGGTTACTGGCAGGGCGGTGCCTCGGGGCGCAACGGCACGCTGATTCGTGGCGCGTTCAGCTCGCCTGAATGGACGCGTTTCTTCGCTCATTCCTGCGAACTGTGGCAGGGCTTGTCCAAACGCCTGGGCCAAAACGTCATGTATTCTCGCCGGGGCTACACCATGGTGGGCGAGCGCAGCGCCACGGCCGAACTGCTCGACCGCACGCTGGCCGTGCACAAGGAATGCGGTATCCACTCCAGCCTGCTGACACCCGGTCAGTTGCGCGAGGTGCTGCCGGCCCTGGCTCATGGGCGGGTGAGCGCGGCGCTGCATCTGCCCGACAGTGGCGTGGCGCCGCACCACGCGGCCATGCATGCCTATCGCCAGGCGTGCGAGGCGAGGGGGGTGAGCATTCACTACCGCACGCCCGTCACCGCCATTGATCAGAGCGCCGGGCGCATTGGCGGGGTACGCGTCGGCGACCAGCGCATTGCCAGCGACACCCTGGTGCTGGCCGGGGGCGCCGAGAGCAATGCCCTGGCGCAGATGGCCGGGGTGCCGCTGGATGGCTATCCGATGCGCCTGGAAGCCATGGCGCTGGAACCTACGCGGCCCTTGATCGGACCCGCCGTGGCGTTGCTGGATCGGCTTTGCTACATGCACCAGACTGCTCGTGGAGAAGTGGTGGGTGGCGCCGAAGTGGCCGAGCGTCCGCAACATACGCTCAATGCCGACGTGCCGGTGATGGCTGCCACCGCTCGGGCGTACCTGGAGATGTTCCCGCAGTTGGGGCATGCGCGGATCTTGCGTCAGTGGGCGGGTTTGGTGCATATCTCCAAGGATTTCGGGCCACTGTTGGGGGCCCATCATGCGTTGCCGGGTTTGTTTGTCAGCGCGGGCTGGTGTTACGGCCACGCGGGCGCCCCGGCTGCCGGCGAACTGTTGGCCAAGGCCATTGTCAGCGGGCAGGTGGACGAGCGTATGCGCCCGTTCGCCGTGGACCGATTCGAGCGAAACCAGCCAGTCGTAGAACCTGGCATCGTGTTGAGTCATTTCGAATGACTTGCAAAAAAACGGGTACCGTACGGACCCTTGAACCAGCACAACCCCAAACGCACCGTGATGCGTATGCCGATGCGGCAGAATAAGGAAAAACCCATGAGCTCCCTGGAAGACTCACCACTTTTCATCACTGCTTTGTCGAAGGGGCTCGCCATCCTGACGGCGTTCCGAGCCGGGCGGCCGAGCATGAGCCTGGTCGAGCTGGCCGAGCACACGGGGCTGAACAAAAGCACTGTGCAGCGTTCTGCCTTCACCCTCGAGGCGCTGGGCTATCTCTACAAGGAGCCGGTGACCAAGCGTTTTCGCCTGGCGCCCAAATCGCTGGACCTGGGCACCGGTTATCTGCAGACCAGCGAGCTGATCGAGCGCGCAAATCCGTACCTGCATGAACTCAACCGCAATGTCGAGGAAAGCTGCAACCTGCTTGAGCCCTGCGGACTGGACATGCTCTATGTGGCTCGCTTTCCCAGCCACAAACAGATCGCCATTCACATGCCGCTGGGCCGGCATCTGCCGATGTACTGCACCTCGGCCGGGCGTGCGTACCTGGCCGCGCTGCCCGAAGCCGAGTCGGACGCGATCCTGGTGGCCTCCGAGCGCCAGGGCTACACCGCCAGCACCGTCACCGAGCTGGACCAACTGCGCGCGCTGGTCGCCGAAGCCCGCAACGCCGGTTACGCCTACGCCCAGGAAGAATACTTTGCGGGTGACATCAGTGTTGCCGCTGCCGTGGTCAATGCCGATGGCTACCCACTGGGTGCCGTGAACATTTCCGTACCGTTCAGCCGCTGGAGCCTTGAAGAGGCGCGCAGCCAACTGGCGCCCAAAGTGATCAACACCGCACGGACCATTTCCAGCGCAACGCGCAGTTTACGCCCCGTGGGCTAAAACCCCGGGGTAACCCTTTCACCCGCACACCCTGCTGCCGGCCCTGGCCTGCGGTATAGGTGCGCGATTGCCCGAAATCCGGGCGCACGTTTAAGGAGAGAGTGATGAGTGAGACCATGAAAGCTGCTGTCCTGCACGCGGTAGGTGAACCGCTGCGGATCGAGCAGGTGCCGATCCCGCAGCCGGGGCCCGGTGAAATCCTGATTCGTATCGCGGCCTGTGGCGTGTGCCACAGCGACCTGCATGCCATTGACGGCGACTGGTCTGCATTGCCCACTTTGCCTCTAATTCCCGGCCATGAAATCACCGGGCATGTGGTTGCCCACGGCCAGGACGTCAGTGAACCGCCACTCGGCGCGGCCGTTGGCATGCCGTGGATGTACAGCGCGTGTGGCACCTGCGAGTTCTGCCTGGGTGGCATGGAAACCATCTGCGCGCGCCGCGAATCCACGGGTTACAGCAAGCAGGGCGGGTATGCCGAATACATGGTCGCGCCGGCCGCCTTTGTCGCCACCCTCGAACCGGGCGTCGATCTGTACGCCCTGGCGCCGATCCTGTGCGCCGGCGTCACCACGTACCGAGGCCTGACGCGCTCCCGTGCCCGACCAGGGCAGTGGGTGGCGGTCATGGGAATCGGCGGTCTGGGCCATGTGGCGGTGCAGTACGCCATCGCCATGGGGCTGCGGGTGGCGGCCATCGATGTGTCCGCCGACAAGCTGGAACTGGCGCGCAGCTATGGCGCCGAGTGCTTGGTGAACGCCCTCGACAATCCGGTGGAAACCCTCAAGCAGCAGATCCCGGGTGGCGTCCATGCCGTGCTGGTCACGGCCACTGCCAATGCGGCCTTCGAACAGTCAGTGAAGATGCTGCGCCCCGGCGGCACGGCGGTCTTCATCGGCTTGCCCGGTGGCGATGCCGATACCGTGCGCGCCTCGATTTCCAGCATCAGCGGCTGGGAGCTGTCGATCACCGGTTCCAACATCGGCACGCGCCAGGACCTCAACGACGCGGTGGCCTTCGCCGCCCGTGGCCAGGTCAAGGCGCAGGTCAACCTCGAGCGCCTGGAAGACATCAACGACATCTTTGCACGCATGCGCCAGGGCCAGTTGGTCGGCCGCACCGTGCTGAAAATTGCCTGACCCCTTCACTTTCCCAATAGGAATTACGTATGACCATCACTCGCCTTCAACCCAACCCAGGTCTGCTCAGCCACGCGCTGGTGCACAACGGTATCGTCTACATCACCGGCCAGGTGCCCGCTGACCGTACCCAGGATATCGCCGGGCAGACTGCCCAGGTGCTGGCGCGGATCGATGCGCTGCTGGCCGAGGCAGGCTCCGACAAATCGCACATCCTGTTCGCGCAGATCTGGCTCAAGCATGCCGTGCAGGATTTTGCCGCCATGAACGCCGTATGGCGAGAGTGGATCCCACAGGACGCATTGCCAGCCCGGGCTACCGTTGAAGCCAACATGGCGGCGGACAACATCCTCGTGGAAATCGCCCTGCAGGCAGCGGTCAAGGCCTGATCGGCCGGTTGAACAGCCGACTTTCGGCATCGGAGAATATGTATGAGCAGTATCGTTCCTCATCTCATCAACGGCGTGCGGGTCCAGGGCACCGGGCGCACCGCGGATGTCTACAACCCGTCCACGGGCGCGGTGATCAAGCAAGTAGCGCTGGCCGATGCGGCCACTTTGCAGCAAGCCATCGATGCCGCGAAAGCCGCGTTCCCGGCGTGGCGCAACACGCCGCCGGCCAAACGCGCGCAGGTCATGTACCGCTTCAAGCAATTGCTGGAGCAAAACGAAGCTGCCATTGCCGCGATGATCAGCGAAGAGCACGGCAAGACCCTGGAAGACGCGGCCGGCGAACTCAAGCGCGGCATCGAAAACGTGGAGTTCGCCTGTGGCGCACCCGAGCTGCTCAAGGGTGACTACAGCCGCAATGTCGGCCCGCACATCGACGCCTGGACCGACCTGCAACCGGTGGGGGTGGTAGCCGGCATCACGCCGTTCAACTTCCCCGCCATGGTGCCGCTGTGGATGTATCCGCTGGCCATCGTCTGCGGCAACTGTTTCATCCTCAAGCCTTCCGAGCGCGACCCCAGTTCCACCCTGCGCATCGCTGAACTGCTGATCGAAGCCGGCCTGCCGGCCGGGGTCATGAGCGTGGTGCATGGCGACAAGGAAGCGGTCGATGGCCTGATTGAATCGCCGCACGTCAAGGCACTGAGCTTCGTCGGCTCCACACCCATCGCCGAATACATCTACAGTGAAGGCACCAAGCGCGGCAAGCGCGTGCAGGCCCTCGGCGGGGCGAAAAACCACGCGGTGCTGATGCCCGACGCCGACCTCGATAATGCCGTCGGTGCGCTGATGGGGGCGGCCTATGGCTCGTGCGGTGAGCGCTGCATGGCGTTGTCCGTGGCGGTCTGCGTAGGCGATGCGATTGCCGATGCCCTGGTGGCAAAACTGGTGCCGCAGGTGAGGGGCTTGAAGATCGGGGCGGGCACGTCATTCGGCCTGGACATGGGACCGCTGGTGACCGGCGCTGCGCGGGACAAGGTCAAGGGCTACATCGACGCCGGTGTGGCCCAGGGCGCCACGCTGCTGGTGGACGGTCGCGACCTGGTGGTTACCGGCCATGAAAACGGCTTTTTCGTCGGGGGCACGCTGTTCGACCGGGTGACCGCGCAGATGAGCATCTACACCGACGAGATTTTCGGCCCGGTGTTGTGCATCGTCCGCGTGCCGAGCCTGGAAGCGGCGATGCAGTTGATCAACGACCACGAATACGGCAACGGCACCTGCATCTTCACCCGCGACGGTGAGGCGGCGCGCTTGTTCTGCGACGAGATTGAAGTGGGCATGGTCGGCGTCAACGTACCGTTGCCGGTGCCGGTCAGCTACCACAGCTTTGGTGGCTGGAAGCGTTCGCTGTTCGGGGACCTGCATGCCTACGGCCCCGACGGCGTGCGTTTTTATACCCGCAAGAAAGCCATTACCCAGCGCTGGCCACGCCGTGCCAGCCATGAAGCCGCGCAGTTCGCGTTCCCCAGCAACGCTTAAGTGGCGCCTGCCGCGTGGGGCTCTCACGCGGCTTTCGACTTATCGTGGAGACAAACATGAACAATGCACTGAAGTTTTACATCGACGGCCAGTGGGTAGCTGCCGAGTCCGGCAATACCCTGGATGTGATCGATCCTTCCACCGAACAGGCCTTTATCAAAATCGCCGTGGGTGATAGCCGGGATGTCGACAAGGCGGTAGTGGCTGCCGCCCGGGCCTTCCCGGCGTTCTCGGGTAAATCGGTTGCCGAACGTCTGGCCTTGCTCAAGGAAATCCTGCGGGTGTACAACCTGCGCTACGAGGATCTGGTCAAGGCCGTCAGCCAGGAAATGGGCGCACCGCTGCATTTCGCCCGTGATGCGCAGATCTGGAGTGGCCGCGCGCACCTCGAGTCAACCATTAGCGCCCTGGAAAACTTCCCGTTCAGCGAACAGCACGGCACCACCCATGTCGTGCGCGAAGCCATTGGCGTGTGCGCCCTGATCACGCCGTGGAACTGGCCGCTGAACCAGATCGTTTGCAAGGTGGCCCCGGCCATTGCCGCCGGCTGCACCGTGGTGCTAAAACCCAGCGAAATCGCGCCGCTGACCGGCATCATCTTTGCCGAGATCCTCCATGAAGCAGGCGTGCCGGCAGGCGTATTCAACCTGCTCAACGGCACCGGCCCCGATGTGGGCCAGCACATGGCGAGCCACCCGAAAGTGGACATGGTGTCTTTCACCGGCTCGACCCGCGCCGGCATCATCGTCGCCAAGACTGCGGCGGATACCGTCAAGCGCGTGGCCCAGGAGCTGGGCGGCAAGTCAGCCAACATCCTGCTTGAGGACGCCGACCTCGACGTGGCGGTGGCCAAGGGCGTGCAGGGCTGTTTCTCCAACTCGGGGCAATCCTGCGACGCACCGACCCGCATGCTCGTACCGGCCGCGCTGCATGCCCGCGCCCTGGAGATCGCCAAAGAGACCGCCGAGCAACTGGTCACCGGCAGCCCGCTGGACGAAAAAACCAACCTGGGTCCGGTGATCAGCGAAGCACAGTTCAACAAGATCCAGGGGCTGATCGCCACCGGGATCGAAGAGGGCGCCACGCTGGTGGCCGGCGGCCTGGAACGACCTGAGGGGTTGGACAAGGGCTACTACGTGCGTCCTACCGTGTTTGGCCATGTCACGCCGCAGATGACCATCGCTCGCGAAGAAATCTTCGGCCCCGTGCTGTCGATCATGCCCTATGAAACGCTGGAACAGGCCATCGAAATCGCCAACGACACGGTCTACGGCCTGGCGGCCTACGTGCAGTCCCAGGACCTCGAAAAAGCCCGCGCCGTTGCCGGGCGCATGCGGGCGGGTTCGGTGTACCTGAACTATCCGAGCTGGGACACCTTTGCTCCGTTTGGTGGTTATAAGCAGTCGGGTAATGGCCGTGAGTATGCGGGCTGGGGGATTCACGACTTCCTGGAAATCAAGGGCGTAGTGGGTTGGGGGAATTGATTGGGCGGGGGTGACAGGCTTCCCGTGTGATCGTTGACCCCCATCGCGAATGAATTCGCTCCTACAGGTCCTGTGGTGCCCCTGTAGGAGCGAGCATGCTCGCGATGGATTCACAACCACTGCGGGGTATCAGGCAGCCCGGCCGATAATTGTCGGATTTCCTGAGATGCGCGAATAAATGACGTGGGGGAAGGGCCATGGTGTGAGTCGTACTGATGGAAGGGGTATTACGGTATCGTATGACGACGACCTTGGGTTCTCTGACCAGCCATTTAATCGCCACCGACAGGACGTCACCATGCGCAAGGATTACCTGGCATTTTTTACTTCACTGTTCCTGTCGAGGCTGGCCGACCAGATCCTGCTGTTCATCGTGCCGCTGGTGGTGTTCCAGACCACGCAAAGCGCGTCCTGGGCGGGCTGGCGTTTTTTGCCGAGTCGCTTCCGCGCTTTCTTGCGTTCCCGGTCTGCGGGGCATTGTGCGACAAATTCGCGCCCACCCGGATTCTGCACATCAGCCAGGTCTATCGCGCTTTGCTGTGTGCGGTGGCAGTGGTCTTGTACCTGGTATTTGGCGGCATCGCCTGGCTGGTGGTCCTGTCGGCACTGTGCGGGGTACTGACCACCCAGGGCATCATGGCCCGTGAAGTGTTGATGCCGCAGATCTTCCAGCACTACAGCTACACCAAGACCTTGTCCTACTCACAAATCGCCGACCAGACCGGGCTGGTGCTCGGGCCGCTGCTGGCGGCGCTGTTGCTGGAACTCTGGGCGTGGCACTGGGCGGTGGCGTGGGTCGCCGTGTTGTTCCTGTTGGCCGACCTGGGCATGCGGGTGTGGCAACGATTCAGCGGTATCACGCTGGAGGTGTTCGAGCAGCATCAGGACATCTGGGTGCAACCGCTGCGTATCGCCTTTGGGCATATTGGCGAGCGCAAGGAACTGAAAAAGATCATCACCCTGGCCGTCGGCGTCAACCTGATCATCGGGGGGACCCTGGCCACCTCGGCCGCCATGGTGATCGGCCAGTTCAGCGCGGGCAAGGACGGCTACGCCGGACTCCAGGCGGCCGGCGCCGGGGTGACCATCGTCATTCTGTTCTTTCTCGCCCGAGTGGCGCTGCCCCTGAGGCTCATGGGCAGCATCGGGTACTTGATGATCGCCGCAGGCGGCTTGATCTGTGCGCTGAGTCCGAGCCTTGGCTTATATATGGCGGGCTTCCTGCTGATCGTTGGGTTCGACAAGATGTTCAACGTCTATATGCGCACGATTCGTCAGCGCGTGATTCCTACACAGGATTTTGGCAAGACGGTTGGGGTGATTACATTGCTCAATAACCTTTCGCAGCCGTTGGCCGGTTTGCTGGTGGCGTTGTTGGCGACGACGCTGGGGGTGCAGGGGGTGGTGTTGTTTCTGACGCTGCTGGCGGTGGTGTTGGGGGTGGCGGTGCTGGTTTGGGCGACGAGGGTTGGCGGTGAGGGGGAGACGGCGCAGTGTCTGGTTTCCAGTGTTATCGTTGACGACCATCGCGAATAAATTCGCTCCTACAGATGTCCGCATTCCCCTGTAGGAGCGAGCACGCTCGCGATGGACTGAAGAACACCGCGGGGTGTCAGGCTTCCCGCGTTATCATTGACGACCATCGCGAATAGATTCGCTCCTACAGATGTCCGCATTCCCCTGTAGGAGCGAGCACGCTCGCGATGGACTGAAGAACACCGCGGGGTGTCAGGCTTCCCGCGTTATCGTTGACGACCATCGCGAATAGATTCGCTCCTACAGATGTCCGCATACACCTGTAGGGGCGTAGGTGATGGAATTTTACTCCACCGCCTCGACCACCCCCTGATCCTCACCCAGGAATCCGCCGCTCTGGTGCTGCCACAGGCGTGCATAGGTGCCGTTTTTCGCCAGCAGTTCAGCGTGGGTGCCTTGTTCGATGATGCGCCCGTCGTCCATGACAATCAGCCGATCCATGGCCGCGATGGTCGAGAGCCGGTGGGCGATGGCGATCACGGTCTTGCCTTGCATCATCTCGTCGAGGCTTTCCTGGATGGCCACTTCGACTTCCGAGTCCAGGGCACTGGTGGCTTCGTCCAGTAGCAGGATCGGTGCATTCTTGAGCATCACCCGGGCGATCGCCACGCGCTGACGCTGGCCGCCCGACAACTTGATGCCACGCTCGCCCACCAGGGTGTCATAACCGCTGTGGCCCTGCGGGTCCGTCAACTGATTGATGAACCCGTCGGCCTGCGCGTTGATGGCGGCACGGCGGATCTGTTCGTCGGTGGCGTCGGGTCGACCATAGGCGATGTTGTCACGAATGGAGCGGTGCAGCAGGGACGTGTCCTGCGTGACCATGCCGATGGTGCTGCGCAGGCTGTCTTGCGTTACGTGGGCGATGTCCTGTCCATCAATGCTGATCTTGCCTTCGTCCACGTCGTAAAAACGCAGCAGCAGGTTGATCAGCGTGGATTTACCGGCACCGGAGCGGCCCACCAAACCGATTTTCTCGCCCGGGCGGATGTGCAGGCTCAAACCATCGAGCACCTGGCGTTCGCCGTTGTAGTTGAAACTCACATTGTCGAAGCTTACCGCGCCGCCAGAGGGCACCAGCGCCTTGGCGTCCGGTGCATCCTGCACCTTGGGACCCTGGGTCAAGGTGGCCATGCCGTCCTGTACGGTGCCGATACTTTCGAACAGCGAGGTCATCTGCCACATGATCCAGTGAGACATGCCATTGATCCGCAGTGCCATGGCCGTGATCGCCGCCACGGCCCCCGCGCCGACTTCGCCTTGGTGCCACAGCCACAGGGCATAGCCGCCAGCACCGAGGATCAGGCCCACTACCAGCGCCTGGTTAACGATTTCGAACTGGCTGACCAGGCGCATCTGGCGAAAACCGGTCTGCTTGAAGTCTTCCATCGCCGCACGCGCAAAATGCGCTTCGCGCCTGGAGTGCGAGAACAGTTTCACGGTGGTGATGTTGGTGTAGGCGTCCGAGATGCGCCCGGTCATCGAAGACCGGGCGTTGGCCTGTTCCTGGCCGACCTGGCCCAGGCGCGGCACGAAATACAACATTGCCAGTGAGAACAGCGCGATCCAGCCAATGAACGGCAACATCAGTTTCAGGGCGAAGCCGCCCGCCAGGGCGATGATCGCGATGAAATAGACACCGATGCCCGGCAGGATCTCGATGAGGGTGAACAGCACTTCGCGAACGGCCAGCGCGGTCTGCATCACCTTGGTGGTGACCCGACCCGAAAACTCATCGGAAAAAAATGAAAGGCTTTGCCGCAGCATCAGGCGGTGGAAGTCCCAGCGCAGGCGCAGTGGCAGGTTGATCGCCAGAATCTGGTGCTGGACCATGGTGCGCAGCGCCACCAGCCCGATGCTGGTGACCAGCACGATCCCGATGCCCCACAACACGCGGCTTTCCTGCATGTTGACTTCGCCGCCTGCCTTCCAGCTCGATAGGAGGTCCACGACCTGTCCGAGGAAGGAAAACAGCCAGGCTTCGTAAATCGACACGGCCGCGCTCAGCAGCGCAAACGCGAGGACGTAGCCGCGAGCACCTCGGGTACAGGCCCATAAAAAACGAGCCAGGCCGACCGGTGGCGGTGGAAGCTCGTCGGGTGGGAAAGGGTCGAGTCTTCGTTCAAACACACGAAGCATTGAGGTTCTCCTGAATGATCAATTGAGGATTTTGCCATTTAACGCGGGCTTTGAGGGTTCGAGAGTCCAGTGCGCCGCCGCGTTCAACCGCAAACATGAGAAGCTGTTTTTTCACGTCATTCGCCGATGGCATCATCAGGGTGTCCCGGGCTTTTCGGCGCCCAGCGCCTGGATTCGGTGATGCTCCACCAGGAAGTCCACAAATACGCGTACCCGGGCGGGCATGGCCGCCCCCCCCACGAACACCGCATGAATCGGTTCCCGATCACCAGGGTTCCAGTCTTCCAGAAGGGCCACCAGCTCACCGCGTTGCAGGTCCTCGGCGACCGTGAACGCGCCGATACGTGCGATACCGGCACCTAATCGAGCCAGTTGTGCGAGCGCCTCGCCACTGCTGCATTCGATGTTGCCGTTGATCTTCAGGGAGAACTCATGGCCGTCCCGGGCGAACGGCCAGTCGGGCTGGGCGCGGCGAAAGTTGAAGCGCAGGCAGTTGTGGCGCAACAGGTCTGGCGGTTCCTGCGGCGTGCCATGGCGCTGCAGGTATTGCGGCGACGCTACCACGACCTGGCCGGTTTCGCCGATCCGGCGTGCCGTCAGGGGGCTGTCTGGAAGAACGCCAAAGCGCACCGCCACGTCGGCCTGGCCGGCGAGAATGTCGACCACCTCATCGCCCAGGGTCAGATCAACAACGATGTTCGGATATCGGGAGCTGAACGCGGCCACCAGGGGCACGATGGCCATCCTGCCGTGGCCGAGGGCGGCACTCACGCGCAGCCGTCCCTGGGGGACACCTTGATCAGCGATGGCTTCTTCGACTTCGGCCATGTCCGCCAGAATTCTCCGAGCGCCTCGTAAGTAGGCCTCGCCCTCGGCAGTGAAGGTGATCGCCCGGGTTGTGCGAAGCAACAGGCGAGTGCCAAGTCGCTGCTCGGTGCGCGCGATGACGCGGCTGACCGCCGAGGGTGTCAGCCCCAGGGCGCGCGCCGCCGCTGACAAGCTGCCTTCCTCTGCAACGGTGACGTACACCGCCATTTCACCCGACCGGCCGTTGATATCCATTTGTGCCTCGTGCGCAAAGGTGTTTGCCAGAAAGGCCATCTTCTGGTCTGAAAAAACACATTGTAACCTTTGCGGCATAAATGAGGACCTTGCCATGCGTATAAACCTACCCCTTGTAGCTCTTGCCACGGGTGCCTTCGGCATCGGTGTGACTGAATTCGCCCCCATGGGCATGTTGCCCGGTATCGCTGCCGACCTGGGCGTCTCCATTCCTGCCGCAGGCCTGCTGGTCAGCGCCTATGCCGTGGGGGTGTTGCTTGGCGCGCCTCTGATGACGCTGACCACCGGGAAGATTCCCCGGCGCCATCTGCTGATCGGGCTGATGGCCATTTTTACCCTGGGCAACTTGATGTCAGCCATGGCCACCGATTACTACAGCCTGCTGATCGCCCGCGTCGTGACTTCGCTCAATCACGGCGCGTTCTTTGGCGTAGGTTCCATCGTCGCCGCCAGCGTGGTTGCGCCGGACAAGCGCGCCGGGGCGGTTGCCGCCATGTTCATGGGCCTGACGCTGGCCACCATCGGCGGTGTGCCGCTGGCGACCTGGTTGGGTGAACAGCTCGGCTGGCGGACCGCGTTCTGGGGCATCGCCGGATTGGGTGTGGTGACCATGGCTGCGTTGTGGTTCGCTTTGCCCAACCTGCCGCTACCCAAAGGTGGTGGCGTGCTCGCCGAAATCCGCGTCTTGCGCCGTGGCCCGGTCTTGGCCGCGCTGGCGTTGACCGTCGTGGGTTCGGGCGCCATGTTTACCGTCTTCACGTATATCGCGCCTATCCTCAGCAGTGAGACCCACGCCTCGACCCCATTCATCACCGCCATGCTGGTGCTGTTCGGAGTGGGTTTGACCCTGGGGAACATCTGGGGCGGCAAGGCGGCAGATCGCTCCATCGACCGCACCCTGATCATCTCGCTGAGCGCGCTGATCATCGTTTTGCTGGCGTTCACGGTCCTGATGCGCTGGCCGCTGACGGCTGCCATCAGCATCGTTATCTGGGGTGTTGCCAGCTTCGCCTTGGTGCCGCCGTTGCAGATGCGCGTGATGGAAGCCGCCAAGGACGCCCCCAACCTGGCCTCGGCCGTGAACATCGGGGCGTTCAACCTCGGTAATGCGATCGGTGCCGCGCTCGGCGGAGCCGTGATCAACGCAGGCCTGGGTTATCCGGCGATCTCCCTGGCGGGTGCTGCGATGGCTGGCCTGGGGTTGCTGATGGTGCTGGTTCTTGCCAGTCGTGCCACCACCCAGGATCCTGCGCCAACCACCTTGGAATCAGCCAATACGCCCTCATAACATGGCTACCACCCACGTTGCCGAGAGGAACGAAAGATCATGACCAGTCAAACCGAAACCGCCATTCTGGCTGGTGGCTGCTTTTGGGGCATGCAGGACCTGCTGCGGCGCTATCCCGGTGTGTTGCACACCCGCGTTGGCTACACCGGCGGTGACGTGCCCAATGCCACTTATCGCAATCACGGCAATCACGCTGAAGCCATCGAGATCGTTTTCGACCCGGCGGTGATCAGCTATCGGCAGATCCTGGAGTTCTTCTTCCAGATACACGACCCGAGTACACCCAACCGTCAGGGCAATGACTTGGGCGCCAGTTATCGTTCGGCCATTTACTACCTTAATGAACAGCAACGCGACACCGCCGAAGACACCGCAGCCGACGTCGATGCTTCGAAGCTGTGGCCGGGCAGGGTGGTGACCGAAATCGAACCTGCGGGACCCTTCTGGGAAGCGGAACCTGAACACCAGGATTATCTTGAGCGGATCCCGAACGGTTACACCTGCCATTTCATCCGTCCGAACTGGAAGTTGCCCAAGCGCGGTTGAGTGTCGGTACGCTGAAAGACCCGCGACGGCCGGTGATCCCAACATCGGCTGCTCGCGGGTTTGTGCCATAAAAACGGGCGACTCACTGGACGCCACGAATTTAACGTCAAAAAACAGGTATTTAACGTGTTCTTCGCGGCTGGATTTTTTTCCGGGCGCGAAGTGTTTTGCGCATAAAGTGTCCTAGACTACAGCTGCAGATGCGATGTGCGGGAGCGGCACCTGATGCATGCTGCTGATTAAGACACCCTTCAACGTGCGAAAATAATATGAATAATAATTCCGGAGCAGGCGCTCGGTTAAACGTACTTGATGGGTGGCGTGGCATGAGCATTCTGCTCGTACTGGCGTGTCACCTGTTACCACTTGGCCCAAAGAGTTTGCAGTTGAATGCCGCTGCAGGCGTCATGGGCATGGCTATTTTTTTTACTCTTTCGGGCTTCCTGATCACCAGCTTTCTGCTCAATCACAGTAGCGTTACCGACTTTCTCATCCGCAGGTTCTTTCGGATCGTTCCCCTGGCCTGGTTGTATATGGCAGTCGCGTTATACGTCATGAACAGCTCGCCGGATTTCTACGTCGCCAACTTCCTGTTCGTTGCCAACTGGCCCCCGATGGCCCTTGGAAGTGTGAATGGCCATCTGTGGAGTTTGTGCATGGAGGCGCAGTTCTATGTTGCCATTGCGCTGCTGGTCGTTCTCTTCAGAAACAAGTGGGTCGTGATGATTCCTTGTCTGTGCATCGCCGTTACCCTTTACCGTGTGATAAATGATGTCCACGTTGCGATCAATACCTATTACCGAATCGATGAGATATTGACGGGTTGCATACTTGCAATGATTTATCACAAGGGGCTGGGCGGCGCACTTGTAAAAGAACCGAGAAAGATTGGGGTCGCGCAAGTACTGTTACTTCTCCTGTTCCTGGTGTCCTGTCACCCGGAGGGCGGTTTCATGAATTACTTGCGCCCTTATTTTGCCGCCGCGTTGGTGGGGAGTACATTGCTCAATAGTTCAGCGCGTATTAACCAGCTCTTGAATCATCGCATTCTCTTTTACATCGCCACCATCTCCTATGCGCTTTACGTCGTTCATCCACTGCTGGCGGACACCTGGCTGGGTAGCGGAGATACGGTGATTAAATATTTGAAGCGACCTTTGTTGTTTGGTGCCATTTTCCTCGTGGCGCATATCTCGACCTTTTATTATGAAAAATGGTGGATTGCGTTCGGGAAGACCTTGTCGAGGAAAGTGGCGAGTCAATCTGTCGCAACGTGAACGCCAATTAGCTGCCCGTGCCGTTTTCGGGATCATTCATCCGCACGCTGGCGAACGTCGATTCGTTGCGCGCGTGCCAGGCAGCCCGCGTTATCGTTCACGACCATCGCGAGCAAGCCCGCTCCCACAGACAACTGCATTCCCCTGTAGGAGCGAGCTTGCTCGCGATGGAGGCCCAGGCACCGCTGTGTGCCAGGCAGCCCGCGTTATCGTTGACGACCATCGCGAGCAAGCTCGCTCCCACAGACAACTGCATTCCCCTGTAGGAGCGAGCATGCTCGCGATGGAGGCCCAGGCGCCGCTGTGTGTCAGGCAGCCCGCGTCATCGTTCACGACCATCGCGAGCAAGCTCGCTCCTACAGCTAACCGCGATCCCTTGTAGGAGCGAGCTTGCTCGCGATGGAGGCCCATGCGCCGTGGTGTGTCAGGCAGCCCGCGTCATCGTTCACGACCATCGCGAGCAAGCTCGCTCCCGCAGACAACCGCATTCCCCTGTAGGAGCGAGCATGCTCGCGATGGAGGCCCAGGCACCGCTGTGTGCCAGGCAATCCGCGTTGTCGTTGACGACCATCGCGAGCAAGCTCGCTCCCACAGATGAGCCGTAGGGCTCTGCGGGGATGTCGGGCAGATGTGATTTATGCATTGGTGATATCAGCGCTATACGATTGGCACTGTTTATCTATCAATTTGCGAAGGGTAGTTTTCCCTCCGATCATTCGAATCGAAAGGATACCCTTCATGAAAAACACCCTGATCGGTCTCGCGGTGTGCGCCGCAGCCCCTTTTGCCGACGCTGCCGGCTCAGACAACGCAAATGACCCACGCCGGCCCGAGCAGCAGATCTCCCGCGCCGGCTCCCAGGCATCGGTCGCAGGGCCTGAGCATTGGTTCACCGGGCGGGTGCGTGTCGAGCCGTTGTTTCCCACCAGTGATGCAATCAATGCTTCCGGCGCCTACGTCAATTTTGAACCGGGTGCGCGTTCCGCCTGGCATACCCACCCAGCGGGACAACGCTTGGTCGTGACGTCCGGTGTAGGGTTGATCCAGGAATGGGGCAAGCCGGTACAAGAGATCCACCCCGGCGACGTGATCGTCTGCCCGCCGGGCGTCAAGCACTGGCACGGCGCTGCGCCGTCGAGCGGTATGACGCACCTGGCCATCACCGGCACGGTGGACGGCAAAAATGCCGAATGGATGGAGAAGGTCACCGATGAGCAATACAACGCTCGCGCCACACAAGCGCCTGTCGTCGCACCAGCGGTTTTGCAAACACTGTCGGCCAAACAACAAAGCATCCCGTTGATCGCAGCAGCCATGGCCACCAGCAACATGCCGGCGCTCAACACGGCGTTGAACAAAGGGTTGGATGCAGGCCTGAGCGTCAGCGAGGCGAAAGAAATTCTGGTGCAGCTCTACGCCTACAGCGGGTTCCCGCGCAGCCTCAATGCCCTCGGCGAGTTGATGACAGTGGTCGAGGCGCGCAAACAACGTGGTGTCCAGGATGAGCCGGGGCGTGAGCCCGGTCGTGTCATTCCCACGGGCAGCGAGTTGCTGGCGGCCGGTAAGGCCAACCAGTCGCGCATCGCTGGCGGGACGGTTCAAGGGCCGTTATTCGACTTCGTTCCGGTGATCAATCAATACCTGCAGACGCACCTCTTTGGCGATATCTTCGAGCGCGACAACCTCGACTGGCAAAGCCGTGAGCTGGCGACCGTCGCTGCGCTCGCCGTCACACCTGGGGTGGAATCACAACTGCGTTCGCACATGGCGGCCAGCTTGCGGGTCGGCCTGACCCCTGTGCAGTTGCGCCAGTTGATCCAGTTGCTGGCTGGGCAGGGCGATGAGGCCGCCGCCAAACGGGCTGGTGAAGCATTGGACACGGTTCAGGCGAATCAACCGTCGTAACGCAGGGTTTCACGCAAGAGGTTGAAGGCTGGAGAACTCTGGCGCCGGCTCGGATAGTAGAGGTGGTAGCCAGAGAACGGTTCGCACCAGTCCTCGAGCACGCGGATCAACCGGCCCTGCGCCACGTGTTCCTGCACCAGGTCCTCGGGCATGTAAGCCAGGCCCAGGCCCTGGAGCGCCGCCTCCAGGCGCATGGCAATGTTGTTGAACACCAATTGGCCTTCGATGCGCACGTTCAGCTCCTGCCCGTTTTTCTCGAATTCCCAGACGTAGAGTCCGCCGTGGGTGGGCATGCGCAGGGTGATGCAGTTGTGGGTCGTGAGGTCATTGGGAATGATGGGCTGCGGGTAGCGGGAGAAATAGGCGGGCGAGCCCACCACCGCCATGCGCATATCGGGACCGATGCGCATCGCGATCATGTCCTTGGCCACCTGTGGTCCCAACCGTACGCCTGCATCGAAGCCCTGGGCGACGATGTCGGTGAAACCGTAGTCGACGATGATTTCGATGTGCAGGTCGGGGTGGTCGGGCAACAGTTTCGAGAGCACCGGATGCAAGACCTTGATTGCCGAATGCTCGCCTGCGGTGATGCGCAATTTGCCGGCGGGCCAATCTCGAAATTCGCTGAGCAAGGCCAGCTCGGTGTCGATCTCTTCAAACCGGGGCGCAATTACTTTCAGCAGATGTTCGCCTGCTTCGGTGGGGGAGACGCTGCGGGTGGTGCGCGCCAACAACCTGACCCCCAGCCGTTCCTCCAACTGACGCATGGCCCGACTCAACGCCGGTTGCGACATGCCCAGCCGGGCGGCGGCGCGTGTGAAGCTGCGCTCCTGGGCCACCGCCGCAAAAATCGCCAATTGGTCATAGCTTTCGAGGGACATTCATGCGCACCTGTTATGAACGAAGGGCGATTATGCCATTTATGCGGAGTAGGAAACCTGTCTTAAAAATGCAATAAAACCGTCGCGTAGAAATATTACTGAAATGTTTCATTCCTATGATGTAGGAGTTTTCTTTCAGGGAAGTATTGTCATGCGTCGAGTGGTGTTCAATCAGAAAGGTGGGGTGGGCAAGTCCAGCATTGCCTGCAATCTTGCGGCGGTCAGTGCGACCGAAGGCTACAGGACGCTCTTGGTGGACCTCGATCCCCAGGCTAATTCCACCCATTACCTGACCGGGTTGACCGGTGATGAAATCCCCATGGGCATCGCCGACTTCTTCAAGCAAAGCCTGTCCAGCGGACCGGCCAGCAAGAAGAATCACGTGGCGATCACCGAAACGCGCTACGACAATCTGCACCTGGTCACGGCCAGCCTTGAGCTGGCCGATCTGCAAACCAAGCTCGAATCCCGCTTCAAGATCAACAAACTGCGCCGTTTGCTGGTGGCACTGTCCGAAGATTACGAACGCATTTACATCGACACGCCGCCCTCGTTGAATTTCTACACCATCAGCGCATTGATCGCCGCCAACCGCGTGCTGATTCCCTTCGATTGCGACACCTTTTCTCGCCAGGCGCTCTACAACGTCATCGCCCAGGTGGCGGAGTTGCGTGCCGACCATAACGAGTCGCTGGTGGTGGAAGGGGTGGTCGTCAACCAGTTCGAGGCGCGTGCCCGTTTGCATCAGGCCTTGATCGACGAACTGGTAGCCGAAGGCTTACCGGTGTTGCCGGATTATCTGAGCAGTACGATCAAGATGCGTGAGTCCCATGAAGCGTCGGTGCCAATGATTCACCTGGCGCCACGGCATAAATTGTCGAGGGAATTCGTTAACCTGTTTTCGGCCCTCGAGCGCGCGAGCTGACCACAAGGGGGTGGGCGTTGCATTCCTTTTTGGAACTTTGACGACGGAAAAATCCAGCGTGCCGATGAATTGCGGCTGCGGATCAATCCGCACGACTGGCAGTTACTCAAGGATGCGGCCGACCAGGCCTATGACTTGACCACGCAGATGCTCGCGCGCGATCAACGCGATTGCCTGAACGTGAAATCCATGCGTTTACCTGCAGGAGAGCAGCCATGACGGACGAGAAGAGAGATGAGCCTGAAGACGATGTGCCGATTCACTCCACGGAACAGGAGCGCGAGCGTTTGAAGGATTACAATAAGGACGGCATTCCGCCTGGTTCCTGTTGATTGCGAAGGTCTTCGGCGAGGGGCGTTGGCTTTCGAACCTGTCCAAGTCAACGAGCGCGTCGTCCAGGGACGGGCCTTGCCAACGTGACAATCAGAGCGCATCATGGCGCCCAATATAGGGTAGGGGGGTATGCTATGGCGCACACCAAGGCAGGAAAAGATGACTTGCTCAAGCGCGTGCGGCGCATCGCGGGCCAGGTACAAGCCATTGAACGCGCGCTGGAAGGCGAGGCGGACTGCGGGAAGACGTTGCACCTGGTGGCGGCCACCCGTGGCGCCATAAACGGCCTGCTCGACGAAATCATCGAGGACCACGCCCGCGAACACGTGGCCAAGCCTGGCCTCAGTGATGAGGAGCGGGCGCAAGGTGTCGAAGAGCTGCTCGAAGCTATTCGCCGTTATTCCAAGTGAGGGCAGCATGAGTACCGTTGATTACACACACAGTCATGACTTCCTCGGCGCCAGCCACGACGACAACGCCAAACGCACGCTCTGGGTGGTGATCCTGACCGTGGTGATGATGGTCGGTGAAATTGCCGCGGGTTACCTGACCGGTTCCATGGCGCTGCTGGCCGATGGTTTCCATATGGCCACCCACGCCGGGGCGTTGGGCATTGCCGCCGCCGCATACGCCTTTGCGCGCAAGCATTCGGACAACGGCGCCTACAGTTTTGGCACCGGAAAGGTCGGCGACCTGGGTGGTTTCGCCTCGGCGTTGATTCTTGGCCTGATCTCGCTGGGCATTGGCGTCGAATCGGTGATGCGCCTGTTCGAGCCGACGCAGGTGCAGTTCGGCACCGCCATCTGGATCGCCGTGCTCGGCCTCGCCGTCAACATCGTCAGCGCGCTGCTGCTGGCCGGCGGCGCCGGTCATCATCACGGGCATGACCATGGCCATGCACACCACCATCATCACGATCACGCCCACGGCGAAGACAACAACCTGAGATCGGCCTACGTTCACGTGCTGGCCGATGCCGTCACATCGGTGCTGGCCATCCTGGCCTTGCTGGCCGGCAAGTTCCTCGGCTGGGTGTGGCTCGACCCGGCCATGGGCATCGTCGGTGCGGTGGTCATTGCCCGTTGGGCCTGGCTGCTGATGAAGGACACCGCCTCAGTGTTGCTGGACAGGACCGATGAGCACGTGGCCGACGAGATCCGCGAACTGCTCGCGCAGTCGCAAGCCTTGCGCATCGTCGACCTGCATGTCTGGCGCGTGGGCCCCCAGGCGCGGGCGGCGATCGTCAGTGTGCAGGGTCCGGCACAATCCTCGGCCGACGATGTGCGCAAGGCGTTGCAGCCTGTCCACGAAGTCACGCACCTGACCGTTGAGTACCGCACGGCCTGAGCCGTCCCGTCACGCTGGTAAAGAACACTGATATGGCGTCATTGAAACGAAAATACAGCGCCATCGAACGCGAGCTGGCGCGTGCGTTGACCATCGCCTGCGAGGCGGCAAAAAGCGAGATCGTCGGGTTTGAATGGCTGACCCATCGGGTGGATTACACGCGTTTTCCAGAGAGCCTGATCGTCACCTGGGTATTCGATAGCGATGTCCACCACGACCAGGCCATCTCCGGGCAGGCTAAAGCAAGGATGCAGGCACACACCCTGGCCGCGTTTGAAGAGATCGGCATCAGCGTGAAAGACATTGCACGCCATGTCGAATTCGACTCGCAGGAGCGTTGCGAAGCCCAGCACGGTGGTGATTGGGCGGCGCGCATCGACTCACGTCAACGCAAGGGGAGTCGGCATGGCCAAGGACATTGAAAACCCTTGCGTCTCGCTGTGCCAGTTGAACAGCGAACTGTGCGTGAGCTGTGGCCGCACCCGCGAAGAGATTCGAAAATGGCGTGGCATGAAGCGTCCGGAAAAAATGGCGGCCGTGCAAAAGGCCACGGCGCGCCTGAAAGCGATCAACAAAAAGAAGAGCAAGGCCTAGGCTTAGCGAATTCCCATCCTTTAGCTTGCCTTCGACCACGTAGACCCGATGTTTTTCCCTGCTCACGAAGTCCACGATCATGAGCAATGCTATCGCGTTGCCTGATAATCGCTGACGATCGCATCCAGGAAACCAAACAGCTTCTGATTCATCTGCGTGTAATCATTCGCTCGCAGGACCTCAGGCTGCTGGACAAAGCGCCGGTCAATCATTGCGTCCAGATCGCCTCCGGTCGCTCCAATCAGCAACTCGATGACTTCACGCGTGAATTCCATATGGCACTGGAATCCGTACACCAGCCGGCCGTATTGGATGATCTGCCGGGGGCAACCCTCACTGAATGCGAGCACTTGCGCATCCGCGGTCAGGCCCGGCATGTCGTTATGCCAATGGCCAACCTCAAGCGTTGGCCCAAAGTGCGCGACGTGGGCATTTGCCTTGCCGGCGTCGGTCAAGGTGATCGGATAGTTGCCGATTTCCGCTTCCGGACTGTGGTCACATTTCGCGCCCAACGCTTCACCCATCAGTTGAGCGCCCAGGCACACGCCGACCACTGCCTTGTTGGCCGACACGGCCTTGGCGATCAATGCGCATTCGGCCGCTGCGTCGAAGTGCGGGCATTCTTCCCGCGTGGTCGAGGGGCTTTGCGGACCACCGAGGACGACCAGAAGATCGATGTCGTCCAGCCTCTGCGGTAGTGCCTCGCCCAGATAAACGCGGGAGTAGCGGGTCTTATAACCGCGATTTTTGACCCAGGTTTCATACGCGCCAGGTGATTCAAAGGCTTCGTGGACCACAAAATGTACGTTCATCGTTTTTCCTCCAGTGATCAAAGGCAGGCTTTCAGGTCGCGAGCGAAGGCCCTGGCCTGATGGGGCCTGAGGTGCGAGACGGTCACGCGCAGGGCTTGCGAGTGTCCATCGACATCGAAGGCGGTGCCCAGGCGAACCAACCAGCCTTTCTTGGCCAGTTCATAGGCCACGTCCTTCGCGTCCCTGGGCAGTGGAATCCAGACGTTGAACCCGCCGTCAGGTTTGGTGATGTCGATTCCGGCCTGGGCAAGTTCCGCACACAGTTCATCGCGCAGTCGCGCGTAGCCGGCCCGGGCTTCATCCATTCGGGCGAGCGATTCCCCGGATTTCAGGCCCGTGATCACGGCCGCCTGAAGAATGTGGCTGACCCAACTCATGCCCGATGCGAGTCGGGTGCGCAGGCGCGCGGCAGTCAGTCCATCGCAACCGACAAATGCCACACGCAGGTCCGGGCCGAGCCCTTTGGATACCGAGCGCACAAGCGCCCAACGTGCAGTGCCGGGCGGGATGACTGAGTAATAGGGCGTTTCATTGAGCAGGCCGAAATGATCGTCGACGATCACGGCCACCTCGGGAAACTTGCCCAGGACCTTCTTCAGTTGCTGCGCGCGCTGGCTGGACAGGCTGCAGCCTGACGGATTGTGGGCGCGAGGGGTGATCAGTGCCGCCCGTGCGCCTTTGGCCAGGGCTGCGTCAAGCGAAGCCGGGGTCATGCCGTATTGATCGATCTCAACCCCGAGGGTGCGCATGCCGCCAAGGCGCAGCGCATTGATCGTGCCGAGAAAGCCGGGATCCTCGATGGCCACGCCGTCGCCCGTAACCAGCAGCGCGGCAGCCAGACGCTCGATGGCATCGACCGCGCCATGGGTCAATTCAAGGCTCAAATGGGCCGGGCAATCAGGCGCCAGCCATTGCTCGCCCATCTCTCGTAACTCCGGGAGGAGGGTGTCGTCACCGTACAAGTACGGGCGGGTAAGCGGCTCGGCGAGAAGCGAGGCGACCGAGGGCAGCCACGCAGGGTTCGGGTTGCCATCGGCCAGGTCGACCAGGGCTGTGCCGCTGCTCAAGCCTTCCTGCTCGCCGGCTTGGGGGGGCTGGCAAATGCTCGTGCCATGGCGGCCCTGAGCCAAGGCGATGCCGGCGGTCACCAGGCGCTGGTACGCCGCGGCGACCGTATTGCGATTTACATTGATCTCTTCTGCCAGTTCTCGCACCGGTGGCAACGACGCACCGGGTGCGAGCTGCCCGTTCTGCACCAGGGCGCGGATGCAGTCAGCGATCTCCTGGGCGGATTTGCCTTTGATTTTAGTCATTGTCCTATGCCAATATTTATTTAGACACAGACAAAGTGTATCGGAGTTCAAAGCGCTTGGGTATGTGCGAGCGGCTGACGCTCCCTGTGAATGAGGAGAGGCTGACATGAACGAACGCAGTGCTGATTCACCCACTCAGACCCGCCATGACCAACATGGCTTGTGGCCTGTCGCCGAGACCGTCGACGACTTTCGGCGCAACCTGGCAACGGTCAATGCCCGTATCGAGGCCGCCTGCGCCCGGGTCGGGCGTGACGAGAGCAGCGTCCGCCTCTTGCCGGTGAGCAAGACGGTGGACGAAGCGCGCATCCGTCTCGCCCACCAAGCGGGTTGCCTGATGCTTGGCGAGAACAAGGTCCAGGAAGCCAGCCGGAAGTGGGAGGCGATGCGCGACCTGCCGGCGCTGCGCTGGTCGGTGATTGGCCACCTGCAAACCAACAAGGCCAAGGTCGTCGCCCAGTTTGCCAGTGAGTTCCAGGCACTCGACAGTCTTCGCCTGGCGGTTGTGCTGGATCGTCACTTGCAGGAAGCGAGCAGGTCGCTCGATGTGTTTGTCCAGGTCAATACCTCCGGCGAAGACAGCAAGTACGGACTGCGTCCTGAGGATGTCGCGGGATTTCTTCGAGAGATGCTGGCGTTTCCTTCGCTGCGCGTGCGAGGGCTGATGACCCTGGCCGTGTTGTCAGCGGAGCCTGCGCGCGTGCGCACCTGTTTCGCACTGCTGCGCAACCTGCGCGACCAACTGCGTCAGGATCTTCCCCCCGAGATCGAGCTTGATGAGCTGTCGATGGGGATGTCCGGCGACTACGAGATTGCCATTGAGGAAGGCGCCACGGTGGTGCGGGTAGGGCAAGCGATCTTCGGTGCACGCAATACGCCTGACTCCCATTACTGGCCTACGGCTTCAACAGCAGATTGAGCTCGATTCACTTATTGAAGGAACGCACCCGATGCACACTCACAGGCTGATTATTCGCCAGCACGACAAGTTACTTGGCCATTTTGATTCCAGTACACCCGATGCTCGGGACGCGATTCGCGAGATCGCCTCGCGTTTTCCCGAATCCGAAGGCTTTGAGGTGCAACTGTTCGTTGCACAGCAGGAGAGGCGCTTGCTGGAGAGCGGCCCCGAAGGCATTCGTCTGATCAGCATTGAGCCCGTTTTCACAAGCGCGGCGCTCGAAGGCTGAGCCACATCGGGCAACTTTTTTAAACTTTGCAGCCATCTTCGAGCAACTGCTGACGTTGCGCCATAGTGTCGACCAGTTGCGGGCGATGGAAGAGGCCAGGGTCCGGTCGCTGCGGGGTCACCAGACTACGGTGCCGGGGGAGGCAGTTCACTTGTCTTTTCTGAAATTGCAGGAGGGGATCGCCGGGCTCGAGGAGTGCGGGCGACCCTCGCCGAAGCTACCGGTGACGTACCCAAACTTTAACCTCTCCAGGCTGGAGGGATGCACTCACGCGCTGTTCGCTCTGGCGCTATCGGTGGACATCCCCTCAGCCCACGGACGTCTTAGCGCAGCCTGCGCGATGTCCGGCCGATTCTTCGATCCAGGGCCAGCAGCACACCACCGATCAAGAGCGCTGCGCCGGCGACCATCAAAGGCGACTTGGGCGCCGGAGAGCGCCATCCGCCTTCCACGCTACGCTGCTGATCAGAGAGACCGAACAGGTTGCCTGAAGTCGTGTCGCACTGCGGGCTACGATTCAAAGCGGTGCGCGTCAACCAACCGGAGAGTTGTGGGAAGCGCGGTAGCAGAAAGTGGGCGATGCGAGCCAGGGTTGCTGCGCTTCCCACGGTCGTGCTGTTTCTAGGCGCAATGGCGCACGTGACCATGGCCCTGGCAACCCGATGGGGATCATAGACGGGCGGTGGCGGTTTGAGCGCATGACCGGTGAAGTTGCCACCGTCGCGAAAACCTGGCGTATCCATCACCGCAGGGTAGATGTCGCAGACTTTGATGCCGGGGAATGAATGCAGCTCGCCGCGCAGCGCTTCGCTCAATCCACGCAATCCGTATTTGCTGGCCGAGTAGGCCGCAGCATAGGGTTGCGCGACCCAACTGCCGAGCGACAGGGTATTGATCAATATGCCGCGCCGCTGCGCCTTGAAGTATGGCCAGGCGACATAAGCGCCGCGCAGGTAGCCCAACAAGTCGGTTTGGAGCACCTGTTCATGTGCTTCCAGGGGCGTTGTCTCGAAGTTGCCAACCGCGCCAACCCCTGCATTGTTGATCCAGATGTCGATCCGGCCATTGCCGAAGGAGGCGGCTTGCTCGGCCAGGTTGCGCATGTGGTCGTTGTTGGTGACATCGGTGGGCACCGCCACGGCCGAAGCGCCTCGTTCGGCGCATTCCTGAACAACTTCATCAAGCGTATTTTCATCGCGCGCGGCCAACACCAGGCGAGCACCCTCGGCGGCGAAGGCGTGAGCCGCAGCGCGGCCGATGCCGCTGGAGGCGCCGGTGATAACGACCACTTTGTCATTCAATCTGCCCGCTGTCAGACCCACCCCGGATTCGGGGCGGGCTGGAAAGGTGATGGGATCCGAGGGAGCTGTAAATGGCTGCTCGTGCAGTGGCAGTCGCGCACCGTCGGCCAGGATCAAGGTGAGGCCCTCGATGGTGCCAACGAGCCGGTTTGGGAACACGGGCTCACCGGCGGGATCGAGCTCATCCAGGTAAAACTGGCGGCCCTCCATCCAACCGACGGCGGTCATCAACTCCGGACCCAAGTAATATTTGCCGTCCAGGAAAAACCCGGAGAAAGGTCGTGCGCGCTCGAGTTGTTCTACGACGTAGCGCTCTCCGACCTTCATGCCTGTTGATGGATCGATCATGGTGACGCCCTCCGATTCGCTAGTGTTGCGATAGAGGCTCACGCATTACGCAACGTTCAATCGAAGTGACTCAATGGTGCTCCCGGTGCCGCTTCCCGGATGGAGGTTCACACCCTGGCTGCTTGAACATCTTGAGTCTGGAGGGGGCAATACCGCGGGTAATCGGTAAAGCCTTGTTCTCCACCGCCATACATCCCGGCGGTATTCAGCGCATTCAACGGCCAGCCATTAGCGATACGCTGGGGCAGGTCGGGGTTGGCGATAAAGGGCCGGCCAAACGCAATCAGGTCGGCCAGGCCGGCGTTGATCAGGCGGGTCGCGCGTTCTGCGGTGTAAAGCCCGGCGTAGATAGTCCGCCCTGAGAACGTGCTTCTAACGTCACGACGAAAGTCTTCGGGCAGGTCAGGGGCATTGGCCCAGTCCGCTTCGGCAATGGAAAGGTAAGCAATGCCTTCCTGTTCGAGCACCTTGATGGCTTCGATGTAGGTGTGGTGCGGGTCATCTTCCACGAAACCAATGTAGACGCGGTCCTCTTGAGTGCTGGTGAACAGTGGGGTGAAGCGTACGCCCACACGGTCGGGTCCGACGACGGCGCTGACGGCTTGTACCACTTCACGTAAAAAACGCAGGCGGTTTTGCAGCGAGCCGCCGTATTCATCGGTGCGCTGGTTGGCGTGGGCGGAGATGAACTGGTTGACCAGATAACCGTTGGCGGAGTGAATCTCGACGCCATCGAACCCGGCACTCAAGGCATTGCGCGCCGCCTGGGCGTAGAGTTCGACCAGTTCCTTGATTTCGGCGACACTCAGCTCGCGCGGCATAGAGGGCTCGACCAGCGTGCCGGTGCCCGGTCCGGTTTCGATAAAGGCTTTGACCTTTTGCGCCTGGATGGCGGACGGTGCGACAGGGGGCGCGTTGTCCGGTTGCAGGGCGCTATGGGACACGCGCCCGACATGCCACAGTTGCGCAAAAATAACCCCGCCTTCGGCGTGTACGGCGTCGGTCACGGTACGCCAACCCTCGATCTGCGCCTGGCTGTAGATGCCCGGTGTCCAGGCATAGCCCTGGCCACGGGGTTCGATCTGTGTGCCTTCGCTGACGATCAAGCCGGCGGTGGCCCGTTGCTGGTAGTAGCGGGCCATCACTTGCGTGGGTACGTCACCGGGCTGGCCGCTGCGTTGGCGGGTCAGGGGCGGCATGACGATCCGGTTTTTCAGCGTCAGCGGGCCCAGCGAAGTGGGTTCAAACAATGAGCGATGCTGCATCGGATATTTCCTTTCGGTTTGAGCGTGGCGGGCTTGGGCATCAGCCACCGCCACGGCCCGGGTCATTGCGGCGCGGGGACGTCGAAACGCCTCCTGAAGGATGGGATTAGCGGTTGTTCAACAGGTCGATCAGGACCTTCGCCGTTTCGCTCGACGACCCCGGGTTCTGGCCGGTGATCAACAGACCGTCGCGAACCACGTAGGAAGCCCAATCTGCGCCTTTGGAATACAGGCCGCCGTTAGCCTTGAGCATGTCTTCAACCAGGAAGGGCACCACGTCGGTCAGACCGACCGCGTCCTCTTCGGAATTGGTGAACCCGGCCACGTTCTTGCCTTGAACCAGTGGAGTGCCGTCGGGATTTTTCACATGACGCAGGACGCCCGGCGCATGGCAGACCAGGGCCACAGGTTTGCCGTCGGCCTGGAAGGATTCGATCAGTTGGATGGAAATCGGATCTTCCGCCAGATCCCACAGCGGGCCGTGGCCACCCGGGTAGAAAACCGCATCAAAATCGGCCGGCGAGACGCTGTCCAGGCGTACGGTGCTGGCGAGCAATGCGATGGCCGCCGCATCGGCTTCGAAGCGGCGAGTCAGGTCAGTCTGGAAGTCTGGCTCGTTACTCTTCGGGTCGAGCGGTGGCTGGCCACCGTTTGGCGACGCCAGGACGATGTCAGCGTCGGCTTCCAGGAAGGCGTAGTAGGGCGCCGCCAGCTCTTCGAGCCAGAAGCCGGTTTTACGGCCAGTGTTGCCGAGGGTGTCGTGCGAAGTCAGAACCATGAGAACTTTCATTTTGATGTTCCTGTTTTGGATTGAGTGTACGTGGATCTAATTAGACCGGTCGTCTATCCGATGGGGTTACCTTAAATGCGATTAGACCAGTCGTCTAGTGAAATTCGATTATTTTTTTGCGAACGCCTTCCAGAGCGAGAAAAAAGGGGGAACAGAGAGCAAGAAAGCAGGCGCGAGCGTTGGAGGGCTCGCTCGTTGCGCCAGTACCGTCAAATGTGGAGGACCGTTACCGATCCTTATAGGTCAGGACAGATCGAGCAGCTTGCGAGTTGTCGCCAGCGCCGTTTCGAAGGGCTGGACACTCTTGCTGATCTTGACCATTACGCTGGCACCGACCCACAGCTGATACAGGCTTTGGGCGACCGCATGAGGTGGGTCATCCGACTTCAGGGAACCTTCAGCGATCCCGATTTCAATCGCGCTCGCAATTCGGTCAATGATCCCGGAGGTGCCTCGCTTGAGCACCGCTCGCATCGTTTCCGAGAGATCGGCCACCTCGACACCCAGCTTCACCGCCAGGCACTTGCCCTGGCAGTCCTCGAAAGATTGGGTTTGTTGCCAGACGTCCCAGTACTTCATCAGGCGCTGGGCCATGGTCAGGCCCGGCAGCGCCAGGACGTCATCGAGTTCGGCGAGATAGACCGAGAAGTAGCTTTCCAGCAAGGCTTCGCCAAAAGCGTCCTTGGAGCCGAAGTAATGATAAAACGACCCTTTGGGCACACCCGCAGTGGCCAGGATTTCATTGAGGCCCACGCCGGAATACCCCTTGGCGGCCATGATTCGCTGGCCGACATCTAGGATTTCCTGGCGCACATCAGAGGTTTCGCGAGTCTTTGGACTGTTCATGGTCGGCATGTTATTCCGTACTAGACGATCAGTCTACTCGTGGTGGATTGCCGGCTCATCAGCGCTCGCCAAAGCCCCGCGTATCAACGACGCGAATGTGTCTATCGTCTCATCTCCCTGATGGCGACCCCGAACCATTGCACCCGCAAGGGCTTCCCCAGCGCCAACGAGTCCCGTGCAGCGTCGCTGCAACTCCGCTGCGGATAAAGGCGTGTGGGGCTCAAGGACCGCGACGAACATTTGTACGCAGTTATCCAGCAGTTCCTGAAAAACCAACGCTTTCTCGGTGCTGCCTGCCAACGCCGCGCCCACGGCGTGAAATTCATCGGTGTTGTCTGCCGCGCATTGGATATAGGCGCTGGACAGCACCTGGGCGGTCTCTTTCAGGCTGCGAGGGTGGCTGGACATGGCGTTGCGAAAGGCGCTGACCCGCTCGGTATCGATCCATTTATAAAGCTCGATCAGCAGTCCAGATCGAGTGCCGAAATGGTCGTAGACCACCGGTTTGGAAACACCTGCGCGGACTGCGAGATGCCCCAGGGTCAATCGGTCTGCATCTTCTTCACGCACGATCACTAATGCGGTGGCGAGTAACTGGCGACGGCGGTCGGCGTGCGAAAGCCTTCGCGACGCTGGAGCAGGGGTGGAGCGATTGACGTCTTCTTGCACGGTATTAACCCCAGGGAAAATAAAACCTACCAACGGTAGGTTACGAGTCTCGGCGACTCGTGTTAGCGTTCCTACCAATAGTAGGTTGTTACCCAAAACACAAGGAGAACACTATGTCCATGCATCCAATTTTGTTGATGGGCGGCTCTGGCGCCATTGGCCATCATACTGCCCAGGCGTTGCGCGCCGCTTATCCGGACGTGCCGCTGCTGATCGGCGGCCGAGACCTCGCCAAGACTCAGCACGCTGCCGAGCAGATGGGAGGGGCGCAGGGAGTGGTGATTGATCCCTCGGCCGAAGGCCTTGGCCTGGGGGATCGCCCCGTCAGTGGCGTCGTGGTTTTCTACATGGATCACACGCTGGCAGGGCTGCATTTTGCCCAGAAACGCGGCGTACCGCACCTGAGCATCTCATCGGGCGTTTTTGAAATCGCGCCGCAAATTGCCACTTACATGCACACCCCAGACGCCGCTCCCATCGTCCTCGGTTATGAGTGGATGGTCGGCGCGACGACCGTGTCGACACTGAGTATCGCCCAGGCATTCGGCAAGGTGCATGACATCCGCATCCACGCGCTGGTGGATGAGCAGGACACCGGGGGGCCGACCGTCGCAGCCGATTTCGAACACCTGAACAAAATGTTGCCCGCCGCGTTGACGTGTCGTGAAGGTGCGTACATTTGGCGTGAAGCGCAGGACGCCAAGGTCGGCTTCTGCGCCGTCGATGGCACGCCAATGGAAGCCACGGGCTTCTCGTCCATCGATGTCGTTGGCCTGGCCGCCGCGACGGGGGCACCCAATGTCCAGTTCAACCTGGCCAGTGGCGTGCGTTCAACCCGACGCCAGGGCGGATCAATGTCCACCGAGATCATCATTGAGCTTGCCGGTGTGAATCGCCAGGGTCACCCTCTGCGCACCCGACACGCCTTGATTCATCCGGCGGGCGCTGCACCGCTGACAGGCCTCTGCGTGGCGATGAACCTGGAGCGATTGCTTGGGTTGGACGGTCAGGCACCGACGCCTCCAGGCTTGTACTTCCCCTATCAGTTGCTCGATGCGGCTGAATTCCTAAAACGCCTGGAAGATGAAGGAGGGGAGCTGCGTGAACTGCCGGAGCAGTGAAACTGCTCCGTCGCCTCAGCGCATCAAAACGAGGCGCACTGAGATAAGGGGCAGGCCTTGAACAGGCGCGATGGATCATTGCGACCATCGTCCTGTTGGGGTTAGGTTCTCACCGTCGATCACAGCCTTGTTTTCCAATTCCTTGGGTAACACCTTGCGCTGATTTTCGCGCTTCCCTCAATTTCTGTTGTTTCTTTTCGCCCCATACCACGGCATTCAAATGTTCTGTGCGCCAGGACGGCGCCCGGAATCTCATTTGGTGAAGGATTGCCTGCGCGAAATGGCCGAAAATGGGCGAAAAAGTCTCTCTGATTACTCTCAAGTCTCGGTGTCAGTAGTTGGCACGAAAATAGGTTAATAGTGATTAATCGATTGTTGAACAATCGTGGTCACCCTATTTCCAACTACCGAGAGTTCCCAACATGCAAAACGGTCAGCAGGGAAAGGCCGAGCAGGTGGCGATTCAACTGCGCGAAGACATTATCGGTGGTCGCCTGCTGCCGGGCATGGCGCTGGTTGAAAGCGAGCTGGTCAATGCCTACTGCGCTTCGCGCAATACCGTGCGTGAAGCGTTGCATCATCTGGGTCGGGAAGGGCTGGCCAGTTATGTGCGTAACAAGGGTGTGATCGTTCGCCGTCTGGGACCGGATGATGTTCGCGACATATTCAAGGTGCGTCGCACCCTGGAGTTGCAGGCGATTGCCCAGAGCAAGCCGCTTCGCGAATACCAGTCGGATTTGATGCTCGATGCCATCGAAGCCGCCCAAGTGGCTCAGGATCGCGAGAATTGGCAGGCCTTCGGCACACACAGCCTGAGGTTTCACCAACACATTGTCGGCTTGATGCGCAGCCCGTTGTTCAACGAGTTCTTCACCCAAGTGATGGCGCAGATGCGCCTTGTGTTTTCCCTCGCCCCCAATGAAGAGCGCTTCCAGAAGCCCTGGCTTGAGCGCGACCGCTACATCCATGACTTGCTGGTCGAAGGCGACAAACAGGGCGCAGAAGAAGCGCTCGGCAGTTACCTCAATGATTCCGAACGACTGCTCCTGGACATCTTGGGCAGCCATCCAAAACACTAACGAGGACACATCATGTACAAGGATTATCCAGCGGCTTATCAGGTCAGCAAGGGTGCCGCATTGCAGGTCGACAAAGGCTTTTACGACCGCATTCGCGAAGCGAAGGATGGCCGTACCCTGGTTGAGCAATTCGAAGTGCCGATCCGTACCGGTCGTGCCTGGAAAGTCCCCGCGGGTCATGTGTTTCGTGTGACCACACCCGTTGGCCCCCAGGTGGGCGACTTTAACGTCTGGAACGCCAACGATCCCCGTGAACGCATGTGGGCGGCGCGCACGCGGCAACTGCAAGGCGCGCACGTCACCACTTATGACCGCCTGTGGTCGAACCTGCCGTTCCTGCGTCCGATGGTCACCATCACTGACGATAGCCTGGCCCATTACGGCATCGACGAACATGGCGGTCGCCTGCACGACTTGTTGGGCACCCGCTGCGACCCGTATGTGAACAAGATGCTGACCGGCGAGGATTTCCACCACCACTGCCACTCCAACCTGACGCGCGCGGTACTGCCGCACGGCCTGACCGAGTTTGACGTGCACGACGTGCTGAACATTTTCCAGTGCACGGGCCTCAATCATGACGACATGTACTTCATGAAAGCCTGCCCGGCCCAACAAGGTGATTACCTGGAGTTCTTTGCCGAGATCGATCTGCTGTGCGCGCTCTCGACGTGCCCGGGTGGTGACTTGTCGCTGCCGATGTGGGGCCCGGATGCGCAAGACCCGCTGACGGTCTGCCGGCCGTTGGGCGTGGAAATCTACCGGTTGGATGAAGACCTTCTAGGCGATTGGCAACAACCGGCGCGCGCCAGCTACAACGGCAATCACGGGTTGCTGATCCCAAAGGCCGCCTGGGAAAAGTAAGGGCAGGGTAGCCGTGGCCTGAGGTGATCGCTCACCTCAGGCTTGCCCCTCGGCAGGCTACGCCGAAACCTTCTCGTCCTCAGTCGCCTGCACCGCCTGCGCAAGATCCTCGGTCATGCGCAGCTCGACGCCTGTCGCCGAATACTGTGCCGCCGCAGCGAATGGCGCAGAGGCTACCGGCACCGGGTGCTCACGACGACGCCAGACGAAGAACGCCACCATCGCCAGATTGATCACCGCAAACGCCCAGAACAGACCTGAAGGTCCGGCCCAAGTCATGACCGGCGAGATGGTCATGGGGCTGACGGCGGAACCGAGTGAGTTGATCAGCAACAGGCCCTGGATCATCCGCACCAGCGCGCCATCCGGCGCGCTGTCGGCGGCGTGACTGACCGCCACCGGATAGACCGCGAACACCCCGCCACCGAGCAGGAACATGACCAGCAGCATCGGCCAACCAGACGGTGGCAACAGCACCGCCGCGACCGACAGCGCAGCACAGGCGGCGGCCAGAATGATCAGCACGCTTTGGCGGTCCTTGCGGTCCGACCAGCGCCCGACCGGGTATTGCAGGACCATGGCGCCGAAAATAACCGCTGCCATCATGTGCCCGACCTCGGTGACATTCAGCCCGACTTTCTGCAGGTACAGCGGCAGCAGGGTATACACCGCCGCAATGGCCACCCCGGAGCCGAAACAGCCCATGACGCCGGTCGGCGTGATTTTCAGCAACTTGGCCGGATGCAACGGCTCTGCGCGCTCCACCAGCGGCGTAACTTTGGGAAGCATCACGATCGGCACCAATGACAGCGATGCCAGCATGGCCGCAATGGTGAACGGCACCGCGTCGCCCGCGCCCATCACCGTGCCCAGGCTCAACTGCCCCAGCAGGCCTGCGCTGTAGAGCGCGATCATGTACAGCGCCAGCAGGCGCCCACGAATTTTCGGTTCGGCCACCAACAGCAGCCAGCTCTCCACCACCAGGTAAACACCGACAATGGCCCAGCCGTTGATCAGGCGCAGCGCCGACCAGATCCATGGATCGCTGCACAGGCCTTGCAGGGAAATGGTCACCGCGATCAATGCAGCGAAGCAGCTATAGGCCCGAATGTGACCGATGCGGGAAATCAGCCGCTCGTTGAAGATCGACCCCAACGTCAGTCCGATGAAGTACGCCGACGACACCACGCCCACCATCGTCGCAGAGAAACCCATGGCATCCAGGCGCAGCGTCGTCAGCGACGACATCAACGCGCTGCTGATGCTCATGATGAATAAACCCAATAGCGGAGCCAGCGCCATGGACAGCAATTGCACAGACATAACGACCTCAGTGGACAAACAGACAGGTAGCGTTGCTGGCGGTGGCTTTATTGGAATTGTGCAGCGGGCAACTCAGGGCGCGCATCTTAGCGGGCGGCAAGGCGCTGTTGAAGAGCGTGGCCGGAAGATTTCCGCCGAATGTTCACGCGAGCCGATATTTGGCATCTTGTCGAGTTTGCTGGCACTGAACCTTGGCAACGTTGAGGGTGCCTTCAAACGCCTCAAGCGCCGCGTGAACCTTTTGCAGCCCGAGGATCTGCGTCATCAACTCGCGCTTTTTGTCGGTGATCGCCTTGTGTACCGAGTCCCAGGGCAGCGCCTCGCCTTGGTGATCCTTGAGGATCAGCTGCATTTCCTTGAGCTTGAAACCCAGTTGCTGGGCGCATTTGATGAAGGTCAGCAGCTCCACGCTTTGCTGGCTGTAAATCCGATACCTGCCCTCGCGCCGGGGCGGCGCCAGCAAGCCGATGGCTTCGTAGTGACGGATGGCTTTAACGGTCGTACCTGACAACTGGGCGGCTTTGCCGATGTACATGAAACGTCCTTTTTTCACACGAGAGGGGCGCACAAGCGCAACGCCGCATCTTTACACAGCCATGCCCGTTTGCAAGGTCATGCGGCAAGCCCGTGCATCAACGGCGGGCCATATCCCGAGCCTGCTTGAGCCAGGTTTCGCGCTGTTGAGGGGTGGAATCGAGGATCGGCCCGAACGTCAGGGTTTTCAGCGGCTTTATGCCACAGAACGCCAGGGTGGTCTTGCGCATCTGGTGCAGGCCGGGCATGCGGTAGACCCACTTGTAGTACCACGATGGCGTGTCCATGGTGACCAGCAGGTGAGCGGTCCTGCCGTGGAGCAGCTTGGCGGGAAAGGCCTTGCCTTCGCGGTACTTGAAGGCAAAACCGGGCAGGAACGTCCGATCGAGAAAGCCTTTCATCAGGGCCGGTATGCCACCCCACCAGATCGGAAAAACCAACGTCAGGTGCTCGGCCCAGGTGATATCGGCCTGCGCCCTGAGCAGATCGGGTTCCAGAGGCTGGATCTGTTGGTAGCCGTCGTGCAGGATCGGGTCGAAGCTCAAGTCACCCAGGCGGAGCACCCGCACATCGTGCCCGGCACGCCTGGCTGTTTCGACATAACACTCGGCCAGTGCACCGCAGAAACTGTTCGTGGAAGGGTGACCCAGAATCACCAGTACCCGTTTGCTCATGATCACTTCATCCTGAAAATTGGGTATTGAGCATAGGGTGTGCCCTTAGGGGGAGAGTCAACGGATGGCACCCGCAGCGGTTATTGCTGGTGGAGATCGGCAGGTTGCGCGCTGAAAGCGCAGCAGACGACACTCGCTTGGGTGTCCAATCACTGGGTGGTCGCCTTTTGATTCGGCTGGATTCGCTCTAGAATCAGCCCCGCAGTCAACGTGACTGCGCTCGTGAATCAGCAAGGAAGTCGATATGCAATTTGGAAAAGCCATGGCGTTTGCCCTGGCATTGAGTCTTGGTGGATGCGCAAGCTTCACCAAGGATGAAGTGGCGCGGGTGGATCTGCCCTCGATGGCCAGCTACGCGAACAAGCCCAACGTCTATGTGGATTTCGATTTCTATCAGGGCGACCCTGGCAATGCTCAGGCCAACGAGGTTCCGCAGGCACGGGAGATGCTCAAGCCCGACCTCAAGCGTGCATTCAATGAGTCCGGTCTGTTTGGTCGTGTCAGCTTTGACGAGTTTGAAAAGCAGCCAGGTGACTACAGTCTTCGATTGAAGGTGTACAACCACGCGCCAGGGGGTGGGCAGATGGCGCTGGCGTTTATCAGTGGTCTGACCCTCACGATCATCCCTGCACTGGCGACCGACCAATACACCATGAGTCTGGAAACCCTGGACGACCGTGGTCAGTCATTGGGCAAAACCAGTAACCACGACGCGGTGAATACCTGGATGGGCATCTGGTTCCTGCCGCTTGCGGGCAATACGCCCAAAGCGGCTGTCACCGATACCTTCAGTCGTCAGGTCAATGCGCTGCTGAAGAATTGGGTCGACAGCAACCGCCTGAAGTATTCCGCTGTTGATGCCCGCATTCCTCGCGGCTGACCTCGATAGACAAGAGCCGCTATCGCGGCTCTTTCTTTTTGCTCACTTGAGCGCCTGAACGAACTGCGGGTCGCTGTACAGGCTCTTGAGCAACGCCTGCACCATCGGATTGTAATTGTTCGCCGCCGCAGGAATGGCGATCGGTCCGAAGAAGCTGCTGTCCCAATCACGCTGCACGTCTTTGGTGGTTTCATACAGCACCTGGTCACCCTTGCGCAGGGTGAAACGTGCAGCCAGTTCGCCGTGGCCAGTGATCACGCCGGTGTTGAGTTGGCTCTTGACCAGTTGGATCTGCAGCTGCCGTTCGGCGCGAGGGTCAAGCAAGCCGGCGTGACGGAGCTCATCGCTGATCGCGGCCTGAATGTGCAACGGCACACTGCCTTCGGGCGAGGAAATCGGATTCAGGCGAACCATCAGAGAACCCTGTCCAGAATCAGCATTCACCTGCGCATCGCGTACCGGTTGCAACGGCGCGTTTTGCTTGAGCTGCTGGACATTCTGAAAGTCGGGTTCGTAGCGGGTCATGGTCACACCGCAGCCTTGCAACAGCAATGCGCAGACGGGGAGGGCGAGGTAGAGCTTTTTCACGGCATATCCTTGCGTGAGAAGAGGAGAAAGCGATTATCAATTGATCGCGTTGGGGCCATCAAGTGAGCATACCGGTGTAAACCAGGGCGTGGGGCGATCAGTCGAGCTACAGCACGACCCGGTAGTAGTCGTTCCGATCTTCATGGGTCTCTTCCAGCACCGTCCAGCGTACAACACTCGGTGTGTCGTTTAGCGCGGCTTCGCCCGCATCCACGTCAGCCAACAGCAGGCTGATGAACGTGCAGATCTGCTTGCGAACCTCTTCCGGCTTGTCTATTTGCGCAAGGCGCAAGCTGAAGGTCCAGTGGTCTGCTGCGCCGTTTTCCGCTTCCCACCGAAACAGGCGCGCGGTGCCGTCTCGCAGTTGGGTCATGGTGGCGGGAGACAACCCATACATTTTGAAGCCCATGTAGTCCTCAGACTTCACGTTGGTCGGTACACCCCACAGGTTAATGTGAAGCAGAGGCTCCGGGCTCAGGCCTCCCTCGACGTTATCGCAGAGAAAACTCATCTGGAACGCGAGGTGCGCGGTCGGCTCGTGTTTGCGGCTCGGCGTGAGCGGCAACGTCCAGGCGACATCGCTGTAAATCCAGCCACTGGCGTCGGTTCTGTAGCTGCTGCACCACTGGCCTGGTGTGTAGGTGGTGTCCAGCGGGCTTTGGCGGAACAAGTCGCTGACCTCTTGCTTGATTAGGTTCGCCAGTGCTTCGCATTCCCTGGCCACTTGGGACACGAAAGCGATGGAGGCGGTGATGGCTTGACCGGTTTCACTCATTGGCAATGCACTCTCAAGATTGGGGCGGCTGGGGGTGAGCGAAAAACACATGTTCGGATACGTTGGGAAGCTGTGGCTTTGTCAGGTTTGTTCCGAAGCCATTGAAGGGCTTCACGGCCAGCAGCTCCAGGCACTCGCCGACTTGCTTGATCCAGCGTTGCAGTTCAAGTCCGCGACCCATGGGGATAGCGGCGACGGCCGTGAGGATGTCAAACCACGAGCGCATGATCAGCTTGCCTTCCCAGCAATCACGGTGATTCAGGGCATTGCTGGCTGCGCTGGTATCCAGGCCGATAAACAGATGAAGGGCATGTTGCCGCTGGTGCTCGTCGAGATATTTTTCCCATTGAATGTGTAACTGCTCGTCACCGCTCAAGGGCGCTCGCCATTTGAATTCCACCAGCAAAATCCGCGTTTGCGCGCCCCAGGTCAGTGTCACCAGAAGGTCTGGCTCGATGCGTCCGTTATGTGGCCAGAACTCCATTTCGGCATGGGTGGGTGCGCCGGTAGGGAAGGCATGCTCGGGATTGCGATGGCGCACCACCGCGCCCCAGAAAGTGGCGATCGCCGCCGGAGACAGAAAGGCCAGCGGGCCGATCAGCGTCGAGGTGATTTCATCTTCCTCGGCCACCCGTTGTTCGGTGGTTTCATCCCTATGGCCCAGATAGCGGCGATAGAGCCTGGATTTCTTGTGGCTGAATGCGTGCAGCATCAGGCGTCCTTTCTGCGATGGCCCAAGTCGGGGCATCCGCTGTATCGGCCGGATCCGAGCCGATTTGAATTTTACCGTCCACGAATCGCCTGTAGGAGCGAGAGCTCCTGTCCTCTGGAATCATTGGTGGCTGGGTTGCTGGCTCTCGCTGCGAAACCATTCCAGGAGGCTGCGGATCTCCGGCGTGTGCTCCTTGCCCGGTGCGCAGAGGAAGTGATACCCGGTGCCGCAGTCCGTTTCTTCGTCGACCAGTTTTTGCAGGAGCCCGGTTTGCAGCTCGTCGGAGATGTGCGACGTGCGCGCCATGGCCACGCCCAGGCCGCGTATGGCGGCCAGCACGGCCATGCTGGAATGGGGGACGGTGAGCGCGCAGTCGAACGGCAACGAAGTGAGTTCGTTCTTCTCCAGCCAGTAATCCCACGACGGCGTGGAGACCATCTCGCCACTGAGCAGGCTGCGCCAGCGCAGGATGATCGGATACCTGAGCACGTCCGCCGCGCTGTCGGGCACCCCCAGGCGGGCGACCAGCGCAGGGCTGCACACCGGGAAAATCTTCTCCGGCAGGATGAACTCCGAGAAGAATCCCGGCCAGGCAGCGTGGTCTTCACCCAGGCGGATGGCGGCTTGCCCGCTGGGGTGGTCGAACCGGGAAAATTCGTGGGTGTTGAGCTGGATGCGAATGTCCGGATGGGCCGCATGAAAACCCGGCAGGCGCGGAATCAACCAGGTGTTGGCGAAGGAGTCATGCACGAACAGTTCGACCATCGACTGGCCCTGGGCATCGCGTTCGAAACGGCCGGCGAGGGCGTTGATGTCCTTGAGAAAACTGCGCACCGTGGGCAGCAGTTCGGCACCGGCCTTGGTCAGTGTCATCGCCCCGGCACTGCGATCGAAAAACTGCGCGCCCATGACTTCTTCCAGTTGCTTGATCTGATGGCTGATCGCACTTTGGGTGATGTGCAACTCCAGCGCCGCCTGGGAAAAATTCAGGTGCCGCGCACAGGCTTCGAAGCCGCGCAACGCGGTCATCGAGGGGAATTTCCTAATGGCCATGGCCTGGCCTTGCAAACAATCTCATGGGGCATCAATTCCTTTCATTAACGGCAAGATTTTACATACGGACACAATGTACCTTCACTCTTGCGCGACATGAACCCATGGCCTCCACCGTTCCTGCCTCCAGCGTTGCCGATACGCAACGTACCACCAAGAAAAACACCCTGGTCGCCGCCTGTACCGCCCATGCCGCTCACGATGGCCTGAGCGATCTGGTGTACGTGTTCCTTCCGGTCTGGCAGGATATGTTCGCCCTGAGCTATGTGTGGCTGAGTGTGCTCAGAAGCGCCTATGCCTTGACCCTCGCGACTTTGCAGATCCCGGCGACCACCTTGTCGGCGAAGATCCGCCCGGCGCACCTGCTGGTGATCTCCACGCTGGTGACCGCGCTCGGCTGGTTTCTCGCGGGGCTCGCCGGTAGTGCGGTGGCCCTGGGGGGCGCGCTGGTCATCGCCGGCATCGGCGCCAGCGTGCAACATCCCATCGCCTCGGCCATGGTCGCTCGCGCCTATGGCAGCGCCGCCAAAAGACCTCTTGGGCTGTACAATTTTGCCGGCGATATCGGCAAGTCGGTATTGCCGGCCTCGGCGGCTGCGCTGCTGACCTACGGCACGTACCACAGCGTGGTGATGGCTTACGCCGGTGTCGGCGTGTTGGCCGCGCTGCTGATCTGGACGCTGGTGAGGAATGTCGTGACGCCGGATCCGTCCAAAGTGGCCAAGGTCGCCAAGACGCCCGTGCAGGACAACGTGAAGACCAAGGCCTTTGGGCGCGGCTTCCCGGCCCTGTTGTCGACGGCGGTGCTGGACAGCGCGGTGCGCATGGGCTTTCTCACCTTCCTTCCCTTCATCATCAAGGCCCAGGGTGGCTCACTTGCCCAGACGGGGTTCGCCCTGACGCTGGTGTTCATCGGCGGGGCAGTCGGCAAGTTCTGTTGCGGCTGGTTCGCCGATGTACTGGGCAGCGCCAGAACCATTGTGCTCACCGAACTGCTGACGGCGACATTGATCGCCGTGGTGCTGATGACGTCCCTGGACTGGGCCATGGTGGCCTTGCCGTTCCTCGGGGTCGTGCTCAACGGCACCTCGTCGGTGTTGTACGGCGCGGTCACCGATGTGGTGGACTCAGCCACCCTGGAGAAAAGCTACTCGGTGTTCTACACCGGCACCATCGGCGCCGGGGCCCTGGCGCCGGTGTTGTACGGGTTTGCGGGTGACCACCTGGGCGTGACGGCGGCGGTGTTGATCATCGCGGGAACGGCGGCGGTTTCGTTCTTGCCGGTGACGATCGTCAGCCTGCGGCACCCGCGTATTTTCGATCAGTAACGTTCATTTTTGGCTAAACCGCGCCGCATTCCCGCTCGTCCGGAACGCTTCGACGATGTAGTCCACGAATACCCGCACCTTGGCCGGCAGCAGTTTGCGGCTGGTGTAGTAGATCGACAACGGCGCCGGTTCGGCGTACCAGTCGGGCAGCACACGCACCAGCTCACCGCGCTCCAGAAACGGCAGGGCATGGGGCATCGGCAGCAAGGCGATGCCCATGCCGGTGGCCGCCGCGCGGGCGATGGCTTCAGGGTCGTCCAGTACCATCACCGGCCGTACGCCGGCCACCACTTGTTCACCGGCGGCGTTTTTCAGACTCCAGGGCAACAGGCGTCCGGTGCTCAGCGAGCGGCGCAGCAAGCCGCGATGGCGGGTCAGTTCCTGTGGATGCGTGGGCGTGGGATGGTCTTTCAGGTACGAAGGCGAGGCCGCCAACACGATGCGCAGGCGCGCCAATTCCCGAGCGATCAATGCATCGGTGAGCTCGATGCCGCCACCGATCGCCACATCAAAACCCTCGTTGATCAGGTCGACCTGTCGGTTATCGAAATGCAGGTCGGGCACCACGTCTGGATAACGGCGCACGAACTCGTTCATCAGCGGCACGAAGTATTCGCGGCCCACGGTGTAGGCCAGCGAGACCTTGAGCGTGCCCGCCGGCTTGCCCGCGCCTTGACGCAGGTCGGTGAGGGCGTCGCCGATCTCACCCCAGGGCAGGCGTACCTGGCCATACAGGCGTTCACCTTCGGAGGTCAGTGCGAGGCTGCGGGTGCTGCGCTGGAACAAGCGCACGCCCAGCCGCGCTTCCAGTTGGCCCACGCTTTTGCTGACGGCGGCCGGGGTCAGCCCCATGCGCCGCGCGGCGGCCGAGAAGCTGCCTTCGTCGGCGGCGCAGATGAAGGCGTCGAGGTAACTGCTGAGTTCTGTGTTCATGCCCGCACTTTATACCGTTGGTTGAAATTGAACACGCATTTTTGCGACTACCGGGACCAGGTGCCGGCGACCATCATGTGTTCACACCAACCCACTCCCAGAAGGAAAACATCATGCACACTCCACTCAACGGTAAAGTCGCTTTCATCAACGGCGGTTCCCGCGGCATTGGCGCCGCCACCGCCCGCCGCCTGGCCCGTGAAGGTGCCACGGTCGCCATCGGTTACTTCGCCTCGGCCATCGCGGCTGAAGCACTGGTCGAGGAAATCACCGCCAATGGCGGCCACGCCATCGCCCTCAAGGCGGACGCAGCCGACCCGGTCAACCTCACCAACGCCATCGACAGCGTAGCCGAGCAGTTCGGTCGCCTGGACATTCTGGTCAACAGCGCCGGCGTGCTGATCACCGGCTCCGTGGAAGATTTCTCCCTGGAAGACTTCGACCGCACCCTGGCCGTCAACGTAAGGGCCGTGTTCGTCGCCTCCAAGGCAGCGGCCAAACACATGAAGGACGGCGGTCGTATCATCAACATCGGTAGCACCAACGGCCAACGCATGCCATTCGCCGGCGGCGCAACTTACGCCATGAGCAAATCGGCGCTGATCGGCCTGGTCAAGGGCATGGCACGGGACCTGGGACCGCGTGGCATCACGGTCAACAACGTCGCGCCCGGTCCGGTGGACACCGACATGAACCCGGAGAACGCAGAATTCGGCGCTTCCCTGCACGACCTCATGGCCATCCGTCGTCACGGCAAGGCCGATGAAATTGCGGCGATGGTGGCTTACCTGGCCGGTCCCGAAGCGTCGTACGTGACCGGTGGGGATCTGTTGATCGATGGTGGTTTTGCGGCTTGAAGCGAAGGGGCCTCTCCGATCCCCTGTAGGAGCGAGCATGCTCGCTCCTACAGGGGTTGTGTGTGTCCGGTCTTTTAGTTGATGACGAAACCGGCACCCACCGGATCATCACGGTCGATCACCCAACGCGCCGTACCCAGGATGCTCGCCGTGCCTTTCACCGTTGGCCTTACGGCGCGGGTGCCGTTGAGGTCCACTTCACCCAGCAGGCACCCCTCGAACGTGCCACTGCCCAACAACCCTTCCGACAGGATCGGCTGGTTCAATCCCATTTTCCCGCGTGCCTCGAACATGGCCATCATTGCGCTGGTGCCCGTGCCGCCAGGGGAGCGGTCCAGCTGCCCGGCGCTGAACACGTGGACATTTTTGTAGAACGCGCCCTCGATGGTCGCTGGATGCCAGAAGGTGATGAAGTTGAGGTCATTGATGTGCGCCTCGGTCGGGTGCTGGATCTTCAACTGCTTGTTGATCTGGTCCCGGGCGATCAAACCCATACGCGACAGTTCGCTGCCGTTGTCCGGGCTGATACGCAGGTCGCTGTTGCTCAGGTCGACGATGCCAAAGTAGTTGCCGCCCCAGACCAGATCGGCCTTGAGGTCGCCGTAGCCGGGCAACTGGATCGGGATGTCCTGTGCAGCCACGTAGGCCGGTACGTTTTCAAAGCGGGTCCACAGCACCTTGTCGCCTTCGGACTTCACTTCGGCCACCACCAGGCCGGCGGTGGTTTCAAAGCGGATCTTGGTGAGGCCGTCCTTGCCGCGTGGCACCAGGCCCAAGGCGACCATGGCCATGCTCACGGCGATGGTGCCGTGGCCACACATGTGCGAGTAGACGCTGCCGTCCATGTAGATCAGGCCCGCGTCGTATTCGGGGCTGGACGGCGGGGTGAGGAACACGCCGAACATGTCCTTGTGCCCGCGCGGTTCCTGCATCAGGGCTTTACGCAGCCAGTCGTAGTTCTGCTCGAGAAAGGCCCGTTTGGCCAGGATGCTGGAACCTGCCGGGTAAGGAATACCGCTGTGGACGATGCACAGGGGTTCGCCTTCGGTATGGGTGTAGATGACATCGAACGTATCTTGCATGCGCATGAGTGCACTCCTGGCTTTTCGGGACGTATGAGGTGTTGGGTCGTTTGGGGTGTTGCTTGAGTTATTTTCGTTCTGACAAAAGGTCGAGGCCGATGCACAGGTCCAGAATGATCACGGCCACCACCACGACCAGGATGGTCGCGCCTGACGCGGCGGCGATGGTCGGGTCGACGGTGTATTGCACGTAGTTGAAGAGCTTCACCGGGATGGTGTTCAGGTCCGGCGTGGTATTGAAGATCGACAGCTCCACGTTGATCCACGACGAGATGAACGCGAAGATCGACCCGGTCACCAGCCCTGGCCTGATCTGCGGCAGGGTCACCAGGAAAAACGTCGTCCAGGGTGATCCGCCCAGGTCGCTTGAAGCCTCTTCAAGGGCCCTTTGGTCTGGCGTCAGCATCGACAGCACCGAACGCAGAACGAAGGGTGAAATGATGATGGTGTGGCCGATCAGCAAGGCGAGGAAGCTGCGCGTCAGGCCCAGGTAACCGCCGAACTGCAACAGCGCCGCACCGAGCACGATGTGCGGAAACACCAGCGGAGAGGTGAGCGCCGCGAGGATCGTGGCCTTGCCGCGAAACTCATAGCGGGCCATGGCCAGCGCCGCTGGCACGCTGAGCAGCACCGCCACGAAGGTCGCCGCCAGTGCCAGGATCGTACTGGTGGCGAAGGACGCCACGTAGCTGGGGTCGCTGAGCATCTTGCTATACCAGTCCAGCGTCCAGCCCTGGGGTGGAAAGGCCAGGAACGAAGTGGCGGTGACCGAGACGCCGAGGATGACCACCAGCGGCAGCAGCATGTAGCCGAGCACGGACCAGGCTACCAGCCTGACCAGGATTTGCGTGATCATGAGTGGCTCCCCCGAATGCTGCCCACGCGTCCGGCGATCCCGACCATGACCAGAGTAAAGATCAGCAGCACCACGCTCAGCGCTCCGCCGTAGTTGAAATCGAACACCGAACTGTATTGCTGGAAAATCAGCATCGACAGCACCGAGATGCGCCCACCGGACAACAGCGCCGGGGTGACGTAGGCGCTTGCCGCCAGGGTGAAGACCATGATGGAACCGGAAATGATGCCGGGCATGGTCAGCGGCAACACCACATGGAAAAACGTCGCCCGGGGGCTGGCGCCAAGATCGTCAGACGCCTGTTCATAGGCAGGGTCCACCTGTGCCAACGCATTGCCGGCGGCCAGTACAATAAACGGCAGCAGGATGTAGACCATGCCGATCAGAATGCCCAGTTCCGTACCGAGGAAGCGTATCGGCGAGTCGATCAGGCCGACGTTCATCAGGCTCTCGTTCACCAGTCCCTTGCGCCCCAGCAGCACCATCCACCCGAACGAGCGCACGATGTTGCTGGTGAACATGGGCACCACCAGCAGGATCACACAGGCACGGCGCCAGGCCCGCCACTTCACGACGCGCACCAGGTACCAGGCCAGCGGGTAGCCGAGCAGCAGCGAGATCAGCGTGGTCAGCGCGGCGATGCGGAATGTCACCAGAATCACGTCCCAGTGGTACTGATCGCCCAGCACCTTGACGTAATGCGACAGGGTGAAGGCCTGGTCGGGGCTGTTGGTCAGGCTGGCAAAGATCACCACCGCAAACGGCGCCAGGAAGAATGCGGTGAAGAACGCCAGGGCGCCAAACAGCATCAACGACGGCGCGAGAGCTGTGCGTTTCATACCGCTTCCCCGATCAGGTGCAGGTGTGCCGGGTCGAAGCCCAGGCGCACCGCGCTGCCGGCCCGCAGGTCGGCGCGTGGCAGGCCCATGGTGCGTGCCACCACCGGTTGGCCGTCGATCATCGAATGGACCATGGTGTGGCTGCCCACACTGATCACATCGGTCACTGTGCCGTGCATTTCACATTGGCCGGGGCTGGTCAGGCTCGACGCGTCCAGCACCTGCAAATGCTCGGGACGCAACACTGCGGTGCCCCGGGGCAAAAGGTTTTTCGCCATGTACAGGAAGGGCGTATGCGCAACGGCCAGGCGGATTTCACCACTGTCACGGGCTTCGTAACCGATCAGGTTGGCCTCGCCGATGAAGTCGGCGACGAAACGTGAAGCCGGGGCGCTGTAGATTTCGCTACTGCTGCCCACCTGTTCGATGCGACCGGCGTTCATCACCACGATGCGGTCGGCGATGGTCATCGCTTCTTCCTGGTCGTGGGTGACGAAGATGAAAGCGATCCCCAGTTTGGCTTGCAGGTGCTTGAGTTCAAGCTGCATGCGCTTGCGCAGCTTCATGTCCAGTGCCGACAGGGGCTCATCGAGCAGCAACAGTTTCGGCTGGTTGACGATGGCGCGGGCCAGGGCCACACGCTGCTGTTGTCCACCGGACATGCCACGGGGGAAACGGTCTTCCAGCGCTTCCAGGCCGACCATCGCCAACGCTTGCCGTGCCTTGAGCTTTGCTTCGTTTCGCCCTATGCCCTGGCGACGGGGCCCGTAGGCGATGTTCTCAAGCACCGTCATGTGTGGAAACAGCGCATAGTTCTGGAACACCGTGTTCAGCGGTCGACGGTAAGGCGGCAGGCGACTGACATCCTGGCCGTCGATGGCGATCGTGCCTGAATCCGGTTGCATGAACCCGGCGATCGAACGCAGTAGCGTGGTCTTGCCACAGCCGCTGGGGCCGAGCAGGACGATGAATTCGCCTTGCTGGATGTCCAGCTGGATGTTGTCCAGCGCCTGGAAGGAACCGAAGTGCTTACAGACGCGGTCGATGCTCAACAATACTGACATTGCAGACCCCATCGGTTACTTGGCGGTGACCTTGCGGTTCCAGTCGTTGGTGACGCTGGCGCGTTCGGCGTTGATCTGGCTCCAGTCGAACAGGCGCAAATCGTTGATCGAACCGTTCACACCCCAGGGCAGCTTGCGCGCCACGTCTTGCGCCACTTCGACATCTTTCACCGCCGGGCCCAGGTACAGCTTGGCGGCCAGGCAGGAGGCCGCTTCTTTGGTCAGTGCGGTGTTGATGAACTGCTCGCCCGCCTTGCTGTTTTTCGCACCCTTGATCAGGTGCAGGCGCGCATCGGTGGCCCACACGCCTTCCTTGGGAATGGTGAATCCGATAGGGGCACCTTTGTCGATCAAGTCCCAGGCGCCAACGTTGAAGTGCGCACCGATGATTGCTTCGCCGCTCTGGAAGGCGTTGGTGGCGGCACCCGAGCTGTCAAAAAACAACGCGGTGTCCAGTGCGCCGAGCTTGGTGTAGACCTGCTCCAGATTGGCTCGGTCGATACCCCACACATCGGCCATGAAAAATACGAACGGCACGCCGGACGAGTTGGCAGGCGAGGGCAGGGCAATGGCGCCGGCGTACTCCGGATTCCACAGGTCCTTCCAACTGGTGGGCGCTTGCTTGACGTCCTTGGTGTTGTAAGTGAGGCCCAGGGAGTAGTAGCCGCTGCTGACGGCGAAGGTGTGCCCGGCGTTGGTGTAGATTCCCTTGTCCTGGACGTTTTTCAGGTTGGGTATGGCGGCGGAGTCAAGGTCGGCAAGCACGCCAGCGTCATAGGCCATTTCGCTGATGCCGCCGTCCATCCAGGCCACGTCGATGGTCGGACTGTTTTTCTGCTGCTGGAGCTTGGCCAGGGTGACAGTCGACGTCCCTACCTCAGAGGCCACTGCGATGCCCGTGGCCTTCGTGAAAGGTTCTGCAACACATTTGAGGAACGCGTCACCCCAGTTGCCGCCGTACAGCGCGACGGTGATTTTTTGCGGGTCGGCCAAGGCGGCCGGTGCGGCGATGCAGCCTGTAACCAATAGAGCGGCGCTGAATTTCTGACCTGTCTTCAGTTTCATCGTATGTCCCCTAGGGTTGTTGTTGGACTGTTCCCCTTGTCTGCATCTTGCTCGTATCACCGATTCGAGCGCTTGCACTGCGGGGTCTTAAAGTTGAATAGTTAGGTCATGCAAAAATTGACGCAGGTTAATCCCGACGACCAACCGACCGCTGCTTCCAATGGTGGTGTGGGCGCTCGTGCGCAATTGTCCGTGGGTTTTGTCTTGCTGGATCAATTCACCCTGGCGGCGTTCTCCGGTTTTATCGATGTCTTGCGCCTGGCCGGCGACCTGGGCGGCGGCAGTCGACAGATTCACACCACATGGCAGGTGATGAGTGTCGACGGCTTGCCGCGAACTTCAAGCGCCGGCATCGCGTTGGAAGTGTCGGGTGGCCTCGCGCAGGATCCGCAAGCGTTCGACTACATTGCCATTTGCGGCGGCAACGACTACCTCAATACCCACATGCCAAGCCATCTGCGCGACTGGTTGCAGCGCGTGGCGAAAAGCAGGACGCGATTGCTGGGCATCTGCACCGGCACCTTCGCGCTGGCGCAGGCCGGCGTCGTGGGCAGTCGTTCGGTGTGTGTGCACTGGAACGTGCTGGATGCGTTTCGTACACGGTTTCCCAAGACCCCCGCAGCCGTCGATCACCTGTTCATCGACGAGGGCGACCTGATCACCTGCGCCGGCTCTACCGCCGCTATCGACTTGGCTTTGCACCTGGTGGCGCGCCATTGCGGGCGGGAGAAAGCCCAACAGGCCGTGCGGCACATGATGTTGCAGGGGATTCGCCAAGGGCGGCAGCCCCAGGCGCATTTTTACGCCAACCTCGAGGACATCAAGGATGAGCGCGTGCGCCAGGCCGCGCACTACATCGAGCAGCGCATGGACAGTCTGCCAGCGCTCGACGCCATCGCCCGATATGTCGGGCTGGGCCGGCGCCAGTTGACGCGTGCCTTCCAACAGTCGCTGGGACTGTCGCCCATGGAATTCCAGCGCTCCCTGCGCATTGAGTATGGCGCGTGGCTGCTGGTGAACAGCCAAAGCAGCATCACCCAGATCGCCATGGATTGTGGCTTCTCAGACGGCGCGCATTTTTCACGAGAGTTTCGGGCGCGGTTCAACATGTGCCCGCGCCAGTATCAGAACGAGGCGCGGGCGTAAGAGCGTCACGAAGGCGCAGCCATTGCGTCAATCTTTCGCTTGGCCCTGTTTAACCATGGTGCGCCAGGTCTGCACACTGGGGCGCTCCTGCATCCTGGCATGCCACTGACGCAAGGCGACACAGTCATCCGGTACCGCCAGTTTGACCAGCGACGCGAAGATCATGCCTCCCAGCACCGCAATGTCGGCCATCGAAAACGTCTGCCCGGCGACAAAGGGCTGAACCTTCAGAAGACTGTCGAAGTAGCGCATGCCCCTGACTGCCTTTTCGCCCATCCTGATGCCCCACTCGACGTTCTGGTACAGCTCCACCTGTGGGCCGAGCCCAGGTGTGGCGTGGTGAAAATAGACACTCACCGCATCGAGAAACTCGATTTCTGCGCGTTTGGTCATCATGTGGATCAGCCCTTGCTCAAGCGCCGTTTCGCCCGTGAGTGTGGGGTTGCCGCTCAGCCGGTCCAGATACTGCGTGATGGCCGTGCATTCGGCGATGAGGGTTCCATCTTCGAGCTCCAGCACAGGCAACGTGCCCGAGTAATTGATCGCCAGAAATTCGGGTTTCTTGTGCTCTCCCGTCCAGAGGTTGACCGACAAGAATTCAACGTTGGGCAACAGGCCTGTTTCCGCCAGCGCGATGCGTACCCGCGCCGGGTAGGGGCCATCGAACCAATCATGAATTTTCATCGAAGGGAGGGAAGGGACGTGGCTGTGCAATTGTGAGTCAGTCATTCGAAGTTACCTGCCTGTCAGTTGGTAGGTAAAGACTGGGCCTGGATTTTCAGGTTGTCAAGCCCCTACCTTCCAGTTGGCAGGTAAACGCAATCAGGATAAAGTCGTGGCATGTCGATAGATCAACTATGCGTACGAGGGTTACCCACGTGAGTGAAAATGCGCGAGAGGCCATTCTGGCGGCGGCCAAATCGGCTGCGCAGTTGCACGGTTACAGCGGCATCAATTTCCGCAGCATCGGGGAGGAGGTGGGTATCCGCAATGCAAGCATCTACTACCACTTTCCGAGCAAGGCGGACCTGGGCGCTGAAGTGGCCCGGCGTTACTGGCAGGACACGCAGGCGGCCCTGGATGCCATTCGGGCGTCCAACAGTGACCCGGCTGGTTGCCTGCAATTGTATTCGTCGATTTTTCGCAAGTCCCTGGAGGACGGCAACCGGCTATGCCTGTCCAGTTTCATGGCGGCCGAATATGAAGATCTTCCGGATCAGGTTTCACGGGAGGTCAAGGCATTTGCAGACGTCAATGTCACGTGGCTTGCGCACGTTCTGGCCGACGCTGGCTGGGATAATGCGCAGGAAATCGAACATCGGGCCCGCGCCATCCACGCCGCCGTTGCGGGCGCGCAACTGATCGCGCGCACGCGCGGGGACATCCGGCATTTCGACGAGCTGGTAATGACTTATCAGCAGGCAGGCTTGATCTCGGTCCAGCGTACGGACACTTCGGCGGCTTGAGCCACCGGTCAGTGCCCCGGGAGCCGGGGCCTGGCCTGTTGCATCACTCGTCAATCGAGGGTGACGTTTTGAACGCTCTTTCACGCCAGCGCTGCGGATTCGTTTTGCCGGTGTGAAACGGGGCGGATTTTGAACCAGATGGAGTACATCGCGGGCAGGAACACCAGCGTCATGATGGTGCCAACGAACGTGCCTCCGATCAGCGTGTACGCCAGCGTCCCCCAGAACACCGAGTGAGTCAGCGGGATGAACGCCAGGATGGCCGCCAGCGCGGTCAGCAACACTGGGCGCGCCCGCTGTACAGTGGCCTCGATCACGGCGTCGAAAGGATCTCGTCCTTCGCGTGTGTTCTGGTGGATTTGCCCGATCAAAATGAGCGTGTTGCGCATCAGAATCCCGGAAAGTGCAATCAGGCCGACCAAGGCGTTGATGCCAAAAGGTTGCTGGAAAAGGAGCAGTGTGGGCACCACGCCAATCAACCCAAGGGGTGCGGTGAGAAACACCATGATCATCGCCGAGATCGAGCGCACCTGCACGATGATGATCAGCAGCGTGAGGGCAATCATGATGGGCAGCAGCGGCAGTATCGCCTGTCCAGCCTTGCCCGATTCCTCGATGGCTCCCGACTGCTCGATCCGATAGCCCTCAGGCAGCTTGTCGATCACCGGCGCCAGTGCCTTGCTGATGACGCTCGAGACGTCCGGCGGCTGCAAGCCTTCGGCAATGTCTCCACGTACGGTGATGGTCGGTGTGCGGTCACGGCGCCTGATGATCGGATCTTCCATGCGCACCTCGACTTCGCCGACCTGGGACAGCGCAATTCGCTGGCCGGCCGCACCCACCAGCGCCAGGCCTTCGATTTTTGCAGGGTCGAGCCTGATATCACCCTTGGCGCGTCCCACCACCTGGACCGAACGAATGTCCTCCCGGACGGCCGTAATGGGCACACCCGTCAGCAGGAACTGCAACTGCTGCGCAACAGCGCTGGAGGTCAGTCCCAGCGCCTGCAACCGGTCCTGGTCCAGATTGAAATGCAGCGTTGGCACGAGCGGCCCCCAGTCAGTGTTGACGGTTCGCATCATCGGGCTCGCCAGCATCACGGCCTGTACCTGGTTGGCGATTTCGCGCAACGTCGAAGGGTCGGGCCCCATGACCCGGTAAGCGACAGGAAACGGCGAGTATGGTCCGAAAACCAGCTGCGTGACCCGGATACGCGCTTGCGGGGCCAGCCCCTGTGCAACGGCTTGGCGAAGACGGAACTTGAGGGCTTCGCGTGCCTCCTGACTGTCAGTCAATACCACGATCTTTGCAAACGACGGGTCCGGCAACTCGGGGGCCATCGCCAGGTAGAAGCGCGGCGCGCCTTGCCCCACATAAGCCGTGACGATTTTTGCGTCATCCTGCTTCTGTAACCAGGCCTCTACAGTCGCCGTGGTCGCACTGGTTTGTTCAATGGAAGTGCCATAGGGCATTTGTATTTCGATCAGCACTTCGGGGCGATCCGAGGTGGGAAAGAACTGTTTCTTGACCAGGCCCATCCCCACGATTGCCACGATAAAGGTCGTGATGACCGTGCCGGCCACCCACCACTTGCGGGCGATGACGCGTGTCAGAATCCTGCGAAAACGATTGTAGTTCGGGGTGTCGTAGATCGCCGCGTGGCCGCCTTCGACCGCCTTGATATCAGGCAGCATTTTCACGCCCAGGTAGGGGGTGAAAACGACCGCCACTACCCAGGAAGCAATCAGGGCAATGCCAACGATCCAGAACATGTTGCTGGTGTATTCGCCTGCCGTCGACTGGGCGAAACCGTTGGGCAGAAAGCCGATTGCCGTCACCAGTGTGCCGCTGAGCATCGGTGCGGCCGTATGGCTCCAGGCATACGCGGATGCCTTGATGCGGTCGTAGCCTTCCTCCATCTTCACCACCATCATTTCGATGGCGATGATGGCGTCATCCACCAGCAGCCCAAGCGCCAGAATCAGTGATCCCAGGGTAATCCGGTCGAAGTTTTTCCCGGTGGCCGCCATCACCGTGAACACCACGGCCAGCGTCAGTGGCACCGCTGCGGCTACCACGATACCGACGTGCCAGCCCATGCTGAGGAAGCACACGAGCATCACGACCAGCAGAGCGACAAAGAACTTGATCATGAATTCGTCGACGGCCGAGCTGATGTTCGCTGACTGATCACTGACTTTTGTCAGCGTCATGCCCAGCGGCATTGCGGCATTGATTTTGTCCGTTTCAAGGTCCAGGGCCTTGCCCAGGTCAAGGCCGTTCCAGCCCTCGCGCATCACCAATCCCAGTAACAGGGCTTCCTCACCGTTGTTACGCACCAGGAAGGTGGCCGGGTCTTCGTACCCGCGCTCGACCGTCGCAATGTCCGAAAGCTTCAATGCACGACCCTTGACCACAATGGCGGTGTCTCGGATCTTTTGCAGTTTATCCAGGGCACCATCCAGACGAAGCACAACCTGCGGCCCGCTGGTTTCAATCGAGCCGGCGGGAGTGAGCGCATTCTGATTGTTCAGCGCGGCGAAAATGTCCTGAGGCGCAACGCCCAACGTGGCCAATCGGTCATGTGAAAAGGAGACGAAAATGCGCTCGGCTTGCTCGCCAATGATGTTCACCTTCTTCACGCCGGGCACATGAAGCAGGCGCTGGCGCAGCGATTCTGCATCCCGCACCAGCAGCCGCTGCGGTTCACCCTTGGCCTTCAAGGCAAACAGGGCAAATGTCACGTCGGAAAACTCGTCGTTGACCATGGGCCCGATCACGCCGGCAGGGAGTTTGATGGCTTCGTCGTCGAGTTTTTTACGCGCCTGGTAGAACTCCTCCTGCACCTGTGAAGGCGGTGTGCGATCGAGTAGCGTCACCATGGTGAAGGCAAGTCCCGGACGGGTGTAGGTTTCCGTGCGGTCGTACCATTTGAGTTCCTGAAGGCGTTTTTCCAATGGCTCGGCAACCTGATCCTGCATCTCTTGTGCCGTAGCGCCGGGCCACGCAGTGATGACAGTCAGTTGCTTGACTGTGAACGGTGGATCTTCGGCGCGGCCCAGTTTGAAGAAGGACAGGGTGCCTGCCACGGCGATCAACAGGATCAGGAACACTGTGATCGAACGCTCGCGAACGGCGATCGCCGATAAATTGAAGCGGCCCTGACTCATGGGCGACCCCCGGCGACAGGGATGTCACCTTCGTCAGCCAATCTCACTTCTTCACCTTCGCGCAGCAGATGCGCCCCTGATGCGACAACCTGCTCACCTGCCTGGATTGCGCCCGTCACCCTCGCGATGTCGTCGCTCAGGCCCACCACCCGCACGGAACGCCAGCTCACTTTCGCCGGTTGCCCGGCGATGACCCACAGGCCACTCCCATTGCCAGGATCAAAAATCGCAGCAATGGGCACTTGCTTGAGTTGTTTATCCGGTGTGCCCTGGGCGATCCGCACGGTGACGGTCGAGCCGAGTGGCGAGTTGGCCAGCGCGCCGTCGAGCACATAACGCGCCTCGAATGTGCGTGTGGCCGGGTCGGAGGCGTCTGACAGCAACCTCAGTTTTGCCGGAACGCTGCCTGTGGTGTTGCCGTACAACGATGCTTGTGCGATGGACCCGGCAGCAGGGCGCAGCGTTTCGGGCAGGTACACGATGGCCTCGCGCTGTCCGGCCCGGGCGAGGCGTACCACGGGCTGTCCCGCAGGAACGACTTGACCGGGTTCGGCCAGCGTTTCCACCACCACGGCATCGGAGTCTGCCTGCAACACCGCATAGCCAGAGGCGTTGCGGGCCACGTCAGCTTGCGCCTCGGCAGCGCTGAGCTGTGCCTTTGCAGTATCAGCGGCGGCCTTGATCTGGTCGTAGGTCGAAGCCGAAACAGCACCCGCGGAAACCAGCTCGCGGTAGCGCGCCTCGTCATCCGCCGTCTGTTTGGCTCGGGCGCGGGCGGCCGTCACCGATTCCTGCTGTGCTCGCGCCTGCAACCCCAGGTCTATGGGGTCGAGGCGCATGAGCGCTTGACCTCGCTTGACCGTCTGTCCTGTGTCTACCAGCCGTTCGAGCACCTTCCCCGATACCCGAAAGCCCAGGTCCGCCTGAACGCGCGCCGCGACGACTCCGGTAAACGAGCGAGAGACCTCGCCGGCGTCCTGAACCGCAAAGGAGCGCACCAGGGGGGCATGCGTGCGTGGGTCGTCAGGGGGAGAGGCGTCACCGCAGGCCGTCAGGACCAAGGGCAACAAACAGGCAGCAAAGGGGGCGGGTCGAAGCCGGCGCATAGGTATGCATACTCAATCGATAGGAAACATACCTTATCTTCAGTTAAGTGACTAAAACAGTCAATCGTCACTTATTCGGATTTCTTCCTCCTCTGGGATGTGTTGGGTATCGACTTGTCACCTATATATAATGAATTTAATGGGTGTCGGCGTGGATTGACAGTTTGTGACCATAACGTAACATGGTCACAAATTCTCATTTCACAAGGTGTCTTGATGCCCCCCTTTCGCGCCGTAGCCCTTCTATTGAGTGTCCACCTGATGACAGGCTGCGCGGTCGGTCCGGACTATCAGCGTCCGCACGCAGTTTTTCCGCAGCGCTACATGGATCAGTCTGCTGTCGAGCAGAGGGGCGCCGCCATGCCTGCCAGTCTCGTGACCTGGTGGGAAGGTTTCGGTGATCCGGTATTGACCGACTTCGTTTCCAGGGCGCTGGAGCAGAACCTTGATCTCGCGCAGGCGTCGGCACGCATCACGCAGGCGCGGGCGGGACTGGGGGCGGCGAATGCAGCCCTGGTGCCCTCGGCGAACATCAGTGGGCAGGCTGCGCGCTCCTACCAATCGGTCGAAACTCCGCTCGGCCAGGTGTTGAACTCGACACCTGGGTATGATCGCTATGGGACTTCCTACGAAGTTGATCTGGGCGCGAGCTGGGAGGTTGATGTCTTTGGCGGGCTGCGACGCGCACGCGAAGCCGCGTTCGCCGAGTATCAGGCCTCCGAGGCGGATGGAGTCGCCACTCGACTCGCCATTGCCGCGCAGACTGCAGACGCGTACATCACGATTCGCGGCTTGCAGGCGCGTCTGGACATTGCCAATCGACAAGTGGAAACCCAGCAGGGGCTGCTGGAAAAAGTCCGCTTGCTCAACGCCAAGGGTCTTGCTGCCGATTATCAGGTTCAGCAGACCGAGGGGGCATTGGCGCAAGTTCAAGCGAGCGTGCCGGTCTTGCAGGTGGGCCTTGACGCTGCGATGAATGCGCTGGACGTGTTACTCGCCACACCGCCTGGCGCCCATCGCGAGCAACTGGCGAAGGCGCAGGGTATTCCCGTTGCGCCGCAAATAACGCAGACGGGGTCTCCGGCGGATCTGCTGCGCCGCCGGCCGGATCTGATCGTTGCCGAGCGGCGACTGGCGGCCTCCAACGCCCGTATCGGGGCGGCGATGGCTGAGTATTACCCCAAATTCTCCCTCGGCGCATTGCTCGGCAGCGCCACGGCGGTCTCCGGTGGCAACCTTTTCACTGGCGGTGCCAGTCAGTCGGCGGGCGTGCTTGGGTTGCGCTGGAGACTCTTCGACTTTGGCCGGATCAACGCTCAGATCGATCTGGCCAAAGGGGCGGAAGCCCAGGCGCTGGCCGACTATCGCCAGTCAGTCTTACGGGCCACCGAAGATGTCGAAAACGCGTTCTCGTCTCTGGTGAATCGAGACATTCAGGCCAGCACGCTGGCGAAGGGCGAGACATCGTTGACACAGGCTCGCCAATCGACGTTCGTTGCCTACCAGAAGGGCACGGCGAGCCTGATAGACGTCCTGCACGCCGATGAAACCCTGCTGCAGACCGCCGACGCCCGGGCACAGGCGCGAACGGAAGCGGCGAGGGCGGCAGTGGCAGCGTTCAGGGCGCTGGGCGGTGGGTGGCAGCCGACTCAGCCGCAAGGCGTCGCGACAGCAGCGCGATAATCGAAGCCCGGAACAGTCGCGAGCGTTCGCCGTTCAGGGCATGAGGCTGCGCAGGATGAGGTTGCAGGTGAGTGACCGCGCGTCCTCGATAAAGTCGAGGTTGTATTGCAGCAGGAGAGGATTGACGAAAGGCCGCAGAGTCAGGTGGATCGCTTCTACCGTTTCGTCCAGAGGCGTCTTGCGTTCAAACTCACCTGCCTCTCGCCCGTCACGCACGATCTGCAGAATGAACTGCTTGATCTGTGCTTCATAAACCAGCGAACTCGGCCAGCGCTCCGAAGCGGAAAACGCGGCGATGTCGTAGAGCTTGCGGTCATTGAAGAACAGGTCCACAGCCGTCGCGATCACTGTTTTGACCAAGCGTCGAAACCGCTCCGTTGCGCTGAGAGTTTCCCCGTTGATGGACAGCTCTACGGCGGCGACGATCTGCGTCAAACAATGTGTGCAGATGGCCTCGCCGATCGCCTGCTTGGAATCGAAAAATTTGTAGATATAGGCTTTCGAGAATCCAATGGCCTTGGCCAGGTCCGAGACCGTGGTTTTAGCGTAACCGTACTGACTGAAGTGCTCATTGGCCGCCGCGACAATCTGGTTGCGAATGTCATGATCGGCGGGGCCGCGGGCGGTGGGCGATACTATCGATGGCTGATTCATCCATGCAGCTTACCCACCCGCCAGCAGGCTGACAACTTGCGAACGACAAGCTGAGCGGTCCCATTTACAGCGGTGAGTCAGCGGCGCCGCGCTCATTCGCCTCATCTCGCTGGCTCGGGGCCTGGCTCGATGTTCGTGACCGCTACCTGCGCCCTCGAAGCTGCTGGGCCGATGTCAGAGGGCTCGTGTCCGGTTCCACCCATTAACCTCAAACTCATCCTTCAACGCTCTGAGCCTCTGGACAGCAGCCTCCGAAAATGGCCTCACCCTGCGCGTCCCGAGATCCACATGCAGCGCCGTCTGCAGCATGCTCGCGCTCAGGTAATTGAGCTCATGATGGTAAAGGTCCACCTGGGTCACCAGGCGTTTGTCGTCAAAACGCACCGGAGTCAGTTCGACCCGCAACGGGTCGCCGGCGCGGACTTCCTTGATGTACTTGACGTTGGCTTCCACGGTGAACAATCCGCAGTTGTGCTCCCGTGTGTAACCTTCGCCCAGGCCAAAGCGGTCGAGGATGCGGTGGCCCAGGTCGTCGAGCAACTGCACGTAATACGCCATGTTCATGTGGCCGTAGAGGTCTATCCATTGGTCTTGGACGACGGCCAGTTCATGGGGTTTTGTTTTTGACGGTGGCGTGTTCAACGTGGGGTCTCCATTGATTGCAACATGAGCTTCAATGCGGTGCCATATCGCCGGGCGAGCGCTCTACTGGTGCGTTTTTGTCGCCTTTTTCCAGCTCCCCCGGAAAGACCGAATGTAGCCAGTTGCGCAACCGGACGATGGCCGGATCGTTCCATTTTCGGGTCGGCGCAATGAAGTAATAGCCGCCCAGACGGATCGTCATGGGCAGCACTTCCACCAGCTCGCCAGCGGCGATTTTTTCGTCCGCCAGCAGCTCGCTGACCAGGGCGATGCCCTGGCCCATGCAGGCGGCTTCGAGGGTCAAGTGTCCATGCCACAGGCGCGGGCCGCGAAGCCTGGGTAGATCGGTGACACCGGCGATGCTGAGCCACTGAGACCAGCGCTGGGTATTGCGTTCGTGAATCAAAGGCAGGCCCAGCATGTCCTCGGCACACAGCACCTCGGGGTAACGATTGCAGAAGGCCGGACTGGCGACCGCGCGTATCAGCGGCCGGGCGAACAGTTCGGCGCACACCTCATCGCCCAGGTTCAGTTCTTCCAGGTAGACGATCTCGGCATCAGCTTCGTTGCGGTTGAAGTCGGGCCGCGTGCTGGTGGGCTCCAGCGTCAGCTCGCGGCCGTTCAGCGCCTCTTCCAGTTCGCCGAGCCGCCCCAGCAGGCGCCGTGACGCCAGCCCTGCCATGCAGCAGACGTGCAGGGCGTCTTCGCCCTGGCGCAGGTCGCTGCTGGCGTCGGCAATGATGTCCAGCGCCCGGCGCAGTTGCGCGGCATAGCGCTGGCCTTCGCGCGTCATCTCCAGCCCGCGTCCGGATTTCCTCACCAATTTGGTGCCCACGGCACTCTCCAGGTTCTGGATGTGGCGGGAGATCACCGTGTGCGACACCGCCAGTTCCTCGGCGCATTGGCGCACACTGCCCCAGCGGCTGAATCCTTCGAAAGCACGCACGGCGAGCAAGGGGGGGAAGGCGGCGATTCATGGTTGTTTCCTGGGTACTCGGACCCTTTGGCTACAGCAAGGCTCATGCCAGCTATCGGTGCGTTTAATGCACCAATAGCGCCTGTTCTAACTGCTTGTTGGAGGGCGTTCGGATAATGGAACTTGATGCCACGGTTCTCGAACTCAGGAGCACAGGTTGAACATTTCAGGACGCGCCGCCATCGTCGGCGCCTATGAATCACCGCGAAGAGACGCCCAGGGCGTGCATCCGTTTGCCATCCAGGTGGAGTGCATTCACGCCGCGCTGACCCAGGCCGGGTTGGCCCTCAATGACGTTGATGGCCTGTGTGTCGCGTCTGGCGACTGGGCTGAAGGTGGTGGCGTCAACAGCGTGACCGAGATGGCCGAATATCTGGGCATCGAACCGCGCTGGTTCGACAGCACCGATGTCGGCGGTTGTTCGTATCTGGTTCATGCCGCCCATGCGGCCACTGCAATCGCGGCAGGACTGGTGGATGTGGTAGTGATCAGTTACGCGGCGTCGCCGCGTTGGTGGCCGTTGAACACGCCATCCTTCGATCCCTTTGTGCTGCCCGCCGGGCCCGGACAATTCGAGCTGCCGTTTGCGCCGACGCTGATTTCCACCTACGCCATGTTTGCCCAGCGCCACATGCACCTGTATGGCACTACCCCGGAACAATTGGCCGAGGTGGCCGTGACCTTCCGCCAGCACGCGGCCGGCAACCCGGATGCCTTTCTTGGTCGCAAGCCGATCACCGTCGACGACGTTTTGAGTTCCTCGATGATCGCATCGCCCCTGCATCGCCTGGACTGCTGCGTGGTCACTGACGGCGGTGGTGCCATTGTCATGACAAGCCGCGAGCGGGCACAGGATTGCCGACAGAAACCGGTGTACCTCGGCGGCTTCGGCATGGCCACCCAGCGCACGCAAATCAGCCAGATGCCCCGTGACCTGATCACGCCAGCGGCGCACACCGGGCCTCGGGCTTTCGAGATGGCGGGGCTGACGCATGCGGACGTGGACGTCGCGCAACTGTACGACGCCTTTACCATCACGCCGATGCTGGCGCTGGAAGACCTGGGCTTTTGCGCGCGTGGCGAGAGTGGTCGATTTGTCGCCGATGGCCACCTGAAAATCGGCGGGTCCTTGCCGTGCAATACCGATGGCGGCGGGCTGGCGTCGAATCACCCCGGCAAGCGTGGGCTGCTCGCCCTGATCGAAGGGGTTCGCCAATTGCGCAACGAAGGCCCGGGCGTGCAAGTCGAGGACGCCGAGGTTGCACTTGTACATGGCCTGGGCGGCACGTTCTGCGCTGCCGCCACCCTGATATTGACCGTTTGAGGATCTGTTCATGGCCACTTTCAGCCCCGTGACTCGCGACAACCTGTCTGCCACCTGGTGGGAGGCCAACCAGGAACAACGCCTGCTGATCCAGCGCAACCCGGTGTCCGGCGCCTGGCAGTGGTACCCCAGGGCTCATTGCGTCGACGACCTGGGCGTTGTGCCCGACTGGGTGCAGGTGTCCGGGCGCGGCACGGTCTTCACCTTTACGGTGATTCATCGCGGTCACACGCGCCTGGATGCCCCTTACGTCTGCGCCGTTATCGAGCTCGAAGAGGGGCCGCTGATGTTGTCGCAACTGCGCGATGTTGCCCTCGAGGACATTTCGATCGGCATGCCGGTGAGGGTTGCGTTCACCGCCCTGGATTCTTCCACCTCATTGCCTGTGTTCCAGGCACGGAGCCACTCATGAGTTCTACCCTGTATTTCGAGGACCTGGCAGCAGACCAGAGCGTCACGTCGTCGCGCATCACTCTGACGGAAACCCACATCGTCCTGTTTGCCGGGCTGACTGGAGATTTCAACCCGTTGCACATGGATGAACAGACCGCGCGGCAAAACCTGTTCGGCCGGCGCATCGCCCACGGCATGTTGGCTCATTCGATGAGCACCGGCCTGCGCTCGAGCATTGATGACTGGGCGATCCTGGCCTTCATGGAGACCCGCCGCCGTTTCGCGGGCCCGGTCTTCGCTGGGGACACCCTGTACTACGTGGCCCAGGTCCAGGAGCTGCGTCGCAGCCAGTCCAATCCGTCCCGGGGCATTGCCAGGGTTTCGATGCGCCTGCTCAACCAGAACGAAGAGCTGGTGCAGGAAGGCGAGGATGTGTTCGCCGTGGCATGCCGGGGAGGGCAGCCGTCATGACCGGGCGTTTGCAGGGCCATGTAGCGCTGGTCACGGGCGGTGCCGGCGGCATCGGCTCCGCCATATGCCAGCGCTTGGCCGATGAAGGCGCCAGGGTCGTGATCGCTGATCTGGGGCCGGGCGCGCAAACGCTGGCCGATGCCCTGGTTGCGCAAGGGCGCCAGGCCTGCGCCGTTACCCTTGACGTATCGAGTCGTGCCAGTTGGCAAGCCGCCGTGGCCGAACTTCCGGAAGGCTTCGAAGCGCTGGACATTGTCGTTAATGTGGCCGGGATCGTTCGCGATCGTTCGCTAGTCAAAATGAGTGACGAAGAGTGGCAGTCGGTGATCGACGTCAACCTGCGCGGCTCGTGGCTGGGTTGCCAGTTTGGTTTGGCGGCCATGATCGGGAGAGGATGGGGACGGGTAATCAATATCGCTTCCACAGCCATTTTCGGTACGTTCGGGCAATCGAACTATTCGAGTGCCAAAGCCGGTGTAGTCGGCTTGACCCATACCGTGGCGCTGGAGGCGGCGCGCCATGGTGTACTGGTCAACGCGATTGCGCCGGGTATTGTTGAAACACCGATTCTGGCCAGTGTGCCGGAGGACATAAGAGAGAAATGGATGTCCAGAATGCCCTTGGGGCGACCGGCACAACCTTCGGAAATTGCTGCAGTCGTGGCTTTCCTGGCGTCCAACGATGCCAGTTACATGACCGGGCAAGTGCTGATTGTCGATGGCGGGGCGACCACGGGCGACTACTGATCCTGCCGATTCCAGATAACCAAAAAATATCGCAGTCACTGAACGCGAAGGAGTCTTGAGATGGTCGAATTTACACGGCGCAAATTTTTGCAGGCCAGCGGCATCGCCGGCGTGGGCTTGATGGCGGGAGGGTTGATCCGGCCTTCATTTGCCGCTGACTCATCGCTGTATGAAGCCGCCCGCAAGGAGGGGGCGCTCAACCTGTATTGGGGTTCATACGAGCAGAAGACCATCGAAGCCATTCGCGACGCCTTCATCAAGCGTTATCCGGGCATCAAGGTCAACTTGCTGCGCCAGGCCTCGCAGACCGTCTACACGCGCTTGCGCCTTGAGCTTCAGAACAATGCTCCCAACTGCGACTCGCTGGGCAGCACCAACATCCTGCATTACCTGGAATTGAAGAAAATCGGCGCGCTGTTGCCCTACAAGCCGGCCGGCACCGAGTTCTTGCCAAGCGAATTCCAAAGCCTGGACAAGGACGATATGTACCAGGTCGGCGCCATCAGCCTGACCTGCCTCAACTACCAGTCGGACAAGGTCAGTTCGGCCCCGGCCACCTGGGAGGCGGCGCTCCACAGTCAGTGGGCCAACAAGCTGACCGTGGGCAGCCCGGCGTTTTCCGGTGACGTGGCCTCCTGGCTCGTCGCCATGCGCAAGAAGTACGGCGACCACTACCTCAAGGAACTGAGCAAGCTCAACCCGAAGGTCGGCCAGTCCAACGTCGATACCGTCACTGACATTCTCTCCGGTGAGCGCTTGGTGGGCCTGGGCGCGCCGTTCAGTTTCTCGCTGACGCAAAGGGCGGCGGGCAACCCTATCAATGTGCAGCCACCGACCGACGGCACCATCCTCAACTTGGGGCTCAACGCCATTCCGCTCAAGGCACCCCATCCGAATGCGGCCAAGCTGTTCTCCGATTTCCTTTACGACCTGGAAGTCTCGCAGATCCTGGCCGCCAACTTCTGGCCGACCCTGCGCACCGATGTGCCCTGGGCCGAGGGTCGCAGCCTGGATCAGATCAAGTGGTACCGCAACCCACCGCAGGACCTGGCGGCGGAAGTGGCCGAGGGGATCGCCAAATGGAAAGAAATCATGGGTTGAACCCTTGCAGGCTTCGGCCTGCAGAGTGACCGTCGTCTGATTCAGGAGTGATCCTTCATGGGCGTTTTTGCAATAGATTCATCACCGGCTGCCTCCAAGGCCGGCATCCGGCGACACCGACCGTGGGTGCGCTGGACCGTGGTCTCAGCCGTGCTGTTGTGCCTGTTTGCACTGGTCGCGCAACCGGTGGGCTGGATTGTCTACAACAGTCTGCACGATGACGCGACACAGCAATGGACACTGAACAACTACGCGCGCCTGATGACTGCCAAGGGCATGTTGGCGCCGCTGGGCAACTCGATCATCCTGGCGTTTTCCACGGCGCTGTTCTCGACTGTGCTCGGTGTGCCGCTGGCCTGGCTGGTGGCCCGCACCAACATGCCGGGGCGCGGGCTGATCCGGATGTTGACCCTCGGCGCGTTCGTCACGCCATCGTTCATCGGTGCGCTGGGCTGGATCCTGCTGGCCGCACCGAATGCCGGTTGGCTCAACTCACTGTATCGCTACCTGTTCGACAGCACGCAGCCGTTGCTCAACATCTACTCGATGGGCGGTGCGATCTTCGTCTGTGCGATCTACACCGTGCCGTACACCTTCACCATCGTCGCCAGTGCGCTGGATGACATGGCGGTGGAGCTCGAGGACGCGGCGACTACCCTCGGCGCCGGGGTGTTGCGCACGATGCTCAGCGTGACCATCCCGATGGTGATGCCTGCGGTAATCGTCGGCTTCATTCTGTCGTTCATCCAGGGCATGACACTGTTCGGTGTGCCGGCCTTCCTGCTGACGCCTTCGGGCACAGCGGTGGTGACCACCAAACTGGCCGAGTTCTATCAGTTGTTCCCGCCTGAGCTGTACATGGCGGCGGCCTATTGCATGCCGTTGTTGCTGTTAACCGGTGGCTTGTTCTGGGTGCGCAGGAAGATTCTGGGACGCAAGCGCTTCGTCATGATTGGCGGCAAGAGCCGTGCCGGCCGGCGCATTGACCTCAAGGGCTGGCGCTGGGGCGGGTTGGCGTTCGCCTTGATCGTGCCGGTGACGGCGGTGTTGCTGCCGTACTTTGCGCTGATCGTGGTGTCGCTCTCCAAGGCCTGGGGCCAGGGGACGTCGCTTGGCAACCTGACGTTCCACTGGTATCGCTGGGCGATCCTGGAAAATGGCGAAACCCAAGCGGCGATCCTCAACTCGCTGTCCTATGCTGCTGGCGCCGCGACCATCTGTGTGTTGCTCGGCGCGGTGATCGCCTACATCGTCGAGCGGCGGCTCGTGGCGGGCACGACCCTGATCGCCGGCCTGACCAACCTGCCGATCATCATTCCGGGGATCGTCCTGTCGGTGGGTTTCTTCGCCGCCTACACGCAGCCTCCGCTGAGCCTGTATGGCACCTCGGCGATCATCGTCGCGGCGTTTGTTGCCACGTTCCTGCCGATTGCCTATTCCCATGGCGGGGCGATTCTCAAAGGCATCAGCCCTGACCTTGAGCGGGTGGCCCGCATCCTGGGCGCCAGCGAAGCGAAAACCTTCACCAGCATTACCGCACCGTTGATGCGCTCCGGGCTGATCTCCGGCTGGCTGCTGGTGTTCATCCCGGTGATGCGCGAGCTGTCGGTGGCGGTGTTCCTGATCACCCCGAGCACCAACGTCATGACCACGCTGATTTATAACTACAAGGACGGGGGCAATTACGAAGCCGTGGCGGCGGCCAGCGTGTTGCTGCTGGTGGTTACCATGCTGGTGGTGGCGCTCGCGCAATTGCTCAACGTCAAGCTGGCCCGACACAAACGCCCAAGTGCCGGGCTCACTCGTACAGAACCAGGAGCCGCCCAATGAGCCAGATCCACATTCGCAACCTGCAAAAGAGCTTCGGTCAGTTCCAGGCGCTCAAGGGCATAGACCTGGTGGTCGAAGACGGGACACTGCTGGCCTTGCTCGGCCCCTCGGGCTGCGGCAAGTCGACCACGTTGCAGTTGCTGGCCGGTTTCGAAACCCCCAGCGGTGGTGAGATCCGTGTCAATGACCGGGTGATCTCCAGTCCCCAGGGTGTGGTGCCACCGGAGCACCGGGACATTTCCCTGGTGTTCCAGAACTACGCGGTGTGGCCGCACAAGACAGTGGCCGAGAACGTTGCGTTCGGTTTGCAAATCCGCAAGGTGCCTCGCGCTGAACTGGAACAGAAACTGAAGAAAGCCCTGAAGACCGTGCACCTCGATCATCTGGCCGACCGTTATCCGTCCGAGTTGTCCGGCGGCCAGCAACAGCGTGTGGCCCTGGCGCGGGCGCTGATCGTCGAGCCTAGCATCCTGTTGCTGGACGAGCCGCTGTCCAACCTCGATGCCCACCTGCGTGAAGAAATGCGCTTCGAGATTCGCCGCGTGCACGACCTGCTCGGCTTGACCACGGTGTACGTGACCCACGACCAGGGCGAGGCGCTGGTCACGGCCAACCAGGTGGCTGTCATGAACGGTGGCAGTGTCCAGCAACTGGGCTCGCCCCGGGAAATCTTCGAACGACCATCGAATGCCTTCGTGGCGGCCTTCATCGGCAGCAACAACGTTATTCCCGCTCGGGTGAAAGCCGCCGGCATCGCGCAGTTCGGCGAGCAGGCACTGAAGGGCGTTGACCGAAGCGGGGGGAAACCCGGCGAGGAAGTCACCCTGTGCATCCGTCCTTCGAAAGTCCGGGTGGTAGGGCCCGAGCAGGGCGCGGACAACGTCTTGCCCGGCACTGTGCTGCGCACGGCGTATCTGGGCGAGTACTGCGACGTGCTGGTGGACATCGGCCTGGGCGCCACAGTACGGGCGTTCACACCGCCGACTATCGATTATCAAGTGGGGCAGGTGGTGTTGTTGCAACTGCCGGAAGGCGATTGCCACCTGCTGCAACCGGGTAGCCGCGTCACCAGTTGATGGCTCTGTGTCGCCGCGCAGCGACATTCAAATTTCGGTTGAAGAACAAGGTGCAGTGATGAAAGTGAGTGAAAGTACAGAGATCGTTCGACAACGCCGGGGCTGCGTCGAATGGGTGATTTTCAATCGTCCTGATGCGCTGAATGCGATGTCGCCGGCCATGGAAGAAACACTGACCGGGATCTTTCTCGAACTGGCCGTTGACGACTCGGTCAAGGCTTTGGTCCTGACCGGCGCCACTGGCAAGCGTCCTTCGTTCATGGCGGGCGCCGATTTCGGCGCGCTGGAAGATGCCAAAACCGAAGCCGAGTTCCTGGAGTTGGAAGGCCACAGTGAAACCCTGATTGCCGCCCTGGAAGCGCTGAAGTTTCCCACGGTGGCGGCGATTGCCGGCCCCTGTGTCGGCGGCGGTGCCTTGATCGCCGCGGCCTGCGACGTGCGCCTGATCAGCCCATCGGCGCGCTTCGGTTTCCCCATTGCGAGAACGGTAGGCAACTGTCTGAGTGCGTTGAATTATCAGCGCCTGATCGACCTGTTCGGCCCGGCAATGACCAAGGAAATGGTGTTCAGCGCGCGGCTGGTGGAGGCGCCTGGCTTGATCGCCAGCGGCGCCTTTCGCGAGATGGTCGAGGAGGACCAGCTGGAGGCCGCCGCCGAGCGCGTCTCCGAGCAGTTGACGCAATTGGCGCCCCTGACGCTGTGGGCGACCAAAACCGTGTTACGCCGCCTTCGCGATGCCCAGGTGGCCAATGTCCGGGACGAAGACGTGTTGTTGCGCTGCTACCAGTCCTGGGATTTTCGTGAGGGCGTTTCGGCCTTCCAGCAAAAACGTTCGCCTGCCTGGCAAGGGTGCTAGGGCGTTCGGTTTGATGGATTCATAACAGCAGAGAACCCGGTTCTCTACCGCAAATACCTAATGTGACCAGGCGATCCTGATAGCCTGGCGGGGTGAACTCATGTCCACGAAAACGCAAAACTCCAATAAAGGTCCACTCAATGGCATACGCGTGATCGATGCCACGCATATGCTGGCCGGTCCGTATGCAACCTGGTTGCTGGCCAGTCTCGGCGCTGAAGTGATCAAGGTCGAACGCCCAAACGGCGGGGACTACACCCGAGGTGTGGCACCGTTCAAGGATGACGGCAGCGTCTATTTCAACAGCGTCAATCGCAACAAGCGCAGCTTGACGCTCAACTTGAAAGATGAAGAGGGCAAGGCGGTGCTGCGCCAACTGTTGTCAACGGCCGATGTGTTCGTGGAAAACAACCGCGCCGGCGCCATGGAACGCCTGGGCTTCGGTTACGAGACGGTACGCGAATACAACCCTGGCCTGGTGTATGCGTCGATCTCCGGGTTTGGCCAGGACGGTCCGTACAAACATCTGCCGTCGTTCGACGTGGTTGCCCAGGCCATGTCCGGCATGATGAGCATCACCGGTGAAGAGTTCGGGCCGCCGGCGCGGGTCGGGATTTCCCTGGGCGACATCGGCTCGGGCCTGTTCACCACGGTGGGCATACTGGCGGCATTGGTCGACAAGGAGCGCAACGGCGGCACTGGCGCGTTCATTGACATCTCGATGCTCGACTGCCAGCTGGCGATGATGGAAAACGCGGTTGCGCGGTATCTGCAGGTCGGTGACGTGCCCAAGCGCCTCGGCAGTCGCCACGCCTTGATCGCACCGTTCCAGGCCTTCCCGACGGCGGACGAGCCGATTGCCATCTGCGTGGACACCGAAGAGCAGTGGCAACGCATGTGCCTGGCGATGGATCGTGCGGCGTGGATCGACGATCCGCTGCTGCGTGACGGTCCGCTGCGTGCACAGAATCATGCCCACCTTGAACCCCTCATGAAGACCCGCCTGACCGAGTATGGTCGGGAGCATTGGCTCAAGACCCTGCAGGCGGCGGACGTGCCCTGCAGCCCGATCAACACCGTGGCCGAAGCCATTGCCGACCCGCAGGTGCAGCACCGTGGAATGATCGTCGAAGTGCCAGCGCAGTCGGGTAATTGCTACGTGAAACATCCGTTGCACATGCCCTACACACAGATGGTCGACGAACAACCTTCGCCAGGTCTGGGCCAGCACAGTGCCAGTGTGCTGAAGGAGTTGGGTTATAGCGACGATCAGATTGTTTCGTACAAGGCGCGCGGGGTGATCTGAGGCGAAAGTTACTGAAATAAACCCCTGTAGGAGCGAGCATGCTCGCGATGGTCGTTAACGATGACGCTGGTTGCCTGAAACTCCACGGTGCCTGGTCCACCATCGCGAGCAAGCTCGCTCCTACAGGGATCGGGCGGGACATTATCGGCATCGATAGTCACCATCAACTCAATGAAGTTCTCATAAAAATTGTGCGGCGTAACATCAGCTCCATACCAAACAACTACACCCCCTGGAGCACACGATCATGAAACGCCAAACTCTTCTCAGCATCGCTTTCTCGGTTTTTGCAGTTAACGCTTTTGCCGCTACCGCCGCTCAACCTGTTGTTGCTGAAGGTGGTTCGGATCGGCTGATCGAGCGCCGCGTAGCCGAAGGTGGTTCGGATCGCTTGATCGAGCGCCGCGTAGCCGAAGGTGGTTCGGATCGTTTGATTGAACGCCGCGTAGCCGAAGGTGGTTCGGATCGTCTGATCGAACGCCGCGTAGCCGAAGGTGGTTCGGATCGCTTGATCGAGCGCCGCGTAGCCGAAGGTGGTTCTGATCGCTTGATCGAACGCCGCGTCGCCGAAGGTGGCTCCGACCGCCTGATCGAACGCCGTGCCGTATGAAGCATGGCTCCCGCGCAACACCCAACAAGAAGCCCGGCCTAATCAGCCGGGCTTTTTCGTGAACGCAGATCCCTGTAGGAGCGAGCATGCTCGCGATGGTCGTCAACGATGACGCTGGCAGCCTGAGGCCCCACGGTGCCCGGGCCACCATCGTCGGAACGCCGCCCGGAGCATGCTCGCTCCTACAGGGGGGCGGTCGATCAGAAGCTGTACTTGGCGGTCAGCATCAGGTTACGGGGAGCGCCGTAGCTGTCGCCGCCGTACTGGGTAGAGGTGCTGATCGACTGGTAGTAGTCACGATCGAAGATGTTGTTGGCGTTGAGTTGCAGGTCCAGATTGCGGTTGACCTCGTAGCCGGCCATCAGATCCGTGGTTGCGTAGCTACCTTGCTTGAGTCGGTATTCGCTCCCATCGTCCAACGCGATGTCGTTGTACATGCGGCTCTGCCAGTAGACGCTGCCACCGACGCGCAGTTTTTCCAGCGGGCCCTGGAAACGGTAGCTGGTGGTCAACTTGAACAGGTGCTCCGGAGTGTCAGTGTCGAAGCGCTGGTTGACGTTCTGCGGGTTGGCATCGTCCTTGAGCGTGTGCACGCGGGCGTAGGTGTAGCCGCCGCCGAGCTGCCAGTTCTCGGTCAGCGCGCCTTGCAGTTCGAAGTCGATGCCCTGGCTGCGAATCTCACCGGAAGGCTGATAGCAGGCGTTCTGAGGGCAGTTCGGCACGAACACTTGTACGGCACGGTTTTCCTGGTCGACGCGAAACACCGCCAAGCTGGCGTTCAGCGCACCGTTGAAGTACTCGCCCTTGACGCCGACCTCGTAGTTTTTGCCGACGATAGGCTTGAGCGGGGTGGCTGAGGTGTCCTTTTCGCTTTGCGGTGTGAAGATATCGCTGTAGCTGGCGTATACCGAATGGTGCTCATCCAGGTCGTAGATCAGACCGGCGTAACGAGTGACGTTGCGAGTGACCTTGTAATCACCCTCCGCATCGCGGTTGTCGTAGTCGTACCAGTCCAGGCGTCCGCCGAGAATAAGCTTCAAGGGATCGGCAAGGCTCAGGCGGGTTGTCGCGTAGACGCTGTCCTGGGTCGTGACTTCGCGCACGCTATCGGTACGCGTGAAGTTCGGTTTGCCGGCGGTGATTGGCCAATCCATGGCGTAAGGGGCGTAGTTCTGGGTGGTCATGTCGTAGATGCGCTTGCCCGCGCCGACGACCAATTCATGGGTGCGCCCGAATGCCTGGAAGGGGCCACTGAGGAAGCTGTCCAACCCGGTCTGATTCTCGTCATAGGAAGCCTGCCAAACGGTGCGCTCCAGCGCGGGACCGTTCCAGCGCGACTGATATGAGCCACTGAACAAGCCGTTCTGCTCGGCATAGTTGGCGTTGACCTGCAGCTTCCAGTCGTTGGCCAGGTTGTGGCGGAACTCGGCGAACACCGTGTTGACGTCCTGGTCCTTGTTCTCCCAGGACGTGCCCGGGTTGTAGGAACGAGGCAGGTTCAGGTGATGGCCGTCGAGCCCAAGCATGGACGCGCCCCAGAAGTAGTTGGTCTTGTCCTTCTGGTGCGAGAAACCGAGAGTCAGGGTGGTGTCTTCGCTGAGGTCGGCTTCGGTGATTGCATAGAACAGGCCGTGGTTTTCGTCTACATCATCGATGAAGCTGTTGGAATCACGCCACGACGTCACGACACGCCCCCGCAAGGTGCCGCTGTCGTTGAGCGGGCTGGAAGCGTCGATTTCGCCACGGTAGTCGTCCCAACTGCCGGCGGCGCCGGTCAGAGTGACCTTCTGCTCGGCGAGCGGGCGTTTGCGCACCAGGTTGATAGCCGCCGACGGGTTGCCAGCGCCAGTCACGAGACCGGTCGCACCACGGACGATCTCGACCCGATCGAACATCGCCAGGTTCGGCTGCACGCCCACCGACCAGCCTTGATAACCGCTGGGGATGCCGTCATACATCAGGTTGTCGATGTCAAAACCGCGCGCCGAGTATTTTTGCCGGCCAGGGCCATCGGACGTGGAGAGGAACAGTCCGGGGGTGTTCTTGACCACGTCGTTGATGCTGGTCATCCCCTGGTCGTCCATGCGCTGGCGGGTGATCACGGTTACGGCCTGGGGCGTTTCGCGCATGGTCAGTGGCAGCTTGGTGGCGGTGGACATGGCGCCGGTGGTGTAGGAAGTGGTGCCTTCGGTGGTGCTGCCCAATTGAGTGCTGGTGATTTCGGTCGCGCCCAGCTCGAGGGTGGCCGGATTCGAATTCTCCAGCGCTGCGCTGTTGTCATCGGCCATCGCCGGGGTCAGAGTTGCCATGCAAACGGCCATGGCCAGCAGATCACGTGATGATTTGAAATGGCGCAGTGAGGTGGAGCGCGACATGGTGGGTTTCCTGAGCAGGTTTTAGATAATCTAAGTACTTATGAGAATCGTTAACATTTATTCTGTCAGGATTTTAACGGACGCAAAAGCTTGGGAGGCGAAAAAACCTATGGCACCCATGCATTTGTCGTATTCAAAACGGGCAAAATACTTCACCCGTCCAAGCAGGATTACCCATGCTCAAGTCCCTGATACTCAATGGAACGCCTTGGCCGACGGAGCATGCACAAGTTGCCGTGCCTTGGTGGAGCTTCACTAAAACAGTGCTGTCTGCTGCGGCGTTGTGTCTCGTGCGTGACGGGGTTGTCAGGCTTGACGAGCCAGTCGCGGAGGGGCCGTTCACACTCCGTCAATTGCTAAAGCACCAGGCAGGGTTGGCAGACTATTCGGAACTCAAGGCGTACCATTCAGCCGTTGCCGAAAACCAGGCACCCTGGCCAGCCCATGAAATGCTGCAACGCCTCGACGCCAATCGGCTGCGTTACAAACCAGGGACGGCATGGCGCTATTCCAACGTCGGCTACATGTGGGTGGCCAGGTTGATCGAGCGGCTGAGCGGGCAACCACTTGAAGAGGCGTTGATCCAGCAAGTCTTTTCGCCCCTCGGTTTAACCCGGGTTCGACTCGTGCGAACGCAAGAGGACTTGAGCGATGTGCATCCGCCAACGATGGCGGCCTATCACCCCCGCTGGGTCTATCACGGCTTGTTGGTGGGCCCGCTTGACGAAGCCGCTCAACTGCTCGATGGCTTGCTGGCCGGTCGGTTGCTGCCCCCCTCATTGCTAGAGGCAATGCAGGACGCAATCGTGCTCGGCGGTCCCATACCCGGAAGGCCGTGGGCCACGCCCGGCTATGGCCTGGGCTTGATGATCGGTGAAACGAACAGCGGGCACAGGCTGGTTGGTCATACGGGTGGTGGGCCGGGCAGCGTCATCGCGGTATATCAGTGTGACCATGGCGATCAGGTCGCCACCTGCGCGGTGTTCAGTGAAGGGCATGACGAGGGGGCGGTGGAATCCGCTGCCCTGATGCAGCTGACTTCGCATTCCTGATAGGAATGCTATTTATAAAATCAATGAATTTCTCTTATTGCGAAACGTGACGTAGGTTGGTTCAAGGTCATGGAGAATCGCCTTGAATACAACCCCCGACACCTCAGCTGAAAAGTTCGATCATTCACGAGCCAGTGAATACGCACGGCAAAGTCGTATTGCCCTGGCCGGTTATGATGCCTGCCAGGACCTGGTGGCCTGCATGCTGGCGGCCAGCATTGGCTGCCTGCAACCGGCAAAAATTCTGGTGGTCGGCGCAGGAGGCACGGCTTCCGAGATCATTGCCATGGCCAAGCTCGAGCCGCACTGGCACTTCACAGCCGTTGACCCTTCGCCGCCGATGCTGGAAATCGCCAGGCAGCATCTGGAGTCCAATGGCCTGCTGGGCAGGACGACCCTGCACCAGGGCTATGTGGAGGACCTGAAAGCGGACAGCTCGTTTGACGCAGCCACACTGGTCGGTGTGCTGCATCACCTCGACGGGGACGAGCCTAAACGCAGGATCCTGCAAACCATCCATTCTCATTTGAAGCCCGGAGCGCCGTTGGTGGTTGCGGGCAATCAGTACGCCTACGCCAGTCAGCCCTTGCTGCTCGCCGCCTGGGGACAGCGCTGGCGGCAGCATGGCGCTTCGGCGGATGAAGTGAAGGCCAAGCTCGGGAAGATCCTTCAAGGCGCCGACCCTCCACACTCCGAGGCCGCCGTACAAAAACTGCTGTACGACGCCGGCTTCGGCGATGCGACGCGGTTCTTCAGCAGCTTGTTCTGGGGGGCGTGGTTGACGCAAAAGCAGGTCTGACACAACCAGAAAAAGGCGGCGTCCGTGAGGACGCCGCCTTTTTTTGGTGATGAACCCGCCGTGTCAGATCTGGGCCTGACCACCGTCGACGAACAGCTCGATGCCGTTGACGAAGCTCGCATCGCTGGAAGCGAGGAACAGCGCCGCGTTGGCGATCTCTTCCGGTTCGCCGACGCGTCCCATCGGGATTTGCGCAGCCAGGTAGTCCAGCAGGCCTTGCTGCTGCGCCGCGTCGGGCCCTGCCAAGTCAACCAGGCCAGGCGTGCGGGTGGCGCCGGGGCTGATGGTATTGATACGCACGTTGCGGTCCTTCAGGTCCAGTATCCAGTTACGGGCAAACGAGCGCACGGCGGCTTTGGAGGCGGAATACACACTGAACGCCGGAGTGCCTGAACTGCCCGCCGTGGAGCCGGTAAGGATCACCGAAGCGTGATTGGCCAAGAGGGGCAGCGCCTTCTGCACGGTGAACAGGACGCCCTTGACGTTGCGGTCAAAGGTGTCGTTGTAATGCTGCTCGGTGATGTCGCCCATTGGCAGCATCGAGCCGCCGCCGGCGTTGGCGAACAACACGTCGATGTGTCCATGACTGGCGCGGATTTTTGCATAGAGATCGTCGAGTTGATCAAGCTGGGTCGAGTCCACTTGCACGCCGGTGGCGTTGCCGACCAGGGCGACGGCTGCATCCAGCTCCGCCTGGCGACGGCCAGTGATGTACACATGCGCGCCTTCCTCGGCGAAGCGTTTGGCGGTGGCCAGGCCGATGCCGCTGGTGCCGCCGGTGACGAGTGCGATTTTGCCGTTGAGTTTGCCGTTCATTTCGCTGTTCTCCAGTGGGGTAGTTCGTTGTGATGGGAGAAGCGTATCGACGATCGGATGGTTTCAAAATAGAATTGTCAGAAACCTATCGTTGCAGAAATGAAATGAGCAAATTACCAGACTTTGAAGGCTTGGCGATGTTCGCCAAGGTGGCGGAGGAGGGCTCGTTCGCGGCTGCCGCGCGGCTGATGGGCGTCTCGGTGCCCACTGTGTCACGGGCGGTGGCAAGGCTGGAGGAGCGACTGGGCGGGCGCTTGTTCAATCGAACGTCACGTCAGCTGTCACTCACGGAGTTTGGCCTGAGCATGGCGGCCAGGGCCGGGGACATCTATCGGCAGGCCGAAGAGGTGGAAAGCGAGGCCCAGGAACTGTCCGTGCAACCCCGTGGCCAGGTGCGCCTGGCGGTGCCGATGTCGTTTGGCCTGCGTTGGGTGGCCCCATTGATGCCCAAACTGATGCGCTTGTACCCGGAGCTCTCCATCGACCTGCATTTGTCCGACGCCTCGGTGGACCTGATCGCCGACGGTTTCGACGCGGCGCTGCGGATCGCGGCTCTGCCAGACTCATCGCTGGTCGCCCGGCGAATCTGCGCGGTCAGCCAGTTGCTTGTGGCATCACCGGGCTACCTCCAAGCGCACGGCCGGCCGGGCCATCCGCGTGACCTGGCCCATCGCCAATGCCTGAGCTACGCCTACCGTGCACGCACCCAGGTGTGGCGGTTCACCCACCACAGCGGCGCCGAGGAGGACGTGGCACCCAACGGGCCACTCCGGGTAACCAACTCGGATGCGATGATCCCAGTGCTGCTGGAAGGGTTGGCCATATCCGAACTGCCGGAGTTCATGGCCAGTGAGTACCTGGCGGACGGGCGCCTGGAACAGGTCCTTCCCGAGTGGAGCATGACGCGCGGTGGCCTGTACTTCGTCACGCCGTCGGCGCGTACCCGTCCGGTGAAGATCAGGGTGCTGTCGGACTTTTTTGCCGAGCATCTGGCCGATCCGGTATGGCGCTGGCCGCGTTGACCCTGACTGCCGGGGGGCAGGGGCGAGGAGGCGATGCGCGTTCATCTCACGCGATGGAATGTTTGCCCACCGCGCAGGTCAACCGAGCAACAAACCTGCGAGTCCTGCACATGCCCATTGCTGACGACACCATCGCGTATCTGCGCAATCACTCTCTCCTGCTGACCACGGCAGAATCCTGTACTGCCGGCGCGATCGTGATGTTGCTGTCGGAAGTCGAGGGCAGCGGCGAGGTGATCGAGTGCGGTTACGTGGTCTATTCGCCTCAGGCCAAGCAGCGCCTGTTGCACGTCAACCCGCACACCATCGAGACCTTCAACCTGACCAGCGTTGAGGTCGCCAGCGAGATGGCAGCGGGCGCGCTTCGCGACAGCACGGCCAATGCGGCAGTCGCTACCACAGGCATTCTCGGCCCCGACGATATGGACGGCATCCCGGCCGGCACCGTGTGTTTTGCATGGGCATTTCAACTGGCGGGCGAGCAATGCCTGTTCAACCGCAGGCATCGTTTCTTTGGCACGCGCTGCGAGGTGCTCGAGCAGGCCACGGAATATGCGTTGCAGTGGCTACCGCATTTCCATGGCCGAGCGCTCAAGGGTGAGCGAGGGTAGTGACTGATGAACGACGAAACTCGACATCCGGACCTGGAAAGCCGCAAATACCCTGTGCGTGAAGACATAGCGTATCAGATCAAGGTCTGGCGCTTCGAACGCTTCGGTTGGTACATGCTGGTTTTGCTGATGATCCTGGGGCTGGCGGGGCTGTTCTCGCGTGGTTTGCTCAGCTCGCGTGACGTGCTCAGCGACGACGGCCGGGTCCGCGTCGAGTATGAGATGTTCCACCGCAATGGCTCCACCAACGCGATGAAGATCAGCTTGAGCGGCGAACCGGAGTCGACGTTGGAGTTGGAGGTGGCCGGTGAATTGCTCGATGGTTTCAGCATCGAAACGCTGCAACCCGAGCCGGTGCGCTCCCGTAGCTCCGCGCAGGGCATGCGCCTATGGATTCAGGCCGATACCAAAGGCCAGGCCAGCGTATTCATGACCTTGCGCGGCGATGGGCTGGGGCTGTTTCGCAGCACCATCATTCTGCCAGGCACCAGCGGCGTGAAACTCACCCAGTTCATTTTCCCTTAGGTGACCTATGGATTCGGTATTGCGTGCCGCGGCCATGTATCTGGCGCTTATGGTGCTGTTCAAGATCGCCGGAAGACGCTCGTTGGCAGAGCTGACCACTTTCGATTTTGTCTTGTTGATGATCATCGGTGAGGCGACCCAGCAGGCGCTGTTGGGCGACGACTTTTCGTTGACCAATTCGATGCTGGTGATTGTCACGCTGATTGCCGTGGATGTCGGTCTTTCCCTGCTCAAGCAGCGTTCGCGCTGGATGTCTCGGCTGATTGACGGGGAGCCGACCATCATCGTCGAGAACGGCAAGCTGCTGCGTGAACGCTTGCGTCATGCCCGCCTGGTGGAGGCCGACGTCATGGAGGCTGCCCGTTCCAGCCAGGGCATCGAGACCCTGGAGGAGATCAAGTTCGCGATCATCGAGCGCAATGGCAAGATCTCGATCATTGCTCGCGACAGTTGACCGGCAATTGCTTTGAACACCTGCGCGTCGGTGGCACCTAATCCTTTACAGTCTCTGGAGGATAGAAAAATGACCGAAGCAACCAGCTACTTCTCGATCGCCCTTGCGGTGATCATTCTGCTCGTCGATCTGTGGGCCATCGTCAGCGTGTTTCGCAGCGACAAGACCGTGGGTGTCAAGGCCGCATGGGCCATCGGCCTGATCGTCTTCCCCGTACTGGGCCTGATCGTATGGGGCGTCGCCGGACCTCGCGGTATCAAGGAAGGGCCCACCTCACCGGAACACAGCAAAGGCTAAGCCTGAGGACGTCCGTTTGCCGAGAATACTCACGTCAGAGGTGAGCGAAACCGAACTCTCTGCACGCGATGCACAAATGTTCGGTTCACCCAAACAGCGTCTGGATTTTTATCGTCGGGAGATCCAGTACGAGACCAGCATTTTGTCCAACCGGACCAATGCCTACCTGACGGCGCAATCCTTCCTGGTGATCGCTTTTGCCTCCTGCATGGCCAACGTCAACCCCGAATGGGGGAAGTTGTTCACGCTGGTGGTGCCGCCGTTTCTGGCGCTGCTCGGCGTGCTCAGCTCGCTCAATGCCTGGCCGGGTATTCGTGCGTCCTATGACATCATCGATCACTGGTACTACAAGCAGAGCGAGCTCTTGCGCGCTGAGCCCGTGATGGGGCTGGCATACGATGACTCACCCTTGTTCAGCGAGCGCGAATCCAGCCACAAGGGTTATCGCAAGGCGTTGCTGTTTTCCGTCCGAACCCCGTGGCTGTTCGCCGGGTTCTGGGTGCTGCTCACGGCTTGGTCGTTGTTCATTCAGGTCACCAATCCGGGCGCGTAGGCGTCAGGCGCCTTTGCCGAATCCAGGCTCGGCGCGAACGGGGCCGGCGCTGAGCCTCACCGGCACGGATTTCGCCGCCGGCACCTTGCTGCGCTCGGCATGGTGCCAGAGCGGCACCAGTGGATTGCATTCAGGGTAGTAAGCGCCCGCGCACCCCTCGGGAATGTCATAGGCGATGATCTCCAGAGGTCCGACCTGGCGAATGACACCCGACTCGACTGCCGTGGTGACCCACACCCGGTCACCGGTTTCGAACCCCAGCCGCACGATGTCGTTGTGATGCATGAAGATCACTTCGCGGGTATCGCTGACGCCGCGAAAGCGATCCTCGTAGCCGTAGATAGTGGTATTGAACTGGTCGTTGCTGCGCAGCGTCATCAACTGCAACACGTCTCGCGGGCTGTCGGAGGGCGTGACGTCATCGTCTTCGTCCAGCGTTCCGGGGGTGATGAACTGCGCCTTGCCACTTTCGGTCAGCCATTCGCGTTGCGCGGCGGCGATGGGCCGGTGGAAACCACCTGGCTCCTGCATCCGTGATTCCATGTCGTGGAAGATGGTTGGATAGATCAGCGCGATGGCTTTTCTGACGGATGCGTAGTCTTCACTCCAGCCTTGCCAGTCGACGGCATTCGAGGCGTCGAGGGTCGCCATCGCCAGGCCGGCGACGATGCTCGCCTCGGCACGCACGTTCGGCCCGACGGGCTGCGCACTGCCATGCCAACCGTGGATGCAGCCCGTGCTGTCTTCGGTGGTGTAGGTCTGCTCGACGCCGTTCTGCCGGTCGATTTCTATTCTGCCCAGGCAGGGCAGCAGCCACAGGTTCTTCACCGGCAACAGATGGGTGCGGTTCAGCTTGGTGGCGACCTGTACGTTCAAATCCAGCGTTTGCCAGGCCGGCTCCATGCGGGTGGTGTCGGGGATGGCCCGAAGAAAGTTACCACCCAACCCGATGAAGCCGCGAACGCTGCCGGCAATTATTCCTTCACAGGCATCCACGGTGCACAGCCCCATCTGCTCGGGCACCTTGAAGCCCAAGTGCTGTTGGATCAGCTGAACCGGCACTTTTTTCGGATCTTCAGTGATGCCCACCGTGCGCTGGCCCTGCACATTCGAATGTCCGCGAACCGGACACACCCCTGCGCCGGGTTTGCCGATGTTGCCGCGCATCAGCAGCAGGTTGACCAGCATCTGTACGTTTTCCACGCCGTGTCGGTGCTGCGTCAGGCCCATGCCGTAAATCATCATCACTCGTTGGCTGTGGGCGTAGGTGGTGGCAGCGGCCTCTATGGCACACCGGCTCAGGCCGGATTTGCGTTCAAGCTGCTGCCAGTGATGCCCGCGTACGGAGGTCGCGAATGCCTCGAAACCGTGGGTGTGCGTGGCGATGAACTCATCATCGACTACAGCAGGTTGGCCATTGCTGCGTGCATGGTCGTCCATTTCCAGCAGTGCCTTGGCGATGCCGATCATTGCAGCGGTGTCGCCGCCAATTGCGACCTGGTGATATTGGGTGCTGATCAGTGTCGATTCAGGCGTGAGCATTTCGGTGGGCGACTGCGGGTTGACGAATCGCTCGAGCCCGCGCTCCCGCAGGGGGTTGAAGGTGATGATCGGCACGTTGCGTTTACGCACGTCCTGGAGCTGGTGGAGCATCCTCGGGGCGTTGCTGCCCACGTTCTGGCCGAAGAAAAACAGGCAGTCAGTGTGGTTGAAATCATCCAGGGTCACCGTGCCGACCGGCACGCCGATGCTTTCTTGCAAACCGACCGAGGTGCTTTCGTGGCACATGTTCGAACTGTCGGGCAGGTTGTTGGTGCCATAGGCCCTGGCAAACAGCTGGTACATGAACGATGTTTCCAACGAGGCACGGCCAGAGGCGTAGAACACCACGCTGTCAGGCTCCATCGTTTTGAGTTGCGCGCCGATCTCGCGATAAGCCTCTTCCCAAGTGGTTTCCCGGTAACGATCGCTCGCCGGGTCGTAGCGCATCGGATGGGTGAGGCGGCCCTGTTGTTCGAGGTCGTAATCGGGCCATTGCCGCAGCTCGGTCAAGGTGTGCCGGGCGAAGAACGCGGGGTCCGCCTTGTTCGAGGTCAGTTCCCATGCCGTGGCTTTGGCGCCGTTCTCGCAAAATTCCAGCACCCGAGGATGGCCCGGCTTGGCCCAGGCGCAGCTGACGCAGGCGAAGCCGTCAGGCTTGTTCTGTTTGGCCAATGCAGTCGCAGCCTTGGCGAAGACCTGCTCGCGCCAGAGGATTCTCATCACTGCGTTCGCCGATCCCCAGCCACCGCTTGCATGGGTGTAGGGCTTGAAGTGAGCCTTGGGATGAATGAGCATCAGGAACTCCAGAAACCGGGGCAGGGCATACGGTTATGACGAATGCGGCCCCTGAAAGGTTCGAAAGGATCCGTGCAGGCAAAAAAAGGACGAGATACCCCGTGCGTGATATCCCGTCCTGTAAAGGGAACGGATCTAGGTGTTCAGGACTAGCGTGCCGTCGCTTTCCGGCAGGGGAATCTGGCCACCGCCTGGCGTCAGGATGACCTTGCGGCATTCCTCCTCCTTCTTGTCGAAGATCCTGTAGCCTTCGGCAGCCTGCTCCAGGGCCATGCGGTGGCTGATGATGACCTCAGGGGCGAGTCGTCCGGTTTCAATGTGTTCGAGCAACTCAGGCAGATAGCGCTGAACATGGGTCTGGCCCATCTTGAATGTCAGGCCTTTATCGAATGCATCGCCAAACAGGAAGCCGTGGATGAAACCTGAATACACACCGGGCACACTGACGACGCCACCTCGCCGGACGGCAGCGATGCATTGGCGCAGTGCCTTGCCGCTGCTGCCTTCGAGCTTGAGTGTGGCGAGTACGGTCTCGGTGGTACTGCCCTTGGCCTCGAAGCCCACCGCATCCACCACACCATCGACACCACGCATGCCTTTGGTCTGCTGGATGATGGTGTCCGCCGGGTCGTCATCCTCATCGAAATTGATGGGGATCACGCCGTAGGTTTTTTGCGCATAGGCAAGGCGGTAAGGGTGGTGGTCGACCATGAAAATCTGCTCGACCCCGAGCATCCTGGCGCAGGCCGCGCTCAACAGCCCGACCGGGCCGGCGCCATAGATCGCGAGGCTTGAGCCCTTGCCGACTGCCGCATTGGTCACCGCCTGAAACGCGGTAGGCAAGATGTCGGAGAGAAACAGCACCTTCTCGTCCGAGAGCGTGCCAGGCACTTTGAAAGGCCCGGTATTGGCCTTGGGAACCCTTACATATTCCGCTTGCCCGCCTGGAATGCCGCCATACAGATGGCTGAAACCGAACAGGGCAGCCCCTGGCGGAATGGACTTCTTGTTGAGGATCGCGCCGCGCCCGGTGTTGGTGGTTTCACAGGCGGCGAACAGATCCATCTGGCAAAAGAAGCAACTGCCGCAGGCGATCACGAAAGGAATCACCACCCGGTCGCCGGGTTGCACGGCGGTCACGCCCGAGCCCGCTTCCTCGACGATGCCCATGAATTCGTGGCCGAAGATATCGCCGTGCTCCGTTTTCGGAATCTTGCCTCGATACAGATGCAGGTCAGAACCACAGATCGCTGTGGCGGTGACCCTAAGGATGATGTCGTCGTCGTTCTCGATGACGGGATCGGGAACGTTATCGACCTTGACGCTGTGGGCGCCGTGGTAGGTGAGTGCTCGCATGGCCTGTCTCTCTCATTGATGGGGGTGGTAAGTGGGAGAGGCGGGTTGGCGCGGTGAAGTTCAGAGGGATGTTGGAGAGATGTGACTGGTGGTCATGAACGCGCCATCGTCCAAGGTTATCGCGAGCAGGCTCGCTCCCACAGGTGAAACAGTTTTGTCTTAATCTGTGGGGGCGAGCTTGCTCGCGATAGAGGTAAACGATAACGCGCAGGGTCAGGCAGCGATATCAGGGCGCGCCAGCGACTTTTTGTACTGTGCTTTCATTTCTTCCATCTGCGCACCCAGCTCATTGAGCTTGGCCTTGCCCAGCAGCTTGTTGGCCTGAGGGAACATCTCTTTCTCTTCTTCCTCGATGTGATGCTCCAGCAGTTCTTTGACCACTTTTACCCGGCCGGCAAATTCCGGAGTGCTCGGATCGGTGGCTTTCAGGTCTGGCAGCACCAGGGCGTCGACGGTGCGATGTTCTTCCTTGGCTTCGTAATACATTTCTGCTTCGTCCTTGCCGCCTGCTTCCTTGAACGCGGGGTACAGGATTTCTTCTTCCAGTTGAGTATGGATTGTGATTTCCATCTCCAGTTTGGCCAGCAAGTCCGTGCGTTTTTTGATGCCGCGATCGGTCGATTCACTCAACTGAGTGAGGATGGTTTTTACACGCTCGTGGTCTGCTTTCAAAAGTTCGATGGCGTTCATGTCAGGCTCCTTCATTCATCACGGTCAAAGGCGCGTCGATCAATACGTCAACGCTGCACAGCCTTGAAAATTGCATCAGGCGTGCCAGATCTCTCGACGTACAAATATGCTTATAAATCAATTAGTTAGCTGGCTAAGTTGCATGATCCTATCGGGCGTTCTGCATGATTGACCGCTCATCAACTTGCAGATTGCAGAAGGAAAACAGACGCACGTGTCAACGGCTCCAGAGAGCCGTTTGAATCATCGCCCCAGGTTGAGGGTCCACCGACCATCACCTTGGAACCGGACGTCTTCATGCCATACCTCCCCCGTAGCAAAGGCTGCCGTGGTGCTCCATCGGGAATGCAACATGGAAGTTGTTGATTCGGCCTTGATGGCCGCTCGCGCGCAGTTTGCGATCACCATCAGTTTTCATATCGTCCTGGCATCGCTGACGATAGGACTCGCCAACTTCCTCATGGTGCTCGAAGCGCTCTGGCTGTGGCGGCGTCAACGCGTTTATATGGACCTATACCGTTACTGGTTGAATATATTTGCCCTCAATGTCGCGGTGGGCACGGCCTCCGGGCTGATTCTGGAGTACCAGTTCGGGCTCAACTGGTCGCGCCTGTCGACCCAGGCCGGGGATATCCTGGGACCGTTGATGTTCTACGAAGTGCTGGTGGCTTTCTTCCTGGAGGCCGGGTTCCTCGGAATCATGGTATTCGGCTTGAAAAAGGTCGGTCCGCGCCTGCATTTTTTCGCGACTTGCGCGGTTGCCGTAGGGTCGCTGATCAGCGCCTTCTGGATACTGTCGGCCAACTCCTGGATGCAGACGCCGGCCGGTTACGCCATCGCTGCCGATGGCCGCTTCATTGCGCAGGACTGGTGGGCAATCATTTTCAACCCGTCATTCCCTTATCGGTTCGTGCACATGACCCTGGCCACGCTGCTGGGGACTGCCACCTTGCTGGCCGGTGTCAGCGCCTGGCAACTCTTGCGTGCCCCTGCCAATCCACGGGCCAGGCTGACTTACTCCATGGCGTTGTGGGTGATTGCGTTGCTCATACCGGTGCAAATTTTGGTGGGGGATCTGCACGGCAAGCACAGTCTGGAATTCCAACCCCAGAAGATAGCGGCCATCGAAGGTTCCTGGACGCGTCCGCCAGAGGGCGCTGGCGAACCTTTGCGCCTGTTCGCCATTCCCGATATGACAGAGCGACGCAATCATTGGGAGGTGGCCATTCCGCGCATCGCCTCCCTGTACTTGCGCCATGACTTGAGCAGCACCATACCGGCGCTCGATGAGTTCCCTGTGCAGGACATCCCGCCTGTGCCAGCGGTGTTCTTCGCCTTTCGCGCCATGGTCGGGCTGGGCCTGCTGATGCTGGCGCAGGGCGTGATCAGTCTGGTGTTGCGCCGGCGGCAGCGGTTGTACACGGCGCGCTGGATGCTGCATGGCAGTGTGTGGATGGCGCCAGCGGGCATGCTGGCGATGCTCAGTGGCTGGGTGGTCACGGAAATGGGGCGGCAACCCTTCACCGTGTATGGATTGCTGCGCACGGCCGACAGTCTGTCCTCGGTGTCGCGCGATCAGGTGCTCAGTGCCACGTGGACCCTCCTTGTGTTCTACCTGCTCACCTTCGGCATCGGCCTGTGGGTGTTGCTGCGCTTGTTGCGCCGTCCGCCAGGCGAGCACGAAGACGGGCCACAACCTGCCCTGGCGAAGGAGACGGGTCAGTCATGAGGGTACAGGCGCATGTTCGACACTGACTGGCTGACGCTGCTGTGCGCTGCGGCGCTGGGGTTTTCCGTACTCAATTATGTGTTGCTGGACGGCACGGACCTGGGTGTAGGCGCGATGATGGGCATGACCCGTTGCGCCAAACAGCGTCGGGCCATGGCGGTGAGTATCTTGCCCATCTGGGATGCAAACGAAACCTGGCTGGTCCTGGGCGGCGGCGGGTTGCTCGCGTTGTTCCCACGGGCCTATGCCATCCTCCTGCCCGCGCTTTACCTGCCGTTCATCCTGATGTTCCTAGCGTTGATTCTGCGCGCCATGGCGCTGGAGTTCCGAGACCATGCGCCCAATGAGCGAATCAAACGCGTGGTGGACGGCTTATTGATGTTGGGGTCGGTCGTTGCGGGAGGATGCCAGGGCATTGTGTTGGGCACTTTGGTACAGGGTGTCCCCCATGAGGGAGGGCAGTACAGCGGCACCGGATGGGAGTGGTCGAACGCGTTCCCGCTCTTCTGCGGCGCCGTGCTGGTGGTCGGCTACACGTGGCTCGGTGTTTGCTGGCTGTATTGGCGCACCGAAGGCGAACTTCAGCAGCGAGCGCGCCGGCTTTCGAGTGGCCTGGCGTTCCTGACAGTGGGGTTGCTCACGGTGCTGGTGATCTGGACGACGACTCTGCACGTGCAATATGCCCGTCGCCTGGAAAATCCGCTGGTCTGGCTGCCAGCCACGGCGATGGTCATTACGCTGCTGGCAGCTTTCCTGATGGCGTTTCGATCCAGACGTGATTTTTTGCCCTTGTTCGCGGCGCTGGGCGTGTTCATTCTCGCCTTCGCATTGATGCTCATCGCCCTGGTGCCGCTGATCATCCCACCGCAGATGACCTTGCAGGCCGCCACTTCCGGCCCCGCCACCCAGATGTTCATGCTGATCGGTTTCGCGGTGTTGATACCCGTGACGCTGGCCTATAACACCTTCGGTTTCCGGGTGTTCAGCGGCAAGATTCATCCGATTGAAGATTGAGGGAGCCGGTATTGAGATATCGCCCCCGAATCGTCCTGGGACGCCGTCCCGTCAGCCGGGGCCGGATCACCGTGCAATCGTATCTCACCCAACATCCATACGAACTTCGCCAATCGCCGGACTGTCCAGACCTATACGTGCACCGGCAAGCATCACAGCCGCAGGCTCAATGTATCAGTGAGAGGCGAAAGCGACATGACAACGACTGTAGGAGATTTTCTGGTTGAAAGGCTCAGCCAGTGGGGCGTGACACGCATCTTTGGTTACCCGGGAGATGGCATCAATGGTGTCTTCGGCGCGCTGGCCAGGGCACAGGGCAAGATCGAGTTCGTCCAGGCGCGCCACGAAGAGATGGCCGCCTTCATGGCCTCGGCGCACGCCAAGTTCACCGGTGAGTTGGGCGTGTGCATCGCCACTTCCGGCCCCGGCGCCTCGCACCTGATTACCGGCCTCTATGATGCCCGGATGGACCACATGCCAGTCCTGGCAATCGTCGGCCAGCAGGCCCGTGCCGCGCTGGGTGGGCACTATCAGCAGGAACTGGATTTGCTGTCGATGTTCAAGGACGTGGCCGGCGCCTTTGTGCAACAGGCATCGGCACCGGCCCAGGTTCGCCACCTGATCGACAGGGCCGTGCGCACGGCCATCGGCGAGCGTCGAGTGACGGCGATCATCCTGCCCAATGACCTGCAGGACATTGAATACGAGCCGCCGGGCAGAGAGCACGGTACGGTGCATTCCGGGGTGGGCTACACCAAGCCGAAGGTTGTGCCTTATGAAGCGGATCTGCAACGCGCCGCCGACGTTCTGAACGCGGGTGAAAAGGTCGCAATCCTGGTGGGGGCGGGCGCGTTGCAGGCGACCGACCAAGTGATTGCCGTGGCGGAAAAACTCGGTGCCGGTGTCGCCAAGGCGTTGCTTGGTAAAGCGGCGCTGCCGGACGAGTTGCCGTGGGTCACCGGCAGCATCGGGCTGCTCGGCACCGAGCCCAGCTACAAGCTGATGACTGAATGCGACACCTTGCTGATGATCGGCTCGGGGTTCCCGTACTCCGAGTTCCTGCCCAAGGAAGGGCAGGCACGCGGGGTGCAGATTGATTTGCAGCCCGACATGCTCAGCCTGCGTTATCCCATGGAGATGAACCTGGTTGGGGATGCCGGCGAAACGCTCTCGGCGTTGTTGCCATTGCTGGAGCACAAGACCTCGCGCCGGTGGCGCAAAAAGGTCGAAGGCTGGCGCAGCAGCTGGGAGAAAACCCTGGAAAAGCGCGCCATGGTCAAGGCGGACCCGATCAACCCGCAGCGGGTGGTGTTCGAGCTGTCGCCGCGTCTGCCGGAGCTTTCGATCATCACCAGCGATTCCGGCTCCTGCGCCAACTGGTTCGCCCGTGACCTCAAGGTGCGGCGCGGCATGAAGTGTTCGTTGTCCGGTGGTCTGGCTTCGATGGGCGCCGCCGTGCCCTACGCGATTGCCGCCAAGTTCGCCTTCCCGCAACGCCCGGTGATTGCTCTGGTGGGGGATGGCGCGATGCAAATGAGCAACATGGCCGAATTGATCACCGTGGCCAAGTATTGGCAGCAATGGGACAACCCCAAGTGGATCTGCGCGGTGTTCAATAACGAGGATCTCAATCAGGTCACCTGGGAACAACGGGTGATGGAAGGGGACCCCAAGTTCGAAGCCTCGCAGTCCATTCCTGACGTGCCTTATCACCTGTTCGCCATTTCCATTGGCTTGAAGGGCATCTTTGTCGAGCGTGAAGAGGACGTGGCTGCTGCGTGGGATGAAGCGTTGGCCTCGGACGTGCCGGTGCTGATCGAATTCAAGACCGACCCGAATGTGCCGCCGCTACCGCCGCACATCAAGCTCGAGCAGGCGAAGAAATTTGCCACCACCTTGCTCAAGGGTGATCCGGACCAGGCCGGCATTGTGGTACAGACCGCCAAGCAGGTGTTGGGTGCGGTGCTGCCACGCAAGAAATAGGCGCAGCCAGGATTAGCCCCATGACCAAAGTCATCAGCGCGCAGGACCTGCAGATTGATCTTGCAGATGCCAACGAACAGGGGCTGTTCAAGTGGTTGATTGCCAGCTTCCTGATGGGCAAACGCATTCAGTCCGAGATCGCCGCCGAGGCTTATCGGGTGATTGTCGACCGGCATCATTGTGATAGCCCGCGAAAGCTCGCGGCCTGTTCGCATCGTGAATTGGTGAGGATGCTCGGCGAGGGCCGTTATGTGCGATACGACGAATCCACGGCGTCTCGGCTATTGAGTCTTGCGCACATACTCAACGAGGAATACGCAGGCAAGGTCCTGAACGTGCGAGAAGCGAGTGACGATATTCGCGAATTTGAGAAGCGCTTGTCTGCCTTCGAGGGAATCGGTCCGAAGACCATCGAGATTTTCATGAGAGAAGCGGGCAGGGTGCTGTTTTGAACAAACCGCGTATTTACGTAGGTTGCGCGGGGTGGAGCATAGGGCGCGATTTTGCCGATGGGTTTTCCGGCGAAGGCACGCATTTGCAGCGCTACGCTGGCAGGCTCACAGGCGTTGAAATCAACAGTTCTTTCTACCGCCCTCATCGCCGGGCGACCTATGAGCGCTGGGCGCAATCGGTGCCTGAGGACTTTCGTTTCAGCGTTAAAATGCCGAAAGTCATCACGCACCAATTACGGTTGGCAGGTTGCGAGACGGAACTCGAAACGTTCCTTGATCAATGCGCTGGGCTCGGAGACCGTCTGGGCTGCCTTTTGGTGCAGCTTCCTCCGTCGCTGGCCTATGACGAAGCCGTAGCACAGCGCTTTTTCATGGCGCTCAGAGAGCGATGTGCCACTCCCGTTGTGCTGGAACCACGGCATGAAACGTGGTGCAGCGCGCAGCCGTTGTTGATTAGCCACCAGGTCAGTCAAGCCGCCGTCGATCCTTCACGTATCAGCACCGATAGGGCGCCCGCCGGCACGCCGAGGTACTGGCGGCTGCACGGCTCTCCGCGCATTTATCACAGCCCTTACGATTTACCTTATCTGGAGAGTCTTGCGGTCCAATTGACAACGCAGCAGGCCGAGAGCACGTGGTGCATTTTCGACAACACCGCCAGCGGCGCAGCCATGGCCAATGCACTGACCCTCTTATCACTGCTTGATACCCATCTGTAGGAGCGAGCATGTCGAGGCGTCGAACCGTCGCGAAGCGATAGGCCAAACGACATCCAGATTGCCTGATACACCGCTATCGCGGGCGAGCCCGCTCCCACAGGTTCAGCGCAGAACTCCGCGCAAGTTTCCCTGTCGATTGACTTGCCGGCAATCGCTTGTCGACCACAACAATAAAAAAAGGTGATCGCGATGAACTGTCTTATTTGTGTAGGTGCGGCCGAGCGCATCCTCTGTTCGGGCCCCTGGGAAGAGCGGGACTGTCCGGAATGCGGACGCTATCGCGTTTCGGACGAGCTCATCCTGGCCTTGATCGACCAAGGCCAGATCTTTGATGTGAGCAAGACCAGGCGCTGGCTCGATGACCAGCGCACGGCAGGTCGCATCCCGTCGATTGAAGTGCACGAAGCCTTGCTGGTGACCTAGAACATTAGGCACCGATGTCTGTTGCAGCAGATGCAATCTTCCAATCAGCCAGTCACAATCGCCCTGGTTTCCAGGAAGGCTTCCAGCCCGTACAGGCCGTTCTCCCGGCCAATACCTGATTGTTTGAACCCGCCGAACGGCGCAAGCGGATCAATAGCGATCCGGTTGATCAGCACACCACCGGCCTCCAGTCGCCGCGCAATGGACTGAGCACGCTTGACGTCCGTCGAGAACACATAGGCCTGCAATCCGTAGACTGAGTCGTTGGCCATCGCCACGGCCTCGACGTCCGTTTCGTAGGTGAGGATCGACAGCACAGGGCCGAAGATTTCTTCCCGGGCGATGTCCATGTCGTTGCGCACCTGGGCGAACACGGTCGGCCTGACGTAGTAACCGCGCTCGATGCCCTCGGGGCGCCCCTCGCCACCAGTAATCAAGGTTGCGCCTTGTTCGAGACCCACGCGGATGTAGCGCTGAATGCGTTCGTATTGGTCGTGGCTGGCCAGCGGGCCGATGGCGGTGGCAGGGTCACGGGGATCGCCCACCTGCAACGTGGCCACGTAAGCGCGCACCCGTAGCAGCACTTCCTCCAGGCGCTGGCGTGGGACCAGCAAGCGGGTGCCGGCGATGCACGCCTGTCCGTTGTTCATGAAGGCGGCGGCCACGGCCTGCGGGATGACCGTGGCGAGGTCGGCATCGTCGAGCACAATGGTTGCCGATTTACCCGTGAGGCCCAGGCTTACACGCTTCATCGTGTCCACTGCTGTGCGGGCGATCCGCTTGCCGGTCTGGGTCGAGCCGGTGAAGGAGATCTTCGCCACGTCGGCGCTGGTGCTCAGTTCATCACCGACGTCTTCGCCACGCCCCAGCAGGATGTTGAAGTAGCCGTCTGGCAAGCCGGCGGCGTGCAGCGCCTGGGCAGTTACTTCGGTTTGCAATGGGCTGAGTTCGCTCGGCTTGATCACCGAGGCGCAACCGGCGCCCAGCGCCGAAGCCAGTTTGTTGCAGATGGTGCCGGCGACGCTGTTCCACGGCACGATCAGGGCCGAGACGCCAACTGGCACCTTGTGCACCACGCCGTCACCCAGGCGCTGGGTAAAGTCGTAGGTAGCGAGGATATCGGCGGTGCGGGCGAAACACTGCGAGGCGTACTGGCTGACCCACTGCGCACGGGAAACCGGGCCGCCATATTCCTCGATGGTCACGTCACGAATGTCATCGGCGCGGGCGAGCAGGGCGGCTTGCAGTGACCTGAGCATGTCGATGCGCTCGGCTTTACCGGTCTGTTCGAGCGATGGTTGTGCACGGTTGGCCGCTGCAATGGCTGCCTTGGCATCGTCGCGGTTGGCCAATGTGGTCGCACCGATGACCTCCTCGGTCGCCGGGTTGATGCTGTGTATCACCGTTTCGCCGTGCACAGGTACGAAACGGCCATTGATGTAGGCCTGGTTGAACTGGCGCATGCCATGCTCCTCAAGAGGGTTGAGCGCCAGTTTAGGGCTGAGCTATTGTCTGGACTACGCAGGCAAAGACGCTTGAGCTATCTGGAAAATCAGGACAATGCACAAGAGCGGACTTATCGAATTGCATGTGGTGCTGGCCGTGGCCCGTCGCCAGAGTTTTCGCGCCGCCGCCGTAGAGCTGGAAATGTCCACTTCGGCGGTGAGTAGCGCCGTGGCGGGGCTGGAAGCGCGCCTGGGCTCCCGGTTGTTTCATCGCACCACCCGCAGCGTGGCGTTGACCGATGCTGGCCGCGAGTTCGTCGAGCAGATCGCCCCGGCGGTCAAGCAGATCGAAGAGGCCATGATCACCGTCAGCGACCAGCGTCTGATACCGTCGGGCAGCCTGCGAATCAACAGTTCTCTTGGGGCGGCGTTGATGAGCTGGCAGCCATTCATGGCCGAGTTTTCCAGGCGCTACCCGCAAGTGACGCTGGACGTCGTCACTGAAGGCGAGTTGGTGGACATCATCGCCGAAGGCTTCGATGCCGGACTGCGACCCAGCCATCTGGTGCCCAAAGACATGATCCGTGTGCCGATCACCGAGGCGGTGCCGATGGTCATCGTGGGTTCGGCAGACTATTTTGCCGAGCATGGCAAGCCCAAGCGTATCAGCGACCTGGCCAACCACGCTTGCATCCGCGCCCGCCTGCCCAATGGCACGCCTTCACCGTGGCAGTTGCCGACCAGGGGCAAGGCGGTGGCGGTGGATGTGCCGGGCATGCTGGTGCTGGATGCGCCGCTGATGATGCGCCAGGCGGCTTTGTCGTCGCTGGGGTTGGCACAACTGGCGCGCTGGTATGTAGCGGATGATCTCGACAGCGGGGCGTTGGTGGCGGTGCTCGAGGATTGCGCAATGCAAACGCCGGGGCTTTGCCTGTATTACTCAGGCCACCGCCACGTGCCGGCGGCGTTGCGGGCGTTCATTGAGTTGATACAGGAAGTGCGCGGGTAAATGATCTGTAAGAACACGTTCCCACAGGGATTGCGGTATGCCGAGATTTTGCGGTGAGCGCGCAACACTGTAGGAGCGAGCTTGCTCGCGATGGTCGTCAACGATAACGCGGGTTGTCTGGATGCCCGCGGTGTCCGGTAGAGCAATCAATGATGGGCCATCGCGGCCCAATGTCCCTCGGCCAACTGATTACGCCCCTGCGCCTTGGCGGCATAGAGCGCCGCATCGGCCACCTCGATCACCCCTTGTAGAGGCTCCAGCTGGGCGCCCGTTGCCGTGACGATCCCAATACTCACGGTTACCCGTCCAAAAGGACTGGCGTCGTGGGCAATGTTCTCGAACTGCAATCGTTGGAGAATGCTGTGTGCCACGACCACGGCACCTTCTGTGCTGGTGTTGGGCATGATGACGGCTATTTCTTCTCCGCCATAGCGTGCCACCAGATCGGAGGGCCGCCTGACACACTCTTCGAGGATACGACCGACTGTTTGCAGGCACGCGTCGCCGGCGACATGCCCGTAGGCGTCGTTGAAACGCTTGAAGTAATCGATATCGAGCATCAGCAAAGCCAACGACGTGCCTTCGCGCTGCGCCCGCCGCGCTTCCCTGGCCAGGCTCTCGTCAAAACAGCGCCGATTGGCGAGGCCGGTCAGCGCGTCCTTCATCGCCAGCAATTCAAGCTGCCCGTTCGACGAAAGCAATTGCTGCTGAGTCGTCAGCAGTTGGGCCTCTACCTGGGTTCGACGACGGATATCCAGGATCAAAAACCACCCGATGAGGCCGGTAAGACCCAGAAGCCCGGTCACGACGACTGCCGACAGCAAAGCCTCCATGCGCCACGCCGCCAGCGACTCTTGTTTCCCAAGGGCGACCGTCGTGACCAGTGGCAATACGTCACTCTTTCGGAAGGCATAAAGCCGCTCTACGCCATCCAGGCTGGAGGTAAACGAGGCGGTGCCGACAGATTGATCGACAAGATACTTCGCATAGATGGGCGACTTGGAAAAGTTGCGGCCCATGTCCTGCTCTCGGAAGGGATAACGCACCAGCATCGTACCGTCGGTATAGGACAGCCCGATGGCCCCATCCTGGCCTACGTCGATCTTTCCAAACAGTCGAAGAAAGTTCTCGATGCCCAGGGTGACTGCGACGACTCCGGCAAACTGGCCTTGACCATCATTGAAGCGTCGACTGACGGTGATGACCCATTCCTGGTTGGAACGGCTTTGGATCGGTGGGCCAATAAAGGTCTCACGGGAGGGATCGTTGCGATGATGAACGAAATAGGCCCGATCACGGCTGTTCGCCCCAGCCGGAATCGGCCTGTTGGAAGACATCAGCCAGTTTCCCTGATTATCGTAGACCGTCACGCCACTGAGCTGTGGCATCAGTGGCTGCTGTCGATTGATCAGCGAAGTGAATCGCTCTATCTGGGCCGGCCCGCTGCCTTCGGTTTCCAGGCGTTCGACGAGGCCAAGCAGCAGGAGCGAGCTCTGGCGGACAATGCCTTCGGAGTAGGTTTCCAGCGCCTGGGTGAGGTTCAACCCCTGGATGTTCGCTGCTTCCAGCACTTTTTCTCGGGACGCTATTACCTTCCAGATAGTCAGCGACGCCAGAGAAAAACCGATCACCAACATCAAAAGCACTACAAGCCGGGTATCACGCTTCACGTCACTACCTTATGGAAAGTCCTTTTCACATCCCAACAACAGTATGGAACAGGTTAATAGCTGCGGCTGTTTGCCCTCATGTTGCCAAGGATACAAGCTGCGATACGTTGCTGCAGCAACAGATTCAGAGCAAGGCAAGTGCGCCTTGACTCATGCCTTGGTCGTTGTAACGAACGCCCCCCACTTGCGCAATCCGATCGAATCCTTGCCTGATCCTATGAACATGCAGGGTAATGGATAGGAATGATGGAACTCAAAGGCTACAGTCTGGCCATCAGGAGTCCTTCATCATGCGCCATGTCAATCCCAGCCAGGAATCGTCACTGGCCTTGAATATCGACCCGCGTGTCACTCACACGGGTGATTTTGCAACGTCGATTCCCGGGCTGGCTTTGTTTCGTCGCGACCAACCGATGGCACCTGCCGTGTGCATGGTCGAGCCAAGCCTGATTCTGGTGGCCCGGGGCGAAAAGCGTTTGTGGGTGGGCGGCGAGAGCTACCGTTACGACCGTAGCGGCTTTCTGATTACCTCTCTGGACTTACCGGCCAATTCCGAAGTGCTGGTTGCCAGCCGCGAGGAGCCCTGTGTCGGGCTGGTCCTGAAACTGGATGTGCCGATGCTGGCCGAAGTCATCGCCAAGGGCGGTATGCCTGCAACCCGCAGTCGTACGATCGACAAGGGCGTCGGCATCGGCACCATGACCACGGCGCTGGACGAGGCGCTCAATCGCCTGGTGGCGCTGCTCGATGAGCCCGAGGCGATTGCGGTGCTCGCGCCGTTGATCCTGCGTGAGGTTCATTACCGTTTGCTCAAGAGCGATCAAGCCGCGCGGTTGCGTCAGATCACGGCGGTGGACGGGCAGGGTTATCGCATTGCCAAGGCCATCGACTGGCTCAAGCTCAACTACACCATTCCTTTGCGGATCGACGAACTGGCGGCCCGGGTACAAATGAGCGCGCCGACCTTTCACCACCATTTCCGTCAACTGACTGCCATGAGCCCGTTGCAATATCAGAAATGGCTGCGCCTGAACGAAGCGCGGCGATTGATGCTCAGTGACCGCCTGGATGTGTCGCGGGCGGCATTTGCGGTAGGTTACGAAAGCCCGTCGCAGTTCAGTCGTGAGTACGGGCGGATGTTTGGCAGTGCACCCAGAAATGACATAGCCAGCCTGCGCGGCCAACCGGAGACCTTGTAGGAGCGAGCTTGCTCGCGATAGGGCCGTCAATTCCTGCAACAACATTGCCTGACACACCGCCATCGCGAGCAATCGAGCGTCGACCGGCTGCTCCTACAGTGGATTGGCGGTGTTTTAAAAACATAACTAGCCACACCAACCGATGATCAGCGGGTGAACCATGGAACTACGAATCAACCAGAAGACTTATCAGGTCGACGCCGACGCCGATACGCCCCTGCTGTGGGTGATTCGCGATGACCTGGGCATGACCGGCACCAAATATGGCTGCGGGCTGGCGCAGTGCGGTGCGTGCTCCGTGCTGGTGGACGGCAACGTCGTGCGCTCCTGCGTGACGCCGGTGGCCGGTGTGGTCGGTCGCGAAGTGACCACGATCGAGGCGATCGAGGCCGATGAAGTCGGCAAACGCGTGGTGGCGACCTGGGTCGAACACCAGGTGGCCCAGTGCGGCTACTGCCAGTCCGGCCAGGTCATGGCCGCCACGGCACTGCTGAAAAACAACCCCAACCCCAACGATGCCCAGATCGAGGCAGCGATGGTCAACCTCTGCCGCTGCGGCACCTATAACGCCATCCAGGCCGCCGTCCATGATCTGGCGGGCCAGCCTGCAACGAAGGGGGATGCCTGATGAACGCGCCTATCGATTCTGCACAAGCGTCCTTGCTGACCGACCCGGTCAACGTCTCCCGGCGCCGCTTCCTTGCCGGCACGGCCGTGGGCGCGCTGGTACTCGGTTTCGGCCTGCCGCTCGGTTCGGCGCGTGTTCAGGCGGCTGCCACTGTCGCCGGAGAACGTGGCACCCAGGTGCCGGCATTCCTGGAAATCCGTCCCGATAACACCGTGCGCCTGCTGTGCCCCTTCATGGAAGGCGGGCAGGGCACCTACACCGCCATGGCGCAGATCGTTGGCGAAGAACTGGATGCCGATCCGGCGACTTTCCTGGTTGAAGCCGCGCCACCGGGCGAGGCTTATGTGGTGATGGAAAACGGCATGCGCATCACTGGCGGCAGCATGTCGGTGCGCATGAGCTACCCGACGATGCGTCGCCTGGGTGCTTTGGCCCGGGCCATGATGCTGCAGGCCGGTGCCGAAAAACTCGGTGTACCGGTGGGCGAATTGACCACCGAGCCTGGCAAGGTGGTACACGCCGCATCGGGTCGGTCAGTGGCCTACGGCGAGCTGGCCGAGCGCGCCATGGACCTGCCGGTGCCGGATCCTGCGAGTGTGAAATTGCGCGACCCGAGCCAGTTCCGTTGGATCGGCAAACCCGTCAAGCGCGTCGACGCCTACGACAAGTCAACCGGCAAGGCGCTCTACAGCATCGACCTGAAAGTCGACGACATGCTGCACGCTGCGGTGCAACACGCGCCGCGCCTGGGCATGACCATTGGCAACCTGCGTAACGAAGAGCAGGTCAAGGCCATGAAAGGCGTGCACTCGGTGCATCGCCTGCCCGGCGCGGTGGCGGTGGTGGCCGAGCGCTGGTGGCATGCCAAACGCGCGGTGGAAGCGGTGCAAGTCGACTGGCTGGAACCGGGCGCCGACTCCAAGGTGCGGCCAATGCCGGCGGATTTTTCCAGCGATGATTACATCAAACGCCTGGCTGCCGAGAAGGGGCCGGCTCGTGACAGCGAAAACGAAGGCGATGTTGCCGGGGCTTTGGCCCGCGCCAAGAGCAAAATCGAGGCGACGTACCACAATCAGTACCTCAACCACGGTCAGTTGGAGCCACCTTCGGCGCTGGCACGCTATAACCCGGATGGCTCCCTGGAAGTCTGGCTTCCCAACCAGGCACCGGACATGTTCCGCGCCGACATCGCTAAGCGCACCGGCCTTGATGCTTCGCGCATCACCTTGCATTCGCCGTTGCTGGGTGGTTTTTTTGGCCGGCATTTCCTTTACGACTCGGCCAATCCTTACCCGCAGGCCATCGAGCTGGCCAAGGCCGTAGGACGCCCGGTCAAGCTGATCTGGACCCGTGAGGAGGAATTTGTGCGGGACGCGTATCGGCCCGTCGCGGCGGTCAATTTTCGCGCGGCTCTGGACGCTGACGGCCTGCCGATCGCCATCGAAGCGATCAGCGCCACCGAAGGCCCCACCGAAGCCCTCGCCGGCAAGCAGGGCGAGAAAAACGACCCGACGGCCCTCGAAGGCCTGGCCGGCAAGTCGTACGCGATCCCCAACAAGCGGATTGCGCAGATTTACGTCAAAGGCCCGATGATGCTCGGCTACTGGCGGTCGGTGGGCAATTCGCTCAATGACTTCTTCTACGAAGCGTTCCTCGATGAAATCGCCGACAAGGGGGGCAAGGACCCGTTCGAACTGCGCCTGCACCTGCTGCGCGACAACCAGCGCCTGACCACGCTGCTTAACGCCGTGGGCGAGTTGTCCGGTGGCTGGAAACGCGGCCCGTTCACCGCCGAAGACGGCAGCAAGCGCGCCCGTGGCGTGGCCATGGCTTCGCCGTTTGGCACGCAGACGGCTGTGATCGCCGAAGTATCGATCGAGAACGGCCAGGTCAGGGTTCACGATATCTGGCAGGCGATCGACCCGGGCAGCATCGTCAATCCGGCCATTGTCGAGGCCCAGGTCAATGGGGCGGTCGCATTGGGGCTGTCGCAGACGCTGGTGGAGGAGGCGGTGTACATCGACGGCAAGCCTCGTGCACGCAACTACGATTTGTATCCGATCCTGCCGCCTTCACGGATGGCCCGGGTGCACGTGCGCATTGTCGAAAGCGGGGAGAAAATGGGGGGCATCGGTGAGCCGCCGTTGCCGGCGGTAGCGCCGGCCGTGGCCAATGCGGTGGCAACGCTCACGGGGCAGCGTATCCGCAGCATGCCGTTAAGCCGATACACCTTCACTTGACCCGCCCGGAGCGCCCATGAATAACCGCCGATTCGCAAGAACCGCTTGCTGGTTGGCCGTGCCGTGCCTGATCGCGGCCGGCCTGCTGGCCTGGTATGTCACCCGCGAGCCTGCCTCGCCTTTGCCAAACGAGCCGGCCGCTGTGGCCGATATCGACCCGGCCCTGGTCACCCGTGGCGAGTACGTCGCCCGGCTCAGCGACTGCGTGGCCTGCCACAGCGTGCCCGGTGGCGCACCGTTTGCCGGCGGCCTGGAAATGGCCACGCCGCTGGGCAACATCCACGCCACCAACGTCACCCCGGACCGCGACACCGGCATTGGCGGCTACAGCCTCGCCGACTTCGACCGCGCCGTGCGCCACGGCGTCGCGCCGGGTGGTCGGCGGTTGTACCCGGCCATGCCATACCCGTCCTACGCCAAGCTCAGCGACGATGATGTACGCGCGTTGTATGCGTTCTTCATGAAAGGCGTGGCGCCGGTCAAGCAAGCGAATATCCCCAGTGACATTCCCTGGCCTTTGAACCTGCGCTGGCCCATCGCTCTGTGGAATGGCGTGTTCACCGACTCCGCGCCCTACGTGGACAAGCATGCCAAGGACGAACTGTGGAACCGCGGCGCCTACATCGTCCAGGGTGCCGGCCATTGCGGCAGTTGCCATACACCTCGTGGCTTGGCGTTCAACGAAAAGGCACTGGATGAAAGCGGCACGCCGTTTCTCGCCGGCGCCTTGCTCGATGGCTGGTACGCGCCGAGCCTGCGCGACGATCACAACACCGGTCTGGGTCGCTGGAGCGAGCCGGACATCGTGCAGTTCCTCAAGACTGGCCGCAATAAACATGCGGTGGTCTATGGCTCGATGACCGAAGCGTTCAACAATTCCACGCAGTTCATGAGCGATGACGATCTGGCGGCGATAGCGCGTTACCTGAAATCGTTGCCCGGCGACCCTCAGCGCGACGGCACGCCCTGGCAATACCAACCGGTGGCCGCCACCGCGCTCGAGACGCCGGGAGGCCATACCTATGCGACCCGCTGCGCGTCCTGTCACGGTGCCGATGGCAAGGGGCAGCCGGAGTGGATGCCGCCGCTGGCCGGTGCCACGTCCGCCTTGGCCAAGGAAAGCGCGTCGGCGATCAACATCACCCTCAACGGCTCGCAGCGCGTGGTCGCCGCCGGTGTGCCGGACGCCTACCGCATGCCGGCGTTTCGCGAGCAGTTGTCGGACCAGCAGATTGCCGAAGTCCTGACGTTCATGCGCAGCAACTGGGGCAACCAGGCGGGGGCGGTGGATGCACAGGCGGTCGGCAAGCTGCGCGAGCACACCGACCCGGCCAGCAGCACCCCGATCATCCTGCAGATGCGCTAAGGAGAGCGAGCTTGCTCGCGATGAACGATCAGGCACCGCGGGCGTTCAGGCATCCCGCGTCATCGTTGATGTCCAACGCGACGGTGCGACGATTCGACAAGCCCGCTCCCACAGTTGACCGCATTCCCCTGTAGGAGCGGGCTTGCCCGCGATGAACGCCCAGGCACCGCGTTGATTCAGGCATGCCGCGTCAAGGTTGGCGACCCTCGTGGCGGTGCGACGACTCGACAGGCTCCTCCCCGCAGGTCTGCGCCAATATGAGGTCGGCGGCGCGCTCGCCGATCACGACGCATGGCGCCATGGTGTTGCCGGCCGTGATGCGCGGCATGATGGATGAGTCCGCGATCCGCAAGCCTTCGATGCCATACACTTTGAGTCGATGATCAACCACGGACAACGCATCTCGACCCATCTTCGCGGTGCAGGACTGGTGCCAGTAGGTCACCGCTGATTGGCGGATGAACCGCTCCATCGCGCGTCGATCACGCTGGCCGGGGACCACCTCTCGCTGCACGAGGCCAGCGAGGGCCTGGCTGTTGCCAAGCTCGCGGCACAATTGGATGGACGCGAGCGCAGCGGTCATGTCCTCGGGAGCGCTGAGCGAGTTCGCCTCGATCAGCATGTCGTCCAGCGGGCCCGCACCGGACAGACGCAAGCGCCCCCGGCTCGCCGGGCGCGCAAGGCCGGCGAACATCGTCCAGCCATGCGCCGGCGCCTCGACACCCACCTCACGCGGCGAGGGAACCGCAAATTCCAATTGGCACTGCAGCAAATCCGGTGCATCCAGACGGGCATCGCTTTTCCAGTACAACGTTGTCTCGCAACCACTACCACCGATGGCCTGAGGCTGTCGATAAGCCCAGGTGCAGCCGAAGGCCACATGGTCCTGGTGATTCTGTCCGACCCCAGGCAGGTGATTGATCACTTCGATACCATGGGCGCGAAGCTCATCATCCGGCCCTATGCCCGATTGCATGAGCACCTTCGGAGTGTTCACCGCGCCCATCGACAGCACAACTTCCTGTTCAGCGTAGAAGCAGCGACGCTGGTTTGCGCTCACGACCTCCACGCCGATCGCACGGGTCCCCCTGAACAGCACACGCGACACCAGTGCCCCGGTGAGGACGGTCAGGTTTGGCTGGTGCAGCCGAGGCTTGATGTACGAGTCATACACCGACTCGCGCTGGCCCTGGTTGATGCGCAGATCCGCAATCGCGATCCCGCCGTGGCCCTCCATCATCTCGCCGTTGGCACTGTCGAACCGAGGAATACCGAGTCCGCTCGCCGCCTCCAGGGTCGCCCAGGCCAGTGGCTGCGGGGCGGTTGGCTGAGACACATGAACCGGGCCTGTCGTACCCCGGCGCTGCGCATCGGGCCGGCCTTGCCAGTTTTCGATGCGAGCGTAATAGCGCAGTACCGAGTCATAGCCCCAGCCCAGGTCCCCCGACTCGGCAGCGAAGTGATCCCAGTCCGAGCGATGCCCCCGCGCCCAGACCATCACGTTGATGCTCGAACCGCCACCCAGTCCCTTGCCCATATTCAATGGCAGGCGTCGGCCATCCAGATGGGCATTGGGTTGTGCTTCGAACCCCCAATCGCGTTCCGTACCCAGGTTCAATGGCCATTGTCCAGGCTCTGTGACCTCGGGACCGAAGTATCCCTGTCCGGCTTCGATCAACAGGACCCGAAGGTCGGGTCGGTCGGCCAGTCGGGCGGCGACGACGCAACCGGACGTACCGGCTCCGCAGACGATGAAATCGTAATGGCTCATGCGTCACCTCCGCTGAAGGTGATGCTGATGCGTGTTGATCTGATTGTTTGCATGGTTGAGCTCCCTTTGAGGAAGCCCGGATTCTGCTGCCCCGTCTGGTCGCCCGGTATCGGTTGTTTATCCGACCCCTGGAGAGACCGGGTTGGCGCGTGCCAGGGCGGTGAATGCCTTGAGCGCGGCGCTGGGATTGCGTCGGTTGGGGTAGTACAGGCAGAGGTCGTCCCGGGGTGGCGTCCAGTCTTCCAGCACCCGCTCGAAGGTGCCGTTCTCGATTTCTTCCAACACATCCTGCTCCATGAAAAAACCCAGCCCCACACCAGCCTTCACGGCGGCCTTGGCCACGCCAGGCTCATCGAGCGTGAGGGGGCCGTTGACTTCAAGCCGGGTCACTTCACCTTCGTACTCGAAATGCCAAGGATAGATCGCACCGTTGGGTAAACGGATTCGCAAGCACGGATGGCTGACGAGATCGGCGGGTGTGCGAGGTCGGCCGTGTTCGGCGAAGTACGCGGCGGAGCCGACCACCGCGTAGCGTTGCCGTTGCCCCAGCGAAATCACGATCATGTCGCTGGGCACCAGGTTCGCGGACCGTACGCCGAAATCGAAACCCTCAGCGACGATATCGACCAGTCGGCCCTCGGTCACGATGTCGATGTGTACCTGGGGGTACTGCCGCAAGTACTCCAGCACCAGCGGCAGCAGTGCGGCGCGGGCGGCACTGGCAAAGGCGTTGATGCGCAGTACCCCCGAAGGTCCGGAACTGTGGGATTGCACCGCGTCGAGCGCGGCGCGCACATCCTGCAAGGCCGGGCCAACCTGCTCCAGAAACAGCCTGCCGGCTTCGGTCAGCGACACGCTGCGTGTGGTGCGATTGAACAGGCGCGTGGCGAGATGGGCTTCCAGACGAGCGATGGTGTTGCTCAACGCAGTCGTTGAAACGCCCAGGTCGATCGACGCCTGCCGAAACGATGCCCTGCGTGCCACGGCGATGACGGCGTCCAGGTCGTTGAGGCAGAGGCGCGGGTCTGACATTGGATAGTCCTGTCTGGCGGGATAGGTCATTCATATTTGTCCCAGTTGAGCAAACTATCCCGCGAGCGGCAAGATCCGGGGTATTCAATCAGTGAGACAGGAGAGCAAGTCATGAACCTCGAATTGAACGGCAAACGAGTCCTTGTCACCGGCGGAACACAAGGGGTCGGCCAGGCTGTCGTCAAGCTTCTCGTGGCCGAAGGTGCCAAGGTCGTGACGTCGGCGCGGCATCCGACCGATGAGGTCCCGAATGTTTTGTTCGTCCCGGCCGACCTCTCGACCCGCGAAGGTTGCGCCGCGCTGGTCACCGCCATCCAGCAACACCTGGGTGGTGTGGACATCATCGTCCACGTGCTGGGTGGCTCCTCATCACCCGGTGGCGGCTTTGTGGCGCTGGGCGAAGAACAATGGCAGCGTGAGTTCGACCTCAACCTGCTGCCGGCCGTACGCCTGGATCGAGCCTTGCTGCCGGACATGATCGAGCGCAAAACGGGCGTGATCATCCACGTGACGTCGATCCAGAGTCGCCTGCCGCTGCCCGAAGCCACCACCGCTTATGCCGCCGCCAAGGCGGCGCTGTCGACCTACAGCAAAAGCCTGTCGAAGGAAGTTTCGCCAAAAGGTGTGCGGGTGGTGCGGGTGTCGCCGGGATGGATCGAAACCGAGGCCTCTGTGGCCCTGGCGGAGCGACTGGCCCTGGAGGCCGGCACGGATTACGAGGGCGGCAAGCAAATCATCATGGACTCACTGGGCGGCATCCCGCTGGGCCGACCCTCGACGCCGTCGGAAGTGGCTGACCTCGTCGTTTTCCTGGCTTCGTCCCGTGCGGCGTCCATTACCGGGAGTGAGTTCGTGATTGATGGGGGGACGGTGCCGACGGTTTAACGGGAGACCTGCCACTGACTGAACGCCGTGTTCATCGCTTGCCACGTCTCACCATCAGCCGGGATCAAATGTTCGATACGCAACGACTCGACCGTAATGTCCAGCGGCATGCCGAACGTGGTGAACGTGGACAGGAAATTCAGCTCGCCGTAGCTCGAGCGCACGCGGGTCAGTACCACGGGCGCAGGCGTGGTGTTCAACGCCACGGCCGGCGCGCCCGGCATGTCCCGCAGCCGCCGCGCCAGCTCGGGGTTGCTCAGCGCTTCTCTGGCGGCGCGCTGCCAGGCGATGGCGCGTATCTCGTCGGCGTTGACCAGATGATCCCCCAGGCCACCGGGGCGTAACAGCGTGTCCAGCAAGTTCAGACCGGAGAGGCCGTTGGCGTCGATACCCACCATGGTCAGCAGCAGGCCGGTGCTGGCATTGGCGGCGGTGACATTCCAGTGGCTGTCGATGACGATGGCGGGCGCCGGGTTGTTCGCCTGCAAAATGTGCTCGACCGCATCAGACACCATCTTCAGCGTCGGCGCGTTGGCCCCGGATACGACGTAGCGCGGGGCAAAACCTGCCGCGAGGAAAATCTCGTTGCAGTGCTCCAGCGGCACATCCATCGCCGAAAGCAGGGCGTGCAGCGTGCTGGGGCTCGCCTTGGCACGGGCGGTTTCCACGCAGCTCAAGTGGCGCTGGGAAACCCCGGCGAGCAGGGCAAGCTGCATTTGGCTCAGCCCTGCCTGACGACGCAGCCGGCGCAGTTGCTCACCCGCGCAGGTGCCTGTCGCCGGGCTGGTTGGGTGGAAAGGTAGGTGGCTCATGCTTGAACTCTGGCTGTCCTTGTGAAGAGTGTCCATGACCTGTCAGGTCATTGAGGCAGGGCCGACTCTAACACTACCTTGGCGCAACCACTCACCAGGGAGAACAGGATGAGAATCAACTACCTCGCGCTGACCGTATTGATCGTGTTCACGCTCTACACCGGCTGGACGATGACGATCGCACAGCAATCGCTCGTGGCGTTCGGCCTGCAACTGCTGGCGCGCCCCGATACCGCACAGGTGGTCATCGACCTGTACTTGATGGCAGCACTGGCCTGTATCTGGATGGTTAACGACAGCCGATCGCGAGGCGGTAGCTGGCTCGGCGTAGTGCCGTATCTATTGATCACGGCAGTGTTCGTCTCGGCGGGCCCCTTGTTGTACATCGCGTTGAGGAAGCGCAGGCCATGAGCATCGTCCTGTCGGTCATCACAGTGCAAGTGTGTGAGGGACCTCTTCGGGCCGCTGTCGTTTGAGGCGGCTCAGAAATGCCTGAACACCGCCGCCGCCAACACCCCAGCAGCAATGGCCGGCAAAGGTTTCTTCAACACCAACATGGTTGCCGCCGTAGTCAGCAGTGCCAGGCGTGCGGCGTTGTCGCCTTCCAGTGCCATGGGCGCGAGGAGGGCGACCAGCACCGAGCCGGACATCGCACCGATGAACTGCTTGACCCGATAGCCGATGGGCACGAAGGACATCACATAGACGCCGCCCCAGCGGGTGGCCAAAGTCACCACGGCCATGATCAGCACGACGATGAAGGCGCCAGAGCCTGCGGTTTCAATGTTCATGCTTGTGCTCCGTCCACAGGGTCCCGGTAATGCCGCCGGCAACCGCGCCGACCACCACATGGCTGTTTTCCGGCAGGTACCGGTAGGCCAGCAACGACGCGCAGGCGGCGACGAACCAGATCACCAGCAGGCGCAGGTTCTTGTCGCCGCCCACCACCATCGCCAGCAGGAAGCAGCCCATTACCATGTCCAGGCCCAGCGCCTTGGGGTCGTGCAGGGTCCCGGCGAAAACCACGCCCAGCCATGTGCCGATCACCCACGACAGCCACAATGCCAGCCCGCCGCCGAGTAACAGGCCCAGCCCAGGTTGACGGTTGCCGAAGGCTTGCATCGACAGCGCCCAGTTGGCATCGGAAGCCACCAGCATCACCGCGTAACGCTTCCTGGGTGGCACATGTTGCAGCCACTCGTAGAGTGTGGCGCCCATGAGCAGGTGTCGGGCGTTGATGGCGAAAACGGTGATGGCCAGGGTGATCAGCGACACATCCGGCCCCCACAATTCCAGCGCGGCGAATTGCGAGGCGCCGGCAAACACCAGGGTGCTCATGGCCACGATGATCGACTCGCTGAGGCCCGCCTGGCTGGCCGCCAGGCCGAAAGCAGCGCCGAACACCACCACGAACAGGGAGATGGGCGCCAGTTTGGTGAATCCGACCCACACCATCTGGCGGTTGAATTCGTGCAGGTTGTCGTCGGCGTGTGTCATGCCGTGGGTATGTCCTTGCTGGGAGATTGTTCAGGGTCACTATGCCTGTTTCCCGGCATTAAGAAAAACGTATAAATCACTGATAAGCTATTCGCTAATCGAATAGTTGGGTGAGGCGATGAATTTCCAGGACTTGCAGATTGACTGGCTCAAATGCTTCGTGGCCGTGGTTGATGCGGGCTCCCTGTCGGGGGCAGCGCCTGAAGTGCATCGCAGCCAGTCGGCAGTCAGCATGCAGATCAAGAAGCTGGAAGCAGCCCTCACGTGTCAGTTGCTGGTGCGCGGCCCGCGCCAGCACCAGCTCACGCCCCAGGGGCAATTGCTGCTCGGTTACGCCCGGCGCATGCTCGACCTGCATGCAGAAACCCAGGCGGCCTTTCATGGCGAAGAGCTGAGCGGGCGGATTCGCCTTGGCGTGCCCGATGATTACGCGGCACGTTACCTGACGCCGGTGCTCAAGCGCTTCGCACCGAATTTCGGTGCGGTGGAGATCGAGCTGAACTGCGAGCAGTCGACGTCCTTGATTCCCCGGGTCAAGAGTGGCGACCTCGATCTGGCCCTGGTGTCCCGCGACAGCCCGCGCCATGGCACACTGCTGTTCCATGAACCGATGGTGTGGGTCGGGGATCCGCAGTTCCAGGTCTGGCGCCGTGACCCGCTGCCCATCGCCGTGTACGAGGACGCCAGCCTGGCCAAACGCACGGCCTTGCATTCCCTGGCGCTCCAGGGGCGGCGCTTCAAGGTGGTCTACAACAGCTCCAGCCTCGCCGGGCAGATTGCCGCCGTCGAAAGCGGCCTGGCCGTGGCCGTGCTGACCCATTGCAGCGCGCCGGCGCACTTGCAGATACTGGGCAGTGAACAGGGCCTGGGCCCGCTGGAACCCATGGAAGTCTCGGTGTTTCGCAGCCGCGCCTCGCGGGGCTCGAAGGCCGTGGACAGCCTGCATGACCTGCTGATCAGGACGCTGCGGCTGTCCGCGCCTGCCTGACCCAAATCGCAGCCAATCCACACTGCGCTCATGCATTCGGTCGCACCCCCGTGCCGTCCGGCCATTTGGCCGGTACAATGCGCAGTTCAACCGTGCCGAACCAGATAAAAAAACCTATGTCCTTGCCCAAGCATCACTTGGAACTGCTCAGCCCCGCCCGTGACGTGAGCATTGCCCGCGAAGCCATCCTGCATGGCGCTGACGCGATCTATATCGGCGGTCCGAGTTTCGGCGCCCGCCACAATGCCAGCAACGAGGTGAGTGACATCGCCGGGCTGGTGGAATTCGCCCATCGCTATCATGCCCGGGTGTTTACTACCATCAACACCATCCTGCACGACAACGAGCTGGAGCCGGCGCGCAAGTTGATCCACCAACTGTACGATGCCGGGGTCGATGCGTTGATCGTCCAGGACCTGGGCGTGATGGAGCTGGATATTCCGCCCATCGAGCTGCACGCCAGCACCCAGACCGACATCCGCACCCTCGAGCGGGCCAAGTTCCTCGATCAGGCCGGTTTCTCGCAGTTGGTGCTGGCCCGTGAGCTGAACCTCAAGGAAATTCGCGCCATTGCCGACGAAACCGAGGCGGCCATCGAGTTTTTCATCCATGGTGCGTTGTGCGTGGCGTTCTCCGGCCAATGCAACATTTCCCACGCGCAGACTGGCCGTAGCGCCAACCGTGGCGATTGCTCCCAGGCTTGCCGCCTGCCGTATACCCTCAAAGACGAAAAGGGTGGCGTGATCGCCTACGAAAAACACCTGTTGTCGATGAAGGACAACAACCAGAGCGCCAACATCCGCGCCCTGGTCGAAGCGGGTGTGCGTTCGTTCAAAATTGAAGGTCGCTATAAGGACATGGGCTATGTGAAGAACATCACCGCCTATTACCGTCAGCGCCTCGACGCCGTGCTCGAAGACCGCCCGGACCTGGCACGAGCCTCCAGTGGCCGCACCGCACACTTCTTCGTGCCCGATCCGGAAAAGACTTTCCATCGTGGCAGCACCGATTATTTCGTCAGCGATCGCAAGATCGATATCGGCGCCTTTGATTCGCCGACGTTCACCGGTTTGCCGGTAGGCGTGGTGGAAAAGGTCGGCAAGCGCGACATGCAGGTCGTGACCACCGAGCCTTTGTCCAACGGCGACGGTCTCAACGTGCTGGTCAAGCGCGAAGTGGTAGGTTTCCGCGCCAACATCGCAGAGGCCAGGGGTGAGTTCGAGGAGGAGGGCGAGAAGCGCTATCGCTACCGCGTCGAGCCCAACGAGATGCCGGAGGGCATGTACAAGCTGCGGCCTAACCATCCGTTGAGCCGCAACCTGGACCACAACTGGCAGCAGGCTTTGCTCAAGACCTCCGCTGAGCGACGCATCGGTTTGAGCTGGGTTGCCCAACTGGATGAGCAACGCCTGCACCTGACCGCGACCAGCGAAGAAGGCATCAGCGCCAGTGTGTCGCTGGACGGCCCATTCGGCCTGGCCAACAAGCCGGAACAGGCGCTGGAGCAATTGCGTGACCTGCTGGGCCAACTCGGCACCACCGAGTACCACGCCACTGATGTGAAGCTCGATGCGCCGCAGGCGTTCTTCATTCCCAACTCGCAGCTCAAGGCCCTGCGCCGTGAAGTGATCGAAGCCCTGACAGCCGCGCGTCTGGCGGCCCATCCACGGGGTGGTCGCAAGGCGGAAACCAACCCACCGCCCGTGTATCCGGAGTCGCACCTGTCTTTCCTGGCCAACGTCTACAACCAGAAGGCCCGCGATTTCTATCATCGTCACGGCGTGAAGTTGATCGACGCAGCGTATGAGGCGCATGAAGAAACGGGCGAAGTGCCGGTGATGATCACCAAGCACTGCCTGCGTTTCTCCTTCAATCTGTGCCCCAAACAGGCCAAGGGCGTCACGGGTGTGCGCACCAAGGTCGCGCCGATGCAGCTGGTGCACGGCAACGAGGTGCTGACCCTGAAGTTCGACTGCAAGCCGTGCGAAATGCATGTGATCGGCAAGATGAAAGGGCACATTCTTGGCCTGCCGTTACCGGGGAGCGTTGCGGAACCGGTGGTGGGTTACATCAGCCCCGAAGACCTGCTCAAGACCATTCCCCGCGCTCCGCACTGATGAAAACAAACCGGCCGAAATGGCCGGTTTTTTTGTGCCCTGTGGTAGGGGTTGCCTGGATGCCTGCGGTGTCTGGACTTGCATCGCGAGCAGAGCCGCCGCCGGACCTGTAGGAGCGGGCTTGTCGAGGCGTCGAACCGCCGCGATGGTCGTTAACGATGACGAGGGGTGCCTGGATGTAAGCGGTGCCTGGACTTGCATCGCGAGCAAGCTCGCTCCTACAGGTCCTGCGGTGGCTCGGCTTCACAACGAAGAAGGGGCAGATTGTCTTTCAACAAGTCTGCCCCTTTTTTCGTGTACTGCGGTGAAGCGATGCATTCACGCGACACGGCGTTCGATCAGGCGATCCGAGCCACCTTCGGCCACGGCATCACTGAACAGTTTGTCAGTTTCGGTTGCTGCAACGGCGTCGCTGAACAACTTGTCAGTTTCGGTCGCGGCAACAGCATCACTGAACAGTTTGTCAGTCTCAGTCGCCGCTACGGCGTCGCTGAACAGACGGTCGGATTCAACGGCGGCAACGGCATCGCTGAACAGCGGATCAGTGTTGGTAGAAGCAGCGAAGGCGTTCAGTGCGAAGATCGAGAAAGCGATGCCGATGATGGTTTGGCGTTTCATGGTGTGTGCTCCTAGCGGTGGTCAGTGGGTATGGAGCTGATGTTACGCCGACGCGCCGATAAGAGAACTTCATTGAATTAATGGCTGTTATTAATTCGATCAATGATTGTCAGGTATTCAATGACATGGGTTTCTCACCTCCGGACGGGAGCCCGAAGCGATGCCGGACGAAATTCAGGAACGCGCCATAAGGTCGCCCCAGCGCCAGCATGATCACCGTCACACCGAGCGCCCCACGCAGCAATTCGTCGACGTTGGCACCAGAAATGGCCAGGATGGCGGCATAGATTGGCACTTGGAAACTGACCAGCGCGAGGGAGTCCCATGCGATCTGCGAGAACCGAGTCGTACCGGCATAGTGCATGATCCAGTCACGCCACAACCCATAGGGGCGGCCCGAAATCACCATCAACGCAGCGCCCAGCAGGCGCGCATGCAGCACCTGCTCCCAGCTCATGCCGGCCACGAAACGTTCGTTGAGGATGCCGGTCACGGTGAAGAAGAGGATCAATGCCAGTGTATCTGCAGCGAAGGATCGCCATGTGGTGTTTCCAGACAAACCGATTGTTCCTCCCGGCAGAAATGAGGGTGACGCCGCCTCAGCGAGCATCACCTTTACCACATTCAGCGAATTGAGGGTCGCCGATCACTCGTCAGGCATTCTTTTCTGCGTTGAAACCGTCGAAGTTCTCGAACACGCCCATGAATCCAGGAACGGTCGCCTCTCGTGCCCAGTCGCGTTGCAGTTCGCAATACATCTGCACTCGGCTGATAAGTTTTGCGCCGGCCTGTTCCATGCGACGCAACGCCGCCTCGTGCGCGGCGAGCGAAGTGCCACCGACCGCATCCACCGGCACATAAACCTCATAACCTTCCTGGATGGCGTCGAGTACCGGGAACGTCAGGCAAGCTTCGGTCCAAAGTGCGGTCATGATCAGCTTTTTGCGGCCGACCGCCTTCACCGCCTGCTTGAACTCGGTGTCTTCCCAACTGTTGATCGAGGTGCGGTCATAGGTGGGCAGGTGGCCGAGCACATCTTGCAATGGCTGAATCGGAGGCTTGTTGCGACCGGTAGCGACGTTCACGGTGGAGTGGATGATCGGAAGGTTGTAGTTCACCGCTGCCTTGGCGACGCTGGTGATGTTGAACACCAACTCATCGCGGGACATCGAGCGGATCGAGGAGACCTGGATTGGCTGGTAGTCGATGACGATGAGCATCGAGTTTTGCGGCGACAGCAACTGGTCTGTGTGCGGGTTGCGAAGAGTCTCGCTGGCCATGTGTACGTCCTTTTTTTTGGTTTTTTTACGTCTTTTCCCAGGCGCCATCGCCCAGGGACTGGCATTGTGTCGTTGCCAAACTCGACACGGTAGTGCCATTCTCGGACTAACTGTGTTGCACAATGAGGAACCCTGATTTGGATATCGAAGAACTGCAGACCTTCGTGGAGGTGGCTGATAGCGGCGGTGTTTCATCCGCTGCGTTGCGGCTCGGGGTGTCCAAGTCGATCGTCAGTCGCAGACTTGCCAGACTTGAGCAGGAACTGGGCGTGCAACTGCTGGCGCGATCCACCCGGGGGGCTGCACTGACGGAAGCCGGCGCCACCTTTCGCGAGCATGCGGCCAAGGTTTGCACCGAGATAGACCTGGCCAGGGAAGCGATCCTCCCCACTGGCCCGCTTCGCGGTCGCCTGCGTATTGCCGCGCCTCTGTCTTTCGGCCCGACGCACTTCGCCCCGTTGATCGCGGAGATGGCGCGGCGTCATCCTGGGCTGCAAGTCCAGGCGTGTTACAGCGACCGCTTTGTCGATCTGATCGGGGAGGGGTATGACTGTGCGATTCGTGTCGGCTACCTTCAGGATTCCAACCTGATCGCTCGATGCATAGGCCCGATCAATGGCAAACTCGTGGCCAGTCCGACCTACATCCAGACGCACGGTTCACCGCAAGTGCCGGACGACATCATCGCCCATCAGGCGCTGATGCAATCCACAGAGGCCTGGCAGTTCATGGACGGTGACAAGATCATCTCGGTTCGCCCCCAGGGGCGATTCAAGGCCGACAATGGCACTGCGCTGGTGGCGGCTGCCGTCGCCGGACTCGGCGTCGCTTACCTGCCGGATTGCCTCACGCACGCGCATCTGGAATCGGGTGCGCTCGTGCCGATCATGACCCGCTACCCACCACCGCCGGCGGGCGCCTATGTGGTACGCCCTCCCGGACAGCATCCGGCGCGCAAGATACGCTTATTGACTGAACTGCTGATTGAGTATTTCGGCGAGACCCCACACTTTGCCGGCGACGTACTCCCCCTATAGGAGGGAGCACGGTCGCGCTTGTGTCTACAGGTCATCCGGCAGGCTGAAATCGTTTCCTTCCAGGTGATGAACCGTCGGTTCCCCGCAAAAGTACTCCTCCAATGCCAGCATGAACACCCGATGGTCTTCACTCGCCTCAGAAGCCTGGTGTGTGATCCTCAAGCGTTTGCCAGCGCACGATCAGGTTGAAGTGTTCAGGCGTTTCGATGCCTTGTGCAAGCACGTGGCCAAGGTAACCCTTCGCACGGCGAAGCAGTGGAACCACCTCGGCAAATGCTTCCCTGAAGCGTTCAACCTGGTGCTTGTAAACGGGGAGTACGGCGATCTCGTAAATCATGATGTTCCCTCGCGTGGGTTCAGACAGCCGACGGCTCGACGGCAATTGCAATTTTTCCTTGAAGGCCATTGTTTGGGCTCTCCAGGTGGGCATGGGCGGCGCCAATGTCGGCCAGTGAATAAACCGCACCCACATGCGGCCGCAACTGACCACGCTCTACCAGGGCACTCAACTCATCGAGCTTGCCGCGGTTTTGCCGGGTGAATACGAAGTGATAACTGGCGTTCTTGCCCCAGGCGTTGATCACGTTTTGCGGCTGGGCAATGTCAACAATCGACACCACGCGGCCCAGTTGTGCGAGCACGTCGGGGCTACGCGACAGTGTGTTGCCGCCGATAGTGTCGAACACCACATCGACGCCGTGGCCATCGGTTTCACGCAGGATAACGTCGACGTAATCTTCCTTTTCGTAGTCGATCATCACATCGGCACCCAGGCCTTTCACGAAGTCGAAGTTCGCTTCGCGCACGGTCGTGAACACCTTGGCGCCCATGGCTTTGGCCACCTGGATCGCGACATGCCCGACGCCACCTGCGCCACCGTGCACCAGAATGCTTTCGCCCACCCTGAGCACGGCTCTCACGGTCAGGGCCTCCCACACGGTTCCGCCCACCAGTGTCAGGCTTGCCGCCTCAAGATGGCTCAGGGAAGCAGGTTTTTTTGCAACGATGTTTTCGGCCGCAACGTGATATTCGGCGTAGCTGCCGGAACCTTCGAATATCTGCGGGGTGTACCAGACTTCGTCTCCTGCAGCGAAGGCGGTCACACCGGGGCCCACCGCCTCGACGACGCCGGATATGTCGTGTCCGGTGATCGCTGGCAAGGGGACCAGGTCAGCGTAGTCACCGCGTCGCACTTGATAGTCCAACGGGTTGATCGAGGTGGCGTGCACTCGCACCAGCACCTGTCCCGCGTGTGGCACGGGCTTGGGAACTTCGCGCAGTTCGAACGACTCGGGGCCGCCAAATGAGTTAAGGATCATTGCTTTCATGGGGAATTCTCGCTTCGGCAAAAAGGAATATCGGGAAAACTCGATGTATAAACTGAAAATTTTTACGACGTTTAGGCTAGGTCTTGATGGTCATGGCGGATCCTTGTTTCTGGAAAAAGGGATATCGGGAATAATCGATATGATGTGGTAAAAAAGTTACAGCTCTTTACCGATAATATCGGCCAGGGCGCTGATGGTTGCTTCATTGCGTTTGTAGTATGTCCATTGGCCAATGCGCCTGACTTCGACCAGGCCCGCGCGTTGCAGGGTGGCCAGGTAATCAGACACCGTCGACTGAGACAGTCCGACGCCTTCTTGAATGCTGCTGACGCAGACACCCACGGTATGCACGTCCCCTTCGTCCTGCGCCGGGAAGCTGTTCACGGGGTCTTTCAGGCCTTTGAGGATGTCAAGGCGAGTCCGGTTCGAAAGGGCTTTGAAGATGTCGAGTAATTCCATGGAGGTGAAGATATCGGAATTTACCGATATGTCAATCCGTCAATGCATGAATGACCGACCAACGGTCAATCAGGGACTGTGAACTTGATCTCCTTCTGCCGAGGCCGACCGGTGGTGCCAATGGGCGAACGACCCGACCGAGTGCGCCCATCGCGAGCAGGCTCGCGCCTACAGGAGAATATTCGGATTCGCTGTATGACGTATTTAAGTGACGTCTGTGTCTATCGGCAGGAATATCACGACGTTAGCGTGTGGGCACCATCGATTGAATGAGGCCGCCATGGAGCTGACAGCTATCCCGTTTGGCACGACCGACTGGTCGAGCATTGAAGTCACCGCGCACCCGGGAGAGACCGGCACGGCCTACTGGCGCACATGCCAGTTCGGGACGATTCGTGTTCGGCAGGTGGAATACAGCCCCGGCTACCTTGCCGATCATTGGTGCCACAAGGGGCATATCCTGCTTTGCCTGGAAGGCCGGCTGGAGACCGAACTGGAAGATGGGCGGGTGTTCACGCTGACCGCAGGCATGAGTTATCAGGTCGGCGACAACGCCGAAGCGCACCGCTCATCCACGCTCGTCGGTGCCAAACTGTTCATTGTGGATTGACCGGCCTGCTCAGTTCCCACCTATCCCGAGTGGCTGTTCTCGAGATAACAGCCAGTCGCCCAGCCATACCAAAGCATAAAAAGACAGCGTTGAAGTATGAGTGTCGGCCACTTGTTGAAGATTTAGAGTTTGCGGACAACAGTCCCCCAACTTGAGGTTGTCATGAACATCAAACAGATCTTGTGCGTGCTTTCCCTTGGAGTCTCCTTCATCGCCCAGGCGCAGTCGTTTTCCCTGACCAGCGACGACATCGCTCAAGGTAAATCGCTGACCCAGCGTGAGGTATTCAATGGCTTTGGCTGCGACGGCGCTAACCTCTCGCCGCAGCTTTCCTGGCGCAACCCGCCCGCAGGCACGAAAAGCTACGCCATCACTGTTTTCGATCCTGACGCACCCACCGGCAGTGGTTGGTGGCATTGGACCGTGGCCAATTTGCCGGTGACGGTCACCAGCCTGCCGCGGGGCGCGGGTTCAAACCTGCCTGTCGGAGCGGTCCAGGGGCGCACCGATTATGGCCAGGCTGGATTCGGCGGTGTTTGCCCGCCTGCGGGTGACCCACCTCATCATTACCAATTCACTGTCTGGGCATTGAAGGTCGATTCCTTGCCGGTGGATGCGCAGGCGAGCGGGGCGCTGGTGGGCTATTTACTCAATGCCAACGTCCTGGCCAAAGCGACGATTACCTCAACGTATCAGCGCTGACCTTGAGTGACGCACGACGAACCACTTCGTGCGATGCCGCCTGTCTCATGATGCACTGCGCGCTTGGCCGGGCAGGGAGAAACACATGTTCGTCCCGTGCCCCGGCGCGCTTTCAGTCCAGATGCGCCCTCCATGGGCTTCGATGATCGACCGACATATCGACAGGCCCATTCCCATCCCTTCCGGCTTGGTGGTGAAAAAAGGACTGAACAGTTTGGGCAGATTCTGCGCAGGGATGCCTGGACCATTGTCCTGAATGCGCAACAGCACGTCATTACCCGATGCCGTCTCCAGCAGGATGGAAATCCGTCGTCCTTTAGGTGGCATGCATGACAATGCCTGTAACGCATTCAACAGCAGATTGATGATGACCTGCTGCAACTGAATGCGATCACCCTGGACCCATAAACCGTCGTACCGTGGCTGAAACTCGATGTTGACCTTGTGCCGCCTTGTCTCCCTGCGTGTGAGCAGCAACGCCTCTTGCAGCACTTCCTGCAGGTTGATCGACAAGTACTGCGGTTCGGATTTTCGTGACAGTGCTCGAATGCCGCGAATGACTTCACTCGCGCGATGGGCTTCGCTCATGATGCGCTGGATGGCGCCGCAGGCTTCGGCAAAATTGGGGTCTTCGCGATTGAGCCAGCGCAAGCCTGCTTCTGCGTTGGTCGTCACCGCGGCGAGTGGCTGATTGACTTCGTGGGCAATGGACGCCGTCATTTCACCCAGGATCGTGATGCGGGTCACGTGGGCCAACTGTGACTGAGACTGATGAAGCGCCTCTTCGGCACATTTTGCAGCGGTGACATCCATCAAGGCGCAGAGGTACTCGCAGCATCCGAACGAGTCGGCCCTGCGCTGAGCGAGCATGCGAACATGTTTGCAACGGCCATCGGGCATCAGCAACCTGAACTCCGCTTCCGGACATTCGTGCTGGGCATAGGCCCCCTCAATCAGTTTTTTCAGGTCGCCCGTATCCTCGGGATGAGTGCGAGAGATCATCTGTTGCAGGGTGGGCTGCTCAGGCCCCTCGAACTCGAATATCCGCCGCGCCTCTTCAGACCAGCTCAGTTGCCCATCCGGCATTTTCAAGCCAACGCTGCCGGTGCGGCTCAGCCGCTGCGCCCCGGCCAGGCACGCTTCGCTGCGGTGCAAGAGCTGCACTTGTCGCTGCAAAGCTCCCCTGGCTGCTTTGTTCTTCAGTGCAAGGATTGCGCTGATGGTGATGGCAGCAAGGCTCACCAGGCAACGTTCGAAGGGCGGTACCTGCCATGTGTCGGCGTGAGAGACGTGGGAAAGCAGATACGCCGCCAGCGTCAGCAAGCAGCAAAGCAATGAGACCGTGCGCATGCCCCGGTAAGAGAACAGATCACTGGAGATCAGGATCACCGCAACGTAGAGCACCGCGATGGCCACATCCAGCGAGGTCAACCAGTCGACCAGGAAAATCACCAGCGTCAGCGCGACCGCTCCAAGCCTGAGCATCCATACATGGGGTGTATTGATCAATGCACGGTACTTGGACATGACTGAAGGGACCCTTTTCATTCCGACGGATTTTTCTTGTGTGGGCACATTGGAATGTCAGTGAAAGCCTGCCGTTGCCAGGTCGCCATCCGCGAAGCATCCGTCAGCGGTCAGTGCTTTGTCAGGTGGATTCGCGGGACCGAGCTTGACTGACCACAGGCCACTGCAAGCGGTTTCACCTACGCGTAGCGTTTTGCACAGGCCTCGGAATTTAACAGCGAGCCTACGGCGTACGATACTCATACCTTCGGTTAGTCAAGGTGTGTGCCGCCATGGCGCGCCTTGGAAGGGCGCTGTAGCATCAGCGCAGAATGGTTATGGAACTGCCCATGAATCTCACGACCCTGGCGATATTCCTGCCTGCATGCTTCGCGCTGAACATGGCGCCGGGGCCTAATAATCTGCTGTCGATCAGCAACGCCACACGCTATGGATTGCGCACGGCTTGTGTGGCTGGAATGGGGCGCCTGCTGGCCTTTGCGATCATGATCGCGCTGGCGTCGGCAGGCCTTGCGGTGGTACTGCAAACCTCGGAGCTGGTGTTTTACGGGATCAAAATCATCGGTGCGGTCTACCTGTTCTACCTGGCGTATCAGCTATGGAGGGCCGACCCGCAGGCCGAGGTCGAATCACAGGAGGAGAGGGCCGGCCTGTGGCAGCTTGCGCGGCAGGAGTTCTTCGTTGCCGCCGGTAACCCCAAGGCCATCCTGATTTTTACCGCGTTCCTTCCGCAGTTTGTCGACCCTGCTGCGCAAATCAGTGCCCAGTTCGCCGTGCTCGGCTTGCTGTTTCTGGTACTGGAATGGATCGCCATCGGCATCTACGCCTACATCGGCCTGCACATGCGCCGCTGGTTCGCGCAGCCTCGGGGCAAGAGAATCTTCAATCGCTGCTGCGCCGGCCTGTTGTCTGCGGCGGCTTCGATGCTGTTGATGGCGCGGCGGGCCTGATCGAGGGAGGTCGCGCCACCCACCACTTCCTGCAAGCGAGTGGCCGAAGAGGAGGGGGCGAGGATTTTAACCGGGGTTCTGGAGAGGTCCATGTCAACGGTCTGGGAGACGTTCAAAGCGACTGGGACACTACTGCCACTCTCAAACTACATCGACGCCCGCCCAAAGACTTCGTACAACCCAGTGAACGCTTGGGCAAAACCAAAGGTAGCGATGGCGGCTGCGGAAATCGAAGAGATGACCCGCATGAATGAAACGGGCATTTTCTTGCGCAGCGCCGCCGTGAGCCCGCTCAGGCACAGCCACCACGCAGCGGACCCCACAAATACCCCGGTGAGTATGGAGCAGGTGGCGAACCACATGGCGCCATCGCCCTGCTGTTGCTCGCCGGACAGTGGCTCAAGTGCTGCAAAGATCGCGATGAAAGCCAATATTGTCATTGGGTTGGAGAGGGTTAAGCCGAACGCTGTCAGAAAATCACGAGTGACCGCCACCGAGGCTTCCACCTGCGCGGCCTGCTTGGGCTTCAGCGCGTCACGGGCAATGCTCCACGCCAGCCACACCAGAAAGGCACCGCCCACCACTTTAAGCAACACCGCGAGCGAAGGTGCAGACAAGGCGATCCCGGTAAAACCAATCGCCCCGAGGAATCCATAGACCGTGTCGGCGCTTGCAGCCCCTAGCCCAGTGGCGAGCCCCGAACGGAAACCTCGCTTCAGACTTCGCTGCACGCAGAGCAGTCCAATCGGGCCCACGGGTGCGGCGATTGAAAAACCAATAACCAGTGATTTAACGAACAGCATGTTCCTCTCCCGGCGATACCCATTGATCACGGGGAGAATGGTAGGCGGCCCTTCAATTGTGCAGAATGGGTTTTCCAAGGAAAATTCACCTTCTACCTAAGGAATTAAGCCATATGGATGATATTGACTGGAAAGTCCTTGAGCGATTCCAAGCCAATGGCCGTATGACCTATACAGAGCTTGCCCGGCATGTGCACCTCTCGGTGCCGGCCGTCACCGAGCGCGTCAAGCGACTGGAGGAAGGGGGAGTCATCGAGGGGTATGCGGCTCGGGTCAACCCGATAGCGGCGGGTTACCTGGTCGGCGCCATGTTGGCGATGACGGTGCCCCAAACGGCCAAGGCCAAATTTCTCAAGCTGCTGGAGACGATTCCGGAAGTTCTGGAGTGTCATCACATTACAGGAGCAGATTCCTACATCTTCCGAGTAGTCGCCGCCAGCATGAGCGATCTGGAGCGGCTGATCGAAAAGATCAACATCTACGGAGAGACGCGAACGTCAATTGTGATGTCGACTCCGATTCCTGCGCGGGCGATTGAGCGGCCTGCTCGATGATGATCCAAGTTGGGGCAGGGTAGGCCGCGTTTTGCCGATTTCTGCCGTTTGTGATGGGCAGAAATCGGCCAATAGTGGTCAGTCAGAAGTCGTGCTAATGCAGTTCAAAATCTGAAAACTCAGCTCGATAATAATTGTGCGTCAGGTCACTCCCTAAAACAGTGCATGCATTGACGCGCACGCCAAGTCCTTAGCTGCCCGTCGCAGAATGAGCAGCGGGCAATTTTTTGCTTGCACAGAGGCTTCATCCGGTGGCGGAAATATTCCCAGACAACATTCGGATCGATATTTTCTCGGCGGGCAATCTCATCTACTACTGCCTGATCACCCTTTTCGTGGAAACCCCCGATGATCGCTAGCGTTTCAATTGATGGGCAGTAAACAGTAATTGATTCGCCGCATCGATTACAAACACGTTGACCATGGTCAGTAGACATAAATTCGTTTCAGTGCCTGGAACAGGAGATGACCTTTTTACTAGACGCTGGGTGCAGTGACAACGTCCGCTTCGGGTCCAGGTTGTGTGAAAACGCGCTAAGTACGTCGAAAACTGAGAGTCGTGAGGATTGTCTGTGGAATCAGCGGACGGAAGCGCGAATTAGCTTAGTCAGTGAAATAGAAGCTCGTAATGCCGTTTGGGCCGCGTAACTGGCAAGCCAAGCGGCTGGATCAAGCCCTGATCGCCTCAAGCAGTCCTGCGATGCCGAAGATGCTCATCATTCGTTTGAGGTTGTAGGCGAGCACGTGAAGGCTCATTTCGGTACTTACCCGCGCAAGTGTTTTGGTCAGGAAGTGGGTGGCTCCCATCCAATATTTGAGCGTTCCAAAAGGATGCTCAACGGTCTGTCGACGAACCCTCATCATCGCTGGATCATGCTCCAGCCGAACCTGCATCGCATCGACTACAGCCTCATGTTCCCAGCGTTTCACACGGCGCTCCTTACCCGTCGTACATTGCTGTTGCATTGAGCAGGACTGGCAGCCCGAGAAGTAGTAACAATGCAATAACATGCCGTCTTCCGTCGACGAATGTCGCCTGGTTAGTAACTGCCCCGCAGGGCATCGATACTCGTCCGACGCAGCAAGATAAATGAAGTCCTGCTTGCCAAATCTGCCTTCCGCTTTGCTGCCAGATGTGAGGGGTTTCGGTACGAAGGTAGTGATGCCGGCTTGCTCGCAAGCAAGGATTTCCAGACCTTTGTAATAGCCTCGATCAGCCACCACCGTTAGCGTTTCAGCTCCGATTTCTTCACGCGCCTGGTTCGCCATATTGCTCAACTGCCCGCGATCATTGCCAACGTTGGTCACCTCATGGGCAACGATCAGATGGTGTTTGTCGTCGACAGCGGTTTGCACGTTGTAGCCAACCGTTCCAGTGCCTCGGCCGCTCGTGGCCATTGAGCGTGCATCTGGATCGGTGAGGGAGATCTGCTGGTCTGGACTTTCGTGGAGCTGCGCCTCGATGTCCTTGAGTTTTTGCATCTGTTTTTTCAGTGTTTCTATTTTTTCTTTAAGCCGCTCTGCTTTGGCCTCGGCCACTTCGGGCGTTGCCCGATCCGCCGAATCCATCGCCGCCAGATATCGATCAATGCTCTGCTCGATTTGCTGCATGCGAGCCTTCACTTTGCCCTGAGTGAAGTTGCGGTCTCGATTGTTGACGGCTTTGAATTTGCTGCCGTCGATGGTGATGATCGACTGGGAGAAGAGATTGAGGTTGCGGCAAAGAACTACGAACTGGCGGCATACGCTACGAATGGCTTTGCCGTTGTCTTTGCGAAAGTCGGCAATGGTTTTGAAGTCCGGAGCCAAACGCCCCGTTAGCCACATCAACTCGACGTTGCGCTCGGCCTCACGCTCAAGCCGGCGGCTGGACTGAATTCGATTGAGGTAACCGTAGATGTAGATCTTCAGCAATACCGCTGGGTGATAGGCCGGACGACCCGTTGCGGCAGGATCGACGCCCTCAAAACCAAGTGCGCCCAGGTCGAGTTCATCGACGAAAACATCGACCACTCGGACTGGATTTTCTTCGGTTACGTAGTCATCCAGGCACTCCGGCAGCAAGGTGACTTGCGTCCGAGCCTCACCTTCAATAAATCGCTTCATGATCGCCCCCGCTACGATCTCAACGATCAGAAGCTTAGATCATCCTCGCTGTATTACGGCTTTTGGCCATAAAGCTAAGCTTGCTTTTCATCAGGATTGAGGACATTGCCGGTGGGGCTTGGACAGTAGTTGGCGAGCTGGGGAACAATGGATTTACCCATGCAATTGACTGCCGCAAAGTATTTACGGCCGCTTGAATGGGACAACCTTGCGTGACATTCGCAACAATACTCGTCGTGGTATTGGCCATCAGGTTTGAAAAATAGTTTGGCCTCGTTGAGGTCGGTTATTAAAAATCCTTCAGATTTCAAAATTTGTTCAAAACGATCACGTAATGAAGAGATGGCGGTGGGAAGGTGGGGATGACTGCGAAGCTCCTTCGGGTATGGGGTCGCACTCAGTAGATCCAACGTCGCGATAGGCTCCCCGGTTACTTTGAGCGCTTGCAACAGATGTGGGTGTACGTACGACAGACCACTGGCGGCGTGATGCGCAATACTTTGACAGACACTACTGAGGCGGCGACGGGAAGGCATTAATTCTTCCTGATTTGGTTTGCGAGCTGCGTCGAGCTGCTGGATTCCTAGAGACCATATGGTGCCTCATAACCTGGACAAATGCCCCCATGGCCGAATCGTTATAAAAATTTGTTTTCACACAGCCTGGGTCGGTTGCTGCCCTTCAGACGTGACAACTACGGCACTCCGTAGCAAGTTAGCGTCAACGTGATCGTTCCCTCGCCTGGGAACGATCAGCCACTACCACTTACTCAATCGGGTCCAACTGATCCAACGCTCGATTAACCGCCAACTCCGCCAGCATGAGGACCTGAGTAATACCCAGCAGGGTGTTACGGTTGGTTCCTTCCGTATGATCCGCCACATCCATGGTCATGACGCTGGCAGATGCCAGTGATTCGCACGCGCTGCCGAGCAAGGTCTGTATGTCGACGTCGGGGTTGACGAAAAACATCGAGCATATTTTGCGGGGGGTGGCTTTGACGTCGGCGAAGAACCCGGGTTCGTAGTAGTCGGTGTCGGGTTGTTGTGAGTAGGACTTTTCGTTGGTGGATGCAGGATCGGCATCCGGTGCATCGGATTTTGACTTGGACATGAATGAAGCTCCTTACTTACAAAAAAGAGAGCCATCACACTCGCTACCAAACAAGGGTGGCGGCCATGCACAGGTTGGTAGACCGGACGTAAGGAAACCGGCGTGCCCGTAGACACCCTGTGCATGGTCACCATGAGGCAGGGTCGAATGAACACTGCGAATCATGCCGCTATGCACCTTACGAGAAGCCGGGCTACCAAACCCCATCACTGTTTTTTCAGCGACAGGAAAACGATAAAACCCGCACCCAAGGTGCACAAGCCGGCGGATTCTGGCGTGGTGGTAGGCATCGGCGCAAGGTTGTGTAGCTTTCAGGAAGTAAATTGGCAGGCGATTAAACAAGCGGCCAGCGTCGAAAGCCAGGAGACGGACAAACGAGCCACGATAGGCGTCGTGACCACCCAATAAACTGCTCGGCAAGGGTTCCGGGGCATTTTGGGCTGAGCATGCTCGCGATGGTGGCCCAGGCACCGCGGGGCATCAGATGGCCCTTGTTATCGTTGACGACCATCGCGAGTGAACTCGCTCCTACAGGTCTGGTGTGAACCGCATGATTTGGGCATGCCACGACCCCTGTAGGAGCGAGCTTGCTCGCGATGGTGGCCCAGGCACCGCAGGGCATCAGATGCCCCGCGTCATCGTTAACAACCATCGCGAGTGAACTCGCTCCTACAGGTCTGGTGTGAACCGCATGATTTGGGCATGCCACGGTCCCTGTAGGAGCGAGCTTGCTCGCGATGGTGGCCCAGGCACCGCGGGGCATCAGGCGCCCCGCGTCATCGTTAACGACCATCGCGAGTAAACTCGCTCCTACAGGGTGGATTGACACGAAAAACACCACGGGGCATCAGGCCTCCCTAATGCGATGACACATAAACCGAACCCGACGCCGGCGCCGGCAGCGCGTAGGTCGCTTTCATCCATTCAATCTCCGCCTGCGGCGTACGGCCAAAGAACCGTTTGAACTCGCGGCTGAATTGCGAGGCGCTTTCATAGCCGACATTGAACGCCGCCGCCGAGGCGGTCATGGCCTGGCGCAGCATCAGCAGGCGAGCTTGGTGCAAGCGCGTTGATTTCAAATATTGCATGGGCGAGGAGTCCGTCACGCTGCGAAAATGCAGGTGGAAATTGGGCACGCTCATGCTCGCTTCCTGGGCCAGTTGCTCGACATCAAGGCGTTCCTGGTAGCTGCTGTGGATCTTGCGAATGGCGCGGCTGACCTTCCCGAAATGGCCGTGGCGATTGAGCGCGGCCCGCATTGAGCCACCTTGCTCGCCGATGAGAATGCGGTAGTAGATTTCGCGCACCAGCGACGGCCCCAGGATGGCCGCCTCGCCCGACACGCTCATGGCTTCGAGAAACCGCAGCGTCGAGCGGCGCAGGGAGTCGTCCATCGGCGAGGCGTACATGCCTTTGGGTGGGGCGTCGCTGGGACCGTGTATTTCATCGACTTGCAGCATCAGCTCGCTGGCCATCTGCAAATCCAGGCGCATGTAGATTGCCAGCATCGGCTCGGCCGCGCTGGCATCGGTCTCCATGGTGAAGGGCAGGGGCACCGACACCACCAGGTAGTGCTGGGCGTCGTAGACGTAGACCTCGTCGCCCAGATAGCCGCGCTTGCGTCCCTGGCAGAGGATGACGATACCCGGGTCATAGAGCACCGGCGTACGGCTCAGCGGCTGGTTCGAGCGCAGGAAGCGTACATCGTCCAGCGCGCTGAGGTTGTAACCTTCCACCGGCGCGAGTTGGGTGAGCAACTGCACCATGCGTGCGGTGTTCGGGTCGGCCCCTTTCATCCACTCATCCTTTGCCGGGTGCTTGATAGTCGGTAGAGCGGGTCAGCGCTTCCCATTGTTCAATCTCGGCGAGCGCGCCTTGCAGTTTGTCACGCACCAGGCTCAGTGCGTCACTGCCCAGTAACAGGTGCCTGGGCGGGTTAGGACTGTCGATGATCTGCAGTATCGCCTGCGCGGCTTTGTGCGGGTCGCCCAATTGCTTGCCGCTTTTCTCTTCACGCCCCTTGCGCACCGGATCGAAACTGGCGTCGTAGTCGGCAATGCTGCGAGGCGTGCGCTGCATCGAGCGGCCAGCCCAATCGGTGCGGAACGAGCCCGGAGCGACGGCGGTGACGAAGATGTTGAAGGGTTGCAGCTCTTTGCTCAGCGTATCGGAGATTCCTTCCAGGGCAAACTTGCTTGCGCAGTAATAGGCGATCCCCGGCATGGTGATGGTGCCGCCCATGGAGGTGATATTGAGGATATGTCCCGCCCGGCGCTGCCGGAAGTAGGGGAGCAACGCCTTGGTCACCGCCACCGGGCCGAACACGTTGACGTCGAACTGGTGGCGCATGTCTTCCAGTGGTGACTCTTCGAAGATACCTTCGTGACCGTAGCCAGCATTGTTGATCAGCACATCAATCGGGCCGTGCGTCGATTCGATCTCGGCGACCACTCGGTCGATGCGCTCGAAGTCGGTGACATCCAACATTACACCGTGTGCGTTTTGCGGGGAGAGTGCTTGAAAGGCCAACAGGTCGGCTTCGCGGCGGACAGTGCCGATGACGCGGTGACCGCGCGCAAGCGCCTCTTGTGCCAACGCGTTGCCGAACCCGCTGCTCACACCAGTAACGAATAGGGTTTTGGTGCTGGTCATGGCGTACTCCCATCAATAGGTGAGGTGCCATGGTAGCCATCGCCCGATCACTGACCTATGCCGGTTTGTCTTCGAGCATTGCCTATTTCTATCAACACTTGGAATCAGGACACGAGCGGTGGGTGATCGAGTCATCAAGGTCTCGCCAGGGCGTGCTGGCGATCCCGGACTGTGTGCAGGAAGGCGAGTGAGGAAAACTTAATGCGCCCTCGCTTTCGGCTTGTGTCACTTCGCAAAACCGGCACACCACCACACCGCCTTTGAGCTGCCAATGTGCGTTCCAGGAAACGAGTTTTTCAGTCGGAGTCATGAGAAAACGGTTCGATTAACTGTACATTGAGATTAAAATTGTACAACTATTTTGAGGCCGCATCATTTAGTTCGACCGAGCGGCAATCCGTTTGAATTTTCAAAGACTTGAAGCATCACTTGCTTATGAGCAAAAGGAGACCCTCATGAGTCAAGTTGATCTTTTCGTTATTGAGTACAAGCTTCATGGGGAGCAAAAAAAGTTTGTCATTCGTACCGCCGAAATGAACAACGCGCATGCGTGGCAGTGGGCCAGTTGTGATGCTGGCGTTGCCCCCATTCCCAAGCCTGGCCGCAAACCGCTGAAACCCATGACCAAACCGATGGCAGAGCGCTACGGCATTACCGATGTCCGGTGGCGCGCTACGCACTCGCTTGCATGGGATGAGGAGCATCAACATGGATAATCCGCAGCCGTCGTTGCATTGCGAGGATAGTTGGGAAGAAGCGCTGGCGAGTAATCGCCGGCTTTTTCGTGAGGCGGACAGATTGGAAGATGATGCCTATCGCATCATCGAGTCAGGGATGAATGACCCGGGGGTGCTGGCGCGTTTTTCCGAGGCAAAGGCATTGGCAGATGCGCAGCGAAGAGCTGCGTTTCTGGATTGGCTGCGGATCAAGCGCGAGAGGGCCGCTTCAAAGCAAGACGGCAATTAAGTCGCCCACCATCATCGCGGCACCTGACACAAATATCAGGGTCCCCAGCAGGGGCAGCGGATGAGTCACCAGATTCGTAAACGTTGTCATGAAGTCTGCCTCGTAAAAAGCCCTTGAATGGTCGACGCGGATTATCCGCGCCTTGCGTAGTGCTCGTCTGACAAGGGCAACGCATTGGGGAGAAGCGTGCCAACACCGAATACATTGACGGCCATACACACCTTGAGCGCTCTGCATGCCTGCTGACAGTCGAACTCAAAGCCTGCATGTGCTTTTTCCATTTTTTGGGCGAAATAAGTCCTGACATTCAATTTTCGCGTGGGTTTATTCACGGCTGTAGCTCCGAAATAACAGCGACCCCGTAAAGGGGTCGCTTCAGGTTGATCAAGCATTCTTGCCTTGCACGAAACCAGAGCCCAGATCGGCTCCCGTGACGGGTTCGCTGGTGGGGTCGGAAGCAGTTCGAAGTTTCATCGCTTCAAGTACGGCTTCATCCGCTTCAGGGAGATCGACTGCTGCCAGGCCGTCGCCACCGTCGACTGCCGGTTCGGGATTTTCGACGTATTCCCACTCGACACCTTCGTTCCATGGACCGCGAACATTGGGTTCGCCCGACATGTTGAAGTATGTGTTGGCGAACTCCGGCATCCCCGGGAGTTTGCCTTGCGGGAAGTTAGGCTGAATCGCATGAAGCGCTTTTTCGAACGATTTCTGGTGGGCAATTTCGCGGGTCATCAGGAACCCCAGCGCGTCCTTGATGCCTGGGTCATCGGTGACATTCATCAATCGCTCGTACACGATTTTTGCCCGTGCTTCCGCTGCGATGTTGGAGCGGAAGTCAGCAGTGGGCTCGGTGATGGAGTCCACGTAAGCGGCGGTCCAGGGGACGCCAGCGGAGTTCACCAAGGGCGCACCTGCTCCATAAAGCAGGCTGGTAATGTGGGAGTCATTACCGGCACCATTCATCGCGCGGTAAAGTTCTCCCTCTTCCTGCACGGCTTCGGCCAGTTGTCCCTTCGCACCCCGGTTGAGCATGACAATGATCGAGCCGACGATTTCGAGGTGACTCAGTTCCTCGGTCGCAATATCCATTAATAGATCCTTGCGGCCTGGATCTTCCTCGGCCAGTGCCTGGGTGAAATAGCGCGCTGCTGCTGCCAACTCGCCATTTGCGCCACCGAACTGTTCAAGTAGCAGGTTAGCCAAACCGGGGTTCGGTTCTGCTACGCGAACGGTGTATTGAAGTCGCTTGTTATGTAAAAACATTTTGATTTCCTCAGACCAGGTTTTATTCGCGTTCACCACTGTGGGTGTTGGCGTATGCCCTATTAGTGAGAGGAGGGAGGGGTCGAAATTTCCTTTTATTCGTGCGCGCCGTGACGAGCGGTATCGTTTCTAAAGTTCAAGTTTTTTTGCCAAAGACGCCCGCAAATGACGACGAAAAAAAGGGAGTCATTCACTCACACAGTTGTCTATAGCGTTAGCGGCTCGAGGCAATCACGCCACGGTTCGTATGAATTTAACGCGCACTCAATAACGAGGTAGTACTTATGAACAGCATTATTTATATCGTCGGCCTGGTCGTGGTGATCGCAGTTGTCCTGTCCTTTCTGGGCCTTGCTTGATCGTCCAACCACGAATAAAGCGGACGTCTGATTCAGCAATGTGGTTGAACGGACGTCCTTTTAAAACAGAGGTTCTCGTTCGGTTTGCTCACCCAGTTTGACAACTCGCCAACTTCCGAGGCCGTCTGTCGAACGTTCTGTAAGTTTTTGAAGTTATCCAGAACTCCGGCGCTTCAGATGTGGGGTGGCGATCTTCGTGCATCTGCCGGGGATCGCACTCACCCATTCTCTGAACAACAGGAGTTTCAAATGGCTCGCTCGAAACGCGCCGGGTTTGATCCAATACGTTCCAGCGTATTTGCCGCCACCATCGTTTCCTTTGAGCGTGAAGCTGCGCGTATCTCAAGTGGCTTGCTCTTCCATCAACCAGGCTCGGCGACCCGACGCCAGGGCCTGAATTAGGAGAAGCCATGTCGCAATCTTCATCTTCATTTCGTTTGGGGTCTCGCTCCTGGGTCAGGCATCTCAACCGATCCGGTTGGCTGGGTTGGTGTTTCTGGTTGATGGTCGTCGCAGTGGCGGTCTTGCTGTTGTTCAGCGGCTATGGCGCCTTCGTGGGTGCCAGCAGAGATTTTCTGCATCTCGCCGTTCTGGGAGGACTCTCGGGCTTTGGAGCAACTGCGCTGGGCGCTTGCGTTGCATTGATCCTCAGGGAAATCTCGTCTCGCACTCAGGACACAATGTTGGGGTTCGCTGCTGGCATGATGCTGGCTGCCAGTTCCTTTTCGCTGATCCTGCCTGGCATCGCGGCGGCCAGGGATTTGCTCGACAACCAGTTGCTGGCGGCGAGCATCGTGGTACTGGGGCTCGGCCTGGGGGTCGCGCTGATGATCGGCCTGGACCGATTTGTGCCCCACGAACATGTTGAAAGTGGCAAGCGCGGACCTGAAGCGAAGCGCATCAATCGGATCTGGCTGTTCGTGCTGGCGATTACCCTGCATAACTTGCCCGAAGGCATGGCCATCGGCGTGAGCTTTGCCTCTGGCGACATGAAGGTCGGGTTGCCGCTGACCACCGCCATCGCCATTCAGGACATTCCCGAGGGGTTGGCTATCGCGCTCGCATTGCGGGCCATTGGACTGCCGGCGAGCCGAGCGGCAATCATCGCCATTGGCTCAGGGCTCATGGAACCACTGGGGGCGATTATCGGCTTGGGTGTTTCCAGCAGTTTCGCCTTGGGATACCCGGTGGCGCTGGGCTTGGCGGCAGGCGCAATGATCTTTGTCGTGTCCCATGAAGTCATTCCCGAGACCCATCGCAATGGTCATGAAACGCCAGCCACGCTGGGACTGATGCTGGGCTTTGGGGTCATGATGTTTCTCGATACGGCACTAGGCTGACCTCTTGAATAGGGGCGTTCGTCCCGCGCGCAACAACCTCTTTGAACTCCTGTCGAGTCTGCTCCGTCCCTTCTTATGAGGGGCTCAGGGCAGTTGCACTGTGAAGTCCCGACACGACTTTTGCGAAGTGAGGGACGGCATGAATACTCAAGACAGCAGGGCGGCGACTTCGACGGGCAACCCGGGCGAGCATCAACCCGAGCAGGATTTTCAACATCTCAAGGAAGACCTGACCGAGTCGCTCGGCAGCGCGAGGGAGAAGGCTGATGCGCAGTTCGGTGAATACCGCGACACCGCCGCCGACCAGATTGAAGCGTTGGCGGAGGGCGCGAAATCGTTCGTCAATGAACTGCAGGATCACGACGGTCTCGGCATGTCGGATTACCTGACCGACATGGCAGAGTCCATGAGCGGCCTCGCGGGCAACCTGCGTGGCAAAAGTGCGGAGCAACTGTTACATGACGGTGCGCAGTTGGCGCGCAGCAATCCGGCGTTGTTCATTGCCGGCAGCATCGCCATCGGGTTTGGATTGTTGCGGTTTCTGAAGGCGGGCACTGGCGCGACAGTGGGCACCAGCGATCCGGCCGCCGGCCACTCGACGCCGCCCACCGATAGCTATGGCGTGCACCGTCCCTATGAAACCTCGGTCACGCCTGCGTCTGAACAACATCCCGGCCTGGCCACCGGCATTACGCCGGCCTCGCCCGATGCGCAGGACCATCCTGCCGATTTTGCCAGGCCTTCGACCACTCCAGATACTAAGGGAGCACTGTGATGAACAGAGACGATCCGGATCTTCGCGTGCAGCAACCTTACGCTCCCGCCGATGATGCCTCGGTGGTCGGGCTTTTGCGTCAACTCACCCGAGAAGTGCCCGCGCTTTTTATCAAGGAGCTGGCGCTGGCCAGGGCCGAACTTCAGGCCAGCCTGAATACCCTCAAGGCCGGCATCGCCGCTGTCGCAGGCGGCGCTATCGTGCTGCTGGCGGGCTTCATCATCTTGCTGATGTCTGCCGTCTACGGCTTGAGCATGTTCATGGCGCCTTGGCTGGCAGCGCTGATCGTTGGCGTGGTGGTGATGGTGATCGGCTTTGTGATGTTGCAATCCGGAAAAAAGCAATTTGAGCCTTCCCACTTCAAGCCTGATCGTACGCTGGATGCCTTGAATAAAGACCAGGAAGCGCTACGGAGGAAAGTCTGATGAAAAGCGAATTGGAAATGGAATCGCACAAAAGCCCGGAGCAGATCGAGCGTGAGATCGACGCGCAACGTGCCAACATTGGCGATATCGTCGACAAGCTGGAAAGCAAATTCACGCCGGGTCAGATGTTCGATCAGGCGTGGGGCATGATGCAGAACAACGGCACGGCTTTCCTCGGCAACCTGGGCACCAGCGTGCGCAACAATCCGGTGCCAGCGGTGCTGACATCCGTGGGTTTGTTGTGGCTGATGATGAGTCAGAACAAGCCGCCGCTACGGCAACCTGGCTATCGCACCGGCCCTGATCAGGATCGAATGGGGGAGTGGGCCGACGGATTGGCGGATGGCCTGGAGTCCGCGCGCGATCGTATGCACCACACCGCTGACTCAATCAAGGACGGGGTGCATTCGTTGAAGGACAAAGCGGCCCACGTGGGTGATCGCTTTGGCACGGCCACCGAGAACATGAGCCACGCCATGCACAACGCCAGTGATCGAATGGCGCGCAACTCACAGGTGGTTGGGCAGCAGTTCAATCAAATGCTCAAGGAGCAGCCCCTGATGGTCGCCGCTGCTGGCATTGCGCTGGGGGCGTTGATCGGTGCCGCGTTACCCACCACCAGCGCTGAGCAGCGCTACATGGGGCGCACCAGTGCGGGCTTGGTGGGCAAGGTGAAAAAGCAGGCGCAGGACGGATATGAGACGGTGCGCGATACGGTGACCAGGACAACCGACCACACGCAGCACGATGCATCCGTAAAGCCTGCGCAACGGCCTGAAGATTCCTCGCCAACGGATCTTTCCGGCGGGTTGGGGATGTCCTGAAACCTGAGATAACTCGGGGGGCTTCAAGCCCCCCGATGTTTACCCGGTTAAACGCTCTTTGCTGGATTACGCAGGACGCTGGTGCTGTACCCGGTGGCGATGACGCGCTCTGCCGCACGCTGTCGACAGGCGTCGCCAAATGCGCGGAAGATGGCCAGGTAGTCCGGATGGCCCATTACCTGCCATTCCGGATGCCATTGGATTCCGAGGGCGAAGGCCTTACTGCCTTCCACAGAGAGTCCCTCTATCAACCCGTCTTCGGCTACCGCCTCGATTCGCAGACCATGACCGACCGTTGCAATGCCTTGGCCATGGACCGAATTGACCTCGATGTTCTCCGCCAATCCCAGGCCCGACAGCACACCGCCTGACCGCACTTTAATCGCATGCGCGGGTGCGTACTGATCTTCGATGGGTTCGTTGCCCGGTGGTTCGTGCTCGGCGCCAGTGTCACCGAGCTGTTGATGCAGCGTGCCGCCGAAGGCGACGTTCATTTCCTGAAAACCGCGGCAGATCCCTAACACCGGCACGCCTGCCTCCACCGCCGCGTGCCAGAGTGGAAGCGACACTTTATCCCTGGCAGGGTCGTGCATCGTCCCCGGCGGGCTCGGATGGCCGTGGTAGTGATGCGGTTCGATATTGGACGGGCCGCCGGTGAATAGCAGCCCATCGAGACCATCGAGGATTTCCGCCGGGTCCAGCAACTCCGGTAACAACGGTAATATCAATGGCAGCCCCTGGGCACCGGTCGCGACCGCACGCGAGTATTTGTCGTCATTGATCTGGACGGGATGTTTGTTGATTTTCCATGAACAGGCAGTGACACCAATGATTGGCAGACGAGACATGTGAACCCCCCGATTCACGGCGTTATGCCGTTTACCCGTTGGATTGCCCAACGGGCGTGGACGTTCAGTCGAATGCGCAGCGAAAGGTGTTGCCGTTACTGATGGGAGTAGAGCTTCAACGCCTTGGCGAACCCCTGCGCACGAAAGATCGCGCTGCCCTGGCCGAGATCCCCATCGCTGGCCACCAGATACACCTCGTTCGTGCCCGGCTTGAGCGCCATGCTGGTAGAACGCAGGAAATGCCCGTCTTCACGTCCTGGAATCAGAATCTGCCCGATAGGCTGACCGTTTGGGTTGAGCACCAGCACCCGTCCCTGACTGTACATGGCCACATACAGATTGCCGTCTTCATCGACGCGCATCGAGTCGGGTGAAGGACCGTTGAAGCGATAGACGACGGCTTCGCCAAAGGGGGCGATGGTCTGCGCATCCTTGAGCTCGATGCGGTGCAGCAGGCCCGTGGCGAACTCGGTGACCCACAACGTCTTGCCGTCGGGCGAAAGCGCAATCCCGTTGGCGATCGCCAGCTTGGGCAGGATCGCAACGATCGTATCGCCGCCGGGTGCCACGTAGTAGACACCGCCACTGGGTTCGGTCGAGGTGCCTTTGAAATCGGTGAAGTAGAAACCACCCGCGTTGTCGAAAACGAGATCATCGACCAGGTAGTTTTTATCGCCGGCAATGATCGCTTGCTTGCCGGAACCGTCGGCGTTGTAGGCAGTGAGGTTGCCGGTGTCCTTGAAGTTGCCCAGGCCCGCGACGAACAGACGGCCGTCCTTATGAATGGCCAGACCTGCCGAGCCCAACTCGTTTTTGGGCACGACAACGCTGAGCTTTTTCTGCGAGCCGAGCTTGAGCACCTGGCCACCGAACACCTCTACGAAGAACAGGTTGCCGTCGCGGTCGAACGACGGTCCTTCAAGTTGCAGTCCCTTGTCCGACACCTTGAACCACGGCTGCGCGGTGACAGTGGGCAGGTTTTTTTCAGGCGCTGGGATGGCCTGCAACTGCCGCCCCTCCTTGGCGTAGGCCAAGGTGGGAATCGGCGTTTGTGCCTGGACGAGGGTGGCACTCGAGGTCAACACGAACAGCATGGAAATGAGCGTTTTCTTCTGCACAGTAATCACCTGCTTTTTATTATGTTTGCAAAACCTCAAGCGCCCAACAGTGCAGCCAGCGCCGGCACCGTGAGCACGGCGGTGTAATAGCCCATGAATTGCACACCGATGTTGAAACCCAAAAAGCGTGACAGGAACCCGCCCAGCAAGCCGACGGTGACAATGACCGAGAGGCCCAGCAAGCCACCTTCCCAGATGCCGATCACCAGGATCAGGCCGACAAAGGTCGCGATCACCGCTTCATGGCTGATCTTGCGCGAGACAAAAGCCGCCGCCCGGTGCGCGTAGTTCATGGTGAAGGGGTAGGCGACCAGGATTGCCACGATCACCGCCAACATGCCGTAGCCGAAGAATTCCCAGGTGCTGAGCAGCGAATGCAGGTTGTTCACTTGCCCCGTGGCTGAGTCCACAGTGAAGCGCGGGGGCGCGTTGAACAGCGGCGCGGCGGGGCCCGCAGCCACCGGGCTCAAGGGCAGGCCAAAGGCAATCAGCGGGATCAGGGCTTCGGCAATGTAGGTGGATTCGGTAACGCCGTTGCGCGCGGTGATCACGGTGGTCAAGCGGTGGTAGACATGCTTGACGCGAGCACCCACCACTTCACCCATGATCACGGTCATGGCCACCGGGCTGAAGACGAAGGTCGCACTGGACACCGCTGCGGTAGCGGCAGTCCACAGGCTCTGTTTGCGATCCAGGACTTTGAGCGGGTTGGGAAAGAAGCCGCCCCAGCTCTTCACGTCAGGCGCCAGGGAAAAGCTGCGCACCGACTCACGACGCATGTTCGCTCGTTCGGCCGGCGCCATCATGGAAAAGAGCGCCGCGATCAAGGGGCCGATGGCGATACCGAGGAAATAACTGACGCTGAGCTTGACCCCATACTGTGCGGTGATGCTCTGCAAACCCACGATGATCATTACGAACGGGATCAACGCCAACACGGCTGCCAGGCGGCCCTTGGAGAACCAGGCAATGGCAATGGCTGCGGCCAGAAATACCCAGGGCGCCGCGTATTTGATCATGTCGCCGAACGGCGCAAGCATCACCGCGAACAACACGGCCATGGGCACCGCGATCAATGCGGCAATCACTGCACCGGAAATCATCTTGCGCAAGGCAATGTGTGGCACACCGAGGTTGCGCAGGAAGTTGGCTTCACGCATCAAGGGCGTCGCCATGGTGTCGCCCGGTATGCCCAGCAACGCCGTCGGCACCGCATGGGTCATGTGCTTGGCCACGGCCCCCGCCAGGAAGAATGTCAGCACGCCCGGCGCGGGCACGCCCAGTAATACCACCAGCAAGGTCAAAGGGGCGAGGGTGGTGGTTTCGTCGCTGCCGGAAATCAGGCCGATGCCGGCGAAGATCACGGCACCGAGAAGGCCCATGCCCAGAGCGATGAGGACTTGATCCAACAGGGCCGGCATCATGGCTGGCCTCCATTGATCGCTACGGCCGCACGTTCGGTGGCCGCAGGCTTGTCGCTGGCTCGGTCAGGCGCCGCCAACGTTCTTTCGTGCTCGGCGAACAGCTCGTAAAGGTCCATTTCGCGAAGCTCGGCGACCGTTTCCGGTGGCAGATCGGAAAGGCGCCCCAGATCGCCGAACTCGCTCTGCAATTCCTTCAGTACTTCAGCGCGCCAGGCGGGATCGGCTTGCTCCTCCACCACATGGCGCTTGGGCTTGAACAGCGCCGCACTGATGGCACCACCGGCCAGGCAGCCGACGATGCCCACCAGCATCGCGTAGGCGCGGGCCATCTGCGCCGAGGCGACCCAATGGGCCAGCACTTGTTGGGCGACGAAAAATGCGCCAAGGCTGACCATCGCGCCAATCGCGATGGAGTAGATCAGGTGACGACTGTCTACGGTGTCGCCCCAGACTTCGTACAATTGAGGTTTCAACAGAGTTCTCCCACCGCCCTAAGGGCTTTTATTGTTATGCACGCGTAGAGATGTGACGCGCGTCCGGCTTCCTGTCAATCGCCAACCCCGTGCAAGCCGCCCCGAGCGCCGACTTCGGCCAATCGCACGTTCTCTTCAGGCCCGGTCATCAGAGGGCGCGCTTTTGCTTGAGCAGTTGCTCGGCGTGATCGGCACGCACGTCCCGCGCCTCGACCATCTGCTTGACCAGCCAAGTGACTTCCTCGCCGCGAGCGCCCGCGGACAAGGCGATGTTTCGAGCGTGCAGCGCCATGTGGCCGCGCTGGATACCTTCGGTAGACAAGGCCCGCAGCGCACCAAGGTTTTGCGCCAGGCCGACGGCCACGGCAATTTCCGCGAGTTCCTGGGCCGTCTTGACGCCCAGGATGCGCAGTGACAGTTGCGCGAGCGGATGGGTTTTCGTCGCACCGCCCACCAGTCCCACAGGCATGGGCATTTCGAGGGTGCCGACCAGATGGCCGTTGCTGTCTTTTTCCCAGGTCGTCAGCGAACCGTAGTGACCGTCGCGACAGGCGTAGGCGTGTGCGCCGGCTTCCACCGCGCGCCAGTCATTGCCGGTGGCCACAATCAGCGGGTCGATGCCGTTCATGATGCCCTTGTTGTGAGTGGCAGCACGGTAGGGGTCGATGGCGGCAAAGTTGTAGGCATCGAGAATACCTTCGATCACGTCTTCGCCCGCATATTCGCGGGTGGTCAACAACTCGGGGGCGATGCGCACCTGGGCACGGGCCAGGCGCAGGTCGGCCAGGTTCGAAAGAATCCGCAGGCGCACCTTGCCGCCAGTGATTTCTTCCATCAGCGGTGCCACGGCCTCGGCCATGGTGTTGACCGTGTTGGCGCCCATGGCATCGCGCACGTCGACAATCAGGTGCGCGACCAGCATCGGGCCCCTGGGGCTGTGGGCGAAAGTATGGACCTCGACATCCCGGCAACCGCCGCCCAGCTTGTTGAGCAACTGGTCCTTGCGGTTGGCCAGTTCGATGATTTCTTCCTTGCGACGCATCAGGCTCAGGCGGGCGTTGTACGGATCGGCAACGTCGACGATCTGCACCTGGGCACGCATCAGCGGCAGGCTGCTGGAAGTCATGAAGCCACCGGCATCGCGCGCCAGTTTGGCCATGAAGGACGCCGCTGCGACCACCGAAGGTTCCTCGACCACCAGCGGCACGATGACATCGCGGCCATTGATTTGGAAGTTACTGGCAACCGCGTAGGGCAGTTCAAATGTGCCAAGCACGTTCTCGATCATGCCATCGGCAATGTCCAGCCCCAAAGCGCCGGCGTCACGCAGCAAGGCCACGTCGTCGGTGGGTAACGCGAGCACTTGTTGCAAGTGTTCAAGGCGCTGCGCAGGCGAGAGGCTGCGAAAATTCGGAAGGCGCGAATCGATACTCATGGGTAATCCTGTAGCGTTATTGTTTTCGAGTGAAACCACCCTAATGCGCTCTGTGCCTGCAAAGAAGGTACAGTTTGGACAGACAGTACCTAAGCTGTACCCTTGCGCATACATTCACTCGGGACGATGAATCATGGTGCGACTGACACTGGCCCAGCAGTTGACCGCCACACTGGTCGAGCAGATCGAGAACGGCACCTACCACGAAGGCGACCGCCTGCCTTCGCTGCGCGAGTGCATGCGCTTGCTGGGCCATTCCAAGAACACCGTGATCAATGCCTACGAGGCGCTGGCGTCGCAAGGCCTGGTTGAGGCGCGCCACGGCCAGGGTTTTTTCGTCAGGCAAGGTGCGTCCATTCATCCCGAGCCGGAAGAACCGCCACCCTATGCCCGGGCCATGGACACCATCTGGTTGATGCGTCAGCAATTCGTTCGCGAACCGGGGCATTCGCCTTTGGGGGAGGGCTTTCCACCGGTCGACTGGTTGATGGACATGCGGCTGGATAAGTTCACCCGGCAGATCATGCGCACGGGTGTGTCCACGCTTTTTCGCTACGGCAATCGGTTGGGCAATGCCGGTCTTCGCCAACATCTGGTGCAAAAGCTGGCGAGCTACTCGATCACCGCCAATCCAAGACAAATCGTCACCACGCACGGCGCCAACCATGCGCTGGATCTGATCATCCGTCGTTTCATCGGTTTTGGTGACAGCGTTTTGGTCGAAGACCCCGGTTATTACCCACTGTTTGGCAAATTGCAGTTGCAAGGCGCGCGCATGCTTGCCGTGCCAAGGCTTGCGGACGGCCCGGATATCGACGTGCTGGAGCGTTTGCTGCAAGAGCACAGGCCCAAGTTGTTCTTCATCCAGTCCGTGGGGCATAACCCGACCGGCTCCGACATTTCACCGAGTAAGGCGCATCGCCTGGTACAACTGGCGGAGCAATACAACTTCATTCTGGTGGACGATGATGCGCTCGGGGATTTCAAATCGGCGTCGGCGATCAAAGTGTCCGCACTGGATCAACTCAAGCGCTCACTGTACGTCGGCAGTTTCTCCAAATCGGTGTCGGCGGCGCTGCGGGTTGGGTTCATTGCCGGCAGCAAGGACGTAATCGATGAGTTGGGCGACGTAAAAATGCTGCTCCACACCAGCACCTCGGAATTCTGCGAGCGCACGGTGGATGTGATCCTGGGCGAAGGGCACTTCTTGCGGCACCTGATGAGGTTGCAGGAACGGCTGCGGACAGCGACGGCCGCCGGCTTGCGGATGCTCGACGAGATCGGCGCCGAAGTGTTCTCGCGACCGGAGCAAAGCCTTTATCTCTGGGCCAGATTCGCCCACGTGGATGATGCTCGTGAGCTGACCCGCGAACTGCTGCCAAAGGGCTTCATGATTGCTCCTGGGCATATCTTTTCCCCCGAGCAATCGCGCATCAGCCCCTGGACGCGTTTGAACGTGGCGTATCTGAATGATCCGTTGCTCAAGGCGGTATTGAAGCGCCCCAACCGTGGGCGCGAGCCTGCTCGCGATGAGTTTCAAAGGTGATGAGGGCCGCCTGGACGCCCCCGACACGTAAACCACTCCCCGACTTTTCCCGACTCAACTAGACTTGCGGCCAAAGTACATATGCCGCGGCCAGTGAGACACCATGATTGCCCATACACCTACACTTTTTGCCTGCGTTGCCCTGGTCGCGACGATCATGGCGTTCTGTTTGATCCTGGTCGGCCAGTTCAACCGGCGTGACGGCTTGCTCACCATCGGCTCGGGCCTGTTGGCGCATGCCCTGGCCTATGTCGGTTACACCCTCTACGGGCATGCGCCGTTGTGGTTTACCTACGGCGCCGCCAACACCTTGCTGTCGGTAGCACTGGCGTTTTATGGGGCCAGCCTGTTCCGCATTGTCGAGTTGCCGGTGCCCTGGTGGCGGGTGTTCGCGCCGATGCTGTTGATGCTGGGGTCGATGATCAGTCTGATCGACACCCTGGAACCGCGCATGCTCGCGGCTACCATCGTGCTAATGGCGCAATGCACATTGATCATCTATTGGACGCTGCGCTACATACCCAAACAGGGAAGGGCGCGCATGCTGTTGATCATCGGCTCCAGCATCAGCCTGATCGGCCTGGGCATGCGGGTGGTGGCCATTCTCGGCGGCGGCGCTGCCGAGATGCGCTACGACGTCAGCAACCTGAAGCAGACCATCTCGGTCAGTATCGGCACTTTTACCGCGATGATGATTTCCCTGGGCCTGGTGCTGCTGGCCAAGGAGCGCAGCGAATCGTTACTGCAACGCCTGGCCTTGCGCGATGTGCTGACCGGCATTCTCAATCGCCGCGCCATTCTGGAACAGTTTGCGAAGGAGCTCGAACGGGCGCGCCGAGACAACTCGTACCTGGCGGTGGCCATGGTCGACATCGATCACTTCAAGCAGATCAATGACGTGCACGGCCATCTGGCGGGCGATGAAGTGATTTGTCATTGCGTCAACCATCTCACCCGACGGCTGCGTCAATCGGACAGCATCGGTCGATATGGCGGCGAGGAATTCCTGCTGTTGTTGCCCGGCACCAGCCCCGATGGCGCCGTGGCGGTGCTCGATGATGTGCGTGCTTCGCTGGTCGGGGCACCAGCAAAATTCGGCGACACCAGCATCGACCTGCGCATCAGCATCGGCGTGTGCTGTGTCGTGCCGGATGAACGCGACACCAGCGCCAGTCTGCTGGCCCAGGCGGATGCGGCATTGTACGAGGCCAAGGGCATGGGCCGTAATACATTGCGACTGTCTCCACCGAGACCCCGGCCGAGTGATGCGGTGACCGGCGATGTTTCAGAATCAATGGGCGGGTGAATGCCTCGCTCTGCTCGACACCAACAGGGAGTTCGCAACATGACCGAAGATCAAAAAGTAAAAGGCCCAGCCTCCTACTTTCCATCGATTGAACAGAAATACGGGCAGCCCGTCAGCCACTGGTTGAGCCTGCTCGCCACGATCAACGACAAGAAACACATGGAAATGGTCACCTGGCTCAAGAACGAACATGCGATGGGCCACGGTCATGCCAATGCCTTGGTTGCGTACTATCTGGCGAGTGCTAAATAATCAGCGCAGGATGCCCTGACACCCAGGGTAGGTCATACCCATGGCACAAGGATCGTTCGATGCCGCTGCGCTTTCATAAAATGCACGCCAATGGCGATGACTTCGTGGTGGTGGATGCACGAAACGCCAGCAATCCAGTGACCAGTGAACTGGCCCGTCAGTTGGGGGACCGTAATCGCGGCATCGGCTTCAATCAATTGGCGGTGGTGCTCGATTGCGACGATGCCGATGCACGCGTGATCTTCTGGAACGCCGATGGTTCGGCCCTGGACGTATGCGGCAGTGCCACACGCGGTGTTGCAGATCGCTTGATGCTTGAGGCCAATGGTACCTCGGTGACGCTGCGAACCAATCGTGGCTTGCTCACCTGCAGGCGAAGGACGGCCGAGACGATTTCGGTGGCGATGGGGCAGCCACTGTTTGACTGGTCTGAGATCCCGTTGGCCCGGGAGCTGGATTCGTCTGTGCTGCCACTGCCTGGTGAACCCGCCGCATGCAGCATGGGCAATCCGCACTGTACCTATTTCGTCGAGGACCTGAGCGCGGTGGACCTCGCCACAACGGGACCGCTCATCGAGACGCACCCGCTGTTTCCTCTCAAGACCAACGTGCACTTTGTCCAGGTCATCGATCGCACGCACATCAGGTTGCGCATCTGGGAGCGCGGGGGTGGTATCCCGCTCGGGTCCGGTTCCTGCTGTTGTGGCGCGGTGGTCAACGGTATTCGGCGGGGTTTGCTGGATCCTGGCGTTGAGGTCGAATGCGATGGCGGGACCGTGACCGTCAATTGGGACGGCAATGGCCCGGTGTTTCTCAGTGGGCCGGTAGAAGCGACGTACTCGGGAACGCTGGCGGACAAACGCTGATCAGATGGCCCACTTCAGGTATCAAGAGGCCTCAGCGGGTTGCGCCGACAGCGGTAGACCGAACAGCTTGTCGAACACCAGGTTGAACGTGAAGGTGTACACCAGGAAAAACAACATCAAACCCACGTTCAACGCCAATGCCTCCAGCAGCGCAACGTGCAGGAAGTAGGCGAACAGCGGAACCAGCACGCCGAGCAGGCCAATCTCGAATCCTGTCGCATGCAGCACTCGGCGCCATAGCGTGCGGGTGCGGTCGACACGTCGAGCTTCCCAATATTCAAACACTGTGTTCCAGCAGTAATTCCACAGCATGGCAACGGTCGAGCTGGCGATTGCCAGTCCTGTGGAAAGCTGAGTGTCATGGCCTAGTGCGGTGAGGATCAAGGTATTGAATGCGACGGCGATCAATTCGAAAGATGTCACGAAAACCAACTTGCGTTTGACGCCTTGCATGTCCAATGCCTCGTACTGCGAATGTGTGTGACCGCCTACTATGGCGAAAAACTGACCCTTCGGCCAGTTTTGTCGGATACATGTTGGTACAGATGACGCGAGAAAGTCAGCGAGCCCCGGTTAGACTGGAGAGGGTTCGGTATTTCAACCTGATCTCACCGCCAGTTTTCCTGATGCCGACAAACAGTAGTTGTCAAAAAACACAACTGGTGTAGCATCGTAACCATGACAAGGATGCCCATGGACATACTCACACCATCACGTTTCGACGACGCCGGGGTTGCGCGCCCTAACGACAAGGCAGGCCTGGACCGCTGCCTACGTCTTTTGAAGGTGGCCCGACCAGAACAGTTCGCGGACCTGCAAAGGGTTTTCGGTACGCACAACGTTGACCTGTTCAAGCCCAGAGCTGCACACAATTGGGTGGTGATTGATGTAGGTGGCAATAACCTTCGGCTGATCGGCGGAGTCAATTACATCCGGCAAAAGTTTTACGTCAAACACGTCTACACCCATGCCGAGTACGACGTTGCCAACGCCTGGTATGCAAGAAACAAAGGGACAAAACGATGAACACCAGCCCAAACGATTTTCAAACCATGATTGCAACGCTTGGCGAGTTGTATGCGGTCATGGAGCGCCTGCGCAGCGAGTTCGTGCACGGCATCAAGACCCCGGCCGATTATGAGCGCGCGACCTGGTTGCTCGATGAGCTCACCGATGGCCGCGAACTGAACAAGGTCGAAGAGAAGATTCTCATTGAGCTGGAGGATGAAATGCTGGCCTACCAGCGCGATTCCGAACAGTTTCGTGAATCCAGCGCTGCACTCGGGACCACTTGCACGCCTGTGCAATTGATCAAGGATCTGATGCAGACTCTTGGTCTCACCGGTTCGGACCTCCCGGAAATCGGCGATAAAACCGCGGTGTCCAAGGTGCTCAGCGGGGACCGGCCAATCAGTCACAAGATGGCCTATGCGCTGGCAGAGCGATTTGCAATGGAGCCAGGCGCATTCGTGTCACCGGTCGCGGGGAAGACACGGAAAAAAGCCAACCTGGCTGATGCCGATAAGACACCGGTTTCTTATCGCTCGCGGGACAAGGTGGCGTTGGTGGAGTGCGCATTGGAAGCGACTGGAGAATACAAATCCGTGGGTTCCAAGGCAGACCCAGCGAAGGGCTAGCGCAATGGCGGGCCCTTCGCTGATGCAATCACTGATTGCGAGTCACCCGCCAGACCGTGTTGGAGAGATCATCGGCGATGATCAATGCACCTCGCGGATCGACCGTCACACCCACAGGCCGGCCACGGGTTTTGCCGTCATCACCGCGCAAGCCTGTGACAAAGTCGATGGGTTCGCCCGTGGCTTTACCGTTATTGAAAGGCACGAAAATCACTTTGTAGCCCACCGGGTTATCCCGGTTCCAGCTGCCGTGCTCACCGACAAACACACCGTCGGCGAATCGCTCACCCATTGCGGCCGTCGAGAAGTCGACTCCCAGCGCCGCCACGTGCGAACCCAGGCTGTAATCCGGTTTGATCGCCGAGGCAACCTTTTTGGGATCCTGTGGCCGCGCCCGCGTATCCACATTCTGGCCCCAGTAGCTGTAAGGCCAACCGTAGAATGCCCCTTCCTTGACGGAGGTGAGGTAGTCCGGCACCAGGTCGGGCCCCAGTTCATCCCGCTCGTTGACCACTGCCCAGAGCGTTCCGGTTCCGGGCTGGATCTTCAGCGCCGTAGGGTTGCGCAGGCCGGTTGCATACGGCTTGTGCGCGCCGGTTTGGGCGTCGATTTGCCAGACCATCGCCCGATCCACTTCGACCTCCATGCCGCGCTCAGTGATGTTGCTGTTGGAGCCGATGCCCACGTAAAGCGAGCGCCCGTCCTCGCTGATGGCCAGCGATTTGGTCCAGTGGTGATTGATCGCCGAAGGCAGCTCGGTGATTCTCGTAGGCATACCGCTGGCCTTGGTCTGCCCCTCGGTATAGTCGAAGCGCACCAGTGCATCCTGATTGGCGACGTAGATTTTGCCATCCGCGTACGCCAGCCCATAAGGCGCATTGAGGTGCTCGGCGAACACCGTTTGCAGCTCGTACTTGCCATCCCCATCCGCGTCGCGAAGCAAGGTCAGGCGGTTACCTCCCTTGACCTTAGTGTTGCCCTGGGCCTTGATGTAGCTGGCGATGACGTCCTTGGGCTTGAGCTTGGCCGCGTTACCGCCCCGTCCTTCGGCCACCAGGATATCGCCGTTGGGCAGCACCAGCGTCTGGCGCGGAATTTTCAAGTCTTGGGCAATGGCAGTGACACTGAAACCTTCGGGAACCGTGGGCTTCTGGTTATCCCAGGCCGCGGGTTCGGCGATTTTCATACTGGGCAACAGGCTGCGCTGCGGTTCCGGCATCTGAGGTTCAGGGCCACGAGCCTGAGGGCTGTCGGCTTCTCCACCGCAAGCGCTCAGGAGCATCGCCAGGGTCAGGGTGGCTACGGGGAAAACAGGCTTCATCGTGCACCTCCTGACCGCAAGTTGGTAAGGCCGATCAACGCCGAGGCGCCGCTCAGCACGGCAACGATGACCGACAGGATCAGGCCCGAAGGCATGACGGCCCACGCATCCTTGGCGTGCTCGAAGGCGTTGACCAGCCCCAGTACCCAAGTGATCAGCAGGAGCAGGAAATACAGTGCAGGCCGGCCGGCTTTCGGTTGGGCCCGCAGTAGATTGGTCAGGGCAAACAGCAACGCGAGCCCACAGAACACCAAGCCCCCGGCAATCAGCCACGAGGCGAAATTGCTCCATTGGATCTGGTAGGTCCTGGCGTAGGCGATATCACTCAACAGCGCCCCGAGAAACAGAGCAACGGTGCCGCCCAGCAGTATCGAATGCAGCGGCCCCGGCGTGATTCGCGCAAGGGGATAGGTGGTGTCGGTCACGGCAAATCCTCATCGTTTATCGACCCTTTACGGATGCCCAGCGCCAGGCACTGATCCATCAGGTTCGCGCTGACTGCGCGCAGTAAAGGTGATCACGATGAAGGGGGCGAAGTTCAAAGAAATACCTGGCAGACCTGATCTCGCGGACCCAGGCAAGGTGACCTGGGCCTGCGAGCGATACGGACGTCAGGCGTAGTGCGGCAGCCAGAGGGCAATCTGTGGAAACATGATCAACAATGCGATCAACAGCAACAATACGAAACAGAACGGCAGGGCGCCGTACACTACATCGAGGAAGTTGCCCTTGTTGCGGATGCTCTGCACGACGAACAGGTTCATGCCGAACGGCGGGGTAATCTGGCCCATCTCGCACAGGATGATCAGGATCACGCCGAACCACAGTGGATCGAAACCCAGGGCGATAATGACGGGTACCACCAGTGGCGCGGTGGTAATCAGCATGGCGAGGGTGTCCATGAAGCACCCCAGGACAATGTAGAACACGATGATTGCCAGCAGCGTGCCCATCGGCGACATGTTGAGGTCGGTGACGAAACTCACCAGCGTTGAAGTGAGCCCGATGGACGCCAGCACGAAGTTGAGGAAAAACGCCGACAGGGTGATGAACAGGATCATCCCCGTCGTGCGCAGCGTCGACTCGAAAGCCTGGCCCAGGTTCTGCCAGGTGAAGGCACGTCTCCAAAGCCCCAGGGCGAACGCAGCGATCACCCCTAATGCGGCCGACTCGCTGGCGGTGGCAAAGCCGCTGTAGATGGCGCCCACCACCAGCACGAATATCGCCAGTGGTGGCAGCAGGTCCCTGATGCTTTCCCGGCGTTCGGCCCAGGTGGCGTGTTCCTTGGTGCCTCCCAGTTCCGGGCGCAAGAGGCAGGCAATCACGATCATCGCCACGAACATCAAACTCAGCAAAATGCCCGGAATGGTGGCGGCCAGGTACAGCTTGGGCACCGAGAGATTGGCGATCAGCGCGAACAGAATCATGTTGATCGACGGCGGAATCAGGATACCCAGAGTGCCGCCAGCGGCGACCGAACCGAGAAAAAGCGGCGCCGGGTAGCCTTTGCGTTCCTGCTCAGGCAGGGCCAGCGTCGAAATGGTCGCGGCGGTTGCAACGCTGGAGCCACTGGTGGCAGAGAACAGGGCCGAGGCGCCGATGTTGGCGTTCATTAAACCCCCTGGCAGCCACGACAGCCATTTTGACACCGCGCCGTACATGCGCCCGGCAACGCCTGAGCACACGAGCAGTTCGCCCATCAGGATGTAGAGCGGAATCGCCACCAGCAGGAATTCGGCGCTGGTGCTCCAGGCGATTTCCCCCATGGCGTTGCTCAAGGGCAGAGTGGAAAACAGCTCGGACAGCGACATGCCCAGCAGGCCGACACTGACCGCTGCGGCCACGCTCAGACCCAGCAGCGCCAGGAGGGTGAAGAGGGTAAAGGCGAGCATTCAGTGTTCTCCAGTGGTTGGCGAAGGCGTGAACCCCGGCGCACGGCGGTGGGTTTCCTCCTCGATTTCTTCCTCGACGGAATTGATGCCGATCAGCCCGCTGATCGAAGTCCGCCGGCGCAGGCGGCTCAGGCTGGTGCAAGCCAGCACCACAATGGTCAGGGCGAAAAAGACATAACCTGCGAGCCAGATCGATTGCGGCAGCCACAACGGAATCTGCAGTGGCGTGGTGGAGGTCGAATGGAACTTGAGCGTGGTCCACAGCACCCCGGATGCATGAAACAGCAAGGTCCCGACAAACAATGCCATGCACCCCAGCGCCAGCAGGTCGAGCGCGGCCCTACTTTTGATGGACAGGCGTGAATAGACGATGTCGACCCGGATGTGCGAACGCTTGAGCAGGGCGACGGGGAACGCCCAGGTGCTGACAATGGCCAGCACATAACCGGCGATTTCGTCGGCACCGCCCATCGATACGCCAATGGTTTTGCGCAGGATCAGGTCGACGCCGATCATCAAGGCGGTGCCCATCAGCGCGATACCACCGACCCAGGCACTGAGCCACGCGACGCTGTTCACAAGCCTGATGGCAGAAGATTCAGAGGGTTTCATCAGCGGTGTTCTCCGCAAACGGGGTGGATTCAAAACGCGAGGCCATTGGCCGGCGCTGTCAGGGTGTTTGCAGTTGCACGCCCAGGGTCGCTCCGGCTGTGGCATTCCAACGTTCCACGCACGGTGCACCGCAACGTTTGCCCCAGTCATTGGCGATGGCCAGCACGGCTTCTTGCATCGCCTGCCGTTCGGCGAGCGTCGGCGTGCTGACCTGCATATGTGCGGGGTGATGAATCTGGCAATCGGCTGCGCCGATGTTGCAGGCCAGGGCCGAGCGGTTCTCCCTGGTGGTTTCCTCCCACAACCGGTCTTCCAGTACCCGGGATTGCTGCTCGAGCAGGTGCTGTACCGTTTCTGGCAATGACTGCCAGCGCTTCAGGCCAATGGCATAGAAGCCGATCGACCAGTCCGTTGGCAGGTTATAGAGATGGTTGGCCACGTCGTACCAGCGGGCGGCATTGCCAGAACCGATGCCCGACACCGCGCAGTCGATGACCCCGGTTTGCATGGCGGTCACCACTTCAGCGAATGGCAGCGTCATGGGGGCACCGCCGAGTGCCTTGACCATGTCGGACATGTTGCGTCCACGCACGCGAACTTTCCGGCCCTTGAGGTCTTGTACCGAGGCGACGGGCTCGCGGCAGAAGAACACCTGCGCCGTATAGGGGACGGTGGCCAACAGCTTGACGCCGTGACGCTCGGCCATGCGCGCGGCGAGCACGGGTTTGAATGCGCTCGATACGCGGTGGGCGGTCTCGATGTCGGCAGCCATGCCGGGCAGGTCGATACCTTCGAAAAACGGGTCGTCGCCGGCGACGAACGCGAAAACGCCCATGCCGATTTCAACGGCCCCGGAACGGATCAAACGCACCATTTCCGGCCCCTTGAGACCGCTTTCGGACAAGCCTCGCAGGCTCGCCGTGAGCTTGCCGCCGGAGTTGTCAGGTAACGTGGTGTTCCAGAACGGCGCTTCAACCGCTCGGTAGGTGTAATTGTGGCTGCCACCGCCAATCACGTTGAAGTGAGTCGCTGGCACCGTATCCGCCAGGGCGGTCGGTCCAATCAGGCCACCGAGCATGGCCAGGATCCAGGGCGTTACAGGATGTAGTTTCATGGTAGTCCTGTTATTTTTTTGAAGGGGCTACATGGCAGAAACGAAAGATCGGTGATGCTGTTGTTCAGGACACGCGGTGGATGGCGGCGTCGATGATGGCTCTGGACCCGACCACATCGGGAAATTTCTCGCCGTTTGCAAGCCGGGCGAGTGTGGTTTTTTCCCGCTCCTGAAAGTCGATGGCCTGACGCGCCAGCGTTAATACCTGCCACGGCCTGAGCACCACGATGCCGTTCTCATCAGCGACCACTGCATCACCTGGGTGGATCACGACGCCACCACATTGGACCGTCGTACAAAACTCGCCTTCTTCACCCTTGAGTCGCGTGGTAATCGCACTCGCGCCCCACGACCAGATGGGCACACCATAAGTGCGCAGTTCACCCAGGTCGGTGACGTGTCCATCGATGACGATCCCGGCGATGCCGGCCTGTTTCGCGGCGTAGGCCATGGCGCCGCCCATGGCGGCAGTCACCCGTTCGCCACAGCGATCGACGATCAGGAAATCGCCGGGGCGGGCGCAGCCCATGGCGTGATGCAGGATGCCGCCATCGGCACCGGGCATTTTCACCGTGACCGCCGTGCCCACGGCCCTGACATCCTGGAAGTGCGCCTTTATGTCCGTACTCAAAATGCCTTGGGTAATGAAGTGACCAATGGTTGCCGGTTCCGCTGCGAAAAGTACTTCAAGTTCTTCTCGTGGGATTTGTTGTGGTAGTTCTCGAATAATATACATGCCGGTTTTACTTGTTTTGAGGGATGTCTGTTACATTGAGTCCATCCTAACAAGCGCATTTTTAATGCGGTAATAAAAAAAAGCGACTCAGCGGCGGGACAATTTTTATCATGAGAATTACCCTGATGCAGATCGAGGCCTTTTATTGGACGGCCCGATTAGGCGGCGTGCACGCGGCCTCTCGACATCTTCATTTGACCCAACCGGCCATTTCCTCGCGTATCCGGGAGATGGAGTCCTTGCTGAGTGTGAAACTGTTCGATCGCAGCAAGCAGCGCATGACCATCACCGCCGATGGCCTGATTGCCCTGCAGCACGCCGAACTGGCGTTGAACAACAGTGTCAAGCTGGAGCAGTTTGCGGCCAAGCAGAAACAGAATCGCCGACTGCGCGTGGGCGCCGACGAGTGCTCGGCCATGGTCGGGCTGACGGCGGTAATCGCCGAAATCAAGGCACACTTTCCGGAAATCACCCTGGAAATTACCATTGACGTGGGCGCCGTGCTCAATCGCAAGTTGAATGACCACGAGCTGGATCTGGCGCTGCTGACCAATCCGATGACCCGTGATGATGTCACCGATATCTTCCTGGGGTGGATGACCTTTCAGTGGGTGGCGGCCGCGCACCTGGACATCGAAGGGGATACCTTTCTACCGGAACAGGCGTGCGCTCATCCCATCGTCACGCACTCGGCGCCGTCGACCCTGTATTCGGTGGTGGAGCGCTGGCTGAAGGAAGGTGGCGGAGTGTCCGAAGCCTTTCACTCCAGTAACTCCCTGGCGTTTATCGCCAAGATGATATCGGCCGGTCATGCCATCGGGATTCTCCCCGTTCCATTGATCCGCGATATGTTGGCCGTTGATTTGCTCAAGGTCCTGCCGTGCAATCCCCCGATAGAACCCGCCAGGTTTTGTTTATCTTATTTGACCGAAAGGCCCGATGTTCAACTTGAAGAACTGGTGTCGCTGACACGGGCTACTTTGATGAGACAGAACTTTTTGGTGAGTTGAAGTGCTCGGGTAACAGTAAAGGCCAAATCAGATTAGTTGATTTGGCCTTTAATCTTTAGGGTGATCCAATAACTTTTAGAAGGGGTGGTTATTTACTTTGAACACTTTTTTGAATGGACGAAATGTGTTGTCCCGCCTGATTCAGCCATGACAGGTCACTGCCCATCAGCAACATGTCTGCGCCCATTTGCAATAGGCGACTGGCCGTTTCGGTGTCCGCCGGGAAGCAGGGCACCATGACCTGAATGGAGCGCGCATGGCATTGCTCTATCAGCAGCGCCAGGCGATCCCGGACTTCGGGGTTGCCCAGGCGATAATCCACCGGCAACTGGCGCGACAACGAGTAATCGGCTGGGCCGAAATGCACCGCATCGATACCGTCGACGTCGAGAATCTCGTCGATGTTGTCGAAGAACTCAAAACTCTCGGCCATTGGCACGATAACGCTGCGGGCGTTTTCTGCCTCGGTGTAGCGAGCCCAGTCAAAGCCGGGCCCAGCGTAGTTCGCAGAGCGCACCGAACTGTCGCCACCTCGGCGCCCGAACGGCGGGAATTTGCTGTAGCGCACGATATCGCGCATCTGTGCAGCGTTGTGCACCTGCGGCACGATGACCCCCGAGGCGCCCATTTCCAATGCCTTGCGAATGTCCCATTCAAGGGTGCCGCGCACGCGAACCAGGCCATGGATACCGGCGTAGTGCGCCGACAGCAGCAGCTTTTCCATGTCCTTGTCGACGCCCAGGGCCGTGTGTTCGGCGTCGATGAAGACAAAGTCCAGCCCCCAATTGCCGGCCACTTCGATGGCCATGCCGGAGGTGCTGTAGATGTTCATCCCGAACGTCGGACCATTGGCCATGTGCTCTTTAAGGGTCGTGATCTTGTTATGCATTGCGATTTCCTGAGCAGCGTGATGGGTCGTCTCAGACGCGATAAGTCTCTGGCAGGCGGTCGCGGAAGGGGTGGATTTCGAACACGCCGGGGTCGCGAATCAATGATTTGTTGCGTGCCTTCGCAAGGTCGATCTCCACGCTGAACACGCCGTCCTCCTGTCCTGCGCGGGTCAGGGTCTTGCCCGAGGGCTCGATGATGTGGCTCATGCCGATGAACTGCATGCCGCCGTCCATGTCGTTTCGGTTAGGTGCGACGAAATAGACGATGTTCTCGGCTGCCCGCACGGTGCTGAAAATGTCCGGCAGCATACGTGCCTGCTCGGGCCAGGCGGCAGGGAGTACCACGATGTCGGCGCCTTCCAGGGCCAGCGTGCGGATGACTTCGGGGAAGCGAATTTCGTAGCAGATCGCCAGGCCGATGCGACCGATGTCAGTGTCGAATACCGGGGCAGTCCATTCTTCAGGGCGGTCGGTGAAGCGGTCGCCGATCATGAACGGCAAATGGCGCTTGCGATGCAGGCCGACGATACCGTCAGGGCCGATCAGTGCGGCGGTGTTGAAAACTGACTCGGCGTTCTGCTCGTAAAAACCGACCACCAGATAGATCCCGGTTTCAGCCGTAACCTTGAGCAGGGGCGCGAGTGCGTCGAGGTGGATGGCACTTTTTTCCAGTTCTTCGCGGCTGTCGAACGCGCCACCGGTCAACAGGCACTCGGCAAATGCGATCAGGCGTGAGCCCTGGCTGGCAGCCTGGCGGGTGAGTTCGGCGACTTTGTCGATGGTTTGCGCCGAGTTACCGGCGACCGGGTGGATCTGTGCGACGGAGATTTTCATGAAGCGAGGTCCTTTGATTGTCAGGCAAGCGTGCGTTTGATGGGGCAGCCAGCGCAGTGCCGGCTGCCGGGATGGCCAGGGCTATTGCGGCTTGTAGTCCACCGCTTCGTAGACTTTCTTCACCAGTTCGGGGTTGATCTGCGCCGCGTATTTGTCGATCACCGGGCGGATCTTCTGCTGGATGCGTGCAATTTCCTCGGTGGGCAGTTCGTTGACTTTCATGCCCGAACTGCCCAGCTCGGCAATCGCCTTGCTGTCAGCCTCGCGGGAAATCCGGCGCTGCTCGAGGCGCACTTCCAGTGCAACCTCCTTGAGCAACGCCTTCTCGTCATCATTGAGCTTGTCCCAAAAGGGTTTGCTGATCAGGACGATTTGCGGGTTGTAGTTGTGGTGCGTCAGGCTCAGGTATTTCTGCACTTCGTTGAATTTCGAGGCGAGGATCAGGGCGGCCGGGTTTTCCTGGCCATCCACGGTGCCGGTCTCCAGGGCCGTATGCACTTCAGTGAAGGGCAGGGGCGTTGGGTTGGCGCCCAGCGCCGACCAGACATCGAGGAACAACGGCGACTGTTGCGCGCGGATCTTCAACCCGACGATGTCTTCCATCTTTTCGACCGGGCGCACGTTATTGGTCAGGTTGCGCACACCCAGTTCCCAAAACGCCAGGCCCACCAGCTTCTTCTCCGGCAACTGGTCCGTCAGCATCTTGCCAACCTCGCCATCGAGCATGGCATCGACCTTCGCGGTGTCGGTGTAGATGAAGGGGAAGTCGAGAATGCCGAAGTCGGTCACATGATTGATCATCAGTCCGGCGTTCCAGGTCATCATCTCCACCACACCACCCTGCAGGGACGACAGTACCTGTACGTCGCCGCCGAGCACGCCGTTGGGAAAGGTCCGAACCTTGATCTTGCCGCCGCTGCGCTCGTCGATCTTCTTGGCAAACAGTTCCATGCCAATGGCGGGGGGAGTGCCCTTGGGGCTGGTGGCTGCGAACTTGATGGTGTGGCTGTTGTACTCGGCGGCGAAGCTCATGCTGCTGGCCAGCAGCAGGGCGGCCAGTGCGCTCAAATGTGTTTTCATGGTCATTCCTGTTTCTTGTTGGATTTTTAGTGGGCGAACCATTGCGCTGGAACGGTGACCAGATCGGGGAACATCACCAGCAGGAACAGCACAATGATTTCCGCAATCAGGAACGGGAAAGTCCCCTTGAGCAGCGCTTCGTAGCGCATGTTGCCGATGCCGCACACGACGTTGAGCACCGTGCCTACGGGCGGTGTGATCAGGCCGATGGAGCAATTGATCATGAACAGCACACCGAAGTAGATCGGGTCGATGTTGGCGGCGGTGACCACGGGCACGAGGATCGGCGCCAGCAGCAGGATGGTCGGCGTCAGATCCATGACCATGGAGATCGCCAGGATCAGTAGCATCAAAACAACGATCAGCAGTTTCGGGTTGTCCATGACCGGCTGGATGAGGTCGATGATCTGTCCCGGGATATCGGCGATGGTGATCATCCAGGCAGGAATCGAGGCCGCCGCGACCAGGAACATCACGGCCGCGGTGGTCTTGCCGGCGCGCAGCAACAGCTCACCCAGGGACTTGAGGCTCAGTTCACGGTAGATCAGCGACGACACCAGCAACGCATACACACTCGCCACAGCGCCGGCTTCGGTCGGAGTCACCACGCCAAAGCGCAGGCCAGCGACGATAATCACCGGCAGCATCAGCGCCCAGGTGCTGTCGACGAAGGCTTTCATGCGCTCCTTGCCGGATGCCTTGGGGCTCAGTTGCACATCGTTGTCGCGACGTGACACCAGCCACCAGGCGACTACCAGCGCCAAGGCAATCATCAGTCCTGGAGCAATGCCAGCCAGGAACAGCTTGGTGATCGACAGGCCCGAGGCGACGCCCAGGACCACAAAGCCGATGCTCGGCGGAATGATCGAACCCAGCACCGAGACCGACGCGATCAGGCCACCGGAACGGTTGCGGTTGTAGCCGGCGATCACCATCATCGGCAGCAGCAGCGCGGTCAGTGACGCGGCATCGGCCAGCGCCGAACCCGACAGGCTGGAAAGCAGCACGCCGGCAACGATGGTGACGTAGCCCAGGCCGCCGCGCAGGTGACCGACCAAGGAAATCGCCAGGTTGATGATGCGCTTGGACAGACCGCCGCTGTTCATGACCTCGCCAGCGATGATGAACAGTGGAATGGCCAGCAACGGAAAGCTGCCTGCCGAGTTGACGATGTTCTGCGCGATGATCTGGCCATCGAACAAACCGAGCAGTCCCATCAGGGCCACGCCGCAGAGGATCAATGCATAGGCGATCGGTACGCCGATGAGAATGGCGGCCATGAGCACGCCGACGAATAGGCCCAGTGCCATTATTTGAATACCCCGTGTGCGTTTTCAGGCGCTGGCTCAGCGGCCGGCGTGATCAGGTGCTTGCCCAGTTGGGCGCACAGCAAAACGGTACTCAATATCGCGAACACCAGACCGGCACCGTAGAACAGCGCCATGGAGACGCCGGTGGACGGTGCACCCACATGCAGGTTGATCAGGGTTTGTTTCCAGCTGCCTTCGAGGAACAGCCAAGTGGCGTAGAGCATCGCCAGGTAGGCCAGGGTCATCAGGTGTTTGGCCACCTTGGCCGAGACCCGGCTGGTCAGGATATCGACACCGATGTGGCCGTTCTCGTGCAGCATGAGTTGCGAACCGGCAAAGACCAGCCAGACGAACGCCAGCCTGGAAATCTCCTCGCTGAAGAACAGCCCGGAATTGAAACCATAACGCAAAACGACGTTGGCGAAGATCAGCACGGTAATGCAAACCAGACACGCCACAATCAGTGTTTTAAGTCCGAGGAAATACAGTCTGAGGAGTTCTTTCATGGCACTTGCACCCCATTGAAGTTGGGGAGGGCGAGCAAGTAAGTCGTTGGCGGGACAGGGTCGTGGACCCTAAGTAAACGCGTGCCGATAAAGTGAGGACGATGCATGAGAAAGACCACCTTTTATTATTAGTTATACGTCGTCGTATGACCTGAGTTGAGTTTTTCTTTTTGCCCTGATGATGTCAACGCAATAGGGCTGGATGGCTGAGTCAATGTTTTTATTAAGGGGATAACGGAATTTAATCAACGTGGTTAAACGGTTGCCAGAGGAGGGTCGAGGAGGCTTCTTCAGTTATTAGGGGATTGTTTTAAGTGCAGTTGTATGATGTCGTATAAATTCAATTGCTTCTCCCATGACAATAACAAGGTGATAACAAGATGACCCCTTCCGAGCTTCAATCTGTCCTGTCCTCCGGGCTGCTGTCTTTCCCGCTGACCGACTTCGATCAGCAGGGCGACTTCAATGCGGCGGGTTATGCGCGGCGTCTGGAATGGCTGGCGCCCTACGGCACCAGCGCGCTGTTTGCGGCGGGCGGAACCGGTGAGTTTTTCTCTCTTGCCACCAGCGAATACCGTTCGGTGATCAAGACGGCTGTCGATACCTGCGCCGGCAGCATGCCGATCCTCGCCGGCGTCGGCGGCTCGACCCGTCAGGCAATCGAATATGCGCAAGAAGCGGAGCGCCTGGGCGCCAAAGGCTTGCTGTTGTTGCCTCACTACTTGACCGAGGCGAGCCAGGAGGGTGTGGCGGCCCACGTCGAGGCCGTGTGCAAATCGGTCAAGATTGGTGTGGTGGTCTACAACCGCAACGTCTGCCGGCTGACCGCGCCATTGCTCGAACAATTGGCCGAGCGCTGCGAGAACCTGATCGGGTACAAGGACGGTTTGGGGGATGTCGAGTTGATGGTGTCGATCCGCCGTCGACTGGGTGATCGGTTCTCGTACCTGGGCGGCCTGCCGACCGCAGAAGTGTACGCCGCCGCGTACAAGGCGCTAGGCGTACCGGTTTACTCGTCAGCGGTGTTCAACTTCGTGCCGCAACTGGCGACCAATTTCTATCAGGCGATTGCCCGGGAAGACCACACAGCGGTCGGCAAAATGATTGACGATTTTTTCCTGCCTTATCTGGACATCCGCAACCGCAAGGCGGGCTACGCTGTCAGCATCGTCAAGGCCGGGGCAAAGATCGTTGGGCATGACGCCGGACCGGTTCGTACGCCGTTGACCGACCTGACGGGTGAAGAGTACGAAATGTTGGCTGCGCTGATTGAAAAGCATGGCAAATAACGGCCGCCCATGACTGGCAAGCGTCATGGATAGGCTGTGCCACGCCCCGCCAAAGCGATGCTCTGGCGGGGCGTTTTTCGTTACGATGCTGCGCTCATGGAGCGGGGTGATGTCAAGCGCCTGGCAATCTCCCCAAGCGATTCACTTCACACCATCAACCGCTGCCGGCAGCGTGAATTTGAACAAGGCTCCCTGGCCAAGCACACTCTCGGCCACGATGCGCCCACCGTGGGCCTCGACAATCCCCTGCGAGATATACAGACCCAATCCAGTGCCCGTTGGATTGCCTTCCTTCATCGTCCAGTAGCGGTCGAATACATGAGGCAGATGCTCCGCAGGTATGCCTTCACCGCTGTCGCGCACGGTGAAGACGATTTCGCCGCCGCACGATTCGGCGTGCACGCCTACCGTGCCCAGGCGCGGGGTGAACTTGATCGCGTTGCTGACCAGGTTCGACAGCACCTGGAACAAGCGCTCAGGGTCCGCCTGGATGCGCAGCTCGGGATCAGCCTCGAAGGAAATGCTGATGTCCTTGTCCAGTGCCAGAGGGGCGAGCAGCGCTTGAGCTTCCTCGAACATCTGGGCGACATCGAGCTTTTGCGGCGTGATCGTGTAGCGGCCCGCGTCGATCTTGGAGGTGTCGAGCAGGTCTTCGAGCAGCGTATTCATGCGCCCGGCGGCTTGTTGCATGGTGTCGATTGCGGTGGAAATGCGCCGCGAGGTGTGCGGGCCATCGGAGCTGAAGGTCTTTTGCATCATGCCGCATAGCATGGAAATGACCGTCATCGGATTGCGCAAGTCGTGGGACACCACGGCCACCAGTTCGTCGCGGGCGCGCACGGCTTCCTGCTCTCGACGCACCTGGCGAGCCAGGTCATTTTCCAGCGCCGAGCGGCGCAGGTCGTTGGCCGCGTAGAGGTCGCCGTGGCTCCACTTGGTGGAAATCCCGGACATTTCGACTTTCCAGATTTCGAACGAGGTGCGCGGTCGCAGTCGCAGACCCGTGTCGGAGTTCTCAAGATCCAGCGGCTTTCGCGGGTCGCCGCTCCATTGGATGTTCTCTTTGACTTCCGGACGGAACCACATCACGCCATTGTCGACAGGTTTGGGCAGGCTCATGGCAAGCACACCGCTGGCCACTTGCTGATACTGCGCGGCGGGTGGGTAGACACTGGCCAGGTGATGACTGGCGAACACCGGTTTGCCACTTTCCTGCAACCATTTGTGCAACGCGCGGATTTCGTCGGGCTCCGGGCAACTGCCGTACCGGTGCAGTTGCTTGTCCTCGATGATGGCGATGCCACACGCCCGGGCCAGCGCCATCAGTACTTGGGGTTGTTGGGCCAGGCCGTCGAAGACATTCTGTGGTGAGTCGATCATTGCCTGATTGAGCAGCGCCAGCGACTCGAGCTTCTCATCACGCTGGCGGCTCAGTTCCAGCGCCTCCATCGCGTTGATCTGCAGCGACAGCACCTGGCCGATGGTCTGGCAGGCCGTGCGCAACTCATGCGGGACATGCAACGGCTGGCGGTTGCCACAGCTGATCAGGCCCCACAGTTGGTCTCCGCGCATCAGGGAAATGCTCATCGATGAAAGCACCCCCATGTTCTTCATGTACTGGCAGTGAATGGGCGAGACGCTGCGCAGGGTCGCGAAACTGAGGTCCAGCGGGGTCTGGGTGTCGGGTCGCAGCTTCGGCACCAGCGGCACCGGCTGGTAATCGGCGTTGGGGATGATCCGCAACCAGTTGGTGCGATACAGCTCACGGGCCTGTTCGGGGATGTCCGACGCCGGGAAGAACAGGCCGTTGAACACTTCCATAGACGGGTCGGAAGCCTCGGCGATGACCTGGCCGTGGCCTTCCTCTTCGAATCGGTAGATCAGTACCCGGTCGTAACCGGTCATGGCCTGTATTTCCTTGACGCTCACGTCGTACAACTGTTGCAGCGTGGTCGCCGCTTGCAGGCGCTGGAGCATCCGCCCCAGATTCGTCTGGTTGCCGGCGACATTGCGCGGCTGGAAATTCTCGACATGAATCTCCAGTTCCAGGATCAGCACCCCTTCATGGCGATGCAGCAAGCCTTCGAACGCCGTGCCGTTGATTTTGAAGCGCAGGGGTGGGACGTCGAAGAGCGTAGGTTGCTGCAACGCTTCGCGTACGGCTTTGGCGTGTGCGTCACCGATGAGGCTTTGCAGCGGGCGCCCGATCAGCGTCTGCGGCTCTCGCGCCAATAATGTGTCGACGTTGGCACTGACCTGGATGATCTCCAGTTCAGGCTCGGTCAGGGTCAGCAGCAAGCCGTGGGGCTGGATGGCCCCGGGAAAACGGATAGGTTCGTCGGCGCAGTTGGCCAGGAGTTCTTCAAACGCGTCTTTGTCTTGTGGTGTCATACCAGAACCTCCTGGCTTTGCAGCCAACGTTCGAAACAACTGAAAGTCGTGTGTGCTGCGGCGACGACTGCCTTGCGCTCGTCGGCGTCCATTGGGCGGCTGCCCAGGTAATCGATGAAATCGCGCCAGCGGCGGCCGGTCGAGGCGCCATAGACATCCAGGAATGCGGCACCGTTTTCTGCGCCCAGGTCCAACCGTGAGGCGATTTCCCGACGCAGGATCTGCCCGCCGAGCGTTGCGCCTTCCAACACGTAGAGGACACCCAGACACGCTGCGGCGCTATCGATCACCGGCAAGTCTCGGCAGGCGGGCAGATCTTCCAGTGCTTGCTCGGACAGGCCCATGGCTTGCAGGTCGCGGCCCAAGGTCATGGCTTTGAGTCGCATGCGCAAGTCAAAATCTTCCGGCATGTACGCGCTCAACTGCAATGCGGTTTCCAGCGGTCGATAAAAACCGTAATAGGCCTGCATCAGGCGTTGGAAAGCCTGGACATCAAGGGTGTCGGAGAAAAACGGCAGACGTTTCTCCAGGGCGATATGCAGCACGGCGGTGCCGGTGCGCAGATCCTGAAGCACGGGTGGGACCTCACGGGTCTTGGGTTGCATGGTCATAAACTCTAATCCGACCTCGTTATGGCCATGACTGAAAAAATTCCGGTGTGCATACTACAGTTCTTGGGCAGAACTGGTTTGAGGGTTTTTTGTAATTGCGATGGCTGGTCCATGGTTAACTGACCGCCATTTTCTGGGAGGGTTCGCGCGATGGATACTGCATTCAAACACCCACTGTTTCTTGTAGGGCTGCCTCTGCTTGCCATCGGCATCAGTACGGAGAACACCGGTTTCTGGTTGCCCGGACTGGTGTTCATGGTCATCGGCTGGTCGCAGCGGTCGAAGAAATAACGCAGGAAAGCGTTCGATGGAAGCGCAAAGCAAAATTCTGGTGTTCTTGAGGCGCCACCGATACGTGGTTCTGACATTGATGATCGTCGCGACTCTGGTCAACGCGTTCGCCCGTTTCACCGGGGATTGGGAGCGCTTCTGGACCGTCCTGATGCTGCAGGCACTGTTCGGGCAGGCAGTGTTCAACTACCTGCGTGGGGGCACGGTGCAGTTCGCGACGGGTGGTGGGCTGTCAAAGGACGCCAACCCAATGGGCCGTGCCGCCCTGGCAACCTTCGCGCTGGCGGTTTATCTGGTGGCGTTCGCCTACGAGGGACAGCCGCGCGAGCCGTCCATTCATGATAAACGGCCAGGTGACTGGACGATGCCGACGCGGGAAGAGAACCGACCGTGAAGTACGCCAGCGAAGGGCAACCGCCTCAAATGCCGGAGGATGCGCCTTCGCTGATCATTGTTTTCAAGGCCCGCGCGATATCAAGGCGCGATTGATCGGTAATCCGCCCGGGATGCTGATCGAACATGTGCGGTGCCCCTGGATAGACATGCAATTCAATGGGCACGCCGGAGCGGGACAATCGGGTGGCGAAGGCCACGCCTTCTTCCAGGAACAAGTCCAGCGCGCCCACCGACAGGAATGTACGGGGCAGGTTGGCCAGGTTCGTCTGAAGCGCCGGTGAATACAAGCCCGCACTCGCTTGGCTCAGGGGGTGATCTGGGCGCAGGCAACTCCAGCAGAATTGGTTGGGGTGCGCGGACCAGCCAATGACGCCGGTGGTGCAATTGGTGTGCGGTGAACTTTCGGTGCCCGTGCGATGGTCAAGCATGGGATAAATCAGAACCTGACCGGCGAGTACATACTGCTCCCTGTCTCGAACCAGCATCGCCAGGGCGGCCGCCAGTCCTCCGCCCGCGCTGTGACCCATGATCACCAGGCGCTTTGCATCCACACCGAGCGATTGTTGGTTGGAATGCAGCCACGCCAGCGCCGAGTAACAATCATCCAAGGGAGCAGGGAAGGGGAATTCAGGTGCCAGCCGGTAGTCCACCGCGACGATAATTGCCTGTACCTGCTCAGCCAGATCCGCCAGATAATCATCGGCCATCTCCGGTCGGCCCAGGACGAACCCTCCGCCGTGCAGGTAGACGATTGCAGGAAGCTTGCTTTCAGGCGAGCTGCTTGGTCGGTACAGGCAGAGGCGCAATTTCTGACCATCGCAGCCCGGTATCCATCGCTGCTCGCAACGAAGCTCGTTCGCAGGCTTGAAGCCGGCATGCACACGATTACGGATGTCTGCCAGGGTATCCAGGGACCAGGTTTGTGTACCGGGCATCAGGAAACCTTGAAAGTCAGGGTCCAGCAGCTCTTCGGGTTTCATATCCGGCCTTTTTGCAGCGTCGGGCGCCTTTGTGAAGGCGCCGCTCGGGGTAGGTTTACAGCCAGGCCTTGATCTGTGCGCAGACGGCCGTTGTGGAAATGCCATAACGGTCATGCAACGTCGGCAGGGCCCCGGCATCCAGAAATGCATCGGGCAAGGCGATTTGCCGGAAGGTCGGGGTCACGCCGTTGCGCAACAACACACCGGCGACGGCCTCTCCCAATCCGCCAATCACCGAGCTGTTTTCCGCCGTCACCACGAGGCGACCCGATTTTCGAGCCTCGGCCAGAATGGCCTGCTCGTCCAGTGGCTTGATGGTCGGTACATGCAGGACCGCCACATCAATGCCATCGGCTTGCAAGTGTTTAGCGGCTTCGAGCGAGCGCATCGTCATTAAACCCGTGGAGATAATCAGCACATCATTGCCGGTGCGCAGAGTCTTGGCCTTGCCGATCTCGAACGTGTAACCGTACTCGTCTAGCACCAGGGGAACGTTACCGCGCAGCAGGCGCATGTACACCGGGCCTTGGTGAGCCGCGATAGCCGGCACAGCCTGTTCGATTTCCAGCGCATCACAGGGGTCGACGATCATCAGGTTAGGCATGGCGCGGAATATCGCCAGGTCATCCGTGGCCTGGTGGCTTGGGCCATATCCTGTGGTGAGGCCCGGCAGACCGCACACGATCTTGACGTTCAGGTTTTCCTCGGCAATTGCCATGCAGATAAAGTCATAGGCACGCCGGGAGGCGAACACGGCGTAGGTAGTGGCGAAAGGAACAAACCCTTCGCGGGCCATGCCTGCGGCCGCGCTCATCAGCAATTGCTCGGCCATGCCCATCTGGTAGAACCTGTCTGGGTGCGCTTTGGCGAAAATATGCAGGTCGGTGTACTTGGACAGGTCGGCGGACAGTCCGACAATGTCCGGGCGCTGCTCTGCCAGCGAAGCCAGGGCGTGGCCGAAGGGGGCTGAGCGGGTGGCCTGGCCCTCGGATGCGATGGAGGCGATCATTGCCGAAGTTGTCAGACGCTTTTTGCTCGGCACAGCGGCTGAAGTCGCAGGGGTGGCGTTGCTCATTGTTCTTTTCCTTCTTCAAGATTGTTCAGTGCCAGCTCCCATTCATGTTCTTCCACACGGATAAAATGGTTTTTCTCTCGTGCTTCCAGAAACGGCACACCTTTACCCATCTTGGTATCGCAGATGATGACGCGCGGCTGTGCGCCCGAATGGTTGCGGGCGGCATCGAAGGCGGCAACCAACGCTTCGAGGTCGTTGCCATCAACGCGCTGGGTGAACCAGCCAAAGGCTTGCCAGCGATCGACGATGGGCTCGAATGACAGGATTTCGCTGGAATAGCCATCGGCCTGCTGATTGTTGACGTCGACGATGGCGATCAGATTGTCCAGTTTCCAATGCGATGCCGACATCACCGCTTCCCAGGTGGAACCCTCATTCAGTTCTCCGTCCGAGAGCAGGTTGTAAACGAAGGAAGATGAGGCCTTGCGTTTGAGGCCCAAGCAAGCACCCACCGCAATGCCCAGTCCCTGGCCGAGGGAGCCACCGGTGATTTCCATCCCAGGGGTGTAAGCGGCCATGCCCGACATCGGCAGCCGGCTGTCATCCGAACCGTAGGTTTCAAGTTCATCGAGTGGAATGATCCGGGCTTCGATCAAGGCGGCGTACAAAGCAATGGCGTAGTGGCCGATCGAGAGGTAGAAGCGATCTCGTTCCTCCCACTGTGGATCTTGCGGCCGGTGGTTCATGGCGTGGAAATACGACACTGCCAACAGGTCGGCAGCGCCGAGCGCCTGTCCGACGTAGCCCTGGCCTTGAACTTGCCCCATGCGTAGCGCATGGTGGCGAATGTTGTGGGCGCGTTCGGCCAGTGTCACGGGTGATTGCGGTGCAGAGGTAGGGTTCATGGTAAAGCTCCGAGAAATCAACGATTGACCAGGGTTGCTGGGATGCGCAGGACCAGCGTGGCACCGCCCAGCAGCACGCCGGTAATCAGGTACATGCCGATGGCGCTGGAGCCGGTCTGTGTGGTGACCCAGCCGATCAGATAGGGCGAGCAGAACCCGGCGAGGTTGGCGAAGCTGTTGACGGCCGCGATGCCGGCGGCGGCCGATACGCCACCGAGCAAGGTGGTGGGCAGCATCCAGAACAGAGAGGTGGCGGACAGGATCCCCGAGGCCGCCAGGCACAGGCTGAGGATGGAAAGCGTCACATTGCCACCCACCAGGGCTGCCAGGCTCAGGCCGATGGCTCCCGCAATCATGGGCACGATGAGATGCCAGCGGCGTTCGCGATGTTTGTCACCGCTGCGCCCGACCAGCAGCATCGCCGCGATCGCGCAAAGGTAAGGCAGGCTGGTCAGGAATCCGATGTGCAGCGGATCGGAGACACCGGCATTACGCACCAGCGTCGGGAGCCAGAAAGTGATTGCGTACTGACCCATCACGACGCAGAAGTAGATGGCGGCGAGCAGCCACAGGCGCCTGTCCCGGATGAATTCGCCGACCGAGGCGTGCGTGACTTTCTGCTGGTTGTCTTCAGCGAGCTCGCGGGTGACCAGCGCTTTCTCTTCGTCGTTGAGCCAGTCTGCCTGATGCACCCCATCTTTGAGGTAGCTCAGCACCAGCAGCCCGACGATGACCGTTGGCACGGCCTCGATGACGAACATCCATTGCCACCCGGCCCATCCATGGACGCCGGCGAAATGGTTCATGATCCAGCCCGATAGCGGGCCACCGACCATGCCGGACAGCGGAATGGCGATGAACCACAGCACGGTCATGCGCGCCCGGCGATAGGACGGGAACCAGTAGGTGAGATAAAGCAGCAGACCTGGGGCAAGCCCCGCTTCGGCGATACCCAGCAAAAAGCGCAGGGCATAGAACTGCCACGCGGTTTCCACGAAGGCGAACAGGGCGGAAATGATGCCCCAAGTGATCATGATGCGGGCAATCCACACCCGTGCGCCGACTTTGTGAAGGATGATGTTGCTGGGCACTTCGCAAAGGAAATAACCGATGAAGAACATGCCCGCGCCCAGTCCATAGACGGCTTCGCTGAGCGCCAGGTCGTTCATCATTTGCAACTTGGCAAAACCGACGTTGACGCGATCCAGATAGGCGCACAGGTAGCACAACATCAGGAAGGGCATGAGGCGCCAGGCCGTTTTACGGTAGGCGTTGGAACGCACGGTCGAAACCGCTTCGAGCGACAGGGTTGTCATGATGGTCCGATCTCTTGTTTTTATTGACCGCCAGGCCATTGGCCCGGCTGCATCATCGATCCAGAACCGCACGGGCCATGCAGGCCCGCCCAGAGTGACTCAGTGAATCAGCATTCCGCCGTTCACATCCAGGGTGATACCGGTCAGGTATGAGGATAGGTCGCTGGCCAGGAAGAGCGCGGCGTTGGCGACGTCCTGTGCTTCACCCAGGCGGCCGAGCGGAATGCCGTCGATGATCGCGTGGCGGCGCTCGTCCTGCATCAGCCCACCAGTGATGTCGGTATGAATCAGGCCCGGGGCAATGGAGTTGACACGAACCTTGTCCGGCCCGAGTTCCCGCGCCATGGCCTTGGCCAGCCCCAGAACACCCGCCTTGGCAGCGCTGTAGTGCGGTCCGCCGAAAATGCCGCCACCGCGTTGTGCCGACACCGAAGACATGCACACGATGCTGCCGCCCCCCTGTTGGCGCATTGTGGGAATCACTGCTTGCGACATGAGCAGGGTGCCGCGCAGGCTGACGTCCAGCACCTTGTCGTAATCCGAAGGGCGAATGTCCAGCGTCTTGAGGGGCTGGGTGATCCCGGCGTTGTTGACCAGAATGTCGATGCGCCCGAAATGCTCGATGATTCTGGCGACGGCGTGCTGGACCTGGGTCTCGTCGGCCACGTTGGCCGCCAGGCCGAGATGGCCTTCGCCGAGCGATGCGGCAGCATCTCGCGCAGCCGATTCGTCCAGGTCGAGGATGACGACACGAGCGCCGTGTTGCGCGAAAGTGGTCGCGGTTGCGCGGCCAATCCCTCGTGCGGAGGCTGCACCGGTGATGATTGCGACTTTGCCTTGGACAAGCATGGGAGAGCACCTCTGAGTTGTTTTTATGAGGTCGGTTCATTTGGAGCCGATGACCCAGCTTGGTCTTGCGCGATGCCTGGAGCAATAAGGCAAATATCACTCGGTGCTGAAAAAAATTCAGCACTCGCCAGCCTGGCTTTGCAATGATTGAATGTACCCATCCCCGGTTTCCGCCGCCTGTAAAGAAGTGAGGATGATCATGCCAACCTCCGGCGATACGCCTGCGGTGTTGCCACCGCTGAAAGCCATTCAGGCCTTTGAGCAAACAGCGCGCTTCGGTAACGTTGCCAGAGCGGCAGAAGTGCTTGACCTGACGCCTTCTGCGGTCAGCCATCAACTGGCCAAACTGGAAGCCATGATTGGCCGCCAATTGTTCCTGCGCACCGCCCGGGGAGTCACGCTGACGCCAGTCGGCGAGCAATACCTCAAGGAAATCTCGGGAATCCTGCACAGCCTGGCGGTGGCGACCGAGCGCGCCACCAATGATGTCAGCCTGGATTGCCTGCGGTTGCATTCTTCACCCAGTTTTGGCCTGTTATGGCTGATGCCGCGGCTGGAGCAGTTTCGGCAGAGCAATCCGGACATCCAGCTGAATCTGTCCTGCTCCTACGAGTCGCTGCACTTCAGTCGCGACAAGATCGATGTCGATATTCGCCATGGCATGCCCAACTGGCCGAGCTACGAAGTGCGCACCATCGGCAACGAAACCATTTCTGTCATGGCCTCCCCAAAACTCCTTGAAAAACACCCCGTCGGCAGTGCCGCCGATTTGCTGGACAGCCAGTTGATCCTGTCGGAGGCGACGTTGATCAAATGGCCGCAACTGTTTGCCCAGCATGGGCTGTCACGTCCCGAGAAACCCTACACGCTGAGCTTCGACCGGTCTTACATGACGCTGGAGGCAGCCAGTCATGGGCTCGGTTTCGCGTTGGAAAGTACCTTGCTGGCCCGCGAATATCTGGCAAGGGGTGACCTGGTGGAGGTCGCGCCTTCGCTGAGTGCGCCCATCACTGCGCATCATCTGGTGTTTCCGCGCGCGCACTCCAGCTTCCCCCGCGTGCGCAGATTTCTCGACTGGATGCAGCAGGAGTTGGGGCACGACTTCGATTATTGAGCAGCGCGTCCCTGTCTCACGAGTCCGGCCGCTAGGCGGACCATTCGACCGTGTTGCGCAGCCGCTGTGCATCCTTGCCCGGCGGCAGTCCAAACATGCGCACATAGTCGCGGCTGAACTGCGAGGGGCTGTCGTAGCCCACGCGATAGCCGGCGCCGGCGGCATCGAACGCCTGCGCCACCATCAGGCGCCGGGCTTCCTGCAGGCGTAATTGACTGCGAAATTCCAGTGGGGTCATGGCGGTGACGGCCTTGAAGTGGGCGTGGAACGTCGAGCGGCTCATGCCTGCAACGTCGGCCATTTCTTCGATCCGGCAAGCTTCGTGGTAGTGGTTGCGTATCCACGCGATGGCACGGGCGATCTGGTTCAAGCGGCTATCTCCCCTGGCCATCTGCCGGACGATTCCGTTGGCGTTGCCGGTGAGCAGGCGATACAGCATCTCGCGAATGACCAAAGGCGCCAGCTCTTCGATGTCGGCTGGGGTATCCAGGAGCCTGGCGAGTCGGACGGCGGCGTCCAGCATCGGCGCGGTGGTCGTGTTGAGCTCGATGCCCGATGTCGGCAGGTCGGTCGTGTCATCCGGTGCGCGGTGGCGCAGGGCGAGCTCACTCAATACGCTCATGTCCAGATCCAGCACCAGGCACAGGTAAGGCGCCTGCTCGCTGGCCTCGATGACCGAGCCCATGACGGGAATGTCCACGGACGCCACCAGGTGCGTGGCAGCGTCGTAGACATACGACGCACTGCCCGCCACCACATGTTTGCGACCCTGGGCAATCAGGCACAGCGTCGGTTCGTAGACCACAGGCATCGGGATGGTGGGTTTGCTGGAGCGAACAAGACTGACCCCGGGGATCGGGGTGTCATGAATACCGTCAGTGGGCGCATGGCGACTGATGAGGTCGATCAGGCTTTGCAAAGACTCCATGGGAACTCCGTTAAACGCCGGCTCGGATAATCGTGCAAGAAGGAAGGACGATTCATCTACAAGCGTGCGGGCCTTGGCGGGCAGACTTGTTTCGTACTCGTCAGCATCCACTTCTGTAAGGAGGCCATAATGCCTGCAACCACAGCACTCGACCACTACCGCCTGCTCGGACGATCAGGTATGCGCGTTTCGCCGCTTGCCCTCGGCACCATGACGTTTGGCGCCGACTGGGGCTGGGGGGCGGATGAAGCTGAAGCCCGGCAGATTTTCGATGCCTACGTCGATCATGGCGGCAACCTCATCGACACGGCGGTCAACTACACCAACGGCGCCTCTGAGCGCATTCTTGGCCAGTTCCTCAAGGGCAAACGTGACCGCCTGGTGGTGTCGACCAAGTTCACCATGTCCCGCGACCCCAGTGATCCCAACTCGGGTGGCAACCATCGCATGAACCTGATGCGCTCGGTGGAGACCAGCCTCAAGCAACTCGATACCGACCGCATCGAATTGCTCTACCTGCACGCGTGGGACTTCACCACCGGCGCAGAGGAAGTCATGCGCGCCCTTGATGATCTGGTGCGTAGCGGCAAGGTGCTCTACCTCGGTATCTGCAACACCCCGGCGTGGAAAATCGCCGAACTGCAGACCCTCGCCACATTGCGCGGCTGGTCGCCCCTGGTGGCATTGCAGATCGAGTACAGCCTGGTGGAACGCAGCGTCGAACATGAGTTGATGCCAATGGCGCAATCGATGGGGCTGGGAGTCTTGCCCTGGTCACCCTTGGGCGGCGGAATCCTCACCGGAAAATACGTTCGTGAGGATCTGGGCCAGGCCAGCGAAGCTAACGTCTCGGCGACGCGCAAGGGTGTCATCAGCTCTTCGGGGCATATGAATGAACGCTCCCTGCAAATTGCCAGCGTGGTGGCAGCCGTTGCCGACGAGGTGGGCGCCACGCCATCTCAGGTCGCCCTGGCTTGGACGCTGCTCAATCCGGCCGTGGCGGCCCCCGTGATGGGCGCCAGGACGCTGGCCCAGGCACGGGATAATCTGGGTGCCCTCAGTTTGCAACTGGCTGACGAGCACATCGCCCAGTTGAATCAAGCCAGCGCTCCCGAGCCCATCTTTCCGGGGCGCTTCGTCTCCCGGCCTATGGCCCAGCAACTGATATTCGGTGGCGCTCAATTGGAGCGCCGGGTGTGATAGCCGAAGGAGGCATATTCATGAGTTCCATCACCTTGCAACGCGTGCGCTCGATGACACTGGCATTGCTGGTTGGCCTGGGAACAGGGTCGACCGGGGCCAGCGCCAACTCAATGATGGCTGTCGAAGCACGAAACAAACAGCACGTTACCGAAGCCTTTGACCGCTGGGCCGCCGGTGGCACCACATTCTTCAGCGACATCCTGACACCGGATGTCGTCTGGACCATCAAGGGCTCAGGCCCCAGTGCGGGTGAATATCGAGGGGTGGATGCATTCGTCGAACAAGCGGTACGCCCCTTCGTTTCGCGCCTGTCCAGCCCGGTCCGGCCCGTTCGCAAGCAGATATGGGCCGATGGCGATCACGTGATCATTCAATGGGACGGCGTTGGTACGGCGCGTGACGGGCAGGCGTATCGCAACAGCTACGCCTGGATCTTCCATATGCGCGACGGTAAGGCGTTCGAGGCCACGGCCTTTCTTGACCTGGCCCCTTATGACGATGTGTTGCGACGTATCCCTTAACAGGCGGCGAATTAGTCAGAAGGCCGATCAAACTGAATCTCTCCGTGCCTGGCGGTTCTACAACAGAACAGACAGGCACGGAGAAAGGAAAATGAGCACATCATTGAATGTCGGGGACGCGGTGCGCTGGAATTCCGAGGCTGGGATCATCCACGGCAAGGTCGTCAAAGTGCACGTCAAGGATGTCGAGTTCATGGGGCGCCATCGCCCGGCATCGAAGGATGCCCCGCAATACGAGGTCAGGAGTGACAAGACCGGTCACCTGGCGATGCACCATGGCGAGGCGCTGCATCGCACTGGATCATGAAGCGCAACGATTCACGCGACTGCGCACGGCGTCCAGCATACGCTGGCCGTAAAGACCGACACCCAGCCCCGCAACAATCAGCACCACCGCCACGATTTTGTTGATTGACAGCCTCTCATCGAAAATCATCACCGAACCCAGCAAACCGAACACCGGCACCAGCAAGGACAATGGAGCGACGGTGGAAACCGGGTATTGCTTCAGCAGTGAATTCCACACCCAGTAACCGAACAGCGTGTTGGGGTACACCTGGAACAGAATTGACAGCACGGCACGATAGTCCAGTTGGTGGACCAGGGCGCTGTAACCCGCCGAACCGTTCACGGCGTATTCCAGCGCAAACAGCGGGATCGGCGAAAACGCGCTGGACCACACGAGGAAGGCGAACACCTGGGTGGTTCGGGCCTTTTTGTTGATCACGTTGGCCGCACTCCAGGCCACTGCACCCAGCAATACCAGGATCAGCCCGGCGGCGGTAACGGTGCCGTCGACAATGGAAAGAATGCTCAACAAGCCGCATAACGCGATGGCCATACCCGCCAGTTGATAGCGTGAGACCGTTTCCTTGAACACCCACGCACCCAGCAGGATGGTGAAAAACGCGCTGAACTGCAGCACCAGCGAAGCGATGCCGGCAGACAGTCCGGCCTTGATCCCCAGATTGACCACGCCCCACAGTCCAATGCCGAATACCAGACCGTAGCCAATGATGTAGCGCCATTGCACCTCGGGTTTGGGGATGAAAAAGAGGGCGGGCACGGCGCAGAGGCTGAAGCGCAGGCCGGCGAGAATCAGCGGGTCGACGGTGCTCAGCCCCAGTTTGATCACCGAGAAGTTCAGCCCCCAGATGGCGGTGATGGAAATGGCGAGCAGCAAGTGCCGTGTCTTCATGCGCAGGGTCCTTGATCGATTGCGGGGAGATGTCGGGTGAAAAACCACAGAAACAGTGCCGTTGCGCTGATCAACCCGCCCAGCAGGCTCACCGCGGGCCAGCCCCATAGCGCGTACACCTGGGTCGCGGCGGCGGCGCCAAGCGCGCTGCCCACCGAATAAAAGCACATGTAAGCGCCGACCATGCGGCTTTGCGCGTCGGGGCGCGCGGTGAAAATCAGGCTCTGGTTGGTGACGTGAACGGCCTGCACGGCGTAGTCGAGCAGGATCACGCCAACAACCAGCGCGAGCAGCGAGGTTTGCGCAAACGCGATGGGCAGCCACGACACTGTCAGGAGCGCCAACGACAGGCCGGTCACCCGTTGGCCAAAACCTTGGTCGGCCCAGCGACCGGCTCGCCTGGCGGCCAGGGCGCCGGCAATACCCGCCAGGCCAAACAGGCCTATGGCGGTATGGGAAAGCGACAGCGGCGGGGCGCTCAAGGGCAGGACCATGGCTGTCCAGAGCACGGAGAAGGCGGCGAAGATCAGCAGGGCAAACAGGCCTCTGATGCGCAGGGTCGGTTCGGTCAGGAACAGCGCGAACAGTGAGCGGATGAGTGCTGGGTAGCTGTGCTTGACTCGCGGGGCTGCAGCGTCCGGTGCCATGTTGTAGAGCACCACCGCGAGGGCGAGCATGAGCCCGGATGAAACGAAATACACGGCGCGCCAACCGGCGAGATCGGCAATCAGCCCCGAGGTTAACCGGGCCATCAGGATGCCCAGGACGATACCGCTGGTGACGGTTCCCACCGCCTGCCCACGTTGTGCGGGTGTCGCCAGCACGGCGGCGTAGGCCACCAGCACCTGAACCACCACGGCGAGCAGCCCGACAGCGATCATCGACGCCAACAGCACCCACCACTGCTCGGCCGAGCCGACCGCCGCCAGGGCCACGGAAGTGGCGAGCACTTGCGCCAGAATCAGCCATTTGCGGTTCAGCAAGTCGCCCAGCGGGACGATGAACAACAAGCCCAGCGCATAACCCACCTGCGTCGCCGTCACCACCCTGCCAATCAGAGACGGCGCGACGTTCAGGTCTTGGGCCATGGTGTCGAGCAAGGGCTGTGCGAAGTAGATGTTGGCGACTGCAAGCGCACAGGTCATGGAAAACAGCAGGGTCAGTGATGGCGAAAGCCCCGCAGGCGAGTCGGCTTGGCGAACTGCGGTATCAGCTGTCATGTGCGGCTCCGTCGGTTAAACTGGTTTCAATTTAAAACCTGATGGGCAGGTTGCTGGATCAGGTTTCAAAATGCAACCAGATTTAAGTGCGATTTTGCGAGGAGCAAGCGATGGTGCAAGACACTTCACCGCAAGCCAACGAGTGCCCGGTCGCCAGGACACTGCAAGCCATTGGCGATCGCTGGTCGCTGATGATCATCCGCGACGCGTTTGACGACATTCGCCGTTTCAGTGATTTCCAGAAGAACCTGGGCGTGGCCAAGAACATATTGACTGCGCGGTTGAAAGCACTGGTGGAGGTGGGGGTGTTCGACGTGCGACCAGCCTCGGACGGCAGTGCCTACAAGGAATACGTCCTGACGGAACAGGGACGTGAAGTCTTTCCGATAGTCGTCAGCCTGCGTCAGTGGGGGGAGCGGTTCCTGTTCGAGCCTGGTGAGACACGCTCGATGTTGCTCGACGACGAGGGCGGCGAGCCGGTGATGCCCATAGAAGTGCGCTCGGCCAGTGGCCGCAAGCTGGGGCCGGCGGATTGTCGGCGGGTGAGGATTGTGGTCGAGTGAGGCAGTACCCACCGTTCCCCTGCAGGAGCGCCGGTCGACGCTCGATTGCTCGCGATGGTCGTGAACGATGACGCGGGCTGCCTGGACGCCCGCGGTGCCCGGGCCTCCATCGCGAGCGTGCTCGCTCCTACAGGGGCGCGGTGATCGGGGCGTCGTTGCGCTTGAACTTGATGCGCCGGCTCCAGGCGATGGCGGGGCGTTCGAACAGGCGGTAGGCAATGGCGGCCACGACGATGCAGCAGACGATGATCAGCACCGTCGCCAGGATGTCCGAGGCCAGGCCGTCGGGCATGAAACGCCGGTACACCCGCATTAATGTCCCGGTCACCGGGGAATGGAACAGGTACAGGCTGTAGGAAATCAGCGCCATCTTCTGCACCGGATAACTGGCCAGCAAACCCAGTGTGACGGACCGATTGAGCAGCAGGCAAAACGACAGGCCGGTCAATCCGGCCGCCGTGGCAAATGAGTCGTCACCGAGCACCCCGATCAACAAAACCACGGCGCTGTACCCCATGGCGACAACCCGGCTCTGCAGCGTGCCGGACAGGGTTTGGGCGCACAGCACGCCTGTCATGAAACTGTACCAGAACGCAATAAAGCCACCTTTCCAGCCGATCGAATGGATGAGTTCGGTGGGCCACAGCAGCGCCAGCAGCGCACTGGCCCAAATGAAGTGATTGCGCGATTTGAACGTTTCACTGCCGGCGGCCTGGTCAGCCAGCCACATCAGCAATGCAAAGGCGATGTAGAACTGCACCTCGATGCACAGGGTCCAGAACACTGTGATGATGTTCCTGATGCCCAGGAAATCCTGGAGAAACAGCATGTGCGCGAAAATATCCGTAGCCCCGGGAAGAGCCACATCGGGTTGACCGAACATCCGTTTGGCGGCAATCACCGCCACACCCAGGGCGATGGCCGCATAGTAGGGCGGGGCCAGGCGCACCAGGCGGCGCGCGACAAAGTGGGCCGCGTTGGCATTGTTCATCGTCACCCGCGCCGTGGTGGTCGCCATGACGATACCGCTCAATACGAAAAAGATCGGCACGCCCAGGTGACCGGCATCGAACACCGCATACTTGACCCAGTGCGGGATGGCGGCAAGAAGGGTGGGGATGTGAGTGCCTTCGGACAGGTGGAACAACACCACCCAGAAGGCTGCGAAGCAGCGCAGGGCGTCGACCAGGGCGAGGCGATGCTTATCGTCAGTGGTGATTACACTCATTCCCGCGTCTCCATTGTCCAGCTACGGATTCTTATCGTTCTGTAATGCAACCACTGAGTCGCAGCTTAGCACCTGGCGGGGCTTGTCAACGGGGCAGAACGCCAACGCATGCACGCCGTCGATGACTTCCCCGCGAGACAGACGTATCTTTCCCGTTCGCTGATTCAAACAAGACAAACAACAAGGAGTCATTGATGTTACCGATCCGTCTCGGCCTGGTGGGTTACGGCAAGATCGCCCAGGATCAACACGTGCCAGCGATCAAGGCCAATCCCGCTTTCCAACTGGTGTCCGTTGCCACCCAGGGGCAGCCCTGTGCCGGGGTTGAGAACTTCAAGTCCCTGGACGAAATGCTGGAAAAGGGCCCGCAGGTGGATGCGATTGCGTTCTGCACGCCACCACAAGGACGATTCGCGCTGGTGCAACAAGCACTGGCCGCGGGCAAACACGTGCTGGTAGAAAAGCCGCCGTGCGCCACCTTGGGCGAAGCGATGGCGCTGGCGGATCAGGCCGACAACCAGGGTGTCAGCGCATTGTTTGCCTGGCACTCACGCTACGCGCCGGGCATCGACCCCGCCCGCGACTGGCTGGCCAGCCGCACACTGCAAAGTGTGCAGATCGACTGGAAGGAAGATGTGCGCAAATGGCACCCCGGCCAGGCCTGGATTTGGCAACCGGGCGGCCTGGGCGTATTCGACCCGGGCATTAACGCCCTGTCGATCGCCACTCACCTGTTGCCGCTGCCGTTGTTTGTCGAATCGGCCGAGTTGCGGGTACCGAGCAACTGCCAGTCGCCGATTGCCGCTTCCATCAAAATGGCCGACGCGCGCCAGCTCGATGTGCGGGCCGAGTTCGACTTCGATCACGGCCATGACGAGCTCTGGAGCATCGAAATTCGTTGCAGCGAAGGTACCTTGCGCCTGGATAACGGTGGCGCACGGTTGAGCATCGATGGTGTGCGCCAATCGGTATCAGAGGAGGGTGAGTATGCCGCCGTGTATCGGCACTTCCAGCAACTGATCGGCGACAAGGCCAGCGATCTGGATTTGCAGCCGCTGCGGTTGGTGGCGGACAGCTTTTTCGTCGGCAGTCGTACGCTGGCTGAGCCGTTCTACGATTAATCGGGATCGGCACCGCGGCAGGTATCAGCCTGCCGTGGTCATTCCAGCCAGGTGTTCAGCACCCGACGATCCAGCTCTTCCCATTCGGCCATGCCCAGCACCCGCGTGGTATTCAAGCCGCGCAGATAGCCGCGTAACTGATTGGCGGTCGCCCGCACCCGCTCGGGATCGGGGGTGCTTTCGCGCACCAGGATGGTTTCGTACGGGACCAGGTACTCTGCCACTCGATCACGGTATTCGGGCAGTACGGCGTCGCGAATGAGGTCAAAAGTTCTCAAGCAGGGATCCTCGGCGAATCTTGGTTTTATTGGCTGTGCATCCGTTGGTACGGAGCGCACGTATTGCTAGAAATAATCCGTGGCATGACGAAACGCAAGTGCTGCTTTGGCGTGGGGCGGTGCGCGCTGCCCAGCCCATTGCTGTCGGCGCAACGCTGTATTGCCCGTTCGATGGATTCCGGGACATGCCCGGCGAGCCTACGCTGGCCTCCTTTATCAAAAGGAGTCCGCCTACATGACCACGTCCCTGTTCGATCCCATTCAACTGGGTAACCTGCAACTTCCCCATCGTATCGTGATGGCGCCCCTGACTCGCTCGCGGGCCAGCCGTCCCGGTAATGCCCCGACCGACCTGAACGTTGAATACTATCGCCAGCGCGCCAGTGCTGCGCTAATCATCACCGAAGCCTCGCAAATTTCCCAGCAGGCGCAGGGTTATGCCTGGACGCCAGGGATCTACACCGATGAACAGGTGGCGGGATGGGCACGTGTGGCCGATACCGTTCACGGCGAAGGCGGCAGGATTTTCCTGCAAATGTGGCATGTCGGCCGGGTGTCCCATCCTTCATTTCAACCAGGGGGTGGTTTGCCGGTTGGTCCGAGCGCGCAGCCTGTACCGGGCAAGACTTACGTCGAAGGTGCACAGGGCAACGGGGAATGGGTCGACGTACCGGTGCCCCGTGAACTGACAAAAGACGAGATCGCCTTCGTCATCGACGATTATCGTGTTGCCGCCAGACGTGCCATCGACGCAGGGATGGACGGTGTCGAAATTCACGCAGGTAACGGCTATCTGCTGGACCAGTTCATCAATTCCAACAGCAACCTGCGAACCGACGCCTACGGCGGCTCCATCGAAAACCGGGCCCGTTTCCTCATTGAGGTGGCCGATGCGGTCGTCGCGGAAGTCGGTGCGCACCGCGTTGGCGTTCGCCTTACACCTATGGGGCGCTTCATGGGCATGGGCGATGCCACACCTGAGGAGACTTTCGGATACGTGGTCAAAGCACTCGACGCACGCACGCTCGCCTATCTGCACCTGGTCGAGCCGCAAATCGTCGGCACGGTCAAGGACGAGGAGGTCGATCCCGCGTGGGACCGTATCATTCTGGCGCTGCGTGCGGCCTGGCGCGGCACACTGATCCTGGCGGGCGGATACGACAAGCAAAGCGCGGAAAAGGCCTTGGCCAACGGCCGGGCGGATTTGATTGCGTTCGGGCGTTCATTCATTGCCAACCCGGACCTGCCACTGCGTCTGCGACTAGGCGCGCCTTTGAATCTTGCTGACGGTTCGACATTCTTCGGGGGTACGCAGGCGGGTTATACCGACTATGCGAAACTGGGCTGACCAGGGTGCAGCGTCATAAGTGATGGCAAAAAGCTCAATCACTCCATGTATCATCTCGCACGCCGTGTGCAGGGCTTAACTGGCCTCGCACGATTACCCGAGCGATACATGGAGTCTCTAATGGCTGTACGCCGCTTTACTGCTGCATTCCTGGTCTTGATCCTGGCAGGGTGTGCGACCAACACCCCGGAGAAACCCATCTCCCCAATGCCCGAAGCCGAATACGCGCAACTGATGGTGGCGCAGGCCACCGCAGGCGTTGGCTCCATTTCCGGCAAGCTCTACTTCACCGACCGCCGGGGCCGAGTGGTCCAGGGCAACAACAGCAACATGTTGATGTGGCCGGCCACGCCCTATACGGAAAAGCGCCAGCAGGCCGAACGGGCCGGCATCCGCTTGCCTGACCGCATGGACCCGCGAATCGACAAGCTGACCCGTCGCACGTTCAGCACCAGCACCGGCGAGTTCAAGTTCGATGCCGTGCCCGCTGGCACCTACTTCGTCTGGAGCTATGTCGACATGAATTCCATCGTCAGGCGGGTGGTTGTGCAGGAAGGCCAGGAAACCACGATGTTCCTGACCAACGATTGATCAGGACCGAACGCAATTTCACCACAGGGAAACAACGGATGAACAAGTGGATGCTGGTGCTCGTCGCGCTGCTGTCGTTGGGTGGCTGCGTCAGCCCCTCCAACATGATCGAGCGGGCCCATGAGAACACCCCCATCGACCCCCGGAAAGCCATCATCGTCGGTTACGTGTCGGAGGGGTTCCTGACCCAGCCCCATGGCCTGCACGTGATGCTCAAATACCAGGACCCCAATCCGCAGGCCACGGCCACGCGCATCGAGTTGACCACGCTGGACCAGAACAACGAAGTCCAGGGTAGCCGCAACATCATGGGCAACACCTTCGTCTATGAAGTGCCGGCCGGCACCTATGAGATCACCCATTGGTTCTACCGCTTTTATGACGGCATGAGTGTCGACCTGAAAAAACCGCTTAGGTTTACCGTCAAGCCAGGAGACGCGGTCTACATCGGCAGCTTCCATGGCAATGCACTGACCCTGTGCCTGGCCAATCGCGACGACTTTGCCAAGGCGGTCGTCGATATCAAGAAAGCGCACCCGTTCCTGGCCAACGTGGCAATCACCGATCTGTCGCAGGACCTGCAATTTCCAGGCTGGCCCAGCAGCAAGGCCGAGGATGTTTTTGGAAAAGGGCTGTGCAAGTTTCAATAACGCGGGACAATGCGGGTTAGCCTGCTTGTTTCCAACGTTGAATGCCCGAGTAGAAAGACATGAATCGCCGCAAGAAAATCAATCAGATACTTAAAGCCAATGCCAAAAAGGCCAGTGCCAAACTGGCGCCGAAGAGCAAACCCCAGTACATCAGCAAGGCTGACCGTGCGAAGTTGGCGGCCGAAGCTGGCGATGACGCCGTCACCCCGTCCGAGAGTTGATCGTCCGCCGTCAACGCCAGCTCCACGACACCCCGACATACGCCGCCAAGCCCTCGCCCGGTGTGGAGCGGGCGGCGTCCAGGCCCTTGTCGTCGTAGCCCGGCGTCACCGTGGCGGCGTAGCGCTTGTCGGTCAGGTTGCGGATGTCCAGCCAGGTCTGCCAGTCATCCTTGGGGGCGTTGTAACCCAGGGTGGCGCCGAAGAGGGCGTAGGGATCGGCGTAGTAGCTGTTGGCGTAATCCACCGCGACCTTGGACACCCACTGCGTATTGATTGCGGCAAAGAAGCCTTGTGGCCAGTCGTAGCGCAGTTCGCCCTGGTAGTAATGCATCGGCAACCCCGGCAGGCGGTTGTCGCCGAAGCGATCGTCGTCGCGGTAGTGAAAATCGCTGAAGGTGTAGCTCTGGCGCAGGCTCAGCTCACTGCCATCGTCGCCTGACCACAGCGGGCTTTGCAGGCTGGCTTCCACGCCTTGATGCACCGTGGGGCTGGCGTTGAGCTCGTAAGGCGTGGTGGCGTTGGCGTCCGGCAGCACCGAGAGCAATTCGTGGCGGACTTGCGAGTAGTACCAGGACAGGCTCCATTGGCCGACGGCGCTGTCGCCACGACCGCCCAATTCCAGGGTCGTCGCCGTCTGGTTTTGCAGCTCGATCGGATCGCGTTGGGTTCCGGTCGCCGGGCCGTTGCCGGGGCCGAAGCGCTGGTTGGCGCTGTAGATCAGCGACCACGGGTGCGGCCCTTCGACGGAGCGACTGAGGTTACCGAACACCTGCAAGTCCGGCGTCACCTGATAGCGCAGGCCCAGGCGTGGCGCGTAGTCCCAATCGCCCATGCTGGTCTTGCCGCCACCCTCGGGGTAGGTCACGGCACTTTCACGACGGGTGTAGATGGCGGCCAGGCCGGTGGTCAACCACAAGTCGTCGGCAATCTCCAGGTCATTGCCTGCATGCAGGACAGTGTCCGAACCTTGATAGGTAAAGTTGCGCATGTGGGTGCCCGGTGCGTAGCCCGTGGTGTTGCCACCGGGGATGCGCACCAGCTCGCTGGCCCCGGCATTGGGCAAGTGCTTGGTCACGCGCAGGCCCACGGTGCTGCGGCTTTGCAGGTCCCACAACGTATCGCGCCGCTTGTAGTCGAACGTGCCGCTGACATCGGTGTAAGCCACCTTCAAGCGGTTGGGGCCTTCGCGCAGGTCCATCGGGTAGTCGTGCCAGACAAGGCCTGTCTCGATGCTCGAATCGTCATCGAGATAAAACGTGGTCTTGTTGCCGATGAAGGTGCTGCCTGGCTGTTTGCGTCGATCATCGCGCGACACGTAGGCGGGGTTGGCCGCCCGTGGGGTGTGCTCGATGGAGTGCTTGGTCACCCGGCCGGCGAGGTCGTTGTCAGTCTGGCGGTAGCGCAGGTAGAAGCGCGTTTCCAGGTTCGGGTTGAAGCGATAACCGAAGTTGGCGATCACCCCCTGGCTCTCGCTGGCGGTGTGGTCCTGATAGCCATCGGCATTGGCGTCGGTCAGGGACAGGTAGTAGTCGAAGTTACCCAGTACCTGACCAGAGCTGATTTGCCGCTGTTGATAACCATGGCTGCCCGTGGCATAGCGCACCTGCAAGCGCGGCGCCGTGTAGCCGGTGTGACTGACGTAATCGATGGCACCGCCCAGCGCCAGGGCACCGCGATTAAAACTGTTGGCGCCGCGCAACACTTCCACATGCTCGACCCACAACGGTTCGAGCAATTCGTAAGGTGTGCCACCGGGGCCGGTCAGCGGCAGGCCGTCGAGCATCGTGTACAGCCCTGACGCGTGGGCGCCCGGTGCACGGTTGATTCCCGAGCCACGGATCGAAATCTTCACCCCTTCATTGCCCGCCGATTGTGCGTAGACCCCGGGTTGATAGGCCAGCACATCCTGGTTGCTGGCCACGCGTCCCTGCAAGGTGCGACGCATGTCCACCACGTTGGTGCCGCCGGGCACCTCGGCCAGTCGGGCCTTGGCGTCTTCGATCGATTGCTCTTCGCTGCCTGGCTCCTCTGCGCCGATCAGCACTTCCCCCAGCTCCAGGCCCTGGGCTTCTGCCAGGGGCGGACACACGAGCGCCAGGCCCAGCAGCGCGGCGGGCAAGGATTTAGGCGAGGGCATTGAGAAAACTCCAGACGTGCGGGAAAAGGCAGTGAAAAACTGCGACGTAGGGAGGGACGAAGGAAACACATGGGAATTTTGTTTTTTTGCTGGCATTCGTGCGCAGCTAAAGCTCGCAGCAAGGCGGCACGTTGCTCATCGTTGCGGCTCGGCGACCAGCAGCAACGACTGTGGCATGGCGCTTTGCGGGTGCTGCGGTTCCTGCAAGCCAGTCAGCCTGAACCCCGCCATGTCCAGCGCATTGATCCAGCTGGAGAGGGTGCGCATGTACCACGGCATCGGTTGCCAGTTTCCCTTGAAACTGTCGAAGGTCTCTTCGCGCCAGCCATCCTGATAGTCCCCTGCGGCGGCTACCCAGGGGTGCAGGGTCTGGATCACCAGTGCGCCACCTGGGGCGAGCAGGGCGTTCATCGCCGCGAGTAGCGCGATGATGTCCTGGTGCAGCAAGGCGAAGTTGGCGCAGATCAGGTTGTAGTCGCGGCCGATGTCCACCGTGGCCTCCTCCAATTGCTGGTAGGTCGCCAGGTGCACCAGAGCAGAGCCCGCCGTCCGAGCCGCTTCGACCAATCTCGCGTCGCCATCCACGCCGACTGCCGTGATGCCGCGTTCGGCCAGCACCCGCAACAACCAGCCTTCACCGCAACCCAGGTCAAGCACCCGCTCGGGTTGCCGGCCCAGAATGGCCAGCAGAACGGCCCCGTCAGTGACCTGAACACGACTGTCGATAGCGCCACCCCGAACCGCTTCGATCCAGGCCTGGGCGTTGTGCTGCCAGCTTTGTAAAAGAATGGATTCGTTAGAACTCATGGCGAAATCCGCTGTGAAAGGACTCCCACCAGAATAAGCGTACACCCCTGTGGGAGCGAGCACGCTCGCGAAAAAAAAGCCCGCCATAAAAACAAGTGGCGGGCTTTTGGGAAGTGTTGAATTCAGCCGATGGGGGCGCTTTGCTCGAGTCGCAGTCGGTTGAGCGCCAGCAACCGCATCACGTAACCCAGCTTGATCGCGGTCGGGCCAAGGATCGTCAGGGCGTGGGCACCGATCAGCTGTGGCAGGCTCAGATAGGCATCAAAGTCATAAGCCAGGAAGATACCTGTAATCAGCATCACCAGCCCTCCAATCAGCAGCAAGTGAGACAGTTTCAACACCCGATGGGGACTTTCGAAAAATACATACATGCCGATCATCCCGACGCAGGTGTCTTGAGGCGTATTGCATGTCCGCAGCACGGTGTGATCCGCACTGCGGGCAGTCACAGGCAGGCGGCTCAGGCCACTGGAATCGACGGGTCGGCCGCGGCCAGGGCGGTGGCACGGTCGGCTGCCGGAGGGTAGATCCACACGGTGTTGATCTGGGTCTTGAGGTCCTTGGCTTCTTTGCCGACCAGCTTGACCTGACGGTCCCACCCTTCGGTGTACACGGCGCCCCAGGCACCCAGGTCCAGGCAAGTCACGTACTTGGGCTGGGTGTAAGGCGTTGGTTTGACACCTAGCAAATCCGCCGCGACGTTATTGCCGGCATAACGGCCCAGGGCGATTGCGTGCTGGCAGGACATGGCGGCATAGTTGCCGTCCGCATCGGTGGCGGCGTACGCCGTATCACCGGCCGCATAAACGTCATCGTGGCCGAGAACTTTCAGGTTGGCGTCAACGTGCAGGCGACCTTGGGGGTCTCGGGTGCCGGCCACCTGCTCGGTGAGCGGGCTGGCCCGGAAACCGACGGTCCAGATCACTGTATTGGACTCGATATGCTGACCGTCGGCCAAGGTCACGCCGCCAGCATCCACTGCAGCGACCGAGGCGTTAAGAATCCACTCGACACCCAATTCCCGCGATGCTTCGAGAAGCGATGGTCCGATACCGACGCCTAGCGACGCGCCCGGAGTTGGCGCCCGATCCACCACAATGACGCGGATCGGTGTGTCGTCACCCAGTGCGGCACGCAAACGGGCAGGCATTTCGGTAGCGGTTTCGATGCCGGTGAATCCACCGCCGCAAACGACCACGGTGTTACGCGCAGGTGTATAGGGCCGGTCTTTCAACGCCTTGATGTGTGTCTCAAGCTCGATGGCTGCTCCCATTTCGTCGACATCGAAAGCGTGTTCATTGACACCTTTCAACCCTGCAGGACGAATGAGCTTGCTGCCGGCAGCCACTACGAGGCGATCATAGCTGAGCGTCCCCTGAGTGCCGAACACGTCGCTGTAGCTGACCTGTTTCTTATCGGTATCGATAGTGTCCGCGGTGCCCTTGATGAATTTCACGCCTACGGCATCAAACAATTCGCCGAGTGGTGCGGCCAGGGTGTGTGCATCAGGCTCGTAAAAACGTGGGCGAATGCGCAATTCGGCCTGTGGCGCCAGGAGCGTGATCTGTATGTCGTTGCGGTCATGCTTGTCCAACAGACGGGCGGCGCTCAACGCGCTCCAGACCCCACCGAACCCTGCGCCAATAACAAGAATTTGCTGTTTCATCGGAAGACTCCAGGAGAAAAAATCGATCGTTTACCGGGTTGGCTGTTCGAGCGTGACCGTGTTCCTGATTGAATCGCGGAACGGTTCGATTCGCTGTTGGGAGATGCTATCGATCGGCCGAATGAAGAACACTTCTACATAGGGTCAATCACGCCACGCCTAGGTGTGATAGGGATATACGAAGGTATTAATTCGATCCTGCATTGCAGATCAGGTCAGTTCAGGTGATTGAACACGTCTTCCAGGCACGCAATGAGTTCGGCGCAGGAGAACGGCTTCGGAAAGTAGGCGATGGGTTCCGGGGAGTGGAGGTTGAGGGGGGGAGGGGTTCCTTGAAAGCCGGTGATGAATATCACCGGAATATTCATGCCTCTGGCCGACAACTCGTCGTGTAATTGCGTGCCCGACATGCCGGGCATTTGAATATCGGAGATAAGGCAACGCGTATCATGCGGCCCGCTGGACGCGAGGAAGGTTTCAGCGTCAGCATATGTCCGCACTGTGTAGCCGTTCGACCGCAGCAGACTGTCCAGTGCATTACGCACGGACTCGTCATCATCGACAACGGATACAACAGCGGCCTGGGGCATTGGTCTTCCTGGGGGGCGCAGAACCCAACAGGGGTGTCCGCCGTCCCCGCAAGATACGCCCTCCCGTCGCTTGTCATACTATACGTGCGTATAAAGGCTTCATCGGGCCTGGTCCACCCCGAGTGTCTGGGCCATACGAACCAGATCGGCGAAAGAGCGCGCGAACATTTTACGCATCGCCTGGCCGCGATGAATTTTTACCGTGATTTCGCTCAGGCCAATTTCGCTGGCAATCTGCTTATTCATCAGGCCGGATGCCGCCAGTGTCATCACGGTTTGCTCTCTGGGCGTAAGCGTTGCGTAACGACTGCGTAACTCATCGTTGCCACGTTCGGCCTCACGCCGTTGTTTGTCACGCACATGCGCTGCGGATACAGCGTCAATCAGATCCTGCTCCCGAAATGGTTTTGTCAGGAAGTCCACGGCGCCGGCCTTCATCGCTCTCACCGTCATCGCAATATCTCCATGTCCGGTCATGAAAACGATTGGCAGATTGATATTGGCCATCAGTAATTCATTCTGGAAGTCCAGGCCGCTCGTGCCTTGCAGCCGCACGTCCAGTACGAGGCAACTGGGGAGGTCAGGACGAGTGAAGTTCATGAACTCGGCGACCGAGTCAAATAACTCAACCTGCAAACCGACCGAGCGCAACAAACTGCCGAGCGCGTCACGCAGGGGGGCATCGTCATCGACGATGAAAACCATGGGCTCGAGATTGATGACTTTGTTCATGGGGTGCTGTTCGTTCATGGGGCATCCGTAGAGTGCTGAATCCTTGGATCGGCGACGCTGGGGCGGTCATTCAGCGCCCGGTGGTATTCGCCGATACGGGTATTGAAAACTTGAATGAGGTCCCCCGGCCGACCGTGCTGGTCGCCCATATTCGCCCGTCGTGAAAATTGATGATCGAGCGACAGATCGACAGACCCATGCCCAGTCCGGTCTCTTTGGTGGTGAAGAAGGGGGTGAACAGCGAAGGCATGACCTCTGCGTGTATGCCCATTCCCTGATCGGCCACTTCCACGACGGCCGCGCCGGCCACGACCCAGGTACGCACCCACAATACGCGATCGCAAACCTGCACTTGCTCCATTGCGTGGCAGGCATTAATGATCAGATTGATGATGACTTGCTGCAGCTGTACCCGATCGACGTTCACTTGACCTGAATGCGCCAGCAGCTCGACTTTCAGCGTTACGCCCTTGTGGGTCAGCTCTTGTTGAACCAGCGCGAGTGTCTCATTGACGATCTCGTCCACGAACTCGCTCTGGCGTAGAGGATCGCACTTTCGGGAGAGGGCCCGGATTCGACCGATGACGTCGCTGGCACGTCCCGCGCTGGCGACAATTCGGTCCAGTGATTGCAGCGCTTCAGGGAGGTCTGGCTCAGGCCGATCCAGCCAGCGTCGACAGGCTTCGCCACTGCTGGTGATTGCAGTGAGGGGCTGATTGACCTCGTGAGCAATGGAGGCGGCGAGTTCGCCGAGTGACGTCACGCGGGTAACGTGCGCCAGTTGTGCGTGCGCGCAAAAGAGGGCCGATTCGGCTTCCTTGCTGGCTGTAATGTCCATCAGCGCGCCAATGTATTCGCAGCGGTCATGTTGCTCGAACAACGGGCTGGCAATCATATGCACGTGCTTGATCCGGCCGTCGGGCAACAGCACCCTGTGTTTGACTTCAATCAGGGCGTCGTGGCGGGCAGCCTTGGCAAATACTTCGTGCACTAGGTGCAAATCATCGGGGTGAGTGCGTGCCAGAACCATTTGCGCACTTAGCGGGACGTTCGCCGAATACTCGAAGATCCTCGCTGATTCGTCCGACCATGACATAGCCTTGCCATCACCGCTGAAACCAACACTGCCCGTCTGGCTCAGTCGCTGCGCGCCGATCAGATACAGCTCGTTGTGGTGCAGCCGCTCCGCAGCGTATTTGCTGCGCAGCGCCAAAAAAGTAATCGCCGACAGGGCGGTCAAGCAGCGGAAAAATCCGGTAGTCGAATTCCAGTGTTGATAACCGCCGTTGTAAAGATAGGTTGCGGTCAGCAGCAATATGCACAGCAACGCGACGGAAATCACCACGTTGATCGAGAAGAGATTGGCCGCCATCAATAACAAGGTGATGTAAAGGATCGTTGGCGCGAAGTCGGTTTGCGTTTCAGAGTTGATTATCACGATCCCGCAGGCGACCACGAGTCCGATGAGCCATCCCAGGGCATTGAACCAGGGATTGGGGCTGATGTTTATCATGGTGTTGAGGGTATTCGGGCTGGAAGCGTGCGGTGTCTTGGCGAAGATGTTGGAGATAAAGGGTAACGCTTTGTGCGCACTGGCAGACCGATTCTTTTTCATTATTGCCCTGCACTTCGGATAGCGGGGAGAGGGTGCATGGGGCGATATCGTACAAAGCAATGGTTCTCATCCGATAGGACATAAACCCCTGAAATTCGGCCACTGACTTGCATCTTGCGATGGCGGATTTCCCGCCCTTATTGCCCGTCGCCATACTCAGGTATGAAACGCCACACCCATGGATGAGTGCCCTGTCCTGAGGTACGACATACGTTTGCCGGTCAGCGGCATAACCTGTTCACACATTGCGCATCGTTGCTCCGGACTGTTGATAGGGGGGGCGAGATGGCACGCCGATACTCCAACCTGAAAGGCTTCAATGCCGGGCGGTTTACATGATGAACAGAAATGACCTGCGTCGTGCTGACATCAATCTGCTGGTTGTCTTCGAGTCGATGATGCACGAGCGAAATGTCAGTCGAGTTGGCGAGAAGCTTTTCCTCGGCCAACCGACGATCAGCAGTGCTTTAGGCCGCTTGCGCTTGATGTTCGACGATCCATTGTTCATCCGGTCAGGGCGGGTGATGGAACCGACTTCAAGAGCCGAGGAGATTTTTTCCAATCTGGCCCCTGCGCTTGACGGCATTGCCGCAGCCCTGAGTCGCTGTCAGGTATTCGACCCTGCTACCAGCGAGGCAACGTTCCACGTAGGCCTCTCGGATGATGTCGAATACGCGCTGTTGCCTTCGCTATTGCGTCGTCTACGCATCGAGGCTCCCAACATGACGCTGGTGGTGCGTCGCGCGGACCACTGGCAAATGCCCCAGTTGTTGACCTCTGGGGAAATTTCAATCGGGATCAGTCATACCCTTGAACTGCCCGCCAACGCGCGGCGCAAGGGACTGCGTACAACCCGTCCGATGTTGTTGCGTGCCGATTCTCAGTCTGGTGAGTTGGGCCTCGACGAGTTTTGTCGCCGTCCACATGCGGTGGTGTCTTCGATGGGGAATGTCATCGAGGAGGCCGATCGCACACTCAGCCACATCGGCCGCCAACGCAAGGTGGTGTTGGCGGTGCCACAATTCAGCGCGTTGCCCGTACTGATGGCCGACAGCGACATGATCGCTATCGTGCCCGATTACATTGCCCGTTCCATGGCCATGATCGATGGCCTGCGTGCCGAGTTCGCTCCGCTGGATCTTCCACAGCAGGAGCTTTCGATGGTCTGGCGCGGGGCGACTCACAACGACCCGGCAGAACGCTGGTTACGCTCACGATGCAGCGCGTTTCTGAGCGAACAGGACGAGCCGCTGATGCAACCAGCCTGTACTGCAAATAATCTTATGTCCGTCGCTTGAGCGGATGTCAATGGCCGGGAATACACCATGCTGCTCTTTCTCCAGACTCATCCCCTGATCACCGGAGCGCTTCTGGTTTTGCTGGACTTGTCACTTTGGCGTGGGCTCGGCGTCGGCCAGCCGGTGTGGCGCATGTGTTCTCGCATCACGGTTTTCGTCGGGTTTTCCTGGGTAATGACGGCGGCGGGCATCAGCCCGTTACAGCCTCCGCTATGGCCGGAAGACGCGATTCTAAACCTGATGGCAACCATTATCGGCATCGTTTGGTGGTTGTTTGCAGCCAGGACACTTACGGTGGTGCTTGGCGCCGGCCTGACCTCGCGCGGCGGGCACACCGCACGCTTGCTCCACGACGTGCTTGGAGCGGCCATCTTCCTCATGGCGATTGTCGGCGCCGCTGCTTATGTCTTGCAGTTGCCGGTCAAGGGGTTGCTCGCGACCTCAGGGGTGATGGCAATTGTCATTGGTCTGGCGCTGCAAAGTACGCTGAGCGATGTGTTCTCGGGCATCGTGCTCAATACCACCAAACCCTACGAAGTGGATGACTGGATCGTTATCGACGGCGTTGAGGGCAGGGTGGTGGAGATCGATTGGCGTTCTACCCACCTGCTGACCAAGCTGGGCAGTACGGCCGTGGTCCCCAATTCACTCGCGGCAAAAGCCAAGATACTCAACCTCAGCCGACCCGGTAATGCTTACGGGGTCAGCATCGTGATGGCGATTCCCAGCAGCGTGCGTCCACGTCGAGCCATCGATGCCCTGGAAAAAGCCTTGCAAGGCACTCGCGCCTTGCTCCCCGGATTCAAGCCCAAGGTCTCGGTGAAAAGTTCGCACCTGGAATACAACGAATACGAACTGAAGGGGTTCATCGAGTCGTTATCCCACAAGACCGAGGTGCGCAACCTCATGTTCGATCTCGCTCATCGTCATCTCCAGGCGGCAGGCGTCACCTGGGAGGTCGCGCCGGGTAAGCAGGCGTGGAGTCGACCGCGCCATTTGTTGGAAGATGTGCGGATATTTCGCTCCCTCGGTATTGAGGATCGAGACCGGCTCGCCGACCATATGACCGCTGTTGACTACCAGGCTAACCAGGTGTTGTTGGCGTTCGACGCCGTGGCTGATTGTTTGATGATTATCAGCACGGGTGTGGTCTCGGTGTCGATCCACGACGGTGAGCGTCTCATCGAAGCCGGGCGCATGGGGCCGGGGGAAGTGCTGGGCGAGGAAGGTATCCTCAACGAAGGACGCTCGCGAGGTGAGTTTCGCAGCCTCACCAGCGGCCGGTTATTTCGCATCGAGCGCGACATGCTCGACCCCCAACTGGAGCAAAGCAGCGACCTGCATGTTGCCTTGGACAACCTGATACACCAGCGCGAGGAAATTCGAGAGTCGGTCGTGACGAAAAAAACGGTGCACGCCAAGCGCAGTGGTTTGCTCGGCTGGCTACAGAAGAAACGCCTGCCGTCAGCGTGAAAACCGGCTGCGATACTCGCGCGGCGAAATGGAAAGGTGGCGATGGAAGGTGTAGCGCATCCGCTCTTCATCGCCAAATCCGCACAACTGAGCGATTTGATCGATGTTGCGTTCGGAATCCTCCAGCATCCGCCGCGCGGCTTCCATGCGGAACATTTCCAAGGCCTTGGCCGGTGTGCGCCCGACCTTGCGCTTGTACACCCTGGAAAAGTTGCGCGGGCTCATCTGTGCCTGGCGAGCCAGGGACTCAACGGTCAAATTGGCGTCGCCCAGGTTCGCGCTGATCCATAAATGCAAGTCGTCGAAGCTGCCGCCGTCATCCATCTGCGATTGCAACAGGTGGCTGAATTGCGCCTGGCCGCCAGGACGCTTGAGATAGATTACCAACTCCCGAGCCACCTCGAGCGCCACTTCGCGACCGCAGTCGGCTTCGACCAATGCCAGTGACATGTCGATGCCGGTGCTCACCCCGGCCGAGGTCCAGACCGCGCCTTGCTGGATGAAAATGGCATCAATGTCCACATCGATCGTCGGGAAGCCGCTTTTAAGCATGTCGCACATCGCCCAGTGTGTCGCGGCGCGCAAGCCTTCCAGCAAACCCGCCTGGGCCATCAGGAACGTACCGCTGCACACAGAGGCCGTACGTCTGGCGTTCGCCGCTGCTTCGCGTAGCCAATTCACCAGCGCAACCTCGTCGTCCATGGCCTGGCGGATGTTCGGCGCGCCAGGCACGATCAGTGTGTCTACCGGCAGTCCAGTGAAATCCTTGAGTGACGTGGTGTGCACTGACAGGCCTTCGGCCGTTGGAATAAGGCCGCCTTCAAGGCTCGCCGTGTGCATGGCATAGCCCGGCAGCCCGCGTGCGGCCATGGCCTTGGACGCGGCCCAGAACACAGTCTGGGCTCCTGTCAGGTCGAGCAGTCCCATTTGTGGGTACGCCAGGAAAACAACCGTGCGTGGTTGCGAGAGGGCGGCAGTTGGGCTGGCAATTGAATTCATGTCGGCATTACCACTCGTTTTTCGCCAATCAGGGGCGAGTCAGGACCTGTGTTGAGTATCGGGTTCAGTATCATCTCAGCGAGCTGACAACCCTTGATTATCCGAAGCTCAGGCTTGGCACGAGGTCGTGCGTGCCAGGCGCCTGAAAGGTGCTTGAGGTTGCTTGTGCCGCCGTGATCAGGGGCAGGGCGAACATGAATGTCGCGCCTTGACCTTCGAAGCTCGTCGCCCAGATTCTGCCCTCATGGCACTCGATGATCGAGCGACAGATGGATAATCCCATGCCCAAGCCCTCCGCCTTCGTCGTGTAAAACGCGTTGAACAGCGAGGCGAGCTGACCGGTTTCTATGCCCTTGCCGCTGTCCTTCACCGCGATCATCACTTCGTGGCCTTCCACCCAGGTTCGAATGTTCAGGTAGCGTTTTCGTTCGCCCAGATGACTCATGGCCTGGCAGGCATTCATTACCAGGTTGATGATCACCTGTTGCAGTTGGACACGGTCGCCTTTGATGATCGCACCGCCTGCCTGCAAGAATATATTCTGTTGTATGTGTTTGTGACTCAGCTCGTACTGAATCAGGGTCAGCGTATCTGTCACGATGGTATCGAATGGGTGATCCTGAGGCTGCGACACACACTTCTTCGAGAGTGAGCGCACGCCCGTGATGATTTCATTGGCGCGTCGCGCGCTTTGAATGATTCGATGGACGGACGCCTTCACTTCACCGAGGTCCGGTCGATCACGATCCATCCAGCGCAGGCATGATTCGCCGCTGGAGACAATGGCCGCCAAGGGTTGGTTGACTTCATGGGCGATGGACGCCGCAAGCTCTCCCAGCGAAGTCACGCGGCTGACATGCGCCAACTGCGCCTGCGAATCGAACAGCGCCTGTTCCGCTTTACGCGCCGAGGTGATGTCCATCAGGGCAACCACGTATTCCCGATCATGAGCGTTGCCCAGGTTTATTGCATTGATCAGCACCTGGACGTAGCGCAGGCTACCGTCTGGCATGATCAGGCGACGCTCAAGCTCGACGTTGCTCCCCAACTCGCCCGTGGCCAGCTGGCTTAACAGCTCTTCAGCGCGGGGACGGTCGTCCGGGTGCAGCCGGTCATCCATCAAGCGCCAGGAAGGCTCGACGTCCAGGGGATATCCATAAATACGAAAAGCCTCCTCAGACCAATGAATTTCCTTGCATTGACCCCGAGCGAAGCGCATACCCATGCTGCCGGTCTGGCTGAGTCGTTGCGCGCCGTTGAGAAAGGCTTGATTGCGGCGCAGTTCATTGGTTGACCATTTGCTGCGTAAGGTCAGCAATGTGATGGTGACCAACGACACAACACATCTGACGTAGCCAGCGATACTGCCTTGCGACTCGTAGAAGTATTCGATAACGAAGCCGCCGGTAATCAGGACGAAGCAGAATAACGCGATAATCAGAACAATTCTGATGGAGAAAACATGGGCAGACATGAACAACAGTGTGATGTAAAGCACTGCATGCGCCAGGTCTGAATCAAGCATCAGGTTGATGGTGGATATAGTGATGGCTGCCGAAAAGGAGGCTATGAAAGCCAGTCGGTCTGACGCCAGGAATCGTTTGCACAACCGGGTCAGCATCATCTTTTCGCCTTCTATACACATTTGAGGGTATTAACAGGAAAGAACCGCAGCATGCCGGGTCCTGAAAAAGCGCTCTTATGCAAGAGCGCCATATAACCGGTTCGGTTGACACTAACGAATTAGATGATCGATTCTGCTACTAAGTGAATCGTGGTCAGTCCATCGAAAAGTGCGCATTGATGGACATGGCAGAATCGTATCCCTGTCCGGCATATGCCACGCGGCGTTCGATCAGGCGATCGGAGCCGCCTTCGGCCACGCGACGTTCAATCAGGCGATCGGAGCCGCCTTCGGCCACGCGGCGTTCGATCAGGCGATCGGAGCCGCCTTCGGCCACGCGACGTTCAATCAGGCGATCGGAGCCGCCTTCGGCCACGCGACGTTCGATCAGGCGATCGGAGCCGCCCTCGGCCACGCGACGTTCAATCAGGCGATCAGAGCCGCCTTCGGCCACGCGACGTTCGATCAGGCGATCGGAGCCGCCTTCGGCAATACGAGTGGGAGCCGATTTTGCACGATACTCTGGCTCGGGGGGAGAGGTGTCATCTTGAGCACTATTCTCGCGGCCGGCGACGACATTGGATTCAACGCAGGTCTCCCTGGCAACCGAATTTCCAGCGATCAAACCTGTTGCAGCAAGAAAAGCGATGGCGAGGCCAAAGTCGGAAGTCTTCATCATATTCACCCTACGTGGTCAGTTGGCTACGTCATGAACATTCCGGTCATTCGATGCGCTATTCATGCTGTAGAGCGTTTAACTGGGATAATGTGGTGTGCCGGAATGAGTTCAATAGTAAAGGACTGAGCGGTCGCGTCACTTATGCAAACGGTTTCTTCAGCGGTATCTAGGTATGAATTATTCACACTTAAGTATGAGTGGCTGGAAGTAAGGGTGGGTGAGCGATTTCTTGGGTGGATTGAATATAAAAAGATTATGTGCAGGAACCTATACATATGTATGTTGAAACAAGTTTTGGCGGGTGACAGTCTTCAATCAGGTGGGGGCTTGTCAAATAGCTCCCAATGCATTGAAGGTTGAGTTAATTGTTAATCACACCAATAATTTCGATCGTTGATGACGACGACACCGTCCGTATTTCTTTGGACAGCTTGGTCAGGTCAATGGGCTACAGCGCGCGGACGTATGCCTGTGCGGAAGATTACCTGGCGGACAGCGCGAATGATCTGACGGCTTGTCTTATCTCTGATATCCGCATGCCCGGCATGAGTGGGTTTCAATTGTTTCAAGCGTTGCAGGCCAGGGGGCACTGTTTCCCAGTGATCTTCATCACCGCCTGCCAGCGTGAGTCTTCCGAACAGAAGGCCCAGGAACTGGGAGCTGCAGGGTATTTCCGGAAACCGTTCAGCGGTCATCAATTGATGTCCCGGGTGCAGGCCGTTCTCAGCGCCAGGTCGGACGGTTAGCGCCGCGTCCGGAAGGCGGTTCGGCCGACTATTGTTAGAAGTAATAGTGATCATCACCAAACGCAAGTTCCACTTTGTGAGCATTGATCGGAAAATGGCCCTCATCGAGAGCAGATCATGAAGTTGCACAGATACATCGGCGAATACCGTTATGGCGCAGCTTTCGAACTGATCAACCAAACTTTTTTTCAGGATGAGACCGATGCGTCGTTTATTTTTTTCTGCCATCGCGGTGGCCTCGCTCGCCGGTTGCGCTTCGGCGCCGAATGACCCGACCCTGACCCTGCAAACCAGCAAGACCCCGGCCGAATACGCCGACTGCGTTGTACCCAGGTTGCAGGGCGATGCGATGAACCCGACGGTCTCGCAGACCCAGCGCAGCTACCGGATCGTGGTACCGAGCAAAATCTCGGCCGACAACGTGGTGGAGGCCTACAAGGCTGGCAGTGGCGGCAAGGTCTTCATCTACGAACGACACTTGCTGGCATCGAACTTCTTGCCCTCGAGTTTTGGCCGCGTTGCCCAGGATTGCATCTGACTCCCGCTGTAAACGATTTGCCCTGAGCTCCTTTGGTTGGCCGCAACCAACCAATTCCTTTGCCCCACGCCTGATCGGATGTGGGGTTTTTTTTGCCTGTTGGTAGGAGCCAGTTTGTCGAGGCGTCCAATCGCGAGCAAGCTCGTTCCCACAAGCGAAACGACAACGCCCCCGACCGCAAGGCCGGGGGCGTTGTTGTCAAATCTGCGGATCAGTAGTCCCAGAACGCTGCAATCCAGCGGAACGCGTTGCCATCCACGGCCACTCGGCCCACGGAAGGAAACGGCAGGTGGGTAGCCACGAACAGCTCACCGCTTGCAGCGGCTTCCTGCATCAGGCGCACCCGCACGCGCACCGACTCTTCGGGGTCATGTTCGAAGCCGTTGTGCCAATCCGGGTGCTCGAAGGCAACGGGGAACAGCGCGTCACCGGCAAAGGTCAGCTTCTCGCCGCCGGAGTTCACATAGACCACGCAGTGCCCCGGAGTATGACCGCCTGTGAGTTTGGCCACTACGCCCGGTGCCACCTCATGCTCGTCATCGAATGTGCGCACGTTGCTGCGGTAATCGTTAATGAACTGATTGGCGGTCGCGCGAAGCACATCGGGCACCGGAGACGGCATGTCGGTGTGCTCGAAATCGGGTGATTCCCAGAACGCCACCTCAGTCGCGGTCACGTGGATGCGTACATCCGGACGCAGGCTGTTCTTCACCTCGTCGACCAACAGTCCGCCAATATGGTCCATGTGCATGTGGGTGATGATGATGTCGGTCACGGAAGCGAGGTCGATACCGGCGTTTTCCAGACGTTTGGGGAATTGGCCGGCCCTTGGAAAGCCGGGAAATTGTCCGCCCAGTCCGGCGTCCACCAAAATGGTCTGTTCACCGGTGCGGATCACGAGCACGTTCAATGCCCAGTCGAATGCGTCGGGTCCCACGTAGATGCTCTTGAACCAGGCTGCACGAGTGGCGGGGTCGACATTGGTGGACATGGTCGAAGTCGGCAGCGGCAGCACGCCATCGCTGACTACCAGCACGTCGATCTCGCCGACACGCAGGGCGTAGCGAGACGGCACCAACTCTTCGAATCCGGCGGTGCCGGGGTTGAACGCGCTGGTAGGTTCGATGGCTTGTGGGTGGGTATCCAGATGCAAGGTCATGGTCAGTCTCCGATGGTAGTGGATAATTTCAGATGAAATTTTCCTCTGCCCCACGGCTGTTCAGTAGTGACCAGTAAAAGTTGATTAAACTTTCACAGTGCAACTATTGGACGCCGCAAGTTCAGTCTATTTATTCAAGGCAGCAGCGGTTTGCTGTGAATTCATAGTATTGGCGCAGGGGCCAGGGTGCAGTTCTACCTCGGTTCAGAAAAACCATACGTCAGTGGCATTGGCCTATACGAAGGTTTGGTTTGGTGTTGCGAGGGCGCTCAGCGTGGCTGATGGAGGGCGGTTTCTATGCAGCTCAGAAGTTTAGTGGTTTCACAGGGTTTGGGCAGGTAGGCAATCAGCGTCGGCGAATCGGAGATCGTCGAAGGCAGGGCTTCAGGGTAAGCCGTGATGAAGATCGTGGGGATGTGATAACCCATGGCGAGCAGTTTCTGGTGCAACTCAAGGCCGCTCATGCCGGGCATCTGTATGTCGGAAATCAGGCATTGGGTATGCGCCGGATCGTTTGTTTCGAGAAATGCCAGGGCGCTGCAGTAAGTCTTTATCTTGTAGCCGATGGAGCGCAGCAAGTTTTCAAGTCCAAGCCGAACCGAATCGTCATCATCAACGATTGCAACGATTTGCAGATCTTGGGTCATCAGGTGTGCTCATGAAGTGTTCTATCGTGCGTACAACATACGCGAAGTGCGAGGGGGTAAAAGTATACCTACGTATGATCGGCTAAAACCAAAGCGTCGTTGTTCTGCTGGAAACCACTGTGGAATCATTCTTTTTTTGTTGATGAGTTTTGCCCATTCAACAGCTACTCTGAATGACGGCATTTAAAACGCAGGCGGCAAAAAAATCAAAAGCATAAAAACGATGTGCTCCAGTCAATAACGTTTCTGTTGTTCCTGCCCCGATGGATGACCACATGCAGATACTCTGGAACGATGGTGAGCGTACGTTCTGTCGAGCGTCGGGCTCAGGGGGGCAAAACGGCCGTCCTTTACTGATCGCACGACCGACTGCCGAGCAACCGCCACCGGCGTGCCTTGGCCGTTTCGCTCACGAGTTCGCCCTCAAGGACGAGCTGGATAGCACCTGGGCCCTGCGTCCACTGGAAATGGTCCGGGAAAATGGGCAGGTGTACCTGCTGCTGGAGGATCCGGGCGGCACGCCGTTGCTCCAATTGCTGAATGCGCCCATGGACACCGCGACTTTTCTGCACCTGTCGATCAGCATCGCCCAGGCGCTGGGCAAGCTGCACCAGCGCGGCCTGGTGCACAAAGACATCAAACCCTCGCATATCCTGGTGAACTGCGCCGATGGCCGCGCTCGGCTGACGGGCTTTGGCCTGGCTTCGTGGCTGCCCCGTGAACGCCATGCCGTGGAGACTATCGCAGGCACATTGGCCTACATGGCGCCTGAGCAGACCGGGCGGATGAATCGTTCGATCGACCTGCGCAGCGACCTTTATTCCTTTGGTGTCACTCTCTATGAAATGCTCACGGGTGCGCTGCCATTCATGGCCTCGGATCCGATCGAGTGGGTTCACTGCCACATCGCAAAAAAACCACAGTCACCGGCCGAGCGGGTCAGGTCCATACCCGAAGTGTTGTCCGCGATCGTCATGAAACTCCTGGCCAAGACTGCCGAGGAACGCTACCAGACCGCCGCCAGTATCGAGCAGGACTTGCGGGAATGTTTGGCGCAATGGCAATCCCAAGGCCGAATCGATGCCTTTGCATTGGGTGAGCAGGGCTCGTCCGACCGGTTGATGATTCCCGAGAAACTCTACGGTCGCGAGCTGGAAGTGAGCGCCCTGATCGCCGCGTTTGACCGGACCATCGCCAGCGGTTCCCCGGAGCTGATGCTGGTTACCGGTTATTCCGGGATTGGCAAATCGTCGGTGGTCAATGAGCTGCACAAGGCGCTGGTGCCTCCGCGCGGATTGTTTGCGGCGGGCAAGTTTGATCAATATCGCCGGGATGTTCCTTACGCGACACTGGTTCAGGCATTCCAAAGCCTGGTGCGCACATTGCTGGGCAAGAACGACACCGAGCTGGCGCAATGGCGCGATGCATTGCAGGGCGCGCTGGATGCCGAAGCAGGGTTGATGACTGACCTGATCCCGGAACTGAAGCTCATCATCGGTGACCCGCCGCCCGTGCAGGCCCTGGAACCACAGCAGACGCAACGCCGTTTCCTGCTGGTGTTCCGGCGATTCATCGGCGTGTTCGCCAGGGCTGAGCATCCGCTCGCGCTGTTTCTGGATGATTTGCAGTGGATCGATGCGGCAACGCTCGATCTGCTGGAAGATTTGTTGACCAGTTCCGACGTGCAGCACCTGTTGCTGGTGGGCGCTTACCGCAGCAACGAGGTCAACGACAGCCATCCCCTGACGGGCAAGCTGCACGCCATTCGCAATGGCGGCGGGCGCATCGACGAAATCACCCTGGTACCGCTGGCCAAAAAGCACATTGAGCGATTGATTGCCGATGCGCTGCACGACGAACCGGCGCATATCGAACCCCTGGCACAACTGGTGCTGGAAAAAACCGCCGGTAACCCGTTTTTCGTCATCCAGTTTTTACACGCGCTCGCCGACGAAAAACTACTGACCTTCGACCATCAACAAAAACAGTGGTGCTGGAGCCCGGACCGCATCCATGCCATGGGGTACACCGACAACATCGTCGACCTGATGGTCGGCAAGCTCACACGCCTGCCACCGCAGACCCAGCACGCGCTGCAGCAACTGGCGTGCCTGGGCAACGTGGCCGGGACGGCGGCGCTGTCCACCGTGCTGGGCATGAGCAAGGCCCAGGTTCGCGCGGTGTTCTGGGACGCAATTCGCCAGGAACTGGTGCATCGCCTGGAAGGCGCCTATGGCTTTGCTCATGACCGCATTCACGAAGCGGCTTATTCGTTGATCGCCAAAGACGAGCGCGCCGAGGCGCATCTGCGCATCGGTCGGCTGCTGGCGGCGCAAACGTCCCCCCAGGAACTTGAGGAGGCGATCTTCGAGATCGCCGGCCAGCTCAACAGAGGGGCTGCCTTACTCACCGACCCAGCGGAACGCGAGCAACTGGCCGCTTTCAACCTGATGGCGGGCCAGCGTGCCAAGGCGTCCACGGCTTACGCCTCGGCGCACAACTATTTGACCATGGGCGCGCAACTGTTGGGGGAGGACTGCTGGAGTCGTCTGCATGATTTGAGCTTTGCACTGGAGTTGAACCGTGCCGAATGCGAAGTGCTGACCGGGCAGTTCACGGTTGCGCAAAAGCGTCTGGACGCGCTTTTACCGCGCGCGAGCACAACGGTTGAACGCGCCAGTGTCGTGTGCCTGCAAATGGATGATTACCTGCTCATGGACCGCAGCGATGGTGCAGTTGCGGCCTGTCTGGACTACCTGCGGTACGTGGGTATCGAATGGTCGGCGCATCCCGGCGATGATGAAGTCCGTCAGGAGTACGACCACATCTGGTCGTTGCTTGGGGAGCGCGAGATCGAGTCGCTGATCGACCTGCCACTGATGGAAGATGCGGCGTCGCTGATGACCGTCAATGCATTGGGCAAGTTGTTCCCGCCTGCGCTCCAGACGAATGCGAACCTGGCGTGCCTGTCTATTTGCAAAGCCATCAGCCTGTGCCTGGAAGGCGGCAACTGCGACGCCGCGAGCCTGCACTATGCCAACGCGTTCAGGGTTTTCGGCCGGCGCTTTGGCGATCATAAGGCCGGGTTCCGCTTCGGTCAGTTGGGTTGCGCACTGGTCGAGCAACGCGGCCTGAAGCGTTTTGAGGCCAGTACCTATCTCTGTTTCTCGATTTTCGCGGTGCGCTGGATGAAACCGGTCAGTGAATGCCGGGACTTGGTGCGGCGTGCGTTTGTGGCGGCCAACCGGATCGGTGACCTGCCGTATGGCGCTTACGCTGGCAATAGCCTCATTTCCGACTCGCTGTTTGCCGGCGATCCTTTACCCGAAGTCCGGATCGAAGCCAAACGTGGCCTGAGTTTCGCGCGTAAAGTTCGCTTCGGGCTCGTGATCAATTTCATGAGCACGCAACTGGCGCTGATTCGCATGCTGCAAGGGGCATCGCCTGTTTTTGGCTCCCTCGACAATAGCAAGTTCGACGAGGCGAGCATCGAGGCTCACTTCGCCAGCCACCCCGACCTGGCCCTGGCGGAGAGCAAATACTGGATACGCAAACTCCAGGCTCGCTACATGGCCGACGATTTGCCGATGGCCATGCAGGCCACCGTCAAGGCGAAGCCGTTGCTGTGGACTTCGTACCTGTTTTTCGAAGAGGCCGAGTTTTACTTCTTCGACGCATTGACCCGCGCCCGCTGGTGCGACGACTTGCAGATCGGCGAGCGTTCGCAGCACCTCGACGCCATGGCGACCGCGTTACAGAAGTTGCGGACCTGGGCGCAGCAATGCCCGGAAAACTTCGCCAGCCGCGCCGCGTTGGTCGAGGCCGAAATCGCGAGGGTGGAAGGGCGCATGATGGAAGCCGAATTGCTGTTCGAACAGGCCATCCACTCGGCACAAAGAAGCGGCTTCGTGCACATCGAAGCGCTCGCCAACGAGCTGGCGGCGCGTTTCTATGCGGCCCGAGGGCTGGGCAAAGTCGCCAACGTCTACATGCAGGATGCCCGCTATGGCTACCTGCGCTGGGGCGCTGACGGCAAGGTGCGCCAGTTGGAGGCGCGATACCCCTCGTTACGCACCGAAACCCAGGCCCTCGCGCCAACCGTGACCATGGCGGCGCCCGTCGAACATCTTGACCTGGCCACGGTGATCAAGGTGTCCCAGGCGGTATCGAGTGAAATCGTTCTGGAAAAACTCATCGACGTGATCATGCGCACAGCCATCGAGCAGGCCGGCGCCGAGCGTGGTGTGTTGGTTCTCTCGGACGCGGGCGAGCATCGCATTGCCGCGCAAGTGATCACTGGCGCGGATTCGATGCAGTTGGGCGACGAGCCGATGACCCCGAAGCTGTTGCCCGAATCGTTGCTTTACCATGTCCTGCGCACCGGCGAGAGCGTTTCGATGGACGATGCCATGACCGAGCCGTCGTTCGCCGATGACCCCTACATCCGCCAGCGTCATGCGCGCTCGATCCTCTGCTTGCCGTTGATGAACCAGGCGAAGCTGACCGGTGCGCTCTACCTGGAAAACAACCTGGCCGCTCGGGTGTTCAGCCCGGCGCGGATTGCCGTACTGAAACTGGTGGCCTCCCAGGCCGCCATTTCCCTGGAAAACGCACGCCTGTACCGGGAGGTGGCCGAGCGCGAAGGCAAGATCCGCCGTCTGGTGGATGCCAATATCATCGGCATCCTGGTGTGGAACGCCAACGGCGACATCGTCGAAGCCAACGATGCCTTCCTGCGCATGGTTCGCTTTGAACGCGCAGATCTCACTTCGGGGCTGCTGCGCTGGCGCGACCTGACGACACCGCCGTTTCGCGAGATGAGCGAGCGTCACCTGGCCGAGGCGATGCGCACCGGCTATGCACAGCCTTATGAGAAAGAGTACTTCACCAAGGACGGCGGTCGTCTGCCGGTGATTGTCGGCCTGGCGATGTTCGAGGCCAACAGCAAGGAAGGGGTGGCCTTCGTGCTGGACCTGACCGAGCGCAAGCAGGCGGAAGAAAAGATTCGTGAAAGCGAGCGGCGCTATCGCGAAGTGCAAACTGAACTGGCCCACGCCAACCGCGTGGCGACCATGGGGCATCTGGTGGCCTCGATTGCACACGAGGTCAACCAACCCATTGCCGCCGCCATTCTCAATGCCGATGCGGCTTTGCGCTGGATGAGCCTGCAACCGCCGCAAATCGATGAAGTGCGCAACGTACTGGGCAGCCTGATCCTCGATGCCAATCGTGCTGCCGATGTACTGGGGCGAATTCGCCAGCATATTCGTAAGACACCTCCCGAAAAGGGCCCAGTGGACATCACCGCGGCGATCGGTGAAATGATCGAACTGAGCCGAAGCCAGGTCACCAAGAATGGCGCGTCGCTGCTGACCGAGATCAACGAACAACTGCCCCGGATCGTGGGGGATCGTGTAGAACTGCAACAGGTGCTGCTCAACCTGATCATGAACGCCCTTGAAGCCATGAACGGCGTGGCAGAAGGGGAGCGCCAACTGCACATCAGTGCGCAGCTCGACGAGGCCGGTTGCGTGCAAGTCAGTGTCCGCGATTCGGGACCGGGGTTTTCCGCGGAAAATACCGAGCAGATCTTTGACTCGTTCTACACCACCAAACCCACCGGCATGGGCATGGGGCTTTCCATCTGCCGCTCTATCATCGAAGCCCACGGCGGCCGGTTGTGGGCCAGCGCCAACGCGCCCCATGGGGCTACGGTCCAATTCACGCTGCCAGTGGAACAGGGCCCAGGTAATACTTAGGTTTCAGCGGGGGTACATGAAGGGTCGTTTGAAGTAGCGGCAGGTTCAAATGAAGCCCCGCAACCCCGGCGGGGCGGTGTTGGATGACCCTCGTTACCCGTTTTCACTCATTTGTTCGTCGCAGTACTTCATTGCCTGTCCACCCGCGTATTTGCAGCGGGTTCTCCGAAACTTGTGTGCTGGCCAATGTGAGATAAAGTGGTGTATTAAACTTTTTTCTCCAGTTGGGAGCTGTGCATGAGCGCCAATCCACCCAGCAATCAAGGCAGTAAAAGCCCTACGGTGTTTGTGGTGGATGATGATGCGTCCATGCGCAATGCGCTGAGCAACCTATTGCGTTCTGCGGGCATTCAAGTCGAAACCTTTGCCTCCACGGCGGAGTTCCAGGAACGTCCCAAGGACGACAGTGCCAGTTGCCTGGTTCTCGATGTCCGCCTGCAAGGGGCCAGTGGCCTGGAGTTTCAACGCCAGTTGGCGAGCAGCCATTCCAATATTCCAATCGTATTCATCACCGGGCATGGCGACATCGAAATGTCGGTCAAGGCTATGAAAGCCGGTGCGGTGGATTTCCTCGCCAAGCCGTTCCGTGAGCAGGATCTGCTGGATGCGGTGTCGGCGGCGCTGCAAGCGGATATCAAACGCCGCGAGACACAAGAGCAGTTTTCCGAACTGCACAAACACTATCAGTCGCTGACCGTACGCGAGAAGGAAGTGATGGCCCTGGCCGCCAAGGGGCTGATGAACAAGCAGATCGCCGGACAGATGAACCTCAGCGAAATCACCGTGAAGATCCACCGTGGGCATGCCATGAAAAAAATGAACGCCAAGTCGTTTGCTGATCTGGTACGCATGTCCGAGGCGCTGGGTGAACGGCTGCAGCATTGATTCCGCAAACTGCATCCTTCAAGGACGTCAACGATAACGCTGGGTCTCTGACACCCGTGGCGCTCTCGGATTGATCGCGAGCCTGCTCGCTCCTACAGGGGGCAACGAACGTGCGCAGTTTGCGATATCCTGATTCTTTGATCGTCCACGTTAACGAGTGCTCTGAACCTTGATCGAACGTCGCCAATTCAGTGGAGGCATGAAGGGCAAGAACCTTCGCTACCTGAACGAAAACCCCGACCAGCCTGTGCAACTTTCACGGACAGGCTTCTTGCTACTTGAACATTTTTCGCTGCCGGCCTTCACACAGGCGCTCGATACTATCGTCACTGCCAACCTGCTGCGGCCCAAGCTGTTTTCCTCGCGCACCTTCGGCTTGAGTGACGGCGAGGTGGTCAGCGATCTGGGGCTGGTGATTCGCCCGGAAGCGCGGATTGACGCCGCAGCCATCCACGACCTTGATTTGCTGGTCATCTGCGGTGGTTACCGTACCGAACTGAAGGCCAGTGAGGAGTTGATCAACCTGTTGCGCCAGGCCGCCGATCAAGGCATCAGCCTGGCCGGCCTGTGGAATGGCGGCTGGTTCCTGGGGGTCGCGGGCTTGCTGGACGGTTATCGTTGCGCGATCCACCCGGAACATCGGCCCGCCCTGGCGGAAATCGCCAAGGCCACGCACGTGACCAGCGAACCCTACGTGATCGATCGCGACCGGCTGACGGCGTCCAGTCCGTCGGGTGCTTTCCACATGGCGCTGGACTGGATCAAAGGCTTGTACGACAAAGCATTGGTCGAAGGTATCGAAGATATCCTGGCGTTCGAAGAGTCCCGCTACCGGCGCATCAAACCGTCTGAGAACATCTGCGTCAGCGCGCCACTGCGCGAAGTGGTGAAGTTGATGGACGCCAACCTCGAGGAACCGCTGGAGCTGGAGCAACTGGCGGTCTATGCCGGACGCTCCCGGCGTCAACTGGAGCGACTGTTCAAGGAACAGTTGGGCACCACACCGCAGCGTTATTACATGGAGCTGCGGATCACCGAAGCGCGGCGATTGCTGCAGCACACGGAACTGTCCCAGGTGGATGTGCTGGTGGCGTGCGGTTTTGTATCGCCGAGCCATTTCAGCAAGTGCTACAGCTCGTACTTTGGTTACCGGCCGTCCAAGGAAAAACGTCTGGTCAAATGAAGTCCTTCCGAGTCGGCTCTCACAGCTGACTTACATTTTTACGCGATGTGCGTTGTCGTACGACAATATCCCGGGTTTTCTGATGGCCATGGCGAACCCGCCACAGGCCCGCTTGATCACGATCAATTAAAGCTTGCAGGCATGACGAACGGTTATTTTCCTGATTGACGCCGGGTGGGGGAATCGCTATAAAAGGCGCAGTTGTACGACGACATATGATGTTACAAACCCAATAACAAAAAATCCGGGCCTCATCATGAACTCAATCCGCTTCTGCATTTCCCCAGCTTTTGCTCCCTGTGGTCCGGTCCTGACTGCTCCACCCGTGCCACCGCCCTCTGCGCTGCACCCGGCCCCTGCGCCGATCTCCTGAGTGCCCCTGTTCTTGCCTGACGCGACGCGCCTGGAGGCGTGCTGCGCGTAAGCACTGATCTCGATTGACCCCGAGAGATCATCACCCAACTCCAAAAATAAAAGTGATGCCATGAATCTGAACGAGCCTATCAATGCGCAACGTGTCGGCCAGGCGGTCGGTAAATACCGCTGGACCATCTGTGCGCTGTTGTTTTTCGCCACCACCGTCAACTACCTGGACCGCCAGGTGCTCAGCCTGCTGGCGCCGGACTTGTCCTCGCAATTTGGCTGGAGCAACACCGACTACGCCAACATCGCCTCGGTGTTCCAGTTTGTCTACGCGATTTCCATGCTGTTCGCTGGCCGTTTCGTCGACAAAATCGGCACCAAAAAGGCCTACGTCCTGGCGATCAGCATCTGGTCGACCGGCGCGATGATGCACGCCTTCTCCGTGCCGATGGGCGAGGGGATTGCGGCGGTGTGCAGTGCCTTCGGCCTGGCTGTCATTCCGGTGTCCATCGCCGGCTTCATGCTGTCACGTGCGGTGCTGGCCATTGGCGAAGCGGGTAACTTTCCCATCGCAATCAAGGCCACGGCCGAATACTTCCCGAAAAAGGAACGTTCGTTCGCCACGGGCATTTTCAACTCGGGCGCCAACGTCGGCGCTGTGCTGGCGCCGATCTGCGTGCCGCTGATTGCCAGTCTGTGGGGCTGGGAAGCAGCATTCATTGTGATCGGCATGCTTGGGTTCATCTGGGTGACACTGTGGATCGCCTTGTACGAAAAACCGGAGAACCAGACTCGCCTGTCCGCTGAGGAACTGGCCTACATCCGCAGTGATGCACAGCCTATTACCGCCACGGAGTCGGGCGCGGCGCAGAAGAAGGTGTCGTGGTTCAAGCTGCTGACCTACCGCCAGACCTGGGCCTTTGCCTTCGGCAAGTTCATGACCGATGGCGTGTGGTGGTTCTTCCTGTTCTGGCTGCCCACTTACCTGTCGGCACAATACGGCATGAAGGGCGCTGCCATCGTCTGGCCGCTGGCGGTGCTCTACAGCATGACCATGGTTGGCAGTATCGGCGGTGGCTGGTTTCCGAGCTACTTCATGGCCCGTGGCGATGCGCCGTATGACGGTCGCATGAAAGCGATGCTGGTGATTGCGTTCTTCCCACTTCTGGTTCTGCTGGCGCAGCCCTTTGGCTACATCAGCTTCTGGGTGCCGGTGTTGCTGATCGGTGTGGGGGCCTCGGCGCACCAGGCGTGGTCGTGCAACATCTTTACTACCGTTTCCGACATGTTCCCGCAGAAGACTATCGCTTCGGTCGTTGGTATCGGTGGTCTGGCCGGTGGTTTGGGCGGTGTGGTAATGACCAAGATCGGTGGTTGGGTGTTCGATTATTACAAGTCGATCAACGACATTCACACCGGCTACATGATCATGTTCGCCATCTGTGCGCTGGCCTACCTGGTCGCGTGGAGCGGAATGAAACTGCTGGTTCCGCGCCACAAGGAAATCACGGATCTCTAATGCGTCAACTGTAGGAGCGAACTCATTCGCGATGGATGACGCGGGAGATCTGATGCCGCGCGGTGCCCGGGCGACCATCGCGACGGTTCGACGCCTCGACAAGCTCGCTCCTACAGGGACAGCGCCAGACCTGTAGGAGCGAATTTATTCGCGATGGAGGTCAACGATGACGCGGGAGATCTGATGCCCCGCGGTGCCCGGGCGACCATCGCGAGCATGCTCGCTCCTACAGGGACAGCGCCAGACCTGTAGGAGCGAATTTATTCGCGATGGAGGTCAACGATGACGCGGGAGATCTGGTGCCCCGCGGTGGCCGGGCTACCATCGCGAGCGTGCTCGCTCCTACAGGGACAGCGCTAGACCTGTAGGAGCGAATTTATTCGCGATGGAGGTCAACGATGACGCGGGGGATCTGATGCCCGCGGTGTCCGGGCGACCATCGCGACGGTTCGACGCCTCGACAAGCTCGCTCCTACAGGGACGGTTGGATCCCTGTGGGATTGCTGGTGTTTACCGACCGTGCGCCTGCGCCGCCAACTGCTCGGCGTCCACGCGCACGAATGTCGAATCGCCGACCGCCGTCAGCACATCCCCCGCATACACCTCGCAGATAACACGGGTCTTGCGGCCGACTTCGCCCTCGACTTTCGCCTTGAGAACCAACGGTACGCCCATGGGCGTTGGCTTGATGAACTTGATGCCCAGGTTGCCGGTCACGCAGTTGATGCGCGGCAGGCTGGCGACTTCGCGGTTCTCCTGGCGATAGTGATAAGCCATCGCCGTCCAGTTGGAATGACAGTCCACCAGCATCGCGATCAGACCGCCGTAGACCAGATCCGGCCAGCCGCAGTATTTCGCCTCGGGCAAGTGCTCGGCGATGACATGCACGCCGTCGTCATGCCAGCGACTCTTGATGTGCAAACCGTGCGGGTTGCTGCCACCGCAGCCATAACAAACGCCATCTGGCGCTGCGCTGTCTTGCAGGGAGGTGTCGACGCTGGACATACCGGAAATCCTTGAAGTAAACCGAACCTGGCGGATTCTAACGCTGAACGGATCACCGTGAGCAGCGCAAAATCCGCCTTCGCCGGATCACTTGTCGTTGGCTTCCGGCAGTTTGGCGATCACCTTGATCTCAAAGCGAAAACCCGCGAGCCAGGTGACACCGATGCAGGTCACCGTCGGGAACGGTGCACTGCCCCAGAACGGCGGCACGACGTTTTCCCAGATTTTTTCGAAGGTCGACTCCGGGTCAACGATGAACACGGTCACGTCGACCACGTCATCGAACGAGGCACCGGCAGCCGCCAGGATCGCGTTCAGGTTGGTGAACGCCAGACGAACCTGGTCATCCAGGTCTTCCAGAGGAGAACCGTCTTCGGTGCTGCCCACCTGGCCGGAGACGAACAGGAAACCATTGGATTGGACGGCCGGCGAATAGCGATAGCGCTCATAAAGTGCCTGGCGGCCCGCCGGGAAAACCACATTGCGTTGTGTCATTACTGCCTCCATCAAAGGGTCGGGGGTCGACTCGAATCAACCTTGAGAGAACTCTAGGGGCTTGCGCCGAGGCAATAAACGAGCAACCTTGGCGATCACTGTTTGGAAAATCCAAACAATTGAATCGATGAAAGAGGCCCACATGGACCGTTTTGATGCGATGCAGGCGTTCGTGCGAGTGGTGGAGGCGGGGAGCTTTACCAAGGCGGCCGACACCCTGCACATGAGCAAAACCACGGTGACCCAACTGATCCAGCAGCTTGAGGCGCGCCTGCGGGTCAAACTGCTCAATCGCACCACGCGCAAGGTCAACGTCACCGCCGACGGCGCGGTGTTTTACGAGCGGGCGACCAAGTTGCTGGCTGACATGGACGATGCCGAGACCAGCCTGTCGGCAGCCTCGGCCTTGCCGCGCGGGCGGTTGCGGGTGGATGTGCCGAGCCCGTTGGCCAGTACGATTCTGGTGCCGGCATTGCCTGAATTTTATGCGCGCTACCCGGACATCCAGATCGACCTGGGCGTGAGCGATCGCGTCGTTGACATGATCGATGAAAACGTCGATTGCGTGGTGCGCGGGGGTGAACTGAAGGATCTGTCGCTGATGGCCCGCAAAATTGCGGATCTGCCGCTGGGCATATTTGCCGCGCCGAGCTATCTGGCGCGGGTCGGCACACCTGCGCATCCCCTGGACATGGAAGACTCCGAGCATCGCGTCGTTGGTTTCCTGTGGGCGCGCACTGGCAAACCGGTGCCGTACGCCCTGCAGAAACAGGGGGAGCGGGTGCAGGTCAAAGGTCGCTACGCCTTGGCGGTGGACGATGGCAATGCGTTTGTCGCGGCAGGGTTGGCGGGTCTGGGCATTCTCTGGTTGCCCAGGTATATGTCCGCCAGGTTCGAAGCCAGCGGTGAACTGGTGCCGCTTTTCGAGGATTGGAGCCTGGACACCATGCCACTGTACATCGCGTATCCCGCGAACCGGCATATCAGCCTCAAGTTGCGCCTATTCATAGACTGGGTCGTTGAATTGATGGCACGGCATGCTCCGCTGACCGGCGGGCTGGGCACCTTCGATTGAGCCGCAACCGAGCTGTTTGCGCCTGCTCGGCTTGGGCTACACTGCGCCCAATACACCCAGGTTCTGGGGCGAGACACCGACCTCGTAGGGAACACGCGGAGCAATAATAGAAAATGCACGATCTTCGCCCCAATCCGCAGCTCAGCCTGGAATACTGCGCTGAACGTCCGATATTCGCGGACTTTCTCAAACAGGCGCAATTGACCCCGGATGCCACGGCGGTGGATTCCCCTGGCGCACGATGCAGCTATCGCCAGCTGGAGTCCATCAGCCGCCATCTGGCGGGGGCGCTGGCTGAAAAAGGCGCCTCGGAATCCGACCGGGCGGTGATCGTCTCCAGCCGTTGTGCGGGGCTGGTCTACGCCATGCTTGGCGCATTACGCGGCGGCTTGGCCTTCACGGTGGCCGACGCGGCCTATCCCGCCGCGCGAGTGGGTCAGATCATCCGCACCCTCGATCCTGCTTTCGTGCTGCTTTGCGGCGACGCCTCGATTGATCTCACGCATGAAGCCACGGTCATTCGCATCCCGGAACTCCCCGACAATGCGTTGCAGGCTTTCGTGAGCGATCGGCCAGACTTGCCGGAGGTCGATCCCGATCGACCCGCCTATATCACCTTCACGTCAGGCAGTACCGGCGAACCCAAAGGGGTCGTGACCCACCATGCACCGCTGGTGCATTTCATCCAATGGCACACCCGGCTGCACGGCTTTACCCAGGACGACTGTTTTTCGCTGCTGTCAGGGCTGGGCCATGACCCCGTATACCGAGACGTATTCACGCCGTTGTCCATAGGCGCGAAGGTGGTTTGCCCGGCCCAGTCGACGGTGATCGATCCGTTGGCGCTGGCCACCTGGATACAGGCCAACCGGATCAGCGTCATTCACCTCACGCCGCCGCTGGGCAGGCTGATTGAAACCGGCGCGAAACTGGCCGGGTTGACATTCGACGCCCTGCGCTATTTTTTCTGGGGCGGTGATGCCCTGAGCAAAGCGCTCTACCAGCAAATCCGCCTGATTGCGCCCGGTGCTGTCAGCGTTAATTTTTATGGCACCACGGAAACGCCGCAGGCCATGGCCTTTCATTGCATCGAACCAACGGCCAAGCACGACAAAATCCCCTTGGGGCGGGGCATCGACGGCGCGCAGTTGCTGTTGGTCAACCCATCCAACCAACTGGCCGCAGAAGGCGAGGTCGGGGAAATCCTGATCCGCAGCCCATATCTGTCACTGGGTTACTGGAATGATCCGGTGCTGACCCGCGAAAAATTCGTGGTTAACCCGTTTACCGGCAATACCCAGGACATCTGTTACAAAACCGGCGACCTCGGCAGCTATCAGGTCGATGGCAGTGTCACGTTCCTGGGCCGGGGTGACAGTCAGGTGAAGATTCGCGGCCATCGCATCGAATTGAACGAGATCGAAGGGGTGCTGGCGCGCCATCCGCGTATCAAGCAATCGGTGGTGCTGGCCCACGCCGAGCAATCGACCCCGCGGCTGGTGGCCTATTGCGTGGCCACGGCAGGCGTAACCCCGCTGGAGTTGCGCGAGCACCTGGGCGGGGAGCTGCCGGACTACATGGTGCCGGCGCAGTTCGTGTTCATTGACAGCATCCCGCTGACGCCCAACGGCAAAATCGACAAGCGTGCGTTGCCAGCGATGGCGCAAACGCAGGTGACATCGCCCGCCACCACCCAGGAGTTGTCACCGCTGACGCTGGAACTGTCGCGCGCCTGGTCGGAAATACTCGAGGTCGCGCAGCTTGACGCCAACCTGTCGTTCGTCGAGCTTGGCGGGGATTCACTGTCGTTTGTCCAGGCGTCGATGGTGCTTGAAAAGTTGATCGGCCATCTGCCGGACCGTTGGGAAATGATGCCGGTGCGAGAACTGGGTGCGCTGAAACCGCAAACCCGATCTTCATGGTTTTCCCTGCGGGCCATGGAGTTGCCGGTGCTGCTGCGGGTGATTTCGATCCTGTTCATTGTGATCGGCCATTTGCATGTGTTCGCTGCCTGGCCGATCGTGGGCGAGACCAAATTGTTGTTTGTCGTCTCGGGGGTGGCACTGGCACGTTTTCAACTGCAAGCCATCCTTGAGCGCGGCAGTGTGCGTTCGTTGGGCAAATCCATAGCGGCCATTGCCGCACCGACGATTCTGTACACCATGCTGGTGCAGGTGATGTTCGACAGGGTCCACTGGCAATCTGTGCTGCTGATTTCCAACTGGTTCCAAGAGCGTGAGATCGGGGTGTTCACCTATTGGTACATTGAAGTGCTGGTGCAGATGATCGTACTGATTGGCTTGGCCTTGTCGTTCGAGCGAGTCAGGCAGTGGATCATGGCCAATCCGTTCCAGAATCTGGTCGTTGCCGCCTGTGGCCTGGCGGTGGCAGATATGGTGATCAGTGCGTTCCTGTTTGATGCCTCTGCCCTCTACAACCGGGTGCCGCAGCATCTGCTGGCGGTCGTGGTGTTGGGCATGGCCATTCATTACGCCGATTCCAGCACCCGCAAGTGGGTGGTCAGCGCAGTGGCGTTGATCATCATGGGAGGGGAGGAGCTGCTGTACCTGTACAGGCACGGAACGCTGGTGAGGGAATACATCGACATCGCCGTGCCGGCGGTGCTCGCGCTGATCTGGATCAAGTCGATTGCCGTGCCGGGGTTGCTCTCGCGAGGGCTGGCGTTGATCGCTTCGTCAACGCTGTTCATCTACCTGACGCACTTTCAGTTCTGGTCCGTGGCCAAGCGCATTGCCGAGCAACCGATGCTGGGCGTGGTGTTGGCGGTCGTCGGAGGCGTCTGCGTGGCATATGCCTGGAACAAGGGTGTGCGGATATTGGTGTTGCTCTGGAATCGAGGGAAAAAGGGCCGCCCGGATTCAATCGAGCGAGTCGCCTGAAACACCAACCCTGTAGGAGCGAGCATGCTCGCGATGGACTCCATAACACCGCTGGCTGTCAGCCAGCCAGCGTCATCGTTGACGACCATCGCGACGGTTCGACGCCTCGACGTGCTCGCTCCTACAGGGGTTGGTGTTGGATGGATCAGCGGTTGAACCGCTCCACCAACGAGTATTGCGTCACCGCCGTCTGGGTCAGCTCCTTGCTCAAGTCCGCCGAATGCCGGGCCTGCTCGGACGTCTGGTCAGCCAAGGTGGCGATGGTGGTGATGTTGCGGCTGATTTCCTCGGCGACGGCGGTCTGCTCCTCGGTTGCGGCAGCAATCTGGGTGGTCATCTCAGTGATGTTGGCCACCGCGTCACTGATACCCACCAGGGCCTTGTCCGCTTCAAGCACCCAATTCACACCTTCTTCGGCCTGGCGATGACCGCTTTCCATGATTTTCACCGCGTTGCTGGACGAGACCTGCAACCTGGAAATCAGGTTGTGGATCTGCGCGGTTGACTCGGTGGTGCGCTGTGCCAGTTGCCGCACTTCATCGGCGACCACGGCGAAACCACGCCCCATCTCGCCGGCGCGCGCAGCCTCGATGGCGGCGTTCAGGGCCAACAGGTTGGTCTGGTCGGCGATGCCTTTGATGACGTCCACCACCATGCCGATTTCGTTGCTGTCCCTGGCCAGTTGCGCGACTGTCTCCCCGGTCTCGCCCACAACAGTCGAGAGGCGCTGGATGGCTTCGCGGGTATCGCGGGCCACCTCGCGTCCACGCCCGGTCAACACATTGGCTTGCTGGGTGGCATCCGCCGTGCGTTGGACATGGCTGGCGACTTCCTGGGTGGTCGCGGCCATCTGGTTGACCGCCGTCGACACCTGCTCGGTCTCGACCCGCTGGCGTTCCAGGCCTCGGGAGCTGTCGGTCGCCAGGCCGTCGGACCTGCCGGCCAGGCCGGTGAGTTGTTCGGCCGTGTCCTGCAAACGGGTCAGGCAGGTCTTCAGGCGCGAAGCCTGGCTGACGAAGGCGGTTTCGAGGCGTGCCTGGGGACCACGAGCGTCGCTGTACATTTTTGCGATCAACCCGTCAGACGTGGTGGCTTCGGACATTTGCAACACGTGCAGCGCGCCTTGATTGCGTCGACGCGATACCAGCACGGCGAGGGGTGCTGACACCGCGACCGCCAGGATGGCGGCCGGTACAGGGCCGAGCAGGGCGCCGCCCAGGGTACCTGTCGCGCCCATCGCCAGCAGCGGCAGCCAGTCGAGGAGGGCGGGTAGCCATTTATCGCTGCCCGGCAGCGCCGCCTTGCCTTCACTGATGCGTTTGTAGAGCACTTGCGCACGGCGTATCTGATCGGCGTCAGGTTTCACCCGTACCGATTCGTAACCGACGATTTTGCTGCCGTCGAACACCGGCGTGACATACGCATTGACCCAATAATGGTCGCCGTTGCACGAGCGATTCTTGACGATGCCCATCCAGGGCTTGCCTTGCTTGAGCGCGCTCCACATATGGGCAAAGACAGCGGGGGGCACATCGGGGTGGCGAACGATATTCTGGGGGGCACCGATCAGATCCGAGCGGTTGAAACCGCTGATCTCGACGAAGGCGTCGTTGCAATAAGTGATGTTGCCCTGGGCGTCGGTTGTCGAGATGAGTTTCTGCTGAGGTCCCAGGGCAACTTCATGCTGCGTGACTGGTTGGTTGTTTCTCAATCTGTGTTGCTCCTTTTGCTGTTGCAGATCCATCGGCTGTCCGAAGTGAAAGGTTAGCAAGGAGAAAGAAAAACACCTGCTGTACGTCGGAAAAACGTCAGTGATGTCGTTTTGCGATCATCTGGATGCAATCATTCGTTTAATCGATGACCACCATCAACAAACGCAAGTTCTGTTTTTTCGCCAAGGGAGGAGGATGGGCACATACCGAATTCGCCTTTGTAAGGAACCCGCGCGATGAAAATGCCTACATGGCTGGTCCTTCTTGCTGTACTGACTGGCGGCTTAACCGCCACGGCCCAGGCCGCTGAACCTTCCTGCCATTTCCTGCCGGTTACCGACAGCAGTGCCACGTTGCAGTCCGGGCAGTCGGTGGGTGTGCTCTACAGCGAGAATACCTTCGACACACTGGCCTACCTTGAGCAATACCATACGGTAGCGCTCAAGGGCGCGAGCAATCCGGCACTGGACTCGCGCATCAGCTCGGCTTTTGTCAGCAGTTCCGACCCGAAACGGGCCATCGACTGGTTACTCGGCTCGCTGCACAAGGAGTTTGCGTCGGTAACGGTCTACGACAACCTCGATGCACTGGTGGACGCCCACCCTGACGTGGTGGTGATGCTCGACACTTACAGTCGGTTGGTGTCCAAGGGTAACAACCAGGTAGAAGCGCGCTTCCTGGCCAAGTTCTACGATTCGAACCTGCAATATATCGGCAAGGCTGAAGGTTCACAGGCGCAGCAAATGCCATCGGTCTGGGTGCAGGGTAAGGCAGCGCCGGAGATCGCCGCGCAGATAGACCAGCAAACGGCATTGCAAGTGAACGCACTTCAGCAATTTGATGCTTCGCTCAAGGCATTGGTGACCGCCGGGAATGTCGCCCAGGTTGCGAGCAATTGATCACGTTGCAGCGTTTGCCATTGTGAAAGGGTTTGGCTAATCTCGCACAAACCCGCACGTTCAGGCATTACCATGCACGAGTCGCATTCCGTCACTGATCTGCCGCATCTTCGCCGGCAGAAAATCCTGTTGATTCTCGAGCGTGACGGCAAAGTCATGTCTGGCGAGTTGAGCCAGCATTTCGCCGTCTCCGAAGACACCATTCGCCGCGACTTGTCCGAACTGGCCACGGCAGGCCTGGTCCAGCGCGTCCATGGCGGGGCGCTGCCCAGGCCGAAAGACACGGGCAAGGACTACTTTACCCGGGTCAGTGAAACCGATGAGACCAAGACCCGGTTGGCGCAACTGGCTGCGGGCCGGGTTGAAGATGGTCAGATCGTCATGTTCGACTCCGGCAGCACCACCTTGCAGATCGCTCGTTCGTTGCGCCACGACATCACCATCACCGCCGTCACCCCATCGCCGATGACCGCGATCACCCTGGCCGAATACCCGGGCATCAAAGTGATCCTCGCCGGTGGTCAATTGAACCTGGCTACCCTGTCGGTCAGCGGTCACGAAACCGTGCGCCTGTTGCAGGGGATCAAGGCCGACCTGCTGTTCACCGGAGTCTGCGCGATCCATCCGGAGGTGGGCATCAGCTCGCTGCATTTTGACGAAACGCCAGTGAAGCAGGCGTTGATCGACAGCGCTTCACAGGTGGTCGCCGTCACCACGGCGGACAAGTTGGGGGCGGTAGAGCCCTTTGTAGTCGCCCCGTGCGATCGCATCCACACCTTGATCACCGAGCACCATGTGGCATCGGGTGATATCGACGACTATCGCAAGCTGGGCATCGAGGTGATTCAGCTCAGCACATAGTCAACCGGGACGAGCACGGGCGGCAGGTTCGTGTCGCCCAGGGCCGCCAACACGTCGCGCTCGATGTTGCGCACGATGGCCTGCGTCGGCAGGTCGTTTTCGTCGCGTCCGAATGGATCTTCCAGTTCATCGCCAATCGCGTCCAGGCCAAAGAAGGTGTAGCTGACGATGGCGGTGAACAGCGGGGTCAACCAGCCCAGCGATTCCGCCATCGCAAAGGGCAGGAGGATGCAGAACAGGTAGGTGGTGCGGTGGAGCAACAGGGTGTAGGCGAACGGTAAAGGCGTGTGCTTGATCCGCTCACACACGGCTTGGGCATGGGTCAGGCTGGTCAGGTGATTGGCCATGATCGTATAGCGCCACTCACTGATCGCCCCGGATTCGACCAGCGTCGAACATTGTTGGCCGACGTTATCCAGAATGCGGCCACTGATGTCCGGTGCGTTGCCGTCCGGCTGCGGCTCAAGCCAGCCGTTGGCGGCCTCCAGTTCGTTGCGAGCGTGCAGCCTGGCATTCAACGCATAGGTGAACCCGCAGAGGTTGCGCAGAATGGCCTGGCGTTGGGCCGGGTCCTTGATGACCTGGCTTTCGCGGATCATCGAACGGATCGCCACCGTCATATCGCCCCAGGCCTTGCGCGCTTCATACCAGCGGTCGTAACAGGCGTTGTTGCGAAAGCTCATGAAGATCGACAGCGATAGACCCAGTAGCGTGAAAGGCGTCGCGTTGACCTTGGCGAAGTAGTTCGGTTGCAGCGTTTCCACCAGCACGATGGCCGATGCCAGCAGCGTCACCATCAGGCAACGCAGGACAATCTTCTTGAAAATCGAACCCTTGAGCGACGTGAGAATGTTGATCAGGTTGGGTTTTGGGCGGACGATCATTGCGCCGCACCGAACATCGTTGTCCAGTAAATCCCCGAGTCACTTTTCGGGTCCGCCGCGTACGCTGCGCCCAGTTCCTGATACTGCGGGTTCATCAGGTTGGCGCAGTGACCGGGGCTGGCGACCCAGCCTGCGACTACGCGCGCCACGCTGTCCTGACCAGCGGCGATGTTTTCGCCCACCCATTGGCCGCTGTAGCCGGCCAGTTCTGCGCGGTCACCCGGTGTACGACCGTCGCGGTCCTTGTGATCGAAGTAATTGTTGTTGGCCATCGAGCGCGAGTGTTCTTCGGCAGCCGACGCCAGCACAGGGTTCCAGGTCAGCGGTGGTGCAGCACCAAAGGATTGAGTGCCACATTGGCGTGGCTGACTGCGGGCGGCGTTGAGTTCGGTGAGCAGCTTCTGGCCTTCGGCCTGCGAGGTGCCCAGGCGTGCGCTCAGCAGCGGACGGGCGACCACGATGCGCCAGTTGCGGTCATCGCGGCTCACGCCGATGTCGACAAATTGCGGGTCGAGCACGATCTGGCAAAAGCTTTCCTGGATCGCCTTGAACGCTGACGCCGCATCCCGTGGTCCGGCCAGCGTGATGGCCTGCACATTCTTCATCGGGTACCCCGCGCTCACCATGGCCTGCTGCAAATTGCCAATGCTGGTGGCGGACAGCGCCAGTCGTGGGTCGCCCGCCAGCGGCGGCAACTCAGACGACACCTGGCCGGCACAACGCTGTATCTGGCTGCGGTAGTCGTTGATCGAATCGATCAGTTGTTTCTCATCGGCCGCCAGCGCCTGGGCGGCGAACAGCAGGCTCAATGACAACGTGGCAAGACGCAAAACGGATGGCAGGACACCCATGGAAACCTCCCTTGATCGGACTTCGCACATGATGCGCGATGACACCCCGGTTTGCGCAATGCCTTTTACGCGAAATGCACTGCAGAGGGCGCCATGCTAAATGGCAATTGGCAACTACACTGAGGCCATGTCGCCCGAACGACGCTGTGTGCCGACATTGTGTTGATTGAATCCGCCTCATTTGAAAGGGTTGATCATGCGATTTTTCTCGATGGCAGCTTGCATCGCACTCACACTACTCAGCGGCCAGGTATCGGCCACTGAACAGGAACAGAAAGCTGCAGAAAACAAGGCAGAAGTACTCGAAGAGAAAGCGGCGCAGAAGGAGGGTGATCTGCCGGTGCCCAAGGCCGAAGCCATTACCACTTCCGAGGTGCAGGCGGTCGATCCGGCGGGCGTGGCACCACTGGATGACGCTATCACTTGCCTGGCTCGTTCCATTTATTGGGAGGCCAAGGGCAAATCCACATCCGACATGGAAGCGGTCGCCAGCGTGGTGATGAATCGCCTGGGGCACGAAGGATTTCCGGACACGGTGTGCGCGGTGGTCAAACAAGGCTCGGAAAGCAAGAACTGCCAGTTTTCATGGTGGTGCGACGGGCGTCCCGACACGGTCCAGGAAGCCACGCAGTACGCCATCGCCAAGGAAATCGCGCGCAAGGCGCTGAACAAGCAACTCAACGACCGCACCCATGGCGCGATGTATTTTCACGATCGCAACGTGAAGCCTGACTGGGCAAGGAAATACATCAGGACCGCAGAGACAAAGATGTTTCTCTTCTACAAGCCCAAAGGTGGGGATGCACGATAACCCGGCTAACACCTGGCCCCTGTAGGAGCGAGCTTGCTCGCGCCCACAGGGGGTCAGGGTTCAATCGCCGTTTGGCATTTCCATACCCAGGAAAATCAACGTATTGCCATGGGCTTCCGCCGCTGCACGCTGGTTGTAGCTGTCGCGATGCGAGCAGTTGAAACCGTGTTCCGCGTCCGGATACACGATGATTTCCACGTTGTCGTTGTCGTCCAGACGCTGGGCGATCAATTCCACATCGTCCAGGGAAATGTGGCTGTCCTTCTCGCCGAATTGCAGCAGCAACGGCACCTGGATGTCATCGGCGCGATCCAGTTGATTCTGGATCCCGCCGCCGTAGTAGGCGATGGCCACGTCCACCAGGCCGTTGGCGGCGGTGAGATACGACAGCAGTCCGCCGAAGCAGTAACCGATGGAAGCGACGCCGCCCTCATGGTTCGGCAGGGCCTTGAGGGCATCGATGGTCAGCTCGATGTCCTTTTGCGCCTTGACGATGTCGGTGGCGTTCATCAATTCGACGGCGCGAGTCCAGCCGGCCTGGTCGTAGCTCAGCTCGATACGCTTGCCTTCGCGCCAGAACAGGTCCGGTGCGAGCACCACGTAGCCGTCGGCGGCGTATTGCTCGGCGACAGAGCGAATGTGTTCGTTGACACCGAAAATTTCCTGGATCAGCACGATCCCCGGGCCTTTCAGGGTATGCGGGATCGCCAGGTAGGCGCCGAATTTACCTTCGGCGCTGTCGATCTCGATCCATTGGGTGGTCACGCTCATGGTGGCTCCTGTCTACGCAAGTGAGTGGAACGTACAGGCTGCCACATTAACATTTCACTGATGGTTGCGGCGCCAGAAATATCGGGCGAGCAAGGCGTCCAGGCTGAGTTTGCCGGGACCCGACAGCAAAAGCGGGAGCATGGCGGCGAGGTAGATCAGCGGCAGTTTGAAATTGCCGTGACCCTTGTTAGTGATGGCGTAACCCTGGGCAAGTTCACTCAGTGTCGACCAATCGGACGGCCAGTGGACTGCTGCGGTTGCCACCACCGTGACCACGATCAGGACGATCGCCGAGATGCGTGTCCCCAAACCAACCAGGATGGCGAGGGCGCAGATCAGTTCGGCCCACATTGACAGTTCCCAGTTCAGCGTGGCGGGCAGTTGGTCGAACGGAAACGGAAAGCGCTCCTGAATGTCGGCGAACCAGTTTTCGCCATTCCATTTTTCCAGGCCGGACTCGAAGAACTCCCAGGCGATAAACATCCTCAAGGCGAGGGGAGCGAGCCACACGCCGGCACGGTCAAGATTGAGGTGCAGGCCTTTGACGGCTGATGAGATTGCGGTGTTCATGGACTGGATCTCCATTCAGTCAGTGATGCGGGGCTCGACGGCCCCGCGCAGGGTTCATTCGCCGGCGCCGCACTTGCCTTCGCCGCATTTACCTTCAGCGGGTTTTTCGGTGCCGTCGGCCTGAACCTGGCTGTAGCCGTGGGCCAGCTGTTTCATGCTGAACGCCTCGGATTCGGAAGCCGATGCCACGTTGGCCAGGGCCAGGCCGCCAGCGACGATCAGGCCGAGGGTCAGGGAAGAGGTCGAGAGCTTGAACATGGTGATACTCCATGCATTGAGTGAGTTGAGTGTCTGGGTTGGCTGAGCCAGTCGACAGGCGTATTTCATCAATGGGGTGTATCTGCGATGTGTCGCTGGGGGCGGGTTTTGTTGAGGGGTGTGTCGAGAACGGGGGTTTATACACTGGGATACACTCCACTGCAGGAGCTGGCTTGTCGAACCGTCGCGAAGGCCGTTAAACGATCACGCTGGGTGCCCGATGCCTCGCGGTGTTCTTGATTCCATCGCGAGCGTGCTCGCTCCTACCGGGAGTTTGCTATACATTTCCTGGCCGCCCACTGCATGGTGAAACCGTTTCATGTCTCTCGCGCTCGAACGTCTAGTCGCTGGTACGCCTATCCCTTTCGCTGGTAACCGCGTCACCGTGGTCAGCCCCGAACTGGCCTTGCGCTTTCAGCCCGGGGACCACCTGTTGGTGGAGCAGGTCAGTGGCGAACTGTTGCTGATCCCCGTCGCGGACCAGAAGGCTGCGGCGGTGGCGATCGAGCGCGCGCAAGCGGCGTTCACGGCGATGTCGGCGGTGTCGGATGAGGCCATCAGCGAGTTCTTCGACCTGTTCGCCCAGCGCCTGGACGATCAGGATTGCTGGGACTTGATCGAGGCAGCCAACCTGGCCGATATCGAGTGGGCCAAGTCACGGGGGCGTTCGACCACGCGTCTGCTGGCCGATGAGCGCATGCGCCGGGACATGATCGCCGGCCTCAGGGCCTGGCGCGATGCACCTGCCACGCGCGGCAAGGTGATCAGTTGCGTCGAACACGAAGGCTGGAAAGTCGAGCAGGTGGTTTCACCGCTGGGCATTGTCGCGTTCGTCTTTGAAGGCAGGCCGAACGTTTTCGCCGACGCCGCGGGTGTGCTGCGCACTGGCAACACTGCGGTGCTGCGCATTGGCAGCGATGCCTTGGGCACGGCGCAAGCCATCGTCGCCCACGCCTTGAATCCTGCGTTGAGCGCCGCCGGTTTGCCGGTGGGGGCGGTGTCGCTGGTGGAAAGTGTCAACCACGCCGCCGGCTGGGCGATGTTCGCCGACCGGCGCCTGTCGCTGGCCGTGGCCCGGGGCTCGGGACGTGCAGTCAGCCAATTGGGCAGCATCGCCCAGCAGGCCGGCACCGCCGTGAGCCTCCACGGCACTGGCGGCGCCTGGTTGATCGCCGACCAGGACGCCGATGCCACGCGATTTGCCGCTGTGGTGCGCAACTCCCTGGATCGCAAGGTCTGCAACACCCTCAACGTCTGCCTGATTCACCGCGACCGCGCCGCCGAGCTGGTGCCGTTGTTCTTGCAGGCATTGAAAGCCGCCGGTGCGGCACGGGATGAAGGCTGCAAATTGCACATTGTCGAGGGCAGCGAGTCTTGCCTGCCTTTTGAATGGCGACACGCAACGGTCGAGGTTTGCCGTGCGGAGGGCTACCAGGCCGAGGCCATGGCCGAGCCGCTGTCTGAGGATCAGTTGGGTCGCGAATGGGAATGGGAAGAGACCCCGGAAGTCAGCCTGAAAATCGTTGACGACCTGGACAGCGCCATCGCCTTGTTCAATCACTACAGCCCCCAGTTCACCGTGTCGCTGATCAGTGAAACGCCTGAAGCGCACGAGCGTTTCTATAATGCGGTCAACGCACCGTTTGTGGGCAACGGCATCACCCGTTGGGTCGACGGCCAGTACGCGCTGAACAAACCGGAGCTGGGTCTTTCGAACTGGGAGAGCGGCCGCCTGTTTGCCCGTAGCGCCATTCTCTCGGGCGATGGCGTGTTCACTGTCCGCAGTCGCATGACCCAGACCGATCTGTCGGTCAAGCGCTAGGCGAGGATCAGTCGTCGACTGACTGGCACGTCCCATTGGGTGCCTTGCCGGTCGATGACACCTCCACCGAGTCGTCATCGGCGATCACGATCGACAGGGTAATGCCCGATCCCTTGGCTTCGAAGCTGCGGTCGGTGAGCGCGCGGGTTTCGGCTTCCTTGCTGTTGATCAGCACCGGCCCGTCCTGATCGGCCTGGACGAGGAATTTGCCGGGGCATTCCACGGCGAAGGAGGGCACGCCCTGAACATTGTTGGCCTGGGCCGCACCTGCCCCCACCAGCAACAGCGCAGCGATCAACTTGGTTCTCATTGCACATCTCCAATGGACGACATCGCGTGTGGTTAACGATAGCTGCGTTTGGCGGTTCCACATGCTCACACATAACCCTGTAGGAGCGAGCATGCTCGCGATGGAGGCCAACGATAACGCTGGCTACCTGACGCTCAGCGGTGTCTGGACCTCCATCGCGACGGTTCGACGCCTCGACAAGCTCGCTCCTACAGGTGCTACAAATAAAAAGGCCCCGCTCGAATAATCGAGCGGGGCCTTTTCAGTTAAGCGACTTAATTAATAAAACCGGTCAATCACCTGAACTTCGTTCTTGTTCTGCATCGAGTCCCAGGCCTGTTTGAGTGTTTGGAAAACACTGCCGATGAAATCTTTGTCGGCCGCGGCTTTCTTGCCGACGTAACCCTGGCCGCGACGGTACATCTTCAGGCGCGCCACCAGGTTCTCGTGGTTCTGTTCAAACTCGGCTTCGTGGGCGTGGGGCGCCAGGCAGTCGATCTGAACCTGGCCCGATTTGCTGATCCACAGGATATGGCTGTCATGGCTGTCTTTTTGCGCAGCGAACATACGAGCCAATTCATCGATGGTTGGTTGATTGTTCAGGTTCATCATTAAAGCCCCCTTGACCATTTGGTGATCTTTTTCAAAGTTGATTCGCTAATACAGTTAGCCCATCGGTTAGTTGATCCCTGGCACCGAAACCAGGACGTCAGCAGTCGTCCGCCGAAATTGGCGGGGCCTGCGTCTGTTGCATGTAGTCGTGTTGAATAACTGCTACGCAATAGCGTCACAACGAGGAGAAGCAGCGATAACCTTCAGGCCACTACCGACGTTTCACGGTCGGCCACAAGCTTCATGAGGATTGATCGCCAGCGCTTCTCGTCCTTGTACTGGACGTTCGGGCCAGGTCAGCTTCTTCAATCTGCCTTGTGGGCAGCGTGTATCCGGGAAAAACAGCTCGGCGGTCAGACGAGCTTGCTCAAACATGTTGCCTTACTCCCGATCGGGGAGATGGCTGCATCATGCAAGGGCAAATCGAAGTCGTCAACGGTTTTGTAGTGATTTTTTCAAGTCACTACATATTGTCTGACAAAGCTGTTTGGAATGAGAGGATGGAACTCGCGGCAGGTTTGGCAGGGGCCGCGCATCAAGCCTTGCCCGCTGGTTTTGCCGCCCGTTTGCGGCCTGTCACCGGCTTGCCCTTGGCAGACTTGCGCTTGTTTTTCCACGGTGTGGCGCCGCGTCCGGCCGGGCTTGCCGGCCCGCTGATGGTCAGGTTCAGCCCGGCGCAGCGGGCGACCTGCTTGCTCATCCACGCGGCTTGCTTGGTGACGAACTCTTCGAGGCTCATTTCTCCGCTTTGCACCATGTCCAGCGCCTGTTCCCAGATGGCCGTGGTGCCGGGGTCGGCGATGGCGCGAGGCACCGCATCGATCAGGCTGAACGCGGCCGGTGTCGCGGCCAGGGCCTTGCCATGCTTGATCAGGTAACCCCGGTCGAGGAGGCCCTGGATGATCGAGGCGCGAGTGGCTTCGGTGCCGATGCCGGTGGTGTCCTTGAGCTTCTGTTTGAGCACTGGGTCCTCCACCAGTTTGGCGACGTTCTTCATCGCCTTGATCAAGTCGCCTTCGGTAAAGGGTTTGGGTGGTTGGGTCCAGAGGTCCTTGAGCTTCACCTCGGCCACCGCACATTTGCCCCCCTCGCAGAGTAGGGGCAGGGTTTGTGGCACCGGCGCTTCGCGGCCCCTGGCCGGGGCGAGGGCTTCAGGCAGGGCGCGTTTCCAGCCCGGTTCGACGATCTGCTTGCCGACGGCGCGCAAGGCTTGGCCGGCGCAGTCGAAGTCGGCCTGGGTGCGGTCGAATTCATGATCGGGCAGGAACTGCGCGAGGTAGCGTGCGCGGATCAGGGTATAAACCGCGCGCTGCTTGCCGGCGAGCCGTTCAAGATTTTTTGCCGCTGCGGTGGGAATGATGCCGTGGTGGGCGCTGACTTTTGCGTCGTTCCACGCCCGTGAGCGACACGCAGGTTGCAGGTGCTCGTGCAACGCTTCGAGCGTCGAATCCGCCTGCCTCAACGCCGCCAGGATGCCCGGCGCTTCGCTGTGCTGGCTAAGCGGCAAGTAGCCGCAATCGCTGCGCGGGTAGGTGATGACCTTGTGGGTTTCGTACAGCGCCTGGGCGATGTCCAGGGTTTCCTGTGCGCCCAGGCCGAGCTTCTTCGAACACACTTCCTGCAACGTACCAAGATCGAATGGCAGCGGCGCCACTTCACGCAGGCGCTCGGTGCGCAGCCTGGTTACCCTGGCATTCGCAGCACTGGACAACGCCGTTGACGCCTGTTGCGCGATAGCCTGATTGAGGCAACGGTCCTGGTCGTCACAGGCGTGGGAGGGTGCACGCCACTGCGCGGTGAATGTGCTGCCCTCGTGCCGCAGCTGCACGTCGATGGCCCAGTAGGCAACGGGGACGAAATCAGCAATGCTGCGGTCGCGGTCCACCACCAGCCGCAGCGTCGGCGTTTGCACCCGGCCGACGGGCAACACCCCCTGATAACCGGACTGGCGTCCAAGCAGGGTGAACAAGCGGCTCATGTTCATGCCGATCAGCCAGTCGGCCCGCGAACGGCCCAGCGCCGAGTGATACAGGCTGAACGTCTCGGCGCCTGGCTTTAACGCAGCCATCGCCTTGCGGATCGAAGCATCATCCAGTGCCGACAGCCACAGGCGCTGGATCGGTCCACGATAACGGCAGTGCTCAACGAGTTCCCGGGCGATCATTTCGCCCTCACGGTCGGCGTCGGTGGCGATCACCAACTCATCAGCCTCGCCGAGCAGACGTTTGACGGCCTTGTACTGGCTGGCCGTGCGCGGCTTGACGGTCATTTTCCATTTGTCCGGGATGATCGGCAGGTCGGCCAGCACCCAGCGCTTGTAGCGTGTGTCGTAGGCATCCGGCGCAGCGGTTTCCAGCAGGTGTCCGATGCACCAGGTGACCGTGACTCCCGTTCCCAGCCAGCACCCGTCGCCACGGCGCTTGGCGCCGAGCACGGCGGCAATGTCTTTGGCCTGGGAAGGTTTTTCACAGAGGTACAGCCGCATGACCACCAACGCTCATCAATAATTGCCGGAAGGTGCACAGAATGGCGGCTGATGAGCGACGGAGCAATCTTTATCTGTATGGATGTACAGTTTGTGTGTCAGGCGAGGCCGTATTCTGCGTGCCATCGACGAGAGTGGACGCCAGCCTCCGTTCGGCTGCGAAGCCGTCGTCATGGCTGAATGTGGGTTATACCTGACAGGGTGTCGTCTCGATTTTCAGGTTCACTTCGTGCCGAGGAATGCATTACATGAAGAGCTCAGGTCCCAGTCCTGTCATTACCATCGCCGAGCAGCCGGGCTGCGTGATGGTGAAGTTTCACGGTGTCGAAGTGGCGGCGTCCACCCGGACACTGGTGTTGCTGGAAGCCAACTATCCGCCGGTGTATTACCTGCCACTGGATGACATTGAGGATGAGTATTACGTGCGTACCGACCACACCAGTTACTGCCCGTACAAGGGCGATGCGAGCTATTTCAGCCTGAAGGTCGAGGGGCACGAGGCGCAAAATGCGGTGTGGAGCTACGAAGAGCCCAAGGTGTCGGTGGCGCAGATCAAGAACTACGTGGCGTTCTATCCGGACAAGGTCACCTTCGAGCTGCTTCCGGACGTTGGTTGAGCGAGGCGCCCTGCGCTGGCAGGGCGCGAGTATCAATCCTTGAGTTCGCGCGCCGCTTGCACCAGCGTCGTGGAATCGATCTGGTCAATCGAGGTGACGCCCGTCAGCGTCATCGCCACGCGCATTTCCCTGGCGAAGATGTCGAGCATGTTTTCAACCCCACGCTGGCCATCGGCAGCCAGTGCATAGGCCATGGATCGACCCAGCAGGACGCCTTTGGCACCCAGGGCGAGCATGCGCACCACGTCGAGCCCCGAGCGGATGCCAGAATCGACCAGCACCGTCAGGTCGTCGCCAATTGCTTGCTTGATCGGTGGCAAGGCCTTGGTGGTGGACAGCACGCCATCGAGTTGTCGGCCACCGTGGTTCGACACGACAATCCCGTCCGCACCAAAACTCACGGCGTCCCGGGCATCCTGGGGGTCGAGGATGCCCTTGATGATCATTGGCCCCTGCCAGAAATCCCGAATCCATTCCAGGTCGCTCCAGCTGATTGACGGGTCGAAGTTGTTGGCGAGCCAACCCATGTAGTCTTCCAGGGTGACGGCTTTGCCCAGATACCTCGAAATATTGCCCAGGTCGTGGGGGCGGCCCATGACGCCGACGTTGAAGGCCCAGTCGGGGCGAGTGATGGCCTGAAGGATCCGACGCGAGGAGGCGAACGGCCCGGACATGCCTGAATGGGCATCCCGGTACCGTGCGCCGGGCGTTGGCATGTCCACGGTGAATACCAGGTTTTTTATCCCTGCGGCCTTGGCCCGCTCCAGGGCGTTGCGCATGAAACCGCGGTCCTTCAGCACATACAGCTGGAACCAGATGGTTTGCTCGGTCTGGCTCGTGACTTCTTCGATGGAGCACACCGAGACCGTCGACAGGCACAGCGGGATGCCTTTGTTTTGGGCGGCCTTGACTGCCTGAACTTCACCGCGACGGGCGAACATACCGGTCAACCCGACCGGTGCGAGGACGATGGGCATTGCCAACGGTTGGTCGAACAGAGTGGTTTCCAGGCTCAGGGATTCGACGTTTTTGAGGATGCGCTGGCGCAGGCTGATGCCTGAGAGGTCGGCGCTGTTAGCCCTCAGCGTATGCTCGGCGTAGGCGCCACCATCGATGTAGTCGAACAGGAAACGGGGAAGTTTGCGGCGTGCGGCCTCGCGATAGTCGGATGCGGAGGAAATGATCATGGGGCCTCGTTCGGGCAGGTGGCGGGGCGATGGTGCAAGAGTAGCGAAAGCGAAAGGTTTTGTGGGCACGATCAAGACTATTGTGGGAGCGGGCTTGCTCGCGATAGCGGTGTGCCAGTGACCGTTGATGTATCTGACACACCGCTATCGCGAGCAAGCCCGCTCCCATAGGGGGGAGGGGCTGCGGGCTAAATCAGTTGTTGTTCAAATCCACCTGCTTGGTCTCACGCAGACAGATCATCCCCACCACCAGGCTCACCGCCGTGATCAGCACCGGGTACCAGAGACCATAGAAAATATCGCCGGTGTACACCACCAGCGCAAACGACACCGTCGGCAGGAAACCACCGAACCAGCCATTGCCGATGTGATACGGCAGGGACATCGAGGTATAGCGGATGCGCGTGGGGAACAGCTCTACCATCAGGGCGGCCAGGGGACCGTAGCACATGGCCGAGATGATGATCAGCGCGACGATCAGCGCCACGATCATGGTCTTGTTGATCGACTGGGTGTCGGCCTGTGATGGATAGCCGGCCAGCGTCACGGCGCCACGCAGGGCCGCTTCGTCATAACCCTCGATCTTCACGTCGCCGATGCTGATCTGCACATTGCTGCCGGCGGGTGCGGCTTCGCTGCTGTAGGGCAGGCCCTGTTTGACCAGGAAAGTCTTGACCTTGTCGCAAGGGCTGTCGAATTTGGCCTTGCCCACCGGGTCGAACTGGAAGGTGCAGGTGGCCGGGTCGGCGTGCACCGTGATCGGCGCCTGGCGGCTGGCCAGGTCGATGGCCGGGTTGGCATAGTGGGCCAGGGTCTTGAAGATGGGGAAGTACAGCACCGTGGCCAGCAGCAGGCCGAGCATCAGCACCGGTTTGCGCCCGACCTTGTCCGACAGCCAGCCGAAGAAGATGAAGAACGGCGCGCCGATGGTCACGCTGATGATCAGCAGTGTGTTGGCCACCGCAGGGTCCATTTTCAGGAACTGGGTGAGAAAGAACAGCACATAGAATTGCGCGGCGTAGAAGGTCACGGCCTGCCCGGCGTTAATGCTGAACAAGGCGATCAGCACGACCTTGAGGTTTTCCCATTTGCCGAACGAGTCACGCAGCGGCGACTTGCACAGCTTGCCTTCTTCTTTCATTTTCACGAACGCGGGGGATTCGTGCAGGCTCAGGCGGATCCAGGTGGAGATGCCCAGCAGCACGATGGAAAACAGGAACGGAATGCGCCAGCCCCAGACTTCGAATTGATCACCGGTGAAATAGCGGCAGCCGAGCACCACCAGCAACGACAGCAGCAGCCCCAGCGTGGCCGTGGACTGAATCCAGCTGGTGTGGAAACCGCGCTTGTCGATGGGGGCATGTTCGGCGACGTAAGTCGCTGCGCCGCCGTATTCGCCACCCAGGGCCAAGCCCTGGAGCATGCGCAGCACCACAAGGATGATCGGTGCGGCAATGCCGATGCTGGCGTAGGTCGGCAGCAGGCCGACGCAAAACGTCGCCACGCCCATCAGGACAATGGTGGCGAGAAATGTGTATTTACGCCCGATCATGTCCCCCAACCGGCCGAACACCAATGCACCAAACGGCCGCACGATGAAACCGGCAGCGAAGGCCATCAGGGCGAAAATGAATGCGGTGGTGTCGTTCACCCCTGCGAAAAACTGCTTGCTGATCACTGCCGCGAGGGCGCCGTAGAGGAAGAAGTCATACCACTCGAACACCGTCCCGAGCGATGAGGCAAAGATGACTTTGCGGGTGTCGCGGCCAATGTCGGCGCTGCGCGTGATGTTGAGTGGCTGAACATGTTCTGACATATCGGTTCCCTCACAGTGATTGTTTTTGTTGTTCCACTGTCGGCACCTGCCTTGTGGGCGGGTGCCGCTTCCTGTCGCACACATCTCCTGTAGGAGCGAGCTTGTCGAGGCGTCGAACCGTCGCGATGGTCGTCAACGATGACACGGGGTGTCAGGATGCCAACGTTGTCTGGTCCTCCATCGCGACGGTGAGACGATTCGACTTGCTCGCTCCTACAGAGTTTGGATTATCAATTCGTGTCGCTGCCTCAAGGATCATCTGCGCCGCCTTCTCGGCAATCATCAGCGTCGGCGTGCAGGTATTGCCCGAGGTGATGCGCGGCATGATCGACGCGTCGGCCACCCGCAAACCGGGAATGCCGTGGACCTTGAGTTGCGCATCGACCACTGCGTCCGCACCGTTGCCCATCCGGCACGTGCCGACCGGATGGAAGATGGTCGTGCCGATGCGTCCGGCAGCCTCGTGCAACTGTTCTTCACTCTGCAAACTCTGGCCAGGCAGGTACTCCATTGGCTTGAACGCTTGCAACGCCGGCGCTGAGACGATGCGCCGGGTCAGGCGAATCGCGTCGGCCGCCACGCGCAGGTCCTGGGGGTGACTCAGGTAGTTCGGCTGAATCAACGGCGCCTGCTGTGGGTCGGTCGAGCGGATGTCGACGCGACCACGACTCTGTGGGCGCAAGTCGCAGACTGATGCGGTGAAGGCGGGGAAGGGGTGCAACGGCTCGCCAAAGCGCTCCAGCGACAGCGGTTGCACATGGTATTCAAGGTTGGCCGAGGTCTGTTCCGGCCCCGATCGGGCAAACGCACCGAGCTGGCTTGGGGCCATCGACAGCGGCCCGCTGCGGTCATACAGGTAGCGCAGGCCCATGCCCATCTTGCCCCACACGCTGGCGGCAATCTGGTTGAGGGTACGGGCGTTTTCCAGTTTGTAGATCAGTCGCAGTTGCAGGTGATCCTGCAGGTTGCCGCCGACCCCCGCAAGCTCATGGACGACACCGATGCCGAGTGTTTCCAGAAGGGGACGAGGGCCGATGCCGGAGCGTTGCAGGATACCGGGGGAGCCGACAGCACCCGCACACAGAATGATTTCCCGCCGTGCCTTGAAGCTTTTTGCCTGGCCTTGCCAACGGGCGGTGACGGCCGAGGCGCGTCCGTTTTCCAACAGCACGCGATCCACTTCGACTTCGGTCAGTACGATGAGGTTGGGGCGTTGGCGGATCGGCTTGAGAAACGCCTTGGCCGCGTTCCAGCGAACGCCGCCTTTCTGATTGACCTGGAAGTAACCGCAACCTTCATTGTCGCCCTGGTTGAAGTCATCGACGCTGGCGATGCCGCTTTGCTCGGCAGCGTTGCGAAAGGCATCGAGAATCGGCCATGACAGGCGCTGGCGCTCGACGCGCCACTCACCGCTGGCACCGTGGGCTATCGAATCGCCCGCAAAATGGTTTTCACTTTTCCTGAACAGCGGCAATACGTCGTTCCAGGCCCAGCCAGGGTTGCCATCGGCCGCCCAGCCATCGTAGTCGCCACTCTGGCCACGCATGTAGATCATGCCGTTGATTGACGAGCAGCCACCGAGCACCTTGCCTCGGGGGTAACTGAGTGCCCGTCCTTGCAGGCCCGATTGCGCCTCGGTCTTGAAGCACCAGTCGGTGCGCGGATTGCCGATGCAGAACAGGTAACCGACGGGAATGTGAATCCATGGGTAGTTGTCGCGGCCACCGGCCTCCAGCAACAGCACGCGATGTTGCGGGTTCGCCGACAGGCGATTGGCCAACAAACAACCGGCCGGCCCGGCCCCGACCACGATGTAGTCGAACTCATCAAGGGAAGTCTGCATCCTTGACCTCTATTTTTGTTCTTGTTGTCGGTCATCCTAGTTGTTAGCTTTCGACAAAAGAATGTTAGTTTTTGCGCAGCTGCTGTGCGTTTTTAAACAGTAAGTTCTCGGGGACGGTTCATGTTCGACTGGAATGACCTGCGGTTTTTTCTCGAATTGCAGCGCAGCGGGCGCTTGCTGACGGCGGCGCGTCGCCTGCACACCACCCATGCCACCGTGGCCCGGCACATCGAGGCCATCGAGAAGAGCCTGGGCGCGGCGCTGTTCGTCCAGCACGCCCAGGGTTACGAGCTGACACCGGCCGGCGAGGCGCTGCTGAAGCACGCCGAAGCCATGGAAAACGTCGCGTTATTGGCCCAGGAAGAGATCAGCCAATCCACGGCGCCATTGGGCAAGATACGCGTCGGTGTGACCGAAGGCCTGGGCATCATGTTCCTGACCAGTCGCATGAACGGGCTGTTCGAGCGTTACCCTGGCCTGGAAGTGGAGTTGGTTGCGGTGCCGCGTTTCGTCAGCATCCTCAATCGCGAAGCGGAAATCAGCATTCACCTGGAACGGCCATCGGCGGACATGCTGGTCACGCGCAAGCTCACCGATTACCGCCTGGCGTTATACGCGAGCCAGGCCTACCTCGACCGGGCGCCGCCGCTGCACAGCCATGAAGACCTCAGCCGGCATGCCTGGATCGGTTACGTCGATGATTTGCTGTTCAGCCAGGAACTGATGTTCCTCAACAGTTTCTGCCGCAACCCGCAGGTGGTCTTCCACAGCACCAGCGTCATTGCCCAGCAACAGGCGGCACGCGCGGGTCTGGGCATCGCGGTGCTGCCCTGCTACATGGCCAGCGACGATCCGCAGTTGGTGCCGTTGTTCCCGGAGGAAAGCATCCAGCGCAGCTATTGGATCAGCACTCGTCGCGAACTGCACAAATCCGTGCGGCTGCGGGTGATGTGGGATTACATCGTGCAGATGTGCGAGCGTGAGCAGGGTCTGCTGCTACCCCTGTAGGAGCGAGCACGCTCGCGATGGTCGTTAACGATAACGCTGGAAGCCTGAAACCCCGCGGTGGCCGCACCACCATCGCGAGCATGCTCGCTCCTACAGAGGTCACGGGTTCAGGGCAAAATATCGAAATGGGTGCTCGCCAACCGCTCCCCATTCACCAGCACATGCACCGCGTGCCGGCCAGCATAGTGCCGGCGGGTGGTCAGTTCCTTGATGGATTGACTGCGACTGACAAACTCGTTGGCGCCCACCGGCAGGGTCAGCGCCTTGAGCTTGAACACCTTGGCCGACGTGCTGCCGTTGGCTTTCACGTAGTCGATGGCGTAGTCGATCACCAGGCGCTGCCTGCTCTCTACCTTGGACCTGACCGTGAACGACAGGGTGATTTTCTCCCCGAGTGTTATCACCGCCGGTTCGACCTTGACCCCGATAATCTCGACCTCGGCCTTGCCCGTGGCACCGATGATCGCCAACGCTCGCGGGTTGCCTTGCTTGATCAGGCTGCGCAAGGCATGTTTGGCGATCCAGGCGGTGTGTTTGTTGTCCAGTGACCAGCCTTCGATGATGTCCAGCACCCAGTCGGGATGGTCCTTGGTGATGTCGTTGAGGTGGTTGGCCACGGATTTGCGCACGTACAGACGGTCGTCGGCCTTGAGGTTGTCGAGGATCGCGGCGGCCAGGCGCGGGTCGGCCTGAATCCGCTCCAGGCGAAACGACCAGGGCAGGCGCGGCCGGCTGCCTTCACTGGCCAGGCGGCGAACGTGTTCGTTGTCGTCCAGTGACCAGTCGTGCATCACGGCCAGGGTGCGCTCGAAATCGTTGCGCAGGAAATGGCGTATGGCGAACTCGGCGGAGCCGAAGGTCGTGAAATACTTCAGCGCCTCCATGGATTGCTCGAAGGCATGGCTACCGTAGGTGGCGACGTAATGCGGCAGCGAAACGCTGACGAAGCCGCTGTTGAGGCGTGGGGCGAGGGCGCGCAGTACGTCGAGCGAGTCTTCGTAACTCATTGGCAGCGTGGCGTACAGGCACTCGCTGACCCGGGCCATGCGCTGCATGATGGACAACTCGGCCAAGCCTTCGTTGGCCATTTTCAGGAAAGCCGCAGCGTTGAAATCGGGGTAAACCGCGCTCATCTCGGTGGCGATGTGCTGGAGGCGCTCGGCGTTGAAGATTTCCTTGAGGGCTGGGGCGGGTGGGTCGGTTGCCATTATTGGTTCCTTGTATTCAGGTGGACCGCGTTATCGTTCATCGTCGGAACGCCCCCCGGAGCAAGCCCGCTCCCACATTGGATATGCGAACACCGGGCCATTGTGGGAGCGGGCTTGCCCGCGATGGGGCCCTGAAGCTCACCTCAACTCTTGCCAGCCTGCTCCTCAAGCTGATCCGACTCAAACAACTTGGCCAGTTCAGCCCGGGCTTCCTGCGCCGTCTGCAACACCTTCGCTGCATCGTCATACACCGCGTGCTGCGCTTCCAGCACTTGCTCGTCATGATGCTTGAAGCGCTTGATGCGCGCATCCGCCTGAGCTTGCGTCAGTCCCAGCCCGACCAATGTGCGCCGGCTCATCTCCAGGCTTGAATAGTAGGTCTCGCGGATCGCCTCGGCACCCAGGTCCACCAGGCGGTGCACGTGCTGGCGGTTACGGGCGCGGGCGATGATCTTGATGTGCGGGTACAGGCGATGGACCACCTCGGCGGTCTTGATGTTGGTGTCCGGGTCGTCCGTCGCGATGATGAAGTACTCCGCCTGCTCGACCTTGGCGGCGCTGAGGATTTCCGGGCGCATCGGGTCGCCGTAGAACACCGGTACACCGCCAAAGCTGCGTGACAGCTCGATGGTTTCCACCGAGGTGTCGAGGGCGACGAACTTGATGTTCTGCGCGCGCAGGATACGAGCGATGATCTGACCCATGCGCCCCATGCCGGCGATAACCACGCGTGGCTCGTCGGTGTCGATTTCGCGGAATTTTTCCGGCACCACCACCGGTTGCACTTTCGGGCTGACCAGCCTTGCGCAGACCAGCAGCAACAGCGGGGTCAAGGCCATGGACAGAGTAATGGTCAGCACCAGCAGGTCGTACAGGCGCGGCTCGAACAGGCCTTGATCGCGACCGATCTTGAACACCACGAAGGCGAATTCACCGCCCGCCGCCAGCACGATACCCAGGCGAATCGCGCTGACCTTGCCCAAGCCCCCGGCCAATCGACCGACCACGAACAACAACGGCAGCTTGATCGCAATCAGCAGCAGGGTCAGGCCCAGCACGGTGATCGGCGCGCTGAGCAGCAAACTGAGGTTGGCGCCCATACCGACGCTGATGAAAAACAGACCCAGCAGCAAGCCCTTGAACGGTTCGATCTGCGCTTCCAGTTCGTGGCGATACTCCGAGTCGGCCAGCAACAGGCCGGCCAGGAAGGCGCCCAATGCCATCGACACACCGACCATGTCCATAAGCCATGCGGTGCCAATCACCACCAACAGAGCCGTGGCGGTGGACACCTCCCGCAAACCGGTACGAGCCACAACGCGAAACACCGGACGCAGCAGGTAGCGACCACCGATCACCACCACGGCGATGCTGCCCAGCACTTGCAGGGCGTGGTTCAGGCCCTGTGCGCCGCTGGTGGTGTGATCGGTGCCCGCCAGTAATGGCACCATGGCAATCAATGGGATCGCGGCGATGTCCTGGAACAGCAGGATCGCAAACGCCAGCCGGCCATGGGGGCTGGTCAGTTCCTTGCGCTCGGCCAGGCTTTGCAGGCCGAAAGCGGTGGACGACAGGGCCAGACCCAACCCGAGCACGATGGCACTGTTCAACGGCTGACCGAACAGGAACAGCGCGACCACACCGATGACTGAACCGGTCAGCAACACCTGCGCCAGGCCTACGCCAAATACGGATTTGCGCATCACCCACAAACGCCTTGGCGACAACTCCAGGCCAATGATGAACAGCAACAACACCACCCCGAGTTCGGAAATATGGCTGACGCTCTGCGGGTTGCCGATCAGGCCCAACACCGATGGGCCGATGATCACCCCGGCAAACAGATAGCCCAGCACCGCCCCCAGTTGCAGGCGCTTGGCGAGGGGAACGGTGAGCACCGCCGCGAACAGGAATACGACAGCGGCTTGTAGCAGGTTGCCTTCATGGGGCATTGAGGAAACTCCAGGAATCGGTGGGGCGGGGGCGCAAGGATAAAGGTTGAGGCTGCGTGCGTCAGTAAAAGCCATCGCGGGCAAGCCACAGTCGCCAAAAAAATCAGGCTGACAAGTCAATCAATGACCAACCGCCTGCCCACCCAGCCGGTACTGATTATTCCCGCTTCGCTTGGCCTCATACATCGCGAGGTCAGCAATGTGAATCAGGCGGTCCATGCTCGGCGCATGGTCGGGGAAAACGGCAACACCCAGACTGGTGCCGATATGGCGATGATCATTGCCGATGGCAATGGGCGGAGACAGCTCGATGAAAATCTTCTGGCAGATCACGCGCGCTTCATCTTGCAGGCAACCGCCTTGCGCCAAACCCTGGAGGATCACCACGAATTCGTCGCCTCCGATACGGGCCACCGTGTCCGTGGCGCGCAGGATTCTTTTCAGGCGAGTCGCCATGGTCACAAGCACGCGGTCGCCGGCGCCATGGCCGTAGCGGTCGTTGATCGCCTTGAAACCGTTGAGGTCGATGAACACCAGTGCCACGCGAGTACCGCTGATTCGCGCCTGTTCCAGCGCATCCGACAGTCGCTCTTCGAGCACCAGGCGGTTGGGCAGACCTGTCAGCGGGTCGAAATGGGCCAGGTGCTGCAAGTAACTGGCGGAAGCTTTCTCATCGGTGATGTCACGGACCACGCCCATCATCTTGATCGTTTCATCGTGGGCGTTCTTCACCACGTTACCGGTTTCACGCAACCAGCGAATGGTGCCGTCGGGCCAGACGACCCGGTATTCCTCGTCGTGGTTTTCACCGGTTTCCAGGCATCGCAGCTCGCCGGCTCGCACCCGCTCCCGGTCATCGGGATGTACGCAACTGCAGAACAGGGCGTAGGAGGGCACCACTTCGCCAATCTTGAACCCGAACATGCCGAAGATCGCGTCCGACCAGTACAACCGTTCAGTGTCGACATCCCAATCCCAGGTGCCGATCCGCGCAAAATACTGGCTGCGCTTGTAGCGTTCCGCATCGCCTTTTTCAACGGCGGATTGTCGGTCGGCCAAACTCGCGATCCGCCTCTGATACTCGGCCAATTGCCTGCGCAGCGTGCGCTCGCGCCAGATCATGCCGGCGATCAGGAACGCCACCGTCGCGCCAAGTCCTGCGCTGATCCAGACGAAGTTGGGTGCCATCATAGCTGGCCATCATTGCGTATTTGCGCCTATGGTAGACCACGCGCCTGCTCAATAGCAGCAAAGTCCTAATTCACTTCAGCCATTTTCGAGCACGATAGATCCCGTGCGCAGACGCAAAGCCAGGTTCCTGCGATTGCCTTTGACGGCGAATTCTGCGAAAAACTGCGTCCGCGCCCGTAGCCGGGCGACAGTGGACGAGTGAAACCATGAACGACGAATTGCAAATCATCGACATTGAGCCGGGCGACGGCAAAGCCGCCGTCAAAGGCGCGCTGATCACCACCCAGTACCGTGGCTGGTTGGAAGACGGCACGGAGTTCGATTCCTCCTACAGCCGAGGTAAACCTTTCCAATGCGTGATTGGCACCGGTCGGGTGATCAAGGGGTGGGATCAGGGCCTCATGGGCATGCAGGTCGGCGGGAAACGCAAGCTGCTGGTCCCGGCGCACCTGGCGTATGGCGAACGCACCATGGGCAAGATCACGCCGAATTCTAACCTGGTGTTCGAGATTGAATTGCTGGAAGTGCTGACGCGGGATGACTGAGTCAAGCCTCAAACGTCTCCCGATACGCATACAGCCCCGGCGTGCCTCCCGTCATGATGAACAGCACGTTGTCTCCCGAACGGAAGTGCCCTTGTTCGAAATCGGCCAGCAGGCCCGCGAAGGCTTTGCCGGAGTAAACCGGGTCGAGCAGCAGGCCTTCGCTGCGGGCCATCAGGCGGACGGCGTGCTGCATCGCGTCGGTTGGCAAGCCGTAGCCTTTACCCAGTTGGCTGCCGTCGATGACGATTGCTTCAGGGGGCAAGCTGTCGGGGTGCCCCAGCAGTGCCAGGGTGTCCTCGGTCAGGCTCAGGGTGCGAATGGCCGATAGATGCCGATCGGACAGCACAGAGTAGGACTTGACTAACGAGGTGCCGCGCCCCAGTACATGGAAGCCCGCGGCCAGCCCAGCGTGGGTGCCGGCGCTGCCATTGGGCACGACGACCTGGTTGAAGGCCACGCCGAGTTCAGTTTCCTGCCGAGCGATCTCTGCGGCACAGCGGGCATATCCGAGACTGCCCAGTGGTGTCGAACCCCCCATGGGAATGACCAGCACCTTGCGCCCCATCTCTCGAAGTTGGGTGGCGCGGTCTTCTGCCTTTGCGAGTGCATCTGTGCCTGCGGCCAACACCTGTAGCTGCGCGCCAAACAGTTGGTCGAGCAACACGTTGCCATTGAGCTCGTAGTCCGTGTCCGCCTTGGGAACCGAGCGGGTCAGGATCAGCTCACAGGCGAGGTCCAGGTTTGCGCAAGCGGCGGCGGTCAACCGCGCATGGTTCGACTGGACGCCGCCCACGGTAATGACCGTGTCGACAGCCGCAGCCTGAGCGGCGCCAAGATGGAACTCGAGCTTTCGCAGCTTGTTGCCACCACCGCCCAGCGACATGTGATCGTCACGCTTGAGAAACAGGCCGATCCCCCGAACATCCAGCCCCAGTAATCGTTCCAGCCGCCTGGCTCGCTGAATCGGCGTCGGGCCTTGCATCAGGTCTGTTCGCGTGAAGGCACTCAGGGATAGGTCCAGTGGGCTTTGCATCGTGGTGCCTCGTTGACGATCGATGGGGGGACTGTATGGACAAAGGCCCAGATGATAAACGGCAAGCCAGTCACAACAGCGTTAACGCGATGTAATGAATGGCGCATGAGATGGCCGCGAGCTGACCAAGGGTTGATGCGTGGGCTTGTGTGCTCGGCTCTGGCGATATACTGTATGGCTATACAGTAAAAGGCTGGCCCATGGAACTCATCGACAAGCTCAGCATTCTCGCCGACGCCGCGAAGTACGACGCCTCTTGCGCCAGCAGTGGCGCGCCCAAGCGCACCTCCGAAGGCAAGAGTGGGTTGGGCGCCACCGATGGCATGGGTATTTGCCACAGTTACACCCCGGACGGGCGCTGCGTGTCGCTGCTGAAGGTGTTGCTGACCAACTTCTGTCTTTACGACTGCCAGTATTGCGTCAACCGACGTTCCAGCGACGTGCCCCGGGCGCGCTTCACGCCGGAAGAAGTGGTCAAGCTGACCCTGGATTTCTACCGACGCAATTGTGTCAGCGGGCTGTTTCTCAGTTCCGGGATCATTCGCTCGGCGGACTACACCATGGAGCAATTGGTTCGTGTCGCGAAACTCTTGCGTGAAGAGCACGAGTTCCGTGGTTACATTCACCTCAAGACCATTCCCGAAGCCGATCCGGCGCTGATCGAGCAAGCGGGGCGCTACGCCGATCGCCTGAGCGTCAACATAGAATTGCCTACCAACGCCAGCCTGCAGACCCTGGCACCGGAAAAACAACTCGGCTCGATTCGCCAGGCGATGCGCACGATCTACACCGGCGAGCAAACCGTGCTCAACGAGCCCCGTGCGCCGAAGTTCGCGCCTGCCGGGCAGAGCACCCAGATGATCGTGGGCGCCGACGATACCGACGACAGCACCATTCTCCACAGCGCCCAGGCGTTGTATGGCAATTACAAGTTGCGCCGGGTGTATTACTCGGCATTCAGTCCGATCCCCAACAGCCCCAAGAGCGTGCCCCTGGCCGCGCCGCCGCTGATGCGCGAGCATCGTTTGTATCAGGCGGATTTCCTGTTGCGCAGTTATGGCTACAGCGCCGGCGAACTGTTCAAGGGGCCGGGGCATCTGGCGCTCGACATCGACCCGAAACTGGCCTGGGCATTGGCCAATCGCGAGGTGTTTCCGCTGGACCTCAACCGCGCCGAGGCCACCTTGATCGCGAGGATTCCCGGCATTGGCCTGCGTACCACCGAGCGTCTGGTGGAGTTGCGCCGCCAGCGCCGGATTCGTTACGAAGACCTTGCACGCATGCGTTGCGTTCTGACCAAGGCCAAACCGTTTTTCATCACGAGCGATTACCACCCACAACAGTCGGAGGTCACCAGCGATCTGCTGTACCAGCAAATGCGTGATCGACCGCAACCGCAGCAAATGGGATTGTGGGGGTGATCAATCTCGATTGCGACGACCTGTTCGACACCTGGCGCCAGCAAGCGCGCTGGCTGTTGAGTCATGGGGTGGACCCGAGCGAGGCCAGTTGGGCTACGGAAGGCGCGACAGATCTGTTCGCCACCGACGAGCCTCTGCCGCAAGCCTTGGGGCCGTTTCAGGCACGCATCCCGCGAACGCTGCTGGAAACACTGGAACAGGCCGCCCGATATCGCGGCGACCAGCGCTGGAGCCTGCTGTATGAAGTGCTATGGCGGGTCAGCCACGGTGACCGCACGGCGATGATGGCCGGGGACAAGCTTGGAAGTGAATTACAGAGAAGAATCAAGCAGATACGACGTGAAGCTCATCATCTACATGCATTTGTGCGGTTCGTTGCGTTGCCTGAAAATAGTGGGCCGCACTATGTGGCGTGGCACGAACCGGCGCACGACATCCTGCACAGCGCCAGCGAACATTTCATCGGCCGCATGGGCCGTCACCGTTGGTTGATCGCCACGCCTCGGGATGGGGTTTACTACGATGGCGAACAACTCATCTACCAGCGCGAATGCCCGGCGCCGTGGCAGCAAATGGCACAGAACGTTGACGATCCCCATGGCGACATGTGGTTGACCTATTACAGCCACATCTTCAACCCGGCGCGGCTGAACCCGAAAGTGATGCAGGGCCATCTGCCGGCCAGGTTCTGGAAAAACTTGCCCGAAGGCGCGCTGATTCCCGGACTGATCACCCAGGCCCGCACCGGCAAGCAGCAGGATGGCCAGGCGAGCGGCATCAAGGGCAGGTCGGGTAAGCGGATTGGGCATGAGGGGCGTGAGCGATGAGGCGGGCTGTCTGGTAGCCAGCGTTGCCTGGCCCACCATCGCAACGGTTCAACGCCTCGACAAGCCCGCTCCCACAGAGGTCGGCGGTGTTCACAAAACCTGTAGGAGCGAGCTTGCTCGCGATGGAGGCCAACGATAACGCTGGCTGCCTGGTGCCCCGCGGTGTCTGGTCTACCATCGCGAGCAAGCCCGCTCCTACAGGGGGAGGGGTGAATTCGCCGTTGAGACACAAAAAAGCCCCCCATCGCCAACGCGATGGGGGGCTTTTTCTTGCCGCGTCAGGTCAAACCTTGACGATCCAGCCCGCTGGCGCTTCGACGTCGCCGGTTTGTACGCCGGTCAGCTCTTTGTAGAGCTTCTGGGTAACCGGGCCGACTTCGGTTTCGCTGTGGAACACGTGCAGGTGGTCGTTGTAGCTGATGCCGCCGATCGGCGTGATCACCGCAGCGGTGCCGCAGGCGCCGGCTTCCTTGAAGTCCGACAGCTTGTCGATCAACACGTCGCCTTCCACCACTTCCAGCCCCAGACGAGTCTGGGCCAGTTCGATCAGCGACAGACGGGTGATACCCGGCAGCACCGATGGGGATTTCGGGGTCACGAACTTGTTGTCGTGGGTAATCCCGAAGAAGTTGGCAGAACCGACTTCCTCGATTTTCGAGTGGGTCATCGGGTCCAGGTAAATGGCATCGGCGAAGTTCGCCTTTTTGGCCTGCGAGCCCGGCATCAGGCTGGCAGCGTAGTTGCCACCGACCTTGGCGGCACCGGTGCCTTGTGGCGCGGCGCGGTCGAACGTGGAGATGAGGAAGTTGTGCGGGGTCAGGCCGCCCTTGAAATAAGCGCCGACCGGGATCGCGAACACCGAGAAGATGAATTCCGGCGCGGTACGCACGCCGATGTTGTCACCCACACCGATCACGAACGGGCGCAGGTACAGCGCGCCGCCAGTGCCATAAGGCGGGATGAAGCGCTCGTTGGCGCGAACCACTTCCTTGCACGCTTCGATGAACTGCTCGGTGGACACATGCGGCATCAGCAGGCGGGCGCAGCTACGCTGCATGCGTGCGGCGTTCTGGTCCGGGCGGAACAGGTTGATCGAGCCGTCCTTGCAACGGTAGGCCTTGAGGCCTTCGAAGCATTGCTGGCCGTAGTGAAGGGCAGTGGAGCCCTCGCTGATGTGCAGCACGTTATCTTCGGTCAGGGTGCCCTTGTCCCACTCGCCATTGCGAAAGTACGACAGATAGCGCTTGTCGGTCTTGATGTAGTCAAAACCCAATTTGTCCCAATTGATGCTTTCGTTACCCATGACACCCTCTATCACTGAACAACCGCCGAAACGGTTCAAGGCTTCTGACGTTTTTTGGATGGGCACAACAATACTTCATTCCGGGGTTGTTTCGCAGCCCGGACTATCGGATGACGGGCAGAAAATCTCGTCGTCCTGAAAAGATCGCGACGGTTCGACGCCTCGACAGGCTCGCTCCTACAGGGGAATGCGTTGCAATGTAGGAGCGGGCTTGCCCGCGATCGGTGCGCCGCGATCTAAAGGTGCAACGCATGCCCCAACGCACGCAACGCCGCTTCCTGTACCGCTTCGCCCAGGGTCGGGTGTGCATGGATGGTGCCGGCGATGTCTTCCAGTCGGGCACCCATCTCCAGGCTTTGGGCGAACGCGGTCGACAACTCCGACACGCCCACACCCACCGCCTGCCAACCGACAATCACATGATTGTCCCGCCGCGCGACCACCCGCACGAAACCGGTTTTAGACTCCAGAGTCATGGCCCGGCCATTGGCCGCGAAGGGGAAGTTCGACACGATGCAGTCCAGACCCGCGGCCTTGACATCGTCCGGGGTCTTGCCGACCACGACCAGTTCCGGGTCGGTAAAGCATACGGCGGCGATGGCGGTCGGGTTGAATTCGCGTGATTTGCCGCTGATCAACTCGGCGACCATCTCACCCTGGGCCATGGCCCGGTGCGCAAGCATCGGTTCGCCGCTCAGGTCACCGATGGCGTAGACGTTGCGCATGCTGGTCTGGCAACGTTCGTCGATCTTGATCGACGCGCCGTTCATGTCCAGGTTGAGTGCTTCGAGGTTCCAGCCTTGGGTGTTCGGCTTGCGACCGACCGCCACCAGTACCTGATCGGTTTCCAGGACCAAGGTATCGCCATTCGGGTCAGTGACCTGCAAAGTATTGCTATTAGAATCAAAACTTTGGACGCTATGTTTCAAGTAAAGCTTCAAACCGAGCTTTTTCAGTTCTTCGTGTACGGCCTGAGTCAGTTCGGCGTCATAGGCCGGCAGGATACGCTCCTGTGCCTCGACCACGCTGACATCCGCGCCGAGCTTGCGGTACGCAATGCCCAGTTCCAACCCGATGTAACCACCGCCCACCACGACCAGGCGTTTTGGCAACGACTTCGGTGTCAGGGCCTCCGTGGAGGAGATGATCGGCCCGCCGATCGGCAGCATTGGCAGGTTGACGCTCTTCGAACCGGTGGCCAGCACCAGGTGCTCACAGTGGATACGGGTGTCGCCGACCTCGACGGTTTTGCCGTCGATCACCTTCGCCCAGCCCTGGACCACTTGAACCTTGTTTTTCTTCAGCAGCGCGGCGACGCCTGTCGTCAGGCGATCAACGATGCCGTCCTTCCATTCCACGCTCTTGCCGATGTCCAGGCTTGGCGCGCCAACGCTGATACCCAGCGCCGAGTTCTGGCTGTGCTGTTGCGTCTGATGGAACTGTTCGGCCACATGGATCAGCGCCTTGGAAGGGATGCAGCCGATGTTCAGGCAGGTGCCGCCCAGTGATTGGCCTTCGACCAGGATGGTCGGTATGCCCAGTTGGCCGGCGCGAATCGCCGTCACATAACCGCCAGGACCGCCACCGATGATCAGCAGCGTGGTATTCAGAGTCTGCATGCCTTACTCCACGAACAGGGTAGCGGGTTGTTCGAGCAGGCCACGCACGGCCTGGATGAATTGCGCCGCGTCCATGCCATCGACCACGCGGTGATCGAACGAACTGGAAAGGTTCATCATCTTGCGAATCACGATCTGGCCTTTGACCACCATCGGGCGCTCGACGATCTTGTTGACGCCGACGATCGCCACTTCCGGCAGGTTCAGCACCGGTGTACTGACGATGCCGCCCAGCGCGCCGAGGCTGGTCAGGGTGATGCTGGAACCGGACAACTCATCGCGGCTGGCCTTGCCAGTGCGCGCAGCGTTGGCCAGGCGGGCTATTTCACTGGCGTTGTCCCACAGGCTGCGGGCTTCGGCATGACGCACCACCGGCACCATCAGGCCGATGTCGGCCTGGGTGGCAATGCCGACGTGCACGGCCCCGAGGCGGGTGATGACCTGGGCTTCGTCGTCGTAGCGGGCATTGATCTGCGGGAAATCGCGCAGGGCAACGACCAGTGCGCGGACCAGAAACGGCAGCAAGGTCAGCTTGCCACGCGTGGCTCCATGTTTTTCGTTCAGGTGGGCGCGCAGCTCTTCCACGGCAGTCACGTCGATTTCCTCTACATAACTGAAGTGGGCGGCGCGCTGGGTGGCGTCCTGCATGCGTTGGGCGATCTTGCGGCGCATGCCGATCACCGGGATCTGTTCTTCGTCGTGACGCTGGGCATACGCAGCCGGGGCGCTTGAAGCCTGGGACTGACCCTGCGCCAGGTACGCTTCCAGATCTTCATGCAGCACCCTGCCTGCAGGCCCGGTGCCGCGCACCAGACGCAGCTGGATGCCCAGATCCAGCGCATGTTTGCGCACGGCCGGGGAGGCCAATGGGCGCTCATTCGCATCACGTGCCACCATTGGACCCTGAGCCACGGCGGGTCTTGCCGTCGGCGCGGGTGCCGCGACAGGCTTGCTTTCCTGTTTGGTTTCAACCACGGGCGCCGGCGCTTCCTTGACCTCTTCAGGCTGGGCTGCCTGCTTGACGTTGCCCGCGCCTTCCACCTCGATGCTGATCAGCACGCTGCCGACCGCCATGACTTCGCCCGGCACGCCGCCCAGCGAAATCACCTTGCCATGCACCGGTGAAGGGATGTCGACCATCGCCTTGTCGGTCATCACATCGGCCAGTACTTGATCCTCGACGACCATGTCGCCGACCTTGACGTGCCACACCGACAACTCAACTTCTGCAATGCCTTCGCCAATGTCCGGCATCTTGATAACGTGCGTGCCCATTCAGACCTCCATAACCCGATGCAAAGCCGCGACCACACGGGACGGGCCAGGGAAATACGCCCACTCTTGCGCGTGCGGGTAGGGGGTGTCCCAACCCGTGACGCGTTCGATCGGCGCTTCCAGGTGGTGGAAGCAGTGCTCCTGCACCAGAGCAGCCAGTTCGGCACCAAACCCGCAGGTGCGGGTCGCTTCATGGACAATCACGCAGCGGCCGGTTTTCTTCACCGACCGGGTGATGGTTTCCAGGTCAAGCGGCCACAGGCTGCGCAGGTCGATGACTTCGGCGTCCACGCCGCTTTCTTCAGCGGCGACTTGCGACACATAGACGGTGGTGCCGTAAGTGAGGATGGTCACGTCCTTGCCCGGACGGGCGATGGCCGCAACGTCCAGCGGAACGGTGTAGTAACCGTCCGGAACCTGGGCGGCGGGGTGTTTCGACCACGGGGTGACGGGCCGCTCGTGGTGACCATCGAACGGACCGTTGTACAGGCGTTTTGGCTCCAGGAAGATCACCGGGTCATCGTTTTCGATGGAGGCGATCAACAGACCCTTGGCGTCGTAGGGATTGGACGGCATGACGGTGCGCAGGCCGCACACCTGGGTGAACAGGGCCTCGATGCTCTGGCTGTGGGTCTGACCACCGTAGATGCCGCCACCGCACGGCATGCGCAGGGTCAGGGGCGCAGTGAATTCGCCGGCCGAGCGATAGCGCAGGCGGGCGGCTTCGGAAATGATTTGGTCGTAGGCCGGGTACACGTAGTCGGCGAACTGGATTTCCACCACCGGGCGCAGGCCATAGGCACCCATTCCCACGGCGGTGCCCACGATCCCGCTTTCGGAGATCGGTGCGTCGAACACGCGGGAGGTGCCGTATTTGTTCTGCAGGCCTTCGGTGCAACGGAACACGCCGCCGAAGTAGCCGACGTCCTGGCCGAATACCACCACATTGTCGTCACGCTCAAGCATCACATCCATGGCCGAGCGCAGGGCCTGGATCATGGTCATGGTGGTCGTGGTCATGGCGGTATCCAGCGCAATATTGTTGTTGTGATCGTTCATGTCAGATCCCCAGCTGCTGACGCTGGCGCTTCAAGTGCTCCGGCATCTCTTTATAAACGTCTTCGAACATGCTCGCGGCGCTTGGAATCTGCCCGCCGGCCAGGGTGCCGAACTGTTCGGCAGCTTTCTGTGCGGCGATGACCTCAGCTTCCAGTTCGGCGCTGACAGAGGCGTGCTCCTCTTCGGACCAGTTGCCGGTCTTGATCAGGTGTTGCTTGAGGCGAGCAATCGGGTCGCCCAGCGGGAAGCAGCTCCAGTCATCGGCAGGGCGGTACTTGGACGGGTCATCGGAGGTGGAGTGCGGGCCGGCGCGGTAGGTAACCCATTCGATCATGGTCGGGCCGAGGTTGCGGCGGGCCCGTTCGGCGGCCCAGCGCGAGGCGGCGTACACCGCGACGAAGTCATTGCCATCGACCCGCAGGGAGGCGATGCCACAGCCTACGCCACGCCCGGCGAACGTGGTCGCTTCGCCACCGGCAATCGCCTGGAAGGTGGAGATCGCCCACTGGTTGTTGACCACGTTAAGGATCACTGGCGCGCGGTACACGTGGGCAAAGGTCAGGGCGGTGTGGAAGTCGGACTCGGCGGTGGCGCCGTCGCCGATCCAGGCCGAGGCGATTTTCGTGTCGCCCTTGATCGCCGAGGCCATGCCCCAGCCGACGGCCTGGACGAATTGAGTGGCGAGGTTACCGGAAATGGTGAAAAAACCGGCCTCTTTCACCGAATACATGATGGGTAGCTGGCGACCCTTGAGCGGGTCCTTCTCGTTGGACAGCAACTGGCAGATCAAACCTTCCAGAGGCACGTCACGGGCCATCAGGATGCTTTGCTGGCGGTAGGTGGGGAAGCACATGTCGTCGATGTTCAACGCCAGGGCCTGGGCGCTGCCGATGGCTTCTTCGCCAAGGCTCTGCATGTAGAACGACATTTTCTTCTGGCGCTGGGCGACCACCATGCGGTTGTCGTAGATGCGCGTCTTGAGCATGGCGCGCATGCCTTTGCGCAGAATCTCCACGGGAATGTCCTCGGCCCACGGGCCCAGGGCATTGCCTTGATCGTCGAGCACGCGAATCAGACCACGGGCCAGGTCGGCCGTGTCAGCGGGTTCAACGTCAATGGCGGGTTTGCGCACCGTACCGGCGTCGGTCAGGCGCAGGTAGGAGAAGTCGGTTTTACAGCCTGGACGGCCCGAAGGTTCAGGGACGTGCAAACGCAGCGGTTCATACGCTTGGGTCATGGCTTCTACGCTCGATCTTGTGAATTTCTTGTAGTGAGCTGACGGTCATTCCATGGGTGATGGAAATCTTGTCCTACAAACATCATAGGCCCGGCGCAGGAGAATATTTATCTCTGTTTTGTTGCGTTGGCGATCATTTGGGGATAAATAATCTGCATAACCATAAAAATCAGGTGTTTTTGTCTCATGCGCAAACTGGACCGTACCGACATCGGCATTCTCAACAGCCTTCAGGAGAATGCGCGCATCACCAACGCAGACCTGGCCCGCTCGGTCAACCTTTCGCCAACGCCGTGCTTCAACCGGGTCAAGGCCATGGAAGAACTGGGCGTGATTCGTGAGCAGGTGACCCTGCTTGACGCCGACCTCTTGGGGCTGCACGTGAACGTATTCATCCACGTCAGCCTGGAAAAGCAGGTGGAGAGGGCCTTGCAGCATTTCGAAGAAGCGATTTCCGATCGTCCGGAAGTGATGGAGTGCTACCTGATGGCGGGTGACCCGGACTATTTGATTCGGGTGCTGGTGCCGAGCATTCAGTCGCTGGAGCGCTTCATGATGGACTTCCTCACCAAGGTGCCTGGCGTGGCGAACATCCGCTCCAGCTTCGCCCTCAAACAGGTGCGCTACAAAACCGCGCTGCCGTTGCCGGCCAATGGCTTGACCCTGGGGCTTTAGCTCAGAGCTTGTTCAGGGGGATTTTCAGGTAGGTGACGCCATTGTCCTCGGCGGGCGGCAGATGCCCGGCGCGCACATTGACCTGGATGGCAGGCAACAGCAGGGTTGGCATGCCAAGGCCGGTGTCTCGCTGCGTGCGCATGGCGACAAAGGCTGCTTCATCGACGCCGTCGCGCACATGGATGTTGCGCTTGCGTTGCTCACCCACCGTGGTCTGGCATTGATGCTCGCGCCCATCGGGCGGGTAGTCATGGCATACATAAAGCCGCACGCCGGCGGGGAAGGCCAGCAATTTGCGGATCGAGGCGTACAGATGCCTGGCATCGCCCCCGGGAAAGTCGCAACGGGCCGTTCCGACATCCGGCATGAACAATGTGTCGCCCACCAGAATCATGTCGTTGCCGATCAGGTAGGCCATGTCTGCCGGGGTGTGGCCCGGTACATGCAATGCCATGGCGTGGAGGTTGCCGATCGCGAATGATTCGTTCGGCGCAAACAGATGATCGAACTGCGAGCCGTCCACGGCAAAATCGGCTTCCAGGTTGAACAGCCCCTTGAACACCCCCTGAACAGCGCTGATCGACTGACCAATCGCGATCCGCCCACCCAGCAACTTGCGCAGATAGGGCGCGGCGGACAAGTGATCGGCATGGGCGTGGGTCTCCAGCAACCATTGCACCTGCAAACGGTGCTCCTTCACGAACGCCACGATCTTGTCCGCCTGGGTAGTCCCGGTGCGTCCGGCGGCTGGGTCGTAGTCGAGCACCGGGTCGACGATGGCGCATTGACTGCCATCAGCTTCGTACACCACGTAACTGTAGGTCGATGAGGCGGGGTCGAGGAAGGCTTCGATCAAGGCAGGCATGGCGGCCATTTCTTCTGGGACAGGTCCAGAGGGTAGTTTCATTTTCCATGCGCTGACCAGCCCCCCGTTCATTCAATGGATGAAAAAAACTGCGCGAGCTCTATCCTGTCCTCATCGATACCGGGCGTTCCCGGCTCTTTTCGCTGATTTCGAGTGTTTTATGCTGCTGGCAAGTGTGTTTGGCGTGTTGATGGGCCTGGTTCTTGGATTGACCGGTGCTGGCGGCGGCATCCTGGCAGTGCCGGCTCTGGTGCTGGGGTTGGGCCTGAGCATGACCCAGGCCGCGCCGGTGGCCCTGCTCGCGGTGGGCAGCGCGGCGGCGGTCGGCGCCATCGATGGTTTGCGCCATGGCCTGGTGCGCTACCGCGCGGCGCTGTTGATCGCGTTGCTCGGTGCGGTGTTTTCCCCTGTCGGCATCTTCTTTGCCCACCAGTTGCCGGAAAGGGTGCTGATGGTCCTGTTCAGCGCTCTGATGGTCATGGTGGCCTGGCGCATGCTGCGTCGCGAGCGCCACGATGATGGCCCCAGCGATCATGGCCATGCCAATTGGGGCCAGAAGAACTGCATGCTCGACCAGCACACCGGACGCTTTTCCTGGACCGCCAAATGCACGGCAACCCTGGCGGCACTGGGCGCGGTCACCGGTGTTGTGTCTGGGTTGCTGGGTGTCGGGGGCGGGTTCCTGATCGTCCCGGCATTCAAGCAACTGACGGATGTGCAGATGCGCGGCATCGTCGCGACCTCGCTGATGGTCATCAGTTTGATCTCCGCCATCGGCGTGATCGGCGCATTGCATGCTGGCGTGCGCATCGACGGCCTGGGCTTCGCCTTCATCGCCGCCAGCGTGGTGGGTATGATCATCGGCCGCAAGCTCTGCGCCCGGGTGCCAGCGCGAACCCTGCAAGTCGGTTTCGCTACCGTGTGCGTGGTGGTCGCGACCTATATGTTGCTCCGTTCGCAGGGATAGACGGTCTTACACCCTAAGTGGCGGGCCCTGTCGCGGCCCGGTCCTACACCGAAGTGGCCGGGCTCGATTGACGAGCGCCAACCACCCATCCAAAGCTGCGCAAAACCGCACCGAAGGCAGCGTATGACGCCGCCGGTCAGCTTTCGATAATCGCCTCCGACATCCAGTCCCCCAGCTGCGGAGCGCGTCATGCATAACAATAAGAAATTCAAGCGTCGTTATTTGCCAGCCCTTATCGCCAGCCTTTCGGGCCTCGGCGTGAGCACCCTGGTCGAAGCCGAAATCATGCTGTACGACAAGGACCAGACCACCTTTTCCACCGATGGCTACATCAACGCCTTCTACGTGAACAGCGACGTCGATCGCGCGGGCGACCAGTACGACCGGCGGCAGGCGCGGGTCAAGATGGGTTTCCTGCCCAACTACATTGGTTTCAACATGGGTAAGCAGGTCGACGACCTCAAGCTCGGTGCCCGGGCGTCCTTCTGGGTGACCATCAACGACAGCGAAACCAACGGCACCGACACCGCCATCGATGTGCGCCAGTTCTACGGCACGGTGGCCAACCCGGAGTGGGGCGAAGTGCTGATCGGCAAGGACTTCGGCCTGTTCGCCCGCTCGAACATCCTGCTCGATGAACTGCTGGCAGGTTATGGCCAGGTGAGCGATACCCTGGGCCTTGTCGATGGCGGCGGCGTGTCGTTCGGCAACATCGGCAGCGGTTACCCGTACCCGTTCCCGACTTCGCAGATCACCTACCGCACACCCGTGATGGACGGTTTGCGCGTGGCGGTGGGCATCATGGACCCGGTGGACACCAATGACAGCAGCCCGACCGGCAAGGCCTACCAGGAAAATCCGCGTACCGAGAGCGAGATCACCTACCAGTTCGACGTCGGCGGGGCGAAGATTTACAGCTGGATCAACGGCAGCTACCAGACCTCCGACAACACCGATTCCACCGTGCAGTCGGTCACCTCCAAGGGCGTGGGTTACGGCGTGCAGGCGAAAATGGGCGGCCTGTCCCTGACCGGCTCGGGCTTCCAGGCCAAGGGCATCAACCCGTTCTTCACCAACAACGCCGGAGAGCCGACCTTGCGTAATGTCGACAGCGACGGTTACCTCTTGCAAGGCTCGTACAAACTGGGCAAGAACCGTTTGGCCTTGTCCTATGGCAAGACCAAGGATGACGGCAACGGCGCGGTGGGTACCGGTGCCGACTACGAGACCCGCGGCATTGCGCTGTTCCATGACGTCAACGACAACCTCAAGCTGGTGGCCGAGTACAACCAGTTCGAAATCAACGGCCATCAGACCAATGCGCAGAATGAAGACACCGATACTTTTGCGGTGGGTGCGGTCTTGAACTGGTAATTCTGTCCAGCACTCACACCGCTCCCACATATGTTCTGTGGTGAATAAAAAGTCTGCCATTACTCCCTGTAGGAGCGGGCTTGCCCGCGATGGCGGTGGATCAGTCGATGGAAAGGGTGACTGACCTGACGCTATCGCGGGCAAGCCCGCTCCTACAGGGGGAAAGTTGCAGTGGCTATCAGATCCTGGTCACCTCATCCCATCGAACCGCCAGACCGCTACCCAAGTAGCATACGGCGCAGCCACCTGCCTTCGTACACTCGTCCCACAGACAGGCGCCCGCGGGAGGCGACGATGCAAGGGCTCAACAACGAAGGCATTGTCAGTGCCATGTCCCAGGCGACCGATGCCCAGCAAGCGGCCCAGGAGCTGGCGCGGCTGTTGTTGCACCCGCACCTGGGGTTCGTGCTGTTCTTCTGTTCCGCCGAGTACGACTTGCAGGCGCTGGGCCGGGCCTTGCAGGAGACTTTCGGTGGTATCCGCCTGGTCGGCTGCACCAGCGCCGGGGAAATCACGCCGACGGGGTACGGCCGCAACTGCGTAACGGCGGTGGGTTTCGACCATCGGCACTTTTCCATCGATGCCGAGCTGATCGACGAAATGGAACGCTTCAGCCTGATCGACGCGCAACAGATGGTCGAGCGCCTGGTCACGGGCTGTCGCAGCAATACCCTGGCACCGATCAAGGGCAACAGCTTCGCGCTGACGTTGCTTGATGGCCTGTCGAGTCGGGAGGAAATGGTCCTCGCCGCGCTCAGCGCGGCCCTGGGTGATATCCCGCATTTCGGTGGCTCGGCCGGGGATGACAACTACCTGACCCACACCCACGTCTACTTCGGTGGCGAATTTCACAGCGGCGCGGCGGTGGTGATGCTGGTCAACACCTGGCTGGACTTCGAAGTGTTCACCACCCACCACATCCTGCCGCGTGCGGAAAAACTGGTGGTCACCGGCGCCGACAGCACCTCGCGCCGGGTGTATGAGCTGAATGCCGAGCCGGCCGCCGAGGAATACGCCCGCCATATCGGTGTGCCGGTGGCTGAACTCGATCACCGGGTGTTCGCGGCCCATCCACTGGCGGTGCGCATCAACGACCAGTACTACGTGCGGGCGATCCAGCAGGTCCATGCGGACCTGAGCCTGAGTTTCTACTGCGCCGTGGAAAACGGCATCGTCCTTACCGTCATGACCCCAGGCCCGATGTTGCCGAACCTGCAAAACCTGTTCGACGGGTTGCAGGCCCGTCTCGGCGATCCGTTGCTCACCATCGGCTGCGACTGCTTTCTGCGGCGCATGGAGCTGGAGGCCGACGGCAGCCTGGAACAGATCGGAGGCTTTCTGCGCGATCACAGGGTGCTGGGTTTCAACACCTACGGAGAACAGTTCAATGGCATGCACATCAACCAGACCTTCACCGGGGTTGCCATTGGCAAAAGCCGCTCCCCCGGACGCAGTTGAGGCGCAGCAAGCCCGGATTGCCAGTCTTGAGCACGAAAACCAGAAACTGCGGCGTATCAACGCGGCGCTGATCGAACGCATCGAATCCGGCGTCACCCGTGGCAACGACCCATACCGGGCATTTCAGCATTCGGTGGTGCTGGCCGAACAGGTGCGCGAACGCACCGACGCCCTGAACCAGGCCATGGCCGAGCTCAAGTCGGGTAATCGGCTGCTTAGCGAGGCGCGCCTGCGCGCTGAAACCGCGCACCAGCACCTGATCGATGCCATCGAGAGCATTTCAGATGCTTTCGTGCTCTTCGATGCCGAGCAACGCATCGTCCTGTTCAACAGCCGCTTCAAGGCCTTCTGGAGCAACAGCCGGGTGCGGATCAACGCCGGCATGCGCCTGGGCGAAGTGAAACGCCTGATGTTCTCCACCGGGCTGTTCACCGAAGAGCCACGCGGGCAGGCTGACGAAAACCTGCTGTATCGACTGCACAATGGCCGCTGGTTGCAAGTCAGCGAACGGCCAACCCAGGACGGTGGACGAGTCATCCTGTTCACCGACATCACGGACGTCAAACACAGCGAAACCATGCGCCGCGAACAGGCCGTGGCGCAAAAGTCACACCTGTTGCAGCGCGCCGTGGACAACCTTTCCCAGGGGGTGGCCATGGTCAATGCCGAGGGCGTGCTGGAGTTGTGGAACCGGCGCTTTCTGGAACTCAGCGGCCTGGCTCCGGTCGCGGCCCATCGACCTTTCGCCGAAGTGATCGCCGATAGTGAATTGAGCCTGCTGACCCCAGCCAGCCGCGATCGCAATGGGCGTGCGGTGCAGGAGCTGGAACAACGGCTGTACGATGGCCGGGTCCTGGAGATTCGCACCCATCCACTCCCTACGGGCGGTTTCGTCAACACCTTCACGGACATCACCGAACGCTACCAGCACGCCGAGGCCCTCAGCGAAAGCGAGCGCTGGATTCGCCTGATCACCGACCACGTGCCGGCGCTGATCGCCTACCTCAACGCCGATCTGGTCTATGAGTTCACCAACAAGGTCTATGAGGAATGGTACTGCTGGCCGCGCGGGGTGATGCTTGGGCAGAGCCTGCGCGAAGTGCACAGCGAACAGCACTACCAGCGCCTGGAAGCCTACGTTAACCGAGCGCTGGCCGGTGAAAGCGTGACGTTCGAATTTGCCGAAACCAACGTTAACAACCAGGAGCGCTACATGCTGCGCTCCTACGTGCCCAATCGGCTCGCCAGTGGTGAAGTGGTGGGGATTTTCGTGCTGATTCGCGACATCACCGAGCGCCGGCGCACCGCTGAAGCGCTGCACCAGGCTTATCAAAACCTGGAGCTTCGAGTGCGCGAGCGCACGGCGGAGCTGACCACCCTCAATGATCAGCTATTGAGGGAAATCGACGAGCGCCGCCGCGTCGAGTCACGCTTGCGCGAGGCCAAGCTCGAGGCCGAACGGGCCAACCTGTCGAAAACCAAATTCCTCGCGGCGGTCAGCCATGACTTGTTGCAACCACTCAACGCGGCACGGCTGTTCACCAGTGCCTTGCTCGAGCGCGGCGAGCCCCTGGCCAACGAAATCCTGGTGCGCAACGTCAGCAATTCCCTGGATGACGTGGAAAGCCTGCTGGGCACGCTGGTGGATATTTCCAAGCTCGATGCCGGGGTGATCAAGGCTGATATTGCGCCGTTCGCCTTGAGCGAACTGCTGGAGAACCTTGCCGCCGAATACACTCAGGTGGCGCGCAGCGAGGGGTTGCAACTGCACTTCATCCCCTGTTCGGCGCTGGTACGCAGCGACATACAATTGCTGGCGCGGATTCTGCGCAACTTGCTGAGCAATGCCATCCGCTACACCTATAGCGGCCGGGTGGTGCTCGGTTGCCGGCGTCATCAGCAGAAACTGTCGATCGAGGTCTGGGACAGTGGCATGGGCATTGCGGAAGATCGCCTGGAGGAGATTTTCCAGGAGTTCAAGCGCGGCGATGTGCAGCGCCCCGATCAAGACCGAGGTCTGGGGCTGGGGCTGGCCATCGTCGAAAAGATTGCCGGGATCCTTGGGCACCGCATCCACGTGCGCTCGTGGCCGGGCAAGGGGTCGATGTTCAGTGTCGAGGTGCCGCTGAGCGCGACCGCACCCAAGGCCATGCCATCGCTGCTGATCAACGAGCCGATGCTTGAGCGCCTGCGCGGTGCGCGGGTCTGGGTGCTCGATAACGACGCCGCCATCTGCGCGGGCATGCGCACTTTGCTTGAAGGCTGGGGCTGCCAAGTGGTGACGGCGTTGTCGGAACAGGATCTGGCGCGACAAGTGGATAATTACCATGCCGAGGCGGACCTGCTGATTGCCGACTATCACCTTGATGACGACCAGAATGGCGTGGACGCGGTCGCGCGGATCAATGCGCGGCGCGGCTCAGCGATCCCGGCGATGATGATCACCGCCAACTACAGCAATGAACTGAAACTGCAGATCCGCGAATTGGGCCATACCCTGATGCACAAGCCTGTACGGCCGATGAAGTTGAAGACGGCGATGAGTCATTTGCTCTGCAGAAAGCTCACCGCCGATTCCCTGTAGGAGCGAGCATGCTCGCGATGGTCGTTAACGATGACGCTGGCTGCCTGGCTGCCCGCGGTGTCTGGGCTACCATCGCGAGCATGCTCGCTCCTACAGGGATGGCCGCGGTCTCAACGCCGCAGGTAAGAGCCAAAATCAATATCACCCGCACTCAAGATCGCCTGCACCCGATTGTGCACATTGAGCTTGCGCAAGATCGCCGACACGTGCGCCTTGACTGTGGTCTCGGCGATTTCCAGGGTGTAGGCGATCTGCTTGTTGGATTCACCCTTGGTCATGCGTTCCAGCACCAGCAACTGTTTGCGTGTCAGGGCCTGCAGCAACTCGGGCGGGAAGCTCGGGGTGTCGTTCATCCGCCGGCTGGTGCCGTTCTTTTGCGTGCGGATGATGTCCGGAGGCAGGTACACGTTGCCATTGAGGATCTGCTGGATGGCATCGGTCATTTGCAGGCGTGGCGAGGATTTGGTGATGAAGCCCACCGCGCCATAGGTTATGGCTTGCAGCACGATCTGCTTGTCCTGCTCGGCGGAAACGATCACCACCGGAATGGTCGGTGCTTCGTTGCGCAGGTTGATCAGGCCGTTGAGGCCGTGCATGCCGGGCATGTTCAGGTCGAGCAGGATCAGGTCCAGGTCGTCATGTTCCTCGGTCAGCGCCAGGGCGCTGTCCAGGTCGGCGGTTTCCATGACCTCGCTGCCCGGAAAACCATCGCTGATGACGTTGTGAATGGCTTCGCGAAACAGCGGGTGATCATCGGCAATCAAAATTTTGTACATAGCCTTTCACCTCATTATTTTCGTTATGGTGTGGCAACAACACGCACGCGTAAAGCTCAAGGGAAGGGTTCCGGTTGGGCGGGGGACACGGGCAGGTTCGCCGCTTGCCACGCGTCCAGGCCATCGCGGTACCAATACAGGGTTTTATAGCCCATGGCGGCGGCCCGCTTGACCGCGTTCCAGCTCAACCAGCAATCGGAGCGGCAGTAGAACACCAGCGGTTGGCGCACATCGCCGGCGGTGAATTGTTCCAGGTGCCGGCTGAAATACGCCTGCCAGTCGGGCGTCAGGTCGCCGTCACCGGTGTTGGCCAGCCAGTGACTGCCGGGCAGGTTTTCATGGGGCTGGTCTTCGATGAAACGCCCCTGCAGGTATTGCCGACGGTAGACGTCGATCAGTACGGGACGCGGGTTTTGCCGGAGCAGGTTTTGCAGGGCCGGGGTATCGATGATGGTCGCGCCCTCGGCCTGGGCAGGCGTCGGGCTGCGGTACAGGGCGATGCGATAGCCCTCAGCGGAAAACAGCGCAGTCTCAGCCTGCGCGACGCCCAGCATCAGGCTCAGCGACAACACGGCCAGGAAAGGGCGCAGCAGACAGCGGCGGTCACGCGGCATGGGTTGGGTCCTTATAGTTATGAGCCCATTACATGCCAGTCGCGGTGCGTTGGGAATGCGACGATAGACAGGGCAAACCAGTACTAAAGTCGTAGTTTCCCGCCGATATCGCCGCCCCCCTGTAGGAGCGAGCTTGCTCGCGATGGCTGACTGTCAGCCGAAACATGTGCAAGCTGATGCACCGCCATCGCGAGCAAGCTCGCTCCTACAGGGGAGGAGTGTGTGGTTAACCGGCTTTGCGCAACGCCGCATGCTGCGGATTGAACGTCAGCACCGCCAGCAGGGCGAACACCACGGTGAGCCCGGCACACACCGCCAGCGCCACTGGATTGAACCGCTCATACAAGGCAAACCGCACCAGCTCCACCGCATGGCTGAACGGGTTCAGCGCACACAGCCAGTACAACCCTTCACTCGCCTCGCGCATTTTCCACAGTGGGTACAGCGCCGAAGACAGGAAAAACAGCGGGAAGATCACGAAATTCATGACTCCGGCGAAGTTTTCCAGCTGGCGAATCGCGTTGGACAGCAGCAAGCCCAGGGCGCTCAGCATCAACGCCACCAGGAGCAGCGCCGGCAGCGCGATCAACAGTCCAAGGGCCGGGGGCTGCACGCCATACACCCAGGCAATCGCCAGGAATGCGTACACCTGCAGCAATGAAATCAACGCGGTGGCCAACAGCTTGCTGCACAGCAGAAACGTGCGGGGCAGGGGGCTGGTGAGCAGCACCCGCATGCTGCCCATTTCCCGGTCGTAGACCATCGACAGCGAACCTTGCATGCCGTTGAACAGCAGGATCATGCAGGCCAGCCCGGGAATGATGTACACCTCATAGGGGATGTAAGTGTCGTATGGCTCGATGATCGCGATGCCCAGCGCCGCCCGGAACCCGGCGGCGAACACCAGCAGCCAGAGCAGTGGGCGGACCAAGGCACTGAGAAAGCGCGTGCGCTGCAACACAAAACGCAGCCACTCGCGCAGTACGATGCCGCGCAAACATTGCCAGTAGGCGTTCATTGGCGGGCTCCGGAAGTGGTCAAGCGGTTGAAGACCGAGCCCAAACTGCCGCCGTGCTCCAGGCTCAGGGCCTCGGCCTCACCGCTCGCCACCAACCGGCCCTGATGCAGGATCAGCAGGTCATCGCTGGACTGCACTTCATCGAGCAGGTGGGTGGTCCACAGCACACTGATGCGTTGCTCGTTACATAGGCTGCGCAGGTGTTGGTTGAGCGCCAGGCGGCTGGCCGGGTCGAGGCCGACGCTGGCTTCATCGAGCAGCAGCAGGCGCGGCTCGTGCAGCAGCGCCCGGGCGATTTCCACCCGACGGCGATGGCCGCCATTGAGCTCGCGCACCCGTTCGCGACGGCGCTCGGTCAGCGCCTGGCGCGCCAGTTCGGCATCGACGCGGATCGCGCCCTGGCGCCTCGACAGTCCGTGCAATGCCGCGTGATAACGCAGGTTCTGCTCGACGCTCAAATCCAGGTCGAGTGTGCTCTGCTGGAACACCACGCCCAGTTGCCTCAGCGCCGGGCGCGGCGCATCGCGCAATGAATGACCGCCGACGCGGATGTCGCCGCGTTGCAGGTCGTACAGCCGGGTCAACAGCGCGATCAGCGTCGACTTGCCCGCGCCGTTGGGGCCCAGCAGCGCGGCGAATCGCCCCGGCGCCAAGTCGAAACTCACCTGGTTCAACGCCTGTCGCGCACCGTAGGCAAAGCTCAACTCACTGACCTCAAGTGCGTTCATGGCGTGACCACCACGCCCCACGGATAGCGCCCGACCTTCACCGACTTGATCACTTTAAGGCTATCAACGTCGATCACCGACACATCGCCACTGACCCCATTGGTCGCCAGCAACTGCTTGTGATCCGGGGTGAATGCCATTTGCCATACACGCCGGCCCACCAGCAGGTAATCGAGAATTTCATAGGTCCTGGCATCGACCACCGCGACGTGGTTGGCCGGTCCCAGCGCGACGAACGCGTATTTGCCATCGGCGCTGAGCTTGACGCCCACGGGCTGCACCTTGTCCGGGTGCACGCCCTTGATCTGGAAGTTCAGCGTCTTGAGGACCTTGCGGCTATCGACATCGAGAATGGTCACCGTGCCACCGATTTCCGCCGACGCCCAGAGTTTGGAGCCGTCGGGCGAGAACTCGACGAAGCGCGGGCGTTGATCCACCAGGGTGCTGTCGGCCAGGGTCTGGGTGCTGGTGTCGATCCAGTGCAGCATGTTGGTGGTTTCACTGGTGTTCACCGCCCACTTGCCGTCGGGGCTGACCGCCATGCCTTCGGGCTCGACGCCCACGGTAATCTGGCTGAGGACTTTGGAGGTTTGTGTGTCGATCACCGTCACCAGCGCATCATCCTCGTTGGACACGTAGAGCCAGCGGTTATTGGGGTGCAGGGCGAATTGCTCGGGGTCCTTGCCCGAAGGCAGCTCCTTGATGATCTTTCGCGTGGCCACGTCCATGACCTGGACCCGGTCCGAGTCGCTGGCGCAGATGTACAACAGCTTGTTGTCGTGGGAGAGCAGCAGGCCACGCGGGCGCTGACCGACGGGCAGGGTGTCGATGACTTGCAGGGTCTGCATGTCGATCAGGCTCAGGTTGTTGTCCTTTTCGTTGGAGACCCAGGCGGTGCTGGCCACGGCGTGCCCGGCGGCGAGGAGGAGGGCGCAGGAAAGCAGGGTGCGGCGCATGGCGTGTTCCTTATTGTTGTGGGGAGTGAACGGTCAGGGAAATTGGCAACTGACCTCGGGTTTGTCGTAGCCCAGGCTGTCCATTTCGTTAAAGGGGTGCAGGAAGCCCTCTTGAGGTGAAGTGCTGACCAGTGCACGCGGCTGCGCGATGGGGATCGGCTGGCGCAGTTCGCCGTTCCACGGGCGATAGCTGAGCTTGCGACCCTTGAAGCCGTCGAGGGGCAGTTGGTCGCTGATTTCCAGGTCGCGGATAGCGATCGGATCGGCCTGGCGCAACTTGCTCACCGCACTGGCGACGCTGCGCACCGCCATCCACGCGGCGAAGTCGCGGTCGTTCATCCAGCGCCCGGCCAGGGCTTCGAAGCGTTTCTGCAATTGCGCGGCGCCGAAGGTTTCCACGGTCTTGTGCCAGCCCACCGGGGTCAGGCCCTGGGTGCCAGCCACCGGCCGTGGGTACCAGGTCTGGTAGGGCACGTACTCGCCAAAGTCGCCGCGTTCATCGGCCACCAGCACCACATCGTATTCGGCAGTCTGGGTGAACAAGGGCATGTCGGCCTGGGCGCTGCGGCGTTGGTCGTTATCGAAGCTCCAGGCTTTCTCTGCCACCAGTTTCAGACCGAAACGTTTTGCTGCGCGGCGCAGGGCGGCGGCGTAGGCCTGATCGTCGACCGTAGGACCGACGATCAGCAGCGCCTTCTGCCATTTGCGTACCACCAGAAACTGCGCCAGCGCATCGGCGAGCATCGCCCGGCTGGGCAGGGTGTGCAGCACGTTGGGCAGGCACTCGCGGGTGCGCAGGGCGTCGTCCGGGCTGCCGGCGTTGAACAACAAGCTGTCGGGCAGCGCAGCGCTGAGCTGTCGCAAGCTGTCTGCCGGAGCATTGACCACAAACAGGCGCAAGCCCTGGTCGTGCTGCGCCTTTGCTGCATCGAGCAAGGCTTCGGGGCTGTCGACGCTCGTCGCCACCAGGCTGTAGCTGTGATTGAGAAAACGCCCGGTGCTATTGCTGTCGGTGATCGCCAGTTCTGCGCCGCGCAGGCCAGCGTCCGCCGGTTCGGGAATGATGTTGGACAGCAACGGGCCCGGGTCGGGGCGATAGCCCAGGTAGCCGATCTGCACTTGCAGGGGGGCATCGGCGGCCTGGGCCTGTGTCGCCAGCCCGGCGGCGCAGGCAATCGCCAGCAGGTAGATCAGGGCGTAAGGGGCAAGCTGGCGCATAAGTCACTCCGTTACAGGTAGCGCCAGCATAGGAAGCACAACGGGGCGAGGAAATATGCAGAAAGTACCAGGCAGCCAGTACCAAGGTAGTAACACAACGCGAGCGGCGCGGTTTTAGCATGGTGTTAACGGCCATCACCCCCAAGGAGATTGAACATGCGCATTCTCAAGGCGTTATTGTTGCCGTTGCTGTTGATCCTGAGCCTGATCGGCGTCGACAAATTGCATGGCCCGCGTCCGGCGCCGTTGCAGGTCACGCCGGCGATTCCGGGGCGCTAGGCATGTCGGCGCTGTGGCGGATCAACCTCTGGGTTTGCGGGTTTTTCAGCCTGGTGACGGTGGCGTGCATGTCGCTGCTGATGCATCAGGCGCTGGCGGATGTCGACCGCGAACTGCAGTCGGCGGAGGCGGTGGTGCAATACCTGAGCGAAACCGCTGAGCGCGACCCTGCCAGCCTGCAACCACGCCTGACCCAAAGTCTGCGCCACGTGCGAGTGCGCTGGCTGGAACCGGGCGAAGCCACGATATTCCCGGTGCAGCAGGGACTCGACGCCTGGCTTGGCAGCTTGTTGTTTGACGAGGCTCAGCATGGCGCGCGTGTCCTCGACTTGCAGGATGGCCGACGCGTGCAGATCGCCGTCGACCCACGGGACGAGATCGACGAAGTCTGGGATTCCCTGCAACAACTGCTGGGCCTGTGCACCCTGGCGTTGCTCGTCAGTTTGCTGACGATTCGTTGGGCTGTGCGTCGTGGCATGGGCCTGCTCGATGATTTGCTGCATGCCTTGCAGCAAGTCTCCGGCGGCCAGCTCACGGTGCGCCTGCGTGCGCAAGGCCTGCCGGAAGCGCGGCAACTGGCGACGCATTTCAACCAGATGACCCTGGCCCTGGAGCAGGCAAGGGCCGACAACACGCAACTGACCCAGACCCTGTTGGCGTTGCAGGAACAGGAGCGCACGCATTTGGCGCAGACTCTGCACGATGACCTCGGCCAATACCTGGCGGGCATCCGCGCCCAGGCCTGCCTGTTACCGCTGGTAGCGGATCAACCTGTGGTGGTAGCGCAAACGGTGCGTGAACTGGAACACAACTGCGAACATTTGCAGCAGGGTTTCCGCGCACTGGTCCGCGATTTGTATCCGGTGGTGTTGCAACACCTGCCTCTGGCCGAAGCGCTGGGGTTGCTGGTGGAGCAATGGCAGGTGCGGCAGGGCATCGACTGCCGGTTGCGCGTCGGCGCGCAGTTGCCGGTGCTGTCGACGCCCCACAAGACGCATCTGTATCGCTTGTTGCAGGAAGCCCTGACCAACATCGCCCGGCATGCCGACGCCAATGCCGTCAGTGTGCGTCTGCACCAGCGGGGCCAGCACTGGCGCCTGTTGATCCGCGACAACGGTTGCGGCGCCCAACAACCGCAAAGGCCGGGTGTTGGCCTGTATTCCATGTACGAACGTGCCCGCAGCCTGGGCGGCGAGCTGCGCATCATCAGCCGTCCCGGTGCCGGCTGGGCGCTGGCCTTGAACGTGCCTGTCTTGAACATGCCTGGGGAGGTGTCATGAATATTCTGCTGGTGGATGACCATGCTGTGGTCCGACAGGGCTATGCCAGCCTGTTGCGCGCCTTGCTGCCGGCGATGGAGGTGCGCGAAGCCGCCACGGGTGAGGAGGCGCTGACCAGGGTGCAGGAAGCCGTGCCGAACCTGGTGATCATGGATTTCGGCCTGCCCGGTATCAGCGGCCTGGAAACCACTCGCCGCCTGCGCCAGCGCCTGCCGCAACTGCGCGTGCTGTTTTTCAGCATGCACGATGAACTGCCACTGGTACGCCAGGCACTGGACGCCGGCGCGTCAGGCTACCTGACCAAAACGTCCGCACCGCAGGTGTTGATCGAGGCGGTGCATCGCATCCTCGCCGGTCACGTGTATATCGAACAGCCGCTGGCCACCCAATTGGCCTGCAACCCACAACAGCAAGACCCGCGCTTGCAAAGCATGACCCAGCGCGAATTGGAGATATTCGTGATGCTCGCCAAAGGCACCCCGGCCCGCCAGATCGCCGAGCAACTGAGCATCAGCAGCAAGACCGTGTCCAATCACCTGACCCTGCTCAAGAGCAAGTTGCAGGTCAGCTCCCACGCCGAACTGGTGCATGTGGGGATTGATCTGGGGGTGGTGAGAAAGGCGGGATAGAGGTCTGCTCCGCTCTCCCTGTAGGAGCGAGCATGCTCGCGATGGTGGACCAGGCACCGCTGGCTCGCAGGCAGCCCGCGTCATCGTTGACGTCCATCGCGAGCATGCTCGCTCCTACAGAGGTTGGTGTTCATCTGTCCCAGGTGGTCGGGCACCCACTGCACCCCTCCATATTCGCATCCTGAAAATTCGCATAATGCTGGCGCGAGCCACTGAGGTTCGCCTGTTCGAGGTTGCTTTCCCCCAACTTGGCTTCCTGCAAATTGGCATCCCCCAGGTTGGCGCCCATGAGGTCGGCTTTGCTCAGCCAGGTCATTTCCAGGTCGGCCGCGCGCAGGTTGGCATTGTGCAGTTTGGCGCCCGAAAGCCTGGCGAATTGCAGGTAGGCGGCGCTGAGGTTGGCGTCCTGGAACTGCGCGCCCTGAGCGAACAGCCCCCAGCCCTGAATCGCCATCAGGTTGGCCCCGGTAAAATCCGCCAGCCGCGCATTGCTCTGTTGCAGGCTGGCGCGGGACAGGTTGGCACCTTGCAGTTGGGCCTTTTCAAGGTTGGCCAGGTCCAGGCGTGCATGGCGCAGGTCGGCATCGCGCAGGTCCGCGCCGCTGAGGTTCATGCTGCGCAGGTCCTGGTTGCTCAAATTGGCACCCCGCAGGTTGGCGCCGGGACACTGACTGTGTTCGGCGAGGGTGCATCCGTTGATCGTGGGTGGACTGTCGTCATCGGCGTGGGCGGCGGACAGGGTCAGGAGCAGGATTAGGGGAAGGTAGTTCATCAGGTGTTCTCCAGGCGCGCGTCCTCTGTAGGAGCGAGCTTGCTCGCGATGGGCTCCAGAACGCCGCTGGGTGTCAGGTGTCCAGCGTCATCGTTGACGACCATCGCGAGCATGCTCGCTCCTACAGGGAGGGGTGGTGAGTGAGTTATTTTTTCGCGACCTTGTTATCCCAACTCGGAATCTTGAACACCCAGAACGACCCGCCCTGGGCCACGGGTTTGGTCAGCTCGGCCATGTCGCCGCCCCACAACGGCACCGCGCCACCGTAGCCGACGGTTACGCCGATGTACTGCTCGCCGTCCTGTTCCCAGGTGATGGGCGGAGAGACGATGCCGCTGCCGGTCTGGAACTTCCACAGCTCCTTGCCGGTTTTCGCGTCGAAAGCCTTGAAGAACCCGTCGCCAGTGCCGGTGAACACCAGGTTGCCCTTGGTCGCCAACACGCCTGCCCACAACGGCAAATGCTCCTTGTGCTCCCACACCACCTTGCCGGTGGTCGGGTTCATCGCCCGCAGGGTGCCTACGTGATCGTCGTACATGCGCTTGATGCGAAAACCCATGCCCAGGTACGCCGAGCCCTTCTTGTAGTTGACCTCTTCGGTCCAGTATTCCTCTTTCCACTGGTTGCCCGGGATGTAGAACAGGCCGGTGTCCTGGCTGTACGCCATGGGGTTCCAGTTCTTGCCGCCCAGGAACGGTGGCGAGACTTCCACGGGCTTGCCCTTGGTTTCGCCGGGCAGCGGTTTGGCCGGGCGCTGGCCCTCGTTTTCCACCGGACGGCCGGTCTTGAGATCGATGTGGCTGGCCCAGGTGATGTTATCGACGAAGGGGAAGGCGTTCTGCAGCTTGCCGTTGTTGCGATCCACCACGTAGAAGAAGCCGTTACGGTCGGCGTGACCGGTGGCCTTGACGGTCTTGCCGTCCTTGTCCTTGTAGTCGAACAGCACCAGCTCGTTGTTGCCGGAAAAGTCCCAGGCATCGTTTGGCGTGTGCTGGTAGAACCATTTCACCTCGCCAGTGCTCGGGTCGACACCGACTTGCCCTGAGGTGTACAGGCTGTCGTAGTCGTGCGGGTTGCCGTCCTTGGACGTGCGTGCCCAGGTGTTCCATGGGCCGGGGTTGCCGGCGCCAACGATGATAGTGTTGGTCTCGGCGTCGAAACTGGCGCTCTGCCAGGGCGCGCCACCGCCGTGGCTCCAGGCTTCGACCTTGCCGGTTTCGGTGGTCGGGTCATCAGGCCAGGAGGGTGCCTTGACGTCGCCGGTCGGGGTGCTGTCCTTACCGTTGAGGCGCCCCATGTGGCCCTCGACGAAAGGCCGCATCCACACTTCATCGCCGGTGTCCGGGTCGCGGGCGAACAACTGGCCGACCACGCCGAACTCATCGCCGGAACTGCCGTGAATGAGCAGCACCTTGCCGCTGGCCTTGTCCTTGATCAGCACCGGCGCGCCGGTCATGGTGTAACCGGCGGCGTGGTCACCGAACTTCTTGTTCCACACCACTTTGCCGGTGTTCTTGTCCAGCGCGATCACCCGCGCGTCCAGGGTGCCGAAGTAGATCTTGTCACCGTAGATGGCTGCACCACGGTTGACCACATCGCAGCACGGACGAATGTTGTCCGGCAGGCGGTGGTTGTAGGTCCACAGGCGCTTGCCGGTCTTGGCGTCGAGGGCGAATACCCGCGAATAGGAGCCGGTGACGTACACCACGCCGTCGCTCACGATCGCCTGGGATTCCTGGCCGCGCTGCTTCTCGTCACCGAAAGAATAGGACCAGGCCGGGGTCAGCTTGAACACGTTCTTGTCATTGACCTGAGCCAACGGGCTCCAGCGTTGGGCGTTGGTGCCCATGCCGTATTGCAGCACGTCCCTGGTGGTCAGGTGATCGTTGGCAATGTCTTCCCAGGTCACGTTTCGGGACGGGGCCGCCTTGGCGTCGGCGCCATGGCTGGTGGTGCTCAGGGCGAGACTGCCCGCCAATACCAAGGCGAGGGTCAAGGGGGAAAGGGCGGGTAGCGATCTTATTGTCATGGTTTGCAGTTCCCAGTGGAGGTTTTGGCCTGCACAGGGTGGTCTGCGGGGTGGGGTGGCGACTACGGAAAAAGTCCCGCCGTTGCCGGGAACATTTCCCATGGGGCACCTGATTTGGGCGTGCACCACAAGCCCTACTACCAAGGTACTAAGCCCCGACCACCAAAGCAGCATGGGGATGGCTGCAGGTGCTTTCTAAGATGACTGCCATAGCCTCTGAGAAGAGGTTTTGCGTGCAATCCTGAGGGCATAACAATGACAACTAAACGCAACGCCTTGCTCGTTGCCGGCCTGCTGGCCGGCGTTATCAGTGCAGGTTCGGTTTTTGCTCACGGCAACGTGGTACCGCAGGCCGTGGAGACCAAGGGACTGACCCCGATCAAGGATGCCGGCGTACAGGTCGATGCCGATGGCTGGGCGACGGTCAATCCTTACCGCAAATCCCCCGAGCACGACAAAGCCGTGGAAATCGGCTCTTCGGCCTACAACCAGAACTGCGCGGCGTGCCATGGCCTGGAAGCCAAGTCCGGCGGTATCGCCCCTGACCTGCGCATGCTCGACGCCGACGACGCCGGTGATGAATGGTTCGTCGAGCGCGTGCGCCACGGTGCGGTCCGCGATGGTCGGGTGTACATGCCAAAAATGGCCGACTACCTGAGCCAGGAAGCCCTGTGGGCGGTGCGCACCTATCTCGACAGCGTTCGCGTCGAGAATTGACCCGTGCGCCTGCTCGCGTGGTTGATCAGCGCTGTGTTGTGCTGCCCGGCGGTGCAGGCGCAGGTTCGCACCTATGACGAAATGATCGCCGCCGGGGAGTTGAAAGTGGCGGTGTACAAGGACTTCGCTCCCTACAGTTTCGAAGACGCCGGCAAGGCGCGCGGCGTCGACGTCGAGCTGGCCAGCGCCCTGGCGCAAAAGCTCGGCGTGCGCCTGACGCTGATCTGGGCGCCACCCGGCGAGAAACTCGACGATGACCTGCGCGACTACATCTGGCGCGCCAGCCAGTTGCACAACCAGCAACTGGCGGACTTGATGATGCGCGTGCCCTATGATCAGGACTACGCGCGCAAGCGCAATGACGTGGGCGAACTGGAAAACGGCCATGTGGTGATGTTCGGCCCGTACCAGAACGAGCAATGGCAGGTCGCCTATGATCGCCGTCGCCTCGACTCGGTGGCGAGCGTGGCGGTGTTCCAGGAGCACCCCATTGGCGTGGAGGTCGACAGTGTGCCGTCGTTCTACCTGTCTTCGGTGTTCAACGGCATGCTCGCCGGCAAGACCCGTCACTATCCCGGTGTACCCCAGGCCTTTGCCGCGATGAAGGCCGGCGAGGTGGACGCGGTCATGGCCATGCGCGGCGAGATCGACTGGCAAGTGCACGAAGCGGCTGACCCGCAAATCGCGCTGGCGGAAAACGCCTACCCGAACATGGGCAAGCAGCGCTGGGAGATCGGCATGGCCGTGCATGAAAGCAATCGCCAATTGGCCTATGCCGTGGAAGAGGGGCTGGAAGCGCTGATCCTCGATGGTTCGGTGAAAGCCATTTACGCCCGCTACGGCCTGCGTTACGACGTACCCGAGATGTACCAGCCATGAGCTGGCGCGCCTGTTGGCTGCTGGCCTGCTGGTTGCCCCTGGCCGCGCAAGCTGCGATCGATCCAGGGCCGGACCCGGTGCCATCGGTGATGTGGGCCTTCTACCACAAGCAGATACTCGGCGATGCGCCGTTCGTGTTCGATGATCGAGTCAAGCTGCTGGCGCCGCCGTTTGCCGAAGATGCGCGGCAAGTTCCGCTGGAAATCGATGCGCGGGCGTTCAAGGGCGACGTGGTGAAAATCCTCGCCTGGGCCGAACTCAACCCGCTGCCGAAAATTGTCGACTTCCAACCCCAGGCCGGTGTGCTGCCCTGGCTGTCGATCCGCATCCGCATCGAACAGGCCACACCGTTGCGCGCCGCCGTGCAGACGCGCGATGGCCTGTGGCATGTGGGCTCGGTCCTGATCGATGCGGCCGGTGGCGGCTGCACGGCACCGAGTGTGGTGCGCACCGAGCCGGGCTGGGAAGAGCGCCTGGGCCAGGTGCTTGGCGGGCGTTACCCGCGTGGCGACTTCAATCGCTTGCGCGTGCAGGTCTCGCACCCGATGGACAACGGCCTGGTCAGCGGTATCCCGGAATTTTTCATCAACCACGCCGAACTGCGCGCCGAGGATGGCCGCTTGCTGGCCAATCTGGAACTGTTTCCCGCCGTCAGCGAAAACCCCAACCTGGCCTTCGACGTCGAGGGGCCAGGGCAGACGCGCCTGATGCTGCGCGACAACAGCGGCAATGAATTCGATGCGGCCATACCTTGAGGAGCGCGCGATGCGTTGGATGCTGCTGTTGCTTGCGAGCTTGAGCCTGCCGGCCCTGGCTGATCTCGACTACACCCTGACACCCCGGCAGATCGCCGAAGACACCTGGCTGCTGGAAGGCAGCACCGACAATTTCGCCAAGAGCAACGGCGGCAACATCGTCAACACGGCGTTCATCATCACCGAGCGGGGTGTGGTGGTAATCGACACCGGGCCATCGCGCCGCTACGGCGAGGCGATGCGCAAGGCCATTGCCGCGACCACCGACAAGCCGGTGATCGAAGTGCTGTTGACTCACCATCACCCGGACCATGTGCTGGGCAACCAGGCATTCCAGGACGTGCCGATCGCCGCATTGGCCGGCACCACTGAACTGCTCCGGCAGCAGGGCGATGCCATGGCCGAGAACATGTACCGGCTGGTGGGCGATTGGATGCGCGGCACTGAAGTGGTATTGCCCACCGAAACGCTTGTGCCGGGCGTGCGAACTTTTGGGAATCACGATTTGCGTCTGCTGAGCCTGGGTGGGCATACGGGCGCGGATCTGGCTATTCTCGACCAGAAGACCGGCGTGCTGTTCGCCGGCGATCTGGTGTTTTATCAGCGGGCGCTGACCACGCCCAACAGTCCGGGGCTTTCGGTGTGGCTGGCGGACATGGCCACCCTGCAAGGCTTGCCCTGGACCCGGGTCGTACCCGGCCACGGCCCCGTGGCCACCGACGCCAAACCCTTCGAGCAGATGCGCGATTACCTCGGCTGGCTTGACCAACTGATGCGCGACGGCGCCGCCAATGGCAGCGACATGGCCGAGATGATCCGTAGCCCCATCCCCGAACGCTTCGCCGCCATCAGTCTGACCCGTTACGAGCTGATCCGCAGTGTCAGCCATCTGTATCCGCGTTATGAGCGGGAGGCGATGAAGCGCGTGGACCAGTAACCTCCCCTGTAGGAGCGAGCATGCTCGCGATGGATTCAAGAACGCCGAGGGGGATCAGGCCTCCCGCGTTATCGTTGACGACCATCGCGAGCATGCTCGCTCCTACAGGAGGGCTGCGGTGTTGATCAAGACCCCCTACCAAGGAACTACAAATCTCAACACTGCGTGCAATTGTTGCAGGGCCCCCGGCGACCAAGAATCTGCACCAGACCGGGAAAATTTCCCGGGTATAACAAAAACCCGCAGAGGTAGCCGCCATGACCCAACCCGTACGTCGCCAACCCTTCGTCCTGAGCGTGCTGCTCAGTGCCATGCTGCTGTCCGGCACGGCCTTGGCCGCCGTCAGTGACCAGGACATTCTCCAGGACCCCAAGAACCCGGAGCAGATCGTCACTAATGGTCTGGGCGTCCAGGGTCAGCGCTACAGCCCCCTCGACATCCTCAACATTGACAACGTCAAGGACCTGCGCCCGGCCTGGGCGTTCTCCTTTGGTGGTGAAAAACAACGCGGTCAGCAAGCACAGCCGATGATCAAGGACGGCGTGATGTACATGACCGGTTCCTATTCGCGGGTGTTCGCTGTCGACGCACGCACCGGCAAGAAGCTCTGGCAGTACGACGCTCGCCTGCCCGATGACATCCGTCCGTGCTGCGACGTGATCAACCGTGGCGTGGCGTTGTACGGCGACCTGGTGTTCTTTGGCACCCTGGACGCCAAGCTCGTGGCCCTGAACAAAGACACTGGCAAGGTGGTGTGGAGCAAGAAAGTCGCCGACCACAAGGAAGGCTACTCGATCAGTGCCGCGCCGCTGGTGATCAACGGCAAGCTGATCACCGGTGTGGCCGGTGGCGAGTTCGGCGTGGTCGGCAAGATCGAAGCCTACGACCCGAAAAACGGTGACCTGTTATGGAGCCGTCCGACCGTGGAAGGCCACATGGGCTACGTCTACAAGGACGGCAAGGCCATCGAGAACGGTATCTCCGGCGGCGAAGCCGGCAAGACCTGGCCGGGGGACCTGTGGAAGACCGGCGGCGCGGCCCCTTGGCTGGGCGGCTACTACGATCCGGAAACCAACCTGCTGCTGTTCGGCACCGGCAACCCGGCACCGTGGAACTCGCACCTGCGTCCCGGCGACAACCTCTACTCGTCGTCGCGCCTGGCGCTGAATCCGGATGACGGCACCATCAAGTGGCACTTCCAGAGCACACCGCACGACGGCTGGGACTACGACGGCGTCAACGAGCTGGTGTCGTTCAACTACACCGAGGGTGGCAAGGAAGTGAAAGCGGCGGCCACCGCCGACCGTAACGGGTTCTTCTACGTGCTGGACCGCACCAACGGCAAGTTCATTCGCGGCTTCCCGTTCGTGGACAAGATCACCTGGGCCACCGGCCTGGATAAGAATGGTCGGCCGATCTACAACGAAGCCAGCCGTCCTGGTGCGCCTGGCAGCGAGGCCAAGGGCAGCTCGGTGTTCGTGGCACCGGCGTTCCTGGGGGCGAAGAACTGGATGCCGATGGCCTACAACAAGGATACCGGGCTGTTTTACGTACCGTCCAACGAGTGGGGCATGGACATCTGGAACGAAGGCATCGCCTACAAGAAAGGCGCAGCGTTCCTCGGTGCCGGTTTCACCATCAAGCCGCTGAACGAAGATTACATCGGCGTGTTGCGCGCCATCGACCCTAAAACCGGCAAGGAAGTGTGGCGGCATAAAAACTATGCGCCGCTGTGGGGCGGCGTCCTGACCACCAAGGGCAATCTGGTATTCACCGGCACGCCGGAAGGTTTCCTTCAGGCCTTCAATGCCAAGACCGGGGAGAAGGTCTGGGAATTCCAGACCGGCTCCGGCGTGCTGGGTTCGCCCGTCACCTGGGAAATGGACGGTGAACAGTATGTGTCCGTGCTCTCCGGCTGGGGCGGTGCCGTACCGCTGTGGGGCGGCGAAGTGGCCAAGCGCGTGAAGGACTTCAACCAGGGCGGCATGCTCTGGACCTTCAAGTTGCCGAAGGAGTTGGTGGCCAAGCATTGATCCCGGGCTAACAGGACCTCTGTAGGAGCGAGCTTGCTCGCGATGAGGGCGTGTCAGCCGGCAACGATGTGACTGACATTCCGAGATCGCGAGCAAGCTCGCTCCCACAGAGGCCGAAGCAGCGCGAATCTACTACCAAATAACGAGAGCCCCTCCTGCCAACGGCGCATTCGTCTGGCCGGCGGGGCTCTCTACTATCGGTTCATCGCCTGTCGAACCGACGGGCAGCGACCCAGACAGAGGCTCACCATGATCTACGCACAACCCGGAACACCTGGCGCCGTCGTGTCCTTCAAGGCGCGCTACGGCAACTTCATCGGCGGTGAGTTCGTGGCGCCGGTCGGTGGCGAATACTTCACCAACACCTCGCCGGTCAACGGTGAAGTGATCGCCGAGTTCCCGCGTTCCAGCGCCGCTGATATCGACAAGGCCCTGGATGCTGCGCACGCAGCCGCTGACGCCTGGGGCAAGACCTCGGCGCAGGACCGCTCGCTGGTGTTGCTGAAAATCGCCGATCGCATCGAGCAGAACCTGGAAATCCTCGCCGTTACCGAAACCTGGGACAACGGTAAGGCCGTGCGTGAAACCCTCAACGCCGACGTACCGCTGGCCGCCGACCACTTTCGTTACTTCGCCGGCTGCATCCGTGCCCAGGAGGGCGGCGCCGCCGAGATCAACGAGCTGACCACCGCCTACCACTTCCACGAGCCACTGGGCGTGGTCGGGCAGATCATTCCGTGGAACTTCCCGCTGCTGATGGCCGCCTGGAAACTTGCGCCGGCCTTGGCTGCCGGCAACTGCATCGTCCTCAAGCCCGCCGAACAGACACCGCTGTCGATCATGGTCTTTGCCGAACTGATTGCCGACCTGCTGCCGGCCGGCGTGCTCAACATCGTCCAGGGTTTCGGTCGCGAAGCTGGCGAAGCGCTGGCCACCAGCAAGCGCATTGCCAAGATCGCGTTCACCGGCTCCACCCCCATTGGCGCGCACATCATGCATTGCGCGGCCGAGAACATCATCCCGAGCACTGTCGAGCTGGGCGGCAAGTCGCCGAACATCTTCTTCGAAGACATCATGAAGGCTGAGCCTGCGTTCATCGAGAAAGCGGCCGAAGGCCTGGTGCTGGCGTTCTTCAATCAGGGCGAAGTCTGCACCTGCCCATCCCGCGCCCTGGTGCAGGAGTCGATCTACGAGCCGTTCATGGCCGAGGTAATGAAGAAGATCGTCAAAATCAAGCGCGGCAACCCGTTGGACACCGACACCATGGTCGGTGCCCAGGCGTCTGAGCAGCAATACGACAAGATCCTCTCGTACCTGACCATCGCCCAGGAGGAGGGCGCTGAGCTGCTCACCGGCGGTGCGGCCGAGCGTCTGGAGGGCGACCTGTCCAGCGGCTATTACATTCAGCCGACCCTGCTCAAGGGCACCAACAAGATGCGCGTATTCCAGGAAGAAATCTTCGGCCCGGTGGTGGGCGTCACCACCTTCAAGGACGAAGCCGAAGCCCTGGCCATCGCCAACGACACCGAGTTCGGCCTCGGTGCCGGCCTCTGGACCCGCGACATCAACCGCGCCTACCGCATGGGCCGGGCCATCAAGGCCGGGCGCGTGTGGACCAACTGCTATCACCTGTACCCGGCCCATGCCGCGTTCGGTGGCTACAAAAAGTCCGGGGTAGGGCGTGAAAACCACAAGATGATGCTCGACCACTACCAGCAAACCAAAAACCTGCTGGTGAGCTACGACATCAATCCGTTGGGGTTCTTCTAACCCTCTGAAGCAAACACGACCCACTGTAGGAGCGGGCTTGCCCGCGATGAGGGTGTATCAGTCGCCGATGATGTGGCTGACACACCGCCATCGCGGGCAAGCCCGCTCCTACAGTGGGTATTGTGTTTTTATCAGATTGATCACCTCCTACCAACGCACCCCACACCTTCGTTCGAAAGTAGCATTCGACCCCCGCACGCACCGTGCATTAATGACCTTACCGGAATTGCCCGGCATAAGAAGAGGATTGACCCATGTGGACTAAACCCGCGTTTACCGACCTGCGCATTGGCTTCGAAGTGACGATGTATTTCGCCAACCGCTGATCGATCACCCGGCCAGCCGTGGTGTTGGCCGGGCCTGCCTTCTGGAGCATTGCCCATGCACATCCGTGTTCTCGGCTCCGCCGCTGGCGGTGGTTTTCCGCAGTGGAACTGCAATTGCCGGCAATGCTCCGGCCTGCGCAATGGCAGCCTGCGCGCGCAGCCACGGACGCAGTCCTCGATTGCCCTGAGCGACAACGGTGTGAACTGGCTGCTGTGCAATGCCTCCCCGGATATCCGCACGCAACTGGAGAGTTTCGCGCCGCTGCAACCGGGTCGCCGTCTGCGTGACACGGCGATTGCCGGCGTATTGTTGATGGACAGCCAGATCGACCATTGCACCGGTCTGTTGAGCCTGCGCGAAGGTTGTCCGCATTCGGTGTGGTGCACCGCGCGGGTGCATGAAGACCTGAGCAGCGGTTTCCCGTTGTTCAACATGCTCAAGCACTGGAATGGCGGCTTGTTGTGGCGGCCAATCGAACTGGACCACGAGCCGTTCCACATCCCGGCCTGCGAGCATTTGCGCCTGCGCGCCATTCCGCTGGTCAGCAACGCACCGCCGTACTCGCCCAATCGTGGCAACCCGCAACCCGGCGACACCATCGGCCTGTTCATCGAAGACCTGCGCTCCGGCGCGGCCGTGTTCTATGCCCCGGGCCTGGGGCAGATCGATGACCACGTGGCGAACTGGATGGACCGCGCCGATTGTCTGCTGCTGGACGGTACGTTGTGGCGTGATGACGAGATGCGGGTATGTGGCGTCGGCCAGAGCCTGGGCAGCGAAATGGGCCACCTGCCGCAAAGCGGGCCGGGTGGGATGCTGGAGTTGCTCCAGGATTTCCCCCGCCAGCGCAAGGTGCTGATTCACATCAACAACACCAACCCGATCCTGGATGAGGACTCGGCGGAGCGGGCGTTGCTGGAGCGGCGGGGGATCGAGGTGGCTTATGACGGGATGAGTATTGTGTTGTAGCTGCCGGCTTTATCGCGGCGGTGCGACGAGGCCCGCCCAGACAACAACAAAAATAACCGGAGAAACAACATGCCCCAACCCCCCATGACCCGCACCCAATTCGAGCAAGCCCTGCGCGCCAAGGGCGCCTACTACCATATCCATCATCCCTTCCATCAGGCGATGTACGCAGGCCGTGCCACCCGCGAACAAATCCAGGGCTGGGTCGCCAACCGTTTTTACTACCAGGTCAATATCCCGCTCAAGGACGCCGCCATCCTCGCCAATTGCCCCGACCGCGACGTGCGCCGGGAATGGTTGCAACGGATTCTCGATCATGACGGTGCGCCTGGCAGCGAGGGCGGCATCGAAGCCTGGTTGCGCCTGGGCGAAGCGGTCGGCCTGGACCGCGAACAGATCCTGTCCCAGGAGCTGGTGTTGCCCGGCGTGCGCTTCGCCGTGGACGCCTATGTCAACTTCGCCCGCCGCGCCTGTTGGCAGGAAGCCGCAAGCAGCTCATTGACCGAGCTGTTCGCGCCGCAGATCCATCAGTCGCGGCTCGACGCCTGGCCGACGCATTACCCGTGGATCGACGCCACAGGCTACGACTATTTCCGCACCCGCTTGAGCCAGGCTCGTCGCGACGTGGAGCATGGCTTGCGAATCACCCTGGAACATTACGTGACCTTCGAGGGCCAGCAACGCATGCTGGAAATCCTCCAGTTCAAACTCGACATTTTGTGGAGCATGCTCGACGCCATGAGCATGGCTTACGAGCTGGAGCGTCCGCCGTATCACACCGTCACCCGGGACAGCGTCTGGCACCGGGGGATCGCCTTGTGAGCCCGATCGACCGCACGCAGTCGCCGGTGTTGCGCCGGGGTTTTCGCCTGCAATGGGAGCCACGCCAGGACTGCCACGTATTGCTGTACCCCGAGGGCATGATCAAGCTCAATGGTAGCGCCGGGCAGATTCTCGGTCTGGTGGATGGCCAGCGCAGCGTTGCGGCGATCATTGAGTTGCTGGCCGCAGAGCACCCCGGCGTGCCCGGGATCGACGAGGATGTGCTGGCGTTCCTGGAGGTGGCCCATGCGCAGTTCTGGATCGAATGACACGCTGCCCGGTCCACCGCTGTGGCTGCTCGCCGAGCTGACGTATCGCTGCCCCCTGCAATGCCCGTATTGCTCGAACCCCCTTGATTTCGCCCAGCAGGGCACGGAGTTGACCACCCAGGAGTGGATACGCGTATTCGCCGAGGCCAGGGAAATGGGCGCGGCACAATTGGGCTTCTCCGGTGGCGAACCGCTGGTGCGCCAGGACTTGGCCGAACTGATCAAGGCGGCCCGGGACATGGGCTATTACACCAACCTGATCACGTCGGGTATCGGCTTGACGGAAGACAAGATTGCCCAGTTCAAGGTGGCTGGGCTCGACCACATCCAGATCAGCTTCCAGGCCGCGGACGAGACGGTCAACAACATGCTCGCCGGCTCACGCAAGGCATTCGCGCAGAAACTGGCGATGGCCAGGGCGGTGAAGGCCCAGGGTTACCCGATGGTGCTGAACTTCGTCACCCATCGGCACAATATCGATCACATCGACCGCATCATCGAGCTGTGCCTGGAGCTGGAAGCGGATTTCGTCGAATTGGCCACCTGCCAGTTCTACGGTTGGGCCGAACTCAATCGGATCGGCCTGTTGCCGACCCGCGAGCAATTGCAGCGCGCCGAACAGGTCACCCACGACTACCGCCAGCGTCTGGAAGCCCAGGGTCATCCTTGCAAACTGATCTTCGTCACCCCGGATTACTACGAGGAGCGCCCCAAGACCTGCATGAATGGCTGGGCCAATCTGTTTCTCGACATTACCCCTGATGGCACCGCGCTGCCCTGTCACAGCGCCCGTCAGTTGCCGGTGCAGTTTCCCAACGTACGTGAACACAGTATCGAGCACATCTGGAACGACTCGTTCGGCTTCAACCGCTTTCGCGGCGATACCTGGATGAAAGAGCCTTGCCGCTCGTGCGATGAAAAACACAAGGATCTCGGCGGTTGCCGCTGCCAGGCGTTCATGCTCACCGGCGATGCCGAAAATGCCGACCCTGTTTGTGCGAAGTCGCCGCACCACGGGATCATCCTCAAGGCCCGGGAGGAGGCCGATGCGCCGGGGTTGGGGATGGCGCAGCTGACGTTGCGCAACGAAAAGGCGTCGCGGCTGATCTATCGCGGTTAGGCCCAACACTGGCACTGCCCCTGTGGGAGCGGGCTTGCCCGCGATAGCGGTGTATCAGTCACACCATCAGTGCCTGACACACCCTCATCGCGGGCAAGCCCGCTCCCACAGGTCAATTGGTCTGATTGCATTCGCAGCAATATCGGTTAACGTGACCCTATCTTCCAAAACAATAAGAAACAGGCTTTCAAATGAGCCAGAGTCTCAGCCAGCTGCGTAAATTCGTTTCACCTGAAATCATCTTCGGTGCCGGGTGCCGGCACAATGTGGGTAATTACGCCAAGACCTTCGGCGCGCGCAAGGTGATGGTCGTCAGCGACCCCGGGGTGATCGCCGCCGGGTGGGTGGCCGATGTCGAGGCCAGCCTGCAGGCGATCGGTATCGATTACTGCCTGTACTCCGACGTGTCGCCCAACCCACGGGTCGAGGAAGTCATGCTCGGTTCCGAGATCTACCGGGAAAACCATTGCGATGTCATCGTCGCGGTCGGCGGCGGCAGCCCGATGGATTGTGGCAAGGGCATCGGCATCGTCGTCGCCCATGGTCGCAGCATTCTCGAATTCGAAGGCGTGGACACCATCCGCGTGCCCAGCCCGCCCTTGATCCTGATCCCGACCACGGCCGGCACGTCGGCGGACGTGTCGCAGTTCGTGATCATTTCCAACCAGCAGGAGCGCATGAAGTTCTCCATCGTCAGCAAGGCGGTGGTGCCGGACGTATCGTTGATCGACCCGGAAACCACGCTGAGCATGGACCCGTTCCTGTCCGCCTGCACCGGCATCGACGCGCTGGTGCATGCCATCGAGGCGTTTGTGTCCACCGGAAACGGGCCGTTGACCGATCCCCATGCCCTGGAGGCGATGCGCCTGATCAATGGCAACCTCGTGCAGATGATCGCCAACCCGACGGACATCGCCCTGCGCGAGAAGATCATGCTCGGCAGCATGCAGGCCGGCCTGGCATTCTCCAACGCGATTCTCGGCGCAGTGCACGCCATGTCCCACAGCCTGGGCGGTTTCCTCGACTTGCCCCACGGGCTGTGCAATGCCGTGTTGGTCGAGCACGTGGTGGCGTTCAACTACAGCTCGGCGCCGGAGCGTTTCAAGGTCATTGCCGGGACGTTTGGCATCGATTGTCGGGGCCTCAATCACCGGCAGATCTGCGGACGCCTGGTGGAACACCTGATTGCCCTCAAGCACGCCATCGGCTTCCACGAAACCCTTGGCTTGCATGGCGTTCGCACGGCGGACATCCCCTTCCTGTCGCAACACGCCATGGACGACCCGTGCATCCTGACCAATCCGCGCGAGTCCAGCCAGCGTGATGTCGAGGTCGTCTATGGCGAAGCCCTCTGACGACCAGCAACGCGCACTTGCTGGGCTGCTTGGCCTGGGCAGCCACTCGGCGCGCAAGAGCCACTACCCGGAACTCGCCGCGCGCCTGGATGAACTGGAAGCCGAGCGCAACCGCTACAAATGGCTGTTCGAGAACGCCGTGCACGGGATTTTCCAGGCCAGCCTGGAGCAGGGCATGCGCGCCGCCAACCCGGCGATGGCGCGCATGCTCGGCTACCAGAACCCGCAGCAGGTGCTGTTTTCCCTGGCGGACCTGGCGAGCAACCTGTTTGTCGGCGGCGCGCAAGAGTTGGAAAACATCGGCGAAATCCTTCGTCACCAGGGCAGCCTGCACGGTTACGAAACCCAGTTGCGCCGTCAGGACGGCAGTCACCTCGATGTGTTGATGAACCTCTTGCTCAAGCCAGGCCAGGAAGGTCTGGTCGAAGGCTTCGTCGCCGACATCACCGAGCGCAAGCAGGCCCAGCAACGCCTCCAGCAACTCAACGACGAACTGGAGCAGCGAGTCACCGCGCGTACCGATGAACTGCTCGAGGCCAATCGCAACCTCCAACAGCAGATCACCCAGCGCAAGCAGATTGCCGAAGCGCTGCGCGATGCCCGCGACGCCGCCGAATCGGCCAACCGCAGCAAGGACAAATACCTCGCCGCCGCCAGTCACGATCTGTTGCAACCGCTCAATGCCGCGCGTTTGCTGATTTCCACCTTGCGTGAACGAAAGCTGCCGGAGGTCGAGCAGGTGCTGGTCGAGCGCACTCACCAGGCCCTGGAGGGTGCGGAGGACCTGCTCACCGATTTGCTCGATATTTCCCGTCTCGATCAAGCGGCGGTGAAGCCGGACGTGGCGCTGTATCGCCTCGACGAATTGCTTGGGCCTCTGGTGTCGGAGTTTCAGTCGGTGGCGGCTGCCGCCGGGCTGAATCTGCGTGCACACATTGGCGACTACGCCATTCGCACTGACTTGCGCCTGGTGACGCGCATCCTGCGCAACTTCCTCAGCAACGCCTGCCGCTATACGGAACAGGGCAGCATCCTGCTCGGTGCACGCAAGCGCGGCGAACACTTGCGCCTGGAAGTCTGGGATACCGGGCGTGGTATCCCCGCGGATCGTCTCGATTCGATCTTCCTGGAGTTCAACCAACTGGATGTCGGTCGCGCCGCTGACCGAAAGGGCGTGGGCCTGGGGCTCGCGATCGTCGAGCGCATCGCCAAGATCCTCGACTATCGCATTCAGGTGCAGTCGCGGCCGGGGCGCGGCTCGATGTTCAGCATCGAGGTGCCGATTTCCAAGGAGGTGCCATTGCCCATCAGCCTTGCTGCGCCACAGGCGAGCACCGGCAATCCGCTGCCGGGACGTCGGCTACTGGTGCTGGACAACGAAGTGGCCATTTTGCAAAGCATGAGCGCATTGCTCGGCGAGTGGGGTTGCGAAGTGGTCACCGCCACCGACGAAGAGGCAGCGCTGGCGGCGCTGCAGGGCCGAGCGCCCGAACTGATCCTGGCGGACTACCACCTCGATCATGGCGTGGTGGGCTGTGATGTGGTGCGCCATCTGCGCGAACATTTCCGTCGGGCGATCCCGGCGGTGATCATCACCGCCGATCGCACCGACCAATGCCGGCGTTCACTGCAAAAGCTCGAAGCGCCGTTGCTGAACAAACCGGTGAAGCCCGGCAAGTTGCGGGCGGTGTTGAGTCAGATGTTGGTCTAGTTGTGGGAGCCTTACCTGTAGGAGCGAGCTTGCTCGCGATGAGGGGTGTCAGTCACCGACGATGTGATTGATTGACCGCCATCGCGAGCAAGCTCGCTCCTACAGGTTTTGGGAACACCGTCAGCCCTTGTGAGAGCGGGCTTGCCCGCGATGGTCGTCAACGATGGCGCGGGGTGTCTGGATGCCAGCGGTGTCTGGTCCACCATCGCGAGCAAGCTCGCTCCTACAGGTTTTGGGAACACCGTCAGCCCTTGTGGGAGCGGGCTTGCCCGCGATGGTCGTTAACGATGACGCGGGGTGCCTGGATGCCAGCGGGGTCTAGTCCACCATCGCGAGCTTGCTCGCTCCTACAGGGGGTGGGTTAGAGGGGGTGTATTGCAGGCTGAATGCCATTTCCACGCTTTGATCCTGCTCCAGCAACACCAACCCCGGACGCCCCGGCAAGTGGTGCGCGTTGACTGGGTGGCTGACCGGTTCGATGCAGAAAAATCCCAGGTCTACCGGGCAATACAGCAGGAAATAGTCGCTGCCCTGAGCCTGGCATTCCAGCTGGTAACCCAGGTCAGGTTGCTGGATCAGGCAGTAGCCATCCCAGCCGCAGAAGCCGTTGTCGACGAGGGTGTCGGGCAAGGCTCCCAGCGCCTGAAAATTCCACTCGGCCGGCAACGCCACCTGGCGGGTCGGCAACTTCGCGGCGTCGCTCAACCACACCTGATCCGCCCTGGCCTGCAGCCGCGTGGCTTGGGTACGTGGCAGGTACGGGTGCAAGCCCAGGCCATGCCACGCCGCCCGTTCGGCCAGGTGGGTGACGTGCAGTTCAATGGTCAGCTTGCCGCCACTCAACTGAAAACGCTGCCGGGCGCGGTAGGCGAAAGGCTTCACGCTGTCCAGTTGCAGGACCACTTCAGAGGAGGACTGCGAAACCACCTGCCACGGCTGTTGCCACGCCGTGCCATGGATCGGAAACGGGTCGGTCAGACTGTTCGGTTCCAACGCCAGCCAGCCATCCGGGCGGTCGAAACCACCGTCGGAAATACGGTTGGACCACGGCGCCAGAGGAAAGCAGCCGAGCTTGCCCGGCAGGCCGGTCTCGAGCGCGTGACTGTCGGCGTGACGCAACAGCGGCTGGCCGCTTTCGCGCACGCGCCAGTTGACGATGCTACCGCCAATTTCAGGGGCGAGGGTGAGGAGGGTGAATGGGTCTTCGAGTTCAAGCAGGGTTGGCGTCATGTTGACTCGCAATAGGATCGAGAACAAACAGCAGGAGCTTTAGGGGCTCCTGCTGGTCAGTGCGTGATTACAACACCAGGTGTGGCAGCCACAGCGACAGCGCAGGGATGTAGGTCACGGCCATCAGTACCAGGAACAGCACGGCGTAGAACGGCAGCAGCGCCTTCACGGTTTTCTCGATCGACACTTTGCCCACGGCCGAGCCGACGAATAACACCGCGCCCACGGGCGGTGTTATCAGGCCAATCCCCAGGTTCACCAGCATGATCATGCCGAACTGCACCGGGTCGACGCCAATGCCGAGAATCACCGGCATCAGGATCGGCGTCAGGATCAGGATCAGCGGCGCCATGTCCATCACCGTGCCGAGCAACAGCAGCATGACGTTGATGCACATCAGGATCACGTAGCGGTTGTCCGACAGGGTCAGGAACATCGTGGTGATCTTCGCCGGGATCTGCATCAGCGTCATGATGTAGCCGAAGCTCGCGGCGAAGCCGATCAGGATCATCACGATCGAAATCGTGCGCACGGTGCGGTGCATCAGTTTCGGCAACTCGCTCCACTTGTAGTCGCGGTAGATGAACATGGTCACGAAGAACGACCAAAGCACGGCGATCGCCGCCGATTCGGTGGCCGTAAAAATGCCCGACAGAATCCCGCCGAGGATGATGACCATCGCCATCAGGCCCCACAGCGCTTCGCCGCAGATCTTCAGCGCCTGGCGCATCGGGATGACTTCACCCTTGGGGTAGTCGCGCTTTTTCGCGAAGATCAGGCACAGCACCATCAGGCACGCGCTCATCAACAGGCCCGGGACAACGCCGGCCATGAACAGCGAGGCAATCGACACCGTGCCGCCCGCGGCCAGCGAGTAGAGCACCGAGTTGTGGCTGGGCGGGGTCAACAGCGCCTGTACCGAACCGCTGACGGTCACTGCCGTGGCAAATTCCCGTGGGTAGCCACGGCGTTCCATTTCCGGAATGAGCACCGAGCCCACCGACGCGGTGTCGGCCACCGACGAGCCGGAGATCGCGCCGAAGAAAGTCGAGGCCATGATGTTGACCAGTGACAGGCCGCCACGCACAAAACCTACCAGTACCCCGGCAAACGCCACCAGTCGGCGAGACATGCCGCCCTCGGCCATGATCGCGCCCGCCAGGACGAAAAACGGAATCGCCAGCAGGGAGAATTTGTTCACGCCACCGGCGACCTGAATCATCAGCGCCTGGAACGGAATATCGATCCACCACGCCCCGATCAGGGCGGAAAGACCCAGCGCATAGGCGACCGGCATGCCGATCAGGATCAATGCGATAAAACTGCCGATCAGAATCAGAGCGTCCATTAAGCGGCACCTTCGCTTTCTTCAACGAGGTCGAAACGCACGACCTTACGGTTGCTCTGGTCACCGAGCAGGAGTTTTTCCAGGACAAAAATCAGCGTCAGCACGCCGCCCACCGGAATCGGCATGTAGGTGATGCCTACGCGCAAGGTGGGCAGGGCGCTCATGAACTGATTCCAGGTGGACATGCACAGCTTGGTGCCCCAGATGGCCATGAACAGGCAGATGGTCGCCATCAGCAACTGGGAAACGATGCTCATGGTCCGGCGCAATGGCGGGGCCATGCGGTCGGTGAGCATGGCCACCGCCATGTGTGCGCCAGCGCGATAGCTGGCGGCGGCGCCGATGAAGGTGAACACCATCATCAGCAGGATGGCGGTGGGCTCGGGCCAGCTGGAGCCGGTGCCGAGGACGTAACGGGCGAACACGCCCCAGGGGATGATCAGGGAAATGGCCAGGACAGACAGGCCCGCGACCCAGATACAGGTCATGTACAGCCTGTCGTTGATACGCAGCAGTAGATTCTTCATCGGGTTCCACCGTAACCGGGCGCACACGCACGTTCACCAACGTACGCGGCGCCGGGCCTTTCATGAGTGCAGAGGGTTACTGGACGGCTTCGATGCGCTTGATCAGGTCGGCATAAGGCGCGCCGTACTTCTCACGGATCGAGGCGGTGGCCTCATAGAAGGGTTTTTTGTCGACGGTGATGAACTCGACGCCGGCTGCCTTGAGTTTTTCTTCACTGCTGGCGGACTTCGCGTCCCACAGGGCGCGTTCCTGGGCCTGCGCGGCCTTGGCGGTTTTTTTCACCAGGGCTTGCTGCTCGGGGGTGAGTTTTTCCCAGGTGATCTTCGACATCACGATGGGTTCAGGCAGGATCAGATGCCCGGTCAGGCTGTAGTACTTGGCGTTCTGGTAGTGGTTGTGTTCGAGCAGGGTCGGTGGGTTGTTCTCCGCACCGTCGATCACGCCGGTTTGCAGGGCACTGAAGATCTCGCCGGTGTCCATCGCGATGCCGTTACCGCCCATGGCATTGATGGTTTCGATGAACATCGGGTTGCCTTGCACGCGGATTTTCATGCCCTTGAGGTCTTCGATCTTGCGTACCGGCTTTTTCGTATAAAGGTTACGGGTGCCGCCGTCCATCCAGGCCAGGGCTACCAGGTTGAATTCGGAGTTGGTGATCTTGTCGAGGATCGCGTCGCCGACCTCACCGTCGATGACTTTGCGCATATGAGCCTGGTCGCGGAATACGAACGGCATGTTGAACACATTCACATCCGGCACCACCGGCCCGACGATGCCAAGGCTGACGCGAGCCATCTGGATCGCACCGACCTGAGCCTGCTCGATCACTTCCTTCTCGGAACCGAGTACGCCGCCGGCGAACATCTTGAAGGTCAGCTTGCCATCGCTCTCGGCGACCAGGGTTTTGCCCAGTTGCTCTTCCGCCACGACGGTCGGGTAGCCGGCAGGGTGGATGTCGGCGAATTTGATTTCCAGCGCATGGGCGGCGCTGCTGAGGGTGAAGGCCAGAGGGAGTGCAGCGGCGAGAAGAGTGCGTTTGAAGTCCATTGGGGGTGTCTCCAGTGTTGTTATTTTTTTTGTATTCAAGGCACAGCGGTGCAGCAGCGTTGCTGTTGTTGCTAGGGGGTGAACTGGGGTTCGGCCAGGCCCTTGACGCCGGGGTCGAGGGCGAACACGCCACCGGCCAGCGATTGCGGGTCCTGGTCATCGCCTGGGCGGATCGAGGTCACGAACAGCGTGTCCAGTCGACTGCCACCAAAGGCGCACATGCTGGGTTTCTTCACCGGCACGGTGAGGGAGCGGTCAAGGCGACCGTCCGGGGTAAATCGATGAATCAAGCCGGCATCGTTGGCACAGATCCAGTAGCAGCCCTCGGCATCGACGGCGGCGCCATCGGGGCGTCCCGGGAGCGGTTTCATGTCAACGAACAGCCTCCGATTGGACGGCGTGCCGCTGTCGGTGTCGTAGTCGAAAGCCCAGATCTGCTGGACCTGCGGATGGGAGTCGGACAGGTACATCGTCTTGCCATCCGGGCTGAAACCCAGCCCGTTTGGCACGATGAAACCATCCAGTTGCGCACCGAGTGGCCCACGTTGTCCGGCGCTGTAGCGATACAGTTTGCCCTCGACGGCATTGGCGCCCATGTCCAGTACCATGCTGCCGGCCCAGAAGCGCCCCTGGCGATCGCATCGACCGTCGTTGAGGCGCATGTCGGTGCGGGCATGATCGACGTGGGCCAGCAACTGGCTGTCGATCGTGCCGTCGGCGTGGGGGTGCAAGGCAAAAAATCCGCTTTCCATGCCGGCCACCCAATGGCCATCACGATGACGAGCGATGCAGGCGAGCATTTCCGGCGTGGTCCAGCTTTCGACCTGGCCACTGTCGGCGCTCCAGCGCTGTAGCGCGCCGACCGGGATATTCACCCAGTACAGCGCGTTTTCCTCGGGCACCCAGACGGGGCATTCACCCACGGCGTTGCGGGCATCGACAATCAGTTCGGCTTGCATGGCGCGTCATTCCCTTGGTTGTTGTTATGGGTGAAACGCAATGAATCAGTCGCCGAACGGGCCGGCCGCCACGAAGGCGCCACCCTGATAAACCATTGCTGGATCATCGGCGGCGGGCATGGGTTGCGCTTCGATCTTGTCGCGGAACACTTCGGACGTGTCCTTGGGCGCATAGCCCAGCGCGCTGGCGTAGCGGTTGTCCCACCAGACGTTCTTGTTGTCCGAGGCGCCATAGACCACGGTGTGGCCGACGTTTGGCGCGTACAGGGCGCGTTCGATCAGGTGGGTCAGGTCGCCGAAGCTCAGCCAGGTGCTCATCATTCGGCGGTTCTGTGGTTCCGGGAACGAAGAGCCGATACGGATGCTCACGGTCTCGATGCCGTAGCGGTCGAAATAAAACGTCGCCACGTCTTCGCCGTAGGACTTGGACAAGCCGTAGTAGCTGTCCGGGCGGCGCGGGGAGCGCGCGTCGATGACTTCGTCCTGCTTGTAGAAACCGATGACGTGGTTGGAACTGGCAAAAATGATGCGTTTCACGCCATGGCGTCGTGCTGCTTCGTAAATGTGGAAGACGCCACAAATGTTGGCGCCGAGGATGTCTTCGAACGAATGCTCGGTCGACACCCCACCGAGGTGCACGATTGCGTCCACGCCTTCGACCAGGTGATGGACGGCTTGCTTGTCTGCCAGGTCGCAGGTGACGACTTCTTCGCGCTCGTCGATGGCCGGCGCAATGTTGGCGATGTCCGACAGGCGAATGACTTTGGCGTAAGGCCGCAGGCTTTCGCGCAGCACTTTGCCCAGGCCACCGGCGGCACCGGTCAGCAGAAGACGATTGAAAGGGGCATTGGGCGTGGAGGTCATGGCAGTTCCTGTACGCAAAATCATTGTTGAATTTGTTGTAGGTTGTCGTACGACAAGGCGGAAGTATCGTAAGGGTTTTCAGCTCTTGTCAACGCGACTTTGGTCAAAATTGGACGAAGGGTTTCACCTGGGCCATGGGGGGCTGTAACTGTGGGAGCGGGCTTGCCCGCGATGGACGTCAACGATGACTCGGACATCCTGATGCCCTGCCATCGCGAGCAGGTTCGCTCCCACAATAAAACCATGTGATCAGGTCACGATCCGGCGCTTACAACAACGAAATCGGATAGCTGATGAAAATCCGGTTCTCGTCGAACTCGTTGGTGCTGAAGCTCTTGCGAATGCTCGCGTTACGCCATTTGACGTTGAGATTCTTCAGCGGGCCGCTCTGCACGGTGTAGGCCAGCTCCGACTCGCGACCCCATTCCTTGCCGTCGGTAATCGTCCCGGTGTGCACGTTGTCGCCACTGATATAGCGGTTCATCAGGGTCAGGCCCGGCACGCCCAGCGCCACGAAGTTGTAGTCATGACGCAACTGCCAGGACTTCTCCTTGGCGTTGTCATAACTGGAGTTGTAGCTGTCGTTGGCCAGGGTGCCGCCACTGGTGCCGTTGACGCGCATCCACTGGTCATCGCCGCTGAGTTTTTGCAGGCCGACGTAGAAGGTGTTGCCGCCGTACTTGGCTGAGAGCAGGGCGAACGCGGTCTTGTTGTCCAGATCGCCCGCCAGTGCGCTGCCGTCTTCCTTGCCGATGAAATAGCCAAGGTTGGCGCCCAGGGTCCAGTCGCCCATGGGCTGGCTGTGGCTGAGGTTGAAATACTGCTGTTGGTAGATGTCTTTCAGCTCGGAGTACCAGACGCCGACCTGGGTGCGCTTGTCATTGAACGCATATTCGCCGCCGCCGAAGTTGAAGCGGTCAGAGTTGAACGACGCCGATTTGCCGTTCATGAACATGTCTTCCATGCTCGCATCGTTGCGCGGGCTGTTCTTCTGGAACTGGCCGCCGTACAGCGTCAGGCCGGCGATTTCGTTGGACGTGACCTGGCCGCCTTGAAAGGTCTGCGGCAGCGAACGACCGTCATCGGAACGCAGGATCGGCAGCACAGGCATCCACTCGCCAACCTTCAGTTCGGTCTTCGAAATCTTGCCTTTGAGGGCCACGCCCAGCCGGCCGAAGTTGTCCGCCGGACGACCATCGTCGTGGATTGGCAGCAACTGCGTACCACCGGTGCCCTTGCCACCGTCAAGCTTCTGCGAATACATGCCCAGGATGTCAACGCCAAAGCCGACAGTGCCCTGGGTGAAGCCCGACTTGGCATCGAGGATGAAGTTCTGCGTCCACTCCTCAGCCTTGCCTTGCGGGTAGGCCGGATTGACGTAGTTACGGTTGAAGTAGGCGTTACGCAGGTTCAGCGTAGCCTTGCCATCATCGACAAAACCTTCGGCGCTGGCAGTCATCGGCATGGCCAGCACGGCCAGGCTGCTGCAACCGATCAGGCTGAGGGTGTTGCGGCGGATGAAGGTAGGGCGAGGGGTGCAGATAGAGGAATTGCGGGCGAGTTGACTCACAGTGACGCTCCCTTGTTTTTTGTTGTTTTTATTTTTTGTTATACGTCGTCGTACAACATTGGGGCGAATATTTGCTAGGTTTTCGAGGCTTGTCAATCAAAAGTTATAGGATGACTTAGGGCGTATGGCACGCCCCTGTGGGAGCGGGCTTGCCCGCGAAGAGGCCGGCACATCCAACAACGATGGTGCCTGACCTTGCGCTTTCGCGGGCAAGCCCGCTCCCACAGTGGATGTGTGCAGTCTGAATGATCTGTGTTCAGCGTGCGCAGGTCGCGTATCAAGAGGCGTTATCGTTTTGTTGCACTATCGACAGCCGCTGCGGTCGACATTTTCACCCAATGCCGCCCAGTGGAGAGCCAATGAGCCAGGACGTCCCAACCGCCGACACCAACCGCCGTCAATTGCAGCAAATCATCGCCGGCCTGTCCGATGGGGTGATTCTGCTGGAGCTCGATCAGACCATCCACTGGGCCAATCAGGCCGCGTTGGCCATGCATGGGGTCGGAGAGATCGGCGATCTGGGTGCTAATGCGCAGCAGTACGCCGAGCGCTTTACCCTGCGCTATCGCAACAATCACCGGGTTTCGTTCGAAAACTATCCGATCGCCCGAGTGGCGCGTGGCGAGCTGTTCGATGATGTATTGGTTGAAGTGACCAAGGCCGATGACGAGGAGCGCACCTGGGTGCACAAGGTACGCAGCATGGTCCTGACGGACAGTCGCGGCGAACCGGAGTCGCTGGCGCTGATCATGGGCGACGTGAGCGAGTGGGCCAGCGCCGAGCAGCGTTTTGAAAGAACGTTCAATGCCAACCCGGCCCCGGCGGTAATCTGCCGGCTCAGTGATTTGCGTTACATCAAGGTGAATGCCGGTTTTCTGGAAATGACGGGCTATGCCCGCGATCACGTGATCGGCTCGTCGGCTTATGAGCTGGACGTGCTTGAAGGGGCCGAAAACCGCGACCTTGCGATCCAGCGCCTGCGCGAACATGTCACCATTCCCCAGATGCAGGCCGATCTGAAATTGCCGGGCGGCGGCAGTAAACAGGTGATCGTCGCCGGGCAACCCCTGGAACTCAACGAGGAAGACTGCATGCTGTTTTCCTTCGTCGACATGGAGCCGCGCCGCAAGGCCGAGGTGGCTCTGCGCCAGAGTGAAGAGCGATTTGCGAAGGCCTATCGCATGACCCCGGTGCCGATCCTGGTGTGTGGCGCTGAAGACCAGGTGGTGCTGGATGTCAACGAAGCCTTTCTTGAAACCTTGGCTTATCCCAGTGAAGAGGTGCTGGGCAAGACCCTGGCCGAGATCGATTTCATCCAGGACAAAGGCGCACGCACGCGCATGTTTGCCGCCCTGGAAAAAGCCGGCAGCCTGGATCGAATCGACGCCAGCGTGCGCAAGAAGGACAAGGAACTGATTGATTGTGCGATTTCCGCCGACACCGTGAACATCCAGGACCGTCCCTGCTACCTACTGGTATTGATGGACATCACTGAGCGCAAACGCACCGAGCTTGAACTGGTGGCGGCGATTGAAGAGGTCATGAAAGACGCGTCGTGGTTCAGTCGCACATTGATCGAAAAACTCGCGAACGCCAAGAACGTCAACAAACCCAAGCTGCCCACGGCGTCCTTCACCGACCTGACGGCCCGGGAGCGCGACGTGTTGGGGCTGATCTGTGAAGGCCTCGCCGACAAGGAAATCGCCGCACGCCTGAAGCTGGCACCCAACACCGTGCGCAATCATGTGGCCACGGTGTATTTCAAACTGGACGTGCACAGCCGCAGCGAAGCAATTGTCTGGGCGCGTGAACGTGGGCTGTTTTCAGGGGAGTGGGGTGGCAAGGGGCAGCGCTAGGGTGCAAATGCACTAATACCCCTGGTGCAAATGGAGGTGTCTGGCTGGCGTCGGGATTCTTAGGCTTATGGCATGCGAAGGGTGTCTGCGGATGCCCCGACCGTACCCTACGAAACAGCCAAAGGACCCATTACATGATTTCACTGGCGCAACTGCGTATGTTGATAGAACGCAGTTTTTCGCCCCTGGCGTGCGAATGCGCGATCACGGGCGACCATTCGCTGACCGTCAAGCTCTATCACCCCGGTTCCGGCCAGGTCGACCTTGTTGTCAGCGGCTTGAGCATCGCCAAATTGCAGTCCGCCGAATCGGTGGCTGCATTGATCGAAGAATTGCGCTACGAACTGCAAAGCAATGCGCTGCACTCACCCCGTTCGCAGGTGCAATAGGGCTCTTCAGACGCTGGAACCTGGCGATAGGCGAAACATCGACCATATTTATGACGTAAGCACGGATTTAGCACGCCCGTTCTGTTGTCACAAACAGTGTGTCGATCACTTATCGCGGGTCAACCTATGAAAATTCCTGGGAAACGCGTTTTCACACCTCTCTCGCTGGCCTTTTGCGCGGCGATTCTCGCCGGTTGCGCCAGTCCGCCACCACCGCCGCCTCTTGCTCCGCCACCGCCTCCTCAAACCACTTGCCAGGCCATGGATAAAACCGATGTGCTCGGCGAACCTCGGGCAGAGAGCGGAGAGGTGACCCGAGTGACAACCACCACGCGCTGTGTGACTCAATAGCGATTTACAACGCGGCGCCTTGGTGTGCCATTTGCAGAGGCAGGTCCCGGGAGGTACCGGCCTGCCTCGTTGCAGTTAGACGCGTTTATTTCGATTAGATCTAACCGAACTGTCACATCTGACAGTTACCTCAACCCGTTTTTTTCTCGATAGTCGGACTTCCAGGCTTGCCCTCCGAACCCGATTATCGAGGCCCAATCATGAACAGCAAAATTCGCCAGGTTACGGTCCTCGGTCCAGTGTACATCTGCCATGGGGCTGAGAATGAACTGTGTCATGTCTTGAGCCTTGCGGGCGGAGACGATAGTCCCTGGGTCAACCATCAGGTCACCTGTCTCGAAATCGCCGGCGATCCAGCCCATGCAATTAGTCTGGAACCCGAGCTGGGCGAGTTTCAAACCCTGGCCCCGACCGGCGCTTCCTTCAAGTTGCATTGTCCCGCCACGGGTGAAGATCGCGATCTGGAGATGCGAGTGGCCAGTGAGTTCACGGCTCCTGCACTTGTAATCCCGTTGAAGCTGGGGCATTACCGCTGCGAGTTTGCAGACCTGCGGCCGCCCATCGGGGCGCCTATCGTCGGGCAAACAGTTACCGCAACCGTCCGACTGGTGTCCTTCTATACGCAGCAGCCTGCTAAAAACGTGGAGGTGGTGTGGACGTTCGACGGCAAGGACACCACTGTTGCGACAGATGCTGCGGGCGATAGCGAGTTCACTCAAACCGTCATGAATGAGGGCGAGCAGACAATTACGGTCAGCGTGCACAATCTCTACGACGATCAGCCGATTTCCACTGAGTTTCGCTTCACCGGCTACCTGGAAAGCCCGTGGCAACAGGCCAAATTGATCGTCAACGGTGCGCAGGCAGCGTTTGGCGACCCGGTGGCGCTGATACGCGGGCAGGCTAACGTGGTCAAGGTTCAAGCCACGGCGGACATTGCCAGGCAACTAACCCTCGAACTGGCCGAAGCAGGCGGGTTGACGGTTCAGGCCGTGCCGGCGTTCCAAACGCCGGTCGATCCACAGGGCGGCGAATTTACCTGGCAGGTGACACCGCAAGCCGGTGCCAGTGGCGTGGTGACCCTGGCGTTCGGCAGTGAACAGGTCGAGCGCCCGTGGGAACGGCGGTGTTGGGTAATGTCCGTCAATCTGGCAGATGAGGTGGACAAGGTCCTGGTGAACGGCGTCGAGTCGCCGCCAACCCAGGTCCTGTTCTACCGGAACGAAGCGCAGACGGTCACGCTGACCTACAAGGCCGGTAGCCCCTTGAACACGTTCCCGCTGAAGATGACCGGAACACCCCTGACGGGCGTACAGCCATCGAATCTGAGCGTGACCCCTGCGGGTGAAGCCAATGTTAACAGCTGGACCGTCAAGTCCCATACCAACAGTGGCACGTTTCAGCTGGAGTTGCTGGCGGCTGAAAGTATTACCGGTATCAAGCTCCCGGTTTGCAGTGTGATGGCGCGCTACCTGCGTGAAGAGGTGCAGGAGTTTCGGGTGGATGGTGTGGCTTACCCCGTCGAGGCCGTGTTCTTCAGGGGGACCCCAAGGACCATTACGCTGGTTTACAAGGAGCACAGCCCGCTAAGAGGTCGTGCGCTGGTGCTCAATGCCATTGCTCTTTCAGGGCTGCAACCGGGAGACCTGAAAACCAAGTTGGTATCGGCCGATCCCCATTCGTGGAAGGTGGAGGCATCCAACAGAAGCGGGACGTTCAAGTTGCAGTTGGCGGGAGAAGGGTTCACCCAGAACCTGGAAACGGCAGCGAGCAAAGTCCTGTCCAGTCATCTGGCAGACGAGATGGAGCTTAAATTGAACAAGTTGCCCGTGCCCGCAGATCCTTTCGTGGAGGCACGCAAGCCGTTTGAATTATCGTTGACACCAAAAAACGCCATGGCAGACATTCCGGTCAGTTTGAAATACATCAGTGGCAGTGGAATTGATAAAAGTAAATTTACCGTGACTCCACCTTTTGATGGAAATACGACGAGTTACGCTTGGGCCATCACAGCAAATATTGATACGGCTGCCACGTTCAAACTGGCGTTGCAATCCGCTATTGTCGGGATGGCAGGTCCAATAGAATTTTCCAGCAAAGTCTATGCAAATCCTCCCCAGATTTCATTCGCGGGCAAACTTGTCGCCACGGGTGACAACGTTCAGGGGGCGATGGGGGGGCGTCATGCCCTACTCGTGGATTCAACCGGCAGCGGTTACGAGAGGACCCGAGTGAAAGTGGAGCTGGTGGGGGATGGAGCGCTCGGAGAGATTATTCCTGCGACGTGGTTGACCATGGATCCGACGGCGAAATTTACCTTTGACGCTGTGCACACGAAGACGGGCTCGGCTCAACTGAAGTTTACTTTCGAAGACAGGCCTGAATCCCCTGTCGTCCTCAATATGTCGATTGCCAAGGAACTACCCGTATTTAACCGGATTGTTCCGGATCGAGTGAAGTTCATTGCTTTTGAATTGGGGTATTTTCATGTGTATGTTGAAGCCAAAAATCATCCGTCGGTAATGCTGACTAATATTTCAGTTCAAGCAGTCATTGTAGGGATTCCCATTACTATTGATGTAACGGATAGCGATGGTTTTGCTGAAATTCCCGTACAGCTTGGAGCTGGTGACTACATACTGAAAACTTTCTTGAAATCTTATGATGATGTCGCGCAGGAAACGACCGAGATACCCTTTACCGTGCACCAACAATAAACATACTCGACCAACATGCCGATACTGATTGTTCAAATACACTCGCATTTGATCTGCCTTCGACACGGCCATCGAAGACAGATCGGTGCATCCTAATCATTCATGGCAGCAATCAGGACAAGAATCCCCCATCCACATTCAACGAAACCCCAGTCGTATAACTGGACGCATCACTGGCCAGGTACAAAACGGCCCCCGCCATCTCACTCGGATCCGCCACGCGCTTCAATGGAATCTGCGCCAGCGCGGTATTGAGGATCGCCTCGTTCTTCACCAGTGCCGAAGCGAACTTGGTATCCGTCAGCCCCGGTAGCAGGGCGTTGCAACGGATGCCGAACTGCGCGCACTCTTTGGCGAAGACCTTGGTCATGTTGATCACGGCGGCCTTGGTCACCGAGTAGATGCCCTGGAACACGCCTGGCGACACACCGTTGATCGATGCGACGTTGATGATGCTGCCGCCGCCGTTTTCGCGCATCAACTTGCCGGCTTCCACCGACATGAAGAAGTAGCCGCGGATGTTGACGTCGACGGTTTTCTGGAAGGCGCTGAGGTCGGTGTCCAGGACGTTGCAGAACTGCGGGTTGGTCGCGGCGTTGTTGACCAGGATGTCGAGGCGGCCGAATTGCTCGCGAATGCCGGCGAAGACCTGGTTGATCTGTTCCATTTCACCGATGTGGCAAGCAACGGCGGTGGCCTTGCCACCGGCGGCGATGATGGCGTCGGCGACGTGCTGGCAGCCGTCGAGTTTGCGGCTGGAGACGATGACGTGAGCGCCTTGCTGGGCCAGCAGTTTGGCAATGGCTTCACCGATGCCACGGCTGGCGCCGGAGACGAATGCGATCTTGCCGTCGAGGTCGAACAAAGGGGTCTTGGACATGGGTGTTCCTTATTGTTGGGCCTGAGTGTCGTGTTTGGCTCAGAGGCTGGATTTCTCGATGACTTGCAGGCTCATCTGCTCCAGCAGTTTGTTCACTTGAATGAATGACGCGAAGCGTTTGTCCTGGGTCTGTCCATGGAAAAAGCGGTAGTAGATCTGCTGCACGATGCCGGCGAGGCGGAACAGGCCGTAGGTGTAGTAGAAATCGAAGTTGTCGATCTGGATGCCCGAGCGCTGGGCGTAGTAGTCGACGAATTCGCGACGGGTGAGCATGCCCGGTGCGTGGCTCGGCTGACGGCGCATCATCTGGAACGGTGCCGGGTCGTCGGCCTGGATCCAGTAGGCGAGGGTGTTGCCCAGGTCCATCAGCGGGTCGCCGAGGGTGGTCAGTTCCCAGTCGAGCACACCGATGATCTGCATCGTGTTGTTCGGGTCGAGGATCACGTTGTCGAAGCGGTAGTCGTTGTGCACGATGCTCGATGTCGGGTGGTCGGCCGGCATCTTGTCATTGAGCCAGGCCTTGACCGCTTCCCAATGCGGCGCGTCAGGGGTCAGCGCTTTTTCATAACGATCACTCCAACCCTTGATCTGCCGTGCTACATAGCCTTCGGGTTTGCCGAGGTCGCCCAGGCCGTAGGCGTTGTAGTCAACCTGATGCAACTCGACGAAGCGGTCGATGAAACTCTTGCACAGGGCTTCGGTTTTTGCAGAATCCAGGCCCAGCTCCGGCGGCAGTTCCGCGCGCAGGATGATGCCCTTGACCCGTTCCATCACGTAGAACTCGGCGCCGATCACCGATTCGTCGGTGCAGTGCACGTAAGCCTTGGGGCAATAAGGGAAACCGTCACGCAGTTGATTGAGGATCCGAAATTCTCGACCCATGTCGTGCGCGGACTTGGCCTTGTGGCCAAAGGGAGGGCGGCGCAGGACAAATTCCTGCTCCGGGTATTCGAGCAAGTAGGTGAGGTTCGACGCGCCGCCCGGAAACTGGCTGATCTGTGGCAAGCCGCTGAGCCCCGGAATGTGCGTCTTGAGGTAAGGATCGATCAGGCTGGCATCGAGCTCTTCGCCGGTACGGATGCGAGTGGACTTGTCAGTGAGCGTCATGCGTATCCCTATTGTGCTTGTTCTAGAGGCCTGAGGGCTGTGATCAATCTAATGCCCACACCCGGTCCCCACAACCGCGACGAGCCCTTATAGACAGGCGTGTTGCCGGACAATCATTGCTTTTGATACAACCGTTTGAATTGTCCTACAAAAACGCCTTGGTCTCGGATGTCGGCAGTTGGATCGGGGTGATGACCGGCAGACCGGAGAAGAACGCCGTCAGGTTGCGCCCGACCAGTTCGACCGTGCCTTGCGTGGCCTCGGGGGACAAACCCGCCACGTGGGGGGTGAGCACCACGTTGCTCAATACCTTGAGTGAGTCAGGCACCTGCGGCTCGTGGTCGAACACATCCAGCGCCGCGCCGGCAATGCGCCGCTGCTCCAGCGCACTGACCAGATCCACCGTCGACACCACGCTGGCGCGGGCTATGTTGATCAGGAAACCGTTGGGACCCAGGGCCTCCAGCACCGATTTGTTGATCAGGCCGCGAGTGCCGAGGCCGCCAGGGGTGGCCACCACCAGGAAATCCGAGGCACGGGCCAGTTCGGTGGGCGTTGAGCAGAAGGAGTAGGGCACATCGCTGCGGTGCTGGCGGTTATGGTAGCTGATGCTCATGTCGAAGCCATTGGCCGCCCGTTTGGCGATGGCCATGCCGACGGCGCCAAGGCCCAGGATGCCCATGCGCTTGTGGGCCAGCGATGGGCGCATGATTTTTGGCCACTCACCCCGGCGCACGGCAGCGTCGGCTCGGGGGATGTCGCGCACCAGCGACAACAGCATCGCCATGGCGTGGTCAGCCACCGACGAGGCATTGACCCCCGCACCGTTGGTGACGGTGATGCCCCGGTCGGCGGCGGCTTGCAGGTCGACGTGTTCGTAGCCTGCACCGATCACGCAAATGATCTTCAGCGCCGTCAGTAAAGCGATTTCATCGGCGTAAAGCCCCAGTGGTCCGCGAGTCAGCACCGCATCGATCCGTGCGCCGTGGGTGGCAATGGCTTCGGCGCGTTCGGCGGGGGTGGGGGCCAGAATCAGGTGGAAGCCCTGATGTTCGAGAATGGGCAGGTAATCGTTGATGGTTTCAACCAGGACCAAAACGGTTGCGGGCATGCTGGGCTCCTGTTGCGCGAATATTCCCTGAGATTGCTGGCGTGCAAGCGCGGTGGCAACGCACGCATTGTGCGGCGCTGCCAGATGATCATAGCGGAACGGCAGAGGGTGGTTATGACGTTGTCAAAAAGCTTTGTGCGGCCTGCAGGATTTCATCCGACAGTTCATCGCCACGGGTGGCCCGGGCCAGGGTCAACGCACCGACCATCAGCGCATATTGCACCAGCGCCTGCTGCCGATCGCGCTTGGGGTCACCGCTGTCCATCAGCGGTGCAAAGGTGTCGAGCACCGAGTCGATGCCTTTGACGAAGGTCTGGCGTAGAGCGCTGTCGGTCGCTTCGTGGCACATATCGCCGACAAACGCTGCCACAGGGCAGCTTTCCCCCGGATTGTCGCGACTGGTCGCCGACAGGTAGGGCTCGATCACCGCCTGGCGAGCGGCATTTTTGTCCTGGTGGGCGTTCATCCGCTCCAGCCAGCGTTCGCCGGACTCCTTGAAGGCGCGGCCAAAGGCTTCCCGGGCCAACGCCTCTCTCGATTCGAATTGCCCATAAAAGCCGCCATGGGTCAGCCCCGCTGCACCCATGAGATCGACGACGCTGATGCCGTGCAGGCCTCGTTCGCGGAACAGCCGCGTGGCGGCCTCGACGACGATTTCGCGGTTGAGTTCGGCTTGCTTGCGGGAAACACGGGGCATTGGCGGCTCACAAAGATCAATGTGGGTTCAGAGGGCGTACTGGGCGATTCCGTTACCGAAGGACCAGTTTTCTTTTTTCACTTCCACCAGATTAATGAAAATGTCCTCAAGGCGCACGGCCAGCTCTGCGTGGAGGCTCTCGGCGATGGTTTTGTAGAGCCGTTTCTTCTGATCCACGGTACGACCTTCGCTCAGGGTGATTTGGATCACCACCAACTGATCGGTGCGATGGATCCCCAGATACTGCGGGTCGAAGATGAAATGCTGTTCGTCGTGTTCGTTGAGGATCTGGAAGTTATCATTCTCGGGCACACCAATGGACGTGTGCATGGCCGCATAGACCAATTGCCCGACACGCTTGGCGAAGGAGGGGTCCTGACGTTTTTTGATGTCGATGCGAACGAGTGGCATGAGCAGGCTCCAGAAGGGTGCAGGTACAGGCTAAAATACATGATGAAAGCACTTTATAGAATCGGTGAATGCTGACGTGCTCCCGCAAACGTTGGCGTACACGTGGCATTTCATCTGATCCGTAACGCCGTTGCTCAGCTAAGTCTTTGCTTCTGTTGATTAATCCCGGACAATCGCGCCCCTGTTTCGGCCAGGGCACTGCCTGTCGGGTTTTCCGACTCGTCCTGGCCGGGTAGCAACCGACCGGAATGCGGAGATCCCACCGGATGAATGATCAGGCCAATAGCGTCAGCGAACGCTATGCAGCGGCGAAACCTGTCAGCCTTGAAGGCTGGAATCGTCATGACACCACCTGGATGCTGGGCCTGTTTGGCACGGCCATCGGCGCCGGCACCCTGTTTTTGCCGATCAATGCGGGCCTCGGCGGCTTCTGGCCGCTGCTGGTCCTGGCGCTGCTGGCATTTCCCATGACGTTCTACGCCCATCGCGGACTCACCCGTTTTGTATTGTCCGGCCGCGAAGGCGCGGACATCACCGAAGTGGTGGAAGAACACTTTGGCATCAAGGCCGGTGCGCTGATCACGTTGCTGTACTTTTTTGCGATCTTCCCCATCCTGTTGATTTACAGCGTGGCGCTGACCAACACCGTGGGCAGTTTCCTTGAACACCAACTGCACATCACGCCACCCCCGCGCGCGGTGCTGTCGTTTGTGTTGATTCTCGGCCTGCTGGCGGTGGTGCGTTGCGGCGAACAGGCAATCGTCAAGGCCATGAGCCTGATGGTGTATCCGTTTATCGTGGCGCTGCTGTTTCTCGCGGTGTTCCTGGTTCCGCACTGGAACGGTGGCATCCTCACCACGGTCAGCACGGTGCCTGAGCCGTCGTCGCTGCTGCACACGTTGTGGCTGGCCATTCCGGTGATGGTGTTCTCGTTCAACCATTCGCCGATCATCTCGGCGTTCGCCGTGGACCAGAAACGTCGTTATGGCGAGCACGCCGAAGAGCGCAGTTCGCAGATACTGTCTCGCGCGCACCTGTTGATGGTGGTGATGGTGCTGTTCTTCGTCTTCAGCTGCGTGCTGACCCTGTCGCCCGCGCAGCTGGTCGAAGCCAAGGCGCAAAACCTGTCGATCCTGTCGTACCTGGCGAACCATTTCAGCAATCCGACCATCGCGTTTGCGGCGCCGTTGATTGCGTTCGTGGCGATTTCCAAGTCGTTCCTTGGCCACTACATCGGTGCCAGCGAAGGCCTCAAGGGCCTGATCGTCAAGAGCGGCAAACGCCCAGCGCCCAAAACCCTGGACCGCATGACCGCCGCTTTCATGCTGGTGGTGTGCTGGATCGTCGCGACGCTGAACCCGAGCATCCTGGGCATGATTGAAACCCTGGGTGGGCCGGTGATTGCAGCCATCCTGTTTCTGATGCCGATGTACGCGATCCGCAAGGTTCCGGCCATGGCCCCTTACCGCGGCCAGGCATCGAACGTGTTTGTGGTGGCTGTCGGGCTCGTGGCGATCACGGCATTGATCTACTCCCTCAGCGCCTGATTGCCTTCGATTGATCCTGAAGGGAGCGGCCTCGCTCCCATCAGGATCTGAAGCAGCGATTGAGTCGCGATGGCGGGACCATGACGCGGTCTATCGTCCGGGCACCCGCCACAGATACCACGCTGCCACCGTGCGATAGGGCTGCCACGCCAAGCCTATCGTCATGATCTGCTTGCGCGTTGGCTGCACCTCCCATCCTTTCAACCGCCGATACCCCTCACGCACGCCGAAGTCGTCGGCGGGCAGGATATCCATGCGTTCCAGGCTGTAGATCAGCAGCATCTCGACCGTCCAGCGCCCGACGCCGCGCAGACGGGTCAGCCTTTCGATCAGCGCTTCATCGTCCATGCCCAGGGCGGTCGCATAGTCCGGCACCACTGCGTCAAGCGTTGCCTGGGCGATGCCCTGAATGGTTGCGATCTTGTTGGCGGAAAAGCCACACGCGCGCAGGTCATCGAACTGGGTGGCCAGAATCTGCTCTGGCCGTGGGAAGCTTTGGGCCTCGAACAAACCTCGGAGCCGCCCGATAATCGCATCCCCGGCGCGGGCGTGCAGTTGTTGATAGGCAATCGCCCGCACCAATGATTCGTAGGGATCACGGGCGGGGTGCGGTTGGTGCAGGCAGGGGCCGATGGCCGCGATATGGCGCGCCCAGTCGGGGTCGAGGGTGGCGAGCCATTCGCTCGCCGGCTGATAGGGATCGGGCAGGGTGCTCAGACGTGGTTTCCTTGCATAGGCTTTAAAACGCCAGTTGTTGCGTGACTTGCACGGCTGCATTTTCCAGCCGCAGCAGAAACGCCTTGCGGGGCTGCCCACCACCATAACCGGTCAAGGAGCCATCCGCGCCAATCACCCGGTGGCAAGGCACAACGATGGAAATGCGGTTATGCCCGTTGGCCAGGCCCACGGCACGGCTGGCACCAGGTTTGCCCAGCAGGGCAGCGATGGTGCCGTAGGTACTGGTCTGGCCAAAAGGGATTTTCCCAAGTTCTGCCCAGACTTGCCGGGAAAACTCGCTGCCGGGCATATGCAATGGCACCTTGAATTCGCTCATTTTCCCGTCGAAGTAGCGGGCCAGTTCATCCTCTATTTGCTGCAAATGCGCGTTGTGTCCAGGCGCTACCGCATAGCCATAGCGGTTTTGCAGGGCTTGCACTTCGCCGGTCAATGCCGGCCGGTCCAGGAACTCCAGCAGCACCAGCCCGCGCCGTTCGGCCATGGCGATCATCGGTCCCAGCGGTGTCGTCAGGCGGGTGAACAGCAAGGGTTCACTGTTGGCCGTACGGCCGGGAGTGATGTGGAAGGACTTCTGAAAGGCGTCCCGAAAGCCGCTGAGGGATTCATAACCCGAATCAAAGGCCGCACCGTCGATGGAATCTCCCTGTTTGATCCCGCCCAACGCCACGCCCAGGCGCCGGGTGCGCAGCCATGCATGAAACGTCATGCCCATGTGTTGCTTGAACCAACGTCGCAGCTTCAACGGCTCGATGCCCTCGGCCAACAAGTGTGCATCGGTCCAGCGCAGGTCGGGGGCGACGTCCACGGCCTTGAGCAGTGTTTTCACCCAGTCTGGCGCGATGGCGGCGGCATCCAGCGGTTTGCAGCGCAAACAGGCGCGGTAACCCGCGGACAGGCACTCATCGGCATGGGCGAAGAACTCGACGTTCTCCGGCTTTGGTTTGCGCGCCGTGCAACTGGGGCGGCAGAAAATGCCGGTGGTCTTGACCGCCGTGAAGAACACCCCTTCGTAGGTGGTGTCGCGCTCGAGCATGGCGCGAACCATTTCGGCGTGGGGTGGGAGCATCGCATTTTGTAGGTTCATGGGCTGAGCATACGGCCCACCGGGGCAGGTCACCACCGGAAAATCGACACGGAATTTTCTGGGCTGGACGTCACACGCATCCGCGTATTCCGCAAGGGAATACGCCCATGAAAATCATGCATTTCATTTATGGCAATGGATCTCGTAGCTTAGCGGCTTCATGCATATGGAGATGACCGCGGTGAACCATTCCCCCCTGCGCTTGTACGTTGATGCTCAATTCACCAGCCCTTATGCGATGTCCGCTTTTGTGGTGCTTCGCGAGAAGGGCATCGATTTTGAGCTGAGTACGCTGGACCTTGATGCCTGCGAAAATCAGTCCGCAGACTACGCCAACCTGTCGTTGACCCAGCGCGTGCCTACGCTGGAGCAGGGCGATTTTGCCTTGTCGGAATCCTCCGCCATCACCGAGTACCTGGAAGACGTTTACCCTCAGTTGCCGGTGTACCCGCAGGACGCGAAGCAGCGCGCGAAAGCCCGGCAAGTCCAGGCCTGGCTGCGCAGCGACCTGTTGCCGATTCGTCAGGAACGATCCACCCTGGTGGTGTTTTACGGCGAGCAATATGGCCCGCTTTCACCAGCCGCCGAGTCGGCCGCGCGCAAGTTGATCGGTGCAGCACAGGCGCTGCTGGCCGACGGTCGCCCATTCCTGTTCGGTCAATGGTCGATCGCCGACGTCGACCTGGCGGTGATGCTCAACCGATTGATCCTCAACGGTGATCGCGTGCCGCCGGCACTGGTTGAATATGCGCAACGGCAGTGGCAGCGGCCTGCGGTGCAGGAATGGGTCAACCTGCAGCGTCCGGCGTTGTGATCGACGGCGCGTCATGGACAGCACACTAATGGCGTATCGGGGGCTGCCGGTGTAGCGACAGCCTCTACACCACCCCCTTCATCTTCGAATACACCCAGGCCGCCATCAGCGCAACGGCGATCAAAATCAGCATGCCTTTGCTCTGGATCAGGTGCCAGGGTAGTCGCCCCACCTTCAGCTTGATCGCTCGTATACCACGGGCCCACAGTGAAGGCTTGCCGCCGCTCAGCGCCGCGTTGGTGAAATAAAGCGTGCCCAGGAAAACCACGACCGGGCTGACCCACTGCAACCACGTCACATGCTCGGACCAGAGGAATGCGAGGCCGGCGGGTACGACGCAGGGGATTATGTGGCGCAGCAGCAGAAGACCGGCACCTTGCCGGTACATCCGAGACGGGAGTAACCATCGACTGAGCCGCACATCCACATGGCCTGCAAATACAGCCCCGGTGTGCCACACCTGATAGACCTTGTTGCCAATCCACAACAGCGCCGGGACGAACAACGGCATCAGCAGCAAGGCACCCAGACCGTTTCCTTTCCGGGGGCCGGCGAGCAGCGAAACGATGAGCAAAACCGACAGGCTGAACCAAAGGAAAAGCGAGGCCCCACTGTAACTGGTAGCGGGCAGCCAATCGCGCCAGTTGTCGAGTGGCTTGAGGCCAAGGCGCTCAGGCAACTCGGGGTATTGGTATTCGATGGTTTCCGCCAACTGGGAAAAGCGCTGCCAGTCGAGCGCGGTGAAGGCATCAGCCATGCCCCGGCGCTGCTCGTCGCTCATGGGCCCGAGCAGCAAGGCAGCAGCCTGTCCATGGACCTTGTCGGCCTCGTATTTGCCGAGGTCGGCGCGCACGGTTTGTTCCATGGCCTGGATTTCGCAGCGCCGGATCAGGCGATCCCAACGCCAGTACTCGCACGGCAGGTTACCTTGGTTTTCATCCCAACCCATCGCCTGGCACACGCCTTCGAAGAAACCAGGGGACCAATCGGGTGCGTCTTCCAGCCACTCCAGTACCCACTGTTCGAACTGCTGGCGGCGCTCAAAAGGGAGTAGCCATTCACTGGCCAGCCAGTGGCGCAACGCGTCGACCACCTGGCGCTCCTTGCCGTCGGTCAGCCATTGCTGCATGCGCTCCAGGGAAGGTTCTGGAGGATTGATGGTGATCGTCGACTCGACGTGCCCAAGGGTGGGGGCCGGCGTGGCGTGTTCCGGGATCGGCACGGCCAAAGGAGCAACCATGACGTCCTCGTCATGCTCCTCGTCAGCGTCCGCACGCCAGCGAGCCTCGGCCAACGACGTTTCATAGGCTTCACGCAGGCGCTGGAACGCTTCAGGGTCATCGTCCGGGCGGCAGGTTTTAAGCAGCCGGGCGTACGCACGCTTGATGCTGCGTTCGTCCGCGTCCGGGGTCAAATCGAGCAACTGCCAATGGCTCATGACGGCTCAGATCTCCCGCTCGAAGTGCGCCAGGCGCTGGGTGATGTCGCTGCGTGCTTCGCGGATCTGACGTTCGTCCTGGGTGTCGAGCGTCCGCTGGAAATAGTTCGCCAGCTGCGCAATGTGCTCGCGGCCATCGCCCAGGCTTTCCTGATACAGACGGTCGAGTCGAGCCAGCAACAGGGTATTGACCTGCTGGTCGCGGGGATGCACTTTCAGCGCTTCGAGGGCCGACAGGCGCTGGGCGATTTCATCGGGCGCCAGTACACCGGGGTTGTTCTCTATCACCAGCTTGCGGGTTTCGCCGTTGATGGGCAGGTGGACCTGGGCTTCGAGCAAGCCGTTGTTGTCGTAGGTGAACCGTACGTCCAGGGCGACCTCACCGGCCTTGCGCGGTGGTACCGGGATTTCCAGTTCACCGAGGAAAATGTTGTGGCTGACCATGCGGCTTTCGCCCTGATAGATCCCCAGTGTGACCACTTTCTGGTTGTCGCTGAGGGTGTACACCGTGCGGGAACGGCTCACCGGCACGACGGTGTTGCGCTCGATGATCGGCAGGTAATGGCCGTTCTGGAAACCCGCACCTTGGCGCACTGACGTCTCGATGCCCAGGGTGTACGGGCAGACATCGGTCAGTACGACTTCTTCCAGTGATGCGTGGCGCGCCTGAAGTGCAGCCTGAATGGCCGCACCTTGTGCGACGACTTCATCCGGGTTGAGCTGCATGGCCGGAATGCGCCCGAACAGGGAGGCAACCAGCTTGCGCACCAGTGGCATGCGCGTTGTGCCGCCCACCAGCAGGATTTCGTCGAGGTCCGCGACCTTGATCCGGGCATCACGCAGCGCTCGTTCGATCGGCGCACGCAAACGGTCCAGCAACGGGCGGACAATCTCCGCCAGTTCGCCTTGGGTCAGTTCAATGCTCCACTCGCGGGATTGCTCGCGAAGGGTAAAGGCTGTGACCTGTGCCTGCCCCAGCGCATGGCGGACCTGCTGCGCTTCGCGTCGCAGGCGCTGGGCAATCGCGGGCTGGGTGGTGTCGGGCAGGTCGGCCGCACCGATTTTGTTAATGAAATGCTCCACCAGCAGGTCATCGAAATCTTCACCGCCGAGGAAGTTATCGCCGGCGCTGGCGCGAACTTCCATCACCCCTTCGAACAGTTCCAGGATGGACACGTCAAAGGTGCCGCCACCGAGGTCGAATACCAGGAAGGTGGCTTCGTTGCGCTGTTCCAAACCATAGGCCAGGGCCGCAGCAGTGGGTTCGTTGATCAATTTTTCAATTTTCAGCCCGGCCAATTCGCCGGCGATGCGTGTGGCCTTGCGCTGGGCGTCGCTGAAGTACGCCGGCACACTGATCACCGCTTCGTGAACAGGTTCACCCAAGGCGCGCTCGGCGTCTTCCTTGAGGCTGCGCAGTAGCATCGCCGAGAGTTCTTCCGCCCGATAGGCGCGCCCGCCAAGCCGCGTTTCACGGGCGCTGCCCATGTAGCGCTTGAACAGGGCGGAGGTCAGTTGCGGGTGAGTGTGCAACCGCTCACGAGCGATCTCGCCGGCCACCAGTTGGCCGTGGTCGTCGAGGCCCACGACGCTGGGGGTCAGGAAGTTGCCCAAGGCGTTTGGGAGAATCCGGGCGCGTTCGCCATCCCAGGTCGCCACGAGGCTGTTAGTGGTGCCCAGGTCGATGCCGATGATCACAGTTACTTTTCCTTCCTTGATGCGATCGGGCTGTTGGCTGGTCGGATCGCAGGTCAATCATGTGTGCCGGTGGTGCACAGACCCATGGCCGGGGTTATCGGCCATGGGGGCGGTGGCTTTAATCAGCGCACGACATCCAGCGCGGTGTAGGTGTAAACGCTTTTCGATTTATCCGACGTCGACTCCAGCGTCAGGACAACACCGAGGTCCTCGATAAAGGCGCTGGCGTTCTTGCTGGTGGTTTGGTCGCAATCCAGCGCGATGGCATCGCCGCTCAAGGAGGCAAACACCTGCCGGGCCGGGAAGCGCTTGCCGACGGTGCAGGACGACGACAGCTTCATCGGTTTGTCGGTGGGTTTGGCCGGCACGTTCTCCATGACCGAGCGCGTGCTCAGGGTCTGGCCCGGGGTCCAACTCGTTGGAAGGTTCACTTCAAGCTCGCGGGTGAGCAATACGCGGCCATCGCCGATCCCGTTCATTTTTGATTTCAACTGAATCCACCCGGCCTGTGTCAGGCGCTCAACGTGGAACGTGTCGCTGTAAATCTCGTTTTTCTTCAGCAAATTGCCGTCTGCGGTGTATTCAACCGTGACCGGGCGATCCTTGATCGGGTCGCCGGTCCGGGTGGCGAAGGTGACTTTGAGCGTCTTGAATTTCGGTTGCAGCAACGGCGAGTCGAGATGCTTGAGCACCTCTTGCGGCACGGTGACACTGCCAATGCTGGTCTCTGGGGCCGTTGCCGGGTAATCGGCCGGCGCGATGTCCGGCCGCAACTGGGCGAGCATCGGGCCGTCGACCGCGCCTTGCAGCGAGCAATTGACCCGCGTCTGAGTACCGGTCTTGCCTTGTGCTTCGACGATCAGCACGCGTTCCACGAGTTTGCCCGGTGCCGTGCTCGGCTGCGGCTTGATGAGTCGCCATTGATCACCCACCTTCAGCTCACTGCGCACATAGCTCGAACCCAGATTGATCAATTGCCCGGGCGAGTCCATCAGCGGTGCCAGTTTTTTCGCTACGTCGTCAACGCCGCCTTCGACGATGAAACCCCAGAAGTAGTACTGGCCGAGTTGGCCGAGATCGCTGCTTTCGTCTACATAAGACAATAACTTCAAGCCGGCAACGGTCGGCGCGCCACGCAGCGCGACGGTATTGTCGGGGCTGGCACCACGATTTTTCACGGCCATCCACGCCACGTCTTTTTCCCGCTTGAGCGGGGCAAATGCCTGCCAATCCTGGCTATGGCGGTCGAGGCTGGTGAAAAAACTGGCATCGCAACGCGTGAAAGCCTTGAGCGAATCGCTCAGCGTGGCGTCGTTGGCTTGGGCGGTCGAGGGCAGCAACAGGGCGAAAGCGATGAGCAGGGAAGGGGACGGCAACTTCATCGAGCGGGATGTCCTTATCAGCGGGCAGTGGCAGGTGGAGGCATATAGCCATTATCCAGAAAATCGGAAGTCAGCTCCAGTTGTTCGTGGGCCTGGACTCAACCGATTGTCCGACCACGATGTTGCACTGAAATGTTCGTCTAGAGTTGCCTTATCTCCACCGAATCCGGTTGAGGTCCCCCACGCACGGACGATCGCCATGCTGATATCTCAGACATTGACAGCCGTTGCTTTAACCCTCGTTGCTTCCCTTGTTTTTGCGCAAACCCCTATTACCGCAGCTGAGGCCACTCCGGCGCCGGGCGATGTTCCGATGAACATGTTTCTCAGCGTGCCGGCGTATGTGCCGGTGGATTATCAAGGGGGTGTACCGCCCAATACGGTGTACTCGATCGCCTGGCTCGATCTGACCCGGGAACCGCTGGTGGTGACGGCGCCGAACACCGAGGCAAGTGTCTACCTGCTGCCGATGCTCGATATGTGGAGCGATGTTGTGGCTTCGCCTGGCTGGAGCACGGCGGGAACCGAAGCCGATCACTTTCTGGTGACGCCGCCGGGGTGGACCGGAACCGTACCTGTGGGCCTGGTTCATCTGCCGGCGCCCAGCGCTGTGGTCTGGATCATCGGTCACAGCAAAACCGATGGCCCCTCAGATGAAACCTCCGTGCAGAAGATCCAGGCTGGCTACTCCGTGACGCCTTTGTCGCGGTTGGGAAATGCCCCTGAGGCCGTCCCAGTGAGGGTTGAGCCAGCCCCGGCCATCAAGCCGCTGCCGAAGATATGAGTCATTGGAGGAGGTCGTCATGAATCTCAACAGAACACTGACCGGTGTGTTGATCACAGCCGGACTGCTTGGCTGCACTCACTCATCCAGTCAGTCGGTGAACCTGGCGCTGCAAGCCACCGGCAGGAATGCCGGGCAGGTCGGTCGCGTGACGTTGACCGACATGGGCGATAAAACCAACTTCAACTTCTACATCACTGGTGTACCCACCGGCACCATCTTGCCGCCGCGGCTCTACAGCTTCGTCAACCAGGGCAGTTGCCAGCAACCGGGGCCCGTCGCCTTCGCCATGAACGATCAGGTCAACACGCGAAGCGATGCCGGGACCAAGGGGTGGAGTTTTTATCGCAGTGCGCCGATATCGTTGACCCATCTGCTGGCGGGCGCGCATTCGATTGTGGTGCGCAGTGCGCCGTCGGATGGCGACGGCGATATTTTCTGCGGTGACGTAGCGCAGGCGAACCGATGATAACGGCGAGCTTGCGGTTCCAGATGTTCTCCTCATCAAACCCTGATTTTCCAGGAGCATTGCCCATGAAGCTATCCCGTAACCTGTTTGTCGGCGTGACATTGGCGGTTCTGTTGCTCGGCGGTTGTACCTCGAAAGTGACAGAGCGCGCTCAATACTCGGGCTTTCTTCCCAACTACAACAACCTCAGTGAAGTCACCACCACCAGCGGCGAGAAGGCCATGCGCTGGGTCAGCCCGTCGTGGAATCCGAATGCGTACGACACGGTGGTGTTCAACAGGCTGGAACTTTATCCGGCGCCCAAGCCCAACGAACGGGTGAACCGGCAGACCCTGGACGAATTGCAGAGTTACATGACCGGCAAGGCCAAAAGCACGCTGGGGCAGAAATACCGGGTGGTGAGCAGCACGGCACCTGCCGGCTCCAAGGCGCTGATCCTGCGTGCCGCGATCACCGGCGTGAGTGCGTCCAACGAAGGCATGAAATGGTACGAAGTCGTCCCTATCGCGGCCGTGGTCGGGGCGACTCAGGCGGCTACCGGTTACCGCGATCAAGACACCAACCTGTTCATCGAAGCCGAATTCATCGACGCCAAGACCAACCAGACCGTAGCCAAGGTCGTGCGCAAGGTGTTCGGCACCCAGTTGTCGAACGAGAGCGAGAAAATCAGCACCAAGGACTTCAAGGCTGCGATCGATAAATTGAATGCCGATCTGGCGGCGTTTATTCGCTGATCAACGCATGACATGCAGGAGTTTCACTCGCGATGGTCGTTGGCGTAGACGCTGGCGGCCTGATGCCCGGCGGTGGCTCTGACTCCATCGCGAGCGTGCTCGCTCCTGCATCAACGCTGCATCAGGTAGAGCGCAACCTCAGTATCTGCGCGCCATCGAACGGGTCGGTCAGGTAATGTGCCTGCACGCCAAAGGTGTCGAGCAACCGTTGCGGCGTCAGCACCTCAAGCGGTTTGCCGAGCGCCACTAACCGGCCGTGATCAAGCACCGCCAGGCGATCACACGTCAGCGCCTGATTGAGGTCATGCAGTGCAATCAATGTGGTGACAGGCAATGACTGCACCTCGCGAAGAATCGCCAGTTGATGCTGGATATCCAGATGATTGGTCGGCTCATCCAACAACAAGATCTGCGGCCGTTGGGCGAGGGCTCGGGCGATGTGTACGCGTTGGCGCTCGCCACCCGACAGGCTGCGCCAGGTGCGCTTGCTCAGGTGCGCGGCATCCACGTCATGCAACGCCTGGCGGACAATGGCGTCATCTTCGCTCGACCATGGGCTCAACGCTGACAGCCACGGTGTACGCCCCAACGCCACCGCATCAAATACCCGAATGGCCTCGTCGGTATCCGCCTGTTGCTCGACCACTGCCAACTGCTGCGCGATGCTGCGTCGCGACAGCTCGCCCAAGCGCTGGCCACCCAGGCGCACGTCTCCGGTCGCCGGTGCACGCAACCCGGCCAGCAACTTCAGCAGCGTCGATTTGCCCGATCCATTCGGGCCGACGATGCCCAGGGTTTCGCCCAACCGGACCTCAAGATCAATGTCATTGAGCAGTTCGGCGTCCCGCACGCGAAAGCCCAGGCCAGAGCAGCTCAAGACACTCATCGAGCATTCCTCCGACCAATCAGAATCAGCGCAAACACCGGTGCGCCAACCAGTGCGGTAATCACACCGACCGGAATCACCTGACCCTTGATCAAGGTTCGCGATAACACATCCGCTGCAATCAGGAACAACGCACCGCCCAAGGCGCTGGCCGGTAACAGCCGCGAATGCCCGGTGCCCAGCATCAGCCGAGCCGCATGGGGAATCACCAGCCCGACGAAGCCGATGGAGCCGACAATCGACACCATCACCGCCGTCACCAGCGCTGCGCAACCAATGAGCACCAACTGCACGCGCCGTACCGCAATGCCCAATGACGCCGCCGAGTCGACGCCAAAGGTAAACGCATCCAGCGCACGCCGATGCCATAAACACACGACCAGGCCAGCGACGGCCACCGGTACCGCCAGCCACACCGACGGCCAGCGCACACCACTGAGATTGCCCAGCAACCAGAACAGAATGCCGCGCGCCTGCTCGGAACTGGCGGACTTGGTGATCAGGAATGCGGTCATTGCATTGAATAGTTGCGACCCGGCAATGCCCGCCAGGATAATCTGCCCGGTCCCCCCCGACGTACCGCTGACTCGCGCCAGCAACACCACCAGCGCAAAGGCGGTCATGGCGCCGACAAAGGCCCCCGCCGACAACGTCAGCAAACCCGCGCCGACACCCAGCAACGCTACCAGGACGGCACCCGTCGAAGCACCCGCGCTGATGCCCAGCAGATAAGGTTCCGCCAACGGATTGCGCAACAAGGATTGCAAGATGACTCCGCACGTCGCCAGCCCGGCGCCGCAAGCGGCGGCCACCAGCGCTCGGGTCAGGCGGTAGTTCCAGACGATGCCTTCATCGATGGGGTTCAGCGCATAACCCGCGCCCCACAGTTTATTGGCCAGCACCTGGAGCACCACGAGCGGGTCGATGGGCGTTTCACCAATGGCAACACCTGCCAGCACCGCCAGCGACAGCATCACCAGCGCAAGCAATGTACGTATCAAGGCTGCAGTCATTTCGGCAGATCGTAACCGTCGATGGCCGTGGCCAGTTGCTCGAGGCCGTCGAACATCCGAGCGCTGGCCTGCAAGGCCATGGCGTCGACGATGATGATGCGGTTGTGCTTCACCGCGTCCATGTTGCGGGTGACCGGATCGCTGCGCAGGAAGGCCAGTTTTTTCTCATGGTCATCCGCCGGGAAGCGGCGACGGTCCATGCGTGCGATCACCAGGAAAGTCGGGTTGGCCTTGGCGATGGTTTCCCAGCCCACGGTTGGCCATTCTTCATCGGAGTCCACCACGTTACGCACGCCCAGGGTGCTGAGCATGAAGTCCGGAATGCCCTTGTGCCCGGCCACAAACGGATCGACGTTCATGTCGGTGCTGGAAAACCACACCAGGGCACTGGCCTGTTTGACACCTTTTTGCTGGACCTTGGCCACGGAGGCGGCCAGCTTGGCTTTAAGCTCGGTGACCCACTGCTCGCCACGGTCCTGCACGTCGAAAATCTGTGCCAGTTGCTCGATGCTCTTGTAAATGGTGTCAATGCGAAACGGCTCCAGGCGCGTGCCGTCGGCGCCTACCCGATTGTCCTTGCCCTCGCAGTCGGACGGGAGCAGGTAGGTCGCGATCTTCAGTTCATGAAACTGTTCACGGGTGCCGACCGCGCCTTGTGGCCCGACCATCCATTCGAACTCCACGGTCACCAGTTCCGGACGCTTGCCGATCACGGCTTCAAAACTCGGCTCGTTGTTCGCCAGGCGTTCGACCTTGTCGTTTTGCGTCTTGTAAGCCGGCAGCACATCGTTGAACCACAGCGAAGTGGCGGCCACCTTGTTGCCCAGGCCCAAGGCATACAGCATCTCGGTGCCGGCCTGGCCAATCGTCACGGCGCGGGTTGGCGCGTGAGCAAAGGTGAGGGGAGTGCCGCAGTTGTCGATGGTCAGCGGGTACTGCGTCGGGGCGGCTTGTGCGAAGGCGCACAGGCCAAGGCTGGTGAACAGCGCAGTAAGGCGGGGCAACAGCATGGGGCAATCTCCATTTGAACCGGACTTGAAACGGGCGCGGTACGGGTCTGGAAACACACCATCGAACGCTGCTGTAAAAGCTGGGCAAGGCCGCTCGGCACGGATGTCCTCCCCGGACACCCCGCCGGTTAGTGATTTGCTTGGCCGGCAGGTCTCCTGACTGATGCGTCGTCGCCACGCTCCAGCCTTCCCGGATCAGGTCCAGTGACTATCGAGGAGCAGGCTCAGCATCTACAGTTGCGGGGGCAGTTTCGATTGACGCCCGTTGCGGCGTTTCGAATTCCCTATTAGTCCCGTTCGGGAACCGGCGGCGTATGGTAGTCGATCAGGCCGCCGAGGGGGAACGTGGTTTTTTTCACCTTGTACGCCGTGAACTTTTAACGGGTCAGCACCCGTCCAAGTTCCAAATACACCGACACAGGGACCGATCATGACCATGACCTTCTTCATCTTCCTCCTGGCCTGCGCGGCGGCCGCCAGCACCGGTGTGCTGTTCAAGCCGGGCGAGTGGTACCAGTCGCTGGTCAAGCCAGGCTTCACGCCGCCCAACTGGTTGTTCCCGGTTGCCTGGACGATCATCTACCTGCTGCTCGCCTGGGCCGGCTACCGCTTGAGCCTGATCCCCGGCAGCCAGATCGTGTTGGCACTCTGGGCCGCGCAAATCGCGCTCAACACCTTGTGGACGCCGGTATTCTTCGGCGCGCATCACGTGTTGGCGGGGATGGTGATTCTGGTGGTGTTGTGGCTGGTGGTCGCGGCCATGGTCGTCATGGCCCTGCGCCTGGACCTGATTACCGGTTTGATCCTGTTTCCCTACCTCGCCTGGCTCTGTGTCGCCGCTGCGCTGAACTTCTCCATTCTGCGTAACAACCCTCGATAGTTTGTTACGCGGTGTAAGAACAGAAGTGCCCGGGACGTGATTTATCCGCGTCCCGGGCAAAAATTATCATCGCGTTCCAGTTCGCAGGCGGTGCGCCGCGACAGCTTTGAGGGAACGCACACATGAAAACCATTGGCTTACGCCACGCTCTCCACGCCTTGCTTCTCGCCGCGACGACCACCACCCTCTGCGCTCCCGCGAACGCCGAGGCGCTGGACAACAAGCAATTTTCGTCAATGCGCAGCGAAGATGTGCAATGGCAGGGTTTTCCCGCGTTCCCCGACGGCGCCAAACTGGCGGTGATCGTTGGCAACCCGAGTCAGTCGGGGCCTTATGTGGTCAGGGTCAAAGTACCGAACGGCTTGAAACTGATGCCGCATACCCACTCGGAAGATCGCATCTATACCGTCATTTCCGGCGTGTTCTATATCGGCCAGGGCAGCACCTTCGACGCCGACAAACTTGTGGCCTACGGGCCGGGCAGTGTGGTCGTGCTGCCGGCGAACACGCCGCACTTCCCACTGGGCGAAGTCCGGTGAGTATGTGTCGCAGGTGTATGGGATCGGGCCTCTGGGGCTCAAGTACATCAATGACGCGGATGACCCGCGTCACGACAAGTAGCCCATTGGTGTGTCAGCTGAGCAACGAAAACCGCAGACGCGGCAGTTTAAAGGCCGTCACGCTGGATGGGGTGGACTCGCGACGTTGATCGACGATCATCTGGCCGATTTCCAAACCCAGCTCTGCAGCATCCTCACGGGTCACGAACCTCAGCGCCGGCGTCTCGCGCGCCTCCCGGATTTCCTGGCCGTCGTACCAGACCGAAACGGTCGTGGTGTGATGGCTCTGCAGGCTTTGGGCCTCGCGGGGTTCCACTTTGATGGGGCCAAACGTTTCGACGAGGATTTCGTAGCCCAGGTAAGTCGCTTGTTTGATTACGGCTGAAGGTTGTGCGGTCATTGCTGCTTTCCATAGCTCTACATCGGACAATGGAAGGCAAAATACTCGAAAATTGGCGCAATGCCAAACTGATATCATGACAAAATGATTACAGTCAATAACCGAGGAAATTGCTGGGTTTCAGGGGAGGGTGGGCTGACCGGTATCCGCATGGAGTGAACCGGCCCGTGGTACGCGCGCCACCCTGAGGCTCGCGGAAGGCTTGGCGCTTTGGAAATATCGGGCGCCCGATGGTCAGTACCGGTAACCCACATTAATCATGGCCGCAGCGCCACCCAGGATTACCAGCTCGGCACCGACCGGCCCGTAAAACGTGCCAATCGCCGGAACAAGTACCGGTGCAACGCCGTAGCGATTGAGTGGAATCCGGTCCTTGTATTTGCCTTTGTAGCCATGAACCAGACCGCCACTGAGCTTGGCGTACACCGGATACTCGTCAGCCACCCAACGATGCCCGTAATAACCGTAGTACGAGCGCTGGTCGAAGGAGTTGAGAAACGTCGCGCCTCCCCAAAGCGAGCCGTCTTCACGATTGCGTTCTACGCCGATCAGCTTTTGGCGGTTGTTGTGATCAGGATCGGGTTTCCAGTGTTTGGTGTAGGCGCTTGTCTGGAAGTACCAGGACTCTCCATCCATGGCGAAGGCACATGGGCTGATCAGGAGTGCGCCCAGGGTGAGCAGTAGAGGTTTCATCGATCACCATTTTTCGGCAGCAGGCGGGAATGCCGAACAAGCGTGCCATCGAAAACGGTGACCATCCGGTCGTTTGGTTTGCCGGACGTTTCGTTCGAAATGATTGGTCATACGCTGTTTTATTTCGAGAACCTTTTCGCACCCGCGACACACACAATGACCGCCAACGTCACTGCAATCATGCCAACGCTCACGTATTCATGCAGTAGCCCGGCCGCCAGGGCCAGACCGAAAAAAGGTTGCAGTAATTGCAGCTGGCCCACGGCAGCGATGCCACCTTGGGCCAACCCGCGATACCAGAATACAAATCCGATCAACATGCTGAACAGTGACACATAACCCAGGCTGAACCACGCCGAAAGGCTGACACCGGTGAAGGAAGCGGGTGCACGCCACACGCTTAGTAACACCATGGCCGGCAACGCCAGCACCAGGGCCCAGGAAATCACCTGCCAACCACCCAGCGTGCGTGACAGTTTTGCGCCCTCGGCGTAGCCCAGGCCGCAGGCGAAGACGGCCAGCAGCATGAGGATGTCGCCGGTGGGGTTGGCGCTCAGGCCTTGGGAGAGGGCGTAGCCGGAAACGAGCATGCTGCCCAATATCGAGAACAGCCAGAACGCCGGGCGTGGCCGTTCGCCTGTGCGAATGACGCCGAAAAGAGCGGTGGCCAGCGGCAGCAGGCCAATGAAGACAATGGAGTGCGCCGAGGTAACGTATTGCAGGGCCAGGGCGGTCAGCAGCGGGAAGCCGACCACCACGCCGAGCGCGACAATCAGCAGCGGTAGAAGTTGATGGCGCGTTGGGCGTTGTTGCTTGAGCAAGGTCAGCAGGCCCAGGGCGAGCAAGCCGGCGATAGTGGCGCGCATGACCGTGAGAAAAACCGGGTCAAACTCCAGCACGGCGACCCGGGTAGCGGGCAGGGAGCCGCTGAAGATGAGCACGCCAATAAGGCCGTTCAGCCATCCACTGGCTGATTTCTCGCGGGGCTGGGTGCTGAGGTGAGTGGCTCTTTCCATGGCGTTCGCTCGGAGGTGGTTGGGTGGCAGGTGCCGTGGGTGCATCGTGGGCCGCGCCGGGCCGACAATCAAAAAATTGTCATGGATACACCGGCACGTCGTAGTGATCGTTCCTCGACGCGACCCACCCCTGCGCATACCGATACATCGCCGTGTGCGCCTGGCGGAGGGGCATCTTTGGGACTGCAGCTGAGGTAGAGGCTGGACAGCGCCTGGCCTGAGCGAGTATCAAGACAATCTGCCAATTGTCCTGGATGTCCGCCGATGCCTCGCTTGCGCTACAAGTCACTGGTCGACACCTACGCCGCCGACATCCGTTCGGGACGCCTGTCGCCGGGCACGCGTCTGCCGCCGCATCGCCAGTTGGCCGCCGAACACGGCCTGGCGCTGGTGACCGCCAGCAGGGTGTATGCCGAGCTGGAGGCCATGGGACTGGTCAGTGGCGAGACCGGTCGCGGCACCTTTGTGCGGGAGATGTCACTGCCCATGGGGCAGGGGGTGAGCCAACACGTAGTGGCCGTGGGGATGGCCGATCTCAACTTCAACTATCCGTCGCTGCCGGGACAGGCGGATCTATTGCGCGTGGCGTTGCGCCAGTTGGCATTGTCCGGGGACCTGGAAGCCCATCTGCGTTATCAACCCCATGGCGGTCGCTTGCATGAGCGCGCATCGATCGCCCGGCACCTGGTCTCACGAGGGGTAAGCGTAGAGGCCGAGCAAGTGTTGATCGTCAGCGGCGCCCAGCATGGCCTGGCGGTGACGATGATGGCGCTGCTCAAGCCAGGGGATGTGATTGCGGCGGATGCAGTGACCTACACCGGGTTCAAGGTGCTGGCGCAGTCACTGCATCTGGAGATTGTGCCGATACCGGTGTCGGACAATGGGCCGGATCTTCAGGCACTTGAGGTGTTGTGCCGCAGGCGCTCGGTGCGGGCGGTGTACACGATGCCGACCCTGCACAACCCTTGCGGTTGGGTGATGGATCTGGCGTGGCGCAATCGGTTGGTGGCGATTGCGCGGCAGAATGATCTCTTGATTATCGAAGACGCGGCCTATGCGTTTCTGGTGGAGAATGCGCCTTCACCGGTCTCACAACTGGCGCCGGAGCGGACGGTGTATGTATCGGGGTTTTCCAAGAATGTTGCCACCGGGTTGCGGGTGGGCTTTGTCGCGGCGCCGTTGGAACAGGTGCCGGCGTTAGAGCGAGCGATACGGGCGACGACCTGGAACACGCCCGGGGTGATGACAGCCATTGCCTGCGGATGGATTGACGATGGCACCGTCGCTCAACTGGAAGCGCAAAAACGTGCGGATGCGCAGGCTCGGCAGGCATTGGCCGCCGAACTATTGAGCGGTTTGCGCTGCATGACGCATCCATCCTCGTACTTTCTGTGGCTGCCGCTGGGCGAGGATGCTCGGGCGGATCAAATTGCGGTGGAGCTGATGCATCAGCAGGTCGCTGTGTCCACGGCCGAGCCGTTTGCCACCTCGGTACACGTGCCCCACGCGATTCGGCTGGCTCTGGGGTCGGTGGACCTGGATTCGTTGCGCGATGCGTTGATCAAGGTCAAGCGGTTAGTCGGCGCGTATTGCTGACACAAACAGCCCCTGTAGGAGCGGGCTTGCCCACGATGGCGGTGTATCAGCCAACACAGATGTCGTCTGGTTTATCGCATCGCGGGCAAGCCCGCTCCTACAGGGGGCAATTTTCTTCAATACGCCAACCCTACCGCTCTTTATCTTCAAGCCTCTGGTTCAACTGAAGAGAAGAAGACAACCATGAGTCTGATCATGTCGATGGCCGCATTTGCCCTGGTGGCCTCCATCACGCCCGGCCCGGTGAACATCGTGGCGCTTAGTTCCGGGGCGCAGTTTGGCTTTCGCGCCAGCCAGCGGCATGTGGCCGGGGCGACATTGGGGTTTGTGTTGTTGCTGGTGTTGATGGGTTTGGGTTTGCATGAAGTGCTGGAGCAATGGCCGCAGCTGACGCGGATCGTGCAACTGGCCGGCGTGGGGTTTCTGTTGTTCATGGCCTGGAAACTGGCCGCAGACAGCGGCCAACTCGATGCGAAGGATTCGACGCGGGCGCCGTCGATGGTGTATGGCGCGGTGATGCAATGGCTCAACCCCAAGGCCTGGCTGGCCTGCGTCGCGGGTATGGGCGCGTTTGTCGCCGATGGTGAAGCACGGCTGATCTGGCAATTCGCGGCGGTGTATTTGGTGATCTGCTACCTGTCCGTCGGCTGCTGGGCCTACGCCGGGACTTTCTTGCGTGGCTACCTGAATAATCCCAAAGGCATGCGTCTGTTCAATCGTGCCATGGCAGGGTTGCTGGCCTTGAGCGCGGTATACCTGCTGTTGCCCTAAGCGTCGCGATATTGGCCTGGTGTCGCCGCCAGATGCTGTTTGAACGCCCGCTGAAAATGCGCCTGATCGGCAAACCCGGCTTCCAGCGCCACATCGGCAATCAGCCGGCCGCTGCGCAGGCGCTCGCGGGCGAACTGAATGCGCCGATTGACCAAAAAGGCATGGGGTGTCATGCCGTAATGCTGCTTGAAGGCGCGTATCAGGTAGGACGGCGACAACTGCGCTGCGTCGCAAATGTCCTCGAGCTTGAGCATCCGCGTGCAGTTATCTCGGATGAAGTCCGCCGCACGCTCCAACTTGAAATTTGGCTCGCGCAACGATTGTTCGCCCGGGTTGAGGCGCTGCTGCACCTCGGTGAAAAACTCGACGATCGCGGACTGTTTGCCCAGTACTTCGCACTCGCTGTCGATGAGCGTGGCGTGCAGCGCCTCAAGGCCGTGAAACAGGCCAATGTCCTGCGTGTGGGTGGCCGCAAAGCGTCGAAATTCAAGGTCCTGACCAAACCCAAGCTGATGCTGCAAATCGGTCAGCCACGCCGTTTCGACGTAGAGCATCAAATAGGACCAGGGCTGGTCATCGATCGGGTTGCAGGCATGCACATCGCCTGGATTCATCAACACTACGGTACCGGCGCTGACCTCGAACGACGCTTGCTCATGGAGGTAAGTACTGCGGCCGGCCGTGATTGCGCCGATGGAAAAGTGTTCGTGGGAATGCCGGCTGTAGCAAACCTCGCGGCCGTCGGCGATGGAGCGGGCTTCGATGAAGGGCAGGGCGTCGTCGCGCCAGAAGCGTGGGGCCTTGTCGGTATTTTTGGCGGTGGACTTCATCGTTGCTTCCTCGGCATATCCGAAGAGCAGTGTATGCGCTGCGTCGTCAGAAAACACAGCGTGGTACTCCGACGGTCGTTTATGGATGTCATGCGGGTTGTTGTCATTAAGACTTGAATCCGCGTCATGTTGACCAGTTTCCTGTGCGGTCAATTTGACCATTTGCGGATTAAGCTATTGATTTTATTGACGATGAGATTTGGCACGAATGGTGAAATAACCCACGTACAACTGGTCTGGTTCAGGAGTACGAAAAATGTTCGCCTATTTCAACGATCCACATAAAGTCCTCCACCTGTCGAGTGAAGTCCTGATCGCGGGGCTTGCGATGCTGCTGGTTGGCATCTATGGCGCTTACCTCTATACCGGACACCTGTCGATCGTCGTTCAGGTCGCGATGCACGCCATGACCATCGTAGGCCCGACGCTGATCAAGATCGGCTACGTCATGCGCCTGCTGTCGCAACACCGTTTGGGCAAAGGGGTGATCCGCACAATCACCGCGTAATCCCGGACGCTGCCTACCCCGTAGGAACGAGCGTGCTGGTGGTAAATTTCTTGAGATCTGCCTACATGGATTGAGCTGCTGCCGACGCGATTGGAAGACGTGCCTGATAGAACACGCAGAAATGGTGAAGCCGTAGAGCTGTTACCTTGGTCGTTCATCCAGTCTCGGACACTAGCCATGTCAAATCCAATGACGTTACCTCAGCTTCAGAGTGTTATTTTTAGCACTTCTAAAAGCACTCTTGGGAACACCCTTATGCCACATATCGTGCTTTCGCATGTTGTAGCGAGCATTTCGGAGCTGAAGAAAAACCCGATGGGCACTGTCGCCGCCGGGCGGGGGCAGCCGGTCGCGATCCTCAACCGCAACGAACCTGCCTTTTACTGCGTCCCGGCCAAAGAATATGAAAACTTGATGAATCGGTTAGACGATCTTGAGTTGGTCGCCTTATGCAAGGAACGAGAGAACGATCCCACCCTCCGGATTTCGATTGATGACCTATGACTTGGCGTTCTCTGAGAAGGCCTGGAAAGAATAAGTGTATAAGGAGGCAAGCGATCGTTCAGTTCGAGACGAAAACTAAATGCCGCCTTTGCTGACAATCCACGCTTTCGCCAGTTCGATAAAGGCCCGCAGTTTCGGCTGAGTTTGCGTGCGGCTGGGAAAGTACAGGTACAGTGCAGAACTCAGCGGCACGAACGGTTGCAACACGCGCTCGAGTCGGCCGTCCGCCAATTCTGCCGTGATCTCCAGGTCGCAGGCATAGATCAGTCCGCAACCACTGCGTGCTGCCGATACCAATAGTTGTCGATCATTGACGATAATGCCCCCTTCGACACCCACCGTGAAGTCACGCCCCTCCCGGCGGAATTCCCAGCGGTGTGCATTGCCTGACGTCGAGAAGCGAAAACCGATGCATTCATGGTCAGTGAGGGCTTCGGGGCTTTCCGGCCGCCCGACCTTGGCGAAGTACTCCGGGGAACCGACCACCGACCATTGCAGATCAGGGGTCAGGCGCACGGCGATCATGTCTTTTTCGATGGATTCGCCCAGCCTGATCCCGGCATCAAAGCCGCCCGACATCAAGTCCACCGTGGCGTCATCCAAAGAGATGTCGAGGGTCACTTGCGGGCAAGCCTCTCGAAACAGCGGAATGAGCGGCTCGATCAGTAACGCCCCTGACAACCGTGGCGCAGTGATGCGAAGCGTGCCCATGGGCTGGTCGCGATAACCGCTGAGCATCGCCATTGCTTCGTCAATTTCACTGGCCGCTGGGCGTAGCCGGGCGAACAGGCTGACGCCGGCCTCGGTCAACGCCACCCGCCGGGTGGTGCGTTGGAACAACAGCACGCCGGTGCGCCGCTCCAGCAGCTTGATCGCGTGGCTGACCGCCGTCGGTGTTACCGCCAGGCGGGTGGCCGCGAGGGTGAAGCTCTTGTATTCAGCCACCGCGAGAAACTCGGTCAAGCCATCGAACGGATCATGGTTCATTGCGGGCGCCATTATGAAAGAACGTTTCATAGTGCTTGTAGCATAAGGGCGTTTTTCCGGGCAATCATCCTGCGTACCTTGTGCCTACCCCAACGCAAACAAGGAAACACGATCATGACCGCTTCCAATACGTTTAACCGCATCTGGCTTATCACAGGCGCTTCCCGTGGCATTGGCGCGAAGATCGCGGCCGCGGCCCTGGCCAATGGTGACGCAGTGGTCGCCACCGCCCGCGACGCGTCCAGCATCACTCAGCGTTTTGGCCAACAGCCCGGCTTGCTTGCTGCCAGCCTTGATGTGACCAATGAAGCTCAGGGCATCGCCGTGGCCCAGCAGGCCATTGAGCACTTCGGGCGCATCGATGTGCTGGTCAACAATGCCGGCTTCGGTGTGCTCGGAGCTGTGGAAGAGGCCTCCGCCGATGAAGTGCGTCGCGTGTTCGAGACCAACGTCTTCGGTCTGCTTAATATTACCCGCGCCGTCCTGCCGCACATGCGCGCCGCACGCAGCGGCCACGTCATTAACCTGTCGTCGGTGGGAGGCTACCAATCGGGAGCGGGTTTTGGTGTCTACTGCTCGACCAAGTTTGCGGTCGAAGGCCTGACCGAGGCCCTTTACGCTGAATTGGCACCGCTGGGCATCAAGGTGACCGTGGTCGAACCAGGCTATTTCCGTACTGAATTCCTGGAAGGCAACTCGCTGGTGGAATCGCCGTCGACGATTGCCGATTACGACAGCACCGCTGGCGAAGTGCGTCGGATGGCCAAGAGCGTGAGCCTGAACCAGCCAGGAGACCCGGACAAACTGGCCCAGATCATGATCACCCTGGTGCAGGCGCCGAACGCGCCGCTGCGGCTGCCTCTGGGCAGTGACTGCGTGGCGGCCATCGAAGAGAAAAACAGCTTTGTTGCGGGCGAGTTGCAGGCCTGGCGTGAGGTGTCGGTGTCCACTGATTTCTAAGGCCAGACCCAGCCCCCCTGTAGGAGCGAGCTTGCTCGCGATGCGATATGACAGACACGGACAAGGTGACTGACACACCGCATCGCGAGCAAGCTCGCTTCTACAGGTCATGAGCCCCTCCAAAAGACCTTCGGTCCGTTACCGGGGAGTCATACCGACTACGTGCCACTCTAAAGAACATACCCACTACTGGAGTATGTAATGCTGATTTCCGGCAAACCGCTTAAACACGGTGCCAGCGCATCACTGTCGTTGTCGCCGCAACAGATCCGCACCACCCTGCGGGACCTGGCCCGCACGGCCGAGCAGCAAGTGATGGGCGTAACCATGGCCAGCATGGACGAGCTGACCTTGCTCTCCAACCGTCACGGTTTCACCGCACTCGCGCAACTCGGTCTGGACGCCTGCCAACACCTCGAAATTCCAGCCACGCTGGTGCACTTCGATCTGGACAACTTCAAGCACATCAACTATTTGTACGGCCGCGCCGAGGGTGATGATGCGCTGAAGACCTTTGCCGACGTGTTGCGAATCGCCTTTCGTGAAAGTGACGTGATCGGGCGGTTGGGTGATGATGAGTTCGTGGCCCTGTTGACCGGTGCAAGCGCCGTAGACCTGGGCGCGATCAGGGGACGCCTCGAGGAGATCCTCGATGAGCGCAATGCGACGATGCGACGCGGTTATGCCATCAGGTTCAGCATGGGCCAGGTGGAATATGACCCCGGGCGACATGGCGTGGTGGAGGCGATGTTGCTTGAGGTCGAGAGTTGTTTAATGGCGTAGGGTGAGGCGCTTCCCCGGGTGTCATCTATTTGGCAAACAACTGCCCAATATCCTTGAATGCCTTGAATTCCAGGGCATTGCCGCAAGGGTCGAACAGGAACATGGTCGCCTGTTCTCCAACCAGCCCCTTGAAACGAATCCCCGGTTCGATCACAAACCGAGTTTCACGCGCCTTCAGTCGCTCGGCCAGCGCTTCCCACTCGGCCATTCCCAATACCACGCCAAAATGCGGCACCGGCACGTCGTGCCCATCGACGGCGTTGGTGTGTGCGGCTTCCTGTGAGGCGTTCTTCGGCGCCAGATGGATCACCAATTGATGGCCGAAAAAGTTGAAGTCGACCCAGTGATCACTGGAACGACCTTCTTCAAGGCCAAACACCTCGCCGTAGAAGCTCCGGGCGGCTTGCAGGTCGTAAACCGGGATGGCCAGGTGGAAAGGGGACAATTGCATGGTCGAGTCTCGCAGGCGATGGGGTCAGTGCCGTTGAGTTTAGCGCTGTGCTTTTTGATTGAAAGACGATAGTTTTTGCGTCGAGCTCAAATTATTTCGATCAATCGGGGGCATTATGCTGCGAGAGCTGAAGACGTTCATCGCGGTGGCGCGCTACGGTACGTTCGCGGCGGCAGGCATGCACATTGGACTGACGCAGTCGGCGGTCAGCGCCCAGATGCGTAACCTGGAGCAGGCGCTGGGCATTCGGCTATTCGACCGCACTGGACGGCAGGCCATTCTCAACGCGGCGGGGCAACGGGCATTGCCGATGGCCAGGGAAATGCTGGACACCTTCAGCCGCATGGCGGTCACCGAAGATGTCAGCGAGTACCGAGGCGAGCTGAAAATCGGCGCGGTCGCCACGGCCCAGACCGGTTTGCTGCCCCAGGCGTTGCTGCGCCTGCGCCAACAGGCACCGCTGCTGGAACCGAAACTCGTCCCTGGCGTTTCGCTCAATTTGCTGAGCCAGGTGGACACTGGCGAAGTGGACCTGGCGATCCTGATCAAGCCGCCATTCGACCTTCCCAAGGAATTGTCGGCCCAGGTCATCCGCCGCGAGCCGTTCGTGCTGATCGTCCCGCTCACACTGCAAGGTGATGATGCCGTGCAATTGCTGACTGAGCATCCGCATGTACGCTACGACCGCAATTCCTTCGGCGGGCGTTTGGTGACGCGGTTCCTGCGTGAGCAGCAAATTGACGTGCAGGTGGCGCTGGAGCTGGACGAACTGGAGGCCATCGTGAAAATGGTCGAATGCGGGCTGGGAATTTCACTGCTGCCCGAGGCCGGGTTGTGGCTGGAATATGGGGCGAGGGTCAGGGTCATCCGCTTGGGTGAATTGACCTTCTACCGCGACATCGTCCTGCTGCAGCGCTACAGCCAGAGGCAGCAGCCGATTCAGCAGTTGTTTGCCGACTGCTTGATGGCATTGCCCCTGTAGGAGCGAGCATGCTCGCGATGGATTCAAGAGCACCGAGGGGTATCAGACCACCCCCGTCATCGTTGACGACCATCGCGACGGTTCGACGCCTCGACATGCTCGCTCCTACAGGGGGGGCGCGTGGACATAAAAAACCCGCCATCAGGCGGGTTTTTTATCAGGCAAACCGATGGTTACTCTTCGATGCTGCCCATGGCGGTAGTGTTGAAGCCACCGTCCACGTACATGATTTCACCGCTGATGCCGGACGCCAGGTCCGAGCACAGGAAGGCGCCGGCGTTGCCGACCTCTTCGATGGTGACGTTACGACGCAGCGGGGTTTGCGCTTCGTTGGCCGCCAGCATCTTGCGGAAGTTCTTGATGCCGGAAGCGGCGAGGGTACGGATCGGGCCGGCCGATACGCAGTTGACGCGAGTGCCGTCCGGGCCCAGGGACCCGGCCAGGTAACGTACGCCAGCTTCCAGGGAAGCCTTGGCCATGCCCATGACGTTGTAGTTAGGCATGGTGCGCTCAGCGCCCAGGTACGACAGGGTCAGCAGGCTGCCATTGCGGCCTTTCATCATTTCGCGACCGGCCTTGGCCAGGGCGACGAAGCTGTAGGCGCTGATGTCGTGGGCAATGCGGAAACCTTCACGGGTGGTGGCTTCGGTGAAGTCGCCGTCCAGTTGGTCGCCCGGTGCGAAGCCCACGGAGTGCACGATGCAGTCCAGACCGTCCCACTTCTTGCTCAGTGCTTCGAAGACCTTGGCGATCTCTTCGTCGCTGGCCACGTCGCACGGGAAGCACAGCTCAGGGTTCGAGCCCCAGCCTTGAGCGAATTCTTCAACACGACCCTTGAGTTTGTCGTTCTGATAAGTGAAGGCAAGCTCAGCGCCCTCGCGATGCATGGCGGCGGCGATGCCGGATGCGATGGACAGCTTGCTGGCGACACCGACGATCAGTACGCGCTTACCGGCGAGAAAACCCATGTGTTGCTCCTCTTTCAGGTTATTGCGCAGTGGCTGGAGCCAGGAAAGCGGCTTCCAGCAACTGCTGTGTATACGGATGTTGGGGGGCGGCAAAGATACTTTGCGCGTCTCCCTGTTCGACCACTTGGCCATGCTTGACCACCATCAGTTGGTGGCTCAGCGCCTTGACGACAGCCAGGTCATGGCTGATAAACAGATACGTCAGGTTGTACTTGCTCTGCAGTGAACGCAAAAGCTCCACCACTTGACGCTGCACTGTCCGGTCGAGTGCCGAAGTCGGCTCGTCCAGCAGGATCAGCGCCGGTTTCAACACCAGTGCCCGGGCGATGGCGATACGCTGCCGTTGCCCTCCGGAAAATTCGTGGGGGTAGCGGTTCCGGGTGTCCGGGTCCAGGCCTACCTCCTTCAATGCCGCGATTATCGCTTGTTCCTGTTCCGCTTCGGTGCCGATCTTGTGGATCCGCAGGCCTTCGCCGACGATCTGGCTCACGCACATCCGTGGGCTCAGGCTGCCGAACGGGTCCTGAAACACCACCTGCATCTCGCGCCGCAGTGGCCGAACCTGTTGTTGCGTCAAACAGTCTAGCTGCTTGCCTTCAAAACGGATCGCACCCTGGCTGGCGATCAACCGCAAAATCGCCAGGCCCAGCGTGGATTTGCCGGAACCGCTCTCGCCGACAATGCCCAGCGTCTGCCCCTGGGGCAGGCTGAAATTGATTCCGTCCACTGCCTTGATGTGGTCGACGGTCTTTTTCAGCAGGCCTTTCTTGATCGGGAACCACACTTTCAGGTCCTCGACCTGCAGCAAGGGCGGGCCAATCACGTTGGTCGCAGGCTTGCCGCTGGGCTCCGCTGCCAGCAGCTCCCGAGTGTACGGATGCTGCGGCGAACGGAACAACTCTTCGCACGATGCCTGTTCGACGATGCAACCGCGCTGCATGACACATACGCGATGCGCAATTCTTCGCACAAGGTTCAAATCGTGACTGATCAGTAACAGTGCCATGCCCAGACGAGCCTGCAATTCCTTGAGCAATTCAAGGATTTTCAGTTGCACGGTGACGTCCAGCGCGGTGGTCGGCTCGTCCGCGATCAACAGCTCTGGTTCGTTGGCCAGGGCCATCGCGATCATTACCCGTTGACGCTGGCCGCCGGACAATTCATGGGGCAGGGCCTTGAGGCGCTTTTCAGGCTCTGGAATGCCGACCATCTCCAGCAGTTCAAGGGTACGTTTGGTGGCGACCTTGCCGACCAGTCCTTTATGGATGCCCAGCACTTCGTTGATCTGCTTTTCAATCGAGTGCAGCGGGTTGAGCGAGGTCATCGGCTCCTGGAAGATCATCGCGATCCGGTTGCCCCGAATGTGACGGATGGTCTTGTCTTTCTGGTCGAGCAGGTTCTTTCCGGCGTATTCGATGGTGCCGGACGGGTGCCGGGCCAGCGGGTAGGGCAACAGGCGCAGGATTGAATGGGCGGTGACTGATTTGCCGGAACCGCTTTCACCCACCAGCGCCAGGGTTTCGCCACGCTTGATATCGAAGCTGATGCCTTCCACGACGCGCTGACAGTGTTCGCCGACGACAAATTCGACGGCGAGGTCGCGCACTTCGATCAGATTGTCCTGATTCATTTCACTTCCTCGGGTCGAAGGCATCGCGAGCGGACTCGCCGATGAACACCAGCAGGCTCAACATAAGCGCCAGCACGGCAAACGCACTCATGCCCAGCCAGGGCGCCTGAAGGTTGGATTTGCCCTGTGCCACCAGTTCACCCAACGACGGTGCGCCAGGTGGCAGGCCGAAACCCAGGAAGTCCAGCGCCGTCAGGGTGCCGATTGCGCCGGTGAGGATGAAGGGCATGAAGGTCATGGTCGATACCATGGCATTGGGCAGGATATGGCGGAACATGATCGCACCATTCTGCATGCCCAACGCCCGAGCGGCTCGCACGTATTCCAGGTTACGCCCACGCAGGAACTCGGCGCGGACCACGTCCACCAGGCTCATCCACGAAAACAGCAGCATGATGCCCAGCAGCCACCAAAAGTTCGGCTGTACGAAACTGGCCAGGATGATCAGTAGATAAAGGACCGGCAAGCCTGACCATATTTCCAGGAAACGCTGCCCCGCCAGGTCGACCCAACCGCCATAGAAACCCTGCAACGCGCCGGCAATCACGCCGATGATCGAGCTGAGCACGGTGAGGGTCAGGGCGAACAATACGGAGATGCGGAAGCCGTAGATCACCCGTGCCAGCACGTCGCGGCCCTGGTCGTCGGTGCCCAGCAGGTTGTCCGCCGAGGGCGGTGCGGGCGCCGGGACTTTCAGGTCGTAATTGATGCTCTGGTAGCTGTAGGGAATCGGCGCCCACAGTACCCAGGCGTCCTTGGCCTTGAGCAGTTCGCGGATGTACGGGCTCTTGTAGTTGGCCTCCAGCGGGAATTCGCCACCGAAAGTGGTTTCCGGGTAGCGCTTGAGCGCCGGGAAATACCAGTTGTTGTCGTAGTGCACCGCCAGCGGTTTGTCGTTGGCGATCAGTTCGGCGCCGAGGCTCAGGCCAAACAGCACCAGGAACAGCCACAGCGACCACCAGCCACGCTTGTTGGCCTTGAACAGTTCGAAACGTCGGCGATTGAGAGGGGACAGGTTCATCTCAATGCTCCCGGCTTTCGAAATCGATACGCGGATCGACGAAGGAATAGGTCAGGTCGCCGATCAGTTTCACCAGCAAGCCCAGCAAGGTGAAGATGAACAGCGTACCGAACACCACCGGGTAATCGCGGTTGATCGCCGCTTCAAAACTCATCAGGCCCAGGCCATCGAGGGAGAAAATCACTTCCACCAGCAGGGAGCCGGTGAAGAAGATGCCGATGAAGGCCGACGGGAAGCCAGCGATCACCAGCAGCATGGCGTTGCGGAACACGTGGCCGTAGAGCACGCGGTTTTTTGTAAGGCCCTTGGCCTTGGCGGTGATCACGTACTGCTTGTTGATCTCGTCCAGGAAGCTGTTCTTGGTCAGCAGGGTCATGGTCGCGAAGTTACCGATCACCAGCGCGGTCACGGGCAGCGCCAGGTGCCAGAAGTAGTCGAGGATCTTGCCACCCATGCTCAGCTCGTCGAAGTTGTTCGAGGTCAGGCCGCGTAGTGGGAACCAGTCGAGGTAGCTGCCGCCGGCAAATACCACGATGAGCAGGATGGCGAACAGGAAGGAGGGGATCGCATAGCCGACGATGATCGCCGAGCTGGTCCAGACGTCGAAGTGGCTGCCGTGTCGCGTGGCCTTGGCGATCCCCAGCGGGATCGACACCAGGTACATGATCAGGGTGCTCCACAAGCCGAGGGAGATGGACACCGGCATCTTTTCCTTGATCAGGTCGATGACCTTGGCGTCGCGGAAGAAGCTGTCGCCGAAGTCCAGGCTGGCGTAGTTCTTGATCATGATCCACAGACGTTCCGGCGCCGACTTGTCGAAGCCGTACATGTGTTCGATTTCCTTGACCAGCGCCGGGTCCAGGCCCTGCGCGCCGCGGTACGAGGAACCCGCTACCGAGACTTCGGCACCGCCGCCGGCAATGCGGCTGGTGGCGCCTTCGAAGCCTTCGAGTTTGGCGATCATTTGCTCGACCGGCCCGCCGGGAGCCGCCTGGATGATCACGAAGTTGATCAGCAGGATGCCGAACAGCGTCGGGATGATCAGCAGAAGTCGCCGAAAAATATACGCCAGCATCTATTACTCCGTGCCCGCAGGGTCGGCTTGCAGTTTGGTTTCGACTTCGATGGCCGGTGCAACGTTTGGCTTGATCCACCACGTGGCGATGCCAATGTCGTACTTGGGCGAGGTTTTCGGGTGACCGATGTGGTTCCAGTAGGCCACGCGCCAGGTCTTGATGTGCCAGTTGGGGATCACGTAATAACCCCATTGCAGCACGCGGTCCAGTGCGCGGGCGTGGGCCACCAGGCTTTTACGCGAGTCGGCGTTGATCAACTGCTCCACCAGTTGATCAACCACCGGGTCCTTGAGCCCCATGGAGTTGCGGCTACCAGGCCGGTCGGCGGCCTCGGTCTTCCAGAACTCGCGTTGTTCGTTCCCCGGTGAATTGGATTGCGGGAAGCTGCCGACAATCATGTCGAAGTCTCGCGAGCGCACGCGATTGACGTATTGAGAGACGTCCACGCGGCGGATCACCAGGTCAATGCCCAAGTCGGCCAGGTTGCGCTTGAAGGGCAGCAGCACCCGTTCGAATTCGGTTTGCGCGAGGAGAAACTCGATGGTCACCGGCTTGCCGTTGGCGTCGACCATCTTGTCGTCGACGATGCGCCAGCCGGCTTCCTGCAACAGTTGGTACGCCTTGCGTTGCTGGGTGCGGATCATGCCGCTGCCGTCGGTGACCGGGTTCTCGAAGGCTTCGGTGAACACCTGTTCGGGGATCTTGTCGCGAAACGGTTCCAGGATCGCCAGTTGCTCGGCGTCCGGCAGGCCGGTGGCGGCCATCTCGGAATTTTCGAAGAAGCTGCGGGTGCGTGCGTAAGCTCCGTTGAACAGCTGCTTGTTGGTCCACTCGAAGTCCATCAGCAATGTCAGCGCGTGGCGCACTCGCACGTCCTGGAACACCGGGCGGCGCATGTTGAAGACAAAACCCTGCATGCCGGTCGGGTTGCCGTTCGGGATCTGTTCTTTGATCAGCCGGCCTTCGGTGACCGCCGGGACGTTGTAGCCGTTGGCCCAGTTTTTTGCCGTCATCTCCAGCCAGTAGTCGAACTGCCCGGCCTTGAGCGCTTCCAGGGCCACGGTGTTGTCGCGGTAGTAATCGGTGAGCATCACGTCGAAATTGTAGAAACCACGGTTGGCCGGCAAGTCCTTGCCCCAGTAATCCTTGACCCGCTCATAGCGCACCGAGCGCCCGGCCTTGACCTGGCTGACCTTGTACGGCCCGCTGCCCAGCGGCATTTCCAGGTTGCCCTTGGTGAAGTCCCGGGTTGCCCACCAGTGCTTGGGCAACACGGGCAACTGGCCAAGAATCAACGGCAGTTCGCGATTGTTGGTGTGCTTGAACTTGAACAGCACGGTCAGCGGGTCTTCGGCTACGGCCTCTTCGACATCGCTGTAGTAGCCGCGATAGAGCGGGGCGCCGTCCTTGATCAGGGTCTGGAAGCTGAACACCACGTCTTCGGCACGTACCGGATGCCCGTCGTGGAAGCGCGCTTCAGGACGCAGGTAGAAACGCACCCAGCTGTTGTCCGGTGCTTTTTCGATCTTGCCGGCGATCAGCCCATATTCGGTGAACGGCTCGTCCAGGCCCTGTTTGGCCAGCGTGTCGTAGACCAGGCCGATATCATCCGCTGGCACACCTTTGCTGATGAACGGGTTGAGACTGTCGAAGCCGCCAAACCCGGCCTGGCGGAAGATGCCGCCCTTGGGCGCGTCGGGATTCACGTAATCGAAATGCTTGAAGTCTGCCGGGTATTTCGGCGGTTCGTTGTACAGCGTGACGGCGTGTTGTGGAGCGGCGCAGGCCAGTCCGGACAACAGCACGCCGCCCGCCTGCAGGAGCAGGGCACGTAAGGGTTTCATCGATCTTTCTCCGAAGACTTCAACCACCACGCGCTCAGGCCCAGGGTGTAGGGCGGCGTAGTGACGAAAGCGAACCGGTTGCGGTACGCCAGGCGGTGATAATTGAGATACCAGTTGGGAATCATGTAGTGCTGCCACAACAGCACCCGATCCAGCGCTTTGCCGGCGGCAACCTGTTCGTCACGGGTCTTGGCCGCGAGCAACTGATCGAGCAGGTGATCGACCACAGGGTTGGCGATGCCTGCATAGTTTTTGCTGCCTTTGATCCCCACCTGGCTGGAATGGAAGTACTGCCATTGTTCAAGGCCTGGGCTTAACGTCTGGCCCAGGGTCATGAGGATCATGTCGAAATCGAACTGATCGAGGCGCTGTTTGTACTGCGCGCGATCGACCGTACGAAGGCGGGCCTCGATGCCGATGCTGGCGAGGTTCTCGACATAGGGCTGCAGAATGCGTTCCAGGTTCGGGTTGACCAGCAGGATCTCCAGGCGCAGCGGTTGGCCGGTTGCATTCTGTACGCGCTGGCCGTTGAGTTTCCAACCGGCTTCGCCCAGCAGTCCCAGCGCCTTGCGCATGGTCTCGCGAGGAATGCCGCGACCCTGGGTTTGCGCCAGCGTGAAAGGCTCGGTGAACAACCGGTCGGGCAATTGTTCACGATACGGCTTGAGCATCAGCCACTCGTGACCCACCGGCAAGCCGCTGGCGGTGAACTCGCTGTTGGGGTAGTAACTCATGGCGCGCTTGTAGGCGCCGCTGAACAATGTACGGTTGGTCCACTCGAAATCGAACATCAGCCCCAGTGCTTCGCGCACCCTGGCGTCCGAGAACGTGGCGCGACGGGTATTCATGAACAGGCCCTGGGTCTGGGTCGGGATCTGATGGGCAATCTGCGCCTTGATCACGTCGCCGCGATTGACCGCCGGGAAGCGGTAGCCGGTGTCCCAGTTTTTCGCCTGGTGCTCGATGTAGATGTCGAATTCGCCGGCCTTGAACGCTTCGAACGCCACGTCGCTGTCGCGGTAGAACTCGACTTCCATGCGGTCGACGTTGTATTTGCCGCGGTTGACCGGCAGGTCTTTGCCCCAGTAATCCTTGACCCGTTCGAAAACAATCTGCCGGCCGGGTGTGACTGAGGTAATGCGATAGGGCCCGCTGCCCAGCGGTGGTTCGAATGTGGTCGCCTTGAAGTCACGACCTTTCCAGTAATGCTGTGGCAGCACCGGCAGTTCGCCGAGGCGCAGAATCAGCAGGGGATTACCGGCTCGCTTGAAGACAAAGCGGATCCGGTGTGGGTTGAGCACGTCGACCCGCAACACTTCCTGCAGGTTGGTGCGGTATTGCGGATGGCCTTCCTTGAGCAGTAGTCGGTAGGAAAACGCCACGTCGTAGGCGGTAATTGGCACACCATCGTGAAAGCGTGCTTCGGGACGCAGGTTGAATACCACCCAGCTGCGGTCCTCACTGTACTCGACCGACTGCGCGATCAGGCCATAACTGGACGTGGGTTCGTCGCCGGAGGGCGCATACTGGCCAGTGCCGACCATCAGCGGCTCGTTCAGCTCGTTGATGCCGTATTGCAGGAAATTCGGCGTGGCGACAGGGCTCGTGCCCTTGAAAGTATAGGGATTAAGCGTATCGAAAGTGCCAAACGCCATCACCCGCAACGTACCGCCCTTGGGCGCTTGCGGGTTAACCCAGTCGAAGTGGGTAAATCTGGCCGGGTACTTGAGCGTGCCGAACTGCGCATAACCATGGCTTTCGCTGATTGTCGCGCTTGCGGATGAGCTCAAGGCCAGGCTGATCAGTAACAGGAGGAGGGGACGCGTCAAGGGATCCGATCCAGGCGGCTTGGGCTTTTATGGCCAGTACAGTAACAGCTTGTATGGACAGGAAAAAGACGGGGCGTTAATGCGGGGTTAATTGTGGGTTACTGGCCTATGCGCACCCTGTAGGAGCAGCCGGTCGACAGGGGACCGGGTGAGCAATCCCAGATACAAAAAAGCCCCTGATTCCAGGGGCTCTTGTTTAGCGCGGTGAGGCGACCGTGAGCATTTGGCCAGGCTTGAGGGCCTTGCCCACGCGCGGGTTCCAGCGCTTGAGGTGTTGCATCTCGACGTTGAAGCGCTTGGCGACGATGTAAAGCGAATCACCTTGCTGGACCTTGTACTGGGTCTGTTCTTTCTTGCCCTTGGTCCTGGCGTTGGCTGCGACCACGGTGTCGACGCGCCCGGTGCTGCGTTTGCTGGTGTCCTGCATCACCAGGGTCTGACCGACCTTGAGGTTCTTGCCGGTGAGTTTGTTCCAGCGCTGCAGGTCCTTGACGTCGACCTTGTTGGCTTTGGCGATGGTGCCCAGGTTATCCCCACGCTTGACGCGGTAGCTGCGCTTGGCGCTGGCAATGGCGGGGCTGTCGGCGCCGTCGAAAACCGGCTTGAGCGGACGCTTGCTGATCAACTCGTCCGGGCGCATGGTCGACAGGCTGGTGGTCAGCAGTTGCGCCTTGGACGTTGGCACCAGCAAGTGTTGGGGGCCGTCGATGGTGGTGCGCTGCTTGAAGGCCGGGTTGAGCTGGAACAGTTCGTCTTCGTCGATATTGGCCACCGCGGCAACCTTGGACAGGTCCATGCGCTGGTTGATCTCGACGACCTGGAAGTACGGTTCGTTGGCGATCGGGTTGAGGTTCACGCCGTAGGCTTCGGGAGCCAGTACTACCTGCGACAGGGCCAGCAACTTGGGCACATAGGCCTGGGTTTCGGACGGCAGCGGCAGGTTCCAGTAATCGGTTGGCAGGCCAAGCTTTTCGTTGCGCTCGATGGCGCGGCTGACCGTGCCTTCACCGGCATTGTAGGCCGCCAGGGCCAGCAACCAGTCGCCGTTGAACATGTCGTGCAAGCGGGTGAGATAATCCATTGCCGCCGTGGTCGAGGCGGTAATATCGCGACGGCCATCGTAGAAGCGGGTCTGGCGAAGGTTGAAGTAGCGCCCGGTGGACGGGATGAACTGCCACAAGCCCACGGCGTCGGCCCGGGAATAGGCCATCGGGTTATACGCGCTTTCAATCACTGGCAGCAGCGCCAGTTCCAGCGGCATGTTGCGTTCTTCGAGGCGCTCGACGATGTAATGAATGTAGAGGCTGCCGCGTTCGCCGGCGTTCTCCAGGAAGGACGGGTTACTGGCGAACCACAGGCGTTGTTGCTCGATGCGCGGGTTTACGCCAATGCCTTCCTGCAATTGGAAGCCTTGACGCATACGCTCCCAGACATCCTGGGGAATCTGCGGGCTCGGCTTTTCGCTGAGCCAGATCGGCTTCTGTTTGGCCCGCGCGGCAATGTTCGGCGTGTGAGTCGCTTCAGTCTGCGGCACATGGCTGGAGCAGCCCGCCAGAGTGGCGGACACAGCCACCGCTATGGCTTGAGCCAGGCGGGTCAGTGCGTCTGAATTGATGGACTTACGAATAGATGACGACATTGGCTGGAAGTAAGTTCCGGGCAAAAATGTCGGGCGATTCTAGAAAGCGCACTCTATTCGGTCAACCATTGCGATCTGCCGCAGTGACGCAGGGGCGCTTCAGAACGTGTCTTTCCATGCCCTGAGGGCCGCAAAAACCGCACTTGGAGCCCGGTCTTGAGGGCCGTTCCGTTCGTCCACTTTATCTTTAACGGATGTTTCGGCGGTCCGCAGAAAGGGGTTCGTACGCTTTTCCAGGGCCAGCGTCGAAGGCAAGGTGATGATCCCGGCCGCCCGTTGTGCCGTGACGTTGGCCAAGCGTTCGACGGTATCAGGGTTGCCAGGCTCGACGGCCACCGCAAAGCGCAGATTGCTTAAGGTGTATTCATGGGTACAGTAGACGCGTGTCTGCTCCGGCAGGGCGGCCAGGCGGTTCAGGGATGCATGCATCTGTTCGGGGGTGCCTTCGAACAGGCGGCCGCATCCGGCAGCGAACAGGGTGTCTCCGCAAAACAGCACGCCTTCATGGTAGAACGCAATGTGTCCCAGGGTGTGGCCGGGAACGGCGTACACCTGGAACTCCAGGCCGAGCACGCTGACGCGGTCGTTGTCCTTGAGGGCGACGTCCCGCCCCGGGATTTTTTCGCTGGCCGGGCCGTAGACTTTCGCGTCCGTCGCTTTTTTCAGTGACTCTACGCCGCCGACGTGGTCGTGGTGGTGATGAGTGATCAGAATGTCGGTGAGCACCCAGCCCGGTTTGTCCGCGAGCCAGGCCTGTACCGGCGCGGCGTCGCCCGGATCTACCGCGGCGCAGCGGCGGGTGTCGGGGTCTTGTAACAACCAGATGTAGTTGTCGGTGAAGGCGGGCAGGGCTGTGATCTGTATCATCAAGGGATTCGCCAAGCGGTAAACAATGGCGCATCTTAGAACTTCCTGGCGCGTTGGAGAATGCAATGACTGATAAAGCGTTCGCTCAGGCCGATCCTGACTGGCTGGCGTTGATCAGCGCGGCACGTGAATGGCTGTCCGGCCCGATCGGACAGTTTTTGCTGGACGAAGAGCGGCGCATGCTCGAGGACGAGTTGGGGCGCTTCTTCGGCGGCTACCTGGTGCATTACGGTCCCTCGGCCGAGACACCGCCGTCGGCCACGCAGGTGCAGCGCAATGTACGCCTTGGCGCGCCGTTGCCGGGCGTCGAAATCGTTTGTGAAGAGCAGGCCTGGCCACTGAGCGAGCACGCCGCCGATGTGGTGGTGTTGCAGCACGGCCTGGATTTCTGCCTGTCACCACACGGGCTGCTGCGCGAGGCGGCAAGCGCTGTGCGGCCTGGCGGGCATCTGCTGATCATCGGCATCAACCCCTGGAGCTCGTGGGGATTGCGCCATGTGTTCGCCCACGACGCCTTGCGCAAGGCCCGTTGTATTTCCCCGTCACGCGTTGGCGACTGGTTGAACCTGCTGGGCTTCGCGCTGGAGAAACGCCGCTTCGGGTGCTATCGTCCGCCGCTCGCATCTCCCGCCTGGCAAGCCAGGCTGGCCGGCTGGGAGCGCAGGGCCGGTAGCTGGCAACTTTCGGGGGGCGGTTTCTATCTATTGGTGGCGCGCAAAATCGTGGTCGGCCTGCGTCCGCTGCGTCAGGAGCGTCGCGAACCAATGGGCAAGCTGATTCCGTTGCCGATGGCCAAGGTCAACCGGCGCAATATCGAACCGTAATCCCTGTTTTCATTCCGGTCGGGCGTGCCCCGGCGTCGGCCATCGTCGAGCGCGGCTCGACGAGCCATTGCATTTTTTGGAAAGACTGGCATGAGCGATAGTGTTGAACTCTTCACCGACGGCGCCTGCAAAGGCAACCCCGGCCCTGGCGGCTGGGGAGCATTGTTGGTGTGCAAGGGCGTTGAAAAAGAACTCTGGGGCGGCGAAGCCAACACCACCAATAACCGCATGGAACTGATGGGCGCGATCCGCGGGCTCGAAGAGCTCAAGCGTTCCTGCGATGTACTGCTGGTGACCGACTCGCAGTATGTCATGAAGGGCATCAATGAATGGATGGCCAACTGGAAGAAGCGCGGTTGGAAAACGGCGGCGAAAGAACCGGTGAAGAATGCGGACCTGTGGCGACAGTTGGACGAACAGGTCAACCGCCACAACGTCACTTGGAAATGGGTGCGCGGCCACATCGGCCACCACGGCAACGAGCGGGCGGACCAGTTGGCCAACCGTGGGGTGGATGAGGTTCGGGGGTTCAAGCAGGGTTAGGTTTTTTCTGTTGTACCGAGTCGCACCCAATCGCGGGCAAGCCCGCTCCCACAGTGGATTTGTGAACAGCATGGATCCCATGTGGGAGCGGGCTTGCCCGCGATTGAGACGACACAGTCCCCCTGAAACACCCCAGCAAGCATGCTAATATCCGCGCCTTTCACAAGACTCACCGATTGAGAGCTGAACACTGATGGCCACCAGATCCGTTGTACTCGATACCGAAACCACCGGCATGCCGGTGACCGACGGCCACCGGATTATCGAAATCGGTTGTGTCGAGTTGATCGGTCGGCGCCTGACGGGGCGGCACTTCCACGTTTACCTGCAACCGGACCGCGAGAGCGACGAGGGCGCCATTGGCGTCCACGGCATCACCAACGAATTCCTCGTGGGCAAGCCGCGTTTCCCTGAAGTCGCCGATGAGTTCTTCGAGTTCATCCAGGGCGCACAGCTGATCATCCATAACGCGGCGTTCGACGTTGGCTTCATCAACAACGAATTCGCCCTGATGGGGCAGCACGAGCGCGCGGATATTTCGCAACACTGCTCGATCCTCGACACCTTGTTGATGGCGCGGGAGCGTCACCCTGGCCAACGCAACAGCCTCGATGCCTTGTGCAAACGTTATGGCGTCGACAACTCTGGCCGTGAACTGCACGGCGCTCTGCTCGACTCCGAGATTCTCGCCGACGTCTACCTGACCATGACGGGTGGGCAGACCAGCCTGTCCCTGGCCGGCAATGCTTCCGATGGAGAAGGCGGCGCCAGCCGTGCCACCGAAATCCGCCGCTTGCCGGCTGATCGTCAGCCGGCGCGAATCATCCGCGCCAGCGAAGAGGAGCTCGCCCAGCACATGGCGCGCCTGGAAGTGATCGCCAAATCTGCCGGTGCTCCATCCCTGTGGCAACAACTCACCGAGGCCAAGGCCCAGGCCTGAGTCGTGGCCAAATGACAGTGCGCCGATCGGCTCGAGACCGGATTTCGCCACTCGCCACATCGGCCTCAACCCTCTACCCTGAGGTGATTGGCAAGCCTTGTCTTGTCGCCTCAGGACTCTGAGCCCCATGTACAAAGATTTGAAATTCCCGGTCTTGATCGTCCATCGCGACATCAAGGCCGATACGGTTGCCGGAGATCGTGTGCGAGGCATCGCCCGGGAGCTGGAGCAGGAAGGTTTCAGTATCGTCTCTGCGGTGGATTACACCGAGGGAAGGCTGGTCGCTTCGACCCATCACGGCCTTTCGTGCATGTTGATTGCCGCCGAAGACCCCAGCACGAATTCCCATTTGCTGCACAACATGGATGAATTGATCGCCTTGGCACGGGTGCGTGCACCGGATTTGCCAATCTTCGCCCTCGGCGAACAGGTGACGCTGGAGAACGCCCCAGCCGACGCCATGGACGAACTCAACCAACTGCGCGGCATTCTTTACCTGTTCGAGGACACCGTGCCGTTTCTGGCTCGGCAGGTGGCGCGTGCCGCACGCAAGTACCTGGACGGGCTGCTGCCGCCGTTTTTCAAGGCGCTTGTGCAACACACCGCCGACTCCAACTATTCCTGGCACACGCCGGGGCATGGTGGTGGCGTGGCCTATCACAAGAGTCCGGTGGGGCAGGCCTTTCACCAGTTCTTCGGGGAAAACACCTTGCGCTCGGATTTGTCCGTATCGGTGCCCGAGCTCGGCTCGTTGCTCGATCATACCGGGCCGCTGGCGGAAGCCGAAGCCCGGGCGGCGCGCAACTTCGGCGCCGACTACACGTTTTTCGTGATCAATGGCACGTCAACCGCCAACAAGATCGTCTGGCATTCGATGGTCGCCCGTGATGACCTGGTGCTGGTGGATCGCAACTGCCACAAGTCGGTACTGCATTCGATCATCATGACCGGGGCGATTCCCTTGTACCTGTGCCCGGAGCGCAACGAACTGGGGATTATCGGCCCGATCCCGCTCAGTGAGTTCAGTCGAGAATCGATCCAGGCCAAGATCGACGCCAGCCCGCTGACCCGGGGGCGTGAGCCCAAAGTGAAGCTGGCGGTGGTGACCAATTCGACCTATGACGGCCTGTGCTACAACGCCGAACTGATCAAGCAGAAGCTGGGCAACAGCGTCGAAGTGCTGCATTTCGACGAGGCCTGGTATGCCTATGCGGCGTTTCACGAATTCTTCGCCGGTCGTTATGGCATGGGCACATCACGCACCGAAGACAGTCCACTGGTGTTCACCACCCATTCCACCCACAAACTGCTGGCTGCGTTCAGCCAGGCATCGATGATCCACGTGCAGGACGGCGGCGCGCGGCAACTGGATCAGGATCGCTTCAACGAAGCCTTCATGATGCACATCTCCACCTCGCCGCAGTACAGCATCATCGCTTCGCTGGATGTGGCGTCGGCGATGATGGAAGGTCCGGCGGGTCGTTCCCTGTTACAAGAAATGTTCGACGAAGCCTTGAGCTTTCGCCGGGCGCTGGCCAATCTTCGCCAGCACATTGCCGCCGATGACTGGTGGTTTTCCATCTGGCAGCCGGCGTCGGCGGAGGGCATCGACCATGTGGTGACGCAGGATTGGTTGCTGCAACCCGAGGCGGACTGGCATGGCTTCGGTGATGTCACCGACGACTATGTACTGCTCGACCCTATCAAGGTCACCCTGGTGATGCCGGGCCTCACGGCCGGTGGCGCGTTGAGTGAGCGAGGGATTCCGGCTGCGGTGGTCAGCAAGTTCCTGTGGGAACGCGGGCTGGTGGTCGAGAAAACTGGCTTGTATTCGTTCCTGGTGCTGTTCTCCATGGGCATCACCAAGGGTAAATGGAGCACGTTGCTGACCGAATTGCTGGAGTTCAAACGCAGCTACGACGCCAACGTCAGCCTGGCGACGTGCCTGCCTTGCGTGGCCCAGCAGGACACCACGCGCTACAGGGGCATGGGCTTGCGAGACCTGTGCGATCAGTTGCATGCCTGTTATCGCAGCAATGCCACGGCCAAGCACCTCAAGCGGATGTACACGGTGTTGCCGGAGGTCGTCATGAAACCGGCCGATGCCTATGACCATCTGGTGCGTGGCGAAGTGGAGGCGGTGTCGATTGACGAACTGCAAGGACGCATCGCGGCCGTGATGCTGGTGCCGTATCCGCCGGGCATTCCGTTGATCATGCCGGGTGAACGGTTCACCGAATCGACCCGCTCGATCAACGATTACCTGGCGTTTGCGCGTACGTTCGACAGCAGCTTCCCCGGGTTCGTCGCCGACGTGCACGGCTTGCAACACGAAGATGAAGGCAATGGGCGGCGTTATACCGTCGATTGCGTTAAGGAATGAGGGTGTTCTCCAGCATGCGACCAGTCATGAATCCCAAGTATCCAGGTTTGTCGGTGCGCGTTGCCGATGAGGGTTTCCCATCTTATGTCTGGGGCAGTGATTTCAGCTTCGAAGTCGCGGCTTATGGGGCGGCGGAAATCGGCAAGCCGGTAGAGCAGTGGCGGGTGACCCCCATCACCCCTTATCGCAAATGCTACGGCATCGATCCCGAAGAGTTCAGCGCTTTTCACGATGCCGCTGACAGTGCGATTTTCATGGCTTATCTGGATGATGAACCGGTGGGGCACCTGGTGATCAGTACCAACTGGAACGGTTTTGCCCATATCGACGAACTGGCGGTGCATGCGCCGGCTCGTCGACATGGTGTGGCCAAGGCGCTGTTGGATGTAGCGCAATTCTGGAGTCGCAAGAAAAAACTGCCAGGCATCATGCTGGAAACCCAGAACAATAACCTGGGGGCTTGCCGGTTGTACGAACGCTGCGGCTACACGATTGGTGGGTTCGACCACCTGCGTTATCGTGGCATTGACCCCAATACCGCCGAGGTGGCGTTGTTCTGGTATCGGTTTTTCGACAACCCCCTTGAAAACCCGATCAGTTCGCCAACATCGCCGCGGCTTGTTCCGTGACGATTTCCAGCAAAGCCTGAGCCGCAGGTGAGGGTTCGCCATTTTTCAGCGACAAAGCGTAGACGCTGATGGGGACCGCAGGCGCTAGCGGGCACGTGTCCAAGCCCGCCGATTTGGCGCCGAGCGCGGTGAGCGGGTCGACGATCGCCAGGCCTTCGCCGGCCTCGACCATGCTGCGCATCATCTGATGGGTCTGTACGCGGGTGTGGATCACCGGGGCAGGGCGCAGGGCGTGAAGTTTGTGGTCCAGCGCCGGGTTCAGCGGATCATGACCTTCAAGGCCAACCATCGCTTGCCCGGCCAGATCTTGAAGGGAAATGTACTTTTGCTTGGGTTGTAGCCAGCCATGAGGGGCCAGCAACTGCAATTTGCCCTGAGCGATGACCTGGCAGTCGATGTCAGCGTGTTCGGGGTCGTGAAGGCTCAGGCCCAGGTCGCTTTCGCGCAGTAACAGGTGACGGACGATGTCGCGGGTGGGCTGGCTCAACAGGCTGCAAGGCACATCCGGCAGGCGCCGGCGCAGGGCGGCAATGCTTTGCGGCAACAACGCCTGGGCCAGGGGCGGCGTGCAAATAATGCGAAGCGGTGGGGCGTGATACTGTTTCAGGCTGCTGGCCAGTCGCTGGACCGGTTCGAGCGCCTCGTAGATGTGGGCAATCTCGACCTGTAGTTCACGTGCTTCACGCGTCGCCTGCAAACGCCCCCGAACGCTGGAAAACAGCATGAAGCCCAACTGACTCTCGATGTCGCGCAGCGTGCTTTCGATCTCGGCCACCGGCAGTTGCAGCCATTCGGCGGCGGTGCCCAGGTGACCGGTCTGCAAAAGCGCCTGAATTACTTCGATATGGCGTAAACGCATGCGTGAAGTCCATGTTCAGCGGGTGAAGAGTCAGTGGTTGAATCCTAACTCAAGTCCGCACATGACTTCTGCTCATAACGCACGGTTATGAAGCAACGTTGGTTTCCGCCAGGCTCGTTACGAAGGTTTCGGGTTCGCGCACGAGGGTAATGTCCGACTGCACCAGCAGAAACTGATTGTCATCGAGCTTCTTGACGCGGTCGCCGATGGCCAGTTTGTAGATGGTGACAGGGGTGAGGCCGTCTGCCGAAGGGTTTGATTCCTGGTACTCATGCACTGAATAAACACGGCCTTCCGCGTCTCGTGCATGGAACTGACCGACAAGTACTTCTGCCATCTGCTTAGAACCTCTGGGGATAAATCACTCAATTTGCGGCTCAGTAGACCGTGGTTGGGCGAAGTAAGTTTTCCTACGAGAAAAAAATAGTCAGGGGCGGTTTTTTCAGTCGCTTTCTGTAGGATTCGTCATCTATAACTACTAACTCTTTCAATCGGACAGTCGAGAATCTTCCATGAGCAACGTGTACCAGATTGCTGTTGTGGTCGGCAGCTTGAGAAAGGAATCGATCAATCGCAAGGTCGCATTGGCCTTGGCTGAACTGGCGCCCGCACATCTCAAGCTGAACATCGTCGAAATTGGCGATCTGCCGCTGTACAACGAAGACATCGATGTGTCGCCGCCGGCAGCCTACAGCACTTTCCGCCAGCAAGTGGCGTCATCCGACGCGCTGCTGTTTGTCACCCCGGAATACAACCGTTCAGTTCCAGCGCCGTTGAAGAACGCAATCGACGTGGGTTCCCGCCCGTACGGCCAAAGTGCCTGGAGCGGCAAGCCGGGGGCGATTATCAGTGTTTCGCCGGGGGCGATTGGCGGTTTTGGCGCGAACCACCACCTGCGCCAATCGTTGGTGTTTCTTGACGTGCCGTGCATGCAGCAGCCTGAGGCCTATCTCGGCGGCGCCGGGTCGGCATTCGATGAGGCCGGCAAGCTCTCCGAGTCGGTGAAACCGTTCCTGCAGAACTTCATCAACGCCTATGCCAAGTGGGTCGAACAACACAAGAAGGCCTGACCCCAGCGTTGCTACAAAGGCGCGGGTTGTTACAGAATCTGCGCCTTTGTTCCTCTCAGGCAGTATTCCATGCTCACGGCGTCACTGATTTTCCTGCTGACCATTACCTTGGTGATCTGGCAGCCCAAAGGCCTGGGCGTCGGTTGGAGCGCGATGCTGGGCGCTGTGCTGGCCCTGATTTTCGGCGTGGTGCACCTCAGTGACATCCCATTGGTGTGGCAGATCATCTGGAATGCCACCGGGACGTTCGTTGCCCTGATCATCATCAGCCTGTTGCTGGATGAGGCCGGGTTCTTCGCCTGGGCGGCGCTGCACGTCGCGCGATGGGGGCATGGCAATGGCCGCAAGCTGTTTGCCTGGATGGTGCTGTTGGGGGCGCTGGTCTCGGCGCTGTTCGCCAATGACGGCGCGGCGCTGATTCTTACGCCGATCGTCATCTCCATGCTGTTGGCCTTGCGCTTTTCCCCGGCGGCCACCCTGGCCTTTGTGATGGGCGCAGGGTTCATCGCTGATACCGCGAGCCTGCCGCTGGTGGTGTCGAACCTGGTCAATATCGTGTCCGCCGACTACTTCAACATCGGTTTCAATCGTTATGCGGCGGTCATGATCCCGGTCAATCTGGTCAGTGTCGCCGCAACGCTGGTGGTGCTGATGTGGTTTTTCCGGCGTGACATCCCAAGCAGTTACGACCCCGAGCAACTGGAACATCCAGCCACCGCGATTCACGACAAGGCGACGTTTTTTGCCGGATGGGCCGTGTTGGTAATCTTGCTGGCGGGCTGTTTTGCCCTGGAACCCCTGGGCATTCCCATCAGCGCCATTTCGGCGGTCTGTGCGGCGTTGCTGCTGGCCATCGCGGCCAGGGGACACAAGATCTCCACGCGCAAGGTCATGAAAGAAGCACCGTGGCAGATCGTGATTTTTTCCCTGGGCATGTACCTGGTGGTCTACGGTCTGCGTAACGCGGGGCTCACCGGGTATCTGGCGGGTTGGCTGGACGAGTTTGCCATCTATGGCGTCTGGGGCGCGGCGTTGGGCACCGGCCTGCTGACGGCGTTGTTGTCGTCGATCATGAACAATCTTCCCACGGTGTTGATTGGCCTGCTGTCGATCGATGCCAGCCAGGCGACGGGGGTGGTCAAGGAAGCGATGATCTACGCCAACGTGATTGGTAGCGACCTGGGGCCAAAAATCACCCCGATTGGTAGTCTGGCGACCTTGCTGTGGCTGCATGTGTTGCAGCGCAAGAACATTCGCATCGGCTGGGGTTATTACTTCAAGGTCGGGATCGTGTTGACGCTGCCGGTGTTGCTGGTGACGTTGGTGGCGCTGGCTGTGCGTTTGAGCTTTTGAATCGGGTTGGCCCTATCGCGAGCAGGCTCGCTCCCACAGTAAATCCGGTGAAAACAACTCCTTGTGGGAGCGAGCCTGCTCCCGATGGTCGTCAACGATGACGCGGGACGCCTGAATGCCCGCGGTGGCTGGGCTACCATCGCGAGCAAGCTCGCTCCTACAGGGGGGCGCAGGCTAGCTGATTCCAGGCACATTCGGCCAAAGATCCGCCACCAGGAACAAACGCTCCGCTTCCTCCCAGTCACCGTCTCCATTTTCCACCAGCCGCACCAGCAACTGCGCCGGCGCCAACGGTTCCAGTTCGCTGAGCCACGCTTGAAGTTGTTCGGCATTCCACGTCTGCTCCGCCGGATAATGTGCCGGCGCCAGCCAGGCGTGGCGGGGCAGGGGCTGCCATCGACCGATCGGGCGCCGGGCGGAAAACTCGGGCCAGTCTTTCTGATGCAACCAGCGGCCACGCAAGTGTTGAGAATGGGCGCCAACCGGTGAGTGGGACTGCCCCGGCCACGGATACAGCAGGTAACCCCCGAGCCACAAATGGGAGCTGAACTCACCAATACCCAGCGCCGCCAGCACTTCTCGGCTCTCGGGGCGGTTTGCAATCGGCAGTTGATGCTGGCTCAGGTGCGTCAGCTTGCGGTCCAGTCGGTCATGGCAGCCGGGGCCGAGCCAGCGCGCCGGGTCGTGTCCGTTGCCATCCTGGGGGCCGAGGTAAAGCTTGATTGCCAGTTCCAGGTGATGCACACCGTCGCCGTCACGCAGCAGCATGTCCAGCTCGCCCAGTGTGTGACCTTCGCGGCGGATCGGCAGGTTGGCGGCAATCAGTTCGATGCCGGGCGCGTGGCGCACCGCGTACTGCCACAGGCGTTCGTAGTACAAACCCAGGCGTCGGGTGCGGGCCTGGGCGAGCCAATGCAGCAAGTCATAGCTGTCGCGATCCAGTTGCCGCAGCCAGGCCTCCAGGCGTTCCGGTGCCTGCACCCAGTCACTGCCGGCCAGCGGATGGCGTTGCGGCCATGGCGTGACTTCGAGCATCGGCGGCGTGAGGATGACCCAGGCCAGGTCACGCACCTCGGGGTGGCGCAACTGATGGGGCAACGACAACAGGTCGGGAAATAGGATCATCTTGCGAGCATAGCCTTAAACATGAGTACACCCTTGTCGCTGAAAGGATTTTGTCTATCCCGCGCTTTCGCCCATAATCGTGTTTTTAGTCGTCGCAGGCCCCCGCGTCCCTGCCCCCGTGTCGCTATAGGAGCCCCATGGAGCAATTTCGTAATATCGGCATCATCGGTCGCCTGGGCAGTTCCCAGGTGCTGGATACCGTCCGCCGACTGAAACGGTTTCTGCTCGATCGTCACCTGCATGTGATCCTCGAAGACACCATTGCCGAAGTGCTGCCGGGTCATGGCCTGCAAACCTCGTCACGCAAGATGCTCGGTGAAGTGTGTGACATGGTGATTGTGGTTGGCGGTGATGGCAGCTTGCTCGGAGCCGCGCGCGCACTGGCCAAGCACAATATCCCGGTGCTGGGCATCAACCGCGGCAGCCTCGGTTTTCTCACCGATATCCGCCCCGACGAGCTCGAAGTGAAAGTCGCCGAGGTGCTCGACGGCCATTATCTGGTGGAAAACCGCTTCCTGCTGCAAGCCGAAGTCCGGCGTCACGCCGAGGCCATCGGCCAGGGCGATGCCTTGAACGACGTGGTGCTGCACCCCGGCAAATCGACACGCATGATCGAGTTCGAGCTGTACATCGACGGCCAGTTCGTGTGCAGCCAGAAGGCCGACGGCCTGATCGTCTCGACGCCAACCGGTTCGACCGCTTACGCGCTGTCGGCAGGTGGACCGATCATGCATCCCAAGCTCGACGCTATTGTGATTGTGCCCATGTACCCCCATACCTTGTCGGGTAGGCCGATCGTGGTCGATGGCAACAGTGAGCTGAAAATCGTCGTGTCCAAGGATATGCAAATCTACCCGCAGGTTTCCTGCGATGGGCAGAACCACTTCACCTGCGCACCGGGTGACACCATCACCGTGAGCAAGAAAGCACAGAAGCTGCGGCTGATTCACCCGCTCGACCACAACTACTATGAAGTCTGCCGGACCAAGCTCGGCTGGGGCAGCAAGTTGGGTGGTGGAGGCGACTGATGCTCGATCCCGCGCGAAGTTATGACCTGATCGGTGATGTACATGGTTGCGCGTTGACCCTTGAACATCTGCTCGATCAGTTGGGTTATCACAAACAGGGTGGCGTCTGGCGGCACGCCTCGCGCATGGCGGTGTTCGTCGGCGACATCATCGACCGCGGTCCACGGATTCGCGAGGCGCTGCATATCGTCCACGACATGGTGGAGGCCGGCCAGGCGCTGTGCATCATGGGCAACCATGAGTTCAACGCTCTGGGCTGGAGCACGCCCGCGCCGCCGGGCAGCGGCAAGCAATTCGTACGCGAACATACGCCGCGCCACGCGCGCTTGCTGGGCGAGACCTTGACGCAGTTCGAAAACCACCCGGCGGACTGGCATGACTTCCAGCAATGGTTCTATGAGCTGCCACTGTTCGTCGACGCCGGGCGTTTTCGCGTGGTGCACGCTTGCTGGGACGCGGGCCTGATCGAACCGCTGCGCGCGCTGTTTCCCGATGGTCGTGTCGATGAACATTTTCTCCAGGCATCCGGCATGCCCGGCAGCTTCGCCTGCACCGTATTCGACCGCTTGTTGCGCGGCACCGATATGCGCCTGCCCGGCGGCCAGACCATGACCAGCGGTGACGGCCTGACCCGGTCGTTCTTCCGCACCAAATTCTGGGAAGAGGAAAACGACCCGCAAACCTATGGCGACATCGTCTTCCAGCCTGATGCCTTGCCGGAACCGGTGGCCCGTACGCCGCTGACCTCCAGCGAAAAGAACACGTTGCTGCGTTATGGTGCCGACGAGCCATTGTTGTTCGTGGGCCATTATTGGCGCAGCGGCAAGCCGGCACCGATCCGGCCCAACCTGGCGTGCCTGGACTACAGCGCGGTGCTCTACGGCAAACTGGTGGCCTATCGCTTGGATCAGGAAACCCGCCTGGACCCGCACAAGTTCGTCTGGGTCGATGTCGAAAGACCCGAGGCCTTGCGATGAGCGCCGTGGCCGTATTACGCCTGCCGCTGGCGGTGGACCTGAGCGGGTTCGTCAAATTGCTCGAGCGCATGCAGGTGCCACACCGGGTCAGCGAAGAGCAGGGCGAGCAGGTGCTGTGGGTGCCGGCCAGCCTCAGCGACGACGTGCGTGTGCTGTACGAGCGCTACCCGGGCGGTGATCCCGAACAGAAACTCGATATCCCAGAGGCCAAAACCCAACACCGACCAGGGTTTGTCGAGCAACTGCGCCATGCCAGGGCCACGGCGCTGGTGTTGTTGCTGACGCTGGTCGTCGGCGCGGTGACATTGCTGGGGGAAAACCTCGAGTCGATGCGCTGGCTGACGTTCCTTGATTTCCGCGTTGTCGGCGAGTACATCCATTTCACCCCGTTGGCCGATAGCCTGGAAGCGGGGCAGTGGTGGCGCCTGGTGACGCCGATGCTGATCCACTTTGGCTTCCTGCACCTGGCCATGAACGGCATGTGGTACTGGGAGTTGGGGCGGCGCATTGAGTCGCGCCAGGGCAGCATCAACCTGATCGGCCTGACGCTGCTGTTCGCCGTGGTGTCCAACTATGCCCAGTTCGTTTTCAGCGGCCCGACCCTGTTCGGTGGGTTGTCGGGTGTGCTCTATGGCCTGCTCGGGCATTGCTGGATTTTCCAGTTGCTGTCGCCGAACCGCGCCTACCGCCTGCCTCGCGGCGTATTGGTCATGATGCTGGTGTGGCTGTTGTTGTGCCTTTCGGGGCTGGTCTCGTTGATCGGCTTCGGTGAAATCGCCAATGCCGCCCACGTCGGTGGGCTGCTCGTCGGATGTTTGACCGGTTTGTTGGGCGGTTTGTACAACCGCCGTAAACTGGCTGCCTAGAACCTTTTATGTGAATCATGGAGTGCGCAGAACCAATGTCCTCTTTCAATGAAATGATCAACAACATCACCCCGGACATTTACCAGAGCCTGAAAACGGCAGTTGAAATCGGTAAGTGGTCCGACGGTGGCAAGCTCACCGCCGAACAGCGCGAACTGTCGCTGCAGGCGATGATCGCCTGGGAAATCCAGAACCTGCCCGAAGACCAGCACACGGGTTACATGGGCACCCAGGAATGTGGTTCCAAGTCGATTGAAGTGCCCAACATCCTGTTCAAGTCGGATGCTGTCCATTGATCGAGATTGGCCGCGGTGCAATCAGCAAGATGTCGGCACGCCTCGAAGGTGCCGACGTGCAATACGCGTTTCGCCTGGGTGAGATCGAGGTGCCGGTCAATCCGTTGATCGGCAGCACGGTTCGCCTGGAGTACCTGGGGGCGATCTTCTGCTCCCATTGCGGGCGCAAGACCAAAACCAGTTTCAGCCAGGGTTACTGCTATCCGTGCATGACCAAGCTGGCGCAGTGCGACCTGTGCATCATGAGCCCGGAGCGCTGCCATTACGACGCCGGTACTTGTCGTGAACCGGAGTGGGGCGAGAAGTTCTGCATGACCGATCACATTGTGTATCTGTCCAACTCGTCCGGGGTGAAAGTCGGGATCACCCGCGCCACCCAACTGCCGACCCGCTGGATCGACCAGGGCGCCCGACAGGCGTTGCCGATCATGCGCGTCGCGACCCGTCAGCAATCGGGTTTCGTCGAAGACCTGCTGCGCGGTCAGGTGGCGGACAAGACCAACTGGCGTGCTTTACTCAAGGGCGAGGCGGCGCCAGTAGACCTGGCCGCGATCCGCGACCAACTCTTTGAAAGCTGCGCCGACGGTTTGCAGGCCTTGCAGGAACGATTCGGTCTGCAGGCGATCCAGACCATTGCCGATGTGGAGCCGCTGGAGATCCGTTTTCCGGTCGAGCAGTATCCGGCGAAGATCGTCAGCTTCAACCTGGACAAGCACCCGATTGCCGAAGGCACGCTGCTGGGAATCAAGGGCCAATACCTGATTTTCGACACTGGCGTGATCAATATTCGTAAGTACACGGCTTATCAGCTCGCCGTGCATCAGTAAGGACTCCAGCATGCGCACCGAACAACCGAAGATGATCTACCTGAAGGACTATCAGGCACCCGAGTACCTGATCGACGAGACGCACCTGACCTTCGAGTTGTTCGAGGACCACAGCCTGGTCCACGCGCAACTGGTGATGCGCCGCAACCCCGAGCGTGGCCCGGGCCTGCCGCCGCTGGTGCTCGATGGCCAACAGCTTGAACTGCTGTCGGTGAGCCTGGCCGACAAGGCGTTGAGCGCAGCCGACTACCAGTTGACGGAAAACCACCTGACTCTGCAGCCGACCAGCGCGACGTTCACCGTCGACACCAGCGTCAAGATTCATCCGGAAACCAACACCGCACTGGAAGGCCTGTACAAGTCCGGGACGATGTTCTGCACCCAGTGCGAAGCCGAAGGTTTCCGCAAGATCACCTACTACCTCGACCGTCCGGATGTGATGAGCAAATTCACCACCACCGTGGTCGCCGAGCAGCACAGCTATCCGGTATTGCTGTCCAACGGCAACCCGATTGCCAGCGGTCCGGGGGAAGACGGTCGCCACTGGGCGACCTGGGAAGACCCGTTCATGAAGCCCGCGTACCTGTTTGCGCTGGTGGCCGGTGACTTGTGGTGTGTCGAAGACACTTTCACCACCATGACAGAGCGCACCGTGGCGCTGCGCATCTACGTCGAGCCGGAAAACATCGACAAGTGCCAGCACGCGATGAACAGCCTGAAGAAGTCCATGCGCTGGGACGAAGAGGTGTACGGTCGCGAGTACGATCTGGACATCTTCATGATCGTGGCGGTCAACGACTTCAACATGGGCGCGATGGAGAACAAGGGGCTCAACATCTTCAACTCCAGTGCGGTGCTGGCCCGCGCCGAAACGGCGACCGACGCTGCGCACCAGCGTGTTGAAGCGATCGTCGCCCACGAGTACTTCCACAACTGGTCGGGCAACCGCGTGACCTGCCGCGACTGGTTCCAGTTGTCGCTCAAGGAAGGCTTTACCGTATTCCGCGATTCCGGCTTCTCCGCCGACATGAACTCGGCCACGGTCAAACGAATCCAGGACGTGGCGTACCTGCGTACCCACCAGTTCGCCGAGGACGCCGGTCCCATGGCTCATGCGGTGCGCCCGGACAGCTTCATCGAAATCTCCAACTTCTACACCCTGACCGTGTACGAAAAGGGTTCGGAAGTGGTCGGCATGATCCGCACCCTGTTGGGCGCTGAAGGTTTCCGCAAGGGCAGCGACCTGTACTTCGAACGTCATGACGGCCAGGCCGTGACCTGCGACGACTTCATCAAGGCCATGGAAGATGCCAACGGTGTCGACCTGACCCAATTCAAGCGCTGGTACAGCCAGGCCGGTACGCCACGACTGGCGGTCAGCGAGTCCTATGACGCCGCGGCTAAAACCTACAGCCTGACGTTCCGCCAAAGCTGCCCGGCCACCCCGGACAAGGTTGAAAAACTGCCTTTCGTGATTCCGGTGGAGCTGGGCCTGCTGGATTCCAAAGGCTCGGCGATTGCCTTGCGCCTGGCCGGCGAGGCCAGCGCCCAGGGGACCTCCAGGGTGATTTCGGTGACCGAAGCCGAGCAGACTTTCACCTTTGTGGACATTGCCGAACAACCGCTGCCTTCGTTGCTGCGCGGTTTTTCCGCGCCGGTAAAACTGAGCTTCCCGTACAACCGCGATCAGTTGATGTTCCTGATGCAGCACGACAGCGACGGCTTCAATCGCTGGGATGCCGGCCAGCAACTGGCGGTCCAGGTGCTGCAGGAACTGATTGCGCAGCAGCAGAAGGGCGAGAAGCTGGTGCTCGACCAGCGTCTGGTGTCGGCGCTGCGCACGGTGCTATCGGATGAGACGCTGGACCAGGCGATGGTCGCCGAGATGCTTGCCTTGCCGGGCGAGGCCTACCTGACCGAAATCAGCGAAGTGGCCGATGTCGACGCTATCCATACCGCCCGCGAATTTGCCCGCAAGCAATTGGCCGACGGCCTGTTCGAAGCCTTGTGGCTGCGTTACCAGGCCAATCGTGACCTGTCCAAACAGACGCCGTACATCGCCGAGGCCGAGCACTTTGCCCGTCGTGCGTTGCAAAACATCGCGCTGTCGTACCTGATGCTCAGCGGCAAACCCGAAGTGCTGGCCGCCACGCTTGAGCAATTCGAAAGCAGCGACAACATGACCGAGCGCCTGACGGCCCTGGCCGTGCTGGTCAACTCGCCGTATGAAGAAGACAAGGCCAAGGCACTGGCGGCGTTCGCCGATCACTTCAAGGACAACCCGCTGGTCATGGACCAGTGGTTCAGTGTCCAGGCCGGCAGCACGTTGCCGGGCGGGCTGGCGCGGGTCAAGGCGTTGATGCAGCATCCGGCGTTCAACCTCAAGAACCCAAACAAGGTGCGGGCCCTGATCGGTGCGTTCGCCGGGCAGAACCTGATCAACTTCCATGCGGCCGATGGTTCGGGTTATCGCTTCCTGGCCGATCTGGTGATCGAACTGAACGGCTTCAACCCGCAGATCGCTTCGCGCCAACTGGCGCCGTTGACGCGCTGGCGCAAGTACGACGACGCGCGCCAGGCCTTGATGAAAGGCGAACTGGAACGCATCCGCGCGTCTGGGCAGTTGTCCAGCGATGTATATGAAGTGGTGAGCAAGAGCCTGGCGTAAGCCAGGCGCTCACTGCCCTGCGCCCCCCTGTAGGAGCGAGCTTGCTCGCGATGGTCGTTAACGATGACGCTGGGCAGTCTGGAGGCCTGCGGTGTCTGGGCTACCATCGCGACGGTTCGACGCCTCGACAAGCTCGCTCCTACAGGTTGATCGCCGTCTCCTGTGGGAGATTCTATGTTGCCCGACAAGCTTGAATTCTCAAGCTGACAGGTATTCGCTCTGATTTTTCATCAGGGCGAATGCCACTCGGCAGAGCTTTCGGGCCAAAGCTACCAAGGCCTGGGTTTTCGAGAAGCCTCTGACCAGATATGCCTCGTAAAACGGCTTCCATTTGGCCGAGCGACACGCCGCCATTGCCGCGTTGTAAGCCAAACGACGCACCTCCGGATCCCCTTTTTTGGTCAGGGATCGCAGCCCATTTTTCTTGCCGGAGTCATCGACCGCCAAGTCCATCCCTAGAAACGCGATGAATGCATCGCCGTTCGCAAAATCTCCCCGTATATAGGTCGCCGCCAACCCCGTTGCAGTTAGCTCTCCAACGCCTTCTATGGCTTTGCAGCGCTCGATATTTTCCTCAATTCCTGCCTCCTTACTGACCTTGCGCAGCAGTTTCTGGATAGCCTGATCTGCCTGCTTGAATGCCTTCTGTTGAGCGGTTTGTAGCTTTTTCAACAGAGGTTCACTGGTCCAACTCAACATCAGCCCAGTATGGTTCTTGATCAGCGTTGCCCGCCTGTGAAGAAGGCTCTTCAGTGTGCTGTAGGCTTTGGGCGGCGGGGTCCAGATCCGCAATTTGCTTTGTTCGCTCTCCAGGTAACGCGCCAGCAAGCGTGCATCGCAGGGATCATTCTTGGCTCTTTGACCGACTCCACGGCGGTAATGGCTCACACGATAAGCATCCACTACGTAGACCTGGTGGCCCATTTCGTGAGCCAGCTCGACCGTGTCCAAGTGGTAAATGTTGGTGGCTTCAAGTGCTATGGCACTTTGAGCTGGCAGCGTTTTAAGCCAACGTTTGAGGGCTGCTCGCTCGTTTTTAATGGATTCAAGGGTTTGCTGATCAGCGCGGTAGACAACGATCTCGGCCTTGGCGACATCGATACCGACAACCGTTTGCGAAGTAAGGATTGTCATAACAAATCCTCGGAGCTAGGGTTTAGGTGCTTGTTGGGGTCTACCGTTGCGCTGGCTTGTCTCTATCGTCGGTTAACCGATGAATTCCTTATCGGCGCTTTGGGTAGAAGGGGTGGGAGGAGAAGTCTCCCACGGTCTGTACTGGTCAGAGTCAGAATCGAGTCTGTAGTCCCACCCCACCCCTTCAAGTCTAAACATACAAGCGAGCCTGCTCGCGAAGGTCGTTAACGATGACGCTGGGCTGCCTGGAGGCCCGCGGTGTCTGGGCTACCATCGCGAGCGTGCTCGCTCCTACAGGTTGATCGCCGTCTTCTGTGGGAGCGGGCTTGCCCGCGATGGTCGTTAACGATGACGCGGGCTGTCTGGAGGCCCACGGTGCCTGTGCTGCCATCGCGAGCAAGCTCACTCCTACAGGTTGATCGCCGTCTCCTGTGGGAGCGGGCTTGCCCGCGATGGTCGTTAACGATGACGCTGGGCTGTCTGGAGGCCTGCGGTGTCTGGGCTACCATCGCGAGCAAGCTCGCTCCTACAGGGGGCGGTGTCTCAGCGTAACGGTCCAATCACCCCACCTGATACCCCATCATTCACCCTCCCTCCCAATACCGCCGGGTTAACAAAAGATAACGTGGCGTCGATTGTCAGACCTTTCCAAACCCCGATAGGATAAGCCAGCTTCCGAAGGGGCTCTGGATTGCGGGTTTCAGGACTATGCTCCTGTTTATCCGAGCGCTGTGAGTACCCTTGCGCGACCTAACAATAATAATGGGGGAAGGTCTATGAGTGAGCCTGTCATGGGTGTGGGTACCTGCCGCCCGCTGGCGCTGCGCAAAGTCGCGCAGTTGGCCACAGCGCTCTCGCTGCTGGGTTGTGCCGTGTGGTCGGCACCGTCGCTGGCTGCCGCGACGCCGGCGTCCGAAGCTGTCTATTCCGTTGAGTCGGCCAAGGCCAGCAAAAACCTGATGCTCGATGTCGTGCACGCCGGCAAACGTCTGGTTGCCGTCGGCGATCGCGGGCACATCCTGTATTCCGATGACCAGGGTGCGACCTGGACCCAGGCCAAGGTACCAACCCGCCAACTGCTCACTTCTGTCTATTTCGTCGACGATCAGCACGGCTGGGCCGTCGGCCATGACGCGCAGATCCTCGCCAGTGAGGACGGTGGCGTCACCTGGACCAAACAATTCGAAGACCTCACCCGTGAATCGCCATTGCTCGACGTCTGGTTCCAGGACGCCAACAGCGGCTTTGCCGTAGGCGCCTACGGTAATCTGATGGCCACCACCGACGGCGGCAAGCACTGGGAAGACGCCAGCGACCGCCTGGACAACGAAGACCAGTACCACCTCAACGCCATCGCCGCCGTCAAGGACGCCGGGCTGTTCATCGTTGGCGAGCAGGGCAGCATGTTCCGCTCCGCCGACTGGGGCCAGACCTGGGAAAAGCTTGAAGGCCCGTACGAAGGCTCGCTGTTCGGGGTGATCGGCACCGCCCAATCCAACACGCTGCTGGCCTACGGCCTGCGCGGCAACCTGTTCCGTTCCACCGATTTTGGCAGCACCTGGGAGCCGGTCGAGCTCAAGGCCGCACGCGGCGCACTGGAGTTTGGCCTGTCTGGCGCTACGCTGCTCGATGACGGTTCCATCGTGATCGTGGGCAACGGTGGCAGCGTGGTGCGCAGCAATGACGACGGCGAAACCTTCAGCGTATTCAACCGCCCTGACCGTATTTCGGTGTCGGCGGTGACCGCAGCAGGCAACGGCAATCTGATTCTGGCAGGACAGGGCGGCGTTCGCGCTACTTCGCCAACCGGCGCAGAGCTGGGCAAATAATAAGAAGGGCGGAGCTATGACATCCATGACAAGTCATCACCAGGACAAGGCGACGTTTCTTGAACGCCTGATTTTCAACAACCGCCCGGCAGTGATCACCATCTGCCTGCTGGTCAGTATTTTCCTGTTCTGGCAGGCGACGCTGATCCGACCTTCCACCAGTTTCGAAAAGATGATCCCGCTGGAGCATCCCTTCATCCAGAAGATGATGGAGCACCGCAACGACCTGGCGAACCTGGGCAACACCGTGCGCATTTCGGTGGAAGCCACCGACGGTGACATCTTCTCCAAGGAATACATGGAGACCCTGCGCCAGATCAATGACGAGGTGTTCTACATCTCCGGCGTCGATCGCTCCGGCCTCAAGTCGCTGTGGAGCCCGAGCGTACGCTGGACCGAGGTTACGGAGGAGGGCTTCGCCGGGGGTGAAGTGATCCCGCAGAGCTACAACGGCTCCCAGCAAAGCCTCGACCTGCTGCGCAACAACGTGCTCAAGTCCGGGCAGATCGGGCGTCTGGTGGCCAACGACTTCAAGTCGAGCATCGTCGACATTCCGTTGCTGGAGTCCTATCCGGACCCGCAGGACCAAGGCAAGTTGCTGGCGCTGGACTACCGCAAGTTCTCCCATGACCTTGAGGAAAAGATCCGCGACAAGTTCGAAAAGCAGAACCCCAACGTCAAGATCCACATCGTCGGTTTCGCCAAGAAGGTCGGCGACCTGATTGATGGCCTGGTGATGGTGGTGTTGTTCTTCGGTATCGCCTTTGTCATCACCCTGATCCTGTTGCTGTGGTTCACCAACTGCCTGCGCAGTACGGTGGCGGTACTCAGCACGACGCTGGTGGCGGTGATCTGGCAACTGGGCCTGATGCACTTCTTCGGGTTTGGTCTCGATCCGTATTCGATGCTGGTACCGTTCCTGATCTTTGCCATCGGTATTTCCCACGGCGTACAGAAGATCAACGGTATCGCCCTGCAATCCAGCGAGGCCGATAACGCGCTGACGGCGGCGCGCCGCACGTTCCGCCAGTTGTTCCTGCCGGGGATGATTGCGATCCTGGCGGACGCGGTGGGCTTCATCACGCTGCTGATCATCGATATTGGCGTGATCCGGGAACTGGCCATCGGCGCGTCGATTGGTGTGGCGGTGATCGTGTTCACCAACCTGATCCTGCTGCCGGTGGCGATTTCCTATGTCGGCATCAGCAAGCGTGCGGTCGAGCGCAGCAAGAAAGACGCGCACCGTGAACACCCGTTCTGGCGCCTGCTGTCGAGTTTTGCCAGCCCGAAAGTCGCACCGGTGTCGATCGTCCTGGCGTTGCTGGCCTTCGGTGGCGGCCTCTGGTACAGCCAGAACCTGAAAATCGGTGACCTCGACCAGGGGGCCCCGGAACTGCGTCCGGACTCACGCTACAACAAGGACAACAACTTCATCATCAGCAACTACTCCACCAGTTCCGACGTGCTGGTGGTGATGGTCAAGACCAAGTCCGAAGGCTGCTCGCGTTATGAAGCCATGGCGCCGATCGACGAATTGATGTGGAAGATGCAGAACACCGAGGGCGTGCAGTCGGCGATTTCCCTGGTGACCGTGTCCAAGCAGATGATCAAGGGCATGAACGAGGGCAACCTGAAATGGGAAACCCTGTCGCGCAACCCCGACGTGCTGAACAACTCCATCGCGCGTGCCGACGGCCTGTACAACAACAGTTGCTCCCTGGCGCCAGTGCTGGTATTCCTCAACGACCACAAGGCAGAGACCCTCGACCGTGCAGTCCATGCAGTGCAGGCGTTCGCCAAGGAAAACAATAAGGATGGCCTGGAGTTCATCCTCGCTGCCGGTAATGCCGGGATCGAGGCCGCCACCAACGAGGTGATCAAGAAGTCCGAGCTGACCATCCTGATACTGGTGTACATCTGCGTGGCGGTGATGTGCATGATCACGTTCCGCTCCTGGGCGGCGACCCTGTGCATTGTGCTGCCGCTGGTGCTGACCTCGGTACTGGGTAACGCGCTGATGGCGTTCATGGGGATTGGCGTGAAGGTGGCGACGTTGCCGGTGGTGGCGCTGGGGGTGGGGATTGGCGTGGACTACGGCATCTACATCTACAGTCGTCTGGAAAGTTTCCTGCGTGCAGGTCTGCCGCTGCAAGAGGCCTACTACCAAACGCTGAAGTCCACCGGTAAGGCGGTATTGTTCACCGGTCTGTGCCTGGCCATCGGCGTGTGCACCTGGATTTTCTCGGCCATCAAGTTCCAGGCCGACATGGGGCTGATGCTGACCTTCATGCTGCTGTGGAACATGTTCGGTGCGCTCTGGCTGCTGCCAGCATTGGCGCGGTTCCTGATCAAGCCGGAGAAGCTGGCGGGGCAGAAGGGCAATTCGTTGTTTGCTCACTGAGTCCTGGCCGCAATGAAAAAGCCGCAACCTGAGGTTGCGGTTTTTTTATGCCTGAAACTCGCACCGTTTCCCCTGTAGGAGCGGGCTTGCTCGCGATGGCGGCGTGTCAGCCAATGCATGTGCCGACTGACACACCGCATCGCGAGCAAGCTCGCTCCTACAGGGGAATTCAGGTTGGCTCTGCGCCCAACACAACACTCAACGCACTTCTCGCATCATCGAGCTGCACCAGCGTCGCGTGCCGTGCGCCCAGGGCATCTCGGTTCTCGATGGCCGTGAGGATTGCCTTGTGGCGTGGCAGCGCCAGTTCATGCAGGTTCGGTCGTTGGTTCGAGTGCTTCAAGGCTTCGGCAATTGCCACGGCCAGCATGTTGCACAAGTTGGCCAGCAGGTCGTTGTGGGTGGCGTCGGCGATGCGGCTGTGGAAGTCCAGGTCCGGTTGCAGCAGCGCTTCCGGGGTCGGTGCGGTTTCCATGCGTTGGTACGCTTCGCCAATGGCGGCGATGTCGGCATCCGTCGCGAATTGTGCGGCGAGGGCGGCGGCGGCCGGCTCGATGATGCTGCGCACGCTGGTCAGGAGGTCGAAGAATTCATTTTGCGGACTGCTTTGCATCAGCCAGTGCAGCACGTCCGGATCGAGCATGTGCCATTCCTTGCGCTGCTTGACCACGGTGCCCACCCGTGGGCGCGAATACACCAGGCCCTTGGCAACCAAGACGCGAGTGGCCTCGCGCAGCACCGGTCGGCTGACCGCGTACTCTTCGCACAAAAGCGCTTCGGCGGGCAGTTTGTCGTCCGGCAGGAAACGCCCGGAAACGATCTGCATGCCCAGTTCCTGGACGATGCGCGAATGCATGCTCTTGCGGTCGGAAGGTTTGCGGTAATCCATGGGGAACGGCGCGATCCTGAGTGCGTGGGGGTGTGGAGCATGATAACAGGCAAGACACGAACTTGAGGTAGATGCAGTACCAAATGTGGGAGCGGGCTTGCTCGCGAAAGCGGTGTGCCAGTTGATACATGAGCTGACTGACACTCCGCTTGCTCGAGCAAGTCGAATCGTCGCACCGCCGCTCCCACAGGGAAAAGCATCCCCTCGGGGAGAGGGGATGGTGGGCTTAGTGCGAGTGCCGCGGCACCTCGGCGCCCCGGCAGCCGACCAGGAAGTCGAAGTCGCAGCCCTGGTCCGCTTGCAGCACATGGTCGATGTACAGCTGGCGATAACCGCCCACCAGTAATTGCTGCGGCGGTTGCAGGTCGGCCATGCGTGAGGCCAGTTCGGCGTCCGGGATGTCCAGGTGCAGGCGGCCGGTAGCGCAATCGAGTTCGATCCAATCGCCTTCCTTCACCGCGGCCAGAGGCCCGCCAGCCGCAGCTTCCGGCGCCACGTGCAGGACAACGGTGCCGTAGGCGGTGCCGCTCATGCGGGCGTCGGAAATGCGCACCATGTCGGTCACGCCCTGGGCCAGCAGTTTGGCCGGCAGGCCCATGTTGCCGACTTCGGCCATGCCTGGGTAACCCTTGGGACCGCAGTTTTTCATGACCAGGATCGAGTTCGCATCGACGTCCAGCTCCGGATCGTTGATACGCGCCTTGTACATGTCGAAGTTCTCGAACACCACCGCACGCCCGCGATGCTGCATCAGTTCCGGGGTGGCAGCCGAAGGCTTGAGCACGGCGCCGAGGGGGGCCAGGTTACCGCGCAGCACGCAGATCCCGCCGTCGGCGCGGATCGGGTTGTCGAGGGTGCGGATCACTTCGTCCTCGCCATAGATCGGCGCGTCCTTGGTGTTTTCGCCCAGGGACTTGCCGTTGACGGTCAGGGCGTTCGGGTTAGGAATCAGGTTGGCTTCACCCAGGCGGCGCAACACCGCAGGCAGGCCGCCAGCGTAGTAGAACTCTTCCATCAGGAAGCGCCCGGACGGTTGCAGGTCGACAATGGTCGGCGTGCCGCGACCGATGCGGGTCCAGTCGTCCAGATCCAGCTCGACGCCGATGCGGCCGGCGATGGCCTTGAGGTGAATCACCGCGTTGGTCGAACCGCCAATGGCAGCATTGACACGAATGGCGTTCTCAAAGGCTTCCTTGGTCAGGATCTTCGACAGGCGCAGGTCTTCCTTGACCATCTCCACGGCACGCATGCCGGACATGTGCGCCAGTACATAGCGACGTGCATCCACCGCCGGAATCGCCGCGTTATGGGGCAGGGAAGTGCCAAGCGCTTCGGCCATGCAGGCCATGGTCGAGGCCGTGCCCATGGTATTGCAGGTGCCTGCCGAGCGGGACATGCCGCCCTCGGCCGCGAGGAAATCATCGATGGTGATGGTGCCGGCCTTGACCTGTTCGCTGAGCTGCCAGACCACGGTGCCCGAGCCGATATCCTTGCCCTTGTGCTTGCCGTTAAGCATCGGCCCGCCAGTGACCACGATGGCGGGTACGTCGCAACTGGCGGCGCCCATCAGCAGGGCCGGGGTGGTCTTGTCACAACCGGTGAGCAAGACCACGCCATCGATCGGGTTGCCGCGAATGGCTTCTTCCACGTCCATGCTCGCCAGGTTGCGGGTGAGCATGGCGGTCGGGCGCAGGTTCGATTCACCGTTGGAGAACACCGGAAATTCCACGGGGAAACCACCGGCCTCGATCACGCCGCGTTTGACGTGCTCGGCAATCTGACGGAAATGCGCGTTGCACGGGGTCAGCTCCGACCAGGTGTTGCAGATGCCGATGATTGGCTTGCCCTGGAACTGGTGGTCGGCAATGCCCTGATTCTTCATCCAGCTGCGGTACATGAAGCCGTTTTTGTCGGCCGTGCCGAACCATTGGGCGGAGCGCAGGGTGGGTTTCTTATCAGACATGATCGATTCTCTTATTGTATGACTATATTGTTCGAGCTGAAGCGTACATTAAGCGCAATTTCGTCTTATTGGAAGTGTTGCCCGATTAAATAGTATTACTATATAGTCGCCTCCACTGGAGGGATTGCCCTGGCGTTTTTAGTGCGAGAGGCGTCCCCCAAGGTTCCATAACAACAACAATCGGAGACCGATCTCATGAGCCAGGAATTGCGGCTTATTCGTCGCATCACACTCAAACTGATTCCCTTCCTGATCCTGCTGTACCTGATCGCCTATGTGGATCGCTCCGCCGTAGGCTTTGCCAAGCTGCACATGGGCGCTGACATCGGGATCGGCGATGCCGCCTACGGTCTGGGTGCCGGGCTGTTCTTTATTGGTTACTTCCTCCTGGAAATCCCCAGCAACCTGATGCTCGAACGCTTTGGTGCGCGGCGCTGGTTTGCGCGGATCATGATTACCTGGGGCGCCATCACCATCGGCATGGCCTTTGTACAAGGGCCGCACAGCTTCTATGTGATGCGCTTTTTGCTGGGTGCCGCTGAAGCCGGGTTCTTCCCGGGCGTCCTGTACTACATCACCCAGTGGTTCCCGGTGCGTCATCGCGGCAAGATCCTTGGACTGTTCATCCTCTCTCAACCGATTGCCATGTTGATTACCGGGCCCGTGTCCGGCGGCCTGCTGGGCATGGATGGCATCCTGGGCCTGCACGGCTGGCAGTGGCTGTTCATCGTAATCGGTGCCCCGGCGATCCTGCTGACCTGGCCGGTACTGCGCTGGTTGCCGGACGGTCCGCAACAGGTGAAGTGGATGGACCAGGCCGAGAAGGACTGGCTGGCCGGCGAGCTGAAAAAGGACTTGGCGGAGTACGGCCAGACCCGCCATGGCAACCCGTTGCATACGCTCAAGGACAAACGTGTGTTGCTGCTGGCGTTGTTCTACCTGCCAGTGACCTTGAGCATTTACGGCCTGGGCCTGTGGCTGCCAACACTGATCAAGCAGTTCGGCGGCAGCGACCTGGTGACCGGTTTCGTGTCGTCGGTGCCTTACATCTTCGGGATTATCGGCCTGCTTATCATTCCGCGCAGTTCCGACCGCTTGAACGATCGCTACGGTCACTTGGCGGTGCTCTATGTGCTGGGCGCGCTTGGCCTGTTCCTCAGTGCCTGGCTGACCTTGCCGGTGGCACAACTGGCGGCGTTGTGCCTGGTGGCGTTCGCGCTGTTTTCCTGCACGGCGGTGTTCTGGACGTTGCCCGGTCGATTCTTTGCCGGTGCCAGTGCGGCAGCGGGGATCGCGTTGATCAACTCGGTGGGCAACCTCGGCGGCTACATCGGCCCGTTCGTGATCGGCGCGCTGAAGGAATACACCGGAAACCTGGCGTCGGGCTTGTACTTCCTGTCCTGCGTGATGGTGTTCGGGTTGATCTTGACTGGCGTGGTCTATCGCCAGTTGGAGCGCAAGCATGTGTTGCCGGCTGACCAGTTCGCCGCAAGTGCGCGGGGGGCGAGTCGTATTTAAATGTGCTTCGGCCCCTGTGGGAGCGGGCTTGCCCGCGATGGCGGAGTGTCAGGCGCTGATGAGGCTGGATATGCCGGCCGCATCGCGGGCAAGCCCGCTCCCACAAGGTGTTTTGTGGTTCTGAAGAATTATTGAAGGAGATTTCCATGCGTCTGGTTCAATTCGAATTGTTAAACGGCGAGCGCCGGGTAGGTGTGGTGCAAGAAGGTCAGGTTCGCGAAGTGCAGGATGCGCGCACCGTGCGCGATCTGGCCCTGGCGGCGATCGAGGCGGGCGTCAACCTTGAACAGCAAGTCACGGCGCTGGGCCTGGGCATCAGCCATGATTACGCCGAACTGCTGGCCACGTTGCGCATCCTGCCACCGCTGGACCACCCGGACCCGGCACACATGCTGGTCAGCGGTACCGGCCTGACGCACCTGGGCAGTGCCTCGGCGCGGGACAAAATGCACCAGCAGTCCGCCGACGAAACGGCAATGACCGACACCATGCGCATCTTCAAATGGGGCGTGGAGGGCGGCAAGCCGCCAGCGGGTCAGGCGGGTGTGCAGCCGGAATGGTTCTATAAGGGTGACGGCAGTATCGTCGTGCGCCCGGGTCAGGCGTTCCCGTTGCCACCGTTCGCCGAAGACGCGGGTGAAGAGCCGGAGATCAGCGGCCTGTATGTCATGGGCCACGATGGCAAGCCGTATCGCCTGGGTTACGCCATCGGCAACGAGTTCTCCGATCACGTCATGGAGCGCAAGAATTACCTGTACCTGGCGCACTCCAAATTGCGCAGTTGCAGTTACGGTCCGGAACTTCGAGTGGGTCAATTGCCTCAACATCTGGCAGGCACCAGCCGTATCGTGCGCAACGGCGAAGTGTTGTGGCAGAACGAGTTCCTCAGTGGCGAAGCCAACATGTGCCACAGCCTGGAAAACCTCGAATACCACCATTTCAAGTACAGTCAGTTCCTGCGCCCGGGTGATGTGCACATTCACTTCTTCGGGACGGCGACGTTGTCGTTTGCCGACGGCATTCGTACGCAGCCGGGTGATGTCTTCGAAATCAGTCAGGCCGAGTTCGGCGCACCGCTGATCAACGGTATCGCACCGGTTACAGCGGTGTTCGAACCCGGCACCATCGGTACTCTTTAAGGAATCCCCAATGAGTCAGACACTGGGTCACAACTACATCGGCGGCCAGCGTAGCGCGGCCGGCACCGTCCAACTGCAAAGCGTCGACGCCACCACTGGCGAGGCATTGCCGGGCTATTTCGTCCAGGCCACGCCCGAAGAAGTGGATGCCGCCGCCAAGGCCGCCGCTGCCGCCTACCCGGCGTATCGCCGCCTCAGCGCCGAACGTCGTGCACAGTTTCTCGATGCGATTGCCGATGAGCTGGACGCCCTGGGCGACGATTTCGTGGCGGTGGTCTGCCGCGAAACCGCGTTGCCTGCCGGCCGTATCCAGGGTGAGCGCGGTCGCACCAGCGGACAGATGCGCTTGTTCGCCAAGGTCCTGCGCCGTGGCGATTTTTATGGCGCGCGAATCGACAAGGCACTGCCGGATCGCCAGCCCCTGCCACGCCCGGATTTGCGCCAGTACCGCATTGGTCTAGGTCCGGTGGCCGTGTTTGGCGCGAGCAACTTCCCCCTGGCTTTTTCCACGGCGGGCGGCGATACCGCATCGGCTCTCGCCGCCGGTTGCCCGGTGGTGTTCAAGGCCCACAGCGGTCATATGGCCACGGCCGAGCGGGTCGCTGATGCCATCATCCGCGCTGCGGAGAAAACCGGCATGCCGGCAGGCGTGTTCAACATGATCTACGGCGGTGGCGTAGGTGAGGCGCTGGTCAAGCACGCGGCGATTCAGGCTGTTGGCTTCACCGGTTCGCTGCGCGGCGGGCGCGCCTTGTGTGACATGGCGGCGGCACGTGCGCAGCCGATCCCGGTATTCGCCGAGATGTCGAGCATCAACCCGGTGATCGTCCTGCCCCAGGCGCTGGCGGTGCGCAGCGAAACGGTCGCCCGTGACCTCACCGCTTCCGTGGTCCAGGGTTGCGGTCAGTTCTGCACCAATCCAGGCCTGGTGATCGGTATCCGCTCGCCACAGTTCAGTGCCTTCGTGGAACAGGTGGCGGGGCTGATCAACGACCAGCCGGCGCAAACAATGCTCAATACCGGAACCTTGAGCAGCTATGGCAAGGGCCTGCAAAAATTGCTGGCGCATCCGGGCATCACTCATCTGGCCGGCAGCACACAGCAGGGCAATCAGGCGCAGCCGCAATTGTTCAAGGCCGATGTCGGTTTGCTGATCGATGGCGATGAAGTATTGCAGGAAGAAATCTTTGGTCCGACCACGGTGTTTGTCGAAGTGGCGGATCAGGCGCAACTGACGGCTGCGCTGCACGGTCTGCACGGACAGCTGACGGCCACGATCATTGGTGAACCGGCTGATTTTGAACAGTTCGGCGAGCTGACGCCGTTGCTGGAACAAAAGGTCGGCCGCATCCTGCTCAACGGTTACCCGACCGGTGTAGAAGTGTGCGACTCCATGGTCCACGGCGGGCCGTACCCGGCCACTTCCGACGCCCGTGGGACCTCGGTGGGCACCCTGGCCATCGACCGCTTCCTGCGTCCGGTGTGCTTCCAGAACTACCCCGACAGCTTGCTGCCGGATGCGCTGAAGAATGCCAACCCGTTGCGCATCCAGCGCCTGGTGGATGGACAGCCGTCGCGTGAGGCGATCTGAGGATCAACTGAAGGAACCCTTTTCCTGTGGGAGCGAGCTTGCTCGCGATGGCGGTGTGTCAGCCAAGATTGTATTGACTGGCACACCGCCATCGCGAGCAAGCTCGCTCCCACAGGGGGCGTGTGGTGTTTGTGAAAGGGGCTTGGCTCAATAAGCTATCATTGCGTCTTTGAACTCAAAGACTGACTGCCATGACTGCCGTAACCAACACCTTGCTCGCCGCCCTCGAAACCTGCGACATGCTGGAAATCGATGGGCTGCACGCTTTCGATTTTTCACTCGATGAACAAGACAACCTGCACATTGAATGCATGGACGGCCGCGCGCTCAAACGCTGGATATTCAGCATGGCGCAGATCGAAACCGCGACTTTCGATACCGCCCTGCAAAGCTGGATCATCACCGGCGAGTCTGGCGAACACCTGGTGGTCTGCCTGGACGCCACTGGCGGTGACAACGAGGATGACGAGCATGAGGATGCGTAAGTTCTGGCCGCTGTTGATGGCCGGCAGCGTCGGTGCCATGGGCGTGCAAGCGGCGTTCGCCGAGCAATATCAAGTGCTGGTGGGTACGTACACGGCGGGGCAGAGTGAGGGCATCTATCGCCTGAACTTCGACAGCAACCGTGGCCAGCTCGATGCGAAGCCGCTGCAAGTGATCAAGAGCGAAAACCCGTCGTGGCTGACCCTGTCCAGGGATCAGCGGCAATTGTTCGTGGTCAACGAAAACGGTCCGGGTCAGCAGGATCCAGTCGGTCGTGTCAGCAGCTTTGCCATCGACCCCAAGAGCCATGAGCTGAGCCTGATCAGTCAGGTGCAGAGCCTGGGCAATGAGCCCACCCACTCAAGCCTCAGCGCCGACGCGAGCCACCTGTTCGTCAGCAATTACTCGGTGGCCGAAGACCCGGGCGGCACCCTGGCGGTGTTGCCGGTGGGCGCCGATGGCAAGCTGGGGCCGGTGGTGCAGATGAGCAGTCATCCCTCTAGCCGGGTCAATCCCGAGCGGCAGATGTCGGCGCACGTGCATTCGACCGTGTCTTCCCCGGACGGCCGGTTCGTGTTCTCCAATGATCTGGGTGCAGACAAGATCGTTGTCTATCGCTTCGACCCCAAGGCCAACAAGGACTTGCCATTGGTACCGGCTGATCCTGCGTTCGTGCAGTTGCCAGCGGGCAGTGGCCCTCGGCACCTGCTGTTCAGCGCTGACGGCAAACATGCCTGGCTGACCATGGAAATGAGCGCCCAGGTTGCGGTGTTCGACTACAGCAACGGTACACTCAAACAAACACAAATGGTTGACCTCGCCGCTGGGCAACCGGTCTCGGACAAGGCCGCTGCTGCGCTGCATGCCTCGGCTGACGGCAGGTTTCTCTACGTCAGCAACCGAGGCACCGCCAACCAGATGCTGGTGTTTGCGATCGACCCGGCGACCGGGCATCTCAAGGAACTGCAACGCCGTTCCGTGGAGGGCGATCATCCGCGCGAGTTCACCCTGGACCCCAGTGGCAAATTCCTGCTGATCGCCAATCAAAAGAGCAACCAGATTGTCGTGGTCGAGCGGGATGCCAAGAGCGGGCTACTGGGTAAAACCGTGCAGAAACTGCCGATGGACGCGCCAAGCGACTTGAAATTCCTGGTGCGTCAATAGACCGCAGGCCCCGAATGATGGGGCCTGTAGCTTTCTATCAATCACGATGATATGCGTTAGTGCTACAAAAGATTTCAAACGAATGCACCTCGAAAGTTAAGTTTGCTCCACGGCCTTAACCGGCAAGTAAGCCCACTACTTCGAGGAACATCCCATGAACTTCAATCTCTTCTCCATCATCGCCGCTTCCGCTATCTCCGCTACCGTTGCATTGCCAGCCAGCGCCAACGCGGAAATCAGCGATAAAAAAGCCCACACCCAGAGCTACACCCAGAAATACCTGCAACAAAGTGCCAACTTCTACGCCGCACTGGACCACAAAACCCAGGCCTGAAAGCCCAGCCCCGACTTTATGCAGGAGCGAAGTCACTTGTGTTGATCGAGTCGAACGTCTCGAACCCCACGAGTGATGTCGCTCCTGCATAACGCGTTCACGACAATGTCATAGTGCTACTGGCGCAATGCTTGATATCACATGGCCATACGTTTAGATTTATCGCCGAAGTCTCCTTGTCCAATAAAAAGGATCGACAATATGGCGATGCGTTTGGCTGTAGTACTTCTGTGCCTCTATTCAACTCCCATCCTTTCCGCTCACACGCCCGTTTCCGGGGAGCCCGAGGCTGCGCGAGAACGCCTGATGAGTTTTATTGAAGGCTGAAATAGACTGGCTCAATGATCAATAAAGCTGATGGTCACTATGGATAACCCTGAGTGGTTATCACGGCTTTTTTGATCGATTCTGTGGACATCGAAACATGTCCACGGAGAACATCATGGCCAGCTCACTGCTTACCTCTGCCAAATACGGCGCCTACCTGGCCATCGGTCTGTACGTGGCGCTGGTGTTGGTCGTCAGCCTCTCGGCGCAATCACAACGCGACGTCGACGCACCGATCCAGGTCGCTCATCCCGGTATCCAGTTCGACCATCGCGTGCAGAACGCTGTGGTCGATCATGTTGATGCGGCGGGAGTGGCAGGCATATGAAAGGGGGCAAACTCTGGGTCATCGCCTCGTTGGCGGTCATGACCAACGGCTCGTCCCTGTTGGGCTTCAACCAGGGCTCGGCGGGGGGCGTTGCGCGGTCGATAGAGGCCAATCACAACCTCGCTCACAACATTGAAACGGCGAAAGCCATGGGCCTGTTGGCCGGCAATCCGCCGGTGAAACGCCAAGGCGACTTTTTCGGCCCGTTCCAGATCGATTGCTCGGTTGTGCAGATGTGCGAGGTGTTTGCGTGAACGACGTCTGTCGTACACAAATCCGATGAACACTGAAACCCCGTGGGAGCGGGCTTGCCCGCGAATGCGGTGGATCAGTTAAAGTGATGTCGACTGACCTGACGCTATCGCGGGCGAGCCCGCTCCCACAGTTTTTTCAGTGGTCCAGGGTCATTTCTTCATTATTGATGTGAACAAATCCGAATCGATAAACCCCTGCAACCAACGCTGCAACCTCGGGTAGGGCGCCTGCCCAAACCACTTGCGATCAACATGGGCGAACTGGCGCACGAAAGGCATCAGCGCCACGTCCGCCAGGCTCGGATGGTCCGCCAACAAATACTCCCGCTGTTCCAGCAACCGTTCGAGCTTGCCCAGGAACACCTCACCCTCGCTGCGATAGAACGCCATCGGTTGTTCGGGATAACGTTCCGCGTACTTGTAGCGGTTCAGGTGCACCTTGAACACCTGGTCATTTTCTTCGATCAGTGCCGCGATGGCCGCAGGCCCTGCGGGGGCTTCCAGCAACTGCCAATCCTGCGGATCATGCTGCGCCAAAGCCCAGTGCATGATCGCCAGGCTTTCATCGATCACTCGACCTTCCACGTTCAACACCGGCACCGTCCCTTTGCTCGACAGCGCCAGCATTTCGGCCGGCTTGGCCTTGAGGCTGACTTCGACGATCTCCAGCGCCACGCCGCTGTAGCGCAAGGCCATGCGGGCTCGCATGGCGTAGGGGCAGCGGCGGAAGGAGTACAGCGTGATCATTTCACCTCCAGGGTGCTGAGGCCGTTGCCCTGGCGTTGGACCTGAATCTGTACCGGAATCCGCTCGTGCATTTCCTGAACGTGGGAGATCACCGCGACCTTGCGCCCCTGGGCCTGCAAGCCGTCGAGTGCGTCCATGGCCAGTTGCAGCGATTCCGGGTCGAGGCTGCCGAAGCCTTCATCGATGAACAGCGATTCGATCTTCAGCGTGCTCGAAGCCATGGACGCCAGGCCCAGCGCCAGCGCCAACGACACCAGGAAGGTTTCGCCGCCGGACAGCGAGTGCACCGAACGCAGTTCGTCGCCCATCTCGGTGTCCATTACCAGCAAACCGAGCATGCTGCCGCCGCGCTTGAGGCGGTAGCGCCGCACCAGTTGGCGCAATTGCACGTTGGCGTGATGCACCAGCAGGTCGAGGTTGTAGGCCTGCGCGATCTTGCGGAAGGTGTCGCCGGTGGCGGAGCCGATCAATGCATTGAGGCGTGCCCAGCGCTGATATTCGGCGTACGCCTCGGCGATTTGCCGGGCAAGCGCCTGATTGGCGTTCTGCCGGCGCTGATCTTCGGCCTGTTCGGCGCGCAGTTCGGCACACAGTTGTTCGCTGACAGCACATTGCTGTTGCAGCTCGGCGAGGGCGCTCGCCAATTGCTCGGCATCAAGGTTGCCGTTGTGCTGGGCCTGGTGACTGGCCAGGCGTTTGTCACGCTCGTGCAGCAACACCCTGGCCTGTTCGATAGCCTTTTCGTTTTGCTGCAAGCGCTGGCGCAGTTCGCTGACCTGTTGCTCGTCCACACCGAGCAACTGCTCAAGGCCGCTATCATCCAGTTCCGGATGCAAGGCGCGCCAATCGCCGATCTTCGCCGTGAGCTCGCGATCCTCGGCTTCAAGCGCGGTGAGTCGCTCCTGCTGCGCGTGGAGTTCAGCGGCCAGTTGCACTTGTTGCGTGCGTATCGATTGCAGTTCCTGATTGGCTGAGGTCTCGGCGGCGCGGGCCTGTTCGACCGCCTCATCCAATTGTTGCTGCCACTGCTCGGCGCTTTCGTGGCTGCCAAGCCATTGCGCCAGTTGTTGTTGGCAAGCCTGTTGCTGCTCGGCCAAGGCGCTGAACTGCAGTTGCGCCGCTTCCAACTGCTGGGCGCGGATCTGCTGTCGATCCTGTTCCTTTTCCAGCGTTTGCTGGCGTTGCTGCTGCTCGCCGAGTTCGTCGCGCTGCTGATCGAGTTGTTCCAGGCGTTGCGCGATCTGCCGGTCGAGTTGCATGAAGGTCGCCGCCGGCTCCACGCGCAAGGCTTCCAGCGTGTCGGCGGGCAGCAGGCTGCTGAACGCATGCAGCTCTTCGTCCAGGCGCTGGCGATCGCCGGCCAGCTCACGTTGCTGGTTGAGCAGGTGCTGGGTGGCTTGCTGGCTGGCGGTTTCAGCGTTGCGCAGTTGCTGTTGCAAGCGCGCGGCGTCCTGTTGCAGGGTCAGCAGGGCAGTTTGCCGTTGTTCGTCCTGGCTGATGCTCTGGTTCAACTGGCTGTTTTGCTGGGTCAGCCAGGCATCGCGTTTGTCCGCATCATGATTGAGCAACTGCGCCGACAGCGGGTGTGCATCGAGGCTCGGCGCGAGGATTTGTTGCTGGGCCAGCAGGTGTTCCTGCTGCTGTAGCAGTTCCTTCTGCTGGGCGATCACGCCGCCGACTTCGGTGCGCAGGTCAGTCAGTTTTTCCTTGAGCGCATCCACAGCTTGCTGGGCATTGGCCTGTTCGCTTTCGTCATGACGGCCGAGGCTTTGCAGCAGTGCTTCTGGCTGATGGTAGGGGTGATCCGGGCTGCCACAAACCGGGCAGGGTTGATCGTCTTGCAGTTGCGCGCGCAGCTCTTCCACACTCGCGCTGCGAGCCACGCGCTGGCGCTCGAGCAATTGGCGGGTGACGGTCAGGGTTTGTTCGGCGACTGCCAGTTCGTTCCGGGTCTTCACCCCGGCCTCAGTCAAACGGTCGCGCTGGAGTTGAGCCTCGGCCTGGCGTTGTTGCAATTGGGCCAGACGCTGTTCCAAGTCCCGCTGGCTGCTCCACAGGCGTGCCAGTTCCTCGAAGGCGCGTAGCTGCTTGCGGTTATCTTGCAACAGGTTGCCCAGCAACTGGATCTGTTCGGCCACCGCTTCAGGTTCGGCACCGGCCTCTTTGTAGAGCACTTCCAGGTGCTGTTTTTGCGCGCTCCATTCTGCGCTGGCAACGCTGGCATTGTGTTCCAGCGTCGTCAGCTCGGCTTGCCCCTTGTTGAGGCGGTTACCGATCAACATCAATTGCTGCAAGCGATCGCGGTAGGCATTCCAGGCATCACTGAGCGGCGCCAGAGCAACGCTCTGCTCCAGCTCGGCGGCAATCTGTTGCAGGCGCCCGGCCACGCGTTGTTGCTGATCGAGCAAGCCCTGGATCGTCGTTTGCCCTTCAGTGCAGGCCTGTTCGGCTAGCTGCTTGCGGTCCGCGCTTTGGTCGGCATCCTTGATCAGGCGAGCCAGGGTTCCCTGGGCCTCAAAGGCCTGGCGCAGCAGCGGGGTGCTCGCAGCGTGTTCAGCCTGTGCGGCCGCCAGCGTGGTTTTCGCTATGGCCAAACGCTGTTCGAGTTGGGCCTGGCGTGTTTGCAAATCCTCTTGTTGGCGGGTGTGCTGCTGGATCTGCGCGGCCAGTGGCGTCAGCCGGGACCTGAGTTCGCTCTGGCGGGCAAACTGGTGCCGTTGTGGGGCCAGTTGCTCAAGGCGGGTCAGTGTCAGGCGTTCGCCGGCCAGCCGTTGCCCTTCCTGCTCGGCGCTGGTCAGCTGTTCGCTGGCGCTGAGCTGTTCGTCCTGCAACTGTCCCAGCTCCTTGAGCCAGGTATGTTGAAGCTCCAGTTGCTTGAGCTGCGCCTGCCGGGTCTTGAGTTGCTGCTGCGCCTGATCGAAGCGCTCGTCCAGTGCAGCGCGTGCTTCAGGGGCCAGCGGGGTGACACCCGTGGCCTGATCCTGCAACAACTTGTGCGCCTCACGCGCGTCCTTGGTCTTGTCGAAGGCACGCCGGCCCAAGCGCGTGTAGAGCGCGGTGTCGGTGAGTTTTTCCAGCAGTTCGCTGCGTTCGTTATCGTTGGCCTTGAGGAAGGCGCTGAATTCGCTTTGCGCCAACAGCACGGCGCGGGTGAACTGCTCGAAGTTCAGGCCCAGCACGGCTTCGAGCTGAGTCTTGAACTCGACTTTCTGGCTGGCCAGCAATTGATCCAGATCGATATCGCGAAGGCTCTGGCGGCTGGCTTGCAGCTTGCCGGCAGCCTTTTCCCGAGCGCGGTTGGCTTCCCAGCGTGCGCGGTAGCGCCGGCCATCGATGCCGACGAAATCCACCTCGGCATAACCTTCACCGGTGCCGCGACGCAGCAGGGTGCGCGGGTCCCCGGTACTGATCTCGCCGTCCGCATCCGGCGCCTTGGCCGACACCTGGGCATTGCTCAGTCGTGGCACGGCACCAAAGAGCGCCAGGCACAACGCGTCGAGCAAGGTGCTTTTACCGGCACCGGTCGGGCCGGTGATGGCGAACAGGCCAGCACTGGCCAGCGGCTCGGCGGTGAAGTCGATTTCAAACGGCCCGGCCAGCGAAGCCAGGTTTTTCAGGCGGATGGCGAGGATTTTCATGGCTGTTCGCCCTCCATCTGTACGTCTTGCAGCAACTCGGCAAAGTCTTTGAGGGTTTGCTCATCGACCTCGCTGCCGTAGTTGTCGTGCCAGGCGCGGCTGAACAGTTCCTGCGGCGTCAGTTGGTCGAGCTCGATCAGCGCTGCGCCGTCATCGACGCCTTCGCGGCCGCCGTTGCCGGCGTACTCGGCGGCGATACGCACCAGGCGCACGGCTTTGCCTTGCAGGGCGGTTTCCACCTGATTGCGCAGGTCGGGTTGTGGCTCGTCCAGGCGTACGCGCACTTCCAGCCACGGTTGACGCTGGATATCGGCCAGCAGATCGACGTTGGGCAGCTCGGCCAGTTGCAGCAGGATGTCCGCCAGTGGCGCTGGGCCGAGGCGTTGCAGGTTGACGGCGCGGGGAATCAGCTTGGGTTCGACGCTGACCAGGGTTTCGCCGTCGAGCTGAATGTCGAGGATCTGGTGCTGATAGGCGATTTCGGAAAAGGACAACGGGATCGGGGAGCCGCTGTAACGGATGCGCGTTTCGCCGTTGACCTTCTGCGGCTTGTGCAAATGGCCGAGGGCGACGTAGCTGATGCTGGGGCCGAACAGGCTGGCGGGCAGGGCTTCGGCGTTGCCGATGATCAGGCTGCGCTCGGAGTCTTCGGATACCGAACCGCCCGCCATGTGCGCGTGACTGATGGCGATCAGGGCCTGGCCACGCTTGCGCTTGGCGTTGGCCGCTTCGATCAGCCACTCGTGAACCTGGCCGATGCCACGCAGGTAGTCATCGCCCAAGTGGGCGCCAGTGACTTCGGCCGGGCGCAGGAACGGCAGCGCCAGGCACCAGGCCACCGTCTTGCCCTTGGCGTCCGGCAGCGGCAGCAGCAAGCGTTCGGCGTCGAGCTGGCCGTCGTCCAGCCACAACACGCGTCCTAGCGCATGGGTACGCAAACGGCGCATCAGTGGCGCTGGCAACTCGATGCGGGAGCCGGAATCGTGGTTGCCGGCGATCATCACGATGGTGAGTTTCGGCTGTTGTTCGTGGGCGCTGACGATGAAATCGTACAGGCGCTCCTGGGCTTTGACCGGCGGATTGACCGTGTCGAAGATGTCACCGGCGATCAGCAGAACATCCGGCTGGTCCAGCTTGAGCTGACGCAACAGCCATTCCAGAAAGCAGGCGTGCTCGAAATCGCGATCCTGGCCGTGCAGGTTTTGTCCCAGGTGCCAGTCGGAGGTGTGAAACAGACGCAAGGCGAGCTCCGTAGGAAATAAGGTCGTGGCCGCGGGGAAATCGATGGCGGCGAAAAGGGTGGGAGTTTACGGGGAAAGCGGTGGGCAGGGGTAATTGAGGTGATCTTGGGGCCCTATCGCGACGGTGGTTCAGGCGGCCACTATTTCGGATAAAGCGGCGGCAATCCGCTGTCACCCAACGGATCCTGTTTGCGCTCGGCCATCGGTATGGTCCTGATCGCCCGCCACAGTTCCTCACCTTGCCAATGCTGGCCACTTTCGCTGTACAGCGCGCCGTTCAGGCCGTCCAGGGCATCGGACAGCGGCACGAAGCGCGCGGCCATGTCGGCCAGGGTTTCCGGTTGCTGGCGGGCCCAGGCGTCCAGCGCCTGGCGGGTGGCATGGGTGTCGTTGGCCTGACAGGCGCGCTTGAGGTCGTCGAGCACGGTGCGCGGGCTGGGGCCGGCTTGCGCGGCCCGCAGGATCGCCGGTTGCCAGCGGGCGCGCCACCACAGGCCAAAACCGAGGAGGGTGGTGCACGCCAGCGTCAGGGTGCTGAGCTTCCACCACCAGAGTGCTTCGTTATCGGCGGCAGTGATAACCGGCGTCACGCCGGCGGGGGTATCGACCATCAAGCCGGGGTTGTTCGCCACGCTGAGGGTACGCGCGGGCAGGCTGGTGTGCTCGAGGTGATCTTCGAAGGTGTTCCACCAGACCACGTCCACCGCTGGCAACTCGATGTCGCCACTGCGCACCGGCACCAGGGCTTCGCGGTCCTCGCGGCTGCCGATCAGGCCACGTTCGCTGTTCTGATTGCCCAGCACCGGCTGGTCGGGATAGCGCCGCAAGCCGTTGACGTCAGTGGCCGGTAGCGGTGGCAATTGAGTGCTGGCCAGGCCTTCGGCTTTCAGCGTCAGACTGCGGGTGAGCGAGTCACCGACCTGTGTCTGCTCAGGCTCCGGGTTCCAGCTTTCGCTCAGGCTCAAGCTTCGGGCCGGCAACCAGGGCGCGTCTGCCGGGTAGGTCGCCGGCTTGGCCTTGACCGTCAACGTCAGTTTGCCTGAGCTTACGCGCATCAGCTTGCCGGATTTTGGCACCTGCGCTTCAACTTCCTGGGCGGGCGGAGGGTCCACCAGGGTCGCACTGAAGATCTGTGCCGGCAGGGTCACCTGGCCACTGTGCTGTGGGTAGATCGCATAGCGCAGTTCGATCACGCCGTGACGCACACCCTCGATATCCTTTTCGTAGGTGCGTGATTCCCCCAATTGCTCGATGCGCGCATCGGGGATCTGCAAGGGCGTCAGGCTGCTGTCGTCGTACAGCGAGACGGAATGATAGATGCGCACGGTGAGGATCGCCTGGGCCTGCACGTATACGCTGTCCTGGTCGAGGCTGGCCTCGATGAACACCGGTCCGCGTTTACCGACGCGGTCCTGGGTTTCGCTTTCGACCACTTGCAGGGTGATCGGCTGGCTCTGCGCGTCGCCCAGTTTCAACGGGGCAATGACCACGCTGCCATTCTGACGGGGCAGCAGGGTAATGATCCAGCGGGTGGTCGCACGGCTATCGCCGTCGATGGTGGTCAACTGGTTGACCTGGCGGGTGCCACGCACCTCGAACAGGGGTTCAAGTGCCGTCAGGTCCGGCTTGCCGAACTGCGTCACATCGTTGGATTCCAGGGTCAATTCGACCGTTTCACCGGAACTCAGGCGGGTACGGTCGACACTGGCGGCCAGCTCCGCGCCCTGGGCTTGTAAGGTCCAGAGCAGCATGGCAGCCAGCAGGGCGGTGAAGCGTGTCATCGGGTTTTTTCCTGATCCTGATGTTGTTGCTGTTCGTACCAGAATTTACGCCTGAGCAGTTCACCCGGGTCATCCGGGATCTTGCGCAGCCATTGCTCCAGGGCCTGGCGCTGTTCGCCATCGATGGCATCGCCGGCCGGGCGCAAGGGCGGGGTGGTGCTTTGTTCATCGCCCAGTTCGCTGCCTGGCACTTCGTTGCTGCCCGGTCGTGGCGGCGTGGGTTCGGCGTCTTGTGTGTCTGGTGTGGGTGTCTGTGCCTCGGCATTGGCTTGCCCGGTGTCAGCCGGTTGGGTCGCGGCGCCGGGCGGTTGCTCCTGCGGAGCACCGGGTTTTTCATCCTCGGGTTTTGGCGATTCGACCGGTTTCGGCGCGGTTTTCTGCATTAGCAGGTTCTCCACCAAAGCCTTGTTGGTCAGTGCCGGGCGCAGATCCGGTTGCAGCTCCAGTGCCTGCTCGTAGGCATCCAGCGCAGCTTCCAGCTCACCACTTTTGGCCAAGGCGTTACCACGATTGTAGTGGGCATGGGCGTCGTTGCCTTCGGCGAAACGCTGGGCGGCAGCGCTGTAATCGCCGGCCTCATAGAGTGCCACGCCCTGCCATTGGTGGTTATCGAAATGCTGCGCTGCCTCGGCTGGGCGCTTTTGCTTGAGCAAGTGCAGCCCCTGTTGGTCGGGACGCAGCCACAGGTCTTTGAAGTCGAACGCGTAGCTGGATTGCGGCAATAAAAACAGCAGTGGCAGGCAGAACAACCAGCCGCGCCGACCGGCACAGGCCGCCAGTAGCAGAAGAGGCAACAACAACCAGTAACCCTGATCGGCCCAGGTGTCGAGACGTAAGGTCTGGCCGTCGTTACGCAGGCTGCGTGGCCCGGCGAGCAGACCGAGACCGCGCAGGTCGGCATCCTCGAGGCGGGCATGGCGATAACGACCATCGAGGCTGTTGACGAAGGCTTTCAACCCCGGCTCGTCCAGGTGTGGCACCAGAATTGCGCCTTGTTCATCCTTGAGGAAGCTACCGTCTTCCTGGGTGATCGGCGAGCCCTCGGCGGTGCCGACTCCGAGCATCAGAAATTGCGTGGATTTGCCGTCCAGCGCCTGTTGAATGCCTTCGCGCTCCAGATCGCTTAGAGAGGAGCCGATCAGCAGGATGCGGCCATCGCCCAACGCTCCCTGTTTGAGTAATGTCAGGGCCTTGGTCACCGCTAGGTCCGCGCGATGACCAGGCTGAGGCATTAACGACGGTTTGAGCGAATCCAGCAAATTGCGGCTGGTGGCGAGGTCGTCCGACAACGGCACCAGCGTGTGTGCACTGCCGGCGTACACGATGATGGCGGTCTGCGCGTCGCTGCGATTTTGCAACAGGTCGAACAGTTTGCGTCGGGCCTGTTCGAGTCGGTTGGGTGGCACGTCGGTGGCGAGCATTTGCGGAGTCAGTTCCAGGATCACCACCAGTGGGTCCGCCGGCTTCTGGCTGTTTTGTTCGACACGCTCCCAGCTCGGCCCGAGCAACGCCACAATGGTCAGCAGCCACGCGATACCGAGTGCGACCCACGGCAATTTGCTTTCGCGACCGTTGCCGCCACTGAGCAACGCGGCGTGGAAGGCTGGCGGCAGGATCATTTGCCAGCGCCCGGCGCGTTTCTGCCTGTGCCAGAGTTGCCAGAGCAACCAGCCCAGCAACGGCACCAGCAACAACCAGCCGGGGCGGAACCAGTACGGCCACAGATCGCTCATCGGCGCCTCCGCAGACGCAGACGCCTGAGGCGATCGCGCCAGTCGGGCAGGGCACTCTGGGACAACAGATCCTTGGTAAACAGGCGATGCAACGGGTTATGCGGCCAGCGTTCGCGCACCACCAGCAGCATGCTCAGCAACAACGCCATTGCCAGCGGCCAGTGGTACAAGGCCAAAGCCGGGCGGGCCTGGGTCGGTTGTTGAGCCACCGGCTCCAGTTGATCGAGGGTCTCCTTGATCGCCTGCAACTGTTCGCCATCACGAGCGCGGAAATACTGGCCATGGGTGGCTGCGGCAATGGCTTGCAGCGATGGTTCATCGAGGTCCAGGCTTGGGTTGACGCCGAGAAATCCCGGCGTGCCGGACTGCTCAGGGTCGGCGCCGATGCCGATGGTGTAGATTTTCACGCCTTCCCGAGCCGCCAGCCGCGCGGCGGTCAGTGGGCCAATTTCACCACCGTTGTTGGCACCATCGGTCACCAGGATCAGCACGCGACTTTGTGCCGGACGCATGCGCAGGCGCTTGAGGGCCAGGCCAATGGCGTCGCCGATGGCGGTGTTCTTGCCGGCGATACCAACCCGCGCTTCGTCGAGCCAGGTCCGTACGGTGCGCCGGTCGAAGGTCAGCGGCGCCTGCAAATAGGCACGGCTGCCAAACAGAATCAGGCCGACCCGGTCGCCCTCACGGCTCTCGAGAAAATCTCCGAGCAAATGTTGCACCAGCGCCAGGCGACTGACTTCATCGTCCTGCCATTGCATGTCAGGGAAATCCATGGAACCGGACACGTCCACAGCCACGAGCAAGTCGCGGCCGCTGGCGGCAATCGGCAGCGGTTCGCCCAGCCACTGCGGTCGCGCTGCAGCAATCAGCAGAAACAGCCACAGCAACATGAAGGGCGCCTGTTGGCGCCAGGCTGGAAGATTGGCCCGTGCGCGGCGGCGAGCCAGGCCTTCCAGGTCGCCGAGAAAGCTGACCTTGAGCGCCGGCTCGCCGCTGTCAGCCACCGGCAATACGAGGCGCATCAGCCACGGTAGCGGCATCAGGGCGAAGATCCACGGCCAGGCGAACTCAAACATGTTTGCGAATCCAGGTTTCGACGGCCTGGGTGAGGCCGGCGATGGCCTTGTCGTCAAGTTTGCATTCGGGCTTGTAGGCGCCTTCGACCAGCACCATCCAGCGCGTGAGGCCGGCGGCGGGGCAGCGGTTGTCGAGGAACGCCAGCCATTTGCGACCGTTGAGGGTGTGGCTCTGGCTGTAGGGGTAATGATTGCGGCACAGGCGCTTGAGCAGGCCGTTGAGTTGCTGCAGCCACGCACCGGCGGGGGCGCCATCATAAGGTTTGGGCAGCAGGGCCAGTTCCGCCAGCGCGGCGAGGCGTACCGGGTCCAGGGGTTGTTCGGCACGTACGATCAGGCGCTTGGTGGGCAGCAAGCTGCGTGCTTTCCACAGGCCGAACGCGATCAGTACCAATGCCAGCAATAACAGCCACCAGCCCGGCGCGGGTGGCCAAACGCTGATGGGCGGCGGAGAAATCAGCGGCTGCAACTGTTCCAGACTGCTCATCGACCTTTCCCCGGACTCTGCGGGTTCAGGTACTCGCGCAGTTGTTCGACCATTTCGCTTTGGGTGCTCAACGGCATCAGCAAGACCCGAAGCTTCTGCGCCAGCAGTTCCCAGCGCGCGATCCGTGCTTCGGCCTGGGCGCGGTAGCTCTGGCGCAGGTCGAAATTGAGGGTGTCGATTTCCAGTTGCGCGCCGCGTTCGGCAAAACGCAGCAAGCCGGCAGCGGGCAGGGCGTGGTCCAGCGGGTCGGATACCGGCAACAGCAACAGGTCGCAATGGCGCGACAACAGGCTCAGTTGTTGTTCGGTGCCTTCGGTCAGCGCGCGCTCATCACAGATCACGATCACCAGGCTGCCGGGGCGCAGCACTTCCCGGGCGCGGCGCAGGGCGAGGTTGAGGCTGTCGCGGTTCTGTTCGGTTTCGGTGTGCAGCGATTGATTGACCCGCACCAGCCGGTTAAGCAGTTGCAGCAGGCTTTGTTTGCTCCGCCGGGGTTTGATTTCGTAATGCTCGTTGTCGCCGAACACCAGCCCGCCAACCCGATCGTTATGACCGAGCGCTGCCCAGCCAATCAGACTGGCGGCCTGGGCCGCGAGCACCGATTTGAACATCAGCCCGGAACCGAAGAACAGCCGACGGCTTTGCTCTACGATGATGAAAATCGGGCGCTCGCGTTCTTCGTGGAACAGCTTGGTGTGGGGCTCCTGCGTGCGGGCCGTGACGCGCCAGTCGATGGTGCGCACGTCGTCGCCCGCCTGATAGACCCGCACCTGGTCAAAATCCACGCCGCGACCGCGCAGTTTGGAATGGTGCAGTCCGATCAGCGGGCTGCGCTGGCTCGGCGTGGAGAACAGCTGCACTTCGCGCACGCGATGGCGCATCTCGATCAGTTCGGCGAGACTGATGCGGATGCCCGGCTCGGGCGGCAAAAGGGCGCTCATCGGGGTCAAGCGACGGCTACGACGTCGAGAATCCGCTGGACCACCCGGTCCTGGTCAATGCCGGCGGCTTCCGCTTCGAAGGACAGGATGATGCGGTGGCGCAACACGTCGAACAGCACCGCCTGGATGTCTTCCGGACTGACGAAGTCGCGACCGGCAAGCCAGGCGTGGGCGCGGGCGCAGCGGTCCAAAGCGATGGATCCCCGGGGGCTGGCGCCATAGGCAATCCATTCAGCCATTTCCGGGTCGAACTTGGCCGGGTTGCGGGTGGCCATGACCAACTGCACCAGGTATTCCTCCACGGCGTCCGCCATGTAAAGGCCCAGGATTTCCTTGCGCGCGGCAAAGATCGCCTGCTGGCTGACTCGGCGTTCCGGCTTGGTTTCGCCATTTAGCGCTTCGCCACGGGCCTGCTGCAGGATGCGGCGCTCGACGGCGGCGTCCGGAAAACCCATTTTCACGTGCATCAGGAAGCGGTCGAGCTGGGCTTCAGGCAGTGGGTAGGTGCCTTCCTGTTCAATGGGGTTCTGGGTGGCCATTACCAAAAACAGCGGCGATAGCTCATAAGTGCTGCGCCCGACACTGACCTGGCGCTCTGCCATGGCCTCGAGCAGGGCCGACTGAACCTTGGCCGGCGCACGGTTGATTTCGTCTGCCAGCACGAGGTTGTGGAAGATCGGGCCTTGCTGGAAGACGAAGCTGCCGGTTTCCGGTCGATAGATTTCTGTGCCGGTAATGTCGGCAGGCAGGAGGTCGGGGGTGAACTGGATTCGATGGAACTGGGCCTCGATGCCTTCGGCAAGCTCCTTGATGGCCTTGGTCTTCGCCAGGCCTGGCGCACCCTCGACCAGCATATGGCCATCGGCGAGCAAGGCGATGAGCAACCGCTCGATGAGTTTTTCCTGGCCGAGAATCTGCGTGGAAAGAAAGGTTCGCAGCGCGATGAGCGCCTCACGATGTTCCATCGATGACTGTTCCTGGAAAGGGTGACCTGAGCGTTCGACTATCGCCAAGGCTGGGGGCGTTACTTTAATCCATCGCGGGGGGCGGCGACTAACGGCATTTTGTGCAAAGTGTGGGAAATGGATGGTGGAGTGGGATCCCTGTAGGAGCGAGCATGCTCGCGATGGTCGTCAACGATGACGCGGGATGCCTGACACCCAGCGGTGTTATCGGGGCCATCGCGAGCATGCTCGCTCCTACAGGAGAGGCGCTCCTTAGATCTCGCTGATGTAGGTCCCGGTCCCATCCAGAATGTTCTTGAGGGTCAGCTCGACCTCCGCCAGATCGCTGGCATCGGTGTTGTGCGTGATCTCCAGCACATCATCGCCATTGAGCGCATCGGCATCCGCCGCCGCGATTTCGATCAGCAGGCGGGTCGGGCTGAGGGTGACCTTGACGCCCTCGAGGGTCGAAGGCTCGCCGTCCAGGGTGATTTCCAGCTCGTCCTCGTCCGGGTAACGGCTCATCAGGAACATGTCCCCCTTGTCGCTGTGGCAGGCGAGCATGGCCATGTTGTCTTCTTCGTCGTCGCACGGGTTGACGATCAACAGGGAGGTGGTCATTTGCATGGGAATTCCTGGCTCGAGGAGCAATGTGAAAGCGGTCAAAACGCAATTCTGCCAGCCTTCGACCATTTCTGCTCGTCTCACCGCCAGCGAACGTGTCGTGACTGCACGGTAGGTTACTGGTCATTTTCGATACGAGCCTGCCGCAAATCCGGGGATTAGACGCCCGTTTTTCCCGATGGCTGCTAGTGTTATTCGATGCCTGTCGCAACAGCAGCATTCCGATGACCGAATATGTCGCAGCACCGCAAGCACCGGCCTTGCCGCACTGGTTAAGCTGCGCAACGGATGGATACCTGTAAAGACCTGCCTGTAAAGACAATGTGCAATTGATCGCACAGTCGTTTTTGCACATGGCCGTTCACCGAAGATGAATGTGACCCAAGTGTCCCGTCCAGCTTCACCCACCTGTCACCCTGTTTCCTCTGCCCGAGAATCAGGAACAGGGTGACGGATCGCCCCGAAAGGGGTGTTGCACGCGACGCTTCAATCAATAACAAGCCCAAGCGGAGTACCACAGATGGCGTTCTTCACCGCAGCCAGCAAAGCCGACTTCCAGCACCAACTGCAAGCGGCACTGGCGCAGCACATCAGTGAACAGGCACTGCCACAAGTGGCGCTGTTCGCTGAACAATTCTTCGGCATCATTTCTCTGGACGAGCTGACCCAGCGTCGGCTGTCCGACCTCGCTGGCTGTACCCTTTCTGCGTGGCGCCTGCTTGAGCGCTTCGATCACGCGCAACCGCAAGTGCGCGTCTACAACCCCGATTACGAACGCCATGGCTGGCAGTCGACCCACACGGCGGTCGAAGTGCTGCACCACGACCTGCCATTTTTGGTGGACTCGGTGCGGACCGAGCTGAATCGTCGCGGCTACAGCATTCATACCCTGCAAACCACCGTGCTGAGCGTGCGTCGCGGCAGCAAGGGCGAATTGCTGGAAATCCTGCCGAAAGGCACCCAGGGCGACGACGTGCTGCAAGAGTCGTTGATGTACCTGGAAATTGACCGTTGCTCCAACACCGCCGAACTGAACGTCCTGGCCAAGGAACTCGAACAGGTCCTGGGTGAAGTGCGCGTCGCGGTCAGCGATTTCGAACCCATGAAGGCCAAGGTCCAGGAAATCCTCACCAACCTGGACAACAGCCGTTTTGCGGTAGACGCCGACGAGAAGAACGAAATCAAGAGCTTCCTGGAATGGCTGGTGGGCAACCACTTCACCTTCCTGGGCTACGAAGAGTTCGTGGTCACCGATCAGGCCGATGGCGGCCACATCGAATACGACCAGGGCTCCTTCCTGGGCCTGACCAAACTGCTGCGCACCGGCCTGACCTACGATGACCTGCGCATCGAAGACTACGCCGTGAACTACCTGCGCGAACCGACCCTGCTGTCCTTCGCCAAGGCCGCGCACCCAAGCCGTGTACACCGTCCGGCTTACCCTGACTACGTGTCGATCCGTGAAATCGACGCCGATGGCAAGGTCATCAAGGAATGCCGCTTCATGGGCCTGTACACCTCGTCGGTGTATGGCGAAAGTGTGCGCAACATTCCGTACATTCGCCGCAAGGTCGCGGAAATCGAACGCCGCTCCGGCTTCCAGGCCAAGGCTCACCTGGGCAAGGAACTGGCACAGGTCCTGGAAGTACTGCCACGGGACGATCTGTTCCAGACCCCGGTGGACGAGCTGTTCAGCACCGTGATGTCGATCGTGCAGATCCAGGAACGCAACAAGATCCGCGTATTCCTGCGCAAGGACCCGTACGGTCGTTTCTGCTACTGCCTGGCCTACGTGCCGCGTGACATCTACTCCACCGAAGTGCGCCAGAAGATCCAGCAAGTGCTGATGGATCGCCTCAAGGCTTCGGACTGCGAGTTCTGGACATTCTTCTCCGAGTCCGTGCTGGCCCGCGTGCAACTGATCCTGCGTGTGGACCCGAAAAACCGCATCGACATCGACCCGCAACAACTGGAAAACGAAGTGATCCAGGCCTGCCGCAGCTGGCAGGACGATTACTCGGCGCTGACCGTCGAAAGCTTCGGCGAAGCCCAGGGCACCAACGTGCTGGCGGACTTCCCCAAAGGCTTCCCGGCGGGTTACCGCGAGCGTTTCGCCGCGCACTCGGCCGTGGTCGACATGCAGCACCTGCTGAGCCTGAACGAGAAAAACCCGCTGGTGATGAGTTTCTACCAGCCGCTGGGTCAGGTGTCCGGTCAGCGCGAACTGCATTGCAAGCTGTATCACGCTGATACCCCGCTGGCACTGTCCGACGTGTTGCCGATCCTGGAAAACCTCGGGCTGCGTGTGCTGGGTGAGTTCCCTTACCGCTTGCGTCACACCAATGGTCGCGAGTTCTGGATCCACGATTTCGCGTTCACCGCCGCCGAAGGCCTGGACCTGGACATCCAGCAGCTCAACGACACCTTGCAGGATGCCTTCGTCCACATCGTCAGCGGCGATGCCGAGAACGATGCGTTCAACCGCCTGGTGCTGACCGCCGGCCTGCCATGGCGCGACGTGGCGCTGCTGCGTGCTTATGCCCGCTACATGAAACAGATCCGTCTGGGCTTTGACCTGGGCTACATCGCCAGCACCCTGAACAACCACACCGACATCGCCCGCGAGTTGACCCGGTTGTTCAAGACCCGCTTCTACCTGGCGCGAAAGCTCAGCGGCGACGACCTGGAAGACATGCAGCAACGCCTGGAGCACGCGATCCTCAGCGCCCTGGACGAGGTTCAGGTGCTCAACGAAGACCGCATCCTGCGTCGCTACCTGGACCTGATCAAGGCGACCCTGCGCACCAACTTCTACCAGGCAGACGCCAAGGGTCATAACAAGTCGTACTTCAGCTTCAAGTTCAATCCGCACCTGATTCCTGAACTGCCGAAACCGGTGCCGAAGTTCGAAATCTTCGTTTACTCGCCGCGTGTCGAAGGCGTGCACCTGCGCTTTGGCAACGTGGCTCGCGGTGGTCTGCGCTGGTCCGACCGTGAGGAAGACTACCGCACCGAAGTGCTGGGCCTGGTAAAAGCCCAGCAGGTGAAGAACTCCGTCATCGTGCCGGTGGGCGCCAAGGGTGGCTTCCTGCCACGTCGCCTGCCACTGGGCGGCGGTCGGGACGAGATCGCAGCAGAAGGTATCGCCTGCTATCGCATCTTCATTTCCGGCCTGCTGGACATCACCGACAACCTGAAGGATGGCGCGCTGGTGCCGCCGGCCAACGTCGTGCGGCATGACGACGATGACCCGTACCTGGTGGTGGCAGCGGACAAGGGCACTGCAACCTTCTCCGACATCGCCAACGGCATCGCCATCGACTACGGCTTCTGGCTCGGCGATGCGTTTGCCTCCGGTGGCTCGGCCGGTTACGACCACAAGAAGATGGGCATTACCGCTAAGGGCGCGTGGGTGGGCGTACAACGCCATTTCCGCGAGCGCGGCATCAATGTCCAGGAAGACAGCATCACCGTGGTGGGCGTCGGCGACATGGCCGGTGACGTGTTCGGTAACGGCTTGCTGATGTCCGACAAGCTGCAGCTGGTCGCGGCATTCAACCACCTGCACATCTTCATCGACCCGAACCCGAACCCGGCGACCAGCTTCGCCGAGCGTCAACGCCTGTTCGACCTGCCGCGTTCGGCCTGGTCGGATTACGACACCAGCATCATGTCCGAAGGCGGCGGGATTTTCTCTCGCAGTGCGAAGAGCATCGCGATTTCCGCGCAGATGAAAGAGCGCTTCGACATCCAGGCTGACAAACTGACCCCGACCGAACTGCTGAACGCCTTGCTGAAGGCGCCAGTGGACCTGTTGTGGAACGGTGGCATCGGCACCTACGTCAAGGCCAGCACCGAAAGCCACGCCGACGTGGGCGACAAGGCCAACGATGCACTGCGCGTGAACGGTAACGAGCTGCGCTGCAAGGTCGTGGGTGAGGGCGGTAACCTGGGCATGACCCAACTGGGTCGCGTCGAGTTCGGTCTCAATGGCGGCGGTTCCAACACCGACTTCATCGACAACGCCGGTGGCGTGGACTGCTCCGACCACGAAGTGAACATCAAGATCCTGCTGAACGAAGTGGTTCAGGCCGGCGACATGACCGACAAACAACGCAATGTGTTGCTGTCGAGCATGACCGACGAGGTCGGTGGGCTGGTGCTGGGCAACAACTACAAGCAGACTCAGGCCTTGTCCCTGGCGGCTCGTCGTGCATTGCCACGCATCGCTGAATACAAGCGTCTGATGAACGACCTCGAAGGCCGTGGCAAGCTGGATCGCGCCATCGAGTTCCTGCCGTCGGAAGAGCAGATCAACGAACGCGTCGCGGTGGGCCATGGCCTGACCCGTCCGGAGTTGTCCGTGCTCATCTCCTACAGCAAGATCGACCTCAAGGCCGCGTTGCTCGAATCCCTTGTGCCGGATGACGACTACCTGACCCGCGACATGGAAACCGCGTTCCCGCCGACCCTGGTGAGCAAGTTCTCCGAGGCGATGCGCCGTCACCGTCTGAAGCGCGAGATCGTCAGCACCCAGATCGCCAACGATCTGGTGAACCACATGGGCATCACCTTCGTTCAGCGACTCAAGGAGTCGACCGGCATGAGCCCGGCGAACGTGGCGGGGGCCTATGTGATCGTTCGGGATATCTTCCACCTCCCGCACTGGTTCCGTCAGATCGAAGCCCTGGACTACAAGGTGTCGGCTGATGTGCAACTGGAAATGATGGACGAGCTGATGCGCTTGGGCCGTCGTGCCACCCGCTGGTTCCTGCGTACCCGTCGCAACGAGCAGAATGCGGCTCGTGACGTCGCGCATTTCGGTCCACACCTGAAGGAACTGGGCCTGAAACTCGACGAACTCCTGGAAGGTCCGACCCGCGAAGGCTGGCAGAAGCGTTACCAGGCTTACGTCGAAGCGGGTGTGCCCGAGTTGCTGGCGCGCATGGTCGCAGGTACCTCGCACCTGTATACCTTGCTCCCGGTCATCGAGGCGTCCGACGTCACCGGCCAGGATCCGGCGGAAGTGGCCAAGGCTTACTTCGCGGTGGGTGAAAAGCTGGACATCACCTGGTACCTGCAACAGATCAGTGCCTTGCCGGTTGAAAACAACTGGCAGGCTCTGGCCCGTGAAGCGTTCCGCGACGACGTCGACTGGCAGCAACGGGCGATCACCATTTCTGTCCTGCAGCTGTGCGACAGTTCGGTGGAAGCACGCCTGGACGCCTGGTTGGCGCAACACGCCAGCATGATCGAACGCTGGCGTGCCATGTTGGTGGAAATCCGTGCCGCCAGCGGCACGGACTACGCCATGTACGCAGTGGCCAACCGCGAGCTGCTCGACCTGGCGTTGAGTGGGCAAGTCGTTGTGCCAGCCCAGGCAGCCCCGGCCAGCGCCGAGCCGCAACCGGCCTGATCCGGCGTTGAATGAAAAAGCCCCGCATCGAAAGATGCGGGGTTTTTTTTTGCGTGTTCTTGAGGGAGCTGGCTTGGCCGCGACGGCGGCCGTCCAGCCAACAATGACGTTGTCTTGCAGTCACATCGCAAGCCGGCTCGCTACTACAGGGCACTCAGCGCATCAATCGTCGTCCGATTGCGGGCGTGGTTCAATGAATAGCGGGTAAGGTTCGCCACTGGTTGGGTACGGTACGTTGCGTTCGAGAATCGTCAGGTTGAACGCCAACGAGTCACCGGACTGATCACCGTAGCTATACAGTTTTGGCTGTTGCATGAGTTGCCTTTTTATAACGCCAGCATTGCGTGCTTTCAGATACACCGTGGCCTGGTTGTTTGCCAGGTTGTCCAGTGTAATGATCTGCTTTTCGTTATTTAGCAAGTTGAAGGAAGTTGTCTTGCCCCCAGCAGCGGGAAATGCTCCCAGTAAACCATTGTTGTCCTTGCTGAGGTATTTTCCCAGATACGCTTCACTGCGGATCTGAATGTTGTAGTAGTCGTCATAACAGCGAAAATATACGATCATTTCCTCAGAGCGGGTACGAACCGTTTCGTCTCGCCCGCGGTGCACTTGTACCATGGCCTGCGTGGTCGCAGAGTACCGGTGAGCAGTTGTCAGCAAGTTGCCCTGGTCAGCGGGCACCTTCAGCATTTGATCGAAAAACTTCATCATGACGTTATTGCACCGGATGGATGCAATAAAGGATCTTTCTTGTTCAGTACTCATAAAGTCTCCATTAACTTGAGTTGTTCGCATCGTGCGAGCCGCCAGAATAATGGAGTTGAAGTTCAACAACAGATTTGAACAATTGCCTGATGTTACCCCGAACCTGTAGGGGCGAGCTTGTTCGCGATGCGTTGTTGCAGGCAACTTACAGGGTGAGCATATAACGCATTGCGAGCAAGCTCGCTCCATGTATGTTCAGGTTCAGCGGGAATTAATTCTCCAGCGGAATCAACACTTTCTCATCCGGAGATAACACCATGAACACCAGCAACTTGGCCGGTTTGGTCTTGCTCGCGTTTTTCGAAACCAGATGTTCCGATCCCGCAGGCTCATACCAGTATTCACCGGCCTTGTAGGTTTTCGCCGGTTCGCCCTTGACCTGGGAGGTGATCGCTCCCGACAACACGTAGGCCATCGCCGTGCCCTCGTGTTTGTGCGCGATTGAGGACTGGCCAGGCAGGTAGTCGACTTCGAGCATCAGAGCTTTTTTGTCGGGGACGTTCTTCAGGACTTCGTCCTGCAGGATCGTGACCTTTTCCGAAGGGTCATGGGCGAATGCTGGAACCGGCAGCGTCAGGGCCAGGGCAGCGAGTGGGGCGGCACACAAGCGCAACATTTTCATGGGTTATTACCTGCGGTGGTTGGTCGTCAGGGACCAGATTAGCCCCCGATGTCAGAGGGGCAAACGGCCAATTCTCACGAAGGCAAGGGGACCAATGTCACCGGTGCATAAAAAAGACCGCAGCCTGCGGCGGTGCTTACAGAGGCACTGAGTGCCCTGTAGGCACCGTCGTTGGCTGCGGCCTATTAACCGTTTCAGCGAATCGGAAAGCTGTTGAAATCCACGGCATTGGCCAACTGGTTGTCGATCAGGCCGATGAATCCCTGGACTTCAGGGCAGTTGAAATGTTGGTGCATGGCCGCTTCCGATTGCCAGCGGGCGCTGACGTTCCAGCGGTTGCTGTCCTCGGGGCAGCGGTCGACCATATAGGATTCACAGCCCGGTAATTCGCGCAGGGTTTCGACAATCTTCTGCAGTTGCTTGCCCAGCTCTTCCGAGCGACCGGAGACGGCCTGTACCTTTACGGTGTTGATCACTTCGTTGGACATTACTCACACTCCTGAATCAGGCTGTCCTGCTCATTGAGGGATAACGCCTATGCAGGATAGGCCTGCACCCCTGGACCGCCAATAGCCAATCGCGGGATAAAAACCCAGGCCAATGGCTCAGGCAATCTGCTGAAAAATGTCCCGCAGGCGATCCAGAGCGGGGTCGATGTCCAGCATTTCAATGGCGCCAAAGCCCATGAGCAGGCCGTCCTGGGGCGTTCGCTGGTAGTAGAAGGGAGCGATGGGATACAGCCCGACTTCGACCTTTCTTGCCAGTTCGACCAGCAATGGCATATCGATAGGCACTTTGCATCTAAGGGACATGTGGAAACCGGCGACGCTGGGGATCGCTTCCAGCCAGGGCGAAAGATCGCTCGCCACTCGCGTGAGAATGCGCTCGCGCCGAGCCGCGTAGATCGCGTGGCAGCGCCGGATATGCTTGAGCAGGCAGCCTTCGGCGATGAACTTGGCCAGCGCCCATTGGGGCAGGGTGGAGGTGTGCAGGTCGGTCAGTTGCTTGGCGCGGATCACCGCTTCGAGGATGGCCGGCGGCAGGATCATATAGCCCAGGCGCAACTCCGGCAGCAGCGTTTTCGAAAAGGTGCCCACGTAAGCGACGATTCCGTATTCATCCATGCTTTGCAGGGAATCGGTAGGCCGGCCTTCATAGCGGAACTCACTGTCGTAGTCGTCTTCGATAATGATTGCGCCCAGCTCCCGGGCCCGTTCCAGCAACGCCACCCGACGCGCCTGGCTCATGGCGATGCCGAGTGGAAACTGGTGTGACGGCGTCACGTAGATCAGTCGGGTCCCCTCGGGGATCCTGTCGACCTGAATGCCCTCTGCGTCAACCGGCACGCCGACCACCGTGGCCCCGTGGCTGCCGAACAGCAGGCGCGCTGGCGGGTAACCGGGGTCCTCCATGGCAACGAGGCTGCCGGGACGGGTCAACACCCGGGAAATCAGGTCCAGCGCCTGCTGAGCACCGTTGCACACCACCACATCTTCATCCTGGCAATTCACCCCACGCGAGAACGCGATGTGCCGAGCGATGGCGTTACGCAGCGCCGGCAGGCCTTCAGGAAAGCTGTAGAAGCCCTTGGAGCCCGCTATTTGGCGCAGGGCGTGAGACGTGCAGCGCCGCCAGTCGTCCTGGGGAAACTGGCCCTTGCTGGTGGCGCCACCGATGAAGTCATAGCGCAGCGAGCCTTCCAGGGTCGGGTGGCGCAGGAACACCGGCAAGTTACGCCAGGACTCGATGACCTCGGCACTGGCCAGTTGGGAATGGCCCTGCCTGGGCTGTGCCTTGGCCGGCCGGGTATTGACGTAGGTGCCTTTGCCGATCACGCCGGTCAGGTAGTTCTCGTAGGTCAGTTGCGCGTAGGTGTCGGAAATGGTTTTGCGCGAGATGCCCAGTTGTTCAGCGAGCAGCCGGCTGGGCGGCAGTTGCGTGCCGGCGGCCAGGCGTCCGGACTCGATGGCGCTGCGCAACTGGTTGTACAACTGGCCTGCCAGGTCCTTGCGGCCGTTGATGACAACATGAAGTTCCATACCGACGAGGCTCCTGGGCAATTGACCGACGCGCGTTCGCGTCGCGAAAGATTAACCTCAAGCATTGCCTTGCAGAAGTTGAGTGGTGCAAAAATCGTGGATTGGTCTACTCCGTAATGGTCCGCCGTTATTTCGTCGAATTGGCACTGTCACGCCGGAGCAACAACGCCTAACTTGAAACATCCCAACGATGTCCGAGGTTTTGTCATGACGTTGCGCCTGGATTACTACAGCGCGTCACCCAAAGCGATGAAAGCCATGATGGCCATGGAGGCGCTCACGAGCAACCTGAGCATTGAACCTGCGCTGTTGCACTTGATCAAGATCCGCGCGTCGCAACTCAACGGCTGCGCTTTTTGCACCGATATGCATTCGGTGGACGCGCGCCGTCTGGGCGAGACCGACCGCCGTCTGTACTCACTCGTGGTCTGGCGCGACAGCAACTTTTTCAACCCGCGTGAACGTGCGGCACTGGCCTGGACCGAATCGGTGACCCTGCTCGCGCAAAGCCATGTGCCGGATGACGTGTACGAGCAGGCGCGTGAGCATTTCAGCGAAAACGAGATGGTCGACCTGACCATCGCCGTCACCACGATCAACAGCTGGAACCGCCTGGCCGTTAGTTTCCGGCAAACGCCAAGCGCCTGAGTACCCTTTACACCTCCCAACTGTGGGAGCGAGCTTGCTCGCGATGGTCGTCAACGATGACGCTGGCTGTCTGATGCCCAGCGGTGCTGCTCACACCATCGCGAGCATGCTCGCTCCTAAAGGGGGCAGTGATTTCACATCTCCAGATTGATATACCCGGGCCTGGCTTCCTCCGGCGCCACCGCCTTCACGACTTTGCCGGTCGCAGCTTCAACCCGACGCGCCACCTCGGGGTCATCGGCGAACGGTATCAGGCTCGCGTCCTCCAGGCTTTGTGCCGTCTCCCGCTTCAGGCAGTGCTCGACCGCCAGCCACAGGCCCGCGACGAACAGTAGGTTGAGCAGTATCTCGAACATCAAAAGCTCCTTGCCTCAGGCAATCTGCGCTTCACGTTCGGCCATGCGCACATCCGCGACCCGTACGGTGCGCCAGACGTTGTAGGCCATCAGGATCATGCCTGTCAGGAAGAACACGCCCCCGGCGAAGCGCACCACAAAGCCTGGATGGCTGGCCTGCAAGGCTTCGACGAACGAGTAGGTCAGCGTGCCGTCGTCGTTGATCGCGCGCCACATCAGGCCCTGGGTGATTCCGTTGACCCACATCGAGGCGATGTACAACACCGTGCCGATGGTCGCCAGCCAGAAGTGCGCGTTGATCAGGCCGATGCTGTGCATCTGCTCGCGACCGAAGACTTTTGGCACCATGTGGTAGGTCGCGCCAAAGGTGATCATCGCCACCCAGCCCAAGGCGCCTGCATGTACGTGGCCGATGGTCCAGTCAGTGTAGTGGGAGAGGGCGTTGACCGTCTTGATCGCCATCATGGGACCTTCGAATGTCGACATGCCGTAGAACGCCAGTGACAACACCAGGAAACGCAGGATCGGGTCGGTGCGCAACTTATGCCAGGCGCCCGACAGCGTCATCATGCCGTTGATCATCCCGCCCCAGCTTGGCGCCAGCAGGATCAGCGACATCGCCATGCCCAGCGACTGCGCCCAGTCCGGCAGTGCGGTGTAGTGCAGGTGATGGGGCCCGGCCCAGATGTACAGGGTGATCAGCGCCCAGAAGTGCACGATCGACAAACGATACGAATACACCGGCCGGCCAACCTGTTTTGGCACGAAGTAATACATCATGCCGAGGAACCCGGTGGTGAGGAAAAAGCCCACGGCGTTGTGCCCGTACCACCACTGGACCATGGCATCAGTGGCCCCGGAGTACACGGGATAGGACTTGAACCAGTCCACAGGGATCGACAGGTGATTGACCACGTGCAGCATCGCGATCACCACGATGAAGGCGCCGAAGAACCAGTTGCCCACATAGATGTGCTTGGTCTTGCGTTGCACCACGGTGGTGAAAAACACGATGGCATAGGCGACCCAGACCACGGCCATCCACACCGCGCCGCTGAATTCGATCTCGGCATATTCCTTGGTGGTGGTATAGCCCAGCGGCAGGGTGATGAACATGATCACGATCACCGATTGCCAACCCCAAAAGGTGAAGGCAGCGAGTGTGTCTGAGTAAAGCCGTACCTGGCAGGTACGCTGCACCGCGTAATAACTCGCGGCGAATTGTGCGCTCCCGGCAAAACCGAAGATCACCAGGCTGGTGTGCAGCGGTCGCAGGCGCCCGAAGGTGGTCCACGGCAGGTCGAGATTCATCTCCGGCCACACCAGTTGCGAGGCGATCCACACCCCCATCGCCATCCCCACGACGCCCCAGAATACGGTCGCCACGACGAATTGGCGGACGACCTTGTAGTTATAGGCCTGTCCGATTGTTGCTGTGCTCATGGTCAATGCTTCCACGGTTGCAAAGTCTCGCCAGGCCACCCGGACTGGCATGCCCGTGCACTGTAGAAACCCCGCGGCAAACAAAACAGACTCAGTAAAATCTCATTTATACGGATCAGATAATGCGCCACGGCAGCGGTGATCCGGGGTGGCCTGATCTGGTTTATTAATGTTCAGCTGAAGCTGTAACTCACCGGCTCATCACGCGATCCTCATCCCACCCCAATCCCTGTAGGAGTGGGGACACGGGAACGAAGTCCGAACGCCCTGATGAGGTAGCCACATGTATCAATACGACGACTATGACCGGGCGCTGGTGTTCGAGCGCGTTGCGCAGTTTCGCGACCAGGTCGAACGCTTTCGGGCAGGCGAGTTGAGCGAAGAAGAGTTCCTGCCGCTACGCCTGCAGAACGGCCTGTACATGCAAAAACACGCTTATATGCTGCGCGTGGCCATCCCCTACGGCACCTTGAATGCCCGGCAGATGCGCACGCTGGCAAGCATTGCCAGGGATTACGATCGCGACTACGGCCATTTCACTACCCGACAGAACATGCAGTTCAACTGGATCGAGCTGGACCAGGTGCCCGAAATCCTCGAGCGCCTGGCCGAGGTCGACATGCATGCGATCCAGACCTCTGGCAACTGCGTGCGCAACATCACCACGGAAGCCTTCGCCGGGGTGGCCGCCGACGAACTGATCGACCCACGCCCATTGGCGGAAATCCTGCGTCAATGGTCGACCATCAATCCGGAATTCCTGTTTTTGCCACGCAAGTTCAAGATCGCCATTTGCTCCGCCGAGCAGGACCGTGCGGCCATCATGATGCATGACATCGGTCTCTATCTTTACCGTGGTGCCTATGGGCAGATGCTGCTGCGGGTGATCGTCGGGGGCGGGCTGGGGCGCACGCCGATTCTCGGTTTGCAGATCCGCGAGGGCTTGCCCTGGCATCACCTCCTGTCCTATGTCGAGGCGGTACTGCGGGTGTACAACCGACATGGCCGGCGAGACAACAAGTACAAGGCACGCATCAAGATCCTGGTCAAGGCACTGGGCATCGAAGCTTTCGCCCGGGAAGTGGAGGAGGAGTGGCAGTACCTCAAGGATGGACCCGCACAACTCACGGACCAAGAGTACGAGCGGGTCGCCAGTGCCTTCCTGCCCCCGGACTACCGCGACCTGTCCAGCACCGACCTGGCATTCGGCAGCCGCCTGGCGGAAAACGCCGACTTCGCCCGATGGGTCACGCGCAACGTGCAGCCGCACAAGGTGCCGGGCTACGCCAGTGTAGTGCTGTCGACCAAGCCGGGTGCGGCGGCACCGCCGGGCGATGTCACCAGCGAGCAGATGAATGCCGTGGCCGCGTGGTCCGAGCAGTTCGGCTTCGGTGAAATCCGAATCGCCCATGAACAGAACATTGTCCTGCCGGACGTGCCCAAGGCCGACCTGTTCAGCCTCTGGCAACTCGCGTGCGGGCAAGGCCTGGGCAGCGCCAACATTGGCCTGCTGACCGACATCATCGCCTGTCCTGGCGGTGACTTCTGCGCCTTGGCCAACGCCAAGTCGATCCCGATTGCCCAAGGCATCCAGGCACGCTTTGAGGACCTGGACTACCTGCATGACCTGGGCGATATCAGCCTGAATATTTCCGGTTGCATGAACGCCTGCGGGCATCACCACATTGGCAACATCGGCATCCTCGGCGTCGACAAGAATGGCAGCGAGTGGTACCAGGTGACCCTCGGCGGCGCCCAGGGTAAGGACAGCGCGCTGGGTAAGGTCATTGGCCCGTCGTTCAGCGCCAGCGAAATCCCCGACGTGATCGAGCGCATTATCGAGACCTTTGTGCTCTACCGTGAAAGCGAGGAGCTGTTCGTTGACACCCTGCAACGCATCGGCCTGGAGCCGTTCAAGGAAGTGGTGTATCCCAAAGTGCTGGAGGTGTCGGCATGAACAACCTGCTGCGACTGGAAGCGGGTCAAGCTCGCATTGACGGCGACGACCCCTGGACGCTGTTGCGCGATCCAGCGTCGGCTCAACCTGCCGGCCCGCTGATCCTTCCGCTGGCCATCTGGTTGCAGGACCCTGAGCGGCATGGCGTCTGGCTCGGGCCGGATGACGAGGTGGAGAGCCTGCGACCATGGCTGGGGCAGTTGCGCCTGATCGCCCTGGACTTTCCGAGCTTTCGCGACGGTCGCGCCTACAGCCAGGCATACCTGCTGCGCACGCGCATGGGCTGGGCCGGAGAATTGCGCGCAATCGGCGATGTGCTGCGCGATCAGCTCAGCCATATGCGCCAATGCGGGTTCGATAGTTTTGCGGTGCGCGAGGACAAGTCTGCCGAAGATGCACTCAAGGGACTGGCGGGGATGAGCGTGTTGTACGGACGTTCGGTGATCGAACCGCGACCCTTGTTTCGGCGGCGTTAAACAAGGAGCACTCGTCCTGGTGTGGCAGACGAAATTCTTCCCGACACAGCCCAACGCATTGGCTATACCTATTACCAGCGTGTCCAAACTGTCTCGTCCGCCTTACAGGAGTTACCGCATGAAGCTTGCCTTAATGATGAGCACACTGTGCATCGCCTCGATTGGCATGGTGGGGTGTTCCAGCAACAAGGTTGAACCGGATCAGTATTCCGGCTTTCTCAAGGATTACAGCCGGCTGCAGGAAGCGAAGTCGCCTTCGGGTGCCGTGGTGATGCGTTGGATCGATCCCAAGCTCGACACCGCCAAATATAAGAGTGTGTACATCGAACCCAGCCAGCTTTACCCCAAACCCCAGCCCACGGCGAAAATCCCTCAGACGACCCTGAACGGGATCACCAGCTATTACGACCAGGCCCTCAAGCGTGAAATCGGCAAGTCGCTACCCCTGGCTGCCGGTCCAGGCCCCGGAGTGATCGTGGTACGGCCGGCAATCACGGCGGTGAGCAGCAAGACCGAAGGCCTGAAACCCTATGAAGTGATTCCCATCGCCCTGGTAGCGGCTGCGGTCAGCACTGCCAGCGGCATCCGCGATCAGGAAACCGACCTGGCCACCGAAGCGGTATTCCTTGATGGCGGCGACAATCATGTACTCGCGCAGGTGGTCAGAAAAGGCACCGGCAAGCCACTGGAAAATGACTCGCAGGTGTTGAAGGCCGATGACGTGAAAGGCGTGATCGACGGCTGGGCGGCGGACTTGCATCAGTCTTATCTGAAACTCAAATCCAAATAACAACACTCTCCCCTGTAGGAGCGAGCCTGCTCGCGATGAAAGTCCAGACAACGCAGGCACTCAGGCCGCCAGCGCTATCGCTGCCGACCATCGCCTCGATGCGACGGTCCGACACGTTCGCTCCTGCAGAGATGGGGTAATCCCCAACCCTCGAAGATACCCCCGCCGACGCGCATCACATCGCACACCCTCTGGCCACGCTGTGGTTCGCCCTCCAGGGCGCGCAGGCTTGCGTCATTCAGTTACATCACGGGCTATTCGTGGGCGTTCTTGCCGATTGAGAACCGCAGAAGGACGGGTGCTCAGCTTGTAATGCTCTGAATTAACTGAAAAGCAGACGATATAAATATCTACCGCAGCTGAAGACCGCCCCATCCACATGCTGTGCCCTACAGACTAAGGAGAGACTGTATGGCACAACAAATATTCAACGATGGATCGTCCGGGGATGTGGTTATCAGGTCAGGCCCGCCAGCATCCGGTGGTGGCGGTGGATCATGGGGCGGTGGCTTTGGCGGGAACCGCGTTGGCGCCTCCGGGGCATTCGTTGGCGTAAGCAAAAAACGCAGCAGGGCCAGGGCGCTCGCCAGGCAAGCGGATAGACAAGCCAAGGAGCAACAACGGATACAGGCAGCCGCTGCTGCCGCGCACGCTCAGGAGCAGGCTCGCCTGCTCACCCGACAGCAGACGCTGGCGGCGATGCAGGCCAGTCATGTCATTGCCCGCGCCGCGATTGACCAAAACTACGCGGCGAGAGCTGAACACCTTGGCGCAGTGACTGATCAGGAAATCAGGGCAAAACGCGGGCCTGGCATTGGTGTGCCCAGCTCCGAGCGATGGCAGTTACATTCCATCGAGAGGCAAAGAAGCCTGATTGATGAGCTCGTGGCTCAAAAAGCGGCAGCGCTCGAAGCAAACAATCATGTCGCACAGGCTTTCGATGGGTTCGACCCGCTCACGCGCACCCCCGATGACTACCTCGCACGACTCGGGCAGTTCGGCGATGCATTGGCCCAAGGTCATCAGGTTTGGGAAAACAGTTACACCGCCGCGGCTGAAGCGCGCTTGCTGGCTGCGCAGATCAGCGCGCTGCACGATAAATCCAATGCGCTGCTCAAGGAACATGCCGCCTGGGTAGAACGACTCGCTGCTTGGGAAAAGCTGCGTCAGGTTGCTGAGCAGCGTGATGCGCGCATTCGATTCAAGCAGCAGACCGATGCGCAGGCTCGTCTGGAGCGCGTCCGGCAGGCTAATACCCTCAGCGTGCCTATTGCGCCATCGACGACCGCGTTGTCGATGCTGGTCAACCCCCGTGGATTGTGGGTGGCGGGTGCAGCCGACGGCTTGGCTGCGGGCATGTCAAGAGCTGTTGCCGCCCTTGCACCGCTCGCAGGCGCGCTGGGCACACTCACGGCCGGGCAGGTCGCGATCTTTGCCGGGGGAATGGTCATCCCGTCCGAACTGGGCAATGGCGAATTGACCCCGGAGCAACGCCAACGCTTGTACCACGCCGTGGTCGTCCCGGCGCAGGCGCTGGAGCTTCATGACGTGTCGGAGTTGCAAGCCATCGCCGATACCGGTGGTTCGGTGGAAATGGAGTACCGGGCTAAAACCCTGGAAACCCCGGAAGGCACCGCAGTCATCGTCACCAGGACCGGTGGTGAGGTCGATACCCAGGTTCCGGTATTGAACGCAACACTGGACCCGTTGACGGATCGATACACCGTCGAAGTCCCCGGTTCACCGGCCCGACATCTGGAGTTCATGCCGCAGACCACGGCTGATGCCAACGCGACCGCACCCTCCGGCGCCGCGCTCACTGAGCCTCAGTTGCTGGAGATCCCGCCAGGCGTCGACTGGCGAATCCAGGATTGCGTGGTGTGCGTGCCAGGGCTGGAACCGGTCTACGTATCCTTCAACGCCGCACCGCTGGGAAGCGGTGTGGTGACCGGTACTGGGCAACCAGCCACTTCCGACTGGCGGAAGTCCGCTACCCAGGCGAGCGGTGCAGCCATCCCGACCCAGATCGGCGATGTGTTTCGCGGGCGTGAGTTCACCTCGTTCGCGGGGTTCGATCAGGCGCTCTGGCAAACCCTCGGCGAGGATCGCGTACTCGCCTCTTCGTTCAACGAGCTGAACAGAAAACGCATCGAACAGGGCTTCGCGCCTTACGCACCAAAAAGTACCTGGATCGATGAAAACCGTGAGTTCGAACTGCGTTATGAGGAGCGCGCGCCGTTCTGGGACGATGCCCTCAACCTCGACAAAATCAGCATCAAGACGCCGGCCAGCGCAGGCGGGTGGTTGGGCATTGTCCCCGCCGTTACGCCCTGGCCGATTCCACCGACCAGCAGCTGGAAGCCATTGCAGCCACCAGGGGGCGGAACTGCTGGGTTCGACGGTGTCACCTGCGGCACCTGTAGACCCGTTGGTTTATCCCGGCAGTACGGCCATCCCGGTCCTACCGCAAATCGAGACGTTTCCGGCTGTTGAGCAAGGGCAGGGAGCTGCGAACATACCTGGGTTTCCGGCAGACATGGAGCTGCCGTCGTCGGACGTCCTGTTTCTGGACCGACGGGATGATCCGGGTGTAGCAACCGGCTTTGGCAAGGAGGTTACGGGGGTATGGTTGGGCGAAGAGGCACGAGTGAATGGGGCGCCTGTTCCGGCACGAATCGCAGAACAGTTGCGATCACAGGTATTCAGGAATTTCCATGGGTTCCGGCGTGCGTTTTGGAGGGCGGTTGCGGCGGATGTCGAGTTGAGTGGTCAATTCCTGCCCCTTGATCTGGATTTCATGCGAAAGGGGATGGCACCCATGGTAGCTCCGGTGGATAGGCGCGGAATGCGGATTAAATTTGAAATTCATCACCTCCATGAAGTTGCCCGGGGTGGGGCTGTATACGACATGGATAACCTTATGATCATGACACCAAAACTTCACATTTTTATACACTCTAAAGGAGGGGCGCAGTAATGGTATTCAAAGATAGACTTGAAGACTATTCCGAAGCAGAGTTTAGGGAGTTTCTTCGGTGTTTGTTCGAGGATGAACGTGACCTGTCTCCAGATGCATTTGATGCTTTCCTTGTAAGGGGTATTTTGCACTTTGAGAAAATTACTGAGCATCCGAGTGGACTAAACGCTCTTTTACGTCTTGGGGAGGGGGTGGAGGAATGCATAAATCGAGCGATGAAGGAGGTAGTTAAGTGGCGGCTGACCAATAATAAGCCTGGCTTCAAATCAGAGTGAGTTTGTAATGTACCAAGTGGCGCCCACTCTAGGATGAGCGGGCGCCGGTTGTTCACTAAATAACTTCAAGGAAGGACCAAGGATGGAACTTAAACCCAATCTCACGGATTACACGGCAGCACAATTCCAGGAACTGGTTAACCGGATCTGGGCGGTAGATGTGCCGCAAAAAGACCACAATCGCCTCATCGATCATTTCGACCAGATCGTAGGCCACCCCAACGGGGCGGACCTGTTGTTTAGCGAAGAAGAGTCGGGCATGTCGCAAGGGCCGGAAACGGTCGTCCATCACGTCCGGCAATGGCATCGCTCCCAGGGCCTGAGCGCGTTCAAGGATGAGGGCATCCATGAACCGCCACCGCCTGTCAGGGCTACGATGGTGCAGCGCAGTCTGGCGGATGCGCAAAAGATTGCCGCAGACCTGGCTGCGGCAGATTTATCGGTCGAGCAAGCCTTGGGGGGATTTGAGCGGGGTGTCCAGCACATGCGATCAGTGCAAGGCGTCACGCGCGATGTGTGGCAACAGGAAAACGATATTCGCACGTTGGAGCAGGCGCAGCATGACGCCTACATCTGCATCCAGAAATATGGGTTCCTGAAAATGCGCATCAAGTTTGCCAAAACCAGCGCACTCCAACGGCTGCGATATTCGGGGGCGGAGCAAAATCAGTGGCACGACGTCGCGCAACATCTCAATGCAACCCATGACCGTTACACGGCGCAGTTGGCCACGATCCAGCAGTCCCATCGCGCCCTGCACGACGAAGCCGAGGCGTTGTTGGTCGCGGCTCAGCAAGTATTGATCAGCGCCCGCGCTTTGGCGGGTTCGAGCCCGACTGCTTCCAATCACCAGCTTCACGCCTCGTTGCTCAACGCCGGAAAACGCCCCGAGCTATTAATGGAAGGCGAGGTATCGGCATTGGCGTATTCCCAGCAAGTCGATCTGCAAAAGTCCATTCGTTCTGCTGTCGCCGAATTTGCCTGGCGCAACACGGCGGTCGAATCGACAAGCCCGCGCACCCAGGCTGCGGTATTGCAGTTCGAGTTTGCCAGCCGGGCGGATGTGAAAGTCTACGGTCTGAGTGTTCCGCTGTCCGAGTTCATGCCCGTCGAGGGCCTGGATTGGCAGGCGGTGGCCGCCAACCGCTCAGAACTGGCCTTGCCATTCAGGATGGGGCCGGCATTGACAGCCTCCAAGCCTGGTTCGAAGTTCATGGGGTTGCGCGAAGTGGCATTGCTGGAACAGCTCCACGTTACGGCGGCGAAGGGCACGACTTCAGCGAGCAAAGTGCGCGTGCGCCGCGCCGAGCGAGCCGGGCAGCCAGGCACATACAGATTTACCAGTGACGGGGCCGCAGGGATTACTGTTTTGTGGTCTGTAGCGAACACGCTGGACAAACCTGCTCCATCAGCTCCCGGATTCAGGAGGCAGGTGGGGTTTGTTTACTCGTCACCGGTGCCGACGCTTGAGCCGGCTCCCGATGCCGAGGAAAACTCGCCAGATTACATTGTGGTCTTTCCCGGTGAAGCCGGGCTCGACCCTCTCTATGTTGTCCTGACCGTTCGAAATGAGTAAGCGTGGCGCGCCTTACCCGTCAGGCGGCGCACTCAGCTTTTCTTCCCGGCCGCGAACGCCCGTTCTTCCTGCTCACGCAGCTCGGGGGTGAACTCATCGCCGAAGTCGGCGGCCTCGAACACCTGGCGAATCTCGATCTCGGCGTCGGTCCCCGGCATCGGGTTGGGGCAGCGCTTGACCCATTCGATCGCTTCTTCCCTGGAGTTGACCTGCCACAACCAGAAGCCGGCGATCAGTTCCTTGGTTTCGGCGAACGGTCCGTCGATGACCGTGCGCTTGTCGCCGTTGAAGCGCACGCGCGCGCCCTTGCTGCTGGGGTGCAGGCCCTAGCCGGCGAGCAGGATCCCGGCATTGGCCAGTGCTTCGTTGTAATGACCCATGGCGGTCAGCAGTTCGGTGCTGGGCATGAGGCCGGCTTCGGAGTCGGCGCTGGCCTTGATGATGATCATGAAGCGCATGGTGGTGGTTCCTTCGGTTTGGGGTGGATTCACCTTATGGTCGATTGGCGATGGGGCAAATCGACATCCTTCTGTAGGAGCGAGCTTGCTCCGGGCGGCGTTCCGACGATGGGGGTGTCTGACGCCCAGGATGTCGGATGTGCGGGCCCCATCGCGGGCAAGCCCGCTCCTACAATTGTCGTCTACAGAGTTCACAATTTGTATCCGCCCATAGGTCGCTGACCCATTTCATGGTTAACTTCGGCCCTCTCACCACCAACGTTCAGAAGGACTCCGTTCATGGCTCAAGTCACCCTCAAAGGCAACCCGGTTCAAGTCAACGGCCAGTTGCCACAAGTCGGTTCCAAGGCGCCAGCCTTTTCCCTGGTTGCCGGTAACCTGTCCGATACCACCCTGGCGAGCTTTGCCGGCAAGCGTAAAGTGCTGAACATCTTCCCAAGCGTAGACACGCCGACCTGCGCCACTTCGGTCCGCAAATTCAATGCCCAGGCCAATGACGTCGCCAACACTGTCGTGCTGTGCATCTCTGCCGACCTGCCATTCGCCCAGGCCCGTTTCTGCGGCGCCGAAGGCCTGGAAAACGTGCAGAACCTGTCGACCCTGCGCGGCGCCGAGTTCATCGAGAACTACGGTGTGGCCATCGCCGACGGTCCCCTCAAGGGCCTGACCGCCCGTGCAGTCGTGGTACTGGACGAAAACGACAACGTGCTGCACAGCGAACTGGTCCCTGAAATCGGCCAGGAGCCGAACTACGAGGCCGCTCTCGCTGTCCTGAAATAATTCATCGTCAACAATAGTTGGCGGCACAGGGGCATTCTCGCCGGATTCCTTGCCAATCCACCGGGAATGTTCCCTTGTTCAAAGCGTTTTCATAGGCGCTTCAGTGCCTTAGACAAACCTTCCGATACGTAAGCCGAAGGTAAATTGCCGGTAAAGGCGCTTTGCTATTTGCCCGCCAGTGCTTATCGTTCAGCCTCCCGTAGAAAAAGCCCACGCGCCCAATGGTTGATCACTCCATGCAATCCTCCGCTTTCCGTAATCCTCGTCGCTGGCTGCTCGGCCTGCTTGTCCTGTTGGTCATCGCTGGCCTGTGCTGGAAGTTCTGGCCCACCGGCGCACCCAAAGAAGGGGCAGGGCAGAAAGCTGCGGCCGGTCATGTGGGGCGTTCCGGCGCCATGCGTCCGGGTTTCGGTGGCGCAGGCGGGGCAGTACCGGTGCGCGTGGCGCCAGCGGTCAAGGGCGACTTTGCGCTGTACTACAAGGCACTGGGCACCGTGACGGCGCTCAATACCATCAATGTGCGCAGCCGCGTCGGTGGTGAACTGATCAAAGTGGCCTTCCAGGAAGGGCAGATGGTAAAGGCGGGCGACTTGCTGGCCGAAATCGACCCGCGTCCTTACCAGAACGCCTTGCTGCAGGCCGAAGGCACGTTGTTGCAAAATCAGGCGCAGTTGAAAAACGCCCAGGTCGATGTCGAGCGTTATCGTGGCCTGTATCGCGAAGACAGCATTGCCAAACAGACCCTGGACACCGCCGAAGCCTTGGTGGGCCAGTATCAGGGCACGGTCAAGACCAACCAGGCAGCGGTCAACGACGCCAAACTCAATCTCGAATTCACCAAGATCCGTGCTCCGATCACCGGTCGGGTCGGTCTGCGTCAGCTCGACGTCGGCAATCTGGTTGCCGCCAATGACACCACGGCGCTGGCAATCATCACCCAGACCCAACCGATCAGCGTCGCCTTCACCCTACCGGAGAACAACCTCGATGTGGTGCTGGCCCGCTACCGCAGTGGCGCACAGTTGCCGGCGGAAGCCTGGGACCGTGGCGATGTCAAATTGCAGGCCACCGGTGTACTGAGCAGCTTCGACAACCAGATCGACGTCGCCACCGGCACCCTGAAGTTCAAGGCGCGCTACGACAACCGGGACCAGGCGCTGTTCCCCAACCAGTTCGTCAACGTTCACTTGCTGGCAGATACCCTCAAGGATGTCGTGCTTGCGCCATCGGCCGCCATTCAGTTCGGCACCAACGGTACGTTCGTCTATGCCCTGGACGGCGACAAGAAAGTCACCGTCCGCCCGTTGAAAGTTGGCGCCAGCGATGGCGAGCACACAGTGATCACCGAAGGCCTGGCGGCAGGCGACCGCGTGGTCCTGGAAGGTACCGACCGTCTCAAGGAAGGCAGCGAAGTGGAAGTGGTCAACGACTCCAAGGATGTGCCAACCGCGCCGACTGAACATCTGCAGGGCAAATCGGCGGCAAGTACGACTGAGCCGGGCACCACCGACAAGGCGAAAAAGGGCGGCGCATGAATCTCTCGCGGCTGTTCATCCTTCGCCCGGTTGCCACCACACTGAGCATGCTGGCCATTGTCCTGGCCGGCCTGATCGCCTATCGGCTGCTTCCCGTCTCTGCCTTGCCCCAGGTCGACTACCCGACTATCCGCGTGATGACGCTCTATCCCGGCGCCAGCCCGGACGTCATGACCAGCGCCGTAACGGCGCCGCTGGAGCGTCAGTTCGGACAAATGCCCGGGCTGACCCAGATGGCGTCGACCAGTTCCGGTGGCGCTTCCGTGCTGACGTTGCGCTTCAACCTCGACATCAATATGGATGTCGCCGAGCAGCAGGTGCAAGCGGCCATTAACGCCGCGACCAATCTGCTGCCCACCGATCTGCCAGCCCCCCCGGTCTACAACAAGGTCAACCCGGCAGACACCCCGGTTTTGACCTTGGCGATCACCTCGAAAACCATGTTGCTGCCCAAGCTGCATGATCTGGTGGACACGCGCATGGCGCAGAAAATCGCACAGATCAGCGGTGTCGGCATGGTCAGCATTGCTGGCGGACAACGCCAGGCCGTGCGCATCAAGGTCAATCCCGAGGCGCTGGCCGCCGCCGGCCTCAACCTGTCGAACGTACGCACGCTGATTGGTGCATCGAACGTAAACCAGCCCAAGGGCAACTTCGACGGTCCGACCCGGGTTTCGATGCTCGATGCCAATGACCAGCTCAAGTCCCCCGAGGACTATGCCAATCTGATCCTGGCCTACAGCAACGGCGCGCCTTTGCGCCTCAAGGATGTGGCGGAAATCGCCGACGGTGCTGAAAACGAACGCCTGGCGGCGTGGGCCAACGAGAACCAGGCGGTGCTGCTCAACATCCAGCGCCAACCCGGTGCCAACGTCATCGAGGTGGTGGACCGGATCAAGGCCTTGCTGCCCAGCATCACCGACAACCTGCCGGCCGGGCTTGAGGTCACGGTGCTCACCGACCGAACCCAGACCATTCGTGCATCGGTCACTGATGTGCAGCATGAACTGTTGATCGCCATCGCCCTGGTCGTGATGGTCACTTTCCTGTTCCTGCGCCGTGCCAGTGCGACCATCATCCCGTCGATCGCCGTTCCGTTGTCGCTGATCGGTACCTTCGGCGTGATGTACCTGGCCGGGTTCTCGGTCAATAACCTGACGCTGATGGCCCTGACCATCGCCACCGGCTTCGTGGTGGACGACGCGATCGTCATGCTGGAAAACATTTCCCGGTTCATCGAAGAGGGCGACAGCCCACTCAATGCTGCATTAAAAGGCGCGAAGCAGATCGGCTTTACGCTGATCTCCCTGACGTTGTCCCTGATCGCGGTATTGATTCCGCTGCTGTTCATGGCGGACGTGGTAGGGCGACTGTTCCGCGAGTTTGCGATCACCCTCGCGGTGGCGATCCTGATTTCCCTCGTGGTGTCCCTGACGCTGACGCCGATGATGTGCGCCCGGCTGCTCAAACGTGAACCCAGGGAGGAAGAGCAGGGTTGGTTCTACCGCTCCAGTGGCAATGTAATTGATTGGATGATCGCGGCTTACGGGCGCAAGTTAAAGTGGGTTCTCAAGCATCAACCACTGACGTTGCTGGTGGCGGTCGGTACCCTGGGACTGACCGTGGTCCTGTATCTGGTGGTCCCCAAGGGCTTCTTTCCGGTGCAGGACACCGGGGTGATCCAGGGCATTTCCGAAGCGCCGCAGTCGATTTCCTTCAGGGCAATGAGCGAACGGCAACAGGAACTGGCCAAGGTGATCCTCGCGGACCCAGCGGTCGAAAGCCTGTCTTCCTACATCGGGGTCGACGGTGATAACTCGACGCTCAACAGCGGTCGACTGCTGATCAATCTCAAATCCCATGGTGATCGTGACCTGACGGCCACCGAGGTCATCGCTCGCCTGCAACCTGAATTGGACAAGCTGGTTGGCATTCGCCTGTTCATGCAGCCGGTGCAGGACCTCACCATCGAAGACCGCGTCAGCCGTACGCAGTATCAATTCAGCATGTCGTCGCCGGATGCAGAGTTGCTGAGCCTGTGGAGTGGTCGTTTGGTGGAGGCGCTCGCGCAGCAGCCGGAACTGGCGGACGTCGCCAGCGATTTGCAGGACAAGGGCTTGCAGGTCTACCTGGTCATCGACCGTGATGCGGCCTCGCGGCTCGGTGTATCGGTCTCGGATATCACCAACGCGCTGTATGACGCTTTCGGCCAGCGGCAGATTTCCACCATTTACACTCAGGCCAGTCAGTACCGCGTGGTACTGCAATCGCAGTCCGGCGAGAAGATCGGCCCTGATGCGCTGAACCAGATCCACGTCAAGACCACCGATGGTGCACAGGTGCGGCTGTCGAGCCTGGCACACATCGAGGAGCGCCAGGCTCAATTGGCGATCACCCACATCGGCCAGTTCCCGGCGGTGATGATGTCCTTCAACCTGGCGCCCGGCGTGGCGCTGGGGCATGCGGTGGACATCATCGAACAGGTGCAGAAGGACATCGGCATGCCGATTGGCGTGCAGACCCAGTTCCAGGGCGCAGCGCAAGCGTTCCAGGCTTCGCTGTCGAGCACTTTGCTGCTGATCCTCGCGGCGGTGGTGACCATGTACATCGTGCTGGGCGTGCTCTACGAGAGCTACATTCACCCGATCACCATTCTCTCGACCTTGCCGTCGGCTGCGGTCGGTGCCTTGCTGGCCCTGCTGCTGAGCGGCAATGACCTGGGCATGATCGCGATCATCGGCATCATCCTGCTGATCGGTATCGTGAAAAAGAACGCGATCATGATGATCGACTTCGCGCTCGATGCTGAGCGCAATCAAGGCATGGACCCGGAAACGGCGATCTATCAGGCGGCATTGTTACGTTTCAGGCCGATTCTGATGACCACGCTGGCGGCATTGTTCGGTGCGGTGCCACTGATGCTGGCCAGCGGTTCCGGGGCCGAGTTGCGCCAGCCGCTGGGCCTGGTAATGGTGGGCGGCCTGCTGCTCAGCCAGATCCTGACGCTGTTTACCACGCCGGTGATCTACCTGTATTTTGACCGTCTGGGGCGGCGCTGGGGCCGTCCATCCGAGTCGGTGGACGCGGTCGAACAGCCATGAACCTGTCCGGTCCTTTCATCAAGCGCCCGGTCGCCACCATGCTGTTGAGCCTGGCGATCATGCTGCTCGGCGGCGTCAGTTTCGGCCTGCTGCCGGTGTCGCCGCTGCCGCAGATGGACTTCCCGGTGATCGTGGTCCAGGCCAGCCTGCCGGGGGCCAGCCCTGAGGTGATGGCCTCGACCGTGGCCACGCCGCTTGAACGCTCCTTTGGTGCCATTGCCGGCGTCAACACCATGAGCAGCCGCTCCAGCCAAGGTTCGACCCGGGTGATTCTGCAGTTTGACCTCGACCGCGATATCAACGGCGCGGCGCGGGAAGTTCAGGCGGCGATCAACGCCTCGCGCAACCTTCTGCCGAGCGGCATGCGCAGCATGCCAACCTACAAGAAGGTCAACCCGTCCCAGGCGCCGATCATGGTGCTGTCGCTGACCTCCGATGTTCTGGAAAAAGGCCAGCTCTACGATCTGGCCTCGACCATTTTGTCCCAGAGCCTCTCCCAGGTGCAGGGTGTGGGGGAAGTGCAGATCGGCGGCAGCTCACTGCCGGCGGTGCGCATCGAGCTCGAGCCCCAGGCGCTGAACCAGTACGGCGTGGCGCTGGACGACGTACGAACCACCATCGCCAATGCCAACGTACGCAGGCCCAAGGGCTCGGTGGAGGATGGCCAGCGCCTGTGGCAGGTGCAAGCGAACGATCAACTGGAAAAAGCCAAGGATTACGAGTCGCTGATCATTCACTACGCGGACGGTGCAGCCCTGCGCCTGAAGGATGTGGCCAAAGTCAGCGACGGGGTCGAGGACCGCTACAACAGCGGCTTCTTCAACGATGACGCGGCGGTGCTGCTGGTGATCAACCGCCAGGCAGGCGCCAACATCATCGAGACGGTCAACGAGATCAAGGCACAACTGCCGGCGTTGCAGGCCGTGCTGCCAGCCAGCGTCAAGCTGAACCTGGCCATGGACCGCTCGCCGGTGATCAAGGCCACGCTGCACGAAGCCGAAATGACCCTGTTGATCGCCGTGGCCCTGGTGATACTGGTGGTGTTTCTATTCCTGGGCAACTTTCGGGCTTCGTTGATTCCGACCCTCGCGGTACCGGTGTCGCTGGTGGGCACGTTCGCGGTGATGTACCTGTATGGGTTTTCCCTGAACAACCTGTCGCTGATGGCCCTGATCCTGGCCACCGGGCTGGTGGTGGACGATGCCATCGTGGTGCTGGAGAACATCTCCCGGCACATCGACGAGGGTGTCCCGCCCATGAAGGCGGCTTACCTGGGCGCCCAGGAAGTCGGTTTCACCTTGTTGTCCATGAACGTTTCGCTGGTGGCAGTGTTCCTCTCGATCCTGTTCATGGGCGGCATCATCGAAAGCCTGTTCCGCGAGTTTTCCATCACCCTGGCGGCGGCCATCGTGGTGTCGCTGGTGGTTTCCCTGACGCTGACGCCGATGTTGTGCGCGCGTTGGCTCAAGCCGCACACGCCAGGGCAAGAGAACCGTCTGCAACGCTGGAGCCGACGGACCAACGACTGGATGGTGGCCAAATACGCCACCAGCCTCGACTGGGTGCTTCGTCATCGGCGCTTGACGCTGCTCAGTCTCTTCGTGACAGTTGGCGTTAATATTGCGCTGTATATCGTTGTTCCAAAAACATTTATGCCGCAGCAAGACACGGGTCAACTGATTGGATTCGTGCGCGGGGACGACGGGCTGTCATTCAGCGTGATGCAGCCAAAAATGGAGATTTTCCGCCGCGCGGTGCTCAAGGACCCTGCGGTCGAAAGTGTTGCCGGATTCATCGGTGGCAGCAACGGCACCAACAACGCCTTCATGCTGGTGCGTCTCAAGCCCATCAAGGGGCGGGAGATTTCCGCACAGAAAGTCATCGAACGCATGCGCAAGGAAATGCCCAAGGTTCCAGGCGCCCAGTTGATGCTCATGGCGGACCAGGACCTTCAGTTTGGTGGCGGTCGCGAGCAGACGACCTCGCAGTACTCCTACATCATCCAGAGCGCCGACCTCGGCCAATTGCGCACCTGGTACCCGAAAGTCGTGGCGGTGCTCAGGGCATTGCCGCAACTGACCGCCATCGATGCGCGGGAGGGCGGCGGTGCGCAGCAGGTGACGCTGATCGTCGATCGCGATCAGGCCAAACGCCTGGGCGTCGACATGAACATGGTCACCGCCGTGCTCAATAACGCCTACAGCCAGCGGCAGATTTCGACGATCTACGACAGCCTCAACCAGTATCAGGTGGTGATGGAGGTCAATCCCAAGTACGCCCAGGACCCTATCACCCTCGAGCAGGTCCAGGTGATCACCGCCGACGGCGCACGGATTCCGCTGTCGACCATTGCCCATTACGAAAACAGCCTGGCCGAAGACCGCGTCAGCCACGAGGGCCAGTTCGCGTCCGAGAGCATTTCATTCGACATGGCCGAAGGCGTGACGGTTGAGCAGGGCACGGCTGCCATCGAGCGTTCGCTCGCACAACTCGGCATGCCGGAAGACGTGATCGTGAAAATGGCCGGCACCGCCGATGCTTTCGCCGCGACGCAGAAGAGCCAACCGTTCATGATCCTCGGTGCGTTGCTGGCGGTCTATCTGGTGCTGGGTGTGCTGTATGAAAGCTACATCCATCCATTGACCATTTTGTCGACCTTGCCATCAGCCGGGGTCGGCGCGTTGCTGTCGATCTATGTGCTGGGTTCGGAGTTCAGCCTGATTTCCTTGCTGGGGCTGTTCCTGCTGATCGGCGTGGTGAAGAAAAACGCCATTCTGATGATTGACCTGGCATTGCAACTTGAACGGCATCAAGGCATGGAGCCACTGGAATCGATTCGCAACGCCTGCCTGCAACGGCTGCGGCCCATCCTGATGACCACGCTCGCGGCGATTCTCGGGGCCTTGCCTTTGCTGCTGGGCCGAGCCGAAGGCGCGGAAATGCGCCAGCCGCTGGGCCTGACCATCATTGGCGGGCTGATCTTCAGCCAGATCCTTACGCTTTACACCACCCCGGTGGTTTACCTCTATCTCGACAAACTGCGCCATCGTTTCAACCGTTGGCGCGGCGTGCGTACCGATGCCGCTCTGGAAACTCCGCTATGACTGACCGTTCGCTTACCCACCTCACCGTGCCGCTGCTGATGGCCCGAGGCTCGCGTCTGCTCTCCCTGTCGCTGTGCGTGGCGCTGCTCAGTGCCTGCGCCATCGGCCCGGACTACCAGCGTCCGCAAACCGCCGCACCTGTGCAGTACAAGGAAGCGGCCGGCTGGCGTCAGGCCACGCCGAGCGACTCGCTGGCGCGCGGTGCATGGTGGGAGCTGTACGGCGACCAACAACTCAACGGCTTGATCGACAAACTCAACAGTGGCAACCAGACCGTCGCGCAATCCGAAGCCCAATACCGGCAGGCACAGGCGCTGGTCCGCAGTGCTCGCGGGGCGTTTTTCCCCACGGTGGACCTGACCGTCGGCAAAAACCGCTCCAGCCAGGGCACCGGCAGCAGCAGCTCGAGCCTGAGCAGTTCCTCCAGCGGCATCCGCAACACCTACACCGCCCAGGCCGGGGTCAGTTGGGAGGCCGATATCTGGGGCAAGCTGCGCCGCGGCCTGGAAGCTGACACGGCCAACGCCGAGGCGAGCTTCGCCGATCTGGCGGCGATGCGCCTGAGTCAACAGTCGGAGCTGGTGCAGAACTACCTGCAACTGCGGGTGATCGATGAGCAGAAACGCCTGCTGCAAGCGACAGTCGAGGCCTACCAGCGGTCGTTGAAAATGACCGAAAACCAATACCGCGCTGGCGTTTCCGGCAAAGACGCCGTGGCACAGGCGCAAACCCAGCTCAAGAGCACCGAGGCCGATCTGGTTGACCTGATCTGGCAGCGTGCGCAGTTCGAAAACGCCATCGCCGTGCTGATCGGCCTGCCGCCCGCCGAGTTCACCCTCGCCGAAAGCCCGGACATTCCGCAGTTGCCCGAGGTGCCACTGAGCCTGCCGTCACAACTGCTGGAACGGCGCCCCGACATTGCCTCCGCCGAACGCTCGGTGATCGCCGCCAACGCCAACATCGGCGTGGCGAAGGCTGCGTACTACCCGGACCTGACCCTGAGCATGAACGGTGGCTACAGCAGCAGTACCTCGAATGGCCTGTTCACCGTACCGAACCGCTTCTGGTCGGTTGGCCCGCAACTGGCCATGACCCTGTTCGACGGGGGCCAGCGCTCGGCGGAAGTCGACCGTAGCGAGGCGGCCTATGACGAAACCGTGGCCAAATACCGCCAGACCGTGCTCGATGGCTTCCGCGAAGTGGAAAACTACCTGGTACAACTCAAGGTCCTGGAAAACGAGTCTGAAGTCCGCCAGCAGGCGCTGGACGCTGCGCGCGAATCCCTGCGCCTGATCCAGAACCAATACAAGGCCGGGCTGATCGCCTATCTGGACGTAGTCGTGGTCCAGGCCACCACACTGAACAACGAGCGCAGCATGCTGGACCTGTTGCAGAGCCGGCTGATCGCCAGCGTGCAGCTGATCGCGGCACTGGGCGGCGGCTGGGATGGCCAGGTGGACCTGTAGGAGCGAGCTTGCTCGCGATGGCATTGGGTCAGGCGCATTGGTGTTGGATGTGCCGCCGTCATCGCGAGCAAGCTCGCTCCTACAGGGGCATCGAACGTTTTTTGAATTCAAGCACTACGTTAAAACAAGCGTTTCATCGCCTTGCTGGCATTTTGCTTATTTTCTCAGTGCGTTCCTCTGCGCGATCAGTACAATCGCCTGATTTATTCGCCGCGAATGGAAGCAGTACGGCGGGTATTTTTGAGAATTTTCATGCTCATCGGTAGCTATTCCCCCTCGCTGGTCATCATCTCGCTGTTCGTCGCCATTCTTGCCTCCTACACGGCGCTCGATCTGACCGGGCGCATCGCCACGGCGAAAGGGCGAGCGGTGCATTTCTGGACGGCGGGTGGCGCGTTTGCGATGGGCGTCGGAATCTGGTCGATGCACTTCATCGGCATGCTCGCGTTCGAGTTGCCGATTGAACTGGGCTACGACATTACGCTCACCGGTCTGTCATTGCTCACTGCCATTCTCTCCAGTGGTTTTGCCCTGTGGCTGGTGAGACAGCCACGCCTGCCCCTGTGGCAACTGGCGTTCGGCGCACTGGTGATGGGCAGCGGCATCAGCGCGATGCATTACACTGGCATGGCGGCGATGAGCATGCAGCCTGGCATCGTCTACGACACGGTGCTGTTCGCCGTCTCCTTGTTGATCGCCGTCGGTGCATCGGGCGCGGCGCTGTGGATCGCCTTTCGCCTGCGCAAGCACACTCCGTATGTCAGCCTGATCCGTGGCGGCGCCGCCGTGGTCATGGGCATTGCCATCGTGGGCATGCATTACACGGCCATGGCGGCGGCGCAGTTCCCAGACGGGAGTTTCTGTGGTGCCATCAGCAGCGGCCTGAACGGCAAGGGCCTGGACGGACTGGTACTGGTCACTACGCTGGCGGTGTTGAGCATTGCCTTGCTGACCTCGATTCTCGATACACGCCTGGAGGCTCGCACGGCGGACCTCGCGCAGTCGTTGACCGAAGCCAATCGCGAACTCACTCAACTGGCCTTGCACGACACCCTGACCGGGTTGCCCAATCGCGTGCTGCTGGCTGACCGCATTGATCAGGCGATGTCAGTGGTCAGGGAGCAGGGCGGCTGTTTTGCCTTGATGTTCATTGACCTTGATGGTTTCAAACCGGTGAACGATGCCTTTGGTCACCACATGGGCGACCTGTTGCTACGAGAGGTTGCCGCGCGGCTGCGCGTGGACTTGCGCAGCCATGACACCCTGGCCCGCATCGGCGGTGATGAATTTGTGCTGCTGGTGCAACTGGCGGCCGAAGAGGACGCGCTTAACCTTGCCGCACGACAGGTCGGGCTGATCGCCCGCCCGTTCCGCGTGACCGAGCATGACCTGCAGATTTCCGCGAGCGTTGGCATTGCCCTGTATCCGGGCAACGGCAGCACCGCCGAAGAACTGCTGATGAACGCCGATGCGGCGATGTATCACGCCAAGGGCGCCGGCAAAAACGGCTACAGATTTTTTGATGTGTCCATGAACAATAACGCGCGCAAACAACTGCAATTGTTGCAGGACCTGCGCTGCGCCGTGGAGCAGTGCCAGTTCCGCCTGCATTATCAACCCAAGTTCGCCGCTGGTAGCCGTCGTGCCATTGGCGCGGAGGCGCTGTTGCGCTGGGAGCACCCGACTCAGGGATTGTTGCTGCCGGACAAGTTCATCGACCTGGCAGAGAAGACCGGTCTGATCATCTCCATCGGCGAATGGGTGCTCAACGAAGCGTGCCGGCAGATGCGTGAGTGGTACGTGCTGGGTTATACCCATTGGCGCATTGCGGTGAACCTGTCGGCGTTGCAATTCTGCCACGGCGGCCTGGTGCAGAGCGTGGCCAGGGCGTTGGCCACGCACAAGCTGCCGGCCAACTGCCTGACCCTGGAAATTACCGAAACCACGGCAATGAGCGATGCGGATGCGAGCATGACGGTGCTCAACGAGTTGTCGCAGATGGGCGTGGACCTGTCCATCGACGACTTTGGCACCGGCTATTCCAGCCTGATGTACCTGAAAAGACTGCCGGCCAATGAACTGAAGATCGACCGTGGTTTCGTCCGTGATCTGGAGCGCGACAGCGACGACGCGGCCATTGTCTCGGCCATCGTGGCCCTGGGCCAGGCGCTGGACTTGCGAATCGTCGCCGAGGGGGTGGAAACCGCCGTGCAGCAGGACTTCCTCACCCAGCTCGGTTGCGATTCACTGCAAGGCTTCCTGCTCGGGCATCCGGTGCCGGCGGAGCATTTCATGGCGAGCATCCAGGGTGCGCAAGACCTGCCAGTGAGCTGAAACGGCTGGCCGCTGGCGGGGCCGACCCGTGGTAAACGTGCCACAGCTCATGCAAAACCCGTGAATGGCGGTTATTCTTGGCCCCGACTGCTTACGCTTGAACGGGGAAATGCACGCATGGACAAAGTCATTGTCATCACCGGCGGCAGCCGTGGCATCGGTGCCGCTACCGCTCAGTTGGCGGCCGTGCAGGGCTACCGGATCTGCATCAATTACCAGTCGGATGAAGAAGCGGCCCATCGCGTCCTGGAGCAGGTCCGCGCCCTGGGGGCCCAGGCAATTGCGGTGCGTGCCGACGTCAGCATCGAGGATGAAGTCATTGCCCTGTTCAATCGGGTCGATGCCGAGCTGGGGCGGGTCACCGCGCTGGTCAACAATGCCGGCACCGTGGGGCAGAAGTCGCGCATCGATGAGATGTCCGAATACCGCATCCTGCGCACCCTCAAGACCAATGTCCTGGCGCCCATCCTCTGCGCCAAGCACGCCATCCTGCGCATGTCGCCCAAGCATGGCGGGCAGGGCGGCAGCATCGTCAATGTCTCCTCAGTCGCCGCTCGCCTGGGTTCGCCCAACGAATACGTGGACTACGCCGCCTCCAAAGGTGCGCTCGACACGTTCACCCTGGGGCTGTCCAAGGAAGTGGCCGGTGAGGGCATTCGGGTCAACGCCGTGCGGCCCGGCTACATCTACACGGATTTCCACGCACTCAGTGGCGACCCGGATCGGGTCAGCAAGCTGGAGTCGGCCATCCCCATGGCTCGTGGCGGCCGGCCGGATGAAGTGGCAGAAGCGATTGTGTGGCTGTTGTCGGACAAGGCGTCCTATGCGACGGGGACGTTTGTGGATTTGGGTGGGGGGCGGTAGGTCGGCAGATTTGTGGTGATTGTGAGCGCCCTATCGCGAGCAAGCTCGCTCCTACAGTGGATCGGTAGCATTCACAAATCCACTGTAGGAGCGGGCTTGCCCGCGATGGCGTCGGATCAGCCAACACTCACTCAGAACGACCGCACAATCCGCCCCAACGTCTCCATTGCCCGCTCAGCCGTCTCACTCCACGGGCTGCCATAATTCAGGCGAATACAATTCCTGAACCGCTGGGTCGGTGAAAAGATCGGCCCCGGCGCAATGCTGATGCCCTGTGCCAACGCCATCTGGAACAATTTCAACGAATCCATCTGCGGCGGCAGTTCCAGCCAGAGGAAATAGCCCCCTGCCGGTTGGCTGACGCGGGTCTGCGCCGGGAAATAGCGCGCGATCGCCGCCAGCATGGCGCTCTGCTGTTCTTCCAGTGCGTAGCGCAACTTGCGCAGGTGCCGGTCGTAGCCGCCATGTTGCAGATAATCGGCAATGGCGGCCTGAGCCGGCATCGACGCGCACAGGGAGGTCATGAGCTTCAATCGCTCGATCTTCTGCGCATAACGGCCGGCGGCGACCCAACCCACGCGATAACCCGGCGCCAGGCTTTTCGCGAACGAGCCGCAATGCATCACCAGCCCCTCGGTGTCGAATGCCTTGGCCGGTTTGGGCGCCTGTTGGCCGTAATAGAGTTCGGCGTACACATCATCCTCGATCAGCGGCACCTGATGCCGGCGCAGCAGCGCCACCAACTCCTGCTTTTTCGCCTCGGGCATGGTCGCGCCCATCGGGTTCTGGAAGCTGGTCATGGTCCAGCAGGCCTTGATCGGGTGGCGCTCCAGGGTCTGCGCAAGCACATCCAGGTCCATGCCATCGCGCGGATGCACGGGAATTTCCACGGCCTTGAGTTTCAGGCGCTCCAGGATTTGCAGGCAGGCGTAGAACGCCGGTGCCTCGATGGCCACCAGGTCGCCGGGTTCGGTCACGGCTTGCAGGCACAGGTTCAGTGCTTCCAGTGCACCGTTGGTGATCAGCAGTTCTTCCATCGGCAGCATCAAGCCGCCCACCATGTAACGCAGGGCGATCTGGCGGCGAAGTTGCGGATTGCCTGGCGACATGTCGGTGACCACCATGCGCGGGTCCATGTCCCGAGTGGCGCTCGCCAGTGAGCGCGACAACCGCTGCAAGGGGAATAGCGTCGGGCTGGGGAACGCCGAGCCGAACGGTACTGTGGTCGGGTCCTTGATCGAGTCGAGTACCGAGAAAACCAACTCGCTGACGTCGACTTCGGTGGATTCGTTGACCTGGCTGCTGATCACGGGCTCCGAAAACGGGCTCGGTGCATGGGTGTTGACGAAATACCCGGAACGCGGACGGGCGCGGATCAGGCCACGTCGCTCCAGCAGGTAATAGGCCTGGAACACGGTGGACGGGCTGACCCCGTAGGTCTGGCTGGCGTAGCGCACTGAGGGTACGCGCTGGCCGGGGCCAAGGACACCGGAGCGGATCAGTTCAGCGATGTCATCGGCGAATTTTTCGTAGCGTTTCATTTAAAGCCCGCAAGGTGTCTTTTATTGAAATCCGGGTGACCTTATCGCGAGCAAGCCCGCTCCCACAGGTATTCGATTGCACACAAATCTGTGACCAACGCCGGACCTGTTGTAGGAGCGGGCTTGCCCGCGATAAGCCGCACCGCAGTCTAAAGGATCAACGATTCATCGGCGCAACAAACCGGCTCTTCGCCACGCTTGCTATTTCAGGCTCGTCGCTGTCCGCCACCCTGAAGCTCAGGGCCTGGGAACTGCTGGTCGCCCGCTCCGTGGTCATCACCACCGACACCGGCACATCGACAATCTCGCCAGCGGCCAGGCTCAGCTCGGTCTTGCCCTGCAACTCGAAACCCTCGCTGTCGACGAGGCTCAGTGTGTAGCGCTGGCGCTGCTGGGTCTTGTTGATCACTTTCAGGGTGTAGATGTTCTCGATCTGTCCCTGGCCGTTTTCGCGGAACAATCCACGATCCTTGGTCACGTCCAGCGATACCATCGGCCGTTCGGCCAAGGCGAATACCAATGCGCCGATCATCGCCACCAGCACCAGCGTGTACCCAATCAGGCGTGGCCGCAGCAGGTGCGTCTTGCCACCCTGCAATTCTCGTTCGGAGGTGTAGCGGATCAGTCCGCGCGGGTAGTTCATCTTGTCCATGATCGAATCACAGGCGTCGATGCAGGCCGCGCAGCCGATGCATTCCATTTGCAAGCCGTCGCGGATATCGATGCCGGTAGGGCAGACCTGCACACAGAGCTGGCAATCGATACAGTCGCCCAGGCCCACCTCGGCCGGCTTGACCTCGCGTTTGCGCGGGCCACGGTTTTCACCGCGGCTTACGTCGTAGGAGATGGCCAGGGTGTCCTTGTCGAACATGACGCTCTGGAACCGCGCATAGGGGCACATGTGGATGCACACCGCTTCACGCAGCCAGCCGGCGTTGAGATAAGTGGCGCCGGTAAAAAACAGCACCCAGAACAGACTGACACCCCCGGCCTGGAAGGTCAGCAGCTCTTCTGTCAGCGGGCGGATCGGAGTGAAGTAGCCCACGAACGTCAGGCCGGTCACCAAGCTGATTGCCAGCCAAGCCGTGTGTTTGGCCGAGCGTCGAATCAGTTTGTCCAGGCTCCAGGGCGCCGCCTGTAGTTTGATCCGCTGGTTGCGTTCGCCTTCGATGACCTTTTCGGTCCACATGAAGACCCAGGTCCAGGAACTCTGCGGACAGGTGTAACCGCACCAGACTCGACCGGCGAATACCGTAATGGCAAACAGGCCGAATGCGGCGATGATCAGCAGCCCTGACAGCAGGATGAAATCCTGCGGCCAGAACGTCGCTCCGAAGATGTGGAATTTGCTTTCGGAAAGATCCCAAAGCACAGCTTGGCGATCGCCCCAGTTCAACCAGGCGGTGCCAAAGAACAGCAGATACAAAAAACCGGCCCCCAGCAGGCGCAGATTTCGGAATCTGCCGGTGAAACTGCGGGTGTGGACCAGGGTGTCGGTGGACTTGGCCTTTATCTTCGAAGGTGAAGGCTCAAATGTTTCAATGGTTCGGACGGGGATTCTATCGCTCATGGTCTTTCGCTCATCAGCCTCCATCAGGCCGAGTGACTATGAGCGGGGAACTGTTTGCATAACAGACTCAGGTCTTGCAATAAAAAGCGGATCAGATGAATGCGCTGCGTTGGCCTGCGACAACATGAAGCATTGAGTGCAACGGCACGCGGGCGCCTATACCAGACATCCGCGCGGGACGTTGATGCAGGTCACTTAAATAACCGAATCACTGTCCGTGGCCTTCAAGTGTCGGCGACCGTCCTCCGCGCCTGCAACGGTCAATGCGTCGGCTTCTGCTTCGGTGATGTAAATACGCTGGCCGTTGACATCCACAGCCGACATCGCCTTGGCGCCGTCGGTGATGACCGTCACGTCGGAACACAGGCGAATTTCCTCGCCGTTGTCGGTGGTGAAAAAACAGGTCTGGTTTTCGATGCGAACAGTCATGGGGAGATCCTTTTTCGGCGGGTTCTACAGTGTTAGGGCTCGACGCGCCGTCATCGTTCTGTGCAACTGATTAATGGTCGGTGTGGTCCATCCCCTATCAAATCTTCACAAGGATTACGCCATGGATGCCTGGTGGCATGAAGTCTGGGTCACCCTGCAAGCGGAGTTCGCCGACATCGGCGATGCCGCGCAGCTGACACGCATTACCGTCAGATTGCTGATCGCTGCGCTGTTGGGCGCCATTCTTGGTTTCGAACGCGAACACAAAGGCAAAGCGGCCGGGGTTCGCACCCACATGCTGGTGGCGCTGGGCGCAGCGCTGTTTGTATTGGTTCCACAAACGGCCGGTGCCCAGGCCGACGCCATGAGTCGTGTGGTGCAGGGCGTCATCGCCGGTATCGGCTTTCTCGGCGCCGGTACCATCCTGAAAAACCAGGAAGGTGACGAAAGCCACGTCAAGGGCCTGACTACCGCTGCCGGTTTGTGGATGACCGCCGCCATCGGGGTTTCGGCGGGGTTGGGCAGAGAAGCGACGGCCGTGTTCAGCACGTTATTGGCACTGGCGGTGTTCAGCGTGATGCCGAGAATCGTGGCCAGGTTCGATAAAGACAAGGACGCTCCGTGACCCCATCGCGAGCAGGCTCGCTTGTATGTTTAGACTTGAAGGGGTGGGGTGGGACTACAGACTCGATTCTGACTCTGACCAGTACAGACCGTGGGAGACTTCTCCTCCCACCCCTTCTACCCAAAGCGCCGATAAGGAATTCATCGGTTAACCGACGATAGAGACAAGCCAGCGCAACGGTAGACCCCAACAAGCACCTAAACCCTAGCTCCGAGGATTTGTTATGACAATCCTTACTTCGCAAACGGTTGTCGGTATCGATGTCGCCAAGGCCGAGATCGTTGTCTACCGCGCTGATCAGCAAACCCTTGAATCCATTAAAAACGAGCGAGCAGCCCTCAAACGTTGGCTTAAAACGCTGCCAGCTCAAAGTGCCATAGCACTTGAAGCCACCAACATTTACCACTTGGACACGGTCGAGCTGGCTCACGAAATGGGCCACCAGGTCTACGTAGTGGATGCTTATCGTGTGAGCCATTACCGCCGTGGAGTCGGTCAAAGAGCCAAGAATGATCCCTGCGATGCACGCTTGCTGGCGCGTTACCTGGAGAGCGAACAAAGCAAATTGCGGATCTGGACCCCGCCGCCCAAAGCCTACAGCACACTGAAGAGCCTTCTTCACAGGCGGGCAACGCTGATCAAGAACCATACTGGGCTGATGTTGAGTTGGACCAGTGAACCTCTGTTGAAAAAGCTACAAACCGCTCAACAGAAGGCATTCAAGCAGGCAGATCAGGCTATCCAGAAACTGCTGCGCAAGGTCAGTAAGGAGGCAGGAATTGAGGAAAATATCGAGCGCTGCAAAGCCATAGAAGGCGTTGGAGAGCTAACTGCAACGGGGTTGGCGGCGACCTATATACGGGGAGATTTTGCGAACGGCGATGCATTCATCGCGTTTCTAGGGATGGACTTGGCGGTCGATGACTCCGGCAAGAAAAATGGGCTGCGATCCCTGACCAAAAAAGGGGATCCGGAGGTGCGTCGTTTGGCTTACAACGCGGCAATGGCGGCGTGTCGCTCGGCCAAATGGAAGCCGTTTTACGAGGCATATCTGGTCAGAGGCTTCTCGAAAACCCAGGCCTTGGTAGCTTTGGCCCGAAAGCTCTGCCGAGTGGCATTCGCCCTGATGAAAAATCAGAGCGAATACCTGTCAGCTTGAGAATTCAAGCTTGTCGGGCAACATAGAATCTCCCACACGGCTGACACCACCCCTGTAGGAGCGAGCTTGCTCGCGATGGTCGTGAACGATGACGCTGGCAGTCAGGTACCCCGGGCGCCTATGAGTCCATCGCGAGCAAGCTCGCTCCTACAGGGGGACTATGTGTCTTCGTGGAACGGCGATCATCATCCCGGCGCAACAATGACTGGCGGCATCGTCCTCGGTGGTTCTTCCACCGGTGGCGGCGTCGTGCCGGGTGGGTCTTTCTCGGGAATCGGCTGCGGATCGGTCGGGGGAATGGTCGGCTTATCGATGTTCGGATCGGGTGTTTCAGCCGGGATTGGAATACTCATGGTTCAAGCCTCCGGTGGCACATGGCGTGAGTCGTGCTTAAGTTGATTGACCGCCGGTGACGTGAATTGATTCCGCTGCAATTGGCCTGAACTTTTATCCGGGCGTGTCGCTCGGAACCTAAGTGAGTTCATTTCGGGGCTGACGCCTTCGCGTGAAGGCCGGTCCTGCACGAGAGCGTCCTTGGGGCGTACAGGAGATAGGCTCGATGACTGGTGAGAAACCGACAGAGCTGAGCTACAACGCTCATATGCCGCTGTCGCAGGCGTTGCTGATGCCGCGAATCGCGATTGAAGACACCATGCCGACGCTTGATGGCGGGCAGTTCGCCGTCAAGGCGGTGGTGGGCCGGGAGGTGGTGGTCACCAGCAAAGTGTTCGCCGACGGGCACGACAAGCTGGCGGTGCAAGTGCGCTGGCGGGCCGAGGGGGAGGAGATCTGGCAGCGCGAGTCGATGAAGGATATTGGCAACAACGGCTGGCGTGGCCAGTTCACGGTGCACACCCAGGGCCGTTATGTGTTCTGCATCGAAGCCTGGATCGATCAGTTCGCCAGCTTTTGTTACGAACTGCAAAAGAAGCACATGGCTGCCGTCCCTGTCAGTCTTGAATTGCAGGAAGGCCGCAATATGGTCCAGCACGCGGCCGAACGCGCCGATGGGCCGCTGAGCGAAGCGCTGGCGGCGTTGCACCATGAACTGGCAGGGTTGCTCGAAACCGAGCAGGTCGCCCTGTTCTTGCAGCCACGCAGCGCTGATCTCATGGCCCAGGCCGACCACCGTCCCTACCTGAGTTTCAGTCAAGAATTTCCGCTGGATGTCGAGCGTGAGCTCGCCGAGTTCGCCAGTTGGTACGAACTGTTTCCCCGCTCGATCACCGACGATCCTGCGCGTCACGGCACCTTCAATGATGTGCATTCCAGGCTTCCGATGATTCAGGACATGGGCTTCGATGTTCTGTATTTCCCGCCGATTCACCCCATCGGGCGCAGCTTCCGCAAGGGACCGAACAACTCCCTGACCGCTGGGCCGGACGATCCCGGCAGTCCTTATGCCATCGGCAGCCCGGAAGGTGGGCATGAGGCCATTCATCCGCAACTGGGCACCCGCGATGACTTTCGCCGATTGGTGGCCGCTGCTCGAGCGCATGGCCTGGAAATCGCCCTGGACTTCGCCATTCAGTGCTCCCAGGACCACCCTTGGCTGCAGCAACACCCGGGATGGTTCAACTGGCGGCCGGACGGCACCATCAAATACGCCGAGAACCCGCCCAAGAAATACCAGGACATCGTCAACGTCGACTTCTATGCCGCCGATGCAATCCCGAGCCTGTGGACCGAGTTGCGCGACATTGTGGTGGGCTGGGTCGAGGAGGGCGTCAAGATCTTCCGAGTCGACAACCCACACACCAAGCCCTTACCGTTTTGGCAGTGGCTGATTGCCGATGTCCGGGCGCTGCATCCTGAGGTGATTTTCCTCGCCGAGGCGTTCACCACGCCGGCAATGATGGCCCGTCTGGGCAAGGTCGGTTACTCGCAGAGCTACACCTATTTCACTTGGCGCAATACCAAACAGGAGCTGGTCACCTATTTTGCCGAGCTTAACCAGTCGCCGTGGCGCGAGTGCTACCGGCCGAATTTTTTCGTCAATACGCCGGACATCAACCCGGCGTTCCTGCACGAGTCCGGTCGGGCCGGTTTCCTCATCCGTGCCGCGCTGGCGACCATGGGGTCCGGCCTGTGGGGCATGTATTCGGGCTTTGAACTGTGCGAATCCGCGCCGGTGCCAGGGAAGGAGGAATACCTCGACTCCGAGAAGTACGAGATCCGCCCAAGGGACTTCAACGCGCCGGGCAACATCATCGCCGAGATTGCCCAACTCAACCGCATCCGTCGGCAGAACCCGGCCCTGCACACCCACCTCGGCCTGAGGATCTACAACGCCTGGAACGACAACATCCTGTATTTCGGTAAGCGCAGCGCCGACGGCAGCAACTTTATCCTGGTAGCGGTCAGCCTCGATCCGCATAACGTCCAGGAGGCCAATTTCGAATTGCCGCTCTGGGAAATGGGCCTGGCCGATGACGCCAGCACCCAGGGTGAGGATTTGATGAATGGCCACCGCTGGACCTGGCACGGCAAGTATCAGTTCATGCGCATTGACCCGGCGTATCAACCGTTTGGTATCTGGCGGATCACGGTCTAGATAAGGTCGCGGCGTTTCTCGGATTCAGCAGGAGTTTCACATGGCGAAGAAACCCAAGGCAGCCACGTTCATCAAGGACCCCCTTTGGTACAAGGACGCGGTGATCTATCAGGTTCACGTTAAATCCTTTTTTGACTCCAATAACGACGGCATCGGCGATTTTCCTGGCTTGATCGCCAAGCTTGATTACATCGCCGAGCTCGGCGTCAACACCATCTGGTTGCTGCCGTTCTACCCGTCGCCGCGCCGTGATGATGGCTATGACATCGCCGAATACCGCGGTGTGCATCCGGACTACGGCACGCTGGCCGATGCTCGGCGCTTCATCGCCGAAGCGCACAAACGCGGCCTGCGGGTGATCACCGAACTGGTCATCAACCACACGTCCGACCAGCATCCCTGGTTCCAGCGCGCTCGCAAGGCCAAGCCGGGTTCGGCCGCTCGGGATTTTTACGTGTGGTCCGATGACGATGGCAAATACGACGGTACGCGGATCATCTTTCTCGATACCGAGAAATCCAATTGGACCTGGGACCCGGTCGCCGGCCAATACTTCTGGCACCGTTTCTATTCCCATCAGCCGGACCTGAACTTTGATAACCCGCAGGTGATGAAAGCCGTGCTGTCGGTGATGCGCTACTGGCTCGACATGGGTATCGATGGTCTGCGGCTTGACGCCATTCCCTATCTGATCGAACGGGACGGCACCAACAACGAGAATCTGCCCGAGACCCACGACGTCCTCAAACAGATCCGCGCCGAGATCGATGCCAACTACCCTGACCGCATGCTGTTGGCCGAAGCCAATCAATGGCCGGAAGACACTCAACTCTACTTCGGCGACACCGACAAAAACGGCCTCAATGGCGACGAATGCCACATGGCGTTCCACTTTCCGCTGATGCCGCGCATGTACATGGCGCTGGCCCAGGAAGATCGCTTCCCGATCACCGATATCCTGCGCCAGACCCCGGAAATCCCCGCCAACTGCCAGTGGGCGATCTTCCTGCGCAATCACGATGAGCTGACCCTTGAGATGGTCACCGACAAGGAACGTGACTATCTGTGGAATTACTACGCGGCTGACCGGCGCGCGCGGATCAACCTGGGAATTCGCCGCCGCCTCGCGCCGTTGATGGAGCGAGACCGCCGACGTGTTGAACTGCTAAACAGCCTGCTGCTGTCGATGCCCGGCACGCCGACCCTGTATTACGGCGATGAAATCGGCATGGGTGACAACATCTACCTCGGTGACCGCGATGGCGTGCGTACTCCGATGCAGTGGTCAATTGACCGCAACGGCGGTTTCTCCAGAGCCGATCCGGCCAGCCTGGTGCTACCTCCGATCATGGACCCGCAATACGGTTACCTGTCGGTCAACGTCGAGACCCAGGCCGGCGATCCGCATTCGATGTTGAATTGGACGCGGCGCATGCTCGCGGTGCGCAAGCAGTCGAAAGCGTTCGGGCGCGGCACCCTGAAAATGCTCTCGCCGAGCAACCGGCGGATCCTGGCGTATACCCGTGAGTACACGGCAGACGATGGCAAGCAGGAAATCATCCTGTGCGTGGCCAACGTGTCGCGCAGCGCCCAGGCGGCAGAGTTGGACCTGTCGGCGTACGTGGGCATGGTGCCGGTGGAAATGCTCGGGGGTAATGCTTTTCCGCCCATCGGCCAACTCAATTTTCTCCTGACCCTGGCGCCTTATGGCTTCTATTGGTTCGGACTCGCATTGGAGAATCAAATGCCTTCCTGGCACGTCGAACCGGCGCAAAGCCTGCCGGACTTCACCACTCTGGTGCTGAAAAAACGCATGGAAGAACTGCTCGATACGCCGTCACGCGCGACGCTGGAGCAGGGCATCCTGCCGAGCTGGTTGCAGAACCGACGCTGGTTTGCCGGCAAAGATGCCGCCATCGACAAGGTGAACCTCGCCTATGGCGTGCGTTTCGGGGATGCGCAGCATCCGGTGCTGCTCAGCGAAATTGAAGTCACCAGCGGCGGGCAGACCAACCGCTATCAACTGCCATTCGGCTTCATCGCCGACGATCAGCTAGGCCCGGCGTTGCCTCAGCAGTTGGCGTTGTCGCGAGTGCGGCGAGGGCCGCAGGTGGGGTTGATCACCGACGCGTTCACCCTGGAAAACTTCATCCGCACCGTGCTCGCCAGCATGCAAGACAACAAGGTATTGCCTTGCAATGACGGTGAAATACGCTTCGAGCCGACCTCTGAACTTGCCAGACTGGGACTTACGAATGAGTCCGAGGTGCGTTATCTGTCGGCGGAGCAGTCCAACAGCTCAGTGGTGATTGGCAATAGCCTGGTGCTCAAGCTGATCCGCAAAGTCGCCTCGGGCGTGCACCCGGAACTGGAGATGAGCGCCTATCTGACAGAGGCGGGCTTTGCCAATATTTCGCCGCTGCTGGGCTCCGTGGTGCGTCGCGACGAGAAGGGCGAAGACAATCTGCTGATGATTGCGCAGGGCTACCTCAGTAATCAGGGCGATGCGTGGGAGTGGACCCAAAACAACCTGGAGCGGGCGCTGCGTGACGAGCTGGCCGGCGCCATGTCCGAGCAGGAGCAGCATTACAACGCGCTCGGTGAGCTGCGCGATTTCGCCGGCATGCTGGGTCAACGCCTGGGAGAGATGCATCAGGTGCTGGCGGCGCCCACTGACAATACGGATTTTGCCCCGCAGATCACCACGGCCAAGGACGCCCAGGCCTCTGCCAAGGACGTCGCCGCGCAAGTGGAGCGCGCGTTGGTATTGCTCAAGCAGCATCAAAATGAACTGAACCCTGAGGACCAGTCACTGGTCAGTCATCTGCTGGACAACAGGAAGGCCATCCTTGCGCATGTACAGGCACTGGGAAAACAGGCTGCGGGAGGCTTGCGCATCCGTGTACACGGCGACCTGCACCTGGGGCAAGTGCTGGTGATCAAGGGCGATGCTTATCTGATCGATTTCGAAGGCGAGCCGGCACGGCCATTGGTCGAGCGGCGCGGCAAGCACAGCCCGTACAAGGATGTGAGCGGCGTGCTGCGCTCCTTCGATTACGCGGCGGCGATGGCGATCAACGTGCACAACGTCGACAACACCGAACAGGCCCAGGCTGCACGGCAGCGAGTGGCCGAGCGTTACCTGAATGAAGCCAGGCAGGCATTTATCGACGCTTATCGGCTGGCAGCAGCTAGTCTGGGACATGCGTGGCAAGATCCGGGAGGCGAGGACGCCGCGCTGGCGTTGTTCGGTCTGGAAAAGGCGGCGTACGAGGTGGCCTACGAGGCAGAAAATCGACCTACCTGGTTGCCGGTGCCATTGCACGGTTTGTATGGATTATTGAATGGGCTTAAACCCTTTTCCGATCTTGGTGGAGAGTAGTCATGAGTTTCTCGAACAAGGAACAGGGGCACGCCACTAGGGCGTCATTGCCAGGATCGCGGGAGATCGACGCTTTGGTGCGCGCCGAACACCAGGATCCTTTTTCCATTCTCGGCCCCCACGGCGACGGTGCCGGCGGTCAATTCATCCGGGCTTATCTGCCCGACGCCTTGAGTGTTCAGGTGTTGAGCAAGGAGACCGGCGAAGAGCTGGGCGCACTCCAGGCCACTGACCGGCCCGGGCTTTTTGTCGGGCATTTCGAACGGGCACAACCGTACCTGTTGCGGATACGCTGGGCCGGTGGTGAACAGGTGACAGAAGATCCTTACAGCTTCGGCGAACTGCTGGGCGAGATGGACTTGTACCTGTTCGCCGAAGGCAATCACCGCGACCTCAGTGCCTGCCTTGGCGCGCAACTGAAGAATGTCGAAGGCGTTGATGGCGTGCGTTTCGCCGTATGGGCGCCCAATGCCAAGCGGGTTTCGGTGGTCGGCGACTTCAACAACTGGGACGGACGTCGCCACCCCATGCGTCTGCGTCATCCCACGGGTGTCTGGGAGTTGTTCATTCCACGCCTGGGGGCCGGTGAAGCCTACAAATACGAAATCCTTGGGGCTCATGGCATCCTGCCACTCAAGGCTGACCCGATGGCCCTTGCCACTACCTTGCCACCGGACACGGCGTCGAAAGTGGCGGCGCCCCTGAAGATCGACTGGCAGGATCAGCAATGGATGCAGGCACGGGTGGAGCGCTCGCGCCCCAGCGCCCCCCTGTCGATCTACGAGTTGCACGCCGGTTCCTGGCAATGCGAGCTGGATGAGGCGGGCGAGGTGTCTCGCCAATACAGTTGGCGTGAGCTGGGTGAACGGCTGATCCCGTACGTCAAGGAGCTGGGTTTTACCCATATCGAGCTGATGCCGATCATGGAACACCCATTTGGTGGTTCGTGGGGTTACCAGTTGCTCTCACAATTTGCCCCGAGCGCTCGCTACGGCACCGCGGATGAATTCGCCGAATTCGTCAATGCCTGCCACCTGGCTGACATTGGCGTGATCCTGGATTGGGTGCCGGCGCATTTTCCCACCGATACCCATGGCATGGCCCAGTTCGACGGCACCGCGCTGTACGAATACGGTAATCCGCAGGAAGGCTTCCACCAGGATTGGGACACGCTGATCTACAACCTGGGCCGCACCGAAGTGCACGGCTACATGCTGGCCTCGGCGCTGCACTGGCTCAAGCATTTCCATGTCGACGGCCTGCGCGTCGATGCAGTGGCGTCGATGCTTTACCGCGACTATTCACGCAAGGCGGGTGAGTGGGTGCCTAACCGTCACGGCGGTCGCGAGAACCTGGAGGCGATCGATTTCCTGCGTCACCTCAACGACGTGGTCAACATCGAAGCGCCTGGTGCGCTGGTCATTGCCGAAGAGTCGACAGCGTGGCCCGGCGTCAGTCAGACCACACAGCAGGGTGGCCTGGGCTTTGACTACAAATGGAACATGGGCTGGATGCATGACTCGCTGCATTACATCCAGCAGGACCCGGTCTACCGCGCCCATCATCACAATGAGCTGAGTTTCGGCCTGGTGTACGCTTGGTCAGAACGCTTCATCCTGCCGATTTCCCACGACGAGGTGGTTCACGGCAAGCACTCGCTGATCGACAAGATGCCCGGCGACCGCTGGCAAAAGTTCGCCAACCTGCGCGCCTACCTCAGCTTCATGTGGGCGCATCCGGGCAAGAAGCTGTTGTTCATGGGCTGCGAGTTCGGCCAGTGGCGCGAGTGGAACCATGACCAGCAACTGGATTGGTATCTGCTGCAATATTCGGAACACCAAGGCGTGCAGAAGCTGGTGGGTGACCTCAATCAGCTGTATCGCACGGAACCTGCGCTGCACGATCAGGACGACGTACCGCAGGGTTTCCAGTGGCTGATTGGTGACGACGCGATCAACAGCGTCTACGCCTTCCTGCGCTGGAGCAAGGACGGGCGGCCTGTACTGGTCGTTGCCAACTTCACCCCGGTGCCGCGTGCGGAATACCGCATTGGTGTGCCAATTGCCGGGCGTTGGAATGAGGTGATCAACAGCGATTCCTCGACCTATGCCGGTTCGAATTACGGCAACGGTGGCGGGGCATCGACCGAAGAAGAACCGAGCCATGGGCAAGCCTTGTCCCTGGTGCTGAACTTGCCGCCGCTGGCGGTGTTGATCCTGCGACCGGAGGGTTGAGTCGATCACGTCGCGAGCAAGCTCGCTGTAGGAGCGAGCATGCTCGCGATGGTGGCCCAGGCACCGCAGGGCGTCAGGTGCCCAGCGTCATCGTTGGCGACCATCGCGAGTAAACTCGCTCCTACAGGGGAATGCGGACAACTGTAGGAGCGAGCTTGCTCGCGATGGTGGTGCGGACACTGCGGGGTATCAGGACACCAGCGTTATCGTTGACGTCTATCGCGAGCGTGCTCGCTCCTACAGTTTGTCCGCATAGGCAATGGTCCCTCACCACCGCATCCGCACCCCCAAACTGCCAATCAACCCATTCAAGTCATTGTCATCGACATCACTGCTGTAGTCGGCGCTGACGTACAGGCTCACGACCGGCGTGACCCGCGCCACCAGGCCCAATCCCACTTCGACTGTGGACGATTTGCGGCTGCTGCTGATCTTGTCGACCTGATCCAGGCTGACGGTATTGCCGGTGTACACGGTGTGCCAGACGTTGGTGCGCACGTAGGGTTCGAATCCGAGGCCGTTGATGTCGTAGCTCCCTTTCAATCGGGCACCCACCCGGCCGCTCCAGGACGTCATATCGCTGGACGAGGCGTTACCCGACCCCGCGTAGGGTGTGTCCAGAGTGATGCGCTGGTTGATCAACTGCGCTTGCGGTTCGACTACCCAGTTTTCACTCAGGCCAATCGGAAAACCACCTTCAACCGAGAGAGTCACTGCACTGCCTTCTGTTGCCTGTCGCGCCCCTTGCTGGTTGCGGGTGAAGCCGTTGACGCGGCCACCACTCGCGGTCAAATCAACGTGCCAACCCTGGGGCCCGGTCAGGCTCCAGTAGGCGCCGAGGCTCTGGCCTTGCAGGTTCAGTGTGTCAGCGTTGGGATCGGACAGGGCGCGATTGGTCAGCGGGCCGTTGCCATTGCCCAGAATCTGGTTCAGGCCACCGATCAGGCCGACCTGCTGGACGTGGCCGCTGCCGCTTTGCAAGGTCACAATCGCCGGGCCCTTGTGAGCGTTGCTGCCGGACAGACTGCTCCCCTGGGACTCATAGTCCGTCTGGGCCTGGCGGGATGCCTGCCCGTAGAGTTGATCCCAGGCCGAGGGTGAGGCGTCTTGAGTGGTCAGGCCGGAACTTCGCGTATCGGACGCGGCGCTGAAATGGCCGGGATAGCTCATCGCGACCGAGGGCAAACTGAGTACACGGACCTGCTGGTCGTACCAGGGAGTTGTCTCTTCCTCGGCAGGTGAAGCCTGCACTTCCATGGAGGAACACAGCAGGAGTGAACTCGAAACTGTGCAGAAAGTGACTTTAATCTCTTGTTGGGTGAATGAAGTTTTCATGGAGGTCTACCTTGCAATCGCATGGGGTATCTCGCTGTGGCGTCTCTCCTACCCCGAACGAGGGGCGACCGAATGGAATGGGGCAAGCCGCTGGCCGCCCGTGTTCACGGGTGTCTGGTGGGGTGCCCCTGAGGTTACTTCGGGGGTAGTACGTGAAGCTAAAGAAGACCGCTGTGTGTGCGTCAAGAAAATGGCCGATAAGTGGTATGTGATTTTTAGCGATTGCAACTGGCTGATTTATATCCTTGACCTAAGTTCATGTTTGTCGGGAAAACCGTCGTGACTTCCGCAGGCTAGAGGGGTTCGCCCAGCAACCTGGGCGTTCACCAACTGACCCTCACACCCAGGTTCGCTTGAGTTGCACGCTGCTGATTACTGTCAATATTGCTGCTGTAGTCGGTGCTGGCGTAGACACTCACGGCCGAGGACAGGCTCACTACGACCCCAACGCCGAGATCCAGCGATGATGATCGCTGCTCGCTGGTGATTTCATCGGTGCCGGCGAAGGTCACCGAGTCCTCGCCTTCGAGGGTGTGCCACAGGTTGGCACGCAAGTAGGGCTCCACTGGCCGGCCACTGAGTTCGTAAGCGCCTTTCAAGCGCGCACCGACACGCCCCGTCCAGGCACTGTCGGAGTCAAATGAGACACGTGACACACCGTCGTCCTGGCTGTCGAGGCTGACCTTCTGGTAGATCGCTTGCACCTGGGGTTCGACCACCCATCTGTCGCTGACTGAAATCGGATAGCCAACTTCGGCTGACAGGGTGGTGACATGGCCTTTATTGTCGATCTTCAGACCGCGATCAGACTGGTTGTCACCGTCCAGGCGGGTGTACATGGCCACGGTGTCCAGGTACGCGCCAGCGTTGTCGATCAGTGTCCAATAAAGACCAACGCTGTCGGCCCTGATGTCCACTTCGCCTGCGTGCTTGCCTTCGAAGCCGCCATTGAAACCGTCGACATCGCCGCGCAGGCGGCTGTGGCCGACGAAAAACCCTGCGCGCTGAGTCTGGCCGCTGTCCAGTTGGGAGGCGAACACGTCTGTGCCGGCCTGGAAACCATAGACTGAGCCATCGAGGCGGGGCGTGACGGTCCCGGCCCAGGTCTGGTCGAAATTGTTGCCGTAGACTCGGCCCCAGCCGGCACTGAGGAGGCCGGTCTGGTTGAGCAGGCGCTGGTCACCCTGGCGATCATGGAAGGTACCCAGTGCGTCGATGGCCAACTTTGCGGACGCCGGCGGCATGACCGACCACACCGGGACTTCCGGTCTGTAGGTCGGGATGGGCGCGGCACCTGGCTGCACCGTAGGTAACACGGGAACGACGCCGGCCACTGCGGCGACGACCGGAATCGGTACCACCGGCTCGACGGTGGGTGGCAGCGTCGGGTCGGCATTGGGCACGACGACGACCGGCGGGGCAACCACGGCGGAGCGCAAGTACCAGCTGTTCTCGCTACCGCGAGTAATCCCCCCCTTGAACAGGTTGTAATCGTAGGCGCCAGCCGACACCGGGGCCTTGAGCGAAAACGCGCCGTTGGCGCTGATGGCCGTCCCTTGTGCCTCGACCACCTGGATACCGTTTTGAAGGGTCAGCCCGCCAGCGCCACCCACATTGTTGGCCGTGATCAGGGTGTTACCGGTCAGAGTGCCGTTGTTGACCACCAGTTTGTCGCTGGGGGAGACGTCGTCACCCAACGCACTTTGCAGCCATAACTGACCGCCTTTGCCAGCATAGTCGCCCTGGACCGTCAGGCTGTCACGGGTGCGGGTGTTGCCCAGCGTCAGATCGATTACGCCACTGTTGTTCAGCGTGGCCGCCAACCCCGGCGTGAACGGTGCAATACCGCCGGAAACCGAGGTGAGCACGCTGCTGCCGTCAACATTGAACACGCCGGTGCCGGTGCTACTGTCGCCCAGGGCCACGATGCCATCCAGGTCGAAGCGCGAATTGTTGGTCAGGTTGAGCGTCTCCCAATTGGCGTAACGGCTGGCGCCGGAGGAGGTGGTCTGGTCGAACGTCAGTTGGTCGTTACCGGCGCCTCCATCGACATTCGGGGTGGTGGCCAGAAGGCTCTCGGTCAAATTGCGCAAGGTTGCACGATCATTGCCCACATCCATCAGGATCGCCGAGCGGATGATCCCGCCACCGGCCCACATCAGGGTGTCATCGCCTGCGCTGGCACGGATTTCACCGACGATCTCCCCCCCGGTCACGGTGATGCTGTCGTTGCCGCCGCTGACGCTGACATTGCCCCCGATTTTCCCTCCGGAAACGACGATGGTGTCCCGGCCGAAACCGGTGACCAGGTTGCCCAGGATGGTGCCGCCCAGTAGCTCGAAAATGTTGTCATCGAGTTTCATGTCGACCCGGCCGATGGTGCCGCCAGTCATCCTGGCTTCGTCGCCATCTTCGAAGGCGCCGGTGATCGTGCCGGCGGTCATCAGGAAGCTGTCATGGCTGTCGCCTTGGGACAAAGCGCCGATCGTTCCGCCATTCATGATGAAACTGTCCACGCCACTGCCTTGGGTGACCGCGCCAGTGATGGTGCCGCCCGCGATGGTCACGGTGTTGGTGCCGTCACCGACATTCAGCACACCGTTGATAAGGCCGGAGTTCATGATCACCGTGTCGGCGCCTGCGCCGAAGGTCACGCCATTGATCGAGCCCGTGCCGTTGGCAGGAAACGTCAGGGTGTTGTTGCCCGAAGTATCGGTCAACGGGCCACTGGTGCCGCTGTCGCAGGTGTAGTTGTCGTTACCGGCCGTAGGCGCCAGCGTGCAAGCCGCTGACGTCATCCGGGACTCGCCGGCACACAGCAACACAGTGAGAACGCAGGCTGAATAGCGGCACGCAGGCCGTAGCGTCGATAGGGTCATCATCGTCTCCACGCATCGGTATGCGCCTGATCCCGCCACTCCTCCGGGGAGTCGCGTCGTTTCAGGCGCCCATGGCAGCGCGAATTGACGACAAATGCAGCACCCTGCTGAAAACCCTGGCAATACTTGCGCTACGATCCCGTCCGTTCGAGCCATCGATACGGACGACTGCACCGTAGCAACAGATTCGACCGCCGGCTACTGTCATAAATAACAGGTCGAGGCACTTTTTTTGGAGAGAGCCGCCCGGCGATAACGCGTTACAAATGCACTTCGACCGCCAGCGGCAGGTGGTCGGAGAGGTGTGTCCACGGCTTGTTGCCCAATATCCGCGGCTCGTGACTGCTGGCATTGCGCAGGTAGATTCGGTCCAGGCGCAGCAGGGGGAACCGCGCCGGGTAGGTTTTGGCGGGGCGCCCATGGTGGCGCTCGAAGGCTTCGTGCAGATAGTCCCGGCGGGCCAAGGCAGCATTGCCTTGCAACTGCCAATCATTGAAGTCACCGGCAACGATCACCGGAGCCTGCTCGGGCAGGGACTCCAGCAACTGGCACAGCAGCTCCAACTGCAACTGGCGGTGGCTTTCCAGCAGGCTCAGGTGCACACAGATGGCATGAACCTCGGTGTGGCCCGGTACATCGAGAACGCAATGCAGCAGCCCACGGCGTTCGGGGCCGGTGATCGACACATCGAGGTTGCGGTATTCGCGAATCGGGTACTTCGACAGCAATGCATTGCCGTGGTGGCCGTTGGGGTAGACCGCATTACGGCCGTAGGCGAAATCGCTCCACATACTGTCGGCGAGGAATTCGTACTGAGAGGTTTGCGGCCAATCGTTGAACCGCGAGGAATGGCGCTCGTGTTCGCCCACCACTTCCTGCAGAAACACCAGGTCGGCTGACGTGCTGCGTACCGCCTCACGCAATTCCGGGAGGATGAAACGCCGGTTGAATGCGGTGAACCCCTTGTGGGTGTTGACCGTCAGCACTCTGAGTCGATGAACCACCGGGGGCGTGTTCAAAGACGCCGGTTCGACTGACTGCGGCTTGGAATCACTGGTCACTTTCGCTCCTGAATCAGGGTTGCCTATGCATGCGACTGACGCGCGGGCAGGCAGTTCACTTCACATGCGCGCTCAAACGAAGACGATTTCATACGGCAGGCGCATACGCTCCAACAGCACCGGCGGCAGCATCGGCGGCAGGCCGACCGCGGGCTCGCCGTCGAGCTGGCTGGCGTAGGCGTGGGTCGCGTGGCTTTTGCGCGCCACCGTCCAGGTATCCAGCCGAAGTTTGCGCGCACGATGCCAGGGAAACAGGCCGCTTTCGCGTGTAGGCCAGTGCCAGGCCCAGACCGGCACTTCATTGAATGCAGCGCCCACCTGTGCGGTGGCGCGGGCGCTGGCGCGGCCCACCGCATCATGATCGACATTGCCATCTTCACGCCAGGTGCTGAACACCACGTCGCCCGGGCGCAGGTAACGGGCGATGAACTCGCTCAACTGCTGCTCGCGTTCAGCCAAGGCATTGTCGGTAAACCCGCCGCGAATCCATTTGAGGCTATGCATCGGCAAGCCAAGCCGGCGCAGGGCTTCGACACTTTCCTGCGGGCGGAACACGCTCAGGCGTCTTTCCGACCATTGCTGCGAGCCGGGATGACTGGCGCTGCCGTCGGTGATCGAGATCAGTTGCAGTGGATGACCCAAGGTGCTGAGCAATTGCAGGAGTCCACCACAGGTGACCACTTCATCGCCGGGGTGCGGGGCGATCACTACGGCGCGCGCGCCAGGTGGAACCAGGGTGTGAGTGTTGATGACCGGAACATTTTCCAGCTGGGGCGCGGTGTTCCAGATCTGGGCTGACAGGCTACCGTCGAGGAGGGAGAGAGGATTCATCAGGCTACGTCCTTGTTCTGGTGGATAGCAATTTGCCGCGCTCCATACCTTGGATTGCAGCGTGCAGAGTATTGCTCAAGTCAGACTATTCGTCGCGTGCTTGTTCGTTCCAGTTAATTTACTCAATTTGCGCCAACTGACGCAGGTAGTCGCCGAACCCGCCGCGAGCGCGACTGTCCAGGCGTGCACTGGTCAATACCTGGGGGCGCTGGCTCCAGGCGATGGTCGCACCGCAGCGCTCCAGTTGACGGACAAGTTGCACGTCTTCATCGCACGCCAGGTGTTCAAAGCCGCCGGCACGCCGGTAAGCCTCGGCGCTGATGCCCAGGTTGGCCCCGTGGATGTGCCGGTGACCGTCACGATACTGGTAGTGTTGGTGGTAGCGGATTTGCGCCGATTCATCGAAGCCTGAGTCCCACCGCTCCACGGTGACCGTACCGCACACCGCGTCGGCATCGAGCGCCAACTGCGCTACCAGCCAGTCATCCGCCACCCGGCTGTCGGCGTCGGTGCAGGAGAGCCAGCGCACGCCGCGGTCCAGCAGGAAGTGAGCCCCGATGGCGCGGGCCTGGCCAACGTTTCGTACCGAGATCTCCAGGGCATGCACCGGGTAGCCACGCACGATCGCCGCGGAGCGATCGGTGCAACTGTCGAGCACGACCAGCACCTCGACCGGCTCATCGCCCAGGCATTCGTGTTCAGCGGCGCGCAGGGCAGCGCGCAGGCAATCTTCGAGCAAGTCTTCCTCGTTGTGCGCCGGAATCAGGATGCCGATCATCGCAGGCCCTCGAGCGCGGCCACGGAACGCGGCTCGCGACTCCACAGTTCCAGGATGAAATCGGCTTCCTGATGCAGCACCAGGCGTGGCAGTCCCGAATGTTCGTGCAGCAGGTCATGCACCTGCCGAGCGTTCAATGGGCAACCTTCGATCGGCGGGCGCCAATGGCAGGCCAGCAGTTGCCCGTCGGCGGTCAGGGATTGCGCAGCGAGATCGATTACGCGCTTGAGGTCTTGCGCATCCAGGTAGTAACCGATTTCGCTCAATACGATCAGGTCGAAGTGCTCGTCCGGCCAGTCCCTGGGCAGGCGGCCTTGCTGCACCTGGGCGTGGTCGAACACACTCAGGCGCGTACGGGCCAGCGACACGGCGGCAGTCGCCGTGTCGCAACACAGCAGTCGGTCACAACGACCGGCCAGCTCGGCACTCAACTCGCCATTGGCACAGCCCGGTTCGAAAATGGCACGGTAGTGGGGTCGGGGCAGGGCGGCGAGGGTGATTGCGCGCTTGCGTCGTTCGTACCAACGCTGCCGAAACGCCCAAGGATCATCATTGCCAGCGAAGAGTCCATCGAAGTACCGATCCTCGACACTCATATGAATACCACCTCGAAGGGTTGCAGCAAACGGTCGATTACGTAGGGCGCCAGGACGGGTGGCAGGCCGATCTGTGGATCACCTTCCAATTGACTGGCGAAGGCATGGATCGCGTGACGCTTGCGGGCCACCCGTTCCGGCGTCAGAACAATTTTGCGCGCGCGGTGCCAGGGCACCAGGCGATCCTCGGGCTCGGCCCAGTGCCAGGTCCAGACCGGCAGTTCGTAGACAGTCGCACCCGCCCTCTGAACCGCCTCAGCCGTGGCACGGCCGACTGCCTCATGGTCACAATGACCATCCTCGCGCCAAGTGGTAAACACCACATCACCCGGTTGCAGGTAGCGTTCGATGAAGTCCGTCAATTGGGTTTCCCGGGACGCCACTTGACTGTCGGCAAAGCCGCCTCGCAGCCATTTCAAGTTGTGCAACGGCAACCCGAGTCGACGCAACGCTTCTGCCGACTCCTGCGGACGTATCACGCTCAGGCGCTCCACCGGCCAGCGTCGGGAGCCGGGGTGACTGGCACTGCCGTCGGTGACCGAAATCAGCTGCAACGGTCGACCGGCAGCAGCCAGTAGTTGCAGCAGGCCACCGCAACCGAGCACTTCATCGTCCGGGTGCGGCGCCACGACCACTGCGCGAGAACCGACGGGTACCAGGTCGAGGATATCGATTGTCTGCAATTGCGCCAGTTGGCTGGAGGTTTGCCACACACGCAGGGGCGTGCCCTGGCCGACGATGGGATTAGGTTTCATAACGTCCATGTGCTCCCGGTGACGAGTTGGCCCAAGGCTGCGAGATCACGTTCGGCGTGACTTTGGCGCAGGAACACCGGCAGGTCGGCACTCAGGCGGGCGAACCGACGATCCTTGCAATACGGGCCGGCACCCAGCGCGTGGCCGACATGCTGAATAACCTGCTCGGCGGCATCTTCCACCACGGCACGGGCCCGGCGGGCGAGGCGCTCCGCATTGTCCAGCGGTGCGGCATCAAGGCTCGATGCGCTGCTGCGCAACACCGTCGCGGCCGCCTGCAGCGCACAATCCACGGCGCCCAGGTGGGCGAGCGCATGGGGCTCTTGTCGCTCGGCGCAATGTTGTTGCAGGTGCTGCGCGAGGCTTTGGGCCGCGCCGTACCAGCAAGCGGCGATACCGATTCCGCCTTGCCAGAAACCCGGTCGACTCAGGTAGTCGCCGGGGTCACCGATGGCCTCGCCGACGGCGCCGTCAAACAGCACTTCCACGCTACCCGTGGTCGCCATCCCGACGGCCTGCCATCCCTGATCGGTGATGGTGACGCCAGGTTGGTCCAGCGCAACGGCCACCAGCTGCTGGCGGTCCTTTTCATCCCACGCTGTCACCAATCCATGGCTCACAACCGCCGCCCCGGAACACCAAGCCTTGCGACCGTGCAGCGTGACGCGTTGACCCTGGCGACTGACCCTGAGCCTTGCATTCGGCGGCTCGGCCGCCCACATGCCCCAAGTCCTGCCTGCCGGTACCGTGCCTCCCAGTTGCTCGATGATCGCCAGGGCGTCGGTGTGGCCTTCATACAGCTTGCACACGCCCAAGTCATGGGCGCCGACGGCCGCCAGGCTCTGGAAACGCTCCAGGGTACGTCCGCTGCCTGGCAACGGCAGCTGATCGAGCCCTACTTCCACCAGCGCGCGCAGGCATTGGCCTAATGCCGCTGTGTCCGGGTAGTCCGGCGGCTGGCGTTGCAGGAATGCCTCAAGCTCAGTCATCTTCCTCACGCTGCAATTCGAACATCAACAGAGAACGGCCGGTCACCGAGTATTCGTGTCCGAAATCGAAGCGCTCCTGGCCGCGGATGGACGGCTGATTGGTATCCACCAGACAGCTCCAGTAAATGCCTTCGGGCACCTCCGGCAAGGTGAAGTTGACGATGTCATGATGGGCGTTCACTACCAGCAGCAGCGTGGCATCGCCACCCTTGCGACGAATCCCGGTTTCCTGGGCGCGACCGTCGAGCAACATGCCCAGGCAGCGACCATGAGCGTCCTGCCATTGCTCAATGGACATCTCGTTGCCGTCAGGCGCCAGCCAGGTCACGTCCTTGACGCCGATGTCCTCGTTGTAACTGCCCACCAGGAAACGCCCGCGACGCAGGATCGGGTAGGCCAGGCGCAACTTGATCAGGCGCTTGACGAACTTGAGCAGGGCCTTGCCATCTTCGCTCAGGTCCCAATTGACCCAGCCGATCTCGCTGTCCTGGCAATAGGCATTGTTATTGCCGTCCTGGGTACGGGCGAATTCGTCACCGGCCACCAACATCGGTGTGCCCTGGGACAACAACAGGGTCGCGAAGAAGTTGCGCATCTGGCGATGACGCAGGGCGTTGATCTCGGGATCGTCGGTCGGGCCTTCGACGCCATGGTTCCAGGACAAGTTGTTGTTGCTGCCGTCCTGGTTGTTTTCGTCGTTGGCTTCGTTGTGCTTGTCGTTGTACGACACCAGGTCATTGAGGGTAAAACCGTCGTGGGCGGTGATGAAGTTCACCGAGGAATACGGGCGGCGGCCTCGCTGATTGAACATCTCGCCGGAGGCGGTCATGCGGCTGGCAAAGTCGGCCAGTTGGCCGTCATCGCCTTTCCAGAACGCGCGCACGGTGTCGCGGAACTTGTCGTTCCATTCCACCCAGCCGGGCGGAAACCCACCCACCTGATAACCGCCCGGCCCGCAGTCCCAAGGCTCTGCGATCATTTTCACCTGGCGCAGCACAGGGTCCTGGCGGCAGGCGACGAGGAAACTGTGGCGCTCGTCGAACCCGTCGTGATAACGCCCAAGAATGGTCGCCAGGTCGAAGCGGAAACCATCGACGTGCATTTCCGAGGCCCAGTAGCGCAACGAATCGGTGACCATCTGCAATACGCACGGGTGGCTCAGATCCAGGGTGTTGCCGGTTCCTGAATCGTTGATGTAGAAGCGCTTGTCATCGGGCATCAGCCGGTAGTAAGAGGCATTGTCGATGCCGCGCATCGACAGCGTCGGGCCCTGTTCGTTGCCCTCGGCGGTGTGGTTGTAAACGACGTCGAGGATCACTTCGAGATTGGCTTCGTGCAGGTGCGCGACCATCTCCTTGAACTCGGCGATCTTGCCGCTGGCCAGGTAACGCGGGTCGGGAGCGAAAAACGCAATGCTGTTATAGCCCCAGTAGTTGGTCATGCCCTTGTGCAACAGGTGCTGGTCATTGACGAAGGCGTGAATGGGCAATAACTCGACGGAGGACACGCCCAGCTTGCGGATGTGTTCCAGCACATCATCGACCATCAGGCCGGCGAAGGTGCCGCGCACGTTTTCCGGCACGGAGGGATGGCGCATGCTGATGCCGCGCACGTGGGTTTCGTAGATGATGGTCTTGTCCCACGGCACGCTGACGCGATGGTCGTGGCCCCACGTGTGGGCGGGGTCGATTACCTTGCACTTGGGCACGAACGGAGCGCTGTCGCGTTCATCGAAGCTCAGGTCGGCGTCAGGGTGACCGATGGTGTAGCCGAACAGCGCCTCGGACCATTTCAACTCACCGACCAGTTGTTTGGCGTAGGGGTCGATCAGCAATTTGTTGTGGTTGAATCGGTGACCGTTGGCCGGGTCGTACGGGCCATATACACGGTAGCCATAGATCAGCCCCGGATGGGCGTCCGGAAGGTAGCCGTGGTAGATCTCGTCGGTGTACTCCGGCAACTCGATGCGTTCCAGTTCCACCTCGCCGCTGTCATCGAAGATGCACAGTTCGACCTTGGTGGCGTTGGCCGAGAACAACGCAAAGTTGACCCCAAGGCCATCCCAGGTTGCGCCCAGAGGGAAGGGCAGGCCTTCGCGGATGCGCGAGGGCTCGGCGAGCGGTTCTGGCGCGGATTTTTTTGCACTGCTCATAGGGGGCTCCTGCAAGGGCGATGTTGCCATCCCTGTAGGAGCGAGCTTGCTCGCGATGGTCGCCAACGATGACGCTGGATACCTGACACCCTGCGGTGCCTGTGACTCCACCGCGAGCAAGCTCGCTCCTACAGGTATAGAGTTGTGTTGGTTTTTTCCGGGACGAAATCGTCCACCGTGGCGAGTGACCTCGCCACGCTTGCTTCACGGGTTAAACGTCAGACCGCGGGCGGTTTACGCGGCGCGCGAGGTTTTTTCTCGGTGGATTTTTCCCCGGGCGGAATCACCTTCGCCGCAGCGGCCGGCTTGGCCTTGGCTTGGTTTTTCGGCTCGCCCGCCTTGCCGTTGGCTACCTTGGTGGTGGCCGGCTTGGTGCCTGCTGCCTTGCTGCCGGCAGCCTTGGGCGATTTCTTGGGGGCCAGGGCTTCGGCCTCGGCAAGTTTTCGGGCCATCTCCCAATGCCTTGCTTCATGGCCCTCGGGTTTCCCTTCCGATTCCCAGATCTGATACGCAAATTCGCGAATGCGTTTATCGTCGGTACTCATCGCCATGCTCCTGAACTTAACTCAAACATTGGATTAAGAGATTGACCGGGGATTCCGCCAGCGCAGCACCAATCATCAGCTCCTTGTGGTGTGTGACTGCGACGCTTGCAAAAAGTCCCTTTAGATTTTCTTCGGGTGAGGTAAACGGCAACCTCACCCGAGTATCGCCCCACTGCGACGCGTCGATGTGCGGTTCTGCACTATTGTTCAGCAACGCGGCGCAACGGATCGGTACGATCACAATGGCCCGCTCGTTCCCCGCTGTGCGCACAAATGCCAGCACCCGATGGGCTTCGCTGCCAAGCACTTCCAGCGCCTCATAGGTGCCATGACGAAACAGCTCGGCATGTTCGGCACGCAACTGCAACGTGCGCGCAATCAGGGCTTGCTTGATGCGCCCATCGCGCCAGCTCGCCAACAGTTCGGGCAGCGGTACGGGGCTTGCCAGGCTTTGTTGGCGACGCACGTAGTCCACCGGTCGACGGTTGTCGGGGTCCACCAGCGAGAAGTCCCAGTACTCGTTGCCCTGGTAAAGATCGGGAATGCCCGGCACGGTCATGCGCAGCAAGGTTTGCGCCAGACTGTTGAGGGCGCCGGGGAGGGCGATGGCCATCGCGGCCTTGGCCAGTGCGGCACGCAACAGTTCCCCTTCGGGACTGAGCAACAGACGTTCGAGAAACTGCCGGGTGGCCTGTTCGTATGAATCGTTGGGCGCACTCCAGCTGCTTTGCAGCTTGGCTTCGCGCAAGGCCTTCTGTTGCCACTGCCACACCCTTTGCGAGTAGTCCTTGAGCCCGGCGCTGTCGTCACTGCGCAAGTCCAGCGGCCAACTGCCAAGCAACGCCTGATACAAAATCAGTTCATCGCCAGCGGAGGGCATCGAGTCATCGTCGCGCAACGGCCGCGCGAGCGTTTGCCACAGCGGCACCTGTTCGGCGAACCAGGCGCTGCGCTCGCTCAACACCGCCAACCGGGCACGGGTGTCTTCGCCGCGTTTGTGGTCGTGGGTGGCAGTGGCAAGCAGGTTATCGGGAAATACTTGCTGACGTTCGAGGCAGGCGGCATGGAAATCGGCAGGCGGGGCGCTGAACTGCTCCGTGCTGAAGCCTACGTCATTGCGCGACAACAGCACCGCCGAGCGATAGAACGCAGTGTCTTCCACCGCTTTTGCCGCTGCCGGCGAGGTCAGTTGCTGAAAGCGCACGCAAGCATGCTTGATGATTTTGCGTGAGCGCCCCCTCGGCCGTGTGCGCCAGGGTTCACCACCCAGCCACCTCGCCAGGCAATCGAGCACCGGCCAATCGGCTTCGCCCAGGGTTTGCCGTGCGCCGTCCATCGCTCGCTGGAAAAACACCTCGTCGTGCGTGGGTCGACCAACGGCATTGATGTAGGTCCGGTAGACGGGAAAGTGCACGATCAATGCCTGCAACGAACGGCGAATCGCCCCGAGGGTCAGGTCGCGAGTCATCAAGTCATCACGGGCCACCTGCAGCAGCGCCTGGGCGACACTCTCGAAATCGCCGGCCAGCGAACCATTGAGGATTTGCTGACGCGCCAGTTTCGCCTCCTGGAGGAAATCGGCGGGCCGTTCGCTGACGCGTTGCCACAGATCACCCAGAATTTGGGCTCCGGCGGGATCATGCTGCAACAACGACAATTGATTCATGAACTCATAACCGGTGGTGCCATCCACCGACCAGTCCCGGTGCAGGCTTTCGCCTTCGCCAAGGATCTTCTCGACGTAGATGGGCAAGTGCCGCTGCGGTGACAGGCTGTCGACCCGACGTCGCAATTTTCGGCAATAACCTCTCGGGTCAGCCAGGCCGTCGATGTGATCGATGCGCAGGCCATCGACAAGCCCTTGGGCGATCAATTCGAAGATTTTTGCGTGGGTGGCTTCGAATACCGCAGGCCGCTCGACACGCAGGCCACCGAGCTCATTGATGTCGAAAAAGCGCCGCCAGTTGATGTCATCTGCTGCCGTGCGCCAACTGGCGAGGCGATAGCTTTGCTGCTCGAGTAGTTGATGCAGACGCTGGAAGCCTGGTGCAGTCCGGGAATCGTAGGCCTCGAGGTTTTGCTCGATGATGTGCAGCACGGCAGGTTCCCGGGCGAGCTCGCGCAGCTCCTCCTGCAACGGCTTGGACAGGCCGTGGGCGTCGGACTGATAGCTCAAGGTGCTGAATCGTTCGGCCAGTGACTTGAGTTGTTCATGATCGGCACGCAGCAGTTCACCGTAATGCGTTGGGCAGATCGGAAAATGATGATCATAGTGCTCGACGAAAAATGCGCCCCGCTTGGCATCGAAGCGCAAGGGCAGGGTCCCTTCCTGCAACGCCACTCCGTAGTCACTGCCCAGGAACGGCAGCAGCAATTGGCCTTCCATCAAGGGGTCAGGCGAATGCCATTGGATGTCGAAAAATTCGCTGTAAGGGCTTAGGCGTCCCCACGCCAGCAGGTCCAGCCACCAGGGATTATCGCTGCCGCCGACGGCCATGTGATTGGACACGATATCGAGGACCAGGCCCATGTCGTGGGCGTGCAGGGCATCGACCAGGCGCCGCAGTGCAGCTTCCCCGCCCAGTTCCGGGTTGACGCTGGTCGGGTCCACCACGTCGTAGCCATGCATCGACCCGGCGCGAGCGCTCAGCAGAGGCGAAGCATAAATATGGCTGATGCCGAGGCTGGCGAAGTAGGGCACCAGTGGCACCGCTTGATCCAGGGTGAAACCTTTATGAAATTGCAGGCGTAACGTCGCGCGCAACGGTTGGATATCGGGCTGGCTCATCGGTCACGCTCGGCAGCCTGAAGACGTGCACAGGCGAGCAGTTCGAGGCGGCGGGCGGCGTCATCGCCGTCCAGCAGCGCCTCGCTGATGCCGGGCAGGCGCCGGGACCAGTTCGGATGGGTGTTGACGGTGCCGGGAAGGTTGGCTTGTTGTTCGATGCCCAAAGCATCCTCCAATGGCAAAAGAACCAGGGGGGCGCGGGTATGGCCAAGGAAGCGAATGGCCGCGTCCAGCACCTGGTCGGTTTCGTTGTGTTCTTCGCGAAAGTTCTGCGGGTCCTCGCTCAGCACCCGGCGCAAGCCTTCACGTTCGCGTTCGCGGTGCTGGCGCCATTCGATTTCGCCCTGGCCGTCGATCAGTCCGAGGCGCGAGCTCCAGTCAATGTCACGGCCGTGCCACCAGCCATTGAGCGTCGGCAAGTCATGGGTGCTGGTGGTGGCCAGCGCGCTGTCGGGCCAGTCGAGAATCGGCTTGAAATGGGCGTTATCCTGTTCGAACAGCATCACGCGCATGCCCAAAATGGATCGGTCGGTGAGTTTTTCCCGCAGCCCTTCCGGTACGGTGCCGAGGTCTTCGCCCGTGACGATGGCCTGGTGCCGATGGGATTCGAGCGCCAGCAAGCGCAGCATGTCGTCAAAGGGGTAATAGAGGTAGGCACCGTCGGCAGGCGATGCCCCGTTGGGGATCACCCAGAGCCGTTGCAATCCCATCACATGATCGATGCGCAGGCCCCCCGCATGGGCGAAGTTGGCCCGCAGCATTTCGATGAACGCACGGAAACCGTTGCGCACGAGGCCCTCGGGCGAAAAGGCGGAAATCCCCCAGCCCTGGCCCTGGCGATTGAGAATGTCGGGTGGCGCGCCAACGGTGAGGGACGCCAGCAATTCGTCCTGGCGGCTCCAGGCTTGGCTACCGCCACCGTCGGCACCCACTGCCAGGTCGGCGATCAAGCCAATCCTCATGCCGCTGCTGCGAGCCGCCGCTTGTGCACGCTCCAGGCAACGGGCGATCAACCACTGGCAGAATGCGAAGTAGCCGATGCGCCCGGCATTTTCTTCGGCGAACGCTGCCAGTGCTTCACTTCGTGGGTCACGCCATTGCTGCGGCCAGTCGCGCCAGTCCAGCGACTCGCCCCTGGCCGCGCGGATTTCCTGGATCGCTTCGAAGCGGCAATGGTTCTCCAGGGCCTCACCAGCCGCATGGCGAAAGCTGCTGAAATCGGCATGCAGCGGATGTTCACCGTGGACAAAACTTTCGTACAACGCCTGTAACAATCGCTGCTTGATTTCAGCGGCCACCGGCCAATCGATCAGCGGCAGTTCTTCAAGGTGCTTGAGGTCCGCCGCCAGGCCGGTGCTGTCGATGGCTGCGCGCAGCGCACGTTCGCCCAGGATTGCACCCGGCGCGGCATAGAGGCTGTTGAGGAACAGACGGCTGGAGGGTGAATACGGGCTGTAGCGCTGGGTGTCGCTGCTGAACATCGCGTGCAGCGGGCTGATCGCCACGGCGTCGGCACCTCGCTCGCCAGCCACACGCACGAGATCTTCCAAGGCCTGGGTATCGCCGAAGCCACCATCGCCGGGGCGACGCAGGGAGTACAACTGCACGCTAAGTCCCCAGGCACGGGGGATCGGGTTATCTACGGCATCGCCGACGCTGTAGCAACGGTTGGGGGCTACGGCGAGCGTAAACGACTGGCCATCGATTTCGACGTGCTGATAGCCCACCGGAATCAGGCCAGGCAATACCGCTTCGGCGTTCAGTTTCAGATTGAGTCGGGCGCCGTCCTCCAGGTGGATTTCGCAAGGCGTTTCAGGATCGAAGTAGTGCGACAGGTCGAGCCCGGCGCCACAGTCGACCGTCAGTAAAGGCGGCAACTGCCGCGTCTGTTGCACCTGCTGCAATTCGAGCAGGCTGGCGTCAATCTCCTGGGCGGTGCCGGCCGGGTGGCCCAGGCTCGTCAACACGTTGCGCAAAACCGCCGGGGCGACTTTTTGCGCGCGACCGTTGGCGTCGATCCAGTCCACCGCCAAGCCGGCGTGGGTGGCGAGTATTTCCAGTTGTGCATCGCTCATGGGCGCTCTCCATCCGGGGGTTGGGCTGCAGCCGAGAGGCTGACGAGCGCGCAATAAGGGGCCAGCGTGCCCCGATCCAGCAGGTCGGCGGATTGCGCCGGGTGTTCGAACAGCAGCGCAGCGTCGGCCTGTGGGGTGTGGACTACGGGCCGGTCGCTGAGGTTCAGGTCGATTCGCAGCAGGCTGCCATTACCGAGCCGCCAACGTGCCGAAACGGCTCCGGGAGCGAGCACGTCCGCGCCCAGGGCCTGGGTGCCGGGCAGGTGCTGCATCAGGTGCTCACGGCGCAGCCCAAGCAGGCGCCGATACAAAAGCTGGATGTCCGAGGGGGGGACGTCAGTCATTCGAGGGCGTGATGCCTCGAAGGTCTGTGGCGCATTCGGATCGGGAATCTGCTCACGCTTGTGAGGGTCGGCGAACGCGCTGAACGCCGCGAACTCGTTACGTCTCCCTTCGCGCACCAGCTTGGCCAATTCACCGTGGTGGCTGGTGAAAAACAAAAAGGGTTGCTCGGCGGCGAACTCGTCGCCCATGAACATCAAGGGGATCATCGGTGAAAGCAACAACAGTGCGGTGGCGGCTTTCAAGGCGTCGGGATGCGCCAACTGGTGCAAGCGCTCGCCAAACGCACGGTTGCCGATCTGGTCATGGTTTTGCAGGAACAGCACGAATGCGCTGGGTGGCAGGTGGCCACTTGATTCGCCGCGGGCTTCGCCATGGCGATTGATGTGTCCCTGGAACACAAAACCCTGACTCAGGCAGCGAGCCAGTTGTTCGGTGGGATGGTCGGCATAATCGGCGTAGTACGCATCTGTTTCCCCGGTCAGCAACACATGCAGGGCGTTATGGCCGTCGTCATTCCACTGCGCGTTGTAGCCTCGCTCCAGCAGGCTGGCCTGGTTGTGTTCGTTCTCGACCGTCAGCCACACATGCCGCGCAGGATCGACGTGTTCACGCACCTGTTGCGCCAGTTCCTGGAGAAAGTCCGGACTTTCGATGGCATGCACCGCATCAAAGCGCAGCCCGTCGAAGCGGTACTCGAGCAACCACATCAAGGCATTGTCGATGAAGAAATCGCGCACCTCGCGCCGGCGAAAATCGATCGCCGCGCCCCAGGGCGTGTGTTTGTCTTCATTGAAGAAGCCCTTGGCGTACCGATGCAGATAATTGCCGTCGGGGCCGAAGTGGTTGTAGACCACGTCGAGAATCACCGCCAGGCCATGGCCGTGCGCGGTGTCGATCAGATGCTTGAGTTTTTCAGGTGTCCCATAGGACGCCTGGGGCGCGTAGGGCAGGACCCCGTCGTAGCCCCAGTTGCGATCTCCCGGAAATTGCGCGATGGGCATCAGCTCGATGGCAGTGATGCCCAGGTCCACCAGTCGTGCCAGATGTTCTTCCACACCACTGAAGCCGCCCAGCGCACCGACGTGCAGTTCGTAAATCACCGCTTCGTTCCATGGGCGTCCCAGCCAGTGAGTGTTCTGCCACTCATGGGCCAAGGGGTCGACCACGATGCTGTGCCCGGTGATATCGCCATCCTGCGCCCGGGAGGCCGGGTCCGGGACACTGATCTCTCCATCAATATTGAAGCGGTAGCGGGTGCCAGCCTTGCAGCGGGTCTTGATCACGAACCAGCCATCAGCCTGAGGCAGCAGCGGTAAGGATTGTCCATTTTCCAATTCGACACTGACAAAAAACGCATCAGGCGCCCACAAGGCAAAACGCGTGTGTTCTGCGTCCAGCATGATTGCGCCGTGGGGCCAGGTTTCAAGGGTCCGTAACGGCATTACCAAAAACCTCTTATTGTTTGTGCGATTTCCCCAAGGCCTTCACGACCAGTTGCTCATAGAGATCCGCATAAGGTTCGACGGCTTTGCTCCAGTTGAACGGTGCCGCCATGGCGCGGCAGCGCATGGCATTGAGCAGGTCTGGAAATTCGAACACCTTGAACGCGCGGCTCAGGGCCTCCTGGTAGCTTTCAACCGTGGATTCGTCGAACAGGAAACCGGTCACACCGTTTTCGATGGTGTCGGCCAGGCCGCCGGTATTGCGTGCCACCGGCAACGAACCGAAGCGTTGGGCGTACATCTGGCTCAAGCCGCAAGGTTCGTAACGCGAAGGCATCAGCAGGAAGTCGCTGCCGGCGAACATGCGCCGAGCATCGGTTTCATTGAAACCGATGCGAACGCCAATCCGCCCTGGGAAGCGCAGGGCCAGTTCGCGCATGGCCTGTTCTTCTTCCGGCTCGCCGCGACCGATGATCGCGATCTGCCCTCCGGATTTGACGATGTACTCGGATACCGCTTCGGTCAGGTCCAGGCCTTTCTGGTAGACCAGGCGGGAGACCACCGCAAACAGTGGGCCTTGTGAATCATCCAGGCCGAACAGCTCACGGACATGGGCGGCGTTGACGGCCTTGCCTTCCCAGTCGCCGATGGCGAACGGGCGGAACAGGTGCGAATCGGTGGCAGCGTCCCAGCTTTCGTCGATGCCGTTGGGAATGCCACTGAGCAGGCCCTGCTGAGTCTTGGAGGCGAGGAAACCGTCCAGGCCGCAGCCGAACGCCGGGGTGGTGATTTCCTGGGCGTAGGTGGCGCTGACCGTGGTGATATGGCTTGAATAGGCCATGCCGGCCTTGAGGAACGACATCTTGCCGTAGAACTCCATGCCTTCCTGTTGCAGGGCATGGTCCGGAATACCCAGCTCAGGGCAGGAACCGAGGCTGATGACGCCCTGGTAGGCCAGGTTGTGAATGGTAAACAGGGTCGGTGTGCGTTGCCCGCGCCAGTGCATATAAGCGGGAGCCAGGCCGGCAGGCCAGTCATGTGCGTGGACGAGGTCCGGGCACCAGTGAATCTGCGCCAGATTTGCGGCGATATCGGCGGCGGCCAAACCCAGCCGGGCGAAACGGATATGGTTGTCCGGCCAGTCGCGACCATTGTTGGCGCCATAGGGCGAGCCTTCACGCTCATAGAGTTCAGGGCAGATCAACACGTAGATAACCAGTCCGTCGGGCATGTCCATGCGCCCGATCTTGCAGGGAGGCAATGCGGCGTGCCCGCCCAGTTCGCCGATGATGTGAATCGGGTTTTCGCTGTGCAGCACCTGAGGGTAACCGGGGATCAGCACCCGGACATCGTGCAAGTGGGCCATCGCCCGCGGCAGTGCTGCGGAAACGTCGCCCAGGCCGCCGGTTTTCACCAGATCGGCAATTTCCGAGGTCACAAACAGTACGCGCTTTCGGTTGGGATTCTGACGGGGCACCGGCGTCATTGTCCGGCTGCCAGTAACGCTGATGGGCTGGGCACCTTGGGTGCTTAATGCGCTCGATTCCCCGACCGGCTGATGAGCACGCTCTCCCTGAATATCCAATGCCGCACTTATCATCTGAATCTCCCGTGTCGTTGATCTGTTTCAAATCTGGCAAACGGTGTTTCGAGGCCAAATCCTGTGGCCAGGCGCAAACGCACACCGCATCAACCAAAGGTTCTGGCCGTGCGATCAAGCAGATTGGCTGGAGTGGACGCTGCAAGGAATGCACCAGTCGCAACGCGCCTACCTGTCAGATGACCGATCACGCTCAGCAAAAGTTTCGATTATTTTTGCGCTTTGTGACCGACCGGTTTTGCTACGAGAAAATGAGTCTAGGCCAGAACTTAGAGCGGTGAATCGCGGATAGCAAAATTGTTCGACAATCGGTCCAAAGCGGTACGGACGTCCCGAAAGGTGATCTGAAAGTTCCGACGAAGTGCACGTTTTTCCCGGAAAAGGCCCCAAAAAGTCACCGCGTCGTCACATCAATGTGCAATGTCCGCAACGTGATGTGCACTGAGGTGGTGCGCGCGCAGGTCCCGCTTTTGGCTGAACCGCTGCCTGACGGTCACCCGGACTGCCTTGTTATAGTTCGGACCTCATTTTTGCCCGGTTAAAAAGGATCACCGCCATGTCCCAATACAGCGCGTTCACAGTCGAGCTGGTCGATAACATTGCCCACGTGCAAATCAATCGCCCGGAAAAGATCAATTCGATGAACGCCGCTTTCTGGAGCGAAATCATCGATATTTTCCAGTGGGTCGATGACACCGACGAGGTGCGCGTTGTGGTGCTCAGCGGTGCCGGCAAACATTTTTCCTCCGGCATCGACCTGATGATGCTGGCGGGGGTCGCCAACGAGCTGGGCAAGGATGTGGGCCGCAATGCGCGCCTGCTGCGCCGCAAGATCCTGGCGTTGCAGGCGTCCTTCAATGCCGTGGACAACTGCCGCAAGCCGGTGCTCGCCGCTATCCAGGGTTACTGCCTGGGCGGGGCCATCGACCTGATCGCAGCCTGCGACATGCGCTACGCCGCCGAGGATGCGCAGTTCTCGATCAAGGAGATCGACATCGGCATGGCTGCCGACGTCGGTACGCTCCAACGCTTGCCGCGGATCATCGGTGACGGCATGCTGCGTGAACTGGCTTACACTGGTCGCTCATTCGGCGCCGAGGAAGCGCGCAGCATTGGCCTGGTCAACCGCGTCTACGCTGATGCCGCCAGCCTGCTGGACGGCGTCATGGACATTGCTCGAGAGATCGCCAGCAAGTCGCCGATTGCGATCGGCGGTACCAAGGAAATGATCAGCTACATGCGCGATCACCGCATCGACGACGGCCTCGAATACGTCGCCACGTGGAACGCCTCCATGCTGCAATCCAACGATTTGCGCGTGGCCATGGCCGCCCACATGAGCAAACAGAAACCCGAATTTCTGGATTGATTGACAATGATTTCACGCTGGACCACCGCAGTACTGGACACCGATCAACCGGGCGGCTTGGCGGTTGCGCGCAGCCCTGAAGGCTTTTTGTTCGATGACAATGGCGCACTGTTCCCGCGCGAATGGCTCAAGCGCCAGGACCTGTTGCTGATCGCCGAGCATGGCATCGGCCATCTGGACGGCGAACCCGTCTACCTGCTGGAGCTGCGTAGCAGCGCTGATGTGCCGGGTTGCAACTGGAAAGGCCTGCGGGCGTTCATGCTCGATGGCGACCACGTGATCTACAAGGTGCTCGGCTATGCGGCGCAGATCGGCACCTGGGCCCGTGAACACCGCTTTTGCGGCAATTGCGGACAGGCCACGCGGCAGGTCAGCCTGGAAAGGGCGATGTACTGCGAACCTTGCGATTTGCGGTATTACCCGCGTATTTCCCCGAGCATGATCGTGCTGATCACCCGCGGCGATGAAATCCTGCTGGCTCGCTCACCGCGCTTTGTCACCGGGGTCTACAGTACGCTGGCAGGGTTTGCCGAACCGGGGGAGTCGGCCGAGGACTGCCTGATTCGCGAGGTGCGCGAGGAAGTGCGCATCGAGGTGAAGAACATCCAGTACATGGGTAGCCAGTGCTGGCCGTTCCCGCATTCGATGATGCTGGGCTTCCACGCCGAGTACGCCGGGGGCGAGATTGTCTGTCAGGAAGATGAGATCGAGGACGCCCAGTGGTTCAATGTCCACGAGCTGCCGCCGTTGCCGGCGTCACGCTCGATTGCCCGTTACCTGATCGACGTCTATGTGGCGCGCCGTTTAGGCCACGCTGAACCAGTGCTGCCAGGCTAGGCGCACCGTCAGGCCCAGCACCACGGTGATGAACACCGGGCGAATGAACTTGGCGCCGCCGCTGATGGCGGATCGGGCGCCAAAGAATGCACCGACCATCACCGACAGGCCCATGCTCAGGCCAATGATCCAGTCCACCTGCCCGGAAAAGACAAACACCGACAGCGCCGCGATGTTGCTGACGAAGTTCATGCTGCGCGCCACGCCACTGGCCTTGACCAGATCGATGGGGTACATCAGCAGGCTGCTGACGGTCCAGAATGCTCCCGTGCCAGGACCGGCCACGCCGTCGTAGAACCCGAGACTGAAGCCTTGGGTCGACTGCCATTTCTTCTTGATCGGCGCGTTGGCATCCAGCGGCGCTTTTGGCGTGCCGCCGAACAACAGGTAGATGCCACAGGCAAAGACGATCACCGGCAGCATCTTGTTCAACCATTCGGCAGGCAGGTAATGAGCAACGACGGCGCCCGTCAGCGCACCGATCAGGGTGCCGACGATGGCGTGCGTCCATTGACGGGGATGAAACAGCTTGCGCCGATAGAAGGTGAAACTGGCGGTGGCCGAGCCGAAGGTCGAACTGAGTTTGTTGGTCCCCAGCACCAGATGCGGCGGTAGGCCAGCGGTCAGCAACGCTGGCGTGGTCAACAGCCCGCCACCGCCGGCAATGGCGTCGATGAAACCGGCAATGAAAGCGACGATGGCCAGAATGGCGAGTGTGGTGAGGTCAACGCTGAGTTCGAAAGGCATGGAATCGGCTTAATTCGGCAGGGTGCAGCAATGGGCTGCGGGGAAGGGCCGATATGTTACCTGTATCCAAAGATTGCGGCGACCTGTAGGAGCGAGCATGCTCGCGATGGAGGCCGGGACACCGCTGGGTGTCAGGCTGCCAGCGTTATCGTTGGCGACCATCGCGAGCGTGCTCGCTCCTACAGGGGTTGGTTATATCATTTTGTGGTGGGCCCATTCCCAATCTGCCACACATACGGCGGCTCGGTCCCGTTGATCGCCCAATCCCCGACAATCCGGGCCTTGTAGATCACCGGGTTATGCGAGGACACCGTGCGCGCATTGCGCCAGTGACGATCCAGGGATTTGCCTTCGCGGATGTCCGAAGCCCCCAGCGCATTGAACAGCTCACTGGTGGCCCGCTGAATCAACTCCGAGACCACCACCTGGGCTTTGGCCGATTCGAGTTCCGCATCGACATTGGCCGTGCGTTCCTGCGCTTCATTCCCCGAAAACCGCGCCAGGTAGGCTCGTTGCGCCGGCTGCGCGGCTTTCAAGGCGCTGGCCTCGGCGGCGTACACCAGCGCTGCCACTTCACCCACCACTTGCTGGACCTGCGGGTCATCACTGACACGCGGGGCATTGCCATGGCTGTAAATACGTTTGCGGGTACGGACCTGCTGCGCCACATCGCGCAGTGCCGCACGACCGATGCCGGCCAGGGTGGCGAGCAGCACCAATTGATAGAACGCCGTCTGGTATTTGAAGCGCGTGGCGAAGTCGATGATGTTGTCTGCGTCGACCTCGGCATCCACAAACCGCGAAGTGCCACTGCCGGTCGTGCGCTGGCCGAAACCGTCCCAGTCATCGCTCTGCACGATGCCTGGCTGGCGCGTGCGGACGGCCGCGATCACGTCCCCGCCGGTGTCGCTGCGCTGGGCATAGACGTCGATCCAGTCGGAAAACAGGCTGCCGGTACTGTAGAACTTCTCGCCATTGAGTCGCCAGCCGTCGCCTTGGGGCGAGACCTTGGTTATGACGTCGCCGATGGTCACGTTGCCGATTTCCGTCCAGGCGCAACCGACGATGTCACCTTCGACGAAACGTTTGAACCACAGGTCCCGGGTCGGCCCGGGCGTTGCGTTAAGGCGGTCCTCGGCAAAGGCGAAATGCCCGCGCAGGGCTTGGGGGACATTGGAATCGGCCTCGGCCAGTTCGATCAGCAATTCAAACAACTGCGGTAAGGAGGCACCGCCGCCCCCGTATTCAACCGGCACCCGCACGGCGCCGAACCCGGCTTCCTTGAGCCACTGGATCGGCTCGTGCGGTAGGCTGCGGGCCTGCTCGCGCTCGACCGCACCGGCGGCGATGCGCTGGAAGATCGGCCGGAACCGCGCGGCCAGGTTTTCGTAGTCGGTGCCAACGGACAGCGGGTTGATGATCTGGTGTTCGGTCATGGGGACAGCTCCTTGGATCGGCAGTGGATGCCAAGGGGGATTGCAGGGTCCATGCCGGGTGCAGAGGGCCGGGGTTTACAGGGGGTGGACGTAATAAATCGCCTGTAACTGTTGCTACACCAACAGCTGCAGCACAATTTGCCCTGACACACCACAGCCCCCTGTAGGAGCGAGCTTGCTCGCGATGGTGGACCAGGCACCGCTGGCTCGCAGGTAATCCGCATCATCGTTGACGTCCATCGCGAGCAAGCTCGCTCCTACAGGGGGCGGAATCCTCGGTGGCACACTTGCTGCTCTACCCCTTGGCACATCCCAACGTCTCGAGGACATGCCAATGAGTCAGCAAGCCGTCAAATTTGCCTACTGGGTGCCGAACGTCAGCGGTGGGCTGGTGGTCAGCAAGATCGAACAACGCACCCACTGGGGCATCGACTACAACCGCAAGCTGGCGCAACTGGCCGAGGCGGCGGGGTTTGAATATGCCCTGACGCAGATTCGCTTCACGGCCGGCTACGGTGCGGAGTATCAACATGAATCGGTGGCCTTCAGTCACGCGTTGCTGGGAGCGACGACCACGCTCAAAGTGATTGCCGCGATCCTGCCCGGGCCGTGGCAACCCGCCCTGGCGGCGAAACAACTGGCGACCATCGACCAACTGACCAACGGCCGTATTGCAGTGAACATTGTCAGCGGCTGGTTCAAGGGCGAATTCCAGGCCATTGGTGAACACTGGCTGGAGCACGATGAACGGTATCGCCGCTCCGAAGAGTTCATCCGCTCGCTCAAGGGGATCTGGAGCCAGGACAACTTCACCTTTCGCGGTGATTTCTATCGTTTCGACAACTACAGCCTCAAGCCCAAGCCTTTGGGCCAACCCGAAATCTTCCAGGGCGGCAGCTCCCGTGCTGCACGGGACATGGCCGCGCGGGTGTCGGACTGGTACTTCACCAACGGCAACACCCCGGAGGGCATCAAGGCGCAGGTCGACGACATCCGCCGCAAGGCAGCGGCCAACCATCACTCGGTGAAAATTGGCGTGAACGCTTTCGTCATCGCCCGCGACACCGAGGAAGAAGCCCGCGCGGTACTTGCGCAGATCATCGATCAGGCCGACCCGGAAGCGGTAAACGCTTTTGGCGATGCGGCAAAGCAAGCGGGCAGGGCGTCGCCGGAGGGCGAGGGGAACTGGGCAAAATCGACTTTCGAGGATCTGGTGCAATACAACGATGGCTTCAAAACCAACCTGATTGGCACGCCTGAGCAGATTGCCGAGAGGATCGTGGCATTAAAAGCGGTGGGAGTAGATCTGGTATTGGCGGGGTTCCTGCATTTTCAGGAGGAGGTGGAGTATTTCGGGCGGCGCGTGTTGCCGTTGGTGCGGGAATTGGAGGCGCAATTGAAACAACCTGAAGTGGCCTGATCCTGTGGGAGTGGGCTTGCCCGCGATGAGGGTGTGTCAGTCGATATTTGGTTACCTGACACACCGCCATCGCGGGCAAGCCCGCTCCTACAACGTATTTAAAGGCCCAACTCAGACAACCCGGCATGATCATCTGGGCGACGACCCAGCGGCCAGTGGAATTTGCGCTCGCTTTCCTTGATCGGCATGTCGTTGACGCAGGCGAAGCGGTGGGCCATCAGGCCGTTCTCGTCGAACTCCCAGTTTTCGTTGCCGTAGGAACGGAACCAGTTGCCCGAATCGTCATGCCATTCATAGGCGTAGCGCACGGCGATGCGGTTGTCGGTGAAGGCCCAGAGTTCCTTGATCAGGCGGTAGTCCAGTTCCTTGGCCCATTTGCGGGTCAGGAAAGCCTTGGCTTCTTCGCGGTTGTAGGCGAATTCGGCGCGGTTACGCCATTTGGTGTCGAGCGTGTAGGCCAGCGACACGCGCGCCGGGTCGCGGGAGTTCCAGCCGTCTTCGGCCAGGCGGACTTTCTCGATGGCCGATTCACGGGTGAACGGCGGCAACGGCGGACGAACTTCAGCATTGGACATTTCTGTGCTCCTAATTGAAAGTCAGTTAAAGCAAGTTGTCGGGCTTGGTTAAAGCGTTACAGGTCCAATAACTTTCGCGCCATGCATTGCGCATTATCGGCGGCACTGAGATCACCCATGACCAGCGCGAGGGTAATGGCGCCGTCGATCAAGAGCAGCAGCTGTTTGGCTTGCGTCTCCGGATCGGTTGCACCATGTTCGGTACACAGCTCGCACACGTAGTCGAGCAGTTTCTGTTTGTGTTCTTTTGCCACCAGGCGCACCGGGTCTTGCGGGTCGCCGGTTTCGCCACTGGTGTTAATGAATGCGCAACCCCGAAAGCCATCGGAGGCGAACCAGGTGCCGAGTACGGTAAACAGGTTGAGCAGGCGGTCGGCCGGCGTCGGGGCCTGGTCGACAGCCGTTCTGTACCAGTGCATCCAGCGTTCGTCGCGTCGTTGCAGGGCGGCGACGACCAGATCCTCCTTGTTGGCGAAGTAGCGGTAGATGCTCTTTCTGGAGACGCCGGCGGTTTTCACCAGGAGATCCATACCGGTGGCAGCGATGCCACTTTTGTAGATCAACTTTTCGGTGACATCCAGAATGATGTCGCGTGTGTCGTTGCCAGTGATTTCGTTCATGGGCATACAGTAGAACGATCGTTCTCCTTGGTCAAATATTATTTTGGTTTTATCTGCGCGGGCTTTATCGCGGACAAGCCCGCTCCTACAGGGAACGCATTCCACACCGTAGGAGCGGGCTTGCCCGCGATGAGGCCCGCGCAGACACCCACAAGACCCCAGCCCCTCCTTGGTGTAAGCTCTCCCATTCTGTGAATTCGACCCATTGCGAGTCTTATGCCGTCGCTTTTCAAACGCTCCCTGCTGCCAAAACTGCGCAGTTTCCCGCTGACCGCCGAGTCTGTGTCCTTCCTGTCTGGCGCTGCCGAGTTCCGCCGTTGCCTGCTGGAAAAAATCGCCGCCGCCACCCAGCGCATCTACATCGTCGCGCTGTACTTGCAGCAGGACGAGGCGGGTCAGGAAATTCTCGATGCCCTGCACGCCGCGAAACTGGCCCGTCCAGAACTGGATGTGGTTGTGGTGGTGGATTGGCTGCGCGCCCAGCGTGGCTTGATCGGCGCGGGCAAGCAGCCGGGGAACTCGGCGTGGTACCAGGAAATGACCCGCACCCACAAAAGCGTGGTGCCGGTATACGGCGTGCCGGTGCAGACCCGCGAGCTGTTTGGCGTGCTGCACTTGAAAGGGTTCGTGATCGACGATTGTGTGATCTACAGCGGCGCGAGCCTTAATAACGTGTACCTGCACAAGTTCGACAAGTACCGTTACGACCGCTATCACCTGCTCAATAACCGCGCGCTCGCCGACTCGATGCAGCACTTGATCGAGCATGGCCTGGTGGCATCCAAAGCCGTCCATCGCCTGGACTTGCCCAACCTGCCCACCACCCGCAGCCTGCGCAAGGACATTGGCGATCTGCGCAGTCGACTCAAGTACGCCGCGTACGACACCACGTCTGGCAATACGGACAAAACGGGTTTGACTGTCAGCCCGCTGCTGGGCGTCGGCAAGAACAACCCATTGAGCCGGGTGATCTGTGAACTGATCGCCAGCGCCCAACATCAACTGACCATCTGCACGCCGTACTTCAACCTGCCGCTGGCGGTGACCCGGGAAATCAACCGGGCGCTGGCACGAGGGGTGAAAATCGATATCGTGGTCGGCGACAAGACCGCCAACGACTTTTACATCCCGCCGAGCGAGCCATTCAGGGTGATCGCGGCGCTGCCTTACTTGTACGAGATCAGCCTGCGGCGCTTCGCCAAACGCCATCACCGCAGCATCGACAGCGGCCAGTTGAACCTGCATTTGTGGAAGGACGGCGATAACACCTATCACCTGAAGGGCATGTGGGTCGATCAGCGTTACACCTTGCTGACCGGCAACAACATCAACCCACGAGCGTTCCGCCTCGACCTGGAAAACGCCTTGCTGATCGACGACCCCAAAGGTGAATTGCTGGAGCCGCGACGCAAGGAATTGGGGGAGATTTTCCAGCACACCACCCGGATCGAGCGCTACCAGGCGCTGGAGACCCTGCCGGAGTACCCGGCAGGGGTGGCAAAGTTTCTCAAGCGGGTGAGTCGGGTGCGGATCGAGCGGTTGCTTTACCGCATTCTGTAAAGCCGGGAAACTGATGTTGGGACGGCTGGCCTCATCGCGGGCAAGCCCGCTCCCACGGGGTAGGTGTCGTACACGCATTGTGTGAACACCCTTTAACCTGTGGGAGCGGGCTTGCCCGCGAAGGCGATCTGAGGCTTAGTTCAGCCCCAACTTCCCGCGCAATGTCGACAAGTCTTCGGCCAGGGTATTGACCGGCCCGACCAGCGCCTTGCGATCGTTTTCCTTCACCTTGTCGTAGGTTTCAAAACCACCGTCCTTCGTCCGGTACTTGGCCAGGGTCTTGTTCACCGTGGCGAAGTTCTTGTCGACCTTGGCGATGAAGGCGGCATCCTGTTTCTCGATCTGCGGACGGAACAGGTCAACGATTTTCTTTGCACCGTCGATGTTGCCCTGGAAGTCATACAGGTCGGTGTGGCTGTAGCGGTCTTCCTCGCCGGAGATCTTGGTCGCCGCCACTTCCTCCATCAGCGCCGCTGCGCCACCCACCACTTTCTCGGGCGGGAAGGTCAGGCCGGCGACGCGAGTTTTCAGGTCCTTGACGTCTTTGTTCAAGCCATCGGCCAACTCGCCCAGGCCTTGGGTGCTCTTTTCGGAAAACAGTGAGTACTCGATGCGGTGGAAACCGGTGAAATCTTCGGCTTTCACGCCTTTTTCGTGGTCGTCGACACGGGAGTCGATGGACGCGTCCAGATCACTGAACAGTTCGGCAATCGGCTCGATCGATTCGTAGTAAACCCGGGTGGGTGCGTAGAGTTTCTGCGCGGTGGCCAGGTCACCTTTTTTCACCGCGTCGGTGAATTGCTGGGTGTGGCTGGCCAGTTCGTCCAGTTGCTCGCTGACGTAGATCTTGTAGTCCGAGATCGGCCCCACCAACTCCAGCGGCGCCGTCGCCGCGAAAGCCGAAAAAGGGGTATTGAGCAAACCAAGGGTCAGCAGTAGTGCGAGTGGCGACTTTCTCATGAGCGGGCTCCGTTGGGGCTGTGTGTTCAGGCGGTTTTTGTCGGTTGTGTGGCGTGCAGCAGCGAGCGGCCGATGAAGTCCTGGTCGCCCGTGACACCCGGCAGGGTGAAGAAATACCCGCCGCCGACCGGCTTGAGGTATTCCTCCAGCGGCTCGCCGTTGAGTCGGGTCTGTACGGTGATGAAGCCTTTTTCCAGGTCGGCCTGGTAACAGATGAACAACAGGCCCATGTCCAATTGGCCGTTCTTGTTCACGCCGTTGGAGTAGTTGAAGGGCCGGCGCAGGATCAGGTTGGCCTGGCTGGCTGGGGTACGCGGGTTGGCCAGGCGGATGTGGGCGTCGAGCTTGGTCAGTTTGCCTTCGGGGTCACTGGCGTAGTTCGGCACCTCGGTTTCAAGGGCGCCTCCCATGGGGGCGCCACTGCTTTTGACGCGTCCAAGTATGCTTTCCTGTTCCTGCAACGGCGTGCGATCCCAGCGCTCGACGAAATTGCGGATGATGCGCACCGCCTGATAGCTGCCATGGGCGGCCCAGGCCGGCTCATCGCTGCCCGGTTGCAGCCAGACGACGCGGTCCATGGTGGTGCTGTCGTTGGAGTCCGGGTTGGCCGAGCCATCGCGAAAACCCAGGAAGTTGCGCGCACTCTGGGCCGGCACGCCCGGTTTCGCCGGGGCTTGGGGCGGCACACTGCCTTCCTGCTTCCAACGCACCAGCAGCAGGTCCGGCAGGTTTTTCACGATGTCGCGCAGGGCATGGATGTTGGTATCGGCGGTATTGGCGCAGAACTGCAGGCTGAGGTCGCCGTGGCAGCAATCGGCCTCCAGCGCGTCGTTGGGAAAACCGACCATGCGGCTAAGGCGCCTGGGCTTGGCGGCGGCGAGGCCAAAGCGCTCGTCGAACAGCGAGTCACCAACAGATACGGTGATGGTCAAGTTGTCCGGCGTGACCACCGGGCCAAGAATCCCGGAATCCACTGGCGGCAGTTTCGGATCCACCTGGGGCACCGGACCGCCCTTCATCAGGAAGGCAATGCGTTCGTTGAGGGTACGGAACAGTCGCTCCAGGTCTTCGCGGTCGCTGGCCAGTACATCGAATGAGACGAGCATGCCGGAGGTCGGACGCGGGGTGACGATGCCGCTCTGGTGCAGGCCGTGAAAATCGTGGCGATCTTCGGTGCGGTCGCTGCTCGGCGCCTCGGTGACTTGTGCGGGGCTGGCGGCCATGGCCGGGCAGCTCAAGGCCGAACCGGCCAGCGCCACACCAGCGGCGCCCATGCCCATCAATACTCGGCGACGTTGAAGGTTCAATTCGTTCATCTGCTAACTCTTCTGCTACAGGCCGGAAAGGCCGAGGGCGGGATCAATGGCGTCGAGTGCATGGGCCAGTGCCTTGGCCTTGTCGGCGATCTGTTTGCGCTGGTCGGCGCTGATGCTGTCGTAGCGGGCGTAGCCGTCGTTGACCTTGAAACGGTCCAGTTCGGCATCAAGATCAGCCACCGCGCTATCGAGTGTCGGCAGCAGATCGGCGGCGGATTTGCCCAGCAACGGGCGCAACAGGTCGACAGCCTTGCGCACCGCGTCGAGGTTGCCGGCGAATCCGTCGAGGTCGGTGTGGCTGTAGCGCTCTTCTTCGCCGCTGCTGGCGCGTACGTCACCCAGGTTGTTGAGGTTGCGAACCAGAATGCTGACCAGTTGTTCGGGGGGCAGCGATTGGGCCAGCAGTTGTTGCTTGAGCGTGGTGACATCGGCCAGCAACTGCTGGGCAATCGGCTTCAGGCCGTCGAGGTTGCGTTGTTGGAACAGCGCGTACTCCACGCGGTGGAACCCGCTGAAGCCGAGGTCCTGCTCGCGTTTTTCAAAGTAGTCGGCGCGGGCGTTGATGCGGTTATCCAGCTCGGCCAGGCGTTGCGCGGCCGGGGCCAAACGTTGATAGGCTACGCGGGCCGGGACGTAAAGGGCTTGCGCCTGGGCCAGGTCGCCGGCCTGGATGGCCTGCTCGAGCGCGGTGACCGATTTGATCAACGCCGTGCCCTGGCTGCTCAGGTACACCCGGAACTCCGACAGCGGCCCAACGAACGCCACCATCGACGGCTTGGCCTTGGCGGCGGCGTCGGACGCGGCGGTCGGTGTCACGTGCAGGGTGCCGCGCGGGTTGCTGAGCAGGCCGCAGGTGATCGCGTAATCGCCGGGCAGCAGGTTGGCGTTGATCACCTGGCTCAAACCGGGGGCAATGTTCTCCCGTTCCTCGACCACCAGCACACCGTCGAGTATTTCCCATTCAACGGCCCGGTCCGAGCGGTTGACGATTCGGAAACTGGCGCGACCTGCCGGCACCGTCAGTGCATTCGGTTCACAGCTGTGCGGATGGATAGTCACCAGCACTTCGTCATGATTGGCCTGGCGTTTGGCCGCGGCCATCTTCGAGGCGTAGTAGAACAAGCCACCGGCGGCGATCATCACGATCACCGAACCGGCCACCGCCCAGCGCAGCGCGCGGGGAGGGGAGGCTTGGGGTGGGGATTGATTTGGCATGAGGGCCCTTATCGATTAAACAAATATGGGTGCGACAGACAGGCCCCTGTGGGAGCGGGCTTGCCCGCGATGGACTTTCAGACGCCGCCGTGAATCAGGTATCCCGCGTCATCGTTAACGACCATCGCGACGGTTCGACGCCTCGACGTGCTCGCTCCTACAGTTGGGATTGGCGGAGGCCGGGAGAAAAAACCCCACCAACGCCACCACCAGATAAATCAGATACGCACCCAACGTGCTCACCGTCGGCGCTTCCTGGTAACCGAACATGCCGGCCAGCACCGACCCCAGCGGGCTGTCCATCGGCAGGGCGGCGCTGAAGTCGAAAAGTACGGTTTGCAGGTGGTTCCAGACACCGGCTTCATGCAGGGCCTGTACCGAGTTGGCGAGAATGCCGGCGGCCACCACCAGGATGAACAGGCCGGTCCAGCGAAAGAATGCGCCGAGGTTCAGGCGCATGCTGCCGCTGTAGATCAAAAAGCCGACGACGATCGCCAGGATCAGGCCAAGCAGGGCACCGATCGGCGCGCCCGGGCCTTCGCTCTGTTGAAACACGGCGAGCAGGAAAAACACCGTTTCCAGCCCTTCACGGGCGACGGCGAAGAACACCATGGCGATCAAAGCGGTGACCTGGTGTCTGGAACCGGCGAGTGCGTGATCGAGCGACTCATGCAGCGAATGCTTGATCGAACGCGCCACCTTGCGCATCCAGAAGACCATGGAGCTGAGGATGCCGACCGCCACCAGGCCGACCACGCCTTCGAACAGCTCCTGTTGTTTTTGCGGGAACTCGGCGCTGACCAGTTCCAGGCCGCCACCCACCAACAAGGCCAGCGCGGCGGCGAGGAACACGCCGATCCACACGGCGGGCATCCACTGTCCGCGCCCGGTTTGCTGGAGGTAACTGGCAATGATGCCAACGATCAGCGCGGCTTCAATGCCCTCGCGCAACATGATCAGGAAGGGAACAAGCATTCAGCACCGTGTCAGCAATTGATAGGGTGCTAAGTTGTAACATAATGACACTCATTCCCAAATGGCAATCATTGACATTTACCTGAACCTAAGCTGAACGCATAAGAAAAAGGACGATGCCCTCTCTACTTATGTGGGAGGCAGGGTGAATCAGCTAATATGCCGGCCATCCAGGCTATCCAGGTAACGGTTGTTTAATGTCGGCAAAAGACACCATTTCCATGCAACTCGTGCGTGAAGCGCTTTCGCAAAGTTGCGAACCGGGGGCAGCTACACGGGAGGTGTTGACCAAGGTCGGCATCGATCCAACCTTGCTGGAGGCACCCGAAGCCCGCGTTCCGGCCACGGCTTACGCGCGCCTGTGGCGCCTGCTGGCGCGGCGGCGCGATGATGAGTTTTTCGGCATGGACCCGCGCAAGCTCAAGTCCGGGAGCCTGGCGTTTCTGTGTCGCAGTTCGATGATTCAGCCCAGCTTGGCGGCCGGCCTGACCTCGGCCCTGGAATTTTTGTCGTTGATGCTCGAACACTTGCCAGCGCAACTGGTACGCCAGCAAAGCCTGGCGGAAATCGTCCTGCTCGAAGATGAGCAGGACCCGCGCCGTGCTTTTACCTATTTCACCTACTGGATGATCGTGCACGGCGTGGCCTGCTGGCTGGCCGGGCGGCGGATTCCCATCCTGGCGATCGAGCTGCGTTGTTGCGAGCCGGACTTTTGCGACGATTACCGGGTGATGTTCTCGGAAAACCTGCGTTTCGAGCGCCCACGCACGCGGATGATTATCTCCGCCGACTGCCTGGACCTGCCGATCAAGCGCACGCCCGACGAACTCAAACGATTCCTGGCCGAGGCGCCGGCGAACATCCTGGTCAAGTACCGCGACCCGCAAAGCCTGGCCAGCCGGATCAAGCAGGACCTGCGGCATTTGCCCGCCCAGCAATGGCCGGAAACCGAGCCGCTGGCACAGCAATTGTGCATGTCGGCTTCGACCTTGCGTCGGCGACTGGCGGAGGAGGGCCAGACCTATCAAGGCCTCAAGGACAGCGTACGCAAGGAGTTGGCGATTGGCTGGCTGGCGGAACCGAGCATCAGTTTCGCCGAGATCGCCACCCGACTGGGGTTTGCCGATGCGAGTTCGTTTTACAAGGCGTTTCGCAAGTGGTCGGGGTCCAATCCGGGGCATTACCGGAGTTTGATCCTCAACGAGGTGGATTGAGTCGCCCTTTCGCAAGCCCGCTCCCACAGATGATCGTGGCCTCTGTAGGAGCTGGCTTGCCGGCGATGAGGCCCGAAAAACACCCCACCTCCAAACCCTTGGCCAAACCAGTCAAGCAACTTGATAGGTTTGACCATTGCCCGCCACCGCACACGGAGCGAGTATTTCCCTGGTTTTTACGGTTCCCCCAACCTAATAAAAATACAGAGGGATTCTGCCGATGCGCGATTACTTGTCTGCCACCTCACAGTTCAATTATCAGCACACCGTTGACGCCGCACTGGCGGGTGACCTGACGGCCCTCAATGCCTGCGTCGAGTGTTGCGACCGGCATGCGTTGCCCGGGCGTATCGCGTTGTTCTGGGAAGGGCGCGAGGGTGCCAGCGCGACGTACACCTTCAGCGAATTGCAGGAGCAAGCCGCGCGCTTCGCCAATTTCCTGTTGGCCCAGGGCGTAGGCAAGGGCGACAAGGTCGCCGGCCTGCTGCCGCGCAATATCGAGCTGTTGATCACCGTCTTCGCCACCTGGCGCATCGGCGCGGTGTATCAACCGCTGTTCACCGCATTCGGGCCCAAGGCCATCGAGCACCGTTTGGGCTGCTCCGGCGCCAAGGTGGTGGTCACGGATGCCGTCAACCGTCCGAAACTGGCGGAAGTCGCCGATTGCCCCACCATCGTCAGCGTCGGCGGTCCGAAGGGCGAGGGCATTGTGCGCGGTGATTTCAGTTTCTGGGCAGAGCTTGCCAATTATCCCGCCGAATGCGAGCCGGTCATGCTGACGGGCGAAGACCCGTTCCTGTTGATGTTCACCTCGGGCACCACTGGCCCGTCGAAAGCACTGTCGGTGCCGCTCAAGGCCATTGTCGCGTTCCAGAGCTACACCCGTGACGCCGTCGACCTGCGTCCGGAAGACGCTTTCTGGAACGTTGCCGACCCGGGCTGGGCCTATGGCATTTACTTCGGCGTGACCGGCCCTATGGGCTTGGGTCATCCGATCACCTTCTACGATGGGCCGTTCACGCTGGAAAGCACCTGCCGAGTGATCAACAAATATGGGATCACCAACCTCACCGGGTCGCCGACGGCTTACCGCCTGCTGATCGCCGGGGGCAATGAGTTCGCCAAATCGATCAAGGGCAAGCTGCGCGTCGTCAGCAGCGCCGGCGAGCCGCTGAACCCGGAGGTGATCCGCTGGTTCGCCGACAACCTTGGCGTGGTCATCCACGATCATTACGGCCAGACCGAACTGGGCATGGTCCTGTGCAACCACCACGGCCTCGAACACCCAATCCATCTGGGGGCCGCCGGCTTTGCCTCGCCGGGCCACCGTATCGTGGTGCTGGACGATAACTACCAGGAACTGGGCGTCGGCCAGCCCGGCATCCTTGCCATCGACCGCACCCAGTCGCCGATGTGCTGGTTCGCCGGCTATGAAGGCGTCCCAACCAAGGCCTTCGTCGGCAACTACTACTTGAGCGGCGATACCGTGGAGTGGAACCCGGACGGCAGCATCAGCTTTGTCGGGCGCAGCGACGACGTGATTACCACCTCCGGCTACCGGGTGGGTCCGTTCGACGTGGAAAGCGCGTTGATCGAGCACCCGGCGGTGGTGGAAGCGGCCGTGGTGGGCAAGCCCGACCCGGAGCGCACCGAACTGGTCAAGGCCTTTGTGGTGCTCAGCGCCCAGTATCGTGCCGCGCCCGAGCTGGCAGAAGAGCTGCGCCAACACGTGCGCAAGCGCCTGGCCGCGCACTCGTATCCCCGTGAAATCGAATTTGTCAGCGAGTTGCCGAAAACCCCAAGCGGCAAATTGCAGCGCTTTATCTTGCGCAACCAGGAAATCGCCAAGGCTCAAGAGGCCGCGGCGAAGAACGTTTCAGCTTGAACCCAAGGAAACCATGATGCGGATTCAAAACAAGGTTTTTCTCGTCACCGGCGGCGCTTCCGGCCTCGGTGCGGCCACGGCGCAGATGCTGGTCGCCGCCGGCGCCAAAGTGATGCTGGTGGACATGAACGCCGAAGCCGTCGCGGCCCAGGCCGAGCGCCTGGGCGCACAAAGCGTGGTGGCCGACATCAGTAACGAGGCGGCTGCCGAAGCGGCGGTGCAAGCCACGGTCCAGGCCTTCGGCGGGCTCAACGGCCTGATCAACTGCGCCGGCATCGTGCGTGGCGAGAAGATCCTCGGCAAGAACGGCCCGCATGCGCTGGGCAGTTTCAGCCAGGTGATCAACGTCAACCTGATCGGCAGTTTCAACATGCTGCGCCTGGCGTCCCAGGCGATTGCCGAAACCGAGCCGGATGCAGATGGCGAACGTGGCGTGATCATCAACACCGCTTCGGCGGCGGCTTACGACGGCCAGATCGGCCAGGCGGCCTACGCCGCGTCCAAAGGGGCGATCGTCAGCCTGACCCTGCCCGCCGCCCGTGAACTGGCGCGCTTTGGCATTCGCGTCATGACCATTGCGCCGGGCATTTTCGAAACTCCGATGATGGCTGGCATGACTCCCGAAGTGCGCGATTCACTGGCCGCGGGCGTACCCTTCCCGCCGCGCTTGGGCAAACCGGACGAGTATGCTGCGCTGGTCAGGCATATCATTGAAAACAGCATGCTCAATGGCGAGGTGATCCGTCTCGACGGTGCCTTGCGCATGGCTGCCAAGTAAGAGGATGAGTCATGAACAATGATCCGATTGTCATCGTCAGCGCCGTGCGCACCCCAATGGGTGGCTTCCAGGGCGAACTCAAGAGCCTCACCGCGCCACAACTGGGCGCCGCCGCGATTCGCGCGGCGGTTGAGCGAGCCGGTGTCGCACCCGATACCGTCGATGAAGTGTTGATGGGTTGCGTCCTGCCGGCGGGCCTCGGCCAGGCGCCGGCTCGTCAGGCTGCGCTGGGCGCCGGGCTGGATAAATCGACCCGTTGCACCACCCTGAACAAAATGTGCGGCTCCGGCATGGAGGCGGCGATCCTGGCCCACGACATGCTACTGGCCGGGAGCGCCGAAGTGGTCATTGCCGGTGGCATGGAAAGCATGTCCAATGCGCCATACCTGCTGGACCGCGCCCGTGCGGGTTACCGCATGGGCCATGGCCGTGTGCTCGACTCGATGTTCCTCGACGGCCTGGAAGATGCCTACGACAAGGGCCGCCTGATGGGCACCTTCGCTGAGGATTGCGCCGAAACCAACGGATTCACCCGCCAGGCCCAGGACGAGTTCGCCATTGCTTCCACTACGCGTGCGCAGCAGGCAATCAAAAATGGCAGTTTCAAGGACGAAATCGTTCCGCTGGTCGTGACCGTCGGCAAGGAACAGGTGCAGATCAGCAACGACGAACAGCCGCCCAAAGCCAGGCTGGACAAGATCGCCTCCCTGAAACCGGCGTTCCGCGAAGGCGGCACCGTGACAGCGGCCAACTCGAGTTCAATCTCCGACGGTGCGGCGGCGCTGGTACTCATGCGCCGTTCCGAAGCCGCCAAAAGAGGCCTCAAACCGCTGGCGGTGATACACGGCCATGCCGCCTTTGCCGACACCCCGGGCCTGTTCCCGGTGGCACCGATTGGCGCGATCAAGAAACTGATGAAGAAAACCGGCTGGTCGCTCAATGACGTGGACCTGATTGAAGTCAACGAAGCGTTCGCCGTGGTTGGCATGGCGGCGATGACCCATCTGGAAATCCCCCACGAAAAACTCAACGTCCACGGCGGCGCCTGCGCCCTGGGCCACCCGATTGGCGCCTCCGGCGCACGAATCCTCGTGACGCTGCTCTCGGCACTGCGCCAGAAGGGCCTGAAACGCGGCGTGGCGGCGATCTGCATCGGCGGCGGCGAAGCGACGGCGATGGCGGTGGAATGCCTCTCCTGAGGTAACCCCACCCTCCTGTAGGAGCGAGCATGCTCGCGATGGTCGTCAACGATGACGCGGGCAGTCTGAATGCCAGCGGTGCCTGAGCCACCATCGCGAGCATGCTCGCTCCTACAAGGAGGTTTGCCTTCAGCATAATTTTTTAAGGACCCGTCATGATCCCCAACGACGAACAACACCAAATCAGCGACGCCGCCCGGCAGTTTGCCCAGGAGCGTCTCAAGCCCTTCGCCGCCGAGTGGGACCGCGAGCATCGGTTCCCCAGGGAAGCTATCGGCGAGATGGCCGAACTGGGTTTTTTCGGCATGCTGGTGCCGGAACAGTGGGGCGGTTGCGACACCGGTTACCTGGCCTATGCCATGGCGCTGGAGGAAATCGCAGCCGGCGATGGCGCCTGCTCGACCATCATGAGCGTGCACAACTCGGTAGGTTGCGTGCCGATCCTCAACTACGGCAACGATGATCAGAAAGAACGCTTCCTCAAGCCCCTGGCCAGCGGCGCGATGCTCGGCGCCTTTGCCTTGACCGAACCACAAGCCGGCTCCGATGCCAGCGGCCTGAAAACCCGCGCGCGCCTGGAAGGCGATCACTATGTGCTCAACGGCAGCAAGCAATTCATCACCTCCGGGCAGAACGCCGGGGTGGTGATCGTGTTTGCGGTGACCGACCCAAGCGCGGGCAAACGCGGGATTACCGCGTTGATCGTGCCCACCGACTCACCGGGCTACAGCGTTGCAAGGGTCGAGGAGAAACTCGGCCAGCACGCCTCGGACACCTGCCAGATCCTCTTCGAGGACGTCAAGGTGCCGGTGGCCAACCGCTTGGGCGAGGAGGGTGAGGGCTACAAAATTGCCCTGGCCAACCTTGAAGGCGGCCGCGTCGGCATCGCCTCGCAGTCGGTGGGCATGGCGCGCGCAGCGTTCGAAGCAGCCCGTGATTACGCCCGAGAACGCGAGAGCTTCGGCAAGCCGATCATCGAGCATCAGGCCGTAGCCTTCCGCCTGGCGGACATGGCCACCCAGATCGCCGTCGCGCGGCAGATGGTGCATTACGCGGCGGCGCTGCGTGACAGCGGCAAGCCGGCGTTGGTGGAAGCCTCGATGGCCAAGCTGTTCGCGTCCGAAATGGCCGAGAAAGTCTGCTCCGCCGCGTTGCAAACCCTCGGTGGATACGGTTACCTGAACGACTTCCCGCTGGAGCGCATCTACCGCGACGTGCGGGTCTGTCAAATCTATGAAGGCACCAGCGACATTCAACGCATGGTCATTTCGCGCAATCTTTAAGAAGGAGTTCATTTGTGAGTTACGAAACGATTTTGCTGGAAACCCACGGCCGCGTCGGCCTGATCACGCTGAACCGTCCGCAGGCGCTCAACGCGCTGAATGCTCAGATCGTCAGCGAACTGAACCACGCCCTCGACGGCCTGGAGAAAGACGCGAACATCGGCTGTATCGTGCTGACCGGCTCGAAGAAAGCCTTCGCCGCCGGTGCCGACATCAAGGAAATGGCCGAGCTGACCTACCCGCAGATCTACCTTGACGACCTGTTCAGTGACAGTGATCGGGTGGCCAACCGTCGCAAGCCCATCATTGCTGCCGTCAACGGTTTTGCCCTGGGTGGCGGATGTGAACTGGCGCTGATGTGCGATTTCATCCTGGCCGGCGACAACGCCAAGTTCGGCCAGCCGGAAATCAACCTCGGCGTGCTGCCGGGCATGGGCGGCACCCAGCGCCTGACCCGTGCCGTGGGCAAGGCCAAGGCCATGGAAATGTGCCTGAGCGGCCGCTTGATTGATGCCGTGGAAGCGGAACGCTGCGGGATCGTTGCGCGTATCGTGCCTAGCGACGAACTGCTGGAGGAAGCACTGAAGGTCGCGTCGCTGATCGCCAGCAAGTCGCTGCCGATTGCGATGATGGTCAAGGAAAGCGTCAACCGTGCCTTTGAAGTGAGCCTGTCCGAAGGCGTGCGCTTCGAGCGTCGGGTGTTTCATGCGGCGTTTGCCACCCAGGATCAGAAGGAAGGGATGGCGGCGTTTATTGGCAAGCGCGAGGCGCAGTTCGTCGGGAAGTGATGTAGCGCTCTTTCGGACGCTTTCGCGGGCAAGCCCGCTCCCACAGGGATCTCATCAACATTGAGCACCCTTGTAGGAGCGGGCTTGCCCGCGATGCTTTTGGGGGCTCAGATCAGGTAATTTTTGAGCTCGCGGGCAATTACCATTCGCTGAATCTCGCTCGACCCCTCATAGATCTGGGTAATGCGCGCATCCCGGTAGTACTTCTCGACCGGGTAATCCTCAAGATACCCATACCCGCCATGAATCTGGATGGCCGACGAGCAGACCTTCTCGGCCATCTCGGAGGCGAACAGCTTGGCTTGCGATGCCTCTGACAGGCACGGTTTGCCGGCACTGCGCAGGCGGGCGGCGTGGAGGATCAGCAGGCGTGCAGCGTTGATCTGCACCTGCATGTCCGCGAGCATATTGGCGATGCTCTGGTGCTCGATGATCGGCTTGGCGAACTGCACGCGGTCACGGGAATAGGCCAGTGCCGCTTCGAACGCCGCACGGGCGATGCCCAGGGCTTGCGCGGCGATGCCGATGCGACCGCCCTCGAGGTTGGACAGGGCAATCGCCAGCCCCTTGCCGCGTTCGCCGAGCAGGTTGGCCTCGGCAATGGTGCAATCGTTCAGGGTTACGGCACAGGTGTCGGAAGCGCGAATGCCCATCTTGTGTTCGGTACGGTCAACGATGAAACCCGGGGTATCGGTTGGCACCAGGAACGCCGAGATACCGCGTTTGCCCAGGTCTGGATCGGTCACCGCGAACACGATAGCCAGCTTGGCGCGTTTGCCGTTGCTGACAAACTGCTTGGCACCGTTGATCACCCACTGGCCGTCACGTAGTTCGGCGCGGGTGCGCAGGTTATGCGCTTCGGAACCGGCCTGGGGCTCGGTCAGGCAAAAGCAGCCGATGGTCTGCCCGCTGGCCAGATCCGCCAGCCAGGTCCGTTTCTGTTCCTCGGTGCCGTAGTTGAGCACCGGGCCGCAGCCCACCGAATTGTGGATGCTCATGAATGCGCCGGTGGCGCCATCGCCAGCGGAAATCTCTTCCACCGCAAGGGCGTAGGCGACGTAGTCGACGTAGGTGCCGCCCCATTCTTCGGGCACCACCATACCCAGCAAGCCCAGCTCGCCCATTTTTGCCACCAGCGCGTCGTCGATCCAGCCTGCCTTTTCCCAGGCCTGGGCGTGGGGGGCGATCTCGCCACGGGCAAAGTCCCGGGCCATGTCGCGGATCATGACTTGCTCTTCACTCAATTCTATATCGTGCATGGCTCAATTCCCGATCTGGTCGAAGCCGCTGAAGAAACTGGCCACGTGCTCGGCGTCCAGCGCCTGCAGAGTGGGCGGGTTCCAGCGTGGGTTCTTGTCTTTGTCGATCAGCAAGGCGCGCACGCCTTCGATCAGGTCGCCACGCTCGAACCACTGGCGGTCCAGGTGCAACTCAAGAGCGAAGCAGTCTTCCAGGCTCAGTTGGCGACCTCGTCGCAGCATTTCCAGGGTCACACCCATGGCCAACGGTGAGCGGGTCTCCAGCAGGTCCGCTGTGGTCAATGCCCATTCATGGCTGTCGGCAACAGTGACTTCGCGCAATTGCTCCACAATACTCGGCACGTCGGGCAGGGCGAAGAAGTGGTCGATGGCCGGACGCAACTTGCTCAAGGGGGCGTCGGGCAATTGCTGTACCGCCAGTCGCGCCAGCAGACCTTGCAGGTCCTTGAGTGGCGAGTCCTGCCACTCAAGGTGATCGAGAAGCTCGTCGAGGGTGCCCAGTTTTTCGCTGTCCAGGTACCAATCAGCCAGCCCGCAATACAGCGCATCGGCCGCACGCACCTGAACGCCGCTGACGCCCAGGTAAATGCCCAGCTCACCTGGAATGCGCGGCAGGAAATAGCTGCCGCCGACGTCCGGAAAATAGCCAATCCCGACTTCGGGCATCGCCAGTCGGCTCTTTTCGGTCACGACACGCAAGTCGGCGCCTTGCACCAGGCCCATGCCGCCGCCCAGAACAAAACCGTCCATCAAGGCCAGGACCGGTTTGCGATAGTGGTGGATAGTCAGGTCGAGGGCGTACTCCTCGACGAAGAAGTCCTCGTGCAGGGTGTCGCCGCTTTTGAAACTGTCATGCAGCGATCGAATGTCGCCGCCGGCGCAGAAGGCTTTCTCGCCAGCCCCGCGCAGGGCCACGGCATGGATCTGAGGGTCTTTGGCCCAGGCATCGAGCTGGCGCTGCAGCAGGCGGACCATGTTCAGCGTGATGGCGTTAAGGCCGGCGGGACGGTTGAGGGTCAGGTGACCAATATGGTTGCGAACCTCGGCCAGCACTTCAATTGGCGTGGCATCCATGGACGAAGTCCTCGGAGAAGAAACCTGAGCAGTCATCACTAACTCCCTGCTTTTATTGTTTTTTATTCAGTAGCTCGCGTGCGAGCGATCATGGATCGTACCAGTGCAAATTTATGATGTACAACGGGGATAAATGCAGGTGGATCCTGCATTTTTGCATGAGCCAATGACACCAAGCCCTTGTAGGAGCGAGCTTGCTCGCGATGGTGGCAATGACACCGGGGGGCATCAGGGTGCCAGCGTTATCGTTGACGACCATCGCGAGCATGCTCGCTCCTACAGAGGCGGGGAACTGTTAAACCGTAGTACGGCTCAACACCTCACCAATACTGCGACGTTTGGCGTGTAACTCACTGGTCTGAATCAATTTTTCCAAGTCTTCCGGCGTCACGTCGATGAACGCTTCCATCTGCGCCAAGGCATGTTTCAGATCCTCTGCGGTGATCGACTGGCTGTCCACCGGCATGTCGGCGGGCACTCGTGCTGCGGGTTCACTGGCGTTCTTGGGGTAACGGATGCTAGTCAGGTTGTTGTACGCAACGGCGCTGACCAGCATCGTCCCTGCACACAGCATCAACGGCGCCATGGCTTTCCAATCCATGGCGATGGTCGCCGGGTCGGCCAGGACCATCAATAAGGCCACTGCGCCGGCGGGTGGGTGCAGACAGCGCAGCCAGCACATCAGGATCAGCGCCATGCCGGCGGCCAGGCATGCGCTGCTCAGCGTCCGTCCGAGCACATGAGCTGCCAACAGTGCCACGACACCGGCGGTCAGATAACCGCCGATGATCGACCAGGGTTGGGCCAACGCTCCGGAGGACACCGCAAACAACAACACCGCCGACGCCCCCAGTGGCCCGATCAGGTGTTGCGCGACCTCCATGCCAAAGAACTGGCCACATAGCCAGACGCTGAACAGCGTGCCAAGCGCCATGCCGATGGCAGCGCGGCTCCATTCCGAGGGGCGGGTGTTGATGGCAGCGGGGAACCAGCGAGCGAACATTGGGCAAACGATCCCTAGCAAAAATCGAGGCAAAAAAAAGGCTTAGCTGGGATATCCAGAAAGCCCTTGAAGAAGTTCCAACTATTGGGGGAGGAACGACACACAGTGTGCCGTTCATTGCGGATGCTGACTAATTCATATTAATGCTGCTTGAGTTCACAAATTTTGCTGTAAGGCGACACGTCGACCGCTCATGAAGCACAACGACCCACCCATCGCCGTCAATACGCTCAAGGCGTAGAACATGGTGGGCGCCGGCGTATGCATGAGCAGGAAACCGCAGATCACTGGGCTCAAGGCACCGCCCAGCGCCGCCAGGTTCTGGGCGCCGTAGTAGCTGCCCCGCAGTTCTTCAGGCGCCAGCGTGTCAACGAACAGAAATTCTGCCGGGTAAATGATCATTTCACCGAGGGTGAAAATGAACATCGCCAGGCACCAGGTCACCAGGCTATCGGCAAAACTGAAGCCAATCAGGCCGAGTATGAACAGGCTGGTGCCGCCGGCAATCCAATAACGCAGTTGTTCACGCTTGAGGAAACGGCCGATCTGGTATTGCAGCAGGATCACGGTGATTGCATTGCAGGCCAGCACGGCCGCCATGGTTTGCAGGGCGCGTTTGGAGTCCTCGACCACCAACAGGTATTGCGACAGGTACAGTGTGAACCGCCCGTGTACCACGGTGCTGAGCAGACAGCCACAGGTGAACATGATCAGCGTGCGGTCGTTCTTGAGGGTGATCAGGGTTTTCATGAAACTCTGGGGCTGACCGACTGCGGGAGCAGGGGCCGAGTCGCTGGGAATTCCGCTCATCAGGAAGATGCTGCCGAACGCGATGGCACCCGCAATCAGAAAGGGGGCTATCGGATACACCCCGGCGATCACCACCCCGAGCATCGGGCCCGTGGCGTAGCCAATGTTGGTCAAGGTGTAGCGTAGGGAAAACGCCTTGGCGCGTTGGCCCACAGGCAAGTTTTCGCTGAGAATTGCCTTGGAACCGATCAGGAACAGCGCAGACGCAGTCTCTGTGATCACCAACGTCAGGGTGGTCAGGTAAAGGTTTTCAGCGAAGGTCAGCAGCACAAAACCGATGGCGCTGGACAACATGGCCAGGATCAACAATCGGCGTTTTTCCAGGCGGTCAATGATGTAGCCGCCGTACAGCGCCAGCAGGGTGGCGATGAACACGGCGATGCCCAGCAGCAGACCAACGTCCTGTTGGTTGAGGCCCAGTTTGTTGCTCAGGAACAAGGTGAGCAACGGGCTGGTGATGGCGCGGCTGACGACAATCGTCAGTGAAACGATCATCAGGCGGCGGATGACGAGCGAGTAAGTGGCCACGGCGGGGCGGATGTCCTTATTCAGATGATTGTTGTTCGTCTCGTAACCGAGGTGCTTTTATCACGAGCAGGCTCGCTCCCACACTCAAGTGCCGATCACTGCCCCGGGTGACGTCTGGCTTGGGCCACCAGCGCCGGCGGCAAGTCGTCAAAACGTGTCTCGACGCAAAACTGCGCCAGCCGGTGCATGCGATGGGTCATGGAAGGTAATCCCGATAGTGGCGCTCGTATACCGAAGCTGGATGGTCTTCGGTGGGGGGCGGTGCGGAGTCCGCCCACCATTGCGCGACCTCTTCACCTGTGGCGATCCACACGTCCTCATGTTGCTGGATGCCTTGCAGCAACTCGCGCAAGACGCCGATTCGCCCCGGCGTGCCCATGATCTCGGGGTGCAGGCGCAACACATAACACAGGCCGAAACGGTGGAACCCGGCGAAGTCCATTTGGAGATTGCCCAGGGTGTGGCTATAGGAGGCGATCCGCGATTGTGCGGGCGGCACCGCCGGGCTCAGGTTGAAGGCAAAGTAGGGCTCATCCTCCAGTTCATAGTGCAGAGGCAGCTCGATGACCTCGTGTGCCGTCGGGTGGGCAAATGGCAGATCATCGCCGCGCCACGACGACGACCAGCGGATGCCGGATTCGCCCAGGGCCTGGATAAAACCGGGCGCGCCGTTGCCCGCCGGAATGCGAAACCCGCTGGGGACCCGACCGGTCAGCGCTTGCAGCGCTGCGCAACCGCGGGCGATTTCCTCTCGTTGCTGGGCAAGGTCGAGCGTGTCGTAGTTCTGATGGCGATAGCCGGCGCAGGCAATCTCGTGTCCGGCGGCCTGAATCGCCTGGATATGCTGCGGGTTTTCCTCGGCGACGATGCCGGGGATGAACCAACTGCTGCGCACCTTCAGTTCGTCGAACAGGCTCAGAAGCCGATCGACGCCTCGTTGGGTGCCGTAGCGCCACACCGACAAGGTCTTGTCGCGCCCGGCGACTTCCGGGGCCTGGGTCAAGATACCGTGGATATCGTTGTAATCGACCGTCAGTACGACGGCGCAGCGGTAGCCCTCGGGCCAGTAAACGGGATCAGCCATGGTGATGCTCCTTGAGCCACCACTGGGCGACATCGCGGCACGTGGCGAACCACACGTCGTCGCGCTGGCGCATGTGTTCGAAGAGTTTTTCCAGCAACAGGATGCGTCCCGGCTTGCCAGTGATCTTGGGATGGAACAGGGTGGTCAGGCACAAGCCTTCATCCATGGCGCCATCGTATTCGCGACACCAGTTATCCAACGTCAGCTCGTAACTGGCCGTGCGGTCCAGGCCCGAGGGGAAATCCGGCGCCCGCGTATAGGCCAACGAAGCGTAATCGTCCATTTCCCAGCGTCCGGGGATTTCAACCAACGGCGTGTCGAAACCGGGCACTGGCACCAGGTACGGGCGATCATCACCGCGCATGCTGCTGGAATAGGTCACGCCAGCTTCGACCAGCATTGCCGGCGTCTCGGCGCGCCAATCGCCAGAGGGTGTGCGGAAACCTTCGGCACGGATGTTCAGGTGGTTCCAGAACACCTCGCGGCTGCGCTGCATCACGTCCTTCTGCTGGTCCAGCGTCAGGGCGTAAAAGGATTCGTGTTTGTAGCCGTGATACGCCACCTCATGCCCGCGCTCGACAATCGCCTGACACTGCGTCGGCCAGTTTTCCACGACCCAGGCCGGGACGAAGAACGTGGTGGGGATGCGAAAGTCATCGAGCAAATCGAGCAAGCGCGGCAGGGCCCGATAAGGGCCGTAACCACCAAAACCGAAATACTCGGGCTTGCGCCAGATCGAGCCATTGAGCATCGCATCGCCGGTGGGGCCGTCGAGGTCGAACGCCAGGGCAAGACAGGCTTTGTATGGCGCAGGCCACAGGGGGGAGGAGGACATCGTGGTGCTCCAGCTGTCTGCAGGAGCGGACTTGCCCGCTCCTGCAGTGGTCGGTGGTGATTACTTGCCGGCGTTAATGGTTACCGTCTTGATCGCGCCCAGTTCCAGGTCCCATTTCTTCAGGATTGCCTGGTAGCTGCCGTCGTCAATCATGCTCTGCAACGCGACTTTCACCGCTTCGCTCAGCTCCGGTTTTTTCTTGCTCACGCCCAGACCCGTGAACTGCGACGAGATCGGCAGGCCGACGGTCTTGTACATGTCCTTCTCTTGGGTCTTGAGGTACGGCAGGGTTTCGCTGCCCTGCATGGCTGCATCAATGCGGCTCTGACGCAGTTGCGCGCGGGCATCGGCCGAGCCTTCGGTGCCGACCACGTTGATCGCAGGTTTGCCCGCCGCTTCGCAATTGGCCTTGCTCCACTCGGCGATTTCTGCCGGGAAGGTCGTACGGCGGCTGGTGCCGACTTTCTTGCCGCACAGGTCAACGATCTCGTTGGTGTCCTTGTTTTTCTGCAAGGTGTAGAACTGCGGGCCGCTGGTGAAGTAGTCGACGAAGGTCACGCTGGCCTGACGTTCTGCAGTGTCCGTCATGCCCGACAGGACCATGTCGACACGGTCGGTGGTGAGCGCGTTGATCATCTGCTCGAAGCCGGTTTCCTGCCATTTGATCTTGATGCCCAGGCGTTCGGCCAGTGCATTACCCAGGTCATAGTCCAAGCCGGTTAATTGGTTGGTGGCCGGGTCCTTGAAATCCATCGGCGGATAGTTCGGCATGATGGCGACGACAATTTCGCCCTTTTCCTTGATGCTGGCGGGCAACTCGGCGGCGAAGCTCAAGCTGGAAGCCATGACGCCTGCGATTACTGCTGGGATAACGAAATTCTTCATGGGTCGTTCTCTTATGTGTGTTGTGGACGCCAACCGGCGCTCAGGTTCGAACGGCAGAAATGAAGCTTTGGGTGCGCGGGTTTTGCGGACTTATTAGTATTTCTTCGGGGCTTCCTGCCTCCACGATCTGTCCGCCGTCCATGAACACCATGCGGTTTGAAACCTCACGGGCGAAGCCCAGTTCATGGGTAACGACGATCATGGTCATGCCGGTCTGCGCAAGGTCGCGCATCACCGACAGCACCTCTCCGACCAGTTCCGGGTCGAGTGCCGAAGTGGGTTCATCGAACAGCATCAGCTTGGGGCGCATGGCCAGTGCACGGGCGATGGCCACACGTTGTTGCTGACCCCCGAGAGTTCGATCGGATAGCTGTTGCGTTTGTCGGCCAGGCCGACACGGGCGAGCAATTCCACGGCTTCTTCATGCGCCTCTTTGGGCGAGCGCTTGAGTACCTGGCAAGGCCCCTCGATGATGTTTTGCAGCACAGTCATGTGCGGAAACAGGTTGAAGCGCTGGAACACCATGCCGGTGGACAGGCGTTGCCGGGCAATCTGGGTCTCGGTCAGTTCGTGCAGCTTGTTGCCGACGATGCGGTAGCCCACCAGTTCGCCGTCGACCCAGAGGCCGCCCTTGTCGATTTTTTCCAGCTGGTTGACGCAACGCAGCAAGGTGCTCTTGCCGGAGCCGGACGGGCCGATGATGCACAGCACTTCGCCTTGCTCGACTTCGATGTTGACGTCCTTGAGCGCGTGGAACTGGTCGTAATACTTGTTCAGGCTCACGGCCTTGACGATGTTTCTCATGTTCGACTCCTCAGGAACGCTTGCCGGCGCCGCGAGCGAAACGACGCTCCAGACGGCTTTGACCGAAGGACAGCACGGTGACGGTCGCCAGGTACCAGATGCCCGCGACGATCAGTAGCTCCATCACCCGGGCGTTGGCGTAGTAGATGTTCTGGGCGTTGTAGAGCAGTTCCGAATACTGGATGACGCTCGCCAGGGACGTCATTTTCACCATGCCGATGAACTCGTTGCCGACCGGCGGGATGATGATGCGCATGGCCTGCGGCAGGATGATGCGGCGCAACGCTTGCAAGCGCGGCATGCCGATCGACTTGGCGGCTTCGTATTGCCCGGTGTCTACCGACAGTAAACCCGCACGCACCACTTCGGCGGTGTAGGCGCCCTGGTTGATGCTCAGGCCGAGGAGGGCGGCGACGAAGGGCGTCATCAGGCTCACGGTGTCGATGGCGAACAGACCGGGGATGCCAATGGTAGGAAAGATCAACGCCAGGTTGAACCACAACAGCAGTTGCAGGATCAGCGGTGTACCGCGAAACAGCCAGGTGTAGGTCAACGCCACGTAACGCAGGATCGGGTTGGCCGACATGCGCATGATCGCGGTGATCACACCGAACACAATCCCCAACGCCATGGCGAGTACGGCCATGACGATGGTGTTGAGCAGGCCCCACATGATCGCCTGGGAAGTGAGGAACTGGCCGATGTATGACCATTCGATCTTGCCTTCGGCGAACGCGCGTACCAGGCCGATGATTGTGATGACGATCACCGTGGCAAAGAAGATCCGCCCGTAGTAACGCCGGGGCACGTGCTCGTACTGGGTGATATCGAACTGGTTTTCCGCCAGCTTGCGCTCCGCCTGGAGTCGCTCTGCCTGGGTCTGGCTCATGGTGTTTCTCCGTACATGTTTCGGTCTCCTGTGAGAGCGGGCTCGCCCGCGATGACGGCGGTTGATCCGACATCATCATGGATTGACCCACCGCTTTCGCGAGCAAGCCCGCTCCCACAGGTACGGCGTAGTGATTTAAATGCGAAAGCCCTGGTAGTTCTCGGTCCACGCCTGCTGAGCGGCGAGAGCGGTTTTCAGGCGACCGATCTGCTCGCGTACCTGTTGCGGTGCGGTCCCGCCCCAACCGCTACGGGCAGCAATGGCTGCTTCGAGGGTCAGGCTGTCGCGCACTTGCGGGGTGAGACGTTGATCGACTTCAGCCAGCAGGGCCGGAGAGGCTTCCCACAGTTCGATGTCGTGTTTCTCACAGGCTTTGACCAGCGCGCCGGTGATTTCGTGGGCTTCCTTGAACGGTACGCCGCGCACCGCCAGCCAGTCGGCGACCTCGGTGGCCAGGGTGAACCCCAGTGGCGCCTGACGCCGCAGCTCCTCGACGTTGACGGTCATGGTCGCGACCATTCCCGCCATGGCCGGCAGTACCAGCAGCAGGGTATCGACGCTGTCGAGTACGCCGTGTTTGTCTTCGCTCAGGTCGCGGTTGTACGACAGCGGCAGGGACTTGAGCGTGGAGAGCAGGCCGGTGAGGTTGCCGATCAGGCGGCCGGCTTTGCCCCGAGCCAGTTCGGCGATGTCCGGGTTTTTCTTCTGCGGCATGATCGAGCTGCCGGTGGCGTAGGCATCGTCCAGTACCACCCAGCGGAACTGCCGCGAAGACCACAGGCAAAACTCTTCGGCAAGGCGGGAAATATTGATGCCCAGCATGCTGGCGATGAACAGGAATTCAGCGACGTGATCGCGACTGGCCACGGCATCGATGGAGTTTTCGCAAACGCCGCTGTAACCCATTTCCTTGGCCGACTGTTGGGGCATGCGCGCAATGGCCGAACCTGCCATGGCCGCTGCGCCCAGTGGCGACAGCGAGGTGCGGTCGTCCCAGTCCACCAGCCGTTGCACGTCACGTAACATCGACTGAGCGTGGGCCAACAAGTGGTGGGCGAATACGATGGGCTGGGCCTGTTGCAGGTGAGTGAAACCCGGGCAGATGCTTTCGATGTGTTGTTCGGCCTGCTCGACCAGGGCCTGCTGCAAGGCCAGTACTTCAACGGTCAAGGTGCGCACGTGGTCACGCAGGAACAGGCGCAAGTCATTGGCCGTCTGGTCGTTGCGCGAACGGCCGGCGCGCAGCTTGCCGCCCAGCGGGCCGAGGCGTTCGGTCAATAGGCGCTCGATGAAGGTGTGGACGTCTTCGTCGTCCAGGGTCGGGGCGATGCTGCCTGCGCGGAAGTCGTCACCAATGCGCTCCAGCGCTTCGAGCATGGCTTGGGTTTCCGACTCACTCAGCAGTCCGGCGCGTTGCAGTTCACGGGCGTGGGCCTTGGAACCGGCGAGGTCGTAGGGGGTAAGACGGAAGTAACGTTCAGGGCAACGGGACAAGGCCGCCAGGGCTTCGGACGGGCCGCTTTTGAAGCGTGCACCCCAGAGACGTTCGGTGGTTTGGGACATTGTTGTTTTCCTCGTCGGTAAAGCGAGCTGAAATCGGTATGCCAGGCCTGGAACCGTTGCCGAAATCGATACAAATCGACTGGGCGTGGTCAGACCAAAACGGTGTTCAAGGGCAGGGGGGACGCGCAGTTACGAAAGGGGCGAGGGCTGATCGAAGCGTCAGCTTTTAATAGTTCGAACCCAGTGATCTGGCACTGATGTTCTGAAATTCTTGGCGGTTGCAAAGCCACATTTTCTGTGTTCATTATTATTAGGCCAGCTATGTTTTTGTTGTTGGACACAGGTTGTTGAATATGGCGTCTGAGGTAAATGAGCATTATGGAAACCCCACTTTCCAATTCCGGAAACCCGCCGCCGAAAACGCCTTACCGCGTGCCATTGGCCCTCAGCGGGCTGGATTTCAAACTGCTGAAAGTGTTCAAGGCCGTGGTTGAGGCTGGTGGTTTCAGTGCTGCGCAAAACGAGCTGAATGTGGGGTTGGCCGCCATCAGCAAGCAGATTTCCGACCTGGAAATTCGCATCGGCATGCGATTGTGTACGCGCGGGCGTGAAGGTTTTCATCTCACTGAAGAAGGTCGCCTGGTCTATCAGGCTTCCATAGATTTATTTGCCTCTTTCGACAACTTTAGAGACCGGCTTAGTTCGGCGCAAAACGAACTTATCGGTGACCTTGGCGTAGGCGTTATTGATAACACGATCACAGATGATAATTCGCCCTTAGTTTCCGCCCTGAGGCAACTTAATGAAACCTCGCCGAAGGTCAGGTTTCAGATACAGGCCTCGCAACTGGATGAGGTGGAACGCGGTGTGGTGGAAGGGCGTCTGGTGGCCGGCATCGTGCCGGTCTACCAGAAACGCGAAGAGTTCGATTATTACAAACTGTATGAAGAACGTTCCTACGTTTATTGCGCCGTCGGCCATCCGCTATTCGATTTACCGGACGCCGACATTGCCAGTCACATGCTTAAAGATTACGAATGTGTGAACCACCGTTATGCAATCCATCGCGACAAACTGAACTTCGCGCGTTATGACAGTTTTTCCGCGTCTGCCACTCAAGTAGAGGCGGTGGCATTACTGGTCAAGACTGGGCGTTTTATTGGTTTTCTGCCGCAACACTATGCGGCGGCGATGGTCGCGCAGGGGCAGCTTCGGGCGGTGCGCCCGGACCTGGTCCACATCGCGACACCGTTCGATCTGATCCTGCGCCACAACACCGTGCGCAGTCCTCTGGTGAAAGCGTTTGCTCAGGCCTTGGGTGTTGATTTGAAAGCTACGGCTTAGGCCACTCCCTGCGCCACCGGCCACTGCTGATACGGTATGGGCAAGTTGCGCGACTCGCCACGGCCCATCGGGAAGTAAGTAAATCCATTGCGAGCCAGGCGTTCGGCGTCGTACAGGTTACGGCCGTCGAAGATCACCGGGGCTTTGAGGCGCTGGCGGATCAAGTTGAAATCCGGGGCCTTGAACTGCTGCCATTCGGTGCAGATGATCAACGCATCGGCGCCTGACAACACCGATTCGGGCGTGCCCATCAGCATCAACTTGTTCTCGTCGGGATACAGTTGTTGGGTTTCCTGCATGGCTTCCGGGTCGAACGCTCGTACATTGGCACCGGCCGTCCACAGGGACTCCAGCAGCACCCGGCTCGGCGCGTCGCGCATGTCATCGGTGTTGGGTTTGAACGCCAGGCCCCACACGGCGAAGGTCTTGCCGCGAAGGTCGCCCTTGAAGAAGGCGTTGATGCGATCGAACAACTTGTGTTTCTGCCGCTGGTTGATGGCTTCCACCGCTTGCAGCAGGTCGCTGGAGCAGTGGGCCTCCTCGGCGCTATGGATCAGCGCGCGCATGTCCTTGGGGAAACACGAGCCGCCGTAACCGCAGCCCGGGTAGATGAAGTGGTAGCCAATACGCGAGTCGGCGCCGATGCCCAGGCGTACCGATTCGATGTCCGCACCCAGGTGTTCGGCCAGTTCGGCGATCTGGTTGATGAAGCTGATCTTGGTCGCCAGCATGCAATTGGCCGCGTACTTGGTGAGCTCGGCGCTGCGCAGGTCCATGAACATGATCCGGTCATGGTTGCGGTTGAACGGCGCATACAGGTCGCGCATCACATCACGTACCTCATCGCTTTCGCAGCCGATGACGATACGGTCCGGACGCCGGCAATCGGCGACCGCGGAACCCTCCTTCAAGAATTCCGGGTTGGAGACGATCTCGAACTGAAGCAAGCGTCCGACCTTGAGCAGGCATTTGTCGATATGCTCTCTCAGGGTGTCGCCGGTACCCACGGGTACGGTGGATTTCTCTACCAGAATCACGGGTTGTTCCCGATGTCGTGCCACGGCTTCACCCACCGACAGCACGTATTGCAGGTCCGCCGAACCATCGTCCCGAGAGGGCGTGCCCACCGCGATGAACAACACCTGGCCGTGCTGCACCGCGAGCTTCTCATCGGTGGTGAACTGCAGCCGCCTGGCCTCCAGGCTTTCGCGCACCAGGCTGGCCAGCCCGGGCTCGAAAATACTCACATGGCCCTGTTGCAACATGTCGACTTTTTTTTCGTCGATGTCCATGCACACCACGTCGTGGCCGACTTCTGCCAGCACGGCGGCTTGCACCAGGCCAACGTAACCGCTACCAAATACACTGATTTTCATGGATCACTCCTGAGTTTCTGGCGCGTGAGCGGGTCGAGAATTGATGGTGATGACGCCGAGGATGACCAGCATCACCCCGAGGCTTTTTGTAAGGCTGAACCCTTCGTTGAATACCGGCAGCGTGGCCGCCAGCAGGTACACCAGGGCGTAGCTGATGCTCAACAGCGAATAGGCGCGGCCCAACGGAAGGTCTCGCAAAGCGGCGAGCCAACAGAGCATCGACAGGGCGTAGGCAAAAATGGCGGCCAGCACTACGGCCACCGCATTCGGTGCAATGGCGGCGGTCATCCAGCCTTCGGGAGACGGCAGACGTGTCATGCTCCAGCGCATGCCCAGTTGCGCGACGCTCACCAGCAGTACGCTGGCGAGGGCGAAAAACAGACCATGGCGCGGCTTCATGCGTGCAATCCCAGAAGCGTCACACCGGCTATCACCAGCACCACGCCGAGCCAGTGCCGACGGTCGATGCGTTCATCGAAGACAAAACGGGCGATCAGAGTGATCAGGACAAAATTCAGGCTCAGCATCGGGTAGGCAATACTGACTTCAAGCCGCTGCAACACCAGCAACCACAGAATCAACCCCGCGCCCATTGCGCTGAGTGCCAGCCAGATCCACGGCGTACGCAGCTTGAAAGCCAGCCCCTTTGACGCTCCGCGCCAGCTTTCCACGGCGCATTTCTGGGCCACCTGGCCCAGACAGGTCAGCAGGCAGGCCACCAGCAGCAGACTCATGATGCCTCCCGAGGAAAGACCAGAATCACCAGGTTGCCTCGCTCATAACGTTTGCCATCCTTGGGCAGGCGTTCGATTTCACCCAGTTCATCCTCTCCCTTGACCCGCATCAACACGCCCACGGAACCACGCTGGCGGGCGTCGTGCAGCCACTGTTGCACGCGGTCGGGGTCGACGCGCTGGTGTGCGCCGTCAGGATAGGCGAGGCCATATTTCAGTTCGCCTATCGTGTTGTAGAGTGCGACGTCCGGGCGTTTCAGGCGCCAGGCCAGCGCTGATGCAGCGCCCAGGTCATTACTCAACAGGGAGGTGGACTGGCCAAGCTCATCGACGTGTTCGAGGACGAACTGGTCAGGCGTCTTGTTCGCCACCACCGACTCAGGCAGCGCAGCCGGCAGCAAACCGATCAACAGCAAACTGCCAATGGCCGGTGCCGCCCAGCATTGCAGAGGCCGAAAGGCTTGCAGCAAGTTGGCCATGATCCAGCCGATCAGCCCGATGAACACCAGCACCAGGCTGTGCAGTTCGTGGTCGTACACCGGTTTTTTCAGTTGCACGTAAACCAGGGCGAGCAGGGTGATGACGCCCAGCAGCAGGTTGAACAGCCCATTGATGCCCAGCGCCCGCCCTTGTTCCAGGCGCAAGCGGTCGGCCAGGGAGTGGCCCAGCAACAGTGCCAGCGGCAGCAGGCACGGGAAGATGTACGTTGGCAATTTGCCCTTGCTCAGGCTGAAAAACAGCAGCGGCATCAATAGCCACAGCAGCAGGAACGCGACAGGCGCCTGCTGGCGGGTTTGCCAGGCCTGGCGCAAGGCCGGCGGCAGCATGCCGATCCACGGCAGGCTGAACGCAATCAGCAACGGCAGGTAATACCACCACGGCGCATCATGCTGCGCATCGTCACCGGCGAAACGGCGAATGTGTTCATGCCAGAAGAAGAACCGCCAGTAATCGGGCTCCTGGGCGTGCACCGCCAAGGCCCACGGCAGGCTCACGATGATGGCCACGGCTATCGCCAATGGGCCGTAGATCAGCAGTTCGCGCCAGCGCTTTTGCCAGAGCATCCACGGCAGGATGATCAGCACCGGCAGCAGCCAGGCGAGGAACCCCTTGGTCATGAAGCCCATGCCACACGCCAGTCCCACAACGATCCAACCGATCAGGCGCTGGACACGACCCCTACTGTCCAACGCGAACCATAACGCGACCAGGCTCAGGTTGACCCAGAATGTGAACTGGGGATCGAGATTGGCATAGCCGGCTTGGCCCCCAACCACCGAGAAACTCATGTACAGCAACGCACAGGCGAAACTCTTGCGTGGTTCGCGCCATAGACGATGTGCGATCAGGTAGCACAGCAGCACGCTGAGGGTGCAAGTCAGGGCCGACACGAAACGCACGCCAAACAGGTTATGGCCGAAAATCGCCTGACTCAGGGCGATCATCCAGTAGCCGGCAATCGGCTTTTCGAAGTAGCGCAGGCCCATGAAATGAGGCGACACCCAATCACCGCTCAGCAACATGCCTTGGCTGATCTGGGCGTAACGGGTTTCGTCGGGAATCCAAAGGCCGTGGCTGGCCAGCGGCAGCAAGTAAGCCAGCAAGCAAACAACCAGCAACAACGGGAGTGTCCAGCGTGTGCTCATGCGCCTTGCACTCCCAGCCAGCCTTCTCGCCCTGCCAGTACACCGCGCGACACACGGCCAACCGGTAAGGTGCCCGGATTGGCGGGCAGCAAGTCGCCCAAGGGACAGAATTGGATGTGTCGTTGGCGCGCGGCGGCCAGCAGTTGCCGAAAATCGTCAGCCATCACAATGCCTTCTACTTCGGCGTGAATCGTGTAGACGTTGAGGTTGTCCGCCGTAAAGCGGTCGAGGATGAACGCATTGAAACCCTCGACGGCGACGGTTGACCCCACCACTTCATCGAAGGTTGGCAAGTCGACCGGAATCTGCGGCGTGCCAAGGCTGCCGTTGGGCAGTTTGGGTTGAAACAGCCGATGCCCCCGACAGTCGCTGTTGTAGCGAAAGCCAAAGGCTTGCTTCGCCTCGATCACACGCTCGTCCGCACGCCAACCGGCGGCGGCCGAACAGGTAATACGTTCCCCGAGAATGTCGCTCAGGCTGTCCACGCCCTGGCGAATCTGCTCGATCAGTTGCACGTTGCTCCAACGCCCGGCATTGGCCTGCCAACCGTGGTGATCCCAGGCATGCAGGCCCACTTCATGACCTGCGTCCCGCGCCCGACGCATCAGGTGCCCCAGGTCACGGCCAATCGGCTTGCCCGGCCACGCAGTGCCGGCCAGCAGGATGTCCCATCCATACAGCCCGGCGGCGTTGGAACGCAGCATTTTCCAGAGAAACTGCGGACGTATCAGGCGCCACAAGTGCCGCCCCATGTTGTCCGGACCCACACTGAAAAAGAACGTCGCCTTGACCTGTGCCTCATCGAGCATTTCCAACAGGCGCGGCACGCCCTCGCGGGTGCCACGGTAGGTGTCGACGTCGATGCGAAGACCCGCCTGCATCAACGCTTGTCCGCGATTTCGAGCATGGCTTCACGCAGGAAGAAATCCAGCGTATTGCCGATCGTTTCGCTCATCTGCACCGACGGTGCCCAGTCCAGCAGGCGCTTGGCGTTATCGATGCTGGGCTTGCGGTGGGAGACGTCCTGGTAGCCGTTGCCGTAGAAGGCCTTGCTTTCGACCTCGCGAAAGCCGGCAAACGGTGGGAAGTTATGGCGCAGGGGGTGAGCTTCGAATTGCCGCAGCAACTCCTCGCCCAACTGGCGGATGCTGGCTTCGTTGTCCGGATTGCCGATGTTGATGACCTGGCCATTGCAGATGTCGTTCTGGTTGTCGACGATCCGTGCCAGAGCTTCCACGCCGTCAGCGATGTCGGTGAAGCAGCGCTTCTGCTCGCCGCCGTCGAACAGGCGAATCGGCGTGCCTTCCACCAGGTTGAGGATCAATTGGGTGATTGCCCGCGAGCTGCCGATGCGCGCCGAGTCGAGGCGGTCCAGGCGCGGGCCCATCCAGTTGAACGGGCGGAACAGGGTGAAATTCAGGCCTTTCTGGCCGTAGGCCCAGATCACCCGGTCAAGCAATTGCTTGGACGTGGAGTAGATCCAACGTTGCTTGTTGATGGGCCCGACCACCAGGTTGGAGGTGTCTTCGTCGAATTTGTCGTCCTGGCACATGCCATAGACTTCCGACGTAGATGGGAAGATCACCCGCTTGTTGTACTTGACGCAGTAGCGCACCAGCTTGAGGTTTTCTTCGAAGTCCAGCTCGAATACCCGCAGCGGATTGCGCGTGTATTCGATAGGCGTGGCGATGGCCACCAGCGGCAGGACCACGTCGCACTTCTTGATGTGGTACTCGATCCATTCGGAGTGAATGCTGATGTCGCCTTCCACGAAATGGAAATTGGGGTGGCTGCGCAGCCGTTCGATGGCGTCGCAGCCGATGTCCAGGCCGTAGATCTCATAGCGGTCATCGCGCAACAAACGTTCGGACAAATGATTGCCGATAAAGCCGTTGACGCCGAGGATCAGCACCCGCGTGCGTCGCGGTGCACGGCCGCTTTCGGCACCGCGCAACACCGAGCCCTCCACCAGCCCGAGTTCGCCGGCCAGTTGCGGCCCACTCAGGTACAGGCCGTTGTCGTTGCGCTGGCCGGCATGGATCACCAGGGAGTCCTCGCCACAGGCGATGCGCAGCGGGTCGACGCTGATGACCCGGCCCGGCGCCTGGCCGGCGTTGCCTTTGATGACGTCCGCGCTCCAGACAATCAGCTTGTGTTCGCCCACGGCGCAGAACGCCCCCGGATACGGTTGCGTTACTGCTCGCACCAGGTTGAACAGTTCTTCGGCCGGTTTTTTCCAGAACAACTGGCCGTCAGCCGGGGAACGACGACCGTACACGGTGGCTTGTGTTTCATCCTGAGGGGTTTCGCTAACCCTTCCTGCCAACAACGCTGGCAGGGTGTCGCGCAGCAGGTCTGCCGCCGCCACCCGCAGCTTGGCGTGCAGGCTCAATGCGGTGTCGCTGCGCTCAATGGCCACGCGTTGCTGGGCAATGATCGCGCCGGCATCGGCTCGTTTGACCATGCGATGCAGGGTCACGCCGGTTTCACTTTCGCCGTTGACCAGCACCCAGTTGGCCGGGGCGCGACCGCGATAACGTGGCAGCAGCGAACCGTGCAGGTTGAAGGCGCCTTTGCCCGCCGTGGCCAGGAGGGGTTCGCCCAGCAGGTTGCGGTAGTAGAACGAGAAAAGGTAATCCGGGGCGAGTTGGTTGATGCGCTCGATCCACAGGGGATGGTTGACGTCTTCCGGCGCGTGCACCGAAATACCCTTGCGCGCGCACAGTTGTGCCACCGAGGCATAGAAGGTGTTTTCCCCGGGATCGTCGGCGTGGGTGAACACGGCAGCAATCTCGTAACCGGTATCGAGCAGGGCTTCGATGCCGGCACAGCCGATATCGTGATAGGCGAAGACAACAGCTTTTGCGCTCATGGATGAACCTGATCGGGAGAAAGGGAAGGGAGGCCGTCGACGGTGACCCCCGCCACAGGGGCGGCGGGTTGGCTGCGCAGAACTTTTTCGATGAAGAAACGCGGGCGGGCGCGCACATCGCTGTACATGCGTCCCAGGTATTCGCCCAAAAGGCCCATGCCGATGAACTGGCCACCGGTGAATACGAACAGCACGGCAAACAGCACGAACGTGCCGTCGCCCGCCCAACCGGCGCCGAACACCAGGCGCAGGACAATCAGCGCAGCGGCAAACGCCAGGCCGAGTCCCGCCATGGCGAAGCCCACAATGCTCAGCAGGCGCAGCGGCGTGGTGGTCATGCACGTGATCAGGTCGAACATCAGGTTGACCAGCCGCATCGGGCTGTACTTGGATTCGCCGTGCTCGCGTTCGGCATGGGTCACCAGTATTTCCGTGGTGTGACGGGCGAAGCTGTTGGCGAGGATCGGGATGAAGGTGCTGCGCTCGCGGCAAGCGAGCATGGCCTCGACGATCGAGCGACGGTAGGCCCGCAGCATGCAGCCGTAGTCGGTCATCGCCACGCCGGTAGAGCGTTGCACGGCGAGGTTGATCAGTTTCGACGGCCAGCGCCTCAGGGCCGAGTCCTGGCGGTTGCCGCGAACCGTGGCCACGACGTCATAACCGAGCTCGGCCTGGGCGACGAGGCGCGGGATTTCTTCCGGCGGGTTTTGCAGGTCGGCGTCGAGGGTAATGACGACATCGCCCTTGCATTGCTCGAAACCCGCCATGATTGCCGCGTGCTGGCCGTAGTTGCGGTTGAGGATCACCGCCACCACCGGGCTGCACTCGCGGCTGGCAGCTTCCTCGAGGATTTGGGCCGATTGGTCGCGACTGCCGTCGTCGACCATGACGATTTCATAGTCATGATGCAGTTGCCGGCACGCCGCTTCGGTACGTCTGAGCAGCTCAGGCAGGCTGTCCTGTTCGTTGTAGACCGGGATGACAATCGACACGCATCGGATCGGGTACGGTTTCACAGGTGGGCATCCAGTGTTTGTTCAATGGCACTGACCACGCGATCGATATCGCGGGTGGTCATGTCGGGGAACAACGGGATCGAGCACAGCCGCGCGGAGTTCCACTCGGTGTTGGGCAGGGAGACGTTGGGGAATCGCTGGCGGTAGTAGGTGTGCAGGTGGGTGGCGATAAAGTGGATGCCGGTGCCGATGTTCCGCGCCTGCAGGGCTTTCATGAAGGCTTCGCGGTCCAGCCCACAGCGTTCGGCGTCGATACGCAGGATGAACAGGTGCCAGGCATGCTGCTGCGCATACGCCGGCACGGTCAGCGGCTGCACCGGGGAACCTTCCAGTCGCTGCAGATAGGTTTTTGCCAGCGCTGCGCGCTTGAGGTTGATCTCTTCCAGGCGCTCCAGTTGCACCAGGGCGATGGCGGCGTTGATGTCGGCCAGGTTGTATTTGAACCCAGGCTCAATGACCTGGGCCTGTGGCTTGCGGCCGTGGGTCATGCGGTCGTAGGCGTCGACGCCCAGACCATGAAACTTGAGCATGCGCACGCGGTTGGCCAGGGCTTCGTCGTCGGTGACGAACATCGCGCCTTCGGCGCAGGTCATGTTCTTGATCGCGTGGAACGAGAAAATCGCGGTGCCCTGTGCGCCGACAGGCCGATTCTTGTAACGGGTGCCGGCGGCGTGGGCCGCGTCTTCGATAACGCGAATGCCGTGTTTGTCGGCCAAGGCGTAGAGCGGATCGAGATCGAACGCGGCGCCAGCGTAATGCACCGGAATGATTGCCCGGGTACGTGGCGTGATGGCCGCTTCGATGTGCTCGACGTTGCTCATCAGCGTGTCACGATCAACATCGACAAACACTGGTGTGGCGCCCAACAGGCAGATCATGTTGGCGGTGGAGACCCAGGTCTGGGACGGCGTGATGACTTCATCACCGGGGCCGATGCCCAGGGCCAGTAATGTGACGTGCATGGCACCGGTGGCCGAGGACAACGCTACGGCGTGCCGACACCCGACATAGTGGGCGAAGTGTTCTTCAAGTTGCTGGTTCTTCGGCCCGGTAGTAATCCAGCCGGAACGCAGGACTTGTTCTACGGCGGCTATTTCCTCATCACCGATACCGGGTCGGGAGAAGGGCAGAAAAACTTCATCCATGGAAAACCTCAGGGCGTAAGAATTCCTTCGACTAAAGTGCCGAAATAAATAAAGTGCTACGAACAATCCGCCCGGAGGGCAGGCCATGCGCCTGTCCAAGGGTTATCGGTAAGACTGAGGTTAGGCGTTTTTTTGTGAAAGAAACATCAAAAAGCGGTTGGAGAATCGTCTTTCTGAACGTTATTAAGCGAATGTTCAGACTCTGCTCGTTAAACCAGAAAAGTCTTACGGAAGTTACCCGCCTTATATGAAAAATATTTCAGTTGTTAGTTGGTTTATATCCAATCAAACGAAAAACATACCACTGACACCTGACACCTGACACCTGACACTCTGCGGCGCTCTCCGGCTCATCGCGGGCAAGCCCGCTCCTACAGGGGAGGTGTCATCTGTAGGAGCGAGCTTGCTCGCGATGGAGGCCAACGATAACGCGGGGCACCTGACACTCTGCGGCGCTCTCCGGCTCATCGCGGGCAAGCCCGCTCCTACAGGGGATGTGGTCATCTGTAGGAGCGAGCTTGCTCGCGATGGAGGCCAACGATGACGCGGGGCATCTGACACTCCGTGGCGCTCTCCGGCTCATCGCGGGCAAGCCCGCTCCTACAGGTGATGTGGTCATCTGTAGGAGCGAGCTTGCTCGCGATGGAGGTCAACGATAACGCGGGGCATCTGACACTCCGTGGCGCTCTCCGGCTCATCGCGGGCAAGCCCGCTCCCACAGGGGAGGTGGTCATCTGTAGGAGCGAGCATGCTCGCGATGGAGCTCAACGATGACGCGGGGCACCTGACACACCGCGGCGCTCTCCGGGGCATCGCGGGCAAGCCCGCTACTACAGGGGATGTGGTCATCTGTAGGAGCGAGCTTGCTCGCGATGGAGGTCAGCGATAACGCGGGGCATCTGACACTCCGCGGCGCTCACCGGCTCATCGCGGGCAAGCCCGCTCCCACAGGGGAGGAGTCATCTGTAGGAGCGAGCTTGCTCGCGATGGAGGTCAGCGATAACGCGGGGCATCTGACACTCCGTGGCGCTCTCCGCCTCATCGCGAACACGGGAGGTGGTCATCTGTAGGAGCGAGCTTGCTCGCGATGGAGGCCAACAATGACGCGGGGCACCTGGCACACCGTGGCGTTCTCCGGCTCATCGCGGGCAAGCCCGCTCCTACAAGGGATGTGGGCATGTGTAGGAGCGAGCTTGCTCGCGATGGAGGCCAACGATAACGCGGGCCACCTGACACTCCACGGCGCTCTCCGGCTCATCGCGGGCAAGCCCGCTCCCACAAGGGATGTGATCATCTGTAGGAGCGAGCATGCTCGCGATGGAGGTCAACGATAACGCTGGGCACCTGACACTCTGCGGCGCTCTCCGGCTCATCGCGGGCAAGCCCGCTCCTACAAGGGATGTGGGCATGTGTAGGAGCGAGCTTGCTCGCGATGGAGGTCAACGATGACACGAGGCACCTGACACTCCGTGGCGTTCTCCGGCTCATCGCGGGCAAGCCCGCTCCTACAGGGGATGTGGGCATGTGTAGGAGCGAGCTTGCTCGCGATGGAGGCCAATGATAACGCGGGGCACCTGACACTCCGTGGCGTTCTCCGGGCATCGCGGGCAAGCCCGCTCCTACAGTGGGATTGAGGGGGCTGTCAGCGCAATCGCTGGATCAGGCTGCGCTCCATCCGCGCAATACCTTCTTCGAGCAACGCACGCGGACAGCCGAAATTCAGGCGGACGAACTGCTGATGGTCGTCGCCGAAGTCCAGGCCCGGGCTCAAGCCGACTCTGGCCTGTTCGAGGAAGAATTGTTGTGGGTTCTCAAGACCCAGTGCCGAGCAATCCAGCCAGGCCAGGTACGTGCTCTGCGGCGCGTTCAGGGTAACGCCCGGCAGGCGAGTGCGAACGGCATTGACCAGGTAATCACGGTTGGCTTGCAGGTATTCGCGCAGTTCGGCGAGCCACGGGCCGCCTTCGCTGTAAGCCACGCGTGTGGCTTCCATACCCAGGGGGTTGACGCTGTCGACCATGCCACAACGGGCGTGGTTGACCCGTTCACGCAGGGTGCAGTCCTGGATGATCATGAACGAAGTTTTCAGGCCGGCAATGTTGTAGGCCTTGCTCGCCGACATCAGGGTTATTGTGCGCCGCGCCACTTCCGGGCTCAGCGAGGCGGTCGGAATGTGTTTGCGCCCGTCGAAGCACAGTTCGGCGTGGATTTCGTCAGAGATGATCCAGGCATCCTGCGCCACGCAGATGTCGGCGACCGCTTGCAGTTCTTCCCGTGGGAACGCCTTGCCCAGCGGATTGTGCGGATTGCTCAGCAACAGGGCGCCGCCCCCGGCAAGCGACTGGCGCAAGGTGGCGAGCGGCGTGCTGTAGGTGCCATCCGCCTGGGCATCGAAACTCAGTTCGACCTTGTTCAACCCCCAATGGGTCGGTGCGTGACGCAGCGGTGGGTAGTTGGGTACCTGTACGACGACGTTCTGTTGCGGTTGAACCAGGGCGTGCAAGGCCATGTTGAACCCGGACTCCACGCCCGGCAGGAAGATCAGTTCCTGCGGCGCGACCCGCCAGGCGTATTTGTTCCAGAGATCTTCGACGATGGCGTTGCGCAAGTCATCCTGGGCCACGCTGTAGCCGAGCAAAGGGTGCTCGAGGCGTTTTTGCAGCGCCTGGACGATCACCGGCGGCGCGGCGAAGTCCATGTCGGCGACCCACATCGGCAACACATCGGCTGGGTAACGACTCCACTTCGTGCTGCCGGTGTGGTGACGGTCGAACACCTGATCAAAATCGAAAGTCATGCTCATCTCATAAAGGGCCGGGGTTAATTCGGCAGACATGATAAGCGCCAATGTTTGCGTGGGCGAGGGCGGTGTAACAGGTGGGGGCCGAGCGGCGCAAACCGGTCCTGACGTCTATGCTGGGCAAACCATCCCGTAGCGTTGTATCGCCCCACCAGGAGAGAGCCATGGAGCCCACGATCTTCAATGAGAAAACGATGACACGCACGTTGCTGGATGTGTTGATCCGGGCCGGGCTGATTGTGGTGCTGGTGCTGTTTTGCTTCGATATCTTCAGCCCGTTCCGCGACCTGATGCTGTGGTCGCTGATCCTGGGAATCACCCTGTATCCGCTGCAAAAGCGTCTGCGTGGGCCTCTGGGGCACAATGATGGGCGAATTGCGACGCTGATCATCGTTGTCGCCATCGTGATCCTGATGGTGCCGATCTACCTGCTGGGCATATCGATTGCCGACTCGGTCACCCGGGCCATCGACGTGGTCAAGGCGGACACCTTTCGCATTCCGCCGCCCGCTGAGTCTGTAGCCAGTTGGCCTCTGATCGGCCGGCAGTTATCCGCCTTGTGGCTGGATGCCTCAACCAACCTGCCTGATCTCGCTGCCAAATACCTGCCGCAAATCAAGGTTGCCAGCCTGACCGTGCTGAGCAAACTCGCGGGTGTCGGCATGGGGTTCCTGGTCTTTATCTTCGCCCTGATCATTGCCGGCATCTTCATGGCCCATGGCGAATCGGGCAGCCGCAGCGCGGTTCAGATCGCTTCGCGAGTCAGTAGCCCGGAGCGCGGCCCGAAAATCGCAGCGCTGTGCACCGCAACCATTCGCGCCGTAGCACTCGGTGTCGTGGGCATCGCGTTTATCCAGATGCTGCTGGTGGGCCTCGGATTTGTTTTCCAGGGCGTCCCCGGAGCAGGTTTGCTGGCGCTGGCGGTGCTGTTGCTGGGCATCATGCAATTGCCGGTGACGCTGATAACCCTGCCGGTGATCGCCTATGTGTTCGCCACCGACGGCGCCAGCACCGGGACCATCGTCTTCGCCATCTATGTGTTCGTCGCCGGGCTGGTGGACAACGTACTCAAGCCCCTGTTACTGGGGCGCGGTGTCGATGTGCCGATGCCGGTGGTACTGATCGGGGCGCTCGGGGGCATGGTGACCAGTGGCATCATCGGGCTGTTCATCGGCCCGGTCGTGCTGGCAGTGGGGTATCAATTGTTCTGGCAGTGGGTGCAGGACGAGCCCAAGGTCGCTCCCCCCGTCATTTGAGGGCAGGGGTTCAGTCCTTCATCGGTAGCTGTATGGCGTTCGACCATTGGCCATCGCGTTCTGCAGGTCATCGGTGGCCAGTTTCATGGCATTGGCACTCGAAGCCTTGTGACCCAGGCGCCAAGTATTACGTGCGATCAAGTCGAACAGCGGTTGCACGCGATCAATCGCCCCCTGCGGCCCACCGACCAACACATTGAGCTGGCCGGCGGCCGCCACATCCGGGCAGCCCATGACTGGAGCCGCGATGTAGTCGATGCCTTGTGCGGTGTGCAGAGTAGCCAGTTCATCGGCAAAGGTTACAGCGATGCTGGACAGGTTGACGTGAATACGCGGTCCCCTGACCTGAGCCAGCAGCCCGGAATCGAGTAACACCGTGCGTAGGGCATGATCGTTTGCGAGCATGCTGAAGACCACGTCGGCGTCGAACGCTTGCGCGGCAGTGATGGCGTCCTTTGCGCCCATCGCGACCATATTCAGCACCGCTTGTGGAGAGCGGTTCCAGACCCATAGGTCATGACCGCCTTTAATCAGGTTAGCGGCAATCTCCTGACCCATGCGGCCCAAACCCAGAAAACCGATTTTCATCAGTTGTGTTCCTTTTCTCACGAATTGTCCGGACGGGCGCTGACACTGTGTGCTGTCCGATTGCGTTAAAACAAAGCCCGGAAACCCGGGCTTGAGGCAGTGCAAAGGGGCTCGCTGTTAGTAACGCTGGTATTTCGAACCGAACTCCGGGCGGTTTTCGGCAACGATCACGTTTTTTTGCACGGAGTTCTGTGCGACCCGCTCACGCAGTTCCTGGAGGCGATCGGCGCCACCCTCGGCCACACGACGTTCGATCAGGCGATCCGAGCCGCCCTCGGCCACACGCCGTTCGATCAAACGATCAGAGCCACCTTCGGCGACGCGTTCACGCAGTTCCTGCAAACGGTCTGCCCCCCTTCGACCAACAGCTGGGTCTGGGTGTACGACGCGACGTTCGCAGTGTTGGCCGAGGCCAGATTCGACAGACCCAGGCCACCCACGAGTGCCAGGCCGATTGCGAGAGAGGAAACTTTCGAGAAATTGATCATGATGATGCTCCGTGCGTTTGATTTGAGTGAGCCGGTAGCTGCTGCTATCCGGTGAACACAGTTAAACGCTCGGGTGTATCGTCGATGTGTGCTTGAACGCTGCGAAGTCGAGGTCTGCGTATCTGTCGGGGGTTCATATACAGACAGATACAAATAGATGAGAAACCGCCACCGTGGGGTGGCGGTTTCAGGGGGAGTGGTGCGTGCCAGGCACCGTCTTGCGGTTACTGTTCGTTGAACTGGTCGGAGTAACTACCTTCATTCATGAGCGCGGACGCCACACGGTCCGAGCCAATACCGTTGCGGGAATACGCGAGACGGGCTGCGCCGACGTGGTCAGCGCCATCGGCAGCGAGCCTGTTGGCACCGACTTTGTCAGCGCCGTCGGCAGCGAGTCTGTTGGCACCGACTTTGTCAGCGCCGTCGGCAGCGAGTCTGTTGGCACCGACTTTGTCAGCGCCGTCGGCAGCGAGTCTGTTGGCACCGACTTTGTCAGCGCCGTCGGCAGCGAGTCTGTTGGCACCGACTTTGTCAGCGCCGTCGGCGGCGAGTCTGTTGGCACCGACTTTGTCAGCGCCGTCGGCGGCGAGTCTGTTGGCACCGACTTTGTCAGCGCCGTCGGCCGCAAGCCTGTTCGCGCCCACTTTGTCAGCGCCATCGGCAGCAAGCCTGTTGGCACCGACTTTGTCAGCGCCGTCAGCGGCGAGTCTGTTGGCCCCGACTTTGTCAGCGCCGTCAGCAGCGAGTTTGTTGGCCCCGACCTTGTCAGCGCCGTCAGCGGCGAGTCTGTTGGCCCCGACTTTGTCAGCGCCGTCAGCAGCGAGTTTGTTGGCGCCGACTTTATCAGCGCCATCCGCCGCCACTGCTCCCGCGCCCACATGATCCGCGCCGTCCGAGGCCAGCGCTCGCGTCTCTGCAGCCCAGGCGCCCGGTATCGTCACCGTAGCCGAGACAACCAAAACCACGCCTGAAAGAAATGTATATTTCATGGTGTTCTCCACGATCCATCAGCCACAAAGCGCTTGAGCACGCCGGTCGTTAGCGACACGGGCTGCTGGCTGGTTACGTTGGCGATAGGCACGGGTACGCCTGACGGTGCACGGGTGCCGACGTGCTGCATGTAAACGAGAAAGAAAACCAGATGAGTATAGGCTGTCAGGCAAAAGGCGGGGGGATTGCGGGCAACTTCCAGATCAAGGGCGTTTCCGGTGTCGATTGAAGAGGCGGGCGCTGTTACTCGCTGCCCGCCTCTGGATGAATCAATGCATCTTGCTGTGATCCATTTTGCTGTGATCCATCATGTTCAGCGCACGTGCCGGGGCGTCAACGTTGATCACTTCCTTTTCACCGTTCGCGTGCTGGACGGTCAGCACCAGCGGCACCTTGTCGCCTTCTTTGACCTGGGCGACCAGGTCCATCAGCATGACATGGTAACTGTCAGTGTTGAACGCCACGGCTTTGCCAGCGGGCAGCTCGACGGACTCGACCTGTTGCATGCTCATCACGTCGTTTTTCATGCTCGATTGATGAATCTGCACGGTTTTCGCCACTGGCGATTGTGCGCTGATCAATTTGCCGTCACTGCTCGCGGTGATCGTCATGAAGGCACCAGTGGAAGGTTGTCCGGCCACCGTCGCGCGAACCCAGGCGTCATCGACCTGGGTCTGGGCGCTGGCGTAACCGGCCAGCCCGAGCATCGACAGGCCCAGCGCCAGGCGTCCCAGGCGTGCGCAAAAGCGCGGTTTAAAGGCGTTCGAGTTCATCAGCAGACCTCCATGACGGTCAGTAAGTCTTCCGTACACTCTTGTGCCGAAAGCGAATGAGACAAGCCGACGCGCAGGTTGCCCCGGGTGTCATAAACGAAGCTGGTCGCGGTATGGGAAATGGTGTACGTGGAACCGCTTGGCACCTTTTCGTAGAACACCTCGAATTCCTTGGCTGTCTTCGCCGTTTCCTCCAGCGTTCCGTGGAGCGCGACAAACGACGGGTCGAAGGTCTTGACGTAGGCGTCGAGCATTTCCGGGGTATCGCGCTCGGGGTCCAGGGTAATGAAGACCACCTGGAGCAAATCACCATCCTTGCCCATCAGCTTCTTGATTTGCGCCGCGCGGGCCAGCGTAGTCGGGCAGACGGCGGGGCATTGGGTGAAACCGAAGAAAATCATCGGCATCATGCCGCGAAAACTGGTCAGCGTCGTGGGATTGCCTTGGGAGTCTTTCAGCTTGAAGGTCCGCCCGAGAATCTTGTCGCTCAGATCCTTGCCGTATTTGTACGACAGGCGGACGCTGTTGTCGCAGCCTGTGAGCAGGCCCAGACCGAGTAAACCGATTCCTGCAACCACCTTGCGGCGGGTCAACAAAACACTCATTTCTACAGCCTTTCTGAATAGCCCAGTCCAGGGGCTCGTAGCGGATGATTGGCGCGGGCACGAGGCGCAACGCTGCGTGCGGGTCAAACCGGGTGAATTCTACCGTTTTTCAACGCGGGCAATCGCTTGCGACAAGCCGTCACAGACCGGTTGATCACCCTGAAAACGGGTGTTGCGCGGTGTTTGTGCGGCGTACTGTCGCAGGTCTTTTTCGCCTGTTGCACATCCGTCCCAAAAACCTGCCTGGATGGCCTCGTGGGCCCTTGCCTGAATCGAATCAGCTGATCTAGAGTCAGCACATAATTTCAGAGTGCCACCACCGATGAGTGGCGCCGTAAGAAAACAACAACATTGCTTCGATTCAATAAGGCTGCCGCCGACTAACAACTCTTTGAAGCACAAAGCAAATGATCGAACCAGAACGAATTGTCACGCTGTCGCGGGAAGTCGAGGCGCTGGCAAACCGTGGCATCAGCGATATCCAGATGATCACCCGACAGACCCGCTTGCTTGCCATCAATGCGTTGATCGAAGCCGCACACGCCGGCAAGGCCGGGCAGGGCTTCGCGGTGGTGGCAGAGGAGGTCAAGGTCATCTCCGAACGCATTTCGAAAATCGCCGGCACCATGACCGAAAACCTGCAAGCGTCCGTCAACGAGTTGACCGCGCTGGGCGAAGGCATGTGCTTTGACGTACGTGGGCAGCGGCTGGCGGACTTGTCGCTGAACATGATCGAGATCATGGATCGCAACCTCTATGAGCGAACCTGCGATGTTCGCTGGTGGGCCACTGATGCCTCACTGGTCGATGCCCTCAAGTCGGCTGACGAGCAAAACCGTGCCTACGCTTGTGAGCGACTGGGCATCATCCTCGACAGTTACACGGTTTATCTGGACATCTGGCTCGCGGACACTCGAGGGCGTGTCATCGCTACCGGACGTTCTTCGGTTTATGACAAGGCAATGGGGGCCAACGTCAGCGAAGCACCCTGGTTCAAAATGGCGCTGAAGCACAGTCGCAGTGATCAATATGATGCGGGCAATGTCTGTGTCGAGCCGCTGCTCAACGGCGCCCAGACGTGCGCCTTCAGCGCGGCCGTGCGCCATCAGGGCTCGGTGACCGGCGTGATCGGCATTTTTTTCGATTGGGAAAACCAGGCCAGGTCGATCATCAACGGCGTGCGCCTGACCGACGAAGAACGCTCGCGCAGTTGTGTGATGCTGGTCGATGCCGGCAACAATGTCCTGGCCAGTTCCAACCCGCAGGCTGCGCTGGGCCAACGCATTGCGCTGATGACCAGGGTAGGCCAAACCAGCGGGTACAGTGTCCAGCTCAACAACAGTTTGCAGGGTTATTCGCTCACACCCGGCTTCGAAACCTATCCGGGCATGGGCTGGTATGGCGTCATCGAGCAGCAATTGCCCGAATAGTCCTGTGGGCGCGAGGGTACACATATCCCTGTAGGAGCGGGCTTGCCCGCGATGGTCGTCAACGATGACGCGGGGTTGTCTGATACCCAGTGGTGTCTGGGCCACCATCGTCGGAACGCCGCACGGAGCAAGCTCACTCCTACAGGAAGATCAGCGCACGGTGTAGCCTTTGTCCACCACCCAGTCCTGGCCATACACGCTTCGGGCGCCGTTGCTCAGTTGGAACAGGATGACATCGGCCACGGACCCCGCTTCCAGGAATTCGCCACCCAGCAGGCGCTTGTTGACCTGGGTGGCTACGTTGGCCAGGTCGTGGTGAGCCAGGCCCAGTGTTGACCAGATCGGCGTCGCGGTAGGGCCAGGGGAAACCATATTGATGCGGATCCCCTGGGGCGCCAGCTCTACAGCCAGTGTCCGAGCATGAGCCTGCAGGGCTGCCTTGGAGGCGATGTAGGCGGCCAGTCCCGGGAATGTAATGCCGGTGAGAAACGTGGTGATGAAGACCACCGACGCCGGGCTGGCCAGGTGTCCGCGAAGGTGGCTCAGGGTGTTCAACGCCCCGGCGCCATTGACCGCCCATTGGCGATCGAAGGCTTGCAGGTCCAGGCAGTCCGCCAGTTCGGCGATACCGGCATTTGGTACCAGGTAATGGACCGGACCCTGGCGCGACGCGTGCTGCGCCAATTGCTCGAGGTCTTCTGCCTTGGTCACGTCGCCAGATACCCAGGTCAGTTGCCCGGCAAAGTGGCGAGCCAGTTCTTCCAACCCTCCCATTTTCCGTGACATGGCCAGCACTCGCGCACCTTGGGCCAGAAGACGAGCCGTCACGGCCAGGCCTATGCCGGAACTGGCACCGGTGACGACAGCCAGGCGTCCTTCGAAATCATTACTCATCGCTGTTTATCCTGAATGAACTTGAATGGGTTTGCGTCCATACCCGGTAATTCAAAATGTGGGCCAGTTGTCAGATACCCGTAATACGGGGGTTCCAGTGCGCATGAGGTCTTTATGACTGCAAGAATCGGCGGTGATAAAGACCCTGTGCAGTCATTAAGACGCGCCTTCGCGGGTGAGCATGACAGTTGAAATGCACAGCGATGCCCGACAAAATCGCGCCCCGGTCTGGCCGAGCGGGCCAGCCATTCAAAAGCAAAGAGAGATGCCGTTGAACCAACAGACCTTGTCCAGGCGCCTTGAACGGGTGGCGGCCCATGTGCCCGCCGATGCGCGCCTGGCCGATATCGGTTCGGATCACGCTTACTTGCCGGTGGCGCTGCTGCACCGTGGCGCCATTACGGCCGCGGTGGCTGGCGAGGTGGCCTTGACACCATTTCGCGCGGCCGAACGCACGGTCCGCGAAAACGATCTGGAACAGTCCATCAGCGTGCGCCTGGCCAATGGCCTGGCGGCGATCCAACCCGCTGACGCCATCACTGCCATCAGCCTGTGCGGCATGGGCGGTGAAACCATCCGCGACATCCTCGACAGCGGCAAGGCCTGCCTGAGCGGCCACGAGCGCCTCATCCTGCAACCCAACGGCGGCGAACAACCCTTGCGTCAGTGGCTGATGAGCAACGGTTACCGCATCCTGTTGGAGGAGGTGCTGCGCGAAAATCGCTTCGATTACGAAATCATCGTGGCCGAGCGCGGCGACCCGGTGCATTACAGCGCCGAGCAACTGTACTTCGGCCCGGTGCAGATGCAGGTCCGCAGCCCGGCGTTCCTTGCCAAGTGGCAACGTCTGCTGCTAGAGCGGCAGCGAACCCTGGCCAGTTTCTCCCGGGCGCGCAATGTGCCCGAGCAGAAGGTGCAGGACATCGCCCGACAAGTCCGTTGGATTAGCGAGCTGCTGGCCTGAGTGTCGCCGCCGCTCCACCGACTGCCTGGCACCATTTCATCTGGTGAAATAGTGGATTGCATTCTGTGCGCATTCCGCCGGCAATGCTTGAAGCGGAAGATGAGCGCTCACGACGAGCCCTGCTTTAATAGGTAGCTCAGAGCCCTGATCGAAGCCGCTGACGCCAGCGCGAGGAGACCCCCGATGGATGACGTCTCGAAAGCCCCATCTTCCCCCTGGCATGAGGGTGAGCTGACCTTGCAGCGCGCCGTCGGCGCCATCGACATGATGGTGGGCGTTGGCCAGCGGCAACTGGCGCGTACGTGGATGCCGGATCAACATCGTGATTTCTACGCGCAACTGCCTTTCGTAGTGCTGGGCGCCGTGGACCGACAGGGTGACGTCTGGGCGACCATGCGCACAGGCCAGCCGGGTTTCATGAATTCCCCGACACCTCCCATCCTGACCATCAACTTGCAACCGCAGCCCAACGACCCGGCGCAGGAAGGCATGCAGGTGGGCGATGCCATCGGCATGCTCGGCATCGAGTTGCACACTCGCCGGCGCAACCGCATGAACGGCAACATTTTGCGTGAGCTGGGCGAGGGCATCGAGATCGGCGTCACCCAGGCGTACGGTAATTGCCCGCGTTACATCAACCTGCGCCAGTATGCCTTTGTCGACGAGGTCAAGGACACGGTGGTCGAGGTGTCTGTAGCCGACCCGCAGGTACGCCGCATGATCACTGGCGCGGATTCCTTTTATGTCGCCACCTACGTAGAGCGTGATGGCCAGCATCAGGTCGATGCCTCCCATCGCGGCGGCAAGCCGGGCTTTGTACGAATGGAAGAGGATGGCACGCTGACCATTCCGGATTTCAACGGCAACCTCTTTTTCAACACGTTGGGCAACATTCTGCTCAATCCTCGTGCCGGGCTGCTGTTCGTCGACTTCCAGAGCGGCGACCTGCTTCAAATGAGCGGTACAGCGCAAGTGCTGCTGGATGATCCCGAGATTGCCGCGTTCCAGGGGGCTGAGCGCCTGTGGCGGTTCAAGCCGCAACGCATTGTCTACCGTCAGGCTGCGATCCCGTTGCGCTGGGTGGAGGAAGACGAGGGGGAGTCACCCAACTCCCTGATGACCGGCAGTTGGGAGCAGGTTGCCGAGCGTTTGCAGGCCGACGCGTTGCGCAACCACTGGCGGCCCCTGCGCGTTGCGCACATCGTCGACGAGAGCCCAAGCATTCGCTCGTTCTACCTGGAGCCCAACGATGGCCTGGGTTTGCCCGGGTTTGCGCCGGGGCAACACTTGCCCATCCGCATTGCACTGGAAGGGCAGCAGGCGCCCTCGATTCGCACCTACAGCGTGTCCAGCGCCTCCTCGGATGAATTCCTGCGCATCAGCGTCAAGCGCGACGGCCTGATCTCCTCGCATCTGCATGATCGCGTTCAGGTCGGCGACTGGATCGAGGCGCGTGCGCCCCAAGGGCATTTCACCGTCCAGGCTGCAGAACGCCGGCCATTGGTACTGCTGGCGGCGGGTGTCGGCATCACGCCACTGTTGTCGATGCTGCGCGAAGTGGTTTACCAGGGCAAACGGATGGGCCGCATGCGCCGGACCTGGCTGGTGCAGAGCAGCCGGACCGTGAGTGACCTGGCGTTTCGTGAAGAGATCGACGCACTGGTGGAGCAGGCCGCGGACGGGGTCGAGGTGGTGCGGGTCGTCAGCCAACCGCCCATCGACGGTGATGGCGAGGACTATGACGTGGCGGGCAGGATCGATGTCGAACTGCTCAAGGCCTTGTTGCCCCTCGATGACTATGACTTCTACCTGTGCGGCCCGGGCAGTTTTACCCAGGCGCTGTACGACGGCCTGCGCAAATTGCGTATTCAGGACGATCGCATCCACGCGGAAACCTTTGGACCGTCGACGCTCAAGCGCGATGTGCAAATCAGCGTGCCGGCGCCGCCGCAGGTGCCCATGGCCACCGAGTCGGTGAGAGTGCTGTTTTCCACCTCCGGCAAGGAAGCGCGTTGGGAGCCGGGCACCGGCACGCTGCTGGAACTGGCCGAAGCCCGTGGCCTCAACCCGGATTTCAGTTGCCGCGGAGGCTCGTGCGGCACCTGCAAAACCAAACTGAGCGGCGGCCAGGTGCATTACCTCAACACCCCGGACCTGGGCCTGGCGGCGGATGAAGTGCTGATCTGCTGCTCGGTCCCGGCAGAGGGCAGCGAAACCCTGATCCTGGATATCTAGCCCCCTGTAGGAGCGAGCTTGCTCGCGAGGCGTTGTGTCAGGCGACTGCAGGTGCGTCAGGATCATCGCATCGCGAGCAAGCTCGCTCCTACAGGGCCTGGATCATTCCAGAAAATGAAATGCTGGATTGCGAAAGCTGGGGATTCCGCTGTTTGTGCCAGCAGTAGAGGATGACGCCATCGCCACGATCACCGTGCCGAGCCCTCAGAATGCCAACAAGGAGTACGTCATGTCCCAGAAAGCGATCATGCTTTACCGTCATCCGTTGTCCGGTCACTCTCACCGCGTTGAATTGGCGCTGTCCCTGCTGGGTGTGCCCACCGAACTGGTATTTGTGGACCTGATGAAGGGCGAGCACAAGACTCCGGAGTTTCTCGCGCTCAACCGCTTTGGCCAGGTGCCGGTGATCGACGACAACGGCGTAGTGCTGGCGGACTCGAACGCCATTCTGGTCTACCTTGCCGAAAAATATGACAAGGGCCACTGGTTGCCAAACGACCCGCTGGCCAAAGCCAACATCCAGCGCTGGTTGTCCGTGGCCGCAGGCCAGGTCAATTCGGGCCCGGCCGCTGCGCGGTTGATTACCGTGTTCGGCGCAGGCTACAACGCCGAAGACGTGATCAATCGCTCCCACGGCCTGCTCAAGGTGATGGAAGAGGAACTGGGCGAACGTAAATTCCTGGCCGGTGAAACACCGACCATCGCCGACGTGGCCGTCTACACCTATGTGGCCCACGCGCCCGAGGGCAACGTCTCGCTGGACGATTACCCGAACGTCCGTGCCTGGCTGGCCCGCATTGAGGCGCTGCCGCGCTTTGTCGGCATGCAACGTACCGCTGTGGGCCTGCAACAGGCTTGATACAGATAGTGGGGCCTGCCGGGAGGGTGTCTCGGCAGGCTCCAACCCCGTTCGAGTGCAACCGATTCATCCCCTCATCGTGCGAAAGTCGCCGCAACCGACAATACTGGCGATTGCCCTGCCTGCGCGTGCGACAACGACCTCAACCACAATCGGGTAACCCATGGATCGCTTTCAGGAAATGCAGATTTTTATGGCCGTTGCAGAGGAAGAGGGATTCGCTGCCGCAGCCCGCACGCTGCGCATTTCTCCTCCGAGCGTGACCCGCGCCATTGCGGCAATGGAAGAACGGATCGGCACTCAGTTGCTGTCCCGTACCACGCGCAGCCTGCACCTGACCGAGGCCGGGCAACGTTATCTCGAGGACTGTCGACGTATCCTGGGCGAACTCGACGAAGCCGAGGAGGCTGCCGCCGGTAGCTATTCGGTGCCCTGCGGCCTGCTGACCGTGACGGCTTCGGTCCTGTTTGGCGAGTTGTACATCGCGCCGCTGATGGCGGACTACCTGGATCAGTTTCCCTCCGTCCACCTCAATGCGATGTTCGTCGACCGAGTGGTCAACATGGCAGACGAAGGCATCGACGTGGCGATCCGCATCGGCCACCTGCGCGAGAGCAACCTGCACGCGGTCAAGGTGGGGGAAGTGCGCCAGGTCATCTGCGCCGCTCCCGCCTATTTCAAGCGTTATGGTCGACCGCAGCACCCTGAAGACTTGAGCACTGCCAATATCGTGATGTCATCGGCCAGTCATCTGCTCAGCGACTGGGTGTTCAATCACGGCTCCACCCCCCTGAGCTTTCGTTTCAACCCGCGCCTGGTGGTCACGGCCAATCAGGCGGCGATCAATATCGCCTGTCAGGGCTGGGGGCTTACACGGGTGCTGTCCTATCAGGTCGCCAGCCGTGTCGGCGCCGGTGAGCTGGACATCGTCCTCCAGGACTTCGAGCCTCCCGCATTGCCCATTCACGTGGTGTACCAGAAAACCAACCGGATACCGGCGAAAGTGCGCACCTTTGTCGACTTCCTGGTTGAGCGTCTGAAGCGCGACGAAGCGCTATTGCCGACAGCCAAAGGCATGACGTGATGGACCGCTATCACGAGATGCTGATGTTCACGGCGCTCTCGGAGCGCCCCAGCCTTGCGTCGGCAGCACGCCGACTCAACGTGTCGGGGCCGACCGTCATGCGCGCGGTCGCCCGGTTGGAAGCTCGCCTGGGTGTCACATTGTTGAAGCGAAGTACCCGGGGCATCACGTTGACCGACGCCGGTGCGGCGTTCATGGTCGATGCATCGCGCATCCTCAAGGCGGTTGATGAGGCCGAGGCATCTGCCAAGGGCCTTCACGTTCAGGCGCAAGGCAACCTCAATGTGTTGCTGCCGCTGCTGTTCAGCCGTTATGTGATGACGCCGGTACTGACCGGCTACATGGACCAGTATCCCGAGGTCGGTATTTTCGCGCGGTATCAGGATCACGCTGCCAACTTGTACGAAGACGGCGTGGACGTGGCGGTGCTGGTGGGGCACCTGCCCAACTCATCACTGATCGCGCGCCCCGTTGGCCATGTCCGCTCGATCGTCTGCGCAAGCCCCGACTACCTGGCGCTCCATGGCGAGCCCGATGTTCCCCAGGACCTGCACAAACATCGGCTGATCGCCACCCAACCCCATCAGCACAGCGTCCAGTGGCCCTTTCAGGATCAGGGGGAGTCCATCGTCGTCAAGGCGCGCACGCGACTCAGTTGTGCCACGTTGCAGGCCGCCATCGATGCCGCCGCCAATGGCGCCGGTGTCACTCGATGCCTGAGTTACCCGTTGTACGATTATCTGCGCACGGGGCGATTGCGCAGGGTGCTGCACGCCTACGACCCGCCTTCGACGCCAGTGCATGTGGTCTATCGGGAAAGGCGCAACGCTTCGATGCGCGTGCGCAGTTTCGTCAGTTATGTGGTTGATCGACTGCGTGAGCATCCCGCGATGCGGGCGGACGCATGACTCCAGAACAATCCCGGAGGTTGCTGAGTCCCCTTGCTGCCATCAACATAAGCGCCTTGGGGTAACCCGACTTTCAACGAAACTCCTGATCCGCCTCGCCCGTGTAACACCCCTGCAACAGCTGATAGCGGTCACGGCGGATGTGCTCGACTCGTTCCTGGACCTGTTGTTCGGGGAAACCCAGCAGCACCAGGGCGTGGGAGGCGAGCATCAGGCTGGATTCCATCAATTCGGGCACCACTTCGCTGGCCCCGGCCGCCTTGAGCTCGGGTGCACGCTGGTCATCCTGGGTGCGCACCAGAATCGGCACGCTCGTGTTTAGACTGCGGGCTGCCTGCAGGATCTTAAGCGCGGTGTCGGTATTGTCGACTGCAATCACAAGGAGGCTGGCGCGTTCTACGCCGACCGCAGTCAGCAGTTCGCCTCGTTGCGAGTCACCGTAATGCACGGCGTTGCCTGTGGCCTCAGCGTCTCGCACCGCTTGGGGATCGGTATCGAGGGCGACACAGGATTGGCCGGCGTTGCGCAGGAACCGGCCGATGGCCTGACCCACTCGACCGTATCCGCAAATCACCACATGGCTGTTCTCCTGGGCGTTGCGTGCGCTGATTTCCTCGAGTTGCGCCTCGTGGTTGGGCTTGCGGTGCAGGCGGGCCGCAATGCGCGGGGCCAGGCGCAGCAGCGAAGGAGTGAGCAGCATCGAACAAAACGTCGCGGCGAGCAGCAACCCGCCCAGCTCGGCGGGCAGCAGGTCGTTCTGTTGCATCTGCGTCATCAGGGCAAAACAGAATTCACCGCCCTGGGCCAGTGCCAGGCCGCTACGCCAGGCAGTTTCAGTGTCCTGCCCGCGCACCTTGACCAACAGCGCGACCACGCAACCCTTGATCAGCAGCAGGCCCAGCGTGAGGGCCAGAATCAGCAAGCCATGGCTGGCAAACAGGCGCAGGTCGATCAGCATGCCGATGCTGACGAAAAATACCCCCAACAGGATGTCCTTGAAGGGGCGGATGTCGGCCTCGATCTGATGCCGATAGTGGCTTTCACCAAGCAACATGCCCGCGAGGAAGGCGCCCAGTGCCGGCGACAGCCCGATCAGGTGGGTCAGCCCCGCCGCGAGCAGCACGATCACCAGGGCCAGCAGCACAAACAGTTCGGAAGAGCGCGAGGCCGCCACTTCATGAAACAGATGCGGCAACACCCAGCGACTGGCCAGGGACAGCCCGGCGAACAGCAACAGGGTCTTGCCCAGCGTGATCGGCAGCGCCCAGTACCAGGCCTGGTCACTGGCACCGGACAGCACTGGCACCAGGGTCAACAGGATCACCGCCACGACGTCCTGGAACAGCAGCACGCCGATCGCATTTTGCCCATGGCTGCTGAACACTTCGCCGAGGCTGCCCAATTCCTTGACCACGATCGCCGTGGAGGACAGCGCCAGCCCGGCGCCGAGCATGAGTGCAGCCGCCGTCGGCAACCCGGCCAGCATCAGCAACCCGCCAGCAACGGCCCCGGTGAGCAAGATCTGCAAGCTGCCCAGGCCAAACACCACGCGACGCAACTCGATCATTTTCGACAGGGAAAACTCCAGGCCCAGGGAGAACAGCAGGAACACCACCCCCAACTCCGCGACCAGCGCCAGCACCGCACTGTCGTTGACCCAGTCGAAGGCCGTGGGGCCAACCATCAGGCCAACGCAGAGGTAGCCCAGCACCGGCGGCAGGTGCAGCCGGTGGAAAAGGGCAATGATCACCAGCGAGGCGGAAAAAAGAATCAAAAGGCTGACTAACATGGTCGCTCCGTGACGGCGCTGTGCACTGCTGGAAAATTGTAGCTGGCGGACGGCAATGCGCCGGGTTGTGATGCAAAGATGTCCCGCGTCATGGCGCCTGAACTGTTTGGATCTACACTGGATTTCGAGGATGAAACCGGGGCGTTTTCAACGCTCAGCCGCTACGTCAATTTCATGAGGCTCGGTCATGGCAAAAGCAAAGAAGAAGAGCGCCCCCAAAGCCGATTCAGCCGACAGCCCAAAGCTGAAAAACAAGGACTATCTGGATGAGCTGCGTCACCTGCATGTCGAGCTGGTCAAGTTGCAGGAATGGGTGAAGCAGGAAGGCATCAAGATTTGTGTGATCTTTGAGGGGCGCGACGGCGCAGGCAAAGGCGGGACTATCAAGGCCATCACCGAGCGCGTCAGCCCGCGGGTGTTTCGGGTGCTTGCATTGCCCGCGCCCACCGACCGGGAAAAGAGCCAGATGTATCTACAGCGCTATCTGCCGCATCTTCCAGCGGCCGGTGAAATCGTCATCTTCGACCGCAGTTGGTACAACCGAGCCGGGGTCGAGCGGGTCATGGGTTTTTGCACCGAAGAGCAGGTCGAAAAGTTTCTCAAGTCCGTGCCGCAGGTGGAGCGGGCCATCGTCGATTCCGGCGTGATCCTGCTCAAATACTGGCTGGATGTGAGTCCGCAGGAGCAGACGCGACGGCTTGAAGGGCGCATCGAGGACGGCCGCAAAATCTGGAAGCTGTCACCGATGGACCTCAAGTCCTACAGCCGCTGGTACGACTATTCCCGGGCGCGCGACGAAATGTTCAAGGCCACCGACACCGAGTACGCGCCCTGGCTCGTGGCCAATTCCAATGATAAACGGCGTACGCGCCTGAACATCATTGCCGACCTGCTCAGCCGTATTCCCTACAAGGAAGTGCCGCGCGAGAAGGTCAAGCTGCCGAAGCGGCAAAAGCCCGGTGGCTACAAAGACCCGGATTATCCGTACCGGCATATTCCGCAGAAGTTCTAGGCACATGAGTGATTCCAATACGCCGCCGCCCGTGGCCGAGCCCGGCCGCATAGCCCGTAACAACACGGCGGAACAAAGCGGTTGGCAGCGTTGGTTGCCGGGCTTGCAGACGTTACGTCGTTATCAACTGGCGTGGTTGCCCAACGACATTGTCGCCGGCCTGGTGCTCACCACCATGCTGGTGCCGGTGGGCATTGCCTACGCGGTGGCGTCCGGTGTGCCAGGCATTTACGGCCTGTATGCGACCATCGTGCCGCTGTTGGCGTATGCCTTGTTCGGTCCGAGCCGCATTCTGGTGCTCGGCCCGGACTCGTCATTGGCAGCGGTGATACTCGCGGTGATCCTGCCGTTGTCCGGCGGCGACCCGCAGCGTGCGATTGCGCTGGCGGCGGCAATGGCCATTGTTTCCGGGACGGTGTGCATCCTTGCGGGCCTCGCCAAACTCGGCTTCGTCACCGAGTTGCTGTCCAAACCCATTCGCTACGGTTACATGAACGGCATAGCCTTGACTGTGCTGATCAGCCAGTTGCCCAAGTTGTTTGGCTTCTCCATAGAGAGCGACGGGCCGTTGCGCAACCTGTGGGCCATTGGTTCCGGGGTGCTTGGCGGCAGAGCCAACTGGGCGACATTCCTGATCGGCGCCGCCACCCTGGTGGTGATCCTGATGCTGAAGAACCACAAGCGTGTGCCTGGCATCCTGATCGCCGTGGCGGCCGCGACGATTGTCGTCGGTGTGTGGGACCTGGCGTCCCACGGTGTCGCGGTTCTCGGTTCGCTGCCCCAGGGCTTGCCCGCGTTCGCCATTCCGTGGATTACCCGGGACGATATCGTCCCGGTGCTGATTGGTGGTTGCGCCGTGGCGCTGGTGTCGTTCGCCGACACCAGCGTGCTGTCGCGGGTGTACGCGGCGCGGACCCGGACGTCGGTCGATCCGAATCAGGAGATGGTCGGGCTGGGCGTGGCCAATCTGGCCGGAGGCTTGTTCCAGGGTTTCCCCATTAGCAGCAGCTCGTCCCGTACCCCGGTGGCCGAAGCGGCGGGGGCGAAGACCCAGTTGACCGGGGTGGTCGGCGCGCTGGCCGTGGCGGTGTTGTTGATGGTGGCGCCGAACCTGCTCAAGGACCTGCCCACCAGCGCCCTGGCCGCCGTGGTGATTGCCTCGGCCATCGGCCTGATCGAAGTCAGCGACCTGCGCCGCATTTATCGCATCCAACGCTGGGAATTCTGGCTGTCGATCGTTTGTACGGTCGGTGTGGCCGTGTTCGGGGCCATCGAGGGCATCGGCATCGCCATCGTGATTGCCGTGATCGAATTCCTCTGGGACGGCTGGCGTCCGTATTCGGCGGTCCTGGGACGTGCCGAAGGCGTGCAGGGCTATCACGACATCCAGCGCTACCCACAGGCGCAAAGGGTGCCCGGGCTGGTGTTGTTTCGCTGGGATGCGCCGTTGTTTTTCGCCAATGCCGAATTATTCCATGACCGCGTACTGGATGCCGTGGCGACTTCGCCGACACCGGTGCGCTGGTTGGTGGTGGTGGCTGAACCGGTCACCAGCGTCGACGTGACGTCCGCCGACATGCTCGCCGAACTGGACGAAACCTTGCACGCTGCCGGTATCGAATTGTGCGTGGCGGGGATGAAAGATCCGGTCAAGGACAAGCTCAAGCGCTTCGGTTTGTTTGCTCGAATTGGCGAGTCGGCATTCTTTGCCACCATCGGCGCGGCGGTCAGCAGCTATCTTGCGCGGTATCCAGAGCAGTGGGGCACCGAGGAGCACGATGATTTCGATTAGCCGTCGCTCCTCTCATGGCTGAGTCGTCCGCGTATCCGCCGCGGTCAATTGCTCTGCCTCGGTCACCCAACCGCCACCGGTGGCCTTGTACAGGTTGATCATCGAGGTGAACACTGAACCACGGGTCTGCGTGTAGTTGAGTTCGGCGTCGAACAGGCTGCGCTCGGCATCCAACACTTCGATGTAGCTGGTGTAGCCGTTGTCATAACGCAAGCGTGCGTAATGGGCGTAAGTACGCAACGCCTCGACCTGACTGGCCTGGAAAGCCATTTGTTCGCGGGATTTACTCGACGCCACCAAAGCGTTTTCCACATCGCCAAACGCCGATTGAATGGCTTTCTGGTAGGTCAGCAACGCTTCCTGTTGGAAGGCTTCGGCCTGTTGAACCTGGCCGGCGATGGCGCCCCCGGTGAAGATCGGCATGTTCGCCGCGACGCCGTAGGACCAGGTGGCGGCGGGGCCGGTAAACAGGTTCGACAATTGGTTGCTGACCGAACCGAGTAGGCCCGTCAGGGAAATGGTCGGGAAGTACTGGGCCTTGGCTGCGCCGATCTGGGCGTTGGCCGAGATCAGGTTCAGTTCCGCCTGACGCAGGTCGGGACGACGCTCCAGCAAGTCCGAGGGCAGACCGGCAGGCACCGACGGCAACGTCAGTTGTGACAGGTCGCGCCCGCGCAGGATGGGGCCCGGGTTGCGTCCGAGCAGTATCGCCAGCAGGTTCTCCTGCTGCGCCACCAGGGGTTCGAGTTGTGCCACCGACGCGAGGGTTCGCTGATATTCGGACTGATTTTGCGCCAGCTCCATTTCGGAGATGGTCCCGGCGCCAAAACGCAGCTTGAAGATCTCAAAGGAGTCACCGCGCACCTTGGCGGTGGTGCGGGCGATTGCAAGTTCCTGATCCAGATCGCGCAGGGTGATGTAACTGGTCGCGACCGACGACACCAGACTCAGGATTACGCTGCGACGGCCTTCCTCCGAGGCCAGCAGATCGGCACGCGCGGATTCGTTGAGGCGGCGCAGGCGGCCCCAGATGTCCAGCTCCCAGTCGACACTGAGCAGCGCCTGATAATTGCTGTAGATCGGGTCGAGCCCTGAAGTCAACGATGTCGGGCCGTTATCCCGCGGCGAGCGGTTGCGTGAGCCCTGTGCGCCCAGGCCGACCTGGGGAAAGTACAGCGAACGGGTTTGGCCGTAGCGGCCCTGGAATTGCTCGACGCGGGCGGCGGCGATCTTGATGTCCTTGTTCTCGAGCAAGGCGCTGCGGATCAGCTCATTGAGCACCGGGTCCTGGAACTGCTCCCACCACAAGGTGTTGGACAGGTTTTTCGCTTCCTTGTCCGCGTAGCGCCAGCCCGCCGGTGTTTCGATCTCGGGTGCCTTGTAGTCGGGACCGACCATGCAGCCGGCCAGGCCCAGGCACACCAGCAAGGCAAATGAGGGCTTATGCATGTCAGTCACCCTCGTGGCGGTGTTGGGGCGCGCCGTGGGGAACGGGGCCCGAATCAGTGGTCTTCTGCTCGGCATCCTTGCTGCCGAACATGCGTTCCACCAGGTAATAGAACAACGGGATGAAGAACACCGCAATCACCGTCGCCGCGAGCATGCCGCCGATTACCCCGGTGCCGATGGAGTGGCGGCTGTTTTCCGAAGCGCCGACCGCAATGGCCAGCGGCACGCACCCGAGGATGAATGCCAACGAGGTCATGACGATAGGGCGCAGGCGCTCCCTGGCAGCGGTCATGGCGGCATCGTAGGCGGACATGCCGTTCTCGCGGTTGAGCACGGCAAACTCGAAGATCAGGATGGCGTTTTTCGCCGCCAGCGCCACCAGCATGGTCAGGCCGATCTGGAAGTACACGTCGTTGCTCAGGCCTCGGATCAGCACCGCAAGCAATGCGCCGAAGATGGCAAAGGGCACGGCCAGCAGCACGCCGACCGGCAACGACCACTTCTCGTATTGGGCCGCCAGGATCAGGAAGACCATCACCAGGCCGAAGATGAACACCTGTGACGAGGCGCCTCCGCTCTTTTTCTCCTCGAAAGCTTCGCCACTGAGGGCCAGCGAGTAGTCGTTCGTCATGATTTCGGCGCTGATTTCCTCCAGTGCCGCCAGGGCCTGTCCGGTGCTGTAGCCCGGCGCTGCGTTGGCCGTGAGCTTGACGGCGGGGAAGTTGTTGAAGCGGGTCAACAGGTCGGGCCCGGTGACATAACGTGTCGAAAGCACCGCTTTGAGCGGCACCATGTCCAGGCTCTTGTTGCGCACGTAGATCTGCTGCAAGTCTTCGGCCTTGAGACGGTAGGAAGGCTCAGCCTGCAAAATCACCTGCCACAGACGGCTGAACTTATTGAACTGCGACACGTACAGCGAGCCGAACATGGTCTGCATGGCGCTGTACACGTCCTCGACCGGAACGCCCAGTGACTCGGCCTTTTCCCGGTCGACGTCAACCATCAATTGCCGGGAATGGACGTTGAAGGTCGAGGTGATGGCTCCCAGCTCCGGCCGGTCCTTGGCTTTGGCAATCAGGGTGCCGACTACTTCCGCCAACTGATCAACGCCGCCGTCGCCCTTGCTCTGCACCCAGACTTCCATGCCGCCGGTGGTCCCAAGGCCCGGAATGGACGGCGGGTTGACCGGCAGGATGATGCCTTCCTGCACGGTAGAAAAGGCACGCGCAGCTTTCTGGATCACCGCCGGGGCGCTTTGCTGTTCAATGGTGTCCGAGTCCTTGTAGCGCTCCTCGAAATCCTTGAACCCGACGAAAAACGCCGCGGCGTTGTTCTTGTTCTGGCCATCGAGCAGGCTGTAGCCGTTGACGATGGCCACGCCTTCGACCGACGGATCGTTCTGGAAGAAGTCACTGGCGACCTGGCCGACCGCGCCGGTGCGATCCAGGCTGGCGGCGTCGGGCATGATTACTGCGCCCAGGAGATATCCCTGGTCTTCCGGCGGCAGGAAGGCGCTGGGGATGCGCTGAGCCATCAGCACCATTAGCACGATCATCCCGGCGAACAGCAACAACGCCAGCACAAAACGCTTGATCAGGAATGCCACCGAACGCGAGTAGCCCTCGGTCATGCGCTCGAAACTGCGTTCGAACCAACGGAAGAAGGCGTTTTTCTCGCCGTGCTGCGGCTTGAGCAGCAAGGCGGCGAGGGCGGGCGACAGTGTGAGGGCGACCAGCCCCGAAATCACCACGGAAATGGCGATGGTAATGGCGAACTGTTTATACAGCTGACCGGTGATGCCGCCCATGAACGCCACCGGTATAAACACGGCGCACAACACCAGCACGATGGCGACCACGGGGCCGGCTACTTCATCCATGGCCCGCTTGGCCGCATCCTTGGGCGTCATCTTGTGCACGTGCATGTTGCGTTCGACGTTCTCGATCACCACGATCGCGTCGTCCACCACGATGCCGATGGCCAGCACCATGCCGAACAGTGTCAGCATGTTCACCGAGAACCCCAGCGCGAGCATGCCGACGAAGGTGCCGACAATCGATACCGGCACCGCAATCACCGGAATCAATGTGGCGCGCAGGCTTTGCAGGAACAGGAATACCACGATCACCACCAGCACCAGCGCTTCGAAAAAGGTGTGGATCACCTCGGAGATCGAGGCACGGGTGAAGGCGGTGGTGTCCATCACGATCTTGTATTCAATGCCTTCGGGAAAGGTCGCCTTCATGTCGGCGAGGGTCTTGGTCACTGCCGCAGAGACGTCAAGGGCGTTGGCGCCAGGCTGCTGGTAGACGGCAATCAGCGTTGCCGGTTTGCCCTGGTACGTGCTGCGTAGCGAGTAGTCCTTCTGCCCGAGTTCGGCGCGGCCGACGTCCTTGAGCCGCACGATGGCACCGCCCTGGTTGCTGGCGCGCAGGATGATGTTCTCGAATTCGGACGGTTCGGTCAGGCGGCCCTTGGTGGTGACGGCAAATGACTGCTCGACGGCGGTGCCGGTGGGCGACTGGCCGACCCGACCGACCGCAAACTGCTGGTTCTGGTTGGCGACGGCCTTTTGCACATCGGCGGCGGTAATGCCCAGTTGGGCCATGCGATCTGGCTTGAGCCAGATGCGCATCGCGTAGTCCGGTGTGCCGAAGATGCTGGCCTGGTTTGCGCCGGGGATGCGCTTGAGCGCATCGAGCACATAAAGGTTGGCGTAGTTGGCCACGTAAGTGCTGTCGTAACGGTCACCTGCGGAATAGACCGCCAGCACCATCATGAACGCCGAGGATTTCTTCTGGACCTGGATGCCCTGGCTCTGCACGGCGGAAGGCAGTTGCGGCAGGGCCAGGTTGACCCGGTTCTGTACGTCCACCTGGGCCAGCGCCGGGTCGGTGCCGATTTCGAAGAACACGTTGAGGGTCATGTTGCCCGTCGCCGAGCTCGACGAGTTCATGTAGATCATGTTGTCCGCGCCATTGACCTGCTGCTCGATGGGGGCGGCGACGTTATTGGCCACCACCTGCGCATCCGCGCCGGGGTAGGTCGCCGCGACAGTAATTTGCGGCGGCGTGATGTCCGGGTACTGGGCAACGGGCAGCGCCAACATGGCCACGGCACCGGCCAGGGTGATGACGATGGAGATGACCGAGGCGAAGATCGGTCGGTCGATGCAGTAGTGAGAAATGCTCATGGGCTTTTCCCGCCCGTAGCCGCGCCGGCTTTTATGGTTTGACCGGTTTCAGCGGGGGCGGGCGCAGGTGCATTGGCCTCGGTGATTTTCAGCGGCCCGCCGGGTGTCACCCGCAGCGCGCCATCGACGACGATGCGTTCGCCGCTGCGCAGGCCCTTGTTGATAAACCAGTTGTCACCTTGCCATTCGCCCACCTCGACTACCCGCTGTTCGGGTTTGCCTTCGGCATTGACCACCCAGACAAAATGACTCTTGGCGCCCTCAAGCACGGCTTTTTGAGGCACCAGGATGGCGTCCGGGCGCGACGCTCCACGGGCCAGCGCACGTACGAACTGGCCTGGGCGCAGCAGGCCGTTGGGGTTGGCGAGCACGGCGCGTACCAGGAAGGTCCCGGTTTCCTGGCTGTAGGATGGGGCGAGGAAGTTGACCTTGCCTTTCTCCGGCACCAGGGTGCCATCGGCCAGCATGATTTCGACGACGAAGTCGCTGCGTGGCGGAAATTTCAGGTGTCCGGCGGCGATTTCGTCGCGGTACTTGAGGTTTTCGTTTTCCGAAAGGCTGAAGTTAACGTACATCGGGTCCATTTGCGAAACCGAGGTCAGCAAGCCGGATTCGCCGGGGGTGACGTAGCTGCCTTCCTGTTTTTTCGCGTCGCTGGACAGGCCGTTGAGTGGCGAGGAAATGGTGGTGTAGCTGAGGTTCAACTGTGCAGTGCGCACCTCTCCCTCGGCGGCGAGCACGGCGGCCTTGGTTTCGCGCTCGGCGCCCACGGCATTGTCCAGGTCCATCTTGCTTACCGCGTTTTGCGCCGCCAACGGGCGCACGCGGGCCAGGGTTGCCTTGGCGACTTCCCAGCGCGCCTGTTGCTGGGCCAATTGCCCCTGGGCCGAGACCAGCGCGGCCTCGAAGGGCTTGCGGTCCATCTGGAACAGGACCTGGCCGGTTTTAACCAGGTCCCCCTCGGTGTACTGGCGTTTGTCGAGGAAGCCGGCAACCCGTGCGCGGATCTCGACTTCACGAGAGCTCTGGGTCTGGGCGACGAATTCGAAGGTGACCGGGGTATCGCGAGCCGTGACGGTCATCACGGTGACATCCGGCGGTTGGCGGGCTGGTGCGACCGGCTCTTTGCCGCAGCCTGCAAGCAGGCTCGAGAGCCCCATCAGAACGACAACTGGCGCGCACAAGCGCTGCCAGACAACGAATGAATTCACACCCATGCCCCCGCTCCCTAAAGGTCTCCCGATCAGAAGCGTAGTCACAAAGTATGCGCTGCGCTAACCGCGATGGAATCGGCACAAAACCCTGTAGGAGCGAGATTGCTCGCGATGGACTCCAGGACAACGCGGGGCGTCAGGTATCCAGCGTTATCGTTGACCGCCATCGCGGGCAAGCCCGCTCCTACAGGGGGCTGTCATCAAATGAAAAGCCATTGTCGCCCGATGACAAGCGACTTCCCGGTCACCGCCCTACAGTCCAATCAGCGCAATTCGACAATGCTGACTGGGGAATAACAAAAATGGCCAAAGCCGTACGCTTCTACGAAACCGGTGGTCCCGAAGTGCTTCGTTATGAAGAGGTCGAGGTGGGTGACCCGGGCCCGGGCCAGGTGCGCCTGCGCCACGTGGCCGTCGGCCTGAACTACGCCGACACCTATTTCCGCAACGGTACTTATCCGATTCCGATGCCCAACGGCATGGGCGTCGAAGCGTCCGGGGTTGTCCAGGCCATTGGCGAGGGCGTGAGCAACGTCCAGGTGGGTGATCGCGTCACCTATACGGGCTTTCTCAATACCTTGGGTGCCTACAGCACCGAGCGCCTGATCCCGGCGGCACCGCTGATCAAGCTGCCGGAAACCATCAGTTTCGAAACAGCGGCGGCCATGACCATGCGCGGCCTGACGTCGTCGTACCTGATGCGCCGTATCTACGATTTCAAGGCCGGTGACAGCATCCTGCTGCACGCCGCAGCCGGCGGGGTCGGCCTGATTGTTTCGCAATGGGCCAAACTGCTCGGCCTCAATGTGATCGGCACCGTGTCCACCGAGGCCAAAGGTGAAATTGCCAAGGCCCACGGCTGCAATCATGTCATCAACTACAGCCATGAAGACGTCGCCCAGCGCGTTCGCGAGCTGACCGATGGCGTGGGCGTCAATGTGGTGTTCGACAGCGTCGGCAAGAACACTTTCGCCGGCTCCCTGGACTCGCTCAAACGTCGGGGCCTGATGGTGTGCGTCGGCACTGCGTCCGGTCCGATCCCGGCGTTCGATCCGGTGATGCTGGCCATGAAGGGCTCGCTGTTTCTGACCCGTCCGGCCCTGGCTGACTACATCGCCGACCCTGCGGAAAAAGCTGCCCTGGCTGGCGAGTTGTTCGATCACGTCGGCAGCGGCCGGATCAAGATCGAGATCAACCAGCACTATGCGTTGCAGGACGCCGTCCAGGCCCACCGTGACCTGGAATCGCGCAAGACTACCGGCTCTTCGATTTTCGTCATCTAAGGGAGTGCCCTGCCATGAAAGTCGAACAATTGACCTGCAGCCTCGGCGCTGAACTGCAAGGCGTAAACCTCGCCGATGCAGTGCATGACGACGGGCTGTTCGCCGAAATCCGCGCGCAGTTACTCCAGCACCGGGTGTTGTTCCTGCGTGACCAGGACATCAGCCGCGCCGACCACGTGGCGTTTGCCCGGCGTTTCGGTGAGCTGGAAGACCATCCGGTGGCGGGCAGCGACCCTGACCATCCGGGGCTGGTGCGCATCTACAAGAACCCTGATCAGCCGATGGACCGCTACGAAAACGCCTGGCACACCGATGCCACCTGGCGCGAGGCGCCGCCGATGGGCTGCGTGCTGCGCTGCGTCGAGTGCCCGCCGGTAGGCGGTGACACCATGTGGGCGAACATGGTCCAGGCGTACGCCAATTTGCCGGAAGACGTGAAGGTCAAGATCGCCGACCTGCGCGCCCGCCACAGCATCGAAGCCAGTTTTGGCGCGGCGATGCCCCTGGAAAAACGCCTGGCGCTCAAGGCGACGTACCCGGACGCCGAGCACCCGGTGGTGCGCACCCACCCGGAAACCGGGGAAAAGGTGCTCTTCGTCAACGCCTTCACCACGCATTTGAGCAACTACCACACCCCGGACCGTGTGCGCTTCGGGCAAGACGCCAACCCCGGTGCCGGTGAGTTGCTGCGCTACCTGATCAGCCAGGCCTACATCCCGGAATATCAGGTGCGCTGGCGCTGGAAGCCCAACAGCATTGCCATCTGGGACAACCGCAGCACCCAGCATTACGCCGTCATGGACTACCCGCCGTGCCATCGCAAGATGGAGCGCGCCGGGATCATCGGTGACAAAACCTACTGATTTTTTGCATCCGCACTCGTAAAGCGCCCGCCCGGCAAGACTCCAGGCGGGCGGGACAATCATAAGAACTGGAGTAACCCATGCAATTCTTCGACGATTCCCTGCACCCCGAAACCATGGAAAAGGTGGTGATCACCGTGGCCCCGTACGGCCCGGAATGGATGCCGCAAGACTTTCCCGAAGACATCCCACTGACCATGGACGAGCAAGTGCAGAAGGCGGTGGACTGCTACGAAGCCGGCGCCACGGTGCTGCACCTGCATGTGCGTGAGCTGGATGGCAAGGGGTCCAAGCGTTTGTCCAAGTTCAACGAACTGATTGCCGGTGTGCGTGAAGCGGTGCCGGACATGATCATCCAGGTCGGTGGTTCGATTTCCTTTGCTCCGGAAAGCGAAGGCGAAGCGGCCAAATGGCTGTCCGACGACACCCGCCACATGCTGGCGGAGCTGACGCCGAAACCGGATCAGGTGACAGTCGCCATCAACACCACCCAGATGAACATCATGGAGTTGCTGTATCCGGAGTACCTGAAGGGCACGTCGCTGGACAATCCCATGGTGCATGCCGCCTATAGCGAAATGACCGTACCGGCAGGTCCGGCCTGGGTTGCCGAGCACCTCAAGCGTCTGATGGACAACGGCATCCAGCCGCATTTCCAACTGACCGGCATGCACGCCCTGGAAACCCTGGAGCGCCTGGTGCGTCGTGGCGTGTACATGGGCCCGCTGAACCTGACCTGGATCGGTATTGGCGGTGGTTTCGACGGTCCGAACCCGTTCAACTTCTTCAACTTCATCCACCGCGCGCCGGACGGCTGCACCTTGACCAGCGAGTCGCTGCTCAAAAACGTCATGCCCTTCAACACCATGTCGATGGCGATGGGGCTGCACCCGCGTGTGGGCAATGAGGACACTATCATTGATCACAAGGGTGATCGGTTTGGTTCGGTCGATCAGATCCGGCAGACCGTGCGCATCGCCCACGAATTGGGTCGCGAAATCGCCACCGGCAAAGAAGCCCGTGAGATTTATCGCATCGGTGTGAAGTACAACAGCATCGAACAGACCCTGCTGGCCAACGGCATGGCCCCCAACCGCAAGGCTGGGCAAAAGGGCGTGCCGCAACGCGGCTGACCGGTGGCGGGTGCGGCCCTGTGGTCACGCGCTCGCCGAATCGCTACACGCTTGATAACAACAATAAAACAAAGCTTCGAGGAGGCTGAATGGCCTTTCACCCAATCGCCGCAGACGACGATGTCGTCGCGGTCGCACGCCCATACGCCTGGATCGTCTTTGCGCTGACGTTCGGCCTGTTGATTTCCGACTACATGTCGCGCCAGGTGTTGAACGCCGTGTTCCCGCTGCTCAAGGGAGAATGGGCCCTGAGCGACGGTCAGCTCGGGTTGCTCAGCGGCATCGTTGCACTGATGGTCGGGCTGCTGACGTTCCCGCTGTCGCTGCTGGCCGACCGGTTTGGTCGGGTCAAGAGCCTGGCGCTGATGGCGCTGCTCTGGAGCCTGGCCACCCTGGGCTGCGCCCTGGCCCAGGACTATCAGCAGATGTTCGTCGCCCGGTTCATGGTCGGCGTCGGCGAAGCGGCCTACGGCAGCGTCGGCATTGCCGTGGTGATTTCGGTGTTCCCCAAACACATGCGCGCCACTCTGGCGAGTGCGTTCATGGCCGGTGGCATGTTCGGCTCGGTGCTGGGCATGGCCCTTGGTGGGGCCATCGCCACCAAACTTGGCTGGCGCTGGTCGTTCGCCGGCATGTCGCTGTTTGGCCTGGTGCTGGGTCTGCTGTACCCGATCATCGTCAAGGAGGCGCGCATCGCTCCGCAACGTGCTGCCCAGGCGGCCAAGGCGACAGCGCGGGTCAAACAGCCCTTGCGCACGCTGTGGTCGAGCCGTTCGGTGGTGGCGACATACGTCGCCAGCGGATTGCAGTTGTTCGTCGGCGGCACGGTGATGGTGTGGATCCCCAGCTACCTCAACCGCTATTACGACATGCCCACCGACAAGGCCGGTGGCATGGCGGCGGTCATCGTACTGTGCAGCGGCGCCGGGATGATCCTGTGCGGCATGCTCAGCGACCGGCTTTGCCGAAACGCCCCCGAGCGTAAGGTCAACCTGGCCATCGCGTTCTGCCTGGGCAGTTGCCTGCTGCTGTCGGCGGCGTTTGCCCTTCAGGCCGGGCCGTTGCAACTGCTGCTGATCTGCCTGGGCATGTTGATTGCCACGGGCACTACCGGCCCTTGCGGCGCCATGGTTGCCAACCTGACCCATTACTCGGTGCACGGCACCGCGTTCGCCACGCTGACCCTGGCCAACAACATGCTGGGCCTGGCGCCGGGGCCCTTCCTGACCGGGCGAGTGTCTGACCTGATTGGCCTGCATGCAGCGTTTCAACTGGTGCCGCTGGTCAGCCTCGGAGCTGCGGCGGTGTTTTTTTATGCCAGGTGTCATTACCACAAAGATATTGCCCGGCTGGCGGGTCAGAGCGTGCCTGAGCCTGTCAGTGAAGCCGGGCTAGAGGTGAAGTTGTGAGTCGTCGTTTACGTATTGATGTGTTTTTCGATTTCATCTGCCCCTGGTGCCTGATCGGCAAGCGTCAATTGGAGCATGCCCTGGTGCAGTTTCGCAGTCGGCACCCGGACGTACAGGTCACCGTCATCTGGCATGGGGTGCAGTTGTTGCAGCAATTACCGGTAGAAGGCGAGCCTTTCACCGATTTCTACCGCAAGCGCCTGGGTAACGCCGAGGCCATGACCCTGCGGCAGTCACAGGTACAGCAGGCAGCGGCGGCGGTTGGCCTGGCGATAGATTTGAGCCGCATTGCGACGATGCCCAACACTGGCGACGCCCATCGTCTGTTTGATCGCGTCAGCGTGACCGGCAATGAAACCCAGCGAGAAATGCTGCTCGAAAGGCTTTTCGCCGCCTACTTCTACAGGCGCGAAAACCTCGGGTGCCGTGAGACTTTGCTCGCCATCTGCCGGTCCTGCGGTATTGACCCGCAATCGGTGGCCGATTGTTTGAAGGGCGACGGTACCCCCTTTGGCGGAATGCCCGGCGCTCCCAGTGGGGTGCCGAGTTTCCAGATCGATCGCCGCATCACGGTGATTGGTGCGCAACCGGCCCAGGCGCTTCTGGGAGCAATGAGCGAAGCGTTGAAGGAAGGCATTCGCGAGCGCGAGTCGGCATGACCCGGCGCATTCCCGTGCCGGCCGGCAAATACCCGCAGGCCGGTGGCCGGGCACTGTTTGAATTCGAAGACAAAAGCCTGGCGTTGTTCAACGTCGACGGGCAACTGTTCGTCATCGACGACAGTTGTCCGCATCAAGGGGCGTCGTTATGCGGAGGGCGGCTTGATGGACAGGTCATCCAATGCTGCGCCCATGGGCTGCGTTTCGACCTGCGCAGCGGTTATCTGCTCAATTCCAATCTGGTCAAAGTCAACAATTATCCGGTCGAGATCATCGACGACCAGGCGTTCATCATTCTTTGCGAGGAGGCCGCGCCATGAGCGCCATTGCCCTGACCCGAATCCACAGCCGCACCCGCGAACTGGCCCCGGGTTTCATCGTCAGCCTGATCGTTGCTGCCGCGGCTTCGTTCCTGTCCGAACACTACGGCGCGCCGGTCATGCTGTTTGCGCTGCTGTTGGGCATGGCCCTGAATTTCCTGGCCGGGGAGGGCTCGTGCAAGGCCGGCATCGAGTTTACCGCGCGCAGTGTGTTGCGCATTGGCGTGGCACTGCTGGGCATGCGTATCACCCTGGAGCAGATGGTGGCGCTGGGCTGGAAACCGGTGGCGCTGGTGGTGATTCTGGTGGTGGTGACCATCGGTGTGTCGGTGGTCGCGGCCAAGGCGCTGGGTTTTCAGCGACTGTTCGGCATGCTGACCGGTGGCGCGACGGCGATCTGCGGTGCTTCGGCAGCGTTGGCACTGGCGGCGGCGCTGCCTAACCATCCGCAGAAAGAGAAGGCCACGCTGTTCACCGTGATCGGGGTGTCCGCGCTGTCGACGCTGGCAATGATTGTCTACCCGATGATTGCCAACTGGCTGGCGTTGTCGCCGCAGGTGGCCGGCGTGTTCCTGGGCGCGACCATCCATGACGTGGCCCAGGTGGTGGGCGCCGGTTACAGCATGTCCACGGAAACCGGCGATACGGCGACGGTGGTCAAGTTGATGCGCGTGGCCATGCTGCTGCCGGTGATCGTCACGGCAGCGATGATCACCCGCCTGCAAGGCGCCGACCCCACCGGCAAGCGCCCGCCGCTGTTGCCGTGGTTCGCGGTCGGCTTCCTGATCCTGGCCTGCATCAACAGCACCGGATGGGTGGCGCCAGCGGTGCAGGGGTCGGTCAATGAGCTGTCGCGCTGGTGCCTGGTGGTGTCTATCAGTGCGCTGGGCATGAAGACCCAGCTCAAGGAGCTGGCGTCGGTGGGCATCAAGCCCATCCTGCTGATGGTGGGTGAGACGGTATTCCTGGTTGCGCTGGTGCTGGTGTTGCTGCACTGGGGCGCGTGAATGGCAGGGCCTCATTGCGTCCCACCTCCTCGGCGCAATGAGGTTGTCGACTGGTGTTGCACACACCGGTTGTTTTGCGGCGACTGTACCAGCAGTCGCCGTTTTTTTGTTTTGTGCTTGACCCATTCCCTGTAGGAGCGGGCTTGCCCGCTAAATAATCCTGAGGCCGCCGCGGTGAATCAGGCTTCCCGCGTCATCGTTCACCACCATCGCGAGCAAGCTCGCTCCTACAGTGATTTGAGGTTGCCGCAAGAGCAAAACCTGTAGGAGCGGGCTTGCCCGCGAAATAATCCTGAGGCCGCCGCGGTGCATCAGGCTTCCCGCGTCATCGTTCACCACCATCGCGAGCAAGCTCGCTCCTACAGTGATTGGGGGTTGCCGCAAGAGCAAAACCTGTAGGAGCGGGCTTGCCCGCGAAATAATCCTGAGGCCGCCGCGGTGAATCAGGCTTCCCGCGTCATCGTTCACCACCATCGCGAGCAAGCTCGCTCCTACAGTGATTTGGGGTTGCCGCAAGAGCAAAACCTGTAGGAGCGGGCTTGCCCGCGAAATAATCCTGAGGCCGCCGCGGTAAATCAGGCTTCCCGCGTCATCGTTCACCACCATCGCGAGCAAGCTCGCTCCTACAGTGATTTGCGGTTGCCGCAAGAATGGGGGTGGGCTCAGGAGTCCGCCGGTGCCTTTGGTTGTTTCTGCGCCGCGCGCCACGCGGCCGGCGGCATGCCGAACTGGGTGATGAACCAGCGGGTGAAGGAGCTGGCCATCGAATAGCCGAGCATGTCGGCGATGCGGCCGAGCGAGTAGCCGGGGTTGTCCAGGTAGCGCAGCACCAGGTCGCGGCGCACCTCGTTGATGAGGTCGTTGAAGACGCAGCCATCGTCCTTGAGGCGCCGTTGCAGGGTGCGCACGTTCATGCCCTGGCTCTGGGCAACCTGTTCGATGGTGGCGCGGCCCATGGGCAACAGCAGATAGACGGCCTTGCGCACCTCGAACAGCAGTGACGCACCGTCGTTGTTCTGCAACGAGTCGAGATAGTTTTGCGCATAACGGGCCATGGCCGGGTCGGCGGCAGGGTTGGGCATGTCCAGGCTGGCGTCGGGGCAGACGATACCGTTGAACTCGCTGCCAAACTCCAGGGTACAGCCGAACAGCCGCCGATGCAGTTGCAGGTTGTCCGGCGCCTGGTGCATGAAATTCACGCTGTAGGGGTGCCAGTGTGAACCCAGTACTGCGGCGCACAGGCGGAACATCACACCAATCGCCAGTTCCGTGGCCTGGCGGCTCGGCATCGGCGCTTCGGTCACCACCTCTTCACGGATGATCACCATTTTGCCGGCCTCTTCGATGAAGATCGCCAGCGAGTTGTTCATCAGGTGCCTGTATTGCACCACCACTGCCAGGGCGTCACGCAGTGTGCGTTGATGGCTGAGCAGAAGGCTGACCACGCCGAAGTCCGAGAGCTGGCGTGATTCGGCCATGCTCAGGCCGAAGGTCTGGCAGCCGGTGGCGGCCGCCGAATCTTCCAGCAGGCGCACGGCGGCATCGATGGAAATACGGGTCTCCGGCGCCTGCAATTGCGCCTTGTTCAAGCCGACACCGGCCAGTACGTCGCGTGGGTTGAACGACAGATACTGGGTGACCTCCAGGTAGTTGGTCAGGACGGCGGCGCGAACAAGCTTGGTCATGCGAAGTCTTCCCTGGGCCGGTTGTGAGCGTGGCGACTATAGCCAGCGCATCGGCGGTTGAACAGTTGCGAACGCACCGCCAACCGTCGTCCCGCGCAGCCTGGAATCATCGTTGCCTGGCGCGCCAGATAGCGCGCATCCATTGATTACAGCGGCCTGCAGCGCATTCGTCGAGGTATTTGACCAGCGGTCGACGGTTGTCGAATGGCGCGGGTTTGTCATGAAAAGAAAAGTGCATGACGTCCAATGAAAAGCGCCGGGGGCGGGGGCTCTTTAATGTCAGTCCTACAAGAAAGTACTGACCACCGAGTCAGTCAAATCACCGTGATAGCAAAGGTGTTGACGTGGACAAACTGCATACATCCGCCACCGTTCTGATCGTTCCCGGCTTGCGCGAGCATGTGGCCGAGCACTGGCAGACATTGCTCCAGGATCGCCTGGCCAAGGTTCGAAGTGTGCCGCCGTTGACGACCGACAAGCTCGACTGCATGGCGCGCGTTCGGGCGATCCAGCATGAAATCGAGCAGATCGACGGGCCGGTGATTCTGGTCGCCCACAGCGCTGGTGTGTTGATGGTCGCGCATTGGGCCGCGCATTACCGCCGGCCCATCAAGGGCGCGTTGCTTGCCGCACCACCAGACCTCGATGCTGTCTGGCCCCAGGGCTATCCATCCGCCGAATCCCTCGGCAGCCATGGCTGGCATCCGCTTCCACAAGCGCCACTGCCGTTTCCCAGCATCGTGGCGGCCAGTACCAACGATCACCTCGCCAGTTTTCCTGCCGTGACGCGCATGGCGCAAAACTGGGGCGCCGAATTGCTCGATCTGGGCGATGTCGGCCATCTCAACCCGGCCGCAGGATTTGGCCACTGGCAGCACGCCGAGGCACTCATCCTGCAGCTGGATCGCTAATACAGGAGCCGGACTGGCAACGCACCAGACGGCATTTGCCCTCACTCCTGAAACGCCAACCCCTGGTGGTCGGCGAGAGGGCGGCTGCGCTTAAAACAAAATAAAAATGGCGGAGACAACGCAATGCACAACACCAAGACTCACGGCTTCACCGGTTTACGCTACAGCTTGCTGGCCTCGGCCGTACTCGCCGCGATCATGCCCGCGGCCCACGGCGTCGAGATCGATACGGGAAACCCGGATTGGAACGTGCGCCTGGATAACACCGTCAAGTACAACTACGGCGTGCGCACCGAAAGCGCCGACAAGCGCATGTTGGGAACACCGAACAACAACGACGGTGACTACAACTTCCGCAAGGCCGGCACCAACATCACCAACCGTGTCGACCTGTTGACCGAGATGGATGTGGTCTATCAGAACCACATGGGTTTTCGTGTCAGTGCCGCCAGTTGGTATGACAAGGCCTACGAGAACACCGGCTCCAATTCCAACCCGTTCGTCAACGGCAATGGCTCGACATCCGGCCTGGTCGCCAACGACCCGCGCCTGGCGGGCGTGACCCGTGACAACGTGGGTTTCGGCAGCCCGCACCTGAGCAACTACGCGCAGCGTTATTACACCGGCCCGTCCGGCGAAATCCTCGATGCCTTCGTGTTCTACAGCACCGAGGTCGGCGAGGAGTCGATGCTCAGCGTCAAGGCCGGCCAGCACAACGTGTTCTGGGGTGAAACCTTGCTCAACCCGGTGCACTCGATGAGCTACGGCCAATCGGGCCTGGACCTGGCCAAGCTTGCGGCGTCGCCGGGCACCGAAGCCAAGGAGCTGTTCGTCCCGCGTAACCAGCTGTCGATGTCGTTCACCGTCAACCCCGAGTTGACCGTCGCCGCCCAGTATTTTCTCGATTGGGACGCGGCTCGGCTACCGGAAGCCGGAACCTACTACGGCGGCTCCGACCTCGTGGGTTTCGGCGCGCAGTCGTTCCTGCTCGGCAACACTAACGCTGTTGTGCCTGGCAGCCCTCTGGGTTGTGGCCTGGCGCCGTGTAATGGCCTGACCAACGTTCGCCGCGGGCATGATCTGACGCCAGACAAGCGCGGCGACTGGGGCATCATGGCCAAGTGGTCGCCGGCCTGGCTGGATGGCACCCTGGGCGTGTACTACCGCGAAACCTCCGAAATCCTGCCGCAAGCGTGGCTCGATGCCCGAGGCCTGAGCTCGGCCAACGCCAATGGCACTCGCCCGGCGGGCCAGGTGCCGGCGGTAATCAACACCCTGAACTCGCTGAGCACCGCGACCTATCAACTGGCCTACGCCGATAACATCAAGATTGTCGGCCTGAGCCTGTCCAAGGACGTCGGCGGCATCAGCGTGGGCTCGGACCTCAACGTTCGGCACAACATGCCGCTGGCGAGTATCCCGGCAATCGTCAGCACCAACAGCCCGTTGGGCCTGGGTCAGGGGCTTGGCCTGCTGCCAGCCCGCACGGCGTCTACCGGCGTGGTCTACGACACCCCGGAAAAGGGCGACAGCATGAGCGCCACCGGTGACACCCTGCACTGGACGCTCAACGGCCTGATGACCCTGCCGAAAACGCCAGTGTTCGATTCCGCCACCGTGTTGGCCGAGCTGTATTACAGCAACCTGCTCAAGCTCGATAGCAAGAACGAGGCGCTCTACAAGGGCAAGGACAGCTATCACGGCATTGACGCGCCAACCCGTGACAACTGGGGCATCGCCGTCAACTTCACCCCGACCTGGTACCAGGTGTTCCCGGGCGTCGATCTCAACGCGCCAATGTCGGTCAACGTTGGCCTGGACGGCGTGTCGCCCGTTTCCGGCGGCGGTGCCAAGGACACCGGCAACTACGCCGTGGGCGTTGGAGCGGTTGTGTACAACAAATACTTCATTGACCTGAAGTACGTGGACTCTTTCGGCAAGACCGACAAGTGCGACGTCAGTGGCGTCAGCACCGGCCCGACCGGTGGTGACGGCTCCACGCCAAACGCTTTCAGCGGCAACCAGAACTATGCCTGCTACGCCGGCGGCTATTCGGCCTTTTCCGGTGGCGGTGCCACGACCGAAGACCGCGGTGCGGTGTACCTGACGATGAAAACCACTTTCTGATTCACCACTGGCTTGCGCACTGCAAGCAGGAGAACGTCAAGATGAAATTCGCCAAAACCCTGTTGGCCGCTTCACTGGCCATGGTCCTCGCCGCCCAGGCACAGGCCGCCGTATCCACTCAGGACGCTGCCAAGCTGGGCAGCAACCTGACCCTGGTCGGCGCCGAAAAGGCCGGCAACGCCGACGGTTCCATCCCTGCCTACAGCGGTGGTCTGACCACGCCGCCGGCCGGTTTCAAGTCCGGTGACAGCATGCGCCCGGATCCGTTTGCCAATGAAAAGCCGCTGCTGGTGATCGACGGCAAAAACGTTGACCAGTACAAGAACCTGCTCAGCGCCACTACCGTGGAACTGGCCAAGCGTTTCCCGACCTTTCGTGTTGACGTTTACCCGACCCACCGCACGGTGTCCTTGCCTCAGGCCGTGCTGGACAACGGCGTGAAGAACGCCACTGGCGCCAAGTCCCTGGAAGGCGGGTTGGCCATCGACAACGTGCTGCCCGGCGTACCGTTCCCGATCCCGCAGTCGGGCAACGAAGCGATGTGGAATTTCCTGTTGCGTTATCAGGGCGTCAACATCAGCTCCAAATACGACTCCTGGAACGTCGACGCAGCAGGCGTGCCGAGCCTGGCGATCACCGGACAGGCGTTCATTTCCTACCCGATCTACGAAAACCTGGCGCAGCCGATCAGCAGCGCCGATGTGTACTACCAGATGAAACTCGCCTACACAGGGCCGGCTCGCCGGGCAGGCGAGGCGGTAATGCTCAAGGACGCCGCCAACCCGCTGCAACAGCCGCGCCGCGCCTGGCAATACCTGCCGGGGCAACGCCGCGTGAAGTTGGCACCGAACCTGGCCTATGACACCCCCAACCCGGGTACTGCAGGTGCGGGCACCTACGATGACGTGTTCGTGTTCAACGGAGCGCTGGACCGCTACGACTGGAAGCTGGTCGGCAAGCAGGAAATGATCATTCCGTACAACACATACAAGCTGACCTACGCCCAGGACCCGAAAGCGCTGACCACCGCCAATCACCTGGCCAGCGACTACGTACGGTGGGAAAAACACCGCGTGTGGGTGGTCGAGGGCAACCTCAAGGCCGGTGCCCGCCACATTTACCAGAAACGTCGCTTCTACCTGGATGAAGACAGCTGGACCGCTGTGGCTTCCGACCAGTACGACGCCCGTGGCCAGTTGTACCGGGGCTCATTCGCCTTCCTCAGCCAGAGCTACGACAAGCAGGTCCCGGACTCCACGCCATTCATGATCTATGACCTGGTCGGCGGCTCCTACAACATCAACGGCGTGGTCGGGCCTTACGGTGGGATCAAGTACATCGATCCGCTTTCGAAGGCGCAATGGTCGGCGGAATCGTTGGCGGGCGCCGGGATCCGATAGCGGTCTCTGACGCCTGGATTCCTGTAGGAGCGGGCTTGCCCGCGATGGCGGTGTACCAGACACAGCAGGTTTGAATGTCCCGCCGCCATCGCGAGCAAGCTCGCTCCTACAAGGGAACCTGTATTTCTGTAGGAGCGAGCACGCTCGCGATGGTAGTCCAGGCACCGCGGGGTGTCAGGTAGCCAACGTTATCGTTGACCACCATCGCGAGCATGCTCGCTCCTACAGGGGGATGCGTATTTGTGTGGGAGCGGGCTTGCCCGCGATGGTGGTTCAGGCACCGCGGGGTGTCAGGCAGCCAACGTTATCGTTGACCACCATCGCGAGCATGCTCGCTCCTACAGGGGGATGCGTATTTGTGTGGGACGGTGCCTTGTGGGTGATTTTCCGGAGAGGAAGCGGTATGGGTTCGAACAACAATTACCGGCGTCTGGTACTCGGCAGTTTGCTGGCGCTGGCGCAGGGCGTCAGCCAGGCCGCCGCGTATGTCGATGTGCTGGACCTGCCAGCCAAGACCAGTGCCCTGGCGACCAGCAGCCCGCTGTACGGAACGACGCGGGCGGGCGAGCGCCTGGTTGCCGTGGGCCAGCGTGGCCACATCGTCTACAGCGATGACGGCGGCCGTCAGTGGCAGCAGGCTCAAGTACCGGTCAGTGCTGATCTGAATGCAGTGAGCTTTCCTGACGCCACCCAGGGCTGGGCAGTGGGCGGCGACGGCGTGGTGCTGCACAGCAACGACGGCGGCAAAACCTGGAAAAAACAACTGGACGGACGCCAGATCGGCGCTCTGTTGGTCAAGCATTACCAGCAACTGGCCGCCGCCGAGCCGGACAACCCGCAATGGCCGCTATGGGTGGCCGAAGGCGAACGGATGACGGAGCAGGGCGCCGACAAACCGCTGCTGGATGTGTGGTTTGCCAACGAGCGCATGGGTTACGCGATCGGCGTGTTCAACCTGATTTTGCGAACCGACGACGGTGGTCGAAGCTGGACGCCGTTCCAGGATCGCACTGACAACCCGCAGGGTTTCCACCTCAACGCGATCGCCTCAACCGGCGATGCGTTGTACATCGCCGGCGAGCAGGGTCTGTTGCTCAAATGGGATGACGCCGCGCAGCGCTTCGTCGCGCGACCGACGCCTTATCAAGGCAGCTTGTTCGGCGTGGTCGGCAAACCCGGCGAGGTGCTGGTCCACGGCCTGCGCGGCAACGTGCTGCGCAGTACCGACGGCGGCGCCAGTTGGGCAGCCCTCGACAGTGGCCTGCACGTGAGCATTACCGCCGGCGTTATCGACGCCCAGGGCAATTACCGTTTCTTCACCCAGGGTGCCAGGAGTCTGGTCAGCCAGGGCCGCGGGGCGCAGATGCGCCTCGTGCAGCAGGCCGAACCGGTGCCGGTGACCGGCGTCACTCGCGCCAGCGACGGCTCGCTGTTGCTGGTGGGCGGCCGTGGCGTGCGCACGCTGACAGTTGAATAAGCCTTCGAACCCTAACAACGAGAACCCGGACATGGGCAATATCAAACAAGAAAGCATGCCGGTGATCCGCGACCTGCGCGATTTCGACCGTCAATCCGGCAATGTGCTGGAACGCCTGGTGTTCAACTCGCGCCCGCTGTTCATGCTGCTCATGGCCCTGGCCACGGTGGTGTTGGGCTACATGGCCGTGACACGCCTGGAGCTGCGCCCCAGTTTCGAAAAGATGATTCCGCAGAGCCAGCCGTACATCCAGAATTTCCTGGAGAACCGCCAGTCCTTGCGCGGCCTGGGCAACTCGGTACGGGTGGTGGTGGAAAACACCCAGGGTGACATCTTCGACCCCGGTTATCTGGATGTGCTCAAACAGGTGAACGACAAACTGTTCCTCACCGAAGGCGTCGACCGTGCGTGGATGAAATCCCTGTGGAGCCCCGCGGTGCGCTGGACCGAGGTCACTGAAGAAGGCTTCCAGGGTGGGCCGGTGATGCCTGATACCTATCAGGGCCAACCGGAACAGATCGAACAGTTGCGCCAGAACATCTCCCGCGCCGGCATCGTCGGCAGCCTGGTAGCCAGTGACTTCAAGTCGAGCATGCTGATCGTGCCCTTGCTGGACAAGGCCACGGCCAGTGGTAAACGCCTGGACTACCGGGCGTTTTCCCAACTGATCGAGGAACAGCTGCGCGACCCGATCGAATTTGCCGGTGACAGTTCGGCGCGCAAGGCCGGGGAAGAGGGCAAAGGGCCGTACAAGGTGCGGGTCATCGGTTTCGCCAAGCTGATGGGCGACCTGATCGACGGGTTGATCCAGGTGATGATGTTCTTCGGCCTGGCGGTGGTGACGTCACTGGTGATCATCTACGCCTACACCCGTTGTGTGCGCAGCACCTTGCTGGTGGTCGGCTGCTCGCTGATCGCCGTGGTCTGGCAGCTCGGCATCGTCGCCTGGCTGGGCTATGCCATCGACCCGTATTCGGTACTGGTGCCGTTTTTGATCTTCGCCATCGGCGTCTCCCATGCGGCGCAGAAAATGAACGGGATCCTGCAGGACATCGCCCGTGGCACCCACCGCCTGATTGCCGCGCGCTACACCTTTCGCCGCCTGTTCATCGCCGGCGTCACGGCGCTGCTGGCCGACGCCGTTGGCTTCGCCGTGCTGATGCTGATCGACATCCCGGTGATTCGCGATCTGGCAATTACCGCCAGCATTGGCGTCGCGGTGCTGATTTTCACATCGCTGCTATTAATGCCCGTGGCGTTGTCGTACGTCGGCGTGGGTTCCAAGGCTGCCGAACGTGCGCTGAAAATCGACAGCCGTGCCGATCGCCACAAGGGCTTTGGCCGGCTGTGGGACCTGCTGGATCGCTTTACCACGGCCAAATGGGCGACCGGTGCCGTGCTGGTCGCGGTGCTGATGGGCATCGGTGGCTTCATGGTCAGCCTGCACCTGAAGATCGGCGACCTGGAAAGCGGGGCGCCGGAGCTGCGTGCCGACTCGCGCTACAACCGTGACAACGCCTACATTACCAGCCATTACGCGCTGTCCAGCGACCTGTTTGCGGTCATGATCAAGACTGCCCCGGAAGGTTGCCTGAACTACAAGACGCTGATTCTCGCCGATCGGCTGGCCTGGGAACTGCAGCAGTCGCCCGGTGTGCAAGCCACGGCTTCGCTGGTCAATGCCGTGCGCCAGATCACCGCCGGCACCTATGAAGGCAACCCCAAGCTCAACAGCATCCAGCGCAACCAGGACGTGCTCAACTACGCGGCGCAGCAGGCGTCGGTCAATTCACCGGAGCTGTTCAACACCGACTGCTCGTTGATGCCGGTGATCGCCTTCCTCAAGGACCACAAGGCCGAGACCCTGGATGAGGTGGTGGCGATTGCCGAACGCTTCGCCAGGGACAACAACAGCGACGATCGCCAGTTTTTGCTGGCAGCGGGTTCGGCGGGGATCGAGGCGGCGACTAACATCGTCGTGCGCGAGGCCAATCGCACCATGCTGTTTTACGTGTACGCCGCGGTCACGCTGTTCTGCCTGATCACTTTCCGTAGCTGGCGCGCCACTGTGGTCGCGCTGTTGCCCCTGGTGCTGACCTCGATCCTGTGTGAGGCGTTGATGGTGGCCATGGGCATCGGCGTAAAAGTCGCGACCCTGCCGGTGATCGCCCTGGGCGTGGGGATTGGCGTCGACTACGCCTTGTACCTGCTCAGCGTGCAACTGCACTTCCAGCGCCAGGGCCTGCCACTCACCCAGGCGTACCGCAACGCGGTGTCGTTCACCGGTCGTGTGGTCGGGCTGGTGGGCATCACCCTCGCAGCAGGCGTGGTGTGCTGGGTCTGGTCGCCGATCAAGTTCCAGGCCGACATGGGCATCCTGCTGACCTTCATGTTCCTGTGGAACATGCTCGGCGCGCTGATCCTGATCCCCGCGCTTTCCTACTTCCTGCTGCGTGAGCGCACGCCCATGACGGCGTCTGTCGGCAGCGCTGACCACATCGAAACCACCGAACGTCCCGGCATGGCCCAGGCCGTGAACACTTGCGAGTAAGTCACTAATGTCTGATTACAAAGCTCCCTTGCGCGACATGCATTTCGTCCTCAACGAAGTTTTCCAGGTGTCCAGACTTTGGGCCAAATTGCCCGGCCTGGCCGAGGTGATCGATGAAGAGACCGCCTCGGCGATACTCGAAGAAGCGGGCAAGATCAGCGGGGAGGTGATAGCGCCCTTGAACCGCGCCAGCGATGAACAGGGTTGCACCTGGAACAACGGCGTGGTCAGCGCTGCGGATGGATTCGCCGAGGCCTACCAGGCGTTTGCCGAGGGTGGCTGGGTCGGCGTGGGCGGCGATCCGCAATACGGCGGCATGGGCATGCCCAAGGCCATTTCGGCCCAGGTCGAGGAAATGGTCAATGCCGCCAGCCTGTCGTTCGGGTTGTACCCGATGTTGACAGCGGGCGCCTGCCTGTCGATCAAGGCCCACGCCAGCGAGGCATTGAAGGCCACCTACCTGCCGAACATGTACGCCGGCACCTGGACCGGCTCGATGTGCCTGACCGAAGCCCATGCCGGCACCGACCTGGGCTTGATTCGTACACGGGCCGAACCGCAGGCCGATGGCAGCTTCAGGGTCAGCGGCAGCAAGATTTTCATTACCGGTGGCGACCACGACCTGACGGAGAACATCATTCACCTGGTCCTGGCGCGCCTGCCGGATGCACCGGCAGGGCCCCGTGGCATCTCGTTGTTCCTGGTGCCCAAGGTGCTGGTCAATGCCGACGGTTCGCTGGGCGAAGCCAACGCCTTGTCCTGCGGCAGCATCGAACACAAGATGGGTATCAAGGCGTCCGCCACCTGCGTGATGAACTTCGACGGCGCTACCGGCTGGATCGTCGGTTCACCGGGCAAAGGCCTGGCAGCAATGTTTACCATGATGAACTATGAGCGACTGGGCGTCGGGATCCAGGGCCTGGCCCAGGGTGAACGGTCTTACCAGAACGCCGTGGCTTATGCCCGCGATCGCCTGCAAAGCCGGGCGCCGACCGGGGCGCAAGACAAGGGTAAGGCTGCCGACCCAATCATCGTCCACCCGGACGTTCGGCGCATGCTGCTGACCATGAAGGCCCTGAACGAAGGGGGCCGTGCGTTCTCCAGCTATGTCGCGCTGCAACTGGACACGGCCAAGTACAGCGAGGATGCCAACCAGCGCTGCCGCGCCCAGGACCTGGTGGCACTGGTGACACCGGTGGCGAAGGCCTTCCTCACCGATATGGGCCTGGAAACCACCTTGCACGGGCAAATGGTCTTCGGTGGCCACGGCTATATTCGCGAGTGGGGCCAGGAACAATTGGTGCGTGATGTGCGCATCACCCAGATCTACGAAGGCACCAACGGCATCCAGTCGCTGGACCTGCTGGGACGCAAGATCGTCGGCAGCGATGGCGCGCTGTACCGCCTGTTCGCGGCAGAAATCCGCCACTTCATCGCCCATGCCTGCGCTGACCTCTGTGAGTTCACCCGTCCACTCAATGCCGCGGTCGACACCCTGGACGAACTGACCGAGTGGCTGCTCGACAAGGCCCGCAGCAACCCCAATGAGATCGGCGCAGCCTCGGTCGAATACCTGCACGTATTTGGTTACACCGCCTACGCCTACCTGTGGGCCCGGATGGCCAAGGCCGCCATGAGCACGCATTCAACCGATGATTTCTACGCCAGCAAACTGGCCACCGCGCGTTTCTATTTCGCCCGCTTGCTGCCACGCATTCATTCGCTGAGCACGTCGGCCATGGCCGGCAGCGCCTGCCTCTTCGCCTTGCCAGCCGATCAGTTCTGAAGGGAAGCCCCACCATGATGGCGACAAAAATAATTCCGCCTGCCGACGGCGCCCACGCCTATCCATTGCTCATCAAGCAATTGTTGCTGTCCGGCGTGCGCTACGAGCCGGGGCGGGAGATCGTCTACGCCGACAAGCTGCGCTACAGCTATCAAACCCTGAACCAGCGTATCCGCCGCCTGGCCAATGCGTTGACAGCCGCCGGGGTCAAGGCCGGGGACACCGTGGCCATGCTCGATTGGGACAGTCACCGCTACCTGGAGTGTTTCTTCGCCGTGCCGATGATCGGGGCGGTGCTGCACACGGTGAACATTCGCCTGTCGCCCGAACAGGTGTTGTTCACGATGAACCACGCCGAGGATGACCTGGTGCTGGTACATGACGACTTCCTGCCGTTGGTGGAGCAGGTTCGCGACCGCCTCGAAACCGTAAAAGGTTTCATCCGCTTGAGCGACGACCAGGCTGTCGATACTGCGCTGCCTGTGTTGGGGGAGTACGAGCAGTTGCTGGCCGGCGCATCGGATCAGTATGACTTCGCCGACTTCGACGAGCATTCGGTGGCGACGCTGTTCTACACCACCGGCACCACGGGCGACCCCAAGGGCGTGTATTTCAGTCATCGCCAACTGGTCCTGCACACCCTGAACGCCGCTGGCACTCTTGGCGCCTACCAGGGGCAGCCGCTGTTGCGTTCCGACGACGTGTACATGCCCATCACTCCGATGTTTCATGTGCATGCCTGGGGCGTGCCCTATGTGGCGACGATGATGGGGCTCAAGCAGGTCTATCCCGGCCGTTACGAGCCCAACACCCTGGTCCGGCTGTTCCGTGAGGAGCAGGTCAGCTTCTCCCACTGCGTGCCGACCGTGCTACAGATGATCCTCAACTGCGAGGAGGGCCGGAAGACCCGCTTCGAAGGCTGGAAGATGCTCATCGGTGGCAGCGCGTTGCCGTTGGGGATCGCCAGCGAGGCCAGCGCCAGGGGCATGCGGGTGCATGCCGGCTATGGCATGTCGGAAACCTGTCCATTGCTGTGCCTGACGCACCTGCGCGATGACGACCTGGCGCAACCGATGACCGAGCAACTGTTGACCCGCATCAAGACCGGCACGCCGATACCGCTGGTGGATTTGAAGATCATCGACGCCAACGGCCACGAGGTGGCCCATGACGGCGAGTCCCTGGGTGAGGTCGTGGTGCGTGCACCCTGGCTGACCCAGGGTTACCTGAAGGAGCGAGAGAAGGGCGCCGAACTGTGGCAGGGCGGTTGGCTGCACACCGGTGATATGGCCTCGATCGACCCGCAAGGCTGCGTGGAAATCAAGGATCGGATCAAGGACGTCATCAAGACCGGGGGCGAGTGGATCAGCTCGCTGGAACTGGAAAGCCTGATCAGCGAACACCCGGCGGTGATGTCGGTGGCGGTGGTGGGCATTGCCGATGAGCAGTGGGGCGAGCGTCCGATGGCCATGGTGGTGTGCGAGGCAGGGCAGTACCTGGATCGCAAGCTGCTGGAAACCCATCTGCAAGCCTTTGTCGATGGCGGGCGCATCAATAAATGGGCGATCCCCAAGCAGTTCAAGTTCGTCGCCGACATCCCGAAGACCAGCGTCGGCAAGATCAACAAGAAACTCATCCGCGAAAGCGAACTGAGCGCTCGTTGATCGCCTGAGCCGTCGCCCCGGGAGCGTTCGCTATTGCGGGGCGACGGTGACCTCCTGCCAACTGTCATCGGGGTCGAACAGCTTCATCGCCTGCGCCAGTTTGGCGCCATCGGGGCCCAGGTCTTTCTCGAAGACCTGGCCGTCATGGCTGATCATGAAACTCATCACGCCGGTGTCGTCGTATTTGACGGGCCAGGCAATCATCGCGAAGCCGCGGCTCATCTTGTCGCCGATCAGGTAGCTGTAGGCACCACCCGGTGCCGACGGACCCTGGCCGTCTAGGATGCGGAAGTGATAACCGTGCCAGCCTTCGCCGGCCACACTTTTGCCGAACAACGGCCCCAGCGGGCTGATCTGCCCGCTGTCGTCTTCCGCCCAATAGAGCCCATCGTGCTTGCCGGGTGTGCTGAAGATCTTTTGCGCATATTCCAGCGCGCCGTCGCCATCACGATCCACGGTGGCATAGTCCATTTGCGCATCGTGATAGGTCAGCACCGCCTGCTGGGCGTCCAGTTCGTTGCGGCCGATGCGCCGGGTGCGCAGCTCGGCGTCGCCGGCCTTGATGTCGAAGCGCCAACCGCTTTCGCCTTTCAGCAAGGGAATGGGCAGGGGCCAGTTGTCCTTGCCCACTGTCAGTGTGGCCTGGCGTTCGCCGGTTTTTTCGATGTGATGTTGCTCGTGGTATTGCCTGAGGAAAGCCTCAACATCCTCGCGCTGTGAACCTTTGCGCGGGATGTAGGTTTGCCAGTCCTTGCCCAGCAGTTCGGTCAGCCGGGCCTGATCGGCGCGCTCGGTGCCGAGCGCCTTGACGAAGGCCTCCGCGGCTTTTTCAGGGGTTGGAAAGGATTGCTGCGCTGCTGCAAAACACGACCATGCCAGGCCGAACAACAGCACCGATGTTTTCAAATACCTGTTCATCGACGGCCCCCCCGCGAACGTGCCCCGGCGCCGGAAGGCCGGCTGATCTGGCGACCCTCAGCCCGTGCGCCGCCACCGCCACGCTGGGCGGACGCCTGGCTGGCCCGGCCACGCAGGGCCTGGGCATTGGATTGCGACGGCGAGCGCACACCGGCGAAGGCGTTGTTGCGGGCGGCGCCGCGGTGCTGGGCGCCCTGGCGGTTCTGCTGCAAGTCCTGGCGGCGCTGGTTGTTCTGCGCGGTTTCGCGGCGCGGTGTTTGGTTTTCGCGCGTGTTGCGTTGGGTGTTCTGGCTGCGGTCAGTGGCCCTCGGACGCTCCGTACCGGACTGCATGCGGTTACCGACCGAGCCTTCGGACCGCGCCTGGCGCATCTGGTCCTGCGCCTGGCGATTGCTGGTAGCCGGACGCTGGATCCCGGCCCTGTCCATGGAATTGCGGGCCCGGTCGCGAGCCTGGGCGCGCTGGGCGGTGTCCCCGCGAAAGGCTTCGCGCTGGCGGGCGCCGTCCAGTTGGCGGCCGTACTGTTCACGACTGCGAGCATCTCGATACGGCACACCGTCGCGATTGGCGGGGTTGTGCTGCCACTTGTTGCTGTTGATACGGTTGTTGATGTTGTTGCCATTGATGTTGTTGTAGCGGTTGACGTCGATGTCGACGTCGTTGTTGCCCCAGTCGCAATCGCCCCACAACGAGGCGACGATCGCCACCCCGGTGCCGAACGCCAGTCCAGCCACGAGGGCCTGCCCCGGGTAGTACGCCGGTGGCGGCGGGTAGTAGGCGGGCGGCGACGCCGGGTAAGGCCAGGTGCCGTAGGTGGTCGTCGGGTTATAGGTGGGGACGTACACCACCTGCGGGTCGGCGGGCTGGATGATGATGGTGGAATTGCTGCTGGCCGGTGCCGCTGGCAGGGTCTCGGCTTTTGGCCGGTCGGCGGGAGCGGGAGCGGCGACCTGTACCGTTACGTTCTGGTACTGGTTGCTCTCAAGGTTGCCGGCGGCCTGCGCCTGGCGCCGCAGATTCTGTACGCCACTCATCAGGTCGTCCGGTTGCGCGAGGAAGGCATCGCCCAGGCGCTGCACCCACACCGGGTCCTGGCCCAGGGTGGCGAGCACCTGCGGAAAAGCGACCAACGCCTGCACGCTGGGGTCCCAGGGCTGATTGGCCACCTGCTTGACCGCGTCGTCGCCCTTGGCATTCGGGTTGGCCTTGGACCAGGTCACGGCTTCGGCGACTTCCCCGGGATAAGTGCTGGCCATCAACACCTGTGCCAGCAGCGGGTCGGGATAGAGCGCGATGGGGGCGGCCATTTGCTCCAGTTGTTCCTGGGTGAACACCGGGTCTTTTGCAGGTGGCGCGACGGCCGCTGTCTCGACCGGTGGCGGGGGCGTGTCCGGCGTTTGGGCCAGGGTGGTACCCCCACTTAGAAACACAACGACTGACGCCGCGTAAACCCATGAAATACGCATTGCCTTACCCCTGTGCAACCACGTTGGTTGGAGATGAAGGGATCCATGTCGAGACCGTGTAAACAGGCGATTTTCAAGCCCAACGACAAGCGTAGCTGCTACGGCGGGCGCAGCGTGTGAAAGTTGCTGTCGATCAGGGTTTGTACGATTTCCACCGCACCGTTGATTGCAAACTGTGCGCCCATGCACACCAGCAAAAAGCCCATCAGCCTTGAAATGGCATCGATGCCTGATTTGCCGGTCAGGCGCATGATGAATCCCGAGCCGCGCAGGCATAACCAGAGAATCAGCGCGGTCAACAGGAAGATCAGTGGTGGTGCTACCCAGATTACCCAGGCGGGGAACGCCGTGCTGTGCTTGATCGTGGCGGACGAACTGATGATCATCGCAATCGTCCCGGGGCCTGCGGTACTGGGCATCGCCAGCGGGATGAAGGCGAAATCGATTTGCTCCGTGACGGCATCGGCGGGCTGGGGTGCCGGTACCGGCGGAAACAGCATCTTCAAGCCCATGATGATCAAGATCCCGCCACCGGCCATGCGCAGGCCCGGTATGGAGATGTTGAACACGTCCATGACGAGCTCACCTACGTAATAAGTGAGCGTCATGATCAGGAAGACATACAACGACGTGAGGAAGGCCTGGCGGTTCTTTTCCTGCTGGTTCAGGCCTTTGCTCAGCGCGATGAACAACGCCACCGTGGTCGGTGGGTTGGTCAAGGGCAACAGTGCCAGCAGCCCGAGCGCAATGGCGTTGAGCAGGTCGGTCATGTCGGCGCTTTCTCAGGCCGGGTTAGCGTGAGGTTTCGACCTGCAGGAATTCGGTCAGAACGGCGTCGACCGTCTGCCCGACCTTGAGGTTGCCCATGCGTGCCTGAAGATCAGGGTTTTCAACCTTGACCACACGCACCGGCCCTTCAGGCGGCAGCAGGGTCACTTCGTGATCCTTGAGGTTGATGGCGGTGATCTTCGACGTCACCCGAACCTCACGAATCGCCTCGCCACCGGGGTTGGGGTTATCCTTGGCCACGCGCGCGACCATGGATTCATTGCTGATTCCCGGTTGATCACCGATATTAGTATCGAGCACATAGGCCACCGAACGCGCCACCTTGATGTCGACCTTGTCGCCGACTTGCAGGTTGTGCAGGTTCTTGGCCTGGTCGGAGAGCTGGATCACCACCGGTTTGCCCTCGGGATCTTCGATGGTCACCTGGCGATTCGCCGCGTCGACGGCCAGTACCTTGGAGATGATCTGACCTTCAAGGGTCTTGCTCCCCAACGGGATTTCGGCGGCTTGGGCCAGGGACATGATTGAGGCAAAAGCACCAGCGCAGGCAAGAAAGCGTATCGATTTCATAGGACTGCATTTCCATGTGATGTTGGGTTGGGCTGCGCGATGCAAGGCTCAGACACGGCGCATTCGCCAAAGCATAGACATTGATTGGCGATGTGCTTGACGTAATTGATCCGCCACGGCACCTGTAGTGAGCAATCGAGGCGTCGAACCGTCGCGATGGTCGTCAACGATGACGCGGGAATCCTGACACCCCGAGGCGCCCGAACCACCATCGCGAGCCTTCGAGCGTCGACCGGCTGCTCCTACAGAAAAGCGGCGTTTTCATAGGCTTCCAAAATCTGGAAACTTCCTACAGACCCGGCGCCAGAACATTTGGACGCATCCTACGCGCCCATCAGAACCGTCCTATTTCCACAATTTTCAGCTTCTAGAACACTGACCCGCATCCAACGCGGGTGGATAAAAACCTCCCCGCCACTCCATCCAGGCCAGGGAGGCTTGACCATGAGTTCACTGCCGATTTTCTTCGACCACAGCCGCCACAAACTCTGGGTGCGCGACCTTGAACCCACCCTCGACGTGCTGGCCTTCCACGGCGAAGAGCGCCTCAGCCAACCCTTTTGCTACCACATCGAATTCACCAGCACCGAGCAGGACCTGGCCGCCCAGCAACTGCTCGGCCAGGACGCCGGCTTCAGCCTGCATGCCATACCGATCGCGGTGATGCCCTGGGAAACGCTGACCATCGAACCGTTGCGCACCCTGCAAGGGGTGATCACCGGTTTCCAGCGCCTGTCCGCCTCCAAAGACGAAGCGCGCTACGAAATCACCCTGCAACCGCGCCTGCAACTGCTCGGCCTCGGCCGGCAATACCGCATCTACCAACATAAGTCGGTGCCGGAAATCGTCGAGAGCATCCTGCGCAGCCGACACGACATGCGTGGCCATGAGTTCTTGTTTCGCCTCAAACGCGAATACCCCCGGCGCGAGCAGGTCATGCAATACGGCGAGAGCGACCTGGCATTCATCAACCGCCTGCTGGCGGAGGTCGGCATCTGGTACCGCTTTGTCAGCAACGAGCGTCTGCGCTTCGATGTGGTGGAGTTCTGCGATAACCAGTGCGGTTACCAGTTCGACGTGCAGTTGCCGCACCGCCCGCCAGCGGGGTTGGGCAGCGACGAGGTCGGCGTGTGGGCCCTGCAAAACCGCCACCGGGTGGTGGAACAACACGTCAACGTGCGCACCTATCAGCACCGCGACGCCAAGGCCCGGCTCGATGCCGAGGTCGATCATACCCGTGGCGCGCCGGGCACTTACGGCGAGGCCTACCACTACGCCGAACCCTATCGGGCGCTGGGCGATCCTTACGAGCGCCACGAAAAACAGCTCGGCGAAAGCGGCTACTTCTTCGCCCGCCTGCGCCACGAGCGATACCTCAACGACCAGACGCACCTGAGTGGCACCAGCAACAGCCCGACCCTGGCGCCAGGCCAGGTGCTGGCCATCAGCGACGGCGCCCCACAAGCCTTCAACCCGAGCTGCGCGGTCATCGCCGTCAGCATCCGCGCCAGCCGCGATGGCGCGTTCATCTGCCAGTTCCAGGCCATGCCCTACAGCGAAGAGCTGTGTTTCCGCCCGCCGTTGTTACCCAAACCGCAGATCGCCGGCACCGTGCCCGCCCGCGTCACCAGCGGCCTGGCCCACGACCGCTACGCCGAAATCGACAAGGAAGGCCGCTACAAGGTCAACTTCCTGTTCGACCGCGACACCTGGCCACTCGGCCGCGAAAGCGCCTGGCTACGGCTGGCCCGGCCCTACGCCGGCGACACCCACGGCCTGCACCTGCCGCTGATTTGCGGCACCGAAGTGGCGATCGCCTTCGAACAGGGCGACCCCGACCGCCCCTACATCGCCCACGCCCTGCACGACAGCGAACACCCCGACCACGTCACCCTCAACGCCCGCAATTACAAGCGCAACGTGCTGCGCACCCCGGCCAACAACAAGCTGCGCATGGACGACTCGCGGGGCCAGGAGCACGTCAAGCTCAGCACCGAGTATGGCGGCAAGAGCCAGCTGAATTTGGGGCATCTAGTGGATGCGCAGCAGAAGCGGCGGGGGGAAGGGTTTGAGCTGAGGACCGATGATTGGGGCAGTGTGCGGGCGGGTAAGGGGGTGTTTATCAGTGCGGATGCGCAGGCGAGGGCCCAAGGCCCGGTCCTTGACATGAGCGCCGCCGTCAATCGCCTGCAACAGGCTGGTAAACAACTGCAAAAGCTCTCCACCGACGCCCAGGCCGCCCACGCCGAACCGGCGGATGTGGCGGCGCAATTGCACCTGCTGCGCCAGGACCTGGAACAACTGAAATCCTCGGTGCTGCTGCTCAGCGCCCCACAAGGTATCGCCCTCACCAGCGGCCAGCACCTGCAACTGGCCGCGCAGGACAACCTGATGTTCAACGCCGGCGGCGAAGCGGACATCAGCGTGGTCAAGCGCCTGTTCATCGGCGTGGGCCAGGGCTTGAGTTTGTTCGTGCGCAAGTTGGGCATGAAGCTGATCGCCAACCAGGGCGCGGTGAGCATTCAGGCGCAGAACGACAAGTTGCAACTGCTGGCCCGGCATGGTTTGGACATCACCAGTACCGAAGATGAAGTGCGCATTACGGCCAAAAAGAAAATCATCCTGAATGCCGGTGGCAGTTACCTGACCCTGGAAAAGTGTGGGATCGAGTCCGGCACCGCGGGGGACTACAAGGTCAAGTCGGCCTATTACGGATACACCCAAACCAAGGCCACCCAGCCGATGCGCCAATCCTGGTTGCCGGCAAAGATCGACCCGCCGCTGGAGTTCGACGAGCAGTTCCGGATATTAACCCCCGGTGATCAGCCCTGGGCTAACACGCGGTACAAGATTACAGCCGCCTCCGGCCAGACCTGGAAAGGCACCACCGACAGCCAGGGGTTTACTGAGCGGGTGTACACGGAGACGCCGCAAGCGCTGTCGTTGAGCTATGACCTGGAGGAGGAAGAAGAGGAGGAAGAACTGGAGGGGATTACCCTGCGGATCGGGCTGTTTTTTGATGGGACCGGGAACAACCTGGGTAACTCAGCGCATACCGAAGATTGTCGTCGCGAGGACCTGACGCATTTTGTTCAGAGCGAACTGGATAGCATCATCAAGCAATGCACTGACAGTGGTTTTGGCGGGTTCGATGGCACGGCTTTCAGTAGTGCGCCGGATAACAGCTATGGGAATGCGCCGAGCAATGTGGTGCATCTGCATGATCTTTATCCAGATCACTCCAGTGACGCTTTGCTGGAGGGAAGTGAGATTGGCTATGTGCCGGTCTATTTGGATGGGATAGGCACCACTCGTGAGAAAGGTGACTCGGTCATCGTCGGCCAAGGCTTAGGGCTCGGTGAGACCGGGGTGGTGGCGCGGGTCAAACAGGCGTCAAGCTTGATCGAGAAACATTTGCGGGCCTTTGCCGACAAGAACAGTGAATGCTTAATCCGGCGTGTTGAGTTCGACATCTTTGGTTTCAGTCGTGGTGCCGCAGCCGCTCGGCATTGCGCCAATGAACTGCTAAAGCCAGGCGGTGGTTTGTTTAAGGAACTACTCAAGCCCGGACGCTTAGTCCTGATGGAAAACTTCGATCCAGCGGTGGACATCTGCATTAACTTCATCGGCCTATTCGACACTGTCGCCGCCATCTTCGACCTCCCCGAGCTTCTCGATGGTGATTTCGGTGTACACAACGACAACAACCCCGGTGTGAACCTGTACCTGCCGCCCAACTGTGCGCGCAAGGTTATCCAGCTTCAGGCCCGAGACGAGCATCGTCATAACTTCGCGCTCAACAGCGTGCTGGACGACCATCAGCAAGTCATCCTGCCCGGCGTGCACTCAGACATCGGCGGCGGCTATCTGCCCAAGGCCCGCGAACGGGTGTGGCTGACCAAACCACGGCGCTTCACCGTGCCCGCCAATTCCCCGGTAGACGCACAGCCTGCCTGGGCAGAAGCGCGCTTCAAGAAGGTCCAACTGGAGGGAACCGGTGTTGCTGCTGACGGCAAACTCAACATCAAAGCCTGGCCGATCGCTCAGGCACCTCGTGGACCACAGGCGCGCCATAGCGAAGACTATTTCCTGACCATCGAACTGGACCGGCCGGTGCGCGGCGAGTTGTCGTTGATCCCGCTGCGGGTGATGCGCGAGCTAGCGGCGCGGCATGGTGTGCCGTTTGACGTCATTGCTGATGAAGACGAGCGCTTCCAACTTCCCAAGGAATTGAAACCGATCGCCGAGCGCATTCTCGATCAGACACTCGGTGAACTTGAGGTCAGCCTTGATCGCGACCAGGAATATTTGCTGCGTCGTCAATACATCCACCAGTCCGCGCATTGGGTGCCTAGCGGCCCCTTTTTGGTCAGCAAACCGACGGATAGCGGCCAGCGCAACATCTACGCCAACCGGCCGCAGAAGGGGTACCCGCAATGATGCGTCTTGTCTTGCTCATGGGACTGTTGGTCAGTTTGAGTGCATGTGCCAGTGGGCCGAAGGCGCCCCCTCGGCCCAAATTGCCTTACGACAGTTGGTACATCGCTCTTGCGGCCCCGCGTTTTATGGAGGTCTGGGTCGAGGGCGTGGATGTGCTTGATCAACGTGGGTGGGCATTTTTCCGTGTTTTTGGCGGTGTGGCCAGCTATACCCGTCAACCAAAAGGATGGCACAAGGGCGGGGGCAAAATGATGCCCGTGAACAACGTTGACTTGCCAGAAAAGTTATTTCTGCGTTGGCAATCATTGGTGGAGCCGCAGACCTACAAGATCGGTATCCAGATCCCACAGTGGGTGCGCGATGAGATGGTCAGACCACATGAGGTGTTCTGCAAGTGGGATCAAAAGGTGGTGACCCTCTACCGGGACACCATCACCCTAGGCATGGCTCCCGGCGGCATCGTCAAGGTTTGGTTGGGTTCAGGTTGTCTGCAGCATAAGGAAATTGGTCGCTTTCAGGCCGAGATCGAACTGCTGGGGCCTCATCGTAAAGGGAACGGTAAATATTATCGGGCACCGAAACCCGAGGCCCAGGAATACATCGACAAGCACGGAATTCCTTATGGGACTTGGTAACGAGTGTTCGATGCTTGGCGAGCTGTCGTTGATCCCGTTGCGGGTGATGCGCGAGCTAGCGGTGCGGCATAGCGTGCCGTTTGATGGCATTGATGATAAAGACAAGCTGTTCCGCTTGCCTGGGGAGTTAAAACCGATAGCCGACCGCATTCTGGATCAGGCACTGGGTGAACTTGAGGTCAGCCTTGATCGCGACCAGGAAAGTCTGCTGCGTTGTCGCTACATCCACCAGTCTGCGCATTGGGTGCCCAGTGGGCCTCTTCTTGTCAGCAAACCGACGGAAAGCGGCCAGCGCAACATCTACGCCAACCGGCCACAGAAGGGGTATCCGCAATGACGCGTCTTGCCTTGATCATTGGCCTGGTGTTCAGCCTGAGCGCCTGTGCCAGTGGGCCGAAACCACCCCCTCGACCCAAGTTACCTTATAACCATTGGAACATCGCTCTGGTGGCTCCGCGTTTCATGGAAGTGTGGGTCGAAAGCGTGGACGTGCTCGATCAACGTCGCCTGGCGTTTTACCGCGTGACTGGTGGAGTTGCCAGCTACACCGCTAAAACCGAAGGCTGGCACAAAGGTACGGGGGGGGGAAGCCTATAAATAATGTCGACTTGCCAGAGCAACTTTTCTTGCGCTGGCAATCTCTGGTGGAACCACAAACCTACAAGTTTGGCATTCATATCCCACAGTGGGTGCGCGATGAGATGGTCAGGCCGGAGAGAGTGTTCTGCCGAGGCTCAAAAAATGGAAGTATGATTATCGACGGATAATTACATTGGGTATGGCCCCCGGTGGAATTGTCAAAGTTTGGTTGGGCGGGCCTTGCCTGAGTTTCAAGGAAGTCGGTCGCTTTCAGGCCGAGATCGAGGCGTTGGGACCTTACCGAGGCAAGAGCGAAGCTCAATACGTCACCATCGAACCCGAGAACAAAACTTACGTAGAAAAGCACGGAATTCCTTATGGGACTTGGTAACGCCCCCCGCAATTAACACCAGCAGGCACGGACTCGCAGTAATTCAAATGGATGAGGCATCACTATGCAACAGGTCAACCTCGCAGGCTGTACCAATAGTTCAGGTAGTACTGTAGTGAAAGCACAGTCTTCCGAAGTTTCTTTAAGCTGGGTGTCACCGGCCGAGAACGCAGTGTTCACGATCACGCAAGTGGCGGAACTACCCGAAATTGTTTTCGAGTTTCGAACCCAAGCTGCTGGCGAATACAAGTGGTCCTGGTCAATCAAGTGGGTGGCGAGAGTCAGTGGCTTGAGAGAGCGCGCGCGAAAGACTGCCGATCTACAAGTGTTCGAAGAGAACGGTTCATTCGTCAGTTGTAGCAATCGATGGGTTGCGAACTTCGATGAAAAGGTTTTGGGCGGAACATTGAGCGTGCAGGTCAGCTGCAATGGAAAAACGTTGAGTCGAACCGTCTTTATAAAAGGTCAGAACCCGAGTGCGCAGGACGTTGCGAACTATATCGACAGCCTGGAAGGTATGAGTGGCTTCGATAAGTTGCTGGAGCAGGAAACCCATACCAAGCACTTCATCGAATTGGACGGTGAGCCTATCGTTGCTTTCGATAAGGGCTATGGCATTACGCAGATGACCTGCTCGGCACCGTCCTTTGAACAGGTCTGGAGTTGGAAGGCCAATATTGTTGCCGGGTCTGCCACCTACAAGGACAAAGTTCGCATTGCCCGAAAATATCTAGGCCAGGAAGGCAGGACCTACACCAACGTACAACTGCAACATGAGGTATTCAGCCGCTGGAATGGGGGCTCCTACCATGAGTGGGACAGTGCTGGTTCGGCCTGGGTCAGGAAAAATAACCTCTTGTGTGATTCCAGTGCCGGCAATATCGGTTGGTCGCTGAACAGCGAGAACAATACGGATAAAACAGAAGCGCAATTACATGAACGTGACAAGGATAAGTATTCGAAAGGGACCAACGGACAATCGGATGAACATCCCTGGGTTTATTCGGGGGTTTGTTATGCAGATCACGTGCTGGGTCAGTAATTTTATTAAGGTGTCGACGGTTTTTCTGATGGTGTTCAGCAATGTTAGTTGCGTTTATGCGGCCACCGAAACAGTCTGGGTCGGAAAAAAGGGTGCAATCGTTCAGTTGCAAATGGCGGACGAAAGGACCCATGAGTTTAAGTTACCCGCAACTTCGGCGGGCGTCTTTTATGACGTGAGCAAACACAGGGTTGAGGCGCTCGAGTTTATGTCCGTCTTGCGTGTCTATCCCTCCAACTCAGAAAACCCCGAAGGCTTCTGTGGCTCTGGAAATGAAGTCTGGTTATCCGTCTATCGAGTGGATGGCCCAGCGCTGATCAAAGAACAAAAAGTGTTGGTGAGCAGTTGCCTGCGCTCGATTTCATTGGCCAGTCAAAACTCCGGAGCGAGTGCGCAAGATACCGATTTTTCTTCGGTGCAATGGGGCCCGTATGGGTTTTCCATTGAGTGGTTCAGCAATGTCGATGCTGTTGGGCGGCCGTTACAGTCTTCCAGTTTTGTCTGGCATGGCGACGCTTTTTTACAGCACGAAGTGTTGAACCAGGAAACACCCCAGTCGTGAGTCAAACCGATCAATAAAACAGGGAAGAAAGACATGAAAGGCATCATTCGTATCGGCGACAAGAACACCAGTGGCGGCACCGTGCTCTCGGGGTCCGAGGTCATGCGCTTCAACGATATTGGCGTCGCTCGCAAGGGCGATCCCGTGCGGTGTCCGGTTCCCGGCCATGGCGAGACGGTGATCGAGGAAGGACTCTCATCGTATTGTGACAACGGCGTTCCGGTTGCCTTCGAGGGGCATCGCTGCGCCTGCGGGTGCGTGTTGATTTCCTCCATGCCGAAAGCAGGAGCGAACTAGCCATGCCGGTCGGACTGGACCGTGTCCGTGCACCTGCACGCCGGCCTGAGCGCCCGCGCATGCTGCTCTGGCTGGGTGTGCTGGGGCTGTTTTTGGCTGTGGGAATGGGGGCGACGGTGCTGTTCGCCACGCAGGCCTTGCGCGAGCAGCCGCTGGTGTTCTGGAGAGTGGCTCTGGGTGTGCCGCTGCTCGGCTGGGCGATTCTGGGGTTTGGGCGAGTGGTGCTTTACGCCGGCCAGCACAGTGCTGCCGATGGCTGGGATGAGGCGCGGGAAATCGACCTGATCCGCAAGATTCGCCGGGGGCGACGTTCCTTGCAGGTGCTGGGCGTGAGCCTGTCCACCGCACTGCACGACCCACAGCAGCCAGCTCTGGGTAAGGCCCCTGGCCTGACGGCTCAAGCAGACACACCGGATGAATCGCCTGTGCGTCACACGCGGCTGCCTGCCGGGGCAGATGAAGCTCCTGAAGAGGTGCTGTTGCGGGCGTTGACCCAGGTGCTGACCGACCTTGGCCAACCTTTGGCGCAATTGCCGCAGGAGCAACCCCTGGCCCTGTTGCTGGAAGTCGACAGCGGTTTATCCGAAGGCCTGTTACGCCGGGTGTGGCAGCAGGCGTGGCGGGCTTGCGGCATACGCCAGTCAGTATTGGCCGTCGAGGGCTGTGGCCTGGCAGCAGTGGATCAATGGCTGGATTGGCGCATCGGTGATCAAGCCTTGCTGCTGGTGGTGGCGGTGCAGTTTGCCGTGCAGCCGCGCGAAGGCTCGGCCGAGGCGGTGGTGGGTGTGTTGCTGGGCAATCGCCTGACACAAACCACGTTGCCAGCCATTGCCTCTCTGCATCGACCGGAGCAGGAGCGCACGCTCGCCGACGCCGAGCTACTTCAGGCGGCGCGCCGGTCTCTGGACTGGGTGCCGCTGGACGGAGCGGAAATAGAGCAGGTCTGGCGAGTGGGGGTTGATGCCCAGCGCACTGCGGCCCTGACGGGCGTGATGCTTGAAGCGCCGATACCGGCAGGCTCGCCCCAGGGTGTTAGCGACCTGGATGCGCTGCTGGGGCATTCGGGCAAGGCCTCACCGTGGCTGGCTATCTCGACGGCGGCGCAAACCATAGAACGCGGCGCCGGTGCGCAATTCATTTTCAGTGGCAGCAACGACGCCGCCGGGCTCTGGTGTACGGTGCTGACGCCTGCGTCACCGCCTGCGAAACAGGAAATCTGACATGCAATTTCGACACTCTGTAGTGATAGGTGTGCTGATGGGCGTGCTGTTGCTCGCCACGCTGGCATTGGATGTATGGATCTGGCGTCAACCTGAGTCCCTGGGCATCACAGCCGGCAGTGCCGTGCAAATGCTCTGGCTTGCGCTGCTGTCGGCCAGCTTTCTGGTGGTGCTGTTTCTGGGTGGTTACAGGTTGCTGGGTCGGCAGATGGGGCAGGCCGATTATCGTCGGTTGCAGGCAGACGATGTTCGTGAACCATTGGACCCACAAGTGGCCAATGACGCGCGAGCGGCGCGTATTCGTGAGGAGATCAAGACTTACCTGCAGGAAAATCACGGCTTCTTCTGGCGCTATAAAGCTCGTCTGCTGTTGGTGGTGGGTGAAGATGCGCAGGTCGAAGCCATCGCCCCCGGCCTTAAGGACAAGTGCTGGCTCGCCGGTCACGACACCTTGCTGATTTGGGGTGGAAGCACGCAAAACCCATTCGATGAAAGCCGCTTTGCCCCATGGTCCGGCTTGAGCAGGTGGCGTGACCTGGATGGCGTGGTCTGGGCATTGAATAGTGCGCAAAGCACTGACGGCGAGGCCATGGATACAGGCGTTCGCCACCTGCAAGCCCTGGCCCGCCGCCTGCGCTGGCACCTGCCACTGCACCTCTGGCAGATCTGCACCAGCACCTGGCCGCAGGATAAGCGCGCCACGCAAACTGTCGGCTGCCTGCTGCCACGCTCGGTCACGCCGCAGGATGTGGAGCAACAACTCGAACAGCTCGTCCAGCCCCTGCGGGCCTACGGTCTTGGCCAGATGAATGAGTGCAATGGCCACGACTTCCTGCTGCGCCTGTCCGTCGATTTGCGCAGCGAGGGCATCGCCCGTTGGCGCAAGGCGCTGGCGCCGCTGTTGCGATTGTTCGCCCGGGGTGTGCCGCTGCGTGGCTTGTGGTTCAGCCTGCCGTTGCCGGTGCCGGAAAAATCCGACGGCCACTTCTGGCACGCCACCGCGCCCTGGGGCGGGGTGCTCGATGATCGCCACGCCGAACAACGTCGCCTCGGCTGGGGCGTCATGCGCACTGCGCGGACCCTGGCACTCGGCCTGATGTTGCTGGCAGGCGCGGGTGTGTTGCTGTCGTTCGCGGCCAACCGCGTGCACGTCGGCCAGGTCAACACGGCGCTGACGACGTTGCAGCAGGGCGGCTCGGTGGATGATCAAGTCTTCGCCCTGCACGAACTGACCCGCGAACTCGGCCAACTGCTCGCGCGCGCCGAACACGGCGCGCCCTGGTACCTGGGTTTTGGCCTGACCCAGAACGAGCGTCTGCTCGCCGCTGCCTGGCCGTCGTACGTAGAGGCCAACAACCGGCTGATGCGTGACCCGGTCGCGACTGAGCTGGCGCGTCAGCTGCAAGCGCTGATCAAACTGCCTGCGGACAGCCCTGAGCGCGTCAAGCGCGCCGCAGTCGCCCATGCCCAGCTCAAGGCCTACCTGATGCTGGCGCAGCCTGCGAAAACCGACAGCGCGTTTCTCGCCCGTACGCTGACCGAGGCGTTGCCCCAGCGGGCGGACATTTCGCCTGGCGTGTGGCAAGGCGTCGCGCCCAACCTCTGGCAGTTCTACGCCGAACAATTGGCGGCGCACCCGCAGTGGCGCGTCGAGAAGGATGTGCGGTTGGTGACGCAGGCGCGTCAGGTGCTGCTCGGGCAACTGGGCCAACGCAATGCCCAGGCCAGCCTGTACCAAAAAGTCCTCGACGACAGCGCCAATCAGTACCCGGCCCTGGGCCTGCAACAGATGGTCGCTGGCACGGATGCAAACGCGTTGTTTGCCACGCCCCACACGGTGCCCGGCGTGTTTACCCGCCAGGCCTGGGAGGGGCAGGTGCGCCAGGCCATCGACGCCATCGCCGAAGCGCGCCGCGAGGAAATCGACTGGGTGCTCAGCGACCAGCCCGGGCAAATCGCCGCCGAGCTGAGCCCGGAGCAACTGCGCCAGCAACTTACTGACCGCTACTTTGAAGACTACGCCGACGCCTGGCTGGACTTTCTCAACAGCCTGCACGGGCAACCGGTGGGCAGCCTGGGCGAGGTGATCGATCAACTGACGCTGATGAGTGATGTGCGCCAGTCGCCGTTGATTGCGCTGATGAGCACGCTGAGCTGGCAAGGGCAGGCCGGCCGACGAGGACAGGCGCTGGGCGATACTTTGGTGAAGTCCGCGCAGAAGCTGATGGGTCAGGACGCGGCCATTGATTTGCCTGAATCCACCGGCCCGCTGGAGAACAGTTTCGGACCCTTGCTCGCGCTGCTGGACAAGGACGGCGACAGCGAGCGCCTGAGCCTGCAAGCCTTGCTCAACCGGGTGACCCGGGTGCGCCTGAAGCTGCAACAGATCAGCAACGCCGCCAACCCGCAGGCGATGACCCAGGCGCTGGCGCAGACGGTGTTTCAGGGGCAGCAGATCGACCTCACCGACACTCAGGCCTACGCCAGCCTGGTGGCAGCGAGCCTGGGCGCGGAGTGGGACAACGTCGGCCAGACGCTGTTCGTGCAGCCGCTGGAACAGGCCTGGCAACGGGTCCTGCAACCGGCAGCCGCCGGTCTCAACAGCCAGTGGCAACGGGCGATCGTCAACGACTGGCAGCAGTCATTCGCCGGTCGTTATCCCTTTGCCAACACCGCCAACGACGCGTCGCTGCCGATGCTCGGGCAAATGGTGCGCGCCGATTCCGGGCGCATCGAGCAGTTTTTGCAGCAGCAACTCGGTGGCGTGCTGCGCAAGGAAGGCAGTCGCTGGGTGGACGACTCCCGGCACAGCCAGGGCTTGCGTTTCAACCCGCAGTTTCTCACGGCGATCAACCAGCTCAGCCACCTCGCGGACGTGCTCTATACCGACGGCGGCATGGGCATGAGTTTCGAGCTGCGCGGCAAACCGGTGCGCGATGTGGTGCAGACGATGTTCATCCTCAACGGCGAGAAACATCACTATTTCAACCAGAAGGAGAGCTGGCAGCGTTTCGGCTGGCCGGGCTTCACCAGCCACCCGGGCACGCGCCTGCTGTGGACCAGTGTGCGGGCGAGCGAGCGATTGTTCGCCGACAACGAGGGCACCTGGGGCCTGATCCGTCTGCTGGAAAAGGCCCGGGTCACACCCCTCAACGACAGCGCCAGCCACTACCGCCTGCAAGTGCGCGCACCTGACGGTCTGGACCTGACCTGGGACCTGCGCACGGAGTTGGGGGCAGGGCCGTTGGCGCTGCTCAAACTGCGTGACTTCAAGTTGCCCAGGCAGATTTTTCTGGTGGAAAACGAGACGACCATGGCGCAGAACAAGAGACGTTACTAGGCCTCGGCCATCGCGAGCAGGCTCGCTCGCACAAGAGCACCACCGGACCTGTGGGAGCGGGCTTGCCCGCGATCGACTTCACCGGTGACGCGGGTTTACTGACGCCCTGCGGTGTTCTTGCGACCATCGCGAGTAAACTCGCTCCTACAGGGGCGCGGGGTATTTAACAGGTGCGGCAGACTTTTAAACTGTGGGAGCGCGCCTGTTCGCGATAATCGTCAACGCCGGTATCCTGATACCCCGAGCCGGCTTCACACCTATTGCGAGCGGGCTCGCACACAAGGACAGCACAGGTGACCATTGATGACTGATCTGCAAATCATCCAGCAACTCGACCAATCCTACCGGCACTGGACCGGGCGCGGGCTTCCTGTTCCGGAGGCTGTCGACGGGTCGCGTGAAGCGTGGATTCACCATCACGCCCCCTACAGCCTGGTGGCCCACAATGACGACCCCGACCCGCACTTCATCTACACCAATGAATGCGCAATGACCTGCTTCAAGTACAGCCGGGAAGAGTTTTGCGCCATGCCTTCTCGATTCAGCGCCTCAAGCCTGGATCGCAATGCGCGCCAGGCGCTGCTCGAGGTGGTGACCGCCAAGGGGATCGCCAGCGGGTACAGCGGATACCGGGTCGACCGCCATGGCGAACCCTTCATGATCCACGACGGCATCGTCTGGGAAGTGCTGGACGCAGAAGGTACTCGCACGGGGCAGGCGGCACTGTTCTGGCCGCAACTGGCGCCGCTTGGCAGGTTCAATCACTACCGTTGCGACTCGCCCGTTCCGACGAGTGGTCGCCGATCTGCGCACCAATCGCTCAATCGTTGACCATCATCAATCCTTCACCCGTTCGCCGGGCGCAGCCTTTGGAAACGTGCAGGTAAAGGAGGGATCACCATGGCAACCATGAGAGCGGCTGTTTTCGTAGAAAAGAACCGGATCGTGCTTGAGGACAAACCGATTCCCGAAGTCGGTCCGCTGGACGCACTGATCCGCATTACCACCACGACCATCTGCGGCACCGACGTGCACATTCTGCGCGGTGAGTACCCGGTGGCCAAAGGCCTGACGGTAGGCCACGAGCCGGTCGGCGTGATCGAAAAACTGGGCTCGCAGGTGCGTGGCTTTTTCGAAGGCCAGCGAGTGATTGCCGGCGCCATCACACCCAGCGGGCAAAGCTATGCCTGCCTTTGCGGTTGCGGGTCGCAGGACGGTCCGGATACCCGCCATGGTTTTCGCGCCACTGGCGGCTGGAAGTTCGGCAACATCATCGACGGCTGCCAGGCTGAATACGTGCTGGTCCCGGATGCCCTGGCCAACCTGTGCCCGATCCCTGACGGACTCAGCGACGAGCAGGTCCTGATGTGCCCGGACATCATGTCCACCGGGTTTTCCGGTGCAGAACGGGGCGAAGTGAACATTGGCGACACCGTGGTCGTCTTCGCGCTCGGCCCTATCGGGCTTTGCGCCATTGCGGGCGCACGACTCAAGGGGGCGACGATGATCATCGGCGTGGACGCCGTGCCCGAACGCATGAGCGTGGCTCGCAAGCTGGGTGCGACTCACGTGGTCAACTTCAAGGAGGGCGATGTGGTCGAGCAGATCATGGCTCTGACCGATGGTCGTGGTGTCGATGTGGCCATCGAGGCGCTGGGTACGCAGGGCACGTTCGAATCGGCGCTGCGGGTGCTGCGGCCAGGCGGGCGGCTATCGAGCCTGGGCGTTTACTCCAGCGACCTGCGTATTCCGGTCGATGCCTTTGCCGCCGGGTTGGGCGACTTGAGCATCGTTTCGACGTTATGCCCTGGCGGCAAGGAGCGCATGCGCCGGTTGATGGCCGTGGTGCAGAGTGGCGGGGTAGACCTGTCGCCGCTGGTGACCCACCGCTACAAGCTCGACGACATCGAAGCCGCATACGAGCTGTTCGCGCACCAGCGCGATGGCGTGATGAAGGTGGCGATCACTCCGTGAGGCGAGCAGGCACCTGCACCATGGGTGTGGGTGCCTGAACCGCCAGGCCACCGAACGAGGCGGCAGAGTCCACATACCGCAGCGCGGATTTCACGTCCTTCCAGCCCACGTAACTCATCAAGCCCTTGATGTCCCAGCCGTTCGCCGACGCCCAGGTGGCAAAGCCCCGGCGCAGCGAGTGGCTGCTGTAGAGCTCGGGCGCGACACCCGCTTGCTCAAAGATGCGCCGTAACAGTGGAACCAGGCTGTTGGCGTTGATCCCGTCTTCAGCCAGATGGCCCCAGCGATCGATCTTCCTGAATACCGGGCCATGGGCGGTGCAGGCGGCGGTGATCCAGTTGATGTAGGCCTGAACGGGGCAGAGTTTCTTGAGGGCTGGCGTGTGATAAGTCGCCCCCAGGTGTTGGCGATCGCCCTTGGAATGCGGCAGGTAGAAGGTGATGCCGCTGCCTGCTTCGACCTGGGTGTGCTCAACCTGCAAGCGTGCCAGTTCATCCCCGCGAAACCCGCGCCAGAACCCGATCAGCACCAGCGCAATGTCGCGCCGATGACGCATGACGCCGGCCCAGTCGCCGTGCGCCTGAGCCAGGCTCGCTTGTTGCTCCAGCCAGCCCACGGTTTGCTCCAGGTGAACAAGTAGTAGCGGGGCGGCCTGTTTTGCCGGGGCAGGATGCAGCGTGCGGATGCCCTTGATCATCTGCTTGACCGTGGGCGTCTTGGTGGGATCGGGAAACCCCTGGGTGACGTGCCACTGTGCCAACGCCGCCAGCCGCTGTTTCAGCGTGCTGATCGCCAGCTTGTCCGCGTACTCGGCGAGGTAACGCACGATGCCATCGCCGGTGGCTGGCAGGAAACCACCCCACGTCACTTCAAAGTGCTCCACGGCAGCGCGGTAACTGCGCCGGGTGTTCTCCCGCGTACCGGCCTGCAGATAACGATCAACCTTGTTCATGACGGGGTTCCTGCGCAAAACGGGCTCTCAAGCAGATCACGATGGGCGAAAACTACCCATCACATTCGATAACGCTCAATTATGTTATCAAAGACAGCAGGTTGCTTTGTGTAATTTCTACACATAACGTAGTATGTAAATACGTATTATGTAATACGGTATGAAATAGTAGGAGCGAAAACATGGCGCGTGGCGGTGTAAACAAGGTAATCGTCCTGAAAGCGAGGCAATCGTTGCTGGCGCGTGGCGAGAATCCGAGCATCGACGCGGTCCGTATCGAGCTGGGCAATACCGGCTCGAAAACCACCATTCACCGTTATCTCAAAGAGATCGAGACGTTCGATCCGGCGCCGCCAACCTCGCCGGAGCGCCTGAGCGAGGAGCTGACCGCGCTGGTCGCCGGTTTGCTGGAGCGACTCCAGGAAGAGGGCAGGGAAGCGATTGACCTCGCCCAGGCACAATTCGATACCGAGCGTACCGCGCTACAGCAGCAGCTCGACGCCTCCCAGGTCCAAGTCGGTTCCCTGCAACGTGAGGTCGATATCCAGAAAAGCGCGCTGGCGGCACAGTCCGAAGAACTGCAGCTCTGCCAGGCCAGCCTTCAAACCGAGATCACCCGCAATGCGCGCCTGAGCCAGAGTTGCAGCGACCTGGAGCTACGGGTGCAGGAGAAGGACGAACAGATCCGCTCCCTCGAGGACAAGCACCAGCATGCTCGCGAGGCGCTCGAGCATTACCGTACTGCGGTCAAGGAACAGCGCGATCAGGAACAACGCCGCCACGAAGGCCAATTGCAGCAAGTCCAGCTCGAGCTTCGCCAGTTGCAGCAAACCCTGATGCTAAAGCAGGACGAGTTGACCCGCCTTAACCGTGACAACGAGCGTCTGCTGGCCGAAGCCCGACAACAGGCGAAGGCCATGTCCACGCAGGGGGATTCCTTGCAGCGCTTATCCGATGAAAATGCCCACATGAAAACCTCGCTCGCCAGGGCCGAAGGCGCCAGGGAGTTGCTGCAAGAGCAGATGGGTGTTTCCCGCGATGAAATCAAAAGGCTCGAAGGCGAGCTGGCGCGAGCCGCGTCCGAGGCCGCGCACCAGTTGCAGCAATCTCACGCGCAGGTCGCGGCGTTGCAGCAGACGATCAATCAATATCAAACAGGTGAAGAGCGATGACCCATGAAGAAGCAGGACACAACGCGGTGTCGGTGGAGCGATCGAGCCTCAAGTCTGCCCACGAACGCATCGTCGAGATGTTGATGGCTGGCGAACGGATCAACCTTCTTTTGCCATCGCGGCGAGCGCTACCGAGGTTGCAGCCGTCCGCGTCTCCACGCCGAGCTTGATGTAGATGTGCTCAAGGTGCTTGTTCACCGTCCTTGGGCTCAGTTGCAGGATGTCGGCGATGTCCTTGTTGGTCTTGCCACATGACACCCAGCGCAGTACCTCGACTTCGCGTTCGGTCAAGTGAAAGCGGTGGGACAGGCGGGTGAAGACCAGCGCGTCATCGAATCCCACCTGCTGGGACGAGTCGCGCGCCGATTGCAACGTGCGTGCGGTACGCAGGTGCGAGGCGACCCGTGCGACCATTTCTGCGCACTGTATGGGTTTGGTGACGTAGTCGATGGCGCCGGCCTCGAATCCCTTGACCACATGATCGGTGTCGGTGAGTGCCGTCATGAACAGCACCGGAATGTTCGAAGCCTCGGGCTGTTGTTTGATCTGTCGACAGGTTTCAAAGCCGTCCAGGCCGGGCATCATCGCGTCCAGCAGGATCAGATCCGGTCGCCGGCGCTGGATGCGCGTCAATGCGCTGGTGCCATCGAGCGCGACCAACACCATGTAGCCGGCTTCATCCAGCGCATCGGACAGCAACGCCAGGTTATCCGGCGTATCGTCGACAATCAGGATGACCCCTTTCTCAGTCGGCTGGGTGATGGCGTTCATTGAGCACCTCCTTTAACTGCAAACTCAGTTCGTCCAGGCGAAAGCCCTTGGCCAGCAGCCGCAAGTCGGCGATGAAACTGGCGCTGGCGACGCTTTGACGCTCGATGGCATCCAGCTTGTTCTGGATGCCGCGTACGTGCCCGAGCCCGCACAGTTCATACAAATCTTCCAGGTCCTGGCGGGGCGGTAGCACCCACGGCACCTTTATCTCTGCGGTATTGGGCGGCCGGTGTTGCCACTCCAGTTTCAGGTGATACTTGAGGCGGTCGAGCAAGTGGCGCAGGTGCACGGGCTTGGACAGGTAGTCGTGGCCCAGACTGTCCTCTGTGCTGGTGTTGGCATTGGCCGACAACACAATCACCGGCACATCGGAGCGGGCGTTGTGGCGGATCATGCGGATGGTGCTCCAGCCGTCCATGTCCGGCATCGACAGGTCCATGAGGATCAGGTCCGGGTGCAGCAGCGACACCTGGCGCACGGCCTCCAGGCCGTTCTGTGCCTGGACGATCTCGAAGCCCAGGGGTTCGAGCATCCCGGCGATGACCTTGCGATGCTCGATGTGGTCATCCACCACCAATACCCGACGGCGCCGGCCTTCGTAGCCGATCACATCATGGTTGGCGTCCTCGACCGCCTTGGGCACCCGCACTTCGGAGAGGAACAGGCGCACCTGAAAGTGTGTGCCTTCGCCCTGGGTACTGGAGACGGAGAGGGCGCCGCCCATCAGCGAGGTCAACATGCGGGTGATGGTCAAACCCAATCCCACGCCATTGTCCTGGCGAGTCTGGCCGCCACGCTCGAAGGGCTGGAAGATGCGCTCGATTTGCTCCGGGGCAATGCCGATGCCGCTGTCGATGATGTCAAAGATGGCGGTTTCCCTTCGGTAGCTGACACGTAACACCACTTCGCCACGGTCCGTGAAGTTCACCGCGTTGCCCAACAGATTGATCAGGATCTGCCTGACGCGTTTTTCGTCACCGCGCACCACCATGGGCATGCGCCCCTCAAGTTCCAGGCGAAAGTTGAGGTGCTTCTGGGTGGCGGTACTGGCGAAGATTTTCTCAAGGTCGTGCAGGAACTCCTGAAACAGGATTTCCGACGGCTCCAGCCGCAGTTTCCCCGCCTCGATCTTCGCCACGTCCAGCAGCCCGTCGATCAACGACAACAGGTGCGAACTGCTGCGCATGATGGTTGCCAGCGGGTCCTGATGTCGTGCGGGCGTTGCCGCATCTCTTTGCAGGATCTGGGTAAACCCCAGGATGCTGTTGAGCGGAGTGCGCAGTTCGTGGGAAAGCCCGGTGATGTAACGACTCTTGGCGGCATTCGCCGCTTCCGAGGCTTCCTTGGCTTCTTGCAGCGCCAGGTCGGTTTTCTCGTGGGCTTCGATCTCCTGGATCAGCAAGGACGTCTGGCGCTCGGATTCTTCCTGGGCGACGCGTCGGCTTTCCCGGGTCAGCACGATCCACCAGGCCAGCACACCGGCACCGACGCACACCATCAGGAAGGCCTTGAGGAACGCCAGCGTCAACATCTGTTGAGCCGACGGATCGACCAACCCATGGGCGACCTGTTTGTAGATCAGTGCGAGCCCTCCTGATGATCCAGCCAGCAGAATCGCCAGCAGGCCCAGGTATTGCGCTAGGCGTGTGTGCAGATAGCGGCGCGGCAGGCGCGGCAACATGCGGCTGATCAAGTCTTCCAGTTGCAGGGAGAGCCGCGCCCGGGTCTTGCACTGATCGGCGCAGCGCGCGTCGAGCGAGCAGCACAGTGAGCAAATGGGCGTGCGGTAGGCGGGGCAGTACGCCATGTCTGGTGTTTCAAAATGATTGTTGCACAAGCCGCACCGCAGGTTTTCCTGTGCACCTTCGGGGTAAAGCAGGTTGTTAGCACTGGTACGGGCAATGTAATAACGCCCCTGGGTCAACCACGCCAATAGTGGCGCGGTGATCAACGCAATAGTCAGCGAGATCAGGGGCGGCGCCGCCTGGGCCAGCGAACCAAACAAACCGAAGTGCGCGCAAAACGAAGCGAGCGAAGCAATCAGCATCGCGCCGACCCCCACCGGATTGATGTCGTAGAGGTGCGCGCGCTTGAATTCGATGTACCGGGGCGACCAGCCCATGGGTTTGTTGATCACCAGATCGGCAACCAGGGCGCCAATCCAGGCAATCGCCACGTTCGCGTAAAGCCCCAGCACCTGCTCGATTGCATCGAACACGCCCAGCTCCATCAGCACCAGTGCGATGGCGACGTTGAACACCAGCCAGATCACCCGACCGGGATGGCTATGGGTGACGCGGGCGAAGAAGTTTGACCAGGCCAGGGAGCCGGCATAGGCATTGGTCAGGTTGATCTTCACCTGGGAAATGATCACGAACAGGGTCATGGCCGCCAGTGCCCATTCAGGCGAACTGAACACATAGCGGTAGGCAACCAGGTACATTTGCGTCGGCTCGGCGGCTCGCTCGATGGGCACTTCGTACTGCAAGGCCAGGAACGCGAGGAAGGCTCCGGCCATGATTTTCAGGGCGCCGGGGATGATCCAGCCGGGGCCGGCCATGAGCAGCGCCGCCCACCAGCGCTTGCGATTGCGCCGAGTTTTCTCCGGCAGGAACCGCAAGTAGTCGACTTGCTCGCCAATTTGCGTGACCAGCGACAGCGCCACACTGAACGCGGCACCGAACAGCAACAGATCAAAGGTGCTGCCTTCGCCTTCGCGCCCCGAAAAGGTCATCCAGTCGCTCAAGGCCGTGGGGTTTTTCCAGATCACAAAGACATAGGGCACCAACAGCAGGATCAACCACAGCGGCTGCGACCACATCTGCAAGCGGTTGATCAGGGTGATGCCGTAGGCCACCAGCGGAATCACGATCACCGAGCAGATGACGTAGGCGAGCGCCAGGGGAATCTGGAAATACAGCTCCAGGGCCAGGCTCATGATCGCCGCTTCCAGGGCAAAAAATAGAAAGGTGAAACTCGCGTAGATCAGCGACGTGATGGTCGAGCCGATGTAGCCGAAGCCCGCACCACGGGTGAGCAGGTCCATGTCCACGCCATAACGCGCAGCGTAGTAGCTGATGGGTAGACCCGTGAAAAAGATGACCAATGCGGCGGCCAGGATGGCCCACGCGGTGTTGGTGAAGCCGTAGCTCATCACCAGGGCGCCGCCAATGGCCTCCAGCGCCAGGAACGACACCGCGCCCATGGCCGTGTTGGCGATACGAAACTCGGACCATTTGCGAAAGGCCTTTGGGGTGAACCTCAACGCGTAGTCTTCCATTGTCTCGTCGGCGACCAGGCTGTTGTAGTCGCGGCGGACTTTGATGATGCGCTGGGAGCCAGGTGGAGACACGATACGCTTCCGCAGGAGAGTTGAAGGGCGCTGACAGGGTCGGTCGAAGCAAATTCCGTGCCCCGGCCTGGGGCCCTGTCCTCGGCGAGCGCCCGCGATCATGCCAGCTCGGCGCGGTGCTGGCGGTACGTCAAATGACGTACTTCCCTACGTCAAGCTGCGTATACCGGGTTAATGCCCCGGGCTTCATGCTGCGTCCACCTCGTGACGAAACGCCATTTAGAGCGTTTGCCGCGAATCACCCGCACAGGAGCCGCATCAATGGAAAAATCATTACCGGGCGCCAAGCGCTTTCTCCCGCGACGGTTGACGCTGGGGGCCGCCGCGCTGTCGCTGATCGCCGCCAGCATTGTTGGCCAATCGGCGCTGGCGGATGACGCCAACACCACGGGCCTGGCGGTGACCGCCACCGAAGTCACCGTGGGCCAGCTTCATTCGGCCACCGGCACCATGGCGATCTCAGAAACCGGTTCGATCCAGGCCGAACGCCTGGCCATCGACCAGATCAACGCTTCAGGCGGGATTTTGGGTCGTCAGATCAAGGTCGTGCAGGAAGATGGTGCATCCGACTGGCCAACCTTCGCGGAAAAAGCGCGCAAGCTGCTGGTGGGCGACAAGGTGGCAGCGGTGTTCGGCTGCTGGACCTCGGCCTCGCGCAAGGCAGTGTTGCCGGTGTTCGAGAAAGAAAACGGCTTGCTGTACTACCCCACGTTCTACGAAGGGCTGGAACAGTCCAAGAACGTGATCTACACCGGCCAGGAAGCCACTCAACAAATCATTGCCAGCCTGGACTGGATCGCCAAGGAGAAGGGCGCCAAGACGTTCTACCTGATCGGCTCCGATTACATCTGGCCGCGCACCTCGATGAAAATTGCCCGCAAGCACATCGAGAACGTGCTGCACGGCACAGTGGTTGGCGAGGACTACTACCCGTTGGGCAACACCCAGTTCGGTTCGCTGATCAACAAGGTCAAGCTGAAAAAGCCTGACGTGGTGTTCGCCGCCGTCGTTGGCGGTTCCAACGTCGCTTTCTACAAGCAACTCAAGGCGGCAGGCGTGACCGCTTCCAAGCAGAATCTGCTGACCCTGTCGGTGACCGAGGATGAACTGCTGGGTATCGGCGGCGAAAACATGGCCGGTTTCTATGCGTCGATGAAGTACTTCCAGAGCCTGGACAACCCGAACAACAAAGCCTTCGTCGATGCCTTCAAGGCCAAGTACGGCAAGGACGCGGTGATGGGTGACGTGACTCAGGCGGCCTATCTCGGCCCTTGGCTGTGGAAGGCGGCGGTCGAGAAGGCCGGCAGCTTCGATATCGACAAGGTGGTGGCCGCATCCCCGGGCATCGAGCTGAAAACCGCACCCGAAGGCTACGTGAAGGTCCACGACAATCACCACCTGTGGAGCAAGACCCGCATCGGCGAAGCCCAGGCCGACGGGCAATTCAAGGTGATCTACGAGTCGGATCTGATCGAACCGAACCCGTTCCCCAAAGGGTACCAATAAGCCTCGTTCAAGGTGGGGGCGGGTGCCCTCACCTTGAAAACGCCACGCTCTATTCTTTCGGAGACCACCACCATGCAATGGCTGACTGATTTCGGTGCCATCGTGGTCATGCAGGGGTTCAACGGGCTTTCCGTATTCTGCGTGCTGCTGCTCATGGCCCTGGGGCTGGCGATCATTTTTGGCCAGATGGGCGTCATCAACATGGCCCATGGCGAATTCCTCACCGTGGGTGCCTACACCACCTACGTGTTGTCGACGCTGGTGCAAAACTACCTGCCGTCGATGCAGCCTTACTATTTTTTCTTCGCCATCGCCTTGTCATTCCTGGTTGCAGGCTCGCTTGGCTGGGTGGTCGAGCGGGTGATGATCAGCCGTTTGTACCACCGGCCCCTGGACACTCTGCTGGCCACCTGGGGTTTGTCGCTGGTGATGCAACAGGCGCTGCGCTCGATTTTCGGCGCGCGGGAAGTCAGCGCAAACCCGCCCGAGTGGCTGATGGGTGCGGTCAACCTGACCGACGCCATCGAGATCCCGCGCAACGGCTTGTTCGTCATGGCCCTGACCGTGCTGATGACCGGTGGCGTGTTCCTCATGCTCTATCGCACGCGATGGGGCTTGCAGGTACGAGCAACGGTACAGAACCGGGTGATGAGCCGGGCGGTTGGCATCAATACCCGTGAAGTGGACCGCATGACGTTCGCCCTGGGTTGCGGGGTCGCGGGTGTCGCCGGTGCCGCGTTTACCACCATCGGCTCGACCGGCCCGACTGCCGGCTCGCTGTATATCGTCGACACCTTCCTGGTGGTGGTGTTCGGCGGCGCGCAGAGTCTGCTGGGCACGATTGCCTCGGCGTTCACCATTGCCCAGACGCAGTCGGTCTCGGAATTCTTCATGAGTGGCTCGATGGCCAAGGTGCTGACCTTGTCGGCGGTGATCCTGATTCTGTTGCTGCGCCCGCAAGGGTTGTTCGCAAGCAAAGTTCGCAAGTAGAGGCCGCTGATGAACACGATAGACAAACTCATGGGTGGGCGGCAGGGCGTGATTGGCCTGCTGATTCTCGCCTCGCTGATCCTGGTAGTGTTTCCACTGACCCTCGACGCCTTCCGCTTGAACATGGTCGGCAAATACCTGACCTACGCCTTCGTCGCGGTTGGCCTGGTGTTGTGCTGGGGTTACGGCGGCATTCTCAGCCTGGGGCAGGGCGTGTTCTTCGGGCTTGGGGGCTATTGCATGGCGATGTTTCTCAAGCTTGAAGCCAGTGACCCGGAAAGCACCAGGATCCAGTCGACGCCGGGAATTCCCGATTTCATGGACTGGAACCAGATCACCGAGCTGCCGGCCCTGTGGATGCCGTTCCACAGTTTCAGCTTCACCGTGATCGCGGTGGTTGCCGTGCCCGTGATCCTCGCCCTGGTGATTGGGGCGGCGCTGTTCAAGCGGCGGGTGGGGGATGTGTACTTCTCCATCGTCACCCAGGCGATTGCGCTGATCCTCACCGTACTGATCATCGGCCAGCAGGGCCTCACCGGTGGCGTTAACGGGATCACCGATCTCAAGACCCTGCTGGGTTGGGATATTCGTGGGGATGGCGCCAAGCTGATCCTGTACTTCATCAACGCGGTCCTGCTGCTGGGCTGCATCCTGATTGGCAAGTTCATCCTCTCGTCCAAGCTGGGGCGCCTGCTGATGGCGATGCGCGACAAGGAAGAACGGGTGCGCTTCTCGGGGTATGACGTCGCCGGTTTCAAGATCTTCGTGTATTGCGTGGCGGCTGGGTTTTCCGCGATTGGCGGGGCGATGTTTGCCTTGCAGGTGGGCTTCATGTCGCCCTCGTTCGTGGGCATTGTGCCGTCGATCGAGATGGTGATCTTTGCCGCCGTGGGTGGACGCATGTCGTTGCTGGGGGCGGTCTATGGATCGCTGCTGGTCAACTACGGCAAGACCTATTTCTCCGAGTCGTTCCCGGAACTGTGGCTGTACCTCATGGGCGGGTTGTTCATCGCCGTGGTCATGTACTTCCCCAATGGCCTGGCCGGGGTTTGGGAGACACACGGGCGCAAATGGATCGCGCGGTTCGTGCCGGCCAGGAAGGTCGTGATAGTGGCGCCGATCATCAAGGCCGAGACTGCGATAGAACCCTCTGCAACCAGCCGCCCGATGGAGACCCAGTCATGAGCCAGGCGACCGCTTTTCAAATGCCCAAGCCCGTGCTGGCCATCGAAGGGCTGACGGTCTCGTTCGACGGTTTCAAGGCGGTGGACAACCTCAACCTGTACATCGACCGCAATGAAGTGCGCGTAGTGATCGGTCCCAATGGCGCTGGCAAGACCACGGTGCTCGACCTGATCTGCGGCAAGACCCGCGCCACAGCCGGCAGCATCGACTTCAAGGGCCGCGAACTGACGAAGATGAAGGAATACGACATTGTGCGGGCGGGTGTCGGTCGCAAGTTCCAGACTCCGTCGATCTACGACAACCTGTCGGTGTTCGAGAACCTGGAAATGTCGTTTCCCAAGGGCCGCACGGTGTTCGGCGCGCTGTTTTTCAAGCGCAGCGACGAGGTGGTGCAACGTGTCCACGAAGTGGCGGCGGACATCTTCCTCGGTGAGCTGTTGCAGCAGCAGGCGGGGCTGTTGTCCCACGGCCAGAAACAGTGGCTGGAAATCGGCATGTTGCTGATGCAGGACCCGGAGCTGCTGATGCTCGACGAGCCCGTTGCCGGCATGAGTGTCAGCGAGCGCGCGCAAACCGCCGAGCTGCTCAACCGCATCAGCCAGGGCCGCTCGGTGCTGGTGATCGAGCATGACATGGAGTTCGTGCAGAGCATCGCGCATAAGGTCACGGTGCTGCACCAGGGCAAGGTGCTCGCGGAGGGCAGCATGGAGGCGGTGCAGAAAAACCCGAAAGTCATCGAAGTCTATCTGGGCCACTGAGGAGCACGGCATGTTTGCAATCAATCAGCTGGCCTGCGGCTACGGCCAGAGTCAGATCCTCCACGACCTGGATCTGAACGTCGCGAAGCAGGAAATCGTCGCCGTCATGGGCCGCAACGGCATGGGCAAGACCACGCTGTTCAAGAGCCTGATGGGCATCCTGCCGCAATGGCGTGGCCAGGTGGCTGTCGAGGGCGTGAACATCTCGGCCATGGAAACCCATGCTCGGGTCGAGCACGGCCTGGCCTATGTACCGCAGGGGCGAATGATCTTCCCGTCCATGACCGTGCTGGAAAACATCCAGACCGGTTTGCCGGCTTCGGCCAGGGGCAAGGTGCCGGAAGACCTGTATGCGTTGTTCCCGGTGCTGTTCGATATGCGCAGCCGGCGCGGCGGCAACCTCTCGGGCGGGCAGCAGCAACAACTGGCCATCGCCCGTGCGCTGGCGACCAATCCCAAGGTATTGCTGCTGGACGAACCCACCGAGGGCATCCAGCCCTCCGTGATCAAGGACATCGCGCGCACCCTCAAGGAGATCCGCAATCTGCGTGACCTGACCATCGTCGTGTCCGAGCAGGTGCTGTCGTTCACCCTGGAAATCGCCGACCGGTTCCTGGTGATCGAGAAGGGCCGCTTCGTGATCGAGGAAACCCGGGCCAATGTCGATGAGGCAACGATCAGCCGCTATTTGTCGGTGTAACTCGTTGATACAGCTCGCAGGCTTGGCCCGTTGAAATAGCCACTACACTCAAACCCGATCGCTTGAACCGCAGTCACCGCAGGGCCCGCGCTTATTGAAGTCGCGCAGGCCCAAGGCGTTCGTTCGCCTGCGATCGGGGATATTTCCATCCAAGGAGAAACGCAATGACCGAAGTGTTGATCAAAGTCGACCTGAATCAGCCGGCCACTGAAAACGAGCAGATTCACAACCGCTGGCACCCGGATATCCCGATGGCGTGCTGGGTCAGACCCGGTGACGACTTCATCCTGGAAACCTACGACTGGACGGCGGGCGCGATCAAGAACAACGATGACGCCAGTGACGTGCGTGATGTCGACCTGTCCACCGTGCATTACCTGTCGGGACCGGTGGGTGTGCACGGCGCAGAGCCTGGCGACCTGCTGGTGGTCGACCTGCTCGACATCGGCGCCAGGGCCGATTCGCAGTGGGGCTTCAACGGTTTCTTTTCCCGGCAGAACGGTGGCGGTTTCCTCACCGACCATTTCCCTTCGGCGCAGAAAGCCATCTGGGACTTCAAGGGCATGATGACCAGTTCCCGGCACATTCCAGGCGTCGAGTTCGCCGGCCTGATCCATCCCGGCCTGATCGGCTGCCTGCCGGATCACAAGATGCTCGCCGAGTGGAACCGCCGTGAGCAGGAGTTGATCGACACCAACCCCGAGCGCGTACCGCCGCTGGCCAACCCGCCATTCGCCAAGACCGCCCACCTGGGCAAGATGAAGGGCCCCGAGCGTGACATGGCCGCCGCCACGGGCGCCCGTACCGTACCGCCGCGCGAGCACGGCGGCAACTGCGACATCAAGGACCTTTCCCGAGGTTCCAAGGTGTTCTTCCCGGTGTACGTCGATGGCGCCGGCCTGTCGGTGGGCGACCTGCACTTCAGTCAGGGCGATGGCGAAATCACCTTCTGCGGCGCCATCGAGATGGCCGGCTGGGTGCACATGCGTGTCGAGCTGATCAAGGGCGGCATGGAAAAATACGGAATCAGGAGCCCGATCTTCAAGCCCAGCCCAATCATCCCGACCTACAACAAATACCTGATCTTCGAAGGGATCTCGGTGGATGAAAGCGGCAAGCAGCATTACCTGGACGTCAACATCGCCTACAAGCAGGCCTGCCTGAACGCCATCAACTACATGACCAAGTTCGGTTATTCGCCTGCGCAGGGTTATGCATTGCTGGGGTCGGCGCCGGTGCAGGGGCATATCAGCGGGGTCGTCGACATCCCGAACGCCTGCGCGACGTTGTGGTTGCCCACCGAGATCTTCCAGTTCGATATCAACCCGAGTGCCAACGGTCCGACACGTTTTATCGATGGCAGTATCGATTTGCCGATTGCACCGGATAAATAAGCTCGCGTTCGGAAGTGTTTCCGGTGCAGGACGCGAGTCTTGCGCCGGAATCCATCAGGGATGAACAGTGATTTTTTGGAGTTCTTTCTATGGCTATGTACGAATACGATTGCCCCGAATGCGGATACTTCACGGCGATGCGCCCCATGGCAGACAGCGCATTGCCCTGTGATTGCCCGGCGTGCGGAACATCGAGCCTGCGGGTGATCCTCTCGGCGCCTGGGCTGGCCACCATGGCCGGCAACACACGCAAGGCCATCGCCGCCAACGAGCGCAGCTCACATGCACCCAAGACCGTCGATGAATATCGCGACAGCGCCCGACATCCCAAAGGCTGCGGTTGCTGTGGCCCGAGCCAGAAAGTCGAGCCGAGCAAGACCAACCCCCATGCCCTCAAGGGCAAGGCCTCGGGGCGGCCGTGGATGATCAGCCACTGAGCGAAACAAATAACCTGTAGGAGCGGGCTTGCCCGCGATGGCGGTGTATCAGGCGCCGACGATGCTGGATATCGCGAGCAAGCTCGCTCCTACAGAGATCGGTGTTGCCCCTGTGGGAGCGGGCTTGCCCGCGATGGCGGTGTGTTAGGCGCCGATGATGCTGGATATCGCGAGCAAGCTCGCTCCTACAGGGGGCGGCTTTTTTTACATGCCGTTGGCAAACTCGGGGGCGTCGGGGCGCAGGCGTTCGTTCAGGCCGCGCATGGCGTGAGCATATTCAATCAAAACCCCAAGCGACCAGTCAGCACGGCGCCGGATGCGCAAGTCTTCGGCACTGGCGCTGTCCGGGCCATTCATCACCGACTCCACCTGCCGCACGATCAACTGCTCAGGCAGGTAGCAGATCCGGCAATTCTTGTAGCTCGAGGCCCGCAACTCCGACAACGGATAAGCGCCACCCTGGCCCGAGGACACACCCACCAACAGCGCCGGCTTGTGCCCCAGCTCACGGTAGCCGGCATGGACGAACAGGTTCTTCAACGCCGGGCACGCCATGCCGTGCCATTCCGGGGTCAGCACCACCAGCGCATCGGCCTCACGCAACACGGCGCTGTGATCAGCCCACACGCCACCGACATCTTCGGCCGGCCACAAAGGCAGGGGCGCAGCACCAAGGTCGATCACCCGAGGCTGTTCACACAGTGCCAACGCCTGTAAACGCGCAGCGAGAAACCCCGCTACCTTCGACGATTGGCTCGCTTGCTGGCTGGAACCTGCGACAAGGACGATGTTCAAGCTCATTTGGCCAACTCCTGATTGGATGGACGTTGCGCCTGTACACGTTTGCTGCGCGCCAATGGCCAGAACAACTCCTGCTGCCAGCTCACCGGCTTCATGTCCTCGATACCGTAATGCTCGGGACGCCGGCGGGTGATTTTCGCCGAGCCGAACAACACGTCCCAGAAGAACAGCAGGTTGCCGAAGTTACCCTTGTAATGGGTCACGCCGTCATCGGCATTCAGCCCGTGGTGGGCCGAGTGGGTGGCGGGCGTGGAAATGGTCCGTTCCAGCAACCACATCAGCGGGCGCAACGCCGGTACGCGGTAGAGCTTTTCGTCCCAGGGCACGCTGCTGTGGGCGGAGAAGATCACCAGCATCTTGACGATCAGGTAGCCGTAATACACCGGCGCCAGGCCCATGTAGATCAGCATCCCCGAGAACCATAGGCCAGGCATCAGCAGGTAGTAAAAGCTGTTGTTGCGGTAGACGATGCGGATGCTCATGTAGGGCGCCGAATGGTGCGCCCGGTGCAGCGAATACAGGAACGGCACCTTGTGGCTCAGGCGATGCCACCAGTACTGGGTCATGTCGTCCAGCACCAGGAACAAGCCCAGGCCGAGCAGCCAGTGCACATTGGCCAGGCTGTCTTTCAATTGCGGTGCGAAATGATCCAGTAACAGGCTGCTGAGCAAGGTCACCAGCGGCAGGGTCACGCCCATCAGCAGGCTGGAACCGAGGATTTCGATGATCACGTCGCGCCGCTGGCCACGGGGCTGGGTGAAACAGGCGCAGGCGATTTCCAGGGCGATAAAGCCAATCAGAATGGCAAGGATGATTGGTACCGGACTGTTGGAGATTATTGTTGTATTCATGGCACTCTCTGGTTGGGGCCGATAATGGCGACGCCCGACAATAAGAAACCATGGGTCCAGCTCAAGCTATGCGCAAAACGGACAGAATCACCGCAAATCCGGCCAAGCCTTCGCCCGAACGATTTCATCGTGGTCCGTTGGGGCGGGTGCTGGAGCGCTACCTCGACAGTTGCACGCTCAAGGCCCGCAGCAACTACAGCATGGTTGCCCTGGAACAGCTGTGGCGCAAGGCCGCCAGTCATGATCCGGCCATCGGCCTTAAGCTGTTTTCGCATTTCACCCGCCAGGATTGGCATGTGCTGGCACATGCTTGCCTGTACAGCGCCAATCTGGAGGAGTCGATTCGCTTCTGGGCGCGTTACGCACGCCTGGCTCTGGACATGGACAACATCGTGCTGGTCGAGGAGGGCGACTGCCTGGGTGTCGAGCTGCGCATCGAAGCCCCGGCCAGCCTGGCGCGGTATGTGGTCGAGCACTACTCGGTGATGTCACTCACTGTCCTGCGCATCGGCACCGGCCTGACCCTGCTGCCGATGCGCGCGTCTTTCGCCCATCCGCGCCCCGCGTATCATGCGCAGTACGTCCAGTGGTTCGGCGACAACGTGCAGTTCGGGTGTGAGCACAATCGGTTGTACTTCACCCGTTCCAGCCTGCAGACGCCGCTGCAAACCCACAATGCCGGGATGATGGAAGTGCTGTGCCAGGAACTGGACCGGCGCCTGACGCAACAGCACCAACTCAGCGGCTGGGCCGGCCGGGTGGTGCAGGGGATTCGCCAGAGCCTGGTCGCGGGGCAGGTTTGCAGCCTGGAGACCCAGGCGCAGGTGTTGAACCAGAGCCCACGGACCCTGCGTCGGCGCCTGGACGAGGAAGGCCTGACCTTCCGCTACCTGCTCGACCGGGTGCGGGCGGAGCTTGAGCAGTACCTTGAACTGCAAGGCAACACCCGCACGCAGATCGCTGCGCAACTGGGCTACAGCGACCTGGCCGCCTACGTCCACGCCCGAAAACGCTGGCGCAGTCTTTAGGAGCGAGCATGTCGAAGCGTCGAACCGTGCGATGGCGGGGTGTCAGGCGCTGATGAGGTTGGATGTGCTGGCCCCATCGCGAGCAAGCTCGCTCCTACAGTGTCTGAGGTCGTACACAAAATCTGCGTTCACCGAGAAACCTGTAGGAGCGAGTTTACTCGCGATGGTGGTTAACGATGACGCTGGGTGTCTGGATGCCTGCGGTGTCTGGGACACCATCGCGAGCAAGCTCGCTCCTACAGTGTCTGCGCTCGTACACAAAATCTGCGTTCACCGAGAAACCTGTAGGAGCGAGTTTACTCGCGATGGTGGTTAACGATGACGCTGGGTGTCTGGATGCCTGCGGTGTCTGGGACACCATCGCGAGCAAGCTCGCTCCTACAGTGTCTGCGCTCGTACACAAAATCTGCGTTCACCGAGAAACCTGTAGGAGCGAGTTTACTCGCGATGGTGGTTAACGATGACGCGGGGTGTCTGGATGCCTGCGGTGTCTGGGATACCATCGCGAGCAAGCTCGCTCCTACAGGGGTCAATATGCATGATTAGAGGCTCAATTTACGGCTGAACTTGGTCTCCATCACGATATGCGAAGCGGTATGGGCCACGCCCTTGATCATGTTGATCCGGGTCAGTTCGGCGTTCAGTTCGCTCAAGGTTGGGGTCACCAGGTGGATGATGAAATCCGATTCGCCCGACACCGCATACACCGCCTGCACCGCGTCCATCTTGCGCAGCGAGGTCATGACGTCGGTGTAACTCTTGTTGGTGCACGAGGTCATGGTGAAGCAGTTGATGGTCTGCTGCAGCCGATCCTGATCGATGCGCACACTGTAGCCCGTGATGACGCCGGCCTTTTCCAGGCGGGTGATGCGTTCCTGCACCGCCGAGCGCGATACCCCGAGCTTGCGAGCCAATGATGCGGTGGGTTCGCGGGCATTGGTTTGCAGCAGGCCAAGCAGTTGCCTGTCCTTGTCGGTGAGGTTGAACAGCGGACCGGAACTCTGCACATCCATGGACACGTACTTGACCTCGCGGGGGTTCAGTTGCTCTGTGTCGCTCGGCGTTGCGAGCGGGCTTCCTGGAATATATCCATCATCTTGAGGCCGGCGTAAACCGTTTGTGCTGCCGCCGGTCCCAGCGGACCACCGTTCCATTGCAGGCCATAGGCGTCAAACAGTCGGTAGCGATCGGTTTCACCACAAATGGCTTCGGCAATCACGCGCCCACCAATCGGCGCGGTGTTCATACCATGGCCACCAAACGAAGTACACGCCCACAGGCCCTGGCCCAGCGGGCCTATGTGCGGCATCTTGTGCCGTGCGTAGCCCATCAGCCCGGACCATGCCTTGTCGATCCTGACGCCGCGCAATTGCGGGTAGACGTCGAGAATGTCGTCGGTCAGCAGTTGCCCCAAACGCTTTTCATCCTGCAGGTTGCGGGTGGTGATGCGGCCGCCCCAGAGCAGGCGGTCGCCATCGACGATGCGGTAGTAGTCCGAGGCGCGACGGTTGTCGCCCACGGCATCGGTGGTACGCATCACTTCTGGCAGACGCCCGCCGAGGCGTTCGGTAAGTACCGCGTAGGTGGCGATCGGCAGGAAGGCCCGGCGCAGCTTGCCGAACTCACGACCACCATAGCCGCCGCAGCAATACACCACGTGCGCGCAATCGACGCTGCCTTGATCGGTGATCACTCGATGACGACCGCGCTCGCTCTCGACACGCACCATGGGCGATTGCTCATGGATACGGCCGCCGCTGGCTTCGATCAGCCCGGCCAGGCCCAGGCAGTAATTCAACGGGTGGAAGTGAAAGCCGTGGGTATCGCGCAGCGCCTGGAAGTAGCGATCGGTCCTTAGACGTTCGCGCACGGCCTGGCGATCCAGGTACTCAAGGTGAAAATCAAAATCGGCAGCCATTTTATCGCGGGTGCGTTGCAGGTTATCGCCGTCGTCGTAGCGCACCACGCTGAGCTTGCCCGACGTGGGCGCGCAACCCGCAAACTGATGACGGGCGATCATCCCGCGCACGGTATCGACGCCTTCCAGCGACAGCTTGAACAGCGCAGCCGCGGTCGCCTTGCCGCATCGCCGCTCGATAGCCGACAAGCCTTCGGACCAGCCCTGAAGCACAAACCCGCCGTTACGCCCCGAAGCGCCCCACGCCACGCGGCCGGCGTCGAGCAGCACCACCGACTTGCCCCGCGAGAGCAGCTCCCAGGCCGTGCTGAGCCCGGCCAGCCCCGCGCCGACGATGCACACATCCGCCTGCGTGGCGCCCGCCAGTGGCGCACGTTCGGGCGCGTATTGCATGGTGGCGGTGTAGTAATTGTTGATGTACATGAGGGCTCTTGTCCTTTTCTTCACGGCACAGACGAGCCGGGCGCCGCGTTTAAAACGGGCGCTCGGCAAGGCTTGGGTAGTTTGCTGCGGTTTACTGGACCTGGGTCAGGTCCGCGCCGTACCACTTCTGCGACAGCTGCTTGAGAGTGCCGTCGGCTTTCATCTCCGTGACGATCTTGGTCAACGCGCTGTTGAAGGCGTCATCACCTTTGTCGGTAGCCAGGGCGAGTGGTTCGTAGTAGGCGGGTTTGCCTTCAACCTGCACGATCGGATAGCCATTTTTCACTGCCGCGACGATGGTCGGCAGCGCCGACAAGGTGGCGTTCAGGCGCACACCGTTACCCATGCGCAGGTCATCCAGCGGGCCCATGCTGTCACCGTAGGTCTGCACCTCGCCAGGCTCAACCTCATAGGTGAAGGGCGGCACGTCGGCGGCGTCGATCTTGAGGCGGCGGTTGATGTAGTCTTCGGACGTGGTGCCGGCTTCGACGCCGATGGTCTTGCCATTCAAGTCAGAAGGTTTGGCACCGGCGGCATCCTTGTGCACCGCGAAGACGTAAGGCGTGTAGTAGTAGATCGCCGGGAAATCCAGCACCCGACCGCGCGCGGTGGTGGGGGTCATGGAACCCACCGACAGATCCCAGCGATTGGCCCAGCGCCCGGCGGTGATGATCCCGTACTCGGGCGTGACGAAGGTGACCTTGCTGCCAAGGCGCTTGGCGATTTCGGTGGCCACATCGATGTCGAAGCCTTGCAACTGGTTATCCGGGCCGAGGAACGATTGCGGCGGCCAGTTGGCGGCGGTGGCGACCTTGATCACCTTGGTGTCGTGGATGCGGTCCAGGGTCGCGCCGGCCCAGGCGGCGCCTGCGGTGGCGGTCAACGCTGTAGCGACGGCGGTTGCGGTGAAGAAGCGGGTAAGTGAGCGCATGAGTCAGTCTCCAGTAGTCTTTGTGCTGGTTTTGTTGTTATCGACGGCTGATGTTTCTCAGTGGCTGAGAATCTGTGACAGGAACTCCCGGGCGCGGGCGTGCTGCGGGTTGTCAAAAAACTCGTTGGGTTTGGCTTGCTCGATGATGCAGCCCTGATCCATGAAAATGATGCGGTCGGCCACGCGCCGGGCGAAGCCCATCTCATGGGTGACGCAGACCATGGTGATGCCGTCCTGGGCCAGTTCACCCATGACATCCAGCACTTCCTTGACCATCTCCGGGTCGAGCGCCGAGGTGGGTTCATCGAACAGCATGATGCGCGGGCGCATGCACAGGGCGCGGGCGATGGCCACGCGCTGCTGCTGGCCGCCGGAAAGCTGGCCGGGGAACTTGTCGGCCTGGTTGCGGATACGCACACGGTCGAGGTATTCGTAAGCCAGTTCGCGGGCCTGCGCATCGCTGAGCTTGCTCACCAGACGCGGTCCAAGCATGAGGTTATCCAGCACGGTCATGTGCGGGAACAGGTTGAACTGCTGGAACACCATACCGACCTGGCGGCGGATGTCGGCGACGCGTGTGGCCTCGCGGGTCAATTCGGTGCCGTCGATATGGACGCTGCCTTTCTGGAAATCTTCCAGCAGGTTCAGGCAGCGGATCAGGGTGGACTTGCCGGAACCCGAGGGGCCGCAGACCACCACGATTTCGCCGCTGGCGATGTGCAGGTCGATGCCCTTGAGCACATGAAAGTCGCCGTACCACTTGTGCATGTCGCGAATCGAGACGGCGGGGGACAAGGCGGTTGCAAGCTGATTCATCACAAGGCTCCTGGCTTAGCGGTGGGCACGGTTGAAGTGCTTTTCCAGGCGCGCCTGGACGGTTTCCAGCAGGATCGACAGCAGCCAATAGAGCACGGCGGCGGTGATGAGCATTTCCAGGTGGCGGAACTCGGCCCGGCCCTGGGTGCGTGCCAGGAACATCAACTCCCAGACGCCGATGACCGAGACCAGCGAACTGTCCTTGAGCATCGAGATGAACTGGTTGCCGGTGGGCGGAATGATCAGGCGCATCGACTGCGGCAGGATCACCCGGGTCATGGCCTGCCAAGGGTTGAGGCCGATGGCCCTGGAGGCTTCCCACTGGCCACGAGGAATGCTGCTGATGCCGGCGCGGAAGATCTCGGTCATGTACGCGCCGTAGCACAGCGACAGCGCGAGGATGCCAGCCGGCACCGCGCCAATCACATAACCCAGCTGCGGGATGCCCAGGTAAATCAGGTAGATCTGGATCAGCAGCGGCACGCCCCGGAAGAACGAGGTGTAGAAACTGGCGATGGCAATCGCAAAGCCGTTGGACGACAGGCGCGCAGTGGCGCCCAGCAAGGCAAGCACGAAGGCGATGGCAATCGAGATCGCCGACACGTAAACGGTGGTGAACACACCCTGCGTGATCATGAAGCCGACTTTGGTGGCGATGAAGCTGTAGGACAGGTTGAAGGTGTCGAAAAACAGCAGGAACAACGCCAGCAATTCGCACCAGACCGTAATGATCTGCGTGCGCAGTGGCAGGCGGCCGAGGATGAACAGGTTGAGCACCAGCGTCAGGGTGAGGGTCCCGCCCACCGCGATATCACGCGCCAGTGGCGCCTGCAGGTCCAGGACGATAGGACCCATCAACTGGGACAGCCGACCCTGACCCAATCCAAACACCAGCGTAATGATGAAAATGATCACAGCCACCGCACCCATGAAGGCGGCGCTGTCGGTCTTGCGAGGTTTGACGACAAGGTCTTTGTACATGGCTAACACGCCTCAGGGGGAACCCCTTTATTGTTGTAAGTCCATTATGAGACGGCAAAATGCCGGGCGGCAGCCGGCGATTTGATGGGTTGTTGGGTTTGTTTTGGCATTTGTCAGGCATGAACCCATACAAATGCGGCATGGTGATGCGCAAACTGTGGGAGCGGTCGCGCACAAAATCTGTGTCCACCGAGGGAACCTGTAGGAGCGAGCTTGCTCGCGATAGCGGTGTGTCAGGCACAGGTGATGTTGGGTTTGCCGGCCCCATCGCGAGCAGGCTCGCCCCCACAGTGTTGGCGGTCGAGTACAAAGTCTTTGTTCACCGAAGAAACCTGTGGGAGCGGGCTTGACCGCGAAGGCGGTGTGTCAGGCGCTGATGATGTTGGATGTGTAGGCCCCATCGCGAGCAAGCTCGCTCCTACAGGGATTTACGATGCATTGATCCAGATGGTCTTCAGCTCCGTGTACTGGTCATGCGCCCAGATCGACTTGTCGCGCCCGCCGAAGCCCGATTCTTTGTAGCCGCCGAACGGGGTCGAGGCGTCGCCTTCGCCGAAACAGTTGACCGTCACCACGCCTGCGCGAATTTCTCGGGACAGGCGCAGGGCGTTGCGCAGGCTGCCGGTGTAGGCCGAGGCGGCCAGGCCATAGACGGTATCGTTGGCCAACTCGATGGCTTCGTCGACGGTCGAGAACGGCGTCACACTGAGCACCGGGCCGAAAATTTCCTCGATGAACAGGCGATCATCACGGCTGACACCATCGACGATGGTCGGCTGCACGAACACGCCCGCTTCGGTGGTGCCACCCTGGACCACCTTGAGCTTGCGCTCGGCGGCATGGTCCAGGTACGAGCTGACTTTCTCGAAATGCGCCTTGCTGACCATAGCGCCGAGGCGGTTTTCCGGATCCAGCGGATCACCCAGTTTCCAGTCCTTGAGGTGCTTGGCGATCAGCCCGAGCAGGTCGTCCTTCACATCCTTGTGCACGATCAGGCGCGAGGAGGCTGAGCAGTTTTCGCCCATGTTCCAGAACGCACCCGCGGTGACGAACTGCGCCACTTCATCGAGATTCTCGCAGTCGTTCATCACCACGGCAGGGTTCTTGCCGCCCAGTTCCAGCACCACGCGCTTGAGGTTGGACTCTGAGGAATACTTGAGGAACAACCGGCCGGTGTCGGTGGAGCCGGTGAAGCTGACCATGGAAATGTCCATGTGCCGGCCAATCGCTTCGCCGGCTTCGCGACCACCACCAGGCACAATGTTGAACACGCCCGCCGGGATCCCGGCCTGGTGCGCCAACTCGACCACGCGCAAGGCGCTGAGGGTGGTTTCGCGCGCTGGCTTGACCACGATGGAGCAACCGGCCGCCAGCGACGGGGCAATCTTCCAGGCCAGCATCAGCAGCGGGAAGTTCCAAGGCAGCACCAGGCCGACGACGCCGATGGCTTCGCGCACGACCATGGTCACGGCAGCGGACCCGGTCGGTGCGGTGTTGTCGTAGATCTTGTCGATCAGCTCGGCGTGCCAGCGGATGGTGTGGATGGTTTCCGGCACATCGACGTTCTGGCACTCGCTGACCGGTTTGCCGCTGTCCAGGCTTTCCAGCACGGCCAGTTCATGGGCGTTCTCTTCAAGCAGGCGGGCAAAATCCAGCAAAATGTGCTTGCGTTCGCCCGGCGACAGGTTGGTCCAGCGGCCATCTTCGAAGGCCTGTTTCGCGGCTGCCACGGCCAGGTCAACATCCTGCACGTCGCAGGCGGCCACGTCGGCCAGCTTCTGCCCGGTGGCCGGATTCGTGGTGACGAAGGTCTTGCCCGAGACCGCATCGCGGAATTCACCGTCGATGAACGCCTGGGTACGCGGTTTCAGTTGATAGGCCAGCGCCGCGTATTGTTCCTTGCTCAGCAATTCAGCCATTTCAGGCACCTCCTGTAATTTGGGCGATGTTGCGCTTGAGGGTGGTGATGACATCTTTGAGTCGTGCTTTCTCGCTGTCGTCCAGGCCTTGCAACGGCGCCCGCACGCCACCGGTACGCAGGCCCTGCAGCTCACTGCCGTACTTGATCGACTGGACGAACTTGCCACCTTCGAGGAAGTCCATCAGCGGCATCAGCTCGGCCATGATCCGCCGACCCTTGGCGAAGTCTTTTTCCAGCACGCAGGCCTCGTACAGAGAAACGTGTTCGCGAGGGACGAAGTTGGAACCGGCGCAGGTCCAGCTCGAAGCACCCCAGGCGAAGAATTCCAGTGCCTGGTCGTCCCAGCCACAGGACAGGGCGATGTTCGGGCGCTGGATCGCCAGGCGGTGCAGCTGCGCCATGTCGCCGGAGCTTTCCTTGATGGCGGCGATGTTCTTCACGTCGGCGACTGCGTCAAAGAACTCCTCGCCCATGCTCACGCTCATGCGGCCCGGGTAGTTGTAGAGCATGATCGGCAGGCCGGCGGCGCGGTCCACGGCTTTGACGTGCACGGCGATTTCCTGCTGGGTCGGCAGCGCGTAGGGCGGGGTGCCGACCAGCAGGGCGTCGGCCTTGATTTCCTTGGCGGCAGCGGCATAGGCCACCGAGTCTTCGGTGCGGATCGCGCCCGTGCCGACGATCAGCGGCAGGCGACCGTTGAGCACGTCAATGGCCTGGGCAGCCAGGTCGAAGCGCTCCTGGGCGGTGTGGGCGTAGTACTCGCCAGTGGAACCGCCAATGATCACGCCGTGGACCTTGGACTCGACCAGGTATTCCAGGACATTGGCGAACGCGCCCTTGTCGATGCTGCCATCGGCCGCCAGCGGCGTGATGGCCGGGGTGTAGATACCTTCGAATTTCATGATTGAGCCTCAGTGCAGTGATTGTTGTGGAGTGCGTTCAGGATCAGCCTTCCTTGCCGGCGCGCATCTGCCCCCACGCGAGGTTCAGATTGACGCCGATGGAGAGGAAAGGTTGGGGTGGATTGGCATTCGGGCCGGGTGAATTGAGCAGGAACTCGATCAGCTCGTTGCGCTCACCAGCCAGCCAGTCGGCCAGCAACTGGCCGGTGGCGGTGCCCCGGGTGACGCCAAGACCGTTGCAGCACAGCGCGCCATACACGTTCGGTCCAAGCTCGCCGAAGTAACCTTCGTGGTTGCGAGACAGCGCCAGCGCACCACCCCAGGTGTATTCGAAGGGCAGGTCGGGCAGCATCGGGAAGCGCCGGTCGAACGAGGCACAATGGCGCGCGGCGAACCGTTCCAGGTACTTGTGCTGGCTGCGCCCGTCCGGGTTGAAGCTGAAGCTGTTGCGGATCAGCAGGCGATTGTCCGGGGTGCGTCGTACCGTGGTGCCGAACGGATCGGCCGGGATCAGCCCCCAGTAAGGCTTGCCGCCCAGGCGCGCCTGTTCCTGCTCGGTCATCGGCCGGGTCAGGCTGGCGTAGGTGAACACCGGCAGCATGCGGCCCTTGAGGAAACCGAAGTGCTGGCCGAAGGCGTTGTTGGTCAGCAGCAACTTGTCGGCGGTGATCGTGCCTGCGGCATGGCGCAGGACGGTGCGGTTGCCGTATTCGACATCGGTGATCACGGTGTTCTCGTGCAGCGTCACGTTGGCCGGCAGGCTGTCAGCCAGGCCTTTGACCAGGGCCGCCGGCTGCAGCAGCGACGTGCCCGGTGTGAACAGCGCCTTGCGATAGAACGTGGTACCGATGTGGTCCGGCAGGTCTTCGCCCTCGATCATCTCGTAGGGCTGCTCGAGCTTGTCCAGACCGCTGCGATACGCTTCCAGGACCGCAATGCCGCGGGGTTCGACGGCTGCCTGGTATTTGCCGCAGTGCTTCATCTGGCAATCGATGTCAAAACGCTGGACAAGCTCCTTCAGGGTGTTTTTGCCGCTGAGGTTAAGCTTCATCACCTTGCGCGCAATGGTGATGTCGCCGATGTAGTCCTCGGCGCCGATGTCGTGGGGCAGGTCGATGGCGAAACCGGCGTTGCGCCCCGAAGTGCCGAAGCCAACAGGTTGCGCGTCGAGCAGGATAATCTGCTCGTCAGGAAAGTGGCCGGCCAACTGGCGGGCCGCCGCCAGCCCGGTAAAACCGGCGCCGACAATGACCCAGCGCGCAGCGGTATTGCCTTGATGGGCCGGGGTGGGCGTGCGTTTCCTGCTGGTGTGGAACCATCCACAGCTATCATCATCGGCAGGCAACGAAGTTATTTTTGTCATGGTCGAATCCTGAGGCAATGCAACGTTGCAAGCGGTTGTCGCGCAGGGCAGGTGCGCTGATTTGCAGGCGCAAAAATTCGTCAGAACCGGGAGGTCCACCTAATTCCGTGTGGAAAACCCCGACCCTGCGAAGGGCCGGGAATCAACAGTGGGTGGCGATCAGTTCTTGGCTTGCATCGCTGCGGCCCGCGAAGCCTTCAGCCATTCATCAAACTGGGCGCGATGCGCCTGTACCCATTCCTTGGCGTGGCGGGTGATGTCCTTGGGCTTTTTCTCGCCTTCCTGCATTTTGAGGTTCTGCGTGCTCTCGTCGTCAGTGGTGATTTGCACCAGCGAGAGGAACTTGAGGGCCGCCGGGTTTTCCTGGGCGAATTCCTTGTTCAGCACCGCTTCGACCTTGTCCACGGCAAAGCCCAGGTTTTTGCCCTTGTACATGGTGTTCACGTCGTTCTTGCCGCCCGGCAAATCGGTCTTCGGCACTTCCAGCCAGACCACGTCCTTGTCTTCGACCAACACGCTGGCGATCCATTGCGGTACCCAGGTGAAGTAGAAGACCGGCTTGCCTTCCTTGTAGCGGGTGATGGTGTCGGCCATCAGCGCGAAGTACGAGCCTTGGTTCACGGTGATGGATTTTTCCAGGTCATACGCCTTCATGTGGTGGGCGATCACCAGCTCGCAACCCCAACCCGGGTTACAGCCAGTCATGTCGGCCTTGCCGTCGCCGTCGGTATCAAAGAGCTTGGCGATCTCCGGCTTTTTCATGTCGGTGATGTACTTGATGTTGTATTTGTCCGCGGTCTTCTTGTCGATCAGGTAGCCCTGGAGCACGCCCGGGAGGATGTCGCCGGCCTTGACCATGGTCTTGTCGCCACCCGCCTTCTGGTAGAACTCGTCATGTAGCTGATCCCACAGGTGCACGGTGAAGTCGGCATCGCCGGCAGACAGCGCCATCATCATCACGCCGTACTCGGTTTCTTTCGGTTCCTGCACGTTGTAGCCCAGCTCGCGCAAGCCCTCCATCGCCACCTCGCCACGGAAGCGTTCCTCGGCAATCGAGGGGAAGATCGGCGTGACCTTGACCCCTTCGCCGGGTTTGTCAGGCGAGGCGACAGCGGTCAGCGCGGCCAGGGTGAAGGTGACAGCGCCAGCGCACTGGAGCAGGTTGCGGGTGAATGTGCGGTTCAACATCATCACGTACCTTTTAGTGGTTGTTATCGGTGTACGGCAGATTCAAAAGTGCGGCGTCAGGCGGTCTTGCCAGCGACATCGACTGGCTTGTTACCGGTCAGGCGCATCAGCACGCCAACAGGGCCTGTGTGGTACCAGCGTTTGCTCGGGTCAGCGTTGGTGCGTGCGCCCATGGCCTGGGTCAGGCGATCCAGGAAGATCGCCAGCAGGACCAGACCGATGCCGCCGACGGTGGCCAGGCCCATGTCGAGCCGGCCGATGCCACGCAAGACCATCTGGCCCAGGCCGCCCACGGAGATCATCGAAGCGATCACCACCATCGACAGCGACAGCATCAGGGTCTGGTTGAGGCCGGCCATGATGGTCGAGGTGGCCAGCGGCAATTGCACGCGGGTCAGCATCTGGCGTGGCGTGCAGCCGAAGGCGCGGGCGGCTTCGATCTTGTCTTCGGGCACCTGGCGGATGCCGAGGTTGGTCAGGCGCACCAGCGGCGGCAGCGCAAACACGATGGTCACCAGTACGCCGGGGACGTTGCCGATGCCGAACAGCATCACCACCGGCACCAGGTAGACGAAGGCGGGCAAAGTTTGCATGGCGTCGAGGATCGGCCGGATGACTTTTTCCAGTCGGTCACTGCGGGCGCAGACAATGCCCAGCGGGATGCCAATCAAGGCGCAAAAGAACACCGAAGTCAGCACCAGCGCCAGGGTGGTCATGGACTCGGACCACACGCCGATCAGGCCCAGCAGCGTCAAGGTGACGAAACACAACGCGGACATGCGCTTGCCCGCCAGCTGCCAACCGAGCAGCGACGACAGGATGATGCCGATGCTCGGCGGGATGCTTTGCAGCGTGTATTCGATGCCGTTGAGCACCTGGTCAATCGGCCAGCGGATGGCGCGGAAGACCTCACGGAAATTCTGCACCATGTAGTTGAGTACCGTTTCCACCCAGTCCCCCAAGGGAATGGTCAGGGTCTGGAACGGGTCGAGAAAGCTGAAATCGGACATTGTGGCTACCTCTTCAAAAGGATGCGGGTCAAAGACGCAGGCGCTTAGTGGCGGCTCAGGGTCTGCAACAACTGGTTCTTCGACACGGTGCCCTTGAAAAAGCCATCACGGTCGAGCACCGGGACCGGGTAGGGGAGGTTTGCGGCGATATCCAGCACGTCGTGCAACGGCGTGTCGACGTACACGGGTTGCTGTTCGTGCAGGCTGTAACGATCACCGGCCGACACGCCGCTTTCGTCGGTGTTGACCACACCGAGCAAATGGCCCCGGTCGTCGATCAGGTAGCCAAAGGCCGCGCACGCCTTGAACTGCGGTGCCTTGCCGTTGACCCGGCAGACTGTCTCGGGATCCAGCTGGGCGACGTCGCCGGCCTTGAGCACCCGAGAGCTGTCGAACCCCTTGAAGAAGTTGCGCACGTATTCGTTGGCCGGCTGGTTGATCAGTTCTTGCGGGGTGCCGATCTGCACCACACGACCGCCTTCCATGATCGCGATGCGATGGCCGATGCGGATCGCTTCCTCGATGTCATGGGAGATGAAAATGATGGTGCGTTGCTGCTCGGCTTGCAGGCGGATCAACTCACCCTGCATCTCGCTGCGGATGAGCGGGTCCAGCGCCGAGAACGCTTCGTCCATCAGCAGGATGGTCGGATCGTTGGCCAGCGCACGGGCCAAGCCAACGCGCTGTTGCATACCGCCAGACAGCTGATGCGGATAGCTGTGCTCATGGCCGGCCAGGCCGACCTGGGCGAGGGCTTCTTTCGCCCGGCAATGCCGCTCACTTTCACTGACGCCGGAAATCTCCAGGCCGAAGGCGGTATTTTCCAGCACGCTCATGTGCGGCATCAGCGCGAAGGACTGGAACACCATGCCCATTTCCTTGCGGCGCACGTCGAGCAACGCCTTGTCGCTCAGGCCAGTGATTTCCTTGCCATTGAGATGGATGCTGCCGGAGGTGGGCTCGATCAGGCGGTTGAACAAGCGCACCATGGTCGACTTGCCCGAGCCGGACAGGCCCATGATCACGAAGATCTCGCCACGCTTGACCGAGAAACTGGCGTCGAAGACGCCGACTACATGGCCGGTCTTCTGGAATATCTCGTTCTTGTCGGCACCGTTGTTCAGCATCTTCATGGCCAGGTCCGGGTTCGGACCGAAGACCTTGAAGATGTTCTTGACCGAAAGAATCTCTTCGGGATGGCTCATACGACCCTCTTTTTATGTTTATAACCACTGTTAACCCTTGCTGGCCGAGAGCTGGCGCTCGCAATCAGCATGAATACATTGGCAGTCCGTTCGAAATACGAACGTGAGTCAGTCCTTGATGCAGTTCAATCAGCTCCAGTGCATCAGTACGCTTGTGCATTTTTTACAGGCGCTCTGGAAGCAGAGGCTGTTGTTGCATTTGCTTTGGCTTGCAGACAGTCTAGAGCCGGGCCCGCCGGCCAGAAATCGACATTTTTTGCGGTCTATTGATTACCTGGTGTTATGGTTAAACATACTGAACCCGATCAGACGCTGATCAAGATGCCCTCGCTGCGAGCCGTCAAAGCCTTTGTGGCCGCAGCCCGCTATCAGAATTTCACCCGTGCCGCCGAAGCGCTGTGCGTGACCCAGGCCGCCATCAGCCGGCAGATCCGCGAGCTTGAGGATCACCTGGGTGCCGAGCTGTTCAACCGCGCCGGCCGGGCGGTTGAGCTGACTTCGGCGGGGTCGATCTTCTATGATGCGGTGCAGTTATCCTTCACCAACATCGCCCAGGCGGCGGAGCGCATCAGCAGCAATACCAATTCCAAGCATGTGGTAACCCTGTGCTGCTCGCAGGCGTTCGCCAACCTGCTGTTGTTGCCCCGGCTGCCGAGCTTTTTCGAAGCGCACCCCGAGATCGACCTGAACCTGGTGGTCACGCAGAACTTCCTGACCATGGAAAACGGCGTGCACCCGGATCTGATCATCTGCAAGTTGATCAAGAGCCACGACGGCTACCACAGCCAGCCGCTGATGCATGACCAGATCTACCCGGTGTGCTCGCCGCTGTACCTTGAGCAGCATCCCGAACTGCGCACGGTCCACGACCTGCGTGACGGCGCGTTGCTTAACCTGAGTCCGTTCGGCCGTTCACAGGTCGCCGAACACGTCGACTGGAGCGTATGGCTCGCGTACCACGACATCGACCTCAAGGCGCGGCCAGCAGACAGCCCGCCATTTTTCAATGCCAACGACTATAACTTGCTGATCCAGCTGGCCCTGAACCACCAGGGCGTGGTGCTGGGCTGGAATCATCTGGTGGGGCATCTGGTCAAGACGGGCGTGCTGGTGCGCCCCGTGGAGCAGATGATGGTGTTGCAGGATTCCAAGCACTACCTGAGCTTCAACGAAGACAAGCAGCACGACGCTGGTTGCCGGCGATTGCATGAGTGGTTGCTGGGGGAATTCGGGGATGATTTCGGGCAGGGGCTGGACTGATAACGCTGGATCATTACCGGTGTTCGTTAACGATGACGCGGGCTGTCTGGATGCCCGCGGTGTCTGGTCTTCTATCGCGACGGTTCGACGCCTCGACAGGCTCGCTCCCACAATGGGTCCCGTCAACGCTAGGCGCTACGGATCCTTCTGCTCGTCTGCTGCCGGGCGACGAACTCGCTGATGTTGTCCACCGCGCTGTCCATCAATTGCTGCATGGCGTCTTCGCTGCTCCAGGCGATGTGCGGGTTGAGCAGGAAGTCGTCACGCTCGATCAGGCTGAACAGCGGGTTGCTCGGGTGCAGCGGCTCGTGTTCCACCACATCCAGTGCCACGCCACCGAGTCGGCCATTCTCCAGCGCTGCGATCAATGCCGCTTCGTTGACCACGCCGCCACGCCCGGTGTTGACCACCACCGCGTCGGGCTTCATCAACGCCAGTTGCTCGGCATCGATCAGGTTGTAGGTTTCGGGCGTCAGCGGGCAGTTGATCGACAGCACGTCGCAGGTTCTCAGCAGCTCAGCCAATGGCCGGCAATCCGGTCCTGCGCGTTTGCCGCCGCGGTCCTCGAACAACACCTGCATGCCAAATGCTCGCGCCAGATGTGCTACGCGCAGGGCGATCGGACCGCTGCCGATAATCGCCAGATGCTTGTCGCGCACATCGCGGATGCGGTGGTTGAAGTAAATGTTCTGGTACTCGGCCTCGCCGGCATGCACCTGGCGCATCAGCCGGGTAAATGCCGCCGGACGGCGGAACAGTTCCAGGATCATCGCCAGGCAGTGTTCGGCCACGGTGTTGGCCGCATAGCCCGGCACGCTGGACACCTGGATGCCATGGGCATCGCAGTAGTCAACGTCGACGATGTCGCGCCCAGTCAGGGCCAGCGAAATCATCTTCAGCTTCGGCAATTGGCGCAGGTGTTCTTCGCGCAGCGGCACGCTGCAGGTCAGGGCAATCGTCGCATCCTTGAGATGCTCCACTACCTGCTCCGGCCGGGTGTAGGCGTATTGCTGCCAGCCATGCTTGAAGACTGGACGCTTGAGACGGGTCGAAGGCGCCAGGGCATCGTCGTCGAGAAAAACAATCTGTTCACTCACGATCAAATCCTTATTTCTTTTGCGCCGGCACATAGCCGGCCGGGGCCATGGCAACCAACTGACGGGTGACGAAACCCGCATCCTGATCGTGATCTTCCAAGGATTCCTTGCGCACCAGGGCGTCACGCACCATGTGGGCGCCAAAGAAGCGAAACGGCTCTGGCGGCAGCAACTTCATACGCTGATTGACCAGGCCGCAGTTGGCCCACTCATCATTGGCATGCTCGACCAGGGACTTGATGATGCGGCTGGCGAACACGGTAGTCGCCACGCCGTTGCCGGAGAAACCGATGCCGTAGGCGATGTTCTGGTGATGATCGAGGTAGCCGAAGTTCGGCAAGCCTTTCATAGCACGGTCGATCGGCCCGGTCCAACTGCTGACGATCGGCACGCTGGACAGCTGCGGGTAAAGGCGGCGCAACTCTGCCGCGACTTTGTCTGCCGCCGGCGAAGGTTTCTCGTACAGGTTGCCAATACGCCCGGCGAAGGCGAACTGACCCAGCGGCTTGCCAAACACCACGCGGCCGTCGGGGGTATTGCGCCAGTAGTTGAGCACGGTGCGCGAGTCGGTCATGCATTCGCCGCCGCTGAAACCGATGGCATCCAGGCGGGCTTTCACCGGTGCGGTAGCCACCATGTCACTGGACATGATCGCGATCATCCGCCGAAGCTCGGGGAAACGCGCCCCCCAGGCATTCATCGCCAGTACCACACGGTCGGCACGCACGGCGCCACGCTCGGTGTGTACCACCGGGTTCTTGCCTTGCTCCAGCCGGGTCAGCGGGCTCTTTTCATAGATCTTCACGCCCAGCTTCAGGGCGACCCTACGCAGGCCACGGGCGAGCATGGCCGGTTGCACGGTGGCGGCGTTGGGGTCATAGATGCCACCGACCACCAGCGGCGAGCCAACCCGGCCCTGGATCGTGTGGCGGTCCATTTCCTGGAACGGGTTGACACCCAGGCCCTGCAAGCCTTCGGTGAGCACCCGCCAGGAATTCATCTGCCGCGGGTTGGTGGCGGTCCACAGCCAGCCGTGCTTGCGGTACTGGGCGTCGATGCCGTGCTCTTCGCAGAAGCTGCCGATTTCGTCGATGGCGGATTCCGCTGCCTCACAGATGCGCCGCGCCTCCACGTCCCCGCAGATGGTACGCAGCGACAGGTATTTGCCCCACCAGTTGGTGGCCACGCCGCCGTTACGACCGCTGGCGCCCGCACCGCAGCGGTCGCGCTCGACGATGACGATGTTCTTTTCCGGACTGACCTGTTTCAAGCGAATGGCCGACCACAAGCCAAGATAGCCGCCGCCGACGATACACACGTCCGCTTGAATCGATTCCTGCAGGGCAGGGGCCAGGTCGTTATCCAGGTCAAGCGCCTGGGCATACCAGAATCCACGGTACATAAGGGGTGCCTTCAGCCGATGTTGTTTTGTGCGTACATGATGCGCAGCGGGGGAAGGGGCGCACTATGATGCGGGGGACAATTGATATGAGGATGGTGCGTCGGGGAGAGATAGTTCTGAAAACGATGTCGGGCTGACCGGAACCGAAACTGTAGGAGCGAGCATGCTCGCGATGGAGTATCAGACACCGCTGGGTATCAGGTTTCCCGCGTTATCGTTGACGACCATCGCGAGCATGCTCGCTCCTACAGTGGAACTATGTAGCTTAAATCTGTCCGAACGCCTGGATTTCGATGCGGTACTCGGGCGCCGCCAGCGCTGCGCCGACACACGTCCGCACCGGCGGTTGATCACCGACCCACGCGTCATACACGTCATTCATCGCGGCAAATTCGCCCATGTCCGCCAGCCAGATCTGCATGCGGGTGAGGTTGGCCTTGCCCGCGCCGATCTGTGCCAGCCACTGTTCCAGTTGCGCCAGTACACAGCGGGTCTGTGCGGCGATGTCGCCGGGTTCCAGCGCGACAATACCGGACGTCTCGATGCGCCCATCCACCACCACCATCTGACTGGCCCGTGGGCCTGGGTTGATGCGTTCGATCATCTCGGGCTCCTCAGAACAGCACGTAGGTTTTGCGCAGGCTTTCGCGGATGTCCCACACGCCTTCGCAGTTATCCGGGAACAGCACCGCGTCGCCAGCGCGAAGTTCCACCGGCTCGCCACCGTCCGGGGTGAAGGTGCACCAGCCGCTGACGATGTGGCTGAACTCGCGACTTTTCAGGTGGCGACGGAACATCCCGGGGCTGCTTTCCCAGACGCCGATGCTGGCGCTCACGGCATCGTCCGTCTGGGCCTGACCGGTGGCGGCCACGGCAATGGGTTCGCCAATCGGCAGGCGCGCCGGTGAGTGTTCGCCCAGTGCGGAAGCGGCGGCGTTGCGAACGACGGTAAGGACTTGGCTCATGGTGTTTCCTTGTTGTGGGAGGCGATCGGGCAAGCGGTCGGTACTTTTGCATTGCCCCCAACGGCCTGCATATAACGGGAAGGACCAGTCATTGAACGTCGTGTCGCAGCCGGCCGATTTCGGTGCCGAGATAATACAAATTGACCGGCTCATACAATCCAGCTGAGAGCCACCGGGATAGAGTTCATCACGTTCGATCAATAAAGATAAAAAGAGGGTCGCATGAACCAGACCGAAGAAATTCTCTCGGTAAGGAATATTTTCAAGGTGTTCGGGCCGCGCCCGGACCTGGCCATGAAGATGCTGAAAAACGGTGCCGACAAGAACGAGATCTTCAAGAAGACCGGGCATGTGGTCGGCGTGTTCGACGCCAGTTTCTCGGTCAAGCGCGGCGAGATCTTCGTGATCATGGGCCTGTCCGGTTCCGGCAAATCGACCATGGTGCGCCTGTTCAACCGCCTGATCGAACCCACCAGCGGCAGCATCCACCTCAACGGCAAGGAAATCACCGGTCTGAGTGACAAGGCGCTGCTGGACGTGCGCCGCAAGGAAATGGGCATGGTGTTCCAGTCCTTCGCCCTGATGCCACACATGAGTGTGCTGGAAAACACCGCATTCGGGCTGGAGATTTCCGGTGTCAGCGAAAGCGAGCGGCACTGCCGGGCCAGGGAAGCCCTGGCGCAAGTGGGTCTCGCCGGACAGGAATTCAGTTACCCGCACCAGTTATCCGGCGGCATGCAGCAACGAGTGGGCCTGGCCCGTGCACTGGCCAACGATCCGACCATCCTGCTGATGGACGAGGCGTTCTCGGCGCTGGACCCCTTGATCCGGAGCGAAATGCAGGGCGAGCTGATCCGCCTGCAGGCCGAGCAGCAACGCACCATCATCTTCATTTCCCACGACATCGAAGAAGCCGTACGCATCGGCCATCGCATCGCGATCATGGAAGGCGGCCGAGTGGTGCAGATCGGCACGCCGCTGGAGCTGATCGAGCAGCCGGCCAACGACTATGTGCGTGCGTTCTTCAAGGGCTTTGACGTGTCACGGGTACTCAAGACGGGCGATGCGGCGCCGCTGGACCCGGCGACGGTCTGCCGCGTCTGCCGCAAGGAACTTGAACTCGCCCACACCCACCACTGAGCGCCCCGACAAAAAGAGGTAAGCCACGATGTCCGATTTCAGCTTTCTCGACCCGTTCCAGACCCTGACCATTCCGTTGGGGGACTGGGTGGAAAGTGTCCTGAACTACATGGTGCAGCATTTCCGCGAGGTGTTTCGCGCGATTCGCTGGCCGATTGACCAGGTGCTTAACGGCATCGAATACACATTGCAAAGTATTCCGCCGAGCATCGGCATCATCCTGTCGTCGCTGCTCGGTTGGCAGCTGGCAGGCAAGCGCATGGCCGCGTTATGTCTTGTCACGCTGACGCTGCTGGGCCTGATCGGCGTGTGGTCGGAGTCCATGACCACCCTGGCCCTGGTGCTGACCTCCGTGTTCTTTTGCGCCTTGATTGGCATCCCGCTGGGTATTGTTTGCGCCCGCAGCGACCGGCTCGAACGGGTGATACGTCCAATCCTCGACGCCATGCAAACCTTGCCCGCGTTCGTCTACCTGGTGCCGGTGGTGATGCTGTTCGGTATCGGCAACGTACCGGGTGTACTGGTGACCATCGTCTTTGCGCTGCCACCGCTGGTGCGCCTCACCAACCTCGGCATCCGCCAGGTGCCGGAAGACAAGATCGAAGCCGCCCGCGCCTTTGGCTGCACGCCACGGCAGATGCTGTCCCGCGTGCAATTGCCGCTGGCCACCTCGACCATCATGGCCGGCCTCAACCAGACCCTGATGCTGTCGCTGTCGATGGTGGTGATCGCTTCAATGATCTCCGTGGGCGGCCTGGGCCAGATGGTCTTGCGTGGCATCGGCCGGCTGGACATGGGCCTGGCCACTGTTGGCGGCATTGGCCTGGTGCTGCTCGCCATTTTCCTCGACCGCCTGACTCAAGCCATGGGCGCGCGCACCAGTGCCGACCCGAGCAAACGCTGGTACCAGACCGGGCCCGTGGGCGTGCTGATGCGCCTGGTCGGTGCCGGGCAACCCGCAGGACGGCGCGAAACCGCCTGAGATTCACCGCTCTATCTGCCGCAACCCACACAACAATCACAAAAGGTAAGCGAAGATGTTCGAGTCCACATTCACCCGCCGTGTCCTGCAATGCGCCTCTGCCGTGGCGTTCAGCGTGGTCTGCCTGGGCGCCAGCGCCACGGTGGACAAACCGGGGGAGGGGGTGAAAATCACCCCGGCGTTCCCGACCGTCGATGAAGAGCGCTTCCGTGGCGAAGTGGCCCTGGCCGGTCTGCGCGAGCTGGGCTACAAGGTCCAGAAACCGAAGGAAACCGAATACGCCACCATGGTCCTGGCCGTCGGTTTCGGCGATGCTGATTTCACCGTCAACGCCTGGGACAAACTGCACGCAGCGTTCTACCAGAAGGCCGGTGGTGACGAGAACATGGTCAAGGTGGGCAACGTCTTGCCCGGCGTGCTGCAGGGTTATCTGATCGACAAGAAAACCGCCGACCAATACAACATCAAGTACATCACGGACATGAAAAAACCGGAGATCGCCAAGCTGTTCGACACCGACGGTGACGGCAAGGCCGACATGACCGGTTGCAACCCGGGTTGGGGCTGCGAGCTGGTCATTGCCCACCAGATGAAAGCCTACGACCTGGAAAAATCCATCCACGTGAACCAGGGTTCTTACTTCGCCCTGATGGCCGACACCATCACCCGCTTCAAGGAAGGCAAGCCGGTTTTTTATTACACCTGGATTCCCCAGTGGGTGGCCGGGGTGATGGTGGAAGGACGTGACGTGGTCTGGCTACAAGTGCCCAAGACCGACCTGCCCGGTGGTGATAACACGCTCGACACCACCTACGAGGGCAAGAACCTGGGCTTTGCGCTCGATAAGGTCCAGGCGCTGGTCAACCGCAAGTTCGCCGACAAGAATCCGGCGGCAGTGAAGTTCCTGTCACTGATGCAGATCCCGGCAGCGGACGAGAGTGCCGAGAACCTGAAGATGCAGCAGGGCGAGAAGTCCATGGCGGACATCCAGCGTCATGCCAAGGAGTGGATCGCCGCGCATCAGGAGCAGTTCGACGGTTGGGTGAAAGCGGCGCGGGAAACCGGCTCCCAGGCCACTCAAGCCAGTAATTGATGTGAAGGCCAGGCCCTGATTGTCGCGATTGGGGCCGCACCATAACGATAAGGATGACGCCTTAGCCATGATGAGTTCGCCTTTTTCGATTCCCTCGGAAAACCGCCGCATCGACCCCGCCCGCCAACGCGCCGACGGCTCGCCGGACGACAACGATCGTACCGAGATCGGCCCCACGCCCCTGGCCTTCGCCGAATGGGCGCAACAAGGCCTGCAAGCGCCCAATCTCGCGAGCCTGCGCGAGTTTCGCCTGCAACGGATCAAGGAACAATTGGTTGCCCGGGACCTGGCCGGCATTCTGCTGTTCGACCCGCTGAACATCCGCTACGCCACCGATACCACCAACATGCAGCTGTGGACCACTCACAACCCGGCCCGCGCCTGCTTCGTGGCCGCCAGCGGGCATATGACGCTATGGGACTTCCATGGCTGCGATCACCTGTCCGCGCACTTGCCGCTGATCACCGAGCTGCGCAGCGGTGCGTCGTTTTTCTACTTCGAAACTGGCGACCGCACCGAGCAGCACGCCAGGCGCTTCGCCGCACAGGTCGACGATTTGCTGCGTACCCACGGCGGCGCCAACCGTCGGCTGGCGGTGGATCGCATCGAAGTCGCCGGTTTGCGTGCCCTCGAAGCCCTCGGCGTAGAGGTCAGCAGTGGCCAGGAAGTGACGGAACACGCACGGGTGATCAAGGGCCCGGACGAAATCCGCGCCATGCGCTGCGCGGTGGCGGCCTGCGAAGCCTCGATCGCCGAGATGCGCCAGGCCATGCGCGCCGGGGCCACCGAAAACGACGTGTGGTCGGCGCTGCACGCCGGCAACATCCGCCGCGGCGGCGAGTGGATCGAGACCCGTATCCTCAGCTCCGGCCCTCGTACCAACCCCTGGTACCAGGAGTCCGGCCCACGGGTACTCAGCGACGGCGACCTGCTGTCCTTCGACACCGACCTGATCGGCGTTTACGGCATGTGCGTGGACATGTCGCGCAGCTGGATCTGTGGTGACCGCGAACCCACCCCGGAGCAAAAACGTCTCTACCGCATCGCCCATGAACACATCAGCTTCAACACCGAACTGGTCCGCCCGGGCGTCGGCTTCACTGAACTGACCCGCCTGGCTCACCGCCTGCCACAATCCTGCCGGGCACAGCGCTATGGCGTGATGTTCCATGGCGTCGGCCTGTGCGACGAATACCCATGCATCCGCTACCCCGAAGACGTCGACTCCTACGGCTACGAAGGCGTGCTGGAGCCAGGCATGGCGCTGTGCGTCGAGGCCTACATCGGCGAAGTCGGCGGCCGTGACGGCATCAAGCTGGAGAACCAGTTGCTGGTGACCGAGGACGGCTGCGAGGTGCTGACGCGGTATCCGTTTGAAAGCAGTTTCCTTATGTGATGAATACGCCGATAACGATTGTTTCTGCAGAACAGGACAACGCCGTCCCGCAACCGCTCAACGGCTAGTTGACTAACCGCCTTATCCCCTTGAGAGTGGCACCCACCCCATCCTGCGCGCATCTGCCCACCGACGGCGGGTGCTGGAGCATCTCACGATCATGAGCACCGTAGCAGAACCCTTGAGTGAAGTGGGGCGCGCGAAAAGCAACCGCCTGGGCATCGGCCTGTGCCTGATGTCGATGTTCGTGTTTGCCGCCCAGGACGGGATTACCAAGATCCTGGTCAAGGACTTGCCAGTGTCGCAGTTGATCATGGTGCGCTACTGGTTCTTCCTGTTGTTCGCCCTTTGTTTCGTGCACGTGAAGGGCGGGTTGCGCAGCGCCGTGAAAAGCGGTCATCCGTGGCTGCAACTGAGTCGGTCGTTGATTGCGGTATTCGACATCATGGTCTTTGGCCTGGCGCTGCGCTTTCTGGGGCTTGCCGAGACGCACGCGATCTATGCGATTTTCCCGCTGCTGACCATGGGCCTGGCGGCGTTGCTGCTGGGCGAACGGGTCAGCCCGCGCCAATGCGTAGCAGGGCTGATCGGCTTTGCCGGCACGCTGATCATTCTCCAGCCAGGCATGGGTGTGTTCAGCGTCACCTCGCTGATACCGCTGGTGGGTGCGGTGATGTTCGCCTTCTTCAGCGTACTGACGCGCAAGATCAGCGCGGTCGACAGTTTCAGCACCAACATGCTGTACATGGGATTGTGGGGAGCCGTGGCTTCGACCCTGTTCGCCGCGCCGCAATGGGTAACACCTTCTTCGACCGAGTGGGGACTGCTGCTGGTATTGTCGGTGAGCGGGGTGATCGCGCAGTTGTTGCTGTTGCAGTCATTGAAGTACGCGGCGGCGGTGACCTTGCAGCCGTTCAACTATTCGTTGCTGCTGTTTGCCTCGGTGTTTGGGGTGACATGGTTCGGTGAGACCTTGGCTACGTCGTTGGTGATTGGGGCGTTGCTGGTGGTGTTGGGCGGGATCTATGCGTTCAGATAACGGTAGGAGCGAGCATGCTCGCGATGAACTGGAAAACGCCGCTGGACGCCAGACAGCCCGCGTTATCGTTGACGACCATCGCTAGCATGCTAGCTCCTACAGGGTGGGTGTCGTACCTCAATCTCCCACTGTAGGAGCGAGCATGCTCGCGATGTATTGGAAAACGCCGCTGGGCGCCAGACAGCCCGCGTTATCGTTGACGACCATCGCTAGCAAGCTAGCTCCTACAGGGTGGGCGTCGTACCTCAATCTCCCACTGTAGGAGCGAGCTTGCTCGCGATGTATTGGAAAAACGCCGCTGGGTGTCAGACAACCCGCGTTATCGTTGACGACCATCGCTAGCAAGCTAGCTCCTACAGGGTGGGCGTCGTACCTCAATCTCCCACTGTAGGAGCGAGCTTGCTCGCGATGGATTGGAAAACGCCGCTGGGCACCAGACAGCCCGCGTTATCGTTGACGACCATCGCTAGCAAGCTAGCTCCTACAGGGGACGTGGTGTTCAGGCGATGTATTCAGAGATCGATCACCAAATCCGAAGTGGGCCGGCTGCAGCACAGCAGGCGCAGGCCCTTGTCGATTTCGCGCTGGCGGATGCCGCCGTTGTGGTTCATTTCGACGCTGCCTTCAAGCACCGCAGTCTTGCAGGTGCCGCATACGCCCTGGCTGCATGAGGAGGGCACCACGGCGCCGGCTTTCTTGGCCGCCGACAGCACGGTCTGTTCTGCGGTCATGGTGAACGCCTTGCCCGATCGGGCCAGGCGCACGGTGAAGGTGCCCTGTGCCTGGCCCGGTTCGGCTCTCGGGGCAGGCTCGACCGGTGCCTCGGCACTGATGTCGAAGCTTTCCTGGTGATAACGCGCCAGGTCGAAACCGGCGCCCCCGAGCAGGGCCTTGGCCGCGTCCATGTACCCTTTCGGACCGCAGGTGAACACCGAGCGCTCCATGAAATCGGGGATGCGCCGTTGCAGTTCGTCAATCGACAGGCGACCGATCGGCCCGGTCCAGTCCGGTTCGTCGCCCAGGTCTTCACAGAAAAACAGTGTGCGCAGGCGTGGCATGGAACGCTCCAGGCGTGCCAGTTCGTCACGAAAAATGATGTCCTTGGGCGTGCGGGCACTGTGGACGAAGACAATGTCCAGGTCCGCATGCAGGTCGGCAGCAGCACGGGTCATGGCCATCAGCGGAGTGATGCCGGAACCGGCGGACAAGTACAGCAGCTTGCGTGCAGGCCCCGCTATCGGCGTGAAAATGCCCGCCGGGCCCGAGGCCGTCATGGCATCGCCAGCCTTGAGGTTGTCGTGCAGCCAGTTGGACACCGCACCACCGGGCACACGCTTGACCGTGATGGAAAAGGTGAACGGTCGCGTCGGGGTCGACGACAGGGTGTAGCAGCGCGAAATGACCTGCTGGTCGATCACCGGCGAGAGGGTGAGGAACTGCCCCGGCTCGTAGGCCAGGGCCGGGTAGTCGGGACTGTGGAAGGTGAAGGTCTTGACGTCATGGGTCTCATTCACGACGCTCAGGCATTCGATGCGTTTGCTCTCGCCACTGGCCCACTGGGCGCCGTGGGCGGCCCAATGGTCAGTGTCGGCAAAGCGCTGGTCGGCACGCAGGCTGGCGATATTCTCGAAGACAGTCATCACGTTACACCCCATGGACGGCGAGGCGGTCGCTGTACCAGCGAAGGAACTGGTCTACGTACGGCTCGGTGAATTCGGAGTAGGGGCCCGGAATGTACGCCGGGTCCTGGGTGCCGCTGTGGGTGATGGCCACCAGGTCGGCATCCTGTTTGGTCGTGGCCACCCACACTTCGGTCAGACGCTGCACGTCGTAGTCGACACCTTCGACGGCGTCCTTGTGCACGAGCCATTTGGTCCGCACCAGGGTGCGGTCCGGCGACAGCGGTATGATCCAGCTGATCATCGCGTGGTCACTCATGACATGGGCCCAGGAGTTGTTGCCCCACAAGTGCGTATCACCAAGATCCTTGCGGGTGAGGTTGCCCAGCAATTTGGTGCAGGCGACCTTGGTGTCCAGTGTCTGCGATTCGCCACTGCCGGCGATGATCATGCGCTGGGTGCGGAACTGGGTGGCAGCATCGCCGTCCAGGTATTCGAACGCCTCGTAGAGGTGACCGTCGCGGGCCCAATCCGCTTCGATTCCGGCCTTTCGCACTTGATAAGCGTCATACGAAGCGCGGGCTTCTTCGCTCATTTCTTCAAGACTGACACCCAAGTCTTCGGACTGATAAGAAACAAGTAGTTCCGGATGCGTACCCGTACAGTGATAACACTCGCGATTATTCTCCATCACCAACTTCCAGTTGCCGTTCTCGATATAGTCAAGTTCATGGGCAATGCGGGTATTGGTCAGGTCAAAAGGGGCAAAACGCGCGCCCATGACTTCTTCCTGGACGGCAATATCGGCAGGTGCTTCGTCACTCAGGCAAACGAATACGTGCGTGCCGATAACCTTGCAGTGCACCGGGATCAGGCTGCGGCACTTGGGATCGAAACCCTTGCCCATGTGCGCGGCATGCTTGAGGCTGCCGTCCAGGTCGTAGGTCCACTGGTGATACGGACACACCAGCATGCCCACCGTGGATTTGCCCGGCTGTTTCAGGCGAGCGCCGCGGTGGCGGCAGACATTGCGATAGGCGCGGACCTGTTCGTCGTCATCGCGCAAGACCATGATCGACGACTTGCCGATGTCAGTGGTGAACACATCGCCGGGTTCGGCGACATCCGCCGTCACGGCGACCAATATCCAGTGCTTGGTGAAAAATACATCGAGGTCGGTTTCGAATATGTCCTGGCGACTGAATACTTCGCCGGGCATGCCAAAACCAGGTTGCCGAGAAGTAATAACTTCGCGGTGAGACTTGATAGGCGCAATGCTCATTATTATTCCTCACGCACTTTTCTTGTAATGGGTCGTAACTAATACAAGTGTTGTAAGGATTATCTAAGTGGGTCAAAACACCGTCAATGCGCCTATTTTTACCGTTCGCATTACATTAAGTTATGAGTTCGTTTTTGACCGTGCCGACAGTGCCTGAAGTGGGGCACGGTCCTGCAGCCAGCGGATAATGGCCCAGGCTTCAGGTGTTGCCGTGCGTCCATGGGGGATGATCGCGTAATAGGCATCGGTCGGCCGTACGGTAAACGGTTCGAGGCGGATCAACTCGCCGCTTTCCAGCAAATGCTCGACCACACGCCCCCAGCCCAGCCCGATGCCGTGGCCATGCAACGCGGCGTGCACCATGTCGGCGTGCAGGTTGCCGCGCAGGGTGAAGTGCAGTTTATGGTTGATCAAGCCCAGCCGCTTGAACCAGCCTTGCCAGTTCATCCAGCCCTCTGTGGTCGAATCTGAATCGAGCAGGCCGGCCGCCGCCAGTTCGATCAGGGTGGTGGGCACCGGATGGCGCGCCAGCCAAGCGGGGGAGCAGACCGGGAATATTTCTTCCTCGAACAGCAGGATTGCCTCGCCATCCTGCCACTGGCCGTTGCCGTAGCGAATGTACAGGTCGGCGTCCTGGGTGCGCAGGTCGCCAGTGAACATCTGGGTCGCCAACCCCAGCTGGATATCGGGCAGGACCTCGCGCAACGCGGCCAGTCGCGGCATGATCTGGAACTGCGAAAACGAGGCGGTGACGCCGAGGCTGACTTCCCGCCGGCCACCTTCCTGGTTGATCTGGTCGAAAACCGTGGCGATTTTTTGCAGGGACTCGGAAATGATCGCGAACAGTGCCTGGCCTTCGTTGGTCAGGTCGATGGAGCGGTGCAGGCGATGGAACAATTGGGCGCCGACGTTCTCCTCGAGCATCTTCACCTGTTTGCTCACCGCCGCCTGGGTCACGCCCAGCTCCTTCGCGGCCAGGGTGAAGCTTTTCAGACGCGCCACGGATTCGAATTGGAGCAGGGCGGTCATCGACGGGATGATGCGCCGGTAGCCTTTATGGCGGGTGTCGGGGTCCTGGGTTTTCAATGGTTGTTGTTCTCGAAGGTTTATTCGTCTGCACACGGCCGCCTGTAGGAGCGAGCATGCTCGCGATGGTCGTTAACGATGACGCTAGATTCCAGATGCCCAGCGGTGTCTGGACTACCATCGCGAGCATGCTCGCTCCTACAGGTGTGGGTGAGATTAGATCTAGACCGCCAAACTGCGCTCACGCAACTCGCTATTGAGAATCCGGTCATTCTCGCTGTAGTCCACCGGGCAATCGATCACATGCACGCCCGGCGTCTTGATGCAGTGTTCGAGCAACCCCAGGAAGCCTTCGGCGCTTTCCACTCGATGGCCGTGGGCGCCGTAGGCCTCGGCATATTTGACGAAGTCCGGGTTGCCATAATCCAGGCCGAAATCGGTGAAACCCATGTTCGCCTGTTTCCAGCGGATCATGCCGTAGCCGTCGTCGCGCAGGATCACCACGGTCAGGTGCATGCCCAGTCTTACCGCCGTTTCCAGCTCCTGGCTGTTCATCATGAAACCGCCATCGCCGCACACCGAAACCACCGGGCGATCAGGATGCACCAGATGCGCCGCCATCGCCGACGGCAGGCCGGCGCCCATGGTTGCCAGGGCGTTGTCGAGCAGCACGGTGTTGGGTTTGTGCGCCTTGTAGTTACGGGCGAACCAGATCTTGTAGATACCGTTGTCCAACGCCACGATGCCTTCGGACGGCAATGCACGGCGGATGTCGGCGACCAGCCGCTGCGGGTACACCGGGAAGCGGTCGTCGTCGGCGCCTTCGGCGATCTGCGTTTCGTTGGCCTCGCGGATCGTCATCAGGCGAGTGAAGTCCCAGTGCGACGTGTCGTTCAGTGCTTCACCTATCTGCCACACGGCGTTCGCGATGTCGCCGATCACTTCGATCTGCGGGAAGTACACCGCATCCACCTCGGCGGAACGGAAGTTGATATGGACCACCTCGGTTCCACCGCGCACCATAAAGAACGGAGGTTTCTCGATCACGTCATGGCCGATGTTGACGATCAGGTCCGCCGCTTCCACCGCGCGATGGACAAAATCGCCGGCTGACAGCGCCGCATTGCCGAGAAAACGCGGATGACGCTCATCGACCACGCCCTTGCCCATCTGGGTCGTGATGAATGGGATGCCGGTCTTGTCGATCAGTTGTTTGAGTACCTTGGCGGTCATCTTGCGGTTGGCGCCGGCGCCGATCACCAGGATCGGGCTGCGGGCGGTGCGCAGTTTGTCGACGGCGGCTTCCACCGCCTTGTTTTCCGCCAACGGCCGGCGATGCAGGCTTGGCGGGATCGGGAGGCTCTCGGTCTGCTCGGCGGCGATGTCTTCCGGCAGCTCGAGGTGCACGGCGCCGGGCTTTTCTTCTTCGGCGAGGCGGAAGGCCTCGCGCATGCGCGCCGGGATGTTATCGGCGGAAGCGAATTGGTGGGTGTACTTGGTGATCGGCGCCATCATCCCGCACACATCGATGATCTGGAACCGGCCTTGCTTGGACTTCTTGATCGGCTTCTGCCCGGTGATCATCATCATGGGCATGCCGCCCAGGTACGCATAGGCGCTGGCAGTCACCAGGTTGGTGGCGCCGGGCCCCAGCGTCGAGAGGCTGACACCGGTTTTGCCGGTGAGGCGCCCGTAGGTGGCGGCCATGAAGCCGGCGGACTGTTCATGGCGGGTCAGCACCAGCTTGATCTTCGACTTGCGCAGGGACTCCAGCAGGTCGAGGTTTTCCTCGCCGGGAATGCCGAATACATACTCGACACCTTCGTTTTCCAGGCATTGCACAACGACATCGGCAGCCTTGGCCATTTGCGTGTTACCTCTTGCAGTCTCAAGGGGGGATGGGGCTGCCACGCAGCTTAGCGCGACGCCGTTGCACCCGGGCACTGAAAAACGACACCCGGGTAGAGCGCAACGGCGTCACGATCAGGTCCTCACGCCAACTGGTAGGTGGTTTTTACCCGAGTGAAGAACTGCCGCGCATGGGTGCCTTGCTCCCGCGAGCCCAGGCTGGAGGCGCCATTGCCGCCGAAAGGCACGTGATAATCCACCCCGGCGGTGGGCAGGTTGACCATCACCATGCCCGCGGAACTGTTGCGCTTGAAATGTTCGGCATGGCGCAGCGAGGTCGTGACGATACCGGCGGACAGGCCGAACGCAGTGTCTTCGGACGCCGTGAAGGCTTCATCGTAATCACGGACCTTGAGCACGCTCAGCACCGGGCCGAAGATTTCTTCCCGATAGATGCGCATGTCCGGGGTCACGTCGGTGAACAGCGCGGGTGTGAAAAAGTGCGCACCTTCGGGGTTTTCGATACGCTCGCCACCGCACACCAGCGTCGCGCCTTGCTCGACACCGCTGGCCACGTACGACAGGTTCTGCTCCAGTTGGCGGGCATCGACCACCGGCCCGATATCGGTCGAGGCTTGCAACGCATCGCCAACCTTGAGCGCGCGGGTGCGCTCGGCCAGGCGTGCCACGAACGCGTCATGAATGCCCTGGGTGACTATGACCCGGGAACTGGCGGTGCAGCGTTGGCCGGTGCTGTAGAACGAGCCGTTGAGTGCCACGTCGACGGCTTGTTCCAGATCGGCATCGTCCAACACGATCAGCGGGTTCTTGCCGCCCATTTCCAGCTGTACTTTCTTCATGCCGTCGGCGGCGAGGCGGGCGATCTGTCGCCCCGTCTGCTCGGAGCCAGTGAAGCTGATGCCGTCGACCCACGGCGAGCGAATCAGTGTATCGCCGACGCTGCGACCCGGACCGATCAACAGGTTGAATACGCCAGCCGGCAGCCCGGCTCGGGAAATGATCTCTGCCAGCGCCCAGGCCGAGGACGGCACCAGCTCAGCCGGTTTGAACACCACGCAATTGCCAAAACATAGGGCCGGGGCGATTTTCCAGGCCGGAATGGCGATGGGGAAATTCCACGGCGCGACGATGCCGATCACGCCCAGAGGCTGGGTAAACACGTCAATACCGACGTCCTGGCGCACCGACTGGTATTTCTCTCCCTCGGCGCGCAAGGCTTCCTGGGCGTAGAACTTGAACGAGCGACCGGCGCGGTCGACTTCGCCCAGCGCTTCACGAACAATCTTGCCTTCTTCGCGGGCCAGCAGGATGGCCAGTTCTTCGCGGCGCGCCAGAATCTCGCTGCCGATGAAGTCCAGCGAATCGGCCCGTTGCTGCGGGTTGCTGCGCGCCCAGGCGGGCTGCGCTCGGCGGGCAGCGGCGATGGCCTGTTCGGTGAGTGCCTGGTCGGCGCGCACGAAGCGCTCGATCACTTCGTTTGGGTTGGACGGGCTGCGGTTGTCCAGCAGGTCGCCGCCGTCTGTGGGGACGAAGGCGCCATCGACGTAGCTGCTCTTGGTGACGGGGTTCATGCGCGGCAAATCCTTATTGTTGGGTTTGCCGGGCATGATGCGCAGTGGCTCCCGGTGCTCGCTATTACGGCCATGACAATTGATAGGACGCCGGGGCCTGTCAACAACGGGCTTGTCCTGGATATACGATATAGCTGTCTTTATATGATAGGCCGGACGCCCGGCCAGGCTTATGATGAAGCCGTGCCGGATGCCCCGGCCTGCCTGGAGAACGACCTTGAACGCACTGCCCGCAGAGGTAAAGCCGGACCTTCGAGTCGGATTTGTGCTGATGAACCAGTTCACCCTGGTACCGGTGGCGGGCCTGGTCGACTCCTTGCGGTTTGCCGCCGACAAGTCGTTCCGCAGTCAGCAGGTGTACTGCCAGTGGGACTGGATGACCTGCAACGACCAGTCGATCACCGCCAGTTGCGGCATGCCGATTTCACCCACGCGCCCCTTGAACCTGTGGGCGCAGTACGACTACATCGTGATCGCCGGCGGCCTGCTGGGCGAGACGCGCAACCCGCCGGAGTGGCTGATCGATGCGCTGCGCGATGTGCATGCGGCGAATATCCCGATCATCGCCCTGTGCTCGGCGTCCTTCGTGCTGGGCAAGGCCGGGTTGCTCGACGGCCGGCGTTGCGCGGTGCATTTCACCATCCGCGAAGAATTCGAAGAGCTGTTTCCCAACGCCACCGCCGTGATCGACAAAAGCTACGTCGACGACCGCGGCATCATCACCTGCCCGGGTGGCACGGCCATCGACCTGGCCGCCAGCCTGATCCGCCGACACTGCGGGGAAGTGCGCGCGCAGAAAGGCCTGGAATACCTGTTGGTGGAAGAACGGGCGGATGAAGAGGAGCAGGCGGGCAAGGTCTACCAGAACGATCGGGTGGAGCGGGCGATTGCCTTCATGCGCGATAACCTGGATGTGTCGCTGTCCCTCAAGGCAGTGGCCGACGCAGTGGGCACCCACCCACGGCAGTTGCATCGGGAATTCGTCGCCAATACCCAGGAACCGCCGGCCAACTATTGGCGCAAGTTGCGTCTGGACCACGCCCGGCGACTGCTGGTGAACACAAGCCAGAACATCACGACCATCGCCCTGGCCAGCGGCTTTTCCGATGCGTCGCACTTTATCCTGTGGTTCCGCAAGCAGTATGGCGAGACTCCGTACAGCTTCCGCAAGCGTCGTCATGAAGTGGAACGCTTCAACGGCGAGCGCCTGGTCGAGCGGGTCGGGATGGACCCGGAACTCTAACGGGAGGCGCGGCTAAGCAGGGCGTCGAACACCACTTCACAGGCGGCGGCCCACGTGGCACTGCCCGGCTGGTGATGCAGCACGTCCAGCCCGGCTGCCGTGAAAGTCCCCGGTGTGGCAATGGCTTCGCCCATGGCCTTGAGAGTCTGATCGGGGTTGGCGCGGGCGCTGGCGAGGCAATCCTGCAAATTGCCCAGCACCAGCGTGCGAGCCTGGTCCGCCGGCAAACCCTTGTCCACCAGCCAGTGTTGCAGGTCATGCAGCAGGAAGTAGAACCAGCCATTCATGCACGCGGCCACGGTGGCCAGCTCAAAAGCTGCTTCGTCATCCGTCACCACCAGTGAGCCCAGCGGGTCGAGCAGGACCTGGACCGTGGGGTCCGGTGGATAGACGACCACCGTGGCCTGGTTGAATTGTGCGGCGCAGGACAGCATGACTCGAATGCAATGCGTCTCGCCAAAGGTGGCCTGCAGCGTGGACAAGTGCAGGCCGGCGACCAGCGATAGGACGCGCTGACCAGGCTTGAGGCGGATTTCTGCTGCCAGTTGCGCCACCGCGTCGGGGCGCACGCCGAGCAGCAATATATCGGCGTTATCGACCACCGCCTGGTTGTTCGGCATCACTTCACAGGCAAGCTGCGCCGAAAGTACCTGGGCGCGTTCGGCATTGCGCGGTGACAGCCTGATCGGCCCTTCGAAACCACTGCGGCGCAGGCCGCGAACGATGGTTTCGGTCAACGCGCCAACGCCAAGTATGCCCAGACTGTGCATGTTGCCTCCTCAGGCTTCGCGGCCAGCACGGCGCTGGCCCAGGTTAAGGTTCAGGTTGACCCCGATGCTCAAAAGCGGTTCCGGCGGATTGCGGTTGGGGCCGGGCGAGGAGAGCAGGAAGTCGCTCAGTTCATCACGTTCCCCCGCCAGCCAGTTGGCCAGCAACGTGCCGGTTGCCGTGCCGCGAGTGATCCCCAGGCCGTTGCAGCACAGCGCCGCATGGACGCGTGGCGCGAGGCTGCCGAAGTACGAAAGGTGGTTGCGCGACAGGCACATCGAGCCGCCCCAGGTGTAGTCGAACGCCATGTCCGGGAGCATCGGGAAGCGGCGCTCGAACGAGATGCGGTGGTGGCGTGCGGCGCGATCGAGAAATTTCTGCTGGGCCTGGCCATTGGCGTTGAAGCTGAAACTGTTGCGCACCAGCAGGCGCTGATCCGGCGTGCGCCGCAAGGTGGTGCCGAATGGGTCGGCGGGGATGATGCCCCAGGTCGCTTTGCCACCCAGGCGTTGTTGCTCCGCTTCGGTCAATGGCCGGGTCATGCTGGCGTAGGTAAAGATCGGCAGCAGGCGCCCCGGCAGGAAACCGAAATGCGAGGCGAAGGCGTTGTTGCACAGCAGCAACTCGTCGGCAACGATCTGACCACCGGCATGATGCAGGGTGATTTTTTCGCCCTGTTCCAGACGGGTGATGACGGTGTGCTCATACAGGCTGACGTTGGCCGGCAGGCTGTCGGCCAGGCCACGCGCCAGGGCGGCTGGTTGCAGCAGCAGGGTGCCCGGGGTATAGAGCGCCTGGCGATAGAACGAAGTGCCGAGATGGTCGGGCACGTCACGAGCATCAATCATTTCATAGGGCTGGTCGAGCTTGTCCAGGCCGCTGCGGTAGGCCGCCAGCACCGCCAGGCCCTTGTCCTCGACGGCAGCCTGGTATTTGCCATCCGGGCGGATCTGGCAGTCGATGCTGTGCTCGGCCACCAGCGCGCGAATCTGCGCCTGGGCGAAGTGGTTGAGCTTGAGGTTCATTCGCGCCGTGGTCAGGTCGCCAATGTAATCCGGGGCGCCGATGTCATGGGGCAGGTCGATGGCAAAACCCGAATTGCGCCCCGACGCGCCGAAGCCGACTTGCTGGCCTTCGATCAGGACGATTTCGTCATGGGGAAACGTCAACGCCAACTGACGCGCAGCGGCCAGACCGGTGAACCCCGCGCCCAGCACCGCCCAGCGTGCCTGGGTACGGCCGCTGTGGGCCGGACGCGGTGTGCGCGGTGGGCTCAGGTGGAACCAGCCACAACCATTGTCGTCTGCCGGGGTGGAGGTGTTTCTGTACATGCTGCCGGTTCCTTGTTTTTTAGCACTATCGCACCGGCGAGGAGATGGGCTCTATAACGATCGGGACAACTCATGGGAGGTTTTGACACGCGGATTTTCCAGCGCAGCTTTGACCGCGCTCCGTGAATCCCTGTAGGAGCCAGTTTACTCGCGATGGTCGTTAACGATGATGCGGGACACCTGTTGCTCCGCGGTGTCTGGGCTTGCATCGCGAGCGAGCTCGCTCCTACAGGGGCGGCGGGGTTTTAGAAGGTGTAGGCGACGCCCATTTGTACTGTGCGCGGGGCGCCTGGGTAGGCATAGGTGTTGAACGCGCCTTCGTCATACCCTTTGTTGAAGACATTCTTCACATCCAGGTTCAACCGCACGTGCTCGTTGACCTTGTAGAAACTCAGCAAGTCCACCACGCTGTAGCGGTCCATGCTGTAGGTGGTCGCTTCGGTCTGGCCGTTGCGGTCATCCACGTATTTAACGCCGGCGCCCAAGCCCAATCCCTTGGCGAAGCCATCCTGGAACTCGTAGGTGTTGAGCAGGCTGAAGCTGTTGCGCGGAATGTTGGCCAGGCGCGTGCCGTTGGGCAGGCGATTGTCCTCGATCACTTCGGCATCGACGTACGCGTAGCCACCGATCACTCGCCACTCTGGGGTAATGTTGCCGGCAACGTTGATGTCCAGCCCACGGCTGCGCACTTTGCCCGCCGCCACGCTGTAGTTGGTGTTCACCGGGTCAAGGGTGAGCACGTTTTCCTTGACGATGTGGTACACCGCCGCATCGACGCTCAGTTGGCGATCCAGCGCTTCCCATTTCACACCCAGCTCATAGGACTTGCCTTTCTCCGGATCGAAGCCACCGCCGGCGAACGGAGTGCCGCTGTTCGGTTTGAACGAGCGCGCGGTGTTGGCGTAGACGGCGACGGTATCGGTCAGGTCATACAGCAAGCCAAAGCGCGGTGTGGCCGCATTCTGGCCCTTGGTGAAGTCCCGGGAGTTGACCAGCTTGTCATCGTAGTCATGCTCGAAGCGCTCCAGACGCACACCGGCCAGGGCCTTCAGGCGCTCGGTCAGCGCAACCTGGTCTTGGATGAAGAACGCCCAGGTCTTGAGGTTTTCCTTGTCCCAGGTGGTGGTGCGGGTGAGGGCAGGGCGGGGCTGTCCAAGGACCGGGTTGTAGATATCGATTGGATAGGTGCCGTTGGCCGCCGACGAGCGCCGGATGATCGAGTTGTAGTCGTAGTTCTCGTACTCGATGCCGGTCAGCAGCGTATGGGCGAAACCTGCCGTGTCGAAGTGGCCGGTGAGATTCAGTTGGAAGTCGCGGTCGGTCCACTCCAGCTTCCGGTAGTTGAAGTTGCGCTGCAACGTGCGGCCATCGGTCGGCGCGCCATTGGCTTCGACCGCATTGCCTTCAAGCGAGCCATCGAGAAACTGGAAGCCACCGCCTAGGGTCCAGTCGTCATTGAGCATGTGCTCGAAACGCACTTGGGCCATGTTGTTGTCATTGTGCAGCAGGTTGTCGCTGCCTTTTTCCCAGATGTAGGTATCGCGCGAGGCGCTGCCGGATTGCGTGGGGTAGCGTGTCAATCCACGGTCGAGCGGGTGGTTGTTGCGCATGAAGTCACCCTCGAAGATGATCTTCGTGGTGTCGTTGACCTGCCAGCTCACCACCGGCGCAACGTCATACCGCTCACTTTCGACATCATCACGGAAACTGTCACCCCCTTCGCCCAGCAGGTTCAGGCGATAGGCCAGGCTGCCGTCCTGATTGAGCGGCCCGGTGGCATCGAGCGTGGCACGGTGCATACCCTGGTCATCGAACTGGCTGCCCAACGTCACTTTCGATTCTGGCAACGGCTGCTTGCTGACTACGTTGAACGTGCCACCCGGATCGCCACGGCCATACAGGCTGGTGGCCGGACCACGCAGCACTTCAAGACGCTCGATGGTGTTGGCGTCCGGGGCATTCGGGTAGCCACGGTTGATGGGGAAACCGTTGCGGTAGAACTCACCGGTGGTGAAGCCGCGCACGGTGAACGTGGTCAAACCCTGGCCGCCGAAGTTATTGGCGCGTCCTACGCCACCGGCGTAATCCAGCGCGTCCTGCAGGCGCGTGGCGCTGGTGTCCTCGATGACATCGCGAGGCACCACGCTGACCGATTGCGGCGTTTCATGCAGGGCGGTATCGGTGCGGGTGGCGCTGGCCGAGCGGGTGGCCTTGTAACCTTCGACCGGGCCGTCGGCACGTTCGACATTCAGCGCATCGGCATTGATGCTGAGGGCTTCGAGTTCAATACTGACGGGTTCTTGAGCGGGTTGCTCAGCCCAGGACAACGAGGGGACAGCTTGTAGCAGACAAAGGGAAACGAGGGTGCGGCGCATTGGTAGGGAAATCCTTGCGGGGGCAGGGTAAAGAAAGCGCGCGGATATTATCTGCGAATAGTTCCTATTAGCAATGTAATTTTGGGATGATGGTATGCCGAACCAAAACCGTGATTTTCCCTCCTGTTAATTCAAGGCTGGCCGATAAGTAACAACGTCTACGGCTGATTTACTTGTGGTGTGAAGTTGAAAAAATCCATCCTGATCTGCTGCATCGCTTGGCTGGCGGGCTGCGTCGGTCACTACCAGCAACCGGCGTCGAGCGCTCCCCATGCCACCCTCGAGGCCAAATGGGGCACGAACAATTTGATGAATGGTGGTAGCCAGGCGTACTGGGCGTATCACGATAGGCGCTGCCAGGACACGACCGAGACCGGCGTGCTGGGCGCACTCTCGCCGACGGAGCCTGCGAAGAATCGATTTCTGATCAAGGCGGATCAGCGCATTTACCTGACGGCGGCCAGCATGGGCGTCATCGAGCGCAAGAGCAGCGGCGACGCACTGATTCACCGCAGTTGCATGAACGCCAGCAGCTTTGTGCCCGAGGTGGGGGTGACGTACCAGGCCACACATTCGGCGACGGAGTCGGCATGTTCGTTGGCGGTCGTCGACGCGCGTACCGGTCAAGCACCGACCTCGCTGGTGGTCGAGACCATCTCGAAAGAGTGTGGTTTTTGACGGGAGCCTTCGCCGTCACCTCGCAATAAAGGTGGCCACGACGGCCACCTTTGCGCTGACTAAGCATCCAGTTCCAAAAGCACCGCTTGCAAGCGCCTGATCGTCCCCTCCGTGCACGCTTGCATGGGCTCCCGAAGCTCATTGGCAATCAGGCCCTGAAGGCTCAGCGCAGCTTTCACCACCGCAGGATTGGCTTCGACAAACGCCATCTGAATCCACGGCAGCAGCCGGTAGAGCGTCGCCCGTGCACCGGCCACATCGGCTTGATCCATTTCATTCATCAACTGGACGTAGAGATCGGCCCGCACATGCGCGGAGGCGGATATTGCACCCGCGCCGCCCAGCGCCAGATTCGAAAAGATCTGCACGTCTTCGCCCGTCAGCACCTCGGCCAGGCCATCGTTGATGAGCGCCAGGGTGGTTTCGAGGTCCCCGCCGCAATCCTTCACCGCCGCGATATTGGGGTGACCCACAATTCTTCTTAGGGTTTCCCGCTCTATCCGTACGCCGGTCCGGTAGGGAATGTCATACACCACCACCGGCACCGACGATGCGTCAGCCACTGTCTGGAAAAACGATTCAAGGCCTTGTTGTGAAGGGCGGATGTAGCAGGGTGCCGGAACAAGGACGCCGGCAATGTCACGTGCCTGGATCTTTTGCTGGAACGCCAGGAGTTCGTGCAGGTTGTAACCTGACAGCCCCATGATCACCTGATGTGGCTGCGCGACTTGCAGCACGGCATCCAGCACCGCCAGTTGTTCGTCCTTGCTCATGGCAGCCGCTTCGCCGGTGGTGCCACACACCACCAGGCCGCGCACACCGTCCGCCAACAGCTTCGTCACCAAGCCAGCAAGGGCGTCGAAATCAACGTGCCCAGCACGAAAAGGTGTGACCAGTGCAACCCAGATACCGCGAAAATTAGACATGCATGACTCCTAAGGCAGACCGATTAGTCGACGTCAGAGGAGGAGAGGGGAATCAAGCAGGGGGAGGAAACCTGGCGCTATCTGTCCTGTCAGCTCATCTGACGGGACAGCGCCCCGGTCAAATGAGCGACTGTTTCTTCGATTTCTTGGCAACGGACACACATGCGCAGCCCTGGGCAAAAAGGCCCTGGGTCGTCAGCATGCGGTGAGCGTTGAGAATCATGAATGATCCGTTGCCAAGTTAGGTGAAGCCGGATAATGCGCAGGGTGGCGCGCGCAAGTCAACCACCTATCTTGGCCGTCAACGATAATGCGGACTGCCTGGAACCCTGCGGTGTCTGTGCCGCCATCGCGAGCAAGCTCGCTCCTACAGGTTTTGTGCCGATCGCAAATCTTGCGGCTTGACCGGGCCACTGTGGGAGCGGGCTTGCCCCCGATGGACGAATGCCCCGCACTGCCCGGTTTGCGTCGTCAGAGCGCCGCTTTCACCTGCAACCCCACCACCAAGGCGTTGTCGATGTCCTGTCCGGAAAACGCCCCCGGCTCGATGATGTATTGCAGGTTCGGCCGCAGGGTCAGCCAGGGGGTGGCCTGGTAGCCGTAGCCAAGTTCGATCAGTTGTTCGGCGCTGTCCAGGTTCGACAGCGGTGTGCCGTTGGCCAGCGCAGCGTCCTGTTGCACATCGCGGCTGCGTGGGTTGAGCACGGCGCGGCCGTAACCCAGGGCAACGGTGTCACGCGGGCGGCCTTCGAACGGCTTGTACAGCACCACTCCCGTGCCATACCACTTGCTGAAGGGTGACGCCGCTTCACTCGCTGCCGAGTATTGGCCGAAGGCATGCAGGCTGCGGCCCTGGTCGGTGGACGAGCGCCACACGGCCTGGTCGATCAACAGGTAATGGCCGCCACGACCGGACACTTCCTCGTCGCTGCCGATGCGTTTCACATCGGAGCTGTCGTAGTAGTAGCCGACCTTGTATTCGCCGGGCAGGGGGCCTGCGTGTTTGTAAACCAGCTCGATAGGCACCACGGTGCCCGTGGTGTGTTTCGGGCCCAGGTGCCAGGCGCGGCTGGAGTTGCCGTTGCTCGACGGGTCGACGTTGAAGGCGGCCACGCGCAGTTGCCAGGCCGACGACAGGTCGTATTTCACCCGTGCGCCGAGGTGAGCGTTGGGGTAGTTGGTCCAGCCGCTGCCGCCGGACATGTTCAGCGGGTGGCCACAGAAACCTGCGTTCATGAAGTTGCAGAGGATGCCGCTGTCGAGACCGCCCAGGTCGTTGCCCATGGCCATGTAGCCGAGTTTGACGTTGAGCCTGGGGGTGAACAGCGTGCGCTCGTAGCTCAATTCGGTCAGGCGAGTGTAGAGGCCGCCGTAGTTTTCCTGGATCGGCAGGCGGTTGCCCACCAGGTCTTCGGAGGCGCTGTTGCCGCGACGGTCGTTGATGGTCAGTTGGACTTTGCCGGCATTGTCGACGCCATACAGCTTGCTCAAGTCGAACTGCGCGCCGAGCTTGATGTTCTGCGAATAGCGCGCCGAGCGGTGCAGGCCGCCGTCCACGTTGTAGGCGGTTTCGCCGCTGTAATCGCCGGTGAATTTGACGCCGTCTTCATCCAGTTGGTGGCGCAGATCACCCCAGTCGCCGGTCAGGGTGTTGCGGGTGAACAGGTCGGATTCGGCGAAGGCGGGCAGGGCTGTGCTGCAGGTGAGACCGAACAGCACCCCGGTGACGACGCCGGGGTGGGAAAAACGAACTGGCATGTGAAACTTCCTGCTGAAAGCTAGTACGGAAAATGACGCGGCACCCGAAGGTGCCGCGCACTGTTGCAATGAAGGGAGCCGCGGTCACGGCAGGGCGTAGGCCATCACGTAGTCGCCGCGATCGGTCGACTGACGCGCACCACCGGCAGTGATGACCACGTATTGCTTGCCGGTTTTTGGCGACACGTAGGTCATCGGGCCACCCTGGCTGCCCACCGGCAGGCGGGCTTTCCAGACTTCTTCACCGTTGCCGCTGTTGAACGCACGCAGGTAGAAGTCCTGGGTGCCGGCGATGAAGATCAGGCCGCCCTGGGTCGACAGTGTGCCGCCGAGGGTCGGCAGGCCGATCTTGATTGGCAGGTGCATGCGGATGCCCAAGGGACCGGTGTCTTCAACGGTGCCGACCGGCACTTGCCAGGCGATTTTCCGGGTCTTCATGTCGATCGCGGTCAGCGTTCCGAACGGCGGCGCCTGGCAGGGAATGCCGGCCACCGACAGGAAGCGGTTCTTGTTCACGGCATAAGGCGTGCCTTTGAGCGGAACGGCGCCCATGCCCGTGTTAAGCGCTTCGCCACCAGAGATGGCCTGGCCCTTGTTCTGCGATGCAATCATCTGGATCCACAGGCCCAGGCGCATGTCGTTGACAAAGATGAAACCATGCACCGGGTCGGTGGAGATGCTGCCCCAGTTCATGCCACCCAGGGAACCGGGGAAACTCAGCGATTTGTCGGTGCCCGGTGCGGTGTAGAGGCCGTCATAACGCATCGATTTGAAATCGATCCGGCACAGCAACTGGTCGTACGGCGTCGCGCCCCACATGTCCGACTCGGTCAGGTGCTGGGCACCGATCTGCGGCATGCCCACCGATTTCGGCTGGGTCGGCGAGTACGGCTCATTAGGGATGTTGGACGCCTTGACCGGTACTTCCTTGACCTCTGTCAGCGGCTTGCCGGTGGCACGGTCCAGTACGTAGATCTGTCCGGCCTTGGTGCCGATCACCAGCGCCGGGATGGTTTTGCCGTCCTTGGTGAAATCGATCAGGCTCGGCTGCATCGGCAGGTCGAAGTCCCAGAGGTCGTTGTGGACGGTCTGGTAAACCCACTTTTCTGCGCCGCTGTTGGCGTCCAGCGCCAGGATCGAAGCGCCGTAGGTGTGATCCAGCTTGCTGCGCTCCACGCCGTAAATGTCGGTGGACGAGCTGCCCATTGGCAGGAACACCGTGTTGGTGGTGGCGTCGTAGGACATCGGCGCCCAGCTGTTCGGCGTGCTGCGCACATAGGTGGTGCCCTCGGCGGGCGCGTTGCGATCCTGCGGGTTGCCCGGGTCGAACGCCCAACGCATGGCGCCGGTGATCACGTCAAAACCACGGATCACGCCGCCTGGCATGTCGGTCTGCACGTTGTCGGCCACACGACCGCCAACTACCACCGTGGTGCCCGCCATCAACGGCGCGGAAGACAACTGATAGTAGCTGTCCGGCACATCACCCAGGCCGGCCTTGAGGTCGACCTGGCCGTTGTTGCCAAAGCCCTGGCAGAACTCGCCGGTGTCGGCATCGACGGCGATCAGGCGGGCGTCGATGGTGTTGGTCAATAAACGACGCTGGCAGTTGGCGCCAGATGCAAACGCAACCGGGTCCGCCAGCAACGGCGTTTGCGGCGGGGCGACGGCGGCCGTCGCGTCGAAGTAGGCCATGCCACGGCAGCGCTGCCAGACCTTGGACTGGGCGTTGATCGCGTTCTTCCAGAGTTCCTTGCCCGTGTCGGCATCCAGCGCAATCAGGTTGTTATGCGGGGTGCAGATGAACACCTTGTTGCCGACCTGCAATGGGGTGAGCTGGTCTTCGGCGCCATTGCCGTCACTCTCGGCCACGTCGCCGGTGTGATAGGTCCAGGCGACCTGTAACTTGTCGACGTTGGCGCGATTGATCTGGTCCAGCGCGGCAAAGCGGCTGCCAGCCTCGGTGTTGCCGTAATGCGCCCAGTCTTTTTGCGCCTTTTCAGGCGCTACCGGCGTCAGGCCAGGGCCGGTGCCCGTCGCGGCGACGGTAGGGTGTGCAACGAACATGTTGCCGCCAGCGACGGCGACCGCTACAGCCAGCACGGCGGCAATGCCAAAGGCACCGCGACCTGGCACGCCACCGCTGGCACGCTGCAGCAGCGGATAGACCAACGCCACCACCACGCCCACGACGCTGAACATGAACAGGCGCGAGAACACCGGCCAGAACACCAGGCCGGCATCGATCACCGCCCAGATCGCCGTGCCCACCAGGAACGCTGCGAACAACCAGGCACCAGCGGGTCTGAAGCGAGCGATCAGCAGGCCGGAAACAGCCATTACCAGACCGCCCACCAGGAAGTACCACGACCCTCCCAGGCTGACCAATTTCACGCCGCCAGCAGCCAGCGCCAGGCCGAGGAGGGCGATGACCACGCCCAGCCCGACCAGTATGAATTTTGATAGGCCTGAGAGGCCCTGACTCTGCTTCACGTTGAATGTCCCGTTGGAAAGAGGGACGCAGTATATAGATAGGTAACTACCTAGTTAAATCATAAATTCACGACGAAGGTGGATTAGCGTGAGTTCGCGCAAACAGTGGCATGCGCTCGATGATCCAGCTCAGGCACTCTTCGGCGGCAGGGGATAGCGGGCGCCTGGCTTTAACCAACAGGCGTGCATGGGCGGTCTGGAAAAAATTGTGATTGATGGCGAGAGCAACCAGATCGTCACCGCTAATGCTCAGGGAGTCTGCAAAACCACCCAGCAGAGTCACACCGTTGCCTCGGCTGACGAAGCGGCGCAGGCCTTCCAGCGAATTGGTGACAAGGGTCGGATGCAGTTGCAGGTTTTCCGAGAAGGCGACCCAACGTACTGCCTGGCCCAACCCATATTCTGGAGGCATCAGGGCCAGTGGGTACTCGAGCAACTCCTTGACCTCGACCGCAGTACCCCGCACAGCCAAAGGGTGCCGGGCATGTACTAGCAACTCAACCGGCTGCAATGCACTGCAGCGGTATTCAATTTCAGGGTGTGGCGCAGGGTTGTAGGCGATACCGATGTGGGCACGGTTTTGCGCGACCTCCGTCAGCACTTCGTCGACCGGCAGGATATCCATCAGTATCCTGAGCCCCGGATAAGTCGAACAAAAGTCGGTGAGAACTGATTCCATCAGTCCGTCCACGTAGCCTTGGCTGAGGACGATGCGGATCTCCCCGGTCTGCAAACCCATCAGCGCGTTCAGTTGATCTTCGAGGCGCTCCTGCTCCGACTGGCAGCCTCGCCAAAACTCCAGCAAACACTGAGCAGCCTCCGTTGGCAGTACGCCACGCGCCTGGCGCTCGAACAACTGCGCGCCCACTTCGCTCTCCAGCAACTTGATCTGCCGTGTGATGACCGAGGGAGCGGTATTCAGGTTGTCTGCCGCCCCTCGTATGGAGCCCGTCTTGAGTACTTCGTGGAAGTACCGAATTCGCCGCTGATTGAGCTCGCGCATGTTCAACCTCCGTTGCTCTTAGGGCAACGATAGTACCAACAAGTTGCTCTTGCTGTAGCCAGCGTCCCGTCAGACCATGACCTCACCCAGCAGGCGACGACCGTGCGCCTGGCTTACCCACGAGAGGTCTGGTCATGTTGCTCGATACCAAGAATAAAAATAGTCCGGATGCACTGTCCCGCCTGTATCGCAAGATTAGCTGGCGGCTGCTTCCATTCCTGCTCCTGTGCTACGTCTTTGCGTACCTGGACCGGGTCAATATTGGTTTCGCCAAGCTGCAGATGCAGGCGGACCTGGGGTTCAGCGACAAGGTCTACGGCATCGCCGCCGGCATGTTTTTTGTGGGCTACGTGTTGTTCGAGGTGCCCAGCAACCTGATGCTGCCCAAGGCCGGTGTTCGCCGCACGCTCGGTCGTATCATGGTGCTGTGGGGGCTGACATCCACGAGCATGCTGTTCGTACAAAGCGAAACCACGTTCTACGTCTTGCGCTTCATTCTTGGCGTGTTCGAAGCGGGCTTTGCCCCCGCCATGATCTTTTACATGACCTACTGGTATGCCCAGAAACGCATGGCCAGCGTCATGTCGATCATCTGGTTGGCGGCACCATTGGCCGGTATTTTCGCGGCGCCGGTGTCGACGTGGATCATGGATGCATTTGCCGGCCACAATGGTCTGGCGGGTTGGCAGTGGATGTTCTTGCTTGAAGGGCTGCCCTGCGCTGTGCTCGGCGTCGTGGCCTGGTTCTACCTGACCGATCGTCCCGAACAGGCTCAATGGCTCAGCGCTGAAGAAAAGCGGCTGCTGGCGTCGCAAGTCAATGTCGAGAAGACGCAGCATCATTCGTTCAGGGCCGTCCTGCGTGACCCCAAGATCTACCTGCTCGCCGCAGCCTATTTTTGCCTGCTGAACGGCATTTACACCACCAGCTTCTGGTTGCCGACGCTGCTTCGTGACGCTGGGATCACGGATATCAAGCAAGTGGGCCTCTATTCTTCAGTTCCCTATATCGCGGCAGTAGTCGCCATGCTGATTTTCAGTCGCAGCTCTGATCGGCTTGGTGAGAGACGCCTGCACAGTGCAATCCCCGCACTGATCGCAGCGGTTGCACTGGCTCTGAGTACCCAGATCAGCGGACAGTTGTTCTGGACAATGGTAAGCCTCACCGTGGCGACCTCCATGACCTGGGTGGCCTACACCGTGTTTTGGGCCATGCCCGGTCAATTCCTCAAAGGCGACAGTGCCGCAGGGGGCATCGCCCTGATTAACAGCATTGGGCAAACCGGCGGTTTTTTCAGCCCCATCATCATCGGCTGGGCGAAAACCACCACCGGGAGCACCAACGCCGGCCTGCTGCTTATGTCCTCGTTACTGGTGGTGGGGGCCTTGCTGCTGCTCGCCAGCCGTGCACCCCAGCGCTCGATCGCGAACGCACTGCCCTCACGATAACAACCGATTGAATGGACCCGTCATTTGAACGGGGATCAGATTCAGGAGTTTGCCGACATGAACATTCGAGTACTGATTGCGGGGTTTCAACACGAGACCAATACCTTCGCCCCGTCCAGGGCGACGTACGAGAACTTTGAGAAGGGTGAAGGTTTTCCGATGATGGTGCGGGGTGAGCAGATGCTGGCGCTGCGCGACGTGAACATCCCGGCGGGTGGTTTCATACTGGCTGCGGAGCGCGCCGGATACGAGTTGCTGCCGGTCATCTGGGCAGGCGCGAGTCCCAGTGCACACGTGGAGGAAGAGGCCTATGAACGTATCGTCAAAGAGATAACCGACGCTGCCCGCGAATGGGATTTCGATGCCATCTACCTGGACTTGCACGGTGCAATGGTTGCCGAACACACGGACGATGGGGAGGGCACCTTGCTGGAGCGCCTCAGGGTGATAGTCGGACCGCAGTTACCCATCGTTGTCTCGCTGGATTTGCACACCAACTTCACGCAAAAGATGTTCGAAAATGCCGACGCGTTGGTCGCCTACCGGACGTATCCGCACGTCGATCTGGCGCAGACGGGCGAGCGGGCAGCGCAATTGCTCGAACGTTTGCTCATCCAAGTCACTCCCTATGCTCGCGTGATGAAGCGGGCGCCATTTTTGATCCCCATCAATGGCATGTGCACGTTGCTGGAACCCGCTCGGTCTTTTTACGCGCGCCTCGCGGAACTGGAGACTGGCGCGGTGCAGTCGCTGTCGTTCACCCCGGGGTTTCCGGCAGCTGACTTTCCCGAGTGCGGTCCGGTTATCTGGGGACATGGGAGTGATGCAGAGGCGGTCGCCCAGGCCGTTGATGAGCTTTACGCCACGCTACTTGCCGAGGAAGCGAAGTGGAGGGTGCCACTGCTTGACCCCGATGCCGCTGTCCTGCAAGCCATGCGACTGAGCGCAGGTGCGAGTAGGCCCGTGGTGATTGCCGATACCCAGGACAACCCGGGGGCAGGTGGGGACGCCAACACCACGGGCATGTTGCGCGCACTGATACGCAACGGCGCCCAGCGAGCAGCCATCGGCCTGATATGTGACCCTGAAGCGGCTCGCGCCGCTCATGCCGCAGGTGTGGGTGCATTTATCGAAATCGGATTGGCCGGCTGCGCGCAAATCACCGGGGATGAACCGCTGTTCGGGCGTTACCAGGTCATGTTTCTTTCTGACGGACGATGCAGGTTCGATGGCCCGATGATGCATGGCATGCTCGCCGAACTGGGCCTCGTAGCCTGTCTGAAGATTGACGACGTGCTGGTTGCGGTGAGTTCGAACAAGGCCCAAATGTTTGATCGTAATCTTTATCGCGTGGCAGGCATTGAACCTGAGGCAATGAAGATTCTGGTCAACAAAAGCTCAGTGCATTTTCGTGCTGACTTCGAGCCCATTGCCGAGGCGATCCTGGTCGCCCAATCACCGGGGCCGGCAGTGGCGGACCCTGCTGCATTGAACTGGACGCGACTGGCAGAAGGCATGCGCACCAGCCCGATGGGCCGCCCATTCACCCGTGCCGTCGCCGCGTGCGCTCCGATGCCGTGATACTTTGGGTTCAAGGACCCCAAAAACACCGGCAGCAGGAGTTCACCCCCGATGAATCACGAGCTTGACAGCAAGATCAGGAGTTTTCTGTGTATCTCCATGCATGGTTCCATCTCGAAGGCGTCCGAACACCTGGAAATCTCCCAGCCTAGCCTGAGTCGCCAGTTGGCCTCGCTCGAAGCCTTTGTGGGCCGGCCATTATTCAAGCGTACCGGCCGAGGCTTGATATTGACGGACGCCGGTACGCACCTGGCTGCCAGCGCGGGGCCTGCCTTCATTGCCATCGACTCGGCACTCACCCAGATCAGGGAGCAGTTCGGGGTGACACAAGGCAACCTGCGCCTTGCGACGGTACACACCTTGACCTACTACTTTCTCGGCGCAGTCGTCGCCCGTTTCGTGCACGAAAACGAGGACGTCAACGTCTCGTTCATGGCGCGCAGCTCAACCGAGGTGGTCAAACTCGTGGAGTCGGGCAGGGCGGAACTCGGTTTTGTCTATGACAGCGCGGTTGCATCTGCGGAACTGGTCAGCCAATCACTGTTCATGGAGTCCATGTGCATCGTCATTCGGGCAGAGGAGGTGGCGCCGCAGGGCACTCTCGATCTACACGAAGCCTGCCCCAGGCTGGTGGTATTCCCACAAGGCTATGCGCTGCGAAGAATGCTCGACACCAGCGGTATTACATACACGATTGCCGCTGAAGTCGAAACGGTCGATGCCATGCTGGAGCTTGTTTCGTCGGGTGTCGGCGCGTGCATTCTGCCTTCGTTCATCCCGTCGCGCGTGCTGGAGCAATACCAGCTCAAGCGTGTGCCGGATATCACTCCCGCACTGACGCGCAAGGTGGTGGCGATCTTTAAATCCGATCAGGAACCGAGCGCCGTTACCCGGGAATTTCTGCGACGAGCTGCTCAAACCATCCCCTTCGTGGATTGAATAGCTGATATAGCGCTGGCCCCATCGCGTCGGGCAGCACAGGTTTTTATTCTCGAGTTCAGTGATTGAACGTCTGCATCCGAGGATAAGAAAAATGAGTCAGCCATTGCGTAGCAAAGAATATTTCGACCAGCGAGCCACCGAGGAGATGGCTCTGCACCTCAAAAGCAAAAAGATGACACTCAAGGAGCGGCTTGCCTACGCCGCGCGCATTCTAGCCATGACTGGCCAGGAGGCGGGGCTCGCGGGGCAGCTCAGCGCTCGCTCCGAACGTGAGGATACCTATTGGACATTGCGCTTCGGGCTCGGCTTTGAAGAAGCGACGGCGGACGATTTCATCGAGGTCGACAAGGATCTCAATACCGTATCCGGTGAAGGGATGGCCAACCCCGCCACTCGTTTTCATTTGTGGGTGTATCGCAACCGGCCCGATGTCATGTCGATCATTCACACACACTCACCATGGGCCTCTGCGTTGGCGGCTGCGCGTCAGCCATTGGTCATTTCCCAAATGGACATGACGCCGCTGTTCAATGATTGCGCATTTCTTGGGGAGTGGCCTGGCGTGCCCATTGCCGACCATGAGGGCACACTGATTTCAGAAGCGCTGGGCGCCATGAAATCGATCATTCTGGCTCACCATGGCTATCTCACCGCTGGCGTGACAGTGGAGGAAGCGACGTATCTCTCGGTGTATCTGGAGCGCGCTGCGCGCCTGCAAATACGTGCCCAAGCGTTCGGAAACCTGACGCCCGTAGACCCCGTGCTGGCCCAGGAAGCCCACGATTACTTGCTTAAACCCTCCATCGTGAATGCAACCTTCGAGTACTGGTGCCGCCAGACCCATCGTGCACCCGGCATGCCGCCGATGTAGCCCAGTCAGTCGCTCAGTATCAGGCGTCCTGTCCTCGATGGCAGGACGCCGCACGGGCCTATAAGAAAACCAATTTCCCGAATATTGAAAACTGCCAATAAAGGTGACACCGCATGTCTAAGCAAACAAGAACGGCAGGTTCGAGTCCACAATCGGTTAAACGCCAGACCGTGATCGCGGCGTTGGCAAGCATGATGGGGACGACCATCGAATGGTACGACTACTTTCTGTACGGAACAGCCGCAGCGCTGATTTTCAACAAGATCTTCTTCCCGGATTTTGATCCGGTCACCGGCACGCTGGCAGCCTTCGCCACTTACGCCGTGGGGTTCTTCGCACGCCCTTTCGGTGGCATCGTGTTCGGTCATTTCGGCGATCGTTTCGGGCGCAAATCAATGCTGCTCATCACGTTGTTCATGATGGGCGTGCCGACAATCGTCATCGGCCTGATTCCGTCCTACGATTCAATTGGCTATTGGGCAGCCGTGCTGCTGGTTCTCATGCGTATCCTGCAGGGCATCGCGGTGGGAGGCGAGTGGGGCGGGGCGATCCTGTTGGCGGTGGAGCATGCGCCTGAAGGCAAGAAGGGGTTCTTCGGCAGCCTTCCCCAGACTGGCGTTGCGCCGGGGCTGATCCTGTCTTCGCTGGCCATGGGCGCTGTTTCCCAGCTGCCCGAACAGGACATGCTCAGTTGGGGCTGGCGCATTCCGTTCCTGGCCAGTGCGGTCCTGTTGCTGGTGGGCTGGTACATTCGCGAGCATGTGTCCGAGTCGCCCGATTTTATCGCTGCGAGGCGAGAAGCCCCCAAGGAAATGCCACTGCGCACGGTGTTTCGGGATCACACCCGGGCGTTGCTGGCGGTCGCGGGTGCGCGACTGGCGGAGGTCACCTGGTTCTATACCGTGGCAACGTTTTCGCTGGCCTATGCCACCAAGACGTTGAGCATCCCTCGGGATACGCTGCTCGGCGCAATCGTCTGGGGAGCCGGCGTCGCGATGTTCACCATGCCCATTTGCGGCTGGCTGGGCGACAGGATCGGTAATCGAAGAGTCTTTGCACTCGGCACAGTGGGCGTCATCCTCTTTTCGCCGATCTTTTTCTCCCTGCTGCAAACACAGGATGCATTCTGGGTAGTCTTTGCCATGGTGGTGGCGATCGGTATTGTCTACGCGCTGTTGTATGGACCTGAAGGCGCGTTGTTTTCGGCGCAATTTTCAGCGGACGTCAGGTACACCGGCATTTCGGTGGCGGTGCAGATTTCCGGTGCGGTCGGTGGCGGCTTGGCGCCGATTGTTGCGACCTCCTTGCTCGCCTACGGCAGTGGAAACCCGTTCTATATCAACTGTTACCTCATGGGGCTGGGTGGCATCGCACTGCTGGCGCTGTGTTTCATGAAAGGTGTGGTAGGCGAGGACGTCAGCGCGCAGCGACCAGGCCAACCTGTTCCCGCTCGTTAGACACCGTTGCTCGCTGATACAACACGGGGCGGACTCAAGGAGTGAGTCCGCCCCGTGCGCTTGATGGCAACTCCAGTGCCGTGTGGTGTCATGAGGAGCAGTTTGCCAGTGGTTACACGGTTCTGCTCACCTCCACAAGCGCACAACTGTTGCCTATCGAGCAACAGGTATGGATTTTTGTTGCTCTTGCTCCGATGTCTGGTTGGGCGCACCATTTTCATACAGGCGCAATGAAACGCCGTCCATGGATAGCCTTCCACACAACCTGCGAGGAGAACCGCCGCATGCTTTTGTATATGTCGACATGGTCTGAGATCGGCCAACACCTGGAGCGCAGCCGTACGATAGTGATTCCGATCGGCTCGAACGAGCAGCATGGCCCGACCGGACTGCTGGGTACGGACTGGATGTGCCCGGAAATCATCGCCCGCGAAGCGCAAAACAACGCCGATATATTGATCGCTCCAACCTTCAACATCGGCATGGCGCAGCATCATCTGGGTTTTCCAGGGACAATCTCGTTGCGCCCATCAACGTTTATCGCCGCCATCGGCGATTGGGTGCACTCGCTGGCGGCGCACGGCTTTGAGAAAATCCTGTTTCTCAATGGGCACGGCGGCAATGTGGCCTCCATCGAGGCGGCGTTTTCCGAGCTGTACGCGCAAGCCAGCTTCGCCAAACGGCCAGCCGGTTTCGCTTTGAAGCTGGTGAACTGGTGGGATCTGGCAGGGGTCAATGAGCTGGCTCGTGAGCAATTCCCAACAGGGCATGGCGCCCACGCCACCCCCTCGGAAATCGCGGTTACTCAATGGGCCTATCCGGACTCCATCAAACAGGCTCACTACTCCCCGCAAATTGCCAACTCCGGTCCCATCCGCGAGGCAAGTGATTTCCGTGCGCGCCATCCTGACGGCCGAATGGGCTCGGATCCAGGTCAGGCGAGCCCGGAGAAGGGAAGGGCATTGGTGATGCTGGCTGCTCGCAGTCTCGTGCAGGAAGTCGCGGCCTTCAGTCAGGAACGCTGACGGCCTGCCCGGCTCTCAACGTCGCCCGGTGCGCGTGCTCACGTCCACCCACACGGCCAACACCAGAATGCTGCCCTTGACGATCATCTGCCAATAACTGTCCACGTCGAGCATGGACATGCCGTTGTCCAGGCTGGTGATGACCAGCGCGCCGAGGAGGGCGCCGTAGACGGTTCCGGAGCCGCCGCGCATGGAAGTGCCGCCAATGAAACAGGCAGCAATGGCGTCGAGTTCGCCCATGCTGCCGGCGGAGGGTGAACCGGCGGCCAGGCGCGCGGTGTTGACCACGCCGGCGAGGGCGCACATCACGCCCATGATGCCGAAAATCCACAGCTTCACGGCCTGGACGTTGATACCGGACAGGCGTGTGGCTTCCATATTGCTGCCCACGGCATAGACGCGTCGACCGAACACCGTCTGGCTCGCGACGTAGCTGAACACGCCCAACAGCACCAGCAGGAGCAGCACCGGCACGGGAATGCCGTCGTAGCTGTTGAGCGTCTGGACGAAGCCGGCCAGCACGGCGCCGATCACGGCCACGCGTATGATGTCCCGCGCCAGCGAGTGCGCCGCCAGACCGTGAAGGGCGCGATTGCGCCGTTGTTTCCAGGTCAGGAACACCGTCAACGCGAACAACAGCGCACCCAGGCCGGCTCCAATCGAGTGGGGCAGGTAGCCCTGGCCGATGTACACGAGCTGCGGCGATACCGGCGCGATGGTCGTGCCGCCGGTGATCCCCAGCAAAATGCCTCGGAAAGCCAGCATGCCGCCCAGACCGACGATAAAGGAGGGTATGCGCAGGTAAGCCGCCATGTAGCCATTGGCAAGGCCGATCAACAAGCCGCAAAGGGCGACCAGGCTCAGGTTCGCCAACAGTGGGACGTGGTAAATCACATCGAGAATGGCCGCCAGCCCACCCAGCAGTCCCAGCAATGAGCCGACCGACAAATCGATCTCGCCGCTGATGATCACCAGCACCATGCCGCAAGCGAGGATGCCGGTAATGGACATCTGGCGCAGCAGATTGGAAAGGTTGCGCGGGGTCAGGAATCCGCCGTCGGTCTGCCAGCTGAAAAACAGCCAGATCAACACCACGGCAAACACCAGCGCGAGCATCTTGTAGCGGGTGAACAGTTGTTTAACCTGATTCATTTACGCGGATTTCCGATCATTATTGTTATGGCTGCCAGGCTGGCTGAGTGCGGCGGCGAGCACCTGTTCCTGCGTGAGTTCATGGTTGACGAAGTCGCCCCTTAACTGGCCTTCGCCGATCACCAGCACGCGATCGGATACGCCGAGCACTTCGGCCAGCTCCGACGACACCATGATGATCGACACCCCAGAGGCGGCCAGCGCGCCCATCAACTTGTAGATTTCGTATTTGGCGCCCACATCCACGCCTCGGGTGGGCTCATCGAGAATAAGCACCCGGGGCTGAGTCAGCAGCATCTTCGCCAATACCGCTTTTTGTTGATTGCCTCCCGACAGACTGGTGATCGGCAGGAACGGGCTCGCGGTCTTCAGGTGCAGGCGCGAGATCTCCCGATCGATGCTGCCCAACTCGGCCTCGGCATCGATGCGAGTCAGTTTCGAATAATTGTCCAGCACGGCCAGGGTGATGTTCTGGCCGACACCCAGGTCCGGAATGATGCCCTGGCGCTTGCGGTCCTCAGGTACCAGGCACACACCTGCGCGAATGGAGTTGAGGGGCGTGCGGGTGTCGATGCGTTGACCTTCCAGCCAGACTTCGCCCTCGTGGCGTCCGGGGTAGGCGCCGAACAGCGCGGTCACGAGTTCCGTGCGGCCTGCGCCGACCAGCCCGGCGATGCCCAGGATCTCGCCACGCTTGAGAGCGAAGGAGACATCGTCGACGCGTTTGCGCCTGGGGTTGTCGACGTCGTAGCAGGTGATGTGACGAGCCTCGAAAATCACTTCGCCAACGTCGTGGGGTTCGGTGGGGTAGAGGTTGCTCATTTCCCGCCCGACCATCTGGGTGATGATCTGTGGGATGTCCATGTCGGCCATGGCCGTGGTGGCGATGTGTTTTCCGTCGCGGATCACTGAAATGGTGTCGCAGACGGCGGCCACTTCATCGAGTTTGTGCGAGATATAGACGCAGGCCACCCCCTTGGCCTTGAGGTCGCGGATGATGTCCAGCAGCACCTCGATTTCCGAACGGCTCAAGGCCGACGAGGGTTCGTCGAGGATCAGCAGGCGCGCCTTTTTGTTAAGGGCCTTGGCGATCTCCACCAGTTGCTGATAGCCACCACCGTACTGGGAAACCGGCAGCGATACGTTCATGTCGGGGACTTTCAATTCGCGCATCAGGGCTTCGGCGCGGTGGATCATTGCCGGGTAGTTCATTCGTCCGCCCGGCAGCGTCAGTTCGTGGCCCATGAAGATGTTTTCGGCCACCGACAAATCCGGAACCAGGGTCAGTTCCTGATGAATGATGACGATGCCGGCGGCTTCCGTTTCGCTGATTGACTGCGCGGTGAGCGGTTGCCCGTCCCAGAGGATTTCACCGTCCCAGGTGCCGTGGGGATAGACCGCCGAAAGGATCTTCATCAGCGTGGACTTGCCGGCGCCATTCTCGCCGCACAGTCCCACGCATTCACCCGGCTTGACCTTGAGGTCGATACCGTTGAGCGCTTTGACACCGCCGAAGGTTTTGACGATACCGTTCATTTGCAGCAGATAGTCGGGCATGGAGAGGACTCAAAATCGCAAAGACACTGGACTTTGTGGGAGCAACGGTGCGACGAGTCGACCTGCTCGCTCCCACAAGGTTTTGCGTAGAACCAGAAGTTGGTGCCTTTGTCACTGCCCGGCTATTTGCGCCTTGGTATAAAAGCCATCCTGTTCGAGCAGGTCGATGTTGTCCTTGGTCAACGCCGTAGGCGTGAGCAGGATGGTGTCGACTTTTTTGCTGCCGTTGTCGTACTGCGAGCTGTAGGCGGGTTTCTCGTTGCGCGCCAGTTGTACCGAGAGCTTGGCGGCTTCAGAAGCGATGAGTTTCAGCGGCTTGTACACGGTCATGGTCTGGGTGCCGGCGATGACACGCTTGACCGCTGCGAGGTCCGCGTCCTGGCCCGAAATCGGAACCTTGCCGGCCAGTTGCTGAGCCGCGAGGGCCTGAATGGCGCCGCCTGCCGTCGCGTCGTTAGAGGCGACAATGCCGTCGATTTTGTTGTCGTTGCGGGTCAGGGCGTTTTCAACAATGCTCAGCGCTTCGGTCGGGTTCCATTCTTTCACCCATTGTTGGCCAACGATCTTGATATCGCCCTTGTCGATGGCCGGTTGCAGCACTTTCATCTGCCCTTCGCGCAGGATTTTTGCGTTGTTGTCGGTGGGTGCACCACCCAGCAGGAAGTAATTGCCCTTGGGCGCAGCATGCAACACGCCACTGGCCTGCATCTCGCCGACCTTTTCGTTATCGAAGGAAATATAGGCGTCGACGTCGGCATTGAGAATCAGCCGATCATAGGACACGACCTTGATCCCGGCCTTCTTCGCTTCGGCCACCGCGTTGGTCAGCACGGTGGCGTTGAACGGCACGATGACGATGACATCGACGCCGCGGGAAATGAGATTTTCGATCTGTGAAATCTGTTTTTGCTCGTTGGCATCCGCTGATTGTACGAACACCTTGGCATCCATTTTTTCTGCCGCCGCGACAAAATAATCACGGTCACGGGACCAGCGCTCCAGGCGCAGGTCGTCAATGGAGAAACCGATTTTCGGGTGGGTCGCATCAGCCATCACTGGCAATGACAGCAGCGCCAGGGCAGAGGCCAACAGTGTACGTTTCAGGTTTTTCATAGCGGGGCGTCCTTTTATTGTTGTTTGAAAGAAACGGCCTGACGATGAGTCTCGGGCTGGGTAAAACTGTAGAAAATCCGCAGGCGCCGCAAGCATAGTTTTGTCGTTGAAATGTCACAGCGCGCGCAGACCGCTTGGTGATCAGCGATAGATAAATCGGTTGACGACGTTCTCGAGCATTTCCTGCCGGCCGCTGACGGCCTGCGGGTTCAATGCGTTGGCGAAGGCGTGTTCGGCCAGTGACTCAAGGTTGAATTCACCTGCCAGCACTGCCTTCCCCAATGGCTGTTGCCACCCGGCGTAGCGCTGATCCTTGAAGCGCTGCAGCTCATCGTTCTGCACCATGGCGGCTGCGCGTTCCAGAGACTGGGCAAGAACGTCCATGGCGCCCACGTGGCCATGGAACAGGTCGATCTGGTCGAGGCTTTGGCGACGAACCTTGGAATCGAAGTTGAATCCGCCATTGTTGAACCCTCCCGCCTTGAGGATTTCATAGAGGGCCAAGGTCATTTCTTCGACGCTATTGGGGAACTGATCGGTGTCCCAACCGTTTTGCGGATCACCGCGGTTGGCATCGATGCTGCCGAAGATGCCCAGGGAGGCGGCGGTCGCTATCTCGTGATGAAAACTATGGCCGGCGAGGGTGGCGTGGTTGGCCTCGATGTTGACCTTGATTTCCTTTTCCAGTCCGAATTGCTGGAGAAAGCCGAACACGGTGGCGCTGTCGTAATCGTATTGGTGCTTGGTGGGCTCCTGCGGTTTTGGTTCGATCAGAAGATCGCCGGTGAAACCGATCTTGTGCTTGTGCTCGACCACCATGCGCATGAAACGGCCCAACTGCTCACGTTCATGCTTCAAGTCAGTGTTGAGCAGGGTTTCGTAGCCTTCGCGACCGCCCCACAACACGTAGTTGGAGCCTTTGAGGCGATGGGTCGCGTTCATGGCGCTGAACACCTGGGCGGCGGCGCAGGCGAACACCTCAGGGTCCGGATTGCTCGCCGCGCCGGCTGCAAAACGTGGATTGCTGAAGCAGTTTGCGGTGCCCCACAGCAGCTTGATGCCACTCTCTTCCTGATGGCGCTCCAGGTGGTCAACCATTTGCGCGAAGTGGTTGCGGTACTCCTTCAACGAGTTGCCTTCCGGAGCGACATCGGTGTCGTGGAAACAGTAATAATCGATACCCAGTTTGGAGAAGAACTCGAAGGCGGCAGCCGCCTTGCCGATCGCGACTTCCATCGGGTCACCGGCCTGATGCCATGGGCGCTTGAACGTACCCGCACCGAACACATCGGAACCTGGCCACACAAAGGTGTGCCAGTAACACGCGGCCATGCGCAGATGTTCGCGCATGGGTTTGCCAAGGATGATCTTGTCGGCGTCGTAGTGGCGGAAGGCGAGGGGAGAATCGCTGTTCGGTCCCTCATAGCGGATTGTGTCGACATCGGGGAAGTACTGCATTGGCCATGTCCTGGTTGTTCTTGTTGGTGACTTGATACTAACAACGGCGTTTGGCCTGCTGATTATGAAAAACATCAACACAGGGTGCGATTTTGCGTATTGAGCTTCGCCGCCCACGCGCCTAGTCTGTGCACATCGCCTCAGTGACACCGGGGCCCTGAACCTGCATAAAAACAATGAAAACAGTACCGCCTGTTCACCGCATCGCACTGTTGTTCAACGGCAGCAAGGTTTATGACCGAGGCATCATCAGCGGCATCGGTAACTACCTGAGCAGCACGCGAGCATCCTGGGACCTGTTCCTGGAAGAAGACTTTCTGTGCCGTTTGAAGGGAATAGAGCGCTGGCAGGGAGACGGCATCATTGCCGACTTCGATGACCCGTTGATTGGCGAGGCGCTGGCCGACATCCATCTGCCGGTGGTAGCGGTAGGGGGCTCTTATGAGGAGAAGGGGGCCTATCCGACATCGATTCCCTATGTTGCCACTGACAACAACGCACTGATCACCCTGGCCTATACGCACCTGATCGAGGCGGGGCTGCAGCGTTTTGCCTGCTTCAGCCTGCCTGAAGCACAGGCCAATCGTTGGGCCCAGGAGCGGGAAAAAGCCTTTCGCCGATTGATGCAGCGCGACGGCTTGCACACCGAAATCTATCGTGGCATGGGCACCAGCGCACCGCTCTGGGACAGCGCCGTCGAACAGTTGATCGCCTGGCTGCAAAGCCTGCCCAAGCCCATTGGAATCATCGCGGTCAGTGACGCCCGCGCCCGCCAGTTGCTGCAAGCTTGCCTGACAGCCGGCATTGCGGTGCCGGAGCAGGTGGCGCTGATTGGCATCGACAACGACCCACTGACCCGCAGCCTGACGCGGGTCCCTTTGAGTTCGGTGAGTCAGGGCACTGAAACCATGGGCCGGACCGCCGCTCAGTTACTCCACCAGATGCTCCACGGCATGCCATCCACCGGCACGCAAATCCTGGTGCCTCCGGATGCGGTCAACGTGCAGGTGTCGAGCTTGCACCAACCGTTGGGCAATCCGTATGTGATGCAGGCGCTGCTGTTTATCCGCCAGTATGCCTGCCAGGGCATCAAGACGGCGCAGGTCGCGGCCTATGTTGGCGTATCTCGCTCGTCACTCGAAGCGCATTTTCGCAACGAGCGCGGCTGCAGCGTGCATGACGAGATTCTGCGTTTCAAACTGGCCGCGGCGACCAAAGGGCTCAAGAACACCGATTCGGCCATTGCCGATGTGGCGAGGATGTGCGGCTTTAAATCGGCGCAGTATCTGCACACGGTGTTTCGGCGGGAGTTTGGGTGCACGCCCCGGGAATATCAGCAGGGGGGAGGCACTCGCGGGATCTTGAGTCAAAACCCCTGACTCACGCTGATCGACCTTGACAGTTAAGTCATCTATATGAATACTCCGCCCATATTCATATAGATGACTAGATAACAAGGTGAATAAAGTCGATGAATGCTCTTTCCAGCGATGCTCGTCTGCCGCTTTATCAACGTCTGCGTGACCACCTGGTTGAACAGATCGCTAACAATCGTTGGCGTCCGGGGGAAGCCATTCCCACGGAGGCTGCGCTTTGCGCGGAATATCAGCTGTCCACGGGCACCGTGCGCAAGGCGGTGGATTCGTTGGTCAGCGAAGGCATTCTTGAGCGTCATCAAGGGCGGGGCACCTTCATTCGCCGTCCGCAGTTTCAGTCATCGCTGTTTCGATTCTTTCGTTTTCAAACCGCTGCCGGCGAACGCCAGGTACCCGAGAGCCGCATTCTGTCGATCGAACCGGTCGTCGCGCCCTCGGCCGTCGCTCAGGCGCTGGGGTTGCCCCTCGAGTCGCCGGTTATCCGCATCGTTCGCTTGCGTTTGCTGGAGCTCAAGCCCGTTCTCGCCGAAGAAATCTGGTTGCCGCGCAGCCGTTTCCAAGCGCTGCTGGACATTGACCTGAGCCGCAAAGGGCCGCTGCTTTATCCCATCTACGAAGAAATCTGCGGTCAGGTCGTGGCCAACGCCGAAGAGACACTCACCGCTGAATCGGTGAATGACGTGCATGCTCGATTGCTGCAGGTACCGGTCAACAGCCCGGTGGTTGTGATCGAACGATTGGCTCGCGATTACGCGGGCACACCACTGGAGTGGCGTCGTTCTCGTGGGCATGCGGAGCACTTCCGCTACAGCGTGGATATTCGCTGACGCATGCCTGTGTAACCAATCGTTGAGCGGCGAGCCGATCGCCGCTGGTTTCCTGTTTATTTGCCAAAACTGGCCCTGTAGCGGTGCGGTTCGCTCTCGGCTGCCTTACGTTCCACTTATAAGGATAAAAAATCATGTTCAGTTGGTATCGCCAAGTCACTCCTCGGGAGCGCAAAACGTTCTGGGCCTGCTTCGGCGGATGGTCGCTCGATGCGCTGGAAGTACAAATGTTCGGCTTGGCGATTCCGGCGTTGATCGCCGCGTTCGCCCTGACCAAGGGCGATGCAGGGCTGATCAGCGGCGTGACGTTGGTCACTTCAGCCATCGGCGGTTGGGTAGGGGGGACATTGTCCGACCGCTACGGCCGGGTGCGCACACTGCAATGGATGATTTTGTGGTTCTCGTTCCTCACTTTCCTGTCCGCCTTCGTCACCGGTTTTCACCAGTTGTTGTTCGTGAAAGCAATGCAAGGCTTCGGTATCGGGGGTGAATGGGCCGCGGGCGCGGTGCTGATGGCCGAGACGATCAACCCTAAGTTTCGTGGCAAGGTGATGGGCACCGTCCAAAGCGCCTGGGCCGTTGGCTGGGGACTGGCGGTTGGGGTGTTCACCCTGATTTATACGTTCGTGCCGCAGGACATGGCCTGGCGTGTGATGTTTATCGTCGGTCTGCTGCCATCGTTCCTGATCATCTGGGTACGCCGCAACGTCGAGGAGCCTGACAGCTTCCAGCGCCTGCAAAAAGAAAACGCCATCCCGCAAAGCTTCTTCAAGTCCCTGGCCGGCATCTTCCGACCTGAACTGATCCGCGTAACGCTGTTTGGTGGTCTGTTGGGCCTCGGCGCGCACGGTGGTTACCACGCGGTCATGACCTGGCTGCCGACGTTCCTCAAGACCGAGCGCAACCTTTCGGTGCTGAACTCTGGCGGTTACCTCGCCGTGATCATCTTCGCCTTCTGGTGTGGGTGTGTGGTCAGTGGATTGTTGATCGACCGCATAGGCCGTCGTAAAAACATCGTGTTGTTTGCGTTGTGCTGTGTCGTCACCGTGCAGTGCTATGTGTTCCTGCCACTGACCAATACCCAGATGCTGTTTCTGGGCTTTCCGCTCGGCTTCTTCGCCGCAGGTATTCCGGCCAGCCTCGGGGCGCTGTTCAACGAGCTGTACCCAGCGGACGTGCGCGGCGCCGGGGTCGGTTTCTGCTACAACTTTGGCCGAGTGCTTTCTGCGGTCTTCCCATTCCTGGTCGGTCACATGAGCGACTCCATGTCCCTGGGCTCTGCGATTGGTATCGACGCCGGTATTGCCTACGGCGTGGCCGTGATCGCGGCACTTTGCCTGCCGGAAACCCGTGGCCGTGCCCTGGAAGCCTCGAACATTTCGGCGCAAGCGGCAGTCGACGGCAGTGAAAGCGCGCGAGCCTGATGACTCTTACCTTCAAATGATGAAAGCCATGCCTGATACCTGTTCAGCGCCGATCACCGGCATCGATTCCCATGCTCACGTGTTCAGCCGCGAACTGAACCTGACCGCCGCTCGACGTTATACCCCTGGCTACGACGCCACGCTCGGGGAGTATCTGGAGCAACTGCAAACCCATGGCCTGAGTCATGGCGTGCTGGTGCAGCCCAGTTTTCTCGGCACCGACAACAGCTACCTGTTGGCGGCGTTACGCCAGGCGCCGGAACGGTTGCGCGGGGTCGTGGTGCTGGAGCGCAGCGTCAGTCGCGAGACGCTCAACGATATGGCTAGGCTCGGTGTGGTCGGCGTTCGCCTGAACCTGATGGGCAAAGCCTTGCCGGACTTTCGTGACTCGGCGTGGCAAGACTTCTTCGGCCACATCGCCGAGTTGGACTGGCATGTCGAATTGCACCGCCAGGTGGAAGATTTGCCGGGACTGCTTCTTCAACTCATGCCATTGGGCATCAAACTGGTGATCGATCACTTCGGCCGTCCGGATGCACGCCTGGGTGTTGATCAGCCAGGTTTTCGCGAGATGCTGGAACTGGGCTCGCGCGGGCAGGTGTGGATGAAGGTTTCCGGGATCTATCGATTGGCTGGGACGGATCCCCAGAACCGAAAGTTCGCCCGAAACGCGTTGTCATTGCTGCAGCAGAGTTTCGGGTCCAGTCGTTTGGTGTGGGGCAGCGACTGGCCGCACACTCAACATGAAGACAGTGTTGGTTTTGGGGCGGTTGTGGAACAGCTTCAAGCGTTGGAGTGTTCGCCTGAGTTGATGCGGTCGCTGCTGGTGGAGGCGCCTGGGGAGTTGTTTGGATTTTAATCTTGCTCCTGTCGCGAATGACCGGAGTGTGACCCAAGGGTTAAAAGTGGATTTCAGCGGTCTTGAGGCCCAAGTCTCGTAGCTCGGCGATCAAGTCATCCAAATGCCCGAAAGACTCGACCTCCTCGTTGTCGTCCACCAGGAAATAACTTCTTCCAGCGTCCTTCTTGAAAAACACAATCCACTCCTTGGGGTTGGTTGGATTTGCGATCAAATGGGTGTCGAAGGTCACGCCTTCGGCATGTTTGGTTTTCACAGCTTGACGATTCATGTCTGTCACCACGCTACGCGCGTTATCAAAATTTCTCTATTGGCAGCACGCCCGCCCAGCTCCCTCTGAGCTTCCAGCATGGACATCTCCAGCCGCACAAGGCATTGGAATCAGGAGATTTCAATTATCACTGCATGTTAATATTATGCACATGGACGCACTGAGGAGCTAGCCATGATTGCGATAGGTGAGGCATGGAAGGCGGGGTTGTTGGGGCGAGGACACTGGCTTCGCAACGTGGTGTCCGGCGTGATCGTCGGAGTCGTGGCACTCCCGCTGGCCATGGCGTTTGCCATTGCGTCTGGCGTCAAACCTGAGCAAGGCATCTACACCGCAATCATCGGTGGTCTGCTGGTTTCACTCTTTGGCGGAAGCCGCTTGCAGATTGCCGGGCCGACAGGTGCGTTCATCGTGATTCTGGCGGACGTCACAGCCAAGCATGGCGTTGACGGCCTGCAAATCGCCACGATGATGGCAGGGGCCATGTTGTTACTGCTGGGGATGGCCCGGCTCGGTGCAATCATCAAGTTTATCCCTGACCCGGTGATCGTCGGATTCACTGCGGGCATCGGGGTGATCATCTGGGTCGGGCAGTGGAAAGACTTTTTCGGATTACCGACGGTCGGGGGAGAGCGCTTCCATGAAAAGCTCTGGCATCTCGTCCAGACCCTGCCGGATCTTCATATGGCCACGACGCTGCTGGCGACACTCAGCCTTTTCCTGGTCATCACCGCGCCCAGAATTCCCGGTCTCAAACGAGTGCCTGGCCCATTGATCGCCATGGCGGTCGCGACAGCGATACAGTCCACCTTTCATTTCGAGGGGGTCGCAACGATTGGCAGTGCATTTGGTGGCATACCTCAAGGTTTCCAAGGGGTGAGCCTGCCTGAAATCACGCTGTCGCGTGTCATCGATTTGATTGGTCCGGCGTTCACGATCGCCATGCTTGGGGCAATCGAATCGCTGTTGTCCGCGATGGTGGCCGATGGCATGGCAGGTACCAAGCACGACTCCAATCAGGAGTTGATCGGTCAGGGGGTGGCCAACTTGGTCACGCCATTGTTCGGCGGCTTCGCCGCTACCGGGGCCATTGCGCGCACGGCCACCAATATCCGTAACGGCGGCACAAGCCCGCTGGCCGGCATTACGCACGCCGTCACCCTGGTACTTATCATTCTGTTTCTGGCGCCTTTGGCCTCAAACATCCCGCTGTGTGCATTGGCCGCGATACTTTTTGTGGTCGCGTACAATATGAGCGAGTTAAAGCACTTCAAGCGAATGGTCAGGAGAGCTCCGCGGGCAGACGTATCGATCCTGCTAATCACCTTCGGTCTCACCGTATTCAGTGATTTGGTGATCGCGGTGAATATCGGCGTCATTCTGGCGATGCTGCACTTTATGCGTCGCATGGCCTCATCGGTGGAGGTGCGGCAGGTCGTCGAGCACGAGTTGGAAGTTGAGCTTGGGGCCAACGGGAATGCTCACCTGCCGCCCGGGATATTGATTTATACGATTGAAGGGCCGTTGTTCTTTGGCGCAGCCGAGACCTTCGAGCGTGTCCTGGCTCAGACCCATACCGATCCACGCCTGCTGATTATCCGTTTGAAACGCGTACCGTTCATGGATATCACGGGCTTACAGGTGTTGGAGGAGGTCATTCAGCAACTGCACAAGCGACATGTCATTGTGAAGCTCTGCGAGGCGAATGCGAAGGTGCTTAACAAGCTGAATAAGGTGGGCATCTTGCAAGAAATCGGCGCGGAGCATTACCACGCCGACTTCAACAACGCGCTGGCCAAAGCTGTCAGTCTCGCAGAGGACAACTAGAGCCTAAAACTGCCCGTGTTCGGTTATGACTTGGCGCTGGTGGCGTGCTTGCTTCTCGTTGAATAGCTGGCACCGTGGGTGTCCAGGTAATCACGAATAAGCTGACGTACCACCTGAGAAGACGTCAAATCCTGTGCTGCACAGAGCTCCTCGAACGCTTTTTTCTTGATGGGATCAATGAGCACAGTGAGGCGCGCAGTCTTGCTTTCCATGGGGTATTCAATCACTCAATCGCTGGATGTTAATCAAATTGTAATTGCCTTGTCCGGTGCTGTCACTGCTACGACGTGGGTCGTTCGGCAGGTTAATTGTGATCAGTAATGTGCGACCGGAAACGACTTCAGAGCTATCCTGACTCTATAACTTGAGCACAGTGGTGAACTTGTGTGCAGGGCAGGCAGAGCAGCGTTGTTTGACATCAACATCCCGTACTGGATGTTGCGCTCACCCTCTGGTGAAGAGGGCTCTTTTGGTGCTCCACAAGGCCTTTAGGGAAAAAGCCCGGTGGCATATGGAAAGTAGCAGCAATGAATGCAAAAGTCGGATTGACGAGTGATGCAGAGGCGGAAGACTTTTTCATACAAACACTGGAGCAGGCGATCGATGCTGTTGTGATCATTGATGATCACAACAGGGTGGCGTTTTTCAATGCCGCTGCCGAGTCCTTTTGGGGTTGCTCCAGGAACGAGGTGCTCGGTCGAAATGTCCATGCTTTGGTGCCAAACATCCTGCGCGCCCATCATGATGGCTATATCCAAGCTAACCGCGAGACCGGGATCAACAAAATTGTGGGCGTCTGCCGGGATGTCCGAATTATGCGTGATGATGGGCTGGAGCGCTGGGGCTCGATGTCGATCTCGAAAATTACCCTTCATGATCGAATCCTCTACGCGGCCTTTCTCAAGGATATAACGCAATTACGCTTGAACGACATCGAACGCCGGTTGTTATCGATGTCGGTGAATGTCACCAGTTCGGCCACCTGCATCGTCGACGCGCACTCATGCCTTATCTATGTCAACGATGGGCTGATTCGACTGCTGGGCTATTCCCGCGAGGAGATGATCGGGCAGTCACCGCTTATGTTCTTTGTTTCAGTCGCTCCTGCGCAAACGCCCGCGGAGCCGGGGTTGGAACCCATTCTCTGTGGTCAACCTCATGATGTCAGTGCCTTGATCAGCAAGCGCAACGGCCAACGACTTTGGGTGCACGTCTCATCAACGCCCGTGTTCGACGCGCAAGGGTTGCTCGAAAATGTCGTGATCGTGCTCACCGACATTACCCAGTCAAAACTGCATGAAGTCCTACAGGAAAGGGTCATTGGGGCACTGCTGAAAGAGGAGCCTCTAGAGAGCGTGCTAACCATGATGTGCCACGAGATTGAGCGCATCGTCCCGGACGTCATTGTCTCGATCCTGAGCGTGGACGAGGAGGGGACCTTGCACCCTCTGGCCAGTCCAAGCTTGCCCACCGATTACTCCAGGGCCATTGAGGGATTATCCATCGGTCCGGTGGCAGGTTCCTGCGGTACGGCCGCCTATCGGGGCGAACCGGTTCTGGTAACGGACATCAATAATGACCCGTTGTGGGCTGAGTACAAATGGCTGGCGAAACAGTCAGGCTTACGGGCTTGTTGGTCTATTCCTGTACGCAACGGCTCAGGACGAGTTGCGGCGACCTTTGCGCTCTACTTTAGGGAAAACCGCGGCCCCGACCCCTTGCACGCTCACTTGGTGACGGCGGGAACGCACTTGTGCATGTTGGCACTCGAACGAGAGGAGGCACGTCAATCCATTCGAAGAATGGCCTTCTATGATGCGTTAACCGGCTTGCCCAATCGCAACTTCCTTCTTTCCCAGGCACAGCAGTGCATACTCGAAGTGACTCGAGAGGCTGCAGAGCTTGCCGTCCTGTTTGTCGACCTGGACCGATTCAAGCAAGTCAACGACGCCTTGGGGCATGCGTCGGGAGACGAGTTGCTGCGAGTCATGGCGCAACGGCTACGCAGCGTGCTTCGAGAGTGTGATTTCGTTGGGCGTTTATCCGGTGATGAGTTCGTGTTGGTACTGCCGCGGATGAATGCGACGCAGGTCACGATCTTTCTTGAACGACTGATGATGGTCCTGAGGGCTCCGACGACGATTGCGGGCACTTCCATCGTTGTTTCCGCCAGCATCGGCATCAGTCTGTTTCCAGGAGATGGTCAAGACATGGAAAGTCTATTGCATTGCGCTGACATTGCCATGTACCAAGCCAAACGGGCGGAGCGGGGTACCTTCAGGTTCTTTCTTGAAGAGATGAACACACTCGCTCAAGGGCGATTGATGCTGGAAACGGAACTGCGCAAAGCGCTCACTGACAGCGGTCTGCAACTGCATTATCAACCACAAATCGACCTGAACAGCGGACGCCTGGTCGGTGTTGAGGCATTAGCGCGTTGGACACACCCAACGCTCGGAGCTATCTCGCCCATGCAATTCATTCCTCTTGCCGAGGAATGCGGGTTGATCAACGACCTGAGTCAATGGGTATTGCGGGAGGCCTGTCAGCAGCTAGCCGAATGGCAGCGGCATGGCTTACAGGTTCCATCCATGTCGATCAACCTCTCACCCATCAATTTTCACAACCAGAACCTTGCGACGCTGATTGCTCAACAACTGCAACGCCACGGCTTGCAACCCGCCAACCTGTGCGTGGAAGTCACCGAGGGTGTATTGCTTAGCGAAAGCCCCGGGGCCGAGCAAGCCATCCGGGATTTGCACGCACTAGGAGTGCGACTGGCCATTGATGATTTTGGCACAGGCTATTCCAGCCTCGGGTATTTACGGCGCCTACCCATCAGCGAGCTGAAACTGGATAAGAGTTTTGTCGACGATCTGGAGCACGATACGTCCTGCCGCGCTTTAAGCGAATCCGTCATAGCGATAGGCAGAGGGCTTTCCTTGCACGTAGTGGCTGAGGGTATAGAGCACGCAACTCAGTGTGAGATTCTTAAAGCCCAAGGCTACAAAGTGGGGCAAGGTCACTATTTTTCAGCACCGATGTCTTGCCGGGATTTTGAACAATGGTTCAAGGCCTACAAATTTGTTTGAGGGGGGCTAGCAAGGCCACGTAATATGCTGTTTAACATAATATACATTACACGTAATACGATATTACGAAATCCCCCCGGTTACCCACGCCTTTTCACACCTGCAATGAGATGGGCATGGCGCACCACCCAATCCACCTTGCGATGGCGCGCGCCCACTTCTTCAGCTGGCTTTCAATTCAGCAATGCGCTCGACCACATACTCGGCGTCACGTGCGACCCCCGAGAAACGCCCGGAACCCCACGTGTAGAGCCAGGGTAATCCGAGAAAATACAGACCTGACTGCGCCGTGACCCCGCGTTGGTGCCCAGGATGGCCACGCCCGTTGAATACTGGAGCCTCCACCCAGCTAAAATCGGGACTAAAGCCTATGCACCATATGATGCAAGAGATGGCTTCGGCTTCAAGGTCCAGCTCACTTCGCTCTTGTTCAGGTGCCCACTTTGGAACGTAACGCTCGCCAGGGGGAGCATCGATCTCGTTCTGCTCAATGTAGTTGTCGATCGAAGTATTTATACGGTTGTACACCGCGTCAGCACTGTCCAGGCTTTCGCCCAAGTTATGGGAAAATTGCAAGCGAGTGCCCTGTAATCCTTCGAGTCGCCCGAATAGCTCCATGCCCTCGCTAGCAAAGCTACGCAGGTCAATATCGCGCCCGCCATCGCGCCCCGTGACGTAGTGGTTGGTGTTATCACGCACACCCTCACGCAAGGGATGAGTGTCGACGCCAATGTCGTAGTAACCCATTTCCGCCAGCCAGTCGACCACGTCTTTGCCGCGGTAAAAGCGCGCACAACGTGGGGCATCACCTACTGCCAGGTAGACCTTACGTCCCGCCAGATGCAGGTCCTCCGCGATTTGGGCTCCCGACTGCCCTGAACCAACCACCAACACATTGCCTGCGGGAAGTGACTGCGGGTTGCGGTACTGTTCAGAATGGAGTTGATGAACACTCGCGGGCAGACGCTCGGCCAATCGCGGAATAATCGGCGTGTGGTAACCGCCTGAGGCCACGACTACCTGATCCGCTGTGAACTCACCTTGCGAGCTATGGATCTCGAATCCACCCGACGCTTTTGGAACTACACGCTGCACAGTAGTGCTCTCGCGCACGGGCGCATTTACTGACTTAACAAAACCGGCGAGGTACTCGTTGATTTCGTCCTTTCTCATGAAGCCATGTGGATCCGCGCCGTTGAAGTCATCGAGGTATGAATAGCCCGGTAAGGCGCATTGCCAGTTGGGTGTAACCAGACTGAAGGCATCCCAGCGCTGGTTACGCCACGTGTGAGTCACACTGTGTTTTTCAAGCACCAAATGGTCAATATCCTGTTGTTGCAGGTAATAGCTTGCAGACAACCCAGCCTGCCCGCCGCCGACGACGATGACGCTGTAGTGTGGAGGTTTGATGGTGGTGAGGTGGCTGGTCATGGGCACTCCGTAACTCGGTGAATATAAGATTAAAGAAACAAACGATGGATCAGAACGAGCCCCAGCCTTCGCGAACAACTCGGCCAGCGCCCTCGGTGCACATACTGAGAATGTCGACCTGCGCAGCTGACGAATCCGTCTGCTCGAGATAGCTGGCCTGCCCCTTGAGCGAACTCAAAGTGTCCATCGCTGAACTGCAATAGAATCCCTTGACCTGTTTGACGCGCTCCGAGGCATTGTTCAGTGCAATTTCGATGCGTTGGAGGAACTCTGGCAGCGGGTAACTTGCGCCCTCCTCCAGGTATTGATAGATCACAGTCGACGGCGAATAGCCGGTCGCTTCCTTACCATTTGGCCAGCGGATCTTGAAATTGACGGCAGGCATGTCAGTGCTCCTGTTGCATGCGGTTTAAGGGGGATAGATCGAGATGGGGGTAGCTGAACCCGGTGAAGGCTTGCTCACGCAGGTCCCAAAACTCATCGCACTGCTCACCGAACTGGACGCTTAACGCTCCAGTGGCGTTAACCTCACCGATGCGCTCACAACACACTCCTTCGAAGGCAAATGCAGTCTGCACCTGCGCCCAATTGCGCTCGTCCAACGTCATCAAAAAGCCGTAACTGGGAAAGACCTGGAGCCAACGAGCCAAATCGGCATCCACCGGAGATGGGAGCGCCGACAGGTCGATAGTGGCGCCGCAACCGGTAGTTTCCAGAAGCATCAGCAGGCTACCCAGGACCCCAGCGTTACTGATGTCCTTGGCCGCGTGCAGCAACTGCGCATCGGCCAGGCGTGGAAGTACATCGAGCTTGCTGCGAAGGCGTTCGGCGGGTACTCCTTCGAATGCTTTCCAGTAAGCACTGTCGGCATGCCAGTGTCCTTCAAGGTCCACTGCCATGGCGATGACCTGACCCGGTGCCACGTGCAGGGTCGACAGCAAGGTTTGCGCAGTTCCCGTAATCGCCACCGCGAGCGCCGTTGGATTGCCCGTAACGAGGCTGGTATGTCCGCCTGCTAGCAGCAAGCCGTAGGCCTCGCATGCCGCACGGATACCCGACAGGATCTGCTGCGCAGCAGCGTTGTCATGATGCCAGTAGGCATTGACCACTGCTGTCGCGCGCCCACCCATGGCGGTAATATCGCTGACATTGGCCATGACCGCGGACCAGCCGGCAAACCAGGGGGCTGCTTCAACAAAGGCCGGTAACATTCCTTCGATGGCGAGCAATTGGAAGTCGGTGCCACAGGCAATAGCCGCAGTGTCGTCCCCGGGCAATGCGTACAGCTGTTCGCGGGTCAAAGCCCGTTCCTTGTGACCAATCGCCGCTGCGGGTTGTTGGATGGTCTGTTTTGAGAGCATCGCCGGAGTGTTGCGCAAGGCGCGCAATAACGCCGTCAGATCGGAAGCCTCAGTCATGGCGAATGACCTTTTGCGCACGCAATGACACTTGGCGTGGCATCAGGGGGTAGCTGGATAGCTGCGCTTGCATCAAACAATGCGGTTGGCCGAGCAGCTCGAGCGTGTCGAGGGTCTGCCAGTGCAGACTGTGAAAGTAGGCTTCGTTTTGCGCCTGCACCGTGGCCCGGAATACTTCGCAGCCCAGTTCCTTAGCCCGGGACACCGCTTCGTTCACCAGCGCTTTACCGATCATGCTGTGCCGGCGATAGGCCGACGCAACGCACAGGCGCCCGCCAAACCACAACCCAGGTTCAGACTGATAGATTCGTACCGCCCCCACCACTTGATCAGCCATGCCGCAGTTGCCCGCCAAGGCGACGATGGCGATGGCCTGGAAGTCGTGACTGTCCTTGTCCTGTGCCAGCAGTTGTTGTTCGTCCGAAAACACAGCGCGACGCAAGGCGAAGTAAGCCTGTTTTTCCCAGTTTTCGCCGGCGGGCTTGACCAGCAGTTCACCGGCACGAAAAGGCTCGAAAGTACTGTCGACTAATGCAAATGCAAGGGTGGCCATGTCGCTTCCTCCTATTCGTGACTCTTCAGGGCTGAACACGCACCGCATTTGGCGCAGCCAGCCTTGATCTGTTCGGAATGCAAACCATGGCGACGCAAGCTGGCGCCAATCTGCGGGTAGAGTCGAGCCATCATCGCGCTGTCGGGTTTCGGGTGATGGGCAAGCGGCGTCCCGTCGATGGGCACAAACGGCACTACGAATGGGTACACACCAATCGATGCCAAACGCTCGCTCATTTGGCTGATGGCCGACTCGCTGTCACCTAGGCCCGCGAGAATATAGGTACTGACCTGCCCCCGGCCAAACACGTCGACCGCTGCGCTGAAGGCCTCGAAATAACGGCTCAGTGGCACTTCGGCCTTGCCTGGCATAATCCGCTGACGAACTTCGTCGGTGACCGCTTCCAAGTGCATGCCAAGGGACACCACACCGCTGTCGGCGAGGCGCTGGAACCAGCGATCATCATCTGGCGGTTCGCACTGTGCCTGGATCGGCAAGTTCACCGCTGCGGTCACGGCCGCCGCCGACTCGCAAAGAATTGCCGCGCCACGGTCCGGGGTTTGGGGGGTGCCCGTGGTCATCACCATGTGCTTGACGCCGTCAAGCTCCACCGCGGCTTTGGCCACTTCCGCCAGCTGCTGCGGACGTTTTCGGGCAATGGTCTTACCTGCCGCTAAAGACTGGCCGATCGCGCAGAACTGGCAAGAAGTGGCCCTATCATTAAAGCGGATGCAATGCTGCAACACCGTTGTCGCCAGTACGTCGCGGCTATGCAGCGTGGCGATCTTCCAGTACGGAGTACCGTCAGCGGTGGTCAATCCGTAAAAATTCGGCACGCCAGGCATCTGCACCTGACCGACCTGAATACCTTCGCGAAAGATAAGCGCCTCGCTGCCGTCACTGCTTGGCTGGGCCTGGTACGGTGAACTTTGCGAAGCTTGATTGAGGATCGGCACCATCAGGGTGCGACTGCCGAGGCTCAGCGCCTTGTGATCCGAAGGGCCTGCGCCCCCTTGGCGCGACAAGCCATTCTGCGCAGCCGGCCAACGCAGGCCTTGAATTTGCAGATCAGCGAGCAATTCATTGGTCTGCATGGACGACCTCCTGCATACCGACACTGCTCGGAACGAAACCGGCGCGCTCATGAACATGCGCAGTTGGCGATCGATCGATTAAGAGGCTGAGCAATTCGGGCCGACTGTAATGCCCAACTGAGTCCATCATGCGTTTACGTTTATCGATCAATGCCAGATCGAGATCAGCAATCACTACACCTTCGCCTGAGCGCAGCGGCTCGCCGAGTAATTTCCCCTCCGGCGAGACGATAGCGGTGAAGCAACCGCCGGAGATCGGACCTGGGCCGCAACCGGTGTCCTGCATAATCTGGCCTTGCTGATCAGCATCCAGCCAAGCAGTGGCATTAACCACAAAGCAGCCGGATTCCAGCGCGTGATGGCGGATGGTGACTTCGATCTGCTCGGCGAAAATGTCCCCCACCAAGGAGCCGGGGAACATCGCTGCGTGGATCTGCTCGCCGTCAGCCATCAAGGCATAACGGGCCAGCGGATTGTAGTGCTCCCAACAGGCCAGCGAGCCGATGCGTCCGACGGCGCTATCAACAGCGCGCAGGCCGGAACCGTCGCCCTGCCCCCAGACCATGCGCTCATGGTAGGTCGGGGTGATTTTGCGGCGATGTTGAATCAGCATGCCATCCGCGTCGAACAGCAATTGGGCATTGTAGATTGTGCCGCCATCGCGCTCATTGACTCCGATGGAGACGACCATTCCTGCTTGCTTGCACGCTTCGCCAATCGCCAGGGTCGCGGCCGATGGCACGGTTACAGATTGATCGAGTAATTTGAGGTGTTGCGCACCCATGGCAAACGCCGGCTGCACGAACGAAAAATAGGGGTAGTACGGCACCACCGTCTCCGGGAACACTGCGAACTGAACGCCTTGCTTGCCGAGGGCAATGATCTCCCGGCAGACCTTTTCCACGGTGCCTTCGCGGCTGTAAAGCACCGGGCTGATCTGTACGGCTGCTGCGCGAATGATGGCCATGATGGGTCCTGGTGTTGAGATGATGTTGTACGATCGTTTCGCGGGCTGGACCTGCTCCTACAAGATGCGGGTGCAGTACTCACATCCTGCAGGAGCAGTAAAGTCAGGCAGTCCAGGTGTCGATGATCATCGCGCCCTCACGGCGCATCAGCAGACGGAGGTCCATCACATCCAGGGGATTGATCGGACGAATGCCTTCGATCAAGGCTTTCTCGGTCTGACCATAGAGGGCTTGCAGGGCAAAACGGCAGGCGTACACCTCACCGCCCTCCTCCATGAATTGCATCAATTGCTTGTTCACTGCCAGATGGCCCGGGAACGCCTCGGCGCCCAGGGTTGGGAAACCGCGTTGCACGCCCAGTTGCACCCCCGGTCCGTACAACAGAACTTTGGTTTCAAAGCCTTTGCGCAACAGACGCTTGGCCTGAAGCATATTGACCAAGCCGATGGAGCCCTCGAAGGCGATGGTGTGGAAGGTGATCAGAACTTTTTCGCCGGGCTCGGCTTTGACGTCCTCGAAGACTTTCTCTTCGTAATTGACCAGGAAGTCGCCGTCTTTGTAATGGGGGATGTCCACGGTTGGCATAGTGTCGCTCTCCAGTTTCTTCTTACTTGAACGTCAGCCATGTCGGCTGCCGGGGTTACAGGAGATAGAGCGAACGCCGTGCCAAAAAATAAAATGATTTTTAATAGCCTCCTAGGCTATTGATTAATATGGAAATACGAATTTGATCCGCCTTTTAAATACGTATCTGATGCTATCGGATGATCACGGATTCCCGTAGAAATACGAATATTCGTAGGGTTAAAACACGAGAATTCGTAGTCATGACCGAAACTGACTCTCTTAACGGCTGGGCTGATCTGGCGTATTCAGCACGAAATATGGTGTTCGAGCATTGCGCCGAAGCCATTGCTCTGCTCAATCCATTTTCCGACCGGTTGGGCGATCTCAACATCGCTGCTTGCAAGCTGCTTGGCTATCCGCGTCAGGAGTTGTTGGAGCTGCCGGTAAGCAAACTGTTCGGTCATCAACTGGCGGACTTGATCGTATTCACTCAAGCGGTGATGGACAAAGGCCGTGGCTGGACCGAGGAGCTGAGCTGCAACCGCAAAAGTGGCGAGCGCATTGAACTGGAGATTTCCGCAACAACCCTACACATCAAAGGTGAGCAGCACCTGATTCTTGTGCTCCGCGAAATGAGTCATGAGAAATATCAACGTGATCAGGCTCATACCGAACGTACGATGCGTGGCGGCCTGATTGAGTGGCGCAATATCCTTAACCTGTTCCAGGAATCCGAACGCGACAACCAACTTTTGCTCAGCTCAGTGGGTGATGGCATCTACAGCATCAACAGCGAAGGACTGGCCACTTTCGTCAACCCGGCCGGCGCGCGAATGCTGGGCTGGGAGCCGCAGGACATGATCGGCAAAAACATACACCGCATCCACCATCACACACATGCAGACGGTAGTCATTATCCGGTCGAAGAGTGTCCGATTTACAAAGCCGTGCGCGACGGGGTGGTCCACGAGGGACGCCAAGAAGTCTTCTGGCGTCGAGACGGTAGTTCTCTTCCAGTTGAATTCACCAGCACCCCGGTGATATCCGACGGCCGAATCGTAGGTGCCGTTGTAGTGTTCCGCGACATCACCGAGCGCCGCAGCACCGAAACCCAACTGCAAAGCGCCCTGGAAGAACTCAAGGTGCTCAAGGTTCGCCTCGAAGAGCAAAACGCTTACTTGCAGGAAGAGATTCACATCGAGCATAACTTTCGCGAAATCGTCGGCCAGAGTGAACCGATCAAGAAGATCATTCGCCAGATCGACGTGGTCGCTCCGACCGATGCCAGCGTTTTGATCAATGGTGAATCGGGTACGGGTAAAGAGCTGATCGCTCGTGCCATTCACCAGGCCAGTCGCCGTAACGGGCACCCACTGATTCGGGTCAACTGTGCGGCGATTCCCGCGGAGCTGTTCGAGAGTGAATTCTTCGGCCACATTCGCGGCGCCTTTACCGGTGCTGTACGTGACCGGGTAGGACGCTTCGAGCTGGCGGATGGCGGGACCCTGTTTCTCGATGAAATCGGCGAAATCCCCTTGGAACTGCAAAGCAAACTGTTACGGGTCTTGCAGGAAGGTCAGTTCGAGCGCGTCGGTGAAGAACGGACACGTAAAGTTGATGTGCGGATCATCGCAGCGACCAACCGCGACTTGCGCCAAGAAGTCGCGGCCAAACACTTTCGCGAAGACCTCTATTTTCGTCTCAACGTTTTCCCGATCCAGTCGCCGGCGCTACGTGACCGTCCCTTGGATATTGCTCCCCTGGCTGCGCACTTTCTCAAACAAACCAGCAAGCGCTTGAACATGCCTGGACGACGCCTCCGTCATTCCGATATCGAGGTACTGCAACGCTACTCTTGGCCGGGCAACATACGTGAATTGCAGAACGTCATTGAGCGAGCCTTGATAACCTCCAATGGTCCAGACCTGAACCTGGATTTTCCAGATGAAATGAAAGCGCCTGCCCAAAGCACTCAGCCTCCATCAGCGTCAAATGCGATTTTGACCGACGCTCAAATGAGGGAATTGGAGCGCAATAATGTTCAGTCGGCCCTCAAGGCCACAGCCGGGAAACTGTTCGGGAAAGGTGGTGCAGCGGAGCTATTAGGGCTCAAACCTACGACATTGGCATCGAGGCTGAAGCGTCTGGACATTAAGCTCGATGGATGAGCCCAAAGCGATATGCGGTGGGAACAGGGGGCGGCGCCAAGGCTGACCGCCATCATTCAATTTAACCCGCACGCCCAGTTTGAAGTTGGCAACGCTGCAAGCCGTCTATGCTCCTTTGAACTCAATCCACTGGCGTACACGCATGCATCTGACGCAACTGGGCCGATTGCTTTTGCTGGGTGTGCTGGGCCTGACCGGCTGCGTGCGCCTGGGGCCGGATTTTCAGTCGCCGAAACAACCGTGGATTGAACACTGGAACACTCCTGCCCTTGATCAATCCAGTCAGCACGGCCTTCATCCGGATTTGCAGCGCTGGTGGCAGGTGTTCGGTGACCCGGTGCTGGATCGTTTGATTGCCGACGCCGACGCCAACAATTCCGACCTCAGGATAGCCGGCCTGCGGGTGATGGAAGCCCGGGCGCAGTTGGGTATTGCGCTGAGTGGACGCTATCCACAAGTGCAGCAAGCCAGCGCAGACAGTCTTTACGTCAATCGTCGACAATTCGGGGGCGATAATCCGCAGGACAACCATTTCTGGCAATACAGTGCCGGTTTCGATGTGGGCTGGGAGCTGGATTTCTGGGGGCGGTTCAGTCGGGCCATTGAGTCGGCCGACGCCAGTTACTTCGCCGCACAGGCCAACTATGACGACGTGCTGGTGCTGCTGCGGGCTCAGGTGGCGGACACCTATTTCTCCCTGCGTACCACTGAGGCGCGTTTGCGCGTCGCGAAGGCCAACGCCAAGCAACAAAAGCGCAATTTCGAAATCACCGAAAAGCTGTTCAACAGTGGCCAGCAGGCCGAGCTCGATCTGCAGCAAGCCAGGACTCAGTACCTGGGCACCTTGAGCACCATCCCGAGCTTCGAGGATCAGGTGCTGCGCCTGCGCAACGCCCTGGCCGCGTTGATCGGTCAGCCACCGGGGGCGTTGCCGCAGTTGCTTGAAAATCAGGGGCTGATTCCTTTGGTGGATCGCGCCGTGTTGCAGGATGTGCCGGCCAACCTGCTGCTTCGCCGTCCTGATGTGCGCGCCGCCGAGTTGAATGTGGCGGCGCAGTCGGCCTTGATCGGTGTGGCCGAAACCGACTTTTACCCATCGCTGACGTTGCTGGGCAGCATCGTCTGGTCCGCCGATACGCTGAATGGCACGTCGAGGAACCTGGATTTTATCGGCGGGCCTAGCCTGCGCTGGAATCTGTTCGACCATGGCCAGATCAGCAACAACGTGCGAGTCCAGGACGCGCGCTTGCAACAGCTTATCGAGGCCTATCGCGACAAAGTGCGCCAGGCCGCCCGCGAAGCCGATGATGCAGCCAGCGGTTTGATCAAATCCCTGGAACGCGAACGCATCCTGCGCGAAGCCGAAGTGGCCGCCAAACGCTCGCTGGTGTTGGCGGACGCGCAATACCTGGAAGGCTACTCGGATTTTCAGCGGGTGCTGGATGCCCAGCGCGCATTGCTCGAGCAACAGGACAATTATCTGGTCAGCCGCAGCAATGCCGTGAGCAACGTGATTGCCCTGTACAAGGCCCTGGGCGGTGGCTGGTACAGCCCGCAGCCGAAACTCGATGCGGCGACCCGCCAGCAAATGGAGCAACGCACGGACTGGGGGGATTTGCTGGAAGACCCCAGGCCTGCCCAAGTGAAAAAGGTAGAGTCCCATGAGTGAAGCGCCCCCCTCCTCCAAACCTGCCAAGGCACCGGCCGACCCTGCGAAAAAAGGTATCCGCTGGGTGTTGCTGCTGATCCTGCTGAGCCTGGCGTGGTACCTGGCGGCGGACCGCGTTACGCCTTACACGCAGCAGGCGCGGGTCGGTGCCTTTGTGATTCCGGTGGCGGCTGAAGTCGCTGGCCGGGTGGTGCGCGTCAACGTCCGCAACAACCAGGACGTCAAGGCCGGCGACCTGCTGTTCGAAGTGGACCCGCAGCCCTACCAGATTGCCGTCGACCGTGCCCGCGCCGACCTGGAGTCGACGCGACGGCAGATCGGCGCCAGCACGGCCGGCATCGCTTCAGCGCAAGCCAACTTGCGCGCGGCCCAGGCCAATGAGCTCAAGGCGCGCCAGGACAACCAGCGCCTGGAAGCCCTGCATCGAGACGACCCCGGAACCATTTCCGTACGCCTGCTGGAGGTGTCCCGCGCCAACCGCGAACAGGCGGTCAGCCAGGTGGCCGCTGCCCGCGCCGAAGTGCAACGTGCCCAGGAGCAGGAAGGTGGCAGTGCCGAGGACAACGCACTATTGCGCAGTGCCGCCACAGCACTGTCGAAAGCCGAACTGGACCTGGCCAACACACAGATCCGTGCGCGCTCGGCAGGATTGATCACTGACCTGCGCACCGACGCCGGGCAATTCGCGGCGGTGGGCAGCCCCGTCATGACGCTGATCGCCATCCATGACATGTGGATCAGCGCCGACATGACCGAGAACAACCTGGGGAGGGTCAAACTCGATACGCCGGTATCGATCGTACTCGATGCGTTGCCCGGTGAAGTGTTCGACGGGCGCGTGCGCAGCATCGGCTACGGCGTCAGCGTGGGCCAACCGACCCAGCCTGGTAGCTTGCCCACGGTGCAGAACAGCCGCGACTGGCTGCGCCCGGCCCAACGTTTTCCGGTGATCATCGAGTTCTCGGAGGACGCGGAGGCGCGTTTGCGTGACAGTCGGGCGATCCGTGCGGGCGGCCAGGCGGAAGTCATGGCGTTTCCGTCCGAAGGCCATCTGTTGAACCCGTTGGGTCGCCTGTTCTTCCGCCTGATGAGCTGGCTGTCGTATGCCTACTGAACGATCGCCTCGGGCCCAGCGCGCACTGCGCCTGGCCACCGGCACGGCGTTGTGCCTGGTGGCGAGCTTTGGCCTGGCGTTGCCGATTCCGTTTCTGGCGCCGGTGCTGGCGTTGGTGCTGCTGGCCAGCGTCAATCGCCCCTTGCCGCTCAAGGCCGGCCTGGCTTTGACGCTCGCCGCGCTGTTGACCACCGGTGTTGGCCTGCTGTTGATCCCAGTCCTGCGTTATTACCCGGTCAGCGGCGTATTGCTGGTGGGCGTCAGTCTGTTCCTGGTGTTTCGTTATGGTTTGCGTGGCGGCAACAACCTGATCGTGACGTTCCTGGTGATCGGCCTGACCATGATACCTGCTGCGGGGGTCGCCGATTTCGACCTGGCGGCAACGGTCATCGGCGCACTGGTCAAGGGCTTGCTATTGGTAGTGCTGATCGTCGCCGTGAGCCACTGGCTGTTTCCCGACCCGACCAATGCCCCCTCCCCACCCGCTGCCCCGTCGCTGCCGGCCGACGAAACTGACCGGGTGGCGCTGCGTGCGACGTTGATCGTGATGCCGACCTTTTTGCTGGTCCTGGTGGATCCGGCGAGCTATCTGCCAATCATCCTCAAGGCCGTGAGCCTGGGACAGCAAAGCTCCACCACCGCCCGCAATGCTGGGCGTGAGCTCGTCGGATCGACGTTATTGGGTGGTTTGCTCGCGGTGTTGTTCTGGTGTGCGCTCAGCGTGTTCGTGCATCTCTGGATGTTTTTTCTGTGGATGTTGCTGTTCGGCCTGATCCTGGCGCGCAAGTTGTACGGCTTAAGCCCGGGCCGATTCAGTCCGGGCTTCTGGCTCAATACCTTCATCACCCTGATCATCCTGCTCGGCCAATCGGTTCAGGACAGCGCGGCAGGCAAGGACGTCTATACCGCGTTCGCGATCCGCATGGGGTTGTTCTTGCTGGTGACATTGTATGCGTGCCTGATGGTTCGCCTGTTGGACCGGCGAGCCACACGACACGCTCACGGATTGACCTGATAGCCCTTGCCTTGCAGACAACTGCTGTAGGCCGTCGCGTTGGCGGTCTCATTGCTGTTGCGCTGAGCTCGCCGGTCCTGGCGCTGGCGCGAACCACCGACCACCATGCCCGCCGCAGCCGTTTGTTTGGCGCGGTCCTGGCGATAGTCCTGCTTGCGGTCGTCATCGACACGATCATAAACCTCATCGTGCTGGTTGCCGCGTATCTGCGCCGCCGTCGCCCCGGCGGCAGCACCGGCCGCAGCGCCCTTGATCCGGCCGCCAGAGGGCGTCGATGAAGGGGTTTGGCCGGCCGCGATGTTCTGGCATTCAGCCATGTCGGTCTGGGTCTGTTGCGAGCTCTGGCCTTTCATGGGGACGACCGACTGGGCAAGTGCCTGGCTGACACCGAGCGAGAGCGCGGCACAAAGGCCTAGGGAAGACAACCTGTTCATGATGACCTCCGGGCAATGGGGAGTCATCAAGAGTCTAGATCAGCGTGACGAAGCACTCCGGGCAGGCGACTGACGGCCGCATGTACGCTTCAGAGTTTCACTCGGAAGCTCCCGAAACAACGCGTGATAACTGCTGGAAAACCGCCCCAGATGCCAGAACGACCACTGCATCGCCACCTCGGCCACCGTGGTTTCCAGCGGTGAGCTGCTGAGCAGTTGGCGACGGGCGCTGTTGAGGCGGCGCAGCCGTAGCCAGTGGGTGGGTGTCATGCCGGTGTAGGCCTTGAATGCATGTTGCAACTGACGCAGTGAAACACCGGCAATCTGCGACAGCTCCAGCAGGTTGAGCGTTTCCTCAGGGGAATCGGCTGCCCATTCGCCGATGCGTTTTATCACTGAGCGCTCTTCAGTGCGACGCTGCAAGCCGCCACGATCCAGGCAGATACAGGCGTTATCGAGGATGTAGAGGCAGTCTTCGAGCAACTGCTGCGTCAGCGCGTCCCTGCTCGGCGGATCAATGATTTGCGCCAGACGGGTCAGGGTTGCGCTGAGCCAGCGACTGAACAGCGCGTTCTGTCCCGAGTTCAGCGGCGCCATGAACAAGCCTTCCAGCCGGGACACATTCAGGCCGTGGCGCTGGACAAATTCCGGGCCGAAGACCACGGCGATTTCCTGGTAGTTCTCCGGGGTGATCCAGATGTTGCGGCTCTCTTCATTGAGCACGTACAGCGCGTTGTCGCTGCGATCGAAACAGAACGCCAGGGCCCCTTCGGGAGCGCCGAAATTCTGCTCGACCCGGGTGTTCATGTGTTCTTCGTAGATTTCCACACCCTGCAGGTCGAGATAACGCACCCGCCCAGCAAAATGACCCGGCGACATCTGCTGGTAATGCTGCACCCAGCCCGGTGTGGCGCGGATTTGCTCAGCTACGTCGGTGGTATCGAACGCCTGGACCTGTAACGAATTGCACGCTGTCATGGGTGACCTTTCGCACTCTTTTGGTGCGTCTCGGTGCTGCTGAAAGTGGATAGATGGAACCTCGGGGCTCGCCCAAGATAGTCGTCAACGCGTCTCAGGGGAAGTGTGCGGCGGATGAAACCGGCCTCCCCGGCGTTAATAAAACCAATAACGAGGTCTTTATGAATGTCCCTTTCGATCAGTTGCTGACGTGGCTGAAAGATCACAAGATTACCGAAGTCGAGTGCGTCGTCAGCGACCTGACCGGCATTGCACGCGGCAAGATTGCACCGACCAACAAGTTCCTGCATGAGCGAGGCATGCGCCTGCCGGAAAGTGTGCTTTTGCAAACGGTAACCGGGGACTTCGTCGACGACGACATCTATTACGACCTGCTCGACCCGGCCGACATCGACATGGTCTGCAAGCCGGTGTCCGATGCGGTGTACGTGGTGCCATGGGCCATCGAGCCAACGGCCATCGTCATCCACGACACCTTCGACAAGTTTGGCAACCCCATCGAACTGTCACCGCGCAACGTGCTGAAGAAAGTCTTGCAGCTCTACACCGACAAGGGCTGGAAGCCGATCGTCGCCCCGGAAATGGAGTTCTACCTCACCCAGCGCTGCGAAGACCCGGACTTGCCGCTCAAGGCGCCGCTGGGCCGTTCCGGTCGCGCGGAAAGTGGTCGACAGTCGTTTTCCATCGACGCCGCCAACGAGTTCGACCCGTTGTTCGAAGACGTCTACGACTGGTGCGAACTGCAAAGCCTGGACCTCGACACGCTGATCCATGAAGACGGCCCGGCGCAGATGGAAATCAACTTCCGTCACGGCGACGCCCTGGACCTGGCCGACCAGATCACCGTGTTCAAGCGGACGATGCGCGAGGCAGCGCTCAAGCACAACGTGGCGGCAACCTTCATGGCCAAGCCTATTGGCGACGAGCCTGGCAGCGCCATGCACATTCACCAGAGCGTGGTGGACATCATCAGCGGCAAGCCGATCTTCGCCACTGAGGATGGGCAGATGAGCGAGCTGTTCCTGCACTACATCGGCGGTTTGCAGAAATACATCCCCAAAGTGCTGCCGATGTTCGCGCCCAACGTCAACTCGTTCCGCCGCTTCCTGCCGGACACCTCGGCGCCGGTAAACGTCGAATGGGGCGAAGAAAACCGCACTGTCGGCCTGCGCGTGCCGACCTCCAGCCCTGAAGCGATGCGCGTGGAAAACCGCCTGCCGGGCGCCGACGCCAACCCATATCTGGCGATTGCCGCCAGCCTGCTGTGCGGCTACATCGGCATGGTCGAGAGCATCGCGCCGAGCGCCGCCGTAGAGGGCCGGGCCTACGAACGCCGCAACCTGCGGTTGCCGATCACCATCGAGGAAGCGTTGACCCAGATGGAGGAATGCACGGCCATCGAGCGCTATCTGGGCAGCAAGTTCATTCGTGGTTATGTCGCGGTCAAGCGCGCCGAACACGAGAACTTCAAGCGGGTGATCAGCTCGTGGGAGCGGGAGTTTTTACTGCTTAGTGTCTGACACACCGCCCCTTCTTCAGTGGGAGCGAGCAAGTCGGATCGCCGCACCGCCGCTCCCACATGGGGTAAGCGAACACCAAACAATCTCAACAACTCCAACAAGAGGTGTCGAAATGCGTCTACTCAAATCCTTCCTCCCCACCGCCCTGGTGGTAGCGTTCAGTACCCTGGCCCACGCCGAGCCCACCGTCAGCGTCTACAACTGGACCGATTACATTGGCGAAACCACCCTCACCGACTTCCAGGCGAAAACCGGGATCAAGGTGATCTATGACGTTTTCGATTCCAACGAAACCCTGGAAGGCAAGCTGCTCGCCGGCCGCACCGGCTATGACGTAGTCGTGCCGTCCAACCACTTTCTCGGTCGCCAGGTGAAGGCCGGCGCGTTCCTAAAACTGGATCGTGAACAACTGCCGAACTTCAAGAATCTCGACCCGAAACTGTTGAAGTTGCTGGAGCAGAACGACCCGGGCAACCAGCACTCCGTTCCGTATCTGTGGGGCACCAACGGTATCGGCTACAACGTGGACAAGGTCAAACAGGTGCTGGGCATCGACCACATCGACTCCTGGGCTGTGCTGTTCGAGCCGGAAAACATCAAGAAGCTTAGCCAGTGCGGCGTATCGATGATGGACTCGCCGGATGAAGTGTTCCCGGCCGTCCTCAATTACATGGGCATGGACCCACGCAGTGAAAAGGCCGACGACTATAAAAAGGCCGAAGCCAAGCTGCTGAGCATTCGTCCTTATGTCACCTACTTCCACTCCTCCAAATACGTGTCCGACCTGGCCAACGGTGATATCTGCGTGGCCTTCGGTTATTCCGGCGATGTATTCCAGGCCGCCAACCGCGCCAAGGAAGCCGGTAATGGTGTGAACATCGCCTACGCCATTCCCAAGGAAGGCAGTAACCTGTGGTTCGACCTGCTGGCGATTCCCGCCGATGCCAGTAACCCCAAAGAAGCCCACGCCTTCATCAATTACCTGCTAGACCCGCAAGTAATCGCCAAGGTCAGTGCCTCGGTCGGCTACGCCAACCCGAACCCGGCGGCCAAGCAGTACATGGACGCCGAGCTTGTGAACAACCCCGAGGTTTACCCGCCTCAGGACGTTCTCGACAAGCTGTACATCTCCACCACTCCGCCCCAGTCGATCATGCGCTTGATGACCCGCTCCTGGAGCAAAGTGAAGTCGAACAAATGAATCAGTACACCCAAGAACATGCCCGCTCCTACTATGCCGCCTCGGCCAACGGACTGGCACCCTTCCCTGCCGTGTCTGGAGACCTGACGGCGGACGTCTGTGTGATTGGCGGCGGGTTTACCGGGGTCAACACCGCCATCGAACTGGCGCAGCGCGGGCTCTCGGTGATCCTGCTGGAAGCCCGGCGCATTGGTTGGGGCGCCAGCGGGCGTAATGGAGGGCAGTTGATTCGCGGCATTGGTCATGATGTCAGTGGCTTTGCCAAACATGTCGGCGTTGAAGGCGTGCGTTACATGGAGCGCGCCGGGGTCGAATCGGTGCAGTTGGTGGGTCAACGCATCCGCGAGCACGACATCGAATGCGACCTGCGCTGGGGTTTCTGCGAACTGGCCAACACCCCGGCCCAGTTCGCTGCGTTCAAGACCGAGCAGCAACACCTGATCGAAAGCGGTTACGCCCCTGAAACTCGACTGGTCGGCCCCGAGCAGATCCGCGAACAAGTGGTCAACTCCGGGGTGTACGCAGGAGGCCTGGTTGACATGGGCTCCGGGCATTTGCACCCCTTGAACCTGGTGCTCGGCGAAGCGCGCGTGGCGCAAAACCTCGGGGTGAAGATTTTCGAGCAGAGCCCGGTGCTGGAACTGATCCATGGCAGCACCGTGCAGATACGCTGCGCCTCCGGCACCGTACGCGCCGGTAGCCTCGTACTGGCATGCAACGCACATCTGGACGAACTGGAGCCCAAACTCAGCGGCAAAGTATTGCCCGCCGGCAGCTACATTATTGCCACAGAGCCCCTGGCGCCGGACGTCGCGGCCAACCTGATCCCGCAGAACCTGGCGTTGTGCGACCAGAAAGTCGGCCTGGATTATTACCGGCTCTCGTCCGACCGGCGTTTACTGTTCGGCGGCGCCTGCCATTATTCCGGGCGCGATCCGGTGGACATCGCCGCCTACATGCGTCCGCAGATGCTCAAGGTGTTCCCGCAACTGGCCGACGTGCGTATCGACTATCAATGGGGCGGCAAGATCGGCGTCACCGCTAATCGCTTCCCGCAGGTGGGTCGCTTGCGCCAGCATCCGAACGTGTTCTACGCCCAGGGTTACTCCGGTCATGGCCTGAACGTCACGCACTGGTGCGCAAAACTGCTGGGTGAGGCGATTCACGCAGGGCAGAGCCAGGGGTTCGACGTCTTCAGCGCCGTGCCGCACATGACCTTCCCCGGCGGCCCGATGCTGCGCTCCCCCCTGCTGGCCCTCGGCATGCTCTGGTACCGCCTGCGCGAAGTCCTGGGCTGACCCCACTCCTGTAGGAGCGAGCTTGTCGAGGCGTCGAACCGTCGCGATGGTGGCCCAGACACCGCGTGCACCCAGGCAACCCACTGCGCGGGATGTCAGATTTAATGCGGGATCGGGCACAGCACCAGGAATCGTCCGACATCTTTTTAAGGTTGCCGGTCAGAAACCCGAAGTTTAGCGTGGTGACCTCCTTCAGCGACGGCATCTCATCATGAACGACCTGTGTGAAATACCCACCCGACAGTCAGTGCAACCACGACAAAAAACTCCATCGCGAATAGACTGGCCGGCATCCGATATGGAGGTCTCCATGTGCCCCGAACGACCTACGTTTGATCCTTCGCTCGATAACGAGGAACAGGTGGCCGGCCATGACCGCTGGTTCCGTGCAAAAGTGCAGTCTTCGGTAGACGATCCGCGTCCCAATACTCCGCACGATCAGGTAATGGCCGAAGTCCAAGCATTGATTGAGTCCAAGCGTAACAGGAGCGATGCGGATTGAATGGCGGCCCGGAGCTCGGGCTGAATTATTGGAAATACTCGACTACATCAGCGATCACGATATTCAAGCAGCCAACGAGCTGAGCAGAGCCATCGACGCTGCTATCGCAGCACTTTCGCGACACCCCTTCCTGTATCGAACCGGCCGCGTTTCCGGTACTCGGGAAATCGTGGTACATCCCAATTATGTCGTGGTCTACCGCTTAACGGACCAGATAGAAGTCCTGAGCATCCTGCACGCAAGACAGGAATACCCCTGAGTCGGCACCTCGCATTTCGCCTTTCGATTTGCTCAATCGCAAGGCACTTCTATATTGAGGTGGTGCTCTGACTTTCCTGTCTCCCGGCGAGAGCGGCCTATGGCTTCGACCGATCAACTGATCATCTGCGAGCACTGCGACTGCGTGTACCAGAAAGTCACGCTCGCCAAACATCAGAAAACCCTCTGCGTGCGCTGCGGTGGCGTGCTTGAGCGTTATAACGGGCTGACGGTGCAGCAGCGCCTGGCGCTGACCCTCACCGCACTGATGCTTTGGATCTTCGCCAATTTCTACCCGGTCATGAGCATCAGCCTGCAAGGCCTGAAGAACAGTGCGACGCTGTGGGATTCGGTGCTGGCCCTGAGCCTGGGGCCGATCACCTTCATTGCCCTGGTGGCGGCGATCTCCATGATCATCGCGCCGATATTCCAGTTGCTGCTGCTCATCTGGGTCCTGGGTCATGCCCTGGCGGGCCATCGTTCGCCGGGGTTCAAGTTCTGCATGCGATGGCTGGAAACGTTGCGGCCCTGGAGCATGCTGGAAGTCTGTCTGCTGGGGGCCATGGTGGCCGTGATCAAACTGGCCGGGTTTCTCGACGTGCTGCCCGGTATCGGCCTGATCGCCCTGGCCATTCTGAGCCTGATGATGATCCGCATCGCCGGGCGCGATGTGCGCGATCTGTGGGAGCTGCCATGAGCACACCACCCACCGCCGACGAATTCAACCTGTGCCTGTGCCACACCTGCGGCCTGGCCTGTGACATGACCCATGAGCCCCACGAATGCGAGCGCTGCGGCGCGCCGTTGCATCGGCGCAAGACCAATGCGCTGACGCGGACCTGGGCCTATCTGATCACCTCCCTGGTGTTCTACGTCCCGGCCAATCTGCTGCCGGTGATGAACACCAAGATGGTCGGCAACGGTGCCGACAGCACCATCATGAGTGGTGTCATCGACTTTTGGTCGCACGGTGCCTGGGACATCGCCCTGATAATTTTCATTGCCAGCATTGCGGTGCCAGGCATCAAGTTCATTGCCCTGGGCATGCTGTTGATTACCGTGCAGCGCAACAGTAACTGGGCGCGCAAGGAGCGCTCGCAGTTGTACCGCTTCGTCGAGGTCATCGGCTATTGGTCGATGCTCGATGTGATCGTGGTCGCGCTGGTTGCCTCACTGGTGAAATTCCAGGCCCTGGCCGACATCGAGCCACGCACCGGCATTCTGTTTTTCGGCCTCGTGGTGGTGTTCACCATGCTGGCGGCGATGAGTTTCGACCCCAGGATGATCTGGGACAGTCCAACCAACGAGGAGGTCATGGATGAAGTCGCAAGCCACTGACGGGCCGCAGGCCCCGGGACCGGCGCCCGTCAAAACCAGGCGTTTCAGCGTTTCGCTGGTGTGGATCGTGCCCATCGTTGCCGTCCTGGTGGGCATTTCCCTGGTGGTGCACAGCATCATGCAGGAAGGCCCCACCATTACCGTGACCTTCAAGACCGGCAGTGGTCTGGTCGCCAACAAGACCGAGGTGAAATACCGCAACGTGGTCATCGGCCATGTATCCGACGTCGAGCTGAGTGACGACCAGAAAAGCGTTAACGCCACCATCCAGTTGGCCAAGCAGGCCGAAAGCTTCACTCGCAAGGATTCGCAATTCTGGGTGGTGCGTCCGCGCATCGGTGCCGGCGGCGTATCCGGCATCGACACGCTGCTTTCCGGTGATTACATCGGCGCCGATATCGGCCAGGACAATACACGAGCCAAACGCTTCATCGGCCTGGAAAACCCGCCGCCCATCACCTATGGCGAACCGGGCAAACGCTTCACATTGCACACCGACGACCTGGGTTCATTGGATATCGGCTCGCCGGTCTACTACCGCAAGATCCCGGTCGGCCAGGTGGTTGCCTACGCGCTGGATACCGACGGCAAGGGCGTTGACATCGAGGTGTTCATTCATTCACCCAATGACGCCTACGTCACTGAAAACACCCGCTTCTGGAATGCCAGCGGCATTGACGTCAATGTTGGCGCCAACGGTTTTGCGGTCAAAACCGAATCCCTTTCTTCGCTGCTGGTCGGTGGCATCGCCTTCCGTGCCCCCGAGTACAGCCCCAATGACGTGGCGGCAGCCGAGGAAAAGTCCTTCGAGCTGTTCGAAGACCAACAGACCGCCCTTGCCCCACCCGCCGGCAAGGCGCAATACCTGGTGCTGCGCTTCGAACAGGCACTGCGCGGACTCAAAGTCGGTGCGCCGGTGGAGTTCCTGGGTGTCGAGTTCGGTCGCGTGGTATCGGTCAATCTGGATTTCGATGCCGAAAAACGCAGCTTCCCGGTCAATGTCGGCATCCTCATCTACCCGCAGCGGCTCGGTCAGGCCCATGTAAAAATGCTCAAGGTGTTGAATCACAACCCTGAGGACGAAGCCGCCGGCATCCGCCTGATCGGCACTTTCATCGACAATGGCCTGCGCGCCCAAGCTCGCAGCGGTAATCTGCTGACCGGGCAGCTGTATATTGCGCTCGACTTCTACCCCAAGGCCGAGAAAGTCGTGTTCGATCCGACCGCCCGCCCCCCTTCCATTCCAACCATCCCCGGCAGCCTCGAGCAGTTGCAGGAAAAACTCGAAGGCATGGTCAACAAGATCAATCAGCTGCCAATCGAGCGGATCGCCGGCAACCTCGACAGCAACCTCGTGGAACTGCGCAAGAGCCTGGTGCAGTTCAATGCCAAGACGCTGCCTGGCGTGTCGACTACTCTGGCCGATGTCAGCAAGACCTTGCAATCGGCAACGTCGACCCTGGCCGAGGACTCGCCACAACGCGAGCAGTTGGGCCAGACCCTCAACGAACTCGAACGCATGTCGCGCTCGCTGCGAGAGCTATCGGACTACTTGGGCCGACATCCGGAATCGCTGATTCGCGGCCGTCCCGACAACGCCGCGCCATTGGACCTCAAGGCGCCACCGCGCAACTGACCAAAGGAGCAACAATCATGGCGTGTTTGCTAAAGGTTACGTTGGTCACTGCGTGTGTGCTGCTGGCGGCTTGCCGCAGCGATCCCATTCAATTCCACACGCTCACGCCTGCACCGCTGGGCGCCACGGCCCGGGGCAATGGCAGCGAAATTCAGATTGAAAGCCTCAACGTGCCGCCACAGGTGGATCGCCCGCAGATTGTCATCCGCCAGGGCAACAGCGGGCTGGCGATCCTCGAAACTGACTGGTGGGCGGCAACCCTGGTGGATGAGTTGCGCAGCGCACTGATCGATCAACTGGCCAACAGTGCTCCCCAACGCAAGGTGTCGGTGCGGCTGGAGGTCCAGCGCTTCGATTCGATTCCCGGCCAATATGCGTTGATGGACGTTCGTTGGCGCCTGCGCAGCCCTGGCGACGGTGAGCGCGCGACGCTCAACTGCCGCAGCACCTTGCAGACGCCTTCCGGGCCTTCGATCGACGATCTGGTGCTGGCCCAGCAACAAAACGTCAAGCGCCTTGCGGAAGCGATCAGCAAGGCAACTGGCGGTACAAACCTTACCTGCCCTGCTTCCTGAACACGGTCTGCATGGCGGTGACGACTGGAGCCGCTGTGCAGACATGTGTCTAATCCGAGCCGGGTAATACACGTCAAAGACAAACATTATCAGTCGCTCAATAACGCACTCCCACCGACTTGAGCTGCGCTTTTTTCACATTGGTTTCACCGCTCGACTACCGCGCTGAACTTAGTTTTCCCTAACCACGTTCAGATCGTAAATCTTCATGAAATCCCGACTCCAAACGATACTGTCTTACAGCGCAGCGCTTTGCGTCGCTGTTGCGGTCACCGGTTTTGTCTGGTGGCCGCGCTCCCCCGCCGATCTCGGGCAGGCAGGCTCCAGGAACGCTGGCGAACTGATTCGGCGCTGGCAGGCCGGCGATATTGTCGCGTTGGTTCGTCACACTGAGCGTTGCGACCGTTCAAGCAATCCCTGTTCTGGCCCGGCAGATGGCATAACTGACCTTGGTACCCAAGCGGCAAAGGCGCTGGGGCAAGACTTTGAACAACTTGGCATGGCCCAGGTGGATGTCCTCACCAGCCCGATCACCCGCACCGCGCAAACTTCACATTTCATGTTTGGCAAAGAGGCCATCACCCAGGACTGGCTCGCCTCCTGCGGCAAGGCCTTGCCCAACGAAGTCGTCGCGCACAAACGTACCCACCACAACCTGTTGCTCGTCACCCATAGCGGTTGCATCAGTGACTTCGAAGCACAGACCGGTTACCCGCATGCGAAAACCAGCGAATACGGCAGTGTGTTATTCGTGCGAGTCGACAGCAACGGGCAACTTCAAGTGCTGGGTCTCGTCAATACCGACGGTTGGCCGGTCGTTTTGAAGAAAACACACGCCTTCAAATAACCTCGCAAAACCAATCTTCAGCGGTGGCGACCTTTCAAGCTGCCAATCCATAGCTACGCTAACCCTCGATATCTGGATCGACGCCGCTGACGGTGCTCGATCCTGATCGCGCGAGCATTTGTTTCTCGTGCTGCTAATCTGAATGGAAATCACATTTGTTAACGGTTTTTTTAACGTATTTTTCTCATTGTGCTCACTACATTCCCTGCGACTTAAATATGCAAATCGTTCGCATTAAAGCTTTTTTGCGAAAGGCCTTGCATCACTGGAAAAATAGATCAGGAGTTGCCCACCCAATGAATTGCAAAGTTCCGTCTTTCCTGAAAAAAGCCCTGCTGGCCACCGCCTTGCTCGGCGCCGGCCATGTCTATGCTGCCGACGCTGATGGCATTGTGGTTTACAACGCCCAGCATGAAAGCCTCACCAAGGCCTGGATCGAGGGTTTTACCAAGGAGACCGGGATCAAGGTCACGGTGCGCAATGGCGATGACACCGAGATGGGCAACCAGATCGTCCAGGAAGGTGCAGCTTCGCCGGCGGATGTGTTCCTCACCGAAAACTCGCCGGCGATGGTGCTGGTCGATAATGCCGGGCTGTTCGCACCGGTGGCGCCGGCCACCCTCGAACAGGTGGATGCCGCCTACCGCCCGGCTCACGGCAAGTGGGTGGGCATCGCCGCGCGCTCCACAGTGTTTGTCTATAACCCGAGCAAATTGACCGAAGCCGACCTGCCGAAATCGCTGATGGACCTGGCCGATCCGAAATGGAAAGGTCGTTGGGCGGCCTCGCCCGCCGGTGCGGACTTCCAGGCCATTGTCGCGGCGGTGCTGGAACTCAAGGGCGAAGCGGCCACGCTGGAATGGCTCAAGGGCATGAAAGCCAACTTTACCGCGTATCGGGGTAACAGTTCGGTGCTCAAGGCAGTGAATGCAGGGCAGATCGACAGCGGCGTAATCTACCACTACTACCGTTTTGGCGATCAGGCCAAGACGGGCGAAAACAGCAAGAATACCGCCCTGCACTACTTCAAGCACAAGGATCCGGGCGCGTTCGTGAGTGTCTCCGGTGGCGGCGTCCTGGCGTCGAGTCAACACAAGGAACAGGCTCAGGCGTTCCTCAAGTGGGTGACCGGCAAGGACGGCCAGGCGATCCTCAAGACCGGGAATTCGTACGAATACGCCGTTGGCAAGAACGCTGAATCCAACCCAAAACTGGTGCCTTTGCAACAGCTCGACGCGCCGAAGGTCGACGCGTCCAGGCTCGACAGTAAAAAAGCCGTGGAGCTGATGACTCAGGCCGGACTGCTCTGAATTGATGCCTGAAACCCTACCGGCGAGGGTCGCTACACCGATCCCCGCCCCCATGCGCCGCCATTCCCGGGGTTTGTTTGCCGGCCGTGGCGGTGCGTGGGTGATCGGCTTGTCCGTGCTGGTGTCCTTGCTGTCTCTGCTGCCCATTGCGTTTGTGCTGGGTGTTTCCTGGCAGACCGGATGGGTCAGACTGGTGGAATTGGTATTTCGCCCCCGGGTGGGCGAACTGCTGATCAATACCCTATTGCTGGTGGCGATCACCATTCCTCTGTGCGTCGCGCTGGGCGTTACGTTGGCGTGGTTGACCGAGCGCAGCAATTTGTCCGGGCGTCGGGTCTGGTCGTTGCTGGCCATTGCGCCGCTCGCCGTACCGGCGTTCGTGCACAGCTACGCGTGGGTCAGCCTGGTACCGCCGATCCATGGGCTGTTTGCCGGCGTGCTCGTGTCGGTTATCGCCTATTTCCCCTTTCTTTACTTGCCGGTGGCCGCAACCCTGCGCCGTCTCGACCCGGCTATCGAGGACGTCGCGCAATCGATGGGGCTCAAGCCCTGGACGGTGTTTTTCCGAGTGGTGGTGCCACAGCTGCGGCTGGCCATCTGCGGTGGCTCGCTGCTGGTAGGCCTGCATCTGCTGGCCGAATACGGCCTGTACGCGATGATCCGCTTCGACACCTTCACCACGGCGATTTTCGACCAGTTCAAATCGACCTTCAACGGTCCTGCCGCCAACATGCTCGCCGGCGTGCTGGCCCTGTGTTGTCTGGCGATGCTGACGGTCGAGTCGGCGGCCCGTGGACATGCACGTTATGCGCGGGTCGGCTCAGGCAGTGCCCGCGAACAGCGACTGGTCCGGCTCAAGCCTGGCCAAACAGTGATGGCCCTGACGCTGTGGGTGCTGACCTGCGCCCTCACGCTCGGCGTCCCGCTGGTGACCTTGGGCAAGTGGCTGCTCGCGGGCGGTGTGCAGGTCTGGCAGATGGCCGAGTTGTTGCCGGCGTTGCAGCAGACACTATTGTTGGGAGCAGCAGGCGCCGCGCTCACGACCCTGGCGGCGATTCCGATCGCCTGGCTTTCGATCCGCTCGCCCGGGCGTTTACAGAGGATGCTTGAAAGCTGCAATTACATCACCAGTTCCCTGCCGGGCATTGTCGTTGCACTGGCACTGGTGACGGTGACGGTGCATTTCGCCCGGCCGATCTACCAGACGACCCTGACCGTGCTGCTGGCCTACCTGTTGATGTTTCTGCCCCGGGCATTGGTCAGCCTGCGTGCCGGTATCGCACAGGCCCCCATAGAGCTTGAAAACATGGCTCGCAGCCTGGGACGTTCGCCCGCCCGGGCGCTGTGGCTGATCACTTTGCGCCTGGCTGCCCCCGGCGCTGCGGCAGGTGCTGCACTGGTGTTCCTGGCGATCACCAACGAACTGACCGCCACCTTGCTGTTGGCACCCAATGGCACCCGCACGCTGGCCACCGGTTTCTGGGCCCTGACCAGCGAAATCGACTATGCGGCAGCCGCGCCCTACGCGCTGCTGATGATCGTATTGTCATTGCCGTTGACCGGCCTCCTCTACCACCAATCCAAACGCACGGCGGGCCGATGAACGCGCTTGAACTGCATTCGCTCAGTAAATCCTATGGTTCACAGCGCGCCCTGGACGGCGTTAGCCTCTCGGTGCCGACTGGGAGCCGCACTGTTATCGTCGGGCCTTCGGGGTCAGGCAAAACGACGCTGCTGCGCATGATCGCCGGCTTCGAGTTCCCCGATACCGGGCGCCTGCTCCTTAACGGTCAGACGCTGGTGGACGCCACCCACGAAGTCCCGGCTCACCAACGCCAGATCGGTTACGTTCCGCAGGACGGTGCGCTGTTTCCGCACCTGAGCGTGGGCGCGAACATCGGGTTTGGCCTGGCGACCAAAGGCGAGGAAAAACGCGAGCGCATCGCGCAGTTGCTCGACAGCGTGGCGCTGCCCCAGAGCATGGCGGAGCGTTGGCCCCATGAACTGTCCGGCGGACAGCAGCAACGGGTCGCGTTGGCCCGGGCCCTGGCGCAACAACCCCGGCTGATGTTACTGGATGAGCCTTTCTCCGCGCTTGACACCGGCTTGCGCGCGGCCATGCGCAAAATGGTCGCGCGCTTGCTCGACGATGCGGGCGTAACCACCATTCTGGTCACCCATGACCAGAGCGAAGCCTTGTCGTTTGCCGATCAACTGGCCGTCATGCGCGATGGCCGGCTGGTGCAGTCGGGTCATCCGCTGGACCTGTATCGCTACCCCGACGATGAACAGACCGCGCATTTTCTGGGGGATGCGGTGGTCATGCCCGCCCGGATCGAAGCCGGCTGGGCCCATTGCGACCTGGGGCGGATCCCGGTCAACAACCATCGTAACAACCACAGTGCCCAGATCATGCTGCGCCCTGAGCAATTGCAAGTGATTGGCGTGGTCTCGAACAACCTGGATGTCGCCGGTTGCCCCGCCGTTGTCACTGATCGCGACTTCAGCGGCAACACCTGCACCCTGACCGTCGAACTCGCCCCCCAGCCCGGCCGGTCACTGATGGTGCGCAGCTCCGGGCTGTACGCCCCGCCGACCGGCACCGCGGTACACCTCACCACCATTGGTCATGCGCACGTGTTGAGCGGGGCGAGTCCTCCGTGACTCCATTCCTGTGGGAGCGGGCTTGCTCGCGATGAGCCGGAGAGCGCCGCGGAGTGTCAGGTGCCCCGCGTTATCGTTGACCTCCATCGCGAGCAAGCTCGCTCCTACAGATGACCACATCCCCTGTGGGAGCGGGCTTGCCCGCGATGAGCCGGAGAGCGCCGCGGAGTGTCAGGTGTCACTCGTCATCGTTGACCGCCATCGCGAGCAAGCTCGCTCCTACAGATGACCACATCCCCTGTAGGAGCGGGCTTGCCCGCGATGAGCCGGAGAGCGCCGTGGAGTGTCAGGTGTCACTCGTCATCGTTGGCCTCCATCGCGAGCGTGCTCGCTCCTACAGTGAGGTAGGCGCAGGTCATCAATCCAACCGAACTCACCGTTAAAGAGCCGGGTCCACCCTATGACTCTTCAACCTTGATAACGGAAATTTTCCGATGACCGACTATCCAAAACCACCCTTCAAGAAACAGGCCCAACCCGTCCCCGGCTCGCAGAAACAGATGGATCCGTACCCCGATTGCGGCGAGCAGAGCTACAAAGGCTCCGGCCGACTGGAGGGCAAGATCGCCCTGATCACCGGCGCCGACAGCGGCATCGGCCGAGCGGTCGCCATTGCTTTCGCCCGTGAAGGCGCGGACGTTGCGATTGCCTACCTTAATGAGCACGAAGATGCGCAGGAAACCGCGCGTTGGGTCGAACAGGCCGAACGAAAGAGCCTGCTGCTGCCGGGCGATATCGCGCAAAAAGCCCAGTGCCAGGCGCTGGTGGACAAGACCGTCGAACGGTTCGGCCGCATCGACATCCTGGTTAACAACGCCGCGTTCCAAATGACCCATGAGCGCTTCGAAGACATACCCGACGAGGAATGGGTGATGACCTTCGATGTCAACATCACGGCCATTTTCCGCATTTGCCAAGCCGCGCTGAACCATATGCAGCCGGGCAGTTCGATCATCAACACCAGCTCGGTCAACTCGGACATGCCCAAACCGACGCTGCTGCCTTACGCCACCACCAAGGGCGCAATTGCCAACTTCACCGCCGGGCTGGCGCAGATGCTCGGCGAGAAAAACATCCGGGTCAATTGCGTGGCGCCGGGCCCGATCTGGACGCCTTTGATCGTCTCGACCATGCCGGATGAGGAAGTCGAGAACTTCGGCGGGCAAACCCCACTGGGACGACCGGGCCAACCCGTGGAAGTGGCGCCGATCTATGTGCTGCTGGCGTCGGATGAAGCCAGCTACATCACCGGTCAGCGCTACGGCATTACGGGCGGCAAGCCGATGCTCTAGGTCCGCTGATCCCCTGCTGGAGCAAGCGTGCTCGCGATGAGCGCTTTCAACAGGCTTGCTCCCGCAGGGGCAATCGGTTCACGAGAAAAACGGAACTCCTGCCAAACCCCGCCCCTCAACTGCTTAAGAGCCCATTTGCCGGGCCGTCCGCGCTCAGGAGGTCGTCATGTCCGCACCCCTCGTCAAACTGTTTACCCAGCCAAACTACGCCTGGACCGAAATCCGCCAGGAAGAGGAAGCTCATCCGCGTCATTATCTGGCGCATTTGCTACTGCTCGCCCTGATCCCCGCGGTGTGCCTGTTCATCGGCACCACCTACGTCGGGTGGAGCCTGGCGGAGAATGAAACGGTCAGGCTCAGTAGCAGTAGTGCCCTGCAATTGTGTGCGTTGCTTTACGTCACCATCGTTGCCGGTGTGGCCCTGATGGGCGCGTTTATTCGCTGGATGTCGCGCGCATTCGAGGCGCGCCCGACGTTGAACCAGTGCATTGGATTCGCTGCGTACACCGTGACGCCGTTCTTTATCGCGGGCATCGCCGGTTTGTACCCGAGCCGTTGGCTGGCGATCATCGTGCTCGGCGCCGCGTCGGTGTACTCGACGTTCCTGTTGTTCGTCGGCATGCCCACCTTCATGCATGAACGCAAGGAACAAGGACTGCTCAATGCCGCCTGCGTATGGGGTGTCGGCCTGCTGGTCCTGGTCACCATCCTGGTGGAAATGATCCTGGTATGGTTCAACGTCCTGCAACCAGAGTATCTACGCGCGACGGTGGGTTGATCGTTGAGCCCGGTAGCATGAACTTCATTTCATGGGTGGCGGTGCTCGGTGCGGTGCTGCTGACATTGGCGCTGACGTCCTCGTATTTGCGCTGGATGCCTGTGACCACCTCGGCAGTGTGCCTGGTACTGGGCATCGCCATCGGTCCGTCCTCACTGGGCCTGTTGCAGTTGGACATGAACGACGCCGCCACCTGGATGGAGCATCTGACAGAAGTCGCAGTGCTGTTTTCGTTGTTTGTCTGCGGCCTCAAACTGCGCAAGCCGTTCAGCCACATAAACTGGCGCGTTGCCGTCGGCCTCGCTGGCCCCGTGATGGTATTGACGATCGCTTGCGCGTGCCTGGCGCTGCACTATGCGTTGCAACTGCCATGGGGTGTTTCGGTGTTGATCAGCTCGATCCTGGCGCCGACAGATCCAGTGCTCGCTGCGCTGGTACAGGTCAACGATGCACGAGATGACGACAGCGTTCGTTTCGGCCTGTCCGGAGAGGCCGGCCTCAACGATGGCATCGCCTTCCCCTTCGTGATTCTCGGTCTGTTGTTGGTGCGCAATGACGCCGCGCCCGGCTTTTTCGGTGACTGGGTTCTGGGGAGCGTGGTGTGGGCGGTTCCCGCCGGTTTGCTGATCGGTTACGCGATGGGGCGCGGCATTGGTCGTGTGACGCTGAGCTTGCGCATCAAAAACGACGACAGCACCCTTTCACCCAATGACTATCTGGCCCTGGCCCTGATCGCCCTCGCCTACGTGGCGGCCGAGGCAATCCATGGCTACGGCTTTTTGTCGGTGTTCGCTGCCGGCCTGGGCTTGCGCCATGTGGAGGTCAACTCCGCGGGCAACGATGATCTCCCGGCCGAGCATTTGGTCCAGCCAGTGGTCGGCCATCAGAACGTGGAGCCGCAACAGGCGGTGCATGGTGATACCCAGCGCCTGGAGGACGCCCAGGTCGCCGCTGGCATCATGATGGGCGACATGCTCGCGTTCGGCAGTCTGGTAGAGCGCGCCATGGAGGTGTTCCTGGTGACCCTGCTGGGTGTGGTGCTGATCGCACATTGGGACTGGCGCGCTTTGCTGATCGGCGCGGCGCTGTTTTGCCTGATTCGGCCATTGAGTGTCGTCGCCCTGCCCTGGCGCGGTTCGCTCAACGGGCATCAACGCCTGTTGATCGGCTGGTTTGGCATTCGGGGCATCGGTAGCCTGTATTACCTGTTCTATGCGTTGAACCACGGGCTCGACCCGTCGGTAGCCAAGGTATGCACTGACCTCACCTTGTCGGTTGTTGCCTTGAGCATCCTCATCCATGGTTTCAGTACCCAGCCGGTATTGACCTGGTATGAACGGCGCAAGGACGGGGTTGGTTGATTTGATTTCTGCCCATTTCCGCAGGGACTCATCAAGTTTTCAGATTCATAAACTTGCAATCCTTTTTGTCCGTGCCTGGTCAAAACCTTATATCCCCCTTAAAGCAAGGTGCCGGTCATGATCCAGTATTCAACCCGCGATGATTCAACCCGCGATGAAATCAAGGCTTGCCGGGCGTTTGCCCTGGAACGTAATCAACAGATGTTCGAAGAGGCGCAGGCGTTGAGTCGCGAAGCCTTTGCAATGCTGGAGGGAAGCGATCTGGATGGCGAACTGTTTGACCAATATCTGACACTTCGCAGGAAAGCCGACCTCAAGTTCGCCGAAGCCATCGAACACCTGCGGGTACTGAATGAAAACTTCCCGCCGATTCCAGCAACCCGAAAACGCGAGGTCATCCATCAGCCAGTGACTGCCTGATCATTGGCGCCCCTGGCGACCCCGCACGCTGATGTCGGATAGCGTCGAGGCGATGATCTCCACCAGATTGAGCTGCGTGAACGGCTTGGCGAGCCGTGGCAGCTCCACCGCAGCCCCTTCCAACCGTTCGGCGTAACCGGTGGCGAGGATGACCGGTACATCAGGTCGTATTGATCGAATCGACTGCGCCAACTGCGCACCATTCATCTGCGGCATGGCCATGTCTGTGATCACCAGATCAATCGCTGTTTCGCTTCCGAATACTTTTAACGCCTGCGCCCCGGATGCCGCGCTGATCACCCGATGCCCCAAGTCCTCGAGCAGCAGGCAGGTGCTGGTCAACACCAGGCTGTCATCGTCCACCACCAGCACGCACAACCGGGAGACGTCCGGTGTCGCTTGATTCTGAATGGCCTTGGCCACCGCACCCCGAGTCGCCACGGGGATCCACAGCTCAGCCGTGGTGCCCTTGTCCTTGCGGCTTTTGAGAATAAAGCGGCCACCCAATTGTTCGATGTAACCGTGCACCATCGACAACCCCAGGCCCGTGCCTTTACCGACACCCTTGGTGGTGAAAAACGGGTCCATCGCCAACGCCAGGGTCGCGTCATCCATGCCCTCCCCGGTATCACTGATGCTCAGGCAGACAAACTCACCCGAAAGAGGGGCAAGCCCCGGATGGTCCGCTGCATTGGCCGAAGCCGTGCTGATCACGATCTTTCCTCCGTGGGGCATGGCGTCACGGGCATTGGTCACCAGGTTGAGGATGGCCAGCTCCAGCTGGTTGACGTCGGCCACGACCGGTTCGGCGTGTGCCGCAAAGCGAGTTTCAAGCAACACTGAAGGGCCGAGGGAACTGCGCAGCAGGCTGGTGATGCCATCCACCAGCGCGGGGATCTCCACTGATTCGGTCTTGAGTTCCTGACGCCTGGCGAATGCCAGCATGCGTTGGGTCAACGACACGCCGCGCATGGCCCCCTGGGTGGCGTTATCCAGCAAGCGCGTGAGCTTGGAATCACCGTCGACGCGCTTGCGTACGATCTCCAGGTTGCCAAGGATCACGGTCAACAGGTTGTTGAAGTCATGGGCGATACCGCCGCTGAGTTGTCCAATGGCCTGCATCTTCTGCGCCTGGAAAAGCGCTTCCCGAGTTTGTTCGAGCGTTTGCTGGGCGAGTGTTGCTTCGGTGATGTCCCGGGTGATCTTGGCGAAACCGAGCAATGTGCCGGTGTCGCCCCAGATCGGGTCGACCACCACGTGTGCCATGAACCGCGTGCCGTCCTTGCGCACCCGCCACCCCTTGTTCTCGAACCGTCCTTCGTTGACGGCCATGCTCAGGGTGTTTTGCGGCTCGCCGGCATCGCGATCTTCCGGTGTGTAGAACAGCGAGAAGTGTTCGCCGATCACTTCCTGGGGTAAATACCCCTTGATGCGCTGGGCACCTGCGTTCCAGTTGGTCACACGGCCCTGGGGATCGAGCATGTAGATGGCATAGTCGGTGACACTTTGCACCAGCAACCGGAACTGTTGCTCGCTTTGCTTGAGAATTTCTTCGGCCAGCTTGCGCTCGGTCAGGTCGCGGGTGATCTTGGCGAACCCCAGAAGCCGGCCGGAGGGGTCATGGATCGGGTCAATCACTACGTGACACCAGAAACGCGAGCCATCCTTGCGCACCCGCCAGCCCTCACCTTCAAAGCGCCCTTCACGGGTCGCCGTGTCCAGCGCCCGTTGCGGCAACCCCTTCAAACGGTCTTCTTCGGTGTAAAAACGCGAGAAGTGTTCGCCAAGTATCTCGGGCTCGTCATAGCCTTTGAAGCGCCGGGCACCGGCGTTCCAACTGGTGATGATGCCGTCGGGATCAAGCATGTAGATCGCATAGTCGATTACCGCATCGATCAACAGGCGAAAACGCCCGTCCTCAATGACGCTGGCCTTGGATCTATCTTCGTTCATCAAACGCTCACGACAGAATGGTTTGGTTGAAGTATGGAATAAACAGAAAAATTGAAAAGCAGGAAAACGGGTGCTTGAACAGGCAGTGGCAGAGTCAAGCCTGTACCACCTTGCCGGAGTCAGCACCCACTGCCCACCAGCGCGGCAGCAACTGTTTGACCTTGCTTTCGCCAAAACGGTCATCGATCAACATCACTACGCCCTGATCTTGTTGGGTACGGATCACCCGCCCCGCCGCCTGAACCACTTTTTGCACACCGGGAAACAGGTAGGTGTAATCGTAGCCGGCGCCAAAAATCGCCGCCATACGGTGCTTGAGCTGTTCGTTGACCGGGTTGAACTGGGCCAGCCCGAGAGTGGCGATAAAAGCACCGATCAATCGCGCGCCAGGCAAATCGATGCCCTCACCAAATGCTCCGCCCAGCACCGCAAAACCGACGCCCTGACTGTCAGCGGTAAACTGATCGAGGAAGGCTTGGCGCTGCCCTTCGTCCATGCCTCGCGATTGCGACCATATGTTGATGTAGGGATGCGTTTCGGCCAGCAACTGGGCCACCTGTTGCTGATAGTCGAAGCTGCTGAAAAACGCCAGGTAGTTTCCCGGTCGTTGCACGAACTGCCGGGCGATCAGGTCCACGATCGGCGCCAGGGACGATTGTCGATGCACGTAGCGCGTGGATATCTGGCTGACGATATGGACTTGCAACTGGTCGGCATGAAATGGCGACTCTACGTCGATCCACACCGTATTGGCCGGCATGCCCAGCAGATCCGCGTAGTAATGCCTGGGGCTCAAGGTCGCGGAAAACAACACGGTGCTGCGTGCCGCCGTCAGCCGTGGGCGGATGAATCCGGCAGGCACCACGTTGCGCAGGCACAGTTGTGACAGCGGCCGCTTGCGGTCAAGGTCGCGCTTGCTGATGTCGAACAGGTACTGCTCGTCGAACAGCTCAGCCACCCGGCAGAACTGCAGCAGGTCGAAATAGAAGCTCTGCAAGGCGCTGTCCAGGCCCTGTGGGTGGTCATTGAGATAGTCGCCGATGCTCGCGCCGCAGGAAAACAAGGCCTGGAGCAGTTTTTCCGGTGGTTTATCGTAAGCCTGATACGCCGCCAGTTGAGGGCTATGCAGGGCGTTCCACTCGCGATTGACCCGTTGCAGGGACTTCTTCAACGGTTCGGGTGCAGTCTTGCGCACGCCGTTGAGTGTCGCCTGGTCAAGGCTGGCGCTGTACATCTGCCGCCCACGCTCCACCAGATTGTGCGCTTCGTCCACCAACGCGGCGACTCTCCACTGGTTGGCGTGGGCCAGCCCGAACAGCAGCGCACTGAAATCGAAGTAGTAGTTGTAGTCGGCAATCACCACGTCGGCCCAGCGCGCCATTTCCTGGCTCAGGTAATAGGGACAGACGTTGTGTTCCAACGCCACCTCGCGCAAGGCTCGCTGGTCCAGCAGGCGCAATTCGCTGGCCGCCTGGCGCGCGGCCGGCAAACGATCGTAAAAGCCCTGCGCCAACGGGCAGGATTCGCCGTGGCAAGCCTTGTCCGGGTGCTCGCAGGCCTTGTCTCGAGCGATCATCTCCAGAACACGCAGCGATGGCCGGGTGCAACCGTCCAGAATGACCTGCGCCGCATCGAGCGCCAGTTTGCGCCCCGGGGTTTTCGCCGTCAGGAAGAACACCTTGTCCAACTGCTGTGGCGCCAACGCCTTGAGCATGGGGAACAGGGTGCCGACGGTCTTGCCGATACCGGTCGGCGCCTGGGCCATCAGGCACTGGCCGGTGCTGACAGCCTTGAATACCGATTCCGCCAAATGCCGTTGCCCCGGACGAAACCCGGCGTGCGGAAATGCCATTTGCTGCGCGGCAGCATTGCGCGCCTGACGATGGGCCATTTCCTGCTCGGCCCAATGCAGGAATAAACGGCAGTGATGCTCGAAGAACTGCTTGAGCTCCTCGGCGCTGAATGCCTCGACCAGGCAGGTTTCCTTCTCGCTGACGATGTCGAAGTACACCAGCGCCACATTGATCTGCGCCAACGCCAGCTTCTGGCACATCAGCCAGCCGTACACCTTGGCCTGGGCCCAATGCAGTTGCCGATGGTTGGCGGGTTGCTTGCTCAGGTCGCCGCGATAGGTTTTGACTTCCTCCAGGCAGTGCTGCGCCGGGTCGTAACCGTCCGCCCTGCCCCTGACCTTCAACGTCTGGTACTGGCCTTCCAGTGCAACTTCGTTCTGGTACCCATCACTGCGCCGGGAGGCCACCGTACGATGGCCGATGATACCTTCCAGGGCGGTCGGCGAAGGCGTGAAACGCAGGTCGAGGTCACCGACCTTGGCGGTGAACTCACATAGCGCCCGCACGGCGATGCTGTAGCTCAAGCGCTCTGCTCCGCCCATTGCACATAGCAGACGGCAATGGGCATCTGGTGTTCATGGCAGAATTCCAGCCAGCGCAACTGGTTGTCCTGAAGGCGATCGCCGGGACCTTTGACTTCGATCATGCGGTAGGTCTTGTCCTGGGGCCAGAACTGGATCAGGTCCGGCATGCCGGCGCGGTTGGCCTTGATATCGACCAATAACCGGTTGAACCAGTGCCGCAGGTGCTCGGCCGGCAGGCATTCGAGCGCCTGATCGAGCAGGTCGTCGCTGAGCGCGCCCCAGAACACAAAGGGTGACTGCACGTTCCACTTGGTCGCGTAACGTTCGCGGATCGTCTGTCGATAGCGCCCGTCGTCAAGTTCAGCCAGGCAGGAATGGAACAGGTCCGCCCGCCGCGCATGGAAATCTTCATGGTGCAGATCCACGGGCCCACGCTGGAACGGATGGAAAAACGCCCCCGGCAGTGGCGCGAAAATCGCGGGCCAGCACAGTAAGCCGAACAGCGAGTTGATCAGGCTGTTTTCCACGTAGTGCACCGGCGCCGAATCCTGGGCCAGATGCGCCTGAACGTAAAACTCCACCGACAGCTCGGGATCGGTCCTGGGTAATTGCAGGTCCAGGCGCAGCATTTGCCTGGGTGACGGGCGTTTGTTCGGTGGCCCGCCCAGCTTGCGGCGCAACCTGGGCAAAACGCGCAGCAATTGCTGTTGTTCGGCGGCGCTTTGCGGAGACTGTTGGGCAAGCATCGCCAGGTCCATTGCCAACGCGTACTCGCCGCAACGCTCCAGCACCCGGATCATCCGCCCCCGCGCGCCGGGCCACGCACATTCGCGGTAGATGGCCAACGCGTTGGCGAAGTCCGCCATGCGCTCGCAATGCTGGGCAATCTGGAATAACAGCTTGGCGCGACGCTTGTCCAGCCAGGGGTTGTGCAAGACAAGGCCATTGATCTGCTCGACGACGGTCGTCACCGGCTCGCCGGCCTCGAAATCCTGCTGGCACTGGTGCAGGAACAGGCAGGCATCCACGTCTTCACGACTGCGCAGGCCACGGGATTCAGCGCAAAACTCGACCTTTTCATAGGTGAAGATGCCGAGGTCGGCCAACACGAATTCGGACCAATCCTGATAAAGATTGCCGAAAAACATCAGGCGCAGTCGGTCGCACAGGTCCATGATGGTCAGGCTGAACAAACGGTCATTCAATGGCGCACACCACTGGTCGAACGCCAGGGGTTCAGGAAACTGTTCGCTCAAGATCGCCAACCAATCGCTCTTCCTGCCTTTGGGCGGTTCGAGGGCATTGGCGAAACACTGGACGATTTCCGCCTTCAGCAACACATCGAACAGGGTGGCGAGCGTCACCGGTGCTCGACCGTCTATCCAGCCCAGGGCCAGCAATGGCTCGGCAGCGGCGGCAATGTCGCCAATCTCGAGGTAATGCAGTTTGCTTTCCCGGAAATGTGCCCCCTTGCGCATCACCATCCGTACCAGCAACGCCTGGGAAAGCCGGGGCAGTCGGTTGAAATCACCAATGAACGCCCGCTCCTCGACACTCAGCACGTCGGCATAACGCTGATCAAGCCAATCAAGCACTTGCAGGAAGTTGTTCAGGTAATAGAACGGGTCATCGAGGGGGTGGGTGGTCACGGGAAAACAGGGCCATGGCTGCAAGTACTGGTTATGCGTACAGATACCAGCAACCGCGTGCTCGTTGCAATTGGAAAAGGATCAATGGCGCAGGCTTTATGGATTTTTTAGTGATTTGGCGAACTTTCCGGCTCTGTGCAGTACCAACCGCGATAGAGGTGCAAGTTGCCGTCATTTATTGAAGAGGTGGTTATGAACATCAAGAGTCTGGGTTTGCCCCTGGCGGTCGCAACGTTCCTGGCATTGGCCGGTTGCTCGACGCCGACGGTGGTGACGCTGCAAAACGGTACTCAGTATCTGACGGAGGACATGCCCGACACCGACACCGCCGACGGTTTCTACGAGTTCGAAGACATTTCCGGTACCAAAGTGCGCGTCAGGGCCGATGAGGTAGCGACCGTTCGTAAAGAGGACTGAGCCCGCCCGACAACGTTCAATAGGAGCACGCCATGCGCCTTGAAGGTTCCTGCCACTGCGGCGCGGTTTCATTCAGCCTGAGCTGCGTCCATCCCTATCCGTATCAGCGCTGCTATTGCTCGATCTGTCGCAAGACCCAGGGTGGTGGCGGCTATGCGATCAACCTGGGAGGCGACGCCACCAGCCTCAAAGTGCGCGGGCGCAAGCATATTGCGATCTACCATGCCCGGCTCAAGGATGAGGGCGCCCAGCGCGCCCATAGCAGTTCGGCCGAGCGGCACTTCTGCAGCGTGTGCGGCAGTGGCCTATGGCTGTTCAGCCCCGAATGGCCGGAGCTGATTCACCCCTTCGCCTCGGCCATCGACACGGCGCTGCCTGTTCCGCCAGAACACACGCACTTGATGCTCGGCTCGAAAGCATCCTGGGTCGAAGTCGAGGTTAAACCCAAGGACCAACAATTCGAGGCCTACCCGCAAGAATCCATAGCCCAGTGGCATGAACGCCTGAATTTGAGCCGTTGAAAGGATGGCTCATGCCCCATCGCGAACAGGATGCTCGCAATGGGGCTCGACAACTACAACCGTTTAATTGCAATAACACCCCCGCAAAACATTGACACCATTCCCCCTTATATAAACTTGCAACGAACAACTGAGCTCATTATTGTCCGCACTGCAATGGCATTTAGTTGTGAAACTTAATAACTTACAAGCACCAAGGAATGGTCATGAAAAAAGAATACTTATTTATACTCTTCGCCATATTGGTACTGGCAACGCCCCTTCACGCCAAAGACCTCGGCGAAGGCTTGGCCAATGAGTCGGGCGCCGTACTGCTGAAGAACAACGATAACCGCTACACACACTGGAACGGCGTGGGCAAAATGTTCCTGAATGAAGCGCCCGCCTGCACCGCGAGCTTGCTGGACACCCGTGACGAAGCCAACCTCGCGACGGGACCGGCGTACTTGCTGACCGCTGCGCATTGCATACCGGGCGTCAGTGGCCCGCCACCTTCAGGTAACTATAAAGAGTCGGTAAAATTCAACTACTTCAACGACACTTACAACACCTCTGAAAGTTACGCGATCAAGGCTGCCGTATGGCAGGACTATGGCAATAGCGATATCGCTCTTTATGAACTTGAAGTTCCACTGTCTACTCTGATTGCCGACGGAATAACCCCATTACGCCTTGCTTCACAATGGTCTCGAGCGTCCACGGATGTACTGATCGTGAACGCACCGGAACACCTGCCCGATTCAGGACTGCGTCTGGCGGCCTGCGCCCAGCAGTACACGTCGGCGGACTTGGTGGAAGGCTACCGTGCCTATGTCGGCGCATTGAAAAACCGCTGCAAACAGGTGCTGCCGGGGTCGTCCGGAAGCCCCATCTTCGACCGCCAAAGTGGCCAGATACTTGCCGTCGTATCGACGAGTACCGGTGGCGCGCCCATTGAGAATCAATGCGCCAGTGATGCTCCGTGTGAGGCTCGCGATGGCAAAATCGAGTGGTTCGCCGATACCCACTACGGCCACCCGGCCGAGTATCTGGCCGGCTGCTTCAAAAAGGGTGTGTTCACCGACGTCGACAACGCCTGTACCGCTGCCCCAAGGTTCCCGATGGCGAACCTTGAGTATCTCCCCACCCGACACATCACACTGCCCCGGCGGGCCAACAGTCCCGCCCCGGTGATCAACACGGAGTTCTCAGTGAGCACGCCGTACTATCGCTACAAGACCACCCGAAATGCGGCAGACTGCCGATCGCCTCGCCGTTACAGCGACGTGATCAGTGCAGACAACGTGGTCCTCGACGCACCTATCACGAGGGAACCGGGCATGCACTACTTGTGCGTGATCGGTGTGGAGTCTGCCGATCAACAACCGGATGGCAATTTGATGAAAAGTGTCTGGATCAGCCCGACGCAAGCGTTGGAAAGAAAACCCACCGCAAAGCCCTGACCTGGCCCGGTTTCGTGCCGGTCAGTTAATGGCCGGCACACCGCTGTGGAAACGGAATTCCACATCCGGTGACTCGATGAGCGCCTGTTCGGCAGCCCGCACACGCTCGATCACCTGAGCAATGTCCTTCGCGTCCCCGTATTGGTAGGCCAGTTTCAGGTAACCCTGGAAATGCCGGGCTTCACTTTTCAGCAGGCCAAAGTAGAACTTGCCCAGTTCTTCGTCCAGATGCGGCACCAGCGCCTCGAAACGCTCGCAACTGCGGGCCTCGATGAACGCCCCCACCACCAGGGTATCCACCAGTTTGACCGGCTCATGGCTGCGCACCACTTTGCGCAGCCCGGAGGCGTAACGCCCCGCAGATAGCTGGCGCAATCCGATTTTGCGCTTTTTCATCAGGCGCATGACCTGTTCGTGGTGCACCAACTCTTCCCTGGCCAGCCGCGACATCATGTTGATAAGGTCAACGTGGGAATGGTACTTGGCGATCAGGCTCAATGCCGTGCTGGCAGCCTTGAATTCGCAGTTCTTGTGGTCAATCAGCAGCGTTTCCTGATCGGCCAGCGCGGCCTGGACCCAGCCATCGGGGGTGCGGCAGCCTAGGAACTCGTGAATTTCGGGAAGGATCATGGGGCTCACGGACATAAAGGGTTCAATCGAAGGGCGCCGATTATACCGGCCCATCGCCAGACCACCAGCCGCGACCGTTGATATGCATCAAGTCCCCGATGCGCGACCAACAACTATAGTTGTGCAACGTTGTGCTTTTTACTTTCTGGAGAGGCCGATCATGCAAGCCATTCGCAGCATTCTGGTGATCATCGAACCCGAACACGCGGAAAGCCTGGCGCTTAAACGCGCCAAGTTGATTGCCGGCGTGACCCAGGCTCACCTGCACCTGCTGGTCTGCGACCGCAAGCACGACCATAGCGCCATGCTGAGTGTGCTCAAGACCGCGTTGCTGGCGGACGGCTACAGCGTCACCACCGAACAGGCGTGGAACGAAAGCTTGCAGGACACCATTATTGATGTGCAGCAAGCCGAAGGCTGTGGGCTGGTGATCAAGCAACACTTCCCCGACAGCCCGTTGAAAAAGGCACTGCTGACCCCTGCAGACTGGAAATTGCTGCGCGCTTGCCCGACCCCGGTGCTGTTGGTGAAAACCTCGAAACCCTGGACCGGCGGTGTCATCCTGGCGGCGATCGACGTGGGCAATCTCGATGGTGAGCACCGCACGCTGCACGCCACTATCGTCGATCACGGTTTTGACATCGCCAGCCTCGCCAAGGCCCACCTGCATGTCATCAGCGCCCACCCCTCGCCCATGCTGTCGGCCGCAGACCCGTCGATGCAGCTCAGCCAGACTATTGAGGCGCGCTATCGCGAACAGTGCAAGGCATTCCAGGCCGAGTTCGATATCGATGATGAACATCTGCACATCGAGGAAGGTCCGGCGGATGTGCTGATTCCGTTCATGGCACACAAACTTCAGGCATCGGTAACGGTGATAGGCACGGTGGCGAGGTCGGGGTTATCCGGTGCACTGATCGGCAACACCGCTGAAGTAGTGCTCGATGCGGTGGAAAGTGATGTGCTGGTGCTCAAGCCGGATACGGTGATGGACCATCTGGAGGAAATGGTCGCGCAGCATTGAAATCATACATGTCGCCCTGCCCCTGTAGGAGCGAGCTTGTCGAGGCGTCGAACCGTCGCGATGGCGCCGTGTCAGCCAGCTGAGATGCCAACTGTGCCGGCCTCATCGCGAGCAAGCTCGCTCCTACAGGGATGTGACCTCCATTGTAGGAGCGAGCTTTTCAGCCGCCAAACGCATCCTTCAAGAACCCGGGCGCAATATAACGCTGGTAATGCGCCTCGGAGAGCAGGAAAAACTCCCGATCAATGGCATCACGCAACTCCGGCAGATTCCAGTCGCGGAATTCCGGCAGGAGCACCATCCCATAGGCCTCAAGGTTGGTGATCACCCGCGCGCCACGTGCAATCAACTGGTACGCCCAGCAATATTCCGACTGATGTGGCACGAAGCGAATCTTTCGTTGTTCCAGCTGCTGGCGCAGGCGTTCCTTGTCAAAAACCTCGAGCTTGGCGGCCATCACCAGGGACAGCAGTTGCTCCAGTCGTAACCAGACCGCACGTTTTTCCTCCTCGTTGTAACCATTCCAATTGATCACTTCGTGGTGGAAGCGCTTGCAGCCGCGACACACCAGATCTCCGTAAACAGTGGAGCAAAGGCCGACGCAGGGGGTCTTGATGGTTTGATTGGGCATAGGTCAACAAGCATGGGGCAGCAGGACAGGCGGGCATGTTAGCCCTTTGTCTAACATTCATCACCCCTCAAAGTTCAGGGTCGAACTTACCTTTAATTTTTTTTTGCCGTAGAATCAGCCTGCCTTTTTAGGCGCCAATGTCCGTAAGAAGCTGTTTTCAAAGCGTCACGAGCACAGTCGTTCCTTCAGAACGGTGTTGGCGAAGGGTTTTTCCAGCGGGGAAAAGCCCAACGCCAACCCTCATCAGCTCCCGTTCTGCAGGCGTAAAACTTTGAAAGCAGCTTCTGTAAGGAATTGCCGGTAATTCTGGCCAAGTGGCTCACAACGCCATGCAGCGCATGAGTACGGCAATTTCGGGATGAGCGTCCCGGACACCCATTTGGGACCACTGATGAGGGTAATAACTGTGCTTGAAGCCTACCGCAAACATATCGAAGAGCGCGCAGCACTGGGTATCGTTCCCCAGCCGCTTAACGCCGAACAAACTGCAGGCCTGGTCGAGCTGCTGAAAAATCCCCCGGCTGGCGAAGAAGCTTTCCTCGTTGACCTGATCACCAATCGCGTTCCGCCAGGAGTGGACGAAGCAGCCTATGTAAAGGCCGGCTTCCTGTCTGCCGTTGCCAAGGGCGAAGCGAAATCCCCTCTGATCGACAAAAAGCGCGCTGTTGAACTGCTCGGCACCATGCAAGGCGGCTACAACATCGTGACCCTCGTCGCCCTGCTGGACGACGCTGAGCTGGCACCCGTGGCCGCCCAGGAACTCAAGCACACCCTGCTGATGTTCGATGCCTTCCACGACGTGGCTGAAAAAGCCAAGAACGGCAACGTTCACGCCAAGGCCGTACTGCAATCCTGGGCTGATGGCGAGTGGTTCATCAAGCGCCCGACCCTGGCCGACAAGATCAGCCTGCGTGTGTTCAAGGTTACCGGCGAGACCAACACCGACGACCTGTCCCCTGCTCCTGATGCCTGGTCCCGCCCGGACATCCCGCTGCACGCCCTGGCGATGCTGAAAATGGCTCGCGACGGTATCGTGCCTGACGTCCAGGGCGTCACCGGCCCGATGAAGCAGATCGAAGAAATGCGCAACGGTGAATTCCCTGTTGCCTATGTAGGTGACGTGGTCGGTACCGGTTCCTCGCGTAAATCGGCGACCAACTCGGTCCTGTGGTTCTTCGGCGACGACATCCCGTACGTACCGAACAAGCGTGGCGGCGGTTTCTGCTTCGGCAGCAAGATCGCTCCGATCTTCTACAACACCATGGAAGATGCCGGCGCCCTTCCTATTGAATTCGACGTTTCCAACATGAACATGGGCGACGTGATCGACCTGTACCCGCATGCTGGCAAAGTCTGCAAACACGGCACCGACGAAGTCCTGGCCACCTTCGAAATGAAGACCCCGGTCCTGCTGGACGAAGTTCGTGCTGGCGGTCGTATTCCTCTGATCATCGGCCGCGGCCTGACCGAGAAGGCACGTGCCGAACTGGGTCTGCCACCGTTCGATCTGTTCAAGAAGCCTGAAGCACCCGCTGAAAGCACCAAGGGTTTCACCCTGGCGCAGAAAATGGTCGGCAAGGCTTGCGGCGTAGCCGGTGTGCGTCCTGGCACCTACTGCGAACCGAAGATGACCACCGTGGGCTCCCAGGACACCACCGGTCCAATGACCCGTGATGAACTGAAAGACCTGGCGTGCCTGGGCTTCTCCGCTGACCTGGTGATGCAGTCCTTCTGCCACACCGCGGCTTATCCAAAGCCGATCGACGTGACCACCCACCACACCCTGCCTGACTTCATCATGACCCGCGGCGGCGTTTCCCTGCGTCCGGGCGACGGCATCATCCACTCGTGGTTGAACCGCATGCTGCTGCCAGACACTGTTGGTACCGGTGGCGACTCGCACACCCGTTTCCCAATGGGCATCTCGTTCCCGGCCGGTTCCGGTCTGGTCGCGTTCGCCGCAGCCACTGGCGTCATGCCGCTGGACATGCCGGAATCGATCCTGGTGCGTTTCAAAGGCAAGATGCAACCGGGCGTCACCCTGCGCGACCTCGTGCACGCCATTCCTTACTTCGCCATCCAGTCGGGCCTCCTGACCGTTGAGAAGAAAGGCAAGAAGAACGCCTTCTCCGGCCGCATCCTGGAAATCGAAGGCCTGGACAACCTGAGCATCGAGCAAGCTTTCGAGCTGTCCGACGCCTCGGCCGAACGTTCGGCTGCCGGTTGCACCATCAAGCTGTCCAAAGAGTCGATCACCGAGTACCTGCAATCGAACATCACCCTGCTGCGCTGGATGATCGGCGAAGGCTACGGTGACGTGCGCACCCTGGAACGTCGCGCTCAAGCGATGGAAGCCTGGATTGCCAACCCTGAGTTGATGGTTGCCGATGCTGACGCCGAATACGCCGAAGTCATCGAAATCGACCTGGCCGACATCAAGGAGCCTGTGCTCTGCGCGCCGAACGACCCGGACGACGCTCGTCTGCTCTCCAGCGTTGCTGGCGAGAAGATCGACGAAGTGTTCATCGGTTCGTGCATGACCAACATTGGTCACTTCCGCGCTGCCGGTAAACTGCTGGATCAGGTCAAGGGTCAGCTGCCAACCCGTCTGTGGCTGTCGCCGCCGACCAAGATGGACGCTCACCAACTGACCGAAGAAGGCTACTACGGCATCTACGGCAAGGCTGGCGCGCGCATGGAAATGCCGGGCTGCTCGCTGTGCATGGGTAACCAGGCACGTGTCGAGCCGAACTCGACCGTTGTGTCGACTTCGACCCGTAACTTCCCGAACCGTCTGGGTGACGGCGCGAACGTCTACCTGGCTTCGGCTGAACTGGCGTCCGTGGCTTCCATCCTGGGTCGCCTGCCGACCGTCGAGGAGTACATGGAATACGCTGGCAAGATCGACAGCATGGCGGCCGATGTCTACCGCTACCTGTCCTTCGACCAGATTGCCGAGTTCCGTGAAGCTGCTGCGAACGCCAACATCCCGGTCGTTCAAGCCTAACGCTGCAACGCAATGAAAAGCGCCGCCCATCGTGAGATGAGCGGCGTTTTTTTATGCCTTGCGAAACATCAATGCATGAAACCTTCCATGAAACCGGCGACGCTACTGGCGAGCCTGCGCCGCCAGGGCGCGGTAGCCGGATTGGCGAGGACCTGGTCTTCGTGGACGAAGCTGCGGATGATTGCGTTGTAACCGAGCCAGCGGCAGGGTTCCGGCTCCCAGGCTCTGAGAGACCCCAGCCCGCCTTGAGGGATGACCCAGGGCTGGTGCACCAGCTCGCTGTCGCGCTGCAGGATCAGATCGGCCAGGGTGCGCCCGCCCAGGTTGCTGGCCCCCACACCTTCACCGCCGTAACCACCCGACAAGGCAATGCCGCTGGCGTGATCACACAACATGTGCGGCTGGAATCGCCGGGACATGCCCAGGTTGCCGCCCCAGCCGTGGGTGATGCGCACGTTTTTGAGTTGCGGGAACAACTCGCCGAACAGATAGCGACGCAGCTCGACTTCATGGCGGGTCAAATCGAAGTTCTCCCGCAGCCTGCCGGCAAACTGATAGCCGCCGCGCGCACCGAACACCAGGCGGTTGTCCGCCGTGCGCTGGCCGTAAGTGACCTGACGACTGCTTTCGCCGAACGCCTGGCCGCGGCTCAGGCCTATTTCGTCCCACGTCGCGGCAGGCAAGGGTTCGGTGGCGACGATCAGGCTCTGCACCGGCAACTGATAACGCCCCAGGCCCGGCAAGGTCGCGGCATACCCCTCCACTGCCGGCACGACCCACCGAGTACGCACAGAGGATTTCGCCGTGCGCAGGCTGCCCGATTGCCAATGGGTGACCGGGCTGTTCTCGTAAATCCTGACGCCCATCCGCTCAACGGTACGCGCCAGGCCACGTACCAGTTTCGCCGGGTGAATGGTGGCGACGTGCGGTGCAAAGATGCCGCCATAGGGCTTGGCGATCCGGATCTGTTGTTTAAGTTGCTCTGGGGTAAGCCAGCGATACTCACGTTCGCTCAAGCCTTGCAGGTAAAGCTTGTCCAGATAATCGCGCAGGCTGGCTTCCTGTTCGGGATAGCGTGCGGCGCAGTACAGCGCCCCGCCCTTGCGGTAATCACAGTCAATGCGTTCACGTTCGAGCACGATTTCCACTTCATCGGCGATGCCGTGCAGCAACTCGTAGGAAGCACGGCGCTGCTCCGCAGGCAGATTGGCCAGCAAGCGGTCTTCACCAAGAATATTGCCCATCAGCCAGCCGCCGTTGCGCCCGGACGCGCCAAAACCGGCGGTCTGCGCTTCGACAATGGCGATATTCAGGCCCGGCGCCTGCCGCTTGAGGTAATAGGCCGTCCACAGGCCGGTGTAGCCAGCACCAATGATGGCAACGTCGACATCCAGGTCTCGTTCCAGTGCCGGGCGCGCCAGCAGCGGCTCGTCGAGCTGATCCATCCACAAACTGATAGTGCGCCACGCCGGCATGCCAACCCCACCACTCGAACTTTAGATGGCGTTGATCCTAGTGCGTAGGCTCAGGGACTGTCTTGCGCGCGTGCACGCAAGGAAATTTGTTTGACGTACGCCTTGGGCGACAGGCCGGTGTGCTGGCGAAAACAACTGTAGAACGCCGATAACGAGTTGAATCCGGCGGCGAACGCAAGATCGTCGATGCGTAGCGGTGGCGTGGCGATGTCCAGTGCAGCCAGCAGATGGTGCAGGCGTGCCTGATTGACGTATCGGTAGAAGCTCAGGCCCAGCACCTGGTTCATCAGATAGGAGATCTGATTGCGGCTATAGCCACACTCCTTCGCCACCCGTTGCAGATCGAGTTCAGGGTCGAGATAGGGTTGCTGGCGCTCGAAATAGTGTTGCAGGTCTTCGGCCATGAAGCTCAACTGGCGTGCCGACAAACCCAGTCGACTGGCAGCCGGTCTTGGTGTGGCGTTCGACTGCCCGCAAGCTTGCTCGCGAACCAGCGACGCGTACTCGTTGACCCGCCAGATGAGCCCGTCGCGCACGGTAATTGCCTCGCTGGCCCGAAATGACACCAGCCCATCGCCGCCACGCAGGGTAATTCGATACTGGATAAACGCCGTGTCGCCGTCCAGACGGATCCGGTCCGTATGCTCCAGCGCCTCGTCCGGGTCGCGCGGCATGCTGCTGCGAACGTATTCGCGCAACTCATCAAGACCCATCACGCGGTTCTGGAAGAAGTCGTTGTAGAGCACATCCGGGTGATAAAGCGCCATGACCCCGTCCAGATCCCTGTGTTTCCAGCGCAGGTGATACCGCATGACCGTCTCGCTCGTGGCCTGGGTTTGCAGCGGACCATCATCTTCGGCGGGCATTGCGGGTCTCTACGGGAAAACAGCGAGCTTGCCGAAATTAGCCGGCGGCTTCAACGGGGATTCAGTAATAGCGTTTCGCCCAAGCACCCACACTGCTGTGACCTGGGTCAAAAAAAACTGAACCAATCGCCAAACGGCCTGAAAATTCCATATTCCTTTCACATCCAGATGCTACTTTTAACGAGTCACCGGTTGAGCCAATGAAGGCTCTTCCCTCCTGCACATGAGCTAAAGGAAGCGCTCGAACATGAAGGTGGGCAACATATGAATAAAGGGTTCAGCAAGGTCACTTTTCTAAACGCCTGCCAGTTGATGCGCTGGCATTTTCATCCCATGGGTTTCGAGGCGAGCATGGACGCCCCAGGCAGTATGGTCGCCCGTCTGTTTGACCGTGCCAGTGGCGAGACCATGATTGCCATCGCCGGCATTCCGTGCGCAACGGTCATGAATGCCGCAGATGTGGAACGAATAATCGAAGCGGTGGAGGATGAGCTTGAGTCGTTCATTCCACCGGTCGCGCTCAGGAGCTATGCCTGAGACTGTCCCCCTGTAGGAGCGAGCTTGCTCGCTCCTACAGGGGGGCTTCAACCGGCGCTGCCTTTGCGCTGGTCCGCAAAAAACGGCTTGCCCTTTCCGATCCGGTCCGAAGCCTTGGGCATATTCGCCACCTGTGCATCCTGCCCATCGACATACCAGTAGCAATGACTCGCCGCCCGCGTGATTCCCACATATGCCAAACGCAGGATTTCGTCTTTCTGGGCGTTATCGTAGGCCTCATTGTCGTTTGGCTTGCCCAGGCCGGCCATGCGGTAAACCTGATTTTTGTAAGGGGAGCTGGTCAGGTGCTGACAATCACCCAACAGGAAAACAGCGTCAGCCTGCAGCCCCTTGGCACTGTGGTAGGTCAGTTGCTTCAACCTTCGAGATTCGTACGGCAAGCTAGAATCTGCATTAAGTACCGGTTGAATATACTGTTCTATCAATGACTTATCGCTGCTTTTTCGATAAAGAATCAAGATTGAATCGCCCTGTTTGTAATGCTCCATTAATCTCAAGGCCATGGCTTGGTCATCACGATCCAACACATTGACGGGCCACAGGGATTTAGCTTCCCCGGCTGCCCTGGCCTTCTTGCCCGCGATAGCCGGTGCCGCGCGGACGATGTACTCGGCGGCGTCGATGATGTGTTGGTGGCTGCGATAGTTGTCGCTGAGCATGACCCTGCCGGTGCTCGGCGACGCAAATTCCTTGTTGAACTCCATAAAGTAACTGGGTGAGCTGCCCCGCCACCCATAAATGGACTGCCAGTCATCGCCCACGCAGAGCAGCGAGGAGCGCTGGGCACCACGGCCCACGTGCATCGCCGGCCCACGGCTGCGGATTTCGGCAAGGCTGGCGCGAATCCAGGAAACGATCTGCGGCGATACGTCCTGGAACTCGTCGATCATCAGGTGCGACAACGGTCGCAGCAGCTCATCACTGAGCAGCTTCTGGTTTTCCGGAGAATGCTCGCTGAAGAGCGCAAACATGCGGTTATAGGTCATCACTGGCGGTTTCTGATCCAGCAGATGATCTTCCAGTGCCCGCCAGTACAGGCTCAGGGCCTCAAAGAAAAAACGGTCCGGATCGTCCTTGGCGAAACTCATCTGGGCGACGGCGCTCGGCACGTCCAGGCCCAGGTTTTCGATAAACCCGGCTGCGGTGACAAAACAGTCGAGCAGTGGTGCCGAACCCAGTTCGCCCTTGACCTTGTAATCGAACCCCGGCCCGGCGCTGGCATCGCCAGCCAGGGACGCCAAGACTCGCTTGGACGACTCATAACTATCCAGCCATATCAATGGCTTACGACAGAAAGCTTGAAATAGGGTGCGCTTCACTGCCCACTCTGCACGGACGCTGAGCTTGGCATTCGGGCGGCTGACCTGGGGGTTCTCCCGAGGGTCGAAGCCCAGCACCACCCAGGCATCCAGGCTGGGAATGTAGCCGTGACAGTGAAACGTTGAGCCATTGATATCGAATGTCTGCCGGTTAGGTTCGATGCCCTTGATGGGCCAGGCACCCGCGGCAAACCACAGGTCTTCGACAAAATCGCACAGCTCTTCATCACGCTTGGCCGCGAGTTCGGTCACCGCGACGCGCTTCTGCACGTCCGGGTGATCGCGCTCAAGCTCCTTGAGCTGCAGGGCGTGGCGGGACAACGGCTTGATCAGTTCGCGAAAGCGTTCGTCACGGCCATGCAACTGGTGATAACAGGCGTTGAGCAACTGGCGCTGGGCGTCGTTGATGCGCAGATCGAACGGATTGCTGTCGGCCTCCTCATCCCCACTGTGCGGGCGATGACTGATGTTTTCGAATGCTTGCAGGCGCTCGAAACCCGGCAGGCTACGCACCATTGGCAGAATCCGCGAGTGGAAGGTTCGCACCAGGTCCCGCGCCTCTTTCAGGCTCAGCCTCTGCCCCCAGAGGGCAAACAGCTCGATCAGTTTGTTGATGAAGTCCTTGCGGGACTCCCGGGTAAAGGTCACTACCGTCATCGAATCCAGCTCGAAGCCCAGATAGTGGGTCAGCAACACGATGCGCAGCGCCAGGGTCGTCGACTTGCCGGCGCCGGCACCGGCGATGACCGATGTAGAGGGCGTTTCGCTGAAGATCATCTTCCACTGCGCGGCGCTGGGTTGGGCATAAGCAGGCAGCAACCGCGCCACGTCGGCCTTCATGCGCTTTTTCAACTCGGCATTCAGAGGCAGGCGCCAATCGTCGAACAGGTTGTCATCGACGTTGGGGGCACGGTGTTCGGTCGAGCGAGAATCGCGAATCAGCAAGACCTGGCGACCTTCCTCCAGGCCTTCGAGCTTGCCTTCCTTAAAGCCGTAGTCGACACCCGCACTGTGCCCGCTGCGAAACCCGTCGGCCTGGCCATGCAACCAGGAGGCCCGGTGCTGCGCACGCAAGCGCGTCAGGCCATGCCCAAAGAAACGGGCGGCCAATCGCTTGAGCAAAGGCATTTCAGCAAGGGGGCGAAGTTCAGGCGGAAGATCGGAGGTGTGTTGCGGCACGCGCTGGCTCCAGAGTGTAAGGCTGTTGAGGTCTATGGTGTCTGCATTTGCCTTTCAGTTCTAGTGAAATGCTTACAGGTCATTGGCTTATGCGATGAACTGAAGGTTGGATGAGAATGTTTCGAGGTCCAATCGCATCAGTCGATTCGATGGTAATGCTGCACTTTTTACGCTTTTTCTCGATGAGTGCGTGTTGGATGATGCTCGCCATCAATATCCAATTCAGGAGACGATCATGCTCGAACTCAGACCCTTCAAGTCCCTGGGCGGCGCCCACCACGGCTGGTTGGACGCGCACCACCACTTTTCGTTCGCCGAGTACTATGACCCCAATCGCATGAACTGGGGCAACCTGCGCGTCTGGAATGATGACGTGATTGCGGCCGGTACCGGGTTCCCGACCCATCCGCACCGGGACATGGAAATCATCACGTATGTTCGTGAAGGCGCGATTTCCCACCAGGACAACCTGGGCAACAAGGGCCGCACTGAAGCAGGTGACGTTCAGGTCATGAGCGCCGGGACCGGGATCGCCCACAGCGAGTACAACCTGGAAAGCACCGACACCAAGATCTTCCAGATCTGGATCATTCCCAATGAATCGGGACTGGCACCTTCATGGGGCGCGAAACCCTTCCCCAAAGGAGACCGCGAAGGCTTCGTCACCCTGGCCAGCGGCAAATCCGGCGATGACCAGAGCTTGCGGATTCGTGCAGATGCGCGGTTGGTGGCGGCAAACCTGAAGGCCGGTGAGTCTGCCGAATATCAATTGGACAGCGGCCGACGTGCTTACCTGGTTCCTGCCACAGGTGTCATTGAAGTCAACGGCTTACGCGCTGAAGCTCGAGACGGCGTCGCAGTGGCCGATGAGCAGGTGTTGCGGGTGACGGCGATCGAAGACAGTGAGATCGTGTTGGTTGATTTGGCCTGAACCTGCGGTTGCTACGGAGACTGTAGGAGCGAGCATGCTCGCGATGGTCGTTAACGGTAACGCTGGGTGTCTGAATGCCCGCGGTGCCTGGGCCACCATCGCGAGCGTGCTCGCTCCTACAGGTATGTGGGGATTGGGTTATTTCGTGGAAATCGCCCCATCCACCAGCGTCTGCGCTTCAGCCACCAACTGCTTGAGGTGCTCGTCGCTGACAAAGCTCTCGGCATAGATCTTGTAGATGTCCTCAGTGCCCGACGGACGCGCCGCAAACCAGCCGTTCTCGGTCATCACCTTCAGGCCGCCAATGGCTTGGTCGTTGCCCGGGGCATGGCTGAGGATACTCTGGATCGGTTCGCCCGCCAGTTCGGTCGAGGTGACCTGCTCCGGCGACAGTTTGCTCAACAGCGCTTTCTGCTGCGGGTTGGCCTTGGCATCGACGCGCACGGAGAACGGCTCACCCAGCTCGTCGGTCAATGCACGATAGGCCTGGCTCGGGTCGCGACCGGTACGAGCAGTCATTTCCGCCGCCAACAATGCCGGAATCAGACCGTCCTTGTCGGTACTCCACACGCCGCCGTCCTTGCGCAGGAACGAGGCCCCGGCGCTTTCCTCACCGCCAAAGCCCAGCGAGCCGTCAAACAGCCCGTCGGCAAACCACTTGAAGCCCACCGGCACTTCATACAGGCGACGACCGAGGCGCTTGGCCACCCGATCGATCAAACCGCTGCTGACCACTGTCTTGCCCACGGCTGCATCGGCGCGCCATTGCGGGCGATTCTGGAACAGATAGTCGATGGACACAGCCAGGTAGTTGTTTGGTGCAAGCAGACCGCCTGAGGGCGTCACGATGCCATGGCGGTCGTGGTCCGGATCACAGGCGAACGCCACGTCGAAGCGCTCCTTGAGACCGATCAGGCCCTGCATGGCGTGGCTGGACGAGGGGTCCATGCGGATCTGGCCGTCCCAATCCACGGTCATGAAGCGGAAGGTCGAATCGACTTCCTTGTTCACCACTTCAAGGTCCAGCTTGTAGTGCTCGGCAATCGCCGACCAGTAGCGAACCCCTGCTCCGCCCAGCGGATCGACGCCCAGACGCAGCTTCGCATCGCGAATGGCATCGAAGTCGATCACGTTGATCAAGTCGGCGACGTAGGTATTGAGGTAATCGTGACGATGGGTGGTGCTGGCCTTCAGCGCCTGCTCGTAGCTGATCCGCTTGACGCCGGCGAGCTTGTTTCCCAGCAGTTCGTTGGCCTTGGCTTCGATCCACTTGGTGACATGGGTATCGGCCGGACCACCATTGGTTGGGTTGTATTTGTAGCCACCGCTTTGCGGCGGGTTGTGCGACGGCGTGATGACGATGCCATCCGCCAGCCCTGAAGTGCGGCCACGGTTGTAGCAAAGAATCGCGTGGGACACCGCCGGGGTCGGGGTGTATTCGTCACCCTCGGCGATCATCACCGTGACGCCGTTGGCGGCCAGCACCTCAAGCGCCGTGGCGCCGGCAGGGGTGGACAGCGCATGGGTATCGATACCGACGAACAGCGGACCATCGATGCCCTGGGCTTCGCGATACAGGCAGATCGCCTGGCTGATCGCCAGAACGTGCCATTCGTTGAAACTCAGATCGAACGAGCTGCCCCGGTGTCCGGACGTGCCAAACGCCACGCGCTGGGTCGAGACGCTGGCATCGGGCTGGCCGGTGTAATAGGCCGTGACCAGTCGCGGGATGTCGACCAACAGTTGTGCCGGTGCCGGTTTGCCCGCAAAAGGACTGAGTGTCATGCAAAACCTCTGGAATAGAGTGGTTCAGGGATGGATCGCAGTTTACTGGCAGTTTGACCGCAACGCGATGGGATCGATCCACGGGCCCGCAACGATGTTTTGCATCCTGCTCAGTCGACGGACTCCAGCCGCAGTGCATCCCCCAACAAACTCAGCGCGGCCACCACATCGTGATCACCGTCGTAGGCATGGCTCAGGCGCAAATGCTGCGAATGCAGGCCCTGGAGGCTGAACAACTCTCCGGGCGCAATCACCACGTGATGCTTGAGCAGGCGCTGGAATACCCCGCGCATATCGACCTGGCGCAGGGAACGCGCCCAGATGGTCGCCCCGCCCTGAGGCTCGACCACCTGCAGGGCGTCGCCCAGACGCTCCTGCAACAGCTGCGTCATTTGCACTTTTCGCTCCCTGAGCAACCTTCGCAGCACCTGAAGGTGCTGGTCGATCCGGCCATTGCCGTACAAGCGGGCTATCGCCTTCTGCCGGATCGGCGACAAACGAAAAGCGCGCAACAGGAAATGCCGCTGTAATTGCTCACTCAGGTGCCGCGACAATAGATAACCGTAAGGGGCCTCGGGGCCGATGATTTTTTCGAACGTGGAGAACACGATCAGCCGTTCAGGGTCGAGCAGATCGCGAAACCGGGTGCTGCCCGGCTCGAATTCGAGCTCGCCGCAACAGTCGTTCTCCAAGACCCAGCAACTCTTTTGCGCCAGCAAATGCGCGACAGCCTGTCGGTTATCGTCAGGCGCCAGGCTGCCGCGTGGCACGTTCAAACCTGAGGACAGCATCACCAGTTGCACTCGACGGGTTTCCAGCAACCCTTCGAGCTGCGCCGTATCCAGATTGCCGTTGGCCTGGACCGGCCACTCGATCACCTGGACACCCGCTTCCTGCAGCAGGCGAAGAATGGTCCAGTCGCAGGGCGCTTCAACCACCACGGCGGCATCCTTGAGGTTCAGTACCGCAATCAGGATTTCCAGGACACCGCGCAGGTCCGCGCCGATGTACACGTCATCGGCATGCCAGCAGCGCACGGGCGATGTGGTGTAGCGCGCAGCCAGCGCGGTACGCAGTTCAAGTTCACCGCAAGGCTGCGCCGGTGGTTGCGGCAGGCGCGGGTACTGGCGGAGCAACTCGCGCTCAAGCAACAACAATGGGCTGTCGAGCGGTTGCAGCAGCGCCGGCTCATCGGCGCTGAAGACCATCATGCCCGGACGTCGGGCGCTGACGTACACGGTTTCGAGCAGATCGCCGTCGGCACCCGGCATACTCAGCGATGACACCGGCATCGCGTAATACCCCGACTTGGCCACCGAATAGACCCGCCCTTCCTTCTCCAGCAGCGAATACGCGTACTGGATGGTGGAGATCGAGACACTCAAACGATTGGCCAGTTGGCGCAACGAAGGTAAACGCACGTTGGTATCGTTGCCCGGATCGTTGATCAGGTGGGTCAGGTATCGGTACACCGCCTGATAGGCAAAATCGGTCTCGCGGGGTCCTTTCAACGTCCCGCTGACCATTCACCCGCCACCGCTGCCTCATGATCGGCGGCAAATCCGTCGAAGTCATCGAAAATGCTGTCTCTGAGCCCGCTCTCGACAGCAGGCACCGGCCCCATGCGATACAGCCTGCTGATCAGGTTGACCGGTAGACCGCTGACATCGACCATCCATTGCGCGATCTGCTCCGATACGGGACTGCCCTGCATCGCCCGGTGCAAGTCAGGCATGGCCACCAGCATGCCCGGGTGGCACTGGCGCAGGAACCGCTCAAGCCCGGCGCCGCTGTCGACGAAAGGAGCGAAGAGCAGGCACACCAACTGCGCCTCGCTCAACCCGAGACTCTTCTGCGCCTCCTCGCCAGCCAGGGCGCGCTGATCCGACACCCTCGCGGGATTGCCGAACACTTCAACCGCCTGCTCGCACAGGCGTTCAGGCAGACGCTTGCGGCGCATCATCACCAAGGCGCGCTGCAGGTAACCGGCGACACCCGACTCGTAACTGCCGCCATGCACGAAAGAGGCTTGCAGCCCGCGAATATGGGCGGAAATCATCGGACTGACGTAATCGTTCTCGCGCAGCTGCGCCGTGAGTTCGTCAGGCTGGAATCCGAGGAATTCAGTGAGCAGCGGCCAACGCTCCTCTCGATTGCTGACCAGCATGTCGTGAATATCGATAAAGGTGGAGCGACGACAGGCTTCGAACTGTTCGGCCGGACGCCATGGTGCCTGGTCCTGTGCGCCATGCAGCGCCCGGTAGAGATCGCTGCCCAGCTCATCGAGAACCGTATAAAGCTCCTCGAACCCCGTCCCCGCAAGACGCGGCGCTTTGAGCCCGGCCTTGCCCGCCGCTCGCTTCAGACCGTCGAGGAACCGTTTCTGCTGGCGCGGCGTCTCGCTGCAAACGAACGCATCAACCCCCCGATTCCAACGCGCCACCTGCCCATAGAACTCGCCCGTGGCCAGGTAGCCGTCATCCCAGAGGTCCAGCGGACCTCCCAGGGTCCGGCGATGGCCGACCATCAGCAGATTAAGACGATTGGCTTCACGGCCGGCGTCAGAAACGGGAGCCGGCTGGGTAAAGGGCAAGATCTGGCGGTGGTCGGCCGTCACCACCTCCACCCGCGGGTCATCGTAGAAAAACAAGGCGCTATTGCACCGGTGGAGGTTGTCCTGCGCCAACGCACTCACGCCGCTCCTGCGCAATGAAGCCACGCGCAACTGGAATGTCGCAGGAGCCCGGCCGGCAATGCTCAACTGCGCTGCCCGCAGCAGTGCCAAGGTGTAGCAACTGTCCCGGGACCCGGACTGAACGGCCAGCACCTTGTAATCACCAATGTGTTCCATGCCACCGGCGGTGACGACCAAACGCTGGATCAACAGCTGCAACGCCGTGCGTTCCGCTCGGGAAAAGAAACTCAGCAAACGTTGCAGCATTTGCTGATAGACATAGTTCATTGCCTGATCATGAATAAGGGTCATCTTTATTTACCTGATGCTCGTAAGTTCAGTAATGCACAAACAACGAAAAGCAGTGCGCAAACAGATTGTCTGCCACCGATGAAGTGCTGGATGTCACTCAAATGCTAACACCTTAGCCCTGAGTCATTATTTTGAGGAACGGGACCGAATCCCATTGTCGGCAACGTCTGACAGACCGCGAACGCCCGTGATAGAGCGGCCGTCAGAACATTTGAAAAATCCTAGGAAATGTCTTACAGCGACCCACAGACATTTAGCACAGGAAATAAAGAAAGAAGTCGCACTTGCTGATTTGGCAGTTGCGCGATGTTCGACGTTTTGTCGGAAATGTATTAACGAAGTGCGATGAAAAGTATCAACCCGATACCCAGACATGACTCTTTCCTTGAGATGAAAGTAATCATTCAATTATCAGGGCTTAAAAGACGATTAGAAGATACAGATCAAGGGCAAAAACCAGTTCAGTTGCTGAGCCGGCCGTACCTGCAAATGGCCGAAAGTCAGGTGCAGGCAAAAAAAATCCCGTGCGAGCACGGGATTTTTCAGGGTGGTCAGGCCGTTTCGACCTGAAGGGCGACCCGTTCGCGACATGGGCATTCGTCCATGTAGCGGTGCGCCTCGACAAACTCGGTAAACGGGAAGACCCGGGTCTTGAGCGGCAGCAGCACACGATCGGCGGTCAACTGGTTGATATCGCGCAACGCCCGTTGCAGCGCGGCCTGGTCCTGGACGATGCCCAGTTCCGGCTTGCCGGTGAAGTTGCCGATGCAGTGCACGAAAAACTGAATGTTCTTCTGGAACGCTGCACATGCCGGAAACGGTGTCTGATTACCGCCCTGCAAACCATACAACACCAGGCTGCCACGCGGTGCCAGCACATCGCCGAGCATCGACATCTGCGGACCACCAAGACCATCGAAGACCACGTCCACGCCGCGATTGTCGGTAATCTTGTTGATCTGCATCAGCAGGTCCTGTTCTTCGGTGACGATGACTTTCTCGGCACCCAGGGACAGCAGGTATTCACGCTCTTGCGCCTGTTTGGTGGCTGCAATCACCCGTATGCCGAGCGCCTTGCCCAGTTGTACGAATGACGGACCTGCGCAGTGACTGGCATCTGTCACCAAGGCGAACTGCCCGGGCTTGACCCGTGCCAGGTCGCTATACGCAAAGTAGGCGACCAGCAACGGCGTGTAATGCACCGCCGCCTCGATCGGGCTGAGCACGTCCGGATAACGGGTCAGTGCGGTGCGCGGCAGCACAATCTGCTCGCCATACACGGGGTAGTCGTTAGGGCTTTCGGCCGGGAAGCTGGCGACCTTGTCACCCACCGCCAGGTCATCGACACCCTCGCCGACTGCCGTCACGACACCCGACATTTCATGGCCGAGGCCCGAAGGCAGACGTGCATGGGAGGACGCCAGGTTCTGACGCCAGAGTATGTCGTACCAGCTGATGCCGATCGCTTCGACGCGCACCTGCACTTCGCCCGGCGCAGGGAGAGCCGCCGCATGCTCTTCGCATTTGAGCACCTCGGCTGGACCAAACTTGTGAAAACGGATCGTGCGGGACATCGCAAACCTCGCCAAATGAACCTCTAATGCCATGAACTCTATCCGGGCTTTGGCCCCAAGACCATCAGTGGCTATTAATAGTCGACATGCCTGTCATTAATTCCGCAACGGCGGCGACTTCGTCAATTGTCGTAAGAAATGGACACGTTATTCGCAGGAAAACTCAATTACTCGGTGCAGAGTAGCAGCCTTTCCCCTTAATATTCATGCCGGCCATTGTTCTCATATGGCTGCTCTCGTCAAGCTTGATGACTCTGCCAGGACTCCAGATGAATCGTAATGACCTGCGTCGTGTCGACCTGAACCTGTTAATCGTATTCGAAACACTGATGCACGAACGCAGCGTGACCCGCGCTGCGGAGAAGCTGTTTTTGGGCCAGCCGGCCATCAGTGCGGCACTTTCCCGCCTGCGCGGACTGTTCGATGACCCGCTGTTCGTGCGCACCGGCCGTAGCATGGAGCCGTCGGCCCGGGCGGTGGAAATCTTCGCCCTGCTCTCCCCAGCCTTGGACTCGATTTCCACGGCAGTCAGCCGGGCGTCGGAGTTCGATCCGGCCACCAGCACCACGGTGTTCCGTATCGGCCTGTCGGACGATGTCGAATTCGCCTTGCTGCCGATGCTGCTCAAACGTCTGCGCGCCGAATCCCCTGGCATCGTGCTGGTGATTCGCCGTGTGAACTATATTCTGATGCCAAGCCTGCTCGCCTCCGGTGAAATCTCCATCGGCGTCAGCTACACCACCGACCTGCCGGCCAACGCCAAGCGCAAAGTGCTGCGGCGCAGCATGCCCAAACTGCTGCGCGCCGACAGCGTGCCGGGCCCCTTGAGCCTGGACGACTTCTGCGCCCGCCCCCACGCACTGGTGTCGTTCGCCGGGGACCTCAGCGGCTTCATCGATGAAGAACTGGAAAAACTCGATCGCAAACGCCATGTGGTGCTGGCCGTGCCACAGTTCAACGGATTGGGAACGTTGCTCACCGGCACGGACATCGTCGCGACAGTCCCCGACTACACGGCAGAAGCGTTGACCGCAGCCGGCGGATTGCGGGCTGAAGACCCGCCGCTGCCAACCCGCAGCTTTGAGCTGCACATGGCCTGGCGGGGTTCGCAGGATAATGATCCGGGGGAGAGATGGTTGCGGTCGCGGATTCAGATGTTCTTTGGGGATCCGGATAGCCTCTAAGAGGCGTCGAGCTGGCTATTCATTTGATCCTTTTGGCCATTCCACAAACAACAAGCGTGCGCATGCAGTTCGGGCTAGTCGGCAGCTCGGCGAAGAACGGCTCAGTAGGACACAGTTCGTCAGATTCAAATCCCAAGCCATGTGCTCGTAGGCGAAATGGCAAAATATGCGCAACGGTATCAAGCGCTGATCCTCGCTGCACTGCAAGCGAGCAGCCATCAGGTCGCCCGCATTTTTTGAACTCCCTCGCCGCTGCAAGGCTCGTTAGAAAGTAAACCCGTCAGCAAACCGGACCGGCCATGACGACCCAAGCCTTGCACGAGCCCGCCAGCGCGTCGGCACAGAGCCGGCTCTACAGCACCGACATCCCCGCCCGCCTCGATCGCCTGCCATGGACGCGTTTTCACACCTTGCTGGTCCTCGCGCTCGGCATCACCTGGCTGCTCGATGGTCTGGAAGTGACCCTGGCGGGTTCGGTGTCCGGAGCGCTCAAGGCCAGCCCGGCGTTGGCCATGAGCAATACCGACATTGGCCTGGCAGGCGCCACGTACATTGCGGGCGCGGTGTTCGGCGCCCTGTTCTTCGGCTGGCTGACCGACCGACTGGGTCGGCGCAAGCTGTTCTTTATCACGCTGTTCCTGTACATCGGCGCAACGGCGGCCACGGCGTTTTCCTGGAGCTTCGCCAGTTTCCTGCTGTTTCGCTTCCTCACCGGCGCCGGCATCGGTGGTGAATACACGGCGATCAACTCGACGATCCAGGAATTCACCCCGGCGCGTTATCGTGGCTGGGTCGACCTGACGATCAATGGTACGTTCTGGCTCGGAGCGGCGCTGGGCGCGATGGGTGCGGTGGTCCTGCTCGACCCGCAGGTCGCAGGGGACGAACTGGGCTGGCGCCTGTGCTTTGGCATTGGCGCGGTGCTCGGCCTGGTAATACTGCTGATGCGGTGGTGGATACCGGAAAGCCCGCGCTGGCTGATGATTCACAATCGGCCGGACGAAGCCGAGCGCATCGTAGCCGACATAGAACGCCACTATCACCAGCGCGGCATTGAAATACCGCCCTTGCAAACCCCGCCCCTGCGCTTGCGGGCGCGCGATCACACGCCGCTACGAGAGGTGTTTCACAGCCTGTTCGCGGAGCACCGGCAGCGCGCGCTGGTGGGGCTGACGTTGTTGACTGCCCAGGCGTTCTTCTACAACGCGATCTTCTTTACGTACGCGCTGGTACTGACTGATTTTTACGGTGTGCCCTCAGCCACCGTCGGCTGGTACGTACTGCCGTTTGCCCTTGGCAACTTCTGCGGGCCGCTGTTGTTGGGTCGACTGTTCGACATCGTCGGGCGGCGCATCATGATCAGCTCGACGTACTTGATTTCCGGGGTGTTGCTAAGCATCAGCGGTTATCTGTTCCAGCAAGCGCTGATTGATGTCACCCAGCAGACGATCGCATGGATGGTGATTTTCTTCTTTGCGTCGGCGGCGGCCAGCTCGGCCTATCTGACCGTCGCCGAAACATTTCCACTGGAAATCCGCGCCTTGGCCATCGCCGTGTTTTACGCGTTCGGCACAGGGCTTGGCGGCTTGATCGGCCCCACATTATTTGGCGTGCTGATCGAGACCGGCGAACGGCTCAACGTGTTTTATGGGTATTTGCTGGGAGCGTTGTTGATGGTGATTGCCGGAGTGGTCCAGGCCATTTGGGGCGTGGCCGCGGAACGGCAGCCGCTCGAGCAGGTGGCCCGGCCGTTGTCACAGGTAGAGGATCAACCCTCGAACCTGTAGGAGCGAGCTTGCTCGCGATAGGTTCAAGACCATCGCGAGTCAACTCGCTCCTACAGTAGCTGTTCAACCGCCAGCCGCGCCAGCTCGGCATCCTGCTCGGCCTTCACGCCCGACACGCCAACCGCACCGATACAATGGCCGTCGTGCCAGATCGCGATCCCGCCCTCCAGCATGCCCTGCAAATTCGGTGCACTGAGGAACGCCGCCCGCCCGCCATTGATCATGTCTTCATAGACCTTGCTGTCGCGCCGACCCAGCGCGGCGGTGCGGGCCTTTTCGGTGGCGATGTAGCCGGAGATGGGGGCGGCGCCGTCCAGGCGCAGCAGGCCCAGTGGATGTCCGCCATCGTCGACGACGGCAATCGCCACCGCCCAGTTGCGCTCGTTGGCCAACTGCTTTGCAGTGGTCAACAGGAGTGAAATCTCTGATTCGCTGAGTATGGCCTTGGTTTGCATATTGCCTCCTCGTTAATTAAAAACGACACGACTGAGCAATCAGGCATGTCGCTGGAACTATGGGATTATTCGCCGTAGATGTCGAAATCGAAGTACTTCTGACGAATCCTGTCGTAGGTGCCATCGGCACGAATTGCCGCCAGGGCCTGGTTGAAGCGACCCGCCAGCGGATCGTTCTTGCGCACGGCAATGCCGATGCCGGTGCCGAAGAACTGCTCATCAGTGTAGTTCGGGCCGACGAATTCATAATCCTGCCCTTCCGGTCGTTTCAGCAGACTTTCATCGATCACCACCGAGCTCGCCATGGTTGCGTCGAGTCGCCCGCCCAGCAGGTCGAGGAAGATTTCGTTCTGTGAACCGTAACGCACCACTTCGGCGCCGGCCGGTGCGAATTTTTCGGTGACGTACCGATCGAAGTTGGTCGCTCGCTGAACGCCAATGCGTTTGCCTTTGAGCTGGGCCGGAATATCGGAGATGCCGCTGCCTTTCTTGAACACCAGTCGCGCCGGGATGCGGTAGTAACGGTTGCTGAAATCCACCGACTTCAGGCGCTCCGGGGTCATGGACATTGATGAAATCACCGCGTCGACCTTTTTCACCTTGAGCGCGGGAATCAGACCGTCGAACTCCTGCTCCTTCCATTCGCACTGGACTTTCATTTCAGCGCACAAGGCCTGGCCGATGTCATAGTCGAAACCGATGATCTGGTTATCCGGGGTCTTCGAGGCAAACGGCGGATAGGCCGCCTCGATGCCCAGGCGCAGCGGTTGTTCCGCCGCGTGCAGGTTGGCACTCAAGGCCAGCAAAGAGATCAGGCCAGCTTTCAATACAGCGCTTTTTACGTTCATACATGGCTCCAGATGCGATGTTGTTTCTGTCGGGCGCTCCGCATGGGAAGGCGTCCGTTATGGCAGCGGCAATGTGAACAGGCAGAGATGGTGGCTCTATCGGCCACCTGCTCTTGCGTTGTGCCAGGGTCACCGGCACAACGGCAACACTCAAACAGCGGCGGTAACGATCAACTCCAACAGGATCTGCGGGTCATCGAACGACACCTGCGCAGTGGCTCGGGCCGGCGTTTGCGCGGCGTCGACCCAGGCGCTCCAGGTTTCATTCATGCCGGCGAAGTCGGCGGTCATGTCTTTCATCCAGATCTGCACGCTAAGCAGGCGGCTCTTGTCGCTGCCGGACAGTTCCAGCAATTCGTCGACCCGTTGCAGCACCTGACGGGTCTGGCCACGGATGTCCTGGCTGCAATCGGCGGCGACAATGCCGCTCAACCAGGCCACGCCGTTGTGCACGACACTGCGGCTCAGGCGTGGGTTGCTTTCGATGCGTCGGATAAGGCTCATACAGGCTCCTGGGTCAAAGGTTCTTCGTTGGCGAGTTGGGAAAGGGTGATGGGTTTGAGGGGTGATCTGATGCGGTAGTAGCCGACTTCTGCTGAGGGCACCCGGCGTTGTTCGGCAATGATTTGCGTCACGCTCAAGCCACACTGGCGACCCTGGCAAGGTCCCATGCCACAGCGACCGAACGCCTTGGTCTGATTCGGGCCCAGGCATCCAAGCTCGACAAACTGACGAATCGAACCGGCGGTGACTTCCTCGCACCGACAGACGATGACCTCATCGGCGGGCACACGGTTTTGCAGCAACGGGCGGTACAAGGCGTCGATCAGTGGCCTTGCCGCACGCTGGCGAGCCAGGGCCTTGCGGTAAGGCGCGGCGAGGTCTCGTGCTTGATGCGCGTTGATCGCTCCCACACGGGCGGCCACCGCCAGCGCGGTGAGGCGGCCTTCGAGTCGTGCCACTTGAGCGCCGCCAATCGCCCCACCGTCGCCGGCAATGAAGACCCCCGCCAGGCTGGTTTCACCGTCCTTGTCGCGACGGGCGATCCAGCACAGTTGCTGCTCGCTCCAATCGTGCTCCAGGCGCAGCGACCAACTGATCTGGGTGTTGGGGACCACCCCCTGGTGCAGCAAAACCAGGGACGCCGGCAGGGTCCAACTGCGACTACCACATTCAAAGCTCAATGCCTGGGCGTGTTCCTGGGCCTCGACGCGCAAATTCCGTGCATTGCGAAAATGCCTGACACCGGCACGCTTTAATGTGGCGAGCAGTTGCAGCCCCTTCAACAAATCCCGCCAGCCAGGCAAGGCTGAGGGAACCTCGCGCCAGGCGCGTACCAGGTCGCCGGTGCCGCTGGTGTCGACCAGCGCCTCAATCGCCACGCCGGCACGCAGGTATTGCACCGCCAGCAGGTACAACAACGGTCCGCAACCGGCCAGCACCACAGGGCCTCGGGGCACCAGCGCGGCATTTTTCAGCAGGATCTGCCCGGCGCCGGCGGTCATCACCCCGGGCAAAGTCCAACCGGGAATCGGCATCGGACGCTCGAATGCACCGGTCGCGATCAGCACGTGCCGCCCCTGAAGGATTTGCGCACGGCCTTCGATCAGGAAATGCACCTGCCGCTCGGGGGTCACTTGCCAGATTGCGGCGCCGCTCAGGAAGCGCGCACCGCATTGCAGAAACTCTGCAACCAGTTGCGCACCCGCCTCATAGTCGCTACCCAGCACTCGACGCTGGTGAGCATCCGCCTGCTGGACATTGCGATAGATCTGCCCGCCCGCACTGCCCTGCTCGTCCAGCACCACCACCGAAAGCCCACGCGCCGTGGCTTCAACAGCCGCGCTCATGCCTGCCGGGCCGGCGCCGATCACGATGAGGTCAACCGTTTGCTCATTCATCCGCCATCTCCTGGTCACCCGCCAGCAAGTCACGAGCTCCGCGCTGACGGTGCACACGCATACCGGCGCGCACCGGCAGCAGACACGCCTGGCAATTGGCCTGCCCGTCAACCTCGACCAGGCACTCGAAACACACGCCCATCATGCAAAACGGTGCACCGGGGCGGCCATTGACCGCGCTTTCACGGGTACGAGTCACGCCGCTGGCGAGCAACGCCGCGGCGAGGGACACGCCGGCAGGCACCGCCAATGACGCACCTTCAAACTCGATTCGTACGGTGTTTTCCGCGGGGCTTAACGCGCGGAACAAAGGTTCAACCGGCATGGCGCACCTCGGGACTGAAACGCTCAAGGCTGAAAGCCGAAACCGCCGGATCGTCCCGTTCAACGTCAATCCACGGTGCCAGGCGCAAGGCATGCATTGCCGCCAGGGTCACACCGCTGTGGCAACTGACAACGACCGCCCCCGGGCACGTCCGGGAGGCTTCATAAATGGGATAACCGTCCTGGCTCATCACTCGCAGCGCGCCCCAGGCCCGCACCAATCGCACTTGCCCCAATCGGGGGAAGCAGCGCACCGCGCGCGTGGCGATGGTCGCCATCACCTGGCTGCCCGTGCCGTCATCCAGACCGGCCGACTCATGGGAGTCACCCAACTGCACGGTACCTTCGTCGGTCTGGCGCACATAGGTGGTGGGGTAATGCAGGAAGGGTTTAAGGCGTTCGGTGACCAGGATTTGTCCGCGATTGGGACTCACCGGAATATCCATGCCCAGTTGCGCGCCAAGTTCACGATTGCCAAGGCCCGCAGCCAGCACCACGCGCCCGGCATACCAGCGTTGCCCGGCGGCCGCCAGTTCAAAACCGCCAGCACACTGGGCGATGCCGCTGACCCGATGTCCATTGATGATGTTCACCCCGCGCACCCGGCAGGCGGTATACAGCGACCGCAGCAGCTTCAACGGATTGATGTGGCCGTCCATGGGCGAATAACACGCACCCACCACGGTCGGCCCGACGCCCGGTAAACGGGCGCGCAGTTGCTCGGCGTCCAACAGCTCGAACGGATAATCGCCGTGCATGGCGTCGCGCAACCACAGTAGACGACGGCTCTCCTCGGCCATTTCTTCATCACTCAGGCACAACTGAAAGCCGCCTGGCTGGCGCAGATGAAGGTCGATGCCCGTGTCGGCCTGCAACGCCGTGGCGAAGCGCGGCCACAGCGCCACCGCTTCACGCGTCCACTGCGCATAGGCGCTCATTCCGTAGCCTTTGCCCTGAACCCACAGCAAGCCGAAGTTGCCACGGGCGGCACGCAAGGCGTCGTCGCCTTCGTCGAGGACGCTGACCTGGCGGCCGAGCAAGGCCATTCCATACGCAATGGACAGTCCCACCAAACCACCGCCAACGATCATGACATCAGTTTTTTGCATGAGCTTCACTGCCGCCCTTTCAGCGCCCAAAACTCAGTTCAGGCGCAGGCATTACGCCTGAATGATCTTGATAGGTACGATGCTAAAGAGCTGACGAAAGCTTGAAAAATGCTTTATTTTGGCAAGTCCATGTCTTTTTGTTATGGATTTCATTGAAGGATACACAGCATGAACCTTCGTCAACTGGAGGCCTTTCGCGCGGTCATCCTCGGCCAGACCGTCACCCGCGCCGCCGAGATGCTGCACATTTCGCAACCGGCGGCGACACGCCTGATTGCGAGCCTTGAAGAGGACATCGGCTTCGACCTGTTCATTCGCGCCAAGGGCCGGCTGCAACCTACAGCCGAAGCCATGACGCTGTATCAGGAAGTACAGCGCTCACTGCTGGGTGTCGAACGCATTGCAAGAACAGCCCAGGATATTCGCAGCCTCAAGCGCGGCTCGTTGCAGATCGCGTGCGCTCCAGCCATGGGCCTGTCGTTCCTGCCCAGGGCCATTGCGGCGTTCGTAGCTGAACACGATCAGGTGCAGATTTCGCTGATGGTGTTGTCATCCCGCGAAGTGGTCGACCTGGTGGTAGGCCAGCGCTGTGACCTGGGCATCATCGTCCTGCCCAACACCTACCCCAGCCCCCGCGCAGAGAAACTGTTGGCCACGCGCATGCTGTGCGCCCTGCCCGCCAGCCATCGCCTGCGGGACAAAGCCACTATCCAACCGGAAGACCTCAAGGGCGAAGCCTTCATTTCCTACCCGCAATCGATCGGCTCGCGCCAGCTCATCGACTCGATTTTTGCCGCCTACGGGGTCGAGCGAGAGCTGCGCCTGGAAGCCCAGCTCTCGCTGCCGATGTGCGCCTTTGTCGAACAAGGCCTGGGGGTGGCACTGGTGGATGCCATCAGCGCGGTCGAGTACCGCGGCAATGGCGTGGTGTTCAGGGCTTTCGAACCGGCGATTGAAATGGATTTCAGCATGCTCTTGCCAGTCCACGGGCCGGCGTCGAAATTGCAGGTGGCCTTTTTGGAGCATATGCAGGACTTTATTGGCCGCGAGGTGCCGTCGGAGTATCGGTTCCAGACATGAGTTTCACGTGAGCGCCCGCGCGAGGTGGTGTCTACAAGCCTTTCGCCGAGTGATCTAGACTGAGTTGCATGCAGATCAGTCCCAAGGATATTCATCGATGCTCGGACGCGGTAAACCAGGGCCCAACGCGGCTACTGCCACCGCCCGCACGCGTGGCAAGCGGATGAGGCCCGGGGCCACTTTCCGCCTGATCGTGAGTTTCATGCTGGCGGTCATCCTCGCGTTCCTGACTGTTGAGGGCTGGCGGACGTGGCGTGACTATCGTGCGGCCTTTGCCTCCGCTCGCGACTCGGTGACCAACCTCGCCCGTGCCACCGCGCAGCACGCAGAGGACGCGATTCGCCAAGTGGATGTGCTGACCGCCGCGCTGGCTGAACGAGTCGAGGGCGATGGCTTGCAGGGCATCGACGTGTCGCGCATCCACAATCTGCTGGTTCAACAGGCGCGTATCATGCCGCAGCTGCATGGCCTGTTTATCTATGGGCCGGATGGCCAGTGGATCGTGACCGATAAAGAGGTCACGCCGGAAATGGCGAACAACGCCGACCGCGATTACTTCAGGTTTCACCGCACCCACGAAGATCGCGACGTGCGTATTGGCGATGTGGTGCGAAGTCGTTCCACCAACGATCTGATCATCCCCATTTCGCGGCGATTGAATAACCCTGACGGGTCCTTCGCCGGTGTCCTGCTGGGGACCATCAAGGTCAGCTATTTCGTCGATTACTACGGTGACTTCAAGATCGATGACAAAGGTGCGCTGGTGCTGGCGACGCGCAGCGGAACCATCCTGGTCCGCCGCCCTTTCATTGAGTCCGTCGTGGGCAAAAGCCTGGCGAACAGCGAGATCTACAAAACCTACCTGCCCAAATCCAATCAAGGCATCGCACAGGTCAGGGCGATCGTCGACGACACAGAACGGCTGTATGGTTACCGGGCCTTGTCTACGTATCCGCTAGTGGTGGAAGCCGGGCTGTCACGCGAGTCCATCATCGGACCGTGGCGCCGCGACCTCATCAAGACCAGCCTGGTGCTGTTCTGCCTGTTGGCCGTTTTTACCGCGTTTGGCTTGATCGTCTTGAGTCAGTTGCGTCAGAAGATGGTGATCTCCAGGGAACTGCGCCGCGCCCATCAGGCCATGGAGGAAATGGCGCTGACCGACAGTCTCACCGGGCTGGGTAATCGCCGACGCCTGGACAAGGCACTGCAAGACGAGATTCGCCTGGCCCAGCGCCAGGGCTCTTTGGTGTCACTGATCATGATCGATGTCGATTACTTCAAGCGCTACAACGATCGCTACGGGCATGCCGGCGGCGATGACTGCCTGAGCGCGGTCGGCGCGGCCATCCTGCACGCCATCAAACGACCGGGTGACCTGGCGGTGCGCTACGGCGGCGAAGAATTTACCGTGCTGCTGCCCAACACGGACAGCGCTGGTGCTGCCCAGGTCGCCGAGGACATTTTGCGGGGGATCCGCGCCCTGGACATCGAGCATGCCGATCACCCGCTGGGCAAGGTCACTGCAAGCGCTGGCATTGCGACCCGCCAGCCGGGCATCGAGGATGTGACGCCGGCCAGCCTGCTCAAATCGGCCGACGCCTGCTTGTACTCCGCCAAACAGAGTGGGCGAAATCGATGGTATGCCGTTGATGGCTCGCACTTCTCCCCCTAGAGATACCTCACGCAAGTTAGGCCTGGCTGCACTTCTATTTCAACTTCCGCCCCCATGATCAGCGGATAGTGATCGGGAATATGCCCGGCAGGAAATGCAAATATCTGCGGAATTCTATATTTTGATAAAACTTTACTGATCACCCGATAAGCCGTTTCATCAAAGTTCGATTTCACGCCGCCGATATCTCGCATGGAGCCGATGATGACGCCTTTTATCCTGGCCAACGCTCCGGCCGTCTCCAGTGTTTGCATCTGGCGGTCGATTCGGTAATAAGCGTTCTCCCCGATATCTTCCAGAAACAATATTGCCCCTTCGTAATTCAAATCATAACGGGTGCCGGAAACAGCACCGACAATGGTTTGATTACCGCCGACCAGTCGACCTTTTGCTTTACCCGTTTTGTTCAGCGCATGGGGTGTGAGCGAATACGACGGCGCCCGGCCTTGCAGAATATCGAACACCTTGCTGTAGCTGGAGGCCGGCGGTTCAACCCCCATGCTCAGGGTCCTTACCACGTTGGGCCCGTGGATCGTCGCAATGTCGTATCGATTGAAGAAGCTGTGCAGGTACGTGATGTCGGAATAGCCGATCAGCCATTTGGGCCTTGCACAAATAGCACTCATATTGAGTCCGCTCAATAACTGGACACTTCCATATCCACCACGTGTTACCCATATCGCCTCTATCTGCGGGTCATCGCACGCCCATTGCAGATCTTCCAGGCGTTGTTGGGGCGTGCCGGCATAGGCGTAGTTGTTGTCATATTTTTCAAAACAGTTTTTCGATAATACCGGTTCATACCCCTGCTTTTTGATCATTGGCGTGACGTGATCCAGAAATGCAGGATTAGTCAAATGACCCGCTGGCGATACGATTGCAATTTTACTTCCGCTTTTTAGTGGCTCCGGCAATTTAAAATTCGTCATCTCTTACTTCCCTGACTGGCTGAAAACCAACCATACCAGAGACGTTCAACATGACACTCTTGCATTGTTGACAGATCATTACCGCCAACTTTAAGAGTTGCCCAGTCAACACTTTCCCACCACACGGGCGGCTGACCCACCAGCCCTTCTGGCGCTCATCATTGCAGACGCGGCAACAGACAATTGCTGCGAACCGGGTTGAATTAATCCTGGCGCAAGGCGCACGCTAGAGAGCTGCCTGGGTTCTTATATCATTCCGAATGATAGTTACCTTCGCTTCGTTCGATTCGTGCGACAGCACTGCCGCCAAGCATCATCCGCCCATTCTCAATACATTGGCGGATGCATCCATGGAACAATCACTCAAACATTTGCGCTTTCCCCTGGCCGTGTTGGCCGTTGTGGTGATGAGCGCCTGCGGCAAGGCGCCTCAGACAGCGGCGACCATGCCGGCCGCTTCGGTCAGTGTCGCCAAGGTGCTGGAACAGCCGGTCAACGAGTGGGACGAGTTTACCGGGCGCCTCGAAGCGCCGGAGACTGTAGAAATCCGCCCTCGCGTCTCAGGCCAGATCGATGAAGTGGCCTTCACCGAAGGCGCGCTGGTCAAGAAAGGCGACCTGTTGTTCCAGATCGACCCGCGTCCGTTCCAGGCGGAGGTCCGCCGCCTCGAAGCGCTGGTTGCCCAGGCCCGTGCCAACGCTACCCGCAGCGAAAACGAAGCCCAGCGCGGCGAACGCCTGCGCACCAGCAACGCGATTTCCGCCGAACTGGCTGACTCGCGCACCAGCGCCGCTCAGGAAGCCCGCGCCGCCGTCGGCGCCCTTCAGGCGCAACTGGACTTGGCCAAGCTGAACCTGAGCTTCACCCGCGTGACCGCACCGATCAGCGGTCGCGTCAGCCGTGCGGAAATCACCGCCGGTAACCTGGTCACTGCCGATACCACCGCACTGACCAGCGTCGTGTCCACCGACAAGGTCTACGCCTACTTCGACGCGGACGAACGTGTCTTCCTCAAGTACACCCAGCTCGCTCGCCAGGGTAAACGTGGCGCCACCACCCCGGTGTACCTCGGCCTGTCCAACGAAGACGGCAACCCGCACTTGGGCCAGATGAACTTCGTCGACAACCAGGTCAACCCGAAAACCGGCACCATCCGTGGTCGCGCGGTGTTCGACAACACCGATGGCAACTACACCCCAGGCCTCTATGCACGTCTGAAACTGGTGGGCAGCGGCACCTATAACGCCATGCTGATCAACGACGAAGCCGTCGGCACAGACCTGGGCAAGAAATTCGTACTGGTGATGGACGGCGAGAACAAGACCGCCTACCGCGCCGTTGAACTGGGTCCGAAAATCGAAGGCTTGCGCATCGTGCGCAGCGGCCTGAACAAGGACGACACCATCATCGTCAAGGGCTTGCAACGCGTACGTCCTGGCTCGCCGGTCACCCCTGAAGTGGTGCCGATGGCCAGCGAACAGACCCTGGCGGCCCTCGCCCAACAACGACAAGCGCTGGAAGCCAGCAACCTGCCCCGAGTCGCGCCTGCCAAGGGCGCGCCGGGTGCGGCTGTGAAGCTGGCTGCTACGTCCCCACGCGGTTAAGGGATAACGACTCCGATGAATTTTTCCAAGTTCTTCATTACCCGGCCGATCTTCGCAGCGGTGCTGTCGCTGCTGATCCTGATCGCCGGTGCCATCTCGCTGTTCCAGTTGCCGATCAGCGAATACCCGGAAGTGGTGCCACCCACCGTGGTGGTGCGTGCCAACTTCCCGGGCGCCAACCCGAAAGTCATCGGTGAAACCGTGGCCGCTCCTCTGGAGCAGGCCATCACCGGCGTCGAGAACATGCTGTACATGTCCTCGCAGTCGACCGCCGACGGCAAGATCACCCTGACCATCACCTTCGCCCTGGGCACTGACCTGGACAACGCGCAGGTGCAGGTGCAGAACCGCGTGACCCGGACCGAGCCCAAGCTGCCTGAAGAAGTGACGCGCATCGGTATCACCGTGGACAAGGCTTCGCCCGACCTGACCATGGTCGTGCACTTGACCTCGCCGGACAAACGCTACGACATGCTCTACCTGTCCAACTACGCCATCCTCAACATCAAGGATGAGCTGGCGCGCCTGGGCGGTGTCGGTGACGTGCAACTGTTCGGCATGGGTGACTACTCGCTGCGGGTGTGGCTCGATCCGAACAAGACCGCGTCGCGCAACCTGACCGCTACCGATGTGGTCACCGCCATCCGCGAGCAGAACCGCCAGGTGGCCGCCGGCCAACTGGGTGCACCGCCTTCGCCGAGCGCCCAGAGCTTCCAGTTGTCGATCAACACCCAGGGCCGTCTGGTGTCCGAGGAAGAGTTCGAGAACATCATCATCCGCGCTGGCGACAACGGCGAGATCACTCGCCTCAAAGACATCGCTCGCGTCGAACTCGGCTCCAGCCAATACGCCCTGCGCTCGTTGCTCAACAACCAGCCGGCCGTGGCCATCCCGATCTTCCAGCGTCCTGGTTCCAACGCCATCGAAATCTCCAACGAGGTTCGGGCGAAGATGGAGGAGTTGAAGAAAGGCTTCCCGCAAGGCATGGACTACAGCATTGTCTATGACCCTACGATCTTCGTGCGCGGCTCCATCGAAGCGGTGGTTCACACCCTGTTCGAAGCACTGATCCTGGTCGTGCTGGTGGTGATCCTGTTCCTGCAAACCTGGCGCGCCTCGATCATCCCGTTGGTGGCGGTGCCGGTATCGTTGATCGGTACGTTTGCGGTGATGCACCTGTTTGGCTTCTCGCTCAACGCGCTGTCGCTGTTCGGCCTGGTGCTGGCCATTGGTATCGTGGTGGACGACGCCATCGTGGTGGTGGAGAACGTCGAACGTAACATCGAGTTGGGGCTCGAACCGTTCGAAGCAACCAAAAAGGCCATGAGCGAAGTGACCGGCCCGATCATTGCCACGGCGTTGGTGCTGTGTGCGGTGTTCATCCCTGCAGCGTTCATTTCTGGCCTGACCGGTCAGTTCTATAAGCAGTTCGCCCTGACCATCGCGATTTCCACGGTGATCTCGGCCTTCAACTCGCTGACCCTGTCGCCGGCACTGGCTGCCGTGTTGCTCAAGGGCCACGACGCGCCGAAAGACCGCTTCTCGAAAATCCTCGACAAGATCTTCGGTGGCTGGCTGTTCCGTCCGTTCAACCGCTTCTTTGAAAAAGCCAGCCATGGTTATGTCGGCACCGTACGCCGGGTCATCCGCAGCAGCGGTATCGCCCTGCTGTTGTACGCAGGCCTGATGGTGCTGACCTTCTTCGGTTTCTCCAGCACGCCAACCGGTTTCGTGCCTGGCCAGGACAAGCAATACCTGGTGGCCTTCGCGCAACTGCCGGACGCCGCGAGCCTGGACCGTACCGAAGACGTGATCAAGCGCATGTCTGACCTGGCGCTGAAACAGCCTGGCGTAGAAAGCGCGGTTGCCTTCCCGGGCCTGTCGATCAACGGGTTCACCAACAGCCCGAACGCTGGCATCGTGTTCGTCACCTTGAAGCCGTTCGACGAGCGTAAAGACCCGAGCATGTCTGCGGGCGCCATCGCCGGTGCCTTGAACGGTCAGTTTGCCGGGATCCAGGAAGCCTACATGGCGATCTTCCCACCGCCGCCGGTACAAGGCCTGGGCACCATTGGCGGTTTCCGCCTGCAGATCGAAGATCGGGGCAACCTGGGTTACGAAGAGCTGTACAAACAGACCATGAACGTCATCGCCAAGAGCCATAACGTTCCGGAACTGGCTGGGCTGTTCACCAGCTATACCGTCAACGTTCCGCAGGTCGATGCCGCCATCGACCGGGAAAAAGCCAAGACCCACGGCGTGGCCGTCAGTGACATCTTCGACACCCTGCAGATTTACCTGGGTTCGCTGTATGCCAACGACTTCAACCGCTTCGGTCGCACCTATCAGGTCAACGTTCAGGCCGAGCAACAGTTCCGCCTCGAATCCGACCAGATCGGCCAGCTCAAGGTCCGCAACAACCGTGGCGAGATGATCCCGCTGGCGACCTTCATCAAGGTCAGCGACACCTCGGGTCCGGACCGCGTGATGCACTACAACGGCTTCATCACGGCTGAAATCAACGGCGCGGCAGCCCCTGGCTACAGCTCCGGCCAAGCCGAAGCGGCCATCGAGAAGCTGCTCAAGGAAGAACTGCCCAACGGCATGACCTACGAGTGGACCGACCTGACCTACCAGCAGATCCTGTCCGGCAACACCGCGCTGTTCGTGTTCCCGCTCTGCGTATTGCTGGCGTTCCTGGTGCTTGCCGCCCAATACGAAAGCTGGAGCCTGCCACTGGCGGTGATCCTGATCGTACCGATGACCCTGCTGTCGGCCATCACCGGTGTCATTGCTTCGGGTGGCGACAACAACATCTTCACCCAGATCGGCTTGATCGTACTGGTGGGGCTTGCCTGTAAGAACGCGATTCTGATCGTCGAGTTTGCCAAGGACAAACAAATGGAAGGCCTCAACCCGCTCGCTGCGGTACTGGAAGCTTGCCGCCTGCGTCTGCGTCCGATCCTGATGACCTCCTTCGCGTTCATCATGGGTGTGGTGCCACTGGTGTTCTCCAGCGGAGCGGGTGCTGAAATGCGTCACGCCATGGGTGTGGCGGTGTTCTCCGGGATGCTCGGGGTAACCTTCTTCGGCCTGCTGCTGACGCCGGTGTTCTACGTGTTGATCCGTAATTTCGTGGAGCGCGGCGAAGCCCGCAAAGCGGCCAAGGCGCCAAAACTGAACAACCTGGAGGCGCACTAATGAGCCTGAAAGTCTTCCTGCCAAGCCTGCTGGTACTGGCCCTGAGTGCCTGTGCCGTAGGCCCGGACTATCAGACCCCGGCGACCGAACACGCCAACATCACCACCGCCACCGACGGCGCTGCCGGCCAGAAGAACTTCGACCGTTCGCGTTTCGAAGGCATCTGGTGGCAGCAGTTCGACGACCCGACCCTCAACCAGTTGGTGACCCAATCACTGCAAGGCAACCGTGACCTGCGCGTCGCCTTCGCCCGCTGGAAAGCGGCCCGGGCTATTCGCGATGACGTCAGCAATGACGCCATGCCGACCATCACCAGCCGTGCCAGCAGCGACCTGGGCAAAGGTCAGATCCCTGGCCAGACCACCAACCGGGTCAACAGCGAACGTTATGACCTGGGGCTGGACATGGCCTGGGAGCTGGACCTGTTCGGACGCATCCAGCGCAACCTGGAATCCAGCGAAGCCGAGCAACAAGCGGCCGAAGCCGATCTGTACCAACTGCAAGTCACCATGATTGCCGAACTGGTGGACGCCTACGGTCAACTGCGCGGCGCGCAACTGCGCGAGAAGATCGCCCTGGCCAACCTGAACAACCAGCAGGAGTCACGCAAGATCACCATCGCTCTGCGTGACGCCGGTGTAGGTGATCAGCTCGATGTCGAACGCGCCGATGCGCGCCTGGCATCGGTCGAAGCCAGCGTGCCGCAATTGCAGGCGGAACAGGTGCGGCAGAAAAACCGTATCGCCACCCTGCTCGGCCAACGTCCGGACAAACTGACCGTCGACCTGAGCCCCAAGGACCTTCCGGCGATTGCCAAGGCCTTGCCAATCGGGGATCCGGGTGAACTGCTGCAACGTCGCCCTGACATTCTCAGCGCCGAACGCAAACTGGCTTCGGCCACAGCGCGCATCGGCGTGGCCAAGGCCGACCTGTTCCCTCGGGTGAGCCTCAGCGGCTTCCTCGGCTGGACCGCCGGGCGCGGTTCGCAGATCGGTTCCTCGGCGGCCAACGCCTGGGCACTGGGCCCGAGCATCACCTGGGCGGCGTTCGACCTGGGCAGTGTGCGCGCCCGTTTGCGCGGCGCCGATGCCGACGCCGAAGGCGCCCTGGCGACCTACGAGCAGCAAGTGCTGCTGGCACTGGAAGAGTCGGAAAACGCCTTCAGCGACTACGGCAAACGCCAGCAACGCCTGATATCGCTGATTCGTCAGAGCGAATCCAGCCGCGCGGCCGCCGACCTGGCGCAGATTCGCTACCGCGAAGGTACCGCCGACTTCCTCGTCCTGCTCGATGCCCAGCGCGAGCGCCTGGCGGCAGAAGACAGCCAGGCCCAGGCGGAAATCGATCTGTATCGCGGCATCGTCGCGATCTACAAAGCCCTGGGCGGCGGCTGGCAACCGGAGACGGTCGCCAGCAAGTAACCCATCAACGAGCTCTTTTGGTTGGCAACACCAACCAAATTTTTTGCCCCGCGCCTCATTCGGTCGCGGGGCTTTTTTTTGCCTGATACGCCACCACTCCCACGCTCGACTCGATATCAATATGCCACTAACCCCTGCTAAAATCCGCGCCCGCTCGCCAATGGATGCCGAGCGTTCGATGGAGTTGTTGCGCGTGAAGTCATTTCCCCGTTTGGCAGGTTTTTTATGTGTGGTGACCCTGGCGGGCTGCGCCGGTTCTGGTGGCCTGAGCAACAGTTATCGAGACGGCATCGTCGCCCGCCTCAAGGCCGAACGCAGTGCCATGGCGACGCGAGTCCTGGCCCAGCCGTTGCCTTTGAACACGGTGATTAAAACGGGCCCACACGGCGCCATGGCCCAGTTTGACGTGCCCGCCCAGGGCGCCGAACCTGCCACCCAGGCGCGGCTTTTCGCCCGCTGCGACACGCAGGCCTTGAGCATGGATTATCGCGACGCCCGGGCCTGGACCATTGTCTCTGCCCTGCCCGAGCAGACGCCCGCCACTCGTAGCGTCACCGCGCAACTGTGCCAGGCTGCCAAGGGTGGCGAATGGCGAGCGCTCGCGGCAAACGAAGCTGACTGGCTGCTGCTGGACCCGCAGAGCCAGGCGGTCATCGACGGTCAGTTGTGGGTGTGGACCGGCGTCGACTACGAGCGTGCGCGCCAGAGCGAAGACGACACCTATACCTATGATCGCCAGTACGAACGCGTCGAGATCGATTGCGCAGCGCGGCAGGTCAACAGCCGACTGTCCATGCGATCGGTCGCCGCGACGCTGCTGACACCGCCGACCCAGCCGATTGCCAGCAGCCTGAGTGCCAATCAACGCAGCCAACTGGTGGGCGCACTGTGCCCGGTAACGGCTGACCTGGCGAACCTGCCGGCGGCCATCATGCGCAAGAAGCTGCCGCCAAACCTGGCGACACCGCAAGTACCGGAAACCCTGCTGTCCCAAACCCGCGCATTGCCACGTGGTGAAGCGGCCAGCAGCCTCAGTCACCTGCAAATGGTCTACAGCGCCAGTTCGCCACTGATCCCCGGCGCACAAATCAACGAAAACCCGCTGGACCTGTACCTGCACACCGGCCCGGCACCGGGCCTGTGGCGCGTGCAATCAGTCGGCGCCCTGTCCAGCGAAGGCGTGAGCATCCGCTGGCGCGGCCTGATCGACCTCGCCACCATCAACCGAATCGGCAACAGCGGCAAGATGGAGCAACGCCCAAGCCCCGAGAGCATTCACTTGGCGGGTGATTGGAAGAACGTGCCAGCCGGTGCCACCCTCAGCTACAGCAAGGTGAGTAAAAGCAGCGAGGGCAAGGCCTTCACGCAAAATGTCGAGTGCCAGGTCGGTCCCTCGTTCCCGGCTTCCCAGCAAGTGGCCTCCCTCAAGGGTGAAGCGCGCCTGGTCACCTGCGCCCAGCTCGAAGGCCTGAAATCGAAGAGCACCCATGTGTACCTCAAGGACTACGACCTGTTCGTGCAGACCCTCGACAGCTCGATGCTGATCGTGCAGAACAATACGTTGAAGGCGGCGGAGTAACGCCCCTCGCCTGTCCTGTAGGAGCGAGCATGCTCGCGATGATCGTCAACGATAACGCTGGCTGTCTGATTGCCCACGTTGTCTGGTCTACCATCGCGAGCATGCTCGCTCCTACAGGTCTGCGCTACACCCTGACTCCAAGAACACCCCTGGCCCCTGTGGGAGCGGCGGTGCGACGATTCGACTTGCCCGCGATGAGGTCATCACATCCAACATCTTTGGTGCCTGACACACCGCCATCGCGAACATGGCGAATCGTCGCACCGTCGCTCCTACAGTGGGATCAGCGCCTTTGCTTGACCGTCACCGTCGCCGTGGTGCCCGCCCGCAGCTGGCCCTTGCCGGCGTAATCGGCGTCGATACCGATTCGCACCGGGACCCGCTGGGCAAGCTTGACCCAGGTGTAGCTGGGGTTGATGTTGGCCAGCAGGCGCCCACCGGGCAGGTTTTCACGGTCGGCGATGGCGAAGGCAATGCTTTGCACGGTGCCGCCAAAACGCTCGCCGCTCATCAATTCGATCTCTACCCGGTCACCCTCGGCGATTCGCGGCAGCTTGGTTTCCTCGAAATAACCGCTGATGTAGAAGCTGTCGCTGTCCACCAACGCCACCAACGGCCCGCCGGCCGTGGCGTAGTCGCCCTGGCGGGTCAGCAGGTTGGTGACGTAACCGCTGACCGGCGACTCGACCCGGGTGCGTTCCAGATCATGTTCAGCCTCGGCCAGCGCGGCGATGGCCAGTTGCACATTGGCCTGGGCGAAACTCAGGTTGGCCTGGTTGCGCAGCAGATCAGCCTGGGCCACCGACACATCAGTGCTGGACTTTTCCCACTCTTCGCCGGAAATGGCCGCGCGTTCTTTGAGTGTCCTTCTTCGGCGCTCTTCGCTCTGGCGCTGCCTGAGCAACGCCTGGCTCGCCACGATGGTCGCTTCGGACTGGCCCAGCGACGCCTTCGCCACTTCCACCGAACGTTTGGCATGCTCCACCGCCAACGCGTAGCGCGAGGGATCGATTTCCAGCAGCAACTGCCCTTTCTGCACATGCTGGTTGTCCTGTACCGCGAGGTTGACGATGCGTCCCGCGACATCGGCGGACAAGGTCACCACATCGGCGCGTACCCGTGCGTCGCGGGTCCAGGGCGCCCGGGTGTAGTGCTCCCAGGCGAACCAGCCGAGCACAAAAGCCAGCACCACTATTGCCACTGTCGTGAGTCGGGCAAGGATCTTGTTCAACGCATCACGCTCCCATCAGCAGAATCAGAGTGGCACACACGCAGGCGTACAAGGCACCTTCAAACAAGGCTTCATGCCAGACGAACTGCAATACCCCAAGGCGGCGCAGAACCCAGTCCAGAAGCAGGAAAATCGCAAGCCCGAGCAGCAACGCCTGGGCGATCGGCGGCAGATAGACGCCGCCTATCTCAAGATCAATGGGCAAGTGCGGGTACTCCTTGTGGCATTGGCGCCTCGAAATGGGCCCGGTGACGTTGCAGGAACGACACCACGATCAGCAGCGCCACGCGCATGCGGAACACCGACCACAGTTGTTCATGCACGTTGCAATGCAGGGCATCCAGTTCGTCCCCCAGGGTTTGCAGGCTGTCGAGCACCGTGTCCAGTACAACGTCAGGACGACCGGCGATCAGCCGCCCTGTTTCGCGCACCGTGGCGAACAAGCGGCCCTGTATCTCCAGACTGAGCAAGGCATTGTGCTGCCCTTGCTGGCGAAGCTGGGTCAACGCGATGCCTACAGCCATGCAACCGAGGCTGACGTCGAACAGGGCGCGCGCCGACGTGTCCTGGATCGCCGGCAGCAGTCCGAGCATGGCAGTCAATCGGTCGACCATGCGGCTCTCGAAGGCGAACTGGTTTTCATCCGTGGCGGGTATCGTCATCAGGGCCTGTACCTGCTCGCGATTCTCCTTGTGCAAGCGGCGTATGCGCAGCGCCGGTCGGAAGGGAAAGATCAGGGCATAGACGCTTAACGCCAATGCGGTGGCGCATACGTACGCGCCAGCAAACTCGAACCACTGGATTGCGCTGTTTTGTCCAAGGCCGGTGTTCTGAGGTCCCAACATCAGCAGTGTGATCAGTCCGAGGGCGATCCCGGTGCCGGTCGTTGGCGGGCTCGACAACCCCACGGCGACTGCATACAGCACCGGCGCCAACAGGAGCGCCAGCATTTCGAAATTGCTAACCATCGGCACGAGGGCAAACTGCAAAATCGCCGACACCACCAGCGCCAACCCCAGCCCCCGGGCGAAACCTTGCGCCGCCAGCAAAGGCCTTGGGAACGTCGCCATCAGCGAACAGAGAATCCCGGTGACGATCATACCGCCGCGGGCACCGTCCCAACCGGTCTCGATCCAGATCAACCCCGCCACCATCAGCGCGCAAAAGGCACGGATCGCGTTCATCGCCGCCAAGGTGTAGTCCATGTGCAGCGTGTTTTTCTGTCCGCGATAGAGGCTGCTGGCACCGCGTCCACTCTGGATCGCGTCGCTTAATTCGAGGACCGTTTCGAATTGCTGGACCAGCCGCGCCTGCTCCCAACGCAGCGACCACGACAACGAGCGCAGGGTGGCCGGCAATGGTTCGACCAGTTGTTCGGAGCGATAGGCCAGGTCATCGAAACGCTTTTGCAGCGCCGCAAATTGACGCCGTTGCTCATGGGGCATCGTACGCCCCAGCCGGGCCAGCTCATCGAGGAGCGCGACTTCTTCGTCAAGCAGGCCCTGGATTTCAACCGGCAACTCGCCTTCCCAACGCTCAAGCAGCAGTTGCCGTTGGTGACGCAATGCCGTGAGCCGAGCCGTCAGCAGCATCAGCTGATTGCCGAGCAATTGCACGAGGTCGTCAGCGCTGCGCAGGCGCGGCGCGTCGTAATACAAATGTCGACGAACGCCCTCCAGCGCCCCGATCTGCCCGAGCAATTGCATCTGCCGTTGCTGAAATTGCGCCTCGCTCTCGTGCGTGCGAATCACCGCGATGGCGTGGGTGGCCAGCAACCGGGTGATTTGGTCGATCCTGTTGAAATAATCCCGGGCAACGTTCTCCGGGCGCGCCGTCAACAGGCTCACCACACACACGCAGGCCACCGCCAGCAAGGTTTCGGTAACACGGGTCACCGCGAGCAAAAAAGTACCGTCCTGATCCGGCACCGCAAGCAAGCCGACCACGACGGCCGTGTAGCCGCTGAGCACAAACGCTCCGGAACTGGTGTAACGCAGCAAGGTGCCGCCGGCCGTGCAGACGGCCAGCCACAGGGCCAAGGTGACGAGGAATGGCAGCGGCGCCTGGGGAAACAGCGCCATGAACGCCACGGCCACAGTGGCACCAACGGTGGTGCCGATGACCTGGCCAAAACTGCGCGCCAGGGTCATGCCGGCCGAGGGTTGACTGACAATGACCACGGCCATGATCGACCACTTGGGCTGATCAAGGTCGAACAAGAACGCCAGGTACAGGGTCAGCAACCCGGCGGCGATGGTGCGCAGGCCGAACAGCAGCACGCCGGGGCCGGGATGCAGGATTGCCTTGAAGTACTCCAGCAGCGCTTGCATGGAAACGGCTCGTAGGGTTCGATCAAGCAAGCGTAGTCAGTGTTGTCGGGTGGCACATTCAAAGATGATGTCGGGGCGACTGGCCCCATCGCGAGCAAGCCCGCTCCCGCAAGTCACCACCGTACCTGTGGGAGCGGGCTTGCCCGCGATGAGGCCCGCACAGACAACCACTGCTTTGCTGTTATTCCACCAATCCCCAATCCCCCGAAGTACTCCCCGCCCCCGGATTCGACTCGGCATGCAACTTGAACCGCAACCGCAAATTATTCACCGAATCGGCATACTTCAGCGCCTCTTCTTCACTGATCGCGCCCTCCACCACCAGATTGAACAGCGCGCCGTCGTAGGTCTGCATGCCCGCTTCCGCCGATTTTTCCATGATGCCCTTGAGCTCACCCACTTCATTGCGCCGGATCAGGTCGCCGATGGTCGGCGTGCCGATCATCACTTCCACTGCCGCCCTTCGCTCGCCGTCACGGGTGCGCACCAGTCGTTGGGAAACGCATGCCTTGAGGTTGTTACCCAGGTCATGCAGCAGTTGTGTGCGCCGCTCTTCGGGAAAGAAGTTGACGATTCGATCCAACGCCTGATGGGCATTGTGGGCGTGCAACGTCGAGATCACCAGGTGCCCGGTGTCGGCGAAGGCCAGTGCGTGTTCCATGGTTTCGCGGTCGCGGATCTCGCCGATCAGCACCACGTCCGGCGCCTGGCGCAGAGTGTTTTTCAGCGCTGCATGGAAACTGCGGGTATCGACGCCGACTTCACGTTGATTGATGATCGATTTTCGGTGTCGATGGATGAACTCCACCGGATCTTCAATGGTAATGATGTGGCCACTGCTGTGACGGTTTCGGTAATCGATCAGCGCGGCGAGTGAGGTAGACTTGCCTGAGCCCGTGGCTCCGACGACCAGTATCAGCCCCTGCTTGAGCATGATCATGTCCAGCAAAACCGGGGGCAGCTTGAGGTCTTCGAACTGCGGGATGTCGAGTTTGATGTTGCGCGCGACGATCGACACGTCGTTGCGTTGCTTGAAAATATTGACCCGGAAGCGGCCGACACCCGCCAACGAAATTGCCAGGTTCATCTCCAGATCCCGATCGAACTCAAGCCGTTGCTCGGCGTCCATGATGGACAGGGCAAGCGTTGCGATTTCCCCCGGTTTGAATGGCTGATGGGTCAAGGGCTTGAGCACGCCATCGAACCGTGCGCACGGCGGCGCGCCAGTGGAGAGGTACAGATCGGATCCATCCTGACTGGCCAGGATTTTCAACAGTGCATCGATTTCCATGGCAAAAACACCCGCGAAGCCCTTCAATGAACGACCCTGAAGCGGGTCATCCGGCGTGTACCGCTCTAGGATAGTAGACCGCGACACTTGGCAGACGTGCAGGACACTTTGATGAATCCAACTTCCATCGGTAGCGATGCCCAGACCCTGATTGCCAGGCTGGACTGGACGAACACCCCACTGGGCGCCGCCAGTACCTGGCCGCAGAGCCTGCGTACCGCGGTGGACATCGTCATTCACTCGCCCATGCCGATGTTGTTGCTGTGGGGACCTCAACTCACGCAAATCTACAACGATGGCTTCGCCCTGTTTGCCGGCAACCAGCATCCCAAGGCTTTCGGACAACCGACGCACCAAATGTGGCCGGAACTTCGGGACTTTACCGGCCCGATTTACAGCGCAGTCCTACAGGGCCAAGTGCGGACTTATAGTGAGCAACGCTTCACCCTGCACCGCGACGGCAAGGATACCGACGTTTGGCTGGACTTGACCTACAGCCCCATCCGCGATGAAAACGCCGAGGTGGCCGGGATCCTGGTCACCGCCATCGAAACCAACGAACGCCGACGTATCGCCCTCGAACTGGAGCAACGCTCAATCGCCAGCCAGAAGGCCCAGCGCGAGACCGAGGAGCGTCTGCAACTGGCGCTCGCCGCTACCGACGCGCTCGGCACCTGGGACTGGGACATTAACGAAGACCGATTCATTGTCGACAGTCACTTCGCCCAGTTGCACGGTGTGGACCCGCAGCGCGCCAGCCAATTGCCAATCACAGCCTACCTGGAAGGCGTGCACCCCGAAGACCGGGCGATGATCACCCGCAGCATCAAGCACTGCATTACCCACGGCAGCGAATACGCCGTGGAGTACCGCCTGTTGCAAGCCAACGGCCAATTGCGCTGGGTGTTTGCCCGCGGACGTTGCTACAAGGATCACCATGGCCGGCCAATCCGTTTCCTCGGCGCAGCCCTCGACCTGACCGATCGAAAGCAGACCGAGCAAGCGTTGCGTCAGAGCCAGACCGAGTTGCAACTGATCATCAACGCCATGCCGGTCCTGATCAGTTATGTCGACAGCGAGGAACGGTTTCGCCTGAACAATTCCGCGTACCTGAACTGGTACGGCCTGACGCCGCAGGAGCTTTACGGCCGGACCATTCTTGAAGTGCTGGGCGAAGACGCCTATGCCTTGCGCGCCCCCTATATCGCCGAAGCGCTGTCGGGAAAACCCTGCTGCTTCAGTATCAGTACACCCCACGGCGACGGCAGCACCCGCCAGGCCTTGATGAACTACCTGCCCCGCCACGGTGCGGATGGCGCGGTCAACGGTTTCTACATTTTCGTGATCGACGAAACTGAGCGCAAACAGACTGAAGAAGCCTTGCGCAACCTCAATGAAACCCTGGAAGAGCGTGTGGCGTCGCGCACCCGGCAACTGGCCGAAGCCAACGAACGTCTGCAAAACGAGATGTTCGAGCGCGAACGCGCTGAAGACGCCTTGCGCCACGCACAAAAAATGGAAGCGGTCGGCCAGCTCACTGGCGGCATTGCCCATGACTTCAACAACATGCTCACCGGCATCATCGGCAGTCTCGACCTGATGCAGCGCTACATTGCCCAAGGACGCACTGACGAAATCGCTCGTTTCACCGAGGCGGCGGTGTCCTCGGCCAACCGCGCGGCCTCCCTCACCCATCGCCTGCTGGCGTTCTCCCGCCGCCAATCGCTGGATCGCAAACCGCTGATCGCCAACAACCTGATTCATTCACTGGAGGACCTGTTCAGCCGTACCAAAGGTGACCACATCGAGCTGAAACTCGACCTGGCCGACGACATCTGGTCGGTCAGCACCGATGTCAGCCAGCTCGAAAACGCGCTGCTCAATCTGGTGATCAACGCCCGCGACGCCATGCCCGAAGGCGGTCAATTGCTGATCCATACCGCCAACGTGCACTTGGACAGCCACGATATCGTGCCCCTGGAGTCGGTCGCCGCCGGCGATTACGTGATGATCGCCGTCAGCGACAACGGCTCCGGCATGACCCCGTCGGTGCGAGCCAAGGCATTTGATCCGTTTTTCACCACCAAACCCATCGGCCAGGGCACGGGCCTGGGGCTGTCGATGATTTACGGTTTCGCCCAGCAATCGGGCGGCCACGTCAGCCTCGACAGCCTGCCGGGCCAGGGCACTTGCGTGCGCCTGTATCTGCCGCGACTGCTTGACCCGGAGCCGGAAAAAACCCTGCTGCCGTTCAGCGGTGCAGCGCCGGCCGCGATTGCCGGCGAAACCGTGGTACTGGTGGAGGACGATCCCGCGGTGCGCATGCTGGTGCTCGATCTGTTGAAGGAATTGGGTTATCAAGCCCACGAAGCCGAAGATGCCAGCACGGCCCTGCCGTTGCTGGAATCGGATGGGCGCATTGACCTGTTGGTGACCGATGTCGGGCTGCCGGGCATGAACGGTCGGCAACTGGCGGAAATCGCCCGCCAGCATCGTCCGGACCTGAAGGTGCTGTTCATGACCGGCTACGCGCAGAACGCCGCAGAACGCCAGGTTTTCCTCGAAGAAGGCATGGACATGGTGTCCAAGCCGTTTTCCATTGACCTGTTGGCCAACAAGATTCGCCAGATGATCGGCCAACCCGAGTGAGTTCAGGCATAATCGCGCGCCGCGCCGTCACGTCACGCTACAAGGTAACTGCCCCATGAAAGCTCAAGCCCGCCACATCCTGGTGAAAACCTCGGAAGAAGCCGAGCAGCTCAAGCAACGCATCGCCAAGGGCGAAGCGTTCGATGTGCTGGCCAAGAAGTATTCCACCTGCCCCTCCGGCAAACGCGGCGGTGACCTGGGCGAAGTGCGCCCGGGGCAGATGGTCGGGGCGATCGATGCGGTGATTTTCAAGAAACCGCTGCGGGTGGTGCATGGGCCGATCAAGAGCAAATTCGGGTATCACCTGGTGCAGGTGTTTTTCAGGGATTGAAGCCCTCATCGCGAGCAAGCTCGCTCCTACAGATGATCACATCCCCTGTGGGAGCGGGCTTGCTCGCGATCCGATGGCGCAGCCAGCGGCCATTCACCTCGGAATCAACGCCCCGCGCACCTGAATCACCTGCGCCGCCAAACCATGCCCCGCCTCCGCCGCCTCAACCGGGCTGCCTCCCATCAGCCGCCTGGCCAGATACGCCGCGCTGAATGAGTCCCCTGCCGCCGTCGTATCCACCACCTTCTCGACCTTCCGCGCCGGCACCTCCAATGACTCGCCATTGCAGCGAATCAAGCACGCCTCGGCACCGCGCTTGAGCACCACCTCCGGCGTGCCGATCTGCTCGTAGGCGGCGAACACCGCCTCGCAGTCGGCAAAATGAAACAGCGCCTGTTCGTCATCGACGGTGAGCAAAGCGAGGTCGATGTACGGCAGCACGCTGCGATACGCCGCGCGCGCTTCCTGGACGGATGCCCACAGGCGTGGCCGGTAGTTGTTGTCGAAGACGACCTTGGCATCGCGCAAACGGGCATCGATCAAGGCTTCGACCAGCTTGGCCCGGCCCTGCGCACCGAGCACCGCCAGGGTAATGCCGCTGAAGTACAGCACGTCGTAATCCGGCAGGGCCTTGAGAATCGGCGTGGCGGCCGGGGTGGTGAAGCACTCGCGGACCGCCGCCTCGTTGCGCCAGTACAGAAAGCGTCGCTCACCATTGGCATCGGTCTGGATGCAATACAAACCAGGCAAGCGACCCGGCAAACGCTGCACCATGCCCAGGCCGATGTTCTCCTCGGCCCAACTGCGGCACATGGCATCGCTGAAACTGTCGTCGCCCAGGGCGGTGACATAGTCGACTTTGCCACGCAAGCCCAGCTCGCGAGCCAGGTAGACGGCTGTGTTGAGCGTATCGCCGCCAAAGCTCTGTTGCAGACTGCCGTCGGCGTGGTTCTGCAGCTCGATCATGCATTCGCCGATGAGGGCGATGCGGGGGGTGTTGGGGGTGGTCATGGCGGTTGGGTCCCTGGTTTTTGTGTTGTCTTGTAGGGCCTCATCGCGGGCAAGCCCGCTCCTACAGGTGCGGTGATTCCCTGTAGGAGCGGGCTTGCCCGCGATGGCCGCAACTCGGTCTAAAGCCTTAGAAACAAGTATCCATGGTCTCGATCACCGCCAACTGCTCATCCACCAAAAGCCCAACCCGCCACTTGTCGAATGTCAGGCACGGGTGCGAAGTGCCGAAGGAAATGATATCCCCCACCCGCAACTCAACCCCCGGCGCCACGGTCATGAATGCGTGCTGGTCCATCACCGCCGTCACCTTGCAGGCGCCGACATCGTCACCCACCGCAGGCACCACGCCGGCCTGGTAGCGCAGCAACGGCACGGGCAGCCCGGCGTCGTACGCCACGTCGCGCTTGCCCAGGGCAATCACCGCAAAACCCGGTTCCGGCAACGATTGCACGTGTGCCCAGACCTCCAGTGCCGGGCGCAGACCTTCGTGCAGGTCGCTGCGACGGTCGAGCACGCAGCATTGCGCCTCCTTGTAAATGCCGTGATCGTGTGCCACGTAACTGCCGGGACGCAGCACGCTGAGGAAGCGGCCGCCGGCGTTCTGTGCCTCGAAAGACTCGGCGATCAGGTCATACCAGGCCGAGCCCGACGCGGTGATGATCGGCTTGGCGATGTCGAAGGCGCCGCTGTCCTGCAGTTGCACCGCCAGGCGTACCAGCGATGCAGCGAACTGACGAATGCCGGCGATGGCATGGTCGCCATGGATGACCCCTTCGTAACCTTCGATACCGGTGAGTGCCAGGGCCGGTTGCGCGTCGATGGCCTTGGCCAGGTCGAGCACTTCCTGCTCGCTGCGACAACCGCAACGGCCACCGACCACGCCGTACTCGATCATGACGTTCAGGCGTACCCCTCGCGAGGCGAAATAGGCGCCCAGGTCCGCGACGTTTTCCGGGTGATCGACCATGCAGTAAAAATCGAACGTCGGGTCGGCCAGCAGGTCGGCAATCAGCGCCATGTTCGGCGTACCGACCAATTGGTTGGCCATCAACACCCGCCGCACGCCATGGGCATAGGCTGCGCGGGTTTGCGTGGCGCTGGCCAGGGTGATGCCCCAGGCGCCGGCGTCCAGTTGGCGGCGGAACAGCGCCGGGGTCATGCTGGTCTTGCCGTGAGGCGCCAACTCGGCGCCGCTGTCGCTGACGAACGCCTGCATCCAGCGAATGTTGTGTTCCAGCGCCTGGCGGTGCAGCACCAGCGCCGGCAGGCTGACGTCGCGTACCAGATGGGCGCCAATGCTGGCATCGCCTTTGGCCACGGCGTCGGTATTTTGGGCAGTAGACATGGTCGAACTCCTCACAGTCGCGGCCGCAGGCAGCCGCAGTTATTCGTTGATTCGCCGGGCAAGGCTGTTGGCGCTGTCGATCAGCACCCGGCGGTAGTCGTTATAGTTTTTCTTGGCGTCGGCCCGTGGCGCGACGATGCACAGGGTCGCAATGGCAACACCGTGGTTGTCCTTGACCGGAGCCGCAAAGCAGTGGGTGAAGGTGTCCGCGACGCTGTCGAACGAGAAAAAGCCGTCGATGGCGGCCTGACGGATTTCACCGAGAAATTGCTCCAGTGACAGACGTTCACCGTCCGGCAGGATGAAATCGTCCGGGTCAATCAGGTCAACGATCGCCTGGTCGCTCAGGTGGGCCAACAACAGGCGACCCGAGGCCGTCCATGGAATCGGGGCGTTTTCGCCGATGTCCGAGGAAATACGAAAATGCCGTTCGCCCTCCTTCATCAGCGCCACCGTGTATTTGCGCCCGTTGAGCAAGCACATCTGTGCAGTCTCGCGGGTCTGGCTGACGATTTCCTGCAAGGCATGGTCGGCCTCGCGGGTCAGGTCGAAATGGCGCAGGTGCGCCTGGCCAAGGAAATACAGCTGACGGCCCAGGTAGACGTGACCTTCCTTGCCCACCGGTTCGAGGATGCGTCGTTCCAGCAGCGAAGCCACCAGTTCATAGACCGTGGACTTGGGACTGCCGATGCCACTGGCGATGTCATTGGGACGCAGCGGCTGGCCGATCTCCTTGAGGAAATCGAGAATATCGAACGCCCGGTCCAGACCACGCGCCCGGCGTTTGATGGTGTCTTCGGTCATGTCTGTGGTTCCCCTTGATAATGCCGGGATTTTAACCAGAGTGCAGCGGCGACCGTGAGGCCGCTATCGCGACGGTGCGACGATTCGACAAGCTCGCTCCTGTAGGAGCGGGCTTGCCCGCGTTGGCCGCACCGCAATCCTCAGCCCTTCTTCTTGTAGGCAATACAGTCGATCTCAACCTTGCAATCGACCATCATGCTTGCCTGCACACACGCCCGCGCTGGGGCGTGTTCGGGTTTGAAGTACTCGGAGAAGACCTTGTTGAAACTGGTGAAATCCCGCGGGTCGTCCAGCCACACGCCCGCGCGCACCACGTCTTCGAGGCCATAACCGGCCTCTTCGAGAATGGCGATCAGGTTTTTCATGGTCTGGTGCGTCTGTTCAACGATGCCGCCATTGATGATCTCGCCATCCAGCGCCGGCACCTGCCCGGAAACATGCAGCCAGCCATCGGCTTCAACGGCGCGGGCAAAAGGGCGAGGCGTGCCGCCGGCAGCGCTGCTGCCGGTGCCGTAACGCGTAATGCTCATGAGTGCTTCTCCTGCTTGGAAATAAAAGGGATCAAAACCGCGTGTTCTTGAGAAACTCAGCCAGACGCGGCGATTGTGGGCGTTCGAACAGCTCCTTGGGTGGCCCCTGCTCTTCGATGCGCCCTTGGTTCATGAATACGATCTTGTCCGAGACCTCGAAGGCGAAACGCATTTCGTGGGTCACCAGCAGCATGGTCATGCCTTCGTCCGCCAGGCCCTTGATCACGTTCAACACCTCGCCAACCAGCTCAGGATCGAGGGCCGAGGTGACTTCGTCGAACAGCATCAGGCTGGGGTTCATGGCGATGGCGCGGGCAATCGCCACGCGCTGTTGCTGACCACCGGACAACTGGCCGGGAAAGTGATTGCGTCGCTCCAGCAGGCCGACCCGATCCAGCCACTTCTCCGCCAGCGCCACGGCCTCGTCCTTGTGCAGCTTCTTGACCTTGAGCAACCCCAAGGTCACGTTCTGCAACGCGGTGAGGTGCGGAAACAGGTTGAACTGCTGGAACGCCATGCCGGTCATGGCACGATGCCGGGCGATGACTTTTTCCGCGTGGCGCACGCGCTTGCCATCGACTTCGTCATAGCCGATGGACTCGCCGTCGAGCATGATCTGCCCACCCTGGAATTCTTCGAGCATGTTCACGCAGCGCAGCAAGGTGGTCTTGCCCGAGCCGCTGGAGCCGATCAGCGTGACGACGTTGCCGCGTTGCATGGTCAGGTCGACGCCCTTGAGCACTTCAAGCTTGCCGTACTGTTTGTGCAAGCCGCGAATGTCGAGCAGCGGTTGGCCGTTTTGTGCATTGGTTTGAATCTGAGTCATGGCAAGGCCACCCGCTTTTCAATGTGCCGGCCGAGTAATTCGATGGCGTAGTTGATGACGAAAAACAGAAATCCGGCGAACAGGTAAAATTCCAGGGTCATGAAGGTCCGGGCGATGATCTGCTGGGTACTGAGCAGCAACTCGGCTACACCGATGACCGATAACAGCGTCGAGGCCTTGACGATTTCGGTCGAGGAGTTGACCCAGGTCGGCAGGATCTGCCGCAACGCCTGGGGCAACAACACGTAGCCCAAGGCCTGGTAGAACGTCAGACCGATGGCCTTGCTCGCTTCCATCTGCCCACTGGGCAAGGCTTGCAACGCACCGCGCACAATCTCGGCGACGTGGGAGCCGCAGAACAGCGTCAGCCCCAGGGCACCCGCCTGGAACGCACTGATCTTCCAGCCCAGAGCCGGCGCCATGTAGAAGCAGGCCAGGACCAGCACGAACACCGGTGTACCGCGAATCAGGTCGACGTAGAAACGAAACGGCGCACGCATCCAGAACTTGCCGTAGGTCAGCACCAGGCCGGCGACGATGCCGACCATCGTGCCCAAAAGGATCGCCAGCGCCGACACCTGCACACTGGTGAGAAAACCCTGCCACAGCACCTCGCGGGCAACCCACAACTCATGCAACCAACTGGGTGATTCGTACATGGGGCCTCCTATCGGCGGATCGCCAAGCGCTGCTCGAGGTAACGCAGCAGCATGGCAATGAGGTAACAGGCCGCAACATAGAGCGCTGTGGTCACCAGCCAGGTTTCGATCACCCGGTAGCTCTCGACATTGATCTTGCGCGCGTAATAGGTCAGCTCCGGCACGGCAATCGCCGCCGCCAGCGAGGTGTCCTTGAACAGCGAAATGAAGTTGTTCGACAGCGCAGGCAGCACGTTGCGCAGCATCACCGGCACGGTGACGTAAGCCTTGACCTGCCACTCACCCAGGCCGATGGCCAGGCCGGCTTCGCGCTGCCCTTTGGGGATGCTCAGTAAACCGCCCCGGAACACCTCGGTCAGATAGGCCCCGGCATACAACGACAGGGTGATGATGAACGAGGGAATCTTGTCCAGGCGGATGCCCAGGCTCGGCAAGGCGAAGTAGATCAACAGGATCAGCACCAGGATGGGCGTGTTACGCACCACCGTCACATACACCGACGCCAGTACCCGCGACGCCCGGTGTTTGGACAGCAACGCAAACGCCATCATCAGGCCGATCACGCAGCCGATGGCGATCGACACCAGCGCCAATTGCAGGCCCAGGCCGAGCCCCGCCAGCAAGGTGTCGAAATCGCGCCACACGGCGGCAAAGTTCAACTGATAGTTCATGGTCAGCAATACCTTGAGCGGGGCGATTGTCCGCCCCGCTCCCACGGGGTCATTTGTATTCGACGGGGAAACCGATGGCTGGGGTTGGCAGGTCTACACCGAACCATTTTTTGAACGACTCGGCGTACATCGGAAACTCAACGCCCGTCATGGCCTCATGCAGGGCGGTGTTGACGAAGTTCAGCCAGTCCTGGTCGCCGCGCTTCACCGCGCAGGCATAGGTTTGCGGGCTCCAGGCGTAGGCCGGGCTGCGGTAGCGACCCGCGTTCTGCACCATCAGGTATTTGACCGAGGACTGATCGGTGGCTGCCGCGTCGGCGCGTCCGGAGTTCACGGCCTGATACATCAGGTCAACGCTGTCGTATTGATCGACCTTGGCCTTGGGCAGTGCCTGGTGCACCAGTTCCTCGGCATAGACGTTTTGCAGCACGGCCACGGTGACACTGTCGCCGGCGGCTTTCAGGTCTTCGATTTCCTTGTACTTGCTGTTGGCCGGCAGCAGCAGGCCGACGCCCTCGCGGTAGTACGGCAAAGTGAACGCCACCTGCTGGGCTCGGCTGGCGGTGACGGTGATGAACTGGCAACTGATGTCGACTTTGTCGGTCAGCAGGTTTGGAATCCTGGCATCGGAAGACTGCACTACGTACTCGACCTTGTCCGGATCGTTGAACAAGCCCTTGGCGATGATGTGTCCGATGTCGATATCAAAACCCTGCAACTTGCCATCCGCTCCCTGGAAGTGCCAAGGCGCATTGGTGCTGCCAGTGCCCACGATCAATTTGCCACGGGCCAGCACGCTATCGAGCTTGCTGTCCGCCGCCTGGGCCACGCCCATGGCAGCAGCCGAAGCTGCAAAAAGAAAAACACACGCTTTGAACAAGGAAGGTCGGCGAAGCATGGCAAGCACTCCTGGATGTGAGTTATTCCGCTATACCGGAACGTAGTATGTAACAGCGGAATAGACAGCAGAAAGTGTGCCACAGGTTGTAACGAGGTGGGAGCGAGATTTGAAAAGTGTTTTGAATCAGGGGGATGGGTTGTTCTAAGAAATTGCTGTCACCCGAGGAAGCAATGGCGCAGCGCTACCGTTGGCTACAGCGGGCGGGTATTTGCACCACATTGGACCGGCAAGCCCGCTTCCACAGAGGATCTGTGTCGTTCACAAATCCCCTGTAGGAGCGAGCATGCTCGCGATGGTCGTCAACGATAACGCTGGAGGCCTGACACCCCGCGGTGCCTGGTCCTCCATCGCGAGCGTGCTCGCTCCTACAGTGGGTCAGGCGTCCATACGTGCCAGGAACACCCGCGTCACCCGTCGTTCTTCCACCGACACCACGGTCATCCGCCAACCTTCCCACTCATGGCTGTCGCCAATCATCGGCAAGCGGTCCAGCAGGCTGACCACTAGCCCGGCGAGGGTCTGGTAGTCGTCGGTCGGTTCGGCGGCAAAGCCGGTGCGTTGGCGCACCCGCGCCAGGTTCAGCGCGCCGCTGACCACAAAACCGCCCTTCTCCTCGACCACGTCCGGGCCTTCGATCTCGCTGGCGTCCGGCAGCTCGCCGGCAATGGACTCGAGGATATCGGTCATGGTCAGCACGCCGACGAAGTCACCGAATTCATTGACCACGAAGGCAATGTGGGTCGAGGCCTTGCGCATCTGCTCCAGGGCGTTGAGGATCGAATAGCTGTCCAGCAGGTTGATGGCCTGGCGCGCCAGGTGTGCCAGATCGGGCTCGTTGCCACTCAGGTACTCCTTGAGCAGCTCCTTCTTGTGCACGAAGCCCAGCGGTTCATCCACCGCACCCTCACGGATCAGCGGCAAGCGCGAATAGGACGAGTGCATCAAGCGTGTGCGAATGGTCTCGGCGTCATCGGCCAGGTCGATGTAGTCGACATCGGCGCGCACGGTCATCAGCGTGCGGATCGGTCGTTCGGCCAGTTGGAGCACACCGCTGATCATCACCCGTTCACGACGGTCGAACAGCTCTTCAGTCGGGGGCTCGCCGTTGTCCAGCATGTCGGCAATTTCTTCACCCACCTCTTCCGCCGCCAGTTTACGACCACCCAGCAAGCGCATCACCGCATGCGCAGTGCGTTCACGCATCGGCCGCAAACCCTGCATCGAGCGTTTGCGTTTGGCCCGGGCGATCTGGTTGAACACCTCGATCAGGATGGAGAAACCGATGGCGGCATACAGGTAGCCTTTCGGAATGTGGAAGCCCAGGCCTTCGGCGGTCAGCGCAAAGCCGATCATCATCAAAAAGCCCAGGCACAGCATGATCACTGTCGGGTGGGCGTTGACGAAGCGGGTCAGCGGCTTGCTGGCGACGATCATCAGGCCGATGGAAATGATCACGGCGATCATCATCACCGCCAATTCATCCACCATGCCCACGGCGGTGATCACCGCGTCCAGCGAGAACACTGCATCGAGCACGACGATCTGCGCAACGATGGGCCAGAACATCGCGTAAGCGGTGTTGGCCGTGCGCTCGCCAACATGGCCTTCGAGGCGTTCGTGCAGCTCCATGGTGGCCTTGAACAACAGGAACACACCGCCGAACAGCATGATCAGGTCTCGTCCGGAGAAGCTCTTGTCGAACACCTCGAACAGTGGCTGGGTCAAGGTCACCAACCAGGAAATACTCGCGAGCAGGCCCAGGCGCATGATCAAGGCCAGGGACAAGCCGATGAGGCGTGCACGGTCGCGCTGCTCGGGAGGCAACTTGTCGGCGAGGATGGCGATAAACACCAGGTTATCGATGCCGAGCACCAGCTCCAGCACGATCAATGTCAACAGGCCCAGCCAGGCGGTGGGGTCAGCTAACCATTCCATATAAAAGTCTCGATCTCTTCGTTAATTCAGAATGCCGGGCACGGCAAAGCGCGGCGCAGAGGCCGTGGGGTTGCAATGACAAAGGAATTCAGGCGCCGAAAGACCGGGTGTTTTGCGTACGAGCAACGCGCGCGATGGCGCGAGGAGGAAGGGTAACTGGGAGGCTCCGAGAGGGTGTTCATGCAAATCCTGAAAGACAAATGGCCTTGGAGCGTACAGCGGGAAGCGATATTTCCCACAGTGGGAAATCATTACAAAATCTGTAGGAGCGAGCTTGCTCGCGATGACGGCGGCACATCCAACATCTTCGGCACAGACACGTCGCCATCGCGAGCAATCGAGCGTCGACCGGCTGCTCCTACAGGGGGATTCAACCAATTCGCACCCGCTCGATATACCGCATCACCGCCGCCGACTTCTCGAACCGCCGATGAATCAACGACAGCCACGAATTCGCCTCGTTGCCCTTGATCGACCGATACACCACACCGGGTAATCCCACATGCCCGACCACCGACTCGGGCACCACCGCCACGCCCTGCCCTAATGACACCAGCGCCAGCACCGCCACCAGCCCGCCCGGCTGCGCGCCCAGCTTCGGTGCAAACCCGCCTTGGGCGGCGACTTGCAGAGTGCCGCTGATCTGTTCCGGCAGGATGAACGTCTCGCCTTGCAGATGCTCAGGGCCAATCTCGCCCAAACGGCACAACCAGGACTCGCCGGGCAGCGCCAGCACAAAGCCCTCGGCATCCAGGCGAATCGCTTCCAGCCCCTCGGGCAAGGTCATGGGCGATCGAACATAGCCAATATCGAATCGCCCCTCCAAAACCATTGCCGGCAAGGACGCCATCGGATACTCGCGCACGTTGAGGCTCACATCCGGGCACTCGCGACTGAACGCCTGCACCTGCTTCTGCAACAGGCCGGAATACACGGCCGAAGCCACATAGCCCAATTCAATATGACCAATCTCCCCACGCCCCGCGCGCTGGGCATTTTGCTGGGCGTATTCGAACTGACGCACGGTCGCTTCGGCTTCGATCATCAGGGCGGCGCCGGCTTCGGTGAGGCTGACTTCGCGGGTCTGGCGTACGAACAGGCGGGTGCCGAGTTCGTTCTCCATGTCCTGGATCTGCCGGGTCAGGGTCGGTGGTGCAATCCCGAGCTGTTCAGCAGCGCGGGTGAAGTTGCCCTGCCGTGCAACGGCCAGGAAGTAACGGAAATGGCGGATGTCCATGGGGCATTAGCTCAAAGGTAATGAAATGCCGATCGCAAGCTAACAAAGCCACTGGATCGTCGCGATAAGCTCATCTGGCAATTACAGTAGAGAGCCCTTGCCATGCGCGTCAAACACCAAAACCTCCGCCATGCCAGCGACCTTGCTCAAAAGGCAATCACAGCATGAGCCCGGTCAATCCACGCCTCACGCTGTTGACGGCTTCCGGCGTCTGCTCGCTCATCGTCCTGGACACCAACATCGTAGCCGTCACCTTGCCGACGATCGCCCGCGACCTGGGGGCCAACTTCGCCGACATCGAATGGGTAGTCAGCGCCTACATGCTGGCGTTTGCCGCCCTGCTGTTACCCGCCGGCAGCATCGCCGACCGATTTGGCCGGCAGAAAACCCTGCTCTGCGGCCTGGGCCTGTTCATCCTGGCGTCCATCGGCTGCGGCGCGGCGCCCAATGCGTTGTTTCTCGACATCGCCCGGGCCATCAAGGGCGTCGGCGCGGCGTTGCTGCTGACCTCGGCCCTGGCGTCGATTGGCCACACCTTTCACGATGAAGTGGAACGCGCCAAGGCCTGGGCATTCTGGGGCGCGTGCATGGGCGTGGCGATGACGGCCGCACCAACCATCGGCGGGCTGATCACCGAATACATCGGCTGGCGCTGGATTTTCTACCTCAACCTGCCGGTGGGCCTGTTGCTGATGGTCATGGTCTGGCGCGCCGTGCCGGAATCCCGCGATCCCCAATCCGCTCGACTTGATCCGTGGGGCAGCCTGGCGTTCAGCGGCAGTCTGTTGTGCCTGATCTGGGGATTGATCGAGGCCAACCGGATCGGCTGGAGCAACCCGACCACCTACGCCCGCCTGCTCGGCGGTGCTTTGTTGCTAGGCCTCTTCGTGGTGATTGAAAAACTGCAACGGCGGCCGATGATCGACCTGCAACTGTTCAGGCACCCTCGTTTCATTGGTGCATTGCTGGGCATGTTCGCCTATGCCGGTTGCGCCCAGGTGATGATGACCCTGCTGCCGTTCTACCTGCAAAACGGCCTGGGTTTTTCGGCCATCGCGTCGGGCCTGGGCATGCTGCCCTTTGCCCTGACGATGCTGATCTGCCCGCGCATTGGCGTGCGCCTGTCCACTCGGTTCGCCCCGGCGACGATGATGGCCAGCGGATTGACGCTGGTCGGCTGCGGCAATCTGTTGAGCGCCTGGGCCGTCAGCAGCGGTGGTTACCTGCCCTTCGCCCTGGCGATTGCCGTCACCGGCGCCGGCGCGGGATTGCTCAATGGCGACACCCAGAAAAACATCATGGCCTGCGTGCCCCGCGAGCGCACCGGCATGGCATCGGGCATGAGCACCACCATGCGTTTCAGCGCCATTGTGCTGGCCATCGGCGTGTACGGTGCTTTGTTGTCCAGCCAAACCGGGCAATTACTGCACGCCAGCCTATCGGCACAGGGCGCGCAATGGCTGGGCCAGACCCAGGGCATCGCGTCACGGGTGGTGGCTGGCGACATGGCAGCGGCGATGAGCCTGCTGCCCGATAGCGCCCACGCATTGATCGAGCCCCTGGCGCGCCAGGCCTTCGTCGGCGGCTTCAGCATGCTTTTGTGGGTCGCCGGGCTACTGGCCTTGCTCGGTGCGCTGGTGGTGGGCACGTTGATGCGCAATCCGATACCCGCTCAGCCCGCGTCACAAGCCCTGGTGCTTGAGTGACGCCAGCACCCGCTCGGCATTGGCTTCACAGCCCATGCCTTCGGGGCGAGTCTCGGAGTGCGATGGGTGGGGTGACAGCGAGTCCGCGTCAACGTTGACGCCCCCCTGTAGGAGCGAGCTTGCTCGCGATGCAAGCCCAGACGCCGCTGGGTGTCAGGCAGCCAGCGTTATCGTTGACGACCATCGCGAGTGAACTCGCTCCTACAGAGGTCCGGTGTTCACAGGGGCTCGTCGATGTGCCGGTACTCAGCCTGCAACTGCTGCGCCAATACCTTGCTGCGGCCCAGACGGATCGGGCCGCGCTCGATGTCGATCAGCAAGGCCGGGCAGTCCAGCGGCGCCAGGGCCGGGCAGTCCTTCAAACGTCCATCGGTGACCACCAGCACGCGCTGTTGCTCTGCCGGGAAGCGTTTTTTGCGGGCGCTCATCCAACGCTCGGCTTCTTGCAACGCTGCCAGCAAGGGCGTCCCGCCGCCGGCGCCCAGGCCATCGAGCCAGTGACGCAAGCCGTTGGAAGCTTTCAAACCCTGCACCTGCCATTTCGGCGCGGCACCGCTGGCCGTTAACAACGCCAGGCGTGCGCGTTGGCGGTAAGCGTCGTCGAACAGTTGCGCCAGCAAGCCCTTGGCATCGCTCAGGGCCTGATGGCGTCGCGTCGAAGCCGAGGCATCGACGATCACCAGCCACAACTCATGGGGGGAGCGGGTGCGCCATTGGAACAGCAACTGTGAACGCTGGCGCGGCCGGCCATTGAGCAAGGTGCCCGGCCAGTTCACCGAGCCGTCGCGCGCAGCACGCCGCTTGCCCTGATTGCCATGCTCCAGGCGTCCGGCGCGGGGTCTGGCATTCGCCCCCGCTTGCGATCGAGGGCGAATGCCTAGGGCTTTTTTGGCCAGCTCGGCACTTCGCGACGGTCGCCGACCGGCAGGGCCTGGGCCGGCATTTCACCCCATTGCCCCTGGCCGGTGCCGGGGTGACTGTCTTGTTTAGAAGGTGCCTGCGCGGGTTGTTGCGGTGCCGGCGGCGAGGGTTCGCGTCGACGATGGCGCAAGGCGAAATCGGCCACCGCGTCGATATCTTCCCCGGCAATCGCGCGCGCCCCTCGCCACGCCGCATGGGCACGGGCAGCGCGCAGCCAGACCAGGTCGGCACGCAGGCCATCGACACCAGCGGCAAAGCAACGCTCGGTGATTTGCGCCAACGCTTCGTCATCCAGCGGGATGCTCGCCAAGGCTCGACGCGCCTGCTCGCAACGCTCGCGCAGCGCCTGTTGCTGCGTTTCCCAGTGCGCACAAAAAACCTGCGGGTCGCTGTCGAAATCCAGGCGCCGACGGATGATCTGGCCACGCGCCTGTGGGGCGATGTGACCGCCCAGGGCGACGTTCAAACCAAAGCGGTCGAGCAGCTGCGGACGCAACTCGCCCTCTTCCGGGTTCATCGTGCCAATCAGAACAAACCGGGCCGAGTGTCGGTGGGAAATGCCATCGCGCTCGATCAGGTTGGTGCCACTGGCGGCGACGTCGAGCAGCAGGTCGACCAGATGGTCCGGCAACAGGTTGACCTCATCCACGTACAGCACACCGCCGTCGGCCTTGGCCAATACGCCCGGGGAAAACTGCGCACGCCCTTCGCTCAGGGCTGCGTCGAGGTCGAGGGTGCCGACCAGTCGCTCTTCCGTGGCGCCCAGCGGCAGGGTCACGAACTGGCCGCTGGCCAACAGGTCCGCCAGGCCCCGGGCCAGGGTCGACTTGGCCATGCCTCGAGGCCCTCGATCAGCACACCCCCAATTTTCGGGTCGATGGCAGTCAGGTACAGCGCGAGTTTCAAGTCGTCGGCGCCGACCACGGCGGAAAGCGGGAAATGTGGGGTGTGGGTCATTAAGTCTGTCTCGATCGTGGTCGTCGTTTTATCAGCAACATATTTCCCCTGTGGGAGCGGGCTTGCCCGCGATAGTGGTGCGTCAGTAGATACATGAATCGCTGACCCAACGCTATCGCGGGCAAGCCCGCTCCCACAGGAGGCACAGCGTGTGTGGGGGGAAGCTAGCCATCTTCTTCTATATCCAACAACAGGTTTTCCAGTGCCTCGCGGTACTCCCCAGGCTCCTTCCACAGGCCTCGCTGCTGTGCTTCGAGCATGCGCTCGGTCATATCACGCAAGGCATGCGGGTTGTGTTCGCGCACAAAATCCCGGGTCCCCGGGTCCAGCAGATAGGCATCGGCCAGCAACGCGTACTGGTGATCGTCGATCAACTGCGTCGTCGCGTCGAACGCGAACAGGTTGTCCACCGTCGCCGCCATCTCGAACGCACCTTTATAGCCGTGACGCTTGACGCCCTCCAGCCACTTCGGGTTGGCGGCTCGCGAGCGAATGACCCGGTTCAGTTCTTCCTTCAACGTGCGGATCTTTGGCAGATCCGGTTGGCTGTGGTCGCCGTGGTAACTGGCCGCCGCAGCGCCACTGAGGCTTTCCACGGCGGCGAGCATGCCGCCCTGGAACTGGTAATAGTCGTTGGAATCGAGCAAGTCGTGCTCGCGGTTGTCCTGGTTTTGCAACACCGCCTGGACCTGGCTCAAGCGCCGGGCGAACTGCTCGCGTGCAGCGGTGCCTTCGTCGGACCCGCCGTAGGCATAGCCGCCCCAATTCAGGTACACCTCGGCCAGGTCCTCGCGGCTTTGCCACAGGCGACCGTCGATGGCGCCCTGCACGCCGGCACCGTAGGCCCCTGGCTTGGCGCCGAAAATGCGCCAACCGGCCTGGCGTCGCGCCGCGTCTTCATCGAACCCGGCTTGCAGCAGGCTCTCACGCTCGGCCCGCACTTTGGCGGCCAACGGATTCAGATCATCCGGTTCGTCGAGCGAAGCGACGGCTTGCACCGCGGCATCGAACAGACGAATCAGGTTGGCGAACGCATCGCGGAAGAACCCGGAAACGCGCAAGGTCACGTCTACCCGCGGACGGTCGAGCAGGCTCAACGGCAGGATCTCGAAATCGTCGACACGCTGACTGCCCGTGGCCCAGACCGGTCGCACGCCCATCAACGCCATGGCCTGCGCGATGTCGTCGCCACCGGTGCGCATGGTCGCGGTGCCCCACACCGACAAACCAAGCTGGCGTAGATGATCGCCATGGTCTTGCAGATGTCGTTCAAGAATCAGGTTGGCGGACTGGAAGCCGATGCGCCACGCGGTGGTGGTGGGCAGGTTGCGCACGTCCACCGAATAGAAGTTGCGCCCGGTGGGCAGCACGTCCAGGCGACCGCGACTCGGCGCACCGCTGGGGCCGGCGGGCACGAAGCGGCCACTCAAGGCGTCGAGCAGGCCTCGCATTTCTGCGGGGCCGCAGGCGTCGAGGCGTGGGGCGACGGTGTTGTTCAGATGGTCAAGGATCGTGTTCACTTCAGACCAGTCACCTCCATCCTGTAGGAGCGAGCTTGCTCGCGATGGTGTGTCAGTCACCACCAAAGTGTCTGATACTCCATCGCGAGCAAGCCCGCTCCCACAGGGTGCGGTATTCAGTGTCTGGACGATCAGGTCTGCGGCAAACAACTCCAGCCGCTCACGGGTATCCCCCGCCGTGCGCCACAGTTCATCGCTGACCGCCAGCAACGCCTCCGGTCTCGGTCCGCCCCACAGCTCGGCCAGCGCGCAATCGAGCGGATCAAACCCTAATCCAAATGCCTTGGCCAACGCCCGCAACAAGCTCGACTGCGCCCCGCGCCCATCACCACGTGGGATGCGCAGCAATGCCAGCAGCGTGTCGATGCGCAAACGTCCAGTTGGTGATTCGCCGAAAATGTGCAGGCCATCGCGGATCTGCGATTCCTTCAAGTCGCACAAATACGTATCCAGGCGCGGCAACCAGATCGCCGCGTCGGCGTCACTGTTCAGGCTTTCGTCCAGCTGCAACTCGCGGTCGATGTGGGTCTCGCGCACCAGTTGCAGGATGTCACGCTGTAACTCCCGCGCCCGCCGTGGGTCGAGCAGTTGCGCTTCGTAATACTCGTCGGCCAACAATTCCAGGTTGCGCAGCGGCCCGTAGGTTTCTGCGCGGGTGAGCGGTGGCATCAGGTGATCGATGATCACCGCTTGCGTGCGCCGTTTGGCCTGGGCGCCCTCGCCCGGATCGTTGACGATGAACGGGTAGATATTCGGCAGCGGCCCGAGCAACGCGTCCGGCCAGCAGTTTTCCGACAGGCCCACGCCCTTGCCCGGCAGCCATTCGAGATTGCCGTGCTTGCCCACGTGAATCACACCGTGGGCACCGTAGGCGTGGCGCAACCAGAAGTAGAACGCCAGGTAGCCATGCGGCGGCACCAGGTCCGGGTCGTGATAGACCGCGCTCGGGTCCACCTGATAGCCACGGGCCGGCTGGATGCCGACAAACGTCAGACCAAAGCGCAGCCCGGCGATCATCATTCGCCCGCCCCGGTACATCGGGTCTTGCGCAGGCTTGCCCCATCGTTCCAGCACCGCCCGCCGATTGGCTTCGGGCAAGGCTTCGAACAGTCGCGTGTAGTCATCCAGCGCGAGGCTCTGATGGCACGGACGCAGGTCGAGATTGTCGAGGTCATTGCTGACGCCGCCGAGCAATTGCTGGATCAACGCGGTTCCGCTGTCCGGCAATTCGGCTGGCAGCGGGTAACCTTGCTCGTGCAACGCCCGAAGGATGTTCAGGGCGGCGGCCGGCGTATCGAGGCCGACGCCGTTGCCAATGCGCCCATCCCGGGTCGGATAATTGGCGAGGATCAAGGCAATGCGTTTCTCACCATTGGGCACCCGCGCAAGTTCCACCCAGCGCCACGCCAGCTCAGCGACAAAATCCATGCGCTCGGGCGCTGCCCGGTAGCACACCACATCGGACTGGCTGCGTTCGCTGCGCCAGGCCAGGTCCTTGAAACTGATCGGGCGGCTGATGATGCGTCCATCCAGCTCCGGCAGCGCAATGTGCATCGCCAGGTCACGCGGGCCCAGCCCTTGCTCGCTGTCACGCCAGCCGGGCTCGTTGTCCTGGGCACAGATGGCCTGGATCACCGGGATATTGCGACGAAACGGACGCAGGTGCGGCGCTTCCGGGCTGGATTGAGCAAAGCCGGTGGTGTTGAGGATCACCGCCGCGTCGACCTGGTCCAGCCAGTCCTCGACCACCGTCAGGCAACCGGGCTCTTTCAGGCTGGCCACCGCAATCGGCACGGGATTGAGCCCCGCCGCTTGCAAGCGCTGGCAGAACACATCGATGAAGCCCGTGTTCGCCGCCTGCAAGTGCGAGCGGTAAAACAGCACTGCCGCCACTGGCTTCCCGGCCTCCCAGTCGGCTTGCCAGTCGCTGAGCACAGCCGGGCTTTTGCTCGGGTGATAGATCGCGGTGCGCGGCAGGGCTTGGGGTTCACTCCAGGTGTAATCGCGACCGAGCCAGCGACTCGCCAAACAGCGGAACAGGTCCAGGGCGTTGGCCATGCCGCCCTGGCGCAGGTAGTGCCAGAGCCGGTCACGCTCTTCGACCGCTACCGTGCTCAGGTCGCTGAGTTCGGGGTCCGGGCGGTCGTCACCGGGCACCAGAATCAATTGCACGCCGCGCCGGGACAGCTCGATCAGTTGCTCGACGCCATAGCGCCAATAGGCGATGCCGCCGTGCAGCGAAATCAGGATCACCTTGGCATGGCGCAACACTTCATCGACGTACAAATCCACCGAGGCGTGATTCTGCACCTGCATCGGATTGGCCAGGCGCACGCTCGGGTAATCGTCGGGTAACTGTTGCGCGGCCTCGGCGAGCAAGGCGAGGCTGGAGTCGCCACTGCACAGGATCACCAGCTCGGCGGGGGTTTGTCCAAGGTCGGCGATGTTGTCATCCGACACGAAACCGCCGGGCTGGGTCCTGAGCAGGTGCATGGGTTACACGCTGAGCGCGGCGCGCAGTTGCGCTTCGAGTTGCACGGCGTCCAGCGCCTGGCCGATCAGTACCAGGCGTGTGGTGCGCGCTTCATCGGCGCCCCACTGGCGGTCGAAGTGCTTGTCGAAGCGTGTGCCCACACCTTGGATCAGCAGGCGCATCGGCTTATTGGGGATCGCCGCGAAGCCCTTGACGCGCAGGATGTCGTGCTTGATCACCAACTGGGTCAGCGCATCCAGCAACAGGCTCTCGTCGGCCTGGGGCAATTCGATGGAGATGGAGTCGAACGCGTCGTGATCGTGATCGTCCTCGCCTTCGTGGTGGTGATCGTGGTGACTGTGACGGCTGTCGATGTGTTCTTCGGAACCAGCACCCAGGCCGATCAGCACATCGAGCGGCAAGCGACCGCTGCTGGCTTCGATGATCTTGACCGCCGGCGGCAATTCTTCGGCGACTTCCAGGCGCACGCGGGCCAGGTCTTCAGGGTTGATCAGGTCGGCCTTGTTGAGAATCACCAGGTCGGCGCTGGCCAGTTGGTCGGCGAACAGCTCGTGCAGGGGCGACTCGTGGTCCAGGTTCGGGTCGAGTTTACGCTGGGCGTCGACCTGATCCGGGAACGCGGCGAAAGTGCCAGCAGCGACGGCCGGGCTGTCGACCACGGTGATCACCGCGTCGACTGTGCAGGCGCTGCGGATTTCCGGCCACTGAAAGGCTTGCACCAATGGCTTGGGCAGTGCCAGACCAGAGGTTTCGATGAGGATGTGGTCGAGGTCGCCCCGGCGCGCCACCAGTTCGCGCATCACCGGGAAGAACTCCTCCTGCACGGTGCAGCACAGGCAGCCGTTGGCCAGCTCGAAGACACGACCGACGGCTTCTTCCTCGGTGCAGCCGATGGAGCACTGCTTGAGGATTTCGCCATCGATGCCCAGCTCGCCGAACTCGTTGACGATTACGGCGATACGACGGCCCTGGGCGTTGTCGAGCATGTGGCGCAGCAAGGTGGTCTTGCCCGAGCCGAGAAACCCGGTGACGATAGTGACGGGGAGTTTGGCCAGTGTTTTCATCGGATGCCCTTTGGCAAGGTGGCGGGCATACGGGACGACAAGCGCTGCAACAGCGGTGCGCGCAAGAGTTTCGCCACCGGATCACCCCGCCCGGTTGTAGTGAGAATCTGGATCGAGGCAGGTCTCCTGGCTGACAGTGTGCCGGGCGGTTGGCCCGGCATTCGCTGCGCCTTCCCGCGAACCCATTGTGCAGGGCTTGCAGTGGCGTGGCAGCGAACATCACCGTTCACAGTTGCGGGGGCAGCCGCGGCATTGACCGCGTTCCCTTCTTAGCTTCGACAATGGCGAAGAACCTCGAAGCGACAAGGCTACGCATGGTCTGTGGGCGGGTCAAATTCTTGTGGCGGCAATCGGGACGCCATCGCGGGCAAGCCCGCTCCCACAATGGGCCGGTGTCCGCAGTCCCCTGTGGGAGCGGGCTTGCTCGCGATGGGCGCGACCCGGTCTCGATTGACGGCAAAGCCGCCCCATGCTCTCCTACACGCCTTGTTACGGGTGCCCTTCACAGGGTGAAACGGGAAACCGGTGAATCATGTGCTTTACTCAAGCCCATGTCAGTCCGGTGCTGCCCCCGCAACGGTAAGCGAGCGAAGAATCAGATCCACTGTGCCGATCATCGGCATGGGAAGGCGATTCTTGCAGGTTTCGGCAGATGCCCAAGCCCCTCGCGAGCCCGGAGACCGGCCCGCAACACACAGTGACGATACGATCACGAAAACAACAAACCCGCGGTGGGCGGGCGCTGTTTGAACCTCTGCGTGCACGCTACGCAGGGTGTCTGCATGCGCTCTCGTCACCCTGACAGAACAGAGGGAAGCGCCATGTCGATCATCAGCAGCACCGGCCACGCACCGGCCAGCAGCCACACAACCACCCTGACCCAACGCCTGACCGTCGCCGTCTGCGCATCAATCCTGGGCGCGTGCCTGGTCTACTTCGCCGGTTTCTCGCACATCGAAGCGGTCCACAACGCCGCCCACGATACCCGCCACAGCGCCGCGTTCCCTTGCCATTGAGACCTGACGACATGATCAAGCGTATCGCGCAAACCGCAGGTTTTTCCGGACTGCTGGCCGCCCTGCTGCTCACGCTGCTGCAAAGTTTCTGGGTTTCGCCGCTGATTTTGCAGGCCGAAACCTACGAGAAATCCGAGCCTGCCGCCGTTGAAGTGCATGAACATGCTGCCGGCACGGCCGCGCACAGCCACGACACCGAAGCCTGGGAGCCGGAAGACGGCTGGCAGCGCGTGCTGTCGACCACCGGTGGCAACCTTGTCGTCGCCGTCGGTTTTGCACTGATGCTCGCCGGTCTCTACACCCTGCGCGCACCGACCAAAACTGCACAGGGCCTGCTCTGGGGCCTGGCGGGCTACGCCACTTTCGTGCTGGCGCCAACCCTCGGCCTGCCCCCTGAACTGCCGGGCACCGCCGCGGCGGATCTCGCGCAACGGCAAATGTGGTGGATCGGCACCGCCGCTTCGACCGCTGTCGGCATTGCCCTGATCGTGTTCAGCCGCCATTGGCTGATGAAATTGCTGGGCGTGGCGATCATCGCCGTTCCGCATGTGATCGGCGCACCGCAGCCGGAGGTGCATTCGATGCTCGCGCCAGAAGCGTTGGAATCGCAATTCAAGATGGCTTCGCAACTGACTAACGTCGCGTTTTGGTTGGCCCTTGGCTTGCTCAGCGCGTGGCTGTTCCGTCGTCAGAACCAGGCATGATCATTGAAAGCACAGCGCCGACCCTGGTGGTCGGCCTGGGCTGTCAGCGCGGCTGCCCGGTCGAAACGCTGCGCGCTTTGCTCGACCAGGTCCTCCAGGCTCATCAAATCGAACTGCGTCAAATACAGGCCCTGGCCAGCATCGACCTGAAACGTGACGAGCCCGGCCTGATCGAACTGGCTGCACAACTCGACCTGCCGCTGACGTATTTCAGCAGTGAACAACTGGCGCCCTACGAGCCGTGCTTAAGCCACCGTTCGCAGATCGCCTTCGAACGCACCGGCTGCTACGGCGTGGCCGAGAGCACCGCCCTCGCCCTCGCCGAACAACTCACTCAGGCACCGGCGACCTTGCTGATTTCACGACAAAAATACGCCCAGGCGACACTGGCATTGGCCGGCGCAGCGTAAAATCCCGATAATCCCCGCCCCTGAACATGAGCAATCTTCATCTGAAGCCTTGCCCAACCCTTTTTTGACAGGAAACGACGATGACCGTCTACTTCATTGGCGCAGGTCCTGGCGACCCGGAACTGATCACGGTCAAAGGCCAGCGCCTGATCCGCAGCTGTCCGGTGATCATCTATGCCGGCTCCCTTGTGCCCGCCGCCGTGCTGGAGGGCCATAGCGCCGAACAGGTGGTCAACAGCGCCGAACTGCACCTGGAGCAGATCATCGAACTGATCAAGGGCGCTCATGCCAATGGCCAGGACGTGGCGCGGGTGCATTCCGGGGACCCGTCCCTGTATGGCGCGATTGGCGAGCAGATCCGCTATTTGCGCGAGCTGGGCATACCATTCGAGATCGTCCCCGGCGTCACTGCGACGGCGGCCTGCGCCGCATTGCTGGGCGCAGAACTGACTCTGCCGGACGTATCACAGAGTGTGATCCTGACCCGTTACGCCGATAAGACCGCGATGCCGGTCGGTGAAGAGCTGGGCAGTCTGGCGCAGCACGGGGCGACCATGGCGATTCATCTGGGCGTCAACCATTTGCGCAAAATCCTGGCTGAATTGCTGCCGCATTACGGCGCCGATTGCCCCATTGCCGTGATACACCGGGCGACCTGGCCGGATCAGGACTGGGTAGTGGGGACGATCGAGGATATTGCCGCAAAGGTTGAGGCCAAGGGGTTTCGGCGCACGGCGTTGATTCTGGTTGGGCGGGTGCTGGGCAGTGATCAGTTCAGTGAGTCGTCGTTGTATCGGGCTGGGCATGCGCATCTGTATCGCCCTTGAGGCCCTCGAATTTGACGCATAAAAAAACGGCGCTCACGGGGCGCCGTTTTTCATGTCGCAGCGAACACCTTAGTAGTAGGCGTTTTCTTTCTGCGTGTGGTCGGTCACGTCGCGAACGCCCTTGAGCTCGGGGATGCGCTCGAGCAAGGTCCGCTCGATGCCTTCCTTCAAGGTTACGTCGGCCTGGCCGCAGCCCTGGCAACCGCCGCCGAACTGCAGAACGGCGATGCCGTCCTCCACCACGTCGATCAGGCTGACCTGACCGCCGTGGCTGGCCAGCCCCGGATTGATCTCGGTTTGCAGGTAGTAATTGATACGCTCGTTGATCGGGCTGTCGGCGTTGACCATCGGTACTTTGGCGTTTGGCGCCTTGATGGTCAGTTGGCCACCCATACGATCGGTGGCGTAGTCGACGACCGCGTCATCCAGGAAAGCTTCACTGAACGAGTCGATGTAGGCAGTGAAGCTTTTCAGCCCCAATGCGGTGTCTTCGGGTTTTTCCTCGCCCGGCTTGCAATAGGCAATGCAGGTTTCCGCGTATTGGGTGCCGGGCTGGGTGATGAAGACGCGGATGCCGATGCCTGGAGTGTTCTGCTTGGAGAGCAGATCGGCCAGGTAATCGTGGGCGGCGTCGGTGATAGTAATAGCAGTCATGGAAACTCCTCACAGGCTTGGGCGCAGTTTACGCCAATCATCGCGCCGCACAAAGTCCTAGTATTTTTGTCGGGAAATAACCGACTGACTTTGGCGGGCGGATTCACCGTCAATCCGCTGTTTTAGCCACCGATAGCTGCACTTTTCCACCCATTGATAACTTGCCCAAGCCCCTGCGCCGATGGCAACGACGCATACGATGAACATCACGTACGGGTCTACCCCGTAGCGCTGCGCGATAAAGCCGCCTGCCGACAATACCAACACGTGCATCAAATACACCGAGTAGGAGCAATCCCCTAGCCATTTCAGCAGCCGGCGATTCTCGAAAAAGCGCTCCAACGCCATGCAGGCCATCACCAGCACCGCACTGGGCAAGCCCCAGGCGAGAAAGCGTGGTTGCGGCGGCAGGTGGTAAATGATCAGCAGCGCACCACCGATCCCCATGAGGGGCAGATACAAGCCGGGCTTGATCCACCCACGGCGGTAGATCATGCCGATGGCGATGCCCAACAGGAACTCATACACGATGCTCGACCGGTAAAACTCGCTGATCCAGCCATAGCCGGTCCAGGCCTCACAAACCGCAAACAGCAGCGCCGCGACGATCAGCAGCCGCCATTGCAGGCGGAACAACAGCGCCCAGGCAAACAGCACGTAAAACAGCATTTCGTAATTGAGCGTCCAGCCGACAGTGAGCGTCGGATAAATCCCGTAGCCGCCGGGGTTTTGGGTGGGAATGAACAGCAACGACAAGAGGAAATGCGACCAGTCGACCGTCTGATCCGGCAATAAGGGCCGGGCGAACACAACGAGCAACGCCATCAGCACCGTGTACAGCCAATAGGCCGGCACGATTCGAAACAGCCTGTAGAGCAGAAAACGCCCGGGCGGCAGCGATTTGCCTTCGGTGGAAAGGAAAATCACCAGGCCACTGATGACGAAGAAGATATCGACCCCCACCGCGCCCTTGTCGATGAACAACTGTCCAATCGGCCCACGGGCCTGGAAGTCGAAGAAAATCTGCATGAAATGGTGACAGACCACGGTCCAGGCCGCGAGGGCGCGCAGTGCCTGTACAGAAATCAACATCGATCGCTCTCCGGGAATTGTTTCCCCCGCTCCCACAGGGGGATCAGCACAGGCAGGGGAATCGGCGGTGTATATAAAGTCCGACACCTCCACCCCGGCAAAGGTCGATCAAAGATTCTCGTAGCGATTCATGTCCAGCACGCCCTCTTCCACCGGATCGGTTTCATGGATGTACTGGCTCAGGTCATGGAAATAGAACCAGAACTGCGGATGACTTCGGCGGATCCCCCAACGTTCGACGATTTTCTCGAAACGATTGGCGTCCTTGGCATTTTCCATGGCCTCTACGAACGCTGGCACCTGGGCCGCAGGAATGTTGAAGATGAAATTCGGGTAGCTGCTGAACACGCCCGGGAAGATGGTCAGCGTATCCAGCCCCGGCTGGTAGCGCAGCGACTCGCCGAGCAGGAACGCCACGTTGCTGTGGGCGCGGTTGCGCAGAAGGCTGTAGACCTCGCGCTTGCCGCTGGACGTCTGGATTCGCAGCATCGTCGCTTCCGGCAACTGGTCAATCACTTTCAATCCCGCCGCAGGACGCGAAGTCAGGCGGCTCAGGACCTGTTCGGCACTTTGCAACTCAGCGTCAATGTTGGGACGTGAACAATACGCGCCGTCGCAACGGTTGATCGGGTCTGGTTTGGCGTTCAGCTCGCCATAGCGCACGAGCAATTGCTGGGCGAAATCGTACTTGGGGTCTTTGGGGTCGAGTTTAAGCGCGGTGGGCTTGTCGTCGTCGATATCTTCGTAGTCCATCCACATCTTGATCTTGCCGCTGTTCTGGTACCAGTCATCAAGGTAACCCTCGCGAGAATTGGCCGGCATCAGACGCAGGAAGTTCTGTTCGGCGCCGTTGCGGATCAGGTCGAAATACAACCGCGTCTGCGCCTGATGGGACACGTTACCGAACACGTCGAAGTTCACCGCCAACTGGTAGTACGTGCGCTCCAGCAAGGGGTAGTCGAATAGCCACATCGTCTGCGGCACTTCGCCGATCAGGCCCTTGGTCACGGCGGCGCTGTCAAAATGACGGAAGATGCTTAGCAGCGCATTGTCGTTACCGGCCCAAAGGGTCGACCAACTTGGCGCCGGCAGGTCAGCGTAGCTGTCGCGCCGCAAGGCTTCGTACTCGTTGCGCTTGTTACGGTAGTCGTGCCACAGGCCGATGACGCTGCCAACGTCGTCGTTCTGTCCCGGCATCGCCAGCAACGGCGTAGCCTGTCCCCGGTAATTGGGGTCGGTGATGTAGAGGTCGTGCTCCGGCGCCTGGAACAACGCCCAGAAGTTGTCGCGAATCACATCCGTGGCGATCTGGCCCCGGCACACCGGACCGCGAATGAAGGTGCGCACGAAGTATTCGGCGTTATCGAGCATGAACTGGTAGCGCGCCTGGGCCGGAATGGCCTCGAACGTCGAAAACGGGTTGGCTCGGCGCTCGGGCCCGTAGCCCGGCAAGGCGTTGACCTGCCAGTTGCCGCTGTAGAACAAGCTTTTGACCCGCGCCATCTTTGCTGCGCTCAGCGGGTAGGTGATGTGGGTCTTGTGCACGATCACACCCTGCACCGGCCACAGGCGATAGTAGAACTCAGTCCCGGGATCGTCGTTCGGGCGGCGAGTGTTGATCACGTTGATCGGTTGACCCGTTGGCGTCCGCGAGCGCACCCACTGGAAAAAATGCCCCGGCTCGCCGTCCTTGAAATAGAGGTGCGCAAGGAACCAGTGCTCGTATAACCAGCGCCCTACCAGGCTTTGCCGGGCGCCCGGCGCATTGAGCAGGTTTTCCCATTGCATCACCTGCATCGCTTCGTTTGCGCTTGGCGCCAGGCCCTTCTCGTCAATCGGCGCCCCCGAAGCGAGCCAGCGCTGCAAAGTCTGATATTGCTGATCGGTCAGGCCGGTGACGGCCAGGGGCATGCCCTGTCCAGGATGGGTGCTGGTATAGGTATCGAACTCCGCCGGCATGGCGCAGGTGTTTTCGCGGTTCAGACCCAGGACGATGTCCTGCGGTAATTTGGCATTGGGCTGCAACGGCGTGTTATGGCCGAACTCCAGCATCCGCGCCATCAGCGCGGCCTGGCTGCCCTGGGCGTCGAGTACCGAGTAGAAGCCTTTCTGTTGCCAGGCACGCTTGCCGGTCGCGTCATAAAACAACCGGGTTGGCGTCGCCGCCTGGGTACGCTCCCCGTCGTAGACAGGCGATTTGCTGGCGCCACGCGCCGCGCCTTCGCCACTGCCCAGGTTGAGCTGGCAGGCGGAGTCATAGCAGGCGTGGCAAGCCACGCACTTTTCGGTAAAGATCGGTTGGATATCGCGGGTGTAGGGAAAGCCCCGGCGCAGCCGGCAGACCTTGCGCCACGGCGCCCCAACTTAAAAGCAGCAACACGCTGCCGATGACGACGCGATACGACATGGTCTGTTCCGATCCTTGAAAAACGCCGCGATTGTACAGACCCGGCCGCCCCACCAACATGAGTGATATTCATGCAAAACCTGCACATGCTCTAGAAGCCCGCAGGTTTGTTATGATTCCGCCCCTTCGTAATGGTCTTTCCGAGTAGTTCTAATGTCCGATCGCAGCCTTCGCCTTCAAGCACTCAAGCACGCCCTCAAAGAGCGCATTCTGATTCTCGATGGCGGCATGGGCACGATGATCCAGAGCTACAAGCTCGAAGAACAGGATTACCGTGGCAAGCGTTTCGCCGACTGGCCGAGCGACGTCAAGGGCAACAACGACCTGCTGGTGCTGACGCGCCCTGACGTGATCGGTGGCATCGAGAAAGCCTACCTGGATGCCGGCGCTGACATTCTTGAAACAAACACCTTCAACGCCACGCGGATTTCCATGGCCGATTACGGCATGGAAGGCTTGAGCTACGAGTTGAACGTAGAAGGCGCACGGCTGGCGCGCAAGATCGCCGACGCAAAAACCCTCGAAACGCCCGACAAACCACGCTTTGTCGCCGGCGTGCTGGGCCCGACCAGCCGCACCTGCTCGCTGTCCCCGGACGTGAATAACCCCGGCTACCGCAACGTCACCTTTGACGAACTGGTGGAGAACTACACCGAATCGACCAAAGGCCTGATCGAAGGCGGCGCTGACCTGATCCTGATCGAGACGATCTTTGACACCCTCAACGCCAAGGCGGCGATTTTCGCCGTCCAAGGCGTGTTCGAGGAATTGGGCATCGAGTTGCCGATCATGATCAGCGGCACCATCACCGATGCCTCCGGCCGCACCCTCTCCGGCCAGACTACCGAAGCGTTCTGGAACTCGGTGGCCCACGCCAAGCCGATCTCGGTCGGCCTGAACTGCGCCCTGGGTGCCAGTGAACTGCGGCCTTACCTGGAAGAGCTGTCGAACAAGGCCGGCACCCACGTTTCCGCGCACCCCAACGCCGGCCTCCCTAACGAATTCGGCGAGTACGACGAATTGCCGTCGCAAACCGCCAAGGTCATCGAAGAATTCGCCCAGAGCGGCTTCCTCAACATCGTCGGCGGCTGCTGCGGCACCACGCCAGGTCACATCGAAGCCATCGCCAAGGCCGTGGCCGGTTATGCGCCGCGCCAGATTCCGGACATCCCCAAAGCCTGCCGCCTGTCCGGCCTGGAACCGTTCACGATTGATCGCCAGTCGTTGTTTGTCAACGTCGGCGAGCGGACCAACATCACCGGTTCCGCCAAATTCGCCCGCCTGATCCGTGAAGACAATTACACCGAAGCCCTGGAAGTCGCCCTGCAACAGGTCGAAGCCGGCGCCCAGGTGATCGACATCAACATGGACGAAGGCATGCTCGATTCGAAGAAGGCCATGGTGACCTTCCTCAATCTGATCGCCGGTGAACCGGACATCTCCCGCGTGCCGATCATGATCGACTCCTCGAAATGGGACGTGATCGAAGCCGGCCTCAAGTGCATCCAGGGCAAGGGCATCGTCAACTCGATCAGCATGAAAGAAGGCGTCGAGCAGTTCATTCACCACGCCAAACTGTGCAAGCGCTACGGCGCGGCCGTGGTGGTGATGGCCTTTGACGAAGCCGGCCAGGCCGACACCGAAGCGCGCAAGAAAGAGATCTGCAAACGCTCCTACGACATTCTGGTCAACGAAGTGGGCTTCCCGCCGGAAGACATCATCTTCGACCCGAACATCTTCGCCGTGGCCACCGGCATCGAAGAACACAACAACTATGCCGTGGACTTCATCAACGCCTGTGCCTACATCCGTGACGAGCTGCCCTATGCGCTGACCTCCGGTGGCGTGTCCAACGTATCGTTCTCGTTCCGTGGCAACAACCCGGTGCGTGAGGCGATCCACTCGGTGTTCCTGCTGTACGCGATCCGCAACGGCCTGACCATGGGTATCGTCAACGCCGGCCAGTTGGAAATCTACGACCAGATCCCGACCGAACTGCGCGACGCCGTGGAAGACGTAATCCTCAACCGCACCCCGGAAGGCACCGACGCCCTCCTCGCCATCGCTGACAAATACAAGGGTGACGGCAGCGTCAAGGAAGCCGAGACCGAAGAGTGGCGCAACTGGGACGTCAACAAGCGTCTGGAGCATGCACTGGTCAAGGGCATCACCACCCATATCGTCGAAGACACCGAAGAGTCGCGCCAGTCGTTCGCCCGCCCCATCGAAGTGATCGAGGGCCCGCTGATGTCCGGCATGAACATCGTTGGCGACCTGTTCGGCGCCGGCAAGATGTTCCTGCCGCAGGTGGTGAAATCTGCCCGCGTGATGAAGCAGGCCGTGGCGCACCTGATCCCGTTCATCGAACTGGAAAAAGGTGACAAGCCGGAGGCCAAGGGCAAGATTCTCATGGCCACGGTCAAGGGCGACGTGCACGACATCGGCAAGAACATCGTCGGCGTGGTGCTGGGTTGCAACGGTTATGACATCGTCGACCTGGGCGTGATGGTGCCGGCGGAGAAGATCCTGCAGGTGGCCAAGGAACAGAAGTGCGACATCATCGGTTTGTCGGGCCTGATCACTCCATCGCTGGATGAAATGGTCCACGTGGCGCGCGAGATGCAGCGCCAGGACTTCCACTTGCCGCTGATGATCGGTGGTGCCACCACTTCCAAGGCGCACACCGCGGTAAAAATCGAGCCTAAATACAGCAATGATGCGGTGGTGTACGTCACCGACGCCTCCCGCGCCGTGGGTGTGGCGACGCAATTGCTGTCCAAGGAGCTCAAGGCCGGTTTCGTCGAGAAAACCCGCAGTGAATACATCGAGGTCCGCGAACGTACGGCCAACCGCAGTGCCCGCACCGAGCGCCTGAGTTACGCCGCCTCCATCGCCAAGAAACCGCAGTTCGACTGGGGTTCCTACCAGCCGGTCAAGCCGACCTTCACCGGCACCAAGGTGCTGGATAACATCGACTTGAAGGTGCTCGCCGAGTACATCGACTGGACACCGTTCTTTATTTCCTGGGACCTGGCGGGCAAGTTCCCTCGCATTCTGCAGGACGAAGTGGTGGGCGAAGCGGCCACCGCGCTGTATGCAGACGCCCAGGAAATGCTCGCCAAACTGATTGACGAGAAACTGATCAGCGCCCGTGCGGTGTTCGGTTTCTGGCCGGCCAATCAGGTGCATGACGACGACATCGAACTCTACGGCGATGACGGCAAACCATTGGCCAGGCTGCATCACCTGCGCCAGCAGATTATCAAGACCGACGGCAAGCCGAACTTCTCCCTGGCAGACTTCGTTGCGCCCAAGGACAGCGAACTGACCGACTACGTGGGCGGTTTCATCACCACCGCTGGCATCGGCGCCGAAGAAGTGGCGAAGGCTTATCAGGACGCCGGCGACGACTACAACTCGATCATGGTCAAGGCCCTCGCGGACCGTTTGGCCGAGGCCTGTGCCGAGTGGCTGCACCAGCAGGTCCGTAAGGACTACTGGGGTTACGCCACGGACGAGGCGCTGGACAACGAGGCATTGATCAAAGAGCAATACAGCGGCATCCGCCCGGCGCCAGGCTACCCGGCCTGCCCGGATCACACCGAGAAAGCCACGCTCTTCGCCCTGCTGGACCCCGAGGCCGCAGAAATGCGCGCCGGACGTAGCGGCGTGTTCCTCACCGAACACTACGCCATGTTCCCGGCGGCAGCCGTCAGCGGCTGGTACTTCGCGCACCCTCAGGCGCAGTACTTCGCCGTGGGCAAGGTCGACAAGGACCAGGTGCAGAGCTACACCTCGCGCAAGGGCCAGGAACTGAGCGTGACCGAACGCTGGCTGGCGCCGAACCTGGGTTATGACGATTGATGCAGCGCCTGTAGGAGCAGCCGGTCGACGCTCGAATGCTCGCGATGGAAGATCAGACACCGCGGGGCATCAGGCCGCCCGTGTCAACGTTAACCACCATCGCTAGCAAGCTAGCTCCTACAGGGGATTTGCGAACACCAAACATCTGTAGGAGCAGCCGGTCGACGCTCGAATGCTCGCGATGGAAGATCAGGCACCGCGGGGCATCAGGCCGCTCGTGTCATCGTTAACCACCATCGCTAGCAAGCTTGGTTATCTGCGGCGTCTCCCGGACATTTCTTCGGCGCTGTCGGTGGAAGACGCGTCCATCGCCGCCCAATCGGGATTGGCGAGCCATCGTTCGATGTTATCCCGCGAGATGCCCAGCACCTTGTTCCCACCTACCCGGTCGAGGTGAGCCAGGAGCCGTTCGAGGGTGTCCGTCGTTAAATAGCGCAGGATGCCAAACAGGTGCGTGCCCCTCAGTAATCGATCATGGTTGCCATCGAACGCCTCTTGAGGGATATCCTGAATCGGGTTTCCCGCCAGGCTCAACTCTTCCAGGTTTGGCGCCTGCAAGACACCTTCAGGCCACTCCCGCAGGTCATTGCCATTGAGATGCAGGCTTTGCAGCGACTCGGGAATGGGGCCTACGAAACGGTTCATCTGGTTGTAGTTCATTTCCAGCTTGCGTAGCCCGCGCAACGCTTGCAAGCCTGCACCGTCGAAGGTCTTGATCCGGTTGTAGCTCAACCGCAACGATTCAAGCTGTGCCATCGCCCCCAGATCCTGCCCCAAGGCCAGCAGATCGCTGAGACGGTTGCTGGATAATCCCAATGTTTGCAGACGTGTCATGGCAGCGACCGCCGACGGCACACGCTCCAGGCTGTTAAGGCTCAGATCCAGCGAGCGCAGCCCGCTGAACACCGGGAGAAAGCCATGGACGTCGGCTTCATTCAATCCCACGCCGCGCAGGTTCAACGATTGCACATGTCCGAAACCTGTCGGCATTTCAGGCAGCTCCCCCAGGCCAGCGATGCTCGACAGATCCAGCGTGGGCACGCGCTCCCGGGACATGGCGTTCAGACCTTCTTTCCAGCACGCCATGATCCGCCCTGCCGCTTTGCTGCGGCGCTCGGAAGCTGTCCAACGCCCACCGTACGCGGCGCTGCCTGTGCGCCGATGAAAAATCCAACCGTTCAATTGCCGGGTGATCGCTTCGAACCGGTGCCCCCACTCCTCGACATGCGCGTCGACCCAGGTATCGTCCGCGCCAACGCGCCAACCCTCGATGACTTCCAGGGCCTCGCCCTCGGTCAATGAAGGGTCAACCCTGCGCAAGCGACCGACAAATGACGGCACACTTTCGGCGGCAGGCAGCGCCGGTGGCAGTGGCAGCAATCGGCTGGCAAGTAGCGAGCCGTTTTCGAAAGGCTGTGCGGCGTGATCCGGGACAGGCTCCAGGGCGAACGTGTGCAACGCACCATCGGGCAGGCCTAAGGCTGATTCGCATCGACGCCTGGCCAATTGCAGTTGTTGCCGGGCGGAATTCGATAACGGCGCTCCTGTCAGGTTGGTGTTGATCAACAATTCATCCCGCGCCAACGCTTCGGGCGGCAGCTCGCGAATCAGCGTGCCACGCAGGTCGAGCCAGCTCAGGCGCGGCAACCTGTCTGCGCCCCGAGGCCATTGTTGCAGCGGCGTGCCCTCCATGATCAGCGTCTCCAGATCCGTCATGGCACTCACATCGAATTGATACAACGGGTTGTCCGAAAGATCGAGCTTGCGCAGCCGACCCGCGTTCTGCGGGGCAATCGGGTCGACTATCAGGCGGTTACCCCGCAGATCAAGGTATTGCAGGCCTGAAAAGTTATGGAGCAACTCGCGAATCTGCTGGTCGGTGGAATTGGGCACACGCAGGCGCAACGTCCACACGTGAGAAAAATCGGCTGTCAGCGCCGGCAGGGGTTCATCGCACACCAGGTCGAGTTGCCGGTAGGCCGCGTTTTCAGCGGCGAATGGCCTGCCCCGCCAGGTATTGCGCAAACTCAGGGCGACACCTGCCTTGTGTTCAAGGTCACCCCCGTGGGTCACCCAATCCTCCAGGGTTTGTTCAAGTGTCAGCCATTGCTCGCGCAGTCCTTCGAGCATCTGCAGGATCTGTACATCGTTTTGTCCGGCGCGCAGCAGCGCGAGCACCATTGCATTGGCTTCGGCCATTTCCAGGTCGGGATACAGATGCTGCAGGCGTAACACCAACCCTACATTTAACCCGGAAGAACCGACCAGCCCTTCGCCGCTTGCCGGGTAGCCCACCAGGTTCTGCCGGATCCGCTGTGGGGGCCGGAATGCACGGCCATGCCGACTCTGCGGCTCCAGGATCGCCGCACTGTGCTCGACATGCTCCGTCGCATATCGGCAGATGGCTCGCTGCAACGCGGGACTGTCGGTGACCAGAGGCATACCGAGTGCTTGCCGGCTTGGCGCGGGCAAGGCATGCAGGAGCGCGGCATGGAAATGGTCGATGGAAGCCGAGGGTTGGTTCAGCGCTTCGCCGTCGTCGTTGAACGCCTGGTAGAACGGGCCTTTCTTCACCACGTGGCAACGCTGCGCTGCCGTCCGGGGGCCAATGGCATCGAGCAGCCGTCCCGTAATGCTCCCTTCGCGGATCTCCAGGCGTACCTCATCGGACCAGCCCGGCAATCGCTCAAGCGTGTGTACAGCCAGGCGCCGTGCATCGGCTGACAGCATGTTGCGCATGTGCAGTTTTGCCAGCGCGCGGGTCAAGCGACCACGCCTGGCGTACCAGCGTGCCTCCCGGAGCATTGACCGTGGCACCTTGGTGGTGTTCCTCACAATGGCCATGTCCACGGCGCTGGCATGGGCCAGCACTTCGTTCGCCGCGGCATCACTGAGGCCGGGGTACACCCGTTGCAACGGGTCGGCCAGCGCAGTGGCCTGAGCATTGCGGCGATAAAAGCTTTCAAACAGTAATGACCGCCTGGTTCGGGCGTGAGCGGCGATCTGCTCCCTCAATGCCTGGGCGCGCCAGCCACGGTTCTGCGCGGCCTCTGCCCCCAACAACGCGACGATCTCGGCTTCGTCCAGGGCTTCCAGTACCCGCATCGGCAACTGCGCGGTGAGTACATCGTATCGACTCATGCGAATCGGCGGTTTCACCGGCGCACCAGCCTCCAGCGGGGCCTGGCCGTACTCGGCCCGCAGGCCAGACAGGCCTGGCCTTTCAAATATCTGCAGGATTCGCCCGGCCGGCCAACGCGGTAACTCCGTGATCATCGGCACTGCGTGCAAATAACGCTCGTCGATGAGCTCTCCGCTCACCACCTGTTCAATCACCTGTGTGACGTCGCGGTCGGCGCCCCATAGCCGCAGCGCATCGGCAAGCTCCGGTGGTGGCAAGCGGTTGTCCATGTGCATCCGGCGCAACGCGTTATCACTGACCCCGGCGATGTCAGCGATCGTGAGCAGTTGTTCATCGCTGCACGCATCGGCGATATGGCCCATTCGCCGCAGCAGTCTCAAGCGGCTCCAGCTCAACGGGTTTTCCAGGACGTGGCGCCAGGCGCCGGCTGCGTTGTGCGCCAGTACCGGTTGATAGGCCTGCGCATCGGTTGGATGCCTGATGCGCCAGCGTTTGAGATCCCGGTCAAAAACCTGCTCGTAGACCTTGCCTTCGAGGCGGATAAACGACCTGTCGTCCAACGTGTAACGGCCCATGGCATCCGGCCCGATATCGGGGTCGAAGGCGCCTGGCACTTCATAACCGGCCATGTCCGACCTGCACAGCCGTGCGCTGCCATCAGGCAAGGTGACCGGGTGCAGGTCCTCAATCACCGGCGTTGGCTCGACTGCCGACAACTTCGACAGCCCCTTGCCAGCACTCGCAGTGAGCCCCAACAACAGCAGGTTCTGCGCAACATCCAACAAATGTGCCTTGGCGGCCTGGCGATCGCCCTCGCTCCATTCGACCACGCCCTCGATCGACTCCGCCAGCAACTGGCACGCCATCAACGTCATCATGACTTCACCCAGAACCGGCACGAACATCGAGACCGAGCCCAGGATCAGCATGCCAATGTTCAGCAATTTATCGAACAGGGCGTCGCGTTCCCGAGCATCGACAGTTGCCGACGGCACGGCGTAACTGAGGGCATCGGCGATCTGCTGCTGGCGATGTCGCTCGAACAGCCAATCCCAGAGATCAATGTTGCGATCACCGTCCCTTTCGAGCAGGACGAACAACGGTGCGAGAAACGGCTCGGGGTTGGCCACCTGGCGGATGGCCGGCGCCGGGGCCAACTGTTCGACCTGGGTGCCGGGCAATCGGCTGAGCCCATTGATAACGTCGCTGATCAGAGAATAGTGCGCCCGCAGCTCGCTGATGAACGGGGTGTCGGGAGCGTCCACGGTGAACTGGCTGAAGAAGTACGGTCGATCGGCATAAGCGACAAACCGGCTGAAAAATTGCTGGTAGGCGGTGGGGCTGCCCGCGTCTGTGCCCCGGGCAGTAAAGTGCTGCTTGAGCGTCGCCTCCACTTGCCCAGGCTTATAGCGCTTCAAGGGATGATGCGGATCGTCGGGGATGAAAAGCAGCAGGTCTTCGGGTGTCTCGAGGGTTTTGCCAATCGCGAAGCCGATGCAGCCGGTCAACGGTCGATTCATCAGGGTCATTTCGCACAGCCCGATACGCTTTTCGCCCTGTCGGGGATTTCGTTCGCCCTGGATGATCGCCAGAATCGAGGTGTAATCCTCAGGTTCGATATCTTTTTGCAGCAAGGCCCGCTCAGCCGCCGTGCGCAGGGCGGTTTTCTGCACCGTATTGAACTGCTCGCGCATCGCGTGCTGCGTGGCCGATGCGTCGGGGTATACGAAGGCCTTGAGGTACTGCTGATACTGCCCGCCAATGTCCAGCACTCGGCAGGCATGGATGAACCGGCTCACCGTCATGGGGGTGCCGAGCGCCTCGAAACGCCCCGACTGCGCGGACTTGACGACAAACCCGGACGCCCGGTGATAGGCATCGAGCTCGCACTCGGCTTCTTCAAAGTTGTGCAGTGCCGCTTGCAACAATGTCCTTTGCGACACTTCGAAGGAGCCCACTTCGATGGGGATCACGCGGCCCACTTCAATGGGTTTCAGCAAATGTAAAAAGGTGTGGTTGACGTCGAGATCGACATCGAACTCGGCCTTCAGGTGTTCGCGCAGTCGCGGCTCGGCGAAAGCCTGGATGTCTTGCAAGCCCGCCATCGACCTGGACCACTGGTTCTGCGCAATGAAGTGGGCGACCAGGCTTTCGTCGAACGCCTTGCGTTGTTGTCTTGAGGCTTCTCGATACCAGGCGGGCAGCGGCGCATTGGCGCTTTTCAGCGCATGCAGGTGCTGAGGCGTTGCCTGGTTCACCCAATATGGGATCGACTGCTCAAGCAATGGCGCGTGAATGCTGCGGGTGACGTGCGGGTGAGACATGCTTTTGCTCCTGAGAGTGGGAGCGTCAGCACATCATGGGTGACCCCGTGGTGGGCGGTAGATAGTTCTTGACCCTGCTGGGTGCCGGATTTTGTCTATGCTCAACAGGCAGACTTCAAGACGAGGGGTTTATGGACGATCCAATCGACAACAAACCGCCGACCTTCTGGCAAATGCTGCACAGCGTCATGGCCGCAGCGTTCGGGGTTCAGAGCGGGAAGAACCGGGCCCGGGATTTTACCCATGGCAAACCCAGTCACTTCGTGATCCTGGGTGTGCTCTTTACGGCGGTATTCGCCCTGTCGCTGTACGGCATCGTGCAACTGGTCCTGTTGCTGGCCGGGGTCTAGCGCATCAGGGTTTGCAGGTTGAATGGATAGCGATACCCGCCAGGCCGCCCTTTGGCGGACATTTTGCGGAAGTCCACGTTGTAATCCGGCTCATCGCCCATGGCCAGCAATCGCTTGGCGGTAGCCGTGTCGATGAGTTGCAGCAGAGGGACCTGTCGATCCCGACCGCCGTATTGGCTGATGTCCACGCCACGGTCGATGTCATGTAACTGCACCAGTGCCCAGCCCCCGAGGGTAAAGTGCCCACCTGTCAGCACGCTCAAGCGTCCCTCCACCTTCGCCAACAGCGCCTCCTTCGAGGTGTTCACCGCACTGAACAGCACGTCCTTGCCGGGCACCTGGCCAGCCTCTGTGTAGGCCTGCATTGCGCCAAAGGCCATTTGATCATTGGCCGACCAGACCAGCGAAACATTCGGGTAGCGATGGCGCAGCAACCTCGCCTGCTCGTACGCCCGCTTATGCGTCCAGCCGCCATAGACCAGTTGCCGCAAACGTACTTCGGGGTGCTCGCCAAGGGCACGCATCATGCCTTTTTCGCGCAGTTGTGCAGACGGCGTGATCTTCAGGCCAGAAAACGCGAGCATTTCGATGGTCTGGCCGGGCGCCACGGGCCGATGCTGGCGAATCAGCTCCTTGGCCATCAGGTAACCACCCTCCTCGTCGTTGGGTACCAGGCTGCCCAGGCGATCCGGGCGCTCGCCCAACAGGCTCATCTGACTGGGCGTCAGCGAGGCATTGACCATGTACAGCTTGACGCCGCTACCCTGCGCAAGACGCATGACCTGCGGGGCGATGTATTCCTCGTTGACGAACATCAGGTAGTCGGGACGATTGGGTCCGTGCAGCGCCTCGCGCGCCTGCGCCACCGTCAGTTCAGGCATGCGCCTGGAGTAGACGATACGCAGGTCAATGCCCAGATCGGTGGCGGCGGCCTGCATGAATTGCGAATAGCTGACCCAGAACGCCTCGTCGACCTCTCCGGGATTGAGGAACAACACCGACTCGGCACGCGCGCCTTGGCCATAACCTGCGCCCAGCACCAGCAGGAAGGTGTAGAAAAACTTCAGCATTGATCGTCCGAGCCCCGAAATTCGCGGCGCATTATAGCCAGCGAATCGTTTTAAAAGGCGCTAATTACGCAGATTGTCCGACAATCTGCGCAACCGGGCCCGGACGGGTCATCTATTGATGGCTCACCCAGAACACCGCAGTGCCCACGACCAGGATGATCAGAAACAGAATGGCCCAAGCGTCGACCGTACTGTCAGGCTTTGAAGCTTTGGTAGGGTTGCTCATTGCATCGCCTCTTGTCGGTTTTGTCGGTGATTGCACGAAGACACGAGCAGAGTAAAGACGACGATTGCCCGCACGACAAATGCGGGTATAGCAATAACAATTCTCGTTAGTCGTTTTGGTTCTTTACATATACTCAAACATCACTTTTGCGCATAACTGCAAACTGGTATCTTGCCCCGGCTCCGTTGGGAGTGCGCGGCCGTGCGCGCAGAATTGCCGAGGCGGTTCGGAGACTTCAGTCAGCGACAAACGCCACTGGATCCGACCAGCCCAGCCTGAGAACAGGACTTATATGTACGTATACGACGAGTACGATCAGCGGATCATCGAGGACCGCGTCAAGCAGTTCCGAGATCAGACCCGACGCTATCTGGCAGGCGAGCTGAGCGAAGAAGAATTCCGCCCCCTGCGCTTGCAGAACGGGCTTTACATTCAGCGTTTCGCACCCATGTTGCGAGTGGCGGTGCCTTACGGCCAGTTGACCTCGCGTCAAGTGCGCATGATCGCCAAGATTGCCCGCGACTACGACAAGGGCTATGCCCACATCAGTACCCGGCAGAACATTCAGTTCAACTGGCCGGCGCTGGAAGACATCCCGGACATTCTCGCCGAACTGGCCACCGTGCAGATGCACGCCATCCAGACAAGCGGCAACTGCCTGCGCAACGTCACCACTGACCAGTTCGCCGGTGTCGCTGCCGACGAACTGATCGACCCGCGCCCATGGTGCGAGATCGTTCGTCAGTGGACCACGTTCCACCCTGAATTCGCCTACCTGCCGCGCAAGTTCAAGATCGCCATCAATGGCTCGACCTCTGACCGCGCCGCCATCGAAGTCCACGACATTGGCCTGGAGCCAGTGCGTAACGCGGCTGGCGAAGTCGGCTTCCGCGTGCTGGTGGGCGGCGGCCTGGGCCGTACCCCGGTGGTCGGTGCGTTCATCAATGAATTCCTGCCGTGGCAAGACCTGTTGAGCTACCTCGACGCCATTCTGCGTGTGTACAACCGCTATGGCCGTCGCGACAACAAGTACAAGGCGCGGATCAAGATTCTGGTCAAGGCGCTCACGCCTGAAGTGTTCGCGCAGAAAGTCGAAGCGGAAATGGAACACCTGCGCGGTGGCCAGACCACGCTGACCGAAGCGGAACTGCATCGCGTCGCCAAGCATTTCGTCGACCCGGATTACAAGGCACTCGACAATGTCGGCGCCGAACTCGCCGAGCTCGACCAGCAGCACCCGGGCTTCGCCCGCTGGCGCACCCGCAACACCCTGGCGCACAAGAAGCCGGGTTATGTGGCCGTTACCCTGTCCCTGAAGCCGACCGGCGTCGCGCCGGGCGACATCACCGACAAGCAGCTCGACGCCGTCGCCGACCTCGCCGAACGCTACAGCTTCGGCCAACTGCGCACGTCCCACGAGCAGAACATCATCCTGGCCGACGTCGAACAAAGCCAGTTGTTCACTCTTTGGGGCGAATTGCGCGAGCAAGGTTTTGCCACACCGAACATCGGCCTGCTGACCGACATCATCTGCTGCCCTGGCGGTGATTTCTGCTCCCTGGCCAACGCCAAGTCGATCCCGATCGCGGAATCGATCCAGCGCCGTTTCGACGACCTGGACTACCTGTTCGACATCGGCGAGCTGGACCTGAACATCTCCGGTTGCATGAACGCCTGTGGTCACCACCACGTCGGCCACATCGGCATCCTCGGCGTGGACAAGAAAGGCGAAGAGTTCTATCAGGTGTCCCTGGGTGGCAGCGGCAGCCGCGATGCCAGCCTGGGCAAGATCCTCGGCCCGTCCTTTGCCCAGGACGACATGCCGGATGTGATCTCCAAACTGATCGACGTGTACGTCGAACAACGTACCGATGAAGAGCGTTTCATCGACACCTATCAGCGCATCGGTATCGACCTCTTCAAGGAGCGCGTCTATGCAGCGAATCATTAAGAACAACGAAGTCGTCGACGAAACCTGGCACCTGCTGCCCAAGGATTTCAACATCGACGAAATCAGCAACTGCGACGACTACATCGTGCCGCTGCAGTTGTGGCGTGAGCACGGCCGCATGCTCCTGGCCCGCGATGGCGGGCTGGGTGTGTGGTTGGACGCTGACGAAGAAGCCGAGGAAATCGGTGAAGACGCCAATAAGTTCCAGGTCATCGCCCTGAACTTCCCGGCCTTCACCGACGGTCGCAACTACTCCAACGCCCGACTGCTGCGTGACCGTTATGGTTTCAAGGGCGAGCTGCGGGCGATTGGCGATGTACTGCGCGATCAACTGTTCTACCTGCATCGTTGCGGGTTCGACGCCTTCGCCTTGCGCGCCGACAAAGACCCGTACGAAGCCCTTGAAAGCCTCAAGGACTTCTCGGTGACCTATCAGGCCGCCACTGACGAACCGCTGCCGCTGTTCCGTCGCCGCTAGCGAGCCTGCTCGCGATGGTGGTCAACGATGACGCGGGATGCCTGACACCCCGCGTTGCCCCGGCTTCCATCGCGAGCAAGCTCGCTCCTACAGGGGAATGCGGGCATCTGTGGGAGCGAGCCTGCTCGCAATGGTGGTCAACGATGATGCGGGTTGCCTGGCACACAGCGGCGCTCTCACGTCCATCGCGAGCAAGCTCGCTCCTGCAGTTGTTGCTGGGTCAGGGTTCGCCTGGTTCGACTGGGAACGGTCGTCCCAAAGCCACCCAATCGCGGTGCACCCGGGCTCGGTCTTCCAGTGCGGAAAACACGGAGTACGGATTGTCAAAGATCCCTGTCGGCACGGGTATCCCTTGCGTCAATCGCCGCCATAATTCATGCGAAGCATCGGCTTCAGACAGCAGTTCCCAGACACGCGTCTGTAGCTCCAGATAACTGATCTGGAAATCGGCCGTGAGGGTCAATGCGTTGATTGCCGCCAGAAATCGGTTGCCACGCGGCTTGAGCAGCAACCGTTGCCAGAGCTGCAACCTGGCCTCCCGCTGCCCGCCTTCGATCCCGTCCAACCAGCCTGCCGCCTCTGAGTAATGCAGCGAAGGTGAACTCAACCACAGGTTGAGTCCCGTTTGTCGGCGGTGCAAAACCAGCCGATGCAGCGTGTCTTGATCGGTGATGGGGTTGTTCCACAGCAGCACGCGGTCCCTGGAAATGGCCTGATTGAGAATCGCCTGTGGTACTCGACGGATCCGGTTATTGCGCAGATCCAGCAACGTCATGTGCGGCTGATCCCGAATGCCGATAGGACACCGGTCAATACCGGTATTGTTGAGCCTGAGCACTTGTAACTGGTCCATGCCGATGACCACCGGAGGCACCGCCAGCGGATTGTCACTCAGGTCCAGCGATTGTAGATTCACCAGGCTACTGAACAGCCCGGCATTGTCCTCGCTGAAGGTCAGGTGAGTCAGTCGAAGATTCAGTGAAGTCAGGTGCTGCAACTGAGCAATGGTGGACGGCACTGCCCCCCGAAACACTCCGGTAGCGTCAGCTATTCGCAGATCGGTCTTCTCCAGCGTCAAGGTACGCAGGTTTGGGAAGGCCTCGAGAAAGCCGTCCAGGCTCTCCCGGTCAATCATTTGCAGGTTTTGCATCTTCAACCCGATGACATCGTTGAAACGAATATTCAGCGACGGCAAACAGTGAAAATCCTCGTTGTTCATGTCCATCGTGAAACCGTCCGTGGCATTTCCCGAATAATGGCTGCCGGCTTCGGGCGCGCGCTTCTGCAGGATGGCAATCAACTCATCACCCAGTTCGCCCCGGCTGTCGCGCTCATAATCGATCGTGTCTTGCACCCGCTGGGCGTTCCATTGCGCGAGTTCTGCGTCGGTCATACCCGCCGTACCGGGATCGCCCATGTGCAAGAAGTGAACATCCATGTCGTCGATGTCCACGGCCACCCTCTCCAGCCAAACCTCCAGATCCTCATACAGTTGCAGGAACTGCTGCTTGGTCCTGTCGATGTAAGCCTGGGCTGTCCCGCCCAGTTGCAGCAGAAGCGCATCGATTTCCTCGCGGGTCATCGTCGGGTACAGGTCCTTGATCTGCGATTGCATCATGGCATGGGTCAAGGCCCTGCCCTGAGGCGTGTCGGGATAGCCGCCCCCGCGCAGTCCCTGTGCCTCAAAAGGCAAACCCGAGTCCATTCGACCCAGGCCCAGGGCCAGCGCCGGCCGGGGTAACGGCTGCCGACCGACCCTCAGGCGCAACTCGTTGCCAGCACCCTCGGGCGGCAGACTCAACACCGTTCGTTCTTCCGGGGACAGAACGCCTGCAACGGCGTCGTACAGGTTTGCAGCCCCTGCGCCCGAGGGTGACAGGCTGAAGGGTTGATAGCCCTGCGCGACCTTGATCAGTCGACGGCAATCGAGCGTATCGAGCGGGCCGATGCGATCCAATACCCGACCGGTGCTGAAACCGTCGTGAATTTCGATGCGCACGCCTTTGGGCCACCCGGGCAAACTTTCCAGCGAATGAAGCGCCAGGATGTCCGTCTCGGGGCACACGATCGAACGCAGATAAAGGCCTTCATAAACCCGATTGAGGCGCACATGTTGCTGGTACTGGCGAGCCTTGCCGTCCAGTTGCTTGAACAGGCGCTTGGCCTGCGCGCCGTCCACCGCAGCAGTGAAGTCAAAACCGCAACGGTCGAACATTTGCTCCACCACCGCGCTGGGCAGATCGGGATATTGCCGCTGAAACAGGCGCACCCCTTCATGTTCACTCGTTTGCATTGCCTGGTAGCGGCGATTGAACAACTGGCTACGCGCAGCGGCTGACTCGGTGAGCCCGGCGACTTCCTGATCGAGACGAAAACGCGCCAGGGTGTCTGCCAGCATCGGCGTTGGTGGGCGCCCGGCCTGGATCACTCGCAGCATGTCGTTGCCTACGTCACTCACCTTGGCGATCTGCGAAAGCACCTCCTCGCTGAAGGTCCCCAGCGGTGCGACGATACCGCTCAACAGATCGGTGCGCGTTTGCGCAGTGTTCAGGATCGGGTCAGATACCACCTCTGCGGTGCCTGGCTCACGGAGGCTCTCGCCCGCCGTTGTGCCCTCACGTCCCAGCGAAGCCACCTCCACCGCCAATGGCAGTGCATTGAGCAAACCGAACACCGTGCGAACCACGCCCTGGGAACGCTCGCTGGCGGTTTGACCTTCGAGCGCCTGGTCCAGGCCCACTCCTGCGTCGATCAGCCCCATGAGCGCCAGGACCCCCTCGCCCCCTGGAACAAACAACGCCAGCGGGCCGAACCGGTTGGCCCATTGCACGATCGGCTCGACTACGGCGCTCAGATTGTCGCGATTGACCTGGGCGTCACTGCGAATGGTTTTGACGCTGGCCTGGGCTGCCTGTTTCATGCTCAGCACCAGTTGCGCAAAGGGATCCGTGCCCTTGGGCGGCAACTCAAAACCAATGTAATCGGCCGGATCCCAGTAACCATCGTTGTTGAAGAAGCCGGCCTCCTTGCCCAATCGATGCTGCTGCGGATAAATCGCCAGCCCCTCGAGCGCGGTGACGACTCCGGCGTGAAAAGTGCCATCGCGGCGATCCTCCTCGGCGAAGTGCGCCGCCAGTGCCTGGCGGGCTGCGTCAGCCTTGCCCTGCGCCACAATCCATCGACGCAGGTGCCTGGCATCGATGAACTCATGCAGCGGAGACGAGTTGCCCGGGATGTACATCAGCAGCCGGCCACTGCTGCGTTCGCAGTAGCACCAGATATCCGTGGCGATGTAGCGGTAGATCTTGAGTCGGCTGACCTGGATATCGGCGGTCAGGCGTGTCGACGCTTGCAATTGCGCCATGGTCAGTTGGCCCCAGGTTTGCCCCGGCGCCAGCCCTGCCGCACTCATTGCCAGTGCCATGCCCTTGTCGGACAGGCAGTGCTCACGATGCTGTAACCACGCACTCATGACAAAAGCTGCCTTGGTCGAGGTGCGCAGGTCATAGGCCGTGCTCCCCAGTATCGTCTCGTCCGAGGGCCAGGTTATGTCGACGTACGCTTGATACCGCTCATCGAAGAACAGCTGCCACACCCATTGCTTGAAATCGGCAGGCCTCAGGTCGAGCTGCGTTTGCGGTTCATAGACCTGGGGATCAGCATGCCGGTAGATGCCTTCATACGTGCGGTGGTCATCAGTCGGCGGCGGTGCTTGCATCAGACGCACCACCGGACCCACATCGGGCGGCGTATAAAACCCGAAAGCACTTTCGCCAAAACGACCGTCGCCTACGGTCTGGTAGTTGGACAACAGCACCTGCACCAGCGACTGGGATAGGGCGACGTGTCCCACATGACTGCCGTCCGGCTCGGCGCGTAGCCAGTAATCGTAATGCAGGGTGACCAGTTGCGTCGTTTGCGGATCGAGGGCCGCCCCCCACTTCTCCCGGATCAACTGTTCGGCAAGCTGGGCGGGATTTTTGGGTAACGCGCTGTCGATCAGCCTGCGCAATTCATCGCGCAGGCCAAGAGGCAGTTGGGTATTCGTGTTCACATCCATGTTGAACGACCTTGAAACTGATAAGAGCCCTCAGCTTAAGGTCGAATTTTTGATGGAAAAAGCGCAAATGGCCGATGGTTGAGCGCTAGAAAACAACAGGATTGAGAGACGTTAAAACAGATATGTACCGCACCGGGTCCTGTGCGGGCATGCGCCGACAGGACCCTCGTGACAGTTACCAGAAACGTTGCTGGGTCAGACGGCTCCACCAGCTCGACAGCACGCGATCGACCGAACCGCTGGCTGCCATGCCGATACGTTCCTGCAAGCTTTTGCGCTCGGCGAAATGCAGGTGGTAAACCTCGGATTTCCTCGCACGCTCGGCCAAGTACTCGTCGCTGGTTTTCAGCTCATCGACCAGTTGTTTGTCCAATGCGGCCACACCCAGCCAGATTTCACCGGTGGCGACTTCGTCGATGGCCAGTTGAGGGCGATAGCGCGCCACGAAGTTCTTGAACAATTGATGAGTGATGTCCAGGTCTTCCTGGAACTTTTCGCGGCCCTTCTCGGTGTTTTCGCCAAACACGGTGAGGGTGCGCTTGTACTCGCCGGCCGTCAGCACTTCAAAGTCGATGTCGTGCTTTTTCAACAGGCGGTTGACGTTGGGCAACTGCGCGACCACACCTATTGAACCCAGGATCGCGAACGGCGCGCTGATGATCTTCTCGCCGATGCACGCCATCATGTAGCCGCCGCTGGCCGCGACCTTGTCGATGCACACGGTCAGCGGCACACCGGCGTCGCGGATGCGCGCCAACTGCGACGATGCCAGCCCGTAGCTGTGGACCATGCCGCCACCGCTTTCAAGGCGCAACACCACTTCATCCTTGGGCGTCGCCAGGGTCAGCAACGCGGTGATTTCGTGGCGAAGGCTTTCCGTCGCCGAAGCCTTGATGTCACCGTCGAAATCCAGGACGAACACCCGTGGCTTGCTTTCCGGGTTCTTCTTTTGCTTCTTGTCGGTCTTGGCCTCGGCCTTGCGCAGGGCCTTGAGCTGATCCTTGTCCAGCAAGGTTTGTTCCAGGCGCTCACGCAGCCCTTTGTAGAAATCGTTGAGCTTGCTCACTTGCAACTGGCCGGTCGATTTTCGTCGACCCTTGGTGCGCAATGCCGCAAAACTGGCCAGAACCACCAGGATGGCGATTACCAGTGTCACGGTCTTGGCCAGGAAAACCGCGTATTCGGTCAAAAACTCCACAGGGACTCCTTCAATACGATGCGCAGCACAACGCGCGCGGGATGGCACCAGCATACCCATGCGCCGGCCATGGGGCCAGCCGGGAAACCTTTGGCAACAGGCCTGTAACGAGCATTTCAAACAAGCGTATGTTTTTTCATTGACAGCTCACCCTCATCCTCATAACCTCGCCGAACCTTCAACGTACCGGGACGACGCGGACGTGGGCAGTATTTATCTGATTCGACATGGCCAGGCCTCCTTTGGTGCAGACGATTACGACGTCCTGTCGCCGACCGGTATCCGCCAGGCAGAAGTCCTCGGCCAACACCTGGCTGAACTGGGCCTGAGCCTTGATCGCTGCGTTTCGGGCGACCTGCGCCGCCAGCAACATACCGCCAGCAGCGCACTGGAACAGTTCGCCGCCGTGGGCCTGCGAGTGCCGATCGTCGAAACTGATGCGGCCTTCAATGAATTCGATGCCGACGCCGTTATCCGAGCCCTGCTGCCGGCCATGCTCGACGAGGAACCCCAAGCGCTGGACATCCTGCGTAACGCCGCTCAGAACCGTGCCGAATTCCAGCGCATTTTCGCCCTGATCATCGAGCGCTGGCTGGCCGGCACCTATGACACCCCGGGCCTGGAAAGCTGGCTGGGTTTTGTCGAACGGGTCCACGCCGGCCTGCACCGAATCCTGGACAACGCCGACAACACCCAGAAGATCGCTGTATTTACTTCCGGCGGCACCATCACCGCCCTGCTCCACCTGATTACCCAAATGCCTGCCCGCCAGGCATTTGAACTCAATTGGCAAATCGTCAACACCTCGCTCAACCATCTGAAGTTCCGTGGTCGCGAGGTGGCACTGGCTTCTTTCAACAGTCATGCGCACCTGCAACTGTTGAAAGCCCCGGAACTCATCACTTTCCGCTGAGTCCGGACTACTGTGACCCTGGCTGTAATCAACCCAAAAAGGATCGAACCATGACCTCCGTAGCTGATGCCGTACAAGCAATGAAAGCCAAGTTCAACCCAGCCGCTGCTGCCGGTCTGGACCTGGTCTTCGGTTTTCGCATCGACGAGACCAAGAACTTCTCGCTGATCGTCAAGGACAGCACCTGCGAACTGAAAGAAGGCGAGAACCCTGACGCCCAGGTGACCCTGGTGATGGACGGCGAAACTCTGGAAGGCATCGTCAGCGGCGAAACCGACGGCATGCAAGCCTTCATGGGCGGCAAGCTGCGCGCCGAAGGTGACATGATGCTGGCCATGAAACTGTCCGAGTTGTTCCCGGCGTAAGATTGCCGCGAAAGCCTACGAAACCCGCCCCTGTGGCGGGTTTTGTCGTTTTGCAGTGCCCCATGTCTCGCCATCGCGAGCAAGCTCGCTCCTACAGAGGGATGGTCTTACAATGCCAGCACTTTACCGACTGGCCGCCCCATGGATATCGATCTCGCTCGCACCTTTCTGGAAATCGTTCGTCACGGCAGCCTTGCTGCCGCTGCCGAAAAGCTCCACGTCACCCAGACCGCGATCACCGCGCGGGTTCAGAAGCTCGAAAGTCAACTGGGCAGCACCCTGTTCGTGCGCAATCGCGCCGGCGCACGCCTTACGCCCAACGGCGAAGCCTTTGTGGTGTATGCCAACCAATTGGTAGAAACCTGGGAAGCGGCGCGGCGCGATTTGCCGCTGCCCGAGGGTTATCACGACGTGCTGCACATCGGTGGCGAGGTCAGCCTGTGCAACCCGTTGATGCTCAGTTGGGCCGGTGAACTGCGCGAAAAAATCCCCAGCCATGCCCTGCGCATGGAGATCCGCGACGGCGAAAACCTGCTGCGGCAACTGGAACTGGGCGTGCTGGACGCGGCATTGGTCTATCAGCCGGAGTATTGGCCGCGCCTGCAAGTGGAGCAGGTGCTGGAAGAAAAACTCATCCTGGTGCGCCAGCCCGGTCGCGAGTCGCCTTACGTCTACATCGACTGGGGCCAGGACTTCCGGCGTCAGCACGATGCTGCGCTGCCCGAGAAAGCCAAGGCAGCCCTGAGTTTCAACCTCGGCCCACTGGCCTTGCAGTACATTCTGGAGAACGGTGGCAGCGGCTACTTCCGGACCCGCGTGGTGCAGAGCTACCTGCAAAGTGGCGTCCTGGAACAGGTGCCCAAGTCTCCCGAATTCAGCTACCCGACTTACCTCGTCTATTCCCGCGACCGTGACTCGGTGACCCTGCAACGGGCGTTCGATCTGCTTCGTGAAGTGATCCGTTCCGACGATGACTGGTCGCAACGCTGGAATCCACTGACCTGATACACCGGAACATGGCGTTTGTGTCCCCACAAGTTCGGCCCTGCGAGTGCGCAGAGATCGGCTAATCTGCTGGGATAACAAAAAACGCAGGTGAATGCAGTGAGGCAGACCACCGAAGCATTTCGCAGCCGCTACCGGGCGGCCATCCATCCCCGTTACAACCCTTGGCTGCATGGCACCTTTGTGTTGCTGTTCGGGGTATTGGCCATCACTGCATTCTGGAGCAACGTGCATCAGGTGCAGGTTCTGCAATGGCTGGCGGTGCCCGCGACCTTATTGCTGTTCAATCTGGGCGTGTACTGCGTGCATCGTCACCTGGGGCATCACAAGAAAAGCTTCGCTCGCCTGTTCTATGCGCGCCATGCCGGTGACCACCATAGTTTTTTTGCCCCCGGCAGCATGGCGTACGACAGCGCCCGGGACTGGCGCGTGATCCTCTTTCCAGCCTGGCTGGTCGTGGTGCACACGCTGCTCATCAGCCTGCCGATCTGGTGGCTGCTGCAACTGTTCGATGCCAACGTCGCCGGTCTCGTCGCTGGCTTTCTGGTACTCGGTTACCTGGCCTATGAGGTGTTCCACGCCTGTGAACACCTGCCACACTCCATCCCGCTGACGCGCTGGCCCTGGATTCGCCAGATGCGCCGCCTGCATGAACTGCATCACCGTCGCGAACTGATGCAGGAGCGCAACTTCAACATCGTTTTCCCCCTGATGGACTATCTGTTCGGCACCCTCTACTGGGAGCCCGAACCCACCTGCCCGGACACGACGAGAATGCCCATGACCCGCATGCAGCATCACATCAGCATCGCCGGCAACCCGATTGCCGTACTCGCCTACGCCAGCACCGTGACCCTTTGGCCGCAGTGGCATCCCTCATCCCTGAAGATTGAAGGCCCCGACGGCGCCCTGCACGCCGGTGCCCGGTTCGAGGAAGACATACGCGCCGGCGGTCGCGATGGGCATCTGAGCTGGGTGGTCACCGAGTATCTGCCCGGCCGCCGCTGGTGTGCGCGTGCCCAGGGCGATAACGATTTGTCGCTGCTGCTGACTTACGAATGCGCGGCCGCAGGCGACGGCACGGAGTTTGTCCGCACCTTGGAGTATCAGTTCAGTGGCCTGGCGCTGCGGGTCGCCAATCATCTGCTGCTCAAAGGGCGCATCGATCGGGAGTCCGCTGCGTCTCTGATTGCCTTGCGCAACGCGGTCGAGAAACACCTGGACCCGGCAGGAGTCACCGCGTGAGGCGAACCATCAGGATTCATCATCTGGTGCTGTCGGTGTTCGTTGCCATTGTCGCGTTTTTGCTGCTGATGCCGACCAAGGTGCAACCGGTGGCCTGGACGCCGCCCCCGGCGCCATCGCTCACCAGTGGCCCCTATGCCGACAACCAAAGGCTCAAGGGTCTTGAGCGCGTGGGTGCCGACGGTATCGACGGGCCGGAGGCACTGCTGCTGGAGAACGACGCGCTGATCACCGGCCTGCATGACGGCCGGCTGATCCGCACCACCCTCGACGGCAAGACCACCAAGCTGCTGGCCGACACGGGCGGTCGGCCCCTGGGTCTGGCACGTCACCCCAACGGCTTGCTGGTGATCGCCGACGCGGTCAAGGGTCTGCTGTCGCTGGACGCACAAGGAAGGCTGGTGGCGTTGACCACCACGGCCAATGGCGTGCCCTTCGGCTTTACCGACGATGTGGCTATCGACAAGCACGGGCATTACGCCTATTTCAGCGACGCCTCCAGCCGCTTCGGTTACGGCCACGACGGTGAGGCCATCATCGAACACGGCGGCGACGGGCGCCTGCTGCGTTATGACTTCCAGACCGGTAAAACCGCAGTGCTGCTGGACAAGCTGGAATTCGCCAACGGCGTGACCCTGGGCCCGGACGATGCGTTTGTGCTGGTCAATGAAACCGGCGCCTACCGCATCACCCGCTACTGGCTAAGCGGGCCGAAGGCCGGTACTCACGACCTGCTCATCGACAATCTGCCGGGGTTGCCGGACAACCTGGCGTTCAATGGCCGAGACCGCTTCTGGGTAGCGCTGTATGCACCTCGCAACGCTCTGCTGGATGCCACGGCGCCGCATCCGTTCTTGCGCAAGGTGATCACGCGCGCGCTGCTGGTGCTGCCCAAGCCGGTGGAGAAACGCGGGTTTGCGCTGGGGCTGGATGTGGAAGGCAAGGTGATCGCCAACCTGCAGGACGGCAGCAGCGACAGTTACTCGCCGATTACCACTGTGCGTGAGTATGGGGAGTGGTTGTATTTCGGTTCGTTGAAAGAGCTGCAGATGGCACGGTTGCCGTTGAGCACAGCATTGAAGGATTAACGCAGATCCTATGGTGGGAGCAGGCTTGCCCGCGAAAGCGGTTTTCAGTCTCGACATGCGCAAGCTGACACACCGTCTTCGCGGGCAAGCCCGCTCCCACAGGGGGTTTAGCGGCGATCGCCGTGCCCATCACGATCAACATCAGTCCCGTCATCCTCCCTCAAGGGAATTGCCCCTTCATCGTTGGGCAACTCATCGACGCCCGGTTCGTCTTCGGGATGGGTCGTCGTATGCGACGGGCTCAAAGGCTGGGGATCGGTGGGAATGGGGTCGTAGCCGCCCTGCTCTTCGCTGGGAAATTTAGGGTCGTTCATGGGGCACCTCGCATGGAGCCGAGAAATCGGACTCTGATCATTCGAGGTGCCGGAATTTACTGCCGTTCCAATTTTTCAGTCACCGCCTGTCGGTGGCTGAAGCCCTGTCTCAGGATGTTTTCAGAAGCTGGTCGACAATCTTGTCTTTGACAAGCAGACGCTTTTCCTTGAGCTTTTTCAGTTCGTCATCACTGGGGGCATCCGACTTGGCGCTTTCAGCCTCTACCACTTCGGCGTCCGCCTGCGAATACTTGGTGAGCAGTGAATCCAGTAATGGATCCTGGGTGCGTCTTTGCTGGATATCTTCCTTGGTACGATTCAAGTCCGCATAAAGATTGTGTGGCACCGGCATGGAACACCTCCGTTTGTTGATCGAAAGCAAACGCGATCGATTGCGTTCGCCCAACCATCAGAATGGCCTTGGTCTACGGGTTCTGTCGACCTTCAATCAGACAAGCGGTGTCCGTTCGTCGCCGTTTGGCAAAACCGATCAAACCTTTGCCCGCTCGTCGGCCTCCACATTTTTACGATCAACAGATCGCCAAAAAACCAGTGTGGAGAATGACCAATGGACGGATTTACCCTGCGCAATATCGCTCTGGCAGTCGCCCTGAGCACCAGCATGGGCGCGGCGTTTGCTGCCACTTCCAATGACTTCGTCGACAACGCGGCTGCTGGCGGCATCGCGGAGATCGAAACCAGTCGTCTTGCTCTGGAGAAAAGCCAATCGGCGGACATCAAGACGTTCGCCAACATGATGATCACCGACCATTCCAAGGCGAACGATGAACTGGCCGCCATCGCCAAGAAAAATGACATCGAGGTGCCAGACACCACGACCCTGGTGAAACAGGCCAAGGAAAAAATCCTCGACATGCGCGACGAATCGTTCGACGCCGCCTACGCCAACAATCAGGTGAAGGCCCACGAGGAAACCATCGAGCTGTTCAAGAAAGAAGCCAATACGGTCACCGACGACAAAGCCAAAGGTTCCGCGGAGCTCAAAGGCTTCGCGCAGAAGATGCTGCCAGGGCTGGAGAAGCATCTCGAGATGGCGAAAAAACTGCAGGCGGCTCACCCGAGCAAATAACCCGCCGCCCCTTCAGGGCTGTTCAAGGGCATTAACAAGGGGCCGTGTTCAAGTTGAAGGCGGCCCCTTTTTTACATCCGCCACTATCCCCCATCCGTATCGATATCCGCATCGGTGTCTTCGCTGGGCGCAGGCCGATCGGGATCAGGCTTGAAGCCCGGACTGAATTCGTTGTCGTTATCGCTGTGATGTTGCTTCTGGTCTACCGAGTCATCGGCGCTTTCCGGTTCCGGGGTGTGTCCGTTGTCTTGGTCTTTCATATCTACCTCGTTCGTCACTGGCTTCAGGCTACGGCAGCAATCGGCCCTGTAGGTTGGAAACCCCCGACGGATCAGGGTTCCATCTGATGGCAGATTGAGGTCAAATGGGCGCAGTTTTGCGCGGTGCCCGCTACAGTACTTGTGCGTCGACGGAAATAATCCTGCCGGGACGAACAACTATTTCTACACGCAAATGTCATTGATCAGCGCCGGTCGTTTTTTGGGGAATCGGCGTACATATCCCAGGAGTCAACGCACATGGCAGCACTGCAGACCAGCACACTCGAAGCACTGAAAAAAGACCAGGCGCAATTACTTGCCAACTGGTACAGCAGTCTTGAAGCGAGTGGCGCCACGCGCAACCTCAAGGAACAAGAGGTCAAGCAGCAGACCTCTGATTTTTTGCAACTGATCATCGCCGGCCTCGACGCAGGTAATGGCAGCAACGTCGCCGCCTCCGGCTGGGACGAGATTCGCCAGTTCCTGGAAAAGCTCTCGCGCAGTCGCGCCCTGCTCGGACAAAACTCGCAGCAAACCGCCAACTTCATCTTCGCCTTCAAGGGCCCGCTCTTCGCCGCGTTGCAAAATCACTATCAGGACAATCCCAGCTTGTTGGCCGAACAACTGCTGGAACTGTCCGAGTTGCTCGACAGCCTCGGGATGCACACGATCCGCACCTTCCAGGAGTCGCGCGAGGCGGTGATCAAGCGCCAACAGGAAGAACTGCTGGAGTTGTCTACGCCCGTCGTCAAATTGTGGGACGGTGTATTGGCGTTGCCAATGATCGGCACCCTGGACTCGCAGCGCACCCAGGTGGTGATGGAATCGCTGTTGCAACGCATCGTCGACACGGGTTCGGAAATCGCCATCATCGACATCACCGGTGTGCCCACCGTGGACACCCTGGTCGCCCAGCACCTGCTCAAGACCGTGACCGCCATTCGCCTGATGGGCGCTGACTGCATCATCAGCGGCGTACGTCCGCAGATCGCCCAGACCATCGTGCACCTGGGTCTGGACCTGCAAGGCGTTGTGACGAAAGCCAACCTGGCGGACGCCTTGAAACTCGCCTTGTCGCGCCTGGGGCTGACCCTCACCAAGGCGGGCTGAAGCCATGGAACGCATTCCGATTTTGCAAATGGGCGACTTCCTGCTGGTGACCATTCAGGTCGACATGCATGACCAGCTGGCGTTGACTCTGCAAGAGGACCTTTCAGAGCGCATCAGCAGAACCTCTGCGCGCGGCGTGCTGATCGATATTTCAGCGCTGGACATGGTGGACTCGTTCATCGGCCGCATGATCGGCACCATCTCCGGATTGTCCCGGATCATGGATGCGCAGACGGTACTGGTGGGCATGCAACCGGCGGTCGCCATCACCCTGGTAGAACTGGGCATGACCCTGCCAGGGGTAAGCACCGCATTGAATGTCGAGCGTGGGATGAAGCTGCTTCAGGACTGGGTAAGCAACCAATGACCGTACGCAGCAGCGGCACCCATCCGATCCATATCGAACAAGATGTCGTTCTGGCGCGCCAACTGACACGCAAACTGGCCACCGAATGCGGCATGCGCCTGATCGACCTGACCAAACTGGTCACGGCCGTCAGCGAACTGGCCCGTAACACCATGGTGTACGGCGGCGGCGGTGACATGGACTGGCAAATCATCGAGGAAAACGCGCGCACCGGTGTTCGCCTGGTATTTCGCGATGAAGGACCTGGCATCCCGGACATCAAGCTCGCCATGACCGATGGCTGGACGTCGGGCAATGGTCTGGGCCTGGGCCTGACCGGCGCCAAACGATTGGTCGAAGAGTTCGAGCTGGACACCGCGCCCGGCCAAGGCACACGCATCACGATTACGCGATGGACATGAATATCTCCGGTTCACTGACCCAGGTGCTGTTGATTGAAGACAGCAGCCAGATCGGTCACGCCCGACGCACTGCCCAGCAGTTGGCGGAGAAAAACGGCTTCGACGCGACCGATGCAGGGCGGGTGGCGCTGGTGGCCACCGAGCTTGCCAGCAATATTCTCAAACACGCGACCCATGGCGAGCTGCACCTTCGGGTGCTGCCCCGTGCGTCGGGCGCAGGGATCGAGATACTCGCCGTTGACCGTGCCGCCGGGTTTGACGTGGATGCCTGTCTGGCGGACGGGTTTTCCACCCGAGGGACCCAGGGCATCGGCCTGGGCGCCGTGTTCCGCCAGACCGAAGTGTTCGATGTGTACGCCGATTCACGCGGCACGGTACTGTTGACGCGCCTGTACCCGCGCACCGACAACGCACCCGATCCACGGTTCGGTGTCAGCCACCACTCACTGCATGATGATCCCGCGTGCGGCGATACCTGGCATCTGACCTATGACGGCTCGAACATCAGCGCGCTGGTGATCGATGGCCTGGGCCATGGTGAAGAAGCCGAAGAAGCGGCGCGTGCCGGTGAGAAAGCATTCAACCACTTGCCATTCGCGTCCCCGACACTGCTCTTGCAAGACCTTCACGAAGCCATGACCGGAACGAGGGGCGGCGCGGTGGCCATCGCGCAATTCGATGGCGACAGCCTGCGCTTCGTCGGTATCGGCAACATCGGCGCCACCCTGATCGGCCCGGAAAAATCCCGAGGCCTGGCCTCCCACCCCGGCATCGTCGGCGGGCAATACCGGAAAGCCCAACCCTTTGACTATGCTCAAGTGAATGGACACCTGTTGATCATGTACAGCGACGGCCTGCAATCGCGTTGGAACCTGCAAGATTACCCCGGCCTGGTGCACCGCCACCCTGCCGTGATCGCCGCCATCCTGCACCGCGATTTCTGCCGTGGACGTGATGACGTCACGGTGTTGGTCGTTGCTCTGGAGACAGCCCATGGCTGATACACACCTGAGTCAGATCGACGAACAGGCCGCCCAGGTGGCACGGCTGCAAAGTGAGTGCGACGCCCTGCGGGCTGAACTGGATGAAACCAACCAGGGCGTTTTGGCACTTTACGGCGAGCTGGACATGCAGGCCGAACAACTGCGCCAGGCATCGGACCTCAAAAGCCGCTTCCTGTCTTATATGAGTCACGAGTTTCGCACGCCACTGGGCTCGATCCTCAGCATCGCCAGTCTGTTGACCGACGAGCTCGACGGACCGCTAAGCCCGGAGCAACACAAGCAGGTGAACTTCGTCAGCAATGCGGCGCGGGAATTGAGCGACATGGTCGACGATCTGCTCGACCTGGCAAAGATCGAAGCCGGGCGTATTTCGATCTCGGCGGCCTGGTTCGATATGTTCGACCTGTTTGCCGCGCTGCGCGGCATGTTCCGGCCCATCGTCGATGCGAGCGCCGTTGACCTGATATTCGAGGAACCGGTGGGTCTCCCGAGGTTGTATACCGATGACAAGAAACTCGGGCAGATCCTGCGCAACTTCATTTCCAACTCGCTGAAGTTCACCACCCGTGGCGAAGTCCGCGTCTCGGCGAGCCTGGAGTGCAGTGACCGGATCCGGTTCGCGGTGACCGACACCGGCATCGGTATCGCGCCCGAGCTGCATGGTGCATTGTTCGAGGATTTCTCCCAGGTCGACTCGCCCCTGCAGAAACGTCTGCGTGGCACAGGTCTGGGGCTGTCGCTGTGCAAACGCTTCGCCGAGCTGCTCGGCGGTGAGGTGGGGCTGGAGAGTACGCCAGGGGTCGGTTCGACCTTCTATGTGATCATACCGCTGGCCCTCGCCACGGAGTCCGCCGATGAAACGTGACATGCGTTTGCTGATAGTCGACGACAACGTCGCCACCCGCTACGCCTTGCGCAGGCGCCTGGAGCGGCATGGCTACATCGTCCTCGAAGCCGGAACCGGCGGTGAAGGCCTGGCCCTGATCCACAGCGAAACCTTCGACGCGCTGATCCTCGACGTCAACCTGCCGGACATGAGCGGCTTCGACATCGTGCGCAAATTGCGCTCGGAACCTGCCACCGCCCTGCTCCCGGTCATCCACGTATCAGCGGCCTCGATTCAGTCCGGCGACATCATCACAGGCCTGGACGCCGGTGCCGATGCCTACCTGATTCATCCGGTCGACCCGGATGTGTTGCTGGCCACCCTGCGCACGCTGCTGCGCGTGCGCGACACCGAAAATGCGTTGCGCGAAAGCGAGGCGCGCTTTCGCGAGATCTTCACCAACATCTCCGCGCCGATTGCCGTGCTCGATGCGCAACTCAAGGTGCACGAGTGCAACCATGCGTTTGCCCGGCTGATCCAGGACAATCGCGACCCGCAGGCCTTGCGCGAATGCTTCGCCGACCAGCAGGACGCCATTGTCGATGAGTTGCGCCTGCGACTGAGCGTCGGTGAACGCTGGAAAGGCACGTTGAACATGCGGGTCGAAGGTGAGCTGCGCGAAACCGAGTGGCAGATTTCGCCCTACCGCACACCGGCATTGAGCCTGGTGTTTGTCGAGGACGTCACCGAGCATCGGCACCGCGAGCGCTCGCACCTGGCCAGGCTGGACGACGCCACCTCGCAACTCGAGACCGAAATCGCCTCGCGGGTCCGCACCGAAGCCCAACTGCTGCAAGTGCAGAAGATGGACGCGCTGGGCAAGTTGACCGGCGGCATTGCCCATGACTTCAATAACCTGCTGACCGGCATCATCACGAGCCTGGAGCTGATCCAGAAACGCATGGCCGATTCGCGTCCGGAAAAAGTCGAATTCTATGCCGGCGCAGCCCTTAGCTCGGCGCGCAGCGCTGCTTCCCTGACGCACCGACTGCTGGCCTTCGCCCGGCAGCAACCGCTCAACACCCGGCCGGTGGATATCAACGACCATATTCGCTCCCTCGAAGAGTTGTTGAGGCGCACCATCGGCGAGCACATCACGTTAAGGCTCGAACTGACCTCCAAGACGGCGATTGCCCTCGTGGACCCCATTCAGCTGGAAAGCGCGGTGTTGAACCTGGTCATCAACGCCCGCGATGCCTTGCCCCAGGGCGGCAATATCTGGGTCAGCACCTACGCAGCGTATTCCCACGGTGATCCGAAACTGACCGATGGCGCCTACGTGGCACTGGCCGTGCGTGATGACGGTACGGGTATCGAGCATCACGTGATCGACAAGGTGTTCGACCCGTTTTTCACCACCAAGCCGCTGGGCCAGGGCACCGGCCTGGGATTGTCGAGTATCTACGGCTTCGCCCGGCAATCGGGCGGCGACGCGCACATTCGCAGCGTGGCGCGACGCGGCACCGAAGTGACCATCATGCTGCCCGCCAGCAGCGACCCGACTACGGTGGAGGAAGAATCGCCAGTGGTTGAAGTGCCCGGTTGCGGCGAGCACATCCTGATTGTCGAGGACATGGCATCAGTGCGCATGTTCGTCGCCGAGGTGCTGGTGGACGCCGGTTACCGCTGCACGCAAGCCGGTGATGTCGAAAGCGCCCTGGAACGCTTGCAAAACGACCCGTCGATCGATCTGATGCTGAGCGACGTTGGGCTGCCACGCATGAACGGCCGCGAACTGGCCGATGTCGCCCGCGGCTGGCGCGAAGGCTTGCCGATCCTGTTCATGACCGGTTATGCCGAAAATGCCCTTAATCGCCAGGTGTTCCTGGGCGATGGCATGGACATGCTGGTCAAGCCGTTCCAGATCAGTGAGCTGCTGGACAAGGTTCGCCGCAGCATCGACGGGGCCTGACAGATCGAATCGCGGGCAAGCCCGCTCCCACAATGGTTGACGGGTGCCCTTGTGGGAGCGGGCTTGCTCGCGATGAGGCCGGCTGACCCACCGCCTATTTATGCCTTACCCAATACCCTGGCCAAAAACGGCGCCGTCCGGCTTTTCTTGTGGCCGGCCACCTTCTGCGGCGTGCCAGCAACGACGATCTTGCCGCCCTGATCCCCTGCCCCCGGCCCGATGTCGATGACCCAGTCACTTTGCGCCACCACGCGCATTTCATGCTCGACCACGATGACCGTGTGCCCCGCTGCCACCAGATTGTTCAACTGCTCCAGCAATCGGTCCACATCCCGTGGGTGCAATCCGGTGGTCGGCTCATCGAGCACATACAAGGTGGCGCCCCGTTGATTGCGCTGCAGCTCGGTCGCCAGTTTGATGCGCTGGGCTTCGCCGCCGGACAATTCGGTCGCCGGCTGACCCAGTCGCAGGTAGCCCAGGCCAATGTCGCGCAGCACCTCCAGTGAACGGTGAATCCCCGCCTGCTCGCGGAACACCTCGACCGCCTCATCCACCGTCAGTTGCAACACCTGGGCGATGTTCAGCCCCTGCCAGTTGACCGCCAACGTTTCCGGGTTATAACGGGCGCCATGGCACGTCGGACATGGCGCGTAGACACTGGGCATGAACAACAACTCGACGCTGACGAAGCCTTCGCCCTCGCAGGTTGCGCAACGGCCCTTGGCGACGTTGAAGGAGAATTGCCCGGCGTCGTAACCTGCGGCCTGCGCCTGCTCGGTCGCGGCAAAGAGTTTGCGCACGTTGTCGAACAGCCCGGTGTAGGTCGCCAGGTTCGAGCGTGGCGTACGACCGATGGGCTTCTGGTCCACCTGCACCAGGCGCTTGATCGACGCCAGCCCTGCGCTGACGTGACCACCACTGGTCTGCGGCGCGTCATCCTCCAGGCTTAGCTCGGCGGCATCCGGGTCACGCGCTGAGCGACCGAAATGCGCCCCGACCAATTCGAGCAGCGCCTGGCTGACCAGGCTGGATTTACCCGAACCCGAAACGCCGGTGACCGCCGTGAAGCAACCCAATGGAAATTCGGCGCTGAGATTGTTCAGGTTGTTGCGGGTGATGCCCTCCAGCTTCAACCAGTCCTTGGGTTTGCGTCGACCTGCAGCCGCACTGACCTCTTCGGCGAACAGATAGGCCCGCGTCTGCGATTGCTGCACGTCGGCCAGCCCCTGAGGCGGCCCGCTGTAGAGAATCTGTCCGCCATGCTCACCCGCCGCCGGGCCGACATCGATCAGCCAGTCAGCGCGGCGCATGGTCTCCAGGTCGTGCTCGACCACGAACAACGTATTGCCCGCCGCTTTCAGACCTTGCAGCGCCTCGAACAGCGCTTCGCCGTCTGCCGGGTGCAAGCCGGCCGAGGGTTCGTCCAGCACATAGATCACGCCAAAGAGTTGCGAGCCCAGTTGCGTGGCCAGGCGCAGGCGTTGCAATTCACCGGAAGACAGGGTTGGCGTGCTGCGCTCCAGTGCCAGGTAGCCGAGTCCAAGGTCGGTCAGGATGCTGACCCGCTCCAGCAAATCCTGGGCGATGCGTTGCGCGGCCAGGCGCTTTTCCACCGACAGGTTAGGCGTGTGGCGTACGTCAGGCGCATTGGCGTGGCCGCTGGCGCCGTGGGCCACCCGTTGTTCACGGGCGTGGCGGGTTTGCTCGTGGGTCAGCACTTCGCCCGCCTCATCGGCTGCATCCAGGTAGCTTTGCGCGGCCACCGGCCTCAGGACTTCGGCGACTTGCAGCAACGGCATTTGCGAGAGCTCGCCGATGTCATAGCCGGCGAAAGTTACCGACAAAGCCTCGCGCTTGAGCCGTTTGCCGGCACACAACGGGCACGGACTGCCGATCATGAATTGCGAGACGCGCTTCTTCATCAGCGCGCTTTGGGATTGGCTGAAGGTGTGCAGGATGTAGCGTCGGGCGCCGCTGAAGGTGCCCTGGTAACTCGGCTCCATCTTGCGCTTGAGCGCGACTCGGGTTTCCTCGGGGGTAAGCCCGGCATACACCGGAACGGTCGGGGTTTCCTCGGTGAAGAGAATCCAGTCACGCTGTTTTTTGGGCAGGTCGCGCCAGGGTTTGTCGACGTCAATGCCCATGGTCACCAGGATGTCGCGAAGGTTCTGGCCCTGCCATGCCAAGGGCCAGGATGCGACGGCGCGCTGGCGGATGGTCAGGCTCGGGTCCGGCACCATCAAGGCTTCAGTCACTTCATACACTCGGCCCAGGCCATGGCACTCAGGGCACGCGCCCTGGGGTGTGTTCGGCGAAAAGTCCTCGGCGTAGAGCATCGGCTGGTTCGCCGGGTAACTGCCCGCGCGCGAGTACAACATGCGGATCAGGCTGGACAAGGTGGTGACGCTACCCACCGAAGAGCGCGTGCTCGGCGTGCCACGCTGCTGCTGCAGGGCGACTGCCGGTGGCAGGCCTTCGATGGAATCAACGTCCGGCACCCCGACCTGATCGATCAGGCGCCGCGCATAAGGGGCCACGGACTCGAAATAGCGGCGCTGCGCTTCGGCATACAAGGTCGAAAACGCCAGGGACGACTTGCCCGAACCGGACACTCCGGTGAACACCACCAGGGCATCGCGGGGGATGTCGACGTCGACGTTCTTGAGGTTGTGCTCACGGGCCCCACGAACTCTGACCATGTTGGAGGGGGATTGGGTGGGGCGCTTGGCGGTCATGGGCGGCCTTATGATTGTGAGTGTTGCTACCTGTGGGAGCGAGCCTGCTCGCGATGGTGGCGTTACATCCAATGAAGGTGCTGAATGTTATAGGTCCCCCGCGAGCAGGCTCGCTCCCACAGTGAAGATTGCGCAACCCTCAGGGATGAGTTTCAGCCATTAAGCACCGTACGTACCATTCGTGTCAGCGCTTCAGGGCGATAAGGTTTGCTCAGCAAAAAGGTATCGGGGCTGAGCTGGTGGTTGCGCGAGATCATGTCACGGGTGTGGCCGGAGGTGAACAGCACCGCCACCGGCGGCAGCTGGACCTTGGCCCAGGCAGCCAGGTCCGTGCTTTTGATCAGGCCGGGCATGACCACATCGGTGAAAATCAATTGCACGGGCGCCCCTTCCAGCAACATCTGCATGGCGACATCGGCGTTGGGGGCAGTCAGGACCTGATAACCCTCCTCCCTGAGCAGCTCGACCGTCGAGGTCCGCACGGCCTCATTGTCCTCGACCACCAGGATTGTCTCGTCTCCACCGTACTGGTGCACTTCGTGGGCGCTCGGTTCACAGGGCAGTGCGCGTCGGCTGCGCGGGAAATACAACTGCACCCGCGTGCCTTCACCCTCCACGCTCGACATTTCGATATGGCCGCCGCTTTGCTTGACGAACCCGAACACCATGCTCAAGCCCAGCCCAGTGCCCTTGCCATCGGGCTTGGTCGTGAAGAACGGCTCGAACGCCTGGGCGAGCACCTGCTCGGGCATGCCCATACCGTTATCGCGGAGGGCGACGCGAACGTAGTCCCCTTCCGTAATGCCCTTGCCGGCGCAGAATTCACGGTCGAGCGAGACATTCTGCGCGGTCAGCTCTATCAACCCTTCGCCCTGCATGGCATCGCGGGCGTTGATCGCCAGGTTGAGGATGGCGTTTTCCAACTGGTTGCGATCCACATGGATGTACCAGGCGTCTTCCGGCAAACAGATGTCGATCTGAATGGTCTCACCCATTGTCCATTGCAGCAGCTCGCCCAGCCCTTCGAAAATCTGCAGCGGGTCGCACACTGCAGGCGACAAAGGCTGGCGGCGAGCAAAAGCGAGCAATTGAGTGGACAGTTTGGCGCCGCGCTCAACGGCGGCAATCGAGGCCGAAACCCGGCGCTGCACGTTGGCGTTATCCGGTTCGTGTCGCGCCAGCAAGTGCAGATTGCCAGCGATCACTTGCAGAAGGTTGTTGAAGTCATGGGCCACGCCGCCGGTGAGCCCACCAATGGCTTCGAGTTTCTGCGACTGGCGCAATTGCTCCTCTGCCGCCAGCCTCGCCTGCACTTCATCGCTGACGCGCTGTTCCAGATCGCGAGTGAATTTCAGTAGGGATTCTTCGGCGGTCTTGCGTTCGTGAATGTCGATCAGCACACCGGGAAACCGAAACGGTTTGCCCTGCTCGTCAAACTCACAGCAACCGCTGGCCTGTACCCACCTATAACTGCCGTCAGCAAGCATCACCCGATATTCGGCATTGTAGGGTTCGCCGTTGGCGACTGACTGGTCAACTCGTTCGCTGACCCATGCCCGATCATCGGGATGAATGCGGGTTTCGGCGAAATCGATGGGCAGATTGCCCAGGTCCTGCGTGGACGGATAGCAGAAGGTCCGGGCGAATCGTTCATCCGCCGAAAGACGGTTTGCCTTGAGGTCCCACACAAACGAGCCCAGCAAGGCGCCGGCGTTCAACGCCAGGCGCACCCGCTCATTGTCTGCACGGTAAGCCGCCTCCGCTTCCTGGCGGCGGCGCTCGGAAATCACGTGGTCGGTGGTCTCGACCACAATCGCCATGACCCCGGCGGGTTTGCCGTTGTCATCGGACACCGGGCTGTAATAGAGGTCCATCCAGACATCTTCAGGCACGCCATCGCGCAACAGCACCAGCTCTTTGCTGTGGTACGTCAAAGTGCCGCCGGCCAGGCAGGTATCGACCACGTGGCGGTTGAACTCGGCGACCTCCGGCCAGCCCAGCTCGACCGGAGCACCCAACAGATAAGGATGACGCCCACCGGCAAAGACCGAATAGGCGTCGTTATAGATCATGTACCCCTGATAGCCCCACAGCATGACGATCGGTACAGGCGAGGCCAGCAACATTTGCACGGCGCTACACAGGCTGGCGGGCCAGGTATCAAGTGGTCCCAGTTCGGTGTGGCTCCAGTCGAACGTGCGAATCCGCCCGGCCATTTCCCCCCGCCAACCCTCGCACCCATGGCTATCGTCTAGAAATTGCATCGACTGATTCTGAGTCCCTGTGATTGACGCCCGTTTGTTTCGAGCATTGGGCGCGGGAATGGTTTCATAGAGATATCGCTGAATCTTTCGGACACTGCGCCCCCCTGTAGGAGCGAGCTTGTCGAGGCGTCGAACCGTCGCGATGGTCGTCAACGATAACGATGGGTGTCAGGATACCAGCGTTGTCTGGTCTTCCATCGCGAGCAAGCTCGCTCCTACAGGGGGGATCGTGGTCAGTGAAAATCCCGACTCCGCACATCCATGCCATCGAGCAGCTCACTCAAGTCACTCAGGCGTCCGGCGATCAGGTGGCGTACTTCGCCCTCTTTTTCCCAACGCCCATCGACCTTGAGTAATTGCGAGCCCACCAGCACCTTGCGCTGACGCTCGGCCAGGTCTCGCCAGACCACCACGTTGACGTTGCCGAACTCGTCTTCAAGGGTGACAAAGGTCACGCCACTGGCCGTGCCCGGCCGCTGACGCCCGGTCACCAGCCCGGCGATGCTGACCGGGCGCCCATGCTCGACCTCCAGCAACTCCCTGGAACTGCGGCAACGCCGGGCTTTGAGTTCGCCCCGCAAGAGTGCCAGCGGGTGCGGTCCGAGCGTGGTGCCAAGGCTGTTGTAATCCGCCAGCAGGTTTTCGCCCACCGTGGGTTTGGGCAGCGTCACGACGATTTCTTCCTGGCTCGGCAAACCGGCGAACAAGCCCAACTGCTTCTGCACACCCGCCACTTCCCAGCGGGCGCGATGGCGATCCCCTGCCAGCCCCCGCAAGGCGCCGGCATCGGCCAGTTGTTCCTGCGCACGACTATCAAGCTGCGCCCGCTCGCCCAGATCGGCAATGTCGATAAACGCGCCCATCGACCGCGCGACTTCGATACGCCGGGCATCGTCTTCGCGAAAGCCCTTGATCATGCGCAGGCCCATGCGAATCGCCGGCTGCCCGCCGCTGACCGCTTCGAGGCTGCAATCCCAGTCACTGGCGCGCACATCCACCGGGCGAACCTGCAAATGATGCCGACGCGCATCCTGCAAAATCTGATCGGGGCTGTAGAAACCCATGGGCCAGCTGTTGATCAGCGCACAGGCGAAGGCTGCCGGTTCATGGCATTTCAACCAGCAACTGGCGTAGGTCAGCAAGGCAAAACTGGCGGCGTGGGACTCGGGGAAACCGTAGCTGCCAAAACCCTTGATCTGCTCGAAAATCTGGGTGGCAAATTCGGCGGTGTAACCGTTTTTCTTCATGCCAGCGGCCAGCCGCTCCTTGTGCGGTTCCAGCCCGCCATGACGTTTCCACGCGGCCATGGAGCGGCGTAATTGGTCGGCCTCGCCGGGGCTGTAGTCGGCAGCGACGATGGCGATCTGCATCACCTGTTCCTGGAACAGCGGCACACCAAGCGTACGTTTGAGCACCACTTCCAATTGAGGCGATGGATAAACTTCGGCTTCCTGTTTGTTTCGCCGTCGCAAATACGGGTGCACCATGCCGCCCTGAATCGGCCCCGGACGGACGATGGCCACCTGAATCACCAGGTCGTAGAACTTGCGGGGCCTCAATCGCGGCAGCATCGACATCTGCGCCCGCGACTCGATCTGGAATACCCCGACGGTGTCGGCGCGACTGATCATTTCGTAGGTGGCCGCATCTTCGGAGGGGATCGTGGCCAGGGTCAGATTCTGATTACGATGGCGCCGCAGCAGATCGAAACAACGGCGAATCGCGCTGAGCATGCCCAACGCGAGGATATCGACCTTGAGCAGGCCGACCGCGTCGAGGTCGTCCTTGTCCCATTGAATGATCGTGCGATCGGCCATGGCGGCGTTTTCCACCGGCACCAGGGTGTCCAGTGGCTGCTCGGAAATCACAAAACCGCCGGGGTGCTGTGACAGGTGCCGGGGGAAGCCGATCAGTTGATCGGTCAAAGTCAGCACCCGGCGCAGAACCGGACTTTGCGGGTCGAAACCGGCTTCGAGCAAGCGTTCTATCGGCGGTGTGTTATCGCTCCAATGGCCGCAGCAATCGGCCAGCGCATTGATCTGGTCCGGTGGCAGTCCCAAAGCCTTGGCCACGTCGCGCACCGCCCCGGCGGCGTGATAGCTGCTGACCACTGCGGTCAGCGCGGCACGGCCCCGACCATAACGGCGGAACACGTATTGCAACACTTCCTCGCGGCGCTCGTGCTCGAAGTCCACATCGATGTCCGGGGGCTCGTTGCGCTCCTTCGACATGAAGCGCTCGAACAGCAACGTGGTGCGGTCCGGGTCGATCTCGGTGATGCCCAGGGCGTAGCAAACCGCCGAGTTGGCAGCCGAGCCTCGGCCCTGGCAGAGGATGTGCTGTTCGCGGGCGAAGCGCACCACGTCGTGCACGGTGAGGAAGTAACTTTCATAGCCGAGTTCGGCAATCAGCTTGAGCTCCTTGCTGATCTGGCGCAGCACCTTGGTCGGCGCACCTTTTTCCAGCGCCAGGCGATCCCCTCCTTGGTCAATTGCCGCAGCCAGCCGGTGGCGCAATACCCCTCGGGCACCAGTTCCTTGGGGTATTGATAACGCAACTGGTCCAGATCGAAAGTGCAACGCCGGGCCAGGTCCACCGAGGCCTGCAACAACGCGGGCGGATACAGCTCGCGCAACAGTTCCAGGCTGCGCAGATGCCGTTCGCCATTGGGGTGCAGGCGCAACCCGGCGTCGGCCACCGGCAGATGATGGCGGATCGCGGTCATGGTGTCCTGCAAGGCGCGGCGACCACGGCAATGCATGTGCACATCGCCGCTGGCCACCGGCGGGATGTCCAGTGCCCTCGCCAGCGCCAACAACTGGTTGAGCCGACGGTGATCGTCCTGACCGCGATGCAACTGCACCGCCAACCACAGGCGCTCGGCAAACACCTCTTTGAGCCAGCGGCCCGGCGCCGGGTCATCGAGCGCATCGGGCACCCACAGTGCCAGCAACCCCGGCAAAGGCGCGTCGAAGTCACTGCGCAAAACCTGGTACTGGCCCTTCTGCGTGCGTCGCCGCGCCTGGGTGATCAGCCGGCACAGGTGCTGATAGCCTTCGAGGTTCTCCACCAGCAACACCAGTTTCGGGCCGTTTTCGATCCGTATTTCGCTGCCGATAATCAGCGGCAGCGCCACGGACTTGGCCGCTTGCCACGCACGAACGATGCCCGCAAACGTGCATTCGTCGGTGATCGCCAAGGCCTGGTAGCCGTGCTTTTTCGCGCGCTGGAACAACTCCAGGGCGCTGGACGCACCGCGTTGGAAACTGAAGCTGGACAGGCAATGCAGTTCGGCATAATCGGGGCTCATGCGAACCAGCCCTGCAACCATAACGGGCCGTCTTCACCGACCGCCCGGTAGGCCCAGCCTTGCTGGCCGGCGCGGGTTTCGATCAGGTAATAATCGCGGCGCACGTCGTCGCCGTCCCACCAGCCGGATTCGATGCGTTCGGGCCCCATGAGGATGCGTGTCGAGGCTTCGTGCACTGCTTGCGGTTCGGTCAGCAGCCAGCCCGGACGCTGCACGCCGGGCAGCCCGGGGCAACGTTGAGGGTCGTTTCCGGCCTGCCACGTGCACTCGGGCCGGTGATCGGCCTGGAAGCGCAAGCCGTGCACCGCGTCATCGCCCAGCCGGGCGCGCAGACGCTCGCGCAGTTGTTCCCAGGGCAAGGATTGCTGTGGGCGTTCGTCGAACAGCTCCTGATACTGCGGCACGAAGGCCGGCAAATCTTCGGCGCGCAAACGAAAACCGCGCACCGGGGCCTCGACCTGAACCTGCTCCAGGCGCCCCCGGGCCAACTCGAAGAGCATCGCCGCATCACGCTCGGCACTGAGCAAGCCGACCTTGATCACGCTGTCCGGTAAGCCGGCGTGCTCAAGGTGCAGGTCAAAACGCTGCACGCCACTGTCTCGTCCACAGAGAAATGCCGAGAGGTCGCCAGTCAAGCGGCGCAACGGAAACAGCAGCGCCTGATGCGATTGCACGTCGAAGTTGAGTTCGATGCGCACATCGAAGCGATCCGGCGGCAAGTAGAACGCCAGCGCCAACCGGCGCAGCCCCAGCAAGGCGTCCAGATGCTTGAGCACCTGCGCCTCGAAACGCCGGGCCAGGCTCTGCCGAGGCAAGCCCTGCACCTGGTTCAAGGTGCGCAGCCCCATGCGTGACAACGCAGTGGCGACATTCGCCTCAAGGCCGATGCGGTCGACGGGCAATGGCCCCAGGTGGCGCTGCAAGGCTTGATCGTCGGGCACCACCAGCCCGTCATAGGCATTGGCCAGGATTCGTGCCGCCACCGGGTTGGGGGCCGCAACGATGCGATGGCGAAAGCCCAACTCGTCGAGCTCGGCGCGCAAGCGTGCTTCCAATTGCGCCCAGTCGCCGAACAACCCCAGGCTGGACTCGATTTCGAACACCACCGTGCGCGGGTAATGCACGCTGACCTGGGAACTGAAACGATAGGCCCAGGCCGCCAGGAATTGTTGCCAGTGTTCGATGTTTGCGGCGTCGTATTCAGCGGTGGCGAACCCTTTGCTCAGCGCTTGGGCGGCGGTCATCGACTGGCCGGGGCGCAAGCCCAGGGCGCGCGCTTGAGCGTTGACCGCCTGCAACACCCGGCGCTGCGCCGGGCCGGTCAGCAGCGCCAGCGGCTCATCGGGGTCGGTGCGCTGACGCAGTACCGCGTCCAACGCCAATTGCGGGAATAGAATGCACACCCAACGCATGGCAACCTCAATGCCCTACGGCAAAGGCGATCGGCGCCGAACGGGCCAGCCCGCCCCGGCACTTGAGTACGCGCAACTGCGCAGGCCGGGCATCGATGGCAATGCGCAGGGCCGCGGGTGACGGGTTGATCGCTTCCTGGATCGAGCGGTAGGCAAAGGCCAGGGTCGAGCCGGTTTCCGCCGCCACCTGCAAACGCCGCAACGCGCGGTCATCGGCCTTGTTCGGCCAGCACAGCACAGCGCCACAACTGCCCGAACGCAGGCATTGTTCCGTGGCCCACAAGGCATCGCGCTCGCTGGCCTGAATGATCGATAACTGACGCAGATCGATCCCGGCATTTTCCCAGGCCTGGGGATACGGCACGAACGGCGGCGCCACCAGCACGATCCGCTCGCCCGCGTCCGCCAGCCGGGCCAACGTCGGCCACACCAGTTGCAACTCACCGATGCCCTGCCCGGCCAGAAGGATTTCGCTCAATGCCGCTTCCGGCCATCCGCCCGTGGGCAACGCCGCATCCAGCGCGGCGTGCCCGGTGGGTTGCGGGCTGACGGTGGGCGGCGCAGGCCGGCCCTTCCAGACCTGGCCGCCATTGAACAGCGTGTCCAGCGCGACGACGGCACCCATCAGCCTTGCCTCACCAAACCGCAGAACACCCCTTCGATGGCGAGGTCCTGGCCGGGCTCGACCACGATCGGCTGATAAGCCGGGTTGCGCGGCAACAGGCGCACCGTGTCACCCACGCGCTCGAAGCGCTTGATGGTCACTTCGCCTTCCAGGCGTGCGACCACGATCTGCCCGTTGATGGCCTCGGGGCTACGGTGCACGCCCACCAGGTCGCCATCGAGAATGCCGTCCTCGATCATCGAGTCGCCACTCACCCGCAGCATGTAGTCCGGGGTCCGGGAGAACATCGATGGATCGAGCAGCAGGTGGTTATGGATCTCGGCATCGGCGCCGATGGGCGCACCTGCGGCCACTCGGCCGAGCACCGGAATGTCCAGCAATTCGGGACGTGCAGGCAGGCCGAGCAATCGAATGCCCCGGGCCTGATTCGGGTTGACCTCGATAAAACCGGCCTCGGTCAGCGCCAGCACATGCTTGCGCGCCACGCTGCGCGAGGCAAAACCAAAGGCCTCGCTGATCTCGGCGAGGCTCGGTGACTGACCGTGCTCGGCGATTCGCTCGCGGATAAAGGTCAGGATGGCGGTACGGCGGGGAGTTAAAGTCGTCATGGAGTACATTTGTACTCTTTTGCGATTTTTCTTACAAGAATTTGTCGATGAGCTGTAGGAAGCTGTTTTTTTGGCGAGGCTGCTATCGTCATCGCGGCGGTGCGACGATTCGACAAGCCCGCTCCCACAGTGATCGGTGTGGGAGCGGGCTTGTCGAATCGTCGCACCGCCGCGATGAGGCCAGTTCATTCTTCACAGGCAGTGGATCAAGTCAGGTCAGCCAGGTACGCCCACGGATAAATCCCACGCTCATGCCCATCGCTGAAGACCAACTGCAGCCCATACCCCTGCGGATTCAACTCAACCACCCGCACACGCTCATCCACCATCGGCGGCGTGCCGCGCAACCGGAATGCCCGGCACTGTGAGCATGGGCACTGGCGACGCAGGTCGGCGTGCGCCAGCAGCTGTTCGCGTCCATCCGGCCAGCTCAGGCGCAACTGTTGGCGGCTTGTCGAATTGCCGATCGCCGAGGGGGTCATTGCAATTGACTCAGGGCAATGCGCACGGCCTTGCGCACTTCGGGGTCGCCATCGTCCTGGGCAGCCTGCAAGGCGGCGATGGCGCCTTTATCGTTAAGCTCACCGAGGGCCAGCGCGGCTTCCTTGCGCAGATTGCTGATGCGATGACCGAGGGTTTCGATCAACGCGTCCAGCGCCGCAGCGAATCGCAGACGGCCAAGGCTGCGGGTTGCGCGCAAGCGTACTTGCCAGTAATCGTCGGTCAGCGCCGCGATCAATGCCGGGCCGGCATCGCTGTGGCCGACCTTGCCCAGGGTGGTCGCGGCCTCTTCGCGCACTTGCCAGGCCTGATCCTGCAAGGCCTGGCGCAATGCGGGCAGCACCTGTGCATCAGACGCCAGCCCCAGCGCCCCGGTGGCGGCGCGGCGCACTTCGGTGTCCGGGTCAGCGCTGGCCAGTCGAGCCAGCGCCGGCACTGCATCGAGTTGCTTGAGCCAGCCCAGCACGCCAACCGCCTCGCGTCGGACGCTGGCATCCTCGTCGCTCAATGCCACCGCCGCCGCTGGCGCCGCCTCGGCGAAGCGCAATTCGCGCAGTGCACGGAACGCGGCGACGCGCACACTGACGTCGGCATGCCCGGTCCAGGGCAGAATCACCCGTCCTGCCGCCTCGCTCTTGAGCAGGCTCAAGCTCTGCGCGGCGGCAGCCTGCACCGCCGGCGCCGGATCGGTCAGGGCCTGGCACAACGCCTCGACCACCGGCTCATCCTCCCAGGCTTCGAGCAAGCGTGCGGCTTCGGCGCGGACTTCCTCGGTCGGGTCTTCGGCCAGTCGATTGACCAGCCACAGCAAACCGTCCGGCTCCTCAAGGTCGGCCAGTTCGATCAGGGCAATGCGGCGCACACCGGGGTCGGCATCGGTCAGGCGCGGTTGCAGGGCAAGAATGTCGTCGTTGTCGGTTACATCGAATAGAGAAGTCATAGGGCAAATCGCGGCAGTTTGTGTTCAAGGGGAAGGCCAAGCGGGTTCAGGCGTGGTAACTGCCGCCCCTCCTGGTGGTGCAGCAGTTCGAGGCAATGACGCTTGAGGCGCGAGAACTCGTGGCTGGTCACCAGTTCGGTGGTACGGGGCCTTTCAAAGTCCAGGCGCAAGTCTTCGATGATCCGCCCCGGACGCGAACTCATCACCAGCAGGCGGTCGGCAAGGAACAGCGCTTCGTCGATGTCATGGGTCACGAACACCACGGTGGTACGAATCTGTGTCCAAATCTTCAGCAGCAGTTGCTGCATGTTCAAACGGGTCAGTGCATCGAGGGCGCCAAAGGGTTCATCCATCAGCAACAGGCGCGGACGGTTGACCAGCACCCGGGCAATCTCCACCCGTTGCTGCATGCCGCCGGAGAGCTGGTCCGGCCAGCGCTCGGCAAATCCTTCAAGGCCCACCAGGGCGAGGATGTCATCGGCCGCCCGGCGCCGTTCGGCCTTGCCGATGCCACGCATTTTCAGGCCGAACGCCACGTTGTCGCGCACCGTGCGCCAGGGAAACAGCGTGTGCTGCTGGAACACCATGCCGCGCTGCGGCGAAGGGCTCGACACGTCGGCGCCATCGACCTTGAGGCTGCCGGCGCGTGGTTGCAGATGCCCGGCCAGTGCGCCGAGCAACGTGGACTTGCCACAACCGGACGGCCCGAGAATGCACACGAACTGCCCCGGTTCGATCTGGCAGTCAAGGCCCTGCACCGCTTCGAACGCGGCACGGCCCTCACCCAGGCTGATCGACAAACCGCGAATGTCGATACGCCCTTCAGGTTGTTCAAAGAGGCTCATCAGGCTTTTCCTCGTGGTCGATGCCAAGGCGTGAACAACCCGCCCAGGCGTTTGATCAGCAGACTGCTGCCCATCCCGAGTACGCCAATCAGCAACATGCCGACCACGATGTCGGGGTAGTTCTGGATGGTGTAGGACTCCCAGGTGTAATAACCGATGCCGAACTGGCCGGAGATCATTTCCGCGGTCACGAGGCAAAACCACGACGTGCCCATGCCAATGGCCAGGCCCGTGATGATGCTCGGCGCGGCACCCGGCAGGATCACTTCGCGCAACATCGCCCAGCGCCCTGCCCCCAGGCTTTTCGCCGAGGCGATCAGGCGCGGATCGACGCCTTCGACGCCATGCACGGTGTTGAGCAGGATCGGGAACAAGGCGCCGGTGAAGGTGATGAACACCATCGACAGTTCCGACGACGGGAACATCAGGATCGCCAGCGGAATCCATGCCACGGCCGGGATCGGACGCAGCACCTCCAAAGGTGGCAGCAACAGGTCTTCGGCCCACTTCGAGCGACCGATGGCCAGGCCCAGGCCGATGCCGATAACCAGCGCCGCGAGGTAACCGGCGAATACGCGGCTGAGGCTGCTGCCCAGATGCTGGGCGAGCTTGCCGGAGTCACCCAGGCCCAGCGCCGCTTCGACGACGGACCAGGGCGTGGGCACGTTGGCGAAGGTGACCAGGCCAAGGTTCCAGTGATGGCTGGCGGCGAGCTGCCAGAACAGCAGGCAGAGCAGTAAGGAGGCGGCCCTGGGGAGCCAGCGTTTGAGTGATCTGAACACGGCATGTCCTCTGAACACAGCCCCCTGTAGGAGCGAGCATGCTCGCGATGGACGTCAACGATAACGCTGGCTGCCTGGCGCCCAGCGGTGCCCTTGAGACCATCGCGAGCATGCTCGCTCCTACAGGGAAGGGGGTCGTTGGTTAACGGGTCGCCACGGCCTGCGTGGTCGCGTCGGTGAAGTCGAACACCTTGCCACCCTGGGCCGTGGCGAATTGCTGGGCCTGGCCCTTGAGCAGGAACGCGCTCAGGCGGCCTTTGGCATCACTGGCAAACCACGCCTGATCGGCCAGTAGCTTGATCCCGCTGTCACTCGCCTGGGCATATACCGCGCGGATGTTCTTGCCTTCCTGCTTGAGGCTGGTCAACGCGGTGAACGCCGATTCCGCCGAAGCGTATTGACGGACTTTCGGTTCGCCGCGCACCCAGATCTCGGCCACATGCTTGAAGTCGGTGATGGGTTTGCCGCTGGCGGCATCCAGGGCCTTGAGCGGGGTCTGGGCGTAGTTGGCCAGTTGCGCGTTGTAGTCCAGGTTCGATGCCTTGAATGCGGCGCGGATGTATTGATCGTCGATAAAAGTGTTCAGGTCCAGGCCGCGATCAGCCTTCTTCAACAGCTTGAGGGTATCGATCGCGGTGCCGACGGCCTGACGGTATTCAGGCTTCCAGCTCAGGTCGCGGGTCTGCACACCAAGCGGGCCGTGGAACAGGTAGTTGACCTCGGCATCGACACCCGTGACCTTGGCAATCAGCTCGCTGTACTTCTCTGGCTCGTCGGCCAGCAACTGGTTGGCCTCGATGCTGGCGCGCAGGTAGGCGACGACGATCTCCGGGTACTTTTTGGCGTAGGCCTGATCCACCAGCGCGCCATGGAAAGTTGGCGCGTTGGCCTGGGAGCCGTCGAAGATCTTGCGGGCAAAACCCCGGCTGGTGAACAGTTCGGCAAAGGGCACGAAGTCGGCATGAGCATCGATCTTGCCAGCCTGCAATGCGGAGCCCGCCACTTCCGGCGCCTGGGCGATAATGTTGACGTCTTTGAGTGGGTCCCATCCCTGATCCGCTACGGCCCGCAGCAACATGCCATGGGACGTCGAGGCGAATGGCACGGAAATGGTCTTGCCCTTCAACTCTGCCAGGGACTGTACGCTTGAGGCGCTGGGTACGACGATGCCATTGCCGCTGCCCTTGATGCTGCCCGACAGCACGTTGATGAACAGGCTGTGCTTGCCGGCGGTTTCGAAAGCCACGCCATTGAAGGAGCCGGGGAAATCTGCCATGGCGCCAAAGTCGAGTTTGCCGGCGACCATCTCATTGGTCAGTGGAGCGCCGCTGGTGAAGTTTTTCCAGACCACGTCGTACTTGGCGTCCTTGTACGGGCCGTCGTGGGGCAGGTATTTGTCCAGCAGGCCGAGTTCACGAATCAACAGGCCGCCGGCGGCGCAGTTGATGGTGGTGTCCTGGGTGCCGATGGCAATGCGGATGGTTTCGGCCGAAGCCGACAGGGTGAACGAAGCCAGTACCAGACCGGCGAATGCTGCGCGCAATAACATGGGTGTGTCCCCTCGAATCATTTTAAGTGTTCGTCTCCGCCACGATCAGGGCGTGGTGGGAAACGAGGGGTGTTTTTCAAGCATGCGTCCCGGGGGTGGCCGGGTGGCGGTTTCTCGGGTGTCTGGACGGGCCTCATCGCGGGCAAGCCCGCTCCTACAGTTGATCGCATGCCCCTGTGGGAGCGGGCTTGCCCGCGATGGCGCCCTGTCAATCACCGCAACAGGTAGGGAATATCCACTTTCACCGCCCCCGTCGGGCAGTCCTTCTCGCACGGCATGCAATACCAGCACTCATCGAACGCCATGTAGGCTTTCTGGGTGGCCGGGTTGATCGCCAGCAAGTCCATCGGGCAAACGTCAACGCACACGGTGCAGCCTTTGTGGGCGATGCACAGGTCTTCGTCGACCGTGACCGGTGCATTGGAGCGGAAGAAGATTTCCTGGGGTTGATAGGCCATTTCACGGTTTCTCTTTTTAGGGGCTCAGGCCGCAAAGGCGCCGACGCGAAGGCGGTCATAGGCCTGCATTTCCTCGGCATCCAGCGGGATGATGTAGGGCTCGACGGCTTTCTTGAAACTGCTCATCCGACCGTTTTCATCCTTTTTCAGATGGCAATGGCAGAACCAGTCGCTGTCGTTGCGCTGCGGGTGATCGACCCGATAGTGGTAAAGCCCCCAGCGACTTTCCGCGCGAAACAACGAGGCACGGGCGGCCATTTCGACGCAGTCGCGGATCATGCTGACTTCCATGGCGCGCATCAGTTCGTGGGCGTTGTGCGCCTTGATCTGGTCCAGATCACGCTGGATGTCACTGAAGCGTTGCAGGCCGATCTGCATCTTCTTGGTGACCTTCGGCGGTTGCAGATAATCGTTCACGAAACGGCGCAGCTTGTATTCGACCTGGGCCGGCGGCAGGCCATGCTCTCGATCCAGCGGTGCGTAGACCCTTTGTTTTTCCGCCTCGACCTGCGCGGCGTCGACCGCAGAAAACTCGCGACCGGCCACAAAGTCCGCCGCGTTGTGGCCGGCAAACCAGCCATAGGTGAACGCACCCAGCATGTAATTGTGCGGCACCGCGGCCATGTCCCCGGCCGAGTACAACCCCTTGACCGACGTCTCTGCCTTCTCGTTGACCCACACCCCGGACGCCGAATGGCCGCTGCAAAAACCGATTTCGGAAATGTGCATCTCGACCATCTGCGTACGGTAGTCGGTGCCGCGATTGGCGTGGAACTGACCACGACTGGGTCGCTCATTACTGTGCAGGATCTCCTCTATATTCTGGATGGTTTCCTCGGCCAGGTGGTCGAGTTTGAGGAACACCGGGCCGTTGCCGCTTTCGAGTTCCTGGTGGAACTCCCACATCATCTGGCCGCTCCAGTAATCGCACTCGATGAAGCGCTCGCCCTTGTTGTTGGCGGTGTAGCCGCCCAGGGGACCGGTCACGTAGGCGCAGGCCGGGCCGTTGTAATCCTTGATCAGCGGGTTGATCTGGAAGCATTCCAGGTTCGCCAACTCCGCCCCGGCGTGATAGGCCATGGCGTATCCATCGCCGGCATTGGTCGGGTTTTCGTAGGTGCCCATCAGGTAACCCGAGGACGGCAGCCCCAGGCGCCCGGCTGCACCGCAGGCGAGGATCACGGCCTTGGCCTTGATCACATGGAAATCGGCAGTGCGGCAGTCGAAGCCCATCACGCCGTTGACCGCGCCCTCCTCGTCCTTGAGCAGCCGGGTGCACACCAGGCGATTGGTGATGCTGACCCGCGCCCGCTTCAACTGGCGGTACAGGACTTTCTTGATGTCGTGACCTTCGGGCATTGGCAGCACATAGGCGCCCATGTGGTGGACTTTCTTGACCGCATAGTCGCCGGTCTCGTCCTTCTCGAACTTCACGCCCCAGCGATCCAGTTGCTCGATGGTTTCGAAGCTGTGCGTGGCGTAGGCATACACCGCCGCCTGGTTGACGATGCCGTCGTTGGCGATGGTGATTTCCTTGGTGTACTGCTCAGGCGTGGAGTGCCCTGGAATGATGGCGTTGTTCAGGCCGTCCATGCCCATGCTGATCGCGCCGCTGCGCTTGACGTTGGCCTTGTCGATCAACAAAACACGCAGGTCGCGGTTGCGTTCCTTGGCCTTGATCGCCGCCATGGGCCCGGCCGTGCCGCCACCGATCACGACGATGTCGTATTCCTGTTCCAGGGTCGCTCTTGTCACGGAATGGGTCATGCCTGCTCCCCTTTTTGCCGGTCGATACGCAGACGGTACTGGAAGGCATCGCCGCGATAGTAAAGGTGCTCGAAGTCCACGGGCTGGCCGCTGGCGTCATGGGTCAGGCGTTCGATACGCATGATCGGCGAGCCCGCTTCAACGCCCAGCGCCTGGGTCAGGTCGCTGTCGGCGAGCACGGCGTCGATTGCCAGGTCAGCGTGACCGAGCGCCAGACCGCAGTCGTTCTCCAGGATCAGGAAAATGTCGCGGGTGACCAGATCAGCCTTCTCCAGTCGCTCGCCAATGGCCTTGGGCAAGTAGGTGATTTCCAGCGAAATCGGCTCGCGGTTGATCAGGCGCACTCGCTTGACCTGCGCCACGATCTCGCCCTCGGCCACCCGTAAACGCTCGGCCACCAACTTGTCGGCGGCGATGAATTTGAAACTGCGCAGGCGGTTGATGACTTCGTAGCCCCGACCGGTCATGGATTCGGCTAGGCCTTGCAAGGTGCTGACGTTCTGAAAGGTTTTCGGCTTGGCGACGAAGGTGCCCTTGCCGTGGATCTTGAAAATCAACCCTTCCTTCTGCAGATCACCCAGCGCCTGGCGCACGGTGATGCGGCTGACCTTGAACAAGGCACCCAACTCACTTTCGGAAGGCATCTGGCTGTCCTGCGGGTACTCGCCGTCGAGAATGCGAGCACGCAGCACGTCCCGTAGCTGGGTGTGCAGCGGAACACTGCTGAGGGATAGAACGTTATCGGTCATGGGCTGATCACTTGTTATAACGAGTTATGACGTGATCTTATGGTTCTAATGACCGTGGTGAGAAATACCGTTTGAGAATAAGGTTAGAGCGGTGTTGTTCGTCCTGTAGGAGCGAGCTCGCTCGCGATGGCGGCCCCGGAACCGCGGGGTGTCAGGTTGCCAGCGTCATCATTGACGACCATCGCGAGCATGCTCGCTCCTACAGGGGATCTGAGTGTCAGTGAAGGTTTAATGCACTCAGGTTCAGGCGCCCATCCTTGAGCGGCGGACACCAGTAGTACCCGCCCGTGATCGGGCGGCTGATGCGATACAGGCCGTCGGTGATGCCGTCTTCCAGACCGCTCATGCGCCGCAGTTGCGCTTCGAACGCATCCAGGGAGAAGCCGAACGCCAGGAACATCAGGCCCGCACGATCGCCTTCGATCCATGGCATCGAGCGGCGCACCACGAACGCTTCGGGGGCGAAGCTTTCCTGGGCGGTGCGTTTGACGTGAGCGGAGACCGGTGCGTCGTCGATCTCTTCGTTGTCGGCCAGGCGACGACCCATGATGTTGTCTTTCTCATCCGATGGCAGTGCATGGAAACCTTTCAGATCATGCTGCCATTGCTGGATCGCGGCGAAGCTGCCGCCCACCAGGCCTTCACCGCCCACGCTCGCCAGTCCGGCAGCCACCGCCGCTTCGTCGTGAGGGTTTTCGGTGCCATCTTCGTAGCCCGTCAGGTCGTGGCCGCTGAGGTGGCGGAACGTCTCGTTCATTTGCACCAGTCGCAGCGCCGGTGCCAGCGCTGCTTCGATGGCGGTGCTGCGATTGAGCAACTCGCCGCGGTCGACGCCATGCAACCAGCACCACAGCGCGTGTTGGGTCGAAGGGTTATCGACACCCACACCGGTCAACGCCGGGAATGGTCGCAGACCTTCGATCTGACCGTGCAACGCCTTGACCAGGGATTCACCGAAACCGACCACCGCCGACTTGCCGTCCACCAGTTGCATCAATTTGTCGAGCGCAGCCGGCACTGCATCGACCGATTCCAACGCGAAGAACATATGACGGGCCTGAGGTGGAACGGGGGTGGCGAGAATGCCCGGCTGGTAGTAACTCATATGAACTCCTTAAGAATGAACGGCAAGTTTACTCGCAGCACCCGTGGTTGTGGGCGATCGCGGCAAAAGATCGCGGCAACATGACATCCAGGCTTAAAAAGTCTGACCAATAAGGCGTATAACCTCTGAAGTGAAATTGAACGGCCTCACATGGAGTAAAAACATGACCACAGAACATATCCTTGGCAACCTGTTTCCCGACTCCAGCGACATTCCGGAAAAGTACCGTCTCAGCGGCCCGACCGAGCAGCGCGAATACCTGGTCGATGGCCAGCTCAAGACGTGGTCGGGCGCCCTCGCCCAGGTGCGCAGCCCGGTGTACCTCACTGGCGAGAACGGCGATGAACAAGTGATTCTCGGCAGCACCCCGTTGCTCGATGCCGACACCGCACTGACCGCCCTCGACGCCGCCGTGCGCGCGTATGACAGTGGCCAGGGCCTATGGCCAACCATGCGTGTGGCCGAGCGCATCCAGCATGTCGAAACCTTCCTCGCCCGCATGCGCGAACAGCGCGACGCCGTGGTCAAGTTGCTGATGTGGGAAATCGGCAAGAACCTCAAGGACTCGGAAAAGGAATTCGACCGGACCTGCGACTACATCGTCGACACCATCAACGCGCTGAAAGAACTCGACCGCCGCTCCAGCCGCTTCGAGCTGGAACAGGACACCCTCGGCCAGATCCGCCGCGTGCCGCTGGGCGTGGCCCTGTGCATGGGCCCTTACAACTACCCGCTGAACGAAACCTTCACCACGCTGATTCCAGCATTGATCATGGGCAACACCGTGGTCTTCAAACCGGCCAAGCTCGGCGTGCTGCTCATTCGGCCGCTGCTGGAAGCCTTCCGCGACAGCTTCCCGGCCGGGGTGATCAACGTGATCTACGGCAGCGGTCGCGAAACCGTCAGCGCCCTGATGGCCAGCGGCAAGATCGACATCTTCGCGTTCATCGGCACCAACAAGGCCGCCAGTGACCTGAAAAAACTCCACCCCAAACCGCACCGCCTGCGCGCCGCCCTGGGACTGGATGCGAAGAACCCCGGCATCGTGCTGCCGGAGGTGGACCTGGACAACGCCGTGAGCGAGGCCGTCACCGGTTCGTTGTCGTTCAATGGCCAGCGTTGCACCGCGCTGAAAATCCTCTTCGTCCATGAAGACGTGGTCGAGTCATTCATCGAAAAATTCAACGCCAAACTCGCCACCCTCAAACCCGGCATGCCTTGGGAAAGCGGTGTGGCCCTGACGCCGTTGCCGGAGGCAAGCAAGGTCGATTACCTGCACGGGCTGGTGGCCGATGCCATCGACAAGGGCGCCCGCGTGGTCAATCCAAACGGTGGCGAGTCGCGCGCGTCATTTTTCTACCCGGCGGTTCTGTACCCGGTGACGCCGCAGATGCGCGTCTACCAGGAAGAACAGTTCGGCCCGGTGGTGCCGATCGTGCCGTACAGGCATCTGGACACGGTGATCGACTACGTACTGGAGTCGGACTTCGGCCAGCAATTGAGTATCTTCGGCACCAACCCGGTGGCGGTCGGCCGGCTGGTGGACACCTTCGCCAACCAGGTCGGACGGATCAACCTCAACGCTCAGTGCCAGCGCGGTCCGGACACCTACCCCTTCAACGGGCGCAAGAACTCGGCCGAGGGCACATTGTCGGTACATGATGCGTTGCGCGTGTTCTCGATCCGTACGCTGGTGGCGACCAAGTTCCAGGAGAACAACAAGGAACTGATCAGCGACATCATCAGCGGGCGCAACTCAAGCTTCCTGACCACCGATTATATTTTCTGAGGAGCACAACCTGAGTACGTCCATAACCCAACGACTGCCACCCTTGGTGCGCCGGGTATTGCGTCCGCTGCTGGACCCGTACCGGCGCTACCGCCATGCCAAATTGATCCACGCGGTGCGCGTGTCGCTGGGGTTGTTGGCGACGATCCTGCTGACCACCGGTATCAACCTACCCCACGGCGAGTGGGCGTCGGTGACCATGCTGGTGGTGATTGGCGGCTTGCAACACCACGGCAACATCGGCAAGAAAGCCGCCGAACGTGCGATCGGCACCCTGCTCGGCGCGTCTATCGGCCTGCTGCTGGTGGTGCAACAGGCCTGGCTCGGCCTGCCGTGGCTGACCTATTTCGCCATGGCGGTGATTTGCGGTTTTTTCTCCTACCACGCCATCGGCAAGGGCGGATACACGGCGCTGTTGGCGGCAATCACCGTGTTCATCGTCGCCGGGCATGGCGACAATCCGGTCTCCGATGGCTTGTGGCGCGGGGTGGACATCTTGATCGGGATAGGCCTGGCCCTGGCGTTTTCCTTCGCCCTGCCCCTGTATGCGGTTTATTCCTGGCGCTACAACCTGGCCGATGCCCTGCGCGATTGCGCGACGATCTATGGGCGCATCATCAGTGGCCAACCTGTCACTGATGACGAGCACGTGAGGCTGATGAATCGCTTGAACGTGGTGATGGTGCAATTGCGTTCGCTGATGCCCTCGGTGTCCAAGGAAGTGAAGATTTCCATGAATGAGCTCGACGCCATCCAGCGTCACTTGCGCCTGTGTGTCAGCACGCTGGAGATCCTCGCCAACACCCGACCCGATGCCAACGACCCGAACGCCATGGCCCATCTGCAAACGGCGCTGAAAGCGGAGCATCGACTGATCCGCGTGCAACTGGTCGGCATGGCCCGGGCACTGAAATCCGGGGCCTTCCAGCGTTTGTCTCGTCCGATTGAGCCGCCGGCGGACGCGAGCCTGGATACGCAGGTCGATCATCCGCTGGACGGCTACCGCTTGCTGAGCCGTCAGATGGCCAACAATATCGGCGAGATGCGCCAACGCCTGGCCAAGACTGCGCCGCGCTGGAGCATCTGAGGTCACAGGGTGACGGCGCGCCGAAACTTCAGGCTCCAACCCTGCTGCATGCCGGCGGCGGCCAGCAGAATTGCCGCCACCCCGATCCATTGCAGCATTTGGAGTTGATGACCGAAGGCAAACCAGTCAACGAAGATCGCCGCAATCGGATAGATGAATGACAACGCGCCGGTCAGTGCGGTCGGCAGCTTCTGGATCGCGCCGTATAGCAGCACATACATCACGCCGGTGTGCACAACGCCGAGGGTTACCAGGCTGGCCCATGCGCTTGGTGCTTGCGGCAACGCGGAGAAATGCGCGAACGGCGCCAGCAACAACACGCCAGTGCTGACTTGGACCAGGGCAATCAAGTGCGGCGGCGTGCCGGTCAGGCGCTTGATGATCAAGGCAGCAATCGCGTAAAGGAACGCCGCGCCCAACGCCAGGGCAATGCCCACCAGGTAATCACTGCCGGCCTCGCCCTGCTGGCCGTGGGCACTGACGATCGCCAGCATCCCCAGAAACGAAACGCCCAGCCAGGTCAGCTTCTGCAGGGTAATTTTTTCGTTCAAAAACAGCGCCGCCAATCCCACCAGCATGAACGGCTGGACGTTGTACACCGCCGTGCCGATGGCAATCGAGGCGCGCGAGTAGGAAGCGAACAACAACACCCAGTTCCCCACAATCGCCACACCGCTGAGCACCGCCAGCAGGAACGTGGTGCGGGTCAGAATGCCCGGACGCAGGAAGCCGAATGCCGCGCAGATGAGCAACAAGGTGCCGGCACCGAACAGGCAACGCCAGAACACCACATCCAGCACCGGCTGGCCGGACACCAGCACAAACCAGCCAATAGTCCCGGAGATCAGCATGGCGGCGGTCATTTCGAATGATCCGCGACGTAGGTTGTTGTCCATCATCAGGCTCCTGTGTGTGAGCCTAAAGTATGCCGATTGGGCGCTGGGCTTCTCCAGAGCAAAAAGAAGGCTAAAATCTGGCTCTGCCTTTCTTATGAAGGCTATTTCGATTAATTGCCTTACAGGAATTGAGACATGACCGACGACATCGACCAAGTGCTGATTGCGGCCCTCATGGAAGACTCACGGCGCTCGCTCAAGGCCTTGGCAAGCATCAGCGGTCTATCTTCGCCCAGCGTAGCCGAGCGTTTGCGCCGCCTTGAAGAACGTGGCGTGCTCAAGGGTTATACCGTGGAGATCGACCCTAAATGCTTCGGCTATCAACTCCAGGCCATCGTGCGCATCCGCCCCCTGCCCGGCCAGTTGCACGAAGTGGAGCGGCAGATTCAGGCCATCCCCGAGTTCACCGAGTGCGACAAGGTCACCGGCGACGACTGCTTCATCGCTCGCCTGCACGTGCGCTCGATGGAACAACTGGACACCCTCCTCGACCGCCTCAACAGCCACGCCGAAACCAATACCGCCATCGTCAAGAAAACACCGGTCAAACGGCGCTTGCCACCGATGGCGTGAGTTTCGGTGTAAATCGCAGGCAAGAAAAAACCCGCCGAAGCGGGTTTTTTCACTCATGAACGATGATCAATCGTCGCGGCTCATGATGCCGAAGATCTGCAACAGGCTGATGAACAGGTTGTAGATCGATACATACAGGCTGATGGTCGCCATGATGTAGTTACGCTCGCCGCCGTGAATGATGGCGCTGGTCTGGAACAGAATGCAGACCGACGAGAACAGCACGAAACCTGCGCTGATCGCCAGTTGCAGGCCGCTGATCTGGAAGAAGAAGCTCGCGACCACAGCGCCCAGCAACACGAAGAAACCAGCAGTGATGAAACCACTGAGGAAGCTCATGTCCTTGCGGGAAATCAGCACGTAGGCGGACAGACCGCCAAATACCAGTGCCGTCATCGCAAATGCCGAGCTGACCACTTCCGCGCCGCCCTGCATGCCCAGGTAACGGTTGAGGATCGGGCCGAGCAGGAAACCCATGAAACCGGTCAGGGCAAACGCCGACACCAGGCCCCACGCGGAATCACGGAGTTTGTTGGTGAGGAAGAAAAGGCCGTAGAAGCCGATCAGCACCACGAAAATATTCGGGTAGCCAACACGCATCTGCTGTGCGACATACGCCATCACACCGCTGAAAGCGAGGGTCAGGGCCAGCAAGCCGTAAGTGTTGCGCAGGACGCGGCTAACCTCTAGCTGCTCAGCCTGCACGCTGTTATTAACTGCGTAATCCTGTTCGCGCATGGCGACACTCCTGTTGGTTTGAAACGTTCAGTCGCAAAGATCATAACAGACGCTCTGTAACAAGCTATGGAGAGAGTTTGACAGTGTGTTTCATTCAGGTATTATGGCGCCCGCAACAGATCTGGAGGTGTGGCCGAGTGGTTTAAGGCAACGGTCTTGAAAACCGTCGACTGTAACAGGTCCATGAGTTCGAATCCCATCGCCTCCGCCATATTTGCACTGAAAGGCCCCATTTTATGGGGCCTTTTTGCTTTCTGGGCTTTCTGTTCCCCCATCTGTTCCCCCACTTTGAATTTCTGCCGCAATGATCGGTTGTGGACCCTGAAAAGGTGGACTGCCGCCTCCTAATAGCACAGGGTTTGAAAATCATAATCCGGCCCTCACTTAGCAGAACAGCTGAAATCTGTTTCCAAAGCGTCTTCAGCACTCCCCCATTCGCGACTTTTTGACTACCCGAACGCTCATTAAGGTCAGCTCACAACCAACCTCAGCCTATTGAGACCGGTACTACAGGGCGATTTTTCGATTGCCGAGAATGTCAGATCCTGGCTGAAATCCGCCTGTCGCGAAGGGGCCGCTCTAAGCCAAAAACGCGCAAAATATTCTGATTCAAAGTCCCACGTGTAGTGGTCAACTAATCACGGACACGACGTTAAGTTTTTTCTCGGCCTGAGCTGGGGCCAGTCCGTTGTTGAATTGGTGCGGTCTAATCCAGTTGTACCGATGCATCAGGTAATGACTGATGTCGCGGTGCGCTTCTTGAGCTGTCATGTAGCCCACGGTCGGTATCCATTCAGTTTTCAAGCTGCGAAACACACGCTCCTTCGGCGCATTATCCCAACAGTTTCCGCGACGGCTCATGCTTTGGCGCATGCGGTAACGCCAGAGCCGTTGGCGAAACTGGCGAAACTGGCGACTGCCATATTGGGCGCCCTGATCCGAGTGAAACAGCAGCCCTTGAGGCCTGCCGCGCTGTTCGTAAGCCATGTCCAACGCCTTGATGACCAGATCCGCATCCGGCTTGTTTGACAGCGCCCAACCCACAATTCGGCATGCGTAGAGATCCAGAACGACAGCCAGGTAATGCCATTTCCATTGAACCCAGATGTAAGTGATGCCGCCACACCAGACTTGATTCGGCGCCGGCACATCAAACTCTCGATTCAAGATGTTCGGAATGTCAGGCCGCTCAACCGTCGCCTGTTTGTAGGCATGTGATCCAGGTTGTTTGCTAACCAACTCCAGCTCCCGCATCAGGCCACGCAGCTTGAACCGCCCGATTTGCTCACCGTCTTCCTGCATCATCGACACGATGCTGCGGCTACCGGCAGCGCTTCGCCTTTGCGTAAACAGTTCGTTGACCCGACTGCGCAACCGAAGCCGCTCAACGTCCGGAGTTCGGAGCCTGAGGCGGTGGGAGTAGTAACACGAGCGAGTAATGTCAAAGACTGTGCAAAGCCAATCGACCGGCTCTTGGGCGCTCAGTTGATCAATCAGCGCGGGCGCTCGTGCTCTTCCGACATCAAGAGCGCGGTAGCCTTTTTTAAAATGGATTTCTCCGTTCAAGGCGAGCGATTCGAGCTTCCAATTCCTGGATTTTCTGCTGCTCAGGCGTCAGCGCCTTACTCTGCGGAGTAACGCCGTTGCGCTCCCGCTGGAGTTGATTAACCCAGCGAGGCAACGCGGACTCGACCACCCCAAGCGAGCGGCTGGCTTCGATATGGCTATAGCCTTGATCGAGCACGAGGCCTGCGGCCTCGCGTTTGAATTCAGCGGAAAAGGAACGACGTTGCTTGGTCATCAGACACCTCTATCTGGCGAGCATTCTCGCCTAAATGGGTGTCCGGTTTCATTAGACCACTACAGGCAGGCTACAAGACGGTTGGAGATGGGGTCGTCGCCTTGGCACCTGCTCAACACAACCGCCCTACCTCAACGCCCACCCAAATCTCGACAGTCAGCGCAGGTTCAATCGTTGGCAACCGTAACAGCCATGTTTATCACCTGGCTGAAGGCTGCCCGGGTTATTCGCAGGTGGCGCTGAAAAATCAAATTGCATTCGGTTCCGAGTCCGAAGCGCAAGCAGCGGGATATCGCAAAGCGGGTAACTGCAGATAGAAAGGTGAGGACGACCTCGACTAGGTAGACAGCCATGATCGGCGTTTTACCAAAGAGCGAAATCAATGAGCTGTTGGCGATGGCGCAAGCAGACGGTCTGACGCTGACCGACCTTGCCCGCATTTGCCAAGCGTTCAACATTGCACCCAAACAAGTCCTGAACGAGCTATCTGTTGCGGTTGCAGGAGGCTATTTAGATGGCTCGCTAGCCTACGAATTCTGTGACGATGTCATGAACGGGATCATCAATGCCGTAGTTGAAGTGAGCATGACTGAGGACATCCCTCAGCCCGCCTTTTTGCTTTATCAAGCTTTCGATCAAGGTGAATGGCTGCGCAGTGACGACCCACTTGGTACTGACACCGGTGAGAATTACACGAAGCCCTTGGTCGTGAAAATCATGCAAACCCTCAAAGGCTAGCTCACAGATCGACTGATCACTTTATCCCGTTTGGGCGTCTGCAATTGGCCGAAAGGCGCTGTTCCATGCAAACACTTCAGAGCCGATCCGGTAAGACTTCAAGGCTCACATGGGACGCCACGCGGGGCAGCGGCGGACATCACAAAAAAGCAGATCTACGTCAGATTTGTTGAGCCAAAACGCGAGGATCATCCGGTTTCCAGAGCGAGCATTACGATCGTCTACCATTCGAAAACGTCGTGGCGGTGTCTCTCGTTGACTGGCAAAGCTATCACTATGAAAACGCGCCAGGCGCTTGCGAACTGCTAGAGAGCGACCCCTTCTCTACTGAGACTATCAGCCTCAGCGGCGCAACCGATATCGACGCTCTGGGGCCAGCGACTCTGATTGCTCAGCCTCAGGCTCAGAGATACCCTTTCTTCTGCTTACAGATAGGCGCGGCCAACAAATCATGTCTAATTTCTATTCCATTCAAATCACGCCAGAAAGACCATTACCGGCCTTCTATTGCATTGCTGAACATCTATGGGGAACCGGATGTGATGTAGACTCTGACGGTGACTGCGCAGGTTCAGATGATCGCAAATGGACGGAACTGACATTGTCGCTTCGAGGCACATCAGGAGAACGTATCGACATTGACCCGCTCTCGCTCATGCCTCTTACCCTCATAATCCGTTCATCGCACGTCATCCTCTGCCAAAGAGCGGCCGACTACATCGTATCTGTTTCCGGCGGCACTATCGGCGCAGCTGTTAACGTCAAGAAGGTATGAGTGCGGGGAAACGAGGCTTAAAGATTTCCGGCAGGTGAAGAACCTATAAGTGAGCCCCCTTAGTGTTTTTACACACTCTGGGCCAGAAGCAGTCGTTCACAGAAGGCAGCTTTCGGCTCAGCGCTGCCGGTTGCCACTGACAGGCAATGGCCGACAGCTAGCGGTCATGGACGGTAGGAACCGCCCCTTTGCAACCGCCGGGCAAAGAGCAAGCATTTCCAAATAGTTGCCCTATTGTCTCAAGGGCAACTCACGCGGATATACGCCCCGCTACCAGTCGGTCAGAAATAAAACCTGTCGTCGGCTGGTTCCTGATGGCGATATGGGACATTTCTCTGTAAATTCCACGCGCAGGCAGGTGTCAATTTGCCATCGTCGAAAAAATAGACCGGCAAGGAGCCGTCATGCAGAAAACGTTTCGCCTAACCGCACTCAGCTGCGCATTCCTTACGGTAGCCGGATGCAGCGGTCAGCAAGTGCAGGGTTTTAAAGACTCCGTAAATACCATTGGCAAAGACTACGGCATGCCTGTGCTCTGCGGAGTTGGGATTATTGCTGGCGGCGCAGCCGGATACGCTCTGAAAGGTAAGGATGGGGCACTTGTTGGCGCTGCAGCTGGCGGCGCAATTGGCTGCGCCTTGGGCTATGTCTGGCAGTCCCGTCTTCAAGAGCTGGACCGCATCGCTAAAGAAGAAAACCTTAAAATCACTACCGAGCAGCTGACTGTCGCTTCCAGCGCTGTAGTTACCGCCGTGCCGAAAGAGGCTGGCCTAGTCACCCAGATCGAAGACAGCGGCATGTTTGCCACAGACTCTGACCAGCTCACCGAAAACGGCAAGCGTGCAGTCAGCAAGCTGGCGCAGATGTACTCCAGGCCCAGCACTACCGACCAGAAAGCCGCCGCCAAACAGCTTCAAGAGCGTCGCCTGCTCGTGGTTGGCCACAGCGATGCTACCGGTAACGCTGAGCACAACCAAAAGCTGTCCGAGCGTCGTGCTAGAACTGTGGGCAATGTGCTGATGCAAGCCGGCATCCCCGCCACCGTGATCTACTACCAGGGTGCTGGATCCTCTCGCCCAATCGCCGACAACAGCGATCCGTTTGTGCGTGGCCAGAACCGCCGCGTAGAAATCGTCGAACTGGCCAACGAGCAAGCGCTGGTCATGCGTGCCCAGGCTGAGGCCGGCAACACCAAGTACCTGCAATACGGCACATCCCCGACCGTCAAGCCAAGTACAGCCGTCACCCAGACCGTTAAGTCTTCTGGCTCCGCAAACGCTCCGGTGGCCACTCAGAAGCCTGCATCTGGGACTGCAGTCGCTAGCACCAGCAATGCCCAGAAGCTGGTTACCAAGGCTAAGCCTGCTGTCGATTTCGCCGGCAAGCCGGCGGATGCATATAACTGGTCCATGGCCCATAACATCGAGCCCAAGAGAAGTGGCTTTGCGCTGATCAGCTCCGCACACGCCAAAGAAATGCCAATCGCAAGCTGCGAAGCTGACATGCCTCGTAACGCCGGTGATGTCCTGAGCATGGCTGATGACAAGCCTCTGCAGCGTCATGCGACGAAGGACTACCTCCCGGGGTACAACAACCGCGTGTGGGCCAACACTGTAAACGGTCATCTGGTCACGGTGTCGCCTGTTTCGATCCTGCGCGAAAACGCGCAAGTTGATCGCCAGCCGATTTTGCAGGTCGTCAAAGACTACGACCAAAACAGCAAGAACAAAGCGCAAACGATCAAGGCCGTGGCCAACACCTACGAAGGCGAGAGCCAAGTGCTGTACCGCGTATTCGCCAACGATGCCAAGGCATCGGTTTCCTGCATGGATCTCGTGTTCAGCAAGGGTAACGCCAAGGTTACCGAGGGCGCCCTGTTCTATGCCGCCGGTTCAGATGCCTACGTGGCGCCGTACCTGCCAATTCCTGCCACCAAATAAAGCAAGTCACGGAAGGCCTAAATGGAAGACTTATCTCTAGCTGCACTCAAATCACTGATCCTTGCCAACCAATTGCTGACCACCGGCATCATCTCGCTGCTCGTGAGTGCCGTGGTCATCTGGAAGTACTGGGAACAGGTTTCCTACTTCCTGATCCGCGTATGGCATAGCTTCCCCCTGATCGGTACTGTCGCTCGCCTGTCGCGCAAGCCGTCCTCGGTCGATAGCGATGGCTGGATCAACCACGAAGTTACTCTGGCTGGCGTGTACTACCGCGAGCACAAAAAGTACATGAAGGGCCCGGAGGCCTACAACGCCTCCCTCGACTACCTCGCCAAGGCCGGTGAAGCCGGCCGCTCTCCCCGCCCGGCATGGGTTCTGTTCCTGGTAGTTGGGCTGGTCCTGATCGAGGCGATGGGTTTTGCCTACGTGCTCGCAGGATGGATGAACATGGATGCCTCTACCAATGACCGTCACCTGCTGACAGCTGGTACCGCAATCCTGCTGGCAGTGGCATCGGCGATTTTTGCTGAGGCCGCCGGCCATACCGTGCATCACAACACCTTGATTGCCCGTGCACGCCACTGGTGGCAGGGCGAAGAGCCGAGCAAGCGCTCCCGCTCCCTGAAGGCCAACAAGGCAATCAACCTGGAAGATTCGTTCTCCGATAGCAACAGCCTTGACTATGAGCAACTGCTGGCTCGCGTGAAGGACGTTAACTCCAACGTGTCCCGCAAGTTCCTTTGGCTGATCATCTGCGGTGTCTTCGTCGCCTGCATGGCCATTGGAGCCTTCGTAGTTCGCTCCGCCACTCTGGATAGCATCGAGACCGAGATGGTCAACAGCATGCGTACGGAGGCCTCCGCTCAGAGCGGCAGCAACGTTGGCTCGCCGTTTGACCTGCCGGCAGAGTCCCAGGCCATCAACGATGAAACTCAGGACGCCACTATCGATGACAAGATGACGGCCATCCGCCAGGCCAGCCTGACCACTTACGTCATGCTGTCCCTAATCTACATCGCCATCCAAGGCATCAGTATCTGGCTGGCCAGCAAGTACCACTTCGCCGGTACCCATTCCCACACCGCATGGCGCCTGACTCATGAGTACGCCACTGCCGAGGAAATGATGGACGCCATGGATCAGCATCGTACTGCCATCGCCAGCCATGCAGACGATAAGCTGCGCCGACTCCAGACGGCACTATCCAGTCGCGACCATACTAACTCTGGCGTGCTCGGTGCCCTGGAAGGCGAGAATTCGGCCCACCGAAATTTCTTGGCCTACGTTGAGTACAAGGCTGGCAAGGTATCCCAGAAAGCTGCTGCACAGCCTGCACCTGTAACTCCGGTGGCTCAGGTAGCTCAGGTTGAAGCCACGGCCTCTTCGGCTGTAGCAGCTACCGCCCCAGCACCTACTGCTGAGCCGGGCACCGCTATCAAGGCCTCTGACTTCCATGATGTCACCGGCCTACCCGAGGAAAGCCTTGCTGCTGCCAGCCGTGCTCTGAATGTCAACGAAGCTCAGCTACGTGATATTCGAGAGCAGCAGCAGGCTCTGAAGGCCCTGGGTCTGTTCCCGGCCAACAAAGAGGTAACACTGTCGTGAGAGCTGCCAAGGCTTTGATCCTGGCGCTGGCGCTGCCTTGTGCAGCGTTGGCAGCCGAACGGAATGACCTGCAGAGCTGCTACGACCGGAACGGCCTCACCGAGATCAAGCCGGCTGGTACCGGGCGCGAGCTGGTGGTCATTATCGACCAGACCATCCCTATGCCCGAGGATTTGCAGCGCAGCAGTTGGGGACAGGTTGACCGGTTCGTTCAGGCTGGTGACCGCGTGAAGCTATACACCTTTTCGGCATTCTTGCCAGGCGAGTATCTGCGCCTGACTTATTCCGCTGAGTTGGACATGCCGCTCGAAGGCGAAATCCGTGACGACGTGAACATGCGCAAGCTGCGTGGCCTGGATCAGTGCATGACAACACAGAAGAAGGCGTTCCAAGCTGGCTTCGGCAAGCAGTTCGTCAACGGCCTGCGTCAAGCACGGGAGGATATCCCGAAGAGCGAAATCATGAATTCCCTGCGTAAAGTGGGCGAGGACATGCAGCGCGAACAGGATGTAAATGATCGCGTGGTTTACCTGATCTCGGACATGCTTGAGCACTCAGACTACACAAGCTTCTACGCCTCCAACCAGATCAAGCAGCTCAACGTGAGCAACGAGCTCAAGCTCGCGCAAAGCAAAGGGCTTTTCGCTGATCTGCAGGGCGCTCGTGTCTACGTTTCGGGTGCCGGCCTTGTCACCGATTCGGTGAAGCACGCCTACCGCTCGGGCAAGACCATGGACGCGCTCAATCAATTCTGGTCTCAGTACCTGAGTGCCTCGAACGCGACTCTGGCTGGATTCGGGACACCGAGTTTAAGCACTGATCTTCGCTGAGATTGATGGCTGAAAATGCGCTTTTACCAGCATTTCAATACTGCTAAAAGCGCAAATTCGACAAGAAGTGCAACACAACTGAAAAGGATAACTTATGGGCGTCTGTGACAGGCAAGTCCTGGTCGAAAGACGTCAACGCAAATAACAGTGACGGCTAAACTGATCAACTCGGATTCACTCAATCAGCTTGGAAGCATGACGATCAAATGGATTTCATTCTGGACATACTAGCGCACCGCATCGGTGTTTATGTGCTGAGCTTGTTAAGCGGAGGTCGCTTCAAGGGCGTAAGCGGTTTTGCTTGGGGCTGCGCAGTGGCAGTAGGCGGATTGATTATGTTGGGGTCAATCGCCGCTCTGATCACCGCACTCATTTATAGCAACCAGCATGTTACGGGGGCCTCGTAGAGGACTAGAGATAAGGCCATGACCTTGAGTTGAAAAGTCAGCCTCGTTGTAGGCTTGACCGGACGCAACCAATCGCATCGAGAAAATCCGCTGCTCGAAAAAACGGCCTACCCGACTCCTCGTGTGTGTGCTGCGCACGACGTTCAAAGCTATCCATAGCGTGAACTTCATCGACTGGGTACCTTCCAGCCTTTACGATACTTCGCCAAGAGCCGAGCCAATGCCTCGGTCTCCCCTGGCGCTTGTTTGAAGAAATCTCTGATACGACAAGCATGCCCGTCATTGATCGAGCCTAAATGGCGTCGACCATAAGCGCAAAAAGGACTGAGCGTGAACACCACCAACGACTGGCTGAACAAACTGAAGCACAAATTAGCGCCCTCTTCCTCGTGGGCGGATCAACGACGCTACGAGGCGCTGCAGTTGCTGGCGAACATTGAAGGTGACTGCAATTGGGCAGCAATGACTGCCCACCAAAATGGCTTCATTCGGGAAGTCGCTGTCAGGGAACTGTGCAGCCACCCCTCCCCTGAAGCATTGGTCGCTTTGATTGAAAGGCTTAATGACTGGGTGCCACAGATTCGCGATCTCGCGGGGGCGGGGTTGAAACAGTACCTTTCTGCGACGCATGCTCAGGCATTACTGTCAGCGCTGGTGCCCTTGATGGCGCTGGCCTCACGCAGCAGGGCTGACCACGGCCCAACACTGCTGGCTGTGCGAGCAGTACTGCAATCGCCCGGCATCCGCCAGGCTGTCCATGAAGACTTCCTCACACGTCAAGGCAAAGCCGCCCGCTACCTGTTTGCACTGTTGCTCCAGGGCAACACCGACCCTCAACTGCTAGTACGCAGCGCCCTTGCCCATAGAGAGTTGACCGTAAGACTGTTAGCCGTGTCCGCCTGCAAGGAACTGCCGGCTGAGCAAGCTCGCACGTTGCTCCATGAAGCCTTACCCCGACCAGGGGCCAAAGTCCGAGTGTGCATACTGCGGGCGCTGCTGCCATTACTCGATGACCCCAAGCCCGTATTGCGCGAGTCATTGATCGACATCTCTGCCTCGATACGTGCGTTCGCGCGCTGGGCGGCCCCCAAGAACGGACTCGATGCACATGATGTTCTCGCTGCGCAATTGAACCAGGCGCTGCCCACAGCGAAGCGGGGCTGGCTGGGCACTCTTGGCTTGACTGCGGAGCTGAATGCTGTCCTCCCAAGTTCGTGGCATAAGGCTGCTCTGCGCTCTGTTTACCCCACCGTGCGACTGGCTGCCGTGCACCTTCTTCGGGAAGACCAACTGCGGGAGATGTTCAACGCACTTGATGATCCGTGCGACCAAGTGTTTTTTGCCGCGATCGCTCGATTGAACGAACAGCCTTGCAACTCGATAAAGTCAGAACTGAATACCCAATTGAGTCGTGACTGGCCCAGCCTGCCAGTGGCACGTGGACAAGCGGTCCTGCGGCTGCTCCCGGGATGGCAGCAACTGGCATACCTGCTCAATCGCTTGGACACAGAACAAACATTGCAGGCTTTCTGGCGCCGCCAAGTGAACATGTGGCGTGACCGGCAGTATCTGATGATCGACCCCGTTACGCCAAAAGCCGAACGTGAAGCCTTGGCGAAGAGGCTCCAGAAGCTGGAGCCGCTACTTGGTCAGTGGTCTATGTGAATGAAGCTCGGGACCGACCGCGGTTCCTTTCTTCAATAACCCGACATCGCAGTGCTCTACGCAATCGCGCTGAAGTCTGATGTGATCAATCCTGATCAACTGATTACTTGTCTCGGCCCGCTCCAAAGAATCGAAACCAGCTGCGCGATTGCTTGGCCGGTGCATGTGTACGGTGCGTGGTGGGCCCCTCAGGACGCAATAGATCACCTGGATAATGTGGATGCCCCAAACACTGACTGTCATCCAATGAAAAAGCCTGAACGACGGCCACAGCTTCAATGCACCAACGCCCAAAATAGCTGCCCGCCTCCAGCGGGTGCTTTTCAGGATCACCGTAGTGATACCACCACGGTTGTTGCTTGCCCCGGCGGTTAAGCTCCGGGTACCAAGCGTCGACGAACATCTGCAGCTTGCCACCCGCAAGGTCTTTCGGCGCATCAATAGCTTCGAGCAGCCGGGCGTATGGTTTTGGATGCAATAGAGCACTCCCTATGACACGGGTGGGCTCACGGCTGGCAATAACCCTGTCCAGCAATACGTCGGCACCCTCTTCACCAATCAGGGCCACCAGTCGACGCCATTGCTCGTCAGGAACACGCAAGACCAGCGCCAGTCCCACCAACCAGAAACACCAGATGTAGTGATCGAGATCGGCAAGATCGAACGTCCAGTCGCGGCAGGTTTTCAGATTGCTTTCAGCGCACACGCTTTCCGCCAAACGATTAGATAGCTCCCAGGTATCCACCAACTGCGCAAATGATTGGCCTAGCTCAGCAACCGGATCGCCCTGGGAGTAGCGGCGCAAGGTCAAACGTAAAATGTCTTTTGATAGATCAAAAGAAAATTGCGGGTCATAGACCGGATTCTTTGAGGGCTCAGACAAGAGCCTCTGCGCTTTCTCTATCCAGCTTAGATCTTTCGCGACCCGCTCGCGCCAGTAGACAGGCCCTGCCACTGAGTCTCGAGTCATAGTTGTGCTCCTGCAGATAATGAAGCCTGTGCATTTAGGTCCCCCTTACAATTTGGAGCTTCATTCAAGTAATCAGGAGGCAAATCACGAGGCCTAGTATTGTGCACCCAGGTCATGCACTCGCATACATAGAATGTGTGGCCCACATTGACAGTCAGGTTGTAGGTCACCAGTACCCACTGGGTATCGTATGAACCTTATTCGTCCCAGGTAACGACCCCATATCCCGCTCATAGAGTGGCCCTGTGGCCACATACACCGCATCAACACCCTCAACCTTACTCAGACTCCGCTCCTGATCCTCCAACCGCGCCCAGGCGCCTTCACATTGTTGATATGGCGACTTCAAACTTGAATCAGGCAAAGAGCACTGATCATTCACGCGTACACGCAGGTGTTGGAAAACATTGCCTATCGTACCGAAAATGCTTGCGCCACGGCGTGCACTGGCAGACGTTTCCTAGCTGCTGGTCGTACCGTTGCTCGATGGTTGCACTCTAATGGATGTACTTGGTCGGCGGCTGCGGGGTGAATGAACCAGGCGACCTTTGGGGCACCCGTTTTATGGCGTGAGCAATAGATAAATCCCTTTTACACCGCAGGGACACTCGTCACGAGGCTGATAGTTTTTACATCTCCGACGTCAAAAATGTGACAGACTTATTCTGTCGCCAACTCTCACGCAAAATGACCTACCCACCTACAGCCTAATCTTCAAACTCCACCCACTCATACCGATCACCGTCTTTTATTTCTTCGCTAGCTCCAGGCACGTATTGACCATACTCAATGACAGAAGCGCTAGAGAGGCTTGGCTCGCCTCGTACACGGTTAATAAACCGAAAATACATTTCTCGAATTCCTTCGGGAAGTTCCGGCTCCAGACCACCCATCATAAGCCATACATTGTATGGTTCATCCATGCAGGGGAAGTCCAAAATTTCAACCAACATATTATTAATAAACGGCATTAGTTTTTTTGATACGAGTATCGAATCTCCTCCGCAGGGTCTGCAACCATAATATAATTCATCAATGCTTCACCTTCCCTCCGAAGCGCCTTGCGATCAATTTCAGTCAACCGCCCATCCTTATTTCTTCTAACCAGCTTTCTCACATCACCCTCCTTTTAATAAACACTAATCTCCCAACAAATTCAGCCGATGTAAACAGTGATCGATTTGGAACGATTACTTCCAACACAGCTCCACTGCGTCACGCCTTTTACAGAGTTTTTTCGTAACCGCAATTGTACTTTGAAAACCGTAGCTGTATCCCTCAGTGTGATTTGATAAATATCAAACGAACTGGCACTCACTGTACTAGGAGGCAATCCGAATAGCGCACCCAATTGAGAGGAGTTTTTCATTTAGGCATTTAGGGCTGATACGGTTGTCCAATAACGAGTCGTCGCGGACTGAGATGTTCCGATTGGTACAATTTTAACTAGCTTATCACTCGATATTGATTGTTTGCGCTGGTGGAACGTTAGCCCCTGACTCTAGAAATCCATTGGCGTACCGTTGCGCCTGTTCAAGAGGCATAGCGCTGGCTTGCAATCCTGCCCAGCCGGACACCCAACTGCACAGTGATCAATCACTACAGGCGCCGCTACCAGGGAATCAGGTTGATCTACCGGAATGTCGAACAACTCTTCGACTCGATCAATCATGGTTTTGGTGCTCTCGACCTCGGCCGTTCGATGAGCCGGTGTGGGTTCTACATCCATGATCACGCCATGCTCGACATCAATCAGGTAGTTCGTGGAATAGGCGAAAAACGCTGAGCCACCCGGGGCGGCCGTCCAACGGGCTAAAGGATCAGTCAGCGATAAGCGCTTGGGAAGAGCTTCAGCGAGCGCCTCCTCATCGAGTGCTTCGAGGTATTCACGGACAGCACGAGTGCTCAGAGACGGGTCGCGCAGTTGATCTCTTCATCGTTAGACGCTCCACGTTGCCAACTCGCGTCCGCCTTGATGATGCTGGCGTCCACGGCAAAGCCTTCGCCCTTGACCAGACCCGCGTCCATGCAGCGATGCAGCACTTCATCAAAAAACCAGCGAAACAGATCGCTGTCCCGGAAACGGCCGTGTCGATTCTTGGAAAACGTAGAGTGATTAGGCACTTCATCCTCAAGGCTCAACCGGCAGAACCAGCGATACGCCAAGTTCAAATGAGCCTCTTCACACAAGCGCCGTTCGGAGCGAATGCCATAGCAACAGCCCACGACTAGCATGCGGATCATCAGTTCAAGATCAATCGAAGGACGCCCAATAGGGCTATAGAAATCGGCGAGGTAGTGGCGCAGGTCGCTCAGATCGAGGCACCGATCAATGCTGCGCAGAAGATGGTTTTTTGGGATGTGGTCTTCAAGGTTGAACGAGTAAAACAGCTGATCCTGCCCACTCGATAACTGCCCCATCATGCTGCGTACTCTCCCGCTGGCCGATGGAGTGATTTTGCCGCAGATCAGTCCATGGAGCTACTCAGGGAATCAGTTAACCTTGGGAGCGGTTCCCCGCGCAATCAGCAGCGAGCGCTCAATCATTTCAACGGTGATGTATGGGACGAACCCCAGCCTTTCGCCCTTTTTAAAGCTTTTTTTGTAATCCTCTAACTGATCGACATCTTGCGCAATTGCTAGTGCAGCTAGATGCCTGAGTGGCATTGCTCCTTTGGCGTCTGTAGGTAAAGACCTGTAGAGCGCCAGACTCGCATCTATATCTTGATTCTGAGCCCAAGATAGCGCCCTGTCAGATAGCTCGACTACATCGTCAGCGCCAATGGTCTCTAACTTCTGGGGCGTTTCGTTGCTTACGATGACAGGTGAAAAATATTTTCCCTCCCCAATGATGAACGCGACAGCATCCGAAAACGCTGTCGAGGAGATGGAGGGCGTGAACGAAACTCTAAAATGATCCGAGCGCTTCCCTATAGTCGGTCGGATGATACTGGTTTCTTAGGCTCTCAAGCGGGCGCTTTCTAGCCAACCTGCTTTAGCTGGTCGCGCGCTATAGATCTGCAGGAGACCTACTTTTTCAACAGAATCGGCCAAAAGCAGCCATCTGGGTTAAACGCTATCCGGAATACACTTAGGCTTCGACGTTAAACCTGCTCAAAAACGCGGCACCATCCGTGACACCAAGAATCTGATCGATCGCAGCGATTTTCATGATTGTGTGACCAAGATGGAAATCAGCGTTGCTGTACGCAGCCTCAGCCTCATTGTGGAGTGCATACGCCATGTGAGCCGCGATACGGACGCTCATTGGGGCATCTACTTCGCTGCCCAGGTAATCAGCAAGCAATGTCTTGATCTCAAGTAGCCCAAGCGCGAGTAGCCTAGTCTGGTCAGACTGCATAAACGAGCTCTCAGTATCAAAGCGAGTGTGCAAGGGGCTCGCGGGGTTAAATAAACTGATGCCGGATCTGTTCAGTTGAGGGACATGTTGCGCTGGCTGGCATCATCGACATTGATATGGCTCAAGCGGCCCTGGTGGTCGAACAGCAACCAATCGGCGCCCAGGCAACGCGCTTGCACATCTTGCAGCGGCCATTGCAGTGCAGCGCAGAGGCGGTCACTACTGCGGTGGATGAAATGCCAGCGTGTGTCCTGGTCGGAGACGATATAGCCGATCAACAGCCAGCGTTCGTAGAGAAACAGACGTACGGGATCCTCATAGGCAAACCCTTCAACGCAGCCGGGCAAACGGTAGCCCTTGCGACTGCCGCGCTGCTCCAGCACAAGGATTGGATCGTCCTCTCTCTCGGATTTAATCCGGAATTCAGTGACTTCGCTGGATGCACTGAACAGCTGGTAGCCGTCCTCATGAACCCTGGCGGGCATCGGCTCACGGCTGACCAGCCGACGTTCAGGCAGACGGTAGTGCCAAAGCTGGCTGCCCTCCTGAGGAGAGAATAACCACAGGCATTCGCTCTGCGCATCGTCCTTCAAGCTCACGATCCGGCCAGGCAAATCACTGACATGCCACAGGGTTTCAAACCCGCGGTCAACATCCACCACCCGCAACTGATGCCCGCGGCCGATGGTCCACGCCGTACCATCGAATGACTTGGCGAAAATGTCCAGCATCAGCACGCCCAGATCCGTCGCGGTGCGGTTGACCAGGTCCAGTTTGCTGATTCGCCACACGTCATCGCGTCGGGCCAGAACCAGCGCCATCTGCCGACTATTGGCCAGGACGATCGCCTCAGCAGGTATCGGGAAATGGAAGAGCGGCTTGCCGGCTGCGTCGATCACCACCGCCCCGACCTCACCCAGGGCCACTAAGTAACGTGTATCTTCCAGCGGCACCGCATCGAAAATGGCCCGACTTCCCATCTCCGGCGCCGTCCATTCAAGGGTCGAGTCGACACTCTGCAGCGACAGGCCAGCGGGACGCGGCAGCGCCTGGCCCGGCAGGTCGGCTTGCAGCAGTTTGTCCTTGCTCATTTTGACCAGCGCTTGCAGCTGATTCTGGGTCAACCGCCCGTGGCCGCAGGCCTGATCGGCGACAATAGCGTGTACCGTGGCGCCGGTGAGCCAGGCCAATGCGCCCGCCTGATTCTTGTGCAGCAACAACGTTTCGGCCAGGGCGGCACGCTCGGCGAAGCGCTGGGGATCATCCCGTAGCTGCTCGACCCAAGCCCCGTAGGCCGCCAGGGTATTGGGCAGTAAAATCGCCCGTTTGACCAGCGCTCCGATGGCCAGCCGTCCTCCGGCGACTTCGGCATTGAGCAACCATTGCGCGGCCCGCTCGCGCTCGGCAGGCAGACTCCAGATCACGTCCACGGCTTGCAGCCAGAGGCCCTTGCCGGTCAAGGCTTCGGCCCATTCCAGGCGCAGACGGTCGGCACTCTCGGGCCACCTTTCCTGAAGCATCACCACCGCGTCACCAAAGGCATCGTCACGACGGGCTACCAGCAACGCACGCTGCCAGTTGTCGGCCAGGCACAGCAGACGCACGATCATCGCTGACGGCATATCCCATGCGAGGGCAAGATCGGCCGCTTGCTGGTGACGGCCGTGTTTTTCCAGGTAATCGAGGGATTCCTGGCGCACCTTGAGCAGTTCGGCGAGGACAAACACCGCCTCTTCGACCCGGCCTTCGCGGTCCAGACGTTCAAACGTCTGCCGGTAGATTTGCCGTAGGTGGGACTCCAGATCTTCCTCGAACATCATCGAGCGACTGGGCCCACGGTGCTGATTGATCGCCAGTTCCTGACGCCGCTGTGGAGTACCAAACTCCTGCTCACCGCTGCTTTGCCCATTGCCCAGAGGAATGGCGTGGCGCAGGGCTTCTTCCAGATCGCCGTTTTCGAACATCTCCAGCATGCGCCGCATATAAGCGGCCTGACGCTTTCCATACAACCCGGACAGGCGCGAATGGAGGGTCAGGCGGGTCAACCAGCGACGCCAGGTGGCGGGCTTGTGTTGAACGCGCGTGGCACGCGGTGCAAGCGGCGGCTGCGCCGGTTTCCGTGGCGCCCCCCTTGCACAGGCGCTGCACGACGCAGAAGTTTGCGCGCGCCCATCAACAACAGCGTGAACAACACCGAACCGATCACCGTCCCCACCAGCACACCGCTGAATTCAAACGATACGGGCGCCACTGGACTCGCCGGCAATTTGGGTAAGCCATTATTTTTGCCCTGGGACCCCATCCAAAACAAGGCCACCAGCAACAGCAAGGTCACGCCGAGTTTCAGCCAAGGCATTGATGGGTCTTCGGTATTCTTCCAGGCATTGTTCTTTGGCGTGCTGACTTGAGGAGGGGGCAGGTTATTTTGCGCATGGCGCTGGCGTTCCAGCAGCGCTTGCATCACTCCTTCCCGCTCAGGGCTGACCGGCCCCAGCGCACCACCAAGGATTTCCCGCACATCGGTTGGCACCGCCAGAGGTTCAAGCACCGGTTCCGGCAGCGTGCTGCGACAGTCATAAGTGTCCAGCATGGTGTAACCGCTGACGTCGATCCACTGACCTGGCGCAAGCGGCGCAGCATCGCGCAGTTGCAACGCGCTGACGTGACTACCGCGTACCAGCCAGACATCGGCGGCGGGCAAGCTGCGCATCTCTTGCGGGGCCAGCAGGGCAGAACACAAGGCACGGCCCTGACGGATCAGAGGCCACCCGATCAGCGCTTCGCACTGAACCGATACTGACTGGCGAAAACGCAGCAAGTCGCCGTCGGCGAAGCGATAGACGCTGGCGCCGGTTTGCCACTGATCGAGGATCAAGTGCGCACGCTCGCACTCGTCAAAGCGCTCGAGGGAAAACCACACCCCTTCAATCTGTTGATGACCGGTAAGCACCGGGCGGCGAATTAATGCTGCGTCGTGCTCAAGCATCGGCGCCTTCCTTGTGTTTTTCCGGTATCTGGTTACAGAACACTTGCAGGCGCATGGTGCGCATGGGAACCGAGTACACCAGCAACTCTCGGGCGCTGGTCAAGGCTGCGACCAGGCCGCTCATGGGGCAGAAACTGACCCTGGAAATGGCATGGGAGGTCGTGAACAATACACGCTGCTGCCCTTCGCAATACAGGGCGATAATTTGCTGATTGGGGCTGAGCAATACCAGGGAATAGTGGTCATCACCCTCTTGCAGCAGCAAACCCAAACCCTTCCAGCGGCTGGCCAGATCGATCCGTTCCATCTGCACCGGGCGACCAGTGGCCGAGATCACCCGCCAGCTCTCGCTGCCATTGTCGACAGAGAGCAACGCACAGCCACCGAAAGACCGGCGCCACAGTGGACTGGCGGCAAACAGAACCTGGCTCACACCTTCGGCGACGCCGAGCACGTGGGCGCGTGATCCGATCCCGTCGGCGCCGACCGAATGGGCATACAAACGACCGCCGTCATTCTGCACATAGGCCACCACGTCCTTATCGACCTTGGCCAGACCCAGGACCCTATCCGCCAAACGGTGGGTTTTCCCGGTCGCTGGCAGGGTGGGAGATTTTCCGGTTTCCACCACCCAAAAGGCCAGATGACCCTGGGTATCCAGCAGAAACAGGCGGCCGACCGAGCCGCCGCGCAACCAGGCTGCGGGTAACAGTGTCGCGGTGCCGGGCGGTAGTTGCAGCTCTTCGCGGCTGGGCTTATGGATTGGTGTCAGACCGGGCATATTCCAGAACGACAGCTGCTGCTCGTAGCTCAACACCGCGCCGAGGGTGCGGCTTAAAAAGGTTACGGTCAGTGGCACCCGCCCGGCACTCCAAAGACTGCGGCGGATTTCCAAGGGTTTTTTCTGGTTTTCAGCCGGCAGTTTGATCACCACCATGCCAGCCTCGTCGAGTATTCTCAGCGCGATATGGGTACCCGCACTGGAGATGACCGGCGGCAAGGTCAAGGAGACGCGCGGCACACTGCCTTTAAGCGATGGCGCTACCACCACCTCACCGTCAAACTGACCTTTAAGCAACTGCAAGGCCAAACGCTCGTCGGGGATCGGCAGCGACACAAGCCGGGTGGTCGCTGCCTGCAATTCAAAGGACAGTTTCTGCCCGTCAAGGCTACGATGTACCTGAACCCGGTGGGTGCACGACTGGCTGTCGGTCTTGGGTAAACGCTGACCAACGATCCAGCATTCCCCGGCATTGTGTTGCTGTTCGGCCAGCCAGGCGCGCCAGGCATGCCAGTGTTCATCGCCCACCAACTGATAGGTGCGGGCATTGAGCAGGCGCTTGAGTTGCGACGAGGTGTCGAGTTCATGGAGCCGAGGCGCGTTTTGCAGAATGCCCCACCGCAACTCGGCACCGGCCTCCTGAGCGCGCCGCGCGAGCAACATCAGCAAAGCGAGGTGAACCAGACGCGCTGCGCCCAATTGCAAGGGGCCGGCATCAAACAAGACGACGATCATGCGGTTGGCCTGGCGTCCGCGGTACTGCGGCACGATGAACATATGCTCACCCACCACCGCCCGGCGCAGGAATTCTTCGGGCACCTCATCGGCTAGCAGCCATTCGCTGGACAACAGCCGTTCATAGGGACCACGGCGTCGCAGGTCGCCCAGGCCATCGGGCTCGGGCACGCCACCTTGTTGCAGACCGCGCAATGGACCCAGCATCGGGTTGAGACGGCCCAGCAGGTCGGCGAACAGCGGCCATTGCTCGGGGGCAAACCATTCCAGCCATTGGCGCCAGGGGTGCAAGGATTCAGGTAACTGCATCAGCGTCCCGCCCAATACGCATCGATTCGCTGCAAATGCTGCAGGGTTACCGGAAGTTGTCGATCGAGGGGAACCACCACCGGCGGGTCGCGCCACAGCAACAGCGGTGAACGTAAAAATCCCGTCGACAACGCCTGGCACACCAGATCGGTCGGCACCTCGGGCTCCCAACTGGTGGGCAACCACAGCCCCGGCGCACGTTCATCCGCCGAGGCGTATTCGACACCGTCGACCCAGGGCAGATCGCTGGCAACACCCGACACCACCAGCACGTCGCGATTGGCCGTGGCTTGCAGACGTGCTACCTGCTCTAAGGGCATCAGTAACAACCGTGCATGCAGGCGCCGCGCGGCATCGCCCCAGGCCACGGCGGCCTGCGGTTCGGCAGGCACCTGCCGGGGCCGCCAGGCCCAGCCCATTGCTGAGACACTCATGCAGCGGACGTCAACAGGCGGGTCATTAGCCCACGCACTTCCTGCAACCGCGCCGGCATGGTCTGGCTATTGAAGTTGGCATCGATCTCCCGCAGCAGGCCTTCCAGTAAGGGGCTTGCCGGCGGCTCGGTGCGTGCCAGGTATTCCTCGGCTGTTTCCAGCAGGCGATTGAGTCGCGACATCGGCTGCAAGGTCGCCTCCTCCACGGCACTGAACAAATGGCTGTTGGTGGACTGCGCGAAGATCTCACGCAGAACCTCGCGGCCATGCTGCTGGGTTTCTTTGGTCGGCAACACATACAACAGCGGCCACAGGTCCGCTTCGCTGGCCTCAATACGCCCACCGAGCAAAGCTGCAGCAGCGATCAGCCGTTGGGATTTGACAATGCGTCGGTCCGACAACTGGATACCGGCCTCACGCAAACGGCGGATCGCTTGGGCCAATGAGGGGCGAACCAGAGTGAGATCGACATTTTTCAGGGCCTGACCGAGGGTGTCCAGCTGACTCAAGCCAAGCAACTGCTGAACCGGCCGTTGCTCGGACTGCCAACCACCCGCCAGCATTGCTTCCAGCTGACTATCTGGCACCGATTCGACAAACAGGTGCAGTAGGAATCGGTCGCCAAATGCCGCCAAGGCTTCGTCGTCCGGTAGGCCATTGGCCGCCCCGACACAGACCCGCAGCGGGCATTGGATCTGAGTATGGCCTCGACGAAAGCGTCGCTCGTTGAGCACTCCCAGTAGCGTATTGAGGATCGCCGTAGAACCGAGGAAGACTTCGTCGAGAAACACAATATCGGCTTCTGGAAGCATGCCGCTGACATCAGTTTCCACCGTACCTTCGCGCAGTTTTTTCAGGTCCACCGCGCCAAACAGCTCCGAAGGCTCGGTAAAACGGCCCAGCAGGTATTCGAAATAGCGCCCCCCCATGGATTGCGCAACCCGCCGCACCACTGCGCTTTTGGCTGTGCCCGGCGGGCCGATCACCAGGATGTGCTCCTGGGCAACGGCGGCCAGAACAATCAGCTCGGCCAACTGTTCGCGCCCCACCAAGCCTTCGGTGGCTACACGAACGGCCTGGCGAATTTGCGCAGCAGCGCTCTGCAATGAAGCAATCATGGGCATCTTCCCTGAAACTGGAGCCGTGAATCTTGCCTGACTGAATGGCTCTGTCACAAGTCAACTAGAGACATAAGTGGCTATTTGTCATCATTTTCCATGTGGGAGTCCTTTGTTTGCGTAACCAACGCTGCGATGTCCCGCTGTGAGCGTCGGCTTGGGTCGATTGCGACTCTTGGTGACCGGCAGAAATCGGCCAGAAGCGGACTGTGCACGGGTAGATGCTGGCATCCCAACGCTGGCATTCTAGTAACCACACAACGCAAACAAGGAACATCCATGTTGGTCATTGAAATTGATCGGGATAGCGTGCTGCAGGGGATGATTTGGAAAGTCACAGGACATCAATCAGGCTTGATCCAGCAGTAACAATGGGTGCTTTGTTCGAAGCGATCCAAGCTATGGGTTACCTGCCTGGCCTCAGTGGAGGCAAGGCGACGTGGATTATTTGTTCGTCTGGCAAACATATAGGTGTTATCGCTCAGCAATGGCCAGAAACTAAATTGCTAATCCCCGCCGAGAGCATCCTGAGTCAGTATTTTCGGGATACCGAACCTATGCTTCTGTTCAGATATTGGTGCCAGACAGATCCAGACCATGTCTTTTCAAAGATCAAAGCTGGAAACGAACCGCCGTCTCGATTGTAGGACTGGCGGGGGCCGCCTATTGACCAAGAAGCTGAAATGTCTGCTTTCGATTGTGGTGGCCCGATGTGGTGGAGAACACTAGGCTATTTGCGGCCTGTTGCGGAGGTGGGCTACCGATCTACAGCTGCATCCTTTCGTTATCAGATCAGGTCGAAGGCTCACACCTGTAAGCTAAAGTTTTTCGTACACTACCTCGAATTCTTCACCCAATTCTTGTTGAATGGATTTCAGTAATTTAGCGGCGGCCACGTCAAATCTTGCGTAATCGTCTGCACCCCAAGGGCCGGGGTCAGGTGGAGAGTCCCAGTTCAGCGAGGTGTCATGCCACTGTGAAAGCTCGTTAAGCATTGCCTGGACTTCGTTACTGAGTGGTAGCCTCTCTTCAATAGGCCCTGCAGAAAATTTCTCCCGGGTATTATTGTTTCCACACCAAAGGCAACCGCCGCCCCATTCGAACATTAAGCGAACTCGATAGCGTTTTGCCCTCATCATTGGACCCCATTTTTTGTGGTACATGGTGAGCACAATAGGCTGGCAAACATCTCCACGCTAGACCAGCAACTGTTGCGACTGGCAGCAAATGGGTCGTTTTGAGCCGGTCACGACAGGCAGAAAACGACCCCAAATGGTTTTAATGCAGCGTCCAAATCAGGGTTTGAATGGATCGATCCAGCCAGGCCTAAGTCCTGCCTCGAATTCTTTGCGTACGTAGGTGAGCGACTCTGCGCATCCCATTTCCGCCTCGATGGCGCCTATGCATCCCCAGCAATCTCCGCCGCAATTACCTGATAGCGGATCTGCCGGGTTGTCGAGTAAGCATCTGCAGATTGTGCAGTATTCCGGCTCGTTGCTGTTTGTCATGATCCCGCTCTCCAAACGTCCGGCCTTGGCCGGTTTCTGCCTCTCGTCACAGCAAGAGATCGGCCAGCAGCGGACATTTATTGAAATCCGGCATCAAACGTCCGGTCAACCACATCAGTTCGACGTTGCGTTGGGCTTCTCGCTCCAGGCGTCGGCTCGACTGGATGCGGTTGAGATAGCCGTAAATGTAGATTTTCAGCAGGATCGCGAGGTGGTAAGCAGGCCGGCCAGTGTCGGCTGGAATGGCACCTTCAAAACCCAGATTGACCAGGTCGAGTTCGTCGACAAAGACGTCGACTACGCGCACCGGATTGGTATCGCTGACGTAGTCGTCGAGGCTCTCGGGAAGTAAGGTGCCTTGGCCTCGATGTTCACCTTGGATAAAGCGCTTGATGGGCGATCCCTTCGATGAAATTCTCAGAAATCATCGCAGGGCTAACGGTTGCGTTATGTTCAGACATTAATGCCTTTTTCGACCGACTGTAGTTGCCTTACCGGGTCCCAACCACTCGGTGACGCTTGAGCTTTGCTCCACCAAAGCATTCCATTAGAGATCCATAATCTCCGCAGATCAGCATGAGCAGATGTCGCGTCATCGTAGCCAAACTGTGTACCGCAGGACGGGCAGATGTCAAACGAAGAGCAACCAACGCCGTCGTATGGAGGATCTTCAAGCCCGGCGTATCCACAAACCGGACAAAGATATGAAACGTTGCCTGCAATCATCCAACCCCCAGATTTCTAGCCTCTAGCCCACGCTGTCGGCGTGCCTTCTGATCGTCGAAATTTTATACTGAATCTGAGCAACTGATGTCTGACTAGGGCTGAGTAGAGCGAAACACTCCGGGTGAACGTGGCTAACAAGGGTTTTGACACACTCTGGGCTGTGGATTCAACCGGTCGATGCAACACAACTAAATTCTGTATAAGCAGAAGGAGTGTTGCAGATGAAGCAGAGACCGCGGATCTATTACACCGAAAGCCAGAAAAAGCTGATGTGGGATCACTGGCAGAAAGGCGACTCTCTCCAGCACATAGCCCAACTATTTGATCGAAACCATTCATCGATACAGCGCGTCTTGGCGGAAACAGGCGGTATCAGACCCGCTGTGAATCGCCCCGGATCCTCTAGACACCTTGCAAGCTCATTGCGTAACGCTTTTCAAACTCTACCAGCGACAGCCGATTGTTGAAACCATGGTGACGCGTTGATCGCCGTGAGACCTACCGATTCCTCGCTCTTTAATTTCAGCATTCAGAATCCGCAAGACGCTGTTGCATAAGCGGTTACCCCAGCACGCTCGGCACATCAAGCCCGACTTTCACACGGTCAAGCGCCACGATTGTCTTGAACCAGGTGACGTTGGAATTTTCGGCAAACAATCGCCGCGCCAAAGCCTGGTATTCCTTCATGCTGGCAACGGTTAACACCAGGACGAAATCCACTTCGCCGGTGACGTAGTAGCACTGCTGAACTTCGGGCACCGCGAAGTGTGCCTTCATCGCCTCCAGCGCCTCGATACTGGTGCGCTCTGCCATCACTTCCACAATGATCGTGATCGGCCGTCCTACAGCGGTCGGATCCACGACGGCGACGTTGCCTGTGATGACTCCCCCCTCTTCCATTCGCTTGATGCGGCGCTGAACGGCGGCCGTGGAAAGATTGACCTGCTCGGCCACAAGGCGCAGCGGCATCGTGTTGTCGCGCTGGATGAGATCGAGGATGGCCCGGTCGAAATTGTCCAGCAATTCAGGTGCAGCGTTGTTCTTTGCCATAGTCGACCCGCGAGAAATTTTCTCGAAAACTACCAGAAAACTGCGGCCCTTTATCGAGTCAGGAGAAATATTATCTCGCCAGCAGTCTGCATTCGCAGCCTTGATCGGAAACACACACAGGATTTACTGGCATGCTCGCACTGTTCCATCTTTCCCCCGTCCTGTTGGTGACAGCCATGCTCGTCGTGCTGCGTCGGCCCCCCGTCCACGCCGCCATTGCGGGCACTCTATCGGTCATGGTGCTCTGGCTCGCCGGCGCTGCCGACGCGTGGCGCCCAGGCAGTATGTTGGCCGCGGCTCAGGATACGGCCGTGCTGTTTGCAAGTACGGCGTTCGTGATCGTTCCCGGCCTGGTCTTCGTGATTTTTATTGAGCGCATGGGCGTCAACCAGGCGCTTAGCCAATGGGTGCGGTCGCTGGGGCTTGGACGCGGCGATCAAGTGTTGTTTATCGTCCTTGGACTGGCACCGTTGCTCGAAGCGATGACCGGCTTCGGCGTGTCGTTGATCGCTACGGTGCCCCTGCTGCTCAGTCTGTTCGAACGTCGGGTCGCGCTACGAATAGCATTGACCGGCATGGCAATCATGCCTTGGGGAACGTTGGGCTTGGCATCTGTCATCGGCGCTTCACTGGTTCACCTGGATGCACCCGCGCTGGCATCGACCTCGGCACTGACCAGCGCACCGGTTTTTTTGGCCCTCAGTGCAATCGCGCTTTATCTAGCCAGCGTTCGCGACTCGCGGGAATGGAGGGCGTTGGGCGTTTTCTGGCTGCTGTTTGTGGGCGTGCTTTACAGTGCCAGTCGGTGGCTGGGGCCGGAAGTGGCCGGGGTTGCCGCGGGCCTGGTGACGGCAGCAGCGGTACTCTCCACCGGGCTGTGGCGCCTGCGCCGCAACGATAGCGAGCACGGTGCGGTGCAATGGCCGCGTCAGGCATGGCCTTACCTGGTGCTGATCTTCTGCATTGTCGCGTTGAAGATGGTGTGGACGATCACCTCCTGGCAGGATCACTGGGTTGTACAGGGCGCCCAGGTCACCTGGAAGCCCCTCGCCTCACCCGGCCTGGCCTTGGTTCTGGTGCTGATCGGGCTAGGGTTTCACGCGCGCAACGCACAACGCCAGACAGCACTCGACATCAACATGCCTGCTGCGCTGGTGGCGCGGGCGAAGCGGCCCTTGTTGACCATTTTCTTCTTTCTCGCGATGTCGCAGATGATGGTGAAGGCCGGCTTCCTCACGGGTTTGATGCAACTGCTGGCGGGCCTGTCGTCCACCGCCGCGACGTCGCTGGTTGCCATGTTTGGCGCGCTGTCAGGCTACATGACCGGGTCTAATGTTGGCGGCAACGCGATCTTCATGCCGGCCATCGCGATGTTGCCCGAATCCTCTCGCCTATTGTTGGCGGCAGTCCAGAACAGCTCGGCAGGGCATGCAGCACTGGGCTCGCTGTCGGTCGTCATGCTGATCCTGGGACTTGCTGAAACCCAGGCCAAGGAGGAAGGCGAACTGGTCAGGTTTGGCTTCATGCTGGTCTGTCTCAATACCGCATTGGTCGCGTCGGGTGCAGCGTTGCTGAGTGGATGGTTTGGATAGCAGGTGATTGGCAGGCAGATGGCCCCAATGGTTCCAGCGCCCATGCTCGCTGGTTAACTGAATAAGCATTACTTATGCACCATGACGTTAAATCATTAGATCTAATGGTCCTGAAGGGTTAAAAATCGACGCCGTAATCACCCTTACTGCGGAGGTAGTTAGCCTTGGAGGCCAGAATGTCGTTTGTCGCTCCGGTTCTTGATCCCCAAATTGCTGAAATTGCACCCGGTTTCCGAGCCCTGAGTATCTGCGTCGGCGCTTCGCCGATCGAGCACCCTCAGGTTGCTGCAATCGCACTTGAAAAGGTGTGCGAGTCGCTGGTCGCTGACACCCCGGCTTGGGCCGAGCGTCATTTGGCGGCGTGGGCCGATACATTCAGGCAATTCGGCGCCAAACCACAGCGTACTCCGTGCTCCGGCGAGGCGTTGCGTAAGCGTGTATTGCGAGATGGCAGCCTTCCCAGCATCGATCCCATCGTCGACTTGTACAACGCCATCAGCATCAAGTACGCCCTACCCGTTGGCGGAGAAAATTTTGATGCTTACGTCGGTGCTCCCCGTTTGACCATTGCCGATGGCACTGAGCTGTTTGACACAACCAAGGATGGCCGTGCAGCCAACGAGTCTCCAGAAAAGGGAGAAGTCATTTGGCGAGATGACCACGGCGTGACTTGCCGACGCTGGAACTGGCGTCAGGGCACCCGGACGCGGCTGGACTCAAACGCCAAGCGGATGTGGTTTATTCTTGAGAGCCTTCCTGAAATGCCCCTGGAGGCCCTGAGAGCTGCTGGAAATGAGCTGAGCAACGGACTTCAGCAGATGATGCCAGGGGCCAAAATTGAGTCGCAGCTGATTGAGTTCTACTGACCGCAACAACAATGTCTGGGGGTCTTGGCGCTTTTACACTTAGCCTCGTTACTGACGACTGATGCCTCGACGCGTAATGTGCTTGATCTTGTGCGGCGATTTGAAGTCGAATCAGGTCAACGAACATTGACTTGATCACATGTGAGAAACCTCAAGAATGCCGTTCGACTTCAACCATCTGCTGCTTGTGCTGACCGTCTACGTCATCGGTGCGGCCAGCCCGGGGCCCAGCAACATGCGAATCATGGGGGTGGCAATGCATCAGGGGCGGCGCCCAGCCCTGATGCTTGCATTCGGTGTTATCAGCGGCTCGTTCTTTTGGGGAGGAATGGCGGCAACAGGTATCTCGGCCGTCTTGACGACCTATGCCCAGGCCATCATCGCGCTCAAGATTCTAGGCGGAGCTTACCTTCTTTTTCTCGCCATCAAGGCTGCTCGTTCCGCCATGGTTACGGACGAGCACTTGAGTAAAAAGTCAGCGACTGCGCCCAAAGTTTCGGGACTCAAGCTGTACAAGCAGGGATTGATGATGCACTTGACCAATCCCAAGGCTTTGCTCGGTTGGGTCGCCACAATGACGTTAGGATTGGGGCCGCAAGCATCGACGACGACTGTTGCGATTACCCTGGCTTCTTGTGGTGTATTAAGCGTCACCATTTTTTGTGGATACGCCTTGCTTTTCTCAACGGCACCGTTGGTCAAGGCATATCGACTTGCACGCCGAGGCATCGAGGGAACGCTGGCATTGGTATTCGGCGTCGCAGGCATAAAGCTGCTGCTTAGCCGTTCATGAGCGTGATGGGTGCAGGCAGGTCCTGGCAAGTAATGTCAGGCGTTAACATCAATCAATTCGCGCCCAAGTCGCTAAAGCTTCCCAATGTTCAAGAGGCGTAGCTGATGTATCTACCATCGCACTTCAGCGTGTCGGCACCGGAACAGCTGCATCAGCTAATGGTGCAATATCCGTTTGCCACGATCATCACCCAGGGCAGCGTAGGGCTGGATGCTAACCACCTCCCCTTCGACCTAGACACTAGCGCAGGAAAGCTTGGAACACTACGAGCCCATGTCGCGCGTGACAATCCCCTTTGGCGAGAGGTACAGCCTGATCAAGAGGTGCTGGTCATCTTCCGGGCGGGTGACGCCTATATTTCGCCTCAGTGGTATCCGAGTAAGCACGAGCACCAGAAGCAGGTTCCGACCTGGAATTACCGAGTGGTCCATGCACACGGAAAAATTCGAGTGCTCGACGATACGAGGGCTGTTCGCGGCATCGTAGCCAAGCTGACGCGAACACATGAACAGTTTCAGGAAAAGCCGTGGAAGATCACTGACAGCCCACAAGACTACATGGAGGACATGCTCAGAAGAATCGTCGGGATCGAGGTTGAAATAACTCGGCTGATCGGCAAATTGAAACTCAGCCAGGATGATGAGCGCCGGGACGCTCTGAATGCCGGTCAAATCCTGATTGAGCGAGGCGAACAGGAAATCGGGTCCGCGATGGTCGCCGAGACTCATGGAGATCAACCTTCTTGATTTTGATGCTGAATGGGAGAGAAGAGCCCCCCTTGATGACGCGAGACAAGGGAATCGTCGGCTACAACATGCAAACAGCGGTCGCGAGGCGATTGCCTCAACAACGTTGTCGGTAGTGGCTGACCGAGTTTACTTCAAAAGCGAAATAGCCTGATTCTCAGGATGTCGGCATCACTGATTATGTACCAAAGCGGATGAGTTCAAGCGCTGCGGCAATCGGTTGGGCAATCGCGTCGACCAGGAGTGCCTGGCCGACGCACTAGACCCGCGGCCCAACCATGGGTTGAACGGTCAGTAAAGTCCATGCTGTAGCCGGAACGTTAAACATGCTGGCCACCGTTTACGTGAATTTCCGCGCCGTTGACATAAGAAGCGCCACCGGTGCAAAGAAAGTAAACGAGTGAAGCGACTTCTTCAGGTTTGCCCAGCCGGTTCATCGGCACTAGCCGTTCGACGATTTCCGCAGTGCCTGCGGACAGTATTGATGTTTCGATTTCACCAGGCGCGATGGCATTGACCCTCACGCCATGTCTGCCAAAATCGAAGGCCATCTCTCGAGTCAGGGCGGAGAGCGCGGCTTTAGATGTGGAGTAAGCCACACCGGCAAACGGGTGCACCTTGGAACCCGCAATAGAGGTAACGTTGATGATGCTGCCTTTCGCAGCCTTCAATTCATTAAACAGTCCGCGTGCAAGCAGAGCCGTAGAAAACAGGTTGACATTGAAGACCTTGATCCAGGTTGCATAGTCGGACTCAAGCACGCCAAGGCGTGTACCTTCCGCACCCTTGGGCGAGATTCCGGCGTTGTTCACCAATGCATCCAAGCGCCCTCCCAATTTTTCCCTGATGACCGAGAGGTTGTCAGTCACGCTGTCAATATCTTCCAGATCAAGATGAATGTGATTGAGTAATCCCTCTGCCCATGGGCATTCAGCGACCCAATCTTGGCGAGATGCGGTGAAAATCTTCCACCCAGCAGCGTGAAAGTGTTTGACGGTAGAATGACCTATGCCACGGCTGGCACCGGTCAATAACAATGTTTTCTCGTTCATACATGCAATTACCTGTGAAAAATTTCGCTTGGTTGTAAGCGATTCAGATCGAGAAATTTGCGATCTTCAAAGTGCTGAAATGCTGGGGCGTCATGACTGGCCCTAACTCACAGAGCCGCTTATGTTCGCTGCAAACATCAAGGGAACTATTGGAGTTCAAGACTTCTTGATCATTCCTCGTTTCCTTGCAGTGAATCACTCGAGCGGCGATTGCATCCTTCTCCTGAATAAGGATGAAATGATCTCTACCGTTAGAGCGGTCGACTCTACGTCGCGCCGCAGAAGGCGGAAACGACATTTTTCCCTCATTAACGGCCGCATAGTGGTTCGCCTTGGGCGGCACCAATCCGCGGCTTTCCCTTCGTCAATAATCACTACTTTGAGAGCCAATCCATAGCCCAAAGTATTAAATCCACAGAGGATCCCAGGCAGGTTCCGGATGGCTGTAATGTGGCTTCGGTCGGGGAGTACCTATTGAGCTGAGCGTATAGAAAAGCGGGTCAAGGACCCGCTTTGATAAGCAATTTAAAGCTGCTCATGGTTGCGTGAGGACCGCCTTAGGCCCAGTAGAAGCCATAGGAGTAGCGGCACTATCCCACCCCCCACCCAAGGCTCTGATCAGGTTCACCGTTGCAATTGCGTGCGTGCCGGTTAAACGGCTCAATTGCAGCTCGGTTTGTAAGACCTGACGCTGAGCATCAATAACGTCCAAGTAGCTGGTTTGCCCCTGTTCATATTGTGTTTTGGAAAGCCGCTCCGTTCGTATTGATGCTGCAACAGCTTCGCGTTGATTAGCTCTCTGGTCATCGAGCAACCTCAGATCTCCCAAGTTGTCCTCGACCTCTCTAAACGCCACCAATACTTGCTCCCGATACTTCGCAACCTGCTCGTCGTATCGAGCCCTTGCGGAGGCGAGATCTGCTTTCCTGCGACCGCCATCAAATATCGGTAACGTCAGCGCCGTCCCAGCAAGGGGGCCGAGTAGAAAAGACCGAGTCGACCAGTCGAAAAGATTTCCCAGCGATGACGACTCGAAGCCGGCGGTGGCATTTATGTTAAGCCGCGGGAAAAATGCTGATTTCGCCAATCCGATTTGTGCGTTAGCCGCGGCCATAGCTCTCTCGGCGGCAGCAATATCTGGGCGGCGTTCCAGCAGGGCTGATGGCAATCCGACAGGCACGTGGGTCGCGATGGGCGTTATAGGTGAGTCAGGGAAGTCGAAGTCGGCAGGAGATTTACCCAACAACACTGAAAGACTATGTTCTGACGTCGCGCGAAGTCGCGCGATCCCCACCGAGTCCGCTCTCGCGGTCGATAGTTCATTGCGCGCTCGCGAGAGGTCAAGTTCGCTTATGTCACCTTCCTTGAATCGCCCCTCTACTAATTTCAAGGTGTTTTCACGCAGGGTGACCGTGCGACGAAATAGTCGAAGTTGGTTGTCGTACTCACGCAGCTCGAAATAATTTTTAGCTACATCAGCTTGGAGGGCTAACAGCACAGAACGATAGAGGGCCTCGTTCTGCGCTTGATTAGCGAGCGCGGTGTTCACTTGTGAATCCACCTTCCCGAACAGGTCTACCTCATAAGAAGCTGTCGCCTGCGCCCGCCAAAGAGTCTGCGTGGACCCACTCGCATCGTCAGACAACAATTGTGAGGCAGGAGACAGGCGTTCACGCGTAGGGCCAAATCCTGCATCTAGCGACGGGAACCATCCCGCTCGGGCTGATTGGGTCAGGGCTCTCGATTGCTGGACTCGTGCGGCAGCTGCCTTCAGATTCTGATTAGCCTCGGCAGCTTGCCGCTCCAGGTCGCCCAGCACCGGATCGCCAAAGACTAGCCACCATTCCCCACGATGCTCGGCATCGGCCGGTTCAGCGTTTTTCCAGGCGCTGTCTTTGGGCAATGATGCTTGCTTCTGTTCAGCCGAAGCTTCCTTGAACGCCTGCGGAGTCGGGACGTCGGGGCGGTTGTATGTCGGCTCCACAGAACATGCTGATAGAAGCGATAGCAGCACTGAGGAAGTCAGCAGTCCAAACATAGACTTCTTGGGTAATTGGATCATTCGTTTGGCTCCGATCATGCGTCCAATGCTTCCGTTGTCAGGTGAGGCGCGTCTTTTTGAGCCACGTGTACTTTGCCACCTGCCAGCGTACGCAGGACCACGTAGAAGACAGGTGTCAGTGCGAGACCGAACAGGGTCACGCCCAACATGCCGAAAAACACCGAGATCCCCATGGCTTGGCGCATTTCTGAGCCCGCCCCAGTGGAAAACACGAGTGGAACAACACCCATGATGAAGGCGATCGAAGTCATGAGAATCGGCCGCAGACGCAGGCGGCTCGCTTCAATGGCTGCCTTCAGCGTTGTGTACCCGTCGTGCTCAAGCTCTCTGGCGAACTCGACGATCAAGATGGCGTTTTTGGAAGCCAATGCGACCAATACCATCAACCCGATCTGGGTAAAGATGTTGTTGTCCCCCTGCGTGAGCCACACCCCCGTGAGGGCGCACAAAATGCTCATGGGAACGATCAGGATGACCGCCAAAGGGAGGGTCAAGCTTTCGTACAGTGCGGCCAGTACGAGGAATACGAGCAGGACGCTGACAGGGAAGACCCACATACCGGCATTACCTGCCAAAACCTTTTGGTAAGTCAGCTCAGTCCACTCAAATTTTACGCCTTGAGGCAACACCTCGGCTGCAATGCGCTCTGCTGCTGCCTGGGCCTGGCCAGACGAATATCCCGGCGCTGGGCCGCCGTTAATATCCGCTGCGGTGTAGCCGTTGTACCGAACCACCATGTCCGGACCGTAAGTTGGGGTGATACGAACGAGAGATGATAGGGGCACCATTTCTCCACGATCGTTTTTGGTTTCCAGCTGAAGGATGTCATCTGCTCGCTGACGAAACGGTGCATCAGCCTGCACTCTTACCTGGTATACGCGGCCAAAACTGTTGAAGTCATTCACATACAAGGAGCCGAGGTATACCTGCATGGTCTTGAATACATCGGTGACAGACACACCAAGTTGTTTGGCTTTCACACGGTCCAGCTCGACGTTTAGCTGCGGAAAGTTGATCTGATAATTTGTCAGGGACCCACCAAGCTCCGGGGTCACTGCAGCCTTGGCCATGAACGCTTGAGCGGCCTTGTTAAGCTCCTCATACCCGAGGCTACCTTGGTCTTCCAACTGCATTTTGAAGCCACCCAGTGTGCCAAGCCCGAGTATTGGAGGTGGTGGAAAGGCTGCTACATAAGCTCCTTTGATACTGGCGAATTTTTGGTTAAGGGATGCGACGATGGCCGCGGCGGACTCATCTTTCGATGTACGTTCGCTGAGAGGCTTGAGGGGGACAAAGACAATCCCTGCGCTAGAACTGTTCATGAATCCGTTAACGGACATGCCAGGGAAGCCGACTGCGTGAGCTGCGCCCGGCTGCTTCATGACTATTTCGCTCATCTGGCGAATCACTTCTTCCGTACGGTCAAGAGAAGCGCCATTGGGAAGCTGGGCGATGGTGACCAAGTACTCCTTGTCCTGCATGGGAATGAACCCAGCAGGTACAACGTTCCCCATAACCGCCGTGAGCCCCAGAAGAACCACATAAACAACCAGCATGCTGCCCTTGCGCTTAAGGACGCCTGTTACGCCTTTCGAGTATTGCTCCGAGCCACGATTGAAAACCTTGTTGAACGCTCGAAAAAAACCGCCCAGTAGCTTATTCATCACCCGTGTTAAGGCGTCTTGCTTAGCGTCGTGGCTACGCAAAAGTAGTGCGCTAAGGGCTGGAGAGAGCGTGAGTGAGTTGAAAGCAGAGATCACCGTAGAGATTGCAATGGTCATCGCAAACTGCTTGTAGAACTGGCCCGTGAGACCGCTCATAAATGCCAACGGTACAAACACAGCAACCAACGTGAGTGCGATAGCAATGATGGGGCCGCTGACCTCTTGCATGGCTTTATACGTGGCGTCCCTCGGGGTCAGGCCGCTGGCTATGTTCCTCTCCACGTTTTCAACCACAACGATGGCATCGTCGACGACGATACCTATCGCTAACACCATTCCGAAAAGCGACAGGGCATTGATCGAGAAGCCGAAGGCCAGCAATAGCGCAAAGGTACCGATGATGGATACCGGTACAGCGATCAACGGGATGATTGCCGTACGCCATGATTGAAGGAACACAATGACCACTACGACCACCAGTGCGATGGCTTCGAGCAGTGTTTCTATAACCGCCTGAATGCTCGACTTCACGAAGCGAGTGGGGTCGTAAATAAGCCTGTAATCCAGGCCTGGGGGAAAATCAGCGCTGAGATCTTTGAGTGCCGCTCGGATTTGATCAGAGATCTCCAGCGCGTTAGCGCCTGGCAATTGGTAGATGGCGAGGGAGACAGCGGGCTGGTTGTCCAACAACGCGCGCAACCCATATTCAGCTGCGGAGAGTTCAACTCGGGCAACATCGCGCAGGTGAGTAACCGCACCATTCGCGGTAGTTTTGAGTACGATGTCTCGGAACTCGTCGACGGTCTTCAGACGACCCTGGGCGTTGATTGTCAATTGTACAGCGGTACCCGGAGAAGACGGTGCAGCACCAACGGCGCCGGCAGCAACCTGGATGTTCTGCTCTTGAATGGAAGTGACAATCTCTGAGGCGGTGAGATTTCGCTGTGCTACCTTCTGCGGATCCAGCCATACGCGCATTGCGTAATCACCTGATCCCCACATATCGACTCGGCCAACGCCTGGGATCCGCTCAAAACGCGTTTTCACGTTCCGTACGCCGTAGTTTCTCAAGTACGTGGTGTCGTACCGACCATCCGGTGAAACGAGATGCAGGAAAAGGACCAGTGAAGAAGAGCTTTTGAGCGTAGTAACACCCAATCGTTGGACTTCCTCTGGCAACCTTGGCAAGGCTTGGTTTACTCTGTTCTGTACCAACTGTGTAGCCAAGTCAGGGTCAGTACCCAATGCGAACGTTACAGTGATAGTCAAGTTACCGTCACTGTTCGCTTGAGATTGCATATACAGCATATTCTCAACGCCGTTTATTTTCTCCTCAAGCGGAGCTGCGACCGTCTCGGCGATAACTTTTGGGTTCGCTCCCGGGTACTGTACGCTAACAGTAACAGAGGGCGGAACAACCTCCGGATATTCAGAAATCGGCAATTTTAATATTGCTATCAAACCTGCAAGCAGGATCACTACGGACAACACACCCGCAAAGATCGGGCGATCTATGAAGAACTTTGATATGTTCATTGGGGACTCTTTAAAGGAGGCGAATAATTACTCTCAGCGCTGCATGAACGTAAAAACCAGGGTCTACGGTCAGCTTGGCTATACTGCACGGCCCCATAGATAAAATACGTATAGCAGAAGCCAAATCCCTGGTGATGGGCTTGAGTCGATGCTGTGTTGTTAGTTGGTATTGCTGGCCTGAGCGCTATTATTTGAAACCAACTTACCTACCACTTGCTCTCCTGGGCGGACTCGCTGGATACCACCTATAACCACTCGCTCACCTTCTACAAGACCGGACGTGATAACTCGATCGCTGCCCTGTAAGCTCCCCAGAGTTACAGGACGATAGATAATATGATCATCCTTCCCCACCACCAACACGAATTTCTTATCCTGATCAGTACCGATTGCTGCGTCATTTATAAGTAGCGCAGCGTATGGTTCACTCCCGCCAACTTTTACGCGCGCGTACAACCCAGGAACCATGACACCATCAGCGTTTTCAAACCGTGCTCGCATGCGAATAGTCCCTGAGGTCGTGTCCAATTCATTGTCTACTGATTGGATGACCCCCCGGCGCGAATATCCCGTCTCATCTGCAAGCCCTAGATCTACCGGAACATTACCCCTGCCATTGAGTCTATTGATGTATTTAAGATAGGTCTGTTCATCAGCGTTAAACTCAGCATAAATGGGGCTCACAGATACAAGCGTCGTTAATGGGGCAGCGCCTGCGCCCGCATTTACGATGTTTCCGAGTGTTAACTCTGCTCGCGATACGCGAGCAGAAATTGGAGCCGTGATCTGGGTATGGTTTAGATCAATTTTTGCTGCATCCAGCGCAGCTTGTGCGGTCTTCAGATTGGCACCTGCCTCTAACGCAGCGTTGTTTTTTTCATCGTAGTCACGTTTCGCAATTGCATTTTCGGTAATTAGACGCTGCGCCCGTTCCCAGTCACTTTTAGTGTAGGCGGCCCGAGCCTGCGCTGCCGCAACCTGGCCCTTAGCTCGCTCGACTTGAGCTTGGTAAGGAAGCTGATCGATGACGAACAGAGTGTCTCCTTTTTTAACCAATTGGCCGTCACGGATGTGGACCGCCGTTATGGTGCCTGACACAAGCGGCCGAATCTCAACTTTTTCCACTGCTGCTAATCTGCCAGAATATATTTGCCAGTCGGTGACTGTTTCTCTTCTGACAACCGACACATCCACTTCTTGTATCGGTGAGGCTTCCTGAGCTACCGCCTTTTCTGAGTTATTGAAAATACCATAGGCGATGACGCTAGAAATACCAAGCACACCCGCCAGATAAAGCGCGTGATTAGGGCGGGGTTTTAAATCAACGTTCATAATTACTCCAAGTTAATTCTGCTTTTGCACGGCTGACGTGTGAGTGCATGCCCCCCTTTCACCCCATCGCTCGCTTGAGAAAGTTGCTGGTAAATTTTTAAATGACTGGCTCTACCGGGTTCTCTCAGCGCTGCAGATAAGGGCGGCGTCTGCAGCTCCCCTAGAAATTACTGAAAGAGTCGAAATATTCTGGCTGATTAGCTGGCTTTCGTTGCAAACGATGCTCTTTTTCGCTCAGCGTGCATCCATCTCAATGTCATTAGAGCGGATACAGCTATCAATGGAAACACTAGAATATTCAGTACTCTCCAGCCGAATAATTGCAGCATTGGCCCGGCGGCCAAAGTCGCGAAAGCGGTGAAAGTATATTGAATAAACTCAGCGATCCCTTGCACCCTGGATTTCTCAGAAGGAAGGTATGAGGTGGTCAACAAGGTTGTACCGCCAACAAACATGAAATTCCAACCTACACCGAGAAAAAGAAGCGCTATATAGAATGCAGGCAAACTATCTGAAAAGTTCGCAATCAATCCGCAAGCGGCACTTAGCGCCATACCCAAGAATAATATTGGCGATAATCCGAACAAGGAAATCAGGCGCCCAGCGAACAGTGACGGTGCATACATACCCACGAGATGCCATTGAATAATGTTAGCGCCATCATTTATCGAGTGATGACTGGCGACAGCTGCGAGTGGTGCTGCAGTCATAATGAACATCATGACCACACCGCCGATAACATTATTTGAGAGCGCCGCTATTGATATAGGCTGGCTCAATACCGTACGTAGCTTACGCGGCGGCAGTTCGTGGCCGCGCAACTCCAAGGAGTTTAGGGTGGCGTCTTTGTAGCCCAGCCAAAGCAATGCTGCAGATGTGAGGCCTAGTAGGCATACCATCAGATACGAGCCTGCGAATAAGACTGGTAGCAACTCCGTGCTCCAACTCGCCAACAAAGGTCCAACAAAGGCGGCGATCACTCCGCCCGCAAGTACTAACGAGATGGCACGTGCTTTACGATGGTCAGGTTCTGAATCTGTTGCCGCCAGTCGGTAGTATTGGGCGAACGCTTGGAACACCCCCACGGCCGCAGTCCCGATGCAAAACAACCAAAAGGAATTCAGGAAAACCGCCCATACGGAAATTAATCCGCCTATTGCACCTGTAATGGCGCCGATCACAAATCCACGCCGCCTACCTATTTTTTGCATGAGGGAAGAAGCGAAATATGTGGTAATTGCTCCTGCTACGGTTATCAGTGCAAAGGGCAAAGTAGCAAGCGACTTGTCGGGTGCGAGTTGGTACCCCGTTAGACCGGTCAAGGTGAGATCGATTGCTATGGCTGCTGTGAACAAACCCTGGGCTATAGCCAGTACAACCACGTTCGAGTGGCCCGACTTCTTTTCAATCGCCGAAGCGTTGTCGATTAAGTTCGGTGTAGTCATCGCGACCGTCTCCAGTTAAGACGGCTCGAGTTATCTGCTTTTTCCACCATGGCGGCTCTCCCGTTGAGAAACGAGGGCATTTTCTATGCTGCTTTCTGCGGGAGAAAGGACTTAGTTCCCTCCTTTTAGGCCGTCTAGTTTTATGCAGCGTAGTTATCACGGGTGTGGCGGGTTATCGCGAACCGAGGACGGCTTCGCAAAAGTCAGAATGACGCTTTTCGAGGGTTTTACGCCCTTTAAGTCATCGATTTTTTGTAGGATCATTTGAGGTACGCGCAGGACAATCCGCCAACGGAACCTAGGCAGGATGTGAAAATTCCCAAGCAGGATCGCTGATTTTTGAGAGAGTATTTCAATGCGAGACATTGCTTTCCTGATCTTTCCCGAGTTTCAGATCTTGGATCTTAGCGGTCCCTTGGCTGCCTTTGAGATAGCCAACGAAATTGGAATGCCAAATTCATATTGCTGCTCGGTGGTTTCGTTGTCGGGCGCTCCTGTAACGAGTTCGTCTGGTCTGGAAGTCAAAAGCCAGAAGATCAGATCAACCCCTTATGACACGTTGATAGTCGTAGGCGGTAAGGCGTTTTCTAAGCCCTATGACCTTCCTTTGGTGTCGGACCATCTTGCCAATGCAGTTGCGAAAGGTACGAGGCGGGTCGCGAGCGTGTGTACGGGGGCTTTTCTATTGGCTTCGGCGGGATTATTGGACGGTCGTAAGGCAACTACGCACTGGATGCAGACCGCACGACTGCAAACCAGTTATCCCAAAGTGCGAGTCCAGCCCAATCATATATTTACCAAAGACGGCGGCATCTGGACGTCTGCGGGCATCTCCGCAGGAATCGATCTGGCGCTTGCCATGATTGAGGAGGATCTAGGGAGTCCTGTCTCCCATGAGGTCGCACGAGCAATGGTCGTGTATCACCGTCGGCCAGGAGGGCAATCACAATTTTCAGCCATGGCTGATATGGAGCCAACAACGGAGCGCATGAGAGAGGTTCTTTCCTATATGCGCGAGCATCTGAATGAGCAGCTATCCACTGCGCATTTGGCATCGATTGCTTGCCTCAGTTTACGCCAGTTTGGTCGAGCTTTTCTGCTGGAAACGGGAGAAACACCTGCTAAAGCTGTGGAGCGTATGCGTATCGAGGCTGCAAAGCTGCGTATTGAACGCAGTGCGGAGCCAATTGAATTGATAGCGCACTCAGTCGGCTTTAAAGATCCGGAGCGCATGCGCAGAGCCTTCATTAGAGTCATCGGGCACCCCCCGCAAAGTATTAGACGACTGGCCGCGCACCAAGGCGGCGCCGCTTACCAGGCCAAATCAGAAGCATCCCAGTTATAAGCGCTATGCTGATTGCCTTTGGCCCAGTCCTCGCTATATCAACTAGCCCGATACTTAATAAAAATTTCAATCGTGCGTAACTGATGTACTGACTGATTCTTAGTCTCCAGGACAATCAGGGTCCATGGCCCCATGACCTAAAAGGAGGGGACTAAGTCGTTTGTCAAAATGCAGGTGACGTTTAAGCTTGAGTCTTTCGATCCCCGCGATTTCGAACAGTTGCTGCAAATTCTTAATTTAAAAGAGGTAGGTATGAAAGAGCTCTTGGGTAAACGTGCGTTCATCACTGGCGCCGCACGCGGTATAGGGGCCGCGATCGCGATGAAATTGGCAGAGAATGGCGCTGATATTGCTTTCAGCTATGTTCGATCTGGAGATGCGGCCGAAGAACTTGCCAATGAAATCAGGAAACTGGGTGTCAGGGCATTCCCTTTACAAGCTGACAGCGCGAGTGCACAGGCTGTTACGCTTTCTGTACATGAGGCAGCCAGGTTGATGGGAGGGCTCGACATTCTGGTAAATAATGCGGGCGTCGCTTTTATCTCCCCGCTTGAGGTCATGCCGCTAGAACAGATCGACCAGATCGTCGCTGTCAACATTAGGGCCGTGATTTTAGCTTCTCAGGCTGCCATTCCGTATCTTGGAGATGGCGGAAGGATCATCAACATTGGCTCCTGCCTGGCGGAGCGCGTGGCTTTCGAATCAGTCACTGTTTACTCAATGTCTAAGTCTTCCCTGCTCTCCTTTACACGCGGACTCGCTCGTGAGCTGGGGCCGCGAGGCATCACAGTTAATAACGTGCACCCTGGCCCTACGGATACTGACATGAACCCTTCCGATGGAGAGGGTGCCGATGCCATGAGGGCTCATTCAGCATTAGGCCGATACGGCACCGGGAATGACGTCGCAGCGGCGGTCGCATTCATCGCAAGCCCGGCCGCGAAACACATTACCGGCACCGGTTTAAGCGTGGATGGGGGCGTAAACGCTTAGGCTTGAAAAGCCAACCTAGGCAGGTTCTTAATCCTAACTAGGTACTTTGGTAGCAAAGCGCACGCGAATCTATACCGGCAAAACGCGATAACTTTTGCTGGTTCGCGTCATCTATTTTATTTTGACGAATACCGACTCTTTGCATCTAGATTGTGCGCACGCTTGGTCAGCAGTCCAACATTAAGCTTTAACGCAATATTAGTAATTAATAGAAAATTACAGATTAGGAAGCCAGGTCGCTAGCCGACCTGTGAGTTATCGGAAAATCTGTGCTTAACGTATGAAGTCTATATTAATGCGTGCATTCACCTTGATTTTTGGAATGAAGAGGCTTGGTTCAATGAGCGTTCTATTGACTCGCCGAAAGGTTATTTCGGGTATCGGATTGTTAGGTATTGGAATGCTCGCGGGTTGCGACACCCGGGGTGAATTATCCTACAAATACGGTAAAGACTTGAGCGATAAAATTCTTGGCCGCACATTCAAGCTAAAGGACACTGACGGCGAGGTAAAAACACTTTCGAGCTATCGGAACGTGATGCCCATGATTTTTTTTGGATTTACTCAATGCCCGGCTGTCTGCCCAACCGCCTTGGCTCGTGCAGTAAAAATTAAAAAAATGATGGATAAGGATGGTTACCGTCTTCAGGTCATCTTTATTACCCTTGATCCCGAACGGGACACACCAGCCGTACTCGACGCCTATGTGAAAACCTTTGACCCATCATTTGTCGCACTCTATGGAACACTTGAAGAAACGGCTACTACAGCCAAAGAATTTAGTGTGTTCTATCAAAAAGTACCCATAGGATCAACGTATACACTTACTCATTCATCGACCAGCTTCGTGTATGACTACGAAGGAAAACTACGCCTTGGATTTTCTCAAGCTCTTTCGGCGGAGCAATGTGCAGAAGATCTGACTACCCTCATGGAGATTTGCTAGTGAGTTCAGCCAACTACAGAACCAACATTTTTCAGTGCATTAGACAGATAGCACTCGCGCTTTCTTTATTTGGACTGTCTTGCCAAGTATCAGCCCAGACGCACGTAGAAAATGCATGGGTTCGCGCGACCGTGCCAGGACAACAAGCCACTGGCGCGTTCATGACTATCACTGCAAGCAGCAACAGTAAGCTGCTCAGTGCCCAATCATCGATAGCGAAAATCGTGCAAATTCACCAGTCGACCATTAAGAACGACGTGATGCGTATGCAACCAGTTGAGTTCATCGCCTTACCCGCTGGCAAAACAGTCATCCTTGATCCCCACAACTACCACATTATGCTGATTGACCTTGTAAAACAGGTAGAAAATGGTGACAAGGTGCTTCTCACTCTTACGATAGAAACCGACCAGGGAGATAGGGAATCGATTAAGGTTGAAGCCACTGCGCGGGCTTTAAATTTAGCTGATGATGCCAAATGAACCGAGTGCGCCAACAAAGGGACTCATGTAGAGAAGCCCTTCGGGTTGGCGGAGTCAGTGACCCAGGATCATTCGGTTTACCGAGTAGCTTCGGCATGAAGCCAAGGTAAAGAGTTTTTCACCTTAGCCTCATTTATGCGCGTAACACAAAGAATTGTTTGCCTATCTAAGGTCGGTATCCCGGTGTCGACCTTGCCTGGTTGCATGCGATGCACCGGGGTCAGGCGTTCGCACGCCTGCTAGCATCGGCTTAGAGGAACAAGGATGTTGCATCTGAACGGCCAGCGAGACTCCAAATCTCTATCTGATGTGACGCCGTCGCTTCCTAAGCGTACCGTTGAAAAATCTTGGAGATAATTTTCCACTGTCCATCGATCTTGAGCAGGGAGAGAAAGTCGTGGAAGCTTGCCCCCAAGACATCATTCTCCATGTCCACGCGAACAACTGCAGCTGTAGGTGCGATTGCCAAAATATCCAAACGACTGCGGGTGTTCGGTGAGGCACCCAGTGCTTTGAAGAAGCTCGCAAATACTGGAACAGCTGGTCCCTGGAGCAGCTCATCGCCAGTGTAGCCCCACATTATTGCGTCTTCATGGAAGGCTTTCTCAATTCCAGTGATATCACCAGTCCTTTGCGTTGGAAAAGTTTTCTATCGTCTCGATCAAGCCTTGGGGTGAGGTACTGCAGATTGTTCTCACCCTCAAGGCCGCTCGATTTCCTCCCCCCCGAATACAAATCGTCGCTGCGGCTGCCCTCCTCTCGATTCAACCCGTCGCATAACAATCCACTACACGCCGATACTGGCTGGGTGAAGCTCCGATGTGCTGACGGAAAAACCGGGTGAAGATAGGGCCGGTCCGGCTTTCGGTAGCAGTTTGGAAACTAGTCATTTTTCGCGGCTCTTGTTGTTTTGCAGCGCGATTGCGTTAGAGCCGAGTGTGTGAGAAAAGCGCGGGAAGCGCCTTGCCCGAGGAGATGGAGTTCTGCGCCAGGGTCTGAAAATTTGCCTTAGCGTCTGATTTTCAAAATTGGGACCGCACAGCAGCGCCTCAGTGACCGACCACTAGTGCGCCCGAGCGCCGGTCACCGGCGGGAAACCCATGAGCCCGTGCCTGTAGCGCGATGGTCAGACTGCCCAGCAGCAACGCCGCCAATACCCACGGAAACGCCGCCACTCCCCAATGTCCAAGCAGCACGCCACCGAGCAGCCCACCTCCTGCTATCGCGCTGTTCCAGACCACGACATTCATGGACAGGGCGACATCTGCACCCTCGCCTGCTGAATCAGCCAAAGCGGTTTGCAGCAGCGTGGCGGCGCCGCCAAAGGTCAGCCCCCAGATGAATGTGCCGATGTAAATGGCCGTGGCCGAAGGCGAGAGAACGCCGAACAGCACCGAAACCACGGCAAACGTCGCGAGGCTGGCTAGTACCGTATTGCGAAGATGGCGGTCCACCAACCGCCCGGTTATCCAGATGCCCATCAGCGCGGCGACGCCAAACACCAGCAGCACCACATCCACATTGCCGGTCAGCCCGGCTTGGGACACGAAGGGCGCGATGTAGGTGTAGAGAATGTTGTGCGCCAGCATCCACGTGACCACGACTCCCAGTACGGAGCGCACGCCGGGTGTCACCAGCACGCGCCGCAGCGGCAGACGCTGCTCTGAGGTTTGCCCCGGATAGTCGGGCATCTTGATCAGCACCCAGGCGATCAATACCAACGTCAACGCCGACATAAGCCCGAATGCCATGCGCCAGCCAATCAACCCGCCCAGCCAGGTACCCATCGGCACGCCGAGCGACAAGGCGATTGGCGTACCCACCATGGCCACCGCCAGCGCACGGCCCTGGGACTCGGGCGCCACCATGCGTCGTGCATATCCGGCAATGAGGCTCCAGGCGAGCCCTGCCGACACGCCGGCGAAAAAACGCGCCACAAGGATGAGCCAATAGTTTGAAGACAGCGCAGTGACCGAGTTGAAAACCAGAAACCCGACGATGGTGACCAGCAGCACCGTGCGCCGCCGCCAGCCCTGGGTCGCGATGGTCAGTGGGATTGCCGCGATCAACGAACCCAGCGCATAAATCGTGACCATTTGCCCCGCCATGGCGGGCGAGATAGCCAGCCCGCTGACGATCTGAGGCAGCAGGCCCGCGGGCAATGTTTCAGTCAGGATGCAGATAAATCCAGTCATCGCCAGCGCAAGCAACGCCCCGTAAGGCAATGCCTCTGAGTGCGGTTCATTTCTATTCATTGGTTCTCGCCCTACTTATGTATTGATTGATACAAATATAGGGATCGAGCAAACGATGGTCAACGACTTATGTATCGAGTAGTATTTAATTCATTCGGAGGGTTCGTCTATGGCACAAATGGGACGGCCGCGCACGTTTGATCGTGACGTGGCAATCACTCAAGCACTGCATTTGTTCTGGGAGAATGGCTACGACGCCACCTCGCTCAGCCAACTCAAGGCAGCGATCGGCGGCGGTATTACCGCGCCCAGTTTTTACGCCGCCTTTGGCTCCAAGGAGCAGTTGTTCAACGAGGTCATGGACCTTTACTTGAACAGCTACGGCAAGGTCACCGACAGCCTGTTCGACACCACCCTGGCGCCCCGGGACGCCATCGAACGGACGCTACGCCGCTCCGCTCGGATGCAATGCGAGCCTGGCCATCCCAAAGGCTGCCTGGTGGCATTAGGCGCGATGAGCGCGTGCTCGCAGGAGAGTAAAATCATCTCCGCGCCACTGGTGCAGGCCCGAGCGAAAAATCGTGAGGCGTTGCTGGCGTGCGTGGAACGTGGCATCGCTTTGGCGCAACTTCCGGCAGAGGTTGATGCAGTCGCTCTCGCCACGGCGTTCGATAGTTTTTTATTGGGATTGTCGACGCTGGCGCGAGATGGGGTGTCGGCGGATTCGTTGGACGCTGCGGTGACGCGCGTCATGATGTTGTGGGATGCGGCAGGGGCTACGCCGGCAAGTAAGGGTCAGCCACCAGACGTGAGCACCCACTGAGTCCGGTCCCACGATAGTACGTGCGAGCAATACCCGATTGTTTATTTAAACGGGATTGGCTTTGAGGTGCGTCGCTCTGAATCAGGCCCAGCTCTTCAATGGTTTTAGCAGCAAAATCGATGAATACTGAAACTGCGAGGGGCAACCGCTTGCGGCTGTGCTAAACCAGATGGGCACCATTGGCGAATAACAGCGAAAATTCAGATTGCTTCTGTTAGCCGACGATCAAGATAGTATCGAACGAACACAAATCCACTATCATGATAACCGACAGCGATGGCTCTAATATGGAGGCTATATCTCGCCAAGTAGCGCAATGCGGAGGCATGCTACGAGCCAATCTGGCAATCTTGTCGCGAATAGCATCTCAGTTCCTCGCATCTCGAATGATAGGGGCACTATTATCTGCAATCAGTTGGCAAGCAGCGCGCGCAGGACGGCACGGCCGAAGGGATACACCTATAGACTGCCATTTACCATCCAATGCTGGCTATTTTATTTGGATGAACTGTATTGAGCGTCAAACAAACAACCCCAACTCGCTCCCCTTGGGCCTAATATCAGTCCAGCAACACAGTATCCGGTCTACTCTATCCATACGGAATAACCTGCCATTCTCATAAGCAATAAGACCGTCTTATCAAATTGCTTATCAGACATTCCCCGCACAGATCTGCCACTGTTCCACTTCCATATTACGGGGAGGATCCTGCTATCTAGCCTGTCAAACTCCTCCAAAAAATTATCTGCCAAAGCGTATTTATCTAAATCATGAGCAGCCTCGAGCATCATGTTCAACACGACGCTTGGTGACTTCCCATCTAGTATTTGTGATAACAACCGTCTATTTCCCGTAGGTGTCATGTTAGTGAGCCCCGATTCAAGTCCAACCACCCCGTTCCCTGCGTTCAGCGACTCCTGGTCTGCCTGCGCCAAACCATGCCAAAACGCCCGTCAAGGTGCACATTGTTTCGAGAACCCGGTATCACGGTTCGCATAGACGAAAATTGCTGGATAAAACCGAGCCACTCTCGCACCGTGCATCCCACGCGCGCTCATGCGCCCTACTGGTGGCTCAGAAGCTTGGACTGACGCGAGACGCAGTCATCGATCGAGTGACACCCTCTGGTATCAATGAACGCCTTTAATGCTTCTACGTTATTAGGGGGGGGCTATCAACAGACTACAACCTTATTTGAAATACTAAACAACGATCATCTCACCAGAATTCAAAGAAATCGTGTAGGACTCAAACCCGCCATTATTATCGCCTTCGACAACAATAGCATCCCCCGAACCGAATACTATTTTCAAAGTTGAATTTTCTAATCTTTCGACTAACGCAACATCTTTCAACAGAAAATCCAACAAGGGCGCACTGCTCATTGAGTTAGAAAACTCTCTCCGCCCAGTGACACTCCCAACTGCGTATACCAAGCCACCTTCAATACCAACGGAGACCCCATATGGAGCTACCCCAGGCACGAGCTGTGGCCGCGAGAAATCCAACCGAGTCATACATATGCCAAAACTTACCATTTCCAAGTAACACCCGGAAAGGAGATCAGCATCGAAATCATCCGGGAGCTCATACATGAAAACGCCTCACTACCTTACAGATTCGCGAACCAATTCTCGACACTATGCGAAGCTTGAATGAGACATCGATATTTCTTGACCAACACATGATTTTCCGCTCCGAGATGATCAGTCGCCTACCAGAAATCTGCCAACGCCAATGACCATTCTCATAACATTTCTGGCTGGAGGTGGTGATGCTTCATTGCGTCGTTAACCTCTCGTAATTCATCATTGCCCACCGCGGCCTCCAATATTACGCCCTATGAAATCGGGATAAGAACCCTCATACTCGACGCCTAAACTTACAGTAATAAGCACCGATAAGGAAATCCTTCACCGACCATGACCAACACCCAAGCACAACGCATGCAATCAATAGAGAGAAATACATCTGAAAGCCGGAATATGGACGATGCTCAATGTTGTGGCCTACCAGCCCCAAGATCAAGAAACAAAATAAGAAGTAACCAAAGGGCCTTACGAACAAATACACCACGTCCCTATTATTAACGCCTTGAGCCCAGATCTTTGCCGGCTCAGAAATAAATATGGCGAGCAAAAAATGAAAAATACTCGCATAGGCAAAGCTTAAAAGCTGGCGAGCCGCCAATTCAGGTCCCGAATCCAGCCCCACCAAAGCGTAAATAGCGTTCAGGTCGGCACCCAGGCCACGCAAATGCTCAGCCAACGGATAGATCGCCCAACCACCCGCCAGGTAGATGACAAGCAATACAATTCTAAACATTCAATGCCTCAGCCCCAGTCCAGATCCAAACGCGAGAGAATAGACTCGCCTCAGGAGCTTACCCAAACGAAGCGCTAAATTTGAATATGTTGCTCAAGCAGGCCAGAAAGACCAAAGACGTGAAGGATGAAAGCCCGAAGGGCCGTGACAGGCGGAACGTCTGGCCCGGTTCACGACAGCCTGTCCGCCGCAGGCGGCACTCACTACCAATGCTTCTAATCCCCTATCCCGAAGTATCCACCCTACTCACCCAACACCCCATCCTCTGCGGCAATGCCCCGTTCTTCGCCTTCAGCTCCTCCTGAACCTCCTGCTCCAACCCACTCCAAAACATCAGCCCCGACCTCTCCTCTATCTCAGCCACCGTCACCTGGTAATCACAAAAGCTGGCCGCTCGAGGCGTCCCCTGCTCCATGACAAACGCCCCATACAAACCACCCACTGGCGTACTCCCAGTGAAGATCACCTTCCAGTACCCACTGGGTATCGTATGAACCTTATTCTTCCCGGGTAACGAACCCATATCCCGCTCGTAGAGTGGCCCCGTCGCCACATTCACCGCATCAACACCCTCAGCCTTACTCAGGCCCCGCTCCTGATGCTCCAACCGCGCCCAGGCCCCCTGGTTGAGACCAGCTTTCTGCGATGTTCGTCAGGTAATTGAGCGTCTGCCAATCCGATAAGCCACCCAATTCGCAAACCTCGTCGAACCGTTGTTGTTCAAGGTATAGTCCTGACGATACAGCGTGACTACATCGCCGCCGGCCGGACACCCAACCGCGCAGTGATCAATCACCGCAGGCGCCGCTACCAGGGAATCAGGTTGATCTGCAGGAGGCAGAACTTGAGGGGAAGCACACGCTCTAATCCGACGCATACGGAGACATATAGAAAGCTTGACGCCTAGCAAGCCTTATACGGACTGAGCTCCAAAATGTAAGCCCAGCTAAGATACGAAATTCCGGGCAGACTAGAAAGCATAAGCCTAAAAACGTGACTTCGAGTTGAATTTTACCTCTTGATCTACATCCCCCCGCTCAGCCGACTATACATCCAAATGGTGTGGAAAACAGTTCTTAAACTGAAACTTCACTTACGCCATATATACCTATAAGTCATATTCTCTACGGCAGTAGATAAACCCGTCGAGATAATCGAGGTGCCCTATTGGACCCATTGAAAACTTACAGTCTAGATCTATGTGACTGACTTTCTCCTGGCCAATTGAAGCTGAAAAATTTGTAGCGACAACCTCTAAGCTCTCCCAGTCGAAATCTGTAGGTTGCCGATCAAGATAGTAACAAATGCGCAATGTTCGGTCATTCGCAGATGAAACAGCGACTGCCCTAATCGCAGGATATATCTCACCAAGCAGTGATCGCCAAACACCTAGTACCAACCAATCAGGCAGTGATTTCATCGTTTGCCCCCTACAGTGCTCGGATTCGTCGGAACAATGTGCGCTCCAGCCTTACCTGAATGTATTGTCCCATATCTTGTCGCCAATCCCGATGTGCCATCAAAACCAATATTTGTTCCAAAATCTAAGATTGGTTGTCCTCGTGAACCATAGCCCACGACTGGAAATTTGCCCGCATGCGCACCATTCAAAAGCTTCTGCGGGTCGACCACCTCATTTAAATAGCTGCGCCCTGGCATAAAGTTGTTATGCCCAAGAATGTGCTTTCCTTGCTGACCTGCATGTATATTAGTTGCTATTTCGTCCAATGAGTTGCTAGCGGCTTTTGTTCCTGCTACAACACCACTCGCACTCTTTGCTCCACCAAGTGCCGCGATTATACCACTCAATATACCGCCAGCTATGCCCGACTCCTGCCAGAACGCTTGCTTCCAGGGCTCGTAAGCTACACTGATCATCTTCATGATTGATATCTTGGAAGTGCTCGATGATTTCTCGCTCTTCGCGGGAGATATTTCTGGTACCAAGCAACCAATCCAACGCTGCCGAGCCTGATTGAGCGTCTGCTAGCTGATCTGCGCATGCGCTCTCCCCATTCTTTTTACAGTCATAGAGTCCTGTTCCGGTCTTGGAATCACTGAGCGCCTGGAACTTGGCCCGGACGTTTGCACGGCACGCAGTGGGGTCCGAGTTGTACCGACAGCCGATCAATTCGCCTTCTAGCTTCTGGACTTCAACATGTCCCAAATAATTATTGGCAGTAGCTTGACCAGCAACCCAACCTGCAATCTGCTGGTCCTTATCGCTGCCCCCAAGTGCCGCAGCCACAGTCATGCCAAGAAGCTGTGACGTCATCGCCAAGACTTGCTCATGCACAACACCAGGAAATACCTTTTCACCCACGGTGCTGACGAAAGCCTCATTCGCTCCTGCTGCAAGCGCAGCGGTCCGGAAATCGCCCCCGATGGCCTCTGCGATCAGCCCACCCACAAGTGCATGGACGGCCATTTTTGCTGGTAGTCCCTCAAAAATGAGCTGGTCCCCAACAGCGCTGTAGATGGAGGCTGCTAAAATATTCGCTGCCAACTCAACGCCACCGTCCACCAAATTATCCTTGAAGCTGCCCCCCTTGAGCCCAGCATTCACGATCATTCGCAGTGGAATGTTGTTTCCGGCCAGACCACCGGTGACCGTCGCCTGAAGAATTCCTTTCAGTCCCTCGCCAGAGGTGATGTCCTTGGTCGCCTCCAATAAATTGCCTTTGTTGTTAACAGTACTGATTGCGGCTTGGGTAACAGCTGCCTGAAAGCCTGCCGCCGCCGCATAACCCGCAGCGGTCCCTAGTGCAGAAGCAGTACCCGCCGAAATACCTGCCGCACTTGCAGCCGCAGTTGTAGAACCCGACACCGCGCCAGCCACTCCAGAAGCCGCGCCGCCCGTCAACACTGTCACAATGATGATGATCGCCAACATCGCGCCCTGGCCCAGACTCGAATGGCTGTATTTGAATGACTCGTGGGTTTCCTTAATCAGCCTCCAGTCCACATCACCGCGCTTTTCTGCTTCTTTGAGCCACGCCAACTGCGGATCAGCCTGAACCATCGCATCAATCGTCTGGCTAACGGTTTTCTGGTCGATCTGTTTGATGTCGATATTCAGACCATCGACCGCCTTGATCACCAGTTGCCCATGAGCCACCAATTGGCTTTGTCGCAGAGTCTCGTCCGTGTTGCCCCGTCCTTTGGCACTCGTCCACGCCAGGCTGCTACTGCTCTTCTCGTGACTTTCCTGGTGTAGATCTTTCACACCTTCAAAAGTAATCGCCCCGCCACTGTTAATCGTCAGATTCTTGCCACTCTCAAGCCTTGCAACCTGATACCGCTGATCTCCAGCGCTGACGAGCATCAGATTTCCGCTCGCGGTGATCTGAGTGCCAATGTTCTTCACATCCGTCACTTCATCTCGCCGGGTTTCCTTCGCCCCAAAACCGCCCTTCTTCTTTTTATCGAGCAGCGAGTAGTCCGTGTCCTGTGCGGCGAGGATGTCGAGCCGGTCACCTGCTACCAGATAAGCTTCATCGCCAGCATTAATCCGACTGGAGATCACGGCCATGTTCTGGCCGGCACTCAGCTTCACATCACCCCTCGCCGTGACGTTGCTCATCACCTGGCTGACATGGTCTTCCTGAATCTTCAATTCTTTGCTCTTGAACAGTGAGTGTTGCTCGTTTGCGGCGGAACTGATGGTGAGGTTTTCGTCGGCGTCGAGGCTTAGATCACGCTCGGCATCGACATCACTGGCGATGACCGCGATGTCACGCCCCGCTTCGGCCGTCAGATCACGCCCGGCGCCCAGACTTGAGCCGAGCTGGGTGGTGTCATTGCTGGTGTAGTTGCCACCCTGCGCGACGCTGTTGCTGACCTGAACGGAGGAAACATTGATATCTCGCTCCGCGCTCAAGCTCATGTCCTGACCGCTTTGCAGCGCACCACCAATGATGTTGATGTCCTGCCCCGCCTTCACGCTCAGGTCATTCCCCGCCTCGATCCGCGCGGCGCTGTCCGCAAAGTCCCGGCGCTCCTGCCGGGTATATCCACCGCCGCTACTCTGATGGGTCGTCACGGTCCGTTCGTTGATCACGTCTCCAGTGATCGCGGTAAGACCGACATCACGCCCGGCAATGATGCCCCCAGCACGGTTCACCAGATTGTTGCCCGCCAACAGATCCAGTCGCTTGTCCGCCTCCACCAGGCCGCTGTTGACGATGTCCTCCGCTGCTACCGACGACAGGTTATTGCTAGCCCGCAAGGTGCCGACGTTGTTCAGGGTTTTCCCGGCGATCAGGCTGACGTCGTTACCCGCAATCAGCGCCCCGGTCGGGGCCAGACGATTGTCGGTATGAGCCATGTACAGCACTGGCACCAACACTTCTTCGCCGTTCACTTCGTGGCTTTCCAGCCAGACGATGTCGTGGGTCAACGCGGCGACCTGTTCCGCCGTCAGGCTCACGCCCACCGAGAGATTGAGTTGTTGCTTGCTCTGGACGGCGTTATCCATGAGGTACTTGAACAGTTTCTCGTCGCTGTCCTGTCCGTCGATGAAGCGTTGTCCCGTGCGGGCAGTGACCGCCTGCTGGATCATCCGCTGCTCATAGAACCCGTCACCCAGGCGCTTGGCGCTGGTGTCAGGGTCATAGCCAAGATTGCTCAGCAGGTAATCCGAACTCATGAACTGCTTGAGGTCGGTCAGCGCGGGGTTGGTTTCGATCAGGTATTTGTGCGGTTTGGATTGCGCCGATTTGTCAGGCAGCCCCGCAATCGCCAGAGGGCTGGGTGCGGTGGTCGCAGTCGAACCCTGACTGTTCAAGCGGAACAATCCGTTCTGATGGGTGGGCAAGGTGAAGCCCGGCAGGGCCACCGGGTTGACCTGCTGTTGAGCCACTTCCGGTGGAAGCTGGGCGTTGATGAAGACAGGTGTCGAGTAACCGTTGCCGGCGCTGGTGTCGGCCTGGGTTTGGCCCGCCCCAACGTAGGCATAAAACGATCGCACCACACCGTTGTCGAGCGTCTGACCGGCATTGAGAGTGGCGTTGCCACCCGCCTGAATGACCGCGGCGAAGGACTGATCGCCATTGGTGACGGTGCTGTTTTGCGCAAGCAGCACGCCCATCCATCCCAGGAAGGCGCTCAGGTCAGACGCAAACGAGGCCGATGGGTTGGGGTTGTTTCGAGCGTTGAAAACATCCGCCAGGGCGGCGGCATTGCCAGTCTCGTTGACGAAGCTCCAGTACCGGCGAACGGTGTGGATTTGCTGGTTTTGCAGTCCCTGGTTCTTTATGGTGCCGGCATTGATCTGAAGGTTACCGGCGGACGCCACGGTGCTGCTGGTGTTGGTCAATGTCTGGGTGTTGATCAACAGGTCCGCGCCGCTGCTCAGGCTGGACGAAGCACTGCTTTTAGTGACCTTCAGGCGATCGGTTTCATAGATTTCCCAGAGGCCATTGATACGACCACCGCTGCGAGCATCGCAGCCAGCGCCTGGAATCTGCTCACACGGTAGACGGATGATACGGGTCGCCGTTTTTTCATTCGGGGTGTATTCCAGCACGTCCATCACGTTGTTGACGGTGCTGGCTGCAATCGTCATTGGCCCCAGGCTTTCGATACCTCCCGAGCGGTTATCCAACAGATCGGCCTGGACCTGGGCCGCGTCCTTGGCAATCAGCATCGAGCCCAGGCTGTACACCTGGGCATAGCGGTTGGTGAAACGTGTGGCCAGCAGCTGCGCGTTACCACCGCTGGAGATAAGCCCGTGGTCGTTAAGCAGTGTTGTGGTGTTGACGAGCAGGTCTTTACCGCTGCCCAAGGTACCGCTGTTATTGATGTCGCCAGCCTTCAGGGTCAGGTTGTTACTGGAGGTGATTCGCCCAGCATTGGCCAGCAAATCATCGACATCGATTATGGTTTCGCTACCACCTGCGATGCTGCCAGTGGCCTGCAAATCCATACTGCTGGCATGCAAGTCCAGGTTGCCGAGACTGCTAAGTCGCCCCTTTCCTGCATAGTTTCCCGTCAGGACAAGATTGAGCGTCCCGTCACTGCCGATCAGCCCATCATTGCGCCAATCGGTGCCTGCACCTTCAAGGTGAGTGGCAGCCAGCAACTGTCCCGTGCTGGTCTGGGTCAAGTGCTTGACGTTGACGGTCAGGCGCTCGGCCTGGATCGAGGTACTGTTGGTCCACGTGTCGGTGTCCAGGGTCAGATCGCCCTGCGTCACCAGGCGACCGCCAACATCATTGAGGTTGGCCATGGAAAGACCAAACACCCCGCTCCCTGCATGCAACAAGCTACCGCCTTGGTTCTTGAAGCCTGTGGCCTCGATACTCAGGTCGGTGTTGGCGGTTTCCAGGCGACCGGCGCTGTTGTCGAACGTGCCACCGATACTGAAACGGGTTTTGTCGGTAACGCCCATCGCGCGCAACTGGCCGTTCTGGTTATCGAGGCTGGCGGCGGTGGTCGCCAGAGTGCTCAGGCTTTCGATCAGGCCATTGCGATTGTTCAAGGCGCCTTGCAGGTTCAAGCCAATCTGGCTGGCGCTGATCTGGCCGTCACTGTTGTCCAGATCCCCGGCGTCAACCTCAAGCAGGGTTTTCGCATACGCCGAGCCATTTCGGTTGTCGAACGTGCCGTTGACGGCGGTCTCGACACGAACCCCATCGTTCAACGCGGCGACGCGGCCACGCTGGTTATCAAGGTTGGCGGCCTTGACGGATAGCTTGCCTTCCTTGGCCACGATCTGGCCGTCCTGGTTGCCGACGTCTGCCGCAACCTCCACGTGCAGCGCTTGCTTGGCTTGCACCTGCCCCTTGGCATTGGCGAGGCTGCCGGCACCCAACTCCAGTTCGCCATTACGGCTGGCGATGAGCCCTGCGTTTGTATTGTCGACGTGACCGCTGGCGGTGATCAGCAGCTTGTCGCTGGCCGCCAACGTACCCTTGGCGCTGTTATCCAGCTCGCCAGTGAACAGGCTAAGCCAGCGCTGACTGGACAGCTCACCCCCCTGATTATCAACCCGTTTGCTTCGCTCGATCAGCAGAGGGCCAGCACTGGACAGTCGTCCCTGGGTGTTGATGAGAGCGCCCAAAAGGTCGAGGGTGATCGCCTGCTGGCCGGTGAACGTACCTTGGCTGTTGTTGAGTTCGGTGCCATTGAACGCCAGGTCGCCGGACGCGTTGACCGTGCCGTCGACGTTGTTCAACGCCATGGTATTCAAGGTCATGGCCGCACCGCTGCTCAGCAACCCTTCCGCCGAGTTGTCGAACAGACCACTGACGGTGATGGTCTGGTCAGTGGTGCTGGAAATGTTGCCCTTGGCGCTGTTGTCGACACTGCTCGCGGTGATGGTCAGGGCTTTCTGACTGACCACGGCACCTGCGGCTTTGTTGACCAGCGCGTCGCTCAGTTGGATACCAACATCACCACTTCGGCTGGACAGCGTACCGCCGTTGCTGTTGTCCAGATACGTGCCTGTGATGGTCAGCTCTTGCCAGCCGGAAACGAGCCCGCCCTGGTTGTTAATCGCGGCGCTCGCGCTGAGGTCGAGCCCCATTTGCGCCATCAGTGTGCCGCTGCTGTTGTCCAGAGAGCCCAGGATCAACGTGGCGTTACCCTGGCTGGACACTTCGCCTGCGGTGTTGCTCAGGTGCCCCAGTGTGGCTTCGACCTGGCCCTGTCCTTTGATCAGGCCCCCTTGATTGTTGAGGACCTTATCTGCGGTAAGACTGAGGCGGTCTGCGCTCAGTACCCGCCCCCGATTCTGGTTGTCCAGAGTGGCGGCATTGACGGTGACCTGGCGCTGCCCGCTTAACGTGCCGCCCTGGTTGCTCAGCGCCTGCTGGGCAGTGACTGTGAGGTCGCGACTGGCGACCACACTTTTACCGGTGTTGTTAATCGACTGCGCAGTGAGGCTGACATCCCCCTTGGCATTACGGCTGTTGTCAGCATTGACCCCGGCTTCGATGACACCGTTGTTGGTTAACGTTCTACCGGCATTCAGGGTCACGCTGTCCCGTGCAGCAATGGAATGAGCGATGTTGAGGTCAGTCTCGGTTTGCATGTCGACACGGGTGCCGGCATACACCGCACTCTGCGCGTCAAGGCTCACGGCCTTGACGTTGACTGCACCCGCTGCCGACGTCTGCGCCAGGCTCAGATGGCCGTTGGCATCGATCTGGATATCACCGCCACTGGCAGCCAGGCTGCCAGCGACTTTCACCCCAACCCCGGCCTCGGTGCCCACCAGCCTGATCGCCCCGGCGTACATGCCGCCCAACGCGGACGAGTCGATGGCCAGTTGTGGTTTGAGGCTGCCATCGTCGGCACGGGCAGTGGCGTTCAGGGTCTGGGCGTTGACGTCGTTACGGCCGGCGACGATGGTCAGGTTGTTGGCTTGAATCTCGGCATTGATCTTCGCGCTACGGGTGATGATTTCGAAGTGATCGACGTTGGTTGCGTTGAGCCCGGCGCCTTCGATCGCAACGCTGCCCTGATCAACTTGAAAACGCTCCAGGCGACCGCTGCCATCGAGTACCGGTTTACCCGTGGTCAGCGTCGCACGTGGCGTGTTGATGAAGCCGCAACCGTTGCAGGTAATGCCGTAAGGGTTGGCGACGATAACCCGCGCCGACTGACCCGCCACCTCGGTGTAGCCGCGCAACTGACTCGGGCTGCCACCGACCACTTCGTTGAGGATGGTCTGCGCCGAACCGCTGTTTTTCAGGTGCGGGTTGCCGATGATGATGCCGCCCAGTTGTGTGGCTGAGGTCTGGGTGGAACCGTTGTTGAGGATCACGCCTTGGGCGCCGACGTTGTAGTCGACAAATTGGTTGTGCGACAGGCCGCTGCCATTGGGCGTGGCAATGTTGACGATCGGCACGCCATTGCCAGCATGGTCCAGCGTAGTGCCCGGCGTGGCAACCACAATGCCCTCGGCCTGCGCCCACATCGGTTGCCAGAACATGACGTTGGCCAACAGGAACGCCAAGCCACGCTTGGGCATACCCCAGAAACGTTCGCGGCTATTCACCTGCGAGGAAGGTTGACAAGCGAGGAAGGTAAACGGGCGAACGTCCATGTTGGTAATCTCGTGCAGCAATAGTTAGAGGAGGAAATCCACGCGAAAATAGATCGGCGCTTCACGCTCGGTCAGGACGGCCGGGCGCTCCAGGGAATGGGCGAAGGTGACACTGGCGGCCAGATGCTCACCACGGGCAAACACTTCCAGCGAATTGCTCGACATGCGTCCGTGCTGGTCGGCGTTGTAGCGATCGCCACGGATCACGCCATGGTCGTAACCCAGGCTGGTGCCGTATTCGGTGAAGACCGGACGCAACCAGGAAAGCGTCACCGGGCGACTCCAGCGAAGGTCGTTGCGCCAGTAGCCGCCGCTGTCGCCGGACAAGGTTTGGTCCTTGTAACCACGAATGGACGATTGGCCGCCCAGGCTTGTGCGTTGCGGGCTGAACAGCACGTCTTCGCTGCGTTGACCGGTCATCAGGCTGGTGAAACTGAACGACTCGCCCCACAGCTCGAAGGGCTGCAAATAACTCGCAGTGGCGGTGTACTTGCGGTAACGGGCGTCCGGTGCACCCGGGAAGGACTCCCCTTTTCCCTGCGCATCAAAGGCGCCGATGCCTTGTTGCATGCCAAGATCAAGGTTGACGAATGCGCCGCCAATACGCCGTCCGTGGTTGATACCGAACTGGGCTTCGCTGATGCGGTTGCTGCTGAGTTTGAGTTTGCTGTCTTCGATGAAGTTGTTGCTGCGCAGGTAGGAAAGCCCGGTATTGAGCGAAGTCTTGCGCATGGCATCGCGATGAATGACCCGCTCGATACGCAACTGATGGTTTTCACTGTCGCCGGTCTGCTTGAAGTTAAAACCGTTGGCGGCGATCTGCGAGCGGTACTCGCTCTGGCTGTAGGCGTAACTGAAATTCCACCAGCCCCACGGCAAGTTGTAATAGAGCATCGCGTTGTTGGACGTGTGCTGGTGATCGGTCATCGCATCGTGACCACCGCGCAGCAATAACTGATCCGCCAGGCCCAGCGGGCTGTCCCAATCCAGGGTGGTGTTCCACTGCTGCTCGCCAGTGCTGCGCTGCCCGCCGTTGTTGCGTGACAGGCTGACACGCCAAGGTTTCTGCGGGTTGTTCTTGACCAGTATCTCGCTACCGCCCACGTTCTGGCCGGGGGCCAGTTCCATCTGTGCCTGATTGGAGGGCAAGCGGTTGAGCTGATCGACCATCTGCTCGATTTCACGCAGGTTGACCAGCGCTCCCGACCTGCCAGGGAAAGCCATGGCCAGCTCACGGTCGGACAACTGGCTGCCGTCCGCCCCTTTCAGCCCCTCGAGTTTGCCCTCGACCACCAGCACCAGCAGATGCCCGCCCGACATATCCTGCTGCGGCAAATAGGCGCGGCTGGTAACCAGGCCTTTTTCGATGTAGTGGTCAGTGATGACCTTGAGCAATTCATTGAGCTGGCTGACGCCCAGGCATCGGCCGATGTAGGGCTCAAGCAGACGGTTTTTTTCGCGCAGGGAAAGACTGTCAGCGCCCTTGAGCTCAATGTTCTTGATGGGGAAACAACGCGTGTCACTTGGCGTCGTCGGGCCGTCGGGTTTGACGGATTTGCCCGGTAACTCCTTAAGTTCTTCAAGGCGTCGACGTTGTTCTTCAAGCAGCCGATCCTGGCGTTCGCGTATTAGATCGGTGTCACCGGGCGTGGGAGCGGCATTGACTTGAAGTAGGGGAAAACAGAGCACAGTCAGGCACACCCCCACCGTAAGGACGGGTGATTGCATAATCGATCCCTCGAAAACTCAAACTGATAGCAAAATAGTGGCGCGATGTTAATGAGCCATCATTTTGGCGTCAACGTACCCTCGCGCTTGCGGTGAGCGCTCACGGTGGGGAGCTGGCAGGGTCGAGCGCCGTCAGGAGGGACTGATCTGCAGAACGCAGAAAATAAGGTGAATCACAGGCCCCGATCAGAGGCGTGAACAGACATGTAGCGAGCTTGACGCTTGGCAATCCTTGCATGGGCTGAGCTCCAAAAAATGAACTCGCAGCTTAGAGATGAAACCTCGCGCGGACCAGAACGCGTCAGCCTCAAAATGTGACGAGTACGCCCTGACCAGAGCGGATCACTCTGGACCACAAGCGTCACTTTGATGAGGCGATCCGCCCCTTAAAAAACTGACCACCCTATACGAGCACTCAGCAATTCCAGTGCCGCCATCCCGGCCAACGAGTTACCTGCTGCATTCAACTCAGGCGACCACACGCATACGGTGAATTGACCCGGGACGATCGCCACAATCCCTCCGCCCACTCCACTTTTGCCTGGCAACCCAACGCGGTAGGCGAAATTTCCTGCCTCGTCATACAGCCCACTTGTCGCCATGATCGAATTGACTTGCTGGGTCTGGCGCCGGGTCAGTATCTGCTCGCCACTGTGGATGCAGAATCCATCGTTGGCCAGAAAGCAAAATGCTCGCGCCAGATCGAGGCAGTTCATCTGTAACGCGCAGTAATTGAAATAACTGCGCAGCACCATCTCGACCTCGTTATGAAAGTTGCCAAATGACTTCATGAGATAAGCCATGGCGGCATTGCGTGAGCGGTGCTGATACTCCGAGTCGGCCACGCGGGCATCGATCAATACCTGAGGATTGCCCGATAGCCTTCGTACGAAATCGCGCATCGACAAGGTGGGTGCTGCGAACCGCGACTGGTTGATATCACAGATCACCAACGCCCCCGCATTGATGAATGGATTGCGTGGCCGTCCGCGCTCGAACTCCAGCTGAACCAGCGAGTTGAACGGCTGGCCTGAGGGTTCATGACCCAGGCGTTCCCAAATGGCTTCGCCGGAGTGACCAATCGCCTGAACCAGGCTGAAGACCTTGGAGATGCTTTGCACCGAAAATGGCACCAGCGCATCGCCAGCGCAGTGATAGCTGCCGTCGTTGCCATAGACAGCGATGCCCAGTTGCTGCGGCGGAACGTCGGCCAGTGCAGGAATGTAGTCCGCCACTTTGCCCCTGCCGATCAAGGGGCGCACTTCGTCAAGAATCTCGTCCAACAGCGTTTGCATGAAAGGCCCTGTCATGAGTCCCCCGTCCACACTGCGGGGGTAGCATCCTTGACGAAGGATTGGTAGGAAGGATCACACATGGCGTCAGCAAACGGCTGCCATTGACCACTGGCATCATTGATGGCTTTGAGGTGGATCCCTGCGACTCATTTACCGCCCGTTACATCCAGGAATGTGCCGGTGACGAAGGATGCCTCCGCACTCGCCAACCATAGAATCGCGCGAGCCACTTCCTCAGGCTGTCCGCCCCTCCCCATGGGGATTGAGTCCTTGACGCGATCGACCCGTCCCGGCTCACCGCCACTGGCATGCATTTCGGTATAGATATGTCCGGGGCGAATACAGTTAACGCGTATGCCCTCCCGTGCGACCTCCTTGGCAAAGCCAATGGTGAACGTCTCCAGGGCTCCCTTGGACGCCGCATAGTCGACGTACTCATTGGGACTTCCCAGGCGCGCGGACGCCGATGAAACATTGATCACCACGCCGCCCGGGCCATTGTGACGGTGAGACATGCGCTTTACCGCCTGTTGAGCACAGAGTATTGGCCCAATGGAATTGACCGCAAAGACGCGCTGCATCCGCTCGAATCCGAGGTCTTCCAGACGTGACTGAAGCGCCAGTACCCCGGCGTTATTGACCAGGACGTCGATGCGTCCGAACGTGCGATCGATGGCCGCGAACAACTCGGCCACCTGCTGGGGGTCCGCGCTGTCGGCCCGCACGGCCAACGCCTTGCGCCCAAAGGCCTCGACATCCGCGACCACGGCCAGCGCTGCGGGTTCGTTGGTAACGTAGCTGATAGCAACGTCATAACCCCTTTCGGCAGCCAGTCGGGCAGTTGCAGCCCCTACTCCCCGACTTCCACCCGTGATGAGAATCAGCGGTGCCTGCGAGACATTGACCATTAAACATTGCTCCTGAGCCGTTGGTTGTATCAGCCGATGATGAGAGTGCCGCTGGCGATCACGACGCACGCCAATATCCGTCCTGGAGTGAGCTTTTCACCGAGGAACACATAACCGATCAACGCCGCAAACAGCACGCTGGTTTCGCGCAATGCGGACACCGCCCCCAAGGGCGCTTCGTTCATGGCGTAGATGACCATTGCATAAGCAAGCAGGGAGACCAGCCCACCGACCACAGCGGTCACTGTTCCGGGCCGGGCGGAGAATAAGCTGCGGGCGTCACGCAGACCGATGTAGACCACGGGCATCAACACGCCCCACAGGGCGCACATCCACGCGGTGTAGGCAAGCGGCGCACCGGAGAGTCTGGCGCCGATGCCGTCGACCACGCTGTAGGCCGCGATAAAGCCGCCCGTTCCCAATGCATAGGGCAGGCTGGGAACCGAGAGAGTGCGGCCTCTGAACGCCAACGAAATAATCCCGCCTGACACCAGCGCAATGCCCAGCAACTGGCCAGGCGTGATGATTTCTCCGGCAAAAACGGCTGCACCCAAGGTGATCAGCACCGGCGACGAACCCCGTGCAATCGGGTAGATCTGCCCCAGGTCACCGACTCGGTAACTGCGCACCAGAAACAGGTTGTAGCCCACATGCAACAACCCGGAAAGCACTGCGTAACCCCAGCTTTCAATCGCGGGGGCCACCATGAACGCCGCGGCGACGACACTGGTGATGGCGATGGCAAGGCACATCACCGTCATGGACCAAAGCCGATCCGCGCCGCTGCGCAGCAGTGCGTTCCAGCTGGCGTGCAGGAGCGCGGCGAAAAGGACGAGGACGATGAGATGAATAGGCATACGCCACTCTAGGCAATTCGGCGCGGGGGCTAAAGCGAAGTCTCCTCATCGCAGCATGAACGGATACTCATGGCTCACTGTTCGACTCGTTGGACTTTCAACGCCTCATTGACCAGCCATTGGCGAAAGCTGACGATGTGCGGCTGCGATTCAATGCCCTTGGGGCAGACGAAGTAGTAAGCAAGCGGGGAAGGAAGCAGCACATCAAACAGCCGAACCAGACGGCCATCGCTGATTTCCTTCTCGACATGGCCGCTGCGCACCAATGCAACCCCTTGGCCGAGCAAGGCCGCCTCGACCGTCATGTTGGTATCTCCAAATCTGACGCCTTCCTGGAGCGGCAGATAGGCCAGCCCGACTGCTTGAAACCACTGCTCCCACTTGGGCACCAACTCGGCACCATCCCGAGTCAGCAGCGGGAAGTGCAACAATTGCGCGGGGCTCTGCGGTGTCCCAACACGCCGCAGCAGTTCGGGACTGGCCACAGGAAATACCTGCTCGCCAAAAAGGAACTCCGAGTGCAGGCCCGGGTAATTGCCCTTGCCGAGTCTGATCGCGACATCAGCCTGCCCCTGAGCGAAGTGGATGATTTTGTCGGTGGTGTCCAGCGAGACCAGCAGCTCGGGATGCTGACGAGAAAGACCGGGCAAGCGTGGCAGCAACCATTTGAGCGCGAACGAATAGGTGGTGCTGACGCTGAGTCGGACCCTGCCTTTTTGCTCGCGCAAATCGCCGAGCGTCGCCTCAAGGCTGATGAAAAACTCCCGCACGATGGGCGCCAGCGTAGCCCCCGCTGCCGTGAGGCGTAACGCCTTGCCACGCTCGAACAACTGCACGCCCCAAAGCGCCTCGAGATGCTTGAGCTGGTGACTGACGGCGCTTTGAGTAACATGCAACTCCTGTGCGGCCGCAGTAAATGTCGGGTGGCGGGTCGCAACTTCAAAAGCGCGCAGGGTCGCGGTGGGCGGCAAGTCTCTCATGGGGGGCGTTGTCCGGCGAGTGATCGGAAAAAGAGCGTGCATGAACGTTAGCTCATGCAGCAACCAAACTCACTGTAAACATCGCATCCCTGATGGGGGCTTGCCACCGGTGCGAGATGCCGCACGATTCAGTACGCCCTCTCGCACCAGTACACTTACAGCGGTGCCATGAGTCGCCAACCGTACCTTCAGAAATCAGTGATGACTGTCCCGGCGATACTCTCGGCAAATGCACTACCCAATACCGTGGCAGGGGTTGTAAAACCTGACTGACGCTCGCCATTCAAAACCCGCTGCGCAGCTTCCACTGCCGCCAGCGGTGTGTAGGAATAGCCGTTTACGGTTTCTATCACTGACCGTGCGGTGACACCATCCGCCCCGGTGACTTCGACCACGGCACGTGCTCGATGAGCACTCCTTTCTTCTGCTGAAGGGCCATCAGGTAGTTGTGACAAGTCACCCTCTGGAAACGCGGCATCTGAGATATGCACGAACATCGCAATATTCGGAATGCCGACTGAGTGCCAAGCGGTCACCAGGTCACCGAATGAAAGCGGTGCGCAAAGGACTGAACCCTGACCAAAATCAAAATGACGGGGTGTGGCATCAGGTGTCGCGACGATCTCGCCATCGACCCTGGCGAGCACACCTGCACCGATGATTTCGCTGACACTCATGGCTGAGCCCCTGGACATCGATCCTGGCACCTGGATCGCGATGTTTAACGCTAACGGCTGCTTGACACGCTTGGCAACACGCACCGCGAGTGCATCGGTGGGAACAACGTCCCAGCCGACACCCGGCAACAACATGACCTGATTGGCAGCGGCGGAAGCACCAAGTGTCTCGGCTAACCGGTACACATTGATCTCGGCAGTGATGTCCAGGTAGTCGACACGAGCCTGGATACAGGCGTGCATCAAGTCCTCAGCCGTGTGCGCAAAAGGGCCCGCAAAGTTGAGCAGCAACGAGATGCCAGACAATGAATCCGCAATAATCGCGCGGGTGTCGAACACACGAAACGGGACGCCCAGTTCTGCGGCGAGCGCCGCCACCCGGGAATGGTTTCGCCCGGCGACTTCAAACGTCAGGCCCAGGGCTTTTGCGTGCTCTACGGCCATACGACCGGTATAGCCCGTGGCACCATAGATCATTAGTGTGTTCATTGGATGTGCTGCCATTTTTTGTAGACGAACTCGAGACTGTAGCCATCCGGGTCCAATACATTGGCTGCGTAGTAGTCGGGGTCATAGTGCAGGCGTGCTCCAGGCGCACCATTGTCGACCGCGCCTTGAGCGATGGCCGCCGCGTATGCAGCGTCCACTTCGGCCCGGCCATCGGCGACAAAACCGACATGAACCGCTCGCCCTTCAACCACTCCTGCGCGCAACCAGAAAAACATCCGGCCGTTGGCACCAAAGCCCTTGAGGTCGGGATGACCCGGCGGGCCGTCCTTGCCGTCGTAGTCCCAACGCGCGGTGATTCCAAGCGGCGCCAGGCAGGCTTCGTAGAAGCGAATAGAGCGCTCAATATTGTTAACCGACAGGAAAATGTGATCCAGCATTGCAAACCTCCGCGTCTTCAAATGTTGTAACCGCCCGCCACTTCAATGGTTTGGGCATTGATCCACGCGCCTTCCTCAGACAGCAGTAGCGCAATGACCCGCGCAACATCTTGCGGCTCCCCGACTCGACCCAAGGCGGTCTGCGCCGCCAACAGTGCCTCGAACTCGTCATTGAGGCCTCCACCCAACTCAGTGCGGATGGCACCCGGTGAAACAGCATTGGCTCGTATACGCCGCTCTCCAAACTCCTTGGCCATATAGCGCGTGAGGACGTCGAGCCCGCCTTTAAATGCCGCGTAGGGCGCGACTCCAGCCGTGGCTACGCGGGTGGTGGCACTGGTCACGTTGACGATGCTCGCATCGTCCGCCAGCAACGGCAGCAAGGCCTGAGTGAGGAAGAACGGCCCTTTGAGGTGCACATTGAACAGGCCGTCGAACTGCGCCTCGCTGACGGTTGCCAACGGATTGAACAGGCCGTAGCCCGCATTATTCACCAGGCCACCCAGAGTGGTTGAATTCCAGGTCTCCTGTAAGACGTGTACCACCGACGCGCGAAACGCATCGAAGGTGCCCACGTCCCCCACGTCGAGTTTGAGGGCAACAGCCTTTCCCCCAGCGTGCTCGATACGACTCACGACGCTGGTGGCAGCTTGCAGGTCCGAGTTGTAGGTGAGGATGACGCCTATGCCGCGTTGAGCGACCAGTTCGGCGGCACTGGCACCGATTCCACGACTCCCTCCGGTGATTACGATGACGCCCATGTCCTATTCCTCTGTGGTTAAAAATCTGTCTCCACAGTACTTATCGGCATGACTGACGTCGTACCCATTCCTACTCAAAACCTGCCTGTTTCTGCTTTTCACTTGCGTGATGCCACGCAGTGCCCTCAGCATTGGGACCATGGACAATCAACTGAAAGAACTTCGCATGCTCGCGGGCAAGGCTGAAAACCGCCGAACGGAAACGGGCATCCCCCGCGTGGCCATGGTGCAGGGAAAAATTCCCGAGCACATGTTGGCGGCGATATACGACCCGATGATCAACTTGATTCTGCAAGGCAGTAAGACCATGACTGTCGGGAGTCAGACGTTTCGTTATGACCCGGCAACCTATTTCGTCATGTCCATCGATTTGCCAGCGGTAGGGTCTGTACACCCGAGTACTTCCGGCGAGCCCTACCTGGCGGTCAGTCTGACACTTGACCCCGCCGTCCTATCTACACTCTTTGCCGACCTGCCCAAACCTGTCAGCCGCACGGACAACGGACTTGGGTTTTCAGTCGCGTCGGTTACACCCGAGCTGATGGATGCATGGGTTCGAATGCTGCGATTGATGGGCGACCCGGCCGCCATCGCTGCCTTGGCTCCGGTTTATGAGCGAGAAATAATTTTCCGTGTACTTCAAGGACCGCATGGCTGGATGTTGCGGGAAATCGCAGCGCCGGATACTGCGATGGCGCGCGTCAACCTGGCTATCCAATGGATTCGCCAAGACTTCGCTGAGCCCATCGGGGTGGAGCGGCTGGCAGAGCGGGCCTCAATGAGCGTCTCGGCGTTTCATCGCCACTTCAAGGCAGTGACCAACCTTAGCCCCTTGCAGTACCAGAAACGGGTACGCCTGCTCCAGGCCAGAACCCTGATGGTGGCCGATGCTAAAAGTGTAATGGCGGCTGCCTTCGAGGTCGGCTATGAAAGTGCAACGCAATTCAGCCGTGATTACGTCCGGGTGTTTGGACTCCCCCCTTCCCAGGATGCCAACAGGATTCTCGGTAATACGAAAGCAACCAGCAAGTAGGTGAATACTGGTGGCTCGCTGTATGGGGCGACAGGTAATCAACGATTGGGATCAAGCACAATGACATCTTGCACTTCCCTGCGCGCCAGTAATGCGTGCGCCTCAGAGGCCTCGCTCAACGGCAGTGTTGCGCCGATGACAGGTCGAATTGAGCCACTTGAAACGCCATGGGCCAGGAACTCCAAAGCTTGGCGGATCAGTGCTGGGCGTTGGCAGATCGACGTACTCGAGCACTTCGGGCCCCCCGAAGCTACGGAACTGAATCGCTTTCATATCTGTGATCCTGATGTTTAGTCGCCAGACCTGGAGACAGGCTGATCTGGCGAGCAATGGAGGGTGAGCGATGCGCTGACGAGCACGTCGCCAGCGCAGTTCGATTCACTTCACCCCATTGAGAAACAACGTGGCGTGTTTCAAAAAAAGGTCGGGATATTGATAGATCGCGCCATGGTTCGAATCCGGGTAAATCACCAACTGAGAATCGGGTAGCGCTTGCTGCAAGGTGACGTTATTGACTGTGTAGAACACGATGTCATGACTGCCAGCGACCACCAGCGTGGGTTGCTTGATGCCTTTGAGGTAATCGGTCGAGTTGTCCGTCGGCGCTCCCCAACCTGCGATAGCCGCCGCCTGCGCAGGTGCGGTCTTGCTATCGACCTCCCGATCACGATTGATCTTGCGTGCACGCAGACGGGTAAGAAACTCGCGCCCAGCAGCCTGGCTCTCAGCGGTCTGGGTAAAAAACACATCCAACAGCAGTTCATCTGGTACATCGCGTTTTTTCGCCAGATAGCCTTGGAATTCGGGCGTTAGCGAAGCCATACCCACACCACCACGGGGTGATGAGCCCACCAGAATCAGGCGACGTACCAGCTCTGGATGATCAAGCGTCACCTGCTGTGCAATGAGGCTACCCATGGAAAAACCCAGCAGATCAGCCTTCGCTACGCCCAGCCGGTGGAGTAATCCAGCGGCATATTTGGCCATACCTTCAATGGTTTCAGGGACCTCACCGCTTGAGCTGGCGACACCGGCGTTGTCAAACAGGATGACTTCACGATCACGGGCAAAACCGTCGATGACTTTCGGGTCCCAACTGTCGAGGTTGCCAACAAAATGCTGGAGAAATACCAGCGGTACTCCACCGGCCTTGCCGAAGCGACGGTACGCCAGGCGGGCGCCGTCCACTTCGACAAATAGAGTGGGCGCGGTTTGGTGCGTATAGCCTGAAGCCACTTTGGGCTCTGAGGAGCTGGTGCTTGCTTGAACCGATGTGATCGAGCAGACAATCGCCAGTACGATGAGGCTAAAAGTCGGGCGCAACGACCACCGGGTGTTGAAAACAGTCATAGGGATGTACCTGATAAACGGGAAAGAGGGGCCCGCCCCAAAGCGATCGTCGATGGGGCGAAGCTGGATCAAGCGGGATTCTGTACGCTGGGACGTTGCTGAATTTGGGTCCGCCAAGCACAGAGCGCGGTGCACTCATCGGGAATGGCGATGGACGCGAAACCGGCAAACAGGAGCCCCGCAAAAACGGTGATATCGGCCATGGAAAACGCGTCCCCGGCGATATACGGCTGGTTGCGCAGGACCTGATCGAAATATTTCATGCCGTCGATTGCCTTCTCGCGTTGACGATTACCCCAATCGACACGCCCTTCCCAGTCGGGGCTTTTGTATGGCTGCAGTGCCGCGCCCAATCCTGGCGTAGCGTGGTGGAAGTAGATTCCAACCGGATCTGCCAGCTCGGATTCGGCGCGTTTCTGCATCATGTGGATGACGGCCTTTTCCTTTGGCGTTGAACCCGTGAGAATTGGATTGCCGTCCAGATTATCCAGATACTCGGTGATGGCCGTGCACTCGGAAATATTGGTGCCGTCCTCCAACTGAAGAACGGGAACGGTACCCAGCGGATTGAGCATGAGGAACGCAGGCTGTTTATGTTCTGCTGCCGGCAAGTCCACCTTGATGAACTCCACTTGAGCGCTCATCCGCTTTTCAGCCAGGGCAATTCGCACACGCAGAGGGTTAGGAAAACCAGGGATGTCAAAAATCTTCATGTCTCTCGCTGCCTATCTATCTACCTATCGATAGGTATAAACTACGCCGAGGCGATTTTGACTGTCAACGTCTATCTATCGATAGGGAGGTAAATTTGTGACTACGGATACTCGGGAAACGATCATGCAGGTCGCCCGCACGATGGTTCAGACCCGCGGCTATAACGGTTTGAGCTTTCGCGAACTGGCGAAAGAGGTAGGCATCAAGAGTGCGAGCATTCACTACCATTTCCCAACCAAAGGCGACTTGGGTGCCGCGCTTGCCCAGCGTTACACAGAGGACGGTTTGGCTTATCTGGAGGGCCTGCGCGCGGGTTCCGATGACCTTCGTATGTGGATGCAGGGGTATACCGACATCTTTCGCCAGGCGCTGGTGAACGACAACCGCATGTGCCTGTGCGGAATCATGTCTGCTGAATTTGATGATTTGCCACCGGAGGTCAGAACAGAAGTCGAAGCCTTTAATGCCCTCAACATCCGGTGGTTAACGCAGGTACTAACCGTCTGCCGTCCGCAATTGAGCGATGAGGAACGGCAACAGCAGGCACTGGCGATTTATGCCGCTGTAGAAGGTGCTCAGTTGATCGCACGTGGCCGTGACGATATTCAGGTATTCGATCAAACGATCCAGACCTATCGCTCAGTCGGCCTGTTGCCATAGCTGCAAGCTCACACACGTCGGCTGACAATTTTCGTCAAATCCAGAGCCTCAGCGAGTGATTGATCCTATCGGTCAGGTCCAGCCGTACCAGCCAGGAATGTATCGAGCACGTTTTTAGTGATCGCTACGGTGTAGTGATCCTCGAGCATCAATCCGTGTACCCATTCGCAGGTGGCAGCGGTAAACACCTCGCCGCGGCCTCTGCGGAAGTGCACCACCATGCCCGCCCCACGGCAATGTTGATCAATGGCCGCGTCGCCAAGATCGGGCGCCAGGATGGAGGCTCTGTACCGTGCGTCGCCATCACCGAGCATGAACGAATAGGCATCCTCGGCCCTGCCCTGCTCGGCATTGGTCGCCCAGCCCATCGCCAGAATTTCCAATCCTGGTGGTGCTCCGTCTGTGCCGAGAGGTTCAGGAAGGCCATCGACGAAGGTGTAGTCGAGCCCGTCGACCTCATAGCCAAAGATGCTTGCCTCGTCGCCGAACATATCGGCGTAGCCGAGCCCCGTGCCCTCGAATGCCCAATGTTGCGCACGGAAAACCGTATACCCGCGCGGGCTACGGGGTGCCATGGCGCCGAAACTCCCGTAGATGCCTCGCAATGCATTGACTCCGAAGGTACTCGCCCCAGGATGATTCACTTGAGGATCCTCCCAGGCGCTGGTCAGCGTCCTGTCGCAGTGAGCTGCCACCGGGTCATGGGAGGCGGCATCGTATTTATAGGCGACTTGCCGCTGATCACCGTCCTCCAGACGAATCTGCCACATGAAATTGCCGGCAAAGCGAGCGACCTTACCGCCCTCCTCGACAAAGGCATCGACGTGGTCACGCATCTCACGCGTCCAATATTCATCGTGCCCGACGAAGACCGCGCAAGCGTAACCTCGGAGGGCATCCGGGTCGCGATGCAAATCATCCTGGGTGAGAATGTCGATGACATAATTTTGTTGTTCCGCCCAAACCACAAACGGTCGTTCATAGGAGGCCCATCCCGCCAGCGCATAGTATTTGCTGAAACCGTGGAGAGCGGCCCACTCAATGAATTCGTAGCGCGCCGGACCTGGCCTGCCAGGCCGTTTCGCGTTGACTGATCGCGGCGCGCCCTCAGGTAGCCAGACTTGTCCTCGCGCCCAAGGTCGTTGTGCCGACAACAACGGCGAGCGGCCGCGTGGCGTCTGCGGATGGACACCGAAATAGTGGTTGGCCCCGCCCCAGTCGTTGTAGGCGGCCCACGTCGATGTTGCCGCGACCAGCGCCAAGGCATGAGCGCGCTTACGTGCGGCCTTCACGATGAACAGATGATGCCCGATCACGCGCTCGCCACCATCCAGTATCTCCACCCCATATGCCCCAGGGTCGACATCCTCCGGAATCTGCCACTCCAGGAAGACTGGCCATTGGCAGCCGTGCTCGTAGGAACGTTCGGGCAACGGATGGAAGCAAGCCTCCAGATAGCCCGTTTCATGCACGGTGCGGGCGAGTGCTCCATCACGAAAGATCCTGAGCCTCACTCGCGGACTGTTGGACGAGAGGTGCAGTCTCACAGGTGCACCGGGGCTGTAGGAGCGACGATCCGAATAACACCACGCTGCCGCCGGACCCGTTTCTGACGGGACTTCGACCCAGATCTCTCGGGCCGCCTGGCGGGGCCCCGACGTCTGGCTGACGATCACGCCAGCCCCAGGGCGCTCACCCCGTGCTACACCTTTTTTCGGTTCGATTGAGCTCATCAATGTGCCCTCCTCTTGTTTCGGTGATCGGTGCGAATCGAGACGTCAGGGATGGATTTGCGAGACGCCTTCGAGGGGTGTGGAACGACACCTTCTCGAACGTCAGAGGCACCGATATGCGCAAGATCGACACCCGCCGTTTCCGCGATGAGGAAGCCCGCTATCACGGTCACCAGACCCAGGCCCATCACGTAGCAGATGTACAGGTAATCAAGGTCGGCACCGGTGAGATAACTATGCAAATAAGGCGCAGTGCCACCGAAGATCGCCACCGAGACCGACGAGACAAACCCGACGCCCTGTGCCCTCGCCCGGGTGGGCACTTGCTCCGATAAAATGGCGGGGAAGATCGCCGCGATCAACGACCAGGCGCCCAGCCCCATGACCTGGGCCAGGAACAACGTATAGGGTTCGGTCGTGACCATGACCGAGATGGGATAGGTCAGCACCACCACGCCCACACCCCAGGCGATGACCATCGGCTTACGCCCCAGCCGGTCGGACAACATTCCGCAAACCGGCAACCAGCATACGCAAAGGATCTGCGCGAACAGACTGGCGACATAAGCCCCGGTAGCGTCCATCCCCTGGGCGATCGCCGTCGCAGCGCCGAACGTGACCCAGGCGTAGTAAGTGACATTAGCGGCCGCAGCGAGCATGACGATGTTGCGCGTGATGCGCAGCACCTCGCCCCTGGACAACTTGGGCGCAAGCCGGGTCATCTGCTGTTGCTCTACGAAGACGTGGGACTCCTCAGCTCCGCGTCGCAGGAACAGCGCATAGATGCCCAGTACCCCACCGATCGCGAAGCCTATCCGCCAGCCATAATCGCTCATGGCCTGGGACCCGAGGAACCAGGTCAGCGCCGCGGCGACGGCCGTTGCCGCCATGACCCCCAGCGTCACGCCGATGTAGACTGAACTGGACCACAATCCTCGGTGCTTGCTCGGTGCGATCTCGGCGACATAGGTGTAGGAAACCCCCGTTTCGCCGCCGTGAGCGAGGCCCTGGGTGAGACGAAAAAACAGCAGTGCCGCCGCGGCGTACACGCCAATGGTTTGATAGGCGGGGATAAACGCAATGCCCAGGCTGCTGACTGCCAGCAGCATCATGGTGATGATCAAGATGGTTCGGCGCCCCAAGCGATCGCTTAGACGGCCGAACAGCAATCCACCAACGGGCCGGGCGACGAACCCGACCGCGAATACGCCGAGCGTGGCGAGCATCGCCGACCTGGCATCCGTCTTGTCGAACAGATTACTCGCCAGGTACACCGAGAACGTTGCGTAAAGCGTCCAGTCGAACCATTCCAGCGCATTGCCTATAGCGACCGCGCGCAAGGATTTAAGGCGTCCTTGAGGGAACGTCGAATTATTCATGAACCATCTCCAGATCACGGATGTTGTCAGAACGGCCAGAAAGGCAATTCAAAGGTGCAGCGAAGGTCTTGATTCGCCGCGCTGACGGGGCGCCTCCACTCGAACACGAAGCGCAATCAGCAACGCAGCGACCAGCATCAGCCCTCCCGCCGCGAGAAATACACCCGCGATGCCACTGAAGCTGAACATCGCCCCGCCCGCGGCGGCCCCTATCGCGATCGCCGATTGCACCGACGCCACGACCATCCCTCCGGCACTCTCCGCCTGATCCGGTACAGCACTGGCAACCCAGTTCGACCACGCCACCGGCACGCCGCCAAATGCCAGGCCCCAGATCGCCAGCAGTGCCGCTTGCCCCGTCACTGTAGCGGGCACCAGTACCAGCGTCAGAGCAACCAGCCCCACCAGCACCGGCATCAAAACGAGGGTGGCCCGCGGGCTGTGCTCGAGCAGCCGCCCAGCCAGCAACGTGCCGACGAAGTTCGCCAGACCAAAGCCCAGCAGCATCAACGCCAGCCCCTGCGGGCCAATCCCGGAGGTGCTTTCAAGGAATGGTCGGACATAGGTAAACAACGCGAAGTGGCCACTGTGAACCAGTACACAACCCAACATGCCCATCGCAATGCCCGGACGGCGCAGCACGTCGAATATGGTCCGCAGCCGTGCCGGTCGACGCGGCGCCAACGGTGGCAAGGTGAACGACTGGAATGCCATCGTCAGCACCCCCACCGCCGCCGCAGCGAGGAACGCGCTACGCCAGCCAAATAGCTCACCCAGGTAGCTTCCCAGCGGAACCGCGACCACCGTACCCACAGCAATGCCGCTGAAAATGATCGAGAGCGCGCGGGGCAACAGAGCCACCGGCACCAGACGCATCGCGACAGCCGCCGCCATGCTCCAGAAACCGCCCAGGGCGATCCCCAGAAGGATGCGCATCACCAACAGCACCGTCAGGCTGGAGGAAACGGCTACCAACAGGTTGGACGCGATCATCAGCGCGGAAAAGCCCAGTAGCACCAGGCGTCGGTCGATGCTTCGGGTTAGCCCCGGCACCAGCAGGCCAGCAAACAGTGCCACGACTGCCGTCACTGTCACCGCCTGGCCGGCCAACGCCTCGGACACGCCCAGGTCAACCGCCATCGGTGTCAGCAGGCTGGCTGGAAGATACTCTGCGGTCAGCAATCCAAACACGCCCATTGCCAGCGAGAACACAGCCGTCCAGGCGGGAGTGGTGGGTTCTTCCTGAGTGTTTCCACCACAGTGGCGGTCGGGTACGGCGTCACAAACACAATCAGTCATTGCACGGATCTCCAGATTTTCATCGCGACCCGAAGTCTAGGCAGGTGAAATTGGATGATCTATGATTAGGAATCTTGATTTTTTGATCAAAGCTCCGGAGCAACGATGTCAACCGACCCGCTCGCCCTCTCCTCGGGCTTCATCAACGAGCTGTTGCGCGGTATGCGCCTGAGCGGAGTTGAATACCGCCGGATCCAGACAGGTCCGAGCTTCGGCCTGGGATTCAAGGCAAGGTCCGGGCATGCCTGGTTCCACTTCCTGGCGGTCGGCAACGCGGTGCTACGGATGGAAGACGGGACCACCTATGACCTGTCTGCGGGAAACGCCGTGTTCATTTCCCACGGTGCAGCCCACCAACTGCTCTCAGAGACGGAGCATTGCGTCGACGACATCGACAGCTTCGACGTTTCCTCGCTCGGTGATACCGTCAGCGCGATCGAAGCGGGAACCGACTCCACTCGCCTGCCGACCACGATCATTTTCAGTGGTTGTATGGAGTTCGAGCTGGGCAGCATCCACGGCCTCGGCAAACTGATGCCCGGCCTGATGTTGATCGATGCCGGGGGTCAACGTTACCCGGGGCTGGTTCCCATACTGGCAACCATGGAGCGCGAAGTCAGTGCCGCCCGGGTTGGCTTCGCAGGTATTCTTGCGCGTTTGGCCGACGTGGTGGCCGCGATGGTCGTTCGCGGCTGGGTGGAATGCGCCTGTGGTAACGCCTCTGGCCTGGTGGCGGCATTGCGCGACCCGCGCTTGGGTCGTGCGTTGCTTGCTCTTCATCAACATCCGGGACGCGACTGGACCGTCGCGCAGCTCGCGCAGCAATGCAATACCTCGCGCTCGGTGTTCGCTGACCGGTTCAAGGACACCATTGGCATGACGCCACTCAATTACGTGACGGAGCTGCGGATGAGACTGGCCAGCCAGTGGCTGACCCTCGAGAGGCTTCCGATCGAGGAAGTGGCCGAGCGATTGGGTTATACCTCCCAGGCGGCTTTCAGCCGTGCCTTCAAGCGAGTGACGGGCAAGCCGCCTGGTTTGAGTCGTCGATCACATCAGCTCAACCTTTCCTGAGCGCCGAAGTGGAGTCGAAACGCCCGCCTGCTCGCCTGACCGAGTCTGCCAATAGCGCCCACCGCCAAATGGCTGGGTACGTGTTCGAAAATGTGGAAATAGCGGCCTACACAGTCTTGATTTCTGCCGCCAGAGCCACCCAGGACGCACAAAATGCCACGTTGTCCCTGGAGAAGTTGGGCTCACGGGAGCTGAGAAAACTCCGCGCCCGGTACAGCTCCTTGGGCGAAATTGATCAGATCAATCTCGATCTCGCCAGCACTCGCGAGAGTGCAACGAAGGAATCCGGGCGATGAACCCCGTCACGCCAGACGGTCGCTACTTTGTGATCAAAGGAACGCTCTGGCGATGCACAAACCCTGCTCTACCAGAGGCTGTACGCCAGCGACTGGTGCATGACCTGATGGACGCACGGCGAGAAGTGAAGCTGGCAAAATCGTGTGGCGATGCGGAGCAAATGTCGGACGCCAGAGCAAAGGTACAGGCAGCCAAGGTCGCGCTCGGTGAGCGCGGCCCTCTGTGGTGGGATGATGGGAGTCCTGACTACAACCGGCATCTGGTCTCCAATACACCCTACGAAGACTGGTATCGATCCCTGGAAAAGTAAGCTCGACCCAAGTGGACGCCGCGAGGCTCCTGGGTTAGCTTTCGTATCCGTTCATATTTGGGGTCCACAAACATGACTGACCGCCAGCTCATTGTTCCGGATGGCATGAGATTGCTCAGCGAGCGTGCCGGTTATGCACCCGCTGTAAAGGTAAGAAAAACGCTTTACTGCGCGGGACAGGTAGGCCGCACACCGGATTTATCAGTCATCGAAGACCCTGAGCAGCAGTTTTTGGCCGCATGGGACAATCTCCGGCTCGTCTTGAAAGCCGGTGGCTGCGACTTTGAAGATGTCGTCGAAATGACGACTTATCACGTCGATATGCAACGCCACATGCCCGTTTTCAGACGCGTGAAGGATGAGGTCTTTCCCAGGGGAACCTGTGCCTGGACATGCATAGGTGTCAGTGAACTGGCTCGGCCCGGCCTTCTCGTGGAGATCAAATGCGTCGCCGTAGAGCGATAACTCTCAGGCGTACTTCAAGCACAGCCCTCACCGAAGCCAACAGGCGGGCCTTGTAGATCCACTACGTTGGGTGTCAGTCGTCCTGATCGATCTGATCAAGAAAATCAACCTCGTCCTCATCCTCATCCTCATCCTCATCCATGATGCCCTGAGCGTCCTCTTCGACCCATGATTCGTCATCGTGGAATTCATGATCGAGCAAGTGGTCATGCTCAGGTTCCGGGATATCGCGTTCTTCGCTCATGGCCTACCGAAACAGAGATTGAAAAAACGCACTGTATAGGCACATCTGTCCAGTACGTCAACGGTCATGAACTACTACACCGCCATCGGTTCGCGGGGTGGGTACGGCACTCCGCGTACCGCCACCGCCACCGCCACCGCCACCGCCACTCTGGTCTACGCGTTCTGACGCGAATAGCAATTGAAGGAGACCAATCGCTGCCGGCCGATCGATGCCTCGCAGGACAGGCAGCAATCGGCCTGACACAGACGAAGGACGTGTGTCTTGGTATCCTCGGGAAAGCGCTCGACATGCCCTATCGCTGCAAGGATCTCTACTATGGAAAGTAGCCCCACGTTCAAGACCCGCCGTCTTATCCTCTCCCCCCTGCAATTGGCCGATGCACCGGCCATTCAGCAACTGTTTCCCCACTGGGAAGTGGTGCGTTTTCTCGATAGTCGCGTGCCCTGGCCATACCCGGAGGACGGCGCGCTGACTTACGTTCGCGACGTCGCCCTCCCCGCCATGGCCGCCGGTCGTGAATGGCATTGGATCATTCGCATTGCCGCTGAACCGGCCCACACCATTGGGAGCATTAGCCTGTATGACCAACCTGGCAACAACAGGGGCTTCTGGCTGGCACCCCAATGGCAAGGAAAGGGTTACATACGTGAAGCCTGCGAAGTTATTAATACCTACTGGTTCGAAACGCTGGACCACTGCGTCATGCAAGTACCCAAGGCCGTGGGCAACCATGCTTCGCGCAAAATTTCGGAACGCGAGGGCATGCGATTGATTGACACGCAACCTGGCAGCTTTGTCAGCGGGCCGTTATTCAAGGAGATCTGGGAGTTGACGAGAGAGCAATGGCTTGAGAGAAAATCTACTGTCGAAGCCTCAAGGTGAATGAAATCGCATAGGGCGGTCACGGATCGGTATTGCTGTGTGGAGGGCCACTATCGGCCAGAAGCAGTCATTCAATACTCTACAAAATCAGGGGCGGTTCAGTTCGCAGGCGGTCAATCGCTCAGTTGAGCAAATTCAGCCATCAGAGCCGGATACTCGTGCAGTTCCGGAAAACCTTCAAAGCTGACGGCGGCCCCAGTTTGTACCCATGGCAGCTTTTCCCGGGTCCAGGTTTCCATAAAGGGTTTGGAGCACTCGGGTTGATCCAAGAGACTACTGCGTACCCCGACATGCGTGTGCGTGTCTGCAGGACGCGTGTACAACCAGCTCAGGCAATGCGGGCAGAAATAATGTTGAGTAGTGCCGTGCAGCCCGCCGATGACCGGTGAACCCTGGGTGACAACAAAGCCGCCAGCCGGAAACAGCGCGGTGAGTGAAAAAGCGCTCGACGCCATTTTCTGACAGCCCCGGCAATGACAGGCACTGGTGATAACCGGCTTGCAGTGGCTCTCGAACGTGACCTGCCCGCATCGACAAGCGCCTCGGGCATAGGCTGTTTTGTCAGTCATAGCGCTCTCCTCGCCAGTCATTCGACACCATTTAATGCTGCCGCGAACGCCTCGGGCGTGGGCGATTCTGGCCAGGTCGGAACACCTGCCGGCAGACTAAGCCATGGCTGTTTGTGCTTGACCCAAATATGCGCAATGGGCGTCAGGGTGGCGCGCGTGTCGAGCGTGCCGGCCCTGATTACCCATATCCCCGGCGCCGCTGACGTGGTGTTGTAGAGACGGGTATGACAGACCTCGCATAGGTAGTGCTGGGCGCAAATCCCGCCTTCTTCATAACCGTATCGAACTGTCGGACCATTCAAGATCAACGCATCGCCGGGCACCAATGCATGCAAGGCAAAACTGCTGCTACTCCAGGCCTGGCAATGCAGGCAGTGGCAGGCGTAAACACCCACTCTCAGGTCAATCGTCGAGCTATAGGCCACAGCGCCGCAGCGGCATCCACCAGTTAGTTTCATCAGTTGTTCTCGCTTAAGCGCCACTGCGCACGTGATAGGGAGGCAGGTTGCGCTAAAGCATGTGCGAAGCTCAATCTAATTAAAATAGATCAAACCTGCCTAGCAACTGATAGGAAATGTATGAACCTGCCGCACCTGCAATGGGAAACTCAAAGGGTTTTTCTCGCCGTTCTTCGTACCGGTAGCCTGTCTGCTGCCGCTCGCGCACTGGGTATCGCACAGGCCACAGCACGCCGCCGGATCGATGCGCTGGAGAGCAGCGTAGGAATGAGCCTGTTTGTGCGCTCGCCAGCAGGCTTGCTGCCCACCGATACCGCCAGGCAGTTGATCGAACATGCCGAATCCATGGCACTGGCCGCAGAAGCATTTTCACGGTCCGCCTCCGCGCAAGCCAACGACTTGAGCGGAACGGTACGGATCACCAGTAGCGAATTGCTGGGCGTCGAAGTGCTCCCTTCGATGCTGCGAGAGATACGGGACGCAGAGCCTCAGCTGGCACTGGAACTCAGCGTGTCAAACCGCCTGGAAGACCTGACCCTGCAGGAAGCCGACGTGGCCGTGCGCATACGCCGCCCTACCGAGGCGGCAGTGGTTGCCAGGCACGTGGGGGACCTGCGTATTGGCCTGTATGCCACGCCGGAGCTGCTGGCACGGTACGGTCATCCGCGCACAGCAGACGCGTTGGAACAATGCCCCGTCATCGGCCCGGACCGCAATTTGATTGAAACAGCATTTCTCGAACAAAAAGGTTTTTTCACGACGCAAGAACGCCCCGCCATTCGCACCGACCACCACCTGGCCCAGTTCGCAGCGCTGCGGGCGGGGTTGGGGATTGGCGTTTGTTCCAGTCAGCTGGCACGCCGCTATGGGCTGGTGAGGGTGCTGCACGAACAGGTCGACTTCCGCGTGGATATCTGGATGGCCATGCACCACGACCTGCGGCGGGTTAAGCGCATCGCGCTGGTGTTTGATTCGCTGGCTGAGTCACTTGCGCGTTTTTTGGAGGATGCGGAGTGAACGAACCTGCTGGGCGGAGTTGGCAGCAGACAATTGCGAAGCAACAATCGGAACGTGTGACCAATCACCGAATCGCCTCATGAGCGCACCCCGTCAAGGAGCCACGACTCATACATGCCCCCACGTTACGGTCGAACCTCGCCGGCCGGTTACACCAGTCGCACGGCGAAGTGTTTTTCGCCGGCCCAAAAAAAGCCCGCCGAAGCGGGCTTTCCTCTCTGGGAGTCGTTACTGTTTCTGCAGATACCGATTGCACGCGCTCTGGCCCTTCTTCAGAAGAAAGACATGAGCTTCTTCAAACGTCCGCGACTCTTCCTCCGCGAAGTCGATGATTTCACCAATAGGCTTGGAGTACTCACGGCATGAACTAGATTTCATTAGCGCAATTTCTATCGCCGTCAGCCCAGCGTTTGATATCACTTATCTTCGGCGATCTGGTACCCACACTCAAGATGTTCTTTGTTGTATATAACCTGACCTGTGCTTGGTTCGCATCATGTCTTTCTATTTCAATGAGGGCGTTATTAATCAACAGCCCTTCCGAAAGGAGCTTTTGATTGATCTCACCTTCACTGCGCTCATCGCTAAACTCGCTTAACACGATGACCGGCTTTCCTATATACGTCTCATATTCCAGGCATTGCCTTGCCATTAGCCTTAAGTTTCGATAAGTATCGGAGGGCGACTTCTTGCTAGTGAAGCTGCCGTCATAAGATGAATGACTATTTTTTAATTCGCTGACGGTTATAGCGCACCCACTGATTGAGATAGAAAAGAATAGTATAGGCAAGGCCAAGTATTTCAATTTCAACTCCATTGTCCTGGTATAGGCCTCCGCGGGGCTGGTATCAAATCATGCTTTTTTCAGGCGGAGTGTTTTGGAAAATCAACAATCGCCAGGAGTCCACCTTCTGCAGATGTACTTAGCCATACGTTGCTGTTGTGCTGCAGTGCAACCGCTTTGACTATTGCGAGCCCCAGTCCGCTCCCGCTTTGCATTTGATTGGGCTCGCGAAAAAACCTATCGAAGACTCGCTCCCTTAATTCAAATGGAATGCCAGGCCCTGCATCTGAGACACGTAGCTGAGTAGATTTATCAAGTGATCGTATATCTACCTCAACCCGTCCGCCCTCAGGGCTGTACTTCACGGCATTTTCAATTAAGTTATCGATCAGCGACATAAGGCGTTCCCTGATGCCGTTGATCCAGCTTTCACCCTCAGAGTAGAATTCGAGTTCAATCCTACGCTCAGCCGCCAGGTGTGCCAGCGCAGCCATTTGCTCTTGTATGAGCGTCGTCAGCGGCACAGCCTCCATAACAGTATCGATGCGCACTTCGCTATGCATCAGCAGCAATAACTGATTGACGAGACGCGCAGCACGGCTATTACTGCGAATAATCCCTGCGAGCAGTTCCTGTTGATTAGTGCTGCTTACATAAGACTGCAAAGCCTCGACATTGATTCGCATTGCGGCCAGGGGAGTACGCAGCTCATGAGCGGCATCTGCAATGAAAACCCGTTCCCTCTCAGAACTTTCTCGCACTCTGGCAAGAAATAGATTCGTCGCGTCCACCATTTGGCGAAGCTCTATCTGCTTTGGCCCTTCCTTTAAGGGGGAGAGATCTTCTGAAGTTCGCAAAGAAATACTATTTACCACCTTGCGCCAAGGGCGCATTGCAATACGGACTGAGAGCCATGCGGGGAAAAAAAGAAAAGGAATACACACCAGAAGCGGCAATATGTAGTATCCACGAGAGTTCAGGTATATGAAGAAATTCCAGCCTCCGGCAGGGGTAACGAGTGTTACCTCCGCGTCGGAGTTCCCTGACTTGAGAGTACGACTATTCCAGCTGCGGCCCTCACTCTGAATGCTCTGAACTTCTCCATACCTGCTATTTATTACTCCTGTCGGAGCACCATCAGATGAATAAATTATCTTTCTATTCTTACGAACAATCAGGCTGATTGACAGTTTGGGATCTTCACCCCCGCCATAGCCTTCCTGCAATGCTGCGCTGAATTTTTCCAGCACAGCGGTGAGATCCTGCGGGCGATCATCCATGCGATTAACTAATGCAAGAATGGTTTCGTAAGTATCACTCCCCGTGAGCATAGAGGGGCTACGCAAGTTCTCCCACAAAATGCAGGTCAGAAAAAGACACCAAAGCAATGTAAGTAGTAGCATCTGGGCGAGCATAATTCGTCTTACAAGCGTCGGAGTTCTCCAGTTGAGCCAAAAATTTCGCATCAACCAATCCCTGTCTGAATTGTAGCGGTATCAATGACATACCCCACACCCCGAACCGTTCGCACATAGCCTTCGCCGATTTTGCGACGCAAATTTCCCATATGCACATCCAGCGAATTGCTCATATTTTCTTTCGCGCCGAATAGCCTTTCCTCCAGAAAACGTCGTGTAAGCACGCGATCAGCGCGCATCATTAAAATTTCAAGAAGGGCGTATTCACTTGCCGTTAACTCAACATTACGTCCACTCACTGTCACGCGACGAGTCGGCATATGAAGAAATAACCCTCGAATTTCTATCACCTCATTTTGAAAACCGTAACTGCGTCGGGCCAGTGCCCTCACCCTGGCCAACAACTCGGCGAGAACAAATGGTTTTACCAGATAGTCGTCTGCACCCGCATCGAGCCCACACAGGCGATCTTGCAGAGTGCCTCTTGCAGTCAGGATAATGACGGGGATGCCCCTGAACTGCTGACGTAAGCATGCGACCAGGCTCATGCCATCACCATCGGGCAGCCCGAGGTCTAGTAGCACAAGTTCTGGCACGCAGACATCGAGTTGATGCAACGCATCTACTTTTCGGCGAACCCATATGACATCTAATCCTTGATCTGCAAGTGCGATACGAACGCCATTGCCGAGATCCAGGTCGTCTTCGATTAGGAGAATTTTCACAATAGTTACGTTATCAAAAGTGAATGAAGAACGTCTGAAGAAAAAAATATATGAGGAAATCTATTAGGATTGCGTCGCCGATGCTCAGTCCTAGACTGGCGAGTAGGTCTGGCAGCAAGTCAATGATGACTTCGTCACTTCCATCCGCAGGATCTTGGCATTTCACTGCCCGGCGTTGGGCTTCGTTCATGACGTTTCTCACGCTTTGGTCTTAGCGGGCATGATTCATTATGCTCGCAACGTCTTCGCCGGTTGCAGCGTGATGCTGACTGCTGGTGAATTCTTCTGGTCATCTGCAGCTAATCGTAGCGGGCAGCTGTCGGCCAGTTGCTGCCTATCGCAAAGCTAGAATATTGATCAATAGCTGCGTCCTTTCATTATCAGAATCAGGTCGAGGGCTAACACCGACACGCTAAAGTTTTTCGTACACCACCTCGAATTCCTCACCCAATTCCTGTTGGATGGATTTCAGTAATTTAGCGGCAGCCTTTTCAAATTTTGCATAATCGTCTGCATTCCATGGGCCGGGATCAGGTGGGTAATTCCAGTTCAGCGAGGTGTCATGCCACTGTGAAAGCTCGTTAAGCACAGCTCGGACTTCGTCACTGAGCGGTAGCCTCTCTTCAATAGGCCCTACAGAAAATTTATCCTGGGCAAAATTGTTTCCACACCAAAGGCAACCGCCGCCCCATTCGAACATTAAGCGAACACGATAGCGCTCTTCCCTCATCATCGGGCTCCGCTTTTTTATGGGTACATGGAGTGCACCATAGGTTGGCGAAGATATCCAGGCTAGCACCGTTATGACTGGTAGCTTAGGGCCGGTTAGCGACGGTCCGGCCTAGACCGTCGCAGTGGATGGTCAGACTTCTGTCTGCTCTGCCATTTCCAGAGCATCATCAACCTCAATGCCCAAGTACCTGACAGTGCTTTCAAGCTTCGTATGACCAAGCAAGAGTTGGACAGCTCTCAGGTTCTTCGTCCTGCGATAGATCAGCGATGCTTTGGTTCTCCTTAGCGTATGAGTACCGTACATGCTCGGGTCAAGGCCAATGGCTGTCACCCAGGCTTTGACTATTCGAGCGTATTGCCTGGTGGAGAGATGGTCTGAGTCGTGCAACCGGGTCGGAAACAAGAAGTCCTCGCTGCGGAGGCGGGCCTGATGCATCCAAGCCTCCAGAACCGTTCGGGTTTGCTCAGTGATTTCAAATTGCACTGGATGCTAGGTTTTCTGCTGCATCACGATGGCCCGTGACGACACATGTTCCCCATGGGCTATGTCTCGTACTCGCAGCTTGGTTAAGTCACAGGCACGCAGCTTGCTGTCGATGGCCAAGTTGAAAAGAACCAGATCTCGTGTCTTCCCAGCAAGCTGAAGTCTTACCCGGATAGCCCAGATATCTCTGACTCGGAGCGGGGCTTTCTGCCCAACAAGCTTTCCCTTGTTCCAAGGTTGATGCCAGTATGTAGCAATAGTGTTCATGGCTTGTCCTCCACGTTGAGGGAGGACAAGGGTGAATCAGTCACGGCGCGTGGGTCGCTAACCGACCCAAAGCGGACTCTGACCAGCTTTTGGGGGGCTTTAGCCCGTCCCATTGAGCGAAATGAACGATTTGAACCGGTTGTTATGCATGTTTTACTAACCGTTTCTTTAAATGATACAAGTTAGTCCCGATTGGGCGATCCTCAAGAACACCATAAATCTCATATCCATGCCGCTCATAGAACTTTTTAGCATCAACGGTTTTTAAGAATGCAACTACTGCTCCATTATTGGCACCAATCGCTTCTGCTTTTTCCAAAAGCATAGACCCTACTTTTTTACCGCGATGAGATTCCTTAACCCAAAAGGTGTCAATTTCTAAGCCATCCCAGTAACAATTACAGCTTATTGCACCGATGTACTCGCCTACTTCATCGTGTGCAACGACCATAAATATTTTATCTTCCGATTCTGGTGGCAGATTTGGATATTGAATTCGAAGATATTCTGAAAACCTATTATTCAGAACTCCTTTATCTTTTTCTGTTGGAGATCCCAATACATCAATCTTGATTTCCATTTTAGTGCTCCTTTAATTCAAGTTTTAGATGCCGAACGGCTTTTGGCATAACATCCCATATTCATGCATAACCCCTTGAGCAATCAAAAATTCGACATTGTAAACGCGACATCAAGAAGGGGGAAGACGACATATTACTTTGCACATTACTGACGTGTTAGTTGCGTGCCCATGGTCTGCTTTTGGCCGTCAGCGGGCGCATGCGAACGTCCGCTTCTGGCCGGAAGCGGTCATCGAGCATCTACCGATGTCAGGCTGATTCACACTAGCGCTCCCACCCATCTCGTGGGAGCGCCCAACCTCAATCAAAACTGCTTCGATGCGTTGGCGATGCGCTGGTACTTACGCAACTGCCGGTTAATGCCGCGGATATCCAGAAAGAATATCTCTGCGCTGCGCCAGAGCAGCATCCACGCGGTGACGGTAACGACTCCTACCGGGATGGTGCCTTCAATGCCCAGAGCCGTGCCTGCAAACACCAAGGCCAGTGAAAGGCCCAGGAGTATCAGCGCTCCCAGCCGCTGGGCGCGAATGTCCCCTCTGAGTAGCTCGCATTTTTCCGCAAAGGTATTGCTGATGGCTTGCTGCAGACGCTCGCGTTCATCTTCCGGGCAGCGGATCTGCAGGCTCAGCTCGGGGTGGTAGCCGGCGCTATCTGACAGGTACTCCACCAACTCTGGACTTAGCTTAGGGTTGTCCGGCGAGGCAAACGGGTTGAGGTAATCGTGGCTGATCGTCAGATCGATGCTTTTTGTCATAACGAACCTCTAGCGGCTTGAGTGGTGGACGAAAGCTGTAGTGTTCGAGTAAAGCTAGCTGCAAAGACCGCTTCTGGCCGAGTTCTGTCTTTCGCGACACGCAGAAATCGCTCAGAAGCAGTCATTAATGATATCGACGTGGACGAGACGCCATCTCGCGTTTGCCGTGGATCGGGTCTACCCAGAGGCAGATCAAGCCAGCTGATAGGTCGACTGCACCAGGCCGGACGGAAACCATCGGCTGGTTACCAGTTTCAATTCAATGTCTTGAGAAAGGGAGCCGAACAAGGGTCTTCCCGATCCGATCAGCACCGGAACAGTGGTGATCACCATATCGGCGACTAACCCGTCACGCAGGAATGATTGCACCAACTGCCCGCCATCGACATAGACCCGATGCACGCCTTGACTCGCCAGCTCCTCCATCACGCCCTTGGGGGTGAGGCTGGAAAAACGCACTTTGCCCTCCAGCGCCGTGGGCACCGGAGAGTCTGCCAACTGTTGAGACATCACGACCACGGGTCGATCGTAGAACCAGGCGTCGAAGGTCAGCGCCTTTTCATAGCTCCCCCGCCCCATCACGATGACATCCTTATCGGCGATGAAATCGGGATAACCATGATCCTCGGTCGGATCATCGCGTTGCAGAAGCCAGTCTATGTCGCCATCGGACCGGGCGATGAAACCATCCAGACTGGTGGCGATGAAAACATGTGCACTGGGCATCGGAATCTCCTTTTCAGACGGTGTGTGGCGGACCTAATGGGTACTGCAAAACTAACACAAGGACGGTTTTTCAGGCTGCGCATAAAACGGCATGTGCGGTGGACGCGAATTGAATCGTCACTGAGGTCGCTTTAGCGGCCCAATCAGCGCAAATGCCGCCCGATCCATTGGGCGACGGTGGTCGTTTCAATGTGCCGCACACCGTTGTAGGTGGTGGCCTTGTCCCAGGCGACACCCCTGCCCTCGGCGAACACTGCACGGTATTTGCGGATTGGATCGCCGGGCGCAGCGGCCAGATCGGCCTTGAGCGCAGGCACCGTCCATTCGATGCGTTCAACCGCTCTGTCGAGGACGCGGTCTACCGTATCGGCCAGCTCCCCATAAGTGAGCGTGTCACCTGCGACGTAAACCACCTGGTTAACCAATGCCGGCTCGAACAGGATTGCGGCCGTCAGTCGGCCGATATCTTCCGGGGTCGTGACCGTTACAGCATTCTCCCAACTGCCGAGCGCGCGTACGGTGTTCTCGCTCAGGTCGACGACGCCGAATCCCAGTTCGAACAGGAAACTGGTGAACATCCCCGTGGATATGATCAGCCACTGAACCCGGGTTTGATGACGCAACAAGTCGCGCACGTCCAGCTGCTCATCGAACAGATCCTGCGGGCTGCCCCGGCCGATCACGTCATAGTCCACACCGAACTGCCAGGGCACAAAGCGCTTGATGTCGGACTGCAACGCTGCGCGAGCCAGTTTGAGTTGCGTCCCGGCGCCGGCGACGAAGCCTAGGCAACTGACCACGGTATCGAAACCGCTGAATATTGAGGCAAGCTGCTGCTCTGAGTCATTGACCACATCGCCGGCGATCACCTCGACATCCAAGGTTTTCGGCGCCTCCAGGGTTTGGGTCGAGGACGTCGCGTCGAGTGCCGATTGGCGCAACAGCACGCTGACGTGAGCGGCCGGGCGCTCGGCCAACTCATGTAGCACCGCCAGGCCAAGTTCACCGGCGCAGAGGATTAGAATACGGTCGTTTTTAGCGGGGACATGCGCGTGCATCTGTAACTCCCAAAGAGTGATCTGCAATGATTGTTTTTTTATCCTGCCATCATTGGCTACCGCTCAAGAAGAAGGCACACCCGTGATACCGCATGACGAAATGAGTGAAGAAGAGGTGATCCGCCAGTCCCAGGCCGTGTGCGACGCACTCAGCGCCGAAGACGATGGACTCAAGCGCGAAGTGCTGACTCACGCGGGCAATCGCTGGTCGCTGGGCATCGTCCATACGCTGGGTGTATCGGGAAAACTGCGCCACGCGGAAATTGGCCGACGCTTGCCCGGTGTCACCCAACGCATGCTGACCCGTAGCCTGCGGCAACTGGAGCGTGACGGGCTGATCAGCCGATTCGATCACAACGAGGTCCCGCCAAGGGTGGATTATGAGCTGACGGCACTGGGGAGAAGTTTTCTGGCGCGCATGGTGCCGCTGTGGACCTGGCTCCTTGAGAACGCGGAGGACTTTCGCAGCGCAAGAGTTCGCTACGATGCTGACAACGAGCCAGCGAACATTGATTGAACCCTCGGCCAGGGCTCTCGGTAGCGCGGGTCCAGTAGCAAGCCAGCGGCAACGCCGCCGTTGACTGTTGGGGAAGCCCAGCAGCCAGATAAGCCGGAGGGGTGCAATCAATTGGTACAGCCAGTCCCCATAACGCGGTACTCCATGGTGTGCCGAATGCCCTTGGAGTCGTCATAAGTCATCTGGACAGGCACTACGCCGCAGACGTTTGGAGTTTCGGTACTCGAGATCACGCGAGCAATATCCAGGCTCTGGGAGTATTGATAGAGCTCAACGGTCGCCTGCGTGGTGGGTGCCGTGGGCTCATCGGCTGATGCGACGGAGCAAAGGCCGGCAAGGAATAAAACGTATAAAGCTTTCATGGCAGCTCACCTGAATTGAGGGCGTAAAAAGGCCTGGCTTCACGCTGGGATGGTGCAGCCATGGATAAGAGGTTGGGTGTTGCCCGGCGCTATCAGGCGCCGGGCGGACTTAAACCAAGGTCAGAAAGGCTTGGTCGGCAGGTACTTGCCGTCCAAGGTGATCACGGCGCGGATCCGCCGTCCGGATCCTCGACTTTCTTGATGTCCAGCTTGAAGTTGATAGCGCTGATGATGCCGTCGCCAAACTTCTCATGGACCAGAGCTTTGAGGGTGGTGCCGTAGACCAGCATCATTTCGTAAAAGCGGTAGATGGTCGGGTCGGTCGGTACGGCGTTCTCGAAGCAGCCACGAATCGGGACCGTTTGCAGCAGGGCTATGCCGTCAGCGTCAAGGTCCAGCTTTTCGCCCACGACCTGCGCGGCATTTGCTGGCAGCGGGTGCTGGCCAAGCAGGGCTGCAGTGACAAAGGCTTCGGACAGGCCCGTACCCTCGGTGAGTTGCGCGTAGGACAGGTTTTTACGGGCCTTGGCCATCACGATGATTTCGGTCAGGGCTTGGCGAACGCTTTTGGTGACTTGAGTCTGGATCATGGGGTTATCTCCTCGATAGATACCGGGTTCAGGCAACTTGCCTGGCTTTTTGGGAAACGGCGTGGACTTCAGGGTTGTCGGCGAGGGACACAAAGGTCCCGGTGCTGCCATCGAAGGCGTCGATACGCCCACTCTCGATGTCATAGATCCAGCCGTGAAGGGTTACGCGCCCCTCTTCAAGGGCAAGGCGCACCGACGGGTGAGTCTGGATATTGGCCAATTGCGCGATCACGTTTTCGCGCACCATTGCCGCGACTTTGGTTGGCTGATCCTTGTGCTGGCGGGCTTCATTCACCACCCGGGCGGAGTCGGCGTAGCGCAACCAGCCAGCCACGGCGGGCATGTGATCCAGGCATTTGCAGGTGGCAATGGCAGTCATCGCACCGCAGTCGGAGTGACCGCAGATCACTATGTCGGCGACCTGCAGCGCAGCGACGGCATATTCGACCGAGGCCGACACACCGCCCGGCTCCGGGCCGTAGGAAGGCACGATGTTGCCTGCGTTGCGGATCACGAACAGATCGCCAGGCTCGCGCTGGGTGACCAGTTCAGGTACCAGGCGACTGTCAGAACATGAGATGAACAACGCCCTCGGGCTCTGCTGTGTGGCCAAATCCTTGAACAGCTTGATCCGCTCGGGAAAGGCGCTTTTTTGGAATTTCAGAAAACCGTCAATGATGTCTTTCATGGCTTTTATCTCGATGTCTCGGGGTGTTGAAGCCAAGATTACGGCGCACCTTTCATAAGGTAAAAGCCTCATTTATTATTCAGCTCATCAGATAATCTTATGAGGTCGACCATGCTCGCCCGACACATCCAGTACTTCCTCGCCGTCGCGGAACATCACAGCTTTACGCGGGCCGCTGCCGCCCTGCATGTTTCCCAGCCTGCATTGTCCCAGCAGGTCAAGCTCCTGGAAGAAAATCTCGGCGCCCAGTTGTTCGATCGCTCTGGACGCACGACCTGCTTGACCGATGCTGGCAAGGCCTATCTGGAGTATGCGCGCCGGGCCTCGCAGGAGCTGCGCGAAGCAAAACGAGCGATCCATGATGTGAGCGACCTCAGTCGCGGCTCGTTACGGGTGGCTGTGACACCGACCTTCACAACCTATCTGGTGGGGCCCTTGGTCGAGGCGTTTTACTCGCGTTACCCTCAAATCACCCTGAACGTGCAGGAGATCTCCCAGGAACGCATGGAAGACCTGATTCTCGCTGGTGAATTGGACGTAGGAATTGCGTTCGATGAAATACACAGCCCGGACATCGACGCCCTACCGTTGCTGATCGAAACCCTCGCCCTGGTGGTGAGCCGCGCACACCCCTTGGCGCAGGAGAAGTCCATTGGCCTTCAAGCCCTGAGCGGCGAGTCGCTGGTTCTTCTGAGTACAGAGTTCGCCACCCGCGAACAGATCGACCGCTACTGCCGCAAGCACGGCATTCAGCCCAAGGTGCGCATGGAAGCCAACGCACTGGGCGCGGTGATTGAAATCGTGCGCAGGACCACCCTGTCCACGCTACTGCCCGCGAACACAGCCTTCGCCCACGACGACCTTCTGGCCATCACCCTCGAGCCCGAACGCTTGCAGCGCACTGCCGTTCTTATGCAGCGCAAGAACGCCTATCAAAGCGCCGCGACTCGGGCTTTTATCGAGCTGGCGAAAGAGGTGTCTACTCGACTGGATGAATGAGAGTGTCGGAATCGACGACGTGCGTGGGTCAGAAATGATGAGCGGATCGTGTATGAATTTGGCGGCAAGGGGGTGTTCATGATGGTGTCCTCCACGTTGGTGGAGGACAAGGGTGGAACAGTCGCTCGGTACTGTTGTCGCTATTCGGGCATAAGCAGATAGTCGCAGTAGACTCGCGCAGAGTGAATCGAGTAGTGTTTAAGCTTAATTTCCTCGTGCATCTGCGAGAGTAACTGTGGCTTTCCAGTCATGATGAATAACTCCCTTATGGGGTCATCGGACCGCTACAAAGCCCAGCCTATGCGGGAGACAAGGAATGTCATCCACCAAGTCCACGAAAGCGTTTTTTTGCCATTCAAGGCCTATTTATAGTTAAGCCGGATCTAACGACATGGAATGCAAGCATCTAAAGATAATTTTATTTTCAATTTTAGCAATAACCCACAACACGTCAGCGGATCAAAAAGACTTGAATCTTGAACCTCTTGCAATGGCTAATATAAGTTGCGCTGCATTTTATGGGACCGCACAAGTAGTGACAAAGCCAGAATTCACGAACAAGTATGCATCTAAATTCAGCACACATTACGCCTTATCACACCAGCTCAGCTCTTCATATGGAGCTCTAGCAGAGAATCTAAACAAAGAAGCTCAGCGTCAAGCCGTCGACGCTTTATCTTTTAAAGAGAAATCGCAGATTGTGGACTTCCTGAGCAAAAACATAATTAAGTGCGGTGCAATCGAAGCCCAATCCGCAGATATAATTAAAAATAACCCCACTCTTCAAAATTCAATATTTAATTACACAGACACGACAAATCGATGAGTCGCCCCCATTTTCGTAGACAGGTCGAATCCACAGCCCAAAGCGGACAGTCTTGCACAAGTAAAGAACGCTCAGAAACGGGCACCGAATGCTTCTAAAAAGTGAACTTGTTACGCATCGACCATCATGTGTTCAAACTGGCTGACGAGCTTCTCAAATCGCTGTGCATCACATGCTGGGCAAAGGAAAGGCATTTTTCGTCCCATAAACATTGACTTCGGGCTACTGCACTTCACACAACGCAGATGTGTTTTGACGTATGCAGTTAAAGGCTCGTCGAGCTGCTCGTTCAATCGACTTGCGAGAAAAGCGATCTGAGTTCGATCAAACTGGTTTGTCAGGCTCAAATGGCGAAGGTGTTCACAGCGAGCGAGGCGAGTGATGTCGTCGACTTCGAACTTGACATTTGCCAACGAAAGCTTGGTGAGCTTAGAAATACGTGAGATAGGTTCGATTGATTTAAGGTTTAGAGGTGATGAGCCTCCGCCGAGGTTGCCGGACAGGCGTAGCTCGGTCAGTTCGCTTAGCTCCTCAATCCCGTCGAGTCGTTGCAGCCTTGGGAAGTCTTCAACTGTCAGATGCGTCAGGTCACTCAGTTTGAAAACAGGTTCCAGCGTTTCAATTTTTGTCGCCCATTCCAACTTCAATCGACGGGTATTAATTAGCCTGTCGATCCCCTCAAGAGACGGAAGCTTCAGGTTGTAGAGGCGTAGATCGCTTGCTTTGCACCCAGATAGCAACGCTGGCCATATTTGTGCTGAAATGTTCCGAAGATCAAGCTCGTTCCTTTCAACCAATTCTTGTTCGGAAAACTGGCTATCCAGGCATAAAATCATGGCTCACGTCCTTCGAAGTTATTCCGTGAAGCAGTATGAGAGGGCTTCATGGAGACAGAGGCTATCGACTGACAGCGGAGCTGTCCACCAACCACTCTTGGCCGGATAGCAACGGTCTAAAATCAACCGTCGCGGAGGTGATCAACCTCGGCCTGTTCTGCCATTTCAAAAGCGTCATCGACTTAGATTCCCAGGTATGTGACGGCACTTTCAAGCTTCCTATGACCAAGCAAGAGCTGGATAGCTCTAAGATTCTTAGTCCTGCGATAGATCAGAGTGACCTTGGTTCGCCTCAGTGTGTGCGTACCGTACATAGATGGGTCAAGGCCAATAGTCGTCACCCAAGCTTTGACTATCCGAGCATATTGCCTGGTGGATAGATGCGCTGATCCGTGCATTCGACTGGTACATAGGAAGTCGCTGCGAAGGCACGCCTGATGCATCCAAGCCTTCAGAACCGTTCGAGCTTGTTCAGCCAGTCTGATCGTCTGCGCCACTGCCAGGCTGTCCACGGGCCGCCTTCGGCTGCGTATTCAGTGCCATGATTTTACCGACCCACAAGCCTACGAGCTCTAAAGTGCTCGATGACTTCTCGTTCTTTGGAGGTAAGATTTCTAGTTCCAAGTAGCCAGCGCTGCGGAAGCTGATTTCGCATCCGCTAACTGACTTTGGCAGGCACCCTCTCCTTTCTCCATGCGGCCAAAGAGGCCTGTTCCGGTCTTACTATCACTGAGCGCCTGTAACTTAGCCCGCACGTTTGCACGGCAAGCCGAGGGATCCAGGTTGTAGCGACAGCCAATCAGTTCCACTTCCAAATATCTGCCCCGAACGCGTGAATCGCACGCGCACCTTCACCCGCCACTACCTCATTCATGAGACAGCGCGATTACGTTACACTCGTGGCCCTAAACATCAGCCAGGGAGGCGAGCATGAGCGTTCGCGGCAAAGACCGACAAATCGATAATATCGAGCTGAATGTCAACGACATCGTCCGTAGCAAAGCCTTTTACGGCAGCGCATTCGGTTGGACATTCGTCGACTACGGCCCCACCTACACTGAATTCACCGACGGCCGCCTCACTGGCGGTTTCACGACAGGCGAGCCCGTTCGACCGGGTGGGCCTTTAATCATTTTGTACGCCGACAACCTCGCTGACACACAACGGCGGCTCGAAGCTCTGAGTGCGGTTATCACCCGCGAGATATTTTCGTTCCCTGGTGGCAGCAGGTTCCACTTCACGGATCCAGATGGCTATGAACTGGCCGTATGGACCGAGCAGCAGTAAGTATGCGTTAGCCCCTCGCAGACAAATCACTTATCTTTTTTAATGAATGCGGATGTTGTAATGAACAAGATTGCCCTGCCGTTTTTGGTCCTGTTGCTGTGCCTGCATGGTTGCGCCGAAATGCCTGCTTACTCGAATGTCGAGTCCGATGAGGTAAGCGATGAGTCCCGTTACACTGTCGTCGAAACCGAGACTTATGCGGGAAGAAGCAAACGCAGCCTCCTGGATTTGCAGCCAAACCTGAACATCATCCGGGTCAACGACAAAAAGGTCGGCGACATCCCCTTCTCCACTTACTACTACAGGAATGACTCGCCCCAGCGCGCCGTCCTCATTCCGGGCAAGTACACCCTGCAGCTGGAGTACCGGCTGCCTCAACACTTCATGTTTGCTGATCTGGAATTCGAGGGCAAACCCGGGCAAAAAATTATCGCGCGGTCACAGTACGTCGGGCTCAACCGCTTGCAGATCTGGCTGGAGGATGCAGCCACGGGTGAACCGGTCGGTCAGGCCGTGCGCTATTAGGGAGCCGATTGTCTAGCGGGTATCGGCCGCCCGCTGGCACACATGACTTCACTGATCCGTCATCGGAATCGTATAAACGGGCTTCGTCTCTCAGCTATACCGCGATCGCGCACGGGAGCAACGGAGCTCGCAGGCATACAACTCTACAGCCACATGCCTTGAAAAAATCGCACCACTGGCGATAATGATAAGAATTATCATTCAGTACATTCCAATGACCCACATTGCGCTCGCTTCCTTCAGTGCTCGGCAGACCGTTCTCCACAGTCTTTTCGGCGACCATCATGGTTGGTTGCTCAGTCGCCTGCGGGCGCGGCTGGGTTGTACTCATGATGCCGCTGACATGGCTGCCGAGGTGTTTGCTCAGGTTGTGGCTTTGTCTGAGCCGCAGTCGATACGCGAACCTCGGGCGTTGCTGACCACCATTGCCAAGCGATTGATGTACGACGGTTGGCGGCGGCGCGATCTGGAGCGTGCTTATCTGGAAGCGTTGGCGTTGCAACCACAAGCGTTTGAGCCCTCCCCTGAAGTCCGTGCGTTGGCGATTGAAGCACTGCTTGAAATCGATGCCTTGCTCGCCGGTCTTTCTGCGCGGGCCCGTACTGCATTTTTGTGCAGTCAGGTGGATGGAATGAAGTACGCCGACATTGCCGAGTTGATAGGCGTCTCGACCATTCGAGTACGTCAATACGTGGCCAAGGGGTTGAAATTGTGCTGCCAGAATCTGGTGCGCGAATGAAGCACGCGCGCTCTGCGGTCGATGAGGCTATCGAATGGACGGCCTGTATGCGATCAGGCGAAGTCATGGCCGACGAACAAAAGGCGTTCGACGACTGGTTTACCAACCCTGCCAATGCGCAAGCCTGGGAGAAAGTGCAGGCCCATCTGGGCGCTACTTTCCCCCCGCTCCTGCGTGGCTCCGACTCCCACATGCGTCAAGTGTTACAGGCCCCTGATTTGCGGCGACGTCGCTTGCTTCGTGGGGCGTTGGTGTTCGGGGGGGTTGGCATTGGTGCAACGCTGATTGGCCGTCAGAGTGCACTGTTCCCTACGATCGGAGCCGATTTGCGGACCGCTACGGCGCAGCGGGGTGATTTCAATCTATCCGATGGCAGCACGTTGCGGCTGGATGCACGCAGTGCGGTAGATATCAATTTTACGGATAGCGAACGCAACCTGGTGCTGCGCTCCGGGAAGTTGATCATTGAGGTCAGTGACGACCCTCGGCCATTCATCGTGCAAACGTCCCACGGGTTTGCACGCGGTACTGGCGCTCGGTTCATGGTTGGGCTGCAGCGTGATTCAACCCACGTGTGGGGCCTGCGGTCCAGCGTCTGCGTTGGTCGCGGCAATGATCGTTGTTCGGCGCTCCAAAGCGGCGAAGGTGCTCGGCTCGGCTTGAAAGGCATCACACCACTGGCGGCTCATCGTAAAGGTGAGAGCAGTTGGGAGAGCGGCAAACTCAGCGTGGATGACTGGTCGCTTGGGGAGGTGATCGAGGCCTTGCAACCTTACCGACGCGGGGTGATGCGCATCAGTCCGGCAGCGGCCCGGCTTCGAGTTTCCGGTTTGTTTTCCCTGGATAACAGTGAGCGCGCCCTGACTTCATTGGCGCAGATTCTGCCGGTACGCATTGAGCAATACCTGGGGTTCTGGACCCAGATCGAGCTGCTCAGCTAAGTTTTTTTCACCTGCCCTATATCGCTTTTTCAGTCTCGTTGGACATAGGCATTAACCGCTAATAAAAGCGCAGCCGCCAACACGGAGTACCTATGTCCAATCGTTTCAATGCTACGCGCAGGCTGACGTCTGTGTGCTTATCTGTATTGCTGGCTCACGCGTCGACCAGCTCGGCAGAGTCGGCGTCGACGCAAAGCCAATCGCTGCAACACTTCGACTTGCCCGCCGACTCCCTGGTGGCAACTCTCGACCGCATCGCTCGCCAAAGCGGTCACGAAATCGTGTATGTGCCCATTCTGGCCGCCGGGCTGCGTGCTCCGGCCATCAAGGGAACCATGAATGCCGAGCAAGCGGCCCAAATGGCGATTGAAGGCAGCGGATTGTCGGTACGCACGACCTCGGATGGCACCTTGACGCTGGATGCCCTCGGCAGCATGGAGCTACCGGCACAGTCGATCATCGGCATGCAGACCCAGGCACCCACCGTATCGGTGGGTACCAAAGTGCCGTTGCGTCTTCGAGAAGTACCGCAGACGATCAACGTGATCGGCCAGGAGCGTATTCAGAAGCAAAATCTCTACACCCTCGAAGATGCCCTGGGCAAGGTCGGTGGCGTCACTGTGCAGCGCATCGACGCCAGCCGACTGAGCTTCTTCTCCCGGGGTTTCGAAATGACCTCGTTGCAGCTGGACGGGACGCCGACCACCATGGACAACCGGGTGTTCCTGTCACCCGACCTGACCATGTATGACCGCGTCGAGGTCCTCAAGGGCCCGTCTGGCAGCCTGACCGGTGCAGGCGGCCCCGGCGGCAGTATCAACCTGGTCCGCAAGCGCCCGTTGGCCGAGGCAGCCGTTTCAGCAGAAATCAGCGCCGGCTCCTGGGACGACTATCGAGGCATGGTTGACGTCACCGGCCCATTGACCGAGAGCGGTAATGTGCGCGGGCGCCTGGTGCTCAGTGAGCACGACAAAGGTTATTACTACGACGGTGGCGGCAAGCGGGAGTCGAACCAGGTCTACGGCATTGTCGATATCGACCTGACGCCAGACACCGTCTGGACAATTGGTGCGAGCAATCAGAACACCGACATCCGTGGCGCCCAACGCTCTCTCCCGGCCTATCGCTACACCAATGCCGCCGGCGAAGCCGCGATGTCGCTGCCGGACCCATCGCGCAAGAACTTTTACGGTGAAGACTGGAACCGCGATTACTTCTGGAGTACCGCCGTCTTCACCGAACTCGAGCATCAGTTGGGTGATGGCTGGAAGACCAAGTTGTCGCTGCGGCACGCCGATAACAATTACGATTTGACCCAGGCTTACGCACGTAATGGCGGCGGCATCGACCCGGCGGACAACCTGGTGTCGATGAACTCGATCATGTTCGATTACCGCGAGAAACAGGACGAGGCGGACGTCTATGTCGACGGCCCGTTCAACTTCCTGGGGCGTGAACATAAAGTGCTGGTGGGCGCCAATTATTCGCGCTCCGAGTTTGCTTCCAATGGCGGCTACTTTTCGAACTTCCTGGGGGACGTGGATCTCGACAACCCACAGCCCGACTTCGCCTACCCGGCCTTTCCTGATTCGGACAAGTTGCCCACCAGTGTGGCCAATACCCGTGCAAAAGCGCTCTACAGCAACCTGCGTTTGAGCCTTGCCGACCCTCTGACCCTGGTACTCGGCGGGCGCGTGACCTGGCTTGAGATGCACCGCAGCCAGCACCAACCCGAGGCCGGCTCACCGTTGGAAAAAAGCGCTGACAGCGTGTCGCAGAAGTTCACGCCGTTCTACGGGCTGATCTACGACCTCAATGAGAACTACTCGGTGTATGCCAACTATTCCGGCGTGTTCCAGCCACAGGCTGTCAGCAATCTGGACATCAACAACAACATCATCAAGCCGCTGGAAGGCAAGCAGCATGAACTGGGTATCAAGGGCGAATTCCTCGATGGCGCGTTGAACGCGTCGTTGGCAGCGTTCCAGATCGAAGAAGAGAATCGCGCGATTCCGGACATGAATGATCCGGATTCACGAGCCGTCGTTGCCAGCGGCAAGGCGCGCACACGCGGGTTCGAGGCAGAGTTGAGTGGACAGATGACACCCGACTGGTTCCTCACCGCCAACTTCACCCATACCTACAAACGCTATGAAAGCCCCAACGAACAGTTGCAGACCTACCTGCCAAAAAACATGCTGCGGGTATGGAGCCTGTACAAACTCCCCGGCGAGCTCGAGAAGTGGAGTGTCCAGGGTGGCGTCAGCGTTGTCAGCGAGACCTACAACAAGCTGGATGTTCCGGGCATCGGCATGGACGGCACCAAGCTCCGCCAGGGTGGATACGCCTTGTACGATGCGGGCATTGGCTACCAGATCACGCAAAACCTCTCCGCTGATCTGCTCGCTACCAACCTGACCGACAAGAAGTACTTCCAGCGGATCAACACGTTCCAGGACGGGAATATCTTCGGTGACCCCCGTGCCGTGTCCATGACACTGCGCGCCAAGTTCTGACCACGATTGCCTGACACGCACGCGGCATGCTTCGGTATGCCGTTTTTTATCCGCGCCATGTTAGTTCATACTGACCCGTCGTCAATGATCCTCCACTCCAGCCCCCTACCCATCTATCTGGACGCCTACCGCAGTCGCATGAGGCGCGCCCATTCTTAAGCGATCATCATTGACGTGACCTGCAGGAATGTCTGCATCTGCCCGCTCGAAGGTGAGCTGGGCAATCACCAAACCGCACGCACCCGAGCGCGATTGTCTCGAGCATCAATCCTCCTGGGTTGACCGCCCGCGACCGTTCGGCATGTCAGGGAACTATCGTGAACGCCTCATCGAACCCGCTCACTGTTCGCCAGTCGCGACTGATCAGCAATCAGGATCGCGTCGTCGAGTTGCTCGCTACGAAGGGTTTCAGCGACGTCGGACTTCGAGAGATGGCGGCATCGCTGGATGTAACGGCTGCAGCCTTCTACCACCATTTCACCGGCAAGGATGAATACCTGGTCTATCTGATCGAGTCCCACTACGCCGAGTTTCTGGACGCGATCACTGGATGTAGACGTACGCGCCAACCTGTTCGGGCGATTATTGAAAATCTGATAGATCTTCAGGATCGCCGGCAGTGGTATTTCAAACTGGCGGCACGGGAAGCTGACAAGCTGCACAGCCTGGGAGTCGATAGTGAGGTTGTGTCATTGAGGATGAAAATCAGTGTGCGACTGCTTGAGGCCCTACCCTGCGCCACTGGCAAAGCATTACCCGAAAACATGCTTCTCACTTTACTTGAACATTTATTGGTCTGGACCTGCGATGCGAAGATGCCAAAAATCGACCGCAAAAGAATGATCAACAGACTACTGGTTGCCGGTGCGATACCCGCCGAGGAATAAGCGCCCACCCCCCGCATCTTGAGGCAAACACGTCAGTAGTTTGTCCAACGAGCAATGAAAAAATCGGGCCACCCCGCGCGTGATCTGGGCAGCTCCGAAAAGACAATGTAGGGAATGAGGCTCCATGCGACTTAGTCGCCTGGAGCCTGTCACTCAATTTTCGACTTGCAGAGCCGCGAGTCGAGCTTCTTGGGCAATCTTCTCGGCCGCCTGTTCTTCCCATACCGGCAAGGCATGGCGAGTATCGGTTTCGGCTTCAAACCGGTTGGTCATCTCGGGCTTGATATCAGCGACATCCACGAAGAACTGTTGATACCAGCGACGCAGTTGATAAAGCGGACCATCACTGTCGCACAGAAGCGGATTATCGATGCGCGCTTTGGTTTGCCATATATGCACATCCTGCAATGTGCCCACGCGCAGGAAATGAGACACCTGCTTGGCACGCTCCTGATTTTGCTCCTTGGTCAAGTCTGGGTTATCGCGCACGATGAAGCCCATGTGCAATGCAAATTGCTCAGAGGTGATCGGGTACTGCGCGAGGATTTCGATGGCCTCGCAGGAGTCTTCCGGCGAGAGTTTCATCATCAAACGGGACACCAGATAAGACGGCCCATGATAGGTGGTCTCACCACGATTCCAGCACCCCAACTTTGAGATGTCGTCGGTATAGGTCACGTCTTTTTGGTAGGGGGGATGTTCTTCCTGCGGGCCGATTTCCAAGTATTGTGTGGCGAAATGATCCTCGAACACATTCTTGAAGTACGAGCTTCCTCCTCCTCTGCCCTCACCGTGGATGTAGAAGAAATGCGCAACGTCAACCAGGTTATCGACGAGCTCCCGGCCTGTAGTGTTCAGTTCATGAAACGACCAGTCCCAATCGCTCCAGCTGTCGCTGAAAGCACCTTCCAGGTGCGGGATAATGACGTCGTCTGGCGGCGGATTACCTTGCGGGTCATTCCAGATGAACAGCTGGCGATTTTCCTCACACGTGATAAACCGCTGGGTTCGGGCACGGGGCGGGACGCGCTTGGCGTAAGGGATAGCTGTACATTTACCGTCCCCACCCCAGCGCCAATCGTGGAACGGACAGGCAACGCTGTCGCCCTTGATCGTGCCATCCCCCAGGTTTCCCCCGAGATGAGGGCAGAAGGCGTTTATCACATTAAGCGTCTTGCTGTGCTCACCCTCGAATACGACCAGTTCGGTACCGAACGCCTTGATCTTGTGGGGCTTGCCATCGCGAAATTGTTCACTCAGGCCCAGGCAGTGCCAACCGCGAGCAAAGCGCTCTTCGGTGGTGCTGACAATAATGCGGGGCTTCTCTTCCACGCTGCTCATGAAAACCTCCAATGATTTTTTATTGTTTGCAGGCTAAACACGGGACTTCCCGTTTACGGTGCGGCCTATCAAGTGGGCCCGCCACTCATGGAGGCCAAGCCACAACTGAGTCGCGGCGCCTGTCCAAGATCGAGCTCGCGCAGGAGCTCAGCCAGGTCCTCATCAAGTGGCCGCCTATCCAGTTCTTCAATCCAATTCGCTGCGTACTCGAGCGCAGCGGACACGGCATGACTGCCATCGATGGCCCATCCCACGTCCATGTGGAGGTTGCAGTCGTGCCCGTCGGGTAGCGGCAGGCGAAAGAGGACCGTCCAGTTCTCGTCATCGCACCTGCAATCGACTACACGATCTGCGCGCAGCTCGACCTCCAGCCAGGCACCCACACCAATTCGCATCAGCCGCTGAATTTCGTCGGCCAAAAAGACGCCGTGCTGCGGATTGAGGACATAGCTGACGGGCACTCCGGTTAACCTGTCGGCAAATTCAACCGGGGCCGTAGAACCCAATCCAAAGACGACAGAACACTCCAACCATCCGTCAACCTGGCCGTCCTCGGTCCGTACGGTCTTGAGCCTCTGGGCACCGCGAAGTGAATCAACCCTGGCCATTATTTTCCCCTTATCTGTATCAACGGGCCGATATCCAGTGGAGACCGACCCGCCTTGCTAGAGAAAGTAATCCTGGTTTTGCTGGCCAAGCTGCACCTTGGCCCAGTTGGCGCCGTACATGTGGAACTGGTTGGCGGCATGTTGACGGCCGACATTGATGTCCGCCAGGAAACGGCCGTAAGGGCCTTTTGTGTAGACCGCTGCACCACCTGCCGCCTTGAACAGGCGTGAAGCAATGAGAGAAACACGCTCCGGCGGATAGCTGGCCTGAAAACGGTATTTCACACGCTCTTCGATCGGGGGAATCTCACCGTTTTGCGCATAGCCCTCCAACACTTTGAAATTGCGGTGCAACACCAAAGTCAGTTCGTCAATCGTATTGTTGGCTTCGGCAATGACCAGTTGCGCTGCAGTGTCATCGCTTGTCCGAGCGCCGATGACATTGACACGCGTCCTGGCAGTTTCCATGAACGCATCGACCATGCCTCGCAACGCACCGATCGAGGCAGTAGACACTGCGCGACTGAAAACCTGACCAAATGGCATCCGATACAGGGGGGACGTGTTCACCTGATTGCCAGGGCTGTTACAGCTGAAGGCATCGATCATTTTGTGCGTGCGGTAGTCCGGCACGAATGCGTCCTTGATCACAATGTCTTTGCTGCCCGTGCCCTTGAGCCCGGCTGTGTGCCAAGTGTCGACGATCTCATAGTCCTTGCGCGGGATCAGCCAGGTACGGGCGTCGATCGGCTCACCTTCCGGTGCTTCGACGAAGCCACCGAGGAACACCCAATCACAATGGTCGCAACCGCTGGAATAGCCCCAACGCCCACTGAACAGGAAACCGCCATCAACAGGCTTGGCGCGCCCGGAAGGCATGTAGGAAGAGCTGATACGAACATTAGTGTCTTGGCCCCAGACTTCCTGAGCGGCTCGGTCATCAAATAGCGCCATCTGCCATGCGTGAACGGCGACGACCGAGTACACCCAGCCCGCGGACATGTCACCCTCTGCCAGCGCCATCACAATGTCATAGAACACGCTGGGGCTCATTTCATAGCCACCATAACGCTTGGGTTGCAAAACCCGGAATAGTCCAGCGGCTTGCATCTCTGCGATCGTTTCTTCCGGCAAAGTGCGACGTTGGTCACCCAGTACCGCTCGCTCACGGAGGGCGGGAATCATCGCGCGGGCGCGGCTGATGAGTTCCTGGCTGCTTGGAATATCGGCGGCAGCGGTCTTGATCTCGGCTGTTTGCATTATTGTTGTCTTCCCAGGTTGCGTTCCAAACGGAGGTTTCGACTTCATAATCTGCAATGACGTCGAAGACCGCCCCGTCCATCAGGACTAGATATCTCGAGATTTATTGGGCAGGCGGCGCGGTCCAGTGATGGCCCCAATGACTGCCACGCGTCGTTTCGAACACCGAGTGGTCGTTATCCCAGTCCTTGACCAGGCCTCCACAGCCAAACTCCAGGGCAAAGCCACCGGGCGTCCAGACATAGAAGGAGACCATTTCATCGTTGACGTGGCGCCCGAGCGAGGACGCCAGTGCAACGTTGTTCTGTGCGATACGGTCCAGCGCGCGCCCCACATCGTCCAGCGTCGAAACCTCAAGCATGATGTGTACGCAACCACTTGGCTGTGGCATCTCTGCCAAGGCGAGGCTGTGCTGGCGGGGATTGCAGTGCATAAAGTGAATGCGTGCGCGAAAGTCAGGCGACAACTGAGCGTGCAGGATGTCCGAAAGACCAAACCCCGCGATGTCGCGCCAGAACTCGACTGACTTGTCGAAGTTCATCGAGGGCAACACCACATGCCCCAGGCCCATGTTCCCGGTGACAAAACGCTCGACACCTACGGGCGACACAAAGGGTGCAAAGTCAGAGATCGGCCCCCAGATCACCTCCTGTCGATTGCCGGACGGGTCGACGAAACTGAACAAGCCAGTGACGCAACGCAGCTGACGATCAAGCGGCGTCGACTCAATAATCTCGACTCCGGCTTTCACCAGTGTGTCCTTCATCGAGCGATGGTGCTCCTCGGATACACACTCCCATGCAGAGGCATACAATCCATCACGCTCACCCGGCACGACCAGGATTCGATGGCGACGAGCATCCGCCTTCAGATAAAGCGCGCCATCTGCCGCAGACTCACTCGCAAGGCCGATGATCCGGGTCCCGAAAAAACGCCATTTCTCCACATCGGTGGATTCGACCACCACGTAAGCCAACTGGTTGATACTCATGAGCTTCTCCTTCGCGGATTTATTATTTTCACGGGCGATCAGCCGTCGAAGCTGACCACTACTTTGTCGCTGACAGGGCGCGCCTGACAGGCCAACACCCAGCCTTCGGCCAGATCGTCTGCACCGAGCACTTCATTGCTACGCATGCTCACCTCTCCTTCGGCCACCCGACACATACAAGCGCTGCAACGCCCTTCGCGGCAGGAGAAAGGAGCTCCGATGCCCGCCGCCAACAGGGCATCGAGCAAGTCAACTTCAGGATTCCAGGCCACAACATGATTCTCCCCATCAAGTTGAGCCGACAACTCCACGCGGGGGGCACCATCAACGGGAGCGGCAGGAACATCTGCAAGAACACCAGGATCGCTGTTCAGTGACACGAAGCGCTCGACGTGTACCTTGCGTCGGTCCATTCCCAGGCCAAGCAGGGTGTTTTCCGCGGCATCCATGAAGGGGCCAGGGCCACAAATAAAGCCATGCGCATCCTCATGGCCAAGACAGGCTCCGGCCATCTGATCTGCAGTGGGAAGGCCTTGTACCGACTCAAGCCAATGCATCACGGTGAGTCGACGAGGATGTGCCGCTGATAAACGCTGCAACTCATCACGAAAAATCACCGACTTCTCATCGCGGTTGGCGTAGAAAAGAAAAACCTTTCCACTGCCCAGCAACAGGCAGGATTTGAGAATCGACATGACGGGGGTGATACCGCTGCCTCCAGCAAATAGCAGCAGGTCCACATCCAGCGATGACGGACAGAACACACCCGCCGGAGGCAACACCTCCAACTCATCGCCCGCGCGCAGGTTGTCGCAAATCCAGTTCGAGCCCAGGCCATTTCGAACCCTTTTGATCGTCACCTTCAGAGCAGCATCGATAGCCGGCGCACTGGCCAGCGAATAACAACGCGCAATGCTCTGACCGTCCCCTGGGATCCGCAACGTGAGGAACTGACCCGGCCTGTAGGAAAACGCCTGCGGATGCTCTGGGGGAGAGAACAAGATGGACTTGCTGTCGTGGGTTTCCTCGACAACTTCGGCGACGCGTAGTCGGTGATAAAGAGACTTGGACATAACTCAACTCTTTGCGATTGCAACGGAGCGCTGCTCCATCACGCGCTCGCACTCGGCGAGCACGCCCATGCTCAGCCGAGGAAGTATTTGACTTCCTGGTTGAAATAATCCGGTTCTTCCAGCATGAACCAGTGACCGGAGCGGCTGGAAATCACCACTCGCACGTCCTTGACCAGCTCTGCCACCAACAAGGCGTGGCGCACGGGGAGGAAGTTGTCCTTTGCTCCCCAGAGGCACAAGACAGGCATCTTCAGTTCTGCCAGCCGACCGGCAAAGACCTCGACTTTCATCGTCGAGAACACCTCTATGGGCTGCTCCATCCAGACGGGGAGACGCGAGTCGATCACCTCTTCAGTGATCGTTTGTGGGGAGGCGACAATATGATGGAGTAGCTCGCGGAAGGACTCCCGGTCCGTTTTTCGCCCTTGGATTACCCCAGCCATTGCCACCAGGCCACTCATGCTCCCCGCCCAGAGTGCAGGCTCCTCGACCCCGCCCGGCCCCATGACCACCAGCCTCTCGATTTGGTCGGGGTAGGCAAGCGCGTACTGAAATGCGATCGCGCCACCGAGCGAATTCCCGATCATGACCGCACGGCGCACCTGCTTCTTGCTCAGCAACTCATGCAGGACTTCGACGTGCAGGGTCGAGGTATAAGCGATGTCGCTTGGCTTGTCGGAAAGGCCATACCCGAGATAGTCAGGAACCAGCACATGAAAGCCCTGGTCCGCGAAAAATTTGAAATTTTTATGGAAGTTGCTGTAGCCACTCGCGCCCGGGCCACTGCCGTGCAGGAAAACCAGCGTCGGACGCTCGTCGCAAGCCTGACCAAGTTCGTGATAATGCAGGCGCAAAGTACCCTGGACCTGAATAAACTCGCCAACCGGAATCGGCGTAGCAATATGTTCTGACTGCGAGGACATAACCGTGCTCCACGTGTTGTTATGTCTCGAATATGAAGGGCGCGTGGTCTCTGCGCATGGTCCGCTTGGAGTAGGTCCGAACCACCCCGCGATCCTCAACGGCAGCTGGACCGATGCTGTGCCGGCTTCCCCTGCCTGGGACATGGAAAACATTCGAACAAAAAAAACGGCAGGGAAGACCCCTGCCGCGGTGTGGAGCGCCGGCAGTCATGCGCCGGCAAAATCATGCACGCGTTTGCTTAATCGGCTGGACTCAGCCCAGAAAGACCGACGACACCATTGAGGACCAGCCGGACCAATTCTGCCTGCCGGGTAACGCCCGCTTTTGCAAAAATGGCGCGTAAATGGGTCCGCGCAGTGTTGCGCCGAATACTCAGTACCTCGGCAGCTTCATCAAGAGACAAACCATTGGCCAGCTCCATGGCCAATGTGGCTTCCGAGGGCGTGAAGTCAAAAACCTGGCGAAGAATTTCACGGGGAGCGGTAGTCTGCGCATCGGGGTCGCAGACGAAAATGACCCAGGCAGGTCTGCCCTTCCCCTCGGACTCTTCGCGCAGGGGAATACGACGCACCACCAAGCCTAGTTTTCGCTTACCCGATGGGCGGGTGACCGACATGACCTGCGCGCTTGCCCCTTTCGAGCCAATCAAATCCTTCAGCGTTTGGCGCTCATTGCGGTAGTGGGCTTCAACCAGGCCCGCGCTGCGCTTGAGGCCGTCTCCTTCATCGAGCATCTGCTGGGCAACCTGATTACACCGCAGCACATGCTGAGTCTCATCCAGCACGATCGCACCAATGTGCAGACGATTGAGCGCCCCTTCATAGAGCTCGCTCTGTGTCTCATGCAGTTCCAATCGAGCAGCAAGCCCAAGGGCCTGGCCAAAGTGAGGTATCAGCTCGAACAGCCGTTCTTTATCAGCCTGTTCGAATGCAGATTCGTTCTCCATCCTGTAGAGCCGGATACGGCATACAGTCCCGCTCTCGGACACGATATTGATGCCCATGCCATAACGAATGCCGCCCTTGCCGATAACGCGCTGATAAAAATTGCTATTGAGCCAACCGTCGGCACCGAGGTGTTCATCGATCGTCAGCACACGGCCGATCGGCAGCTCGAGGAAAGGGTCCTCGGTCCAGAAATGAGCTCGGTAGGCATCTTCGATTTCGGGATTGCGTGGTTCAGACACCAAAAACCCAAGATCCGAAGCCGTCGATGGCCGCACAACGATAACGGCACTACCGGAATTCATGTAGACCGACAGGTGCCGAACCGTATCGCGCCAGGGCTCTTCTCCATTCAAGCCTTGATAGATCGACAGGATCATACGGTTGAGGTCGACGCTGCCCATCGCGTCCTGAAGGTTCTTTTTGGTGACGTCTGGAGCAACCGTTCCAGGACGCTCGGCAAACGCTGGAATGATGTCACTCATCGGGGCAATTCCAGATCGAACGGCAGGATCCAAGCTCCGCATTTTCATTGCATGCATCACGGTCACCTCTTTTTATTGTTGTTATACCTTTCAACGTCATTACTCTTTCCATCGACGCGGGTCATTCAGCCGCCAGTTGCCTGCTCAGAGCAGGATCGTTAGGCGCGTTCAAGACGCAGCGCACCCCATTCGGGTCGTAGATCCCCATCACACAGCGGTTGCAACTGGTGCATCCGGACTCTTTGAGGCGTCCATCCGCCAGCTTGTTCACAAAGCCCGGATCGTGGATCAAGGCTCGTGCCAGGGCAATGGCCTCAAAACCTTCCGCCAGCACCCGTTCAGCGCTGGAAAGCGACTTCACTCCTCCTACGAGTGCTAGCGGCAGGGAAACCGCTTTGCGAATCACGCGCGCGGTCTCCAAAAAATAGAGCTCACGAAAGCGTAGATCCTTTGGCTGCTGTTTACCAAGAACCCACGGTCCTAAACGCGCCAGCCCTCTGGCATGCGCCTTCATGTCATCAATCGGCATGGGGCTACCAAACAGCGCCCAGGGGCTGTGCATGTTGTGCCCACCGCTCAAAGTCAGCAGGTCAGCGCCATCGCGTTGGAGGATCTTGGCGGTAACAGCCGCTTGATCCGCATCGATACCGCCCTTTGCAGCATCGGTCTGATTGAGCTTGCAGGTCACGGCGATACGCCCTCCCACTGCGTCCTTGACCCGTCGTAGCACCATCGCAGGGAAGCGGCTGCGACCTTCCGCATCGCCCCCGTATTGATCGCGGCGGTGATTACTCAGCGGGGACAGAAACTGATTCAGAAGGTATCCATGTCCCATGTGGATCTCTACCGCATCAAAACCCGCGTCCCTGGCGAGTGAGGCTGCATGGGCGAACTCGTCGGCGATTCGACTCATGTCAGCTTCCGTCATCGCGGTCTGCCACACAATTCCCTGGAGGAAACCGAAAGCGTTGAATCCCGACGATGCAGTTTTGGGAAAACCACCGGCAGGCTTAAGCATCGTAAAGGAGCCGCCATGAGTGATCTGCAGGCAAGCAGCGGAGCCCTCGGCATGCACAGCCTTGGTTAAAACGCGCAGATGGCGCATCACTTCACGTGACAGATAAAACTGGTGTTTGAAGGTACGCCCTTCGGCCGAGACCGCCCCGTAGGCCACGGTCGTCATGCCGACCCCGCCAGCCGCCATGTCTCGATGGTGCTTGACGAGTGCCTGGGTCGGCATTCCATTCGGTGTCATACCTTCATTTGCACCGGCTCGAATGAAGCGATTGCTCAATACAATCGGCCCGATCTGCAAGGGCGTGAACGGTGTGATTCGCTCGCCTGTCGACATGTTGTCCATGGCCCACCTCTCAACCGTGCGTGCCGCCGTCGATTCGCAGGATCGCGCCGTTGACAAAAGTCCCGTCATCGCTGGCCAGCATCGCGATCACGGCGGCGACCTCCTCGGGAGCACCAAGTTGCCGGTCAGGACGCGACAAATGCATGAGCAAACTGAAATCCGCCCCTGTCGGAAAGCCGTTCGCTTGAGCAGCCACCATGGGTGTCGCAATGCCGCCAGGCGCAACGGCGTTCACGCGAACGCCGCTTTTCATGTACTCACGCGAAAGTGCCTGGGTTAGCGCAGCAACGCCGCCCTTGCTTGCCGAATAGGCCGCCATGTAGGGATGGCCGAAGAACGCCGAGGTGGAAGCAGCATTAACGATATTGCCTTTGCTTTCCACCAGGAACGGTAGCGCCTCCCGACAGCACAGAAACGTGCCGCCCAGGTTGATCTGCACAATACGCATGAAGGTATCGAATGAGGTGTCGGTTGCATGGGCGGAGCTGAGAATGCCGGCCATGTTTACCAGGGCATCCAGGCGTCCTGTGTCGTTCACGAAGGCTCCAATCGCCTCACGTACAGCAGTTTCATCCGTGACCGAAAGGCAGGAAGAGACGGCGCGGCCCCCGTTGCCCCCAACGGCATCGGCACGGGCCAGGGTTTCTTGCAGGCCTTCGGCATTGAGATCGACTGCCAATACCGTAGCCCCCTCCCCCACAAGGCGCAGCACCGCCGCCTGACCGATACCGGATGCAGCACCGGTGACAATGACGTTTTTGTTTTGAAAGCGAGATGCATGAATCATGGTTAGTAGTCCTTGTTGTTGTAATGTCGAGAAATGGATCGAGTGCCAGGTATCAGCGTCCCACCTTGACCAGTGGTCGCTCAACAGGGGAAACAGACGGGTTGCGCAGGCTGGTCGCAGTCTTGATCGGTATTGCATTCTTCTCTTTGCCAGCATCAAGTTCCTCGTCGGCAAGACGGGTTTCACCGCGCAAAAGAAAGTGCGACAGGGCCGGGATAAGGACGAGCGCCCCCAGCATGTTCCAAAGGAACATGAAGGTCAGGAGAATGCCCATATCAGCCTGGAACTTGATCGGCGAAAACACCCAGGTCAGTACGCCAGTGGCCAGGGTCAGGCCAACCAGAGCAACCACCTTGCCGGTGAAACGCAGGGCTCCGGCGTAGGCCTCCTCCAGTGAGGCCCCATTTCGTTGCAAGGTCAGTTGGACGCTGAGCAGATAAAGGGCATAGTCGACACCTGCACCCACCCCGAGCGCGATGACGGGTAGCGTAGCGACCTTCACGCCAATACCCATCAGAACCATCAATGATTCACACAGCAAAGAGGTGATCACCAAAGGAATCAGGGCGACCACCACCGCACGCCAGCTACGGAAGGCAACCAGGCACAGGACCACCACCGAAGCATAAAGCAGCAGTAGCACTGTCAGACTGGCCTCTTCCACCACCTGATTGGTGGCCGCTTCGATGCCCGCCGGGCCGGCTGCCAACAGGAACTTGCGCTCATCCGTATTGTGTTTCGCGGCAAAATCCTCAACGGCCGCCACTACACGGCGCAAGGTGTCAGCACGGTGATCGGCGAGGTAGGCAATCACTGGCGACACCGTACAGCTGAAGTTGGTCAACTCAGGTGACTGGATAGAGGCAATCTGAGAGGCCTGCGCGGCGACCTCGTCCTGGCGGGGAATGCTCATCCACTTGGGGTTCGCCTCACCGTAACTGGAATTGATAAAGCGCACTGAACCAGACAGACTGGCAACAGATTGCACTCCGGGCACACTCTGAAGCATACGAGTCAGCCGGTCGATTTCTGTGAGCGTTTCGTAGGTCGCGCAACCTCCGGGTTGGGTCTTGACGATCACCGCGAACTGGTCGGTGGAGCGGCCGAAGCCGTCGTTGAAGAATGCAAGGTCCTGATTGTAACGAGATTCGGGACGCAGCTCCGGAGCTCCCGCGTCCAGATCACCAATCTGAAGATCGCTGCGCAAATACAAGGCGCCCACACCCACCAGCAACGCCAGAAGAACGAGCGCATGGGCGTAACCGGGCCTGGCACAACGCACCAGGCTGTCACCGATGATGTGAGACATTCCCCGCGGTTTGTCGGCGAGCTGCTGCGTTTCGTTACGCACGCTGCGCTGTGCAGCAGAGCGGCTGACACCGAGGTAGGACAGCATCACCGGAACCATGATCAGCTGCGTGAAGATCAGCACACAGACGCCAATGCTCGTCGTGATCGCCAAGTCACGGATGACCGGGATGTCGATCACCATAAGGATGGCGAAACCAAAGACGTTGGCCAGTAGCGCCGATAAACCCGTGATAAACAGCCGGCGGAACGTGTACCTGGCGGCAACGTATTTATGGGTGCCGCGTCCGATATCCTGCATGATGCCGTTCATCTTCTGGGCGCCATGGGACATGCCGATAGCGAAGATCAGGAAGGGCACGAGAATCGAATAGGGATCGATGTCGTAGTGCAACAACTGCATGATGCCCAGCAGCCACGCCACACTACTGAGCGAAGCGACCAGTAGCAGCAAAGTGCTGCGCAAGCAGCGGGTGTAGACAAAAATGATGAACACGACGATCGCAGCGGCGATTGCGAAAAAGCCCATCACCAGGGTCAGGCCAGAGATCAGATCCCCCACCAACTTTGCGAAGCCTATTATATGAACACGCACCCGAGGCAGGCCATCCGCTGCAGGCTGCTCATAATGGCCACGGATATCGTTTTCAAGAAAAGTGGCGAACTGACGGTAATCGAAAGGCTGGCCCGTCGCTGGATCCTTTTCCATCAGAGGCACCAGAATCACTGACGAACGCATGTCCAATGACACCAGATCGCCCACCAGGTTGCCGCGCAGCACATTGGCTTGCAGAGTCTTTATCTTGTCAGATGAACCGTCATAGTTATTGGGCATGACCGGCCCCCCTTCCATCCCGACTTCGGTCACTTCATTCCAGCGGACGGCGGGCATCCACAAAGACCGCAGCCATGCTCGATCAACACCTGGCGCCAGGTTTATCTGGTCATTGATCTCCTGCAGCGCCTGCAGGTAATCCGGGTCATAAATGGTGCCGCGAGGGTTCTCGACCAAAACCCTTACCGAGTTTCCGAGACCGGCGAGATCAACCTTGTTATCCAGGTAATTGCGCACGAACTCGTGCGAGCTCGGCATCATTCGCTCAAAGCTGGCATTAACCTCCAGCAACGTCGCCCTTTGCCCAAGAAGTACGGTAAGCACTGCGCACAACAATACGAAGAAGATGCGGTTGTTGAATATCGCCCGTTCGATCAAACCGCCTGAGCGAGCATCGAACTGTTCACGCGTGGGTATGACCGGCGTCGCACTGTGATCCGTTGCCTTTACCATCTTTTATTCCTCTGGTGCAGATACACGGGTGTATTGTTCTGATACCCGTTTTTACTGGATTTGCAGGGTGGTCACGCCATTGAGGCCAACCATCGCCAGTTGCCCTCCAGCCATCGACACCACGCCGGTATACAGGGTTGGTTTCGACACATTGAGTAACTCGAAGGAAGAACCCTTGTCCCGACTGATTGCTACCTGGGCAGCCTGGCTCACCAACACCATGCCGAGCCCGTCAATGGCAGTTCCGCCGGTAATGCCAGCATTCAATTCATTACTGACGGGTGCCCAGTTTCGTCCTGCATCCGCACTACGGAAAACATGACCACGCAGCCCGTAAGCCAGCAGGGTGCTCCCACTGCCTGTTACGCCAAACAAGGTGCCGTCGTAACCCACCTCGCCCACGACAAAGCGCTCGCTTTGCCGATCCAGGCGCCAGATGCGTCCCCTCTCCCCAGTGATGTACAGTTCCCCCCTACTTCCCTGACTGAGGTCAGGTGCAGCAGATCATTGTTCTCTATGAGGGTGTTGCCCGGTTGCCACGTAGCGCCACCATCCCGGCTGTCGAGAATCAGCCCGAACGGGCCTACGGCATAACCTCGGGTACCGGACTTGTCGAACCAGACCCCCATGAAAAATTGCCCAGGGCCGGGGCGAGTCATGCTCAGGAGTGCAGAGAGATAACTTTCTGCACGCTCTGCATCCAATCCGGACCGGTTTTTGAAGTAGTCGACGAATAGCTGCTCCAGCCCCCGCCCGTCCAGCTGACGAGTCCAACTCTGGCCGGCATCGGCACTGTGCAAAATCGCCGCGCCATGCCCTACCGCCCAACCGTTCAGAGGGTCGGAAAAAAATACTGCATTGAGGTCAGTGCTGACCGGCACGCTGGCCTGTACCCAGGTTTTGCCATGATCGTCGGAGTGGATGATCAGACCGTTGTCCCCTACCGCCACCAGTCGATCACCCGCCTTGGCGATATCTCGAAGCGGTTTATGTGCAAGGTTGCTCATTTTCTCGGACACTTCATCAAGCGGATCGACAAAACCCGATGCAAAAGTAACCAATGGAGTCCAGAGTAAAACCAGGATCAGAGCGATCCAAGCCGGACTTTTCACACCGGGGGAAGGCACCACCGATCTAAAGGGAACAGTCCTCGATACGCACATGTTGTTCTCCGCAGGATCAAGTCCGCTGTTTTTGTTGTTTACAAAGCCACCTCACGGCGACCTTTCGGAGCTTTCCAGGATCAGGCTCGCTTGCAGTCTCGGCAGGATTCATCCGCCTTACATCACCCATCTGGACTAGCCTGCTCAAATCCCCGTAGAGACCCCACAATGGCGGGCACAACCTCGCCCAAGCACTGGCAAAGAGGCCTGCAGGACATGACTTCGGGGCGGTATGACACCGGCCTGTTGGCCGGTGCCCGGGAGTTTGAGGAAGGGTTAGCGAATACCGCTGCCGGCCATGGATTCAGGAGTCAGCCGGCTGTTTGGCCAACGATCGACCCTCACGTAACCTGAGCCACCGGCCATGTGCATCGTGCTGCAATACTGTCCTTTGACAAGGTCGTACACGATCATTGGCGTATTGGGGACCGACTTGGTGTTCCAGTCATACGTGACGAAGCCTTGAGAGGAGCGCATGAGCTTGCCCGCCTGGTCATACCCCTCGTAGAGCACAATTGACCAGCTGTCCTCGTCTATATAGAAAACCTTCTTGCTCTGGGCATGACGCTGGCCGGGCTTGAGAGTCGCCTCAACCACCCAGACTCTATGTGCTTCCCAGCGCGTGAGGTCAGGGTTGGCGAACTGTTTGCCGTACGCTTGCTCCGCAGTACTGTGCATGATCAGCTTGTAGTTGTTGTAAGGTATGTAGAGCTCTTTCTTGCCAACCAGCTTGAAGTTGAAGCGGTCGAGCTGCCCCTCCCACATTGCCAGCTCATCGAAAAAGTACGTACCTCCGGCGTTGGTCATCGGCGAGTCATAGCCGAAATCAGGTGCCAGGCGTACTCGGCGCTGTCCCTGGGTGTAATTCCAGAGTTTGTTGTTCCCGTCCTTGTTGAAGTTGAGCACCATGTTGGTCAGTGTTTTGTCACCCACATTTCGGGCAGGCCCGAGGTAAGCACTCAGGCGACGCTGGAAGATCCGTTGCGGTTCGTCCGGGTTATCGTAGTAGGGAGAATCTGTGTAGTTCTCCAGATCGTGAGTGAGCATCAGGTTGCCCGACGAGTCGACCATATAGCCGAAAAACCGCGAGCGGTACGGAGGTCCGTAGTAGCGCAAGTTGTGATTCCACAGAGCTTCAGCGCCTGTTTTGGGAATCGGATAGGGATACCCTCCCATAGCTCCATCCAGTTGACCGCCATCTTCGGTGCCTTTCACACGAGTGGCATTCTTCAACGTCGCCTCTTTCAGCCAATCGGGAAAATCAACCACGCGGTGGCTTTGGTAGACCTCGACCTTGTAGTCCGGCCAGCGCTGAAGCAACGCTTTGGTACCCTCACTCAGCTTGCCTGCGTACTCGCCCATGTTCTTTCCAGTGATGGAAAACAGTGGCTTTTCATTGGCGAATGGATCTGGATAAATGCCGCCCTTTTCCGGCATCGGCGGCCCCTTCCAGTCCGGCGTCCATGCAGGAACACTGCCATCAGCGCTCGCCGCCCGCTCAGCGCCAACCGGCGTCAACTTGTCACCACCCAGGTCCGCCGCCTTATCGCCGGCAACTGCAAGAGAGACCGAAAGTGCAAGCGACAGTCCCAGCCCCAACGTCATGGTTCTTCGATTGATTTTCATTGTTCTATTTCCTCATGGATTGCACGAGTCGAGACACGCGCCGTTCTTCCGGCAAAAGAGCCCGAATTCTTCGCAGAGTTACAGAGTGGTTTGGAATGTCAGGGTGACACGACCACGGTCGGTGCTACCCATTGCTCCCAAGCGCGTTTCAACATCTGACGCGTCGGAGTAGAGAAGACCGACCTTGTACCGCATATCGAAATCCGCCGTGACACCGACACTCCACGCGAAAGCTCGCTCAGCGGGTCCGGTAGGTATTGCAGAGTTGCCTTGCAAACCATACCCGGCCAATGTCAGGTTGCCGGTAAGGTCCATGCCGGGAAGCACCTGGAGCCAGGTCGGCATCAGGATAACGGACAGGCTGCTAGCGTCACGGCTACCGCAGCCAGGGCCGTCGCGCGCATCTTTACACTTGTTGAACACTTCTTCGTTATGCGTGACTTCATCCAGGTAGATGTAAGACAGCTCAGCGACTGCAATACCTGTGTCGTAAAGCGGCAATGAAGGCAGTTGGGCCTGGGCGTTGAGCAGCATGTGCCAGGTATTGCCCGTGGCCCCGTTCAAATCACCATTGGGCAGTGGCCCGCCAGTACTATCCAGGGCAGTACCACGACGATACGAAAGCTCGGCGCCCCAACTGATGTCTTGCCAGTTGAGATTGGTGTATGCGCCGAACAAATCAACGCCCCGGTTGTAGACCTGATGGAACCGCAAGCCGGTAATCGATGTGGGGTCGACAGCGAAGTTAACAGGCCACGGCTGCATCTCGTCCATGCGCCGATAGACAAGTCCGATGGTGCCACCGTACCAGTCAGGAGTCAGGCCCACTTGCACACCGTAATTTCCACGGCTTTTGTGCTTCGGATCGATGATCTCGCCCTGTTCAAGGTAGAGGTCTCCCAGTCCCGGCACGGTCCCGGAATAGATACGCCCATCATCATCGTAGAGAAAATCGGGACCGCCCAGAAACGTCCCACCTTCACTCTGGCGGTTCGGTTTCCAGTCAAGGTGGTAGTAACCGGCCAATGAAACCTTGTCGGTCAACTGGCTTTGGAATGACAGTTGCGGCAACGGCATGGCCAACTCTTTAGGCGACGCTCCCGGCGATTCGGCGCCCTTCTGAAAGTTGGCCGGCTGCTGACTCCAGGATATCGAGTCGGAGGCGTTCACTTGGGAGACACCCCAGATCAGCGAGTGCTGCCCCGCTTTGAAGGAAACCGGGATTTCACCAAGATCGACACGACCAAAAACGAAAGCATCTAAAAACTCGCCCGAAGGACCGTTGTAGTACCGCTGGGCCTGGCGAGACAACTTTCCGTCAGCGTGAGAGGAGATACCGCGAAGTCGGGGATTTCCCTTGAGGTCATGATCGTCGTACGCATTGTCATACCACCCGGTCGCACTGACGCGTACGCCATAGTCGTCCTTGTAGATCACGTCCACTTCAGTGAGTACGTCGAGTCGACGCTTCCACATTTCACCGCTGTGCGCGGAGTAGTCCGATTGATGATTGGTCGGATCATCACCCAGCGCGGAAGCGATATTCTCTGCCCGCCAGCCAAAGCCCAGGCGAAAATCTGTGGTCCAGTTGATTCTCAGATCCGGATTGCCAGTGTCTATCGACAAGGCATAGGCCGAAGGCGCCGATAATGCCCCCAACAAAAGAACCGGGGCAAGAAAGGCACTGCCTGAGGCAGCATTACGTTTGATGTGCATTATTGCGCTCCGCAAGTCCAAGTCTGGTTTTGTTTTTGTTCAGCTTGTCTTGGCGACCGGCCGAGGCAATGAGCCCCTCCCGCGACGTCGCAATCAGTTTTGATGCATCCCATTGCTCCCGACATCGCCCATTTGGATTAGCCGCACCAATCAACTTTGCGAGGAGCTGTATCTAGTCCATTCGGGCGATGCTCATGCCCTGCTTCCAAGGCGAACCTATGACGCATGGAAGTCGTCGGCATGTCTCATGCCGCCCATTTCTCTCCAAAACAATAAAACGCGCGTCCCTTGGACGCTGCCCGAACAGAGAGATCGCAAGCCATGAAAACTGATTCCAACGATCAGAATTGCGCCGTGCTGGTGATTGGTTCCGGAGCAGGGGCTCTATTGGCCGCCAACCGCGCTCACGACCTGGGCCTTGCCACCATCGTCATCGAAAAAAGCGACCGCTACGGCGGAACGTCCGCACTCTCAGGTGGCGGAATCTGGATTCCCAACAACAGCGGCATCCGTGACCAGGACTGCTACGACGACGCGCTCACTTATTTCAAAGCCTGCACTGGCGGCCTTGTTGCAGAAGAAAAATTGCGCGCCTACCTCGACTCCGCACCGGAAATGGTCGAATACATGCGTCATCAGATCGGGGTCAAATACAATCCGGTCGCCGGTTACTCCGATTATTGCCAGAACCTGCCTGGCGCATCGGATACGGGCCGAACCATGTTCGTCGAACCCGTCGATGGCGGCATTCTCGGCGAGGACTTCTTTGCGTTACGCGAAGCTGACATGGGCGCCAAATTGTTCGGGCGAGTCGCCCTGGACTATTACGATGCACAAACGCTTGGCGCGCGCGCCAAAGGCTGGAAGCGCAAGCTCTTCTCGTTGATCTGGAATTACGGGTCCGACATCAGTTGGCGGTTGAAAACGCGTCGTGATCGCCGTGTAACCATGGGCAACGCCCTCATCGCAGGCCTACGTATCGGCCTTCAACAGCGCAAGATTGCTCTGCAGCTCAACACCCGACTGGAAAGGTTCATAGTTGAAAACGGTGCCGTCGTCGGCGCCGTCGTCAGTCGAGATGGCAATGAATTCATCATTCGTACCAGCAAAGCCGTCATCGTCGCGTGCGGTGGTTTTGAGCAGAGCCAACCGCTGCGCGACGCTCACCTTCCAGTCAAGACGCTGACGCAATGGAGTGTTACGCCCATGCATAACAACACCGGCGATGCATTGATTGCCGGTGAAAAAATTGGTGCGGACAGCGAGTTTCTTCATGAAGCGTGGTGGGCACCGACTGTACGGATCCCTGCGGCGGACACGCCCAATGTCGACATGCGCAGCGCGCTGTTCGTCGAGCGCAGCTATGCCCATAGCCTCTGTGTCAATCGGTTGGGGAAACGCTTTGCGAACGAGGCGATGTCCTACAACGATTTCGGTCACGAGATGCTCAAGGACAATCGCGAGTCGGGTGCCAACCTGCCGTGCTGGTTCATCTTCGACGCCAACTACCGCAAAAAGAACGTCCTGGGACGCATCATGCCTGGCTCGATCATGCCGGACAGCAGCCTTCCCCCACAATGGTGGGATAACGTGCTCTATCGCGCCGATTCCATTGGCGACCTTGCAGGCAAAATCGGTATCGAGTCGAGCACGCTGACGAACACCGTGAAGACCTTCAACGGGTACGCGAAGACCGGTGTAGATCTGGATTTCAATCGCGGACATTACAGCTTTGATCGCTTCTATTGTGATCCTCGCCATCAGCCCAACTCCAGCCTGGGCGAACTCAGCCGTCCGCCGTACTACGCCATTCGTGTAGACCTTGGGGACCTTGGCACCAAGGGTGGTCTTAAAGTCGACAGGGATGCCCGGGTGCTGGACCAATCGGGCAACGCCATTCCAGGCCTTTATGCCATTGGCAACGCATCCGGCGCGGTGACCGCCAGCGCATACCCCGGCGCAGGCGGCACCCTGGGGCCAGCGCTGACGTTCGGATATCGGGCAGCCAACCACATTGGGCTGGCTACTGAGCCCAAGTCCATCGCGCCTATCGACTCGACGGCCCACGCCTGACGACAAAAGTGTTCATTACTGCCGACGTTTCTCAGGAGCCTTTTACGGAGCTCCAAAACCCGGATGTACTCAACCGAGAAATAAAGGAGCCCACCCGTGCTCGCGTTATTCAATGAAGAACAACACATGTTTGAAAACACGGCCAAGCGCCTGGCGCAGTCGATCGGGATCAAAAACCCACACGACCTTCAGAGCAACGACCCGGATCATGGCTGGCAACAGATCACCGAGGTCGGCCTGCTCAGCCTTCGCATGCGTGACAATGGAGTGCCTTTGGCTTCCGGTGTTGAAGTCATGATTGCCGCGCAAGCCTTGGGCGAAACCTTGGCGCCACAGCCCTTTGTCGGCAGCCTGTTGGCTGGCGAGCTACTGGCCATGAGCGAGGCACCTAGCGACCTCATCGAATCTGCTGCTGCCGGCGAAACACGCTACGCCCTGCTGCTGGATCGTTCACTCCAGGCATTGGCCTCGCCGGAGGACGACGACTGCATCGCCTGGGACAGCCAGAACGCCCATTACGCGCTCGGTTTACGAGGTAGCCAGCTGGTGCGCGTTGACCTTCGGCATGGTTTCGCACCGGTGCTGGAAGTGGCCGATCTGACGCGTGAGCTGCTCCGCAGTCAGGGAGGACTCGATGCCGAACCTGTGGGGACGCCATTGACGAAAGAACAGATTGTGCGCTGGCAAGCATTGGCACTGACCACAGTGGCTTCTGACATCGTCGGAGTACTCCACGGCGCACATTCGGGCGCGGTTGCCTACACCAAGGAGCGCTCGCAGTACGGCGTACTGATCGGCAGCTTCCAGGCGATTCAGCATCTGTGCGCCGAAATGCTTGTCCAGGCTCAGGCGGCCCACAGCATCACCTGCTATGCCGCTTGGGCAGTCGATGAACTCGATCCAGAACAAGCACTGCTGGCCGCTCGAACCGCCAAGGCCTATGCAGCGTCTGCCGCCCTGCCAGTGACCGAGACCGTGATGCAGGTCTACGGCGGCATTGGTCAAACCTGGGAACACATCGCTCACGTCTATACGCGCCGGGCATTGGTCGGTGCGCAGCTGTTCGGTGATGAAGCCTTTCAATTGCAACAGATTGCCGACGCACGTCTGGGAGCCCGCTGATGGATTATCGTGATACCCCCGAAGAGCTTACATTCCGCGCCGCTCTGCGAGAGTGGTTCAAGCACAACATTCCAGCCTGTTGGCGTGAGATCAAAGACCCTGAAGGACTTCGTGCGCTCAACAAAAGCTGGCACAAGGCGCTGTATGCGGGCGGATACATGGGCCTGAACTGGCCCAGGGAATACGGTGGCCAGGGGTTGGCAGCGAGCTTCGATGCCATTTTAAACGACGAGGCTGGCCGCGCCGATTCGCCTCGTCTTCCGGCCATGGTCAACTACCTGGGCCGAGCGATCTTCACCTACGGCACCGAAGAACAGAAACAGCGTTTCCTGCCCACGCTCCTCAGCGGTGAAGTTCAATGGTGCCAAGGTTTCAGTGAGCCGGGGGCTGGATCCGACCTGGCATCGCTTCGCACTCGGGCCGAGCTGGACGGCGATCATTACGTAGTCAATGGCCAGAAGATGTGGACCAGCGGCGCCTTGCAGGCCGACTGGTGTCTTCTGCTCGCCCGCACCGACAGCAGCGTCGCCAAGCACAAGGGCATTTCCTGCCTGCTGACACCGCTTGATGCTCCGGGTATCACAGTCCAGCCAATCGTATTGGCCAGCGGTGATCCGGAGACTGCCGAAGTATTCTTCGATGATGTGCGCATCCCTGCAAGCCAATTGATCGGCAATCCTGGAGATGGCTGGCGTATCGCGATGACCACTGTGTCTTATGAGCGAGGCGCTTCCGATACCGGTTCCATTTCGGCGTTGCGCCGCCAACTTCGTGACCTGGAAAGTATTGCCGCCGAGCGCGGTCTACTCGGCGATCCGGCCGTACGCGCGAAGCTGGCTCGAGCCTATGTAGACATCGAGGCGTTGAGCCTCAACGTGGCCCAGCAACTGTCGATGAGGCTCGCAGGACGAGACCCGGGGCCGGAGGGGTCGGTGGGCAAGCTGCTGTGGTCCAAGGCTGCGCAATACACCATGCATGTGGCGCTTGATGTACTAGGGGCCGATGCCCTGACAGGCAAAGCCCCTCATTGGCTCGCCGAGTATTTCACCTCTCGCCCTGTCAGCGTCTACGGCGGTTCCTCGCAGATCCAGAAGAACATTCTCGCTCGCATGCTCGACATGCCTCGCTGAGCCCAGGAGAACAACCATGCGTCTTAACAATCGCGTCGTCGTCATCACCGGCGCTTCGCAAGGCATCGGCCGCAGCGTAGCCCAACTGTTCGCCCGTGAGGGTGCCAAGGTTGCCGTCGTCGACATCAACGTCACCGGTGGCGAAGAAACCGTCGCGCTGATCAACAACGAAGGCAACTCGGCCATATTCGTGCGCTGCGACATCTCCAGCCGAGAGGATGTGGATGCTGCCGCGCAAGCCATCAAGGTTGCCCTGGGCCCGATCGACATTCTGATCAACAACGCGGGCATTACCCGTCCTGCCATGCTCCACAAGATGACCGACGCGGAATGGAAGCAGGTCATCGATGTACACATGAACGGCTCCTTCTATTGGTTGCAGGCCGTGGTGAACGACATGATCGAGCGCCGCTGGGGACGCATTGTCTTTGTCAGTTCGTCGACCGCACAAAATGGCTCTATCGGGCAGATCAACTACGCCGCCGCCAAGTCCGCGATGCTCGGCATGATGCGCACGGCCGCCCGTGAACTCGGCAAACACAACATCCTGGTCAATGCCATCGCACCCGCGGCCGCGACCGAAATGACCAAGAAGATAATGACCGACCCCAAGTTCGCAGCCAGTCAAGAGGCCGCCCTCAAACAACACCCGCTGCGCCGCTCCGCCGAGCCGGAAGAAATCGCGCCAGCCTTCCTCTATCTCGTCAGCGACGAGTCCTCCTACGTGACCGGCCAGGTGCTCTCCGTGGACGGCGGTTCGATGCTGGTGCGCTGAGCACGGCCTCTAAGGATAAGAACAATGAATCGACCACAGACAGACACGCCCAACCTCGACCGCCTGCTCGCTCCACGTTCGATTGCCATGGTGGGGGCGTCCAACAACCCCCACAGCATCGGCGGATTGGTATTTGCCAACCTCAAGCGCTCGTTCCAAGGCACGCTCCATCCGGTCCACCCGAAAGATGACCAGGTCCAGGGCTGTAAGGCCTATGCAAGCGTGGCGCAGTTGCCGGAAGCAGTGGACCTGGTTCTGATCGCAGTTGCCAGCCACCAGGTTGAAGGCATCGTAGAGCAAGCGATAGCACTGGGCGTAGGCGGTATTGTGCTGCTCTCCTCCGGCTTCGCCGAAGCGGGGCCCGATGGCATTGCCCTGCAACAACGGGTGGCCGAAAAAGCCAAGGCGGGCGGCGTACGTGTCATCGGTCCCAACTGCATCGGCTACCTGAACATCGCCAATGGCGTGATGGCTAATTTCGCACTCACCCCGGATGAGCCTCTGCCGCCAGGCGGCAGTGTCGCGCTGGTTTCACAGAGCGGGGGTTTTGGTTCTTACCTGACGACCAAGGGCTTGCTCACCGGCCTGCAACTGGGCTGGTTCGTCAGCACCGGTAACGAACTGGACGTGAACATCGCCGCCGTCCTGCGGTATCTGGTCGAGCGCCCGGAGGTCAAGGTGCTGCTGGCGTTCAGCGAGACGTTGCGCGATCCAGAGGTATTTATCGAGGCGGCACGTCGCGCCCAGATACTCGACAAACCGCTGGTGATCCTGAAGGCAGGTCGCTCGGAAGCCGCGGCCAAAGCGGCAATGAGTCACACCGCTTCGGTGGTTGGCGCCGTCGACGTGTTCGACGCCGTCTGCCGTCAGTACGGAGTCATCGTTGCCCACAGCATGGAGGAAATGCTCGACCTGGGAATGATCTTCCAGGACGGGCGCCGTGTTGAAGGAAACAGGCTTGCAATCATGACAAGCTCTGGGGGCACTGGCGTTTTGCTCGCCGACGAGGCCAGTCTCAGCGGACTCGAAGTTCCGACCTTCCCCGATGACGAACAGCAACAGATGCTCGGCGTGTTGCACACGCCATTTTTCGGCAGTGTTGCCAATCCTGTCGATACAACCGCAGCAGTCCACCTCGAATCAGTCACTTCCCTGCAGAACCTGATCAGCGCCAGCCCCTCGGTCGACATGATTGCGACCGTCACCTGGGCCCGCGCAACCGAAGCGGCGAAAGAGCTCGCCGCGCTGTACAAGCGCGTCGACAAGCCCTTGGCTGTGCTGTCCACCGACCTCATCGAGGTACTCAAAGAAGCGGGCGTACCGACGTACACCGACCCTCAGCGCCTGGCTCGCTCCATGGCTGCGTTGCATCGGTTTTCCTGCCGCCCGACGCTGGCCAGCAGCACCAACCTGCCCCACGACGAGGAACGCGTGCAACGGGCGCGTGAGCATCTGCAATTGCCAGCGCAGGAACGAGTGCTGATGGAGGCGCAAGGTAAGCGCCTGTTCGCAATGTACGGCATTCCGATTACTGACGAAGTTTGGGTGCATGACGAAGACGCAGCCGTCAAAGCAGCGGAAAAAATCGGAGGCAAGGTCGTACTCAAGGTGATGTCCTACCAGTTGCCCCACAAATCAGACGTCGGTGCCCTGCGTCTTGGCCTGCAAGGCGAATCCGACGTTCGCCTGGCGTATCGGGACATGCTGCAGGAAGTTCAGCGACGTGCACCTCATGCCCGACTGGACGGCGTTCTGGTGCAACAGATGGTACCGGCGCGGCTGGAGCTCACCTGCGGTTTGAAACGCGATCTTGTATTCGGCCCTATCGTCGCAGTAGGAGTCGGCGGCGTGTTGGTTGAGCAACTTGCGGAAACCGCCCTCCTGCGCCCTCCCTTTGATCGGGAAACTGCCTGCCGGGCACTCAAGCAACTGCTGGGCGGTCGCCTGGTACAAGGAAGACGCGGGCTGTCCAGTGACGAACAAAACAAGATTGCAGACATCATGATCGGTGTAGGTAATCTCGCCCTGGAGCTCGAGGAAGTGTCAGAAATCGACATTAACCCCATCAGGGTTGACGCCGGCAACGCTTTCGCGGCCGATGCGCTGGTGGTCCTGGCTGGACCGGCAACATCGACCGGGCACTGAAGGAGAGCACCATGACAGACCAATCCCTGATCGGGTTTGAGTTCCCGGCATTCCGCTTTCTGGTTGAAGAAGGAAAGCTGATGGAGTTTGGGAGGGCAATCCACGCAGAGGACCCCATTTACTTCAACCGCGAAGCAGCGAGCGCGGCAGGATTCAATGCCCTGCCTGCTCCGCCGACATTCAGCTGTGTGACTGCACACTGGCAGCCCACCGATGCCAACAACCCGCTCAAGCTCGATCTGCGCCGCGTGCTGGCCGGGGGTAATGAGTGGGAATACCGCCGGCCGATGGTGGCCGGCGAGGCATACACCGTCCGGTCTCGAATCAGCGACGTCAGCCAGAAAACCAGCTCGAAAGGTGTCATGACACTGATCGTTCGTGAAATGTCGTTCTACGACACAGCGGGGGTTTTGGCGCTGATTGCTCGAAGCACCATTATCCAGCTGCCCCCTCCCGCGCCTCTCAACCCGTCCGAGGTATTGCCCACATGAATGCCAGCGAGAACCTCCGCCCACGCTTCACGGCTGGCGATATGGCCCCGGAACGCCGTGTCGGCCCGATAAACCGCACCGACATCGTCCGCTACGCTGGCGCGGGCGGGGATTTCAACCCCATCCATCACGACGAAACTTTTGCGCAGCGATCCGGCTATCGCAGCGTATTCGGTCATGGCCTTTTCACCGCGGGCGTTCTATCGGCCTACGCCACCTCATGGCTGGGATTAGCGGCGTTGCGTAAATATTCCGTGCGTTACGTTTCGCAAGTCTGGCCGGGAGACACCCTGATACTCAGTGGCCAGGTTGAGAATGTGGATCAACTGGCAACGGGCGGCATTGAAGTGCAGTGCGAACTCTCCGTGCAACGGGAAACCGTCAACGGCGAAAAACAGCTCGTCCTCACGGCGCACGCTGTCGCGTCCTACGACCACGACGGGAGCATTCAGCATGCTTGATATCCGTGAGCGCGCGCCCTACCAATGTTTTGTCGAAGGGCTTGAACGGGGTGTGCTGACCTATCAACGCTGCCTGGGCTGCAACAAAGCGGTGTTTTACCTGCGTACCAGTTGCCCGGGCTGCGGTTCTGCAGAGCTCGAACTCAACGACAGCCAGGGAATCGGAACGCTCTACTCGTCGACGGTGATTTTCGACAAGGAGCAGGATTACAACGTCGTGCTGGTCGACCTCGACGAAGGTTTTCGCATGATGAGCACTGTCATCGATTGCGACTCCCCAAGCATTGGCGATCGAGTACAAGCGAAGGTGCAAGCCCTGGAGAGTGAAAGCCCTCGAGTGGTTTTTGAGCGAGTACGAGGGGCGCACGCATGATGACGCCTCAGGATCTGCGCGCAAAAGCCGCAATCGTTGGCATCGCCGAGTCCGACCTGGGCGATGTCGGCGCGCAGCGTTACGCCATTGAACTGGCAGGACAGGCCGCCTATCGTGCCGTGGCCGACGCTGGTCTTGGCATGAAGGACATCGACGGCCTGTTCGGGTGTGTGATGGGCCGATTCATGTCCAACCTGGACCTGGGCGAATACCTGGGGATACAACCGCGCTACAGCGACAGCGGCAACATTGGCGGTAGCTCTTTCATCTCATACCTGTTTCACGCCTGCGCGGCCATTCAAGCCGGTCTGTGTGACAACGCGTTGGTTGTCTACGGCAGCACCCCCCGCGCCGATGGACTTCGCCAACAGTACCCGACGGCGTCACTCGAACGACCGAACTATGAAGCCCCCTACCGTCCCCGACACCCGGTGACGGGGTATGCCCTGGCCACAGCCCGTCACATGCACCAATACGGAACCACACGCGAACAACTCGCTGAAGTGGCCGTCGCCGCGAGGGCCTGGGCTCAGCTCAATCCCGCTGCGTTTACGTATGGCAAAGGCTCACTGGGCATTGACGATGTCCTGAGCAGCAAGGCGGTTTGCAGCCCGTTGACCGTGCGCGACTGTTGTCTGGTCACCGACGGGGGTGGTGCTGTGGTAGTGACGCGGGCGGACCGGGCTCGTGATCTGGTCAAGTCGCCCATCTACATGCTCGGCGCTGGCGAAGCACATTCGCATCGCAGCATTTCACAGATGCCGGATCTGACGACGACCTGCGCGACCCAATCGTCCCAGCGCGCTTACGCGATGGCCGGCGTTACCCCAGCAGACATCGACGTTTTGCAGCTGTATGACGCCTTTACCATCAATACCATCATGTTTCTCGAGGACTTGGGCTTTTGCGCCAAGGGCGAAGGGGGTGCTTTCGTGTCCGCGGGACGCATCGCGCCGGGCGGAAGCCTGCCGGTTAATACCAATGGGGGCGGACTGTCCCATTGCCACCCCGGTATGTACGGGATCTTTGCGTTGATAGAGGCGGTGCGACAACTGCGTGGGGAGGCTGGCGCGCGACAGTGCAAAGGCGCCGAGATCGCTCTCGCTCACGGCAATGGCGGGCAGTTTTCCAGCCAGGTGACCGCGATTCTGGGTACAGGTGCAGCATTGTGAGTACCGTCATTCGCGAGCGTCACGGCCCAGTGCTACTGGTGACCCTCAATCGTCCGGAGTCGTTGAACGCGTTCACAGCAGAACTTCACCGTGATCTGTCCGATGCCTGGCACGAGGCCACTGATCAGCAGATCCGTGCCGTCGTTCTAACGGGCAACGGACGCGGTTTTTGCGCCGGCGCAGACCTGCATGCCCCTCCTCTGCCGGAAACCATCGGCAACCAAACCCTGCGGCACACTTTCAACGCGCACACGCTTGCCATGGCCGCCCTTGATAAGCCTGTCATCGCTGCAGTCAACGGCGCGGCCGCGGGCGCCGGCCTGTCCCTGGCCTGCGCGGCGGATGTGCGCATTGCTTCCGATGCCGCCAAATTCGTACCCGCGTTTGTTGATATCGGCCTGGTTCCGGATGCAGGGGGAAGCTGGTTCATCACCCGAGCCCTAGGCTACAGCCGAGCCTTTACCTGGCTGGCGACCAACCAGCGCCTTAACGCTTTTGAGGCTTTGTCCTGGGGGCTGGTGACAGAAGTGCTCGAACCCGACCGGCTCATGGGGCGCGCCATGGAGTTGGCAAGTTTGCTGGCAGCCAAACCAGGAAGTGCGGTGGGACTGACCAAGCGTCTCCTGAGTCAGGCCGCACGACATTCACTGGCCGAGCAACTGGAAGCTGAGGTCGCGCACCAGAACCTGGCCGTAAGGGACCCGGATCGCATTCTAGCACGAGCGGAAATGCTCGTACGCCTGAAAAAACATTGAACAACTACCCATAAAAACAATGGAGCTCCCAATGGCCGATTACGGACGTTTCCGCACTATCCTCGCTGAGCGCCACGAGCACGTTCTTGTGCTGACGCTTAACCGCCCTGACCGGCTGAATGCTGTGGGTGACGATATGCATGAAGGCCTTGAAGCCATTCTTGCCGACTTGCGTCATGACACCAGCGTGCGCGCTGTTTTACTGCAAGGCGCCGGTCGTGCGTTTTGTGTCGGAGGCGATGTTAAATCCTTCGCCGAAGAACCTCAGCCCAACCGGACGCCCTACGAGCAGATGGAGCTGGTGACGCGCAGCGCTGGCAACTTGATCGAGCGATTCATTGACGTCCCACAGCCTCTGGTTGCCGCCGTGCAGGGCTACGCCATGGGCCTGGGTGCCACGCTGGCGCTGATGTGTGATGTTTTGCTGATAGCAGAGGACGCACAGATCGCAGATACGCATGTACCTATTGGCCTGGTTGCCGGCGACGGTGGAGCACTGGCGTGGCCGCTTGGCATGCCTATGGGGGCGGCCAAGTACTATTTGATGACAGGCGATCGCATGGACGGGCGAGAAGCGGCTCGACTCGGCCTGGCCTTGCGCGCCGTTCCCGCAACGGACCTGGCAGAACAGGCGCTTGCCCTGGCGCAACGGCTGGCAAGCCTCCCTCCCCTGGCTGTGCAAGGCACCAAACGCGCCCTGAATCGTATTCTTCGGCATCGCAGCGAACTGGTACTGGACACAGGACTACAACTGGAGGCTGCAACATTCCTCAGCAGCGATCATAAGGAAGCGGCCAGCGCATTCGTGGACAAGCGCAGCCCTGCATACCATGGAAGGTGAGTCGCGTATGGCGCTCAAAAAGGGCGGCGGATGGCTGGATGGTATCTCGCGAGAAGTGCGGTGTCTGTGCGTCATCAGCTTTATATCGGCGGTCGGTTTCGGCATCCAGTCACCCGCCATTCCAGTGTTCGGACGTTCACTGGGGGTTGGCAGTGCGATGGTCGGCATGATCATCGCCGCTTTTCCTTTGGCTCGCCTGATATCTGCATGGCCTGCCGGACGCCTGGTGGACTGCCTTGGGGAGTATCGCCTACTCTGTGGCGGCCTGGCATTGATCGCATTGGGAAGCTTTGGCGCGGGGATTGCCACGACTGCAGAGCACGTTCTGATGGGCCGCGCCGTATGTGGGATCGGCTCGATGCTTTACACCATCTCTGCCATGAGCCTGATGCTGCGCACCACAGACGCCGGACGTCGCGGGCAAGCGACGGGTTTGTTCATGGGTGCCTATTACATAGGCACTGTCAGCGGGCCGGCGATAGGCAGTTTGTTCGTCGATTTCTCGGTGCGCCTCCCATTCTTTCTCTATGGGTTCGGTGCCGGGGTCGCTGGGGTAGTCGCGTTTTTCCTGCTGCGGCATTTACGTCACCGCACTGAGGACAGGCATACCGCTGCGACGCCCCCCGTCAGCGTCGGCAAGGCGTTACGTCTACCGGCCTACCGCGCGGCATTAGCCAGTAACTTCGCCGTAGGTTTTGCGGTTTATGGCGTACGCGTTTCAGTGCTGCCTCTGTTTCTGCTGGTCGTGCTGCAACAGCCAGCGAAATGGATAGGCATTGGCCTCACTGTCTGCGCGCTCACACAGACTCTTTTGCTACCCAAAGCAGGCCAACTGGCGGATCGCTGGGGACGTAAACCGACACTGGTATCAGGCATGATCCTGGTGCTCGCCAGCTTCCTGATTATTCAGCTGGGCCACAGTTTGTACGCCTACATTTCCGGCCTTGCTTTCATGGGGTTGGGAGCAGCCTTCTGCACCACCTCAGCTGCCGCCACGGCGGGTGACGCTGCCAATGGACGTGGCGGAACGGTCATTGCCACTTATCAAATGTCTGCTGACTTTGGCATGGTCATTGGGCCTGTGCTTATCGGCCTGCTCGCCGAGCATTATTCCTATGAGCTCGCGTTGAGTTGCACCACCGGCCTGCTCACCGCTGCTTGCCTGGTCGCGCTCGCGATGCCCAATCAAACCAGGGACCAAGCGGAACCTACGTGACACCACTATACCTCCATTCACAATGCCCTGAACGAGGAACCATGATGCCCAGCGAACAGCAGATGAAAGACGCTCTTCAAGCCTACGTCGACGCCTACAACAACAATGACCTGGCGGCTCTCCTGGCACTGTACAGCGACGATGCCACCGTGGAGGATCCCTACGGCACGCCGCCCAAAAATGGCAAAACGCAGATTGAGTCGTTTTACCGCCAGGCGATGGCCTCAGGCGCCACGCTGGAACTGTCGGCACCGATTCGAGGGTCCAGCGCGGATGCAGCAGCCATGGCTTTTGACGCGGTGGTCAAGCTTGCTCAAGGGACGATGCGTGTCAGCGTCATCGATGTGATGACCTTCGACGAGGCGGGTCTGATTCGCTCCATGCGAGCGTACTTCGGACCGAGCGACATCCACACGGTCGCGTAAAGCTACCCGAACCTGTAAACAGAGATCACAATCTGCCTGGCCAGCCTCGCGGCATACACGCGTCGCGCAGGCTGGTTAACGACGGCGCCGCAAACCACCCTCAGCGGCAGCAGATGCTCCTCACGTGGGTGCGCAAACCTGGCCTGGGGCGCCATGGTCCATCGCATAGAGAACACCGACCGGCACCATGCGCAATGCGTAGGCTAGGCATCGTCATACAGACGCAACCGACACGCCAGGGGCACAATGATCGCAGCGGTAACCACCGAGCATGTCATCCCGATAGTCAACGCGCGTTGCGGATCACCGCCTGCCAACGCGATACCGAAGAGTGCACTGCCCAGGGCCCCGCCGTACGTACGAGCAGTGGAAATGAGACCCGTCGCGGCGCCCACGTGTTGAATGGGCGTGACCATCTGGATAAACAACGTCTGGTTCTGATTGATCAGACCGAAGCCCACACCCGCCAATCCAAAGCTAACAAGGATGTAGACGCTGTGAGTGCCCGGCGCCAGGCGAGTCAACATCGCACACCCGCAAAGCAAACTGATAGCTCCCGCCGCCAGCAACCATTGTGGCTTTTTTTGATGAGCAAACAGCAGGCCATTGAAGACGCTCCCCGCCGGCATTCCGATCAGTAGCGGCAACATGAGCGTTCCCGCCTCACGCAAACTTATGCCTGCGACCTGAGTCAGCAGCATCGGGCTGTAGAACATCAGGATGAACAGCACCGAACCACTGAGCAGCGTCGACAGCACAATATTGCGCGCATTTGGGTTGCGCAGGATGACAAGCGAAAGTATGGGGTGTGGAACCCGCAGCTGGACGCGCAAGAACAATGTCAGTAGCCCTGCGGCCAAAACTGGCAGCAATCCATACGATACTGGATGCATGCCGTCAGGTGGTCGAAGGGCCAAAAGCGAACACGCAATAAACAGGCAAAGCAAAGCCCCACCGAGAAGGTCGAACTGCTTTTCTTGATGAGATAACGAACGACATGACGGCAGGTGATGCAAAACCACGAGCACCGGCAAACAAGCTGCTGGGACCGCGAACAAGGCTGCGCGCCAGCCAAAAAGTTCACTGAGTACGCCGCCCAAGACAGGACCCAGGCTGCATGCAACTGCAAACATGACACCACCGATACTCTGCCAGCGGACTCGCTGTGCAGGATCGCGGAACACATCCGCAGGAACCGCGAAGGCAGTTGCCGCCATCACACCCAACGCCACGCCATTGACCAGCCTCCATACAAGCAACTGCTCCATAGACTGAGCCAATGCACTACCGATGCCGGCCAGGCACAGCAAGAGGATGGAAAGGCGTAGTAGATGTTTGCGCCCTTTGATATCCCCAAGCCTTGCAGCAATGGGTGTGGCGCAGGCTGAAGCAAGCATCTGCAACGTGCCAGTCCAATGAAAACGCTCGAAGCCATCAAGCGCGGAGCTTGCCACGGGCAGGATGGCGCCACCGATCGTGGTTTCCAGCCCAAGCAGAAACAATACGCAGTAGACGCCCACCATCGCGGTTGTTCTTTGCTTGGGGCTCAACCCAACGATCAGATCGGTATCAGGTAGGTGACTCGTCACGGGCTAACCTCGCTGCTTTTCTGCCAGCTTGGGTGCAGCATCAACACGACGCCTCGTCCGCAAGGACTATGCCTCTGCTGTCCAGTGCGAAAACCTGCTGGCTAGTCCAAGAGGACGAGGCAAAGAAGCATTGCGTGGCGGCACTATTGACCTCAAGCCTGACAAGAGGACAGTCGAATGCCCCAGAACGAAACCCCGGCCAACGGCATGAACGCCACCGGCCAACTGAGAGAAAAACTTGCCGAGCGTCTCTACCACGCACTCCGCGATGGCAAGGCCATCGAGCCGTTGACCCGTAGCGAGCAGATCACCGTCGAGGATGCATACCACATTTCCCTCGCCCTGCTGGAGCGACGCCTGAAAGATGGCGAGCGGCTCATTGGCAAGAAAATCGGCGTGACCAGCAAACCCGTACAGGAAATGCTCGGCGTTCATCAGCCAGACTTTGGTTTCCTCACCGACCGCATGCATTTTGCCGACGGTTCAAGTGTCAGCCTGCGAGGCGCGAACCTGATCCAGCCCCGTGCCGAGGGCGAAATCGCGTTCATCCTCAAACACGACCTCAAGGGACCGGGTGTGACCCGCGAGATGGTATTGCAAGCCACGAAAGCCGTGCTCCCCTGCTTCGAGATCGTCGATTCGCGTATCCAGGACTGGCAAATCGCGATCCAGGACACCATCGCCGATAACGCTTCGTGTGGCGTATTTGTCCTTGGCCGTACCGAGGTAGAACCCAACTCCCTGGACCTGGCATTGGCTCGCCTGGACATGTATCGCAATGGCGAAGTCCATAGCAGCGGTCTCGGCTCTGCCGTACAAGGCCACCCCGCCGAGGCCGTCGCTTGGCTGGCCAACACCCTGGGCGAGTTCGACATGCCGCTGCGTGCAGGTGACATCATCCTGTCGGGCTCACTGGTGCCGCTGGTGCCAGTCCAGGCGGGTGATTATTTCGAATTGACCATCCAGGGCATCGGTTCAGCTTCGATCAGCTTCACCGAATAATTCCACCAATGTGAGAACACAGGCCATGACACGCAAAATCAGATGCGCCCTGATCGGGCCCGGTAACATCGGTACCGACCTGCTCTACAAATTGCAGCGTAGTGACATCCTGGAGCCCGTCTGGATGGTGGGTATCGACCCGGATTCAGACGGTTTGAAACGTGCCAGGGAGATGGGTATCAAGGTAACCTCGGACGGCGTGGACGGCCTCCTTCCCCACGTCCTTGAAGACGATATCCGCATCGCATTCGACGCGACCTCCGCCTACGTTCATGCCGAAAATTCGCGCAAACTGAACGAACTTGGCGTACTGATGATCGACCTGACGCCTGCCGCTATCGGCCCTTACTGCGTCCCACCGGTCAACCTTGACGAGCAGCTCGACAAGCAGGTGATGAACGTCAATATGGTGACCTGCGGCGGTCAGGCGACCATTCCCATGGTTCGGGCCGTTTCACGGGTACAGCCAGTCGCCTACGGCGAAATCGTCGCCACGGTTTCGTCTCGCTCCGTTGGCCCTGGCACACGCAAAAACATCGACGAATTCACTCGCACCACTGCCGGTGCCGTAGAGAAAGTGGGCGGAGCAAAAGAAGGCAAGGCGATCATCGTCATCAATCCGGCCGAGCCACCGTTGATCATGCGAGACACCATCCACTGCCTGACCGAGAGCGAGCCGGATCGTGATGCGATCACCAGGTCCGTGCACGACATGATCAAGGAAGTTCAGAAGTATGTTCCTGGCTACAGGCTGAAGAATGGCCCGGTTTTCGAAGGCAATCGGGTCTCAATTTTCCTTGAGGTAGAAGGACTCGGCGACTATCTGCCCAAGTACGCCGGCAACCTGGACATCATGACCGCAGCCGCTGCACGCACCGCCGAGATGTTTGGCGAAGCCATGCTGAAGTCGTAACCACTCCTGAAGGTAAACGCCATGATCGATTTACGCGGTAAACACATCAAACTGCATGACATGTCCTTGCGCGACGGCATGCACCCCAAGCGTCACCAGATCAGCCTCAAGGAAATGGTTGATGTGGCCACGGGCCTGGATGCTGCAGGCGTCCCACTGATTGAGATCACTCATGGTGATGGCCTCGGCGGCCGGTCAGTGAACTACGGGTTTGCGGCACACAGCGATGAAGAGTACTTGCGCACTGTGATCCCGAAACTTGTCCAAGCCAAGGTTTCGGCGCTGTTACTACCAGGCATTGGCACTGTTGATCACCTTCAAATGGCCTACGAATGCGGTGTTCATACCATCCGCGTGGCAACCCACTGCACGGAAGCGGACGTTTCGGAACAACATATCCAATATGGCCGAAATCTGGACATGGATACGGTTGGCTTTCTGATGATGGCTCACATGCTCGACCCCAAGAGCCTGGTCAAACAAGCGCTGCTGATGGAGAGCTATGGTGCCAATTGCATCTACATCACCGACTCGGCCGGCTACATGCTCCCCGACGATGTGCGCACCAGGATCGATGCGGTTCGCCAGGCACTCAAGCCGGAGACCGAACTGGGTTTTCATGGGCACCATAATCTCGGCATGGGCATTGCCAACTCTCTAGCCGCGCTCGAGTTCGGCGCCAATCGTATCGATGGTTCTGCCGCCGGCCTGGGCGCCGGCGCAGGCAATACGCCGCTGGAAGTGTTCAACGCGGTCTGCGATCGAATGGGCATTGCGACCGGCGTCGATGTATTCAAGCTCGCGGATGTCGCCGAGGAGCTGGTCTATCCAATGATGGAACACATCGTACGGGTCGACCGTGATTCGCTGACGCTTGGTTATGCGGGCGTCTACTCGTCGTTCTTGCTGTTTGCCAAGCGCGCCGAGAAAAAATACGGCGTACCGTCGCACCAGATTCTCCTTGAGCTGGGTCGCCGTAAAACAGTCGGCGGTCAGGAAGACATGATCGAAGATCTGGCACTCGACATGGCCCGCGAGCGTGGTCTCCTCGCATAAATACACGCCTTACAGTTGCCTTGCGCCCCCCCGATCCATCGTGCGGGGGCTTTTTTTATTCAGCGCACCTGCCTTTCTTACAGCACATCGTCCGTACTGAGCATGTCGGCCTTTCGCGCACGCAACACAATCAAAACTACATGAAGTGCGCGCTGCGCAGAGGAAAAAAACCATGAACAACAACGACATTGCCCCGCGAATCAGCCAGCCCAAACTCTGTGAAACAGCGCTGGACCCCCGTGAGTTTCGCCAGGCCCTGGGCAGCTTCACAACCGGTGTAACCATCGTGACGGCCATGGGGCCCGATGGTCAGCCGGTTGGCGTAACCGCCAACAGTTTCAACTCGGTTTCACTCGATCCACCCCTGGTGCTGTGGAGTCTGGCACGCAAATCACAGAGCCTGGTTGCGTTCGAAACAGCGAGTCACTGGGCAGTCCACATCCTCGCGCACGATCAGGATGAGCTCTCGGGTCGCTTCGCACGCAGCGTCAGCGGGCCGGAGAAATTTGACGGTATTGGCTACGACAGCGGCCTCGACGAAGCCCCACTGCTCCATGGCTGCACCGCCCGCCTTCAATGCCGTACGGCGAATATCTTCGACGGTGGTGACCACATCATTTTGGTGGGAGAAGTGATCCACTTCGATCGCTGCGATACCCCACCACTGGTATTCCAGCGCGGCGGTTACGCCATCGCCACCAGCACGGCGCAAACCATCCAGCCTCCTGTTGGGGAAGATCCGCGCAACGTCAGTGAATCCAGCCCGCTTAGCTACCTGCTCGCCAGCGCCTACCTTCACTTTTCAGCAAAACTCAGGGAGACCGCGAGCATGCGCGCCCTGAACGAACTGGAGCACCTGATCATTAGCGCGCTGAACTCCCGTAACGGTCGTTCATATCAAGAGCTGGTGACCCTTGCCGCGTACTCTGGAAAGCAGATGGGGCCAGAGTCCATCAACGATTTGGCAGCAAGGGGCTTGATCCGCATCGACGACGATCCCGCTGACACGGACGAAAGTACTCACTTGTTTCTGACTGAAGAAGGACACGTCATCAGTGATCAGCTGAATGCGGAAAGCCAGCGCATTGAGGACGACATGATGCAACAACTGGGCGTCCCTGAAACGATCGCCTTGCGCACCCTGCTCAGTCGTTTCGTACGCATTCACAGCCCATTAATCCCCTACCGGTGGTTTTAAACTTCGGAGCAGATCGACATGAAGAGCACCTTGACCCTGATCCTGTTGTCCGTGCTTTCAACGTCCCCAATGGCGAGCCCAGAGGACATTCCCAGTGGTTACGAACAGGAGGCAAAGGAAGCTCGCGCATTGCTGGGCAAAGCAGTCGAGCGTTACAAAGCCGTGGGCGACACAGCGCTCGCCGAGTTTAGTCGCCAGGGAGAGTTCACCCGCGATAACTTCTATATCTACGTGGTGGATATCCAGGGGAAAATGCTTGCAAGCGGCGGCCCTTCTGCCATTTTGATCGGCCGCGATGTTTCCCCACTGCTCGATGATTCGCTTCGGGAAGCATTCACTCAGGTGCTGAATGCGCCCCCAAGTAGCGAAATACAGAGCCGCGAGTACCGCTGGACCAACTGGCACGACAACAAAGTCGAACGCAAGCGAGTCTTTTACCAGCGGATCGACAACAAGATTTTCGCCTCTGGTTACTACATGCCACGCTCTTCCCAAACAGAAGCTCGGCGCCTGCTGGAAGAGGCAATCGTGGAGCTGGAAGGAGATGACGTCCGGACCCTGCAGCGCATCAACCGGCTCGATCCTTATTTCAATCGTGACGATCTTTACGTTTACATAGTGGATTTTCGTTCCGAGAGATTTGTTGCGCACGGCTTCCAGTCGCGACTTCTCAACACCGACTTCCGCGCCCTGACGACCAACACTGGCGAGGCGGTGGGCCAGAAAGTGCTCGATGCAATCGCTGGCAAGAGTGAAGCCGAAGCGAGTTACGGCTGGGTCAACCCTGTCACGGGAAAGCGCGAGCGCAAACAAGTGCTCATTCGACGCTCCGGTGATTATCTGGTCGCCGTAGGCTATTACTTGAAATAGTCAGGCGGCACCAGGAGTACTCATGCCGCCTCTGCAATCAGAAGCGGCATTCATAACTCGTCAGTCGGTCAGTTCCCTCGATAAACGTATGCTGTACTACTGAGCCGGCTCGGCAGGTGTTTTACTGGCATGATTCGCGGCTCTGCGGCCCGAAAACACACAGTCAGCCGCTGATAGTCCACTTACATAAAAATTGGATGGTAAGCCAATGGCGGTCCGGCCCGCAGCATACAATCCGCTGATCGGTGTGCGATCAGTGCGCAAGACCTGCCCCGTGTCCTCGTCGATCTTAAGCCCCCCAACCGTCATCGCCGAACAGGGGAAAAAACTACTGGAAGCAGAAACGTCCACTGCATAGAACGGACCGCTACGCAGCGCCTGGCATTCGGATCGGCTTTTGCCGAACTCGTCAGGCAGCTTGCCATCTGCAGCATAGTTATAGCGAGTGACCGTCTCGCTCAAGGCAGCTGCCGGCATACCGAGTTTTTTCGCCAAAGCTTCAAGGGTGCGCCCCTTGCGGGTCTGGAAAAGCAGTGCCAAAACCAGAGGAAGGCGCATAAAGGGAAACAGATTTTCCAGCACGGCAGCCTTCCAGGCACCCCGGTAAAGCGTCCGATCAAGGATGATGTGACCTTTACCTTGATGATGCTCATTCATTTCATGACCGATGGATGCACCATACAATTCCTCATTTACATAGCGCTTGCCCCCCGTATTGACCAAGACACCTTTAGGCCACTGTGCAGGAGGATTGATGAACCGCCAACTGCTGACCCGCTCCATCAGAGAGGCCTCACCTCCTACGCTCTGCCCAAGACGGATACCGCTCCCGTTATCACCTCCTGGCGAACCCATTGCCATGTTGTTGACATATTTCGGGGCATAGGCCGACACCATCTCCTGGTTCCAGATGAACCCCCCAGCACTCAAGCAAACACCTCGCCTGGCCCTGACTCGCTGCTCCACCCCGAATTGTCGCTGGAGTTCCTCTGCCTTGCGCCAGTGCGCCTCGGCCTTGCGTTTCAACCGGGCAAAGCCTGGCATCGAGGACGGCAGTTTCTGAAGCAGGCTACGCGCTGTTTCCTGCGCTTCGACGTACTGGCGAGTATGCGCTGAGCCTTCAGGCATCCGAATAACCCGAACACCCACCACAGCGCCGTCTTCGCAAGTGATCAGATTCCGTGCTTCTGTCCGGGGCCAGAAACACACTCCGAGCTCTGTCGCTCGTTGACGCAGTGGGTCGGTCAAGTGGACCCCGAACCCCGTCGATTGGTTGGCAGGCGGGTGCCAGTACTTATGCCCCCGTGCGGCAGGAGCGGCGATGGCCGCACAAGTCTCGGCAAGAGAACTGTCCGAGTGATAAAGGAAATATCCGGCTGGAGGGTAAAACGTTTTCTTCGTGTAGTAGGAACTGTCGAATCTCACCCCGTGACTCATCAACCACTCGAAGTCAGCGACACTCCCCTCACAAAACCGACGCAGGGTTGCAGGCGCTACCGCATCTCCCACCTCAAGAGAAAGATAACGGAACATGTTATCCGGGCTATCGACCACTCCAGCCTGATGCTGCACCGAGGTCCCCCCGCCAGCGTAGAAGATGCCGCCATTCATGGCGGTTGCACCGCCCCCGGCAAATGCATCCACCGCCAAAACATCCAGGCCCTTCTCCGCAGCCTGCAGCGCTGCAGCGATCCCAGCCCCGCCGTACCCGACCACAACGAAGTCTGACTCGACATCCCATTGCAGATCGTCAGCATTCTTGACGACCTCGGGCGGTCCGACATTGCTGTGCCAATTAGCTGATCCAGGTTCTAACTTCATCTTTCGTTTCCATGGTCATGAGCGAAATGTCAGAGGGTGGTAGCCCCACCCTGTCACGCGCAGTTGCGTGATCATGGTCGAAATATGCAGGCACGCTAACTGCTGCGCCTGATGCGTATGCAGTAGAGGAGAAGGCCTTAAATTACTGCGCGATAACGCTTAGAAAGCAAGTTCGTAAAGACCACGCTTTGCGTGAGCGTAGAAACATGCCGGCGCACGCACACGACTGCGCACACCTGCTGAACGCTAGCGAAAAGTTTTATGGCGCTAGGGGGCGAGCGTAAAAATCACTTTTCCCCTGCCTGCCTGGATACACATCGGGAACTGACTGAATTCTATCCAACGGGCGTATTCCGATACCCTTTCCTTGATAACTCGGGTCGGCAAACATGCTTGCGACAACGTCATGATCAAGACCCGGAGCTGTGACGATATGACTGTCGATGGTAGCTACGAGTAGCTGACGCACAGTCAACAAATGAAAGATCGTCAAGGGCAAAAAGCTTTGACCACCTGATCGATGATCCTGGACGATAATTTTGGACACTGCGCTCACGGATCCTTGCGGTGGTGGCCAGCATCTCGTCGACTGAGGCGTGTTACCTGTAAGATGAGGCAATGCTTGCACGAGTCTTGCGTAATCCTCCCGGTGCTTTCGACAGCCAGGCTCGCAACAAACCTGATGGCAAACGCCCCGTCTGCTCCAGTCGACCCAAACACCTGATTAGTTGGCGGGCTCTGAAAACAGACATCGTTTGGTCATGCAAACGCAAACGCGACTGCTGACTGCCCCTGCGCTGCATCCGGCGACATTCGAAATAGAGACCCGATACCCATGATTAATGTTGCCGACCTGTCCCCGAGCGAACTCACCCACCTGCGGGCCTTTCAAGTGGTCGCGCAGCGCTTGAATTTCTCACAGGCCGCACAGGCGCTGGGGGTCAAGCCGTCTGCGCTGAGCCACACCATCCGTACATTGGAAGAGCGACTGGGTGTTCAGTTATTCAACCGCACGACTCGCAGTGTCTCCCTCACGCCTGCGGGCCAGGCACTGGCCGCTCGGATTGGCCCTGCCATGCAAGCCATTGGCTGCGCGCTGTTGGATGCGCGTCGTATCGCCTCCCGGCCGAGCGGCACCATCCGGCTCGTCGCGACGCGCACTGCCGCGAGGTTGCAGGTCGCCCCAGCGTTGGCGCGGCTCGCCGCCGTAGCACCGGATGTCGTGCTGGACATGACGGTCTCCGATGCGATCGGCGACTTCGTCGCAGAGGGTTTCGACGCCGCGCTCCGTCCCCACGAGGTGATCGACCAGGACATGGTTTCGGTCAGGATCGGTTCCGATCTACGGCAGATAGCCGTTGCGTCGCCGGCCTATCTGGCCGAGTTCGGCAGGCCTTCCACGCCTGAGGATCTGAGCCGTCATCGCTGTATCCAATGGCGCTGGGAGGGACGTGAGACGCCCTATGCCTGGGAGTTCGTGCGCGACGGTAGTTGGTTCGAGGTGGCGGTCGCCGGGCCGTTGATCGTCAATGATCGTGACGTCGCCATCCATGCGGCACTCGCGCATCTCGGGATTGCGTTCGCCACGGAGCTTGAGGTTGAAGAACATCTGGCGTCAGGCAGACTTGAAGGCTTGCTGATCGATTGGAGCGACGTCTTTCCCGGTCATCACCTGTGCTATCCCAAGCAACGCCAGATGCTTCCCGCATTGCGTGCGCTGATCGACGTTCTGCGCGGCGAGCCCTGATTATCCGATTTCATTCACAACCGTAAGCGAAACGCGGGGCATTAATCACGGCCCTCTCAACACCTATATTGCTTCTCGACATCAGGCCCACACCGGGCCGATGCGAAGGAGCAACATCATGTCTAAAGTCTGGTTGATTACGGGTATCTCACGCGGTCTGGGTCATGCGCTCGCCAAAGCGGTGTTGGCTGCCGGAGACGCGGTCATTGGAACAACACGAAACGGCGATACACCAAAGGGTCTGTCCGGTGATCTGGTGGTCATGCCTTTCGAAGCGACCGACCCGGACAGTGCACACCGGTTGGTAGCCGACGCGTTCGGCGCTCATGGGCGTGTCGACGTTCTGGTCAACAACGCTGGCTACGGTCTATTGGGGGCCATTGAAGAAACCGACGATCAAGCAGTGCGCGAGCTGTTTGAAGTCAACGTGTTTTCGCCCTTCAGGGTCATCCGGGCGGCACTTCCCCACCTGCGGGAGCAGGGACACGGCCACATCATCAATCTTTCGTCCATTGCAGGCGTCGCTCCGAGCGTGGGTGCAGGGATCTATGGCGCCACCAAAGCCGCGTTAGCCGCAATGTCCTACAGCCTGGCGGCCGAGGTTGCTCCCTTCGGTACGTGGGTGTCCGTTGTTTCTCCTGGAGCATTCCGGACAGAGTTTCTCAGCAAGGAATCCATTCATAGAACCACTGGACAAGCGGCCTACCCCAAGGTCAACGACGCCGTCGCGAAATGGGCGTTGAACGACGGCATGCAACAGGGCGATCCCGTACTGGCTGCCGCTGCGATCGTGCAACTGGTCGCCGCCGATAAACCTCCGCTCGACCTCCTGCTGGGACAGGACGCACTGGATCGTGCAGAGGTGCGTGCCCACCGAATGGCGACCGACGTGCGCGATTGGCGATCCATTTCGGCCGGCACCTCGTATGTTGCACCCGACAAGGCCTGAAGGCGCAACCGCGCCACCGTGAAGCAGCAAGACCGTCCATACAGCAGAGGTAAAAATCGTGAACACAACGACCGTACCCAACCAGGATTTCAAAGGTAAAGTTGCCATCGTGACCGGCGCCGCGAGCGGGATAGGACTGGCGACAGTCAAACTGCTCCATGCGCGCGGGGCATCCATCATCGCGCAGGATATCGACCCGGCCGTTGAAGCGCTCGCGCAACCCGGCATCTTCCCAATCATCGCGGACGTGACGGAAGAAAGCGCCGCTCAAAGGGCCGTCGCAGAGGCTGTGGGGCAGTTCGGCCAACTGGACATCCTCGTCAATAACGCGGGCATCATTATCAACAAGCGGGTGGTGGATATGACGCTCGAAGACTGGGACCGTATCTTCGCCGTCAACATCCGCGGTGTGTTCCTGCACTCGCGGGAGGCGATGCGTGCGATGATCCCTAATGGCCAGGGCGCCATCGTCAATGTGGGCTCGTACGCCTGCTTTCAGACCTTCCCCAAAATCAGCGCCTACGCCGCGTCGAAGGGTGCCCTCGCGCAGTTCACTCGGTCCCTGGCGGTTGAAGCGATCGATCATGGCATCCGAGTCAACGCGGTCGGCTCCGGGGACACGATCACCAACATCCTCAATCAACTCCACGAAAACGGTGCCGATGCGCTCGCCGAGTATGGGAGTCGTGCTCCGATCGGACGGGCCGCACGACCGGAAGAGATCGCCAAGGTGATCGCATTCCTCGCCTCTGATGACGCCAGTTTCATGGTCGGGTCTATCGCCATGGCCGATGGTGGCAAAAGCCTCGTGCTACCCAGCTGACAGACTTCGGGCCACGAAACCTAGCCGTTTTCACCGACATCCGTATGTTTAAGTCCCTCGGCTCCAGAATCTGACTGGAGGAAAACATGGCTTGCGGGTGAGCCGGGTTTTCGACGGCGCCAAATCCGAACGTCGGGGGTTCGCAATGGCGCTCGAGCCATCTCGATCGGAACCCAGGTGAGCGTGATTGCGGACAATGCCACTGCAACTGCGAACGCATTCAGTCCGCCTTCGCAGGAACATTCAGAGCAAGGGTCGTGCTCAGCGTCATCAGGCATGCACGCGATCGGGTCATCGACAGGCTGCAGGGAGAGCGGCCTGCCCTCCTCGTCGACCCAGCTAACTTTGATCACGTCACTGTTCACCAAAGCGTCTCGATCGGGGAAGCTGAAATCGGCAATGTCCAGGCCACTGGCTCGAGTACCTGGCACTGATCGACCAGGTCTGCTCGGGGCGCTGGCCGCGTACTTGCGCCACTCCAAGGATTGAAGCAATGCCTCCATTTCCGGTCGATGTGACGCGTTCGTGGTGGATTCAGATAGCACTTGTGCATTTGTTGTATCGGGCTGCTGCACACGAAGCCTGGACTGAGCCTGTAATTGGGCGTGAAACTGCGCCCCCTCGGTTGCCACCCGCTGCTTGTTTTCGGCAGTCGGCCACGCGGATGGGACCGACGATACAGTAGAAATGCTCGTCACAAGGGCGTCTCCTCAGATCCCGCTGAACCAGTTGTAACCCTGGTCTTCCCAATACCCGCCCGGGTTTTGGTTACTCACGACAATCTCGACCACGTGCTTGGGGTTCTTGAAGCCCAACTTGGTGGGAACTCGAATCCGCAGGGGATAACCGTACTCAGGCGGCAGCGCGACTTCGCCGTAATCCAGCGCCAGCAGTGTCTGCGGGTGCAAGGCGGTCGGCATGTCCAGGCTGGAGTAATAACGATCAGCGCATTTGAACCCGACAAATTTCGCCGTGGTGTCAGCGCCGACGTGCTCCAAAAAAGTCTTGAGGGGTACGCCTCCCCACTGCCCGATGGCGCTCCAGCCTTCGACACAGATCAGGCGGGTGATATCGCTGCGTTGCGGCAGTTTTCGCAGGCTCTCGAGTGTCCAGGGCGCCTTGTCCCTGACCAGGCCGGAAACCGCCAGCGAGTAACTCGCCAGGTCCACTTCGGGGATGTCGTCCTGGCCATAGAATGCGTTGAACGGGAAAGGCGTGGTGATCTGTGCCCGGGTGAAGGTCGGCGCCAGTTTCTGACCGCTGAACAGCCACGCCTGAACCCGGTCGTTCCAGCGCGACATGGCCCACAGGACTTTGTCGACCTGGTCACCGTCCTGCAGGTTGCAACCGGTCAGCATCGACATCGCGCCAACGGTCAAGCCTGCGCGCAGGAAATGGCGGCGCTGGATACTCTCCAGCTCACGCTGTTGCGCGGGCTCCAGCCGGATGCGCTGAACAGCTCTTTTGTTGGCTTCAGTCATGGGTTTTGTGTCCGCTTTCAAGGGGCCGCACGCCCCCGGTGATCATTGGCAGCAAGGTCCTGGGCACCAGCAGCACCAACGCAAGGTGGACCACGACGAATGCAGCAATCATCGCCATCGCGGCAAAATGGACGTAGCGAGCGACGTCATAGCCGCCCAGCAGCGCGACCAGCTCTTGAAGCTGAATGGGTTTCCAGATCGCCACGCCCGAGATCACGATGAGTGCGCCTGCCGCCAGCACCATCCAGTACATCAGTCGCTGCACAGCGTTATAAACGCCCTTCTCGTGCACCAGCCGAAACCGAAGAGCATCCGTCAGATCATGTTTCAACGCAGGGAGGCCGATGGGCAGCAGCGCTCGCTTGAAATGCCGACTGAACAACCCGTACGCCACATAAATCAAAGCGTTGATGAACAACAGCCACATGAACGCGAAATGCCAGGCCAACGCCCCGCCCAACCAGCCGCCCACGGTCACCGCCACCGGAAACCTGAACGCGAACAGTGGCGAAGCGTTATAAATGGCCCAACCGCTCATGAACATGCAGACCATACAGACGGCGTTGACCCAGTGGGTGAGCCGAACCGGCCAGGGATGAATGGTTTTGTGTCTCACGTGTTTCCCCTCAGGAATCATCCGTGAACCGCAGCGACGCCACGCGGCACCGCTGCGGCCTTTTCAGGTGATTACATCGGTGGCTGGAAGCCATCCTTGCCCACCGCAATACCACGTGCGGTGCCATCGGCGGCCGGGAACACGACGATCCTGGTGCCTTTGACCAACTCGTCGACCTTGCCTGGCTCGACGTAGGCGATCGGGACATCATCCGGTACGACGATTTGCTTCTCGCCGCCCTTGTAGTTGACGGTCAACGTGCGACCGTCGGCCTTGGACAGTTTGCCTACCGTGCCGTTGGTCATCGTGCCGGTGCTGCCATCCGCGTTCTGCCAGCCGTAATGACCTTCGCCGCTGCCCTTGAGGCTGGCGTCAAATACAGTGACCTCCAGCGCTTTCAACGAACCGTTGGCCTGGGGGATGGCTGCCGATCCAATGAAACTGTCGGACTTGATCGAATCGACAGTGGTTTTCGATACCCGGTTGATACCGGTCTTGTCGGTCAGGCCGATGGTCTGCTGCGCACCGGAGCGTGTGGTGAACGTCAATGTATTGTTGCTGACGCTTTCGACCGTGCCGCGCAGCGGCTTGATCAGCGGCATGTCCGCCGCGGTGGCGATGACGGCGGCACTGAGCATCAGCAGACCGAACGTAGTGGACAGGGCGTTTTTGAGTTGCATGGGGACGATTCCTCACGGATTGATGTGCGGCCATCCTCGACCGCAGACCGGGACCTCACGATGACCGCCGAATGACATTTTTGTCATTCGTCCGCCCTGCCCATGAATGACAGAAATGTAACCGACTCCGCCGGCTCATCTCGGTACACTGCACAGCCGAGATAGCCCTGTCGCGGGCTGAATCCCGTCAAGAAGAAACCCGAGCGCCCCTCACGATGCATATCCTGCTGATCGAAGATGACACCAAAACCGGTGAGTACCTGAAAAAGGGGCTTGGCGAGTCCGGTTACAACGTCGACTGGGCCCAGCACGGTGCCGATGGGCTGCACCTGGCCTTGCAAACAACGTACGACCTGATCGTGCTGGATGTGATGCTCCCCGGTATTGATGGGTTTCAGATCATTGAGCTGTTGCGCGCCAAACAGGACGTGCCCGTGCTGTTTCTCACCGCACGAGACCAGTTGCATGACCGCATTCGCGGCCTGGAGCTGGGCGCGGATGATTACCTGGTCAAACCATTTTCCTTTACCGAACTGCTGTTGCGCATTCGCACCATTCTGCGTCGCGGCGTGGTGCGCGAAGCCGACCATTTCCACCTCGCCGACCTGGAGCTGGACCTGGTGCGTCGCCGCGTCACACGCCAACAGCAAGTGATCGTGCTGACCAACAAGGAGTTCGCCCTGCTGCATCTGTTTCTGCGTCGGGCCGGCGATGTGTTGTCGCGGGCACAGATCGCTTCGGAAGTCTGGGACATGAACTTCGACAGCGATACCAACGTGGTGGACGTCGCAGTCAAGCGCCTGCGCACCAAGGTCGACCATCCCTACCCGATCAAGCTGATCCACACCCTGCGCGGTATCGGCTATGTCTGCGAGGTGAGGTCATGCGGACCCGACGCCAACCATCCCTGACCCTTAGGTCGACCCTGGCGTTTTCGCTGGTTGCCATGCTGGCCGTGGCCGGTGCCGGCCTCTATTTGTACCAGTCGATGAAAGCCTCGGTATTGGTCTACAGCGATCATGCGGTCATGGGTCGTCTGGAGCATTTTCGCAAGCTGTTGCATTACGAACTCGCCATCGAGAAGCTGCGCGACAGCCCGCAGATTTTCAAGAACATGCTCGACAGCGAAGACGACATTTTTGTCATAGAAGAGCCCGGGCAGGCACCGGTGATCCGCGTCAATCCACTGAACGTCACGTTGCCCGAGCTACCGGTGATCGGCCAGGAAACGAAGCTGAGCGTCAGTGACCTGCGCAGCGGCATGACCGACACCGGAACACCCCTGCGTGCCGCGACCGTGGTCACCACGTCGGGAGGACGCGAAGTCCGCCTGACGGCCGCACACCTCATGGGCAAGGAAATGGCCATGCTCGCGGCGTTTCGTGAACGTATTTACCTGGCGGTGGCCCTGGCCTTTCTTGCGACGGCGCTGCTGGGTTACCTGGTGCTGCGTCGAGGACTGCGCCCGTTGCGCAAAATGGCCGCGCATGCGGCCGCCATAACGCCCGAGCGCCTCGACAGCCGTATGGACAGCGCCGATACGCCGGTTGAACTGCAACAACTGAGCGACGCCTACAATGCGATGCTCGATCGCCTCGCCAAGGGGTACCAACGATTGACGCAGTTCTCCGCCGACCTTGCCCACGAGATTCGCACGCCGGTGGGCTCGCTGATGGGGCATTGTCAGGTCGCCCTTCGCCAGCGCCGCAGCGAGGAGGACTATCAGGCATTGATCGCGTCGAACCTTGAAGAGCTCGAACGAATCTCCCGCATCGTTGAAAGCATTCTGTTCCTTGCACGCGCCGACGAAGCGCAATCGGTGGTCGAGCCCCAACGACTGTCGCTCAATGACGAATCACAGCGCATCGCCGAGTATTTCGAAGGCTTGGCTGAAGAGCGGCAGATGACCTTCCGGATCATGGGCGATGGCAACGTGCTCGCTGACCCATTGCTGCTGCGCCGAGCGTTGAGCAACCTGGTGGCGAACGCGATTCGCTACGCCGACGAAGGCACCGAAATCTCGATGCGGGTCATTGCAACAGGCGGTGCTTGCCGAATCGAAGTAGAGAATCAGGGGCCGGTGTTGAGTGACGAGACCCTGCGCAAACTCTTCGACCGCTTTTACCGCGGCGATGCCTCTCGCCACCAGCACTCCGACTCGTACGGCCTTGGCCTCGCCATCGTCGTGGCAATCATGCAACTGCATGGCGGGCGCGTGGATGTCGAGCAGCCCAGACCCGGGATTATTCGTTTTTCGCTGTCATTCCCTGATGCTTGAAACTTCGAGGGACAATCGGTCAAGTCAAAAGCCCCTTGGAGAGCTCGCAGTTAATCACAAAGCAGCCCACTGGGGGCTGCTCCATGGTCACGCAGGTGTTCAGATTTGCGACAGGCCGCCGTCGACCATCAGTTCCACGCCGTTGACGTACCTGGCATCAGCCGAGGCCAGGAACAGCGCCGAGGAGGCGATTTCTTCAGGCTGGGCCATGTAGCCCAAAGGCGTGATCTGCTCGACGTGTTGGCGCAGGGCGGCGATGTCGCCTTCGCTCATTTTCAAGCCGTTGTCCATCAACGGCGTGCGGGTAAAGCCTGGGCTCAACACGTTTGCGCGGATCTTGCGACCCTTGAGTTCATTGGCCCAGGTGCGCGCAAAGGACCGCACCGCGGCCTTGGAGGCGTTGTAAAGGCTCAGGCCTTCCATGCCATTGCTGGAACAAATGGAGGCCGTCAGGACGATGGACGAGCCATCTTTCATCAACGGCATCAACGTCTGGACGGTAAAGAAGACGCCCTTCACATTGATGTCGAACATGTTGAAGTAAGCGGCCTCGCTGGTCTCGCCCACAGGGTTCTTTTCACAGATACCGGCGTTGGCAAACACCGCATCCAACTGATCGCCGCGGTCCTCGATCGTCGCCCTGAGTTCATCAAGATCAGCCTGGCGCGCGACATCGGAAATGACCGCAACCGCTCTATCGCCGAGCTTTTCGAGCGCTGCCTCCAGCGTGCTCGCAGAGCGGCCGGTGATGTAGACACGTTTGGCGCCCTCGGCGATCAAGCCTTGCGCAATCGCAAAACCGATCCCGGTGGATGCGCCTGTGACAACGGCCACCTGTTGAGTGAATTTACCTGACATGCATGACTCCTCGATCTTGGACATGTGGATCGTGTGAAACCACAGAAGGGTCATTGTCAGAGGTCCGGCGGTGCTGCGGGACTGCCATAAATGAACGATGAGCGTTCATTTATGTGAGGCGTCAATGGGGCTTGAATTGATTAGATTGAATCAACTCATCTGCCAACAGGACGCTCGTATGGTTTCCCAAATAGTCGCGCCCCCGGAACGGCGGCGCTGGTTGATTTTCGTGATTCTGCTGGTGGGCGCGTTTCTGCCGCCACTGGATTTTTTCATCGTCAACGTCGCGCTTCCCTCGATTCAAACGTCGCTCGGCACGGCCTCTTCCGCCGAGCAACTGATCATTTCTTCCTACGCAACGCTGTACGCCGTGACGCTGATCACCGGCGGCCGGCTGGGTGATCTCTATGGTCGCATGGCGATGTTTCTCATGGGGCTTACCGGGTTTGCGTGCGCATCGCTGATGTGTGGCCTGGCGACGTCACCCTGGTTGCTGATTGCGGGACGGGCCCTGCAAGGCGTGACAGCGGCGGTCATGGCACCTCAGGCGCTCGCTTCGATCCAGGCTATTTTTCCGGAATCCGAAAAGCCATTGGCGCTCAGCCTCTACGGCGCCGTCTTTGGCCTGGCGGCGGTCGTCGGCCAGGCCTTGGGGGGAATCCTGATTTCACTCAACCTGATGGGCCTGGGATGGCGGGCGATTTTCCTGGTGAATTCGCCGATTGCGTTACTGGTCATCGTGTTCGCCATCCCGGTAGTCCGGGAGACCCGTGCCCGACACACCAGCAAGCTGGATCTGGGTGGCACGGCGCTGTCGATCCTGACGCTCGGGGCCTTGATCGTGCCACTGATCGAAGGGCGCGAAGCGGGCTGGCCGCTGTGGGCGTGGCTTTCGCTGGCGGCGGTGCCGGGGCTGGCGTGGCTGTTCTGGCGCTACGAGGCCCGCTTGCACCTGGCCGGCGGCGCACCTTTGCTCAACCCTGATGCACTGCGGGCTCCCGGCCTGGGGCGGGCGTTGCTGGTGGCCCTGACTTTTTACGCGATCGGCGTGTTTTTCCTGCTGCTGTCGATCTATCTGCAGCAGGCCCTGCAGACCAGTGCGCTGGATGCCGGTCTCGTGTTCCTGCCTTTTGGCGCGGGGTTCCTGCTCGGACCTTTGTCGGTTCAGCCGTTCAAGCGCGTGTTCGGGGATTTCGTGAACCCCGTTGGCATGGGGTTCGAGATCATCGGATTCGTGCTTCTGGCCTGGCTGGTAAGTGGGACGCCGACGGCCAGCCACCCGCCTGCGCTGCCCTTGGCCGCGATCCTGTTCCTGATCGGTTTCGGACAGGGACTTGCGTTACCGACGTTGATGCGCATGATCACAGGCCGGGTTGCGCCCGCCTATTCCGGCATGATCGCGGGCATCACCAGCTCTACCCTGCAAATCAGCACGTCGCTGAGCGTCGCGATCATCGGCGGAATTTTCTACACCCTCGTCGGCACACACACGGACGCAGGCACCATCACCCGCGCCTTTGTCGCCTCCATCCTCTGCATCGCCGCCTGCCTGGCGGTGGGCGCAGGGCTGAGTCTCACCCTGTCGCGCCAACCCAGGACAACACGGCAGGTGTCAGCCGCGCGCCCGACCTGAGCAGGGTTATCACTCGGCGCCGATCATGCTGGACGCGAGATCCGCCAGGGCGCGAAGACTGTCCATCTGCCGCATGTCCTGGTGATACCCCATCCAGATCTCGCGACCTGGCGGCGGGTCCTGCGGATCGAGCAGCCGCAGCCCCGGGACCTGGTCGCCAAGGACACGCGGCAGCACCGCGACGCCCTGGCCCATCGCACACATCCGCGCCTGCACCGTGCGACTGCTGCTGGTGAGCACGGTGCGGGCCAGCGGGTAACGCTGTTGCAACCACTGCACATCAGGATAATGCGCCTGGGCAATGCTCATGGTGATCAAGCCAAGTCCTTCGCCCTGCGGGGCGGGGTCTGGCAATCCAACGCCGGCATACAACCCATAGCTCAGTGTGGTCAGCTTGCGGTGAACGATGTCGGGTTCGGTGAACGGGACGATCCGAAAAGCGATGTCGGCGTCGCGGCGAGCGAGGTCAAACAGGCGATGCCCGGCGATGACCTCAGGCGCGATCAGCGGGTAACGTCGCGCGAGTTCCCCCAGCACGGGTGCCAGCACGTAACAGGCGAACCAATCAGCGGAAGAAATGCGCAACACCCCTTCGGGTTGGGCGCTCTCCCCCGCAAGCCGTCGTTCGATCGCCAGCGCACTTTGCTCCATCTCTTGCGCCAGGCTGAGTATCTTCTCGCCGCTCTCGGTCAATACCAGCCCTTGGGTGGTCCGCAGGAATATGGGCTGGCCACTGGACTGCTCAAGCACCTGCAAGCGCCGCCCCACGGTCGGATGGCTGACACCCAACAGCTTGGCGGCAGCGCCGAGCGAGCCGCTGCGGGCAACCGCCAGAAAAACCCGCATATCACTCCAGTCCATGCCTCACCCCGTACAAAAATGAACAACGAGAGTGCAACAATGGCACTGCCGTAGCAATCCCGTGCCTCACATACTTGGCCGCATGACGTACAGCCAAACAGCAACGGGGTGCTCAAGATGAATATCGGTTTTATCGGCGTGGGAAGCATGGGCAGAGCGATCATTCCCTTGCTCATCCGCGCAGGCCATCAAGTGTCGGCGTGGAATCGCAGCAGCGCTGTGCTGGCTGATCTGGAAGGCGTGCGCACGCTCCCATCCCCCGCTGCGGCGTTTGGGCAAGAGGTGGTCATCAGCATGCTCGCCGACGATACCGCGGTCAGGGAAGTGCTGCTGGCGGGTGCAGTGCTGGAACGTGCCGAGGCCTCATGCGTCCACGTCGTCATGGCGACGCTGTCGCCCGTACTCATGGAGGAGCTGCAAGCGGTGCATCAGGCGCTCGGCATCGTCCTGGTGGCTGCGCCGGTTTTCGGTGTCCCGGCCGTGGCCGCGCAAGGCGCCTTGACTATCCTGGCTGCGGGGTCCGAGGTCGCCCTCGCAAAAGTCCAGCCACTGTTCGACATCCTTGGGAAAATGACCTGGCTCCTGGGCGATGAACCTGTCCAGGCGTGCATCGCGAAAATCGCCGGCAACATGATGATTACCCAAGCCATCCAGTCCCTGGGCGAAGCGAACGCCCTCGTCCAGCGTTATGGCCTGAGTCCCGTGACATTCATCGAACTCATGACCCAAACCCTGTTCGCCTGCCCCAGCTATCAACGCTATGGACAGAACATCATCACCAACCGTTTTGAACCCGGTTTCAAGCTGTCCCTGGGGCTCAAGGACATCAACCTGGCCATCGATGCGGCCCATGACAAGGGCCTGGAACTGCCCGCCGCCGATGTCGTACGAGCAAAGATGAGGGCGGCAGTCGCCCAAGGGGCCGGGAACAGGGACTGGTCGATCTTTGCCGCTGAAGATCAACGGCGTCCCACGTTCTAACGCGCCATGCCCCCAACGGAGGACCCCCATGGAAACGCCCGACCTTGCCCAGCAACTCACAGCCTTGCGCCACAGCATCGACAATATCGACGCCGCCCTGATTCACATGCTTGCCGAACGCTTTCGCTGCACGGATCAGGTCGGTTTGCTCAAGGCCCGCTATCAATTACCCCCCGTCGACAAGGACAGGGAGCAGCATCAATACGCGCGACTGACAGCACTTGCCAACGAAGCGAGTCTCGACCCGGCCTTCGTCGAGAAGCTGATGCACTTCGTCATCAGTGAAGTCGTCCAGCGCCACCAGACAACCGCCGCCCGACAGGATTCCTGGGCATGAGCACGCGGTTGAAGCAGCCTACCAACACTAAAAAAGGGAGCCCCCATGAAATGGCCCACGATTGATCAAGTCCGAGACTTTGTCGCTTTGCCCACGGGCTATGCCTGGGACTACATCAAGCGCGAGGAGATCGATGTCGCGATCGAATTTTTCCGCACCTGGTTTCCCTCTATCTCGGTCGGGTTGGGCAGCGCGTTCATGAGCCGACGATTCTATGAGGAACACGTGGTACTGCAGGACGAGGCCAATCGCAGCATTCTTGCGGCAGTCGTTCGTCATCACCATGAAATTGTCGCCATCGCCACGTGGGAGAAGGTTGACGGCGCCGATGTGATCTCTGGCCGCGTCGGCGCAGTAGCCAAACCCCATCGACAGTCGAACCTGGCGGTAGCCGCTCAAGCACTTGGCGAGAAAATGGGGAGATGGATGGGCGCAGGCTTGATCTACGGCATGGCGACGACCCGCACGCCCTATATGCAACGCGCCCTGGAACAGGCGGGATACAGAGCCGTAGGGATCATGCCCGGCCTAGATCGCGAGGAAACGGAGCCCGGTGTGGTGCGCAGGGTTTACGAAGTCATCTACGCCAAACAACTCGCCCCGGACGCGGATTTTCTGATCCCCGCGCAGCAGCATTTCACCCCTGCGGTTGCACGGCTGTACGCGGAAATTTTTAGAAGCGATGCCCGGATGTCGATGACGGATTGAGAACGACGCCCAGGCAGCTCCTTCCTTCGGCAATCCAGAGGAAATGGTATCCTTGACGATTGCCCAACCACCTCCCGAAACCCGCCATGCTCAAGCCTCTCCATTCCCCTGCGGTAAAGTCATACGAGCTCAATCTCGACGGCCACGACTTTGTAGTGGGCGATATCCACGGCTATTTCAATCTGCTGACGTCACTGCTGGAACAGGCGGAATTTGATGAGACCAGGGATAGGCTGTTTTCGGTAGGCGATCTGATTGACCGCGGGCCTTACTCGGACGAAGTCATCGTGTGGCTGAAACAACCGTGGTTCCACGCGGTTCGGGGTAACCATGAGCAGATGATTGTCGAATGCTCTATCGGAATTGGGGACGTCCCAAGGCACATCCGCAATGGGGGCGCCTGGTTCCATGAAGCACCCTCCGCTTCTCGGCAAGGCATATTCGACGTCTTGAATGACCTTCCCATCATGCTGGAAATCGAACGGCCGGATCGCGGCAAAGTTGGGATCGTGCATGCTGAAGTGCCAACGCTTCTGCCTTCAGACGGCTGGCCACAAGCCAAAGCCTATCTAGCCGGGCACGTCGGCGAGGAACTGCAACAGCAGGCGCTCAAGTGTGCGCTGTACTCAAGGAACAAGATCGAAAACCGCGATCACTCCATCGTGGAAGGAATTGACACTGTTTATGTCGGCCACTCGACGGTCACCGATGTCACGAACCTGGGCAACGTCGTGTTCACCGACACAGGCTGTTCATTCGGCGATGGGGCGCTGAGCCTCATCAACATCAATACCGGGGCTGTGTTCCGAACGGCCATGACTGCGCAATGAGGCTGATTGACGGGTTAGTGCATTGCCATCCTTAGGCAAGGCAGATGGCCTTTCTCGAACCTCACCGACCATTCGCACACACCATTGATCCAAGCCGGTGCTAGGCTTTCCTCGACAACCGAGGATCCTCAATGCCAAATTCCGACCTACTGCCTTCCCTGCTTTTCAAGATCAACGAAAACCAACTCGCTCTGGAAAGCGCCATCATGGAGCTTGCAAACTGGGCCGAACAAACCGGGGCCACCGAGATCGCCGACACCGTGCATGTGGCCCTGGACGTGATCGACAAGAATGAAGAGTTCATCAAGCTGACGCTCGCGGTGCTGATGGCGCCGGAATGAGGGTGGAGGACTCGGGCAGTTTGGCCTTGCCAGCGAAAAGCAATCCCCCTATCGCCGCAGTGAGGGCGAGAACAGGCGCTGGTATCCTCGCCCGCACGTTCGCCAGCCATTAAGGGATGGAGGCGAAAATAGAAACCCCGAAGCCGCGAACCTTCGGGGTTTTGCTTTTCCTACGCCAGAAAAGTCTTACAGAATCGACAAACGATAGCTTTCCGTTCGTTGAACCCAAAAGCTCAGCATGAACTGGGGCTTATAGAGGACGGTTTACTTGCGATAAAAGCGTCTGAAAACGGTTTTGCCGTCATAGAACCGTTTGCAAATTTTTCTGGATGCCAATCCACACAACAGAAACACGATGCCGAAGACAATCCATAACAACGTCGGATTAGTCGTGACAAAAGTGCGAACCACTTTCGCCCCCCACCACCCAGCAATCACGCACAGGATCAGGAAGAAAACCACAACGCCCTGAGGGGTGCCGTAACGCACTTCGGCTTGGCAACCTCGACAGACGTGAGCGCCCCACGGCACTTCATTCATACAATGCGGACAGGTCACGGTGTGATTGCTTGACGTCATTCTCATTCCTTTGATGTATGCCGAAAGGCTGCTCGGCTCATTTTTCTAAAAAATGCGAGTTCACGCGTCCAAATCAGTCCAATTGAACTTGTAGTTGAGCGGTGGCAACTCAAAATGCTCAGCGAGGTAAAGCGCCAGCATTTCTCCTTCCTTTGCATAGGCTGCCGGCTTGTCAATGGTCGGAAACCAACTCACCCAGAGCGTCTCCAGCGGGAAGACCTTTTCGAATGAAGCATAATTGAAGCGCCAACCAGCCATATGACCGGCAACACCGGGACTCTTGGCGCACCTCACAAACGCAGCCAGGCGACGCCTCAAGTTTTCCGACTCCCACTGTGCGCGAGAGCACAATGATATCACCGCCTCAATGTTCAAAATCAAGACCAAGCTGAGGCTTAGCGCAACGGGCACGGATACGTGTTGGGGTGCTTACACGCCGGACGCTTCCGTCAGCTGTTTCTTCAAACCAGATGGCGTTCGTTTAATACCATTCCTGATATTTCACAAAAGCCACAAAACCTTGCTCCACGCCCTACAAACACTCAAGAATTGGCCGGCTTGTCTACGCTGGACGCGAGCCCTACCGTTAACGTACTGCTGGATATCAGTAGTTGGGCCTGGAAACCCGAGGTGGAAATGGCGCAAAAAGCGCCCTTCATAACGTATGCTTGCGCGCTTTCCATTGTGCACTCCGTTATGGCGGCTGTGCGCGGGAGACTCTCGAGTCTGCCGGGTTGCCGTTTCCCCCGGTTTTCCAGCCTGCGTACAGCTGCCACCTTTCGCCTGGAAACGGACGGGAGCAGTCCCAGTCAAAAACGGAGCGTCATCATGACTAAAATCACACCGGATCCGCCGAAGAAAGATCCCCCATCGCAGTCCCAGCCCGATTCAATCAAACTCAACGAAGCATCCCAAAAAGCGCTCGACGACTATTTTCTGTCGACGGCAGACATCAAGGCTGCACCTCGCTCTACGTGCGAGTTGTTCAGCGTCGACACGAACGCCTCGACCGAAACGCTGATGGTTTTTATGGTCGAAACCCTCGCCTCAATCGACGTAATGCTCCACCGACTGGTGGACGACCTCCCTGATCGCCCACGCTACTGCCTCATGGGTATTTCCAACAGCGTCATGCTCGTGGAAATGCTTGCGAATCGAGTATTGGATAAACTCGAGCCTCCCGCTTAGGCCGTTTTCTATGGCAGAGGGTTAGCTCGCCCTGCCACAGGAATTGAGGCGAAAATAGAAACCCCGAAGCCGCGAAGCTTCGGGGTTTTGCTTTTACGCGATACCTGCCGCGCTACAGCCAATGGCCTACTAAACGCCATCATCCGTTCGTCATTTCTTCCGATCACGGTCCTCTCTCCCCCAGTCACAACATACGCAACACGGTTGGAAGGCAATCGTGCCAGGCCAATGATTTTTACCAGCTCGGAGAAGGAACATGGGCGTAAACATCAGTAATCTAACGATCGCGACACCGGTAGCCGTATCCGCAACCAACCCGGTTGCACTTGAGCTCAATGGTGCTCAGGCCATTGCTCAGTTTCCCAGTGTGGTGACGGTCCTGCCGGACGGGTCACTGCAACTTTCGGCGCCCACCCGGGGCGCGTCCAGCAAGAGCACACGCCGCACGCGGTGTGAATGGAAGGAATCGGTGTACTGGTCGCTGTCCAGTGCACCCACCCATATCAACTATCAGGAGATGACGGTCACCAAGGTCAATTCCGCTCAGAAGGTCGTCATATCGCAGATGCATGTGAAGGGCGATGACAGCCCGGCGATCAAGGTGTTCTGGCAGAAGGGGAATATCACGATGGGATTTCGCCAGAGTTTCGACCAGACGACGCCGGTCAATTCGACGCTGCTGAAGGGTGTGCCACTCGGGGGTAAATTTCAGGTCATCATCAAGGTGGCTTCTGCCGGAATCGCGCGGGTCACGGTCGACTACAACAATAACGTCGGGACGTCTGGCGACCTGCAGCTCGACCCTTCCTGGAACTCACGGGTGTTCAGTTTCCACGGTGGGGTCTACAACCAGGTTGATTACACTGACGCTACGCCGCCAGAGGATGGCTCGATCTGCATCATCAGTGACTTGCTGATCACCCACGCCTGACAGGCTGACAGCCGGGAAAGACCGGCACCCGATCTTCCCTTCCAAGAAATAAGCCCGCCCTGACCAGTTGCGGCCACTCAGCATTTCTCTGAAACAGCTGGCGGGGCGGACGTAGGGATCTTATGCGAGTGAGGAAATTTCGTACATCAGCAATTCCCTGATACCCAACTGCAAACCAAAACCTTACAACGGTCCCGCCTTCGGCTCGAGAATCTCCTCGAGAAAATCAATGAACACATTGATCCGGCTAGACCCTCGGTGATTGGGCAAATACAACGCGTTGATGCAACTGCTCGCGCTGCCGGGGTTGACCTCGTACTGCTCCAGCAACCGCACCAGGCGACCGGCCATCACGTCCTCGCGCACCAGCCAATCCGCCAGCAACGTGACCCCGCCACCGGCGATGGCCGCTTCGCGAAGAATGTCGGCATTGTTGCTTTGCAGGCGACCCTGCACATTGAGCTGGATGGCTTCCTCATCACCCTGGAACGTCCAGTGCTGGTGTGAGCCGCCGTAGTCGAAGCGCAGGCATTGATGTTCGAGCAGGTCTCGCGGATGGCAGGGTGTGGTGTGTCCTTTCAGGTAATCCGGGCTGGCCACCACCCATCGCTGGAACGCCCCAACGCGCTTGCTGACAATGTCTTCACTGACCACCGTGGAGCCAAGGCGCACCGAGACATCAATCTGTTCGCTCAGCAGGTCGCCCACCTGATCGCTCAGCGACACGCTGATCTCCAACCCCGGGTGACGGTCGAGCAAGCGCCCGAGGTGCGGTGCGATGATGCGCCGGCCGAACTCGACCGGGACGCTGATACGCAACCTTCCCTGCGCATCGCTGCCCCGGTCGGCGACCACGGCGTCGGCTTCGTCAATGGCATCGAGGATGGCCACCGCCTTCTCGAAATAGGCCTGCCCGGCTACGGTCACGCTGGTGTTGCGCGTGGTGCGGTTGAGCAGGCTGGCGCCCAGTTCGTGCTCCAGCCCCGCCACCTGGCGTGTGACCGAAGAGGTCGAGATACCGAGCTTGCGCGCCGCCGAGGAATAACCACCGCAACGTACGGTTTCAACAAACATCTTCAGTGCCAGCAACTTGTCCATCAGCAGGGTCCGGTCGAAAGGGAGCGACGCTGATTGTGCATCACCGTTCGCCCGCCGTTTTGTACGACCGTGCTTGAGTGCCTCAGGCATTCGCCTTGCGCCCCAGGAACATCACCAGCGCCAACAGCGGCAGCGATGCCACGGCCAGCGCAGACAGATGCCAGCCGAAATGTTCATAAAGCGGGCTGGCCACCAGCGAACCCAGGGCACCACCGACGAAGATGCTGGTCATGTAGACCGCGTTCAAACGGGCCCGGCTGTGCGGGTCGATGGCGTACACCTCGCGCTGACCGAGCACCATGCTCAGTTGCACGGCGAAGTCCAGCAGCACCGCACACACCACCAGCCACAGGTAGCCGCTACCCGGCAACGCACCCATCATCAACGCGGCCGGGGCCAGCAACAGGGCAACCAGCGTGCCGCGACGACCATGGCCTGCATCGGCCAAGCGGCCGGCAATCGGCGCTGCAATCGCACCCACCGCGCCTACCAGTGCAAAGATCGCCACTTGCGACTGGCTGAAGCCGTGGTGGCGGATCAACTCGATGGGCGCCAGGGTCCAGAACAGGCTGAAGCTGGCGAATAACAGGCCCTGATACAGCGAGCGTTGACGCAGGATCGAATGACGACGCACCAGCGCAAACACCGAGCCGATCAAGGCGGGGTAAGTCGCCTGATGGGTCGGCATACGGCGCGGCAGTACCAGCGCAGTGATCAGCGCAATAACCGTCATCAAGCCCGCAGCGCTGAAAAACACCCCACGCCAGCCGAACGCTTCCACCAGCAGGCTCGACAGCGGACGCGACAACAGAATGCCCAGCAACAGGCCGCTCATGATGTTGCCCACCACCCGGCCACGGGTGGCTTCCGGTGCCAGGTGCGCGGCCAGCGGCACGAGGATCTGCACCGCCACGGAGGTGAGGCCGATCAGCAGGGAAAACACCAGGAACATCGACGGCGAATGGGTCAGCCCGGCGCACAGCAGCGTCACGCTCGCCGCGAGCGTAAAACCCACCACCAGGCGGCGGTTTTCCATCAGGTCGGCCAGCGGTACCAGCAACAACAGGCCCAGTGCGTAGCCAAATTGCGTGAGGGAAACGATCAGGCTGGCGTTGGCGCTGGACAAGCCGATTTGGGGCGCAATCAACTCGACAATGGGTTGTGCGTAGTAAAGGTTGGCCACGACCGCGCCACAGCAAAACGCCAGGAACGCGACCATCAGGCCGGAGAGCGAAGCAGGCTGTTCGACCTTGACCGCTGCTGCAGGGTTGCCCGTAAGCATGATGAAACCTCAATGAGTGGGGAAAGTGGTTGCAAGGCTACGGGGCCTGCCCGGCACCGAGAATCCGTCTCCCGGGCAACGCAGTGATGCGCCATCCGCAACGACTCTGGCGTTGCGGATGGCGCAACGGGCTATTGCGCAAGCTGCCAATTCTCCGGCATCGCTGCGTCCTCTACCTTGGGGCACCTGGCGCAGGGCTTTGACCGGCGCCCTTCCCTGGCGGCTCAAGGAACTGATCATGATGGCTTCATCCACCGTTGTTCCCACGCGTTGCAAATGCCCATGAATGCCCGATTCCTCGCATCCAGGCGCTTGTGGGTCGGCATCGCGGCCCTTGCCTGCATCGGAGCGTCTGTCGCTGCCATGTTGATATGGCGCCCCGCTATAGCCCCCATCGAACGCCCTCAAACGTTCGACTCCCTGCAAGTTCAGCGCGGTGCCCAGGTAGTCGAGGCCGGCGATTGCGCGGTGTGCCATACCCGTCCGGGTGGCCAGTATCTGGCAGGCGGATTGCCGCTGGTGACACCCTTCGGCACGCTCTTCAGCACCAACATCACCCCCGATCCGCAGACCGGCATTGGCGCCTGGTCATTACCGGCATTCGAGCGGGCGATGCGTGAGGGTATCGCTCGCGATGGCCATTTCCTGTACCCGGCATTCCCCTATGTTCACTATCGGCGCATGAGCGAGGGCGACATCGCCGACGCCTATGCCTACCTGATGAGCGGCCCGGCCGTGAATTCGCCCGCGGTGGCGAACCACATGATCTTCCCGATGAACATTCGCCCGCTGGTGTCGTTCTGGAACCTGCTGTTTCTTCACGGGGAGCCCTTGAAGGCGGCGACCGAGCAATCCGCGTCGTGGAATCGCGGAGGCTATCTGGTCGACGGCCCCGGCCACTGCGCCGGCTGCCATTCACCGCTGAACCTGATCGGGGCGGAGAAATCCGGTGAATACCTCGCGGGCGGCAGCGTTGATGGCTGGGAAGCGCCTTCGCTGCTGGGCATGGCCCGTCGCGCCAACCCATGGCGCCAGGATCAGTTGGTGCGCTACCTGCGCGCAGAAGTGGTCGAGGGACACGGCACTGCCGCCGGGCCGATGCGTCCCGTCAGCCTGAGCATTGCGCGCTTGCCGGTCAGTGATGCCCAGGCGATTGCCGACTACCTGTTGAGCCTGCCAGGCGAGTCCTCGGTCAGCGAAGTTCATCCAGATCGGGTGAGTACGGGAACCAGCGACTTGCACAGTGGCGCCTTGCTGTTCGCCAGCGCCTGCGCGGGCTGCCATGCCTCGGCGGCGCCCATGCGGATGATTGACGGGCGGCCGGCGCTCGCGCACACCAGCGCATTGCAAAGTTCGAGCGCCCGCAACTTCATGAAAACCGTGCTCGAAGGCATCCCCGCGAACCCAGGCGAACCCGGCCCCGTCATGCCGCCCTTCGCGGCCAGCCTGGACAACGACCAGCTCATCGCCCTGGCGGCGTACCTGCGCCAGCAAGCCCAGCCCGATAAGCCATGGACCGACCTTACTTCCACCCTTGAAGCGATACGTCAGGAGGCGAAATGACTCAAGTCACGCTCAACGTCAACGGTTCCGCCCAGGCATTGGAGCTGGAGCCGGACATGCCGCTGCTCTATGCGCTGCGCAATCACCTGGGGCTCAACGGCGCCAAATACGGCTGCGGCCTGGGCCAGTGTGGCGCCTGCACCGTCATCGTCGATGACCAGCCGGTGTTTTCCTGCGTGACACCTTGCGCCGGCCTTGAAGGCAAACAGGTGCGCACCGTTGAAAGCCTGGGTTCTGCCGAGCAACCGGGCCCGCTGCAACAGGCCTTTATCGACAGGCAGGCGGCGCAATGCGGTTACTGCATCGCCGGCATGCTGATGCGCGCACAGGCATTGCTGGAACACAACCCACAGCCGGACGAGCAGACCATTCGCGAGCACATGTCGGTGAACCTGTGCCGTTGCGGCACCCACCTGCGCATCATCGAGGCGATTGGCCTGGTCGCCGCGCAAAACAGGAGCGCAGCATGACCCAGGCCAACGCACACAACCCCAGTCGCCGAGCCTTCCTGCGGGGCGGCGCCTTGCTGATGGCATTTACCCTGATGCCCGCCGCGCGCCGTGCCTGGGCAGATACCGAAGTCGATACCCTGGGCACGGTGGTGTTGGCGCCGGACTTGCCCGGCAGCCTGCGCACCAACCCCTACCTCGATGCGTGGATTCGCATCGGTCATGACGGCATCACCGTCTACACCGGCAAGGTCGAATTGGGCACGGGCGTTAAAACCGCGTTGCTGCAAATTGCCGCTGAACGCCTGGAAGTGGCGCCGACCGCCATCACCCTGCTGACCGCCGACACCGCGCTGACCCCCAACGAGGGCTACACCGCCGGCAGCCACAGCATTTTCGACAGTGGCACCGCGTTGTTCAACGCGGCGGCGCAAGTCCGTGAGTTGCTGATGGACTCGGCCGGTCGCAGCTGGGGCGTCGCCGCAGCGTTGCTGACCACGGCCGATGGGGTCATACACGGCCCCAGCGGGCTGCGGATGACCTACGCCGACGCCGTCAGGAACGTCGATCTGCACCTCTACGCCAAATCCGAATCGCCCAGCATGCCGCCCGCAACCTTCAAGCTGATCGGTCATTCGCTGCAACGCCTGGACATTCCGGCCAAGGTCAGCGGTGGCCCTGCCTTCGTTCAGGACATCCGTCTGCCCGGCATGCTGCACGCCCGAGTCATTCGCCCGCCGCGCCCAGGCTCCACACTGCAGGCCTTCGATGCCGGCTCGATCAAGGCCTTGCCCGGTGTTGTCGAGGTGATGCGCGACGGCAATTACCTGGCCGTGGTGGCCCGTGACGAATGGCAAGCGATCAAGGCGATGCGCAGCGGTTATGAGTCGGCACGCTGGAGCGGCGGGCAGGTAATCCCCGAGGCCCGCGACATTCACACCTTGCTCGAACACCTGCCGTCGCGCCGTTACCCAATCAGCCATGAGGGCACGCCCCAGGCTGTCACGGACGGCGCATACCAAGCCCGGGTAACCAAGCAGTACCTGATGCACGGCTCCATCGGCCCTTCCTGCGCCGTGGCCTGGTTCAAGGACGGCACGTTGACGGTCTGGACCCACACCCAAGGCGTCTATCCCCTGCGCGCGGGCATCGCGGAAATGGTCCGGCTCCCACCTGAGCGCGTGCGCTGCATCCACGCCGAAGGCTCCGGTTGCTACGGCCACAATGGCGCCGACGATGCCGCGGCCGACGCCGCGCTGATTGCCATGCGAATGCCGGGCACGCCGGTGCGGGTGCAATGGATGCGCGAGCAGGAAAATCTCTGGGAGCCCTACAGCTCGGCGATGATCAGCGAAGTGCGCGCCAATCTGGATGCGCGGGGTCGCTTGCAGGACTGGAACTACGAACTGTGGACCACGCCGCACAACGAACGCATCGTCAATGCGGGCCGCTTGTTGCCGGCGCGATTGCTGGCGCGCCCCTTCACCTCGGCCCCGTCGATCCCCATCGCCCAGCCCGAAGGTGACGGCGATCGCAATGCCGTGCCGCTGTACACATTGGCCTCCACCCGCATCGACATGAACTTCGTCACCGAGATGCCCTTTCGCACCTCGGCGATGCGCTCGCTGGGTGCACATATCAACATTTTCGCCATCGAGGCCTGCATGGATGAATTGGCCAACAAGGCTGGAATCGATCCGGTCGCTTTGCGCCTGAATCATCTGGCGGACCCGCGGGCACGGGCGGTAGTGGAGCGGGTGCGCGATGCCATCGGCTGGCCGCACAAGCGCAATGAACCGGGCGCCGGTATCGGTTTCGCTTTCGCCCGCTACAAAAACATCATGGGCTACTGCGCGCTTGCGGTGCGCTTGCAGGTTCATCCGCAGACCGGCGAAATCCAGATCGATCAGGTGGTGACGGCGGTCGACGTCGGCCAGATCGTCAACCCCGATGGCCTGCGCAACCAGGTAGAAGGCGGGATACTCCAATCCGCCAGTTGGACGCTGTACGAAAAAGTGGCCTATGACGCCGGGGGTATTCGCAGTTATGACTGGAGCGGTTACCCGATCCTGCGATTTTCCCAGGTGCCGAAAAAAGTCGACGTCCATCTGCTCGACCAGCCAGGCCAACCGTTTCTGGGCGCCGCCGAAATCGTCCAGGGGCCGATGGCTGCCGCTATCGGCAATGCCGTGGCGAATGCGACCGGACGGCGCTGGCTGAACTTGCCACTGACCCGCTCCGGCCAACCCGCCTGACCTGCCCCGGCGGACTCGGCCTGCTTCAATCGCCCTGTTAGAAAAATTGAATTAGCGGGTTGTCCGTCCGGTCAAGAATTATGCACGCAGGACATCTGACGAGGTAATAGCCATGACTATCGAAGCAGAGACACTCGTACAACTGACCGAAGCCTTGCAGGAACGCGGCATGACACTGGTCGCCGATGTCGTGTTCATTCGGGCGCCGTATCGGCATGATCATCATTGGATTTGCAGGGTGGCGTGACCCCGCACGACCGCCATCGGCTCCTCATTCAGCTTGCGTGAGCCGCTGGTTTCGATGGCAACCGCCTAAAGCGCCTGGAAGCGCCCCTCGAAATCATTCGCCAGTTGCTCCAGCGTCACATCGCCCAGGCGCTCCAGCAACAGCGTCTGCGCGGCATCGAACGCATCGGTCAGCGCCGCATTCACCGCCTGTTCCACCAGGCATTGCGGGTGGTCGGTCGCCAGGCCGATGGCGAACACCGATGCACCGCCCAACGCCTGGTGGATGTCCAGCAGCGTGATGTCGGCCAGGGGTTTGGCCAGCGTCCACCCTCCCCGATGACCTTTCTCAGAACGTACATACCCCTGTTCCTTAAGCAGCGCCATGGTACGGCGTACCACCACCGGGTTGGTGCCGAGCATCTGCGCCATGGTGTCGGACGTTGCAGGTTTGTCCTGGCGCGCCATGTGGATCAGCACGTGCAGCATGCGGGACAGGCGAGTGTCGTTTCTCATCGATGACGTGTTCTGGGTAGGTGCTCGCAGCCTCCCACGAAACAATAATTGTTACAAGACCATTGACGCGCCGACTTCACGTAACTTACGTTGTATCTTGAATTTCCTGAACGGGCTAACAAGCCTTGGAGACAACATCATGTTCGACGTAATCATCGTGGGCGGCAGCTATGCGGGCATTTCGGCAGGCCTGCAATTGGCGCGGGCGCGCCGTAAGGTGCTGGTGATCGATGCCGGCAAAAGGCGCAACCGCTTCGCCGATCATTCCCACGGGTTTCTCGGCCAGGACGGGCGCCACCCTGGCCTGATCGCCGACGAGGCTCGTGCCCAGTTGCTGGCGTATCCCACCGTGCAATGGCGTACACAATCGGCGGTCGACGCCGCCCAAAACGGCGAGACATTCACGGTGACAACCGCAGACGGCGAACACTTTGCCGCCAAGCGCCTGATCCTCTCTTCGGGCGTGGTCGACGAGTTGCCTGAGGTGCCCGGCCTGTCCCAACGCTGGGGCAAGCGTGTGTTTCATTGCCCGTATTGCCACGGTTATGAACTGGACGGCGCCCCCATTGGCGTGCTCGCCGCGTCACCGATGGCCATCCACCACGCATTGATGCTGCCTGACTGGGGACCCACCACATTTTTGCTCAACGGCGTGTTCGAACCCGACGCCGAACAATGGGCGCAATTGCAGCGACGCGGCGTGCAGGTGGAGGCCGAACCGGTCCTGTCCATCGATGGCGATCAGGCCGACGTGACACTCGCCAGCGGCCGGGTGATCAAGCTGGCCGGTCTGTTCACTCAGCCACGCACCCGAATGGCCAGCCCTCTGCCCGCCTTGTTGGGCTGCGATTTCGAGGACGGACCGATGGGTCCGTTCATCAAGGTCGACGCGATGCGCGAGACCAGTGTGCGCGGGGTATTTGCCTGTGGGGACGCCGCAGTGGCGGCTGGCAATGTGGCAATTGCCGTGGGGGATGGCGCGCGTACAGGGGGCGCGGCTCATCAGTCGTTGATGTTTCGCTAAGGCGGGTGTCGATCATCCAGGCACGGATGCCTGGTGATGCGAGTCCGGCGCCTCAATCGCCTCAAAGCGCCTGACCTCGCCCTGCACAAAATCCGTGAACAGCTTGACCCTGATCGGCGTGTTGGTACCAAACGCGTGCACCGCATGCAGCTCCAGCGATGGCAGCGCCTGCTCCGGCAGCAGTTGCACCAGCCGCCCTTCCTCGAGATCCTGCTGGACGATGCAGCGCATCAAGTACGCCACGCCCATTCCATCGAGCGCTGCCGTGCGCAAGCCAAAGCCCGAATCCAGGCCGATTCGCCCCTTGGGCAGCAGCGTTTCGCCGCTGGCGAAGACGATGGGCAGTGTCCGTCCGTTCAATTGATAACGCACGAAAGGCAGGTTGCGCAGATCATCGATTGTGCGCGGATTGCCTCGCTTGCGCAGGAAGTCGGGAGACGCGACCAACGCCATGTTCAAGTGCGCCAGCGTGCGTGCCCGCAGATTGCTGTCGCCAAGCGATCCCACCCGGAAAATCACGTCGTAGCCTTCACTGATCAGGTCGACGTGGTGGTCCAGCAGGTTGAGGTCGACATCCACCTGCGGATGATCCACCAGAAACGCCTCGCCAATCCTGGGCAGCAACAAGCGCCCCAACTCGCTGGGCATGCTCACGCGCAGATGGCCGCGCACGTTTCCGGTGGGCCGAATCGCATCCTCGGAGTCCTCCAGCGCACGCAGCAATGGCGCCACGCGCTCGAAAAACAGATGGCCGTCGGGGGTCAGGCTGAGGGTTCGGGTCGAGCGCCGGAACAGGGTGACGTTGAGCTTTTTCTCCAGCCGCGCGATGCCTTTGGAGATCGCCGAAGGCGTGGTGCCAGCGATGCGCGCCGCGGCACTGAAAGACCCCGCCTCCACCACCTGGACAAAGGCAATGAGGCTGCTCGACTGGCTCAACAGGCTGGACATCTTGTGACTCCGAAGCACAACTGATGTGCCTTGTTCAGGACTGGTTGCAGAAAACCCGCGCCGGATAATACGCCGAAACAACCATCATCGGAGTCAGCGTATGAAGCGCCTCGAAGGCAAAGTAGCAGTCATCACCGGCGGCAACAGCGGGATCGGCCTGGCATCCGCCTGCCTCTTCGCACAGGAAGGCGCCCAGGTGATCATCACCGGTCGGCGCAAGGCGGTTCTGGAGCAGGCCATTGAAACCATCGGCCACGGCGCCATTGCCATCGAGGGCGATGTGGCCAGCCTGGAACATCATGACAGCGTAGCCGCCGAGGTCAGGCAACGCTTTGGCGGGCTGGACATCTACATGGCCAACGCCGGGGTCATCACCTTGCAGCCGTCCGACCAGGTTTCGCCGGACGTCTATGATGCCCAGTTCAACATCAATACGCGCGGCGTGTTCTTTGGCGTCCAGTCGATCACGCCGGTGCTGCATGACGGGGCCAGCATTATCCTGACCAGTTCACTGGCTGCCACCAAAGTGTTGGAGAATCACGCGGTGTACGCGGGCAGCAAAGCCGCCATCGCTGCCTTCGCCCGCAGTTGGGCGCTGGAACTGCGCGCACGGCGCATCCGCGTCAACGTGCTCAGCCCAGGCCCGGTCGATACGGCGATCATTGGCAAATTGGGTGTGTCAGACGAACAGCGCCCGGACTTCCTGAAAATGCTCGGTGACATGATCCCGGCCGGGCGCCTGGGTAAAGCTGAAGAACTGGCGCGCGCGGCGCTTTACCTCGCATCGCCAGAAAGCGCGTACGTTAACGGCATCGAACTGTTGGTTGATGGCGGGATGTCGCTGACGTGAGCTGAAGACACCCGTCAGCGGGGCTCTGGATGCTCGCTGGACACCGAATTGGTGGCGTCGACGTCCGACATGTCTTCTTCGAGGGGCGCTTCGTCATCCGGTGGCAGCGGCACCTCGGACTCGTCTTTGCGGGGATCATGCCCGGTTTCGTTATCCGTGGTGCGGGTCACATCCTGCTGCGACCGGTTGCCGGGTGCATTCTCGTCAATGTCCATGTTCGCTCTCCGTTCAGGTGCGCGGGACCTCCGCGCTTAAACGTGAGAGACGGCCCTCCATGGCAAGTGCCCGGCAATGGACGAACGGTTAGTGCACTTTGCCTGTCGTCTGTCGCGCCCGGCTCTGACAGAATCGACGACACACTCCGCCGACAAGTCTTGCCCCATGTCCCTACGCGCGCTTCGTACCCTGCTGGCCATCGCTCAACACGGCTCTTTCGTGCAGGCTGCGCAGAGCGTTCACCTCACGCAGTCGGCCGTGAGCCTGCACATCAAGTCACTGGAAGAAACGTTCAACACCTCGCTGTTCGACCGCTCGCGCCGGCTGCCGGTCCTGACCGACGCCGGCCACGTGGCGGTGGAGCGCGCCCGGGAAATCATCGCGCTCTACGACAGCATCGCGTCGGAAATCGGCGGCGATAATGAATTGCGTGGCCGGTTGAAATTGGGCGTCATCCCCACGACATTGACCAGCATCCTGCCTCAGGCGCTGGCCGCCCTGGGTGCCGAGCATCCTCATCTGCGCATTACCGTGGCCTCCGGCATGTCCGCTGAACTCGCGACCCGGCTTGAGGCTGGCGATATCGACGTGGCCATCACCACCGAACCGGTGAAACCTCACCCCTACGGTCTGGTGAGTACCACCCTGTATGAAGAAGGGTTCTGGATCATTGCCCCTTCTGCGTTGGCGGGACTGCACGCCCGGCAGATGCTGGAGCAGCAGCCGTTCATTCGCTTTGACCGCCGCGCCTGGGCGGGGCGCACCATTGAACGAGAACTGCGGCGCATGCGTCTGCGCGTGCAGACCACGATGGAGCTGGACAGCCAGGAAGCGATTATCCAGATGGTGACCCAGGGGCTGGGCGTAGCCGTGGTGCCCCTTTCAAGTCGCAACCTCGAACAACTCGGGCACCTTGAAATCCAGGCCTTTGGCTCACCTCAACGTACGCGTCGTGTGGTGCTGCTCGAACGTGAGGACCGACCCCGCGCCCGGCTGGCTGTGGCGCTGGCAAAAGTGATTCAGAAGCAGATCGCGCACTGACCACCCATGAGAAATACTTGTTGGTCGATGAATTTTTAATCGATTTTATTTCTGGCTCTGGCTTCTTATCGTGTACCTGTCCAAATGCCAACGGCAGGTCCCATGTACGCTCGCAACCGCTCTTCTCGCCTGATCGAACCCTCGCCACTGACTGAGCAGGCGCGCTCATGATCAGCGAATTGTTGTGGGCGCTGGTGCCCATCGCTGTCCTGATAGGCTTCGGCGCCTGGCTCAAGCACAGCCAATTCCTGGCGGACACCTTCTGGGCTCAGGCCGAACGCCTGGGTTATTACGTGCTGCTGCCCGCCCTGTTTGTGCACGGCCTTTCGACCGCCACACTGGACGACGTGCCGGTCCAGGGCATGATCACGGCGCTGGTGTTTTCAACGCTGACCGTGGCCGCGCTGCTGGTTGGCGCACGGCGTTTTCTTGGAGCCAACGATCCGGCGTTCACGTCCGTTTTCCAGGGCGGCGTACGCTTCAACAACTACGTGGGTGTTTCGGCGGTCGCCGGCTTGTTCGGTGCCCAGGGCATTGCACTGGCAGCGGTGGCCAATGCGGCCATCGTGCCAACGGTGAACATTCTGTGCGTATTGGTATTCGCCCGATACGGTGCAGGCGGTCGAATGTCCGCAGCCAAGGTGTTGAGGCAAGTGGCGCTCAACCCGCTGGTGCTGGCCTGCATCGGCGGAATATCGCTTCAGGCACTTGGGCTGGGCCTGCCCGCCGGGATAGAACCGGCCATCAAGGCATTGGGCATGGCCTCATTGCCGCTGGGTTTGCTCTGCGTTGGCGCGGCCCTGGAACCGGGTTCCGTGCGCAGTTGGGTGCGACCGGTGGCCTACTCGTCCGCGTTCAAGTTCCTGCTGATGCCGGTGGTCACCTTGTTTGCCTGCCGCATCGCCGGGCTGAACGGCAACGCCGCCATCGCCGCCCTGGTGTTCCAGGCGCTGCCCACAGCCTCATCGTCCTACATCATGGCGCGACAACTGGGTGGCGACGCACCGCTGATGGCCGGGATCATCGCCAGTCAAACCTTGCTGGCCAGTGTGGCGCTGCCGGTGGCAGTCGTTGTGCTGACCCCTTGGATCTAATGAGAGCAACTGTCTGCCCTCTGCCATTCATCATTGAATGACGCGATATTATTCACTGCGATTGAAAATGAATAAGCGATGAGGAAAGATGGATAGCCTGATTCATGAGTGTCTGTCCAAGGAGTCAAAAATGACCGTCACCGCGAAAACCCGATCCGTCACGGCTCATGTCCCTGTAGAGCTGGCAGAACGCGTTGATCAAATAGCCGAACGTCTGGAGCGGTCAAAAAACTGGATCGTCAAGCAAGCCCTCTCCGATTGGCTTGATCAGGAGGAAGAGCGCAGTCGCCTGACCCGCGAAGCGTTGGCCGACGTGGATGCCGGCCGCGTGATCGACCATCAGGCTGTCCAGGCCTGGGCCGAAAGCCTCAGCACGGATAAGCCGCTGCCGGTGCCACATTGATGGAGCTGAGGTGGACGAGCAAAGCGCTGTCCGATCTTGCCCGCCTTTATGATTTTTTGGCAGCGGTGAACCAACCCGCAGCAGCTCGCACGGTTCAGCAGCTCACGGCTGCGCCGACCGCTCTATTGAACAACCCACGCATTGGTGAACGTTTGGAAGAGTTCGCCCCGCGTGATGTGCGCAGAATCCTGGTCGGGCACTATGAGATTCGCTATGAAATTACGGACGCCACCCTTTACCTTTTGCGCGTTTGGCATACGCGCGAAGATCGTCAACAGTAAACTGGGACGTCGTGGGGTATCAGGCTCCCGGTTTTATCGTTGACGACTGTCGCGAGTGAGCTCACTCAGGTTAATCCGTCTGGCGCGTCCGTCCCGGCTTGTAATCCCGAGGATCAATCCCCCACTTGCGCAGCCTCGACGCCAGGGTCGTTGGCTTGACACCCAGCAACTGCGCCGCGCCGCCCTCACCAGACACCTTGCCACTCGTGCGTTTGAGCATCGCCAGTGTATTGGCTCGCAGTTGCCGTTGGAGCAGCTCATCGGCAACCGGCTCACCCGCCGCGGCCTGCTCTGCGCGAACAGGCGCCGGAACCCGCGCCCCGGAAGCCATCAGGTCGTCAAAATGCAAACGACCATCCTGGGAAACGATCATCTGTCGCTCGATCACATTTTCCAGCTCACGGATGTTGCCAGGCCACGGGTAACGCTTAAGTAATTCAACCTGGGCCAATGGCAGACGTACACCTGGTTTGTTGAACGCCAACGATGCCCGCCGCAAAAAGTGGCTGGCCAACAGGGGAATGTCGTCGATTCGTTCGCGCAGTGGCACCGAGCGAACAGGAAACACGTTCAGGCGAAAATACAGGTCCTCGCGAAAACCACCCGCCGCGATCATCGCACGCAGATCGCGGTTGGTCGCGGCGATGACCCGCACATCCACCGCGCGCGTGACGTTGTCGCCGACACGCTCGAACTGTTGATCCTGGAGCACGCGCAACAACTTGCCCTGCAACTCCAGGGGGATTTCTCCCACCTCATCGAGAAACAGCGTACCGCCGTCGGCCAGCTCGAAACGCCCCATGCGTGCATTCACCGCCCCGGTAAAGGCACCTTTTACATGGCCAAAAAATTCGCTCTCGAACAGGTCCCTGGGGATTGCCGCGCAGTTGACTCGAATCAGCGGGCGGTCAGCGCGCCGGCTGCTCGCGTGAATCGCCCGGGCAATCAGCTCCTTGCCGGTGCCAGACTCGCCATTGATCAGAACGTTGGCATCGGTCGGCGCCACCAGTTCGATCTGGCGGATCAAGTGAAGGACCGCCGGGCTCTCGCCAACGATTTCATGGTGGTTGCGCTCAGCCTTGATCTCTTCCTGCAGGTACTGATTTTCCACCTCCAGGCGTTGCTTGAGCTGTTCGACTTCGTTGAGCGCCTCCCGCAAGCGTTGCTCGGCGCGCTGACGCTCGCGAATGTCCCGAAACAGCACCACCGCCCCCACCAGCCGCCCCATCTCGAAAATCGGCGTGCTGGTGTACTCGACGGCAATGGCCTCGCCGTTCTTGTGCCAGAACACCTCGTGATCGACCCGGTGCACCTGGCCGTCGCTGAACGACGCGTGGATCGGACACTCCTGTACCGCAAAGCAGCTGCCATCGCTATGGCTGTGATGGAACAACTGGTGCGCATCGTGGCCCACCATGTCGGCGGCGCTCCACCCCAGAATGCGTTCGGCCGCCGGGTTGATGAAGGTGGTCTGGCCCTTGGCATCGAGCCCGTAGATGCCCTCGCCTACTGCACCGAGGATCAATCGGTTCTGCTGCTCGATGCGCTCGAAAACCTGGGAAATCCGCTCCCAGCCGACATGGCCCAGGCGGTGCTGACGGCGTGCTTCAGAGCGATTGCGCCGCGTTTCGAGCACATCGCGACGCTGGATCGTGAACAGGATGCGGTGGCCATCGGCCAACGCACTCGCGCTCACCTCCACCGGATGCTGGCGGCGGCTCAAGTCAATCAGCACCAGATCATCGGACCACGCCTGGCCCTGGGTCAGCACCTCATCGCTGAAACTCACCCACAACGAAAGCCCCTCGCCGAGGAAATGGCTGAAACGCCGAGGGGAGTGTTCATCGGGCAAGCACCCCAACAGTTCGAGTGCGACGGTGTTCGCCTGCAGCATCGAATCAGTTCGCGGGTCGACCACCAGCATCGCCTGCGAGGCGCGATCGATTGCATCATCTTGAAAGCCAGCGATCATGGTCTACCCACTGTAAAAACGAAGGAATAATTACGAAATATCGTATTTATTTAACCATATTTCGTTATTGACGAAATATCGTTATCACAAACAGCGCCAAGTTCTGCTTTATTTAACTTATATATCAACAAGTTAGGATCACGAAATAAACTGGCACGACTCTCGCTATAGACCCTGCAGTGGAGGCGGAGCACCCGCCTCTTTCACTTCACTGAAAGAGAGTTGCCCCATGAACAAAATCGAAATGCACCATACCATTATGGCCGCCAAGGCCCGTCTGAATCTGAACTGGGACAGCCTCGCCGACGCAGCGCAAAAAGCCCCGGTCTGGGTCGCTTCGGTGTGTTACGGGATGAACAGCGCACCGGCAGATGTGGCAGCGCGACTCTGTCAGGCGCTGGAATTGGGTGACGACGTTGCGACCGCGATGACCGTTTTCCCGACCAAGGGCTGGGATCAGGCGATCCCCCAAGACCCCCTGATCTATCGCCTGTACGAACTGGTGGGCGTTTACGGGCCGACCCTGAAAGATGTGATCCAGGAAAAATTCGGCGACGGCATCATGAGCGCCATCGACTTCTCCATGCACGTCGACAAGATCGAAGACCCCAAGGGTGACCGCGTGTTGGTGACCCTCAATGGCAAGTTCCTGCCTTACCGATCCTGGTAACGACTTCACCTTCTCGCAACGTTCGCCAAGGGGTCATCCAATGTCTTATCTATTGCCGTTCGAATTCGTCACCAAAATGGTCGATGCCGGCGAATCCAAGATCCACATGTCCACCCGCGATACATTGATCCGCGCCTACATGGCGGGTGCCATCCTCGCGCTGGCCGCGGTGTTCGCAGTCACCATCGCCGTGCAGACCGGTTCAGCACTGCTGGGCGCCGTGCTCTTCCCCGTGGGCTTTTCCATGCTTTATTTGATGGGCTTCGACTTGCTCACCGGCGTGTTCGTCCTGACCCCGCTGGCGCTGCTGGACAAACGACCGGGCGTCACCGCCAGCCGCGTCCTGCAGAATTGGGGGTTGGTGTTCCTCGGCAATTTCGCCGGCGCGTTGACCGTGGCGTTCATGATGGCGTTCATCTTCACCTACGGCTTCAACGCACCACCGGGCGCCGTGGGCGACAAGATCGCCAACATCGGCGAAGCCCGCACCCTGGGTTACGCACATTACGGCGTCGCCGGCTGGTTCTCGATCTTCCTGCGCGGCATGCTGTGCAACTGGATGGTGTCGATGGGCGTGGTGGGCGCGATGATCTCTACTTCGGTCAGCGGCAAGGTCATCGCCATGTGGATGCCGATCATGCTGTTCTTCTTCATGGGCTTCGAGCACTCGGTGGTGAACATGTTCCTGTTCCCGTCCGCGATGATCATGGGCGGCAATTTCTCGATCATGGATTATATGATCTGGAACGAGATCCCCACGGTACTGGGCAACCTGGTCGGTGGCCTGGCCTTTACGGGCCTGACGCTGTACAGCACGCATATCAGGACGGCGGCGAAGCGCGCGATTTGCTGATCCATCGGCCAGGCCGCCGTGGGTATCAGGCGGCCAGCATGATCGTTGACGACCATCGCGACGGTTCGACGTGCTCGCGCCTACAAGTGCATCGGGGCTTCGAACCTTGTGGGGGGGGGCCCGCTCCCCACGACATCAAGGCTTGACCATCGCCTTGACACTGGCGATCACCGCGTCGATCGTAAACGGCTTGGCGAACACATCGGCGAACAGGTCAGCCCGCTCGTTGGCCAGATGGGCCTGCGCGCCGCTCATGAGCATGATGGGTATCTTGCTGAACTGGTCTTTCGCCTTGATGGATTCGGCGAACTCCAGCCCCGTCATGCCCGGCATCATGAAGTCGGTGATGATGAGGTCGGGCCGCTCCCGGTCGAGAATGTCGAGTGCTTTGAGTGCGCTTCCGGCCGTTACGGTCAGGAACCCCTCGTCCTCAAGCGCGAAGCTCAAAATGTCAGCGATCAGGTACTCGTCGTCGATGATGAGAATGGTAGTCATATTTCGCGTACATCCCACATCAGCCCCGAGGAACTCGAGCGACATACACAATCTGGCCGTCCACAAATTGCCATTCGCATGTCTCAGGCCTTTTTCAGTTCGATTCCAGCATGGCCTATCACGACTTCGAGAAGCGAAGGGTCATAGGCGTTGTCTCTGATCTTGAGAATGGAGAGCTGGCGTTGAAGTTCAGAACCTTTGTAGCCGAACTGGATGAGCAACAGGTTATCCATGACACCGGAGAGTTCGGGCGCCGAGATGATCGGATGATCGCTGAAAAGATGCTGGATTTCCCAGGTGGCCAAAACCGTCACATCCCTTGAACGCAACTCGCCCAATACCGCCGTAAAAACCTCCAACACCCGGGTCTGATCGACCGAGACCCTGGCCATGGCCAGCAAGCTGTCGATAAAGACGCGCTTGATCCCCTTTTCCTTGACGGTGTAGAGCAGATCGTAGGCCAGGCGATCGATGAGCCCGGCCGACGCCGAGTTCCAGGACAGGTGCAGCGCACCTGATTGTTCCAGGACAGTAAAGTCGTGACCGAGCGCCTGGGCCTTCATGCGCAGGCGTGAGGGCGATTCGTGGAAACCGAAATACAGGCCCGGCGCCTGCGGCGTGGAGCCTGCGAGGAATTGGGCGCCCAGCGACGTTTTACCTGCACCCGACGGTCCCATGACCAGCGACACCGAAGAAGACATCAACCCGCCGCCAATCCGCGTATCAAGGGTGGGGATGCCACTGCTGACCAGATCGAACTCACCCGTGTCAATCAGCGCCGGACCGGTCAGGATACTTTCGATGCGCGGATAAACGGTGATGCCGTTTTCAGTGATTTCGAACTCGTGCGGACCTGCAATGGCGCCACTGCCACGGGTTTTGCGCAACCTGATCCGGCGGACAGCCTTGGAGGCCACCGACTCCTCGCCCATCTCGATGACGCCGTCCACCATCGTATGCTCCGGGCTGCCGTCATCAAGCTGCGAGCTGGTCAGGAACAGCACGGTGCAACCGGCAAAGGCTGCGTGCCCCTGCAACTCGGAGATGAACTGCTTGGTGTCCAGCGGCGACTCGGCCTTGGAGCGTGCATTGAGCAACCCGTCCAGAATCAACAGGCTGGATTTCTGCCGACTGATCTCTCGGCGCAGCAGCTTGACCACCGCATCCAGACCGTCGTTTTCCAGCGTGTCGAACGCGCTGACGAACTGAATCCTTTGATTGACTTCGGCCTTATCGTAGAAGCTCAGGGTAGAGAGGAATTGGAAGAGCCGGTCATGGGGTTCCGCGAGCAGGGTCGCAAAAAGAACGTGACCATCACGCTTGATGTGGTTGAAACCGATCTGGTTCGCCAGGATGGTCTTGCCCGATCCTGGCCGTCCTTGAATGATGTAGGACGCGCCGGCGATCAGGCCTCCCTTCAACAGGGTATCGAGGCCTTCGATCCCACTTTCAAGACGTTTAAGCTGATTCAACGCTGATCCCTCCACTGATCTTCACCGGGTGCCAAAATAACCTGTTGCGCTGGTGGAACGCGTTTGCGACGAGTGTTTTACCGAGTGTAACCCACACGCCTGAAAAACCTGTACAAAAGCATCGCCCGCGTAAAGCAGACAACCGTTTTCGTCGTTCGTGCAGGGAGAATGGGACTTGACGAGACTGGGACCACCGCAGGTCAAAAAGGGCAGTCGTCAGACGCAAAAATGCCGCTCAATGAGCGGCATTCTGTTTGATCTGCAGGAAGGGGCCGAACAGGTTCAGGCGGTCGAATCGTCCTTTACTCGCTCCCCCGCCGGCCGGTCCGTCGCAATCACCGCGTCAATCCCCCAGTCATTGGGCTCAGCCCAATCCTCGCCGAACATTTCCACCGGGTGCATGGTGCGATCGGCGCCGTTACCGCAGGCCAGGGATTTCGCCGGACAATACCGATCACACCCCCAGCAGATGCGTTCCGGGTGGCTGGGATTGACGGGGAAATTCTTGGCCATGCCGTGCTCCGATCTTCAAGGGGCGTATTCCCACCCTACAACCTTGAACTGCCGCCAGCCTTGACTCACGTCAAGAATGGACACCCAACACCCTTACACGCTTCACATTCCTCGGGCTAAGCTTGTCTCGCCTGATACAGACCGGAGAGTCGCGATGCTTAACAAGAATCCTGCCACCCAGAATCCGCCGCCACTGTCCACATGGGACGATCAAGACGTCGCCGAGCACGAAGCGTTCACGGCCCCACCCGCCTTGACCAACGCGGAGCTGGTGCACCTGCGGGTCAGGGTGATTGCCCTGGAAAACCTGGTCATCGCCCTGCTGGCCGAAGGCTCGGAGCGCCAACGGGCGATAGCCCGGGAAATGGCCGATTTCATTTCCCCACGATCCGGTTTCACGCAACACCCGCTGACTATTCACGCAGCGGACCACATGACCCACAGCGTTGAGCGCGCCGAACGTTTCCGTCGACGGGAGGAAATTGAGGTTTAAATGCTCAAAACTTGATAACAATCATTATTGTTCGCAGTGAAGCTTCCTAGACTCGGGTTCCTCTTTCCAAAGTCCCCAGGAAGTCACCATGCGTACCCCGTTCTCGCTGTCACTCGCCCTGCTCCTGCTCGCACCATTGGCCCATGCGAAGGAATACCCGATCGGATCGCCGCAGATGTGCGCTGGGCTGGAGGTCGGGGCGGTCTACTTGCAGCCGATTGAAATGGAACCCGCCGGCATGATGCGTGCCACCGCGGATTCCGACGTGCACCTGGAAGCCGACATCCGTGCCACTGCGGACAACCGTAACGGCTTCCAGGAAGGCAGTTTCGTGCCGTACCTCAACGTCTCGTTCAAGCTGAAAAAGGTCGGCGGCGAGCAGGAGCTCAAGGGCGATTTCCACGCCATGGTGGCCAACGACGGCCCCCACTACGGCGATAACGTCAAATTGCTCGGCCCTGGCAAATACCAACTGACCTTCACCGTCCTGCCACCGAGCGGCCATGCTGCACTGGGTCGTCACACCGACAAGGAAACCGGCGTCGCCCCATGGTTCGACAAGTGCGAGCTGAACTACGAGTTCGTCTACGCCGGCATCGGTAAAAAAGGCGGTTACTGAGATGAAGCGCCTGCCGCTGGCCCTGCTGCTGGCCGCAACCCTGGCACCGCTGGCCGCCCAGGCCGAGCTGCCGAGCTATGAACTGAGCCTCAACGATGGTCATTTCACCCCCGCCGTGCTCGAGGTGCAGGCGGGACAGCGCTTCAAGATCATCTTGAAAAACATCGGCCAGGGGCCTGCCGAGTTCGAGAGCACACCGCTGCGAGTGGAAAAGGTGCTCTCGCCCGGGGTGACCACATTCGTGGTCATCCATCCGCTTAAACCTGGCCAATACCCGTTCTTCGACGAGTTCAATACGCAATTGCCCGAAGGCAGCATTCTCGCGAAATAACCCGTACGGAGTTCTCATGAATCAATCAATGTTCATCGTCTGGCGGGAAAGTGTCGAGGCGCTGCTGGTCATCGGCATTCTCCAGGCCTGGATCAGCCAACAGAGCCAGGGCAGCCGACTGGTCAAGTTTCTTTGGGCCGGGGTGGTGCTGGGGCTGTTGTTTTCCGGCCTGCTGGCCGGGCTGATCCTGTTGGCGGGCAGCGCCATGAGCGGACCGGCCAGTGAATGGTTCCAGGCTGCGCTCGCCTTGATCGCCAGCCTGTTGATCGTGCAAATGGTCAGCTGGATGCACCGCCATGGACGCACGCTCAAGCAGGACCTGCTGCGCGATGCCGACAGCAAGATGTCCCGGCAAGGTGGCTGGGGCCTGTTGCTGTTGGCGCTGCTCGCGGTGAGCCGCGAAGGCAGTGAAACCGTGGTGTTCCTGTATGGCGCCGGGGCGCAATTGCGTGGCCCGCAGTTGGGTCTGTTCGCCATCGGTGGCGCGCTCGGCCTGGTGCTGTCAGCGCTGACCATCGTCGTGCTGCATGGCAGTCGCCGGTTTATCTCGTGGCAACGATTCTTTGCCATCAGCGAGACGATCCTGCTACTGCTCGGCGCGGCGTTGCTGGTCAGCGGCATCGAGCGGGTGGGCGGCCAACTGCTCGCCATGGACGTGCCGGAGTGGGTCTACAGCCTTGCCGGTGATGCGCTGTGGGACAGCAACGCCTTGCTCAGCGACAGCCATGGCATGGGTGGTTTTCTTGCCAGTTTCACCGGTTACCGGGCCACGCCCAGCGCCCTTGCCGTGCTCGCATGGCTGGGTTATTGGTTGCTGGTCGGTGGCTGGCTACGGCTGCGAACCGCGGACAAAGTCCCATGCCTGAACTGACCTGGCGCAACCGCTGGTTGCAGCGCCTGGGAGACGGGATGCGTCATCACGCCCCCGTCATTCGGGCGGTGCAGTGGTTTGTCGTGCTGTTCTATGCCTTGCTGCTGGTGATCCCGGCGCTGCTGCCACTGCCGGACAGCCAGGCGCGGATGCTGGATAACCTGACCCTGTTCGCGCAGTTTCTGTTCTGGGGTCTCTGGTGGCCGTTCGTGCTGCTGTCGATCGTGCTGTTCGGCCGAGTGTGGTGTGGCGTGTTGTGTCCGGAAGGTTCGCTCAGCGAATGGGCCAGCCAGTACGGCAAAGGCATGGGCGTGCCACGCTGGGTCCGCTGGGGCGGTTGGCCGACCCTGGCGTTCTGCCTGACCACCCTCTATGGCCAACTGATCAGCGTCTATGACTACGCGCAAGCGGCGCTGTTGATCCTGGGCGGCTCGACTGTGGCGGCAGTGGTCGTCGGCTTGCTGTTCGCCCGGGGCAAGCGCATCTGGTGCCGTTACCTGTGCCCGGTCAGCGGCGTGTTCGCCCTGCTCGCCCGCCTTGCGCCGGTGCACTTTCACGTCGATGAACAACGCTGGGTGGAAAACGCCGCCCCCCGCCAGCCACCGCCCAACTGTGCGCCGCTGCTGGACATTCGCCGCCTGCGCGGCGCCAGCGACTGCCATGCCTGCGGGCGTTGCAGCGGCCAGCGTGGCGCAGTGCAATTGATCGCCCGCTCGAGCAATCAGGAAATCCTCGACTCGACGACACAAAGCGTTTCCGCCTGGGACGTGCGCCTGTTGCTGTTCGGCGTGATCGGCCTGGCGATGGGCGCCTTTCAGTGGACGGTCAGCCCGTGGTTCATCGCCCTCAAGCAAAGCCTTGCGCAATGGCTGGTGGAGCATGATCAACTGTGGGCCCTGGACGACAATGCGCCCTGGTGGCTGCTCACCCATTACCCGCAGCTCAATGACAGTTTCAGCTGGCTCGACGGGTTCAGCATCATGGCTTACCTGGGGGTGAGTTCGCTGGTACTCGGCACGGCATTGCTGATCCTCATGCGCCTGGCCGCCCGACTGGCCGGTGATCGCGCACTGTATTGGCCCCTGGCGCTGACCCTCACGCCCCTGGGTGGTGCGGGACTGTTTCTTGGCTTGTCGGCGACCACCGTGAAGCTACTTCGTTATGAAGGGTTGCTGCTGGAGTGGGTGCAACCGGCCAGGGCCTGCTTGCTGATCGCGGCGGTGGGTTGGAGTGTGCTGCTGGGGTACAAGCGCCTGAACCGGCAACGACTGCCCGTGCCAAGACGACTGGCTGCCGGCACCTGCCTGATGCTGGCCAGCGGATTGATCGGGTACGGCTGGTGGTTGCAGTTTTGGGGTTGGGCCTGATGACTTCCCCCATTCCCTGTAGGAGCGAGCATGCTCGCGATGGAGGCAGGGACAACACGGGCATCCAGGCAGCCCGCGTTATCGTTGACCTCCATCGCGAGCATGCTCGCTCCTACAGGGGGATTGGGGTGTCAGAGAAAAACGCGATCTAGACTTTGAACCGCGCCACCGTCTGATGCAGGTCGCCGGCCATTTGTGCCAGCTCCTGGCCAGCGCTGTCAGTGTGTTGGGCACCGAGCAGGACCTGCTCGGATAAGCTGCGGATGCTCACCAGGTTGCGGTCCACTTCCCGGGCCACCAGCGCCTGCTGTTCGGTGGCACTGGCAATCATCATGTTGCGCTCGTTGATTTGTGAGATGGACCGAGTGATCTGATCCAGCGCTTCACCGGAACGGCGCGCGACTTCCAGGGTGGACTGGACCAAATCGTTGCTGCCCTGCATGGCGGTCACCGCAAGGCCGCTGTCCTGGCGAACATTGTCGATCATCTGTTCGATTTCCTGGGTCGATTCCTGGGTGCGCTGCGCCAGCGCCCGCACTTCATCGGCCACCACCGCAAAGCCGCGCCCGGCTTCCCCGGCCCGCGCCGCCTCGATCGCCGCATTGAGAGCCAGCAGATTGGTCTGGCCTGCAATGCCACGAATCACGTCCAGCACTTTGCTGATGTCCTGGACCCGGCCAGCCAGTTGTTCAATCCGTTGGGAGGTCTCGATGACGCCATCCGCCAGCACGCCAATCGAGGCGACCGTTTCCTGGACCTGTTCACGTCCCCGATGCGCGGTTTGCTCGGATTGCCGCGAAGCCTCGGAGGTGCTGACCGCATTGCGCGCCACTTCATCCACGGCGGCGGTCATCTGGTTGACGGCAGCCGCAGCCTGCTCGATCTCCTGCCCCTGCAATTGCAGGTTGCTGGCGGTCTGGCTGCTGACGGCGCTGAGTTCCTCGGAAGAGCTCGCGACCCGATCCACCGAGCCTGCGATGTGCTTGACCATGGTGTTGAGGTTCTGCTGCATCTGGCGCATGTTCATCATCACGCTGCCGGCGCTGCTGGAACTCACCGGCACCTCAGTCGTCAGGTCACCCTCGGCGATCTGGCTCAGAACCCGCGCGGCATCATTCGGTTCACCGCCCAGGGGCCTAGTCACGCTGCGGGTGACAATGATCGCAGCGCCGATGACCAGGGCGACACAAAACACAAACAGGCCGAGCATGTTGCGCCGCGCCTCGCTGTACAACTGCTGCGCCGACTGCTCACGGTCGGAGAATATTCTTCCCTGTAGCGCCATCAACTCATCCAGGCTGCGGTACACCTCAAGCTCGGCCGGGATGACCTTTTGCTTGAGTTGGGCCATGGCGTCATCGGTCGCGCCTTGCCCGATCAATACCTGCACCTGCGTGAACGCGGCAACGTACGCTTCGCGATTCTTTTTCAATGCCGTATAGGCTGCCTTTCCCTCGGGCAGGTCGAACAACGGCGCAAGGGTTTCGAAGGCCTGGGTGATGCGTTTTTTAGTGGAATCGATCGACTGTTGAGCTTGCAGGTTATCTTTGCTGATCAACAGATCCCGCGTGTTTCTGGCGTTGTCGCGAACGCCGGTGGCGATCACCATCATCGGCTCGATTTTCGGCCAGTCCTGTTTGACGATGACCTCCGACTGCTGCTTGAGCGTCGCCAGGTCATTCAACGCGTAAAACGCAATCCCCATCAGTGCCAGCGGTGCAATTGCAAAGCCGATCACGATACGTTGTGCCGTGGATAATTTAGCCATATCAAATGCTCCCCGTTTGATACCTGCCCGAAGGCAGCGCATTTGAACATCATGGTTGGGCTGTGCCGTCCCGGTCACCCCCGCAAAACGAAGACCGGAAACAGCTCGCGCATCGCGTCCCAAAGATCGGGTAGCAAGGCCTGTGCCGAAACGCTCGACAACAAGGGGTCGAACATCCGCTCGGTGCGCACCAGTTGGACAGCGAACCGTTTGACGCCCAGGGCACTCAGGCGCTGGGCAAGCACCAGCAGGCGTTCGGGTTCGAACAGATGCCAGTGCACGGTGGTGCGACATTCATAGTCAACGCCACTGGCCAGCAGGTATTGGAGGCTGCGCCAGTTGGCGGTGCCGCTGCCCTCGACCCGGGTGATCGCCTGGGTGTCCTCGGGCAGCGCCTTGACGTCGAACCCCACCCAATCCGCCCCTTCCAGTGCCTTGGCAAAGGCCGCCGGCTTGATCCCGGCACTGTGCAGGCCGATGCGAAAACCCATGGCCCGCACTTCATCCATGGCCCCGAGCAGACAGTCCTGCAACGTCGGCTCGCCCCCACTGAACACCACGGCATCGAGCAGATCCTGACGGCGTTGCAGAAACGCGATGACCCGCCGCCAATCCACTTCCTCGGTGCCCCGAGGCGGGATCAGTTGCGGGTTATGGCAGTACCGACAACGCCAGGCGCACCCCTGGCAGAACAGCACGCAGGCGAGTTGCCCCGGATAGTCGATGGTGGTCAGGGGCACCATGCCCCCGACCCGGATCACTCGACTCATTGACGCCCGGCCGCAGCCGAGCACTCGGTGAAATGGACGCGCTCGCGGTGCTCGGACTGTTTGCCGGGGTTGAACGCCGACACCGGACGGTGGTAACCCATCACGCGGGTCCAGACTTCGCAGCGTTGACGTTGAGCCTGTGGCAGGGTTTGCGATGCAGTCATGGTGAAGCTCCTTGCGGTTGAGTGGATCAAATCATTGAGCGGTGTCATAGAGCGGTGGCGGCTTTCTGCTCCTTGAGCAGCAAGGCCTCGTCGCATTTCGGGCAGAACTCGTGCTCGCCATCGAGGTAGCCGTGCACCGGGCAGATCGAGAAGGTCGGCGTCACAGTCAGGTACGGCAGGCGGAAGCGCCCCAGGGCCTTGCGCACCAGTTGCTTGCAGGCCTGGGTCGAGGAAATCCGCTCGGCCATGTACAAGTGCAACACGGTGCCACCGGTGTATTTGCATTGCAGTTCGTCTTGCAGCTCCAGGGCTTCGAACGGATCTTCGGTGTAACCCACCGGCAACTGCGAAGAGTTGGTGTAATACGGTGCCTGGGCGCTGCCAGCCTGGAGAATGTCCGGGAAACGCTTGAGGTCTTCCTTGGCGAAGCGGTAAGTGGTGCCTTCCGCGGGCGTTGCTTCGAGGTTGTAGAGGTGGCCGGTTTCCTCCTGGAAACGCAGAAGCGTGGCGCGCACATGGTCGAGCACGTTGAGCGCAAATTGCCGGCCCTTCTCGGTATGCATGCCCTCCTCGTCGCCGGTGAAATTGCGCAGCATTTCGTGCAGCCCATTCACACCGATGGTCGAAAAGTGATTACGCAGGGTGCCCAGATAACGCTTGGTGTAGGGGTACAAACCGGCATCCATATGCCGCTGGATCACTTTGCGCTTGACCTCCAGGCTCTCCATCGCCAGCTCCATCAGCGCGTCCAGACGCTGCAACAAGCCACTGGTATTGCCCTTGAACACATAACCCAGGCGCGCGCAGTTGAGGGTGACCACCCCCAGCGATCCGGTCTGTTCCGCCGAACCGAACAGGCCGCCACCGCGCTTGAGCAGCTCGCGCACATCCAGTTGCAGACGGCAGCACATCGAGCGCACCTGGTTGGGCTGCATGTCGGAGTTGAGGAAGTTCTGGAAGTACGGCAAGCCGTAGCGCGCGGTCATTTCAAACAGGCGGTCGGCGTTTTCGCTGTCCCAGGGAAAGTCATGGGTGATGTTGTAGGTCGGGATCGGGAAGGTGAACACTCGCCCTTTCGAGTCGCCCGCCTGCATCACTTCGATGTAGGCGCGGTTGAGCAGGTCCATTTCCACCTGCAGGTCGCCGTAGGCAAACGGCATTTCCTGGCCGCCGATCACCGGAATCTGCTCTTTCAGATCCTGCGGGCACACCCAGTCGAACGTCAGGTTGGTGAACGGGGTCTGGGTGCCCCAGCGCGACGGCACGTTGAGGTTGTAGATGAACTCCTGGATCGCCTGGCGAACCTCATCGAAGCTCAGTTGGTCCTTGCGCACGTACGGCGCCAGGTAAGTGTCGAAAGAGCTGAACGCCTGGGCGCCGGCCCATTCGTTTTGCAGGGTGCCGAGGAAGTTGACCATCTGGCCCAGGGCGCTGCTCAAGTGCTGCGGAGGGCCGGCTTCCACCCTACCCGGTACGCCGTTGAGGCCTTCGTGCAACAGGGTTCGCAACGACCAGCCGGCACAGTAGCCGGCGAGCATGTCGAGGTCGTGCACATGCAGGTCGGCCTCCCGGTGCGCCTGGCCGATGGCTTCGCTGTAGACCTCATCCAGCCAGTAATTGGCGGTGACCTTGCCCGACACGTTCAGTACCAGCCCGCCCAGGGAGTAACCCTGGTTGGCGTTGGCCTGTACGCGCCAGTCTTCACGGTCGAGATATTCGTTCATCGAGGTCGCGACTTCGACCATGGTTCGGCGGTCGCGTCGCAGACGGCCGTGCTGTTCGCGGTAGACGATGTAGGCACGCATCGCGAAGAAGTAACCGGCGTCCATCAGGACCCGCTCGACCCGGTCCTGGACCTGCTCGACATGCAACCTCGGCATGCCGTCCAGGCGGGCAAGGACTGCCTCGAGCAAGCCTTCGACTTCGACGTCCGTGTACTCCCCGGTCGCCTTGCCGGCGGCGATCAATGCCTGACGAATCTTGTTGGCATCGAAGGCAACCAGGTCGCCATTGCGCTTGTGCAAGCGGTTACTTCCCACTGAGATCAGCGTGCTCTGCATTCGGCCTCCAAACACTACATATTGATTTTTAGAAATTCAAAAACACAAGATGCTGTGAAGACTACGGACTAAATGGGGCTGTGCAATTGATCGATATCAAGTTTGGGCGGGGGAAAAAAAGACCCCTGTAGGAGCGAGCTTGCTCGCGATGGCGGAGTGTCAGGCGATATCTGCGCAGGCTAATACACCGCCATCGCGAGCAAGCTCGCTCCTACAGGGTTAGGGTCGTTCACATGCGTTGTATTCACCGCAAAAAACGGTGGGAGCGAGTGCAATGGGTTATGTCACCCCCCACTCATATTCATGAACCGCACAATCTGCACATCACCTTGCGGGGTGAAGTCATGGCGCAGCGGTTTGCCGCGCAAGGCCTTTTGCACCGCGTTGATCACCGGCTGGTCATCCAGCGGATAACGACGCAGTAACCCGCGCAGATCCAGGGCGTCGTCCTGGCCGAGGCAGAGCAACAGCTTGCCTTCAACGGTCATGCGCACCCGGTTGCAGGTGCCGCAGAAGTTGTGGCTGTTGGGTGAGATGAAACCGATGCGCGTCTCGGGATGTTGCTCCAGGCGCACATAGCGTGCCGGCCCGCCGCTGTTTTCCGTGCTGTCGAGCAACCGATGGTGACGGGCAATTTCTGTCCGCACCTCTTCGCTCGAACAGAACGACTCGCCACGGGACCGCCCGACATCGCCCAAGGGCATTTCCTCGATGAAACTGATGTCGATACGCTGGTCGATGGCGTACTGCACCAACGCCGGTACTTCATCGAAGTTGCGCCCCTTCATCACCACGCAATTGAGCTTGATACGCTCGAACCCGGCATCCCGCGCCGCCTCGATACCGTTGAGCACCTGATCGAGGTCGCCGATGCGGGTGATGGCGCGAAATTTGTGCGGGTCCAGGCTGTCGAGGCTGATGTTCATGCGTTTCACACCGGCCTCCACCAATGGCCGCGCCAGTCGGCCCAGTTGCGAGCCATTGCTGGTCATCACCAGTTCGCGCAAACCGGGCAGCGCGGCAATGTTGCGGCACAGGTCGACGATGCCTGGGCGGATCAACGGCTCGCCGCCGGTGAGGCGGATCTTGCGCACACCCATGCCGACGAACAACGTGGCCAGGCGCTGCAATTCCTCCAGCGTGAGCACCTGCTGACGCGGCAGGAAGGTCATGGTTTTCGCCATGCAATACACGCAGCGAAAATCACACCGGTCCGTCACCGACATCCGCAGATAATCGATCTGCCGTCCAAAGCCGTCTTGCAAGTTCATCACGTCTCCCGGTTTGCCTCGATGCCTACTGCACCAGTGGTGAATCAGCGCCCTGCAAATGAATGCCGCGAACATCCGCCGCACCGATCAGGGTTTGCAGGTACTGCACCAGGGCTTTTTGCCAGACACCTTGTTGCAACTGCGTACGGATCGCCGTCGCCACCGCTTCATAAGGCAACTGCTGGCCTTCAATGCGCTGATCAACGCTGATCACATGCCAGCCGTAGCGGCTTTCCAGCGGTTTGCTGGCCAGCCCGGCTTGCAGCGTGAACAATTGACGCTCAAGCTCCGGCACCGTCTGGCCCTTGCTGATCTGGCCCAGCGAACCGCCCTGCTCCTTCGACGGGCAAGCCGAGTACTTCTGGGCCAGCTCGGCGAAACTGCCGGGCAAGTCGTTGAGCCGTTGCAGCAGCACTTCGGCCTGGTCGAAGGCAATGCCCCGGGCCTCGGCGTCGTCCGGTGCGCATTCGAGCAGAATGTGCCGCACTGCCAGCAACGGCGCGCTGTGAAACCGCGCACGGTTGCTTTCGTAGTAGCGAAGGCTGGTTTCTTCATCCAGCTCAGGCACTTTCACCTCACGCTCGAGCAACAAGCGTGTGGCCGCCTCCTCTTCGTTCTCGCCGGCACCGACTTCGAGCGACAGCCCGAGTTCGGCAATGCGCTGCTGCAACAACTCACGGATCACCAGCGCCTTGGCGGCGAGGTACACCGCCTCCTCGCGACTTTCCGCCGGGTGATATTGCAGCTCCTGCGCCATCGCCTCCGGGGTAATCACCACCTCGTTGACGCTGATGATCGGCCATTCCTGTTCACTGCTGGCGATCAACTGGGCAGGCGTTTCTTCGACTGCCGCCGGTTCCACTGCCAGCTCTTCGAACAGTGCCGCCGGCGCCGCATCGAGCACCTCCTCAACGGGTCTTGAAGAACCGCAGCCACCGCCGCCCGCACCACCGCCGCCACATCCACAACCTGACATGATGACCTCCTCAGAATTTCTGCCGAACGATTTGATAACGACGTCCCAGGTACCAGACCGGCGCGCTGACGATGTGCACCAGACGGGTGAACGGGAACAGCACGAACAGGGTCAGGCCCAGGAACACGTGCAGTTTGTAGGTCAGGCCAACCGGAGCGATGGACGCTGCCGCCTCGATCGGGCGCAGCATCACGGTGTTCTGCGCCCAGTCGGCGAGCATCACCATCACCGAACCGTCCATATGCGCAGTAGAGGCAACGATGGTCAGCAGGCCCAGCAGCAATTGCGCCAGGAGCACGAACAGGATCAGGATGTCCGACGTGCTGGAAGTGGCGCGCACCCGTGGGTCGGTCAGGCGACGTTTGATCAGCATCAGCAAGCCGATCAGGCACAACAGGCCAAAGAAGCCGCCGGACACCATCGCCAGCAATTGCTTGTGCTCGGTGCTGATCACATGGTGATAGATCGACGCCGGGGTCAGCAGGCCGACGAAGTGGCCCGCCAGCACGAACAGCACGCCAACGTGGAAGAAGTTGCTCGCCACGCGCATGCCGCGTCCGTTGAGCATCTGGCTGGAGCCCGCCTTCCAGGTGTATTGCGACAGGTCGAAACGTGCCCAACTGCCAATCAGGCAAATCGCCAACGCCACGTAGGGATAGATCCCGAACACCAACAGATTCCATTTAGACATTGCGTGCCTCCTTGGCAGGCACGGCGGCCTGCCCTTCATGCTGAAAATCCACCCAGTGCAACGGCACTGCGCTTTCTTCCCGGGCCTTGCCCGGTGCGCTTGGCATCGAGCCGCAGCGTTCCTGCTGCTCGGCCTTGAGGAAGTCCACGGCCTCCTCTTCCCAGACTTTGTCCAGGGCTTCGAGGGAGTCGTCGCGTTTCTCGGCGGCGACCTGCTCACGCAGGTCGGCCACGGCCTGGTGCGGCTCGGTGCCGGCAATCTGCAGCAGCGCACGGAAGCAACTGGCGTAGGCGCTTTCACGCTCCTCCAGGCGCGCCGCGAGCAAGGCCAGCAAGTGCGCGACATCCGCCAGGCCCTCGCGGGCCTCGCCATCTTCACGGGTGGACAGATACTCCAGGTACAGCGGGATGTAGTCCGGCAGCTCCTTGACGCCGATGGCAAACCCGGCTTCTTCGTACTGCGCCATCATGTCGACCATGGCCTGGCCACGGTCGCGGGACTCGCCGTGCACGTGTTCGAACAGCAGCAGCGACAGCGAGCGGCCCCGGCCGAACAGGGCACCGTAGTGCTCCTGTCCGTCCATCAGGTCATTGCCGCAGATCAGCTCCAACAACTCGAACAAGGCACCACGCTGTTTCGGGCTGATTTCCCGGGACTGGTGAATCGCCTGCTCGAGCTCATCACGGCCGCTGACCAGGGTTTCGGTCGGGTAATCAAGCAACAACGAAATCACTTTGAGGATTTGCATGCTCAGTCCTCCCACAACTGGACGGTTTTGAGGATGTCGCGACGGTTGGCTTTCTTCGCCCCGAACATGTTGGTGTCGGAACTGCCGCTGCAACCGCTGCCGAAGCTGAAGCCGCAACCGGAACGCTCGGCGAACGCGTCGCTCATGGCGTCTTCACGGTGGGCGCTCGGCACCACGAAACGATCTTCGTAGTTGGCGATGGCCAGGTAGCGATACATCTCCTCGACCTGGTTCACGCTCAGGCCGACATCCGCCAGCACTTGCATGTCCTTGACGCCATCGACCTGCTCGCTACGTTTGTAGGCGCGCATGGCCAGCAGGCGCTTGAGCGCACGCTTGACCGGTTTTTCGTCGCCGGCGGTCAGCAGGTTAGCCAGGTAGCGCAGCGGAATACGCAGGCTGTCGACGTCCGGGATCACCCCGTTCATGCCAACGGTGCCAGCCTCGGCAGCGTTTTGAATCGGCGAGAGCGGTGGTACGTACCAAACCATTGGCAAGGTGCGGTATTCCGGGTGCAGCGGCAGTGCGAGTTTCCAGTCCACGGCCATTTTGTAGACCGGCGAGCGCTGGGCGGAGTCGATCACCGATTGCGGAACGCCGTCGGCCAGGGCCTGGCGAATGACCGCCGGGTCGTTTGGATCGAGGAAAATCTCCAGTTGTTTCTCGTACAGGTCCTGCTCGTTGGCGGTGCTCGCCACTTCGCTGATACGGTCGGCGTCATACAGCAACACGCCCAGGTAACGGATACGCCCTACGCAAGTTTCGGCGCAGACGGTCGGCATGCCAGCTTCGATCCGTGGGTAGCAGAAGATGCACTTCTCGGATTTACCGCTTTTCCAGTTGAAGTAAATCTTCTTGTACGGGCAACCGCTGATGCACATCCGCCAGCCACGGCACTTTTCCTGGTCGATCAGGACGATGCCGTCTTCTTCACGCTTGTAGATCGCACCGCTCGGGCACGATGCCGCGCACGCCGGGTTCAGGCAGTGCTCGCACAGGCGCGGCAGGTACATCATGAAGGTGTTTTCGTACTCGCCATAGATGTCCGCCTGGATCTTGTCGAAGTTCTTGTCCTTGCGACGCTTGGCGAACTCAGTGCCGAGGATCTCTTCCCAGTTCGGGCCCCACTCGATTTTCTCCATGCGCTTGCCGGAGACCAGCGAGCGTGGACGTGCTACCGGCTGGTGCTCGCCCAAGGGCGCGGTGTGCAGGTGCTGATAGTCGAAGTCGAACGGCTCGTAGTAGTCGTCCAGGCTCGGCAGGTCCGGGTTGGCGAAGATGTTCGCCAGCACGCGGAACTTGCCGCCGATGCGCGGGTTGATCGAGCCATTGGCGTTGCGGATCCAGCCGCCCTTCCACTTGTCCTGGTTTTCCCATTCTTTGGGGTAGCCGATGCCGGGTTTGGTTTCAACGTTGTTGAACCAGGCGTACTCCATGCCTTCGCGGCTGGTCCAGACGTTTTTGCAAGTGATCGAGCAGGTGTGGCAGCCGATGCATTTGTCCAGGTTCAGGACCATGCCGATTTGTGAGCGAATCTTCATCTCAGTTCTCCTCGATGTCGGTCGGCAGTGGACGCGGCAAGGCATCGCCGTCGGTGCCATCGAGCCAGTCAATTTTGGACATTTTGCGCACCACCACGAATTCGTCGCGGTTACAGCCGACGGTGCCGTAGTAGTTGAAACCGTAGGCCTGCTGCGCGTAGCCGCCGATCATGTGGGTCGGCTTGAGCACCACGCGGGTCACCGAGTTGTGGTGGCCGCCACGGGTCTTGGTGGTCTGCGCACCCGGCACGTTCACGATCCGTTCCTGGGCGTGGTACATGATCACCATGCCGTCTTTCACGCGCTGGCTGACCACCGCACGGGCGGTCAGTGCACCGTTGGCGTTGAAGCACTCGACCCAGTCGTTGTCCTCGATGTTGGCGCGCTTGGCGTCGTTCTCCGAGAGCCAGACAATCGGGCCGCCACGGCTCAGGGTGAGCATCAGCAGGTTGTCGGTGTAGGTACTGTGGATGCCCCACTTCTGGTGCGGAGTGATCCAGTTCAGGACGATTTCGGTCTCGCCGTTGCCACGCTTGCCTTTGACACCGGCAATGGTGCGGGTGTTGACCGGTGGGCGATAGTTCATGAACTGCTCGCCGAACGCCTGCATCCACGGGTGATCCTGGTAGAACTGCTGGCGACCGGTGATGGTGCGCCACGGGATGTTTTCGTGCACGTTGGTGTAGCCGGCGTTGTAGCTGACGTGTTCATCCTCGAGCCCCGACCAGGTCGGGCTGGAGATGATCTTGCGCGGCTGCGCCTGGATGTCGCGGAAACGAATCGCTTCGTGGGCCTTGGACAACGCCAGGTGGCTGTGGTCGATGCCGGTGAATTCCGACAGCGCCGCCCAGGCCTTGACCGCTACGTGGCCGTTGGTTTCCGGAGCCAGGGACAGGATCACTTCGGCAGCGTCGATGGCCGTGTCGATTTTTGGCCGACCCTGGCTGATACCGTCAGCGGTTTCGTGGTGGTTCAGCTCGCCGAGGAATTCCACTTCCTCTTCGGTGTTCCAGTTGATGCCCTTGCCGCCGTTGCCGTGTTTCTCAAGCAAAGGGCCCAGCGAGGTGAACTGCTTGTAGATGTTGGTGTAGTCACGCTCGACCACTTGCAGGTTCGGCGCGTTCTTGCCCGGTTGCGGGGCCACACCGGCGGTTTTCCAGTCGGTGCCGCCGAACGGCTGGGCCAGTTCGCCCACGCTGTCGTGCATCAGGGGAACGGTCACCAGGTCTTTCTCGACACCCAGGTGCCCTTCGGACATGGCGGAAAACGCCTTGGCGATGCCTTTGTAGATTTCCCAGTCGGAACGCGATTCCCATGCCGGGTCGATGGCGGCCGACAGCGGGTGAATGAACGGGTGCATGTCCGAGGTGTTCATGTCGTCTTTTTCGTACCAGGTTGCGGTCGGCAACACGATGTCGGAATAGACGCAGGTCGAGGACATGCGGAAGTCCAGGGTGGTCACCAGGTCAAGCTTGCCGATGGCGCCCTGATCGACCCATTCGGCTTCTTCAGGTTTGCAGTCGCCCACCTGGCCGATGTCTTCGTTCATCACCCCGTTCTTGGTACCCAGCAGGTACTTGAGCATGTACTCGTGGCCCTTGCCCGAGGAGCCCAGCAGGTTGGAACGCCAGATGAACATGTTGCGCGGGAAGTTGACCGGGCTGTCCGGCTGTTCGCAGGCAAAGCGCAGCGAACCGTCCTGCCACGACTTGACCACGTAGTCTTTGGGGTCCATGCCGGCGGCAGCAGCGTCGCGGCAGATGTTCAGCGGGTTGGTGTTGAGTTGCGGCGCACTCGGCAACCAGCCGGCGCGTTCAGCACGGATGTTGTAGTCCAGGGCGTGTTCGGGGAACTGCGACTTGTCGGCCAATGGCGACAATATGTCGTGCATGCTCATCTTCTCGTGGCGCCATTGCGAGCTGTGCGCGTAGAAGAAGCTGGTGCCGTTCATCTGGCGTGGCGGACGGTTCCAGTCCAGGCCGAAGGCCAGTGGCAGCCAGCCGCACTGCGGACGCAGTTTTTCCTGGCCCACGTAGTGTGCCCAACCGCCACCGGTCTGGCCGACACAACCGCAGAGCATGAGCATGTTGATCAGCCCGCGGTAGTTCATGTCCATGTGGTACCAGTGGTTCATCGCCGCGCCGACGATGATCATGGAACGACCTTTGGTTTTGTCGGCGTTGTCGGCGAACTCACGGGCGATCTGAATGGCTTTTTCACGGCTGACGCCGGTGATCTGCTCCTGCCAGGCCGGGGTGCCAGGCACCGAGGCGTCGTTGTAGTCCTTGGCGACGTTGGCGCCACCCAGGCCACGGTCGATCGCCAGGTTGGCGGCCGAGAGGTCGAACACGGTGGCGACTTTCGCCACGCTGCCGTCGGCCAGGGTCACGCTGTGTACCGGCACACGGCGGTACTGGATGGCCTCGCCAGCGACGTGTTCGAAGTGCTCTTGCGACTCACCGGCAAAGTACGGGAACGCCACTTCGGCCACGTCTTCGCCGATCAGGCTGAGCTTCAGGTCGATCTCGCGACCTTCGCCGCCTTCACGCGGCAGAATGTTCCACTTGCCCTTCTCGCCCCAGCGATAACCGATGGAGCCTTGCGGCGATACCAGTTCGCCATTCGCGTCCAGGGCGATGGTTTTCCATTCCGGGTTGTTGTCCTGGCCGAGGTTGTCGGTCAGGTCACTGGCGCGCAGGAAGCGGTCCGGTTGGTAACCGGCTGCCTGGGTCGCATCCGCCGTTGGCTTGAGCAGCACCAGCACCGGCAAGTCGGTGAAGCGCTTGGCGTACTCGGTGAAGTAGGCGCTCGGCTTGTCCAGGTGGAATTCTTTGAAGATGACATGGTTGAACGCTTGCGCCAGCGCCGCGTCGGTCCCCTGTTTCGGGTTCAGCCACAGGTCGGTGAGCTTGGCGACTTCCGAGTAGTCCGGGGTGATCGCCACAGTCTTGGTGCCCTTGTAGCGAACTTCGGTGAAGAAGTGCGCATCGGGGGTACGGGTCTGCGGAACGTTGGAGCCCCAGGCGATGATGTAGTTGGAGTTGTACCAGTCGGCCGATTCCGGCACGTCGGTCTGCTCGCCCCATACCATTGGCGAGGCTGGCGGCAAGTCGCAGTACCAGTCGTAGAAGCTCAGGCAGGCGCCGCCGATCAGCGACAGGTAACGGGCACCCGCGGCGTAGCTGACCATCGACATCGCCGGGATCGGCGAGAAGCCGACCACCCGGTCCGGGCCGTAGGTTTTGATGGTGTAGACGTTGGACGCGGCGATGATTTCGTTGACTTCATCCCAGCTCGAACGAATGAAACCACCCATGCCGCGCTTGCTCTTGTACGAGTCGGCCTTGGCCTTGTTCTCGACGATGCTCGCCCAGGCTTCCACGGGCGCCATGGTCAGGCGCGCTTCACGCCACAGCTTGAGCAGCGGCTTGCGGATTTTCGGGTACTTGAGGCGGTTGGCGCTGTAGATGTACCAGCTGTAGCTCGCACCACGCGGGCAACCACGGGGTTCATGGTTGGGCAGGTCGTTGCGGGTACGCGGGTAGTCGGTCTGCTGGGTTTCCCAGGTGATCAGGCCGTTCTTCACGTAGATTTTCCACGAGCAGGACCCGGTGCAGTTCACCCCGTGGGTGGAACGCACGATCTTGTCGTACTGCCAGCGGGAACGGTAGACGTTCTCCCAGTCGCGAGACTCCTTGCGGGTCTCGCCATGACCGTCGGAAAACTCGCTTTGCTTGCGATTGAAAAACCGCAGTTGATCCAGTAAATGACTCAAGGTTATGTCCTCTCAGGCTTGCTGCGGGGTTCTGCGCCCCGCCCACGCAATGGTTGGATTGGGGTCGTATCAGCAGGGGTTCGCGGCGCCTTTGCGCGCGTAGCACCACCAGGTCACGACGATGCAGCTCAGGTAAAAACCGACAAACATGTAGAAAGCCATCTCCGGCCCGCCGGTCTGGGCCATCGACGTGCCGAACGATTTAGGGATGAAGAACGCACCGAAGGCGCCCATGGCGGAGCTGAAGCCGAGCACGGCGGCGGATTCCTTGCCGGCATCCTTGAGTGCTTGATCACGCACGGCTTGCGGTTTGCCGGCCGAGGCTTTCTCGTGCTGGGTGCGGAAGATCACCGGGATCATGCGGAAGGTGGAGCCGTTGCCGATGCCGGTGGTGATGAACAGCAGCATGAACATGCCCAGGAAGCCGTAGAAGCTGCCGCCCTGGGCGGCGCCGCCGTTGTGGCTGACTGGCAGGAAGTGCAAGACACCAAAGACCATCACGATCATCAGCACGAAGTTCCACAGGGTCACCCGCGCACCGCCGAGCTTGTCTGCCAGCCAGCCACCCAATGGACGCACCAGGGCGCCAACCAGCGGGCCGAGGAAGGCGAATTTCAGGGCAATGACGTCCGGGAACGACGTCTTGATCAGCAGCGGGAAGGCTGCGGAAAAGCCAATGAACGAACCGAAAGTGGCCAGGTACAGCCAGCACATCAACCAGTTGTGCTTGCGTTTGAAGATCACCGCCTGCTCGCTGAACGAAGCGCGGGCGCTGGACAGGTCATTCATGCCGAACCAGGCAAACAGGGTGACCAGGACAATGAACGGCACCCAGATGAAACCGGCGTTCTGCAACCACAACTCACCACCGTCCGGCAGGGTTTGCGATTTGCCACCGAGGAAGCCAAACACGCCGAAGGTGATCACCAGCGGCACGCAGAACTGCATCACTGACACGCCCAGGTTACCCAGGCCGGCATTCAGGCCAAGCGCGGTGCCTTGTTGCGATTTCGGGTAGAAGAAGCTGATGTTGGACATGCTGGAGGCGAAGTTGCCGCCGCCAAAACCGCAGAGCAAGGCGATCCACACGAACACGCTGTAAGGGGTGCTCGGGTCCTGTACGGCAAAGCCCATCCACAGCGAAGGGATCAGCAGTGACGCGGTGCTCAGGGCGGTCCAGCGACGGCCACCGAAGATCGGCACCATGAACGAATAGAAGACGCGGAACGTAGCACCGGACAACCCTGGCAACGCCGCCAGCCAGAACAACTGGTCGGTACTGAAGTTGAAGCCGATGGCGTTCAGACGCACGATCACCGTGCTCCACACCATCCACACCGCAAAGGCCAACAGCAGCGCGGGGATGGAGATCCACAGGTTGCGCGTGGCGGTTTTCTTACCGCTGCGACCCCAGAAAGTCGGGTCTTCGGGGCGCCAGTCGTGGATGACCGGGCCTTTATCAGGCTTTTGTAGAACGGACATGGTGTTCTCCTTGCAAGGCTGGAATTCAGGAGCGAGGCAGCGACGGTTCTTTACCGAGCACCTGGCTTTTGCGTACTTCGCTGATGTACATCCAGGTCAGGGACACCCAGACCACCCCGTACAGCAGCATGAAACAGGAGGAGCGCACGCCGGTGAGGTCCACCAGGGCGCCAAACATGATCGGCAGGACGAAACCACCCAGGCCACCGGCCAGGCCGACGATGCCGGACACCGCCCCCATGTTTTTCGGATAGTCGTTAGCGATGTACTTGAAGACCGAGGCCTTGCCGAATGCGAAGGCGATGCCCATGACGAACAGCAGCACGGTGAACAGCGCAGGGCTCAGGCCGATGTGGAAGTCCACCGGACCATTGATGGTCTGCACCTGCAGTTGGGTTTGCGGGTACGACAGCAGGAACAGACAGATCCAGCTCACCCACAGCACCCACCAGGTCACGCTCTGCGCGCCCCACCGATCCGACATCCAGCCACCGACGGCACGCAGCACGCCACCAGGCAGGGAGAAGCAGGCGGCCAGCAGCGCCGCGCTTTGCAGGCTGAAACCGTATTCCTGCACGTAGTATTTGGTCATCCACAACGCCAGGGCGACGTAGCCACCGAAGACGATCGAGTAGTACTGGCAGTAGCGCCACACCGCCGGGTCTTTCAGCGATGCCAGTTGTTCGCGGAGGCTGGCGCCCGACGCACTTCGGTGTGCCTTGTTGTCAGCACTCAGGAACCAGAACAGCAACGCCGTAATAAACAGGATGGCGCTGAACACTTTTGGCACCAGTTGCCAACTGCCAGCGGCAATCAAGGCCGGGGCGAGGAACTTGGTCACCGCGGAACCGGCGTTACCGGCACCGAACACGCCCATGGCGAAACCCTGGCTGTCCTTGTCGAACCACTTGGCGACGTAGGCAATGCCCACCGAGAAGGAACCACCGGCCAGGCCGACGAAGAGCCCCAGCACCAGGAACTGCCAGTAGGCGGTGGCGTAACTGATCAGGTAGAGCGGGCCGACGCAGGACAGCATCAGCAGAAAGAACACGATGCGCCCGCCGAACCGGTCGGTCAGCAGGCCCAGTGGCAGACGTACGAGGGAACCGGTCAGCACCGGCGTGGCGGCCAACAGGCCAAACTGAGTTTCGTTGAGCTGGAGCAGATCCTTGATCGGCACTCCAAGCACGGCAAACATCATCCAGACCATGAAACAGACGGTGAAGGCCAGGGTACTCATACCCAACACCAAGCCTTGTTGTACACGGGGTTGGCTCACGATGTTCTCCCAGTCAGTTAGCCATGGCCGCAGACTAAAGAGCCCTACCCCGCAAAAACTTGATCTGTATCAACGTCGCCCCCTCGGCCTCAGGCCTATGCTGGCGCCATCTACCTCTTTGGAGGTAGCCAGGAAAAAGCCTAAAACCCTTTGTTTATCAGCGTTTTAACTTTTTCTACCCAGTGTTCTGTCGACAAGGATCCGTCGACAACTCTTTAGAGGTAGCGCGTCCGGGATCGGGTGCCCACCTACCCGGGAATGCTCCATGCCTTGTTTTTTAGTGCTCTGCCAAGGTCAGCGACCATGATTCGCTGGTTACGCAGCTCCCTGCCCGCTCGCGCCGGTCTCGCGGTGATTCTGATCGCCGTTCTCGCCCTCGCCAGCTCCCTGAGCGCCGGCCTGATCGCCTGGTTCAGCCAGGGCGATGCCGCTGCCATCAATACCGCCGGCTCAGTGCGCATGGAGACTTACCACCTGAGTTGGAAACTCGCCGCCGGTGCCCCCGCCAGCGAAATCGCCGACATCACCACCAGCCTGCAACGGCGCCTCAACAGTCAGTCGCTCAAGGCCGTGCTGGAAGACGGCCCGACCACCGCGCTGCAAATCAGTTACGGACAGATCCAGCAGCAATGGAGCGAGGTGTTGCACCCTGCGCTGGCGCGTGGCGATGCCGTGGCGTTCCAGGCCGAGGCGCAACCCTTCGTCGAACGGCTGAACCAGTTCGTCAGCCTTCTGCAACGCCAGAGCGAACAGAAACAAAGTTGGCAACAGTTCATCCAGGGTATGGCGTTGTTCAGCACCATGTTCATCCTGCTGATTGGCCTGTATGAATTGCAGTACGGCGTGGTCTCTCCGCTCAGGGAGTTGGTGGATGCCACCCAGCGTTTTCGTCGCGGCGATTTCCAGGTGCGCGTCAACCACCAGTCCGATGACGAACTGGGCCAACTGGCTACCAGTTTCAACGCCATGGCCGAGACCATCGAAGAATCCCATCGCACCCTTGAGAGCCAGGTTCAGCAAAAAACCCTGAACCTGCAACAGGCCAACGCGGCGCTGGAGCTGCTGTACCAGAGCAGCCGTAACCTGGCCACGCGCCTGGCCAACGCCGAAGGCCTGGATGACCTGATCCGGCGCTTCCAGCAACGTCTGCCCGGCCTGCGCCTGTCCCTGTGCCTGCAAGGCCAGCCGCAGGCCCCTGCCCAACAGTTGATCGCACTGCACGGTGCCAACAGCCGCGAGGTCTGCGCCAGCAGCGATTGCGCGACGTGCCACCGGCATCACAACACCAGCCAGCAGACCTTCAGCATCAGTAACCAGGGCAGCCAATTAGGCGAACTCAAGGCGCACTTCATCGACGGTCACCCGACCCAGGCCTGGGAAACTCAATTGATCCAGGCCCTGGCCAACCTGATCGGCACCTCGCTGTCTCTCAAGCGCCAACGGGAGCAGGACCATCGCCTGCTGCTGCTCGAAGAGCGCACGATCATCGCTCGCGAGCTGCACGACTCCCTCGCCCAGGCGCTGTCGTACATGAAGCTGCAAGTCAGCCGCATGCAGACCCTGATGCGCCGGGGCGAACCGGTGCACACCCTGGAAAGCGTCACCTCGGAATTGCGCGAAGGCTTGAATAACGCCTATCGCCAACTGCGCGAGCTGCTCACCACATTCCGCTTGCAGATCCACGATGCCGGCCTGGTCCAGGAGCTCAAGGACGCCGCCGAGGAGTTCACCCGTCGAGGCGAGTTCAAGGTGCACCTGCACGTTGACACCCTGGCCTTCGAGCTGTCGGCCAGCGAACAGATCCACATCCTGCAAATCACCCGCGAAGCGCTCTCCAACTGCCTGCGCCACGCCCATGCACAGAACGCCTGGCTGGAGCTGCGCCAGGACGGCGAAACCGTGCGGCTCTCGGTGGAAGACGACGGACGCGGTTTCAGCGGCGACGTCGACCAGCGCGAACACCACGGCCTGAACATCATGGATGAACGCGCTCGCAGCCTGCGCGGGCAATTGCACATTTTTTCCAGGGAGCCCCAGGGCACCCTCGTCCAACTGGAGTTCCGCCCGGAATTTCTCGGACAGCACACTGAAGGTAGCGTCGCATGAACACCCAACACCGAATCCTGCTGGTCGACGATCATCCGATGATGCGTCGCGGCATCCGCCAGATGCTCGAGCTCGAAGACGACTTCATGATCGTCGGCGAAGCCAACCATGGCGAAGAAGCGCTGACCCTGATCGAGCCCTTGCAACCGGACCTGGTGCTGCTCGACAACAACATGCCGCAAATGAACGGCATCCAGACCCTGCGGCATCTGCGGGCCATGAACTACACCGGCAAGGTGCTGATGTTCACCGTCTCGGATGCCGAAGACGACATCCGCGACGCCTTGCGCCTGGATGCCGACGGCTACCTGCTCAAGGACATGGAGCCCGAACTGCTGATCCAGTACATCCGCGATGCCATGAACGGCACGCTGGTGGTCAGCCCCGGGCTGACCCGGGTCATGGCCCAGGCCCTGCGCTCGCCGCCACGCCAGGCCGTGGTGGAACTGACCGAGCGCGAGCGCCAGGTGCTCAAGACCATCGCCGCGGGCCTGAGCAACAAGGTGATCGGGCACAAACTGGGGATCACCGAAGGCACAGTCAAGGTGCATGTGAAAAACCTGCTGCACAAGCTCGGTTTGCGCTCAAGGGTCGAAGCGGCCGTGTGGGCCATGGAGCACCTGCACAGTGCAGGTTGAAACGCATGCCTCCTTGGAGGTAGGCCGGCAGAGGCATAGGTCAAGCGGCCTGCGCTCTCTACTATGAGCGATAGCGGAGGTACGCCATGCTGACCCACCCATCCATTGTTTTAACGTTGCGCCGTCATCACCTGTTCAGCCAGTTGCCGGAGAAAGTCTTCGAGGAAGTCTGTGGGCTGGCCATGCTCAAGCGTTTGAGCTGCCACAGCACGCTCATGCATCAGGGCGACCCGGCCAAGCGTTTTTTCCTGCTGATCAGCGGGCAAATCAAGCTGTATCGACTGACCGGTGAAGGCCAGGAAAACCTGGTGGAAATCATCCAGCCCGGCCAGACGTTCGCCGAAGCCCTGCTCTTCAGCCAGGCACGCCAATACCCGGTCAGCGCCACGGCGCTCAAGGACAGCGTACTGGTGACCATCGACGGCCAGCACTATCGCAACGCCCTGGAAGATGCGCCAAAGGTTTGCCTGGCGATCCTGGCGAGCATGAGCATCCACCTGCACCTGCGTCTGCGCGACATCGACACCCTGACCATGGCCAGTGCCAGTCGGCGGGTGATCAACTTCCTGCTGCAGGAACGTCACCCCACCACCGGCCAGATCACCTTGCAGGTGTCCAAGCGACTGGTGGCGTCCAAGCTCGGGATTCAACCGGAGACGTTCTCGCGAATCCTGCACCGACTGGTGGAGTGCGAGTTGATTACGATGGAGCGGCGCAACATTCGTTTGCTGGCCGATGAAGAGGCATTGGCGGCGTTCCAGTAGGCGAAATTGATTGCAATCAATTGTGTAACGCCTCGCACCTTGCACACTGGGACGGTCCACCACAGGAGAATGCCCATGCCCCCTTCAACGCTGCCCTTGGTTTACGCCTGCTCGGGCTGTTCCAACGTCGCGCAACTGGCCAACAACCTGGCTGTGCGCCTGGACCGCAGCGGTGTGGCAGAAATGTCCTGCATTGCGGGCATTGGCGGGCACGTGGGGTCGCTGGTCAACAAGGCACGCTCCGGACGCAGGATCTATGCCCTGGATGGTTGCCCGTTGCAATGCGTGGAGAACTGCCTGAAACAGCATGACTTGCACGCTGATGTCCATCTGATCCTGAGCCATTACGGGCTGCGCAAGCGATATGGCGAGGATTGCACCCAGGAGCAGAATGATCAGTTGTTCGAAGGGATCAGGCAGTTGATTGTCAGTGACCTGGCGCCCTGTAACCTGTAGGAGCGAGCATGCTCGCGATGGAGTCACGGCCGCCGCGGGGTGTCAGGTACCCAGCGGTATCGTTCACGACTATCGCGAGCATGCTCGCTCCTACAGGGCGGCAGGTCAGACAGTGAATTTCCCGACCAGCCCTTCCAGCTCATGCCCAAGGCGCGCCAGCTCGATGCTGGAAGCGGCGGTTTCCTCGCTGGCACCGGCCGTTTGATCGGAAATATCGCGCACGTTGATCACGCTGCGGTTGATCTCCTCGGCCACTGCGCTCTGCTGTTCCGCCGCCGTGGCGATCTGCTGGTTCATCGCCTGGATGGTCGACACCGTGCGCGTGATGCCTTCGAGCGACTCACCGGCGCGCCGAGTGAATTGCACGCTGCTTTGGCTCATGTCCAGGCTGGTGTCCATGCTCGCGGAAACGGCTTCGGTGCTGGTTTGAATGCCGACAATCAGGCTTTCGATTTCTTCGGTGGAGCGCTGGGTACGTTGGGCCAGGTTGCGCACTTCATCGGCCACTACCGCAAAGCCGCGCCCCGCCTCGCCGGCCCGTGCCGCTTCAATGGCCGCGTTCAGCGCCAGCAGGTTGGTCTGTTGTGCCACGGCCTTGATCACGTCCAGCACACCACCGATCTTGTCGCTCTGCCCTTTCAGATGAGCCACGGCCTTCGCTGAGCTGCCCACCTCTTGTGCCAGGCGCTCAATGCGCTCGATGGCATCGCCCACCACCTGCTCACCTTCATTGGCCTGCTGATCGGCAACGGTCGCAGCCCGATTCGCTTCTTCGGCGTTGCGAGCAACGTCTTGCACGGTCGCGGTCATTTCGTTCATGGCGGTGGCGACGTGGTCGGTTTCCATTTTCTGGCTGTTGACCCCGGCGCTGGTCTCTTCGGTCACCGCGGACAACTGCTCGGCGGCGCTGGCGACCTGTACCACACTGTGGCGGATGCCGCCGATCAAGTCTCGTAGCGCGAGGGTCATTTGCTGCAGGCTCGATTGCAGTTGGCCCAGTTCGTCGCGTCGGTCGACTTGCACGTCGTGGCTAAGATCGCCCTTGGACACGCGCGACATGGCTTCCAGCGTGTGACGCAGGGGGCCGACGATTTGTCGGGTGATGACCCAGGCGGTCAGGCTGCCGATCAATAACGCGACTATTCCGAGCCCGACCAACAGCGACTTGGCGGCGGTAGCATCGGCATCGCGCTTGTTGTTCTGCGCCTCGATCAATTCCTGGGAAGTGGTCAGCAGACGATCGCCCAACTGCACCAGACGGCTGTACAACGCTTTGGCGTCGGTCGCGGGCTGACTCAGTTGAGGCAAAAGTTTTGCGTACTCTTTGACCGCGTCAATTTGCTGGGCAAGTAACGCCTGATCAGCGGCCGTGCTGTAATGCCCTTTGATACTTTCCAGGTGAGTGGCCAACCGATCAAGAATCTTGTAGACGGGCTGCAAAGCTTCAACCTGAGTATTGCTGCCCGCCCGTAACCGCTCGATACGTAACTCTCGGGTGTATTCGCCGACTTTGACAATGTTCTCGATCTTTACGCCCCGCTCGGTCAGCGAGGTCAACGCATGCCAACCGGCAACGATCAACAGTAATGCCAGACCCAGTACGAGGCCAAAACCAAGTGCCAATTTGGCACCCACACGGATATTCCTGATCCATACAAACATACCCACTCCTATTAGCCATGCTTACTGATTGGAGTCGGTATCGGTTGTGCGATAGTTATCTTGAGTAGACTTTAGTCGCTGAATATTTCCGGCTGGTGTAACGCACTGTAGGAGCGAGCTTGCTCGCGATGGCGGCTCAAACACCGCAGGGCATCAGACAGCCCGCGTTATCGTTGACGACCATCGCGAGCAAGCTCGCTCCCACCGGAGAGCGCGTACCTCTGTTGGAGCGAGCACGCTCGCGATGGCGGCTCGAACACCGCAGGGTGTCAGGCTGCCAGCGTTATCGTTGACGACCATCGCGAGCAAGCTCGCTCCCACCGCAGAGCGCGTACCTCTGTTGGAGCGAGCACGCTCGCGATAGCGGCTCAAACACCGCGGGGTGTCAGGCTGCCAGCGTTATCGTTGACGACCATCGCGAGCAGGCTCGCTCCCACCGGAGAGCGCGTACCTCTGTTGGAGCGAGCACGCTCGCGATGGCGGCTCGAACACCGCAGGGTTTCAGGCTGCCAGCGGTATCGTTGACGACCATCGCGAGCAAGCCCGCTCCCACCGGAGAGCGCGTACCTCTGTAGGAGCGAGCACGCTCGCGATGGCGGCTCGAACACCGCAGGGTGTCAGGCTGCCAGCGTTATCGTTGACGACCATCGCGAGCAAGCTCGCTCCTACAGTTGGGTGCGTAGTGCGATTACTGGGTAGCCAACCCCTTCCCCGCCCGCTCAAGGTTGCGCCACAGCCACACCGGCAAGACATCCGGGTCGAGGCTGTCGATCAGGTTCTTCAACGCCAATCCCAGCTCGGTATCGCCCTCGATCACCAGGCGTCGGCGGAAGAACAGCGTGTCCGGATCTTCCTGGCGGCTGGCCAGCAACAGGAACTCGCGCCAGTTGCCGCTGATGGTTACGTGGGCTTGGGCCTGTTCGGCGATGCGCAGGCCCTCGCGATTGAGCGTCATGAACCAGGACAAGCCCAGGTCCGGAATACGCAGGCACAGCCAGCGCCCGCGAAGCATTTCGAACTGTCCGTCACGCAACGGCTCGGCCAGGCAGCGGTTCAGCGCCTGTTGCAATGCCAGGCGCTGCACCACGAACGGCACACGACGCACCAGGGGCAGAAGCCGGTCAGCGCCTTTGAGCAACCACTTCTTGCGGTTCAGCACAGGCCCACCTCCTCAACGCGCAACATGCCGGCCTGGCCGTGCCAGTAACCGTTGCAACCCTCCACGAACAACGGCGGTTCCTCACCCCCGAGCACCTTGTGATAAGCCGCGATGACCTCTGTCATGCCCTGGGCACGCGGGCTCAGGCGCAGCAGATCGGCGCCGCAGGCGACCAGCCCCGAGTAATCGGCCAGCAGGTTGGTGACCTCCGCGGACATGGTCTGGATGCCGTTGAGGGTAAACAACGGCTGCCCTTCCTGGCTGGTCAACGCCATGCCGTCGGGATAGTTGAGGCAGCAGAACTGGCAGTCGTCCTTTGGCCGGTTTTCCGCCCGTGCAGTGAAGCAGCGTGCCGAATAGGCCAATGGCAGGTGCCCGTAGGCGAAGATTTCCACTTCCGGCACCGCATGCCCGAGTTCACGCACCTGCTCGATCACGTCGCGGATCAGCACGGCGGAACACTCCACCGGCGGCACCCAGCGGATCATGCCGCTGTCGAGCATTTGTCCCAGCGAATGCCCGTTGTACAAGTTGAGTGCCGGGCCGCCCACGAACGGCAATTTGCGCTCAGAGAGGAACTGCACCGCGCTCATGTCATTGGCTTCTACCAGCAACTGGCCGTTGTCGCACAGACGACGCACGCTGGACAGTTCCGATGCCGCTTCGATCAGCGTCAGGCTGGACATCACCAATTGCGCCTGGCTGCATTCCTGCAACTCGCGGCCCAGGCCCAACCACTGATCGAGGGAAAATGCCCGACGTTTCGAGCACACGGTTTCCCCCAGGTAAATCACGTCCAGCGGCTGGCTAGACATCTCGGCGTAGAAGTTGCCGAGTTGCGCTTTGTCCCAATAAAACAGGACCGGTCCAAGGCTGAGTTTCATGTTCTCTCCCTCATTGCCATGATCGATGGTAAGCACCCAGGGTGGTCTGGCTGCCTTCGGACAGGCCGGCCAGCACCTTGCGCCATTCTTCCTTGACCCGGAAACTGCTCGGTGCGGTGCGGTGAGCATCCAGCGCCGCCCGCCAGACCCGGGTGACCTGCTCGACATAGGCCGGGCTGCGCTGCCGTCCCTCGATCTTCACCGCTTCGACGCCGATGGCGTTGAGCTCCGGGAGCAAGTCCAGGGTGTCGAGGCTGGTGGGTTCTTCAAGGGCATGGAAGCGCTTGCCGTCGACCAGAAAACGGCCCTTGCACAGGGTCGGATAGCCGGCAGGTTCGTCGGGGGTGTAGCGGTCGATCAACACTTCACTCAGGCGGGCACTCAAGCCATCGGTGTCTTCGCTCCAGCGCACGGCCTTGGCCGGCGAGCAGACGCCGCACAGGTTCGGCGACTCGCCGGTGATGTAGGACGACAAATGACAGCGCCCCTCAGCCATGATGCACAGGCTGCCGAAACCGAAGACTTCGATCGGCACCGTACTGCTCGCGGCCACCTGGCGTACCTGGGCCAGCGACAATACCCGTGGCAGCACGGCGCGGCGGATGTCATAACGCTGCGCATAAAACGCCAGGGCGGTGGCATTGGTCGCCGAGCCCTGCACCGACAAGTGCAGGTTCAGGTTCGGGTGACGTTTGCTGGCGTAGCTGAGCACGCCCGGGTCGGCGGCGATCAACGCGTCCACACCGAAATCGGCGGCACGGTCCACCGCCCGCTGCCAACGTTCCCAGCCCTTGGGCTGCGGGTAGGTGTTGACCGCGACGTAGATTTTGCGCTGGTGCTGGTGGATGTGGGCGACAGCGGCGTCGAACTGTTTGTCGTCCATGTTCAGCCCCGCAAAATGCCGGGCGTTGGTGTCATCGCGAAAGCCGACGTACACGGCATCGGCGCCTTGGCGCACCGCCGCTTTCAGCGCAGGCAGGTTCCCTGCCGGGCAGACCAGTTGCATGGGTAATCCTCGTGAAAAAACGCCTGCGGACCGTCGACATAGCTTGTGGCACGAGGTCCGCACCTGCGTAAAAAAGGCGCTGCCAGTCTAGCCAGACCGGCAGGAACGACCTTGACGGCAATCAATTGCCCCTACTGCGTCAGGCTGGCGAACGGCAGGAACATCACCTCGTCGTGCTTGTGCACTTGGGCCTCGCGTTCGATCACCGCCAGCCCTTCGGCCCAGCACGCGGCGGTCAACATGGCCGAGCTTTGCTGCGGATGCAGCTCCATGCTCAAGCGGCCTTGGGCGTCCGGGGTCAGGCGCGCTCGCAGGTACTGGCGACGTTTGTTGCGCTTGGGCCAGTCGAAGCCGGCCGGCACTGCCAATGGCAAAGGCAGCACCTCGCTGACGCCCTGCGCCCGCAGCAGAAATGGACGCACCACGACCATGGCAGTAATCAACGCCGCCGACGGATTGCCCGGCATACCGATCCACGGTTTGCCCAACACCTCGCCATAGGCCAGCGGCTTGCCGGGCTGAATGGCCAGGCGCCAGAAATTGACCTTGCCCAGTTCCTGGATCGCCTTTTTCAGGTGGTCCTCTTCACCGACGGAAACGCCGCCGGAACTCAACAACAGGTCGCAGCGCGCCGCGACCATGCTCAGGGTTTGTCGACTGGTCTGCAGGTCGTCAGCCATGACCCCGTAGTCGTGCACTTCCACGCCCCAGCCGCGCAACAACGCCGCGAGCAGGTAGCGATTGCTGTTGTAGATCTGCCCAGGTGCCAGCAACTCACCAGGCTCACGCAACTCGTTGCCGCTGCTGAGCAAGCCCACCTGCAGCGGCCGGTACACTTCGACCCGCGCCACGCCGGCACCGGCCAGCAAACCCAGCTCCTGAGCGCGCAGGCGTTTGCCGGTCTTGAGCAACAACGCCCCACGGCGGATTTCTTCGCCCTGCTTGCGCACGTGATCACCCAGGCTCACCGGCGGGAACCACACACCATCGCCCTCGACACGACACAGTTCCTGAGGCACCACGGTGTCGGCGCCTTCGGGCAAGGGCGCGCCGGTGAAAATCTGCACCGCATGCTGGGCGCGCAACGTCGGCCCCGGCGGATCACCCGCTGCGATGCGTCCGCCCATCAGCAGGTAGCCACCCTCCTCCGGCAAGTCCGAAGCCCGTAGCGCATAACCGTCCATGGCGCTGTTGTCCCAGGCCGGCAGGTTGACTGGCGAAACAATGTCTGCCGCCAGCACGCGGCCCATGGCCTGTTCCAGCGGGATCATTTGCGCCAGTGGCGGTGGCGGCACCTGCTCGAGCAAATGCGCGATGGCGTCGTCCACCGGCATCAAGTGGCCAAGGTCGCACCCGCAGCCGTTCACGAGCGCGACTCGCAGGCGTCGATGACTCGTTGCGATTGCGCTTTCAAATGCGGTGCGAAATTGCACGGGCCAGTGCGGCTGTCCAGCTGCTCCACCAGGATCTTGTTCCAGGCGGTCCGGCAGGCACCCGGAGAACCCGGTACGCAGCACACCAGTACGCCGTTGCTCATGCCGGCGAGCGCACGCGATTGCAGGCTGGACATGCCGATCTCTTCCAGCGACACCTGACGGAACAGTTCTCCGAAGCCTTCCACGTGTTTGTCCAGCAACGGCAAGACCGCTTGCGGGGTGTTGTCGCGGGCGGTAAAGCCAGTGCCGCCGGTCATCAGGATGACTTGCACCTTGGGGTCGGCAATCCAGCGCGAAACGATGGCGCGGATCTGATAGATGTCGTCCTTGACCAGGCCACGGTCGATCAACAGGTGCCCGGCGCCTTGCAGCAGATCGGCCAGGGTCTGGCCAGAGGTGTCAGTGTCGAAGGTGCGCGTGTCGCTGATGGTCAGCACCGCGATGTTCAAAGGTTCGAAAGTGCGTTGCGCCAGATGGGCCATGTTCAAGCCTCCCATGGAAAATGATAGTGGCAAGCCTGAACCGCAATGGCGGTCCGGCCTATTCCTCCAAAGAGATACCTCGACTGGAAAACAGGCTCAGGGCGCCAGGCGATTGCGCCGCCAATGGCCGTTGTGCAGGCGATAATCGATGCGGTCATGCAGGCGATCGGCACGGCCCTGCCAGAACTCCAGGCGCTCGGGACGCAGGCAGTAACCGCCCCAATGCTCGGGGCGCACAACGGGCTCGTCGACGAAGCGTTTGGTGATGTCCGCCAGCAGCGAATCCAGCGCGGCGCGGCTGACCAGCGGACGGCTTTGCGGTGAGGCCCAGGCCCCAAGCCGACTGGAGACGGAGCGGCTGTTGAAGTAGGCGTCCGAGAGCGCCGGGTCGAGTTTCGACACCAGGCCTTCGACGCGCACCTGACGTTCCAGCCCCGGCCAGAAAAACGTCATGGCCGCAAAGGGGTTGGCTGCCAGTTGCTGACCCTTGTCGCTTTGGTAGTTGCCGAAAAAGGTAAAGCCTTCCTCGCTCAGCCCCTTGAGCAACAACACCCGGCAATGCGGCCGCCCTTCACTGTCGACGGTGGCCAGCATCATGCTGTTGGCTTCGACCGGCGCCTGCTCGGTGTCCCGGGCCTGTTGCAACCATTGGCTGAACATCGCCAGCGGGTCGTCAAGCGCCTGCTCGTCCTGCAGGCCAAACAAGGTGTAGTTGCGGCGCATCTGCGCCAGGGAAAGCGTCATGGCAGTGATCTCCGGTGGTGTTCACCCCAGTGTGCGAGCCACCGGGGCAGACCACCTTGATCGCCATCAACACCCGCCGTTTATTTCAGCCCCAGACGCTTGGCCAGCTTGTGCAGGTTGCTGGCATCGACTTCCAGCATGCGTGCGGCACGGGCCCAGTTGTCATCGGCAAGGCGCAGGGAATGCAGGATTTTTTGTCGCTGGCAGTCATCCACCGCATCGCTCAAGGCCTGGAACGGTGCATCGTTTGCCAACTCCTGGGCTGGCTCGCTGGTCGCTCCCGGCATAACCATCTCGCTGTCGAGATCCAGCACGTGCGGCTCCAGGGTGATGATCAACGAACGACTGGTTCCACGACTCAGCTCCTTCAATGCCGCACGACTGATCACGTGCTCCAGCTCGCGCACGTTGCCCGGCCAGGTGTACGCCAACAAGGCGCGTTCGGCCGCCGGCGACAGGCGCAGGCCACGCAGGCCCAGGCGCGCGCGGTTGAGTTCGAGGAAATGCCCCGCCAGCATCAGCACGTCATTGCCGCGTTCGCGCAGGGCCGGGATCGGCACCGGGTACACCGAGAGACGGTGGTACAGGTCAGCGCGAAACAGGCCATCGCGAATGCTGTCGGGCAGGTGGCGGTTGGTCGCCGCGATGATGCGCACGTCGACGTGCAACGGCTTGTCCGCACCCAGGCGCTGGATCTCGCCGTTCTGCAACGTGCGCAACAACTTGGCCTGCACGCTCAAGGGCAATTCGCCGACCTCATCCAGGAACAGCGTGCCGCCATTGGCCGCATCGAAGCGGCCTGCGCGGTCACTGGTGGCACCGGAAAATGCGCCTTTGACGTGACCGAACAATTCACTTTCAGCCAGGGATTCCGGGAGCGCCGCGCAGTTAACCTGGATCAGGGGCTTGTGGCTGCGCCGCGACAAACGATGCAGGCGACGGGCGAACAGCTCCTTGCCGACACCGGTCTCACCCAACAGCAACACAGGCAGATCGGAGTCGGCCAGCACATCCAGTTCGTTGAGCAAATGATCAATCACCTCGCTTTGTCCGAGGATCTCGCCGTCATCGACCGGCCTGTGCAAGTCCTGCGGATCGCTGCGGGACAGGCGCAAGCTGCGGTTTTCCTGCTCCAGGCGGGTGACCCGCACTGCGGCCTCTATCTGCAGGGTGCAGCGCTTGAGTTCGTCCCGCGCGCGGCTGTCGAAAGTGCCAGGCTGTAACGCATCGAGGGTGATCGCGCCCCAGACCTTGCCATCCACGTACAGGCTCACGCCCATGCAGTCATGCACCGACAACGACTCGCCGACCTGGTGGTCGACCAGCCCGTCGTAAGGGTCGGGCAGACGACTGTCGGGCTCGAACCAAGTGGGCTCGCGTGAGGCCATGATCGCCGCCAGGCGTGGATGCTGGGCGATGACAAAGCGCCGACCCAACGCTTCATGGACAAGGCCCACCGTGGCCACCGGACGCAGGCTGTCTTCGTCCAGGCGCAGCAAACCGACGGCACCGCTGTGGAAATATTCACGCAGGGTCTGCACCAGACGTTGTAACCGTACGGCATTGGGCAACTCGACGATCAGGTCGGCCGCCAGGCTCTCACGCAGCATGGTAGTAATCACCCTCTACGGTGGGATTGACCCTGTGTTTTCAGGGTGCGCATCACCACATCAAAAAATAAACCAATAGTTTTCAACTAATTAACTATGGCACGTCGAATGCAATATCCCCGGGGAACCGTTTGAACCAGAAACAAGGAACCCCTGATGAGCCTTAACCTGCTGGAACAAAGCCTTGGCCAACTGGCCTGCGACATTCCCGGTGCCACCCGGATTTTTCACACCTTCAACCTGGACTTCTGCTGCGGCGGCCACAAAAGCCTGCGCGAAGCAGCCCTGAGCAAAGAGCTCGACCCGGTAGTGATCGCCGAGGCGCTGCACATCCTGCAAGACGCTGGCGAAACCCAGGACGACTGGCGCCACGAACCGCCCGAGGAACTGATCGCCCACCTGCTGACTCGCTACCACGCCCGCCACCGAGAGCAACTGCCGGAACTGATCCGTCTGGCGCGACGCGTCGAACACGTCCACGGTGCACGCCCCTCCTGCCCCAACGGCCTGGCCGACCTGCTGAACGACCTGCAGCAGGAACTGGAAAGCCACATGCTCAAGGAAGAACAAGTGCTCTTCCCGATGCTGCAACAGGGTTACGGCCCGCAGGCTGCACCGCCGATCCAGGTGATGCGTTTCGAACACGATCAACATGGCGAGTCGCTGGAAAAACTGCTGGCCCTGACCAACAACATCACCCCGCCGGCCGATGCCTGTAACACCTGGCGCGCCCTGTACCGCGGGCTGCTGGAGTTCCGCGATGACCTGATGCAGCACATCCACCTGGAAAACAACGTGTTGTTCATCAACGCCCTCAACCCACGCTGATCCCCACCTGTATCGAGCCCGCATCAGCCATCGGTTGATGCGGGTTTCTTTTTGCCGGGAGGCCTCAACCGTGCCAATAGAACATCGCCTTGGCGAGAATCACGATCAGCACCATGTGCCCGAGGATGCTGCGACGAATCCAGGTGGCACGGGTGTCGCTCAAGCGTCCCTTGGTCAGCCAGAACGCCAGCAGCAGGTAATGGCCGATGATGCTCAGTGCGAGCAGGATCTTCAGGCTCAGTAAGGCACCAAAGCTGCTGTCCAGCGGATGAATCAACGCACTGCGGTATCGCCACGCCATACCGATGCCGGCGCCGTACAACAACAGCACCACGCCATGCAGCACCTTGCGCGAGCGCAAGGCAATGGCCCGGTCCGCGCTCGCCATGCTCGCTGGCCCCACCACCTGCCGACGCGCCTGGTGCCAGATCAGCACCTCGAAGAACAGCGTGCCGATAAAGGCGATGGCAGCCAGCAGGTGTGTCACCAATAGAAAGGGGTACATCAAGGTGTTCCTCCGTGGGTTTAACCCGGATGCCCATCGACCCGGGCGCGCAGCAGCATCGGCGCGTAGCGCCAGGTGTACAGCGCGAAGGCCAGTGCCCAGCACGCGCCCGCGATCCACAGCGCCGCCAAGGGGAACAAGAGCACCAGGCCGACACGGCTCAGGCAACCGAGGTTGAGCAGAATGAACGCCAGGGTCATGCCCTGTGGTGGCTCCAGCGGGCGACCGGTGTGGCCGAGACTGACCCGCGCGATCATTGCCAGTACCAGGCCGCCCATGGCGCCGATGGTCAGGCAATGCACCGCCAGGCTTGGATTGATGGGCGCGCCGAAGTGCCACGCCGCCATGCCCAGACAGGCGAGTGCCAACCAGCCGTAGGCCAGGTGCAGCGACCACAGCAACGGAACCTGCCACAAGCCACGATCATGCCAGCGCACCAGGCGAATCAAGTGGCCGACGCCGAGGACGGCGAACAGCACACCCACCCAGACATTGGCGTACAACGCAGGTCCGGCGGCGTACAACACCGCCACCAGCGGCGAGCCGATCAGCAGCAACCAATCCAGCCACGCCCATGGCACCACGGCGTCCTTGCGCCCCAGGCCGCGCTGGGTGAAGAACGGAATGACCCGCCCACCAATCAGGCCCATCATCGCGGCCACCAGCCAGATGCCGCCCAGCACGCCTTGGCGCTGCCAGCCTTCATGACCGGCGAGCAGTCCATACAAGGACACGGCGTCAGCGGCGGCCAGCAACAACAGGACCGCGACAATCGGGTAGTTGCGCTTCTGCCGCACCTTCCACAGGGTGAAGCCCATCAGCGCTGCCACGGCGAGCGGGAACGCCAGTTCGAGGACTGCCAGCAACGCCCAGGGCACATTGACCAGCCAGGCCACGCGGGCCAACAACCATACGACTGCGAGAGCCGCCAGCGGCTGACCGCTCAGGCCGGGGCGACTGGTCCAGGTCTGTACCGCCGTCAGCAGGAAACCGGCGATGATCGCCAACCCGAAGCCGAACAACAATTCGTGCCGATGCCAGCCCAACCAGCCACCGGCCGGTTGCCAGTTGACGATCGAACCGCTGAAGGCCGCCAGCCACAACGGAATCGCCAACAATGCCAACAGGCAGCCACCGAGGAAAAAGGGTCGAAACGCCAACCGCAACAGCGGTGGAATCGCCAGCGCCTTACTGCGCTCAAGAACTTGCATGAAGCCACTCCTCTGCTTTACCCGGCGCTCACACGCAACGCCTGGGACAATCCGGGTCCAATCATCAGGGATTAATAATCAAACGCCTTTGTCGCAAATCAAGAGTGCAAGGGCTGTGCCCACTGCCATCGCCCGCCAACACGGGCACTCACGCCACGATAGAGTCATTACGACACGGTTAAAATGACCAGTTGTGGTTATTTTAACCGGCTCAACAGCGGTGTTTTTGACCCCAATCAATAATAAGTCCAGCAAAAACAGGGACATTGCGCATGGCCCGGGTCTTGCTGAATACGGGCAACCTCTACCTTTGATTGCCTGCGGAGTCGTCATGAAAAAGATCATTCAACCACTGGGTTGGTTTGTGGTGCTGACCTCGGTGCTGGCGGTGGCCAGCAGCCTTTCGTTGGGCCTCGTCTGAGCGAATCACCCACTCACTTTCCCTTTTCAGGATGAACCTCCATGGTCCTTCACCGCGTCCACCACCAGATTCTGCGCAGCCATCACTTGTTCGAACCGTTGAACGACGATCAGATGAACGAACTGATGAGCACCAGCCAATTGCTGAGTATCGACAAGGGCGAACCGCTGTTCCGCCAGGGCGAGCCGGCGGACTCGTTCTACTTCGTGATTGCCGGCGCGGTGAAGATCTACCGACTGACACCCGATGGGCAGGAGAAGGTGTTCGAAGTGCTGGGCGATCGGCAGACCTTTGCCGAAGCGATGATGCTGATGGACACCCCCAACTACGTGGCCTCGGCGGAAGCCGTCTGCCCTACCCAGCTGTATCGACTCTCCAACAGCACCTACATGCGCCTGCTGCAAAGCAACAGCCGCCTGACCTTTGCCCTGCTGGGCAAGCTCTGCGTGCGGTTGCACCAGCGGGTCAACGAGATCGAAACCCTGTCACTCAAAAACGCCACCCACCGCGTAGTGCGTTACCTGTTGACGCAGTTGGTGCGCAAACAGACCGTGGATGACCGCTTTGAATTGCCGATGGCCAAGCAACTCATTGCCGGGCACCTGTCGATCCAGCCGGAGACCTTTTCGCGCATCATCCGCCGCTTGATCGATGAAAACATCATCACCCAGGACGGCCGCCAGATCGCGATACTCGACCGCATCCGCCTGGAACAATTCGAATGAGCGACCAGCCTGTGTGCCTGTATTGCCAACAGGCCAACGCACCCCATGAGGTCGAATGCGGCCATTGCGGCATGCCACTGCCCGTCCACGCCGCCGGGGCTGGGGAGCGGCGGCAGCGACGATTCATGTGGTTTTGTGTGGGGTTGACGGTGTTTTGTTTTGTGATGTTTTTCTGGTTGCCTCGGAGCATTGTCTGAGGCCGGCCTAATTTACAGCGCGATGCGTCCCAACTTTTCTGAACAGTTAGTCACCACACCGAGTTTGTAATGAGGAGCCAACTGTCAGTTCAGCGACTGCTGAGATTTCCACCAAAGCCCCGTAGTGGAGCGGACTACAAGGGATCATCACCCTTGCGGGACGGTGCGCGCCCATCAACGTTGAATAAACCAGGTTGACGGTCGGCCAATAGGCAACATCCACGATGTAAATTTGCACGCTGACCAAATGATTCAGCGACGCACCAGCGGCCTGAAGCACGGTTTCCATATTGGCCATTGCCTGGCGAGTTTGGGCTTCTATCCCTTCAGGGAACTCCTGAGCATCCGGTGGAAACGGCAACTGGCCGGAAATGAAAAGAAGGTTTCCTGCCATTGCACCGTGTGAGTAATGCCCGCCCGGCACAGGCAGTTTCTCCGCTGTGATCAACTTCATATGTCGACCTTGACCGATCTGTTTTTGAATTCTGGTGAATGAGTTACCAGCCCGTGATACGGGGCCAATAACCGAGACTGCCTTCCTCATCGAGCACGTGATAACCACCGTGCTGCGCCGATGTGGCGCAGGCATGATTGGGCAAGATCCGCAGAAGCGTACCCAACGGCAGCAAGCTCGCGGGCTCAAGCTTTCCGGCCCGCGATGAAATGATTCCGTGTTCCTGATTCGTGGAGATGACGATCAGATCGCCAATGGGTTGGCCGGCGGCGTCACACACGACGCCATATCCCTGATCAACCGCTTGCCGGGCGGTACCACGATCGCGGGAAAGTGCCATCCATCCCGCATCCGTAATGATCCAGCCTTTCTCAGCCTGATGACCAATGACGGTTGTCAGAACCGACACCGCAATATCCTGCACATCGCAGACACCCAAGCCCGCCATGACCAGATCGAAGAAGGCGAACACCCCCGCACGAACTTCAGTTATTCCGGTTAAATCCTTGGTAAAAAGTGCCGTGGGTGTCGAACCGATGCTGATGATCGCCATGTTGAAGCCCGCAGCGGCGAGCATTTGGCTGGCCTCGATAATCGCCGCGCGTTCCTGCCGGGCGCGGGCCTCGATTTCAGCGATCGACTGGCTGTCGTAGGACTTGCCAGCGTGTGTCATCAAGCCGCTGAGCTTGACGCCTTTGGAGTTCAACAATTGCGCGATTTCCACCAACAGCACCGATTGTGGGCCGAGACCGGAGCGGTGGCCGTCGCAATCGATTTCCAACAGAACCTCAAAAACATGACCCGACGTTTGGGCAAAATCGGCCAACAATCTGGCAGTGTCCAGATTATCGAGTACCAGTTTGAGCTGCGCGCCTTTGCTGATCAAAGTGGCGGCGTGAGCGAATTTGTTTGGCGCAATGCCAACGCCATACAAGATGTCGGTAAACCCGGCCTCGAAAAAGAAGTCGGCCTCACGCAGGGTCGAAACAGTAATGGGCCCACGCCCACCTGCAAACAGGCGCTCGGTGACTTCCAGCGATTTGTGGGTCTTTACGTGAGGACGCAATACCACATTGAATGCTGCCAGCTTATTGCGCATCCGTTGGATATTGGCGTCGAGTCGATCACGATCGAGCAGTAAAGCGGGAGTTTCGAAATCAGTTTCGATATGAGTGAGTGCGGACATGTCTGGTCTCCTGGAATAGGGCTAGTCTAAACTTCCGACTCCAGATTAAAATTTAATATGATTAATTCTAATATTCAGTGACTCTTAATGAATGAGGCATTTGATATCCGCTTTCTCCTGGTCGTCCGGGAAAGTGACAGTTTGTTGGCCGCATCACGCAAGCTGGGGCTGACGCCCTCGGCCGTGACCCAGCGACTTCAGCAAATGGAGAAAAAACTGTCGATTCGATTGCTGGATCGGTCAGCCCGGCAACTGCGCTTTACCGATGAGGGCGAGTTCCTGTGTCTGCAGGGTGCAGGGCTGGTCGAGCAGTTCGATACGCTGCTGGCGGAGCTGCGTGAGCGACGCAGTGGCTTCGTTGGCAAACTGAAAGTCAACGCACCGTTCGGGTTTGGGCGCGTGCACGTGGCACCCGCGGTGGCAACTTTCCAGCGTCTGCATCCGGATGTTGAAATAGCATTGAGTTTGTCCGAACAGCCGATGGTTGAGGCGACTGATCGATTTGACGTCGTTATCCATATTGGCGAACTGCGCGCCTCCAACCTGGTCGGCCATTCCATTGCCCCCAACCGTCGCTACGTATGCGCCTCACCCGCGTTTGTTGAGCGCCATGGCCTGCCGGAACATCCCGACCAGTTGGCTACCTTGCCCTGCCTTGCATTGCGGGAAAACAACGAAGACGTCACCCTCTGGCATTTCACGCGCGCGCACAAAACACTCAGTGTGCGCATCCGCCCAGCGATGAGCTGCAACGATGGAAGTGTCATTCGGCAATGGGCGTGCGAAGGGCACGGCATCATCATGCGTTCCGAATGGGATGTTGCCGATGCTTTGGCAGAGGGGACGTTGATACGGCTACTGCCTGGTTGGAAACTGCCGGATGTCAATGTTGTTGCGCTGACGCATCAACGCGAGGGGTTGCCCGCGCGAACGGTCAATTTTCTGCGTCACCTACAGGATCAGTTCCGGCCGCAACCACCTTGGCGACAATAGATTTTGTTGAAATAAAATGAGGTACTTACTGGATCAGCGAGGGTACAAGTCAGCAGTCAGAGCGTAGAGCGGATTGACATGGGGCCTGTCCTCGGGCAGGTATCGGCCGGAAGCCCTCATTTGAATAATTATGCCTTTGCTGCGATGAAAGCGAGTTGGAGCGCGTCTGATCAGGCGCGCTCGCGGGATCACGCACTTGGATGGGTGTGGTAAATCTTGCTGACGATCGTCCACTTCCCCTCAACCTTCAGCAGGTTGAAGAAGTCGGTGAAGCGAAATCCGGATACGTTGTCGGTGTCGACCCGGGCACTGGCTGCGGTGCCGACGATATCAATACGCACGATTGCCGCGCTGGCCTCGGGGGATGGGCGGAAGGCGTTGTCGATGACGTCGTACAGATTCTGAATCGCGCCGCCAGCGAGCTTGTCACCGTCAACGCCAAACATCGTCGCCTGCGCGTTGAAAGCGGGCTTCATCAGAGCACTGTCGGCCTTTGCGCCACCTTCGTTGTACTGGTTCAATACGTCGACGATTGCCTTGTATTCCTGAACGTAAGTTGGATCGGACATGATGTATTCCTCAGTGAATAGATTAGCGAAGCTGTTTACGGGGTGTTATGACTGACAGTCACGACTCCTGAAAGGAACGGGCTATCCTGCGCCACACTTGACGCAGGAATTTGCCATTCAAAGGTCTGCGGTTGGCCAATCGATGTAACCTTTGGCGCCGCCGCCGTAGTAACTGTCGCGGGGCGCGATGGTTAGCTCGATACCGCGACGCAGACGCTCCACGAGGTCGGGGTTGGAGATAAACAAACGACCAAACGCCACCGCATCAATCCGGCGCTGAGCGCGGCGCTCTAGTGCCATCTCCAGGTCGTAGTTGTTGTTGCCAATGAATACGCCTTCGAACTGCGCGCTCAGCGCGTCCAGGTCCACGCCTTCGGGAACACTGCGGGATGTCGCCGTGGCACCTTCAACGAAATGCAGGTAGGCCAGATCGAATTTGTTGAGTTGCTGAATCAGGTAACCGTAAGTCGCCATGACATTGCTGTCGGGCGGCGTGTTACCGGCATCAGGTGTCACGGGGGAAAGCCGGATCCCAACACGCTCGCCACCCCAGATCGCAATCACGGCTCGGGTGACTTCCAATGTCAGTCGAGCCCGGTTCTCAATGGAACCGCCGTATTGGTCAGTACGCTGATTGGTGGAGTCGCGCAGGAACTGATCGAGCAGATAGCTGTTGGCGGAATGGACTTCCACGCCATCAAAACCTGCCTGCTTGGCATTCTCTGCGGCGATCTTGTACTGCTCGATGATGCCTGGAATTTCCGAGGTCTGCAGCGCGCGAGGCATCGACACCTCGACAAAGCCTTTTCCAGTGTACGTGCAGCCTTCAGCCTTGATTGCCGAGGGCGCCACTGGCGCGTCGCCGTTGGGCTGTAACTCGACACTGGAAAAGCGCCCTACATGCCACAACTGGCTAACGATTTTGCCGCCCGCCGCATGCACCGCATCGGTGACTTTTTTCCATCCAGCAACCTGCTCTTGCGACCAGATGCCCGGAGTCATTGCATAACCTCGTCCCTGTGCAGAGATGTTCGTTGCTTCGGCAATGATCAAACCTGCACTGGCGCGCTGGGCGTAATAAGTCGCGTGCATTTCATTCGGTACACCGTCTTCGGCCATCCGGCTACGTGTCACGGGAGCCATGACAATTCGGTTGGCCAATTGAAGCGCCCCCATGCGCATGGGCGAAAAAAGATCGGTGTCAAAAGCGCTATCAGACATAAAATCTCCAAATCAATAGACCGGTCGTCTGGTCACTGTCTTCAGGACCTGACCGACGACCAGCCCCTCCAGGTTTGATGGCGCTTGCCGCCCTGGCGAACGACTAGGCCCTTGCCGCTGAATGTGCCCGTGAGGGTTCCAGTTTGACCTTCTCCCACTTGGCGATAACCAGCGGTGCGATGGCGTTACCCAATACGTTCAGCGTGGTGGTGCCGCTGTCAATAATTCTGAAAATGCCGGCGATCAACGCCACGCCCTCTAATGGAAGACCGGCAGACGCCAAGGTGGCTGACAAGATGATGATGGCAAAACCCGGCACCCCTGCTGCCCCTTTCGAGGTCAGCACCATCGTCACTACCAACAGGATTTGCTGAGACAACGACAAGTCGATTCCATAAAGTTGCGCCACAAAGATCGTCGCGACGCCGAGAAAAATCGACGCGCCATCGAGATTGAAGGCATAACCCACCGGCACCACGAAACTGACTATCCGACGGGGTACACCGTAGCTCTCCAGCTTGGTCATCAATTGCGGCATGACGGCTGCCGACGCGGCACTCGAAAACGCCAAAATCAACTCATTGCGGAAGTACCGGATCAATCTGAAAATGTTTTCGCCAATCAAGTAGCAAATACCACCTAGCACCACGAGTGCGAAAACAATCAACGCCAGGTACACCACGCCAATCAACTTGAGCAAGGGAAGCAGCGAGGTAAAACCAAAGGTTGCCACCGTGGCACCGATCATGCCGAACACACCGATCGGCGCATAAGCCATGACAATGGAGACAACCCTGAACATCGCGTCCGAAAGACTCTGGACCAATGCGATTGCGGGGGCGCTTTTCTCTTGCGGCAAAGCGTTCAGTGCCAGGCCGAACAGCACGGCGAAAAACAGAACCGACAGCAACTTCGCCTCCGACATTGCGACGATGAGATTGTCTGGAACAATGTTCTGCAAAATGACCAAGGCCCCTTTCGAAGGCTCGATGGTGATAGAGGCAGAACTATGCGAAACGCCTGAAATATCGGTACCCGTGCCTGGCTCGAAGAGATTCGCGAAACACAACCCCATCACGATGGCCAACGCAGTAATCGCAAAGAAATAACCGAGCGACTTCATACCCATTCGACCAAACGATTTGCTGTCACCACCGCCTGCTATGCCCAAAATCATGCAACAGAACACGATCGGCACAACCACCATCTTCATCATCTTGATGAAGATATCGCCGAGCGGCTTGAGGATCTCCGCGCTCACCCATGTTTGATATTGCGGATGTGTATTGAAGTACCAACCGACAAGCACGCCAAGCAACAGCCCGGCAATGATTTGCCACACCAAGGGAATACGTTTCATGTCTAGCCTTCTTGTTGGAATGAGAGGTCTGCTCTGTTGGCAGTTGCTAGAGTCATGAGCTTCCAGCTCACTTGAGATCAAATGACACAACGGTGTTGTGCCATGAGTGTTTTACTTCGCGAAGAGCTGGCTCATATCCTTGAAAGCCTTGAATTCAAGGGCGTTGCCACATGGATCAAACAGGAACATCGTGGCTTGCTCGCCAACCTGACCTTTGAAACGAATGTGCGGTTCGATCACAAACTCGGTGCCAAACGACTTCAAACGCTCAGCCAGTGCCTCCCATTGCTCCCACGCCAGGATGATGCCGAAGTGTGGAACAGGAACATCGTGACCATCGACCGGATTGCTGTGGACGCTCTCTTGAGAAGCAGTTTTGGGGTGCTCGTGAATCACGAGTTGGTGGCCATAAAAATCGAAATCGACCCACTGAGTGCTGGAACGCCCTTCCTCAAGACCGAAGACTTCTGCGTAGAACGTCCGCGCTGAGGCCAGGTTGTAAACAGGGATTGCGAGGTGGAATGGCGAGAGGCTCATCAGAACTCCAGTAATATTTTTTGTTGGTTGGTGACCGTCCCCACCGTCATTGGCTCTTTGGATTCAGCCGTTGCAGGGGATGGGGAACATCGTAGGACGGAAAACCAAACAGAAAAATCAATATATATTTCTTAGAAACACAACTAATATTTGTGAATGATCAAAGAACTCAAGACACTCATCGCTGTAGCCCGCGAAGGCACATTTGCCGCTGCCGGCAACAAGATCGGCCTCACGCAGGCTGCCGTGAGCGCGCAGATTCAGCGCCTGGAGGCTGAGCTAGGCTTCGAGGTTTTCGACAGAAAAGGACGCACGGCACATCTCAATAAAATGGGCCACCAGATACTCCTGCAAGCACAGGAGTTGCTCAGGCTCTATGACAATCTGGGCTCTACGACGGTGGGGCAACCTGCAAGCGTGCTGGTGAACATCGGCGCTATCGCGTCCGTGCAGCGCTCCTATTTGCCAGACGCACTTGCCAGGTTCCACCAACGATGCCCCCAATGCCGCACGCGTGTCGTCCCGGGCTTATCAATGGAGTTAGTGAACCTGGTAGATGCAGGCGAGATCGACATGGCCGCCATCATTCGCCCACCCTTCTCACTCCAGAGTGATCTTCGCTGGACGAATCTGGCGCTTGAACCCTACCGTCTGATCGTGCCGCGCGAAATGCCGGGAAACGACTGGTCGGAACTGCTTTGCAGCCAGCCGTTCATTCGATATGACCGATCATCATTTGGCGGCAGGCAAGTCGACCGGTTTCTGCGTCAGATGCACCTCACCCTGCATGAGGTCTGCGAACTGGATGAGCTTGAGGCAATCATCAAACTGGTCGAAAACAACGTGGGCGTTGCGCTGGTACCACAAACTACGCCCCATCCGGAATGGCCAGCAGGTGTCCGCGCACTCGACCTGGGGATGCACACTTTTCACCGTGATATCGGGTTGATACATCGCTCTCGCCGAAGCCTCACCGAACATGTGCGAACACTGGCGGACTTGATCAGTGAACAGGTCAAAAGCGGCTTTATCCAATGGCAGCCAGCCTAAAACACTGATTGCAATGCGTTTTTCGGGACCTTACGAAAGGCATAATCAGTAACCCGGCCACTGCTGGATCGCAAAGAAGCGGGCCAGGTCGGTAGCGGTCCAACTCGCCAATAAAGTCATCCAGATGGTGGCCAGAAAGGCACGCGGTGTCTGGTAGCGATGCGGCTGATACAAGTGGAGCGATGCCCCCCTGAAGAGGCAACGCCGCCCCGGCCTGGCGCTGTGCTAGCTCCCATCCCGAAAATCCACGATCGGTTGCACACTCCAACCGATGTCCGTAAACCGCGCCACACACCCTTCGCCGGTCGGCGCCTGGGCGCCGAAGCCGATTCGCAAGGGCCTGAGCGCGATCCCGGGGAGCGTAAACCAGCGCAGGAACCGCCAATAGACGCCGTCCACGGAAAAGTGGAATGCCAGCGTCTGACCGTCGCAGTGCACCCGCAGCCACACCGTGTCGCTGTCGATCGACGGCCCATCTGCGTCATCCGAAACCCCTCGGGTAATCACGCTGACCACGGTCGGCAGACCGGCTCCGGATTGCTCGAACGCCAGCTTTGCCCAGTTGTCTTCATCGACCTGGACAAACAGGGCACCGGCATCGAACGCGGATGAAAAGCCCACGCGGACCTTGGCAGACAGGGTGAAAACGGCGTCTTCAATCGTCATGGATGCGGCAATGACATTGTCTCGCCGCGACGCCCCCGCCGGATGAAAAAACCAATCGGTCTGCGGCCCGGCGTTGAGCACGACGGCGTGTGTCTCCAACTGTGCCGAACCGTTACCCTCACCTTTAACTGTCAGTTGCTCTATGCGCATAGCCACCACCTTGTATGGGTCATCACACTTTGAATTGGGTTACCAACGCCAGTTGCTCCTGCGTCAGTTCGTTGAGTTGCGCCGCTGCACGCGCCGAGTCATCTGCCTGATCGGTCAAGGCCTCGGTGACGGTGCGGATTGCCACGACATTCCGATTGAGCTCCTCTGCAACGGCGCTCTGCTCTTCAGCCGCGCTGGCAATGTGCAGGTTCATTTCCGTGATCGTGGAAATCGATTGCCCGATGCTGTCCAGCACCTGCACCGCCGATTCGAAGGCATCGACGCTTTCCTGAGCCCTGCCCCGGCTGCTGTGCATGCCGGCGACAACGGCCTGGGTCCCGCCCTGAAGCTGCTCGATCACTTGACGGATTTCTTCCACCGATCGTTGTGTCCGTTGAGCCAACCCCCGGACTTCATCGGCGACCACCGCAAACCCTCGACCGCTTTCCCCCGCACGGGCCGCTTCAATGGCCGCGTTCAACGCGAGCAGATTGGTCTGCTCGGCAATGGAGCGGATCACCTCCAGCACGCTGCCAATCTGATCGCTGCCCTGGGCGAGTCGGTCCACCTGCTGTTCGGCTCGTTCGAGCTCCTGCGAAAGCGCCGAAATCGAGTCCGTGCTTCTCTGGATGATCAGCCTGCCGGCCTGCGCCGAGCGGTCTGCCTCTTGCGCGGCCCCCGCAGCGCCGGTGGCGTTTCGGGACACTTCATGGGCGGTCAGGCTCATCTCGTTGGAGGCCGTGGCGACCAGGTCGATCTCGCGAAACTGGACTTGCATGCCGTTGCTGGTCTGACGGGCGATGTCAGCGGTTTGCGAGGCATTGCTGCGCGCAGTGACCACGCTCTCCTTGAGAGAGGCCACCGTCGGCTGAAGCTTGTCCAGGAACCGATTGAACCAGGCAGTGAGGTTGCCCAGTTCGTCACGCCGGGCGTAACCCAATCGGCTGCGCAAGTCGCCGTCCCCCGTGGCGATTTCGCGCAGCCGTGCCGCGACCTCATCGATTGGTCGAGTGACGCTCCCTGCACTGAACCCAATGAGCAGCAACCCCAGCAGCGCCGCGACCACGGCAACGCCGACACTGACCAACACGGCGTCTCGCTGGCTGGACTGCAGTTGACGGCCAAGCGCCACGGCGTCGGCCAGCAGCACCTCGCGTGGCAAATCGACGATGACGCCCCAGTTCGCCACACCTTCCACAGGCTGCACGGGGTAAATGGCATGGACCTCACCGGAAAACTCGATGACCGCCGGTTGGCCGGAACGAATGGCCTGCATCACTTTTTCGCTGTCGTCCCCCAGGAATGCCCTGATGGGCTTACCCAACGCTTCGGGGAATTTTCCGCTGGCGGCGTACGTGCCGCTGGGGGAAATGATGGAGGTCCGCCCGGCGCCGCCAAACAGACCGGCCTGGGCCTTCTCGATTTCATCCTGCAACGTGGCCAGCGGGATGTCCATGCCGGCCACTCCGAGCAGCTTTTCACCGTCCATGACGGGCACCGACAGGGCCGTCAACAGCGGTTGATTCCTGGCATTGAGGTCCGTGTAGGGATCTTTCAGACAGGGTTTGGCGCTGTCCCGGGTGCACAGATACCAACTGTTGAGGGGCTCGCCGGTCGGGCCGGGGGCATCCTGGGTGAAGTCCGAGTCGGCGATGGGATAGGCCAGCTCCGATTGGCCTTGCAGGTTCCAGTTGACGCCATAGCGCCCCTTCTCGTTACTGCCATGCCTGGCATCATTGATGAACCGTTGATCCTGGCCGTCCAGAAGGTTCGGCTCGAACGCAATCCACAGCTGTTGTGCATCGGGGTGCTGGGTATAGGCCGCCTGGACGAAACGCCCGATATCGTCTCGCAGGTCTTGCGCCTGGCCTGCGCGGCGTATGGAAATCGCGCGCAGCGTCGAGACCTGCTCAGCCAGGGAGACCACCGTGGCCATTTTGGCGCTGAACTGCAGCGCAAAGGAGCGCCCCTGCTCGCCCGCTCTGGCGAGCAGCAAGGCCGCCACCGAGTCACCCAGCATGCGCTGGCTGGCTTCGGAAACCAGGGCGTTGTTCTGATACGCTTGACGGATATTGAAGAATTCGACAGACACGATGACCGCCAGCAAACAGACACCGGCAAGCAGGACGATCCTGGCTCGGATGGACAATGCCACGGCAGCAACCTCGATATTATTGATGTTTGGAGTCAGCAGGGTGATGAGGGCGATGCACTCGCCCCCTGCGCGTGACTGGCTACGGATTGCGCCGGATCATGTCCGCGAGTTTTTCGCCGATCATGATGCACACCGAATTCGGGTTGCCCGAGACCAGGGTCGGCATGATGGACGCGTCAGCAACGCGCAGGCGCTCGATGCCGTGCACGCGCAGCTCTGGCGAAACCACCGCGTGCGCATCGGTGCCCATTCGGCACGTGCCCGAAGGATGAAGCGCGGCGTGGGCTATCTCCTCACAGAACCGCGCGATTTCCTCACGGTTTTTCACCTGTGGCGCCGGTACGTGACGGCGCGCGATGTAAGGTTTGAATACCGACTGCTCCATGATCTGGTCGGCGATCCGGAAGCCCTCCACCAGCGCATCCAGGTCGTACGGATCGGCGAAGTAGTTGGGGACGATTCTCGGCGGCTGGTCCATGGAGCGACCGTTGAGCTCGACAAATCCTCGGGACCTGGGCCGGATCTGACCGAAGTTGATCGTACAGCCATTGCCGCCAGGCACTGAATCGACGCCCTCTTCGATTCCCGCGCCGACCACCATGAAGTACTGGATATCCGGTGTCGTTTCTTCCTTCTGCCCCCACCAGAATGCGCCCGCCTCGATCAGGTTGGACGCCGCCGGGCCGTTGCGAAACAGACCGTACTGCAAGCCCGCCGCGGCCTTCCACAACGGTTTTTTGTACTTGTCGTAGCTGTGCGGACCGGTCAGCTCGTAGACCATCGATATCTCGATGTGGTCCTGCAGGTTCTGGCCCACGCCAGGCAGGTCCTTGACGACACTGACGCCCTGCTGCTCGAGATGCCTGGCGGGTCCGATGCCCGATACCATCAGCAGTTGCGGCGTGGCAATGGCGCCCGCCGAAAGGATGATTTCCTTGTTGGCGTACAGTTCCTTGCGCACGCCCTTTTCGGTGTAGACGACGCCCTTGGCCACATGGCCTTCGAACAGGATCTTCTCGACCTTGCATCCGGTCCTGACCGACAGATTCTTGCGACCACGGGCGGGACGGATATAAGCGGCTGCCGCGCTGCTGCGCACGCCGTTGCGCGACGTGATCTGGTAGAAGCCGCACCCTTCGGGTTTGCCACTGTTGAAGTCCGGATTGTAAGGCAGGCCGTATTCCTGGCAGGCCTGCAGCCAGACCCTCGACAACGGGTGGATATAGGGCGGGTAAGACACCCCCAGCGGGCCGCCTGTACCATGCACCTCATTATTGAAGGTGTCGTTGTTCTCTGCCTTCCTGAAGAACGGCAGCACCTCCTGATAAGACCAGCCAACCGCGCCCTGCTCCGCCCAGCCGTCGTAATCCTCGGGTACCCCGCGAATGTAGATCATGGCATTGACCGAGCTGCCACCACCGAGCACCCTGGCCTGGACCATGGTTGGCGGCTCACTGCGCGATTGCGAACCGGTGGGCTCCCATTGATAACGCTTGAGCAGGTCGCCCTGCGCGGTTTTGTAGTAGGCGCCGGGGATATGGATATAAGGGCTGAGATCACGTGGTCCCTCTTCGAACAACACCACCTGCGTCGCGCTGTCTTCGCTCAACCGACCGGCGAGCGTACAGCCTGTGGAACCGCCACCCACGACTATGTAATCAACCATGTTCAATTCCAGTACCGATTAACCGTTGACGAGCTCATTGAGCAACTTGAAGTGGCTGCGGGCGACCTCGAAGCTGTCCGCCTGATGCTGTTTCTGACAGAACAGCTCGCAGCTCCACCACCCCTGGTAACCCGTGGCCTTGACGGCCTGAACCCACGCCTTGAGGTCCAGAACCCCCTCACCGGTGGGCACGTCGCGAAGAATGTCTTCATCGGGAATGCCGCCGTTGAATGCCAGCGAGTCGCACACATGCACGCCATAGAGGTAGTGCTTGTCCATCCGGGCAACGGCGTCGGGCGTGTCACCCGAGGTGTAGCAATGCCAGAAGTCGATCACCATCTTGACGTTGGGCCGGTCGGCTCGGTCGATCAACTCGATCTGGTGGGTGATCCCGGTGAGGGGCGTCCAGGCCAGGGCCTCCAGGTAAAGGGTGAGGTTGAACTGGGCAGCAAGATCGGCCAACGCTCGCAGATTGCTGGCGGTAATGCGCTTCTGTTCTTCAAGCTCCAGCCCCAGCAAACCGGCATACGCACTGGACCGGCGGCGATCGCGATGATCGATGACGGCCTGGACATCGATCGGTCCGGTCAGCACCTGAACCCCTTTTGCACCCGCGGCAACGGCCATGGAAAACAACTGCTGGGCGTCTTCCATCAATTGCGCGTGCAGTGCGCCGGTCCGCTCGATATCGCGCAGATAACCCAGGCCCGGCACCGACAGGCCGCCCAGCAACCCCTTGAGGTCGTCGCGCGAATAACCGGCGTCGAAGTACTTGTGCAGCTTGGTTGCTGACAGTTCCAGCGCCGTAAACCCGACGGATTTCGCCAGGTTCACATCCAGCGCCACCGTACCGTGGCGCGCCACGGTGCAGTGCAGGGCAAATTCATTCACGGCCATTTACAACTCTCCCGAGTAACTCGCGTTTGTTTTTATTGAGCTCGACTCAGCGAGCAAACCTGACCCACTTTCTGTGGGTGCTCGATTCGAAGCACAGGTGAGCCAGTTCGACCCCTCGGCAGCCCTGCTCCAGGTCCGGTACCGGCACCCGTAACGCCCCCGGCCCGCGATCGCCTGCGGCGATGGCCACGGCAAAATCCTGGTAGAGGATGGCCAGAGCCTCCAGATACCCTTCGCTGCAGCCGGCTGGCAGGCTCGAAAAGGCCTGGGCTTCAAGGTTGTCCGCTTGCCCGCGACGCAGGATCAGCTCCGCGCTGTCCACGGGCTTGAGGTGCAGCAGTTCGGGCGACTCCTGGGACCACTCAAGGCTGGCTCGACTGCCAATCACCTTGAACGTCAGGCCATTGCGATGCCCGGGCGCCGCGAAGCTCACCCACATCAGGCCTTCGATGTCCTGACTGAATTCGAACTGGGCCACGCAGTTGTCGTCCATCGGCCAGCCCGGCACCTTGTTGCTCAAGGTTGCACTCAGCGCCGTTGCGCGTTGGCCGGTGAGAAATTCCATCAGGTTGAACGCATGAGTGCCGATGTCGCCGACCACGCTGCTGATGCCTGCCTTGTCGCGCTCACCACGCCAGGCCAGGCTGGCGTTGAGCGATTCCACGCCCGGCGCCAGCCACTCCAGCAAGTACTGGACCTGGATGAACCTGACTTCACCAATGGCACCGTCCTGGATTCTGCGACGGGCTTCGCGCACCATCGGATAACCCTGATAGGTGTAGGTCAGCGCAAAGAACGTATTGCGCTCGGCGGCCAGGCGTTTGAGTTCATTCGCCTGGTAGATTTCGTTCACCAGAGGCTTGTCGCAGATGACCGCTATCCCGGCGCGCAGGAACGCCTGGCAGGCTTCAAAATGCAGGTGGTTGGGGGTGACGATAATGACGGCATCGATGGGGTCGGCCCGACCGGCTTCAGCACTGACCATCTGCTGAGCGCTGGGGTAGATCCGCGAGTGGCTGACGCCCAGCGCATGGCCGGCCACGAGGGACTTTTCGGGGTGTGAAGAGAACACCCCCGCGACGAGTTCATAACGATTGCACAGGCGCATCGCCGCCCGATGCAGCGACGCAAAATAAGCGCCCTCGCCGCCGCCGATCATGCCGACCTTGAGCCTTGCGGGGCTTGGAATATCGCTCGTTATATTGGGCATTTCACGGTCTCGGACTGACACTCTTGTGCCCCGAGTATCAGCCCGCACTGCCCAGCGCTCAATTTCGCAAGCCGTCGGCACATGACGCGAACTGACGCAAATCATGACTGATGGCTCGTACGACCCGCGATCGTTCACACCTGATTGTGCGTCAGACTGCGTCAGATATCCCTTTCATGCGAAATTGATCGCGTCTGTTTGCAGTTCGATACTCGGCTCATGAAAACAATAAGCCGAGCCTGTCAAGCGCTGGGCGCACAGTGTGTTTTTCCTGCGGATCCCGCGGCGCGAAACCCTGTGCAACCCGGCCACCCTGCGACGCCAAGCCACGTGCATGGGTGGGTGGACTATTCAGTCCGTCTTTCCCAGCGCCCGGCTCGCAACATCGCCCCGCTGCGCCTTTCTCCTTCTGCCCAATTCGTACCTGTAACTGCGGCCTTCGCCCCCGTGGCGGTGGCGTGTTTCCGATCGATTTCATCCCCAACACGAGTAGGACATCTGTATGAAGCACGAATCAGATAAGGCCGGACCTTCCAAAACGACGACAACACTTTTTGGTGATGTCACCCTTAATCGCCGCTCGTTCATGCTTGGCTCGGCGGCGGCCGCTGCCGGGCTGTACATCAGTTCGTGGGCACCGAACAGCTTCGCCGCGACGGGCCATCTGGAGATCCTCGGCTGGGAGGGCGAGACCGGCGACGCCGAACTCGCAGCCTGGCGCAAGCAGCGCGACATCACCGTGCGCTCCAGCTACGCCGCCACCCAGGATGACATCACCGCACGACTGGCCGGCAGCAATCCGGTACAGCTCGACCTGACCATGTACGCCCTGGGCTATGAGGCCATCTACCGGGACATGGGCATCCTCTCCCCCATCGACGCCTCGCGGATTTCCAACTACAACGCCAATGACACCCTGCCGCTGTTCTACAAGGGCGCTCAATGGTTCTGGGACGGCAAACAGTGGGGTATTCCGCTGCTCTGGGGTATGAACACCATTGTCTACAACGTCGCCAAAATCGACAAACCCACCCGATACAGCGACCTGCTCAACCCTAAACTCAAGGGCAAGCTGACCTTTGTCGACGACTCGCTTTCCACCTGGAGCCTGATCGCGATCATCGCCGGTTACGGCGACAAATACCCGAACCTGACCCGCGCCGAATTCACCGATGCGTTCGAAAAGCTGCAGCCCTACCGAGACCAGTGCCGAGTGTTTGCCGCCTCGGTGGGCGACGCCGTTTCGCTGCTGGCTTCCGGTGAAGTCGACGCGGTGTTTTCCCTCTCGGCGCAGGGTGTCCTGGAAACGCAGAAGCGTGGGGTGAAAACCGCCCTGTCGGTGCCCGAGGAAGGCGCTGCCATCTGGTGCGATGCGCTGTTCGTGCCACAAACAGCCAAGGATGTGCCGCTGGCGCTGGAATACGTCAACAAGATGCTGGAACCGCAGATACAGGCAGAAATGGCCTGGTCGATGTTTTCAGGCGTCACCAACCAGAAGGCCATCCCGCTGCTCAGGCCCGAGCTCAAAGAGCTGTTCGACTACGACCATCTCGACGCAGTCTTCAAGAAGTCGAAGCTCTATGGCGTACCGCCGTTGAACTCTGAGCAATACGTGACTTACGCAGAGTGGGTGGATCAATGGGCCACCTTCAAAGGCTCCTTTTGAGCCACACCCTTGGCCAGGGCGCACACGCCCTGGCGCAACCCCGACACGGGACGCCGGGAAAAACGATCAATCGAGTAAGCGAAGTCCGCATGCCTGGCAAGCATCCCACTACCTGCTGCAATGGGTCTGTATCATGAACGTCATCAATCAAAGCAAGTTGGCAAGCACGGACGCTTGTGACTCGACACCCTCAGGGAACGCCGACAGAAAACGCTTCACCCCCTTTTACCTGGCCGGGGCGCCGTTCGCCTTCCTGCTGGTCTTTTTCATCATCCCTGCGGTCCTGCTGTTCGTTTCGAGTTTCTGGCTGTCGCGGTCATTCACCATGATCCCCTCTGCCACGCTGGCCAACTACGCCCGTGTGCTGGGGGCCAGCGGCTTCTATGACTCGCTGTGGATCTCCATGCAGAACGGCTTCTGGACCGCCACGCTGTCCACCCTGCTCAGCGCGCCCGTGGCCTGGTACATCGTCTACCGAACACGCTCCAACGCGATCCTCTACCTGGCATTGGTTTCCTGGTTCTCCAGCTACCTGGTGCGGGTCTACGCCTGGCGCACCATCCTTGGCTCGACCGGTGTGATCAACAGTTCGCTCATGCAGTGGGGCGTGATCGACACGCCCATCGACTGGATCGTGTTCAACAAATTCGCGGTGGTCATCACCCTGGTGCACATCATGTTGCCCTTCACCCTGTTGCTGTTGGTGTCGGGCTTGCGTGATGTGAAAAAGGACTATCTGGAAGCCTGCGCCGACCTGGGCGGCAGCGGCTCGGTGGCCATCCGCAAGGTCATCATTCCCATGGCGCACAAAAGCATCGTCAGCTCCTTCATGTTCACTTTCGTGCTCGCCGCTGCGGATTACGTCACGCCACAGTTGCTCGGCGGCCGCGATGCCATGACCACCGGGCTGTTGATCGCCAACCAGTTCCGCACCGTGGGCAACTGGCCGCTGGGTGCGGCCATGGCTTACCTCCTGCTGATGGTCTTCATGCTGGTCTACGCCGCCCTGCTGGTGTTCATGCGTTCGATGAACCTGGCGCCCGGCAAGCGTTATCACGACTGACAAACAGGGCGCTGCCCCCCGGAGAATGAAAATGGCCCGGTTATTTACCTGGTTCTACATGCTGTTCCTGTATGCCCCCATCGGCCTGATCGTGCTGTTCAGCTTTCACTCGACACCGTCGTTGTCACTGCCTTTCGAAGGCGTTTCGCTGCGCTGGTACGAAACCATCTTCAACAGCTATGACTTCAGGACCGCGCTGGGCAACAGCCTGATTGTGGCGGGCGCCTCGGCGCTCTTCACCACCTTGCTCGGGACGTTGTCCGCGCTGGCCCTGATACGCATGAAAGGCAAGGCGAAATCCACGTTCGCCTTCCTCAATTTCGCGCCCATCGCCATGCCGGGGCTGTTCCTGGGTATCGCGCTGGTCATCCTGTTTTCGCTGATCGGGCTGCCGCGTTCTCTGCTCACCATCATCATCGGTCACACCTTGTTTACCCTGCCCTTCTTCGTCGAATCAGTGCGCTCGCGCCTGGAGTATTTCGACCTGTCCTTCGAAGAAGCCGCACGGGATCTCGGCGCTACGCCACTGAAGGCTTTCTGGCTGGTCACCTTGCCCATCATCGGCCCGACCATCGCCGGCGCCGCCATCCTGACCGTGGCGTTGTCGCTGGACGAGTTTCTGATCACGGTCTTCGTCACCGGGACCGATACCACCCTGCCGCTGCTCATCCTCTCGATGATCCGCCGCGCCGTTGACCCAAGCATCAACGCCGCGTCCGTGATCATGCTGGTGATGACCATTGCAATCATCGGGGTCGCTGGATTGGTAATGACGATGCGCCGCCGGCGCATCGAACTCGAACGCACAGGGGAATGAACCATGTCCATCAACAGCATTGAACTGACCGGAATTTCCAAGGCCTACGGCAATCTCACCGCGCTTGGAAAGCTCGACCTCAACGTGCGCAAAAATGAAATCCTGACCTTGCTCGGCCCAAGCGGCTGCGGCAAGACCACGCTGATGCGCATCATCGCCGGCTTTGAAACGCCGACCACCGGCAAGGTGCTGATCGACGGCAAGGACGCCACCCGGCTGCCCCCGGAACAACGGCCGGTGAACATGGTGTTCCAGAAATACGCGCTGTTCCCGCACCTGGACGTGTTCGACAACGTCGCCTTCGGCCTGCGCCTCAAGCGCACGCCCAAAGATGAGATCAAGCGTGAAGTGTCCCGGGTACTGGAGCTGGTGCAATTGAGCACCTTCAAGAACCGTTGGATCTCCGAACTCAGCGGCGGCCAGGCGCAGCGGGTCGCGCTGGCGCGGGCGCTGGTCAATCGCCCTGCCGTATTGCTGCTGGACGAACCGCTGGCCGCGCTCGACCTGAAGATCCGTCACCACATGCTCAACGAGATCAAGCGCATCCACGAAGAGTCCTCCACCACTTTTGTCTACGTCACCCACGACCAGGACGAGGCCATGATCCTTTCCGATCGTGTGGTGCTGCTGAACAAGGGTGGCATCGAGCAGATCGGCGATCCGGAGGAAATGTACTGGGCACCCAAGACGCTGTTCGCCGCACGGTTTTTCGGCGATACCAATATCGTCGACGGTGTTTACGAACACGAAGGCTCAGGCCCCGGCAAGGTGAAACTGCCGTTCGGCCAATACGCCCACCTGCCCAAGGTCGCGTTGAACAGTGGCCCGGTGAATGTCTCGATCCGGCCGGAAACCATCGTCCTGTCGCCTTCGTCGGGCGCAACGCTGGACGGCGCTTTCGCCGGCACGGTCAAGGACACGTCCTTCATCGGCAATCGGGTGATCTACCGCGTCGCCGTGGGCGGCAGCGACCTGGAACTCAAATGCCAGCAACTGCCGACACCCGGCAGCCACACCATGGCCCCAGGTACACCGGTGACGCTGACGTGCCGGCCTGACAGTTTTGTGGTGGTGGCCGCCTGAAGGTTCTTCGAGGCGCATCCTGCGCCTCAAAGACCGCCTGTGTGCCGTGAGGAGGATCATGCGTTGGTGAACTACATAGTGGTGGGTGGCGGCTCGGCGGGTTGCGTGGTTGCGGCCCGGCTGAGCGAGAACCCTGATGCTTCGGTGGTGTTGCTGGAGGAAGGTCCCAGTGACTGGAATCCCTACATCCATTTGCCGGTGGGGTTTTACAAGACGAGCCAGGGCGCGCTGGTGGAACACTATCCCTGGCAACCGCCGCCGGACTACATCGGCCCCGCCAATCCGGGCATGGTTCAGGCGCGGGTGCTGGGCGGCGGCGCGACGGTGAACGCGATGGTGTACCTGCGCGGGCAGCCTGCCGATTATGATCAGTGGAGCCGGTCGGGCGCTGCCGGCTGGTCGTACCAGGACGTGTTGCCGTTCTTTCTGAAACATGAGGCCAACGATCGCTTCAACAACGCTTGTCACAACGTGGCAGGGCCAGTGGGGGTGAGTGACCAACGCTACACCCATCCACTGGCGCGCTTCTGGGTGCAAGCCTGTCAGGAGGCGGGCATGGCCTTCAATCCGGACTTCAATGGCGGCATTCAGGACGGGTGCGGCTTCTATCAGATCAACGCCCGTAACGGTCGTCGCTCCAGCACCTCCGTTGCCTATCTCAAGCCCGCCAGGGTGCGGGCGAACCTTGAGGTGATTACCCAGGCCCGGGTGTTGCAGATCATCATCAGCCAAGGTCGCGCGGTGGGTGTGAAATACCAGCGTCGCGGCCAGGTGCAGCACCTGATGGCCGACAGCGAAGTGATCGTATGCGCGGGTGCCATCAACTCCCCCAGGTTGTTGATGCTGTCCGGTATTGGCGCAGCGGATGCGCTCGCCGGGCACGGCCTCAAGGTGCATTGCGACCTCCCAGGTGTGGGCCAGAACCTGCAGGATCACGTTGAGGTGTCGCTGATCAGCGAACTGAATACCGCCCTGAGCTACGACAAATACAAAAAGCTGCACCACAAGCTCTACGCAGGCTTGCAATACCTGCTGTTCAGGAACGGGCCGGCCAGCTCCAACATCGTCGAAGGCGGTGCGTTCTGGCGCACGTCCCTTGCCGAAGGACGGGCGGATGCGCAGTACTGCTTCATGGCCGGAGCAGGCGTCGAAGCGGGGGTCGATTCGGTGCCGGGTGGAAACGGCTGCACCCTGAACGTCTGCCAGACCAGACCGCGTTCCGTCGGCAGCGTATCACTGCGCAGCGCAGATCCCGGGGCAAAACCGCTCATCCGCCCCAACTACCTGCAAGACCCGTACGACGTGGACTGCATGGCCGAGGCCGTGGAATATGGCCGCCACATCATGGCGCAGGGCGCAATCGCCCGGCATATACGCCGCGAGTTCGTCCCTGCGAAGGCGTTGCGCTCGCGAGACGACTACCGCATCTTCGTCCGCCAAACCGCCCACGGCGCGCTTCACCCGGTGGGCACGTGCCGGATGGGCGAGGATGACAATGCCGTGGTCGACAAGCACCTGCGCGTGCGGGGTATCGACGGCTTGCGAGTGATCGATAACTCGATTGCCCCCAACCTCTGCTCCAGCAATACCAACGCGATGGCTATCATGATCGGTGAAAAAGGCGCCTATCATGTCCTTCATGCCAGCGCTTGATGCCCGCAGGACCGCGCCTTGCCGGGTTGGGGTGAATGCCCCTAGACTGCCCCACTGCTCGCAAACGACTGAATAGATGCCATGCAAAACCAAGAGAATTTCCAAGAAAACCTGAAAATGTTATGCGAGCAGGTTGGCACGGTTTCGGAGATGTGCCGCCGTGTCGGCATCAATCGCCAACAGTTCAACAAGTACCTGGCCGGCACTCACCAGCCCTCGAAATCGAACCTGCGGGCCATTGCAGGCTTCTTCGGGCTGAGCATCGATATTCTCTACACCCACCCCAACGACTTCCGCTCGATGATCGAGGGTGGCCACTTCCACCTGTTCCGCAACCTGGTCCAGTCACCCAAGATGTTGCTGTTCATCAACGAATTGTTGATGGAGAACGACGCCGATATCGGCGACCTGACGGGCGTCTATGAGCGTTATCACTACTCCTCCATCTACAAGGGCAAGATCGTCAGGTCAGTGTTCTGCATCTACGAGAAGAACGGAATACTGATGCACTATTACCTGGAGCGCTTTCCCAACCAGGACGGCAGCGGCAAGATCGACTACCACTTCAAGTACCACGGTTTGAGCTTCCTGATCTCCAATCGCATTTTTTGCGTCGACTTCGAAACGATCCAGCGCAATGAGATCACCTTCACCAACCTGGCGGCGGTCAGCCGTAACGCCAAGAAATACGTGTTTGGCGTGTCCAGCGGGATCGCCGCGACCATGGTTCGCCAGCCAGTGGCGGCAAAAGTCGCGATGAACTTCGTGGGCAAGGGGTTCATCAAGAAAGCGCATATCAAGCGGGCCACCGTGTTGTCTCCGGACGATCCGACCATCCCCAAGGAAGTGGTGGACTACCTGGGTTCCGGGACGGCCTCGATCGACCCGGTCTGATCAACTTAGATGTCCAACACGTCAGTAGCGGCCCGCAAGGCCGCTTTTTGCGTCAGCGATAAATTCACTCTGCGTCACTTTGCGTCAACTGTCGCTCGGGTGAGAAATTGTTCACCCACCCTCCCCGCTGTATTTTTTTCGAAGCAGCGGAAATCGTAGCGCTCACAACTTATTGCTCACCACGCACATTTGCATGATTGCGTGCGCCGGCTCGTGCTGCCCAAAAACCGAATAAATTGTTTGCGCCCGATCGAGGTGATGTCATGGCTCAATGGATAAAAAAAGCGAAACCTGCCGCACAGCAGGTAGAACGCAACGAACAGGTCAAAAGCGATGTTTCCCGCATCCTGCTGGATATCGAAAAGCGCGGCGACGCCGCAGTACGTGAACTCTCCGTAAAGTTCGACGGCTGGGATCGCGCGGACTATCGCCTCAGCGACGCGGAAATCAAAGAGTGCGTGGCCAGGCTGACCGAGCGTGAATACAACGACATTCTCTTCGCCCAGGCGCAGGTGCGTCGCTTTGCAGACGCCCAACGCCAATCCCTGCTGGATGTTGAAATCGAAAGCATTCCGGGCGTGATTCTCGGTCACCGGCACATTCCGGTGAATGCCGCCGGATGCTATGTACCAGGCGGCAAATACCCGCTGCTGGCCTCCGCGCACATGTCGATCGTCACCGCCAAATCGGCCGGTGTGAAGAACATCACCACCGCTGCGCCGCCTTTCCAGGGCAAACCTGCGCCCTACATAGTCGCGGCCCAGGCCCTGGGCGGTGCGGATGCGATCTACAGCCTGGGCGGCATCCAGGCCGTGGCCGCGATGGCAATCGGTACCGAGTCGATCAACCCCGTGGACATCATCGTCGGGCCGGGCAACGCTTATGTGGCCGAAGCCAAACGCCAGCTGTTTGGCCGCGTCGGCATTGACCTCTTCGCCGGCCCGACCGAGACCCTGCTGATCACCGACGACTCGGTGGATGGCGAATTGTGTGCCACTGACCTGTTGGGCCAGGCCGAACATGGCGTGGACTCTCCGGCCGTCATGCTGACCACGTCGCGCGAACTGGCACTGGAAACCCTCAAGGAAATCGAGCGGCTCCTGGTCAAGCTGCCCACCCAGAAAATCGCCCGCGAAGCCTGGGAAAACTTCGGTGAGATCATCCTCTGTGAAGACTACGAAGAGATGGTCAGGTATTCGGACGAGTACGCCTCCGAGCACGTGCAGATCATGACCCATGACGACGATTACTTCATGAAGCGCCTGACCAATTTTGGCGCCCTGTTCGTGGGGGCACGCACCAACGTTTCCTATGGCGACAAGGTCATCGGCACCAACCACACCCTGCCGACCAACAAGGCGGCGCGTTATACCGGCGGCCTGTGGGTCGGCAAGTACATCAAGACCTGCACCTACCAGCGCATCCTCACCGATGAAGCGTCCTCCCAGATCGGCGAATACTGTTCGCGACTGTGCCTGATGGAAGGGTTCGTGGGCCACGCGGAACAAGCCAACATCCGTGTTCGCCGCTATGGCAAAAAGGAAGTCGGTTTTGGTGAGCCGGCGCTCTGACGGCGGATCAGCACAAAAAAACCAGCACCGTAAAGGTGCTGGTTTTTTTATGGCTGGCAAACGCCCGACCTGCTAACCCCGGCGCACGACGGTCGCCGAGGTGAGCGCCACGAAAACCAGCAGGCCAGCGGTTATCAGCAACGCGAAGCTCAATGACGAAAGATGAGCGATGAACCCGATGGCCGCCGGACCCATGAGGATGCCCAGGTAGCCGATCGCGTTGACCGTCGACAGGGCCTGCGACACCGGCATCACCTGCTGCCGCCCGACCGCCGAGCAGTAGACGGGCACCATATTGGCGATGCCCGATCCCACCAGCACGAATCCGGCCAGGGTCAACCACTGGCTGTCGACCAGCACCGAAATGAGCATGCCGAACATCGCCACGGCACTGCCACCGACCAGCACCGTGCGCTCGCCCAGTCGTGGTACCAGCCAGTCACCGCCGAGCCTGCCGACGGCCATGGTCACGGAGAACAGCGCATAGCCGATGCCAGCCTGGCTGATGTCCATGCCTCGCACGGTGGTCAGAAAGACCGCGCTCCAGTCGAGCATCGAGCCTTCGACCAGGAACGCGATCAGGCACAGGATACCCACCAGGCAGACGTACCGGGTTGGCCGCGTGAACATCGGTGCCCCGGCACCCTCGCCATAAGCAAGCATGTGTCGACCGAATGCGACCAGCAGCGCCGCGACCACGCTTCCCAGCACGGCAACCGCCGACAACGGCGATAGACCAATGCCGAGCAAGACCGAAACCAGCAACGCACTGAAGATGTTACCGACGCTGAACAGTCCATGAAACCCGGACATCATCGTACGCCCCAGACCACGCTCCACCATCGAGCCCTGCAGGTTCATGGTGACGTCGGCCGTGCCCATGCAGGCGCCGAAGCACAGCAGGAACACCACCAGCCAATGGAACTGCGAGGCAACCGACAGCGCCAGCAGGCACAGGATCGCCGCACCCACCGCCGTCGTCATGGTTGCCCGGCATCCGACCTTGCTCACCAGCCTGGCCACGAACGGCATCATGCACATCGAGCCACTGCCCAGGCAGAGCAGCAACAGCCCCAGCTCGCCATCGCCGATCCCGGCGCGCTCGCGGGCAAAAGGCACCAGCGGCGCCCATGCCCCCATGGCGACGCCTGACAGGAAGAAGGCAATCCGACAGGCCAGCAGATTGTTACGTGAGATCACGAAAAGGGAGTGGGTCAAATCGTTCATTGCTGATCAGCCATAAAAAAAGCCCATCCGGGGATGGGCAAGGGTTGGTGAGCCGGGCTCGACGGGAACGTGAGACTCAGGCCTTGTCGCGCTTTTGCAGCACCACACCGATGACAATGAGCGTCAGGGTGAGCACCGAGGACACGAGCAACTCGGTCTGGTGGCCGGGTACCACCGCCATCAACACCAGGAAGGCCACGATCGCCGCGATGGTCAGATACGACAGCGCCGGGAACAGCGGGAACGTCACCAGCAGCGAGCGTCCCTGTGCGATGGCGCGCTTGCGCAGAATGACCTGGCTGATCGCAATCACCAGGTACATCACCAGGGCGATGGTGCCGATAGTGGCGATCAGCGGAACGAGCACCGTCTGCGGCAAGGTGTAGTTGGCCACCAGCAGCACCAGAGCCCCGGCGCTGGCATAAAAGATCGACACTTTAGGCACACCGTTGGACGTGGTCTGGGCCCACGCACGCGGCGCGTCACGCCGAACGGCGAGTGAATAGCCCATGCGCGAGGCGGTGAAGATCGCCGAATTCAAGGTGCTGGCGACGCCGACCAGGATGACCGCCTGAATGATGGTCGCGGCCCCGGGTATGCCCATGGTTTCCAGTGCCGACTGGAACGAACCGGCCTGCAGCGCCGGAGCGTTCCACGCCACCAGGCTGACGATCACCAGGATCGAGCCGAAATAGAAAATCAGCATGCGCCAGACGACCGAGCGGATGGCACGACGGATATTGGCGCGTGGGTCCTCGGATTCGGCGGCGGCAATGGTGACGATTTCCATGCCGGTAAAACTGAACAGCGCGAGCACCAACGCCGAGGCAATGCCCGCGAGGCCGGTGGGTGCGAAGCCCCCGTCCTGCCAGAGATGGCCGAACCCTGTGGCCGAACTGCTCGGCAACAGGCCTGCAATCGCGCAGGCACCGAGCGCAATGAAGGCCAGGATGGTCACGACCTTGATCAGCGAAAACCAGTATTCCAGCGTGCCGAAGTTCTTCACGCTCATGATGTTGGTGAGGGTCAGCCCAACGATCAGGATCACCCCGATCGCCATGGAAGGCACCCCGACCCAGGCGCCGAGGATATCGGCGGCGACGATGGCCTCCAGTGGAATCACCAACACGTAGAACCACCAGTACAACCAGCCGATGGCAAATCCCGCCCAACGTCCCATTGCCTGTTGCGCGTAGGTCGAAAACGAGCCGGTGTCCGGGTTGGCCGTGGCCAGTTCGGCCAACATGCCCATGACGAGCACCACGAGTATCGCGGCGATGCCGAAGGACACCAGCACGGCAGGACCGGCGGCGCTGATCGCGCTCGCCGAGCCCACGAAGAAGCCCGCGCCGATCACGCCACCAATCGAAATCATGGTGATCTGGCGACTGCTCAGTCCTTTGGAAAGCGAGCCATGGGAAGCCACCGTCCGCTCGGACGGCAAATCCAGTTGATAGTCCACAGTGATGCCCCAATCAGGCACTGACCGCCGCATGGCGTGGCACGGACGGCAGTGAATTACACGAGAATTGTTGTTTTGACCGCTGTGTAGCCAGGGTCAGATTAGGGCGTGCCATGGACGGGGCTCAATTTCTCACCGCCTGAATAAGTGACGCAGCTTGACGCATCCGCCGCTCTGACGTTGCGCGATCAAGACGCAGGAGGCGCCGTCGACCCCCGCACCACCAGGCTGGTGTCGAAGATTTTCACCCGCGGCGCGAGCGGCTCACCGGCTTCAAGCTCTTCGAGCAGGATGCGCGCCGCCCACTCCCCCTTGCCGATCAGCGACTGGCGAATGGTGGTGAGATCGCGAAGACCGGCTTCAGGGATGTCGTCAAAGCCGATCACCGACAATTGCTCGGGCACCTGGACGCCCTGGGCAGCGGCGCGCGTCAGGGTGGCCAGCGCCATCACGTCCGAGCTGGCCACGATGGCCGTGATGCCGGTATCGCGTAGCAGAGTCGCCGCCGCTTCCTGACCAAGCGTGTTGGTGAACCCGCCCGCCTCGACGATCACCAGGTCGTCGTAGCCAATGCCATGGCGCTGCGCAGCATCCACATACGCGGCGAGCCGTTCCCTCACGATCATTTCCGTGGAAGCCTTGAAGCGTGCCTTGCTGACCAGGCCTTTCTTGCCATCGGGAAGCAGACGCTCGACGAGCACGCCAATCCTGCGATGCCCCAGCCCGATGATGTGCTCCATCTGGTCGATGGAAGCCTGGCGGTCGTCGATCCCCACGTAGTGCACCCCTTCCAGGCGCGGGGAGTCGATCACCACCGCCGGAATGGCGCGCCTGGCGATGTACTGCACGATGGGGTGATCGTCCGGCAGGGTCGAAATGATCAGGCCATCCACCAGGCCGCGCACGGCCAGGTTGTCGTCCCCTGCGCCCTCGCCTTCGAGTTTCTTGCTGCGCAAGGGAAACAGGGTCAGCGCCACGTTGGAGAGCTCATTGACCTGGGCAATGCCCTTGAGCAGGGAAAGGGCCCAGGGGTCATCGAACGCGTAGGACAACTGATCCATGACCGCCAGGCCGATGGCACCGACGCGCCCGGAGCGCAGGCTGCGGCCGCGAACGTTCGGGCCCGGATAACCCAACGATGCCGCCACCGCCAGAATGTGTTCGCGCTGGGTGGCAGACACCTTGCTGGAGCCACTGTAGGCATAGGAAACCGCCGGCTGGGAAACGCCGGCGGCCTTGGCCACGTCCTTCATCGAAACCATTTGAACCTTGTCCTTTTCTCTGTCACGGCAATGCGCGAGCGAGGTCGGCAAACCGAAAGTGGCGCCCAGCATACCGGCTCGATCCGGGCAAAGATAACCCTTGTCAGGGCTCTTTGGACGGCTGTCGGGGTGAGCGGGCAAAGGCCCCTTCCTCGCGGCCCATCACAGCCTTCTCGAGCGGGTTGCAACCTCGGGAAATTTCGACCGATGGCAATGCCCTTTGTCGCAACAGGGTATTGACAAGCCAAAATCGCGTGTTAATTTGTGCTCAAGGTTATACGTATAACCGAGCAAAATCACCTAACAAAAAAATGAGGCCCGCTTATGTCAGGCGCCCAAATACCGAATCCGGTCCAACGGCCGATTCATCCACTGCAACGCCGCGAATCCGTGATTGAACGGCACGCGTTTTTGCACACCTTTGCTTTCACTGTCCTACACAAATTCACATTGCAAACGTATTGAGCGTTCTTCGTTAAGAGCACTCTGCTGCGTGCAATGAGATGAATAACAGGCGCGGTTCCGACACTTCGGAACAGCTTGTATCGATAACGTTTTATCAATAACGCATTTCATGCGGCGGCCTCTTGCAGCCGCGAAAAAGTTCTCGCGGGAACTGTGTGATGCCGTTGAAAGATGGACAAGCCAAACGTCGAAGTTGCTTCGACCGATGCTTGTCGCCTGAAAAAAACAGAGTGGAGAGATAACCGTGACCCGTGTTCTTTATTTGTACGGCGGCTGGCCAGGCCACTACCCCTACGAAATCGCCGGTTGGGCGCGCGAACTGTTCAAGGAGCTGGATTTCGACGTCGAAGAGTCGACCGATATCTTCACCCTGGACCGCGACCTGAAGTCCTACGACTTAATCGTCATCGGCTGGAACAACGCCGTTACGACCGAAACGCTGACGGCGACCCAGGAAAAACACTTGTCCGAAGCCATCGAAAGCGGCGTCGGACTGGTCGGCTGGCATGGCGCCGGGGCGGCCTTCCGCGCCAGCCTCAAATACCACTTCATTCTCGGCGGCTCGTTCCTGGAGCACCCCGCAGGCGAAGGGTATCCGCACCCCTACAGGGTCAACTTCCTCGACCGCCAACATGAAGTGACTCAGGGTGTGGAAGATTTCGAAGTGCGCTCCGAGCAGTACTACATGCAGGTCGACCCGAACATTCATGTGCTGGCCGAGACCACATTCGACGGCAATCCGATGCCGTGGCTCAAGGGTCATCGCAGCCCAGTGGCCTGGGTGCGCAACTGGGGCGAAGGACGGGTGTTCTATCACTCCATCGGCCACGACACCAGCAACCTCGCCGACCCCAACATCCGTCGCCTGACCAAGCAAGGCCTGCGTTGGGCTGCGCGCAAGTGAATACCTGACCGGTAGCTCCAGGCGCCCCGGCCCCTGAAGTCATTCCAGAAAAACCCCCTCCAAGCAGGAGCGAAACAAAATGGCAAAACTTACAGGCAGCCAGGTGGTTGCCCAAACCCTGAAAAACTACGGCGTGGAGTACGTCGCCGGGATTCCCGGCCACGGCATCTGGACCTTGATGGACGCCTTCATGGAAGAGGAGTCCAAGCTCAAGTTCATTCAGGTCTTCCATGAACAGAGCGCCGTGCACCTGGCTGACGGTTATTACCGTGTCGCCGGCAAACCCATGGTTGCCGTGACGTCCATTGGCGCTGGCGCCAGCAACACGGTGATCGGCATGGCCACCGCCTACACCGACTCCACCAGTTGCATGCTGATTACCGGCGGCCCGCCCACCCACATGCGTGGCCATGGCCTGCTGCAGGAGCTGGAGCGCTACACCGACAACGACTTCCCGAAGATCGCCGAAGCCGTGTCCAAGCGTCACTGGGTCGCCACTCGTACCGAGGAAATGCCGTTCATTATGCACCGCGCCTTCAGCTCGATGCTGACCGGTCGCCCGGGCCCCGTGCACATTGAAATCCCGATGGACGTCCAGGCCGAAGCGGGTGAAGTCACGCTGCACGACCTTCAAGAGCGCATTCCGGTGGGCAAGGTCTACCCAGACCCCGAGGCCATCAAGCGCGCCGCCCAAGTGTTGCGCGAAGCCAGGCGTCCGATGATTGTCATCGGCGGTGGCGTGATCACAGCCGAGGCTTCGGCAGAAGTCGTCGCCCTGGCCGAGCATTGGAAAATCCCGGTGGTCACCACCTGGAACGGCAAGAGCGGCTTCCCGGAAGATCACGCCCTGTTCGCCGGCAGCGTCGGCCAGACCGGCACCCTGTGCGGTAACCAGATGGCCTCCAGTGCCGACGTTATCCTGGCTGTCGGTTGCCGGTTCACTGACTGGTCGTCATCGAGCTATGCCCAAGGCGTGACCTTTTCCATTCCACCGGGACGACTGATCCATATCGATATCGATCCGCACGAGATCGGCAAGAACTACCCGGTGGCCGTGGGCATCGTGTCGGATGCGAAATACGCCCTCGCCCATCTCGTCGAGGCTTTGAAGAGCGACTCCGTCGATCGCAGCGATTATCTGGCGGACTTGAAGCGCAATCAGGATCTGTGGGAAGCCAAATTGGCCACCCGTCGTGATTCCGACCGTTTTCCATTCACCTCACAACGGCCGCTGGGTGCGCTGCGCAAGATCTTCCCGCGCGACACCATTGTGGTGGTCGGCTCGGGCAACGCCCAGGGTGCGGTCAAGCAGACGTTCCCGGTGTACACCCCACGCACGCACCTGACCTCCGGCGGCTTCTCGTCCATGGGCTGGGCCGTGCCTGCAGCCATCGGCGCCAAGCTGGCGGCTCCGAACCAGCCGGTGGTGTGCATCCTGGGCGATGGCGACTTCCTCATGAACCCACAGGAAATCGCGGTCTGCGTGACCAACAATATCCCAGTGGTCTTCCTGATCCAGAACAACGCCGGCTATATGTCGATCCGTGGCGGCCAGCGCAAGCAGACCAGTCGTCATCTGGGCAGCGAGTTCAACCTGCCGAACGGCGAACCCTATTCGCCGGACTACGCGGCGCTCGGCAAGGCGTTCGGCATGCTGTCGTTCTGCGTGAAGAGCAACGAGGAGCTGGAGCCGATCCTGCAACAGGCTCTGGACGCCAATGCCCCTGTGCTGATCGAAGTGCCGACCGACCGCGACGCGGCCGGCCCGTGGGTGCCGGGCTGGTGGGACTTCCCGGTACCGGAGTACATCACTGACGAACGTCAGGACGAGTACTGGGAACTGCGCAAAAAAGAACAGCATCTGTAAACCACGATGAAGGCATGCACGAAGTGAGTACTTCAAACATCACTCTTTCAGCGCAAGCCACGTCCGAGGGAGCGCCGGTTCGCCGGCGCTCCACCGAGACCGCCACGCCTGATGAAAACGGGAACCTGACCTGCGACGTGCTGATCATCGGATCAGGCATGGGCGGTTCAACCTTCGCCCACGCGCTCGTCGACAAGGGACTGGATGTACTGATCGTCGAGCGCGGTGATTTCCTGCCGCGCGAGACCGAGAACTGGAGCGCCGAGGCCGTTTTTGGCCAGGGGCGCTATCGCAATGCCGAACAATGGCTGGACCACCACAACAAGCCGTTCTCCCCCGGCGTGTTTTATTACGTCGGTGGCAACACCAAATTCTACGGCGCCATGTTGCCCCGTTTCCGGGAGGTCGACTTTGCTGCGGTTCATCATGCCGAGGGCATCGCGCCAGCCTGGCCAATCACCTATGCCGACCTGGAGCCGTTCTATTGCCAGGCCGAGGCGTTGTACAAGGTGCATGGCAACGCGGGGCAAGATCCCACCGACCCATGGCGCTCCAAGCCATATCCGTGGCCGGGATTGAAACATGACCCCGCCCTGTTGCCCCTCGAAGCCGCGATGCGACACGCCGGGCTGTCACCTTTCGTAATGCCTGCGGCGGTGGATTACGGCACTGATCGGGCCTGCGTGCTGTGCTCCACGTGCGACGGCTACCCCTGCCTGCTCGAAGCCAAAGCCGACGCAGAAATATCGGCGCTGCGCCCGGCCCTGCAAAAAGGCGCGCGGCTGTTGGTTGGCACGAAGATTGATGCGTTATCGACCTCTGACGACGGAAAACGCGTCACCGAGGCCTGCGGTACAAAGGACGGCAAACCGGTGCGGATTGTCGCCAGGCGCGTTGCGCTGGCCTGCGGCGCCGTCAACAGTGCCGCCCTGCTCCTGCGCTCACGCAACGCGCAGCACCCCAACGGGCTGGGCAACCGCTCCGATCAATTGGGAAGAAACTATATGGTGCATAACAGTACCTTCATGATTGCCGTCGACCCTCGACGCAGCAACGACGTGAAGTTTCAGAAAACCCTGGCGATCAACGACTGGTACACCGCCGGTCGCAGCAATACCTTCCCGCTGGGAAATGTGCAGATGCTGGGCAAGATCCGCGAACCCATGATCAGCCCGATGCGCCCATGGATTCCAAAAATGCTTTCGCGCTATATCACCGCGCACAGCGTCGACCTGTACCTGACGTCCGAAGACATTCCCACCCCTGACAATCGCATCGAATACGACGCCGAACGCGATGCCATCAAGGTTCACTGGACCCCCAACAACCTCAGCGCCCACGCACAACTGGTCGAGCGTACGAGCGAGATGATGAAGAAAGCCGGGTACCCGTTTGTCCTCACCGAGCGCATGGGCATTGGCACCAACTCGCACCAATGCGGCACCGCCGTGATGGGCAATGACCCGGCCAACAGCGTGGTGGATGCGAACTGCAAGATGCATGACCTGGACAATGTCTGGATCGTCGACAGCGCTTCGTTCCCCTCCTCGGCGGCCGTCAACCCGGCGCTGACCATTGCCGCGAATGCGCTGCGCGTCGCCGCCAACTTCCACTGATACGGCATCCCTGCGGGGATACTTCGCTGACAGGATTTGTTAAAACATGAACAAAATCGACAACAGCCTCGTCACACCACGAATTCGCAGGGCCAGGATTGCAACCTTCGCAGGCTTCATGATGATCGGAGCCATGCTGTATATCTGGTCCACGGGTGTTTCCGCTTTTCGTCATCACATGGGCCTGAACGGCGACCTGGGCGATGCCAGTTTCGGCATGATCGCCTTCGGCATCGGCGTGGGCAGCGCCGCCGGGTCTTTCCTGGTGGGCCTTTTCCTCGACCGATTCGGCGCCAAGCGAGTGATCCTGGCAACCGCGATTGCCTATCCCCTTTCGATCATTCCACTGGGCTTCACCACCGACTTCAATTTCGCGCTGTTCTTCGGCGTGCTTCTGGGGTTGTTGCGCGGGGCCACCGATACCGCGTTCAACACTCATGGGGTGCAGGTAGAGCGCTTCTATCAGCGCTCGATCATGACGTCGTTCCACGCGGCCTACGCACTGGGCGGCTTCCTGCTGGGCATGGTCGGCAGCCTGTTTGCGGCCCGATTCACCGAGAGCGCTGCCGTACCCTTTGCGATCCTGGGTGGACTCACGATTCTCGGGGGTGCCGCTGTGGGTTATTTCATGCTGGACAAACATGAAGTGGTCCCGCATGTCGAGACCCTGACGGCTGCAAGCGCCGGCGTGACCAAGCGTTCGTCGAACGCCGTTATTTTGCTGATGATCGGGTTTGGCGTGCTGTTGCTGGGCAGCATGGTCGGCGAAGGGACGGTGGCTGATTGGGGCCAGGAATATGGGCGGCGCGTGCTCGGCGCGACAGCGTCAAGTGCTGGTATCGCCGTCTCGGTGTTCACCGGCGCTGAGTTTCTCGCGCGTCTGTTCGGTGATCGGTTCGCGGCCTGGGTCGGCCCTGCTCGAATGGTATTGATCAGCTCGGTGGTGGCGATTTGCGGACTGCTGGTAACCGTCGTGTTCCATACCCATCTGGCGGGTTTGGTCGGTTTCGCCCTGTTCGGTCTTGGTCTTGCCTGCATCGCGCCGCTCATGCTGTCGAGCGCCGGTCGCAAGGACCCGGCCAACGCCGGCCGAAATATCGGTATCGTCAACTGCATTGGCTACTCCGGCATGCTCCTGGGCCCGGCGGCCATCGCCTATGTCGTGAGTACATTCGGTATCGACAAGCTGCTTTATTTCCCGTTGCTGCTGATGATCCCACTGGCCCTGTTCGGCCCTGCACTGATGCGCCAGACACGCACGCCACAATCGGCTGCGGTCACGTCAACCCATTTGCAGAAATGCCTGTAGGCCGGGCGCCGGCCTTGTCGTTTCCCTGACCACACCAAAAGAGCTCGACATGGATCTTCAAGAAGACCTGGCAATATTGATTCGACAGGAGGAGGAACTTCAGTTCGAAGCCTTCGACGAAAGCACGGCCTGGCAACTCGGCTCGTTGCTGTACAACCGGGCCACTGCCCAGCGCTGGCCGCTACTGATCGATGTGAGGCGTTTTGACCGTGCGTTGTTTCTGGCCGCCACGCCCGGCATCACCGCCGATAACCACGACTGGGTGAGACGCAAAACCAACACGGTCCGCAGGTTTCTGTGCAGTTCCTACCGGATCGCTCACCAGTTGAAGCTGGAGGGCAAGAACATCACGGAGCGTTATCAGCTATCGCCCAGCGACTACGCCAACTTCGGCGGAGGGTTTCCGATCACGGTACGGGGCGCGGGGGTGATCGGCAGTGTGACGGTATCGGGTCTACCAGATCGCCAGGATCATCAGCTTGTCATTGACGCCTTGTGCACGTTGCTTGGCAAGCCCCCCGTTCCATTGACGCTCTCGCCACACCTGCCCGCCTGACCACCACGGCGCCAACCCCGTCCACGAAACGGGGTTGGCGCAGTGGACGGCCAATCAGCCCTTGCTGTCCTTGGCCAACATCGACTTGGGAATCAGCATGATCAGCACGCAGCTCACCAGCAGGCATCCACCCAGCACATAGGTGCCATTGTTGATGTCGCCCGTGAGTGTCTCGGCCATGGCGGTGATCATGGAGCCGGTGAACCCGGAGAGGTTACCGATGGCGTTGATCATGCCAATGCCCGCCGCCGCGGCTACGCCCGAGAGAACAGTACCCGGCAGGGTCCAGAAAATCGGCATCAGGCTCAGCAACCCAGAGGCAGCGACGCTCAGGAAGAAGATCGACACCGGCAGGTTATGGGCGAAGATGGCGCTGCAAATCAGGCCGATGCCGCCGATGAATGCCGGGATGGCCGCGTGGTATCGACGTTCACCGGTTTTGTTGGAGTGCCAGGCATTGAGGGTCATGGCCACGATGGCGGTGGCGTAAGGAATCGCCGTCAACAGACCGATGTGCAGGGTGTTGGAGATACCGGTCGACTTGATGATCGTCGGCATCCAGAACGCCAAGCCATAGAAGCCCGTGTTGAACGTCAGCAGGATCGCCACCAGCAACCATACGCGGCCGTTGAAGATCACATCACGAAGACTGGAAGCCTTGGTGGTGTTGTCGCGCTCGAGGTTGTTCTTGAGGACGTTTTTCTCCGCCGTCGTCAGCCACTTGGCGTTGTCGATCTTGTCCACCAGCAACGTCACGACGACCACGGCCATGATCAACGAAGGAATGCCTTCGATGATCAGCATCCACTGCCAGCCCGCCATGCCGTGCACGCCTTGCATGGACTGCATCAACCAACCGGACAGAATCCCGCCCAGGGTCAGGCTGATGGGCATCGCCATCAGGAAGCCTGCCATGACGCGGCTTTGACGGTGGGTGGGGAACCAGTAGTTGAGGTAGAGAATCACGCCCGGGAAGAAACCGGCTTCACAGATGCCGAGCAAAAAGCGCAGCACGTAGAACATGGTTTCCGATTCGATATGGAAGAACTTGGCCAGCGGCACCGTGAAGGCGACCGCCATGGAGACAATGCTCCAACTGATCATGATCCGGGCGATCCAGAGGCGCGCGCCGAAACGATGGAGAAACAGGTTGCTCGGCACTTCGAAGAGGAAATAACCCCAGAAGAAGATGCTCGCGCCCAAGGCGTAGACGGTGTTGCTGAATTGCAGGTCGTTGAGCATGTCCAGCTTGGCAAAGCCGATGTTGACCCGATCCAGGTATGCCGCCATGTAGCAAAACAGCAGGATCGGCAGGATACGCAGGATGACTTTTCGGTAGGTGCGGTCCTCGGAGGTAAGCGCCGCCGAGCCCTCTCCGTCGAGAGAGCGCTGAGATACTGATTCCATGTGTAAACCTCAAGGCATGTCGTCATGCCGATTGTTTTTGTTTTGGCTTGCGACCTTGAGTTCCTCGGACCGTCTGAGGCAATCCGGAGGGAGAAAAGGACTCTGCAAGATAGGCTGTTACCGGTAACATTTTTAATTTAACAACGAGTTTCCGAGCAAAGCAAGCAGGCCCGACTAAAAATTTCAGGTGCTTTCGCGGGCGAGGATCTTGAATTCGACCACTTCGGATTGTCTTGGTCGCGGCTGTCCGAGCCGCTGGGCGTTGGCACTGTTCGCCAGCAGTTCCCCGGCGCGGCGACCAATCCGGTAAGGGTCCACGGAGACCGTGGTGATGGTCGGCGTGCAATAACGCGACACCTCGAAATCACCGAAACCGGCGATGGCGACGTCGTCCGGCACACGCAGCCCCTGACGATGGCACTGCATGATGGCGCCGAACGCGGACAGGTCACTCACGCACATGACCGCGTCAGTGTCCGGCCACTTCTCCAGCAACCGTTTCACCGACTCACCACCGTGGCTCATGGTGATCGGCGACTCGCCATACTCCATCACCCTCGGCTCCCCTGCCCCCAGCGCCTGCACTGCCTGGAGGTAGCCCTGCTGTCGTTGCTGACCACGGTGGTCGAGCACGGACGCGCCGCCGATGTAGCCGATGCGCCGATAACCCTGCTGATACAGGTGCTCGTACAGCGCGGCGGCGGCGGCAACGTTGGAAAAGCCCACCGATTGCTCGATGGGGTCATCGGGAATGTCCCAGGTCTCAACGACAGGCACTTGCGCCTGGCGCAACAGCTTGCGGGTTTCATCCAGGTGCGCGCTGCCGGTCAACATCACACCGACGGGGCGATGGCGCAGCAGCGTGCGCACCAGCAACGCCTCTTGTTCCAGGTGGTAATCGGTGTCGCCCAGGAGCAGGCACAGGCCATGCCCGCTGACGGCGTCGTTGAGGCCGCGCACGGTATCGGCAAAGTTCGAACTCGCCAGTGACGGCACCAGGGCGACGATGAATTCCGAGCGCCCGGTGGACAAGGTCCCGGCGGAGGCATCAGGCAGGTAACCGAGGCTTTCGATGGCGTCCAGAACGAGCTTCTGCGTGCGCTCTGACACGTCTCGACCCGCCAGAACACGGGAGACCGTCATCTTCGATACACCGGCCAGTTTGGCAACGTCGGCCATGCGCGGCGGCGTGGTGGTTTTGCCTGAATCCTCGAAACTCATGAACGTCCTGTTTTCCTGAAAAAGACCGGGCAGCGCCTGAAAATCAACGCCGCCAACACGGATGCCGGCCGATTATACATGGGCGGTACTCACCCGACCTCTGCTGCTTGATACCGCATCGGCCACCCGGTCGAATATCGATATTGGGCCTTTACAAAATAAAAATGTTACCGGTAACATCAAGTCATTCGAACGCCGGCAGACGCTGTGCAACCCGTCAGTCTTGTCGCTTCTCGCGGTGGTTCGCTTTTCGTCGATCGACGCCTAACAAGAGATAAAAAAATGTCTGAAAACACTCCTCTGCCCCTTCGCAGCCAACAATGGTTTGACGATCCGAGCCACGCCGACATGACCGCGCTCTACGTGGAACGGTTCATGAACTACGGCATGACGCGCGAGGAGTTGCAATCAGGCCGCCCCATCATTGGCATCGCCCAGACCGGCAGCGACCTGGCGCCGTGCAACCGCCATCACCTGGAACTCTCGCAGCGAACCAAGGCAGGCATTCGTGATGCCGGTGGCATTCCGATGGAGTTCCCCGTGCATCCGATGGCCGAGCAGACACGACGCCCCACCGCGGCCCTGGATCGCAACCTGGCGTATCTGGGTCTGGTGGAAATCCTGCACGGCTTCCCGCTCGATGGCGTTGTGCTGACCACCGGCTGTGACAAGACCACCCCGGCCTGTCTCATGGCGGCGGCGACGGTCGATATTCCGGCAATCGTGTTGTCCGGCGGGCCGATGCTGGACGGCCACCACAAGGGCCAGTTGATCGGTTCGGGCACCGTGTTGTGGCATGCGCGCAATCTGCTGGCCAGTGGCGAGATCGATTACGAAGGCTTCATGGAGATGACCACGGCGGCCTCCCCTTCGATTGGTCACTGCAACACCATGGGCACGGCCCTGTCGATGAACGCGCTGGCCGAAGCCCTGGGCATGTCACTGCCCGGCTGCGCGAGCATTCCGGCGGCCTATCGTGAGCGCGGCCAGATGGCCTACGCCACGGGCCGCCGCATCGTCGACATGGTGCGCCAGGATATTCGTCCTTCGAGCATCATGACCCGCGAAGCGTTCGAGAACGCGATTGCCGTCGCTTCGGCGCTGGGCGCCTCGACCAACTGCCCGCCGCACCTGATCGCCATCGCGCGGCACACCGGCATCGATCTCAGCTTGCAGGATTGGCAACGCATCGGCGAAGACGTGCCGCTGCTGGTCAACTGCATGCCCGCCGGCAAATACCTCGGCGAGGGGTTCCACCGCGCTGGCGGCGTTCCGGCGGTGATGCACGAACTGAAAAACGCCGGTCGCCTGCACGAAGACTGCGCCACGGTCTCGGGTAAAACCATCGGCGAGATCGTCAGCCACAGCGCCGCGAGCGATAAAGACGTCATCCATTCGTTTGAAGACCCCTTGATCCAGCGGGCCGGGTTTATCGTATTGAGCGGTAACTTCTTCGACAGCGCCATCATGAAGATGTCGGTGGTCGGCGAAGCCTTCCGCAAGACGTATCTGTCCGAGCCTGGCGCGGAGAACAGTTTCGAAGCCCGCGCCATCGTGTTCGAAGGTCCGGAGGACTACCACGCGCGCATCAACGACCCGGCACTGGACATTGACGAGCGCTGCATCCTGGTCATTCGTGGCTGTGGCACCGTGGGTTACCCGGGCAGCGCCGAGGTGGTCAACATGGCCCCACCGGCCGAGCTGATCAAACGCGGTATCGACTCGCTGCCGTGCCTGGGTGACGGTCGCCAGAGCGGTACCTCCGCCAGTCCGTCGATCCTCAACATGTCGCCTGAAGCGGCGGTTGGCGGCGGGATCGGTTTGCTGGAAACCAACGACCGCCTGCGCATCGACCTCAATGCGCGTCGAGTGGACCTGTTGGTCGATGAAAGCGAAATGGCCCGTCGCCAGGCGGCCTTCAAACCCACCATCCCGGCCTCGCAGACACCCTGGCAGGAAATCTATCGCCAGCAGGTGGGCCAACTGTCAACGGGCGGTTGCCTGGAACCCGCGACCTTGCACTTGCGCGTCATCGCGCGCAGCGGCAATCCACGTCACTCCCATTGATCCGCCCTTTGCGCCGAGGTGTTTTCCATGTCTCAAACAATTGTTGCAACCGCATTATCGGACTTGAATGTGCACGCGCAGGATCTGGCCCAAGGCACCTGGATCAGCCGTGTGTGGATCCCCGGCGCCACGGCCGGCCCTGCGGTCGTGCTGCTCAAGGATCATCAGGTCTATGACATCAGTGCCCGGGTCGCGACCGTGTCGGCGTTGCTTGAACTCGATGAGCCCGTTGCCTACCTGCGCAGCCTGCCACTGGAGCAGGCGCTGATCAGCTTTGATGAGTTGCTGCGCAACAGCGACGCCGCCACCCGTGACGAAGCCCGACCGTGGCTACTGGCGCCCATCGACCTGCAAGCCGTCAAGGCCGCCGGGGTGACCTTTGCCACCAGCATGCTCGAGCGCGTGGTCGAAGAGCAGGCCAAGGGTGACCCGGCCAAGGCCGACAGCATTCGGGCAATATTGGTGGAAAGCATCGGCGCCGACCTGGGTGACATCGTGCCGGGCTCCGCCCAGGCCGCTGCCCTCAAGGAAGTGTTGATCAGCCAGGGCATGTGGTCGCAATACCTGGAAGTGGGCATCGGACCTGACGCCGAGATCTTCACCAAGGCGCAACCTCTGTCGGCAGTAGGCTACGGGTCGGACATCGGCATCCATCCCAAATCCAGCTGGAACAACCCTGAACCGGAAGTGGTATTGGCCGTCTCCAGCAAAGGCAGGATCCAGGGCGCTACGCTGGGCAATGACGTCAACCTGCGAGACTTCGAGGGCCGCAGCGCCCTGCTGTTGTCCAAGGCCAAGGACAACAACGCATCGACCTCCCTGGGCCCGTTTATCCGCCTGTTCGACGAAACCTTCGGCATCGACGACGTGCGCTCGGCGGAAGTCGCCCTGCGCGTCGTCGGCGAGGATGGTTTTGTCCTCGATGGCAGCAGCTCCATGAATCAGATCAGCCGCGATCCGACGGATCTGGTGGCTCAAACGCTCAATGAAAACCATCAATACCCCGATGGCTTCGTGCTGTTCCTCGGCACGCTGTTCGCCCCCAAGCAAGACCGGGATCTGCCCGGAGGTGGCTTCACCCACAAGCCGGGTGACGTGGTGGCCATCAGCAGTTCCAAGCTCGGCACACTGGTGAACCGGGTGACGACCAGCGATCGCGCGCCTGCATGGCAGATGGGTTATCGTGCCCTGCTCGACAATCTGCACAGTCGCGGGTTGATCGACGCCGCCATCCAGCCACGTTGACCCTTGGGAGCCTATCCATGAACGAACACAACGGACACAACTTCATCAACGGCCAGCGCAGCGCGGCGGGGCAAAATCGCCTGCAAAGCTTTGACGCCAGCACGGGTGAAGAACTGCCTGGCTTCTACATCGAAGCCACACAGGAAGAAGTCAACGCCGCCGCTCAGGCCGCCGCGGCGGCTTACCCGGCCTACCGCACGCAGCCTGCTGCCCGACGCGCCTTGTTTCTTGAAGCCATCGCCGATGAGCTCGATGCTCTGGGCGACGAGTTCATCACCACGGTGTGCCGCGAAACGGCGTTGCCGGCCGCGCGCATCCAGGGTGAGCGGGCTCGCACCAGCGGCCAGATGAGGCTGTTTGCCCAGGTGCTCAAGCGCGGGGATTTCTACGGGGCACGCATCGACCGCGCCCTGCCCGATCGCCAGCCCCTGCCACGCCCTGACTTGCGCCAATACCACATCGGGCTCGGCCCGGTGGCCGTATTCGGCGCCAGCAACTTTCCGCTCGCCTTCTCTACCGCCGGCGGCGATACCGCCGCAGCGCTCGCGGCCGGTTGCCCGGTGGTTTTCAAGGCGCACCCGGGTCACATGGCCACTGCTGAATGGGTCGCCCTGGCGATCATTCGCGCCGCCGAACGTACAGCCATGCCGGCGGGCGTTTTCAACATGATCTACGGTGGCACCGTCGGTGCCTGGCTGGTACAGCACCCGGCGATCAAGGCGGTCGGTTTCACCGGTTCGCTCAGGGGCGGTCGAGCGCTGTGCGACATGGCAGCGGCGCGGCCGGAACCGATTCCGGTTTTCGCCGAGATGTCGAGCGTCAACCCCGTGCTGGTATTGCCCGAGGCTTTGAAGGTCCGGGGCGCCGAAGTGGCTGCGCAGTTGAGCGCTTCGGTGGTTCAGGGTGCGGGGCAGTTCTGCACCAAACCCGGCATGGTCATCGGCATACGCTCACCCGAATTCGAGGCATTGCTGGACGACCTGGTCCAACAGGTCAATGCTCACCCTGCGCAAACCATGCTCAATGCCGGTGGGCTGTGCAATTACTCGGACGGCTTGACGCGCCTGCATGATCATCCGCAGATCCAGAACCTTGCGGGACGCCCACAGGAAGGCGGCCAGGCACATCCACAACTCTACGAAGCGGACGCCGCGCTGTTGATCGAGGGCAACGAACTGCTCCAGCACGAAGTGTTCGGCCCGGTCATCGTCGTCGTTGCGGTGAAGGATCGACAGCAACTGCAGCAGGCACTGCAAGGTTTGCAGGGCCAACTGACGGCCACCCTGATCGCCGAACCGGCGGATCTGGAGGTCTTCGGCGATCTGGTTCCGTTGCTGGAACTCAAGGCCGGTCGCCTCCTGCTGAATGGATACCCGACCGGTGTCGAAGTCTGCGACGCGATGGTCCATGGCGGCCCCTACCCGGCCACCTCGGATGCTCGCGGTACGTCCGTGGGCACGTTGTCGATCAATCGCTTCCTGCGCCCGATCTGCTTCCAGAACTACCCGGATAGCCTGCTCCCCGACCCGCTGAAGAATGCCAATCCACTGGGCATCCTGCGTCTGGTGGATGGCGTGAGCACCCGGGATCGCCTGGCCGACCATTAAGTGAATGGCGCCCCTGGTCAGGCGATGGCGCGTGGCTCAGGGGCGTGTTTTGTAAGATCGCTCATCAAGGCGCGGCCTTGTCTTCATTCAGGCGGGGCTCCACCCGCCCATGCCTACCGTTGTGTCAACTGCCGATACAACTGCGGCAACCGCAGCGGCAGTTGCTCGGGCTGGCGGATCAGAGTGTAGCCATTGGCGCCGAACATGTAGGGCAGGTATTCCTCGGCCTCGCGATCGATGGTGATGCAGAACGGGATCAGGCCCTGGCGCCGTGCTTCCATGACCGCCTCGCGGGTGTCTTCCACGCCGTAGCGTCCTTCGTACAGGTCCAGGTCGTTGGGTTTTCCATCGGTGACCAGCAACAACAACTTGCTGCGTCGCTTGCTCTGCCCCAACAGGTGGGTGGCGTGACGAATGGCGGCGCCCATGCGCGTGTAATAACCGGGTTTAAGGCCCTGGATCCGCCCACGGGTGTTGTCATCGTAACGTTGGCCGAACGACTTCAACTCCTGCATGCGTACCTGCTGTCGGCGTAATGACGAAAACCCATACAAGGCAAAATCATCACCCAACCCCGACAGGGTTTCGCCGAACAACAGCAAACTGTCGCGCACCACATCAATCACCCGATGCTCATTGTTCAAATGCGCATCGGTGGACATCGACAGATCCGCCAGCAACAGGCAAGCCAGATCCCGCCGTGTTCGCCGTTGCTCCATGAACAGTCCTCGCTCGGCGCTCTGCCCATGCGCGCGCTCGACGTGAAAATCCAGCCATGCTTGCATGTCGAGCTCCGAACCTTGCGCCTGCTGGCGCAACCACTGCCGATCATTGCGCAGGTGCTCGAACTGGCGCCGCAGACGATGGGCCGAAGCCTTGAGCCGTTGCGGCAGCGGCAGTGCCTCACAGTCACGAGGCACCATCATTTGCAGGTTGACGAAGCTGTCCTGCATTTGCTGCTTGCGGTAGTCCCATTCCGGCAACTTGATGCCCTCGCCCAGCGGCATATCGTCAACGTCGGCGGGTGGCAAATCCAGGTGCAGCTTGAGACCGCCGCCCTTGCGCAGACGTGTGCGCGACAGGGTCAATTCATCCAGATCGTCAGCCACCTTGGAGGCGTCCTCGTCTTCGCTGTCGTCCTCCCAGCGATCCAGGTCGACGTGTTCACTCCAGCTGAACAGGTTCTCAAGGCGCACCACCAGGAAACCGCCATCGCGGGTGCTGTCGTCGATGCGTTGGGCGCGCTTGCGCCCGCTCTTCTGTTCGCCGGGTGCGGTGGTCAATGATTCTTCGGATTCCTCACCCAGGTCGGCCTTCTGCGGCGTCGACAGGTTTTGCGGCGGATACAGCCACAGCGGCAGCGGCCAGGCCGCCCGTTCGCTGCGCGGGAAATGCTCGACACTGCCAGGCTCACGCAGCGCCTGACACAACGCCCGCTCCAGCGCCGCCTCACTGCGACTCAATGAGCCAGGATCGGGGCGCAGTTGCAGGTGCGCGTCCACCAGGCGCTTGTAGCGGGCGCGCAACGCCGGGAAGCGTTGCAACAACTGCTGGGTCCAGCGCTGATTATCCCGCCCCCAGTGCCGCATCGGCCCGGCCTGCGCGGCCAGCAACGCGAGCCAGCGGTACAGTTCCTGGTTCAGGGAGACTTCGGGAAACACCGCCAGGCTCGGCGGCAGACGCAGCGTGGTGTCGTCACACCAGGCCAATGGCACTTGCTTGCAGGTGCCGGCGATCTGCTGCAACACATTACGCCGCAGCAGCAGGTCACGTTCGCTGGCCGCTTCCACACCGATGCCGCTGGCGCCGCCCATGGCACGGAACAACAACGCCAACGGACGTTGCTGGCTGATCAGCTCAACCCGCGCATCGGGAAAATCAGGGCTGGCGCGACGGGTGATGAAACGGTGCCAGACACTGCCGACCCACTCTTCCAGTTCGACGGTAAAGGCCATTGAATTCGCCCTTTCTGAAACCAAAAAACGGCCCGCTGTACCAGCCGGGCCGACCTTTTCTAGCCGTTACTTGCACTCATGAAGGGACTACCGGTGCGGGAGCCCGCAACGCGGCGCGACCACGCTGGCGGAAGCTGCACAGGTAGCAGACCAAGCCGCCGAGAAACGCCACACCCGAAGCCAGGCGAGCCCAGAACAGCACTTGAAGGTGATCGACCGTGGCCATGAACGGCATGGCCAGGCCATCAGCCTGCCAGCGTTGCAGGTAGACCTGCACGGCACCCGCGGCGGTGAGGAACAGCGTAATCGCCACCATCGACAGGGTCATCAGCCAGAAGCCCCAGACTTCGAGGGTCTGCGAACGCTCATCTGCCGCTTCACCCAAGCCGCGCAAGCGTGGCATGGCGTAGCTGATCAGGGTCATGACGATCATGGCGTAGGCGCCGTAGAAGGCCAGGTGACCGTGGGCCGCCGTCAATTGCGTACCGTGAGTGTAGTAGTTGACCGGTGCCAGGGTGTGCAGGAACCCCCAGACGCCCGCCCCGAAGAACGCGGTGACGGTGGTGCCCTTGGCCCACAGGGTAGCCGCACGGTTAGGGTGCTGCCGACGACGTTTTTTCACCATGCTGAAGGCGAACATCACCATGGCCAGGAACGGCAGCGGTTCCATGGCGGAGAAGATCGAGCCCACCCACAGCCAGACCTCGGGGGCACCAATCCAGAAGAAGTGGTGACCGGTACCGATGATCCCGGTAATCAGCGCCATGGCGATGATCACGTAAAGCCATTTCTCCACGACTTCGCGGTCGACACCGGTGATCTTGATCAGGACGAAGGCCAGCATCGAACCCATGATCAGTTCCCAGACGCCTTCCACCCACAGATGCACCACCCACCACCAGTAGAACTTGTCACGGGCCAGGTTATCGGGGTTGTAGAAGGAGAACAGGAAGAACACCGCAAGGCCAATCAACCCGGTCATCATCACCATGCTGACGGTGGTCTTGCGACCTTTGAGCAGGGTCATGCCGATGTTGTAGAGAAAGCCCAGGCAGACGACCACAATGCCCATCTTGGTGATGGTCGGCTGCTCCAGGAACTCACGCCCCATGGTCGGCAGCAACTCGTTGTGCGTCAGTTTGGCGAGGCCAGCGTACGGCACCAGCAGGTAACCGAGGATGGTCAGCACACCCGCTGCGGCGAACACCCAGAACAGCAGGATCGCCAGTTTCGGACTGTGCAGCTCGCGGTCCGCCTCCTCGGGAATCAGGTAGTAGGCCGCGCCCATGAAGCCAAACAGCAGCCACACGATCAGCAGGTTGGTGTGAACCATCCGCGCCACGTTGAACGGAATGACCGGGAACAGGAAGTCGCCGATCACGTATTGCAAGCCCATGATCAAACCGAACAGCACCTGGCCGAGGAACAGCATCAGGGCGAACACAAAGTACGGCTTGGCCACGGCTTGCGAGGCGAATTTCAGATGCGGATTAGAAATACTCATCTCTCAACCCTCCTTGTTTGGCGGCCAGTTGTTGGTATTGATCTTCGAGCTCCACTTGAGGAACTCGGAGAGGTCGTTGACCTCCTGCTCCTTGAGGTGGAACTGAGGCATCGCCCGCCGACCGGGTACGCCCAACGGCTGCATTTTCATCCACGCCTGCAGGAACGGCTTGAAGCCTTCCTCGCCGCCGCGACGCTGGAACACGTTGCCCAGCTCAGGCGCGAAGTAAGCGCCCTCGCCCAGCAGCGTATGGCAGCCGATGCAGTTGTTTTGCTCCCAGACTGTCTTGCCGCGTATCACCGACTCGGTTAACTGCTCGACGTTACTGCGCTCCGGAAAGGTCTGTTCTGTGTGGTAGGTCAAGGCCAGGAATATCAGGAAGAAGAACACGCTTCCCCCGAAGTAGATATTCCTGGCCATGCCCTTGGTGAAGGTCTCTGACATGGTCGCTTCCTCATTGCTTGGCGAGTCCATGATAGGAACCGAGGGGCTTAAAACCGCTTGATGGCAATCAAGAAAAGCAGATGGATTAAGGCAGCTGCAAGTTTCAAGCTGGAAGCCTCAAGCTAAAAGCGTCAGCGCGATGAGTGCGGCCAGAATTAGGGCCCAGGCGAGCATCAGGCGGCGCCACAGGCGTGGGGCGCGGCGCAGCTCCATGAAGCCTTCGGTGATCAGCCAGGCCTTGGCCACCGCAACCAGCAGGATGGTGATCGACAACCACGCGGTGGCGCCGGAATGTGCGAGCACGACCGTGCACACGCTTAATGTCGCCAGCGCAGCCCAGCACATCCACAGCAATCGGGAAGCCGACATAAGCCCTCGCCTCAGTTCAGTACGTAGACCAGCGGAAACAACACCACCCAGATCAGGTCGACCATGTGCCAATACAGCACGCCGGATTCGAAACCACCGCGATTGTCGGCGCTGTACAGGCCACGGCGGCAGCGCAGGGCCAACCAGGCAAGGATGAACATGCCCAGCAGCACGTGGACGAAATGAAATCCCGTGAGGATCCAGTACAGGGTGAAAAACGTGTTGTGCTCCATGCCCAGCCCGTTGGCCAGAAGGTGCCGGTACTCGGTGAGTTTCAACACCACATACACACTGGCAGCGAGCAGCGCCGCCAGCAGCAGGAGCGCACCTCGACGCGGCTGCGAGTGACGTACCTGCTCCTGGGCCAGCGCGGCGAACAACCCTGCCGTGAGCAGGCTGAGAGTCATCGCCAGGCCGGTGGAGGTGTCGAGCAAGGCGCGGCTGTCGGCGAACAATTGCGGCTTGATCGCCTGGGTCACGGCGAACGCCAGGATAAGCAGCGCGAACACCGACAGCTCGGCGAGGATGAAAAACCACATCGCCAGATCGCCCGGCAAGTGGCCGGGCGATACGCGAGAAGCGTCAGCCGAAATGGACATCGACCACGCCCATCAGCGCCGCGACGGTCAGCGGATCATCGCTCAAGGGCTCGGCCAGGCAGGCCATGCACGCCTCGCGCGGGCTCATGCCGGAGCGGATCATGCGTGCAGTGAAAATCAGCAGCCGGGTCGAGGCCACTTCTTCCAGGTCATGCTGATCGAGCCGGCGCAGCGCCTGTCCCAACTTCACCACCTGCGCCGCCAACGCGCTGTCCACCTGCGCCTCGCGAGCGACGATGCGCTCTTCCTCGGCCACCGGCGGGTAATCGAAACGCATCGCCACAAAGCGCTGGCGGGTACTGGGTTTCATGCCCTTGAGCAGGTTCTGGTAACCCGGGTTGTAGGACACCACCAGCATGAACGACGGCGGTGCCTTCAGCACTTCGCCGGTGCGGTCCAGGAACAGTTCGCGACGGTCATCGGCCAGCGGGTGCAACACCACCGCCGTGTCCTGCCGCGCCTCGACCACTTCGTCCAGGTAGCAGATGCCGCCTTCGCGCACCGCGCGGGTCAGCGGGCCGTCCTGCCACCAGGTCCCCTGGGCGCCAATCAGGTGCCGACCGATCAGGTCAGCGGCACTCAAATCGTCATGACAGGCCACCGTGTACAGCGGCAGGTTCAAGCGGTGCGCCATGTGCTGGACGAAGCGCGTCTTGCCGCAACCGGTCGGGCCTTTGATCAGCACCGGCATGCCGTGATGCCAGGCCTGTTCGAACAGCACCTGCTCGTTATTGAGGGGCTGGTAGAAGGGTTCGAGGTTGATGTCGCGTGAGTGGCTGAGGTCCATGAAGCACCTGAATTAACAGCGGATTTGGGTCACACGCTACGAGCCCCTGCGACAACTTGGCAAGCGCCATGGCCGGCAAACTTGATCACCGTCAAGCAGCCTTTACCGCGCTCCGGCATAGCCTTGCAGCGCACTAAGAACCTGCGTCCTGTGCTGTCGTCTGGGCACATAGAAGAGGTCCAGCCTGAGGAGAAATGGAATGCTGATCAGTAATAGAAAAACGTTAGCTGTGACTGCCGCCACACTGTTTTCAACACTTGCCATGAGTCACGCCGTCGGGGCCGGCGAGGCAGCCCCCGCACCCGTCAAGGCGGCCATGGTGACCAGCGCCGGGGCGCCGGACATGAGCCAGGCCGAGTTCGACTCGTCCAAGGAAATCTACTTCCAGCGCTGCGCCGGTTGCCACGGCGTACTGCGCAAGGGTGCTACCGGTAAACCGCTGACACCGGACATCACCACATCCCGTGGCCAGGCCTACCTGGAAGCCCTGATCACTTACGGCTCGCCCGCAGGCATGCCGAACTGGGGCACCTCCAATGCACTGACCAAGGAGCAGATCACCTCCATGGCCAAGTTCGTCCAGCACACGCCGCCTACCCCGCCGGAATGGGGCATGGCCGAGACGCTGAAAACCTGGAAAGTCCTGGTCAAGCCTGAGGATCGTCCGAAGAAACAGCTGAGTAAACTCAACCTGCCGAACCTGTTCTCGGTGACCCTGCGCGATGACGGCAAGATCGCCCTGATCGACGGCGACACCAAGAAAATCGTCAAGCTGATCGAGACCGGTTACGCGGTGCACATCTCGCGGATTTCCGCTTCCGGTCGCTACCTGCTGGTGATCGGCCGCGATGCCCGCATCGACATGATCGACCTGTGGCCGGCCGAGCCCACCAAGGTGGCCGAAGTCAAGGTCGGTATCGAAGCACGCTCGGTGGAGACCTCCAAGTTCAAGGGCTACGAGGACAAATACACCATTGCCGGTTCCTACTGGCCGCCACAGTTCACCATCATGGACGGCGAAACCCTGGAGCCGAAACAGATCGTTTCGACTCGCGGCATGACCGTCGACAAGCAGGAATACCACCCCGAACCTCGGGTCGCAGCGATCATCGCCTCCCACGAATGGCCTGAGTTCATCGTTAACGTCAAGGAAACCGGCAAGGTCATGCTGGTCAATTACGAAGACATCAAGAACCTCAACATCACCTACATCGACGCCGCGCCGTTCCTGCATGACGGCGGTTGGGACAGCTCGCACCGCTACTTCATGACCGCTGCGAACAACTCCAACAAGGTGGCCGTGATCGACTCCAAGGATCGCAAGCTGACCTCCCTGGTGGACGTGGGCAAGATCCCGCACCCGGGTCGTGGCGCCAACTTCAATCACCCCACCTACGGACCGGTCTGGGCCACCAGCCACCTGGGTGACGAAGGCATTTCGCTGATCGGCACCGACCCGGCCAAACACCCGCAATACGCCTGGAAACAAGTGGCCTCGCTCAAGGGCCAGGGCGGTGGTTCGCTGTTTATCAAGACCCACCCCAACTCCCGTCACCTGTATGTCGACACCACCCTCAACCCGGACGCCAAGATCAGCCAGTCCGTGGCGGTGTTCAACATCGACAAGCTCGACGCCGGCTACACCGTGCTGCCCATCGCCGAATACGCAGGCATCAAGGAAGGCGCCATGCGCGTCGTGCAACCGGAATACAACAAGGCTGGCGACGAGGTCTGGTTCTCCGTGTGGAGTGGTCAGTCGGATGAATCCGCACTGGTCGTGATCGACGACAAAACGCTGAAGCTCAAAACAGTGATCAAGGACAAGCGCCTCATCACGCCAACTGGCAAATTCAACGTTTACAACACCCAACACGACATCTATTGAGCTTCATCAATACAAGGAAACACCATGAAAAATACATTGTTTTCACTGCTCGCCCTGACTGCCGCACTCAGCGTGCAACCGGTCATGGCCGAAGACGGACCGACACTGTTCAAGGCCAAACCGTGCGCAGCCTGCCACTCGATCGATGCCAAGCTGGTCGGTCCGGCACTCAAGGATGTGGCGAAGAAAAACGCTGGAGTCGCCGGCGCCGCCGACACCCTGGCCAGCCACATCAAGAACGGCACCCAGGGTAACTGGGGGGCCATGCCGATGCCGGCCAACCCGGTGACGGATGAAGAAGCCAAGATCCTGGCGAACTGGGTACTGAGCCTCAAATAACCAACAAGGAGGGCGTCATGAGCATCTACCGACACATCGTCGTCCTGGCGGCCCTCCTCCTCTTTTGCGCAACCTCGGTTGCGTCGCCTGACGCCCAGCGTCAGGCGAAACTCGAACACCTGCTGGTCCAGGATTGCGGCGCCTGCCATGGCCTGCACATGACCGGCGGGCTTGGGCCCGAGCTGACTCGCACAGCCCTGGCCGGCAAATCCAGGGACAGCCTGATTGCCACCGTCACCCACGGCCGGCCTGGCACCGCCATGCCTGGCTGGGCCCCGTTGCTCGGCCCCGATGACATCGGCTGGCTGGTCGACCTTCTTCTGCAGGGATACCCCGCACCATGATCCGCTCCACTGTGCTTGCAGCCGCCATCGGCGTGTTGCTGTCCGGCTGCACCCAAACACCGTTGCGTGGCACCGGCGATCTCGGTGTGGTGGTCGAGCGCGCCACCGGCAGCGTGCAGATTATCGAAAGCGACACTCGCACCGCGCTCTCCCGAATCGAGGGCCTGGGCGACCTGTCCCATGCATCGGTGGTGTACTCGCGTGACCAGCGCTATGCCTACGTGTTCGGTCGCGATGGCGGGTTGAGCAAGATCGACCTCTTGACCCAACGCATCGACCATCGCGTGATCCAGGGCGGCAACGCCATCGGCGGTGCCATCAGCCAGGACGGCAAATTGATCGCCGTGTCCAACTACGTGCCCGGCGGGGTCAAGGTGTTCGATGCACGCACCCTGGAGCAAGTGGCCGACATCCCCGCCACACCGTTGGCCGACGGCAGCAAGCGCTCGCGCACAGTCGGCCTGGTGGACGCCCCCGGTCAGCGTTTCGTGTTCAGCCTGTTCGATACCGGCGAGATCTGGGTCGCCGACTTCAGCCAGGGCAACACACCTGAAATCACCCGTTACCCCGGCATCGGCCAACAACCCTATGACGCGCTGATCACGCCGGACGGTCGCTACTACATGGCCGGCCTGTTCGGAGAAGACGGCATGGCCCAGCTCGACCTCTGGCACCCCGAACGCGGCGTGAAACGCGTGCTTGGCGACTACGGACGCGGACAGGAAAAACTGCCGGTGTACAAGATGCCCCACCTGGAAGGCTGGGCCGTTGCCGACAACCAGGCATTCGTGCCGGCAGTCGGTCGGCATCAAGTGCTGGTGATGGACGCCCGCACCTGGAAACAGACCGCCGCGATTCCCGTGGCCGGCCAACCGGTGTTCGTCACCTCGCGCCCGGACGGACGTCAACTGTGGGTCAACTTCGCCTACCCCGACAACGACAAGGTCCAGGTGATCGACACCGAAACCCACCAGGTGGTCGCCGACCTGCGTCCTGGACCGGGGGTACTGCACATGGAATTCACCTCGCGCGGCGACCAGTTGTGGTTGTCCGTGCGTGACGGCGACGAGGTACAGGTCTGGGACCCTTACAGCCTCAAGCCACTGAGCACCCTCCCCGCCACTGCGCCGAGCGGCATTTTCTTCAGCAGCCGCGCACAAAAAATGGGTTATTGAAATGGACCTCGACCTGCTCAGCCGCCAACTGATCGATCGCTATCAGCACGGGATGCCGTTGTGCGCCGAACCCTACCGGGAGATGGCCCAGGTGCTCGGTTGCACCGAAGCGCAGGTGATGGCTTGCCTGCAACGCCTGGAACTGGCCGGCGCCCTGTCGCGCATCGGCCCGGTGTTCGAACACAGTCGCGCCGGTGCCAGCACCCTCGCGGCCCTCGCCGTGCCCACCGAACGCCTGCACCAGGTGGCCGAGCGCGTCAGTCAGTATCCGGAGGTCAATCACAATTACGCGCGCGAGCATCACTACAACCTGTGGTTCGTGTTGACCGGCCCCGACCGCCAGCACATCGAGCGCGTACTCGAAGAACTGGAGCACGACACCGGCCTTGCCCCGCTGGACCTGCCCATGCTCACGGCCTACCGCATCGACCTCGGATTCGCCCTGGGAGACAGCCCATGCAAAGCAGTTTGAACCCCAGACAGGCCACGGCCCTGCGACGGCATCTGGAAGGCGGCCTGCCCCGCGTCTCGCGGCCTTATCAGGAGCTCGCCGAACGGATCGACGCCGACGAACACCAGGTGCTCGGGCAAATGCGCGAGTGGCATGAGCAGGGGTTGTTCCGCCGGATCGGCCTGGTGCTCAACCATCGCGCCCTGGGGTTCACCGCCAACGCCATGCTGGTGCTCGATGTGCCCGACGCCTTGATCGACGAAGTCGGCAAGCGCTTGGGGCAAGCGCCTGACGTCAGCCTCTGCTATCAACGTCCGCGACGCCTGCCGCAATGGCGCTACAACCTGTTCTGCATGGTCCACGGCCGCCAACGTGATCGGGTCGAGGCGCACATCAAGGCGTTGCTGGCCGAGCATCTGCTGAGTGACCTGCCCCATCAACTGTTGTTCAGCACTCACGCCTTCAAGCAATGCGGCGGGCGTTTTGCCCCGTCGACACCGCGAGCCTGCGCCCATGGATGACCTCGACCGTCGATTGATCAATCGCCTGCAACTGGGCCTGCCCCTGGTACGCCATCCCTGGAAAGTGCTGGCCGCCGAACTGGACAGTAGCGACATCGAACTGCTGGACCGCCTGCACCTGCTGCTCGAAGACGGCGTGCTCACCCGCTTCGGCCCGATGTTCGACATCGAGCGACTGGGCGGTGCCTTCACCCTGGCCGCGCTGGCGGTGCCCGAAGAGTGTTTCGACGACGTGGCGGCGCAACTCCATGCCCTGCCGGAAGTGGCGCACAACTATCGCCGCGAACACGAGTGGAACATGTGGTTCGTCCTCGGCTGCGCCACCGAACAACGCCTGAACGACACCCTGCAGCACATCGAGACACTGACCGGCCTGCCCTTGCTCAACCTGCCCAAAGAGGAGACTTACCATGTCGGTCTGTATTTCCCGGTCTGAGAACACCCTCGCACAGCGCCTGATCGAATTGACCCAGGCCGGCCTGCCGCTGGTCGAGGACCCCTGGGCCTGGCTTGCCGAGCAAATGGACCTGAGCGTCGAATCGACCCTGGACCTGCTCAAGCGCTTGCAGGCCGAGGGCGCCATTCGACGCATCGCCGCCGTGCCCAACCACTACCGACTGGGCTATCGCTTCAACGGCATGACCGTCTGGGACGTGCGCGACGCCGACATGCCGCGCCTCGGTGCGCTGATCGGCGCGCAGCCCTTCGTCAGCCACTGCTATCGCCGACCACGGCGCACCGACTGGCCCTACAACCTGTTTGCCATGGTGCATGGGCGCAGCAGCGAGGAAATCGACAGCTACCGCGAACACCTGCGCTACCTGCTGGGCGATGCCTGCGCCGCCGATGAGATGCTGGTCAGCAGCCGCATCCTGAAAAAAACCGGGCTGCGCCTGCCTTCAAACTGAACGCACGCCGACTCAAGGAGAGCCGTATGTTGAGGATCAGCCAATACCTTCGAGCGCTGGCCGACGCCGCGCCCGCCCCCAGGACCCGCCCTCCGGGCAGCCATCGCGCACCGGTGGTGATCTGGAATTTGCTCAGGCGTTGCAACCTGACCTGCAAACACTGTTACGCCACCTCGGCCGACAGTGTGTTTCGCGACGAACTGGACACCACCACGGCGATGTCCGTGATCGATGACCTGCACGAGGCCGGGGTCAAGGTGCTGATCCTGTCCGGCGGCGAACCGCTGTTGCGCCATGACCTCTTCGTGCTGAGCGCCTACGCCCGGTCCAAGGGGTTCTTTGTCGCGCTGTCCACCAACGGCACGTTGATCAACGAAGACAACATCGCGCACATCCGCGCGGCGCAATTCGATTATGTCGGGATCAGTATCGATGGCCTGGAGGCCACCCACGACGAGTTCCGCCAACTCAAGGGCAGCTTTGCCAGTTCCATGCGCGGCATCCAGTTGTGCCGCGAGCAAGGCATTCGCGTGGGCCTGCGCACCACCCTCACCCAGGAAAACCACGCGCAACTGCCGCAACTGCTGGAGCTGATGCGCGAATACGACGTGCAGAAATTCTACCTCTCGCACCTCAACTACAGCGGTCGTGGCAAACGCAGCCGCAAGCTCGATGCACGGCAACAAATGAGCCGCGAAGCCATGACGCTGATTTTCGAGCGAGCCTGGGCCGACATCCAGCAAGGCCTGGACAGCGATTTTGTCAGCGGCAACAACGACGCCGATGCCGTCCTGATGCTGCAATGGGTGCAGCAGCATCTGCCTCGGCACGCTCCACGCCTGGAACGCATGCTGCTCGACTGGGGCGGCAATGCCTCAGGCAGCGGCATCGCCAACATCGACAACACCGGCGAAGTGCACCCGGACACCTACTGGTGGCAGCACTCGGTGGGCAATGTGCGGCGCACGCCATTTCGAACCTTGTGGCTGGATCAACCCGACGCCTTGTTGCAGCAATTGCGCGTGCACCCACGCAAGGTCGGCGGCCGCTGCGCCCATTGCCGCTGGCTGGCCATCTGCAACGGCAACACCCGCACCCGCGCCTGGGCCGAGGGTGACCTCTGGGGCCAGGACCCCGGTTGCCACCTCAGCGATGAAGAAATCGGCCTGCCGCCGATCAACACGATTGCCTGCATCACCCATTGATTGCCCGTTCGGCCAACCACCTAAAAAGGCTGGGGCCGATCAACCTGATGAAGCACCAAGGACGTTCCATGCCTTTATCGATCGCTCTACCGGCAACACTCGAGTCCCTGTTCAGACCGGGCGAAGTCGCCCTGGTCGGTGCCGGCCCCGGCGATCCGCGCCTGCTGACCCTGCGCGCCTGGAGCCTGTTGATGCAGGCCGACGCCGTGGTCTACGACCGCCTGATCAGCCCGGAACTGCTGACGCTGATCCCGCTGACCTGCGCCCGGCATTACGTTGGCAAGGCCAGTGGTTGCCACAGTTTGCCCCAGGAGCAGATCAACCAGTTGCTGGTGGATCTGGCCGACCAGGGCCAGCGTGTGGTGCGGCTCAAGGGCGGCGATCCGTTCATTTTCGGGCGGGGTGCCGAAGAGCTGGAATACCTGCTGGCGCGCAACGTCGATTGCCAGGTCGTGCCCGGCATTACCGCCGCTTCCGGTTGCAGCGCTTATGCCGGCATCCCCCTGACCCATCGTGACCTGGTCAACTCCTGCCGTTTCATCACCGGTCACCTGCACAACGATGGCGACTTGAATCTGCCGTGGCACGACCTGGCCGACGACAGCCAGACCCTGGTGTTTTACATGGGGCTGTCGAACCTGGGCATCATCGCACGCAAGCTGATCGAAGCCGGGCTCGCGGCCGACACGCCGGCGGCGTTGATCAGCAATGGCTCGCGCCCCGATCAGCATGTCGTCCGTGGCACGCTGCACCAACTGCCGACCCTGGCGCTGGAGTGCCCGCCCGGGGTTCCGACGCTGACCGTGATCGGCAAGGTCGTCGACCTGTTCGCGACGCAACCCATGGAGCACCCGGCGCGTTTTTATCCGATACAGGCCGTGCAGCGCCGTAAGGTGGCGCTATGAAAGGTGCGCTGCTCGTTCCCCTGCTGCTTGTCGGCGCCGCGCAGGCACACGCAGCCTCGACGCCCGCCGCACTGGCCGAGGCCGCCAGCAACTACCAGCAACATTGCCAGAGCTGCCACGGCGCCACCCGGTTTGGCGGCACCGGGCCTGCGTTGCTGCCGGAGAGCCTGAGCCGGATCAAGCCGGATGAGATCCGCAAGGTGATCAGCAACGGACGCCCAGCCAGCCAGATGGCCGCCTTCAACACGGTGTTCAACCCGGCGCAGATCGACGCCTTGGCGGACTTTCTGCAACAGCCACCCGCCACCCCGCCGGTGTGGACCGATGACGACATTCGCAACAGCCACATCATCGTCACCGATATCAAGCAACTGCCCAGCACACCGCAGCACGGCGCCGACCCACTGAACCTGTTCGTGGTGGTGGAAGCCGGCGATCACCACATCAACATCCTCGATGGCGATCGTTTCAACGTGCTGGCCCGGTTCACCTCGCACTTTGCCGTGCATGGCGGACCAAAGTTTTCCCCTGATGGTCGTTTTGTCTACGTGGCATCACGCGATGGCTGGGTCAGCCTGTATGACCTGAACAACCTGAAGCTGATTGCCGAGATCCGCGCCGGGCTCAATACGCGCAACCTGGCGGTGAGCAAGGACGGCCGCTGGGTGCTGGTGGGCAACTATCTGCCAGGCAGCCTGGTCGTGCTCGATGCCCGGGACCTGTCGCCGGTCAAGACCCTTCCCACGATAGGCCAGGATGGCACGGCTTCGCGGGTCAGCGCGGTCTATACCGCGCCGCCACGGGACAGCTTCATCGTTGCGCTCAAGGACGTGAAAGAAGCCTGGGAAATCTCCACCGCCGGCACACCCGATTTCGAACCCCGGCGGATTCCGGCCGAGGACATGCTCGACGACTTCTCCTTCTCACCCGACTACAAGCAACTGCTGGCCACCTCGCGCAAGGCCAAGGGTGGCCAGGTGATCGACCTGGACAGCGGCAAGGTCGTCACCGACATCCCGCTGCCGGGCATGCCACACCTGGGTTCCGGAACGTACTGGAAGCGTAAGGGTGAGTGGGTGTTCGCCACGCCGAACATCAGCAAGGGGCTGATCTCGGTGATCGACTTCAAGACCTGGAAACTGATCAAGGAAATCCCGACGCTGGGGCCGGGTTTCTTCATGCGCAGTCACGTCAATTCACGGTATGCCTGGACCGATGTGTTCTTCGGGCCGGACAACGATGCGATCCACCTGATCGACAAACAGACGCTGGAAATCGCCCACACCCTGCGCCCGATGCCCGGCAAGACCGCCGCCCACGTCGAATTCACCCGCGACGGCCGCCACCTGCTGCTGAGCATCTGGGCCACCGACGGCGCACTGATCGTCTACGACAGCAACACCCTCAAGGAAATCAAACGCATCCCGATGAACAAACCGTCGGGCAAATACAACGTGGGCAACAAGATCGAGTTTGCCGAAGGGACTTCGCATTAGTAACCCCTTCACCACACCCCTCCCCCTGTAGGAGCGAGCATGTCGAGGCGTCGAACCGTCGCGAGGGTCGTCAACGATGACGCTGGACACCTGACGCACCGCGGTGTTCTGGCGTCCATCGCGAGCATGCTCGCTCCTACAGGAGACGCGGCGTTTTTTCAGGCCAGGGTATAACCGTGATCCACCCGCCAATCCTGGCCGTACACGCCGCGTGCGCCTTGGGAGAGCTGGAAGACGATCACGTTGGCCACCGCAGCGGCATCGAGGAAATGCCCGGGCAGCAAGCGCTTGCCCAGGTGATCGGCGACATTGTCGAGCTCGCCGTCGCTCAGGCCAAGGTTGTCCCACATCGGGGTGGCGGTCGGGCCTGGTGAAACCAGGTTGATGCGCACATCACAAGGGGCAAACTCCACCGCCAAAGTACGCGCCTGCGCTGCCAGTGCGGCCTTGCTGGCGATGCAGGCGGCCAAGCCGGGGAAGCTCGATCCGGTGAGAAAACTGCCAACGAACACCACCGACGCCGGACTCGCCAGTTCACCGCGCAACGCCGCCAACGTATTCAGCGCACCCGCCCCGTTCACTGCCCACTGACGCTCAAAGGCAGACAAATCGAGACTGTCGGCCATTTCGGCAATGCCCGCATTCGGCACCAGGTAATCCACCGGTCCCAGCGCCGCTGCACGTCGCGCCAGCGCCTGCAAATCCAGTTCAGAGGTCACATCGCCGGCCAGCCATTGCAAACGCTCGCCATAGATCTGCTGCAAGGTTGGCAACTCCCCCACCGTCCGCGACATGGCCAATACCTTCACCCCACGCGGCAACAGCGCCGCACACAAGGCCAGGCCAATGCCGGAACTGGCGCCGGTGATCACCGCCAAACGATCCTGAAACTCGGTTTTCATCATGTTCTCCTGGGCATCGACGATGCCGGGCACTCGCGACCTTACGGGAGCTCATCTTTGAACATGCGGGGGAATATCGACTTGACGGCGATCAGATTTTCAAAATGGCGATTTGTGAACGGCAGAAGCTTTTGTGGGAGCACATTTACTCAGAATTGATGTCGCCTGACATGGCCTCTTCGCGGGCAAGCCCGCTCCCACAGGGATCTTCAGTGGTCCCGGTGGTTGTGAACACCAGGGATACAGTGTAGGAGCGAGCTTGCTCGCGATAGCAGTGTGTCAGTCACCCTCAATGCATCGAATGACCAGCCATCCCCGGCTGCTGCAGTACAGACTGGTCGATCTCGCTGAAGCGCAACACCCGCCCACCCTGCTCTTCGGCCAGTTTGTCAGCCATGTGCTTGCTGGAGAACGACGCCAGCACCACCCCCATCGCGCCCTTGAGTTGGGTGCCCACCACGTAGAACGCATCCCTGGCATCAATCAATTGCGCATCATCGGGCTTGTCCCACGCCACGCGGCCCATGTCGTGCACATACAGTTTCGCACCGCGGTGTTGGTTCTCCGGCTGTAGCCACCAGCCAATCATTTCTGCCGTGCTGCAGAATTTCTTCACGCCGCTGCGCTCGACCACTTCGCCTTTGGGCCCCGGAAACTCGCCGATGATCATGCCGCAGACATGGCATTCGTCACTGGAATGAAACGCGACGGGCTGCAGGCTGTTGCTGGCTTCGACCGGTTTGTCACAGCCGGTCAGCAACAGGCAAGCCATCAAGCCCGCCACCGCGCCCACGGTTCTCAGATAAAGCGTACTCATCGTCAACTCCAAACATTTCAAGACAGGAATTCAGGTCGCCCGGCGACGGAACAGCAGCCAGGCCGCACCCAGCGGCGCCGCCACCCACAACAACAGGCACAGCCAGAGCATGGCGCCCGGCAGCGGCAGATCGCTGCCCAGGGTCAGCACCCCGGCGGTCGTGGCGCCGCCATCGAAACCGGACAGATTGATCAAGCGATAGACGTCAGCCGGGTTGAGCAACAGCAACCAAGGCAGCACCTTGGGGTTGAACTGCCCTTCGCTGAGCACCAGCAATGCCAGCAGCGCCAGGTCGAACACCAGCACAAAAAAGAACCACACCCCCAGCGCCAGCCCGGCTGCGGTGGATTTCTCGGCCGAGACGCTGCTCAGCACATAGGCGAGCCCCAGAAAGCCCCAACCGAGCAAGGTCGACGACAGCATGAAGCGACCAAATGCCCAGACCAGCAGGCTCAGTTCGACGTCGTCGACCAGCACCGCGATCGCCAGCATCGCGCAGCCAAAACCCAGCAGCGTCGCCAGCGCGAGGATGCCGCCGTGGCCGATGAACTTGCCGAGCAGGATGTGCCCGCGCCCCAGCGGATACGTGAGCAGCAACAGCAAGGTGCCGCTTTCGTCCTCGCCGACGATGGCGTCATAAGCCAGCAGCAAGGCAATCAGCGGCATCAGGAACGTCGCCAGGCTGGCGAGGCTGGCGATGGTCGCCGGCACCGAGGTGAACCCCAGTTGCCCGGACGCCGCTGCACCCAGCCAGGCAATGCCAGTGGCCAGCACCGCGAACAACAGGCTGATCGCCAGCAACCAGCGGTTGCGCAGGCCATCGCTGAACTCCTTGCGGGCCATGTTCCAGATTGGGTTCATGCGGTCTCTCCCTTGGCGTGTACACCGGCCTGCCCCATGTAATAGCGATAGAGGTCTTCCAGGGACGGAGGGGCAATTTCCACGTCGCTTGGGTCGTCCTCGTTGAGTAGCTGACGCAACAGGCGCAGCTTGCTGCCATTGAGCGCCGCCACTTCCAGCCCTTCCACGCCCCAGCGCTGGGTGACGTGCCCGTCGATGTTCCAGGAAGTCTGCAAGGACCCTGCGCGCTTTAGGCCGTTGGCACGGATCAGCGTCGGCAGGCCCGCGTCTTCGCGCAACTTGCGCAGGCTGCCGAGCGCCAGCAGCCGGCCCTGGGTCAGGATCGCGGCGCGGTTGATGTGCGCCTCGACCCCCGGCAGCACGTGGGAGCAGATGATGATGCTGGTGCCCTGGCCCCGCAGGCGGTCGAGCAGGCGGTACAGGTCCTGGGTGGCAATCGGATCGAGGCCGACGGTCGGCTCGTCCAGCAGCAACAGGCGAGGCTCGCCCAGCAGCGCCTGGGCCAGGCCGAGCCGTTGACGCATGCCCTTGGAGTAGGTCTTCACACGCCTGCGCGCCGCAGCCGCCAGGCCGACCTCCTCCAGCAACTGGTCCACCTGAGCGTTCGAAGCGCCCTTGAGGCGGGCAAAATGGCGCAAGGTTTCCAGGCCGCTCATCTGCGGATAAAACGTCACGTTCTCCGGCAGGTAACCGAGCAGACGCCGCACGTGCGGATCGCTGGGCTGGCGGCCAAATACCCGCACCTGGCCGTCGCTGGCTTCCAGCAAACCGAGCACCAGTTTCATGCTGGTGGTCTTGCCCGCACCGTTATGGCCGAACAGGCCCAACACTTCGCCCTCGCCCAGGCTCAGGTTCAAATCATGCAAAACGGTGGTCTGCCCATAGCGCTGGCTGACGCCTTCGATGTCGATGACATTCATCCGATGGGCTCCTTGATCAGTGTTTCAGTGGTCGATTTCATCAGCGGATGGCTGTCCATCACGCCCGGCGACTTCATCACCGGAAACGCCCGTTGCACCCAGCGCAACAACTCGATGCCCGGGCTGTTCATCAGCAGGCGTACCTGAGGGTACATCCACAGCAGGCGGTCGACGTTGTCGTTGGGTTCGTAGGCGATATCGCCCAGGCCGTCGTTATTGCGGTCCCAGCCCAGGTAGTCGCTCCAGTAGTTGCCCCGGCCGTCGATCGACCATTCCTGCAAACGGGTGGCGACGTACTTGACCTGGCGCTGGTTGCCGACAAAGGCGTTGTCGGCGATGCGGTTGTCCTCCGAGCCGGCCGTGAGGTGGATGCCTACGGCGCTGCGCTCGAAGTGGTTGTGTTCGATGCTGTTGAACAGCGAGTTGTAGATGAACAACGCCTTGCCTTCGGCGCCGGTGATCATGGTGTCGCCGGTGGAGCCGTCGCGCACGTCACTGACGAAGTTGTCCCGCAAGGTCGAATAGGTGATGTAGTTCATCAGGATCCCGTAGTTCTGATCCTGTTCGGAGCGGTTGCCGGTCACCGTCAGCTTGCGGCTTTGCATAAGGGCATAGCCGGTGCGGGTGCGGCGGGTGATGTTGTCGATGACCTGGTTGTCGTTGGCGAACATGTAGTGCACGCCATAACGAAGGTCTTCGAGCGTGTTGCCTTGCAGCAGGTTGCCGTTGGAGGTGTCGATGTAGATGCCATCGCGGGCTTCGCGTACATGGTTGCCAATGACTTTGGCCCCCCGCACGGCATACAGGTGAATGCCATTGCCGCGATCCTGCGAGCGCAGCGTCGGATCACCCTGAATGTCGTTGTCGATCAGGCTGGCATCGTGGGTACTGTCGACCCAGATACCAAAGCCCTGCCCTTGCATGCGGTTGCCCTTGATCACGGCACCCCGGGCCTTGGGTTGCAGGAACACCGCCGAGTTCATGGCGGTGAGATCATGCCCCCAATCGAGAAAGGTACAGCCCTCGATCGTCACGTCGGGTGCGCTGACCGTCACCCCATTCCCCTGCCCCTGCGCCTGAAACACAGCGCCGGGCTCACAGACGATCTGCATCGGCGAATCGACGCTGAACGAGCCTCGATACTCGCCCGCCGGCAGGTGCCAGCGTTGCTGCGCGTCCTGTTGCAGCGGCAGATCGGTAATGGGTTGCACGGCCAACGCACTGCCGGACATCGACAGGAGCGCGAACGCGATCACCTTGATCGGGTTGCCCAAGATTGCGGTCATCGCTGCACTCCTGTCCTCAACCACCCGTCAGGCCGGTTCGACCAGCATGCGGCCGACCATTTCCATGTGCAACGCATGGCAGAACCAGCTGCAGTAGTACCAATGCACGCCAGGCTGGTCAGCCTTGAAGGTGATGGACGACGTTTGCTGCGGGCTGATCTCCATGCTCGCGCCGTGGTTGGTCATGACAAAACCGTGGGACACGTCCTCGATCTGGTCAATGTTGGTGATGGTCACGGTGACTTCGTCGCCCTGCTTGACGGTGAACTCGGTCAGCCCGTACGCCGGTGCCATGGAGGTCATGTAGACCCGCACTTTCTTGCCGTCGCGAATGACCTTGTTGTCGGTCTCCAGGTTGATCCCGTCTTTCTTGGCCCGCGCCACGGTCGGAGCGAAGAACGGGTCGTTGCGGTCCCAGATCTTCTTGGTCTTGATCTGGTCGCGGCGCGCCAGGATGCAGTCGTGGGGCTCGGCGAATGCCGGACCGTCGTGCACCAGTTTCATTTCTTCGCCGGAAATGTCGATCAACTGGTCGTTTTCCGGGTGCAGCGGGCCGGTTGGCAGGAAGCGGTCCTTGGAGAATTTGCACAACACCACCAGCCACTTGCCGTCAGCTTCACTGGTTTCGGTCAGGGACGCATGGTTGTGGCCTGGCTGGTAGTGCACATCGAGCTTTTGCTTGATGTAGTTGACCTTCTCGCCCTTGTAGGCACGCACGGCATCGGCCATGTTCCACTTCACCACCTGGCTGTCGATGAACAGCGTGGTGTAGGCATTGCCGCGACCGTCGAAGGTGGTGTGCAGCGGGCCAAGGCCCAACTCCGGCTCGGCGGCGATGACCTCGCGGGGGTCCTTGATCTTGTCGTTGAACAGATCATCCAGACGGGCAATCTCGATCATCGATACGGTGGGCGAGAGTTTGCCGGCAGCAATGAAATACTTGCCATCGGAGGACGTGTTGCAACCATGCGGGTTCTTTGGCACGGGGATGTAGCGGGTAAATTCGGAATCCTTGCCATCGGTCTTGCGACCGTCGACCACCGGCACTTTGGAGCCGGGTAGCGTCGTGAATTTACCGGCCTTGATCGCTGCCTCGATGCGCGGGATGTTGAACACCACCACCCAGTCGCGCTCGTTGCGCATCATGCCGCCAAGGTCGAAAGCCTTTTCCGAGTTGTAGCAGGTCGACGCCGCGTACTTGCCCGAGTAATCGGCATCGGAGTTATCGAGGTTGCCGTCGACGATCACCTGGAACGCCATCTCCATTTTCTCGGCGTCGATGGCGTTGAACATGGTGTAGCTGTTTTTGTCCTGCAGGTCGAACGTGTGACCATCATTGGGATGCGGAATGATGAACTCGGCGTTGGCGAACACGTATTTGGTGTACGGCACTTTTTGCAGGCGCAGACCGTGGATTGCTTGCACGTTCGGCACGGTGAGAATCTTGTCGCACTTCATGATGTCCAGGCGGATACGCGCGACGCGCGAGTTGGCCTTGTCATTGATGAACAGGTATTTGCCGTCGTACTTGCCGTCGGTCATGGAGATGTGCGGGTGGTGGCAGTCGCCATTCTGGTACTTGGCACTGTCGCCCAGGATCGCCTTGCTTTCGTTGGTCAGGCCCCAACCGGTGGCGGAGTCGACGTTGAACACCGGAATACGCATCAACTCACGCATGGACGGCACGCCCAGGACGCGCACTTCACCCTGGTGACCGCCGCTCCAGAAGCCGTAGTACTCGTCGAGCTCGCCGGGACCCACATGGATTTTCGACTGCGCGTCCTTGACCGCCGCCGCCCAGGATTCACGGGTGAACACGGTTCCACCCAGGGCCGTGGCGCCCGCCAGCACCGCACCGGTCATGGCGCTACCACCCAGGAAGCCGCGCCGGCTCAGGCCCGCCTGCTCTTCTTCCTGTCCGGCTTTTTTGGATTCTTTATCGCTCATCTTGCGTTACTCCTTGAAGGGAAACGGACACTGCGCAGGTGCGCTCATGGAAATCATTCAGAAGCGACGACTTCCACGACGGGGATCAGTTGTGCTGTGACCGGTGCTGACTTGTTGCGCTTCTTGCGCTTGTTGATCAGCGGCGGGCATTTGTTGTCGTTGTGATAAGTCATCTGGCAATCGAGGCAGTAGTGGCACTCGTTGGCATTGATCCGGCCATCGGGATGGATGGCCTGGATCTCGCATTCCTTGGCGCACAACTGACAAGGGTTGCCGCACTCCTTGCGCCGCTTGAGCCAGTCGAACAGGCGCAGCTTGGTCGGGATCGCCAGTGCCGCGCCCAGCGGGCAGATGTAGCGGCAGTAAACCTTGCGCGTAAAAATGTTGATGACCAGCAACGCCACCGCGTAGAGCACGAACCACCACTGGCGGTCGAAGCGCAGGGTGATGGCGGTCTTGAAGGGTTCGACTTCAGCGAATTGTTCGGCGGTGGACATCGATTCCAGCGAGAGACCGAACAGCAGCAGCAAAATGATGTACTTGATCGCCCACAGCCGCTCATGCACGGCGAACGGCAATTCGTATTGCGGGATTTTCAGCTTGCGCGCGGCCTCGTTGATGAGCTCCTGCAACGCGCCGAACGGACACAGCCAGCCGCAGAACACACCACGGCCCCACAGCAGGATGCTCGCGGCCGTGAACACCCAGAGCATGAAAATCAAGGGATCGGTGAGGAACAGCTCCCAACGGAAGTTCTGGAACAGCGCGTGGACGAACGTCAGCACGTTGACCACCGACAGTTGCCCCAGGGCATACCACCCCATGAACACCACGGTGAACATCAGGTAGCCACGGCGCAGCCAATGCAGGAAGCGCGGCTGGCGGGTGAACTTGTCCTGCAGGAACAGGATGGCGGTCAGCAACAACAGCGCGCTGGCCAGCACGGCGATCTGGAATTGCTTCTGATACCAGATGTTCAACCACATCGGCCGGTTGGCTTCCTCGACGGCCGCCAGTTCTTCTGCGGTCGGCGCCGGGCGCTCGATGTACTGTTCGGGCAGTTGGTAACCCACTTCGAAGCTGCTGAAGATACCGTTGACCGGCCCGGTCTGCCGGCGCACCAGCAGTTCCAGCGACCACGGCGAACCTGGATCGAACGCGGCAGCCTTGCGAACGATGAACACCGACAGCTCATCGAATTCCGGCATGCCTTGGGCGAACACGTCGGACAGCCGTTGATGGTCCATGTCGCGGAAGCTGATGACGTTGCCGAACTGGCGCAATTGCACCCGATCGAAGATCCCGCCGCGCACGTAGCCCGAGCCCTTGAACGAATACTGCCCACGGCCGAGTACGGCGATGGCCTGCTCGCCCGGCTTGAGCTCTTGCATCAGGAAGCGATATTGGTTGTCGCCCAGCAATGCACGGCCAATGGTCGGCGGGTTGAGGTCGGCGGTGTACAGATCGATGAAGGTGTCGTTGACCTGATCGGGGCTGGCATTTTCCACGCCTTCGGCTTCGGTGCCCTTGAAGGCGGCGTCGACCTGGCCACGGGTCAGGTTGAGGCGGCGGATCGAGCCGTCACCGGTGAGCTGCTCCCAGGTGGCGGGCTGGTAAACGTCCTGGCGCACGATGGCCGGTTTTTTCCGCATTCCACCGGTATCGGCCACCAGCTTGAGCGACACGGCCACATCATGGGCAGCGCGCATGATCACTTCGTTGACCACCATGGCGGTCACCGTGGCGCCGGCGATGGCATCCACTGTCACGGCGCTCGTGTCGCTGGAGCGGCCGACCACCACCCGCTGCGTGACCTTGATGCCTTTGTAGCGCGCGCTGAAACCGTGGAGTTTTTCTTCGGGAATGCCAATCAGCAGGATGGGCTCGTGGTGTTCCAGCACATAGGCGTCCTGGATCACGCCGGCCGTATCGAGGATTACCTGGGTATTGATCGGCTTGCCGGAGTAGGCCGGAATGTCCACCACGTCGAGGCTCTGGAAGACGTAACCGACCACCTTCCCTGCTGCGGAGATGGTGCGCACCTTGAACTTGCCTTCCGGCTCCGAGACCTTGTCCGTCTGCGGGAACACCTTGTCGATGCGCTGGCGCTCGATGTCGCCATAGGACTTGGCTTGCACCGTCGCAAATGCGGCGACCATCAACAGCACCATCACCACCAACCCAACGCTCCAGTAGCGTGGGAAGACCTGTCTTAAAAGCGGCTGGGCTGTCATGGGCTGGCTGATTTCAATGGGCTTGCGGCCATCTTAGGTAGCAATGAGCCACATGCCCTTGACCGAAATCAACTCAACCCAAAACCCCGGCGCAGAAAGCTCCAGGGGTTCAAACGGTACGGGAAAAACGCCCCTTCTGTTCGCCGCCCAAGTAGGCATCAAAGGCCATGGCGGCGCTGCGCATCATCAAATGACCCTGGGACAACAGCACCAGTTCGTCGGAGTGAATTTGCAGCAGACCGTCGCGCACATGCTCTTCGAGTTGCGCCAGCGCATCGGCGAAATACTCGTTGAAGCAGATGCCATGGCGAGCCTCGAACTTGGCGAAATCGATGCGCCCGTGGCACATCAAATCGCTGATCACTTCGCGACGCAACACGTCATCGTCGGTCAGGCGATAGCCACGATGCACCGGCAGCAACCCCTGATCGATGCGAGCGTAGTACTGCGAAAGCTCCTTGACGCTCTGGCTGTAGCTGTCACCAACCTTGCCGATCGACGACACGCCCAGGCCGATCAGATCGCAATCGGCATGGGTCGAGTAACCCTGGAAGTTGCGTTGCAAGGTGCCGCGGCTACGGGCCAGGGTCAGTTCATCATCCGGCAAGGCGAAGTGGTCCATGCCGATGTAGACGTAACCGGCGTCAGTCAGGCGGCGAATGGTCAGCTCCAGCAGCTCGAGCTTGCGTTCCGGTGGTGGCATGTCCTCGGGTCGGATCAGCCGTTGCGCGCGTACCATCTCCGGCAGGTGCGCGTAGCTGTAGGCGGCAATGCGATCCGGGCGCAAGGCGATGATCTTGCCCAGGGTGACATCAAAACTGCTCACTGTTTGCAACGGCAGGCCGTAGATCAGGTCGACGCTGATCGATTTGAAGTGCGCCTCTCGTGCCGCCGCGACCAAGGCATAAATCTGCTCTTCGCTTTGCTGGCGATTGACGGCGGCTTGCACGTGCGGATCGAAGTCCTGCACGCCAAAGCTCAGGCGATTGAAACCGAGCTGGCGCAGGGTCTGAATGCGTTCGGTGCTGATGGTGCGCGGATCGACCTCGATGGAAAACTCGTGGTTGTCGCTGTCGTCCATGTCGAAGGACTGGTGCAGGCACGCCATCAGGTCGGCCAGTTGCTCGCTGGTCAAATAGGTTGGGGTTCCGCCGCCCAGGTGCAACTGCGTGAGCTTGCGGGTGCTGTCGAACAAGGCCGCCTGCATGGCGATTTCACGCTTGAGGTAGGTCAGGTATTCGACGGCGCGATGGGTTTTCTGGGTAATGATCTTGTTGCACGCGCAGTAATAACAAAGGCTCTTGCAGAACGGAATGTGGATATACACCGACAACGGTTTGGGCGTTGGTGCCTGGTTGCTGGCACGCGCCGCTTGCTGGTAGTCGTCGACGGCAAACGCCTGGTGAAACTGTGGCGCCGTCGGGTAGGAGGTGTAGCGCGGCCCTGGGCGATCGTATTTTTCTACCAGGGCGCGATTGAACACAGATTTCATGACATCCACTCACAAAAAGATTAATGCCGTGCACTGCCCAGTTCTTTTTCGAACAGATTGCAGATGACATCCACTTCCTGCCGACCGGCGGGAAGAATACTGAGAAAACGATCCGACAATTCAATCAGGCCGTCGCGATTCAATTGCTCGAGCAGTGGCCAGACCGAGGCGAAATAGCGGGGAAACACCAGCCCATAGCGGCGTTCGATAGCACGGATATCCAATTCCAGATCACACGCCAGCCGTTCCGTGACCGTGTGACGGATCTGCTCCCCCGTCTCGAAGCGCCACCCCCGGGACGTCGGCAGTTGGTTATTGCCCAGGTGGCGCTGGTAATGTGCGATCTCGTCGGCGTTCTGCGTGTACAGGTCGTCGATCTGGCTGATCGCGCCCAGACCAAAACCGATGTGATCGCAGAAACCGTGACGGGTGAAACCGTCACAGGTACGGCGCAGGCGACCGCGTTCCTGTGCAATGGCCAAATCATCGTCTGGCCGCACGAACTGGCCCATGCCGATGTAGTGGTATCCGGCGGCGATCAATTGCTCGAAGCAGATCTGGCGCATCGCGCCCTTGTCGTCCTGGCTGCACAACGCCCGGACCTTGTCGCCGATCATTGGCCGGTAGCGGCGCGGAGGTCGGGCATAGTCGAACACCATCAACCGGTCTGGCTCCAGTTCGACGATGGTCTTGAGCTTCAGGGCAAAACTGTCCGGTGTTTGCCAGGCATGGCCAAAGCCCAGGTCGACATTGACCGAGCGAAACCCGAAAGTGCGCGCGGCGTCGATCAGGGAGTTGATCGGGGCCGGATTCTGGTAGCAGGCCACCGAGCGCTCGCACTCGCCGTCGATGTCCGGCACGCCGATGCTGACGTGGTTGAAGCCCTGTTCGCGCAAAGCGCCCATGATCGCCCAGTCGGTGTGCTGCAAGTCCACTTCGGCACTGTAGTCGCCGGACTCATGCTCGAGGAAATGGAAACGCCGACGCAAATGATTCATCAACTGCTGCAGATGGGCGATGCCGGGCGTACCGCCGCCCAGGTGGAACTGCTCGACCCGTTGATCGGGGCTGAGGTGGCAACCGACCAGGTCAATTTCGCGTTTCAGATGATCAAAGTACTGCTCGATGGCCCCTTGCTCGCCGACAGCATCGGACTGCGTGCAAAAGGACGGTTTGAGGTTGGACGGCAATTGCACGTTGAGCGACAGCGGCCGGCGCTTCTGGCGGCTGACACGCACGGCGCGCAGCAGGTCCAGGGAGCCGATCCCAGTGTGAAATTTCTGGGTATCGGAATGACAGTTGGGGTCGAGTACGCCCTGATCGCAGCGAGCGACCGGCTCGCCGGGTGTTGGAAAGAAATCGAGCATGACAGGTCTCCGAGACGGGTCGCAGGCCTTCAGTGTCCGGGATTGTCGAACAACGCTCCTTGACTTGTATCAAGCTGCAGGCCACGTCTTTAAAGGAGCGGACGACCGGTCACCACGTCAGGTAGAACATGCCTTTGGCCAGCAAAACGATGAGCACCATGTGGCAGAACACGCTGGTGTGGATGAAATGCACGTAACGGGCCTTCATGCGCCCGGTCTTGAACAGCAGCATGGCCGTTGCGAAGTGCCCGAGCACACTGATCGCGGCGAGTATTTTCAGCATCAGCAAGGTGCCAAACGACGAAGCCAGCGGCGCCGCCAGCACCGGCAGGTAACGCAACCCCACCATGCCGACGCCCGCACCGAACAACACCAGCAACACCCAAGGCATCAACTGCCGAGCCCGGCGCGCCACGCCCTCCTCGACCAGCAGCATCACCTTGGCCGGCAATCGCTTGCGGATGTTTTCCAGAAACAGCACCTCGAAGAATACCGTGCCGATGAAGATCAGCGCGGCGAATAGGTGCAGGGTGAGAAACAGCGGATAGAGCATGGTGGTCTGGCGCTCAAGTCGGGCCTTGCTGCAGCTTAACCAAGCCGTCGATTGGTCCGGTTGATGCCAATCAAGAAAGCGCCAAGGGAGGGGCACAAGCAAATAATACGGAACTGGCACGAGGCCACCACTGTCGGACACACATCCCCCGAAGAGAACGGTTGATGCGCCCACGGCATTTTGAAATCACCTACCGCTTGAACGATTCTCGGCGAGTGTTCGTCCAGCCGGACACGCACATGACTGACGACGACGCGTGGTATTACGCGTGTTTGCATGCGGACATCGGTGTGTTCTATGGCGACGGAAGCGAGCAGCCACGGGTGTATGCCGAGGAAGCCGGGTTGACCGAGGTCAGGTGGGAAGAGTTGCCGTAGCCATTGCCGGAATTTCGAACCATTGTGGAAACCAATGTGGGAGCGGCGGTGCGACGATTCGGCTTGCCCGCGATGGTGGTGTGTCAGCCAACATAGTAGCCACTGACAGATTGCCATCGCGGGCAAGCCCGCTCCCACAGGGGTACTGCATCAACCCAGGTATTGCATCAACCAGGCTGCTTGTTCAACAACACTTCGGTCCCGCCTTGCTGCCGTAACGGGCTTCCTGGCGCTCCCGGAAGAACACCTCGTAGCCCATCACCGGCTGGTCCGGGTGCTTGTACTGCATGTGCTCGACGTAGGTGTCGTAGTCGGGCATGCCGACCATCAGGCGTGCAGCTTGCCCAAGGTACTTACCCAGGCGACTCAGGTCATTGAACATGCTGCACTCCTCGCTCACGCATCCGGTACGGCCTGGAACGGTGCTTCTTTATCCGTACGTTCCTTGGTGCCCCAGGCGGCGACGCCAACCTTGAGGGCGAAGAACAGGATGCTGAACACCACCAGCAGGAACAGCGCGGTCAACGTCGCATTGGTGTAGGCGTTGTAGATCACGTGCTGCATCTGGTCGATGCTCTTGGCCGGGGCCAGGACCTGACCGTTGGCCAAGGCGTCGCTGTATTTCCGGGCCAGCGCCAGGAAGCCGATTGCCGGGTTGGCGTCGAACAGCTTGATGAAACCGGCGGAGGTGGTGCAGATCAGCAGCCACACCGCAGGCAACATGGTGACCCAGACGTAGCGCTGGCGCTTCATCTTGATCAGCACGACGGTCGCCAGCATCAGCGCGATACCGGCCAGCATCTGGTTGGAGATACCAAACAGCGGCCACAGGGTGTTGATGCCACCCAGCGGGTCGATCACGCCCTGGTAAAGCAGGTAACCCCACATGGCGACACAACCGGCGGTGGCGATCAGGTTGGCGGTCCAGGATTCGGTGCGTTTCAGTGCCGGCACGAAGGAGCCCAGCAGGTCCTGCAGCATGAAGCGCCCGGCACGGGTGCCGGCATCGACCGCAGTCAGGATGAACAGCGCTTCGAACAGGATCGCGAAGTGGTACCAGAACGCCATGGTGTTTTCACCCGGCAGGACGTGGTGCAGGATCTGCGCGATACCGACCGCCAGGGTCGGCGCACCGCCGGCACGGGCCAGGATGGTGGTTTCACCGATGTCCTTGGCCACCGCTTGCAGCGCTTCGGGGGTAATCACGAAACCCCAGCTGCTGACGGTCTGCGCCACGGAAACGGCGTCGGCACCGACGACGGCTGCCGGGCTGTTCATGGCGAAGTACACGCCCGGTTCGATCACCGAGGCGGCAACCATGGCCATGATGGCGACGAAGGACTCCATCAGCATGCCGCCGTAACCGATGTAACGGGCATGGCTTTCATTGGCCAGCAACTTGGGCGTGGTGCCCGAAGCGATCAGCGCATGGAAACCCGATACCGCGCCACAGGCGATGGTGATGAACAGGAATGGGAACAGACCGCCCTTCCAGACCGGGCCAGTGCCGTCGACGAACTGAGTCAACGCCGGCATTTTCAACTCGGGCATGGTGATCAGGATGCCGATTGCCAGGGCAACGATGGTACCGATTTTCAGGAAGGTGGAGAGGTAGTCACGCGGCGCCAGGATCAGCCACACCGGCAGAACGGCAGCGACAAAACCATAGCCAATCAGCATCCAGGTGATCTGAATCCCGGTGAAGGTGAAGGCCTTGGCCCAGACCGGATCGGCAGCAATCTGCCCGCCCAGCCAAATGGAACCGAGCAGCAACAGCACGCCGATCACCGAGATTTCGCCAATGCGACCCGGGCGGATGTAGCGCATGTAAACCCCCATGAACATCGCGATCGGGATGGTCGCCATGACGGTGAAGATGCCCCACGGGCTCTCGGCCAGGGCCTTGACCACGATCAGCGCCAGCACCGCGAGGATGATGATCATGATCAGGAAGCAGCCAAACAGGGCGATGGTGCCGGGGATGCGGCCCATTTCCTCACGGACCATGTCGCCCAGGGAGCGACCGTTGCGGCGAGTGGAGAGGAACAGGACCATGAAGTCCTGCACCGCACCGGCCAGCACCACGCCGGCGATCAGCCACAAGACGCCGGGCAGGTAGCCCATCTGCGCGGCCAGGACCGGACCGACGAGTGGCCCCGCGCCCGCGATGGCGGCGAAGTGGTGACCGAAGAGTACGTGTTTGTTGGTTGGAACAAAGTCCAGACCGTCGTTGTTGAGCACGGCGGGCGTGGCTCGATTGGGGTCCAGTTGCATCACCTTGTTGGCGATGAACAGGCTGTAGTAGCGGTAGGCAACGAGGTAAATGGCGACGGCCGCGACTACGATCCAGAGGGCGTTGATCGCTTCGCCGCGGCGCAGGGCCACGACACTCAGCGCGAACGCTCCCAGAACAGCCACGGCAAACCAGGCGAGGTGTTTAGCCAGACGGGGCATAGCGTGTCTCCTGCCGACAGCTTGTGACTGCGGCGGTAATTTTTATAATTGTGTCCGCAATACGGAGCTGGCCCAATATCTGCGCATGGCGTCTACAAATAAATCCGCGTAACTACGTACGCGGTCTCTACGTAGTACTACGTAGAGGCGCGGAATCCTTGTGGGAGCGGGCTTGCTCCGGGCGGCGTTCCGACGATAGCGGTGGGTCAGCCGGCATCCATGTTGAATGACACACCGCCATCGCGGGCAAGCCCGCTCCCACAGGATTCGCGTATCGACCGGCTGCCCGGTAGCGCTACTCCACGGGCATCTCTTTGGCCTATGATGCCGGCCCGAAGCAGGTCCCCTGTAGGAGCGAGCATGCTCGCGATGGTCGTCAACGATAACGCTGGGAGCCCGACACCCCGCGGTGTCGTTGCGTTCATCGCGAGCATGCTCGCTCCTACAGAAGAAGAAAAAAATCGCGCAGGAGTCTCCATGCAACTCAAACACAAAATCGTCGCGCTCGGGATCCTGCCGTTGGTGTTGGCGATTGCGGTCATCTGCGCGTTGGTGATTTCGCTCAACCGTCAGTTGGGCGACCAGCAGGCGCAGTTGATCGAAGACAGCATCCTGGCCAGCAAACGTGCAGAACTTAAGAACTACGTGGAAATGGCCAAGAGCCTGATCGCGCCGCTGTACGACGAAGGCCGTGGCGACGCCCGCGCCCAGCAACAGGTGCTGGAGGATCTGCGCAAGCTCAGTTTCGGCATCAACGGCTACTTCTTCGTCTACGACCACGAGGGCCGCAGCCTGATGCATGCGCGCCAATCGGAACTGGTCGGCCAGTATCTGTGGGACATGAAAGACCCCCACGGCTTGCCGGTGATCCAGGCCCTGTTGCAAAGCGCGCAATCGGGCGAAGGTTTCCAGCGCTACGCCTGGAACAAGCCCTCCTCCGGCCAGGTCACCGACAAACTGGCCTACGTGGTGATGCTCGATCGCTGGGGCTGGATGCTCGGCACCGGTATTTACCTGGAAGACGTCGAACGCGCCACCCAGCAGGCCCGCGACGAGGTGGCACAAGGTATCCGCACGACCATGCTGGCCATTGCCGCCGTCGCCCTGGTGGCGGTGTTGTTCGTGTTCGCCAGCGGCATGACACTCAACGTCAGCGAGCACCGGCTGGCGGATAAAAAACTGCAACGCCTCACCCAGCGTATCGTCAGCTTGCAGGAAGAGGAGCGCTCGCGGGTGTCCCGCGAGTTGCACGACGGCATCAGCCAGGTGCTGGTCTCCATCAAGTTCCAGTTCGAGCTGGCCGGCCTGGTCCTGGAAAAGGGCGAGGACCGTGGCCTGGGCATCCTGAAGGACGCCACCGAACGTCTCGGCGAAGCGATAGGCGAAGTGCGCAGCCTGTCCCATGACCTGCGTTCTTCCCTGCTCGACACCCTGGGGCTGGCCGCCGCCATCGGTCAGCTTGCCGAAGAATTCGAGCAGCGCAGTGGCCTGAGCGTCACCTACAACGACAATGAATTCGATTGCGACCTGGTTGAGGGCGCGGCGGTGGCGCTGTTTCGCATCGTCCAGGAGGCCCTGACCAACATTGAACGACACGCCCAGGCGAAAAACGTCTCCATCGACCTGCACGGCACGGCACAATCCATACGCTTGACGGTCATCGATGACGGCGTCGGCTTCAATGTCGCCCAGGTCGAGCGGCGCCAGGCCGGGATTGGCCTGCGCAACATGCGTGAGCGTGTCGAGCATTTCGGCGGACGATTCGACCTGATCTCGGTGCCCGGAAGAAGTGAACTGGACGTGCTGCTGCCCATGCAAGTCCCCGGCGCCAAGCGCTGACCCGACAACAAGAGAGAGATGCCCGTGATGAACCTGCCCTCCCCGATCCGCGTCGCACTGGTCGACGATCACTCGCTGGTCCGCGACGGCATCAAGGCGCTGTTGTCGGTCATGGCCCCGCTGGAAGTGGTCGGTGAAGCCGAGAACGGCGCCGACGCCATCGAGATGGTCGGGCGCTGCCAGCCGGACCTGCTGCTGGTGGACATCGGCCTCCAGGACATCAACGGCCTGGAACTGACCCGCCTGCTGCGCAGCCAATATCCGGCGCTGAAAGTGCTGGTGCTGAGCATGTACGACAATTACGAATATGTGAGCGAATCCGTGCGCTCCGGCGCCAGCGGCTACGTGCTGAAAAACGCCCCGTCACGGGAAATCATCGCCGCGATCGAGGCGATTGCCAGCGGCGGCACTTTCTACAGCGCCGAGATCGCCCAACGCTTGATCGCCGACAAGAACACCGACAATGAACTGACGCCGCGTGAAAGTCAGGTGCTGTACAAAATGGTCCAGGGCATGAACAACAAGGAAATGGCCCGCGACCTCGACATCAGCGTACGCACCGTGGAAACCCACCGCCTGAGCATCCGCCGCAAGCTCAACATCGACAAGCCGGCGGCGCTGGTCAAGTACGCCATCGATCACGGGATCATTTCCCGGTAAGCCCTGCCCTGGGTTTCAACATCAGTACACACCGACCTCGACCGCGTCACCGTTCAACCGCACCGGCCAGACGCGCAGGCGTTGTTGCGGGTACTCCAGGCAACTGCCGTCTTCCAGGCGAAAATGCTGCTTGTAGATCGGTGACGCCACTACCAGGTCACCCTTGATGCTGCCCACCAGGCCACGACCGATCACGTTGGCCCCGGATTGCGGGTCATGGTTGTCGATGGCGTACAAGGTCTTGCCCTCGGCGCCGGGCAGGTAGAACAGCGCCACCTGGGCACCGTCCAGCCAGACCACCACGCCGGAGTTGCTGACCAGATCCTGTTGACCGCACACGGTTTGCCAGGTGTCGAGCGCTTGCACGCGTTGGGTATTGAATTGGCTCATCAGACTGTCTCCTCGGTGACCGGGATAAGGTTGAGTTCGGCGGCCATGATCGGGCGCCGCTGACCCCGTTCCTGGACAAAGTGAATGTCCGGGTCCGGGCGTTTGTCGTTGACGAAGGTGCGGAAACGCTTGAGTTTTTCCGGGTCTTGCAGGGCGTTGGCCCACTCGCATTCGTAGCGGTCCACCACCAGTTGCATCTGCGATTCGAGCTCGGCGCCCAGTCCCAGGCTGTCGTGGATGATCACGTCCTTGAGGTAGTCCAGGCCGCCTTCCAGGCTTTCGCGCCATACCGAAGTGCGTTGCAGCTTGTCGGCGGTGCGGATGTAGAACATCAGGAAGCGGTCGATGTAGCGGATCAGGGTGTCGTCGTCCAGGTCTGTGGCGAACAGCTCGGCGTGACGGGGGCGCATGCCGCCGTTGCCAGCGATGTAGAGGTTCCAGCCCTTCTCAGTGGCGATCACGCCAACGTCCTTGCTCTGCGCTTCAGCGCATTCGCGAGTGCAACCGGACACCGCGAACTTGAGCTTGTGCGGTGAGCGCAGGCCTTTGTAACGGTCTTCGAGGGTCAGGGCCATTTGCACGCTGTCCTGCACGCCGTAGCGGCACCAGGTGCTGCCGACGCAGGATTTGACCGTGCGGGTCGACTTGCCGTAGGCATGCCCGGTTTCGAAACCGGCTTCAATCAACTCGGCCCAGATGTCCGGCAACTCATGCAACTGCGCGCCGAACAGGTCGATGCGCTGGCCGCCGGTGATCTTGGTGTAGAGGTCGTATTTCTTCGCCACCACGCCAATCGCAATCAGCTTGTCGGCGGTGATTTCGCCACCGGGAATGCGCGGTACCACCGAATACGTGCCGTTCTTCTGCATGTTGGCCATGAAGGTGTCGTTGGTGTCCTGCAACGGCACGAGCGAAGCGTCCATGATCGGCTGATTCCAGCAGGACGCGAGGATCGAACCGACGGCAGGCTTGCAGATGTCGCAGCCAATGTGGCCACGGCCATGCTTGGCCAGCAGTTCGTCGAAGCTGATCACCCCTTCCACCCGCACCAGTGCGTACAACTCCTGACGGGTGTAGGCAAAATGTTCGCACAGGCTCTTGTCGACGCTGACGCCGCGCGCGATCAGCTCATGTTCGAAGACCTGCTTGAGCAGCCCGGCGCAGCCGCCGCAACCGGTGCAGGCCTTGGTTTGCGATTTGAGCAGACCGAGGTCGGTGCAGCCGCCGTCAATGGCTGAGCAGATCGAGCCCTTGGTGACGTTGTGGCACGAACAGATGGTGGCTGACTCCGGCAAAGCGCCTGGGCCCAGGGTCGGCGCGCCTTCAGAGGTCGGCAGGATCAGGCCGGCCGGTTCCGCGGGCAAGGCGATGGCGTTCTGCGCGTATTGCAGCAGCGTGTCGTAATAGCTGTTGTCGCCGACCAGCACCGCGCCGATCACATACTTGCCGCAGGCACTCACCACCAACCGGCGATAGCTGGCGCTGGCTTCATCGACGAACTGGAAGCTGCGCGAGCCCGGGGTGCTGCCCTGGGCGTCGCCGATCGAACCAACGTCGACACCCAGCAGCTTGAGTCTGGTCGACATGTCGGCGCCCATGAACGGTTCTGCCACTTCGTTGCACAACTGTGCAGCGACGCTGCGCGCCATCTGGTAGCCCGGCGCGACCAGGCCGAACAGGCTGCCGTTCCACGAGGCGCATTCACCGATGGCGTAGATGTGCGGATCACTGCTCAGGCAATGGTTGTCGATCACGGCGCCGCCGCGCGGGCCGATCTCCAGCGCGCATTGGCGAGCCAGCGCGTCTTGCGCACGGATGCCGGCGGAGAACACGATCAGGTCGGTTTCGAGGAACTCGTCATTGGCGAAATTCATCCGATAGCGATACTCGTCACCGGCGCTGATCGACTGCGTGGCACGGGACAGGTGCACACCGACGCCCAGGCGTTCGATCTGTGCCTTGAGTGCAAGACCACCCATGTCGTCCAGTTGCACCGGCATCAGGCGCGGGGCGAATTCCACCACATGGGCTTCCAGGCCCAGGCTTTTCAGGGCATTGGCCGCTTCCAGGCCCAACAGGCCACCGCCGACCACCACACCACGACGGGCATTGGCGGCTGCGGCGCGGATGGCATCGAGGTCTTCGAGGGTGCGATACACCAGGCGCGAATTGCCCTCGGCACCTTCCACCGGTGGCACGAACGGATAGGAGCCGGTGGCCAGGATCAATTTGTCGTAGGCGATGCCGCCTTGTGCGGTGACCACATGGCGGGTGGCACGCTCGATTTCCAGCACTGGCACGCCCAGGTGCAGGGTCACGCCGGGTGTCTGGTACAACGCGGCATCACCCAGGGCCAGGGATTCGGCGTCGCGACCGGTGAAATACTCCGACAGATGCACACGATCGTAGGCACGCATCGGCTCTTCGCTGAACACATGAATGTGGTAGTGCTCAAGCGCGCCCTTCTCGATCAACTGTTCGACGCAGTGATGGCCAACCATGCCATTGCCGATCACGATCAGCGTTTGCAATTTGTTCAACGCGGCAACATTGGAGTTCATAAGGAGCACCTGGCTAAAACGGTTCAAAAAGCAAAAAAAAACGCCTGAAACCTTGCGGTTCCAGGCGTCTTTGCCTGTTCTTTTGCGGTGTTGAGCCCAGACAGCTATGCCTGATCCACCGATGTTGCCCTTGTTTCGATCGTCGTTGACCAAGCGGGCTGCCCACTCGACTGCGTTTGTGGTGGGCCTGCCAGGTGTATTGCAGTGTTTGTGCCAGATTCCTTCGAGCGTGGCCAAACGCCCCGATTTACGGGCACTTGGGCGTCAGCTCTCCAATCCCTCTCGCCCTAGAGTTTTGCCTTCGCATAGTGCAACGCACAGCAATGGGGCTTTATAAAAGTGCACGGTCAAAGGTATTTGAGCCAGGCAAGGTCACGACGGCGCGCCTTCAATGCGGCAAAGGCCTTGACCGGTGGATACAGGGCGACGGCCAGCAACAACGCGGTCAACCACACCGCACCTATCGAGCTGAAGCCAAACCAGTTGCCCTGGTTCAGGCCGAACAGCGCGACCGCAATGAGGTACAGCACTTTCAGCGCATACAGGTGCAACAGGTAGAAGAACATCGGCGCCGAACCGAACACCGCCAGCGGGCGCAACCAGGGGCGTTGTCGTTCAAACCACAGGAGCAGCAAGCAACCGACGCTGAGGGTCAAGGTCAGGAACAACAATGACGGCGGGTATTTGGTGATGTTCAAAAAACTCATCAGCGTTTGCACGGACGACTCGCCCACGCTCCAGGATTTTTCGCCATAGCCGTTGAGCAAACGCAGGGCAACGAACCCGGCCAGACCGACGACACCACTGATCAGCAATGCGCGTTGCCGTGCGCCGACATCGGCCATTTTCCCGAACCACGGCCCCATGGCGTAGCCGAGGCCGATCACGCCGATCCACGGCAACAGCGGATAGGAGGTGCGCAGGCGCAGGCCATCGGTCAATTCGATCCAACCGCGATCATGCAAGATTGCCCAGGGTATGTGCATGGCCGATTCAACCGGGAAATGCAGCGTGTCCAACAGGTTGTGCCCGGCGATGATCACAACGCTCAGGAGCAACAAGACCGGGCGCGGCAGCCAGACCAGTGCCGACAACGCGATCATGCTCAGGCCGATGGCCCAGATCACTTGCAGGTAAATGACGCTTGGCGGCAGCTGGAAGGTCCAGGCGAAATTGACCAGGGTGAATTCGAGCACCACCAGAAACAGCCCGCGGTTGAACAGGAAACGACAGACGTCGCCCTTGCCCGCGTACTTCTCGCCGGACAGCCATGCCGACAGGCCAGTGAGCAGCACGAACACCGGGGCACACAGGTGCGCCAGGGTGCGACTCAAGAACAACGCGGGTTCAGTCGTGGCAACGCTCATGGGATCACCCACCTGATGGTGCAGGAAGAAGGTTTCGCGCACGTGATCGAGCAGCATGAACAGAATCACCAGGCCTCTGAGTGCATCGATGCTCAGGAGCCGGACGACGGTTGAACGCGGTGGTGCCGGAGTCATGGGGTATTCGCATTACAGGAACGGGGGCGAGCACCTTATATTGTTACCCTATAACATCTCAAGCATTTCCGAAGCCTTCTGTAGGAGCGAGCTGGCTCGCGATGGCATCAATCCCGCCGACATCAACGCTGACTGCCCCACCGCTATCGCGAGCAAGCTCGCTCCTACAGGGGGCCGGGCCGCTCACAGAATGTGTGTTTAGCCCAAATCCCTGTGGGAGCGTTGGTAGGGTTCGATGAAGTGACAGCCCAGGACATCGTTCAAGCGTTTGGCATCGCTCATCCGGCGAAATAATCCGGGGGTCTGCCAGGGCGCATCTCCGTCGATGTTCGGCGCGCCGAGCCCGGCGAGGACGTCGGCGATCAACACCGAACGGGTTTCGAACGAGATACGCGTCAGCCCCGTACTGTTGCCGACACCGGCGTGGGCGTGCGCGCCGGAAAAGGCGATCAGGCTGCCCGGCTCGATTTGCACCGCAATGCCCTCTTGCCCATCGATCGGCTCCAGCAAATGCGGGATGGCCTCATCGGCATCCACCGTGTTGCGCCCGTCCTGGTGGGAGCGCTGGAGAATGGCGCGCATATCGAAATCGGCGCTGGAATTGCGCAACGCTCGTTGCCAGAGGTCGGGATAAATCGCAAATGTGCGCCCGGCCGTGATCGGATAGATCGGAGCCCACCAGTTAGTTTGCGCGTACAGGTTCGAGCCCCAGGTGTCTCGGTGGAATGCGATGGTTGCCGTCACTCGTGCCCGTGAGGCACGCGCATCAGTTTCGCGGTGCGGCTGGAAGCGCAGGTGCAATCGGTCGCAGGCCAGTGCCTGCGCCTCAAGGCCCAGGCTTTCGATGACCGCTCGCCACAGCCCCTGAATCTCGCGAGAACCGGCAAAGGTGGCCTGGCATTTGGCGAACAGCACGGTCTGTTGTTCGTGGTTCAGATGGCGATGGATGTGGGTCGGCGGCCAGGGATGCAGCGCTTCTTCAAGCATTGCCCGGGTGTGCTCGACCAAGGTGGCCATGGCAGGCGCATCGTTGATACGCAGGATCTCACCGGCATAGAGACGATCATGAAATCGGCGAGCGGAGCCTGGAACAGCGAACGGGCTGTACATGCGCGGGTTTCCCTGGAGAGACACCCCTCGACTTTAGAAGCGAGCCGGCCGTGGCGACAGTAGCAGGCTGGATAAAAAAATGCGGATCAGTGGATCCGGACCCGGCACACCCACCTGTAGGAGCGAGCATGCTCGCGATGGTCGTCAACGATAACGCTGGGTGCCTGATACCCCACGGTGTTCTTGATTCCATCGCGAGCATGCTCGCTCCTACAGAGGAGTGGTGTGCTCAGGTTCGGTTAGCCCCGCCCGCAATACTCCAGCAACGCTTCCAGCGGATGGCGCAATTGCTTGTCTGCCTGGCGCTTGACCTGGCTGCGGCAGGAGTAGCCGGTTGCCAGGGCCTCGCCGGGTTTGTCCAGCTTGCCGGCCCAGGACTGCTCGAAGATGGTTCGCGAGGTTTCCTGGTTGCGGGCTTCATGGCCGTAGGTGCCGGACATGCCGCAGCAGCCCGTCGCCTCGCTGACCAGTTTCAACCCGAGCTTGGCGAACACCGCCTGCCACTGCCCGGTACTGGCCGGGGCGTTGGTTTTCTCGGTGCAGTGGGCCAGCAAGCGGAACGTCTGGCCGTCAGGACGCGGGTTGTCCGGCAGCGCATCCAGCAACCACTCCTGGGGCAGCAGCACTGTCGGGCAGTCTTCCAGACCCGGCACTTTCTGATATTCCTGGCGATAGACCAGGGTCATCGCCGGGTCCAGGCCCACCAGCGGCACGCCGCAGTCAGCCAACGCCTTGAGTTGATTGGCATTGCGGATCGCCGCCTTGGCGAAGGCGCCGAGGAAGCCCTGAACATGCAATGGCTTGCCATTGGCGCTGTAGGGCGCCAGGAACACCCGATAGCCCAGTTGATGGGCCAACTGGATGAAGTTCGCCAGCAGGGGCGTTTCGAAGTAACGGGTGAAGGCATCCTGCACCAGCACCACGCTGCGTTCGCGTTGCTCGGCCGTCAGTTCGCGCAGGGCCGGCACGCTGGCCACCGCCACCTTGCATCGGGTCAGCGTTTTTTGCAGGTCGAAGCGATGCAACAACGGACTGTCGAGCATGCCGACGTGGCGCTCGAGCAAGCGCGTGATCCATTTCGACCCCATCACCGCGTTGTACAGGCCCGGTGCATAGGCCATGTAAGGGATGGTGAATTCCAGCGAGCCAATCAGGTAATCGCGCAGCGGGCGTTGATAACGGCCGTGGTACAACTCCAGGAAACGCGAACGAAATTCCGGCACGTTGACCTTGATCGGACACTGTCCGGCACAGGACTTACAGGCCAGGCAGCCCGCCATCGCGTCGTAGACTTCATGGGAGAAGTCCGCCTCGTCACGGGAGCGCGCCAGGTTGTTGCGCAACCGCGTTGGCAAGCCACTGAGCCACGACACCTTGCTGCGTGCAGCCGCCAGCACGTCGATATTGGCCGCGCCTTGCAGACGCAGCCACTCACGGATCAACGACGCCCTGCCCTTCGGCGAATGCTGGCGTTCACGGGTGGCTTTCCACGATGGACACATCGCGTCGTTGGGGTCGTAGTTGTAGCAGGCGCCGTTGCCGTTGCAGTGCACGGCGCTGCCAAAACTCTGCCAGACCCGCTCGTCGATCTGCCGGTCCATATCACCGCGCAAGGTCACTTCGTTGACCTTGAGCAAGCTGTGTTTGGCATCCGGCGGCGTGCAGATCTTGCCGGGGTTGAGCTGGTTGTGCGGGTCGAACGCGCCCTTGAGCCTTTGCAACGCCGGGTACAGCTCGCCGAAAAATGCCGGGACGTATTCGGAGCGTAACCCCTTGCCGTGCTCGCCCCACAGCAAGCCGCCGTAACGCTGGGTCAACTCGGCCACGGCATCGGAGATCGGCTTGACCAGCGCGGCCTGGGCCGGGTCTTTCATGTCCAGCGCCGGGCGCACGTGCAACACCCCGGCGTCGACGTGGCCGAACATGCCGTAGGCCAGGCCATGGCTGTCGAGCAAGGCACGGAACTCGGCGATGTAGTCGGCCAGTTTCTCCGGCGGCACGGCGGTGTCTTCCACGAACGGCTGCGGGCGTACCTCGCCCTCGACGTTGCCCAACAGCCCCACCGAACGCTTGCGCATGGTGTAAACGCGGGTGACCGCTTCGGCGCCTTCGGCCAGGGTGTGGCCAAGACGCTCGATGGTCTTGTCCGCTTGCAGGTGCTCAACGAATGCCGCCACGTCCGCGTTGACCTGCGCCACGTCTTCGCCGCTGAATTCCACCAGGTTGATGCCCAGGGTGGCGCGCTCGGCGTCGCTGGGAAAATACTCGGCGACGCTGTGCCAGACGATGTCCTTCATCGCCAGCAGCAGCACCTTGGAGTCCACGGTTTCAATCGACAGCGGCTTGTGCGCCAGCAGCGCGTTGGCGTCGCGCAGCGCGTCCATGAAGCTGCTGTAGCGCACGTTCACCAACACTGAATACTTGGGAATCGGCAGCACGTTGAGCTTGGCTTCGACGATGTAGCCCAACGAGCCTTCGGCGCCACACAGCACGCTGTTGAGGTTGAACCGGCCCTGCTCGTCCCGCAGGTGCGCCAGGTCGTAACCGGTCAGGCAACGGTTGAGTTTGGGAAACACCGACTCGATCAGGTCCGCCTGGGTTTCCTGGATCTGCCGCGCCGTGCGATACACCTCACCGATGCGTCCTTGCTGGGCGCACACGGCCTCCAGTTCCGCTTCGCTGAGCGGCTGGCTGTGCAGACGCTCGCCCCCGAGGAGCACGCTGTCGAGCTCCAGCACGTGATCGCGGGTCTTGCCATAGGTGCAGCTGCCCTGCCCGCTGGCGTCGGTGTTGATCATGCCGCCCACGGTGGCGCGGTTGGAGGTCGACAGCTCCGGGGCAAAAAACAGGCCGTGTGGCTTGAGTGCAGCATTGAGCTGGTCTTTGACCACGCCCGCCTGCACGCGCACCCAACGCTCTTCAACGTTGATTTCGAGCACGGCGTTCATGTGACGCGACAGGTCGACGACGATGCCATCGGTGAGCGACTGACCGTTGGTCCCGGTGCCGCCGCCCCGTGGCGTAAGCTTGATCTGCTGGAAACGCGGTTCGGCCATCAGCGTGGCGATGCGCACGATGTCGTCGGCGTCCAGCGGAAACACCGCCGCTTGCGGCAGGCGCTGGTAGATCGAGTTGTCGGTGGCCAGCACGGTACGGGTGGCGTAGTCGGCGCTGAGCTGGCCGCGAAAGCCGCTGGCTTGCAGGGCCTGGAGGAATTCCGGGTAGTGCTGCGCGGGGGACGCGGTCGTCAGCTGGGCGATCATGGCGGTGGTCTCTTCACGGAAATTTCATGATACTTGTCGCCTGAGCATTAATAGATAAGCCTCAGGTCGTTATAGACACCAATGATCCCGCAGGCTCGGTCACGGAACAAACGGATATTTCTGCCGCTATCGATGAGTTTTATGAATGAATTACCGCCACCTCACGCCATCGATGTCGCTGCTGCTGGCTTTTGAAGCCGCCGCGCGCCATGAAAGCTACACCCGCGCCGCCATGGAACTGTCGCTGACCCAAAGCGCGGTCAGCCGCCAGGTACAGGCGCTGGAGCAGCAACTGGGCCTGACCCTGTTCCGCCGCGAAGGCCGCCAGGTGCAATTGACCGATGTCGGCCGGCTGTATCAACGGGAAATGAGCGAAGCGCTCGGGCGCATTCGCAGCGCGACGTTGCAGGCCATGGCGTATCAGTCCGGCAGCGGCACCCTGCGACTGGCCACCCTGCCGACCTTCGGCTCGAAATGGCTGCTGCCGCGCCTGCATGATTTCTACAAGAACCATCCCGGCATGCTGGTGCACATCCATTCGCGGATCGACACCATCGACTTCGAATCCAGCGGCATCGATGCGGCCATCGTCGTCGGTTCCAGCGACTTGCCCGGCCTGATCAGCCATCGACTGCACACCGAAGAACTGCTGGTGGTCATCTCCCCGCAGGCCGCCGCTGCCCAGCAGGACTGGTCGGCTGCGCGCATCGGCGAGCAGACCCTGCTCAATGTCGCCACCAACGCCAACGTCTGGGGCGAGTGGTTCAGCCATCACCACCTGCCCCACCGCCTGATGCGCCTGGGACCGAGCTTCGAACTGACCTCGCACCTGATCCAGGCGGTCAGGGCCGGCATCGGCATCGGCCTGGTGCCGCGCATCCTGGTCAGCGACGAACTGGCCAACGGCGAGCTGATCAGCCTGGACCAGCCCTTCGCCAGCCAGCGCAGCTATTACCTGGCCTACCCGCCACGCAACGAAATGCTGCCGTCGCTGGTGGCGTTCCGTTCGTGGTTGCTGGCGCAGATTTGAACGAACAAGCCTGAAGCCACCGCCTGACCTTGCTCAGAAATCCACCGTCGCCGACAACTGCAACGTACGCGGATACCCCTGGGAGAACGCCCCATACGAGGCCACGCCCGACCAGTATTCGCGGTCGAAGACGTTTTGCACGGTGGCGCGGAACGTCGTTGGCCGGCCTTCGATCTTGGTGGCGTAGCGCGCGCCGGCGTCGATGCGGGTCCAGGCATCCAGTTCCTGGGTGTTGGCCTGGTTGACGTATTGGCTGTCGGTGTAGATGGCGCCGCCGGTCAGGGTGAAGCCTTCCAGCCATGGGGTGTCCCATTCGGCCCAGAGGTTGGCCTGGATGTCGGGCACGCCCACCGGTTTGTTGCCGCGGTTGGCCGCAGTGGCCGAGTCCGTCAGTTCGCCGTCAAGGAAGGTCACGCCCCCCATCAGGCGGGTGCCGGGTGCCACTTCGCCGAATACGCTGAGTTCGACGCCACGGTTGCGCTGTTCGGCCTGCACCGAAAACACATTGTTCGCACCCACTTCGCCGCTCGGTTTTTCGATCTGGAACAGGGCCAGGGTGGTCATGAACGTACCGTGCTCATACTTCACACCCACTTCGTGTTGCTTGGACTCATAAGGGGCAAAGGTTTCACCGGCGTTGGCCGCCGTGCCGGGGGCGATGTCGCCTTTGCTCAGGCCTTCGACGTAGTTGTAGTACAGCGACACGTCTTCCCACGGTTTGACCACCACGCCCACCAACGGCGTTGTGGCGCTGTCGTCATACCGCGAACTGACTGAGCCGGCGGCGTTGTAGTTACGCGACTCGATGTCCTGGCGGCGCACACCGAGCGTCAACTGGATGCGGTCGTCCAACATGCCCAGGGTGTCGGTGAACGCCACGCCGGACAGTTCCGATTCGGAAACGCGCAGCACCTTCGGCGCCGCGAGGTACTGTTTGGGCGCGTCCACCGGGTGGTAGAAGTTGGAACGGATGTCGGTACCGTTGGTGATGCCCCGGGACAGTTCATCCTGATAACGGGTGGCCATCAGCGTCGTGGTATGGGTTACCGGGCCGGTGGCGAAGAGCCCGCGAAGGCCAACGTCGGCGGTCGAACGATCGACGTTGAATTTGTAGTAACCGGGGATATTACTGGTGTCGGCTGCATCGTTGAGAATGCGAGGCACCTGGTCGGACAAGCGTTTGACATCCGACTTGCCGCCACCGGCGTGGGCGAAGACGGTCAGGTTGTCGTTCAGATCATATTCGCCGCCGAGCAAGGCCGACTGCTCTTTGGTGTCGGACCAGCCCCACTTCTGCGAGACGTTGGTGCGACCGTTGGCGGCGGAAGGCACCTCGACCCCCGGCGCGATGGTGAAGGGCCGTGATGCGCCATCGAATTTTTCGCTCTGGCTGATGAAATCCAGGTTCAGGCGCAAGCGCTCGCCCTGATAATCCAGGGCGATGGCGCCGATGTTCACCGCTCGCTCCTGGTCATCCACAGCGGTATCGCCGCCCTGCAAACTGCCGTTGAAGCGCACGCCAAACTGGTTCTCGTCGCCGAAGCGGCGGCTGACATCCAGATGGCCGCCGACGTTGGAGTCCGACTCATAGCTGGCGGTAAAGCGGGTCAGGTCTTCGGCCAGCGGGCGCTTGGGCACGATATTGATCACACCGCCCACCCCGCTGTTGGGCGAGATGCCGTACATCAAGGCACCCGGCCCCTTGAGCACTTCGACACGTTCGGTGTACTGCGTAAAGGCGCGGTAGTTGGGCGCGACGCCATACACGCCGTCGTAGGCGAGTTCGCCCAGGTTGCCTTCGCCGATGGCAAAGCCACGAATGAAGAAGGAGTCAACGATACCGCCGGTTTGCCCGGTGGAACGTACCGAAGGATCGCGTTGCAGGGCGTCGGCCACGGTCACCGTTTGCAGGTCGGCCAGGGTCTTGGCGGTGTAGCTGGTCACGCTGAACGGCGTGTCCATCACATCTTTGTTGCCCATCATGCCCAGGCGCGCACCCCGTGCCACCTGGCCGCCGGTGAACTCTGCGGGCAGCGCGGTCGGCCCAGCGTAGCGGGCGTTGATGTTGGTGGTGTCCAGGGTCAGGTTCGGCGTGTCGCTCGACGTACCGACCGAAGGATTTTCCGGCTTGCCCGAGGGCTCGGCCGTGGCGGCCCAGGCGCTGGTGCTTGCGGCTATCAGGGCTACATTGAGCAAGGCGGCGCGGATGGCGAGCGTGAGGGCGCGCTCGGCGAAAGGTCGACTGGCAACAGGCATGGCGTGAGGTTCCTTGGAGCTAGGAAATGGGAATCACTCCTAATGCCAGCCAGCTCGAAAAAAGTATCACCCTGCTTCGATTTTTCCTCGCGGGCTTCACAGGATGGGTTTATCCGGTTGCGGCAATCGCCGGAGCCGGGTCAAATGCACGCCGTTTGGCCGGGTGATGCGAGGTTGTTCTGCCGCTCCCCCGCTCCCGTTCGACTAGCGAGGTTGTCCCATGCCCAACGCCGGTGTCATTCAGGGCTCGAGCGTCAGAGTCCTGATTTATCTGCTGTTCGCGATCCAGTTGGTTTCCATGGGCGCGATGGAAATGAGCGGACCGTTCTGGCCGGTGCACCTGCGCGGCTTGACGGACTCGGCCTCGTTTTTCAGCTTCGCCAGCATCGCCGTGTACGTCGGCCCCATGCTGGGCATCATGCTGACCAGCGCATTCTGGGGCCGCATCGGCGATCGCTACGGTCACAAGCTGATGATGATCCGCGCCCTCGCCGGCTTGTCCCTGACGCAACTGGGCCTGGCCTTTGCCAGCGACATCTGGGTGATCCTGGTGCTGCGATTCCTGCAAGGCGCGTTCGCCGGTTATATCGCCCCGGCCCAGGCCTACGGCGTGAGTATCGAGGCACCGACTCGCCGCGCCAGGCTGTTCGCGATCCTGCAAATTTCGACCAACGTCGGGTCGTTGCTGGGGGCCGTCGTCGGCGGGCTGATCCTCGACTACGCGACGTTCTTCTGGATCAACCTGATCGCCTCGATCCTGTGCGCCCTCTGCACGGTGATCGCTGCCGTGACGCTACCGGACGTGCCACCGGTGAAGAAAACCGCTGCCACCACCCGGCAATCACACGACCTTGCCTGGCGCCGCTCTCCGATGCTGTCGTTGCTGGGGGTCATGGGCATTCTGCTGTTGGCGCGGATGCTGCCGCAGACGTCGTTTTCGCTGTACGTCAGCTCGACGTTCGAGGTCAGAAACTCGGTCGTCGGCCTGTGTTATGGCCTGTTCGCGCTGGGTTTCATCCTTTGCGCAACGGCGTGGTCGCGCTATTTCGAGCACCGCACCGCACAAGACTCACTGCTGCGCATCCGCTACGTGGTGATCGGGTGCATCGCCCTGACCGCGCTGATCGGCGTGACCCGCAACGCCTCCGTATTTGTCATGGCGTACTTCGCCTGGGGCGTATTGCTGGGCGCGACCACACCGGTACTGATGGCACTGATCTCGAAAACCACAGACAGCTCGCAACAGGGTTACGTGCTGGGAATTGCCCAGAGCATCTCGCAGTTCGCCTCGATTGCCGGCATCTGCGCCGGTGGCTTGCTCAGCCAGATCTACGGTTTGCAATACACCTACCTGTTCGTCTGCGCCGCCTACCTGATCGCACTGCTGCCCATCGTGGCGTTGCGCGCCCGGCCACTGCGGATAGCGGGCGAGTGATCGCACTTGCTTTCCCGGTAGCGAGTCAACTAGCATTGGGAATACTTCTCAATTACAAGTCAGCCTGGCGCCATGAGCGAAACCCTTCCCACGAATCACGATCAGCACCTGCGTGCGATTGAGGCCCTGTACAGTGGCCATCACGGCTGGCTGTACGCGACGTTGAAACGAAAACTGGGCAACGCGATGGATGCGGCCGACCTGGCGCAGGACACCTTCGCGCGCATCCTCGCGTCCCAGGTCACCGTGATCGAACAGCCGCGTGCCTACCTCAGCTGCGTGGCCAAGGGCATCCTGATCAACTGGTACCAGCGCAAGGCACTCGAACGCGCCTACCTCGATGCCCTCGACAACCTGCCGCCGCAAGAAGCACCTTCGCCGGAAACCCATTTCGTGGTCCTGGAGACCCTGCATGAAATCGACGCGATGCTTGATGCCTTGCCGCCGCTGGTCAAACGAGCGTTCCTGCTGTCGCAGCTCAATGGCCTGAAATATCAGGACATCGCCGATCAACTGGACGTATCGCTGATCACCGTCAAGCGCTACATGAAGCAGGCATTCGTGCAGTGCCTGATGCTGGTGGAATGAATGCTCATCCTGCGCAAGGACCCGCCGCTGCCCCCCGAAGTGCTCGAAGAAGCCGCCGAATGGCTGATGCGCCTGAGCGAAAACGACCTGAGCGACAGCGAACGCACCGAGTGGGAACGCTGGAAGATCAGCAGCCCCGAGCGTGACCGTGCCTGGGCTCGGGCGCAGTTGCTGCAAAGCAAACTGGGCGGTCTGCCGCCGTCGCTGGCGATGTCGGCGCTGGATCGACCGAGCAACCCGGAACGCCGTGCGGCCCTCGGCAAGCTGGCGCTGTTGCTGGCGGTGATGCCGGTCGGCTGGGGCAGTTGGAAACTGGCGCAGTCGCAGCAGTGGACGGCCGACTATCGCACCGCCGTCGGCGAACGACGCGAGTGGACCCTGGCCGATGGCTCTCGCATCACCTTGAACACCGATTCCGCCGTCGATGTGCTGTTCGACAGCCAGCAGCGCCTGATTCGCCTGCGCGAAGGCGAGATCCTGGTGCAGACCGCCACGGACAACTCATCGTTGGCCCGGCCCTTCCTGGTCAGCACCGCGCAAGGCCACATGCAGGCCTTGGGCACGCGCTTCATCGTCCGCCAATTGAGCCCGTTCACCCACCTCGCGGTCATGGAAGGCGCCGTCAAAGTGGTGCTGGCCGATAACCGTCAGGCCGAGTCCCTGATCGTCAATGCCGGCCAGCGCATGGCATTCACCGCCCAAGCCTTTGGCAGGGTGAACACCGCAGACCGGAATGCCAGCGCCTGGACCCAGGGCATGCTGATGGCGGACAAGATGCGCCTGGCGGATTTCGTCGCTGAGCTCACCCGCTATCGCCACGGTTTTGTCAGGTACGACCCGGCGCTTGCCGATCTGCGCATTTCCGGCGCGTTTCCGATCAGCGACACCCAGCGCACCTTGAACATGCTGGTGCAAACCTACCCGGTCACCGCCACCGCTCACCTGCGAGGGTACTGGGTCACTTTGTCTCCGGCCTGAGCCTCCAAAAAAATCTGCCGCTGGCTGATACTTTTTTCGATCTCGGCTGGCCTGTACAGAAACCTCCATTGCCTCTCGCCACAGGGTCATCCATCCATGCCTGTCATTTGCCGCGCGCTGCTGAGCCTGACCCTGATCAGCGCTGCCTGCCCGTCGGCGATGGCAGCCGCGCCGACGCAACTCGATTCGGTCGTGGTCCATGCCTACAACATCGCCCCCGGACCTCTCGGCGCAACGCTGTCGAGCTTCGCCGTGGACGCCGGCATCGCCCTGTCGTTCGAACCTTCGCTCACGGAGGGCCTGATCAGTCCGGGGCTGACCGGCTCTTGCTCGACGCGCGAAGCAGTGACCCGGTTACTCGCCGGCAGCGGTCTGGACATGGTCTTGCGCAGCGACGGCAGCTACACGCTGGTGGAACGCCGGGTCACCCTCGACGAAACCACCATCGACGGCATCGACACACGCAGTGACAGCCTGCCGCCGGTGTATCCAGGCGGTCAGGTGGCGACCGGCAGCCGTCTGGGCATGCTCGGCAACACCGACGTGATGGATGCGCCGTTCAGTGTCAGCACCTACACCGCCGCCCTGATCAAGGACCAACAGGCAACGACCGTGGGTGATGTGCTGGAGCGTGACTCATCGGTGCGCTCCACCGGCCAGACCGGTGGCATCGTCGACTCGTTCTTCATCCGGGGGTTTCCCGTCGGTGAAGGCAATCTGGGCGAACTGGCCTTCGACGGCGTCTATGGCGTGGCCTCCAACTACCGGGTGTTCACCGAATACGCCGAACGCATCGAAGTGGTCAAGGGGCCCGGCGCGCTGCTCTACGGCATGTCGCCCAACAGTGCCGTGGGCGGCGTGATCAACGTGGTGCCCAAGCGTTCTCTCGATGAAGACCTGACCCGATTCACCGCCAGTTACGCCCAGGACGCCCAACTCGGCGGTCACCTGGACCTCAGCCGACGTTTTGGCGAGGAACGTCGCTTCGGTGTGCGCCTCAACGGCAGCGTGCAGCAAGGTGACACGGTGATCGATGATCAGAACCGCGAGGTCGGCGTCGGCGCGCTGGCCCTGGATTATCAAGGGGATCGCCTGCGCACCAGCCTGGACCTGGTGAGCCAGGAAGAGCAGTTTGACGCCGCGTCCCGACCGTTCCTGATCGCGTCGGGCGTGCAAATCCCTTCCGCCGCCAACGGCCGGACCAACGTCAGCCAGGACTGGGGCTGGTCCAGGACCCGCGACAAGTCGGCCCTGCTCAGCGGTGAATACGACCTCAACGATCAATTGACGGTGTTCGCCCATGCCGGCGGCGGCCAGTCGAAGGTCGCACGCATGTCCGACCAGACCCCCACCATCATCAACGCCGCAGGCGATACCTCGTCGATCCCCGGTTATTACAAGTTCGAAGTCCGGCGCTACACGGTCGACGCCGGTGCGCGGCTGCGCTTCGACACCGGTCCCGTGAGCCACAGCACCGCCCTGCAAGTGACGCGTTATCGCGATGAGTTATCCCGGGGCATTTTGTCCGGGCCTGCGGTGCTGTCGAACATTTACCACCCGATCCATCGCCCCAAACCCGCGATCGCCGAGCCGGCCACGCCCAAAGTGTCGGCGACCGAGTTGTCCGGCATCGCCTTGGCCGACACCCTGTCGATACTCGACCAGCGCGTGCAAGTGACCCTGGGCCTGCGCAAGCAGAACATCCAGTCCCACAACTACAACGCCGCCGGTGCGGTCACTTCAGCCTATGACGATGGCAAGACCACGCCGTTGTTCGGGGCCGTGCTGCGACCCTGGGACCACGTGTCGTTCTACTACAACTACATCGAGGGCCTTAGCAAGGGGGACGTCGCCCCCAGCAACGCCTCGAACGCCGGCGAAATCTTTGCCCCCTACGTGTCGCGCCAGCAGGAGGTCGGGGTCAAGCTCGACTACGGCAGTTTCATGTCGAGCCTGGCGCTGTTCCAGATCAAGAAGCCCAGTGGCGAGTTGTCTTCCGGGGTGTTCGCCGTCCAGGGTGAACAGCGCAATCGCGGCGTGGAACTGAACATGTCGGGCGAGATAGCCCAAGGCACGCGCCTGCTCGGTGGCGTCACGCTGTTGGACGGGGAACTGACCAAGACCAGCGTCGCGGCCAATCGCGGCAACACTCCGGTGGGCGTGCCCGACGTGCAAGCCAACCTCTGGGCCGAATGGGACACACCCTGGACCGAAGGGCTGACGCTCACCAGCGGCGCGATCTACACCGCCAGCCAGTACGTCAACCAGGCCAACACCCAGGAACTGGACCCGTGGACGCGCATCGATGTCGGCGCTCGATACACCACGCGTATTGCCCAGCGACCCACGACGTTTCGCGCCACGGTGCAAAACGTTTTCGACCGTGAGTATTGGTCGGGGGTCGCCTCCTACGGCGCGTTTTCCCAGGGGTCACCACGCACCCTGCTCCTGTCGGCCACGGTCGATTTCTGACACATGCAAAGGCCTTGATCATGCTCACCATTGTTCGACGCAGCCACGCCCTGGCCGCGCTGCTGTTTGCTGGATTGCTGGGGGTTTCACTGGCGTCATTGGCCAACGAAACGGATGACACGCGCAGCACCGTCACCGATCTGCTGGGGCGCAAGGTCAAGGTCAACCTGCCCGTCAAACGGGTGATTCTCGGCGAGGGCCGCCAGTTGTACCTGGTGGCGGCGCTGGACACACAAAACCCCATCGAGCGTATCGTCGGCTGGCGCAAGGACCTCATCCAGTCCGATCCCGACACTTACAACGCCTACCTGCGCAAGTTTCCGGGCATTGCCGACATCCCTACGTTCGGCGGGTTCGAAGACGGCACCTTCGACATCGAGCAAGCGATCTCGCAGCGTCCCGATGTGATTGTCCTCAACATCGAGGCCCGGCACGCCACCGAAGATGCGCGCTACATCGAGAAGCTCGACGCCTTGGGCATTCCCGTGGTGTACGTCGACTTTCGCAACTACCCGATGCAGAACACCGAGCCGACCATGCGCCTGTTCGGCCAGTTGTTCGGCAAGGAACAACGCGCCGAAGCGTTCATCGCGTTCCGCAACCAGCAGATTCACCGGGTCACTGATGTGATCGCCGCGCAACAGCCTGCCCGGCCCAAGGTGTTCATCGAGCGCATCGGCGGCTACACCGACGATTGCTGCCTGAGCTTTGGCAACGAGAACTTTGGCCGCTTCGTGGAAATGGCCGGCGGCGACAACATCGCCAGGGACATCATTCCCACGACCTTCGGCCAGTTGAACGCCGAACAGGTGATCGTCGCCAACCCTGACCAGATCGTCGTGACCAGCGCCAACTGGGAAGCCTTCGCCCCGGGCGGGCACTGGGTGGGCGTGGGCCCGGGCGCGGACATGGCCGAGGCCCGGCGCAAACTGGCGTGGTACACCGGTCGCCCGGCCTATGCCGGCATCAAGGCACAGGAGAGCCAGGCCTTCCATGCCATCTGGCACCAGTTCTACAACAGTCCCTATCAGTTCGTGGCCATCCAGCAACTGGCCAAATGGTTTCACCCGACGCTGTTTGCCGACCTCGATCCGCAAGCCGCGTTTCGTGAGCTGCATGAGCGCTTCCTGCCGGTGCCCTACGAGCCGGGTTATTTCGTCAGCCTGGGCGAGCCCGAGGTCAAACCATGAATGCAATCAACGATACGATGGTCCAGCGCGACACCTACCGCCGACTGGTGGTGCGCAAACGCCTGATCCTCGCCGCCCTGACGCTGCTGCTGTTGGGCAGCGTGGTGCTTGACCTGGCCCTGGGCCCGGCCAACTACAGTCTGGGCGAAGTGCTCGGCGCCCTGCTGTCACCGGACAGCGCCGCGCCGCAAGTGCGGGTGGTGATGTGGGATATCCGCCTGCCCGTGGCACTGATGGCGGTTGCCGTAGGCGCAGCGTTATCGCTGGCCGGGGCGCAGATGCAGACCATCCTCAACAACCCGTTGGCCAGCCCGTTCACCCTGGGCATTTCTGCGGCAGCCAGTTTCGGCGCCGCCATGGGGCTGGCGTTCGGTGTGGCGCTGTTTCCGATGGCAGCGCAATACATGGTGCCAGCCAACGCATTCATCATGGCCATGCTCTGCGCCCTGCTGATCCACTTCTTGAGCCTGCGCCGTGGCGTCACCGCCGAAACGATCGTGCTGCTGGGCATTGCCCTGGTGTTCACGTTCAACGCGTTGCTGGCGCTAGTGCAGTTTTTTGCCACCGAGCAAGCCGTGGCCGCCGTGGTGTTCTGGACCATGGGCAGCCTGACCAAGGCGACCTGGCCCAAGCTGGGCGTGATCTGCGTGGTGATCCTGATCACCCTGCCGATCTTCGCCAGGCGCACCTGGGCGCTCACCGCCCTGCGGCTAGGGGATGACAAGGCGGCCAGCTTTGGTATCAACGTGCGCAGCTTGCGTTTCCAGACACTGATCATGGTCAGCCTGCTCGCTGCGTTTCCCGTGGCCTTCGTCGGCACCATCGGCTTTATCGGGCTGGTCGGCCCGCACATCGCGCGGATGTTGATTGGCGAGGATCAACGTTTCTTCCTGCCCGCCTCATTGCTCACGGGCGCACTGATCCTGTCGGCGAGTTCGGTGGTCAGCAAAACCCTGATCCCCGGCGCTATTTTCCCCATCGGCGTGGTCACGTCTCTGATCGGCGTACCGTTCTTCATCTCCCTGATTCTCGGCGCAAAGAAAAACTCATGGTAACGATCCAGCTGAAAGACCTCGGGGCCAGCTATGGCCAGCGCACGATCATCAGCGGTGTGACGACCGCCGAGTTTGTCGGCGGCCAGGTGGTCGCCGTGGTCGGGCCAAACGCCGCAGGCAAATCGACCCTGTTCAAACGCATGGCCGGGCTGATCGACGGGCCCGGCGAGGTAAAGCTGCACGGCGCTGAAAAAGGCATGAAAGGCATCAGTTACATGCCCCAGGGCCTCAATGCCAGCGCCCGTTTGACCGTGTACGAATCGGTGCTGCTGGCGCGTAAACAGTTGACACCGGGTTGGGTCGTCCACGATGACGAACTGAAACTGGTCGATGAAATCCTCGACGCCCTGAGCATTACGCCGCTGTCATTCCGTAACCTGGGTGAACTCAGCGGTGGTCAGCAACAATTGGTTTCCATCGCCCAGACGCTGGTGCGCGAACCGCAAATCCTGCTGATGGACGAACCCACCAGCGCCCTCGACATGCACCGCCAGGTCCAGGTGCTGAACTTCATGCGCGACCTGGCGCGAAAGCGCGAGGTCATTGTGTTCATCGCCATCCATGACCTCAACCAGGCCTTGCGCTTCGCGGATCAGGTGCTGGTCATCGCCGATGGCACGGCCCAGGGCAGCGGCCCAAGCCATGAAGTGATCAACGAACAGATGCTGCGCGCAGTTTACAAGGTCGAGGCGCGCATCGAGCGCTGCAGCCGTGGGCAGCACCATATCCTGATCGACGATATCGTCTGAACCGCTACGGCTGCAGCCCTTCCAGCGCCATGCCGACCGCTTCCAGTAACAAGTGCGCATGCTCCTGTTCGAAGGCCAACAGCGGGCGAATCTTCAGCACGTTTTCCAGCGGCCCGGCAGCACTGATCAACACGCCCTGCTCGCGCATCGCGTTGACCACCTGACGGGTCTGCGTGGCAGCAGGCGCTTTTGTGGCGCGGTCGGTGACCAGTTCAACGCCCAGGAACATCCCTGCACCGCGCACATCACCGATGATCGGGTAACGTTCGGCGAGCTCCCGCAACCCCGTCAACAGGTATTCACCCAGGGTGTGCGAGCGCTGCTGCAACTGTTCGTCACGGATGACGTCCAGCACGGCCTGCCCCGCTGCGCAGGACACCGGGTTGCCACCGAAGGTGTTGAAGTAGCGCATGTTCTGGCCAAAGTGATCGACCACTTGCGCACGACCGACCAGGCCGGCGATGGGGTGGCCGTTGCCCATCGGCTTGCCCAGGGTGACGAGGTCGGGACGCACGTTGTGCCGCTGGAATCCCCACAGGTTCAAGCCCGTGCGGGCGAAGCCCGACTGGACCTCATCGGCGATGTACAGCAGGCCCTCGGCCTGGGCCAGTGCGATCCCTTCGGCGATACAGCCGGCCGGGTCGGCGAAGACACCATCACTGGCGAAAATGCCATCGACCAGGATCGCCGCCGGACGAATGCCATGTTTGCGCAGGTCATCGATGGCCGCACGGACGTCGCCCGCGAAGGTCGAGGCCACCTGATCCTCACCCAGGCGATAAGCATCGGGTGCACGAACGGTGCGCACGTGGGGCGGCAAAACCATGCTCGGGCCCAGCGACGGGGAAAGCTCGGCGATATCACCCGTGACGCCGTGATAGGCAAAGCGGGTGATGATCACCCCGCTGCCGCCAGTGAACTGCTTGGCGATGCGCAACGCCAGGTCGTTGGCCTCGCTACCGGTGCAGGTAAACATGACGCGCTCGAGGTGATCGGGAAAGGTGCCCAGCAGTTGCTCGGCGTAATCGAGCATGCCCTCCTGCAAGTAGCGAGTGTGGGTGTTGAGTTGCGCGGCCTGCCGGCTGATCGCCTCGACCACCCGGGGATGACAATGCCCCACCGACGCCACGTTATTGTAGGCATCCAGATACCGCCGGCCTTGTTCGTCATACAGCCACACACCTTCACCGCGCACCGTGTGCAAGGGGTGTTCGTAGAACAATCGATAGGCCGGGCCGAGCAACCGTGCCCGGCGTTCGACAAGGCGTTTTTCCTTGCCTGACAGGCGATCGGCATCTTCTGAAGTGAAACCGTTGATCATGCTCATGCGCCAACCTCCTGGGTGCAAGCGGCAAGGATTCTGTCGTGGACTTCGGCGCAGGACATCGCGGACAGACCCGCCAGGCTGTCCTGTGCGCGGTAGGCGTTGCGCAGAATGTACTCGCGGTTATCCGGGTGCAGGTCGGCCCGCCAGTAATTGATGCACAACGACAACGCCAGGCGTGTGGAGATCAGCACCGGCAGCAGTTGCAGTTCTTCGCCGGTCAGGGGATTGACCTGGTGATAGGCACGGATCATGTCCAGCGCGGGCGCCAGGACATCGCCGGACACCCCCAATTGATACGATGCCGCGACCGCGACTTCGTTGACCAACGGCGCGTGGACCATGTCGCCAAAATCCAGGATATTGCGCAGCACATCGGGCTGCTCCGGATCGACGATGACGTTGTGCGGGTTCATGTCGTTGTGAATGACCTGATGACGCAGCGTGGCGCACCGGCCTGGCACCTCGGCTTCGAAGCGGTCCAGGCTGTGTTCGATCCGGTCGCGACGAGCGCCAGGCTCGATGTGTTTCAGCCGGGGTCTGAGACGCTGGGAATGTTGCATGTCCCACAGCAGGACGTGCCCGGCCGCAGGATGGCTGAAGCCGCCCAGGGCCAGGTCGAAACGCGCCAGCGCTTGCCCCAGGTTCTGCCTGAAATTCACCGATGTATGGGCGACGCGGTGCAGCGGCAAGCCGTCAACGAAGGACAGGAGACGGACCAGCATGCGCTGTCCCTGGATTTCGACGGGCTCCACGAAGCGCCCGCTGAGCGATGGAAAGACACGCTGCACCGGCAACGTCGGATCGTTACGCTCGATCTGGAGCATGGCCTGGTTATGGAAGTCCACGACTTGCGGGTTTTCCAATGGATGGGACAACTTGAACAGACGCGACGTACCGTCCGTGAGCATGACCCGGAAATTCAGGTCGCGCTCGCCGCCCAGTTGCTCGAGTTTTCCGCTGATCGCGTAGTGCTGCGCAAGGACCTCAAGGACCTGACCCTCACTGACCCGGGCAGGTGCCGCCTCCAGCAGACAGGGTGGCGCCGATACTTTCTCAAGCGGCATTGTTCGTGACTCCTCGCTTCGGTGATGTGGCCTGCTCGCGCAGGCCCCTTGCATTACTTGTTGGCCCAAGCGATGAAGCGCTCTTCCAGGTCTTCACCGTGGTCGATCCAGAACTCGGCATCCGTGGCCCGGGCGTTTTTCAGATTATCCGGTGAAGTCGGCAGTTTGCTGCCCACCGCTTCATCGACCAGCGCCACGGTTTTGGTGTTGCTTGGCCCGTACGGAATGGCCTCGACAAAATGCTTCTGCTGCACCGGCGCGCTGGCGAAGGCGATGAAGTCTTCTGCCAGGGCCTTGTTCGGTGAGCCTTTGACGATCGCCCAGTGGTCGAGGTCGTACAGGCTGCCATTCCACTGCATTTCAAACGATTGTCCCTCCGCCTGCGCCGAGGTGACACGCCCGTTGTAGGCCGAGGTCATCACCACGTCGCCCGCCGCCAGCCATTGCAACGGCTGGGCGCCGGATTCCCACCACTGGATGTCGGGTTTGATCTGATCCAGTTTGCGGAACGCCCGCTGCACGCCCTCCTCGGTGCCGAGCAAGGTGTACACATCTTCCTTGGCCACGCCATCGGCCAGCAGGGCGAACTCCAGGGTGAACTTGGCGCCACGGCGCAGGCCGCGCTTGCCGGGGTATTTCTTCACGTCCCAGAAATCCGCCCAGCCCTGTGGCGCGCTGGCGAGTTTTTTCGGGTCGTATGTCAGAACGGTAGACCAGATGAAGATACCCACCCCGCAATCACTGACGGCGGCCGGGATAAAGTCCTCTTTCTTGCCGATGCGCGACCAGTCCAATGGCTCGAACAGGCCTTCGCTGCAACCGCGCAGAAGTTCGGGGGATTCGACCTCGACCACGTCCCAACTGGTTTTTCCGGTGTCGGCCATGACCCGGATCTTGGCCATTTCGCCGTTGTAGTCATCGGCGGTGATCGCCACTTTCTTTTCTGAGGTGAACGGTTTGTAGAAAGCTTTTTCCTGGGCTTGGCGGTTATTGCCGCCGAAGGACACCACGGTCAGTTTTTCAGCGGCGCTCAATGGGCCGGCAAGCATTCCAAGCATCAGTACGGTTGCGATTTTGCTGTTCATGCGTCTCTCCGAATTCGCTACGTGCGTGAGCGGCAGCTGTAAGGGATGGCAGGTGGTTTTTTTGTTTTTGGCAGCAATATTTCGGTCAGCGCCGGGTGTCTTGCACCTGGTGGCCGGCGCACGGCGTTGATTCCGAGGCGCGGATCATTAGTAACACATTTGGAATATGATGCATCATAATTTTTATTGGTATAGTCTCACCACTCCACCCCTTCCTCAGGAGCACCTGTATGACCGAGCAACGAACCCTCCTCCTCACTGGTGCGAGCCGTGGCATCGGCCATGCGACGGTAAAACACTTCAACGCCGCGGGCTGGCGTGTGTTTACCGCGTCGCGACAGAATTGGACCGAAGGCTGCCCCTGGGCTGAAGGCGAGCTGAATCACATCCACCTGGACCTGGAAGACATCGATGAGGTGCGCAGCAGCCTGCCATTGATTCGGGAGAAACTCGGCGGACGCCTCGATGCCCTGGTGAACAACGCCGGCATTTCACCCAAAGGCGAAGCCGGCGCACGATTGGGCGTGCTGGAATCCGATTACGCCACCTGGCTCAGCGTGTTCAACGTCAACCTGTTTTCCACGGCGTTGCTGGCCCAGGGGCTGTTCGATGAGCTCAAGGCTGCGCAAGGTTCGGTGATCAACGTCACCTCGATTGCAGGTTCCAGGGTGCACCCGTTTGCCGGGGTCGCCTATGCCTGCTCGAAAGCCGCACTGGCCGCGCTGACCCGGGAGATGGCCCACGATTTCGGCCCCCACGGCGTGCGTGTCAACGCGATTGCCCCCGGTGAAATCGAGACTTCGATCCTGTCCGCCGGCACCGAGCTGATCGTCGATCAGCAGATCCCAATGCACCGCCTGGGCAAGCCGGAAGAAGTCGCCTCCCTGGTGCATTTCCTCTGCACCCGAGGCGCGTCGTACATCAACGGCTCGGAGATTCACGTCAACGGTGGTCAGCACGTCTGAAATAATCTGGAAATCCCGGCCGGAAACTCCCATCATTCGGGCCGGGCATCCGCCGCAGATGAGCGATCAATGAGCTACCCCATTCAAACCCTCAATCATTCGTACCTGGGCAGCGGCATCTATGAGCTGCTGCGCGAAGCCCTGATCACCGGACGGTTCCAGCCGGACGATCGCCTGCGCATCCGCGACCTGGCCGAGCAACTGGGCACCAGCGTGACCCCGGTGCGCGATGCGATCCTGCAACTGGCCAAGGAACAGGCGCTGATCCTCAAGACCCCACGGGACATCCGCGTGCCCATTCTCACGGCCGCGCAATACGGCGAGATCCGCAGCATCCGCCTGGCGCTTGAAGGCCTGGCTGCGGAGACGGCCGCCACGCTGGTCACCGACAGCGAACTCGAGGACCTGCAAGCCTGCATCGAACAGAACATCGCCGCGATCAACGCCCAGGACTTGCAGGCGGCGCTCAAGTGCAACCAGCAATTTCACTACGCGTTGACCACCATCGCCCGCATGCCGGTACTGGCCGGCTTGCTCGATAGCCTGTGGATGCGCACCGGCCCACTGATCGCCCGCGCCTATGGCAACTTCAACGAGCGGATGGCCATCGACCATCACTGGGAAGTGCTCGACGCCCTCAAGCGCCGCGACGGCGCGGCGGCTCGGGCGGCGATCTGCTGTGACATTCTCGATGGCAACGAGAAGATGCTCGAGTACATCGAGATGGCGCAGGCGGACTGATTGGCAATCCATTGAGCAGTTGACGAAAGATAGATGACCAGTTAGTTTATTAAAACTCTCTCACCACTGGATGTCTCCGCCATGGCTCGCCCGGTCAACCTTGAAGTCAGATCCCGTTTGCTGTCGATTGGCCGCCAGGTGGTTCACGACCGTGGCTTCAACGGCTGTGGCGTCCAGGACATTACAGCGGCAGCCGAGATCCCCAAGGGTTCGTTCTACAACTACTTCGCCAGCAAGGAAGACTTCGCGGCAGAGATCCTCGAGGAATACTGGACCTCGATCGAAACCCGCCATGGGCCGATCTTCTACGACGCCCGGGTCAAGCCGCTGGAGCGCATCAGCCAATTCTTCCAGGCCTTGGTGCATGAGCACGGCGAGCATGAATACAGTCTGGGCTGCCTGATCGGCAACCTGTCCCTGGAAATGTCCAATGGCAGCGAACAAACCCGCAAGCGTCTGGCCGACGTGCTGGCGCGCTGGGAAGGTTTGCTCGCCAGCTGCCTGCGTGAAGCGCAACAGCGCCGCGAACTGCCTGAAACCTGTAACGCCGAAGAGTTGGCGGCCATCATGGTAGAGGGCTGGGAAGGCGCAGTCATGCGCGGCAAGGTCCTGCGAAACGGTGCACCCCTGCAGCGTTTCGTATCGATGGTTTTGCCTCGGCTATGGGAGTGAGTTTTTTTGCTCACTTAGTAAGCCGACTGGTCATTTATATAAAGCAACATCCACGTCTCATCCACGCAAGAACCCAAGAGGTAAACCGTCATGAGCCATCTGTACGCCGACCCCGCTGAACCCGCACTGCCTGGCACTGGTTTCAAGCTCGACCTGAGCAAAGCCGCCTTGGTGGTCATCGACCCGCAGAACGACTTCCTCAGCCCTACCGGCGCCAGTTGGGCGGTGTTCGGTGACAGCATCGTCGAGAACAACACCGTCGAGAACCTTGAAAAGTTGTTCAAGGCTTTCAAGGCGCAGAAACTGCCCGTCGCCGTGTCGCCGCATTATTACTACCCGCACGACCATGACTGGCATTTCGGCGGACCGCTGGAAAAGGTCATGCACAGCATCTGCATGTTCGACCGCAAAGGACCGAACACCCTGGAAAATTTCGAAGGCTCCGGCGCGGATTTCCTAGAGGCTTACAAGCCTTACATCCTTGATAGCGAGACCATCATCGCCTCGCCGCACAAGGTCTACGGCCCGGAGACCAACGACCTGGCGCTGCAATTGCGCAAGAAAGGCGTGTCGCAGATCATCCTCGCCGGCATGGCTGCCAACCTGTGTGTGGAATCACACCTGCGTGAACTGCTCGAACAGGGTTTTGAGATTGTCGTGGTCCGCGACGCCACCGCCGGCCCACGCCTGCCGGATGGCGATGGCTACCTGTCGGCCATCATCAACTACCGCTTCCTGGCTCACGGGCTGTGGACCACCGAAGAGACCATCGCGAAACTGCAACCGGCTTGACCGTCCCCGAGCGGCCGGGCATCGCGCCCCGCCGCTCTTTCTCGAGAACACTCCGATGAAAATCCCCGCCCGTTATGAGCATTTCGTTTTCGGCGTCGTTCAATCCGGCCTGACGTGCGCGGTCGCGGCCGCCATCGCCACCACTCCCCATGCGTTCGACCTCGTCTTTGCCACCCGTTGGTTGAACGCGTGGGTGCTGTCGTGGGTGATGATGCTGCCGGTGGTGATGCTGGCGGCGCCGGCGATTCGGCGGGTGGTGCGGCGGATGATTGGCTGAATGGCGTTACTTGCCTTCGTCAGCCTTTCCTTCCTGCATTTGCACGGAAGACTTGCTGCCGTCGGTGTTGTCCTTGGTGGTGTTGTTCGAACTGTCGAAGCAACCGTGCAGCGCGAACAGGCTGCATAGCAGCAGGGACATACGGATCGTGTTCATCATGATTTCCTCCACATTGGTCATTCATCTGTGTGGAAGGAAGACAGTGCGTTCAACACACCTGATGAGCGGTCCATGTCACTTATATTGCCTGACACGCCGCAATCGCGACGCTTCGACAAGCTCATTCCTGCAGAGCGCCGGTGCGGCGATATCGGCCGGGGGATGTACCGTGAACGCGACGGAAGGCCACGCCAAATGCGGCGTCGGATAAATAGCCCAGCGAAGCGGCTACCGCCGAGACGCTCTCACTGCCCTGCTGCAAACGCGACGCGGCCACGCGCATGCGCCAGTGTGCGGCATATTCAACAGGCGCTTGCCCCACCTGCGCCTTGAACCTTGCGGCAAGGGTGTGGCGCAGTGGGCTGCCGATCCGGAGCTGGCTGAGCGTCTTTGGAAAGTCTCCCAGGAGTGGACGGCGATGGATCTGTGCTAACTGACGGGCCAGACTGCTTATTCACTGCTGCTCATCCAGCACATTGACATCGGCCGTCGCCCGCCACCCAACGCGTCGCTCGGCCGCGCCCTTGCTGGCCGGCCTCACCCACCCTAATTACCCTCATGGCACGCCCTGTGCTCTCCCGGATGACGTGCAACGTGATCGCACCGACATCCCCACAGGAGAACCCACATGTCTGCCCTTGAACCCACCGCCGATATCGACCTGCTCGCCTACATCGAACAGGCCCGCCTCGATGCCGTTCACGCCTTCGACACCCTGCGCAGCAATGGCACGTTGTCAGCGAGCCTGACGTTCCACATTTCCCAGCGAATCCCCGGTACCGACCGCTTGCTGGGCATCCGCTTCCCCGGCGGCCTGGCCCGCGATCAGGCGCCGAAAATCACCCTGAGCGCCTTCGCCGATCACCCGGATTCGTTGCTCAATGAACCCCGCTTGCAAGCCGACACCCTGATCCACGTGCACACCGCGTGGCTGTCGGCCTGGTCCCTGGCACACAAGCCGTTCCCGATTCTCTATGTCGCCGCGGCGCGGCACCTGCTCGCGCGCGAAATCCCCAACCACCTGGAGCGCACGCGCAGCGCGTTGTCGGTGATTCGCGAGCGCCTGGACAATCACCCGCAGCTGGCTCCCCCGCCGGCCCTGCTGGAATCCAACGGCGGTGCCAACTTCTGGGGCCAGGGAATCCTCAAGACCTCGGAGATCATCCTGTTCGTCGAAGAGGCCGCGCGGTATCAGGCCATTGCCGAACAATTGGGGGGTGCCCAGGTGTACACGCCCGGCGCGCTGGAACTGCAATGGCAACGCACCGGTTTGCTCGAACGCTCCAAAGCCTATAGCGGTTGAACCCTTCCACTGAAGACACGGGTGCTGCTCCAGCAGCACCCGCGCAGCAGGTGCGTGCAGACCAGCAGCCTGACAGCCCACGATCCGCCAACATCTCAACCAGGTTGATTTTTTATCCTTTAATTTCAATAAGATAGAATTAATTTCGACGTTCTCCATTTTCGGTACGGTTGTTGCGATAGCCCCTGCAAACGGGCTGCTACACAGACCCGATGTCCGCCTTGCGAGAGTCTTGAAACTCTCTTCCGAAGCCGTAATGGGGAGCACTATGTTCAAACGCACACGTATATCCATCGCCGTCGCTGTCAGCCTGGGGAGCCTCTGCATCAACAGCAGCTACGCCGATGAAAACCTTGACTCGAGCGCAGCCACCAACACCGGCTCGACACTGGAAAAAGTCACGGTCACCGCACAGAAGCGCGAAGAAACCGTGCAGGACGTGCCTTCGTCGATCTCGGTGCTCAGCGGTGACAAAATCCGCGAGGCCTCGCTCAATTCGGCCAACGAAATCACCCGCTACATTCCCAACGCCTCGGCCGGTACCGTCGATGGCCATGGCCGGCCGCGCTGGTGGATCCGTGGCCTGGGCACCGGTGACCAGGGCGCCAACACCGTGAGCCCGGTGGGCATCTACATGGATGACGTGTACATCTCCAACATCAGCGCCACCGGGTTCCCGCTGTTCGACCTGGACCGTGTCGAAGTGCTGCGCGGTCCGCAGGGCACCTTGTGGGGCAAGAACACCACGGGCGGCGCGATCAACTTCATCTCGAAAAAACCGACCTTCAAGGATGACGGCTACTACAAGCTCGACGTCGGCAACTATGCCAGCCGCGCCGTCGAAGGCGCGGTGGGCGGTGCACTGGTCGACGACAAGCTGGCGGCCCGCGTGGCGATCCGTCACCAGGCCAACGACGGCTACAACGAGAACAAGGCCAACGGCAACGACCGTGGCGCCCTGGAAGACGATGCGATCCGCCTGCAATTTCTCGCCGTGCTGTCGGACGACCTGGAGGCCAACGTCAACTTCCACAGCCGTCGCTACCATGACACCGGCAGCTCCAGTTCCGTCAACTACGGTATCGGGCCGAACGGCAACAACCAGTTCGGCTATCACGTGGACCCCAAGCAAGGCGATGTGTACTACAACGCCAAGAACACCGCGAACATCGAGCAGGACGGCGGCAATCTCAACCTGATCTGGCAGTTGGGCGACCTGCAACTGACCTCCATCACCGCCTTCGAATCGTTCGAGCGTGATGCCCTCAGCGACAGCGATAACACGCCACTGGAATTGCAACGCGGCTATGCCTACGCCAACAGCAAGCAGTTCTCCCAGGAACTGCGCCTGGCCTCACCCAGCACCGACCGGCTGAACTGGGTGGCGGGCCTGCACTACTTCAACGAAGACCTCGACGCCAAGAGCGCCAACGGCACGCTGACCAACACCTACGTCAACCGCAGCTACAACCGCGTGGCCTACGACCAGAAAACTGAAAGCTACGCGCTGTTCGGCAGCGTGACCTACAACTTCACCGATGACTTCAGCCTGACCGGTGGCCTGCGCTGGACCCGTGAACGCAAGTCCATCGACCTCAACCGCGTGGCCAACATTGGCCAGGCCAGTTTCGGCGGCGGCGATTGGTGGAAACCGGAAAACATCACCTCACCCCTGGGCATCACCGCTGTGCAGGACGAAAGCAACACCTGGAGCGACTGGACCTACGACCTGACCCCGCAATACAGGCTGTCGGATAACGCCCGGGTGTACTTCAAGTACTCCAAGGGCTTTCGTTCCGGCGGCTACAACGCCGGGGTGACCACGCAATCGACCGTCGCCACGGTGGACCCGGAATACCTCACCGCCTACGAACTGGGCCTGAAGTCGGAGTGGTTCGACGGCCGCCTGAACGCCAATGCCAGCCTGTTCTACTACGACTACGAAGACATCCAGTTGAACATCGTGTCGGCGATCAACAACCAGACCGTGTCGCGCCTGGCCAACGGCGCACAGGGCGAAGCCTATGGCGCCGAGTTCGAGCTGGAAGCCATCCCGCTGGAAAACCTGCACGTCAACTTCGGCCTGGGGCTGTTGCACACCGAGTTCACCGACTACACCTCGGGGCCCAACGATTATTCGGGCAACAAATTCGTGCGTGCACCGAACGTCTCGGCGGTGATCGGCGCCGACTACCGCATTCCATTGAATGTCGGAGGCGCTGTCGTCGTAGGCACCGACTGGGACACCCGTAGCCGCCAGTACTACTTCACCAACGACCAGAGCCAGAACATGCGCAGCGGTGGCTACACCCTGGGTAATGCGCGGGTCACCTATGAATTGCCAGGCGGCAAGACCGAGGTCACTGGATACGTGCACAACCTCACCGACAAGGAATATCGCAGCCACACCTTGCCCGGCGGCTTCCAGAGCGCCGGCGTGATGTTTGGCGACCCGCGCACCTTCGGCGTTTCGCTGACCAGCCGCTTCTGATCAACCGCGGTGGCAGGCCTTGCCCGCCACCGACACACAGGGCAGATCCCATGAAACTATTACGTCTACTTCCTTCCCGGCTGCTGCTCTCTGCGACCTTGACGCTGGGCCTCGTCGCCAGCCAGTCGGGCTTCGCCGCCGCGCCGCTGAAAACCGTGCGCATCGCCACCGTAGCCTACTCAAACGCCGGCAAGATCACCTTCAACGGCCCGACCTACCTGATGGACAAGGACCCCTGGCTCAAGGAACAGCTGGCCAAGCGCGGCATCGAGCTGCAATGGGTGCCGGCCGCCACCGCCTCGGTGGGCACCTTCGTCAACGAAGAGTTTGCCAACAAGCGCATCGACTTCGCCTTCTACGGCGACCTGCCGAGCATCATCCTCAACGCTTCCGGCGTGTCGACCAAACTGATCGCCGCCGGCGGCACCGGCAATAATGTGTACCTGGTGGTGCCGCCGGACTCCACTGCAACGTCGATCGACGACCTCAAGGGCAAGCGCGTGGCCTTGCATCGCGGTCGGCCGTGGGAGCTGTCGTTTGCCAAGCTGCTGGAATCGCGCAAGCTCACCTTCGATGACTTTCGCATGTTCAACCTCAACCCGCAGGCCGGCGGTGCCGCGTTGAGCGCCGGGCGGATCGACGGCTTCTTCACCCTGAGCGACGCCTACCTGCTGGAAGACAAGCAAGTCGGCAAGATCATCTGGTCGAGCAAGCAGGCGCCGGCCGACTGGAAGATGCGTGCTGAACTGTTCGGCGCCAGCGATTTCGTCGCCGAGCAGCCGGAAGTCACGCAACTGGTGGTGGATGCCTATCTGAAGGCCCTGCAATGGGCGGCGCAGGAACAGCACAAGGCCGAATACATCGAGTTGCTCTCGCAGTCGGGCCAGCCACAGAGCGTGTTGCTGCGCGAAGTGGACGGCGAGCCCTGGAAGGACCATTTCAGCCCGCTGATCGACACCACCCTGCGCCAGCACTACCAGGACGGCATCGCCTACAGCCTACAGGCCAAACTGATCCGCAAGGACGTCAAGGTCGATGACCTGCTCGACGACCGCTTTGTCGAACAGGGCCTGAAGAACCTCAACCTGCCGTCTGAATGGAAGTGAAAAACAAAGCCCCGCAACGGCGGGGCTGTTATTTCCTCACGCCAAACCCGTCATCCTGACGGGTATGGCGTGCTTGCTGAATCCTCAGGCGGCGTTTTCCAGCAGCTTCTTGCCCTGCTCCCACAGCCCGGTCATGTTCCATTGCTGCTCCAGCACACCCGGTCCGAACTCCTTCGAGCCGCCCAGACCTTCGGCCAGGCCCTGGAACCAGGCGCCCTCTTCGATCAGCAGGATCAGCTTGGACACCGCAACGATGCCTGCCCCCCAGAACGTCGCACCGCCATTAGCCTCGAGGATCGCCGGCAGATGAGGATCGCGCGCCAGGTTCTCGAGGATGAAATCTGGCTCTGCCTGGCGGCGATCCACGTAGATCGGCAACTCACGGGCCAGAGTCACCCGTTGCGAAGCGGCATAGCGGATCGGCAACACCCGGTGGGCACTGGCCCAACCACCCAGCCACGGTGTATGCACATGGATCACCAGGTTGATGTCCGCGCGCTCGGCGAAGATCTTCGCGTAACGTCGGCCGTTGCCACCGGCCTTGCTGCCGCTGAGCGGGGAGGAACCGGGAACGGACTCGTCCAGGTACAACACGCCGTCGTGGTCCGCGACCACAGCACGGATCTCTTCGTCATCGGCCCATGGGCCTGGCGCATGCAGGGCAATCACAAGACGGCTGTCGGGCACGCGCAGATAAGCCTGAAAGGTGTTGGTGGCGGTCAGGGTGCGGGTATTTTTCAGCACACGGTAGGCCTTGGCAAAATCGCGCTTTGCCTGGTCCAGGTAGGTCAGTTGTTCGGCAGTCAACACGTGGGTCATGGCACAACACTCCAGCAGATCGATTGAGAATGCCGAACCTCAGTCCAGGCATAACGAACGCTAGAGCACTTCCTGTGCCAGTCTGCGACTGCCCTCTAATCATTTGTTTTCAAAGGATTTTATCGAATCCTCAAGAACGCCTCGAGGTGATCGCCGCGATCTTGCTGCATCACCAGCACGACTTGCTGCTGCGCTGCTGCTCCACCAGCAACCCGTCTGCCTGGCACCGGTCAATACCGCGCAAAGCCGCGGCGCACGGTGCCCCGAACCCTTGGCACAGCCGTTGCAATAATGCTCTTACCGCGGCGTTCGTACCGACCGGCCCGAGTATTGCGATTCAGGAGTTTTGCATGAGTACCGAATTTTTCTGGCGCCTGCCCCTGGGCAGTGACGGGCATCACCTGGCCACCGACAAGAACACCCGAGGCGCAGCGATTCATCGCCCGGGCAACATCGCCCCTGGCCGCCTGCCCAACGGCGAGCCGGATGGTTTCACCTACATCGACTACATCGCCCAGGTGGCCAAGGCTGCCGAGCTCGCGGGTTTCGAAGGCGCTCTGCTGCCCACCGGTCCGGAGCCCTGGATCGCCGCGGCGGCGCTGGCGCGTGAGACCCGCCGGATCAAGTTCCTGATCGCGTTCCAGGCCACCTGGACCCTGCCCGCCTACGCCGCCCAGCAAGCGGCCATCCTGCAGAACCTCAGCCATGGCCGCCTCGACTGGAACATCATCACCGGCGGTAACCCCGCCGCCCAACGCGCCAACGGCGACTTTCTGAGCCACGACCTGCGCTACAAGCGCACGGGCGAGTTTCTCGACATCATCCAGGGCCTCTGGGAGAACGAGACGTTCTCCTACCAGGGCGATATTTACCAACTGGAAAACGGTTCGCTGCCACGGGGCCTGACCCACGAGCGCAAGCCGAGCGTGTACTTCTCCGGGTTCTCCGACCCGGCGCTGGACGTCGCCGCCCGTCACGCCGATGTCTACCTGAACTGGGCCGAGCCGGTGGACAAACTCAAGCCGCACATCGAGCGGGTGCGCGAACTGGCCGACAAGCAGGGGCGTGAAGTGCGCTTCGGCATTCGTATCGATCTGTTCGCCCGCGAGACCGAAGAAGCCGCCTGGTCGGAACTGCGCCGCCAGTACGAGCGCATCGACGCTAAAACCAGCGAGTTCATCAAGGGCTTCGCCAGCGGCTCGGATTCGGTCGGGGCTGCACGCCAGACGGCTTACCACCAGAACAGCGAACGCTTCGAAGACCTGATCGTCGGTCCCAACCTCTGGGCCGGTTTCGGCAAGGCCAAGCCAGGCCCGACCATTGGCCTGGTCGGCAGCCACGAGAACGTCGCTGAACGCCTGGCCGAGTACCGCGATGCCGGCTTCTCGACCTTCATCCTGGCCGGCAACCCGCACCTGGAAGAAGCCCTGCGCATCGGCCAGGAAGTGCTGCCGCTGGTGCATCAGCGTCCCGTCGTAGACGCAACTGCTGAGGCGAGCCCGCTGAAGATCGCCGGCTGACCCACCGAACAGCCCCCTCCACCCTGCCCCGCACACACTCCGGTGTCTGCGGGGTTTTCACGATCCAGGCATCAAGAAGTGAACCCATGATCGAGCACTACCCTTTGCTGCGCAGTCTGCTGATCTACCGAGAAATGCCGCGGCGCTTCGCCCTAACCGCCTTGCTGTTCATCGTCGTCAGCGCTGGGCTGGCCGTCCAGCAATGGCTGGTGGGGCATGCCCTGAACGAGGTCAACAACGGCCAGGCCGTTGTTCGCCTGGAGGACGGCAGCCTCGATGCCAGTCGCGCGTGGCTGTGGTTCTGGATGTTGCTCGGCGTGGCGCTGGTGCGCGGCGTGGCCCAGTACACCAGCGGCGTGCTGTCGCTGATCCTCAGTCAGGCCCTGCTCACCCGCCTGCGCGAACGCATCCTGCAACAGGTGCAGACCCTGCCGCTGGGTTATCACTGGGAGCACGGCATGGGCGAGATGATCAGCCGCACCACCCGCGATGCCGACAAGCTGCGCGATGCGCTGATCAGTTTCTGGCGGCAACTGGTGGAAACCCCCTTGATCCTGTTGGCCACGGTCGGCCTGCTGGCCTGGTACAACGCCTGGCTGGGCTTGGTGCCACTGTTGTTGACCGGGCTGGGGCTGTGGATCTTCGTGCGCCAGACCGAGCGCCTGCTGGTCCTCGACCGCGAAGTCGGGGCAGCCTACGACCGGGTCAACCAGGACCTCAGCGAAGGCATCGGCGGCGTGCGGGTGATCAAGTCGTTCGCCCTGGAGGCTCAGCGAATCGAGCGCTTCAGCCAACAGGTCGGCTTTTTTGCCGAACAGGCGCGCCTGGCCCTGGCGTTTGCCAGTTCACGCATCCCGCTGCCACAGGTGATCGTCGCCTTGAGCCATGTGTGGATCTTCGTCTATGGCGCCCTGCTGGTACGCGACGGTCACCTGGGCATTGGCGAATGGGTGACGTCGCTGCTGATCGCGACCACCCTGGTGTTTCGTATCGAAGGCATCGGCCGAGTGATGCAGGTGTTCGCCGACGCGCGCTCGTCGGCCGAGCGGATCTGGCAACTGCTCGATGCGCCGCACACTATCCAGGGCGGCAGCCAAGCGTTGTCGCCCCAGCCACTGGGGCTGCGTTTCGAACAGGTCACGGTGCACGCCCCCGGCGGCGGTCGCAGCATCCTGCACAACTGCAGCTTCACCCTGGAGCCCGGCGAGATCGTCGCCCTGGTGGGGGCCACGGGCGCCGGCAAGAGTCTGCTGGCCAGCCTGCTGCCGCGCCTGACCGAAGCGCAACAGGGCGCGGTGTCGCTCGGTTCCAGCCGTGACGGCTGGCAGGACGTGCGCACGCTCGATCTGGACGCCCTGCGTAAACGCGTGCACGTCGTACCTCAGGAAAGCTTTCTGTTTTCCGACACCCTGGCCGCCAACCTGCGCCTGGCTGCCCCGCACGCCAGTGACGACGAGCTGCGTCAGGGCCTGAGCCTGGCCGCCGCCGACGACGTCCTGGAACGGTTGCCCCATGGTCTGGACACCGCGCTGGGCGATCGTGGCGTCACCCTGTCCGGCGGTCAGCGCCAACGCCTCAACCTCGCCCGTGCCCTCTTGGCACGTCCCGACATCCTCTGCCTGGATGACGCCACCAGTGCGCTGGACGCCCTCACCGAGCGCCGGGTGATCCACAACATTCGCGGCCTGCACCAACATCAGGGGCAGACCACCACGCTGCTGATCGTCTCCAGCAAACTGTCGACCATCCTGCTCGCCGATCGTGTGCTGGTGCTCGCCGACGGGCACATCACCGACAGCGGAACACACGGCGAACTGGTTCGGCGCAACGCCTTCTATCGTGATCTGCTGGGGATCGAACATGGCTAATCCACTGCCTGGCAAGGCGCTGAGCGACATCGAAATCGAAGAGGCCCTGGCCAAGAAAGGCCTGGACCGCAGCATGTTCAGCCGCCTGCTGCCGCTGCTCGGCCCGGTGCGTTCACGCATCCTCGCGGTGATCGGGCTGGAATTGCTGCTGGTGCTCGCAGTGTTCCTACGCCCGTGGTTCGTCCGCGAGCTGCTTGATCGCGGGCTGGTCCGGCAAGGCGATACGTGGCTGCTCGACCTGGCGTTGGTCGGCGTGTTGGGGCTGGGCCTGGCGGCCACCTGGGCTGCACGGTTCCTGCTGGCCGGGCTTTCGCAGTACATCGCCGGCAGCGCCGCGATCCGCGTGCTCAACGACCTGCGGGTGCGCGTGTTCAGCCATGTGCAGGCGCTGAGCATCGGTTACTTCGACCGGACCAAGGCCGGGCGGATCATTTCCCGCGCCGACCGCGACGTCGACAGCCTCGAAGCGTTGCTGATCCAGGGCCCGCCGGAACTGCTGGGCGCCCTGCTGCGCTGCAGTGTCGCCTCGATCATGTTGTGGCTGATCTCGCCGCTGTTTTTTATCGGAGTGGCCGGCATCGTGCCGTTGTTGTTCATCGCCACCTGGAGCTTCAAGCGCATCTCGCAACGCACCTGGGCCAGGGTCGCGGAAAACCGCAGCCGCTTCACCGCGCACCTGGTGGAAACCGTGGCCGGGGCGCGCATGATTCAGCAATGCGTGCAGCAGCAATCCAACAGTCTGCACTATCGCCGCCTGCTCGAAGACTTCAACGACGCTCTGATCGGCGGCAACCTGCGCTCCGGTTGGTTTGCACCGTTTACCGGGCTACTCGCGGCTCTGGGCATGGCGGTGTTGCTGATGCTCGGCGCCCATGGCCTGGCCAACCAGCAACTCACCGTCGGGCAAGTGGCCGAGAGCCTGTTCTACGTGATGCTGTTCCTCGGCCCCTTGCAGGAACTGTCCGATCTGTTCGAACGTTACGCCACCGGTTCAGCCTCGGCCCAGCGGATTTTCCTGTTGCTCGATACCCAGCCGGAAATCGTCGATAGCCGCACCCCCACTGCATTGGAAAAAGCCCGTGGCGCGGTGAACTTCGAGCACGTCACCTTCGCCTACCTGCCCGGCGCATCGGCGGTCATCAAGGATTTCAGCCTGCGCATTGCCGCCGGTGAAGTGTTGGCGCTGGTCGGCCCGTCCGGGCATGGCAAGAGCACGCTGGTGCAACTGCTCACGCGTTTCTACGAAGTGCAACATGGCGTGGTGACGCTCGACGGCATCGACATCCGCCATCTGACACAACAGCAATTACGCCGCAATGTCGGCGTTGTCCTTCAGGACAACGTGCTTTTCAGTGGCACGATCCTCGACAACCTGCGCCTGGCCCGTCCGGGGGCCAGCGACGCGCAACTGATCGAAGCCGCGCAGGCCCTGGGGGCCGATGAAGTGCTGGAGCGCCTGCCCCAGGCCTACCACACCGAAGTCGGCGCACTGGGCGCGCACTTGAGCCATGGCCAGCGGCAACTGGTGTGCCTGACCCGCGCGTTCCTCGCCGACCCCGCAGTGCTGGTGCTCGACGAGGCGACCTCGGCCGTCGACATCCATACCGAGCGGCGCATCCAGAAAGCCCTGCGGCGCCTCTGTGAAGGTCGTACGGCGATCATCATCGCCCATCGCCTGGCGACCATTCGCGACGCCGACCGTATAGGCGTGGTGCGCAATGGCGAGCTGATCGAACTGGGCAATCACACCGCGCTGCTCAGCCAGGGCGGGGCGTACGCCGCGCTGTATCGCACTTACGAACACAACGAGCACACGCCCGCCGCGCTGCAACCGACCAGCGCCTGAAGTGCTGCTGATCACCCACCGACCTTGCTGATCGATTGCTGCTACAGCAGCAATCGAGCCTCCCAGCCTTCACGCCCCTTCCGGCAAAGTCCCGCAAACCGCGGCTTTGCGCAACGATCCAGGGCGTGGCATGGCCGTTGCAAAAGCCCTTGGCAACCGGTGATCAACCGCATCCGTGAAGACCTGCCGCAACCAATGGAGTAAGCACCATGTCGCAACCCCTCGATACACTCTGGTACACCCGCTGCCCGGTGCCAACCGGCCTGGGCATCGCCGTGCAAAAGGGCTGGCTGGAAGAAGCCCTTGAACAGCAAGGCACACGCATCCAGTCGCTGCGCGAGTCCAGCGAGCAAGCCGTGCGCGAATCGCACTTCGATCACACCCTGCAGAACTCGGTTCGCCACGGTGGCAACATCCCTGCCATCTGGGCCAAGGCCAGCGGCCGCGACACCCGAGTGATCGGCTTGTCCTGGGCTGACGAAGTCCAGTTGATCCTGACTCTGCCCGGCAGCGACATCAAGACGGTCAAGGACCTCAAGGGTCGCAAGTTCGGCCTGCCGCACTGGGTCAATGCGCAAATCGACTTCACCCGTGCGCAAGCCCTGCGCGGCCTGGAAAACGCCCTGAAGCTCGAAGGCCTGCAGGTCAAGGATGTCGAGTTGGTGGATTACATCCATGGCGGTACGTTCAGTGATGAGGCCACCCAGGTGGTCAATGGCGTAGCCAACTTTGGCGGGCGCCGCAACAGTGGGCAGAACGCCGAGCTGGTGGGCCTGTTGCGCGGTGAAGTCGACGCGATTTTCCTCAAGGGCGCACACGCCGCCCAACTGGCCCATCAGTTCGGCCTGCACACGGTGATCGACACCGGCTCGCACCCGGAACCGCTGATCCGTTCGAACAACGGCACCCCACGCACCCTCAGCGTCGACAGCCATCTGCTGGACCAGCATTACGACACTGCAGTGGCGATCCTGTCGTCGGTGGTGCGTGCCGAAGAGTGGGCCTGGACTCACCCGCAGGACACCCGGCGTTTCCTCGCCCACGAAACCAACAGCAGCGAATTCTGGGTCACCGCCGCCTATGGCGCGGACGCGCACCAGCGCCTGCGCACCAACCTTGATGAGCGCTCGATCAACGGCGTGCAGGACTTCACCGACTTCCTGCACCGCTGGAACTTCATTCCCGCGACCTTTTCGGTGGCCGACTGGATCGACCCGCGTCCACAGGAAACCCTGCGCAGCCTGGTCGCCACCCGTACCGGCTGAGCCGTTGTCCCGGGCGGGGGCGATGCTCCCCGCCCGTTTCGATTCTCCGCGCCACCCCCGTCTGGATTGCCTGCATGACAAAACCTCTCGATACACTCTGGTACACCCATAGCCCGGTCCCCACCGGGTTGGGTATCGCGGTCGAATCCGGCCGTCTTGCCGAAGCCTTTCGCCCCTACGGCACCAATATCCAGGGCTTGCGCGAGTCCTCCGACCGGGAAGTGCGCGAGGCGCATTTCGACCATCACCTGGACAATTCGGTACGCCACGGCGGCAATACCCCGGCGATCTGGGCCAAGGCCAGCGGCAAGAACACCCGTGTGCTCGGCCTGTCCTGGAGCGACGAAGTACAACTGATCCTCACCACCTCGGAAACCGGGATCAAGACCACCCGTGACCTGCGCAACCGCCGCTTCGGCATTCCCAAATGGGCCAATGTGCAAATCGACTTCGGCCGCGCCCAGGCCTTGCGCGCCCTGGAAAACGCCCTGCAACTGGAAGGCCTTACCCTCGCCGACGTCGAACTGGTGGACTATCCCTACGGCGGCACCCACAGTGACGAGCGCATCCAGCATGTGTTCGGCGCACAGATCGGCACGAAGAACCGGCGCCGCAACAACGAACTGATCGGGCTGTTGCGTGGCGACATCGACGCGGTCTTCGCCAAGGGCGCCCATGGCGTGCAACTGGCCGATGAGTTCGGCCTGCATGTGGTGGTCGATACCGGCTCTCACCCGGACCCGATGATTCGCAGCAACATCGGCACCCCGCGCACCCTCACCGTGGACCAGCACATGCTCGACGAGCATTTCGACGCCGCCGCGCTGATCGTCGAAACCGTGCTGCGCGCCGAACAGTGGGCCTGGAGTCACGCCGACGAAACCCGCCGCTTCCTCGCCCGGGAACTGAACACCAGCGAATACTTCGTCGCCGCCGCCTACGGCGAAGACGCCCATCGCCGACTGGTTACGCGCCTGGAGGAAAGATCGCTACTGGCCTTGCAGGACCTGACCCACTTCCTGCATCGACATCACTTCATCGACCACGCCTTCGATGTCCGCGACTGGGTCGATCCCCGTCCGCTGGAATCGGTGCTGGGCAAAACCAGGTTGGCAATCTGATGAACAGCCTGATCACTGTAACGCCGCCCCTGCTCCTTCGCCGGCCCTGGCTCAACCGCCTGAGCTGGTTCGTTTCACCGCTGCTGGTGTTGCTCGCCTGGACGCTGGTGGCGCAGTCGGGCCGTTATTCCGAGCAACTGTTGGTGCCGCCGGCTGTGGTCTGGGACACCTTCAAGGACTTGCTGCACAGCGGCGAGCTTGCCGAGCACATCCGTTTCAGCCTGTCGCGCCTGGGCTTGGGTTTCGCCTTGGGAGCCGGTGCAGGCTTGTTGTTCGGCATCGCCCTGGCTTTGTCGAAGACGGTCGAAATTTATTGCTCGCCGCTGTTTCATACCGTGCGCCAGATCCCCTCCATCGCCCTGATCCCCATGTTCATCCTGGCCTTCGGCGTGGAAGAGACCTTCAAGATCCTGATCGTCACCAAAGCCGTGTTCTTCCCGGTGGCGCTGGCCACCAGCGAAGGGATCAAGGCAATCCCGCGCAATTACTTCGAGGTCGGGCGCATCTACCGCCTGCCGCTGCGCCACCTGATCGTCGACATCGCCTTCCCGGCGGCCGCACCGCCCATCCTGACCGGCATCCGCATCGGCCTGAGCCGGGCGTGGATGGTGCTGGTCGCCGCCGAGTTGCTGGCGGCCGACAGCGGCCTGGGGCAGATGATCGAGATGGCGCGACAGATGATGCGCATCGACATCGTGATGGTGGGCGTGGTCGTCATCGGGCTCATCGGCTTCACCCTCGACTACGGCTTTCGCTTGCTGGAAAAACGCCTGTTCCGTTGGAAGACCCGTTAGGAGATTGCCATGCCTGCCTTGATTCACCTGTGCCATCTTGGCCGTGGCCTGTTGCTGCCGCTGCTGCTGGTCGGCCTATGGGAATTGGCCTCGCGCCAGGGCGCCGCCCAGGCCTATGCGTTCGTGCCACTGGCCACCATCGGCCAAGGCCTGATGGAGCTGATCGACAGCGGCGCGTTGCTGATCAGCACGCTGGCCAGCCTGCAGCGTACCTGCATCGGCCTGTTGCTGGGGGTCACCCTGGGCGTTGCCGTGGGGGCGTCGATGGCCCTGTCGAGGGTGGTCGAGCGCGTGCTTGGGCCCCTGTACCACATCATGCGCCAGGTGCCGATCCTCGGGCTGATCCCGCTGATCGCCCTGTGGTTCGGCAGTGGCGAGGGGGCGAAGGTGCTGATCGTCAGCCTCGCGGCGTTTTACCCGATGACGCTCAATACGTACGAAGGCTTCAGCCACATCGAACCGCGCTACCGCGAAGTCGGCCGGATCTTCGAGTTCGGGCCGTTGCAGCAACTGACGCACGTGCTATTGCCCAGCGCCCTGCCAGCCATCGCCAACGGCATCCTGCATGCCCTGGCGTTCGCCTGGGTGAGTTCGGTGGGCGTCGAGTTGTTTCTTTCCACCGGCAACGGCCTGGGCAACCTGATGATGAACGCCGAGGCCGGCTCACGCATGGAGGTCGTGGTGATCGGCGTGCTGTGCATTGGCCTGCTCGGCTACGCCATGAACCAATTGTTTTCGCGCCTGAGCCAGCACCTGCTGCGCTGGCGCGACACTCGTTGAGGCTTAAGCAATCATGAACGCATTACTCAAGCAAAACTGGCTGGGGCAGACCGCGCATGTGCCGGGCTCCCTGGACATTCGCGGCCTGGGCAAGCAGTACGCCATCGAGGGCAAGCCCCTGACGGTGCTCCAGGACATCAACCTGTCCGTCAAGCCCGGCGAATTCGTCAGCATCGTCGGCGCCAGCGGCTGCGGGAAGTCCTCCCTGCTGCGCCTGATCGTCGGCCTGGAAGCGCAGTACAGCGGCGACATCCTGCTCGACGGCCAGCGCATCGATTCCACCAGCCTGGAACGCGGCATCGTGTTCCAGGACCACCGCCTGTTCCCGTGGAAAACCGTCGAGCAGAACATCGCCGTGGCGCTGAAGAACCATCCCCTGCCGAAACGGGAAAAGCAGCGCCTGGTGGCCGAACACATCCATCTGGTCAATCTGCAGGGCTTTGAAAACGCCTACCCGCATCAGTTGTCCGGCGGCATGGCCCAGCGCGCGGCGATTGCCCGGGCGCTGATCAACAAGCCGAAAATCCTCCTGCTCGACGAGCCCTTCGGCGCCCTCGATGCGCTGACCCGCGTGCACCTGCAACGCGAGCTGCAACGCATCTGGGTGCAGCAACGCAGCACCATGATCATGGTGACCCACGACGTCGAGGAAGCGCTGTACCTGGGCGACCGCGTGATCGTCATGGACGCGCGTCCCGGGCGTATCAAGCACGAAATCCAGGTCGACTTGCCCCACCCGCGCGAACGCCATTGCCCACGCTTGCACAAGCTCAAGGACGAGTTGCTGACGGAGCTGGTGGGCAGCGATCACATCGAGGCGTTACCGGTGTAGTCGTCACCACACGCAGGGCTGGCAGAGCGTATTCGAGAGCGGGTTTGAGCCGCTACGGCGGCACTCGCCCCGGGTTTTGCGCACCCTTTCCGCTCGATTTTCCGTATTCCAAATACGCATAAGCAAAGACGAATTAAGAATTTTTTTATCTATATGAATATCGTGCATGATCCTCAGGCGGTCTCAGCTACAGGAATAGCACCATGGCACTGATTACACATCCCAACGCCCGCGAGTTGACCAAATCGGTCCGGGCCACCGTACTGGTGTTCAAGGACCCACGCTCGCTGGAACTGCTCAATCGCATCGAGCGCCTCGCACCCAGTGACGCCAACGCGCTGATCATGGGTGAAACCGGCACCGGCAAAGAGTTGGTGGCGCGGCACATTCACAACTTGAGCCATCGGCGTAACGAGCCCTTTGTCGCCGTCAACTGCGGCGCGTTCGCCGAGACCCTGGTGGAAAGCGAATTGTTCGGCCACGAGAAAGGCGCCTTCACCGGCGCCACCACCAGCAAGGCCGGTTGGTTCGAAGCGGCCAAGGGCGGTACGTTGTTTCTCGATGAGATCGGCGACTTGCCGTTGAACATGCAGGTCAAGTTGCTGCGCGTGTTGCAGGAGCGCGAAGTGGTGCGCCTGGGTTCGCGTACGCCGATCCCGATCAACGTGCGCCTGGTGTCTGCGACCAACGTCAACCTGGCCGATGCGGTGGTGGCCGGCAACTTTCGCGAAGATCTATTCTACCGGCTGCACGTGGCGACGATCCGCTTGCCGGCACTGCGCGAGCGGCCGGGCGACATCCTGCCGCTCGCGGAATTTTTCCTCGAGGAACATTGCCAGCGCCTGGGCTACAACCGCGCCACCCTGAGCCCGGAATGCGAACGCAAGCTGCTCGACCACAGTTGGCCGGGCAACATCCGCGAGCTGGAAAACTCCATCCATCACGCCTTGCTGGTGTGCCTGAACAAGCGCGTGCAACCCGAAGATCTGCACCTGGTGGACATGCGCAACCACGGCGCCCGCCCGCCTGGCTCGTCATTGGCTTCGGGGCCTTCCCAGTCGCCGGCGAGCCTGGAAGAAGCGTTGGCCAAACTGTTCGAACAGAACCTGCCCAACCTTTACGAGCAGATCGAAGAGACGGTATTTCGCGAGGCTTATCGGTTCTGCCATGGCAACCAGTTGCAGACCGGGCGGATCCTGGGCATCAGCCGCAACATCGTCCGCGCCCGCCTGGAAAAGATCGGCGTACTCGCGCAATCACCACGCAGCGCCAGCCTGCTCGCCGCCAAACATTGAACACCCGCCTGCTGCTACAGCAGCAGTCGGGCAGCAACGCTGCTGCCTCAATCGCAGCGAACCTCCGAGTGATGAACACCACCGAGACCCCCTGCCCCAACGCCCACGCCACTTGGCCGCGTTTGGAGTGGCTGGGCACAGTAATTGCTCTTTTGCTTTCAACAGCTTTTTTCTTAACTGGAGTCAGTAATGGGCAACGTCCAAACCACTGCCGCGATGCCGGAGGCGCTTTGGCGCCAGGCCCCGGTCGGCGAGCTGGTCGACCTCGGCCGGGCGCCTCGGGTGCCGCTGCATCAACTGCGTTTGCAACGTGCGCCCAAGGGCGTGCTGAGCCGTCGCGAAGGCTTGCTGCTGAGTACGCTCGCCCTGCTGGCGCACGGCGCGGTGATCTACTGGATCAGCCAGCAGCCGACGACGGTCCTGCCGGTGGTGCCGCCGCAAATCCCGCCGATGACCATCGAATTTTCACAACCGGCTCCCCCGGTTGTCGAACAGCCACCACCGCCACCACCCCCACCACCGCCGGTGGTCGAACCGCCGCCTCCGGTGGTCGACGAGCTGGCCGCGAAACCCGCGCCCAAGCCCATTCCCAAACCCAAACCGGTGGTCAAGCCCGTGCCCAAGCTTGCGCCAAAAGCCGTCGAGCAACCCCCGGCACCACCGCAGCCGCCAACGCCAGTGGCCGCCCCGCCTGCCCCACCGGCACCGGCCCCGGTGACGCCGGCTTCAGCCAACGCCGCGTACCTGAAGAACCCCGCGCCGGAGTACCCATCGCTGGCCCAGCGTCGGGGCTGGGAAGGTACCGTCCTGCTGCGCGTGCAGGTATTGCCGAGCGGCAAGCCGGGGGAGATCCAGATCCAGAAAAGCAGCGGTCGCCAGCCACTCGACGACGCGGCGTTGAACGCTGTCAAGCGCTGGAGTTTCGTGCCGGCCAAACAGGGCGATGTCGCCCAGGTCGGCTGGGTCAGCGTGCCCATCGATTTCAAAATCAATTAACGATTTGAGGGGCGTGCGCATCGCGCTCCACACAGAGGGAAACCATCATGACACTCCTAGCCTCTCCACTTGAATCCATCGAAAGTGCCGTCATCTGGCTGCTGGTGGTTTTTTCCGTCGCGACCTGGGGCCTGGCCCTGCTCAAGGGCGTGCAGTTCGGTCGTCTGAAAGCCCAGGACCGGCGCTTTCACAAACAGTTCTGGGCCGCACCGACCCTGGACTCGGCCGCCGCCCTGGCCGAGACCCAGCCCGGCGCCGCGGCGCGGGTGGCCCAGGCTGGTTATGCGGCGATCCAGGTTGGCGAAGCACCGCACGCGGCTGACCTGAGCCAGGCAATCAATCATCAGGACCGCCTTGAGCGCGCCCTGCGCCAGCAGATCGTGCGCGAACGCCGCTCGCTGGAAACCGGCCTGGCGGTGGTGGCGAGCATCGGCAGTACGTCGCCGTTCATTGGTTTGTTCGGCACCGTGTGGGGCATCATGGAAGCCCTCAAGGGCATCAGCGCCGCCGGCTCCGCCAGCCTGGAAACCGTGGCCGGGCCCATCGGCGCGGCACTGGTCGCGACCGGCGTCGGTATTGCCGTCGCCGTGCCGGCGGTGCTGGTCTACAACTACTTCTTGCGTCGCCTGAAGCTGACCGCCGCGGACCTCGACGATTTCGCCCACGACTTCTACAGCCTGGCGCAGAAGAGCGCGTTCCGCGTGCTCGTGAACCCGGGCACTCGCAAGGTGGCAGTGCCAGGCAACACGCACAAAGTGCAGGAGGCGTCCTGATATGGCCTTCTCCACCCAAGACAGCGATGAGGTGCTGAGCGAGATCAACGTCACGCCGCTGGTGGACGTGATGCTGGTGCTGCTGGTCGTGTTCATCGTCACCGCGCCACTTCTGACCAACGCCATCCCGATCAACCTGCCCAAGACCGAAGCCGTGGCACCGGTCGAACAAAAGGACCCGCTGGTGGTAAGCATCGACGCCGCCGGCAAGCTGTTCATCAACAAGGACGAGATCCAGCCCGACCTGCTGGAATTCAACCTGCAGGCCGCCAAGGCCAAGGACCCGCAGGTGCGCGTGCAACTGCAAGCCGATGACGGGGTGAACTACGGCGAAGTGGCACGAGCGATGGCCTCGATCGAACGGGCCGGCATCACCAAGCTCTCAGTGATTACCGCGCGCTAAGCCACATGCTTTTTCCAGGCCGTCCCCTGCATGGAGACGGCTTTTTTTTGCTCTGATACCACCCCCTGTAGGAGCGAGCTTGCTCGCGATGGTCGCTAACGATAACGCGGCAAACCTGACACCCCGCGTTGACTGGGCCTCCATCGCGAGCATGCTCGCTCCTACAGTAGGCATCGGCCTGTCGCAACATGTGTGAACACCCCAAAACCCCTGTAGGAGCGAGCTTGCTCGCGATGGTCGTCAACGATAACGCGGCAAGCCTGACACCCCGCGTTGACTGGGCCTCCATCGCGAGCATGCTCGCTCCTACAGTAGGCATCGGCCTGTCGCAATATGGGTGAACACCCCAAAACCCTGTAGGAGCGAGCTTGCTCGCGATGACGATCTATCAGCCACCCTCCCATCAACTGACAAACCGCATTCGCGAGCAAGCCCGCCCCCACAATTGCGAGCAAGGGCTGTGGGCGCTGTACCTGTCGATGTTCCTCGGCCCGGTGCTGATCTACCCGCTGTTCCCCCTGCCCTCGCTGCGGTTTTTCATGGCCTTGCATTAACCGGCGGCGGCCACAGTGTCTGCCATGGCATTGGACTAGCCCGGTGACCAGCGCCGATGGAGGCTGCGCGCCACCGCATCGAGGGCAAATCCCAGCATGCCGATCAGCAGGACCGTCGCCATCAGTTCCGAGTAAGCCAGGCGGTCACGGGTATCCAGAATGAAATACCCCAGTCCCGCACTGACACCGAGCATTTCGCACGGCACCAGCACGATCCACAGAATGCCGATGGCCAGGCGCACCCCGGTCAGTACGTGGCCAAGCACGCCGGGCAGGATCACCTTGCGCAGGGTTTCCCAGCGCGTCGCACTGAGGCTGCGGCTCAGTTGCAGCCAGCGCGGGTCGAGCTGACGCACCCCCGCAGCGGTGTTGAGCAGGATCGGCCAGACGGCGGCGAAGGTCAGCAGGAAGTAGATCGGCTGGTCCCCCACGCCCATCAACATCACCACCACCGGCATCCACGACAGCGGCGAGATCATCCGCAGGAACTGGAAGGCCGGGGTGGTCGCCGCCTCGAGGTGTCGGTAACTGCCAATCATCAGGCCCAACGGCACACCAATCAGCAATGCCAGCAACATCCCAACCAGAATGCGCTTGAGGCTGACCAGCACGTGCTCGTACAACTCACCCCGCACCAACAACTCCACCAGGCTGGCCAGTGTCGCCTCGGGAGCGAATCGTGCCGCCAGGCCATCAGCGCTACCGAACAGGCGCACGCACAGCCACCACAGGAGCAGCAGGCACACCAGCCCCCCTGCCCCCAACAACCAGGATGAAAGATGCCTGGCCATCAGACGGCAAACTCTTCGCTGCGCTCGAAACTGTCCGCCAGGCCGAACGCCTTCAAGCCACCGACAGCGGCAATGGCGTTGCGCACAAAGCGGTCGTCCACCAGGTCGCGGGCAGCGGTCTGAGGATCAAGGCTGGCGAGAAAGCCTTTGTCGCCTTCGATCAACGTGTCCTTGAGGCGCCTGACCAGCTCTTCGGTGTAACTGGGAAACGGATACGGCTGGAAGTCGATGCGCTGTTCATCCCAATGGCTGTGCTGGATTGCCCCACTGGCCAGGTACTGCTCGCGATCACCGGCTGCGGGCGCCAGCACCCGCTGCAACACTGGCTGGGCGTGAGGCGTGTAGCGATTGTCGCCGTCTTTGGACAACAGCTTGGCCGCCGCTTCGCGATTGTCGCGGGTCCACAACTGCGCCTTGACGATGGCGTTGACCACCTTCTGCGACCACTCGGGACGGTTGTTCAGGTCCTGTTCGTGCATGAACACCACACAGCAGGCGTGGTTGCGCCAGATATCGCCGGTGAAGCGTTGCACCCGGCCCACCTTGAGGTCTTCGGCCAGGGCGTTGAACGGCTCGGCGACGATGTAGCCGGCGGTGCGTTGGCTGGCCAGCGCCGGCGGCATGTCCGAGGGTGGCAGCACCAGCAGGTTGACCTCGTTCGGCGCCAGCACGGCACCCGCCGGCTTGCTGACCGGCACCAGTCCATGATCACGAAACAGTTGCTGCACCACCACGTTATGGATCGAGTACCAGAACGGAATCGCCACCGATTGCCCGCCCAGTTGCTTGACCTCGGTGATACCCGGCGCCACGGTCAGGCCCGAGCCGCCCACATGGTTCCAGGCCACGACCTTGGCCGGCACCTTGCTGCCATAACGCGCCCACACGGTCATCGGCGACAGCAGGTGAATCACGTTGACCTGACCGGATATGAACGCCTCGATCACTTGCGCCCAACTGCGCAACAGCACGGGGCGTTCGGCTTGAATACCCTCGGCTTCGAACAGGCCATTGTTGTGGGCAACGAGCAGTGGCGTGGCGTCGGTGATCGGCAGGTAACCGATGCGCACCGGCGCGTTCGGATCAGACGCGGCGCGCGCTTGCAGGCTATTGAGCAAGGGCAGCGCGCCGCCAGCGGTCAGCAGGGCGCTGAGTTTGAGGAAGTCACGACGTGTGTGAGTGAAGTCGTCCAGGCACATATTCAATCTCCGGTTCGGGCAAGGGTTGGGAATGTGGGTTGCGGCTCGCCCGCCGAAGGGTTTTAAGAATGTCGATTCGCAGTGCGCCCAGTTCCTCGACCAGCTCGGCACGCGGCTGAGGCAGGTCGATGCGCCATTGCCCGAGGGTCCGCGCCGGGCTGTTACCCAGTAGCAGAATCCGCTCGGAGAGCAGCAGGGCTTCGTCAATGTCGTGGGTGATCAGCACGGCAGCGGTGTTGTGCTCGGCAATGACTTGAAGCAGCAGTTGTTGCATGTCGGCGCGGGTCACTTCATCCAGCGCACCGAACGGCTCATCCAGCAGCAACACCTGTGGCTGGCGCGCCAGGCAGCGCGCAATCGCGGTGCGCTGGGCCATGCCACCGGACAGTTGCGCCGGGTAGTGGTGCCGGGCGTGTTGCAGGCCGACGGCAGTGATCGCGTGATCGATTCGCGCCTTGCGTTCCGCCAGGCTCAGGTGCGGCTGGCGGGCGAAGTCGAGGCCGAACGCGACGTTCTTTTCCAGGCTTAGCCAAGGCAACAGGCTGGGGTCCTGGAACGCTACCGCCACCCGTGGATGAGGGCCTTCGAGCGGTTCGCCATGCAGGCTCACGCGACCGCGATGGGCCGCTTGCAGACCGGCCAGCACCCGCAGCAGGCTGGACTTGCCGACACCGCTGGGGCCGAGGATGGACACCACTTCCCCCGCCTGCAGTTGCAGGTCGAAATCCTCCAGCACCGCCTGCCAGCCCTGCGCACGGACATAACCGAGGCTGATGCCCTCGGCCTGCAGCACCAGAGCGCTCATGCCGCCGCGTCCGCTGCATGGCGCTGCAATTCGGCGTGCAGTTGCACCAGGCTCGGCGTGACGATCGGCACGAACGCCGACTCGCGCCAGCGCCTGGCGAAACCACTGCCGTACTCGCTGAGATAGGCCTTGCCGCCACTGGCCTGCAACTCGAGCTGCACCGCCTGCGCCGCCGATTCGGCCAAGGCAATGCGCAGGCGAAACAAGGCCGCTGGCCGGGTGAGAAAACGACCGTCGAGCAGACCCGCTTTCAATTCACCGACGGTGTGCTCCAGTCGCTCGCGTTGTTGCAACAAGGGTTCCAGCAGTATCGAACGAGCCCCTTGCAAATGCGCCTCGACTTCTTGCAATGCGCGTCGCGCCAGCCCAATCGCCATCGCACATTGCAACCCGAGAAACGCCGGGCGCACCGCCGGCAGGAACACCCGCGCGTCGTCATGCAGCAACCAGTTGCGATCCACCTCGACCCTTTGAAAATCCAGCGCTGCGGTATTGCTCGACTGCAAGCCCATCAACTGCAAATCGTCGGAGCGCCGTACGCCAGCCACGGCATCCGGTATCGCCAGGATAAAAGGTGCACCCCCGGCTTCGTCGTCGATGGCTGCCGCTACCACGAAACCGCTTTTGCGCAGGTTGGTCACCCAGTGCAGGCGACCGTTGAGGGTCCAGCCCTGGTCCTGGGCGGTGGCGCGCACTTGCAGGGTTTCGATGCCGGAGAGGAATTTCATGGCGTTCGACAAGCCGGTGGCGCCAGCCAGCTCGCCGGCCAGCAGCGACGGCAACAAACGCTCACGCAGCTGCATATTGGGACTTTGCAGCAGGTATTCGATAAAGGCTCGTTGACCCCAGAAGACGAATGCCGCTGCAAGGGAATGGCTGGCCACCTCAGCCACCACCTCCACAGCATCGGCGATGTCACCACCGCTGCCGCCCAGTGCCGGATTGATGCCGACCCGCAGGATGTCGGCAGTGGCCAGTTGCGCCAACACCTGCTGTGGATCGCCCTCGCCCACGTCCAATGCCTGGGCGTGCGCGTCCAGCCATTGACTCAGTGCCGGGTTGAGCATGTGGTTTCCTCCTGTTCGATCATTGTCCTGACTGCCAGCGATAGCGCGCCAGCTCCGGGTTGAGTGGCGTGCCGGCGAAGACGTTGGCAAAGTTGCACAGGGTCGCCAGGCTCACGCCGAGGATTACCTCCAGCGCGTTGCCCTCGCTGTAACCGGCAGCCTTGAACGTGGCGTAGGTCGCCTCGCTGACGTTGCCACGCGTGGCAATCACTTCACGGGCGAAGGCAGCCAGGGCTTCGAGTTTTTCCTGCGGCAAGGTGGCTTGTTCACGCAAGGCGCTGACCACTTCGTCCGGTAGCTTTGCCTTGTTCACGGCGACGGCAGTGTGCCCGGCCACGCAAAAATCACAGCCATGGGTGGTGGCGGCGACCAATTGCACCACCTCGCGCTCGGGCAGGCTCAGTTCGGCTTTGCCATTGAGCGCCGATACCGTAACGTAGGTTTCGAGCGCGGCCGGCGCATTGGCCAGCACCGCCAACAGATTCGGGACGAACCCGGAGGCCTTCTGTGCGTTTTCAAGGAACGGCCGAGCCGCTTCGGGTGCGCTTTGCAGCGTATGTAGGGTGACGCGCGACATGGAGTGGACTCCTGCTGTGGGGTGTCCTGCAAGTCTGTTGGTTATAAGAATTCCGATCCATATTCTAAAGTAGCGATTACTTGCTCCTGAGTGTTTCCATTAGATGATTTCGTCGAGCCCACTGGTTGATTGGTTATTAGAGAGCCTGGAACTGCAGGCCAGCCTGTTTCACGTCGGGCGCTACTGCGGTGGCTGGCATGCGAGCACCCACGGCATGGCGCGAGCCAGCTTCCACCTGATTGTCCAGGGCCATTGCTGGCTGCACATCGACGGTCAGGAACAGGCCCAGCGCCTGGACGCCGGCGATGCAGTATTTCTGCTGCGTGACCTGAACTATCGGCTGTCAAGTACGCCAGACAGCGACACCGCGCAGCGCCTGCCAAAAATGAGCATGACGGCCCTGGACAGCCAGGCGCAGGACGGTGTCGGCCTGGTCTGCGGCTTCTTCCATTTCAAGTCCGGATTGTCGTCGCTGATCATTGAAGGGTTGCCGGACTGGATCATCCTGCGCGCAGGAGACCCGTCCTCGAACGCGGCCAGCGCGCTGTTCCAGTTGATCCTCGAAGAATGCCAGCGCCTGCCCGCGCCCTCCTCCGCATTGCTGGAGCGCCTGAGTCACTTGCTGTTCCTCTACGTGTTGCGCCAACAAGTCGCGGACAACCCGGACCTTGGCGGGCTGGTGGCCCTGGCGAGACATTCGCAGTTCGCGACGCTGCTGGATCAGCTGATCGAACAGCCGCAACACGCCTGGTCGCTGGAAAGCATGGCAGCCTGTACCGGTTTGTCGCGCTCGGCGTTCTTCAAGCGATTCAGCGAACTGGCCGGGCAATCTCCAGGTCAGGTGCTGCTGGCCTTACGCATTCGCCATGCCTGCCAGTTGCTCAAGAGCAATCACACCGTGGAACAAGCCTGCAGCGCAGTGGGCTACCAGTCGATAGCCGCTTTTACCCGGGCGTTCACCAAGGCCGTGGGCGTGCAGCCAGGGGCTTATCGCAAGCAACACGAAGGGCGCTGATAAAAGAACAAAAAAGAATTAATAAATACAAAATCAGTATTTATCGTTATAAAAATATCGGCGTAATCTCGGGTCATTCCGTCATAGACCACGAAGTGCCTTATGAACCCGACCACCAACCTCATCGATTTCGTCGCTTATCGCAAACGCAAGCAAGCCCAGCAACGGGCTCGGGCCATGTGGGAAATGTATGCACGCAATGCTGGCCTGGGCTTCCAATGGGTCCAGGCTTCGCCGTCGAACGAGACCCGCCACGCGTGAGTGTCCAGGAACCCTCTCGCTTTCTGGCGAGTGCCGACCAACCCGTGCCAGACTTCAATAACCCGGCCTCCTCGGAAGAAGACCCGATCTGCGAACGGGTGTCGCAAAACCTGCAACGCCTGCGCGCCAAGCGCCATCTGTCCCTCGACGCGCTGGCACGCCAATGCGGCGTGAGCCGGGCGATGTTGGCGCAGATCGAATCCGGCCGCAGCGTGCCGTCGATCAAGGTCCTGTGCAAGATTGCCAAAGGCCTGAAGGTATCAGTAGCAGCGTTCCTGGAACACCGCGCATTCGAAGGCGTTGCCGTATTGTCGGCCAGCCAGAGCAAGCGCCTGGTCAGTGGCAATGGCGCATTCGTCAGCCGAGCGCTGTTCCCTTTTGACGTGACCCGCCAGTCGGAGTTTTATGAATTGCGCCTGGGCCCGTTGGGCGAGGACACTTCAGAGGGCCACGGACCGGGCGTACAGGAAAACCTGGTGGTGTCACAGGGTGTGCTGGAAATCAGCGTCAATGATGAGCGCTATCTGCTGTCGACAGGCGACTCGATCCTGTTTTATGCCGACCAGCCCCACCGCTATCGCAACCCGGCGGACAGCGAGGCGGTGGCGTATCTGGTGGTGACGTACCCTGAGCGGTTGGATTAGCAGCCCCAGGTAACCATTCGGGCAATAAAAAACCGGCCAATACGCATTGGCCGGTTTTTTTAAATCCGCCGAAAATCAGCAGGTGCAGCACATCATCGGCATGCCGTTGCAGCTCATCATCATCGGCATACTGCAGTCGTTCATCATCTTCATCATCAGAGCGCAGCAATTCTTCATCATGTCCATGTTCATGCCGGCCATCGGCATGATTTTGCACATCATGCAATCGGCCATCATGGTGCATTCCATCACGCACTTCATCGATGGCATCGGCATGCCCATCATCGGCATCGGCATCATCATGTTCATCATCGGCATGGCCATGGCCGACTGTGCCATGCACATCATGCTCATGTTGCCGCAATGCATCATCATCGGCATGCCGCAGTTCATCATCATCTGCATCATTTCGGCGCTGTTCTTGAACATCGCCATGTCCATGCCAGCCGCCGGCATCATCTTGCACATCATGCCGTCGTCCATCATTTCGCAGGACATGGTCGCCATCATCATCGGCATGCCCATCATCGGCATCATCGGCATATTGGCGTTCATCGGCATTTGCATCTGCATGGCATTCATCATGGCGGCGTTCCCTGAAGCAAGAGTTGGATAAAGTTGATGTGGGCAATTCTATGGATTAGCGGGATGCCAACAAGACGCCGATCGAACAGCAAATCCGGCTGCTGGAGTCCAGTAAGCGAGGTATTTGAAGCCGATGACCGACGCGATGACGAACGAACGTCCGCCATAGCGAATGCGTTCGGCGTCATGAGGTGTTTAATGCGGTTATGGATATGCGAGAAACATCTATTCAAATAACCCAGAGAAATAATCGATCTAACGGGTGAAGCATTCTTCCAGCTCACACCCGGCGCACGAAATACCGTGCCCGCTCGCATATTCGCAATAAACCACTTTTCATCCGCGCATTTGTGGCCGCTTCGTTCATGGACAAGCCGGTACATTAGATCTCCATGGTCCCGCAGAGCGACCGACAACAAAACCTACAGCTCGCCTCAGAAAATCTGCCAACCATTCGGAGTCTTTCCATGAGCACATCGCGCACCACCGCTTTCAAACTCGCGAGCCTGGCCCTGTTCATCGGTTGCGCCACGCAGGCCATGGCCGAGGACATCACATTCGTGTCCCAGGGCGGCGCCTACCAGGAAGCCCAAAGCAAGGCGATCCTGGAACCTGCGGCGAAAAAGCTCGGCCTGACACTCAAGCAGGACAGCTCGCCCAAGGCCTACCCGATCATCAAGACCCAGGTCGAGAGCGGCAAGGTCACCTGGGACGTGGTCGACCTGCCCACCGGCGACTGCATCCGCGGCGAAGCCGAAGGCCTGTTCGAGAAGCTCGACCCGTCGTTGATTCCCAACGCGGCGCAGATACCCGACAGCCTCAAGGACGAATACAGCGTTGGCTACATCAGTTACTCCACGGTGCTGGCGTATCGCACGGACGCCTTCAAGGGCGCGGAAGTGCCCAAGACCTGGGCCGACTTCTGGGACACCAAAAAATACCCGGGCCAACGCTCCCTGCGTAACCTGCCACGTCCTACCCTGGAAATCGCGCTGCTGGCCGACGGCGTGCCGATGGACAAGCTCTATCCGCTGGACGTCGATCGCGCCTTCCGCAAGCTTGAGCAGATCAAGCCCGACATCGCCACCTGGTGGACTTCCGGCGGGCAGTCGGCGCAACTGATCAGCGACGGCGAAGTGGACATGATCCAGGCCTGGAACGGCCGCATCACCGCTGTACAGGCCGCCGGTGCACCCGTGGCATTCGACTACAACCAGGGAGTGCTTGAAACCAACTCGTTGTGCGTCCTCAAGGGCTCGCCGCACAAGGTGGCCGCCATGAAGTTCGTCAACGAAGCCATTGATGCCAAGCTGCAAGCGGCGCTGCCGATGATCATCGACTACGGCCCGCTAAACCCCGAAGCCTTCAAGACCGGAGTGATCCCGGCGGACCGCGAGGCCAAGCTGCCTTCGGCACCCGGCAACATCTCGCGCCAGGCCCTGCTCTCGGCGCAATGGTGGGCCTCCGAAGCCGGGGTGAAGGCCGAAGAACGCTGGTTGTCCTTCGTCCAGAAAAAGTAACCACCGCTCCTCGCTGCGCCGCAGGTTAGAAGCCTCGGCGCAGGAGATGCCGTCTGCCCACGCGATTTCGACATAAAGCGCTTGCGCACCGGTCAATTGCGTCCACTTCATTCGTTGGCATACCGGTACATTAGGCCTGAGGGTCCCGCAGAGTGACCTGTGCAGACAACTCGCGCTCGCCTCAAGTACCTGCCCACCATTGGGAGTTCTTCACATGACACTATCCGAGCACCGCCCCCCGCTGTCCGCCACCGCCAGTGCTACCCGCCAGTGCTGGATGCCCTCCAGCCCTGCGCAGTGACGAGAGGTCATCATGTCCAACGCCTATCTCGCCAAATCCATGCCCGACTCCAGCGATCAGCACCAGCCACCGCTGACCAGCGAAGATGCCCTGGCCCGTGAAGAACGCAAGGAACACACCTCCATGCTGTTGCTGCTCACCCCGGCGCTGGTCATGGTCGTGGTGCTGTTGATCATGCCGCTTTGCTGGCTGGCCTTTCAGTCGGTGCAGACCGAGGAAGGTTTTTCCCTGGCCAACTACATCCGCATTTTCCAGGAAAGCATTTACTGGGACACCTTCGCCCTGACCTTCAAGATCAGCTTCCTGGTGACGATCCTGTCGATCGTCATGGGTTTCCCCATCGCCTACGCCGCCTCGCGGCTGCACGGTTTCTGGGCCAACCTGATCCTGATCTGCGTGATCCTGCCGTTCTGGACCAGCGTGCTGGTGCGCGCCTATGCTTGGCTCGTGCTCCTGCAACGCCGCGGGCTGGTCAACCAGACGCTGATGGACCTGGGCATCATCGACCAACCCCTGACACTGATGCACAACACCACCGGCACGGTGATCGGCACCCTGCACGTCATGCTGCCCTTCATGGTCCTGCCGCTGTATTCGGTGATGAAAAAAATCCCCCAGGACCTCATGCAAGCGTCCGAGAGCCTCGGCGCCAAGCCCTTCTACACCTTCCGCCGGGTCTTCCTGCCGATGGCAGCGCCGGGGGTCATGGCCGGTTCCATCCTGGTGTTCGTCATCTGCCTGGGCTTCTTCATCACCCCGGAACTGCTCGGCGGTGGCCGCACGATCCTGGTGTCGATGCTGGTGCAACGCAACGTCGAGCTCTATCACGCCTGGGGCGCGGCCAGCGCGGTAGGCCTGGTGCTGCTGTTTGTGGTGTTCCTGATCTTCTGGGGCATCAACCGTTTCATCCCCATCGAACGCATCCTGGGAGCGCGCTAAATGAACCTGCTTGCCAACCTGCGTCATCTTCGCCTGTCCCACGTGCTGTTCACGGTGCTGGTCGCGGCGATCCTGTTGTACCTGATCATCCCGGTGCTGATCGTGGTACCCATGTCGTTCTCCGAGGCGCGCTTCCTGCAATTCCCACCCAAGCAATGGTCCTTTCATTGGTATGAAGCATTCTTCAACAGCGTGGAGTGGATGTCGGCGGCGCGGGTCAGCCTGATCACGGCCTTTTTCACCATGGCCATCAGCCTGCCGATCGGCATGGCGGCCGCCTATGCCATCAACAACTCGAGCCTGAAGGTGGTGCGTACGCTGCAGATCATCCTGCTGTTGCCGATGATGGTGCCGATCATCCTGATCGCCGCCGGGGTGTTCTTCGTCTATGCCCGCGTCGGCCTGATCAGCACGCTGACCGGCCTGGTCCTGGCGCACATCATGCTCGCCCTGCCCTACGTGATCATTGCGCTGCTGGCCGGACTGCGTAACTTCGACATGTCCCAGGAAATGGTGGCCCGCAGCCTGGGCATGAACCGCTTTCGCGCCTTCATGGCCGTGACCCTGCCCCAAATCAAACCCAGCGTGGTCTCGGCGACACTGTTCGCCTTCATCACCTCGCTGGATGAAACCGTGGTGGCGCTGTTCATCTCCGGCGGCGACAACCAGACCCTGACCAAGCGCATGTTCACGGCGCTGCGCGACGAGATCGATCCGACCATTGCCGCCATCAGTTCGATCCTGATCCTGGCGTCGCTGATCCTGGTGGTGGTCGCCGGACGCAACAAGCAATAGCGACCCCGACAGGTCCGCCCGTTGAACCCACTTGCCCGCGATTGCGGGCAAGTGCGTTTTTACCTACCTGCCAGGGCATTCCCACCCCAGCACAGCCTGCCGTCACACGCCGTAATTCAGCATCTATCACCCGTGCCCGGGCTCATCTCGGCATCGGCCACTGAACGGGGCTTTTTACAATGAAGCCATCGTCCCCACCCTCAAGGCCCAGATCATGTTGAAAGAGCAACTGCGTGACCCCTCACTGCTTGTCGAGCGAGCCTATGTCAACGGCGCCTGGATAGAGGCCGATGACGGCGCGACCCTGGACGTCACCAACCCCGCCGACGGCAGCGTGATCGCCCGGGTACCCGCGTTGCAGGGTGCTGAAACCCGCCGCGCGATCGAGGCGGCGCAGGCGCGCTTCGCCACCTGGCGCGAAGTGCCGGCCGCGGAACGTGCGCGTTACCTGGAAGTGTGGTTTGCCCTGATCATGGAAAACCAGGAAGACCTGGCCCTGATCATGACCGCCGAGCAAGGCAAGCCGCTGACCGAATCCCGTGGCGAAATCGCCTACGGGGCGAGTTTCGTCAAATGGTTCGCCGAGGAAGCCCGACGCATCTACGGCGACACCATTCCCTCGCCTGCCAGCGACCGGCGCATCCTGGTGCTCAAGCAACCCATCGGGGTGGTCGCGGCCATCACGCCGTGGAACTTCCCCAACGCCATGATCACCCGCAAATGCGCGCCAGCCCTGGCCGCTGGCTGCACGGTGCTGGTCAAGCCGTCGGAAATGACCCCGTTGTCTGCCTTGGCATTGGCGGTGCTGGCCGAGCGCGCGGGCATCCCGGCCGGTGTGTTCAACGTGCTCACCGGCCTGCCCGCCGGGGTCGGCGGCGAGATGACCGCCAACCCGGACGTGCGCAAATTGTCGTTCACCGGCTCGACCCGCGTCGGCCAACTGCTGATGAGCCAGTGCGCCGCCACCATCAAGCGCCTGAGCCTGGAACTGGGCGGCAATGCGCCGTTCATTGTGTTCGACGACGCCGACCTGGACCTGGCCATCGCCGGCGTCATGCAGAGCAAATTTCGCAACGCCGGGCAGACCTGCGTTTGCGCCAACCGCATCCTGGTGCAGGACGGCATCTACGAGCGTTTCGCCGAACGCCTGAGCGCGGCGGTCGCCGAGCTCAAAGTCGGCGACGGCTTGCAGAGCGGTGTCACCATCGGCCCACTGATCAATGCCGCTGCCGTGGACAAGGTGGCCCGGCACATCAACGATGCGCTGGACAAAGGTGCAAGCATCGCCATCGGTGGCGCACCTCAAGGCGAGGGGCTGTACGTGCAACCGACCGTGCTGCGCGATGCCAACGCCGACATGCTGCTGGCCACTGAAGAAACCTTTGGCCCGGTGGCGCCGCTGTTCCGTTTCAAGGACGAAGCAGAGGCCCTGACCCTGGCCAACTCGACGCCCTACGGCCTGGGTGCGTACTACTTCACCCAGGACATGCGCCGCGCCTGGCGTGTGGGTGAGCGCCTGGAATTCGGCATGGTCGGGCTCAATACCGGGATCATTTCCATGGAAGTGGCGCCCTTTGGCGGCATGAAGCAATCGGGCACCGGCCGTGAGGGTTCCAAATACGGTCTGGATGAATTTCTCGAGGTGAAAGCCTGGCACATCGGTGGCCTCGGCTGATCGAGGGCGGCGCAAGGCAGCCTGTAGCCCTCCACCCGCGCCGGACAGCAGATCCTGTTGGTCCGGCGCCCCAAAACGGCACGAACCGGGTCTGCGCCTGTGTTCAGATAACAGCAGACATCTATCGGGCAATCCCTGGTTCTACAGAGGACGACACTTCATGAATTTCACTGAAGGTTTTGAATCGGTCAGCGTTAACAAGGTGTGCAAGCACTACGGCAGCCTCAAGGCATTGAACAACGTGGACCTCAAGGTCGAAGCCGGGGAATTCATGTCATTGCTCGGCCCCTCGGGCTCGGGCAAGACCACCTTGCTGAGCATCCTGGGCGGCTTTATCCGCGTCAGTTCCGGCAGCATTTTGTTCGGCGAGCGCGACGTGACCCTGATGCCACCGCACAAACGTGAAATCGGCGTGGTGTTCCAGAACTACGCGTTGTTCCCGCACATGACCGTCGGCGAAAACGTCGCCTTCCCGTTGCGTGCCCGTGGCGAAAGTGCGAGCAAGAGCCGCGACCGGGTCAAGAGTGCCCTGGCGACCGTCGAGCTGTCCGGTTACGAGGACCGCAACATCGCCGCTTTGTCTGGTGGGCAGCGCCAGCGCGTGGCCCTGGCCCGCGCCATCGTCTTCGAACCCAAGCTTATTCTGATGGATGAGCCGCTGTCGGCGCTGGACAAGCAACTGCGTGAAATCATGCAGATCGAACTGCGCGCCCTGCACAAACGCCTGGGCGCCACGATGATCTACGTGACCCACGACCAGCGCGAAGCCCTGACCATGAGTGACCGTATTGCCATCATGCGCGGCGGCCAACTGGTCCAGGTCGATACGCCTCGCCGCCTGCACGATCACCCGGCCGATGATTTTGTCGCCAGCTTCATCGGTGAAAGTACCCTGGTACCCCTGCAACGCGGCGCCGACAACGGCTTGACCCTGGGCTCCACGCCCCTGCGCACCACTCGCCCGGTGCCGGCCACAGGCGACGTGTTCCTGGCCCTGCAAGCGGAAAAGCTGCTGCTGGACAATGCCAACTCGGGGCCGGAATGGAACCGTCTGCGCGGTCGGGTTTCCGACATCGTCTTCCAGGGTGAAAGCCTCAAGGTCTTCGTCGACCTCGAAGGCGGCCCGACCGTCAGCCTGCGTCAACCCAGCCATCACGAAGGCAACCTGAGCCTGCCACCGATTGGCGCGCCCATGCTGATGCGCCTGCACCCCGAAGACACCATCGTGGTACCCCGCGCCGGGGTTTGATTCAACCGATTCACAGCACTTCGGCCTGTAGCGGCACGGCTTGTTGGCAATAACGATTTCAGATCGCGCCGACACCGTACTGCTGCAGGCCGCCGTCATTTGTACTACCGACTTACCGTTTACCCGGCACAGCGAAATATTTCGCAACACCGCCGCAAAACAGTCGATCACAGCACCCGGCGCCCCAAGTTCAGCGATTGTGTCTCCGGGCAATCCTTAAGCTGATGACATCACCCGCCACCTTCGGCGTTCACGGAGATCGAGATGAATTCTGCACTGACTGAAAACCAACGTTTGCTGGCCTTGCGCGAACAGCATGTGCCGCGCGGTATCGCCACCGCCCACCCGGTTGTCGCCGCACGGGCCGAGGGCGCCGAGCTGTGGGACGTCGATGGCAAGCGCTATCTGGACTTCGTCGGTGGTATCGGCGTGCTCAACGTTGGGCATAACCATCCCAAGGTGGTCGAGGCGGTCCGTCGTCAGGTCGGCGAGATCTCCCACGCCAGCTTCCAGGTGGTGGCGTACGAGAACTACATTCAAGTGGCGGCACGCCTGAACAAACTGGTCGGGGGCGATGCGCACTACAAGAGCGTGCTGTTCACCTCCGGCGCCGAAGCCGTGGAAAACGCGGTGAAGATCGCCCGTGGCTACACCGACCGCACGGCGGTGATTTCCTTCCGTGGCGGCTTCCACGGCCGCACGCTGCTGGGCGTCACCCTGACCGGCATGAGCCAGCCGTACAAACAGAACTTCGGCCCCTTCCCCGCCGAGATCTATCACGCCACCTACCCTAACGCCTATCGCGGTGTCAGCAGCGACGACGCGCTGGCGCAGCTCGATGAACTGTTCGCCACCGACGTGGCGCCGGATCGTGTCGCCGCGATCATCATCGAGCCGGTCCAGGGCGATGGCGGTTTCCTCGCCGCCCCCAAGGCATTCCTGCAAGCGCTGCGCGCGCGCTGCACCGAGCACGGCATTGTGCTGATCCTCGACGAAATCCAGGCCGGTTTCGGTCGCACCGGCACGATGTTCGGCTTCCAGCACGCCGACATCCAGCCAGACCTGGTCACCGTCGCCAAGAGCCTGGCCGGCGGCATGCCGCTGTCTGGCGTGGTCGGTCGCGCCGAGATCATGGATGCGCCAACCCCGGGCGGCCTGGGCGGCACCTATGGCGGCAACGCAGTAGCTTGTGCGGCGGCACTGGCTGTCCTGGACCTGTTCGAAGAGCAGGATCTGCTGGCACAAGGCGAGACACTGGCAGCGCAACTGCACGAAGGGTTGCTGGCCCTGCAAAAACGCTACCCGCGCATCGGTGACGTGCGTGGCCTGGGCTTCATGCAGGCGATCGAAATGGTCGCAGGCGATGCCGCACAGAGCCCCGATGCCGCGCTGGCCCAGAAGGTCATCGACGAAGCCCGCAACGCCGGCCTGTTGGTGATCAAGTGTGGCGTGCACCGCAACGTAGTGCGTTTCCTCGCCCCGCTGGTGACCCGTCGCGAGCAGGTGGCAGAAGCCTTGCAGATGCTCGACAAGGCACTGGCCGCCGCCTGCTGAACGGCCTCAGCGCCCGACCCGGCCCGACCTGCCTGGCAGTGTCGGGCCTGTGGGCGCAAACACGATGGAAGAGGCATGACCTACTCAGGAGCACGTCATGAGAGTCACCCATTACCAGGCGTTGGGCCTGTCCTTCGGCACATTGGTTGACCGCGAACGGGGCATTCTCGAAGGCCTGCGACCGCTGGCAGTGCAAAGTGAATCCAATGCCAGCGACACGCAATTGCTCAGTACTTATCGACAGGTGGCGCAGGAGCTTGCAGGCAGCGCCGCACAGATGAGTGCGGCCGCCTTTCACGGGCAGCTTTACCAACGAGTGGCGCAACAATTGCAAACCATTGCTGGCTGGGACGAGAGTGTGGCATTCAGTAGCTCTTCATCCGTTTGGCCCTTGTATGAAGATGCTCCGGGAGCCCTCCAGTACCTGGGCAAGTTTTACCGTTTGATACTGATCGCCCCACCTCAGGGTATCGATGTGCAGGCCCTGGCGCGTCGTTTGCCGGTCGAGTTCGATGCGATCGTCGAACCCAGCCATGAGGACTGGCACAACAGCCTGGAGCGCGAGTTGCATCGCCTGGGACTGGAGCGTTCGCAACTGTTACCGGTGCGCAGTACCGAAAGCGATGACCCGTGGAATGAGCGGGTCGATTTTCCGGTCTGCACACTCCGTCGCGGCCATGACCAGCCGTGGAACCATTCGCCTCAGGCAATGGACGGCAAGCGCTGTGAATACGCCAGCCTCGCCGACCTGGCCCATGCCCACCAGCGGGCTTTGCACGCCTGAGGACGACGGCCCTGATTTGACATTGCGAGGACTGATCAATGGACGCTGCAACCAAGCTCGACCGTATCGACATCAACATCCTGGTCCAATTGCAGAAGGACGGGCGCATGACCAACGTCAGCCTCGCCGAAGCGGTCGGACTGTCGCCCAGCCCTTGCCTGCAACGCGTCAAACGCCTGGAAGCCGCGGGCTACATCAGCGGCTACGAAGCCCATGTCAACCTGGCCAAATTCGCCAACTCGGTGACCGTGTTCACTGAAATGACCCTGTCGGACCACAAGCGTGCCGACTTCGTGAAGTTCGAATCGAGCATCCGCAACATCGACGAAGTACTGGAGTGTCACCTGATCAGTGGTGGCTACGACTACCTGGTGCGTTTCCTGTGCAGCAGCATCCAGCATTACCAGGAGCTGATGGAGTCGATCCTGGACAAGAACATCGGCATCGAAAAATACTTCAGCTACATCGTGATCAAGTCGCCCGTAGTCAAAAGCACCGTGCCGCTGCGCAGCCTCGTTCGGGCGGTATGAAAAAACCCCTGGCCATCACCGACGGCCAGGGGTTGTGTGTTCATCCAGCGTCACGACAGGATGCAGAACACCTTTCGCACGGTCTCTTCGCTGACCCACGCATTGGTGGCGCCCTTGGGCACGATCACCGTCTCCCCCGCCTTCACAGGATGGCCGTCGCCCTGCGGCGCTGTCAGCGTCACAGAACCTTCGAGGATGTACATCAACTCACTGTAGGCGGGCTGCACTTGCCGGCGCGCGTACGCCTCGCATTGCCACAGCCCGATGCGCAAGTTACCGGCGCTGAAGAGCGTTTCATTGAAGGCCTTGGGCGTGGCCGTGAGCAGCACGCTGGCGGCGGGCGGACTGCTTGGGGCCAAGGGCTGGGACAGATCGACCCTGAGAGGGACAGCGGGCGTCTGCGTACAGGCTGAAAGCCCCGGGAATGCCATGAACACCCGGCGCAATTGTCCCTGTTGCTGCCAATGCACACGCACGCCGCGAGGCACCACAAAGCAATCTCCCTGCGCCAGTTGCAGGTCGAAACCCTCACCGCGCAAACGTAACTCCCCGGCCTCGATCACACCCAGTTCCACCCAGGGAAAGGACTCGATGACAAGGTCCGCACCGGTGCTGACGCTGCTGCCAGCGGCGTAACCCTGCAAGGGATCGTGGTAATGAATGACGCGCCCGGCCGCCAGCGGATCGCCTTGCAAGGCAAAGGCGGCGCTGGGCAGTTGGCGGTCGGAATGGGGGTGGGAATAATGCAGAATCGGTGGCATACGCTTAATGCTCGCTCATCGTCCGATGACATCCAGGAACTGCTGCCAGCCCGCCGCCAGGCGCACGCCCGGCGCCCGGAAGGCATGCAGCGGAATAGGGTTGAAATGCTCGCCGGCCAGCAAGCCCAGCTCGACCTTTTCGCCGGCGGTCATGGCGGCCAGTTGCTTGCCCATCCAGGTCGACATCGCCACTCCGCCGCCGTTGTAGCCGATGGCATAAAAACTGCGATCATCGAGCTGCCCGGCGTGCGGCAGGTAGTCCAGCGTCATCGCGACAAGGCCGGACCAGCGATAGGCAATTTTCTGTTCACGCAGGATCGGGAAAACATCGACCATACTGCGCTGCAAATCGTCGAATGCGCTTTGTGAGTCGTCCTTGCCGAACGCGCCGCGTCCGCCGAAAATCAGTCGATCACCGATGATCCGGAACCAGCGCAACATGCGCTTGGTGTCCCCACACACCTGCCCGCCCGGCATGATCTGCGCCAGCAGGTTCGGCGGCAGTGGCTCGGTGGCGATGATCGCGCTGCGAAAGGGAATCAGCCGGCGATGCAGCGTGTCGGTGGCGCGGGTCTGGTCCGAATAACCATTGGTGGCGTAGATCACCTGACGGGCACTGACCCGCCCCTGCGGTGTTTGCACGATGACGCGCTCGCCCTCTCGGGTGACCTGTTCGGCCGGGCTGTTGATGAAGATTTTCACGCCGCCCTCGACCAGGCTTCGAGCCATGCCGCGTGCGTAATTCAGCGGCTGGATACCGCCCGCTTTAGGGGTCAGCAGGCCACCTTCAAAAATCGTCGAGCCGGTCATCTCCCGCACTTGACCCGCTGAAATCATGAACGATGAAGTGCCGCCGGTTTCACGCTTGATCCAGTTCGCAGTGGACTCAAGGCCTCCCAGCGCGTGGACATTGTGCGCCGCCGCAATGTGCCCGCCCATGTGCAGTTGCGCACCGGTCAGACCCAGACTGTCAACCATCTCCACCAGGCTGTCGACGGCGGCGTAACCGGTGCGATACATCTGCAAGGCCGTGTCGCGGCCAAAGCGCGCCATCAGCGTCTGAAAGCCGACGCGAAACTTGGGTGACACCACGCCGCCATTGCGCCCGCTGGCGCCCCAGGCGAGGGTGTTGGCCTCGACAACGAGCGGCTCGCGGCCACTGCGGGCGATGTGATGCGCGGCCGAGAGGCCGGTGTAACCCGCGCCGATGATCACCACGTCGCATTGCCGCTCGCCTTCCAGCGATTGCAGTGCGGGGGCGGGTTGGGCGGTGGCCGCCCATAAGCTCAGAACAGTCATGCCGGCCTCTCGACTCAAAAAGGACGGGCACCCAGGCTCCGAGCCCGCGCGCCCAGAGGGTCAACCCAGTTCTTTCTCGACCGCGTCCGCCAGCTGTGCCAGCGAAGTGAAGTGATAATGCGGCTCGGTGCGCTCGGATTCGAGGGTGCCGCCTGTGCCTTTCTGGGCAAATCGACGCTCGATCCAGCAAGTCTGGTAACCCAGGCGCATGGCCACGCCAATGTCGTGGTATTGGCTCTGGGCAACGTGCAGGATGTTTTCGAACAGGATGCCCTGGGTCGCGAGTACACCACGGGTGTAGGCAAAGAACTGCGGATCGGGTTTTTCGAAACGCACGTCGTCGACGGTGACGCGCACATCGAACGGCTGATCGAGGGTTTCGGCCATGTAGTCCAGGGCCCAGATCTGCGAGTTGGTGGTGGCCACCAGCTTGAAGTGCTTGCGCAGGCGCTTGAGGGCTTCGACCGAATCAGGGAACGCCGGGAAGTTTTTCACCGATTGCGCCAGGCCCTTGGCGTACTCGTCGTTGTCCGGCAGGCCCAGCTTGGAGGCGATCACGTGATAGCAACGCTCCAGGTCATCCGGCCACCAGCCCGAATCCGTAGAGGCGCGCGCCTCGCGATAGGCCTTGAGAATGTCGTCGTCGCTGCAGGCCTTGCCTGCTTCACCCGCGACTTCACGGACGTGGGCGAGAATACCGGCTTCGAAATCGATCAGGGTACCGACAACGTCAAACGTCAGGGCTTTGAACTGCTTGAAAGACATAGGGCGCTCCGCAAGAAAAGTCGTGTGAGTGAAACTGACTGGACAGGCCCATTATCTGCCCGCCCTCTCGCGCAATATTCTGTTTTGCCCTGTCCCAGAGGCATAACCTACTGTTTTTTTACCAGGCGTGCCGCACCTATGCTCAATGGGTCGATTGCAGGGTCTGCGCCAACCCCAGATGAGGGTAAAGCGCATCGATTTTCAACATGTCCTCGCGCATTTCCTCGATGATCCAGTCACGCACGTTTTCGACGATCGGACGCACCGGACGATTGGCCGGGACGACCAGGCAGCAGCGCCGGGAGAGCACGCAAAAGGCGTTCGCCGCAGGCACCAGTTCACCCTTGCACAGCGAGTTGGACACCACATTCAGCCACCCCAACGCCATGCCCTGACCGAGCAATGCGGCCTGCACCACCACCGCATAATCGGAGAACACCAGCGCATTGTCGGCACGCCCCGGCGTCTCGAAAGCCGCCGCCCAATCACGATCCTGATTGTCCATGCTGATCAGCGTCGGCAGCTGTTTGCGGCCCTTGGCCTGAACCACATCCGCCAGGTATTGGGCGCTGCAGACTGGCAGGGTAATCTCAGGAATGACGAGTGTATCCGTGGCTTTCAGGCTACCCGCATCCAGATAGCGCATGCCCAGGTCAACGTCGACCAGCGGGCCGCCGATCCTCCCGGACATCAGTTGATAGCGCATGTCGACGGTGGGAAAGCGCTGACTGAAACGACTCATGCGCGGCATCAGCCAATGGGTGGTGAACGCGGTGGAAACCGACAGCGTCACGGTCTCGATCCCCGTCGCCCTGGCTTCGATTTCACTGATCGCCGACTCGATGGTGCTGAAGCCTTCCTGAACACGACGGTACAAAATGCTGCCACTTTCAGTCAGCCGCGCCCCGCCCCGTACCCGCTCGAAAAGCTGCACGCCAAGGTGTTCTTCCAGACGCGAGAGCATGCGACTCACGGCCGGTTGACTGACACACAGTTCATCCGCCGCCCGGGTGAAGCTGCCACAACGGGCTGCCGCTTCGAAGACGAACAAGGAGCTGGAGCTGGGGACTTTTCGACGTAGGTTAGACATGACCTGAGTTTATGCCTGGCCCAACTATTAGTAAATTGTCCCGGGCAAAATCCCCCGACTATTCTGGCGGGGGCTGCGCGGGCCATTCGTGTGCCTGCGGCGCCATCCATCCTCCCCGCACGAGACCTTCCCCTGTATGAAAAACGCCCTGAAGTTTTACATCGACGGCCGCTGGGTGGAGCCCCACGGCAGCGAACGCCTGCCGGTGATCAATCCGGCGACCGAACAGCCTTTCGGCGAAATCGCCATGGGTGACCTCGCCGATGTCGATTCCGCCGTCATGGCGGCCCGACGCGCGTTTGCGGGCTTCGCGCAGACCTCGCCCGCACAGCGCAAACAACTGCTGCAACGGGTGCTCGACGCCTTCATGGCACGCTACGACGAGATCGCCGACGCCATCGTCCAGGAAGTGGGCGCCCCCAGGGCCTTGTCCCATGACTGGCAAGCCGGGATCGGCAAACGCCACCTCGAACAACTGCTGCGCACGCTGGACACCTTCGAGTTCGAAACAAACCGTGGCACCACGCTGATCACCCACGAGCCGGTGGGCGTGGTCGCGCTGATCACGCCGTGGAACTGGCCGATCAACCAGGTCGTCTGCAAGGTTGCCCCGGCCCTGGCGGCGGGCTGCACCATGGTGCTCAAGCCGAGTGAAATCGCACCGATCAACGCCCTGCTGTTTGCCGACGTCATGCACGAGGCTGGCGTACCGCCCGGTGTCTTCAACCTGATCAACGGCGACGGCCCGACCGTGGGTGCCGCCCTGTCAGCACACCCGCAAGTGGACATGGTGTCGTTCACCGGCTCGACCCGTGCCGGTATCGAAATCGCGCGCCTGGCCGCACCGACGGTCAAGCGGGTACATCAGGAGCTGGGCGGAAAATCGGCCAACATTCTGCTCGACGACGTCGATCTGCAAGCCGCGGTGACCAACGGCGTGAACAGCTGTTTTGGCAACAGCGGCCAGTCCTGCAATGCGCCGACCCGCATGCTGGTGCCCGCCCACTTGCACGATCAGGCCGTGGACATCGCGCGCCGCGCCGCGCAAGCGCACATTGTCGGCGCCCCCGACGCGGCGGTCACAACCCTGGGGCCGGTGATCAGTGAACGCCAGTACGACAGCATCCAGCGCCTGATCGGCATTGGCATCGAGGAAGGCGCACAACTGGTGTGCGGCGGCCTGGGTCGCCCCGAGCATCTGGCCCAGGGTTATTACGTGCAGCCCACGATCTTCGCCAACGTCACCCAGGACATGACCATCGCCCGCGAGGAAATCTTCGGCCCGGTGCTGGTCATCCAGGCGTATGAAAATGAGGCGCAAGCCGTGAGCATGGCCAACGACAGCGTGTTTGGCCTGGCCGCCTACGTGCAATCAGCCGACCGCACACGCGCACGGGACGTTGCCTTGCAAATGCGTGCCGGCAGCGTCTACATCAACTATCCGAACTGGGACAGTGGCGCACCGTTCGGCGGCTACAAGCAGTCGGGCAATGGTCGCGAGTACGCCGAATGGGGGCTCGAGGCGTTTCTGGAGGTCAAGGGGATCGTTGGCTGGGGGGCATAGCCCCCGTTCCTACAGGTGTTCCAGCGTGTGTGTCTTGGCGCTGGACATCTTCGCATCGGCCTTGATCAGGTCGGCCACCCGTTCGGCGATCATAATGGTCGGCACGTTAGTGTTCGCACAGGGAATCGACGGCATCAGGGAGGCGTCACACACCCGCAGCCCCTGAACGCCGATCACCCTGGCGTCACCGGTCGTCACGGCTTGCGGGTCGTCGGCGCGCCCCATGCGGCAGGTGCCGGAAGGGTGCCAGGTGCCACCGACATTGCGCTGCACAAAATCGGTCAGCGCCTGGTCATCGGCCAGCAGTTTCTTCAAGGTAATGCCTTGCGTCACCAGGCCATGAATCAGCAAGCCCCGCAGTGGCCCGGCGATGTCCAGCAACAGGCTCAATGCGCCCCGTTGCAAGGCATTGAACATGCCGGGCATCGCCACCTTGGCCACGCGCGGCGAGTAGCTGGAAGGGAACACCACGCTGCATTCACGTTGCAGGTCCTGTGCCGACAGCGTCTGGGCGCCAAAGCGAAGCGCCTGCTTCAGACGCTCCAGATCACGCGCGTCATTGAGCATGTCGAAACGCACCTGGGGTTCTTCGTGGGGGTCACTGGAGGCCAGGCGCAAACGCCCCCTGGAATACGATTTGTTGACCCAGAAAAACATCGTGCCCAAACGGTAGCCAATCGAATGCCAGCCTGATCGCGACAGGATTGCGCCGTGCATGTCGCACGGCACCGTGTCGGCCAGCCCTGAAGAAAACCGCACAATGGCTTGTTCATGGTGCTCTTCGGGAAACGCCGTGCGCCCTTCGCGCTTGAGCAGCGCCGACACCGCAATCGATGGGTGCTCCATGAGGTTGCCCCCCACGCCTGGTCGGTCTGCCACCAGCGTAATGCCCTGCGTCACCAGGTCATCCGCCGGACCAATGCCACTGCGCAACAACACCGCTGGGCTATGAATGGCCCCCGCGCAGACAATGACCTCGAGGGCCTGCAACGACTCAGCTGCGTCGCCAACGATAATCCGTGCCCCCGTCGCTCGTCCGGACTTGATCAGCACCCGATCGACTACGCATTGGGTGCGGATGGTAAGGTTCTTGCGCCGGCGCACCTCGTCGGTCAGGTAACAGACCGACGTGGGGATACGCTCGCCTTGTTCGCTGACACCTATGGCGCCGACGAACACGCCCTCCTCCCACGCGCCGTTCTGGTCGGCCTTGTGCTCAAGGCCGCGCCCACCCAGCACCCGCATCACGCCTTTGACGAAGGGCGAAAGGCGCTCGGCCGGCGTGCGCCGAATCCTCAGGGGACCGTCGCTGCCATGCAGCGCCCTGTCTTGCGGCGCAGCAAAATCGGTATCGTTTTCCAGCTTGCGAAAATACGGCAGGCACGTTTCCCAGCTCCAACCCTGCGCGCCAAGCGCCTGCCATTCGTCATAGTCGGCAGGTGCACCACGGTTGGTCATCAGCGCATTGATCGCCGAGCCCCCACCCAGGATACGTGCCTGCTCGTAACGCCGCGCGGCATTGGCCCGGTTGCCCATCAGCGCCGTCAAGCGCTGCCAGATATTGCTCACATCCAGATAGGCGCGCCCCGGGTAGCGGGCACGAATCTCGGGCGGCATGCTCTGCCCCGAGATATCACGCCCGGCCTCGATCAGGCACACCTGTTTGTCTGGATCTTCCGAGAGCCGGGCGGCGAGCACACAGCCCGCCGAGCCGCCACCCAGGATCAGGTAATCGATCATCCGGACCTCACTGAACGAATTTGAGCCAGCGATCCTTGGCGGCAATACCCGCAGCCGATGCCCACCACTCTTCCGACATCAGCGCCTGCTTCGCTGCGTTGTCCGGAGCACTTGGCAGCTCCTTGGCGCGCTCGGCGGTGATTTTTCCGGTGTCGAACGCCGCCGGGTTACCCGGGCCGTAGTCGATGTAAAGCGGCAGGTTGGCTTGCAGGTCTGGCGATAAAGCTTCGTTGACGAACTTGACGGCCGCTGCGTAATTGGGCGCGTTTTTCAGGATGCACAACTGGGTGTTTTGCAGCAGGCCGTCGTTGTAGGTGAACGCCACGTCCGGGTTGCTTTTTTGCACGGCGCTGGCGCGACCGTTCCAGATCATCAGCATGTCGACCTCGCCGTCGGCGAGCAATTGCGCCGACTGGCCACCGGAAGTCCACCACACGGCAATATTGGGCTTGATCTGTTCAAGACGCTTGTACGCGCGATCGACATCCAGCGGGTAGAGTTTGTCGCGCGGCACGCCGTCGGAGAGCAACGCCGCCTCCAGGGTGCTCATCGGATCGTTACGCAGGGCACGCACACCTGGGAAGTTCTTCACGTCCCAGAACTCGGCCCAGGTCTGCGGCACTTTTTTCAGATTCTTTTTGTTGTAGCCAATGACCGACGAATAGAACTCGTAGGCCACCGAGTAGGGGGTGCGATAAGCGTCCGGCATTTTTTGCACGTTGGGCATCTTGCTCAGGTCCAGGGGTTCGATCAGTCCCTCGTTACCGCCACGCACGCAGTTGGAGGGCGGCGTGTCGATCACGTCCCACACCGGTTTTTTCGCTTCACCTTGGGCCTTGACCATGGGCCAGGCGTCGGGTGCACTGTCCTGCTTGATGGTCATGTTGAGTATTTTGGCGGCCGGGTCGAGGATGGCTTTGGTTTGCGCCTCCTGGTACGTGCCGCCCTGGGAGACGAAGGTGATCTGGTCGGCCATGGCCGGCATGGCGCACGCCACCGAAAGGCTCAACAGGGAAATGACGGAACCGAACGCTTGAGCAACAGACAAGGTTTTCATGGCAAATCATCCTGGACGTAGATTAATTCGGCAGCGCTAAAAACCTCGACTGAACACCCTGCACCTCAGGTGCTTTGCTCAGGTTTGATTTTATTGTTCGACCGAGCGGGACAATTTCACGTTACAAGAGCATGACACCCCCCGGCAATGCACGAATAGTCAGGACCTGCATAACTTCAGATCATGGTAGGTCATCCACCCACTGCACGTTCACTTGGGCGCCGCAAACGGCAAGCGCCGGGCCAGCTCCTGCGCCAGATACCGGGCGAATACCGAGATTCGTTGTGGAATGTGCCGGCGATGCTGATACACAGCATAGACATCCGCCCTGGGCGCCTGATAATCCTCCAGCACAGCCTTGAGGCGCCCGCTTTGCAAGTGCTCCTCAACGTTCCAGCGTGAACGCAGGATCAATCCATGCCCGTCGAGGGCCAGACGCAAAGCCACCTCGCCATCGTTGCTCGACAGGGTGCCGCTGACCTTGTGGGCGTAATCCCGGCCATCCTTGCGGAACCGCCAGATGGCGTAGTCACTGCCGAACTGGCGTAGCACGATGCAGTTATGCTGTTCCAGGTCGGCCACTGAAGTCAGTTCAGGCATAGCCTCAAGGTATTGAGGTGAGGCACAGAGGATGCGCGGATTCTCCAGCAGGCGTACCGCGATCAGACGCGAATCAGGTGGTTCGCCCATGCAGACGCTGATGTCGAATTGATCATCGAGCAGGCTCGACGGCTGGCTGGACAGTTCCAGGGAAAGTTCCAGTTGCGGGTGCAGGCGGGCGAAGCTGGACACCAACGGCGCCAAGTGTTGGCGACCGAAACCCAGGGTGCCGTTGATTCGCAGCAGCCCCTGCAACGTCGGCTGCCGGCTGTCGAGCGCACTTTCCAGTTCTTCCAGCTGCCGCAGGATCGGTCGCCCTCCTTCCAGGTACAACGTACCTTCCGGCGTCAGCGACAACCGGCGCGTGGTGCGCGCCAGCAACTGCACGCCCAGCCGCGCCTCAAGCTGGCTCAGGCGCTTGCTCACCGCCGGCAATGACAGGCCCAGGTGCCGCGCCACTTCAGTGAGGCTGCCGCGTGTGGCCACCTGTTGGAAGAAACTCAAGTCATCGATCATCGTCACCGTTTCTTTCCTAAAAGCTAATAATGGCTTTCGCGCAAGGCTAATTATTAATACAGGCAGACTGCATAGACTGGCAACCGATCCCCCCTCATTCCCAGGAGTCGAAGCCATGAGCAAAGCCCAGTACAAGATTGCAGTAATCCCCGGCGACGGTATCGGCAAGGAAGTCATGCCCGAAGGCGTGCGCGTGCTCGACGCCGTCGCCGCCAAACACAACCTGGCGCTGCAATGGGATTGGTTCGATTTCGCCAGCGCCGATTACTACCTCGCCCACGGCAAGATGATGCCCGCCGACTGGTTCGACATTCTCAAGGGCTACGACGCGATCTACTTCGGCGCCGTGGGCTGGCCGGACGTAGTGCCCGACCACATTTCCCTGTGGGACTCGCTGTTGCAGTTTCGCCGCGAGTTCGACCAGTACGTCAACCTGCGCCCCTGCCGCCTGATGCCCGGCGTCAAGGCGCCACTGGCCAATCGCATGCCCGGTGACATCGACTTCTGGGTGGTGCGGGAAAACACCGAGGGCGAATACTCCAGCGTTGGCGGCAAGATGTTCCCCGGCACCGACCGCGAGATCGTCCTGCAGGAAACCGTGATGACACGTGTCGGCGTCGACCGCATCCTCAAGTTCGCCTACGACCTGGCCCAGAGCCGTCCGAAGAAGCACCTCACCTCGGCCACCAAATCCAACGGCATCGCGATCACCATGCCGTACTGGGACGAGCGCGTCGCCGACATGGGCAACAAGTATCCCGAGGTGAAAGTCGACAAGTACCACATCGACATCCTCACCGCGAACTTCGTCCTGCACCCGGACTGGTTCGACGTGGTGGTGGCGAGCAACCTGTTCGGCGACATCCTCTCCGACTTGGGCCCCGCCTGCACGGGCACCATCGGTATCGCGCCGTCCGCCAACATCAACCCGGAGCGCAACTTCCCCAGCCTGTTCGAACCGGTGCACGGTTCGGCGCCGGACATCGCCGGCAAAGGCATCGCCAACCCGATCGGGCAGATCTGGTGCGGCGCGATGATGCTCGAACACCTCGGCCACCCGGAGGCTGGCGCTGCCGTACTGACCGCCATCGAGACAGTCCTGGCGATGGGCCCGCAGGATGCACCGCTGACGGCCGACATTGGCGGCACCGGCAACACCGAGTCACTGGGCAAGGCCATCGCGGCTGCGGTCTGACCCGCCAAATAACGTGCAATCTTCCGTTCACGGCCCGTGATTCGGAAGATTGTTGCGTGGAATTTTGGCACCGTGAGAACACCTACCCAGCGCATTGCGAGACACACCATGGCCCTGCTCTTCAAAGTTGACGATGACCGTGGCGCGGCCTGGAAATCCTTGTTCGCAGACCACGCGCCCGACATCGAGGTACGCCTGTGGCCGGACATTGGCGACCCCTCACAGGTACGCTATTTCGCCGCCTGGCAACCGCCACAGAAACTGCATGAGCGCTTTCCCAACCTCGAAGTGATTTTCGCCACTTCCGCAGGCGTCGATCAGTTCGAACTCGGCGAACTGCCAGGGCCTATCAAGGTGGTGCGCATGCTCGACCCCGGCATCGCACAAGGTATCGTCGAGTACGCCTGCTTCGCCGTGTTGAGCCTGCACAGGCAGATCCCCTTGTACCTGCAACAACAGCGGGCCAAGCAGTGGCAGGACCACCTGCTGACCCCAGCTGCGCAGCGGCGCGTCGGCGTCATGGGCCTGGGCAACCTCGGTATTGCCGTGCTGGACAGCCTGCGGCCGTTCGGCTTCGAACTGCATGGCTGGGCGCGCTCGCAAAAAAACCTCGATGGCGTGCACTGCCATGCGGGCAACGACCAGCTCGCCCAATTTCTCGGCCAGTGCGACATCTTGATCTGCCTGTTGCCACTGACCGACGACACCCGGGGGATCCTCAATGCAACGACGTTGGCCGCCCTGCCAAGCGGCGCCAGCCTGATCAACCTCGGTCGGGGCGGTCACCTGATCGAAGATGATTTGCTCGTGGCACTGGATAGCGGCCAGGTGAGCCACGCCCTACTCGACGTGCTCGATGCCGAACCGCCATCACCCGATCACCCCTTCTGGCGACACCCGCAGATTTGGCTGACCCCCCACGTCGGCGCGATGACTGCGCCGCATAGTGCATTCGAGGGGTTGCTGGCCAATATCCGTCGCCAGCAAAGGGGCGAGCCCATGCAAGGACTGATTCAGCGTGATCACGGGTATTGAGGCCGCGCGGGCGCATAAATAGTTTGAACCGCGCCGGAAGGCGCTCGCCTAACGATCAGCCTCTGGAAAATTCCACAGGCATTGCGCCAATACCGGCACACTCCGAGAGGTGGTCAACGTGGCTAAAGACGAGAAGAAAAGCGAAGGTAAAGCTTCGAAAGCCAGCAAGGATTTGAAGGACAAGAAAGCATCGCCGGCGAAGAAATCAGCGGCAGCCTCAGCGCTTTCAAAATCCTCCGACAAGAAGGATAAGAAAAAAGACGCCGAACCCAAAAAAACTGCAAAAAAAGCTGACAGCAAGCCTGACAAGGCGAAGAAATCAGACAAGTCCGACAAGCCGGCAAAAAAGAAAAAATGACCTCTGCTGTTTGCCAGGGCTCCACGCCCTGGCTCTCTCCGACAACTGCCGGCTTGTGGTCCTTGGCCAAAAGGCCGGCTGCCCGCGCCTGCTCGCCCATGGCGTGATCCAACGAATGATCCAATAGAACCCCTTCCAGCCAAGCGGGTCTTCTGCTGTATCAACCATTGGAAAGCTGACTTCATGTCCACACAAAAAAGCCTCGTCATGCTTGCACGAGTCGGATACGCGGCTCGGGGCGCTCTTTACCTCATCATTGGAGTATTCGCACTGCTCGCCGCGCTCGATGCCACCCGACCAAAAGACAGCAAGAAGAGCCTCGAAGCGTTGTTAAGCCAACCCTTTGGCTATGTTTTGGTTGGGCTGGTGGTGGCAGGTTTGTTTGCATTTGCCTTATGGCGAGTCATACAAGCGGTTCGCGACGTGGATGGCCACGGCACCCAAATGAAGGGATGGGTTATCCGCTCCGGCCTCTTGGCCGGTGGCCTGGTCAATGGAGCGTTGGCGTGTTTTGCCTTGGGTCTGCTCGTCAGCGGGATCAAGCGCTCGGGGGATTCGGGAGGTGGCCAGACCAAGGACCTGCTGGCACATGCATTGTCCTGGGACCATTCAAACCTGCTGATCTACCTCATCGCGCTCGTCCCTCTGGGCGTAGGCATCGCCCACATCATCAAGGGCTGGAAAGCGTCTTTCGAGAAGTATTTCGAGGCAGACGAAGAGGTTATGCAGTACGTGCGGCCTGTTTCACGAATCGGTCTTATCGCCCGTGGCGTTGTCTTTATCGAGATAGCCCTGTTGCTGGCGTTGAGTGGCTCCAACTACAAGGCGGTCGACCCGCCGGGCATGAAGGAAGCACTCAATGCGTTGCAGAATCTACCTGCTGGTGAGTGGGTGCTGCTGTTGATGGCCGTCGGGCTGATCGCCTTTTCGGTCTACAGCTTCGCCGAGGGCGCATGGCGCAAGATCAACGTGGAACGCGTGAGCACAGCATGAGACGACGCTGACATTTCGCGCAATGAACTCGGAAAAGATTTGCAAACACACCGGTCGCCCGTTCGTGTTCCCCGGTTCCAGGGTGCAATGGGACAGCCTGACCGACATGACCGACGCGGGGCAACTGGCCAAACAGCAGCTATGGGCCGCAACGACGCCCAGCGCGGCCAACCAGGCGTTTAACGTCACCGATGGCGATGTGTTCCGCTGGAAGTGGAGCAGGATTGCCGATTATTTTGGCCTGGCTGCCGCGCCCTTCCCTGCCATCGACTCACCCCTTGAAACACAGATGGCCAACGACCACGCCGTCTGGCGACAGATAGCGTCTGAGCACAACCTTGCAGAACCTGGCCCCGCTGATCTGGACCGGGTTTCAAAAACGGGCATGTAGTGCCCTCTCATACAGGCACCGGCCAGCCCAGCCCATACGGTTGACCTGCCGCCGGGGTGGCTTGGGCGAAATCTCAATCGGTCAAGAATTCCCCCTTGAACCCCAAATTCCATGAAGCCCGCAACGCCGCCATTTTCAACGCGCGCACCTGGCCGGGGTCAATCTCCCGACCGATATGCTGCACCGTCGCCACCAGCGCGAGTGTGCCGAGCAGTTCGCCGTCGATGCCCAAAACCGGCGCTGCCAAGGCAGAGACACCCAGCGTCTCCTCCTCTATCGCGGATGCCCAGCCCTGGCTGCGCGTCTCACTGACCTGGCGCTGCAACACCTTGGGATCGGTGACGGTGTACGACGTGATGGCCTCCAGGCCCGCCGCCATGGCCTGTTCGATATTCAACTGCCTTGAGAACGCCAGCGCGACCTTGCCCTGGGCGTTGCAATGCAGCTGCAATTCGGTGCCGGTCCGCACGCCGATCTCCAGCGATGACTTGCCCAGTTGTGTATCGACCACCACCAGTCGGCGCCCTTGCAGCGCCGACAGCACCACCGTCAGGCCCAATTCTTCACGCAGGTCACGAATGGCGTCGGTGGACGCGCTTAGCAAATCGATGCCGTTGGCCGCGATGCGCCCCAGCACAAACGCCTGGATGCCCAGGCGATAACGCGAGGTCTGCGGGTTCTGCGTCAGGTAGCCCCGCTCGACCAGGGTTTTGAGGTGGCGGAACACCGATCCCTTGGTGGTGTTCAACTGGCTCGCCAGTTCGCTGACGCCCATCTCGCCGTCGGCCCCGGCCACGCGTTCGAGCACATCGAACGCCAGTTGGACCGACCTGACACCCCCCTTCCCGGTTTCTTCACTCATTGTTGTTGTCTCCTTTTCGTGCTCGCCGTTCGCATAGGCGAAACAACGCAATTCCGTGAATATCGCTCAGGCTGGTGTCGCTGACAAGCGGCAGTCATCCAACCGAGCACACACCCGATCAAACCTTTAATACCGAACCTATTGATTCAAAAAGGAAAAAGGCGAAGAAAGGAAAATCACCCCTCATGACGGTCTTTTCTGCGAAACAGTTTTTCTATCAGCGAAACAGAAAACATTTGACGGACATCCAGTTAGATCGTAAAAATGAAACCACGTCCCGCATACGCTTACGAATTTAACAAGAGGAACTACGCCCATGAATGCCCAAGGCTCGGCTCTGGCCCAGCGTGATATCGCTTACCACCTTCACCCCCAGACCAACCTGCGCCTGCACGAGCAGGTTGGCCCATTGGTGATCGAACGTGGCGAAGGCATCTACGTGTTCGACGAAAACGGCCAGCGTTACATCGAGGGCATGTCCGGACTCTGGTGCGCCACCTTGGGCTTCAGCCAACCGCGCCTGGCCGATGCCGCCCACGCGCAGATGCTCAAGTTGCCCTATCAGCAGACCTTCGCCCACCGCAGCCATGGCCCGGCCGCCAACCTCGCCGCCGAGCTGGTCGCCCATGCTCCCAAAGGACTGAACAAGGTGGTGTTCCAGAGCTCCGGCTCCGAGGCGGTCGATACCGCGATCAAGTTCGTGCGCTACTACCACACCGCCATCGGCAAGCCGGGCAAACATCGGCTGATCGCGCGCCAGCGCAGCTACCACGGCACCACCCTCGCCGCCGCCAGCCTCACCGGTTTGCCGAACATGCACAAAGGCTGGGGCGAACCGCTGGCCGATGTGATCCACGTGCGCTGCCCGCATCTCTACCGCCAAGGTTTGCCCGGTGAGACCGAAGAAGCGTTCGCCACTCGCCTGGCCGAGGAGCTTGAGCAAACCATCCTGCAAGCGGGCCCTGAGACCATCGGCGCGTTCTTCGCCGAACCGATCATGGGCACGGGCGGCGTGATCGTGCCGCCGGCCGGGTATTTCGCCAAGGTCCAGGCGGTGCTGCGCAAGTACGACATCCTGATGATCGCCGACGAAGTCATCTGCGGTTTTGGCCGAACCGGTCATTACTGGGGATGTGACGCGATGGGCATCGAGCCCGACATGCTGACCTGCGCCAAAGGCCTGTCGGCGGCGTTCCAGCCGATCTCCGCTTTGCTGGTCAGCGACCGGATCTACCAGGTCATCGCCGACCAGAGCCAGGCTCTCGGCGGCCTCGGCCATGGCTACACCTACGGCGGCCATCCGGTGGCAGCGGCCGTGGCGCTGGAAACCCTGCGCCTGTACGACGAGCTGGACATCGTCGCCCATGTACGCGAAGTGGCCCCGGCGTTTCAGGCTGGCCTGCGTGCACTGGCCAATCATCCATTGGTGGGTGAAGTGCGCGGCATCGGCCTGATGGCCGCCATGGAATTCGTCGCCGACAAGCACAGTCGGGAACCCTTCGCGGCCGAGCTGAAGATCGCCCAACAGGTCAGCAACGTGCTGCAACGCAACGGCATCCTGCTGCGCGCCCTGGGCGACACCCTGGTGATGGCGCCGCCGCTGATCGTCAATGCCGACCAGATTCAGACTATTCTCAAGGCAGTGGCCCAGGCATTGGATGAAGTCCTTGCAGGTGTGCGGCCATGATCGCCCAGTCCTTGCGCCCACAGCCCGAGGTCGCCATGCCGCTATCGCAGGACCCTGCCGCCGCGCCGGCCAGCGCCGCCACCGTGGTGCGTTTCGACGGGGTGTACAAAACCTACGACGAGCGCAGCTGGGTGGTCGACAACCTTGACCTGGACATTCGCCAGGGCGAGTTCCTGTCGCTGCTCGGACCCAGCGGTTCGGGCAAGACCACCACGCTGATGATGCTCGCCGGCTTCGACGCCCCGGACCGCGGGCGCATCCTCATGGATGGCCAGGACATCAGCGCCCTGCCCGCCTACAAGCGCGACATGGGCGTGGTGTTCCAGAGCTACGCGCTGTTCCCGCACATGAGCGTGGCGCAGAACGTGGCGTTCCCTTTGAACCTGCGCAAGGTGCCGGCCGCCGAGGCTCGCGCGCGGGTCAGCGAAGCGCTGGCCCTGGCGCGCCTGGAAGGTTTCGAGGACCGGCGCCCCGGGCAGTTGTCGGGCGGGCAGCAGCAACGGGTCGCGCTGGCCCGGGCGTTGGTCTATCGCCCGCGCATCCTGCTGATGGACGAACCGCTCGGCGCACTCGACAAGGCGCTGCGCGAACACATGCAGCTGGAACTCAAGGCCATCCACAAACAACTGGGCATCACCTTCGTCTACGTCACCCATGACCAGGACGAAGCCATGACCCTGTCCGACCGGGTGGCGGTGTTCAACGAAGGCAAGATCGCCCAGATCGACGCGCCGCACTTGCTCTACACACAGCCTTCGACTCGCTTCGTGGCCAATTTTCTGGGCGAGACCAACCTGCTCGAAGGCACGGTGATCGCCCGCACGGCCAGCCACGCCAAGGTGCGCCTGGAAGAAGATGGCAGCGTGCATGAGGCGTGCTGCGCCGATGCCAGTCTCGTCCCCGGCGATCGCGCGGCACTGGCGATTCGTCCGGAGAACCTGCGCCTGGCCGCACCCGGTGAACCGGCGCTCAGCGTGCAGGTGATCGACAGCATTTTCCACGGTGCCCACAGCCGCCTGCGTCTGCGCATGGTCGGGGGTGCGCAGCTGTCGATGTCCTGCAACCCGGTCAATCTCGGTCGCGCGGCCCCGCAACCCGGCGAAAGCCTGGCCCTGGCCGTGCCGACGGAACAGGCCATGGTGCTGCGCTGATTTTTTTTGCACGACAACACAACAACAAAAAACGCTTCGGCTCGACCTGCATCACTGCCAACCAATTCCAATTCCAAAGGCTGGGAGTCACACCATGTTCAATCGTAACCGCGTCAGCATCCTCACCCTCTGCGGGCTCGCCCTGCTCGCCAGCGGCGCCCAGGCCCGCGACCTCACCGTGGCCTCCTGGGGCGGCGCCTATCAGGACGTGCAACGGGAAATTTTCTTCAAACCGTACACTCAGGCCAGCGGCAATAAAGTCGTCGACGACAGTTGGGAAGGCGGCATCGGCCTGCTGCGCACCCGCGCCGAAAGCGACGACGGCGGCTGGGATCTGGTGCAGGTCGAGAGCGAAGACCTGGAACTGGGCTGTGGAGAAGGCCTGTTCCTGCCGCTGGACGTGGCGCGCATCGGCGGCAAGGCCAGCTACATCCCCAGCGCCACCAGCACCTGCGGCATTGGCAATGCGGTCTACAACTTCGTCATCGGTTACGACACCAGCAAACTCAAGCGCGCGCCCACCGGCTGGAGCGATTTCTTCGACACCGCCACCTTCCCCGGCAAACGCGCCCTGCGCCAGGGCCCCAAGGGCAACCTGGAAATCGCCCTGATGGCCGACGGTGTGGCCCCGGCCGACGTCTACAAGACCCTCGGCACGCCCGGCGGTGTCGAGCGCGCCTTTCACAAGCTCGACAGCATCAAGGGCCAGTTGCTGTTCTGGAAGGCCGGTGGCCAGCCCATGCAACTTCTGGCCTCTGGTGAGGTGGCGATGACCACCTCCTACAACGGCCGGGTGACCAATGCCATCCGCCAGGACCACAAACCGTTCGGGCTGGTGTGGAACCAGTCACTGCAAACCATGGACAGCTGGGCCATCCTCGCCAACTCGCCGAACGTCGACAAGGCCTACGGCCTGCTCAAAGTGATGGGTGACGGCGAGAACCAAAAGCGCTGGCCGGCCCTGCAGCCGACCGGCATCACCTCGCTCAAGGGCATCGCCGACACCGACCCGGCAGCCTTGGCCGATTCGCCCAGTGCGCCCCAGAACAGCGCCAACGTGCTGGTGCTGGACGACCACTTCTGGGTCGACCGCGTCGATGAACTGAATGCCAAATGGACCGCCTGGGCGGCCAAGTGAGCCAGGGGAATCACATGAGTGCTCTCGCCTTAGACAACGCCATCCCGGTGGTGGCGCGCAAGAACCGCGTCGCGCTGTGGCAGGCCTATGGCCTGCTGGCACCGTTGGTGCTGTTCCTGCTGCTGACCTTCGTCGGCCCTATCGGCACGCTGTTGTGGCGAGCCGTGGCCGACCCGGAATTGACCCAGGCGTTGCCCGCGACGGCCCAGGCGGTGGCGAAATGGGACGGCACCTCGGCGCCGGATGAACGCCTGTTCGCGCCACTGGTGCAGGACCTGCGCCAGGTGCAACCTCGGGAACTGGCGGCAGCCGCGCGACGCCTGGCCTATGAGGCGCCGGCGTTGCGCGCCCTGCTGACCACGGCCCGGCGCGAAGCGGCGCAACTGGACGGCACGGCGGCCTCGTTGCAGGCGCTCGATCCACGCTGGCTGGACAACGCGACGTGGCAGACCTTCAAACGCGCAACAGGTCCGGTGGGCAGTTATCACCTGCTATCGGCAGTGGACCTCAAGCACGACTACCGTGATGGTTGGGTCGCCAAGGAAGAAGCCGGGCTGTACCGGGCGATCCTGGGTCGCACCTTCGGTATTGCGGCGATCACCACGCTGGTGTGTGTGCTGCTGGCGTTTCCACTGTGCGCCTTCCTCGACAAGCGCACGCCGCGTACCCGCAATGCCTTGCTGCTGTTGATCCTGCTGCCGTTCTGGACCTCGATCCTGGTACGCACCACCGCCTGGATGGTGCTGTTGCAGGACGAAGGCCTGGTCAACGCGTGGCTGCTGCGTCTTGGCCTGGTCGACAGCCCCTTGCACCTGCTCTACAACCGCTTCGGGGTGATCCTGGCACTGGTCCACGTGATGCTGCCATTCATGGTCTTTCCGCTGCTGGCCGCCATGGCCGGCTGTAATCGCCTGCTGGTGCAGGCGGCCTATTCCATGGGCGCTCGGCCATTGCGGGTGTTTTTCCAGGTCTACCTGCCGCAGGTGTTGCCCGGCCTGGCAGCTGGCGCACTGATGGTGTTCATCGTCACCTTGGGCTTCTACATCACCCCCGCGCTGCTCGGCGGGCCGGCCGACCAGATGATCAGCTTCTACATCGCCCAATTCACCACCGGCACCCTCAACTGGGGACTGGCCTCGGCCCTTGGCTTGATATTGCTGGTGGCCACCACCCTGCTTTATCTGGTCCAGGCGCACCTGGCCCGGCGCGGCCATGAAGGAGCCAAACGATGATCCGCAACCCCAACCGCGGGCCACTGGCCTGGTTCGGTAACCTCAGCCTGTCGCTCAGTGGAGTGCTAGTGCTGGCATTCCTGCTGCTGCCAATTCTGGTGGTCTTGCCGCTGTCGTTCAGCGACAACCGCTACATGTCGCTGCCGCTGGGCAGCTTCACCCTGCACTGGTACGAGCAGTTCTTCGGCTCCAGCCAATGGCTGGGCGCGCTGGCCAACAGCTTTGCCATCGCCCTCACCAGCACCGCCCTGGCAGTGTTGCTCGGCGGCCTCGCGGCGCTCGGCCTGCGTCATCCTTCCATGCCTGGCAAGCGCGTGATTGAAGTGCTACTGATCGCGCCGATGATCGTGCCGGCGGTGATCGTCGGCGTCGGCATGTACTTCGTGTTCTCCAGTGCCGGCCTGACCCGCAGCTACTTGGGGCTGGTGCTGGCGCACACGACACTGGCGGTGCCCTTCGTCATCGTCAACGTCGGCGCCGCGCTGGGCGGTCTCAACCAGCGGCTGTTGTGGGCGGCAGCCAGTATGGGCGCGACACCCTGGGTCACATTGCGCCAGGTGACCTTGCCGTTGATTTCGCCGGGCCTGGTCTCGGGCGCCCTGTTCGCCTTCGCCACTTCGCTGGATGAAGTGGTGGTGACGCTGTTCCTGGCCGGGCCCGATCAACGCACGCTACCGAGGGAAATGTTCACCACCGCCCGCGAGGCCTTGAGTCCGGTGCTGCTGGCCGCCGCGACCATCATGGTGCTGTTCGCCACTGTACTGCTGTTGCTGTCGCGATCCCTATCCCGCCGCTAAACCCTGGGGCAACGCAAGCCGTTGCCCCATTCATCCCGCCACCCCTTGACAGCCACTCGGAGGGCTTCTTACTATCGCAACCACTCAGAGAAACAACGTTTCGCAGATAAAAACAAAATAGCGAAGACCCGTTTTACCGCTCGCTGCCCAGAAAAGCATTGCCGCCTGCGTTATGCGCAGACGGCCCGATAATTCCAGAGAGCCTCTGATGAATCTCATTTCTCGCACTACCTTTGTCAGCGATCAGGATTGCTCGCTGTACAACCGCATCGCCTGGCGCATCTTGCCGTTCCTTTTCGTGCTCTATGTCGTGGCCTTCCTTGACCGCGTCAACGTCGGCTTCGCCAAATTGCAGATGGCCGCCGACGTGGGCCTGAGCGACATGGCCTTCGGCTTCGGCGCCGGGGTGTTCTTCCTCGGCTACTGTCTGTTCGAGATCCCCAGCAACATGATGCTGCAGCGCGTCGGCGCACGTTTGTGGATCGCGCGGATCATGGTGGTCTGGGGCATCATCTCCACTTCGATGATGTTCGTCTCCAGCCCCACGTCGTTCTACATCCTGCGTTTTCTGCTGGGGGTGGCCGAGGCCGGCTTCTATCCTGGCATCGTGCTGTACCTGACCTACTGGCTGCCGTCGTACGCGCAATCGCAGGGTTTGGCCTGCCTGAGCCTGGGCGTGGGGTTCGCCGGTGTGATCGGCGGGCCGCTGTCGGGCTGGATCATGCAGACCTTCGCCGGCATGCACGGCCTGGCCGGCTGGCAATGGCTGTTTTTGCTCGAAGGCCTGCCGGCGGTGGTCCTCGGCATCGTGGTGTTCTTCTACCTCGATGACCGTCCGGGCAAGGTTCGCTGGCTCAGCGCCGCGCAGAACGCCAAGGTGGTGGCCGACCTCGACCGCCAGCGCAAGGAGCACGAGCAGGCCGGCGCCACCCACACCTTGCGCAGTGCCTTTCGCCATCGCGCGTTGTGGTGCCTGGTGTTCGTCAACTTTGCTCTGTTGTGCGGCACCTACGGCGTGTCGTTCTGGCTGCCGCAGATCATCCGCAACCTGGGTGAACAGACGCTGTTGCAGACCGGCCTGCTGTCGGCCATACCGTTTGCCGTAGGCTCGGTGTGCATGCTGATCGTCGGCAAGCATTCGGACCGCACCCGCGAACGCCGCTGGCACGCCTCCCTGTCGATCCTCGCCGCGTGCCTGGGCCTGGCCATGAGCGCGACGTTCCACAATCAGCCGGTGTTGTGTCTGTTCAGCCTGTGCGTGGCGATGGCCGGCAGCCTGTCGGCATTCAACGTGCTGTGGGCCATCCCCGGCACGCTGCTGACCGGCGCCGCCACCGGCGTCGGCATCGCCCTGATGACCACCGTCGGCAACCTCGGCGGCTACGCCAGCCCGTTCATGATGGGTTGGATCAAGCAGGCCAGCGGGCATTTGGAGTACGGCCTGTTCGTCCTCGCCGCCCTGAACCTGGTCGCTGCACTGGTGATGGCCCGGGTCCGTTCCCAGGCCGCGCCCGTCGTCGCCATTGGCACCGCAGGCTGAGCCTGCCCAGATGCAAGGAATACACATGAGCAACAGCGGATTTTTTCACGATGAACACTGCTTTTGGCACAGCGGAGGCCTGTTCGCCCTGACCTTGCCCGTGGGCGGCTGGGTCGAGCCGCCATCGGGCGCCGCCCACGCCGAATCACCGGAGTCCAAGCGCCGCCTGAAGAACCTGGTGGAGGTCTCGGGCCTGGGCAAGTCACTGGTGCAGCACGGCGGTGAGCCGGTGTCCATGGCGCAGATGCTCAAGGTGCATACACCCGAGTACTTGCAACGTTTTCGCCAGTTGTGCGCCGACGGCGGCGGCCTGCTCGACCCGGGCGCACCGGTCGGCCCGGCCACCTACGAGGTCGCCCGGGTCTCGGCCGGGCTGGTCAGCGCGGCGGTCAACCAGGTGCTGCAAGGCGAACTGGACAACGCCTACGTGCTGAGCCGTCCTCCCGGCCACCACGCCCTGCTCGACCAGGCCATGGGTTTTTGCTATTTGAACAACATCGCCATCGCCATCGAGAACGCCCGCGAGCGCTTCGGCATCGAGCGCGTGGCGGTGCTCGACTGGGACGTGCACCACGGCAATGGCACCCAGACCATCTACTACGAGCGCGACGATGTGCTGACGCTGTCGATCCACCAACAGCGCGCCTATCCCCGCGGCTACACCGGCGAGCACGACACCGGCAGCGGCGCCGGGGCCGGTCTGAACGTCAACGTACCTCTCCCGCCGGGCAGCGGCCACGAGGCGTATCTGTATGCCATGCAGCGCATCGTGTTGCCAGCGCTGGAGCGTTATCGCCCGCAACTGATCATCGTCGCTTGCGGTTATGACGCCAGCGGCGTCGACCCGCTGGGGCGCATGCTTTTGCACAGCGACAGTTACCGCGAACTGACCCGCTTGACCCGTGAGGCGGCCGAACGCCTGTGCGACGGCAAACTGGTGCTGGTGCATGAAGGCGGTTACGCCGAAGCCTATGTGCCGTTCTGCGGGTTGGCGGCCATCGAGGCGCTTAGTGGTCTGCGTACCGAGGTGCAGGACCCGTTGCTGGCGATGCTCGAATCGCAGCAGCCCGACGCGCAAACCGTCGCCTTCCAGAAAACCCTGATCGACCAACTGGTGTAGTCACCCTATCCAACACTTCGGAGATAACGCCTAGCGAATAAATCCAACCCTCCATTCGTCCGCCAACACACTTATTGATATATCGAACTTGAACCACGGCCGTCATCGCCTTGATGTCGGCCGTGCGCTCACGCACACGCCTGGAAAATAACTACATGAATGCTAAGAAGAGCACATTGGCACTGGCTGTTACTTGCGCACTTTCCTTCAATGCAATAGCCGACACGGGTGGTTTTGTAGAAGATGCGCACTTCTCGATAAAAGCGCGCAACTTCTACATGAATCGCAACTTTCTCGACGACCGCACTTCGCAGAACTATTCCGAAGAATGGGCCCAGGGTTTTATCGGTATTTTCGAGTCCGGCTATACGCCAGGCACCGTTGGCTTCGGGGTGGACGCCATCGGCCTGCTCGGCTTGAAACTGGACACCGGCGGCGGGCGCAAAGGCGGCGGCACCCTGCTGCTGGAGGAAGACAGCGACGGCGCCAAGAGCAGCTATTCCAAGGGCGGCGCTGCGGTGAAGGCGCGGTTCTCCAAGACAGTCGTCAAGTTTGGCGAGCAACTGATGAACCTGCCGGTGCTGGCCACCAGCGATAACCGACTGTTGCCTGAAACCACCCAGGGCTGGCTGGTCACGAGCAAGGAAATACCCGACCTGACGTTGCACGCGGGCCACTTCACGGCTTTGCGCAGCCGCGACCAAAGTGAACACGACAGCGGCGGCATGACCTCGGTGGACTTGTTCGGCGGCAACTATAACTTCAATAAACAATTGAACGTTCGCGCCTATCATTCCGATGTTGAGGATTACTGGCGCAAGTATTACCTGGGCACCACGTTGGCGTTACCGATCAGCGAGGGTTTAGCAGCCACGTTTGATTTCAACGGGTATGACACCAAAAGTGAAGGCCGGCAATTGGGCGGCATTCTCGATAACCGCATCTGGAGTTTGTCGGCTGCCTTGGCGGCTGGGCCGCACACGTTCACGGTCGCCCATCAGCGCGTGACCGGCACCGGCAACTACACCTACGGCGTGGACGGTAACAGCACCGTTTTTTTGGCCAACTCCGTGCAGTACTCTGACTTCAACTACGAGAACGAACGTTCGTGGCAGGCCCGTTACGACTTCAACTTTGCTGGCGTCGGCATACCGGGTCTGAGCTTCATGGGCCGCTACCTGCGCGGCACCGATTTCCACACCGCGCAAACCGACAATGGTCGCGCCTGGGAACGCGACCTTGAGCTCAAATACGTGGTGCAATCCGGCTCGGCCAAGGACCTGTCCTTTCGTATCCGCCAAGCCAGTTTCCGCAGCCCCGATCGTGGGCTGAACTTCAATGAAGTGCGGGTGATTACCGAGTACCCGATCAACATCTTCTAAGCGTTGCCCCCGCAGGAGCCAGATCTGGCTCCTGCAACCGCCAGCGCTTTTAGAGGCGCTGGTAGGTCCCCGCGTGCAAGCGTTCGCTAATCTCCGCCGCCGCCGACTGCAACTCGCGCAACATCGCCGCCGGTGGTGGTGACGGGATGGCTGCGCTCGGCCCGACGATACCGATGGTGCCGACGATCTGGTCATTGTCGCGAAAGATCGGGCAGCACACGGCATTGATTCCCATCGTCACCTCACCGTCCGCATCGTCATACAGTCGCTCGCGAATCAACGCCAGGCGCTGGGCCAGGGCTTCGGGTTCGTGCAGGGTCAGGGGCGTCAGTTGCGGCATCTTGCGGCGCATCACCCGCTGCTGACTGGCGGTGTCGGCGAACGCCAACACGGTGCGGCCCTGGGCCGAGCAATACGGCAGCACGCGGTTGCCCGGTTTCACCGAGATGCACACATTGGCCTTGGATTCGACACAGGACACCACCAGCGCGGTGTCATGGGTAGCGACCGCCAGCAAGGCCGTTTGGCCAGTGGCATCGCGGATGCGGGTCAGGTAAGGGTCGGCGATGGCGCGCAGGTCGAACTGCTCGCCGGCAGCTTCGCCGTAGGCCACCAGGCGTGAACCGAGCATGTATTTCTCGGTGGTCGGATCCTGTTCGAGGATCCCCAACTGGCGCATCGAGGCCAAGTGCCGGTAGGTGCGCGGCTTGGCCGTCTGCAGTTGTTGAGCCAGCTCGGTGACCCCGAGCGGGCGCCGCGCAGCGGTCAGTTCGTCAAGCAGGCGGAAGACCATCTCCACCGACTCGAGCAAGGCCGGACCACTGGCGGGCTTTTCATCATCCTGGTTCAAGCGTTCACCTCGCATGGGGCTTTTGAGAAAGCCCGATTGTATCGCTTGGCGAAACGCTTGTGTTGGTCTACGACATCAAATACTGGCAGGTTCTGCCGAAACGGCTGCGCGATCCTGCTGCGGCATCTTCACCGAGTACATCGTGTAGGCACCGATCAGGGTCATCACCGCCAGCACGTACAAGCCGTATTCAAGATGTCCGCTTCCCTGCTTCACCCAACCCATCATGAACGGGCTGGCGTAGCCGCCGAGGTTGCCGATGGTGGCGATCAGCGCGATGCCGGCCGCAGCTGCCGTGCCGGTCAACAGCACGCCGGGCAATGCCCAGAGCACGCAGAACCCGGCCAGACCGCCGGACATCGCCAGGCTCAGGCCGGCCAGCGACAGCACCGGTTGATCGTGGAAGAACGCCGCCATTGCCAGGCCTGCGGCCGACGCCAGATTGCACAGCGTGCCATGCCAGCGCCGCTCGCGGGTGCGGTCCGAATGCCGGCTGACCACCAGCATCACCACCGAGGCAATCGCGAACGGAATCGCCGCGATCAACCCGGTGTGAGTGAGGCTCTTGATGCCCAGGCCCTGGACGATCTGCGGCAGCCAGAAGCTCACCCCGTAAGTGCCGCACAACAGGGCAAAGTTCACGTAAATCAGTCGCCACAGGTCTTTGTTGACGAACGCCGCACGGAAATTGTGCCCCGCCCCCGCATGTTCCTGGGCCTGACGTTGCGCAGCCAGTTGGCGTACCACCCGTTGGTTTTGCTCCGGGCTCAGCCAGTGGACGTTGCCCGGACGGTCATCGAGGTAGAAGAACACCACGATACCCAGCAACACCGCTGGCGTGCCCTCGATCAGGAACAGCCATTGCCAGCCCGCCAAGCCATGCACACCCGCGAAGGTCTGCATGATCCAGCCCGACAGCGGGCTGCCCAGCACCCCGGCCATGGCGATCCCCAGGTTGAACCAGGCCATGGCCTGGGACCGGGCATAGGATGGGAACCAATAGGTCATGTACAACACGACCCCCGGGTAAAACCCGGCCTCGGCCATGCCCAGCAAAAAGCGCATGACATAGAACTGGTTGGGCGTCTGCACGAACATCATCGACACCGAGAGGATGCCCCACATCACCATGATGCGGGTGATCCAGAATCGCGCGCCAACCCGTTGCAGCATCATGTTGCTGGGGATCTCGCACAGGCAGTAGCCGATGAAAAACACGCCGGCACCGAAGCCGAACGCCATGTCGCTAAGACCGATATCGGCCGACATCTGCAACTTGGCGAAACCGACGTTGACCCGGTCGAGGAAGGCAATGATGTAGAGCACAAACAGGAACGGCAGCAACCGCCAGGCGATGCGGTTGTACAGCACACTGTCCTGCTCGTTGTCGAACGTGTTGCGGGCTATGAGCTTCATCGCAGTACTCTTTTTTTGTAATTGTTGTTTTGGTGAAGCGAGCCTGATCAGGCCTGGGCCGACAGGATGAAATCGGCGCAGCGCTCGCCGATCATGATGCAAGGTGCGTTGGTATTGCCACTGACGATCGTCGGCATGATCGACGCATCGGCCACCCGCAGCCCCTGCACGCCACGCACGCGCAAAGTCGGGTCGACCACGGCGGCAGCGTCCGAGCCCATCCGGCAGGTGCCGGCGGGATGGAACACGGTTTTGGCGACGGTGCGCACGTAGTCCTCGAACACCGCGTCGGGCACGTCGTCGTTTTCCGGGAGCATGAGCATGCGCTCCACTACGCTGGCCAGCGCGGGTGCACGGAGGATCTTGCGGGCCAGTTTCACCCCGGCCACCATCGTGCGCATGTCCTCGGGGTCGCTCAGGTAGTTGGCGTTCAGTGCCACGTCCGCCAGCGGGTCGGCGCTTTTCAGGCGCAGCCGGCCACGGGATCGCGGGCGCAGCGCGCAGGGGTTGACGGAGATGCCATGGCCGGCCGGCGGCATGCGGTCGATATCGCCGACCAGCGCCGGCACCACGTGAAATTGCACGTCCGGGCGACCGCAGCCAGTGGCATCGACGAACGCGCCGCTTTCCACCACGTTGGAACTGAGCAGGCCCGTGCGCGTGGCCAGGTATTTCAAGCCATGGCCAACGGCGCGCAAGCCACGGTCATGCCCGAGCAGGCTCGAGGGCTGGCGGGTCTGGGCGTAGACCGATGCGCTGAGATGGTCCTGGAAGTTCTCACCGACTTCGGGAGCGTCCACCCGCACGTCGATGCCCATCGCCTGCAAATGCTCACGGGGTCCGATCCCGGACAGCATCAGCAGTTTTGGCGAAGCGATGGCTCCGGCACTGACGATCACTTCGCCACGGGCACGGAAACTCAACTCACGGCCGGCCTCATCCTGCGCCTGCACGCCCACTACCCGCGAACCGTCGAACTGCAACCGGGTGACATGAACACCCGTCATCACCTTGAGGTTGGGGTTCTTGCGCATCGGCCGCAGGTACGACGCCGCCGAACTGGCGCGACGGCCGTCGGCGGTGGTGGTCTGGTAGAAACCGGCACCTTCCTGCTTGACCCCGTTGAAGTCATCGTTGGCCGGCACGCCTGCTTCTACCGCTGCCTCGACAAAAGCCCGGCTGAGGAAATGCTTGTGCCGTGGATCGCTGACCTTCAGCGGCCCCTGTTGTCCGTGCAACTGACCGCCCAGGCGGGCGTTGGCTTCGCAGCGGCGAAACACCGGCAGCACGTCCGCCCACCCCCAGCCCTGGCAACCGGCGTTTTTCCAATCTTCATAATCCTCGGCCTGACCGCGAATGTAGATCATCGCGTTGACCGAGCTGCCGCCGCCCAAGGTGCGGCCCTGGGGAATGAACACTTCGCGCTGGTTGACGAAGGGCTCGGGCTCGGTGCGGTACATCCAGGTGCGGCGAGTGCCGTGTACGCGGATGAACGTACCGGGAATATGCACATAGGGGTGATTGTCGGCCGGGCCGGCTTCAAGCAGCAGCACCTGCTTGCCAGCCTGGGCCAGCCGCGCGCTGAGCGCACAGCCGGCCGATCCGGCTCCGATCACGATGTAATCGAAGATTTCCATTATTGTTGTTCTCTTAAGCGAAGAAAGATCAGCCGACCTGGCTCACGAATTTGGTGGTGAAGTAGGCGTCCAGTCCCTCGCTGCCACCTTCACTGCCATAGCCGCTGTCCTTGACGCCACCAAACGGCGTCTCTGGCGCAGCGAGGCCGAAGTGGTTGATCGAGACCATGCCCGACTGCAACTCGTCAGCCAGCAGCGTGGCGCGCTGCACCGAGCGGGTGAAGGCAAATGCCGCGAGGCCAAATGGCAGGCCGTTGGCCTTGCTGATCACTTCTTCCAGGGTGTCAAAGGCCACGATCGACGCGATTGGCGCGAACGGTTCTTCGCTCATGATCCGCGCGTTTTCCGGTACTTCGGTCAACACCGTGGCCGGGTAGTAGAAGCCGGCCCCCTCGCCGCCCTGTCCACCCAGACGCAGTTGCGCGCCGACAGCCAGGGCATCGTCTACGTATTCCTGTGCTGCCGACACGCGACGCGGGTTGGCCAATGGGCCGAGCTGAGTGCTGGCGTCGTGGCCATCACCGAGCTTGAGGTTGGCGCTGACGCGGCAGAAGGTTTCGACGAAGCGCTCATAAACACTTGCCTGCACATAAAAGCGGGTGGGCGATGCGCAGATCTGCCCGCCGTTGCGGAATTTGAGGTTGGCCCCCAGGGTGGCGACCGCATCGACGTCCACGTCGTCGCAGACGATAAACGGCGCGTGTCCGCCCAGCTCCAGGGTGCAGCGTTTGAGGTACTGCCCCGCCAGGGCACCAAGGGCGCGGCCCACCGGCACGGAACCGGTAAAGGACACCTTGCGGATGATCTCGGAGCGGATCAACTGGTCGGACACTTCAGCCGGCACGCCGAACACCAGGTTCAACACGCCCGCCGGCACGCCGGCATCCTGGAAGGCACGGCACAGTTCGATGCACGAGGATGGGGTTTCTTCCGGGCCCTTGGCGATGATCGAGCAACCGGCGGCCAGGGCCCCGGCAATCTTGCGCACCAGTTGGCTGACCGGGAAGTTCCACGGGCTGAACGCCGCGACCGGGCCAATCGGCTCGCGCAACACCAACTGACGCACGCCGCTGGCACGCGGTGGAATCACCCGGCCGTAGGCGCGACGGCCTTCTTCGGCGTACCAGTCGATGTGGTCACCGGCCCCGAAGGCTTCCATGCGCGCCTCGGCCAGCGGCTTGCCCTGTTCGAGGGTGATCAGGGCGGCAATTTCGTCGGCGCGTTCACGCACCAGGTCGGCAGCGCGGCGCAGCACTTTGGAGCGCTCGTAGGCCGACGTCTTGCGCCACACCTCAAAACCACGCGCGGCAGCCGCCAGCGCGCGATCCAGATCGGTGGAACTCGCCAGGCTCAATTGGGCGATGACCTCGCCGGAGGCAGGATTGAACACATCGGCGCGGCGTGGGTGATTGCCGGCAGACCATTGCCCGTCGATCAAAAGGGATTGTATGACTCGCATGGATGGCATTTCCTTCACTTTGTTTCTTTCGTAGAAACGTTGTTTTTTTGTACGACACAATCCTAGGGTTGCTGACGGACCGCTGTCAAGGTCGAAAAAGTCTCTTGACCGGGGCCTGACAGCCGGCGTAGGTTTATCTCACAACGAAACATCATTCTTATAAAAGAAACGGAGAAACCCGATGAGTCTCGCCCATGCCCTGCTTCACAACTGGAATGAGCTGCCCCGCGAAACCGTGCGCAAAGGCGTCGAGCGTGTTGCCTTTCGCGGCGACGACACCTTGTGCGTGATGAACTGGCTGACCCCGGGCATGGACGTGTTCCCGCACAGCCACACCTTCGAGCAACTGGTCATCATCGTGCAGGGCCGGGTGCGCTTTCACCTGGACGACGAGGTGGTTGAAGGCGGCCCCGGCAGCATGATTCGCATCCCGCCGCACGTGGTGCATTACGCCGAACCCCTGGGTGATGAAGTGGTGATGAACCTCGACGTGTTCTCGCCGATTCGCGACGACTACCGCCACCTGATCGAGTATCAGGATGCCGAATTCGCCCCGGCCAAAGGCCAGCCGGCATGAGCTTCGCCAACCGGCTGCGCCAGGGCGAGCGTCTGCTCAGCGCCTTTATCAAGACGCCCAGCCACGCGGTGATCGAGATTGCCGGCGACACTGGGTTGGATGCAGTGGTGCTCGACGCCGAACACGCGCCGTTCGATGCCGCCGCGCTGGACATCAGCCTGCTGGCCTGCCGCGCCGCCCGCACCGGCGGCCTGGTGCGCGTGCCGGACAAGCTTCCCGCGACCTTGCAGCAAGCCCTGGACCTGGGTGCCGACGGCCTGGTGCTGCCACACATCATCAGCGCCGACCAGGCCAATTCGGTGCTCCAGGCCCTGTACTACCGCGATGGCTCTCGCGGTTTTTCCAACTCGCCCCGGGCCGGGGGTTACGGCCGCGCCAACCTGGCCGAGCACCTGGTGGCCGAGGACGGTCGCCATGCGGTGATCGCGCAGATCGAAGACCGCGAAGCGCTGGAGCACCTCGACCAGTTGGCCCGCCTTGAGCGCATCGACTGCCTGCTGGTCGGCCGCGCAGACCTCAGTGTGTCCTTGGGCGCCGAGCGCCTGGACGACGCGCGGGTCGAGGACGCCGTCAGCCGGGTACTCGACGCGGCTCAGGAGGCGGGCAAACCCACCGGCATGTTCGTCGCCAACCTCGAAGACCTTGAACGCTTCGCCGCCTGCGGCGTGAGCTTTTTCATTCTCGGCTCCGACCAGGCCCTGCTGCGCGCCGGCTGGAGCCAGCAAGTCCGTCAATTCCACGGGTCGGCCCGCTGACCCGCACCACAACAAGAGAGACCTTCCATGAATGCAATCATCGACACCCCGATCAGCGCAGAACGCCAGGCGCATATCGACGACCTGCTCAAGGGCGCCATCGATCTGCACTGCCACAGCGGCCCCTCGGTCATGCCGCGCTATTGCGACCACGTCGAAGCCATGCGCGAAGCGTCCGAAGCAGGGCTCAAGGCGGTGCTGCTCAAGGACCACTACTACAGTTGCACACCGGTCACCCACATCCTGAACAAGCACTTCAGCGAACTGAATGTGCACATGCTCTCCGGCGTGCCGCTGAACAACGCCGTCGGCGGGCTGAACGTGCACGCCGTGGAACACGGCCTGACCCTTGGCGCCAAACTGGTGTGGATGCCGACCTTCTCCTCGGCCAACCACATCGCCCATCACCACCAGGATAAAAAGTTCGTCGAGAAATTCCCGCAGACCACCCAGCGCATGCTGCAACCAATCCCACTGACCGTGCTGGACGACAACGACCAACTCAAAGACGAGGTCAAGGCCATCCTTGACCTGATCGCCGCCCAGGATGTGGTGCTCTCCGCCGGTCACCTGAACATCCGCGAGATCTGGCCACTGTTCGAGGAAGCGCGCCTGCGCGGGGTCAAGCGCCTGCTGGTCAACCATCCGACCTATGTAGTGGACGCGACCCTGGACGACATGCGCCAACTGGCCCGCGACGGCGTGTTCATGGAGCACTCGATGTGCATGTGGGTACCAGGCTCCAAGTTCAAGTTCTACGACGACACCTTCCTGCGGGAGGTGATCGAGGCCGGCACGGTCGACCTGACCATCCTCGGCTCCGACCTGGGCCAGCAAGGCAACCCGGGCATCGCCGATGGCTTTCGCAACGTGATCGGCCAGTTGATCGACTTGGAGTTCAGCGACGCGGACATCCGCAAGATGACCTCAGGCAACGCTGCCCGCTTGATGAATCTGTGAGGGCATTGGCATGACGCGACTGACGACCACCATCGGCCGGCTGACCCTGAAAAACCCGGTCATCTGCGGGGCCGGTGAACAGACCATGACCGCCGACGCCATCCGAGCCGCCCTGGCCAGCGGCGCCGGTGCGGTGGTGGCTAAATCCACCAACGAATCCCCTGCCGCCAAGGAGCAACTGGACAAGACCGACTACGTGCTGCTCGATGCCCAGTGGAACCGCCTGCCCTGGAACTTCCAGCCGCCGGCCGAGGCCAGCCTGTTCGGCCGCTCGGGCCTGGTCCAGCGCGACTTCGAGCAGTGGCTGCAAGAACTGGCGATGCTTGACCGCGAAGCCCGCCTGCAGGATGCCTACGTCATTCCAAGCCTGATCCTCAGCGATCTGGAACAATGCGCCGCATTCGCCCAACGGATCGAGCAGGCCGGCCTGCGCGTCTTGGAACTGAACATCGGCGCGCCCCACGGCGAAGAAGCCGCCAAGGGCGCCATCGTTCTCGAACGCGGCGCCGCCCGCATCGAAGCCATCGTGCGCCGCCTGCGCGAAGCCACCACCCTGCCCCTGTGGATCAAGCTCACCGGGCAAAGTGAAGACGTCGTCGGCCTCGCCCAGGCCGCACGCCGTGGCGGCGCCGACAGCGTGGTGATGATGGGCCGCTTCATGGGCTTTATACCCGACCTGGAAACCGGCCTGCCCCTGCTCGGCACCAGCGCCGCTATCGGCGGCGGCTGGGCCCTGCCACTGACTGCCCGCTGGGTGATGCAGACACGCAAGGCCATGGGTGACGACTACCCGTTGATCGCCACCAACGGCGCACGCAGCGGGCTGGACGTGGCCCGCTTCCTGCTGGCCGGGGCCTGCGCCACGGAAATGACCTCGGCGGTGTTCACCGGTGGTTACGGGGTGTTGAGCGAGGCCATCGAGGAGCTGGAGGCGTACGTGGCCAAACGCGAATCGACAGTCAGTGAGTTGCTGGGCAGCGCGGCGGACAAGGTGCAGACCTATCAGCAGCAGCCGAGCCGCGAGGGCTGGTGGGAGCAGTTCGCCCCAAAGTGCCAAGGGTCTCGCGCCTGAGGCGGTTGGGGCGGGAGATCACTGAGAGTTGGCGGTTGTTGGCGCCTTGAAGATCAGTCGGCTGGATGAGTTGCAGGTCAATTCGTTTGCTTAGCTTGGCACCGAACATGTGGAATCAAAAAAGGACCTGAGGGTCCTTTTTTGATCGAGCCAAACAGCTAAAGGCCAATACCGTGCTCCACCGGCATTAAACAGCCGCCTTCTGTAGGACTTTTGGTCGCCGCCACCGCGAACTTTCCTGTTCTTTCCTCAAGCCGCAGATTTCGTGCTGCATTGGCTTAAGCTCCCGCCGCACTATTCCCCCAGCAGCTTGATCAAGGCTCGCTGGGGGCTCTGTTTGAGATCCGAAAACGGAGAGTCGACTGACGGTCGCAAGCGTTCCGGACGCGACCGAATGCAAGGGAGAAAACACGTTGAACGAAGGCTATTTCATCGGTAAAGGCGACAAGACCACCTGCGGCGGCGTGGTCATGGATGGAAACTCTCGAATCAATATGCACGGCCTGTTGCAGTCCTTTGAGGGTGATCGGGTCTCCTGTGGAGTGGATGGGCAGACCTACGGAATCGTCGGCGGCATTCCTTTTATGAGCAGTAACGGTCGGCGGATGGCCGGCACCCTGCACAGCGCCAGCAATTGCCCCTGCAAAGCCCAGTTGGTGCCCTCTTTAACCGCGGCAAGCTACCGAACAGAGGGCCGTGCAGCGCAACCACACAGCCGGGCCACCCAATCGGTCTCGCCCATTGCGGTTCGGCACACGGCAGCACCGCCACAATCCACATTCGCAGCAGCCACCCGCTCGACCCCGGCAACATTCGGTGGCCCAGCAGGCCAGAAACCCGGCTTCTACATCGTGCCCAAAAGCACCACCCGCCAGGCGCTTGAGGCCACGCTATTCCCCTCGCCCGACGCAGCCGTCATGAACAAATTCAGGACACTCAACCCAGGTCGTGAGGATGTCAAAGCCGGCTCGATGATCGTGCTCAGCGACCCCAACAACTTCCAGTGCACCCGTGAAGAAGCGTGGCTGATGGAAGCCGCCGCCAAGACACAGGACGCCCTCAAAACGCTGAGTGCCGATGAAGCGGACTTCATGGCTCGTCACTATGCAGAAATCTCCACGTTCCTGTCGCACGGCTCGACTGGTGTTGGCCTGGCCACTGCCTCATTTGCCAGCCACCTGAAAAACGTCGAGTTTCTGTTAAAGGACATGGAGAGCCTGCACCACAGATCATTCCAAACCCACGGCCATCTGCGGTCACCGGAGTTTTTCGCCGAACGCCAGCGCCTACTGAAGATGCTGGACAACAGCCTGAACGGCCTGACCAAAATCAGCACCGGCTTCCCGGACCACCCGAACCTCAAAAGTGCACTGGGCATCTCCACCAAAAGCCTGGTGCATCAATGGGCCAAGGCTGGGGTAGCGGGACAGATACCAGGTTACGCGACACATCTTGAGGGCGTAGCGAAGGCGTCCAGGTATGTTCAATACGGCGGGTGGATTGGTACGGCGATTGGGGGTGGGGCTTCGTATATGAAGGTTCAGGATGTGTGCACGGCGGGAGATGCGCAGGCTTGTGAGCGGGTGAAGTTTACGGAGGCCGGGAGTTTTTTGGGTGGGGTTGTAGGGAGCGCAGCAGTTGGCGGTGTTCTAGGAGGTGGTAATGCAACAATCCTCTGCATTGCACTTGGCGTGCCCACGGGCGGTGTAGCTACCGTTGCTTGCGGGCTCGCTGCTGTGGGAATTGGAGCACTTGCGGGTGGAACAATTGTTGGTATGGGGGGAGGGTATTTAGGTGAGTTGATCTATGAGACTGTCCAATGACGACTGCCATGAGCATCGCGAGCGCCTTTTGTGGACTAATGATTCTTCTGACGTCCATTTGGATAGTATTCGCGCTCCGCATTGCTTACACAAAGATGGACTTAATTTTGGATCTTCTGAAATACAGTACGGCTGTCCGAAATCGGACTTTTTTCAGAAATCTGGGCCCATGGGGTCATATAATTCTAATAGGGTCGATTGCCGGAATCGTCACGTCGCCAGGTTTTTTCCTGAAACATGGCGGTGTCTGTAGTGAAGAATTGAACAACTTTCCAGCCCCCCTAAAAAAAACATTAGCCATCCTATACAAGGCAAATATATTGCTAGTTTTTACCTTAATATTGTCAGTGGTGATTGCAAAAACCATCCAAATACTTGGGCTATAACTCACCATACAATAACAAATTACTTTCTCGCGTCACTCATGGCAATCACAATGCTACAGACAGTGCTTTTTTGACTCAAAAGCAACTGGCGTAGCCATCAACTGATTTTCTTACTAACTTAAGTATATGGAACGCCTTTTGAATAACTTGGGGAACCTGCACCACAGATCATTCCAGACCCACGGCGATCTGCGATCGCCAGAGTTCTTCGCCGAACGCCAGCGCCCGCTGAAGATGCTGGGCAACAGCCTGAACGGCCTGACCAAAATCAGCACTGGCTTCCCGGACCACCCTAACCTCAAAAATGCACTGGGCATCTCCACCAAAAGCCTGGTGCATCAATGGGCCAAGGCAGGGGTAGCAGGACAGATACCAGGTTACGCGACACATCTTGAGGGCGTGGCCAAAGCGTCCAGGTACGTTCAATACGGCGGATGGATTGGTACGGCGGTTGGCGGTGGGGCTTCGTATATGAAGGTTCAGGATGTGTGCTCTGCGGGGAAAACCGAGGCTTGTGAGCGGGTGAAGTTTACGGAGACTGGGGGTTTTATCGGTGGTGTCGTTGGAGGAGCAGCAGCAGCGGGCTCAAACATAAGCATTGCAGTATCCGGGACTATTTTCGTGGGGTTAGGAGTACCAACTGGAGGCGTTGCAATGGTGCTATGTGGATTGATGCTGGTTGCAGCAACTTCTTATGGCGCAAGCACAGTTCTAGGTGCGGCGGGCAAGAAAACAGGGGACATAATCTACAAGGCTCGAAAATGAGTCTTAGCACCTTGATACGATTTTTCTCTCTGTAGGGTTAATTTCATTTGGTGGATCCTTTATCTGGATTGGCCTTGCTCTTCACTTGGCTTATACCCGCTTGGATGAAATGCTTTTGCATCTAAAAAACTGCTCGATAATTACGAACTTCTCCTTCTTCAGGCACACAGGCCCCCAAGGAAAACTAGTTTTAGTTGGTGGAATATCGAGCATAGTTACTTTCCCTTGGCTCTACCATCGATATGGATCTGTCAGTATCGAGGACGTGGATGCTTTTCCAGAAAAACTAAAACGTAAACTTGTATTGATGCAATGGACACAACTCGGGCTATCTCTATCACTTATTTCGCTTTATGCAGTCGGCAAATTGACAGGTGAAATTGACTAATCAAGGAACACTTGAGCTCGCCGGAGTTCTTCGTCGAACGCCAGCGCCTGCTGAAGATGCTGAACAACAGCCTGAACGGCCTGACCAAAATCAGCACCGACTTCCCGGACCACACTAACCTCAAAAATGCACTGGGCATCTCCACCAAAAGCTTGGTGCATCAATGGGCCAAGGCAGGGGTAGCAGGACAGATACCCGGGGTACGCGGCTCATCTTGAGGGCGTAGCGAATGCGTCCAGGTATGTTCAATACTGCGGATTGATTGGTACGGGGGTTGGCGCTTCGTACATGACAGTTCAGGATGTGTCCATGACAAAACGCTACCGGCTTAGCGTACGCCCTACCTTGCAGGCTCAGAACATCGCAGATGCCACCCGAGCTCTCGACTCAATACCTTCAGAGCATCAAACAATACTTGTTCGATATTAGACACGTTCAGTCTTACAGGGGACCCTGATCACCATTACAACAATACTTAATGGGTATGATCATGCCAGCCACCTGCCGCAGCTCCGCCAGCGTTTTCCCATCCATCTTCGACACCGTGATGGGATAACGAACATGCACACTTCCTCCTCCTGGGTTGTCCTGTCCATCACCGGTATCTACATGCTCAGCCTCGCGCTGATCAGCTTCAGCGTGCGCCGCCATTCGCGCAGTGCGAACAACTACACCACTGGCGGCGGGCATTTTCCCGCCATCCTGATTGGCTTTCTGATGTTGTCGGAATTCATTGGCACGGCCGTCAGCATTGGTACCGCGCAGACCGGTTTCAAGACCGGCATTTCGGCAGCCTGGAACCTGTTTGCCCTGGCACTGGGGTTCGTGTTGTTCGCCTGGTTGCTGGCGCGCAAGTACAAGGATCTGGGTGACAACACCATCTCCGGCGTGCTGTCGCGCAACTACGGGCAACGGACCCGCTTCGCCACCTCGATCATCACCATATTCGCCCTGGAAATCGTCGCGGTTTCGATTTACGCCAGCGGCGGCGCGGTCCTGGCGAGTGTGATGCAGGTGGACCGCACGCTGGCGATCATCATTGTCGGGGTAGTGTCGGTTTTGTACGTGAGCATCGGCGGCATGCGCTCGGTGATCTATACCAACTTTGTGCACGCCAGCCTTAAATACCTCGGCGTCGGCCTGGCGCTGTGGTTCGGTTTGAAACAGGTGGGAGGCATCAGCACGCTGCAAGCCCAGTTACCCGCCAGCATGTTCGACTGGACCGCCATTGGCTGGGGCCAAATTATCGCCTGGATGATCGCCGGTATTGGCTCGATTTTCTCCACCCAATACGTGATTCAAGCGGTCAACACCGTCAGCGACGCGGGCAAGGCGCAACGCGCCTGCTTCTATTGCGCGGTGTTCATGGTTCCGTTCGGGATCGGCGCAGCCTTGATCGGCATGTGCAGCGCCGCCTTGTTTCCTCAGGTGGATTCGTTGCAAGCCTTCCCGCGCCTGATTGCCAGCATGGATCAACTGACCGCGGGCCTGGTAGTCGCAGGTTTGGCCGGGTCGCTATTCGGCACCATTTCTGCGGTGAGCATGGGTTCGGCCACGCTGTTGCTGCGCGACTTTTACGAGCCGTGGTTCAACCCTGAAAAGAACGATGCCAAGTCCCTGCGTTTTGTTCGCATCGCCACCATCGCCGTGGGCCTGTTACCCATCGCGCTGGCACTGACTTCAGACAAGGTGCTGATGATCGCTTTCCTGGGCAAGGCCTTGCGCGCTTCGCTGGCCGTGCTGGTGCTGATGGTGTTCTACGCGCCGAGGTTCGGCACCGCGACGGCCGCGTTCCTGAGCATCATCGCCTCGCTGGTTGCGACCGTTGGCTGGTTCCTGGCCGGCAACCCATGGGGCATCGACAACGCCTACATCGCCCTCTTCACGCCGCTGGTGATCATGACCATCGGCCACGTGACCCGTCGCGGCCCCGGCCAGGAATCGCTGGGACAGGCAGCGACCGAAGGGATGAAATGATAACGCTCAAACCCTCAAAATGGCTGGCCGCCCTGCTACTGGGCCTGGCCGGTAGCGCCCAGGCGCAATCACCCAGCGCCCTCGAAGAGCAGGCTTACAGCCGTGCGGCAGAAGTGGAAGCCAAACTGATCGAATGGCGCCGCGACATTCATCAACATCCAGAACTGGGCAGCCAGGAGACACGCACCGCCAAGCTGGTGGCCGACCACCTGCGCAAACTCGGCCTCGAGGTGCATACCGGCATCGCACACACCGGCGTGGTCGGCATTCTCACTGGCGGCAAGTCCGGGCCAGTGGTCGCACTGCGCGCCGACATGGATGCCCTACCGGTCAAGGAGCCCGAAGGTTTGCCGTTCGCGTCCAGGGCCCGCGGCAACTATCAAGGCAAGGAAGTGGACGTCATGCATGCCTGCGGCCACGATGCGCACACCGCGATGCTGATGGCCACTGCCGAAGTGCTGGCGGGCATGCGCAATACCCTGCCGGGCAAAGTGATGTTCATCTTCCAGCCTGCCGAAGAAGGCTCAAGCCTGCCCTCCTCCGGCCCAAACGAGCTTTGGGGCGCGCAACGGATGCTGCAGGAAGGTTTGTTTGACACACTCAAACCCGATGCAATCTTCGCGGTACACGTGATGCCAGGTCGATCAGGGGAACTCAGTTGGCGCACAGGCGCGACCACCGCCAGCAGCGATGATCTGAAAATCACCGTCACCGGCAAACAGGGCCATGGCGGCATGCCCTGGAACACAGTCGATCCCATCGTGACGGCGGCCCAAGTCATCACAGGCCTGCAAACCGTCGTCAGCCGACGTACCAATCTGACGCAATCGCCAGCGGTGGTCACCGTGGGCACGATCCAGGGCGGCAGCGCGGCCAACATCATTCCGGAAAAGGTGCAGATGACCGGCACCATTCGGACTTATGACGAGAAGGTCCGGGCGCAGATTGGGCGTGATGTAAAGCTGACGGCAGAGAAGATCGCTGAAAGTGCGGATGCCAAGGCTGAGGTGTCGGTGATTGCGGGGTATGGCACCACTGTGAACGACGAAAAGCTCGCGGCGCAGATGGCTCCCGTGCTTGCGCGGGCTGCTTCGGGGAAGGTTGCCACCAGTCCGCTGGTGGGCGCTGCCGAGGACTTCTCCTTTTTTGCCAGAGAAGCGCCGGGACTGTTTATCTTTCTTGGAGTGACGCCTGAGGGGCATGACCCGGCGACTGCGGCGCCGAACCATAATCCGAACTTTTTCGTGGATGAAAAGGCCCTGGTGGTTGGGGCTCGGGTACTGTCAGGGTTGACTGTCGAATTTTTGCAGACGTCGGCGGCCGAACCAGGCGCCGGTATTATCTCAAACCGGTAAACCCCGGTCCGTGGAGAGGTTCAAGCGTTCGCCTGGTCGAACGCTTGCCCTTTGACGAGCTCTACCCGTTCATCTCCAAGTTCGACGTTGGAGTCCTCCAGAACACACTCGCTCCGGCGGCGCCGCCCGATGGATCGACACGGAACCGTCAATATGGCTTCTGAACAGTCAGAATCGGTTTCGCTCCAACAGCATGCGCGTCAGCGTGTTGTCACGCACCCAAAAGTGATGGAACAGGCCTGCCGCTGCATGCAGACCGATCAGCCAGTAACCAGCGGTGCCCACCAGTTCATGCCAATACTTGAGCCGCTTGGCGAGGTCCGGGTCGACTGCCACCGGCGCTGGCAGGTGAAACCCAAAATACGGAAAAGGCTTGTCGGCAGCGGCCAGCATCAACCAAGCCAGGATCGGGGTGGCGATCATCAATCCGTACAGCGCCAGATGCACCAGATGGGAAAGGCCGGTCTGCCACGCGGGTGGTTTCGGGATGATCGGTGGACGAGGCGTCAAGCGGCCCAGTAGCCGTACCCACACCAGAAGGAAAATGCTCAAGCCAAACAGGCCGTGAAACCCCATCAACAGGCCTCGCGCTTCGCTGCCCTTGGGCATCCAGCCTTTGATTTCGACGCAAGCGTACACGCCAACAAACAGCGCCAGCATCAACCAATGAAGCATGATCGACAGTTTTCCATAACGATGTGCCGCCGTCTCGTGGTGCATAAGGTGCCTCGTCGTCAACAACTGCCGACCGATTCGGCAGTCTCAATACGGTTCCAGGGCGAACCGACGCCGCTACCCTGCCCTGGCAGTCTTAAGACAATCTGAAGATCGACAGTTCGTTAACATTTTTTCACCTTCAGACTTCGTTAAGAAACGGCTTGGATACTCCCCTCAAACCCATTGAGGGAGGCGTTGCGCCATGCCCGATACAGACTGGAACATTCCCCTGCCCTTGCACTTCGGTCGGGCAGAAACTCAGCGGATGAGTCTGTTCAACGCATTGCCCGGTGATTCACGGCGAGCGCCTTTTGAAGCCTTCATTGAGCACCAGTTTCGCAAGACTCATGGTGCCGATATCCGCCACTTCATGCCCGAGCTGTTCGGGATGCTCAACAGCGCCGGCCAGTTGTGCGCAGTCGCTGGCGTACGACGAGCCCATCGTGAGGCGCTGTTCCTGGAGCGTTATCTGGACGAGCGAATCGAGCCACTGATCAGCGCGGCAGCCGCTCGCGGAGTGGAACGCAGCGAAATCGTCGAAGTCGGCAACCTTTGCGCCAGTGACACGGGCAGCGCACGCCTGAGCATCATCGCCCTGACTTACCTGCTGGGTATGGGCGGCCCGGAATGGGTGACGTTCACTGGCAACATCGGGTTGGTGAACAGCTTCCATCGCCTGGGTCTCAAACCGGTGACACTGTGCGCCGCCGACCCCAAACGCCTCGGCGAGGACCGCCACGACTGGGGAAGCTACTACGAAAGCAAACCCTGGGTGCACGTCGGGAACATTCGCGCCGGGTTCCTGCATTTGCGCGATATCGGACTGTTTAACCGGCTCGGATTGCCGACGCCGATCGAAGGAGCCTTCCATGTCGCTTGAACTGCAACGGTTCCATGAAACCCTGCGCGGCCACGCCGGGCGCAACGACAGCAGCGTGGCGCTGTGGGGCGATACGCTCAAGATCGACTACCCGACGCTGTACGCCGAGTTGCTGTACCGCCAGGAGCGCCTGCGCGATGAGAAGGTGCAGGTCGTTGCGTTGGCGCTGGACAACGGCGTCGAAGCCATGCTCTGGGACCTGGCAATACTGTTCGAAGGGCTGACGTGCGTATGCCTGCCGCCTTTTTTCAGCGCGGCGCAACGTGCCCACTGCCTGGAGCAGAGCCAGGCCGAACGCGTCATCGCCGAGCCGCAACTGGACGCCGAAATGCTCACAGCCGGCTATGAAAAACGCGGCGAATTCTGGTGCCGCGCTTTTGCCGGTCCCAACAGAATGCCAGTGGGCACCGCCAAACTGACCTTCACCTCCGGCACCACGGGCACGCCCAAAGGTGTGTGCCTGAGCGCCGACAGCCTGCTACGGGTCGCGCGGGAGTTGGAGCAAGCCAGCCTTGCCAACGCGCCACGACACCATGTGGCACTGCTGCCCCTGGCGATTCTGCTGGAAAACCTGGGCTGCTACGCAGCGCTATATGCCGGTGCAACGCTGAGCTTGCCGAGCCAGGAAACCCTCGGCATTCAGGGCGCCAGTGGCGTCAATGTGCCGCGTATGCTCGGCTACCTGGCCAGCCGTCAACCTGAGAGCCTGATCCTGGTGCCGCAACTGCTGTTACTGCTGGTCAGCGCTGCGGAACAACACGCTTTCAATCCGCGCACCCTGCGCTTTGCTGCCGTGGGTGGCGCACGGGTGGCGGAGGAGCTGCTGCACCGCGCTCAACGGGTGGGGCTTGCGGTGTACGAAGGCTACGGGTTGTCCGAATGTGCCTCGGTGGTTTGCCTCAACCGTCCCGGTGCGCAGCGCCCCGGTAGCGTCGGCAAGCCCCTGCCCCATGTAGCGCTGCGATTGGCGCAGGACGGTGAAGTCATGATCAAGGGTTCGAGATTGCTCGGCTATCTCGGCGAACCTGCGATCACTGACCCGTGGTGGCCGAGCGGCGATCTGGGCGAATTCGATACGGACGGTTTCCTCTACCTCAAGGGACGCAAGAAACACCAGTTCGTCACCAGCTACGGGCGCAACGTCAACCCCGAATGGGTCGAGGCCGAACTGACTCAGCGCCGGCACATTGCCCAAGCTTTCGTCTATGGCGAAGCCCTGCCCCACAACCATGCGCTGCTCTGGCCGCACCGCCCGGATTGCACCGATGCCGAGCTGCAAGCCGCCGTCGATGAAGCCAATGACGTTTTGCCCGATTACGCCCATGTGCATCACTGGACGCGTCTGTCTCAACCTTTCAGTGCCGCCAACGGCCTGCTCACCCCCAACGGCCGTCCACGCCGCGACGCCATCGTCACGGTGTATCACCACCTGTTGACTGAATCCGTCGTATCCGAGGAATCCGCATCATGAGTTTTTTCGACACCCTGCAAGAAGCCACGCAAAAGGAACGCCATGAGCTGTTCAACCTGCCGATCATCGTCGATGCCCTTCAAGGCCAGGTCAGCCTGGAGAGCTATCGGGCGTTCCTGGCACAGGCTTATTACCATGTGCGCCACACCGTGCCCCTGATGATGGCGTGCGGCGCAGCCCTGCCGACGCGCCTGGAGTGGTTGCGTAAAGCGGTCTGCGAATACATCGAAGATGAGTACGGCCATGAACAGTGGGTGCTCGACGACATCGCTGCCTGTGGTGGGGATCGTGACGCCGTGCGCGACGGCCAGCCATCGCCAGCGATAGAGCTGATGATCAGCTTCCTCTACGACCTGATCGCCCGCGGTAATCCGGTGGGCTTGTTCGGCATGGTCAACGTGCTGGAGGGCACCAGCGTCGCCCTGGCTACGCACGCCGCCGCCAGCATTCGCGAGCACCTGGCACTGCCCATCTCGGCCTTCAGCTACCTCAGCTCCCACGGTTCGCTCGACATCGAGCACATGCAGACCTACCGCCACCTGATGAACCAACTCGAAGACCCGCAGGATCAAGCGGCGGTGATTCATGCCTCGAAAATGGTTTACCGGCTCTATACCGAGATGTTCCGCGGCCTGCCCCGCCACGCGGAGGCACAAGATGCAGCTGCATGAGGCCCGCGTGGTGTTGACCGGTGCCAGTGGCGGTATTGGTGTGGCGATCACCGGCGCTCTGTGCGCCGCCGGTGCGCGCGTGCTCGCCGTGGCACGGCATCAGCAGGCGTTGTTGCCACTGCTCAAGCGCTACCCGCAGAACCTGAGTTGGATCGCGGCCGATCTCACTTCGTCCGATGATCAGCGCCAAGTGTTGACGGCTGCCGAGGGCATCGGCGGTATCAACCTGCTGATCAACGCCGCCGGCGTCAATCACTTTGCCATGCTCGAACAACTGGACGACAGCGACATCAACGACATGCTGGCGGTGAACATCAGCGCCCCCATCTGCCTGACCCGACTGCTGTTGCCACTGCTCAAGCGGGCTGACAACGCCATGGTGGTCAATGTCGGCTCCACCTATGGCTCCATCGGCTACCCAGGTTATGCCAGTTATTGCGCCACGAAGTTTGCCCTGCGCGGGTTTTCCGAGGCTTTGCGCCGAGAACTGGCCGATACCCGCGTCAACGTGTTGTACGTCGCGCCCCGCGCCACCCGTACGTCGATGAACAGTGCCGCCGCGCAAGCCTTGAACGATGCGCTGAAGGCCAGCGTCGACGATCCGCAAACCGTGGCAGCGGCAGTCACTCATGCGATTGCCGGTGATCGTCGAGACCTGTACCTGGGCTGGCCGGAGCGGTTTTTCGTGCGCCTCAACAGCCTGCTACCCAATCTGGTGGATCGGGGCTTGCGCAAGCAGTTGCCGCTGATCCGTCGCCTGAGTGAAAAAAACGAGAACGAGACGCCAAAATCATGAAGAAAATGTTCGCATGCCTGCTGCTCGGCGCCCTCAGTCAAAGCGCTCTGGCACTGGACGCCGCCGATCAACAACGCCTGAACAGCATTCAGCAGGGTTGGGCGCGCATTCAGTACGAGACCCCGGAAAACCAACGCGCTGCTGCCTTTGAGCAACTGGCAGCCCAAGCCTCCAACTTTACAACCGAGCGTCCGGCCGTGGCCGAGGCCTGGATCTGGAAAGGCATCGTCACCAGCAGTTGGGCCGGCGCCCAGGGCGGACTCGGTGCCTTGGGCAAAGCCAAGGACGCCAAGGCCGACCTGGAAAAGTCGCTGACCCTGGACCCAAAAGCGTTGCAAGGTTCGGCCTATACGAGCCTCGGCGCGCTGTACGATCGGGTGCCCGGCTGGCCGATCGGCTTCGGCGACAGCGACAAAGCCGAGCAATTGCTCAGGCAAGCCCTGCACTTCAATCCCGACGGCATCGACAGCCTGTACTTCTGGGGCGATCATCTCTACCGTCAGAAACGCTACGCTGAAGCCAGGGCCGCGCTGCTCAAAGCCCTTCAGGCAGCGCCTCGGCCGGGCCGGGAAAGCGCTGACGCCGGGCGCCGCAAAGAAATCGCCGCTTTGCTGGTGGACGTGAACAAGAAACTCGACTGACAGGAGCCCATGTGCGTTTACTACTGATCGAGGACGATGTCGCGCTCGGTGAAGGCATTCACCAGGCGCTGGGGCGCGAGGGTTACACCGTCGACTGGCTCAAGGATGGCGCCAGCGCATTGCATTCGTTGCTCAGCGAAAGCTTTGACCTGGCGGTGCTCGACCTTGGGCTACCGCGCATGGATGGCCTTGAAGTGCTGCGTCGCCTGCGCAACAGCGGCTCCAACCTTCCGGTGCTGATCCTGACCGCCCGCGATGCCACGGAAGACCGAATCGCCGGGCTCGATGCCGGCGCCGACGATTACCTGATCAAGCCCTTCGACCTGGCCGAGCTCAAGGCGCGCTTGCGGGCCTTGTTACGGCGCAGTGCCGGTCGCGCCCAGGCGTTGATCGAGCACGCGGGCATCAGCCTGAACCCTGGCACCCAACAAGTCAGCTACAGGGGCCAGCCCGTGGCACTGACACCCAAGGAATATCAGTTGTTGCATGAGTTGCTGTCGCCGCCCGGCCGGGTGATGACCCGCGACCAACTGATGCAGTTGCTCTATGGCTGGAGCGAAGAAGCCGAAAGCAACACGCTCGAAGTGCACATCCACCACCTTCGCAAGAAATTCTCCACCGACCTGATCCGCACCATTCGGGGCGTGGGTTATTTGGTGGAGGAGCGCCAATGACCTCGATCCGCCGCCGTACACTGACGCTGATCATCGGTCTGTTGCTTGCCGGCTTGACGGTACTCAGCTTCTTTAACGTGCACGACAGCAATCACGAGATCGCCGAGGTCTACGACGCACAACTGGCCCAGAACGCGCGGTTGCTGCAAGGCGTGATGCGCATGCCGCTGGCCGGTCAGCAACACGCCGACCTGTACCGTGCCTTCAACACTGCTCTGGGTGAAGCGGAGCCGCGAGGCGACGGCCACCCTTACGAACGCAAAATTGCCTTTCAGGTGTGGAACTCCGAAGGTGAAGTGTTGGTACACACTGCCAGCGCGCCTTCGTTCAGATCACCACCCACCTTGCCAGGCTTCAGCGACGTAGTGGACCTGAACAACCGTCATTGGCGCGCCTTCATTCTCGAAGATCAAAACAACGGCATGCGCATCTGGGTCGGAGAGCGCGATGACGTGCGGGCGGATCTGGTTGACCGCATCGTCCGCCACACCTTGGGCCCCAACGTGATTGGCAGCCTGCTGTTGGCGGCCATGGTCTGGCTTGCCATCGGCTGGGGGCTCAAGCCGTTGGCGAACATGGCCGCGACCTTACGCGCAAGACACAGTGGCTCGCTTGAACCGTTGCAGTTGACGCCGCTGCCCAGCGAGCTGGAACCGATGCAAGCCGCACTCAATCGCATGCTCGCTCAAATCCAGGAAGTGCTCGGACGCGAGCGTCGCTTCATCGCCGACGCCGCCCATGAGATGCGTACACCGCTTGCGGTGTTGCGAGTCCACGCCCAAAACCTTCAGGAAGCCGGCTCTGAACAGGAGCGCCGTGAATCGCTGGCGTTCCTGATTGCCGGCGTCGACCGCACGACCCGATTGGTCAACCAACTGTTGACCATGGCCCGCCTTGAGCCCGGCGCTGGAGGTTCCCCGCCCCAACGGGTCGACGTAGCCGAGACAGTGCGCAACAGCTTGGCTCAAATGACCCCGTGGTTACTGAGCAAACACCTGGAACTGGCGTTTGAAGAAAGCGGCCGGCCGGCCTACGCGCTGGTCAGCCCCACTGCGCTCGAAATTGCCCTTGGCAACCTGATGACCAACGCCGCCAATTTCTCGCCAGACAATGGCGTGATCACTGTGAGGTTGAGCCGGACTGAGGGCTTCTGCCATTTGATTGTCGAAGACCAGGGTCCCGGGATCGAAGAAGCGGACCGGGCACGATTGTTCGAACGTTTTTACAGCCGTGGCAATGCGCAAGGGGCAGGACTGGGTTTGACCATCGTCAACACCATCGCGACGCAGTTGGGAGGGAGCATCACGCTGGTCAACCGCCAGGAAGGTGGCTTGCGGGCAACGTTGTCCATCCCGGCCAGTTAACCGGCGATCACGATCGACTTGAGTGGTATGCGCAGAAAGGAAAAAACCCGAACGACCTGTGTGAAAACACGCTGACAGCCTTCCGAATGGCAACAGGATCAAGTCGTCTTGACGATTTTTTTCTATTCTATCGGATAGATTCATTTTCTCGCCATCGTAACTCCGTGCATTCGAAAAGGAATGTCCTATGGATTAGGACTCGCAGATACGCAGATCCACCAGCAACAAATTTTCGATCTGGAAGGAATATAACAAGGAGTTTTCAATGCGCTTTTTCACTTCAGCCCCCCTGCGCTTCGTTCTAACGGTTACCGGCCTATGGTTGGTGGTTTTTACCCTTACCCGGTTGGTGTTACTGGCCACTCACCTTTCAGAGGCGGGCAATGCCTATGCTTCGATTTTCGGTATAGGCGCACTGTACGATCTGAGCTTTCTGCTGTTCGCCGCGCTGCCGATGAGCTTCTATGTGTTGCTGTGTCCTCCCGCTTTGTGGCGTAGCCGTGGGCACTACTGGTTTTTGCAAGGCCTCTTGATACTCAGCGTTTTCGTGATGTTATTCACCGCAGTGGCTGAATGGCTGTTCTGGGACGAATTCGGCGTACGCTTCAACTTTATTGCCGTGGATTATCTGGTGTACTCCGACGAGGTGTTGAATAACATTCTGGAGTCTTACCCTATCGGTAAGTTGCTTAGCGGGTTGGCGGTGATCGCCGTTGTAATCTGCATTATTTTGTACAGACCATTAAAGCGTGTGATCAGTGCGCCGTTGCCGACCTGGCGCGTGCGCTTGCTGAGTGTTGCGGCGTTGTTCGCCTTGACTGCAATTGTCGTGTGCTTCGTTGACCAGGACACTCCCCGGGGAGAAGGCGGAAACACCTATCAGCATGAATTGGCCAGCAATGGCCCCTACCAGTTCTTTGCCGCGTTTCGCAATAACGAGTTGGACTACGAACAGTTCTACGCCACGTTGCCGAATGATGTAGTCGGCAGAATGATCCATCAGGAAATGGCGGAAAGCGACGTGCGGTTCATCGGAAAGGATTCCCTTGATGTACGTCGAGTCGTCACGCAGAAAGAAAAGACCAAGCGACATAATATTATTTTGGTGACCATCGAAAGCTTCAGCGCGAAGTACATGGGCAGCAATGGGAACCCTGACAACCTGACGCCCAATCTCGATCAATTACGTAAGGAAAGTCTTTACTTCAACAACTTCTACGCCACTGGCACCAGAACCGACCGTGGCCTGGAAGCGATTACGTTGTCTGTTCCTCCAACGCCGGGACGCTCTATCGTAAAACGGGTAGGCCGTGAAAGTGGCTTCGCCAGCCTGGGCCAACAGCTCAATCATGTCGGTTACGACAGCGTTTTTGTATACGGTGGGCGTGGCTACTTCGACAACATGAATGCGTTCTTCGGGGGGAATGGTTACAAGGTGGTCGATCAAAGCAGTGTCGATGAAGCAGATATCCATTTCAAAAACGCCTGGGGCATGGCGGATGAAGATCTTTACCAATTGACGCTGAAGCTGGCAGACGAGAACTTTTCGCTCAACAAACCGTTCCTGTTGCAACTGATGACCACCTCCAATCACCGTCCCTACACTTACCCAGATGGCAGGATTGATATTGCATCCGGTGACGGTCGCGACGGTGCTGTGAAATATACTGACTATGCAATCGGAAAATTCCTGGAAGCAGCCCGAAAGAAAGCCTGGTTCGACGATACTATCTTTGTCTTTGTCGCTGACCATACGGCTGGTAGCGCTGGCAAGGAAGATCTTCCAATTCGTAATTATCAAATTCCATTGTTCATCTACGCCCCTAAGCTCATTCCTGCGCGTGAAGAGGGTCAATTGGCGAGTCAGATAGACTTGGCTCCGACACTGCTAGGGTTGTTGAACCTTAATTACGAATCGACATTTTTCGGTCGTAACTTGCTTCAAGCGTCCGCATTGCCCCCCCGTGTCTTGGTCGGTAATTACCAGCACCTTGGTCTGTTCGATGGGAAAGATCTGGCTATTCTTAGCCCCCGATCCTTGTTGCGACGCCACGACGACGCATTGGGCGCGAGCCATGAGGTGACGGTTCAAGTCAACGACCCTCTAATCGCACGAGCGATTACCTACTACCAGGCTGCGAGCTATGACTTCACCCATCGCTTGTTGAACTGGGGCGGCAGCAAAGACACTGCCGGCAATGACATCCCTCTGATCGCTCCCGCTCGCGACTGACTCGGACAATGGTTCCAAGCCTGCATTCAGCAGGCTTGGAACTGCTTGGATAATGCGTGAGGCTCACGTCCAGGGTTGATGGCAGAAATTGTCAGGGATCGCAGGTGCCATGCACCTGAAGCAAATCAGCTCCGACGAACGTCCAGCGAGACACAAACACGTAATCCACCCTGTTTGACCTCATCTGCAAAGCTCAATCCGACACGTGCGCCGATACGGTCGGCTATCGCCGCAACGATGGACAGCCCCAGTCCGGAGCCGGCTTCACCTGTGCCCAAATTGCGGTAAAACGGTTCGAATACCAGCGCTCGCTCTTCGGCGCTAATGCCGGGGCCGGAGTCCTTGATCTCGATGAGTACGCCAGAATCGGTCGGTTCGACACTCAAGTCGACCCGCCCGCCCGTCGAGGTATAGCGAATGGCATTGTCCACCAGGTTCTTGACCAGAATGAACAGGTCCAGCTCGTTGATAACAACCCGCCTATCCTCGACGCTTTCCACTCCGATATCGATGCCCTTATCCTCGGCCAATGGCAGCAAATCCTCCAGCACACGACGAAACACGGCGTGTACCGAAACCGCCGTCTCGATTCGTTGCGCGACTGATTGCGCGGCGGCCAGCGCCAACAGCTGCTCGATGAGCATGCGGCTTCGCTCGATGCCCTGAGCCAAGGGCACAAACCTCTGTCGCGCCGCCTCTGACATCGGCATGGACGACAACCGCTCCGCTTGCAATGACAGCGCCGTCATCGGCGAACGCAATTCATGGGCGGCATCGGCGATAAACCGCCGTTGCGTTTCCATGGTCGACGCGACGCGCTTGAGCAATCGGTTGATCGCCACGACAAAAGGACGGATTTCGCTCGGCAGGTGCTGCTCATCGACAGAATGAAGCGCCTGATGGTCGCGTTGATCGATTTCTGCTGATAGCGTTGCAATGGGACGGAACAGTTTGCGCACCAGATCCCCCACCACCAACAGCAACACTGGAAACAGAATGAGAAACGGCAGCAGACTGTGCCAGGCGCTTTCCCGCGCTTCCTTATCGCGCACGTCGGCCTCTTGCGCGACCACGATGCGTTCGCCCGTAGAAAGGGTTCTGACCAGCGCACGAAAGTTTTCGCCGGCGATGTTCAGTGTCGACAACCCATCCGCCAGAGTCACGGGAAATGGCAACGGGATGCTGACATCGTCATTGCCGACTGCTTTGGCGCTATCGGCCAGGTACTGCACGATGATCCTTGATTCCTCGTCGTCATCAACGAGCCTTTCAGCACCGGGATAGCGCAGGGTCATGTGCTGTCGATCGAACAGCACTGCCACCTGGCGCAAGCTTTCGTCCTGCATCTCGTGAACTTCGTCGAGCGCCGACATGAACGCGAACACACCGGCCAGCAAGGCGACGAGGAGAATGGCCAGTGACAGCGCGACGGACAGCTGCGATTGCACCGAGTCGCTTAAACGCCTTTTGAAACCATCCATCCCATCCCCCTGACGTTCCTGATGACATGGCTCCCAAGTTTTCGTCGCAGCGCATGGATCAAAAATTCCACCGCGTTACTTTCCACTTCGTTGCCCCAGCCGTAAATCCGGTCTTCCAGCTCACTGCGCGAGAGAATGGCACCCGGGCGGATCAACAGCGCCTGCAAAAGCGCAAACTCGCGACTGGAGAGTTGGACTTCGCTGACGTCGGCAGTGGAGGCTCGCTTGGAGACAAGGTTCAAGGAGACTTCGCCGTTGTCCAGCAATGATTGCGCGTTACCACCGCGACGGCGCAGTACAGCGCGCATGCGTGCCAGCAACTCAGCGATAGCAAAGGGCTTGAGCATGAAGTCATCAGCACCGGCATCAAGGCCACGCAGACGATCATCCAAACCATCCCGGGCGGTGATAATCAACAGCGGCACAGGGTTGTTGCGTGCGCGAATGGCATCCAGCACATCGAGCCCATCCTTGCCCGGCAGGCCAAGGTCGAGGAGGACCAGGTCATAGGTCTGTGTGTCCAGCGCCGCCAACGCGGTGAGGCCGTTTTTCACCCAGTCGGTGGCGTAACTCGCATCGTTGAGCGCATTTTCGATGGCATCCCCAATCATCAGGTCATCTTCGACCAGCAGAATCCGCATGCACCGCTCCGACAAAAAAGGCGCGACGGTGATCCCCGTCGCGCCTGTATTGAAGCACTTGAACCGGCATTTGTCCGCACCCGGCTCCGACCCGACTTACTGCTGCGGGCTTTTCATCGCATCGAAAGCCTTGAGCAAGTCATCCATGGCCGACTTGCAGTCAGCTTGCTTCGGCGTGCCGGCGCGCAAGGCGTCGAGTGCGTGGTCAATGGCTTTGTCCAGCACATGCCAGTCAGACGCAGCCCGGGGTTTGATGCCCGCTTCGGCAGAGTCCCAGGAGGTTTCCAGGTCCTTGATACGTGTCTTGGCAGCGGGGAGATCGTTTTTTTCCACCAGCGTGCTCACGTCAGCGGCAATCCTGCGGAACTCGCTCAGGTCGCCGAGTTTCGAGCCGGACTGCGCTGGCGCACTCATCGAGCTGGTCGGCGTGCCGGCAGCGGGTTTATCGGCGGGCTTCGAACAACCCGCCAGACTGCCGAGCAATACCAGTGACGAGATGATGGCGACATGACGGATAGTCGTTTGAAAGGAGCGCATGTGGATTCCTTGATAGATGTTTGAAGGTTATTGAACGGCGGTTTTACGGTTGCCAACGCCGATCTGTGCAACTGCCACCAACAGCACGATGACGGTCAGGAAGATCGCACTGGTCCACGCTGCACCCATGCCCAGACCACCGTAGGTCTTGGCTTGAGTCAGCAAATCTCCGAGGGAGGCGCCGAATGGACGAGTGAGGATGTAGGCGATCCAGAACGTCAGCACCACGTTGGCGCCCAGACGCCACGCCAGCAGCGTCGCCGCAATCAACGCGCCGAAAATCACCGCACCCAAGGTGAATCCCAGCCCCAGCGCCTCCGTGGCCAGATCACCGGCGGCGGTGCCCAGGGCAAAGGTGCAGAGCACAGTTGACCAGTAGAAAAGTTCGCGTCGCGGCGTGTTGATCTCGCGAATTGAAAGGTTGTTCTCCCACTTGAACCAAATCAGGAAGTTCAATGAGAGCAGGACTGAGAACACTCCGGTACTGACATACAGACTGATATCGAGCATGTCGGTCATGATGTCGGTGATCTGCGTGCCAACTATGCTCACCAGTACCACGGTCAACCAGTAGATCCACGGTGAATAGACCGTTTTGCGCATTTGCAGCAATAGCGCGCCAGCCAGCAGCAGCGCCATGCCAATGCTGGTCCAGCCGGCGCCGAGCCCTGCGTCTACGGCAAGGAAGTCGGCGCCGGTTTCACCTACGGTGGTCGATAGAATCTTGATTACCCAGAAGGCAAGTGTGACTTCAGGTACTTTGTTGAGCCATCCGGCTCTCGCGGGATTCATGCTGGTCGCCTCTTCTGAACTGCGCTGAATGCGCTTGGAAGAAGATACGGATGGAAACTTAGCCAAGACTGAGGGTGGTGACGTGTTTGCAACGTACCTCTTGGGAAGGAGCCTGATGGCGGCCACGGTTCCGAAGATGCTCTGGATCGCAAACTCAGTCACACGTGGTCGCTCGCTCGTAATCCAATACGTCGTGCGCCGCCCCTAGGACTGAATCGCGGCCCGCGATCTCCAACCCGACGGTGGAAATGATCACTGCGCCTGCAAGAGGCTCGCAGCGAGTGATCATGGAAAGCAGAAACGCAAAAAGGACCCGAAGGTCCTTTTTGCGATCATTGCAGCCGAAACTGCAATGCTATGTTTGGAGCGGGAAACGAGACTCGAACTCGCGACCCCGACCTTGGCAAGGTCGTGCTCTACCAACTGAGCTATTCCCGCGTCTTGGTGTGGCGCATTTTATAGAATCCAGAAGCCCCGTCAACCCCTTGATTCAAAAAAGTTTTATTTCTTTTCCACATCGATCTTCAGGTGTGGCCAGGCGGCGCGCAGATATTGGACCATGGACCACAAGGTCAGACCGGCGGAGATCATCAGTAAAACGTAGCCGAGCAGCACCCAGAAGGTAAAGTGCGACGGGTTGCCCAGCAGGATCACCAACGCGAGCATTTGCGCGGCGGTTTTCCATTTGCCCAGGTTCGACACGGCGACGTGCGCACGGGCACCGATTTCGGCCATCCATTCGCGCAGAGCCGAGACGACGATTTCGCGACCGATGATGACGGCGGCCGGCAGCGTCAGCCACAGGTTGGCGTGCTCCTGCACCAGCAGCACCAGGGCCACGGCGACCATCAACTTGTCGGCCACCGGGTCGAGGAACGCGCCGAATGGCGTGCTCTGTTCCAGGCGACGCGCCAGATAGCCGTCCAGCCAGTCGGTGGCAGCGGCGAACGCGAAGACCGAGGCGGAGGCCGCGTAGCTCCATTGGTAAGGCAGGTAGAACAGTAAAATGAAGATCGGGATAAGCAGGACGCGTAGAACGGTAATCAGATTAGGGATATTCATCGGCACAACTGGCTACGAGGTGAGGGGGCATTCTACTCGCTGTGCAGATTTGCATAAATCAACTCTGCGAGCTTTTTACTGATCCCGGGGGCTTTGGCGATTTCTTCGATGCTGGCACGAGACAGCTCCTGCAATCCACCAAAATGTTTTAACAGGTCGCGCCGACGTGTCGGCCCTACCCCGGCGACGCCTTCCAGTGTAGACGTGCGGCGGGTTTTGCCACGACGTGCGCGGTGGCCGGTAATGGCGAACCGGTGGGCCTCGTCACGGATCTGCTGGATAAGATGCAGCGCCGGCGAATCGCCACGCAAGGTGAATTCATGGGCGGCGTCGTTGAGGTACAGGGTTTCGAAGCCGGCCTTGCGCGTGGCGCCCTTGGCCACGCCCAGGAGGATCAGGTCCGGCACCGCCAGTTCATTGAGCACATCGCGGGCCATCGACAGCTGGCCCTTGCCGCCGTCGACCAGGAGGATGTCCGGCAGCTTGCCCTCCCCGTCCTTGAGTTTGCTGAAGCGCCGGGTCAGCGCCTGATGCATCGCGGCGTAGTCATCGCCTGCGGTGACGCCTTCGATGTTGTAACGACGATAATCGGCCTTGATCGGGCCTTCCGGGCCGAACACCACACACGAGGCCACAGTGGCTTCGCCGCTGGAATGGCTGATGTCGTAGCACTCCAGGCGCTGCGGCGGTTCATCCAGGTTCAGCACTTCGGCCAGGGCGTCGAAACGCGCCGCGACGTGTTGACGGTTGGCCAGACGTGCACCCAATGCCTGCTCGGCGTTGGTCACCGCCAACTGCTGCCAGCGTGCCCGCGTGCCACGCACTCGGTGGCTGATAGTCAGTTCCCGACCACGCAGCTCATGAATGGCCTCGATCAGTGCAGGGAAGTCGTCGTGAACCACGTTGACGATCAACTCGCTCGGCAAGTCCCGCTCGGGACTGCTGACGAAGTACTGGCCGAGAAACGCCGCCATGACTTCGGATACGTCCTCTTCGATACCCACTTGCGGGAAGAAGTTCTTGCTGCCCAGTACCCGGCCACCGCGCACACTGATGAGGTGCACGCAGGCGCCGCCCGGATTGACGAAGGCAGCGATCACGTCGACATCGCCGGAGCCGCCTTCCATGCTCTGCTGATCCTGTACGCGGCGCAGCAGGCCAATCTGGTCACGCAGTTCGGCGGCGCGCTCGAATTCGAGGTTGATCGCCGCCTCTTCCATGCCCGCTGACAATTCATCAGTCAGCGCATTGCTGCGCCCTTCGAGGAACATCACCGAGTGGCGCACGTCTTCGGCGTACACCTCAGGTTCCACCAGTCCTACGCAGGGCGCCTTGCAGCGCTTGATCTGGTATTGCAGGCACGGCCGCGTACGGTTCTTGTAATAGCTGTCCTCGCACTGACGCACAAAAAAGGTCTTTTGCAGCAGGCTCAGGCTCTCACGGATCGCCCCGGCGCTGGGATAGGGGCCGAAGTACTTGCCCTTGGCTTTTTTCGCCCCACGATGAATGCTCAGGCGTGGAAACTGGCCATCGGACAAGAAGACGTAGGGGTAGGATTTGTCGTCGCGCAGCAGGATGTTGTAGGGCGGGCGCCATTCCTTGATCAGTGTCTGCTCAAGCAACAGGGCTTCAGTTTCGTTGGACGTAATCGTCGTTTCGACCTGGGCGATGCGCGCCACCAGTGCGGCGGTCTTGGGTGCCAGCCCGGACTTGCGGAAGTAACTCGACAGGCGATTCTTGAGGTTCTTGGCCTTGCCGACGTAGAGCAGACGCGCCTCGCTGTCGAACATGCGATAAACGCCGGGGCGTCCGCTGACCGTTGACAGGAATGCGCTTGGATCAAAGATTTCGGTCATTTTCAGAGGCTGGCATCAACCATGCCGTGACGAACCGCCAGCAGCGTCAACTCGACATCGCTGCTGATTGAAAGCTTTTCGAAAATTCGGTAACGGTAGGTGTTTACGGTTTTTGGCGACAGGCACAGCTTGTCGGAGATGATCTGGACTTTCTGGCAACCAACAATCATCAGCGCGATCTGGATTTCCCGCTCGGACAAGGCGTCGAACGGCGAATCGTTGGTCGGCTGGAAGGATTTGATCGCCAGTTGCTGGGCGATCTGCGGGCTGATGTAGCGCTGCCCGGCAAATACGAGGCGGATGGCCTGGACCATTTCCGGCAGCCCCGCACCCTTGGTCAGGTAACCGGCGGCTCCGGCCTGCAACAGACGGGTGGGGAACGGGTCTTCCTCGCACACGGTGACGGCCACGACCTTGATGTCGGGATGGCTGCGCAGCAGCTTTCGGGTGGCTTCAAGACCGCCGATACCGGGCATCTTCACGTCCATCAGCACCACATCGGGTTTCAACTCACGTGCCTTGAGCAGGGATTCTTCCCCGGACTCCGCCTGGCCGACCACTTGCAGGCCGTCGATGTCCGCCAGCATTCGCGTAATGCCCGTACGAACGAGATCATGGTCATCGACTACTAGCACCCTAATCAAGCAGACACCTCGTGATTCGTCTTGTTGAGTTGCCGACACCTTAGCAAAAAGCGATTGGCAGACCTAGCGGCAAGCGCCATATAAAAAGTATCAATACATCTTGAAAGGCTTGTCTTATATGTGTTTCAGGCATTCAGGGCGCGAACATCACACTGCATTCTGAGGAAACACTCGTCGGCGCCGACTACCCGCAAGCCCTTTCGCTCGTAAAGCATTCTTGCCGGATTATTCTCGAACACCGTCAAGCGCAACGCCGGGCGACGCTCCTGGCCCGCCAGCGCCAAAACCTGATCGATCGCCCAGGAACCAGCCCCCTGACCGCGAAACCCCTCGACGACATGCAACTCACGGATATACAAGGCCCTGGCGTCCCGGCTCAAGCTGAAAAATCCCAGCCGCACGCCATCGCGCACGATCAAGCGATTGTCCCGCCCCGCCCAGGCCACGTCGAAGGCTTCGTCCTGCCAAAGCAGGTCGTACTGAATGTAATAGCGCAGCATGTTCTGGCAGGTCAGGTCGCGAGCGAAGCCCAGGTCGGCGGGCGTTGCCGGGCGCCATTCAAATCCGGCGGCGAGTGTCGATGCGGTCATGGCGGGTCGCGGGGAAAGTTGATAAGTGCGAAGTGTCACACCCCGGCGATAGAAAACACCATCGGCGATTGATAGCAATTTCTGATTGAATCCGCCTACCGGCCTCTAGTAAGCTCAGGCCATTCATCGGAGACACACCATGTTCAACGCCTTCTCACAGCGTACTACCGCCAGCGCCCCGCGCTCGGTTGCGGCTGCCTGGGCGAACAGTGCTTGTGCTCCGGCAAGCTTTTATTTTGGGTATTGGTTTAGCCACTGGCGCGCCTGATACCCAAACGGCGCCCACTTCAACGGGTCGCCACCAGAGATTTCTCAACCCCCGGTCGGCCTCCCGACCGGGGGTTTTGTTTTTTCAGCGCCTGAATTTTTGAAGCAGCACTTTTGCACTTACCAGACATTTTGAGGATTCACGACATGAACTACGCCACCTATTACCGTTACGACACCTTTACCGCCTGGCGATTTAGCAGCCTCCGCTCGGGACAGCCTGCCGCCTCCGATCGGTCACCCAATGGTGGCAAGCACACACTCGCAGCCAATCCGGCCAATTGTCGAACACCCCTGTAGGGCCGAGCGCGCGGGAACGAACCCGCCGCTTGCCCAGGAAGCCTGAACATGAACTCGTCCGTCTCTGCTTTGCCGCTGTCCACCCTGAGCCCTGCCAACGAAGCGCTGACCCTGCGCCTGCCCAGCTCATTGCAACTCAAACAGCAGTTGCCCCTGAGCAATGACCTCACCCGCCAGGTCGCCACCCACCGCGACGCCGTACGCGCCATTCTCAACGGTGAAGACTCCCGTTTACTGGTCATCGTGGGACCCTGCTCGATTCACGATCCGCAATCGGCTCTGGAATACGCCGGTAACCTCGCCCGCCTCGCCGACGACGTCAGCGATCAAATGCTTCTGGTCATGCGCGCCTACGTTGAAAAACCGCGCACAACGGTCGGCTGGAAAGGCCTGGCCTACGACCCGCATCTGGACGGCAGCGACGACATGGCCGGCGGCCTCACCCTGTCGCGCGAACTGATGCGTGAAATGCTGCGCCTGGGTCTGCCGGTAGCGACCGAACTGCTGCAACCGATGGCCGCCGGCTACTTCGACGACCTGCTGAGCTGGGTCGCCATCGGGGCTCGCACTACCGAATCGCAGATCCATCGCGAAATGGCCAGCGGCCTGAACATGCCGGTCGGCTTCAAGAACGGCACCGATGGCGGCGTCGGCGTGGCCAGCGATGCGATGCGCTCCGCCGCCCACCCGCACCGTCATTTCGGCGTCGACACCCAGGGCCACCCTGCAATCATCCAGACACCCGGCAATCCCGATACGCACCTGGTTCTGCGCGGCGGCCATCGCGGCCCCAACTACGACCGCGCCAACGTCGCCCAGATCAACAGCGACCTGAGCAAGTTGAAGATCCCGGCGCGAATCATGGTCGACTGCAGCCACGCCAACAGCGGCAAGGACCCACTGCGTCAACCGGCCGTGTTTAACGATGTGCTGGAACAGCGCCTGCAAGGTGACCGGTCACTGATCGGGATGATGATCGAGAGCCACCTGTTCGAGGGCTGCCAGCCGTTGTCGGCGTCGCTCAAATACGGCGTGTCGATCACCGATGGCTGCCTCGGCTGGAGCGGCACGGAAGAACTGTTGCGCAACGCGGCGCAGCGGTTGCGCACGGCACGCGGCTGACAGGCTAATGGCATGGCGGGGGTAGGTCATTGCAGGACTCTGCTCTACCCCCGCCGAAAAGACGTCCAGACAATCCGAAACAGGCTTCCCGAGGCCTCGAATATTCGCCTCCCACCTATTCCGTTTTCACCCTTTTACAGCGGCTTTTTCATACATCGCCCCGATGTCCGTGTGCTTTAGAGTGACGCCCTCGCACACCCACGAACTTCCGCGAAAAGGTACGAACATGCAACGGAATGCAAGCACTCTCCACCCCATCCTGCTGGTTCACGGCTTGTTCGGTTTCGACCGGATCGGCCCTTTCGGACTGTTCCACGACATCAGGCAAGCCTTGCGCAGCGCCGGCGCCAGGGTATTCATTCCACACTTGTCTGCCACTCACACCCACGAGGCACGTGGTGACCAGCTCCTGTCACAGGTCGAGCGTGTGCTCGAGGGCACCGGAGCCCAAAAGGTCAACTTGATTGGCCACAGTCAAGGCGCACTGGCGGCACGATATGCCGCTGCGGTGGCACCGCAGGTCGTCGCATCCGTGACATCGGTCAGCGGACCGAACCACGGTTCGGAGCTGGCCGATTTCCTGCGCAAGGCGCTGACCCCAGGGCGCCTGCCGGAACGCGCAGCCGAAGCGGTGGCGACCCTGTTCGCCGACTTCCTCTCGTTGTTGAGCGGTAACCCGCAGATACCGCAGAACGCTATCGCCGCACTCAATGCACTGACGACCGATGGCGTCCGCGACTTCAATCAAAAATATCCCCAGGGGCTGCCAAAAACCTGGGGTGGCAAGGGTCGCGAGGTGGTCAATGGCGTTCGCTACTACTCGTGGAGTGGCACCCTGCAAGGTGGTGTTGCACAGGAAGAGGCTAATGCAGGCGACTCCTTGCACGGATTCTGCCGGGTCTTTTCACGCTACTTCACCACCGAGGCCGAGCAAAACGACGGCCTGGTCGGGCGCTTCAGCTCCCACCTGGGCAACGTGATCCGCTCCGACTATCCGCTGGATCACCTGGATGTCATCAATCAAGCCGTCGGGCAAGTGCGTCAGGGCGTCGATCCGGTCGAGCTCTTCGTGCGACATGCCGAGCGCCTGCGAAAGGTCGGCCTTTAAGCATCGCCCTGGAACTTTGAGAAGAAATGGGCCACTGAATCCGGTAGGCTCGACACTTTACTGAACAGAGGAGTATTTCCCCATGGCTAAAGCCACTGCCCGTCACATCCTGGTTGCCAGCGAAGACAAGTGCAACGAACTCAAGGCGCAAATCGAGGGCGGCGCCGACTTCGCCGAAATCGCCAAGGCCAACTCCACCTGCCCGTCCAGCCGCCAGGGCGGTGACCTGGGCTCGTTCGGTCCAGGCCAGATGGTCAAGGAATTCGATACCGTGGTCTTCAGCGCACCGATCAACGTGGTGCAAGGCCCGGTGAAAACCCAGTTCGGTTACCACCTGCTGGAAGTGACCAGTCGTCAGGACTGATCTCGCTACAGCGCTTGACGCACAACGGCCCGCCTCTGGTGGGCCGTTGTGTTTCGCATGTGCGATACGACTGGCGAGGCACGCGCCGCTAGCGTACAACTTGCGGTTACCGATCACCCAGCTCTAAGGCTGACAATGCGACTGGCTTTCCCTACCTTTTTATTCACCGCCGCGACCCTGCTGTTGGGCGCCGCTGGTGTGAGCGCAGCGCCGCAACACGCCCTGACCGTCTACGGCGAACCCGCGAAATACCCCGCCGGCTTCAGCCATTTCGAGTACACCAATGCGCGCGCCCCCAAGGGCGGGACCATGCGTCGCTCGGCCGTCGAAATCGGCCATTTCGACCATGTGTTGCCTTACATAGACAAAGGCATCGGCGTCACCCAGATCGACGGTTTGCTTTACTCCCCGCTCGCCCAGCGCTCACAGGATGAGCCCTACACCGTCTATGGCCTGGTGGCGCAGAAGATGGAGCGCTCGGACGATGGCTTGTCCTTGCGTTTCTATCTGAATCCCAAGGCGCGGTTTGCCGATGGCAAGCCAATCACCGCCGAAGACGTGCGCTACACCTTCGACCTGTTGATGACTCAAGGCAGCCTGCGCTATCGCACGCAATTCGCCGACGTCAGCGGCGTGGTCGTCGAGTCACCGCTCAAGGTCCGCTTTGACTTCAAGAGCAACGAAAACCGCACCCTGCCCCTGGACCTCGCCACCCTGCCGGTGTTTCCCGAGCACTGGTGGAAAACCCGCGACTTCGCCGGTGGCGGCGGTTACGAGCCGCCACTGGGCAGTGGCCCGTACAAGGTGAGCAAGGTCGATTCCGGGCGCAGCATCACCTTCGAGCGCAACCCCGACTGGTGGGGAAAGGACTTGCCGGTCAGCCGTGGCCTGTACAACTTTGACCATTTCAGCATTGAGTACTTCGGCGACACCGACGTTGCACGCCAAGTCCTGCGCGGTGGCGCCTACGATTACAACCGCGAGTTTTCCGCCACCGGCTATTCCATCGGTTACGACAGCCCCGCCCTCAGCGACGGTCGCCTGCAAAAGGCCCACCTGGCGCAAAGTGCCCCACAATCGGCGCAAGGCTTTGTGTTCAACTTGCAAAATCCTCTCTTCCAGGACCGTCGTGTGCGCCAGGCCCTGGTGTTGCTTTGGGATTTCGAGTGGAGCAACCGGCAGATGATGCGAAACGTCTACATCCGCCAGCAGAGTTTCTTCTCCAATACCGATCTCGCCGCCCGGGCACTGCCGGACGCTGCCGAGCTTGCGATCCTCGAACCCCTGCGCGGCCAGATTCCCGACGAAGTGTTCACTCAAGTCTTCGAGGCGCCCAAGACCGATGGCAGTGGCGTGATCCGCGACAAGCAACTGCAAGCCTTGGCCCTCCTGGAGCAGGCCGGCTGGAAACCCGACGGCGATCAACTGGTGAATGCCGAGGGCAAGCCGCTGAGCTTTACGTTCCTGGTCAGCCAGAACGGCATGGACCGCCTGTTGTTGCCCTACAAGCGCACGCTGAAGCAGATCGGCATCGACCTGAACATCCGCCGTATCGACTCGTCGCAATACGTCAACCGGCTCATGTCCCGCGATTACGACATGATCGTCACCGGCTACCCTGTCACCACGTCTCCGGGCAACGAATTGAACAACTACTTCGGTTCGGCTTCCGCCAACGACCCGGGCTCCAACAACTACATGGTGCTCAAGAACCCGGCCGTGGACACCCTCGTCGCTGGACTCGTACGTGCCAGCACCCAGGCCGACATGCTGCGCTATGCCCACGCACTGGACCGCGTGCTGCAATGGAATTACTACTGGATTCCCAACTATTACCCGCCGGGCAGTTCCACCGTGTGGTGGAACCGCTTCGGCATTCCCAGCGTGCAAGCGGCGAATGACGAAGCCATCGAGAGCTGGTGGGAAGTGAGCACCACACCGTTGACCAACCAGCAGATGACCGCCGAACTGATCAAGCGCGGCCAACCCGGAGGGCCGCACTGATGTGGGTTTATATTCTGCGGCGCCTGCTGCTGATCATTCCGACGCTGGTGATCATCCTTCTGGTCAACTTCGTCATCGTCCAGGCAGCGCCGGGCGGCCCGGTCGAACAGGCCATCGCGCACTTGCAGGGCATCGGCGGCGCCAGTGTCGGCGGCGGTTCCAGCGACATGGCCAGCGGCAGCTCGCGAGCCAGTCGCGGCCTCGATCCGCAACTGATCAAGGAAATCGAAAAACAGTACGGCTTCGACAAACCCGCCGCGGAACGTCTGTGGCTGATGCTCAAGAGCTACGCACAACTGGATTTCGGCAAGAGCTTCTTCCGTGGCGCGACGGTGACCGACCTGATCCTGCAAAAAATGCCGGTGACCATCTCCCTTGGGCTCTGGGCCACGCTGATTACCTACCTGGTGTCCATTCCGCTGGGCATCCGCAAGGCCGTGCACCATGGCAGTCATTTCGACATCTGGAGCAGTACCGCGATCATCATCGGCTACGCCATGCCGGCGTTTTTGTTCGCGATGTTCCTGATAGTCGTGTTTGCCGGCGGCACCTCGCTGAACTGGTTCCCGGTGCGCGGGCTGGTCTCGGACAACTTCGAATCGCTGTCCACCGTGGGCAAGATTGCCGACTACTTCTGGCATCTGGTGCTGCCAGTGACGGCCCTGGTGATAGGCGGCTTTGCCACCTTGACCATCCTCACTAAAAACTCGTTCCTCAATGAAATCACCCGCCAGTACGTGGTCACTGCCCGCGCCAAGGGCATGAGCGAACGTCGCGTGCTCTACGGCCATGTATTCCGCAACGCCATGCTGTTGGTGGTGTCGGGCATTCCACAGGCGTTCATCAGCGTGTTTTTCGCCGGCTCCCTGCTGATCGAGGTGATCTTCTCCCTCGATGGCCTGGGGCGCATGAGTTACGAAGCGGCGGTGTCCAGGGATTACCCGGTGGTCTTCGGATCGCTGTTCATCTTCACCCTGTTCGGCCTGCTGATAAAACTGGTCGGGGACCTCTGCTACACCCTGGTCGACCCACGCATCGACTTCGCCGCGAGGAATGCCTGATGTTCAAGCTTTCGCCGTTGGCCCGTCGGCGCTTCGACCGTTTCAAGAAAAACCGCCGTGGCTGGTGGTCGCTGTGGTTGTTCGTCGGCCTGTTCCTGCTGACCCTGGGGGGCGAGCTGATCGCCAACGACAAACCGCTGGTGGTCAGTTACCACAACGCCTTGTACTTCCCGGTGTTCAAGCGCTACACCGAACAGGAGTTCGGCGGGCAACTGCCGTTCCAGGCCGATTACCGCAGCGATTACGTGCAGCAACTGATTAAAAAGGACGGCGGCTGGCTGCTGTTCCCACCCATCCCATTCAGCGACGACACTCCCAACTACGACCTGAACAAACCCGCACCCAGCCCGCCGTCGAGCGTCAACTGGCTGGGCACCGACGACCAGGCCCGTGATGTCATGGCGCGGGTGATCTTCGGTGCGCGAGTGTCTATCCTGTTCGCGCTGATGCTGACCTTTGTCAGCGCCCTCATCGGCATCGCCGCCGGCGCGCTGCAAGGCTACTACGGCGGCTGGGTCGACCTGATCGGCCAGCGCTTGCTGGAAGTCTGGTCGGGTTTGCCGGTGCTGTACCTGCTGATCATCCTCTCGGGGTTCGTCGAGCCGAACTTCTGGTGGTTGCTGGGGATCATGGCGCTGTTTTCCTGGCTGGCGCTGGTGGACGTGGTGCGCGCCGAGTTCCTGCGCGGGCGCAACCTGGAATACGTCAAGGCAGCCCGCGCGCTGGGCCTCACCGACCGCAAGGTGATCGTGCGGCACATCCTGCCCAATGCGATGAACGCGACATTGAGTTATCTGCCGTTTATTCTCACCGGGGCTATCTCGACGCTCACCGCCCTGGACTTCCTCGGTTTCGGCATGCCGGCTGGCAGTGCCTCGCTGGGCGAGTTGATCGGCCAGGGCAAGCAGAACCTGCAAGCACCGTGGCTGGGGCTGACGGCGTTTTTCACCTTGGCGCTGATTCTTTCCCTGTTGGTGTTCATCGGCGAGGCATTGCGTGATGCGTTTGATCCACGATCTTGAGCCACGGTCCAAGTCACCCAGCGAGCGTTCGATATGAGTAACCTGATCGAAATCCGCAACCTCAGCGTGGCCTTCAGCGGCCAGACCGTGGTACGCGACCTTTGCCTGGACATCCGCCCCGGTGAATGCCTGGCGCTGGTCGGCGAGTCAGGCTCCGGCAAATCAGTGACCGCGCACTCGATCCTGCAATTGCTGCCCGAAACCGACACCCAGTCCACCGGCAGCATTCGCTATCGCGGCAAGGAACTGCTCGGTGCCTCGTCGAAGGTATTGCGCGAACTGCGGGGCAACCGCATCGCGATGATCTTCCAGGAGCCGATGACCTCGCTCAATCCGCTGCACAGCATCGAAAAGCAGATCGGCGAAACCCTGATGCTGCACAAGGGCCTGACCGGCAAGGTCGCACAGGCTCGTATCCTCGAATTGCTGCAGCTGGTGGGCATCCAGAAACCCAAGGAGCGGCTCAAGGCCTATCCGCACCAATTGTCCGGTGGCCAGCGCCAGCGGGTCATGATCGCCATGGCCCTGGCCTGCGAGCCCGAACTGCTGATCGCCGACGAGCCGACCACCGCCCTCGACGTCACGGTGCAGCGCAAGATCCTGATCCTGCTCAAATCCCTGCAACAGCGGCTCGGCATGTCGCTGCTGCTGATCAGCCACGACCTTAACCTGGTGCGCAGCATTGCCCAGCGCGTGTGCGTGATGAAGGCCGGGGAAATTGTCGAACAGGCGCCTTGCGAGCAATTGTTCGCCGAGCCGAAACACCCCTACAGTTGCGTGCTGCTCAATGCGGAGCCGGAAGGCGAAGCCCTGCCCCGGGACGAGCGCGAGAAGGTACTGGAGGTGGACGACCTGCAAGTCAGGTTCGCCCTCGGCGGCGGGCTGTTCCGCCGCAAGACCTACCTGCATGCGGTGGACGGTATCAGCCTGAATGTGCAGCGCGGCAAGACCCTGGGGATTGTGGGCGAATCCGGTTCCGGCAAATCGACCCTGGGCCAGGCGATCCTGCGCCTGCTCGACTCCGAAGGCAGCATTCGCTTCCAGGGCCAAGCGCTGGATGGCCTGACGCAAAAACAGCTACGGCCCTGGCGCAAGAAAATGCAGGTGGTGTTCCAGGACCCGTTTGGCAGCCTCAGTCCGCGCATGTCGGTGGCACAGATCATCAGCGAAGGCCTGGAAGTGCACAGTCACTCCAGTGCAAAAGACTGCGACGCTCAGGTCATCCAGGCGCTGCGCGAGGTGGGCCTCGACCCGGAGAGTCGCCATCGCTACCCCCACGAGTTCTCCGGCGGTCAGCGCCAGCGCATCGCCATTGCCCGGGCGCTGGTGTTGAAACCGGCGTTGATCCTGCTGGATGAACCGACCTCGGCCCTGGACCGCACCGTGCAAAAACAAGTGGTGGCCCTGCTCCGACAGCTTCAGGAAAAACACGGCCTGACCTACCTGTTCATCAGCCACGACCTGGCGGTGGTCCGCGCCCTGGCCCATGACATGATCGTGATCAAGGACGGCAAAGTGGTCGAGAGCGGCGCCAGTCACGAGGTGTTCGAATCGCCGCAGCACCCGTACACCAAAGAGCTGTTGGCGGCGGCGCATCAGTTGTGACCGCGTCGCCTGCATCGCGGGCAAGCCCGCTCCTACAGGGGCTCCGTGTAGGAGCGGGCTTGTCGAATCGTCGCACCGCCGCGATGAGGACCCAACAGGCAACACACAATCAGGATCCACCCCCATGAACCCCACCGACAGCCTGAAGGACTACCAACGCGTCCGCCTCCTCGCAATCCGCTCGCTGTTCGAAATCATCGAGCAATCCAGCGAAGGCACGGTGATCGTCGACCGCGACGCCAACATCGTCTGGATGAACGAGCGCTATGCCCGGCGCTTTGGCCTGGAGTCGGCCGAGTTCGCCATCGGCAAGGCCTGCGAAAGTGTGATCCCCGGCAGCCTGCTGCGCGAGGTGGTGCGCACGGGTCGGCCGATCCTGCTGGACATGCAGGACACGCCCAAGGAACCGCTGGTGGTCATGCGCCTGCCGATCCACGACGATGCCGGCGTGGTGATCGGCGCCATCGGCTTCGCCCTCTTCGACGAACTGCGCACCCTCTCACCCATGCTCAAGCGCTACATGAGCATGCAGGAAGAACTCGCCTCCACCCGCTCGCTGCTGCGGGCGCGGCAGACCAAATACAACTTCGCCCACTTCATCGGCACCAGCGCCGCCAGCCTGGAAGTCAAACGACGCGCCCGACGCAGCGCCAGTGCCGATTCCCCGGTGTTGCTGCTGGGGGAAACCGGCAGCGGCAAGGAATTGCTGGCACAGGCGATCCACGGCGCCTCGCCACGGGCACACAAACCGTTCGTCAGCATCAACAGCGCGGCGATCCCCGAAGCCCTCCTGGAAGCCGAATTTTTCGGCACCGCCCCCGGCGCCTTCACCGGCGCCGATCGCAAGGCCCGCGCCGGCAAGTTGCAGATTGCCCAGGGCGGCACCCTGTTCCTCGACGAAATCGGCGACATGCCCCTCCCGCTGCAAAGCAAACTGCTGCGAGTGCTACAGGAAAAGGAGTTTGAACCGGTCGGCTCCAACGAAGTGATCCAGAGCGATGTGCGGGTCATCGCCGCGACCTCTACTGACCTTGAAGCGGCGATCAAGCGCGGCGAGTTCCGTGCTGACTTGTATTACCGGCTCAATGTGCTGCCGATCCAGGTGCCGCCGCTGCGCGATCGCCTCGACGACCTGCCCGCCCTGAGCGAGGCGATCCTCGAAGAGCTGCGCAGCCAGCACGAATTGAACCCCGAGGCCCTGGAACTGCTGGGGCAGCACGCCTGGCCTGGGAATATTCGCGAACTGCGCAATGTGCTCGAACGGGCAGCGTTGCTCAGTGATGACTTGCAGCTCAACGCGCAGGATATTCGTGGGGCCATTGGTACGTTTGCCCCGGTGCAGCGTGCGGCGCCCGCAGTGGTTGAAGCGTTGGGCCATGAGACGTTCAGCCAGGCGCGAGAGCGGTTTGACAGGCAATTGATCGAGTCTGCCCTGGCGCAATGCGGGGGCAAGGTGGTCGAGGCGGCAGCGCGGCTGGGGCTGGGGCGGTCGACCCTGTATAAGAAGATGGTGGCTTTGGGGATGGCTTAGTCTCAATAACGAGACATTGATCTCCGTTGTTAGACAGATCCAATCGCGGGCAAGCCCGCTCCTACAGTTCATGGGTTCCCCGCAAACTCTGTAGGAGCGGGCTTGCCCGCGATGAGGCCTTCCGAACCAAAAAATGTCTCAAATCAGAGACAGAAATCTCTTCAGAAGCCAAACAAAACAAATATTCCCTTATATTTCAACATCTTACACACCTGGCACAAATCTAGCTAAAGCCCTTCGCCAACGCCTCACCCCACAAAAATAACAATCCCAGGAGACACACCATGAGTGTGATCATTGCCTTGGCAGCCCTTGCGCTGCTGATGCTTGCTGCCTATCGCGGCTACAGCGTTATCCTCTTTGCGCCCATCGCCGCCCTCGGCGCCGTGCTGCTCACCGACCCTTCCGCCGTCGCGCCCGCCTTTACCGGGGTGTTCATGGAGAAAATGGTCGGTTTCATCAAACTGTACTTCCCCGTGTTCCTGCTCGGTGCCGTGTTCGGCAAGCTGATCGAGCTGTCGGGTTTCTCTCGCTCCATCGTGGCCGCCGCCATTCGCCTGCTCGGCACCCGTCAGGCGATGCTGGTGATCGTGCTGGTGTGCGCCCTGCTGACTTACGGCGGCGTTTCGCTGTTCGTGGTGGTGTTTGCGGTCTATCCGTTCGCGGCCGAGATGTTCCGCCAGAGCAACATCCCCAAGCGCCTGATCCCGGCCACCATCGCCTTGGGTGCGTTCTCGTTCACCATGGACGCCCTGCCCGGCACCCCGCAGATCCAGAACATCATCCCCAGCACCTTCTTCAACACCACCGCCTGGGCAGCGCCGTGGCTGGGGTTGATCGGCACGATTTTCGTGTTCTGTGTCGGCATGCTGTTTTTGCAACGCCAGCGCAACAAGGCCCAGCGCGCGGGTGAAGGTTATGGCACCGAACTGCGCAACGAGCCGGAAACCGCCGCCGACATCAAACTGCCCAACCCGTGGATCGCCCTCTCGCCGCTCCTGGCGGTGGGCGTCATGAACCTGCTGTTCACCCAGTGGATCCCGCAGTGGTACGGCAAGACCCACAGCCTGGCACTGCCGGGCATGGCCGCACCGGTGACCACCGAAATCGCCAAGCTTACGGCGATCTGGGCGGTGCAGGCGGCATTGCTGGTCGGCATTCTCATGGTGCTGGCGTTTGGTTTCCAGGCGATTCGCAGCAAACTGGCCGAAGGCAGCAAGAGCGCGGTCAGCGGTGCGTTGCTGGCGGCGATGAACACCGCCTCGGAATATGGCTTTGGTGCGGTGATCGCGTCCCTGCCCGGCTTTCTGGTGCTGGCCGACTGGCTCAAGAGCATTCCCAACCCGCTGGTCAATGAAGCGATTACCGTGACCCTGCTGGCCGGTATCACCGGCTCTGCCTCCGGCGGCATGAGCATTGCGCTCGCGGCCATGGCCAACGATTTCATCGCCGCGGCGCATGCGGCCAACATTCCGCTGGAAGTGCTGCACCGGGTGGCCGCGATGGCCAGCGGCGGCATGGACACGCTGCCGCACAACGGCGCGGTGATCACCCTGCTGGCAGTGACTGGCCTGACCCACCGCGAAGCTTACAAAGACATTTTCTGTATTACGCTGATCAAGACCCTGGCGGTCTTTGTGGTGATCGGTGTTTTCTACGCCACTGGCATTGTGTGAGGTAATCATGACCACTCTAACCGGCAAAACCGCACTGGTTACCGGCTCCACCAGCGGCATCGGCCTGGGCATTGCGCTCAGTTTGGCCAAGGCCGGCGCCAACCTGATCCTCAACGGCTTCGGCGACGCCTCGCAGGTCATCGCTGAGGTCTCTCGGTACGGCGGCAAGGTGGGCCATCACCCGGCCGACGTCAGCGATCCGGCGCAAATTGCCGACATGATCGCCTACGCCGAGCGCGAGTTCGGCGGCGTCGACATCCTGGTCAACAACGCGGGCATCCAGCACGTGGCGCCGGTTGAGGATTTCCCCGTGGAGCGCTGGGATTCGATCATCGCCATCAACCTGTCCTCGGTGTTCCACAGTACCCGCCTGAGCCTGCCCGGCATGCGGCAGAAGAACTGGGGCCGGGTCATCAACATCGCCTCGGTGCACGGCCAGGTCGGTTCGGTGGGCAAGGCCGCGTACGTGGCCGCCAAGCACGGGGTGATCGGCTTGACCAAGGTGGTTGGCCTGGAAACCGCCACCACCAATGTCACCTGCAACGCGATCTGCCCAGGGTGGGTACTGACGCCGCTGGTGCAGAAGCAGATCGACGACCGCATCGCCGCCGGCACTGACCCGCAGCAGGCACAGCATGACCTGCTGGCGGAAAAGCAGCCGTCCCTGGAATTCGTCACCCCGCCGCAACTGGGCGAACTGGTGTTGTTTTTGTGCAGCGAAGCCGGCAGCCAGGTGCGGGGTGCGGCGTGGAATATCGATGGTGGGTGGTTGGCGCAGTAAAAAGACCACCATCTGACCTGTAGGAGCGAGCTTGCTCCGGGCGGCGTTCCGACGATTGCGGTGTGTCAACTACATCAATATTGACTGACACGACTTCATCGCGAGCAAGCTCGCTCCCAGGTAATGCCGTGCATACCTATAACAAGGGGCAACCCCATGTCCGAAATACTCTGGCAACCCAACCCCGAGCGCATTGGCAAGAGCCGCATGGAGGCCTTTCGCCGGTTCGTCCAGCAGCGCCACACCCTGCACCTCGACGATTACGCCGCCCTGCACCAATGGTCCATCGACCACCGCAGCGACTTCTGGCAGGCCATCGTCGACTTCTTCGACATCCGCTTTCACACCCAGCCAGACGCCGTGCTGATCGAGCGCGAGCAGATGCCCAGCGCCCAATGGTTTCCCGGCGCCACCCTGAATTTTGCCGAGCACCTGCTGCGCCGCCGTGACGACGCCGTGGCGGTGATCGCCATCGGTGAAAACGGCCAGCGCGAACAGTTGACGTGGGCAGAACTGGCCGAACATGTCGCCGGCCTGCAAAACAGCCTGAAAGCCGCCGGCGTCGGCCTCGGCGACCGCGTGGCCGCGTGCATGCCCAACACCTGGCAAACCCTGGCCGCCATGCTCGCCACCACCAGCCTGGGCGCGATCTGGTCGTGTTCATCTCCGGATTTCGGCACCCAGGGCGTGATTGACCGTTTCGGCCAGATCGAGCCGAAAGTGCTGATCACCTGCGCCGGCTACCGCTACGCCGGCAAGGACATCGACCAGCGCGCCAAGGTCAACGAAATCCTCGAACGCCTGCCGAGCCTGCAACAACTGGTCGTCGTGCCCTACGCGCTGGCCGACACGCACATCAGCGACTACCACACCCATGCGGACGTCGAGCTGTGGGATGACTTTTACGAAGCCGGTGGCGAGCCGGACTTCGTCGCCGTGCCCTTCGACCATCCGCTGTACATTCTCTATTCCAGCGGCACCACCGGCGTGCCCAAATGCATCATTCACAGCACGGGTGGCGTGCTGCTGCAGCACGTCAAGGAACACGGCCTGCATTGCGACCTGGGGGCCGGTGATCGTCTGTTCTACTACACCACCTGCGGCTGGATGATGTGGAATTGGCTGGTCTCGGCCCTGGCCGTGGACAGCGCTATTGTGCTGTACGACGGCTCGCCGTTCGAGCCCGGCCCCGAGCGCTTGCTCGACCTGATCGACGACGAGCGCATCAGCGTTTTCGGCACCAGCCCGAAATTCCTCGCGACCCTGGAAAGCGCAGGCGTAAAACCTCGGCAGAGCCATGACCTGGGCAGCCTGAAAACCCTGCTCTGTACCGGCTCCGCGCTGTCGCCGCAAAGTTACGACTACGTTTACCGCGAACTCAAGACCGATCTGTGCCTGGCCTCGATGTCTGGTGGCACCGACATCATTTCCTGCTTCGTCAACGGCAATCCGTGGCTGCCGGTGCGGCGTGGCGAAATACAGGGCAAGAGCCTGGGCATGGCGGTCGAGGTGTGGAACGACGACGGCCAGGCAGTGGTTGGCGAAAAAGGCGAACTGGTCTGCACCCGGCACTTTCCAGCGATGCCGGTCGGCCTGTGGGACGACGCCAGCGGCGACAACCTGCGCGCGTCCTATTTCAGCCAGTTCCCCGGTGTCTGGGCCCAGGGCGATTACGCCGAAGAGCTGGCCCACGGCGCGATGATGATTCATGGCCGCTCGGACGCGGTGCTCAACCCCGGCGGTGTACGCATCGGCACCGCCGAGATCTACCGGCAGGTGGAGAAAGTCCCTCAGGTGCTCGACAGCGTCGCCATCGGCCAGCAATGGCAAGACGACGTGCGGGTGGTGCTGTTCGTGCGATTGCAGGAAGGCATCGAACTGACCGAGGCCCTGCAACAGCAGATTCGCCAGGTGATTCGCGCCAACACCACACCGCGCCATGTGCCGGCGAAGATCCTGGTCGTCACCGACATTCCGCGCACCATCAGCGGTAAAGTGGTCGAGTTGGCGGTGCGCAATGTGGTGCATGGGCGCCCGGTGAAAAACACCGATGCCCTGGCCAATCCCCAGGCGCTGGAGCAATTTCGCGACAGGCCGGAGCTGCTTGATTGACCATTACGGCGATATTTCCGGGCCGCCAGGTTTGACTCACGGCCCGGCCTGACCGAAGCTGGCGACCTGTAACAGTTTGTCAGCCCCGGATTCCTGCATGCCCCAGTCCCGTCGCTACCTGATCATCGGCCTCTGCGCACTGCTCGCCATCGGCATTGCCTGGCTGTTTCTGCGCAGCACCACCCCAGTGGTGCCCGAGGCGATCCGGCGTGGCTACAGTGAAGCGCTAACCCAGGCGCGAAATGGCCAACCGGGCGCGGCGCGGGTGCTTTATCAGCAATTGGGCAGGCCCGACCTCTCTCCTAAACGCCGAGTCTGGCTGCATGCCGAACTGCCCAACTATCCCAGCTCCGTCGCCTTGAAGCTGGCGGACGCCGACCTTCAACATCCCGCGCCCGAAGTGCGCATTGCCGCCATCAACAGCATCAGTGCCCTGGTGCCCAATGGGCAGCGCAGTTTGCTGCTGGGCCCGATGCTCGACGACAGCGAGCAAAGTGTTCGCCTGGCCGCCGTGAACGCGTTGCTCGGGCTGTCGCCAGACGAATTGGGTTTGTACTTCGGCCCCTTGGAACAAGCCATCGACGCCTGGGAGCAGGTGCTGATGCAGGCCCCCGACAGTGCCGACAATCAGTATCAGTTGGCGCGGCTGCACCTGCACAACGGCGAATACAAGGCGGCGCAACAGGCGCTGGACAACACCTTGCGCCTGGCCCCGGACAACCTGCCCGCGCTGGTGATGCAAATCGAGGTGCTCGACAAACAAGGCCAGGGCGAAGCCGCCCGGCTGCTGCTGGCCAAGCAGCTCAAAGCACAGCCTGATTCCGCTTACCTTCAACACGCCTTGGGCATGTGGCTATTGCATCACGGCCAGAGCGAGTTCGCCCTGCTCGGCCTGTCCAAGGCCGTGGAGCTGGAACCGGACAACAAGCACTACCGCTACGACCTGGCAACGACGCTGCATGACGAGCAGGAACTGGAAGCGGCGCAAAAGCAATTGCAGGAGATCGTCCAGCGTCACCCGGCCGACCGCAAAGCGCGCGTACTGTTGATCAACTACTGGAAGGAAAGCGGGCAACTGCAGAACGTGCAGATCCTCCAGGCACAACTGGAACAGCTCAATCCGGACGACCCGGCACTGCAACAGGGTCTATAAAAAGACAAGAACCGTGGAACGCTCATCGCGACCAATGGTCAAGTGAAAAGGCAGTCCAACCAGGCCGTTGCGGCCTGTTGCCTCACTACCCGAGCCACCAGAGGGCATTCTTTGTCTACATCTAACGAGTTGATCAATGCAAAAGCGGCTACCGGTATCGAGGGTCTCGATGACATCCTCGCCGGTGGCTTGTCCCGTGGTCATGTATTTCTGCTGGAGGGTGAACCCGGTACCGGCAAAACCACTGTCGCATTGCAATTCCTGCTGGCCGGCGCGCAAGCCGGTGAGCGCTCGTTGTACATCACCCTGTCCGAAACCGAGCGCGAACTGCGCCAGGGCGCCGCTTCACACGGCTGGGAGCTGGATGAGAACATCCATGTCTTCGAACTGACCCCGCCGGAAAGCCTGCTCGATACCGAATCCCAGCAGAGCCTGCTGTACTCCTCGGATCTGGAGCTGGGTGAAACCACCAGGCAGATTTTCGACGCGGTCGAACGCTTCAAGCCGACCCGCGTGGTACTCGACAGCCTCTCGGAAATTCGCTTGCTGGCGCAGAGCTCGTTGCGCTACCGCCGGCAGATCCTGGCGATCAAGCATTACTTCGTGCGTTACGACGCCACGTTGCTGCTGCTGGACGATCTGACCACCGAGTCCCTGGACAAAACCGTGCACAGCGTTGCACACGGGGTGATTCGCCTGGAAGAACTGACCCCGAACTATGGCGCCGAGCGGCGACGGGTGCGTGTGGTCAAGTACCGTGGTCAAAAGTACCGCGGCGGCTTTCACGACTTCACGATCCTGGAGGATGGCGTACACGTCTTCCCACGCCTGGTCGCGGCTGAACATCGCGGCAGATTTGTTCGCACACAACTCAAGAGCGGTATCAACGAAATGGATGCCTTGCTCGGCGGCGGCATCGAGACAGGGTCCAGCACCCTGATCCTCGGGCCCGCAGGCACCGGCAAATCGCTGATCTCGATGGTCTTTGCCGCATCCGCCGTGGCCCGCGGCGAGAAAGCCGCGCTGTTCATCTTCGATGAAGAACTGGGCCTGCTGTTCGAGCGTATGAGAAGCCTGAATATCGACCTCGAAGCCATGCAAGCCACAGGCAACTTGATGATCGAGCAAGTTGACGCCGCCGAACTCTCTCCCGGCGAGTTGTCTCATCGCGTGCGCCGCTGCGTCGACGACCACCAGATCAAAACCGTGGTCATCGACAGCCTCAATGGTTATCAAGCGGCGATGCCGGAAGAGAATGCGCTGGTGCTGCACATGCACGAGTTGCTGCTGTACCTCAATCGCAGGGGCACGGCGACCTTCATGACTGTCGCCCAGCATGGCCTTGTCGGCGACATGATGGCCCCCGTCGATATCACCTATCTCGCGGACACTGTGATCCTGCTGCGCTACTTCGAAGCGGCGGGCAAGGTGCGCCGCGCCATTTCCGTGATCAAAAAGCGCACGGGCAGCCATGAGTCCACGATCCGTGAATACCGCATCAGCTCACGAGGCATGACCATTGGCGAGCCGCTGGACGCGTTCCAAGGCGTACTGCGTGGCGTACCGACCTACCTGGGTGCCAAGCAGCCACTGCTCACCGACGAGGCGTCGTAATGGTTCAGCAAGCAACGTCCGAGCGGGCGATCATCCTCGCCCCGCTCGGACGTGACAGCCAGATTGCCCTGATGATGCTCAACGAGGCGGGTTACGCGGGTGTCGTGACTCGCGACCTCGTCGGCCTGTGCGCAGAACTGGAGCATGGCGCCGGTCTGCTGTTGATTTCGTCCGAGGCATTGCTCGGCGCTGACATGGCGCCACTGATCGATCTGATCGATCAGCAACCGGCCTGGTCTGACCTGCCCATCGTGCTGATGACTCACCGGGGCGGGCCGGAACAGGGGCCCGCCTCGCGATTGGGCGTGCAACTGGGCAATGTCACATTTCTCGAGCGGCCCTTTCACCCCGCCACCCTGATCAGCCTGGTGACCACCGCCTTGCGCGGGCGCAGGCGACAATACGAAGCCAGGGACCGGTTGATCGACCTGAGCCAAAGCGAAATGCGCCTGCAGAACATCCTCGAAACCCTGGAACTGCAAGTCGAGGAGCGCACCGCAGAACTTCGCCACAACGAAGAAGCACTGCGCCAGTCGCAAAAAATGGAAGCGGTCGGTCAACTGACCGGCGGCATTGCCCACGACTTCAACAACATGCTGACCGGCATCATTGGCAGCCTGGAGTTGCTGCGCCGACGCCTGTCCCGGGGGCGTCTCGATGACCTCGATGGCCTGATCGACCTGGGCGTGACCTCGGCCAATCGCGCGGCGGCCCTGACTCATCGGTTGCTGGCCTTTTCCCGGCGCCAGTCGCTGGACTCCAAACCGCTGCAAATGAACGCACTCGTCACCTCCATGGGCGAACTGCTGCAACGCAGCATCGACGAAAGCATTCAACTGGAGATGCACTTGGACCCAGCGTTGTGGGTGGCCGAGGCCGACCGCAACCAACTGGAAAGCGCCCTGCTCAACCTGGTGATCAACGCCCGGGACGCCATGCCCGACGGCGGCAAACTGGTGGTGCGCACCGCCAACCGGCAACTGGGGCGCGATTTCACCGATGCCCACAGCAACCTCGAGCCCGGCGACTATGTCGTGCTCAGCGTCACCGACAACGGCTGCGGCATGCCACAGAGCACGATCAACCGCGCCTTCGATCCGTTTTTTACCACCAAGCCGATTGGCCAGGGCACTGGCTTGGGCCTGTCGATGATCTACGGCTTCAGCAAGCAGTCAGGCGGACACGTGGCCATTGACAGTCAAGAAGGCGAAGGCACGACAGTCAGTTTGTACCTGCCGCGCTTTGGCGGCGACCTGCCGCTGGAGCACCCGACAGACATCGCCCACCCCTTGTTTGCACAGAAAGGCGAGACCGTACTGATCGTCGAAGACGACCCGGCCGTGCGGGTGCTGGTGAGTACGGTATTGAGTGACCTGGGCTATGGGTTCGTGGAGGCGGCTGACGCCGATAGCGCCCTGCCGATCCTCGATTCTGCGCAGCGCATCGACCTGATGATCAGCGACGTCGGCCTGCCCGGCATGAATGGCCGGCAACTGGCGGAGATCGGTCGACAATACCGACCGGACCTCAAGGTGCTGTTTATCACCGGCTACGCCGAACACGCAGCGGTGCGCGGTGGTTTTCTCGACCCGGGCATGCAGATGATCACCAAACCCTTCACCTTCGACCTGCTGACGGCGAAGGTGCGGGAGATGATCCGGGTCTGAAACCAATCCCCCTGCTTGCGATGGTAGACCGGCCACCGCGGGCATTCAGGCTACCCGCGAAAGCGATGTGTCAGACACCGCTCATTGGCATGACACACCGCAGTCGCAGGTAAATCCCTACTCCAACATGTCCTGCATCAGTTCCTGCAGCTCATCCAGGTCAAATGGTTTGGCCAGAATGGGCGCCTTGCGCGTGATCGGGCTGTCGGTCTCGCGGATTTCCTGCGGGTAACCGCTGATGAAAATCACCTTCAGTTCCGGCCGCAGCTTGACCGCCGGCTCGGCGATCTGCACACCGGAGATCCCGCCCGGCAGGCGAAAATCGGTGATCATCATGTCCAGGTGCGGTTTGCTCGCCAGGATCGCGAATGCCTCCTCGCCGTTTTCGGCCTGCAGCACCCGATAACCCTCCCCCGACAGATAAGCCGACAGCACCATCAGAATCGAGGGGTCATCTTCGACGATCAGTACCACGTCTTGTGCATCTTCACTCATGGGAAGCCTTTGTTCGGTCAATAGCTGCTGATACGACCGTGAGGTCGATCAGAGGTTGCGTTCGTCCGGCTGTTTTCCTACAGCGGCAGACAAACGCGAAACAGGGCGCCTTCGCCAATCCGGCTGTCGACGGTTATGGTGCCGCCATGGGCGGTCACGATCTGTTCTGAAATAAACAACCCCAGGCCCAGCCCGGCGACCGCGTGCTTGGCGGTCACCCGTTCGAACTGCTGGAAAATGCGCTTCTGGTTTTCCTCACCAATGCCGATGCCAAAATCGCGCACTTCCACCCGTGCCTGATCCTGCTCACTGTACACCTTCACGTCGATCGGGCCCTTGGCACCGTAACGCAAGGCGTTGGTCAGCAGGTTGGAAATCACCTGCTCGATACGAAATTCGTCCCAATTACCCACCACTGGCTGCTCAGCGTCCAGGGAAACCGTGCATTCGGCGGCATCGATCTGCGGCATGAAATTCTGTAACAAGTTGCGAACCAGCACCGAAAGGTCGAAGCGTGACGGTCGTATCGACAGCTTGCCAGTACGTATCCGTGACACATCCAGCATGTCTTCGATCAGGCGGATCAGGCTCTTGATTTGCCGTTCGTCGCGATCAACCATCGCGTGCATCTTGTCCAGGGTAAACGCCGCAGCGTTATCCCGGGCCAGGTGCATCTTGCGTAGCTGGGTTTCCAGGATCAGGCCGTTGAGTGGCGTGCGCACTTCGTGGGCAACAATCGACATGAAGTCATCGCGCATGCGGACCGCCTGCTGTAATTCCAACTGCGTGCTCTGCAACTCCTTAAGCAGCGCTTCCTGTTCGCGGCGGCTCTGCTCCAAGGCTTCGACCTGTCGCTGCATGGCCTTGCTCTGGCGGTAGAGCTCGACGAAGACATTGACCTTGCTCTTGACCGCGTGGATATCCAACGGCTTGTGAAGGAAGTCCACCGCCCCGCTTTCGTAGCCCTTGAACGCGTAGTTCAGCTCGCGGCCTGCGGCACTGACGAACACAATCGGGATGTGCTTGGTTTTCTCCGTGCCACGCATCAACTCGGCCAGTTCGAAGCCGTTCATGCCGGGCATCTGTACGTCGAGGATGGCCATCGCGAATTCGTGTTGCAGCAATAACGACAGGGCCTCGTCAGCAGACAGCGCCTTGTACACCACGCGATCTTCGCGCTTGATCAGCGCTTCGAGCGCCAACAGGTTTTCCGGCAGATCGTCGACGATCAGCAGCTTGGTTTGGATATTACTTAACATGCGATTCGTTCCAGCTCGGCAAGCAGACGGCCAATGCCGTGGATGGGGAGAATGTGATCAGGCTGGTGAGTGTCCAGCGCGGCCAGGGGCATGGTCGCGACCTGCGCCTCGGTCGGGTCTTGAACGATGGTCAGGCCACCCTGTCGCTGGACCTGCGCCAAGCCCTTGGCGCCATCGCGGTTGGCACCCGTCAGCAGCACCGCCGCCAGGGACGGGCCGTAGGCATCCGCCGCCGACTCGAATAAAAAGTCGATGGCCGGGCGCGAGTAATGCACACGGTCTTCCAGGCTCAGGGAGAAGCTGCGGTCCTGTTCTATCGACAAATGATAGCCGGGCGTCGCGAAATACAGGGTGCCCGCCTCGACGGGACTCTTGTCACCCGCCTCTTCGACACGCATCGCCACGCGGCGGGCGAACACCTCGGCCAACTGGCTGCGGCGCTCGTCCGGCAGGTGCAGGACAACGATGATCGGCAGTGTGAAGCCTTGACGCAAAGGGCCGAGAAGCCCCATCAACGCTTCCACACCACCGGCCGACGCGCCGATCACGATGGCCTCTACCCGAGGTAAATCCGCAGCCTGGCTCATGATTTACGGTAGATCCGTTCTTGTTTCACCAACGGCTCGAATTGGTTGCCGAAGCTGGAAAAGTCCGGGGTTTCCTTGCTGCCCAACACCAGGAATCCCCGATGGCACAAGGATTCATGGAACAGCCCGAAGGCCCGATCCTGTAGTTTTTTATTGAAATAAATCAGTACGTTACGGCATGAAATTAACTGGGTTTCCGAGAACACGCTGTCCGTCGCCAGGCTGTGGTCGGCGAAGGTCACGTTCTCACACAGACTCTTGTCGAAAATCGCGTAGCCATAGGCGGCGGTGTAATAGTCAGCAAACGAGCGCTGGCCACCGGCCTTCTGGTAGTTATGCGTGTAGGCGCGGACATTTTCCATGGAGAAAATCCCCTGTTTGGCCTTCTCCAGCGAGCGCGGATTGATGTCGGTGGCATAGATGATAGTGCGCTCCAGCAAACCTTCCTCGCGCAGCAGGATGGCCATCGAATACACCTCTTCGCCGGTGCTGCACCCCGCGATCCAGATCTTGATCGAGGGGTAGGTCCTGAGCAGCGGCACCACTTCCCGGCGAATGGCCAGGAAGTGCGAAGGGTCGCGGAACATCTCGCTGACCGGGATCGTCAGCAGTTGCAGCAACTGCATGAAAGCCGTGGGATCGTGCAGCACCTTCTCTTGCAGCGCCGAAATGGTCGCGCATTCGAACTGGTTCAGCGCATGCAACACCCGACGCTTGATCGACGCCCCGGAATAGTCACGAAAATCGTAGCTGTATTTGAGGTAAATCGCCTCGATCAACAGCCGCAGCTCGATTTCGCTGTTGTGCTCCATTGAATACGTACGTTCCACTAAATGCGTTCCATCTTCGGTAACCACACGCGAATCAGAGAGAAGAGGCGGTCCAGGTCAATGGGCTTGGCGAGGTAATCGTTGGCGCCCGCCTGCAGGCAGCGCTCCTGATCGTCCTTCATGGCCTTGGCGGTCACTGCGATGATCGGCAGCTTGCGCCAGCGCGGATCCTGGCGGATCAGGCTGGTGGCCTCGAACCCGTCCATCTCCGGCATCATCACGTCCATCAACACCAGATCGATGTCCTCGACTTCGTTGAGTTTCTCGATCGCTTCGCGACCGTTGCGGCCAATGACCACCACGGCGCCCTTGTGCTCCAGCGCGCTGGTCAGGGCGAAGATGTTGCGAACATCGTCGTCCACCAGCAGCACCTTGCGACCCTCGAAGACCTTGTCGCGGCTGCGCGCGGTCTTGAGCATCGTCTGGCGCTCATGGGACAACTTGGATTCGACTTTGTGCAGAAAGAGTGTGACCTCGTCCAGCAGGCGCTCCGGGGAGCGCGCGCCCTTGATGATGATCGAGCGTGAATATTTGCGCAGCTCGGCCTCTTCGTCACGGGTCAGGTTGCGCCCGGTGTAGACGATGACCGGCGGGAAGGAACAGATTTCCTCGGTGGACATGCGCTTGAGCAGGTCATTGCCGAGCATGTCCGGTAACTTCAGGTCGATGATCATGCAGTCGTAAATGTGCGTGCGCAGCAGATCCAGCGCGTCCTGGGCCAGGCCCACGGCGGTGATCTCGATGTCATCATCGCCGATCAATCGGGCGATGCTGTCGCGTTGCAGATCGTCGTCCTCCACCAGCAGCACGCGCTTGACCTTCTGGGTCAGCTTGGCTTCGAGGCGGCCAAACACGTCCTTGAGCTCTTCGCGGGTGGTGGGCTTGACCGCATACCCGATGGCGCCCATGTGCATGGCGGCCTCGACGCGGTCCTCGACCGAAATCACGTGCACCGGAATATGCCGCGTCTCGGCGTTTTCCTTCAGGCGCTGCAACACCGTCAAGCCGGAATGGTCCGGCAGGCGCATGTCGAGCAGGATGGCGTCGGGGATGAAATCGCTTGCCAGCTCGTAACCTTCGTCGGCGCCATGGGCGACCAGGCACTGATAGCCCAGTTCGTGCGCCAGGTCATAGAGGATGTGCGCGAAGTTCGGCTCGTCTTCCACCACCAGAATACAGCGGGTCTTGAAGGGCGCCATGGTGCGGTCGTCCTCAAAACGCGGAATCTGCACCTCGGTAACCCGTGCTGCCGGCAGGGCGGCCGGCGCGCTCGGCATGCTCGCCACCGGTGCAACCCGCAATGGCGTCGCTGGAGCATCTCCCGATTCCACATACTCCTGCGGCAGCACCAGGGTGAAGACACTGCCCTGCCCCGGCGCACTGGTGACACTGATGGAGCCGCCCAGCAGCGCCGCAAGGTCACGGGAAATCGACAGGCCCAGCCCCGTACCGCCATAACGGCGATTGGTGGTGCCATCGGCCTGACGGAACGCCTCGAAAATGCTCTCCTGCTGATCGGCAGCAATGCCGATCCCGGAATCGCGCACGACAAACGCGATGCCGTCGTGGGGCTGACTGGCAACCGTCAGGCTGACCGAGCCCTGCTCGGTGAACTTCACCGCGTTGGACAACAGGTTCTTGATCACTTGCTCCAGGCGCTGGCGGTCGGTGAAGATCGTCGTCGGCGAGCCCGGCTGGACGTCGATCCGGAACTCCAGTCGCTTGTCTGCCGCCATCGGCTCGAACATGCTGCGCAAACCGTCCACCAGGCGCGCGACGCTGGTGGTTTCCGGGCGCACTTCCAACTTGCCGGCCTCGACCTTGGAAATGTCGAGAATGTCATTGATCAAGTTGAGCAGATCATTGCCGGCCGAATAGATCGACTCCGCGAACTTGACCTGTTCGGCGCTAAGGTTTTCCTGGGGGTTTTCCGCCAGCAGCTTGGCCAGGATCAACGAACTGTTGAGCGGCGTGCGCAGTTCGTGGGACATGTTGGCGAGGAATTCGGACTTGTACTTGCTCGAACGCTGTAGTTCTTCGGCACGCTCTTCCAATTGCGCCTGCGCCTGGTTGAGTTCACTGTTCTTCAGGTCCATGGCGTCGCGCTGGTCGGCCAGGGTCTGCGCCTGTTCGGCGAGCTGTTCGTTGGTCTGCTCAAGCTCAACCTGCTGGGTTTCCAGGTGAGCCTGGGATTCCTTGAGCACCCGCGACTGTTCTTCCAGCTCTTCGTTGGCGGTCTTGAGTTCTTCCTGCTGGACTTGCAACTCTTCATTGAGCTGCTGGGTTTCAGCCAGCACTTCCTGCAAGCGCTGGCGATAGCGCGCCGCCTCGATGGACGTGCCGATATTGCCGGCGATCAGTTCAAGCAATTCAACGTCGCGGTCGTCCAGCGGGCGCAGGAAGCCGAGCTCGATCACGCCGTTGACGCGTTTATCATCGCTGGTCGGCACCACCAACACGCTGTGCGGCAGGCCTTCGCCAAGGCCCGAGCTGACTTTGAAATAATCCTGCGGCACCGAGTCCAGACGAATCAAACGCGCCTGTTGCGCCACCTGGCCGACAATGCCTTCGTCGCTGTAAATGTGCTGTTCCAGGGCTTCCTGCTCACGGGAAAAACCGTACGTCGCGATGCGTTTGAGCCCGCCGTGTTCTTCACGCACGTAAAGCGCCGCGACGGCTGTGCCCAGGTATTGCGCACAGAACTGCAGAATGTTGCGACCCAGTAGATTGAGCGACAACTGCCCCAGCACCTGCTCGGCCAGTTCGGTCTGGCCATTGCGCAGCCACGCCTGTTTTTCCAGGCGCTGGGCGCTGGCGTGCTGTGCCGCCAGGTTGGCCGCATAATTTTGCGACAGATTGAGCAGATCGCGCCGACCGATGTACGCCAGCAAGGCGCTGATGGCGAAGATGAACACCAGATAGAGGCTGATGCTCCAGATCGTCGTGCGGCGCACATCGGCATTGCGCGAGGCGCGCAATTGCTGCTCGGTGGCCACGACGTCCTCGAACTGTTTGCGCACCTCGTCGGTCAGGCGTTTGCCGCGACCCGCCTTGACCGCACTGCGATAATCCCCGGAGGAGCGTTGCAGGTCGATCAGGTTCTGGGCGTACGCCCCCCACTCCTTCTGCAGCGCCTGGATCTGGTGCAGGCGATCGGTCTGTACCGGGTTGTCCGCGGTCAGTTCCAATAGCGTATCAATGGTCACCGCCAGTCTTGGTTTGGCCGTTTCGTAGGGTTCGAGGAATTTCTCGTCGCCACCCAGCAGAAAGCCGCGCATGCCGGTTTCCTGGTCAACGGTAAGTTTCACCGCTTCATTGGCGTTATTGATCACTCGGTCGGTGTGCTCCACCCACTGAATCACTGACAACAGATAGGTGATCAAGACTACGAAAAATATCGCGCTGAGCGCGCCGACGCCCAAGGGCAGGCTGATATTACGGCTCAGCAGTTTACGAAAGCGTTGTTCATCAACCGAAGACGCTGTGGTCATGGGTGGGCCTTGTCGTCTGTTGGAATATTGGAAAACGGGGATTTTGCCCCAAATGCGCCACATGGATCCATTTTTCTGACGTTTTTGTGCGCAAAATCCTACATTGCACTGCGCCCGCCGGGCAGAGCGCGTTATCCTTGTCCGCGCATGCGCAGCTATTCTTTTTCCAGGTCCATTGGGAACTAGTAGGGCTTCGTGACTTACTCATGCAAGAGTCCGGCACTTCTTATCGACTGGACACAGTACCTTCAACCTCTGAGAGCCCCTTTATGTCCGCCGAACAATCCACCATCCTGGTCGTCGAAGACGACGACATCGTGCGCATGCTGATCGTAGATGTCCTGGAAGAGCTGGAGTTCAAGGTTTTGGAGGCCGACGGCGGCGAGCAGGCCCTGGCGTTTCTCAACGACAGCTCCCAGGACATCCACCTGATGATGACCGACTTCGGCTTGCCCGGCATGGATGGCCGGGAACTGGCCACTCAGGCACGCATGGCGCGTCCCCTGCTGCCGGTGCTTTTCGCCAGCGGCTACGCCGAGAACATCGATGCGCCCGCCGACATGCATGTCATCGGCAAGCCGTTCTCCATCGACCAACTGCGCGACAAGGTCAAAGGCATTCTTAATCAGGGCTGATGGAGACCTGTGCCCGCCGGGAACCACCTCAGTCATTATTTAATGTCGCCCCGGCTCTCCCCCCTCCCGCGCTTCAAGGAATTTCCCGCATGAATCAGCCCCGCGCCACCAGAATCCTGGTCATTGGCTATGTCTGGCCCGAACCCAAGTCTTCGGCGGCGGGCGGCTATGTCATGCAACTGCTCGGGACGTTCCTGCAACAAGGCTGGGACGTGACGTTCAGCAGCCCCGCAGGCGCGGGCGAGCATCAGGAAGACCTGACCGTGCTGGGCATCCGCGAAGTGCCGATCGAATTGAACAACAGCAGTTTTGATGCCTTCGTCAGCGACCTGGCGCCGGACATCGTGCTGTTCGAGCAATTCATGATGGAAGAGCAGTTCGGCTGGCGCGTGGAAAAACACTGCCCCGAGGCGCTACGCGTATTGGCCACCCAGGACCTGCAAAGCCTTCGCCACGCCCGGCATCAACGGCTCAAGGACCGTCTGAAGGCCAGTGACGATGACAACGACTTCAGCGCCTTGTTTGCCCCGGCGTTGCGCGAAGAATTCGAACTGATGGCCGATACGGACCTGGCCAAGCGGGAAATAGCGGCGCTGTACCGTTGCGACTTGAACCTGATGATCTCCGAAGTGGAAATCGAGCTGCTGGTCGAGCAGTTCAAGGTGCCGCGCAGCCTCCTGCACGGGTGCCCGTTGATGGTCGAACCACCGAGCGCCGCGCCAGCCCCATTTGAAGCGCGGGCAAACTTCCTGAGCATCGGCAACTTTCGCCATGCGCCCAACTGGGATGCGGTGCTGTGGCTCAAAAACACCGTTTGGCCGCTGATCCGCCAGCAGTTGCCCACGGCGCAACTGCATATTTATGGCGCCTACACGCCGCCCAAGGCCACGGCGCTGCATAACGCGGCCCAGGGTTTCCACGTGATGAACTGGGCCGAAGATGCCTTGCAGGTGATGAGCGCCGCGCGGGTGTTGCTGGCCCCGCTGCGCTTTGGTGCGGGCATCAAGGGCAAGAACCTCGACGCGATGCTCTGCGGCACGCCTAACGTCACCACGCCGATCGGCGCCGAAGGCATGCACGGCGAGGCCGACTGGCCCGGGGCGATTACCCGAACGGCCCGCGAGTTCGCCGATCAGGCCGTGAAGTTGTACACCGACCAGGCCCTTTGGCAGAGGGCCCAGGCACAGGGATTGTCACTGTTGACCGAGCGTTACCGGCAGTCCGTCCACGGTCCGGCCTTGATCCAAAGGCTGTCCGAGTGCCGGCAACACCTGGCAGACATTCGCCGGGACAATTTCACCGGCAGCATGCTGCGTCATCACCAGCACAAGAGCACCCAGTACATGGCGCAGTGGATCGAGGCGAAGAACCGCAACGTTCAGTAGCAAGGTCGGGATTGGTTTTCTGTTTTTCTGTCCTTATACCTGACACTCACAGATAAACCCCATTCAGCCACAAGGAATGTACGCTGATGAACAAACGCACCTGGATGAGCACCATCCTCGAGGTCGATACCCTCAAACTCACCGACATCGTCTGGCCCTGTGCCCACAATGCCGGCATGGACAAGAAGGCCCCCAACTACGATGTGATCGTCGGCACCTGGACCACGTGCCAGAACGATTCGTTCGCCTTCCAACTGGCGAACGGCATCCGCGCATTCGATTTGCGCCTGGGCTACCGGGAGGACGACGGTCAACCGGTCTTTTACTTTCATCACCGCGGTTTTGAATCCCATCGGCGGCTGGACGAACTGATCGATGCCGTGCTGGCATTCATCGATCGCCATGAGCATGAGTTCATCGTCCTGGACTTCCACGAACTGGGCGACGACCAACCGTTCGACTCGCGCAAACTCGGCGAAACACTGATGAGTCGGCTCGGCTCGCGTTGCGTGCTCGCCATGGACGCCTGGAAAACCATTGGGCAGCTCAAGGCCGACAGTTCGCTTCGACGGATCGTCATGTCGGCGCCACCATTACCCGGTGTCAACGGCTCGCATTTCTGGCCGCGAATCCCGCATAAATGGTTGGACAGCTTATTCACCAGTACCGATGAACTCAGGCGCCACATCGGCACGACCCTGCAAAACCTATCGAATGAAACCTTCCTGTGGTCGCTCTCGGCCACCGGTTATTCGCTGCTGCGCGGGCCTCTGCCGCTGAAGGATGAAATCAACGACTGGTTTAATACCGCTGGCGACTGGGTGACCCGTTGCAGCCTGATCAATGTCGACTTTTTCGACGAATCGAAGATCGTCCAATACTGCTGGAGCGCCAGCAGCATGAAGGCCGTCGCCCGGCAAGACAGCTGAACCAGGCTGGCATTAAGCGGCACGAAAGAGGCATGATCGGTAGGCGAAAATAAAAAAAGCGCCTCGACATGACCCGAACCGCCCGAGTGACCGACCCTTCCTACGAACTGATGGACGACCACAACGGTTTGTCCATCATTTATCGCCAGCATGGCTTCCCCTGCCCGCTGGTGCGCTGGCATTTCCACAAGGAGTACGAACTGCACCTGATCGTTGCCAGCTCCGGCAAGGTGTTCATTGGCGACTACATCGGCAACTTCCACCCTCAAACGCTGTTTCTCACCGGCCCCAACCTGCCTCATAACTGGATCAGCCAGGTGGCCGAAGATGAGGTGGTGCCCAAGCGCGACATGCTGGTCAACTTCACCGACGAACTGTTCGAGAGCGGCCACCAGGTGTTTGCCGAACTCAAGACCCTCGCACCGTTGCTGGAGCGCGCGCAGTACGGCATCGAGTTTCGCGCCAAGCACACCATCCGCCAGGCCATGACCTTGATGCAGCGCATTGCCGATACTCAGGGCGTGACCCGCCTGGGGCATTTTTTCATCCTGCTGGAGCTGCTCGCCAGCTGCGACGATTACCAGTTACTGTCCGGAGCGACCACGCCGCAACTGGCGGACGAGCACAACGTCGACCGCACCAACCGCGCGGTGGACTACATATTCGCCCACTACGCCCGCGAGCTCCCGTTGGAGGAAGTCGCCGAGCACCTGGGCATGAAGCCGACCTACTTCAGCCGCGTGTTCAAACAAGCCACCGGCCGCAACTTCATCGAATTCGTCAATCGGCTGCGCATCAGCAAGTCCTGCGAGTTGCTGGCCGATGGTGATAAGCCAGTGACGGATGTGTGCTTTGAGTCGGGGTTCAACAACATTTCCAACTTCAATCGGCGCTTCCAGCAGCTCAAGGGCATGACCCCATCGCACTATCGGCGGTTGGTGGTGCAGCGCCTGACCGAGCAGAATCTGGGCTGACTCAAGGTTCTCTGTGGGAGCGGGCTTGCCCGCTCCCACAGTGGCCAGCTATCCAGTGCAAAAAAGTATCAGTCAACGTGCGATGAACGATTTGTCTCATCGCCCGTTGAAGGCTGTAATCAGCGCACCTCTTCCATCGATGGAAGACACAAAAACAATAACTGTCCTTCTGCGACCCGCCGGGTGCAGAAAAGGAGTGCACGATGCAACCTTCTGTAAAAGCTCTGCTCGCCCTCACCTGCATGACCCTCAGCAGCGTCAGCCTCGGCGCCCAGACGCTGACCATCGCCACCGTCAACAACAGCGACATGATCCGCATGCAAAAGCTCTCGAAGACCTTCGAGGCCGAGCACCCGGACATCAAGCTCAATTGGGTGGTGCTGGAAGAAAACGTCCTGCGCCAGCGCCTGACCACCGACATCGCCACCCAGGGCGGTCAGTTCGACGTGTTGACCATCGGCATGTACGAAGCGGCACTGTGGGGCGCCAAGGGTTGGTTGGAACCGATGAAGGATCTGCCCGCTTCCTACGACCTGGACGACGTGTTCCCTTCCGTGCGCGAAGGCCTTTCAGTGAAGGGTTCGCTGTATGCACTGCCTTTCTACGCCGAGAGCTCGATCACCTATTACCGCACCGATCTGTTCAAGGACGCCGGCCTCACCATGCCCGAGCGGCCGACCTGGACCCAGATCGCCGAATTCGCCGGCAAACTCACCCACAAGGACAAGGAACAGTACGGCATCTGCCTGCGCGGCAAGGCCGGCTGGGGCGAGAACATGGCGCTGATCACCACGGTCGCCAATGCTTATGGAGCACGCTGGTTCGATGAAAAATGGCAGCCGGAATTCAACGGTCCCGAGTGGAAGAACGCGCTGAACTTCTACGTCGACACCATGAAAAAATCCGGCCCGCCGGGTGCGTCGAGCAACGGCTTCAACGAAAACCTCGCGTTGTTCAACAGCGGCAAGTGCGCGATCTGGGTCGACGCCAGCGTCGCCGGCTCGTTCGTCACCGACAAGACCCAGAGCAAGGTCAGCGACCACGTCGGTTTCACCTACGCGCCGCACGAAACCACTGATAAAGGCTCGGCGTGGTTGTACTCCTGGGCCCTGGCAATCCCTACCAGCTCCAAGGCCAAGGACGCCGCCAAAACCTTCAGCGCCTGGGCGACCTCCAAAGAGTACGGCGCGCTGGTGGCGAAAACCGACGGCATCGCCAACGTCCCACCGGGCACCCGCGCCTCGACCTACAGCGACGACTACATGAACGCAGCGCCGTTCGCCAAGGTTACGCTGGAATCGCTCAAGGCCGCAGACCCTGCCCAACCCGGTGCACGCCCGGTGCCTTACATCGGCATCCAGTTGGTGACCATCCCCGAGTTCCAGGCAGTGGGCACCCAGGTGGGCAAGCTGTTCTCGGCAGCGTTGATCGGCCAGAGCACGGTCGACCAGGCCTTGGCCGCGGCCCAGCAAACCACCGAGCGCGAGATGAAGCGCGCGGGTTATCCCAAGTAGCCGCCACACCTCTACCCACCCTGTGGGAGCGGGCTTGCCCGCGATGAGGGTGTGTCAGCCAACAAAGATGTCTCTGACACACCGCCATCGCGGGCAAGCCCGCTCCCACAGTTGGATCTCCTCAGGTCTGTATGACTAGGTGCTAACACCATGAACACCTCAACCGCCAAAGCCCAAATGGACATCCCCCAGCCGGTGCGCAAAAACCGGCTGGCCAACCCCGGCTGGTTTCTGGTCAGCCCCTCGGTGGCGTTGTTGCTGCTGTGGATGATCGTGCCGCTGGGCATGACCGTGTATTTCTCGATGATCCGCTACAACCTGCTCTACCCCGGCGAAAACGAGTTCGTGGGCATCGAGAACTTCACCTACTTCCTCACCGACTCGGGGTTCATGCCCGGCGCCACCAACACCCTGTTGCTGGTGGGCAGCGTGCTGCTGATCAGCGTGGTGCTGGGGGTACTGATCAGCGCCCTGCTCGAAGCCACCGATTTCCTCGGGCGAGGCATTGTGCGGGTGATGCTGATCTCGCCGTTTTTCATCATGCCCACCGTCGGCGCCCTGATCTGGAAAAACCTGATTTTCCACCCGGTGTCGGGGATCCTCGCCTACGTCTGGAAGCTGTTCGGCGCCCAGCCGGTGGACTGGCTGGCGCACTACCCGCTGCTGTCGATCATCATCATTGTCTCGTGGCAATGGCTACCGTTCGCGATCCTGATCCTGATGACCGCCATGCAGTCCCTCGACCAGGAACAGAAAGAAGCCGCACGCCTGGACGGTGCCGGGCCCATCGCGATTTTCTGGCACCTGACCCTGCCGCACCTGGCGCGTCCGATTGCGGTGGTGGTGATGATCGAGACCATCTTCCTGCTGTCGGTGTTCGCCGAGATCTTCACCACCACCAACGGCGGTCCCGGCTATGCCTCGACCAACCTCGCCTACCTGATCTACAACCAGGCGCTGGTGCAGTTCGACGTCGGCATGGCGTCGGCTGGCGGCCTGATCGCCGTGGTCATCGCCAACATCGCGGCCATCGTGCTGGTGCGCATGATCGGCAAAAACCTGACAGACAAAGCCTGAGGCCCGCGCCATGACCCTTCAACAATCCCGTCGCCTGCAAAGCCTGCTGCTGGGCACCCTGGCCTGGGCCATCGCGATCCTGATTTTCTTCCCGATCTTCTGGATGGTGCTGACCAGCTTCAAGACCGAAATCGACGCGTTCGCCACGCCGCCGCAATTCATCTTCACGCCGACGCTGGAGAACTACCTGCACATCAACGAACGCAGCGATTACTTCAGCTTCGCCTGGAACTCGGTGGTGATTTCCTTCAGCGCCACCGCCCTGTGCCTGCTGATCGCGGTGCCGGCGGCCTACTCCATGGCGTTCTACGAAACCCAGCGCACCAAAGGCACGCTGCTGTGGATGCTCTCCACCAAGATGCTGCCGCCGGTGGGCGTACTGATGCCCATTTACCTGCTGGCCAAGAGTTTTGGCCTGCTGGATACGCGCATCGCGCTGATCATCATCTACACGCTGATCAACCTGCCGATCGTGGTCTGGATGGTGTACACCTACTTCAAGGACATCCCCAAGGACATCCTCGAAGCCGCTCGCCTGGACGGCGCCACCCTGGCTCAGGAAATGCTGCGGGTGCTGCTGCCGATCGCCAAGGGCGGCCTGGCCTCCACCGTGCTGCTGTCGCTGATCCTGTGCTGGAACGAGGCCTTCTGGTCGCTGAACCTGACTTCGTCGAAAGCCGCCCCCCTGACCGCCCTGATCGCCTCCTACTCAAGCCCGGAGGGTTTGTTCTGGGCCAAGTTGTCCGCCGTCTCGACCCTGGCTTGCGCGCCGATCCTGATTTTTGGCTGGATCAGTCAGAAGCAATTGGTGCGAGGGCTTTCCTTTGGTGCAGTCAAGTGAATCAACCCCATCCCCTGTAGGAGCGAGCACGCTCGCGATGGTCGCCAACGATGACGCTGGCAGCCTGACACCCCACGGTGTCCTGAAGTCCATCGCGAGCATGCTCGCTCCTACAGAAAAGTCATAATGCATGAGGAGGCCCAACCCCATGGCCAACCTGAAAATCAAAAACCTGCAAAAAGGTTTCGAAGGCTTTTCCATCATCAAGGGCATTGACCTTGAGGTGAACGACAAGGAGTTCGTGGTCTTCGTCGGCCCTTCGGGCTGTGGCAAGTCCACCCTGCTGCGCCTGATCGCCGGCCTGGAAGAGGTCAGCGGCGGCACCATCGAACTCGATGGCCGCAACATCACCGAAGTCAGCCCGGCCAAGCGCGACCTGGCCATGGTGTTCCAGACCTACGCCCTGTACCCGCACATGAGCGTGCGCAAAAACATGTCGTTCGCCCTGGACCTGGCCGGCGTGCCCAAGGCCGAAGTCGAGAAGAAAGTCGCCGAAGCGGCGCGCATCCTCGAACTGGGGCCGATGCTGGAGCGCAAGCCCAAGCAACTGTCGGGCGGTCAGCGCCAGCGCGTGGCGATCGGCCGGGCCATCGTGCGCAACCCGAAGATCTTCCTGTTCGACGAACCGCTGTCCAACCTCGACGCCGCCCTGCGCGTGCAGATGCGCCTCGAGCTGCTGCGCCTGCACAAGGACCTGCAAGCCACCATGATCTACGTGACCCATGACCAGGTGGAAGCCATGACCATGGCCGACAAGGTCGTGGTGCTCAACGGTGGCAGGATCGAGCAGGTGGGCTCGCCGCTGGACCTCTATCACCACCCGGCCAACCTGTTCGTCGCAGGTTTTCTGGGCACGCCGAAAATGGGTTTCCTCAAGGGCAGGGTCACGCGCATCGACAGCCAGGGTTGCGAAGTTGCACTGGCAGCCGGCACCCACGTCAGCCTGCCGCTGAGCGGCGCCCATCTGAGTGTTGGCGACGAGGTGACCCTGGGCATTCGTCCGGAGCACCTGGAACTGGCCAAACCTGGCGATTGCACCCTGCACGTCACCGCCGACGTCAGCGAACGCCTGGGCAGCGACACCTTCTGCCACGTGCGCACCGCGTCCGGTGAAGCGTTGACCCTGCGCGTACGCGGCGACCTGGCCAGCCGCTACGGCGAAACCCTGCGCCTGCACCTGGACGCCGAGCACTGCCATTTATTCGATGCCAACGGCGTGGCGCTGGCCCGTCCACTGCGCGTCGCCGCCTGATTCCCGAGAATTTGCGATGAAACTCAATACCCAGAACCTGCACAACCTCGCACCTGAAGTGGTCCTGCCGGCGTACAGCCTGAGCGACGTTCGCCAAGGCATCGCCCACATCGGCGTCGGCGGTTTCCATCGTGCCCATCAGGCCTATTACACCGACGCCTTGATGAACACAGGCGTTGACCTGGACTGGGCGATCTGCGGCGTCGGCCTGCGTACCGAAGACCGCCGCGCCCGCGATGACCTCAAGGAACAGGATTACCTGTTCACCCTGTTTGAGCTCGGCGACAGCGACGACACCGAAGTTCGGGTGATCGGCGCGATCCGCGACATGTTGCTGGCTGAAGACGGCGCGCAGGCGCTGATCGACAAACTGGCCAGCCCCGAGATCCGCATCGTCTCGCTGACCATCACCGAAGGCGGCTACTGCATCGACGACAGCAACGGCGAATTCATGGCTCACCTGCCGCAGATCCAGCACGACCTGGCGCACCCGAACGCGCCGACCACCGTGTTCGGCTTCCTCTGCGCCGCCCTGGCCAAACGCCGCGCCAACGGCATCCCGGCGTTCACCCTGATGTCCTGCGATAACCTGCCGCACAACGGCGCCGTTACCCGTAAGGCGCTGCTCGCCTTTGCAGCATTGAGCGATGCCGATCTGCGCGACTGGATTGCCGAGCACGTGAGCTTCCCCAACGCCATGGTCGACCGCATCACACCGATGACCAGCACCGCCCACCGCCTGCAACTGGCTGACAAACACGGCGTTGACGATGCCTGGCCGGTGGTCTGCGAACCCTTCGTGCAGTGGGTGCTGGAAGACAAGTTCGTCAACGGACGCCCCGCCTGGGAACAGGTCGGCGTGCAGTTCACCGATGATGTAACGCCCTACGAAGAAATGAAGATCAAGCTGCTCAACGGCAGCCATCTGGCACTGACCTACCTGGGCTTCCTGAAGGGTTACCGCTTCGTTCACGAGACCATGAACGACCCGCTCTTCGTGCGCTACATGCGCGCATACATGGACCTGGACGTCACCCCACAACTGTCGCCAGTGCCGGGCATCGACCTGGAGGATTACAAGAACACGCTGGTCGAGCGCTTTTCCAATCAGGCGATTGCCGATCAGTTGGAGCGGGTATGCTCGGACGGCTCGTCGAAGTTTCCCAAGTTCACCGTGCCGACCATCAATCGATTGATAGCCGATGGCCGGGAGACCCAACGCGCGGCGCTGGTGGTGGCGGCTTGGGCGTTGTATCTGAAAGGGGTCGATGAGCATGGCGCGACCTACACGATCCCGGACCCACGGGCGGCGTTTTGTCAGGCGCTGGTGGCTGATGATACGTTGATGACCCAGCGGTTGCTGGCGGTCGAAGAAATTTTTGGCACCGCGATCCCGCGTTCGGCAGAGTTTGTGGCGGCGTTCGAGTGGTGCTGCAACAGTTTGCGGGAGGTGGGGGTTTCGGCGACGCTGGAGCGGGTATTGGCTTGAATGCGGCGGTGACTGTGCCGCCGTCATCGCTGTAGGAGCGAGCTTGCTCGCGATAGCGCCAGTAGAGACATCCCATAACTTGAACCTTGACAGGACCCACCCATGCCCACCCAACACCTCTACCTCGGCATCGACTGCGGCACCCAGGGCACCAAGGCCATCATCCTCGACGCCGCCAGTGGCCAGGTCCTGGGTGAAGGCGCTGCCCCGCACACCTTGATCACCGCTGCCAACGGCCGCCGCGAGCAGGACACCGCGCAGTGGATCGACGCCTTCAAGTCAGCCACCCGCCAGGCGCTGGCCGCCGCCAATGTCGACGGCAGGACCATCCAGGGCGTTGGCGTGTCCGGCCAGCAACACGGCCTGGTACTGCTCGACGACCAGGGTCAGGTCCTGCGCCCGGCCAAGCTGTGGTGCGACACCGAGACCACCCCGGAGAACGACCGCCTGCTGGCCTACCTGGGCGGCGAGCAAGGCTCGCTGGAGCGATTGGGCGTGGTCATCGCGCCGGGCTACACGGTGTCCAAGTTGCTATGGACCAAGCAGCACCATCCCGACGTGTTCGCGCGCATCGCCCACATCCTGCTGCCCCACGACTACCTCAATTTTTGGCTCACCGGGCGCAGTTGCGCCGAATATGGCGATGCCTCGGGCACCGGTTATTTCAACGTGCGCACCCGCCAATGGGACGTTGAGCTGTTGCGCGACATCGACCCGGACGGACGCCTGGAGGCGGCGCTGCCCGAGCTGATCGAAGCCCACCAACCGGTCGGCCCGCTGCTGCCGGAGATCGCCGAACAGCTCGGCCTCAACCCGTGGGCAGTGGTGTCCAGCGGTGGCGGCGACAATATGATGGGCGCCATCGGCACGGGTAACATCCAACCGGGCATCATCACCATGAGCCTGGGTTCGTCCGGCACCGTTTACGCCTACGCGGATCAGCCGCAGGTCAGCCCGGACGCCGCCGTGGCGACGTTCTGCTCGTCCAGCGGCGGCTGGCTGCCGTTGATCTGCACCATGAACCTGACCAACGCCACTGGGACGATTCGCGAACTGCTCGACCTCGACATCGCCCAGTTCAACGCCCTGGTGGCGCAAGCGCCCATCGGCGCCGAGGGCGTGAGCATGCTGCCGTTCCTCAACGGCGAACGCGTGCCCGCCCTGCCCCACGCCACCGGCAGCCTTCAAGGCTTGTCCATGACCAACCTGACCCGGGCCAACCTGTGCCGCGCGGTGGTCGAAGGCACCACCTTCGGTTTGCGTTACGGGTTGGACCTTTTGCGTGACAATGGCTTGCAAAGCCACAGCATCCGCTTGATTGGCGGCGGCTCGAAAAGCCCGGTGTGGCGGCAGATCGTCGCCGACATCATGAACACACCCGTGATCGGCACCGTCCACGGCGAAGCTGCTGCCCTGGGCGCGGCCATCCAGGCCGCGTGGTGCACGTCGCGGGCAAACGGTCGGGAAGACAGCCTGGCGCAACTGTGCGAGCGTTGCGTGACACTCGACCCGGCCAGCGAAACCTTGCCGATTGCCGCCAACGTCGCGGCCAGCCAGCAGGCCTATGAACGCTATCGACAGCATGTCGCAACCCTTTGAAGAGTGAACAACCATGTATCTGGTGTGTGGCGAAGCGCTGTTTGATTTCTTCAGTGAAGAGGACGCCAGTGGCCTGGCGTCCAACGTAAATTTCAAGGCCATTGCTGGCGGTTCGCCCTTCAACGTCGCGGTTGGCTTGCGCCGGCTGGGCGTGGACTCGGCATTGTTCGCCGGGCTGTCCACGGACTATCTCGGCCGACGGCTGTTCAAGGTGTTACAGACCGAAGGCGTGCGCACCGATTACCTGCTGGAGTTCGCCGCGCCGACCACCCTGGCCATGGTGGCCGTCGGCGCCAATGGCTCGCCACAATACAGCTTCCGTGGCGAAGGCTGTGCGGACCGGCAGTTGCAGGTCGAACACCTGCCGGACCTCGGCCCTGAAGTGCGCGGCTTGCACGTCGGCTCTTACTCGTTGGTCGTACAGCCGATTGCCGACACCCTGTTGGCGCTGGTGCAACGCGAACGCGGCAAACGCCTGATCAGCCTCGACCCGAACGTGCGGCTCAATCCGCAGCCGGATATCGAACTGTGGCGCTCACGGGTGGCGACGCTGGTGCAACTGGCGGATTTGATCAAAGTCAGCGATGAGGATTTGCACCTGCTTTACCCCGAACAGGACCCGACACAGGTGATCGAGGGCTGGTTGCAGCATCGTTGCCAGGTGGTGTTCCTGACACGCGGCGGTGAGGGGGCGACAGTGTTCAGTCGCCAGCACGGCGCATGGTCCGTGCCGGCCACCCCCGTGAAAATCGCTGACACCGTGGGCGCAGGCGACACCTTCCAGGCGGCATTGATCACATGGCTGACCGAACAGCGTTTGGATTCGGTGCAAGGTGTACAGCAACTGGCGCGTGAGCAGATCGACGCGATGCTCAAGTTTGCCGTGCAGGCCGCAGCGCTGACCTGCAGCAAGACCGGGCCGGACTTGCCGTTTCGGCGGCAGTTGGGGCAATGATCGTTCCTACAGGCTCTAGTGTCATGCACACATCCGTGCCCCGCCACCGCCCCACAGGGTTTGGTGCCATGCACACATCTGCATTCCAACAACGACTACTGTAGGAGCGAGCATGCTCGCGATGGTGGCGTGTCAGGCACCAAAAATGTTGGATGTGCCGACCTCATCGCGAGCATGCTCGCTCCTACAGGTTTTTGGTGCCATGCACATATCTGCATTCCAACAACGACTACTGTAGGAGCGAGCATGCTCGCGATGGTGGCCCAGACACCGCGGGCATTCAGACAGCCCACGTCATCGTTAACGACCATCGCGAGCATGCTCGCTCCTACAGGGTTTTGGTGCCATGCACACATCTGCATTCCAACAACGACTACTGTAGGAGCGAGCATGCTCGCGATGGTGGCCCAGACACCGCGGGCATTCAGACAGCCCACGTCATCGTTAACGACCATCGCGAGCATGCTCGCTCCTACAGGGTTTTGGTGCCATGCACACATCTGCATTCCAACAAAGACTACTGTAGGAGCGGGCTTGCCCGCGATGGCGGCGTGTCAGGCACTAAAAATGTTGGATGTGCCGGCCTCATCGCGAGCAAGCTCGCTCCCACAGGGTTTTGGTGCCATGCACATATCTGCATTCCAACAACGACTACTGTAAGAGCGAGCATGCTCGCGATGGTGGCCCAGACACCGCGGGCATTCAGACAGCCCACGTCATCGTTAACGACCATCGCGAGCATGCTCGCTCCTACAGGGTTTTGGTGCCATGCACCCATCTGCATTCCAACAACGACTACTGTAGGAGCGAGCATGCTCGCGATGGTGGCCCAGACACCGCGGGCATTCAGACAGCCCACGTCATCGTTAACGACCATCGCGAGCATGCTCGCTCCTACAGGGTTTTGGTGCCATGCACCCATCTGCATTCCAACAACGACTACTGTAGGAGCGAGCATGCTCGCGATGGTGGCCCAGACACCGCGGGCATTCAGACAGCCCACGTCATCGTTAACGACCATCGCGAGCATGCTCGCTCCTACAGGGTTTTGGTGCCATGCACACATCTGCATTCCAACAACGACTACTGTAGGAGCGAGCATGCTCGCGATGGTGGCCCAGACACCGCGGGCATTCAGACAGCCCACGTCATCGTTAACGACCATCGCGAGCATGCTCGCTCCTACAGGGTGCGGCGGCCTTTCGGTCCTACAAAACCGAAAAGTTGTAGCTGATGATCAACCGGGTCTCATCCACATCCCGGGCAAACTTCTCGTAGCTAGTGCGATAGGTGGCATTACGCAATCGCAGGCTCACATCCTTGAATGTGCCACTCTGCACCACGTATTTCAGCTCGCTGTCGCGTTCCCATTCCTTGCCTTCCTGGTCGCTGCCCAGCACCTTGATGTGATCACCGTTTACATATCGGGTCAGGAAGCTCAAACCATTGAGGCCAATGGCCTTGAAGTCATAGTCATAACGCAGCTGCCACGAACGCTCCTGGGCGGCAGCGAAGTCGTTGACCTGCACATAGTTGACCAGGTACGGGTTGGTGCCATCCAGGTACGGCATCGAATTGTCGCCGTTCATGCGCTGCCAACCGGCGCTGAAGGTGTGCCCACTGATGGCGTAGGCCAGCATGCCGCTCAAGGCTCGGTTGTCGATGGAACCCGCGCGCTCGGCGCCGCTGTCGGCACTCTTGAGCAGGCGCACATCAGCCTTGAGCACGCCCTCACCCAACGGCTGACTGGCCACCACACCCACAAAATGCTGGCGGTAGATGTCTTCCAGTTCCGCGTAGTGATACTGGGCCGTCAGTTGGTCATTGATCTTGTAGTCAAAACCATACATATCGAAATGATCGGCAGTAACGTTGCACGCGTAGCGCTTGTTCTTGCAGTGCACGCGGATGTCCTGGGCATCGGTGGAATCCCGGGCGGTGTACTTGTCCAGGCGCGCCGCCATGAACGTCAGGTCCTTGATCTCCCTGGAGGTCAGTTGCGCACCGTTGAACATCGTCGGCAGCAGGCGGCCGTCGTTGTACTTGAGCAGCGGCACATCCGGCAACAGCGCGCCGTACTTCAACACGCTCTGGGACACCCGCACCTTGGCGGTCAGACCGAGCTTGGCGTACTGGTCCTCGGACCCACGTGGGTTGTGCCCGGTGGACGGCAGCAAGCCACTGTTGCTGCTGTCAGCGCTGGAATCGAGCTTGATGCCCAGCATGCCCAGCGCATCGATACCAACGCCCACCGAGCCTTCGGTGTAACCCGATTGCAGGTTGAAAATGAAACCCTGTGCCGACTCTTCGCGCTTGGACGCCCCCTGCTCCGTGGACGTGTGCCCATCCCGAAAATCACGATTGAAATACACCGTGCGTGATTCGATTTTCGCCGTGGTGTCGTCGATGAAACCGCTGGCGCGCACCTGGCCGGTAAAACTCGCGCACAGGGCCAGGACGCCGAAGCCAAATGCCTGGCGCGCGGTAATCATTTGAAAAGGGGGACGCATGAAAAAGCTCCAACTGTGCAGCGTTTGCGCAAGGCGCAGGCCAATAAATAGCTTCATCCCGGACAGGAACTGACCAGGAGAAAAAGACACGCGGGGTGAGGTGCAATGATGGCAGTTGGCTGTTACGGGGTGTAGGCGACTTTAGTCGGACCACGGCGCTCGGAGCTTCCTGCGCCGTGGAACTCGGGTGAAGTTCAGGCGGCAGGCTTCCAGCGCAACAAGCGCTGTTGCGCAACCCGCAACAGGTCGCAGCCATCCTGGGTCAGCAGGTACAGGGCATGGGTGAGGTGCGGAATGTCCTGGCCGTCACCGTTTCTGAACGAGTGGATGTGCAGGGTTTCCAGCAGGTCGCTGGACGCACGGATACGTTGCAGGGCGGCTTCTAGGATGTCTTGTGGGTCGGCCTGGGTGTCGATCACCAGGGGTGAGGTTTCGGTGACGGCGCTTTTGATGGCGCGGTAGCGGTCGCTTAAAGCATTGATCGTCGGCATGCGGATGTACTCGAAAATGTCATTTCATGGACCTCCAGCACCGTGACCAAACGATAGGAGGCGGACTGTGCGCAGGCTTGGTCAACCGACATCCACACAAAACGGTTCGCCCGAAGGCGCCCCGCGCACAGCCGCCATTACGACGCAGACAGGTAAACAAACTGTCTGCGGCCGAATGATGCCACACAAGTGTGAAAATTCAGGTGACCAAACCTGTTCGCTGATTTTGCAGCGAGTCCAAACAGTAGCCGTCCCTGCCCAGCCTGCGGAAGCAGACAAGGCATCCACCTTTGTAGGACCCGGCTTCGGTTTTCCAGGAATCCTGGCGCAGCGAAAAGCCTGACAAAACCCTCCCACACGACAGGCGGCATTCAGCCGGTTTAACCATCGCTTAACGCTGCGGTCCAACACTTCACTGGACCGCACGCCCTCAGGTTCCTCTGACGCCCAGTGCGGCAGCCTCGACGCCCTTGTCGAGTTGACTTGCGACTGCACGGGAGATCCCTCATGAACACCCCCACCCTGCTGGTTACCCTCACCCTCGCCTGCTCGGCGTTCACCGGCCTGGCCCAGGCGAACGACAGCACGACTGCGCAAGCGGTGCCCTACGAATACGGCATGCCGCTGCATGTGGCGAAAGTGGTGTCGCTCAGCGAGCCGGACACTCTGGAATGCAAGGTCGTCACGGCGGACATGAAGTACATCGATGCGGCGGGCAAACCCGCAGAGATCACGTACCGCAAGCTCTCGCAAGCGTGTACGGAACAAGGCAACTGATCGGCGAGAAAACGACGACGGGTCTGGTCGCATGGCCAGACCCGGGAAGGATTGAACGCAGGTTACACAGATTGGTATTTCGACAGCGGCGGCTGGGTATCCATTGGCTGCAAGATGCCTGAACGCAGGCCGGCAATCAGGTTATTGATTTCCCGGCAACTGTTGAGAGAAGAGGCGTCAATGCCGCTCACATACAGGTCCACCTGATCGGTTTGCCCGTCGGCAAAAACTTTTACCGACATCAGCATGTTGGGGGACAGCGTGCATTGGCAGCGTTTGGGAAGAAAGCTGCTTTCAATGATGTTGCGAAGTTCCAAGGCAGACAGAAACATGGCGACTCTCTCCTGAGTGTGCAAAAGCCAGATAGGGTTAAGACCGGCTCTATAAAGTCTGGCCGGTTTTTCCATACAGCTATTGCATGAAACATGCCCTGGCCTCCCCTGTATGGCTCAGCAACAAATCAATGGGTTAGAAGGCCTGAACTTAAAGGCCATCATGCAATTTGCCGGAATGCCGGATTTCACGCGTGCAAATTGCAACCCTGGAGAGCGTCATGTGGGAGCGAGCAGGCTCGTTCCCACAGGTGCTCGGATAGGAGAGGAAGTCAGACCTCCATCGCCGCGCGCTCCGCCACATGTCGCAAGCTGTCGAAGTTGATGTTGGCGCCTGAGTCGATGGCGATCAGGGTCTCTCCCTTGACACCACGGCGGGCCACGTATTTCTTGATCCCGGCCACGGCCAGCGCGCCGGAGGGCTCGGTGATCGAGCGGGTGTCGTCGTAGATGTTCTTGATGGCCGCGCACAGTTCGTCGTTGCTGACGGTCAACACTTCATCGACGCAGAACTGGCAAACCTCAAAGCCATAGGCACCGATCTGTGCCACGGCCACCCCGTCGGCGAAAGTGCCGACATTGGGCAACACCGTCCGCTCACCCGCCTCCATCGCGGCTTGCAGGCACGCCGAATGCTCCGATTCCACGCCGATGATGCGCACCTGCGGCCTCAAGTATTTGACGTACGCCGCGATACCCGCGATCAAGCCGCCACCGCCCACCGGAACGAAGATCGCGTCCAGGTCCCCCTGGTGCTGGCGCAGGATCTCCATGGCCACGGTTCCCTGGCCGGCAATCACGTCCGGGTCATCGAACGGCGAGACGAAGGTTCGTCCCGTGCGCTCCGCCAACTCCAGCGCGTGGGCCAGGGAAAACGGAAAACTCTCCCCGTGCAACACCGCCTCGGCCCCGCGACTGCGTACGCCGAGCACCTTCAGTTCCGGGGTGGCACACGGCATGACGATGGTTGCATCGATCCCCAACTCCCGCGCCGCCAGCGCCACACCCTGGGCATGATTGCCGGCCGATGCGGTGATCACACCTCGTGCCTTTTGCTCATCGCTCAGTTGCACCAGCTTGTTGTAGGCACCACGGATCTTGAAGGAAAACGTCGGTTGCAAGTCTTCGCGCTTGAGCAGAATCCGATTGCCCAGCGCCTCGGACAACGCCGGTGCGTCCTGCAACGGCGTACGCATCGCCAACTCGTACACCGGCGCGGCGAGGATCTTTTTTACATAGTGCTCAAGCAGGGTTTGCTGGGCGCGCGTGGTGTGCATGGTCGTCTCCTGACATGTTCAAAACCCCGGAGACAGAAAATGAAAACCCGCCTCTAGGGCGGGTTGGGTGCTGCAGTCGTGAGCTAGCCCGCCAAATGAGGAATGGCGGTAATAATGCTTGGCTGGCAGCGCAGTACGGTGGAAGTCATGGGGTGAAACTAGCTCGATACATCCGTTGGTGTCAACCCACCCCTGTAGGAGCGAGCTTGCTCGCGATAGCGGATGCCTGACATACCGCCATCGCGAGCAAGCTCGCTCCTACAGGGGGCCTATCATTTCAGGCCCACACGGTACAACACCCCGTCGCTGTCATCCGTCAGTACATACAGGTAACCATCCGGCCCCTGGCGCACGTCGCGAATGCGCTGGTTCAGCTCGCCCATCAAGCGCTCTTCGTGCACCACCCGATCGCCGTCGAACTGCAACCGAATCAGCTCCTGGGTCGCCAGTGCGCCGATGAACACGTTGTGCTGCCAGGGCTTGAAACGGTCGGCGTCGTAGAAGGCCATGCCGCTCAGGCCCGGGGATTTCTCCCAGACGTGGTGTGGCGCGAGGGTGCCTTCGGCCTTCTTGCCCTTGGCTTCGGGGATCGCCAGCCCGGAATAGTTGATGCCATGGGTCGCCAGCGGCCAACCGTAGTTCTTGCCGCGCTCGATGATATTGAGCTCATCACCGCCCTTGGGGCCGTGTTCGTTTTCCCAGAGCACGCCCGTCCAGGGGTTGAGCGCCATGCCTTGCGGGTTGCGCTGGCCATAGGACCAGATTTCCGGGCGCACACCGGACTGCCCGACAAAGGGGTTGTCGTCCGGCACCCTGCCGTCCGGATAGATGCGCACGATCTTGCCCTGCAGCTTGTCGAGGTCCTGGGCGGTAGGCCGGTCGTTGTTTTCACCCAGGGCGATGAACAGATAGCCGTCGCGGTCGAAGACCAGGCGCGAGCCGAAGTGGTTACCGGTGGACAGCTTGGGCTCCTGGCGAAAGATCACCTTGAAGTTGTTCAACGTCTTCAAATCTTCCGACAACTGCCCGCGCCCGACGGCGGTCCCGGCCGTGCCGCCCTCACCCCCGCCTTCGGCGTAGGACAGGTACACCGTGCGGTCCTGCTTGAAGTCGGGCGAGAGCACCACATCGAGCAAACCGCCCTGGCTGCGGGACCAGACGTCCGGCACGCCGCTGATGGGCGCCGAGAGCTTGCCATCGGCGCTCACCACTCGCAGGTTGCCGGGCTTCTCCGTCACCAGCATGCCGTTCTGGTCCGGCAGGAACGCCAGGGCCCAGGGGTGATCCAGGCCCTTGGCGATCGGCGTGACCTCAAGGGTGCCCTGCTCGCTTTTCAGTTCCTGAGACGTCGCTGCAAGCGCGGGTAAAGCCGCGCCGAGCAAGGCGCTGGCACAGAAGGTTGCCAGGAAGGTTTTACGCAACATGCACGATTCCTTTTGTGGTTAACGGGTGTTCGCATCGCGAGACGGCGGGTTGGGTATGAACTTGGGCGGGCTGGCGGGCGCGGTGCGATCCTGGGGGTAGCGGTTGCCGATGCCGCCATTGTCCAGCGTCGGTGGTCGCGGCACCGGCACGGTGTTGGGCCCACGAATCGTCGGCGCGCTCGGTTGCGTGCCTTGCATGCTGTTGGGGTTGGCCCGGCGAATCGGGCTGTTGTAAGGATTGCTGGTGGCACCCGTGGGGCTTTGGGCCTGGGCAACGTTGCTCAGCGCACCACTCAATGCCATCGCGAACAGGCCAAGCACTATCCGGTTCATGAGCTGCCTCTCTACGTGATAAAGCCTTCGATAGCACGCTACGCCCAGGGTTCGCATTTGTTAACCAAAACCTCCCGAACAAGATGTAACACGAAGTTGAGACCCCGGCCGCACCGGCCTGCACGTCACTGAAACTTTTGCGCAGCGGTGCGGGTCACCTGATCATCAGACGCGAGGAGACGACCATGGCACGGGCAATCTGGAAAGGCGCAATCAGTTTCGGACTGGTCCACATCCCGGTGGCGCTGGTCTCGGCGACGTCTTCCCAGGGCGTGGATTTCGACTGGCTCGACAGCCGCAGCATGGACCCGGTGGGCTACAAGCGCGTCAACAAGACGACCGGCAAGGAAGTGACCAAGGAGCACATCGTCAAGGGTGTGCAATACGAAAAGGGTCGCTACGTGGTGCTCAGCGAGGAAGAAATCAAATCGGCACACCCGATGTCGACGCAGACCATCGACATCTTTTCTTTCGTCGACAGCGACCAGATTCCATTGCAGAACATCGATACGCCCTACTACCTCGCCCCTGACAAACGCGGCGGCAAAGTCTACGCCCTGCTACGCGAAACCCTGAGCAAAACCAAAAAAGTCGCCCTCGCCCACGTGGTACTGCATACCCGCCAGCACCTGGCGGCGCTGATGCCCATCGAGTCGGCCATGGTGCTGGTGATGCTGCGCTGGCCCGAAGAGGTGCGCAGCCTCGATACGCTCGAATTGGGCAGTGACGTGACCAAGCCCACGCTGGCCAAGGGTGAGTTGGACATGGCCAAGCGTTTGGTACAGGACATGAGCGGTGACTGGAGCCCCGAAGATTACCGCGACAGTTTCCAGGACAAGATCATGGCGCTGGTGGAGAAAAAGGCCCACGAAGGCAAGATCGAGGATGTCGAGACTGCGACAGGCGAGGAAGAGCGCAAGACGGCGGATGTGATCGACTTGACCGAGTTGCTCAAGCGTAGTTTGGGGGGCAAGGCGGCCAAACCGGCGGCGAAAGCGAAGCCGGCAGCCAAGAAGGCCAGTAAGCGGTGAGTTTCAGGACCTCTTCGCGGCAAGCCCGCTCCTGTAGGAGCGGGCTTGCCGCGATAGGGCCATCAGATACTCAGCAACACTCAGATCAGAACAAACACCGCCAACAACCCCGCAAAAATCGCCCACTTCTCCAGGTAATACAGCTTGCGATTACGCTTCTTGAGCGCCTTGCCCCGCAGCCGCACCTTGTAGATCCGCGCAAATAACCGATTGAGCGCACCGGTGCGATCACCCACATCATTGGGCGCACCCGCCGCCGACATCACATTTCGACTGAACCAGGCATTGAACGCTGTCGCCCAGCGGTATTTCATTGGTCGCTCGATGTCGCAGAACAGGATGATACGGTTCTGGTCAGTGGTGTTTTCTGCGTAGTGAATGTAGGTCTCGTCGAACATCACCGCTTCGCCATCACGCCAGTGATAGCTCTCGCCATCGACGTTGATGTAGCAGCCGGCATCGTTCGGTGTCTCCAGGCCCAGGTGATAACGGTAGGAACCGGCGTACGGGTCGCGGTGGCGCACCAGCTTGGAGCCCGGCGGCAACTCGGCGAACATCGCCGCCTTGATCGAGCCGATTCCCTGAACCAGTTCAGTGGTGCGCGGGCAGAGTTTCATCGCCGACGGGTGACTATCGCCGTACCACTTGAGGTAGAAGCGTTTCCAGCCGGTCTTGAAGAACGAGTTGAAGCCCACGTCGTCGTACTGGTTGGACCGCTTGATCTCGCCCGCGCGCAACAGGTTTTGACCTTCAGCGCGAATTTCCTCCCAGTGGGCCTGCAACGGGCTCAGGTCCGGGAACTCGGCTGGATCGAGGAAGGGTTTGTTGGGTTTTTTCGAGAACAGATAAAGGAAGCAATTGATCGGCGCCAGGAAAGACGAGTGATCACTCAATTGGCGTCCGAGCTTGTGGCGCACGCGCCCACGCAGGTGGACGTAGGCAATCGAGACAACATAAACAGCGGCAATGATAAGTTTCACGGAATCGTCACACATCAAAAGTGAACAGACTGCCTCTGCGCCTGAGGGCGCCAGTCGATGCCGCATTTTAGCCACTATTTGTAACCAATAGTTAACCTACAAATGCGAAATTCTCGCTATTAGTACTGCCAGCCCGACTCTTGGCCCGAACGCCCTATCGTTCAGAGCGCCAGACCAGTACAATCGCCGCCAAACTTCGCGCCCTCTTTGGTTGATGACGGGAATTGACCCCGGCTTCAGCGCACTTCGACTCGGGCCAAGCGCGGTATCGCCGCACCCCTGGCCACTGAATGCTTCGCAGGAAAAACCTTGATTTCTACAGCTAATATCACCATGCAGTTCGGCGCCAAGCCGCTTTTCGAAAACGTTTCGGTCAAGTTCGGCGCGGGCAACCGCTATGGCCTGATCGGTGCGAATGGCTGCGGCAAGTCGACCTTCATGAAAATCCTCGGCGGTGACCTCGACCCGTCCGCAGGCCAGGTCATGCTCGAGCCGAATGTGCGCTTGGGTAAATTGCGCCAGGATCAATTCGCCTACGAGCAATTCAGCGTGATCGACACCGTGATCATGGGTCACGAAGAGCTGTGGAAGGTCAAGGCCGAGCGCGACCGCATCTACTCGCTGCCGGAAATGAGCGAAGAAGACGGCATGGCCGTGGCCGAGCTGGAGACCGAGTTCGCTGAAATGGACGGCTACACCGCCGAATCCCGTGCGGGCGAGCTGTTGCTGGGCCTGGGCATTGGCATCGAACAGCACTTCGGTCCGATGAGCGAAGTCTCGCCGGGCTGGAAACTGCGCGTGTTGCTGGCTCAGGCACTGTTTTCCGATCCGGAAGTGCTGTTGCTCGACGAACCGACCAACCACCTGGACATCAACACCATCCGCTGGCTGGAAAACGTGCTGACCCAGCGCTCGAGCCTGATGATCATCATCTCTCACGACCGTCACTTCCTGAACAGCGTCTGCACGCACATGGCCGACCTGGATTACGGCGAGCTGCGTCTGTTCCCGGGCAACTACGACGAGTACATGACCGTGGCGACCCAGTCCCGCGAGCAATTGCTGTCGGACAACGCCAAGAAGAAAGCGCAGATTTCCGAGCTGCAATCGTTCGTCAGTCGCTTCTCGGCCAACGCCTCGAAAGCCAAACAGGCCACTTCTCGCGCCAAGCAGATCGACAAGATCCAGTTGGCCGAGGTCAAGCCTTCCAGCCGCGTCAGCCCGTTCATCCGCTTTGAACAAACCAAGAAACTGCACCGCCAGGCGGTCATCGTCGAGCACATGGCTAAAGGCTTCGACGGCAAGGAACTGTTCAAGAACTTCAGCTTCACCGTTGAAGCAGGCGAGCGCGTAGCGATCATCGGCCCGAACGGTATCGGCAAGACCACCCTGCTGCGCACCCTGATGGGTGAGTTGACGCCAGACGCCGGTTCCGTGAAGTGGACCGAAAGCGCGGAACTTGGTTACTACGCCCAGGACCACGCCCACGATTTTGAAGAGGACATGAGCCTGTTCGACTGGATGGGTCAGTGGACCCAGGGCGAGCAGGTCATTCGCGGCACTTTGGGCCGCATGCTGTTTTCCAACGACGAGATTCTCAAGTCGGTCAAAGTCATTTCCGGTGGTGAGCAAGGCCGCATGCTGTTCGGCAAGCTGATCCTGCAAAAGCCGAACGTGCTGGTCATGGACGAACCGACCAACCACTTGGACATGGAATCCATCGAGGCGCTGAACCTCGCGCTGGAAAACTACCCGGGCACGCTGATCTTCGTCAGCCATGACCGTGAGTTCGTATCGTCCCTGGCCACGCGCATCATCGAGCTGAGCCCGAATGGCGTGACCGACTTCAGCGGCACCTATGATGATTACCTGCGTAGTCAGGGTGTGGTGTTCTAAAAGCAGCGATTAGCTGCAAGCTACGAGCTGCAAGTTGAAAGCCCTGTCCATGTGACGGGGCTTTTTGCATCTCCCTGGGGGATGCTTTTCCCTGTGGGAGCGGGCTTGCTCGCGAAGGCAGTGGGTCAGGCGAAATTTATTTGGCAGATCCACCGCTATCGCGGGCAAGCCCGCTCCCACAGGGGAATCAATTGCAGGAAATATAGTTAGCCTGCTTTCATTTATTTCCCGCCCGCGCCATGATGCAGTTCTCCCACCGCCGCCCGCGAAAGAGCCCTCATGTCTGCGCAGCAACTGCCACCGCAAAGCTCCATGGCGATCACCCTGCAGATCGTCTCTATCGTTTTCTATACCTTTATCGCCTTCCTTTGCATCGGCCTGCCGATTGCGGTGTTGCCCGGTTATGTCCATGAGCAACTGGGCTTCAGCGCGGTGGTTGCCGGGCTGACCATCGGTTCACAATACCTCGCAACCTTGCTCAGCCGCCCCATGGCCGGGCGCATGTCGGACACAGTGGGGACCAAGCGCGCGATTATTTACGGCTTGAGCGGGATTGTATTGAGTGGTGTCCTGACATTGTTGTCGACGCTGTTGCAGAGTTTTCCCCTGACCAGCCTGCTGATCCTGATCGCCGGCCGCCTGCTGCTGGGGATCGCCCAAGGCCTGATTGGGGTCGGCACCATCAGTTGGTGCATGGGCCAGGTCGGCGCCGAACACACGGCACGTTCGATCTCGTGGAACGGCATCGCGTCCTATGGTGCCATCGCCATCGGCGCGCCGCTGGGTGTGGTGATGGTGGCGCAATATGGATTCGCCAGCCTCGGCATCGCGCTGACGCTCTTGGCCGTGCTCGCGCTGCTGCTGATCCGCAACAAACCCTCGGTGCCGGTGGTGCGCGGCGAACGCCTGCCTTTCTGGGCGGTGTTCGGGCGTATTGCGCCATTCGGTGCGAGCCTGAGCCTGGCGTCGATCGGCTACGGCACCCTGACCACCTTCATTACCTTGTATTACGTCAGCCGTGGCTGGACCGGTGCCGCGTACTGCCTGACCGTGTTCGGCATCTGCTTCATCCTGGCGCGCCTGCTGTTCATTTCCAGCATCAGCCGTTTTGGTGGTTTCACCTCGGCCATTGCCTGCATGACCATTGAAACCGTGGGCCTGGTGCTGCTGTGGCTGGCGCCTTCCACGGGTTTTGCCCTGCTCGGCGCAGCCCTGGCCGGGTTTGGCTTATCGCTGGTGTACCCGGCGCTGGGTGTGGAGGCGATCAAACAGGTGCCGAACTCCAGTCGGGGCGCCGGCCTGAGTGCTTATGCGGTGTTCTTCGACCTCGCGCTGGCAATTGCGGGACCGCTGATGGGCGCGGTGGCATTGAACCTGGGCTACTCGTGGATTTTCTTCAGTGCGGCGATGTTGTCCATCACCGGCCTGGCCTTGACCCTGCTGCTCAAGCGCCGCGCCGCGTAAGGCTTACTGATCGGCAGTCTGCATGCCGGCGCGGGTCGGCCTGCCCAGGGTACGGGAGAAAAACCGCCCCGCCTCCGAGATCATGTTGCGGTGAATGTCCTCGCGGTCAACGCCATCGGCATCGGTGCACAGCGCCGGCATGGCTTTGATTTGCTCTTCGTTGCACGGCGCCATGAACACGAAGTGCCCTGCCCCGGCCAGCAACTTGAAGTCCGGCGCAGTCGGCAGCTTACGCGCCAGCGCCGCAGCATTTTTGTCGAACGCCACCAGTTTGTCGCCGTCACCGCTGTACAGCAGCACAGGCACATGCACGTCGGCCAGGGTGTGTCGGCCGAACTTGAGGCTGAGCGGCGCCATCAACAGCAATGCGTGAACCCGGGGATCAGCAACCGGTTGCAGGTCATCCCGATCAACGATCAACTCGCCCTGGGTATTGCAGGCATCGTGATCGTCCGGGCGCTCCTGGCAGTAGCGGCGCAGGCGATCCAGGTCCGGAGTGGCCCCGGACAGGATCAACGCCGTCTCGCCGCCTGCCGAGTAACCGATCACACCGACCTGTTCGGCGTTGACGAACGGCGCGAGCATGCGATCACCCAGGGTGGCGGTAATGGCTTCGGAAATCTGGATCGGGCGACCATAGAGGTTGCTCATGGTGCCGAGCCGACTGTGGTCCTTGGAGTTGTCGCCGGGATGAATCACCGCCACTACCACAAAGCCCTTGCGGGCCAGCGATGTCGCCAGGTCATGCAGGGCCAGCGGCGTGCCGGTGTTGCCGTGGGAGAGCATCAGCATGGGAAAACGGCCGATGGCCACGCGAGTGTCTTCGCCTGCCTCCACCGTGTAGCCCTCAAGCTTGCTAACGTGCTCGCGATCACTGGACGGATAAAATGCGATGGCCCGCATCGGCTGCAAGTCCAGCGGGTCGAGAAAGCTCATCTCATGAAAGCCGACGCTCCAGTGAGGGTGCGGCGCAGGCGCGGCGTGCACTGAGTTCAGGCTGCTGAGCAGGCAAATCAGTAACATTGCACAAAGACGCACCATGGGATGCCCCACCTTTTCTGAATTTGGCCACACGCGTTCGGGTATTGCATAACCCGGGCCAGCGCGAAGTATCCAGAAACAAAAAACTCCGTACCTGATACTTGCGCAATCAGAATACAGAGTTTCTTGAGGTGTTGCCCGAGCAGAATGACAGCTTTACGCAAGCCTTACGCAGCGGCGAACAATTGCTCGCTGATCTGTGCGTGAGCGTCGCTCATGGCCTTGGTGCGCACTTCGTCACCGTAGGCCAGGCCATGGGCACGAACGAATTCGATGTCGGTGATGCCAAGGAAACCGAACATGACCTTCAAGTACTCTTCATGGGCCACACCGGTGGCTTGGCCGAGGTGCAAACCGCCGGAGGTCGAGACGATCACGACTTTTTTGTTACCGCACAGGCCTTCAGGGCCGGCTTCGGTGTAGCGAAAGGTCTGGCCGGCAACGGCGATGCGGTCGATCCAGGCTTTCAACTGAGTCGGGATGGTGAAGTTGTACATCGGCGCGGCGACCACCACCGCGTCGGCAGCGAGGAATTCGGCCAGGGTCTGCGCGCTCAGGTCGGCTTCGTGCTGTTGCGCGGCGTCACGCAGTTCGGCCGGGGTGCCGGCGGCAACCAGGGTATTGGCCGAGAAGTGGCTGATGGCGTCGCTGGCCAGGTCGCGGTAAGTCACCACGGCGCTCGGCTCGGCGGTTTGCCAGGCCTTGACCACTTCACCGCTCAGCTGACGGGAAGCCGAGTTGTCACCCAGGATGCTCGAATCGATATGCAGCAGTTTCATGTGGAATCTCCAATTGAGGACCGCTACAGGGCGATCTGATGGAGAGAATCCTACAAGCGAAACCAATGGATGATTAGCTGGCAACAATGCGATAGTTTGTCCTACTGATAGAACAATCGAGTGATAGACATGCAAGACCTCAACGACCTCTTCTATTTTGCCAAGGTGGTTGAAGCGGGGGGATTCGCCGCGGCGGGCCGACTGCTGGGCATTCCAAAATCGCGGCTCTCGCGCAGGATTGCCGAATTGGAAGAGCGCCTGGGCGCGCGTCTGCTGCAACGCACCACCCGCCAACTCAAGCTGACGGCCGTGGGCGAACGCTACCTGCGTCACTGCCAGGCGATGCTGCTGGAAGCCGAAATGGCCGATGAAGCCGTGGCGAGTATGTCCAGCGTACCGCGCGGTCGGCTGCGGGTGTCCAGCCCCGTGGGCCTGGCCCATGAAATGCTGCCGTCGGTGATCAGCCAATTCCTCCACAAGTACCCGCAGGTGCAACTGGAAGTGATGCTGGTCAACCGCCGTGTGGATCTGGTGACCGAAGGGGTCGACGTTGCCCTGCGGGTTCGCGAGCCGGGCGATGAAGATCCGTTGCTCGTGACCCGCCGCCTGCGGCAGGCGCAGATGCTGATGGTGGCCAGCGCGGACTTTCTCCAGGGTCGCCAGATCGATCATCCTGAAGACCTGAAGGGATTGCCTGTACTCGGTGCGCTTGAGGCCGACCGCCTGGTGCACATCCGCATGCTCGATCAACAGGGTAAAAGTTACGAAATCGCGCTGGAGGCGCGCCTGGGCATCGACGATTTCATTGTGCGCAAGGCCTGCACGCTCGCTGGCCAGGGCTTCACGATGCTACCGATGATGTACTGCGAGACAGAACTGCAAAGTGGCGCACTGGTGCAGCTCTTGCCCGACTGGTCGCTGCCTGGCGGTTGGCTGCAAGCCGTGTACCCGCACCGACGTGGGGTGATGCCCGCCGTGCGGGCCTGGCTCGACCATTTGATCGAGTCCTTCGATGCCTGTGGAGACCGCTTGATATGAAGCCTGGACGTATGAACGAAGAAGACGCCGCACGATTCTGCCTCGCCCTGCCGGGCGCACGGGAGGACTACAAGTGGGGCGGCGTGCGGGTGTTCTCCGTTGCCGGCAACAAGATGTTCGCCCTGCAAAACCTGCGCGGCGAATCCCTGGCCTTCAAAGTCGACAAGGACCTGTTTCTCGGCCATTGCGACCGCCCCGGCATTCATCCCGCGCCTTATCTGGCACGAGCGCAATGGATCATCATGCAGACGCCCTACCCGCTCGGCGCCGGGGAGTTGCAAGCGCTGCTGCAACGCTCCCATCAACTGGTGGTGAGCAAGCTGCCCAAGCGCACTCAGGTCGGGTTGTTGATTTAGTACCGCCGAAGGTCAATAAACCCCTGCTTGTGCAGTTTAGCCAGTGCAATGAAAATCAACGTGCAATAGTTGTCGGCATTGTTCATGTCACTGGCTTTGAGATTAGCCATTGAATACACATCGAAGTCCTTGGCTTCTTGGTCAGCGGTAAAGTGATAGGCAAGGTCATCAGCCTCCACCCACAGATGAGACAGTTCATGCAGCACGATATACAAATAAAATTCGTGGGAAAAACCTGAAACTTTAGGTGTATAGGCTGAATTGGCAATCATGCAGGCTTCATTAATAAGCATGCATAAATCGACACCCATGAACCACAGGAAAGCCAGACCGTATAGATCATCCGAGTTCTTGCCCTCCCCATCAGTCAGCGGCACGAACACTCGATTGCAAGTATTAAAGTCCGTATAAATGACCTCGGAAACGAGCTCCGGATTTTTGATCAACGAATACATGAGTTCAAGCCTTTCGCGCAGGTAGTCGCGGCTCTCGAACAAGGTGTCAATGGCGGTGATCAACTCTGAATCGGGTAAAGGGCTTACGGTATCGACAGGCTCCAATGCCTGCAGGATCGATTCGATACCGGCAACGACCGCAACATTGACGAATTCGTTGATCATCGAAACCACGTAATTCTCGAGGACAAGACCGGGGGTAATCGCAGATTGGACTTGTTCGAAGTGCAGGACAAACTGCCGCATACGATCTTCAACGACGACCAGATTATCAAGGATGGTTTCGTCGGCGATAAGACTTGAATTCGTACCATCGAGCAGTTTTGATCGCCGCCTGACATACGCGACTTTTTCGGCGGGAGAACTGCCGAGAAATCGGGCCAACTTATACATGGCACATTCGGTAGTCACGGTTTCAAGTCTCATCGCCAACCTCCAGACATTTAAGGTTGGCGAAAACTAGCACGGCGAAAACCGGTGTCATAACACGCAGTTGTAACCCTATTTGCCAGCAATAACCGTTAACAACATGTTTGCAAGCGAGGCTCGAACACTGACTATGCTTGAGCCCGATCAACGCATGAACGGGCCGACCCAATGCGTCTGCAAGAACAACTGATCGATCCAGAACACCTGGTGAAGCAGCACAATCACCCAAAACAGAATTTGAAACGAAACCTTGCGCGTTTTGTGTCGCAATACCTGCTGGGCGAGCAAGGCGCCAGGCCAGCCGCCGGCAAGTCCCACCGCATGCAGTATGTTTTCAGGGGTGCGCCTGCCCTCAGTGCGGGCCTTGTGCTTGTCGCGCCAGTAAAGGAAAAACGCAAGCACGCTGACGAGCCCATAGGCCGCCAGCGGTATGAACGAAACGCCTTGCACCCAGAAAGAGACAGAGCCAATGAGCGGCAGCGCGCACACCACCGCGAGCACCAGCAGTTTCAGCCGCAGATTTTGCACCGGGCCACCCGACGGGCGTTCGGGCGGACGGCGTGCGCGGCTGCCATTCATTACTTGGCCGCCGTCCAGTCGACCCAGCCAAACTGCCAGGTGGCCAGGATCAGCAGGCCAAACGCGATGCGGTACCAGGCAAACACGGCGTAACTGTGGCTGGCAATGAACTTGAGCAGGCCACGCACGGCGATCATCGCGAAGATGAACGCGGTGACGAAGCCCAGGGCGAACACCGGCAGGTCCGCCGGTTCGAACAGATGTCGGTACTTGAACCCCGAATACACCGCCGCCGCCACCATGGTGGGCATGGCCAGGAAAAAGGAGAACTCGGTGGCGGTCTTGCGCGACAGGCCGAACAGCAACCCACCGATGATGGTGGCGCCGGATCGCGAGGTTCCTGGAATCATCGCCAGACACTGGGCGAAGCCGACCTTCAGGGCGTCTTTCCAGGTGATTTCGTCGACCGTTTCAGCGTGCACGGCGTGGTCGCGCTTCTCCGCCCACAACATGATGACCCCGCCCACTACCAATGCCGCCGCGACGGTGATCGGGTTGAACAGGTAATGGTGGATCAGGTCGGAAAAGATCACCCCCAGCACCACGGCCGGCATGAAAGCGACCAGCAGGTTCAGCGTAAAGCGCTGGGCGCCGGGTTGCGTCGGCAGTCCCGTTACCACATCCAGAATCTTGCGGCGAAATTCCCACACCACCGCCAGGATCGCACCCAACTGAATGATGATGTTGAAGGCAATAGCCCGCTCGCCTCCGAAGTTCAACAGGTCGGCCACGATGATCTGGTGTCCGGTACTGGAAATCGGCAAAAACTCCGTCAGCCCTTCCACAACCCCAAGTATCAATGCCTGCAAGGCGGTCCAAAGATCCATCAATCCCCCAAGAAGCGATGCACGACGGCATGCCCCGATCGTATTTATTGCAAAACGTTGATTATGATCAGCGCGACGCAAGGTCGGCGCGCACAGAATCACGACGGAGTCGTAAAAAATCCGTGAAAAATCAACTTCAATTCAGGTTTTTGCGTTCAGGGCCGAAATCCTATCAGACAAGCCCCAATAACGCTGCCACGTTATTGGACTTGGGTCGGATATGCCCGTTCGACGAAGTGTGATGGGATTCTGCCGAATAAAAAAACAATAACACCGGAGTGACAGTGCTATGAACAGCTTGCGCAGTATGTCGATCAGCCGTCGTTTGTGGCTCATCTTGGTCGTAGCCGTCATGATGCTCTTGACGTTGGGTGTGTTGATGCTCAAGCAGATCCACGACGATCTCTATCACGCCAAGGCACAGAAAACCCAACACGTGGTGCAGACGGCCAGCGGCATTCTGACCTATTACCACGGCCTGGAGACCGCCGGCACCCTGACCCGCGAAGCGGCACAGAAGCAGGCATTGAGCGCCGTGCGCGGCCTGCGTTATGACGAGAATGAGTACTTCTGGATCAACGACCTGACGCCGGTGATGATCATGCACCCGGTCAACCAGAAGCTTGACGGCCAGAACCTCTCGGCCATTCGTGATCCGGACGGGTTCGCGGTGTTCAATGAAATGGTAGCCCTGGCCAAGGCCAAGGGCGGTGGTGCGATCGACTATCGCTGGCCAAAACCCGGCGCCAGCGATGCCGTGGAAAAAACCTCTTACGTCAAACTGTTTGAACCCTGGGGCTGGGTGATCGGCTCGGGCGTGTACATCGATGACCTGCAGGCAGAGTTCAAGGCCCAGGTGTGGAAAGCCTCCAGCGTCGGCCTGGTGATCGCCTTGATCATGGCATTGCTGGTGATCCTGATCGCCCGCAGCATTGTGCGTCCCTTGCAGGAAACCGTGAACGCAATGGCCAATATCGCCAGCGGCGAGAGCGATCTGACTCGTAGCCTCGATACCCATGGCCACGATGAAGTCACGCAACTGGCCCACCATTTCAACGCATTCACCGCCAAACTGCGTGGCGTGATCAGCCAGTTGCAGGTCTCGGCTGGCGCGCTCGGCCAATCGTCCAACGAGCTGGGCAACGATGCCGCCCAGGCGCAGCAGCGCAGCCAGCAACAATCCCAGCAGATGGAGCTGGTGGCCACAGCCATCAACGAAGTGACGTACGGCGTGCAGGATGTCGCCAAGAACGCCGAGCATGCGGCGAGCGAAATGCGCGATGCCGAGTCCCAGGCGCAGCAGGGTCAGGTGAACATCGACAGCAGCCTGGAACAGATCGACAAACTGTCCTCCACCATCGACCAGGCCGTGGAGGTCATCCGTACGCTGGCCACCGAAAGCACCCAGATCGGCAGCGTGCTGGAAGTGATCCGTTCGATTGCCGAACAAACCAACCTGCTGGCGCTCAACGCCGCCATCGAGGCCGCGCGAGCCGGTGAGCAGGGACGCGGGTTCGCCGTAGTGGCCGATGAAGTGCGCCTGCTGGCGCAGCGCACGCAAAAATCCACCGCCGAGATCCAGTCGATGATCGAGCGCCTGCAAAGCCATTCCGAGGCGGCGGTCAAGGTCATTGGCGACAGCAGCCGCGCGTCCCAGTTGACCATCGAACAGGCAGGCCTGGCGGGCGCCAGCCTCAACGCCATCGGCCAGGCTTTGCGCAACCTCAACGGCTTGAATACCTCCATTGCCAGCGCCACCCTGCAACAGGCGCATGTGGTCGAGGACATCAACCAGAACGTCACCCAGGCTGCAGGCTTGTCCCACAGCACGGCGCTGGCGGCGGAACAGTCGAGCGTGGCCAGTGTTCGCCTCAAGGACTTGAGCGAACAGTTGAACACCCTGCTCAGACAGTTCCGCGTCTAAACAGTCCCGTCGCAGCGGCCCGCTCTGCGCCGCTGCGACGAGACTGCGCGCTGGCCGGTTCTACTCGGGGGCGCCTGCCGGTACAATCCGCCCCCTCCTCTTTCTCCCCGAGGTTGTTCCATGTCCGGGCTTGAACTGTTCGCCGCCGCCCTCGGCGTGATCGCCGTGTGGCTGACGGTCAGGCAGAACCCGTGGTGCTGGCCCATCGGCCTGGTCATGGTGCTGGTCTACAGCTGGGTCTTCTTCGAGGTGAAGCTGTACTCGGACATGCTGCTTCAAGTGATCTACGCCGGGTTGCAGCTGTATGGCTGGTGGCAATGGACACGGGCGGGCCAGGACCATCGAGGCCGTGATGTCACCCGCCTGGGCACACAAGCCCTGGCCGGGGGCCTGGCGCTCGGCGCTATCGGCAGCCTGCTGTTGGGCGCAGCCATGGCACATTGGACAGACGCCGCCCAGCCATGGCTTGACGCCGCCCTCACCGCCTTCAGCCTGGTGGCACAGGTCTGGATGGCGCAAAAGCGCCTGCAATGCTGGCCCCTGTGGATCGTGCTGGATTGTGTTTTCGTGGGCCTGTTCATCTACAAGGGCATGGTCCTGACTGCTGCGCTATATGGCCTCTTTACCCTCCTGGCCGTTCAAGGCTGGCGCACCTGGCGTAGCGATCCGGTGCTGAATCCATGAAGGTATTAGTGCTCACTGGCCCGGAATCGAGCGGAAAGAGTTGGCTTTCGGGTGAGATTCACGCCAACTTTGGCGGCATATTGGTCGAAGAGTACGTTCGAACCTTTATGGAAAGAAATACCCGGGAAACCTGCTACGATGACATTGCATCAATAGCACATGGCCAGCTTGCCTGGGAGGACGAAGCACGGGGCCAACGGCCGCCCCTGCTGATTCTCGATACGCACTTGTTGAGCAACATTCTGTGGAGTCGCACCTTGTTTGGCGACTGCCCGGAATGGATCGAGCAAGCCTTGCTGGCGCGGCACTATGACCTGCACTTGCTGCTGAGCCCGGAAAACGTGGAGTGGCATGACGACGGGTTACGGTGCCAGCCGCAATTGACAGAGCGCCAGGCATTTTTCCGGTCGTGCCACCAATGGCTGGACCGGCACCGGCAGCCCTTCCAGGTGTTGCAGGGTGATTGGAGCCAGCGGAAAAACGCTGCATTCGACGCTGTCAGGGACTTGCTCAAGACCTGACCGGCCAAGCCCATCCCAAGAAAAATGTCCATTCCTGAAACACTCGGCAGCGCCACAACCCTTGGAATAGAGAGGTTTCGGCGCTTAAGCCCGAATTTGTTGCATCACTGATACAACCTGCCTCCAACCGCTCTAGTCCGCAATACCGCGCGTATTGACGGGACCTGGACGCGTCTTTGTCTCATCGATGTAACAAATTTTTCCAGCCCTCTCGAACAACTAAATACAACCCTCTGTTTTATAAAGAAAAACAAAATACGGCACAGCTTCTGCTCTCCTCCTCGCATCGCTATTCGGGCCAGCGTTCCAACTACAGAAGGAATTGCCACCGTGGAGAAAGTTGCCGGGACTATTTTCAGCGTTCTGCTCGCTGGATGCGCACTGACATCGCTGGTCAGCCTGCCTGTCCAGGCAGACAACGGCATCATCATTATCAAACGTGACGTGCAGCCTCGCATGGCGACCCGAGCGCCCGTGGCACCCGACCCCAATCCCACGACGGCCAACGCCAACCCTTCCCAGTATGTCCTGCACCAGACCAACGAATTAAGTGACGGTGATTTTGCCGGCGTCGCCAGCGGCGCAGGCATCAGCCAAATGATGAACAACATCGGCAACAACAATCTCGGCGGCAACATCAGCACGCAGAACCAACTGGCCAACCAGGCCGGCGGTCGTGGCACCGGCGCGGGCAACGGCATCGCCAACATGGTCAATTCCAGCGTCCAGCAAGGCATGGGCGCGCTGAAAATCATCACGGGAGACCGTTGAGATGAATCGCACGCTGCTGATGATCGCCATGCTCTGCAGTACATCGACTTTCGCCGGGTCACCAGTGGTGGACACCGCCACTATCGACAACTCGGGTGCCAGTTATTCGGGCAACGTCGGGGTCAACCAGGCCGCCGGCGACCAGCAGCAACAAGCCAATGCCCGGGCTTTCGCCATTGGTCATGATGCCAATGCCACCACGCAGATCCGTCAACGGATCAACACGGTCTACAGCCCCGCAGTCGACGCCAGGGCCAGCATCCAGGGCAACTCTTTCAGCAACGGCAACGGTGCACTGGGCGTGAACCAGAGCGCAGGTGCCGGTACTCAACAAGCCAATGCACTGCGCATCAGCATCGGTGCGCAACCACAAAGTCTCGACGACAGCGTCCTCATGCAACAGAACGTGGCGCTGATCAACAACTCCGGTCCAACTGTCCCTGCATCAGGCTATCGCCAGGTCACCACCAGTGATCAGGCTTTCACCGGTAGCCGTGGGGTGATTCAGTTGAACCAGAGCGCAGGGGTGGGAAACCGAATGGCCAACACCTTCAGCGTACGGATCGCGGACTGATCCGAACAGGTAAAAACAACACTTAACCTAAATAAGTACGGAGAATCACCATGAAACCTTCGATGGCACTCAAGCCTCTGGTTTTCGCAATTGCTGCGCTCATGGCTGTTGCTGTACAAGCTGAACAGGGCGATCGTCGTGGCCACGGTAATGGCCACAACCATACTCCTCCTCCTACGAAAATCCTTGTCTCTGCCACGGCGACGGCGAATGACCGGCAAAGCAGTACCAACAACCGCATCCTCAACGAAGGCACCCAAAACAATGCCGAGATGAGCAGTTCGGCAAGTGGTGCCAGCGGTAACGTGGGTGTCAACGTGGCGGCCGGTAACGGCAACCAACAAGACAACGCGGCTGCCATCGCCAACGCATCCTCGGACTCGAGCCTGGACAACAGCTTCGTATTCGGCAATGCAACGGCTACTGCCCGAGTCAACCAGTACAGCAACAACAACCGCGTCGACAACTACTCCACCACCAACTCCGGGGTGATGAGCGGTTCGGGTAACGGCGGCAGCGGCAACATGGGCATCAACATTGCCGGTGGCGACCTCAACCAACAGAAAAACACTATGGCCATCGCCAACTCCAATTCGCCATTGGGTAGTGCATCGGCCACTGCTTCTGCCGAACAGAGCGGACCTGGCCTGGTTGTGAATAACAGAGCCAATGCCGACCTCGCCGTGGCAACGGTTTCGTTGACCACCACCCTCAGCGGCTCCAAGTCCTTCAACAAAGATGTCAGCGGCAGCGTTGAGAAAAACGCGTCGAGCAACTGGGCAGCCAGTGGCTCCAACGCCTTTGACGCCAGCGGCTCGAAAACCCATGACTCCAGCGGCTCGCAAAGCGCTGATTCCGCCTCCACCAGCGCAGCGTCCATCACTGCCAACCTGACTGCAGGGATTGAAGGATCGCGCTCCGTGACCTGGAACAACGGCAACGGTGATCGCACTCGCAGCGCCAGCGGTAACGCGAACGTGTCGGCTAACCTCGATGCATCCGTCAACACCGAAACCAGTAACACCAGCAACTCTTCGTACGATAACTCGCACGAAACCTCGTTCACCAAGTCGTTCACCTCTTCGTACGACAAATCGGGCGAGACTTCGTCCTCTTCGTCGAAAGATTTTGCGAAGAGCTACAGCGAAAGCAGCGCGTTTGAGCTGAGCAACACCGTGTCCTATCAAGTACTCACTCAAGTGGGCTGGCTTAACCCTGTCACCAACACCGCAACCCTGAGCGGTTCGGTGAATGGCGGCAGCGGCAACCTGGGCGTGAACGTGGCGGCTGGCGTGGGCAACCAACAAAGCAACTCGTTGGCCATCTCCAACCAATCGTTCTAACTGCTGTGACTGGAGGCCCCCGTACGGGGGCCTTTCTCAACGCAACCAGAAGGCGCGACACCATGCGCATTATCGCCTTGGCTGTTTTGCTGTGCGTGACGGGTGTGATCGAGGCGGCTCAAATGCCGCTTTCTGTCTTACCGGGCGGTGCGGTGGTCTACAAGCCGATCCAGAGTATCCGCGAGCGCAAGTTTGTTGACCTGGTGCAACAGAAAACCGACTTCAGTTGTGGCGCAGCCGCACTGGCCACCATTTTGCGCCAGGCTTATTGGCTGGACGTGAGTGAAGATCAGATCATCGAAGGCATGCTGGCCCACGCCGACCAGAACCTGGTGCGCACCCAGGGCTTTTCCATGCTCGACATGAAGAAATACGTGGAAAGCCTCGGCATGCGAGCCCGCGGTTATCGCGTGGCACCGGAGACGCTCAACGACATCAAGATACCCGTCGTGGTGTTGATGGATGTTCGTGGCTACAAGCACTTCGTGGTGTTGCAAAGAGTCAACCGGGGCTGGGTCTACGTCGGAGACCCGGTACTGGGCCACAAACGTTACAAAGTGGATGACTTTGTCAAAGGCTGGAACGGCATCATTTTCGCCGTCATCGGCCAGGGTTATGACAAGGACAACGCACTGCTTGACCCGCCTGTGCCTTTGACCGCCAAGAATCGCATCAATGAATTCGCACCGGTCAAGGACGCAGAGCTCATGGATTTCGGCTTCATTCGAAGTGACTTCTTCTAAGAATAAAGGGGCACGACGCTCCGGGAGCATTCAATGAAAACTCCAACCTGGCTAGCTGTGGTTTGCATGGCCGCTAGCCTGCCGATCCACGCAGAAATATTCAAACCCATCGAACTGAAGGATTCAGAATTGGCCAGCCTTCGCGGCCGCTACGTCATGCCGGGACGGATCGTCAGTTTCGGCATTGTCATGACCAGCGTCTGGCAAAACGCCAACGGCTCGACCATCGGTGCCACCACAACGATGCAAGTGCAACAAAACACCATCAAGCCTCAGTTCTACGTGTCGATGATCAACGACACCGGGACTGGCAACTCAAGTGCGCAAGGCACCGGCAGCGTGACAGGCGGTGGTGGACTGAACAGCACCAACGGCGTCACCCAGGTGGTGCGCGCCGCCGGCGACAACAACACCGCCTACAACGATGTGGGCATCAATGTCACACGGGGTAACCAGGCGACGACGACACAACCACAGGGCGAGGTATTGGCTTCTGGCTCGACACTGTATGGCAGCAACGAAGCGGGAGCGATGAGCGTCTCAGCGACCGGTAATGGAGTGCAACTCAACATCGCAGCCAACCACAACCAGGGCAGCACCATGCAGCGCCTGGCCCAGGGTGGGCTGATGCAGAACACGACGTTGCTGGGTGCTGGCAACCAGGTCCGCAACATCACGTCGCTCAACGTCGTGCTACGGGATAACGTGCCATCAGGCGCGGCGCTGACCGGCAATCTGGACCAGCTCAAAGGCCTTCGCACTATCGGTTTTTGATCTACGCTCAGTCTCATCAGATGCAGTCAGAAGGGACGGCTAAACCCATGCACCGATCTTCAACGTTAAAAGTTGTCGTTTGTCTGAGCAGCCTGGCTCCGGCCACCCTGTTATATGCCGCCCCGGACCCCCAGGTGGAAATCCTAAAACAAGAACTCATGGAGCTGAAGCAACGTTACGAAGCACAACAGAACGCGCTGATGGTCCTTGAGCAGCGCGTTCGCCAAGTCGAAGAAACGCCGGCAGCACCCGCGCCCAAACGCCTGACCAAATCCCCCGCCGACCCGGTCAAGGGCCAGACAGTGGCCAGCGGCGCACCGGGCGCTACCGGCAGTTCGTATGGCCAGTCGCTGCAAGATGATTCGCAACCGGCGCAAAGCGTTTCCAACCTGTACGACGAAGCCAGCGGCTTCTTCGGTGGCGGCAAGTTCAGCATCGAGACCGGCCTGACTTACACCCACTACGATACCCGTGCGTTGACGCTCAACGGCTTCCTGGCACTGGACTCGATTTTCCTGGGCAACATCAACCTGGACCGGATCAAGGCCGACAACTGGACCCTGGACCTGACCGCCCGCTACAACGTGGCACAGCGTTGGCAGTTCGACATCAACGTACCCGTGGTCTATCGCGAATCGACGTACTCCTCAGGCGGCGCAGGTGGCGCCGGCCCGGTCACGTCAGACGCCACCGTCACCCGCGACCCGGCCATTGGCGATGTGAACGTGGGCGTGGCCTACAAGTTTCTCGATGAAACGGCCGACCTGCCTGACGCGGTCTTCACCCTGCGTGTCAAGGCGCCCACCGGCAAGGACCCTTACGGCATCAAACTGGTGGAAGACCCGAACAACGACAACCTCGCGGTGCCCGAATCCCTGCCTACCGGCAACGGTGTCTGGGCGATTACCCCGGGTATCTCGCTGGTCAAGACCTACGACCCTGCCGTGCTGTTTGGCACCCTGGCCTACACCTACAACGTGCAGGATTCGTTCAGCGACATCAGCCCGCAGGTGGGCTCCAAGGTCAAGGGCGACGTGAAGCTGGGTGACTCCTGGCAAGTCGGCGCCGGTATCGCCTTCGCCCTGAACGAGAAGATGAGCATGTCGTTCTCCTTCACCGACCAGTTTGCCCGCAAGAGCAAGATCAAACCGGATGGCGGGGACTGGCAGTCCATCACCAACAGCGACTACAACTCGGCCAACTTCAACATTGGCATGACGTTGGCCGCGACCGACAACCTCACAATCGTGCCGCAACTGGCCATCGGCTTGACCGAAGATGCGCCGGACTTCTCCTTCAGCCTGAAATTCCCCTATTACTTTTAGGGGCAGCTACAAGCTGCAAGCCGCAAGCCGCAAGCTTGTAGCTTGTAGCTTGTAGCTCGCAGCCGCCTCATCGAATCTGATGTTTGTGCAACAACCGGTAGAAAGTCGGCCGGGAAATGCCCAGCACCTTGGCGGCAATGCTCAGGTTATCGCTGTGGCGGTTGAGGACATCGCACAAGGCCTGGCGCTCTGCCCGCAGCTTGTAGTCTTCCAGCGTGCTCATGGGCGCGGCGACGCCTGGATGACTGATCAGGCCCAGGTCCCGTGCCTCGATCTGCCGGCCTTCGGCCAACACCAGCCCGCGGCGCACCCGGTTGGCCAGTTCGCGAACATTGCCCGGCCAGTCATGATGTCCCATGGCAATCAACGCATCTTCACTGAAGCTACGGGGCCGGCGACCGGTTTCATGGCTGTAGAAGTGTGAAAAGTGATTGGCCAGCATCGCCAGGTCGCCATTGCGCTCGCGCAGCGGCGCGGTCACCACCTGCAATACGTTGAGGCGGTAATACAGATCCTCGCGAAAACGTTGCTTGCCGATCGCAACCTCCAGATCGACGTGAGTCGCTGCCAGGACCCGCACATCCACTGGAATAGGTTGACTGCCCCCTACCCGCTCGATTTGTTTTTCCTGAAGAAAACGCAACAGGCTGGCTTGCAGCTCTGGCGGCAAGTCGCCAATTTCGTCAAGGAACAGCGTACCGCCATTGGCCGCCTCGATCCGCCCGATCTTGCGTTGATGGGCGCCGGTAAACGCGCCCTTCTCGTGACCAAACAGTTCGGACTGGATCAAGTGCTCGGGTATGGCGCCGCAATTGATCGCAATAAAGGGTTTGTTGTGGCGCTGGGATTGACGGTGCAGCGTGCGGGCCACCAGCTCTTTGCCGGTTCCGCTTTCGCCGCGAATCAGGACGGGCGATTCGGTGGGCGCCAGCTTGCTCAGCAGCTTGCGCAGCTCGCGAATGGACTTGCTGTCACCGAGCAGCTCGTGTTCGGGCTGCTCGACGTGAACCGCGCCCTGGCCACGCAGGCGCGCCATGCCAAACGCCCGCCCCAGTGTGACCTGAACCCTGGAGACATCGAACGGCAACGTGTGGAAGTCGAAAAACCATTCACAAACAAAATCCCCGACATTCTGTAGCCGCAACATGTCCTGTTTAAGTACGGCTATCCACTCGGCGCCACTGCGGCTGATCAGTTCCTTGACGGCCTCGGGACTTTCCAGATGAAACGGCTGCAAACGCAGCAGGCCGACGTCGCAGGTTCGGTCGGCGGCATTCTCCAGGCTGCAACTGTCGACGTCCCAACCGATGGAGCGCAAACCTGGCAACAGACGATGACAATCGTCGCACGGGTCCACCACTAATAGACGTCTCGACGCGGGCGCTTCACTCATGACTATTCCTTGGCGCCAAATCAGAGGAATTTTATTAAAAACAGCCATTTGGCAAGCCCGACTGTAACGTTAGCAAGAATTTGACGGGGGCCTGGACCGTCTGTCTAAAGGTTTTCAATCTGCGTTTATAAACGGCGTAGTCCGTTAGTTCACCTGCGAGCCAAACCTTTCGTTGAGCTTTCAAAAACTGTCGTGCTATTGAGCCAGGACAAAAAAAACGTAATTTCTTTTAATAAAATGTGACCCACATGCTGCCAGCAGGCATCAGTACAAGTAACCAGCCGGACGGTACGCCCAACCGACGGCACATCACTTGATTGGGCATATAGAGAGAAGACCCCATGACAGCCCCGCTCCGTATCAACGAAGCTCTTTTGATTGCCGACCGCGCGTTCAAGCCATTCCAATGCGTGGCCTGGGCTCCACAAGACGGCAACGGTGAACTCAGCCTGACCGTCATCGACCGTACCAACAATCGCATCGGCCGCACGCAGATCCCAAGTAGCGCCTACACCGACCCCGCGCAACTTGAGCATGTTCTGGAAGAAGCCCGCAAAGAGCTGAGCCAGGAAGGTTATGCACTTCAATCGTGGTCGATGCCGCACTAAGTGAGCTGCGGATTACTTTCAAGTAATCCGCCCCCTCCCCCATCGTTAGTTTGTTGGCCTTTCGCGCCAACAACACTTTCGATCGTGTTTCATCCGAACTTTCACACGCCCGTTTGTTTACCTGGCTTATGAGTGGTTCGAAAAGTCATTGTTCTGGCACACAGCGACCCTCCGCCTGTTAGTTCTGTCAGTTGTGCATCGGGCCATTCAGGCGTTGAATGTTTCCCCAGTCGCCAACCCCCGTCCTGGATCCCGACGACTCGCAAGGAGATGCGTGCATGTCAATCCAGACCGCCTTTGCCTTACCCCCGCCGCAGACCAAAGCGGGCGAGCTTGATAAGCGCTTCGCCGGCACCGGCGTCACTCAGGTTTACTTCGCCGACAGCCTCAGCAGCATGACCAACGGCATTGCCATCGATTCAATGGGACGTCTGCTGATCGCGGCCAAGGTCGGCACAACGAGGGGCAGCCGCTTTGGTTTGGCCCGACTGCTGGAAGACGGCTCGGCAGACCTGGAATTCGGTGAACAGGGCAGCATCATCAGCCAGTTCGAACCGGGCTTCGAAGCCATGGCCGGCAGCGTTCAGGTGCTCGCCGATGGCCACATTCTGTTGGCTGGCCTGCACTATGAAGACGCCAACCACACGCTCCCGGCCCTGGCGCTGTTCGACCCGAGCGGCAAACCGGTGCAATCCTTTGCCAACAATGGCCGCTGTGTCGTCCGCCTGCCGGGTAATCTTGCCCGGGGCGCACGCGACAACTGGTTGCCACCGGGCGTGCCCGGCGCCGAAGCCTGTGATGCGCAGGTCCAGGCAGACGGCAAGATCCTGTTACTGGCCAATCATCATTTTGAACAGGCCGATCATGTCGGCCTGTTGATTCGCCTCAATGCCGATGGCTCAGCGGACGAGACCTTCAATGGGCGCGGCTTCGTCCTGGTCAGGCACCTGCTGATGAACACCTGGCTCGGCACGCTGATGGTGCAACGCGACGGCCGGATTCTGGTGGGCGGTTCGATCAATTTCCCCGAAGAAGGCTTGCTCGCGCGTTATCACAGCGACGGCACCCTTGATGACCACTTTGCCGTGGATGGTTTCATGAGCTTCATGGCCCAGGGGCGCCGCGTCCAGGTCAGCCAGATCGTCCAGCACGAAAACGGCGACTTGCGCTGCTTTGGCACCAGCCGCGACCCGATGCATTGCCTGGCCCTGAAGCTTCACCCCAATGGCCGACCGGACGTGCACGATAACGACGGTCAACCACGGTTGCTGGCGGTGGGTCGCAACGGCTGTCAGTGGACCGCCGCAAAAGCCCTGGCGGACGGCAGCGTATTAACCGCCGGCGCCACCAACGGAGGGATCGAAGGCGATTTCATGTTGGCGCGGCACCTGCCTGACGGGCAACTCGATGAGCGCTTCGGCAATGGCCTCGGCTGGGTCCGTACCCGCCTGAGCAGAGGCCCGGACACCGCGACTTCGCTGGCCGTGCAGGCCGATGGCAACATTGTCGTGGGGGGCTATTCGCTCGACGGCAACTACCGGGCGATGGTCGCGCGATATCAAGGATAACGACTCCGAACTTTCCTACGCTTGATCTTGCCTTCGGCTTGCGGCAACTTGCGCGCTTCTAAATAAAAGGAGCCGCCAATGTCCGGATCAATGGCCCAGGCGTTCGCGCACAATTTCCTCGGCAACTCGCCTCGCTGGTACAAAGTCACCATCATCGGCTTTCTGCTGCTCAATGCCGTGGTGCTGTGGACCGTCGGCCCGGTGGCGGCCGGTTGGCTATTGGTGCTGGAATTCATCTTCACCCTGGCCATGGCGCTCAAGTGCTACCCGCTGATGCCTGGCGGTCTCTTGCTGGTCGAGGCGCTGCTGCTGAAGATGACTACGCCCCAGGCGCTCTACCTGGAATTGCAGCACAACTTCCCGGTGATCCTGCTGCTGATGTTCATGGTGGCGGGCATTTACTTCATGAAAGACCTGCTGCTGTTCCTGTTTTCGCGCCTGCTGCTCGGGGTCCGTTCCAAGCCGATGCTGGCGCTGATGTTCTGTTTTCTGTCGGCCTTTCTTTCGGCCTTTCTCGATGCCCTCACCGTGACGGCCGTGATCATCAGCGCCGCAGTGGGCTTCTACTCGGTGTATCACCGGGTGGCCTCGGGCAAAGATCCGCGCCAGGACACCGAGTTCAGCGACGACCAACATTTGCCCAAGCTCAGCCTCGATGATCTCGAACAGTTCCGCGCCTTCCTGCGCAGCCTGCTGATGCACGGTGCTGTCGGGACGGCACTGGGCGGTGTGTGCACCCTGGTCGGCGAGCCGCAGAACCTGTTGATCGGCCACGAGATGGGCTGGAATTTCACCGAGTTCTTTCTGAAAATCGCCCCGGTTTCCCTGCCCGTGCTGGCGGCGGGCCTGGTGACCTGCGTATTGCTGGAGAAACTGCGCCTGTTCGGCTACGGCACGTTGCTGCCAGACAACGTGCGCACCGTGCTGGCCAACTACGCAGGCGAAGACGATGCCGGCCGCACGGCACGCCAGCGCGCGGCGCTGATCGTGCAGGGCGTGGCCGCGCTGATCCTGATCGCCAGCCTGGCCTTTCACATTGCCGAGGTCGGCCTGATCGGCCTGATGGTGATCGTGTTGATCACTGCATTCACTGGCATCACGGACGAACATCGCCTGGGCAGCGCTTTCAAGGACGCCATGCCGTTCACTTCGCTGCTGGTGGTGTTCTTTGCCGTGGTGGCGGTGATTCACGATCAGCAGCTGTTCACGCCGCTGATCCAGTGGGTTCTTGCACTGCCGGCCGATCAGCAACCAGGCATGCTGTTCATTGCCAACGGCTTGCTGTCAGCCATCAGCGACAACGTGTTCGTGGCGACCATCTACATCACCGAAGTCAAACAGGCGTTCGTCTCCGGACATATCAGCCGCGAGCATTTCGACACCCTGGCGATTGCCATCAACACCGGCACCAACCTGCCAAGCGTGGCCACACCCAACGGCCAGGCGGCGTTCCTGTTCCTGCTGACCTCGGCGATAGCCCCGCTGATTCGCCTGTCGTATGGGCGCATGGTGTGGATGGCGTTGCCGTATACGGTGGTGATGGGGGTATTGGGGTGGTATGCGGTGAGTTATTGGTTGTAGACATCCATCAAACATTGGATGCAAACCCTGTGGGAGCGAGTGTCGGTACCTATCCTGGAAGGATATACCGCTCGATCGCCTGCGCTGCGCCGTCTTCGGTGTTGGCCCCGGTCACCACATCCGCCTGGCGCTTGACCACCTCCTCTGCCTGCCCCATGGCGATCGACAGCCCGGCACGATGGAACATCGCCGGGTCATTGCCGCCGTCGCCCATGGCGGCGGTCTGTGCCAGCGGCACGCCGAGAAATTCGGCCAGGGTCGCCAGCGCGTCGCCCTTGTTGGCCTGCATCGCGGTCACATCCAGGTAGACCGGCTGCGAGCGCGACACTTGCGCCTGGCCCTCGACTTTGGGCAGCAATTGCGCCTCCAGTTCGATCAGCCGCTGCGTGTTGTGGCTGGCGGCGACAATTTTGTCGATGTGTTGCAGGTACGGCTCGAAACTGTCCACGACCACAGGCGCATACCCCAGGCCATGCTGCTCCCTCGGCACCATCGGGCCATTCGGGTCTTTCAGCAGCCAGTCACCGCCGCTGAATACCCAGACCTCGATGTCCGGCAGGTCGGCAAACTGAGTCAGCGCGGTCAGCGCCGCCGTGGCCGGCAGGTAATGCGCTACCAGCAGGCTGCCGTCGGGATGAACGATGGTGCCACCATTGAACGCCGCGGTCGGCAAGTCGACGCCCAGGGCTTCGATCTGCTGCAACATGGCTTTGGGTGGACGCCCGGTGGCCAGGCTGAACAACACACCGGCCTCGCGCAATGAGCGAACGGCTTCAATGGTGCGTTGGCTCAGGCTGTGATCGGGCAGCAACAGCGTGCCGTCCATGTCACTGAGCAGAAAGCGGATGGGTTGCAACGCCGCGTCACTCATCCCAGGCCGTGCCAGACGCGGCCATCGCGGGTCAGCAGGTCCTCGGCGGCAATCGGCCCGTCTTCACCCGCGGCATAGCCCTGCACGCTCGCGTCCTCTTGCCAGGCGTCGAGGAACGGCTGCACGGCACGCCAACCGTTTTCGATGTTGTCGGCACGCTGGAACAGGGTTTGATCGCCCGTCAGGCAATCGTAGATCAGGGTTTCGTAGCCGGTGGACGGCTGCATTTCGAAGAAATCCTTGTAGGCAAACCCCAGTTCGATGTTGGCCATCTTCAACGCCGGCCCCGGACGCTTCGCCAACAGGTCGAACCACATGCCCTCGTTGGGCTGAATCTGAATCCGCAGGTAGGTCGGTTGCAGCTCATCGACCTCGGTATCGCGGAACTGCGCGTAAGGCGCCGGCTTGAAGCAGATGACAATCTCGGTATCGCGCACGCTCATGCGCTTGCCGGTGCGCAGGTAGAACGGCACGCCCACCCAACGCCAGTTGTCGATCATGACCTTGAGCGCCACGTAAGTTTCGGTGGTGCTGTCGGCAGCTACGTTGTTTTCCTGGCGATAGCCGGGCAACGACTTGCCGTCGACTTCGCCTGCGGTGTACTGGCCGCGTACCGAATTGGCCCGCGCCTCCTCCGTGGACCAGGGCCGAATGGCCCCCACCACCTTGGCTTTCTCACCGCGCACCGCATCGGCGCCAAAGGCAGCCGGTGGCTCCATCGCCACCATCGCCAGCAACTGGAACAGGTGATTGGGCACCATGTCCCGCAGAGCGCCGGTGTGCTCGTAAAAACTGCCACGGGTTTCCACACCGACGGTTTCGGCGGCGGTGATCTGCACGTGGTCGATGTAATGATTGTTCCAGAACGCTTCGAACAGACTGTTGGAGAACCGGCTGATCAGGATGTTCTGCACGGTTTCCTTGCCCAGGTAATGATCGATCCGGTAGATCTGGTTTTCCGTCATCACCTTGAGCAGGCAGGCGTTCAGCCCTTGCGCAGTGGGCAGATCGGAACCGAACGGTTTCTCGATCACCACCCGCCTGAAGGCCTCCGGGGTTTCCACCAGCAAACCGGCGGCCCCCAGGCGGCGCACCACTTCGCTGAAGAAACGCGGCGCGGTGGCCAGGTAGAAGACGGCGTTACCGGTGCCGCTGGCGGCGATTTTCGCCGCCAGCGCCTGATACGTGCTGTCGTCCAGGAAATCGCCCTGCACGTAGCTGATACCCTTGGCCAGCTTGGCCCACAGTAGTGGATCAAGGGCCTGATCACCATTACCGACCTTGCTCGCCACTTCGGCCCGGATGAAATCTTCGAGCTTCTGCGCAAAGGCTTCATCGGTAACGGCGTTGTGGTCAACGCCAACGATCCGCAATCCTTCCCCCAGCAAACCGTCACGACTCAGGTTGTACAGCGCCGGCATCAGCAAGCGCTTGACCAGGTCACCGTGGGCACCGAACAGGAACAACGTGGTCGGCGGTGCAGGTTCTGCCTTGGATTTATTGCGGATCAGTCGGGTCATTTTTTCGAAGTCTCCACGTGGCCACCGAAGCCAAAGCGCTGGGCCGAGAGGATCTTGTCACCGAAGGTGCCTTGCCCGCGCGAACGGTAGCGAGCGAACAGCGAGTTGGACAGCACCGGCACCGGCACGGCTTGTTCCATGGCGGCTTCGATGGTCCATTGACCTTCGCCGCTATCGGCCACGGACCCCGAGAAACCGTCGAGTTTCGGATCGGCCGCGAGGGCATCGGCGGTCAGGTCGAGCAGCCACGAGGACACAACGCTGCCACGACGCCAGACTTCGGCGATGTCGGCCACGTTCAGGTCGAAGCGCTGGTCCTCTGGCAGGTGGGTGCTGGACTTGGTCTTGAGGATGTCAAAACCCTCGGCGAAGGCCTGCATCATGCCGTACTCGATGCCGTTGTGGATCATCTTGACGAAGTGCCCGGCACCCGCAGGGCCAGCGTGGATGTAGCCGCGCTCCGCACGGTCGTCATCGGATTGGCGGTCCTTGGTACGAGGGATGTCGCCCATGCCGGGCGCCAGGGCGGCGAACAACGGGTCCAGGCGTCGCACGGTCTCGGCGTCGCCACCGATCATCATGCAATAGCCTCGCTCGAGGCCCCAGACGCCGCCGGAGGTGCCAACGTCGATGTAGTGCAGGCCTTTCTCCGCCAGGGTCTTGCCCCGACGGATGTCGTCCTTATAGAAGGTGTTGCCGCCATCGATGATGGTATCGCCCGGCTCAAGCAAGGTGCTCAAGGTGTCGATGGTGTCTTCGGTCGGTGCGCCGGCTGGCAGCATCACCCAGACAGCGCGAGGTTTGGAAAGTCCCGCCACCAGCGCCGGCAGGTCGGCCGCGCCTTGCGCGCCCTCGGCCACAAGCGTTTCGATGAAGGCAGTATTGCGGTCAAATACAACGGTGGAGTGCCCGTTGAGCATCAGGCGCCGTGCAATATTGCCGCCCATGCGGCCCAGTCCAATAATCCCGAGTTGCATGTGCTGATGCTCCCTACTACAAATAAAAGTGTGTCAATGGTTATAGCCCAACGCGACTAATGGGGGTTAGTCCAGAGCGTCGGCATGAAGTTTCCGGGCATTGTGCCCGATCTCGATGGATAACGTCGGGAAACGTTCCGGAGACACAGCGACAGTGAAAAATAAAAAAGTTCCATTCCCAGGCAAAAGAAATCAAAATCGGCGCCGATAGTAGAACTGCACCCGATGGCGGGGCAGATCTACAGTTGAGACAGCCATTTGCGAGGTGAGCAATGGGCACAGTACAAACAGCACGGCCAGCACAAACCCTTTACGTCACGATCCGCCGCGATGAATTGCGCCAGTTGAAAGACGAACGCGACCAGTTAAAGCAGGAAGTCGAACAATTGCGCCTGCTGACGCAAGGTCTCCAGGCTCACTCGAAGCCGGTTACCCTGCGCGCCCCTCACGCCTGACCCCTCCCCGCCTCGGAAACAGCCCCTGAGCTGTTTCCGAAATGCCATTACGATTCGCTCACGAAACTTTCACAACCGCTTGTTGATACTTCGGCTCTTTACTGGCCGCGGCATCCGCGCGGCTACCGTTCGTCGGAGATTTTCAGTCCCGACGGTGGCATGTGATTCTGCCTGGAGCGCACGATGGTTTTTTTCAAACGCAGCGAGTCGACTGCGACAGGGTTCGATTGGGCCGGATTTCTCTGGCTGTTCGTGTTCTTCTGGTATTTCTCCGGCATTACCCAACTGCTGATTCAACTGACCGGCACCTCCGGCTTCACGGGTTTTCGCCAAGCCTTCGTGATGAGCGCCGTCTGGCTGGCGCCCATGCTGCTGTTCCCGAAACAGACCCGCGTCATGGCGGCCGTGATTGGTCTGGTGCTGTGGGTCTGCTCCATGGCGAGCCTCGGGTATTTCTTCATTTACCAGCAGGAATTCTCCCAAAGCGTCATCTTCATCATGTTCGAGTCGAACGTGTCTGAAGCGGGCGAGTACATGACCCAGTATTTTGCCTGGTGGATGGTGCCAGCGTTTCTTGCCCATACGCTGTTTGCCTACTTCCTGTGGACCCGCTTGCGCCCGGTGTACCTGCCACGTGGCCGTGCACTGATCGCAGCCACCGCCATCGTCGTGGCCGTCGTCGGCTATCCGCTCGTCAAGCAGACTCTGCGCGCCGGCAGCTTCGCCGAAGGTTTCGAGAAATTCGAGACTCGCATCGAACCCGCCGTGCCATGGCAGATGGCCGTGGCTTATCACCGCTATCTCGATACCCTGGCAGGCATGCAGGACATGTTGAGCAGCGCCAACAAGGTCGCACCACTGCGCAACTTCAAGGACGCGATGGCCAATCAGCCGGCGACGCTGGTGCTGGTGATCGGCGAATCCACCAACCGCCAGCGCATGAGCCTTTACGGCTATCCGCGCGAGACCACGCCGGAACTGGACAAACTCAAGGATCAACTGGCGGTATTCGATAACGTCATTACTCCCCGCCCCTACACCATCGAGGCATTGCAGCAGGTGTTGACCTTCGCCGACGAGGAAAACCCCGAGGCGTACCTGTCGACACCGTCGCTGGTCAACATGATGAAACAGGCGGGTTACAAAACCTTCTGGATCACCAACCAGCAGACCATGACCAAGCGCAACACCATGCTCACCACCTTCTCCGAACAGGCCGATGAGCAGGTGTACCTGAACAACAACCGCAACCAGAACGCCGCCCAGTACGATGGCGACGTGATCGAACCGTTCAACAAGGCCCTGGCTGACGCAGCACCACGCAAGTTGATCGTCGTGCATCTGCTGGGTACGCACATGAGTTATCAGTATCGCTACCCGTCGAGCTTCGACAAGTTCCAGGACCGCAACGGCGTACCGTCGGGCGTGCGTGATGACCAACTGCCAACCTACAACAGCTACGACAACGCAGTGCTGTACAACGACTTCGTGGTCTCGAGCTTGATCAAGGACTATGCCAAGACCGACCCGAATGGCTTTTTGCTGTACCTCTCCGACCACGGCGAAGACGTGTTTGACTCGGCAGGTCACAACACCCTGGGCCGTAACGAAAACAAACCGACAGCGCCGATGTACACCATCCCGTTCATGGCCTGGGCCTCGCCGAAATGGCGTGAAACCCATGACTGGAACTTCACGGGTGACCTGGACCGGCCCTACAGCAGTTCGCACCTGATCCATACCTGGGCCGACCTGGCGGGCTTGAGCTTCGATGAGCTGGACCGCAGCAAGAGCCTGGTCAGTGCCCAGTTCAAGGCGCGCCCGCTGTTGATCGGCGATCCCTATGCGCGTGAGCAGAAGGCCCTGATCGACTTCAGCCTGATCAAGCCCAAGAAGCCGGGACCGGCGGATGTGGTGGCCAAGTAATCCTGTCAGGGGCCGATTCCGGCCCCTTTTTCATGGGCGCCGGTCATCGGTGTGCCAAGCCGCGAATCAAACCCAGCCAACCCGCGAAGTCAAAGTGCCGGATGATCAGACGGCGCAGGTGACCGAGCGGTATAAACAGTGATCCTGTAGGAGCGAGCTTGTCTCCTACAGATACAGGTTCAGATCGGATTTAATTCAGTGGCTTGGTCCAAAACAGCATCCGGCCGTGCGCCGGGTCGAACATGCCCGCAGAGAAACCGAACTTGGCGTAGGACGACTGGGCAACCGCATTGCCTTCCAACACTTCCAGAGTGATCTTGCAGCAGCCACGCTGGCGGGCGATGTCCTCGACCTTTTGCAGCATTTTCTGGCTCAGACCCAAGCCGCGGAATTGCTTCATCACCACGACGTCATGCACGTTGACCAACGAGCGACAGGCAAACGTCGAAAACCCCTCGAAGCAATTGACCAGCCCTGCCGGCTCGCCACCGACAAAGGCCAGTACAGTGAATGCATACGGCCGTTTGGCCAGTTCCTCCGGCAGGTGCTCCAGCACTTCGGTGGGCAGCGAGTGCCCGCCACCCATCGGGTCTTCGGCGTAATGATTCAACACGACGCGCAACGCCTCGGCATGCACAGGGTTGGTGTAACTGGCTTGCAGCACAAGAATTTCAGCGGATTCCATTTCCACCCTCAAAGACACGTTTAACAGCGAGCGCTGACCCTATCGCGGGCGCACAGAGTGACGCAATGGAAATAATGACTTCAATTGTGGGAGCGGGCCTGCTCGCGATGAAACACAAAGAGCGCCTCGGGCTGTCACCCCCCCTGATTATCGTTCAAGACCATCGCGAGCAGGCTCGCTCCCACAGACAAGCAGAGGGCATAACCCCCGACCTTCAATGCCCCCAGATCAACGCTTCGGTCCAGCCCAGTTCAGCAAAATCCGCTGCCCGCAGACCCGACTCGCCGGCGCAGAAGAATTCGTCCAGTTGTGGCGGTGCAACCGAGGTGCCGCTGAGCATGGCGTGCACCTGACCGCGATGATGGATCTGGTGCTCGAACAGGTGCGACAACAGGCGCAGGCGGCTGTCGTGTTGCGGGGTGTCGCGGGCGATGGTCACGATCTTGCCCAGGTCGGCGTCGCGCAGTTGCTCGCAGTAGGCTATCAGCCGGCGATCCACCTGGATCTGTTCGCGCTTGAGATCTGCGGCGTCAGTGAAGGGCTCGTCGGCACTGAAAAATACATGACAGTCCGGGTGCGGCTCATCGGCTCGCAACTCTCGCTCCAGTGCGTCCACATAAAACCAGTCGCAGGTCAGGATGTGATTGAGGGTCGCTCGCAGACTGGGGAAGAAACTGACCCGCGGCGCTGCCAGCTCCTCGGCGCTCAACCGCTGCCACGCCTTGGCCAGTCGATGATTGGCCCACGCATTCTGGTAGGCCATGGTGAGCAAATGATGGGACAAGGGCTGATTCACGTTCGCGCTCCCAGGGTTCAAGCCTCGGCAAAACGTTGCAACTGCATTTCCTGGAGGCGGCTAAGCGTACGGCGGAACGCAAACTCCAGATAGCCCTCGGTGTAGAGCATTTCCATGGGCACTTGTGCTTCGAGGTACAACGGTACTTTGCGGTCGTAGCATTCATCCACCAGTGCGATGAAACGACGGACGCCGTCGTCATGCACCGACAACTGCGGCAGCTCGCGGTCGCCCGCCACCACCCGTTCGGCCCCGTCTTCAGTGCCTCGGGCGATGCGCCCTTCGCGTTTTTTTGCGCTGAGGTTGGGCACGTCACTCAACAGAATAGCCCTGAAGGTATCGCACAGGGCCATGAAATCCATGGCCGCCAGGGGTTGCTCGCAAAGGTCGGCGTAGCGCGTCCAGAGCACGCTATCGCTGGCCCTCACGACGTTCAATGAACGGTAGCCGACCTTGATCGGCTCGGGGCGGACCGACTGGCCGGCGGTCAGGGTCTTGAACACCTCGGCCAAAGCACTCGGCTGACCCGGCTGGGCCACCCAATAGCGCTGCAGGCCGGCGCCGGGATGCAGGCGATGATCTTCACCGCCGTCCACCGCGATCACCTGCATGTGCTGCTTGATCGCCTCGATGGCGGGCGTGAAGCGCTCCCGGTTGAAACCATCGGCGTACAACCCATCCGGCGGCTGATTGGAGGTGCAGACCACCACCACGCCGTGGTCGAACATCACCTGGAACAGGCGCCCGAGGATGATCGCGTCGCCAATGTCATTGACGAACAGCTCATCGAAGCACAGTACGCGCACCTCTTCGCTCAACTCTCGGGCCAGGGCCTTCAGCGGGTCGGCGGTGCCGGTCAGTTGAAACGAACGCTGATGCACCCAACCCATGAAGTGATGGAAATGCTGGCGTCGGGCCGGAACCTGCAGGCTCTGATAAAACTGGTCCATCAGCCAGGTCTTGCCTCGCCCGACCGGCCCCCAGAGGTAAACGCCCGACACTGGCCTGTGATCGCCTGCATGCAGCGCTTCGTAGCACTTTTGCAGCGCCCACACGGCATGTTCCTGGGCCTCGTCCTGGACGAAGCCCTTCTGTTCAACCGCCTGTTGCCAGGCACTTAACGGAGAGTTCACATTCATGCGCGGCAGTATGCCATCGCCCGGCCGTGACTACAGGGAAATATCCAGCCGCGTGATCTTGCCCTGCTCGTCCCCGGATAACGCTTGTCAGTAGCCCTCTGGCGCTTTTCACCGCTTATAAAATTCGACTTGACTCGATACATGAGTAGCATCATCTTAAATACATGTCTTGAAACATCTATGTAGCGTCTCGTCTCAGGAGTCTTCCCATGCATTACAAAGTGTTCGGCCGAAAAACCGGCTTGCGGGTCTCGGAACTGGCGCTGGGTGCCGGCAATTTTGGAACCGGTTGGGGGCATGGCGCCGAGCGCGACGAAGCCACCCGCATTTTTGACGGTTACCTGGAAGCCGGCGGCAACTTCATCGACACCGCCAACGGCTATCAGGGAGGCCAGTCGGAAACCATGCTCGGCGAACTCATTGCCCCTGAGCGCGACCGGCTGGTCATCGCCACCAAGTACACCCTGGGGACTACACCGGCAGCGGGCATTTCCCACACAGGCAACAACCGCAAGAACATGGTTCGCGCCGTGGAAGAAAGCCTGAAACGACTGAAGACCGATCACCTTGATCTGTTCTGGGCGCACATGAGCGATGGCGTGACACCGATGGAAGAGATCCTTCGCGGTTTTGACGATCTGGTGCGCGCCGGCAAGATTCATTACGCCGGGCTGTCGAACTTTCCGGCCTGGCGGATCGCCCGTGCCGACGTGCTGGCCGAGGTGCGTGGCTTTGCACCGATTGCCGCGATTCAGGTGGAATACAGCCTGGTAGAGCGCACCGCCGAACGGGAAATGCTGCCGATGGCCGAGGCCCTGGGGCTGGCCGCCACGCTGTGGTCGCCGCTGGGTGGCGGTTTCCTCACGGGCAAGTACCGCAGCAACGATGGCGACAACCGCGCCAGCAAACTCGGCATGCTGGTGCATGCTGAAAAAAGCGCTCGCGAGACGGCCCTTCTCGATGCCTTGCTTGCCGTGGCCGCTGAAGCTGACGCCAGCCCGACCCACGTGGCCATAGCCTGGTTGCTGGAAAAGGCCCGGCGCTCGACGACGGCGCTGATTCCGATTCTGGGGTCGCGCTCCCGTGAGCAACTGGACGGGACGCTGGGGGCGTTGAGCCTGAAACTGAGCGCGCAGCAGGTGGCGCGACTGGAGGCGGTCAGTGCAGTGGACGCCGGCGTGCCCCATGGCACCATCATTGGGTCGGCACCACGGTATTCAGGGGGTTGAGACGCTGGATCTGCCGGTTATTCCGGTGGCTTGATCCGCCAGTTGAATTGATCGTTCCCACGTCGTGGGAACGATCAGGCATAAGAGGGTTACTGGTCCACCTTGTGTCTGGCGGCATACAGGCACAGCATTTCCATCGCCAATGTCGCTGCCGCCAGTGAGGTAATGTCCGCACTGTCGTAGGCTGGCGCCACCTCTACCAAATCCATGCCCACCAGATTGATCCCGCGTAACCCGCCAAGGATCTCCAGCGCCTGCACCGTGCTCAGGCCGCCGCACACCGGCGTGCCGGTGCCAGGGGCGAACGCGGGGTCGAGGCAGTCGATGTCGAAGGTCAGGTACACCGGGTGATCGCCGACGCGCGCACGAACGGACTCGACAATCGCGTCCACCCCACGGCGATGCACCTGCCGCGCGTCCAGCACCTGGAAACCCCGATGATCGTCATTGGTGGTGCGCAATCCGATCTGCACCGAGCGGGACGGATCCACCAGCCCTTCGCGCGCGGCATGCCAGAACATGGTGCCATGATCGACGCGCTTGCCCTCCTCGTCCGGCCAGGTGTCGCTGTGGGCGTCGAAATGGATCAGTGACAGTGGCCCGTGTTTGCGAGCGTGGGCCTTGAGCAGCGGATAGCTGATGAAGTGATCACCGCCAAAGGTCAGCATCGCGCAACCGGCCTGCAAGATGTGCTCGGCGTGGGCTTCGATAGCCTCCGGTGTCGAGTGCGGCGAACCGTAGTCGAAGTCGCAATCGCCGTAGTCGATCACCGCCAGATGGTCGAACGGATCGAATGCCCACGGCCAGTGCCGTTCCCAGGCAAGCCCGGTGGACGCCGCGCGAATGCCCCGTGGTCCGAAACGGGCGCCGGGGCGGTTGCTGGTAGCGGTGTCGAACGGCACGCCGCTGACCGCTACGTCAACCCCGCGCAGGTCGCGGCTGTAGCGACGACGCATGAAACTGGTGATGCCGGCGTAGGTGCTTTCCGCGGCCGTGCCGTAAAGACTGTCACGGGTCATGGCCTGGTCGTTGAGTACTGGGACGTCCATCGGGTGCTCCTTCTGATAATTACTGACGGCTACGGAAAGCGGTCCACAGGCGAGTGCGCTGGCGCAGGTCCTTGAGGCTCATGCTTCGGTCGCCGTACAAGCGTTCGCGCACCTCGGCCAGCGGATAGATGTCCGGGTCGTTGCGCACCGCTTCATCCACCAGCGGGGTCGCTGCCCCGTTGGCCGTGGCGAAAAACAGCGTGTTGGTCAGCGCAGCCACCGACTCGGGGCGCAACATGAACTCGATAAAGGCACGGGCCGCTTCGGGGTGTGGCGCGTCCTTGGGGATCGCCAGGTTGTCCTGCCACACCAACGTGCCTTCCCGGGGAATGCGATAAGCCACCTCAAAGGGCTTATGGGCCTTGCGCGCCTGGTCTGCCGCCATACTCGCATCGCCGTTGTAGGTCAGTGCCACGCAGACGCTGCCGTTGGCCAGGTCGCTGATCTGTCGGCCACTGGCGACATACAGCACATTCGGCTGCAACTGACGCAGCAGCACATCGGCGGCTGACAGATCAGCCTTGTCGGTGCTGTAGGGATCTTTACCAAGGTAGTGCAGCGCCAGGCCGATCACTTCCTGGGGCGAATCGATGATCGCCACGCCGCAGTCTTTCAGCTTGCCGGCATATTCGGGCTTGAACAGCAGATCGAGGCTGTTGAGCGGCACGTCGGGCAAACGTTGTTTCACCGCTTCGACATTCATGCCAAGCCCCAGAGTGCCCCAGGTGTACGGCACGGCATAACGGTTGCCGGGATCAACCACCGCGAGTTTTTCCAACAAGTCGGGATCGAGGTTGGCGTAGCCCTTGAGCTCTTCGTGAGCAATCGGCTTCAACGCGCCCGCCGCCAGGCCCCGCGCCAGCACGCTGGACGACGGCACCACCACGTCATAACCGCTGCCGCCCGTGAGCAGCTTGGTTTCCAGCACTTCCGACGAATCGAAGGTGTCGTAGCGCACCTGGATCCCGGTTTCTTTCTCGAACCGCTCCAAGGTTTCCGGGGCGACGTAATCGGCCCAGCTGTAGAGGTTGACCGCTTTACCCTCGGACGGCGCCTGCGCGTGCGCCGATAGGGCCACGGCCAGGAACAGCGCGGGGGCACACCGCTTGAATGAAGGAGCCATGACGCACACCTGAGCAGAGGAAGTGGTTGCAGCATGAGGCGCCTGTTACATTGAAAAAAATACCAAGTCAGTTACCCTGACATTATTGCGGAGTAATGTTTGATGCTCGGCCAACTTCATGATGTGGATCTGCAACTGCTGCGCCTGTTCGTCAGCGTGGTCGAATGTGGCGGTTTCAGTGCAGCCCAAGGCGAACTGGGCCTGAGCCAATCGAGCATCAGCCAGCAGATGGCGCGCCTGGAAACCCGTCTCGGCTACCGCTTATGCAGTCGCGGCAAGGGCGGATTCCGGATGACGCCCAAGGGCGAGCAATTGCTGTTGGCCACCCGCGAGCTGTTTCAGTCCATCGAAGTGTTCAGGCATCAGTCCAACGGCGTCGCCGGACGCCTGCTCGGTGAAGTGCGCCTGGGCTTGTCCGAAGCTCTGGACCAGGTTGTGCTGCAACAAGTCGCCGACGCGATCCGGCGCTTTCGCGAGCGCGACGAATCGGTGCGCATCGAACTGATCAGCGCCATGCCGGGAGAAATGGAGCGCCTGCTGTTGCAGCAACGGCTGGACTTGGCTATCGGCTATTTCTCTCAGGTGCAGAGCGCGTTCGACTACCGCGAACTCTTCGTCGAAACCCAGCACCTTTATTGCGCTGCGGGCCACCCGCTGTTCACCGGCGATACCCCGGACGACCTGGTCCTGCAGGCCAGCGACCGCGTCGATCACCCCTACCGCTTCCTGCGCAGCCAGGAGCCGTTTCAGGGCCAACGTTGTTCGGCGCGCTCGGAACAGGTCGAAGGCACCCTCGCCTTCATCCTGTCCGGCAAACATGTCGGCTACCTGCCCAGCCACTTTGCCCGCAATTGGGAGGACAAGGGATTGCTGCGGGCGGTGCGCCGCAATGATTTGAGTTTCGACGTGACGTTCCACCTGGCCCGCCACCGCGCGCAGGTGCCGGGGGACGCGCAGAAGGCGTTCGAGGAGGATTTGTTGGCGGCGTTTGCCTGAAGGAGGATCATTCGTTGCCCTTGCTGCCGGCTGCTGGCATCCTGCGCCTCCCTTTTCCGACCCGGCCGCCTTTCGGCACGCAAACCATCATGATCGCCTCTGAAAAAGCTACCGCCCCGCGCCACAGCGACTTGCTCTACGGCCTCGATGACCGTCCGCACCTGACCGCCACAGTCTTCGCCGCCCTGCAACACGTGCTGGCCAGTTTTGTCGGGATCATCACCCCGACCCTGATCATGGGCAGCGCCCTGGGCCTGCAAAGCGAAATTCCCTACCTGATCAGCATGGCGCTGTTCGTGTCCGGGTTGGGCACGTTTGTCCAGGCGCGGCGCATCGGGCCAATCGGTTCGGGTCTGTTGTGCCTGCAAGGCACCAGCTTCTCGTTCATCAGCGTCATCCTCAGCGCCGGCTTCATGGTCAAGGCTCGGGGCGGCGGCACCGATGAGATTCTGTCGACCATTTTCGGCGTGTGCTTTTTCGCTGCGTTCATCGAAGTGGTGTTGAGCCAGTTCATCGGCAAGCTGCGCATGTTGATCACGCCGGTGGTGACCGGGACCATCATCACCCTGATGGGGCTGTCGCTGATCAAGGTCGCCATGACCGACATTGCCGGCGGCTTCGGTGCGACGGACCTGGGCGCCGCCAGTCATCTGGGCCTGGCAGCCCTGGTATTGGGAACCATCGTGGTGCTCAACCGGGTGGATGTGCCATTCCTGCGCCTGGGCGCCATCGTCATCGCCCTTACCCTCGGCTACTTCGTCGCCTGGCTCATGGGCAGCGTGGATTTCGGCAACATGCCGCAAGTGCCCCTGATGAGCGTGCCCGTGCCGTTCAAGTACGGTTTCAATTTCGACTGGGTGGCCTTTGTGCCCGTGGCGGTGATTTTCCTCGTGTCGCCTCTGGAGGCTGCTGGTGACCTGACAGCCAACTCGATGATCTCGCGCCAGCCGGTCAAGGGCCCGGTGTACATCCGCAGAATCAAGTCAGGCTTGTTGGCAGACGGTCTCAACTCGGCCATGGCGGCCGTGTTCAACAGCATGCCGATGGTCACGTTTGCACAGAACAACGGCGTGATCCAGCTGACCGGCGTCGCCAGTCGCTACGTGGCGCTGTTCATCGCCGGTCTGCTGGTCCTGCTGGGTCTATTCCCGATGATCGGCGCAGTGCTGCAACTGATGCCCAAGCCCGTGCTCGGTGGCGCCGAGCTGGTGATGTTCGGCACCGTGGCGGTGGCGGGCGTGAAGATCCTGGCCGAAGCCGGCCTGCATCGGCGCAACATGTTGATCGTGGCGATTTCCATCGGCATGGGCCTGGGTGTGGCGGCGGTGCCGGAGGTGCTGCGCGAACTGCCCAAGGCGCTGCATAACATCTTCGAATCGCCGATCACCGTCGGTGCGTTGTGCGCTATCGTGCTCAATATCTTCCTGCCCGAAGAGTTCATCGAGCTGGAAGAGGACGATTTCGACCCGGAAGCCTCGATTCTCCAGGTCATGGAAAACCCGGCCGCCAAGGATGAACCCGCGCTCGCTGAGGTTGTCGCACCTTTGAACCGATAGGCAAGCTCAAGGCCGAGCCCCTGGGGTTCGGCCTTTTCCTTTAGAGAGCATGCCATGCGCCGTGTCCACGCCCTTGTCCTTTGCCTGCTGCTGCTCACCCTGAGCGCCTGTGCCCTATTGCCCAACCGCGACCCGCTGAACATCAACGTGGTGGGCTTCGAACCGTTGACCAGCCAGGACATGGAAGTGCGTTTCGCGGTAAAGATACGCGTGCAGAATCCCAACGACACCGCCATCGACTACAACGGCGTGGCCCTGGACCTGTCGGTCAATGGTCAGCCGCTGGCGTCCGGGGTCAGCGATCAATCCGGCTCGATTGCGCGATTTTCCGAGACGGTGCTGAGCGTGCCAGTCAGCGTCTCGGCGTTCTCGGTCCTGCGCCAGACCCTGGGCCTGAGCCAGACGCAAACCCTGGACAACCTGCCTTACGTCCTGCGCGGCAAGCTGGCGGGCGGCCTGTTTGGCACCATGCGGTTCAGCGACAGTGGCAAGTTGAGTTTGCCGGGGGCGGCTGCAGGCACCTGGTAACCTGTCGTGCAGAGCCGCTCCCACAGGGGGATGTGTGCAACAGCAATCAATGGATAAATTTCACCCCGGGCTTGGCCCGCTCATCCACCGTCAACTCGAACACATCCGGCCGCGCATAGTGACCCACCACATCGTAGTCATAGCGCGCACGGATCAGTTCGTCAGTGTCAATCTCGGCGAACAGTAATCCACGTTCGCCACGCAGTGGCCCGGCAAGGACGTCGCCCATGGGACCGACGATCACGCTGCCACCGGCAATCAACGGGCGGTCTGCCGGCCAGTTGGCGATGTCCATGCCCAGCGCTTGCGGCGAGTCCTGGACCTGGCAGGCACTGACCACAAAACAACGGCCTTCATGGGCGATATGGCGCATGCTCACCTGCCACATCTCGCGCTCATCCACGGTCGGCGCGCACCACACCTCTACGCCTTTGGCGTACATGGCAGTACGCAGCAGCGGCATCATGTTTTCCCAGCACACCACCGCGCCGAGGCGCCCGACCTGGGTGTCGATCACCGGCAAGGTCGAGCCATCGCCTTTGCCCCAGATCAGCCGCTCGGTCCCGGTGGGCATCAATTTGCGATGCTTGGCAACCAGGCCCGCCTGCGGGTCGAAATACAGCGCGGTGCAATACAGGGTGCTGCCATCCCGTTCGATCACGCCGATCACCAGGTTCGCCCCGGTGCGAGCCGCCAGGCCTGCCAGCGCCTCGGTTTCCGCGCCGGGGACGTCGATGGCGTTGGCGAAGTAACGGGCGAAGGCTTCACGCCCTTCCGGCAGTCGATAACCCAGTTGCGTGCCGAAGCCCTCGCCTTTGGGGTAGCCCCCCAGCAGCGCTTCGGGCATCACCACCAGCGCCGCGCCGGCCTCCACGATGGCGTTTTCGTACGAAAGAATCTGTTCCAGGGTTTCAGCCTTGCCCCCGGGCAGAGCGCCGATTTGCAGTGCAGCAACGATAGACTTGGGCATCACGCCTCTCCATTCACATCAGGTGTTGCTCATTCTCGGGCCGCGCGCGATCATGAATAAAGACCGTTTCACTGCTGAATGATATGAACCAGATGAATATCGCCAATCTTGATCTCAATCTGCTCAAAGTGTTCGAAGCGCTGCATGAAGAGTCCAGCGCCAGCCGCGCGGCGTTGCGCCTGGGGGTGACGCAATCGGCGGTCAGCGCGGCCTTGCGCCGGCTGCGCGAAGTCTACGGTGATCAATTGTTCGTTCGCACCGGTCGCGGCCTGGCGCCCACGCTCAAGGCCAACCAACTCAAGCCCGTGCTGAGCGAAGCGCTGAGCAAATGCCGTCAAAGCCTGGCAATGGTCGATCCAGCGGCGCATCACTACGATGGCCGCTCAGTGACGGTGGGTCTCTCGGACGATTTCGAAATTGCCTACGGCAGGCGCCTGATCGAGGACATAGCCCGCCGCGCACCGAAGCTGCGCTTGATCTTCCGCCAGACTCACAGCCAGATCGTTGCCCAGGCGTTGATGGAGCGCAGCATCGACCTGGCGATCACTGCGGGCGGGTTTGCGGAGCGTCTGCTCAGTCGCCAGGTATTGGGTGAAGGCGACTATCAGTGCCTGGTCGACCCGGTCAGCCTGGTACAAGGACAGCACCGCCTGAGCCTTGAAGAGTTTGTCGCCCGCGAGCACATTCTGGTGTCCTCGGGCGGTTTCATCGGGATCACCGACGAAGGCCTGGCTGCAGTGGGTTTGAGTCGGCGGGTCTGCGCTTCGACCACGCATTTCGCCGCGCTGCCGCACCTGCTCAAGGGCAGCCAGGCAGTGGCCACCATTCCGGCCCACGCCGCACAAAGCATCGCGGCGCTCACCGGCCTGGCGGTGCTGCCCTGCCCCCTGGCATTACCGCGCTACCCGGTCGAACTGGGCTGGCGTACCAGCACGCAACTGGACCCGGTGGTATTGAAAGTGCGCGAGGCAATTGTCGCCTGCTTCGCCTGAGCGTCAGTGCTACTTGTTGGCCGCCATCAAGCGATTGACTTCACTGCGTACCATGTTGGCAAATTCCGGCGGTGACATGCCGTCCAGTTCGGCGCGGACCCACTCGGCCCACTTGCCCTTGCGCTTGGCCCGCTCGCCGAACAGGCGCCCCGCTTCGCCCTTGGCTTTACCGAGATTGCTCTGCCACAGTTCGAACAGTCGGGATTTCTCGTCCTCGATTTCCGCGCGCTCGGCGAGGGTTTTGTTGGCTAGATTGAAGCTCATGGGGAGTTACCTGTTGCGTAAATGGCTTCATATTACACTGTAGGAAGAAATACCCCGTGCTGGATTTTTGCCGAGTTGAGCCTACACGCAAAATCGCTGCAACTTTTCCCCTCGCGGCAGACTCCATTGTTCACTGCCCATTAACCCTCCAGGAGTAACCCAATGGCCCGTAAATCCGTCGCCCAAGCCGCCGAAGACCAAATCAAGGATCAGGCCTTCAGCGAGCTGCAAGCCTTGATCGAAGAATCGGAAAAACTGCTCAAGAGCAGCGCTTCGCTGGTCGGTGAAGAAGCAGACACCCTGCGCGGGCAAATCGCCCAGAAACTGCAGCAGGCACGCGACTCGGTGACCAGCGTGCGGGACCGTACGCTGCCAGCCGTTGAAGCGACAGAAACCTACATTGGCGGGCATCCCTGGCAGACCGTGGCGATCTCGGCGGGGTTTGGCCTGGTAGTGGGTCTACTGTTGGGCCGTAAATAACAACTGCCCCTGTAGGAGCGAGCTTGCTCGCGATGGCGATACATCAGGCAACGGTGATGCTGGATGTGCTGGCCTCATCGCGGGCAAGCCCGCTCCCACAGGGGAATGCGGATCCCTGTAGGAGCGAGCTTGCTCGCGATGGTGGCCCAGTTACCGCGGGCATTCAGACAGCCCACGTTATCGTTAACGACCATCGCGAGCATGCTCGCTCCTACAGGGGACCGTTGCAGGTTACAGTCCTGCCAACTCCCGCAACCCCGCCAGCGTCTGCGCGTCCAGCGCGATGCCGTTGGCCATCGATTTCGCCCGCTGGTTATGCCGGCGATCCCCCGGCAAACGCTTGAGACCCACGCCGTGCATCTGCCGGACCAGTTCCTGGCTGCGTTCGGCAAAGCCCTGCCCAGCCGCCTTGCTGGGGTCGATGACGATCAACAGTTGCCCGGTCCAGGGCGTCTTCGCTCCCGGATGGTTCGACCAATCGAACTCGAAGGAAAAATTGCCTCCGGTCAAGGCCGCCGCCAACAGCTCCACCATCATCGATAACGCCGACCCCTTATGCCCGCCAAACGGCAACAGCGCGCCGCCTTCGAGGATCGCCTTGGGGTCTTGGGTCGGCTGGCCCAGGCCGTCCACCCCCATGCCCGGTGGCAGGCGTTCACCCTGGCGTGCGGCAATTTGCACATCGCCGTGGGCAATGGCACTGGTCGCCAGGTCAAACACAATCGGGTCGCCACCGGTCCGTGGCGCAGCGAAGGCAATCGGGTTAGTGCCAAACAGCGGCCGGTCGGCGCCATGGGGCACGACGCAGGTCATGCTGTTGACCACGCTCAACGCTACCAGCCCTTCATACGCGAACGGTTCGACATCCGGCCACAACGCCGCGAAATGGTGCGAGTTACGAATCGCCAGCACCGCAATACCCGCACTGCGGGCCTTCTCCACCAGCAAGGGCCGCGCGGCCGCCAGGGCGGGCTGGGCAAAGCCGCCGCCAGCATCGACCCGCACGAACCCGGACGCCACGTCCTCGACCACAGGCTCGGCCTGGCCATTGACCCAGCCGCTCTTGAGCGTCGACACATACCCGGGGATCCGGAACACACCATGACTGTGCGCGCCGTCGCGCTCGGCGCCGGCACAGTTTTCAGCCAGCACCCGGGCGACGTCGGACGAGGTGCCATGGCGCAGGAAAATCTTCTCAAGCAGTCCCGTCAGCTCGTCGAGGGTCAGGTTTTGAGAGACCGCAGTAGACACTTGTTCGTGGGGCGCAGACATCTGAAGCTCCAGACTAATTATTGGAGGGAACAACAGCGTTGATCGAGTTGCAGATTAATCACGGCAGACCGCCAGCCTGTCAACCTCTGCCGTAACCTGTGCGCATGACAGACCACGGACGATGCGTTAACTATCTACCGCCAGCGCAATGCCGACGGCTTCTAGTCTCGAACCTCACCCCAACGGCGCACACGGGTGCGCCCTGTACGAGACTCGACAATGTCCACACCTTCCACGCCATTGTTCTTCCCCCAGGCCCTGCAATCTCCCGGCCAATGGGCTGACCTGGGCAAGGCCCACGGTTTGACGCGCAAGGATCTCCAGTGGCTTGCCCATGTGAAAATGGCCAGCCAAACACTGCGCAGCCAACAAACTCCGTCCATGCTCGCCGAGCGCATCCTGATCAGCACCGGTACGCTGTCGGTTCCCTTGGCCGGCTGCTTCGTCCTGAGCCCGACGCCGGATGACAAGGGCGACATTCTCTATACCCCCTACGGTGGCATGCGAAAGTTCGCCGGTCGCGCGCAACTGTCTGCCCACCTCAAGAAACAACTCGACAGTGCCGGCGAGGACGATGAACTGCTGGCGGTCATGTCCCTGGCCGCGCGCAAGGTCCTGGCGGCAGCCAGCGACATTTCGCTGGGCTTCGAGACCATCGACGGCGAGGTGTTCGCCGATCAACGCGCCCTCATCGAAAGCAGCCAGCGCAGCAACGAGCAGGCGATGTTCGATGAGCTGCAACAACTGCCAAGCCTGACCACGATGCTCGCTACGCTGCTCGACGAGCGCGTGAAACAGGTGTTCCCAGGCCTGGACCAGCGCCGCACCGTGGTCAATTTCTACGCCGAGGCCACCCCCAAACATGCGCCCAACCGTCGCTGGATCAGCGCCCAGTCCTTGAGCGAGGCGTTGCTTTCCTACTGCCGCCACCGGGGCTGGCCGATCGGGCAGCGTCCGGAGTTCCATCACCCATCGAGAAAGCCCCTGGATGCTGATCAGCAAAAGTGGGAAACCCTGGTCACCCAGACAGCCGAGACCCTGACCCGTCAACTGTGCGACCAACTGCAACGGTTCTGGAACGGTGTAAGCGTCGACGGCTCTACCCGTCGTGCCTTTTTCAGCCGGGCCATCCGCGAAAAGGCCCGTGCTCAACTGCTGCTCCAACGCGAGGCGCAGGTCATCACTGCGCAACAGAGCCGCGACTTGCAGCCCCTCATCGAGGAAAACCTCGGTACGGCTTCTGCGCTCACCGTTGAAACCGTTCGCCTGTGGGAATACCAGGCCAACTATGTCGAACTCGCCGGCTCCCTGATGATCAGTCAGGACAGCGCCAACGCGTTCCTCTACACCCCGTCCCAAGGGTTGCTGGTGCTCAAGGACTACAAGCACCTGAAACAGACCCTGAAGGAAAAATCCATCACGGCCGGCCACGATGACGAGCTGTATGACTTGATGAGTCTGGAGGAACGTGCGCGCTTCATCGGTTTCGACCAGGCGCAGGTCTCGGGCGCCCTTGTGACCGGTTCGGTATTCACCTGCCTCTTCGAAGCGATCATCGACAAGCAACTGGAAAACCTGGAATACGCCTTCCAGGTGTTCCGTCACAGCGATGGCGCGGTGAACATCCTGGCCTTTTTCGACAAGGCACTGGACATCCGCGCCATGCTCGGCGAACACCTGCTGACGCTCGACGCCAAGGGACGCTGGAGCACGCGCCCGGTCCTGTCGGGTCAGCAACCGTCCATGGTACTGGCGGACACAGCGGCAGGCCACGCCAAAACCTATCGGGACGTCGAATTGCCAGTGCGTTCGGAGTTCGCCGAGCAGCCGGTGTCAACGCAGGCCCAACAACGGGCGTATCTGCAAGGCATGAAGGAGCGGCTGGCGCACACCCTGTCCGTCGGTTTGCGAGGCGAGGCTGCACTTCGCGAGCTCAGTGCCAGCCTGCGTAATCTTGACTGGTATCTGGTGGAGACGGTGTTCAACCCTGACCGGCCAGACCGTAAAAGCCGACCCGCCATCCTCGGTTTTTATCCGGATGTGTTTTCGCTGGTGCTTCAATGTTCCGGCGAATACACGCTGTTACCCCTGGCTCAGTGTGCATTGTTGACCGAGCGTGGCGGCCTGGATGTCGAGCACTCGGGTCGCGCCATCCTGTGGACGCCCGCCGCAGGCCTGGAAGTGTTCGAGTCGGTGGGCTTCGCCCGCCAACAACTGAATCGGCGACTGCTGGATCCTGATCAGCGCCTTATCCTGCTGGAAAACCTGACGCCCGACCAACGCCTGCTGCATCGACGCTATTCCCTGCATTCGCTGCAACTGATCAAGGGCAATATTCTGCAGCACCTGATGCAATCGGCCATCGACCTTTTTCTGGCGCGCTGCGAGCACCTGCGTTCATTGAAACTGGACACGGCCAAACAGAACAAGGCCTTTTACGCGCTGACCCAAACGCTCATCGAGACCAACCTGCATCGAGCGAAGTGGATCGCCAACGCCATCGGCCACCAGCAGTCCCAGCCGGCGTGGTTGGGCCTGGCCCCGGTCGAAGAGCAACGGTTGCACATCGAGCTGCTGGAGCAATACCGCCACAGCGTGGCCGACGACAAGGATTACCTGCATCAGGTGCAAACGCTTGAGGACTACGTTCGCCAGACCCTCACGGCATTGCTGGCAGCGCGTTTCCCCGGACAAACGCTGAACCCGGACGAGATCGATATCGCACCCAACCTGGCACTGGCCGGGCCGGCGCAAACCCTGACCGAATACGCCCTCAACCATGTCAACATCGCCCAGGGCACAGGGTTCAGGGTCACCTCCCAGGCCGGGCGTACACTGCCCGAGGGTCTGACGACGGCTGCAGTCACACAATTGCTGCTATCGCTGAAGATTCCCGGCGATTATGCGAAAAACATCACTGAAACGCTTTCGGGCGCTCAATCGTCAATCCGTCAGTTGCGCTTCGCTAAACAATTGCCGTGGCAACTGCTGCACCACGCCCACACCCAGATGCTGCAGCAACACCTCAGTTCCAGCGCCTTCGACCTGATCAGCCAGGTACTGGACATGCCTGACGCCATCGCACGGGCGGCAGTGGCGGGCGCCCATGCAATCGTGCGCCCCCTGGAGCTGATTAAAACTGCCGGCGCCGCAGCGGTTCAGAGCCTGGGCCTGTACCTCATCGGTCCGGGCGCGGGCAAAAGCGGGCCACAGGTGCTGTATGCGCCGTATTTTTCCGGCCCGTTGTTCAGCGAGTTTGCCAATGAAGCGGCGGTAGTCGCCGCGATCAACACGCCCGGCGCGCTGCAGGACCTGGTGCTTCGTCGGCTGCCCGATGCGCAACAGGCATCGTTGCGCAACCTGCTGGCAACCAGCGTGAATGAAACGAGCGAAATCACCCTGGGCAGCACTCCGATCGTGGGCAATGTGCTGAAGCATTGGTTCCATGACAACACCCGGCTGCTCGCGCACCTGCTGGCCAGCCAGTCCCAGCCCGCAGGCCAGTCGGACTGGGACGCCGCCAAGGACCTGTTCAGCTCCGGCATCCACCTGATCGCCGGCTTCCTGCCCGGCAAGCTGGCCTACATGCGATTTTTGTGGAGCGCCTACAAAGACTTCAAGGACTCCGCCGAAGCCCTGCAAAATCGACATTGGCGGCGCGCCCTCAGGTCATTTATCGCCGGTGGCGCGCAGATGGTCACCCTGGGAAAACTGTCGCTGGACGCGCCACCGCTTCCTGAGCAGCCGCCCCCCGGCAACGCGCCCGACGCCACCCCCATCGTCGATCCGCAATGGCCACAGGTCCGACCCACCGCGCCAGCGCGCACCTCGCTGCAGCCTTTCGAGGTCACGGATGTGGCTTTGACGGACCTGAAAAAGAACGACGCCGATGGCACCTATCTTCAGTCCACGACGAAGAACCACTACGCCGCCATCGCCGGCAAAGTCTATCGCGTCGTCAAACCCGGGGCGGTCTGGCAAATCCACCATGAGCAGGGGAACGGACCGTTTCTGGCGCGCACGCCGAGCCAGCAACTGGTGATCGACCTGGACGGGCACAGCGTGCACCCCGGCAAGGCCTTGTCGACGCTGCACAATCGCTACGCCAACGACTATCTGACGCGTCGGGTGTTGAACGTCGAAGCGAGGGGAATGGACGAGATCCGCACCCTGCACCCGGAAAAGGCCCGGATGATCGTTCAGGCCATCGACATGGCACGCTTTTACGCCTTCAACAGCATGCATAACCTGGTGCAGCTGCGCAAACTGGCCCCGGGCACACGACTGGAGACCTTCCTCAAAGGCTTTTTCGATGTTCCCGAAGTTGATCTCATGCTGGTCGAGAAGATCAAACACGCCATCCTTCCCATCTGCAATGCCTTGGTGGACCCCGGCGAGGACCTGCTCAATAGCGAGCGTTTCGTGGTCGGCTCCACCCGCCAGGTGAGCAACGACCTGATCGCCTTCGTGCTCGACAATGACACGCGCAAATACGTGCACTTCACCGAACGATTTTTCGATCAGGGCCTCGACTGGTACAAGTCATGCCTAAGCGAGCCGTTCGACGTCAATGCGCATAGCCAGGCGGCCACGCTGATTCACGAGTTTGGCCATATTTACTCCAAGGCATTGGACATCGCGACGCTGGAAGCGCGACGGCCGTTCAGCGACCTCATTGCTCCCATCACCGGTTATGGCGCTGCGATGAAGCGGTCGCAACAGGACTTTCAGCGAACGGCGCTTTCCCTTGCGACCCCGCGAGACGAACTGTTTGCGCTCTGGAACGGCGCCCTGGGTGGCTGGATTAACCTGGACGCAGTACCGGGGCGCAAGCATGTCGGTCAGGAAGTCCTGAAACTGACCAACAGCAAGACCATGGCTGATGCTCGCAGCGTGTTTTTGAATCGAGTGGACGCAACCTCGCGAATCGACGTGATTTTGCGCAATGCCGACTCGCTTGCGTACCTGATCTGTGAAATGGGCCGCCAACTTGATTCGCCCACCTGACAGCCTGATTAAACGACCCGTTCAACAGCCCGTGCAGGGGCTGTCGGCCGGTGCCTGACTTTCTTACACGCAGCTTATGGATACGGTCTGAAAAGACCGAATCCATGGGCCTGCCGTGAAAATAAACAGCCGTTTGATGGGTAAATGCCATGATGGCTGTTCTCGCCGACTTCCTCTCAAGGTTAGAATGCGGGAAATCAGGATGAGTCAATGACCGACAGCCCTATCTCCCAAGCCGAATACGACGCCATCACCGACGCTGCCGCGCACTGGTGCATGCGTTTGCACGCCTCGGACTGCACCGAAGAGGAACGGCAGGCATTCGCGCAATGGCGCGACGCCCATCCGCTGCATGCTTTTGAGTACGAGGCGATGCTGGAGATCTGGGTGGTGGCCGAAGACTTGCCGCGCATGGACACGCCCCTGCCCGCTGCCGCCCCCGTCATTGCTAGGGCCCAACGTCAACCGCCCGCCTCCTGGCGCTCGCTGGCCGTGGCCGCCGCCGTCTGTGCCCTGGCACTGCCCCTGGCCGCGTACACCGGTTGGAACCTGGGTTGGCTGCCCAATTCCTACGAACATTTCGAAGCGGGCAATGCCACCCGCCAGGTCACCCTGGGCGACGGCAGCCAAGTCGAGCTGAACCTTGGCACCGAGCTGACGTACAGCAATTACAAGGATCAGCGCCGTGTCACGCTCAAGAAAGGCGAAGCGTTTTTCAGTGTCAGCCATGACGCCACTCACCCGTTCATCGTCAAGGCGGCAGAAGGCAGGATCCGTGTCACCGGGACCCAATTCAACGTGTGGATGTATCAAGACCAGGTACGAGTGAACCTGATCGAAGGCTCGGTACTGGTCAGCAGCAACGCTGACCTGCCAGGTGACGGCCTGCGCCTGGAGCCCTCGATGCAGGCGCGTTATAAACAAGGCGACTTCACGCCGCAGATCAGCCAGACCTACGCCAATGACAACTCACTGGCCTGGCGCCACGGCAAACTGGTGCTCGATGACCTGGCGCTGAGCGAAGCCCTGCCCCTGATCAACCGTTATCTGAGCAAGCCGTTGATGCTGGCCGACAGCAGCACCGGCACGATCCGCCTCGGCGGTATCTACAACATCAGGGAACTCAACGGCCTGGCAGCCACGTTGCCCAAGGTATTACCGGTCTACCTGACCCGCAACAAGGACGGCAACCCGGTCCTCAATTCCATCCCCCAACAACCCCCAAGAAGCTGAAAAGGCCGCCACATTTCAGTGTTGCGGCCTTCCTTGTGTCACGCTTTCCCTTACTGTTTTGCCACGTTGTCATCCTGCTCGCGGATCGTCTGCGCTTGATACTGCGGGTCGGCGGTAATCTGCTGTTCGGTGAATGGCAGTACGCTCAGTTGCTTCTTCGAAAATGCCAGGGTCTGATCGTTGGCGAATGTTGATGTCGGGTCGCTGGACAGCGAGAATGCCAGCAGCCCCTTGGCTTGCGGGCCGTTGTCGTCGAAGGTGACGATCTGCAGGTAGCTGGTGCCACTGACCACCTCACGTTTACCGTCGCTACGTGGCACGCTCTGGATGGCGTTGTACACGCCCAGTGCGCCCGGACCACCGTGAATCGGCGTCTGCTGGCCACCACTGCTGACCACCTGGATATCGCCCCAGCGGCTGTCAGCATCAAGGCCCGAGGCCTTGACCTGCTGCGCCGACGTCAACATCGCCTCGCGCAGCGCATTCGCCACTTCAGGTCGATCCAAGGCCAATCCACGCGGAGTGTTTTGTGGATCCGTTGCATCGAACGCCACCCGCCAGACGTCGGGCGCCTCCTGCAACGCGGCCATGAGGTTCTGGAAATGCACGAAGCCCAGGCCGCTGTCCAGGTTGGCGTGGCGGTCCCACGTCTCGAGGCTGCTGCACAACGCCTCCAACGTCGGTGCATCGCTGCCCAGCTCCCGCTCACAGAACTGCAACAGATCGGGCATGACCTGCCCGGCTTGATACACCTGGTCATCCATCACCATGTGTTGCAGGTCTACAGGCCCTATCGGGCCACCCTTTTGCAGCGCGGCCAGACGGGCCAGCGCGAAGCGTGAACGCAAGCCCAGTGGCTGGCCGTCCTGGCTGATCACCGGCGAGAAACCGGTGAGCGGTTGCGCCGGGTTGGCCATCCACGCCGAATCGTTGGAATGCTGGACGAAATCCTTGCGCAGCAGTTGTGGCATCTGCTCAGCGGCGTAAATGCCCTTTTGCGCGGCGGCGGGGTCGATGTCCCAGGCGCAGGCGCTGTTGGAACCATCGAGCACAATCATCTGCAAGCCGATCCGTGGATCGCTGCACTGCGCCAATTTGGCCGCATTGACGTTCGGCACCACCGACAGGTTCATGTACAACGTCTGCCCCTGGTCGTCCGCCGCCAGGGTGTTGACCCACGGGATGCCCTGTATCTTGTGCACCGAGGCCTGAAATTGCGGGAGGCTGGTCGCCCGATTCATCGCATACCACTGCTGCAACACGCGATCGTTGTCCAGATTGGCGTCACGCAGGCTGTAGGCGAATTGATCGTTCCAATCGAGCTTTCCAGGCCATTGCACGATCGGGCCGAACCGGGAGCTGTAGACCACGCGCGAAACCGCGCGGATCTGCCCGTCCGGCTGCCTGGCCTGCACCGTGACGGTCTGCTGTTGCATTGGCATGGATTGGCCATCGAGCAGGTAACGGGTCGGATCCTTGGGATCCAGTTGCAGGCGATACAGGGTGAAATGCTTGGACGAATCCACGGTGTGGGTCCAGGCCAGGTGTTGATTGAAGCCGATATTGATCATCGGCAGGCCGGGCAGCGCGGCGCCCATCACGTCCAGTTTGCCGGGAATGGTCAGGTGCATCTGATAGAAGCGCATGCCACCGACCCACGGGAAATGCGGGTTGGCCAACAACATGCCGCGCCCGTTGAACGAGCGCTCACTGCCCACGGCCACCGCGTTGCTGCCACGGTCGAGCGCGAAACGCTGGATACGTCGATCGGCGAGGTGGAACGACGCCGACGCGCCCGCATTGCGGGCGACGGTCTTGGGTGGCATGGCGCCGGCCAGCGCTTCGGCAAACTGCCCGATACCGCCTTCGACCAACAGGCGACGGGTCAGTTTGACGAGGTCCTGGACGCTGATATCCCGCACCCATTCGCCTTGGCATTGTTGCGGCAGCCCTCGCGCGCGACGCTCTTTCAGCGAACGGTTGTAGCCGGCCACATAACCTTGCATCAGGTCACGGACTTCGCCGGGTTGCGACTGCCAAAAAGCATCGACAGCCTGCGATGTGTTCAGCCAGTTGAAAAACACGTCGCTCACCTGGTTTTCGCGTTCCTCGACCGTGAACTGCTGCGCACCGAAATAGCGTGAACGTTCGCCATTCACCGTGACGACTTCATTGGCCAGCAGGCACAGATTGTCCTGGGCGTAGGCATAACCGATGCCGTAGCCGAGACCGCGTTCGTTGTCCGCGCGAATGTGCGGCACACCAAAACTGGTGCGACGGATGTCGGCCGTTGCCGGGTCCGGCTGGGTGCGCGCGTTTGCCTCGAGGCTCAAGACCACCATCACGGCGGCGAGACTCAATCGGGTGAATGGGCTGGTAATGATCACACGCGCTCCTGATCGAAAAACGAAGGTCGAGCCTGGCGTGCCAACACGCAAAAGGCCTGACTACAGGAACGAAATCGACAGGAAAAATTTACAGCGCCGCAGGTCGATTTTGCAGGACTTCACGGGTTTGCGACGCAGCGCCAACAAAATTTCTACATCGGGTTCTTCATGATTCGAGTGGCTCGTTCGTCCTAATTGATAAGAGCACCCAAACATTCATTCCGGTCCAGGCTCTGAATAGGAGTTTTCGCATGTACAACTCGCAACTGCCAACGGACGGTGGTACCGCGCCCCTGCACACAACCCTGGGGCCACGCCTGTTCGACCCGCGCACGGAAAAAAACGGCAATGAGCGTATTCGCGTGGTGCTCAAGAGCTTTGGGCTGCGCACCAGTCTGATACGCCTGAAGGTGATTGACGCCTTGCTCAACGCAGCCGATCACGACCACACCCTGGGCGTCCGAGGTGTGCACAGCACGCTGGTAGACCTGGACATTCCCCTGTCTTTCCTCAGCGTGCGTGAAGTGTTGAAGCGCCTGTGCAGCGAAGGTGTCATTGTGCTCAACGAGGACAAAAGCTACAGCCTTCACCCAACGGCTGCCGCCATCCTGCACGGCGAGTAATCACGGCGAGGACGTCGCTCAGAGTTTGACCTTGCGACGCATCACGCCGTTGATGACGACCACGATCACCGCCACGCCAATGGCGATGTACTGGAACAGCTTTTCGCTGATGATGCCGGCATTCTGCAAGTACGACAGGCCAAACATGATCGCCAGGACCACCAGGGCGATCAGGAGTGAATACTTCAAACGTTGCGACTGGGTCATTACCTTTCCTCAAAACAGGACATGCAGCGGATACGCCGCTGCAAGCGGGCGTTCATGTTACAGCCTATGAGGACAGGGCCGCATCGCAAAATTTCTGCATGCTTCCTGTAGGAGCGTGCTCGCCCCTACAGGTCGGTTTACGCTTTGGCGGACATGTTTTTATCGGTAGGTGTCGAGCCGTTGCCTTTGCCGTAGGAGGCCAGGTTCTGCAGAACGTAGATGGCCTTCTTGTATTCGGGGATCAAGTAGTTGGCGTACTTGTTGCCCTTCATATTGTTGTTCTGGATGCTGTCCAGTTGGGTGGCAAAATATTCAAGGGCGTTAAAGCTGGCTTCCGGGTCTTTCGGAATGCCGAAGCGATCGAACTTGTCACCGGCGTTGCTGAGGGTCACCGCCGTCACATCGGTGATCAGGCCGTTATCTTTCAGGAAGGTCGTCAGGTTGCCCAGCGACTTGGCTGTCACGTTTTCGGGATCAAAACCCTTGATCTGTTTGTGAAGTTTCAACTTGTCCATCTTCGCTGTATCCAGCGCGTTTGGATTGTTGCCCACCAACGCCAGCATCTGCTTGACCTTGACGCTCTGGGACACAGGTTTGGTGGTGGTGCCGGTGTCCTGAACAAGCAGGCCCGCCTTGGAACTCCATGCGCCGGTATAGCCGATAGTCATGACCAGGATCCTTGAGCGACGATCATAAAAAGTCCTTGTTTAAACAAGTTGGGTGCACGGAGTATCCGGGTCCAGGAAGCGCTACACAAATTACATTTCAAGTTTTTACAATTCTCGTACATTTCAGATACAAAGCGCCAGACCTCCTGATTTAATGGCCTATAACACTTTTGGATAATTGGACTAAACCAAAGTTTTTTCATTTCCTGACACATTCGTTTGATGTGTATCAATCCAGACACCTTCCCTCGCAGCATCACTTCGATACAATTTCTCCCGGTGTCATCTGCCAAAAAGCTCAGAATGTTGGCCCCGCCACCCGAGACGAGATCCTCCATGCGAACCCCATTGCGTCTGCTCGCCCTGAGCGCCCTGTTTATCTCTTCATTGGCCCAGGCGGCCGAACTGATTCCCATCGAGGTTCACCGTGACGCCAATTGTGGTTGCTGTAAAAAATGGATCAGCCACCTGCAAGACAACGGCTTCAAGGTCGAAGACCACGTCGAAAGCGACATGAGCAGTTTCAAGCGACAACACGGCGTCCCCCCTAGCCTGGCGTCCTGCCACACCGGGTTGATCAACGGCAAATTCGTCGAAGGGCATGTCCCCGCCGATCAAGTGCTGGCCTTGAGCAAGCGAGACGACTTGCTGGGTGTCGCCGCTCCCGGCATGCCCATGGGCTCGCCCGGCATGGAAATGGACGGGATGAGCGACGCCTATCAGGTGATCGGCCTGAAAAAAGACGGTTCTGACGTGGTTGTGGCGGATTACCCTGCCCGTTGATGTCCGGTGCCTACCTCGGGCTGTTTTTCGCCGCTTTCGGCGCGGCGACTCTATTGCCGTTGCAGTCCGAGGCGGTGCTGGTGGGGTTGTTGCTGAGCGAGCGTTATTGGCTTTGGGCGTTGCTGGCCGTGGCGACCCTGGGAAACGTTCTGGGCTCGCTGCTCAACTGGTGGCTGGGACGCGGCCTCGAACGCTTTCGCGACCGCCGCTGGTTTCCGGTCAGCCCGGCGCATCTGGAAAAAGCCCGCACCCACTATCAGCGTTACGGTCACTGGTCACTGCTGCTGAGCTGGGTGCCGATCATCGGTGATCCGCTGACGCTTGTCGCCGGGGTGATGCGTGAACCGATCGGCCGTTTTCTGTTGATCGTGACCCTCGCCAAAGGCGCGCGCTACACCGTGCTGGCCCTCGCAACGATGGGCTGGATGAGTTGAACCATCGCTCGCCGCCATTGCCTGTGTTTAATGTCGCCCTAATCAGGCCGAGCCAGCATCGGCCGATTTCTTCTGGAGTGTTCCCATGCCCCTCGCCCTCTCCCGCTGGCTGCCCGGCCTGCTGCTGACTGCCGCCCTGCCCACCTTCGCCGCCGAAGGTCCGGCCTACGGGCCCGAGCTGCAAGGTTTCCAATACCCTTATACGGTCAAGCATTTTGCCTTTGAGTCCCAAGGCAAATCCCTGCAGATGGGCTACATGGATGTCGCCGCCAATGGCAAGGCCAATGGCCAGAGCGTCGTGCTCATGCACGGCAAGAACTTCTGCGGCGCCACGTGGGAGACCTCGATCAAGGCCCTGAGCGACGCCGGTTACCGCGTGATCGCACCGGACCAGATCGGTTTTTGCACCTCCAGCAAACCGGACCACTACCAGTACAGCTTCCAGCAACTGGCGGCCAACACCCAGCAACTGCTCAAGGCCCTGGGCATCCAGAAAGCCAGCCTGCTGGGGCATTCCACCGGCGGTATGCTCGCCACCCGCTATGCCCTGCAATACCCTGATCAGGTGGAACAACTGGCGCTGGTCAACCCCATTGGCCTGGAAGACTGGAAAGCCCTTGGTGTGCCTTACCGGACCGTGGATCAATGGCATGAGCGCGAGCTGAAGCTCACCGCCGAAGGCATTCGCAACTACGAACGCAAGACTTACTACGACGGTCGCTGGAAACCCGAATTCGATCGCTGGGTCGACATGCTCGCCGGCCTGAATAAAGGCCCGGGACACCAGCAAGTGGCCTGGAACTCGGCGCTGATCTACGACATGATCTTCACCCAGCCGGTGTACTACGAGTTCAAGGACCTGAAGATGCCGACGCTGCTGTTGATCGGCACGTCCGACACCACGGCCATCGGCAGCGACATCGCCTCGCCCGAGGTCAAGGGTAAGCTGGGCCACTACGACGTACTTGGCAAGCAAGTGGCGAAGCTGATCCCGCAGTCCACGCTGGTGGAGTTCCCCGGCATGGGCCATGCGCCACAGATGGAAGAGCCCGCTAAATTTCACGAGGCCCTGCTGGCCTGGCTGGACAAAACCCACCCTGTTCGTTGATGAGGTAAAGCTGATGGCTGTGCAGATTGCAGTGCTCGATGACTGGCAGGACGTGGCGAGCGGCGTTGTGGATTGGTCGGTGCTGGAGCCGATTGGCCAGGTCAGTTTCCTCCATGATTACCCCGCCGACACCGACACATTGGCCCAGCGCCTGGCTGACTTTGCAGTGATCTGTGTGATGCGCGAGCGCACCCGATTCGACGAGGCGTTGCTGCGCCGTCTGCCGAAACTCAAGCTGCTGGTGACTGGCGGCATGCGCAATGCCGCCCTCGACCTGCAAGCTGCAGCCGACTTGGGCATCCAAGTCAGCGGCACGGACAGCTACAAACACGCCGCGCCGGAACTGACGTGGGCGCTGATCATGGCCGCCACCCGCAATCTGGTGCAGGAAGCCAACGCCCTGCGCGCCGGGAAATGGCAACAAGGCCTGGGCGGCGACCTGCACGGCAAGACCCTGGCGATTCTCGGCCTGGGCAGCATCGGTCAGCGGGTCGCACAGTTCGGCCAGGTGTTCGGCATGCGGGTGATCGCCTGGAGCGAAAACCTCACCGCCGAACGCGCGGCGCAGGTGGGCGTGACCTACGTCAGCCAGCAGGAATTGTTCGAACAGGCTGACATCCTGTCCGTGCATCTGGTGCTCAGCGACCGCAGCCGTGGGTTGGTCGATGCCCAGGCGCTGGGCTGGATGAAGCCGACGGCGCTGCTGGTCAACACCGCACGCGGACCGATTGTCGACGAAGCAGCACTGATCAAGGCCTTGCAGAAAAAACGCCTGGCCGGGGCGGCGCTGGATGTGTTCGAGCAGGAGCCCTTGCCCGAGCATCACCCGTTTCGCACGCTGGACAATGTGTTGGCCACCCCCCATGTCGGTTATGTCAGCCAGCAGAACTATCAGCAGTTCTTTTCGCAGATGATCGAGGACATCCAGGCGTGGTCGGCGGGGGCGCCTATCCGCCTCCTGGCCTGACACCGCGTCGGCTTCATCCCGAGCAGGCTCGCACACAGCTACTCCGCGCCCCTCTGTAGGAGCGAGCTTGCTCGCGATGGAGGCAAGAACACCGCGCAGGCGGGCCATCGAATAAAATCTCCCTGTGCGGTGTTCATGGTTCAGAACCCTGATCCGCTGCGGAGACTCCCTGCATGAACGTCCGTCTAGCCGTTTTCACCACCCAGTTGCTGCTCGCCGTCGCCTTGTGCAGCACCCTCGCCCTGGCCAACGGCGATGACAATGAGCCGGCAAAGCCCAATTGCCCCAAAGGCCAGGTCTGGGACAGCAAGTCACAGCGGTGCGTGCTGCAAACCAGCCGCCTCGTTCCGGACGCCGACCGTACCGACTACGCTTATCGCCTGGCCAAGGATGGCCGTTATGGGGAAGCCCTGGCACTGCTCGATACACTTGAAAACCCGAACACCGCCAAGGCCCTGAACTATCGCGGCTATGCCACTCGAAAACTGGGACGCACCGACGAAGGCATCAAATATTACCTACAATCGGTAAAGCTCGATCCACAGTACGCGCAAGTGCGTGAATACCTCGGTGAAGCGTATGTGATCAAGGGGCGGTTGGACCTTGCGCAGCAGCAGTTGCAGCTCATCCAGTCGATCTGCGGCAACACCTGCGAAGAATACCGGGACCTGGCCGAAACCATTCAGGGCGCATCAAAGACTTGAAACAACGGAGGTCGCTATCGCCAGCGATCAGGCAATACGAGCAGAGTTGGGCCAGCACCTGGCGCGTTTATGGCGCTACGGCCTGCTGTTGTCTCGCCAGCGGCATGTCGCCGAGGACCTGGTGCAGGCGACCTGCGTGCGGGCGCTCGAACGTGCCGGGCAGTTTGTTCCGGGTACCCGCATGGATCACTGGCTGATGACCATCCTGCATTCGATCTGGCTCAACGAAGTGCGCTCGCGCCGGGTGCGCCAGGGGCTCGGCCAGGTGGACGTCGATCACGTCCCGGCGTTCGATGGCGAGCACGCTGCCCTGACCCACGTGCTCGCCTCGCAGGTGATCCGGCGCGTCGATGCACTGCCCGAAGCCCAGCGCGAAACCGTGTTTCTGGCCTATGTAGAGGGCTTGTCCTACCGCGAAGTGGCGCAGGTGCTGGATGTCCCCATTGGCACAGTCATGAGCCGCCTGGCCGCCGCCCGGGCAAAACTGGCCGAGTACCCGCCCTTGCAGGCGGTACCGAACCCTTCCACCGGAGAACGTCGATGAACGAACGTGCACGACCATCGGACGAGCAACTGGTGGCGTACCTCGATGATGAGCTCGACACCGACCAGCGCAACCGCGTCGAGGCGGCCATCGCTGAAGACTCGACACTCAACCTGCGCCTGCAATGGCTGGACCGCAGCAGCCTGCCGTTCTGCCAGGCCTATGACGAACTGGCGACTCAGGCGCCGGTGGATCGCCTGCAGGCAATGCTCGACACCTTGCCGGCCCCCGCCCGGCCGCCGGTGAGCAGGCGCTGGTTTCTGGCAGCCGCGGCCAGCCTGGTGCTCGGCGGCGTCCTTGCAGACCGCCTGTACCTGGGTTGGCGCGCCACTCAGGTCAAACACAACTGGCGGGGTCTGGTCGCCGATTACATGTCGATGTATGTGCCGCAGACCCTGGAACACCTGCCCGTCGATGACCTCTCCCATGGTGCGCAACTGCGCACGATCGATGCACGCCTTGGCGTGAACCTGTCGCCCGCGCAACTGGCCCTGCCCAGGGCGCAGCTCAGGCGTGCGCAGATCCTGGAATACGACGGCGTGCCCATCGCCCAGATTACCTACCTGGATCCGGCCCACGGAGCCCTGGCGTTATGCGTCACGCTGTCCAACACCGGCAGTCGCCACTTTGCCCACGAGCGCCGGCATGGCATGAACGTGGTGTATTGGGCAGACATGGAGCACGCCTGGATGCTGATCGGGCGTAACCCGGCACCGGAACTCGAAGAGATGGCCAAACTGTTGAAGAGCCGACTCAATGCGTGAGGGCCGGCCTCGGCGGCAACGGGCCTGCGCCGGTTTTCAGCCGGTGTTGCCATCGTCACTGAACTTGCGCAAGTCCAGGGCCCTGGGGAACTCGCCCGCCCCGTCTTCCATCAGGACCGTGTAACTGACCCGGTCGCCGACGAGGAAATAGTCCTCACCCTGCGCGGTAATGTTGTGCCCGATGCGTACAGCCATCCTGGGGTAGCCGTCCCTGGACATGACGATGGCGAACTGCGTCGACAGGTCATCTACCCTGACATGCCGGATCGCACTGATCGTGCCTTCGGCGTGTCGTTTTATTATCAGTGCTCCCATTTCCACCCTCCTGCCGTACGCAGCTGTGCAAGCCCGACGGCGAAGGGTCATGAAACGCCTAAAAGGTCCTTGTGGCTACTGTCAGGTTTGACAGGTCAGGGAACAATCAGACAGGCGCCGGCAACCACAGGCGGAACCGTGCGCCACCTAACGGCGACGCTTCGACCGTCAAGGTGCCACCCTGCACTTCCAGTGCCCGACGGCTGATCGCAAGCCCAAGTCCAAAGCCGCCCGTCGCCCGGTCACGACTGCGGTCCAGGCGATAGAACGGTTCGAAGATGCGCTCGCGATCATCGTCCGGAATGCCGATGCCGTCATCGTCGACCCAGATTTCACAGCCTTTGGGACACACCTGCACGCCGACCTTGATGTGCTTCTCGCAATAACGCATGGCATTGCGCAGCAGGTTCTGAATCGCCCGAGCGGTCAGGCGCGGGTCGAGAAGGAAGCGTTCGAGCTGCCCGTGCAGCATCACGTCGATGACGATTTGTGGCGATTCCAGCTCCTCGTCGATGCTGCCCAGAATACTGTCGATGAACTCGTCCAGCGCCACCTCGACCCGTTCCAGCAGGCGCACAGGGTTTTGCAGCCGGCTGTAGGACAGCAATTCCAGCACCAGCTCATCCAGCTCGCGGATGTGCGCAATCAAGCCTTGCAAGCGCTCGCGACTGGCGGCTGGCAAGTCGTCGGACAGTGCCAGCGCCAGGCCGAAATCCAGGCGCGTCAAAGGCGTGCGTAATTCGTGGGACACCGCGTTCAACAAATCGCGCTGCTGATTGAGCAAGCTCTCGATGTCGCCGGCCATGGTGTCGAAAACGTTCGCCAGACTGCCGATGTTGGACCTGGCGGCGATCTGCGTGCGCTCGCTCAAGTGGCCTTTGCCGAAGCGCTCCGCCGTTGCCTTGAGGCGTTCAAGGTCATGCCAGTGCGCGCGCAACCACACCAGCAGGCACGCGAGCATGGTCGCGCCGATCAGGACGTTGATGCTCCAGTACAACAGGCTGACGTCCATCGGATCCGGCGGCACGACCATTTGCACCACGCGGTGCGCATTGAGCGGCGCCACCGCCAGCGTGCGCCACCCCCAGTCGCCGACCCGCACCACGTTTTCGCCACGCTGCAAACGCTTCTGCTCGGCCTGGGTCAGGCTGTCGTCGTCGATGGAACTGAGGACGATGTGCAGCGGTTCGAACTGCTTGTCCATCTCCGCCGCCAGCGCCGGCCATTCGGACTCGGGCACGCTCTTGAACTGCCTGACCATCAGCGATTGCAGGCCACGGGAGTAATCGAGGTTGTAGGTGAGAAAGCGTTCCTGGAACACCTTGACCACCACGTCCGGCACCAGATAAATCGCGGCGCTATAGGACACGATTGTCACCAGGTACAAGCGGAAGAGGATTCTGAACATCGTGTCAGCATTCCCACTCGGAACGGCTGAACAGGTAACCCTTGCCCCACACCGTCTTGATCTTGCGCGCCTCGCCGGCGTGGTCGTCGAACTTTCGCCGCAGCTTGGAGATCGCCACGTCCACCGAGCGGTCGGTGCCGTTGAATTCGATGCCGCGCAGGCGTTGCAGGATCTGGTCACGGCTGAGCACTTCGCCGGCATGACGCGCCAGCACCACCAGCAGGTTGTATTCGCCGCTGGACAATTCCACCAGATGCCCGCGCCAGCTCACGGTGCGTTCGGACAGGTCGATGCACAGGTTGCCCATGAGGATGCGGTCGTTGGCGGTCTGCGGTTCACTGAGGCTGCTGCGGCGCAGCAAGGTGCGCACGCGGGCCAGCAACACGCGGGGCTCGCAGGGTTTGGTGACGTAGTCATCGGCGCCCATTTCCAGGCCCAGCACCTGGTCGTGACTGTCGTCGCGAGCGGTGAGCATCAGGATCGGCAGCGTCGCCGAATCGGCGCGCAGCAAGCGGCAGACCTGCAAGCCGTCGAGCCCCGGCAGCATCAGGTCGAGGATCACCAGGTCCGGCGGATCGACGCGCGCCCGCTCGCGCACGTGGTCGCCGCGGCTGATGACGCTGACGCAGTAGCCGTTGCGTTCCAGGTAGCTGGCAATCAGTTCGGAGAGCGCGCTGTCGTCTTCGACCAGGAGAATGTTGGGCATGGGGTGTTTCCAAAGGGGTGCGGGGGTGCCGGGTAAATCGCTATCGCAGGCAAGCCCGCTCCCACAGGTTCGGTGGTGTTCATGTGATTTGTGAACAACACAAAACTCTGTAGGAGCGGGCTTGCCCGCGATGGGGCCAGCCCAGGCACAATCAATTCCAAGCCGTAAAGGATATACGCCCTCACTCGTCCCTGACTAAAACCCTTACACAATTTCACACAGCACCTACAAAGCTTCACCGCTACCCTCGCCAGCTCCCCGTAGGATGCGGGGCTCATTATTGGGGTATTTACATGTCCAAGAACCTGCTTGCCAGGCTGAGCCTGCTGGCCCTGGCGTTGACGCTCAGTGCGTGCGACCGGGCCTCGACCGCCGAGGCAGAGGCGCCACTGGCCAGCGTGCGCATCGAAACCCTCGAAGCCCGGCCACTGTCGATCACCAGCGAACTGAGTGGGCGAATTGCCGCGCCACGCATCGCCGAAGTCCGCGCCCGGGTGGCCGGCGTGGTGTTGCAGCGCGTGTTCCGCGAAGGCAGCGATGTGAAGAAGGGCGACGTGCTGTTTCGCATCGACCCGGCGCCGTTCAAGGCCGATCTGGACAGCGCCGAAGCCGAGCTGCGCAAGGCCGAGGCCAACGCCTTCCAGGCGCGCCTGCAAGAGCAACGCTACGCCCAGTTGATCGAAGACAAGGCCATCAGCGGCCAGGAGTACGACAACGCCCGCGCGGCCGCACGACAAACCGCTGCCGAAGTCGCCGCCAACAAGGCAGCGGTTGAGCGGGCCAAACTCAACCTTGGCTACGCCACCGTCACCGCACCGATTTCCGGGCGCATCGGCCGGGCGCTGGTCACCGAAGGCGCACTGGTGGGGCAGAACGAAACCACGCCACTGGCCCTGATCCAGCAACTGAACCCCATCCATGCCGACCTCACTCAATCGACCCGCGAACTCAACGACCTGCGCCGGGCCTTTCGCTCCGGGCAACTGAAGGAAGTCGGCCAGGGCGAGGCCCGGGCCACGCTGATCCAGGATGACGGCAGTGCGTACCCATTGCCCGGCAAGTTGCTGTTCACCGACATCACCGTCGACCCGGGCACCGGCCAGATCATCCTGCGCAGCGAATTCCCCAACCCGGACCTCGACCTGCTGCCGGGCAGTTTCGTTCGCGTGCGCCTGGAGCAAGCCGTCAACCAGCAGGGCATCAGCGTGCCGCAACGCGCCATCCAGCGTGACAGCGCCGGGATCGCCCAGGTGTTGCTGCTCGATGCCGAACAACGGATTGGCCAGCAACCGATCGAACTCGGCGCCGTGCAGAACGATCGCTGGATCGTCACCGCCGGCCTCAAGCCGGGCGACCGTATCGTCGTCGAAGGGCTGCAACACGCCAAGCCTGGCGACAAGGTGCAGATCGACGACTCCCTCTTCCACTTGCCCAGGTCACTGGCCAGTAAGCAGGACGCTTTTGTATGCCGCAGTTCTTTATCGATCGCCCGGTGTTCGCCTGGGTGGTTGCCCTGTTCATCCTGCTGGCCGGCGCCCTGGCCATTCCGCAATTGCCCGTGGCGCAGTACCCCGATGTCGCACCGCCACAGGTCGAAATCTACGCCGTGTACCCGGGTGCCTCCGCACAGACCGTGGACGAAAGCGTGGTCAGCCTGATCGAGGAAGAGCTCAACGGCGCTGACCACCTGCTGTATTTCGAGTCCCAGAGCAGCCTCGGCAGCGCCACGATCAAGGCGACGTTCCAGCCCGGCACCCACCCGGAACTGGCTCAGGTCGATGTGCAAAATCGCCTGAAAGTGGTCGAGTCGCGCCTGCCCCAAGCGGTCAACCAGCAAGGCTTGCAGGTGGAAAAAGTGTCCGCCGGCTTCCTGCTGCTGATCACCCTCACCTCCACCGACGGCAAGCTCGACGACGTGGCGCTCAGCGACTACCTGGCGCGCAACGTGATGAACGAAATCAAGCGCCTGGACGGTGTGGGTAAAGCGCAGCTCTATGGTTCCGAACGGGCCATGCGCATCTGGATCGACCCGCAGAAACTGATCGGTTTCAACCTGACGCCTTCGGACGTCAACACCGCCATCGTCGCGCAGAACGCCCAGGTCTCGGCCGGCAGCATCGGCGACCTGCCGACCCGCACCACCCAGGAGATCACCGCGACCATCCTGGTCAAGGGCCAACTGTCCACCCCGGAAGAATTCGCTGACATCGTGCTCAAGGCCAATCCCGACGGCTCCACGGTGCGCATCGGCGACGTTGCACGGGTGGAGATCGGCAGCCAGGATTATCAGTTCGGCACCCGCCTGAACGGCAAGCCCTCCACCGCCGTCGGCGTGCAGTTATCACCCGGCGCCAACGCCCTGAGCACCGCGACCCTCGTACGGGCGAAGATGGACGAGCTGTCGCGTTACTTCCCGGCCAACGTCGAATACAAGATTCCGTACGACACCTCGCCTTTCGTCAAGGTTTCGATCACCAAGGTGGTGTACACCCTGCTCGAAGCAATGGTGCTGGTGTTCGCCGTGATGTTCCTGTTCCTGCAGAACATCCGCTACACGCTGATCCCGACACTTGTGGTGCCGGTGGCGTTGATGGGCACCTTTGCCACCATGCTGGCGCTGGGGTACTCGATCAACGTGCTGACCATGTTCGGGATGGTGCTGGCCATCGGCATCCTGGTGGACGACGCCATTGTCGTAGTGGAGAACGTCGAGCGGATCATGGTCAGCGAAGGCCTGTCGCCCAAGGACGCCACGCGCAAGGCGATGCAGCAGATCACCGGCGCAATCATCGGCATCACCCTGGTCTTGGTGGCGGTGTTCATTCCGATGGCGTTCATGCAGGGTTCGGTCGGGGTGATTTACCGCCAGTTCTCGTTGTCCATGGCCACCTCGATCCTGTTCTCGGCGTTCCTGGCCCTGACCCTGACACCGGCGCTGTGCGCAACTTTGCTCAAGCCGATTGCCAAGGGCGAGCATCACGCCAAGGGCGGGTTCTTCGGTTGGTTCAACCGTCGCTTCGAGCAACTGACCGAGCGTTATCAGGGCTGGGTCGGTCATGCGCTGAAACGCAGCGGCCGTTACCTGTTGATCTACGCGGTGCTGCTGGTGGGCCTGGGCCTGTGTTTCAGTCGCCTGCCCTCGTCCTTCCTGCCAACCGAAGACCAGGGCTACACCATCACCGACATCCAACTGCCACCCGGCGCCAGCCAGAACCGCACGGTGCAGGTGGTGGAGCAGATCGAGGCGCACAACGCCGGCGAACCCGGCGTCGGTGACAGCACGGTGATCCTGGGCTTCAGCTTTTCCGGCAGCGGACAGAATGCCGCGCTGGCCTTTACCACGCTCAAGGACTGGTCGGAACGCGGCCGCGACGATGCCGCCAGTTCGATTGCCGACCGCGCCAACATCGCACTGAGCGGGATCAAGGACGCCATGGCGTTCGCCGTCCTGCCGCCTCCGGTGGACGGCCTGGGCACCTCCAGCGGCTTCGAGTTCCGCCTGCAGGACCGTGGCGGCCTTGGCTATGCGACGTTGATGCAGGCGCGCACTGAGTTGCTGGCCGCCGCCGAGAAAAGCCCGGTCCTGATGAATGTGCGCGAAAGCGCCCTGGCCGAAGCGCCGCAGGTGCAGTTGATCGTCGACCGCAAGCAAGCCAATGCCCTGGGCGTGTCCTTTGCCGATGTCGGCAACGTGCTGTCCACGGCCGTCGGCTCGGCCTACATCAACGACTTCCCCAACCTGGGGCGGATGCAGCGGGTGGTGGTCCAGGCCGAGGGCGATCAACGCAGCCAGGTGGATGACCTGCTGAAAATGCATGTGCGCAACACCGAGGGCAAAATGGTCCCGCTGGCGTCCTTTGTCCAGGCCAGATGGACCCAGGGTCCGGCGCAACTGACCCGCTATAACGGCTACCCGGCCATTGCCATTTCCGGTGAACCCAAACCGGGGCACAGCACCGGTGAAGCCATGGCGGAGATCGAGCGGCTGGTCGCACTGGGGCCGACGGGGCTCGGTCAGGAATGGACCGGGCTGTCGTTGCAGGAACGGTTGTCCGGCAGCCAGGCACCGATCCTGCTCGGGTTGTCGCTGCTGATCGTATTTCTCTGCCTGGCGGCCTTGTACGAGAGCTGGTCGATTCCGACCTCGGTGCTACTGGTGGTGCCGCTCGGCGTCCTCGGCGCGGTACTGGCGGTGACCTTGCGCGGCATGCCCAACGATGTGTTCTTCAAGGTCGGGCTGATCACCATCATCGGCCTGTCGGCGAAGAACGCGATCCTGATCATCGAGTTCGCCAAGAGCCTGTACGACGATGGCCATGACCTGATCGACGCGACCCTGCAAGCGGCCCGCCTGCGCCTGCGCCCCATCGTCATGACTTCGCTGGCGTTCATCCTCGGTGTGGTGCCACTGGCCATCGCCACCGGTGCCAGCTCGGCCAGCCAGCAGGCCATCGGGACCGGGGTGATCGGCGGCATGATCACCGCGACCCTGGCGGTGGTGTTCGTGCCGGTGTTTTTTGTGGTGGTGATGAAGCTGGTGCGGGGTCGTAAACAAAGCTAGCCCAGAGCCTCAATGACCTGTGGGAGCGGGCTTGCCCGCGATGAGGCCGGCACATCCAGCATCAATGGCGACCGGTCCGCCGCCATCGCGGGCAAGCCCGCTCCCACAGAGAGCAGAGCACCTCATTCATCTGGGGTGCTAAGGTATCCACACCTCCCCCACCCCCGAGCCTCCATGCCCTTCCTCGCCCGCACCCACCCTCGCCTGTCCGCCGCTGCCACCTTCGCCGTGGCAGTGGGCATTCTGGCGCCGGTCGATTCGATCATCAGCAAAGTCCTCATTGGCTGGAACGCCGGGGTCTGGACCTATCTGGTCTTGATGTTCTGGCTCGCTACTCGCGCCAGGGCACCGGACGTCAAGCGCATCGCCGAGGTCGAAGACGAGAACGCCGGGCTGGTGCTGTTGCTGGTGTGCATCGCCGCCATCGCCAGCCTGGCCACCATCGCCTTCGAACTGGCCGGCAGCAAGGAGCTGGCCACCGCCCCAAGGCTGCTGCATTATGGTTTTACCGCGCTGACGGTCATCGGTTCATGGCTGCTGATCGGCGTGATCTTCAGCGTGCATTACGCCCGCCTGTTTTACACCTGCACCGGCAAAGGCCCCGCCCTGCGTTTCGCCGAGGGCCTGACCACCCCCAACTACTGGGACTTCCTGTACTTCTCGTTCACCATCAGCGTAGCGGTACAGACCTCCGATGTCGGCGTGGCCACGCGCGAGTTGCGCAAGATCGTGCTGGCGCAGTCGCTGATCGGCTTTCTGTTCAATACGGCGATACTGGGGTTTTCGATCAACATCGCTGCCGGACTGTTCAACTGAACCGCTGCACAAACGTTCTAGGTATCGCGCGCGCCGCTACGGTTAAATAACCCGGCCATCCGCCCCACAGGTGCAGCATGACGACTCACAACTGGATCGACCTGGCCCAGGATGCCGACACCGGTATCGAGACGCTGCGCGCGCATTTCGAGGGGCACGCCTACGATCCGCATTGGCACGACAGCTACCTGGTGGGCGTGACCGAGCAAGGGGTGCAGCAGTTCAATTGTCGAAGGGCCAGGCACCAGAGCACGCCTGGCAAGGTGTTCATGCTCGAACCCGGTGACATCCACGACGGCGAGGCGCCAACGGAAGATGGTTTCACCTACCGCATGCTTTACCTCGATCCGCAGTGGCTGACCCGCGAGATCAGTACGCTGTTCGACAAGGCCCCGGACCACGGCGAGCTGGGTTTCGCCCACACGCTGACCACCGATGCGACGCTGGCCCGGGCCACTGCGCTGGCCTTTGAAACCCTGCACCATGGCGAACTCAAGATCGTGCGCCAGACGGCCCTCGATGGCTTGCTCGAACGCCTCACCACGCACCTGCACTGGCGGGCCCGTTATGGCGACGACCCGCGCCTGCCGCAGGTGGCACACAAGGCCCGGGAGTATCTGCACGCCCATGCCCACGAAGACATCGGCCTCGACCAACTGGCCCTCGCCACCGGTGTCGATCGCTTTCGCCTGACCCGCGCGTTCAAGGCCGCCTTTGGCATCGCCCCCCACGCCTACCTGGTGCAACTGCGCCTGGCCAGCGCCCGGCGCATGTTGGCCCGTGGCGAGCAACCGGCGACGGTGGCGATGACGCTGGGCTTTGCCGACCAGAGCCACCTGGGTCGCTGGTTCGTGCGCGCCTATGGCCTGACTCCGGCGCTGTACCGCAAGCGCTGCTCAAATCTTCCAGACAACTGAACCGTGGGCTTGTGAAGATCGGGTTCATGATCTTCACCGGAGTTGCCCGCGATGTTCGCTTCCTTTCCGACGTTCCTGCCTTTCCTGTTGTTCGCCTTCGTGGCCTCGATCACTCCGGGTCCCACCAACATTCTGGTGCTGAGCAACAGCGCGCGTTATGGTCTGGGCGCAGCACTGCCGATCATCCTGGGTGCCTGCGCCAGTGCCGCGACCATCGTGCTGCTGGTCGGCACCGGCGCTGGTTCGACATTGACCGCCCTGCCGGGGGTGCAAACCGCCATGCAATGGGTCGGCGTGGCCTGGTTGAGCTACCTGGCCTGGCAGATCTTCAATGCTCCCGCGCAGGCGCTGGATGCCCAGGACCCCAAGGGCCGGCTGGGGCTGGTCGGCGCGGCGAGCCTGCAACTGATCAATCCGAAAACCTGGATGATGGCGTTGGCGGTGGTCAGCGTGTTTGCCGGTGCGGGGGATGAACGCCTGAGCCATGTGCTGGTGCTGTCGCTGGCGTTTTTCCTCATTTCCCTCCCCTGCCTCGGGGTCTGGGCGCTGCTGGGGGCGGGATCGGTGCGCTGGTTGCGGTCGCCCGGCGCGGTGCAACGCTTCAACCGCTGCATGGCCTTGTTGCTGCTGGGGTCGGCCTGGCTGAGCGTGTTGGCGTGAGCCCCGCTCGTCGATCCTTGTCAGACAATTTTCCTCTCGGGGTTGACGACTCATCCGATTCTGGCGTTTTATGAAACCGGTTTCAGTGCAACCTCACACCGCACTGAAACCCTATAAATCCAATAACAAGGTTTCAGCCCGTGAACGACTTTTCCGCCGCCCAACGCAGCCGCGTCACCATGCTCGACGTCGCCGAACACGCCAAGGTGTCCAAGGCCAGCGTCTCGCGCTTCATCGGTGACGACCGTGCCCTGCTCTCCGAAGCCACGGCCCAGCGCATCGAGCAGGCGATTGCCGAACTCGGCTACCGGCCGAACCAGATGGCGCGCGGCCTGAAACGCGGGCGTACCCGCCTGATCGGCATGCTGGTGGCCGACATCCGCAACCCCTACTCGATTGCCGTGATGCATGGCGTGGAGACCGCTTGCCGCCAACATGGCTACAGCCTGGTGGTGTGCAACACCGACCGCGATGACGAACAGGAACGCCAGCACCTGGCGCTACTGCGCTCGTACAACATCGAAGGGCTGATCGTGAACACCCTCGGCCACCACCGCGACCAGTTGCACGAACTGCACCGGGAAATGCCCATGGTGCTGGTGGACCGCAAGGTCGAGCACCTGGACAGCGACCTGGTCGGGCTGGATAACCCCGCCGCGGTCGAACTCGCCCTCAGTCATCTTGAAGAACGCGGCTACCGCGATGTGCTGCTGGTGACCGAACCCTACGACGGCACCAGCTCGCGGATCGAGCGAGTCAGCAGTTTCAAGAGCGGCATCGCCAGGCGCACGGCGCTGCGTGGCACGTTGGTCGAGACCGGCAGCGACTTGACTGCCCAGCTGAAAAACTTCCTCGACAACCCCGGCCCCGGCCCGAAAGCGCTGTTTTGCGCCAACGGTGTGGCGGCGCTGGCCAGTACCCAGGCGCTGCGGGATTTGCAGTGCGACCTGTTTGCCGATGTTGGCCTGATTGCCCTCGATGACCTGGATTGGTATCCGCTGGTGGGCAGCGGGATTACGGCACTGGCGCAACCGACGGAACAGATTGGCGCGAGTGCGTTTGAGTGTCTGCTCAAGCGCTTGCGCGGGGATGTTGGGCCGGTAAAGACCCTGGATTTTTCGGCGCGGTTGATGGTTAGAGGGTCGACGCTGGGAAATTTGCGGTGAGGCCTGCTCGCGATAGGGCCCTCAAGACTCCACACCCTTTTTTTGAACAAAAATGAAACCGGTTTCAGAGGTACAAAAACAATGCACAAACCACCCGTTGCCATCAGCCTGTCCAGTTACGGCGCCGACCTCGTGCGTCAACGCGGCCAGGGCAGTTTCATCGAGATCCTCGCGGCTGCCGGTGCCAGCCGCATCGAGTGGCGCGAAGAGTTGCTGACCACCGAAGACCCGCAGCAACTGGCGACCGCCACCCAGGCAAACGGCCTGGAAAGCCTCTATTCCTCGCCCATGGAACTGTGGCTGGCCGGCCAGTCCAAACCCAACCCAGAACTGGTGACCGCCCTGCAACGCGCCCAGGCCTTTGGCGCCAAATGGCTGAAAGTGTCGCTGGGCTATTTCAACGACAACAACGACCTGTCCGCCCTCGCCCGCCTCCTGGCCACCTGCCCGGTGCAGTTGCTGGTGGAAAACGACCAGACCCTGCACGGCGGGCGCATCGAACCCTTCCAGCGTTTTTTCGCAGCGGTCGAGCAACACCAGGTGCCCGTGAAAATGACCTTCGACATCGGCAACTGGCACTGGCAGGACCAGTCCGCCAGCAGCGCCGCACGCCTGCTCGGGCGCGATGTCGGCTACGTGCACTGCAAGGCCGTTTCCCGCCGCGCCGACGGCAAGCTGGTGGCCATGCCGCCCGCCGCGAGCGACCTGCATCTGTGGGAACAACTGCTGCGGCACATGGCCCAAGGCGTGATGCGGGCCGTCGAATATCCGTTGCAAGGCGAAGACCTGGTGCAGCTCACCCGTGCTCACGTCACCGCCCTGAGCAGCCTGGGACAAACCCGCCTGGAGCACGCCCATGTCTGAGATCGATATCCTTTCGTTTGGCGAAACCATGGCCATGTTCGTCGCCGATCACAACGGTGACCTGGCCAGCGTCGATCATTTTCACAAACGCATCGCCGGGGCGGACAGCAACGTCGCCATCGGTCTGTCGCGATTGGGTTTCAAGGTGGCGTGGCTGAGCCGGGTTGGCCGGGATTCCCTCGGTCGGTTCGTGGTCGACACGTTGCAGAAGGAAGGCCTGGATTGCCGCCACGTCGCCGTCGACAGCGACCACCCGACCGGCTTCCAGCTCAAGTCGCGCACCGACGACGGCGACGATCCACGGGTCGAGTACTTCCGCCGTGGTTCGGCGGCCAGTTTTCTGGCACCGCAGTCGATCGTTGCCGAGTTGCTCGGCGCACGGCATCTGCACGCCACCGGCATTGTGCCGGCGCTGTCGGACAGTGCGCGGCAGATGTCGTTCGAACTGATGACGCGCATGCGCGAGGCCGGGCGCAGCGTCTCGTTCGACCCCAACCTGCGCCCCAGCCTGTGGGCCAGCGAACAACAGATGATCACCGAAATCAACCGCCTCGCCGCCCTCGCCCACTGGGTCTTGCCGGGGCTGAGCGAGGGTCGCCTGCTGACCGGTTTCGAGGACCCGGCCGACATCGCCGCGTTTTACCTCGACCAGGGCGCTGAAGCGGTGGCGATCAAGCTCGGGCCCCATGGTGCTTATTACCGCACGCAGATGGATCAGGGTTTTGTCGCCGGCGTGCCAGTACCCACCGTGGTCGACACCGTCGGCGCCGGCGATGGTTTTGCCGTCGGCATGATCAGCGCCCTCCTGGAAAACCACAGCTTCGCCGACGCCGTGAAGCGCGCCAACTGGATTGGCAGCCGGGCGGTGCAGAGTCGGGGGGATATGGAGGGGTTGCCCACTCGGCTGGAGATGACTGCTGAATTTGAGGCCGCCATCGCGGGCAAGCCCGCTCCTACAGGGCAACGCATTCCACGGTGGGAGCGGGCTTGCCCGCGATGAGGCCCGCCCGGTCACCGAAGATTTTAAAGCCGTTACCTGCTGCGACAAAAACAACAAGCTCAGGAGCACCACTGATGAAAACCGCTACCCTCGCCACCCGCCGCTGGTGGTACATCATGCCCATCGTGTTCATCACCTACAGCCTGGCGTACCTGGACCGCGCCAACTACGGCTTTGCCGCCGCCTCCGGCATGGCGGCCGACCTGATGATCACGCCTGGCCTGTCGTCGATGCTCGGCGCCCTGTTTTTCCTCGGCTACTTTTTCTTCCAGGTGCCGGGGGCGATCTACGCGCAGAAACACAGCGTGAAGAAACTGATCTTCGTCAGCCTGATCCTCTGGGGCAGCCTGGCCACCCTGACCGGCATCGTCTCCAACGCCTACTGGCTGATCGTCATCCGCTTCATGCTTGGCGTGGTCGAAGCAGCGGTGATGCCGGCGATGCTGATCTACCTGTGCCACTGGTTCACCCGGGCCGAGCGCTCGCGGGCCAACACCTTCCTGATCCTCGGCAACCCGGTGACCATGCTGTGGATGTCGGTGGTCTCGGGCTACCTGGTGCAGCATTACAGCTGGCGCTGGATGTTCATCATCGAAGGCCTGCCAGCGGTGCTCTGGGCATTCATCTGGTGGCGACTGGCCGATGATCGTCCGTCCCAGGCCAAATGGCTCAACGACCAGGAAAAGCACGACCTGGAGAGCGCCCTCGCGGCGGAACAAGTCGGCATCAAGGCCGTGAAGAACTACGCCGAGGCCTTCCGCTCGCCGAAAGTGATCCTCCTGGCCCTGCAATTTTTCTGCTGGAGCATCGGTGTCTACGGCTTCGTGCTGTGGCTGCCGTCGATCCTCAAGGCCGGCGCGCAGATGGACATGGTCGAGGCCGGCTGGCTGTCGGCGCTGCCATACCTGGCGGCGGTGATCGGCATGCTGCTGGTGTCCTGGGGCTCGGACAAACTGCAAAAACGCAAACGTTTCGTCTGGCCGCCGCTGCTGATTGCCTCGGTTGCTTTCTACGGTTCCTACGCGCTGGGCGCCGAACATTTCTGGTGGTCCTACACCCTGCTGGTGATTGCCGGCGCGTGCATGTACGCCCCCTATGGGCCGTTCTTCGCGATCATCCCGGAAATCCTCCCGGCCAACGTCGCCGGTGGCGCCATGGCCCTGATCAACAGCATGGGCGCGCTGGGTTCATTTGGCGGCTCGTACCTGGTCGGCTACCTGAACAGCGCCACTGGCTCACCCGGCGCGTCGTACCTGTTGATGAGCGGCGCCTTGATGGTATCGGTGCTGCTGACCCTTGCCCTCAAGCCTGGCGCCAGCGACCGGGAGCGTCCCACGGTGACCTTGAGCCGCCCAGCCCACCCTTGATTTGAAAGAGACACCGACGATGAAAAAGCAGGTTGTGCTGTACAAGAAACTCTCGCCGATGCTGATGGCTCGCCTGCATGCGCAGACCGACGTCACCCTGATCGACAAGCTCGACGCCGACGGCCTGGCGCAACTGCGCGCCGCCCTGCCCCGTGCCCACGGGCTGCTCGGCGCCAGTCTGAAACTCGACGCCCAACTGCTCGACCTGGCGCCCCACCTGCAGGCCATCGCCAGCGTGTCGGTGGGCGTCGACAACTACGACATCGACTACCTGACCGAGCGGCGCATCCTGCTCAGCAATACGCCGGACGTGCTCACCGAAACCACCGCCGACACCGGCTTCGCCTTGATTCTGGCCAGCGCCCGGCGCGTGGTGGAACTGGCGGCCCTGGTGCGCAACGGCGGCTGGCAACGCAACATCGGCCCGGCGCAGTTCGGCAGCGATGTGCACGGCAAGACGCTGGGCATCATCGGCATGGGGCGCATTGGCGAGGCCGTCGCGCAACGCGGGCATTTCGGCTTTGGCATGCCGGTGATCTACCACAGCCACTCCCCCAAACCAGCAGTGGAACAGCGCTTCGATGCGCAATACCGCAGCCTGCCGCAGCTGTTGCAGGAGGCGGATTTTGTCTGCCTGACCCTGCCGTTGACCGCCGAGACCGAGGGGCTGATCGGTGCCGAGCAATTTGCGTTGATGCGCCCCCAGACCATCTTCATCAACATTTCCCGCGGCAAGGTGGTGGACGAAGCGGCGATGATCGAGGCGCTGCGTTCCGGGCAGATTCGTGCGGCAGGGCTGGACGTGTTCGAGCGCGAGCCGCTGGACCCGGACTCGCCGTTGTTGCAGTTGGACAATGTGGTGGCGACGCCGCACATCGGCTCGGCCACCCACGAGACCCGGGAGGCGATGGCGGCGTGTGCGGTGGACAACTTGCTGGCCGCGCTGGCGGAGGAGCGGCCGAGGAACCTGGTGAATGGGGGGGCTTGGCGGGGCTGATTGCTTGTGGTGATTGTGCGGGCCCCATCGCGGGCAAGCCCGCTCCCACAGTGGCCTGCGGCGTTCACAAGACCTGTAGGAGCGGGCTTGCCCGCGATGGGGCCCGCACACACCCTGAAACCTCAGGCCCGCCGCGCCTCCAGCATGTCGGCGGCACACAGCGCAATCCGCCGACAGGCATCGGCCAGTTGCGCCTGTCCCACCACCAGGCCCAGGCGGATATGCCCCGCCGCGCTCGGCCCGAAGGCCTCGCCAGCCAGCACCGACACGCCATAACCCTCCAGCAACCGCTCGGCAAAGTGCTGGGCGGTGAGCCCGGTTTGCCGCACATCCACCATCACGAACATGCCGCCGTCTGGGCGGACGGCCCGCAGCCCCGGGCAGGCATTGAGGTGGGCGCACACCAGGTCACGGCGCTGGCGATACTCTTCCCGCATCAGCGCCACTTCCGGCAAGTCTTCAATCAGCGCCCTTTGCGCCGCGTTCTGGATGAACTCGGGAATGCCGAACAACATGCACAACGACAAATGCTCCAGATGATCGGCCAGGCGTTTGGGCCCGATCACCCACCCCACCCGCCAGCCGCTCATGGCGTGGGATTTGGACAGGCTGTTGATGGTCGCCGTGCGCTCGGTCATGCCCGGCAGGCTCGCCGGGCTGATGTGTTCGCCTTCATACAGCAAGTCACTGTAGACCTCGTCACTGATCAACCACAGGTCATGGCGCAGGCACAGCGCGGCCAGTTCCTGCCAGACCAGCAACGGCAAACTGGCGCCGGAGGGGTTGTTGGGGCTGTTGAGCAACAGGGCACGGGTTTTCGGGGTGATCAGCGCCGCGACTTCGGCCGGATCGACCCGAAAGCCGTTTTCCGGGCGCACCGCCACCGGCCGCACCGTCGCGCCAATCGCGCCGAACACCCCTTCGTAGGTCACGTACATGGGTTCGGCGACGATCACTTCGTCGCCAGGGTCCAGCAGACATTGCGCCACCGAATACACCGCACACTGGGCGCCGGGCATGACGACAACCTGTTCGGCACTGACCTCCTGGCCGCTGCGCAGGCGGTGACGACGGGCAATGGTGTTGCGCAACCCTTGAGTGCCACGCACCGGCGGGTAATGCGTATCGCCTGCCAGCAGGCTGTCGATGGCGGCGTGAACGATGGGCCCGGGCGTGTCGAAATCCGGGTCGCCAATCGACAGCAACAACACGTCCACGCCCTGCTCGCGCAACGCCAGCGCGCGATCATGGATCCGCCAGGCCGCCGCGCCGTCACCGGCAATACGTTGGGTCAGGGCTGAGTAGCGCATGGGGTCTCCTTGGGCGCGATTGCTCCTTGGCTCAACCCTATCTGAAATCTGTAAACCCGCCAGTGCGCCGCTGGAAATCGGCGAGCTGACGTAAAAAATCACGGGCGGTCATTTTTTTTCAAGGGCAAAAAACCGGGTTTTCAGCGACTTACACTCGAGGTCCAAGCCACCTGTAATTTGTGACAGGTTCCATCCATTTCCATTCGGGATATAAAGAAACCGAACCTGTCTGCACAGGATTCCGAAAAAGCGTCGCGCGTACCTGCCCTGCCGGGCGGGAGGCAGTTGCGTTGCCCGCAATCATGAAGAAAGTTGGGAGCCCTCCGCCATGTACCGTGTCCATTCAGACTCATACCCCTCAACACCTGCCCAGTCCTCCTATCACACCCGTGCGCCTGAAATGGCCACGGCGATCAACCTGACCAAGCGCGAGCGCGAAATGCTGCAGTGGAGCGCGGCGGGCAAGTCGTCCTGGGAAATCGGCAGGATCTGCAACTGCAGCGAAGCCGGGGTGAACTATCACTTTTCCAACATCCGCCGCAAATTCGGCGTGAATTCCCGGGGTTGTGCGGTGGTCAAGGCGTTGGAGTTGGGGTTGATCGAGTTGCCTTGAGGTCAGGCATCAAACACCCGGTGATTAAACAGCGTGGCCGCACGACAATTCGCTTGTCGTGCGGCCACAGGCTTTATTTTTGTTAATACTGAAACCTGCCCTCTCGCTTTACTATTTCCCTGACCGCTGCGGCCAAGTCCACCGGAGCCTCTTTTGTCTGTGCTACCGTACTACGAGGAGGTTTACCGGCCTTTTTTGACCGATCAGCAGCGGGTGCCTGACTCGACCGAGTTTGCTTGGCCCTATCCGCGCCCTTCGAAGCGGCTACTGGACGTACCCTTGAAGTCTTGACCGGTTCAAAAAAAGAATCATCAGGTACGGCATAGATTTGGTCGCTGTGGGAAACGGAGGCTGGCCTTGTAGTATTAAGCGGGGCGGGCGCTTTTTTCACCGGATTGAATTCCAATCCGGATGCCTTTGCCAGGCCCCTATCACCATGCTCCCACCAGTAGTTAATATTTATCGGCTCTTTAGTACCTGGCGAGCCCGAAACAGCGGCATTCGGATTACTTGAAGGTGAGATGGGGCCCACTTTGCCCCTCGGCGGCCGCGTGCTAAGAACCTGGGAGGTCCTGCCAGCCTTCGCCCCCTTCGAAGTGTACCTGGCGGGACCAAAAACGGACTTCAGCACCCGCCAAGCGCCCCTCAGAATCGAGAACAGCCCGGGCACATTCCCCGTAGGATCGACATAATTCACCGGGTCACCCAGGCAATACGCATACAGGTTGAACCCCGCCTCGCCATAGGGCCCGTAATCGTCCGGGCTATGGAACTTCATCAGCTTGGGGTTATACACCCGATGACCATTACCCAATAGATACCAACTGGTCCCCTCCTCCCGAACCTCGCCGTTGAACCCGATAAGTCCATGGGTCGCCGATTCCTCCTCGCGATACCCATAAGCCGAATAAACGCTGGCCACCCGCGCCGTTTTGCTCACGCTGGAGCAAACGGTCTGCTTCTGGTCGGTGGCCAGCATCATGACTTTGGGTCGGCACCTACCCGCAGCTCAGCGAGCATGCTTTCATCACCGCGCATGAAGGTGCTGCTGTTGGCACCCTCCAGTTGGTTGGCCAGTTTTCCATCGCTGTAGAAACGCTGCGCCTGGGCCGTGCCGTCGCTCATGCTGGCGAGCTTGTCCAAGGGGTCGTAGGCATGGCTTCGCGACGCTCCGCCAGCGGGTTCACTGACTTTGATCAGGCGGCCGAGGGCGTCATAATCGAGCGTGCGCAGGGCTTCATCCTGGGTCAGGTGCCCATCGTTGTTGTAGGCCAGGACAATCTCTTTCGGGTAGTCCACGTGATTGTTGGTGACCTTGGTCAGTTGCGTCTTGTCCGGGTTGTCATAGGCATAGATCGCCCGATTGGTCCCACCGGCAAAATTGGTCAACACCAGGGTCAGGTTGTCCAGCGCGTTGAAGTTGAACGTCTGCCCAGTGATGGATTTGCCATAAGGGTCCACGGGTAACTCGCTGCCCGTGCAGGTGTAGCTGGTCAGGCGTCCACGCAGGTCATAACCATAGGTTTCGTCACGCAGCACGTTGGCCCCTTCGGCCAGTGTGCGTTGCGCCAGGCCATCGACGTCGTTGTACTGCTGGTGCATCGTCTGGAGTGTGCCATCGAGGTCGAAGGTGCGCAGGGTTTCCCGGTCGAATTCATCGTAGTCCAGGGTCATGCCGACGCTCTGGTTGCCGGCGCTGTCGCGGGTGGTGATGCTGTCGTTGCGGCCAAAGCTGTCGTAGGCGAACTGCGAGCTGGTGGTGCCCAGCTCGGTGTACTCCAGGCGCCCGGCGCTGTCGTAGCGATAGCTCTGCGTCTGCCCCAGTACATCGGTGTACGCCTCCAGGCGCCCGAGTCGGCTGTAGCGGTAATGCATGGTGTACTCGTTGCCGGCCACCGTGCGTTTTTCGCTCTTCGGCTCGCCGGTGCTGAAGTAATCGCGCTCCAGGGCAATGTCCTGCTCCTTGCAGGCCAGCAGACGGGCGTTTTCCGTGTCGTAGTCGTAGCTCGATTCGCTGAACACGCCGATGTTGCCGGGGCTGGGCATCCGGCGAAAGACAGGGTCCTGACCCAGTCGCGTCTCGTAACGGTATTCGATGACCTTGTTGTCGGGCGTGGTGACGGTTTTCGGCTCGGTTTCCCCCGGATCGTACTCGTAGGTCTGCACACGTCCGCCGGTGATCGTCTTGATCCGTCGGTCCAGGCCGTCGAATTCCTGTTCGCCCAGGACGTTCGCGTCAACCGAGATCAGCACCGGCAGGTCCTCGCGGCTGTGGGCGGCAAACTCACGCTTGACCACGGCGTTGTCCGGCAACGTGTTGCTGATCAGGCGATCAAAGGCGTCATAAGCGTAAAGCGTATCGCGAATCATCGAGCCAAATCCGACCGACTCCTTGTGGGTACGCCCCAGGCCGTCGTACAGGGTCTGCGTCAGGCTGACCCGCTGGCCCGCGTTGTCGAAGCGCTCGATACGCACCGGTTTTTCAAACAGGTTGAACCAGGTTTCGGTCACACCGCCCATCACGGGCGTCGTGTCGCTGCTTTCACGCCAGCTACGCTGGATAGGACCTGCCGAAGCCGTGGTGCCAATCGGGTCGTTCTCCTCAACGTTGCGCACGCCATCAGGGCCGATCACTACGCGCTCCTCGCCCCAATCGTCATACTCGTACTGCGTGCTCAGCTTGAGCGATTGCGCGCCCAGCCAGTCGAACTCGCTCTCTTGCTGCAAGCGGTCGAACGGGTCGTATAACGCCTCGTAGATCTGCCTGGGCGGGCTGCCCGGCACGGGGTTGTCGGCATCGTCGCGCTGCTCATAGATCGCACGATTGAGCCCGTCGAAACGGGTGATGGTGTGCACGCCCTTGACGTCGATCATGGTTTGTTCGGCCTGATCGCCGGTGTTGGCACACAGCGCATACTCATAGTTGCGCGAGGCTTCGAACGCGGTGCCCGGCGCCACGGTTTCGCGGGTCACGCGACGCAGCGAATCGTAGGCGTAGCGGATCTCGACGTTGGTGTCATCGCGGTTGAGCAAAGGCTCACCGTTGAGCAGCGAATGCTCAAGGATGGTGACCTTCTGCGCGTTCCTGCCGCCCACGCCATGGTCAAACCCGGTGAGGGTTTCCCGGGTTTGCAGCACGCTTTCGTTGAGCACCGGGCCGTCGAGTTTCTGGTAGGCATAGGCGGTGCTGGTCGCCTTGCCGTTCATGGTCACCGTCTGCGTCTTGATGCGCCCGTGCAGGAAGCGGTCGCCTGGGTCATCGAACATCTGGTAATCGGTGCGTTCCAGTTCGGTGGGTGTGGCCCCATTCATCTGTTCCAGCACTTCGCTCTCGACCATCATCCAGTCGGACACTGTTGCGCCGGCCACCGGTTTCAATCTGGTGTAGAGGTAACGCGTGCGCAGCGTCGGCGCCTGGCCGTTGGGTGACGCGGCCGGGGTGACGGTCTTGTCGTTGAGGTGACGGACGAAGCCGAGCGGGTCTTCGGTGGCGGCCAGCCAGGTGCTGGTTTCCTTCACACCATTGGCCTGCAACTGCGTCAGTACGTTGCCGTGTGTATCGTAGGTGTAGCTCACGGTTTCGCTGCGGATCCGGCTCGGGTTGCTGCGCAGCGACCAGCGGGTAATGGTGTCCTTGGGCAGTTGGCAATAATTGGGCTGTGCCTGGAACGAAACGCCGGGGGTCAGGAAGTACAGGGTTTCCACGGTGTGCACGTTGTCGTTCTGGGTCGTGGTTTCCCTGGTCAGCAGGTGGAACTGGTTGAACTCGCGCTCGACGCTGCGCACCGGCTGATTGTTGACGTGCAGGGTTTCCGTGCTGCCGTAGGTGTAGACGCCCACGTGCTTATACAGGTTGTCACGGCCATCATCGGTCCAGGGCAGCGCCAGGCCATTGCCCAGGAAGTTATGCAAGTTGGCCGAGTAGGTGTAACGCACATCGATATCCGGCTGGCCGAAGCCGGGATAACTGCGATGACGGGTGACCCTGGGCAAAGGCTTGCGTGTGCTACTGGACGGGAACAGATGGCCACAGTCGCCGTAGGTGTATTCCTCGCGTCCGCCGGTGGGGGTTTCCATCGAGGTGACCACCAGGTGGTCGTCCTTGAGCAGGTAGGTGAATCGCCACGAGGCAAGTTCCGGCGTCGGCAGGATGATCTGCTCGACACGCCGGTCGGCACCGGTCAGTTTCATCAGGAACGTCGCCACCGGCCCACCGTCGGGCGCCGACACTGGCAGCAGCTGGATCTCCACCTGGAAATCGGTGCGCTCGACCGACAGCAACAGGTTGCCGGCGTCATCCTTGATCGCGCTGAGCATCGGGTGCAAGCCATTGAACTGGCGATACTCGAGCGTCACCTTGCGCCCGTCGGGCCCGTAGATCTCCACCGGCAGGGCCACGCGGTTCTGCGTGCTGCCCATCACTTGCAGTATTTCCACCAGGCCCGTGTTGTGCACCAGGCGAATGTGCGTGCTGTCGATTTCGAAGAGGTGGAAACTGTCGAGTTTCTTTTCCTCCATCTTCATTTCCAGGGCCGCCCGGTGGGTGACTTTGAACGTCTCGCCGCTACTGAGTGACACCACCTGGTCGGCGAGCGTGTATTGCGACAAGCGCAGGTTCCAGCCCAGGCCCCAGCCGCTGTCCTCGGTATTGAGCGGGTTGTAGCCCAGGGCCAGGGGCAAGCCGGGGCCGTTCAGGTCGTTGGTCTTGACGTCGGGCAGGGTCAGGGTCTGGGTGAATTGCCCGGTGCGCGGGTCGACCCCGCCCTGGATGAAACTCATGAACGCAAAGGCACCGGAGTGTACTGAAGTCTTGATGGTCATTGTGACGGCCTCGGGTAATGGCAGGCCGCGTCGGTTGAACCGCTGCCCGTCATTTAGTAAGTCAAGTTAAAAACCTGTAGACAACCGAGTCGTTACGGCACGGGTGAACGAATAATTCTGACGCAACTCAACTTACCCTTGAACGGGACAGTTGTATTCGTTCTCTTGGAGTCCAGTGTAATGCCTCTTCTGACAATATCGCCCTTCTGAAAGGTGGAAAGATCGCCGATATAAATCCAATCCGTGCTAATAGGATTAATGTATGTATCCAGCCAGAACCACCATGCCTCGCCCCCACGACAGTTTTCCGAACTCAGTTGAAATTGACCCGCTGATGGCGCGTCATTTAGCCTGAAATAACTGTACTCATCATTGACACACCCATAATTATCGCTCGTAAAATCTACAGCCGGCTGGGTTATGAACGGCACGCTGCAGGTTTTACCACCCTCGCTTCCTTTTTCTGAAAAAACGATCGAACCTGTTGCTTGCTTTTCAGTGGGCTGCTGCTCTGCTACTGCAAAGGTACAGACACACATAAACCCGCAGAAAACCGCTATTGAAGCTTTCATTTCAAACTCCTTGAAATCAATCGACACTGGCAATTGCAACGGTATTTGTTTATTTCCAGTTATGTTCTACATCACTCTGTCGTGGGCGGCGTATAGAGCGTGCGCACCAGCCTATTGCGGTGCCCCACAATACTTGGCGGCAAAAAATCGATTTGCATGAAGTGTGGATTACCGCGTTTATCCACCAATTTCAGGACCAACGGACGTGACAACTTAATTCGTTCTGGATTGGTGGGCCGCACATAGTTAACCCTCTTGTCACGATGCAACGTGATGAGCAACTTGCCTACTTCGAAGACATTCTTGACATCGATATCAAGACTGAGCCCTTCAATGACATTCTTGGTGACCTCATCAAATTTTATTTTTCTCGTTGACCCCTGACTCGGTTCTTCGAAGTACCAGCCAGTCCAACTGCAATATCTCTCGTAAAGTTGTTCCGACTCCCACCGAACCATCGAGGTATTGGTGAGCCCGTTTACCGGCAGGAATTCCAGCGTTTCGAAGGCTGTCCCGGGCATGCCTAGCCGGCCGACGAATTCAAACTTCCAGTAATCCTCGGTCTTGGGGTGAAAGTCGAAATCATCCTCCTCGTTTTCACCCGGCCCCGGCCCTCCCGATCCGCCATCGACCCGGGTTCGGGTGACCTTGTAATCGTCGTCGATATAAGTCGGTTGCGGATTTGGCGTGACGTAAATCCTGGAGTTAGGTTGTGACGCCTGGGTCGAGTCGAACCATTCGCGAGTGAATTCGGCCTGGAACTTGGCGAAGAACGTGCCCGTCAAGTTGCCCCGCTGCCGGGTATGGATGTACCGGAACATGGTGTCGGCAGCCTGCGGAACATCGTCCGGGAGAGCCGACCCGGCACCGCGCGGCGGAGCCAGTTCGAAACGGTTGGGGATGTTGCGCGTGCGCCACAGTTGAGGGTCATCGTCAGGCATGCCTTCGAGCGAGTCCGGCAGGGGTTCGACGTTCTGTTTCGAGGAATCGTCCACCAGGCGCATGCTCGCCTGCTCATAGGCACTCAACGGGTACTGCACGTTATTGATCGGGGTGGTCTGTACCGTAATCACCGCTCGCAGTTGCTGGTGACCGTTGTTGAACACGCTGCCCATCCGGTTGCCCTCGAGCCCGCCCGGCAGCTCGATGATGAACAGGTCGAGGTCTTCCCAGTGGGGTTCGTCATCCATCTGCGAAAGCAGGATGACGCTGTAACCGCTGGAAAACACCACGCCGTTGAGCACGATCTCGCACTGCACCACGACGCTGCCCGTGGCGCCCTGCGCAGGGGCTGTATAGCGCCCGTCGGCGTCGACCGTGCCGCCGCCGGCAATCACCTTCCAGCGTCGGCGCTGCCCGGGCAACAGGGTGATGTCGTCCTTAAGCTGGACCACTTCGGACGCCTTGAGCCTGGGCACGTAGGACGGTTCCATGCGTACCTGTTGCTGGCCATTGACGATCAGGATGGCGGCCTGGCCTGACTCGCTGCCCGTTGCCTGTGCCTGCTGCACGAGCAGGCTTTTGTTCTTGCCACGGGCGTCGACCGTGAACAGCGCCTGGCTGTCGGTCTGTTTCAACGTGCCGTATTCAGGCGTGAGCAGTTTCCAGGTGACGGGGACCGCATCCAGCGTCAAGGCCTGGAGCGCGACCGGTTGCCCGTCGAAGGCCGACACCGTGGTCAGTTGCGGCGAGGTCGTCATGCTGTCGAACAACACGTCCACCAGTGCTGAGGCGGTGCGGGTGACGCCGCCATCGACATACTCGGCGGTCACCACCACGTGCAGCCGGTCGTGCCCGACCAGCGCACGCACCGGGGCGGTGTAGGTGCCTGCGGTCACTTTGCCATGTCTTTCCGGCGAATGGCTGGCGAGGCTGACGGCCGTCCAGTTGCTGGCCTGGACCACCTGGCCGTCACCTTTGGTCAGGGTGAACTGCTGGGTGCCACCTGCCTTGATCGCACTGTACGCAGGGCTCAGGGCAATCGACTCGGGCGTGGCCCTGACCTGGCCGAATACGGCCAGGTCCCGAGGCGTGTGCCGCACAACTTCTTGAAAACGATTGCCTTCGGGAAACAACAGGTTCGTGAGCATCTCCATTTCGTTGCCTTCCATACGCCCGATCAACGACTCCGCCAGGATCAATACTGCGGGGTACAGGAGATCGCCACTGGCGTTCGCATCACTGGGAATGAAAAATGGGAAGTCCGCATCGAGAGGGAACTTGCCGGGCGTGGTTTGCCCCAGGACGCTGGCCAACAACACGACATTGCCGTCGCCGTAGTTTTTGGCTCCGCGTACGGTCGCCCCAGGCGCCGGTTGGGTCACGATGCGAAACGACTTGGGCGTCAGTTGCTTGTAGCCCTTGAAGTCCACCATGCTGATGTGAAAGGCGCTGCGATTGGCCGGCAGGTCGTAGAACTGCTGCTTGAACAAATCGCCCAACAGCGTGTTGGTCGGCGCATCGATGCCCACCAGATTGCACAGCACGTCGCCTCCTGCGGACAGGTTGACGGTCACCTTGCCCTGCCGGTCGACCGCCCCCAGCAACGAGATGAGGTCGACCTCCACTTCAATGGTTGAGCCCTGACCCCGCAGGATGCTGACATCGGAGAGCAACACTGTGCCGCGACCAGGTTCCTGGCGCGTGGTGACACAACGCCCGGACAGGAAATCCATGGTCAGCACCGCCTTGCCGTCCCGTAGCGATGCGTTCGCAAATGACAGCCTGGGAGCACCGAAAGCGACATCCTTCAGTTGCACGACGTCGTTTTGACCGGCAGCCCCCTTGACCTCCCCGCTGAACAACGGCAGGAAGTCCATCGAACCGAATCGGTTGGTGTATTGCTGCTCGAGCAACCGATTGATGCATTCCCGATTGAACACTGCAATAGCAGCCCAGCCCTGGGTTTTCGGACCGGTTTTCATGATTTCCAGCAGCTCAGTCAATGAGTTTGCAGCCATGATCGTACCCTCTGCCTTGATTGAATAAACAAAGCACTGCAAAAGCTTTCACAGGTTATTTGGCCAACGCCTCCAGCACTGCAGTGAAGTCACTCAGGGGCAGCGGCAGAACGATATGGCCTTCGAAGTTGCCCAGCTCACCGCCTTCGATGAGCACGGTAATCAGGGCGAACGGCTCCCTGGCCTGCGGGTCATGGGTATACAACCCCGAATCGTCGATCGTGCCCGGCCCGCCCGTGGGCAGCGACCACTGCCCGTCGACCTGGAAGCCGTTGACCCAGGCCTGCAATTGCACCTGGCCAGGCGGCAGGCCCGGGTCGATGACCGGTTTGATCGTCGCCGCCGGCTCGTGCTGGATCACCAGCATCCACGCCGATTCGCTGTCGTTGGTGGCGCTGTTTTTGACCTCGATCTGATCGATCACATAGGCTTTGCCGGTGACCCTCGGGGCGGCGATGTACGCATGATCACCGTCAGGCAGGTCGCTCTTGACCAGCGTGCCGCTCTCCCCCGGTACCGGATCCTTGATGGACCACACCAGGGGTTCGGCGCCGGTATGCCCCGCCGTTAGCTCCACGCGCTCACTGTGGTAACAGGCCTGGAAATGTAGCTGCAGGGAAATTGCACTGGTCTGCACGGTCACCAGCGCCACGCTTCGCTCCCGGCTGTCCGGGTCCGTGGCAATGATCAGCACCTGGTTGAACCGACCTTGCATCGTGTGCGCCGGTGGTGCCTGGTACTCGCCGGTCGGGCTGACGGTGCCGGGGTTGCTGCCGTCTTCGGAGAGGTTCTCCACCGCCCACTGCACCGGCCGCGCAGGCTCGACACCCAGTTGCATTTTCCTGCCCGCGATCGCCACCGCGTGTGCCGGCACCACGGAGAACGAAGTCCCCAGGGCATGCACCCGGCCGAACGCCGCGCGGTCGAACGGCATCGCCAGGTGAGTGGGCACGAACGCGCTGTCGCCCGCCACGCGCATGCCGTCGAACAATTGATCGGGCGCGGTGACGTTCAAAAGCTGGGAGAAACGCACCAGCAGCGCACGTTTGAGCGTCTGCAGGACAAAATCGAGAATCTGCACCCGCACCTTGGGGTCGATCGATTCCGGCAAGCCTTCAAGATGGGTGATTTCGTCATCGCCCCTGTAGGGCAGCGACAGTTCCGCTTCCATCCCGGCCGCCTCTGACACCTCTTCGTAAAAGCGCAAGGCATGTTCCAGGTGAACGGCAAACCTGGCGGTGTAGGTGGCCCAGACGGTGCCGCCAATGGGTCGATAACTGACGGTCACGGTGATCGGGCACTGCCAGCGTTGCAGGGCGTGGTCGTCATGCAACTCGACTGTCAGGGGTGCAGCGCCGTCCATGGCCGAAACGCTGTAGCGAGTCGACTCGAACTGGTAATCGGCGCTCTGGTACGCGGTACCCGGCACCTCCAGTTCACCGCTTTTGGCGACGAGCCCGGTCAGCCTGCCGGTGCTGTCATTGACCCGATCGAAATCGCCACCGTCCAGCAACTGGAGCACGGCGTTGGCAAAGGTTGTGCGGTGCATGAAGGCCTGGGACAGCAATATCGTCGCCGTGAAGGCTTCATCGCCTTGCGCATCAGGAATCAGGTAGCGATAGCCCGAATCGTTGCCGGGGTAGTCGCCGCTGCTGCCCTCCTCGAGTTTGGCGAACAGCAGCAAAGCGCCGTCTTCGTCGACGGCCTGGGGGGCCGCGTGCGTGGCGGGTGAATCCGGGCGTTTGTGCGCTCGTGCATCAAAACTGTGAGCATGCAGGAACGAGTTGTCCCCCTCGTCGAGCGCCAACACGTTGAAGCGCCGTTGATCGTCGCCGAGTACCTTCAGGCTTTCATGCAATTGCTCCCCGCCCTGGCGTTGTTGCTCCGGCGTCTGAAAGATCTGCAGCAACGGTTCGCGGCCCTCTGCCAGGTCCAGCAACGCTTTGCCCTTGTCGCTGCTCACCGGCAGTTCCATGGTCAGGTGCGGGGCATTGAGCGGATCGAACCTGGCAAGGCGCAGGACCTTTTTCTGCTCGGCGATGGTCTCGACCATCATCAGGCTGGCGTTGACGACCGGCAGGTGCAACTGGGTCCTGTTGACCTGCAAATTCGCGTTGGCGAATGACACCTGGGGCGCGCCCAGCCTTACGCCGGACAGATAGTGCACCACCGGCGTGTCACGGATCGGGATTTCCAGGTCGTGGGTACCCAGGCCGTTGCCTTGGCTGAGGCGCACAATGTGATCGCGCAGCAACACCCGGTTCAATTCATGCCCCTGCAGGGCCACCAGCGCATCCCAGCCGAACGTCCGCGAAGTTTCCCTCATCCATGCCTTCAGTTCTTCCAACGAGTTACCGGCCATGACGATGGCTCCTGTTGAGTAATGAATTAACCGCGCGGCGATGCACAACGCTCATCGCGTTATCCGGCTGAGCACCGCCGGGAACTCATGCAGCGGTAGTGACAGAATCATGAAACCTTCAAACCAGCCCATCATTCCGCTGTCGATCGCTGCGAAAATCAGCACGAAATGCTCAGTAGTCGTGGCCGGCGCGGTATACAGGCCATTGGCATCGATCGTTCCCGGCCCGAGCGCCACACTCCACTCGGCGGGATACGCATCGCCATTGGAAATGGCTTCCAGCTGTACCTCACGGGTACCCAGATCAAAATTGACCACTTTCACGGTCAGTGCGGGCTTTTTCTGCAGCGCCAGCACATGCACCGATTGGGCGGGACCGTTGGCGGTGGTCACCTCGATCTCATCCAGCACAAAGGTCTTCTTGGGCACTACCGGGCCATGCTCATAGGTGTGATCACCGCCGGGCACATCGCTGGGTCGCAGTTGGCCACTCTCACCGGATACGGGGTTCTTGATCTTCCACTGCCGTGCGCCTGTTCCCAGGCTGCCTGCTCGCAGTTCCACCGACTTGCCGACATCGCACGTCTGAATGCGCGGGTTCACATTCAGTTCGTTTTGCACCACGGTCAGTAGTGCCACGCTGTACTTGCCATCGTCAGCCGTGGCCGTCACCCGCACGTGCAAGTAACGCTCGTCCAGGACGGGCGCCTGATACAAGCCGGTGTTGCTGATCGTGCCCGGATTGGCCGTTTCCCCTGTGACGTTTTCCACTTTCCATTGCGCGCCTTGTGCAACTGGAACCGTGGACAATTGCAGCGTTGTGCCCTGGCGAAGCAGGCTTTGCATCGGGGAGATTTCAAAGGACGTCTGGATGGGGTTGATGTGCGCAACGTGAAGGATGTCATTGGGTGCAAAAAACTCGGTGCCGCTGATCACTCGGCCGAAATTCAGCCTGATTGTCTGCTGAAGATAATCATTGATCGCACCTTCGGGTTTCACCAATTCGGCAAATGCCACTTTGAGATAACCCAGTAGTGAGGCGTATACACCTTGCCCCATGACAAAGCCCAACAGGATGTTTCGGGTTGGCTCATCCATTTCAGCCGGGTTTTCAACTTCGACAACCTTGCCAAACTGCAACTCCACATCCATGGCGACTTGTTCCAACATTATTTCGCCATCAGTTTCGCGTAGTTCGTACTCAATCCGAAGCTCAATCAGAATCTCTGCATCGAGTATCAGCGGGTAGGAGCCAAGTGGCGTTAAAGTTATTCTCGTCACACTTACTGGCGCCCACTCAATGACGACGTTGTTATCATCAAAGCGCACTGTTAGAGCACCTTCGCCGACACCTGACAGGTGCATCTTGCTAAATATCCAGACGAACAGCGACGGATGCCCGGGGAGAAAAGTCGATCCGCCGCTACTGGGCAACTCCAGACTTCCTGATTTGATAACAGCCGATATGAGTTGCCCGTGATCACTGAAGTTGAAATTGTAACCACCACCGTTGACGAGACGAGTCACTTCATTCAGTAAAGTATCCCCTGCCGCCCGCCGGCGATCGAACAGTACACTGGCCGAGTAATTGACGCCCTGCTTGTGCGCAAGCAGATACCGATAGCCGTCCCCGGGATAGTTACCGCCATGACGAGCCATGGTCCGCACCAGGACCACGATGCAACCCTCACCGAACTCCTGCGAAGAGCGATCCCATGCCGCCGGGCTGATTGCCTGGGTTCGCAATTCAAATGACTGCGGATCCATCAGAACGTTGCTCCCGCGCTTTATCTCACCGAGCGGGTATACCCTCTGCTCATCGAGGAGCTGCTTGAAATAGTCATGAAAAAATTCCCCACCTAACCTCTTCGCATGGTCAGTGTTGGCAAAAGTCAGAAAAAACTGATCGCTGTGTTTCAGATCCAGACGCACTCGCCCTTCAACGGATATTTCCCCTGGCACGTCAGCCAGTAATAACATCAGCGTCAACTCCGGGCCTTGCAGGGGGTCGATCACTTCCACCTTGATAGCATTCCAGCCATCGCCATCCTGGGCCAGGGTAATTTGGTCGCCACCCATTACATTCATGGTCAGCTGGGCTTTGGAGTCATTCAGTCCGGTGTTGGCAAAAGACAGTACTGGAACACTTAACATAAAGTTCTGGATTCGCTCCACGTATTTGCCTTCGACCAATTCCACCTCACCTGAAATCGGCTTGATGAAACTCCCGGCGCCGAATCTATTGATGTACTCCTGACGAATCAGTAAGTTTGACTTCTGCCGATCAAGCGCAAATATCAACCCCCAATCCAACATGCGAGAAGTTTCCTTTAGCCACGTCAGCAAGTTTTCAAGCGAATTATCGGACATGACCATGATCCTTGTTCGTTCAGGTGAAAATAGCCGTCAACGGGCGAAATGGCGGCAAACGTGTTTCAGGCAACCAGTTGCGGATTGATGAACGGAAACTGTTTGTAAATGACGCCGTCGTCGAAACTTGTAAAAACTTCGACGCTGAAGTGTTCGTTCAGCTTTAACTTCTGCAGAAAAGCCAATGGCAGTTCGGCAAACAACTGACCGGCGAAATACTCCTCTTCGGTCACGACCTCTGCGTCGCCCACCCGCAAATCGAAGGTTTCCTTGTCATCGCTCGAGGACTTGCCGTCCACGGTTATCCTGACCCGCTGCCCCTTGTCCATGAAGGTCCAGGAGTCGAGCCGGAACAGCACCCCGGTGGTGACCTTGGCCAGCGAAATCACATTGTTGGGTGACTTCGGATCCTCGATCTGCAGGGTTGGCCACTTCGCGATGGGGAAGTCCTTGACCAGCAGTTCGAAGACGTCGGAATTTCTGCCGGGCGGGGTGACCTTGTAGAACACCTTGACCCATTGCTCCAGGTTGGCCGGCAGGGCCGAGGCCGGAATCTGGAAACGGTCCTTGTCGCCCGCCGTGTGATCGACGATGACGCTGCCGGTACTGCCACGACCTTCCCAGTGCATCTGCACCGTCATCCCCGGGCTGATTTCAGCATCCGCAGGCAGCTTGACATAGACACCGCCGAGCACATCCTCGGCGTACACACGCCCCCTTCCCTCGCCCTCGGCCGTGGCCTTTTCGACATTCGGCCAAGGCAGTTTGATCGGTTTGCTGAGCGTCACTTTAAGCGGCTGCGAAGTGCCTGCCGTACCGACCCGGGCGTGCTGGTAATGCAGGCTGACCTCAAGACCGACGTTGGCCGCCAGCCACACATGGCCCAGGTGCAACTCGACGATGCCGCTGTCGACCGTCGAACTGTCGATGAGCAGCGAGGCGATGGCCGTACTGTCGCCGTCGGCATACAGCACCACGCTGTCGCCGGGCTGCATGCCTGGCCAGGGCTCGACCACCACGAAAATGCCGTCTGGGAATACGTCCGGGTCCAGGTCACTGCCGTTGAAGTCCTTGATGCCCGGCGCCGGCAGCAAGGTGCTCGGGGGCGCAATGATCTGCACGGTCTGGCTTGCCGAAGTGGTGGGCGTGGTGGGCGTGGTGGGATCGGCGTACTCGATCACGTAGCGCAGATGGGCGAAACCATTGGCGATGGATTGCAGCCGGCCCCGGTCGATCAGCCACTTCTGCGGCTGGCCGATGTCAGCCTCCACCAGGGTGTTGGTGGAGCGGAAGGTTTCCCAGTACATGCCGTCGTCAAAATGCAGGTCCGCTTCCAGGGTCACCCGGTCGCCCACCGACATGGCCTTGTAGGGCAATGCCACCACCGTTGCCGGGCCCGTGGGAAACCAGTTGAGGTCGACGTGCAGCTCGTGGGACTGGCGAAAATGCGGCACAGGCAACGCCTGCGCGAACGGCCGTTTGCCCACGTAGAAAAACCGCCGCTTGGACTCCTCGCCGCGCTCGTCCGGCTGGCTGGGGTCATGCAACTTGAACGAGTAGAACACGTAGCCCTGGTCCAGGGCCTGGAGCATGTTGTTGCCGATGCTCACCTGCTTGCCTTCCGGCTCCAGCTCGCCGGGGCCGACTTCGATCAGGGTGGTGAACATGTCCCTCGGGTCGCCATTACTCGCGCAGCCGTACCAGGTAGGCCAGAGGAAGTCGCCCTCCTTGAGGGTCGAGTGATTGATGTAGGTGATCAGGTCGTCGGTGCCCAACTGGTCCAGGTCGATCGTATTGTCGGCGCCGAGTGCGGGCACTTCAGGCGGGGGTAGCGTGGCAGCCATCCTGATGACTCCTTGATGCCGACGGGCGTCGATTGCAGGGACCGGATCACCGAGGCGACCCTTGCGGATGTCACCGTTTTACGCCTCGACGGGCGTTCTGCCCACTATCAGAACTGATAGGTTCGCAGCCGATTTCTTGCTGATATGGTTTGCTGCGAAACCTGTCCGCGTGCAGGGGTCGGCCTGCTTCGGCGGTGCTGCCCACCGTGCTTTTACGCGCACTCGGGTGGGCGTTGGCAAACACCCACACCAAGCGTTCCAGGGCGAAAAAGCCCAGCAGTTTCCTGCACATTCCAAGCTGGAGGTCGATACCCATGGCTGCCCAAACGTCCCTGCACTCCAACGCCAACAATTTCCTGAGTGCCATGCAGGCGGGGGTCAACCCGCGCACCGGCCTGTACAGCATCTCGGTCAACCTCGGGGAGATCATCGCCAACGGCCTGCGTGGGCCGGGTTTCCAGCTGGCGCTTGGGTATAGCCCGCTTTCGCTGGTGGACAGCGGTTGGGGCCTGGGTTGGGACATGCAGCTGTCGCAGTACACGTTGTCCAACCAGGTGCTCTCGCTCAGCACCGGGGAATCCTTCAAGGTGACCGGCACCGACGGCAACGGGCAATTGCTGATGAAGGAAAAGAAACTCGACACCTTCCATTTCTACGAGGACACCGCCAACCAGTTTCGCGTCGTGCACAAGTCCGGCATGGTGGAAATTCTTGAAGTCAAAGGCAGCCTGCAAAACCGGGTGGCCGTGCCGACCAGGATTTACTCGCCCGTGGGTAACTTCATTACGCTGGAGTACACGACCTTCGCCGGCGTTCACCAGTTGCTCACGGCGATCAGGGATGAAGCCGGCCTGCTGCTGATGTCGGTCAAGCGCACCGACTTCCAACTGGAGGTGATGCTACTGCCGCTGGCCGGCCCCGGTGGCACCCCGTGGACGCGGTTTGTCATGGAGCTGGTCACCAACGACCGACGCGTCAGCCGAATCGTGCTGCCGGACGACAGCAAAGCTGCCTGGCGCTTCGACTACCTGCTCAAGGGACAGCACTTGTGCATCACCCAGATTGAGACCCCCGGCGGCAGTCGTGAGCAGATGTTCTATAACGATGCCGGCCATCAATACCCCACGGGAAACAACATGGACCCGCTGCCGCGGATCACCGAACATCGCCTTGACCCGGGCGCCGGGCAGCCGATGGTGCGGGTCGGCTACAGCTACCCCGGTGTCGAGAACTTTCTCGGTGGCGGGCGTACCATCGCCTGGGACCCCTCGGGCCTCGATAATCTCTACACCCTGCGCGGGCGCTACCAATACACCTGCGTGGAAAAACTGTTGATCGCAGGCAGTGCGGCGCGCACCATCGAATACACCTACAACCAGTTCCACTTGCTCACGGAAAAAACCACGACCCAGAACAACCATGTGCAAATCGTCAGGACCGAGTACTTCGTGGATGAAGACAAAACCTTCGAAGCACAGCCCAACTATTTCCAGTTACCCAGACAGGTCACCACGTTGTGGACCTACCAGGACAACGTGGCCCTGCAGCGCAGCGAAACGGCGACCAGTACCTACGACATCCACGGCAACCCACTGACACAGACCCTGCCCAACGGTGTGGTCGAGACCAATACCTGGCTCCCCCCTCGGCCAGCGACCCCGAGGGCTTTGTGCGTCACCTGAAAGAGCGCACGGTGACCCCGGCGCCCTCGGCCCCAGGCGATGCGCCAACACTGTGCACCCGCTACACCTACAAGGCCCTGACCCCACTGGGCCCCAGCCCGCTGTCGGACTATCACACCGTCGAGAGTGAAACCCTGCTGCAATTGCACAGTGGCGGCGCTGAAACCGAGTTGCAGCGTATGGTCTACAGCCACATCGATGACCCTGACGATGCGTTCCTCCATGGCCGCGTCTCGCGGGCAACCGTCACCTTGAACGGTATGTCGACCTTCAACGATTACCTGTACGAAAAGCTCGACTCCCCGGAGTTCCAGGTGCCGGTGCTGCAGACCACGCAGACCACCGCCAATGACTTTGACAGCACCAGCAGAAGCTCCCTGCAACAACAATCACTGCTCACCGGCCAGACCCTGTTGAGCCGTTTCGAGGACGTCGAAACCCGCAGTGTCTACGACAATCTTGGCCGCCTTGTCGAGCAGGTCGTTGGCCTGGGCACCCCCTATGAAGCCCGCCGTCGCTACGAGTCGAGCCTCAGCACGGTCATCGGCGAACAGCTCGAACAACGGGTGATCAATGCCCGCGATATCACTGCGCGCAGCGTACTCGACGGCTTTGGCCGGGTGGTGTACGAGGAGCGTGACCATGTCGATCCCGACAACCCGACTTCCACCCGTCAAACCAGTGCGTCGAAGTACAACGAATGGGGGGATATCGTCGAAGCCACGGCGATCGACTGGCTGGACGGTGTCCGACTGGAAGTGACCAGCCGGCAAGAGTATGACGACTGGGGCGAGCCGTTCAAGATCACCGGTCCCGACGGCGTGATCGCCTTCGACGTCGATGATCCGATCGGCACCCAGGAGTCCGATGGGCCGATTGTCCGTAGCTGGTTGCAGAGCCGCGACGGCTTGTTGATCACGGGCCTGAATGAAACCTGGCTCAACCGTTTCGGCAAGCCATCGCGCATCCGCGCCCTGAATGCAGCGGGCGATGAACTGTCGAAGAGGACCTACCAATACGACGGGCTGGGCAACTGCATCGAAGAGACCGACGAAAACAACCTGGTGACCCGCTACAGCTACGATGCCTTTTCGCGCCTGACCCGCACCCTGCTGCCCGACAACACTATCGTCAGGCGCGAGTACGCACCGCACAGTGCGGCGGAACTGGCGGTGACCCTGAGCAGCAGCACCGATGGCGTGCGGTTCACCCAGGTGGGTGAGCGCGAATTCGATGGCCTGGATCGCTTGACCCGCATGACCACGGGCACCCGCACCGAGCGTTACACCTACGAAGGCGGCCGCGAACAGCTACAAAGCCTGATCACACCGGCCAACGACACCATCCGCTACGACTACAACCTGCCGCTCAGCACCGCGCCGATTGCCAGCCAGGCGCCGGACGAAAATGCCAGTTTCTCCTACGACAACACCAGTGCACGCCTGACCCGGGCGAGCAACGAACTGGGTACCCGGGAGTACGACTACAACACCAGTAACCAGTTGACCGAAGAGCGCTGGATCGACACGCAGGGCAAGACCTGGCAGTCGCAGTTTTCCCACTCCATGAACGGTGCCCTGCTCAAGCGCACCGATCTGAAACAGGGCAACGACCCGGGGCTCGATACCGTGCATCATTACGACACCATCGGACGACTCATCCGTACCTTGCAGGGCGGGCTCGAGGCCGGTTTCAGCTACGATGGGCTGGGTCAACTCAGCGAGATCAGCACCCGGGACTTGAACGCCAGCAGCCAACTGACGACCCGGTTCGAGTACGACGACCAGGGCCAGGAATGCCTGCGTACGATGGTCGTGGACCAGCAGGTACCGCAGACCCAGGAACAGACCTGGCGCGCCGACGGACTACTGGACACCCGCCACTTGAAGCAGGGTGCCGTCAGCCTGCTGGAGGAACGATTCGGGTACGACCTGCGAGGTCGCCTGACCGAGCACTACTGTTCCGGCACCACCCTGCCCCACGATGAACTGGGGCGGGAGTACGTCGAGCAGATCTTCAATTTCAACGAGTTCGACAGCCTGACCCTGATCACCACCCGATTCAGCAACGGCCAGAGCGAACGTGCCTTCTACAGCTACTCCCCCAGTGATCCGTGCCTGCTGCAAAAAATCACCTACAACCCGACCCGCCCCACGGGCGACCCGACATTCAGTTACGACCTCAACGGCAACCAGAGCGTTGACGAGCAGGGCCGCCTGCTGACCTACGACAGCCAGAACCGCCTGGTGAAAGTGGAGGACAGCGCCGGGCAACTGGTCAGCGAGTATCGCTATGACGGCCACTCCCACCTGGTCAACACCGGCGACAGCAACGGTGACGACACCTTGCGCTTCTACAAGGACGAGCAACTGAACGCCATCGTCAAGGATGATCGCCAGACGCAATTGCTTTACCTGGGCGATCACCCCCTCGGCCAGCAGGAAGCCGGCGATCCGACGCAGACCCTGCTGTTGATGACCGGTGCGGGCAACAGCGTCATTGGCGAAAGCCAGCAGCAGGTGCTGCGTACGGCAGTGTACGGCGCCTACGGCGATCAACACAGCGATCAGGCCATGCAAAGCCTGACCGCGTTCAATGGCGAAGTACTGGAAAACGCCATGGGCTGGTACCTGCTCGGGCGCGGCTACCGGGCCTACAACCCGGTGCTCAAACGCTTTCACAGCCCGGACTCGCTGGCCCCGTTCGACGGCGGCGGCATCAACCCCTACTGCTATTGCCTGGGCAACCCGATCGCCCTGCGCGACCCCACCGGGCATCAGGCCATCGGTTTCAGCGGCCGCTTGCGTCGCCCCGACGAAGACGCCGTTACGCCCGTATCAGGCGGTAGTGACGTCATGAGCTGGATCTTCGTGGCGGTGGGCGTCGTCGGCACCGTCGCTGCGGGCGTGGCCACGGTGCTGACCGCGGGCAAGCTCGCGCCGCTGTTCGGCAAGGCCTTGTACTTTACCATCGCCAAGACGGCAGCCCTGGCCGCCTCCACCGTCACGGGTGCTGCCGCCACCGCGTTCAGTGCCGATGCTGCCGCCAACGACAACCCGGACTCCAACACCAAAGCCGGAATCTTTGGGCTCGTTTCGCTCGTGACCGGGATAGCCGCCGTCGGGTTCGGCATGGCGGCTTCGTTTTTCAAGACGGCAGGAGTTGCGGCGAGCGTGGCCGACTCGGCCGCCTCAGTGCGTTCGGCGGGTTCGATCAGTTCGGTGGGGTCGGGTAGCTCGGTTGCATCGAGTAGCTCGGGCAGCTCAATTGTCGCGGCGAGCAATCGGAACTCAGATGGATGGCAATTTTTACGACGCCTGCGTATACGGAAAGTTGGAAACAACCAACCACCAAGATCCGGCGCCAGGGCTGCAGACCTCATCAACAATAGTCCGCAAACGGCTGGCAGAAGCGCTTCGCGGGTACCACCTGTAGTGGATGATGCAGTCGCTTCCACCAGTGGCACTTCACCGGCGTCGAATGTCGGCGTGAGGCCCCCTGTCAGCCAGGGCGCACTGCGCGGGGCAAAGGCAAACCTGAAAAAAACGGTAGTACCCGACAAACCAGCGCCATCACGAGCTGATGACTTGTGGCAAAAACAAATCATCGCGGCGGCGGCGGCCCTGAATGATGGAAATGTGAGTGCTGCTGTAGACGTGGGTAACAACGTCGTGATGATGCCAAAAAGCTTCAAAATTAATCATACGGGCCCTCTCAGGCAAGCAAACATAGTCAAAGGATGATCCTCTTTAACTCGGCGACATACTTCATTGTGTCGCCGATTTTTTACCTACCCGACTTGCCCCCTCCAACAATTGCGCACAGCAGCCCCCTCCACTTCACCTTCCCACAAATAAATCCTACAAAACTTACACTACCGCCCTCCTACAACCCTACCTACGCTGACGACTTTTCCCACGCAACAAGTCTAAATTTCAACGTCTTACCTCACTACCCCTCTCCTACAAACCTCTCTACCATCCCCTCCCGTCATGACGCCGCTACAAAATAAACTTCCTGCAAAAGTGTAAGTAGCTGCATCAACAACCCGCGCCACTACTTACCCGAAACATCATTAAAGGATTCATCATGAAGAAACAACTGATTGCACTTTCCCTGGGACTTTCCGCTGCACTGGCTGGCACTTCGGCATTTGCCAACAGCGGTGTCATCAACTTCGAAGGGCGCATTACCAGCGCCACTTGCCCGATTGAAATCGTCAACCCGGAAGACGGCTCCATCGGCAACCAGGTCAAGATGGGCACCATCGAGGCCAGCCGCTTCACCGCCATCGGCCAGGAATTCAAGGGCAAGAGCTTCGGCCTGCGGGTAACCGCCGGCGCCGGTTGCGGTTTCAACCCGGCCGACAACGTGGCCAAGGTGGTGTTCAACGGCAACGCCGACAGCTCGGGCGACTACTTCGCCGTGACGCCGACCAGCGACGGCGCGAAGAACGTGGTGATTTCCCTGCACGACATCTCCGGGCCGTTGAAGCCTGGCACGGAGTCCGCGGAATACGCACTCAATGACACCGGTTCCACCGACATGATCTTCAACGCCTACTACCGCTCCACGGCCGCCACCGTGACCGCCGGTACGGCGTCGGCGGACATCCAGTTCATCGTCGCCATCAACTGATAACCCCCGCCCTCTGGACACGACGCCCGGTGCGTCGTGCGCCAGTGTTTTCGATGCGTGCGGCGAGCCTGGCTGGCCGCACGCATGAAGAAGGAGAACCCCCATGCCTGGCATCACCCCGTTACCCGCCATCTACCGCTACGCTGCCGGTTTGTGCATGCTGCTGATGTTGCTCGCACACATCCCTGCCGCCGAGGCGGCACTGAGCATCAGTGCAACCCGCGTGGTATTCGGCAGCGACAAACGCAGCACCTCGGTGATCATCTCCAACCCCAGCAATCGACCGTTCGCCGTGCAGACCTGGGTCAACACCGCCAGTGACGATGACACCACCGCCGTGCCCTTCATGCCCTCGCCGCCGTTGTTCCGGCTCAACCCGGGCAAGGAGCAACAGGTGCAGATCAACGGCCTGCCCAACGCGCTGCCCACGGATCGCGAGTCGCTGTTCTACTTCAACGTGCAGGAAATTCCCCAGGCGCAGGACACCGACGGCAACGTGCTGAACATCGCCCTGCGCACCCGCATCAAGCTGTTCTATCGCCCGGTCCAATTGAAGGACAACCCCATGTCGCGGCTCAAGGACCTTGAGTGGTCGGTACGGCAGGTCGGCGGCCAGGTGCACCTGGTGGTGCACAACCCGACGCCGTTTCACGTGTCGTTTACCCGGGTCGACGTCAGTGGCAACGGCCAGAAGCAGGCCGTGCAAAACCCCGCCATGGTCGAACCGATGAAACAGCAGCACTTCGTGCTCGACACCATCAGGCCCAGCCAGGGTTTGCAGGTGACCTTCTCGGCCATCAACGACTTCGGTGGCTTCAGCACGCCCTTGAGCGTGCCGGTTCAACCCGCCCCCTAGGGCAGTCCCCGCACTAACCCGCCAGGAACACTCATCATGATTTCACTACCCGACCGCGGGTGTGCGGCTGTGCCTGCGCGCCTGCTTTTTGCCCGGCTGCTCGTCATCGGTGGCAGTGGCTTGTTGCTGCTGGAATTGAAACCGGCGCACGGCGCGCAGCCCATCGAATTCCAGAGCGGCTTCATGCGCCAGAGCGCGGCCCATGCCGGTGATGCCGGATCCCTGGCCCTGCGCGCACTGGGCCACACCCAGGACCTGGGGCCCGGGCGCTACTGGGTCGACCTGCAGATCAACCTGCGCTACTTCGGCCAGCGCGAACTGGCCTTCGCCGTCGACCCCGCCACGCAACGCCTGTTGCCGTGCCTTTCGGCCGAACTGCTCGAAGAGCTGGGCGTGCGCCTGGGCAGCGTGGCCGACCCGACGTTGCTCAGCGGTCCGTGCGTGAACCTGTTCAACCTGATCCCCGGTGCCAAGATCGACTTCGATGGCGGCAAGCTGCTGCTGGCCCTGTCGATTCCGCAGATCGCCATGCGCCGCGATGTGATCGGCCGCGTCGACCCGGACCTGTGGGACTACGGCATCAACGCCGCCTTCGTCAGTTACCAGGTGGCAGCGCAACAGAGTTCCAGCCGGTACGGCGGCAAGAGCAACAGTGAAGACCTGTACCTCAACAGCGGCATCAACCTGGGTGCCTGGCGCCTGCGCAGCAACCAGTCGCTGCGCCAGAACGAAGAAGGCAAGCGCCAATGGACCCGCGCCTACACCTACGCGCAACGGGACCTACCCGGCACCCACGCCAACCTGACGCTGGGGGAAACCTTCACCGGCGGCGACGTGTTTCGCAGCGTGCCGATCACCGGTGCCCTGGTGGGCTCGGACCTGGGCATGCTGCCCGACGCCATGCAGGGTTATGCGCCGATCATCCGTGGCGTGGCACAGTCGCGCGCCAAGCTCGAGGTGTTGCAGAACGGCTATCCGATCTACTCGACCTATGTCAGCGCCGGCCCCTACGAAATCGATGACCTCAGCACCGTCGGTGGCAGCGGCGAACTGGAAGTGGTCCTGACAGAGGCCGATGGCCAGGTGCGCCGCTTCAGCCAACCCTATGCCAGCATCAACAACCTGCTGCGTGAGGGGGTGTGGCGCTACACCGGCGCCGTCGGGCGGTACAACCCCACCAGCAAGCTCGAAGACCCAATGCTGTGGCAAGGCACGCTGGCAATGGGCACGGTGTGGAACACCACCTTGTATGGCGGCCTGATGGCCAGCGAATTCTACCGTGCCGGCTCCCTGGGCGTGGCACGCGATCTGGGCACGTTCGGCGCCCTGGCGCTGGATGTCACCCGCTCCGATGCCGACATCGATACCCGCAACATCGGCCAGGTGCAGGGCATGAGCTACGCGGTGAAGTACGGCAAGTCCTTCCCCAGCCGCACCAGCCTGCGTTTTGCCGGCTACCGCTATTCCACCGAAGGCTATCGCGACTTCGAGGAGGCCGTGCGCCAGCGCAACCACAGCACGCCGTACCACGGCAACCGACGCAGTCGCCTGGAAACCTCGATCTACCAGCACATCGGCTCGCGCAGTTCGCTGAGCCTGACCCTGTCGCACCAGGACTATTGGGGCAGCAACTACGAGCAGCGCCAGTTCCAGTTCAACTTCAGTACCCAGCTGCAACACCTGAGCGTCAACCTGTATGCCTCGCAGTCGCTGAGCGATGACCGCAACGGCGGCGACAAGGACCGCCAGTTCGGCCTGAGCCTGTCGATGCCGCTGGATTTCGGCCACACCAGCAACGCGACCTTCGACCTGCAGAACAACGGCAGTCGCTACAGCCAGCGCGCCAGCCTGGGCGGCAACCTCGACGAAAACCGCCTCAATTACCGCGCCAGCCTGAGCAACAGCGAGGGCCGTCAACAGGCCGCTTCGCTGTCGGTGGGCTATCAGGCGTCCTTCGGCAGTATCGGCGCCGGTCTGACCCAGGCCAACGACTTGCGCAGCACCTCGATCAACGCCAGCGGCGCCGTGCTCGTGCACGCCGACGGCATTGCCCTGGGCCCGAACCTGGGCGAAACCAGCGCACTGGTGCAGGTGCCGGACATCGAAGGCGTCGGCGTCGTCAACGCCACCGGGGTGAAAACCGATGCCAAGGGTTATGCCCTGGTGCCGCATTTGCAGCCTTATCGATTGAACCCGGTGGTGCTGCAAACCGATCACCTGGGCCCCGAAGTGGAAATCGACAACGGTGCGACCCAGGTCGTGCCGCGCCGCGGGGCGGTGGTCAAGGCGAACTTCGCCGCGCGTTCGGTCAACCGCATGGTGATCACCACGCGCACCACCGAAGGCCTGCCGCTGCCCTTCGGCGCCCAGGTCAGTGCTGCCGACGGCACGGTCATGGGCATCGTCGGCCAGGCCGGCCAGGTCTTGCTGTCCAGTGGCGCAGAACCGCAGACACTGAATGTGCACTGGGGCGAACAGGCTGAGCCGCAGTGCCGCCTGAGCATCGACCCCGCCACCATGGAACAGGCCCAGGGCTACCGTTTGCAGGCACTGACATGCCTGTGACCTGCGCCCAACCAGTTGCCACCCTTGACGCGGTTGCGAGGAAAAAACCGATGAAATCTTCAACACATCGCCTGTTGCAGGGCGCGGCACTGGCCGCCAGCTGCATGGCACCCCTGGCGATGGCCAATTGCACCTGGAACACCGGCGGGCCGGCGACCATGAACTACCAGCGCGATGTCGGCTCGTTGTATGTCCCGCGCGATGCCCGGGTGGGCACGGTCATCGGCAGTGTCGACGTCAACCATGCCACTCCCAACAATGCGGGCCTGATCGCCCGGTGCATGAACGACGGCACGCGCAACCTGGAATTCAACGCGCGTGCGACCACCGGCATTTTCCCGGGGCCGATCGACCCGATCGACGGCGAGGACGTCACCGGCAAGATCCTGCAAACCAACATCCCGGGCGTGGGTGTGCGGGTCAAACTCGCCTACCCGCTCAATGGCCAGGCGGACAATACCTTCCACCCCGTCGGCCCGCCCACGGTGCCCTACGACGCGTTCAACGACCGTATGCTGCTGACGCATATTTCGCTCAACAGCCTGCACAACCGCATCACCCTGGTCAAAACCGGACCCATCGCGCTCGGCCCGCAGATGCTCGATGGCCGTGAGCTGTTCAGTGGCCACATGAGTGACCTGGGCAAGGTGTTCGGCTACGGCCTGACCGGCACCATCATTCCGGCGCAGTGCAGCGTCAGCGCCAACCCGGTGAGTGCCGACCCCGTGCTGCTGGGCGACTGGGACACCAGCGATTTCACCGGGCCAGGCTACACCACCACCGCCGTGCCGTTCAGGATTTCCCTGAGCCAATGCGAGACCGACACCGGTAATGGTTTTGTCGCCACCGCCAACATTCGCCTGGAAGGTATCCTCGGCTCGGCGCCCATCGGCCCTCCGGCCAATGGCATTTTCAGCCTGACCACCGATTCCAGCGCCAAGGGCATGGGCATCCAGGTGCTCAAGGGCGATGGCACCCCGGTGGAACTGGCCACCGAGGTCCCGCTGATCGCCATCACGCCAGGCAATACGCAGCTCGATTTCCAGGCCCGCTTCTACCAGACCGACCCACCCAACGCCGTCCGCCCGGGCCTGGCCAAGGGGGCGTTGAGTTTCACCCTGACCTACAAATGACCTGTAGGAGCGGGCTTGGAGCGGGCTTGCCCGCGATGGTCGTCAACGCTGACGCGGGCTGCCTGGATGCCTGCGGTGTTTGGTCTACCATCGCGAGCAAGCTCGCTCCTACAGTAGACCGCGATCCCCTGTAGGAGCGAGCTTGCTCGCGATGGTCGTTGACGGTGACGTGGGCTGTCTGGATGCCTGCGGTGTCTGGGCTATTTTTCGCGAGCAAGCTCGCTCCTACAGACGACCGCGATCCCCTGTGGGAGCGGGCTTGCCCGCGATGGTCGTCAACGGTGACGTGGGCTGTCTGGATGCCTGCGGTGTCGGGGCCATTTTTCGCGAGCATGCTCGCTCCTACAGGCAACCGCGATCCCCTGTAGGAGCGAGCATGCTCGCGATGGTCGTCAACGGTGACGTGGGCTGTCTGGATGCCTGCGGTGTCGGGGCTATTTTTCGCGAGCATGCTCGCTCCTACAGACAACCGCGATCCCCTGTGGGAGCGGGCTTGCCCGCGATGGTCGTCAACGGTGACGTGGGCTGTCTGGATGCCTGCGGTGTCGGGGCTATTTTTCGCGAGCATGCTCGCTCCTACAGACAACCGCGATCCCCTGTGGGAGCGGGCTTGCCCGCGATGGTCGTTAACGGTGACGTGGGCTGTCTGGATGCCTGCGGTGTCTGGGCTATTTTTCGCGAGCAAGCTCGCTCCTACAGACGACCGCGATCCCCTGTGGGAGCGGGCTTGCCCGCGATGGTCGTCAACGGTGACGTGGGCTGTCTGGATGCCTGCGGTGTCGGGGCCATTTTTCGCGAGCATGCTCGCTCCTACAGGCAACCGCGATCCCCTGTAGGAGCGAGCATGCTCGCGATGGTCGTCAACGGTGACGTGGGCTGTCTGGATGCCTGCGGTGTCTGGGCTTCCATCGCGAGCAAGCTCGCTCCTACAGGTTTAGGGTGTGGGGAGTCAAGCGATGAGCAACGGTCGCAACGAATCGAAGCGTTTCCAGGTGCGCTTGCCGTCGAAGCTCACCGTGGCCCGCACTTCAAGGCGCTCATTGAGCTTGAAGCGTTGCAGGTCCGCCTTGGAAATGCGCCCCACGGGAATTTTCGGGGCCACCTCCGGTACCGGACCTTCGACGAGCGCAGGGATCACCACGGTCTGCATGTTGGCGTCGATGCCCCGCACTTCCACGCTGACGAACTGTTCGGTGCTCATGAACGACCAGTTTTCCATGGTGAAGTTGGCAAAATCGGTGACGGCCTTCAGACTCAGGTTTCCGCCCGAATCATCCTCCTCGCACTGGACCGTGGGCAGGCCGCTGATGTCATCCACCCGCAAGTTGTAGGTCTGCGATTTGTGCGGGTTGGCCACACCCGGCTCGTGAACCTCATAGGTCACCGTCAGGCTGCCACCGCTGTGCTGGGCGATTCTGGTTTTGGGGATACTGTACTGACGCGACCCTGGTTCCACCGGGGTTTCGGTGGTGTAGTCCCCCGGCGTACCGGGCTGCGCCCAACACACCACCACCCGCTCGTCGTCATTGATGACCGCCGTTGCTGGCAGCTCCACCGTGACGCCATTGAGCGCCCTGGCCGGTACCAGCACCCCGCTGGATCCGCTGTTGCTGGCCTCCAGCACTTTCGCCGGTGGCAATACCCGGGGCACGACAGCGGTGTCCACGTTCAGCTCGACATGCACGGCGTAAGGCGTCTTGTTGCCCGCACGGTCCTCGACGCTGTACGACACAAACCGCGCACCGTTGCCGCGCAGGCGAATCAGGTCGCCGCTGGCCACCAGCTCCAGGGGGCCGGTGTAGTTCTTGTCGTCCAGTTCGATAACGCCCGCCTGCTGGTAACCCCCGGCACTGTCGCTCCAATACCAGGTGATGCGATCCCACGGCTTGGGAGTCGTGTAGAGGGGGATGCCGGCCTTCACCTGATCGTTGTTCTGCGCGAGGTATTGGGCGGTGAGTTTGTTGGGCGGCAGTACCGCCGGCGGAAACACCAGGGCGTTGGCGGTCGCCAAGGTTGGGGCCTGGGTATCGAGGGTCATGATCAGCGGGTTGGAATATTCCCAGTCGCCGTTGTAGATCGTCGCGCGATACCGCAGCGAATGCTCACCGTCATTGGCGCGCAGCCAGTGCTGGGGCAGCAGCACATAACGGTCGGTGTCGGTGATCGGCTGATCCCACGTGCGCACGACGAGCGGGTTGGGGTTGTTGTCCACGAACAGCTCGACCTTTTCTTCGCCCTTGGTGGGGTCCGAATACAACGGCACCGTGAACCAGACCTTAAGGTCGGTGCGGGTCAGGGCTTCGGGCAGCAGGTTGGTTTCGCCGCCGGGTTTGTCGGGCAGCAGCCCGACAACCTCAGGCGGGGGCATGAGCACATCGGTGGACTTGGCCATGAACAGACTCTCCTCGAACACTCAAAGAAGAGAACCGCCCCACGCCCCCTGCAGGAGCGAGCTTGCTCGCGATGGTCGTCAACGATAACGCTGGCTGTCTGTATCCCCGCGTCGTCTGGACTACCATCGCGAGCAAGCTCGCTCCTACAGGGGGCGTGTCACGGCTCTCATTTACCAGGTGTAGCGAAACCCTACATTGGCACCCCACGGCTGCTCGATCTTGCTGCCGTTGCTGTAGTCGAAGTCTGCATGGAGCGACACCTTGTCGGTCACCGTCATGGCAACACCGGCGCCCAGTTCGCCGCGCGAACCGCGCAGGTCGGTGTTGAAGCGGTTGTCGTTGACCGATACATCGGAGTTGTCGGCGAACTCATGCACGTAGGCCGCGCGCACATAGGGTTGTACGGTCTTGCCTTCTGCCCAGCTGTAGTTGCGACCGACCGTGGCACCCACCTTGCCGAGCAGCGAGTTCTCGCGATCACCCTTGGCTTTCAGGCCGTTGTCGAACGTGTAGTCGGCGCCTTCGAACGTGACCGCGGCAAACTGCACCGAAGGCTCGACGAAGTAGTCATCCGCCAGCTTGATGTGCCGGCCGAATTCCGCCGAAGCACCCAGGCCGTTGTTGTTGTAGTCGCCCTTGGTCTTGCGGCCATCGCTGAGTTGCACGTCGGCATCGTTTTGCAGGCGGTTGTACTTGATGACACCGTCGAAGTAGTAACCGCTGACGGCATCCAGCCAGGTGGCGTAAGTACCCAGGTAGTAGCTGTCGATGTCGCCACTGGTGCCACGGCTCAGGTCCAGGTCGGACTTGCTGTAACCGGCCAGCACACCCACCAGCCATTGACCGTCACCCACCGGCAACGGTGCATCGGCACCGAACGACACGCCCTGCTGCACTTGCTTGTAGGCAACGCCGGCGCTTTCGCTGACGTTGTACTTGTTGCCATACGCACGCATCCAGCCACCCGATTTACCGTGATCCAGGCGCACTTCACCCATGCGGCTGCGCAAGGTGCTGAGCTCGCCGTACCAGACCGTGCGCGCAGCGCTGAACAGCGCCATCACCGATTGAGTACCCGGGCTGATAGTGCGGGTGGCGGCATTGAGGTACCAGTCGTTGGCGCCGACCCGAACCAGGTCATAGGAATAGGTGCCCAGGTCCACCGGCCCACCTAGCAGGGAGAACTGCGCGTCACCGGCCGCGATATGCACCACTGCCGTCGAGAAGGCAGCCGTAGGTTCCGTGCCGCTGCTGTCCAGTGCCACGGTGTGCTCGCCGGTGGCAGTGCCGGTGACGGTCAGGGTGTCGATCTGTCCGGTGGTGAAATCGTTGTGCATGTAGAACGTGCCGCTGCCCGACAACTCGCCCACCGTCAGGTTGAAGAACTGCCCGGGGTTGCCAAACTGCACGCCGCCGCCATTGAGGGCCAGGTTCTCCACGGAGCCGTCGCCCACCATGATCCAGCGGGCATCATTGTTGATGGCCAGGTTCTCGACGTTTTCCAGGCGCCCGGTGAGCGTCGCGGCATTGTCCAGCGTCACATCGGCGTGGCTGCCCGCCTCGACCACGACGTCCCCTACCAACTGGCTGTTGTTGACGGCAAAGTTCGCCGAAGCACCATTTTGCACCTGCAACAGCACACCATTGCCACCGGTGAGCGTGGAGCCATTGTTGACCTGGATGTTGACCTTTTCGCTGTTGGGGTTCACGCCAACGACACTGATCGCGGCACCGCTCGTCCCTTGAACGGCCGTTTTGTCGAGGACAATCGAGTTGGCAGCCGGTAGCGCGTTGTCGGCAGACACCTCGATGCCGACGTCAGTGCCGATGATGGTGCTGTTGGCCACGCTCAGCTTGCCACCAAAGGAGAGGATGCCCACGCTGTTGGCACCGGTGCCGCTGATCTTGCTGCCTTCAATGGTCACTTCACTGTTGCGGCTCATGGTGACGCCGATCTCGCCACCGCTGATTTCACTGTCGACGACCCGTGCCTGGGACGCGCCACCGGGCAGCTCGGTCAGGATCAAGCCGCTGCGGTTGCTGGTGACCTTGCTCTGGCTGATTGTGGCTGTGCTGTTGACCAGGCTGATGCCATGCTCGTTGCCCAAAGCCGTGACCGTCGTACCGTTGAGCTGCAGGCTCGACTCGCTGGCGGCAATCTGGTTGGTGCTGGCGCCATTGGCCGTCAACTGTCCGCCCGTACGCAGTACATAGTCGTCCACCGGTGTAGTGCCGTCGATGGTTTGCGAGGCACCGTTTTCAATGATGGTCTGGCCCAGCACCAACGGGCTGGCGAACAGCAGTGGCCCCATGGCAAGCCATTTGAGAATGCGCGCAAGAGGGGTGACGGCAAAGGACGGGCTGGCATGCATGTTTATCGCTCCTGAAAGGTACACACAACGACTGTCTACAAACGCTTCGCACCTTTTCGTACAAGGGCCTGGCGTCAAACGGCGGCGATCCTAAGAATTTTCTTACGCGCGGTCTGTAGGACTAATCCGAAGCTGCTCAGAAACAACCTGTGCATGCCCGATGCGTGGAACGAAGGTCCTGCCTGCCAGCGTCGTGATGGGCGCCAACAGGCAGGGCTCGGGCATTTCGCCCTGTCATGGAGCCGGCGGCCTGGGGATTTCGCAGGAGTCATTGGGCCGCGTGAACGCTGTGCGGTTGACCTTTGGCGGGGAAGCGATCACTTCCGTGCCGTCATCGTGGGAGTACACGATCTTGACCCGTCCCCGGCGAAACGTCGCCGGATTTTCGGTCCAAAGCGGAAAGATGTGGAGGAGGTAGGGTTCGACGAAAAAATCGAAACCACCGAGGGGCGAGTCGGGCTGGCCCAATGTAAATTCCTTGCGAAAGATCGCTGTCGTAATGGGGTCGTCAGCGGCCGTCAAATCGTCGCCCTTCATCGGCGTAAACGTGACGTTGATCTTGTCGCCATCCTTGAGTTCACCTGAAAGGTCGGGGATCGTGACCTGCAATGCACCGTCGTCTCGCAACGCCATGCAACCCGGGTAATCAGGGTTGACCGCACCGTCGATTGAAGGAAAGCTCGCGGGTGGCAGCGTCACGGCAATGGCGTTGACCGCGACTTCCGTGGGCACTGAATGCAGTTCGTTGACCAGACCCGGCCCCGTGACACGGTAATGCACCAGGATCGGGTCGCCGTTGCCGGTCTCCTTGATGTAGGCCCAGGGAATATCGACGTTGTAATCCCCACCGGGAACATGGGTAGGGTCCTGGTCGTCAAAAACGACTCGCGCCTCGGCCACCTGCAACTCGCCCCAGTAGAACGTGATGATCTGATCGTTCTTGGCCTCGGTGTACCATTTGAAGTGGAACACCGCATCTTCGTCCTTGTCGGCGCGGGTCAGCTCATTGGTGCGCGTGCCATCGTGGTTTTTCACGTCGCCCTTGAGCAGGGACGGATGGATCGGGTTGGGCCAATCGACGGGAGGCCATGGGTTCCAGGGAAAGGCCACCTCGAGGTTGGTAGCGAAGCTTTCGGACAAGGGTCCGAACAACCGCCCGCTGCGAACGGCGTGGTAACTGACGAGCACCGGCTTGAGCCCGGTCGTGTTCTGTCCATACTCCTCCAGTATCAAAAGCGGTGGATGCACTGGAATCTCGAAGTTGGGCAGTGGCGCGGAGCCGGGGGAAAAGTCCCTCAGGGTTTTCGAGCCCCAGCTCACACGAATGGCGTCACCTTCCTTGTAATTGGTGTACTTGTCGACCCACACGCTCACGCCCTCCTGGACTTTCTCCATGGTCAGGAGGGGATCAGCTTGGGGGACCCGCGGTTCATTGGTCGGGTTGGGCAAAGGCCCGAAGGTCAGGGCGATTTTTTTATAGTTCGAGAGCTGGCTGGGGTTCTGCGCCTGGTCGACCAATACATAAAGCAGCACTGCTTCGGCATCGCCAAATTCACGAATCTTGTCGGCATCGATCTGCATGACCGTGTCAGCCGTGCCGGGACTGGGGACGGGGGCGTAGTAGATCGGGGTGAGCGTGGTCGGATCGGTCGGAATGTCATCGGCCGCGACCAGGTAAACGGCAACGATGTCCGTGGCCTCCCAATCCGTGTAGCCCGGCAGGGTGACGGCCAGCTTGCCACCGGCCGGCAGGTTGGAATCATCGAGGAAGTCGTCGGCGAATTCCGGGGCATCGGGCGGTGTACGGTCGTAGGGCGGCACGCGGTCAACCCGTACGGTCACTTCCAGGGAATGCGACGGAGGGTCTCCCTGGTAGTTGGTGTGCCTGTACCTCAGGATGCACGTGGCAACATTGGGAAAATCATTCGGATCGATGGTCATGACATACGGAAAGGTTTCCGGAAACTCGGTAACTCCCGCCGGGATCTTGAACTCCACTTCCAGTCCGATATCTTCGAACCTCCCGTTGCCCCTATCCACCTGCAACTGAATCTTGTCCCCGATCCTGGAACCCTCTGGAGGCAGTTCTTTCCACAACGGCACGGCGACGTCCAGCCCCTTGTTGACCTCCGGCCCCTTGAGCAAGCCCGTGGTCTTGTCGGCGTACATGTCGTCTTCGATGATCAGTTCTTTAAGGTCATCGACCAGCTTGGAGCGATACTCGGCACGCATCTTCAGGTAGGCCTGATTGCTCAGCGTGCTCGGGGTCATTTGACTTGCCATGTTCCCATCCCTCATCAATTGACAATGTTCGAGCCATGGACGAAGCCATGACCAACCGGTTGGTCAACTGCAGGGCACTGGCATACGCATCAGACACCGTCGAACGCGCCGCAGGGCGAAATGACCCTGGACGGATTAAGCGCTCGAACAAAAAAAAGCGAAACTGTCAGAGTTGACAGGTGGGGATTTGTACAGGGGTGGGATTGGACGGTGTTTAGCCCTGTAGGAGCGAGCTTGCTCGCGATGGGTTCAGGAATACCGCTGGGCTAATGACAGCCAGCGTCATCGTTGACGACCATCGCGAGCAAGCTCGCTCCTACAGGTATTGCGTGTGCATGTGTGGGGGCGCGTAGCCGAATCAGATCACGAACCGCGCGACCATCGCATTCAAGTCCACGGCCAGGCGCGACAGTTCGTGGGTGGCGGCGCTGGTCTGGTTGGCACCGGCGGCGGACTGGGTGGCCAGGTCGCGGATGTTGACCAGGTTGCGGTCCACCTCGCGGGACACCTGGGCCTGTTCTTCCGAGGCGCTGGCGATCACCAGGTTGCGTTCGTTGATCTGGTGAATCGACTGGGTGATCTGCTCCAGGGCAACGCCGGCAGCGCGGGCCAGTTCCAGGGTGCTTTGGGTACGCTGGTTGCTCTGCTGCATCGAGGACACCGCTTCACCGGTGCCGTTCTGGATACCGGCGACCATCTTCTCGATTTCCTGGGTCGATTGCGCCGTGCGATGGGCCAGTGCGCGCACCTCATCCGCCACCACGGCAAATCCACGCCCGGCTTCACCGGCGCGGGCCGCTTCGATGGCCGCGTTCAACGCCAGCAGGTTGGTCTGTTCGGCGATGGCACGGATCACGTCCAGCACCTTGCCGATGTCCCTGCCCTGCTCCGCCAGGCCTTCGATCATCACCGACGTGTTCTGCACATCGTGAGTCATGGTCTGGATCGCGTCGACGGTTTCCACCACACGGTCACGCCCTTCGCGCGCGGCCTGGGTCGACTGGTTCGACGCCTCGGAAGTCGACACGGCATTGCGCGCCACTTCTTCCACCGCCGCGGTCATTTCGTTGACGGCGGTGGCGGCCTGTTCGATCTCGTCGTTCTGCTGTTGCATGCCGCGCGACGCTTCTTCAGTCACCGCGCTGAGTTCTTCGGCGGCGGCGCCCAGTTGCGTGGCGGAACCGGCGATCTGTTCGATGGTTTTGCGCAGGTTGGCTTGCATCGTGGACAGGGCGCTGAGCAGGCGAGCCGGTTCGTCCTTGCCATCGACTTCGACGGTTTTGGTCAGGTCGCCACCGGCGATGGTTTCAGCGGCTCTCACCGCGCGGGTCAATGGCGTGACGATGCTGCGGGTCAACAGCCAGGCCAACAGCACGGTCATGACCGCCGCCAGTACGGCCACCGCGATGATGCCGTTGACGGCACCGCTGTAGTTGTCGGCGGCGGTCACTCCGGCGACCTTGGCAGCCTCGGCGTTGAAGGCCACCAGCTTGTTGAGCTGCTCGCCCATCAGGTCGGTGCCGTCCTTGATCCGCGTGTTGATCAGGGTGCGCAACTCATCGACCTTGTTCTGGCGCGACAGGTCGATCATCTCGCGCTGGGCTTGCATGTAGTTGTCCAGCGTCGTGCTGAACTCCTTGTACAGCGTGGCTTCCCGGGTGCCCATCGGCAATGCCGCGTAATCGGCTTGCGCCTTGCGCACCTTGTCGCTGAGCACGACGATGCGCGAGTCGGCTTCCTGCAAACTGGCTGGTTCGCGATTGACCAGGATGCGGAACGACAGGATGCGCATGCGCAACACGTTCTCGGTGACGGTGCTCAGGTAACCCACGCTCGGCAGTTGGTTGCTGCCCATGTCCACCGACGCCTGGCGGATGACCGACATGCGGTTGACGGCAAATACGCCCAGCACAACCACCAGCAGGGCAATGAAGGCGAACCCAAGGAAGGCGCGCGGTGCGATATTCAGATTACGCAAGGACATAGGACGATACTCGGGGGTGAGTGTGGCTTCGAGCATCCGTGCTTTGCGGGTGGGCACGACAGGTGCGCACCTGATTTATATATCGGCGGGGCTTGAGGTTTTTTGCGGGGGTTTGTGAAATATTTTTTTACGGGCTGAGGTGTGTTTCATCCTTGAAACACTCGAGGCGTCTAGCTCGATACTTGTGGGAGCGAGCCTGCTCGCGATGGCGGAGGGTCAGCTACATGAGCGCTGGTTGACCGGGCCTTATCGCGAGCAAGCTCGCTCCTACAGGGGGTGGGGAGTCAGGATTGGTTGGCCATCCGCCACACCCGGGCGATGTCGCTTGCCCGTTCCTGCAACAGGCGTGGCGCTTCACTGCACGCCTGTTGCAGGGTCATCGGGCCGCTGGTGAGGGCGAACGCGGCGTCGATGCCGTGTTCGTACAGTGCCTGGTAACCCTCGCCGAGGGTGCCGGCGATCACGATGACAGGCACACCCTGTTGCCGGGCGATGCGGGCGACACCGAACGGGGTTTTACCGCGCAGGGTCTGCGCGTCGAAACGGCCTTCGCCGGTGATCACCAGATCAGCGCCCTGCACCGACTCGGCCAGGCCCACCAGCTCCGCCACCACCTCAACCCCGGCCTGGAACCGCGCCCCGAGAAACGCCTTGGCGGCAAACCCCAGGCCGCCCGCCGCGCCACTGCCCGGCTCATCGCGCACATCCTTACGCAGCACCTGGGCGCAGTGGTCGGCAAAGTGGCCAAGGGCGCTGTCCAATTGCTCGACCTGCCGGGAAGACGCACCTTTCTGCGGACCGAAAATCGCCGAGGCACCGTGGGGGCCGCACAGCGGATTATCGACGTCGGCGGCGATGTCGAAGCGCACCGTCGCCAGGCGCGAATCGAGTTCGTCCAGGTCGATGCGCGCCAGTTGCGCCAGCGCCAGCCCACCCGGTGCCAGGCTTTGACCCTGGGCGTCCAGCAGCTTCACGCCCAGCGCCTGCATGGCACCGGCACCGCCGTCGTTGGTGGCGCTGCCGCCAATCGCCAGGATCACCCGTTGCGCCCCGGCATCGAGTGCCGCGCGGATCAGTTCGCCAGTGCCGTAGGTGCTGCTGACGCACGCATCTCGCTGTCCCGGCGCGACCAATTGCAGGCCGCTGGCTTCGGCCATTTCAATGATCGCGGTGTGGCTGTGCGGCAGCCAGCCCCAGGCGGCATCGACCGTGTTGCCCAATGGCCCGCGAACCTTCGTGCGGCGCAACTGACCTTCGCAGGCCGCGAGGATCGATTCGACCGTGCCTTCACCACCGTCTGCCATGGGGCACTTGAGCAACTGCGCATCCGGCCACACCTGGGCCAGGCCAATGGCGATGGCATCGGCGACACCCTGGGCGCTGAGGCTGTCCTTGAACGAATCCGGGGCGATGACGATTTTCATGGGGTATCTCCAGTTTCAATGCCTTTATGTTGAACCGTCCTGCCTCAGCGAGAGGGCGATCCACGTTAACGCAACCAATACCGTTTGCCACGCGGGAAAATTCTGGTATTTGATGGAGGCTTTCCCACTGGCAAAAGGAATTCATCATGAGCTACCGCACCTTGGGTCATTCCGGTTTGCAGGTGTCCACCCTGACCCTGGGCACCATGATGTTTGGCGAGCAGACCAGTACCGAAGATTCCCTGCGGATCATCGACAAGGCCTGGGACCAGGGCATCAATTTCATCGACACCGCCGACGTTTACACCCACGGCCGCTCCGAGGAAATCGTCGGTGAAGCCATTGCCTCCAACCGCCATCAGTGGGTGCTGGCCACCAAGGTCGGGTTCGGTCCGGCGGACGGCGTGCCGAACCGTTCGGGGCTCAGCCGCAAGCATCTGTTCAATGGGATCGAGGCCAGCCTGACGCGCCTGGGCACCGACTACTTGGACATCTATTACCTGCACCGCGAAGACCACAACACGCCGCTGGAGGTGACGGTGTCGGCCATGGGCGACCTGATCCGACAGGGCAAGGTGCGTTACTGGGGTTTGTCGAACTACCGTGGCTGGCGCATCGCCGAGGTCATTCGCCTGGCCGATCAACTGGGGGTCGACCGCCCCGTCATCAGCCAGCCGTTGTACAACATCGTCAACCGCCAGGCCGAGCCCGAGCAGATCACCGCTGCGCAGCACTACGGCCTGGGCGTGGTGCCGTTCAGCCCGTTGGCCCGTGGCGTACTCAGCGGCAAATATGCCCCGGATGCCAAACCCGACGCCAACAGTCGCGCCGGTCGTGCCGACAAGCGCATCCTGGAAGTCGAGTGGCGCATGGAGTCCCTGCGCATTGCCCAGCAGATCCAGCAATACACCCGGGAGCGTGGCGTGGGCATCGTCGAGTTCGCCATCGCCTGGGTGCTCAACAACAGCGCCGTCACCTCCGCCATTGTCGGGCCGCGTACCGAGGAACAATGGGATGCCTACACCAAGGCGCAGGCGGTGAAGATCACTGCCGAGGATGAAGCGTTCATCGATTCGCTGGTGACGCCGGGGCATGCGTCGACACCGGGGTTCAATGATGTGGGGCATTTTGTTTCCGGGCGTAAGCCACGATGAGGAGCGGGCCTGCCTGCGATGGCGGTATTTGTCAGACACAACTAGGCTGACTGAGACGTCGCCATCGCGAGCAAGCTCGCTCCTACAGGTGTTGTGGATTTTGATCGCGCGGCCAATATTCACAACAAAAACCGCGTATCCTCCGCATTCCGTTCAACGCTCGGCTACGCGAGGACAGTTTGTCTAAAGGTATCGCTCTATCGGTTTCAGCCTCGGTGCTGTTTGCCGTCATGTATTACTACACCTCACTGCTCAGTCCCTTGAATGGTGTGGAGATTTTCGGTTGGCGGATGCTGCTGACCGCGCCCTGCATGACCCTGTTCATCCTGATTTCCGGCGAATGGAAACGTGCCCTGGAGATCGTGCGGCGCGTTGCCGCCAACCCCAGGCTGATTGCCTGCCTGATCGTCTCGTCGGCGCTGCTCGGCGTGCAACTGTGGTTGTTCATGTGGGCGCCGCTCAATGGCTACAGCCTCGACGTCTCGCTGGGCTATTTTCTGCTGCCGCTGGCGATGGTGCTGACCGGGCGAATCGCCTATGGCGAGCGCCTGTCGTACCTGCAAAAGGTCGCGGTTTTTTTCGCCAGCCTGGGTGTGGTCAATGAGTTGTATCAGGTGGGCGGCTTCTCCTGGGCGACGCTGGTGGTGGTGGTCGGCTATCCGCTGTACTTCGTGCTGCGCAAATGGATGAAGTCCGACAACCTCGGCGGGCTGTGGCTGGACATGGTCATTATGCTGCCCATCGCGTACGGGTTCGTGCACGGCGGTACGAATGGTTTCGGCGTGTTCGATCAGTATCCGGCGCTGATGGGGCTGATCCCGCTGCTGGGACTGATCAGCGCCTCGGCGCTGGTGGTGTACATCATCGCCAGCCGGCTGCTGCCGTTCAGCCTGTTTGGCCTGCTCAGCTACGTAGAGCCGGTGCTGTTGCTCGGCGTGGCGCTGTTGCTGGGGGAAAGCATCAAGCCCGGGGAATGGCTGACCTACATCCCGATCTGGATGGCGGTGCTGGTGCTGGTGTTCGAGGGGTTCAAGCATTTGGTGCGACAGCGCAGGCCTTGAGGCTGCGCAGCACTCATTGTGGGAGCGGGCTTGCCCGCGATAGCGGTGTTACAGTCTCATCTGAGTTGACTGACACTCCGCCATCGCGGGCACGCCCGCTGCTACAGTTTTATTACTCGGCGTTCAACACGCCACGCCGAACCTGATCCCGCTCGATCGATTCGAACAACGCCTTGAAGTTGCCCTCGCCGAAACCATCATCGCCCTTGCGCTGGATGAATTCGAAGAACACCGGGCCCATCAGGGTTTCCGAGAAGATCTGCAACAGCAGGCGCTTGTCCCCCGCCTCGGAGGAACCGTCGAGCAGGATGCCCCGCGCCTGGAGCTCGCCCACCGGCTCGCCGTGGTTCGGCAAACGGCCTTCGAGCATTTCGTAATAGGTGTCCGGTGGCGCGGTCATGAAGCGCATGCCGATCTTCTTCAGGCGGTCCCAGGTGTCGATCAGGTTATCGGTGAGGAACGCCACGTGCTGGATGCCTTCGCCGTTGAACTGCATCAGGAACTCTTCGATCTGCCCGGCGCCCTTGGACGATTCCTCGTTCAAGGGAATGCGGATCATGCCGTCCGGCGCGGTCATCGCCTTGGAGGTCAGGCCGGTGTATTCGCCCTTGATGTCGAAATAGCGGATCTCGCGGAAGTTGAACAGCTTCTCGTAGAAATTCGCCCAGTACGCCATGCGCCCGCGATACACGTTGTGGGTCAGGTGATCGATGATTTTAAGGCCCGCCCCCGCAGGGTTGCGCTCGACACCTTCCAGGAAAACGAAGTCAATGTCGTAGATCGAGCTGCCCTCGCCAAAACGGTCGATCAGGTACAGCGGTGCACCGCCAATGCCCTTGATCGCCGGCAGGTGCAGCTCCATCGGGCCGGTTTCGATGTGGATCGGCTGCGCGCCCAGCTCCAGTGCGCGTTTGTAGGCTTTCTGCGAATCCTTGACGCGAAACGCCATGCCGCACACCGACGGACCGTGCTCGGCTGCGAAGTACGAGGCGACGCTGTGGGGTTCGTTGTTGAGGATCAGGTTGATCGCGCCCTGGCGATACAGGTGCACGTCCTTGGAACGGTGGGTCGCGACCTTGGTGAAACCCATGATCTCGAAGATCGGCTCCAGGGTGTTGGGGGTTGGCGATGCAAATTCGATGAACTCGAAGCCCATCAGGCCCATTGGGTTTTCGTATAAATCTGCCATGGTTGGCGCCTCATCATGCTTTTCAATTAACAAACGTTATTGGCTGAAAATGCTGAGACCGCCGGGTGGCGCGCAGGAGATGCCGCGTACGCTGCGGGCGAGGAAGTCACCATAGATCAATTGAAACCCGAAACTGTTCATCGTCGACCCAAGGCTCTGGCGGAAAAGGCTTCTGCTGCCAGAAGGATTATTATTGTATGCGTAAACCGATTCTACACAGCGTAAATCGGTTTGTCCGCCTGCTGTATCAAAAGCCCTTTTTCAACGCACGTGCAAGGGGTTTGATGCACAGGAAAACGCCCGCCAGGATCAATCCGGTCAACGAAAATGCCCAACGCCAACTATCATGGCCGTTGACCGGGCTTTTTGCGCGAAGCGTGTCCGGCAAGCAGCCCCACGCCAACGAGACAGACTCCACGCATGCCGCTGATCGTCAAACACCGCCGCACCCGCCGCACCCGCCGGCTGGTGACATTGCTCAGCGGCCTGCTGCCGATCGGGCTGGGTGTCGCCATCCTTTACTTGCAGGCCGGACGCACGCTGGAACACAGCACCCGACTCACCGCCGAAGAAGCCATCCGCCAGTTCGACCTGATGCTCGACAACACTGCCCAGGCTGCCCGGGAGCTGGTGCCACTGGCCGGCCAACCCTGCGAAACAGTGAAACTGGCCCTGCGTGAACAGGTCACCCGAAGGCCGTTCGTGCGTTCAACGAATCTGGTTTGGGAAGGCAACCTCTATTGCAGCTCGTTGTTTGGCGACTATCAGGAAAAGGTCAATGCCGACGACTACACACACGGCACCCTGTGGCTGATGAACGGCAACCCGGTCACGCCCGATACGGCGCTTCTGGTGTATCGCCTCAGCGAGGGCGAACAAGGGGCGTTGACCACCCTCGATGGGTATCACCTGAGCAACGTGCTACGCCTGATCGGTCGCAACACCCTGCTGATACTGCGCGTCGGGCCACACTGGTTATCCGCCGACGGCAGCGTCCATGAAGGCGCCCTGCCGTCGTTGCCGGTGGCTGAAAACCAGCTCACCTCCCAGCGCTACGGCTTCACGGTCGCCGCCGGTTTTCCCGAAGGCGAGACCTGGCGCTACATGCGCAGCGAATACCCGTCGCTGTTCAGCCTGCTGATCTTTTTTGGCGCCGTGTCCGCGCTGATCGGGCACGCACTGCAAAAGCGAGCATCGTCTCCCAGCCACGAATTGCGCCGAGCGCTGGATGCGCAGGAGTTCGTGCCGTATTTCCAGCCGGTGGTGCACGGCACCACCAAAAGGTGGTCGGGCGCCGAAGTATTGATGCGCTGGAATCATCCCAAAGAAGGCCTGGTGCGCCCGGACCTGTTCATTCCGTTTGCCGAGCATTGCGGCCTGATCGTGCCGATGACGCGCTCATTGATGCAGCAAACCGCGCAGTTGCTCGGCCCGCTGTCCACTTCATTCGCTGACCCCTTGCACATCGGCATCAACATCACAGCCAGCCACTGCCAGGACCTGCAACTGGTCGAAGATTGCCGGGCGTTTCTCGACGCCTTCGCACCGGGCTCGATTCATCTGGTGCTGGAGCTCACCGAGCGCCAGTTGATCGAGCCCACGCCCGTGACCCTGCAACTGTTTGATCAGCTACGGGCGCTGGGCGTGAAGATCGCCATCGACGACTTCGGCACCGGGCATTGCAGCCTGGGTTACTTGCGCCAGTTCAACGTGGACTTCCTGAAAATCGATCAGAGTTTTGTCGCCATGATCGGCGCCGACGCCCTGTCCCGGCACATTCTGGACAGCATCATCGAGCTGTCGGCCAAGCTTGACCTGGGCATCGTCGCCGAGGGCGTGGAAACCCACGAGCAAAGTGATTACCTGAGCGCCCACGGCGTTAACTTCCTGCAAGGTTATCTGTTTGGCCGACCGATGCCTCCGGCAGATTTCATTAACGCATTAACTCACCATTAACTAGCGCTTTTATGCGATGAAACAACCTAACGGCCTGTCCTTTTGAAACAACACGGCCAATCTTGTTACATGAAGAAAAAGTCACGATTTACTCTTCGGCCATTAACTACTACAATTTTTCTTGCCTGCGCTAGATTGGCAGGTGAGCCACTTATCACCGAGTCGCTTCAAGGCCCTTGCTTATAGCTTTGTTTGCGGTTGGTCTCAGCCAAACACACTATTGGAGTAAAGATATTGTCCAGACTCGCTGAATTTCGTGCAGCTGAAAAGGCCCTTCAAGAACAGCTCAAACAGCTGGAATCCCTGAAGAACGACGCCGGGCTCAAGAAAGAAATCGAATTCGAAGAAAAGCTCCAGGGGCTGATGAAAACCTACGGCAAGAGCCTGCGTGACATCATCGCCATTCTCGATCCGAATCCAAAGTCCGGCCTTCAGCAGGCTGCTGCACCCAAAACCCGCCGCGCTCGCGTGGTCAAGGTCTATCAGAACCCACACACTGGCGAACTGATCGAAACCAAGGGTGGCAACCATCGCGGGCTGAAAGCCTGGAAGGAAGAATACGGCGCCTCCACCGTTGATTCCTGGCTGCGCGGCTGATCACTCGTGGTAGCAAAAAGCCCTGCTCGATGCAGGGCTTTTTTATGGATGCTCAACAATTGCAACGAATTGAATCGATCAGTGTTCTACTTCCCGTTCAACTTTGTATTTAATCCTTTGGGGCATCTAAAAATGGCGCAATGCACGATGGTGCAATTGCTCCCATTAAAGTTGCAGGCTGTTACGGGCCGACGCTATTTCGTCCTCGCTGGCCTTATAAGCCTCGGCTTGCCCAGCGTAGGAAAAAACATACGCCTTATCCGCACCCAGCGCTGCCACCAATGTTTGTGAGAGCACATGTCGGCCATTCTGGGTAATGGTGCAGGTGGTTTCCAGCGCCGCTAGCCGGCTCAAGGTCGCCGTATGGATTTTAGTGCAGACGCTTTGATAGCCACCCTGGAAAAAGTCCTTCTGCACCGACTTGCGCATCTCCAGCAACACGCCTTGCAAATTGACCTGATGACCACTTTCCACAGGCGTCGTGGTCAACTCCATCACCATGACGGGCGTGCCACCCTCATCATGTTTCACCGCCCGCTGGCGAGACACCTGGGGCCGGGCGTCGTCCTGAGGCACCGTTTCGATCTCCCAGCCCTTCGGCCAGGTCACCGTGGGCGCATCAGCCTGCGCCTCGGCGATACCCATCAGCAGACCCAATAGAACGAACAGCAGTTTAGGGGATCGGATCATTGCAATGAACACTCGCGGATTGAACCGCAAAGTCTGAGCCCAGGCCATCGCTCAGGCAATAGCAGACGCTTTGGGGTTTGGTGATGCCAGCCCCCTTGCGTATCATTGGCACCATTATTTAGCCCAACTTGTTGACGGAGGGCCCATGAGCCTGCACGAATTGAACACCTTCCCCGGCGTCACCGCCCAACCGGACAGCGCCACCCGCCAGTTCGTCTTCAACCACACCATGCTGCGGGTCAAGGACATCACCAAGTCCCTGGATTTCTACACGCGCATCCTCGGGTTCTCGCTGGTGGAAAAACGTGACTTCCCGGAAGCCGAGTTCAGCCTGTACTTCCTGGCGCTGGTGGACAAGGACCAGATCCCGGCCGACGCCGCCGCGCGCACCGAGTGGATGAAGTCGATCCCCGGCATCCTGGAACTGACCCACAACCACGGCACCGAAAACGACCCGGACTTCGCCTACCACAACGGCAACACCGACCCGCGCGGTTTTGGCCACATCTGCATCTCGGTGCCGGACATCGTCGTCGCGTGCGAGCGTTTCGAAGCCCTGGGCTGCGACTTCCAGAAACGCCTCTCGGATGGCCGCATGAAGAGCCTGGCCTTCATCAAGGACCCGGATGCCTACTGGGTTGAAATCATTCAGCCTGCGCCGCTATAAGTCAGTACCAGGCGCGGTGAAACTATGGGAGCGGGCTTGCTCGCTCCCACAGGTTAAACTTTCACAGGTTGATTGGTGCAAGACACAAAAAACCCCATGATCACTCATGGGGTTTTTTGTTTCAGGGCCTGGCGTTACGCCGGGGCCGAGGTGCGGATCAGGTGGTCGAATGCGCTCAGGGAAGCCTTCGCGCCCTCGCCCACTGCAATCACAATCTGCTTGTACGGCACGGTGGTCACGTCACCGGCGGCGAACACCCCCGGCAGCGAGGTCTCGCCACGGGCGTCTACGATGATCTCGCCGCGAGGCGACAACTCGACAGTGCCCTTGAGCCAGTCGGTGTTGGGCAGCAGGCCGATCTGCACGAAGATGCCTTCAAGGTTGACCGTGTTGAACTCGCCCGAATCGCGGTCCTTGTACACCAGGCCCGTGACCTTCTCGCCGTCACCCTTCACTTCGCTGGTCAGCGCACTGGTGATGACATCGACGTTGGGCAGGCTGAACAGTTTGCGTTGCAACACCGCATCGGCGCGCAGCTTGCTGTCGAACTCCAGCAGTGTGACGTGGCTGACAATACCCGCCAGGTCGATGGCCGCTTCGACGCCGGAGTTGCCGCCGCCAATCACCGCCACACGCTTGCCCTTGAACAGCGGACCGTCGCAGTGCGGGCAGAAGCACACGCCCTTGGCTTTATATTCCTGCTCCCCCGGCACGCCCATTTCACGCCAGCGAGCGCCGGTGGCCAGGATCAGCGCCTTGGTTTTCAGGCTGGCACCGCTTTCGAAGCGCACTTCGTGCAACTCGCCAGGGTTCTTCGCCGGGATCAGCGCGCTGGCCCGTTGCAGGTTCATGATGTCGACGTCGTACTGCTTGACGTGTTCTTCCAGGGCACTCGCCAGTTTCGGCCCTTCGGTCTCCTGCACGGAAATGAAGTTTTCGATGGCCATGGTGTCCAGCACCTGGCCGCCGAAACGTTCCGCTGCAACACCCGTGCGAATGCCTTTACGGGCGGCGTAGATCGCCGCCGAAGCACCGGCTGGGCCACCGCCGACCACCAGCACGTCAAAGGCTTCCTTGGCGCTGATCTTCTCGGCTTGGCGCTCAGCGCCGCTCGTGTCGATCTTGGCGAGGATTTCTTCCAGGCCCATGCGGCCCTGGCCGAACACTTCGCCGTTCAGGTAGATGCTCGGCACGGCCATGACCTTGCGATCGTCGACCTCAGCCTGGAACAGCGCGCCGTCGATGGCGACGTGGCGGATGTTCGGGTTCAGCACCGCCATCAGGTTCAGCGCCTGGACCACATCCGGGCAGTTCTGGCAGGACAGCGAGAAGTAAGTTTCGAAGTTGAACTCGCCTTTAAGCGAACGGATCTGTTCGATCACTTCGGCACTGGCTTTCGATGGGTGGCCGCCGACTTGCAGCAGCGCCAGCACCAGGGAAGTGAATTCGTGGCCCATCGGGAGGCCGGCAAAACGCAGGCTGATGTCCTGGCCTGGGCGATTGATCGAGAACGATGGCTTGCGAGCATCGTTACCGCTGTCGATCAAGGTAATGAGTGTGGAAAGGCTGGCAACGTCTTTCAACAGGTCGAGCATTTCCTGGGATTTCGCACCGTCGTCGAGCGAAGCAACGATCTCGATCGGTTGGGTGACCCGTTCCAGGTACGATTTCAACTGGGCTTTAAGATTGGCGTCCAACATACGGGCGATTTCCTTTATCAAATTCTTTGCATAAAAAAACGCCCGAGCGAATCTCGCCCGGGCGTTTTCAGAGGGCGGTGCAGCTTACTGAGTAGGTGCGGTGGACCGCCCTGCGGAGCGTGTCACTGACTTAGATCTTGCCGACCAGGTCCAGGGACGGAGCCAGAGTGGCCTCGCCTTCTTTCCACTTGGCTGGGCAAACCTGGCCTGGGTGAGCAGCGACGTATTGAGCGGCCTTGATTTTGCGCAGCAGCTCGGAAGCGTCACGGCCAACGCCGCCATCGTTCAGCTCAACGATTTTGATCTGGCCTTCAGGGTTGATCACGAAGGTGCCACGGTCAGCCAGGCCAGCTTCTTCGATCAGCACGTCGAAGTTGCGGGAGATGGCGTGGGTTGGGTCGCCGATCATGGTGTACTGGATTTTGCCGATGGCTGGCGAAGTGTTGTGCCAGGCAGCGTGAGCAAAGTGGGTGTCAGTGGAAACACTGTAGATTTCGACGCCCAGTTTCTGGAATTCGTCGTAGTTGTCAGCCAGGTCTTCCAGTTCGGTTGGGCAAACGAAGGTGAAGTCGGCTGGGTAGAAGAACACGACAGACCACTTGCCTTTCAGGTCAGCGTCCGACACTTTTACGAAGTCGCCGTTTTTGAAGGCGTCAGCTTTGAACGGTTTAACTTGGCTGTTGATGATAGGCATCGATGACTCTCCGTCAGGGGTTGTGAAGTTGATGGAGAGGACTTTACCGGCTCAGGCAGCGATTGGCTCATTGGCAAACCTGATGCTGCTGATCGGTTTTGGCTATTAGCGGATGTTATTAATAGAAGAAATTGGTATCTAGCTGTCGCTGAGGTGACCTGTAGGAGCGAGCTTGCTCCTACAGGGGATTCACATCAGACCGGGGTGCGCATTGTCACGAACTCTTCCGCCGCCGTCGGGTGCACGCCGATGGTGTCGTCGAAGTCGCGCTTGGTGGCGCCGGCCTTCAGGGCGATGGCCAGGCCTTGCACGATCTCGCCGGCGTCAGGGCCGACCATGTGGCAGCCCAGCACCTTGTCGGTCTTGCCGTCCACCACGAGCTTCATCAGGCTGCGCTCCTGGCAATCGGTCAGGGTCAGTTTCATTGGCCGGAAACGGCTCTCGAAAATCACCACCTCATGCCCGGCCGCGCGGGCCTCTTCTTCGGAGAGGCCAACAGTGCCGATGTTCGGCAGGCTGAACACCGCCGTCGGGATCATCTTGTAATCCACCGGACGATACTGCTCAGGCTTGAACAGGCGGCGCGCCACGGCCATGCCTTCGGCCAGCGCCACAGGGGTGAGCTGGACGCGGCCAATGACGTCGCCCAGGGCCAGGATCGACGGTTCGGCCGTCTGGTACTGCTCGTCGACTTCGACAAAGCCCTTGTCATTGAGCTTGACCCCGGTATTTTCCAGCCCCAGGTTGTCCAGCATCGGACGCCGCCCCGTGGCGTAGAAGACGCAGTCGGCCTCCAGTACGCGTCCGTCCTTGAGCGTCGCCTTGAGGCTGCCGTCGGCGAGCTTTTCGATGCGCTCGATGTCGGCATTGAATTGCAGGTCCATGCCGCGCTTGGTCAGCTCTTCCTGCAAGTGCTTGCGGACCGCGCCGTCGAAGCCGCGCAGGAACAGGTCACCGCGATACAGCAAGGTAGTCTGGGCGCCCAGGCCGTGGAAGATCCCGGCGAACTCGACGGCAATGTAGCCGCCGCCCACGACCAGCACGCGTTTGGGCAGGGTCTTGAGGAAGAACGCCTGGTTGGAGCTGATGGCGTGTTCGTGACCCGGGATCTCCGGGATCTGCGGCCAGCCGCCCGTGGCGATCAGGATGTTTTTCGCGGTGAAACGCTCACCGTTGATTTCGACAGTATGCGGGTCGACGATGCTGGCGTGGCCTTCATGCAACGTCACGCCGCTGTTGACCAGCAGGTTGCGGTAGATGCCGTTCAGGCGGTTGATCTCGCGGTCCTTGTTGGCGATCAAGGTGGCCCAATCGAAATCGGCCTCGCCCAGGGTCCAGCCGAAACCAGCAGACTGCTCGAAGTCTTCGGCGAAGTGGGCGCCGTAGACCAGCAGTTTTTTCGGCACGCAACCAACGTTGACGCAGGTGCCGCCCAGATAGCGGCTCTCGGCCACGGCCACCCTGGCGCCAAACCCCGCCGCGAACCGCGCCGCGCGCACACCGCCGGAACCGGCGCCAATTACATACAGGTCAAAATCAAAGGCCATCGTCTATCTCCTCGGCAGGCCATCAGCATACCCGCCGCCGTTCGTTGGGCAAGCGCAGAAAAACAAAAAGCCACCCGAAGGTGGCTTTCAGTACAAGCAAGCGTGGCGTTATCAGTAAGCCTTGCCGGTCTTGTAGAAGTTCTCGAAGCAGAAGTTGGTGGCGTCGATGTAGCCTTCGGCGCCGCCGCAGTCGAAACGCTTGCCCTTGAACTTGTAGGCCATGACGCAGCCGTTCTGGGCTTGTTTCATCAGGGCGTCAGTGATCTGGATTTCACCGCCCTTGCCCGGCTCGGTTTGTTCGATCAGGTCGAAGATGTCCGGGGTCAGGATGTAACGACCGATGATCGCCAGGTTCGATGGCGCGTCTTCCGGTTTTGGTTTCTCGACCATGCTGTGTACACGGTAGATGTCGTCGCGGATCATCTCGCCGGCGATCACGCCGTACTTGTTTGTTTCCTGCGGGTCGACTTCCTGGATCGCGACGATCGAGCAGCGGAATTGCTTGTACAGCTTGACCATCTGGGTCAGGACGCCGTCGCCTTCGAGGTTGACGCACAGGTCATCCGCCAGCACCACGGCAAACGGTTCGTCACCGATCAGTGGGCGACCGGTCAGGATCGCGTGACCCAGGCCCTTCATTTCGGTCTGGCGGGTGTAGGAGAACGAGCACTCGTCAAGCAGCTTGCGGATGCCGACCAGGTATTTCTCCTTGTCGGTGCCCTTGATCTGGTTTTCCAGCTCGTAGCTGATGTCGAAGTGGTCTTCCAGGGCGCGCTTGCCGCGACCGGTGACAATGGAGATTTCGGTCAAACCGGCATCCAGTGCCTCTTCGACGCCGTACTGGATCAGTGGCTTGTTTACCACCGGCAGCATTTCCTTGGGCATGGCCTTAGTCGCTGGCAGGAAGCGAGTACCGTAACCGGCTGCTGGGAACAAGCATTTCTTGATCATAAAAGTCCTTGAAAGGGCTGTGTGTACGAGTTTCGGCGCAGTCTAATCAGGCGGCGTGCACCTTACAATGCCCCGCACTGGCTAACCGATGCCAACATAGAGAAATATTCCAGCGGATAGTTCCGCGTAATTGCTGGAGTGCCATTAGGCATAGCAGAAAATCGCGTCGACGCCGGGAATTCGCAGGCGGCGGATGCGGCCTTTTGACGCTATCATGCCGCGATTCAACCAGCCAACGAGGCAGATAGATGTCGGCAGCAAAAAGCGTCAACGGGTTCCTGATCAACAAATCCAGCGATGGCCAGTGGTGGGTCGACAGCGCCAACGGCGAGCGCATTGCCGGGCCATTCCCGAGCGAGAAGATGGCCGTTGAAGTGGCCAGCGTGCTGGAACTGGAGCGCCCGGCACCTGCGCGGCGCAGCAAGGACACCTGACTTACACCGTCCCCTGTAGGAGCGAGCATGTCGAGGCGTCGAACCGTCGCGATGGGCGTCAACGATGACGCTGGCTGTCTGGATGCCCGCGGTGCCTGAGCCACCATCGCGACGGTGCGACGATTCGACATGCTCGCTCCTACAGGCATCTCGGGAGATTGAGAAAGACATGGCCTTTGGCTATAACCTTTTGCTCACGGCGCTGTCACAGACTTAGCCCCATTATCCTGACGACGACCCAAACATGAACAAACTGCTACCGTTGATTGCGCTCCTGGCCCTGGGTGGCTGTGCCACCACCGAAACCACTTACCTGGGCAATGGCGAGCAAGGCCTCGCCATCGACTGCTCGGGGGAAGCCAATTCCTGGGCGACGTGTTACGAAAAAGCCGATGCCTCCTGCGCCGGCACCGGCTATCGAATCGTTGGCACCGACGGCACACCGTCTCCCAAAGAAGAGGACAAGACGCTGGGGGTCGACATCGGCAACTACAAGAACCGCAGCGTCGTGGTGGTGTGCAAGTAAGGCGCCCTGCCCTACATGTGGATCTCTGCGAACTTGATGCCCAGCCCACGCACCGTCTCGATCAAGTCATCGAGACGTGCGAAGGATTCGACTTCGTCGTTGTCGTCCACCAGAAAATAACTGCGCCCCGCGCTTTTCTTGAAGAACACAATCCATTGCGCCGGCTCCGCCGGGTTTTGAATCACATGGGTGGCAGAGATTTGACCCTCTGCATGGCGCTCCCGTACCTGCTCTCGCTTCATGCTCGACTCCAGAAATGACAATGCCGCCAAGCGTTGCTGTGGCGGCATCGGTGCTGACGGGCGGTATTCTATCAGCCGGAAATGCAGGCGGTGGCGGCGTTGCGTACATCCATCGGACGCAGGGGCACATTGGAAATGCGTTCGTGCAGCTTGATGCTGCTGCCACCGGAGCGTTCCTCGATATCGAACACTGCGGCAGGGCCCGAGGAAAATTTCTGCGGCACAATCACCCGTACCGCATCCTTGCCTTGCGGCTCGATTTGCAGGGGGCTGCGGCTGCTGGCCAGTTTTTCGCTCAGGCATTGCGCGTACTCATGGGGCTTCTTGCCGGAAATCACGTTCATGGTCGGCAGCGATTCATTGATTTCCTTGACGCTCGCACAACCACTCATCGCCAACGCGCACGGCAAGACCCACACAGCCCATTTCATACAAAACCTCCGACAAAGAGCCTCGGACAGCGCAAACGCTGATTTTCTCCATGGCCCCCTGCTTTTTCGTTCATTGAATTTTCGAAATACTTTGTTTAATTGCCAAAGCGATGCCCGGCGGTCGGATAATAACCCGTCCAGGCTGATAAACTGCGCCAATCACCCTGGCTATCGTTTTGATTTTGTAGAAAAAGGCCTTTTGGAGGCGCCCCCATGAAATTTATCCACCAGCGAGAGCACCTCAACGAGGACGACATCGTCGTCATCCAATGCTCGCAGACGTGCAACATCCGTTTGATGAACGACGCCAATTTCCGCAGTTTCAAGAATGGCGGCCGTCATACCTACCATGGTGGCGCGTTCGACACCTTCCCGGCGCGCATTACCGCACCGAGTACCGGATTCTGGAACATCACCATCGACACTGTCAGCCGCCGGGCAATCAGCGTGACCCGCAAACCGACCCTGACTCACTCGATCAAAATCATCCGTCGTTCCAGCACCAAACTGAGCTGAACGGCACTCGACGCACAGGCACGACCATGGCTCTAACCACTAAATACGTCATCAAGTACAAGCTCAACGGTGAGCGCCGCTTCGAGTTTGCCCAACTGGAAAACGGCACCGAAGCAGAAGCCAAGGCAGCCCTGGATGCCTTGCATGGCGCCGGCGACGATGTCATCAGCGAAATCAGCGTCAGCAAGGCGCTGTAATACTGCGCACCATGAACCCGATCACCTTTGATCTGTTTGCCGATGTTGAGCCCGAACAAGCGCCCCGGCGCGAGCAGATTGGCGAACAGTCCTACGTCTTGCGCGGCTTCGCCCTGCCCTGGCTGGAGCAATTACTGCCAGCGCTGGAAACGGTGCTGGCGGTGGCGCCGTTTCGGCAGATGGTCACCCCCGGCGGTTTCACCATGTCCGCCGCGTTGAGCAGTTGCGGCAACTGGGGCTGGACCACCGACCGCAGCGGTTACCGCTATTCGCACCTGGACCCACGTACCCAGGCCCCTTGGCCCGAGATGCCCGCTGTTTTTTTCGCCCTCGCCCAGGCGGCGGCGCTGGAAGCCGGTTTTGCCGACTTCGTGCCAGATTCCTGCCTGATCAACCGCTATATTCCCGGCGCGAAAATGTCATTGCATCAGGACAAGGACGAAGCGTCTTACGCGGCGCCGATCGTTTCGGTGTCACTCGGGCTGCCGGCGATGTTTCTGTTCGGTGGATTCGAGCGCAGTGAAAAAAGCCAGCGGGTGCCGTTGTTTCATGGCGACATCGTGGTCTGGGGCGGTGTCGACCGCTTGCGTTATCACGGGATTTTGCCGATCAAGCCAGGCGTGCACCCGCGCCTGGGCGAGCAGCGCATCAACTTCACGTTTCGCACTGCTCATTGATCATTCGAGTTTGACCGCAAGACCCGGAGTGCAGCGACCTCGTCGCCTGGTTAATCTGACTCAAACGGATCAACGGACTTCACGCCATGACCACCATCGAGAACGATCCCCGCTGGGCCGCCGTCGTCGCCCGCGATCCCCGCGCCGACGGACAGTTTGTGTATGCGGTGAAAACCACAGGGGTGTACTGTCGCCCGAGCAGCCTGGCCCGCTTGCCCAAACCGCAGAACGTCGAGTTCTTCGATTCAGCCGAGCAGGCCCAGGCGGCGGGTTATCGTCCGAGCAAACGTGCGGTGAAGGATCACAGCGACGGCGCCACGCAACATGCAGCGACGGTCGCCGCGGCGTGTCGCCAGATCGAGTCCGCCGAACACTTGCCGACCCTGGGCGAGTTGGCCGATGCGGCCGGCTTGAGCAGTTTTCACTTCCATCGAGTATTCAAAACTATCACTGGCCTGACCCCCAAGGGCTATGCCACGGCGCACCGCTCGCGCAAGGTCCGTCAGCACCTGGCGGGGGCAGGTTCGGTGACCGATGCGCTGTATGACGCCGGCTTCAATTCCAACGGGCGTTTTTATGCGGCGGCGGACCAGGTGCTGGGCATGAAGCCCGGTGACTACCGTGCCGAGGGGCAGAACAACGACATCCGTTTTGCCGTCGGCCAGTGTTCGTTAGGCGCAATATTAGTCGCGCAAAGCTCGCGGGGTGTCTGCGCGATTCTATTGGGCGACGATCCGCACCAGTTGGTCTGCGACCTGCAGGACAGGTTTCGTCGCGCCAACCTGATCGGCGCCGACCCCGAGTTCGAGCAACTGATCGCCAGGGTCGTCGGTTTTATCGAAGCCCCGGCCATCGGCCTGGATTTGCCGCTGGACGTGCGCGGCACGGCGTTTCAAGAGCGGGTCTGGCAAGCCCTGCGTGAAATCCCGGTGGGCAGCACCGCCAGCTACGCCGATATCGCCCAGCGCATCGGCGCGCCGAAAGCCGTGCGCGCCGTGGCCCAGGCCTGCGGCGCGAATAGCATCGCGGTGGCCATCCCCTGCCACCGCGTGGTGCGCAGCGATGGCAATCTGTCGGGCTACCGCTGGGGCGTAGAGCGCAAACGCCTGTTACTGGACCGCGAGTCGCACTGAATCAGCGGTTCACATCCACCACCACCCGCCCACGCAACTGGCCGGCGAGCAAACGCGGTGCGGCTTCGATCGCTTCGCTGAGGCCGATTTCGTGACTGATCAGCGGCAGCAACGCGCAGTCCAGATCGCTGGCCAGTCGGTTCCATGCCTCGATGCGTCTGGCCTTGGGCTGGGTCACGCTGTTGATCCCGGCCAGGGTCACGCCGCGCAGAATGAACGGCGCCACAGACGCCGGGAAATCCATGCCCTGGGCCAGGCCGCACGCGGCAACCGTGCCGTTGGCCTTGGTGCTGGCACAGGCGTTGGCCAGGGTGTGGCTGCCCACCGAGTCGATCACCGCCGCCCAACGCTCCTTGGCCAGTGGCTTGCCCGGCTCTGACAACGTGGCACGATCGATGATTTCATTGGCGCCCAGGCGCTTGAGGTAATCGTGTTCCGAGGTGCGCCCGGTGGAGGCGACTACCCGGTATCCGAGCTTGCTGAGCAAGGCAATGGCAAAACTGCCGACTCCACCGTTGGCGCCGGTCACCAGGACTTCGCCCTGTTCAGGGGCTACGCCGTTATGTTCCAGCGCCAGGATACTCAGCATCGCCGTGTAACCGGCGGTGCCAATGGCCATGGCCTGGGCGGGAGAAAACGGGTGTGGCAGCGGGATCAGCCAGTCGCCATTGAGTCGCGCCTTCTGCGCCAGCCCGCCCCAGTGCCCTTCGCCGACACCCCAACCATTGAGTAGGACCTGGTCACCGACCTTGTAGTCCGGATGCCCGCTGCTTTCGACTGTCCCTGCCAGATCGATACCCGGCACCATCGGGAATTTGCGCACCACCGGGCTGCTGCCGGTGATGGCCAGACCGTCCTTGAAATTCAGCGTGCTGTACGCCACCCGCACCGTCACATCGCCCTCGGGCAGTTGATCGTCGTTGATCTGTTGCAGCGAGGCGCGGTAACCGCTGTCGTCCTTGTCGATCAAAATACCTTGGAACATGGCTGTCTCCTGCGCATTTGTCGGGTTGTGATGCAATGGAATAACACATTCGCGCCCGATCCCCACACCCGACTTTCGGCCACCCCCACCCCCTGTAGGAGCGAGCTTGCTCGCGATGGGTCCAGCACATCCAGCATCAAGGCGACTGACACGCCGCCATCGCGAGCAAGCTCGCTCCTACAGGGGGTGGCGTGGTAAAACCCTCCTTGCCCTGTTTTGATGTCGGAGAAACCTGCAAATGAGCCAATGGCCAGACACCCGAATCATTGACCTGCTGGGGATCGAACTGCCGATCATCCAGGCGCCCATGGCCGGTGCAACCACTGTCGCCATGGTGGTCGCGACGAACGAGGCCGGTGGCCTGGGCTCCCTGCCGGCCGCCATGTTGAGCACCGAGCAACTGCGCGAGGACCTGAAAAGCATTCGCGAGCAATCCAGTCGCCCCATCAACGTCAACTTCTTCTGTCACCAGCCGCCCGCCGCCGATGAACAGCGTGCCCGGGACTGGAAAAATCTGCTGGAACCTTACTACCGCGAACTGGGCGTGGATTTCGACGCACCGACACCCGTGTCCAATCGCGCACCGTTCGATGATGCCACCTGCAAAATCGTTGAAGAACTGCGTCCCGAAGTGGTGAGTTTTCACTTCGGCCTGCCGGAAAAATCCTTGCTCGACCGGGTCAAGGCGACCGGGGCCAAGGTTCTGTCCTCGGCCACCACGGTCGAAGAAGCCATCTGGCTGGAACAGCATGGCTGCGATGCGATCATCGCCATGGGCAACGAGGCCGGCGGCCATCGCGGCATGTTCATCGCCGATGACGTCAGCAGACAGGTCGGTCTCTTCGCGTTGTTGCCGCAGATCGTCGACGCGGTGAAGGTCCCGGTGATTGCCGCCGGTGGCATTGCTGATGCACGAGGTGTCGCCGCAGCGTTTGTGCTCGGAGCTTCGGCGGTGCAAGTCGGCACGGCCTACCTGTTCACGCCAGAAGCCAAGGTCAGCGCTTCCCACCACCAGGCGTTACGCACCGCAAAAGAAAGCGACACCGCCCTCACCAACCTGTTCACAGGCCGCCCGGCCCGGGGCATTTTCAATCGAGTGATGCATGAACTCGGCCCCATGAGCGACAAGGCACCGGCTTTCCCCTTGGCCGGTGGTGCCTTGATGCCGCTGCGCGCCAAGGGTGAAGCGCAGTTCGCCAATCTCTGGGCCGGACAGGCGTTCCGGTTGTCCGTTGAGATGACAACGGCCGAGCTGACCCGGCAACTCGCCAAAGAAGGCCTGGCCAAACTGACTCGCGCCTGATGATCCCTCGTAGCAGCCGTCGCTGGCTGCTACGAGGGAATTCGACGCATCCGATGGATTCCGTTTACAGGCATTTCGCTATATAGTTTTTTACATAGCGATTTATCTCTCGAAATAACTGCCTATAACGGAGCTGTTTTTCATGACCATTCGTGTCACTGCCGCCCTGCTCGCCGTTTTCGCCACGGCCTTCGCTCACGCCGACGAAGTCCAGGTCGCCGTCGCGGCCAACTTCACAGCGCCCATCCAGGCCCTCGCTGCCGACTTCGAGAAAGACACCGGGCACAAACTGGTCACTTCCTTCGGCGCCACCGGCCAGTTCTACACGCAGATCAAAAACGGCGCGCCGTTCGAGGTGTTCCTGTCGGCCGACGACACCACCCCGGCCAAACTGGAAAGCGAGGGTGACACGGTCAAGGGTTCGCGCTTCACCTATGCGGTCGGCACCCTGGCGCTGTGGTCGGCCAAGGACGGTTACGTGGACGCCAAGGGCAAGGTCCTGGCCGACAACCAATACAAGCACCTGTCGATTGCCAACCCGAAAACTGCACCTTACGGCCTCGCTGCCACGCAAGTCCTGGCCAAACAAGGCCTGACCGACCAGGTCAAGGACAAGCTCGTCGAAGGCCAGAACATTACCCAGGCTTTCCAGTTCGTCTCCACCGGCAATGCCGAACTGGGCTTTGTCGCCTTGTCGCAGATCTATAAAGACGGCAAAGTCACCAGCGGCTCGGCGTGGATCGTTCCCGCCAGCCTGCACGATCCGATCAAACAAGACGCAGTGATCCTCAACAAGGGCAAGGACAACCCGGCCGCCAAGGCGCTGGTTGACTACCTCAAAGGGCCCAAAGCCGCTGCGGTCATCAAGTCCTACGGCTACGAGCTCTAAATGTCCCTGTCGAGTGCCGATTTTTCCGCAATCTGGCTGACCCTCAAGCTGGCCTCCCTGACCACGGTCATCCTGCTGATTGTCGGCACTCCCGTTGCACTGTGGCTGTCGCGCACCCGTTCCTGGCTGCGCGGCCCGGTCGGCGCCATCGTCGCCCTGCCCCTGGTGCTGCCACCGACGGTGATTGGTTTTTATCTGTTGCTGGCGCTGGGGCCGAACGGCTTTGTCGGCCAGTTAACCCAGTCATTGGGGCTGGGCACCCTGAGTTTCAGTTTTGCAGGCCTGGTCATAGGCTCGGTGCTCTATTCGATGCCGTTTGTGGTGCAGCCTCTGCAAAACGCCTTTTCCGCCATTGGCACCCGCCCGCTGGAAGTGGCCGCGACGTTGCGCGCCAACCCCTGGGACGTGTTCTTCAGCGTCATCCTGCCCCTGGCCCGACCGGGCTTCATCACCGCCGCGATCCTGGGATTTGCCCACACCGTCGGCGAGTTCGGCGTGGTGCTGATGATCGGCGGCAACATTCCCGACAAGACCCGAGTGGTTTCGGTGCAGATCTACGATCACGTCGAAGCCATGGAGTATGCCCAGGCGCATTGGCTGGCCGGAGCCATGCTGGTGTTCTCGTTCGCCGTGTTGCTGGCGCTGTATTCCGGCCGCAAAACCAAAGCCGGCTGGAGCTGATCGATGATTCACACGCGCTTGAAGTTGAAGTATTCAGGCTTCGCCCTGGATGTGGATGTGAAATTGCCAGGGCGCGGCGTCACCGCGCTGTTCGGTCATTCCGGCTCGGGCAAGACCACCTGCCTGCGTTGTATCGCCGGTCTGGAGCGCGCCGAACAGGGGTTTGTCCAGGTCAACGATGAAGTCTGGCAGGACAGTGAAAAGAACCTTTTCGTCCCACCGCACAAGCGTGCCATTGGTTATGTATTCCAGGAGGCCAGCCTGTTCCCGCATCTGTCGGTGCGGGCCAACCTGGAGTTCGGCCTCAAGCGCATCCCGAAGCCGCAGCGCCGGGTAGACCTGACGCATGCCACCCAGTTGCTGGGGATCAGCCATCTGCTCGATCGCCATCCACAACACCTGTCCGGCGGCGAACGCCAGCGTGTCGGCATCGCCCGCGCCCTGCTGACCAGCCCGCAACTGCTGCTGATGGACGAACCGCTGGCGGCGCTGGATGCGCAACGCAAAAACGAAATACTGCCGTATCTGCAGCGTTTGCACGATGATCTCGACATCCCGGTGCTGTACGTCAGCCATTCCCAGGATGAAGTGGCGCGGCTGGCCGACCATATCGTGCTGCTCAGCGAGGGCAAAGCCTTGGCCAGCGGTCCCATCGGCGACACCCTGGCCCGTCTCGACTTGCCGTTGGCCCAGGGCGATGACGCCGGCGTAGTGATCGAAGGCCAGGTCAGTGCCTATGACCGCGATTATCAACTGCTGACCCTGCAACTGCCCAACAGCGAGCTGAACATTCGTGTGGCCCACACACCGATGGCGGTCGGCCAGGCGCTGCGCGGCAAGGTGCAGGCGCGGGATGTCAGCCTGAGCCTGCATGGCAACGAACCCAGCAGCATCCTCAATCGCCTGCCGGTGACGGTGGTCAGTGAGCTGGGCGCGGAGAATGCCGCTCACGTCCTGATCCGTCTGGACGCCGCTGGCACGCCGCTGCTGGCGCGCATAACCCGTTACTCCCGTGATCAGTTGAATGTGCACCCCGGTCAGCAGCTCTGGGCGCAAATCAAGGCGGTGGCCGTGCTGGCGTAAATTCGCTGGCACGACGGCAACAGGCTGCGGTCAATGGCTGTAACGGCCCCTCTGATTCGCGCCCAAGGATTGTTGCCATGCCCGATTCCGCCCTGCCCGACGTGCTCCCCCCCGACCTGCATTATGTCGACGATGCCCAGCCCGGACTCACCCGCAGGAAGCTGCGCGGCAAGTTCTGCTATTTCGACGCCGCGGGCGAGCGCATCACCGACCCCGACGAAATCAAACGCATCAACGCCCTGGCCGTTCCGCCGGCCTATACCGATGTGTGGATCTGCGCCGACCCTCGTGGCCACCTGCAAGCCACCGGTCGCGATGCCCGGGGACGCAAGCAGTACCGCTATCACCCACGCTGGCGGGAGGTGCGCGATGCCGACAAGTATTCGCGCTTGCGCGACTTCGGCCTCGCCCTGCCCAAGCTGCGTCGACAACTGGAAGCGCTGCTGGACGCACCAGGCTTCAGTCGCGACAAAGTCATGGCCACGGTCATCACCCTGCTCGATGCGACCTTGATTCGTGTGGGCAATACGCAGTATGCGCGCGACAACCGTTCCTATGGGCTGACCACCCTGCGCAACCGTCACGTCGAGGTCAATGGCTCGGCGATCCGTTTCCAGTTTCGCGGCAAGAGCGGCGTAGAACACCAGATCACGGTAAAGGACCGGCGCCTGGCGCGGATCATCAAGCGCTGCCAGGAAATTCCGGGGCAAAACCTGTTTCAGTACCTGGATGAAAACGGCGAGCGGCACAGCGTCACTTCGTCCGATGTCAACGCCTACCTGCAAAGCCTGACCGGCGCCGACTTTACCGCCAAGGATTACCGTACCTGGGCCGGCAGCGCCCTGGCACTGGCGGTGCTGCGTGAACTGCAGTGGGAGCCGGAGTCGGACGCCAAGCGCCATGTCGTAAACATGGTAAAGGAAGTGGCAAGGCAACTGGGCAACACTCCGGCAGTGTGCCGCAAGTGCTACATCCACCCGGCGGTACTCGAGGGATTTCTGCTGGGGGCCTTGGCCGCATTGCCGCGACCCAGAACACGCAAGGGCCTGCGCGCCGAAGAAGTCGGGTTGGCGATGTACCTTGAGCAGATGATCGAGGCCAACCAACCGACGAACTGACCGCGCATTTTTTGCACGATCACGCAGGGCTTCTATAGTAGACCTGATAGAAATTCAGCTTCGGTGGGGCAATGGAAGACTTTTTCGTCGTCAAGCGCTGCAACAAGATCGTCATCCATGGCCGCCGAGCCGGGGAATCCGAACATCAATCCCCTGAGGCCGCTGTGTGGTACCGCATCGCCGATACTCGCACCAACGGCTTCATCGGTGACGGCTATGAATGCGAGGAAGACGCCCAGCGCATTTGCCGGCAACTCAATGCCCAATCACGCGTGACCGCCCGGCAAAGTTGAAGCCCGGGTCTATACTCAAATGGCTGAGGGACCAGCAACGGCAACAGCTCGCCTGAGGCGGGCTTTTTGATGCCATTTTTGCCAGGTTTCTTGAACGGAGGTTTGCCATGTCCGAAAAAGAGTCCATCACCACCCTGCTGACCTTGCTGGATTCACGCCAGGCCCGCTTGGCGGCGGCTTGCAAGGAAATCGCCGACTGGGTCGATCATCAAGGGGGGCACCCGACCGCCCTCAGGATTCGTGATCGCCTGAACGACATCGAGAAGGACACACCGCTGATTCGCAATACGCTGTCGGCGCTCAAGCCCGTCGATCGGCCACTGCCACGGTTCAGATGACGCAAGAACTTTCTTTCTCGGGACGCCTGACGGTGACGCGTGGTTCGCCGACTTCCGTCGTGCCTGACCGTTTGTCGCCAAACACCGACCCGACCGGGTGTCGGGCTTTTTTTTCCTGGCGGTTTCACGCCGTATTCACATTGGCCTTCGTACAGTCAAATCACTCCTTTTTGAACCCTGACCCGCCCGCATGCGGGTCTTTTTTTGCCCGCTAAAAATGCCTTCTCTCTGAACCGCGAGCATCAACGTCCAAGACACTTTGGGCATCGCGAGGGTGCGACAAGTTGACAGGCAAGAGAACGACGTTCGGCTGGGGCGATAACGGGTTTGCTCGGCTAGGATTGATAACGCATCCAGCCGGCGTCGACCTGTTGTGTGAACACCTGATCAAGGAGGAGCGATGACACGTATTCATGAAGCCGAGAAAACCTATCGCATGTGGTCCAGTCCGATCCTGCTGGAGCTCAAGGAACGCGAGCATCAACTGGACCCCAGCGCCCGCCAGGCCTTACAGAATATTCTGGTGGAGAGACGCCTGGTGAACACGGGCAACCCTGCGGGCGTCGAGCGGCGTCAGGAATGGGGCAGCCAGCCATAGCGCAGCCGCCTGCGGTGGCAAAACTTAAGTATGGCAATGCGATACACATGGACGATGGTTCCGTGTCCTGCCTGGGCATAGTGTTCTCGTTCATCCGCCGCAAACGCGGCACCCAGACGAGAACGCTCACCATGACCGACGAAATCCAAGGAACCTCCCGCCGTGCCCTGATGAACGCTGGCCTGACGGTGGCCGCATTGGCAGTGGCCGTGCCTGCCCTGGCAGGTCAGCCGGGCAGGCCCACAGCGCCAGCCAGCCGATCAAACCATCAGGGTTCGGGCTACCTCACACTCAAGGACGGCACCCGTCTGTTCTACAAGGACTGGGGCACCGGCCAACCCATCGTTTTCCATCACGGCTGGCCGCTGTCCGGGGACGACTGGGATAACCAGATGCTGTTCTTCCTGAGCAAAGGCTTTCGCGTGATCGCCCATGACCGCCGTGGTCACGGCCGGTCCAGCCAGACCGCCTCCGGCAACGACATGGACACCTACGCCGCCGACTTCGCCGAACTGGCAGCCCACCTCGACCTCAAGGGCGCCGTCCACATCGGCCACTCCACCGGTGGCGGCGAAGCAGCCCGCTACGTCGCACGCCATGGCGGCAATGGTCGCGTCGCCAAGGCCGTGCTGATCGGCGCCGTCCCGCCCATCATGCTGCAAACGGCAAAAAATCCCGGTGGCTTGCCCCTGAAAGTATTCGATGGTTTTCGCGAAGCACTCGCCGCCAACCGCGCGAACTTCTACCGAGACGTAGCGGCCGGCCCGTTCTATGGCTTCAACCGGCCAGGCGCCAAAGTCTCGCAACCCGTGATCGACAACTGGTGGCGCCAGGGCATGAACGGCGGTGCCAAGGCACAATACGACTGCATCAAGGCCTTCTCCGAAACCGACTTCACCGAAGACCTGAAAATGATCCAGGTGCCCACCCTGGTGCTGCACGGGGAAGACGACCAGATCGTGCCCATCGAAGACTCCGCTCGCCTGAGCATCAAACTGCTCAAGCATGGCACGTTGAAAACCTACCCCGGCCTGCCCCACGGCATGTGCACGACACATGCAGAGACGATCAATGCGGATTTGTTGGCGTTTATCACGGGGTGATGGGGTGGCTCGCGAGTGTGCGGGCTGAAACGAACAAGGGTTTGCAACGGCTTTCGCCTGCAAACCCTTGATTTTGAGCGGTGCCCGAAGCCCTTACGAGCGAGGGGATTTTAAGTCCCGAGAAGAAATGAATCACGCTTGCGACAGGTTTTCCGGCTCGCAATCGTGGGGATATTGCTGATAGGCAGCCCACTGTTTTCGCATACCTGAGAATAATTGCGGACCAGAAAACAGGGGCGAGAATAGACGGTTTCCCGACTATTTGTTACTCGGCTACGACCGCCGGTGGCGCCTTAGAAAATAGAGGCCGGGTGAACGTACCTCGCGCTCGCTCGGAATAGACTAGGTACACCATGAATATGAGTGTTAAAGCGCTACCAGCCCCGATGCCCTGTGGTCCAAGCGCCATAGCGATCAGGAAAATACCCACAAATGATTTAAGGATGAAGAACCATCGATAGATGCTCTTCCTTGCCCAAAATAAATATGCGTTCAAGACTGCCAAGGCCATCAGAATGCCGCCGATGATTGGAGCAATCGTTGCTAGCCACCCTGCAACAGCGAAATTGGTAACGGTCCATATAGCTGGGAACCAGAGCAACCCGCCTATTTTTTCGAATTGCTGAAGCTTCTTTTCTTCTATTGCCATGATCTTCTCCGTGATAGATGGCGATCTGTTATCAGTGTTGCGATTTATCCTTACCCCCGCTGTAAAAAGCAAGTGCAGCGGCGGCAAACCTCTTGGCATCCTGCAGGACGCAGTGGACCTCGCCTAGCTGACCGGGCAGCGCGTGACCGATACGCGAATGATGGACGAACGGGATGTGCGCAACGGGCAAATCTGGGTGCTCCAGGGCAAAACGAAAGCCAAGCGACGGATTGAAGTAACCGGAGAGCTGAAGGTTGATCGAATCATGTCCAGGAAAGCTCGGCATAAGGTCCGCTCGACGCGGCTGATCGTGACAGAGGATGGCTCACCAATGACGGTGGCGATGTTGCGCAGGAGGTTTGATATGACCAGGGAAGCGGCCGGGGTGTCGAAACCGGAGTTTCAAATGCGCGATTTGCGTGCCAAGGCCGGCACTGACAAAGCGGAATCCAGCGGCGATATCATGCAGGCCAAGGATCAACTTGGGCATACGACGGTGGTGATGACCGAGCAGTACATCCGCAATCGGAAAGGTAAGAAAGTCTCGCCCACCAAGTGAATTGCGGACCAACTTCAAAATTGCGGACCAGAAACGAACAAGGGCTTGCTGTGGCTTTCGCCCGCAAACCCTTGATTTTGAATGGTGCCCGAAGCCGGAATCGAACCGGCACGCCCTTACGAGCGGGGGATTTTAAGTCCCATGCGTCTACCAGTTTCGCCATTCGGGCGGTAGCGCGGTCAAGCGATCTCAACACTGACACGTGTAGGTCTGTCAGTTCTGACGCTTGTAAAACAGAGGACGAAATATATACATCCCGTCCGGGTGAAGCAAGTTCGCGCAGGCCCTTTTCAAGACTAAATCTTGCTGGGTGGCGCAAATAAAAAAGCTCCGTAAATCATTGATCTACGGAGCTATTTTAAGAGTGGAGGCCGAGGTCGGAATCGAACCGGCGTAGGCGGATTTGCAATCCGCTGCATAACCATTTTGCTACTCGGCCCCAATGCCCCTGATGCAATTGAAACAACATCAAAGGCGTACAAACCTGGAGTAGATTCAAGATCTAACTCCTTGAAAACATTGAGCTTTTTCAGCGATCAGTGCTTTCGATGGCGTGAATTATGGACTGATTTGCCGGGGCTGACAACCCCTTGATTTCAAAAAAAATCTGTCGAAGACTGGAACGCCCGCTGAGGTTTGTGCCCTCGCCCGCCAACGACAGGCAAAAAAAATCCCGGGCAGCTGATGGACGCCCGGGATCTAAAAATGCATAAACCGTGGTGGTGAACGCGGGCCGCATGTTACGGTCATTTTCACCATGTAACAAGATATTTTAGTTCACTGCATGGTTAATAAAACCTTTAACCCCTTCAATATCCACATGTTTTCCAGGGACGCTGCGCGACAGGTGGTCCATTTACAGGTACCAGCGGCACTCTCGGGCATCGATGTCCTGCAGGAAGGCTAGATGGTCCTGGCGCTTGTTTTCGCAGTAGACCATCAAGAACTCCGCGCCCAGCCCCTCGCGCACAGGCTCATGATTTTGCATGGCGCGCACGGCCTCCAGCATTTCCGTCGGGAAGTCCACGCCGCTGCCGCGATCGTCGTTGAGCGGCTTGATCGGCTCCTGCTGTGCCTCCAGCCCATGCTCCATGCCCACGAGGATAGCGGCCAGCACCAGGTACGGGTTGGCATCGGCGCCTGACAGGCGATGTTCGATGCGCAGGTTTTTCGGGTCGGACTCGGGCACGCGCACGCAGGCGTCACGATCCTCAAAGCCCCAACTGGCGCGCGTGGCGATGTTGGTGGTGCCACTCAGGCGCCGCATGGCGTTGTGGTTCGGCGCGAAGATCGGCATGCAGTGCGGGATCAGTTGCAGGCAGCCTGCGATGGCATGGCGCAACGGTTTCTGGTCATTGGCGGCCAGCAGGTTATTGCCCGCCTGGTCATACAAGCTCACGTGAACATGCATGCCGCTACCCGGATGCTGCAAATAAGGTTTGGACATGAAGCTGGCGCGGTAGTCGTGCTTCATCGCCACACCACGGGTACTGCGGCAGAACAGTGCGGCCCAGTCGGCGGCGCGGAGACCATCGTCGAGGTGGCCGAAATTGATCTCGAACTGGCCCGGCCCCAGTTCGGCGGTGATCACCGTGGTGTCGATGCCTTGTGCCCTTGCGGTCTCTACCATGTCATCGAGCACTGGCGCGAAACGCGTCAGCCGTTCGATGTGCATGTTGGGCTGGTCATCGGCGTCATCGGTCGCTGCATCCCGGGCAAACTGCGGCAAACCTTCACGCAACTGGCGATCGAACAGGTAGAACTCCAGCTCGAAGGCCACTACCGGGAAAATGCCTTTGCGTTTCAGCCGCGCCAGTACCTGCGCCAGCACTTCCCGTGGTTCGAATACAATGGGTTTTTCCGTGTCGCTGGAGGTGATCAGCATCTGGCCCACGGGCTGCTTTTCCCAGTCGACGATCTTCAGGGTGCCTGGCACGAGGCGGCGCGGCGCATCCGGGTCACCGTCGTTGAAGCAATAGTCGCCAATCTTGAACAGCCCGCCCTGGGTGCCGAGCAATACACAGTTCTGCGGCAGTTTGAGCGCACTGCCAGCGGCGACTTTTTCGAGCAGGTCGATCGGATAGCGCTTGCCGTAGAAATGCCCCGGGATGTCCAGGGAAATCAGGTCGACGTAGCGCACGTCGGGGTAGCGCTCGCGAAACGCGCGCACTTCAGCAACCAGATCAGAGCAGACAGCGTCCATCGTTGTGTTCCCTTGTTTTTATCAGGTGTAGACCCAGAGCACCCGGGTGAGTTGATCGGAGCGATTGCCGTAGCGGCAATGGGCATGGCTGGCGAGCTGGAAACTGTCCCCGGCCTCAAGCGTGACTGGCTCGGCGTCATCGAGCCAAAGCGTGAGTTGCCCTTCGAGCACGTAACCGCCCTGCTCCGAGCTGTCGTTCATGTGCCGCTCGCCGCTGCTGGCGCCGGGCTCGAGCAGGCTTTCGAGCATCGAGAACGATGCGCGCATTTTCGGCGAGACCAGGATGTCGGTGATCCCGTCGGCGTAGTACAACGTGCGGCGCTCGTCGGGGCGGGTCACCCACGGGAGGGCCATGGGCTTGGGCAAACTGTAGAAATAGGTCGTCGGCACGCCGAGGGTTTCGCTGATCGCGGTCAGGTCCGCCACCGTCGGCCGGGAGAGCCCGCGCTCGACCTGCGAGAGAAAACCCACCGAGCGGCCGATTTTGTCCGCCAGGTCCTTGAGCGTGTACTTTTTGTGCTTGCGCAGGTCCTGGATCAGGATCGCCAGCGCCGAGATTTCTTCTTGCCTGTCCATTCGATAACGTTCCGAAAATGTGCGGTTCAAAGGCTGTCGCGCAAGCGATACCAGGCTTTGCCGATGGCTTCCAGCGGGGCGGCCATGTATTTGCCGCCGGGGAAGCTGCCGTTGACCAGGCCCTGGTACAAGCCCAACTCGTCGGGCTGGCCGAGTATCGCGTCAGACACCGCACGAGCCGCCGCCAATGTCGGCAACACGCCGTGGCCCGAGTAGCCCTGGAGCCAGTAAAGATCGCCGCGCCGGCCGATATCGGGTGTGCGCTTGAGGGTCAGATCGATGTGTCCGCCCCAGGCGAACTCCAGCTCCACGCCCTTGAGCTGGGGGAACACACGCTCCAGGAACGGTCGAGTAGCCGCCGCGATGTCCTTGGGCATGCCGCCCAGGTAGGTACAGCCGCCACCGAACAGCAGGCGGTGATCGGGCGTGCGACGGAAATAGTCGAGGACAAACTGGTTGTCGGTGACGCAGGCATTGCTCGGCAGCAGCGCGGTGGCCAGCCCTTGGGAAAGCGGCGCGGTAGCGACCTGATAAGTGCCCACGGGCAACACGCAGCTCGCCAGTTGCGGGTCGAGTCGATCCAGATAGGCATTGCAGGCCAGCACCAGCACATCGGCCCGAACACGGCCGCGCTCGGTGGCCACCACGTAGCGCCCGCCTTCTTCGCGATAGCTCAGCGCCTTGCTCTGCTCATGAATGTGCCCGCCCGCGTTTTCGATGGAAGCGGCCAAACCGAGGGCGAGACGCAGCGGATTCAGGTGGCCGCCCTCGGGGTCATACAACCCCGCCTGATAACGCTCACTGGCGACCCATTGCGGCAACTGTTCACGGGGAATGAACTGCAAACCGTCGTGGCCCCACTTGTGGCTGGCCTCATGCTGCCACTCGGTGAGCAAATCGACCCGACGTGGCAGCACCGACGTCCACAGGTGTCCGGCGCGGTAGTCACACTCGAAATCATGCCGCGCCGGCAAGGCGCGCAATTCCTGCGCGGCCCAGCGCATACCATCCCACAAGCGGCGCGCCCGCTCGTAACCCAGCGCAGCTTCCAGTGGCGGCATATCGCACGACCAACCGAGAATCGCCTGACCACCATTACGCCCCGACGCCGCCCACGCCACACGGCTGGCTTCCAGCAAGGTGACACGCTTGCCAGCCAGAGCCAGGCGCAACGCCGTGTGCAAACCACTGAAACCGGCGCCAATGATCAACACTTCGGTGTCGTGCTCACCTTCCAGGGGGGCACGCTCGACCAGGTGATCAGCGCAGGCATGGGCGTAGTAGCTGGGGACGTGCCGGGTGGATTGTTGAAACATGCGGGAGGCTCATGAAATTTTGTTATTTAAATTTCATGAAAATTTATATGATTAATTTCACACGCACAAGCCATTCCTGTAGGAGCGAGCTTGCTCGCGATGGACTCAAGAACAACGTAGGGGTGTCAGGTTCCCCGCGTTATCGTTGACGTCCATCGCGAGCAAGCTCGCTCCTACAGTTTGTGTGTGAGGGCTACGGCCGGATCACGCGATCGGGATCAGCGGATCAGCCGCCGCCCAGGCAGCTTCGCGGTTGGCGGCTGGCGGGTAGATCCACACGGTGTTGATCTGGGTTTTCAGCGCCTTGGCCTCCTGCCTCACCAGTTTCACCTGGCGATCCCAGCCCTCGGTGTACACCGCGCCCCAAGCCCCCAGGTCCAGGCATGTCACGTACTTGGGCTGGCTGTAGGCAAATCCGTCCACGCCAAGGATCTGCGCCGCAACGTTATTGCCGGCGTAACGCCCCAGCATGATTGCGTGCTGGCAGGTCATCAGCGCGTAGTTTCCGATCTCGTCGGATGCCGCGTAGGCCACGTCGCCAGTGGCGAAGATGTCGTCCTGGCCGATGACTTTCAGATGGCTGTCCACATGCAGGCGGCCCAGATGATCGCGCTCCGCCGGGATCTGTTCGGTCAAGGCGCTGGCGCGCACGCCAGTGGTCCAGACCACGGTCATGGCGTCGATTCGCTCGCCATCGCTGAGGTTTACACCCTTGGCATCGACAGAATCCACCGAGGCCTTGAGGTGCCATTTCACGCCGGTTGCGATGCTGGCTTCTTCGATCGACAGGGCAATTTCTTCGCCCATGGAGCCACCAATCTTGCTCCCCCGATCGACGATGATCACGTCGATGTCCGCGTTCTCGCCAAGGATGGCTCGCAGGCGTGCGGTCATTTCGGTCGCCGTTTCAATCCCGGTAAAACCGCCACCGGCGACGACGACGGTGTTGCGCGCCTTGCTGTCCGGCAGATGGGCCAGGGATTTGAGGTGATTTTCCAGCCGTACGGCCTGCTCGATTTGATCGACGTCGAAGGCATGCTCTGCCACGCCGCTGGTCGGCGGAATGGCCAAGCGGCTACCCGTGGCCAGAACGAGTTTGTCGTAGCTGCACGACTGTTCGACGCCCGCAGCGTCGATGTAGCCGACCCGTTTGTGGGCAACATCGATGGTCTCGGCAGCACCCTTGATGAACTTCACACCCACACAATCGAGCAGCTCGCCAATCGGTGCGGCCAGTTGATGAGCATTGGGTTCATAGAAGCGCGGACGCACGCGCAGCTCGGCCTGCGGGGCCAGGACGGTGACTTCCACGTTGGTGTGGCCGTGCATGTCGAACAGGCGGGTCGCGCTCAATGCTGTCCACAAACCTCCAAAACCTGCGCCGATTACCAGGATGTGCTGTTTCATTTGTAACTCCGCGAGAAAGCCGATCAATGAATGACTGGAAGGTGGCAGGCTGTCAGCACCCACCGAACAACTACGACTATATTGATCCTAGTTAATCGACGCAATCAGTTTTTGTAGATAGCCACTATCGACCTCGTCCATACCCCTTAAAACAAAGATCTTGAAGCACACCAGCGCACCAAGGGAAAGCCTTCCAGATTGCCTGGCGAGATCCAGACTGCTAGAATTTGCGACAACATTAGTCGGAGATTGATATGTCTCTTTACAGCGCGGGCGTTGAGTACGGCATCCATTGCCTGGTTTTTCTGGTGGGCAACTGCGGCGACACCCGTGAGGCGAGCGTGCGCGACCTGGCTGAATTGCAAGGCGTGCCCCTGGACTATCTGGCGAAAATATTCACCAAACTGGCCAAGGCAAAATTGGTGGTGGCCACTGAAGGCGTGCGCGGCGGGTTTAAACTGGCGCGGCCTTCGGACGAGATCAGCGTGCTGGATATCGTCAATGCCATCGATGGGCAAAAGCAGATCTTCGAATGCCGTGAAATTCGCGGACGTTGCGCCTTGTTCGATGGCTGCACGCCCGATTGGGCGGTATCGGGACACTGTGCGATCCATGCGGTCATGCTCACCGCGCAAAAACGCATGGAAGAAGCACTGGCCCAGCAGACCATCCTTGATCTGGCCAGAAGAGTGGGACGCAAGGCCCCGGCGGCGTTCAACGGTCAGGTCGATGAATGGCTCAACGACCGGCGAGACAAAAAAAGCACTGCCGCACTGGTTATACCGACGACCGAAGTCGCAGACTGATCCGTCACAAACAGGTGCGAACGGCCTCGCGCAGTGCACCGGACTTGGCCCAGGGCGGCCCCTGGTACAACGAAACCCGGCTGCCGTCCTTGTTTTTGACGATATCCAGCGTCTCATCCGCACTGATCATGCCGGGCGCGGTGATCCGGTAGCCGTTGGAAATCCCGACTTGCGTTGTCTTGGAGACTTCCTTCTGCCAGGCCGGCAATACGCACGCAGCCAGCTCCTTGGGCGGCTTCTCACTGTATTTGCTGAAGTTAGGCTCACCCGGCACCACCGAGGCCGGCAATGAGCACCCCGCCAACATCCCCACTACGATTCCCGCCACCAGAGTCCGCATCGCGCATCCTTATCCCCAAAAAGAAAATGTAGCTCTTGGACAGGAAGATCGAGGCTAAAATTTCGTAGCGAGCATTTTCGGGAGATCATCATGTGGCTCAATGAATCTGAAAACGAACTGCGGCGGGACTTGCAGGGCATTGCCTCGGACTTGAGGTGGTCGGCGGTGGAGCTGTTGCGCCTGGCGGAACAACTGCGACAGTCGGGTAATGACGTGGATGCGCAGGCCGTTCACAGGTTATGCGATCTGTTTCAGGGAGATGAACAACGGCTGGCAGGGTATGCCGAGGAAGTGAAGGCGAAGGTGATCAGTCGCAATAAGCCTGCCTGACAACTGTAGGAGCGAGCTTGCTCGCGATGCGGTGTGTCAACCGACAAGCATGGAACTGGCCCACCGCTTTCGCGAGCAAGCCCGCCCCCACAGCAAAGCCCTTCAGTGGGCATTGGTTTTTTTGGCACGCGGCCTGTACCCCGGCAAAGACGCCGCAAACGCCAGCGCCTCTTCCCGACTGTCAAAGGCGCCCAGCCGGTCGCCCGGGGTGCAGACCCGCCAAGGGCCGTTGTTCACACTGACTACGTCATAGCCGTTCATGTGCATCTTGTTCAGCATCGGAACGCTCATAAGCCACCTCCTTTCGGTCACGTCTTTGAGCACTGACTCGGCTACCTTACACCCCTTCCTGCACCAATGCGGACCAGACGTCGTGTGAGGATCCAATATTAGATTGCACTTTTGTTTCAAGCACCCTCTCAAACCCCCTATAAGCCGCGAAGTATTGGCGACGGCTCAAATATTGCATTTTTATGACATAATTGTGGCACTGAGCTATTAGGCACCCCATGAAAGTACGCGCAACCGTCATTTGCGAGCAGGACCGGCACGTCCTCCTGGTTCGCAAGCCCAAATGTCGTTGGACGCTGCCCGGCGGAAAAGTCGAGCGAGGCGAGACCCACGCGAGCGCGGCCGTGCGTGAATTACAGGAAGAAACCGGCCTGGCCGTCGATGACGTGCTGTACCTGATGCAGCTCGAAGCCGGCAACACTCGACACCACGTGTTCGAGGCGTCGGTGTTGAACCTGGACGAGGCGCGCCCGTTGAATGAGATCTTCGACTGCCAGTGGTATCCGCTGAATGCCGTGCAGAACCTGGATGCCAGCGATGCGACGCTCAGGATCGTCAAGGCGTTTCAACGACGCCTGTAACTCAGCCGAGATCGCCACCCCCGACCGGAAGGGTAACGCCGGTGATATACGACGCCTCGTCACTGGCCAGGAACAGAATCGCGCCCGCCTGCTCATCCAGCGTTCCATAACGCTTCATCAAGCTGCTGTCCAAGGTCTGATCGACGATCTGCTCGTACCAGACTTTTTCCTGCGGGCTCTGCTGGGCGTTGTTACGCGGGATCAGCCTTGGCGGTGCTTCGGTGCCCCCCGGTGCCGTGGCATTGACCCGCACCCCGCGCCCGGCGGTCTCGAATGCCAGGCAGGCGGTCAACGCATTGACCCCACCTTTGGCCGCACCGTAGGGCACGCGATTGACGCTGCGAGTGGCAATCGATGACACGTTGACGATCGCCCCGCTGCCCTGCTCCAGCATGTACGGCAGCGCCGCATGGCAACACCACAGGGTCGGAAACAGTGAGCGACGCACTTCGGCCTCGATCTGCGCTGCCTCGTAGTGCTCGAACGGCTTGGCCCAAATGGTGCCGCCCACATTGTTGACCAGCACATCGAGCCGACCGAACCGCTCGACGGCGGTTTGCATGACTCGGCTGCACTCCTCATATTGCTCAAGGTCAGCGGTCAGGGCCAACACCTGGCAACTGCCAGACAGTTGCTGCTGCACTTCGAACACCAGCTCGGAGCGATCCACCAGGATCAACCGGGCGCCCTCGGCCGCCATGCGTTCGGCGACCCGGCGACCGATGCCTTGGGCGGCGCCGGTGATCAGGGCGACTTTTTCCTGGAAACGGTTCATGTGTACTCCCACAACGTTCAAATTCGACACAGTCAACTTTGGGAGCGGGCTTGCTCGCAAAAGCGGTGGGTCAGGCAACATCAATGTTGGATGTGCCGACCTCATCGCGAGCAAGCCCGCTCCCACGGGGGGACAATTCAGTTACGCCGCGCTGGCGGCGAATTTCTCGAAGTAGAAATTCGCTGGCGTGATGCCCTGCTCGCCTATGTACTTGCTCACCGCTTCCACCATCGGCGGCGGGCCGCACAGGTAGACGTCGACGTCGCCGTCGTTCAAATGCTGCGGCTCGATGTGCTGGGTGACGTAGCCCTTGAGCGGATGCTGGCTGTCGGGGCTGGCCACGCAGGCGCTGTAGGTGAAGTTGGGGATGCGCGCAGCGAAGGCTTCCAGGCGATCGAGTTCCACCAAGTCGAAATCGTGGGTCACGCCGTAGATCAAATGCAGCGGGTACTCACTGCCCTGCTCGGCAATCTTCTCCAGCATCGCGGTGAACGGCGCCAGCCCGGTGCCGCCGGCGAGCAGCAACAACGGCCTGCGAATGTCGCGCAGGTAAAAACTGCCCAAGGGACCTGCCAGGCGCATGCGGTCGCCGGCCTTGGCCATGCCGGTGAGAAAGCTGCTCATCAGGCCACCCGGCACATTGCGAATCAGGAAGCTCACTTCGCCATCGCGCTGCAAGGAGCTGAATGAATAGGCACGCGTCTGCTCGCTACCGGGAATCCCCAGGTTCACATACTGGCCCGGCAGAAACGCCAGCTTGCTCAACGACTCGTCCTTGATCGACAGCGCGATGGTGCTGTCGGACAACTGGCGAACGGCGCTGATGGTCGCCTCAAAACTGGCCTGACGGGTGCGGCAGACTTCGGAGGATGTCGGCACTCGTACCACACAATCGCTCTGCGCGCGCATCTGGCAGGTCAGGACGAAACCCCGCTCGGCCTCTTCGGCGCTGAGGGCGTCTTCGATGTACTCCTCGCCCAGGTCGTACTGGCCAGCTTCGGCAAAACACTTGCAGGTGCCACAGGCGCCGTCGCGGCAATCGAGCGGGATGTTGATGCCCTGGCGGTAGGCGGCATCGGCCACGGTCTCGCCCACATTGGCGTCGATGAAACGGGTGACGCCGTCTTCAAAATTGAATGCGATGGAATGAGTCATGACGTCGCCCTCACAAGTGGTAAACATCGATGACCTGACGAACGTAGTCGTTCTTCAGGATCACTTTCTTGGCCAGGATCAGCGGGTTTTCGCCGCGCATGTCCAGGGTGTAGAAACTGCTGCCGAAGTAGCTGTCGACGGTCTTGTAGCGAAAGCTCAGGGTGTGCCAGTTGCAGCGCACCTTGCACACGCCGTCGGTCTGCTCCAGCAGCTCGATGTTGCTGATATTGTGGGAGGTGCGGGTGTCCGGCACGCTGGCACTGGAACGCTCGGTCTTGATACGGAAAACCCGGTCTTCGAGGCCTGTGCGGTTGCCGTACCAGATCAACGAAATTTCCCGCTGCGGGTCTTCGGTCAGCTCGTCGTTGTCGTCCCAGGATGGCATCCAGAATGTCGCGTCGGCGGCGTACAGTTCCAGCCATTCGTCCCATTGCCGGTCATCGAGATAGCGCGCTTCGCGGTAGAGAAAATCGCGCACGGTGTCGTGGGAAATGTTCATTGCACATCCTCCACGGCGATCAACTTCGATTGCTCGACCGCCAAGGCCTTGAGCATGGTTTGCTGCCAGTATTTGTGCTGCAGCACGAACAGACCTTCGTCTTCAGTGCGCACGCCACTGAGCAGTGGATGCAAGTCGATTTCCTTTGCGGCGTCGTCGGCACCTTCGATCCAGTGCTCGGCGCCACGGGACATGTCGTTCCAGGTGGTGACGCTGCCTTGATAGCTGGTCTGGCAGGAGCGGAACTCTTCCAGATCGTCGGGAGTGGCCATGCCGCTGACGTTGAAGAAGTCCTCGTACTGACGGATGCGACTGGCGCGTGCGTGGTCGCTTTCACCCTTGGGCGCGACGCAGTAGATGGTGATTTCCGTGCGGTCCACCGAGATCGGCCGGGCAATGCGAATCTGCGAGCTGAACTGGTCCATCAGGTAGACGTTGGGGTACAGGCACAGGTTGCGCGAGTTCTCGATCATCCAGTCGGCGCGCGCCTGGCCAAAATCCTGCGCCAGTTCATCGCGACGCTCGTACAGTGGGCGATCCTCGGGGTTGGCCCAGCGCGTCCAGAGCAGCATATGGCCCTTGTCGAAGGAGTAGAAACCACCTCCCTGCTTCGCCCAGCTACCGGCGCTCATGGTCGGGTTGCTGTCACCGGCCTCGCGCTGCTTGCGCTGGTTCTGGGTGGCGGCATAGTTCCAGTGCACTGAGCTGACGTGGTAGCCATCGGCGCCGTTTTCGGCGGTGAGTTTCCAGTTGCCTTCGTAGATGTAGCTGGACGAACCGCGCAGCACTTCCAGGCCTTCGGGGGATTGATCGACGATCATGTCGATGATTTTCGCCGACTCGCCCAGATGCTCGACCAACGGCAGTACATCGGCCTTGAGGCTGCCGAACAGGAAACCACGATAGGACTCGAAGCGCGCCACCTTGGTCAGGTCGTGGGAACCGTCGCAGTTGAAACTCGATGGATAACCGGCATTGGCCGGGTCTTTGACTTTAAGCAGCTTGCCGGAGTTGTTGAAGGTCCAGCCATGGAACGGGCAGGTATAGGAACTCTTGTTGCCGGACTTGTGCCGGCACAGGGTCGCACCACGGTGACTGCAGGCGTTGATGAAGGCATTGAGCACACCGTCCTTGTTGCGCGCGATGAAGATCGACTGGCGCCCCATGGTGGTGGTGTAGAAATCGTTGACGTTGGGAATCTGGCTTTCGTGCGCCAGGTACAACCAGTTGCCTTCGAAGATGTGCTGCATCTCCAGGTCGAACAGGCGCGGATCGGTGAACATCTCGCGTTTGCAGCGATAGACGCCTTGTTCAGGATCATCTTCGAGCAAGGCGTGAAGGTATTCAGGTCGCAGGGTCATGGCCACCGCCTCCATTGTTATTGTTCAGGCAGGCTCATGCTAGGACGGGGCAATGGGGTGGACTATCCGCGGGGTGCAGACCTTTATCCGTTTTGTGCAGAAGCCGGGATCAACGGCGCTTGAGGGTGTCGGACGGTAATTCGCCAAACTGTTTACGGTAACTGTCGGCGAAACGGCCCAGGTGCAGGAAACCGTAGTCCATCGCCACTTCGGTGACGCTGCGCACGTGGCAGGTCGGGTCGCTCAGGCAGGCATGGATGCGCTCGAGACGTTTGCGGCGGATGTAGTTTTTGGGCGTGGTGGCGGCATTGCGCTCGAACAGCCCATACAGCGAACGCACGCTCATGTGCGCCTGGCGGGCCAGGTCTTCACTGTCGAGGTCATGCTTGAGATGGCTGGCGATGTAGTCTGCGATGGCGTCGAAGGTGGCCGTCTGTGAACCGATGTCCAGGCGACTGACATTGGTCTGCATCAGGGTGAGCATCTTGCTGACAATGATCTGCGCGTAGTGCTCCTGAACTTTGGGCATCGGCGTACTGGCTTCGGCTTCCTGACAGATCATTGCCAGCAGACCGACAAATCCTTCCAGTTCGTCGAGCTGGTAGCGGTTCTCGAGAAACCGCACGCCCCGCCCCGGATAACGCCAGCGCTGCTCGTCGCACACTGATTCGAGCAGCGGGGTCGGGACCTTGAGGATAAATTTTTCGCAGTCGGCGGAGTACGTCAGGTCCACCGGGTCATCGGGGTTGATCAACAGCAGCTCGCCGGGGGCGAAGTAATGCTCCTGACCGTACCCACGCCACAGGCAATTGCCCCGCAGCAGCACTTGCAGGTGATAGATGCTCTCCAGGGCACCAGAGGTGACTCGCACACTGGCGCCGTAACTGATGCGGCACAGGTCGAGGCTTGCGAACTTGCGGTGATTGAGACTGGCCAACGGCTGCCCGGTACGCGGCATCAGGATGCAATGATTACCGACATGCTGGTTGACGTAGCCGGACACCGCATACGGGTCGGCATGATCGAACACGGCGCTGCGCTGACTGAGTAGTGGCGCTTGCATCATCGGGTACTCGGGTTGTTATGCGTTAAATCATATACCTGTAGGAGCGAGCATGCTCGCGATGGTCGTCAACGATAACGCGGGGCACCTGATGCCCCGCGGAGTCTTTGCGTCCATCGCGAGCATGCTCGCTCCTACAGGGGTGAGGGCCATCAATCTTCGAGGGCACGCACCCGCTCATGCCGCTGCTGCTCTTGCGGCTGCGCCGAACCCTGCAGGGTGAAATCGAAATCGATCTCGGCAAACCGCCCGCTCACACCGTGGGCCGCTGCTCGGGCCTGGTCTTCGCTGAAGGTGATTTTGGCGATCAGCTCGTCGCGGGTGGCGTAGGCGAAATCATCGTGCAGGTATTGGTCGCCGTCGAGGTTGATCTGGGTGGTCAGGTGGCGATGATCCGGCGCCGAGATGAAGAAGTGAATATGCGCCGGGCGCTGGCCATGACGGCCCAGTTGATCGAGCAGTTGCTGGGTCGGACCGTCCGGCGGGCAACCGTAGCCCGACGGCACGATGCTGCGAAAACGATAACGGCCTTCAGCATCGGTGACGATGCGGCGACGCAGGTTGAATTCCGATTGCGTGGTATCGAAGTACGAATAAGTGCCGCCAGTGTTGGCGTGCCACACATCCACCACGGCGCCGGCCAGCGGTTCGCCAGCGGTGTTGAACACCCGACCCTGCATGAACAGGGTCACGCCCGGATCGACGCCATCATCCAGGCGCGCTTCACCCTGGGACAACGGTGCACCGGCCACGTACAGCGGGCCTTCGATGGTGCGAGGGGTGCCGCCGGCTTTACCGGCCTGCTCGTCTTCGGCGTCCATCAGCATGTCAAGGTAGTGTTCCAGGCCGAGCCCGGCTACTACCAGCCCGGCTTCCTGGCGCGCGCCCAGCACGTTGAGGTAGTTGACGGCTTTCCAGAATTCTTCCGGGGTCACCGCCAGGTCTTCGATGATGTTCACCGAATCGCGCAGGATGCGGTGGATCAACGCTTTGACCCGTGGATTGCCGGCGTCATTGAGCAGGCCGCTGGCGTCTTCGAGAAATTTCTGGGCGTGGGCAGTCTGGGAAATCTTGACGTTCATTTGGTGGGTTCCTCATCTTGTAATTATGGTCGAAGCAGGCTGAACAGGCTGGGTTCAGCGATCGTCGTCTCGGATCGAAGAAGGATGGCGGCACAACGCATCGATCTCGATGGCCATGTATGGGAACAGCGGCAATTGCATGAGTAGATCATGCAGCTCCTGGACGCTGTCGACATCGAACACGCTGTAATTGGCGTAATGGCCGGCAATGCGCCACAGGTGGCGCCACTTGCCTTGCTCCTGCAGGCGCTGGGCCAGGGCTTTCTCGTCGGCCTTGAGCCTGGCGGCGGCTTCCGGATTCATGTCGACCGGCAAATTCACGGTCATCTTTACGTGGAACAGCATAATGCTCTCCTCAGACGGGATGAATGGCAGTGGATGTTTTGTCGCGACGGAAAAACGCCAGGCGTTCTTCATCCAGGTTCAATCCCAAACCTGGTGTATTCGGCACGTGCAACTCGAAATCTCGATAAATCAGCGGTTCGCTGAGAATGTCTTCGGTCAGCAGCAGCGGACCGAACAACTCGGTGTCCCACGCCAGTTTGTTCAGGGTGACAAAGGCATGTGCCGACGCCATGGTGCCCAGGCCTCCTTCAAGCATGGTGCCGCCGTACAACGCGATACCGGCTGCTTCGGCGATGGCGGCGGTGCGTAGCACGGCACGGGGGCCACCGTTCTTGGCGATCTTCAGGGCAAACACCGAGGCCGCACCTTCGCGGGCCAGGTTGAACGCGTCTTCCACGCACTCAATGGATTCGTCAGCCATGATTGGCGCCGGGCTCATGGCATTCAGGCGTGCCATGCCCGCACGGTTGTTGCGCGATATCGGCTGTTCGATCAGATCGATGCCGTTAGTTCCCAGAACTCGGCAAGCGCGAAGCGCCACTGCTTCGTCCCAGGCCTGGTTGACGTCGACCCGCACGCTGGCGCGGTCGCCCAGGGCTTTCTTGATAGCAATGACGTGGGCCAGGTCGCGATTGACTTCACCCGCGCCGATTTTCAGCTTGAAGATGCGATGGCGGCGCAGGTCGAGCATTTTCTCGGCTTCGGCGATGTCTTTTGCGGTGTCACCGCTGGCCAGGGTCCAGGCCACCGGCAGCGCGTCGCGCACACGACCACCGAGCAACTCGCTGACCGGCAGGCCCAGGCGTTTGCCCTGGGCGTCGAGCAGCGCGGTTTCGATGCCGGACTTGGCGAAGGTATTGCCCCGGATGCTGCGCTCCAGGCGCAACATCGCCGCGTTCACATTGGCGCTGTCCTGACCAAGCAGCAGCGGCGCGAAGTGTGTGTCGATGTTGGTCTTGATGCTGTCCGGGCTTTCGTTGCCATACGCCAGGCCACCGATGGTGGTGGATTCACCGATGCCTTCGATGCCATCGGCACAGCGTACGCGGATGATCACCAGGGTCTGGTTCTGCATGGTGTGCATGGCCAGCTTGTGCGGGCGGATGGTCGGCAGGTCGACAATAATCGTCTCGATCGACTCAATGGCGGTAGCAAGCATTTCAATACCCGTCAGGTTCTTAAAGTTCTGGAACCGATTCTGGTACGGCTTTTTTCCGGAGGCCAATATAGAATTGGTCTTGCTTGATACCTTTAAGGTATCCACAGACACTTTTCACGGAGGTCCCATGGAACTGCGTCACCTGCGGTATTTCCAGGTGCTGGCTCAAACACTGAATTTCACCCGCGCCGCTGAGCTGCTGCACATTGCCCAGCCGCCCTTGAGCCGACAGATCCAGCAACTGGAAGACGAGTTGGGGGTATTGCTGCTCGAGCGGGGGCGCCCCCTGAAGTTGACCGACGCCGGGCGGTTTTTCCACGAACACTCGACGGCGCTGCTCGAACAACTGGGCAAGGTCTGCGATAACACGCGGCGGATCGGCCTGGGCGAAAAAACCTGGCTGGGCATCGGGTTCGCCCCCTCTACCCTTTATGGCTTGCTGCCCGAACTGATCCGCCGCCTGCGCAGCGGGGAGCCGTTGGAGCTGGAGCTGGGGCTGTCGGAGATGACCACCTTGCAACAGGTGCAGGCCCTGAAGGCCGGGCGCATCGACATCGGTTTCGGCCGCATCCGCATCGACGACCCCGCGATCATCCAGACGGTGCTGAGGCAAGACCGCCTGGTGGCTGCCCTGCCCGCCGGGCACCGTCTACTGGCCGGTCCCATCAGCCTGCGGGACCTGGCCAAAGAACCTTTCGTGCTCTACCCCGGCAACCCGCGCCCCAGCTACGCCGATCATGTCATTGCCCTCTTCGAATCCCAGGGCGTGAGCATTCACGTCGCGCAATGGACCAACGAACTGCAAACCGCCATCGGCCTGGTGGGCGCGGGCATCGGCGTGACCCTGGTGCCGGCCTCGGTGCAATTGCTGCACCGCGACGACATCGGCTTCACCCCGCTGCTGGAAGACAACGCGACCTCACCGATCATCCTCAGTCGGCGCGTGGGCGATGTGTCGCCGGGGCTGAATCATTGCCTGCGGATGATCGAGCAATTACAGCCGCACAGCCTCCCTCAATGACTGTCACCATCCCAGATCCAGTTCCAGATCCCCGGCAATTTGACGGCCTGTGAGCTATCGCCAACCGTGCGTGCCATGGCCGCACGCAGCAACTGCGCCTGGTCGTCGTAAAACGGTTTACCGTCGACTTTCACACCGCTCGCCTGGGCGCTGTCCAGGAGGATTTGCAGGTATTCGCGGGCATGTCGGGCGCTGTAGCGGTTGAGATCGTGGAAGGTCACCACCACGGGAATCACCCCCTCGACGGTCGGCAGTTCGCCCAGGGCGATGCGCTCACGCAGTTCGGACATCGAACGCAGAAAATTCGCGCGCCGCCGCGGGCTGGCATTGAACCCCCAGACTTTGCCGTCGTTGGCGCTCAAGTCGGTGAGCAACACGTGCATGCCGTGTCGTTGATAGGCGGCGAACACACGTTTGTCGTAGTTCCAGAACGGCGGGCGCACGAGGGTCGGTGCCGTACCGGTGATGGCGGCGATGTCGGCACTGCCCTTGCTCAACGACTGCTCCAGTTCCTCCGGGCTCAGGGAACGGTGGTTGGTGTGCCAGTGAGTTGCGGTGTGGAAACCAAGGATCTGCCCTTCGGCGTGCTCACGGCGCATGACCTCACGTCCGATATCGCTATCGCCGGCCCGCGGCGCACCGGTCTGAACAAAAAAAACCGCCTTGAGGTTCGGTTGCACCGGATTGCTGGCCAGGCTGTCGAGCACGGTCATGGTCGGGTTCCAGAAGCTCGAAGCGCTGGGACCATCGTCGAACGTCAGCAGGAAACGAATCGGGGCCTGCTGGCGCAGGCGTTGTTCGGTCTGCGGCGTCAACTCGATGGGCGCGGCGATGCACCCTGCCAGGCCTGCGGCAATGGCGAGTGCGCCGAATAGATTCAACAGTTGTTTCATGAAGAGCGTCCAGACCGTGGGGCCGCACGGGTGTGCGGGCCGCGGGTTGGATCAGGGTACACGGGCTTTGGTTCCGGTGCCGCGGGCATTGGTTACCGGGTGAGTGCCTGCTCGAACGAAGCATCGATGATCGGCGCCGTTGCCAGCGCCGCAGGCAGTGCCTTGACGCTGAACAGGAAGTCCGCCGTACTTTGCAGGTCCTTGGCGGCCTGGGCGTCAACCGGGCCGATGGTCATGTGCGCCTGGCGCAACCAGTGACGCGAGACGTTCTGATCGAGATTGGCTTTTTTCGCCCACAGGTCGGCGTATTCGTCGGTGTGACTGTCGACCCACGCCCGGGCCTTTTTCACGCGCACCAGGAAGTCGGCGATGGCTTCACGCTTGCTGTCGATGGACGGCGTCGAGGCAGCGATGGCGCTCAGCCCGGGCATGAGGTTTTTTGCGGTGATAATCGGTCGGGCACCGGAGAACAGAATCTGCTGGGAGATGTAGGGCTCCCACACCGGAAAGGCGTCGATACTGCCCTGCGGCAACGCGGCGGCGGCATCGATTGGCATCAATTTGATGAAGTCGACGTAGTCTTCCGGCAGGTTGGCCTGCTGCAATGCTCGCAAGGTCAGTTGCTGGCTCCAGGCGCCGGGCCAGTAGGCGACTTTCTTGCCCTTGAGATCGGCAATGGTCTTGACCGGTGAATCCTTGGGCACCAGCAACGCGATGGTGTCCGGGTTCTGCCGGGATACGCCGATGAGTTTCACCGGTGCCTGCTTGGCGGCGAGAAACAGGAAACCCGAATCACCGAGAAACCCCACGTCCAGCGCGCCCGTGTTCAACGCTTCGGCCAGCGGCGCGGCTGCCTGGAAGTGTTTCCAGTCGACGGTGTAAGGCGCGCCTTCGAGCACCCCCGATGCCTCAACCGAAGCACGCACGTTGTAGTAGTTCTGATCGCCGATGTGCAGGACGACAGAATCGGCGGCGTAGGCCACAGGCGTAGCAAACAATGCGCTGGTCAACAGACCGCGAACAAAGCGAGACAGGTTCATCGAAGCGTTCCTTGGGAGTGAGTGGCATAGACCATAACGCTCTCAACAACAGCTTTTTAAATTCTATTTATGCATAAGTTCATGACCGCCCATCGTCACTGTTTACCCAGCAACAGTGGGTCGACAGAGTGTTTTCCCATCAACAGCGCCCAGACCAGGATGCGGGTGCAAGCCCCTTCAAAACCGGCCCATCGCGGATATGGCACAGAGCCTGCAATATTCCATTTTGATAGGAACACTTCATAAAAACATGCTTTCGGAAATAAGAAAGCTCAACGCCTTGCCGGAGCCAACCCGATGAATTCCACCGCCCGTTTTCCGTTTGTCAGATCCTTGCTGGGCGCCTGCGCCCTGCTTCTCGGCCTGCAACCCGTGGCACAGGCGGCGCAGCCACAGCCTGCCGAAGTGCACCTGGATTACGCCTATTACTCGCCGGTCAGCCTGGCGCTCAAACACCAGGGTTTTCTGGAAAAAGCCCTGCCCCAGACCAAGGTCACCTGGGTGTTGAGCCAGGGCAGCAACCGCTCGCTGGAATACCTCAACAGCGGTGGCGTCGACTTCGCTTCCTCCGCCAGCCTGGCCGCCGTGCTCAGCCGCGCCAATGGCAGCCCGATCAAATCGGTGTACGTCTACAGCCGCGCCGAATGGACGGCCCTGGTCGTACGCAAGGACTCACCCTACAAGACCGTCGCCGACCTCAAAGGCAAGAAAATCGCCGCCACCAAGGGCACTGACCCCTACTTGTTCACCCTGCGCAGCCTGCAGCAGGCTGGCCTGAGCAAGAACGATGTGGAACTGGTGCACCTGCAGCATCCGGATGGCCGCACCGCGCTGGAAAAAGGTGACGTCGACGCTTGGGCCGGCCTCGATCCGCATATGGCCGCCAGCGAAGTCCAGGCCGGTTCGCGCCTGCTGTATCGCAACACCAACTTCAATAGCTACGGCGTCATCAGCGTCACTGAGCGTTATGCGAAAGAACACCCGCAAACCATCCAGACCGTCCTCAAGGCGTACGAACAGGCCCGTGAATGGGCGGTGAAAAACCCTGATGAACTGGCGAAGCTGCTCGCCAGCGAATCCGGCCTGCCGCTGGACGTTGCCAAGCTGCAACTGTCGCGCACGGATCTTGGCAGCCCGCAATTGACCGCCCGGGACGTCATCGCTTCAAAGGCTGCCGCCCCGATCCTGGTGTCCGAGGAACTGGTGCGTCGCGGGGTAAATGTCGACCAGGTCATCGACCAACTGATCGACACTGGCTTCAAGGACACCGTGGCTCGTCAGTAAACAACCGCCTACGGGAGAGCCCGAATCCGCGCCCGTCGCGGATTCGTCGTCACTGGAGAACCCCATGACCAGCAAAAGCAAAACCCTGCCCATCGAACGACCGGCAACCCGGCGCGCGCCGTTGCCCTTGAGCAATGCCTGGCGTTTGCGTCTCAAGGGCTTAGCCGTGCCTGTCCTGATTCTTCTGCTGCTGGAATTCGTCGTACGGATCGGCTGGCTGCCGTCCTACCAGATGCCCGCTCCCAGCGAGATCGCCCTGACCCTCGGCGACCTCGCCGAAGGCCCTTTGTGGAAGCACATCAGCGCCAGCCTGCTGCGCGTGTTGCTCGGTTTCGCCATCGGCGCCAGCCTGGCCCTGGTCTTTGCCGCCTGGGTCGGTTTGAGCCGTGAAGCCGAAGCCTGGCTGGAGCCAACCTTCGCCGGCCTGCGCTCGATTCCGAGCCTGGCCTGGGTACCGCTGTTGCTGCTGTGGCTGGGCATCGACGAGACCTCGAAAATCGTCCTGATCGCCATCGGCGCCTTTTTCCCGGTGTACCTCAACGGCGTCGCGGCAATCCGCAACATCGATCGCAAACTGGTGGAAGTCGGGCAAATGTACGGTTTCAGCCACCTGCGCCTGGTGCGGCGCATCCTGTTGCCCGCCGCCCTGCCCGGCCTGTTCACCGGACTGCGCAGCGGCCTGAGCCTGGCGTGGATGTTCCTGGTGGCCGCGGAATTGATCGCCGCGACCCGCGGCCTGGGTTACCTGCTCAGTGACGGTCGCGAAACCTCACGCCCGGACATCGTGCTGGCGGCCATCATCGTCCTGGCGCTGCTGGGCAAACTCAGCGACGGCCTGCTCGCCGGGCTTGAGAAGCGCTTGCTGACCTGGCGCGACACTTTCAACGGCCAACGTGCAGAGGATTGAGCCATGACCGACCACTTGTTGGACATCCGCGTGGAGCGAAAGACCTTCGCCTCGACCACGGTGCTGCAAAACATCCACCTGCAACTGCAACCCCGGGAAACCGTCAGCCTGCTGGGGCCCAGCGGGTGCGGCAAAAGCACCTTGCTGCGAATCGTCGCCGGGCTGGAACAGGACTTCCACGGTGAACTGCGCAGCAACGCAGGCGAAGTCGCGTTCGTGTTCCAGGAACCACGTTTGATGCCTTGGCTGACCGTGGCGCAAAACATCGGCTTCAGTGCCGATGGCAACTACGACAAGGCCTGGGTCGGCCAACTGATCGACGAGGTGGGTTTGAGCGGTTTCGCCGAGGCGTTGCCCAAGGCGCTGTCGGGCGGCATGGCGCAACGGGTTGCCATCGCCCGCGGCCTGTATTCGCGACCCGACGTGCTGCTGCTCGATGAGCCGTTCAGCGCCGTGGATGCCTTCACCCGGATGAAATTGCAGGATCTGTTACTGCAACTGGCCGAACGTCACGCCATTGCACTGCTGCTGGTGACCCACGACGTCGATGAAGCGCTGTACCTCAGCGACCGGGTATTGGTCATGGACAACCGCCCCAGCCGCATTCGCCAGGAGGTGGAAGTGCCCCTGGCACATCCCCGTGATCGTCGTGACCCGTTGCTGGCGCAACTCAAGGCCTTGTCGTTGACTGAGTTGCAGCGGGCGCACGTGATTTAACCCGTCCGGGCGAGCGGTCAACCTGTCAATTTCGCCGCTGAGAAAGTGATATCCAACAGCTGTTTTCAGAAGAGTGTTTCATTGAAGAAACACTCGCAGAGCAACACCGCGCAAACGTTTAACCGCTTGTCAGACAATCCTTTGATCGTAGATACATTCCCAGCAACTACCGATAGCATGCGCGACCATTTCCACTGACAGTCGTCAGATGACCGTAGAGTCAACTAATAAGGAAATCCCTTCTCCATCAAGCCTTGCAGAGAACTGAATGAGCGACGACTTTTCAATGGATCAGGTCGTCGGTCTGGAGTGCGTTTATCGTTCCCAGACCGAACACTACCGACTTGACTGTTTTATCGAACAATACATAAACACCCGAAACCTGCACGCCGTTGCAGAAATCGACAAAACCCTGCGTTTAACGCTCAAACGCTACCCGGGTGGGCACCGGGTGAGGGTCAACGAGTTGAATGCCTGGATCGACAGGATGCTGGGGTATCGGGCGGCGCATCCGGAAGTGGTGCAGCTGGACGACGCGTGATATCTGCTCGGCCTCCCTGTGGGAGCGGGCTTGCCCGCTCCCACAGGAGAGAGCTACTCATCATGGTTTCAGAGGCCGCTCTTCATCGCGCTCCGACAGCTGACTACGATCTTCATGTTTCCATGTCACGTTCTTTTTGCGCTCACGCGCAAGCTCTTCCTCGGACGGCTCATCCTCGTCTTCCAGGTCCGGATTTTTGCGTTCAGTTGCCATGTTCACCTCCCTCCCCAGTGATCGGTCATCGAACTTAAGCGTAGATCAGTTTCGATTGCCCTGATTCAGAGCAACCAACGCAGCAAAAAGAAAAACCCCATGCTCAACAGCATGCTCAGCAAGGTGTTGCGCGTGTAGAGCACCAGCCCCACCGCCACCACCGAGCTGAGCAGGTAGGGATTGTCCCATTGCAGGTTCAGTTGTTTGTCGGGCATGAACACGATCGGCCCGCAGATCGCCGTGAGCATGCCGGGCACGGCAAAGCCGAGAAACTGGCGGGCATTGCTGCTCAGACGCAGCGGCAGGCGAGGCTCGAGGAATACGTAGCGGTTGAGGAACACCAGGATTCCCATCCCGAAAATCACGGCCCAGACCATCATGTGCGTGCCCCCTGGAGTTTGTTGCAGACAAAACCCGCCGTCATCCCCGCCAGCCCGGACAGCACCAGCGCCGAACCCCATTGCCAATAGCTGAACAGCACCGAGCAGAACAGCGACACCGCCACGCAAACCACCGTCGGCACGTTGCGCACCACCGGGGTAATCAACGCAATGAAGGTGGCGGCGATGGAGAAGTCCAGCCCCAGGTGTTCCAGCCCTGGAATGCTGCTGCCCAGCACAATTCCGGCCAGCGTGAAGAGGTTCCAGGCGATATAGAACGTCAGGCCCACGCCCAGCGCGTACCAGCGGTCGAACTGTTGTTTGTCGTGTTGGCTGGTCAAGGCAAACAACTCGTCGGTGAGCAAAAAACCCAACCCCACGCGCCAGCGCCCCGGCAGCGGGGCAATGACCGAACGCAGGCTCATGCCGTAGAGCAAATGCTGGGAAGTCAGCAACAGCGTGGTCAACAAAATGGAAAACACCCCGGCCCCGCCCTTGAGCATGCCGATGGCCACCAGTTGCGCCGCGCCGGCAAACACGATGCTCGACAAGCCCTGGCCTTGCAGAGGGGTGAGATTGGCTTCGATGGCCATGGAGCCAGCCAGCAGCCCCCAGGGTGCGGTGGCCAGGGACAGCGGCATGATCGCCACGGCGCCGCGAAGGAAGGCAGCGCGCGGCAGGTGTGAATTGGACATAACGCTCTACAACCGGGGAAAGACACCAGACTGTGACAGTTGCCGTCGCCAATGGCTTGAACAATCTTGCGCATCTGTTCCGTTCATCGGCTACTGGCTTGATTCACTCGCATAGTGGCAACATGACGCCGCCCTTTCCGTGGAGTTCGTCATGAGTGCAATCGACAGCGACGTCTACAAAACACTGCTTGAGTCGACCAAAGCCATTCCGTGGCGCATCGACTGGAAGACCATGACCTTCAGCTACATCGGCCCGCAGATCGAAACGCTGCTGGGCTGGCAACAGGATAGCTGGGTGTCGGTGGATGACTGGGTCGAGCGCATGCACCCGGACGATCGCACCTATGTGGTGGAATTCTGCGTCTCGCAATCACGCGCCGGCGTCGACCATGAGGCCGATTACCGCGCGCTGACCAGCACCGGCGATTACGTGTGGATTCGCGACGTGGTGCACGTGGTGCGCAAGGACGGCGAAGTGGAGGCGCTGGTGGGCTTCATGTTCGACATCAGCGAGCGCAAGAAAACCGAAGAGCACCTGATCCGCCTGCAAAAACAACTGGAGGAATACTCCTTCCAGGACGGCCTGACCGGCATCGCCAACCGCCGGATGTTCGACACCGTGCTGGAGCGCGAATGGGCCAACGCCCAGCGCACCGGGCTGCCGTTGTCGCTGATCATCCTGGATATCGACTACTTCAAGCAGTACAACGACCATTACGGGCACATCAAGGGCGACGAATGCCTTCGCCAGGTGGCCAAGACCCTGTCTCAAGCCGCCAACCGACCCCGGGACTTCATCGCGCGCATCGGCGGCGAAGAGTTCATCTGGCTGCTGCCGGAAACCGATGCCGAATCCGCGAAACGGGTGGCCAACAAATGCCTGCACCTGATTCGCCAGCAACAGATTGCCCATGAGCATTCGGCGGTATCGTCACTGCTGAGCCTGAGCCTCGGTGTGGGCACCACTTCAGCGCCGTTGCAGGCCACCGCGCTGTCCTTCGTCGAGCAGGTCGACAAATTGCTGTACAAGGCCAAGCATCAGGGGAGGATGCGCGCCGAGTTCGCTGATTTCGATACGGCGAAAACCAGCGGATAGCCAACGTGCTAGTTGGCAATCACACTCATGTTGCGTCCGCTCGCCTTGGCCACGTAGAGCGCTTTGTCCGCGGCATCGATCAAGTCGTCCGGCTGGTCCCCGGAGGCAGGATCGAAGGCCGCCACCCCGAGGCTGATCGTCACCACGCCTTCGGGAGCGCCGTTGTGAGGGATGCCGGCCTGCAACACCGCCTGACGAATTTTCTCCCCCAGCAGAAACGCCCCGACATAGTCGGTGCCGGGCAGGATCACCGCGAACTCTTCCCCGCCGTAACGCGCAGCCAGATCCCATGAAGCCTGGATGTGCCGGGTGATGATCGAACTGATGCTGCGCAGGCACTCGTCCCCGGCGACGTGACCGTACAGCTCGTTGAACGCTTTGAAATGATCGACATCGATCATCAACACTGCAAAGCCGGATTCAGTACGCCGGGCACGGCCCAGTTCCGAGTGGATGAACAAATCGAACTGACGCCGGTTGGACAGCCCCGTCAGTGCATCCTCCATGGCCAGCACCTTGAGGCCACGGTTGACCTCCAGCAGTTTGTCGCGTGCATCCAGCAAGTCACTCTGTACGCGATTCTGGCGCTTCATCAGGCCGATCAGTCGATAGCCCAAAACGCCCAGAAACCCCAGGCACAAGGCGACGATGCCCGCACTTAGCAAGGACGCCTCGCGCCACGCTGCCAGGACCTCCGCCTTGTCGACGGCGGTAAATACCACCAGTGGATAGCCGGGCACCCGACGAAACCCCACCACCCTCTCAACGCCATCGACCATCGACTGGACCATGGCGGTGCCCGCATCGCCAGTGGGCAGCAACTGTTTGAACAGCGGTCCGTTGGCAATGTTGGTGCCGACGTCAGACTCCTTGAATGGCCGACGCACGACAATGTTGGCATCGGCGGCAATCAGGTTGATTACCCCATTGCGTCCCATGTCGATGCTCTCGTACAGCGACAGGAAGTGATTCAGATAAATGGTGGCCAGGGCCACGCCGGCGAAACTGCCATCGGCGTGATTGATGCGCCGCGAGACAGTCATGATCCAGTCGCCGCTGGAGCGGCTTTTGATCGATGGTCCTATGTGCGGCCCGCGGTCGGGGTGATCGCGATGGAAAATGAAGTATTCACGGTCGGCGTTGTTGGCATCCGGCATCACGGCGCCATTGGAGTTGGCGACCCATCCACCGTTTTCGTCATAGACGAAAAGCCCGTGCAACTGCGGCAGTTCGCTGCGCTGGGCGCTGAGCAGGCGCTGCAGGTGTGCCAATTGCGACGGTTCCAGGCGCTCGTATTCCAGGCGTTCCACCAAGGTGAACAGCAACGTGTCGGCCTGTTTGATCGTGGCCTGCGCCTGGGAGGCCAGGGTCTGCGACAGGTTGGACATTGCCACTTCCTTGTCGCGCAGGTGGTACTGGCGCGAGTTCCAGGCCTCCCAGATCGCGATGGCGCTCATGGACAGGCAAACCGCCACCAGCAGGATCACCACGGACCGCACCTTGAGCCTGACCACGGCGGGCGAAGCGGTCGGCGAACTATCGTCGGCGTAGTCTTCAGTTCCTTGTTCGACGGACGGCTGTCCCATGAGGCTCCCTTTCATCTCGATAAATGGCAATTGATCCTGTTATTGCCAAAAACGCTTACGCTGCGTTGTGTTTTACGGCCTCGAGCCACGCTGGGTTCAGTTGTGTCTGCTGAGTTTCGAGGCCCAGTGCTTCCATTCGTTCCTTGTGCCGGTCCATTTCGCGAATCAGTTGGCTGTGATCACTGGAGTTGCCGTCAAGCTGATGCATCTGGTTCAACCCCAGATGATAGAAGCGCAGCAGCTTCATCGCGCTCGGATCGTCCTTGGCCACCGCCGCCGTCACATGATGCATGACGTTGGTGACACTCATCAGGCTGCGCTTGAGCTGCCAGCCATAGACGGCGGGTGCCATCCAGGCCTGGCTCCAGAATGTGCCGCGCATCAGCGCCGCCATCAACAGCACCGCGACGAATACCCCGCCGACATTGAAACGAAAATTGTCGCCGCCAGGTGTGCCGAAGATCGTCACCGCCGCCGTCGACAGCACCATCGCCAGGGCAATGAAAATCAGGGCGATGAAAATCGTGCTGCGGCGCGTGTGACGGCGATAGGTTTCAGGGTCTTGCGGCTGGATCTGGAACATCAGGACGGGTTTCCTCGAGGCCATGGGCAAAAAGTCTGCGGGGCATTATCGCCTCTGCGACGGATTTAGCTATGCTGGGGCTCCTTTTCATCTTTTCATCGTCCAAGGTCAACGTGGCGATACAACGCAGTTCGTGCCATCTTCTTTTGTGAGTACAGACTATTCGGATGTCAGGCGTCGCCGATGCGTGACATCGTTTTAAGGATCTTTGCATGGCCCAACGACAAGTAATCAATGCCTCGGTCAGCCCGAAAGGCAGCCTTGAAACCCTTTCCCAGCGTGAAGTGCATCAACTGAGCGAAGCCGGTTCCGGCAGCACCTACGCCCTCTTCCGCCAATGCGCCCTGGCCATCCTCAATACCGGCGCCCACGTCGATAACGCCAAGACCATCCTCGAAGCCTACAAGGACTTCGAAATCCGCATTCACCAGCAGGATCGCGGCGTGCGTCTGGAGCTGCTGAATGCCCCGGCCGATGCCTTCGTTGATGGCGAAATGATCGCCAGCACCCGGGAAATGCTGTTCAGCGCCCTGCGTGACATCGTCTACACCGAAAACGAGCTGGATGCCCAGCGCATCGACCTCAGCACGTCCCAGGGCATCAGCGACTACGTGTTCCATCTGTTGCGCAACGCCCGCACCCTGCGTCCCGGCGTCGAGCCGAAAATCGTGGTGTGCTGGGGTGGTCACTCGATCAACACCGAAGAGTACAAATACACCAAGAAGGTCGGCCACGAACTGGGCCTGCGCAGCCTCGACATCTGTACCGGCTGCGGCCCGGGCGTGATGAAAGGCCCGATGAAAGGCGCGACCATCGCCCACGCCAAGCAGCGCATCCACGGCGGTCGCTACCTTGGCCTGACCGAACCCGGGATCATCGCCGCCGAGGCACCGAACCCGATCGTCAACGAGCTGGTGATCCTGCCGGACATCGAAAAGCGCCTCGAAGCCTTTGTGCGTGTCGGCCACGGCATCATCATCTTCCCGGGTGGCGCAGGCACCGCCGAAGAGTTCCTGTACCTGCTGGGCATCCTGATGCACCCGGACAACGAAGGCCTGCCCTTCCCGGTCATCCTCACCGGGCCCAAGCATGCCGCCCCGTACCTGGAGCAACTGGACGCATTCGTCGGCGCGACCCTGGGCGAGGAAGCTAAAAAACACTACGAGATCATCATCGACGACCCGGCCGAAGTGGCGCGGCAGATGACGGCTGGGCTCAAGGCGGTGAAGCAGTTCCGTCGCGAGCGCAATGATGCGTTTCACTTCAACTGGTTGTTGAAGATCGACGAGGGCTTCCAGCGCCCGTTCGATCCGACCCATGAAAACATGGCCAACCTCAATCTCAGCCTCAGCCTGCCACCCCATGAACTGGCCGCCAACCTGCGCCGCGCGTTCTCCGGCATCGTCGCCGGCAACGTCAAGGACAACGGCATCCGCCTGATCGAGGAACACGGGCCGTACCAGATCCGTGGCGACGCGGCGATCATGCAACCGCTGGATCAACTGCTCAAGGCGTTCGTGGCCCAGCACCGGATGAAGTTGCCGGGCGGCGCGGCGTATGTGCCGTGTTATCGGGTGGTGGCTTGATCAACAACAGGCGTACGCACTCCCTGTAGGAGCGAGCATGCTCGCGATGGTCGTCAACGATAACGCTGGAATACTGATACCCAGCGGTGTAAATCAGTCCATCGCGAGCATGCTCGCTCCTACAGGCTTGCGAACAACGAACAACCAGGGATCGCTTGATGGACCACATAAACCACATCCTGATCGTCGACGATGATCGCGAAATCCGCGAGCTGGTCGGTAATTACCTGAAGAAGAACGGCCTGCGCACCACAGTGGTGGCCGATGGACGGCAGATGCGCAGTTTCCTGGAAGCCAACCAGGTCGACCTGATCGTGCTCGACATCATGCTGCCGGGCGACGATGGCCTGGTGCTGTGCCGAGAATTACGCTCGGGCAAGCACAAGGCGACGCCGATCCTGATGCTCACCGCCCGCAACGATGAAACCGACCGGATCCTCGGCCTGGAAATGGGCGCCGACGACTACCTGACCAAACCCTTCGCCGCCCGCGAACTGCTGGCGCGGATCAACGCGGTGCTGCGCCGTACCCGCATGCTGCCGCCCAATCTGCTGATCACCGAAAGCGGCCGACTACTGGGTTTCGGCCGCTGGCGCCTGGACACCACCGCCCGCCACCTGCTGGACGAAGACGACACCATGGTTGCCTTGAGCGGCGCCGAGTATCGCCTGCTGCGCGTATTCCTCGACCACCCGCAACGGGTGCTCAGTCGCGACCAGTTGCTCAACCTCACCCAGGGCCGCGACGCCGACCTGTTCGACCGCTCCATCGACCTGCTGGTCAGCCGCCTGCGCCAGCGCCTGGTGGACGACTCGCGCGAATCGACCTACATCAAGACGGTGCGTAATGAGGGTTATGTGTTTTCGTATCCGGTGGAGATGTTGAACGAGTGATGAACGCGCTATCCATCGAGCCCTGTAGGAGCGAATTTATTCGCGATGGACGTTAACGATGACGCGGGAAAACTGATACCCAGTGGTGTTCTTACGTCCATCGCGAGCAAGCTCGCTCCTACAGGGGGGAGTGGCGAGCAGGAAATCTGCATCAATGCCCTCGATAAAGACTATGCCCTGGCATGCTTTTTCATTTTGAAACCTGCGCCATAAAGTGGACCCATCTTCTCCCCACTCTTCTGGAGCAACATCATGAAAAACATCATCGCACTCGGTCTTGCACTTTCGGTTTTCGGCGCCACTTCGGCCATGGCCGCACCCCACAAGAAACAAATGATTGCAGCGGCTGAAGTCAGCCAACCCGCCACGCTGAATGTGAACACCGTGAAGGTCGATTCGAAAGACACCCAGGCCACCAAGCTCTACGTCGCGGAAAACCGCCCTGAGTTCGGTTCGAAGTATCAGCGCTACTGAGTCACCGCTTTGTTTAACCTGAACCCCGGGGAGATCCGTCTCCTGCGGGGTTTGTTTATTTCAGGCTTCCGCATCCCGCCCCTGCCTGGGGCACCAGGCTGACGTCGACGCGCCGATTGGTCGCACGCCCGGCAGCGCTGTCATTGCTGACCAGCGGTTGCTTGTCGGCCAGGCCCTGCACGACGAAGCAACTATCGGGAATGTCGCCCATGCGCTGCAACCAGCCACGTACGGCCCACGCGCGGGCATGGGACAGCAGGAGTTTGTGTTCAGCGCTCCCGCGATTGTCCGAATGCCCGTCGATCACGATCAACCACCCCGACCGCGCCGTGATGTCGTTCAAGGCATTGATCAGGACTTTATTGCCGTCAGGCTTGAGTTCGGCACTGCCGGCCTCGAACAGTGCCAGGCTTTCCAGGCGCACCGCCTGGGGCAACGGCTGGGGCTTGCGCAAAACGCTGGCAAGGCGCTGACCCGACTCGCTGCTTGCTCCCCACCAGCCGATCCCACCCACGACGAGCACGACCACCGCGACGCCCAGCCACAAGGCTTTGCGCGGTTTTTTGGCCGGGTTGGCCTCGGGCTGCTTGTTGAATGGCAACAACATCACGGGCATCAGCATGGGGGGCATGGGCTCACGGCGCTGAACGGTGGGCCATTGCACATCCGACGAACGCACTCGCTGCCTCAGTTGCTCGATCTGTTGACGCAATCGCTGCAAGGCACCGGAATCCGAGAGACCCTGTTCTTGCAACTGCCATTGCAACCGTAGCAACTGGTCATCCAACTGTCCGAGGGCGGGTAACAGGCGGACGTTCACCGGCTGAGCGCGCAGGCACAACTGCAATTGGCTGAACAGCCAGCCCAGGACCTCCTGCCGCGCCGACGGCTGCGCTGGCCACAGGCCTACCCCGGCACGGCTCACTCCCTCCAGCAGCGCCAAACCTTGCGCAATACCTTCCAGGCCATAACGGTGGCCACGGGCCAGGGTCAATGCCGCCACCGATTGCAGGTCTGCACCGTTCAAGCGAAACAACGTCAGGCACAACTGCTCTACGGCGGCCCAATCCATGTCGGGACAGGCCGCGTGGTTCAACTTCGCCAACTCATCACACAGCGCCGCAAATTCGACGAACCGCCGTGGATCGCCGCCCACTCTGACGTCCATTTCAAACAGTACCGTCATCCGGTTTTCCCTTCGTTGCGTTGAGTCTTCATTTCAGCCACTGCTGCCGTTTCAGGTGCCTGACCACTGCCTTGCCGTCAGCCGTCAGGCTCGCGCCAAAGCTCAGCCACTGCCCGCCAGCCATTTGAGCGGCCAGGGTGAACTCCAGATGCCCCGGCTGGACCTGAGGCGACAGTTCGACGTCGAGCGCCACCAGGCGGGGCTCGAACTTGAGCAGCGTTTGTTTCATCCCCCGCATCAGGCCGTGAGTCGATGCGGGCAACCCCTGGAGAATCACACTCATGTCTGCAAGGCCGTAATCGGGCAAGTGCGCCAGGGAACCGGCGCGGCTATTGAGGATGCGCTGCAGGTTATCGAGTACCGACATCGTGTGCTGATCGGCCTCGTTGATCCGATACAGGTCCAGCTCGCCGCTGAAATTTTGCAAAAGCGTTTCGTACAACGATGGAGACAAATCGTTCATGGACTACTCCCTGGCCAGTGCTCGCAAGGTCAAGCGGTTATCACCCAGTTCGACGACTTGTGCGCGGTCCGGGTCCAGTTCATCGCGGGTGAGCATCAGGCGCCAGGTATTGAGGGCGATGTCCGGTTCGCGCACCAGCGCCACCACTGAAACGAACCGGGCTTGCGGATCCATCGGCACGCTCAGTTGCGCGCCCTCCCCCGGCTTGATCACCAGCGCACGGGTATCGAGCAGATCGCTGCGCAACAGATTGTCGTCATCGCCCAGCAGGCTTTCATAACTGGCCTTTTCCACGGCCTTGCTGTCACGTAACTGGTACACCCGCACCAGCGTCGGCACGGCCAGGTCGTTCATGTCCAGCGTGTCATTGTTCATGGCGGTCCTGGCACTGATGTCCAGGTGCAGGGTTTTCACCTGCTTGTAGAAGATTGACCGCGCCGTGGCGGCGGTGGCGTCGCTGGCCGATTGCGTCAGCCCACAACCCGCCAGCAGTGCTGTGAGCACGGTGAGCATCAGGGTTTCAGTGACGGTACGTGACATGGTGGACGTCCTTGTGGTCGGGGTTGTTGTACAGGCCCTGATAGCGGCCCAGGTTGATGGTCACGCTGCTAGGCAGCGCGGCTGGCTGACGGCCAGTGCTCAATCCGAGCAAGCCGGTCATGCCCAGCAAGACGGGAGGCCCACCGAGTATCGGCAATGGCAGGCTGCTCACGGGTAAGGTCAGTTGCAGGCAGACGGTGCAGCGCCACCCGAGGTAAACACGCAGCAACACACGAAAGTCTTCGTTCAACTGGCCTTGCGGCAGCCAGCCTTGGGCTTCGTGCGGGTCCTCGGTGAAGAGTTGCAGGCGCATCTGGCTGTTGACGTCATAGCCCACAGCGCCCAGGGGCGTGCCGCGCGAAAGGTTCACCGGGTGCCGCGAATCCAGGCTGGCCGGCTGCGCCAGGGTCACTTGCTGCGGCCAGTGCGCCGTGACCTTCACCTGCGTCCTGGGGGCCAGCAGGCTCACCAGTGCACCGATGCCCTCGGCGTTGCGGGTGGGCAGGCGCATGACGCCGAGCAGCGCCAAAAAGCGCGAAACCGGCGTGGCGATCCGTTGCGCGGTACCGGGAATACCCAGCCCGATCAGTCCCAGCAGGCATTGCGAAGTGGCGTCAACGCCCCCCGCTTCAAAGCTGGCGGGGTAGGAATACTTGCGCCAGATCCGGTAGAACTGGGTAAAGATCCGGTGATTGAAGATGTCGAGAAACGCCTCCAGCGCTTCATGGCCCTCGCGACGCAGGGCAATGTCGTCGACAAAGGCCGTGGGCAATGGCGAATCCACGCCGTACAAGCCCAGCAGGCGCGTGCGCACCGTCGCCGGGCGCGGCGATGGCGCGGTGTCGATCTCGATCGCCTTCAACTCGCCGGCAGGGAAACCCATGCCGGGGTCGGGGCGAAAGCGCACCGGGTCGTCCGCCGGGTGCGTGGTGCTGCCCAACGGCGGGTGGCCGGGCAGTGCCTGCTCCAGCAACTGGCAGAAGCGATACACGCTGGCCTCGGCCACCTGCCCCTCCAATGCCTGGAGCAAGCCGCTGGCATTCAGCCGGGAATACGCTGACTGTGGTTCTCGGTCCATCGCAGGCACTTTCCAGTAGGTTGAAGAATCAGCGTGAGCTGGTTGAACAAGTGAATGTCGGCGTACAAGGCGAAGAAGCGATTGAGCATTTCGCCAAACAGGCTGATGTCACCCTCGCCACAAAATCCGTCGGCCTGGAGCGTGACTTCGATGTCGACGCCCCGCAGCAGGAAGCCTCGTTCGAAGCGTTGCACCAGGTGATGCCGGACATCGACGATGGCCGCCAGGCGCCGCCGGTTCAGTTCGCTGTCGGTCCAGTCGTACAGCGCCAGCGTGCCGCGCAGCACTTCGGCGTTGTCGAGCATCGGCAGGAAGTTCGAACCCAGGTGACTGAGCACGCGCCAGTGGAAACGGTCGCGGTTCGGCGGGTAGCACGGCAAGGTCGGCGCGCACAGGTTGCGCACCCGCAAACCGCTGTCCGCTTGCCCCAGCGTATCGAGCAGCGTGCTTTGCAAGGCTTTGCGCGGCAGCTGGCCGTGGGTGCCGGTCAAGCGCAGCGAAAGGCTTTTGCCGGCGTCCAGGCGATCCAGGTCGAAGCCATCGCCACCCAGGATCAGCCACGTGTCGTGCAGGCCATTGGCGCCGCGCTTGAGACGCGTGTGGAAGTAGCGCTCCGGCGCTTCATCGCGCAGCATGCCGCCCTTGTGGCGGAAACTGCTGAACGGCACATAGTCCTGGCGCTCGCCATGGGTCGACGCCGTGACCTCATCCACCGAATAGATTTCGGTATGCCCGTCCTGCAAGCGCATCGGCCGCAGCAGGTAGTCCGTTTGCAAGGCACGCAGCGCCATCGGGTCGGATTCGAGGGTGAACAGGTTGATCACCGGCACCGCGTGCAGACGAATGTGCTCGGCACTCAGGTTGAATGCCTGCGGCCACGACTCGCGCAGTACCACCTGCAATTCGAACCCAGGCGTGCCCGGTGCAATGTCCAGGTGCTCCAGCCCATGGAGGGTGACGAACATGAATTTTTCGCGAAAGGTGAAGTACTCCAGCAACAGTTGGTAGCCGCTGAAGGCGCTGTCGCCCTTGGGCCACAACCGATCCTCGTCGCTGAACCCCTTGGGCGCGAAATGGCCGCGCAGGGGTTGGCGCTCCGTCTCGCCGGAAAACCGCACGTACAAGGCCTGGGTATTGAGCGTCAGCGCCTGGTGCAGCGCGCAGGCCAACGGCGCATCGCCATTGAGGTACAACGGCAGTTGGCCGAGGTCCACCTGGCTCCAGTCGCTCATGGCCCCACAGGCAAAACCCAGGACCAGCAATGAGCGTCCGTCGGGCTCGTGATCCAGTCGCACCGACTCCAGGGCCAGTGGCTGCAACGTCAGGTCCTGGGTGGTGGTGTAAAGGCAGCGCGTGCGTTGCGGGCCAATGGGCTGCGACAACACCTCCAGCCCCCTGGCGATCGTCTCGCTGCGCTTCATCTGCGCAACATCAGGGCTCAGTTCGACAATCGACAGCGAGGGGATGGTGCGCAGGTAATGCGGCCACAACAGGCTGACCAGCCCTTCGGTGAGCTCCGGCAGATCATCGTCGAGCTTTTCGCGCAGGCGCCCCATGAGGAACGCGAAACCTTCGAACAATCGCTCGACATAGGGATCGCGGGCACCCGGCTTGTCCAGATTGAGATAGGCCGCACGGTCGGGAAATGCTTCGGCGAATTCCTGGCCGGCTTCGCGCAGGTAGCGCATTTCGGCGTCGAAATAACGCAGTGTCAGGTTGTCCATGATTCAAAAATTCCTGTTAAAGGTTCAGCCGCAGAGGACCGCGGCGCGCACCGGGTCGATGGCCACCAGTGCCGCCAACAACGGCTCCATGCGCCGGCCCAGGGCGAGCTTGTCCGAGTCGTTGCGCTGGGCCTTGAGGCGCAGCAGTTTGAGCAAGCGGGCCTTGACCTCGAAACACAACAGCGGCTCCCAATCGGCCAGTGCCTGGCGCTCGCCGACTGCATCCAGTTCCCCCAGCAGGTGCAGGGCCAGTTCCTGCTTTGCGCACTGCTCGGCGACCCGCGCCATCAGCAGATGCAGCAACCAGCGTTGCCGCCCGGAGTGGATATCGGGGCGCGCCGCCAACCAGGCCAACGCCTGCTCGACGCCTGCGCTGTCGGCCTGGGCCAGGGCTTCGCCCTCCAGCGCCAGGACCTCGCTGTCACCCTCGGCTACAGCGGCGACGGGGGCTGGCAGGCATTGCGGTGATTGATTGCCGCTGACGTGCTGGGCGATCCAGGCGCGGGTGGTGTCATCGGCAAAGGCTGAACCGTCGTTCCAGCACAGGCCTTCGACGCCCGGCAGGCGTTCGATGAACATGCCCAGGTCGCGCTTGACGATATCGACCCAGGCGTCGTGGGGCGCCGCCAGCTTGCTCAGCGCCTGGCAGGCGTACCATTGCAGGTCCAGCCAGAAGTGATTGACCCCCTCGGCAAACATCCGCTCGACCTGATCGAGCAGCTCGCTCCAGCTCTGTTGCAGGTACAGGCGCTTGAGTTGCGCGCGGTATTCGCTGCGTGGCGGTGCCAGGCGAGTCATCGCGCTGGCGTCGTGGGGCGGCGCCTGATGCACGGTGTCCCAACGCAAGCTTTTCATCAGCCGATGCGCCGCCAGCCAGCCCTCGGGCTGCTCACGCAAGTAAGCGGCGAGCACACGCGCGCTGTCCAGCAGGTCACGCCCGGACTTGATCGCCAGCCCGGCGGCGGGGGCTTGCGCGCTGCCCGAGTGGTTGGCGCTGTTTTGCGGCACCAGCGCATCCACCCCGCCCGACTGCGCCAGCCGGTTGGCCAGCGCGCCGTACAACCCGCCCAGCTCCGGGCGCTGCGCCTCGGGCCACGCCTGCAATGCGCGGGCAAGCCACGTCAGTGCGGCCACTGTACGTTCCGACTCCTGCTTCACCACTTCAGGGAACAATGACAGGCAACCCAGCACTTTACTGCCCGCCAGCCACTCCAGCGCCTGCTTGCGACTGTTGCCCCGCGTCGGCAGCACGTCGGCGCCGAAGCGCTCGATCAAAGCCGCCAGCAAACTCAAGCCTTCGGCCAGGCCCGCCTCGCCCTCTTTGTGCAAGCGTGCCCAGAGGTAATACGTGGCGACGCGCAGGTCCTTGCAGCGCTTGGTCAGCAGGGTTTGTGCCAGTTGGATCACCCGGTCGGTGTCGGCGCCAGAGAGTTTGTCGACCTCTTCGCGCATCTGCTGGAAATCGTCGTCGTAGCCGGGGTCCTCACCCACCAGAGAAGCATCGCTGATGGGTTGCAACCAGGCCTGCCAGGGTTCGGCCAGCACCGGGCTGCCGGGCAGGATATCGCCCTCGCCGAAACAACGGGCGATCAGGGTACTCAGGCTCATTCGATGCTCCCGTTGCGCGCCATGGCCGCCTCGTTTTCCACCAGGAAAATCTGCCTGGGCAACTTGAAGTCGCGCAGCTTGAGCAGGGCCAACGGCCCGGCGCCCAACTCGGTGCGCAGGTCCCAGGTCAGGTCCAGGCCGTCCGGTGCACGCAGTTGCAGGCGGTAATGGCTGGCGCTGTCGTTCAGTGGTGTGACCCGGGCCTTTTCCAGCAGGCGGATCAGGCCCCAGGTGCCCTCGTTGTCGGCGAACAATCGCTCGCTCGCCCGCACACTGGTCCACAGCAGGCGCGTGCCCGGGTGGCTGGTGAAGCCCGGCCAGCCGAAACGCTGCCAGCTCTCCTTCTGGTTGAAATAGTGATGTTTCTCGCCGTTGAGGATGAACATCGTCTGCACCACGTCGCGCACCGGTTTGCCGCGCAGCTCGAAACTCATGCCCATGCCGCCCTCGGTATAGAGCACGTCCGCGAGGTGGCTGAGCTGGTTGATCGCCGTGAGAAACTGCGGGTTGAAACGCAAGCCCTGGCTGTGCCGGGAGTCGGCCACCCAGCGACTGCCTTCCTTGCGCAGCACGCCACCGAGTTGTTGCTGCAAAAACTGCTCGATGCGCCCGGAATCAGCGCGGATCATCTGCCCGAGCATCGGCAGCGACGCGTCGTTGGCGGTGTTGGCAAAGGGATAACGACCGGCGAATGACTGCTGCCAGTCGTTGACGATCGCCCGTTGCCACTGGCTGTTGAGCCCGGCGGCTGCCGGTTGCAGGACCCGTTGCCAGGCCTGTTCCAGCGGCTGCACGAACAAGGTCTGGCCGACGTTGTCCCACTCCGCGCCCAGGCTCGCTGCCACCAGGCTGGCGTAGGCCTGAGTGTCGGTGAGGTCGATCTGCTGCCCCTGAAACACCGTCTGCGCCAGCGCCTGGGTCATCGCCTGCGGGTTGGCGGCGTTGCTGATCTGTTGCAGCTTCAGGCGCACCCGGGTCACCCGGTTGAGCAAGGCTTGCAGGCTCAGGCGCTCGCTGTCGCCGTCCTTGTCCAGCAGCGCGAGCAAGGGTCCGAAACTGTTCTCCAGCGGGCCGGTGGATTCAGGCAAATCAATGGCCGCGTCCTGACCCATCAGCTTCTGCGCGGACTTCACCAAAGTATCGCCCAGCGCCTGTCCCCGACGGCCGGCCTGTCCTTGCCAGCTCAGCGTGTTCATCAGCGCAATCAACGGCGACTGGCGCACATCACTCATCAGCGTCAGCTGATCGATCACCTCGCCCAGGCTGCCCACCGGTTGCCCGTGCAGGCTGTTGAGAAAGTCCAGCCAGGCGTCGGCGTAGTCTTCAAAGTAGCGGTCAGTGAGTTGCTGGCGCAGTTGCTCCGGGCTCAGCTCGGCGGCGATTTGCCCGGGCTGGTCGCTGAGCACCCAGTCGATTTCCTCGCGGCGCGCTTCGGCGATGGCGTCGATGGCCTGGCGCACCTGCCCCTCCCAGGCCTGGCGGGTAAACACGCCGGGCACCGTGTGGGGCGTGGCAAACAACGCGTTTGCATCCGTGCCGGCGACCATCTGTTGCAGGCTCAAGGCCGGGTACTGATTGGCGCTGTCGTCGAGGACTTTCTGATACAGACTGGCCTGGGCATTGCGCTGGCCCAACTGCCCGAGCAGCACCTGGCGCGCCTGCGCCACCAGCCGCGCATCCTTCTCGATGCGCCACTGTGGGTGCGCCGCCAATTGTTCGGCGTAGAACTGCCAGAGGTTGGGCGCGACGCCTTGCCACACGCCAGGCGAAATGTCCGCCCGCTGGGGCAACGCCTCGGTCAGCGTACGGGCGAGAAACGCGCTGTCGGTTTTCGCAGGCTGCGCCAGCATCAGGTAGGCCTTGAGCTGGGCATGGGCGACTGCGGCGCGCTTGACGCGCTCAGGGCTGTCCGCAGGCAGTTTGATCAGCGCTTGCAGCTGACGCGCCAGCTCAGTCGCGACCGGGTCACGCATCAGCCGGTTGTTGGCCTCTACGTACGACGGCCAGGCAGCGGCGAGCAGACGCTCGTTCTGGATCAGGCCAAAACCCAGGTACCAGGGCGCGCCGTGTTCGGCGCGCGCGAGCAGTTGGCCGAGTTCGCGGGTCAGTTCGTGCAGGGCGAAGACTTGATCATCCACCGAGCCGCCCTGCTGCAACGTCGTCAGCGCCGTGTTGACCTGGCCGACGTGCACGCGGTTGGCCGCGAACGACAGCAACACACCCGCGCCTGCCAGCAACATCAGGCCGAGTGCCAGGGTCCGCGCAGTGCGCATGACGCCCCAGCCGAGGCGACGTTGTTCGGCGTGGCGATCATCGAGCACCCCGCCCCAGGGCGCGGTGGCGTGCCAGAAGTGGCCGTCGGATTTTTCCGGCACCGGCAACGGCAGGCTGAACCACAAGCCACGCAGCGGCACACCCCGGGCGAACAATCGCAACAGCGGCGCCAGCGCCTGCCGCCAACGGACGATGCCGTCGCTGCGCAAATCGGCGGACAGGCGCAGCAGGTAGTCGTGGCCATTGCACTCATTCATCTGGCCAAGACCGTAGGCCCGCAGGGGCTGGACGAGCTGTTCGAGTTGTTGTTCGAGCACCTGTGGCGTCAGTGAGGGCGGCAGCAAACAGCCGACCGTTTGCGTTGCGCGTTTATCCTGCGGCCAGTCGGTTGCGCAGACTTGCCACAGGTGCAGCGGCAGTTGCCAGCGGAGTTGGCGGGCCAGCACTTGCAGGTGGCGAACGCCCTGATCCATCGCTTTCGCGTCAGCGGTTTGCTGCTGGTTCAGTGCCCAGATCACCCCGTCCAACGCACGCCAACGGCTCAGGCCTTGCCAATGCTCGGCCCACACGTCATTCAACAGACCGATCGGGCTACCGCCCCACAGCAGGATGGTGTCGTGTCCGGCCAACCATTTCTCGGTCTCGAGATGCGGAGCAATGGCGTTGATCTGATCGGGCTCGCCGACCACCAGCAGCAGACGGGTCTTGAAGCGCCAAAGCGGGCCGTGGGTTTCGTGCAGGTGTTCGAGCAGTTGCTTTGCCGGCAGGCTTTTTCCACCCTCGCCTTTACGCCGCTGGGGCGGGACCGTCCACGAACTGCCGACAAGCTGGCGAATCCCGTTCAGCACGGCATGCCACATCAGCATTGCCATGGAAAACAACAGCCCCCAGACCAATAAACCCTTGAGTGTCAGATCAAGCAACGACTGACGAGAAATCGGCTGCGCACCCTTCCACAACCACCAGGCCACCCCCACCGTGACAATGAGCACTCCCAGGATCACGGCGAGCAGGAGTGCAGTCATCCAGGATGAAATCCTGCGCGAATCATTAGTTTGCGACATTGGGCTTTACCACTCCAAGGGCCAGCGTGTGATGGGGATCCTTCGCCATCCAGGCGCAGGGCACCTGATGTTGTTCGACGTACCAGGCCGCCAGGGTCTGCGCGACCATGGCCTGCAAGCCCTGCAGGTCACCGAAGTGGGCGTCTTGCATCTTTTTCTGGGGGGACCAGTCGCAGGCGCCAACATCCTGCGCTGGGGAAAACGACACGCAGACTTGCGCAGGCTTGGGCAGTTCACTTTGTTGCAGTGCGCGCTGGGTCACCGCTGTCAGTGACTCGTCGTCGACGTCGAACCATTCACCTCGCGAGAACAGAACCTCACCTTGCGCGCCGAGTAACCAGAGCACCGAGGCCTCGCCGGCAGGTAGATCACTGCCGCCCCGTGGCGAGCTGGATTGGCAACCCGCACAGAGCACCCGAGCGTCAACCGCCGTCCCCTGCAAGTGGTCAATAATGGAGTGAAGGCTGCGAATGCCTGCCCAGGGCTCAGGCCGTTCGGGTAATTGCACCTGCGGAAAACTCAGCGCCATCTGATCGACAAACGCCTGCCAGGCCGCTTGGCTGCCCTGCCAGTAACAGCGCGTCGGCTGGGGTATGGCGTGCGCAGCGCGCTGCTCCTGCCAGTGCAACACCAGTTGGATCGCCAAGTGACGCTCACGCTCGCTAACTTCATCACCCTGCACTTGCAACAGTCGAATGGCCGGCCCTTTGGGGGTGGCCACCGGCACGAGTGGCTGGTAATTGGCGCTGAACAATCGTTGCGCGTGAAGCCGCGTGGTGCAGGCAGGGCTTACCAGTACCGCTTCGGCCAGCGCGACCGTTTGCCGATGATTCGCCCACCAGGCGTGGCTGACCTGCGCTGACGTTTGCGTATAACAGTGGGCGTTGTGCTGTTTGAGGCGCAGGTACAACACCTGGATGAGCATCAACAACAGCAAGACGAACAACCCAAAACCGGTACCGACCACCACCCAGAGCGGTTCAACCCAGGGACGCAACAGCACGCTGACCACGCCCGCGACAACCAGCACACCCGCGCCGCTGGCCAACCAGCGCGAATAAGCAGGCGGTTTGATCGAGGGGTACGGCATAAACTGCGGCGCGCTGTTCACGACGCCGCCTGCGTATCGGACATGGAGCTGACCAGCGTACAGCCGCACTCGCAGCGATGGCCATGCAGCGCGGCCGGGCGCCCGTCGTAGTCCAGCAAATCACTGCCCTCGGCGATTTTGGTGCGGCCATGCAGGTTGCACATGACAGCATCACCCTTACAGGCGATGGGCTTGCCATGGCATTCGTACCGCCCCTCCAGCACTTCGCCGCCGTACTCCTCCAGCGTGTCTCCCTGACGTACCAGTACTCTCATGGTTGCTCCTTTGAATTGATGAGGCGAGTTACTGTGGACATGACAAAGGCTCCGGCAGATTCAGCGGAGTCTTGATCGGGTATTGCGGGCTGCCGAAGGCGTAGCAGGAGGTGGTGACCGCAAGCTCGTCGCACGGCAGGAAGTGCACGGTGAGGCCGCAGACTTTTTGTCCGGTGTAGTCGGGGATGGGGACGGTTTTGCTGTGTTGGCGCTTATACGAACGATTTTTATCTCGCCAAGCTAGATACTTGGGCCGGTCCGCAAAACCGGGAAACCCTTCGGGATAAGCCACACCAGTTTCCCAATCCACCACTACCGTCATCCCAGACTTCCAATGCGCAGGTGCGACATAACAACAACCTCCCCCGCCACCTTGGTACGGGCCGATGATGTCGAGACCCGAGCGCCCGTCCACACTGAAGCGATTAATAGCCCAGTGGGTATGGTTGATCGCTTCGAGAGTGCTGGCATTAACGTTTGCCGGCGCAGCCATCAGGATGCCGATTGCCCATATCACGTAACGACACTGAATACGCTGGAGCCTGCCCCACATGCTTCGCGCACAATGCCCGGCAACGTGCTCAAACCGTCTCATCGCGAACCTCCCTGACTGGCGCGCCGAAGCTCTGCCAACGTGCGCTGAGCCTCTTTTGCATCTCAGCCAAACCCTCGGCATCCAGGATCGAAGGTGGCGTCGGTCGCGGCTGGGAATGGCGATTGTCGGCTACCATCTCGCCGTTGACTTCCTTGAGCAGCACCAACTCCCGTCGATTGACTTCGCCGAAGAACACCATGCGCTCGCTGAAATACGTGCCCCCTCGCTCACGGCCTTTGGCGTAGAGGAACCAGGCGCGCGAGTCGTGGACCTGATCGTCGAATAAGGCACGCAGTAATCCGCTGGCCTCCTGCGCATTGCGGCTTTCATCGACGTTGTGGCGCGTTTTTTCATCGACGTGGTTGCGTTCGAATTTAGGTGGCGGGAACAGTTGGCTGACGCGCTCCCTGCCCATGGCCTTGATTGCCGCGCGCTCGGCCCGTGCGTGGACCGCATGTTGATTGACCAAAACCCCAGGGAGCAACGCCACGCCTACCAACCAGAGCGCTAACGTCTCGATGTTCTCGATGTTGCGGTAGTCCAGGCTGAACTCCTGGGCGGCTTCACGCAGTTGGGTCTGCGCCATGTCCGGGTCGAAGTCCTTGACGCCAGGCTCCATGGGTTTCTTCTCGGCGCCCGGCACGCGCTCGTTGATCAGCTGTTCTTTTCGGATATTTTTGATGGCGTCCTGTTTTCCTTCTCGCGCGGCCTCAGCTTTTTGCTGCACATAAGGATCGACTTGCGTGTCGCTTGCCTGTTGGTAAAACGCTGTTTGTCTGAGGCTGGAAAAACCGTAACGGTCGATGCGCCAAGCGGTGATCCAGCCGAGCTGGTTGCGCATGGTCTCTTCAAGATTGATAGAGGCTGTTAGGGGTTCGTAATAGTCTGTTTGCTCGGGACTTAATGGATAGCGAACTGAAGGCAGATTTAGTGTTACTTCGCGCCAGGCGTTGAAGCGCTGAATTACCCTAGGAGTAACATCGAACTGCTCCACCAACTCAAATTCCATTGCCCGCCAAAGATCTGTACGTAAATCGATTGGTAGAGATTCTTGAGGCACTTTCAACGGTGCACCATTAACAAATGCATCTGCGTACAAATCATTCAAAGCAATTTGCGAAAGTAAAAGGCCGTCACCTTCGAAGTTATCTTTGCTAAATGCCTTCCCCTGATCTCCCGGCGGATACCCCCCACCCACATCCGAATGCACTCCCGGATATATCACCTCCATTGAATTGAGTGGATACCCACCGCCAGCCCGGCGAATCGACTCCGACGGAAAACACAACCGCTGCTCATGACTGGCCACCAGATGCAGGCAGCGCTTGACCAACCGGTCCGGTATTTCCTGGCTGCTATCGGCCCAGCCCATATGCCCGTCCGCCCTTGGGACGATATCGGCGAGACCCACCGACGCCACGGTGTCCAGCAACCCCAGGTACGCGACACTGACGGGAAGGTTCAGGTCCTTGAACTTCAGCGAGGGCGTCGTGGCACTGCTGTCCAGCAATTGGTTGAGCCAGTTGACGAACGCCCTGGCCGCCGCTGCACCGCGGGAAAAACCATACACATAGAGCTTGAGGCCCAACAGTTTCGGGCGTGCCGGCAAATTGTCTGCCAGCGCTGTGCGTAAGGGCTGTTCAAGGGCTGCCAGCTGTTTGTCAAACACATTGGCTCGATTGGCCTCCCCACCGGACTCCATCCCCGGCGAAGTGCCCATGGCTTTTACAGCACCAAGCAACGCCGAGTTATCCAATTGGGGTAGATCCAGGCAGCGCCTGAGCGCATCGATGATCATCAACAACGCCCAGTTGATGCGTTCCTCGCCATACCACCCGGTAGCCATGCCTAATTGGGTGTAATCCGGGTCACCCACTTCGGCAAACGGTGTGCCGACACCGGGCATGTAATATTTGAAGTACTGGTTATTGCCGGCCCCTGGGATATCGGTCAGCCCCCGGGCCTTGCTGCTGGCGTGCCCGGTGCCGCCCGCATGGCCGGTGCCAATGCTGGCGCGGAACATCCTGGCGATATTGGTTGGATTCGGGGGCGTCGACAGGTAGAGGTCGTTATTGAGGTTATTGCCAGTGCCGTCGAAGCACAGACTGACGTGCAGCGTCTTGCAGCAAGGTGGCAAGACCCTGTGCCCCGCAGCTACGCTGAGGGCATCATGGAAGCCGACTTCCCACTCGGTCTGACGCCGCAGGTTTTGACGAACTTGCCCTTCCCTCCAGGGCAGACGGCCCTGCTCGGGAAAGGCAGGCGGATACCAAACGCTGGCATGATTTACTGCGGACATGATTGCGGCTCCGGCAGGTTCAATGGGGTTTTGATTGGATATTCAGGGCTGCCGTAGGCGTAGCAGGAGGTAGTGACTTGAAGCTCGTCGCAAGGCAGGAAGTGCACTGTGAGGCCGCAGACTTTTTGGTTGGTGTAGTCGGGAACTGCCACTAGTTTGCTGAGTCGACGTTTTTGCGCTTCGATCTGTTTTGTCCATTCAAGAACTTTTGACCAATCCGCAAAGTTTGGATAATCGAAGGAGTAACCTACTCCGGTTTCCCACTCAACACGCACCGTCATCCCCGGTACCCACCGCGAAGGCGCGATGTAACAACACCCTCCACCGCCACCCTGATACGGACCAATAATGTCCAACCCCGAGCGACCATTGACCGCGAATTGATTGATCGCCCAGTGAGTGTGGTTGATCGCTTCGAGGGTTCCCGCCGAGGCTTTTGGGGGAGTCAAAATTGACACCAGAGCCCCGAACAGAACGGCACGATAACCGCCGTTTGAAAATGTCGGCATGGGGTTCATTTCCTTATGTCGTTGGAGGGACTAACCCCGACCCCCGACAACCTGTCGAGGAGATACGTTTCACGCTCAGAGGTGAGCAACAGTCCGCTCTGGAGTGCCTCGAACAGGGCCACGCAGCACGCATCAAATCGCTGCTGGGCACTCCAGTCGCTCGGCAGCGCTTCACGAAGATCCTCCATCGCCTGAAGGGCATCGCAAATACAACCAAACGCTTGCAGCTGCATGTCACTGAGTTCGATGTGAACGAAGTCGAGCGGGCTCTGCGGCCGATCAGGACTGCCCATCAACCACCGAGGTTCACCATCGATATCCAGCCAGCTCCAGAACCACGCCGGGCATAACAACACCTGTTGCTGATCGGCTTGCAGCACATGACTGAACAGAAACGGGAATATCCGCGGGTCGTAGTAACGCAACAGCCCCAATCGCCCCGCATGGCGGGCTTCCAGGCATTGACAGAGATATTCGGCCAGCACTTCAAACGGCCAGCAGGACGCCAGCACCAACAATTGCGATCGATTGTTCAGGGCCTGGATCACCCCCTTCAACCATTGCCGCTGAAGCGGCTGCGCAAGATCGACCCGCACCAACAAAGGCGCCAGATCCTCGGCGCCCTCCTCCGGCAGCCCACTGAACAACGAATGCCAGGGCAGTGCCGGCTCGACACTCAGGACACTGGGCAGCAACGGGGCGCCGCCCGCCTGGTCGATGATGATGTCCAGGCAGGTGATGGAGACCTCGGCGCAGGACGAGTCCAGTTGTTCGAGCCAGGTATCACTCATGATCGACGTCATCCCTGGGCCTCCCTGGGTGCAAACCCCTGGGCAGCAGCGCGGGCTTTTTTCAGGCACTCCTTGCAGACTGAGGTGGGAAGTTCCGGCAGAGGAAACGCCTGGCTCGTAGGCGGGTTGTACCGGTGTTTACCCTTCATGCAGATCAATCCTGGCCCGTGCAGCTGAATCTCACCTTGCGGGGTAATACGGATGTAACCACCACCGCTACCCAAGGTGATGCCATTGTTCGCCGTGAGCTGAACATGCCCTTGCACCGACTGCACGGTGATGTCCTGCTGGGCGGTCAGGTTGAGCAGGTTGCCGTGGGACTCGATCTCCAGAGGCCCATTACCCGATACCAGACGCATGCCTTCCTGCCGGGCCAGCATGGACATGCCTTGCTCCGAGTAGATGGATAACCGCTCTTCGGCGCCCAGGTTGATCTCGTCCTGGCTTTGCAAGTGCATCGCCTCACCGCTGCCAAGCAGCAGGCTGGCGGGCGTGACGGCGGCGATACCCTTGGGTGCGCTGAGCAGAATGGCTGGGCCGCTGAGATCTTTCGCAGCCGCGTGAAGGCGTTGCAGGCCCTCAATGGCAGGTTGGCGGCTGCGGTGCGCGTGGGCGATACCCTGACAACTGGATGCTTGCTTTACCGCGCCTTCGACGAGCACGGTGGCCGGCGCCATATTCAGTACGTGACCGCTGGCCTTGCCCTGCGCATCAGCACTGATAAACACCCCCTTACCCGCCCGAACACTGCCCCAATCATCCGTGCGCAGCTCAAACCCTTCCCCGCGCTTTTTCTGCCGCGCATCCACCAGATGCCCCAAATTCAGCTGGCTCTTGCCGCCATACTCGGTGCTCAGCTTGACGTGCTCCTGGCCCCGGCTGTCGTCCATGCGCAGCTTGTTGTTGGCCGGGGTGCGCAGCACGTTGCGCTTGTAGTTGCGGGCGTTGAGGGTGACGTGGTCGGGGTGTTCGCTGTCGTGCAGGGCGTGGGCGATGTAGGGGCGGTCGGGGTCGCCCTGTTCGAAGGCGATCGCCACTTCGGTGCCGCAGATCAGCGGCAGGTGCAGGCCGTGGGTGTCGCCGGCGTAGGGTCGGGCCAGGCGCAGCCAGGCGCTTTCGCGGCCGAGTGGCCAGGTGTCGCGGTCGAACAGGAAGTTGACCTTGTAGCGGCCTTCCTTGTCGATTTCGGCGTAGCGGTCGTGGGCCAGACCGCTGGTGACGCGGGCGGGCACGGTGCCGGCGATCTGTGGTTTGGGTAACAACGGCGGACGGAAACACAGCTCTTCGCTGTAGGGCATCGCCTCGAACTGGCAGACAAACGCGCCATCGCGGCTGGCGCGGGTGCTGACGGCGATCACCGCGCAGCTCGGGTTGAAGGCTTGCGGGGCGCCGTCGCTGATGGTCAGCACCTGGCCCGGCGCCAGGGTCGGGCTGTTGCTGGTGCCACTCAGGTGCGTCTGGTCGTTGAGGTAACGCTCGTGGCGCAGGCGGGCGAAGAAGTAGCCGCTTTCGCCGAGCTGTTTTTCGTGGCGCTCGTAAGGGTCGCCCAGCGCCCGGTAGGGTTCGGCGTAGTGGTAGGCCTCGCCGTAAGTGCCGCGTGCACCGCGGGAATGATCGACCTCGGCATCGAGCCGCGCCTTGGCATCGCGGTGCTGATAGGTGCGCACGTTGACGTGTTGTTCCACCACCCGGTGCCGGGTTTGCAGGGCCCACACGCCGACCTCGTCGCTGCCCAACCCCGCTGGCGGGCGGTGCGGCAACTGCACGTCGAACTGGTAGCCGCTCTGGTTATCGCAGAACTCCACCACATCGAAGCGCAGGCGCTCGTTGCTGACGAAGCGGTACCAGATGCCGACCTCGGCCAGCAGGCGGTTGATGAACGCCAGGTCGCTCTCGCCGTATTGCATGACCTGTTCGCGCCGGGGGTATTCACGCTTGAGGCGGAACAGGAATTCATGGCCGCGCATGTCGTGACGGCTGCGCAGGATGCTCTCGACGATTTCCGGCACCGACTTATGTTGGTAGATGCGGTATTGCCGGCCGAGGCCGAGCAGTTGCAGGCGCGGTTGCAGGGTGATTTCGTAGCGCGCTTCGTCTTTGGAGGCGGACAGGCGCTGGAAACCGGTGATCACTCCTTGCAGGGTGCGCAGCGGTTCGATGGTCAGCGTTTCCCAGGGCATCACCGCCACCGGTATGGCGTGCAGGCTGAACCCGGCGTCCTGGCCAAGCAGTTGCTGGGCGGCCAGATCCTGCTCGGCGCTGGTGAATTCGATGTGGTAGCAAAAGGGTTGGCTCAGGCGTTCTTCGCCGTGGAAGGCCAGCACGTCGAGGGTGGGTTCAAGGTCGCGCACCCAGAGTTCATGGCGGCTGTGGTCGAAGAAGGTGGGCATTAAACCTGACATGTTCACACCCCCGCCGTCATGGCGGGCATCGGCTGCTCACCTTCGCTGAACGCCAGGCACAGGCCGTGTGCATCGCTGTGTTCCAGCCGCACGCCGCTGGTCACCCGCCGGGCGGCCTGGCGTTGCAGGAGTTGTTCGCTGAGTACCGGCAATATCTGCTGATTGAGCAGACTGTCGATCGTGCGCGCACCGTTGTCCGGCGACAGGCAGGCCTCGACCAGCAACGTGCTGAGCGAGTCGTCGATGTCACAGCTCAGGCCGTAATGTCGCTGCAAACGTCGGGCGACCTTGGCCAGCTTGAGCGCAACGATGCGCTTGAGTGCCACGGCGTCCAGCGGGCGGTAGACCAGGGTTTCGAAGCGTGCGAGCAAGGCCGGCTGGAAGTGTTCGCGCAGGATCGGTTGCAGCCATTGCGCCAGCGTGGCGTCGGCGGCATCCGGTTGAGCGCGCAGGCCGGCTTGCAGGGCATCGCTGCCCAGGTTGGAGGTCATCAGGATCACGGTGTTGCGAAAGTCGATTTCCCGCCCTTCGCCATCGCGCATGAAGCCGCGATCGAACACCTGGTAAAACAGGTTTAGCACATCGCGATGGGCCTTTTCGACCTCATCGAGCAATACCACGCTGTAGGGCCGCTTGCGCACGGCCTCGGTCAGCACGCCGCCCTGGCCATAACCGACGTAGCCTGGTGGCGCGCCCTTGAGCTGGCTGACCGTGTGGGCTTCCTGATACTCGGACAGGTTGAGGGTGATCAGCGACTTTTCACCACCGAACAGGTTGTCGGCCAGGGCCAGCGCCGTTTCCGTCTTGCCCACGCCACTGGTGCCCACCAGCAGGAACACGCCCAGTGGTGCCTGCTCGGTGGTCAGGCCGGTTTTCGCCGCGCGCAGGCGTCGGGCCAGTGCACCCAGGGCGTGATCCTGACCGATCACCCGCTCGGCCAGTTGCTGTTCCAGCGTCAGCAGGCCAGCTTGTTCGTCCTTGAGCAAAACACCCAATGGCACACCAGTCCAGTCGGCCACTACCTCGGCAACGTTACGCGCGCTGACGTCCAGGGACAGCAGCGGCTGGTCACCCTGGATGTCATCCAAGCGTTGTTGCAGCACCTGGCAATCCTGCACCGGCAGTGGCTGTTCGTCACGAAGGTCGAGCAGTTGCCTGGTCAGCGCCAACTCTTGCCGGTATTGCTCGATCAGCCTGCTTTTGTGCTGTTGCAGTTCGCGCTGCTGCAACTCGATCGACGCCAGGTGTTTGGCACAGCTATCGGTCCCCAGTTGCGCATCCTGCTCGATCGCCCGCAATTCCAACGCCAGCGCCGCCTGCCGGGCGTTGAGTCGCACCAGCGCCTGCGGTTCACAATCGAGGCCCATGCGCACCCGTGCGCTGGCGGTGTCGAGCAGGTCGACGGCCTTGTCGGGCAATTGCCGACCGGTCAGGTAGCGTCGCGACAGGCTCACGGCCGCCTGGACGGCCGCGTCCTGGATGTGCACGCCGTGATGGCTTGCGTAACGCGCCTTGAGGCCACGCAGCATCAGGCAGGCAATGGCATCATCCGGCTCGTCGACCTTGACCTGCTGGAAGCGCCGCTCCAGTGCGGCGTCCCGTTCGAAATACTGTTTGTACTCGCCCCAGGTGGTGGCGGCGACGGTGCGCAACTCGCCCCGGGCCAGTGCCGGTTTGAGCAGGTTCGCCGCGTCCGCGCCGCCGGACTGGTTGCCAGCGCCGATGAGGGTGTGCGCTTCGTCGATGAACAGCAGCACCGGCGTGGCCGACTGCTGCACCGCAGCGATGACGTTTTTCAGGCGTTGTTCAAACTCGCCCTTGACCCCGGCGCCGGCCTGCAACAAGCCCAGGTCCAGGGTGCGCAGGCTCACTGATTTGAGGCTGTCGGGAACCTGGCCGTGGGCAATACGCAACGCCAGGCCTTCAACCAGCGCGGTCTTGCCCACGCCTGGCTCGCCCACCAGCATCGGGTTGTTCTTGCGCCGGCGACTCAAGATATCGATGACCTGGCGAATCTCGTCGTCGCGGCCGAATACCGGGTCGATGCACCCTTCCCGCGCCCTGGCGGTCAGGTCCTGGGTAAATTGGTCCAGCACCGCCTGCAAGGCATCGCCAGTGGCAACGCGGGTCAGTGGATCGCCGGACTCCAATGCCGGCGTCTGCTGCAATGCCGGGCGCTCTTGCGAATGCTGGTCGAGCACCGTGAGCACCTGCTGCAACTGGGCATCGCCCACGCTGAGCAGTGGCCAGGCCGCCTGGCACGCCAGCAGTTCCGGGTTTTCCCGCAATGCGCCGAGCAGGTTGGCCGAGCGCAGGCGGTCCTCGCCGGCAAGGGACACTTGCAGCCAGGCATTCTTGATCAGGGTCTGCAGCTTTGCGCACAACGCAGGCTTGGCGTGAACCGTACGCGGCAGCGTGTCCAGATGCGCCAGCAAGCCGCGCCATAACGCATCCATGTCCCATTCCTGACGACGGGCAATCACCGTCAGGTCGCCCTCGCCCTGCTCCAGCAGTTTGAGCAGCCAGTGTTCGATAGTGATCTGCCCGTGGGCACGGCTCTGGCAAAGGCTGGCCGCTGCGCTCAAGGCCTGGGCGCAATACGGGTTTAGCCGGCGAAGCAGGCGTGTGGAGGCGTGTTCCATGGTTTACGTCCTTGTGCTGGCGGGCCAGCGAAAATTCGGGGAAAACAGTGCCGCCGGCAGGCGCAGCGGCGCCTGCCGGAAGGCCTTGATCAGCCAGTCTGGCGCTCGGTCCAGGCGTCGGAATGGGAAATGTTGCCGTCCTTGTAAGTCCAGGTGATGCGCTCATATCGCAACTCGACCTGTTCCTGGTGGCCGAGTTTTTCCTTGGTCACGTCCTTGATGTCGTGCATTTTCGGGGTGACCTTCACCACCTTGACGTTCTCCAGCAGGGTGCTGAAGTACTCGACTTCCTGGCCGGCGTCGTTGGTGGCGTACCACTTGAACTCAGCGCTCTTGAGGGTCTGGCCAGAGGTGACCGCCTTGAACAGGTACGGACTGCAGGCGTCGATATACTTGGTAAGCACGACAGGCGCGTGGATCCTCGTGCCGGTCAGCTTGCCCGTGTTGTCATCCGTTGGGATGTACACCATGTGTTCATAGGCGAGCACCTCGATGCTGCCGACCCGGTCCTGCACGTCCACCGAGCCTTTGATCTCGTTACCGCCGTCGTCCTTCAGCCAGAGGTAAATGGGAGTTGCCATGTGAAGCTCCTTTTCGTTTTCAGTGCTTGATTGCCGCGTTATGCGGCGAGGGTTGTCTGCCGGCGCCTGCGGTGGGCAGCAGGCAAGCCCCCACATCAGGCACCAGGCGGATTTCGACGCGGCGGTTGGCCTGGCGTCCGGATTCACTGTCGTTGTTGGCAACGGGCCGGCTGGCGCCGAAGCCCTGGACCGCGAAACAGCTGTCGGGGATGTCACCCATCTGGCCCATCCAGTGGCGTACGGCGGCGGCCCGAGCGCGAGACAACTGGAGGTTGTGCTCGGCACTGCCGGTGCCATCGGTGTGTCCGGCAATCACGATCAACCAACCGGGTTGGGCCTTGATGCCGACCAACGCGTTGATCAGCACTTTTGCCGATTCAGGTTTGAGCTGGGCGCTGCCGCTGGCGAACAGCGACAGGCTGTCCAGGCGCACGGTGCTGCCGGGTTGTTGGGGTTGTCGGTGTCCGGCGATGGCCGCCCACAGCGGCGCACGCAAACTTTCGCCGCGGTACAGGCCGAACCCCAGCGACAACGGCGCGCCGTGCCGGTAGTAGCTGTCCAATCGGGATGCATCGCCGCGCAGTACGTCCAGGGCTTGCTGGCGGTGATCATGGTCGGTTGCCTGGATAGAGAAATAGCGGCGCATGTCGTCGCTGACCTGCCGCGCCAGCAAGGTGTTCTGCCACGCAGAGCTGAGCAATGCGAGCCCTGCGGCAGCCATCAACAGCCACAGTGCGATGAGCCCTGCACGGCGTTTTGGCGAGGCACGGTTGTCGCTCGGCAGTTGGGCCAACAAAGGATCGGGAAATGGCAAGGTCGCACTCGCGCACGCAGCCGGCGAACGTTGATCAGCCACGGCAACCCTGTCGTGTAACCACCGTTGCCACAGGTTCCCCGCCATGACCTGAGGCATGACTGAAACGAAGGTGACTGCGCTGAGCGCAACCGGGCCCGCGAGCTCCGGCAATACCGTTTGTGCCAGCCACGCAGCGGCACTGTTCAATTGCACGCTGGCCTGCAAGCGTGTCGCACGGGTCGCCGTGTCGGCGGCCTGCGCCTGCCATTGCTGCACGCCGACACACGCTGCGCCATCGTGTACGTCGGGCAAGGCCTGACCGGCCTGCCAACTGAACCAGGGCCCGACACCTGGGCCTGCGTGCAGGTAACTGGTCAACATCAGCGGCAAGGCGATGCCACCCTTGCGCGCCCGCATCAATTGATGACGCAGCACCCGCACCCGGCCGGCGAGCCGTTCGCCGTCCACCTGCTGCTGGGCATTGACGACGAACATGACGCTCAGTTGCCGCCCCCAGTCCGGGCGCAGACTGATCAGCGTACCGATCAGCTGCGGCAGTGATTCCAGGCAGGTGACACGCACGTAGCAACCGTGCGCCGTGACGCGCAGGGCCACCTGGTCGGCGGGTATCGCCCCGAACAGGCCGCGCAAACCGTCACCACACACCAACACCACCGGATAGCGCCAGGACGGTGGCGGCAATGACTGCTGATCGGCGATGAGCAACGCTTGACGCTGGCGCCGTGCACGCTTGCCGATCCGCATCCGGGCCAGACCGACGCCACCCAACACGGCCAGCATCAAGCTCGCACGGACCAACCCGGTCATAGGCACGATCACCAACAGCGCCATGGCAAGCGTGCCAGCCCATAGCCACAGCGCACGTTTGAGATTGAACGGCATCGCCCTTCACTCCTGGCCAGGCACGAGTGTGGCGATCAGTTGCCCGAGCACCTGATCCAGGCCCCACCAGGTAGCGACGAGCAACATGCCGGCAACCATCGCCTGGGCCAGCGGATAACGCGACCAGAACCGTGGGGCGCGACGTCCCTGCATGGCGGATTGCGTCACGATCGTCTGGCTGGGCTTGAGCGGTGCCACGCGGGCGTTGAGCACTGCCACCAGCGCCTCGCGCTCGGGGTCGTGCAGCTCGCGATAACGGCCCTTGAAACCCAACATCAGCACACGATGGAAAGCCGTGAGCACCATCGGATCCGCAGCAGGCTCGCGCAACATCCGGCGCATGTCCTCATACAAGGACACGCCCGCCTGATGCCGGTTGAAATACCGCGCCTGCAAGGGTTCGCGGGCCCACTCGGCGTGGTCATCGTCCTTGGCCCGACTGAGCACGGATTCATCGAACAACGCACATTGGGCATGAATGATCGGATCGATGCTGTCCTGGCTGACTCCCGCCTGCTCGAGTTGCCGGCGAACTGACTCGATCTGCTGGCTGCATTTTTCCGCAATCTTTTTACTGTTCTCGGGCGACGCGCCGTGCAGTAACTGGACCACCAGCAGGTAGCTGTCCTGCAGCAACACGTCGATGTCGATCGTCGCTGCCGCATGGTTTTGCGAGGTGTTGGGGTTGATCACTGTATTCATGAACGCAGCACCGCGAAGAGTTCAAGCTTGACCTCGGCCAACGTGCCGGGGACGTACAACGCACAGGTGCCCCCAGCCAGCATGGCGCGCCCTTTTTCATGGCGAAGGTCGAGGGCGAAGCACTGGTTTTCCAGGCGCAACGGAATGGCAGCGGGCACATGGCTGAGCGGTTGCAACGGCACGCCATCGAGCGCGGCGTTGACCAGGTGATCGACATCATCGGGCGTGCCGATCTTGCACAGTCGCGGGAACTGGCCCTGTACTTGTGCCGCGGGCAGGCGGCAGCGCACCGACAGGTAGAAATCGACGTCATCGGGTTCGCGCAACCGCGCATCATTGAGCGTGACCTGCCAGCGATGGGCCGAGACTTCCTCCAGCTCGAGGGCAATGACCCGCGATGGCAGGCTGACCTCCAGCAAGGTCGACACCAGGCCCATCAGCGGTGCAAACACGCTTTGCAGATGGTCATGCCGGTACGGCGGAATCTGCTCGATCTCGTGATCCAGGGAGAAGGTCAGCAGGCTGCCCGCCAGCCTCACCAGTTCGAGATAGACCTGTTCGGGATGGCGCGCGGGCCCGGCCTTGAGATCGGCCAACACGGGCTGATAGGTGTTCAGGGCATTGAGCAGCCAGAACAGCGACACATCGGCCACGGCAAAATCAGCCATGCGTTGCTGGCTCTCGCGACGCATGCCCATCAGGCGCTGGCGCTTGGCAGACAGTTGGGTCAGCAGGTTATCCAGTTGCGTCAGCAGGCCCGGATGCGCGGCGAAACTCAGCAGGGGCGGCACGTAGCCAGAATCGAGGCTCCAGGCGCCCTGCCCGTCGCGCACCAGTTGTGCAATCGGGCAGGTCAGGTAGTCGCCGTTGTCGTCATGGGCAAAACGCAGGCTCAGCATGTGCTCCAGCACGCCGATCGACTGGCTGTCATCGCCGTAGATATCCTGCACATGGCGCCAGTCCTGGCGATAACGTTGCGGGCGCTCGGCCTTGGTCGTATCGAACACGCAGTTGTTGCCGTTGGCTTGCTCCAGCGGCAATGCCAACAGCACGGTGGCGTCCCGCAGGTGATCGGGCAACAGGCCCGTCAGTTGCAGGCCGGCCGGCAGCCGGTCGACCTGATCGGTATCGATCGGGGTGCCGTCAGGCATGCGCAGGCGCAGCTGCGTCGCCTTGAGCTTGCCCAGGCCTAACGCTTGCAGATCAAACGACACGGCCTGGACACCCCAGGGATGAACCAGCGACAGATGCGCCAGGCCCTGGTTGGTCCAGGCTTCCCATCGAGCCTGTTGCTGGAATTGCTGCGGGGACAGCAGCGCCCCCGAGGCCCACAAGGGGCGGTCGATTTTCATGGCATCGTTTCCGTACGAAATGGTTGGCCGCCAAAGCTCAGGCAGCCAGGACTCAGGCTTTGGCCTTGGGCATCTGCGAGACCAGCGACAAGTTGACGTCCATGCCTTCCACCTGGAAATGCGGCACGGCGTACAACTTGACGCGGAAGAAGCCCGGGTTGTCCTCGATGTCTTCCACCAGCACCTTGGCTTCACGCAGCGGGTGCGAGGCCTGCAAGTCGTCACCCGGGTCGGTCATCTCGGTCACCAGGCCGCCCACCCACCTGTTCAGTTCCAGTTCCAGCAAGCGGCGATCCTTGGTCGTGCCGATGTTCTCGCGCTGGATCAGCTTCAAGTAATGAGCGATGCGCGACAGCAGGAAGATGTAGGGCAGGCGTGAGTTGATGCGGCTGTTGGCGGTGGCATCGGGGGTGTCGTAAAGCGCCGGTTTCTGCGCCGAGTTGGCGGAGAAGAAACACGCGTAGTCGCGGTTCTTGTAGTACGACAGCGGGATGAAACCGAGGTTGGCGAACTCGAATTCGCGGGTCTCGGGGATCATCACTTCGGAAGGAATCTTCACCTGGTTGCCGGTGCCCAGGTCGTACAGGTGGATAGGCAGGTCGGTCACCGCTCCACCCGACTGCGGCCCACGAATCTGCACGCACCAGCCATTGGCGATGAAACTCTTGACCATGTTGGCGGCGAAGGCGTACGAGGCGTTGGTCCACAGGTACTTTTCGTGGTCCGGGCCCTTGACGCTTTCCATGTAGTTGAAGCTGCGCACCGGAACGGTGTCCGGGCCGTACGGTAAGCGACCCAGGACCCGGGGCATCAACAGGCCGATATAACGCGCGTCATCGCTGTCGCGAAACGACTTCCACTTGATGTATTCAGCACGATCGAAGTAGTTGGCGATGTCCTTGATGGCCGCCACTTCCTCCATCGACTGCTTGCCGAAGAAGCCCGGGCCTACTGCCCCAATGAATGGCATGTGCGCGGCAGCGGCCGCCTTGGAAATGTTGCGCAACAGGGCGATATCCTGCGGGCTGCGATCGAACTCGAAGTTGGAAATGGCCGCCGCAATCGGTTCGCCGCCTGGCGTGTCGTACTCCTGGGTGTAGGTATGCGCGTACAAGCCACTTTGGGCGATTTCCGGCGCATCCTCGAAATCCTGCACCAGGTGATCCTTGCTGATATCGAGCAGCTCGATGCGCACGTTCTGGCGGAAGTCGGTTTGATCGATCAATGACTTCACACCACGCCAGGTCGATTCAATACGCTGGAAATCCGGGTGGTGCATCACCGCATCCAGTTGGCGGCTGATCTGTGTATCGAGTGCGGCGATATGTTCATCCAGCAGGACTTTGTCCAGGCGTTCGACTTTCTGCGCCGATTGTTTGAGCAAGTTCAGGAAGACACTGACAGCCGCTGTGACGCGCTCATCGGCGGTCGCATCTGCCAACGCCTCGGCATCCTGGAATGTATCAAGGGTGCCCAGGGTTGAAACCGGGCATAAATTGATCTTGCCGAATAACGCACTGTAGATACCTTGTCTTTCTTCAGGCAATACTTCAGCGCCGCGCGATTGCACGCTGGAACTTTCTACCGACATGGAAAACTTCCTTTTTAGTTGAACCGGGGTAAATCAAACAACTTCTTGCGGGGCCAATGCAGCCAGCTCCGCTTGTAGTTCCGCACTGAGCGAATCGTCCTTGAGAATCCGCTCCAGTTCATTGCGAAACGTGGCGTTATCCAACAAATTGGATTTGAGGTCGCGCAGTAGATTGCGCATCGCCAATAAGGCGCGAAGTTGTGGAATCTGCCGGGCAACGTGTTCAGGCTCAAAGTCTTTCATGCGCTGAAAGCTCAGCGCCACCGAGGTTTCGTTCCCGTCATCCGCCAATGTGTTGCTTACCGCCAGCTTCAACGCCGGTGAAAAATCTGCCAGCACACTGTCGAAGTTGTTTTTATTGATATTCACTTTGCTGCGTTCGGATAAAGAGCGCTGCTCCTCACCGTTGCTGTAATCCCCCATCACCATCAACTTCAGGGGTAATTCGATTTTCTTCTGCGCACCACCGGTATGCAGATCCAGTTTTATATTCACCCGAGCCTTGGGCACTTCACCCTGAAAACTGTTAGAAGCCATATTTCCTCCATGCGCAAACGTAGCAGCCACTCGTTAACAAGCCTGTCAACAATCAAATAAAGTTGAATCAATTCAAAGTGAAACCGAATTTTTCGAAATAATTGACCTGCGGTATGGGTGTCAATGTTTGTCAGGCAGCCAAGATGGACTATTGACTTGGCCCTGCCAACCCCAGAAAAGCGGATGAAGAAATTTCCCACTTGGCATTCAGATCACACCTACGTTTAACCTGATTTTAACTAAGGGAATGTCAGTAATTTCCTACAGGTAAGCCGGGAAATCATTAAACACCTACAAACAAAAAAATGCGGCGACATTTCTGTCACCGCAGTCTTTCGGGAGGTTCAAGGAGAAAATTGGCCGCCGTGTTTAACCTCGAGCCGCCTGGCAGACACCTCGCTCGCGGTCCTGTTTATTTCAGGCTCCGGCGGCCAACCGCGCCGCCAGTGCTTTAGCCTGCAACGCCACATCCGTCACCGCCGTACTCTCCCACCACATCCCTCGAAGCGGCGGCCCCATGGCGAACAGTCTGCTGGCCGCCTGTCCATCGGCATCCAGCACCGCGCCATCCACAGCAGCAGCGATGCCCAGCGCCAACGGCCCCGGGCGGATCAACCCGCGTGCCAGCAACTGCCGAGGCAACGGTCGAGCCACTCGGCGCCAGTCGTATTCGATACCGCTGGAATTGATCAGCGCGGCCCCCCGCACCACCTCGGTTTGTGTCTGGCCCCGACGGCGGATGCGAATGCCCACCCCAGCTCCCGCGGCAGGTTCCAGCCCCTGGTAGGAAGCGGCCTGGATACGCAGCCGCCCCTCGTCGTGCAAGCGGGCCACCAACTCGGCGCTCAACGGCGGCGAGCGGTGGTGATGGCTCTCCCACCAGGGCCGAACGTGGCGCACGAACTGCCGGCGCTGTACGTCGGTCGCCTGATGCCACAAGCGACCGATATGCGCCCGCACGGTGTCCAGCGGCGCCTGCCAATCGATGCCCCGGGCGATGGCGTCACGGCAATGCCGACGCAGTTCACGCACCAGTTGGCGCGGGGTGCGGAGGGTGTGGTCCTCGGCCAGAAAGTCCACCCAGGCCGGCGGTTGCCTGCGCACGTGGGGCAGCAGCCCGTGACGGGAGAACACCTCGATCGGCCCGCGATGGCCGGCCTGTTCCAGCGACACCACTGCATCGACCATGGTCAGCCCGGAGCCGATGATCAGCACCGTTGATTGCGGTTCCAGTTGACGCATGGTCGCCACGTCCCACGGGTCGAGGGCGGCAGCGTTCAGGCCGCTGGACTCGGTCTGTGGCGTGCGCGCCGCCGGGAACATGCCCGTTGCCAGGACCGCATGGGTGCCCTGCAAACGTTGCCCATCGCTCAGGCTCAAGCGCACCGCGTCATCGAAGGTTTGCAGGTCAACCACTTCGGCTCGCACATGCTCGACGGTCGAACCATAAGTCGCGCCAATCGCCTGCGCCTCCGCCAGGCGCTGCTGCACGTACAGGCCAAAGATCCCTCTGGGTGGAAACAGCTCGCTGATCGGCACATGCTGCTCATCGGATTCGGGCCAACCGCCCGCCGCGATGAAGTCCGTCAACCATTGGGTCAGGTCGTCGGCGTTGTCCGGGTCGACGCTCATGCGCGCCGCGTTGCCGTTCAACGTGTGGCCCAGTTCGACCGCGCTGTAGGCCTCGCCACGCCCCAACTCGGCACGCGGCTCGATCACCAGCAACGAGCGCTTGCCCGGCAGGCGCAGCAACTGCACCGCGAGCATCGCCCCGCTCAGGCCACCGCCGATGATCAGGATGTCTGCGTGGCGGATGGCGTCTGTCGCCTGTCCGCTGTCGATTTCAGTCATGGCGCTCTCTTTGCTCAGTGTTTACCCAGGTAAAAGTCATGCAGATCACCCCTCGCCAATAATGCCTCGCTGCTGCCCGACAGCACCACCCGGCCGGTGTCCAATACATAGGCCTGCGACGCGTACTTGAGCGCGACATTGATGTTCTGCTCGGCGATGAGGAAGCTCACCTGCGCCTCGCGATTGAGTTGGGCAACGATCTCAAAAATCTCCTGGACGATAATAGGCGCCAAACCCATGGAAGGTTCGTCGAGCAGTACCAAAGTAGGACGTGTCATCAGCGCGCGACCGATGGCGACCATCTGCTGCTCGCCTCCGGAGGTCAGCCCGGCCTGAGTCTTGCGCTTGGTTTTCAGGCGCGGGAACCAGGCGTAGATACGTTCGAGGTCGCGGGCCAGGTCCTGGCGGCTGAGCCCCCGGACAAACCCGCCGCTGCGCAGGTTGTCCTCGACAGTGAGCTGTGGGAACACGTGGCGCCCTTCCAGCACGTGCACCATGCCCTGGCGCACCCGGCTGCTGGGGTCGACGCCCGCCGTGTCCTGGCCAAGAAAGCGGATGGTGCCGCGACTGACCTGTGCCCGCTCCGCCCGCACCAGCCCCGATATGGCCTTGAGCGTGGTGCTTTTGCCCGCGCCGTTGGCCCCGAGCAAGGCGACGATGCCGCCTTTGGGCACCGTCAGCGAGACCCCGGCGACGGCCAGGATCGCGCCGTCGTAGATCACTTCAATATCGTCGACATGCAGCAGCTCATCGACGGCCCTGTTACTGGCAGTTTGGCTCATGAGCTATTCGTCCCCGTTGCAGGTGCGTGGCGTGAGGCCTTTTTCCTTGGCGAACGCGGCAGATTTTTCATCGATCAACGGCCGCAACAAGGCACGGTCTGCTGGGATCCAGTCGCTGATCAGCGTCCAGTTGGCGCCGTCCCATTGCTGCACTCGCGCCGAGCCGCCACCTTCGTGGTCCTTGCACGACAGCTTGAGGTTTTGCATCAGTCCGAAGTAGCCCATGGCCTTGAGCCGGGCGTCGTCGATGTTCAGGTGCTCCAGGCCCCATCGCCCTTCTTCCCCGTTGAGCGGGCGCTTGCCGAACTTGCCCTGTGCCGTGCGGATGGCCTCCACCGCCACCGCCGCGTTCACCAGCCCGGAGTTGTAGTAGACGCTGCCGAAGTTCTTCAGGTCCTTGAGATCGCTCTTTCCCTTGTCGAGAATGTATTGCTTGAGCCGCTTGTGGATCTCGAAATCGGTGCCGGCCGGGTATGGCGTCAGCGCCAGGTAACCCTTGGCGGCAGCGCCCGCCGGCAATACGTCCTCACTGGAACTGGCCCAGATGTCGCCGACGATATGGTCCACCGGGAAGCCGAAACGCGCAGCGGTCTTGACCGCCACTGGCGTCGATACGCCCCAGGTGCGCAGGAACACCCAGTCCGGGTTGGCCTGGCGAACCTGGCGCCATTGCGCCGACTGTTCGTTGCCCGGATCCGCCACCGGAATCTGGATGTTCTCGAAGCCGTATTTTTCCGCCAGCAGCTTCAGCGGCCCGAGGGTTTCCCTACCGTAGGCCGAGTCGTGGTAGACCGTGGCAATTTTCTTGCCCTTGAGCTTGTCGAAGCCGCCCTCGCGCTGGGCAATGTAATTGATCAGACTCGATGCCTCGCTGTAAAACGTCAGCATCACCGGGAAGTTGTAGGGGAACACCGTGCCGTCGGTGGCCTCGGTGCGGCCATAGCCGAGGGTGATCAACGGAATCTTGTCGACTTCGGCGCGCTCACTCAGGGCATAGGCTGCTGGGGCGCCGTTGGGTTGGTAGACCGCCACCGGCGCACCATCCAGACCTTTCTTGAAACGCTCGTAGCACTCGATGCCCTTCTCCGCCGTCCACTCGGTCTCGCATTCCTGCCAGACCAGTTTCACGCCGTTGATCCCGCCTTCCACTTCGTTGATGTAGTTCAAATAATCGATCATCCCGGCCCACACCTGCACACCGCTGGAGGCGTAGGCGCCGACGCGGTAGGTGGCGAGTGGAAAGAACTGCTGGTCCGGCGAGGCCTGCACAACGGGCACCGCACTGCTGAAAACCGCCAGGGTCAGGGCGGCGCCGAGCAAGGAACGTTTCAAGGTTGCACGCATGGTATCTCTCTAATAGTCAGTGAAGGATTCAGAAACGCAGGGGCCAGTGGCTCAGCCGTTCGCGGAGGTTGCCGAGCAGGCGAATCAGGCCTTCCGGTTCCTTGATCAGGAACAGGATGATCAGCGCGCCAAAGATGATTTTTTGCAGGTTCTGCAATTGCCCGGCATCCACCGCGCCACCGAACAGGGCCTGGCCGGTGTGGCTGAGCAGGATCGGCAGCAGGCTGATGAACGCCGCGCCGACGAAGTTGCCGGCGATGCTGCCCATGCCACCGATAATGATGATGAACAGGATCTGGAACGATCGATTGATATCGAAGCTGCTGGCACTGGCCGTGCCCAGGTAGGCGAAGGCCCACAGCGCACCTGCGATGCCCAGGTAAAACGAACTGACGGCGAACGCCAGGTGTTTGTAGCGCACCACCGGAATGCCGATCACGGCCGCGGCGGTGTCCATGTCGCGGATCGCCATCCAGTTGCGGCCGATCTGGCTTTTCACCAGGTTCGATGCCACCCAGGTCAACAGCAGCACGGTGGTCAGGGTCAGCAGGTAACGACCCAGCGGCGTGTTCAGGTCATGGCCGAACAGTGCCAGCTTGGGTGCCGAGATGGTCCCGGACGAGCCGTAGTTGTAGAACCAGGGAAACTTGACGAACAGCCACTCCAGGAAGAACTGCGCCGCCAGCGTGGTGACCATCAGGTAGAAGCCCTTGATCCGCGAACTGGGCAGGCCGAAGACAAATCCCACCACGGCGCTGATCAGGCCGCCGCCGAGCAGCGCCACCGGCAAGCCCAGTTCCGGCAAGCGCAGCAGGAAGCCGTAGGTGGCGAATGCGCCGACCGCCATGAACCCGGCGGCGCCGACCGAAGTCTGGCCGGTGTAGCCCGTGAGCAGGTTGAGGCCCAGCCCCGCCAGCGACAGCACCAGGAACGGGATCAGGATCGCATTGAGCCAATAGTCGTTGCCCGTCAGCGGCACAATCACGAAGGCAATCACCAGGAGCGCTATCAGGGCATACGGAACACGGCGCTGGACCAGCAGCGCCGGTGCGGTTTCTCGGGTAAGGGAAATCGACATGGGTTCAGACTCGCTCGATGGCGCGCTCGCCGAACAGGCCGGCGGGACGGATGTATAGGAAGGCCAGGGCCAGCACATAGGCGAACCACGGCGTGATGCCGCCGCCAATCAAAGGACCGACGTAGACCTCGGCGAGGTTCTCCGCCGCGCCGACGATCAGCCCGCCGACAATCGCTCCGCCGATCGAGGTGAAGCCGCCGATGATCAACACAGGCAAGGCCTTGAGCACCACCAGCGACAGGGAGAACTGCACGCCTTGGCGCGCGCCCCACAGCAAGCCGGCGACCAATCCCACGACGCCGGCCACGGCCCAGACGATCTGCCAGATGCGGTTGAGGTTGATGCCGATCGACAGCGCGGCCGTGGTGTCGTCCGCCACTGCCCGCAACGACACACCGATACGGGTCTTGTTGAACAGCAGCGCCAGCACCGTCACCAGGACGATGGCGGCTGCGGCGGCGATCAGGTCGAACTGGCTGACCATCATGCCGCCGATGAACACCGGCACGTCGTCGATGCCCAGGTCCAGTGCCCGCACTTGTGAGCCCATCAGGCCCTGGGCCAAGCCCTCGATGATGAACGACAGACCCAGCGTGGCCATGAACAAGGTGATCTGCGAACGGTTGACCAGCGGCCGCAGCACGAGCCGTTCGATCAGCAGGGCGCCGACGATCATCACCAGCACCGTCAACAGCAGCGCCAGGGCAAAAGGCACGCCCTGGTCGTGCAGGCTGACGAAGGTCAGCGCGGCGAACAGTAGCATCGCGCCCTGGGCAAAGTTGAACACGCCGCTGGCCTTGTAGATCAGCACGAAGCCAATGGCGACCAGCGAGTACATGGTGCCGGCGAGCAAGCCACCGAGCAGGGTTTCGAAGAAAAATGTCATCAGTGCACCACTCCCAGATACGCTGCGATCACCTCGGGGTTGGCCTGAACTTCGGCCGGTGTGCCATCGCCGACCTTGCGTCCGTAATCGAGCACCACCACGTGGTCAGACAGGCCCATCACCACGCTCATGTCGTGCTCGATCAACACCACCGTAGTGCCCAGTTCGCGGTTGATGTCGGCGATGAAACGGGCCATGTCCTGTTTTTCCTCGGCGTTCATCCCGGCCATGGGTTCGTCCAGCAGCAACAGGCGCGGACCTGCGATCAAGGCGCGGCCCAGTTCCACGCGTTTCTGCAGGCCATAGGACAGGTTGCCCACCGGCACATCGCGGTGCGCTTGCAGCTCGAGGAATTCGAGAATGCCCTGGGCCTGCCGGCGAAAATCCGCAGCTTCGCGGCGCGCCCGTGGCAAGCTCAGCGCCTGCTCGAGGAAGCCACTGCGCAGATGGCGCGACAGGCCGGTGAGTAGGTTGTCGATCACGCTCATTTTCTTGAACAGCGCGTTGTTCTGGAACGTGCGGCCAATGCCCTGGCGTGCAGCGTTGAGCGGGTCAATGCGCTTGAAGGGCTGGCGTTCGAAGACGATGGAGCCCGCGTCGAAGCGGTACACGCCATTGAGGATGTTGAGCAGCGAACTCTTGCCCGCGCCATTGGGCCCGATCAATGCGCAGATCTCGCCACGGCGCACATCGAAGGACAGTTGGTTGATGGCTTTGACGCCCTTGAAGGACAGGGAGATGTCGCGCACTTGCAAAATGAAATCGGTCGAGGTCATGCGATGTCCCGTTTGAATTCGTTGAGCCGGGCGAGGTTGGGCGGCGGCGTGCGCGGGGCTTGCCAGATGTCGTGCAGATTGCGGAAACCCAACAGGCGGCGAACGCGCTGTTTGATCAGGCGTTGCAAGCCTTTTTCCGGCTGGGCGATGGCCCAGTCGCATAGGCGTCGGCGCCAGGTGCCTGGGGCGGCGAGGCGGCTGTCGATTTCCGCGGCCAGCCGTTGCAGGCGCTCGGCTGACAGCAGCAAGCCCGAGGGTGCCACTTCGCGGCGGTCGCGACTGGCGCTACCGGGGCTTTCCGGGAAGGCCAGGGAGTGGCCGCTGCCCAGCCACTGTTCAAGCAGCACGGTCAGCCCGCCTTGCCATTGCGTGCCCTCCTCGCTCCACCATTGCACGTGTGTGCGGCTGGTGCGCAGGCGCTGTGGCGGGTCTCCCGGGCCGAGCAGGTCGGCGAAATCGAGCAAGGCATGGCCGTGGTTGAGCCACAGTTGCCGGGTTTGGCGGCGCGGCACGAAGGCGTGGGTGGGTTGGCTTTGCCACAAGATCGGGTGCAGGGCCTGGGCGTCTAGGTCATCGGTGACGGCCAGCACCTGCCCGCCCGCCTGTTGCGCGGCGAGCGTCAGCAGCAACAGGTTCGGCTCGAAGGCGCCGCTGACGGCCAGGCGAGATTGTTCATCGAAACCTTGCTGGCGCAGGCCATCGGCCAGGCGCTCGACATCGCGCAGCACATCGATCCAGCGCCAGGCGAACCATTGGCCGTGGCGCTTGTGGCGCAACGCTGGTTGCAACGGGCTGACCTGCGCCCAGTGACGCAATTGCTCCAGCGCCTTGGGCGCATCGACCTGCCATTGCGTGGTGTCCGCAATCGGCGGCCGCTTGAGTTCGTGCACGCTCATGGATGACCTCCTGTTCATGGGCAAAAGCGTGCGGTGGTCCGCTGGGCTGGGTTTGTTCGTCTGCCACCAATGCCTGTAGGAGCGGTGGGTCAGGCGACATCGGTGGTGATTGTGTCGACGCCATCGCGCGCATGCTCGCTCCTGCGGAGGTCGCGGTAACTGGCGCCGGGGTGTTCGGGGGACAGGCACGGGCCTTCGTTGAACAGTTTTTCGCGCAGGGTTCCCGGTGTGTAGTCGGTCTTGTACACCCCGCGCTTCTGTAATTCCGGCACGAGCAATTCCACGGCGTCGATGAAGGTTTCGTGGGTCAGCGCATAAGCCAGGTTGAAGCCGTCCACGTCGGTCTCTTCAACCCACTCCTGGAGCAGATCGGCCACGGTTTCCGGGCTGCCAACAAACAGCGGACCGAAGCCACCGATGCCGACCCAGTCGGCCAGTTCGTGAGGGGTCCAGACCTTGTTCGGGTCCGCCGTGGAGAACGCCTCCACTGCCGACTGAATGGCGTTGGTGTGCACGTGCTTGAGCGGCTCGTCGGGCTTGAACCGGCTGAAGTCGATACCGGTCCAACCGGAGATCAACGCCATCGCGCCTTCATAGCTGACCCAGCTTTTGTATTCCTCGAACTTGGCCTTCGCCTTGGCATCGGTCTCGCCGAGAATCACCGTCTGCAGATTGAAAATGAGGATCTTCGACGGATCACGCCCGGCCTCGGCGGCACGACGGCGAATGTCAGCGACGGTCTTTTTCAGCAGCACTTTCGACGGCGCGGCGACGAACACGCATTCGGCGTGTTCGGCCGCGAATTGTTTGCCGCGACTGGACGCACCGGCCTGATACAACACGGGAGTGCGCTGCGGTGAAGGTTCGCAGAGATGAATGCCCGGCACCTGGAAGTGTTTACCGTGGTGGCGAATCTCATGGATTTTGCTCGGGTCGCTGAAAATCCTGCGCTCACGATCGCGCAGGATCGCGCCCTCTTCCCAACTGCCTTCCCAAAGTTTGTAGCAGACCTCAAGGTATTCCTCGGCAAAGTCGTAACGGGCATCGTGCTCGGTCTGGGCTGTCTGGCCGAGGTTCTTCGCGCCGCTTTCCAGATACGAAGTGACGATGTTCCAGCCGGCACGGCCCTTGGTCAGATGGTCGAGGGTCGACAGCCGTCGCGCGAACGGGTACGGATGCTCGAACGACAACGAGGCAGTCAAGCCAAAACCCAGGTGCTCGGTGACCAGCGCCATCGGCGGGATCAACTGCAGCGGATCGTTGACGGGTACTTGCGCAGCCTGGCGGATCGCCGCGTCACCATTGCCGTTATAGACGTCATAAATGCCCAGCACGTCGGCGATGAACAAGCCGTCGAACTTGCCGCGCTCGAGAATCTTCGCCAGGTCAGTCCAGTACTCCAGGTCCTTGTACTGCCACGAGCGATCCCGGGGATGGGCCCACAAACCGGGGGACTGATGACCGACACAGTTCATGTCGAATGCGTTGAGGCGAATTTCCCGGGCCATTAAACGGCTTCCTGTGCAGAGGGGTGAATGCCGTTGAGACGAAAGTTGCCGATCAGGTGCCGTTTCCAGCGCAGCGGATCATGCAGCGAACCGGACAATGCCGTGCGGCGCCCGGTCAATTCGAATTCGGCGTTGCTCGCGGTGGCCAGGGCTTCAGCGCTGGCCAGGTCGGACTCGGCAATCGCCACCCGAATCTCCGTGGCATCTTGCTCGGCGTCCAGCAAAGCCTCGGCACGCTCGAGCAGCGCGGCGGCGACTTCGATGCGAATGTGCACGTCGCCGAACCGGCTGATGACGTACGGATCCTTCGAGACGCTGGCCTGTTGGCGAACAAAGCCCACAGTGGAATCGAACAGGCTGCGGGCGTGATGCAGGTCATGTTGGCTGCTGGCCAGGGAAAGTCTGGCAACAACCGGTTGAGTCAAGGCGTTCATGGTGGGCTCCTCAGTTCCAGGCGTGGCGCGCGGGGTTCACGCCATTGAGCAGGTGGTTGCCGATCAGGTGGAATTTCCAGCGCGCCGGATCGTGCAGGGTGTGGGTCCGGGCATTGCGCCAGTGGCGGTCAAGGTTGTACTTGCCGAGCACCGAGCGGGTGCCGGCCAATTCGAACAGTTTGCTGCTGGCGAGCAAGGCAATTTCCGCCGACAGGACCTTGGCCTGGGCCACCACCACCGAAGCGTGGGCCACGGTGTCTTCATTGGCGTCGAGCAACGCGGCGTCGATGGCCTGGCCGGCCTTGCGCAGGATTGCTTCGGTGCCGTGGACGCGCCACTCAAGGTCGCCAATCGCGGCGATGCTGAACGGGTCTTGCCATCCATGGTCCTGACCGCTGTCGATCCACGGACGGGATTCGCGGGCATAGCGCTTGGTGTCCTCCAATGCGCCGACGGCGATGCCGGTGTCTACCGCCGCCTGGATGATTTGCGAAATCGGGCCGTCGGCCGTCGGCTCATCAAACGCCTTGTGGGCCGGGATCACGGCACTGAGCGGCACCTTGACCGCGCTCAGGGTCACCCCGCCGCTGGCGGTGGTGCGCTGGCCGAAGCCGTCCCAACTGTCGATCACGCTCAGGCCAGGATTGTCACGCTCGATAAAAGCGATGAAGGCCTGGTTCTGTTCGTTGACCGCCACCGCCGGCACGATGTGCGCAAACAGGGCGCCCGTGCAGTAGAACTTCTCGCCGTCGATTTGCGCGGTGTCAGCGTCGAAGCGAATACGGGTTTCGAAGGCCCCGGCGTTTTTGCTTTTGGACTCCGAGAAGGCATTGCCGAAGCGGTAACCCCGCAGGACTTTGTCGAAGTAGTAGCGCTTCTGCTCTTGGGTGGCGGTTTGCACCAGGATGTCGAGCACGCCGAGGTGGTTCTGGGGGATCTGGCCAAGAGAGGAATCGGCGGCCGAAATGATCTTGATCACTTCGGCAACGGTCACGTAGGAAACGCCGGCACCGCCATAGGCCTTGGGCACGGTGATACCCCACAGGCCGCTGGCGGAAAATTCGTCCAGCTCGGCGACCGGCAGGCGGCGTTCACTATCACGCACGCTGGCCTCGACGGCAAAGCGCGCGGCCAGTTTGTGAGCGACGGCAATCGCCTCGGCATCCGAGCGGATCACATGGGCGGTGCGAGGGGGTTGGGCAGAGGCTGTCATGGGGCCGACTCCAGGTTCCGGTGAGTGCACCAGAACAACTGCAGGAGTCGTGCCTGAATTTATTTTTGATTTATTTCAATAACTTAAAGATAAAACCGGAGAAACGCCGGGCAAAGTTAAACAGCAAAGTGTCCATTCATTGTTGGCTGGCCAACAGTTAGATCACCACGTTGCGGACAAACCGTGCAGCCACGTCGCCATCGTTACGGTAGGTATGGGGCTGGTTACTGGCAAACATGTAGAACTCGCCGGCCGCGATCTGCTGCGGTGTGTCGCCCAGCATCAGGGTCAGGCAGCCTTCGAAGACGTAGATCTGTTCGCTCCAGCCATCGGCGTCCGGCTGAGACGGGTAGACTTCCCCCGGTTGCAGGCACCACTCCCACTGTTCCACCTCCCGGGTCGCGATAGCCTTGGACAGCAACACCGCCTTGCTTCCGGGGATCGCCCCCGCCCAGGCCACTTCATTGATACGGCTGTGGTCGCGCACGTCCGGGGCCTGGATCAGATCGCTGAAGGCCACATCCAGCGCTTCGGCCACGCGGTCGAGAGTGGTCAGGCTGACGTTCTTCTCGCCGGCCTCGATCGCCACAAGCATGCGCCGGCTGACCCCGGATTTTTCCGCGAGCGCGGTCTGGCTCATGTCGGCGGCATGGCGCAAACGTCGGACGTTCAAACTGACGTGCTGCAGGACCGAAGCCCGCTGCGGAGAATCTTTGTGCACTATATTGCTCACTCGGTGGAGTTGGGCAGTATACTGCCCAACATTCGGCGCATTGTGCGTCGCACTTTATATAGCGTGCAAGATTATGACGTCGTTGAATACCTCCCCGCCTTCCTCGCGCTTCTTACGGCTCAGCAAGGCCGAGTGCGTGCTGGTGATGATCACCATGGTCTGGGGCGGCACTTTCCTGCTGGTGCAACACGCGATGACCGTCAGCGGCCCGATGTTTTTCGTCGGACTTCGTTTTGCGGCGGCGGCGTCCATCGTCGCCCTGTTTTCCTGGCGACACCTGCGCGACCTGACCGTGTTCGAACTCAAGGCCGGCGCGTTCATCGGCGTGGCGATCATGCTCGGCTATGGCTTGCAGACTGTCGGCTTGCAGACCATTGCCAGCAGTCAGTCGGCGTTCATTACCGCCTTGTACGTGCCTTTCGTACCCCTGCTGCAATGGCTGGTACTGGGCCGCCGACCGGGGCTGATGCCGAGCATTGGCATCATGCTGGCGTTCACCGGGCTGATGCTGCTGTCGGGACCGGCGGGCGCCTCGTTCCATTTCAGCCCTGGCGAAATCGCCACGCTGATCAGCGCCGTCGCCATTGCGGCGGAAATCATCCTGATCAGCACCTACGCCGGCCAGGTCGACGTGCGCCGGGTGACCGTGGTGCAACTGGCGACCACCTCCGTGCTGGCGTTCCTGATGGTGGTGCCGACCAACGAGGCGATTCCGGATTTCTCCTGGTTCCTGCTGGGCAGTGCACTGGGCCTGGGTGCGGCGAGCGCGGCGATCCAGGTGGCGATGAACTGGGCTCAGAAGAGTGTTTCGCCCACCCGGGCGACGCTGATCTATGCCGGTGAACCGGTGTGGGCCGGGATCGTCGGGCGGATCGCCGGGGAGCGTTTGCCGGCGATAGCACTGCTGGGGGCTGGGTTGATTGTGGCGGCGGTGATTGTCAGTGAATTGAAGACCAAGGGTAAGGCTGAGGTGGTGGATGAGGTTGAGCGTGAGGGTAATCCTCAAGACCTGTAGTGCCTGATAGTCCGTCATCGCGGGCAAGCCCGCTCCCACACTGGATCTTCAGTGTTCACAAAACCCTGTGGGAGCGGGCTTGCCCGCGATGGCGCCAGACCTGCCCCACACCCCTCCTGAAACAAGGCGAACCCTGACTTTTCCGACTACTTTGTAGGATTCTGCCACAGCTTGCCGTTTGGCGATCCGGGAACTGGCACGTATGATGCTTCACAAATCTCCGCAGATTAGAAGCCTATGTCCCTGATAGTTCTACTGCTTCTGCCCTTTGTCGGCAGTTGTCTGGCAGCCGGGCTGCCGCACAACGCGCGTAATACCGAATCGTTGCTGGCGGGTCTGGTTGCCCTCATCGGCACGATCCAGGTCGCGCTCATGTTCCCGCAGATCGCCGATGGCGGGGTCATTCGTGAAGAATTTTCCTGGTTGCCCAGCCTGGGCCTGAACTTCGTCCTGCGCATGGATGGGTTCGCCTGGCTGTTCTCGATGTTGGTGCTGGGCATCGGCACGCTGGTGTCGTTGTATGCCCGCTACTACATGTCGCCGGACGATCCGGTGCCGCGCTTCTTCGCATTCTTCCTGGCGTTCATGGGCGCCATGCTCGGCCTGGTGATCTCTGGCAACCTCATTCAGATCGTGTTTTTCTGGGAGCTGACCAGCCTCTTCTCTTTCCTGTTGATCGGCTACTGGCACCATCGCTCCGATGCACGCCGTGGCGCCTATATGGCGTTGATGGTCACGGGCGCGGGCGGCTTGTGCCTGCTGGCGGGGGCCATGCTGCTCGGCCATGTGGTCGGCAGCTATGACCTGGACAAGGTCCTGGCCGCCGGTGAACTGATTCGCGCACATGCCCTCTACCCCATCCTGTTACCCCTGATCCTGATTGGTGCGCTGAGCAAAAGCGCACAATTCCCCTTCCACTTCTGGCTGCCCCACGCGATGGCGGCACCGACACCGGTCTCGGCCTATCTGCACTCGGCGACCATGGTCAAGGCCGGGGTGTTCCTGCTGGCGCGGTTGTGGCCGTCGCTGTCGGGCAGTGAAGAATGGTTCTACATCGTCAGTGGTGCCGGCGCCGCCACCCTGTTGCTCGGCGCGTATTGCGCGATGTTCCAGAACGATCTCAAGGGCCTGCTGGCCTACTCGACCATCAGCCACCTCGGCCTGATCACCCTGCTGCTCGGGCTAAACAGCCCACTGGCCGCCGTCGCCGCCGTATTCCACATCCTCAACCACGCCACCTTCAAGGCCTCGCTGTTCATGGCCGCCGGCATCGTCGACCACGAAAGCGGCACCCGCGACATCCGCAAACTCAGCGGCCTGTTCCGACTGATCCCGTTCACGGCGACACTGGCCATGGTCGCCAGCGCCTCGATGGCTGGCGTCCCGTTGCTCAATGGTTTCCTGTCGAAAGAAATGTTCTTCGCCGAAACCGTCTTCATTAACGCCACCGCCTGGGTCGAGCTGTCACTGCCCATTGTCGCGACCATCGCCGGGATGTTCAGCGTGGCCTATTCGCTGCGGTTCACCGTCGACGTGTTCTTCGGCCCCACCGCCACCGACCTGCCGCACACCCCGCACGAACCTCCACGCTGGATGCGCGCACCGGTGGAATTGCTGGTGTTCACCTGCCTGGTCGTCGGGATCTTCCCGGCCCAGGTCGTCGGCTCGCTGCTTGCCGCCGCCGCCCTGCCCGTCGTCGGCGGCACCCTGCCCGAGTACAGCCTGGCGATCTGGCACGGCTTGAACGCGCCGATGATCATGAGCCTGGTCGCCATGTCCGGCGGTATCGTGCTCTACCTGTTGCTGCGCAATCAGTTCAGACACGGTCGCTTCAAATACCCACCGATCATTGGACGATTCAACGGCAAGCGGCTGTTCGAGCGCAGCCTGGTGATCACAATGCGCCTGGCCCGTCGCCTGGAAAGGCGGATCAGCACCAAGCGCCTGCAAAGCCAACTGTTCCTGATGGTGCTGGTGGCCGTGCTGGCGGGGTTGCTCCCTATGCTCAACAGCCACTTGAGCTGGGGCGACCGGCCAAAGATTCCCGGTTCTATCGTCTTCGTGACCCTGTGGCTGCTGGCGATTGCCTGCGCCCTCGGAGCAGCGTGGCAGGCCAAGTACCACCGGCTCGCAGCCCTGACGATGGTCAGCGTCTGCGGACTGATGACTTGCATTACGTTCGTGTGGTTCTCCGCACCGGACCTGGCCCTGACACAGCTCGTCGTTGAAGTGGTCACCACGGTGCTGATCCTGCTGGGCCTGCGCTGGTTGCCACGGCGGATAGAAGAAGTTTCGCCGTTGCCGGGCAGCCTGCGCCGGGCGCGCATTCGTCGTCTGCGCGACCTGTTGCTGTCGATCGTGGTCGGCGGCGGCATGGCGCTGCTGTCCTACGCCATGCTGACTCGCCAGACGCCTAACGACATTTCCTCGTTCTACTTGAGTCGTGCCCTGCCAGAGGGCGGCGGCAGCAATGTGGTCAATGTCATGCTGGTGGACTTCCGTGGTTTCGATACCCTCGGCGAGATCACCGTGCTGGTGGCCGTGGCGCTGACCGTGTTTGCCCTGCTGCGCCGCTTCCGCCCGCCGAAAGAAAGCCTGCAACTGCCCTCCCAGCAACGCTTGCTGGCGCCCGACGTGGTCACCGACCTGGTCAACCCGCGTCAGGCCAGCGATACCGCGCTGGGTTTCATGATGGTGCCGGCGGTGCTGGTGCGGCTGCTGCTGCCGATTGCCTTCGTGGTGTCGATCTACCTGTTCATGCGCGGCCACAACCAGCCGGGCGGCGGTTTTGTGGCCGGGCTTGTGATGTCGGTGGCGTTCATTCTGCAATACATGGTGGCGGGCACGCAGTGGGTCGAAGCACAGATGAGTCTGCGACCACTGCGCTGGATGGGCACCGGCCTGCTGTTCGCCACGGTCACGGGCCTTGGGGCGATGGCGGTCGGTTATCCGTTCCTGACCACCCACACCTGGCATTTCTCGTTGCCGCTGCTGGGGGACATTCACGTTGCCAGCGCGTTGTTCTTTGATATTGGCGTGTACTCGGTGGTGGTCGGTTCAACCCTGTTGATCCTCACCGCCCTCGCCCACCAATCGGTGCGCGGGCACAAAACCGCCGCCCTGCCCAGATCCGTCGCCAGTAAAGGAGCCGTCTGATGGAAGAAGTCATCGCAATCGCCATCGGCGTCCTGGCCGCGTCCGGCGTCTGGTTGATCCTGCGGCCTCGGACGTTCCAGGTGGTGATGGGGTTGTGCCTGCTGTCTTACGGGGTCAACCTGTTCATCTTCAGCATGGGCAGCCTGTTCATCGGCAAGGAACCGATCATCAAGGACGGCGTGCCCCAGGACCTGTTGAACTACACCGACCCGTTGCCCCAGGCGCTGGTGCTCACCGCCATCGTCATCAGCTTCGCCATGACCGCGCTGTTCCTCGTGGTGCTGCTGGCGTCGCGCGGCCTGACCGGTACCGACCATGTGGATGGCCGGGAGCCTAAAGAATGAATGTGATGACGCACCTGATCGCCGCACCGATTCTGCTGCCGTTGCTGACGGCCGCGATCATGCTCATGCTGGGGGAAAAACACCGGCCATTGAAGGCCCGTATCAACCTGTTCTCCTCCCTGCTGGGCCTGGGTATTTCCGTGCTGTTGCTGCAATGGACGCAGACCACCGGCGTGCCCGGTTCCATTGGCGTGTACCTGCCGGGCAACTGGCAAGCGCCCTTCGGCATCGTGCTGGTGGTCGATCGCCTGTCGGCCTTGATGCTGGTGCTGACGGGGATCATCGGCGTCAGTGCGCTGATATTCGCCCTGGCCCGCTGGGACCGTGCCGGTTCGAGTTTCCATGCGCTGTTCCAGATTCAATTGATGGGCCTGTATGGCGCATTCCTGACCGCCGACCTGTTCAACCTGTTCGTATTTTTCGAGGTATTGCTGGCGGCCTCCTACGGTCTGCTGTTGCATGGCTCGGGCCGGGCGCGGGTGTCGTCGGGGTTGCATTACATCTCGATCAACCTGTTTGCCTCCTCGCTGTTCCTGATTGGCGCGGCGCTGATCTACGGCGTCACCGGCACCCTGAACATGGCCGATCTGGCGCTGAAAATCCCCCTGGTTCCAGAAGCCGATCGCGGCCTGCTGCACGCCGGGGCTGGGATTCTCGCCGTGGCGTTCCTGGCCAAGGCAGGCATGTGGCCGCTCAACTTCTGGCTGGTGCCGGCCTATTCCGCCGCCAGCGCACCGGTCGCGGCGATGTTCGCGATCATGACCAAGGTCGGTGTCTATACGCTGCTGCGGCTGTGGACCCTGCTGTTCTCCGGCCAGGCGGGCGCTTCAGCCTACTTCGGCGGCGACTGGCTGATCTACGGCGGCATGGCGAGCATCATCTGCGCCGCAGTGGCGATCATCGCCGCGCAACGCCTGGAGCGCATGGCCAGCCTGAGCATCCTGGTGTCAGCGGGGATCCTGTTGTCAGCCATCGGTTTTGGGCAACCGAACCTGATCGCCGCTGCACTGTTCTACCTGGTCAGCTCGACCTTGGCGTTGAGCGCGTTGTTCCTGCTGGCGGAGTTGATCGAGCGCTCGCGTTCGGCCAACGAGATGCCCCTGGACGACGGCGACGACCTCTTGCCGCGCCCGATGGAGTCACTGCAGCCGCCCAAAGGCATCAACCTGGATGACGAACAGAAAGCCGTGGTCGGCCAGGTGATTCCCTGGACCATGGCCTTCCTCGGCTTGAGCTTCATTGCTTGCGCGCTGTTGATCATCGGCATGCCGCCGCTATCTGGCTTTATTGGCAAGCTCGGCCTGCTCGATGCCCTGCTCAACCCTCAGGGCCTTGGCGAGGCCACCGATGCGCCAGTATCGAACGCAGCGTGGGGGTTGCTGGCGTTGCTGATTCTCTCGGGAATGGCGTCGCTCATGGCCTTCTCACGCCTGGGTGTGCAGCGTTTCTGGAGCCCGGAAGAGCGGCCCTCACCTCTGCTGCGTCGGTTCGAATGCATCCCTATCATTGCGTTGCTGGGCTTGAGCATCGCACTGACATTCAAGGCTGAACCGCTGATGCGCTACACACAGGCCGCTGCACAGGCACTGAACAATCCGCAACAATACGTAATGGCGGTGCTCGGTACCCGCGCGGTGCCGAGCCCGGAAGCCCAGGCTGCGGTCGTGGAGGTGCAGCCATGAAGCGCCTGTTCCCCGCGCCCTGGTTGTCGCTGGCCTTGTGGCTGTTGTGGCTGGTGCTGAATCTATCGATCAGCCCCGGCAATTTGCTGCTGGGCGCGGCGCTCGGACTCTGCGCACCGTTGATGATGCGCAAGTTGCGTCCCCTGCCGATCAGGATCCATCGCCCCGGCGTCATTCTGCGTTTGTTCCTGATCGTAGGACGCGACGTGCTGATGTCCAATCTTGCGGTGGCCTGGGGCGTCATGAACACCGGACGCAGACCGCCACGCTCGCGGTTCGTCAAGGTGCCGCTGGATTTGCGCGACGCCAATGGCCTGGCGGCGCTCGCAATGATCTGCACCGTGGTGCCCGGCACCGTCTGGTCCGAACTGGCACTGGATCGCAGCATCCTGCTGCTGCACGTCTTCGACCTGGATGACGAGGCGCTGTTCATCGAGCATTTCAAGACGGCCTACGAGCAGCCCTTGATGGAGATCTTCGAATGAGTGCGTTACTGTCCAACGCTATTCTGCTCTGCCTGTTCCTGTTTTCACTGGCGATGATCCTGACGCTGACCCGCCTCTTCAAGGGGCCATCGGCCCAGGACCGGGTACTGGCGCTCGATTACCTGTACATCACCGCGATGCTGATGATGCTCACCCTGGGCATTCGCTATGCCAGTGACACCTATTTTGAGGCGGCGCTGCTGATTGCGCTGTTCGGCTTCGTCGGCTCGTTTGCCCTGGCGAAATTCCTGCTGCGTGGCGAGGTGATCGAATGAGCGCTGAACTGTCGTTATGGGTGGAAATCCCGGTGGCGATCCTGCTGGTCCTCAGCGGCGTGTTTGCCCTGCTTGGCGCGGTCGGGCTGGTGCGGATGAAGGATTACTTCCAGCGCATGCACCCACCGGCACTGGCCTCGACCCTGGGCGCATGGTTCGTGGCGCTGGCGTCGATCATCTACTTCTCGGCGCTCAAGTCGGGGCCGGTGCTGCATGCCTGGCTGATTCCGATTTTGCTGGCCATTACCGTACCGGTCACCACCCTGCTGCTGGCACGGGTGGCGTTGTTCCGCAAACGCATGGCAGGCGATGATGTGCCGGCCGAGGTCAGCAGTCGCAGGACGGAAACCGGGGGCTGAGTTCCCCCTCCTCTGTAGGAGCGAGCTTGCTCGCGATAGCGGTGTGTCAGCCTGCACACACATCACTGACACACCGCTATCGCGAGCAAGCTCGCTCCTACAGAGATCAACTTCAGACCCAGGCCACTGCCAACAAACCCGAGCCTAATCCCACACACAACGGCGAATACACCCAGGTATCGAGACGGGCGAATTTCGAATCTTTTATTTCCTTGAAAAAGCCCACCAGCTCCGAGTCGCCTATCGCCCGGGCGAACATGAGGATGGCGATGGCGCTGATCACCCATTGCAGGGATTGATGCGGCACCGCCGGCACCCACCAGCCAACCCGCAAACACACCAGCAGCGCAATCACCAGCAAGGCCGCGGCCACCAGCAGGGTGATCCAGCCTTGCGGCTTGAAGGCCGGTCGCAATCGCACGCTGCCCTCCACCGGCACGTGAGGGACAACGGCCAACATCGCCCACTCGCCACCCAGCCCCCAATACACGTGTACCAAACTGATCACTGCAAATATCGTCACCAGCCATTGAGCCAACGCAAGGGTCATGGTTGAAGATCCTTGAAAGAGATTTGGACAGAATCATCCTAGTCGGCATTTTTCGACGTGCACGACCGCTCGGCGCGGGATTGGGATTTTCGGGTTGGCTCCCTAAGTAAAGACAAAAGCATCGCGGGCAAGCCCGCTCCTACAGGGGATTTATGTGTTCATAAGATCCTTTGTGGGAGCGGGCTTGCTCGCGATGGCGACTCAACAGATCATTTGAGCTCAGCCGACACCTTGTCCGCCACATCCTTGGGCACCCAGGCCTGCCAGACCTCGGGGTGGGCCTTCATGAACGCCTCCGCCGCCTGCCGTGGCGGGGTGTGTTTTTCGCTCATCTCGGCCAGGGCCTTGTTCAACGGATCGATGGGAAAATCGACCTTGCTGAAGAACTCGGCGATCTGCGGGTGCTGTTTCTGGAAGGGCGTAGACACGCCAATGGACAACTTCGACGCCAGCGAGCGGGTGGGTTTCGGATTGGGATTGTCGGCGTCGGTCAGGGTTTTCCAGGCCTCGGCGTCGAACGGCGGCTCCTCCAGCTGGATCAGTTTGAAACGTCCGAGCAATGGCGTCGGCGACCAGTAATAGAACAGCACCGGCTTGCCGCGTCGGATCGACGAACTGATCTCGGCGTCCAGCGCAGCCCCCGAGCCGCTACGGAAGTTCGTGTAGCTGTCCTCAAGCCCATAGGCTTTGAGCTTCTGCTTGTTCACCACCTCGGACGTCCAGCCAATCGGGCTGTTGAGGAAGCGCCCCTTGCCCGGCGCTTCAGGGTCGCTGAATACGCCTGTGTACTTGGGCAGGTCGCTCACACTCCGCAAGTCAGGCGCCAGTGGCTTGATACCCTTGGCCGGGTCGCCCTTGATCACGTACTCCGGCACCCACCAGCCCTCAGTGGCGCCCTTGACCGTATCGCCGAGACTGACCACCTTGCCTTCGGCCTCGGCCTTGACCCACACCGGGCTGCGACCGGCCCACTCCTCGCCAATGACCTGAATGTCGTTGTTGGCCAGCGCGGTTTCCAGGGTAATGGTAGTGCCCGGCAAAGTATCGGTGGGCAGCCCGTAGCCCTTCTCGACGATGATCCGCAGGATATCGGTGATCAGGCTGCCGCTTTCCCAATTCAGGTCGGCGAAGTGGATCGGCGTTTGTGCAGCGAATACCGGGACAGGCAAAACCAGGCCACACGCAACCGCAAAAGCGGCCAGAAACCGTCGAAATCCGTTCATGCTTTTGCACCTCGTGCTGTTCACAGCAATAGCAGGATGGCCTGACAGAAGACCACACACCTCAAAATACTCAGTCAACTGACTGTAGTAGAGGTTCCTGCTTTCGAGGGCATCGGGCTAGTTTTCAGAAACTTCCTGCAAACATGCCAGTTCTCTTCTGACCATGCTGGCGTACTCCGCCGGACGCAGCGCGTAGATCTGCGACGCCACCCAACCCAACCAGGCGCCCTGCAACACAATTTTTTGCTCGAACAGCCGGCGCGCCTCAGCCTGGGCGCTGGCCAGATGCTGTTCGTGGAACTCGGCGCGGCTTTGGGTCATTACTCGCTGGCCTTGAAGGTCACCAATTCACCCTTGCGCCACTTGGCGGCCTTGGCCGTTACAGCCTTGAGCGTCTTGGTCAGGCCTTCCTGAAGCTGATGGTGCGCGGCGAACACCGTCACCACACTATGCCCTTCCTTGAACACAACGCCCTCACCGTCCGCCGTGGTCACGAAAGCGTAATCACCAATGCCATAGACGGTCAGCTTGATTTCGCGAAACCGGATTTCCAGCTTGCCGCCCTCACGACTGGGCAGCACCGAAGCACTGAAATGATCACCCACCTTGAGTTTAAGGCCAGGCTTGTCATCCACCACCAGCGCCGATTGGGTGTCGAGTTCGGCGATGTAGATGCCTTCGGCGTTCTGCTCGGTGACGTAGACAAATCGTGACTGGAACTGTTTAACCAACTTCGCGCGCAAATCACCCAGCACGAACAAAGCATGCATATCGAGATTACTTACTGCCAAGGAAACATCCCCACATTTGAAAATGATGCCGCACGCAAACCGCGCACAGCAGAAACAGGCGGCAATGCCGAAAGCGGTCAAATCCGGAAACGAGCAGAGGGCTCATTCATCGCAAGACGTGAGAAGACTAATGGAATGACACTGGTGTCGTCTTGCCTGGTATTCGCCAGAAGCTGAAGGAAATCGCCCTTCTGATCGCCAGAAAAACAGGATTACTGACCTTAGGGAAAAAACTCCGCAAAAAAAACAATTTTTCCGACATATCCCCCGGCAAAAATTGCTTTAGATAATCGTCAAGCGCAACCCCTGACCGTGATTCTAGAGCAGCGATGCTCACCGAGACTACCCAAAACGACGGACATACGTCGGCAAAACCATGAAAAGGACTTCATATGTGCACTCTTACACACTTTGCTTACGCCACAAGACAGCCATCGACGCTGTACTCGACCCTGTTCTCGCCCACTTCGTTCCCCACCGAAGGGCCTGCCTTGCCGCGTTTTCAGGTGGTGCTGGCGGGTAATTCCTTTTTTCACATCAAGGAAATCTCCACTGGCCATGTGAGAGGTTTCCGCAGCAATCACAATGAGGCTTGCGCACTGGCCCGCGAACTCGAGTCCCACGATTGAAAAAACCTGCCGTCGCAGATCGGTTCGAACTCCTGAAGCGCGGCTGCCTCAGATGTTAGGCAGTCGCCCTTCAGTTTTTGCAATCGCGCGATCAATCAGGAGATGAAAATGGACACACCGACTCACGACCTGCAAGGCCTGTTCGACCAGCTCGGCCTGGATTCCGGCGAACGCGCCATCGATGATTTCATCGCCAGCCATTCCCCGCTGCCCGAGGATAAAAAACTCATCGATGCCGAGTTCTGGACGCCGCAGCAAGCCGCCTTTCTCAAGGAACAACTGCGTGTGGACGCCGACTGGGCGCGAGTGGTCGACGAATTGAACCTGCGGATGCATCAGGCTCAATAACAAAGGCGGGGGCTACCTGGCCCGGTCCTTGTAGGACCGAGCTTGCTCCGGGCAGCGTTCCGACGATGGTGGTCGAGCGCCGTATGGGCGCGGCAGCCCCCGGCGTTATCGTTGAAGACCATCGCGAGCGTGCTCGCTCCTACAGGGACAAATCAACGTGGTCCTTCGGGTTTGTAGCCCAACCGCAACCCACCCCAATGCCTTCCCTTGACCATGATCGGTACCGACAGATCGTGCATCAACTCGCCGGTATCGCGGGTATAGGTCTGCAACAGGACTGCCTGTTGATGGCTGCCACAGCGAATGCCGGTGCGGTCGGCAAACTTGCGTTTGGTGCGGTTCTGCAAGGTATCGATCTGGACGTCGCCCGTCAGCGGCTGACTGAATACCTTGTTGTGCGTCGGCACATAGCCTTGCTGCGTGCAAGCGATGGCAAATACCAGCCCCTCATGACGGGGCAACAAGGGTTCCTGTATCGCCGGCAGCACTTTGTCGGTGTAACGGTCGAAGCGGGTCTGGTATTTGGCAGGGCTGGTGTTGGCAATGGCCTGGTAATTGCGGTCGAACAAATCATCCAGGCTGACCGCGCCAGCGTCGATATCGGCTTCAAAGCGTGCGGTGATCTGACTCGCACCTTCGCGAGCCAGATCATAGATCCGCTGGTGATAGTCATCCAGTCCGACTTCGGACAGGCGCTCGCTGATGGTTTCGGCCTGCCCCTCCATTTGCACGGCCGCTTGCGCCAGGCGCTGGGTCTGTTGATCGCTGACCGCAAGGTCGCTGCGCATCTGTTCGATGGCGTGGAAAAGGCTGTCGAGTTGCTCGCGGTTGGTCTCGGCCCCCCTGGCGATTTCGCCAACCTGGCTTTCAACGCCAGCCGCCAGGCGGGCGATGTTCTCCAGGTGTTGCCCGGTGTGCTCGACTTGCTCGACACCCGTATCGAGGTCGCTGGACAACTGTCGGATCTGCTCCACCACTTGCGCCGTGCGTTGCTGGATGTCAGCAACCATCTCGCCGACTTCACCCGTCGCCGTCGCCGTACGTGCTGCCAGGCCGCGCACCTCATCGGCCACCACCGCAAATCCCCGCCCATGCTCGCCGGCACGTGCCGCTTCAATCGCTGCGTTCAGGGCCAGCAGGTTGGTCTGGCTGGCGATGGACTGAATCACCAGCGTGACCCGCTGGATATCGTCGCTGCGCAGGCTCAACGCTTCGATCAACTGACGACTGCTGTTGGCGCGCTGGCTGAGTTGATGCATGCGACTGATCGATTCGATCAACTCGGTACGCCCGGCGGCGCTGCTTTGATGCGCCTCGCTGGCGGCACTGAGCGCTGCGCGGCTGAGAGTCGAAGTGGCTTGCTCGGTGGCGATCATCACCTCGGCGTTGCTGACAATCTGTGCTGCGGACCCAAGCTGCGATTGCAGCTTGTCCGCCAACTGCCGGACCGAGTAGGCCACACCGGCCGCCGACAACGCGTTGTGGCTGGTGGTGTAGGAAAGATCCCGAGTCAGCTCGGCCATCGCGCTGGCCTGGTCGACCGGCACGCCGTCGGGAACGGCGCGGGAACGCAGACGCGGCAGCCAGATTACCAACACCGCCAACGGCAGGCCCAGGTAAAGCGACCAACCGCCCAAGGCCATGCCACACATCAACACCATCAGGGCGATGCTTTGCAGGGTTGGCGCCAGCCAGCGGTTTTTCGGTAACAAGGCGGGCGACTGCCCTGCCCCGACCACAGATCCTTCGCGAGTCATCTTCGTCACCCACACTTCTAATTGTTGTTCCTGCATTAAACGCCACTACAAGGCCATTATCCATGGTCCCTTAGTCGTGGTCATGAAGCGGATCAATAGAAGCGGGACGAACAGTTTATCGCGGACGAAAAAAAGCATCGCGGGCCATCCTTGCTCCTTGTGGAGTCGGGTTGGCCCGCGATGCGTGGCGCTACGAAATCAGGCCTGACGCTGGTGCTTGTCGATCTGTTCGTGACGCTCTTGAGCTTCGATGCAGTACTTGGTGGTCGGGCTGATCAGCAGGCGCTTGAGGCCAATGGCCTCGCCGCTGTCGTCGCACCAGCCGAAGCTGTCTTCCTTGATGCGTTCCAGGGCCTGTTCCAACTGAGGCAGCATGCGCTGGTCGCGATCGATCGCGTTCACCAGCCAAGTGCGCTCTTCTTCGACGGAAGCCGCGTCAGCCGGGTCGGCCGGGGAATCCAGGCTCTCGATGGCGATACGGTTCTGCTCGATGCGCTCATGGGTTTCGACTTTCATGTTCTGCAACAGCTCAGAGAAAAAAGCATGTTGCTCGGCATTCATGTAGTCATCCGCCGGCATGGCCAGCAACTTGTCCTTTGTCATTGATATCTCTATAAAAAAACGTGCATTAAGGCGAATCAGGGGCGTTGCGGCGGGCCAGTTTGGCCAACGCAACGGCGCCATTTATTCCAAGCGCCACCCGGCACTCAATTTACGAGGGGCGGCAGTCTAAGGCCGACTTGCGGCCTCAGCAACAGAAAAGACTACGAATTTGTCCGAAAAAGCCTTGAAAATACGCTGCGGCAGTCTATACGCCGGCTATCGGAGTGCGTTTATAGCAAGAAATTCAACGCAGCGGCGGTATATAGAAGACAAACGGCCTCGGCGCTAGGGTGTTATCGGCCATAACGGGCCATTAATGAGGCTATACAACACGAAAACGCCGCTCCCGCCAAGGCGGGAGCGGCGCTGATACGGCTTACGTCATCAGTGCATGAACAGCGCGATCAGGATGATGATCGGGATCGGTACACCAAGAAAGAACAGCAGTAATGAGCGCATGAGGATTCTCCCGGGTTAGCGAACAGAAGCAGTGGCGACGTAAGTGTCGGTTTCCAGGTACACCACGGCATCCCGGCGGCGACCGCCGAAGGTGGCAGCGAGACTGGCGAAAAACGCCCCGATCAGCAGTGCGATGAACATCCACAGCGACGTCCAGGCAGCAACTTTCGCGGCGGTATCCGCAGCTACTTTTGCAGCCTGTTTGGCATCGGCCACGGCTTTCTGCGTGCGGGCATAGACTTCATCGACACGGCGTTCGGCGTCGGCCTGGGTCAAGTTGGTGCGCTGGGCGACCAGTTGTGCCAGGTAGGTACGGTCTTCGGCAGACAGTTGGCCGTCGCTGAGGGAGCGCACGAAGATGCGGGTTACAGTGCCGCGTGCGGCGTCATCACTGACAGCGGCGGGACGGTCGTCGCGGAACAGGCTGTCGACGAAGTAACCGTACTCATCGCTATCGGTATTGGCAGCGGCGGTCCCGGCGGTTTGGGTCGCAATACTGGCGGCGCCACCGACCACGCTGGCCCCGGCCTGAACACCGCCACTGACGATGCTGCTGACGGAGCCGACCACGAGCGTTGCGGTGACCAACGTCGCCACGCACCAAGCCAGAAAACCATGGGCAGTGTCACGGAAATAGACCTCGTCACCGTGCATGTTCGCCCATTTCACCCGAAGGCGGCCGGCAATGTAGCCTCCCATGCCCGAAGCGAGAATTTGGGTCACGGCCAGCCAGATAATGGTGGAAATGCCCAGGCCCTTGGCGCTGAGGCCTTCGTGGGCCCAGGGGGATACAGCGGAAAAACCCAGCCCGAAACCGAGCAATACCAGGATTAGCGACAACGCCGCCGCAGCAGCGGCCCCGGCGAATATCGCGCCCCAGGAAACGCCCGACAGCGCGCTTGACTCTTCGGCGGCAGGATATAAACCAGCAGAGGATCTATTCATTCTTATGTCGCTCCTGACAAGAAAGATGTTGTTACAACTCGTCATCAGGACAATTGCAGTCGCCGTGCCAGTCGTCGGCTTTTAAAAAATCATATATTTTCAATACCTTATAAAGTTTGAACTTCTAATTTCCATGCAAATTGCAAGGACCCGTGTTCAACGGCGGGTTTTATGCATTGCCGGTTGCCCCATCAACCACATGAAAGTTAATTTAAAAAGTCGTCGGCATTTCTTGGCAAAATGCCCCCACACTTGCCTTGAATTGACTACCAGGTCCGCCCTATGCCCCGCATCTTGACCATTGAAGACGACGCCGTGACCGCCCGGGAAATTGTTGCCGAGCTGAGCAGCCATGGCCTGGAAGTGGACTGGGTCGACAATGGCCGTGAAGGACTGGAGCGCGCGGTCAGTGGCGATTACGATCTGATCACCCTTGATCGCATGCTGCCTGAACTCGACGGCCTGGCGATCGTCACGACCCTGCGGACCATGGGCGTGGCGACGCCGATTCTGATGATCAGCGCCCTCTCCGATGTCGATGAACGGGTGCGCGGCCTGCGTGCCGGCGGCGACGACTACCTGACCAAGCCGTTTGCCACCGACGAAATGGCCGCCCGGGTCGAGGTGTTGTTGCGGCGCCAGAACACCGTGACCGCCCAGGCCACCACGTTGCGCGTCGCAGACCTGGAGCTGAACCTGATCAGCCACGAAGCCAGCCGCGCCGGGCAACTGCTGACCCTGTTGCCCACCGAATACAAGCTGCTGGAATTCCTGATGCGCAACACCGGGCAGATCCTGTCGCGGATGATGATTTTCGAAGAGGTATGGGGCTATCACTTCGACCCCGGCACCAACCTGATCGACGTTCATATCGGCCGCCTGCGCAAGAAAATCGATCCGCCCGGCAATGTCCCATTGATTCGAACCGTGCGAGGCTCGGGTTATGTCATTGCCGAACCCGTCTAAGGGCTGGCGCTCTTCCAGTAGTCGCCTGCTCGCGCTCTACAGTTCGTTGTTCGTGCTCTGGAGCGGGATTCTGATGGGGGTCATGTACTTCGAGGTTTCGGCGTACCTGGACAACCTGGCCAAGCATTCGCTGATGCAGCGCCAGCATCTGTTTGCGCGTTTTTCCGGCGAGCAACTGGTGGACGCCCTCGCCGTCAGCATGACCTTCGACATTCGGGGTATCGATGCCTATGGCCTCTTCGATGCCCATCATCGCTACCTCAGCGGCGGCTTGCGCCACATTCCCGAAGGCCTGCCACTGGATGGCAAAATCCACATGCTCAGCGACTGCGCCGAGTCCGACGACCCGACCCTGCCCGTCGACAGTTGCGACGCGGTGGCCACCCAGACACGTGATGGCTGGTGGCTGATCCTGGTGCGCGACAACGGTTCGCTGTTCGCCGTGACCCGAATCATCCTGCATGCGCTGTTCTGGGGGGTGACCTTGACGATCGTGCCTGGCATCGCCGGCTGGCATCTGTTGCGCCGCCGCCCGCTGCGACGGATTCGCGCCATCCAGGCCAGCGCCGAGGCCATTGTCGCCGGCGACCTGACACGACGCCTGCCGCTGTCAGATCGCCGCGACGAATTGGACATGCTCGCGGCCATCGTCAACGTCATGCTCGAACGCATCGAACACCTGATGAACGAGGTCAAGGGCGTGTGCGACAACATTGCCCATGACCTGCGCACGCCACTGACTCGCTTGCGGGCGCAGTTGTATCGCATGCAGCAACAGGCCGGCGAAGGTTCGCCCCAAGCCATGCAACTGGACTCGGTATTGGCAGAAGCCGATACCCTGATGGCGCGCTTTCGCGGGTTGCTGCGTATTTCCGAGCTGGAAGACCGTCAGCGCCGGTCCGGATTCGTGCAGCTCGATCCGGTGCCGTTGTTGCAGGAACTGCATGACTTTTACCTGCCCCTGGCCGAAGAAGGTGAACTGAATTTCAGCCTGCAACTGCCCGAGAGCTTGCCCATGCTCAACGGTGATCGGGCATTGCTGTTCGAGGCCGTGGCGAACCTGCTCAGCAACTCGATCAAGTTCACGCCACCCGGTGGGAACGTGATTTTGCGCGGAGTCAATGAACAAGGGCACACACGCATCGAAGTGCTCGACTCCGGCCCCGGTATTCCCACGGCCGAACGCGAGGCGGTGTTCCAGCGTTTCTACCGCGCCGAAGGGGGCAACCCGCAAAGCGGTTTCGGCCTGGGGCTGTCGATCGTCGCGGCGATTGTCAGCCTGCATGGCTTTGCCCTGGAAGTCGGTGACAGCGAACTGGGTGGCGCACGCCTGGTGCTGGATTGCCGGCAGGCCCTGATCCCGCACACCTGACCAATCCCTGCCGTAGGAGCGAGCTTGCTCGCGATGGCGGTGTGTCAGTCAACAAGGATGTGACTGATGCATCGCCATCGCGAGCAAGCTCGCTCCTACAGGGGGTTGTGTGCGGTCAGGCGGGATAATGTCGAAGCGGGTAATGTAATGCTTTTCCGGCCAGTAAAATTCAGATCGCCAGGCTGTCGACCACCCCACCATCCACGCGCAATGCCGCGCCGGTCGTGGCCGACGATAACGGCGAGGCCAGGTACGCCACCAGGTTGGCGACTTCCTCGACATCCGCCACCCGCTGGATGATCGAGGTGGGGCGGGCCCTGCGCACGAACGCGTCGGCTTCTTCACGGACACTGCGCCCCGACTGGGCGGTGGCATCCTTGAGCATCTCCTCCACGCCGTCGGTCAGCGTTGGGCCCGGCAGGACCGCGTTGACGGTCACCCCCGTCCCCGCCAGTCGCTTGGCCAGGCCATGGGAAACGGCGAGGTTGGCGCTTTTGGTCACGCCGTAGTTGAGCATGTCGGGCGGAATCGCGATACCGGATTCCGAAGACAGGAAAATCACCCGCCCCCAACCTTTGCTGACCATGCCCGGCACATAGCGACGGGACAGGCGCACTCCGGAAATCACATTGATTTCGTAGAAACGCGTCCATTCGCTGTCCGGGGTGTCGAAAAAATCCTCTTCTTTGAAAATACCCAGGTTGTTCACCAGAATGTCTGCCTGTGGCTCAGCGGCGAACAATTGTTCGGCGCCTTCGGCCGTGCCCAGGTCTGCCGTCAGGCCGCGCAATTGCGCGCCTGGCACGCTCTGGCGAATACTCGCCAGCGCCTGGTCGACCTTGGTCGTGTCGCGACCAATCACCACCACCGTAGCGCCGCAACTGGCCAGTGCCTTGCTGATGCCCAAGCCAATGCCGGCCGTGCTACCGCTGACAATGGCGAGTTTTCCCGTCAGATCGATCTTCATGCTGAAACTCCTGCGATGGGTAGGAAATAACCACGCCTTCAGGTCGCTTGAACAGGGTGCGTCGCAACCTGAGCCGGGGGTGAAGAACTCGAAGGCCTGAGTCAGCGTAGCTTCGATATCGCAACGCGCAGGGAACCGCGCGACGGGTTAGTGGCTTTTGAAGATAGCCCGACGCGAATCGCGGGGGCCGGCAGGTAGTTCGGCGCGGGGTCAGCGATAACGATCCGGCAGCACGTTGGTCGCGCTCGAAAACTGTGCAACACAGGGCGGTTCGGATTCAGGGGCGTTGACCACATCGAAGCCCGGATCGGTTTCGCGCAGAAACACCGGCAGGTCCGTCATCGGTGGCCGGGCCGGGATATCGAAATAGATCTGGATCACCCAGCCGCGGTGATAGCTGGCGTGATTGACCACGTGCAACAACATCGCCCCCGCGCTCATCTTGCCGCTGTCGCCGGAAACGAAGGTGAAGTCGATGGTTTTACCGAGCATGGCGTCGGTCTGGCGGTCACTCCATTGGCAGTACCAGCGATCGATATCCTGTTGCGCCCTGCGCAAGTCCTCAAGCTCGGGGTGCAGCAAGTCATGGGAAGTCTTGAAATCGTGCCCGCCACCTTCGAGGTGCGCCTTCCAGATGCAATCCACGACGTAGATGTGGTTCAGGATGCCGATGATGTTGGGGAACACCGACACCCGCTCCTTGCTGACCTCGCCTGGCGGCAAGGCGGCCAGACTGTCAAAGAGCAACCGGTTGGCCCAACGCTTGTAATCGACGAGCATTCGGGCGGTGCGTACGTTGATCATTTGAGGTCTCCCATTGTGATGGGGTGCACTGCACAGTTTAGATGGTGTGGCGTGGGGTGGTGTAAGGGGCGATTATCGGTAGGTGGTAGGACGAACAGATTATTTGAACCAGTTCTGATCATTTCCTCCGCGAATGGAATCCCTTCAGATGTCTGGACAAACCATCTGATCTGGTAAACTTTTTGTCGCAGTGCGGGCAAGGGTAAGGACGGTCGCCCGAGTGTATGCGAGAGTGCCTCTGGAGATTGGGCGCACTGGCAAACGCGGCGATACAATGAGCGCACTTGAATGGTTTTTCACCAGTATGGGAGTTAATGTGATGTTGCAGACTGATTTCCCACGCAAAAGATTTTTCGCAAAACGGACAACTTAGTTCCCCACCGTGGGCATGATCTTTCCTCTCGTGGACAGCCCGGAGATCCCACCGTGTAAACACCTGATCACATTCAGCGCATGGGAATCCTCCGGCATGTAGTAAAGAGTGTTTGTAAAGCCCACCTTTTGATGAAAAAGTTCTTTCGCACAAATTACATTTTAAGTTTTTTAGGCGAGCTGCGGTCTTTTCCGATGTCTGGGTATCTTTCGCGGTTTTTCTTTGCCGCCCGGCATCAGGGTTTTGTCTTTCGAGCAGCTCACGGGATTCACGCGACGTTGAAGGTTGGGGGGATAAAGGACGAGGAGCACTCTCACTCTCCGCTTGTCTGGCGGGATGTATAGCCTCTTCACCCATCACTCCTCTGTTGGACTCACCTCCTCGCCGCAACCACTCCGCGTACTGTGCATTTGTAGCCGCTATGTAATCGTTGAAGAACGCCGTCTCACCTGCATCCAGGCGGTTTCCTTTCAGCAGTTTTGCGAGAATGTCCTCATACGTATACCGCCCATCTTCATCAAAAAAGCGCACCGGCGAATTACGCACAAATCTGTACAGATTCGACCCGTCAATTTCCCCAGCAGGGTCCGGATTGATCCAGCGTTGCTGCCAGGGCGCGTAATAGCGAAAACCGTAATAAATCAAACCCGTGGCATCGCGCTGTTTGCCTGAGTAGCCACGTGTTTTATATGACGCTTTAGCACCTTGATGAGCAACCCACCAGGCTCTGTCTCCATACGGCCGATAGCCTTCTTCGCTGATCAGAGCGCCCTGCTCGTCCAGTTCCAGCAGGCTGGAGCGCAGGTGATCATTGAGGCTGTAAACGAGGTAATCGTTGTCGATGCCCGTGGGCGGATGGGTAACCCAATGCTCCAGCCGCACGCTGTTGCGCCCGGCTTCGACTTCGACCACGTGACGTTCTTCGCCGTTGGCTGTGAGATGGATTTCCAGCCCCGGCAGGTAACGCACCTCGGCGATCAGGTTACGACCGGAGGCCAGCGACCGGCGTACCTTGCGCAGGCGTTTTCCGCCACCGCCGTAGCGGTAGAGTTCTGAGTCGTCTTCGCCGTCGTCACGGGTGACCGGGGAAACTTCACTTAGCTGGTTGCGGGTGTCCCAGCTTAGCGTCTGCCTGCGTAGCAAATACCGCTGGTTACCGTTGCCATCGAAGGCTTGGGCAAAGTCCGGTGGGGGATCACCTTCGTTTGGAACAAGGCTGCGGTTGCTGTTTTCGTCCACTGCCCAATGCCGGGTGAAGGATTGAACACCAAGATGGCGCAATTCCAGAGTGTTGCCGCCCGCGTCGTAGGCGTACTCCTCACGGTAATTGACCAGGGCGTTGGGATCGTTGGCAGCGTGGAAGACCTCACGGCCGGTGGCGGCGATAAGCCTGTAGAGGCTGTCATAGGTGTACGTGCTGACCGGATCGACTTGTTGGTTCTTGAAGTATGTGACGGTTTTCGACTGATCTTCGATGCGCACCGGATTACCGACCGCGTCGTATTCGTAAAGCAAATCCTGCAATAACGGTTGGCCGGGGAGCCCGGCGCTCAGGCGTTCGAGGCGGGTATCCTCGGGGCGAAACATCGCACGGGTAATCACGTCGTTACCCGCCCGCTCCTGTTCGACCTGGCCTCCGGCGTTGTAGTGGATGTCACTGACAAGCGTGACTTCGGCAGCGCCCATCGGTTGCAAGTGCACCGCACTGATCTGCCCCGCACAGGTCACGCTGAAGCGTCTGCGGTTTAGCTTGGCGTCCGTCTGCGTCGCCACTCCACCCAGGGCATCGTAGGTCCATTGGCTGTCGAGACCCGGCCCGTTCTCCAGCAAGTCATCCCGTCCAGCGACCTCTTCGGGCCAGTTGACCGGATCAAGCGATTTCAGAAAATGACTGGTCTCAAGCAACGGTAAGCCATGCAGGTCGAAATCAGGCATGTGCCGCGTGGTGGCTGGGTCATCGTGGCGGATCAACTGGCCGCACTGGTTGCGCGCTCCGCCATCGGGTTTGCCGTACTCGAAACGCTCGACAACCCGTCCCGATTCATCGTGAATCTGCTCGGTGATCGCGATGGGACGCAACTGATCATCGAACCTGGTTCGCTGACCGATACGATTGTCCCAACGTTGCACCCGTTGCCCCGCCTCGCCCACCAGCGCCACAACCCATCCAGCATCGGCACGGCTGGTCAGCCGCTCGACCGCCGATAACCCATGGATGGACGTGAGATTGGGAACCTGCCCGTCGAGCGAAAAACGCGGATCAAAATGCGCCACATCGCGCCCCTGCGCATCGAACACCTGCTGGGTGATGTGCGCTTGAGGCGCCTCATCCTCGGCCCCCCGACAATATGCAACTTCGCGCACTACCAACCCGCGCGGGTCGATCGCCGCGAGGCCGGGAGTGTGGGTGTGCACGCCGAAGCTGTTCATGGGGACTTCAATACCACGCGCATTCCCGAGCGCCTACTGACACAAATGACAGTTCCGAGCGCCTGGCACCCTCCAACCGACGAGCGGAATGGTTTGAATGCGATGAATCGGTTTAAAGGAACTCTCTGCGATCACTGGGCATCCTAAGTGATGTGGTACTTCTTTCATGCAGCACGTTTAATGCTTTCGGAGGACACTGTCATGCGCCGTCTGATCATTCTCTCGTCACTTGTGTTGTGCTTACCTTTTGGCTCGGCTTTCGCGAAAGTGGATGCGGGCGATGTCGCCACATCGGCCGGTGTCTCCGCGTCGCTGTATTCAACCTTCAAGGACCATAAACTCATGATCCCTGCCCGGGACGACGCCTCCAGCTTCGTGGCCAGCGGCGGCGCGATTCGTGGCGTTTACCTGGAGTCGGTCATGCAGCAAATTCGCCAGGACAATCCTGGGCTGAATGCCAGCGACGAAGACCTGGCCAGGGCAATCCTGATCCAGGACGGCACCGCCGCCGGCCAATAGCGATAGAACAATCGCGGTGGGGCTTGTGACACTTGGATAGCGTTTCCAGCCCTGCTTCGCGTTGTCTTCGTGGATCCGATCAACGCGCCCAGCCGGCAACCAGTTGCGCACTGATGCTGACGCCGCCGCACACCACGATCACCACGTCATGGGCACCGGCAATGGCCGGATGGTCCAGATACGCAATGGCCAGCGAGACGCCACACGCCGGCTCCACCAACTGACGCAAATCGCTGGCGTAACGCACCACGCCCATGATCGCCTCGTCATCGCCGAGCACCACGCAGCGATGAGGAAAGTCGAGGATATGTTGCACTGGCCACGCCGCCACCTGCGCCGCGCCCAGCGAAGTTGCGACAGTGTCGATCCGAGATAACCTGACGGGATGCCCGGCCTTCATCGCCGCTGAAAAAGACGCCGCGCCCAGCGTTTCGCAGGCGATGATGTGGCAATCCAGACGGCCATGACGAATCAGCCCGGTGAGCAATCCGGCCAGCAATCCGCCGCCGCCGACTGATGTCACCAGCGTATCAACCTGCGGACAGTCTTCGAGGATTTCATCGATCATTGTGCTGTGGCCCTCCCACAACACCGGGTGATCAAATGCCGGAACGTACTCGGTTTCTGCCCCAAGGCAGAGCTCCTTCGCGCGCTGATTGGCGTCGTCCCAGACCTTGCCGTGGACGATCACTTCGGCACCCGTGGCGCGAATTTTGGTTCGAGTGGTTTCCGGCGTGGTATGTGGCACCACGATACAGGCCTGCAAATCCAGACGGGCCGCCGCCACCGCCGTGGCAAAACCGGCATTGCCACCCGAGGGGCACACCACTTTGCGCTTGCCTGCCGCCTTGGCCTGGCTGCACAACAGCCCCATACCCCGCAGCTTGAATGAGCCGCTGGGTTGCAGGTTTTCCAGTTTGAGCCAGATCCGCCGGGTGGCCGTAGAGAGGGTCGGGTGCAGGATCAGGGGTGTTCGGATGTGCAGCATGACAAGGCTCCAAAAGCACCTTAATCAAGTCTAGTCCACCCTGACACAGAGCTGACCCCGCACGGCATTTCAACGATACCGGGGCGCCGCCGTGGAACTGCCGAACAGTCCCGAAAGCGTTCGGCGCTGCGCCTCGTAAAGGTCCCACTGCTGGCCATCATGCAAACCGGGAATCGTCACCACCTCGCCATTGGCGAACCCTGCCAGTGCAGCGTCTACCATGTCTTCGGCGGACATGACGATCTCCTGTGGCAGGTTTTCCACCGGATTGCCCGCCTCGCTCCAGAAGTCGGTGGCGGTGGCGCCGGGCAGCACCGCTTGAACATGAATGCCCTTGTCGGCCAGTTCATGATGCATGGATTGACTCAGGCTCAGCACGAATGCCTTGGTGCCGCCGTACACGCCATTGAGAATTTCCGGGGCAATGGCCACGATCGAGGAGATATTGATCACCGCGCCGGTGCCACGGGCGACGAACCCCGGCACGACTGCGTAGGCCAGGCGCATCAACGCTGTGACGTTAAGGGTGATCATGTCTTGCATGTCATCCACCGGACTGCCCAGCAAGGGCATGACGCCACCCACCCCGGCGTTGTTGACCAGCAAGGTGATGCTGGCGTCAGTGCGCAGCAGGTCCTCGACCCTCAGCAGGTCGGAGGGATCTTTGAGATCGGCGGCGACCACCTCGACCGTCCGGCCGGTTTCATTGCTCAAATGGGTCGCCAGCGCATTAAGTCTGGTTCGGCTGCGGGCGACCAGGATGAGGTCGTAGCCCTGACGAGCGAGACGGTCGGCGTAGACCGCGCCAATCCCGGAAGAAGCGCCAGTGATGAGCGCGGTGCCCTTGGTTGAAAGCGTCATGGTCAATTTCCTTCACGATTAGGCGATCATTCGCCGGATGTGAACGTTATAAATCGACTGACACTTGGCTCAAATGACGTTTAAAGTACGTTTTCCGGACATACAGCTTGAGGATATCGACATGACAGGCGTGGCGTTCGTGGTATTTGAGGGGTTCCAGTCCATGGCGCTGGCGGCGATGCCGGTGTTCGAATACGCCAATTTCAGCGCGGGTGAAACGTTGTATGACGTGAGCGTGGTGTCCGAGAAAGGGCAAGTACTGCAGGCTTCCGGGGGATTGAGTGTCGGAACCCAGGCGTTCGATGAGCGGGTATTCGATACCGTCATCGTGGTCGGTGGCGACGCCATTCTCGAGCAGGCTCCCGAGGGTGTTTTGAACTACCTGCGTGCCAGCGTGAAAACCGCCCGGCGTACGGCGTCGATCTGCTCCGGAGCCTTCGTGCTGGCCCAGGCCGGCTTGCTCGACGGTCGCCGGGCGACCACCCACTGGGCTTACGCGCGGGAGCTTCAAGCGAGGTTTCCGAAGATCAAGATCGAGGAAGATCGCATCTACGTGATCGACGGTTCGATCTGGACCTCTGCGGGCATGACCGCCGGCATTGACCTGGCACTGGCGATGGTCGAAAAGGACCACGGCGCCGAACTGGCCCGTTCCGTCGCGCAGAAACTGGTGATGTACCACCGCCGCGCGGGCGGTCAGTCCCAGCATTCGGCGATGCTGGAACTGGAGCCCAAATCCGACCGCATCCAGACCGTACTCGGCTATGCCCGGGAGCACCTCGCCCAGGCGCTGTCAGTGGAACAACTGGCGGACGTGGCGCGCCTGAGCCCGCGCCAGTTCAGCCGGGCATTTCGTGCCGAAACCGGCCAGTCGCCGGCCAAGGCCATCGAAAACCTGCGCCTGGAAACGGCGCGGCAGATGCTGGAGCGCGGGCGTTTGACGCTCGATCAGATTGCCGCCGAAACGGGGTTCAAAGATCGACGGCGGATGCGCGAGGCATTTCTCCGGGCCTTCGGCCAACCGCCGCAGGTGATCCGCCGCAGCGCCCGCCTCGCCCTGTAGGAGCGAGCTTGCTCGCGATGACGGCGAGCCAGCCACCACCCATGTGCCAGATCTATCGCCATCGCGAGCAGGCTCGCTCACAGAGTGCAATGAGATTCAGCTGGCAATTGCGTTAAGCATCAGCCGCCCCGTGTCATCTCGCTGCACACCCACCCCCTCATAACTCGCCATAGTCGCATGCGCCGTTTCCAGTGGATGTTCATGGGTCGATGTCATGATCAACAAATCAGCCCCCGCCGCCTCCGCTGCCAATATCCCCACCGTGGCATCTTCGAAAATCAGGCATTCGGTGATGTCGACGTCCAGACGCCTGGCCGCCAGGCGATAGCCCATCGGATCGGGTTTGCCGGCGCTGACATCCTCTGCCGTGACCATGACCGCAGGCTCGGGTATCCCCGCCGCCGCCATGCGTCGCAGCGCCAATGCCCTGGGTGCTGAAGTGACGATGGCCCACTGCCGGGCTGGTAACGACTGGAGGAACTTCGCCGCGCTGGTCACCTCGACAATGCCTTCGACATCCTCGATTTCTGCCTGGGTGATCCAGGCGGCCTCAGCTTCGGCATCGATGCCGGGAAGGCCCTGGCGGTTGATGGTATCGATGGCGCGGGCGCCGTGAATGGTCGGCAGGAACGACGCAACATCCACGCCATGGCGCTGGGCCCAGACGGTCCAGATGCGCTCGGCGGCGGCGATGGAATTGAGGACGGTGCCGTCCATATCAAACAGAAAGGCGCGATAGGGTTTGTTAAAGACTGACAAGGGTGCACTTCCTCTGGCGGTAGCCGGACGGTTGATGCCCGGCAATGTAGCATTTGCCAGCGGCGAAACTCACCTTCTGACCGGTCCGGACTTCAAGGCACCCTCGACGCAATCGAGCATCTGCCCCAGCGCCCAGGGTTTCTTGATGAACGACACGTCGTGTCGGACACCGGAACTTTCCGGCGTTTCGAAGCCCGACATGATCATGATCGGCTTCTCGGGCCAGCGGTCGCCGAACTGGTTGGCCAGGTCGGCGCCATTGAGTGCGCCGGGCATGGTGATGTCCGTCAACAGCAAGGCCACCCTGTTTGCATGCTGCTCCAGATAGTTGGCTGCATCGTCGGCGCTGACCTGTGGTTCCACTGCAAAACCTTCCTCCTGAAGAATCTCGCAGAGAAACTCCAGGATCAACGGGTCGTCCTCGACGACCAGAATCAACCCGTCCGGAAGGTTCTCGTTCACCTTCGATACTGGACTCATGATTTTGCCACTCCCTGAATACCTGATGATTTCGCGGTCTCAACCCGCTGCTTACAGGTATGAGCAGCGGGTTGCGCGGAAATTCACTTTTGATACAGGCAGGGGTGAAAATCAAGTTTTAGTCAGGTCAGTGGGTTCACTGCGACATCGCATCCTTCTTCATGGCGTCTTTGGACATGGCATCTTTTTTCATCCCGTCCTTGGACATGCTGTCCTTTTTCATCGAGTCCTTGGACATTGCATCCTTGGACATGCCGTCTTTTTTCATGGCGTCCCTGGACATTGCATCCTTGGACATGGAGTCCTTGCTCATGCTGTCCTTGCTCATGGTATCCGCGGCAAAAACACTGGCGGCGCCCATGGCCAGGCACATGGACAGAACGACGGTGGTCAATTTTTTCATGATCAAACTCCTTGAAGCACAGGTTGCGAATGAGCGCAGCACACGCTGCGCGGTGAATGCGTCGGGCGCCGTCAGCTGCCACCGAACCAGTTGTAGCCCTGGTCTTCCCAGTAGCCGCCGCTGTAGGTGTTGCTGACGAAAATCGCCTGGATGTGTTTGGGATTCTTGTAGCCCAGCTTGGTAGGCATGCGCAGCTTCATCGGGAAACCGTATTCACGCGGCAGCACGGCGCCGTCGTAGGTCAGCGCCAGAATGGTTTGCGCGTGGAGCGCAGTGGCCATGTCGATGCTGGTGTAGTAATCGTCGGCGCACTTGAAACCAACATATTTGGCGTCGGTGTCAGCGCCTACGCGCTTGAGGAAATCGCTGAAACGCACGCCGCCCCAACGCCCGATGGCGCTCCAGCCTTCGACGCAGATGTGTCGGGTGATCTGGTCTTGCTGCGCCATCGCGCGCAACTCTTCCAGACGCCAGCTGCGCTTGTCGGCGACCCGCCCGGTGACCTCCAGGCGAAAGCTCTCTTCCTCCACGGTCGGTGCCTCGTCGATACCGTAGAACGCGTTGAAGGGAAACGGCCGAGTGATCATCGACGCCGGATAGGTGGGTGCCATCGCATTGGGATTGAACAGCCAGCCCTGTACCCGATCGTTTAGCCGGGACATCGATGACAATGCGGTTTCGACGCTTTCGTTGTCAGTGATGTTGCAGCCGGACAACAGCGCCACACCGCCGAGTGTCAGGCCACGCATGAGGAACGAACGGCGCGAGCGATCCTCGATCTGCGGGGCGATGATCTTGCGGGCATCCTTGAGGATGGAGTCTTCGTCCAGGCCTTCAATGCGCTTTTTCATACAGGCTCCTTGCGACCGACGATCATGGCCAGCAGCGTTTTCGGGACCAGCGCGACCATCAACAGGTGCACCGCGACGAAGGCGACCAGCAGCGCCATGGCAATGAAATGCACATGCCGCGCCGCTTCGTAGCCACCCAGCAATTCGCGCAGCAGCGCAAACTGCACCGACTTCCACAACACCAGGCCGGACATCACCAGCAGCGCAATGTCGAGTACCACGAACAGGTAGGCGAATCGCTGCACCTGATTGTAATGGCTCAGGTCCGCGTGCCCCAGTTTCCCGCGCAAGGCGGCCCACAGGTCATGCAGCACTCCTTTGGGGAAACCGGGAAAAAGCGGCGTTTGAAGCGACCGCTGAACAGGTTGATGATCAGGTAGATCAGGCCGTTGATCGCCAGAAACCACATCGCTGCGAAGTGCCACTGCAAAGCACCGCCGAGCCAGCCACCCAGGGTGATCGACTTCGGGAAACTGAATTCGTAGAGCGGCGAGGCGTTGTAGATCCGCCAGCCGCTGGTGACCATCACCAGCACCGCCAGCGCATTCAGCCAGTGGGTCAACCGCAGCCAGCGCGGGTGGCTGGCCCTGGGTGCAACAGTTGACGGCGACATGTCCGGCTCCAGTGATTGTTGTTCGTTGGGGGCGAGTATGGAGGGGGATTTGTCGCCAAATCCTCACCGAAAGTTAACTTAATTGTGATGAATGGATACCTGTACCAAGCTCGCTCCTACGGGGATTGGTGGTTAAACTTGCGTCCCCCCGCCATCTGCCGACCCCGAATCAATGAACACTCAAGCCCTCACCACCCTCCACGATCACCTGCTGACCGCACTGGCAACCGCCCCAGCGGAAACCCGCCGACTGTTTCACGGTCGTGGCCGCTGCTGGCCGGGGCTGGAACAGTTGACCGTCGACTGGATGCAGGGCGTAGTGCTGGTGTCGCTGTTCAAGGAACCCGAGCCTGCGCATCTCGAGGAGTTGAAACAGCGGCTGCTGGAGCTGACCCGATCAGTGCAGTGGACGCAGTCGGGCGCGCATACCCTGGCGCTGCAACATCGCTACCTGCTGCAAAGCACCACCGAGTGGCTGGTCGGGGACGTGATCGAGGACATGACGATCACCGAGGGTCGCCTGCAATATCGGGTCGATCTGGGCCGTAAACAGAACACCGGGTTGTTCCTCGACATGCGTTACGGCCGTGATTGGGTGCGCGCCAACGCCCAGGGCAAACGCGTGTTGAACCTGTTTGCCTACACCTGCGGATTTTCGGTGGCGGCCATTGAGGGTGGCGCCGAACACGTGGTCAACCTCGACATGTCCAGCCCGGCGCTGAACCGTGGCCGCGACAACCATCGGCTCAATGGCCACGACATGAGCAAGGTCAGTTTCCTCGGCCACGACCTGTTCAAATCCTGGGGCAAGGTCATCGGCAAGGGGCCATACGATCTGGTCATCATCGACCCACCGTCTTTCCAGAAAGGCAGCTTTTTGCTGACCAAGGATTACCAGCGGGTGTTGCGCCGCCTGCCGGAACTGCTCACACCCGACGGCAGCGTTCTGGCCTGCATGAACGACCCGGCGTTCGGCGCCGATTTCCTCATCGACGGTGTCACCCGTGAAGCGCCGGGTTTGCAGTTCGAGCAGCGCCTGGATAACCCGCCGGAGTTTCCCGATGCGGATGCCGAGTGCGGGTTGAAGGCGCTGGTGTTTCGTCGCTGATCAGCCCAGCCGTTCACGCACGTATTCACTGACTTTGTGGGTCAACTGGTCCAGATGCCGATCGCGCTGTTTTTCGGCATCGATCATGGCGCGCTTGCCGTGGCGTTGCAGCAGGTAGGTGTGAATCTGCCGCACTTCCAGCGAGCTGTAGATCGACGTGGTGTCGAGCAGCCCTACCCGCCCCGCCGAGCGATAGTCGCGGGTACTCATCAGCACCTGGGTGCCACGGGCACCCAGCAGCGCAAAGCCCATCGACTCGAACCACGGCACCTTGGCCACGGCGCAGGCCAGCTCGGCGTGGGGATAACGAGCCACCATCTCGCGTAGCATCCTGCGCGCCACGCCCTGGCGCCGATGGCCTGCCTGCACGGCCATGTAGGCCACGCTGCACGCCTCGGGATCATCCTGGGTCGGCAGATAGAGCAGAAAGCCCGCTACCGTATCCGGGTCGTCCACGTCCGTGGCCACGATCAACTCCACCGCGATCCCCTTCGCTCCGCTCAGCGCTTCCAGATACAGGTGCACCTCATAGCCGATCGTGTACTGGTACACGTTGTACAACAGGTTGCTCGGCGGGATGGCGACCATGCTGATGTCGGTCAGATTATCGACCACCATCTGCAGGATCTGGCTGGACAGGTGCTCGGGGCACGGGGTTTTGAAGTGGGTGATCTGGAACATGAAAGGCACTGCTCTGAGGCTGACGCGAAGGTGCCTATCATAACGTGCTTGAGGCTGATCGTTCCCACGCTCTGCGCGGGGACGATCACTTCACGCCTGTCTCACCACTGGTAAGTCGCACTCGCCTGCACGGTGCGTTGCGCGCCGTACCAGCACCACGAGTACGAATAGCAGGTGGACACGTACTCTTTGTTTGCCAGGTTGCTGGCATTCACGGCCAAGCGCAGGTTGTCCTTGAGGCTCATGACATTGGGGATGTCGTAGTGCACCGCCGCGTCCACCAGCGTGTAGCCCGGCACCTTCAACGTGTTGGCGGCATCGCCCCAGGACGAACCGACGTAACGTGCGCCAGCCCCGACGCCGAAGCCTTTGGCGGCGCCGTCGTGGAAGGTGTAGTCCGCCCAGACCGACGCTGTGTGGCGCGGAATGCCGTACGTGATGGTGCCTTTGGCCGACACGGGCGCGCCCACGGCAACGTCGGTCAGCGGCGCGTAGTTGACGGTGCTGTTTGACTTGGTAATGCGGTTGTCGAGGTAAGCATAGGCCGCCGTGATGTCGAGGTTGTCATTGAGGCTGGCCTTGCCTTCCAGCTCAAAACCTCGGGAGCGCACTTCACCACTTTGCTCCTGGCAACGGCCATTGCCGCAGAGGTGCGTCGGGTCCGGATCGAGCGTCGGCACGTTGGTCTGCGTCAGGTCGAAGACCGACGCGGTAATGAAGCTGTTGCTGCCCGGTGGCTGGTACTTGATACCCATTTCATATTGCTTGCCCTCAGTCGGCTTGAACACCGAGCCGCCGTAGCCGGTCCCCGACTGCGGTTCGAAGGACTCGGTGTAGCTGATGTAGGGTGCCAGGCCGTTGTCGAACAGGTAGACCAGGCCCACGCGACCGGTGAACGCTTCGCTGTCCAGCGAGGTTTTGGTCTTCACATTTCTCTGCAGATTCAGTGAGCTGTTGTGGTTGGTCGCCCAGTCATACCGCCCTCCCAGCAGCAAAACCCATCGGTCCCACTTCAGTTGGTCCTGAAGGTACAGGCCTTTCTGCTGGTTACGCTGGGTGGCGTCGGTGGTGTAGGCCGGCGTGGTGACTGGAGCACCGTACACCGGATCGAAAATATCCAGGGTCGGGCCGGTACCGAAACCGGATTTGGTATCAGTGCTGGTGTTCTGATAGTCGCCCCCAAACAGCACGGTGTGCTGCACCGGGCCGGTGTCGAACTTGGCCTGGGCCTGGTTATCCACGGTATAGGAGTCCAGGTTGACATCGGTGGCGATGGTCGACCGGTTGGACGTGCGGTAATCGGCGCGCAGGTTGCTGTGGTAGAGGCTGCGATACTCGCCCTCGCTGCGCAGGTAGCGGGCGTTCTGGCGCAGGGTCCAGACATCGTTGAGGTGGTGCTCGAACAGGTAACCGACAGAGAAATACTGGCGGTCGCTCTTCTCGAAATCCTCATCGCCGTCATAGAAGTCAACATCGATGTCCCGGCCTATCGGGCTGTCGAGTACCGAACCCCATGCGGGCATCGAACCGTAGGACGCGGCTTTCGGGTCTTTCTGGAAATGCCCGAGCAGGGTCAGCGAGGTGTCGTCGCTCGGCCGCCAGGTGAAGGACGAGGAAATCGCCTGACGCTGGGTTTCGGTGTGTTCGAGCTGGCCGTCGGCCTCGTCGTACAGGCCGGCCACCCGATAGGAATAGACCCCTTGATCATCCAGCGGGCCGCTCAGGTCGAAGGTCGTGCGTTTCTTGTTGAAGGTGCCGTACTCGACGCCGATTTCATGGAACGGCGTGTCCAGCGGCCGCTTGCTGACCATGTTGACCACGCCGCTCGGGCTGGCCTGGCCGTAGAGCACCGACGATGGGCCGCGCAGCACGTCCACGCGCTCAAGGTCGAACGAATCCTTTTGCGGCGACGCGTCCCGGCTGCCGGGCATGCGCAGGCCGTCCAGGTACACCGCCGGAGAGAACCCGCGAATGGTCATCTGGTCCAGGCGCGAGGCCGTGGAGCCACGACTTTCAGTGACCACGGCGGCGGTGTAGCGCAGGATCTGGTTGAGGCTTTCGGCGCCTTGGGCGCGCATCTGGTCCTTGGTCACCACCGAGATCGACTGCGGGGTTTCGATCAGCGCCGCATCCGTCTTGGTCGCCGACAGCGAGCGGGTTGCCACATAACCTTTCACCGGGCCGGTCGGGCTTTCGCTGGCATAGGCCCCGTTGATGTTGGTCGCCTGTAACTCCAGGGAGCCTTCCACCGGTTCGGGTGCAGGCTCGATGCGATAACGGGTGTCCGAGAGCGCGATGGCATTGAGACCAGTGCCCTGGAGCAATCGGGCCAGTGCCTGGCGGGTGCTGAAGGAACCGTTCAGGCCGTTGCTGCTTTTGCTGCGGGTCAATGCCGGGTCGAAGGCCAATGCCAGGCCCGCTTGCTCGGCCAGGCTGTTGAGTGCCTGGCTCAGATCACCGGCAGCAATTGAAAAACTGCGTACTGCGCTGGCGTGGGCACCAGGGACCGAAGGTTCAACCGCCAGCAGCGGTGTTGCGACAAAAGCCATCGCCACTGAAAGCGCCAGTGGGTGCAACGGACGAACAAAGCGTGACATGGGAAATCCTGCGAAAGGTTAGGCATTACTAACCATGACGGCCATGTCGAAAAAAGAGACAAGGAATGCGATCGATTTGCATTAAATTCTTTCTACAGCCACCTATTACCCTGTAGGAGCGAGCTTGCTCGCGATGGCGGTGTGTCAGTTGCATTTAAGCTGGCTGACACACTGCCATCGCGAGCAAGCTCGCTCCTACAGAAAGGTGTGATTCAACCGCTAGCGCCGCTTCACCACCACCAACCAATCGGTAAACCGTTCCACATGAATGGGCAGATTGTCCGCCAGGGTGGCCAGTGCTGCGTCGGTGTCGTCCAGGCGGAACACGCCGGAAACCCGCAGGCCTTGCAGCGCCTGTTCGTCGAACCGCACCAGGCCGTGCCGATAGCTGGCCAATTCGTGCAGTACTTCGCTCAAGGGTCGGTCGTCGACCTTGAGCAGGCCACGGGTCCAGGCATCCGGGCTGGCGTTGCCGATGGCTTGCGGTTTAGCCACGTCGCCGTCGCGAAGAACGGTCTGCTCACCCGCCTTGACGTTCACTACCTCCCCCGCCCTGGGTTTGGCGGCAACCACCGATTCGAGCACGCTGACCACCGTCGAGCCATCGGCATCACGCTTGACCAAATACCGAGTCCCCAGCGCGGTGGCCGTGCCTTGGTCGGTGCGCACCACGAACGGACGTTGGGCATCCTTGGCCACCTCGACCCACAACCCCCCGGAGAGCAATTCGATCACGCGCTGCTGGCCATCGAATTTCACGTCCAGCGCCGAGTCGCTGTTGAGCTGAACATGGCTGCCGTCCGACAGCACCAGTTCGCGCCGCTCACCGACGCCCGTACGTTGGTCGGCGAGCCAGACCGGCAGGTTATCCAGGCCGATCCAGCCACACATCAACACCCCCAGCAACGCCACAGCCTGCGCACCGCGAGCCGCCATCGTCGGCCGCGGCCGGATAAAGGCCTGCTTGAGGGCGACACGCGCCGGCGCCACCGGCAGTTCATCGAGACTGCCCAGCAACTCGCGCATACGCTCAACAGCCAACGCGTGAAGCGGGTCAGCCTCGCGCCAGAGTTCGAACGCCTCGCGGTCGGCATCCGTCGACAGGTCATCGTGCAGCAAGGTCAACCAATGGGCCGCTGCGTTGATCATGCGATCGGAGGGTTGCTCGAAGGCGTTCAAGGTTGGTCCGCGCTGTACAGGGTGTTGTAGCAATGCACGAGCGCACTGGCGACGTAGTTCTTGACCGTGCTGGCCGAGACGTTCAGCTCGATTGCGATCTCGCTGTAGGTCAGGCCATCGAGACGGCTGAGCAGGAATGCCTCGCGGGACTTGGTCGGCAACCCGGCGAGCATTACAGCGATTTTTTCCAATGCCTCCAACGCCACATGGACCGCCTCGGGGTCCGGCATGCCGGCCTCCTGCGCCTGGATCGCCAAGGCTTCAAGGTAGGCTTGCTCAATGCGACGACGTCGAGCGCCATCGATCAACAGGCGCCCCGCCATCGTCGCCAGGAACGCCCGCGGCTCCTTGATGGTGTGCGGTTCGGCAAGGCTGAGCACACGGATGAAGGCGTCATGGGCCAGATCGGCCGCGCGTTGCGAGCAGCCGAGTTTTTTCGTAGCCAGCCGTGCAACCAGCAATGGTGTGCGCTGTAAAGGTCGGTGAAGGTGCGCTGACGGCGGGAAAAATCATCCTCGGCCACGGAAACATCGGGCATACGAAAAAATTTCTCAAATAAGAAAGATTACCAGTCGCGTAAACGATGACAGCAAAATCATGGCAGGGCAAGCGATCAGATCAATGACAACGCCACTATTGCTGTGGCGCGACCATGCGAAAGCGGATGTTGATGTCATTGGAGACCACGGTGTCGGCAAACTCGCCCTCTCCGATCTTGAAATCGCTGCGCCTGAGGGTCAGTTGGCCGTCGAAGATGCCGATGGATCTATCCGCCTTGAGCAGCACCGGCACGTCTACTACCTGGGTGATGCCCCTGATGGTCAGCGTGCCGGTAATCAGATAGCGGCTGTCGCCGAGGGCTTTCACCGCCGTTGAGGCGAACGTCGCCACGGGTGAATTGGCCGTGTCGAACCAGGCCGGTTTTTTCAGCTCTTCGTTCGCGTCACTGCTGCCGGCGTCAATGCTGTCGAGCTCGATGATCAGCCCGGCATGAGCCGCCGAAGGGTTGGTGGTATCGAAATCCAGCGTGCCCTCGAAACGGCTGAAGGTGCCGTAAACCCGCGAGCTGAATTGGTTATAGGTGAAGGACAGTGTGCTGGCCGTAGCATTGACCTGCGTGTATTCGACGGCATTGGCGCAGGAGAACGCGCCGCAGGCCAGCGCAGCAACCCAGAGGGCGGAGCAGGAAAATCGAGGCTTCATGGGATTCTCCGATCTTGCGCTGCTTGCCTGCGCCGGTGTGGGTCAGTTCGTCGAACGCATTGATTTGATCAGGTTGCTGCGCAGTTTTACAACCGACTGTTGCAGTTGCACGAACTCTGCCGAAGTCAGCCCGGTGGCCTCGGCCAGCCCGCTTTCCGGCTGGTTCTCGCGCAGCGCCCTGCCCTGTTGGGTCAGATTGATCCGCACCTGCCGCTCGTCCTCGGGGTCACGCTGGCGTTGCAGGTACCCCATCGCCTCCAGTTTTTTCAGGATCGGCGTGAGGGTGTTGGATTCCAGGAACAACTTTTCACCCAGGCTGCCGACGGTCTGATCGTCGGTTTCCCAGAGCGCCACCAAGGTGATGTACTGCGTGTAGGTCAGCCCCAGTTGTTCGAGCAATGGCTTGTAGGCCTTGCCGAATGCCAGGTTGGTGGAATAGACCGCAAAGCACAGGAACTCGGAGAGCTTCAGGTCGGAGGGATCTGGCTTTGCATTGGCGTTCATGGGCTTCCTCGATAACAGGATATTCGCGTTCGGCCGACTATACGTCGTACGCGACAGTGTCGGAAGTGTGATAACGACATACGCCGGCTCAATCTGGAGGATCGAACCGGCGGATGCTTTCGACTTTATTCACATACGCTTTTGTCGTATGCGATTTTTACACTCGAAAAATCAGGCCGTCAGCACGTTCAATTCCACGTCGATGTTGCCACGGGTGGCTTTGGAATACGGGCAGATCTGGTCCGCCGTATGCGCCAGCCGAGTCGCAACCTCGTGCGACAGGCCCGGTACGCGCAAGGTCAATCGCGCTTGAAGGAAGTACTCCGAGCCACCCTGCCCCAGGTCGACTTCGATGTCCACCGACAGATCTCCAGGCAACACAACGTTCAAGTCATTGGCCACCAGTCCGACCGCTGCGGTGTAGCACGCCGACCACGCACCCGCGAACAGTTGCTCGGCAGTCGGGTGTGGCTGGGTGGCGGCGAACACATGAGCAGGTTTGGCGCTGCCCGGCGTCGACAAGGTAATGTCGAGAGTGCCGTTGTGGCCGCGTGAGGTGTTGCCGGCGGCGCTGGCGGTGGTGTGGGTTTTGCCGGTGGCCAGCACTTTTTCGATCTTGCTCATGGGGTGAATCCTCTGTAATGCAATGGGTTTGAGTTGTTATCGTATTCGACTAAATTGCATGCGATGTATTAATACTCGTCGTAACCGTCGGCAGTGTCAATAGCTGGTAAGCCGATCAGACGACCAACGGTATGGCCTGGTTTTCTGTCGGACAAAAAAATGGGCCACCCCTTCCAGGGCAGCCCATTGTCGTTTCGGCGGTTTTCGTGGTGTCTACACCAATCGCTCGATCTTCTGATGCTTCCACACCCGTTTGTAATACGACGTCTGCAACAGCAGCATCCCCAGGTAAGCCACCGGGAACGCCATCCACACGCCCGGCAATCCGAAGTGTCCGTCCAGCACGTAGGCAGCCGGTAACTGCACGCCCAGCACGCAGATAATCGAGATCCCCATGGGTACCAGCACCGTGCCGCTGGCGCGCATGATGCCGCCGATGATGGCCTGGAAGCCAAACACCAACAGGCTCCAGAGCATGATGTGCAGCAAGTGTTCTGCCATGGTGCGGGTGGCGTCTTCGGTGAGGAACAGGCCGAGCAGCCAGTGCGACAACAGGTAACCCAGCAGCACCAGGCCACCGGTCAGGCAGACGTTGATCCACAACCCCGTGCGCAGTATCGGCCCGATGCGCTCCACCCGTCCCGCGCCAATCGCCTGTGCACCGAGGATCGAGGCAGTGATGGCAATCGACAGCGCTGGAAACTGCACGTAATTGACGATCTGCGTCACTGCGCCATAGGCCGCCGTCGCCTGGGAGCCGTGCTGGTTGACCAGTGCCAGGATCACCAACTCCGACAGCGACAACACCACCATCTGAAGTCCCGTGGGCAAACCGATGCGCAGCACCTTGCCGAGGATTTCCCGATCAAGGCGCATCGCCGCGAACATCTCACGATCCGGCGCCAAGGGATGGTCGCGTCGGATCAACCGCCACGCCAACCATCCCATCGCCGCCAGGTTACCGACCAACCCGGCATACGCCGCGCTTTGAATCCCCAGCATCGGCAAGCCGAACCAGCCGCGAATCAGGGCCGGGGTCAGCGCCAGGCCGATCAGCGTCGACACCAGCAATGCCATCAGCGGCGACAGCGTGTCGCTGACCCCACGCAGCAATTGGGTGAACAGCACGTAGACCAGCAGCGACGGCATGATCCACAACATCACATGGGCATACGCGACCGCGTCGTCGAGCACATCCGCCGGCGTGCCCAAACCCTGCAATGCGCGTCGGGCGAACACGGTGCCCAGCACTGCGGCGAACAACCCGATGATCGCGCCGAGCAGCAAGGTGGTGGCCGCGATGGTTTTCACCAGATGGGTTTCGCGAGCCCCCCACGCCTGACCGATCAACACCCCTGCCCCGGCGCCGAGGCCGATGACCAGGGCGATGAAAAAGAATACGATGGGAAACATCCCCGACACCGCCGCCAGCGCCTGGGTACCGAGCATCTGGCCAATGTAAATGCTGTTGACCGAGCCTGTCATGGACTGGAGAAAATTGGACAGGACCATAGGGCCCAGAAACAACAGATAGGTTTTCCAGAGGGGTTGTTGGGTGATTGCGGTTTGCATGAAGTGCAAGTCCAGCTCAGACGGCGAGGATCGAATTCTAGAGGATAGCGGTGGTGAGGATGAATATTTTGAAATAACCCGATGGGGCCCTTTGTACGCCTTCCACGGTGAATGGAGGTCCAACGGAAATCTGCAGGAACGAGCATGCTCGCGATGGAGGCCCAGACACCGCGGGCCTCCAGACAGCCCAGCGTCATCGTTAACGACCCTCGCGGGCAAGCCCGTTTCTACAGAGTCAGGACACCAACATGAGCGAAAAGAAATCGCCCGTCACGCTCAACGAAGACATCTGCGTTCATGTCTTCACTGCCTCGGCGGCCATGGTAGGCGTGTGTATTACCGTGATCGGGATTTTCCAGGTGGTCGGCACCCTGAAAAGTGCCGATTCCATTGGCGATGACCTGCTGGCGATCAACGCCATCCTGTATCTGATCACCACGCTCATGTCCTATTGGTCGCTGCGCACCCGCCAGTTCCAGCGCAATCACTTCATGGAAAAACTGATCGACATCCTGTTTCTGGTCGCCCTGACCTGCACCACGGGGATTGCCGGGTTCATCACGTGGGCGATCACCTTTACCTGATGCCCTGCCCCCTACACCACCATCGCGATCAACTGCCCCGGCGTCATCTTCGTCACCATGATCAGCACAATCACGAACATCCCTCCAAACCCCGCGATGCCCATCCAGAACCATTGGCGGTACGCGCTTTGGTAGCCGTCATCCAGCGCTTCGCCCGTTGCCGCAGCGCTCGACGCCATCCGGCCCAAGCGCTTTTGCAGCACCAGCACCGGCAGCCACAGCGAACCCACGCAGAGAAAGATGACCAGCGCGGTCAGCACCCAATCGGTGCTCAGGGGCAGACCGGCGATTTTTATCAACGCGTAGCCGGTGATGATCTGGATGAAGCCGGCGGGTGTAGTAATCCAGGTGTCGAATCGCACCACCATCCTGGCCACGTGCGCAATCACCTGCGGGTTGGCCGTGCGGCTGGCGGCTATCAGGTACAGGTAGGAGCCCATGCCGAAACCGAACAGGAAAATGGCGGCAATGATGTGCAGGTATTTAAGGCTGAGGTAGAGCATGATCAGCGCTGCTCGTCAGAAAAATGCACGGACAGGCTCAGGTTCTTCGGGTCATTGATGGCGGCCATGTACTCGCCGACGCTGATTTCACCCACGCACGGCCGGGCTCCGGTTGCAGGCGTGAAGCCTTGGGCGATTTTCGCCGCCAGTGCGACCGCTGCACAACTGGGGATCTGTGGCCCCTTGTCATTGCGTGCCGTAAGTTGCGCGGTCATGGACAGCGGTTGGTCTTGTGCACCGATGCCGTGAACGTCGATGTACATCGCACTTTTGCCATCCCCCAGCCGCTCGAACCACAACCCCCAACGATGCAGCCTGGCGGCCCACGCAGCATGATCGCGCACGATCCCCATCTTCAGGGCCTGGGCCAGCAGACAGTTGGCGACACCGCCAAGCTTGAGGCCGGAGCCGGCCTTGAAGCTCAGGGTGTGGGCGCCATAACGACCCGCAAATATATCCATGTCGGGCACGTCGACATTGGCCAGCAGCCGATGTCCCAGGTGGGGCATCTTGCGCAACGTCAGGTCTTGCCAGCCGATCACTTCGTGCACTTGGCCGTTCTTGAGCTGGCGGATCGGTTTGCCCGCGTAGGCGAACACACCTTCGACGGTCGACAGCCCCGGCATCTTGGCGGAGGAAGAAATGCCGTGCTCAATGCTGTCGATGCGTTTGAAGCGATGGCGCTGTTCATCGATGATCGCCGACGACAGCGTAGGCACCGAGCTGCAGCCACTGAGAATGGCCACGCCCGCCCGTTTCGCCCGGTCATCGAGCACAGCGATGCCGTTGACGAAGGTTCGGCAATCGGACAGGTCGCAGTAATTCACGCCTGCGTCGATACAGTGCTCGGCGACGGCATAGGATTGGCCCTGGAAAGGGCCACCGGTGTGGACCACCAGTTGAATGTTCAGCGAACGCAGCACAGCGGTGAATGCCGTACCCATCGCATCACCGCACCAGCTCTCGCAGGTACTGCCCGACAGGGCGTTGAGCTCATCGACCTTGCGCTGCAATTTGCGGGGATCACGGCCCGAGATCACCAGGTCGATGCCCGGCATCACCACCAGATGCTGGCAGACGATACTGCCAAAATTCCCGTACCCGCCAATCACCAATACCCTCAACGCCATTCATCTCTTCCCTGAAAAACGGTCGGACAGTTGCCTTCCACGGCGGGGAGCTTTACGGATAACGGCGGGACGGGCAAGTCCAGGGGATTAACCAATCACCTTCGCATACACCGTTCGATCCACATTGCCCCCCGACAAAATCACCCCCACCTTCTTCCCGGCCATCGCTCCGCGCTCCTGCATGAGCGCCGCCAGTGCCGCTGCGCCGGCGCCTTCGGCGAGGTTGTGGGTGTCGGTATAATAAACGCGCATGGCCTCGGCGATCTCCGCATCGTCGACTGAAACGATGCGCGCCGCTCCGGCCAGGTAACGTTCGAAGGCTTCGGAGATGGGTTTGCGCACGGCCAGGCCGTCGGCGAAGGTATTGGCCGAGGCGGTTTCGCACAGGCTGCCGGATTCGAACGATAACTTCGCTGCGGCGGCTTCGGTGGACACCACGCCCACCACTTGAGTGTCCAGGCCCAGCGCATCGCGGGCGGCAATGACCGCGCAGATCCCCGAGCCGCAGCCAATCGGTACGTAGACGGTGTGAAGATCCGGCGCCGCGGTGAACAGCTCCAGCGCATAGGTGGCCACGCCCTTGACCAGTTCAAAGTGGAACGGGGGCACCAGGTACAAGCCTTGCGTCTGTGCCAGGCGTGCGGCCTCTTCCCGGGCTTCATCGAAATCACGACCGAACTCGACCACTTCGCCACCGAAGCCGCGCATGGCGTTGTTCTTTTCCACCGAGTTGCCCAGAGGCACCACGATCAATGCGCGCAGCCCGGCTGCCGCTGCGGCCAGCGCAACGCTCTGGCCATGGTTACCCCGCGTCGCAGAGACAATGCCCTTCACGTTCGGATGCGCCTGTTTGAGCCAGCGCATGAAGGTGATGCCGCCGCGCACCTTGAAGGCGCCGGTCGGCGTATGGTTTTCGTGCTTGACCCACACCGTGCAGCCCAGCCGTTCGGCCAGCAACGGCCAGGCGTACTGGGCGGTGGCGGGCATGACCTGGTAGACGCAGCGAGCCGCCTGTTCGATGTCGTCGCGTGTCAGCGTGTGCATGTGCAACCTCCTGAGAATTTCGCTCAGTCTAGGCAGGCGCACCCTGCGTCGGCTTTCAAAAAACTGACCTGATGCCGTCTCTTCACTACTATGCGGTAATGAGCCAGCCCAAACCTCCACCGCCAACCCTCGCCGTCGAACCGGTCCGCCGTGTCGAAGCCGGCCCCTGGGCGATAGAACTGCTGCCCGGCTCGGCCTATTCGGCGCGCTATGTCGCCAGTCATTCGGCGATTGGCTTTGCCTTCGACAGCCAGCGAGGCGTGCATGCCATCGGCAGCGACCGCGTGCAGCCCTTTGTTGCCACACCCAACAGCCTGGCGTTCGTGCCGGCCGGGTGTGACGTGCTTTCCGAATCCCCCGGCGGCGGCGAGTACCTGCGGGTGATGCACGCCCAGGGCCTGGAGGTGATCGGTGACCACGCCTTCAACAATCGCATTGATTCACAGGCCATCGCGCTGGCGCTGCGCATGCGCATCGCGTTGTTGCGGTCTTCGGTGGATGACGATTGGGAAGCCTGGGCGCTGGCCCTGATGGAGCGGGCGCAGGGGCAGGATGCGCTGGCTGCACCGCTGCGAAGCTCCATCACCGCTAGCCGGCTGCGTCTGCTCGATGAGTTCATCGACGCAGGCCTGAGTGGCCCGCTGAGTGTGCAGGCGATGGCGCGATTGCTGGAGTTGTCAGAAGGCTTCTTCATCCGCGCGTTCAAGCAGGCCACGGGAAAAAGTCCCCACAGCTACCTGATCGACCGGCGCCTGGCCACCGCCCGGGCGCGACTGATCGATTCAAGCGCAACCCTCGCCGACATCGCCCTCACCTGCGGCTTCAATTCCCAGGCGCATATGACGACAGTGTTCAAGCAGCGGCTGGGCGTCAGCCCGGCGCAATTACGCCCGACCCGCTGGATCAGATAGCGGCAAAGCCCTCGACGCTGTCAGGCCACGCGGACAACACCTCAAAACCGTGGTCCGTAACCGCCACCATATGTTCCCACTGGGCTGACAGCGAATTGTCCCGGGTCACCACGGTCCAGCCGTCCGCCAGTGTGCGCACATGGCGCTTGCCGGCGTTGAGCATCGGTTCGATGGTGAAAATCATCCCGCTTTTCAACGTCAGACCCTGCCCCGGATAGCCGTAATGCAGCACCTGCGGCTCGTCGTGGTAGACCTTGTTGATGCCGTGCCCGCAGTACTCGCGCACGACGCTAAAGCCCTCGTTTTCGGCATGCGCCTGAATGGCGTGGCCGATGTCGCCAAGGGTGGCGCCGGGACGGACCCTGCGAATGCCGGCGCACAGGGCGTCATAGGTGGTCTTGACCAGGTGCCGCGCCTCGGGGGCGGGCTCACCCACGAAATACATGCGACTGGTGTCGCCATACCAGCCCTCTTTTTTCACCGCGATGTCGATGTTGACGATGTCGCCGTCCTTCAGCACGGTTGCCGACGGCAGGCCATGGCAGACCACTTCGTTAATCGAGGTCAGCACCGTTTTCGGATAGCCGAGATAACCGACGTTGCCAGGAATCGCCTTTTGCACATTGACGATGTACTCGTTACAAAGGCGGTCGAGCTCCTCGGTGGTGACGCCGGCCTGCACATGGGGTGCAATCATCGCCAGCACTTCGGCGGCGAGCATGGCCGCGGTGCGGGACCTGGCAATGTCCGCCGGGGTGTTGATGCGCACGTTCGCCCTCATTTGCGTGCGCCGCCTGCGGACTCAAGCACGGGGGCACTGTCGGCAAGACCGCAGAGGCGTTTCAGCTCAAGCCCGCCCTCGAGCTCCGCGCGTACCAGCATTCGGCAGATCTCGGTGTGGTCGAGATTGGGGTGCAGCTCGGCGAGCATGCCGATGCGCATCCAATGTTCGGCCTGAGCGTTGATCGAGCGACTCAGCGCGTTACTCGCCACGCGCAGGTGCTCATGCAGGTCTTCAGAGATTTTGACAATGCCCATGGGTTTCACTATATGAAATGTATATGTTTCATATCTTACGTGAATGCCCTGTAAAAGGACAATGGCAGGTCACACTGATGATTCGCGCTGCTCATGCTCAATTAATGAACAATACGTGACAGCCCACGTGCGCTCTGGTTTTCAGAATATTATCCACAGGAATACCCACTCATTTTGTGGATAGTTCTCGCTCGAAACCGGGCACACTTTAGGATGATGGCAATCTTTCGCAAAGGATGATTAAGTGAGAGGCTGTGCACATGCCCCCTGTTTACGCTGCGAGTTTCTCGCCAAGGATGAACAATGATCATCGGTTCAACGTCATCGCAAGCGATGGCTACCTACACCGCTTCCGCCGGCGCCGCGTCCGCGACGGCATCGCAAGGACGTGTTCCGCAGAGCAGGACGCAGGCGGACAAGGCGCAAAACACTGATTCGATCTCGCTTTCGGACAAGTCCAGCGACTACAGCAAATCGATTGCTGACAACAAACCCTACTTTCCTGCCCGCGAAGGCATGAGTGCCGACGCACTGGTCCTGGGCGTTGCCAATCCCGGCGCGGTCTCCAGTTCCAAGGACAAGACCTTCGCCGAAGTGGCGACTGATGCACGCAAGCGCATGGATGAAAAATATGCGCTGATGAAAGCCAGCGACAAGCCTTACACCGGCAGCGATGAAGACCGCAACAGCTTGATGGGCGACCTCGACCGGCGTTCGCTGAATGCAGTGGCCAGCAATGAAGGTGGGCTGTTCACGGCCCAGGAACAGGCGTCGGCGCAAGCCTTGATGCGCCAGCAAGGCCGACTTGCCACCGGCTACTACAGCGGCCCGGCAGACCAGGAGAAAAACTGGAAAGATCCGTTTGCCAACGATCCCTATGGCCGGGCAAAAGCAGCACTGGATTTCATGAACAACATGAGCCCGGAAGAAAAGGCCAAGCCCGAATGGCTGTCGCAACGCTTGTCCCTGGAAGCCGCACTGAACCAGAGCCAGGGTTCGGAGCTTGACCCCGACAAGAAAAAAACCGGCCACTTCCCCAACCTCGCGGAAATTCTTTCAGGCGCCGTGACGCAGTCTGACGACGAGAAGTCCAGCCAATCACGCTACGGTGATCCTTCGGCGCAGATACTGAAGGGCCTCGAATCGCGCAATGCCTGACGCCTCGGTCCCGCCGTACGGGACGCAGACCCGGTAATCGGCTGCGTTCCATCCCAATGCAGTGTGTCATGATGCCCCCTCAACGTTGTCCATTGTGGCTCGCTAACGATGAGGACTTTTCATGAGCAAAGCACCCTACGTTCCGCCCCAGGTCTGGAAATACGAAGCGCCGTCTGGCGGCCAGTTCGCCAGCATCAATCGGCCGACTGCCGGTCCCACCCATGACAAGGACTTGCCCGTCGGCAATCATCCATTGCAGCTCTACTCACTGGCCACGCCCAATGGTGTGAAGGTCACCATCCTGCTCGAAGAGTTACTGGCCCTGGGGCATGGCGGCGCGCAATACGATGCGTGGCTGATCCGTATTGGCGAGGGCGATCAGTTCTCCAGCGGCTTCGTCGAAATCAATCCAAACTCGAAAATTCCGGCGCTGCTGGACCGCAGCGTGGAGCCTGCTGTACGGGTATTCGAATCCGGCTCGATCCTGTTGTACCTCGCGGAAAAATTCGGCGCGTTCCTGCCAAGCGACCTCGCGGGGCGGACCGAGACCCTGAACTGGCTGTTCTGGCAGATGGGCTCGGCCCCCTACCTGGGTGGCGGTTTCGGGCATTTCTATGCCTACGCACCGGAGAAGTTCGAGTACCCGATCAACCGCTTCACCATGGAAGCCAAGCGCCAACTGGACGTGCTCGACCAGCGCCTGGCGCAAAACCGCTACCTGGCCGGCGACCGCTACACCATCGCGGACATCGCCGTCTGGCCCTGGTACGGCCAACTGGTGCGCAACAATGTGTACTCGGCGGCCGAGTTTCTTTCCGCCCACGAATACACGCACGTGCAGCGTTGGGCTGAAGAGATCGCCCAGCGGCCGGCGGTGATTCGTGGACAGCGGGTCAACCGGACCTGGGGCGATGAAGCAAGCCAGGTGCCGGAGCGTCATGACGCAGCGGATCTGGATTGAGGGTAGGTCTTTAGCTGTGGAGGTCACTTGAAACCATCGCGAGCAGGCTCGCTCCCACAGTGGATCCTCCCAACTCACCGCAGCCCCCTGTAGGAGCGAGTTCACTCGCGATGGTCGTCAACGATGACACGGGGCATCTGGCAGCCCGCCCCTACAGAGGCTGAGTGCCGCCCAGCCACGCAGTTGCCATCAGCGCCTGGAGCCCCATCGGCCTGGAGAAGTAATACCCCTGGGCCTGCCCTGCCCCCATCTCGCGCAACAGGACCAGCGTTTCTTCATCCTCGACCCCTTCGGCCACCACGCTCAGGTCCAGCGACTCAGCCATGCGCACGATCGCACGGACGATGGCGCGACTGCGTGCGCTGGTGGTCAGTTCGAGGATGAACGACTTGTCGATTTTCAAACCACTGAAACGGTATTGATGCACATAGCTCAGGGATGAGAACCCGGCGCCGAAGTCATCGAGCACCACCGACATCCCATTATCGGCCAACTGCTGCATGGTCAACCGGGCCATGGCCGGCTCGGCCACCAGTGCGCCTTCGGTCAACTCCAGGCAGATACGCGACGGCTCGACCCCGTGTTGGCCCAACAGGACCAGTACATCCCTGGCGAAATCCGGGCGGGTCATGCTGTAGCTGGAGCAATTGACATGCACTGGCGGCCAATGGGCGTGCTCGGGCTGGGAGAGGATCACGGCGACGCTGGTGAGCATGTACAGGTCCAGGCGGCCGATCAGGCGCAGGCCCTCGACCTCCGGCAGAAACTCACCCGGTGCGATCACGCGACCATTCGGTTGGCGCCAGCGGATCAACGCCTCGAGAGCCAACAGTTCGCCAGTTTCGACGCTGACAATGGGCTGGAAGTACGGCAGCAGCTCGTCGGTGCGCTTGAGCGCATTGCGCAAGGCCCCTTCTCGCTCCATCTGATCGGAGACCTCACGGCGCACCTCCTGGTTGAACACCGCGTAACTGTCACGCCCGGCACTCTTGACCCGGTACATCGCCGCGTCGGCATCGCGCAACAGGTCAGCCGGCTCGAGATGAAACTGACTGTCGGCGCTGACAATGCCGATGCTGCAGGAGGAAAACACTTCATGGCCATTGATGAAGAACGGCCGGTCGAACGCCAGCAGGATACGTTCGGCGATCTCGGTGACAACCTCCATCGGCGCTTCGGGTGCAAGCACTGCAAATTCGTCACCGCCCAGGCGGGCCAGCATGTCGGCCTCGCGCAGGCAGCCGCGCAAGCGGTGGGCGGCCTGCATCAGCAGCAGATCGCCAAAATGGTGGCCGAGGCTGTCGTTGACCATCTTGAAACGGTCGAGGTCGATGAACATCACCGCCAGATGTCCGCCCTCGCGGTCGAACCGCATCCAGGCGAGGTTCAGGCGTTGTTGCAGGTAAGTGCGATTAGGCAGCCCCGTGAGCGCATCGTGGGAGTTTTCGTGAAGCAGCTTGGCATTGGCGTGGTCGAGTTCGCGGGTGCGGTTCAGTACCCGGGCCTCGAGCTTGAGATTGGCGGCATGGATCGCTTCGGCGGCGGTGCGCCGCGACAACGCGGTGTCGATGTGTCGCGACACGAACGTCAGTAATTCCTGATCACGTTGGGTATAGCGCACAGCCGAGGTATAGCTCTGCACCGCCAGCACGCCACGCACCCCATCACCATCAAACAACGGAATGCCCAGCCACGAACAGGACCGAACCGATTCATCGATTTCGATTTCACCGCGCGATGCCAATCGATCGGCATCGTCGAAGTCGATCAGGCACGGCCGACGCTGGCGAATCACGTACTCGGTCAAGCCCCGGTTCCCGCGTCTTGGCAACGGGCAGGTCTTCTGGCGCTCATCGACGTAGTACGGAAAGGTCACCTCCGAGGTCGCGTCATCGAACAGTGCGATGTAGAAGTTCTCGGCGAACAGCAGATCGCCGACGATGCCGTGCAGGGTCTGGAAAAATTCGGTCATGTCACCGGGCTGGCTCGACAGCTCGGCAATCTGGAACAACGCACTCTGCAAATGCTCGGCGCGTTCGCGGTCCGACACTTCCTGGCGCAAGGCATCGTTGACCGCTGAAAGCTCCAGGGTACGACGCATGACCGTCTGCTCCAGATCCTCGCGGTGCAGCAGCCGGTCCAGCGCCATCGCCACATGGCGGGCCACGACCAGGAACAAGGCGCGATCCTCGGCGCTGTAGGTCCGGGAAACGTCGTAGACCTGCATGGCAAGCATGCCGAATACCTCGTCAGAGGCATTCTTCAACGGCGCCCCCATCCAGTATTCGGGACGATCACCCACGCAGTAGAAACGCCCTTCTGCCTGGGCCGCGAGAATGCCCGCGGCGTCGATCAGCAGCGGCTGGCCGGAGGTCAACACCTGGCCGGTCAAGGACAGATGCGAAGGGTCGAGGTATTCGTAGTTCTCGGACTCCAGGGCATCGACGTCGATGATGTCGACGTAATAGGGGTAGTCGATCTTGTGAGTGTGCGAGTCATACAGCGCGAGATAGAAGTTCTCGGCATCGATCAGCCCGGCCAGCAGTTGATGCACGCCTACCAGGAACACCGAGCGGTCGCGGGTCGAACTGGCCAGGTAAGTGATTTCGTAGAGCACCCGTTGGGTATTCTGCGCACGGGCCAGCGTATCGGTCTGCAACCGGATGCCCAGGCGCTGGGCAAAATCGGTGAGCGCCGGTCCTGCGCCATCGTCCAGGGGGGCGAGTAGCCAACCCAGTTCGCTTTCACCTCTACCGGTCGGCCAGCGCTGCAGACGCCAGTCCCGGCAAAAGCTGTCGAAGTCTTCATTGGCGACGCTGGATGGCCACTGAACCTGGGGATCGCCCTGACCGATCAGGTGCAGTTGTTCACCGGCACGGTAAACGACCCACGCTTTGGTATGGCCCCACTGGCGAGCGGATTCCAGCAAACGCTCGATCGTTTCCTCGTCACCGGTGCTGGCCCTGCCGACAGTATCCGAATTCCCTTCCAATGCGGAGGCGGCCACGCCTCTGTCATCGGGTTGCAGAGGGAAGTCGGTCAATGGACGAAAACTCATCTGCCCTCCCTGAGCCAAAACTGGCAATAGCCCCTTACCGGACGCAAGCAAAATTGCCGGTGAGCTTCTCGTTTAAAGGTTCCCAGCGTTTTTTTCAATGGTTTTGTTCGCTTTGCAACCCGCCAAAGGATAGCCAACTCGATATTTGTGAATGCCCCCCCTATCGGCAGCCTTCCAGTCCAATACGCAAATCACCCCTTGACGGCCGCTTCGATCCCCGCGATGTCGATCTTGATCATCTTCATCATGGCTTCAAACGCACGCTTGGCCACAGCGGGGTCCGGATCGATGATCGCGGCCGACAGCACCCGCGGTGTGATCTGCCACGACAGGCCCCACTTGTCCCGACACCAGCCGCAGGCGATGGCTTCACCGCCATTGTCGATAATGGCATTCCACAAACGGTCCGTCTCAGTCTGGTCGTCGGTGGCCACCTGGAACGAAAATGCGCCGTTGTGCGGCGTTCCGGAACCACCGTTCAAACCGAGACACGGCAGGCCCATCACCGTGAATTCAACGGTCAGCACATCACCCTGCTTGCCCGCCGGATAGTCGCCAGGCGCGTGATGGACGGCCTCCACCGAGCTGTCTGCAAAGGTTTTGGCGTAGAACGTCGCCGCCTCCAGCGCATCCCTTTCGTACCAGAGGCAAATCGTGTTTTTGCTGAGCATAGCGGTAGTCTCCAATTGTGTTGGGCTGACACTTGAGTCTAGCTATGCTTGGTCGAACGGGATGCGGTTCATTCGACAACACGACGACCAACGCTGCGAAAAATAGCGGCAAACGCTTACAATCGCCGCGCTTTTCAACCCACTCAGGTAAACCAGTCAGGTTATGGCGCTCGATCCTGTAACGATGTTGACCATCTCGATTGCCCTCGCAGCGGCGGCAGCCTTGTACCTGGCAATCGAATGGCGCAGCGTGCGTGAACCTTCTCTGCTGTTCTGGAGCGCAGGGTTTGCAACCATCTCCCTGGGCTCGACCCTCGCCCTGCTGCGCGTCAGCGGGTTGCTCCTGATCGGCATCTGGTTCGCCAATGGCCTGCTGGTGACCGCTCACTTTTTGTTCCTGCTGGGCGTCGCACGGTTTACCGAAGTGCGCCTGTCCCGTGGCTGGTTCCTGGTTTTCGTCGCCTGGCTGGCCATGTTGCTGCTGCCCGACGAGCCGGCGTGGTCGAAGATCATGCTGGTGGCCAACTCATTGTTAGTGGCCCTGCCGACACTGCGGGCCAGCTTCCTGCTACGGCCCCATGGCCGGTCGTTGAGCGTCGGCGCGGTGCAGTTGCGTTTTGTACTGCTGACCCATGGGCTCTTCTACACGGCCAAGGCAATCTCGGTGATTATTCCCGGCACCCTGATCGATCTGGCGGCCTTTCGTGGCGAAATCATCCAGATTTCGCTGGTCGAAGGCGCGATGGCGATCATGCTGATCGCCCTGTCGATGACCGGAACCGAGCGCTATCGCCGGGAAAAACGTATTGCGCGACTGGCCGCGCGCGATCCGCTGACCGCCCTGTACAACCGTCGTGCCCTGGAAGTACGGGCGCCACGGCTCTTGGCTGACGTTTCCAACAGGCGCCCGGGTGCGTTGCTGCTGATCGATATCGACAACTTCAAACTGGTCAACGACCTCTACGGCCATACCGCCGGCGACCGATTGCTGATCTCGCTGAGCGAGATGATCCGTTCGGTGCTGCCTGAAGGCGCACTGGCGGCACGCCTGGGGGGTGACGAGTTCGTCATCCTGCTCAGGGATGCCTCCAGCGAGCGCATCATGGGGTTGGGCAGCCAACTGCGTTCTCGTTTTCAGCAGGCAGCCTGTGAGGCCTTCGTCACCCCTGTGCCGGTCACGCTGAGCATAGGAGCCAACCTGTTCAACCAACCGCCGGCCAGTTTGGCCGGGCTGATCGAGCAAGGCGACGCCGCGCTGTACGAGTCCAAGCGCGGCGGCCGCGACAGCATCCGTCTGGTGGATCGCACCCTGGCGAGTACCGAACTGCAACGCGGCTGATCGGCTATTCCTCGCGCCCCGTCCCCTCGCGATCGTGCTCGTAGCGGCGAGCGAGAGGAAACGCCGGCAGCCATGACTCGCGGCGGCAGGTCCAGAGTTCGTAGGTGGGCGTCAATTGGTCGGGAACGTCCAGGGATCCGAGATTCACTTCGACTTCATCGTTGCTGCGACCAAATACCGAAGATCCGCAACGCGGGCAGAAAAACCGTCCGGCGTAATCAGCGGTTTCGCCCCGTATGGTGACCGCCTGCTCCGGGAATATGGCGGACGCGTGAAACAGCGCGCCGTGGTGCTTGCGGCAATCGAGGCAGTGACACACGCCCACACGATAGGGTCGTCCAGAAGCTTCGATCCTGACGCTGCCGCACAGGCAACCGCCGGTGAATCGTGCCATGTCCACACCTCCCCTTTCACTTTGTGGTTAAACCATAGCAGCCGCCATTGGTCGCAGCAGCCTTGATCTGTAGACGCTATTTGACCTATTTTGAATCCATGGATTGCAATTGAGGTTTCGAACATGGCCGTTGCGCTTCAGCCATCAGCCTTCACCAAGAACCAATGCGTCACAGGCTTGCGGGCCGCCGTGGGCATCCTCGAAAAATGGCGTGCCTCCAGCGAGCAGGCCTGCCGCATCCTGCGCATTTCCCGCAGCACCTATACCCGCGCCCGCCAGCATGACCCCGACTGGTCGGTGGCGCTGGACGCGGACCAGATGCAGCGCATCAGTATCGTGCTCAATATCCACGCGGCGCTGCGCCTGGTGTTCGACAACCCGGAAAACGTCTACGGCTTCCCGTCGATGAACAATGACAACGAGTTCTTCAATGGACGCTCACCGCTCGAGATCATGGCTCAGGGCGACATGATCTCCCTGTATGAAACCTTCCGCCGCATCGATGTGCTGCGAGGCGCGCAATGGTGAGGCTGGACCAACTCGCAGTCCTTGCCGACGAGCCGTTACAGGCCTATCGGTTGGTCAACTCGAAGTTCCCGCCAGTGGCGTTGTTCGATGACGTGGCGGATGCCGATGCGTTCGAAGTGCTGTATCAGATCCAGGCGCTCACCAATCCCCGGCTTAAAAACGAAGTCGGTCACCTGGAACTGATTCGCCGCAGCGAAATTCCCTTTGGCATCCCCGGCTGTTCCTATGCAACAGCGCCCTTTACCCACGTGAATCCCTCAGGCTCGCGCTTCAGCGACGGCAGCTTTGGCGTGCTGTACCTGGCCGATACCCTGGAAACCGCGCTGGCCGAAGTGAAACATCACCAGAGCCTGTACTGGTCAAACGTGCCCCGCCTGAACTACGAGCGGTTTGTGTTTCGGGGGCTGTCATGCGCGTTCAGGCAAACCTCGATGAAGGATGCGACCACCCTTGCGCTGACCGATCCGATTTACGATCCCGACGATTACAGCGTTGCGCGGCGCCTGGGGAATATGGTCAGGAAGGCGGGCTGCCCCGGGCTTCGCTACCACTCGGTGCGCAATGCCGGCAGCCAATGCTGGGCGTTGATGACGCCCAGGCCGGTGCTTTCAGTGATCCAGGCCGCACATTACGAGATGGTCTGGAATGGCCAGATGACGAGTGTGAGCCAGATCAGCGAGGCGTAAAAACAACACCGCCCTCCCCTGTAGGAGCGAGCACGCTCGCGATGGTAGCCCAGGCACCGTTGGCCTCCAGACAGCCCGCGTCATCATTGACGACCATCGCGACGCCTCGACATGCTCGCTCCTACAGGGATAGTTCCCACAGGGTGACCTCTACAGATGGATATCCCGATCCTTGGTTTCCGGCATGAAGAATATGCCAAGTACCGCCGTCATCACCGCAATGACAATCGGATACCACAGCCCATAGTAGATATCCCCCGTGGCCGCGACCATTGCGAAGGCCACGGTCGGCAGAAAGCCACCAAACCAGCCGTTACCGATGTGGTACGGCAGCGACATCGAGGTGTAGCGGATGCGCGCCGGGAACAGTTCCACCAGCCAGGCTGCAATCGGTCCGTAGACCATGGTCACGTAGATCACCAGGATGGTCAGCAGCAACAGCACCATCGGATAGTTGGTTTTCGCCGGGTCCGCCTTCTCGGGGTAACCGGCGTCCTTCAGCGCCGTTCCAAGGGTGGCGGTAAAGGCATCATTGCGAGTCTTGAAGTCCGCCGCCGGCATGCCGGTGCCTTCGAAACTCTCGACCACCTGGTTGCCAATGCGGATTTGCGCGACGCTGCCGGGAGCGGCGTTTTCATTGGTATAGGGAATGGCCCTCTTGGCCAGTACGGTTTTAGCGAGATCGCACGAACTGGTGAATTTGGCCTTACCCACCGGGTCGAACTGGAAAGAGCACTGGTGTGGATCGGCGACGACCGTCACCGGATTTTTCTCCTGGGCGACAAACACGTCGGGATTACCGTACTGGGTCAACGCGTGGAAGATCGGGAAGTAGGTCAGCGCCGCCAGGATGCACCCAGCCATGATGATGCCCTTGCGCCCGATGCGGTCTGACAGGCTGCCGAAAATCACGAAAAACGGCGTGCCGATCAAGAGCGAACCGGCAATCAGCAAATTGGCGGTCTGGGGGTCGATCTTGAGTGTTTGCAGAAGGAAAAACAGCGCATAGAACTGCCCCGTGTACCAGACCACGGCTTGGCCAGCCGTCCCCCCCAGTAGCGCCATGATCACGATTTTCAGGTTATCCCAGCGTGCAAAGGATTCGGTCAGCGGCGCCTTCGACGCCTTGCCCTCAGCCTTCATTTTCATGAACACCGGCGACTCGCTCAATTGAAGGCGGATGTATACCGAGACGATCAGCAGCAGGATCGACAGCAGGAACGGAATCCGCCAGCCCCAGGCTTCGAATGCTTCAGTGCCGAGAATCGTGCGGCAGGCGAGAATCACCAGCAACGACAGGAACAGGCCAAGGGTCGCAGTGGTTTGAATCCATGAAGTGAAAAAACCGCGTTTACCCTTCGGCGCGTGCTCGGCGACATACGTTGCCGCCCCGCCGTACTCGCCACCCAGTGCCAGGCCTTGCAACAGCCGCAGGGTGATGAGGATGACCGGCGCCGCCACGCCAATGGTCGCGTAGCCGGGCAGGAACCCTACCACGGCGGTGGAGACACCCATGATGACGATGGTGATTAGGAAGGTGTGCTTGCGTCCGATCATGTCACCCAGACGACCGAACACGATAGCGCCGAAGGGCCGTACAGCAAATCCCGCAGCGAATGCGAGCAAAGCGAAGATAAAGGCGGTGGTTTCGTTCACCCCAGCGAAAAAATGCTTGGCGATGATCGCGGCGAGGGATCCATAAAGGTAGAAGTCGTACCATTCGAATACAGTGCCCAGGGACGAGGCGAAGATCACCTTGCGCTCTTCCCTGCTGATCCCTCGGGTGGGCGAATCGCCCGTATTGTCGATTGCGGCCATGAGTCTTCTCCGTTCTGTTTTTGTTTTAGCTGACACGGATTGCGCCGCCTCACATCGCTGCAAGGTTTCCTGAAGCATAATCAGCTTCGCGAAGATATCCACTCGCCATCATGTATGACCTTTTCCTCTCGGACAGTGCGGGCGGACGGGGCGGGACGCCGTTGGTTCATTTGTGATACACAACACTCGCCAACCCGTCCCACGCTCAATGAGGCTTGACCATGAGTTTGAACGCTCGCCTACCAAAATTGATGATCTGCGCCCTGTCCGCCTTGATCGCTTGTGGCGCACAGGCCGATGTGACCCCACCGGCACCCGCCAGCCTGCAACCGCTCCTGGCGACCATGAACGAGCGGCTCAACATCGCGGATCGGGTAGCGCTGAGCAAATGGGACAGCCGTACACCGATCCAGGACAGTGCTCGGGAAGCGCAGGTCATCGCTGCCGCCCGAAAGCAGGCGATCATCCGCAAGCTCAACCCGGAAGAAGTGGCCGAGTTGATCGCCGCGCAGATCGAAGCGAGCAAGCTGGTGCAATATGGATTGATTGCCCAATGGCAAGCGGCGGGCAAGGCGCCTGATACACCGCGATCGAACCTCGTCAAGGAAGTCCGACCACAACTCGATGAAGTGCAAAAACGCCTGCTACAGGCCTACGCCGGGTTCGCGCCCTATCGCACCCACCCCAATTGCGCTCGATGGCTGGCCAAGGCGCGATCAGCGTTGATCAAGGACGCCCTGCATGGACAGGGACTGATCCGGGCCACCGGTGATCTGTGCATCGTCAACTGAGCCTTACTGCGCCTGAAAGGTCTGCAAGTACGCCAGCACATCCTCGACCTTCTGCGGATCGCTCAAGCCCCAGAAAATCATCCGGGTGCCCGGCACGACTTTCTTCGGTGCTTCGAGGTAAGCCGTCAGGGTTTCACGGTTCCAGACCAGGCCGGCCGCTTTCATCGCGTCGGAATACTGGTAGTCCGTGGTCCCGCCCGAGGGACGGCCAAAAAGGTTGTTGAGCTGCGGCCCAAATGATGCCCGTGCCGACTCGCCGACCTGATGACATCCACCGCATAGACGTGGAAACAGTTTGGCCCCGGCGTCGGCATCACCCGCAGCAAACGCGTGCGAAACCCATCCCCCGCTCAGGGCGAATGCGAGTAAAGCGGCTTTCATTGTTTTGCTTCCAGAACAGAAAATGAAGGTCAGTTTGCGCTCGCCTGGAATTTCTTCCGGTAAGCCGCGGGCAGCAAGCCTACTCGCTCGCGGAACAAACGGCGAAAGGAATTCCCGTCTTCATAGCCAACTGTGTAGGTGATGCTGTCCAGGGTCATGCGTGTCGATTCGAGCAGCAGCTTGGCTTTTTCCAGTCGCAGGGTTTGCAGGTATGTCAGCGGCGTGTAGCCCGTCGCGTCCTTGAAACGCCGCTTGAAATTGCGCACGCCGAAACCGAACCGTCGGGCAACGTCATCGATCAGCACCGGCTGCCCAAAATGCGCTTCCAGCCAGTTCTGCACCTGCAGAATGTCGCCGTCGCCATGGTTCTTGGGCAGCGACCACATGACGTAGACCGATTGCTCGCTGCGCACGGTGTCGACCAGCAGGTACTTGCCGCAAGTCTGCGCCAACTCCAGCGAGGCGAAACGGCGCACCAGATGCAGCAGCAGGTCCATGGCCGCACTGGCGCCACCACTGGTGACGACGCCCCTGTCTTCGCAGACGATCTGCGTCGGGTCCAGGTCGACCTGGGCATACCGGCGGCGAAACAGGTCGGCGAAGGCCCAGTGCGTGGTGGCACGTACGCCTTCAAGCAAACCGGTTTCAGCCAGCATGAACGCCGCCGTGCACATCGAGGACACCACGGCCCCCTGCCCGTGCTGTTGACGCAGCCACGGTCCGTAAACAGCGAAGGCAGGCAGGGCCTCCTTGAGGGTGAAGAGAAAACCCGGGATCACCACCAGGTCGGTTTGCGGGATATCGGCGATGGCCCGGTCAACACGCAGCACCTGCCCACCCCATGCGTTGACATCCCGACCATCCAGCGACGCGCTGACCAGTTCGAACGGCGGTGTTTGCGCAAACAGGTTGGCGGCACTGAGTACCTCCAGCGCCAGGGTAGCGCTGGCAGCGGAACAGTGCTCGGCCAGCAACAAGGTCACATGCATGAATACCCCAATTGCGCTTTTCGCATGAAAAAAGTCATTTGCGCACCTACCTTAGCCCATTTCCCCCACTTACAGTGCAGCCATCCATCACTCTGTGGCGCTCCTATGAATCTCTGGTTTCGATTGTTCCTCATGCTGTTCCGTCGTCCGTGGCGCAAGCCGGTCGACGCCCTCGCCACCACGGTCATTCGCCTGCGCGTATGGCCAACCGACCTGGACCTCAACCGCCATGTCACCAATGGGCGGTACTTCACCCTGGCCGATATTGGCCGCATGGATTACGTGTTGCGCAGTGGCGCTTTTCGCGTGGCACTTCGGCACAAGGCGGTGCCGATCGTGGGCGATACCTGGGGCAAGTTCCGCCGTGAACTGAAACTGTTCGAAGCCTTCGAAATCCACACGCGAATGCTCGGCTGGGACCATAAGTGGAGCTTCATGGAACACCGCTTCGTCAGCGGCGGGCGCGTGGTCGGTGTGGTGGTGATGCGCGGCCTGTTCCGCGCCGGCAAGCGCACCGTCGACCCGGGCGAGTTTGCCCTTGAACTGGGGTTGTCCGAGCAATCGTTGCACATGCCCGAGTGGCTCACGGACTGGTCGCGCAGCTGCGACGACATGAGCCTGCAACTGCGCGAAGAAGAAGGTCAGCCCACCCGACGCCCGCCCATCGCGGCGTGATGCCCCCTTGGGGTTGCCCCGCGCAGCCCCGCGTCTTTTTGCGCGTCACAACTTGCGTCATGCAAAAGCAGGCTAAGCTGTGAGCAGCTTATTGCTCACGATGCTCGCTTCTGCAGGGTTGTGGTTTTTCTGGAGAGCGTCTGCAACAGCTATCTCAGACAGGCCCAACTTGTTCACGCAGGAATGACGTGATGACCGAGCCCCATCTCAGTTTTGACGCGCTCAAGCGCGCTGCCGCCGCAGGTGATATCGATACCGTCCTGGTTTGCATGGTCGACATGCAGGGACGGCTCGTTGGCAAGCGATTCCAGGTCGAGTTTTTCATCGACAGCGGCTATCAGGAAACCCACTGCTGCAACTACCTGCTGGCCGACGACATCGACATGGAGCCGGTGCCCGGCTATGCCGCCGCCAGTTGGAGCAAGGGTTATGGCGACTTCGTGCTCAAGCCCGACATGGCCACCCTGCGCCGCGTGCCGTGGCTGGAAGGTACGGCGCTGGTGCTGTGCGATGTGCTCGATCATCACCATCGCCAGGATTTGCCCCACAGCCCCCGGGCGATCCTCAAGCGCCAGGTCGAGCGCCTGCGCGAGCGCGGCTACACCGGCATGTTCGCCTCGGAGCTGGAGTTCTACCTGTTCGACGAAAGCTACGACGCGATCCACCAACGCAATTACCATCATCCGAAAACCGCCGGCCATTACATCGAGGATTACAACATCCTCCAGACCACCCGCGAGGAGCCCGTGCTGCGCGCCATTCGCAAGCACCTGCAAGCCTCGGGCATCCCGGTGGAAAACTCCAAGGGTGAATGGGGCCCGGGACAGGAAGAGATCAACATCCGTTACGCCGACGCGATGACCATGGCTGACCACCACGTGCTCATCAAGCACGCCTGCAAGGAGATCGCCGATGCCCAGGGCAAGGCGATCACCTTCATGGCCAAGTGGCGTTATGACGCCGCCGGGTCCAGCAGCCACATCCATAATTCGCTGTGGGACAAGAACGGCAAGAAGCCGCTGTTCTTCGAGGCCAAGGCCGAATTCGGCATGTCAAAACTGATGCGGTCCTGGGTGGCCGGCCAGCTCAAGTATGCCAACGACATCACCTGTTTCCTCGCGCCCTACATCAACTCGTACAAACGCTTCCAGGCCGGCACGTTCGCGCCCACCCGCGCGGTGTGGAGCCGGGACAACCGCACTGCCGGCTTTCGCCTGTGCGCCGAAGAGAGCAAATCCATCCGCATCGAGTGCCGCATCGGCGGTGCTGACCTCAACCCCTATCTGGCCTTCGCCGCACTCATCGCGGCGGGCCTGGCCGGTATCGACGAAAAGCTCGAACTCGCAGCCCCCTTCGAAGGCGATGCCTACGCCGACGAACACTCGCCGGAAGTCTCGAAAACCCTGCGCGAGGCCTGCGCCGCGCTCAAGGGCTCGAACATGTTGCGCCAGGCCTTCGGAGATGAAGTGGTCGAGCACTACGTGCACACCGCCGAATGGGAGCAGAAAGAGTACGACCGCCGTGTCACCGACTGGGAACTGCAGCGCGGCTTCGAGCGCTATTGAGATCACCATGACTGCGAAGATTGAGCTCATTTCCCCGGTGGATGGCCGGGTCTATGTCGAGCGCGAGAGTGCCGACGCGTCACAGGTCGAGCAGGCATTGGCGGCCGCGCAAATCGCCCAGCTCGACTGGCAGCGCCGGCCCTTGGGCGAACGCGCCGCGCTGTGCAGCGCCGCAGTCGAGGCAATGCTGAAAATGCAAGCCGACATCGTGCCGGAGCTGGCGTGGCAGATGGGGCGTCCAGTGCGTTATGGTGCTGGCGAGCTGCGCGGTTTTGCCGAACGGGCACGGCACATGATCGCGATTGCCCCACAGGCGCTGGCGACAGTGGAACCTGCGCCCATCGCCGGGTTCGGCCGTTACATCAAACGCGAACCACTGGGCACGGTGCTGGTGGTCGCGCCTTGGAACTATCCGTACCTGACGGCAGTGAACACGATCATCCCGGCACTGATGGCCGGCAACAGCGTGATCCTCAAGCACGCCTCGCAAACCCTGTTGGTGGGCGAACGCTTTGCCGAGGCTTTTCGCCGGGCGAACCTGCCGCAAGGCTTGTTTCACAACCTGTTGCTCAGCCACGCGATGACCGCACAGATCATTGGCTCGGGCCGTGTGCACCAAGTCAATTTCACCGGTTCCGTGCCAGCCGGCAAGGCCATTGAAGCCGCCGCTGTCGGCCGCTTCATCGGTGTGGGCCTGGAGTTGGGCGGCAAGGACCCCGCGTATGTGCGCGCCGACGCCAACCTTGAACACGCGGTGGAGAATCTGGTGGATGGCAGCTTTTTCAACTCCGGACAAAGCTGCTGCGCCATCGAGCGCATCTACGTCGACCAGGCCATTTACCCGGCGTTCATCGCACGCTTCGCCGAGCTGACGCGCCAGTACGTGCTGGGCAATCCGCTGGAGGAAGCGACGACGCTGGGGCCGCTGGTTTCTCCGGCTGCCGCCGATTTCGTCCGCGGCCAGATCAAGGCTGCGCAGGCCCAGGGCGCCAGGGCCTTGATTAACGCCAGCGATTTCCCCCCTGATGTGCCGGGCAGCGCCTACCTCGCACCCCAGGTGCTGGTGGACGTGAACCACGAGATGTCAGTGATGCGCGAAGAAAGCTTCGGACCGGTGGTCGGCATCATGTCGGTCACCGGTGACGACGAAGCGGTTCGGTTGATGAACGACAGCGAATTCGGGCTCAGCGCCTCGATCTGGACCCAGGATCCTGCCGCCGCCGAACACGTGGGCAACCAGATCGCCACCGGCACTGTGTTCATGAACCGTTGCGACTACCTTGACCCGGCACTGGCCTGGACCGGGGTCAAGCACAGCGGGCGCGGCGCCACCTTATCGAACCTCGGCTACGAGCACCTGACCCGACCCAAATCCTTCCATCTGCGCCACGAGGTGTAGAGCATGAGCCTGACTGGAAACTGGAACTACCCCACCAGCATTCGCTTCGGTGTCGGTCGTATCGCGGAGCTGCCCGCCATCTGCCGCAGCCAGGGCATCGAGCGTCCGCTGCTGGTGACCGACCGGGGCCTGGGCCAGGCACCGATCACCCTCGCCGCACTGGATGCCATGCGCGCCGCTGGCCTGGGCGCCGCGCTGTTTTGTGACCTCAAAGCCAATCCGGTCTCGGCCGATCTGGCCGGCGGACTCAAGGCCTGGGCCAGCGGCAATCATGATGGCGTGGTCGCCTTCGGCGGCGGCAGCGGCCTGGACATGGGCAAGCTCATCGCCTTCATGAGTGGCCAGAGCCGACCGGTTTGGGATTTCGAAGACATCGGCGACTACTGGACCCGCGCCGACGCCAGTCGCATCGCTCCGATCATCGCGGTGCCCACCACGGCGGGGACCGGCTCCGAGGTCGGTCGCGCGGCGGTGATCATCGAAGAAAGCACCCACACCAAACGCATCATCTTTCACCCGAAAATGATGCCCCAGGTGGTCATCAGCGACCCGGCGCTGACGGTTGGCATGCCGACCAGAATCACCGCTGGCACCGGGATGGACGCGCTCTCCCATTGCCTGGAAGCCTACTGCGCCCCTGGTTTTCATCCGCTGGCGGACGGCATTGCCGTCGAAGGCATGCGCCTGGTGGCCACCGCCCTGCAACGTGCGGTGCACACACCTGATGATCTAGAGGCGCGTGCGCAAATGCTCGCCGCCGCCGCGATGGGCGCCACCGCGTTTCAGAAAGGCCTGGGTGGCATGCACGCTCTGTCGCATCCGGTGGGCGCGTTGTACGACACGCACCACGGCATGACCAATGCCGTGTTCATGCCCTATGTGCTGCAATTCAATCGCTCGGCCATCGAGGAGCGCATCGCCCGCCTCGCCGCTTACCTGGGCCTGCCTTCCCCCGGCTTCGACAGCTTCCTGGATTTTGTCCTCAAGTTACGCGCAGACATCGGCGTGCCACACACGTTGCACGCGCTGGGCGTCGATGACCGGCAGGTGGAACTGATCGCAGACATGGCTATCGTCGACCCCTCGGCCGGCGGCAATCCGCTGCCCCTGAACAAGGATGGCGCCACCCGTATTTTTACCGCGGCTTATCAGGGCCGCGTGTAGATCCAGGGCAATAACGGTTGTAACGGAGCAGTACGACAAGGTGTTGAAGGCCAGCCCATTGCGCACACGCCAATGGCTTGATCAAACCTCAAGGGGTACACCGCATGAACCCAGCAAGCCAGCCCAGCGCCGACACTCACGACGAGGATGTCAAAGCGCTGCACAGCATGGGCTACGCCCAGCAACTTTCGCGAAGGATGGGCGTGTTTTCCAATTTCGCGATTTCCTTTTCGATCATCTGCATCCTCTCCGGTGGCATCAACTCGCTGGCCCAGGGCACGTCGGGTGCCGGGGGCGCATCGATCGGTATTGGCTGGCCCATCGGTTGCCTGATCTCCGGGGTGTTCGCCCTGGCCATGGCGCAAATTTCCTCAGCCTACCCGACTGCTGGCGGGCTCTATCACTGGGGCTCGATTCTTGGGAACCGCTTCACCGGCTGGCTGACGGCCTGGTTCAATCTGCTGGGGCTGGTCACCGTTCTCGGCGCGATCAACGTCGGCACCTACTACTTCTTTTTCGGCGCGTTCGGACCGGCGCTCGGCATGGAAGACACCACCACGGTCAGGGTCATTTTCCTGGCGATCCTCACCGGCATCCAGGCGTTGTGCAACCACCTGGGGATCGGCCTGACCGCCAAGCTCACCGACTTTTCCGGCTACCTGATTTTTGCCACGGCGCTGGCGCTGACCATCGTCTGCCTGATCTCGGCACCCAGTTATGAATTCGTGCGGTTGTGGACGTTCGGCAACTATTCAGGTGCGGCGGGTGGCGGCGTATGGCCAGAAGTCTCCAACAGCTGGGTTTTCATGCTCGGCCTGCTGCTGCCGATCTACACCATCACCGGTTACGACGCGTCTGCGCATACCTCCGAAGAAACCCGCAACGCTGCCATGTCGGTGCCCAAGGGCATGGTCATGTCGGTGATCTGGTCGCTGCTGTTCGGTTGGGTAATGCTCAGCTCGTTCGTGCTGATGCTGCCGAACATGGACGATGCGGCCAAACAAGGCTGGAACGTGTTCTTCTGGGCCATGGACACCCAGGTCAATCCCAACGTCAAGTTCGCGCTGTACGTGGCAATTTTCGTCTCGCAGTTCCTGTGCGGGCTGGCGACCGTGACCTCGGTGTCGCGGATGATCTTCGCGTTCTCCCGTGACGGCGGCCTGCCCTGCTCCAAAGCCCTGTCGTCGGTGTCCCCGACCTTCCGCAGCCCGGTGGCAGCGATCTGGACCGGTGCCACACTGGCAGTGCTGTTCGACTGGGGATCGTCGGTGATCTCCATTGGCGAGACGCCGGTCTACACCATCGTCGTCTCGTGCACGGTGATCTTCCTGTTCTTCTCGTTCATCATCCCTATTGTCCTGGGCCTGTTTGCCTACGGCACCGCGAAGTGGCCGACCATGGGGCCGTGGAACATGGGGCGCGGGTTGTACACGCTGTTTTCCCTGCTCTCGATCATCTCGATGGTGGTGATTTTCGTCATCGGCATCCAGCCTCCCAACGACTGGGCACTGTACATCACCATCGGCTTCCTGGTGCTGACCGCCATCGTCTGGTTCGGCTTCGAAGCCCGGCGCTTCCAGGGCCCGCCAACAGGCGACCTGATCGTCAAGCGCCAAACGGAAATCGCTGCGGCAGAGGCGGCGTTGAACAAGCAGGCGGGGGTTTGATGGGCGGGTGAACTGTAGGAGCGAATTTATTCGCGATAGTCGTCAACGATGACGCAGGCTGCCTGACGGCCCGCGTTGTCCGGGCATTCGTTCGCGAGAAAGCTCGTTCAGGTTCAGCGGTGCAATGAAAAAGCCCCGCAAGCATGAGCCTGCGGGGCTTTTTCGTGAATCAACGCTCAAGCGTGCTCGCCGCGCGGCGAGCCAATGCGCTTACTGAACGTTTTTCAGCTTGATCACATCACCGGACACCTTGGTGGTGTAGCCGTTCAGGACCCAGGCCCAGAACCACTTTTCTTCAACCTGGGTGTTGATCAGTGCGTCGCCGCCCTTGGCCTGGATCGCCGCCTGTTGTGCACGGACGAAACGGCTGTTCTGGCGAATCGGGATGAGACCGAACAGCATCAGGCCGGTGGCGCTGGCTTCGCTGTGGCCAACGACAGTGTATTGGCTGGCGTCGTAATGCTGGGTCTTCATCGGTGCGCCGGTGCAGCCGGCGAGAACCACGCCGAACAAGGAAACGGCAAGCACTTTACTCAGATAATTCACAATGTCACTCCATAGGTAAACGCCCGGGATCCATCTCTCGGGCGGCGCATACCTTAACGCAGGAAACGGCTGATGGGTATCAGGTCAAACCCTGCCCCGCCATCTGGCAGCGCCTGCCTATTCGGCTTACCATGCCGCGCATCCCCCATTCATTATCGATAAACGGCGGTACCAACATGTTCGAGGTCACCGAGGTTTCCATTGCCGAACTGCGCGCGGCGCTCGAGTCCGGGCAGACCACGGCGGTAGAGTTGGTCGAGGCCTATCTTGCCCGCGTGGACGCCTATGACGGCGCCGACACCCCGACGGCCCTTAACGCGGTGGTGGTGCGCAACCCCGACGCCATAAAGGAAGCGAAAGCCTCGGATGCCCGTCGCGCGCAAGGTCAAACGTTGGGTCCGCTCGACGGCATTCCCTACACAGCCAAGGACAGTTACCTGGTCAAAGGGTTGACCGCCGCGTCCGGCAGCCCGGCCTTCGCCAACCTGATCGCCTACCGCGATGCGTTCACCATCGAACGGCTGCGCGCTGGCGGGGCAATCTGCCTGGGCAAGACCAACATGCCGCCCATGGCCAACGGTGGCATGCAACGCGGGGTCTATGGCCGTGCGGAGAGCCCGTATAACGCAGGCTACCTCACCGCCCCGTTCGCTTCCGGTTCTTCGAACGGCGCTGGCACCGCCACCGCTGCCAGCTTCGCGGCGTTCGGCCTGGCGGAAGAAACCTGGTCGAGCGGTCGCGGCCCGGCATCCAACAACGGGCTTTGCGCCTACACACCTTCGCGCGGGGTCATCTCGGTGCGCGGCAATTGGCCGCTGACGCCGACCATGGACGTGGTCGTGCCGTTCGCCCGGACCATGGCTGACTTGCTCGAAGTACTGGACATCGTCGTCGCTGAAGACTCCGACACCCGCGGCGATCTGTGGCGTCTGCAACCCTGGGTGCCGATCCCAAGCGTTGCCTCGGTGCGCCCTGCCTCCTACGCCGAACTGGCGGTGAAGGCCGATGCACTGGCCGGCAGACGCCTCGGCGTGCCGCGCATGTTCATCAACGCCGACCCTGAAGCCGGCACCAGCGAAGCACCGGGCATCGGTGGGCCGACCGGCCAGCGCATCAACACCCGCCCCTCGGTGATTGCACTTTGGGAAGCAGCGCGCAAGGCGCTTGAAGCGGCCGGCGCTGAAGTCATCGAAGTGGATTTCCCGCTGGTGTCCAATTGCGAGGGCGACCGCCCCGGCGCACCGACGGTGTTCACCCGCGGCCTGGTGTCCAAGGAATTCCTGCACCACGAATTGTGGGACCTGACGGCCTGGGCATTCGACGACTTCCTGAAGGCCAACGGCGATCCAAAACTCAACCGATTGGTGGACGTCGACGGTTCGCTGATTTTCCCCCACGACCCCGGCACCCTGCCCAACCGTGAAGGCGACCTGGCGGCGGGCATGGACGAATATGTGCGTATGGCCGAACGCGGCATCACGCCGTGGGACCAGATCAGCACAGTTCCGGACGGCCTGCGAGGCCTAGAGCAGACCCGTCGCATTGACCTGGAAGACTGGATGGACCGGCTGGGCCTCGACGCGGTGCTGTTCCCGACCGTAGCCGACGTAGCACCGGCCAACGCCGACATCGACGAGGCCGCCGCCGACATCGCGTGGAGCAACGGCGTCTGGGTCGCCAACGGCAACCTCGCCATCCGTCACCTGGGTGTTCCAACGGTCACCGTACCAATGGGCGTCATGGCGGACATCGGTATGCCGGTCGGGCTGACGTTCGCCGGGCGTGCCTACGATGACTCGGCGCTGCTGCGTTTTGCGTCGGCGTTCGAATCGACCGGCAGCAAGCGGATGATCCCGCCGCGGACGCCGGCGCTGTAAACCGGCAAAAAAACTCGAACTCACCGTTGGCCCCCGCATCCAATGTGTAGGCCAACGGAGGAACGAGACATGAATTACAACACACGCCAGCCCCCATCACCCAACAACGCCCCGCCGACCGACACTTCAGGCAAGCCGGTCAACGTGGTTGAACGAGACTTGCGCGACCCGGACGATGCCACTGAAGGCGTCGATAAAACCATCACGCCGACGTCGACCCGCACCAAGGAACAGGACGCCGAGGAACTCAAACGCAAGACGGATGAAATTGAACGCAAGGTTGCCGATGGAAATTAGTCGGAGTCTTGCTTCGGCGCACTGGGTTCAACGCTAGCCAGCGTGGGAGTGAGCCTGTCGAACCGTGGCGATGACCCAGCGAGCGCCGCGGCTTCGCGCAATCGCGTGTTATCGTTGACGATCATCGCGACGGTGCGACGACTCGACAGTTTTGCTCCCGCCGTCATCGTGTGCCTGCCCATGGAAGAACGTGAAAACATGATCACCTGCTACCTGAAATACGTCCTGGACCCTTACCAGATCGAAGCCTTCGAACACTATGGCAAGCTGTGGATTCCCCTGGTCGAGAAATTTGGCGGCCAGCATCACGGTTACTTCCTGCCCGCCGAAGGCGCCAACAATATCGCCCTGGCGATGTTCAGCTTCCCCAGCCTTGCGGCCTACGAGCAATACCGCCAGGATTCCATGAAGGACCCCGAGTGCATCGCGGCCTTCCAATACGCGCAAGACACCAAGTGCATCCTCAGCTACGAGCGCAGTTTCTTCAGGCCGGTGTTCGGTGAACAGGCGCCACAACCGACCTGATCGATCGAACCCAGCCAGGAGACGTCCGCATGCGCCTTTTGCCCACCCTCACCCGCCCCTGGCTGCAATCACTGCCGCTGCTGTGCCTGGTCGCCACGGCCCATGCCGAGCAGCGACCGGACCACATGGTCTATCTGCGCGCGATCGATCCGACCATCGAACAGGACATGCGCTACGCCGGCGCTCACAATTTCACCGGTCATCCCCTTGATGGGTACAACGCCGCCGAATGCCTGCTGACGCTGGACACGGCCAACGCCCTCGCCCGCGTGCAGGCGTCGCTGCGCGCACAGGGTTACGGTTTGAAGGTGTTCGACTGCTATCGACCGACGCGCGCAGTCGCTGACATGGGCCGCTTCGCCACGGAACCGGGCGATCCGCTGAAGGCCGAGTTCTACCCCCGCGTGGATAAACAGGACTTCTGGCGCCTGGGCTATGTAGCGCGGGTGTCGAACCATTCCCGTGGTTCGACCGTGGACTTGACCCTGGTCGGACCCAAGGCATTGACCGCGGCAACCTGGACACCCGCTGCAACGCAAGTTGATTGCACCGCGCCATACGGGCAGCGTTGGCAGGACGGCGCGCTCGACATGGGAACCGGGTTCGACTGTTTCGACGAGCGCACCCACACCGCCAACCCGGTGATCAATGCCACGGCCAGGGACAATCGCCAGCGCCTGGGCACGGCCATGGAAAAAGAAGGTTTCGCCGGCTACTCAAAGGAGTGGTGGCACTTCTCCTATACCCGCAACGGTGCGCCCGGCGAGGTCATGGACTTCCCGATCACGCCGCTCGACGCCCGCACAGCACTCGACACGAGCGGGCAACTCATCGTGGTCACGAGCAAAACCTGGAACGATATCCAGGGCATCGCCCAACGCTATGAGCGCGATGGCACAGGCTTTCGCAAATACGGTGAGGCCTTCGCGGTGGTGCTTGGGAAAAACGGATTGGCCTGGGGCAAAGGCCTGATCAGCGCCGATCCGGGCGACGCCCCGGTCAAGAAAGAGGGTGATGGAAAAGCGCCAGCCGGGATGTTCAAACTCGGGACGGCCTTTGGCTTCGACGCCACCGCCGCCACCCGACTGCCCTACCTCGCCCTGACACCCACCACCGAATGCGTCGACGACAGCCAATCCCGAAGCTACAACCAAGTGCTCGACGGCGCGAAAGCCACACGGGACTGGGCCAGCTCGGAACAGATGCGCAACGAGGCCGGCTATCGCCAGGGCATCGTCATCGAGCACAACACCCCTGCCACTCCCGCTTCGGGTTCGTGCATCTTTTTCCACATCTGGCGTAGCCCGACCTCACCGACGGCGGGCTGCACGGCCATGGATCAGGCGGACATCGCGCGCCTGTTCGAATGGCTGGACCCACGCCAATCACCGCTGCTGGTGCAAATGCCCGAGGCGCAATACGCGCAGTGGCGCGATCGCTGGAATTTGCCGGAGCAGTGATCAACCCTGCTTCAGATCCAGGCAATAGGTGTAGTAGCCCGTGTCGCGCACGTAGCCCAGGGACTCGTAGAGCTTTTGCGCCGTGTGGTTATCGGTGGCGGTTTCCAGCGTCATGCCCTTGGCCCCCGTCAGCGACGCAAAGTCGCGGGCCGTGTTCATCAATTGCCTGGCCACGCCCCGACCCCGAGCCTCGGGTGCGGTGAACAGATCGCCCAACAGCCAGGTGCGATGCGCCTCGATCGATGAAAAAGTCGGGAACAACTGCACGAAGCCTAGCCCCAATCCCTGCCCGTCCTGGGCAACAAAGATCACTGATTCATCCCGCGCCATGCGTTCGGCGATGAAGTGCCGCGACTGTCCGAGGTTCGAGGGCTGGCCATAGAAACCTCGATAGGCGTCGAACAGTTGGGCAACATCGTCGAGGTGGGTGGCGTCGGCGCGATGAATCTGGATATCCATGAATGCGGTCTCCACCAAGTGTTGAGCGTAGATGAGGCTGATGTTCGGCTGTGGATTGTCATTGCCTGCTCGCGATGCAGCCAACTCGCACACCGCGGCTAGAAAACAATACGGCTCGTCGGCACCACATCAATCCGCGCCACCGACCCGGTCAAATGCGCCAGGTCCTTGTTGTGCTCGGCAATGATGTCTTCGGCCGTCAGGTTGCCGTTGTCGACGGTTGAGTGGGCGTCCGACGCCAGCACCACGTCATATCCCAGTTTCAATGCCTGACGTACGGTCGCGTTGACGCAGTAGTCGGTCTGCAAGCCACAAATCACCAGCCGCTCGAAATCCTGGACCGGCAGCAACTTCTGCAGGCTGGTCTGGTAGAACGAATCCCCGGTGGTCTTGCGCACGCGGGCGTCCTGTGGCGAGACGTCCAACCCCGTAGCCAGTTGCCAACCGTCGGCCGCATGGACGAGTGGCCCGTCCGGTTCCTCGTGCTGAATCACGACCACGGGAACCCCCGCCGTGCGGGCGCGTGCACTGAGGTCGTTGATGGAGTCGATGACACGCGCGATCTCGAAACACTCGTACTCGCCCGAGCAGAGTGCCTGCTGGACGTCGATGATTAACAATGCGCTGGTCATGGTGCCTTCCTTGTGATGTCGGTGTGCAGGAGGACAGAAAATAGATCTGTCCTCCTGTTCTGACAAGCCCCTAGTAGCCGAGCGACAACCCGGTGTTGCGTCGAGGATCGTTGGCCCCGTAGAAACGGTTTTTGCCCACCGGTTTGCCCTCCAGCGAAGGCGCGCCCACCAGAATTGCCGCCACGTGGTTGGCATCCTGGGGACCGGCGAACTTGTGCCCCCAGCTTTCGAGGAGCTTCACCGTATCCGGGCTGGTGGTGAACGTCTCGAGGTTGGTCTCTTCCGGCAACCACTGCTGGTGAAAGCGCGGCGCGTCGACCGCTTCCTGGATGTTCATGCCGTAGTCGATGACGTTGAGCATGGTCAGCAAGGTCGCGGTGATAATGCGGCTGCCACCCGGTGTACCGACGACCATGACCACTTTGCCGTCCTTGGTGACAATGGTCGGGCTCATGGACGACAGCGGTGCCTTGCCGGGCGCGATAGCGTTGGCCTCGCCCTGCACCAGGCCGTACATGTTCGGCACACCGATCTTCGAAGTGAAGTCGTCCATTTCGTCGTTGAGAATCACCCCGGTCTTGCTCGCCATCACTCCGGCGCCAAACCAGTCATTGAGGGTGTAGGTGACCGAGACCGCATTGCCCCATTTGTCGACGATCGAGTAATGGGTGGTGTTGCTGCCCTCATGCGGCGCGACGCCTGGCTTGAGTTCGCTGGACACCGCTGCCTTCTGCGGATTGATGGCTGCGCGGATTTTGGTCGCGTAGTTTTTGTCCAGCAGATGGCTGATCGGGTTCTTCACGAAATCCGGGTCGCCGAGGTAGCTGTTGCGATCCACGTACGCATGCCGCATCGCTTCGATTTGATAGTGCATGCCCTGCGCCGAGTGGTAGCCCAGATCCTTCATCGGGTAGCCGTCGAGGATGTTGAGGATCTCGCAGATCACCACTCCGCCGGAGCTGGGCGGTGGCGCAGAGACCACGTGGTAGCCACGATAGTCGCACTCCACCGGGGCCAGCTCGCGGGTCTTGTACTTATCGAGGTCAGCCTGGGTGATGATGCCCTTGCCGGCCTGGCTCGACGTGACGAGGGCATCGGCCACCCACCCCTTGTAGAAACCGTCGGCGCCCTTCTCGGAAATTTCCCGCAGGGTCTTGCCCAGATCCTTCTGCACCAGCTTTTGCCCGACCTGCATCGGCTCGCCGTTGCTCAGGAAAATCGCGCCGGAATCCTTCATGTCTTTCTTGAACACGTCGGTGGCGGTTTCGAGCAGATCGACATCGCCCTGCTCCAGTACAAAACCGTCTTCGGCCAGCTTGATCGCCGGGGCGATCACTTCCTTGCGCGGCTTGGTCCCGTACTTGCTCAGCGCCAGCTCCATGCCCGAGACCGTGCCCGGAACACCGACGGCCAGGTGGCCGCGGGTGCTGAGCTCGGGAACCACGTTACCGGCCTTGTCCAGGTACATGTCGGCGGTCGCGGCCAGCGGCGCCTTTTCGCGGAAGTCGAGGAAGGTCTTGCGGCCATCCGCCAGTTGTATGGTCATGAAACCGCCGCCGCCCAGGTTACCGGCTGCGGGATAGACCACCGCCAGCGCATAACCGACCGCGACGGCGGCATCGACGGCGTTGCCACCGTTCTTGAGTACGTCTACGCCGACATGGCTCGCCAGGTGCTGGGCAGTCACCACCATGCCGTTTTCGGCCGCGACCGGGGCAACGGAGGCTGCGTAGCTAGTCAGGCAGGAGAGCGCCAGGGAGGTCGCAATGAGCGATTTGGCAAAAGGTTCGAACTTCATGGGTCGGTCTCTTCTTGTTTTCAGGCTCTGCATCCAGCAGAGGACAGCGCTTCAAGAGCAGAGGCAAGTATGGTCGGGATTGCGTATTGCGCCTCCCCGATCAGGCAGTATGCTTGCACCTTGTTCAGCTCTTGGGCGCAGACCCCGGCATGACTTTCACCTGCACCACCATGACCTCGCCAGTGGGCGAACTGACCCTGGTCGCGAACGGTTCGAGACTGGCGGCCATCCTCTGGGAAAACGACAAACCCAACCGGGTTCGCCTCGGACCGATGTGCCAAGCGCCCGACCTGCCGATCCTGGTGAGCACACGGCAACAATTGACTGAATATTTTGCCGGCAGTCGCCAGCGCTTCGACCTGGAACTGGAGTTCTGCGGAACCGATTTCCAGAAAAAGGTGTGGCAGGCGTTGCTAACGATTCCGTTCGGCGAAACCCGCAGCTACAGCCAGATTGCCGAACAGATCGGCCACCCGAGTGCGGTGCGTGCAGTGGGTGCGGCCAATGGCCGGAACCCCATATCGATCATCGCGCCGTGCCATCGGGTGATTGGGGCGTCGGGGAAATTGACCGGGTTTGCAGGGGGGCTTGCGGCCAAGGAGTTGTTGCTGAAACTCGAAGGTTTCTGGCTACTGTAGGAGCGAGCCTGTCGAGGCGTCGCTCCTACAGGGGATCGGGGTATCGCTACTTAGGCGAAGATGTTTTTCATCGCCGCATACTGCAACAGCATGATGGTCTTCGCGTCGCAGATCTCGCCGCGTTCGAATGCCTGCAGCGCCTCATCGAATGACCATTCGAGCACTTCCAGTTCTTCGGTTTCTTCTTCCAGCCCGCCACCTTCGCTGACCTTGGACGCGGCATCGTATTCGGCAATGAAAAAGTGCAGTTTCTCCGTGACCGAACCGGGGCTCATGTAAGACTCGAACACTTTTTGCACATGGTGCACGCGATAACCGGTCTCTTCCTCGGCCTCCTCGCGAATACGCGTTTCGGGCGAGGCGCCATCGAGCAAACCGGCCGCCACTTCGATCAGCAAGCCATCGTGGCCGTTGACAAACACCGGCAAGCGGAACTGCCGCGTCAGCACCACGGTGCGCTTTTCCCGGTTGAACAGCAGGATCGCGGCGCCATTGCCGCGATCGTAGACCTCACGCGTCTGGCGTTGCCACTCGCCGTTGTTGCGCTGGTAATCGAAAGTGATCTTCTTCAGTAGATACCAGTCGTGGGACAACACCTGAGACTCGATGATGTTGACCCGCTCGGCGGTGTCGGGCATGACAGAACGTCCTTTTTGCGTCGGGAAAACGCTCATCCTAATCGGCCCGAACGCATCATGAAAGCTGTGCCTCATATTCCCTCTGATACTGCCCGGCGAGCGTTTCCTTCTGTTTGTCATCAAGCAGCTTGCCCGCCATCTGAAAAAACTTCTGCTCTTCTTCCTTGAGGTGGTGATGGACCTTGTCGCTGAGTTTTTTCGCCGTTGCCAGCCAGGCCGGGCTGGACATTTCGGTCTCGTCGAGTTCTTCCATCATCTCGTCCATTTCGTGATGTTCGGCGATAGCGTGGCGGCTCAGGTCCACGCCGTTGTCGAACTGCATCAACGGGATATAAAAGTGCCGTTCCTCGGCGGTTTCATGGGCCTGCAGTTCGGCCTTCAATTGCTTATAGGCTTCGACGCGCTCCGGCGTGTCGCCCCTGGTCTCGATCAGCGCCTTGGCATAGGTGCGCTGGCGCTCGTGACTTTCGCGCAAGGCTTCAAAAATATTCATGGCAATCCTCATCGGCCGCGTTCTGAAATGACGCTCAGGGAGCTAGACAGCGACGCGATGACGACGGTTCCTCAAGGGATGGACCAATTTCCACAACCCCGATACGCTCGCGGCTCTGCCATAAGGACATAGCTGATGACCTTGATCATTGAACACAAGCAAGACCCCACTCCGGAAGATCGCGAGGCGATCCTCGCCCCGCTGCGGGCCTACAACGTCGCACAGGCCGGAGACGGCAAATCGGAACTGCTGGCGCTGCTGGTACGCGATGAGCAGGGCGAAATCCTCGGCGGTTTGTATGGCCGGTTTTTCTATCGCTGGTTGTTTATCGAATTGCTCTCGGTGCCGGAACAGGCCCGAGGCGACGGCATGGGTTCGAAGCTGATGCGCATGGCCGAAGACCTGGCGCACGAGAAGGAATGCGTGGGGATTTGGCTGGACACCTTCAGCTTCCAGGCACCGGCGTTTTACCAGAAGCTGGGATACAGCGAACTGGGTGAGATCGTGGACTACCCGCCGGGACATAGGCGGCATTTTTTCCAGAAGCGTTTGACTCAAGCCTGAGGCAAACCATTGTCCGCCGTGTGGGAGCGGGCTTGCTCGCGAATGCGGTGGTTCAGCAAACAGCGTATCGACTGACAAACCGCTTTCGCGAGCAAGCCCGCTCCCACAAAAGGCGAACCGGGGTGGTCAGGACATCACAGGCACGTCGCCAATGCCGCCAACCGGCGCTTGGCGACAAAGTCATCCTTTTGCGTGTAGTAGTTCAACGCCGTCCCGGACGCATCTTCGCGAATGTCGACAAAGGACTCCGCCGAGCGCGTGTAAACGGTCGAACCTCCCCGCATGCCCGGCTCCAGGTAGGCGCCAGCATCGACACCGAAGACGGCTTCGTCCTGCCAGGAGAACTGCACGCACTGGGCGACGACTTTTTCCGGCTTGTCAGAGCTCAGGATTTTATTCGGCGCACCGTTACGGGCATTTTCCATTACCGAACCGGCACATCCGGCCAGCAATGTTGCGGCCAGGGCCACCATCAGTATTCGCATTGCATGTGCTCATCAGGAAAAAGCCGACTGTATCACCGTGGGTGGGTGTATCGTTCTGCTTTAGTGCATGCCCCCCATATTCAAGGAGCGACCATGGCGACACCGGAACAGCAACACGAGCAGGCGCTGGAACGGTTTCTCGATGAGCGCCCCGAGTTGCGCATCGAACTGGACAACCTCAACCCATTGCTGGCCCAGGCCAAGGGCGAAACCCAGGCGCAGTTTCGTGAGGAGCGTTTGCATGAAGCCTTCGAGGCCGAAGCCGAACGCCTGGGCCTTTTTGCCTGGGAGCTGACCCTGCAACTGACGGCGGCAACAGCCCAGGACTACGAAGCCCAGCGCCTGAATGTGCATCGTGAAGTCGCTGAAATGGCCGGGATGGACTGGCTGGAGTATTGCGAGTTGTATGGACTGAAACCTTAACCCTCGCCGTCCAAGGAGTCTGCCGACGATGCTGCCTTCGTCCACCACCGCCCATGCCAGCCCTGGGCACCTGCACACGCAAAAATGGCGCGGACGCGTCGGCCTGACCCTGGTGGCCGCCCTCTCGGTCCTGGCCGGCATGACCGACGCAATCGGTTTCATGGCGAGCGGCGATTTTGTCTCCTTCATGAGCGGCAACACGACCCGCCTTGCCGTGGCCATCAGCGACGGCGACCTTGGTCTGACCCTTCGCCTGTTGGTCGTGGTAGCCACCTTTGTCATCGGTAATGCCTTGGGCATTCTGGTCAGCCGTATCGGCGGACGACGCGCACTGCCGTTGCTGTTGTGCATCGCCCTGTTGCTGTGCACGGCGGCAGGCTGGCCCTATGACGAGCAACTGCCGGCGCTGCTGGCAGCGATTATCGCCATGGGCATGCTCAACGCCGCCGTCGAGCAAGTGAACGGCCTGCCGGTGGGCCTGACCTACGTCACCGGCGCCCTGTCGCGCTTCGGTCGCGGTCTGGGACGCTGGTTGCTGGGTGAACGCCGTAACGGCTGGCGCGTGCAACTGGTGCCCTGGACCGGGATGTTCGCCGGCGCGGTGCTGGGCGCCCTGCTGGAACATCAATTCGGGCTCCAGGCGTTGTTTGCCAGCGGCGTGCTGGCGGGAGTGCTGGGGGTGGTGTCACTGCAGATTCCCCGGCGGTGGCAGTTGGGGTATATGCCTCGGTAATCATGGCGATCACAAATCCCCTGTGGGAGCGGGCTTGCCCGCGATGAATCCAACAAGGTCCCCAGCGAACACTTGGCCCCTCCCCCCGATAAAGCTTTATCATGGCCGCAGTTCCGCAGATCGAGTTCACCATGAAGTTCGCCATCGCCGTATTCTCCGCCGCCCACGCGCCCTCCTCGCGCCGTGCCTTGCTGTTCGCCCAGGCTGCGCTGGCGGGGGGGCATGAGATTGTCCGGCTGTTTTTCTATCAGGACGGCGTCTACAACGCCTCCGGCAGCGTGGTCACACCCCAGGACGAACAGGACTTGCCCAAACAATGGCGTAACTTCGTCACCGAGCGTCAGTTAGACGGTGTGGTGTGCATCGCCGCCGCCCTGCGTCGAGGGGTGCTCAATGCCGAAGAAGCGACACGATATCAACGCGAAGCCGCCGCCGTGGACGCCCCCTGGGAACTGTCCGGCCTCGGTCAGTTGCATGATGCAGTGCAGGACGCCGACCGCCTGATCTGTTTTGGAGGCGCGTGACATGCCCAAATCCTTGCTGATTGTCAGCCGCCAGGCCCCCTGGTCCGGACCGAGCGCCCGCGAAGCGCTGGATATCGTATTGGCCGGCGGCGCTTTCGACCTGCCGATCGGCCTGCTGTTTCTGGATGATGGCGTGTTTCAACTGGCGTCTAAACAGGACGCCAAGGCCCTGCAACAGAAAGACTTGAGCGCCAATTTGCAGGCCTTGCCGATGTTCGGCGTCGATGAGCTGTTCGTCTGTAGCGACAGCGCCACCGAACGAGGCCTGGCCCCGTCAAGTCTGGCGTTTGAGGAAGTCCAAGCCTTGAACGCCGCTGAAATCACCGCTCTTATTGACCGTTACGACCAGGTGATCACCCTCTGATGTCGACTTTGCATGTGTTGTCTCACTCTCCGTTCGGCGACGATCGCCTGAACAGTTGCCTGCGCCTTATCGGTGCCAACGATGCGTTGCTGCTGACGGGCGACGCGGTGTATGCGTTGCAACCTGCCACCGCTCCGTTCAACGCACTGAGCGCCCGCGCACCGACGCTGTACGTACTCGCCGAGGACGCCCAGGCCCGCGCCCTGGACATTCCCGCCGACGCCCGGGCCATCGATTACCCGGCCTTCGTCGAGTTGTCGCTGCACTACGACAAGGTCAACAGTTGGCTATGAATTCCCTGACCGTCGGCGCCCGCGCCATCGAACTGGACAAGGACGGCTTCCTCGTCGAGCTTGGCGACTGGTCCGCTGAAGTCGCCAGTGCCCTCGCAGCCGCCGAAGACATCGAGTTGAGCCCCGAGCACTGGGAAGTCCTCGAGCTGTTGCGCGCCTTCTACGCCGAATTCCAGTTGTCTCCGGCCACGCGTCCGCTGATCAAATACACCGCCTTGAAACTCGGCCCGGACAAAGGCAACAGCCTGCACCTGAACCGCCTGTTCAAAGGCACTCCTGCCAAACTCGCCGCGAAACTGGCGGGCCTGCCCAAACCGACGAATTGCCTATGACCGACTACCCAGCGTTGACCCTCGAAACGCCCGCCGAGCACCCGTTCGCCCAGTTCGTGCGGATACTGGGCAAAGGCAAGCGCGGCGCCCGCGACCTGACTCGCGAAGAAGCCCGCCAAGCCATGGGCATGGTGCTCGACGAACAGGTCGAGCCAACACAGCTCGGCGCCTTCCTGATGCTCTTGCGGCACAAGGAAGAAAGCGCGGAAGAAATGGCCGGATTCACCGAAGCCTTGCGCGAGCGCTTGCAGGCGCCATCACTTGCGGTCGACCTGGACTGGCCGACCTACGCCGGCAAAAAACGTCATCTGCCGTGGTACCTGCTGGCGGCCAAATGTCTGGCACACAATGGCCTGCGGGTATTCATGCATGGCGGCGGCGCCCACACGGCCGGGCGGCTGTACAGCGAGCAACTGCTGGCGGCGCTGAACATCCCGTTGTGCCGCAACTGGCAGCAAGTGGGTGCCGCGCTGGATCACGGCGGCCTGGCGTTCATGCCGTTGATGGACTGGGCACCGCAGCTGCAGCACATGATCGACCTTCGCAATACCCTGGGTTTGCGCTCGCCGATCCATTCCCTGGCGCGCCTCCTGAACCCGTTGGCCGCCCGATGTGGCCTGCAAAGCATTTTCCACCCCGGCTACCAGGCCGTGCACCGCGAGGCCAGCCGTTTGCTCGGCGACACCGCCATTGTGATCAAGGGCGACGGTGGCGAGATCGAAATCAATCCGGATGCCGACAGCCACCTGTACGGCACGACCGCTGGCGAAAACTGGGACGAGGAGTGGCCGCAGTTGTCGACCCAGCGCCACGTCAAGCCGGCCGCGCTGGACCCTGAGCACCTCAAGGCCGTGTGGCGCGGCGATGTGGTCGACAGTTACCCGCAAATGGCGCTGATTTCGACCATGGCCCTGGCCTTGCGTGGCCTCGGTCAAACTCGCGAACACGCTTTCGAAACCGCCAACCGCTACTGGGATGCGCGAGACAAATCGATTTAATCGATAATAACTGTCTACGATTTGCGCTTTTTTATCGAACCTATAGGAATAGAATCCTCTCCAATGAATATTGGTTTGAGGAGTCGTGGACATGGGTTTGCTCGTAGAAGGTCAATGGCAGGACAAGTGGTACGAAAGCAGCAAGGACGGCGCCTTCCAGCGTGAACAGGCTCAGCGACGCAACTGGGTGACCGCTGACGGCCAACCTGGCCCGAGCGGTGTGGGTGGCTTTGCCGCCGAGGCCGGTCGTTATCACCTTTACGTTTCGCTGGCCTGTCCCTGGGCCCATCGCACGCTGATCCTTCGCAAACTCAAAGGCTTGGAAGACCTGATCGATGTCTCCGTGGTCAGTTGGCTGATGCTCGAAAACGGTTGGACCTTCGACCAGACACTCGGCTCCACCGGCGACAAGCTCGATCACTTTGACTTCATGCACCAGCGCTACACCGCCGACACCGCCGACTACACCGGCCGCGTGACCGTACCGGTATTGTGGGACAAGCAACAAAACCGCATCGTCAGCAATGAATCGGCGGAGATCATCCGCATGTTCAACACCGCCTTCGACGATCTGACGGGCAATGACCTGGACTTCTACCCCGCCCCGCTACGCGGCGAGATCGCTGCACTGAACGAGCGGATTTATCCTGCGGTGAACAACGGGGTGTACCGCGCAGGCTTCGCCACCTCGCAACAGGCCTACGAAGACGCCTTCGATGGATTGTTCGCAGAACTGGATTACCTGGAAGGACTGCTCGGCGCCAATCGCTACCTGGCCGGCCAATACCTGACCGAAGCCGACATCCGCTTGTTCACCACGCTGATCCGTTTTGACGCGGTGTACCACGGACACTTCAAATGCAACCTGCGGCGCATTGCCGATTACCCGAACCTGTCGAACTGGCTGCGGGAAATCTACCAGTGGCCAGGCGTTGCCGAGACCGTGGATTTCACCCACATCAAGAATCACTACTACGGCAGCCACAAAACCATCAACCCGACGGGTGTAGTACCCAAAGGTCCGGAGCAGGACTTCACCGGGGCTCATGACCGGGCGCGATTGAGTGGCAAAGGGGTTTGGCGCAGGGCATGAGATTGTTAAAAGCATCGCGGGCAAGCCCGCTCCCACAGGTGCAGCGGCGCATCTGTAGGAGCGGGCTTGCCCGCGATGGGCTCGACGCGGTCAGACCTGCGCCTGCGCCCCTTCAAACCACGCCAGCTTCTCGCGCAACTGCACGACTTCCCCAACAATCACCAGCGTCGGCGCATGCACTTCATGCTCTGCCACCATTTCCGACAGGTTGGCCAGGGTGCCGGTAAACACCCGCTGGTTGGTGGTGGTGCCCTGCTGGATCAACGCCGCCGGGGTATCGGCCGCGCGACCGTGCTGGATCAACTGCTCGCAAATGACCGGCAAGCCCACCAGCCCCATGTAAAACACCAGGGTCTGCGAAGGCGAGACCAGGTCGGCCCACGGCAGGTCGGTGGTGCCATCCTTGAGGTGCCCAGTGACGAACCGCACCGACTGCGCGTAATCACGATGCGTCAGCGGTATCCCCGCATACGCCGCACAACCGCTGGCCGCCGTAATGCCCGGCACAACCTGGAACGGGATGCCCTGAGCCGCCAGCTCTTCGATCTCTTCACCGCCACGGCCGAAGATGAACGGATCACCGCCCTTCAACCGCACCACGCGCTTGCCCTGTTTGGCCAGGTCCACCAGATGCTGGTTGATCTGATCCTGAGGCACCGCGTGATCGGCGCGGCGTTTGCCGACGTAGACGCGCTCGGCGTCTCGACGGCACAGCTCAAGGATTGCCGGCGCCACCAGGCGGTCGTACAACACCACATCGGCCTGCTGCATAAGACGTAGCGCACGGAAAGTCAGCAGGTCGGGATCACCCGGCCCCGCCCCCACCAGATAGACCTCACCCGTGGCCACTGGCGCTTCACCGGCGATCTTCGCCTGTAACAGGCGTTCGGCTTCGGCACCCTGCCCGGCCAGTTGGCGGTCGGCAATCGGCCCCTGGAACACGTCCTCCCAGAACGCCCGGCGTTGCTGCACATCCGGGAACAAGCCCTTGACCTGATTGCGAAAACGCGCTGCCAGGCCGGCCAGTTGACCGTAGGTCGAAGGAATCCAGGTTTCCAGCTTGGCGCGGATCAGTCGCGCCAGCACCGGCGCATCGCCACCGCTGGACACGGCAATGATCAACGGCGAACGATCGACGATCGCCGGGAAAATTACGCTGCACAACGCAGGCGCATCCACCACGTTGACCGGCACGCAACGCCGGTGGGCGTCGGCGGAAACCCGTGCGTTCAACGGTTCGTCGTCGGTGGCGGCGATGATCAGCGCACAACCGTCCATATCCGTTTCGCTATAACCACGCAACAGGCACTCGCCACCGCTGCCGGCGACCAGTTCGCGCAACTGTGATTCGATTTCAGGTGCAACCACCCGCAACTGCGCACCGGCATCGGCCAGCAGGCGGGACTTGCGCAAGGCAATCTCCCCCCCGCCGACGACCAACACACGACTGCCGCGCAGGTTATGAAACAGCGGCAGATAGTCCATTTAACCGATGACCTCGAGGCCACCCATGTACGGCTTCAGTACGTCCGGCACGCGGATCGAACCGTCGGCCTGCTGGTAGTTTTCCAGCACCGCCACCAGGGTACGACCGACCGCGAGGCCGGAACCGTTGAGGGTATGTACCAACTCAGGCTTGCCGGTTTCCGGATTGCGGAAGCGCGCTTGCATGCGACGGGCCTGGAAGTCACCGCAGTTGGAGCACGACGAGATTTCGCGGTATTTGTCCTGGCTCGGAATCCACACTTCCAGATCGTAGGTCTTGACCGCGCTGAAACCCATGTCGCCGGTGCACAGCGCCAGGGTGCGGTAAGGCAGTTCCAGCAGTTGCAGGACTTTCTCGGCGTTGGCGGTCAGCCCTTCCAGCGCTTCCATGGATTTGCCCGGCTCGACGATCTGTACCATTTCGACCTTGTCGAATTGGTGCTGGCGGATCATGCCGCGGGTATCGCGACCCGAGGCGCCCGCTTCACTGCGGAAGCACGGCGTGTGAGCAACGAACTTGATCGGCAGCAGTTTCGCATCGACGATTTCGCCGGCCACGATGTTGGTCAGCGACACTTCGGCGGTCGGGATCAGGTACAGGTCGGCTTCGCCTTCGCGACCGATCTTGAACAGGTCTTCTTCGAATTTCGGCAACTGGCCGGTGCCTTGCAACGCCGGAGCCTGGACCAGATACGGCGTATAGGCCTCTTCGTAGCCATGCTCGGTGACGTGCAGGTTGATCATGAACTGCGCCAGGGCGCGGTGCAGGCGGGCAATCGGGCCGCGCAACAGGGCGAAGCGTGCGCCGGACAGCTTGGCAGCGGTCTCGAAGTCGAGCCAGCCGAACTTTTCGCCCAGTGCGACGTGGTCTTGCACCGGGAAATCAAACGCCGTTGGTGTCCCCCAGCGACGCACTTCAACGTTGCCCTCTTCGTCAGCACCGACCGGCACGGATTCATGCGGCAGGTTGGGGATGCCCAGCAGGATCGAGTCCAGTTCGGTCTGGATCGCGTCCAGCTCGACCTTGCCGGCACTCAATTCATTGGCCATGCGCTCGACGTCCGCCATCAACGGCGCAATGTCTTCGCCGCGCTGCTTGGCCTGACCGATGGATTTGGAGCGCGCATTACGTTCAGCCTGCAGTGCTTCGGTGCGGGTCTGGACGGTCTTGCGCTGTTCTTCCAGCGCTTCGATGCGCGCAACGTCCAGCGTGTAGCCACGGGAGGTCAGGCGGTCCGCTACGTTCTGAAGATCGCTACGTAACAGTTTGGAATCGAGCATGTCGGTCTCTCGTTATCAAAGTTTGGTCAAGGACAGGCCAGCCCACGTGGCGAGCAGCCCGCCGAATACGCTGATGGCAGCATAGCCCAGGGCCAGCGGCACCTGCCCGCTTTCCAGCAGGCGCACCGTATCCAGTGAAAAGGACGAAAAAGTCGTCAGCCCCCCGAGGAAGCCGACCATCAACCCGGCGCGTACCTCGATCGGTACTTCCGGGCGTATCAAAAACAGGCCGTATAAAACGCCGATCAGCAAACAGCCGACGATATTAACGGCGAGCGTCGCGGTATAGAAGTGCCGCGGCCAATTGGCATTGATCCAATTGCCGGTGGCGAAGCGCAACAAAGTACCGGCCATCCCGCCGACGGACACCGCAACGATCAATGGGACCACTATTTTCTCCGCTGCCTTGGGCTCATTCGATCCAGTTGTGCGAGGTGATTGAGCTTCTCGCCGATCTTCAATTCCAGGCCGCGTGGCACGGGTTGATAGAAGGGTTGCGGCTCAAGCTCCTCGGGAAAGTAGTCTTCGCCGGCCGCGTAGGCATCCGGTTCGTCATGGGCGTAGCGGTACTCGTCGCCGTAACCCAGTTGCTTCATCAGTTTGGTCGGCGCGTTGCGCAAATGCAGAGGCACTTCAAGCGAGCCGTGTTCGGCAGCACTGCGCATCGCGGCCTTGAAACCCATGTACACCGCGTTGCTCTTTGGTGCACAAGCCAGGTAGGTGATGGCCTGAGCCACCGCCAGCTCACCTTCCGGGCTGCCGAGGCGCTCCTGCACGTCCCAGGCCGCCAGGCACAGGCTCAGTGCACGCGGGTCGGCGTTGCCGATGTCTTCACTGGCCATGCGCACTACACGCCGGGCAAGGTACAACGGGTCACAACCGCCATCGATCATCCGCGCAAACCAGTACAGTGCGCCATCGGGGTTGGAGCCACGCACCGATTTGTGCAGTGCAGAAATCTGGTCATAGAACGCCTCGCCGCCCTTGTCGAAACGTCGACGGGTGTCGCCAAGCAGGCTCTGCAACAAGTCGACGCCGATCTCGCTGTCGTCCTCGGCAAGGTCCGAAGCGTTTTCCAGCAGGTTGAGCAGACGCCGGCCATCACCATCAGCCGCGGACAACAGCATCTGGAAACCTTCGTCGCTGATCGTCAGGTGACGCTTGCCCAGCCCGCGCTCCTCAGTCAGCGCACGTTGCACCAGTTTGCGCAACGCGGATTCGTCGAGGCTTTTAAGCACATAGACCCTCGCCCGAGACAGTAACGCGTTGTTGAGTTCGAACGAGGGGTTTTCGGTGGTGGCGCCGATGAAGATCAGCGTGCCGTCTTCGACATAGGGCAGGAATGCGTCCTGCTGCGACTTGTTGAAGCGGTGCACCTCATCGACGAACAGAATGGTGCGCTTGCCGTACTGGCCAGCCTGCTGCTTGGCGATTTCCACCGCCTGGCGGATTTCCTTCACCCCGGCCAGGACTGCCGAGACGGTTTCGAAGTGCGCGTCCGAGACTTCCGCCAGCAACCGCGCCAGGGTGGTCTTGCCCACGCCGGGCGGCCCCCAGAAGATCATCGAGTGCAGCGCACCCTGTTCCAGCGCCTCGCGCAAGGGCTTGCCGCGAGCGAGCACGTGCTCCTGACCGACGTACTCGTCCAGGTTAGCCGCACGCAGGCGGGCGGCCAGCGGCTGGGCAATCGGGGCGCTGCGAAACAGGTCCATCACGTGCCTTTAAAACCTCGTTTATCTGGGTATCACCTTCACCTGTAGGAGCGAATTTATTCGCGATAGTCGTCAACGATGACGCTGGGAACCTGACACCCAGCGGCGTTCTTGAGTCCATCGCGAGCAAGCTCGCTCCTACAGGAGACCGCGTTATTCCTGGATCACGTCGGCACCCTTGGGTACATCGAACTTGAATTTGGACGCCGGGATCGGCTCGTTGGCCTTCACGCCAGTGAACAGGATATTGGTGCGCTGACCGACGCTGTCGATCAGTTGCATGTCATTGACCAGGCCATTGCGGAACGACAGGCGCAGACTGTCAAACAGGGTGTCCTTGGTTTTCGGCTTCAAGGTGAAGTCGATCACGCCGCCGGCTTCCTTGGCGCTGATGTCGAAACTCTGGCTGATCTTGGACACATCGCCCGACAGCAGCAGCGCCGGCGTCTGGCTCAGGCGCAGGTCGAGGGTTTTGATGGTCGCCTGCTCAAGGTCCGGGTCCCATAGCGTCACTTTCTTGCCGTCGGACACCACGACCTGCTCGGCCGGCGCATCGGTGTGCCAGTAGAAAAGACCCGGCCGCTGGACGGACATCTCGCCCGCCGTTTCCTGCAATTGCGTACCGCTGCCATCAAGGGTCAGCTGCGAGAAACGTGCAGTCAGGGTCTGGGATTTTTCCAGAAGTTGAGTCAGGCGCGCCACATCCTTGTCATCGGCGTGGGCCGAAAGCGTGGTCAAAGCCAGTACCGGCAACAACAGCATGCGGATCAGACGCATGGGAGTCCTCAATTACGATGGTGGGAGTGCGGGTGGCACCGGGGGTGCCACCCTTTCAATATCCGGTCAGTCGCGCACCGGACCAGGGGCCAGGACTTCACGCGAGCCGTTGGTATTCATGGCCGTCACGACCCCGGCCATTTCCATGGCCTCGATCATGCGCGCGGCGCGGTTGTAGCCGATTTTCAACTTGCGCTGAACCGCGGAAATGGACGCCCGGCGGCTTTCCAGCACGAACTGCACCGCCTCGTCGTACAAAGCGTCGGCTTCCGGGTCATCACCGTCGCCACCGCCGCTGCTGCTTTCGAAGCCACTGCCGGCCTCTTCGACACCGTTGAGGATGTCGTCGTTGTACTCCGGCGCGCCACGCAGTTTCCAGGCCTCGACGACCCGATGAACCTCATCGTCGGACACGAAGGCGCCGTGGACACGGATCGGCAGGCTGGTGCCCGGCGGCATATAGAGCATGTCACCGTGGCCCAGCAGTTGCTCGGCACCACCCTGGTCGATGATGGTCCGCGAGTCGATCTTGCTCGACACCTGGAACGCCATACGGGTCGGGATGTTGGCCTTGATCAGACCGGTAATCACGTCCACCGACGGCCGCTGGGTCGCGAGGATCAGGTGGATACCCGCCGCCCGCGCCTTCTGCGCGATACGGGCGATCAGTTCTTCAACCTTCTTGCCAACGATCATCATCATGTCGGCGAATTCGTCGACCACCACGACGATGGTCGGCAGTTTCTGCAACAGCGGCGCTTCGTCGTGGATGCTTTCGCGCTTGTACAGCGGATCGCTCAACGGCTCGCCAGCGTCGATGGCTTCCTTGACCTTGGCGTTGAAGCCCGACAGGTTGCGCACGCCCATCTTCGCCATCAGCTTGTAGCGACGCTCCATCTCGGCCACGCTCCAGCGCAGGGCGTTGGCCGCGTCTTTCATGTCGGTGACCACCGGGCACAGCAGGTGCGGAATGCCTTCGTAGATCGACAGCTCGAGCATTTTCGGGTCGATCATGATCAGCTTGGCGTCATCCGGGCCGGACTTGAACAGGATCGAGAGGATCATCGCGTTCACACCCACCGACTTACCGGAACCGGTGGTACCGGCCACCAGCAGGTGCGGCATCTTCGCCAAGTCAGTGATGACCGGTTTACCGCCGATGTCATGACCCAGGGCCAGGGTGACGGGAGATTTGAAATTGTCGTACTCAGGCGTCGAGAGCACTTCGGAGAAGCGCACGATCTGCCGGTCTTCGTTGGGAATCTCGATACCGACGGTGGTCTTGCCCGGAATCACTTCCACCACCCGCACGCTGGTCACAGCCAGGGATCGCGCCAGGTCCTTGGCCAGGTTGGCGATGCGACTGACTTTCACACCCGCGGCCGGCTGGATTTCGTAACGGGTAATCACCGGGCCCGGGTGGATCGAATCCACCGTGACCTCGACACCAAACTCCTTGAGTTTGATCTCCAGCAAATGACCGACGGCCGCCAGGGATTCAGGGGAATAGTTGAGCTGTTTCTTTTCGGCAGGGTCGAGAATCGAGATCGGTGGCAAGGTGCCTTCGACGGCGCTGTCGACGAACAGCGGAACCTGTTTTTCCTTTTCCACTCGTTTGCTTGGCGCGGCAGGCTTGATCGGCGCAGGGGCGATGACCGGAGGCACCTGCTTCTCGCGTTCGGACATGTGCTTGCTCAGGGCCTGTTCGCGCTCGATCAGGCGCTCCTTGACCTTGGCCTGCTCGCGTTTGTCCGTCACGGTAGGAGCGACCACGTCATGGACGCGATCGTCGACTTCACGCAATTGTGCGACCAGTTGCTTGCGCTCGACGCGCGACGACCACCACCGATTCGCTGCGCTCTGCACCAACTCGAACAGGTCGAGAGTGATCTTGCCGGTAATGTCCATCACCTTGAACCACGACAGGTCGGTGAAGACGGTCAGGCCAAACAGGAACAGGGCGATGAACAGCAAGGTGCTGCCCTGGATGTTGAACGCGTTGCGGGCGAGGTCGCCAAGGCTCTCGCCCAATGCGCCACCCGCGCCGGCCGGCAGCCCCGTCGGGGTATGGAAATGGATGTGCGCCAGCGCGGCGCCCGACAGCACCAGAAACACCAGGCCAATCAGGCGCCAGGAGAACAGCCAGCCGCTCCATTGCCAGGGTTCATGACGCTGGCGGAAGATCTGATAAACCTTGATCGCCAGCAGCAGCGGGAAGATGTAAGCGAAATAACCCAGCACCATGAACAGGATGTCGGCGCTGTAGGAGCCGGCCGGACCGCCGAAGTTCTGCACGTCGTCGATCTTGCTGTTGTGGCTCCAGCCCGGATCGTCCTTGCCATAGGTCAGCAAGGCCATCATCAGGAACAGGCACAGGGCGCCGATGGCGATCAATGCACCTTCCTTGAGTCGGTAGTGCAAATTCTGGCGCCAGATCGGAACAACGGCTGGTTTCGGTGCTGCAGTGGATTTCTTCAAAACGCTACTTTTCCTGCGCCGCCAACGGCGCGTCCATCTGTTGAATGACTATAAAAACTGCCCATTCCAGGCAGGTAAAAAATTAACGAGCGCGACCGAGACTACTTTTAACATTGCGCTCCCGTTTTTATAAACACGGTGCACACTGCTTATTTTGTTACAAGCCGCATTGTACGGGTTTGTCTCGCTGAAGCCACGGCTCAGACGCCCGCATCAAGAATAGCCAACAATGCGCTCGAAGCGACGTAATTTGAGCACGCATTACCTTTTGTGACAAAGGCTTATGGATGCTTTTCGATATTGACTGCAAGTTGTGCGCGGCGCCATAGCGCTCGCTTACGACCACATCGCTCGCGCCAAGTTGCAACCTTGCGCGTGTAACCAGGATGTACGTATCAATGCCTCGCGCCCGGGCGAGACGGCCCCGACGCAAGGCAAATGGTGAAAATTGCTCGACGACATTCCCGCCATTTGGTTGCAAACTTCATGCAGGCACCCCGCCCTCCCCTTCTGTAAGTCCGGACGCCATGCTGACCTGGTTACAACGCAACTCCCTGACCTTCCCGCCACTGGAAAAAGCCATGCGCGACCCCAATGGGTTGCTGGCGGCCGGCGGCGACCTGTCCGCCGATCGCCTGGTCCAGGCTTATCGCCATGGCTGCTTTCCCTGGTTTTCCGAAGGGCAGCCGATTTTGTGGTGGTCACCTGACCCACGCACGGTGCTGTTTCCCGACGAACTGCACGTCTCGCGCAGCCTGAGCAAATTATTGCGCCAACAGCGCTATCAGGTGACGTTCGACCAGGACTTCGCCGCGGTCATCCACGCCTGCGCCGCGCCCCGGGCCTACGCCGACGGTACCTGGATTACCGAAACAATGTGCAATGCCTACCTCGAACTGCACCGCCGTGGATATGCCCATAGCGTTGAAGTCTGGGACGATGGCCAACTGGTCGGCGGCCTGTACGGCCTGGCGATGGGCCAACTGTTTTTCGGCGAGTCGATGTTCAGTCGCGCCGACAACGCTTCCAAGTTTGGCTTTGCCAAGCTGGTCAAACATCTGAAAGACTCGGGTTTCGTGCTGATCGATTGCCAGATGCCCACCGATCACCTGCACAGCCTCGGCGCCCGCGCCATCCCACGCCAGGACTTCGCCGGCTACCTGGCGCGACACCTGGACCAACCCAACCGCGCCACCTGGGTTTGCTGAGCGACATTGGCGCGCTTGGCTTACACTTATTCAAAAGCTTATCCCGAGGGTTGATCATGACCGAGTTGGCGCGTTTGAAGTTCTATGCCACTCAACCCCACTCTTGCAGTTACCTGCCCGAGGAGCAGGCCACCACGCTGTTTCTCGACCCCAGCCAGCCCATGGATGTGCATGTTTATGCAGACCTGTCGGAAATGGGTTTTCGTCGCAGCGGCGATCATCTTTACCGGCCACACTGCCAGAACTGCAATGCGTGCGTGCCGGCGCGCATTCCCGTCGCGCAGTTTGTACCCAACCGTCAGCAGAAACGCATCTTCAAGCGCAATGCCGACCTGCAAGTACGCCCCGCCAAACCCAAGTTCAGCGAAGAATACTTCGAGCTGTACCAGCGCTACATCGAACAGCGCCACGCCGATGGCGACATGTATCCGCCCAGTCGCGATCAATTTTCGACCTTTCTGGTACGCGACCTGCCGTTTTCGCGTTTTTATGAGTTTCGGCTCAATGGCCAGCTTCTGGCCGTGGCCGTGACCGACTTGCTGCCCAATGGCCTGTCGGCGGTCTACACCTTCTATGAACCCAACGAAGAACGACGCAGCCTGGGGCGCTATGCGATCCTCTGGCAGATCGCCGAGACCCAACGCCTGCAACTGGAAGCGGTGTACCTGGGCTACTGGATCAAGAACTGCAAAAAGATGAGTTACAAGACCCAATATCGCCCCATTGAACTGCTGATTAACCAGCGATGGGTCATCCTGAACTAGAACCCCTTGGCGTAAACCCCATTTTTCGGGCACAATGCACGCCGCTTTTGCCTGGCGCAGTTGCACCGGGCCATTCATTGGACACCGAGGGCTTTACTGCATGTCGAAAGAAGACAGCTTCGAAATGGAAGGCACTGTCGTCGACACCCTGCCCAACACCATGTTTCGCGTGGAGTTGGAAAATGGGCACGTCGTAACCGCGCACATCTCCGGCAAGATGCGCAAGAACTACATTCGTATTCTTACCGGCGACAAAGTGCGCGTCGAGCTGACTCCCTATGACTTGAGCAAAGGGCGCATCACTTACCGCGCTCGTTAATCAAGTCAATACAAGACGCCCGGCTTTGGCCGGGCGTTTTTGTTTGTGCGGGAGTGCACTCCCCCCTGTAGGAGCGAGCATGCTCGCGATGCGCGCAGAGACACCGCTTGGTGTCAGACGCCCAGCGTTATCGTTGGCGCCCATCGCGAGCATGCTCGCTCCTACAGTCGCGCGGCGATATGAAAAAAGGCGCCTTTCGGCGCCTTTTTCCTTGCAGCAGTCAAACATCAGGCCATTTCGGCAGTGGTCTCGAAATCGAAGGTCAGCTCGCCATCCTTGATGTCGATATGCACCACACCACCATGGTCCGCCAGTTCGCCAAACAGGATCTCTTCCGCCAGCGGACGCTTGATCTTGTCCTGGATCAAACGCGCCATCGGCCGAGCTCCCATTGCCGAGTCGTAGCCACCCTGCGCCAGCCAACTGCGCGCTGCATCGGTCACTTCCAGCTGCACGCGCTTGTCTTCCAGTTGCGCCTGAAGCTCGGTAAGGAACTTGTCCACCACGCTTTTGATGACCTCATGGCTGAGGCGACCAAATTGGATAATGGTGTCCAGGCGGTTGCGGAACTCAGGCGTGAAGCTCTTCTTGATCACTTCCATCGCATCGGACGAGTGGTCCTGATGAGTGAAACCGATAGAAGCCCGCGCTGCGGTTTCGGCACCGGCGTTGGTCGTCATGATGACGATGACGTTACGGAAATCCGCCTTGCGTCCGTTGTTATCGGTCAGCGTACCGTGGTCCATGACCTGCAACAGCAGGTTGAAGACTTCCGGATGCGCCTTCTCGATTTCATCGAGCAACAATACACAGTGAGGCTGCTTGGTAATGGCTTCGGTCAGCAAACCGCCCTGATCGAACCCGACGTAGCCTGGAGGCGCACCGATGAGACGCGAGACCGTGTGGCGCTCCATGTACTCGGACATGTCGAATCGCACAAGCTCGACACCCAGAGCCTTGGCCAATTGCCGCGCTGCCTCGGTCTTACCTACCCCGGTAGGCCCTGCGAACAGGAACGAACCGACGGGTTTGTCCGGCGACTTGAGGCCGGCACGGGACAGCTTGATGGCGGTGGCCAGCGAATCGATGGCCGCGTCCTGGCCGAACACCGTCAGCTTCAGGTCACGCTCGAGCTTACGCAGCAGCTCCTTGTCGGAACTGGTGACGTGTTTTGGCGGTATCCGCGCAATTTTCGCGACGATGTCCTCGACCTGAGGCACTTCGATGCGTTTCACGCGTTTTTCCGCCGGCTGCAGACGCTGGTAGGCGCCCGCCTCGTCGATGACGTCGATCGCCTTGTCCGGCATGTGCCGATCATTGATGTAGCGCGAAGCGAGTTCAGCGGCAGCGCGCAAGGCTTCATCACTGTATTCGATGTTGTGATGCAGCTCGAAGCGCCCTTTCAGGCCGCGCAGGATACCCACGGTATCTTCCACCGAAGGTTCCGACACATCGACCTTCTGGAAGCGTCGCGCCAGGGCGCGGTCTTTTTCGAAGATCCCGCGAAACTCCTGGAAGGTAGTCGAACCGATGCAGCGGATATCACCGGACGACAGCAGCGGCTTGAGCAGGTTCGAGGCATCCATGACGCCACCGGACGCAGCCCCTGCACCGATGATGGTGTGGATTTCGTCGATGAACAGGATCGCCTGCGGGCGTTTTTTCAGCTCGCCGAGCAGCGCCTTGAAGCGCTTCTCGAAATCGCCACGGTATTTGGTCCCGGCCAGCAAGGCGCCCAGATCGAGGGAGTACACCACGCTGTTGGCCAGAAGGTCCGGCACCTGGTTGTCGACAATGCGCTTGGCCAGGCCCTCGGCGATCGCGGTTTTACCCACGCCCGCCTCGCCGACCAGCAGCGGGTTGTTTTTGCGGCGCCGCGCAAGAATCTGAGCAACGCGCTCGACTTCGAGCTCACGACCCACCAGCGGATCGATCCGCCCCTGGCGCGCGAGTTCGTTGAGATTGCTGGCATAAGCATCCAGGGGATTGCCTGAAGAAGAAGACTCACCGCCCTCGTCGTCCTGCATATCTTGCTCACCTTCAGAGTGATCGCCATGCCCCGGCACCTTGGAAATGCCATGGGCGATGTAGTTGACGACATCGATGCGCGCAACGCTCTGCTGTTTCAGCAGGAACACTGCCTGACTTTCCTGTTCACTGAAGATTGCAACCAGCACGTTGGCGCCAGTCACTTCGCGTTTGCCCGAGCTCTGTACATGGAAGACAGCACGTTGCAGAACACGCTGGAAGCCCAGGGTTGGCTGGGTTTCGCGGTCCTCGTCATGAACGGGGATCAATGGCGTGGTGGAGTCGATGAACTCCTGCAGGTCATGCTTGAGTTTGTCGAGGTTTGCGCCGCAGGCACGCAAAACGGTGGCGGCAGCCTCATTATCCAATAGGGCCAGCAGGAGATGCTCGACGGTCATGAACTCATGACGCTTCGAACGGGCCTCCTTGAAGGCTAGATTGAGGGTGACTTCGAGCTCGCGGTTTAACATAGCTTCACCTCATACCCAAGTGGTCGGCGATTAACCGTCCTTCTCGATTTCACAGAGTAGCGGATGCTGGCTTTCCCTGGCGTACTGGTTGACCTGCATGGCCTTGGTCTCGGCAATGTCGCGGGTAAACACTCCACATACTGCCCGTCCTTCGGTATGGACGGCCAGCATGACCTTGGTCGCCAGCTCGCGATTCAGATTAAAAAACACCTCGAGCACTTCGACGACGAAATCCATCGGTGTGTAGTCATCATTGAACAAAACCACCTTGTACATCGGCGGCGCCTGTAAAGCAGGCTTGGCCTCCTGAACAGCAATGCCTGCGGAATCGTCGTCGTGTTCCTCCGGGCGATCATTCTGGAGAGTCGGGCGATCCTGATTGAATGTTAGTCGAATCTGGCTGATTGCATGCATGGAAAGAAAGGTTCGTCAGTTGTGCAAATACAGTATTGGGGGCGGTTTTCAACGATTTCAACACCGGCAGCCGGGTCGCCTTGACTATCGGCAAAACGGTGTTACAACCAATAGAGCCCACAGTGGGTAAAAAAGGTCCGTGGAGTCAATCATATTTAAAGATTTGGCTGCGGATGTCTGGATGATACTCCAGTGATGGAGTCCGTTGCAGAGGGATATGTGTATGGCAGTCGGCAAGGTGAAGTGGTTCAACAATGCAAAGGGGTATGGCTTCATCAACGAGGAAGGCAAGTCGGAAGACCTGTTTGCCCATTACTCGGCCATCAAGATGGACGGCTACAAGACCCTGAAGGCTGGCCAGGCTGTATCCTTCAAAATCATCCAGGGCCCCAAGGGGCTGCATGCGGTGGATATTAATGACGCAGCGGTCAAGAATCCCGAGACACCGGCAGTTGCAGCGCTCAACAGCGCGCATGACACCGTCCCGAACTGACCTGCCCGCCGATACCCAGCCATAAAAAAACCGCCCCGCTCAAGTGATTGAGCCGAGCGGTTTTTTGGCTGCTTGCGGGTTTACATGTGCTTGATCAGCGCCTCGCCGAACCCGGAAGACGATACCAGGGTGGCGCCCTCCATCAGGCGCTCGAAGTCATAGGTCACCGTCTTGGCCTTGATCGCTCCGTTGGTGCCCTTGATGATCAGGTCCGCCGCCTCGGTCCAGCCCAGGTGACGCAGCATCATCTCGGCCGACAGGATGACTGAACCCGGGTTGACCTGATCCTTGCCAGCGTACTTCGGCGCGGTGCCATGGGTCGCTTCGAACATGGCCACGGTGTCGGACAGGTTGGCGCCCGGCGCGATGCCGATGCCGCCCACCTCTGCCGCCAATGCGTCGGAGAGATAATCGCCGTTGAGGTTCAGGGTTGCGATCACGTCATATTCGGCAGGACGCAGCAGGATCTGCTGGAGCATGGCGTCGGCGATGGCATCCTTGACGATGACTTCGCGACCGGTTTTCGGGTTCTTGAACTTCATCCATGGGCCGCCATCGAGCAGCTCGGCGCCGAATTCGTTCTTCGCCACCTCATAGCCCCAGTCCTTGAAGGCACCTTCGGTGAATTTCATGATGTTGCCCTTGTGTACGATGGTCAGCGACTTGCGGTCGTTGTCCACCACGTACTGCAGAGCCTTGCGCACCAGACGCTGGGTGCCCTCTTTCGAGACCGGCTTGATGCCGATGCCGCAGTCCTGGTCGAAACGGATCTTGGTGACGCCCATTTCTTCCTTCAGGAACTTGATAACCTTGTTGGCCTCAGGCGAACCGGCCTTCCACTCGATACCGGCGTAGATGTCTTCGGAGTTCTCGCGGAAAATCACCATGTCGACGTCGCCAGGTTTTTTCACCGGGCTTGGCACGCCTTCAAACCACACCACCGGGCGCAGGCAGACGTACAGGTCCAGTTGTTGGCGCAGGGCTACGTTAAGCGAACGGATACCGCCACCGACTGGCGTGGTCAGCGGTCCCTTGATGGAAACCACATAGTCTTTCACGGCATCCAGGGTTTCCTGGGGCAGCCAGGTGTCCTGGTCATAAACCTGGGTGGCTTTCTCGCCGGCATAGACTTCCATCCAGGAAATCTTGCGCTTGCCCCCATAGGCCTTTTCCACGGCAGCATCAACCACTTTGATCATTACGGGACTGACATCGACGCCAATACCGTCCCCTTCGATGAACGGGATGATCGGATTGTCAGGAACATTGAGAGAATGGTCTGCATTGACGGTGATTTTGCCACCGACGGCTGGAACCTGAATCTTCTTGTAACCCATGCTGAACTCCATTATTTGGATTGAACATCTGGCTTGGTTCGAACATACCCCAGTTGAATCGGCGCGCAAACCCTATGTTCCACCCATCTGCCGCAAAGCCACGCAGTTAGTGCCCTACAAGCCTGAAAACCAAGGGAAAAGCGCCAAACTCAAGCACGTGCCACGACTCTACGCTCCAGGCCTGCCTGCGACCTTTAGACCAATGGACGACAATCGTTGCATATGAACCATCGGCAGATTGCCAGCTACCTATGTATAATGCCGCCCGCTGACCACAGAGTCACGACGGCCGACCTCTCCTGCAACTGTATTAGTAGCCGAGATCTCGGGCCTGAAAAGCAGGGCTGTTATCACCGCCCATACGCTTGCCGCTCGACTGATGCACCCAACATCACCGCGCACAAATCTCGACATTCGGCTCATGGATGACTTTGAACGAACGCGCTTATCCGGCGCACCTCGAGTTTCTGCGCACGCTTTAGCATAGAAGAGAGAGTTAATCCGAATATGCCCACCCGCTCGAAGATCATCTATACCTTCACCGACGAAGCCCCAGCCCTCGCCACCTATTCTCTGTTGCCTATCGTAGAGGCGTTCACCGCCTCGGCTGATATCGCCGTGGAAACCCGCGATATCTCTCTTGCAGGGCGCATCCTGGCCAGCTTCCCCGAGCAACTGGGTGACAAAGCCGTAGCCGACCACCTCGCCGAACTGGGCGACCTGGCCGTTACGCCTGAAGCCAACATCATCAAGCTGCCTAACATCAGCGCCTCGGTTCCACAGCTGCAAGCCGCGATCAAGGAACTGCAAGCCCAGGGCTACGCGCTGCCGGACTATCCGGAAACCGTGACCAACGACGCCGACAAAGACGCCAAGGCGCGTTATGACAAGATCAAGGGCAGCGCCGTGAACCCGGTCCTGCGCGAAGGCAACTCTGACCGTCGCGCGCCGCTGTCGGTCAAGAACTACGCACGCAAGCACCCGCACAAAATGGGCGCCTGGGCCAAGGACTCCAAGTCCCACGTCGCGCACATGAGCACCGGCGATTTCTACGGCAGCGAAAAGGCCGCCCTGATCGACGCCGCTGGCGCCGTTAAAATCGAGCTGATCGCTCAAAACGGCACCGCCACCGTTCTGAAGGAAAAGACCACCGTACAAGCGGGTGAGATCCTCGATTGCGCCGTGATGAGCAAAAACGCCCTGCGCGCGTTCATCGCTGCCGAAATCGACAGCGCCAAGCAACAAGGCGTACTGCTGTCGGTTCACCTCAAAGCCACCATGATGAAGGTTTCCGACCCCATCATGTTCGGCCAGATCGTTGCCGAGTTCTACAAGGACGCACTGGCCAAGCACGCTGACGTGCTGGCACAGATCGGCTTCAACCTGAACAACGGCATTGGCGACCTGTACGCGCGCATCAAATCCCTGCCAGCCGAACAGCAAGCCGCCATCGAAGCCGACATCCAGGCGGTCTACGCCGTTCGTCCGGCGCTGGCCATGGTCAACTCCGACAAGGGCATCACCAACCTGCACGTGCCGAGCGACGTCATCGTCGACGCCTCGATGCCGGCCATGATCCGTGACTCGGGCAAGATGTGGGGCACCGACGGTCAACTGCACGACACCAAGGCTGTGATCCCGGACCGCTGCTACGCCACCATCTACCAGGCCGTGATCGAAGATTGCAAAGCCAACGGTGCGTTCGATCCGACCACCATGGGCAGCGTGCCAAACGTTGGCCTGATGGCCAAAAAAGCCGAAGAGTATGGCTCGCACGACAAGACTTTCCAGATCAAGAGCAACGGCGTTGTCCGCGTAACGGACAGCAACGGTACCCTGCTGCTGGAACAGTCGGTTGAAGCCGGCGACATCTTCCGCATGTGCCAGACCAAAGACGCGCCGATCCAGGACTGGGTCAAACTGGCCGTCAACCGTGCTCGCGCCAGCAGCACTCCGGCCATTTTCTGGCTGGACCCAATGCGCGCCCACGACGGCGTGGTGATCGAGAAGGTTCAGGCTTACCTGAAGGATCACGACACCGCTGGCCTGGACATCCAGATCATGGCTCCAGTCGACGCAATGAAGTACACCCTGCAGCGCACCCGCGAAGGGAAGGACACCATTTCGGTGACCGGTAACGTACTGCGCGACTACCTGACCGACCTGTTCCCGATCATGGAATTGGGCACCAGCGCCAAGATGCTGTCGATCGTGCCGCTGATGAATGGCGGTGGCCTGTTCGAAACCGGCGCCGGCGGTTCGGCACCCAAGCACGTTCAACAACTGCTGGAAGAGAACTTCCTGCGCTGGGACTCCCTGGGTGAGTTCCTGGCTCTGGCCGCTTCTCTGGAGCACCTGGGCGTGAACTACAACAACCCCAAGGCGCTGGTTCTGGCCAAGACCCTGGACCAGGCCACTGGCCAGTTCCTGGACAACAACAAGTCGCCATCGCGCAAAGTCGGCAACATCGACAACCGCGGCAGCCACTTCTACCTGGCACTGTACTGGGCCCAGGCCCTGGCCGCCCAGACCGAAGACGCTGCACTGCAAGCGCAGTTCGCGACCCTGGCCAAGACACTGGCCGAGAACGAGGCAACCATCGTTGCCGAGCTCAACGCCGTGCAGGGCAAGCCAGTTGATATCGGTGGTTACTACCACGCCGATGCCGAGCTGATCAGCAAGGCCATGCGTCCGAGCGCTACGCTGAACGCGGCGATTGCTGCACTGGTGTAAAGTTGTAAAGCTGCAAGCGAACCCCGGCCCAGTGCCGGGGTTTGTGTTTCTGGCCCTCACCCCCTGTAGGAGCTGGCTTGCCGGCGATGGCGATTCATCTCTCACCATTGATGCAGGCTGACCCACCGCTATCGCTGGCAAGCCAGCTCCTACAGGGGTTAGTGTGATGACATTTATACATCGAGGACACCCATGGACTGGCAACCCCACATCACCGTCGCCACCATCGTCGAAGACAACGGCCGCTTCCTGATGGTCGAAGAGACCAAACACGGGCGCAACGTGCTCAACCAGCCCGCCGGCCACCTCGACCCCAATGAGACCCTGATCGAAGCCGCCGTGCGCGAAACTCTCGAGGAAACCGGCTGGGACGTCGAGCCGACCGGCGTACTGGGTATCTACCTGTACACCGCCCTCAGCAACGGCGTGACCTACCAACGGGTCTGCTTCATTGCCAAGGCTCTTAAACACCACCCCGACTATCAACTGGACGACGGCATCGTCGGCGCCCGGTGGCTGACCCGTGATGAATTGATCGAGCAGCGAGAACACTGGCGCAGCGAGTTGATCATGCGTTGCATCGATGATTATCTGGACGGTAAACGCTTCGCCCTCGAACTGATCCGCCCTTCTCTTTAGCCTTGTGGACCGCAGCCTGATAGAATCGCGTCCTTTTTCAAGACACTCATTAAATCCCTATGCGTGATCCAGCCCCTTCTGACACACAAAAGAAGCGCGTCATTGTCGGCATGTCCGGCGGCGTGGACTCTTCCGTTTCCGCCCTCCTGCTGATCGAGCAGGGTTACGAGGTGGAAGGCCTGTTCATGAAGAACTGGGAAGAAGACGACGGAACGGAATATTGCACGGCCATGGACGACCTGGCGGACGCTCAGGCCGTGTGCGACAAGATTGGCATCAAGCTGCACACCGCCAACTTCGCCGCCGAGTACTGGGACAACGTGTTCGAGCATTTCCTGGCCGAATACAAGGCCGGCCGCACGCCGAACCCGGACATCCTGTGCAACCGCGAGATCAAGTTCAAGGCGTTCCTCGACTACGCCATGATGCTGGGCGCTGACCTGATCGCCACCGGCCACTACGTACGCCGGCGTGACATCGATGGCCGCACCGAGCTGCTCAAGGGCCTGGACCCGAACAAGGACCAGAGCTACTTCCTGCACGCCGTCGGCGGTGAACAGATCGCCAAGACACTGTTCCCGGTCGGCGAACTGGAAAAACCGCAGGTCCGGGCGATTGCCGAGAAATACGAACTGGCCACCGCCAAGAAGAAAGACTCCACCGGGATCTGTTTCATCGGCGAACGCCGCTTCAGCGACTTCCTCAAGCAGTACCTGCCGGCACAACCGGGCGAGATCAAGACCACCGAAGGCGAAGTCATCGGCCGCCACCATGGCCTGATGTACCACACCATCGGCCAGCGTCAGGGCCTGGGCATCGGCGGCCTCAAAGACGCCAGCGATGAGCCGTGGTACGTGCTGATCAAGGACCTGGAGCACAACGAGCTGATCGTCGGCCAGGGTAATGACCACCCGTACCTGTTCTCACGCGCCCTGCTCGCCTCGGACATCTATTGGGTCAACCCGATCGAACTGAGCCAGCCGCGCAAGCTGACCGCCAAGGTCCGCTATCGCCAGGGCGACCAGCCGTGCACGCTCGAAAAAACGGCCACCGGCTATCGTGCGACCTTCGATGACCCGCAACGCGCAGTCACCCCGGGCCAATCGGTCGTGTTCTACGACGGCGAAATCTGCCTGGGCGGCGGCGTCATTGAAGTGGCTGAACCGTGGACCAGCAAAGGCAACGCCTCATGAGCCCGATCCAGGAGCAATTGACGGCACTGGGCGGCGTGTTTCTCGCCGCCGTGCTGGTAGACCGAATCGCCAAGACCGGCCAGACCAGCGAAGCAGGCCTGACCTGCATGCTCGGCAGCCTGCTGATCCGCGACCCCAAGGACACCCTGGAAGTCTACGGCGGCGATGACCTCAATCTGCGTGAAGGTTATCGTGCGCTGATCGGCGCCCTTGAACGCGACCCGAGCACGCTCCAGCGCGAGCCGTTGCGCTATGCCCTGGCAATGCTGGGCCTTGAGCGCCAACTGGCCAAGCGCGATGACATGCTGGAAGTGATTGGCAAACGCCTGCCGCAGATCCAGTCCCAGGTCGAACACTTCGGGCCCGCTCACGAAAACGTGATCGCGGCGTGCGGCGCCTTGTACCAGGACACCCTGAGCACCCTGCGCCAGCGGATTCAGGTGCATGGCGACATGCGCAACCTGCAGCAACCGAGCAACGCCTCGAAGATCCGCGCGCTGCTGTTGGCGGGTATCCGCTCCGCGCGCCTGTGGCGGCAACTGGGCGGCCATCGCTGGCAGTTGGTGATCAGCCGCAAAAAACTGCTCAAAGAGCTTTACCCGCTGATGCGCAGCAGTTGATTTGGCACCCGCAGCACCCTGTTTGATGTGAAACGCGTACAACGCTGGTCAGTTGGCAACGGACCGGCGGTTTTTTTCATGTATGATACGCGCCCCATTTCGTTGCCCGACTGTCCGAGAACACCCCATGCAGCTCTCTTCGCTCACTGCGGTTTCCCCTGTTGACGGCCGCTACGCCGGCAAAACCCAGGCCCTGCGCCCAATTTTCAGCGAGTACGGCCTGATCCGTGCCCGCGTCCTGGTTGAAGTGCGCTGGCTCCAGCGCCTGGCCGCCCACCCGGGTATCGGTGAAGTGCCGGCGTTCTCCGCCGAGGCCAACGCCGTCCTGAATGCCCTGGCGGAAAACTTCTCCGTCGAGCACGCCGAGCGCGTCAAAGAGATCGAGCGCACCACCAACCACGACGTCAAAGCCATCGAATACCTGCTCAAAGAGCAAGCGGCCAAGCTGCCGGAACTGGCGGCTGTCAGCGAATTCATCCACTTTGCCTGCACCAGCGAGGACATCAACAACCTGTCCCACGCCCTGATGCTGCGTGAAGGCCGTGATGATGTAATGCTGCCACTGATGCGCCAGACCGCCGAAGCCATCCGTGAGCTGGCCATCCGCTTCGCCGACGTGCCCATGCTGTCGCGCACCCACGGCCAGGCCGCATCGCCGACCACCCTGGGCAAGGAACTGGCGAACGTGGTTTACCGCCTGGAGCGCCAGATCGCCCAGGTGGCGGCCGTTCCGCTGCTGGGCAAGATCAACGGTGCTGTCGGCAACTACAACGCTCACCTGTCGGCCTACCCGGAAATCGACTGGGAAGCCAACGCCCGCGCTTTCATCGAGGACGAACTGGGCCTGGGTTTCAACCCTTACACCACCCAGATCGAGCCGCACGACTACATCGCCGAACTGTTCGACGCGATCGCGCGCTTCAACACCATCCTGATCGACTTCGACCGCGACATCTGGGGCTACATCTCCCTGGGCTATTTCAAGCAGCGCACCATTGCTGGCGAAATCGGTTCCTCGACCATGCCGCATAAGGTCAACCCGATCGACTTCGAAAACTCCGAAGGCAACCTGGGCATCGCCAACGCCCTGTTCCAGCACCTGGCGAGCAAATTGCCGATTTCCCGCTGGCAGCGCGACCTGACCGACTCCACCGTACTGCGCAATCTCGGTGTCGGCTTCGCCCACAGCGTGATCGCGTACGAAGCCAGCCTCAAGGGCATCAGCAAACTCGAACTCAACGCGCAGAAAATTGCCGCTGACCTGGACGCTTGCTGGGAAGTGCTGGCCGAACCGATCCAAACGGTCATGCGTCGCTACAACATCGAAAACCCGTACGAGAAGCTCAAAGAGTTGACCCGTGGCAAAGGCATCAGCCCTGAAGCATTGCAGACTTTCATCGACGGACTGGATATGCCTGCCCCTGCCAAGGCCGAACTGAAACTGCTCACCCCGGCCAACTACATCGGCAACGCCGTGGCACAAGCCAAGCGCATCTGATCGACCGCTGACCCCGTTTGAGACGCCCGGCAGCGCCGGGCGTTTTTATTCCCGTGTGAAAAGTGCTTTTTTTCAATAGGTTACACATGAACTCTGATACTCCTCTTCAACTTCTGGGCGGCATCACGGCGCGCGAGTTTCTGCGCGACTACTGGCAGAAGAAACCACTGTTGATCCGTCAGGCGATCCCTGACTTCGAAAGCCCGATCGAGCCGGACGAACTGGCCGGCCTGGCGCTGGAAGAAGAAGTCGAATCGCGCCTGGTGATCGAGCACGGCGAGACCCCCTGGGAAATGCGCCGCGGCCCGTTTGCCGAAGACGAATTCAGCAAGCTGCCGGAACGCGACTGGACCCTGCTGGTTCAAGCCGTCGATCAGTTCGTACCGGAGGTCGCCGAATTGCTCGAACAATTCCGCTTTCTGCCGAGCTGGCGCATCGACGACGTGATGATGAGCTTCGCCGCCCCGGGTGGCAGCGTCGGACCGCACTTCGACAACTACGACGTGTTCCTGCTGCAGGGTCATGGCAAGCGCAACTGGAAGATCGGCCAGATGTGCAACACCGAAAGCCCGCTGATGGAGCACGCCGACCTGCGCATCCTCGCCGACTTCAACGCCACCGATGAGTGGGTTCTGGAGCCGGGCGACATGCTTTACCTGCCACCGCGCCTCGCCCATTGGGGCGTGGCCGTGGATGACTGCCTGACCTACTCGGTAGGCTTCCGCGCACCGAGCGCCGCTGAAGTACTGACCCACTTCACCGACTTCCTCAGCCAGTTTCTCTCGGACGAAGAACGCTACACCGACGCCGACGCCCTCCCGGCCGCCGACCCGCACCAGATTCAGCACGACGCCCTGGATCGCCTCAAAAGCCTCCTGGCCGAGCACATGGGCGACGAACGCCTGCTGCTGACCTGGTTCGGTCAGTTCATGACCGAGCCGCGCTACCCGGAATTGGTCACCGGTCTTGAAGACCTCGCCGAAGAGGACATGCTCGCCAGCCTGCAGGACGGCGCCGTGCTGATCCGCAACCCGAGCGCACGCCTGGCCTGGTCCGAAGTCGATGACAACCTGATGCTGTTCGCCAGCGGCCAGAGCCGCTACCTGCCGGGCAAACTGCGTGAGCTGCTGAAAATGATTTGCGCTGCTGACGCACTGCACGCCGACAACCTCGGCAAGTGGCTGAGCGACGAAGACGGTCGCGGCCTGCTGTGCGAACTGATCAAGCAAGGAAGCCTGGGATTTGCCGATGAATAAAATTCACGTACGTGTCGCAGACTGGCAAAAGGATAACGCCGAGATCCGGCGCATTCGTGAAACGGTGTTCATCGCCGAGCAAGCCGTTCCACCTGAACTGGAATGGGATGCCGACGATGCGACTGCGGTGCATTTCCTCGCATTCGAGGGCGACTTCCCGATTGGCACCGCCCGCCTGCTGCCCGACGGGCATGTTGGCCGGGTCTCGGTGCTCAAGGATTGGCGTGGCCTGAAAGTCGGTGACGCGCTGATGCACGCGGTGATTGGCGAAGCCGAAAAACGCGACCTGAAACAGCAGATGCTCAGCGCACAAGTTCAGGCCACGGCATTCTACGAACGTTTGGGCTTCTGCATGGTCAGTGAGGAGTTCCTGGAAGCAGGGATTCCGCATGTCGATATGGTTCGGCATTCGAGCTGACGCTTCAAGCTGCAAACAAAAACGCCCCGCCATTTTCCAGATGCCGGGGCGTTTTGCTGTCTACGATTCAACTTGCCCCACAGGACGCCGACAAACTGGCAATATCGAAGCATTACTCTTTCCCCTGTAGGAGCGAGCACGCTCGCGATGGACGTCAACGATAACGATGGCTGTCTGATTCCCCGCGGTGCCTGGTCTACCATCGCGAGCAAGCTCGCTCCTACAGGGACCGTTCACAGAAGTCGGAGATTACGGACATGTCCCTACGCACCCTGCTCACCTCGCTGTTGCTGACCTGTAGTTTTGCGGTCAGCGCCGCGACGGAGATCGTGCCGCTCAATTACCACACCAGCGCCGACATGCTGCCCCTGGCCCAGGACTTCATTGGCCAGGACGGCAAGGTCAGCGCCTACGGCAATCAACTGGTGGTCAATGCCGATCAGCGCAAGATCGACGAACTTAAAGCTCTCATCGCCCAACTCGACACCCAACCCAAACGCCTGCTGATCACTGTCGACACCAACGAAAACAACTTCCAGGGAGACCAGGGCTATTCGGTGAACGGCGCCAAGCCGAGCCAGACCCGGATCATCAACCGCAGCACCGACAGCCGCGACGGCGGCATCCAGCAAGTCCAGGCCAGCGAAGGTGCCCCGGCGTTGATCCAGGTCGGCCAGAGCGTGCCGTTGACCAGTACGCAGAGCGACTCCTATGGAGACCTGCGCAGCCAGACCGAATACCGCAACGTCACCCAGGGTTTCTACGTCACCGCCAGCGTCACCGGCGACATCGTCCACCTGTCGATCAGTACCAATCGTGACCGCATGAGCCAGGAACGCCCGGATGTAGTGAACGTGCAAAGCACCGACACAACCGTCACTGGACGCCTCGGCGAGTGGATCACCCTGGCCGGCGTCAATCGCCAGACCCAGGCCGACAAACAGGGCCTGACCCGCAGCTACTCGACTCAAGGCCGGGATGACATGACCCTGCGGGTGAAAGTCGATACTTTGGACTAAAGCACCGAAAACTGACTGATTAGTCGTATTAGACCAAAGATGTAGTGCCTGAAAAAAAGCACTACAAAACGTTTGACGGGCCAAAAAAGCGAAGGCATGATGGCCTCGCTCCCGCTAATCAGGGGCCCTGGCAAGGGCCTTCGAAGCGCAGTTTGCATCTACCCCGCGAACCGCTTCGTGTCTGTACCGCCCACAAGGTGTGTTTGACGAGATTGCCGACTGGAACGAAGTTGTCCCGAGGGACGGAAGCGTAATTAGGTAACCCGGCATCACACTGAAGTTCGCATCAAGGCCCACGACGCCCCGATGTGCCCGACAGTCGCCCTTACCTGCTCCCCTCGAGCCCATCGTTCATCCCGTCGCCAGTCCCGCCGAATCCGACTTGACCATCAAAGCTTCTGGTCAGCGAGCGCATGAATATTCCACCGCAGAACAACTTTTCATAAAGACGCGACGAGGTTTATCTCCATGGCACTGACACGCGAACAGCAAATTGCAGCCCTTGAAAAAGACTGGGCTGAAAACCCGCGCTGGAAAGGCGTGACTCGCACCTACTCCGCTGCTGACGTCGTCCGCCTGCGTGGCTCGGTTCAACCAGAGCACACCTTTGCAAAAATGGGCGCCGAGAAGCTGTGGAACTTGGTCACCCAGGGTGCCAAGCCAGCCTTCCGTCCTGAGAAAGATTTCGTCAACTGCATGGGCGCCCTGACCGGCGGCCAGGCTGTGCAACAAGTCAAGGCTGGGATCCAGGCGATCTACCTGTCCGGCTGGCAGGTTGCCGCCGACAACAACTCCGCCGAATCGATGTACCCGGACCAGTCGCTGTACCCGGTGGACTCGGTTCCAACCGTGGTCAAGCGCATCAACAACTCGTTCCGTCGTGCCGACCAGATCCAATGGAAAGCTGGCAAGAACCCAGGCGATGAAGGCTACATCGACTACTTCGCGCCAATCGTGGCTGACGCCGAAGCCGGTTTCGGCGGCGTACTGAACGCCTACGAGCTCATGAAGAGCATGATCGAAGCAGGCGCCGCCGGTGTTCACTTCGAAGACCAACTGGCGTCCGTGAAAAAATGCGGGCACATGGGTGGCAAGGTGCTGGTGCCCACCCAGGAAGCCGTACAGAAGCTGACCGCTGCTCGCCTGGCCGCTGACGTTGCCGGTACGCCGACCATCATCCTGGCCCGCACCGACGCCAACGCGGCTGACCTGCTGACTTCGGACTGCGACCCGTACGACCAGCCGTTCGTGACTGGCGAACGTACCCAGGAAGGCTTCTACAAAGTACGCGCCGGCCTGGATCAAGCCATTGCTCGCGGCCTGGCCTACGCGCCGTATGCCGACCTGATCTGGTGCGAAACCGCCAAGCCGGACCTGGAAGAAGCACGCCGTTTCGCCGAAGCGATCAAGAAGGAATACCCGGACCAACTGCTGTCGTACAACTGCTCGCCTTCCTTCAACTGGAAGAAAAACCTGGACGACGCGACCATCGCCAAGTTCCAGCGCGAACTGTCCGCCATGGGCTACAAGCACCAGTTCATCACCCTGGCCGGCATTCACAACATGTGGCACAGCATGTTCAACCTGGCGCACGATTACGCCCGCAACGACATGACCGCCTACGTGAAGCTGCAAGAGCAGGAATTCGCCGACGCTGCCAAAGGCTACACCTTCGTGGCTCACCAACAGGAAGTGGGCACCGGCTACTTCGACGACATGACCACCGTGATCCAGGGCGGCTCGTCTTCGGTCACCGCGCTGACCGGCTCGACCGAAGAAGAGCAGTTCCACTGATACACCGCTCGCATGAGCAATGGCGCTTGCGGACCGATTGAAAGCTAACCGCAAGGCCTGTGATCTGAAGCCCCGACTCGTTCGGGGCTTTTTTTCGTCTGTCGCCTGCAGCGACGGCGGCGACCTTCGCCCACAGCGGTGGCAAAAAAATCACCACATCGCACACCCGCCCACATTGATCGGGATCACTGTCATCTCAGGAAAAACAGGGTAAAACGTCGCAGCACAATACTTGCTGTAATGTACATATAAGAAGGCGCGTGAAACTCAATCCAGATAAGCAATTTACAAAACCACCGCAAACAATATTGATTATCATTTAGCGGCAACTATGCTTGTTACATCTCTCACAAAACATAATTGATGAAAAGCTGGCTAATGCCCGCAACGCCTGGGCTGAAGGGGCTTCGGAGGTGGGCTTTGTCCTTATTCCTATAAATAATTTCGCTATAGTAATTTTACTTGCACGGTGTTTAGCCATAAAATCAGCAGGATTGATTGCTGCGACATATCGTCACTGCTTTGTTCTTTCAAGCTCAGAGACCTTTGCTCTCTGTTAAGGATTACCAGCATGCCCGAAGCGACAGGACTCATGGCCCACAACTGGGGCTTTGCCATTTTCCTTCTAGGCGTCATCGGCCTCTGTGCCTTCATGCTGGGTGTGTCCAGCCTCCTCGGGTCAAAAGCCTGGGGCCGCAGCAAAAACGAACCGTTCGAGTCAGGCATGCTACCTACAGGTGGCGCCCGCTTGCGGCTCTCTGCCAAATTCTATCTGGTCGCGATGCTCTTCGTGATCTTCGATATCGAAGCCCTCTTTCTCTTTGCATGGTCTGTGTCCGTCCGCGAAAGCGGCTGGACCGGATTCGTCGAAGCTCTCGTTTTCATAGCAATTCTGTTGGCAGGTCTTGTCTACCTGTTCCGAGTGGGCGCCCTTGACTGGGCTCCGGAAGCTCGTCGCAAGCGGCAGGCGAAGCTGAAACAATGAGGCTTTGGCAATGCAATACAATCTCACCAGGATCGACCCCGATGCTCCTAACGAGCAGTACCCGATCGGCCAACGGGAAACCGTTGCCGATCCGTTAGAGGATCAAGTCCACAAAAACATTTTCATGGGCAAGCTGGAAGACGTGCTTAACGGCACGATCAACTGGGGGCGCAAGAATTCCCTGTGGCCGTATAACTTCGGCCTCTCCTGCTGCTACGTGGAAATGACCACCGCCTTCACGGCGCCCCACGACATCGCGCGCTTTGGCGCCGAAGTTATCCGGGCATCACCGCGCCAGGCCGATTTCATGGTTATCGCCGGCACCTGCTTCATCAAGATGGCGCCGATCATCCAGCGTCTCTACGAGCAGATGCTCGAACCTAAATGGGTTATCTCCATGGGTTCGTGTGCCAACTCGGGTGGCATGTACGACATCTACTCCGTGGTTCAAGGGGTGGACAAGTTCCTGCCCGTGGATGTCTACGTGCCTGGCTGCCCGCCCCGCCCTGAAGCTTTTCTGCAAGGCTTGATGCTGTTGCAGGAGTCGATTGGCCAGGAGCGTCGCCCACTTTCCTGGGTCGTTGGTGATCAAGGCGTTTATCGCGCCGAGATGCCATCGGAAAAGGAAAAGCGCCGCGAACAGCGTATTCAGGTAACCAACCTGCGCAGCCCCGACGAAGTCTGATCCAGTTCTGCTGTTTCAAAGAAACGAAAAACTGGCTTCATTCTTTACGTTGACCGAAAGCGATAAATAACCATGACTACAGGCAGTGCTCTGTACATCCCGCCTTACAAGGCAGACGACCAGGATGTGGTCGTCGAACTGAACAACCGTTTTGGCCCGGAGGCGTTCACCGCCCAGTCCACCCGCACCGGCATGCCGGTGCTTTGGGTTGCCCGCGCCAAACTCGTCGAAGTCCTGACCTTCCTGCGCAACCTGCCCAAGCCGTACGTCATGCTCTATGACCTGCATGGCGTGGACGAGCGTCTGCGTACCAAGCGTCAAGGGCTGCCAAGCGGTGCCGACTTCACGGTGTTCTACCACCTGATGTCGATCGAACGTAACAGCGACGTGATGATCAAGGTCGCGTTGTCCGAAGGCGATCTCAGCCTGCCGAGCGTTACCAGCATCTGGCCGAACGCCAACTGGTACGAGCGTGAAGTCTGGGACATGTACGGCATCGACTTCAAAGGCCACCCTCACCTGTCGCGCATCATGATGCCGCCAACCTGGGAAGGTCACCCGCTGCGCAAGGACTTCCCGGCGCGCGCCACCGAGTTCGATCCGTTCACCCTGAACCTGGCCAAGCAGCAGCTCGAAGAAGAGTCCGCGCGCTTCAAGCCTGAAGACTGGGGCATGAAACGCTCCGGCCCGAACGAGGACTACATGTTCCTCAACCTGGGTCCGAACCACCCTTCGGCCCACGGCGCGTTCCGCATCATCCTGCAGCTGGACGGTGAAGAAATCGTCGACTGCGTGCCCGACATCGGCTACCACCACCGTGGTGCCGAAAAGATGGCCGAGCGCCAATCCTGGCACAGCTTCATTCCGTACACCGACCGCATCGACTACCTCGGCGGCGTGATGAACAACCTGCCGTACGTGCTCTCGGTCGAGAAGCTGGCCGGCATCAAGGTGCCAGAGAAGGTCGATGTCATCCGCATCATGATGGCCGAGTTCTTCCGGATCACCAGCCACCTGCTGTTCCTGGGCACCTACATCCAGGACGTGGGAGCGATGACTCCGGTGTTCTTCACCTTCACCGACCGCCAGCGCGCCTACACCGTGATCGAGGCCATCACCGGCTTCCGTCTGCACCCGGCCTGGTACCGCATCGGCGGCGTCGCGCACGACCTGCCACGCGGTTGGGAAAAACTGGTGAAAGACTTCGTCGAGTGGATGCCAAAGCGCCTGGACGAGTACCAGAAAGCTGCCCTGGACAACAGCATCCTGCGTGGCCGGACCATTGGCGTCGCCGATTACAACACCAAGCAAGCCCTCGAGTGGGGTGTCACTGGTGCCGGCCTGCGCTCGACCGGTTGCGACTTCGACCTGCGTAAGGCACGTCCGTACTCGGGCTACGAAAACTTCGAATTCGAAGTACCGCTGGCTGCCAACGGCGATGCCTATGACCGATGCATCGTGCGCGTGGAAGAAATGCGCCAGAGCATCCGGATCATCGATCAGTGCCTGCGCAACATGCCGGAAGGCCCGTACAAGGCGGATCACCCGCTGACCACGCCGCCGCCAAAAGAGCGCACGCTGCAGCACATCGAAACCTTGATCACGCACTTCCTGCAAGTTTCGTGGGGCCCGGTCATGCCGGCCAACGAATCCTTCCAGATGATCGAAGCGACCAAGGGCATCAACAGTTATTACCTGACGAGCGATGGCGGCACCATGAGCTACCGCACCCGGATTCGTACCCCAAGCTTCCCGCACCTGCAGCAGATCCCTTCGGTGATCAAAGGCAGCATGGTCGCGGACTTGATCGCGTACCTGGGTAGTATCGATTTCGTTATGGCCGACGTGGACCGCTAAGCATGAACAGCACGCTTATCCAGACAGACCGTTTCACCCTCAGTGAAACCGAGCGCTCGGCCATCGAGCACGAGCTGCATCACTACGAAGACCCGCGCGCGGCGTCGATCGAAGCCCTGAAGATCGTCCAGAAGGAACGTGGCTGGGTGCCGGACGGCGCCTTGTACGCCATCGGCGAAATCCTCGGCATCCCGGCCAGCGACGTTGAGGGCGTGGCGACGTTCTATAGTCAGATCTTCCGTCAACCGGTGGGCCGCCACATCATTCGCGTCTGCGACAGCATGGTCTGCTACATCGGTGGCCACGAGTCCGTCGTCAGCCAGATCCAGAGCGAACTGGGCATTGGCCTCGGCCAGACCACCAGCGACGGTCGCTTCACCCTGCTGCCGGTCTGCTGCCTCGGCAACTGTGACAAGGCACCGGCGCTGATGATCGACGATGACACGTTCGGCGACGTGCAACCCACCGGCGTTGCCAAATTGCTCGAGGGCTACGTATGACCCTGACATCCTTCGGTCCCGCCAACCGCATCAAGCGTTCGGCCGAGACCCATCCGCTCACCTGGCGTCTGCGTGACGACGGCGAAGCTGTCTGGCTCGACGAATACCAGGCCAAGAACGGTTACGCCGCTGCGCGCAAGGCCTTCGCCGACATGGGCCAGGACGACATCGTCCAGACCGTGAAAGACGCAGGGCTCAAAGGTCGCGGCGGTGCAGGCTTCCCCACTGGCGTGAAGTGGGGCCTGATGCCCAAAGACGAATCCATCAACATCCGTTACCTGTTGTGCAACGCGGATGAGATGGAACCCAACACCTGGAAAGACCGCATGCTGATGGAGCAACTGCCCCATCTGCTGATCGAGGGCATGCTGATCAGTGCCCGCGCACTGAAAACCTACCGTGGCTACATCTTCCTGCGTGGCGAGTACACCACCGCCGCCAAGCACCTCAACCGTGCCGTGGAAGAAGCCAAGGCCGCGGGCCTGCTGGGCAAGAACATATTGGGCAGCGGCTTCGATTTCGAGCTGTTCGTCCATACCGGCGCCGGGCGTTACATCTGCGGTGAAGAAACCGCGCTGATCAACTCCCTCGAAGGCCGCCGCGCCAACCCGCGCTCCAAGCCGCCCTTCCCTGCCGCCGTTGGCGTGTGGGGCAAGCCGACCTGCGTGAACAACGTCGAGACCCTGTGCAACGTGCCGGCGATCATCGCCGACGGCGTGGACTGGTACAAATCGTTGGCCCGCGAGGGCAGCGAAGACATGGGCACCAAGCTCATGGGCTTCTCCGGCAAGGTGAAGAACCCGGGCCTGTGGGAACTGCCGTTCGGCGTCACCGGTCGCGAGCTGTTCGAAGACTACGCCGGCGGCATGCGCGACGGTTACCAGCTCAAGGCCTGGCAGCCAGGCGGTGCCGGTACCGGCTTCCTGCTGCCGGAGCACCTGGACGCACAAATGTATGCCGGCGGCATTGCGAAGGTGGGCACCCGCATGGGTACCGGCCTGGCCATGGCGGTCGACGACAGCGTCAACATGGTGTCCCTGCTGCGCAACATGGAGCAGTTCTTCGCTCGCGAATCGTGCGGTTTCTGCACCCCGTGCCGTGATGGCTTGCCATGGAGCGTCAAGCTGCTGATGGCCATCGAGAACGGTCAAGGCCAAGCCGGCGACATCGAGACCCTGTTGGGTCTGGTGAACTTCCTCGGCCCAGGCAAGACCTTCTGTGCTCACGCACCGGGCGCCGTGGAACCGTTGGGCAGCGCAATCAAATACTTCCGCCACGAGTTCGAAGCCGGCATCGCGCCTACCAGCGCCGCCGTCCCGCCTCTGGCAAAGCCGATTGTAGTCGGCGCGTAAACGCTTAAAAAGCGAAGGGTCCGTGCCCTTCGCTTTTCGTGCGATGACGCCTTTAGAGGCTGTGTTGATTCGCGCGAATAACAAGATTCCATTAGCCACGCCCGCTGACAACGGGCCAACGAAGAACTTTGAACAATGGCCACTATCCACGTAGACGGCAAAGCGCTCGAAGTCGACGGGGCAGACAACCTGTTACAGGCATGTCTGTCGCTAGGCCTCGATATTCCGTATTTCTGCTGGCACCCTGCCCTGGGCAGCGTTGGCGCTTGCCGCCAATGCGCGGTCAAGCAGTACACCGACGAGAACGACACCCGTGGTCGTATCGTCATGTCCTGCATGACCCCTGCCACCGACAACACCTGGATCTCCATCGACGATGAAGAGTCCAAGGCCTTCCGCGCCAGTGTCGTCGAATGGCTGATGACCAACCATCCTCACGACTGCCCTGTCTGTGAGGAAGGCGGTCACTGCCACCTGCAAGACATGACCGTGATGACCGGCCACAACGAGCGCCGTTATCGCTTCAAGAAACGCACCCACCAGAACCAGCAACTGGGCCCGTTCATTTCCCACGAGATGAACCGCTGCATCGCGTGCTACCGCTGCGTGCGTTTCTACAAGGACTACGCCGGCGGCACCGACCTGGGTGTATACGGCGCCCACGACAACGTGTACTTCGGTCGCGTTGAAGACGGCACCCTGGAAAGCGAGTTCTCCGGCAACCTCACCGAGGTCTGCCCGACCGGTGTGTTCACCGACAAGACTCACTCCGAGCGCTACAACCGTAAATGGGACATGCAGTTCGCGCCGAGCATCTGCCATGGCTGTTCCAGCGGTTGCAACATCTCCCCGGGCGAGCGCTACGGGGAACTGCGTCGTATCGAAAACCGCTTCAACGGGTCGGTCAACCAGTACTTCCTGTGCGACCGTGGCCGCTTTGGTTATGGCTACGTCAACCGTACCGACCGTCCACGCCAGCCGCTGCTGGCCAACGGCACCAAGCTGGGCCTGGACGAAGCACTGGATAAAGCCGCCGACTTGCTGCGCGGTCGCAATATCGTCGGTATCGGTTCGCCACGTGCCAGCCTCGAAAGCAACTACGCGTTGCGCGAACTGGTCGGCGCCGAACACTTCTACTCCGGTATCGAAGCCGCTGAGCTGGAGCGCATCCGCCTGGTCCTGCAGGTACTGAAAGACAGCCCGCTGCCTGTGCCGAACATGCGCGACATCGAAGACCACGACGCCGTGTTCGTCCTCGGCGAAGACTTGACCCAGACCGCCGCGCGCATGGCCCTGGCCCTGCGCCAATCGGTCAAGGGCAAGGCCGAGGACATGGCCGACGCCATGCGCGTACAGCCTTGGCTCGACGCCGCGGTGAAGAACATCGGCCAGCATGAGCTGAACCCACTGTTCATCGCCAGCCTGGCTGAAACCAAGCTGGACGACATCGCCGAGGAGTGCGTTCACGCCGCGCCCGACGACCTGGCGCGGATCGGTTTCGCCGTGGCTCACGCCCTCGACGCCAGCGCTCCAGCCGTTGAAGGCCTGGACAGCGAAGCGCAGGAACTGGTCAAACGCATTGCCGACGCCCTGCTCGCGGCCAAGCGCCCGCTGATCATCGCCGGCACCTCGCTGGGTTCCAAGTCCCTGATCGAGGCGGCAGCCAACATCGCCAAGGCCCTGAAGCTGCGCGAGAAGAACGGTTCCATCAGCCTGGTCGTGCCAGAGGCCAACAGCCTTGGCCTCGCCATGCTGGGTGGTGAATCGGTCGACGCCGCGCTGCAAGCCGTCATCGACGGTCAGGCTGACGCCATCGTCGTGCTGGAAAACGATCTGTACACCCGTACCGACAAGGCCCGTGTCGATGCCGCCCTGACCGCCGCGAAAGTGGTGATCGTGGCCGACCACCAGAAAACCGCCACCGCTGATCGCGCGCACCTGATCCTGCCAGCGGCGAGTTTCGCCGAAGGCGACGGTACGCTGGTCAGCCAGGAAGGTCGCGCCCAGCGCTTCTTCCAGGTTTTCGATCCGCAATACATGGACGCGAGCATCCTGGTACACGAAGGCTGGCGCTGGCTGCATGCCCTGCGCGCCACCCTGCTGAACCAACCGATCGACTGGACCCAACTGGACCACGTCACCGCCGCCGTTGCTTCGAGCACGCCGCAACTGGCGCGCATCGTCGATGCCGCACCGTCCGCCGCGTTCCGCATCAAGGGCCTGAAACTGGCGCGCGAACCGCTGCGCTACTCCGGTCGTACCGCCATGCGCGCCGACATCAGCGTGCACGAGCCACGTACCCCGCAGGACAAGGACACCGCGTTCGCCTTCTCCATGGAAGGTTACTCGGGCTCGGCCGAACCCCGTCAGCAAGTGCCATTCGCCTGGTCGCCGGGGTGGAACTCGCCGCAAGCCTGGAACAAGTTCCAGGACGAAGTCGGCGGTCACATCCGCGCTGGCGACCCGGGCACCCGCCTGATCGAAAGCAGCGGTGATTCGCTGAACTGGTTTACCAGTGTACCGCGCGCCTTCAACCCGGCCCAGGGCACCTGGCAGGTTGTGCCGTTCTTCCACCTGTTCGGCAGCGAAGAGAACTCTTCCAAAGCCGCTCCGGTCCAGGAACGCATCCCGGCTGCCTATGTGGCCCTGGCCAAGTCCGAAGCCGATCGCCTGGGTGTCAACGAAGGCGCCCTGCTGAGTTTGAACGTGGCCGGCCAGACCCTGCGTCTGCCGCTGCGCATCAACGAAGAGCTGGGCGCTGGCCTCGTGGCATTGCCGGCCGGTATCGCAGGCATTCCGCCAGCGATTTTCGGCCACTCCGTTGACGGTCTGCAGGAGGCAGCTCAATGACCTGGTTCACGCCTGAAGTGATTGACGTGATCATCGCGGTCCTCAAGGCCATCGTGATTCTGCTCGCCGTGGTGGTGTGCGGTGCGTTGCTCAGCTGGGTCGAGCGTCGCCTGCTCGCCCTCTGGCAGGACCGTTACGGTCCGAACCGCGTCGGCCCGTTCGGCGCGTTCCAGATCGCGGCCGACATGATCAAGATGTTCTTCAAGGAAGACTGGACCCCGCCGTTCGCCGACAAGATGATCTTCACCCTGGCACCGGTCGTGGCCATGAGCGCCCTGCTGATTGCCTTCGCGATCATCCCGGTCACGCCGACCTGGGGCGTGGCGGATCTGAACATCGGCATCCTGTTCTTCTTCGCCATGGCGGGTCTTTCGGTGTACGCGGTGTTGTTCGCCGGCTGGTCGAGCAACAACAAGTTCGCCCTGCTGGGCAGCTTGCGGGCCTCGGCACAGACCGTGTCGTACGAAGTGTTCATGGGCCTGTCGCTGATGGGCATCGTGATCCAGGTCGGCTCGTTCAACATGCGCGACATCGTTGACTATCAGGCCCAGAACCTGTGGTTCATCATCCCGCAGATCTTCGGTTTCCTGACGTTCTTCATCGCAGGCGTCGCCGTGACTCACCGTCACCCGTTCGACCAGCCAGAAGCGGAACAGGAACTGGCCGACGGTTACCACATTGAGTATGCCGGCATGAAATGGGGCATGTTCTTCGTCGGCGAGTACATCGGCATCGTGCTGATCTCGGCGCTGCTGGTCACCCTGTTCTTCGGTGGCTGGCATGGTCCGTTCAACATCCTGCCGCAGATCCCGTTCATCTGGTTCGCACTGAAAACCGCGTTCTTCATCATGATCTTCATCCTGCTGCGCGCCTCGATTCCGCGCCCACGGTATGACCAAGTGATGGATTTCAGCTGGAAGTTCTGCCTGCCGCTGACCCTCGTCAACATGCTGGTGACCGCTGCGATCGTGTTGCTCAACACGCCCGCCGTCGCGGCTCAGTGAGGATAGAGAATCATGAAGTACATTTTTGACATCGTGCATGGCCTCTACACCCAGCTTCGCAGCCTGGTGATGATTTTCGGCCACGCCTTCCGCAAGCGCGACACGTTGCAGTATCCGGAAGAACCGGTCTACCTGCCGCCTCGCTACCGTGGCCGTATCGTCCTGACCCGTGACCCCGATGGCGAAGAGCGTTGCGTTGCCTGCAACCTGTGCGCCGTCGCGTGCCCGGTCGGGTGCATCTCGCTGCAGAAAGCTGAAACCGAAGACGGTCGCTGGTACCCGGACTTCTTCCGCATCAACTTCTCGCGCTGCATTTTCTGCGGTCTCTGCGAGGAAGCCTGCCCGACCACCGCGATCCAGCTGACCCCGGATTTCGAGATGGCCGAGTTCAAACGTCAGGACCTGGTGTACGAGAAAGAAGATCTGCTGATCTCCGGCCCCGGCAAAAACCCTGATTACAACTTCTATCGTGTTGCAGGTATGGCGATTGCCGGTAAGCCAAAAGGCGCCGCGCAAAACGAAGCCGAGCCGATCAACGTGAAGAGCTTGCTGCCTTAAGGAAGAACGATGGAATTCGCTTTCTATTTCGCATCAGGTATCGCTGTGGTGTCCACGCTTCGCGTGATCACCCACACCAACCCTGTGCACGCCCTGCTCTACCTGATCATTTCGCTGATCGCCGTGGCCATGACGTTCTTCGCCCTCGGCGCACCGTTTGCCGGTGTCCTTGAAGTGATCGCCTACGCTGGCGCCATCATGGTGCTGTTCGTGTTCGTGGTGATGATGCTGAACCTGGGCCCGGCCTCGGTCCAGCAAGAGCGCGTCTGGCTCAAGCCCGGTATCTGGGGCGGGCCGGTCGTGCTCGCCACGCTGCTGCTGGTTGAACTGCTGTACGTGCTGTTCGCCCAGCAGAGCGGCCAGGCCATCGGCCACACCACCGTAGACGCCAAGGCCGTGGGCATCAGCCTGTTCGGTCCGTACCTGCTGGTGGTCGAACTCGCCTCGATGTTGCTGCTTGCGGCAGCCGTCACGGCGTTCCACCTGGGCCGCAACGAAGCCAAGGAGCAATGACAATGGGTGCTATCCCTTTGGAGCATGGTCTGGCGGTCGCCGGCATCCTGTTCTGCCTCGGCCTGGTCGGCCTGATGGTGCGCCGCAACATTCTTTTCGTGCTGATGAGCCTGGAGATCATGATGAATGCCTCCGCCCTGGCCTTCATCGTGGCCGGTAGCCGTTGGGGTCAGCCGGATGGACAGATCATGTTCATCCTGGTGATCAGCCTGGCAGCCGCCGAGGCCAGTATTGGCCTGGCGATCCTGTTGCAGCTGTATCGCCGCTTCCACACGCTCGATATCGACGCTGCCAGTGAGATGCGCGGATGAACCTACTCTTTCTGACTTTCGTATTCCCTCTCATTGGTTTCCTGTTGCTGTCGTTCTCCCGTGGACGCCTCTCGGAAAACCTGGCTGCCCTGATCGGCGTCGGCTCTGTCGGCCTGTCGGCGATCGTCACCGCCTACGTGATCTGGCAATTCAACGTCGCCCCGCCTGAAGGCGGTCACTACACCCAGGTGTTGTGGCAGTGGATGGCGGTGGAAGGCTTCACGCCGAACTTCGCGCTGTACCTGGATGGTCTCTCCGTGACCATGCTCGGCGTGGTGGTGGGCGTGGGCTTCCTGATCCACCTGTTCGCGTCCTGGTACATGCGCGGTGAAGCCGGTTACTCGCGCTTCTTCGCCTACACCAACCTGTTCATCGCCAGCATGCTGTTCCTGATCCTGGGCGATAACCTGTTGTTCCTGTACTTCGGCTGGGAAGGCGTGGGCCTGTGCTCGTACCTGTTGATCGGTTTCTACTACAGCAACCGCAACAACGGTAACGCAGCGCTCAAGGCGTTCATCGTCACCCGCATCGGCGACGTGTTCATGGCCATCGGCCTGTTCATCCTGTTCGTGCAACTGGGTACCCTCAACGTCCAGGAGCTGCTGGTGCTGGCACCGCAGAAATTCCAGGCCGGCGACTTCTGGATGGTCCTGGCCACCCTGATGCTGCTGGGTGGCGCGGTCGGTAAATCGGCACAACTGCCGCTGCAGACCTGGCTGGCGGATGCAATGGCCGGTCCTACTCCGGTTTCGGCACTGATCCACGCCGCGACCATGGTGACCGCAGGCGTCTACCTGATCGCCCGTACCCACGGTCTGTTCAGCCTCGCGCCGGACATCCTGCACCTGGTGGGCATCGTCGGTGGCGTCACGCTGGTACTGGCCGGTTTTGCCGCGCTGGTGCAGACCGACATCAAGCGTATCCTCGCCTACTCGACCATGAGCCAGATCGGCTACATGTTCCTGGCGCTGGGTGTGGGTGCATGGGATGGCGCAATTTTCCACCTGATGACCCACGCCTTCTTCAAGGCCCTGCTGTTCCTTGCGTCCGGTGCGGTGATCGTTGCCTGCCACCACGAGCAGAACATCTTCAAGATGGGCGGCCTGTGGAAGAAACTGCCACTGGCCTACGCCAGCTTCATCGTCGGCGGCGCGGCCCTGGCGGCCTTGCCACTGGTGACCGCGGGCTTCTACTCCAAGGACGAAATCCTCTGGGAAGCGTTCGCCAGCGGCAACCAAGGTCTGCTCTACGCAGGTCTGGTCGGCGCGTTCATGACCTCGCTGTACACCTTCCGCCTGATCTTCATCGCGTTCCACGGTGAAGCCAAGACCGAAGCCCACGCTGGCCACGGCATCGCCCACTGGCTGCCACTGTCGGTGCTGATCGTGCTGTCGACCTTCGTCGGCGCCATGATCGTTCCACCGCTGCACGGCGTGCTGCCAGAAAGCGTCGGCCATGCCGGCGGCGAAGCCAAGCACAGCCTGGAAATCGCCTCGGGCGCCATTGCCCTGGCCGGTATCCTGCTGGCCGCGCTGCTGTTCCTCGGCAAGCGTCGTTTCGTGACCGCCATCGCCAACAGCGGCATCGGCCGTTTCCTGTCGGCCTGGTGGTTCGCTGCCTGGGGCTTCGACTGGATCTACGACAAACTGTTCGTCAAGCCATACCTGGCGATCAGCCACATCCTGCGCAAAGACCCGCTGGACCAGACCATTGGCCTGATCCCGCGTATGGCCAAAGGCGGCCACACCGCCCTGAGCCGTACCGAAACCGGTCAACTGCGTTGGTACGCGGCCTCGATGGCAGCCGGCTCCGTGCTGGTCATCGGCGCCATTGTGCTGGTAGCGGTCTGAATATGAACCTTGCGAACTTGCGAAAGGAATTGAGCCCGTCATGATTCTGCCTTGGCTAATCCTGATCCCCTTCATCGGCGGCCTGCTGTGCTGGATGGGTGAGCGCTTCGGCGCCACCCTCCCCCGCTGGATTGCGCTGTTGACCATGACCCTGGAACTCGCACTCGGCCTCTGGCTGTGGGCCCACGGTGATTATTCATTTGCGCCGGCACCGGGTGCCGATCCGACCTGGGTGATTGAGTTCAAACACGTCTGGATCCAGCGCTTTGGCATCAACGTGCACCTGGCCCTCGACGGCCTGTCGCTGTTGATGATCCTGCTGACCGGCCTGCTGGGTATCCTCTCGGTACTTTGCTCGTGGAAAGAGATCCAGCGTCACGTTGGTTTCTTCCACCTGAACCTGATGTGGATCCTGGGCGGTGTCGTCGGCGTGTTCCTCGCCCTCGACCTGTTCATGTTCTTCTTCTTCTGGGAAATGATGCTGGTGCCGATGTACTTCCTCATCGCGCTCTGGGGTCACAGTTCTTCGGACGGCAAGAAAACCCGGATCTACGCAGCGACCAAGTTCTTCATCTTCACCCAGGCTTCCGGCCTGATCATGCTGGTGGCGATCCTTGGTCTGGTGCTGGTCAACTTCAACAACACCGGCGTGATCACCTTCAACTACGCCGACCTGTTGAAGGTCAAGATGTCGACCACCACCGAGTACATCCTGATGCTCGGCTTCTTCATCGCCTTCGCGGTGAAACTGCCGGTGGTGCCGTTCCACTCCTGGTTGCCTGACGCTCACGCCCAGGCGCCGACCGCTGGTTCCGTCGACCTTGCCGGTATCCTGCTGAAAACCGCCGCCTATGGTCTGCTGCGTTTTGCCCTGCCGCTGTTCCCGAATGCCTCGGCCGAGTTCGCGCCGATCGCCATGACTTTGGGTCTGATCGGGATCTTTTACGGCGCGTTCCTGGCCTTCGCACAAACCGACATCAAGCGCCTGATCGCTTTCTCGTCCGTTTCCCACATGGGCTTCGTACTGATCGGCATCTACTCCGGCAGCCAACTGGCGCTGCAGGGCGCAGTGATCCAGATGCTGGCGCACGGTGTTTCGGCGGCGGCACTGTTTATCCTCAGTGGTCAGTTGTACGAGCGCACCCACACCCGCGACATGCGTGAAATGGGTGGTCTGTGGTCGAAGATCGCTTACCTGCCGGCCATCAGCCTGTTCTTCGCTGCCGCATCCCTGGGCTTGCCGGGCACTGGTAACTTCGTCGGTGAGTTCCTGATCCTGATCGGCACCTTCGCTTCTTCGCCGTGGATCACTGCGATCGCGACGTCCGGCCTGGTGTTCGGTTCGGTCTACTCGCTGATCATGATTCACCGTGCCTACTTCGGCCCGTCCAAGTCGGACGCGGTCATGCATGGCATGGATGCTCGCGAACTGATCATGGTGGTCGGTCTGGCGGTGCTGCTGATCTACATCGGCGTCTACCCGCAACCGTTCCTCGACACCTCTGCTGCGACGATGCATGGCGTGCAGCAATGGCTCGGCACCGCCTTCACTCAACTCGCTTCGGCCCGGTAAGAGCGCTATGGAATTCACGATTCAACACTTTATTGCGCTTGCGCCACTGTTGATCACCAGCCTCACCATTATCGTGGTGATGCTGGCGATCGCCTGGCGTCGCAACCATTCGCAGACCTTCCTGATTTCAGTGGCGGGCCTGAACCTGGCGCTGCTGTCGATTCTGCCTGCGCTCAAAGTCGCGCCTCTGGCCGTGACCCCATTGCTGCAGATCGACACCTTTGCCTGCTTGTATATGGCGCTGATCCTGGTCGCCACCCTCGCCTGCGTCACCCTCGCCCACGCCTACCTCGGTGATGGCGGTTCGGGTTACCCGGGCAACCGCGAAGAACTGTACCTGCTGATCCTGATGGCCGCCGCCGGTGGCCTGGTCCTGGTCAGCGCCCAGCACCTGGCCGGATTGTTCATTGGCCTGGAACTGCTGTCGGTGCCGGTCTACGGTCTGGTGGCCTACGCCTTTTTCAACAAGCGTTCGCTGGAAGCCGGCATCAAGTACATGGTGCTGTCGGCTGCCGGGTCCGCGTTCCTGTTGTTCGGTATGGCCCTGCTCTACGCTGACGCCGGCTCCCTGAGCTTCGTCGGCATCGGCCAGGCCCTGGCGGCCACCGGTCTGCCAAGTGCACTGGCGCAACTGGGCCTGGGCATGATGCTGATCGGCCTGGCGTTCAAGCTGTCGCTGGTACCGTTCCACCTGTGGACGCCGGACGTGTACGAAGGGGCTCCGGCGCCAGTCGCCGCATTCCTCGCTACTGCCTCGAAGGTCGCCGTGTTCGCGGTGATGGTGCGTCTGTTCCAGATCTCGCCGGCTGCCAGCAGCGGTGTCCTGAGCGACGTGCTGACCATCATCGCCATCGTCTCGATCCTGTTCGGTAACCTGTTGGCGCTGACCCAGAGCAACCTCAAGCGTCTGCTGGGTTACTCGTCCATCGCCCACTTCGGTTACTTGCTGATCGCCTTGGTGGCGAGCAAGGGCCTGGCGGTGGAAGCCATCGGCGTCTACCTGGTCACCTACGTGATCACCAGCCTGGGCGCCTTCGGCGTGATCACCCTGATGTCCTCGCCATACAACGGTCGTGACGCGGATGCCCTGTACGAATACCGCGGCCTGTTCTGGCGTCGTCCGTACCTGACCGCGGTGCTGACCGTGATGATGCTGTCCCTGGCCGGCATCCCGCTGACCGCCGGCTTCATCGGCAAGTTCTACATCATCGCCACCGGTGTCGAGTCGCACCAATGGTGGCTGGTCGGTTCCCTGGTATTGGGCAGCGCCATCGGCGTCTTCTACTACCTGCGCGTGATGGTCACCCTGTACCTGATCGAACCGAACCTGCGCCGCCACGACGCCCAACTGCACTGGGAACAGAAGGCAGGCGGCGTCATGCTGCTGGCTATCGCCGTCCTGGCGTTCTTCCTCGGCCTGTACCCACAGCCATTGCTGACCCTGGTTCAGCAGGCGGTACTGGCGGGGTGATCGCTTAGCGAAACCTGCTACAAACCAAAACGGCACCTTCGGGTGCCGTTTTGGTTTTTGTGGGATTTGTTACCGATTCTCCCCTGCCCTCTCGATCTCAGAAAGCTCACGCGGGATTAGCCGCCTGGTCCTACAGGTACATTTTGGGGAATGGGGGTACCTTGAATGCTCAAAGGACGGAAACATCGAGGCAACCCCATGAAACGCGACATCTTCAATGAAATGATGGACAGCCCCAGCGCATTGACCGCCGAGTATCAGAACCCCTACTCCTACAAAATCAACGGCGACAGTTTTTCCATCAAGTGCGCGGAAAACAAAGCCGGGCACTTGCTCGTCATGGAGCCCTCCCGAGAGCGTCGCATCGGCGCGATGAAGGGCAAGTTCATCCTTGACGACAACTTCGATGCGCCCCTGCCGGACGAATTGCTGGACGCCTTCGAGGGGCTGCATGTGTGAGGATTCTGCTCGACACCCACATTCTTCTGTGGGCCCTCACCGATGACCAGAAGTTATCCTGCACAGCCCGAACGTTCATCAGCCACGCCGCAGAGGTCCATGTCAGCGCCGCGACATTTTGGGAAATGGCGATCAAGGTCGGCTTGGGAAAACTCAACGTCGACCTGGAGGAAATACGCCAGTTCTGCATCGATAGCGGGTTCATGGAATTGCCGATCGGCGCAGAGCATGCAATGGCGGTGAAAGACCTGGAGCCTCATCACCGCGATCCATTCGACCGCCTCATCGTCGCGACCACCGTCATGGAACCGATGAAGCTGCTGACGGCTGATCCGATCATGACTCGGTACACACCATTGGCCATTCTGGTTTAGCGCCTCCTGCTGCACGCACTGTACATCGAGCCAAAGCGGCACCTTCGGGTGCCGCTTTTTTTGCACTCGCGTGAGTTGCGGGCCCTCTGGGTAGTGGTCTTATCCTGCGAATTTGTATGACTGCCCTTCGAACAATATAGGAAAAATCTCAACTCTCATCCGGACAACACTCGCCAATCCTAAAACTTTAACAACCATCTCATAACAACATCCGAAATTTCTCACGCTAAATTATCAACAATCGGCGAACCCCACGGAACTCCCGTTCCTCGCAGGCCCAGATTTACTCAGCACAATCGTCAATCACCTATTGATTTGTACGTTTTTCCGTACAGCGAAAACACGCACTTCGTAACTTCCTGTCATTTTTGACCGACCCATTTCCCCTTTATACAGTTGGCCCGTGCCTCATTGAGCACACCCAATGCCAACAACCGAAGAGAGTTCAACTCATGGGATACATGACCAGCTGGAACGCCAACAAAATTGCAGATCTCGAACAATTGGATGCCCCCACGGAAGAACAACTTGAGGAACTGCACCTGACTGAAACGGAACAGGCTGAACTGGAAGCCGAGTAACTCCCGAACCGCTGCAGGAGCGACGATTCGACAAGCTCGCTCCTGCAGCACACGGGCCAGGTCATTTCGCGTTTTTTTTCAAGGGAGTGAACAATGGACAGTTATACCGGTGTGGAGCGCGAACTCACTCTGGAGCAGGCGGAGCGGCGTATCCTGGCAGACTTGGCGAACCTCGGCCTTGAGCCGCAGGCGCGCCAGTTGGGGCAGCGGGTGGTGGCGGTTCAAGTTTGCGCCAGCTCCGATGACGCCCAGGTCGTCGCCCGCGGATCGGGGAAGGGCTACCCGAGCCATGCTCGTGTCGGGGCGTTGTTTGAAACACTGGAACATCATTTGAGCGAGCAGCTCAGCAGCGAAGATATCCGCTGTATTCCCTCACGGTACTTTTCCAACAACCCACTCTTTATCGATGACACCGTGCTGGCCACTGTCACTGAACAAACTGATGCACTTGTCGCTTGCCGAACCTACACAGACCTGTGTGACCATACTTCCTTTTATTACCCCGTTGCCTTGTCCACGCCGCGTTATTGCAATTCGCCATTGGAACAAGACTCCACTGATTACAAGGCATTAAGGCGTTACGCCTCCAACAGCGGAACAGCAATTGGCGCCAACTACAATGAAGCCGTGCTTCATGCGGTAAATGAATGCATCGAGCGTGATGCCCTTGCGCTGTTTCTACTGGATCATTTCTACTACCAGAACCACTGCGCGCTGCGCCGAGTCGTTCGGCCGGAGCCAGGCGATGAACTGAGCCAACTATGGTTGGACGCCGAAGCGGAGATTGGCGCTCCTGTTGTGCTGCTCGACATCAGCAGTGAGTTCCTGGCTCGTACCTTCCTCGCATTCTCGACCGAACCTGGCACCCACCCCCGCACATTCGGCAGCGGTTGCTCGCTCATCCCCCGCCATGGTGCCTGGCGAGCCTTGACCGAACTGGTGCAGATGCATCACGCCATGGCACAACCCGAACAGCAATGCGACCTGAGCAACGCACAGCGCCACTTGAGCCCGTTTCCACGCCTATTGCGATGCCTGCAACTGGACCTCTATCCATTGCTGAGCCAATGCACACAAATGCCCGTGGTCCTTGCCCCCGTGAGCACCGAGTCCCCGCTGGACGAGCAGCTCGATGACCTGGCAGCCGACCTGAAGCGTTTCGGGCGCACCCTCGGGGTGAGCCTGCTGCACCGCACCCCCTTGGGCACCACTGTGGTCAACGTGGTGATTCCCGGGCTGGAACGGTTTTACGTGGTGTGCAGTGGCAACGTTGTGGTGCCGCAGGCACGCGGGCGGCGGTTGCAAAAATCCCGGGGAGTGCCCGCATGACCGCTGCCCTGAACCGCGAACGTCACCTCGCTCGATCCTTCACCCTTCGCCAGACCGCACCCGGTGAACAGGATCGCTACATCGAACCCTTCGGGCCAGGCCTGCATCAGCTGTTCGTGTTACGCGTGAACGGCATCGACTGGGTCGGCCGCAAAATCCTCCAGTTTTGCGAAACCACCGGTTGGCGCATCAGCAGCCTGCTCAAGCCCTGGATGCTGCTCGGGCCGCTGATGCAATGGCAGTGGGGCAATCAGGGCGCCGTGATCCATTTCCGCGCGGCCGCCATGCCGGAGAAGGAAGCGTTGTTTCACAGTGCCATGAGCGATCCGGACAGCGAGGTGAATTTTCCGTTTCCGGCCATGGGCGATGACGGCCGGGAGTGTATCTGCCCACCCGATCACTGGCGGTGCAGCGCAACGCTCGCCGCCCAATTGAATGCCGACGAGCAGCATTTTCGCGAACATTGCGCCGCGCTGCTCAAGACCGTGGCCCGCCCCGGTTCGGTGATCCTCGACCCGGCATGTTCGACCGGTGAGCTAATCACCTACCTGTCCAGCGAGCTGGTGGGTCGCCAATGCCTGGGATCTGATCGCTCAGCCTCGATGATCGAACATGCGCTACAGCGCCATGGTGCGTCGACGGTGAGATTTTTCCTCGCCGACGCGCGCCACGTTGCCATGTCCGGTGTCCGCTGCGACGTGTTGATCCTGCGGTTCCTCAATGCCGAAGTGATGACGCGCAAAGACGCACACCAGCTATTCCAGGAAATGATGACGTGCGTGAAACCGGGCGGCACGATTCTGCTGTTCGGCCATACGCCAGTGCTGCTCGGCGTGCCGTACATGGCGCAGGTATTGAAGCTTGAGTTGATTTCCAGCGTCGCAGCCCGGCCTGGCCACAGGGAACTGTTCCAGTTCTACCGGCTGAGGATGCCCGTGCAATGGTGACTCATGGCTATTACCCGACCGACGACGGCCACCAACTTTATTGGGAGCGATGCGGTACACCGGGCGGTGAACCAATCTTTTTCCTGCATGGCGGACCGGGAAGCTACTGCAATCGCCATCATCTGGAGTTCTTTGATTTGCAGCGGTTCGACATTGTCCTGTTCGACCAGCGAGGTTGCGGGCGCTCCATTCCCCACGGAGAACTGCAACGAAACGACACCGGACATTGCGTCGAAGACATCGATGGCCTGCGTCAGCACCTGGGCTTCGAGAAAATCAGCCTGCTGGGAGTGTCCTGGGGTAGCTGGCTAGCCATTCAATACCAGCAACGCTATCCGCAGGCCTTGCTGAAGACAACGCTGGTCTCAATATTCGTACCCTTTGCCGAAAACGTCAGTGCCTACGATGAACATGTGAGCATCGGCCTGGGTGCCATCCACCAGCGCACGTGCGCCGACAATGCCCGGGCGATCTACCAGATCCTGACCAAGGGTTGCGCCCTGCAGCAGCACCATGCCGCCTTGCACTGGATACAAGCCTCGATGTATCTGGAAGGACAATCCATGCCCCCCAGTCAGTTGGCGAGTTTCGCTGACCAGGACGCCGTTCGCTCCATCCGCCTGGAACTGCACTATCACCTCAATCACTACTTCTTCAGGCGTGAGGATGAATCGCTTTCACTGGATGCCAACACCGAAGTTATCCAAGGCACCCGGGACACCCTCGGCATGGCGAGCGTGCGCTGGCTCAGGCGGCGCCAGCCGTTGCAGTTCCGTCTATTTGACGCCGGGCACAATGCCTTTGAGCCGGCCATTGTGAAGGCCGTGCGCCAGTCATTGAAAAGAGACATCGCACGCTGACAAAAACGGCACCCGAAGGTGCCGTTGACTTGTTTGGCCTGGCGCTTACTTACGCGCGTCCGCCCACGATTTCAGCAGTTCGCTGTAGCTCACGGTTTCGCCCTGGGGCTTTTCGTTCGCCAGTTTCGGTTTCGGTGCGCCCGGCTGATCGAACCAGTACTGCGCGTCACGCTCGGGGTTCATCTTCGGTGCGCAGGTGGCTTGCGCCTTCGAACGTTCCAGGCGTGTCATGATCGCGTCCTGATCCTTGGCCAGGCCATCCAGCGCCTGTTGCGGGGTTTTCTCGCCGCTGGCCGCTTCGGCGATGTGGCTCCACCACAGTTGCGCCAGACGCGGATAATCCGGCACGTTGGTCCCGGTCGGCGACCATTGCACACGGGCCGGGCTGCGGTAGAACTCCACCAACCCACCGAGTTTCGGCGCCAGGTCGGTCATCGCCTGGGAATTGATGTCCGACTCCCGGATTGGCGTCAGGCCAACGATGGTTTTCTTCAGCGACACGGTTTTCGAGGTCACGAACTGGGCATACAGCCACGCGGCCAGTTTCTGTTTCTCAGGCGTGGACTTCATGAAGGTCCAGGAACCCACATCCTGATAACCGAGCTTCATCCCTTCTTCCCAGTACGGTCCCTTGGGGGAAGGCGCCATGCGCCATTTCGGCGAACCATCGGCATTCACAACCGGCAGGCCTGGTTTGGTCATGTCGGCGGTGAACGCGGTGTACCAGAATATCTGCTGGGCGATGTTGCCCTGGGACGGCACCGGCCCGGACTCGGAGAAGGTCATGCCTGCCGCTTCCGGTGGTGCGTATTTTTTCAGCCAGTCCACGTACTTGGTGGTGGCGAACACGGCCGCCGGGCCATTGGTGTCGCCACCGCGAGTCACGCTGGAGCCCACCGGATGGCAGTCCTCGACGCGGATACCCCATTCGTCCACCGGCAAACCGTTGGGCAGCCCCTTGTCGCCGCCACCGGCCATGGAGAACCAGGCATCAGTAAAGCGCCAGCCCAGCGACGGATCCTTCTTGCCGTAGTCCATGTGCCCGTAGACGCGCTTGCCGTCGATTTCCTTGACGTCTTCGCTGAAGAATTTGGCAATGTCTTCATAGGCCGACCAGTTCACCGGTACGCCCAGTTCATAACCGTACTTTTCCTTGAACTTGGCCTTGAGGTCGGCACGTTCGAACCAGTCGGCCCGGAACCAGTACAGGTTGGCGAACTGCTGGTCAGGCAATTGGTAGATCTTGCCGTCTGGTGCAGTGGTGAACGAGAGGCCGATGAAGTCCTTGAGGTCAAGGGTCGGCGAGGTGTAGTTCTTGCCCTCGTTGGCCATCAGGTCGGTGATCGATTCGGTCTTGCCGTAGCGAAAGTGCGTACCGATCAGGTCCGAGTCGTTGACCCAGCCGTCATAGATGCTCTTGTCCGACTGCATCACGGTTTGCAGCTTTTCCACCACGTCGCCTTCCTGAAGCAGGTCGTGGGTCAGCTTGATCCCGGTGATTTCGCTGAACGCCTTGGCCAGTACCTTGGACTCGTACTCGTGGGTAGTCAGGGTTTCCGAGACGACCTTGATGTCCATCCCGCGAAACGGTTCGGCGGCCTTGATGAACCACTTCAGTTCTTCCAGTTGCTGTTCGGCCGTCAGGGTGGACGGCTTGAACTCGCTGCCGATCCATTTCTTCGCGGCCTCCTCATAGGCATCAGCCCAGGCCGAAGCGCTCAAACCGCTGAGGGCCAGCATGGCTGCCAATGAAATGCTATGTCGCAGCTTATTGTTTTTGTCGAACATAGAAACCTCCTTATTGAGTTTCGGAGCGCCGAGCGATTCGACTAGCCCCAACGCATCACAGACAACAGCCACACCAGGGATAACGCGAACGCCACCCAGATGCTCCAGTCGGTTACGCCGATCACCAGCAAATGCAGGTAGGCGCTGCCGAGAAGACCGATAAACAAACGATCGCCACGGGTGGTGGCCATCGGTAAAAAGCCACGACGCAGGACGCTCGGAGAGCGTAACTCCCAGGTCGTCATGCCAATCAGGATCAGGGCGATCACGCCGAAGAATGCCCCCGTCGGGACGGTCCAGCTCATCCATTCCATCATCAGTTCCTCATACCCGACCCAGGGCGAAGCCCTTGGCCACGTGGTTGCGTACGAACCAGATCACCAGCATGCCGGGCAGGATGGTCAGCACCCCCGCCGCCGCCAACACGCCCCAGTCGATGCCGGAGGCCGAGACTGTACGGGTCATCACCGCCGCGATCGGCTTGGCGTTGACCGACGTCAGCGTGCGCGCCAGCAGCAACTCGACCCATGAAAACATGAAGCAGAAAAACGCCGTGACGCCGATCCCCGAGCCAATCAGCGGGACGAAAATCTTCACAAAAAACTTGGGAAAGCTGTAGCCGTCGATGTAGGCCGTTTCGTCGATCTCCTTGGGCACACCTGACATGAAACCTTCGAGAATCCACACCGCCAATGGCACGTTGAACAGGCAATGCGCCAATGCCACGGCAATGTGGGTATCGAACAGGCCGATCGAGGAATACAGCTGGAAGAACGGCAACAGAAACACCGCCGGCGGCGCCATGCGGTTGGTCAGCAGCCAGAAGAACAGGTGCTTGTCACCCAGGAAGCGATACCGAGAAAACGCGTACGCCGCCGGCAATGCCACGCTCAGGGAGATCACCGTATTCAGGCTGACGTAATACAAGGAGTTGAGGTAACCGGTGTACCAGGCAGGATCGGTAAAGATCACCTTGTAGTTGTGCAGGGTGAAGTCCTGGGGAAACAGTGTCAGGCCGCCGAGGATTTCGGTATTGCTCTTGAACGACATGTTCAGCAGCCAGTAGATCGGTACCAGCAGGAACAGGATGTACAGCAGCAATGGAATCAGCTTTCTCTTGCTCATTTCGCAGGCCTCAACGGTTGGCGTCAGCGTGCGTCATGGCCGTGTAGAACAGCCAGGACACCAAGAGGATGATCAGGAAATACACCAGCGAGAACGCCGCCGCAGGCCCCAGGTCAAATTGACCGATGGCCATTTGTGTCAGGGTCTGGCTGAGAAAGGTCGTGGCATTGCCCGGCCCGCCCCCCGTGAGCACGAACGGTTCGGTGTAGATCATGAAGCTGTCCATGAAGCGAAGCATCACCGCGATCAGCAGCACGCTTTTGAGCTTGGGTAATTGGATGTGCCTGAACACCGCCCAGGCCGACGCCCGGTCGATCCGTGCCGCCTGGTAGTACACGTCCGGAATGGCGCGCAGCCCGGAGAAACACAACAGCGCCACCAGCGAGGTCCAGTGCCACACATCCATCACCAGCACCGTCACCCACGCGTCCATGGTGTTTGCCGCATAGTTATAGCTGATGCCCATGGCGTTGAGCGTCCAACCCAGCAGGCCGATGTCGGCACGGCCGAAAATCTGCCAGATGGTGCCGACCACGTTCCACGGAATCAGCAGCGGGATTGCCAGGACAATCAGCACCACCGACGACCAGCGCCCCTTGGTCGGCATGGTCAGAGCGATGGCGATTCCCAGCGGAATCTCGATCAGCAGCACGCAGGCCGAATAGATGAACTGACGCAACAGCGAGTCGTGCAGGCGTGTATCGAGCAGCACCTGCTTGTACCAGTCGGCGCCGACAAAAAAGCGGCTGGACTGGTCGAAAATGTCCTGCACCGAGTAGTTGACCACGGTCATCATCGGGATCACCGCACTGAACGCCACCAGCAGAAACACCGGCAACACCAGCCACCAGGCCTTGTTGTTCTGCACTTTGTTCATGGCTGCACCTCCCCGATCGCGTGTGGCTCCAGCAGGAATTCGTCGGCGTAGACCATCAGCCATTGCGCCGGGAAACTGATGTACGCCATACCCTCCGGCACCGGTTTGTCTTCGGCCAGGCGCACCTTCAGCGGCTGGCCATCGAGCTCCAGGGTCATGATCTTGTAGGTACCAAGGTCTTCGACGTGAACGACCCTTGCCCTCAGCGCATCGTCAAAGGGCTCGTCCCACACATGGACGAACTCCGGCCGAATGCCGACCTTCAGGGTTTGCCAGGTTGACTCGGCAATGCGCTTGCACATGGCCTCGGACAACGGCAGATGGGTCGAAGCAAACCCGACGCCGCCTGCTTGTGGCTGCACGTCGATCAAATTCATGCCGGGGCTGCCAATGAAATAGCCGACAAACGTGTGGCTGGGGCGCTCGAACAACTCGCGAGGCGTGCCGAACTGCACGATCTGGCCGCCGTACATCACCGCGATCTTGTCGGCGAAAGTCGAGGCCTCCAGTTGATCGTGGGTGACGTAGACCATGGTGATGTTGAACTGCTCGTGGATCTGCTTGAGCTTGCGCCGCAGTTTCCATTTCAGGTGCGGGTCGATCACCGTGAGCGGTTCGTCGAACAGGATCGCCGACACGTCGTCGCGCACCAGGCCGCGGCCCATGGAGACTTTCTGTTTTTCGTCGGCGGTGAGGTTGCGCGCCTTTTTGTTCAGCAGGTTCTGCAGGTCGAGGACCTCGGCGATTTCCTGCACCTTGCTGTGGATTTTCGCTTCGGCCATGCCCTGGTTACGCAACGGGAACGCCAGGTTGTCGAACACCGTCATGGTGTCGTAGACCACGGGGAACTGGAACACCTGGGCGATGTTGCGCTTCTCCGGGGTCAGGTCATTGACCGCCTTGCCGTCAAACAACACATGCCCCTGGGACGGGCTGAGCAACCCGGAAATGATATTGAGCAACGTCGACTTGCCACACCCCGAAGGCCCGAGCAAGGCAAACGCACCGCCCTGCTCCCAGATGTGGTCCATCTGGCGTATGGCGTAATCCTCCGGGCCACTGGGCGTGTCGGTGTAGCTGTGGGCGAGGTTCTGCAAACGGATTTCGGCCATCAGGCAACCCTCGCGATGCGGCGACTGGGCGCCTGGACCAATCGCCCCTGCGCATCGAACACAAACAGTTTATGGGTGGGAATGTAGATGCGAATCGGCGCATCGACGTCGTACTCGTGAACACCCGGCAGGTGCAGCACCAGCAGGAAATGCTCGTTGCGTACGTGCAAAAAGGTTTCCGAGCCGCTGATCTCGGCGACTTCGACGGTCACTGCCAGCTCGAGGTCGTCATCGTTGCTGGGTACCAGCGAGATGTGGCTGGGGCGCACACCGAACCGGAACTCGCCCTCGCCTACCGGACGCAGATCCACATTCAGGGGGAAGTGCACAAAGTTGGCGAAGCTGACCTCGTTGCCGGCGATCCGGCCCGGCATCAGGTTGATCGGCGGCTCGGAAAACAGTTCGGCGGCCAGTACGGTCTGTGGCTGGTGGTAGACCTCGGCCGCCTTTCCACTCTGGATGACCCGGCCTTCATGGAGAATGGTCGTGGTGCCGCCCAACGCCAACGCTTCGTTGGGCTCGGTGGTGGCGTAGATCGCAATGGTGTGCCGTGCCTTGAACAGTTCGCGCATTTCCTGGCGCAGCTCTTCGCGCAGCTTGTAGTCGAGGTTGACCAGCGGTTCATCGAACAGAATCAGCTCGGCATCCTTGACCAGCGCCCGGGCCATTGCCGTGCGCTGTTGCTGACCGCCGGAGAGTTCCAGCGGATAACGCTTCAGGAACTTGTCGATGCGTAGCATCTTTGCGGTTTCCAGAACCTTGTCCTGTATCAGCTCGTTGGACACACCGGCCTGGCGCAGGGGCGAGGCAATGTTTTCGAACACGGTCATCGTTGGGTAGTTGATGAACTGCTGATAGACCATCGAAACATTGCGCAGCCGCACCGGGCGCTGGGTGACGTCGACGCCGTTCATCAGGACGCGCCCGCTGTCGGGCTTGTCGAGGCCCGCCATCAGGCGCATTAGACTGGTTTTGCCCGACAGCGTACGGCCAAGCAAAACGTTGAAAGATCCGGGTTCAAAACAGAGGCACGCATCGTCGATCCAGGTCTGGCCCTCAACGGTGCGGCTGACGTGTTCCAGGGTGAGTGACATGGCTCGGCCTTTTTATTATTGGAGTCAAGCGACCGGAGCAGTAGAGCGACTTTCGTGCCAGAAAATGCAAGTGGTTGATCTCAATTGGGAATTTTCGAAAAGCACGAATGTTGGTTTTCGTTGCTGAACAGAAATGAACAACTCTGGCTGAACAATTGAACAGTTCAGCGATTGACAATGAACAATACTGAACAACACTCTACGCCCAATGGAACAATGACTATCCCTGTAGGAGCGAGCTTGTCGAGGCGTCGAACCGTCGCGATGGTCGTCAACGATAACGCTGGCTTGCTGGTGCCCCGCGGTGACTGGGCTACCATCGCGACGGTTCGACGCCTCGACAAGCTCGCTCCTACAGGGGATTCGGGATTTACCTAATAAAAACAATAAAAATACCCTAGAGATCGACTGCCATGGCCGCACCCGCCTCGCCGCTCTCCCACGACGCCATCATTGCGGACTCATGGTCGCGCTGCCGTGCGTTCGGCCTCAACCACCAGAGTTCGCCGGCGTTCGATCAACTGCCCGCGGACCGCATCGCGCAGTTGCTGGAAAGTCAGCATTCACTGGTGCAGACGACTCACCAGGAAGTCCTGCCCTACTACGAAAACATCCTCAGCAATTCCAACTGCCTGATCATGCTCGCCGACAACCAGGGTCAGGTGCTGACGTCATGGGGCACCCAGCGCTTTGTCGACCCGGGCCTGGCGCGCGGGTTCAGTGCCGGCGCCAGCTGGATGGAGCGTTGCAGCGGCACCAATGCCATCGGCACCGCGCTGGCGTGTGAGCAGGCGGTGCACATCGAACACGATGAGCATTTCCTCAAGGCCAACCGCTTCATGACCGGTTCCGCCGCGCCGATTTTCGATGCCGAGCGCAAGGTGATCGCGGTGCTCGACGTGTCCAGCGACAGTTATCTACCGCCGTCGCACACCCTGGGCATGGTCAAGATGATGAGCCAGACCGTGGAGAACCGGCTGATCCTCAACCTGTTCCATGGCCAGCACTTTCAACTGACGTTCAACACCGGGCTGAACAACCTCGACAGCCAATGGGCCGGATTACTGATTTTCGATGAAAGCGGCCAGGTGCTTTCAGCCAATCGCCGCGCAGACAACCTGTTGGGTATCAGCCTGTCGCGGGTCAGTGTGGAGAGCCTGTTCAAGGTGTCGTTGATGGAGCTGCTGAACCAGCCCGAAGGCCTGCCCTTTGCCCTGCAAGCCGCAGGGCGCAACCGCTTCCAATGTGTGTTGCGCCGACCGAAACAGGCACCGATCCAGCCACGACTGTTTGCCGAACCCAAGCGCGCCGAGCCCTCTGTCGCCACCATCAGCCTCAATACCCTGCACTTCGGCGACAGCCGTGTGGAAAAAGCCGTGCGCCAAGCCGAGCGCCTGCTGGAAAAAGACATTCCGTTGTTGATCCATGGCGAAACCGGGGTCGGCAAGGAGGTGTTCGTCAAGGCCCTGCATCAGGCCAGCTCACGTAGCAAACAGCCGTTCATTGCCGTCAACTGTGCGGCAATCCCCGCCGAGCTGGTGGAGTCCGAGCTGTTTGGCTATGAGAAAGGGGCGTTCACCGGCGCCAATCAAAAAGGCAGCATCGGGCTGATTCGCAAGGCCGACAAGGGCACGCTGTTCCTGGATGAGATTGGCGACATGCCGCTTCCCACCCAGGCTCGCCTGTTGCGTGTGCTACAGGAGCGTTGCGTACAACCGGTGGGCAGCAGCGAACTGTTCCCGGTGGACATCCGCATTATCTCGGCCACCAACCGCTCGCTGCGTGAACAAGTGCAACTGGGCCGTTTTCGCGAAGACCTTTATTACCGCATCGGCGGCCTGACCCTTGAGCTGCCGCCCCTGCGCGAGCGTAGCGACAAGCAGGCTCTGTTCAAACGCTTGTGGGAGCAGCATCGCGAACCGTCGCAATGGGCGGGCTTGAGTCGGGAGGTGATGGAGCTGTTCAGCCGTCATCCGTGGCCGGGTAACTTGCGCCAGGTCAGCAGCGTGATTCAGGTGGCATTGGCCATGGCCGAGGAACAACCGGTGCGGCCGGAGCATTTGCCGGATGACTTTTTTGTCGACCTGGAGATGGAGCCAATGGAGACGCCCGAGCCGCTGGCGGTGGACCTGGATGATGCCGAAGACTTGAATCGGCAGTTGCAGGCGGTGGGGGGGAATATTTCCCACCTGGCGCGGCGGTTGGGGGTTAGTCGCAATACCTTGTACAAAAGGTTGCGGCAGACTGAGTGACCGCGGTGGATTTGAAATCGAATCGCGGGCAAGCCCGCTCCCACAGGGCCTTGAGCCGAACTCAGAATCTGATTTCACTCCGAAACACTGTGGGAGCGGGCCTGCTCCGGGCGGCGTTCCGACGATGAGGCCGGCCAGACCACCGCAATATCCAAACCCTGCACCCAAACAAAAACCCGCACAAGGCGGGTTTCTGTTTTCAGCGGTTCAGCCAATCAATCAGCCAAACGCCAGGTCGTGCCGCCCTTGCCGTCTTCCAGCACTACGCCCATGGCGGTGAGCTGGTCACGGATGCGGTCAGATTCGGCCCAGTCCTTGGCCGCACGCGCCGCCAGACGCGCCGCAATCAGGGCATCAACCTGCGCCGCGTCCACCCGCCCTTCGGCGCCGGCTTGCAGGAAGTCTTCGGCCTCGAGCTGCAACACACCCAGCACATCGGCCAGTTGCTTCAAACGCGCCGCCAGACCGGCCGCCGCGTCAAGATCGCTCTCGCGCAGACGGTTGATCTCACGCACCATCTCAAACAGCACCGCGCAGGCTTCCGGCGTGCCGAAGTCGTCGTTCATCACCTGGGTGAAGCGCTCGACAAACGCCTCGCCACCGGCTGGAGCGACTTTCGGCAGGCCTTTCAACGCATGATAGAAACGCTCGAGTGCGCCCTTGGCGTCCTTGAGGTTGTCTTCCGAATAGTTGATCGCGCTGCGGTAGTGGCTCGACACCAGCAGGTAACGCACGACTTCCGGGTGGTACTTTTCCAGCACGTCGCGAATGGTGAAGAAGTTGTTCAAGGACTTGGACATCTTCTCGCCATTGATGCGGATCATGCCGCAATGCATCCACGCGTTGGCGTAGGTCTTGCCGGTAGCCGCTTCGCTCTGGGCGATTTCATTCTCGTGGTGCGGGAACTCCAGGTCGCTGCCGCCGCCATGAATGTCGAAGGTCTCGCCCAGGCAGCAGGTCGACATCACCGAGCACTCGATGTGCCAGCCCGGACGCCCGTCACCCCACGGCGATGGCCAGCTTGGCTCACCCGGCTTGGCGCCTTTCCACAGCACGAAGTCCAGCGGGTCCTGTTTGGACTCGTCGACTTCGATCCGCGCGCCGATGCGCAGGTCTTCGATCTTCTTGCGCGAGAGCTTGCCGTAGCCCATGAACTTGGCGACGCGGTAGTACACGTCACCATTGCCAGGCGCGTAGGCATAACCCTTGTCGATCAGGGTCTGGATCATCGCCTGCATGCCGGGGATATGCCCGGTGGCGCGTGGCTCCATGTCCGGCTTGCGGATGTTCAGGCGCGCTTCGTCTTCGTGCATCGCCGCGATCATTCGCTCGGTCAACGCTTCGAACGACTCGCCGTTCTCGTTGGCTCGATTGATGATCTTGTCGTCAATGTCGGTGATGTTGCGCACATAAGTCAGGTCGTAGCCGCTGAACCGCAACCAGCGGGTCACCAGGTCGAACGCGACCATGCTGCGGCCGTGGCCCAGGTGGCAGTAGTCGTACACGGTCATCCCGCACACGTACATGCGCACCTTGTTGCCATCCAGCGGTTTAAAGACTTCTTTGCTCTTGGTGAGCGTGTTGTAGATCGTCAGCACGTCCAGGTTTCCTTGAATCACTGGCCCCACGAATCACGCAAGGTCACGGTACGGTTGAACACCGGAGCGCCCGGTTTCGAGTCCTTGATATCTGCGCAGAAGTAACCTTCGCGCTCGAACTGGAAACGGTCTTCCGGTTGTGCGTCGCCCAGCGAGGGTTCGGCACGACAACCGGTCAGCACCTGGAGGGAGTCAGGGTTGATGTTGTCCAGGAAACTGGCGCTGTCCTCGGCCTTCTCAGGGTTCGGGGAGCGGAACAGTCGATCGTACAGACGCACTTCGCACTCGATGCTGGCCGCCGCCGGCACCCAGTGGATCACGCCCTTGACCTTGCGGCCTTCAGGGTTCTTGCCCAGGGTGTCCGGATCATAGGAGCAACGCAGTTCGACGATGTTGCCATCGGCGTCCTTGATCGCTTCGTCGGCACGGATCACGTAGCTGCCACGCAGGCGCACTTCGCCGTTCGGTTCCAGGCGCTTGTAGCCCTTCGGCGGCTCTTCCATGAAGTCATCGCGGTCGATGTAGATTTCACGGGCGAACGGCAGCTTGCGCACGCCGAGTTCTTCTTTCTGCGGATGACGCGGCAGTTCGAGGTTGTCGACCTTGTCTTGCGGATAATTGGTGATCACGACTTTCAACGGGCGCAGCACGCACATCGCGCGAGGTGCGTTCGCGTCCAGGTCCTGGCGGATACTGAATTCGAGCATGCCGAAGTCGACCACGCCGTCGGAACGGTTAGTGCCGACCATGTCGCAGAAGTTGCGGATCGAAGCCGGCGTGTAGCCACGACGACGGAAACCCGACAAGGTGGACATGCGCGGATCGTCCCAGCCGTTGACGTGTTTCTCATCGACCAGTTGCTTGAGCTTGCGCTTGCTGGTGATGGTGTAGTTCAGGTTCAGGCGGCTGAATTCGTACTGCCGCGGGTTGGCCGGCACCGGCAGGTTGTCCAGGAACCATTCGTACAGCGGGCGATGGCTTTCGAACTCCAGGGTGCAGATCGAGTGGGTGATGCCTTCAATGGCATCCGACTGACCGTGGGTGAAGTCATAGTTGGGGTAGATGCACCACTTGTCGCCGGTCTGGTGGTGATGGGCATGACGGATGCGGTACATGATCGGGTCGCGCAGGTTCATGTTCGGCGAGGCCATGTCGATCTTGGCGCGCAGCACGCGAGCGCCGTCCGGGAACTCGCCGGCGCGCATGCGGGCGAACCAGTCGAGGTTCTCTTCCACGGAACGGTCACGGAACGGGCTGTTGCGGCCCGGCTCGGTCAGGGTGCCACGGTATTCCTTGGCTTGCTCGGGGCTCAGGTCGTCCACATAGGCCTTGCCGGCCTTGATCAGTTCCACGGCCCAGTCGTGCAATTGGTCGAAATACTGCGAGGCGTAGCGCACTTCGCCGGACCATTCGAAGCCAAGCCATTTGACGTCGCTTTCGATCGCGTCGATGTATTCCTGGTCTTCCTTGGCCGGGTTGGTGTCGTCGAAACGCAAGTGAGTGACGCCGCCGAATTCCTGGGCCAGGCCGAAGTTCACACAGATCGACTTGGCGTGACCGATGTGCAGGTAGCCGTTGGGCTCGGGCGGGAAACGAGTGACGATCTGCGTGTGCTTACCCGAGTCCAGGTCCGCCTGGATGATCGGGCGCAGGAAATTGACCGGCACGGCAGGGCCGGTCTTGGAATTCGAGGTAGGGTCGACAGTGGGCTTGCTCATAGGATCCTTGAACATACAAGTGCGCGGCCGGAAGACAGCCAGACAAAACAAAGCCGCTATCATAGCCGATGCCGTCAAGTACCTGACAGAGCGCACTCGGCAAACCGTCGTATTTAATCGGGCATAAAAGAAAAAACTGCCTCGAAATTCGCGCCTGTCACGCTAAACTGCGCACCTTGGCCGACAAGGCTGAACCGGTAGCGGAGCAAAATGTTCCAATGCCCATGAATTCCCTAGAAAGAGTACCGATCATGACCCAAGTCAAACTGACGACCAACTTTGGCGACATCGTTCTGGAATTGAACGCCGAGAAAGCCCCGATCACCGTGGCCAACTTCGTTGAATACGTCAAAGCCGGTCACTACGAAAACACCGTTTTCCACCGTGTCATCGGTAACTTCATGATCCAGGGCGGCGGTTTCGAACCGGGCATGAAAGAAAAGAAAGACAAGCGCCCAAGCATCCAGAACGAAGCCGACAACGGCCTTTCCAACGACAAGTACACCGTCGCCATGGCCCGTACCATGGAGCCGCATTCGGCGTCGGCGCAGTTCTTCATCAACGTTGCCGACAACAGCTTCCTGAACCACAGCGGCAAGAACGTGCAGGGCTGGGGCTACGCCGTGTTCGGTAAAGTGACCGCAGGCACCGACGTTGTCGACAAGATCAAAGGCGTTTCCACCACCATGAAGGCCGGCCACCAGGACGTGCCTGCAGACGATGTGATCATCGAGAAAGCCGAGATCATTGAGTGATATTGCTGATTTCAGACTTGCATCTGGAAGAGGAGCGCCCGGACATTACCCGGGCGTTTCTGGATTTGCTCGCCGGACGCGCCCGTTCGGCGAGTGCGTTATACATCCTCGGTGACTTTTTCGAGGCCTGGATTGGCGATGACGCCATGACGCCCTTCCAACGCTCCATCTGCCAGGCTCTGCGCGATCTCAGCGACAGCGGCACGGCCATTTTCCTCATGCATGGCAATCGCGACTTCATGCTCGGCCAGGCCTTCTGCAAACAGGCTGGCTGCACCTTGCTGAAAGATCCGAGTGTCGTGCAGTTCCTTGATGAACCGGTGCTGTTGATGCACGGCGACAGCCTGTGCACCCGCGACGAAGCCTACATGAAGCTGCGTCGGTACCTGCGTAACCCCATCACCCTCTTCATCCTGCGCCACCTGCCCCTGCGCACCCGACACAAACTGGCGCGCAAGCTGCGCAGCGAAAGCCGGGCGCAGACGCGGATGAAGGCCAATGCCATTGTGGATGTGACCCCGGAAGAAATTCCGCGAATCATGCAGCAATACGGGGTGAAAACCCTGGTCCACGGCCACACCCACCGCCCCGCCATCCACAAACTGCAATTGGGCGACCAGGCCGCCCGGCGCATCGTGCTGGGCGATTGGGATCGCCAGGGCTGGGCGTTGCAGGTGGACGAAGGCGGCTACGCCCTGGCGCCGTTCGACTTCGCCCCGCCGCCGGCGTTGGCTGCGCCTACGGCCTAATGCCCCCCTGTAGGAGCGAGCTTGCTCGCTCCTACAGGGGGCGTGTGTGTTGGCTTAATGACCGGACGCCGCAGGCCCCGCCTTCGCCGCGAACGGCGGTTTTGCCAGCCAGACAATCACGATCAACGCCATGAACGCCCAACCCAGCAGCGTGAAGTAATCCACCGTGGACAGCATGTACGCCTGGCTGCCCAGCACATGATCGAGCTGCGCGTACGCCGGGCTGCCCGCTCCGCCAAGATTCTGCAACGCATCTCGGGTGGCCGGGTCGTAAGTGGTGATGCTTTCGCTCAGGTACGCATGGTGCTGGTCGGCGCGGCGAATCCAGATCCAGGTGGTCAGCGACGCAGCGAAACTGCCGCCCAACGTACGCAGGAACGTCGCCAGGCCCGCGCCATCGGCGATCTGGCTCGGTGGCAGGTCGGACATCAGGATGCTCAGGGTCGGCATGAAAAACAGCGCCACGCCGATGCCCATGAACAACTGCACCAGGGCGATGTGCTGGAAGTCCACTTCGTTCGTGAAGCCGGCACGCATGAAGCAGCTCAGGCCAATCGCCAGGAACGCCAGCCCGGCCAGCAATCGCAGGTCGAATTTGTGTGCGTACTTGCCGACAAACGGTGACATCAGCACCGGCAGAATGCCGATGGGCGCCACCGCAAGCCCGGCCCAGGTCGCCGTGTAGCCCATCTGCGTCTGCAACCATTGCGGCAGGATCAGGTTGATGCCGAAGAACCCGGCATACCCAAGCACCAGTACCAGGGTGCCGATGCGGAAGTTGCGGTAGGCGAACAGACGCAGATTGACCACCGGGTGCTCGTCGGTCATTTCCCAGATCACGAAGACTGCCAGGGCGATCACCGAAATGGCGGCGCCGATCAGGATGAAGTTCGATTCGAACCAGTCCAGGTCGTTGCCCTTGTCGAGTATCACCTGCAACGCGCCTACGCCGATGATCAGCGAGATCAAGCCGACGTAATCCATCGGCTGGCGGCTGGTTTCCACCGGACGAGCCTTGAGCTGCTGACGCACCACCATCACCGCGAACATCCCGATGGGCACGTTGATGAAGAAAATCCACGGCCAACTGTAGCTGTCGGTGATCCAGCCCCCGAGGATCGGCCCGGCAATCGGTGCAACCACCGTGACCATCGCCAGCAACGCCAGGGCCATACCGCGCCTGGCCGGCGGATAGACCGCGATCAGCAGCGTCTGGGTCATCGGGTACAAGGGCCCGGCCACCAGGCCTTGCAACACCCGAAAGCCGATCAGTTCGGGCATCGAGGTGGAAATACCGCACAGGAACGACGCCAGCACAAACAGAATGGTCGCCCACAGAAACAGCTTAACCTCGCCAAAGCGCCGGCTCAGCCACCCGGTCAGCGGCAAGGCAATCGCGTTGCTCACGGCAAACGAGGTGATCACCCAGGTGCCCTGCTCCGAACTCACGCCAAGGTTGCCGGAAATGGTTGGCAACGCCACGTTGGCGATGGTGGTGTCGAGCACTTGCATGAAGGTCGCCAGCGACAGGCCAATGGTGCTGAGCAGCAGACTGGGCGGCGTGAAAGACGCGTTATTGCTCATCGCGAGTCCTATGCAAACATGAGGAGGAGCGCAGCCGCGCCTCCCTGTGGGGTCAGCGCTGCGCGGTTTTGCTCGCGGCGGCGCTGTTGTCGTGGATCAACTGGGTAATCATCGCGTCCGCCTCGGCCAACTGGCGGTCGTAGACCGTGGTGCTGAACGACGCCTTTTGTGGCGGCTGTTGCGCCAGGACCGGGCCGCTCTGGTCTCGCAGGTTGACATCGACCTGGGTCGACAGGCCCACGCGCAACGGGTGCTTGGCCAGCTCTTGCGCATTGATGTGAATCCGCACCGGCACCCGCTGGACGATCTTGATCCAGTTACCGGTGGCGTTCTGCGCCGGCAGCAGGGCAAACGCGCTACCGGTGCCAGCGCCAAGGCTGTCGATGGTGCCGCTGTACTTCACGTCACTGCCATACAGGTCGGCCTCGATGTCCACGGGCTGCCCGATGCGCATGTCACGCAGCTGGGTTTCCTTGAAGTTGGCGTCGATCCACAGCTGATCCAGCGGGATCACCGCCATCAGCGCGGTGCCCGGCTGTACGCGCTGCCCCAGTTGTACCGATCGCTTGGCTACGTAACCGGTGACCGGCGCGATCAAGGTGCTGCGCGCATTGGTGAGATAGGCCTGACGCAGTTGTGCGGCGGCTTCCATCACATCCGGGTGCGACGACACGACGGTGTCATCGACCAGAGCACTGGTGGTTTTCAATTGCTGTTTGGCATTGGCCAGGGCGTTTTGCGCCGAGGTCAGGTCGTCGCGGGCATGGGACAGCTCTTCCTGGGAAATTGCCCCACCCGCCGCGAGATTCTTGCGTCGGGTGTAGTTGTCCTGGGCCTTCTGCACTTCCGCCTGCTGGGCGTTGACCTGGGCCTTCATGCCGTCGACATTGCTGTACAGGCCGCGTACCTGACGCACGGTGCGAGCCAGCTTGGCCTGGGCGCTTTGCAGGCCGACTTGCGCGTCGTTAGGGTCGAAATTGACCAGCACCTGGCCTTCGTGGACCAGATCGCCATCATCCGCGCCGATGCTGACCACGGTGCCGGTGACCAACGGTGTGATTTCCACCACGTTGCCGTTCACATAGGCGTCGTCGGTGCTTTCGGTCCAGCGGCCATAAAATTCGTGATAACCCCAGACGCCGACACCGGCGAGGATCACCACCACGGCCAGCACCAACAGCATGACCTTGCGTTTGCGCGGGTTGCCGTTGTCTGGGGCGTCGGGGGTTTGAGTATTGGCAGTGGCCATGACAATTACCTTGAATTAGTGGGTCTGCGTGGCTGTTTGTGTGTCGGCTGCATCGGCGGGTTTCACCGCCGCCAGGTTCTCGCCCTGAAAACCGCCGCCCAGCGCCTGCATCAATTGGATCGACAGGTCGATCTGTTCGGCATTCAGGTTGGCCAGCTGACGCTGGGCCTGGAGCAATTGCTGCTCGATGCTGAGCACGTCCAGGTAGTTGCCGATGCCAGAACCGTAACGCTGGACGACGGTGTCGTAAGAATCCTGGGCAATGTCGGTGGCATGCTCCTGGGTTCCGATCTGCCGGCCGATATCGCGCAACTGATTGATGGTGTCGCTGATATCACCGAGCGCTTTCACCAGGCTTTTGTTGTACTGCGCCACCGCGAGGTCGTAATCGGCATCCCGCGAATCAAGGTCGGCCCGAAGGCGACCGCCATCGAAAATCGGCACCGAGATCGTCGGGGCGATGTTGAAGAAACGACTGGCGGAACCGAACATTGCATCACCCAACAAGGATTCGGCACCGGCGGCGGCGCTGAGGTTCAAATTGGGATAAAAGCGCGTCTTGCTCGCATCGATGTTCTTGCTCGCCGCCTCGACCCGCCAGCGCGCCGCCACCAGGTCCGGCCGACGCCCGAGCAACTCGGCCGGCAATACCGACGGCAAGGCAACCGCACCCGGCTTGAGAATCTGTGGCCGCACGATGTTGTTGGCGCGATCCGGGCCTTTGCCCAGCAACACCGCCAGCGCAATTTTTGCGCTTTGCAGGCGTTTCTCCGCATCGATCAGACTCGCCTGGGAAGAGGCTTCAAGGCTTTCGGTCTGCTGGAACTGGTATTGGCTGTCGATGCCGGCACTCAAGCGGCGCTGGCTCAGGTCGAGCATTTGCCGGGTGCGCTTGAGGTCTTCGCTCGCCAGGTCATGCACGATGTGCGCTTGGCCCAGATCGCTGTAGGCCCGGGCGACATCGGCTGCCAGGGTCAGTTGCGCGGCCTGCTGATCGACTTCGGCTGCGCGGGCCTGACCCAGCGCAGCTTCCCAGGCAGCACGCTGCCCTCCCCAGAGATCGAAGTTGTAATTGAAACTGACACCCACATTACGCACGGTCGAATAGGCGCCGCCCTGCCCCGCTGGGTCCTGATCACGGGCCAGGCGCGACCGGCTGACACCGGCGCTGGCATCGAGGGTCGGCATGCGCGCGGCGTCGGCGGCATACGCAGCAGCGCTGGCCTGATGAGCCCGGGCGTCGGCGATCTGCATGTCGGGGCTGTCCTGCAATGCCTCGCGGATCAGGCCGTCGAGTTGCGGGTCGCCGAGGCTTTTCCACCAATCACTTTTCGGCCAGGCTGCGGGCGAAAGGGTCACGCCGCTGAGTGACTGACCGGCCTGCAGTTTTTTTGCATCCAGGCTTGTGCCTTCGGTCGTCAGGCCGCTGTAGCTGGCACACCCGGCCAGCACCATGGCCGCCAGCACCAGGCTCAGGCCGGTCCGCATGGTTTGGCCGTTCATTTATCACCTACCCGCAGCAACGTGATCGAGTCACCGGCTGCCACCAGGATTTTCTTCAGAATCTGTTCCAGGGTAACCAGCTCTTGCGGCGTGATCGCACCCGCCAGCTCATTCATTGCCTGGGCGCCAATCTGCGGCAGGCGGCCAGCGAGTGACTGACCGTCTTCGGTCAACACAAGCTGGACCTGACGTCGATCGGCTTCGCTGCGTTGGCGGGCGAGGAAACCTTTCTGCTCCAGGCGATCGAGCATGCGCGTCATCGAACCACTGTCGAGCGACAGGTGGCGGCACAACTCGGCCGGAGTGTCGACACCGAACTGAGCCATGATGATCAACACCTTGAACTGCGCGGCCGTGATGCCGTGGGGTTCCATGTGTGTGTCGATGATCCGGTCCTTGAGCAACGCGGCGCGTCCGAGCAAGAGACCGAGGTGGCAGTTATGAAAATTGTCCGGGGTGAAATGAGTCATCTGATCACCAATTAGCTGCCTAGGCAGTGAATGTGTGACGAGATATTACTGCTTAGGCAGCAAATGTCCAAGCATTAGTTAGCTAGCTTTTTATTTAATTGACAGGAGGTGATGCAAACCCCCTGTAGGAGCGAGCATGCTCGCGATACTCGCCCAGACACCGCGGGTATCCAGGGCAACCCACGTCCTCCCTGGCGATCCTTCGCGAGGGTTGCCGCGCCTACAGAAAGTAGCCGCTAGAAATCCCGTTTATAGAAGATGTCCAGGGAACTGGCCACGCCACCCGCCGCTTCCAGATAGACCTTCTTGCTCAGCTTGTAGCGCAGGGCAATGGTGTTGGCCGGTTCGAACACGCCCACGCCATAACGCAGGCTGAGTTTTTCCGAGAGGTTGCCGCTCGCGACCACGCTGGTGGTATTGCCGCTGCCTTCGGTGTCGAGCTGGAAATCGTCGATACCCAGGTCGCTGGCCAACTTGCCGGTGACCCCGGAGCTGCCCATCAATCCCAGGCCCAGGGCGGCTTGCGCAAGCATGTTGTTGTCTTCGCCGGTGGTGCTCAGCGGACGCCCCAGCACGAGGTAAGACAAGGCCTGTTCCTGGCTCATCGCCGGTTCGGAGAAAATCTGCGTGGTCGGCTGTTCGGCGCTGCCGCTCAAGCGAATGCCGGCGATCACGTCGTCAGTCTGGCGAATCGCTTCGATATCCAGGTAAGGCTGATCAATCGGCCCCGCAAACAACAGGCGTGCCCGACGCACGCTCAGGCGCTGGCCATAGGCGCGGTAACGTCCGTCGTTGAGCCACAGCTCGCCACGGGTGTCGAGGTTGTCGCCGATGTGCACGTGGCCTTGCACATTGGCGGTCAGGCCAAATCCGGCAAAGCTCAGCTTGTCGTCGCCGACCTGCACATCGATGTCCATCTTCATGGCAACCGGTGGTTTGCCCTCTTCAGTCTGCTGGCCGATGATCACTGCGTCGTCCGAGAGCTTGACCGTCGATGGCGGCAACTCGCGCACGGTGATTGCGCCTCGGGGCACTCGCACCTTGCCAGCGACTGCCAACTCATCGCCCTTCATGGAGATTTTCAGGTCCGGTTCGACTTCAACCTTGGCGTAGGGCTCGACCGTCACCGGCAACTGCGTGCCCTTGAGCGCCAGGTCCACCACCAGCGCCTGGCCCCAGGCGATGTCGCCCGTCAAGGTGCCCTGCCCGCTCTTGCCGCTCTTCCATCCGCCATTCACTTGCAGGGCTTCACCGGCAATAACGGCTTGCACCCGCAAGTCTTGCAGTTCCATCGGCAATTCGGGACCGGAGACCTCACCGTCACTGAGCAGCAGATTGCCGTTGACCAGCGGCGCCATCAGCGTGCCGGCGATGTTGCCGCTGCCATTGAGGCGCCCGCTGAGTTTCTCGACCATCGGCACGAAAGGCCGCGCCACCGACAAGTCGAGACCATTGAGACGGAAGGAGCCGTTGAGCGGTTTGTTCTTCGCCAGCGGATTGATCTGGGCCTGGACGTTCAACTCGCCAAGCTTGTCGCCGACGAACACCAACTCGCTGTCAATGCGTTTGGGCGTGAGTTTGCTGGTGAGCTTCAGGGTCTGATAGGGGAAGTCCAGCCACTGGTCCTTTTCCTTGATGCGCAGGGTGCCGCCTCCGGCATCGAGGCTGATCACGCCGTTCGGGCCGCTGGCCGGCAGGTCCAGTTGCACGTCGGCATTGAGAACCCCTTTCCAGGCAAAATCCCTGGGTAACCACTGCGCCAGGCTGTCGATGGGGAATTGCTTGAGGTGGTAACGCAGCTTGGGTTCTGGCATCAGGCGCTGGTCTTCGCCGCAAAGGCTGGCCGCACCGGACATCCAGCAGTGGGCGCCGAAGTTGATTTTGCCGTCAGCCAGGCGTTCGAGCTTGGCCGGCCCTTGCAGCCGCCAGTCCTGGCCACCGGTCTGGATATCACCGCTGGGCAGCCGTCCGCGCCAGTTGCCCTTGTCCAGCGCGCCGTCGAAGCCCAGCGCCAGTTTCAATTGCGGGCCTTGCAGTTCGAGGGTTAATTGCTGCTTTTTGATATCGCCCTGGCCGCTGGCTGTCAGCGTGCCCAGCGCGGTGTCACCGACCTGGATGCCGCTTCCCTTGAGGTCGATTTTCGCGCGCTGCGCGTGGTCGAGGGTGGCGTCCAGGTTCAGGCTTTGCAGGCGATTGTCCTGGAACGCCAGTTGCGTACCTTGCAGCCCGAGTTTGCCCTGTGGCGCGTTGAAGGTGCCGGCGACATCCAATCGACCGTTGATTTGCCCGCGCAGCTGTGGCCAGAGTTGGGCCAGACGGGGCAATTTGAGATCGATCTGGCCAGCCAGTTGCTGGTGCAGGCTACCCTTGCCAGTGATGCTGTTGTCGCCGAGGCGGATTTGCAGTGCGCTGAGGTTCCATTGCTCGCCGCCGCCATCGGCCTTGGCCTGGATGATCGCCGGTTGGCCGCGCAGTTTTCCCTTGAGGTCGAGGTCGGCGTTGAGGCTGAGCTTATCGTTTTTCAGTTCGCCTTTGCTGCGCAAGGGTCCGGCCAGGAAACCTGGCAACTCGGCGACCCAATACGCGGGGTTGATGGCCGACAAGTCGAGCGCGGTGTCCCAGGCGATGCCATCGGCAAATTGCAGGTTCAGGTGGCCGTCGGCCTTACCCTGACCCGCCTGGAGCTGGATCTGTTGCAGATGGATTTGGCTCAGGTCGCCGGCGAATGGGCTGCTCACGTTGAACGCCCCCGCCGGGCCATCCAGCGCCGCCTTGAAGTTGCCCAGGTACTGGCCGTCGGTGTAGGAGACTTCGCCGTTGAATTGTCGCAGCGCCACCTCCGGTTCGTCGATCAACGGATAGAGGCGGTGCCAGGGAAAATCCTGCCAGTCGATGTTTGCCGTGGCGTCGAGGCCTTTGCTCCAATCGACGACGCCCGTGAGCTTGAGGCTTTGCTTGTCGTTGGCCGTCAGGTCCAGCCCGGCGATTTGCGCACCGTTCGCGTCAACCTTGCCTTGCAGCGATAGCGCGACGGGCCCCTGCTCGGCGGGCAGCGTGGCGTTGCCGCGCAACTGATAGCCGTTTTTCAGGTCGCCCTCGCCGGTCAGTACCAACTGATTGAGTTGCAGGGTATCCGGCAGGTCGGCGGCGGGCTTAAAGCCGTCGGCGGTAATGCGCACGCTGGCCGGCAGGTTTTCCACCAGCGGCTGCAATTCGCCGCTCAACTGCCCATCGAGGTAACCGCTGCTGTCGGCATTGAGCTTGAGGGTTTTCAGCAGGTCGCCGTTGACGCTCAGGTCCAGCGTCCAGGGGGCCGGGGTCGACAGGCGCAATTGACCTGAGGCCCGGAGCGGCCAGTTACCGGTGGGTTGCAGCAGGCCGGACAGGTTCAGGCTGATGTCGTCCCGTTGCAACTGCACCGCATCGATCTGAATCCCCTGCGCGGTCCAGTGCGCCGCCAGTTGCAGGCCCTTGAGTTCTTCACTGCCGTTAAACAGCAGGCGGCCGACTTGCACCTCGCCCAGTTCCAGGGCCAGCGGCAGTTTCAGGTCCGGCAAGCTGATCGGCCCATTACCGCTGTCTTCCTCGCCAGGAGGAAATTGCAGGCTGACCTGATCGGCCTTCAACTGTTCGATGCACAGCGTCATGCGTGTGAGGCACGAGGGTGACCACGCGAAAATCACCTGGTCCAACTCAACCCGGCTGGTGTCCTGCTGCCACACCAGGTGATCGGCGCTCCACTGCCCGCCCAAACGGCCCTGGAAATTCTCCACTGACAAACCCGGCACCAACCCAAGCACCCAGCGGCTGCCCGGCGCCGTGCCCAGCACCGTGGTGAACGCCAGCAGGACCAGCATCAACAGCGCCAGAATCGCCAGCAACGTTATTTTCAAACCACGCTTCACAGCTCGGGCCCCATGGAAAAGTGCAATCGAATGCCACCGTCATCATCCATCGCATGAGCCAGGTCGAGGCGAATCGGCCCCACGGGGGAAACCCAGCGAACACCGATGCCGACCCCGGTCTTGAGGTTGGGCAGTTCAAATTTATTAAAGGAGTTGCCCTGATCGATGAAGGTCGCGACCCGCCATTTTTCGGCAATGGAATACTGATACTCGACGCTGGCCGCCACCATATAACGGCCACCGATGCGATCGCCTTCGGAGTTTTCCGGGGACAGGCTTTGATAGTCGTAACCACGCACGCTCTGATCGCCACCGGCGAAGAAGCGCAGCGACGGCGGTATCGACTTGTAGCCGTTGGTGGCACTGCCGCCGACCTGCATGCGGCCGAGGAAACGGTGCTTGTCGAAGACCGTGGTCAGCCCCTTGACCAGGGCAGTGCCATACAGCAGGTTGTTGTCGGACCCCAGCCCTTCTTTGGCGACCTTGGTGTCGAACGCCAGGCGATAGCCGTTGTGCGGATCGATGCGGTTGTCGCTTTTCAGATACGAGTAGCTGACACCGGGCATCAACAAGGTACTGAGGCCGGAATCGTCCCCCAGGCGATATTCTTCGCGTTGCCACTTCAGTGACACCACCCGTTGCCAGCCGCTGGGCAATTTGCTGTGCCACTCCGGGCCTACCGTCAGCAATTTGCTGAGGCTGTCATTGTCGGCAATTTCCTCATTCTGATAACCACCGGCGAAGCGCAGTTTGTCGGTCAGCGGCGGATCCAGTGGAATGTCGTAGAACACCCCGACGTTCTGCCGGGGCGCGGAAACTTCGGTTTCCCAGCCATAGCTGTGGCCCTGGGGATTGACCCAGTGCCGGGTCCAGTTGGCCTTGACCCGGGGGCCGACGTCGGTCGAGTAGCCGAGACCGAGTCCCATCGTGCGCGGCTTGCGGGTCTCGAGTTTGACTTCGACCGGTATCACGTCTTCCTTGGAGGCAGTCGGCGCAGCGTCGACCCGAACGCCTTCAAAATAGCCACTCGATTGCAGATTGCGGTTCAGTTCGGCGATCAGCTCGGAGTCGTAGGGCGCGCCCGCCTTGAACGGCACCATGCGTTGCAACAGGTCTTCGTCGAACGGCGTGTCGCCTTCGAAACTGACTTTGCCCAAGGCATATCGCGGGCCGCTGTCGTATACGAGTTCGATATCGGCGACGCCCGCACGCGGGTCGATGGCGAGTGTTTGCCGGGTAAAACGGCCACTGAAAAAGCCGTAACGCGACGCCTGATTCTGGATCAACCGCTTGGCGTCTTCGTAATGCCCATGGTTGAGGACCGCGCCGGTTTTCAGCGCCGCGCTCTTGGGGACTTTAAAGGACTTGAGTGCGGCTGCCGGGCCATCGATACGGACCGTGACGGTGCGTAAATGAATCGGCTCGCCGGGTTCGATATTGAGGATCAGGCGCGGGTTCTTGCCACCCTTAACGTCGCTCTCGATCTGCGGCTGGTAATAACCCAGTGCCTGGGCGGCCTTGCGCGCCTGCTCTTCGGCGCCCCGACTGAAGCGCAGCAACGCCTCCTCGTCACGATCACCGAGGCTGCCGATATAGCCCTCTATATTGGCTTTCAGCTCGTCGTTGGACGGTTTGATCCGCACATCCAATTCACTTTGCGCCAGTGCCGCGCAACTGGTGAACAGCATCAGCACGGCGCTGGTGATTCTTCCTGGAAACTTCATAGGCGCGGATGCTAACACGAGCTTGGGAGCGTGATAGAACCTCGCTTGGCGCGAAAGTTCTACCGTTTATGCCGAGGCGGTTTGCAACACCTGCGGATTGGCGTGGAAAAACACATGTTCGCGGATGGGGCCTACCGCCACTTCGCCAATTTCCTCGTACCCCTGACGCTTGTAGAACTCCAGGTAGCGAGGGTTGCCGGTATCGAGTACCACCCCCTGGGAATGTTCATCCACCGCACACCAGTTGTGCACCGCCTGCAGCAACTGCTCCCCGAAATGCTTGCCCTGGAACTGCGGATGAATACCCAGCAAAGGCAGCAGGTGCACCGAGTCGGTTGGTACGCAGGCCATCACCGCGTCGTGGTATTCGAGGTAACGGCGTGTGCAGCGGAACCCGGTACTGAGCACCATGCGCAGGCGCCAGGCCCAGCTTTCGGTAATGCCTAGCCTACGTTGCGGAGGCGCGATCAGGGCGATGCCGATCAAGCGGTCGTTGACCAGCAGGCCTATCGCCGGCAGATCCTGGAGAAAATGCTGTTTGACCAGTTCGCGCACGGTGGCGCGCACGCGTTGCTCGTAACCCGGGCGTTCGGCTTCGAACAGGTAGCCGAAGGTCGGCTCGTGTCGGTAGGCCTGGTACAGCAGCGAGCGGGCTTCGCGCGAATAGCCGCTGTCGAGCATGTGGATATCGGCGGTTGAGGTTTCAGGCATGCGGTAGATCTCCCCGGCACAGTTTGGGTGGCTGTGTTCTATTTGTACGAGCGTTTGGGTGGTGATGCAGTTCCGTGTTAATCCGTAATCTGCATCGCTGCTTATGCCGCCATCGCGAGCAAGTCGAAACGTCGCACCGCCGCTCCCACAAAGGTATAGACCAACTTGTAGGAGCGGGCTTGCCCGCGATGAGGCCCGTGCTGCTGGCCAAGTCTGACAGAACACACCGAATCCCCTCACCCCGCACTGGCCCCAATCCCACAGGTCAGCTAGCATCGCCCTTTTGCCAGGACTGCCGACCATGAAGATCGTCTCCTTCAACATCAACGGGCTCCGCGCCCGCCCCCATCAGCTGGCGGCGCTGATCGAGAAACATCAACCCGATGTGATCGGCCTGCAGGAAACCAAGGTCCATGACGACCAGTTCCCGCTGGAGGAAGTCCAGGCGTTGGGCTATCACGTGCACTTCCACGGGCAAAAAGGTCACTACGGCGTTGCCTTGCTGTCGCGCCAGGCCCCCCTGGCCCTGCACAAGGGGTTTGCCACCGATGAAGAAGACGCCCAACGCCGCTTTATCTGGGGCACCTTCGCCGACGCCAATGGCGTGCCGGTGACCATCATGAACGGTTACTTCCCCCAGGGAGAAAGCCGCGACCACCCGACCAAGTTCCCGGCCAAGCAACGTTTCTACAACGATCTGCAGCAGTTGCTGGAAAGCCAGTTCAGCAACGACCAGCCGTTGGTGGTGATGGGCGACGTGAACATTTCGCCGGAAGACTGCGACATCGGCATCGGCCCGGACAACATGAAGCGCTGGCTGAAAACCGGTAAATGCAGCTTCCTGCCGGAAGAACGCGAGTGGATGGCACGCCTGAAAAACTGGGGCCTGACCGACAGCTTCCGCCACCTGAACCCGGACGTGGCCGATCGCTTCAGTTGGTTCGACTACCGCAGCCGCGGTTTCGAGGACGAGCCCAAGCGTGGCCTGCGCATCGACCTGATCATGGCCTCCCACGGTTTGTTGCCGCGGGTGAAGGATGCCGGCGTGGATTACGAACTGCGCGGCATGGAAAAGCCCTCCGATCATGCGCCGATCTGGCTGGAATTGGCCTGAACCCGACAGCATCCCTGTAGGAGCGAGTTCACTCGCGATGGTCGTCAACGATAACGCAGGCTACCTGATTCCCAGCGGTGTCCTGCAGTCCATCGCGAGTCAACTCGCTCCTACAGGGATCACACCGAACATGTGGGCTACCTGACTCCCAGCGGTGGCCTGCAGTCCATCGCGAGTCAACTCGCTCTTACAGAAAGCGGTGCCGTGTAAACCCATCTGTCATCTGCGCGAAACATTACTGACTTAATCTCCCGGCTCTTTCCTTTTCTTCAAGGTGCCGGCATGTCGCTGCGCGTTTTTTGCCTGTGGATGCTCTGCGCCATGACCGCGCAGGCGGCGGACTTGCCGATACCCCAACAAGGCCCAGTGCTGCGTATCCAGGGTTCCAACACCATCGGCGCGGCGCTGGGCCCGGCGTTGGTCGAGGGCCTTATGCACGAGCAGGGTCTGCTCAAGGTGCACAGCGAAACACCGGACACCGCCAATGAATTACGGGTGGTGGGTGAAACCGTCCAAGGGCAGCGGGTCGTGGTGGACATCGCCGCGCACGGTTCCAGCACCGGCTTCAGCGCACTGAAAAACGCCACCGCCGACCTTGCCGCTTCATCTCGCCCGATCAAGGACAGCGAAGTGCTGGCCCTCGCCTCCCGCGGGGACCTGAAGAGCCCCGGTGCCGAGCAGGTGATTGCCATCGATGGCCTGGCGATCATCCTTCATCCGCAAAACTCGCTGACTCAACTCAACACCGAGCAACTGGCCCGGATCTTCAGCGGTGAAGCGAAAACCTGGGAGGAGCTCGGCGGCCACGGGGGGCCTATTCATCTGTATGCGCGCGATGATCAGTCGGGCACCTATGACACCTTCAAGGAATTGGTTCTGAGCGGGCGTGGCAAAACCCTGGGCAACACGGCCAAACGTTTCGAGTCCAGCGAGCAATTGTCCGACGCGGTCAGCGCCGATCCACAGGGCATCGGTTTCATCGGCCTGCCTTACGTGCGCCAGGCCAAAGCCGTGGCGATTGTCGACGGCGCGTCCCAGGCGATGCTGCCGCTCGACAACCTGATTGCCACCGAAGATTATCCGCTGTCCCGTCGGCTGTTCCTGTACCTGCCACCCAACGGCAAGAATCCGTGGGCCGAAGCCCTGGTGTCCTTCGCCCAAAGCGCCAAAGGCCAGGCCATCGTCGCCGCCAACGGTTTCATTGCCCAAACGGTGCAAGCCATGGCCGTGGCGCCGAATGCGCTGATGCCCGAGGGTTATCAGGCAATCAGCCGCCACGCCCAGCGCTTGAGCGTGAATTTTCGCTTTGAGGAAGGCAGTGCAAGCCTGGACAACAAGGCCCGCCAGGACCTGAGCCGGGTACTGGACTACCTGCGTCAGAATGCCAAAACCGATCGGTTGGTCACGCTGGTGGGGTTTGGCGATGCCAAGAGCGATCCGGCCCGCGCCGACCTGCTGTCAAAACTGCGGGCCATGGCGGTGCGTCGGGAACTGGTGAAAAACGGCGTGGTGTTTCGCGAGATACGCGGCTTCGGCGCCGAGATGCCGGTGGCGGCGAACAGCGCCGATGAGGGAAGGATCAAGAATCGGCGGGTTGAGGTCTGGGTTTACTGACCTGTCCGAATGTAGGCGAAATTAATTGTGGGAGCGGGCTTGCTCGCTCCCACAGGATTCGCACATCGACTCAGATTCACATCAGCCCAAGAGTTTCTGCAATTGCGCCGTGGTATCGGTCGCCCCCATGGTTTTCGCCGCGTCCAGTGCCGACACGCCATTGGCGTCCTTGGCCTTCGGGTCGGCACCCTTGCTGATGAGGTAATCGACGATTTCCACACGGTTGAACATCGCTGCCATCATCAACGCCGTACGACCGTCGAACGAGGAACCTTCCACCTGTGCACCACCGTCTACCAGCGCCTTGACCACCGCCAGGTCACCCTTGAAGGCGGCGCCGGCAATCGGGCTCTGGCCGTTGTCGTTGCGGATTTCCGGATCGGCCTTGTGTTCGAGCAGCACTTTCACCGTTTCTACATGGCCATGGTACGCGGCCAACATCAGCAAGGTGTCGCCCTTGTGGTTGCGCAGGTTGGCCGGCAGGCCCTTGCTCAACAGCGCAGCCATCATTGCGGCATCACCCTCACGCGCCTTGTTGAAGACCTGCTCGGCAAATTCGGCAGCTTCTTCGGGTGTCATCTGGCGGCCTTGATCGGACATTGGGAACTCCACTCACAGTTAATCGCAAAGCCGACAGTTTCCCGAGCGGCCTGGGCCCTGTCACTTGTTTTTTCTCAAGCCGCGCCATAGCGACACTCAATAGCGATACTGGCCAGCGTCGATCTGCGCCAGTAACGCTGGCGTCACCTGCACATAAGTGTCTGTGCCCGGCAGCCATGCGTAGATCGGGTCATCACCGCTGCGCCCTGGATCGAAGGCTTCATCTTTGAGCCGAGTCTTCTGATATTTGAAGGTGCCGGTGGTTTCCATTTTCACTTTCACCCGCAGGAACAACGGCACCGCATACGCTGGCATGCGCTCGCGGGTGAAGGCCAGCAGCTCGCTGAAATCCAGGGTCGCCAGCGATTCGGCGGGAGTGATCGCCGCCATCCCGGCGCGCCCGTTGGTATTGCGCACTTCCACACCGTAGGCCACCGCTTCGCAAATGTTCGGGTGCTGCAACAGGATGTTCTCGACCTCGGTCGTCGACACGTTCTCACCCTTCCAGCGATAGGTGTCACCCAGCCGATCGACGAATTGGGCGTGGCCAAAACCGATGTTGCGCAACAGGTCACCGGTGTTGAAATAGCGGTCGCCCTGCTCAAACACATCGTGGAGCACGACTTTCTCGGTCTTCTGCGGGTCGGTGTAGCCGTCCAGCGGCGCCTTGTCATCAATCCTCGCCAGGAGCAGCCCGCGCTCGCCCTTGGCCACTTTGCGCATGAACCCCTTGGCGTCACGCAACGGCGCGCCGGTGTCGTGGTCGTAGGCGGCCAGCTCCCAGGCCATCAGGGAAAACCCCACGGTGTTGTCGAAATTGAGCACGTTGGTGAAACCGATGTTGCCATCGCTGGCGGCGTACAGCTCGCAGATGTGCTTGATCGCAAAGCGCGTCTTGAACGCTTCCCACGCGCCGGGGCGCAGGCCGTTGCCGATCATCTTCGTTACGTGATGTCGGCCGTCATCGGCACTCGGTGGCTGGTCGACGAGGTAGCGGCATAATTCGCCCACGTAGCCAATCGTTGTCGCGCGGTAGGCACGGACATCGCTCCAGAACTGGCTGGCGCTGAACTTGCGGCGAATGGCGAAACCGGATGCGCCTCTGACGGCCGAGCCCCAGCACACGCACAACCCGGTGGCGTGATACAGCGGCAAGGTGCAATAAACGATGTCATCGGGACGCATGTCCAGTGCGATCAGGCCGAAACTCGCGGAACTGCGCATCCAGCGGCCATGCTTGAACACGCCAGCCTTGGGCAGCCCTGTCGTGCCCGAGGTATAGAGATAGAAACAGGGATCGTCGGAAAAAACCTTCTGGCTGCTGATGGGGTTGTCATCAGGCTCGTCAAGCGTGGCCGTCATCAGGTTGATGTAGCCCTCAGGCGCGATGCCCGGTTGGCTCCAGGTGTCCTGATCGGCGACAAACCAGGTGCGTTGCGCAGCAATGGTCACCCGCTCACGAACCGCTTCAAACGCTGGCACCAACTCTTCGCCGACAATGATTGCCACGGGCGCCACCAGATTGAGGCTGTGAACCAGGGCGTCACGGGTTTGCGAGGTGTTGAGCAAGGCACTGATCGCACCGACCTTGGCCACCGCCAGAATGGTCACCAGCAATTCAGGCCGGTTCTCGATGAACACCGCCACCCCATCGCCCTTGCCGATGCCCTGGGCGATCAGGTGATGAGCGATGCGATTGGCCCACTGGTTGACCTGCCGATAGCTGAGCACGAGCTCCCCTTGCAGCAAGGCCGGACCATCGGGGTTGCGCAGGGTGGCCTGCTCGAACGTCCAGGCCAGCCCACACGCCTGACTCGGGTCCGTGACGTTCGCCGCTTTCATGCCCTTCACCACCCGGGGGATGGCTTTGGCGATCGAAGGCAATTTGCGGAGCATCATGCCCCAGGTGATCGTGTCGCTCGTCGTGCGGCGCATGCAGGCTCCCGTTCGATCTTTTTATTGTCGGGCAACGGTGATTGAGCCTGAAAATACGTCAGCGGTTCTTGAGCTGTACACGCTGTTTTTGCAATGTTTTGTATCCGCCAACCGCACCGCCGTTTACGCGAACATCGACAATCGATTTGGTTCCGTACAAAAGACGCGCATCACGCAAAATGCAGGATGCACGATGGCCGTTCATGCAGATTGCACGAAGTCAAAAAATCGGTAGAAATTTAAATCATTGATTTATAAAGAAATTATAAAAACACGGTGCTGGCACAATCACTGCAACTCCTTGGACATGCTTGCCATTCAAAGCCAACGGAGCTGATAGACATGAGCCTGATCCAAGAAAAATTTTCGTCCCTGTTCTCCAACTTTGAAGTCACCACCCAGCCTCGCCCGGACGGCGGCATCCTGCTCACCCTGCGCAGCAGCGAGGGTCGCGTGTTCAAGCGTTCGATCTCGTACCAGCAGTTGCATGCCGGTGACCAACTGTCCTGGGTAATCAGCGCCATCCGCCGTGACCTGGCCGAACAGGCCAGCGAACTGCCACAGATTTCCATGCTGCAAAGCCAGCAGCGGTTTGCGTTGCCTACGTATCATTCGGCCTGATCGCAACGGCGCATAAACCTGTAGGAGCGAGCTTGCTCGCGATGGACGACCAGACGACGCGGGCATTCAGACAGCCAGGCGTTTTCGTTGGAGTCCATCGCGAGCATGCTCGCTCCTACAGGGGGTCGGGGCCGAGGGTTAAAACGCCTCAGGCTCGATATGCGCGAAACTTTCCACCGTCACATGCCCCGCCAGCTCACCGCCCTCCCGCGCCAGGCCGCAGGTTTTCATCCCCGCCTCTTGCGCCGCGTCCAGCTCCTGCACGATGTCCGAAAGAAACAGAATTTCATGTGCGGGCAGGCCAATCGCGTTAGCGATGCGCTGATAAGACTGGGCTTCGCGCTTGGGCCCCGATGTGGTGTCGAAGTAGCCGTTGAACAGCGCGGACAGGTCTCCCGCCTCTGAACAACCGAAGATCAGCTTCTGCGCCTGGATCGACCCCGATGAATACACGTACAACTGAAAGTGCTGGCGGTGCCAATCCTGCAACGCCTGAACGGCGTCCGGGTACACGTGTCCTTTCAATTGCCCGGCCTGGTAACCCTGCTCCCAGACCATGCCCTGCAACGCCTTGAGTGGCGTGGCCTTGCGATCTTCGGCAATCCAGCCCAGCAGGATGTCGATGACACGCTCGACATCAGCGTCCGGCTCGGCGCTGTCGCGGCGCACGGCATCCAGTTGTTCGGCGACATCGGCACGTGTAGCGTGCTGGCGGACGAAATCCGGCAGATGACGGGTGGCGTAGGGAAACAGCACGTCGAAGACAAAACTCACCGCGCTGGTGGTGCCTTCGATGTCGGTAAGAATCGCCTTGATCGTCATGGGCTCAGTCCTCAAGGCGCGGGAAGCGGCTGGCGATGTCATCGCCAGTAAAATTGGCCACCCAGCCTTCAGGGTTATTGAACAGACGGATCGCAACGAAGTGCGGGTGCTCGCCCATGTCGAACCAATGCGGCGTGCCGGCCGGCACCGAAATCAGGTCGTTCTTCTCACACAGCACGGCGTACACGTATTCGCCCAAGTGCAGGGTGAACAGGCCACGCCCGGCAACGAAAAATCGCACTTCATCTTCGCCATGACGGTGTTCGTCGAGGAACTTGGCACGCAGCTCGGCTTTTTGCGGGTGATCGCTGTTGAGGCTGATCACGTCGACGGTGATATAACCGCGCTCGGTCATCAGCTTGTCGATTTGTTCCTTATAGGCGGCGATCACTTCTTCCTGGCTCGCGCCCGGCTGGATCTTCGCCGCCGCTTGCCAGCGGTCGAAACGCACGCCCTGCTCGGCAAGGGTCGCGGCGATGTCTTCGAAATGGGTCAGCACCTTGTTCGGAATGTCAGGGCTTGAGACGTGGTAAACGGACAGGCTGCTCATCAGGCAACTCCTTAACGGTTCAGGCTTGGCGGTTTAAAACCGCTCGGGTTTTCAACTCGCACTCGAACAAAAATTCAAAGGCCTCGATCTGCCGCAGGGCATCGCTCATGCGCGCGCCCCAGGTGTAGAGACCGTGACCCCGGATGAGGTAACCGACACAATCAGGGTGGGCTTCAAGCCAAGGCTGCACCTTGGCGGCCAAGCGTGCAATGTCCTGATCGTTGTCGAAAATCGGCACGCGCACTCGGGATTCGTGGGTTGAGACGCCGCTGAAGGCCTTTTGCAGTTCGTAGTCTTCGAACTCGATGAAGTCCTCAGGCGTGAGACGCGACAGCACCGTGGCGTTCACCGAATGGGTGTGCAGCACCGCGCCGATTTCCGTGCGCCAACTATAGAGCTGCGTATGCAGCAAGGTTTCGGCGGACGGTTTCTTGCCCGCTTCCAGACTGTTGCCGGCCAGATCGGTGGCCAGTACATCGTCCGGCCCCAACTGGCCCTTGTGCTTGCCGGAGACGGTCAACAGTGCTTGAGTGGGCGACAGACGCGTCGAATAATTGCTGCTGGTGGCTGGCGACCAGCCACGGCCATACAGGAAACGCCCAGCGTCAATGATTTCCTGGGCGAGGTGTTCACGGGTAAGGCTCATGGCCTGTCCTCTTGCATACGTGTGGCAATGATAACGGCCGCAGCAAAGGCTGCGAGACTGGCAATACTAAAGGTCCATGCAGCGCCGAGGGCATTCCAGCTGTAGCCGGAATACAACGCACCCAATGCGCCGCCAGTGCCGGCCAGGGCGGCATACAAGGCCTGCCCCTGCCCCTGCTGGCGCGCGCCGAAACTACGTTGCACAAAGTGGATGGCAGCCGCATGAAAGCTGCCGAAGGTCGCCGCGTGCAGCACCTGGGCAAACAGCAGCACTGTGACAAATTCGGCGAACGAGCCCAGCAACAGCCAGCGCAACGCCGCCAGCAGGAAACTGGCCAGTAGCACCCGGCGCACGGAAAACCGCGCAAGGATCTTGCTCATGGCCAAAAACATCAGCACTTCAGCGACCACACCGAGCGCCCAGAGCATACCGATCAAGCCCCGACTGTAACCGAGGTGCTCCAGGTGCAGGGTCAGGAAGGTGTAATACGGGCCGTGGCTCATCTGCATCAGCGCCACGCACGCGTAGAAAGCCAATACGCCGGGGCTGAGCAATTGCTTGAGAAAACCGTCGCCAGGCAGACGCTCGCCCTGGACCGGCTGGGCGTTCGGCACCCACAAGCTGCTCAACACGATGCCGGCCATGATCAGCACCAGCGCCGCCGGGTAGATGTCCAGGCTCAACCATTCGAACAGTCGGCCCAATGCCACCACGGTGATAATGAAGCCGATGGAGCCCCACAGGCGAATCTGACTGTAGCGCTGGGTCTGGCCTCTCAAATGCGCCAGGGTGATGACTTCGAACTGCGGCAGCACCGCGTGCCAGAAGAACGCGTGCAAGGCCATGACCATCGCCAGCCAGGCGTAGCTCTTGCTGACGAAGATCAGCGAGAACGTCAGCAAGGTGCAGATCGCACCGAAACGGACGATGGCCAGTCGCCGCCCGGTGTAGTCACCCAGCCAGCCCCAGATATTCGGCGCGACGCAACGCATCAGCATCGGGATCGCGACCAGCTCGCCGATGCGCGCAGCGCTGAATCCCAGGTGATCGAAGTACAACGCCAGAAACGGCGCCGTCGAACCGAGCAACGCGAAATAGAACAGGTAGAAACTGGAGAGCCGCCAGTACGGGAGCGCCGCGGCCATCAGACCGCGGCGACTTTCAGAACATGGATCAAAGCTGACCCAGCACCGGCGTGCTCACGCGCACGTCGGCGTTCTGCCCACGGTGGCGCAGCAGATGGTCCATCAGCACGATGGCCATCATCGCTTCGGCAATGGGTGTTGCGCGGATACCGACACACGGATCGTGGCGACCCTTGGTAATCACGTCCACCGGGTTGCCGTGGATGTCGATTGAACGGCCCGGCGTGGTGATGCTCGACGTCGGTTTCAGCGCAATGTGCGCCACGATCGGCTGACCGGACGAGATGCCACCAAGGATCCCGCCCGCGTTGTTGCTGAGGAAACCTTCAGGCGTCAGCTCATCGCGATGCTCGGTGCCGCGCTGGGCGACACTGGCGAAACCGGCGCCGATTTCCACGCCCTTCACCGCGTTGATGCTCATCAGCGCGTGGGCCAGTTCCGCGTCGAGGCGATCGAAAATTGGCTCGCCCAGGCCCGGCATCACGCCTTGCGCGACAACGGTAATCCTGGCGCCCACCGAATCCTGGTCGCGACGCAACTGGTCCATGTAAGCCTCCAGCTCCGGCACCTTGTCCGGGTCGGGGCTGAAAAAGGCGTTCTGCTCGACGCAGTCCCAGGTCTTGAAAGGGATTTCAATGGGGCCGAGCTGGCTCATGTAGCCGCGAATGACGATGCCCTGGGACGCGAGGAATTTTTTCGCGATCGCACCGGCGGCCACGCGCATCGCGGTTTCGCGCGCCGAGCTGCGACCGCCACCACGGTAATCGCGCTCGCCGTATTTGTGGTGGTAGGTGTAGTCGGCATGGGCCGGGCGGAACAAATCCTTGATCGCCGAGTAGTCCTTGGACTTCTGGTCGGTGTTGCGAATCAACAGGCCAATGGCACAACCGGTGGTGCGGCCTTCGAATACGCCGGACAGGATCTCGACTTCGTCGGCTTCCTGGCGCTGGGTGGTGTGTCGGCTGGTGCCGGGTTTACGCCGATCCAGATCGCGCTGAAGATCTTCCAGGGAAATCTCAAGCCCCGGCGGGCAGCCGTCGACAATGGCGACCAACGCCGGACCATGGCTCTCGCCTGCGGTGGTGACAGTGAACAGCTTGCCGTAGGTATTGCCGGACATCAGGACGCTCCGTGAAATCGAACCCAAATACGTAATGCGCGCCAGTATACGCAGGCTACCCAACTAGTTCATCCTCGAACCTTATGCAGGCCCGCAAGTCCAACCGGGATCCTTGTGAATGATGGCGTCATGATGCTGCGAGTTTTAGTCTTGAGTCTTACTTTGTTTAGCGGTTTTGTGCAGGCCGCTGTCCTGCAACGACCGATCACGCTGGATACGGGCACCGGAGAACTGTTCGGCTCCCTGTTGCTGCCAAAATCCGACAAACCGGTGCCGGTGGTCCTGATCATCTCGGGGTCAGGTCCGACGGACCGCGACGGCAATAACCCCGATGGCGGGCGCAACGACAGCCTCAAGCGCCTGGCCTGGGTGCTGGCCAAACACAATATCGCGAGCGTGCGATACGACAAGCGCGGCGTCGCGGCGAGCCTCGCGGCAACCCCGGATGAGCGCAATCTGTCGGTGGAAGCCTATGTGGCCGACGCCCAGGCCTGGGGGCGCAAGCTCAAGAGCGACCCGCGTTTCGGTCCGTTGATTCTACTGGGTCACAGTGAAGGCGCCTTGATCGCCAGCCTGGCCGCGCCAAGCGTCGACGCCGCCGCCGTCATTTCCATGTCCGGCACCGCACGCCCCGTCGACCAGGTATTGCGCCAGCAACTGGCGCGCAACCTGCCGCCGGCCCTGATGCAGCGTAGCAATGAATTGATCGACAGCCTCAAGGCCGGGAAAACCGACGACAACGTGCCCGACCCTCTCCAGGTGATTTTCCGCCCGAGCGTGCAGCCCTACCTGATTTCGCTGTTCCGCCAGGATCCGTCGGCAGCGTTTGCCGCGCTGAAGATGCCGGCACTGATCATCCAGGGCAGCCACGACATCCAGGTCGGTGTCGACGATGCAAGGCAACTGAAGGCGGCCAAACCGGACGCCGAACTGGCACTGATCGAGGGCATGAACCACGTCATGCGCATTGTGCCCAACGACGTGAAACGGCAACTGGCCTCCTACAAGGATCCGCAATTGCCGCTGGCCGCCGAACTTGGCGCGCGAATCCTCGGATTTATTGACGGACTTCGCACCCGTTAAGCGCATTTTACCCTCCAGTCCTCGGGAAATCGGCCGATAAGCCTTTGTCGCCAGCGCACGTGCGGGCGACAAGCTGAGCTTGGACAGGATCTCGCCGTTATGACCGATACCCAGACTTCACCTGACACCACCGCTGAAAAAGAAGCGCCGCCAGCGGTCGAGCTGCCCTGGGCGGACGTCCACGTCGAGCACCACAAGATGCTCCGCCTGGCGCCCTTGCAGACTGACCGCAACACCGGCGGGCGGCCGCTGCGTTTTGTCGAGTTCGGCTACGCCGAGCGCAACGACAAGAAACACAGCCTCCTGCGCATGACCATCTCCCTGCCCGCCCAGCGCGTGCGCAAGGAACAGAATCACCTCGACGTGTGGGTCGATCACGCCGAGAAACGTGTGCGTTTTGAACCGGAAAACTTGCAGATCGAGCCGATGAACCGTGGCATCGGCCGCTATCTGGCAGCCCAGGGCATCAGTTGGGCAAAAAAACGCTGGCCGACTTACACCTTCGACGGCACCGACCTGAACAACAAGGATGCGCTGAACGAAGACACGCGCCTGCGCCGCGACCACTTTTTGCGCGTTCATGGTTTTGACGTGGCCTACGCCGACGCCCAGCATTTGAAAGGCAGCGTCAAGGCCGTGCAGGTCGGCGACCTGCTGACCGACTGGAACACGGAAAAGCTGCAGCAGGTGGAAATTCTGGAAGCGGCGCAGATGCTTCAGCAGGCCGAACAGAATCTGGCCGAGCAGGAAGTCAAGCTCAAGAAACACGAGGAAAAGGTCAGCAAGTACAAACGCGAAGACGCTGGCCTGCGTTTCACCATCACCTGCCTGGTGGCGTTTGCAGTGTTTCAGGCCGGTCTGTTGATCTGGATTGCGACGCACCGCTGAGGCTCTGTAGGAGCGGGCTTGCCCGCGATGGGGCTTGACGGTGTACATATCCATTTCTGCGGTAACGGCCGCTTATGGTTCCGCCCTTACGGCGGGTCACTTTGGAAAAGCGCCAAAGTAACCAAAACGCTCGGCCCCTGACGTCCGGTGCCTCGCCTAGGCTCGACATACCCTCGCTCCGGCCCTGCTCCGTGGGCCCGCCGCCATCGGCCATCCATGGCCGGGGGCGGCTAACCCGGCATCCATGCCGGGTTGCCCACTGCGCAGAACCTCCACTCGGCCTTCCGACGGGGCAATCTGCGTCGTCCTTTAGAGCGCGGCTCTGCTTTCTGCAGAAGCGAGCCTGGGTCAAACGCGCGAAGCGAACAACGCCTGATGATCCCGGCACTGCTGCGCCGTCAACATGAACACGCCATGCCCGCCGCGCTGGAAATCGAGCCAGGCGAAGTCGACTTCCGGGTACAACGCCTCGACGTGAACCTGACTGTTGCCCACTTCGACAATCAGCAAGCCCTTCTCGGTCAGATGCTCACCCGCCTGGGCGAGCATGCGTCGTACCAGGTTCAAACCGTCATCGCCGCAGGCCAGGCCCAGCTCGGGTTCGTGCTGGTATTCCTGAGGCATGTCGGCGAAATCTTCCGCATCGACGTAGGGAGGATTCGACACGATCAGGTCGAAACGTTGCCCCGGCAAGCCATCGAAGCCATCGCCTTGAACCGTGTACACCCGCTCGTCGACGCCGTGGCGCTCAATGTTGCGGTTGGCCACCTCCAGTGCCTCGAACGACAGGTCGGCGAGAACGACTTCCGCGTTCTGGAACTCGTAGGCGCAGGCGATGCCGATACAGCCGGAACCGGTGCACAGGTCGAGGATGCGCGCCGGTTCGGCACCGAGCCAGGGGCTGAATTGCTTTTCGATCAGCTCGCCGATCGGTGAACGCGGGATGAGCACACGCTCGTCGACAATGAAAGGAAGGCCGCAGAACCAGGCCTCGCCCAACAGATAGGCAGTGGGAATTCGTTCTTCGATACGACGCTTGAGCATGCGCTGCAGACGTACCAACTCATCGTCCTCGAGATTGCAATCGAGGTAGGCATCAGAAATCTCCCACGGCAAGTGCAAGGCGCCCAACACCAGTTGACGGGCTTCGTCCCAGGCGTTGTCGGTGCCATGGCCGAAAAACAGATCCTCCCCTTGGAAGCGGCTGACGGCCCAACGGATATGGTCACGCAGGGTACGAAGTCGGGAAGTGATCACAGCGGTAAACTCCAGAAAATACGACCCGTGATTCTAACAGCCAAAACGCACGACGACGACGCAGGAAAAACATGAGTACCTGTGTAGGACTCATCCATTTTTCGTGCTGCCCCTTGAACAAAACGAGGATCTTGACAACGCTGTAAGCCAGCAACGACGTACCTTGCGATGGTAGCGATTCACAGAAGCGCTCAGCCAGAGGACAATGTCGCAAAAGCCCCACCCGAAGGAGCCCCAGAATGTCCGTTCCAAAAACGATGTTTCAACTCAGTGGTCGCGGTTATGCAGCCGCCAATCTGAGTCATGCGACGCTTGTGATCATCGATGCCCAGAAAGAATACCTTAGCGGCCCCCTGGCCCTGAGCGGCATGGATGCTGCCGTCGCGAACATCAAGCAACTGGTCACCGCTGCCCGTGCCGCTGGCCGCCCCATCGTGCATGTGCGCCACCTTGGCACCGTCGGTGGCCTGTTCGACCCGCAAGGCGAGCGCGGCGAATTCATCCCGGGCCTGGAGCCGCTGGCCGACGAAACCATCATCGGCAAACTGTTGCCGAGCGCGTTCCACGGTACCGAACTGCTCGAACGCTTGCAGAATCTCGGTTCGCTGGACCTGATCGTGTGTGGGTTCATGAGCCACTCCAGCGTCAGCACCACCGTGCGTGCCGCGAAGAACCTGGGCTTTCGTTGCACCCTCGTGGAAGACGCCTGCGCCACCCGCGATTTGCCCTACAAGGGCGGCGTGTTGAGCGCTGACCACGTTCAACAAACCGAAATGGCAATCATGGCGGACAACTTCGCCACCCTGGCCATCACTCACGATCTGATCTGATCGACGCCCAATGAGCGGTTTATGCCGCCGCTCATCCGCAAATGCGGCCCGTTAGCCGTAATTGTCATAGCCTCAGGAACATCCCGGTCAACTTCCGGTCGAAGGGCCGATACCCATTGAGGAAGGTCGGAATGAAGTTATCCGATGGTTTTGACGCACGCCGCCTGCGGCCCAAAGGCCAAAGCAACTGGCGTTTTCGAATAGGCGCAGCGTTCGCTGCCCTGCTGGCCACCTGCGGGGTGTTGCTGGCGATGGCCGGCTCCGCCAGTTTGCTGGGCCGCCCGCCGGCACTCGGCGAACTGAACGCCAGCCCGCTGGGCTCGGCGATTATCCTGGCGATTGGTTTGTTCGTGCTCTACCTGGGCGTGTGGTTGTGGCGTCGTTGCCGTCGCCGCGCGCGCCAATCCCGCGAGCTGAACATGTCGCCCCACCTGATGAAAAAACACGACTGAATTGACGGCCTGGGCTGATAGGCAGGCCGCAATTGTTATCGATCACCCCTGGACTTGGGTAAACTGGCCGCCCTTCGCGGAGGCTGACATGCAAGACGACGATTTTTCCCTGTTCAAAAGTGCGATCCAAGGCGTCAAGCCGATCAAGCACGACCGCGCCGAAACCGGCAAACCCAAGGCTGACCGCGCACAGATTGCCAAGCTGCGCCAGGCCGCCACCGTGCGTACCAATGACACTACCGTTGATGGCCTGTCCGATCAGTTCGTGATCGACGTCGGCCCCGAAGACGAGTTGCTGTGGGCCCGCGACGGTGTGCAGGAAAGCCAGATGCGCAAGCTCAAGGTCGGGCAGATTGCGTTTGAAGGCAGCCTCGACCTGCATGGCATGAGCGTGGAAAAGGCCCGGGAAACCTTGTGGGCATTCCTGGCCGAAGCGACGAAACTGGAAGTGCGTTGCGTGCGCGTCACCCATGGCAAGGCCGTGCGCCTGGATGGCAAGCGTCCGATGATCAAGAGTCACGTCAACACCTGGCTGCGCCAGCACCCACAGGTACTGGGTTTCACCTCGTGCCAGGCCAGGCATGGCGGCGCTGGAGCCGTTTATGTAATGCTCAAACGCACCATGATGGAAGGCCGCGACGAATAAAGCCGTTGCGACAAGCTTGCAGCGCCGTGTTTGCCACCGTACCCTTGCCCTTTGCGTAAAATCCCACAGGTAGTTTCATGTCCCTGGAACAGAATTACACCGAGATCCTCGGCCAACTCGGCGAGGACGTCTCCCGCGAAGGCCTGCTCGACACGCCAAAACGTGCCGCCAAAGCCATGAAGTACCTCTGCCGCGGGTATGAGCAGACGCTCGAAGAAGTCACCAATGGTGCCTTGTTCAGCTCCGACAACAGTGAAATGGTGCTGGTCAAGGACATCGAGTTGTACTCGTTGTGCGAACACCATCTGTTGCCATTCATCGGCAAGGCCCACGTTGCCTACATCCCGAGCGGCAAGGTGCTGGGCCTGTCGAAGGTCGCCCGGATCGTCGACATGTACGCCCGCCGCCTGCAGATCCAGGAAAACCTTAGCCGCCAGATCGCCGATGCGGTCCAGCAGGTCACCGGCGCCCTGGGCGTTGCAGTGGTGATCGAGGCCAAGCACATGTGCATGATGATGCGCGGTGTCGAGAAGCAGAACTCGTCGATGATCACCTCGGTGATGCTCGGTGAGTTCCGCGAAAATGCGGCCACTCGCAGCGAATTCCTCAGCCTGATCAAGTAATTCGATTGCACGAAAAAAACCGGCGCTCATCGCCGGTTTTTTTTCGTCAGCGAAAATCAGGTAAGCTGCGCGCCTTCTTTCGCCCCCGTGAGGCTTGTCTCGTGTTCGTCAAAGCACTTCGTGTCGGCCTCGGCCAACTGATCATCTTCATCGACTTCATCACCCGCCCAGGCAAGAAGCAGCGCCCCGCCGCCGCCCAGGCCCAGGTCGAAGCGGCGGCCAGGGACCTGACCCTCTATCAGTTCCACGCCTGCCCGTTCTGCGTGAAAACCCGTCGCACCCTGCGCCGCCTGAACGTACCGGTGGCCTTGCGCGATGCGAAGAACAACGAACAGGATCGCCAGACGCTGCTGGAACAGGGCGGCAAGATCAAGGTCCCGTGCCTGCGCATCGAAGAAAATGGGCAGACGACCTGGATGTATGAGTCCAAGGTGATCATTGATTACCTGGACAAGCGGTTTGCTGCAGTCTGATTTTTTTGCTGAATGGACTGACGCCATCGCGAGCAAGCTCGCGCCTACAGACACCGACCCCCTGTAGGAGCGAGCTTGCTCGCGATGAGGCCGGCAAAGACATCGCCAATAAAAAAACCGGCCCAACTGGCCGGTTTTTTACTCCTCCATCAAGCCGCCTCAGCCGCCTGCGCCTGCCGCACCACCTCTGCCAACCGCCTGAGCCCCTCCCCCAACCGCGCCGGTTCGATATGACTGAAGTTCAGCCGCAGGTGCCCATGATGCCTATCAGGCTCAGGGAAAAACGGCTCCCCCGGCATGAACGCCACATCCGCCGCCAATGCAGCCTGTAGCAAGGTTCGCGTGTCCAGCGGCTGCTTGAGCGTCAGCCAGAAAAACAGCCCACCTTGAGGCACATTCCAGTCAGCCAGGTCAGCGAAGTGCGTTTGCAGCGCGACTTCAAAAGCATCCCGACGTACCCGATAGAAGTCCCGCAACTCGCTCAGGTGCTGCTGGTATTTCTCTGAACCGATCCACTGCAGGGCCTGCCACTGGCCAATACGGTTGGTGTGCAAGTCCGCCGATTGCTTGAGCTTGAGCAGGTGTGGAAACAGGTCCGGGCTGGCGATCAGGTAGCCCACGCGCAGCCCTGGCAGCAAGGTTTTGGAGACGGTGCCGGTGTAGATCCAGCTGGTTGTTTTCAATCGACTGACAATCGGCGTGGCGCTGCCGCCATCGAATGTCAGCTCGCGGTAGGGCTCGTCTTCGATCAGGGTAACGTTGAACTCATCCAGCAACGCGGCGACCGCATCACGCTTGGCCTCGCTGTAACGCACCGCCGAAGGGTTCTGGAAAGTCGGGATCAGGTAGATGAACGCAGGTCGGTGCTTTTCCAGGCGACTGCGCAACGCCACCAGGTCCGGCCCGTCCGCCTCTTGCGGCACGGTGATGCAGTCGGCGCCAAACAGCTGGAAGATCTGCAACGCGGCCAGGTAGGTCGGCGCTTCCAGGAGTATTTCGGTGCCTTTATCGATGTAGAGCTTGGCCGCCAGGTCTAGGGTCTGCTGCGAACCACTGACCACCAGCACCTGGCTCGCCTCGCACGGCACACCCAAGGCCCGGGCCTGCGCCGCCAGCGCCTCGCGCAAGGCCGGCTCCCCTTCGCTCATGCCGTATTGGCCAATGTTCACAGGCATGTCATCCCACTCCACCTTCGGCAACATCGCCTCGGCTGGCAAGCCACCGGCGAACGACATCACTTGCGGACGTTGTGCCGCCGCGAGGATTTCGCGGATGAGAGAACTTTTGAGACGCGAGACACGTTCGGAAAATGGCATGGGAGTCACCGGTAGCGAGGCCAGAGGCAAATGAGTCAAACTTGTTGACCGAAATTACGACAACCCGAACGGATACGTCAACATGATTGACCTTAAAAATCCTGCGTCTCAACAACAGGCCATGGAGGCGTTCTTCTTCGGCTATCAGGCGTTCACCGCCAAAGCCGACGAAATGCTCGAGCGTCGTGGCTTGAGTCGGGTGCATCAGCGCATCGTGTTTTTCATCGCCCGTTACCCGAACCTCAGCGTCAAGGAATTGCTGGCATTGCTGGGCGTCACCAAGCAGGCGTTGAACATTCCGCTGCGCCAATTGGTGGAGATGAACCTGGTCAACAGCGTGGCCAGCGAGACCGACAAGCGCAAACGCCTGCTGGAGCTGACCGTGGACGGAGCGAAATTCGAACAGGCACTGCGGCGTGAACAGGTGAAGTTGCTGGAGCGGGTATTTGCCGAGGCTGGGGAGGCGGCGGTGAATGGCTGGCTGGCGGTGAATCTGGGGTTGGGGAGGAGTCAGGGGGTGGCGGAATAAGCGATCGACTTTGTTTTTTTGCAGGCTTAGAGGGCCTCATCGTGGGCAAGCCCGCTCCTACAGGGATTGTGGCGCGACACCGTCCAGTGTAGGAGCGGGCTTGCCCGCGATGGCGTCCTCAAGAGCGATATATCCCTATCGCCACAAATTTCGTCGACAAAATCAAAAACATTATTTGCTTTATTTGTATACAAAAGCATAATCCACTGCGTGCGAGTTCCTGACCAAGCAGTCAACAAATTCGCGAATGCCTCAAAGGGCGCCGCCACCCTCATGGGTCCGGTCCCGGAAATAACAATAAAACTCTTGAGGAGTACTCGCTGTGGAAAGCCGCAAATCCGAAGCTTCGACGCTGGAACTCTCGCCGCCATTACGCAATGGCTGGCTGGAGCGCATCTTCAAACTCTCCTTGCATGGCACCACGGTGAAGACCGAGTTGATTGCCGGTCTGACCACCTTCATCACCATGGCCTACATCATTTTCGTCAACCCCAACATCATGGCCGACGCCGGGATCGATCATGGCGCGGCTTTCGTCGCCACCTGCATCGCGGCCGCGCTCGGTTGCCTGCTGATGGGCCTGTACGCCAACTGGCCGGTCGGCCTGGCACCGGGCATGGGCCTCAACGCCTTCTTCACCTACACCGTGGTTGGCACCATGGGCTACAACTGGGAAACCGCCCTTGGCGCGGTATTCGTCTCGGGTGTGCTGTTCATGATCCTGACGTTCTCGCGGATCCGCGAATGGTTGCTCAACAGCATTCCTGTCAGCCTGCGCTATGCCATGGGCGCCGGTGTGGGACTGTTCCTGGGGCTGATTGGCCTGAAAACTGCGGGCATCGTCGTCGATAGCCCGGCCACCCTGATCAAGCTCGGCTCCCTGCGCGAACCCGGCCCGCTGCTGGCAGCCATCTGCTTTTTGATGATTGCCGTGCTCAGCTACCACAAAGTGTTCGGCGCCATCCTCATCAGCATCATCACCGTGACGCTGGCCGGCTGGGGCCTGGGCATTGTGCATTACGAAGGGATCATGTCGGCGCCGCCAAGCCTGGCACCGACCTGGATGGCCATGGATGTCGCCGGCGTGTTCAACGTCAGCATGATCAGCGTGGTGCTGGCTTTCCTGTTCGTGCACATGTTCGACACCGCAGGCACCCTGATGGGCGTTGCCCAGCGCGCCAACCTGGTGAACCCTGATGGACGCATCGAGAACCTGTCCCGGGCGATGAAAGCTGACAGCGCCTCCAGCGTGTTCGGTGCCGTGGTCGGTGTGCCACCCGTGACCAGTTACGTTGAAAGTGCGGCAGGCGTAGCGGCCGGTGGTCGCACAGGCCTGACGGCTGTCACCGTGGGCCTGCTGTTCATCGCGGCGATGTTCTTCGCCCCGCTGGCTGGCATGATTCCCGCCTATGCCACCGCCGGCGCGTTGATTTACGTGGCAATGTTGATGATGGGCGGCATGGCGCACATCGAATGGGACGAAGCGACCGATAGCATTCCAGCGATTGTCACGGCGATCATGATGCCGCTGACATTCTCGGTGGCTGACGGCATCGCCCTGGGTTTCATCACCTACGTGGCGCTGAAGGCGGGCACTGGCAAATACAAGGAAATTTCCGTCAGCCTGTGGGTGCTCTGCGCGATCTTCATCGCCAAGTTCATCTTCCTGTAAGCGAAAAAGGATTTCAAAAAACAGCCTCACCCCGTCGGGTGAGGCTTTTGTGCATGAGGAGCAAAGTAATGAGTCTGGAAACCTGGCTGCTGTTCACGGGCGCTGCATGGGTGGTGATCCTGATCCCGGGACCGCTGTCCTTGCTGATGATCAGCAACAGTCTGAATTTTGGCCTGCGCCGCTCGTACCCGGCCTTCCTCGGCGGCGTGAGCGCTTCGATCTGCCTGCTCAGCGCCTCGGCGTTGGGGCTGGGTGCCTTGCTGCTGGCCTCGGAACAACTGTTCAGTGCGCTGAAAATCGTCGGCGCGCTGTACCTGTTCTATCTCGCCTGGCAAAGCTGGCAGCAATCCCGCCAGCCGTCCCATGGCGCCGAGGTGCCCCAGGTCGCTGCCGTGCCGCGCTTTCGGGCGCTGTTTGGGCGCGCCTTCATGCTGGGGGCCAGTAACCCCAAGGACATCCTGTTTTTTGCCGCGTTCCTGCCGCAGTTCCTCAGCGCCGAGCAACCGTTGCTGCCCCAACTGCTGGTGATGATCGCCACCTGGACGGTGCTGGACCTGCTGTGCAAGCTCGCCTACGGCCTCGGCGCCCACGGCGCAGCCCAGTACTTGCGCTCGGGCAAGGGCCAGAGCTGGTTCAACCGCATCAGTGCCGGCCTGTTCGGCGGTGCCGGTGGCGCCTCGCTGCTGAGCGGACACTGACTGCCACGCCCCACCCTGGCGACACGCGCGCCGGGGTGGGCGCGCACCCGTATATACCGCAATTCGCCGAAACAGATGCACTACATAGTTATCGCTTTACTCTCCTCTCGCTTCCCTAGAGTTCGGGCCTCCTATCCACGCCCAACAAGGAAGCCCCAATGGCTCAAGCTATTCCAACCGTCGATGAATTTGGCTACGACGCAGTAAAAATCGTGGACGCCGAACCGCCGGCCGAAGCGACCACCGACAAGGAAGTCCACGACTTCATTCGCAGCGACGGCGCCTCTGCCGCGCAAGACCCTCCGCCCCGCTCCGCGCGCAAACGCGAACGGGTGCTGCGCGCCCTGGACCACTACTACGGCCCCATCACCCTGGGCCATTTCACGGTCACTCGCGAGGAGCTGCACCTGCTCAATGCCACCGTGGACGGCGCTGCACTGGACATTGGCAACAGCAATTTCCGTCACACCCCTCAAGCGTTCATCGATGGCCTGCAACTGAACGCTACCGATGTTGAAAGTCGCATGTGGGCGACCGGCAATGCCGGTCACTACACCATCCCCACCCTGCTGTTCGAGATTGCCACCCACCGCTCGGTCAACGCCGCGCCCCTGCTGACAGAGTCGCAAGGCCCCCATGGACCAAAGATCGACCGACTGGTGCGAGCCGCCCAGAAGCTGGAGATCCGCGACACTCGCCTGCCCGAGAATGTCCCCGGCTGGGTCGACCGGCAAAAGAGCAAAGTGGTGAACAGCATGGGCGTTGGCCTCCAGGCCTACGGCATCTACAGCGGCTTGATGGGCATCAACGATGCCCTCAAGCGCGGCGACTCCACCGAAGCGGCCATCAATGCCGGCGCGGTGGTGACCGAAGTGGGTTCGCTGATCATCGAACGGGGCCTGGTCAAGACCGCACAGTCGCTGATTGAACACAGCGCACAGATCTACCAGGGCTTTGCCAGAACCCAGTTCGGCCTGTATCTATCGCGTTCGGCGGGCTTGATCGCTGGCGCGCTGACGCTTCCCTTCGACGTCTACTTTGCGGTCAAGGCGTTGAATGACGCGTCCCGGACCACCGGCAAGCAGGCCCTGGATCATTACGTTGCCGCCGGCATGAGCTTGACCAGCGCGGCGTTGACCCTGATCCTCGGCACGGCCGCCCTTGCAGGTTTCGCCCACGCCGGGCCGGTGGGCATTGCCGCGGCGGCTATCCTGATCGTGGGCTCGCAGATCTATAACGCCGTTCGCCAGGTGGACGACATCGACGACTACATCGACCTGAGCATCGATGAACGCCTGATCACCGGATTTCTGGTATTCATCGGCCAGAAGCCGCCGCAGGACGTTCAGGATCGCTACAGCATTGCGGTCACCACCGACCACTATTCGAAGAGTCTCACCAGCCGGGCCCGCCGATGGCTGGATGGCGACATGAAGGACAGCATCGAAGCCATCGTCAACGGCAGGTTCACTGTCGATCTCAAGGCCGAGCAGGTGTTCTGGTTCGAGCAGGATGCCCAGGGCCGCGAATCAGTATCGTCCAGGGAAATCAAGCTGCCGTCGGTCGTGGATGCCAACGATACGATTGACGCCCGCTGGGGCGTCCCGCCCGAGCTTGGCGGGGTGGTGAAAGGCACGGTGGGTGATTCGAAGGCCACGCTGTGGCTGCTGGGAGGTGGAAAGGACACCGTGATGGGTGTGGAAAAAAAGGCCAACCATTTCAGTTTCGGCAGCGGCATCAAACACCTGACCGGGGGCGAAAAAGACGACCGATTCCTGTTCGAGGGTGCCGCCCAGGCGCTCAAGGACGCTGCGCCCGCAGGCGCGCGGGTCGTTCTCGCCGGCGGAAAAGGCAACGACACGCTGGTCCTTCAGGGCCAACTGGACAGCCGCGATACAACACTTCACGAAGGCTGGGGCTTCGACCTGGATGCCGGGCGGGTCGAACTGCTGGGCCAGGCAGGTGCTAGCGCCATTCACACCCTTCTGGAAAGTTTCGAAAACGTAGAAACGCTGGCCGGCGCCAAAAGCGTTGTCAAAGGCTCGAGCCTGGCCAATCGCATCATTGCCAGAGGCCATGACCAGATAGAAGCCGGCGCAGGCGATGACACGGTGTACCTGATGGGCGGCTATGGCCAGGCCACAGGCGGCGTCGGCAAGGACCAATACTATGTGGCCCACAAAAGCGGCACGATCATCATCACCGAAGATCCGCAGGAAGACAGCGTGATCATCATGGACTGGCCATTTGAGAACATTCAGAAATGGTCGATCAACGACAACTCCCTGGTGGTCTCATCGCTGTGTGGCAAGAACGGCGAGTGGCCGGAGCAAACGCTGATCATCAAGGACCTCTACAAGAAGGAGGCAGGCCGACGCGTATTCCAGGAGCAAAAGCTGCGGTTCATTACCGTAGACGGATTTCAACTGACCCCGGACTTCCCCCCCGAATTGACGGGCGATGGCGAACAGAGCATCAACGTGTTGATTTTGGCGAAAGGCAAGCTTGCCGCCCCGTTGATCATCACCGCCGCTGAACACGACCTGGCACCCGATAAACACTCGCACTATTTCATTGATCGCGACCTTGGCAACAGCCTCTTCAAGATTACAAAAAAAGATGAAAAGAGACTGGGCACTATTCATATCGATTGCAGCAGCGGGGAACTTACCATCGCCGAAGCGACTTACTTCGTTGAAGTCAACGCGCGTAACGGCAATCACTACTTGAACTACGGCGACTTTAATCTGACGTTAAAATTTGGCGATAAGTCAGTCGAATTCAAAGACTTGATCTCCACGGCGTCCACTGCCTATACAAATGTGCGCGACACCCCTTACAGGGTACAAGGTCTGGCATTGAATCATCCGATCAACTTGATACTGAGCGATGGCGTCTCCTATCAAATAAAATTGCCGGCGCCCAACTACGCGGATGACGTGAAAAACCCCGGCTTCAAGCAAATGGACGGCCAATTGATGCTCGAGAGACGCGCAGGCCAGTATCTGCTGATAAAGCCCGAAGAGAGCCGGGCCATTGTGCTGAAAACGCGTAAACAACGCGTGCACCTCCCCGCCCAAGCCCAGCGTACCGTGACCTCGCTGGAAGGCCAGGGCTCAGTCTATTTGGTATATCCTCAGGCAGATTCGGTGCTGCGGATTTCCACGCCAGACGCCATGAAAAAGATGTCCAATGCGTCCACCTGGTTATTTCACATGAACTCGGTCGTTCCGGCGAACATCAAATTCATCGGGAATAAACTGCTGATAGGACGCACGATCGTTTACCTTCCGGATTATCCCAGCGAAGACATACCTGTTGAGCAAATTTACGTCATCAGTCGGGCCGGCGTCCGTTATGTGGTCGACTTGATATTTGAACAAGTTTACCTATACACAGAACCATCTTCGTAATATTTTCTCGTCATCGAACAGCCCACGCGATACATAGTTATCGCTCGTCACTTCAAGAACCAAGCGATATTAAGTGCGTGCCATTCAGGCGCATGACTTGAATTCGCCACCCTATTGACGTGTTCTTTATTTATGAATGGAATCATTAAATGAAACCCCCAAGAAAAGTCCCAAGACCCCATACACCGGACGACGGCACAACACCGCGCCGCGAACTGCCGGACGCCTATTTGCCTGGGCGCTTGCCCGATGCCCCGACCGGCACATCAGGAAACAGGCTCCCCGACGCTGAGCCTGGCAACACCCCGCGTCAGCCGCACGTCGAGGTTGCGGATGTGCAGGCTGTCGACGACGTTGTCTCCAGTTCTACCCATTCGACGGCCGACATCACCTTTGTGCCTTCCTTCCTGGTCAACGGCTTGTCTGCGCCCCTGGCCGACGGATTACGCTACGGCAACAGGCGCAGGGTATACGCCGAAATCGAAAATGAAGGGGTTACCCTCGTACGACGTGGCGCCGACGGCGAATACCGGGCGGCCGTGATCAACGAACTGGACGCCTCGGGACCTCTGCTAGAACGGGTTGCAGACACTGCCTTCTGGCGCCGAAAAACCACGGACGAACAACCTGGACCGAGCAGCCGCAAGCGACCTCGCCTGGACAGCGATTCATCCGACGCCGAAGCCTTGGCCGCCGACTTGCGGGTGGGCACCGCCTCTGCCCTGGATCTTTCTCCAACCCTTTGGCGAAACTGGGGGAGCGAGACAAAACCGTTGGCCGCAGAGTCAGTGGAAATCAATGGGCTTCACTACCCGGTGGTGCCCAACGGCTCGCCGGAGCTCACCCACATCGCTTATCTGCAAAACCCGCGGTTTGCACCTTCGCGCTTTGATGAATTCGAGCACATGCTGCGTACGGACCCGACATTGCAACCACGCTGGGCGTTGAAACGAGATGGCGTCTGGGAAGTACTGGAAAGCAGCCTGCCTTTCGAGAAAAGCCTGAAGGCATCTGTCGTCGAAACGTTCAAGGACTTGTCGGACGCCTCCGTGACCACCGTCGCCAGAACGGTATTCAACCTGGCCAACCATTCCCCGGTGATTAACGCACTGGGCCTGTCGACGATGAAGCAGACTTATCGCAACTGGGCCAGCCCCACTCGCGTGCGCCTGCCTCGAACGGATCTGGCCGACCCGCTGCTGATGCTGCCCACCATTGCGAGAAAACCGGGCAATGGTTGGGTCACACAGCTGCCCGAAGCGTCCAGCGCAACCCTGCGCCGACTGGACTTCGACCCCAATCGGTTCCCCGAGCAGTGGAATACCTTCGTCAACGACCCGTCCAATTTGAACCTCAAGCGGCTGGTCAGCGACGTGCTCGTGCGCAATGGCTACGAGGTATTTCCATTGTCCAACGAACACCAGGGACCGACGCTGGTGTTCACCCGCCCCAACCATGACTGGGTGTTCTTCCTCAAACTGGGGCGCGTCAATGGAGACTCCATCAAACAAATCACGCCATCCGGCGCCGAGCTTTCCGATCCACACCTGACATTGCGTATCGGCGAGGCCGCGCGGGACAGACTGCGCACAGCCTATGACCAGAACAAGGTGATGTGGCTGCTGGGCGGTTCCCAAGTGACGGCAACAGGATTTGAATCGGTATTCCTGATCAGGGAAGGCTGATCAGCGCCTTGACGCTCGCCGACGCATCGGCGAGATCAGCCTGGGTGACCAACCGCCCAGGCCCTGCAGTCGACCCCCTCGACGTTCATCCCCATTCACGAGAACACGGCCTCCATGAGACCCAAGAACCCCCTTCGCCCTAAAACGCCTGCTCCTTCGGTCGAAGGCGTACCGATCCCCCGCGACCGGGCACCGGATTACTTGCCCACGCGTCCCGGTCGCTGGCCGGATCAAGGCCTCGACCCACTCGCGGGTCACCCATCGACCGGACACCCGCAAACACCCGACAGCCAGGCAGCAGTCGTGACCATCAGCGATCTTCCGCCCGAGACCCAGGTGACCCGCGTCTCTGTGGACCACCCCATCAGCAACTATTTCCTGCCCCCCGGGCTGGTGCAGCGGCTGCCCGCCCCGGATCCGAAAACCGGGCTGCGATCCATCGTTTCCGGGCGCCATTACATCGACCTTGCAGGGGGCGGCACGGTGCTGCTGGGGACCGATTCCCTGGGCCACCCCCGAGCCCGACAACCGTCGGAGCTGGTGCCCTCCGGCCCCAGGCTCGAGCGCGTGCCGGGTACGCATCAATGGCGCCAGGTGCTGGCGGCTTCCACGCCATGGGAAAGATGGGGGATTTCCCCGCAACAGGCGTCACCCCAGGACATCTACATCGACAACATTTGCTACAGGACACTGCCACGCGGTAACCCGCCAGACCATCCCATCGCCTACATCAAGAACCCTGGGCATGCGGTCTACGACTTCGACCTGCTACAGGCCGTCCTGCGGCACTCTCCCGACCAGCAACCCCGAGGTGCCATCCAGGTTCCGCCGAGCCAGCACTGGCAGCTGGACCCGACGCCCCCCTTCGAGCGGACACTGAGTGACTCCGTCGGCCTGCAGTTTCCAGGGCTGAACGAGGCCTCTATCCAGAATATCGCCAGGCGGCAGTTCATTCTCGCCAACGGTGCGGACACCGCCACCGAGGCCGGGATGACCGCGCTGCGGCAAGTGTTCAACGACTGGAAAAACTCGACCCCTACGCCCCGGCCGGAACTGTCCGACCCGCTGCTCATGTTGCCGATCAAGCCCATGACACCGGGCAACGGCACGGCGCGCATCCTCGACCTGCCCAACCCCGCTGACCTGGGGCCGTTGTCGCGACTGTCTTTCGATCCGGAAAAATTCCCCCGGGAATGGGACTACCTGACCACCACTCAATATGCCGGCGACCTCAAGCGCTTCATGAGGAGCCTGTTGATCAGCCACGGCTATTCGGTGTTCGAGCCCACCTCCGCGCAGACTTTCGCCGCACTGGTGTTCGAGCGCGCGGGGCATGATTTTCTGTTCCATATGACCTTGCATCGTGTGCATGGCAAGCGCGTGCACATCGCCGAAAACGCCAACGACGGGCTGCTGCCTGCCCGGTTGCCGGAACTGATCGGACGACCGGCCATGCAAGCCCTCCAGGAGGCGGATGCATCGGGCAAAGTAATCTGGCTCAAGGGCGGCAGCCACGTTTTGCAGAATCGCGACAGCTCCGTGTTCATCATGCGCACCGATGACCCCAGGAAATAGTCGCCACGCCGATCATCCGGCGATATCTGCAGGCCAAAAAAAGCCCGCAGTGTGGGCGGGCTAAAAACCAAAGAAGCTCTATGCGCAGTCGCTTCAAGGTAGAGGAAGCTGCTTGGGGGATCAGCTTCCTCGATACGTGGAATAGCTGTATGGAGAAATCAGCAAAGGCACATGGTAGTGGTCCTGTTCGGCAGAAATACCGAAGCGCAGCACTACCACGTCCAGGAAAGCCGGCTCCGGCAGTTGCACGCCACGGGCGCGGTAGTAATCACCGGCGTGGAACTGCACCTGATAAACGCCGGTGCGATAGTCATCACCTTGCAGCAACGGTGCATCGACGCGGCCATCGCTGTTGGTGACCGCGCTGGCAACCAGCTCCAGCTGCGCGCCTTCCACGCGGTACAACTCGATCTTGATTGCACTGCCCGGGCAACCGTGTGCAGCGTCCAAAACGTGTGTCGTCAAACGTCCCATTGATTCTGCGCGCCTGCTACCTGAAGCAGTCAGGTCACGCGCCTCCCGAAGTCAGTTGAAAGGAGCCCGCACCATTCCGGAGCGCGGAAAGCTGCGGCGAGTGATTAATTAAGACACTTCAGGATGAAATTGTACACAATAAAAACATCCTTTTTTTGCACGAGAAAACGTACCTCGCCTTTAAGCTGCCATGTGCCTTGAACCTTAACCCTAGCGGACCTTTCATCAAGAAGCTGACCAAGTGGGCAGCTTTTTTGCTAGGGTGTTTCATCGGCATCAGACGGGTGTCGACGAAAAAAATGCAAAAAAGTGGGCTTACAAATTGAATAATAAGTTGTATACAATCACTCCATCGCAGTGACGCCGGCCTGATCCACTCATTGAACGGCACGCCACGCAACCCACGAACAAGAAGGAACACTGCAGTGAGCGCTGACTATCCTCGCGACCTGATCGGTTACGGCAGTAACCCTCCGCACCCACACTGGCCGGGCAACGCCCGTATCGCCTTGTCGTTCGTGCTCAATTACGAGGAAGGCGGCGAACGCAACATCCTGCACGGTGACAAGGAATCCGAAGCCTTCCTCTCGGAAATGGTGGCGGCGCAGCCCCTACAGGGCGCACGCAACATGAGCATGGAATCGCTTTACGAGTATGGCAGCCGTACCGGCGTCTGGCGGATTCTTAAACTGTTCAGGGAGTACGACATCCCCCTGACCGTCTTCGCCGTGGCCATGGCCGCCCAACGCCACCCGGATGTGATCCGCGCGATGGTTGAGGCCGGTCACGAAATCTGCAGCCATGGCTACCGCTGGATCGACTACCAGTACATGGATGAAGCCCAGGAGCGCGAGCACATGCTCGAGGCGATCCGCATCCTCACCGAGATCACCGGCGAGCGCCCACTGGGCTGGTACACCGGCCGCACCGGCCCGAACACCCGTCGCCTGGTCATGGAAGAAGGCGGTTTCCTCTATGACAGCGACACCTACGACGACGACCTGCCCTACTGGGAACCGAACACCCCGACCGGCAAGCCGCACCTGGTGATCCCGTACACCCTGGACACCAACGACATGCGTTTCACCCAGGTTCAGGGTTTCAACAAGGGCGACGATTTCTTCGAATACCTCAAGGACGCCTTCGACGTGCTGTACGCCGAAGGGGCAGACGCCCCGAAGATGCTGTCGATCGGCCTGCACTGCCGACTGATCGGCCGTCCGGCGCGCCTGGCATCGCTCAAGCGCTTTATCGAATACGCTAAAAGTCATGAACAGGTGTGGTTCAGCCGCCGCGTCGACATCGCCCGCCACTGGCATCAAACCCACCCGTACAAAGGGTCTGCCCAATGAGCACCTTTCAAACTGTCAAACCGTCGACTTTGAGCCGCGACGCCTTTGTCGCCGCTTTTGCCGACATCTACGAACACTCGCCATGGGTCGCCGAAAAGGCCTTCGACCTGGGCCAGGACGCGTCGATCGACCAGATCGAAACCCTGCACCAGCGCATGAGCGACATCCTGTTGAGCGCCGATCATGCCAGCCAACTGGCCCTGATCAACGCTCACCCGGACCTGGCCGGCAAAGCGGCCGTCCAGGGCCAGCTTACCGAAGCCAGCACCAACGAACAGGCTGGCGCCGGTATTCACCAATGCACGGCCGAAGAGTTCCAACGCTTCACCGAGCTGAACGACGCCTACAAGGCCAAGTTCAAGTTTCCCTTCATCATGGCGGTAAAAGGCAGCAACCGGCATCAGATCCTGGCGGCGTTCGAAACGCGCATCCACAACCCGGTCGACACCGAGTTCAAGTGCGCGCTGGCAGAGATCAACAAGATTGCCCTGTTCCGATTACTGACCCTATAGCAAGCCTTGCCCGAGTATCCAGAACGCGAAGATACCCAGGGCACCGCGAGCATCCCAAGCCAACTTATTAAAGGCAGACAAGAAGAATGAAAGCTTACGCCGTACCTTTCGAGAAGTTCGTCAACCTGGCCGACGCCCGCCTGGGCACCAAAATCATCTCGGTCACCGATGACTGGTTCGCCGACGCCAACCGCCTGTTTCAACCGACCCCGGCCGTGTGGAAGGAAGGCGTGTTCGATGACAACGGCAAGTGGATGGACGGATGGGAGTCGCGCCGCAAGCGCTTCGAAGGTTACGACAGCGCGGTAATCCGCCTCGGCGTGCCGGGCTCGATCAAGGGCGTGGACATCGACACCTCATTCTTCACCGGCAATTTCCCTCCGTCGGCCTCCCTGGAAGCCTGCTTCCTGGCCGAAGGCGAGCCAGACGAAAACACCCAGTGGACTGAAGTGCTGTCGGCCGTCGAACTGCAGGGCAACAGCCACCACTACCACGAAATCAACAACGAACAGGCCTTCAGTCACCTGCGCTTCAACATCTACCCGGATGGCGGTGTGGCCCGCCTGCGCGTGTACGGCGTGCCATTCCGCGACTGGTCGGCGATTGGCGACAACGAACAGGTCGACCTGGCCGCAGCCCTCAACGGTGGCCGCGCCCTCGCCTGCTCCGACGAACACTTCGGCCGCATGAGCAACATCCTGAACCCGGGCCGTGGCATCAACATGGGCGATGGCTGGGAAACCGCGCGTCGTCGCACGCCTGGCAATGACTGGGTGATCGTCGCCCTGGGCCATGCCGGTGAAGTCGAGAAAGTCATCGTCGACACCCTGCACTTCAAGGGCAACTACCCGGACAGTTGCTCGATCCAGGGCGCGTTCGTGAAAGGCGGAACCGACAGCCAGATCGAAACCCAGTCGTTGTTCTGGCGCGAACTGCTGCCAAGCCAGAAGCTGGAAATGCACGCCGAACACACGTTCGCCGAGCAGATCAAGGCCCTGGGCCCGATCACCCACATCCGCCTGAATGTGTTCCCGGATGGTGGGGTCAGTCGTTTGCGTGTTTTGGGCAAGGTCGCGAAGTAAGCGTTGAACCCAATCGAGGGCAAACCCGCTCCTACAGACGACCTGAACGCCACACCCCCTGTAGGAGCGGGCTTGCCCGCGATAGCAATAGAACAGTCAAAATAGAATTCGGAAAAAAACAGCATGCGCACACTGATGATTGAACCGCTGACCAAAGAAGCCTTCGCCCCTTTCGGTGACGTGATCGAAACCGACGGCAGCGACCACTTCATGATCAACAACGGTTCGACCATGCGCTTTCACAAACTGGCGACGGTCGAGACCGCCACGCCAGAGGACACCGCGATCATCAGCATCTTCCGCGCCGACGCGCAGGACATGCCGCTGACCGTGAGCATGCTGGAGCGCCATCCGCTGGGCAGCCAGGCTTTCATTCCGCTGCTCGGCAATCCCTTTCTGATCGTGGTCGCGCCCCTTGGCGATGCACCTGTATCAGGTTTGGTCCGCGCCTTCGTCACCAACGGCAGGCAGGGCATCAATTACCATCGCGGCGTTTGGCACCACCCGGTGCTGACGATCGAAAAGCGGGATGACTTCCTGGTGGTTGATCGCAGTGGCACAGGCAATAACTGCGATGAGCATTTCTTCAAAGAGGATGAGCGTTTGATCCTCGCCCCCCACCAATAAGAGAAGGTCTGATCACTCGACAACAAGAGTGACAGGCGAGAGGTAAAGACTGTGGAAGCACATCTGTTGGAATGGCTGAACCTGAGCATTCGCTGGGTTCATATGATTACCGGTGTGGCCTGGATCGGCGCGTCGTTCTATTTCGTCTGGTTGGAAAACAACCTCAACCGGGTCAACCCGAAGAGCGGTCTGGCTGGCGACTTGTGGGCGATTCACGGCGGCGGCATCTATCACCTGGAAAAATACAAACTGGCCCCTCCCTCAATGCCGGATAACCTGCACTGGTTCAAATGGGAAGCCTATTTCACCTGGATGTCGGGGATCGCGCTGCTGTGCGTGGTGTTCTACGCCAATCCGACGCTTTACCTGTTGGCTCCGGGCAGCACCCTGAGCGGCCCTGAAGGCGTGGCCATCGGTCTTGGCTCGCTGTTCATCGGCTGGTTCGTCTACTCATTCCTTTGCGACTCGGCCCTGGGCAAACGCCCTGCCCTGCTCGGTTTCATCCTGTTCGTGCTGATCATCGGCGCCGCCTACGGCTTCAGCAAGGTGTTCAGTGGCCGTGGTGCGTACCTGCACGTTGGCGCGCTCATCGGCACCATCATGGTCGGCAACGTATTCCGCATCATCATGCCGGCGCAACGTGCATTGGTCGCGGCGATCGCCGAGAATCGCACGCCAGACCCTGCACTGCCAGCCAAGGGCCTGCTGCGTTCGCGTCACAACAACTACTTCACCCTGCCAGTGCTGTTCATCATGATCAGCAACCACTTCCCGAGCACCTACGGCAGCCAGTACAACTGGTTGATCCTGGCCGGGATCGCGATTTTTGCGGTGCTGGTGCGTCATTACTTCAACACCCGCCATGACAGCCACAAATTCGCCTGGACCCTGCCGGTGGCAGCGGTGGGCATGATCTGCCTGGCCTACGTGACCGGTCCGAAGCCGATGTCCAGCGCCCCGGAAGTGGCCAAGGCACCCGCAGCCATCGAGTACCAGCCTTTGCCGGAAACAGCAGTGGGCGGAGGGTTGAAACCGGCCGAAGCCAAACCTGCACAAGCACCTGCCGCGGCTCCGGCACAGGCATCCAATGCCGGCCCTGGCTTCGACAAGGTACACAGTGTGATTCAGGAACGTTGCGCGGTATGCCACTCGGCCAAACCGACCAGCCCGCTGTTCAGCGCGGCGCCGGCCGGCGTGATGTTCGACACCCCCGAGCAGATCCGCCAGAACGCGGCGCGGATCCAGGCCCAGGCGGTTGCCACCCAGATCATGCCGCTGGGCAACATCACCCAAATGACCCAACAAGAGCGTGATTTGATTGGGGCGTGGATTGTCCAGGGTGCGCAGACCAATTAAGCCGTAAAAGCTCGCTCCCCCAGGAAACGCAATCCCCCTGTAGGAGCGAGCTTGCTCGCGATGAGGTCAATGGATTCAACATCACATTGCCTGACCTGACGCGTTCGCGAGCAAGTCGAATCGTCGCACCGCCGCTCCCACCGGGGCTGCTTGATGCAAAACACACAAGAATAAAAAAGATCCGAGGTGTTGCATGTCCGAGCTCTCCAAAGCACGCATCCCCGACGCACCCGCCATCCAGCGCTTGCCCCTTTTGCAACTGATCCTGGTCGGTCTGCAACACGTCTTGCTCATGTACGGCGGTGCCATCGCGGTGCCGTTGATCATCGGACAGGCTGCAGGCCTGAATCGTGAAGAAATCGCCTTCCTGATCAATGCCGACCTGCTGGTGGCCGGCATTGCGACCATCGTGCAATCCCTGGGTATCGGTCCCATGGGCATCCGCATGCCGGTCATGATGGGTGCCAGTTTTGCCGCTGTCGGCAGCATGGTCGCCATGGCGGGCATGCCCGGTATCGGCCTGCAAGGAATTTTCGGTGCCACCATCGCCGCCGGTTTCTTCGGCATGCTCATCGCACCCTTCATGTCCAAAGTCGTGCGTTTCTTCCCGCCGCTCGTGACTGGCACAGTGATCACCTCGATCGGTTTGTCGCTGTTCCCCGTCGCCGTGAATTGGGCGGGCGGCGGCGCAGGCAATGTGCAATTCGGCTCGCCCATCTACCTGGCCATCGCTGCACTGGTGCTGGCCACCATCCTGTTGGTCCATCGTTTCATGCGCGGGTTCTGGGTCAACATTTCCGTGCTGATCGGCATGTGCCTGGGCTACGCCGTTTGCGGCGTGATCGGCATGGTCGACCTGAGTGGAATGGCCCGGGCGCCGTTGTTGCAAGTGGTCACCCCGCTGCATTTCGGCGTGCCCAAGTTCGAGCTCGCGCCAATCCTGTCGATGTGCCTGGTGGTGGTGATCATCTTCGTCGAGTCCACCGGCATGTTCCTGGCACTGGGCAAGATCACCGGCCAGGAAGTCTGCCCCCGGATGCTGCGTCGCGGCCTGCTGTGTGATGCCGGCGCATCGTTCTTCGCCGGGTTCTTCAACACCTTCACCCACTCCTCGTTCGCCCAGAACATCGGTCTGGTGCAAATGACCGGTGTGCGCTGCCGTTCGGTGACCATCGTCGCCGGCGGCTTGCTGATCGTCCTCAGCCTGCTGCCCAAGGCTGCATTCCTGGTGGCCTCGATTCCGCCGGCGGTGCTCGGCGGAGCAGCGATTGCAATGTTCGGCATGGTCGCCGCTACGGGCATCAAAATTCTTCAGGAGGCCGACATTGTCGACCGGCGCAACCAGTTGCTGGTGGCCGTCAGCATCGGCATGGGCCTGATCCCGGTGGTGCGTCCGGAGTTTTTCGCCCATCTGCCGTTATGGATGAGCCCGATCACCCACAGCGGTATCGCCATGGCCACGATCAGCGCGCTCATGCTCAACCTGCTATTCAACATCCTCGGTGGCCGGGAGCGGGCAGCGAACAACCTGGCCACTGAACACACCTGATCCTCTGCAGGCGCGAGCACCCTCGCACTGCAATCAGCAACACCGCGGGCAATGGCGGCCGCATGACACTTGAGACCTGGCCAACTAGTCAGTATTCTCCGCGGCCGCCCGAATCCGCATTGAAAAAACCGCCGATTTAACGCCACAAAAAAAAGCGCCGCACCAGAGCGCTGACTTCAAAAAAACTACGTGAAACACCTACCTTTTGGGAGCAACCGAATGAAACGTACGTGCACCAGCCTGATGCTGGCCGGATCCCTCCTGGCCGGTGGCCAGGCCATGGCCGGCGATTTGCTGCAATGGCAGGACAACAGCCTGACCTACCTGTATGGCAAGGACTTCCAGGTCAACCCGCGCATTCAGCAGACGGTAACGTTCGAACACGCCGATGGCTGGAAATACGGCGACAACTTCTTCTTCATCGACAAGATTTTCTACAACGGCAAGGAAGACGCCTTTGCCGGCGAGAACACTCACTACGGCGAGTTCAGCCCACGCCTGTCGTTCGGCAAGATCTTCGACCAGAAACTCGAGTTCGGCCCGGTCAAGGACGTGCTGCTGGCCATGACCTATGAGTTCGGTGAAAACGACACCGAGTCGTACCTGATCGGCCCGGGCTTCGACCTGGCCATTCCCGGCTTCGACTATTTCCAACTCAACTTCTACAACCGCCACACCGAAGGCAGCCGTGCGGGTGACGATGTCTGGCAGATCACGCCGGTCTGGTCCTACACCATCCCGGTGGGCGGCTCGAACATCCTGATCGACGGTTTCATGGACTGGGTGGTCGACAACGACGTCAACAAAAAAGGCGAATACCACGCCAACCTGCACTTCAACCCGCAGATCAAGTACGACCTGGGCAAGGCGCTGAACCTGGGCGAGAAGCAGTTGTATGTGGGTGTCGAATACGACTACTGGAAGAACAAGTACGGGATCGAGGACAGCGAAGGCTTCAAGACCGACCAGAGCGTGACCAGCTTCCTGGTCAAGGTGCACTTCTGATCTGACGCCTTGCCCCTGTACTGATCGTTCCCACGCTCCGCGTGGGAATGCATCCCGGGACGCTCTGCGGCCCATCAAAAGCCGAACGCAGAGCGTGGGAACGATCAACATGGCCGCACCGCAGGTATCAGGCCGATAGAACCGGCTCAGGCAATCCCAGAAACCTGCACAACTCATCTTTCTTGGCCAGCGCATCGCGCCGTCCCAAGTCGATCAATTCGCTGCAATACCCCGCCTCGAACAACAGATAACTCAACACCCCTGCCCCACTCGTCTTCGTCGCCCCCGGACCGCGCAGGAACAGGCGCAGTGCCGCCGGCATTTCCTGGCGGTGACGTGCAGCGATTTCATCGATCGGCTGACTCGGGGAAATCACCAACACCTCTACAGGCGCCACCCCCAGCGTGCGCACCGGCGTGCCATCAGGCATGAGGTGGCTGAACTGGTTCAAGCGCTGCAAGAGTTCGATGTCGCTTTCCAGGCTGTCAATGAACGTGCTGTTGAGCATGTGCCCGCCGATCTGCGCCAGGGTGGGTTGCTGCCCGGTGTAGGCGCGTTGCAGCGGTTGGTCGGGATCGACGCCCCGGGGGTTGCCGCTCACCCCCACCACCAGCACGCGACTGGCACCCAGGTGCAGGGCCGGACTGATCGGCGCCGACTGGCGCACCGCGCCATCGCCAAAAAACTCTTCGCCGATCTTCACCGGGGCGAACAGCAGCGGGATCGCTGAACTGGCGAGCAAGTGCTCCACGGACAATTGCGCCGGCACGCCGATGCGCCGATGCCGCAGCCAGGCGTCGATGGTGCCGCCGCCCTGATAAAAGGTCACCGCCTGGCCAGACTCATAACCGAAAGCGGTGACCGCCACGGCTTTCAATTGTTGTTGCGAGATGGACTCGGCGATGCCGCCCATGTGCAGCTTTTCGTTGAGCAAGTCACGCAGCGGCGAGCTGTTGAGCAACGCCACCGGGACCTGGGAACCCAGCCCCAATAAGCTGTGCCCTACAAAACGGCTGGCCTGGCGGATCACTCCCGGCCAGTCGCTGCGCAGGACCAGATGGCTGCGAAAGCCCTGCCAGAAGGCAGTGAGGCGCTCGATGGCGCTACGGAAATCAGTCGCGCCGCTGGCCAGGCTGACCGCGTTGATTGCCCCGGCGGAGGTGCCTACGATCACTGGGAACGGGTTGTCTGCACCCAACGGCAGGAGTTCGGCGATGGCCGCCAGCACTCCGACCTGATAGGCCGCCCGAGATCCACCGCCGGAGAGGATCAAGCCTGTAACCGGTTCGCCTCGACTCATTCACAACACTCCATGTGGCGGGATCGGATGTTACTTGCCATACAGCCAGACGCCCCGCGGTGTCTGTCGTCCATCGCGAGCGTGCTCGCTCCTGCAGGGGACGCAAGGTCAATCGCGTTTGGCGTAGAGTTTGGGCTCGCCCGGTGGGCGGCTCTTGAAACGGCGGTGCGCCCACAGGTATTGCTCCGGGCAATCGCGCAGTACGCCCTCGATCCACTGGTTGATGTGCAGGCAGTCCTCTTCTTCGGTCTCGCCAGGGAAGCCTTCCAGCGGTGGATGGATCACCAGTCGATAACCGCTGCCGTCCGCCAGACGCTCCTGGGTGAACGGCACCACCAGGGCCTTGCCCAGCCGGGCAAACTTGCTGGTAGCGGTCACCGTCGCGGCCTGGATGCCGAACAACGGCACGAAGATGCTCTGCTTGGCGCCGTAGTCCTGATCCGGTGCGTACCAGATCGCCCGGCCAGCCCGCAGCAGCTTGAGCATGCCGCGCACATCCTCACGTTCCACGGCCAGCGAGTCGAGGTTGTGGCGCTCGCGCCCGTTGCGCTGTACGTAATCGAACAATGGGTTTTTATGCTCGCGGTACATGCCGTCGATGGTGTGCTGCTGCCCCAGCAGCGCCGCGCCGATTTCAAGGGTGGTGAAGTGCACAGCCATCAGGATCACGCCCTTGCCTTCGCGCTGGGCCTTTTGCAGGTGCTCAAGCCCTTCCACATGGGCGAGTTTTGCCAGGCGCTCGCGCGACCACCACCAGCTCATGGCCATTTCAAAGAAAGCAATGCCAGTCGACGCGAAGTTCTCCTTGAGCAGGCGCTTGCGCTCGGCGGCGGACTTTTCCGGGAAGCACAGCTCGAGATTACGTCGTGCAATACTCCGCCGGTCACCGGCCACGCGATACATCAGGGCCCCCAGCACGCGACCAATGAACAGCAACGCCGGGTAAGGCAATTGGACGATCAGCCACAACAGTCCCAGGCCGCACCACAGCGGCCAGAAACGCGGCATCAGAAATGTTTTTTTAAAACTCGGGCGATCCATTAAATGTTCCGCAAAGACAGTGGCCGCGCATTCTACATCGTTCGACCCGGCTTGCGGCTGGCGAGCGTTCTCGTTATAAGTCTCGGCACTTTTAGCGACAAGCCGTTGTATGCCGACCATGAGCCAAATCGAATCGCAAGACCAGGATCCCGTGTTCCAGTTAAAGGGCAGCATGCTGGCCATTACCGTGCTGGAACTGGCCCGCAACGACCTCGACAGCCTCGATCGGCAACTGGCCGCCAAGGTCGCCCAGGCGCCTGGTTTCTTCAGTAACGCGCCGCTGGTCCTGGCACTGGACAAACTCCCGGCCGGCGAAGGTACGGTCGATCTGCCAGGCCTGATGCGCATCTGCCGCCAGCATGGGCTGCGCACCCTGGCCATCCGCGCCAGCCGCATCGAAGACATCGCGGCGGCCATTGCCGTCGACCTGCCGGTATTGCCACCCTCCGGCGCTCGTGAGCGTGCACTGGACCCACAGGAAGTCGCCGCGCCAAAAAAACCGGAAAAACCGCCGGAGCCTTCGATCAAACCGACCAAAGTCATCACTTCGCCAGTACGTGGCGGCCAGCAGATCTATGCCCAGGGCAGCGACCTGGTCGTGATCTCTTCGGTCAGCCCGGGGGCGGAACTTCTCGCCGATGGCAACATCCATGTATACGGCGCGATGCGTGGTCGCGTGCTGGCTGGCGTGAAAGGTGATACGAAGGCCAGGATTTTCTGTCAGCAGATGACCGCCGAGCTGATCTCCATCGCCGGCCATTACAAGGTTTCGGAAGATCTGCGCCGCGATCCTTTGTGGGGTTCGGGTGTTCAGGTCAGCCTGTCCGGTGATGTGTTGAACATCATTCGGCTTTAACGGATACTGCCGCATTTTCCAAGCATCTCTAAAACGTAGCGAAAACGGCTCAAACGAAGTAGGAAAATGGTCAAAACCAGTGTTTGCCAACGGTAAGCGCGGCCAGGACCGGATTCCAGCCAAGGCTGTCCGACTGTAGTCGTTTTTTTCAAGAGATGTTTTTCAGGGACCAGAAGTCCTTTTTCCTTAGGGGTGAAACACCTTGGCCAAGATTCTAGTGGTTACATCCGGCAAGGGTGGTGTGGGTAAGACCACCACCAGTGCTGCTATCGGTACCGGCCTCGCACTGCGCGGCCACAAGACTGTAATCGTCGACTTCGACGTCGGCTTGCGTAACCTCGACCTGATCATGGGTTGCGAGCGTCGCGTGGTGTATGACTTCGTCAACGTGGTGAACGGCGAAGCCAACCTGCAACAAGCCCTGATCAAAGACAAACGCCTGGAAAACCTCTACGTACTGGCCGCCAGTCAGACTCGCGACAAAGACGCGCTGACTGTCGAAGGCGTGGAAAAAGTCCTGATGCAGCTCAAGGAAGACTTCGAGTTCGTGGTCTGCGACTCCCCTGCCGGCATCGAGAAAGGCGCCCACCTGGCCATGTACTTCGCCGATGAGGCGATCGTCGTGACCAACCCTGAAGTGTCATCGGTACGTGACTCCGACCGCATGCTCGGCCTGCTGGCCAGCAAGTCCCGTCGCGCCGAACGCGGTGAAGACCCGATCAAGGAACACCTGCTGATTACCCGTTACCACCCGGAGCGGGTGAGCAAAGGCGAAATGCTCGGCGTAGAAGACGTCAAGGAAATCCTTTCGGTGAGCCTGCTCGGCGTGATCCCGGAATCCCAGGCGGTGCTCAAGGCCTCCAACCAGGGCGTACCGGTGATTCTCGACGACCAGAGCGATGCCGGCCAGGCCTACAGCGATACCGTCGACCGTTTGCTCGGCAAGACTGTCGATCATCGATTCCTTGAGGTCCAGCGCAAGGGTTGGTTCGAGCGCCTGTTTGGAGGGAACTAAACAATGAACCTTTTTGACTTCTTTCGTGCCAACAAAAAGCAAAGCACCGCGTCGGTAGCGAAAGAGCGTCTACAGATCATCGTGGCGCATGAACGCGGCCAACGCAGTACACCGGACTACCTGCCCGCCTTGCAGAAGGAGTTGGTGGAGGTGATCCGCAAGTACGTCAATATCGGGTCCGATGACGTGCATGTCGCCCTGGAGAACCAGGGTAGCTGCTCGATTCTGGAACTCAATATCACCCTGCCAGATCGCTGAGTCGACCTGGCTGGAGCCACGGCGGCTCAGGCCTTTCGGGCTTTTCGTGTGGGAGCGAGCCTGCTCGCGATAGTGTGTCAGTCAATGCGGTATCCGCTGACTCACCCTCGCGAGCAGGCTCGCTCCCACACAGGAAGCCTCGAAAACCTGCGCCGCCGTTGGCGTTTGTTACGAGACTGTTTTAATGCCGCTGTCCAACATCCGCATCATCCATCAGGACGCCGCCGTATTGGTGGTGGATAAACCGACCCTGTTGCTGTCCGTTCCTGGCCGGGCCGACGACAACAAGGACTGCCTGATCACCCGCCTGCAAGAAAACGGCTACCCCGAAGCTCGCATCGTCCATCGACTGGACTGGGAAACCTCGGGCATTATCCTGCTGGCCCGCGACCCGGACACCCATCGCGAACTGTCACGGCAGTTTCACGATCGCGAAACAGAGAAGGCCTACACTGCGCTTTGCTGGGGGCAACCGGAACTGGACAGCGGCAGCATCGACCTGCCCTTGCGCTACGATCCCCCCACCAAGCCACGCCACGTGGTGGACCACGAGCAGGGCAAACACGCCCTGACCTTCTGGCGCATTCTCGAGCGCTGCGGCGATTGGTGCCGGGTGGAACTGACGCCGATCACCGGCCGCTCCCACCAGTTGCGCGTGCACATGCTCTCTATCGGTCACCCGTTGCTGGGCGACGGGCTCTATGCCCATGAGCAGGCGTTGGCTGCATGGCCGCGACTGTGCCTGCACGCAAGCATGCTCAGCTTCACTCACCCGCAAACGGGCGAACGCTTGCGTTTCGAGTGCCCGGCACCGTTTTGAGCACTGCCTGTCGTGACGTTGTTCGCTTTAGCAAAAGGAATATTCAAGGATGAGTTGCACTGATTTCCCTGCCGTCAGGAAAACCCAAAACCAGTTGCTGTATCTGATCTACGGGGACCAGGCCGTTTACCGGCACGAAGCCAAGTTCAGCATTTTGACGGCGCTGTCCCACGCAAAGAGCGGCAAGCTGCCGAGCATCAGGATCCTCACGGATCGCCCGCAGGACTATGCAGGCTGGCCAGTCGAGACCATCACCCTGACCCCGCAGATATTGGCCCGGTGGCAAGGCGAAAACGGTTATCACCATCGCCGCAAGGCCTGCGCCATGGCGGCAGGCCTGCACCTGGCGGAAAAAACTCTGTTCGTCGACACCGACACGCTGTTCCTGCGCGACCCGAACCTGATCTTCAGCCAGATCCAGCCCGGGCAGTACCTGATGGACTGCCTGGAGTACCAATGGCAAGAGGTCTGCGAGCGCCCCGAATACCACAAGCTCGGCGAGTGCCTGCATGCGCACGGCGTCAGCGCAAACACCGGCTTCAAACTGTACAACAGCGGGCTCTGCGGCCTGACCGATACCGATGCGCCATTGCTGGAAGATTCGATCCGCTACATCGACGAATGGACGCGGGGTGAATTCGACGTTCACACCATCGAGCAGATCGCCCTGTCATTCGCCATGCGCGACAAACCAGTGCGCGAGGCGAACAGGCACATCTACCACTACTTCGCGGAAAAACGCTTTTTCCATGAAATGCACAAGTTCTTCTTTGCGCAGCATGGCGAACAATTCAGCCCGCAACTGGTGCAATGGTGCCGCGATGTTCCCCGGATCAAGCCGTACCCGACTGCCTGGCAGCGCCTGAAAATCAAATGGAAAGTGCGCAAGCACAAAGGCGCGCTGAAGAAGATCGGTCGCGACCTGCTGTATGGCAGCGCTGTGCCCGAGGATCCGTACTACGCCGCTTGCCGCCACGAATGGTGGGAATCGGCCTCGCGGGAAATCCTGCGCTGGGACAGAGCCCGACAAAAAGCGCTTCTGCGCTCCCATCAAGACAAATGGCCGCAGCAATTGCCGCGACCGCAAAAGCCCGAGGATGAGCAGATCATCATGGCTTACCTGAAAAAGCGGATCGTCAACAGGGGTTGATGCGTTGGGTGAAGACCACGCCCAAAGCTCCAGGCCAATGCGTTAAACTGGCGCCATTGCTGTCTGGAGCTACTTATGCGCGAAGAGTTGAACCAAGGCCTGATCGATTTCCTCAAGGCCTCCCCTACCCCATTCCATGCCACTGCCAGCCTCGTTCAGCGTCTGGAAGCGGCGGGCTATCAGCGCCTTGACGAACGCGAGTCCTGGAGCACCGAAGCCAACGGCCGTTACTACGTCACCCGCAATGACTCCTCGATCGTCGCCGTAAAAATGGGGCGCCAATCAGCGCTCTACGGCGGCATTCGCATGGTCGGCGCCCACACTGACAGCCCGTGCCTGCGGGTCAAGCCCCAGCCGGAACTGCAACGCCAGGGCTTCTGGCAGCTGGGCGTCGAAGTCTATGGCGGTGCACTGCTTGCACCGTGGTTCGACCGAGACCTGTCCCTGGCCGGCCGGGTGACCTTTCGCCGCGATGGAAAGGTCGAAAGCCAACTGATCGACTTCAAGGCGCCGATCGCGATCATTCCGAACCTGGCCATTCACCTCAACCGTGAAGCCAACATGGGCTGGGCCATCAACGCCCAAACCGAATTGCCGCCGGTGCTTGCGCAATTTGCCGGCGACGAGCGCGTGGACTTCCGCGCGATACTGACCAATCAGCTGGCACTGGAACACGGCCTGAACGCCGACGTGGTGCTCGATTACGAGCTGAGCTTCTACGACACGCAGAGCGCTGCCGTCATCGGTCTCAATGGTGACTTCATCGCGGGCGCACGCCTGGACAACCTGTTGTCATGCTACGCCGGCCTGCAAGCCCTGCTCACCGCCGACACTGACGAAACCTGCGTGCTGGTGTGCAATGACCACGAAGAAGTCGGTTCATGCTCCGCGTGCGGTGCGGACGGTCCAATGCTCGAACAGACCCTGCGTCGCCTGCTGCCCGAAGGTGACGAGTTCGTGCGCACCATTCAGAAATCGCTCCTGGTCTCGGCCGACAACGCCCACGGTGTGCACCCCAACTACGCCGACAAGCACGACGCCAACCATGGCCCGAAACTCAACGCCGGCCCGGTGATCAAGGTCAACAGCAACCAGCGCTACGCCACCAACAGCGAAACCGCCGGATTCTTCCGCCACCTGTGCATGGCCGAAGAAGTGCCGGTGCAAAGTTTCGTGGTGCGCAGCGACATGGGCTGCGGCTCGACCATCGGCCCGATCACTGCCAGCCACCTGGGCGTACGCACCGTGGACATCGGCCTGCCGACGTTTGCCATGCACTCGATCCGCGAGTTGTGCGGCAGTCATGACCTGGCGCACCTGGTGAAGGTGCTGAGTGCGTTTTATGCGAGTCAGGAGCTACCGTAACCCGGCAAACACCCCCCTGTAGGAGCGAGCATGTCGAGGCGTCGAACCGTCGCGATGGTCGTTAACGATAACGTGGGCAATCTGACACCCCCCGGTGTCTGGGCCACCATCGCGAGCATGCTCGCTCCTACAGGTGACACGAAACCCGCCTAGACTTTTAATATCACCCACGACAAGGCAGTCCTCCATGATCTCGTTGTCTGCGTTCCACGCCATGCTGGTTCCTATCATCACCGGGATGATCCTGTTGGCGGTAGGCTTCAACTTTCGCGACAAAAATGCTGGCGTGTTCGCCATGTGGATCGGCATGCTGACCATCCTCGCCACGGTGGTCATCAAGATCCTCGTCAAAATCAACGAATAAATCCTCGCCCTCGACTCGCATTGGCTTTGGCGGGCTCGTACACTCGGTTGATCTGCTTTTCTGGAGGTTGACCGCCCAGTGTTCGCTCGCTTGCTCGCCCTGCCCTGCCTTTTCCTAGTCTGCCTGCTGGCGCTCTTACCGGTAGTGCCCGTCCAGGCCGCCGGCCTGCCGAGCCTGCTGAGCAGTTCGACACCCGCCCAGCCCGAGGCGCAGGAACCCCTCGGCCAGTCGTTGGACGAGGTCATCAAATCGCTGGAAAACGACCAGCAACGCGCCAAACTGCTGGCCGACCTGAAAAAGCTGCGCGACGCCACCAAAAAAGCCCAACCGGCCAGCGAAGAAGGTGTGCTTGGCTTGATCGGTGGCACGCTGAACCGCTTCGAACAACAGTTTTCCGGTGCCGACAGCCCGATCACCCGTTGGACAAGGGAGTTCTCCCTGGCCAATGACGAATTGCAAGCGCTGATACTGCCGGCCAACGAATGGCTGCCGATCATCTTTGCCTTCGCCGTGATCCTGGCGCTGTGGAGCCTGCTGGCCGCCGCGTTGATCTGGCTGGGCCATCGAGTGCGGATGCGCTTTGGCCTGACCGAGGAACTGCCGCAACACCCCAGGGCCCTCGACATGCTGCGCTTTGCCCTGCGCAAACTCGGCCCCTGGATGATTGCCCTGGTGATCACCGTGTACATGAGCTACGCGCTGCCCTCATCGCTGGGTAAAAGCCTGGCGATGGTGCTGGCCTATGCACTGGTGGTCGGCACCTGTTTTTCGGCGATCTGCGTCATTGCCTTCTCCCTGCTCGATGGCCCACATCGCCATCGCGCCTTGTACATCCTGCGCCATCAGGCCTTTCGCCCGCTCTGGCTGATCGGCAGCTTTGCCGCCTTCGGCGAAGCCTTGAACGACCCTCGACTGGTCACCAGCCTCGGCGGCCACCTGGCACACAGCGCGGCCACCGTCGCAAACGTGATGGCCGCCCTGTCCACCGGGCTGTTCATCCTTCGCTTCCGCCGTCCCATCGCCCACCTGATCCGCAACCAGCCGCTGTCACGGCGCCTGACACGACGCGCCCTCAGCGACACCATCGATATTCTCGGTACCTTTTGGTACGTACCCGCCCTTGTGTTGGTCGCCATTTCACTGTTCGCCACGTTCCTGTCGGCCGGCGACACCAGCACCGCGCTGCGCCAGTCGCTGATCTGCACGGTGTTGCTGGTGCTGTGCATGGTCATCAACGGGCTGGTGCGCCGCCACTCCCAGAAACCACAACGGGGACTGAAGCGTCATGCGCTTTACTCCGAGCGCTTGAAGGGGTTTTTCTACACGCTCGCGCATCTGTTGGTGTGGCTGGCCTTCATCGAACTCGGCCTGCGGGTCTGGGGCATGTCGCTGATTGCGTTCACTGAAGGTGACGGCCATGAAGTCAGCGTCAAGTTGTTCAGCCTGGGCGGCACGCTGATCTTTGCCTGGCTGATCTGGATTATCAGCGACACCGCGGTACACCACGCCCTGACCCGATCACGCAAGGGCCTGGCGAACGCGCGGGCGCAGACGATGATGCCGCTGATCCGGAACGTGCTGTTCGTGGCGATTTTCATCGTGGCGCTGATCGTTGCACTGGCGAACATGGGCATGAACGTCACGCCACTGCTGGCCGGTGCCGGTGTGATCGGCCTGGCCATCGGTTTTGGCGCGCAGTCGCTGGTCGCCGACCTGATCACCGGGTTGTTCATCATCATCGAAGACTCCCTGGCCATCGACGACTACGTGGATGTCGGCGGCCACCTGGGCACCGTCGAGGGCTTGACCATTCGCACCGTGCGCCTGCGGGACATCGACGGCATCGTCCACACCATCCCGTTCAGCGAAATCAAGAGCATCAAGAACTACTCGCGGGAGTTCGGCTATGCGATTTTCCGCGTGGCGATCCCGGCCAACATGGACATCGACAACGCGATCAAGCTGATGCGCGACGTCGGCCAGAAGATGCGCAACGACCCGCTGCAACGGCGCAATATCTGGTCGCCGCTGGAGATCCAGGGCGTGGAGAGTTTCGAGTCAGGTAACGCGATCCTTCGCGCCCGGTTCAAGACGGCACCCATCAAGCAATGGGAGGTTTCCCGCGCCTTCAACCTTTCGCTCAAACGCCACCTGGACGAGGCCGGCCTCGACCTGGCGATGCCACGCATGAGCGTGCAGGTGGTGACGGCGGGGGGCGGCCAAGTTACCGAATAACCACGTTATCTGTAGGAGCGAGCTTGTCGAGGCGTCGAACCGTCGCGATGGTCGTCAACGATGACGCAGGCTGCCTAATGCCCTGCGGTGCCTGAGCCTCCATCGCGACGGTTCGACGCCTCGACAAGCTCGCTCCTACAGAGGTTGTGCCAAACGCAAAATGCAGGCAAAAAAAATCCCCGAACCAGTCGGGGATTTTTTATGTTCGATCAATCAACCCAAGGGCGGATCAATCTTCGCGGTAGCGACGCAGCTTGAGCTGCTTGCCGGCAACGCGAGTGTCCTTCAGCTTGGTCAGCAACTTCTCCAGACCATCTTCCGGCAGCTCGACGAGGCTGAAGCTGTCACGTACCTGGATACGACCGATCGCCTCACGCGCCAGGCCACCTTCGTTGAGGATGGCGCCCAGCAGGTTCTTGGCAGCGATGCCATCACGCGCACCCAGCGCGGTACGGCAGCGAGCACGGCCTTCGCCCAAAGGCATTGGCGCACGACGCTCGCGATCGCCACGATCAGGACGATCGCCGGAACGCTCGGGACGATCACCACGCGGGGCACTGTTCGGCACCAGCGGACGTTCTTTCTCGATAGCGGCCAGGTTCAGCGCTTGACCGTTGGTAGCCTTGCGCAGCAGGGCTGCGGCCAGGGCACGGGGGCTGCAACCGATGTCGGCGGTCAGGCGATCGAGCAGATCACCATGGGTCGACTCGGCGTCAGCCACCAGCGGCGACAGGCTGTTGGTCAGTTTCTTGATACGCGCATCCAGAACGGCCTGGGCGTCCGGCAGGCGAACCTCGGCAACCTTCTGGCCAGTCACGCGCTCGATCACTTGCAGCATGCGACGCTCGCGAGGTGTCACCAGCAGCAATGCACGACCTTCGCGACCAGCACGGCCGGTACGGCCGATACGGTGAACATAGGACTCAGGATCGTACGGCATGTCGACGTTGAACACGTGAGTGATGCGCGGAACGTCCAGGCCACGAGCGGCAACGTCGGTCGCCACAACGATGTCCAGACGGCCATCCTTGAGGGAGTCGATCACGCGCTCACGCTGGTTCTGGGCAATGTCACCGTTCAGCGCAGCGGCTTTGTAGCCTTTGGCTTCCAGGGCGCTGGCCAGGTCCAGGGTCGCTTGCTTGGTACGCACGAACATGATCAGCGCGTCGAAATCTTCCACTTCCAGCAAGCTGAGAACGGCAGAAGTCTTCTGGTCGGCGTGAACCAACAGGTGAGCCTGTTCGATCGCGGTAACGGTCTGGGTTTTGCTCTGGATCTTCACGTGCTTTGGATCGCGCAGGTGACGCTCGGCGATGGCACGGATCGACTGCGGCAAGGTCGCCGAGAACAGTACGGTCTGGCGGGTTTCCGGCATGGCCTTGAAGATGACTTCCAGGTCGTCCATGAAGCCCAGCTTGAGCATTTCGTCTGCTTCGTCGAGAACCAGGTGGTTCACGGTCTGCAGCACTTTTTCGTCGCGACGCAGGTGGTCGCACAGACGGCCCGGTGTGGCGACAACGATCTGTGCGCCATTACGGATTGCTTTCAATTGTGGGCCCATCGGCGCGCCGCCGTAGACAGCCACAACAGTTACGCCCGGCATTTGCTTGGCGTAGGTTTCGAAAGCGGTTGCAACTTGCAGCGCCAACTCACGGGTTGGGGCCAGGATCAGAGCTTGCGGCTCGCGCTTGGACGGATCGATGCGGTGCAGGATAGGCAGGGCAAAGGCAGCGGTTTTACCGGTACCGGTTTGCGCCTGACCAATCATATCGTGACCGGCGAGGATGATCGGGATCGACTGCTGCTGAATGGCCGAAGGCTCTTCATAGCCGGTAGCGACTACTGCAGCGACAATATTGGGATGAAGTTCAAGAGCGGCGAAGCCGCCGATTTCCTGGGTCATGGGTCTGCCTCTAAGTGCATCCGCAAAGACCCATGCTCCAAAGCTGCGCATGCCGTGTTGAGACTCAAGAGTCGCCCTGGCAGCTTTGTCGGCGGGGATTTGCGAAAACGTATGAATGAAAAAAGAAACGTCAAGGAAGAGCCCGCAAGGCGGACGTGCAGCCGAAGCTGGCTTCGAGTTGCGCTACCAAAACGCGGCCCGGTTAAAGGCCGGCGCGCACTATACCGGAATTCGCTCGGAATGGGAGGATTATTTGTCGGAAAACTGACGGAATCGTCGTTGTGTCACAGACTTTGCGGATTATCTGGCGGCGGTCTACTTTTCAAAGGCCCGGCCTTGGCGGCGCTAAGGCTAAAACGTTTCACCCCCATCACGCCGCCCCTCCCCCAAATGCCTCCCGCGAGGAAAGTGCCCATGAACCAGCCTGCCCGCAGTCGTGTCACCCGTGAGCGCCACGGCCATGTCCTGTTGATTGGCCTCGACCGGGTGGCCAAACGCAACGCCTTCGACCTCGACCTGCTCAACGAACTGAGCCTGGCCTACGGTGAACTGGAGGCCGACAACGAAGCGCGGGTGGCCGTGGTGTTTGCCCATGGCGAGCACTTCACCGCCGGTCTCGACCTCCTCAGCGCCACCGCGGACCTGGCCAAAGGCTGGCAGGCGCCGCCCGGTGGTTGCGATCCCTGGGGCGTGTTCGCCGGGCCGAGGGTCAGCAAACCGGTGATCGTCGCTGTTCAAGGCTATTGCCTGACCATCGGCATCGAGCTGATGCTGGCGGCCGACATCAACCTGTGTGCGAGCAATACCCGCTTCGCCCAGAAAGAAGTCCAGCGCGGGATCTTCCCATTCGGTGGCGCAACGCTGCGCCTGCATCAGGTGGCTGGCTGGGGCAATGCCATGCGTTGGTTGCTGACCGGCGATGAATTCGACGCGCACGAGGCGTTGCACCTGGGCCTGGTGCAGGAGGTCATGGCCAGCGAAGACCTGTTGCCGCGCGCCATTGAATTGGCGCAACGCATCGCCCGGCAGGCGCCGCTGGGGGTTCAGGCAACGCTGATGTCGGCGCGGCAGGCGCGGTATGAGGGCGAGACGGTGGCGGCGAAGGAATTACCTGCGCTGGCGAAGAAGCTGCTGGAAAGCGAGGATGCCCGGGAGGGGGTGAGGTCGATGGTGGAGCGGCGAGCTGGGGTGTTCAAAGGGGTCTAGATTATGGTGGGTGTCAGTTCTGGCCCCATCGTCGGAACGCCGCCCGGACCAAGCCCGCTCCCACAGTGATCGTGTTCACAATTCCCCCTGTAGGAGCGGGCTTGGTCCGGGCGGCGTTCCGACGATGAGGCCAGTCAAGCCCACTTATGTAGCCGGCCGAATCGCCTTGATCAGCGATTCCAGCGAATACCCCAACCGCGGAGCCAGCGCTTCGGCCCGGGCGATCAGACCGTCCATGTCCAGTTCCTGATCCAGCTCCGAGGGCACGATCAGGATCACATTGCCCTCCTTCACGGGCAACTCCCAGTAATGGCGGTGATAAAGTCCACGCAGCAATGCCGCACCCAACGGTTTGCCATCGTCGGTGGCCCACTGGTTGATGACCAGCCAGCCGCCCGGGTTCAGGCGCTTCTGGCAATCCCCCAGGAAATTCCACGCCAGATGGCCGACGCCCGGCCCGACATCGGTGTAAAGGTCGACAAAAATGAGGTCTGCAGGCTCGGCGGTTTCCAGCAATTGCAGCGCATCGCCGACACGGATGTACAGGCGCGGATCATCATCGAGCCCCAGGTACTCAATGGCCAGTCGAGGCACGTCCGGGCGCAACTCGATGGCCTCGACGTCTTCCAGCGGCAGGAACTTCAGGCAGGCCTGGGTCAGAGTGCCAGCGCCAAGACCGAGGAACAGCGCGCTCTCCGGTTGCTCATGACACAGAGCGCCGATCAGCATCGCCCGGGTGTAATCGTATTCGAGCCAGCTCGGATCGGCGGTGAATACACAGCTCTGCTCAATGGCATCGCCAAACTCGAGAAAACGGTAATCGGCCACTTCCAGTACACGGATCACGCCAAACTCGTCCTGCACCTCGGCGAGCAGATGCTCGACGCGCTCCTCAGTCATTTCGTCTCCCGATCGTTACCCGGCCAGGTAACGCGATAAAGCGGCAAAAGTGTGATTGTCCGCGAAGCAACGGGAACAGGTCACGCACTAATTTGCTGATAACATGAACGCCCGAGCGTAAAACAACCGAGACCGTGATGAGCCAACCCTGGAGCCCTGACAGCTGGCGCGCCCTGCCGATCCAGCAACAACCCCTCTACCCCGACGCGGCGCACCTGCGCCAGGTCGAGCAGACCCTGGCCAGCTACCCGCCACTGGTGTTTGCCGGGGAAGCTCGGGAATTACGCCGTCAGTTTGCCGAAGTGACCCAGGGTCGCGCGTTTCTGTTGCAGGGCGGCGACTGCGCCGAAAGCTTCGCCGAGTTCTCCGCCGCGAAAATCCGCGATACCTTTAAAGTGCTGCTGCAAATGGCCATCGTCATGACCTTTGCCGCCGGCTGCCCGGTGGTCAAGGTCGGTCGCATGGCCGGCCAGTTCGCCAAGCCGCGTTCGGCGAACGACGAGACTCTCGACGGTGTGACCCTGCCGGCCTACCGTGGCGACATCGTCAACGGTATCGGTTTCGACGAAAAAAGCCGCGTACCGGACCCTGAGCGACTGCTGCAGTCCTACCACCAGTCCACCGCCACCCTGAACCTGCTGCGCGCCTTCGCCCAGGGCGGTTTTGCCGACCTGCACCAGGTGCACAAGTGGAACCTGGATTTCATCGCCAACTCCGCGCTGGCCGAGAAATACAGCCACCTGGCCGACCGCATCGATGAAACACTGGCGTTCATGCGTGCCTGCGGCATGGACAGTTCGCCTCAACTGCGCGAAACCAGTTTCTTCACCGCCCACGAAGCGTTGCTGCTGAACTACGAAGAAGCGTTCGTGCGCCGCGACAGCCTGACCAACGATTACTACGATTGCTCGGCGCACATGCTGTGGATCGGCGACCGTACCCGTCAGCTCGATGGTGCTCACGTCGAATTCCTGCGCGGGGTGAACAACCCGATCGGCGTCAAGGTCGGCCCAAGCATGGACCCCGAGGACCTGATCCGCCTGATCGACGTGCTCAATCCGGACAACGATCCGGGGCGCCTGAACCTGATCGCGCGAATGGGCGCGAACAAGGTCGGTGATCATCTGCCGGCGTTGATCCGTGCGGTGCAGCGCGAAGGGAAACAGGTGCTGTGGAGCAGCGACCCGATGCACGGCAACACCATCAAGGCCAGCAGTGGTTACAAGACGCGTGACTTCGCGCAGATCCTTGGCGAGGTGAAACAGTTCTTCCAGGTGCACGAGGCCGAAGGCACCTACGCCGGTGGCATTCATATCGAGATGACCGGGCAGAACGTCACCGAATGCATCGGCGGTGCGCGGCCGATTACCGAGGATGGCCTGTCGGACCGTTACCACACCCATTGTGATCCGCGGATGAATGCCGATCAGTCTCTGGAGTTGGCGTTCCTGATTGCCGAGACGTTGAAGCAGGTTCGGCGGTAGACCGAGTCGCGGCCATCGCGACGGTTCGACGCCTCGACAAGCCCGCTCCTACAGGTCACGCCCCCTGTAGGAGCGGGCTTGTCGAGGCGTCGAACCGTCGCGATGGGGCCCTCTCAGACACCACCCATCTGAGCCAATGCCCCCCGCAACCGATCCGCACTCGCCCGCACACAATTCAACTGCACCCGCTCCAACCCCAGCCAATCAGCCATGCGCCGCAAATTCACGGCCAACGCCCACATCCCCGCCTCGTCCAGCCCCGGCTCTTCCTCATGCACGGCATGCACCGCCAGGCGCCCGTGCGTCCGCTCGGCGCGCAGATCGACCCGCGCAGCAATGCGTTCGTTGTGCAAAAATGGCAACACGTAATAGCCGTAGACCCGCTTTTCCTGAGGCGTGTAGATCTCCAGTCGGTAACGGAAATCGAACAGGCGCTCGGTGCGGCTGCGCTCCCAGATCAACGAGTCGAATGGCGAGAGCAAGGCGCTCGCTTCAAGCTTTCTCGGTACTTTCGGTTCAGGCAGGCAATACGCCGCCCGTTGCCATCCCTTCACCTCGCAAAGCTGCAATTGGCCCGCCTCCACCAGCTCGGCCAGGCGCGGACGCGCATCGCCCGGATTGAGGCGAAAGTAATCGCGCAGATCCTTCTCTGTCGCCACACCCAAGGCATTGGCCGCATGCAGCAACAGCGCGCGTTGCGCTTCCTCTTCGGTCAGCAGCGGCCGCTGCAGGATCGCCGCAGGAATCACCCGTTCCGGCAGATCGTATAGCCGCTCAAAGCCACGCCGCCCGGCCACGGTGACTTCGCCCGCAGCGAACAGCCATTCCAGCGCGTGCTTTTCTGCGCTCCAGTCCCACCAGGGCCCCGCCCGCTCCTCACGGGTCGACAGACTGCCGGCGCCCAGCGCGCCGAGCTCCTCCACCGATGCCATGACCCGGCGAATGGTGTCCTGCTGCTCGCGCCCGAACCGCGCCAGTTGCTGATAGATGTCTTCGCCACGGCTCGCACGTTGCATGCGCCAGCGCATCAACGGGTACATCGACAGCGGCAGCAAGGAAGCCTCGTGCCCCCAGTATTCGAACAGCGTGCGGCGCCGGCCCGAACTCCAGGCGGCCTGGTCGAGCACATCGGAGGAATAATGGCCTAGACGGGAGAACAGCGGGAGGTAGTGAGAACGCACCAGCGCATTGACTGAATCGATCTGCAAAAGACCGAGGCGTTCGATCACGCGATTGACATGGGCAGGCTTGACCACCGCCGGCGGCTGGCGCCCGTTGAACCCTTGGGCGGCCAGCGCCAGGCGGCGAGCCTGCTTGATGGAAAAGGACAGCGTTGCGGGCATAGGCATCTCCTTGTCTGCTCGCAACCTACCCCACGGGGAGAGGTTTTGTGTAGGTGTAGATGGCTCATTTGTGCATCGGGTCATCCCAGAATGGGCGGATGGCTTCATGCTCGACATCCGCACGACTGAGCCCGATGTCCTTCAACGCCTCGTCGCTCATGCCGGCCAGCAACTCGCGTTCGCGGTGCAACTCATACCAGCGACTGATCTTGTGCAGCAGGTCCGACACCACATGAATGGAATGTTTTTCAACCTCGGCATAACCTTTTTGACCTTTCATCTTGTTGCCCTCCGTTTGGGATGGCTCAAGTGTCTCGCCAGGGCTAAGATCAATCCAACGAATGTTTCTTATGCAACACATCTCGGAGATTGATGAATGTACCCGAGTATCGACACAGAAGTGCTGCGCACCTTTGTCGCCATCGCTGATCAGGGCGGTTTCACCCGCGCGGGGGAACTGGTCAACCGCACGCAATCGGCCGTGAGCATGCAGATGAAGCGGCTGGAAGAGGATGTCTTGCAGCGTCAATTGTTCCAGCGTGATGGGCGCCAGGTGAGGCTGACTGCCGAAGGCCAGGTGCTGCTCGGTTATGCCCGGCGCATCCTCAAGCTGCACAGCGAAGTGTTCAATACCCTGCGCGAGCCGCACATGGTCGGCACGGTACGCATCGGCACGCCCGACGATTATGTGATGCGCTTTCTGCCCGGCATCCTGCGGCGCTTTGCCCAGTCCTACCCGCTGATCCAGATCGAGGTGCACTGCGAATCATCAAAACAATTGCTGCTGCGCCAGGACCTCGATCTTTCCATCGTCACCCGCGAACCGGGCAACGAAATCGGCCAATTGTTGCGCAAGGAGCGTTTTGTCTGGGCCGAAGCACAGTGCTTCAGCGCCCACGAGCAGACTCCCCTGCCCCTGGCAATGTTCAACAGTGATTGCTTCTGCCGCCTGTGGGCGTGCAATGCGCTGGACGCCATGGGCCGCGATTATCGGGTGGCCTACAACAGCTCCAGCCTGTCGGCAATCATGGCCGTGGTCAGCGCCGGCCTCGCCATCACCGCGCAACTGGAAAGCCTGATTACGCCCGACATGCGCATCCTGGGCGAGGCAGAAGGCCTGCCTGAGCTGCCCGAGGCGAGCATCATGCTCCTGCGCAACCTGCATAATCCGTCACCGATCACCGAGTGCCTGGCCGAGCACATTGTCGAAGGCTTCAAACTTTAAACGCGAGCATCAACGCGCACAGCACCAGGAAGCCGCAGAACAGCCCGCGCAACAACCGCTCCGGCAACGCGTGGGCAACCTTCACGCCCCAACTGATGCTCATCAGACCACCAATGGCCAAAGGCACGCCGATCGTCCAGTCTACTTCATGGTGTACCGCGTAAGTCACCAGCGTGACGCCGGTACTCGGCAAAGCCAACGCCAGCGACAAACCCTGGGCCACCACCTGAGTGGTGCCGAACACGCTGGTCAGTACTGGCGTCGCCACCACTGCCCCGCCCACGCCGAACAGCCCGCCCATGGTGCCGGATGCCGCGCCGAGCACACCCAGCCAAGGCCAGGCGTAGTTCATCTGCGACTGAGCCGGTGCACTGGCCGCGAACATGCGGATCAAGTTGTAAACCGAAAGCGCCACCAGGAACGCCACAAAGCCGATGCGCATGGTTTGCGCATCAACCCCTACCGCCCAGATCGAGCCGAGCCAGGCGAAACAGAAGCCCATCGACGCCAGTGGCAGCGCGTGGCGCAACTCGATGCGGTTGCGCTGGTGATAGCGCCACAGCGCGAGCATCACGTTGGGTACGACCATCACCAGCGCCGTTCCCTGGGCCATCTGCTGGTCGAGCCCAAACCAAACGCCTAGCAGCGGGATGGCGATCAACCCTCCACCGATGCCGAACAACCCGCCCAGAGTGCCCAGGGCGGCGCCAAAAACGACGTACAACAAAAACTCGATCACGAAGGGATTTCCTATTAGCACAGGCCTTTCATCCTACGCAGTCAACGATGGCGGGGAAACGCACAGCAGCGCACAATGGCTGTGCCAAATTCGCACAAGCAAAAGTGACACATGAACCCCACGCAACTGACTGGGCAACTCGGGCTTTTTCTCGATGTCCTTGAAACGGGCAGCTTCTCTGCGGCCTCCCGCCGTCATCCGCTGACGCCGTCTGCGGTGGCACGGCGCATCGACAGCCTGGAAACCGCTGTTGGCAGCCAATTGTTTATCCGCAGCACCCATGCCGTGCGCGCCACACCCGCTGGACTTGCCTTTGCTGAACGGGCGCGACGGATTGTGGCGGAGTTGCAGTTGGCCCGCGCCGAAGCCGTGTCCCTGAGCAGCGCGCCGGAAGGCCTGATCCGCATCGATGCCCCCGCCGCATTCGGGCGTCGCCATCTGGCGCCGGTGATTGCAGATTTTCTCATGCTATACCCCGGCCTCGACGTACAACTGCACCTGATCGACAGCTTTGTCGACATGCAGGGGTTGAATCTAGGCAAGGTCGATCTGGTGCTGCGTGCCGGACAGATGGCCGATACCCGCCTTGTCGCCACACCGCTGGCAAGCATGGTGCGTATTGCGTGCGCCAGCCCCGACTACCTGAAACGTCGTGGCATGCCGACCGACCCCGCGCAACTGATCGAACACGACGGGCTCGACTGGGATGGCCTGGCCCCGCCGTTCGCCTGGCGCTTCGAGCGAGATGGACAACTGCATCTGCACCGCCCGGCGCGCATCCGCATGAGCGCCAATAATGCCGAGGCGCTGGTGTGCGGCGCGCTCGCCGGTTTGGGGATTGCCCACTTACCCACTTGGCTGGCCAGCGAGTACCTGCTGCGCGGTGAGTTGCTACCGCTGTTTTGCGACAACGGATTGCCAGCACCAGAAACGACGGGGATCTACGCCCTGCGCCTGGAACAGCAATCCAACACACGCAGTCGCCTGTTGCTGGAATACCTGAAAACCCGATTCAGCCCTGTCCCGCCGTGGGATCTGGCCTTGCAGCGCAACCTCGACCGACATTAGGTCGAAATTGTCTGGCGCATTAAACATTGGACCGCTAGATTCAGCAGACCATTTACCAAGGTTTTGAAATGACCATCGACCGCGACACCCAAGACAATTGCGACGACTTGCTGCTGGATAACCAGGCCTGTTTCGCCCTGCATTCCACCTCGCTGCTGATGACCAAGGTCTACAAACCACTGCTCAAGGCACTGGACCTGACGTATCCGCAGTACCTGGCAATGATGGTGTTGTGGGAAGAGGACGGTTTGACCGTAGGCGAGATCAGCACGCGACTGCTGACCGATCCCGGTTCATTGACCCCGCTGCTCAAGCGCCTGGAAGCCGAAGGCCTGCTCAGCCGCACCCGCAGCCGCGAGGACGAGCGGGTGGTCATTGTCGAACTGACCGAACAAGGTCGGGCCCTGCGAGACAAGGCCCGCAACATCCCCCAATGCATCCTGGGTGCCAGCGGCATGACGCTGGAGCGATTGCAGAACCTGCAAAAGGAACTGCAAGTGCTGCGCGGTAATTTGCAGGACAGTCTTTAAGACTCCTCCGATCCTGCTGCCCCTGTGGGAGCGAGCCTGCTCGCGATTGCGTTGCCACATCCAGCATGGAAGCTGACTGACGCACTGCATCGCGAGCAGGCTCGCTCCCACAAAAGTCAAAATCTTCGCAACAAAAAAATCCTGTCAAAACCGCTCTAAATCAACCATCCCAGCCCATCTAACCGCTGCTGGAGGCAGTACAGCGCATTTTTTTCAAAAATTTATCTTGCGCGCTAACTATTGGCGCGCTACATTCACCTCGCACTTAGTTAACGCGCAAACATTTAGCGCGAAATAATCCAACTCCGAACGAGGCTTACATCATGCAAACTCTCTACACCGCAATCGCAACCTCCACTGGCGGCCGTGACGGTCGTGCGGTTTCCAGCGACAACATCCTCGACGTCAAACTCGCTACCCCAAAAGAGCTCGGCGGTGCCGGCGGCGCAGCCACCAACCCTGAGCAACTGTTCGCCGCCGGTTACTCGGCCTGCTTCATCGGCGCCCTGAAATTTGTTGCCAGCCAGACCAAGCGCAGCATCCCGGCAGATGCCTCGATCACTGCCCATGTCGGCATCGGCCAGATTCCTGGCGGTTTCGGTCTGGACATCGACCTGCACATCAGCCTGCCAGGCCTGGAACAAGCCGATGCACGAGCGCTGGTCGACGCCGCTCACCAGGTTTGCCCGTACTCCAACGCCACGCGTGGCAACGTTGATGTGCGTCTGCACGTGGCCGTCTAACTGCTGGTAACCCAAGCCCGAACAGGAAAAGAACATGAACACTTTCAGCAAAGTCTTGACCGGTACCCTGCTCGCTCTGTCCGTCCACAGCGCATTCGCCGGCGACGTTGAACACAACACCCAGGCGTTCCTGGATGTGTTGAACGCCGGCACCGGCAAACCGATGGAACAGATGACCCCCAAAGACGCCCGCGCCGTGCTGGTGGGTGCGCAATCGGGGGTGAAGCTGACGCTGCCAAAAGCCGATGTCAGCGAGAAGACGATTCAGGTCGACGGACAATCGATCAGCCTGACCATCGTTCGGCCGGCCGGGGTCAAGGGCGAGCTGCCGGTGTTCATGTTCTTCCACGGCGGTGGCTGGGTGCTGGGGGACTTCCCGACTCACGAACGACTGGTACGTGACCTGGTGGCAGGGTCGGGGGCAGCGGCGGTATTCGTCAATTACACCCCCTCGCCGGAAGCGCATTACCCGGTGGCCATCAACCAGGCTTACGCCGCGACCAAGTGGGTGGCCGAGCACGGCAAAGACATCAATGTCGACGGCAAGCGCCTGGCAGTGGCCGGCAACAGCGTCGGCGGCAACATGGCAGCCGTTGTCGCCCTGATGGCCAAGGACAAGGGCACGCCTGCGATCAAGTTCCAGGTGCTGCTGTGGCCGGTGACCGACGCCAACTTCGACACCGGGTCCTACAACCAGTTTGCCGAGGGGCACTTCCTGACCCGCAACATGATGAAGTGGTTCTGGGACAACTACACCACCGACGCCAAACAGCGCAACGAGATCTACGCCTCGCCGCTGCGCGCCACCACCGCCCAGCTCAAGGGCCTGCCACCTGCCCTGGTGCAGACCGCCGGTGCCGATGTGCTGCGCGATGAAGGTGAAGCCTATGCCCGCAAGCTCGACGAAGCCGGCGTTCCGGTGACCTCGGTTCGCTACAACGGCATGATCCACGATTACGGTTTGCTCAACGTCGTCAGCCAGGTGCCGGCAGTGCGCTCGGCCATGCTGCAAGCATCGCAAGAGCTCAAGGAACACCTGAAATAATCACCCACCCGCCGTCCCTGTAGGAGCGAGCTTGCTCGCGATGCAAGTCCAGACAACGCGGAAAACCAGATACCCCGCGTTATCGTTGACGACCATCGCGAGCGTGCTCGCTCCTACAGGGGGACGAAACAACAGGCACAAAAAAGCCCGACTCAATGGTCGGGCTTTTTCATTCCTCAAGCAGTGCTTATTTCGCACGGCCTTTGTAGGAACCGCCTTCGCGGGTATCGATCTCGATCATATCGCCGATTTCGATGAAGTCAGCAACCGACAGCTCGGTACCGTTCTTCAGTTTGGCAGGCTTCATCACCTTGCCCGAAGTGTCACCGCGAGCGGAACCTTCGGTGTAGTCAACCTGACGCACGATGGTGGTCGGCAGCTCTACGGATACCAGGCGCTCTTCGAAGAACACGGCTTCGCAAACGTCGGTCATGCCTTCTTCCACGAATGGCAGAACGCTTTCGATGTCTTCGGCGTTCAGCTCGTACATGGTGTAGTCAGTGGTGTCCATGAACGTGTAGGTGTCGCCGCTGATGAAGGACAGGGTCGCTTCTTTACGGTCGAGGATCACGTCGTCCAGTTTGTCGTCCGCACCGTAAACGGTTTCGGTCTTGTAACCGGTGAGCAGGTTCTTCAGCTTGGTCTTCATGATCGCGCTGTTACGGCCCGATTTGGTGAATTCAGCTTTCTGAACCAGCCAAGGATCGTTGTCGATACGGATCACGGTACCGGGTTTGAGTTCTTTACCAGTTTTCATTGCGAATATCCGAATTTGGATGGGAGTTACTAAAATCTAGGCCGCGTATCATATCCAATTTAGGTAAAACTGTACCAGCGCCGCGGCAAGATCCGCCCGCGAGGCCTGTTCCAGACACCACGCGTCAGCATGTTTTTGCAGTTCCGGCCAGTGTTTACGGGTCACCTGCCACTGATCGGCCACCGCATGGCCGCCATTCCATGCCCGCCAAAGACCGCTGATCGCCTCGCGAGCCGGCGCCGAAAGCCCTCGGGTGTACAACGTCAGGAAGGCCTCGAGCTTGTCCAGATGGATGTCTTCGTCCTGTCGATAGATATGCCAGAGCAGCGGCCGCCCCGCCCATTGCGCCCGAACGAACGAGTCTTCGCCGCGCACCGCGTTGAAATCACAGCTCCACAACAGTCGGTCATATTGATCCTGGCGGACGAATGGCAGCACTTGCACGGTGACGGACTCGCGCCGGTGCACAGCACCCGGTGCCAGGCCATCGACCCCAAGCCAACGCTGGACATCGCCCAGAATCCGCCCTTCCGGCACCAGCAGGTGCGTCGGCAACGCGTCTGCCGCCATCACGTCCAGCCAACTGGCCAACCCCGGGTTTTCGTAGGCAAACAGCGAGATCAATTGCGCATCCTGCGCGGGATGGATCCCTAGACTGAGTAGGAATTCTCGTTGAGCCTCGGAGCTTTGCTGAAACTGCCGACGCTGCTCAAGTAAACCGCGTTCACGCAGCAGGCCACCGGTGCCCACCTGAAACCCGGGAAAGAAAAAGTATTTCTGTACGTTTTTGTACTTCACCGAAGGCAGGCCGTGACAGCCAATGACCCAGTCTTCGGCACTCAAGTAATCGAGGTTCATCCACAACGGCGCCTTGTCTCGTGCCGCCATGGCGTCCATGTAGGCACTTGGCAGCTGGCAGGCGAAAGCGGCGATCACGACATCCGAAGCATCCGCAACATCCGTGGGCAGCCAGTCGGCTGGCCAATGGCGCACATCGACACCTTCCTGCCATTGCTGAGTGGCATGAATATCGATGCCCGGGCAGAGGCGCTCGAACGCACGCAAATCATCGACCCACAACCGCACCGCCAGCGAGTGTTCGGCCACCAGTTGTCGGGCCAGGCGCCAGGTCACGCCGATGTCACCGAAGTTGTCGACCACGGTGCAGAAGATATCCCAGCGGGTTTTCATTTCAGGCATTCCAGGTTCCCGTTGGCAAAAGCGTCGATTGTCCGCATAAATTACCCGGTGCAGAAGAGCCGACGGCGATTAATCTTCATGCGACAATCGCCACTCGCCCGCCACTTGCCCACCACCACCCGCCAGGAGGCAACCATGCCCTACCGCACCAACCCGCGCCGAACTTTGCCAAGTCGGCTCAACGCCCTGCAACTGACAGGCAGCATAGCCCTGGGTGTGTGGCTGGGATTCATTGCAATCGCATTGACCTGCTGGCTCGCCTCGCGCTTGCTGTTTACCGAACAACTGGCGCCCGTGGCTCAGGCGGTGCACCAACTGGCCAACCCGCCCGTGACACAACAGGCGCCCGACCTGCCCCCTCCAAGCCCGCAGTTCGAGCAATACGAAGAAAACCTGCGCAAGAACGAACAGGCACAACGACTGGACCAGGCACGCAGCAGCAATCGCAACCTGTCCAACCCCAAATGCCAGTTCTGGCTGCAACAGGACCGAACAGCGCCCAGCGAAAAAAGCCGCGCCAATGTCCTGCAATTCTGCGATTGATCATGAACAAGACGACCGTCCACCAACTGATTATCGACAGGCTGAAGATCGATCTCGACGTCGCCGAGCGTGCCGCGCAAACCGCCTACGAAACCGCCACCCACGAAGAAAACGTCGCCGAGAACAAGTACGACACCCTGGGGCTGGAGGCCTCTTACCTGGCGACCGGGCAAGCGCGACGCATGGAAGAAATCAGGCAGTCATTGACGCTGTGCCAAAACCTGACGCTGCAGGCCTATGATGATCAGCGCGGCATCGAAGTCGGCGCGCTGCTCGGCCTGGAGGACGAAACGGGTCGTGAACAATGGCTGTTCCTGGCGCCCGACGCGGCAGGCTTGAAGGTCGACCTGGTGGGCCAGCTGATCACGGTCATCACCCCTCGCTCACCGCTGGGCAAAAGCCTGCTGGGCAAATTCGAGGGAGATGAAGTGGAGATTGTGGTGGCGGGCGCTCGGCAACAGTTCTCTGTCACCGAGGTCATTTGACAGCGATCAGTGAACGGGCAACTCGACGCCATCGAACAGTTCTTCGAGTTCCTGCTTGTTGTGGCACGCAATGGCCTTGGCCATGACTTCACGGGTCAGGTGCGGGGCGAATTTCTCGATGAAATCGCACATGAAGCCACGCAGGAAAGTGCCGCGACGGAAACCGATCTTGGTGATGCTGGATTCGAACAACTCGCTGGCGTCAAGCACCACCAGATCGTTGTCCAGCTTGGTATCGACCGCCATTTTCGCCACGATGCCCACACCCAGCCCGAGGCGCACGTAGGTCTTGATGACGTCGGCGTCGGCGGCGGTGAACACCACTTTAGGCGTCAGGCCACGATGGCTGAACGCTTCGTCGAGTTTCGAACGGCCAGTGAAACCGAACACATAAGTCACGATCGGGTATTCAGCGAGGGCTTCGAGGGTCAACTTCGGCAGCTTGGTCAGCGGGTGGCCGTGCGGCACGACCACGCAGCGGTTCCAGCGATAGCACGGCATCATTACCAGGTCGCCGAACAACTCCAGTGCTTCGGTAGCGATCGCGAAGTCGACCGTTCCATCAGCCGCCATTTCAGCAATCTGCATGGGTGAACCCTGGTGCATGTGCAGGGCAACTTCCGGGTACTGCTTGATGAAGTTGCTGATCACCGGCGGTAATGCATAACGGGCTTGGGTGTGGGTGGTGGCGATCGACAGGGTGCCTTTTTTCTCGTTGGAGAATTCCTGGGCGATCTGCTTGATGCTTTCCACCTTGCGCAGGATCTCGCCAGCGGTGGTAATGATGCGCTCGCCAGCCGGGGTGACGCGGGTCAGGTGCTTGCCACTGCGGGCGAACACCTCGACGCCCAATTCGTCTTCCAGCAGGCGGATCTGTTTGCTGATGCCCGGTTGCGAGGTGTAAAGACTTTGGGCGGTAGCGGAAACGTTGAGGTCGTGGTGCGCCACTTCCCAGATGTAGCGCAATTGTTGAAGCTTCATATCAATCCCTCAAAGCAGGTAGACGCCACGGGCATCAGCGACGGTATATAACTATATTAATGGCTTGAAGAATAAATCTAGAACTTTTTAATCAAATTGCCATTATTCGTGTTCTAGCGATCCCCTCGGCGCCGGCGTTCCGCCAGCGGCACCAGATAGACCGGGACCGGAGCCAACTGCAATACCCGCGCTGCGGTCCTGCCCAAGGGCGTTTCCGCGCCAGCACCATGGCTATGACTGCCTAGGATCAACAAATCCACAGAGAGTTTCTGTGCCTGATCAAGAATGACCTGCGACGGATCGCCCTGGAGCACCCGCACCGCTTGAATCCTTTCCAGATCCTGCTCTCCTTCACCTCCCAGCTCTTCGCGAAAACTGTCGAGCACGCGCTGCTCGATATTGGCAATGACCGTGTTCAAGCCCTGACTGTGGAATTCATTCAATGCGCGCTCATCGAGGTAGCTCTGCAACACCGATTCGGCAAACAGCCCCATGGGTTCAACCGCGTGCACGACATACAGGTCGGCGTTGAAGGTTCGAGCCAGCGCCAAGGCATGCTGCATCACCACAGGTGCATACAGGCCCAGGTCAGTGGCATACAGCATCGAACGAATCATAGGATCTCCTCGCAATGCCAACATGGCGGAGATTGATTCAGCTTAGCAGTGCGTTGACGAGTACGACGCCTTGCGTAACACGTTGAACCAGCGGCTTAAACTTTTTGCTCGTTGCTTATGCCATGAGGCACATGGCCGGTAGCGACCACCTCACGGGCCAACTCACAATGGCCTGCCTGATCATCGAAAAACACGTCGGCGGCGAAAGCTTCAAGGAACGCCGACTTGGTCAGGCCGCCGAGAAACAGCGATTCGTCCAGGCGAATGTCCCATTCACGCAAGGTGCGGATCACCCGTTCATGGGCCGGTGCCGAACGCGCCGTGACCAGCGCCGTGCGGATCGGACAGGCGTCGTCGGCAAACTCACGCTGCAACAGATTGAGCGCCGCCAGAAACCCCTTGAACGGTCCCCCACGCAATGGCTGGCGGGCGCTTTCGCGCTCACTGGCCTGAAACGCTTCCAGGCCACCCGCCTGGTAAATGCGTTCCGATTCATCAGAAAACAGGACGGCATCACCGTCAAAGGCAATCCGCAATTCATCGCTCTCGGCGCGGCTGGCACCACCGGAAAGAATGGTTGCCGCCGCAAACCCGGCGTCCAACGCGCTGCGCACGTCTTCGGCGTGGGTGGACAGGAACAGGTCACAACCAAATGCCTTGAGATACGGATACGGGCTACGGCCACCGACGAACGCCGCACGAGAAATGGACAGCCCGTAATGATGAATCGAGTTGAATACACGCAGCCCCGTATCGGCACTGTTTCGCGACACCAGCACCACTTCGACCCGGGCGCGACCCAGTCTGGCATTGAGGTTGAGGAGTTTTTGCACCAGCGGGAAGGCATCGCCCGGCTCAAGGATTTCATCCTCGTGCTCGATCTGGTACTGCCGATAGGCCTCGACACCGCTCGACAGGTACACCTTGTGACTCTCGCTCAGATCAAACAGCGCGCGCGAAGAAATCGCCAGCACCAGCTTGTCATCAATCGTCTTGGCCATCCCCTTCCCCCTTGGCTGATCGACTCATGCGTTGCGTCGATCGATAAAACTCAAACTCTGGTACAGCGCTTCGACCCTCGGCATCTCGCACCCTGCCGCCTTGGCGGCTGCCAGGGGCCTTGCATAAATCGCAGCCAGTTCCAGCGGGCGTTTGTACAGATAATCGTGGTACATGCTCGGCCAGTAGTCAGGCATTTTTTCGGTCATGGTGAACAGGTGATCGGCATAACCGGACGGCACTTCGTGACCACAGGCGATTGCGCCTTGCACCACTTCAGCCATCAGCGTTTTGATCAGTTCACGGCTGTCGGCATCGGCCATCAACGGCGCAGTACTCGCCCCCAGCAAAACCGACAAGCCGTTGTAGGGAATATTCCACACCAGTTTCTGCCAGCGGGCCTCATGAAGGTTGGGCATGCCGTGAGCGTCGATCCCCGATGCCAGGAACAGGCCGACGCCCTCCTCGACGATCGCTGCCCGCTCCCGCTCACCGGCGGCCGGGCCACTGTGATAGCCCACGCGCACCGTCCCCAGTGCCTGATGGGTGATAACGCCCGGGCCTTCACGGTGGACACAGATGTAGCAGAGTCCACCCAGGATGTGCATGGACTCGGGCAGCAAATCGCGCAGGCTGTCCTCGACATCGAGGCCATTTTGCAACAACAGCACCTTGGCGTCTGGCGCAGCGGCACCCAGTATGGCCGGCACCAGATCGGCGTTGCTGGTGGTTTTCGCCCCGATCAGCAACCAGTCGCAGGGCGGCATGTCTTCGGCGGACGAATAGGCCTGGACGGGATTCAGCGCCAATGCGCCATGCACGGCGCTATCCAGGTGCAATCCGCCCTCTGCCACCGCCGAAAACTCGCTGCGCAACAGAAAATGCACATCGAAACCAGCCCGCGCCAGCATCAATCCGTAGAAACCACCGATCGCCCCGGTCCCGATGATACCGATGGTCGGTTTTGCGACTGTTCCTGTCATGGCAACTCCTCTGCGGTTGTTCGCAGCGCCAGCCCAATGGCCCGGTTGAGCTCAGTGGCGGTCAGGCGCGACTTCAATGCCCCGAAAAACTCACCGTCGCGTACGACATACAGCGCCGGCAAATGAAAAACCTCGTAACGCTCGACCAACCCACCATTGTTACCCGCATCGATCCAGCACAGGCGATCGACGTGCAGCTTCAGCCCAGGCAATTGCTCCCGGGCAAAACGGCAACCGGAACAGCCGACGCTGGTGAAAATCAGCAGCGAAACGCCGCTCATTGCCAGCAACCGCTGGTCGGCGTCGAAATCGGTCAATTCTAATTCGGCCACTATACTGGGGGAAATAATGTCAGATGGCCGACACATGGAGTCCGTGCTCATGGGACGCTTCATTCCTCATCCTGACGATGTACCGGTGGAGTTGACGCTGCTCAAGCCAGAGTGCATTTCGCGGCAACACTTGCACTCTATCAGCCTCGGGGGCATGGCTTGCAATTACCACCGCGCCTGGCGCCACGGCACGGCGCTGGAGGTGCGCATGCCAACGCTGAACCCCGACCTGCGCTACCTGGGTTATGTTGCCTGGTGCCTGCGACGCAAGCGTGGTTACCTGGTGGGTATCGCCTTCGTCGATGAGCAGATGATGTTCACGGCGCGAATGGGTGAGCAGGTGTGTCAGATCGAACGCTACTGCCGCCTGCACGATGCCCATGACGACCTCCAGGAAACACAGGCCCTGGCCCTGGAATGGGTCCAGCAACATGCCGATGAGTTCTCCCACGACACCGTTCACAAGGCATTTGCCCAGGCGGTGGCAGACTGAAGGGTCATCAATTGGTGGGAAATGCCCGTAAAACCGGCGTCTGCCCATTGTCGAGCTACGGTGTAACGCGCTAAGGTTCCGCTCCCCGACGCGCTTAATTTGCTGTGCTCCGCCGCGCGGGTTCGCTGGCGGCCGGCACCCGTGACCTGACGAGTAAACGATGGCTGATTTACCGATCAACGACCTGAACGTCTCTTCCAACGAGACGCTGATCACGCCTGATCAGCTCAAGCGTGACATCCCTCTGAGCGACGCCGCACTGCGCACCGTCACCAAGGGCCGCGAAGTCATTCGCAACATTCTGGATGGCACCGACCATCGCTTGTTCGTGGTGATCGGGCCTTGCTCGATCCATGACATCAAGGCGGCCCATGAATACGCTGAACGACTGAAAGTCCTGGCGGCGGAAGTATCCGATACCCTGTATCTGGTCATGCGCGTGTATTTCGAGAAGCCACGCACCACCGTCGGCTGGAAAGGCTTGATCAACGACCCGTATCTGGACGACTCCTTCAAGATCCAGGACGGCCTGCACATTGGCCGTCAGTTACTGCTGGACCTGGCCGAGATGGGCCTGCCGACCGCCACCGAAGCCCTTGACCCGATTTCCCCGCAATATCTGCAGGACCTGATCAGCTGGTCGGCGATCGGCGCGCGGACAACCGAATCCCAGACTCACCGCGAGATGGCCTCCGGCCTGTCTTCGGCAGTCGGCTTCAAGAACGGCACCGATGGCGGCCTCACCGTTGCGATCAACGCCTTGCAGTCGGTTTCCAGCCCGCATCGGTTCCTGGGTATCAACCAGGAAGGTGGCGTGTCGATCGTGACGACCAAGGGCAACGCCTACGGCCACGTGGTACTGCGCGGCGGCAATGGCAAACCCAACTACGACTCGGTCAGCGTCGCCCTGTGCGAACAGGCCCTGAACAAGGCGAAGATCAAGCCGAATATCATGGTCGACTGCAGTCACGCCAACTCCAACAAGGACCCGGCACTGCAACCTCTGGTCATGGAAAACGTTGCCAACCAGATCCTCGAGGGCAACCAGTCGATCATCGGCCTGATGGTCGAAAGTCACCTGAACTGGGGCTGCCAGGCCATCCCGAAAGACCTTGCCGACCTGCAATACGGCGTGTCGATCACCGATGCCTGCATTGACTGGTCCGCGACCGAGAACACCTTGCGCAGCATGCATGCCAAGCTCAAGGATGTACTGCCCAAGCGCGATCGCAACTGATCACTTTGGCTGCGCACACAAAAACGCCGGGCTGAGCCCGGCGTTTTTGTGTGCGTTCGATTTACTGACTGAGCTTGGCCGCATGGCGCTGGTGACGCTCCATGTAGCGCTCCACATAGGAACACGAAGGGATGACGGTGTAGCCCATCTGCTCGGCATACTCCAGCGCCTTTTCGGTCAAGGCTGCCGCAATGCCACGGCCACGCAGCGCGTTGGGCACAAACGTGCGGTAGATATCCAGGGTCTGTTTCCCCAGATCCATGTAGGTCAGGTAGGCACGATGACCGTCCACATTGGTCTCGAACTGATGACCAGCCTGGTCATGGTGGATGGACAACGCCTCACTCATCACTACTCCTCGTGGGTCTTTATATGCTGACCCCTACCTTACCGATGTTTTTCCGGCGAAGGAACATCTACGCCACCCTGTGCCTCAATGGACACCGAGAAAGCTGCACCGAGCACGTATCAAATAGTAGGCACCATTGACGCAATTGCTCAAGGCACGCTCGTCTTCGCGCAGGGTTTGGCCGCAGATGACGCAGGGCAGCTCGACCGAAAATTCCCGAAGGTCGATCGCCTGCACATTGCCGGATGTTGAGACTTAAGACGAACGTCTCTCTATTAAGTCACCTCAACTAGGAGAAAGATATGAGAGCGGTCACGCAGCCCCCCAACGAAAGTGTAGACGAATCCATCTAGCCAGACTTTAGTCAAGAGCCTGCAAACAGTCGCGCGGGTCGGGAACTTTTTCGTGCCAACTCGCTCTACGCGGGGCTCGTGGCTGGATATTTTTTAAGCAAACGTAAGTAAAAGTTGCTCGAAAAAGAATCAACGCCTACAATTTTTTTGGCTTCTTGCTTTACGTCAGTTTACTTACGACAAGTAATGGGTAGTATGTACGCCGGCTCTTTCCTCACTGTGAGGAGACAGCCACTTAATGGAAAGTCCTTGAAGGGGAACACGATGAACAACGTTCTGAAATTCTCTGCTCTGGCTCTGGCCGCAGTTCTGGCTACCGGTTGCAGCAGCGTATCGAAAGAAACCGAAGCACGTCTGACTGCAACTGAAGACGCAGCAGCTCGCGCCCAAGCTCGTGCAGACGAAGCTTACCGTAAAGCTGATGAAGCTCTGGCTGCTGCTCAAAAAGCACAACAGACTGCTGACGAAGCTAACGAGCGTGCTCTGCGCATGCTGGAAAAAGCTAGCCGCAAGTAATAATCCCTCGGGATTGTTATCAAGCCGACCCATTTTTTGGGTCGGCTTTTTTATTGCCCGACGTTTCGTCCAAGCAATAAAAAACCCGCCGACGCAGCCGCATCGACGGGTTTGAAAGAAGCCTTATTGCAGAGGATCGAGCGGAGCGCTGGAGACCATCGGTGCCGACTGATTGGGCACGGCGATTTCCACTGGCAGACCATCTTCAGCGGCCACCACATCACGCACAACATCCCAGTTCATACGCAGGTTGTTGGTGATGTCTTCGCGCTTGAGCATCGCGTTGATGACCGCAGTGTGCTTGTCGACCACCGACGGGTTGCCCTTGTCGTCCAGTGGCGTGTGGGCCTCCAGGTAGACCTTGCCACCGCTGACACCGAATTTGTAGGAGTCATTGATGATGCGTACCGACGTGCCCACCGGCACCATGCCGGCCATTTCCAGCACGTTGTTGTTGAACATGCGGAAGCAGCCGTGGCTGGTGCGCATGCCGATGCCGAACTTCTTGTTGGAACCGTGGATCAGGTAGCCCGGTGTGCCCAGGGTGAACTTGAACGGGCCCAGCGGGTTGTCGGGACCGGCTGGCACGACATTCGGCAGCGGATCGCCATCGGCGGCGTGCTCGGCCTTGATCGACGCCGGAGGCGTCCAGGTCGGATTAGGCGTCTTGGCGATGATGCTGGTGTGGGCGATTGGCGAGCCCCAGCCTTCGCGACCGATACCCAACGGGAAGGTGTACACCACGTTCCGGCCCTTGGGGTAATAGTAGAGGCGGTACTCAGCCAGGTTGATGACAATGCCTTCACGCGGGCCAGGTGGCAGGATGAAGCGGGTGGGCAACACGATTTCGGTGCCAGCACCCGGCAACCAGGGATCGACGCCAGGGTTGGCCGCGACCATCTCTGTGTAACCCAGATCGTAAGTGGTGCCAAGGTCGGCGAAGGTGTCTTCGTACTTGGCCTTGATGACCTGCACCTGGCCGACGATGTCTTCACCAGGCGGTGGCAGGGGCAACTCCAATGCAGCTACGGGACCCGCAGCGCACAGGGCGGCAAGTGTCAGGCAGCGGGTGACGGCAGGAAAGCGCGGCAACATCCGGAAAATCCTTCGCAAGATCGACAAGGGTGAAAAACGCGATTGTACACCGGCACCCATAAATTCGGGGAGATGGTCGATGGCTCGCGTATCGGGATGTGTCAGAGCTCGAAACGCAGCTCTGGCCAGATAGGCGAGGTCCCACGCTTCTGCGATTCCAGGATGGCCCGGCACAGTGAGCATAGGCGCTGATCCTGAAACACCTTGCGGTCGACGCTCGACCAGCGCGGTTGTGCCGGCAGCAGGCTACCGCACAGGGTGCGATCGGCCGAACCTCCCAGCTCCAACTGACGGGTCACCAGATGCACACGCACTTCCTGGCAGGCGAACAAATCCAACTGCTCGTCTGGCTCGATCAGTTGATAGGCAAAAAGTGACCAGGCGGGACGCGGCATCGGGGGCTCCAGATAGGGGGCGCCACATTAGCCGAATCCCGGCCACTAGAAAAGCGTCAAAGCAGCGGTTTCAGTGCCGGCCAGACATTTTCCAGCAACTTGTCCTGGGCCCCCGCCGCCGGGTGCAGGCCATCGGCTTGCATCATGTCCGGATGCCCGCCCACGCCTTCCAGAAAAAACGGCACCAGCGGGATCTTTTTCTGGTCGGCGACGTTGCTGTACACCTCGGCGAACGCCTTGGTGTATCGCGCTCCGTAGTTGGGAGGCAATTGCATGCCCAGCAACAACACCTTGGCACCACTGGCGCGGGATCCGTCGATCATTATTGCAAGGTTTTGTTGCAATTGCGTCGGCAGCATTCCGCGCAGGCCATCATTGCCGCCCAACTCCAGGATCACCAACTCAGGCTTATGCTCTGCAAGCAGCGCAGGCAGGCGCGCCCGGCCTCCCGCGCTGGTGTCGCCGCTGATCGACGCATTGACCACCTTGTCGTCGAAACCTTCCTGCTTGAGCCGTTGTTCAAGCAGTGACACCCACCCCACGCGGGTATCCAGGCCGAAACCGGCGCTGATACTATCGCCAACGATCAGGACTGTACCCGCCGCTGCGTTCTGGGCCATGCACATCAAGGCCAGGCCAGCACTCAAAAACCATACACGCATCGGATTCTCCATGGGCGCAAGCATTCTCACCGCGAAGAACCTCAGCAAAGTGGTCCCCAGCGCGGAAGGTGAACTGACTATCCTGCACGAACTCAGCCTGGAACTGAACAAGGGCGACAGCCTGGCCATCGTCGGCGCGTCCGGTTCCGGCAAATCCACCCTCCTTGGCCTGCTGGCCGGCCTCGACCTGCCCAGCAGCGGTGAAGTCACCCTCGCCGGCCAGGGTCTGAGCACGCTGGACGAGGATCAACGGGCACGCATCCGTGCCGAACACGTCGGCTTCGTGTTCCAGTCCTTTCAGTTGCTCGACAGCCTCAACGCCCTGGAAAACGTCATGCTGCCGCTGGAACTCGATGGCCGCAAGGACGCCCGGGAACGTGCCACGGGGCTGCTGCAACGTGTCGGTCTTGGGCAGCGCCTGACTCACTCGCCACGCCAGCTCTCGGGCGGCGAACAGCAACGCGTCGCGATCGCCCGCGCGTTTGCTGCCGAACCCGACGTGCTGTTTGCCGACGAGCCCACCGGCAACCTCGACAGCCACACCGGCGAGCGAATCAGCGACTTGCTGTTCGAGCTGAACAAGGAGCGCGGCACCACCCTGGTGCTGGTGACCCATGATGAACGCCTGGCACATCGCTGCCGGCGCCTGATCCGTCTTGAAGCGGGCCTGCTGGTCGCCCCTCTGGAGCCTTGATGGCACGTCTGCCGCTGTTGCGCCTGTTCAGTCTCGCCATCCGCCAATTGCTGCGTGACGCCCGCGCCGGTGAATTGCGGGTATTGTTTTTCGCTTTGTTGGTGGCGGTGGCGGCCAGTACCGCCATCGGATACTTCGGCGCCCGCCTCAATGGCGCCATGATGCTGCGCGCTACCGAGTTCCTCGGCGCCGACCTGCTGCTCGAAGGCAGTTCACCCGCACGGCCCGAACAGATCAGAAGCGGCACGGAACTGGGGCTCGAACATGCCCAGGTGGTGGAGTTCTCCAGTGTCATCGCCACCGATAACGGTATTCAGTTGTCCAGCATAAAGGCGGCCGACGATGCCTATCCATTGCGAGGAGAACTGAAAAGCGCCCCTGCCCCCTTTGCACCGGAAGTCGCCGGCGGAGGGCCCAGGCCCGGGGAAGCCTGGGTCGAAGCCCGGCTGCTGACCGCGCTGGACCTGAAGATCGGCGACAGCATCGATGTTGGCATGCGCACCCTGAAACTGGCGCGGATACTCACTTACGAACCGGACCGCGCCGGCAACTTCTACAGCCTGACGCCACGTGTGTTGATCAACCTCAGCGACCTCGCCGCGACCGGCGTGGTGCAGCCAGGCAGCCGGGTCGGCTATCGCGAACTCTGGCGCGGCAAGGCCGAGGCACTGGAAACCTATCGGCAACTGATCAAACCTGGCCTGGCCGCCAACCAGCGCATCCAGGATGCCCGAGACGGCAACCAGCAGATTGGCGGTGCGCTGGGCAAGGCTGAACGCTACTTGAACATGGCCAGCCTGGTCGCTGTATTACTGGCCGGTGTGGCGGTGGCGCTGTCGGCGACACGCTTCGCCACTCGCCGCTTCGACGCCAGTGCGCTGTTGCGCTGTCTGGGATTGTCGCGCCGGGAAACGCTGGTGCTGTTCAGTCTTCAACTCACCGTGCTCGGCCTGCTGGCCAGCCTCAGCGGCGCCATGATCGGCTGGCTGGCGCAACTGGGACTGTTCGCGCTGCTGCATGACCTGTTGCCCAACGACGTGCCGCCGGGAGGTCTGTTTCCGGCCATTGCCGGGATTGGCACGGGCCTGGTCGCGCTGGCCGGCTTCGCCTTGCCGCCGTTGGCAGCGCTGGGTCGCGTTCCGCCCCTGCGGGTACTGCGCCGTGACATGCTGCCCATTGCATCCAGCACTTGGGTGATCTATGGCGCGGCATTGGGCGCCCTCGGCCTGATCATGTGGCGCCTGAGCCTGGACCTGCTGCTGACCTTCGCCCTGCTCGGTGGCGGCGTGGTCGCTGCGTTGGTACTGGGCGGCCTGCTCTTGCTGCTGTTGAAAAGCCTGCGCCGCCTGCTCGCGCGCGCTTCGTTGCCGTGGCGCCTGGGTCTGGGTCAATTGCTGCGGCATCCACTGGCAGCAGCGGGCCAATCGCTGGCGTTCGGCCTGATTCTCCTGTCGATGGCGCTGATCGCCCTGCTGCGGGGCGAGTTGCTGGATACCTGGCAGAATCAACTGCCGAAAAATGCACCGAACTATTTCGCGCTGAACATCCTGCCAGACGACAAACAGGCCTTCACCGATCGCCTGATCGAAGTGTCGGCACAATCAGCACCGTTGTACCCCGTGGTCCCGGGTCGGCTGATCAGTATCAATGGCGAGGCGGTGCAGCAGATTGTCAGCAAGGACTCCGCCGGGGACCGGGCGATCCAACGCGACCTGAGCCTCACCTGGGCCGCGGACCTGCCCGCCGGCAACCAGATCACCGCTGGTAACTGGTGGAGCGAACAGCCGTCGGATGACATTCCCGGCGTGTCGGTGGAGGGCAAGGTCGCCGAAAGCCTCAAGCTGAAACTGGGTGATCACCTGGTGTTCAGCGTTGGCGGGGTCAATCGCGAGGCGAAGGTCACCAGCCTGCGGGACATCAACTGGGACAACTTCCAGCCCAACTTCTTCATGATCTTCCAACCGGGAACATTGAAGGATTTGCCGGCGACCTACCTCACCAGTTTCTATCTGGCGGCCGGTCACGACCAGCAGATTGTCGACCTGTCCCGCGCCTTTCCGGCCGTGACCATCCTGGAGGTCGAGGCGCTGCTTGAACAACTGCGCAGCATCCTCGCCCAAGTCACCCTGGCGGTGGAGTACGTGCTGCTGTTTGTGTTGGCGGCGGGGATGGCGGTGCTGTTCTCAGGCTTGCAAGCGACACTGGATGAGCGCATCCGCCAGGGCGCCTTGCTGCGCGCACTGGGTGCCGAGCGACAGTTGCTGGTCAAGGCGCGGCGCATCGAGTTCGGGCTGCTGGGCGCGGTCAGCGGTTTGCTGGCAGCGCTGGGGTCGGAACTGGTGAGCCTGGTGCTTTACCGCTACGCGTTCGACCTGCCGTGGCACCCGCACCCCTGGTTGCTGGTGCTGCCACTGATCGGCGCCGCACTGATCGGCGGGGCCGGCGTGTTCGGCACCCGTCGCGCGCTCAATGCCAGCCCCCTGACAGTGTTGCGCGAGGGTTGATAGACTCCAGCCTTCTCCATCACAAGAAGTCGCCATGAGCCGTTACCGCCCTCCTCGCACCGCCGGCACCGCGCTGATCACCCCTGAGGGTGAAGCGCGGATGCGCGCCGAGTTTCACGAACTCTGGCACGTGCGCCGACCACAGGTGACGCAAGCGGTCAGCGAAGCGGCCGCCCAGGGTGATCGCTCGGAAAACGCTGAATACACCTACGGCAAAAAGATGCTGCGCGAGATCGACAGCCGAGTGCGCTTTTTGACCAAGCGCCTGGAAGCGCTCAAGGTTGTCAGCGAGAAACCCAGCGACCCGAACAAAGTCTACTTTGGCGCCTGGGTCACGATCGAAGACGAGGATGGCAAGGAGTCGCGCTATCGCATCGTCGGCCCGGACGAACTGGATTTGAAACGGGGCTTGATCAGCATCGACTCACCGCTGGCCCGTGCCTTGATCGGCAAGGCACTGGACGCCGAAGTCCGCGTGCAGACACCGACTGGCGAGCAGTGCGTGTATATCGTGGCGATCGACTACCCCTGACGCTCAGCGACGAGTGATCAGTCCCTGGCGTGCTACGCGGGTCAGTTGCTTGATCACTTCGGCTGCATCTTGTGCGCTGGGCGACTGGATCACGGCCAGGTCAAAACTGTCACTGGCGAATCGCGCCAGTGACTCACCGTCTTCGACAAATTGGATCAGGAATGCGGCGGGTCCACCGGTACGCCGTGGCCAGCCATCGAGATAACGCAAAAGCGTCGGCTGATGTTTGCCGCCAAGCAGGATTTTTGGATTGCGCTGAGTGAGATGTGCCGTGATCGGCGCGGGGCGTACAACAGGGTTTAGTGCATTCATCGTGTCGTGTCTCTGCCTCAAAAGTCTGCATGGCAGGTGAGAGGCAACACCGAACCAGCGCTTTAGCGGTATTTCGAAGCCCATCTCAAGCTTCTATCGGCAACTGAATGAGTCACCTGGCGCCCCGCAAGTAGCTGTTTAAATCGGCGCATGGGCAACATCCTAGAGAAGCTGATGCGGAGGTGTCAAGAACCGGCCTTTGCGCGCGCCCAGCACATCGCCAAACCACCTGTAGGAGCGAGCTTGCTCGCGATGGTGGAACAGGCACCACGGGGCATCAGTTGCCCAGCGTCATCGTTGACGACCATCGCGAGCATGCTCGCTCCTACAGAGGTGAGAGCGTGAGACGAGCAACAAAAAAGGCCCGCGCAATGCGGGCCTTTTCCTTGAGCCAGTGCAGTCAGCCGGCGATGGCGCGGTCCACCGAGAGCTTGCCGGCACCTTCGATCAGTACCGCGATGCTGCCACCGAGCAAGGCCAGGGCGAACTCGTAACCGTTGTTGGCCATGAACAGGCCGTTGCTGATGTGCACGCTGAAGATCGCCACCAGCGACAGGAAGGTCAGGCCCAGTGCCGCCGGACGCACCAGCAGGCCAATGATCAAGGCCAGGCCGGCGAAGAACTCGGTACCGCCCGCCAAAGTCGCCATGACGTAGCCCGGGGTCAGGCCGATGCTTTCCATGTACTGCGCGGTGCCGGCCAGGCCGTAGCCGCCAAAGGCGCCGAAGAGTTTCTGCGAACCGTGGGCAGCGAAGATGATGCCGACGAAAATACGCAGGACAGTCAGGCCGTAGCCAGCGCGGGTGAACAGTACCTTGTTGATCATTGTGCTCATGTTGTGTCGTCCCTAATGGAGTTATGTGTGTTGGTTGGTCGCCATATTAATCGATAAAACAAATGCTAAAAGCGCAAATTTTTCGCAATAACAATCAGTTTATTCGATCACTTCCTTGAAACGACTTTTTGCCCCTGGGGCTCCAACGACTCCCGCTCCCGATCGAATGCCAGGTAATACTTGTTCACGCTATTAACATAGCTGACAGGCCCCATTCCCACCTGCTCCATGGCGATGCGTTCCACCTGAAAAAACCATTGGTTGGGATTCAAGCCGCGCCGCCGTGCCTCCGCACGCATGCCCTGGACCCGCTCTGGCCCGATGTTGTAGGCCGCCAACGTGAATGCCATGCGCTCACGCTCGTTGAGTTTTGGGCTGGCAAAAAACTTGCGACGGATCATGGCCAGGTACTTGGCGCCGGCCTGCACATTGCCATCGACTTCCTGAATGTTGCTGACGCCGACCCGCTGCGCGGCTGACGGGGTGATCTGCATCAGCCCGGTTGGCGCGCCACCGCTACGGGCCTTGGGTTGCAGGCCGGACTCCTTGAACGCCAGCGCCGCCAGGTTCAGCCAGTCCATGGCTTGCGCATCGGCATGTTTTTGCAGCACCGGTCGAAGTTTCTCCAGGCGCTGGCGATCGCTCTTGGCCAACGGATAATGCACTTGGTACAGACGGCGATAGATGCGCAGGAACGCCGCATCCTGATCCGAAGGCTTTTTATAGCCGGCCAGGAAGCGATCGATGCTGGCCCGCAACATCGTCGCGTCGCGGCGTACGAACCAGAACTCTTCTCCGGGTTCACTGATCATCACCTGCTTGTCAAAACGCAGCTTGGGCAGGATCTTGCCCCAACGCTCGGCAATCGGTTGCTCAACGATCGTCAGGTGAAAGATCCCGCCCTGCACCATCTCCAATACGTCCTCGATCGCAAGACTCGGATCGACCCACTCGATTGTCACCGGTGGCAGTTTGTGCAGCGCCAGCTTCTGGTTGATCTGGCTGATGGCGTCACCGGCGACGCTGCCGGTCGGCAATGCCAGGGTCTTGCCCGACAGTTGCTCGAGGCGTGTGTAGCGCTTCTCGCCCTTTATACCGACCAGCACCAAAGGGATATTGGTGGCAACCGGCTCACTGGTACTGACGGCGTATCCCGGCTGCAGATCCAGCAACTCCCCCGGTGCAACCAGGTCCCCCTCCCCGCGCTGCAATGCGCCGAGCAACTGGTCCTTGCTTTTGGGAATGATCTTGAGCTTGATCTCCTGGCCATCGCGGGCATGACCGTTGAGGTATTGCTCGAAGGCACGCAGCCGATGATATTCGACCCCAATTGACTGACCCTGTACTTCGCCGGAACTGTTGCGGCTCTGGTTGACCAGCACTTTCAGCACCCGACTGCTGCGGATCTCCGAAAGATCGCGCACCTTGGCCGCCGGCACGGCTTGCAGCGGACCGGCCAGGCGCGCAACCGCCGGCATCGGAAGCAGCAGCGCAGCACACAGCAGGAGCAAAATCGAGGGACGGGTCATCCACTCTCCGCAAGAAGGACGGGGCCGATTTTAAAGCATTGATGAAATCGGGCGACGGAAACAGAGCGCATTGAGCGCTGGCAAAGTACGAAAGACTGGCACAGTGATGGCCATGTGACCAGTCCAAGGCGTCTTCCGGCCTCAAAAGACCGCTTTAACTCGTTGTAGTTCTTGGCTTTTATTATAAATCTACAGCTCTGATATGCTTTCCGGCCCTGGGTCCGAGGTAGCACCATGCAACTCATCGATATCGGCGTCAACCTGACCAACCCCAGTTTTGCCGACAAACACCAGGCCGTGCTCGAGCGTGCCTATGCCGCCGGGGTCTGCCAATTGGTACTGACCGGCACCAGCGTTGACGGCAGCGAACAGGCGCTGGAGTTGTGCCGGCAGTTGGATGAAACGTCGCAGCGGCTGTTCGCCACCGCCGGCATCCACCCGCACGCGGCCAGCGATTGGAATGCCGACAGCGCCCAGCGCCTGCGAGGTTTGCTCAAGGAGCCAAACGTGGTGGCCGTGGGTGAGTGCGGACTGGATTTCAATCGCGACTTCTCGCCGCGCCCGCAGCAGGAGAAAGTCCTGGAAGAGCATCTGGCGCTGGCGGTCGAGCTCCAACTGCCGGTATTTCTCCATGAGCGGGACGCCAATCAGCGTTTGCTGGAAATCCTGCGCGATTACCGCGACAAACTGCCGGCAGCCGTGGTGCATTGCTTCACGGGGGAAAAACAGGCGCTGTTCAGCTACCTCGATCTCGACCTGCACATCGGTATCACCGGCTGGATCTGCGACGAGCGTCGCGGCACGCATTTGCATCCGCTGGTCAAGGAGATCAAACGTGGGCGCCTGATGCTGGAAAGCGACGCGCCTTACCTGCTGCCGCGCAGCTTGCGGCCCAAACCGAAAAATGGTCGCAACGAGCCGGCCTATCTGACCGAAGTGTTGCGCGAAGTGGCGTTGCACCGAGGGGAAAGCGAGCAGGACCTGGCAGCCCACAGCACGGCGTGTGCGCGGGCGTTTTTTGGTTTGCCGGTGGTCTCCAGCAAACCCTGAAACCCTGTAGGAGCGAGCATGCTCGCGATGGACGTTAACGATAACGCGGGCAGCCTGACACCCCGAGGTGTTCGTGACTCCATCGCGAGCATGCTCGCTCCTACAGGGGTCTGGCGTGTTTAGTGATTGCTGCGCATCATCTCCCGCGGCACATACTTGCCGATCTCGAACTTGCCGATGGCCGCTCGGTGCACTTCGTCCGGGCCATCGGCCAGGCGCAGGGTGCGCTGCATCGCGTACATGTAGGCCAGCGGGAAGTCGTTGGACACCCCCGCCCCGCCATGAATCTGGATCGCCCGGTCAATGACCCGCAGCGCCACATTGGGCGCGACCACCTTGATCTGCGCGATTTCACTCTTCGCCACTTTGTTGCCGACGGTGTCCATCATGTAGGCGGCCTTCAGGGTCAGCAGGCGCGCCATGTCGATTTCCATCCGTGAGTCGGCAATCTTGTCGACATTGCCACCCAGGCGCGCCAGTGGCTTGCCAAAGGCTGTGCGCTCCACGGAGCGCTTGCACATCAGTTCCAGCGCGCGCTCGGCCATGCCGATCGAACGCATGCAGTGGTGAATCCGACCTGGGCCCAGGCGCCCCTGGGCGATTTCAAAGCCACGGCCTTCGCCCAGCAGTACGTTTTCGTACGGCACCCGGACATTTTCGAACAGCACCTCGGCGTGGCCGTGAGGTGCGTCGTCGTAACCGAACACGGGCAGTGGACGGACGATTTTCACACCTGGTGTATCCACCGGCACCAGAATCATCGAGTGCTGGGCGTGACGTGGCGCATCGGGATTGCTCAACCCCATGAACACCATGATCTTGCAACGCGGATCGCAGGCACCCGATGTCCACCATTTTTTGCCGTTGATCACCCACTCATCCCCGTCGCGGACGGCGCGGGCGGCCATGTTGGTGGCGTCGGAGGATGCGACATCGGGTTCAGTCATGGCAAATGCCGAACGAATCTCGCCCCGCAACAGCGGTTCGAGCCAGCGCTGTTTCTGTTCTTCATTGGCGTAACGAACCAGCACTTCCATGTTGCCGGTGTCCGGCGCCGAGCAGTTGAACGGCTCGGGGCCCAGCAGCGAGCGGCCCATGATTTCCGCCAGGGGAGCGTATTCGAGGTTGGTCAGGCCCGCGCCGAGCTCGGACTCAGGCAGAAACAAATTCCACAAGCCTTCAGCCTTGGCCTTGAGTTTGAGTTCTTCCATGATCGCCGTCGGCTGCCAGCGATCGCCCTCCGCAACCTGACGCTCGAACACGGCTTCGGCGGGGTAAACATAAGCATCCATGAACGCGGTCACGCGCTCACGCAGTTCCTGAACCTTGGGCGAATAAGCGAAATCCATGGGGCAGCTACCTTCTTGGGGGAAGTTGTTTAGGGCATGCAATCGATGCTAGAGCAGCTACGAAAATTTACCTAGCCTATTCTCCGCGTGTATTAACATTCATCACCGATATATGATCGGCTGATTGCCAAGGCCTCCGTGCCCGTCCAGACCGCCCTACAATAAGAGTGAAGCGCAATGAATCTGAGCAAGGTCGACCTCAACCTTTTCATCGTCTTCGATGCGATCTACACCGAAGCCAACCTGACCCGTGCCGGGCAAATCGTCGGCATCACTCAACCGGCGGTGTCCAATGCCCTGGCGCGCCTGCGTGAGACCTTTAACGACCCGCTGTTCGTGCGTACGGCCCAGGGCATGGTGCCCACCCCGATGGCCCAAAACATCATCGGCCCGGTGCGCAATGCCCTGTCATTGCTGCGCGTGTCGGTGCAGGAGAGCCGGATCTTCAACCCGTTGCAGGCGGTCAAGACCTATCGCATCAGCATGACCGACCTCACCGAGGCGGTGATTCTGCCGCCGCTGTTCCAGCGCCTGCGTCGCCTGGCGCCGGCAGTGATCATCGAGAGCTTCCTGGCCAAACGCCGTGAAACCACCAAGGAACTGGCGGCCGGGCGCCTGGATTTCGCGGTGGATGCGCCGCTCAACACCGACCCCCAGGTGCGTCACGTCAAGCTGATGGAAGACCGCTACGTGTGCGCGATGCGCAAGGGTCACCCACTGGCGGGCAAGGACAAACTCACCCTCGATGATTACCTGGGCATGACCCACGTGCATATTTCCAGCCGTCGCAGCGGCCTTGGCCATGTCGACCTGGCGTTGGGCAAGATGGGCATCCAACGCAAGATTGCCCTGCGTTCCCAGCACTACCAGATGGCCTCACAAGTGTTGCAGCAAACCGACATGGTCATGACCGTACCGGAGCGCTTTGCGCGCCGTAACGAACTGCTGGCCTTCAGCGTACCGGTCAATGACGTGCCGCCGGTGGAAACCCATCTCTATTGGCACGAAAGCACTGACCAGGACCCGGCCAACCGCTGGATGCGCGAGCAGATGATCGAGTTGTGCCAGCAGGTGACGGCACAAGAGAGAAAGCTGGAGAAGGTGGTGTAGGGTTTTGGATCGGGGCGGTCCTATCGCGAGCAGGCTCGCTTGTATGTTTAGACTTGAAGGGGTGGGGTGGGACTACAGACTCGATTCTGACTCTGACCAGTACAGACCGTGGGAGACTTCTCCTCCCACCCCTTCTACCCAAAGCGCCGATAAGGAATTCATCGGTTAACCGACGATAGAGACAAGCCAGCGCAACGGTAGACCCCAACAAGCACCTAAACCCTAGCTCCGAGGATTTGTTATGACAATCCTTACTTCGCAAACGGTTGTCGGTATCGATGTCGCCAAGGCCGAGATCGTTGTCTACCGCGCTGATCAGCAAACCCTTGAATCCATTAAAAACGAGCGAGCAGCCCTCAAACGTTGGCTTAAAACGCTGCCAGCTCAAAGTGCCATAGCACTTGAAGCCACCAACATTTACCACTTGGACACGGTCGAGCTGGCTCACGAAATGGGCCACCAGGTCTACGTAGTGGATGCTTATCGTGTGAGCCATTACCGCCGTGGAGTCGGTCAAAGAGCCAAGAATGATCCCTGCGATGCACGCTTGCTGGCGCGTTACCTGGAGAGCGAACAAAGCAAATTGCGGATCTGGACCCCGCCGCCCAAAGCCTACAGCACACTGAAGAGCCTTCTTCACAGGCGGGCAACGCTGATCAAGAACCATACTGGGCTGATGTTGAGTTGGACCAGTGAACCTCTGTTGAAAAAGCTACAAACCGCTCAACAGAAGGCATTCAAGCAGGCAGATCAGGCTATCCAGAAACTGCTGCGCAAGGTCAGTAAGGAGGCAGGAATTGAGGAAAATATCGAGCGCTGCAAAGCCATAGAAGGCGTTGGAGAGCTAACTGCAACGGGGTTGGCGGCGACCTATATACGGGGAGATTTTGCGAACGGCGATGCATTCATCGCGTTTCTAGGGATGGACTTGGCGGTCGATGACTCCGGCAAGAAAAATGGGCTGCGATCCCTGACCAAAAAAGGGGATCCGGAGGTGCGTCGTTTGGCTTACAACGCGGCAATGGCGGCGTGTCGCTCGGCCAAATGGAAGCCGTTTTACGAGGCATATCTGGTCAGAGGCTTCTCGAAAACCCAGGCCTTGGTAGCTTTGGCCCGAAAGCTCTGCCGAGTGGCATTCGCCCTGATGAAAAATCAGAGCGAATACCTGTCAGCTTGAGAATTCAAGCTTGTCGGGCAACATAGAATCTCCCACAGAAATCAGCGCCGTTAAACAATTCCCTGTAGGAGCGGGCTTGCCCGCGATGAGGCCAGCAACACCACCGACTCCAGACCCTTGACGTATACGTCAAGCAACCTTTAGCTTAGCGCCATGACCTTTCTTCGAGCGCTTCCATGAGCAGCCAGACCTATAGCATCTCCGATCTCGCCCGCGAACTCGACATCACCACGCGGGCCATTCGCTTTTATGAAGAGCAAGGCCTGCTCAGCCCTGAGCGCCGTGGCCAGGAACGCATTTACTCGCCACGGGACAAGGTCAGCCTGAAACTGATCCTGCGCGGCAAGCGCATCGGGTTTTCCCTGGCCGAATGCCGCGAGTTGATCGAACTTTATGATCCGTCCAGCGGTAACACCAAGCAGTTGCACAGCATGCTGGCGAAAATCACCGAGCGCCGGGCACAGCTCGAACAACAGTTGCTGGACATCGAACAGATGAAACTGGAACTCGATACCGCCGAAGAACGCTGCGTTCAGGCGCTGGAGCAAACACTCAAGAGCCAGCAGGCCATCCAATAACCACCCTCCCCCCTGTAGGAGCGAGCTTGCTCGCGATGCAAGCCCAGACACCACAGCCGTTCAGGCGACCGCCATCGTCGGAACGCCGCCCGGAGTAAGCTCGCTCCTACAGCAATGAACATAGGACTCAAGCCATGCCCCTACCCTCCCACGTACGCCTGGTCGAAGTCGGCCCCCGTGACGGTCTGCAAAACGAAGCCCCACCCATCAGCGTCGCCGACAAGGTGCAACTGGTCGATGCACTGACGGCCGCAGGCCTCGGTTATATAGAGGTCGGCAGTTTCGTATCGCCCAAATGGGTGCCGCAGATGGCCGGATCCGCTGACGTCTTCGCACAGATCCAGCGCAAGCCCGGCGTCACCTACGGTGCGCTCGCCCCCAACCTGCGTGGCTTTGAAGACGCACTGGCCAGTGGGGTCAAGGAAGTCGCGGTATTTGCAGCAGCGTCCGAAGCGTTTTCCCAGCGCAACATCAATTGCTCGATCAAGGAAAGCCTGGAGCGCTTCGTGCCCATCATGGACATGGCCAGGCAACACGGCGTTACCGTGCGCGGTTACGTGTCCTGTGTGCTGGGCTGTCCTTATGAAGGCGAAGTCACGCCGGAACAAGTGGCGTACGTCGCTCGCGAACTCTACGCCATGGGCTGCTATGAGGTTTCCCTGGGCGACACCATCGGTACCGGCACGGCGGGGGCAACCCGCAAGATGTTCGACGTGGTCTCGGCCCAGGTACCGCGCGACAAACTGGCCGGGCATTTTCACGACACCTATGGCCAGGCGATGGCGAACATCTATGCCAGCCTGCTGGAAGGGATTTCGGTGTTCGACAGCTCTATCGCCGGCCTCGGCGGCTGCCCCTACGCCAAGGGTGCCAGCGGTAACGTCGCGACCGAAGACGTGGTTTACCTGCTCAACGGTCTGGGTATCGAAACCGGCACCGACCTCGACGCGCTGATTCGCGCCGGTCAGCAGATCAGTGCAGTGCTGGGACGCCCCAGTGGTTCGCGCGTGGCCAAGGCCCGTAGCGCACAGTGAGTGCGCGGGGTGTTACCGCACCGGTCACGGTGTGGGGTAAAAGCGAGTAACACGGAAACAAATTGTCGGTGTTTGCCTGAGAGAAAAATCCCACAAAATATTATGTTGTTGATTTTAAATGACTTTTAAAAGTTGGCACGGCTTCTGCTATCTCTATGGCATAACAAGAATAAAAAGCAGCAAACCAATAAAAACAAGACGAAACGACTCTGACATAACAAAAACAACACGGCAGAGACGCAGCTAACAGATTTTTTTGGAGAAGGTGTGCTTTTCAGGGTGCTTCTCGAAGTTACCCGCAACCGGGCAGAGAACAATAAAACTACCTTCAGGTAGCTACCGAACGGTTGGATCGCTCAGCGAGAAAGTAGATCAGCGCTCAAAAAAATACGTTTGCTCTTGATCCCGGATGGGGATCGCCAAAAACAGCGGTAAAGGGTCACGGTTACCAAAAACAAAAACAGACCGCCCCTCAATAATAAAAAAAGAGCACGCGCAACGAAAATTAAAGGGGAGCCTCGGCTCCCCTTTGTGCTGTCTGGTATTGAGGTTTCACTCGATCAAATGTGGGAGCGGGCTTGCTCCCACAAGAGCTAAAGCAGGTTTTATCAGCCCTGCTTGCTAGCCAACTCCTCGATACTGATCTCCCGCATGCGAAACTTCTGGATCTTGCCGGTCACGGTCATCGGAAACTCTTCGACGAACTTGAAGTAACGCGGCGTCTTGAAATGCGCGATGCGCTCCTTGCACCAGGCTTGCAACTCTTGATCCGTGGCGCTGTGGCCGGGGTGGAACTTGATCCAGGCGACAATCTCTTCGCCATAGCGCGAACACGGAATGCCGATCACCTGTACGTCCGCCACCGCCGGGTGGGTAAAGAAGAACTCTTCCAGCTCACGCGGATAAATATTCTCACCGCCGCGAATGATCATGTCCTTGTTGCGTCCGGCAATGCACACGTAGCCTTCGTCGTTCATGCTCGCCAGGTCGCCGGTGTGCATCCAGCCAGCCTGATCGATTGCCTGCGCCGTGCCTTCAGGGTTGTTCCAGTAACCCAGCATCACGCTATAACCACGGGTACAAAGCTCACCGATGGTACCGCGGGGAACCAGGTTGCCAGCCTCGTCGATGATTTTGCTTTCCAGTTGCGGCTGCGTACGTCCCACCGTGGTCACGCGCAGTTCCAGGTCATCCGACGGACCGGTCTGCATCGACACCGGGCTGGTTTCCGTCATGCCGTAGGCAATCTGCACTTCACTCATGTGCATTTCACTGATGACCCGGCGCATCACTTCGATCGGGCAGGTCGCGCCGGCCATGATGCCGGTGCGCAGGGTCGACAGGTCGAACTCGGCGCGCTGGGGCTGGTCGAGCAAGGCGATGAACATGGTCGGCACACCATAGAGTGCGGTGGCTTTCTCTTGCGCGACGGTGGTCAGGGTCAACAGGGGATCGAAAGCATCATTGGGGTAAATCATCGTGGTGCCATGGGTGATGCAGCCGAGATTACCCATGACCATGCCAAAACAGTGGTAAAGCGGCACCGGGATCACCAACCGGTCATTGGCGGTCAGGCCTAGGCTTTCGCCAACCATGTATCCGTTGTTGAGAATGTTGTAGTGACTGAGCGTCGCGCCCTTGGGGAAACCGGTGGTGCCGGAGGTGTACTGGATGTTCACCGGCTGGTCAAAATGCAGGCTGTCCTGACGTTCGCGCAGTCGCTCGGCGGATACACCCGCCGCGAGATCAGCCAACTGCGACCACGGCAGGAAACCCGATGGGGCCTGCGAATCAAGGCTGATGACGCCGCGCAGGTCCGGCAAACGTTCACTTTGCAACTGCCCGATGGATTGCTCGGCCAGCTCGGGCACCAGGCCCTGGATCATGGCGTGATAGTTGGAAGTCTTGAACGAACCTGCGCACACCAACCATTGGCAGCCGGACTGCTTCAATACGTATTCGAGTTCAGAGCTGCGATACGCCGGGTTGATGTTGACGAGGATCACGCCGATCTTCGCGCTGGCAAACTGACTGATGCACCACTGCGCGCAATTGGGGGCCCAGATCCCGAGGCGATCACCGGCCTGCAACCCCAACGCCAGCAGCGCCCGCGCATGCAGATCCACGGCATCGGCCAATTGCCGCCAGGTGTAGCGCAACTGCTGATGGCGCACGACCAGCGCCTCACCGTCCGGATACTGCGCGACAGTGTTATCGAACGCCTGACCGATGGTCATCGCCAGCAAGGCTTTGTCCTGGGAACCACGGGTGTAACTGCGTTGCGGACCTGCACTGGGTTGAGCCATGACGACCCCTATTGTCTTTTTTGTGGGTTGTTTTTGTACATTGACCTGCCCCTACTGTCGCTCAAGTTGACGTTAACGTAAAGGGTGATTGACAGCCATTCGTCACAGGCTTACGTTAACGTAAAGGTGAGAGCCGGATCACTGCCCTCCCCACCCTACAAAAAAGCCAAAAGGTGACCCATGCGCTACCCATCCCTGAACTTTGCCCTCGGTGAAACCATCGACATGCTGCGCGATCAGGTTCAGTCCTTCGTCGCCAATGAGATCGCACCGCGCGCCGCTCAGATCGACAGCGACAACCTGTTCCCCGCTGACCTGTGGCGCAAGTTCGGCGACATGGGCCTGCTCGGCATCACCGTGCCGGAAGAGTACGGCGGAGCCGGCCTGGGTTACCTGGCCCACGTCGTGGCCATGGAAGAAATCAGCCGTGGCTCGGCGTCGGTGGCACTGTCCTATGGCGCGCACTCCAACCTCTGCGTCAACCAGATCAACCGCAACGGCAACCACGAGCAGAAAACCAAATACCTGCCCAAGCTGATCAGCGGCGATCACATCGGTGCCCTGGCCATGAGCGAACCGAACGCCGGCTCCGACGTGGTCTCGATGAAATTGCGCGCCGATAAACGTGGCGACCACTACGTGCTCAACGGCAGCAAGACCTGGATCACCAACGGCCCGGACGCCAACACCTATGTGATCTACGCCAAGACCGACCTGGAAAAAGGCCCCCACGGCATCACCGCCTTCATCGTCGAGCGCGACTGGAAAGGCTTCAGCCGCAGCAACAAGTTCGACAAGCTCGGCATGCGCGGTTCGAACACGTGCGAGCTGTTCTTCGATGACGTCGAGGTACCGGAAGAAAACATCCTCGGCGTGCTCAACGGCGGCGTGAAAGTGCTGATGAGTGGCCTCGACTACGAGCGTGTCGTTCTCTCCGGCGGCCCGACCGGGATCATGCAGGCCTGCATGGACCTGATCGTGCCGTACATCCACGACCGCAAGCAGTTCGGCCAGAGCATCGGCGAGTTCCAGCTGATCCAGGGCAAGGTCGCCGACATGTACACCCAACTCAACGCCAGCCGTGCCTACCTGTACGCCGTTGCGCAAGCCTGCGAACGCGGCGAAACCACGCGCAAGGACGCCGCCGGCGTGATCCTCTACAGCGCCGAACGCGCCACGCAAATGGCCCTCGACGCGATCCAGATTCTCGGTGGCAACGGCTACATCAATGAGTTCCCGGCAGGTCGCCTGTTGCGTGACGCCAAGCTGTACGAAATCGGCGCGGGCACCAGTGAGATCCGCCGCATGCTGATCGGTCGCGAACTGTTTAACGAGACGAAATGAATTTCGTCAGCTATCAGCCGCAAGCTACAAGCTGCAAGAGAACAGCTTTTACTTGTGGCTTGCAGCTTGCCGCTCACAGCTGCTTACGGAGTAAGCCATGATCCTGCATACCCAGCTCAACCCACGCTCCGCTGAGTTCGCCAGCAACAGCGCGGCGATGCTCAAACAGGTCGACGCCCTGCACACCCTGCTCGCGCAGGTGCAGCAAGGTGGCGGCCCGAAGGCACAGGAACGTCACACCTCACGCGGCAAACTGCTGCCGCGCGAACGCATCAATCGCCTGCTGGATCCGGGCTCACCGTTTCTGGAGATCAGCCAACTGGCGGCCTACGAGGTGTACGGTGAAGACGTGCCGGCCGCCGGCGTAATTGCCGGCATCGGGCGCGTGGAAGGCGTCGAATGCATGATCGTCGCCAACGATGCCACCGTAAAAGGCGGCTCGTATTACCCGCTGACCGTGAAGAAACACTTGCGCGCCCAGACCATCGCCCAGCAGAACCGACTGCCGTGCATCTACCTGGTGGACTCCGGTGGCGCGAACCTGCCGCGCCAGGATGAAGTGTTCCCGGACCGCGAGCACTTCGGGCGGATCTTCTTCAACCAGGCCAACATGAGCGCCATGGGCATCCCGCAAATCGCGGTGGTCATGGGCTCGTGTACTGCCGGGGGTGCTTACGTGCCGGCGATGGCGGACGAAGCGATCATGGTGCGCGAACAGGCGACCATTTTCCTCGCCGGCCCACCGCTCGTGAAAGCGGCGACCGGCGAAGTGGTCAGCGCCGAAGACCTCGGCGGTGCCGATGTGCACTGCAAAATCTCCGGTGTCGCTGACCACTATGCCGAAAGCGATGAGCACGCCCTGGCCATCGCCCGGCGCAGTGTGGCCAACCTGAATTGGCGCAAACTCGGTGAAGTGCAGCAACGCACGCCCATCGCCCCGCTCTACGCCAGTGATGAGCTGTACGGCGTCGTTTCGGCGGACGCCAAGCAACCGTTCGACGTGCGCGAAGTGATCGCGCGGCTGGTGGACGGCTCGGTATTCGATGAGTTCAAGGCACTGTTCGGCACGACGCTGGTGTGCGGCTTCGCGCACCTGCACGGGTATCCGATCGCGATCCTCGCCAACAACGGCATTCTCTTCGCCGAAGCGGCGCAAAAAGGCGCGCACTTTATCGAGCTGGCGTGCCAGCGTGGGATTCCATTGTTGTTCTTGCAGAACATCACCGGTTTCATGGTCGGCCAGAAATACGAGGCCGGTGGTATCGCCAAGCACGGAGCGAAACTGGTAACGGCCGTGGCCTGCGCCCAGGTGCCGAAATTCACCGTGATCATCGGTGGCAGCTTCGGCGCCGGTAACTACGGCATGTGCGGCCGTGCCTACGATCCGCGTTTCCTGTGGATGTGGCCGAACGCACGCATCGGCGTGATGGGCGCCGAGCAGGCCGCCGGCGTACTGGTGCAGGTCAAGCGCGAACAGGCCGAACGCAGTGGCCAGGGCTTCAGTGCCGAGCAGGAGGCCGAGATCAAGCAACCGATCCTCGACCAATACGAAGAACAAGGCCACCCCTACTACTCCAGTGCACGCCTGTGGGACGACGGTGTCATCGACCCGGCGCAGACCCGCGACATACTGGCCCTGGCCTTGTCCGCGTCGCTGAACGCGCCCATTGAACCGAGCCGCTTCGGCGTGTTCCGGATGTGATCCTGCCCTCTGTAGGAGCGAGCATGTTCGCGATGGTAGCCCAGACACCGCGGGTCATCAGACAGCCAGCGTCATCGTTGACGATCATCGCGAGCATGCTCGCTCCTACAGAATAAAGAGTGCAAGCCATGAACGAATTCAACACCCTCGAACTGCTGAGCGACCCCAGGGGTTTTGCCACTCTGTGGCTCAGCCGCGAAGAAAAGAACAACGCCTTCAACGCCGAAATGATCCGTGAACTGATCCTCGCTCTGGACAAGGTCTCGGCCGATCCACACCTGCGCTTCCTGCTGGTACGCGGTCGGGGCAAGCACTTCAGCGCCGGCGCAGACCTTGCCTGGATGCAACAGTCTGCCGAACTCGACTATCACACCAACCTCGATGATGCCCGGGAACTGGCGGAATTGATGTACAACCTGGCCAAGCTGAAAATCCCGACCCTGGCCGTGGTGCAAGGCGCCGCGTTCGGCGGCGCGCTGGGTCTGATCAGTTGCTGCGACATGGCCATCAGCGCTGATGACGCGCAGTTCTGCCTGTCGGAAGTACGCATCGGTTTGGCGCCGGCGGTGATCAGCCCGTTCGTGGTGCAAGCCATCGGCGAGCGCGCGGCCCGTCGCTACGCCCTGACCGCCGAGCGCTTCAGCGGACAACGGGCACGCGAGCTTGGCCTGGTGTCGGAAAGCTATCCATCGGCGGAGCTGGAAGCCAAGGTCGAGCAATGGGTCGACAACCTGCTGCTCAACAGCCCCGCCGCCATGCGCGCCAGCAAGGACCTGCTGCGCGAAGTCGGTCACGGTGCGCTGACCCCGGCGCTGCGCCGCTACACCGAAAACGCCATCGCCCGCATCCGTGTCAGCCCCGAAGGCCAGGAGGGCCTGCGCGCCTTCCTGCAAAAACGTACACCGAGCTGGCAAGCACCCACCACCAAGGAGCCCCGTTGATGAGCACACCTGTGATTACCTCTCTGCTGGTGGCCAACCGTGGTGAAATCGCCTGCCGGGTGATGCGCACCGCCAAGGCCCTGGGCCTGACCACCGTGGCCGTGCACAGCGCGACCGACCGTGAAGCCCGGCACAGCCGCGAAGCGGACATCCGCGTCGACCTGGGCGGCAGCAAGGCCGCCGACAGTTACCTGCAAATCGACAAACTGATCGCCGCCGCCAAGGCCAGCGGCGCCCAGGCGATTCATCCGGGTTATGGTTTTCTGTCCGAGAACGCAGGCTTTGCCCGTGCGATCGAAGCCGCCGGCCTGATCTTCCTCGGCCCGCCCGCTTCGGCCATTGATGCCATGGGCAGCAAATCCGCAGCCAAAGCCTTGATGGAAACCGCTGGCGTGCCGCTGGTGCCCGGCTACCACGGCGAAGCCCAGGACCTGGACACCTTTCGTGAGGCTTGTGAACGGATCGGCTACCCGGTGCTGCTCAAGGCCACGGCCGGTGGCGGCGGCAAGGGTATGAAGGTGGTCGAGGACGTCAGCCAATTGGCCGAAGCCCTGGCCTCGGCGCAGCGTGAGGCGCAATCCTCGTTTGGCGATTCGCGGATGCTGGTCGAGAAATACCTGCTGAAACCGCGTCACGTGGAAATCCAGGTCTTCGCCGACCAACACGGTCACTGCCTGTACCTCAACGAGCGCGATTGTTCGATTCAGCGCCGCCACCAGAAGGTCGTCGAAGAAGCCCCCGCCCCAGGCCTGAGCCCGGAGCTACGACGCGCCATGGGCGAAGCGGCCGTGCGATCGGCGCAGGCCATCGGTTATGTCGGCGCCGGCACCGTTGAGTTTTTGCTGGACGCCCGAGGCGAGTTTTTTTCATGGAGATGAACACGCGCCTGCAAGTCGAACATCCGGTCACCGAAGCCATCACAGGCCTCGACCTGGTGGCCTGGCAGATTCGCGTCGCTCGTGGCGAAGCGCTGCCGATGACCCAGGATCAAGTGCCGCTGAACGGGCATGCTATTGAAGTGCGGTTGTACGCCGAAGATCCGGGCAATGATTTCCTGCCGGCCACCGGGCGTCTGGAGTTGTATCGCGAATCCGCCGAGGGCCCGGGGCGACGGGTCGACAGCGGCGTCGAAGAAGGCGACGAGATTTCACCGTTCTACGACCCGATGCTCGGCAAGCTGATCGCCTGGGGCGAGGATCGTGAACAGGCACGCCTGCGCCTGTTGAGCATGCTCGACGAGTTCGCGATTGGCGGGCTCAGGACCAACATCAGTTTCCTGCGCCGCATCATCGGCCATCCGGCCTTCGCGGCGGCCGAGCTGGATACCGGGTTTATCCCGCGTTACCAGGACCAACTGCTGCCAACACCGGTAGAACTCAGCGAGGCATTCTGGCAAGCCGCCGCGCAGGCATTTGCGCAAAGCCAGCCTCAGGCCATTCGCGCAGATGACCCGGGTTCGCCTTGGGCCAACGGCAACGGAATGCGCACCGGCTTGCCGTCGGAAATCACCCAGCACTTGAGTTGCGACGGTCAGGACCGGTCGCTGACATTGAGTCATGCCGGCACGGCGCAACTCAAGGGCGAACAGCTGTCAACCGAACACGACGGCCTGCGCCGCCAGCACCGGGCAATCCGTCGCGGCGGTGTCGTGCATGTGCAATGGGAAGGCGAGTGGCGCCGCGTCGAGACCTACGACCCCATCAGCGCGGTCGAGGCCAGCCACAGCCACCAGGGCGGACTGACTGCACCCATGAACGGCAGCATCGTGCGGGTGTTGGTGGAAGCCGGGCAAACGGTCGAAGCCGGCGCGCAACTGGTGGTGCTGGAAGCGATGAAAATGGAGCACAGCATTCGTGCGCCGCATACCGGGGTGATCAAGGCGCTGTATTGCCAGGAAGGCGAGATGGTCAGCGAAGGCAGTGCGTTGGTCGAGCTGGAAGAAGCGTGAAAATCAGGATCGGTCCTACGCTTTGCGAGGACCGATCTGATTAGAACTTGGCCGTTGCCTGAACCACCACGCCGATAATTCGGCAGTCCTGGGTGAAAAGAGCTTTCGGATAGGTCGGATTGAGCGGGACCAGATAACGCTGCCCCCCTTCTTCGATCAACTTGCGAAAGGTCGCCTCAGTGCTGTCGGACCATTGCGCAATCACCAGTTTTCCGGGCTCCGGCACAATGGCCGGATCCACCAGAATCATCATGCCTTCGGCGACACTGACACCACTGGGTGCGGTCATGGCGTCGCCCATCACCGTCAACCAGAACGCCGCGCCCTGTGCGTGATAGTCGGTGAGTTCGAATCGCCCCTTGTCGTAGACAACAGCCTCGTTTTCACGCACCTCGCAGGACTCGCGCCAATTGCTCACCGGGTAACGGAAGTACGGGTTGTACTTTCTCACCAGGTCCTGGCTTTCCTCCCTGGACGCATCCGGTTCGCGGATAACCAGTGCCACTTCGAGAAAATCCATGCCGAGCGCCTTGAGCACGCGATTCATGTCTTCGATTCCGGGCTGGCGACGTTTGTTGAGCCAGTGACCGACGCCACCCTGGGACATCCCGAGGCGGTCAGCGAGTATCTCCTGAGTGACGTTGAGTTCACTCATCTTGGCCTTGACCAATTCAATCCATTTATCCATGAGCGGCACGATACGTCGGGGCATCCCCCGTTCAAAACACAAAATGTAGTATTTAAATCAAAGATACAAATACAGTTCGTATTATGATCGCATCACGGATCTGAATCCATCACGGAGCTTGCCATCACCATGACTTTCCCTAATCAAGAACTGCCCGACCTGCAAATCGATACGTCCCTCACCTCACCCCAAGGCTCGGCCGCTGCACAGCGTGCACTGGATTATTACTTGAAACCGGTTGTGTCCGATGAGGTGGTGGTGGAAGAGCGCTTTTTTGATGTGAATCGTAATGTCACCAGCGAGGAGGCACTGGTGCGTGCGTCAGACCTGCTGCGCTGCGCTGCCGCCACCGCAAGCGAGTCGGCGAGTCATCTTCAGGGTGCTCATCGAGATCTGGCGTATTCGACGGTGCACATGATCGATATGGCCAAGGCGTTGCTGGACCGATCACTGGACGGAATTCATCACGGATGATGTAGACGGGGCATTACCGCGGGGGGCAAAAAATTTTCAGTCGCGTCGATAAAATCGTTTGACTTGCAAACGAGAATGATTATTATTGCAAGCAACTGGTCGCGAGATCAGTCGATTGTCCAAGTGACCTTAGGTCGGTCTCTTGGACCATCTCCTCATCAGGCTAATCACGGTTTTTGACCCGGCTTTTTGCCGGGTCTTTTTTTTGCCAGTTTTTTTCTGGCTTGACCTTCAGGCTAATGAAGTCTTTGGATGTTGCAATGGCGCGGATGATATCAAAAGAATGCCTGTTGGCAAGTCACGCCGAGCAATGACAGTCCTAAACCAGGTATTAATACTTGAGAATCAATCTCAAGTTCAATAAGATCCATGCCAGCGTCAAGGAGGACGCCCCCCCGCTACAGCGAAGGACGCCCGCCAGTGGCCAACTTCTCCTAACCGCTCAGACGCGGGCTGGCGACACAATGATTTTTACGTTGTGCTCCTTGTTGTTCACCAATTCCTCGAACCCCTGCCCCACGATCTGCTCCAGTTGAATGCGTCCCGTCACCAATGGCGTGATGTCCAGGCGGCCGTCGGCAATGAACGCTATGACATCAGCAAACTCGCCGTTGTAGGCCAGCGCACCCAGTACCTGTTTTTCGGTGGCCACCAACTCGAAGAAATTGAATTCGCTGGGCTCTTCGAAAATCCCCACCAAAATGCACTTGCCTGCCTTACGGATCAGGTCGATGGCCAATTTGGCGGTGTTCTTGTTGCCGATGCATTCAAAACTGACATCGGCCCCCAACCCTGCGGTCAATCGTCTGACTTCGGCCAGAGCATCGCACTGGCTGGGATCGAGCACGTGGCTGGCGCCCACCTCCAGCGCCTTGGCCTTGCGTGCCGCGGACATTTCCAGGGCAATGACCTGAGCCGCACCCGCCGCCTTGGCGCACATGATCGTACACAGGCCGATGGTGCCCGCACCCACGACCACAACATTTTGCCCCAGTAGGCTCGTGGCCTTTTTTACCGCGTGCATGCCCACTGCCAGGGGCTCGATCAGCGCTCCCGCTTCGGGCGGGAAATGGGCGGGCAGCTTGTACAACAGGTTGGCCGGCACGTTGACCAGCTCGGCAAAAGCACCGTTGTTCATCAGCCCCGTGAACGCCAGGTTCTCGCAAATGTTGTAGAGCCCGTGGGTGCAGTAATAACAATGACCGCAATGCTGGCAGGCATCCGCCGCGATCTGCTCACCGACGCTAAAACCTTCGACGCCAGCGCCGAGTTCGACAATTTCGCCGCAGAACTCATGGCCAAGGATGCACTGGCCCTTGATGCCGGTAAGCGGGTGCGGGGCATCAACCGGAATGAACACCGGGCCAGCTACGTATTCGTGCAGGTCCGACCCGCAGATACCGCACCAGTGCACGCGAATTTGCACCCAGCCGGCCGGCGGCGAGACAGGCAAAGGCACGTCTTCGACGCGGATATCATGGCGACCGTGCCAAACGGCGGCACGCATGCTGCGGGTGGAAGGATGGGTAAGGCTCATGGCAATTCTCCTGAAGGTCAGTGGTACGCGGCGCCCCGCACGCAGGACGCCGGACAAGTGTCAGAGGGGTTGCAAAAAATCCAGGATCAGGCGGTTGACCTGTTCGGCCGCCTCCAGCTGCACCATGTGCGCCTGACCGGGCAGAACCTCTACACGGGCCGGCAACCCGGCGCTATGGCGCACCGGAATGATTGCGTCGTCACTGCCCCAGATCAGCAGGACAGGTTGACGGGCGTCTTCGATCACCCCCCGCAGATCCACCTGCTGCCGGCCATCGGCAAACACACCCTCAAACAATGCGCGCAGCGCGCTATCAACACCCTCCAGACGTTTGTACTTGAGCATGTCTTCAAGCATCTGCCGGTTGACCAGCTCTGCATTGGAGAACAACTTGATCAATTGCGGCTTGAGGGCATTGCGATTGCTCGCCTGGGCAAATCCCTGGAGATAGTCACCGTTGATGTCTTCGCCCAGGCCAGCACTGGCGATCAGCACCAACGAGCGCACACGCTGGGCTGCCAGGCGCGCCGTGTTGAGCGCTACGGCGCCGCCCATGGAGTGGCCGACGAAATGCGCGGCAGGGATGTCCAGATGATCGAGCAATGCCAACACCACCTCGCTCAATTCATCGAGATCGCCACGCTCCAGTTTTTTGCCCGATTCACCATGCCCCGGCAGATCGAGGGCGATCACCCGCCGTCCCGCCGCCAGTGCTTCGTGATTGAACAGCCAGTTATTCAGATCGCCGCCAAAGCCGTGCACCAGCATCACAGGGATACCGCCTTCGCCCCGTTCGAAGTAGCGAATCAGACGACCGCCCAGCTCGACCTTCTGCGGTGTGGGCCCGGCCTCTTCCTCGGCGCCGTCACCCGCAACGAACGAGGCCTGGAACTGCTCGACCAGCGCATCGATTTCGGCTTCGCTGGCTTCGCCCTCCACCACGATACCCAACAGCGCCCCCACCGGAAGCGTTTCATCAGAGCGGGCGATCTGCCGACGCAATACACCCGAGAACGGCGCCTCGACGCTGCTGGAAATCTTGTCGGTCTCCACGTCCAGCACTTCATCGCCCTTGGCGATGACCTGCCCTTCTTCCTTGAGCCAGACATCGACCCGGCCTTCGGTCATCGACAAGCCCCATTTGGGCATGGTCAAGGTATGGATCTGGCTCATGAATGTGCGCTCCACTCGATCAACTTGAGCACCGCTGCCTCGATCTTCGCCGCGTCGGGAATGTACAGGTCCTCCAGAGAGTCGGAGAAAGGCACCGGCGTATGCGGCGCCGTCACCATTTCGATGGGCGCTTTTAGCGAAGCAAAGGCCTTTTGCGCGACCAGGGCGCTGATATCCGTGGCCACGCAGCAGCGTGGGTTGGCTTCATCGATGACCACCAGGCGTCCGGTTTTTTCCACGCTTTCCAGGATGCTGTCTTCATCCAGAGGGCTGGTGGTGCGCAGGTCGATCACCTCGCAATCGATGCCACGCCCCGCCAGGTTGCGTGCCGCATCCATGGCCGTGTTGACGGTCTTGCCATAGGACACCAGCGTCACGTCCTTGCCATCACGCAGGAAATTGGCCTCACCGAATGCAATGCTGTAGAGCTCTTCCGGGACATCACCCTGCAGGCTGTAGAGCATTTTGTGCTCGCAGAAAATCACCGGGTCATTGTCGCGGATCGCCTGGATCAGCAAGCCCTTGGCGTCATAGGGTGACGACGGGCACACAACCTTCAAGCCAGGAATGTGCGTCCACAATGAGGTCAACATCTGCGAATGCTGGGCCGCCGCACGCAGGCCGGCGCCGACCATGGTGCGAATCACCAGGGGCGTGGTGGCCTTGCCACCGAACATGTATCGAAACTTGGCCGCCTGGTTGAGGATCTGGTCCAGGCAGCAGCCGGCGAAGTCGACGAACATCAACTCGCACACCGGACGCATACCCCGGGTGGCCGCGCCCACAGCCGCGCCGACGTAGCCAATTTCCGACAGCGGCGTATCCAGCACCCGACCGGGAAACTGGTGATACAGGCCTTTGGTCACGCCCAGCACGCCGCCCCAGGCGTCATTCTCACCGGGGGCACCGGCACCACCGGCGACATCCTCGCCCATGATGAACACACTGGGATCACGGCCCATCTCCTGGGCCAGTGCCTCGTTGATTGCCTGCTGGTAACTGATTTTTCTCGCCATGATGAAGTTCTCGATTCTTGTTATGAAAGGCGTTCAGGGATAGGACACGTAGACGTCAGAGAGCAGATCGGCTGGGCTGGGTTTGGGGTCGGACTTGGCCTTGCACACGGCGTTTTCGATCAGCAGTTCGACCTCGCTGTCGATCTGGTCCAGTTGACCAGGCTGGACGACGCCGGCGCGCACGGTGCGTTCGCGAAACTGCATCAGGCAGTCCTTATGCTCGCGAAAATGCTTGACCTCATCCGGTGCCCGGTAGGTCTGGGCGTCGCCTTCGAAGTGACCGTAATAACGGGTCAGTTTGACCTCGATCAGCGACGGTCCCTCTCCCGCCCGGGCCCGCTCGACGGCGGCCCCTGCCGCTTCGTGCACGGCGAAGAAATCGAAACCGTCCACCGTCACACCAGGCATGCCAAAGCCGGCCGCCCGGTCGGCGATGTGATCGCAGGCCACGGACCAGTTGGACGCGGTGGCCTCGGCGTAACCATTGTTCTCGGCCACGAACAGACAAGGCAGGTTCCACACCGAAGCCATGTTCATCGCCTCGAACACCGCACCTTCGTTGGAGCCACCGTCACCGAAGAACACCACGGCAACGCTGTCGGTGCCCTTCAGCCTGGCCGCCAGCGCCGCGCCCACCACCAGCGGCGCGCCGGCCCCGACGATGCCGTTCGCACCCAGCATGCCTTTCTCGAAGTCGGCGATGTGCATGGAACCGCCCTTGCCCTGGCAGACCCCGGTCTTCTTGCCGTAGATCTCGGCCATCATTCCGTAGACGTCCACGCCCTTGGCAATGCAATGACCATGGCCGCGGTGGTTGGATGCGATGCAATCGTCGTCGCCCAAGTGCGCCATGACTCCGGCGGCAGACGCCTCCTCACCGGCATACAGATGGACAAAACCGGGAATCTCGCCCGTGGCGAACTCCACATGCAGGCGCTCTTCGAAGGCGCGAATAGTACGCATGACCCGATAGGCATGCAGCAATTGGTCAGCAGTCAGCTGTGTCGACATTTTTATTCTCCAGGGTGTCTTGGTTTCTGTGATCAACGTTCATGGGGTGCAGCGGATGTTCGCGCCCGATGGCCAGCAGTCGCTCGCGTGCGGCATAGGCCAGAACCGCATCGACATCGATGCTCAAGGGCCCGGCGTGATCGAGGGTGACGGTAGGCCGGTCATGGACGTTGAACTCGATTTCGCGCTCGCCATCCAGGGCCAGCGTGCCGCTGGACAGGCACAGGGCGGTGGCGACACCCGGCTCCAGGCTGCCGGCGGCGGCCACTGCGCAGCCCTGCAGCAGGCCCGGTGCAAGGGGCACCAGCAATGCTTCGGGAGATCGTGGGTCCAACCGCATCCACGCGCCGCAAGGTGCCTGACGCGACACGGGCCACCACAATCCGCACAGTGCGGAAATGCCAATCGATTGAGGTTCGGCGAAGGTCACGAACACCTCCGCCAGATCGGCGCCATGACTGACGGCCCGGGCGCCGACGAAGGGCAGCGAAGAGACCGCCACGTCTACCAGGGCGATCTCGCACAAGCGGCGATTCGCCTCTCGTACCAGCAAACGCTTGTTGCGGCGCAAGGCAATCTCGCTCGGCACCTTGCCGGTGACGTATAGCCCGCCCGCCAGGCCGGCGCTGGTCGCTTCACGCAGCTGCGGGAAGGCGTTGTTGGTCCCCGTGGACAGCGTCAGCAACGGGATATCGCCCACCTCCGCAGCCACTGCCTTGTGCGTGCCGTCGCCGCCCAGGACCGCGATCAGTGCCACCCCGCGCTCGGCCATCCAGCGTGCGGCCTGGCGGGTATCTTCGACACTCTGGCGCAGCGTCAGGTCCAGGAATTCCACCGTCGGCCAATGCCCGTCCCGCGCCTGGCGGCCCTGGCTGTTCTTCTGCACGGCGGCGGCGATGCCCGTCATGTCCGTCGGCATCAGCACCCGTTCGACGCCGGTGGCGCCGAACGCCGCGAGCAGGCGCTGGATCACCGACACCTTGTCGGTACTGGAGAACAGCCCGGCGTTGGCGGTCAAACGCCGTACGTCTCGCCCCGACGCAGGGTTGGCAATGATGCCGACGGTCAGCGGTGTTCCAAGCGAACCGACGGCGGTACCGGCAGACTGGCTGGGCATGGGTGGCGCACCTTTTTTATTCTTGATGGCCGGTGCTTGAGCAAGGCCGGTGCCAGGTCCGCCAAAAACGCCTCCAGAGCCCGATGCAGAGCCCTCGCGTCGATAAAACAGGCGTGCGCGAACAAGCCCGTTTGAGACGCGTCATATCAGGCTGCACGAAAGCGCGCCCGGTGCGTGAGACATCGCGTCTCAGCGAACGCCGGGTTTGCTTCAGTGCTTGTCGAAGGGTCATCAACGGCGCTTAATGTCGGCACAACTAAAAGAAGATCGAATCGGAGGCCTTAATGCTTTCCGCACATTCCAGGGCGCACGTCGATTGCGTCAGCCGTGTTTTGAAGAATGCCGGGCATCTGCCCCAGTTGCCGGTTCCGGACCTGATACTCGACTCCTGGCGCCGTTCCATGGAGCAACACCATCTCGACCCGGGTTCGCTGCAAGGGCCGCGGATCCTTTCGCAGAACGTGCTGCAGGAATGCCGCGAACGCTCCGACCTGTTCCTGCGCATCGCCAGCGAGGAAGTGGCCCGCCTGCATGGCCGCGTGCGAGACGCCGACTATTGCGTCCTGCTCACCGACGCCCAGGGCCAGACCATCGATTACCGCGTCGAAACCTCGATTCGCAACGATTGCCGCAAGGCCGGCCTGTACCTGGGGACCTGCTGGTCCGAAGGTGAAGAAGGCACGTGCGGCGTGGCGGCGGTCCTCAATGCACGAACCCCGGTGACCGTACACAAACGCGATCACTTTCGCGCAGCGTTCATCGGCCTGACCTGCTCGGCGGCCCCGGTGTTCGACCCGCGGGGCGAACTGCTCGGCGTGCTCGATGTGTCGGCCGTTCGCTCGCCCGATGATCGCCGCTCCCAACACCTGATCCGGCAGATGGTGGTACAGAGCGCACGTGAGATCGAACAGGCATTCTTCATGAGCAGCGCCCAGGGCTATTGCGTATTGCGCGCGCACAACAACCAGGGTTACGTCGACAGTCAACCCGATTACCTGCTGGCCTGGGATGATGACGGCTGCCTGCAGGCGTTGAACCCGGCGGCGCGCCAATGGTTGCTGCAGCGTTTTGAGCAACTGCCGCAGCACATCGACCAGGTGTTCGATCAGCAGGTATTGCACCGAGCCCGAGACGGATCCTTGTGCCTACTGCCGGATCGCAACGGTCAGCCGCCCCTGCACGCCCGTCTTAGCCTGCCTCGGCGCAGCCCGCCGGCCCCTGCGCGCCCGGCACGGGCGTCGGTCGAGCTCGATCCGCGCCTGGAAGAAAGCCTGCGCCTGGCGGTACGGGTCAAGGACCGCAACCTGCCGGTGTTGATCCAGGGCGAGACCGGCTCGGGAAAGGAAGTGTTCGCCCGACACCTGCACCAGGCCAGTCGACGTCGCGACCGCCCTTTCGTCGCGCTCAATTGCGCAGCGATTCCGGAAAGCCTCATCGAAAGCGAATTGTTCGGCTATGTCGCGGGCGCCTTCACCGGCGCTGCGAACAAAGGCATGCAGGGCCTGCTGGAGCAGGCCAACGGCGGCACCTTGTTCCTCGATGAAATCGGTGACATGCCGCTGGCCTTGCAAACCCGGCTGCTGCGCGTACTTGCCGAAGGCGAAGTCGCGCCATTGGGTGCATCACGGCGCAAGGTCGTCGACATTCAGGTGATCTGCGCCAGCCACCGCGACCTGGAAGCATTGGTCGCAGCAGGCGAGTTTCGCGAAGACTTGTATTTTCGCTTGAACGGGGCACGCTTTCAGTTGCCACCCTTGCGCGAACGCAGCGACCGCCTGACCCTGGTCAACCGCATCCTGGCACAAGAGTCACCGCCCGATGCAGCCCCGATGCAATTGGCCAGCAACGTGCTGGAATGCCTGTTGAATTACCGTTGGCCGGGCAACGTGCGGCAACTGCGCCACGTCCTGCGCTATGCCTGCGCGGTGTGCGATACGCAACTGATCCAGCTCGACCACCTGCCCGAGGCCTTGCGCGGCACCGCGATAGAGAGTGCAGTCGGCCATGCCTGCGGCGAGCACAGCGCGAGCCCGGAACGCCAGGCGCTGCTCGACGCGCTGGTGCGACATCGCTGGAAGCCGGCGGCCGCCGCCCGCTCGCTGGGTATTTCCAGGGCTACCCTGTATCGGCGGGTACATCAACACGGCATCGACATGCCGGGAAGAAGTCGGGACACGCTGACTGATCTCAATTGCGTTCCCAGGGTGTAAAGTAGTCGCCATAAAAATCATATTCAGGAAATGATATGACCCTGGCCAAATCCTCCTTGAGCATCACCTCGAACTTCGACAGCGGCAACATTGAAGTGCTCGACCTCAGCAATCCGCTGCAACCGCTGCTGGCCATCAAGCCAGACACTCGCAGCCCGCACTTCCAGTGGTTTCATTTCAAGGCCAGCGGCCTGCATGTCGGCCAGGAGCACTGGTTCCGGCTGAGCAACGCGAGCAAATCCTCCTACAACAAAGCCTGGACCGGCTATCAGGCCGTGGCCTCCTACGATCATGTGAACTGGTTCCGCATACCGACCATTTTCGAAGGCGATGCCCTGCGCTTCAGCCTTGAAGCCACTGCCACCCATGCCTGGTTTGCCTACTTCGAACCCTACAGCCGCGGCCGCCATGACTGGCTGATCGAGCAGGCGCTGACCAAGGCCGGCACCGAACTGCTGGCCACCGGCAAGAGCATCGAGGGTCGGGACATCCAACTTCTGCGCAAAGGCACGGGCGCCGAGGGCCGGCGAAAAGTGTGGATCATTGCCCAGCAGCACCCCGGCGAGCACATGGCCGAATGGTTCATGGAAGGCGTGATTGAACGCCTGGAACATCAGGACGATGCGGTGTTGAATAAACTGCTGGCCAGCGCCGACCTGTATCTGGTGCCGAATATGAACCCGGACGGCGCTTTCCACGGTCACCTGCGCACCAACGCCATGGGCGAGGACCTCAATCGTGCCTGGCAGAATGCGAGCCCGGAGATCAGCCCGGAAGTGTTCTTCGTCCAGCAGCAGATGGAACAGTATGGCGTCGACCTGTTCATCGACGTCCACGGCGACGAGGAGATCCCCCACGTATTCACCGCCGCTTGCGAAGGCAACCCCGGCTACACGCCGCGCATCCAAAAGCTCGAAGAGGATTTTCGCAATCACCTCAAGCACACCACCAAGGACTTCCAGACCCAACACGGCTACGTGCGTGACGAGCCGGGCAAGGCCAACATGACCCTGGCCTGCAACGCCGTTGGCCAGAAGTACGACTGCCTGTCCCTCACCCTGGAAATGCCGTTCAAGGACCACGACGATCATCCCAACCCACTCACCGGCTGGTCGGGCAAGCGTTCGAAGCAGTTGGGCAAGGATGTACTGACGACGGTGGCGGAGATGGTCGGCAGGTTACGCTAACGCCCATAGGCTGCATGGATTTCCATGCAGCCTCGCGCGGCTGTCATTGGCACTCATCAAGCTCGTGTGAGGGAAGACTTTGCAATGAAGGCACTATTCCAGAGGGCCTGTAGTCAGGTACACGCTTCTACCTGAAAGCTGACCTTTCGCATCGATGGCCTCGACACTGTAAATACCGGCACCTGCCTGGCGCCCTTCAAGCAGAAAATTTGCGGTGGTAGGCGTACCGACTGCCGGTGGAATCCCCAGTCTTTTGAACACGGTGTATTTAACTGCGCCCGGTACCGGGTCCCAGAAAAAGTGAATACTGTTCGGCCCAGGAACTGCGCGAAAATTCTCAGGTGCCAGCTCATAAAACTCGGGAAGGGGTGGATAAGGAGGGGTGTAAGAAGCTAAACGGTATTTCTCTTCCAGCCATGTTCTTGCCATATCGGCATGAAGCCAGTTACCCCTGACCGGTTTCCCAGGCTCCCAACCGATCAGCCCTGAGTACCAAAACTCGTTGTCCAGACAAAGGACCCCTTGATCATAACCGTTTTTGTAGTTCGGCTGGTCGCCAAGACAATGGCCTCCCCCCACGTTATGACCGATCTCGTGAGCGAAAACCCAGTTATTTGTAACGGAGCTGATGCTTAATCTACCGCCCATTCGGGCAATTCCGTTTCTGTCGCCGACATGAGAATCCTTGCCGGCAAAAAGCGCGATCAAATCCGCGCCGCTTTCACGTGCCGGAGTACCAAACCACAGTTCCATGTTGTCCAACGTTTGCGAACTAATCTGTGGATTACTTTCAAAAATCACGGCCTTGGCCAAGCTCAAGGAGATGATATTGATACCGGCATTGCGTAAAGACAAATTCACTGTTTCCAATCTTGCTCGCGCATCGGCGTTGAGATCAGCCCCCACATATTTGGAGTCAACCGCATTGCGGGTATAGGCCGCAAAAACATGGATGGTCACGGGTGCGCGGGGCGAGGCACTTTTATCCGGCTTCCTGGGTCCTGCTAGCGTTTTCTCGACAACGCCTGCAACAGCGTCGTCTCGCAGTGGTTGGCCTGACCTTGGGGGCAGCGGGGTAAATGTCCGCTCGCCGTTTTTACTGACACGCGAAACGCCCTCGCCGTCTGCTCTTCTCATCAACGCAAAATGGCTTCCATCGGGTGAGCGGACATCGATCAGATAGCCTCGGGAATCATCCTTCATCCGCACGTTGCCACTAACGACCCGATATCCCTCACTGTCGTAGTCTTTGATGAGCTCAAAAACTCCCGGTTCGATCAAGTCTGCGTACAACTGGGGTGCAGTCTTATTGGCGAAGTTTTCGATCTTGCGCATTTGCGGCGCGGCATCGCCATCCGATGGCGAATGAGCACACGCGCCGAGCAACATCATCAACGACAGGATCGGCATCCCGCAAAAAATTCGATGCATCCAATGCAAACTTGCAGAGCTGAACATGATTTTTCTCCCGAAAAAAACCTATCCATTGCTGGGGGACTGGCCTATTGGCGGCCACTGCAGTCTTCGAGCATTGAACAGACTTTTTCCGGGCCGCGTAACTGTCAAAGTTGACAGGTACGCGGTGTTTCTCGCCAGACGATCAACCGCGATCCTTACCCCGCAACATGCTGTCCAGCACACCATCGCGCCGCACCCAGCCATGGAACAGCGCTGCCGCCAGATGCACCAGCACGGTGAGGAACAGCAGGTACGCGAGATAGCCGTGGGCCTTGCGCAGGAACGCGAACAGCGGTGCGTTGGCCGGCATGATCGAAGGCAGTTGCAACGAGCTGCCGAGCATCACCGGCTCGCCCGAGGCCGAGATCATCGCCCAGCCGAGCAGCGGCAACGCCAGCATCAAGACGTACAGCAAGACATGCGAAGCCTTCGCCGCCAGCACTTGCCAACCGGGCAGGTCCGCAGGCAGCGGAGGTTGTCGGGTGGAGAACCGCACGGCGAGGCGCACGATCACCAGCAGCAAAATGGCCACGCCCAACGGCTTGTGCAGATGGATCAGCCACTCATGGCGCTCGGACACGGACGCGACCATGCCGGCACCGATAAACAGCATCGCGATGATCATCAGCGCCATCAGCCAGTGCAGCAGCCGCGCCAGTTGAGCGAAGTGGTTGGGTTGGGCGCTCATTGTTGAGCCTCCTGTTTGGCGGCAGGCAATTGGCTGACTTCGCTGGTGCGACGCAGGTAGGAATTGGCGTAGCCGGCCGAACGGGCGGCCAGCAATGGGTCGTCGGAACCCTCGATGCCAGCCGGCAGCACCAGCGGGTCGTAATTGATGTCGCGGCATTCGCCATCGATCTGCGGTTGGGTGCTCTCCAAAACCAGCGTACCGGCGTTAATCACCTTGCGCCCTTCGGGCCAGGGCTTGCTGGCGTCGTTGGTGGGGTCGCCGGGGTTGGCCAGCGTGATCATCAGTTGCCACCGCAGTGGGCCCGTGGCGATCCGCTGCACCAGGTCCTGCTCGAGATAATCGCTGCCTTGCGGCGCCGTCGCACCCGGCGCGTCCTTGGCCACCGGCACCATGTTCCAGCGCACCGCCTGTTTTTGCCCGGTCGCGTTGACCAGGTAAAACGCGTTGACGCTGTTGTAGTTCTCCGTCACGTAACTCGCCGAGGGCTTGGCGGTTTTCACCCAGGCCAGAAACGGCGCGGTTTCTGGATGCGAGGCAAAAAACGCCGGCACCGCGGCCGGGTCCGGTTTGCCTGTGGCGGGTAACGGCGACAGGGCCTGCTGGAACTGGTAGAACGCCTCGGGCGTGCCCACCGGGAACACCGGCATGCTGTTCATCCCGGTGCGCCACTGTTGGCCATTGGCCTGGGTGAAGCGCAATGCCAGGCTGCGAATCGGCACCGCGCCATCCGGCGCGTAAGGACTGCCGGCAGGCAAGGCAAAGCGCCCGACCACCGGGGTGCGGGCCGCGTTGAACACCTGCGCGATGGAATAGCTGTGCGCCTCGCCGCTGCTTTCGAAATGCCCGATCACGCACACGCCCTTGGCATGGTTGCGACGAAATCCGGGATGCACGCCATTGTTGGTTTCCAGCACGTTGACCAGTTTTTTCGGCGTCAGGCGTTGTGGGTCGAAGGTTCCGTTGACGTAGGCGAACGCCCCGGCGACGGCACCGACCACCACGGCGATGGCAGCCAGGCGCAACACCAGGCTCGTGCCACTCAAAGGCGGTGATGAGCGATCTACCATGAAAAACTCCAGGGCCTGCGGCCATGAGTGAGAAGAATCAGGCAGACGCACCGCCTTGGGGTTTATTCCATCACCCGGTATTTATTTTTCCAGGCGTGGAATAACCTCGGCTTCCGGGCGTCTCTCTAGTCCAACAGCGTAGTGACTAGCCAGCATTTGATGAACGAAATCGACGAACAACTGCGAGAAATCATTCCCAGACTGCGCCGGTTTGCCGTGTCATTGACGCGCAACGCCAGCAGCGCGGACGATCTGGTGCAATCGTGCCTTGAACGCGCACTGTCGAGTTGGAGTGCCAAGCGCCCCGAGGGCGATTTGCGTGCCTGGTTGTTTGCGATCCTGTACCGGCAGTTTCTCGATGCGCATCGCCGTTCGCGCCGTTACGCGCGGATGCTCGAATTCTTTACAGGACGCGACGATAGCGAGCCGTCAGCGGAACGGACGGTGCTGGCCCAATCGACGCTCGAGGCGTTCGACCAGCTCAGCACCGAACAGCGCGCCCTTTTGCTCTGGGTGTCGGTCGAGGGCCTGAGCTACAAGGACGTCGCCGAGATACTTGACGTGCCCATCGGCACCGTCATGTCACGCCTCTCACGCGCACGCCAGGCCCTGCGCCAGCTCAGCGACGGCGAAATCACCCGCCCTTCCCTGCGGAGACTCAAATGATCAGCATGCCTCCGAACGAACGCGACCTGCACGCGTACATCGACCACCAGCTCGGTGAAGACGACCGACGCCTCGTGGAGACGTTTCTCGCCAGCAACCCGACCGTGGCCGCACAGGTACGTGCCTGGCAACAGGACGCCCAGCAACTGCGCGCGGCCCTCGGCGGCGCCTTGCAGCAACCGGCCAACCCGGCACTCGACCCATGGCTGATCCGCCAGCGGCTCAAGCGTCGGTCGCGACGCCATCTGGCCAGCGCGGCGGTGCTGTTGATCGCCGTCGGCGTCGCGAGTTTGAGCGGTTGGAAAGCCCGCGAGATGACCCTCCTCAACGCCGCCCAACCGATGGGCGATGCCATGCAGGCTTACCGCCTGTTTGCCCAGCAAGGCATGCTGCCGGCCGACTACAAGGTCAGCGAAGCCGGCGACATGCAGGGCTGGCTTGATCGGTATTTCACCCAAGCCAATCGCCTGCCCGATCTGTCGCACGCGGGATTCAGCCCGGTCAGCGGGCGTCTGCTCAGCACCGAACAAGGGCCGGCGGCGATGGTGGTGTATGAGGATCGCGGTGGCAACAAGATCAGCTTCTACGTGCGCCCGCCAGGACCGAGAAACTTCATGCTGCCACGGGGCAGTCGCACTGACGGCGAGTTGCAGGCCGAGTACTGGTCGGGCGGTGGGTACAACTACGCGATGGTCAGCCCCAGCGATACGCAGGCGGCGCGGATGTTGCGGCAGACCGTAAACTTTTGAGTCGCCGCTTACCCCCTGTGGGAGCGGGCTTGCTCAGTGCCAGGGAACGCTCACCCCTGCCCAAACACCTGTGAAGGCCGTCGCAGCAGCGGATCAAACGGATTGATCCGTGGCCCGATCAGCGCCGCTTCGCGCTTGAGCATCTCGACCACCGTCGGCAAGCGGTCCGGACCCAGTCGATCGCTGATGGTGGCCACACTCAGCGCCGCCACCGCACGTCCTTCGCGGTCCAGGATCGGCACGGCCAACCCGGCCATCCCCTGGAGCACACCAGTGTTGCGTCCGGCATAACCCAGCGCACGCACGTTATCGACTTCGGCGCGCAGGAACACTTCGTCGTACAAATGAAAGTCCTTGAGCCGTGGCAGGTTATAGCGGATCACCGTGTCGCGCTCTTCTTCCGGCAGGAACGCCAGGATCGCCAGGCTGCCCTGGCCGACACCCAACGCCACGCGTCCGCCGATGTCACCGGTAAAGGTGCGAATCGGAAACGGCCCTTCACTGCGGTCCAGGCAGATCGCATCAAACCCGCTGCGCGCCAGCAGGAACAACGAGTCGCCCAATGACGCAGACAGCCGCAGCAGCGACGGGCGAACCAGCTCACGCAGGTTGCCGGTATTGCCCGCCCGCGCAGCCAGGGCAAAGAACTCAAGACTCAAGCGGTAGCGCTTGCTGCGCCCGTCCTGCTCGACCATGCCCTCGTCCATCAGGCTGCGCAGCAGGCGGTGAGTGGTCGGTTGCGACAGACCGATGCGCTGGGCCAGTTGGGTCACCCGCTCGCCGCCCTCGACCGTGTCACCGAGGGTCCGCAGGACGGCAAACAACCTTGAGACAGCGCCGACACCGACTTCATTTTTATCTTTATTCCGCTCAGTGGAATCAGTCATGCCATTTCTCGTCATTTAATTTATTCAATGAATGAAACTAAAAATAGTCATCGATTCAGTGAAATTTGCCATTGAGCCCATCCTAGTCTTCGTCCTACTCTGCGTCCATACAGGGGCGATTCGAACAACAGCGGCAGCCGACTCAAATCGAGCGCCAACGCACCCGGCAAGACCTTTTCGTATCTGCCCATACAAAAAAGCACGGCCCCAGGCCGCGCATAACAATCACAGGTGGAGCGCAGTTATGGCTTTCGTGCAACTTGAAGGACTTGGCAAACGCTATGGCGACATCGACGCCGTGGTGGCCACCGATCTCTCGGTCGATAAAGGCGAGTTCGTTTCCCTGCTCGGCCCCTCCGGCTGCGGCAAGACCACCACCTTGCAAATGATCGCCGGCTTCGTTGAAGTCACCAGCGGGCGCATCCTGCTCGATGGTCGCGACATCACCCACGCCAAACCCGCCAGTCGTGGCCTGGGCGTGGTGTTCCAGAGTTACGCGCTGTTCCCGCACATGACCGTCAAGGACAACGTCGCCTTCGGCCTGCGCATGCGCAAGGTGGCCAACGGCGAGTTGCAGCAACGCGTGGAACGGGTGCTCAAGTTGGTGCGCCTGGACAAGCATGCCGAGCGTTACCCACGGGAGTTGTCCGGCGGCCAGCGCCAGCGGGTGGCACTGGCGCGGGCCCTGGTGATCGAACCACCGGTGCTGCTGCTCGACGAGCCGCTGTCCAACCTCGACGCCAATTTGCGCGAAGAGATGCAATTCGAAATCCGCCGCATCCAGCGCGAGGTCGGCATCACCACGCTGATGGTCACCCACGACCAGTCCGAAGCGCTGTCCATCAGCGACCGCGTGGTGGTGATGCAAGCCGGGCGCATCACCCAGATCGACGCGCCCTATACCCTCTACGAACACCCGCGCACGGAGTTCATTTCCGGATTCGTCGGCAAGGCCAACCTGCTACCCGGCGAGCGTGACAGCACAGGCGTGGTCCACGTTAAAGCGGGCGGCGAGCTGACCCTGAGCCTTCGCCCGGAAAAAATCGATCTGTGCGATGCGGGTAGCGGTCGCGTACAAGGTCGCATCAACAGCCGCTTCTTCCTTGGCAGCCAGTGGCTGTACGGCGTCACAACCGACCTGGGCGAACTCAGCGTCGTGCGCCGCAACGACGGCTCGGCACCGCTGAATGAAGGCACCACCGTCGGCCTGGACTGGGACACAGCGCTGCTGCGAGTACTGAGCGTCGACGAGGTGTCGGCATGAGTACGCTGGCCGCACTTCGACAAGGGCGCCAGGGCTATCTGCTGTCAGCACCCGCGCTGGCGTTGTACGTCTGCTTGCTCGTTGTCCCGCTGCTGTTGACCCTGGTGCTGTCGTTCAACGTGTTCGACTACGGCACCGGCATCGACAGCCAGGCCTATACCCTTGAACACTACAGCAGCCTGCTGGGGGACCCGTACTTCTACGAGATCTTCCTGCGCACTTTCTGGATCAGCGCCCTGACCACCCTGCTGTGCGTGCTGATCGGCGTGCCCGAGGCCTACATCCTCAGCCGCATGGGCGCGCCGTGGCGCTCGATCTTCCTGGTGCTGATCCTCACCCCGCTGCTGATTTCGGTGGTGGTGCGCGCCTTTGGCTGGAGCCTGTTGCTCGGCGCCGACGGCCTGCTCAACCAGACCCTGCAAGCCCTGGGCGGCTCGCCGGTGAAGCTGCTCTACACACCGTTCGCGGTAGTGGTCGCGCTGGTCCACGTGATGCTGCCGTTCATGATCATTCCGGTGTGGACCTCGCTGCAAAAACTCGATCCCGCTGCCGAGCAGGCTGCGCTGTCGCTTGGGGCCAGCCACTTCACGGTGATCCGCAAAGTGGTGCTGCCGCAGATCATGCCCGGCGTGCTCTCCGGCACCCTGATCGTGTTCGGCCTGGCCGCCAGTTCGTTCGCGATTCCCGGATTGCTCGGCGGTCGACGGATCAAGATGGTCGCCACGCTGATCTACGACCAGTACCTGTCGGAGCTGAACTGGCCCATGGGCGCGGCCATCGCCGTCGCACTGCTGCTGCTCAACCTGCTGATCATGCTGTCGTGGAACCGGATGATCGAAGGCCGCTACAAGAAGTCACTGGGATAACTCGACATGTCCAAGAACGGTCCTTTCGCTTTGCTGTTCCATACCCTGGTGGTGCTGTTCATGCTCGCGCCGCTGGTGGTGGTGTGCCTCGTGGCCTTCACCCCGGAAAACACCCTCAGCCTGCCGACCACGGAATTTTCCCTGCGCTGGTTCCGCGCCGTGTTCGAGCGTGCCGACTTTATCGACGCGTTCTACAACAGTCTGATCCTGGCATTCAGTGCCGCCAGCCTGGCGACATTGATCGCAGTGCCTGCAGCGTTGGCGATCACCCGTTTCGAGTTCCCTGGCCGGGATTTTTTCAACGGCCTGTTCCTGTCGCCGATCATCATTCCGCACCTGGTCCTGGGCGTGGCCCTGCTGCGTCTGTTTGCGCTGATGGGCGTCAACGGCAGCTTTGCCTGGCTGATCTTTGCCCACGTGTTGGTGATCACTCCGTATGTGTTGCGCCTGGTTTTGGCCTCGGCCATCGGCCTGGACCGCAGTGCCGAACATGCCGCGCAATCGCTGGGGGCCGGTCGCTTCACGCTGTTTCGCCAGATCACCTTGCCGATGATTCTGCCGGGGGTCGCCGGTGGCTGGTTGCTGGCGTTCATCAACAGTTTCGACGAGGTGACGCTGTCGATCTTCGTCACCTCCCCCGCCACACAAACGCTGCCGGTGCGAATGTACGTGTACGCCACCGAGTCCATCGATCCGATGATGGCGGCGGTCTCGGCCCTGGTGATTGCGCTGACCGCGCTGACCATGATTCTGCTCGATCGGGTCTACGGCCTGGATCGGGTCCTGGTGGGTAAACAATGAGGGCGCCATGGCTTTGCTGAAACGACTGACCGAGGGCGAGCGCCCGGCCTTGAACTTTACGCTCGACGGTGAGCCCGCCAGCGGCCTGCTCGGCGACACCGTGCTGACGGCGGTACTGACTTGCAGCGAACACCTGCGCGGCAGCGATTTCAGCGCCGAGCGCCGCGCCGGCTTCTGCCTGATGGGCGCCTGCCAGGATTGCTGGGTTCGCCTGGGCGACGGCCGCCGCGTTCGCGCCTGCTCGACAATGCTCGAAGCAGGCGAACAGATCAGCCGCGAGCCGGGGCGGTGCCTATGAGTTTCTTCGTTGATCGTTCTGGCCCCATCGCGAGCAAGCTCGCTCCTACAGGTTCAGGGTGCGCCGCGAATTCCTGTGGGAGCGGCGGTGCGACGATTCGACTTGCTCGCGATGAGGCCCGAATAGGCACCACAAATCCTCCAGCCACACAGACGAGGTGCCTATGAACCCGGTGGTCATCGTCGGCGCCGGCCCTGCCGGCATCCGTGCCGCGCAGACACTGGTGGCCCATGGCGTGCGCCCGGTCTTGCTGGATGAAGCGGCGCGCGGTGGCGGGCAGATTTATCGGCGCCAGCCGGCGAACTTCAAGCGCTCGGCGGTCAAGCTGTATGGCTTAGAAGCGCGCAAGGCCAATGCGCTGCACCAGACGCTCGACAACCTGCGCGAACAACTCGACTACCGTCCCGACACGCTGGTGTGGAACGCCGAAAACAACGCGCTCGACACCCTGCGCGAAGGTCGTGCTGCACGCCTGGAGTTCTCCCGGGTGATCGTCGCCACGGGCGCCACCGACCGGGTGTTGCCGATACCCGGTTGGACGCTGCCCGGCGTGTACAGCCTCGGCGCCGCGCAAATCGCCCTGAAATTCCAGGGCTGCGCCATCGGTGAACAGGTGGTGTTCGCCGGCAGCGGCCCTTTGCTCTATCTGGTTGCCTATCAATACGCCAAGACCGGGGCGAAGGTGGTCGCGGTGCTCGACAGCTCACCCTTCAGCGCCCAGGCCCGCGCCGTGCCGGGCCTGCTCTCGCAACCGGCCACCCTGGCCAAAGGCATCTACTACCGTAGCTGGCTTACCGCCCATGGCATCCCGGTCCATCAGGGTGCCACCTTGCAACAGGTCGAGGGCGAACACCGCGTGCAGTCGCTGAACTGGTCCGACGCCAGCGGTGTCCATCGCCTGGCCTGCGATGCCGTGGCGTTTGCCCATGGCCTGCGCAGCGAAACCCAACTGGCCGATCTGCTCGGCTGCACCTTCACCTGGAGCCCACTCAACCGTGCCTGGCTGCCACAACGGGACAACGCCGGACGCAGCAGCGTCAGCGAGGTGTACCTGGCCGGTGACGGCGCTGGCATCATGGGTGCCGACGCCGCGGAAATGGCCGGCGAACGGGCTGCGCTGGCCTTGCTTGAAGACAGCGGTTTTCTGATTCAGCCACAGCGCGGCGCACAACTGGAGCACAATCTCGGCCGCATCGAGCGCTTTCGCCATGGCCTGGAGCGCGCCTTCGTGTTCCCCGAGAACTGGGCAGCCGATACCGCCGACACCACGATGATCTGCCGCTGTGAAGAAGTGCGCGCCGGCGACATCCGCGAAGTCGTGCGCGAAGGCCACTGGGAAATCAATCGGGTCAAGGCCCATTGCCGGGTCGGGATGGGTCGCTGCCAGGGCCGAATGTGCGGCGCCGCGGCGGCGGAAATCATCGCCTGCCAGAGTCAGCGGGCAGTCTCCGAGATCGGTCGGCTTCGGGCGCAGGCGCCGATCAAGCCGTTGCCGTTTGGCCTGGAGATCGAGTCATGATCGAAGTTGATGCCGTGATCATCGGCGGCGGTATTGTCGGCTCCTCCGCCGCGCTGTTTCTCAGCCAGGCAGGGCGCAGCGTGGTGCTGCTGGAACGGGACTTCTGCGGTTCGCATGCAAGCGGTGTGAACTACGGCGGCGTCCGTCGTCAGGGGCGACCGCTGTCGCAACTGCCACTGTCGCAACGCGCGCACGAAATCTGGGGGCGCTTGCCTGAGCTGATCGGCATCGACGGCGAGTACCAGCGCAGCGGCCACTTGAAACTGGCCCGCAGCCTCGCCGATTTGCAGGCGCTGCACGATTACGCCGCCAGTAGCCAGGGCTTTGGCCTGGACCTGCAACTGCTTGACCGGGCGCAATTGCGCGCCCGTTTCCCGTGGGTGGGCGAGGTGGCGGTCGGTGCCTCGTTCTGCCCCGATGACGGCCATGCCAACCCGCGCCTGGTCTCCCCGGCGTTTGCCCAGGCAGCGCGCAGGCACGGCGCGCAGGTGCATGAACAATGCGCGGTGAGCAGCGTGGCGCACGACGGCCAGCGATTCCACGTGCACACACAAAACGGCCTGGAGCTGCGCGCCCCCTGGTTGTTGAATTGCGCCGGTGCCTGGGCCGGCACCCTCGCCGAGCAGTTCGGTGAAACGGTGCCGATGCATTCCGGCCACCCGGCCATGCTGGTGACCGAACCCTTGCCGCTGGTGATGGACGCCAGCACCGGCGTCGAGGGCGGCGGCATTTATGCCCGTCAGGTCGCGCGCGGCAATTGCGTACTCGGCGGTGGCCAGGGATTTGCGCTCGACGGTGCCCGCGCCCGTCCCGGTCAACAAGCGGTGATCGAGATCCTGCGCCAGGCCGCCGAGCTGTATCCGTTTCTGCAAGGCGCCCAGGCGATTCGTACCTGGAGCGGCACCGAAGGTTACCTGCCCGATCGCCAGCCGGTGATCGGCCACAGTGGCACCCAAACCGGCCTGTTGCATGCGTTCGGCTTTGCCGGCGCAGGTTTTCAGATCGGCCCCGCGGTGGGCCAGGCGCTCACCGAAATCATCTGCAGCGGCGCTTCAAACACGCCGCTGGATGCGTTTTCCATCACCCGGTTTCACTCCATCTCCGTTGCTTGATAGAGGAAGGTCGCGCTTATGAATAACGTCAAACGCACTGCACTGCTCGGACTCTCTTGCCTGGGCGCCCTGCTCTCCGTTGGCCAGGCTCACGCCGAACCGACGCTGTACCTGGGCATGAACGGCGGCACCATGGAACGGCTTTACGCCGACAAGGTGCTGCCGGCTTTCGAAAAAGCCAACAACGTCAAGGTGGTGATCGTGCCGGGCACCTCCGCCGACATCCTCGCCAAGGTCCAGGCGAGCAAGGGCAATCCGCAAATGCACGTGATGTTCCTCGACGACGGCATCATGTACCGCGCCATCGCGATGGGCCTTTGCGACAAGCTTCAAGACAACCCGACCCTGGCACAGATTCCGGTCAAGGGCCGTATCAAGGATGAGGCGGTGGCAGTCAGCCTGGGGGTGACTGGACTGGCGTACAACACGCGCCTGTTCAAGGAAAAGGGGTGGGCAGCGCCGACCTCATGGATGGACCTGGCCGACCCGCGTTTCAAGGACAAGGTGGTGTTCCAGTCGATGGCCTCCTCGACCTTCGGCCTGCACGGTTTCCTGATGTTCAACCGGATCCAGGGCGGCAGCGAAACCAACGTCGAACCAGGCTTCAAGGCCTGGCCGAACACCGTGGGGCGTAATGTGTTGGAGTACATTCCGAGCTCGGCGAAGATTTCCGAAATGCTGCAGACCGATGAAGCGGCGCTGTTCCCGTTGACGCCGACCCAGGTGACCGCCCTGAAACTCAAGGGTATGCAGGTTGAATACGCGCAACCGAAGGAAGGCTCGGTGGTGCTCAACGTCGCCGAATGCGCCATCGCCAACAACACCCAACCGGAGCTGGCGCAGAAACTTGCCGCCTTCCTGCTGACCCCAGAGGCCCAGGCTGTTGCACTGGAAGACGGCGACCAGATCCCGTCCAACCCGAATACGCCGACCACCGACAAGACCCGCGGTCAGGTCGATGCCATGAAGAAGTACCTGGAAGCGGCAATTGCGGTGGATTGGGACAAGGTCAACGAATTGCGCCCTGAGTGGAATGCGCGCTGGAACCGCAGTATCGAGCGTTAGCCCCCAACCCTGTAGGAGCGCGCATGCTCGCGATGGAGTCTCATACACCACTGGGTGTCAGGCAGCCAACGTCATCGTTAACGACCCTCGCGACGGTTCGACGCCTCGACATGCTCGCTCCTACAGTGGACTCAAAACCCCACATCCAGCACCACATTGTCCACGTAGGTCCCCGCTGGCGGTGTGGCCTGGTCGGTGTAGATCTTCGCGTTGTAGTTGAAGATCTGGCTGCCAGTGCCCAGCCCGTTGCCAGGGTTGACCTCGGCATCGATGCTGGCCCGCCGCGCCGCGCCGACACTGCCCCAGCGTGTGGTGCCGCTGCCCTTGAAGATGTCGTAGGCCAGGTAGTTGCTGCCGGAGATCATCCGCCGCCGTCCGCCGACACTGACGGGGTTCTGCCCGTCGCTCAGGCCCACGGAATAGGCACTTCCCTTGGTGCAGGCCAGGTTGATGGTCTGCCCGGTCACTGCCGTGAACCCGCTGACCACCGGCGCGCTGCCGAACGCGATGTTCGGCGCGGTGATGGTGCAGTCGTTGGACACCGTCATGTTCACCGTCAGCGTGGTCGTGCCACTGTTGATGTCTTGCCCCAGGCAGGCTCCCAAGGCGCCTATGCCCGAACAGTAGTTCCAGTCCCAGAAGATGCTCAGCGTCTCGCTGTAGACCCCCGCTGCCACGTTGCTGCCACTGATGCTGCCCAAATAGATCGGTACGGTTCTGGGCACCACGCCCCCCAGCAAGCCGAGCAGATCAATGATCCCGTTGCGGGCAAAATCGAACTGCGTGCCACGCGTGATCGAATAACTGGTGCTGTTGTTGGCGTACAGCGTGTAGCCAATCACGTCCCCGGTAGGGCCGACCATACCGGATGTCGTCGACGTGACGGTGGCGTAGAAATGGTCATTAGCGCTCAGCAACGTCAGCAATGAGCCCGTGCAACGCAGTCCGGCATTTGTCGTGGAACTGGGCTGCGAAGACGAACGCACGGCAATCGAACTCACCGTGCCAAATGCCGCCGGTAACGTTGAGACCACCGAACACAACGCCCACACCGATCCCGGCAGGCAAAGCAGCAACAGCGCCAGCCACCTCATGGCCGACACACCAGTGGGCCGATCAGCGGGATCTGCTCCTGCTGCATATCCACGGCAAATCGCACCTCACAGCTTTTGCCATCCGCCAGGCTCACCTTCAGGTTGTTCTGCGCCTTGAGGTCTTCCAGATAGACCAGCCCGTCCCAGCCCACCACCGTCTGCGTGCCACTCTGTTCATGCAGCACGCCGCTGCCCAGCGGCAGGTCCTGTTGCTGCGCGTCCACCAGCACGATGCTCGCGGCGACCACCCGGCTCAAGGGGAACTCCAGCAGGTAACCGCTACCCCGGCGCACGGCAATCCGTTGCTCGACATTCGGGCTGCGCACGTTGGCCGGCAGGTTCAGCGGGTCGATTTCGTACTTGCCACGGTAGTAGGCGCTGCTCCATGGCACCAGCAGGTGGCCGTTGCGATCGGTCTGGCCGACCTGCTGGTTTTCGTAACGCACCGGGATGTCGGCAAAACCGTCGGTGCTGACCACCACAAAGGCATCGTCGATACGGTTGGCGGCAAACACCTGCCTGTCCATCCACACCAGCGAACCACTGGCATCGGCCCAACGGGTTTCGGCGTCGCTGGTGCCGTAGACACCGGCCTGCAACTGCACCGATTGCAGGCGCCAGGTCAGGTCGGCCTGACGATAGGCCGGCCCGTCGCCCTGGCCGTAACCGAGGCTGAATCCGACCCCGCCCTGGGTCGGCACCGCGCGGCTGTAGTTGACCCGCTGCTGCGTTTGTCCGGTGTTGCTGCGTTCGCTGCTGACCGCCAGGCTCCCGTACAGGTCGAACGGAACGACCAGTTGCGCCTGCACCGCCCAGTTGCTGTCGCCGATCTCGCGGTTGGCCGACAGGTAGAAACTGCTGTTGTGCCACAGCGGCTTGCTCCACGTCAGGTTGAGCAGGCGGGTGCGCGAATCATCGGCCGCGCGGATGTCGAAATAACCCACGCCCAGGCTGCCCCAGCGGTCGAGGTTGACGCTCAGGGTCGCCTGTTCACTGCGCTGGCTCAAGGTGTTGAACGGGGTGTCGACTACGGTCAGGTCGGCGTAGCGGTCACGTCGTTGCAAACGCTGGTAAGAGAAGCTGTAGCGCTGGCTGCTGTACTGATAGCCGAAGCTGAGTTGCTGGCCGCGGTCGCCGTCGAACCGGCTCTGGCTGACGGCTGTATTCAGCACGCCAAAATTGCCCAGGCGCAGGTTGCCACCGATGCCGCCCAGGGTCAGCGAATCCGAGGCTTCGGCGTGGCTTTCCAGGGTGAAATTGTCACTGATCCCGTAACGTAAACTGCCCGACGTCACCCCCGGTCCGTAGGAAAAATCACGCAGGCCATAATCGCGACGCAAGGAGCCGGCGGCCACCGAAAAGTCACTCAGGCCTTTTTGCAACAGGCTGCTGGTGACGTAGAACGGCACAGTGGTCGAGACTTGGCGGCCCAGCGCATCAGTGGTGACCACTACCGCTTCGCCCGCCCCATTGATAAAGGGAACGTTGGTCAGGGTGTAAGGGCCGGGTTGCAGCTGCGCGCTACTGGATTTGTAGCCATTGATGAACAGATCCACCGAGGACGGCACCGCCGCTTCCCCGGCAAACTGCGGCAGCGGGTAGGTGACCAGATCCGGTCGCACGCCAAAGTCCCGGGACACCTGTGCCCCGCCGATGCGCACCGAACTGCTCCAGGGCAATGCGCCGCTGACCAGATCCCCGCCTTCGAAAGTCAACATGCGCTCGTCATCGGAGTAGCGCCAGGTGGTGTCGTAGCGCAGGTAGCCGTTGTTCAGCGTACTGACCGAATCCCCCGAGAGCGTGCGTCGATATTGCCCGGTGTTGGACAACGTGCCCCAACCGTCAAACAGCCTCACTTCATTCCACGCCGCGAGGTACGTGCCAGCGTCATCGGTGTCATTGAGGTACAGGTCGTAGTTGAACAAGGCGCCGAAGCTGCTCAACGCCTGGGTGCGCGGGTAGGCGTCGCGGTTGCCCACGAACTGTTCCGGCAACCAGTTGGGTGGCACTTCCAGCAGCAGGCGTTGACCGGTGCTGTCGTACTCGCTGTGCAGGCCCGGCAACCCATCGAGATCGACTTCGGCGCCAAGGCTGTCCGGCAGTTTCATGAAGGTATCGCGCAATGCACTGGCTGGCAGGAACAGCCGCCCGTTGCGTTGTTCCACGGCGACGACACGTCCGGTATTCATTTGATTGACCACCAACTCCAGAAACAACTGCGCATCGGCCACGGTCTCCATGCCGCTGGGTGGCGGCGGCAGGTCGGCGGCGATGCCACAATGCGCGAACATCAGGCAACCCACACAACCGATGGTCCGCAACGGACGCTGGAAACTGCGAGCCAGGTACTGGCTCATTACCGCTGTACGTCCGTCAATGGACCCTGCCCTCCCTGCACCACTTGATCAGCGCCACCCCATCAGCGGGACGGCGTAACGCTCTGTACCTGCGGTGCGCCGTTGACTCGCACCTGCAACGCCGGGTTGCCCGTCATCGGGCCTGGCGCCGGCCAGCGCATGATCGCGCCGGGCAGTACGTAGCCGAGCAGTCCTTCCACCAGCGGCTTCTCCTGCCCGCCCTGCTTGAGCGAGACATCCGTCAGCCGGGCATGCACCGCCCCCTGATTGCGCACCTCCACATAGGGCTGCCCATCAACCGCTACCGTGCGCCAGGTCAGCTGCGGCAGGCCCGCGCCCTTCGGATCACGCTTGCGGCTGGCGTCCTCCTTGCTCCACAGGCCCGCGCCATAGGCGAACAGCGGCACCGAGTAGCGCATCTGGAAACGTATCGCCGCCGCTGTCTTACCGTCGTCGGCGGCGGTGGGTTTCGCCGAGGGGATTTCGTCGATGATGATGCGATAAGCCAGCTCCTGCCCTGGCGCAATCTCCCGAGTACGGGTCAGGCGCACCAGTTGTTTCTGGCCGGGCTCGATCTTGGCCACGGGCGGGCTGCCGATCACGTCGCGCTGATTCTGGTACTGATCGCTGAACCCGCTCTGGCTCCAGGCAAACACGCGGATTTGCAGGTTGGCCGTTTCATCGCCACGGTTTTCCAGCCACAGGGCGCTGGCCTGCTGATCGGCCTCCAGCACCGGGTCGATTGGCCAGATCAGCACCGAACTGGCGGCTTGCGCCTTGATTGCCCCCCACAGCAGCGACGCCAACAATGCATGCCCCACGACCCCATACCGCCGCAAAGGTAACCCCATGTATCCACTCCTTGTGTTTGCCTGGCCCGATCACCGCATTACCACGTGAGCTGCACTTGCAGCACATCGCTGTAGGTCCCCCCAGGCTGATTGCCCGGCAATTGCACCTGGCCGTAGATCGGCAGGCGGATGTTGTTGGCGTCGGCGTAGGCCACCGATACGCTTTGGCCGATCCCCAGGCTCTGGCTGTAAGCCGCATCGCGAAACAACTGATAGGCCACACGGTTGCTGCCCGTGCCGAGCTGCATGTGCCGCCCGCTACTGTTGTATTGGCCGCCATCGACGCTCATGTTCAAGGCCACCCCTGGCGTGCATTGCAACTGCACATCCGCCGTCAGGGCGACTCGCACGGTACCGGTGGCCAGCGCCGACTGGCTGCCGAAATCAAGGCTGCCGTAATTCGACACCCCGCCCACCACCAGGCAACCGGGTACCACCGTGGCGTTGACCTGGAAGCTCTGGCTGGTTGCCGCGGTCAGGGACGACGGCGAACTGGTGGTCCACAGCATCAACAGTGCAGCCCATCCTTGGCGGCTCATGGTCCTAGAACGTCAGTTCAACGGAGATGGTGTCGGTGTAGGTGCCCGCCGGCAGACCGGCCTTGCCAACCGCCTGACCGTAGAGATTCACGGTCTGTGCCACTCCGGTGCTGGCGGCCAGGTTGATCACCCCGTCGATCGCCAACAGCTGCGAGTGCCCCGCGTCGGTATAGAGGTCGTACGGCACGTAGTTGGCGACTCCGTCGTACAACGCCCGGGTGCCTCCCGGCGACTGGCCGTCGTGGGCGCCCGCACGTACCTTGACCGAGGGCGTGGTGCCGCTGGAACACAGGATCGACAGCGCCCCGCCGCCACCACCCAGCACTTGCCCGGAGGCGGTGGTGAACAGGCTGTTGGCAGTGCCGAAGTTCAAGGCACCGAAATTGAGCCCCGTGGAGCCGCCCGAGCCGTTGACCTGGCAGCTACTGATGAGGATCAGGCTGGAGGTGATCTGGCCGGTAACGGTGGTGGCTGCCTGGGCACTGGACACCAGTGTCAGACCGAGCAGCGGTAAACCAATCCTTGTAGCGAGTGTGCGCATGGTGTCCTTCCTCTTCGGGTTTACCAATCGAGCGTGACGGTCAGGGTGTCGGTGTAGATCCCGGCCGGTACCGCGCGAGCGTTCGCCACCACCGAGCCGAAGACCGGAATCGGGATTCGGGTGCCGCTGGTGACTGCAAAATTGTGTTGCTGGCCGATGCTGTAGCGCTGGTTGCCCGAGGCATCGAGAAACAGCTGATAAGGGAGCGTTTGACGGCCATTGCTCAGGCGTCGGGTGGTGCCGTCGCCGTGGGTGCCGCCATCGATGGTGACGGTGAAACCATTGACGGAGGGGTCGCAGGCGACATTCAAGCGACCGCTGCCGTCTTCGCTCAGGCTGGCACGGATCGGGCTGTCCCAAGTCGGCCCGGGCCGGCCAAAGTCCAGAGTGCCACTACCACTGGCCGGGTTATCGGGGCTGGCACCATTGCTGACTTCGCAACCGGCGATGATTGTCAGCCGTGCATGAACCTGACCGCTGACCGCCCCGTTTGCGTTCATGCCCGGCCAAATCAATGCCGCCAAAGCAATCAATGCCCAATGTGTGCTTGTCTTCACGCCAATCCCAACTCCTTCAGGACATTCAAACCCACGGCCGCTTTCCTGCACTACTCAGCTCCCTCGGGGGGCGATGACACGTGTGGCTACCAGGTGACGGTCACCTTCACCAGGTCCGTATAGCGGCTGACACGCGGAATGTCGGTCAATCGCTCAATGCGCGCATAAAGCGGCAGTTCCACGCTGCCGGTATCAGGCACCCGCCCGCTGATCGGCACGTCCACCGCCAGCGGGATCAGCCGCGCGGGGTCCTGGTAAAGCCGGTATGGGATGGGTTTGCTGCCGGCAGCACTCGCCAGGTAGCGCACGTCACCGACGCCGCCATGCTGGCCGCCGTCGATGCGTAATTGGTAAGGGGTGTCCGGGTTGCACTCAAGGCGAGGTAGGCGCGCATTCATCAGCGCGGCCCCCAACGGACCCGCAGGATCGTCCAGGCGAGCGGTCTGGCCGAAGTCGAGCACACCCAGTTGTTCGACGCCGGCGCTGCGTTGCTGCCCGACCAATTGACAGCCACGCTGTACGTCTACCCGTACGTGCACTTGAAGGTCGGCGGCCCAGACGTTTGCACTGAGCATCACACTCGCCACTGCCACTCCAACGAATCCATTCACAGCCCAATCCTTCAGGTGAGGGTCGCTCCTGAAAATCAGGTTAGCAATGGGTCGAGAAATTTCCAGCAACGCGAAAGCCTGGATCCCTGGAAAAACGGGGGCTTTTATCCAGGACTATCGAGGTAGACGCGTAAAGCTTCGGAAAAAAAGTTGTACGCCCAGTATTTTCCCGTCCAATTTACCGCCCTCCCTCCGACAAAACTGGAAGCAAATTTCCCCAATTGGTTACACGGGGCCGACGCGGCTCGGGAGAGCCCGCTTGACGATTACAGGTGACATCCGTGGCCATTCGACCACCTGACCGTTCACGCTTGCGCTGGCCTTCACTGCGCCGTCTCCTCGCCAGGGTATCGAGCATTCCTGCCAGGTGGTGGTCGGGGGAATACACCCGGTTGGCGCGTAAACCGCTATCATGTCGCCTTTTTTCGGGCCTTACAGCCCTCCCTTCATCAAGCGAATCTGTTCATGGACACCCTTGCCCAACTGCGCGCTGGCCTGCTGACTGGCGCCACGCGCCTGGACCTGGCCGCCGGCCTGACGCAATTCCCCCGGGAAATCCTCGACCTGGCGGACACGCTGCAGGTGCTCAACCTCAGTGGCAACGCCTTGAGCAGCCTGCCGGATGACTTTCATCGGCTACACCGGTTGCGGGTGCTGTTCTGTGACCGCAACTTGTTTACCGAGCTGCCCGCATGCCTGGGCCAGTGCGCCGCGCTGACCATGGTCGGTTTCAAGAGCAATCTCATTAAAACCGTGCCAGGCACTGCGCTCCCGCCGTTACTGCGCTGGTTGATCCTGACCGACAACCGCGTCACCGAGCTGCCGACCGAACTGGGCGAACGTCCGTATCTGCAAAAGCTGATGCTCGCTGGCAATCGCTTGACCCAACTGCCGCAAAGCCTGCGCAACTGCCATCGACTGGAACTGACCCGGATCGCCGCCAACCAGTTGAGCGAATTACCCGACTGGCTGCTGACCTTACCGAGCCTGACCTGGCTGGCCTATGCCGGCAATCCACTGGAAACCGAAGCCGATGCTGCCGCGCTCGAGGCCACGCCGACCATTGACTGGGCACAACTGCGCCTTGGGGAAAAACTCGGCGAAGGGGCCTCCGGTGTCATTCACCAGGCCGAGTGGCAGCAGGCCAAGGCCGTCGCGGTCAAGCTCTACAAGGGGCAAATGACCAGCGACGGCTCGCCGCTGCATGAAATGAACGCCTGCATCACCGCCGGCCTTCACCCCAACCTGATCCGGGTCGAGGGACGCATCGTCGAACACCCGCAAGCCCAGGCCGGGTTGGTCATGGAGCTGGTAGACCCCAGCTACCGCAACCTCGCCGGTTTGCCGAGCCTGGATTCCTGCAGCCGGGACGTCTACGCCGACGACACCCGATTCAGTGCGGATGTGGCGCTGCGCATCGCCCGTGGCATCGCCTCGGTGGGTGAGCACTTGCACCGTCAGGGCATCACCCACGGTGACCTTTACGGCCACAACATCCTGTGGAACGAGCACGGTGATTGCCTGCTGGGGGACTTTGGCGCGGCGTCATTCCATGCCACGCAGGACAGTTTCGAGAGCCGTGCCCTGCAGCGCATCGAAGTGCGCGCGTTTGGGGTGCTGTTGGGGGAGTTGCTGGAGCGGATCGACTCGGGGTTGAGCGATCAGGCGCGAGAGCGGTTGGAGGACTTGCAGCGCCGCTGCTGTCAGGGCGACGTGCTGGCGCGGCCGGGGTTCAGCGAGATAGTGATCGAGTTGGATCGTTTTTGAGCGCATTTCATTGTGGGAGCGGCCTGCCCCGGGCGGCGTGCCGACGATGAGGGCCTGCCAGACGGCAAAGCCCTCACCAATGACTCAATACATCAACCCGCCAACCCGACAAACATGTCCTGCACATCATCGTGGTTATCGAGGCCTTCGAGGAAGGCTTCGACTTCAGCCATCTGCTCATCGCTCAGGCCGGTGACCGGGTTCTTCGGTTTGTAGCCCAGCTTCGCCGACAACACGGTGAAACCCTGCTCAGGCAAAGCCTTCTGCACCGAATCCAGATCGGTCGCTTCAGTGATGAACAGCGTTGCGCCCTCTTCACCTGGCTCGAAATCCTGGGCGCCGGCCTCGATGGCGGCCAGTTCCGGATCGGCGTCGGGGCTGTCCGGGGACGCCTCGATCAAGCCGACGTGGTCGAAGTCCCAGGCCACGGAACCGGAGGCGCCCAGCTGCCCCTTGCGGAACGCAACGCGAATCTCGGCAACGGTACGGTTGATGTTGTCGGTCACACACTCAACGATCAACGGCACCTGGTGCGGCGCGAACCCTTCATAGGTCACGCGATGGTATTGCACGGTTTCGCCGAGCTGACCCGAGCCTTTCTTGATCGCACGTTCCAGGGTTTCGCGGGGCATCGAGGCTTTCTTGGCCTGTTCAACCACCAGGCGCAGGTGTGCGTTGGTGGCGACATCGGCGCCGTTGCGCGCAGCAATGGTGATTTCCTTCACCAGTTTGCCGAAGATTTTCCCCTTGGCGTTGGCTGCCGCTTCTTTGTGTTTAACCTTCCACTGTGCGCCCATTACTCACTCTCTTGGTCTATGGCGCCGAAACATCTATTGGCCGACGCATCGCGCAAGTTTATACGGCCTAAAGGTGGCAATCGACCAAAAATTCCATCGTGCCGAATCGACATCTTCACCTCTTGTTGTAGGGCAATTCGGAAATCTGCTTTGCGATGACTCTAAACGGCTGTGGTTTCGTACCCTCTGCGCCTGTACTTCCTGGCCGAGGCGCGTTCGATGCATAACGATAAGGAAACCCCCTACACCCTGACCCTGCTCAATGGTGATCTCAGCCTGCAGGTCTTGCAGTTCAATGGTCGAGAAGCGCTCAACCAGCCCTTTCGGTTCGAGATCGAAGTGATCGGCCTGGCGCCCGCCATCAACCTCGATCGCCTGCTGCAACAACCGGTTTTTTTCAGCTTCGCCGATGGCCTGGGCGTGCACGGCATCATTCACAGCGCCAGCCGCGAACACCGGGGCACGCAACGGATCGACTATCGGCTGGTGCTGGTGCCCTGGCTTCAAAACCTCGACCGGCAACCCTCGCGTCGGGTCTTTTATCAACGGAGTGTTCCCGCGATCCTGCGCCAGTTGCTGGAAGAAAACGGCCTGCCCGAAAACAGCTATCGTATTGAACTGCAGGACGGGCACTATCCTGCCAAGCCGTTCTGCATCCAGTTCGACGAAAGCGACCTGGCCTTTCTGCAACGGCTGTGCGAAGAGGAAGGTATCCACTTTCACTTCGAGCACGAGCGCGAGCGCCATGTACTGGTGCTGGCGGATGACAGCCAGAGTTTCCCTGCAGAGCCGCTGTTGATGCGTTTCAACGGCGACGCGACGCAAGACCAACAGGCTCCGGTGATCAGCGAATTGTTCCAGCGCCACACTTCGCCACCGCAGGCCTCGCATCCCACTGCGCCACCGCTCGATCAGGAACGGCTCAGCCGCCGGATACTCGAGCGCCTGCGTTGCCGACACGGCCAGTTGCAGGGTCGCAGCAACCAGTGTGCCCTGCGCACCGGCGCCATTCTCCAGGTGTCGGAACACCCGTTGGCGCACTTCAACGACCAGTGGCTGTTGATCGAAATCCGCCATCAGGGCCAGCAGCCTTCGATTCTCGAACGCCGTGATACCGAGCGGGCACGTCAATACGGCAATCAATTCACCGCCATTGTCTGGTCAACGGTGTTTCGCCCCGCGCTGACCCAGGCCCGTCCCGCGATTCCGGGGTTTCAACCGGCGAGAGTGCTGGGCCCGGTGGGCGAACCCGCTCAGTTGGACGATCAAGGTCGGGTGAAGGTGCGGTTATGGCCAACGGCGCAGGCCGATGAGGATCAACACAGCGGATTGTGGTTACCCATGGTGGTCACCACCCCCGATGGCCGAGTGGACCCTTCTCGCGTGCCGCTTGCGGGCAGCGAAGTGCTCGTCAGTTTTCTCGACAGCGACCCGGACCGCCCGGTGCTGTACGCCACGGCGAGCCATCCGCCTACGCCGCGGCCAGCCCGGCAGTCCAGATGCGATGACCGGTTGTTGCTCGACTGGCTGATCCGGCCGATGGACACATAAATGGCGGGCGGGCGGCTTGCCCGCGGACGCTGCAACGCGGCTTACCGCTCAGGCGCCAACCCAAAAAAGGCCTGAATCAAGCGTAAATCTCGCCGCCGTTCCATGCACCCCATCATGTGGCAGTTCACCAAGCCCTCCCCCATGATCGGCACCGCCGCCACCCGCGGGTCATGGCTGACTTCCACCGACGACACCACGCCAACCCCCAGTTGAGCCGCCACCGCCTCGGTCACGGCTTCGCGGCTATCCAGTTCCAGCAGCACCCGAGGGTTCACATTGGCCTGGTTGCAGGCTTGATCGAAGGTCCGCCGAGTGATCGAACCGGGTTCGCGCAGCACCATGATCACCTGATCCAGATCCTCGAGCGAAACGCCCCGGGTCTTCGCCCATGGATGGCCGGCCGGCACCAAGGCACACAGGCGTGACTCGCAGAGCGCCTGCAAATGCAGCCCCTTGCGCGGCTCGACCTCGGTCAGCACCGCCACGTCGGCATGCTCGGACAACAGCGCCGCGAGGGTTTCCTGGGCGTTGCCCAGGCGCAGGTTCACGGTGATCCCCGGATAACGGACGCGCAAGCTCGCCAGCATCGGCATGACCAAGTGCGGTCCGTCCGCCGCGACTTCCAGGCGCCCGGTGAGCAACTGCCGGTTCGCCTCCAGCATCACCTGCGCTTCCTCGGCGAGCCCGAACATCGCCCGGGTGATCGCCGCCAGCCTGGTGCCCTCTTCCGTCAATTCCACCCGTCGCGCGGTTCGGCGCAACAGCGTGACCTGGTAATGCTCCTCGAGGGCCTTGATGTGCCCGGTCACGGCCGGCTGACTGATGAACAGGCGCGCAGCCGCCCGGGTAAAGCTGCCCTCGCGGGCCACCGCATCGAAGGCACGCAACTGAAACAGGTTCATGAATAATTCCTACTGATGGCTCGCATAACAACAAACAATTTGATTGATAAGTCGGCAAATTGCAATTTAGGCCCCGTAGCTTCACCCCATCGATTGCGAGGACACGAGATTGAGTACCGCCGCACCCATCCTGCTCACCCCCGGCCCATTGACCACGTCCACCCGCACGCGCCAGGCGATGATGGTCGATTGGGGTTCATGGGATGACCGCTTCAACCAACTGACCGCCAACCTGTGCGAGCAACTGCTGACAATCATCAATGGCGGCGCCAGTCACCATTGCGTGCCCCTGCAAGGCAGCGGCACCTTTGCGGTAGAAGCGGCAATCGGCACGCTGGTGCCCCGTGACGGTAAAGTTCTGGTGTTGATCAATGGCGCCTACGGCAAGCGCCTGGCGAAAATCTGCGAAGTGCTCGGTCGCGCATTCAGCACCTTCGAAACCGCCGAAGACGAACCGGTCACCGCCGCCAACGTCGACCGCCTGTTGCGCGGCGATACCGGCATCAGCCACGTTGCGCTGATCCATTGCGAAACCAGCACGGGCATCCTCAATCCCTTGGCGGACATTGCCCAGGTGGTGCATCGACAGGGCAAGCGCCTGATCATCGACGCCATGAGTTCCTTCGGTGCCCTGCCGATCAATGCGCAGCAGATCCCGTTCGACGCGCTGATCGCGGCCTCGGGCAAATGCCTGGAAGGCGCCCCGGGCATGGGTTTCGTGTTTGCCCGAAAGGAAGCGCTGGCCACTGCCGCCGGCCATTCGCATTCGTTGGCGATGGATCTGCACGACCAGCACGCCTACATGATGAAGACCGGCCAATGGCGCTTCACCCCGCCAACCCACGTGGTCGCGGCGCTGCACGAGGCCTTGCTGCAATACGTCGAAGAAGGCGGCCTGCCGGCGCGGCATGCGCGTTATGCCGCCAACTGCCAGGCGCTGATGGAAGAGACGAGCAGGCTGGGCTTGCGCAGCTTTCTGCCCGCATCCATACAGGCGCCGATCATCGCCACCTTCCATGCACCGAAGGACCCGCGTTACCAGTTCAAGGAATTTTATGAACGGGTCAAGGCCAAGGGTTACATCCTCTATCCCGGAAAATTGACCCAGGTCGAAACCTTCCGCGTCGGCTGCATCGGCCACGTGCAACCGGCCGACATCCGTGCCGCCGTGGCGGCAATCGGCGAAGTGCTGCAAGAGATGGAAGTGACAGTCATCTAGACCCCAACCCATTCCCCCTGTAGGAGCGAGCATGCTCGCGATAGCAGTGTGTCAGGCAACATCCATGCTGAATGACAGACAGCAATCGCGAGCATGCTCGCTCCTACAGAGCGCTCAAACTCACCACAGGACTCGACCACCATGAACTACACCCACCCCACACAACTCCAGGCTGCCATCCTCGACTGGGCCGGCACCGTGGTCGACTTCGGCTCGTTTGCGCCGACGCAGATTTTCGTCGAAGCCTTCGCCGAGTTTGACGTTCAGATTTGCATCGAAGAAGCCCGGGGCCCGATGGGCATGGGCAAGTGGGACCATATCCGCACACTGTGCAATCTGCCGGAGGTTGCCGAACGCTATCGCAAGGTATTCGGTCGCACGCCGAACGACGATGACGTCACCGCGATCTATCAACGCTTCATGCCGCTGCAAATCGAAAAAATCGCCGAGCACTCGGCGTTGATTCCAGGCGCCCTGGACACCATCGCCCACCTGCGCCAGCAAGGGATCAAGATCGGCTCCTGCTCCGGCTACCCGAAGCAGGTCATGGACAAGGTCGTGGAACTGGCCGCCCACAACGGTTACGTCGCCGACCATGTGGTGGCCACCGATGAAGTCCCCAACGGCCGACCATGGCCAGCCCAGGCACTGGCCAACGTGATCGCACTGGGTATCGAGGACGTGGCGGCGTGCGTGAAGATCGATGACACCGTGCCTGGCATCCTTGAAGGTCGCCGTGCCGGGATGTGGACCGTCGCTCTGCTCTGCTCGGGCAATGCGCTGGGCCTTGACTACGAAGGTTATCGAGCCCTCAACGGCGAGCAACTGGCCAGCGAACGCAAGCGCATCCAGGCCCTGTTCGCAAACTCACGCCCGCACTACATGATCGACACCATCGTCGAATTGCCGTCCGTGATCGCCGACATCAACCGGCGCCTGGCCAATGGTGAGATGCCGCAGAGCGCGTGATTCTGTGGGGGCGGGGTTTGTTGACCTGGCGCACAGGCAAAGACGCTTAAACAGGATTACAGTTAAGGCACACCGTCGCCCAAGAACGGTGGCTTGAGTTAACCCGTGAGGAACGTCGCATGCCCTGGAAAAACTCCGAGTCCCGCTACAGCACGGTCTCGATCACACTGCACTGGTTGATGCTGGTCCTGCTGGCACTGGTTTACGCCTGCATCGAATTTCGCGGAATCTTTCCCAAAGGCAGCGGCGGTCGAACGTTGATCGTCGAGTCGCACTTCATGCTCGGCCTCACGGTGTTCGTACTGGTGTGGCTCAGGTTGTTGGCCCGCAGCCTGGGCCCTGCACCGCAGATCTTCCCTGCCTCGCCGAAGTGGCAAACCACCCTCGCCCGGTTGATGCACTGGGCGCTGTACCTGTTCATGATCGTAATGCCGATTCTCGGGTGGCTGGTCACCAGTGCCAAAGGCAATCAAGTGATGTTCTACGGTTTTGACCTGCCGATGCTGGTCTCTGAAGACAAAGCACTGGCCAGGCAGATCCAGAACTGGCATGAACTGGGTGGCACCCTCGGCTACTGGCTGATCGGCCTGCATGCACTGGCGGGGCTTTATCATCACTATGTGGTGCGTGATAACACGTTGCTGCGCATGATGCCCAAGCGTAACTGATCACCTATCAGGCAAACCCTCGGCGGCCCTGCAAGCCGCCGGTGTGGATGAAGATCAAACGCATCCCTGTCTTGAATCGCCCAGCTTCGACTTGTTGCTTGAGCGCCAGCAGTGCCTTGCCGGTGTACAGCGGTTCGAGGGGAATGCCGCTGGCCGCTTCGGTCTGGGCGATAAACTCCAGCAACCCTGGATCAACGTTGCCGAAGCCTCCCCGGCTGGCGTCGAACAACTCATAGTGCGCTGGCGGCACTTGCGCCTCTCGGGCAATGGCTTCGACCTGCTGCGCCACACCATGATCATCAGGCACCGCCAGGGCTCCGTACACCGGATGCTCACCGGCTTCAGCCAGCATCAACCCTGCCAGCGTGGTGCCGGTGCCACACGCCAGCCACGAGCCGTCATAGTCGCTCCAGCCCAGGCCCTTCAGTTGCGCGCCGACCATCGCCTTCAGCGGCATGCAGCCAATGGCGCCCGGCAAACCGCCGCCCCCTTCGGGCACCGGCCACAGGTCGGGGTACTGCGTCTGCCAGGGTTCCCAAAAACCCGGCTGATGCCGCGCGCGATAACCGCCGTAGCCCAACCAGTGCAACTGCATGCCCATCGCCTGCAAGTCGTTGACCGTTGGCGTGTCCTGCGCATGGCCGCGCAACAGCCCCACGGTGCGAAAACCCAGGCGTTGACCGGCGGCAGCCAATGCGTGCAAATGATTGGAATGGGCACCGCCCAGGCTGATGATGCCCTTTGCACCGGCGCGCTCAGCGGCCTTGAGGTGTTCGGTGAGCTTGAACCATTTATTGCCGCTGATGAGCGGGTCGATCTGGTCGAGGCGCAGGATGGCGAGTTCGATGTTGGCGGGGGTGAGCCAGTCCAGGTGGAGGCGTTCCAGGGGGGGTGGGGGAAACATGAGGCTGGCTCTGGGTTAAGAGCCGGCATTTTAACAGTCTTCAAGGACTGCCATCGTCGGAACGCCGCCCGGAGCAAGCCCGCTCCTACAATGGTCAGGTGATCCCTGTAGGAGCGGGCTTGCCCCGGGCGGCGTTCCGACGATAGCCATTGGCAGGAAGACCCTGCCTGTTACAACTCAGCCGCCAACCGCGACCCCTGATTGATCGCCCGCTTGGCATCCAACTCCGCCGCCACGTCCGCGCCGCCGATCAGGTGCACATTTTGCCCCGCCGCCACCAGGCCGTCGTGCAGCTCACGCAACGGGTCCTGCCCGGCGCAGATGACGACGTTGTCCACCGCCAGCACCTGCGGTTCGCCGCTTTCGCCGATGCGAATGTGCAGGCCTTCGTCGTCGATCTTCAAGTATTCGACGCTGTTGAGCATCTGCACCTGCTTGTTCTTCAGCCCCGTGCGGTGGATCCAGCCGGTGGTCTTGCCAAGGCCGTCACCGACCTTGGATTTCTTGCGTTGCAGCAGGAACACTTCACGGGCCGGGGCATGGGGCTGGGCCTTGACGCCGGCCACGCCGCCGCGCGCCTCAAGGTGGGTATCAATGCCCCACTCCTTCCAGAACGCCTCACGGTCCAGGCTGGTCGCCACGCCCTGGTGCACCAGGAACTCCGACACGTCGAAGCCAATGCCACCGGCACCGATGACCGCAACGCGCTTGCCAACCGGCTTGCGCTCCAGGATCACGTCCAGGTAGCTAAGCACCTTGGCATTGTCGACCCCTTCAATCGCCGGGGTACGCGGGGCGATACCGGTGGCCAGGATGATTTCGTCATAACCGCCTTCGACCAGTTGCGCGACGTCGACGCGGGTGTTCAGGCACACCTCGACGTTGCTGGTCTGCAACTTGCGGTTGAAGTAGCGCAGGGTTTCATAGAACTCTTCCTTGCCCGGCACACGCTTGGCCACGTTGAACTGGCCGCCGATCTCGCTGGCCGAATCGAACAGCGTCACCTGATGGCCACGCTCGGCGGCCACGGTGGCGGCCGACAAGCCCGCCGGGCCTGCACCGACCACGGCGATCTTCTTCAGGGTTTGCACCGGCAGGTAGTTGAGTTCGGTTTCGTGGCAGGCACGCGGGTTGACCAGGCAGCTGGTCAGCTTGCCGCCGAAGGTGTGGTCCAGGCACGCCTGGTTGCAACCGATGCAGGTGTTGATTTCATCGGCGCGGCCAGCGGCGGCCTTGTTCACGAAGTCCGGGTCGGCGAGGAACGGCCGCGCCATCGACACCATGTCAGCGTCGCCTTCGGCAAGAATCTGCTCGGCCACTTCCGGGGTATTGATGCGGTTGGTGGTGATCAGCGGAATGCTCACCGAACCGCGCAGTTTGGCCGTGACCTTGCTGAACGCCGCACGCGGCACCTTGGTGGCGATGGTCGGAATGCGCGCTTCGTGCCAGCCGATACCGGTGTTGATGAGGGTCGCGCCAGCCTGTTCGATGGCCTTGGCCAGGGTGACGATTTCTTCCCAGGCGCTGCCGCCTTCCACCAGATCGAGCATCGACAGGCGGAAGATAATGATGAAATTCGGCCCCACCGCCTCACGCACCCGGCGCACGATTTCCACCGGCAGGCGCATGCGGTTTTCGTAGCTGCCGCCCCAACGGTCGGTGCGGTGGTTGGTGTGCGCGGCGAGGAACTGGTTAATGAAATACCCTTCCGAGCCCATGATCTCGACGCCGTCGTATTCGGCTTTCTGCGCCAGCACGGAGCAGGTGACGAAATCGCTGATTTGCTTCTCGATGCCTTCCTCGTCCAGCTCTTTAGGCTTGAACGGGTTGATCGGCGCCTGGATGGCGCTGGGCGCGACCTGCTTGGGACTGTAGGCATAACGGCCAGCGTGGAGGATCTGCATGCAGATCTTGCCGCCCGCCTCGTGCACCGCACGGGTGACGATCTGGTGCTTGAGCGCCTCTTCCTCGGTGGTCAGCTTGGCCGCACCCGAGTACACCCCGCCCTCGTCGTTCGGGCCGATGCCGCCGGTCACCATCAGGCCCACACCGCCACGGGCGCGCTCGGCAAAATACGCCGCCATGCGTTCGAAGCCACCCGGCTTTTCTTCAAGGCCCGTATGCATCGAGCCCATCAGGGTGCGGTTGCGCAGCGTGGTGAAGCCCAGGTCCAGCGGGGCCAGCAGGTGCGGGTAATGAGCGGCGGTCATCGGAAACTCCACGTCGAGCGATCACGGATAAAGTGGGGGTGTTCTTTGGCACCCCTCTGTCATGAGCAACAGATTATGGGCACTCAGGTGACGGCTCAATGACCATAACTGACAACTTGATGACCTAATCGTGCAGCTAATGGTCGCATGGCGTCTCAGGCGCAGTGAGTCCTGCACCTGAATTCGTATACCATATGCGCAAATCAGTCCGAACGATCGCCACCGTGACCCAACCCAAATTCAACGCTCCCGACCTGGGCAACGCGCCCTCGACCTCGGAAATCATTACCCGCCACCTGCGTGACGCCATCGTCGCCGGGCATTTCGCCGAGGACGAACCGATTCGCCAGGACGACATCGCCCGCCAGTTCAATGTCAGCAAGATTCCCGTGCGCGAAGCACTCAAGCGCCTGGAAGCTGAAGGCCTGGTGATGTTCCAGCGCAATCGCGGCGCGATGGTTACGCGGGTGTCGGATGCCGAATTGGCGCAAATGTTCGAAGTGCGCATGCTGCTCGAAGACAAGGTGCTGCGCCTGGCCATTCCCAACATGACCGAGGCTACCTTCGCCCGGGCCGAGCGCATCTGTCAGGAGTTTGTCGGCGAGGATGACGTCGGGCGCTGGGCCGAGCTCAACTGGGAACTGCACGCCTGCCTGTATGAGCCGGCGCAACGGCCGTTTTTGGTGAACCTGATCCGCTCGGTCAATGACAAGCTCGAGCGTTACCTGCGCATGCAGATGAGCCTGTCCGCCGGCAAGGAACGCGCCGACCACGAACACCGCGAGATCATTGCCGCCTGCCGTGCCGGTGATGTCGACCGCGCGGTTAGCCTGCTCGACGAACACATCGCCGGGGTGTGCCAAACCCTGTTCGAGCACCTGCCCCACCATCATTGACGGCTGGCTGTCCTGTGCCGATTTCGTCATCGGTGCAGAATAAATCCATCAAGCCGCCACGCCTCATACACGCCACGCTTGCGTTCATCTATCCGAACGCGAGAGTGGTCCCTTCATGAAACGCATCAGCGTGATCGACTCCCACACCGGCGGCGAACCCACCCGCCTGGTGACCGCCGGTTTTCCCGACCTGGGCAACGGCAGCATGGCCGAACGCCGCCAGCTTCTGGCCGAACAACACGACGACTGGCGCACCGCCTGCGTACTCGAACCACGGGGCAGCGACGTGCTGGTGGGCGCGCTGCTGTGCGAGCCGGTCGACCCCAGCGCCTGTGCCGGGGTGATCTTCTTCAACAACACCGGTTACCTGGGCATGTGCGGCCACGGCACCATCGGCCTGGTGGCTTCGCTGGCGCACCTGGGCAAAATCGGTCCGGGCGTGCATAGCATCGAGACGCCGGTGGGCACGGTGCAGGCTACCCTGCACGCCGACCACAGCGTCAGCGTGCGCAACGTGCCGGCCTACCGTTATCGTAAGGCGGTGACGTTGCAGGTGCCGGGCATCGGTGAGGTGACAGGAGACATCGCCTGGGGCGGCAACTGGTTTTTCCTCATCGCCGAGCATGGCCTGCGGGTGGCCGGGGACAATCTCGATGCGCTGACGGCTTACACCTACGCTGTGCAACAGGCGCTGGACGTGCAAGGCATTCGCGGTGAAGACGGCGGCTTGATCGACCACGTCGAGTTGTTCGCCGACGACGCCCAGGCCGACAGCCGCAACTTCGTGCTCTGCCCCGGCAAGGCCTACGACCGCTCCCCCTGCGGCACCGGCACCAGCGCCAAGCTGGCGTGCCTGGCCGCCGACGACAAATTGCAGCCGGGACAGATCTGGCGCCAGGCCAGCGTGATCGGCAGCGAGTTCGAAGGCTCCTACGAGTGGCAAGGCGAGCGCATCGTCCCGACGATTCGTGGCCGTGCGTTCATCAGCGCCGAGGCGAGCCTCATCATCGAGCAGGACGATCCGTTCGCCTGGGGCATTCGTCCATGAGCCAAAGCCAGGTGGCCGATGTGATCGTGATCGGCGCCGGCATCATCGGCGCCGCCTGCGCCCAGGCCCTGGCCCGGCGTGGCCTGCGCGTGCTGGTGCTCGACGCCGGCCTGCACGGGGCCACCGCGGCCGGCATGGGCCACTTGCTGGTGCTGGACGACAACCCGGCCGAACTGGCCCTGAGCCAATACTCATTGCAACGCTGGCGCGAACAGGCGCCGCAATTGCCCGACGACTGCGCCTACCGCAGCAACGGCACCCTGTGGCTGGCGGCCAACCCCGAAGAAATGGCCGTGGCCGAAAGCAAATGCCTCAACCTGCAAGCCCAGGGCGTGGCCTGCGAATTGGTTCCGCGCCACGCCTTGCGCGAACGCGAACCGGCCCTGCGCGAAGGCCTGGAAGGCGGCTTGCTGATCAATGGCGACGGCATTCTATACGCGCCAGCCACCGCCCGCTGGATGCTCGACCACGCCAACATCGAACAACGGCGGGCACGGGTCAGCGAGGTGGACGGCAATCGCGTACGCCTCGAAGACGGCCAGTGGCTGCACGCCGAAGCGGTCATCCTGGCCAACGGCATCCAGGCTAACGAGCTGTGCCCGGAGTTGCCCATCGAACCGAAAAAGGGCCATCTGCTGATCACCGACCGCTACCCCGGCACCGTCACCCACACGCTGGTGGAACTGGGTTATGTCACCAGCGCCCACAACGCCAAGGGCCCGTCCACCGCCTGCAACATCCAGCCACGGCCGACCGGGCAATTGTTCATCGGCGCCTCGCGGCAGTTCGGCACCACCGACCCGCAAGTCGAGGGCTGGATGCTGGCGAAGATGCTCAAGCGCGCCACCGAATACATGCCGGACCTGGCCCACCTCAACGGCATTCGCGCCTGGACCGGTTTTCGCGCCGCCAGCCCCGACGGCCTGCCGCTGGTGGGCCAGCACCCCCAACGCAAAGGCCTGTGGCTGGCGGTCGGACACGAAGGACTGGGGGTCACCACGGCGCCCGGCACCGCCGACCTGCTGGTCGCGCAGCTGTTCAACGAAGCGTCGCCGCTGGCGGCGCCACCCTATTTACCAGAACGTTTCCTCGGGGAGGTCGTGCATGCCTGACGTGATTGTGGATGGCCGCGCCCTGCACGTGGCCGAAGGCACCACCGTGGCCGCCGCCCTCGCCCTGGCGGGTGACGGCACCACCCGCACCTCCGTTGCCGGCCAGCGCCGTGCGCCGCTGTGCGGCATGGGCATCTGCCAGGAATGCCGCGTCACCATCAACGGCCGCCGCCGGCTGGCCTGCCAGACCCTGTGCCAAAACGACATGCACGTGCAGACCCGACCATGAACGAATACGCCGACCTTTTGATCATTGGCGCCGGCCCCGCCGGCATGAGCGCCGCGCTCGCCGCCGCGCCCAGTGGCGCGCGCATCGTGGTGCTCGACGACAACCCGCTGTCCGGCGGCCAGATCTGGCGCGACGGCCCCCAGGCCAGCCTGCCGAAACAGGCACGGCAACTGCGCGAGCGCCTGCACGCCTGCGCCAACATCCGTCATCACCCGGGCACTCGGGTCATTGCCTGCCCGGGGCACAAACAGCTGCTGGTGGAAGATGCTGATCGCGGCTGGCTGATCGACTACGACAAACTGATCCTGTGCACCGGCGCCCGAGAATTGCTGCTGCCCTTCCCCGGCTGGACATTGCCGGGCGTCACCGGGGCCGGCGGGCTCCAGGCCCTGATCAAGGGCGGCCTGCCGATGCAAGGCGAACGGGTAGTCGTCGCCGGCAGCGGCCCGCTGTTGCTCGCCAGTGCTGCCACCGCCAAACACAATGGAGCGCAGGTGGTGCGCATCGCCGAGCAGGCGTCTTTGGCCGCCGTCGCGGGATTCGCGCTGCAACTGCCGCGTTGGCCGGGCAAGCTTGTGCAGTCCCTGTATCTGTTCGATCGCCAGTACCGCACCGACACCCATGTGGTGGCGGCATTGGGCAGCGACCGCCTGGAAGGTGTACGCCTGAGCCAGCAGGGCAAGATTGTCGAACTGGACTGTGATCGACTCGCCTGTGGTTTTGGCTTGATTCCCAACGTTCAGCTGGGTCAGGCGTTGGGCTGCGAGGTGACGGGCTCCGCGCTGGCGGTAGATGCCTGGCAAGCGACGAGTCTGGCCGATCATTATGCAGCGGGGGAATGCACCGGGTTCGGGGGCAGTGAACTGGCGTTGGTCGAGGGGGAAATTGCCGGGCTTGCGGCGGTTGGCGAAACCTCTGCCGCTGAACAGCTTTGGCCACGACGGGCGCGCTGGCAGGGGTTTGCACGGGCGTTGAATGGGGCGTTTCGGCTTGATCCCAAGCTTAAGGCGTTGGCCCAGGCCGATACTCTGGTGTGCCGCTGTGAAGACGTGCCTTACGCCGCCATCGCCGGGCACCGCGACTGGCGTGAGGCCAAACTGGCCAGCCGTTGCGGCATGGGTGCCTGTCAGGGGCGGGTGTGTGGTGGGGCGTTGCAATACCTGTTCGACTGGCAACCCTCGCCCCCACGCCCGCCCTTCAGCCCGGCGCGGATCGAAACGTTTTTATGTGTGGATGAGACTCCGCCTGCTTGAATGGCTGACGCCGGGTTTTCTGACCTGTGCGTCCCCCCCCCTGTAGGAGCGGGCTTGCCCGCGATGGCGACCTTCGGGCCGACCGTTTTTTTTGGATTGAGTACATATATCCATTGCTGCGGTAACGGCCGCTTATGGTTCCGCTCTTACAGCGGGTCACTTTTTTCAAACGCCCGGAATGCCGGCCCAGAAAAAAGTAAGCAAAAAACGCTAGCCCCAAGCGTACGGTCCCTCGCCTAGGCTCGGGATACCCTCGCTCCGGCATCCATCCGGGGACATCGCCTCCGGTTTGCTTCGCTGCACCTCCTCTCGATGTGTGCGGCTACGCCGCACGGCGCTGCGCGCCCACTCCCCGGATGAATGCCTCCACTCAGCCTTCCGAAGGGGCGGGTGGATCAAACGCCTGCAAGGCGAGCTAACGCTCGGCCTCGTGGTTTGGTTTGACTGGCGCAGTCCTTGTGGGAGCGGCGGTGCGACGATTCGACTTGCTCGCGAAAGCGATCTTGCAATCGCCACTGCATCTGCTGGTGTACACCATCCCTGTAGGAGCGAGCATGCTCGCGATGGACGTCAACGATGACGCTGGCTGCCTGATACCCCGCGGTGCCCGAACCACCATCGCGAGCATGCTCGCTCCTACAGGAGAAGAGGTTTACGTTTAACGGTGATGGTGAAATATCGGATAGCGCCTACAAGTCTTTGTAGGCAAACTCCGAATCTTGCTGTTGGGCACTTTGATGCCTTGTTGCGTGTTTTTTCGGGGGATAGTCTCGGGTCGTCGCTGGGTATTCAGCGATCGGGCTTGGAAACCCGTCAGATCACAACGCAAGGCGCCCATGGCACGATTGAAGTGTTAAGGCAGCTGTGCGTGGGACGCCTACGGGCGTGCCGGATTTGTGGTCTCCGGTTTCCAACCTGCGCACAGCCGCCACCCACTCGCTTGGAAACGAACGTGGCGAATTCTCTTACTGTTGGAGAAAGACCATGTCAAAAAATAATTCCCGCCGCACCGCAGACCTCAAAACCATCGGCCTCACGCCCCTCATCTACTGCTCCGACAACCCCCTGTTCCACGTCACCCGCAACGTCCCGCTCGCCGATGCACTGTCCATGGCCTCCGATTTCCTGTTTCTCGCCAAAGGTCTGACCCAGGACGCCGCCTTCGTCCGCGATACCGACCGGCACGCCTGGGCTGCGCATTACCTGACGCAACTGAGCAAGGCGCTGGTGGATGATGTGGTGAAGGTCCTGACACCATCGCCAACAAAACCTCAAACCAGCCAATAACCACCGCCCCCTGTAGGAGCGAGCTTGCTCGCGATGGAGGTCAACGATAACGCGGGCCATCTGACACCCCACGTTGTCCGAACCACCATCGCGAGCAAGCTCGCTCCTACAGGGACGGTGTACACCAGCCGATGCTGGGGCGATTGCAAGATCGCCTTCGCGGGCAAGTCGAATCGTCGCACCGCCGCTCCCACAGGGACAGCGCCAACCCAACCAAACCACAAGGTCGAGCGTTAGCTCGCCTTGAAAGCTTTTGATCTTGCTCTTGATCCACCCGCCCCTTCGGCAGGCTGAGTGGAGGCATTCATCCGGGGAGTGGGCGCGCAGCGCCGTGCGGCGCAGCCGCACACATCGAGAGGAGGTGCAGCGCAGCAAACCGTAGGCGATGTCCCCGGATGGATGCCGGAGCGAGGGTATCCCGAGCCTAGGCGAGGGACCGTACGCTTGGGGCAGCCTTTTTGGTTACTTTTTTCTGGGCCGGCATTCCGGGCGTTTGAAAAAAGTGACCCGCTGTAAGAGCGGAACCATAAGCGGCCGTTACCGCAGCAATGGATATGTACTCAATCCGAAAAAAACGGTCGGCCCGAAGGCCGCTATCGCGGGCAAGCCCGCTCCCACAGGGGACCGTGTCCAAGAGGACAAATCAGGTCGACCAAGACGCCACCGAGCCTCTATGATCCAGGTGTCGCCACCAGACCCACAAACCATGTTCCCCTCACTCAACACCTTCAAACCCTGCGACCTGCCCACCCTGCTCAGCAGCCTGGACCCCATCGCCACGCTGCTCGATACCCTGTCGGATGTCGCTTTCTTCATCAAGGATTGTGAAGCCCGCTACGTCTTCGTCAACCAGACCCTGGCCCTGCGCTGCGGCTTCAAACACCGCGAAGACCTGCTCGGGCTCACCGCCGACCAGGTCTTCCCCGCCCATTACGGCCCGCTCTACACCGAGCAGGACCGGCGAGTGCTATCCACCGGACGCGAACTGGCTGACCAACTGGAATTGCACCTGTACCTGGGCAACCAACCGGTGTGGTGCCTGACCCACAAACTCGCCCTGCACAATGAGCAAGGCCAGATCGTGGGATTGGCCGGCATCTCCCGCGATCTGCAACTCCCCCAGTCCAACCATCCGGCGTTTCAGAAACTCGCGGCGGTGGACGCCCATATCCGCCGTCACTTCGCCCGGCCCATCAGCCTGGCCGAACTGACCGCCATCGCCGGCTTCTCAGTGGCGCAACTCGAACGCCATTGCAAACGGGTATTCCAACTCACGCCCCGGCAGATGATCCACAAGGCGCGTCTCGAGGAAGGCTCGCGGCTCTTGCTCGAGACCGACTTGCCCATCACCGAAATCGCCCTGCGGTGTGGCTACACCGACCACAGCGCCTTCAGCCGCCAGTTCCGCGCACTGACCAGCCTCTCCCCCAGCCAATACCGTGAAGGTCGTCGCCAATAATAATGTTCCGTTAGGGGGCGCTGCGCACTTGGCGTGCTCCTTTCCGTAACACCTCCCAACCTCCGCCCTCGCGGCCAAAGATTCCATTCCCCCTGCAACCGCACTGTTTAGCGGCCTACTGGCCTTTCGCCAAAAAAACACAAAACCGGCACGCCACTTGCTAACAGTTAATATCGTATACGAAATCCTCAATACGATATCTAACAGCACTTTCCGACCACGAGGCTTCTATGAAAAACCCCGCATTTGCCGTAGCCCTCAGCGCTGTTCTCAGTACCTCCTTCGTCGCTACCGCCCAGGCCGACAAGCTCGATGACATCATCGGCTCCGGCAAGCTGCGCTGCGCCGTGACCCTGGACTTCCCGCCCATGGGCTTTCGCGATGCCAGCAACAAACCCGTCGGCTTCGACGTGGACTACTGCAACGACCTGGCGAAGATCCTCGGGGTCGAGGCTGAAGTGGTTGAAACGCCGTTCCCGGACCGCATTCCAGCGCTGATTTCCGGGCGTGCCGATGTGATCGTCGCGTCCACTTCCGACACCCTCGAACGTGCCAAGACCGTTGGCCTCACCGTGCCGTACTTCGCCTTTCAGATGGTCGTGCTGACTCGCGACAACACCGGCATCAACAGTTTCGACGACCTCAAGGGCAAGGCACTGGGTAACACCAGCGGCACCTTTGAAGCCATCGCCCTGGAAGGCGATGTGAAGAAATGGGGCAGCGGCACCTTCCGCGCCTATCAGTCGCAAAACGACACGCTGCTGGCTGTGGCCCAGGGTCACATCGACGCCACCGTCGTCACCAACACCGTGGCGGCCGCCACCATCAAGTCGGGTAAATACAAAAACCTGAAAGTCGCCGGTAACGCGCCCTACACCATCGACTACGTGTCCCTGGCTGCCAAGCGCAGCGAGTACGGCCTGCTCAACTACCTCAACCTGTTCGTCAACCAGCAGGTGCGTAGCGGCCGGTACAACGAGTTGTTCACAAAGTGGGTCGGCACCGAGATCCCGCCGACCGACCTGACCGTGCCGAAGGTCTACTACTAAGGTGTCCGGCATGCCTTTGCCACTGCACGGTCGCAGCCTGATGGCCGGCTACGCCCAGGGTCCGCTTCTGTTCGCTGATGTGGGCTTGAGCTTCTGGGGCGGGGTCGACCCCTTCAGCGGTGAGGTCATCGACCGTCACCATCCGCTCAGCGGCGAACAGTTGAGCGGTCGGGTGCTGGCCATTCCCAGCGGACGCGGCTCGTGCACCGGCAGCAGCGTGATGATGGAACTGATCAGCAACGGTCATGCGCCGGCCGCGCTGGTGTTGGCCGAAGCCGATGAGATCCTGACCCTGGGTGTGCTGGTGGCACAGGCGATTTTCGGGCGTTCCCTGCCGGTGCTGTGCATCGGCCGGGAAGCCTTCGCCACCTTGCGCGGCAAGGCCTTTGCCCGTATCGAGAACACCGGGTTGAGCCTGTTCGACCAGGCGCCCGCCGATGCCTGGCAAGCGCTCGGCACGCCATTGCAAACCCATGAAAGCGGCGGCCACATCGAGCTCAGTGAGCTCGATCATACCCTGCTCGATGGCAAGCACGGCAAAGCTGCGCAGATGGCCATGCAGATCGTCTTGCGCATGGCCGAACTGCAAGGCGCACCACGCTTGCTGGACGTGACCCAGGCGCACATCGACGGCTGCATCTACACGGGCCCGGCAAGCCTGCGTTTTGCCGAACAACTGGTGCAGTGGGGCGCGAAGGTTCGTGTGCCCACCACCCTCAATTCAATCTCCGTGGACCAGCGCCGCTGGCGCGAGCTGGGTATCGAGCCTGCATTGGGCGAACCCGCCAGCGCCCTGGGTGATGCCTACATGGCGATGGGCGCCAGCCTGAGTTTCACCTGTGCCCCGTACTTGCTCGACAGTGCCCCCAAGGCCGGCGAGCAGATCGTCTGGGCCGAATCCAACGCGGTAGTCTACGCCAACAGCGTGCTCGGCGCGCGCACCCTCAAGTACCCGGACTACCTGGACATCTGCATTGCCCTGACCGGCCGTGCCCCCATGATCGGCTGCCACCTGGACGCGCCACGCAAGGCGCAACTGCTGATCGAACTGCCGCCGTTGACTGAACTCGACGACGCGTTCTACCCCTTGCTCGGCTACCACGTCGGCGCCCTTGCCGGCACCCGGATTCCGCTGGTGCTGGGCCTCGAACAACAGGCGCCAGACCTCGATGACCTGAAAGCCTTCGGCGCGGCATTCGCCACCACGTCCGCTGCGCCGATGTTCCATATCGCGGGAGTCACCCCCGAAGCCTTGGATCCAACGCAGGTGCTGGACGGCGACACGGCGCTGCCCGAGGAACAGATCCAGTTGCAGGACCTGTTGCGCAGCTGGCGTGAACTCAACAGTGCCACGAATGCGCACGTGGACATTGTGTCCCTGGGCAATCCGCACTTCTCGCTCAGCGAATTCGCTCACCTGGCGCGCCTGTGCAGTGGCAAAAGCAAACACGCCACAACGGTGCTGGCGATTACCTGCGGTCGCGCCGTGCTGGAACAGGCCCGCGCCGCCGGCCACATCGACGAGATTGAACGCTTTGGCGCCACCCTGGTGACCGACACCTGCTGGTGCATGCTCGGCGAGCCGGTGATCCCGCCAGGCGCCACCACCCTGATGACCAACTCGGGCAAATTTGCCCATTACGCACCGGGCCTGGTAGGGCGCACGGTGCATTTCGCCAACCTCGCCGAATGCGTCGAAGCCGCTCGCACTGGCACTGCAAGCGGACGACTGCCCACCTGGCTGCAACCTGCCCTGCCGACGGAGACCCCTGCGCATGTTTGACTATACCTTCCAATGGCGCGCGGCCCTGCGCGCCCTGCCGGACATGCTCGCCGGCGCCTGGGTCACGTTCGAGACCGCGGCGTTGTCGATGATCTTCGGCGTGCTGATCGCCCTGGCCCTGACGGTCATGCGCGAGACCAAACAACCGCTGCTGCGCGCCATCGGCAACGGCTGGGTGTCGATCGCCCGTAACACCCCGTCGCTGTTCCAGATCTACATCCTGTATTTCGGCCTCGGCTCCATGGGCCTGCACGTCAGTTCGTGGATCGCCCTGCTGGCGGGGATCACCTTCAACAACGCCGGTTATCTGGCGGAAAACTTTCGCGGCGGACTCAAGGCCGTGCCCGGCACGCAGGTGCGCGCCGCCCGTTCACTGGGCATGAGCGCCTTCCAGGCCTACCGGCTGATCATCGTCCCGCAACTGTTGCGGATCGTGTTCTACCCGTTGAGCAACCAGATGGTCTGGGCGGTACTGATGACTTCGCTGGGGGTGATCGTCGGACTCAACAACGACCTGACCGGCGTGACCCAGGACTACAACGTCAAGACGTTCCGCACCTTCGAATATTTCGCCATCGCGGCGGTGCTGTATTACCTGATCGCGAAGGCGATTGTCGCGACAGCCCGGCTGATGGCCTGGCGGTTGTTCCGTTACTGAGGACGTGACCATGCTATCAACCAGTTTTACCTGGAACGATCTGTTGTTCCTGCTCGACGGCGCCTGGGTCACGCTGCAACTGACCTGCTGGGCGATTTTGCTGGGCACGTTCGCAGGGCTTATTTTCGGTTTGCTGCGCGCCCTGCTGCCACGGGCCACCCTGCCCCTGGCCTGGGTGCTGGACGTGTTTCGCAGCGTGCCGTTGTTGATCCAGTTCGTGCTGTTCAACTCGCTCAAGAGCATCGCCGGCCTGAACATCAGCGCCTTCTCCGTGGGCTGCATCGTACTGGGTGTCTACGCGGCCGCGTACTTCACCGAGATCGTGCGCGGTGGCGTGCTGGCGGTGCCGCTGACCTTGCGCCGGGCCAGCCGTTCGCTGGGCATGAGTTTCTTCCAGGACCTGCGCTTTGTCGTGCTGCCGATTGCCACGCGGGTCGCCTTCCCTGGCTGGCTCAACCTGGTGCTGGGCGTGATGAAAGACACCGCGCTGGTGATGTGGATCGGCATCGTCGAATTGCTGCGCGCCTCCCAAACCATCGTGACCCGCATCCAGGAACCGCTGCTGGTGCTGTGCATCGCGGGCCTCATTTACTACGTCATGAGCCTGGTGGTCGCACGCCTCGGCGCTCGTCTGGAAACAAGGTGGCAAGAAAATGATTGAGATCGAAAACGTACACAAATCCTTTGGCGACCTCGACGTGGTCAAGGGGGTCAGCCTGACCGTCAACAAGGGCGAAGTGGTTTCGATCATCGGCGGCTCGGGCTCGGGCAAATCGACCCTGCTGATGTGCATCAACGGCCTGGAACCGATCCAGAAAGGCAGCATCCGCGTCGACGGCATCGAGGTTCACGACCGTGCCACCGACCTCAATCGACTGCGGCAGAAGATCGGTATCGTGTTCCAGCAGTGGAATGCCTTCCCGCACCTGACCGTCCTGGAAAACGTGATGCTGGCGCCGCGCAAGGTGCTGGGCAAGAGCAAGGCCGAAGCCGAGGCGCTGGCCGTACAGCAACTGACCCACGTGGGCCTGGGCGACAAGCTCAAGGTGTTCCCCGGCAAGCTGTCGGGCGGCCAGCAACAGCGCATGGCCATCGCCCGCGCCCTGGCCATGTCACCGGACTACATGCTGTTCGACGAAGCCACCTCGGCCCTCGACCCGCAACTGGTGGGCGAAGTGCTGGACACCATGCGCATGCTCGCCGAGGACGGCATGACCATGGTGCTGGTGACCCACGAGATCCGCTTCGCCCGCGACGTGTCCGACCGCGTGGCGTTCTTCCGCAATGGCCTGGTGCATGAGATCGGCTCGCCGGACCAGGTGATCGGCAATCCGGTGCATGCCGAGACGGCGGCGTTTCTCAAGTCGGTGAAATAGCTGATGGCCCTATCGCGAGCAGGCTCGCTCCCACAGGGTTTTTCTGTGAATTAGAGATCCAAATCTCACCAGGGATCTTCTGTACAACAGAGGTCCCCTGTGGGAGCGGGCTTGCCCGCGATAGGGCCCGAAAGAACAACACAAGGAGCAACCCATGCGCTCATCAAAAGTCATCCACGTAGTCAGCTGCCACGCCGAAGGCGAAGTCGGCGACGTGATCGTCGGCGGCGTCGCCCCGCCACCCGGTGCGACGGTGTGGGAGCAATCCCGCTGGATCGCCCGGGATGAAACCCTGCGCAACTTCGTGCTCAACGAACCCCGTGGCGGCGTGTTTCGTCACGTCAACCTGCTGGTGCCAGCCAAGGATCCACGGGCGCAGATGGCCTGGATCATCATGGAACCGGCCGACACGCCGCCCATGTCCGGTTCCAATTCCCTGTGTGTGGCCACCGTGCTCCTCGACACCGGCATCCTGCCGATGACCGAACCGCAAACCCGGCTGGTGCTCGAAGCCCCCGGCGGCCTGATTGAAGCCGTGGCCGACTGCCGTGACGGCAAGGTCGAGCGTGTTGAGGTGAAGAATGTGCCGTCCTTCGCCGACCGCCTCGACGCGTGGATCGAAGTCGAAGGGCTGGGTTCGCTCAAGGTCGACACCGCCTATGGCGGCGACAGTTTCGTGATCGCCGATGCTCAGGGCCTGGGCTTTGCCATCCGCCCCGATGAGGCCGCCGACCTGGTGGCGGTCGGGCTGAAAATCACCCGCGCTGCCAACGAGCAACTGGGCTTCACTCATCCGTTGAACCCGGAGTGGTCGCACATTTCCTTCTGCCAGATTGCCGCCCCCGTCGTCATGGAAAACGGCATCGCCACCGGCGCCAATGCGGTGGTGATCCAACCGGGCAAGATCGACCGCTCGCCCACCGGCACCGGCTGCTCCGCACGCATGGCGGTATTGCAGGCCAAGGGCCTGATGCAGGTGGGCGAGCGCTTCATCGGTCGCTCGATCATCGGCTCCGAGTTCCACTGCCGCATCGACTCACTGACTGAAGTGGCCGGCCGCCCTGCTATCTACCCGTGTATTTCCGGGCGGGCCTGGGTCACGGGCACCCACCAACTGCTGCTCGATCCGAGCGATCCATGGCCACAAGGCTATCGACTGTCGGACACCTGGCCGGGCGCCTGACCGCGAGCGCGCTCGACACCCGGACCAACGGCGAAGAAAAAGCCTGCAAAAACAGAAATAGCACTAGCCGAGCATTGTCATTTTAAATATCGTATACGAAATACAATAAACAACCCCGGAGGCAACAATGAGCAAGCGCATTAACTGGAGTGGTGTTTTCCCCGCAGTGACCACCCAATTCAACGATGACTTCACCATCAACCTGGAAAAGACCCACGAAGTGATTTCCAACGTCATTCGTGACGGCGTGTCGGGCCTGGTGGTGTGTGGTTCGGTGGGCGAGAACACCTCGCTGACCGCCGAAGAAAAAATCGCCGTGACCGAAGTCGCGGTCGACGCCTCCCGTGGCCGTGTACCGGTCATCTGTGGCGTGGCCGAGTTCACCAGCGTGCAAGCGGCGAAAGTGGCCAACTCGGTGCGCAAGGTCGGCGTCGATGGCGTGATGCTGATGCCGGCGCTGGTCTACGGTTCCAAGCCGTTCGAGACCGCCGAGCACTACCGCTACGTGGCGAAAAACGCCGACGTGCCGTTGATGGTCTACAACAACCCGCCGATCTACAAAAACGACGTGACCCCGGACATCCTGATTTCCCTGGCCGACTGCGACAACGTGGTGTGCTTCAAGGATTCCTCGGGCGACACCCGCCGTTTCATCGACGTGCGCAATGAAGTGGGCGACCGTTTTGTGTTGTTCGCCGGCCTCGACGACGTGGTCCTGGAAAGCATTGCCGTGGGCGCCGAGGGCTGGGTCTCGGGCATGTCCAACGTATTCCCGAAAGAAGGCGAAACCATCTTCCGCCTGGCCAAGGCCGGTCGTTTTGCCGAAGCCATGCCGATCTACGAATGGCTGATGCCGATCCTGCACCTGGACGCCCGTGCCGACCTGGTCCAGTGCATCAAGCTGTGCGAAGCCATCGCCGGTCGCGGCAGCGCGCTGACCCGTCCACCGCGCCTGGCCCTGCCGGAAGCCGATCGTGTGTTCGTCGAGCAGATCATGGCCAAGGCCCTGGCCAACCGTCCGCACCTGCCCGACGTCGGCCTCTGAGTGATTGCCGGGCGGGTCCTCGCGGACCCGGCCCGGTTGCCTGTTTTTATGCGCCACTACAGGAAACGCGAGCATGTCCACCACTCAACACGCAACCACACCGGCCGGCCTCAAGCGCGTCGTGGCCGCCGCCATGGCCGGCACCGTCGCCGAATGGTATGAATTCTTTCTGTATGGCACTGCCTCGGCGCTGGTCTTCGGCCAGTTGTTCTTCCGCCAGACCGGCAACGCCATCGACGGCATCATCGCCGCCTTCGCCCTCTATGCCGTCGGCTTTCTCGCCCGCCCATTGGGCGGCCTTGTGTTCGGTCACTATGGTGACAAATTCGGGCGCAAGCGCCTGCTGCAACTGAGCCTGGTGGTCGTCGGTATCACCACCTTCCTGATGGGTTGCCTGCCCGGCTTCAACGAAATCGGCTACGCCGCACCCGTGCTGCTGGTGCTGCTGCGCCTGATCCAGGGTTTCGCCTTCGGCGGCGAATGGGGCGGCGCAATCCTGCTGGTGTCCGAACACTGTCCGGACAATCGCCGGGGCTTCTGGGCCAGTTGGCCGCAGGCGGGTGTGCCGGCGGGCAACCTGCTGGCAACCGTTGCCTTGCTGGCGTTGTCGTCGAGTCTGTCGGAGGAACAATTCCTTGCCTGGGGCTGGCGTGTGGCGTTCTGGCTGTCGGCCGTGGTCGTGCTGATCGGCTACTGGATTCGCACCAGCGTCGATGACGCACCGATTTTCAAGGAGGCCCAGGCCAAACAGGCACAGACCAAACAGCAGCAACTGGGGGTGGTGGAAGTGCTGCGCCATCACTGGCGCTCGGTGTTGGTCGGCATCGGCGCGCGATTCGCCGAGAACATTCTTTACTACACCGTCGTGACGTTCTCGATCACCTACCTGAAACTGGTAGTGCACAAGGACACCACGCAAATCCTGCTCCTGATGTTCGGCGCGCACCTGCTGCACTTCTTCCTGATTCCGCTGATGGGTTACCTGTCCGATCTGGTCGGGCGCAAACCGGTGTACCTGACCGGCGCGGTGCTCACGGCGTTCTGGGGTTTCGTCGGTTTCCCGATGATGGACACCGGCAACAACTGGCTGATCATGGCCGCCATCACCCTCGGCCTGGCCATCGAATCGATGACCTATGCGCCCTACTCGGCCTTGATGGCGGAGATGTTCCCGACCCACGTGCGCTACACCGCGTTGTCGCTGTGTTACCAGGTGGCGCCGATCTTCGCCGGCTCACTGGCCCCGCTGATCGCCATCACCCTGCTCAACAAGTACCAGAGTTCGACACCCATCGCGCTCTATCTGGTGGCCGCAGCGCTGATCTCCATCGTTGCCGTTGGCCTGACCCGGGAAACCCGTGGCAAGTCGCTGCACCTGGTCGACAGCGAGGCCGCCGCCCGTGTCGCCGCCACCGTGAAGGTCGAAGCGGCGGGCACCCGCCGCAGCGACTCGCTGGCCTGACGTGACGCCCCTGCCGGAGGCGCCTTCGCGTCTCCGGCAGGACACGCCACATTTCCAACAGGAGTTTTCATGTCCGAGATCATCGGCCACAACTACATCGGTGGCGCGCGCAGCGCTACCGGCACCATCACCGTGCACAGCCACGATGCCGTCACGGGTGAAGCGCTGCCCTTTACCTTCACTCAGGCGACTGCGGCAGAAGTCGATGCTGCAGCCCAAGCCGCCGCAACCGCTTACCCGACCTTTCGTGGCCTTTCGGCCAGCCGCCGTGCCGAATTCCTCGAAGCCATCGCCACGCAACTCGAAGCGTTGGACGACGACTTCGTCACGCTGGTGACCCGCGAGACCGCACTGCCCACCGCCCGCATCCAGGGCGAGCGCCTGCGCACCAGCAACCAGATGCGCCTGTTCGCTCAGGTACTGCGCCGTGGTGATTTTTACGCGGCGCGTATCGACCGCGCACTGCCCGAGCGCCAGCCGCTGCCACGTGTGGACCTGCGCCAATATCGGATCGGCGTCGGCCCGGTGGCGGTGTTCGGCGCCAGCAACTTCCCACTGGCCTTCTCCACCGCCGGCGGCGATACCGCTGCCGCACTGGCTGCCGGTTGCCCGGTGGTGTTCAAGGCCCACAGCGGGCACATGGCGACCGCCGAGCGGGTGGCGGACGCCATCCTCCGCGCCGCCGAGCAGACCGGCATGCCCAAGGGCGTGTTCAACATGATCTACGGCGCCGGCGTTGGTGAAGCACTGGTCAAGCATCCGGCGATCCAGGCGGTGGGTTTCACCGGGTCGCTCAAGGGGGGCGCGCATTGTGCGACATGGCCGCCGCACGAGCGCAACCCATCCCGGTGTTCGCGGAGATGAGCAGCATCAATCCGGTGGTGATCCTGCCCGACGCGTTGCAGGCAAGGGGCGAGAAAATTGCCAACGAACTGGCCGCCTCGGTGGTGCAGGGCTGTGGTCAGTTCTGTACCAACCCGGGCCTGGTGATCGGTATCCGTTCCCCGGCCTTCAGTGCATTTACCGCCTCGCTGACCGGACTGATGGCCGGGCAACCCGCGCAAACCATGCTCAACCACGGGACGCTGAACAGCTACGCCAAGGGCGTACAGACCTTGCTCGCACAACCGGGCATCGAACATCTGGCCGGACGTGAACAACAAGGCAGGCAGGCACAACCACAACTGTTCAAGGCAGACGTCAGCCTGTTGCTCGAAGGCAACCCGTTGTTGCAGGAAGAAGTGTTTGGCCCGACGACGGTGCTGGTGGAGGTCGCTGACGATGCCCAGTTGCAACAGGCATTACGCAGCCTCAACGGGCAACTCACGGCCACCTTGATTGCCGAGGCCGGCGACCTGCAACAGCACGCCGCGTTGCTGCCGCTGCTGGAGCAAAAGGTCGGTCGGGTGCTGTTCAATGGCTACCCCACCGGCGTCGAAGTCTGCGACGCCATGGTGCATGGCGGGCCCTACCCGGCCACTTCCGATGCCCGTGGCACGTCAGTGGGCAGCCTGGCCATCGAACGTTTCCTGCGCCCGGTTTGCTACCAGAACTGCCCCGACGCGCTGCTGCCCGAGCCACTGAAAAACGCCAACCCGCTGGGCATCGCACGACTGGTGGACGGTGCAAGCACGCGCGACGCGCTGTAAAAAAAGCGCCACCGATGGTTCGGTGGCGCTTTGCCGTTATCCCAGCAGTGCCTTCAGATCGCTGTACAACCCCTCTGGAATCTGCACGCCCTCCTCCAGGCTGCGCGCCCGCGCTTCATAGCGTCGCTGCGACGGCAAGCGGGCGCCCTGCCCCTGAATGCTCTCGAACAGCACCTCGGCACGCGCCAGGTGCTGCTCGCTGGTGCCGCCGAGGAAACGTTGCGGATCGAAGGCGATGATCAGTTCACCATGGTAAGGCGACGACTTGCTGCCCGCGTCATAGACCAGGGACTCGGCGCTGGTGAGGTCACCAATCAGGGGACCTGCGATCAGCTCGACCATCGCCGCCAGCGCCGAGCCCTTATGCCCACCGAAAGTCAGCATCGCGCCGGCATCGAGCACCACGTTGGCATCGGTGCTCGGCTGGCCGTGCCCATCCACACCCCAGCCTTCAGGAATGGCCTTGCCCGCGCGGCGATGCAACTCGATGTCACCGCGAGCAATCGCACTGGTGGCGAAGTCGAACACAAAGGGATCCTTGCCCGGACGCGGCCAGCCGAATGCAATGGGGTTGGTGCCAAACACCGGTTGATGCCCACCCGCTGGCGCGACCCAGGCATGGCTGGGATTACAGGCCAGCGCCACGAGGCCGGCGGCGGTCAGTTGCTCGATCTCGACCCACAACGCCGAGAAGTGCACACAATGGTTGATCGCCAGAGCGGCAATGCCGTTGGCCCGGGTCTTCTCCATCAACGATGCAAGCCCTGCCTGAAACGCCAGTTGCGAAAAACCACCGGCGGCATCGACCCGCACAATCGAAGGCGCCTGATCGATCACCTGCGGCTCGGCATCGGCCGACACCTTTCCGGCCCTGAGCGAATTCACACAACCCAACACCCGGTACAAGCCATGGGAAGCGCAGCCATCACGCTCACCGGCAATCACCGTGGCGGTCACAGCCTGGGCGTGGGCCAGGTTGAAACCGTTATGCAACAAGATCGATTCGGCCAGCTCGCGAGCCTCGGCCAGGGTCAGTCGGATCATAATCCACTCCTTGAACAGACCGACCAGCCTGGCGCAGATGCACCGCAAAGGCTTGATCGGTTTAGCCAGGGGGAATGACGAATTCGGCACATCCGACATCCATGGCGATTGAACCACCGCATTCGCGAGCAAGCCCGCTCCCACAAAGGCCGCGGATGACCCTGTAGGAGCGAGCATGCTCGCGATGGTGGTCGGAACACCGCGAGGTGTCAGGCTGCCAGCGTTATCGTTGACGACCATCGCGAGCATGCTCGCTCCTACAGGGGGATATGTTTAGCCTGCAGGGACGAGGTTATCCAGCGCCCGATTCACCGCCAGGTCCGCCAGCATGATGATCTGTTGGATGCCCAACAACATGCTGCGCTGCGGCCCGTCCACGAATACCGCAAGATCACCGGCCAGGATGCTCGCCGAGGCCAGGGATTCGCAAGCACTGGCCAGCAGGGTTTCGGTGTCGATGTCCGGGGCAATCTGGAACAGGGTGCTGGGGGTGTGGGGGGATGCGGATTTCAGCAGCGCTGGGTCGAAACCGAGGTCGTCTACAGGATCTGTGTGCGGGGATGATTCGGGGGGATTTGGGGTTGGTTTTGGCATGGAAGTCTCCTATGAATTTTCTTCGCCACCATGACCTATCGCTAAACAAGTAAGGGTGGCAGCTATGCGCGGGTTAGCGATCCGGGACATAGGAATCCCGGGTAGACCCGAAGGTCTCCCACGCACAGCCGCCATAACACGCCATCGCAGACACAAAAGTCTGTGAGTGTTAGGAGCGGTGTGATGCCTATGTGGAGTCGGATCGCTAAACCCGATCGCTGAATTGGCAGCGATACGCAGACATTAGGGACCGGAGCCAAGCCACACAAGCCGGCGGATTCTGGCGGAGTTGTAGGCAAAGGCGCAAGACAAGGCAAATTCGGAACGTTCTGACAGAACCGCCCCCTGTAGGAGCGAGCTTGCTCGCGATGGTGGTCGGAACACCGCGGGGTGTCAGGCTGCCAGCGTTATCGTTGACGTCCATCGCGACGGTTCGACGCCTCGACATGCTCGCTCCTACAGGGACAGCGCCAGCCAAACCAAACCAAACCAAACCACGAGGTCGAGCGTTAGCTCGCCTCGCAGGCTTTTGATCCACCCGCCCCTTCGGCAGGCTGAGTGGAGGCATTCATCCGGGGAGTGGGCGCGTAGCGCCGTGCGGCGAAGCCGCACACATCGAGAGGAGGTGCAGCGAAGCAAACCGGAGGCGATGTCCCCGGAGGGATGCCGGAGCGAAGGAACCACGAGCCTCAGCGAGAGGCCGTACGCTGGGGCCAGCGTTTTTTTGCTTACTTTTTTTTGGCGCTTGTAAAAAAAGTGAGTCGCCGTAAGGGCGAAACCATAGGCGGCCGTTACCGCAGGAATGGATATGTACGCCGTAAGGCCGCCATCGCGAGCAAGCTCGCTCCTACAGAAAGACAACAAAAAAACCAAAAAAACACCGCCTTCATTTCCCCCTGCCCGTTGTTTTGCCGTAGCCTCGAACTCACACGGGTTCCAGACCCCAAACCTGCACAAGGCTGTCGACTGTTTTTCCATGCGCAAACTTCTGTACCTGACCTTCTCCATGGCGTTGATCGCCGCCCTGACCACCTACGCCATGTGGGCCGCCGATCGACCGGCGGGGCATTACCTGTCGGACCTGCGGATCAACCTCGCCGTCGACCAGGGCACGCCAGCCGATCGCGGCAACCTGTTGGGCATCCAGCCCGAGCTGTTCCCCACCGACTATCAAAGCCCCGACCGCCTGCGCCGCAAGCTGGCCGCCTATCTTCAAAATGCCCAGAACCAGGGCCTGGTCAACGAAAAGACCATCGTCGTACTGCCCGAGCACATCGGCACCTGGCTGATGATCAGCGGTGAAAAGGACGAGCTGTACCAAGCCAATACCATCAGGGAAGCCATGAACTGGCTGGCGGTAAGCAACCCCGTGCACTTCCTGCGCGCCCTGATAAGCGCCACCGGCGACAATCGCCTGGACGATGCGCACCTGCGCATGAAAGCCAAAGAGATGGCCAGGGACTACCAGACGCTGTTCGGTGGCCTGGCGAAAGAGTTTCGGGTGACGCTGGTCGCCGGCTCCATCGTGCTGCCCGAACCGAGCGTCATCGACGGCATCCTGAAGGTCGGCCACGGTGCGCTGTACAACAGCAGCGTCGTGTTCGGTCGCGACGGCCTGCCGATTGGCCAGCCGCAGCGCCAGATGCATCCGGTCTTCAACCGGCAGGATGTGTTACAGGCCAACGTCGGTGAGTCGCTCACCGTCGTCGACACCCCGGCCGGACGCCTCGGCGTGCTGATCGGCCGTGATAGCTGGTATCCGGACAACTATCGCCTGCTCGACGATCAGGGCGCGCAACTGGTGGCCGTCCCGGCATTCGTCAACGGTCGCAATACGTGGGACCAGCCTTGGCAAGGCTACAAGGGACAGACGCCCACGGTCGTCAGCCTCAAGGTCGGTGAAATCAGTGAAGGCCAAGCCTGGCAACGCCTGACGCTGACAGCGCAACCACCCGCCAGCCAAGCCATCGCCGGCATCAGCGTTTTCCTGCGTGGCCAGTTCTGGGATCAGGGCAGCGCCGGACAAAGTTTCCTCACCCGTGACGGGCAGCATTTCGCCAGCGATCCGGTGCGTGGCGCCCGCTTGCTGAACCTGTGGTTGTAACCGATGAAACCCTCGCCGATGCGCCTGGGCGATCTGTCGGTGGGCTTTGTTCACAGCCTGGCCGATGCGGTACGCAGCCATGGCATTGACCCGCAGCCCTTGCTCGAACAATACGGCCTCGACTCGGCCCGACTTGGTGAGGCCTGCGGTCGCTTGTCGATCCCACGCTATATGCGCCTGGGACACAGCGCGATTCAACTGACAGACAACCCCGCGCTGGGTTTGCGCATGGGCCAGCTCAGCCGCCTGAACCAGGTCGGCCTGGCCGGGGTCACCGCCGCGCAGGCGCCGACAGTGCGGGAAGCAGCGCGCTGCCTGACGCGCTTCGAAGCCCTGTACGGCTCCAACTATCGTGGCCAGTCGAGCTTTCATGAAGACGCCCAGGGCGCCTGGCTGCGGTTTTACTCCATCAGCCCGTACAACGCCTACAACCGCTTCGTGGTGGATTCGATCATCGCTGGCTGGCTGCAGCAATTGTCCAGCGTCAGCGCAACCTCACTGCGTGCCGAGCGCATCGACATCGAGTTCGAGGCACCGGCCTATCGTGAAGCCTATGGGGAAATGGGCGACTGCCCGATTCAGTTCGCAGCCGAGCACAACCAGCTTCGCCTGAGCCTGGCCAGCCTCGCCCTGCGCAACCCGGTGCATTGCCCGAGCACGTGGCGGCACCTGCTGCAACTGTGTGAACGGGAACTGGAGCAACTGACACGCACCCGCAGCCTGCGTGAACGCATCATTGCGTTGCTGGGGCCGTTGCTCAATGGTGGTCGGGAACCCGACCTCGAAGAAGTGGCGGCACGCCTGAAACTGCCGACCTGGACCTTGCGCCGCCGCTTGGCCGAGGAAGGTACGCAATTTCGCGCAATCCTCAACGACACCCGTCGCGACCTGGCCATGACTTACATACGCGATACCGAACTGGCGTTCGGTGAAATTGCCTACCTGCTGGGCTTTGCCTCAGCCGAGGCCTTTCAACGCGCATTCAAACGCTGGAGCGGTCAGACACCCGGCGAATTTCGCCGCAGCCGCAGAGGGACAGTTTGAATCTGCGAGCCTCAGGCTTACAGCTCGGTAGCGTCTTCCGCAGGCTCAACGGGGTCGAGTTCAAAGGCCTGGAACTCGAGCAACTCTTCCTGATATTCGTCCATGGTGCTTCCTCTTCTTAAGTGGTCTGGATAACTGACCTGCCACTTGAGCCTAAAGTGCCAACGTGAAAGAAAAATGACGCACCCACGACAGCTCATCGCTACTGAATAAAACGTAGCAGCGGGTCAGGAATTTATCACGGGATTTTTTGCTTCGTGACGCACGCCCCCCTGTAGGAGCGAGCTTGCTCCGGGCGGCGTTCCGACGATGGTCGTCAACGATGACGTTGGGCAACTGACACCCCGCGGGGTCTGAGCGTCCATCGCAAGCATTCGAGCATCGACCGGCTGCGCCTACAAAAAGCTTGTTTTCCGGGACTCACAGCAGCTTGGAAACATCCTACAGATCCCGCGCCATAACATTTGGACGCATCCTACGCGCCTATCAGAACCGTCCTATTTCCACAATTTTCAGCTTCTAGAACACTGACCCGCACCCAACGCGGGTGGATAAAAACCTCCCCGCCAGTCCATCCAGGCCAGGGAGGCTTGACCATGAGTTCACTGCCGATTTTCTTCGACCACAGCCGCCACAAACTCTGGGTGCGCAACCTCGAGCCCTCCCTCGACGTGCTGGCCTTCCACGGCGAAGAGCGCCTCAGCCAACCCTTTTGCTACCACATCGAATTCACCAGCACCGAGCAGGACCTGGCCGCCCAGCAACTGCTCGGCCAGGACGCCGGCTTCAGCCTGCATTCCATACCGATCGCGGTGATGCCCTGGGAAACGCTGACCATCGAACCGCTGCGCACCCTGCAAGGAGTGATCACCGGTTTCCAGCGCCTGTCCGCCTCCAAGGACGAAGCGCGCTACGAAATCACCCTGCAACCGCGCCTGCAACTGCTCGGCCTCGGCCGGCAATACCGCATCTACCAACATAAGTCGGTGCCGGAAATCGTCGAGAGCATCCTGCGCAGCCGACACGACATGCGTGGCCATGAGTTCTTGTTTCGCCTCAAACGCGAATACCCCCGGCGCGAGCAGGTCATGCAATACGGCGAGAGCGACCTGGCATTCATCAACCGCCTGCTGGCGGAGGTCGGCATCTGGTACCGCTTTGTCAGCAACGAGCGTCTGCGCTTCGATGTGGTGGAGTTCTGCGATAACCAGTGCGGTTACCAGTTCGACGTGCAGTTGCCGCACCGCCCGCCAGCGGGGTTGGGCAGCGACGAGGTCGGCGTGTGGGCCCTGCAAAACCGCCACCGGGTGGTGGAACAACACGTCAACGTGCGCACCTATCAGCACCGCGACGCCAAGGCCCGGCTCGATGCCGAGGTCGATCATACCCGTGGCGCGCCGGGCACTTACGGCGAGGCCTACCACTACGCCGAACCCTATCGGGCGCTGGGCGATCCTTACGAGCGCCACGAAAAACAGCTCGGTGAAAGCGGCTACTTCTTCGCCCGCCTGCGCCACGAGCGATACCTCAACGACCAGACGCACCTGAGTGGCACCAGCAACAGCCCGACCCTGGCGCCAGGCCAGGTGCTGGCCATCAGCGACGGCGCCCCACTAGCCTTCAACCCGAGCTGCGCGGTCATCGCCGTCAGCATCCGCGCCAGCCGCGATGGCGCGTTCATCTGCCAGTTCCAGGCCATGCCCTACAGCGAAGAGCTGTGTTTCCGCCCGCCGTTGTTGCCCAAACCGCAGATCGCCGGCACCGTGCCCGCCCGCGTCACCAGCGGCCTGGCCCACGACCGCTACGCCGAAATCGACAAGGAAGGCCGCTACAAGGTCAACTTCCTGTTCGACCGCGACACCTGGCCACTCGGCCGCGAAAGCGCCTGGCTTCGCCTGGCCCGGCCCTACGCCGGCGACACCCACGGCCTGCACCTGCCGCTGATCTGCGGCACCGAAGTGGCCATCGCCTTCGAACAGGGCGACCCCGACCGCCCCTACATCGCCCACGCCCTGCACGACAGCGAACACCCCGACCACGTCACCCTCAACGCCCGCAACTACAAGCGCAACGTGCTGCGCACCCCGGCCAACAACAAGCTGCGCATGGACGACAGCCGAGGCCAGGAGCACGTCAAGCTGAGCACCGAGTATGGCGGCAAGAGCCAGTTGAATCTGGGGCATCTGGTGGATGCGCAGCAGAAAAAGCGCGGGGAAGGGTTTGAGCTGAGGACCGATGATTGGGGCAGTGTGCGGGCGGGTAAGGGGGTGTTCATCAGTGCGGATGCGCAGAGCAAAGCCCAAGGCCCGGTCCTCGACATGAGCGCTGCCGTCAACCGTCTGCAACAGGCCGGTAAACAACTGCAAAAGCTCTCCACCGACGCCCAGGCCGCCCACGCCGAACCGGCGGATGTGGCGGCGCAATTGCACCTGCTGCGCCAGGACCTGGAACAACTGAAATCCTCGGTGCTGCTGCTCAGCGCCCCACAAGGTATCGCCCTCACCAGCGGCCAGCACCTGCAACTGGCCGCGCAGGACAACCTGATGTTCAACGCCGGCGGCGAAGCGGACATCAGCGTGGTCAAGCGCCTGTTCATCGGCGTGGGCCAGGGCTTGAGTCTGTTCGTGCGCAAGCTGGGTATCAAGCTGATCGCCAATCAGGGCGCGGTGAGCATCCAGGCGCAGAACGACAAGTTGCAAGTGCTGGCCCGGCATGGTTTGGACATCACCAGTACCGAAGATGAAGTGCGCATTACGGCCAAAAAGAAAATCATCCTGAATGCCGGTGGCAGTTACCTGACCCTGGAAAAGTGTGGGATCGAGTCCGGCACCGCGGGGGACTACAAGGTCAAGTCGGCCTATTACGGATACACCCAAACCAAGGCCACCCAGCCGATGCGCCAATCCTGGTTGCCGGCAAAGATCGACCCGCCGCTGGAGTTCGACGAGCAGTTCCGGATATTCACCGCCGATGACCAGCCCTGGGCTAACACGCGGTACAAGATCACCGCCGCCTCCGGCCAGACCTGGAAAGGCACCACCGACAGTCAGGGGTTTACCGAGCGCGTCTACACACAGACGCCGCAAGCGCTGTCGTTGAGTTATGACCTGGAGGAAGAGGAAGAAGAGGAAGAGCAGGAGGGGATCACGCTGCGGATCGGGCTGTTCTTTGATGGGACCGGGAATAACCTGGGTAACTCAGCGCATACCGCAGATTGCCGTCTTGAGAATGTCGGGCATAGCCAGCGGGAGATCGAGAGCATCCTCAAGCAGTGCATTGAAAGCGGATTTGGCGATTTTGACGGTGAAGCGTTTGGCAGTGCCCCGGATAACAGTTATGGGAATGCGCCGAGTAATGTGGCGCATCTGCATGGTTTGTATCCGGACCATGCCAGTGATGCCTTGCTAGAGGGAAGTGAGATTGGTTATGTGAAGGTCTATTTGGATGGGATCGGCACCACCAGTGAAAAAGCTGATTCGGTCTACATTGGGCAAGGCATGGGGCTTGGGGAGACCGGGGTAGTGGCGCGGGTCATGCAGGCGCCGACTCTCATTGAAAGGCAGTTGGAGCGCCTTCACAAAGCTAATCCCGAGACATGCATTCGACGTGTCGAGTTCGACATCTTGGGCTTCAGCCGCGGCGCAGCCGCTGCTCGACATTGCGCCAACGAGCTGCTCAAGCCTGGGTTTGGGGTATTCAAGGAATTGCTAAAGCCAGGTCACTTCGGCTTGTTGAAGAGTTTCGATCCGGGCATGGATGTCTGCATCAACTTCATCGGCCTATTCGACACTGTCGCCGCCATCTTCGACCTCCCCGAGCTTCTCGATGGTGACTTGGGTGTGCACAACGACAACAACCCCGGTGTGAACCTGTACCTGCCGCCCAACTGTGCGCGCAAGGTTATTCAGCTACAGGCGCGGGACGAGCGCCGCCAAAACTTTGCGCTGAACAGCGTGCTGGAAGATCACCAGCAAATCATTCTGCCCGGGGTGCACTCGGACATTGGCGGCGGCTACTTGCCCAAGGCTCGCGAGCGGGTGTGGCTGACCAAACCACGGCGTTTCACCGTACCGGCCAATCGCCCAGTGGACGCACAGCTTGCGTGGGCAGAAGCGCGCTTCAAGAAGGTTCAGTTGGAGGGCACCGGTGTCGCGGTTGACGGCCAACTCAACATCAAGGCCTGGCCGATCGCCCAGGCACCTCGGGGGCCACAGGAACCGCAAAACGAAGACTATTTCCTGATCATCGAACTGGACCGGCCGGTGCGTGGTGAGCTTTCGTTGATTCCATTGCGGGTGATGCGTGAGTTGGCGGTGCGGTATGGGGTTCCGTTCAAAACCGTAGAGGGTCGAACGGACCTGAAACTACCTGAAGAGTTGAAGCCGATCGCCGAGCGCATTCTGGATCAGGTGCTGGGTGAACTTGAGGTCAGCCTTCATCGCGACCAGGAAAGTTTGCTGCGTCGTCGCTACATCCACCAGTCTGCGCATTGGGTGCCCAGTGGACCTTTTCTCGTAAGCAAACCGACAGAAAACGGGCAGCGCAACGTTTACCCCAACCTGCCGCAGAAGGGGTATCCACAATGATGCGTCTCGTCTTGCTCATGGGACTGTTGGTCAGTTTGAGTGCATGTGCCAGTGGGCCAAAAGTGCCCCCTCGCCCCCAGTTGCCTTACGACAGTTGGTACGTCGCTTTGGCTGCTCCACGTTTTATGGAAGTGTGGGTCGAAGGCGTGGATGTACTCGATCAGCGCCGGCTGGCGTTCTACCGCGTGACTGGTGGCGTGGCCAGCTACACCCGCCAGCCAGAAGGCTGGCACAAGGGTGGAGGTGGGGGTATGCCAATGAACAATGTCGACTTGCCAGTGGAGCTTTTCCTGCGCTGGCAATCACTGGTGGAACCGCAGACCTACAAGATCGGCATCAAGATCCCGCAGAGGGTGCGCGATGAGATGGTCCGACCGGAGCGGGTATTTTGCCAAGGCTCAAGAAAATGGAAGCATGATTATCGCGACACCATCACCCTCGGCATGGCCCCCGGCGGCATCGTCAAGGTCTGGTTCGGTGGGCCTTGCCTGGATTTTAGGGAAGTCGGTCGCTTTCAGGCCGAGATCGAGCCGCTGGGACCTTACCGAGGTGGTAGCGAAGGTCAGTACGTCACCATCGAACCCGAAAACAAAGCTTACGTCGAAAAACACGGGATTCCTTATGGGAGTTGGTAACGAGTGATCGGTGCTTAGCGAGTTGTCGTTGATCCCGTTGCGCGCGCGGTCATGACGCGCATCAAGACCAGAGGCATCCGGGGGCGCAGGGCTGGCAGCGGTCCCCGGAACGCAGGTGACTTACAGCGCCGGAATCGGCTCGCTCGGCGGTGGCAGGTCCGAGGCTGGCGGTGGCGTGATGGTCTCGGTCTGCGGTGCCGGTTCGGCACTTGGCGTCGGAGCCACAGGGGCAGGCTCAGGCGGCGCAGCCACCGGTTGCGAGGCGGCAGGCTCGGGGGTGGGGGTCGGCTCGGCAGCAGGCGCAGGTTGCGGCGTTGCCGGCGCGGCTGGCGTCACCGGGGCCTCAGGCACGCCCAGGTCGGTTTTTGGTTTCTCTTCGATGTGCGCCGCTTTCTTCGCTTCCGGCGGCAGGAACAGCTCGACCAGGGCAAAGAAACGTTCGTAGAACTTGGCCGATGAGACCGTCTCACTGGCCACCTTGACCATGGAGTCATCCGAGGAGCCAATCGGCATCGATACGGAGCCCAGCACGCCCACGCCGACACTGGCGGAGTTGCTGCTCTTCTTCAGCGCATAACTGTCCTGAAGCGCGTTGGCGAACACGGTCGCATGATGCCCTTCGCTGCCGTCATCGGCGCAAACCACACTGAAGCTGATCTCCATGTGCGTCTCGCCGGTCTGCTGGAAGCTCTTGTGACCGGAAATCAGTTTTGGATCGCTGCTGGTGATGATGTAACCCTGGCTGAGCAACGCACGACGGGCGGCTTCACAGCTTTGTTTGTCGGTCACCGGGTAATTGCGCGAAAAGGTTCCGGAGTCGTCAAAGTTCTCATGCTCATAGATCGCGGCTTTCTTCGACGAGCAACCGGCTGCGGCGGCCAGCACCAACGCCAGCCCGACAACCCGTGCGGGAGATGATTTAAACATTGAGCATCCTGATGAAAACGGTTCGGCGCGTATTGTGCAACATAACGTTGCTTAGCGTGGCATCGATTAGTGTCTTGAAACATTTACAAGTGTACTGACTGCGATTTACCGGAAAAAGTCGTTCGACGAATATTTCAGGTGACGGACAGCATCAGTGAATTTTCGAGCGCCCATAAAAAACCCCGACCTTTCGGTCGGGGTTTTCATACCGCGCGAAACTCAACCAGGCGTCAGTAGCGCTGGATGTCCGCTTCGGCTTCCAGTTGCTTGCGATACGCCGCGAAGTCCTGCTGACCGATGCGCGAAGCAAGGAAGCGACGGTATTGCGTCTTTTCTTCCTCGCTAGGCGCGGCGGCTTCATTGACACCGTTCAGACGCACGATCACCAGGCTGCCATCCGCCAGGGTCACGCTGGTGAACGTCGGCTTGTCCTTGCTGGCCGGTTTCGGCATGCGGAACAACGCTTGCAACACCGTCGGGTCAACCCCTTCCTGAGCCCGAGTGGCTGCGGCCGTCACTTTCCAGCTCTGGCCGTCGATAGCCTTGTCCAGTGGCGCCTTGCCGTCGCGCAGATCGGCGATCAGCTTTTCAGCCTTGGTCTTGGCGGCAGCGCTGGCGTGCTCTTTGGTCAACTGGCTGCGGATCGCAGCAGACACGCTTTCCAGAGGCAATTGCGACGGTTTCAGGTGTTCCTTGGCGCGCAACACGATCACGGTTTCCGGATCGAGTTCGATGGCGGTGCTGTTGGCACCCTCATCCAGCACTTCAGGACTGAAAGCAGCCGTCAACACGGCACGGTTGGCGGCAATACCTTCGCCCCCTTCCCGGCCAAATGGCTTGGAGGTGTGTACGGTCAGTTTCAGGTCCTGCGCCGGCTGGGCGAGGTCTGAGGACTCGAACGACGAATCTTCCAGCTGCTTGGTCGCCTCGACGAAACGCTGTTCGACCTGTTGGGTTTTCAGCTCACGGGTCAGCTTGTCTTTCAGGCTGGCGAAGGTCGGTACTTCCGGTGCTTCGACACCCAGCAGCTTGATCAGGTGAAAACCGAAGTCGGTGCGCACCGGCGCGGACACCTGGTCCTTGGCCAGCGCATACAGCGCGGTTTCGAACGCTGGATCGTAAACGCCCGGGCCGGCAAAGCCGAGGTCGCCGCCGTTGTTGGCCGAGCCTGGGTCCTGGGAAAATTCCTTGGCCAGGGCTTCGAACTTCTCGCCTTTGGCCAGGCGTGCCTGGATGTCTTCGATCTTGGCCTTGGCTTGCGCCTCGGTCATTTTGTCGTTCACTTCGATCAGAATGTGCGCAGCCCGACGTTGCTCGGACAGGTTGGCAATTTCTTTCTGATACGCCGCTTGCAGGTCTTCGTCTTTGACGGCGACCTGATCGAAGAAGGACGACTTCTTCAATTCGATGTAATCGATGACCACCTGATCCGGGGTCATGAATTCCTTGGCGTGCTCGTCGTAGTAAGCCTTGACCTCATCATCGGTCAGCTTCACGGCAGCCGGAGCAGCCTTGACGTCCAGGGAAGCGAAGTCGCGGGTCTGCTTTTCCAGGCGGGCGAAAGCCAACACCTGGGCGTCGGTAACGAAACCGCTGCCTGCCAGGCCGGCACGCAGCTGGCCGATCAGCATTTCCTGGGCCAGCATCTGGCGGAATTGCATGCGGCTGTAGCCGAGTTGACGGATGACCTGGTCGAAACGCTCAGGACTGAACTTGCCGTCCACCTGGAATTCAGGCGTCTGCAGAATCACTTGGTCCAACGCGCCTTCGGAGAAAGCGAACTTGGATTTTTCTGCGCCTTGCAGCAGCAACTTGCGATCGATCAGGCCTTTGAGGGCCGATTCGCGCAGCATTTTTTCGTCGAGCAAGGACGCATCGAAATCCTTGCCCAGCTGTTGCATGAGCTGACGGCGTTGCATATCGACCGCCTGGCTCAGCTCGTTCTGGCTGATTTCGTCGCCGTTGACCTTGGCCGCATCATTCTTGTGCGTCGTAGCCTGAAAAATCGCGTCGAAACCGGTCAGGGCCATCAGTACAACGATGACCCCGATAATGGTCTTGGCAATCCAGCCTTGTGAATTGTCCCTGATATTTTGCAGCATGCGTCCCCCAGAAACGGTTGAACTTCAAAAATTTAGGCAACCGTGGAGTGTGGGTAGAATCCGGATAGAAGAAAGGCGCATCCGAGGATGCGCCTTCTCGTAACTGGCGGAGCGGACCAAGAATTCGAATTTGCGACCCTTGGTGTCTCGGACCGGCAATTTGCCGGTTGGCCTACCGCCCCGCTACCAGATCAGGCATGACCCCGACCCGGACAGGTAAAAACCTGAATCAAACTTAGTTGACAGCTTCTTTCAGCGCTTTACCGGCTTTGAAACCTGGCTTTTTAGCGGCTGCGATTTGCAGTTGCTTGCCGGTCTGTGGGTTACGACCCACGCGAGCTGGACGATCAGTCACGGAGAAAGTACCGAAGCCAACCAGAACAACGGAGTCGCCAGCCTTGAGAGCGCCAGTGACGGATTCGATTACAGCGTCCAGCGCACGGCCAGCAGCAGCTTTCGGGATATCAGCGGATGCAGCGATAGCATCAATCAGTTCCGACTTGTTCACTCTAAAGTCCCCTTATATCTATTTGAGTATGATTCTAAGTTTTTTGGTGAAAGCAAAAACGAGTGCTGAATGGCCTACAGACACTATAAGAGCCGCTTTATAACAAGGGCTCTAAAAAGCTGTCAACAAGCCCCCCAGGCAAATGCGTATTAATGCGTGCTAATTCTTTCCTTAGAGTCAGACTCGCGTTTTTCGTCCTTCGCGACTATCTCCGGAGCTACATCGGGCAAGGGCTCCGGCGCGTATTGCAGCGCAATTTGCAGGACCTCGTCAATCCATTTAACCGGTTTAATCTGCAGATCCTGCTTGATATTGTCCGGAATTTCCTTGAGATCACGCACATTCTCTTCAGGAATGATCACGGTCTTGATACCACCACGGTGAGCCGCAAGCAGCTTTTCTTTCAGACCGCCAATCGCCAATACCTGACCCCGCAAAGTAATTTCGCCGGTCATTGCGACATCTGCGCGCACCGGAATGCCGGTCAACGCCGAGACAAGGGCCGTGCACATGCCCACACCGGCGCTTGGGCCGTCCTTCGGGGTTGCCCCTTCCGGCATGTGGATATGCGTGTCGCGCTTCTCGTGGAAGTCCAGGGGGATCCCCAGGCTCTTCGCACGGCTGCGGACAACGGTCTGGGCTGCGGTGATCGATTCGACCATCACGTCACCCAACGAACCAGTCTTGATCAGTTGGCCTTTGCCTGGAACGACGGCGGCCTCGATGGTCAGCAATTCGCCGCCCACCTGGGTCCATGCCAGCCCGGTCACCTGACCGATCTGGTCCTGGGATTCAGCCAGGCCATAGCGGAATTTGCGCACGCCCAGGAAGTCTTCGAGCATCGACGCGGCCACCTTCACCGAGAAGCGTTTTTCCAGTGCATGCTCTTTGACCGCCTTGCGGCAGACCTTGGCAATCTGGCGCTCCAGTCCACGTACACCGGCTTCGCGGGTGTAGTAGCGAATGATGTCACGGATCGCCTCTTCCTCGAATTCCAGCTCGCCTTTTTTCAGGCCGTTAGCCGCGATCTGCTTGGGCGAAAGGTATTTGACGGCAATGTTGATTTTCTCGTCTTCGGTGTAGCCCGGCAGACGAATGACTTCCATCCGGTCGAGCAGCGCCGGTGGAATGTTCATGGAGTTGGAGGTGCACAGGAACATCACATCCGACAGGTCGTAGTCGACTTCCAGATAGTGATCGTTGAAGTTGTGGTTCTGCTCGGGGTCGAGCACTTCCAGCAACGCCGACGCCGGATCGCCGCGCATGTCGCTGCCCATTTTGTCGATTTCATCGAGCAGAAACAGCGGGTTGCGCACACCCACTTTTGTCATCTTTTGAATCAATCTTCCTGGCATCGAACCGATGTACGTGCGGCGATGACCACGGATTTCAGCCTCATCACGCACACCACCCAAGGCCATGCGCACAAACTTGCGGTTGGTAGCGTGTGCAATCGACTCGGCCAGGGACGTTTTACCCACCCCAGGAGGACCGACCAGGCACAACACCGGACCACGAATCTTCTTCACGCGTTTCTGCACGGCGAGGTATTCAAGGATGCGTTCCTTGACCTCTTCCAGGCCGTAGTGATCGGCGTCGAGGATGTCCTCTGCACGCGCCAGGTCAAGGCGCACCTTGCTCTGGGCCTTCCACGGCACCTGCACCAGCCAGTCGATGTACGAACGCACCACGGTGGCTTCTGCGGACATCGGGGACATCTGCTTGAGCTTGTTCAGCTCACCCTGGGCCTTGGCCAGCGCGTCTTTGGGCAGGCCAGCCGCATCGATGCGCTTTTTCAGGTCTTCGATTTCATTGTGACCTTCGTCACTGTCGCCCAGCTCTTTCTGAATGGCCTTCATCTGCTCATTCAGGTAGTACTCGCGCTGGCTGCGCTCCATTTGTTTCTTGACGCGACCACGAATGCGTTTTTCGACTTGCAGCAGGTCGATCTCGGCATCCAGCAGCGCCAGGACGTGCTCGACCCGCGCCGACAAATCGATGATCTCGAGGATTTCCTGCTTCTGCTCGATCTTCAGGGCCATGTGGGCGGCCATGGTGTCGACCAGGCGACCGGGCTCATCGATGCTGTTGAGCGACGACAGGACTTCAGCCGGGACTTTCTTGCCCAACTGCACATACTGCTCGAATTGAGACAGCAAGCTGCGCACGAACACTTCCGACTCACGCTCAGGTGCGTCGACTTCTTCGATCAACGAGACTTCGGCGCGGCAGTGGCCGTCAACTTCGCTGAAGCGCTCCACGGTGCCACGCTGCTCACCCTCAACCAGAACCTTGACGGTGCCATCTGGCAGCTTCAGCAGTTGCAGGACGGTGGCAATGGTACCTACGCGATAAAGTGCATCTTCACCCGGATCGTCGTCAGCAGGGTTTCTCTGGGCCAGCAGAAGGATCTGCTTGTCACCCGTCATCGCCGCTTCAAGGGCTTCAATTGACTTCTCGCGCCCCACGAACAGCGGGATAACCATGTGCGGATAAACCACGACATCACGCAATGGCAAGAGAGGCAATTCGATGGTCGTCTTCATGATTTCGCCTCGACGGCGGCCACAAGGCCGTAAACAGATGGAATTGAGCTTGAAACCAAGATGGGGGCTGCCTGCAAAAAAAACAAGCGCAAAGAGATGGTTAAAACGCGGAAAAAGCAAAGGGGCCCGAAGGCCCCTTCCCTGTTCCAGCTGCGAGACGCTTAAGCGTCTGGCGCGGCCTTGGCAGTCGGCTCACTGTTTTCGTAGATATACAGTGGCTTGGACTTGCCTTCTATGACGCTTTCATCGATCACCACTTTACTCACCTCGGACTGCGAGGGGATTTCATACATGGTGTCGAGCAATACACCTTCAAGAATCGATCGCAGGCCACGGGCACCGGTCTTGCGTTCCAGGGCGCGCTTGGCAACCGATTTCAGTGCGTCGGCCCGGAATTCCAGGTCCACGCCTTCCATCTCGAACAGCTTGGCGTACTGCTTGGTCAGAGCGTTTTTCGGCTCGGTGAGGATCTGCATCAATGCAGCCTCGTCAAGCTCGTCCAGCGTGGCGAGAACCGGCAGACGACCAACGAATTCCGGGATCAGACCGAACTTGACCAGATCGTCAGGCTCGACTTCACGCAGGGCTTCGCCCACCTTCTTGCCTTCTTCCTTGCTGCGAACTTCTGCGTTAAAGCCAATGCCACCTTTGGTGGAACGGTTTTGGATGACTTTCTCGAGGCCCGAGAATGCACCACCGCAGATGAACAGGATGTTACGGGTGTCGACCTGAAGGAATTCCTGCTGCGGATGCTTGCGACCACCCTGGGGCGGAACGGAAGCGACCGTACCTTCGATCAACTTGAGCAGGGCCTGCTGTACGCCTTCACCGGAAACGTCCCGGGTGATCGACGGGTTGTCGGACTTGCGCGAGATCTTGTCGATCTCGTCGATGTAGACAATGCCCATCTGGGCCTTTTCCACGTCGTAGTCGCACTTCTGCAGCAGCTTCTGAATGATGTTCTCGACATCCTCACCCACGTAACCCGCCTCGGTGAGGGTGGTTGCATCGGCGATGGTGAACGGAACGTTCAGCAAGCGGGCCAGTGTTTCGGCAAGCAGGGTTTTACCCGAGCCTGTCGGGCCGATCAGCAAGATGTTGCTCTTGCCGAGTTCGACGTCGTCATTCTTTTTGTCACGCTGATTGAGGCGCTTGTAGTGGTTGTATACCGCTACGGCCAGAATCTTCTTCGCGCGTTCCTGACCAATGACATATTGATCAAGAATGCCGCTGATTTCTTTAGGCGAAGGCAATTTATGCGCGCTGCTTTCGGCCTGTGCTTCCTGCACCTCCTCACGGATGATGTCATTGCACAGGTCGACGCACTCGTCGCAGATAAAGACCGAGGGGCCGGCAATCAACTTGCGTACTTCATGCTGGCTTTTGCCACAGAAGGAGCAATAGAGCAGCTTGCCGTTGTCCTCGCCGTTGCGGGTGTCAGTCATTCGTTCGATCCAAATCCGATAGGCTTGCAACACAAGATGAAGGCTATTGCGGGCTTTTTCAAGCCCGCCGATGATCGAACACGCCGACCACGCCCTGTTTTGTGCCGCTTATTTTACGCTGGGCGTTGGGTGATCACTTCATCGATCAGACCGTATTCACGCGCTGCTTCTGCACTCATGAAGTTGTCGCGGTTGGTGTCGCGCTCGATTTCTTCGAGGGTACGCCCGCTGTGCTGAGCCATCAGCTTGTTCAAACGCTCGCGAATGAACAGGATTTCCTTGGCATGGATCTCGATGTCCGAGGCCTGACCCTGGAAACCGCCCAGTGGCTGGTGAATCATCACGCGCGAGTTCGGCAGGCAGTAACGCTTGCCTGGAGCACCTGCGGTCAGCAGGAATGCGCCCATGCTGCACGCCTGGCCGATGCAGGTGGTGGAGACGTTGGGTTTGATGAATTGCATGGTGTCGTAGATCGACATGCCCGCTGTCACCGAACCGCCCGGCGAGTTGATATACAGATGGATGTCCTTGTCCGGGTTTTCCGCTTCAAGGAACAGCAATTGCGCACAGATCAGGTTGGCCATGTAGTCCTCTACAGGACCTACCAGAAAGATCACGCGCTCCTTGAGAAGACGCGAATAAATATCATAGGCGCGCTCGCCACGAGCAGATTGCTCGACAACCATCGGGACCAGGCCGCCTGCGGCCTGGACATCAGAGTTCTGCTGAATATAAGAATTACGGAACATGCTCTGCAGTCACTCCCAAAATAGTTATGTCTTGAAAACGCATAAGCCAGCACGAATGCTGGCTTATGGTGTACGTCTTAACGCAGGAACAATCAGTCGGCTTGTGGAGCTTCTACCGGCTTGACTGCTTCTTCGTAAGAGACCGATTTATCGGTCACGCTAGCTTTCTGCAGAACAGTATCCACAACTTGCTCTTCCAGCACAACAGAACGGACTTCGTTCAGTTGCTGGTCGTTCTTGTAGTACCAGGACACCACTTGCTCAGGCTCCTGATAGGCCGAAGCCATTTCCTGGATCATGTCGCGAACGCGTGCTTCGTCAGGCTTGAGCTCGTACTGCTTGACCACTTCGGCCACGATCAGACCCAGGACAACGCGACGCTTGGCTTGCTCTTCGAACAGCTCGGCCGGCAGTTGGTCAGGCTTGATGTTGCCGCCGAACTGCTGGACGGCCTGCACGCGCAGACGGTCAACTTCGTTGGACAGCAGGGCCTTTGGCACTTCGATCGGGTTGGTGGCCAGCAGACCATCCATGACCTGGTTCTTGACCTTCGACTTGATGGCCTGACGCAGTTCACGCTCCATGTTCTTGCGAACTTCGGCGCGGAAGCCTTCCAGACCCGTTTCCTTGATGCCGAATTGAGCGAAGAACTCTTCGTTCAGCTCTGGCAGGGTTGGCGCGGAAACGGTGTTCACGGTAACGGTGAACTCGGCAGTCTTGCCGGCCAGGTCGAGGTTCTGGTAGTCCTCAGGGAAGGTCAGGTTCAGGACGCGCTCTTCGCCGGCTTTAGCGCCAACCAGACCGTCTTCGAAACCCGGGATCATGCGGCCGGAACCCAGCACCAGCTGAGTACCCTTGGCGGAACCGCCAGCGAACACTTCACCGTCGACCTTGCCAACGAAATCGATGTTGAGCTGGTCATCGTTCTGGGCGGCGCGATCGGCCACTTCGAAACGGGTGTTCTGCTTGCGCAGCACGTCCAGCATCTTGTCCAGGTCGGCGTCAGCCACGTCAGCGCTCAGGCGCTCGACGGCGATACCTTCGAAACCGGCAACGGTAAACTCAGGGAACACTTCGAATACGGCAACGTATTCCAGGTCCTTGCCTGCTTCCAGGGATTTTGGCTCGATCGACGGCGAACCCGCCGGGTTCAGCTTCTGCTCAACCACGGCTTCGTAGAAGGAAGCCTGGATCACGTCACCCACAGCTTCCTGACGCGCATCAGCACCGAAACGGCGCTTGATTTCGCTCATTGGCACTTTGCCTGGACGGAAGCCGGCAATCTTGGCCTTTTGGGCAGTCTGCTGCAGACGCTTGTTGACCTGAGTCTCGATGCGCTCAGCCGGCACGGTGATGCTCATGCGGCGCTCAAGAGCAGAAGTATTTTCAACAGAAACTTGCATGGATATTCCTCGTTGCACAGACGTTAGCCGGCCGTTACCGACCCAAGAATCAAGGGCATGCATTCTAGAGGGTCAAACTCAAGAAGTCACCCTACTGAAAAGGGGTAAAAAAACGGCAGGCATTTTTGAGGAGCGAAGGCACCCATGCGCCCCGCTCCGACAGCCAATACAGTCGATCACGCCAGGGCTCTGCATCAACCCTTCTATATATAGAAGAGCTCGCGACCCCACACCCCGGCGGCCGCTGCGCAAACAGCAGCGGCGAGCAGTGCGGCATCATCGGGTAACATTTATACGACGAAACGCCCTGCGCTTTTCAGACCGCCAAAACTAAAAAAGGCGCCAGACTGTTAAATCTGGCGCCTCTCGAAATATGGGGTGGACGATGGGGATCGAACCCACGACAACGGGAGTCACAATCCCGTGCTCTACCAACTGAGCTACGCCCACCATATTGCAGCGCAAAAAAACCAAACGGCCTCTTTGCTTGACTCCAGCCCGGCCTGCGACCGGAATGAAGCTTGTTTGGTGCGGATGAAGAGACTCGAACTCTTACGCCTCGCGGCGCTGGAACCTAAATCCAGTGTGTCTACCAATTCCACCACATCCGCGGATGAAGCTGTTAAAGCAAAGGCGCCAGACTGTTAATCTGGCGCCTTTCGAAATATGGGGTGGACGATGGGGATCGAACCCACGACAACGGGAGTCACAATCCCGTGCTCTACCAACTGAGCTACGCCCACCATATCGCGCTACTTGTGCCAATGCTGCCTAATGGCGCACCCGGCAGGACTCGAACCTGCGACCATCCGCTTAGAAGGCGGATGCTCTATCCAGCTGAGCTACGGGCGCCTTATTAATCTGTACTCTTGGAGGACTACAAACTAAGTGCTTTTCAGTCTCGCAAAACCGTAATTTCGCTCGACCTTCTTAACCAGTGCTAGGCTGTGCCCGACAAGTGCGACGAATAGTATAGAGCGCCCCCAAGGTCGTCAAATCCTTTTTATAAAAAATTCATTTAATTAAAGGGCTTAGGGGAATTTGCAGACCAAGCGCCTTTGCCCTCACCGCATGACATGCGAGAATGCATTCTCTTTTTTCCCCCTCTCGATGGTTAATCACGCGCAATGACTGCACAACTAATCGACGGCAAATCGATCGCCGCCAGCCTGCGCCAGCAGATCGCCCAACGCGTCAGCGAGCGCCGCCAGCAAGGCCTGCGCACTCCTGGCCTCGCGGTGATCCTGGTCGGCAGCGATCCAGCCTCTCAGGTTTATGTCTCGCACAAGCGTAAAGACTGTGAAGAGGTCGGCTTCATCTCCCAAGCCTACGACCTGCCTGCGCAAACCACTCAGCAAGCGCTGACCGATCTGATCGATCGCCTCAACGAAGACCCGGCAATCGACGGCGTCCTGCTGCAGTTGCCGCTGCCTGAACACCTGGACGCCTCCAAACTGCTGGAGCGTATCCGCCCGGACAAGGACGTCGACGGCTTCCACCCTTACAACGTCGGTCGCCTGGCCCAGCGAATTCCATTGCTGCGCCCCTGCACACCGAAAGGGATCATGGCGCTGCTGGAAAGCACCGGCGCGGACCTCTACGGAATGGATGCGGTCGTCGTCGGCGCGTCGAACATCGTCGGCCGCCCAATGGCCATGGAACTGCTGCTCGCCGGCTGTACCGTGACCGTTACCCACCGCTTCACCAAGGATTTGGCCGGCCATGTCGGCCGGGCCGACCTGGTGGTGGTGGCTGCCGGCAAGCCGGGCCTGGTCAAGGGTGAGTGGGTCAAGGAAGGCGCGATCGTGATCGACGTCGGGATCAACCGCCAGGACGACGGCAAGCTGGTCGGCGATGTTGTCTATGAAACCGCCCTGCCCCGCGCCGGCTGGATCACGCCCGTGCCGGGTGGCGTAGGCCCCATGACACGTGCCTGCCTGCTGGAAAACACCCTGTACGCCGCGGAAACCCTGCACGGCTGAGTGTTGCCATGCCTGCACCGACGCGTAAAGGAACCCCGCCCATGGCGGGGTTCTTTTTATTTGCAGGAACGACATGACCATTCGCCGGAAACCTGCTGTTTTGTGAGGCTTTTCAAGGAGTTTCACCTGTCAATCGAACAACCATCGACAGTTCTTCAGCCATACTCCTAAAATGCCTCGGTTTTAAGAAACAGCCCGTTACAAAACGGCTAATCCACATCTTATGAGTCTGCCAGCGTGAAAATCCGTCTTTCCATCCTGAGTCTGTTTTTCGCATTTACTACAGGGACGTTCCTCACGCCATTGGTCGATGCTGCGGAAATCGCAGCTCCGCGCGACACCAAACAACTGAAAATCGCTTCCGGCAGCGCCTTGCTGATGGATCTGCAGACCAACAAAGTCATTTACGCCAGCAACCCAGACGTCGTGGTTCCGATTGCCTCGGTCAGTAAATTGATGACAGCGCTGGTCGTCGTCGAAGCCCGCCAGAACATGGATGAGTACATTTCCATCGATATCAGCGACACGCCGGAAATGAAAGGTGTGTTTTCACGGGTCAAGCTCAAGAGCGAAATGCCCCGTCGGGAAATGCTGCTGATCGCCTTGATGTCCTCCGAAAACCGCGCAGCCGCCAGCCTCGCGCACCACTATCCGGGCGGTTACGCCGCCTTCATCGCCGCAATGAACGCCAAGGCAAAGGCATTGGGCATGACCAGCACGCACTATGTCGAACCGACTGGCCTGTCGCCGCGTAACGTCTCCACGGCAAGGGACCTGAGCAAACTGCTGGTCGCGGCGCACAAATACCCGATCCTCACGGAACTGAGCACCACCAAGGAAAAAACCGTGTCGTTCCGCAAGCCCAATTACAGCTTGGGCTTTCGTAACACCGACCACCTGGTGGGCAAGCCGAACTGGGACATTTCCCTGACCAAGACGGGCTTCACCAACGAAGCCGGCCACTGTCTGGTGCTGGTGACACGCATGGGTAATCGTCCGGTGGCGCTGGTGATTCTGGACGCCTTTGGCAAGTACACCCACTTTGCGGATGCAAGCCGCATTCGCAACTGGGTCGAGACCGGCAAGAGCGCCGATGTGCCTTCGGTGGCCTTGCAGTACAAGTCAGAGAAGAACCTGAAACAGCGTCAGGGTGGCGTGGCTGAGGCGTCCAAATAAGCTGAACCCCTACCCCCGCTCCCACAGGGGGGTTGTGACACGCTCCACCCTCAATCATTCGGCAACGGCATCTGATCATCATCCGGGATACCGTCTCCCGCACTGGGCTCCTTCGGCGCCACCGCCGGCCGGGCCAGCGGGTCGCGCAGCGGACTGTCCGGATCCAACACCGGATCAACGTTTTTTTCCGGAGTGGTGGGAACACTGTCCGGCTGTTTTTTGTCATCGAAACTCGAATCGGTCGACATACACACCTCACTTGAACGTCAGGGTTTCAGGTCAGCCAGCGGGTCGTACGGTTTGGCGGGGGCCTTGTTGTCCTCTTCCGGATCCACATCCAGTGGCGCCTTGGCAGGACCGACAGGATCGACCTGCGGATCGTCGAGGTCCGGCGAGTCGGGATCGAATCCAAGCTCTTTGTCAGAAGAGTGCTCGGATGAATGCGGGCCCGAAGGATGTTTGGAATCTGCCATGGTTGCCTCCTTGGTGTGGCCCGCACAATACAGGCACTTACACCTCTGAGGACAATCGCACAGTGCCGTGCGACGCAGATGACGAACGGAGGGTGTTACGGAGCAAGCGCCTTCTTCGCGCGAGCCGCAGCCTGCTCCTGACCAGCCTGGGCGAGGTCATTGGCGGCGTTCAACCAGCGCTGCCGATCAACGTTGGCCGGAATCTGATTCGGCTTCTGGATCAGCACCGCCCACCCGCCGGCACTCGTGAACGCCGATTCGAACGAACCGAAACTCATCAACTCCCGGCGATCCATCCCGGCTCGCAACAATACGGTCTGCTTCTGACGGTCGTACCCGGCCAGGATGGCGTAACGCTGCTCGGCCCAGAACGCCGAGCCTTCGGTGAAGCGCACCATCACCGGATACCCGGCAGCGACCTGAGTCAGCAAGGCCGGCAGGTTGTTGTCCAGCGGGTAGACGACCATGCCGTACTCGCGCGCCAGGTTTTGCATGTTCTTTTGCAACTGCGCTTCGGCTCCAGGCAGATGCAAGGGCTTTTCCAGCAGGCCAGGGGTGATGACCACACCCAATTGAGACAACAGGCTCGCCAGCACCTGCGGCCCGCTTTGATAACTCACACCTCGGTAAAACGTGCCGCTGAGCTCCACCCGTTGCGGCAGACGCTGCACCTCAGGCGCCACGCTGCCGGCGCACCCGGCAAGCCCCGCCACACACCCTGCAATCAATGCCGCCACTCGAATCCGCGAAATAAGCCGAACCATCATCTCTCTCTGCCTGTCCCTGTTAATACTGGCGATCATAGGACGCCCACCGGCAGCGGTATAGCCTTTACCCGCAGTTAGGCACTCTCGATAGAGCGAACTGGTTGGTGACAGGCGACCTTTGGTCAATAGCTTGAAACACGGCAGCGACTAGACTGTGAATTGTAGAGGGTATGCCCGCCGCAGGGCGAAGAGGAGGCACTGATGAGCCTGACAATGACCATCGTGATGTTGATTTCCGGCTGGCTGGCCGTTGCCACCGCCATGCTGTGGGGGGTCCTGCGCATTGCACGCCGGCACCATCACCACCCTGCCCCAGCGGCGCGGGTGGTCAAAGATCCGACCGTACGCCACGCCACTGCACACTGACGCTCATTGAAGGATGGATGTAACACGGCCGCCTGGGCTCTTTCGAGCGCAGGCGGCCGTTTCATTTACGTTGTGGTTCAAGCCTCGGCGCTGACGCGCTTCTGCTTGGCCCGCCGGGACATCATGTTCAACACCTCGATCGCTGCCGAGAACGCCATGGCCGCATAGACGTAGCCTTTGGGTACATGGGCGCCAAAGCCTTCGGCAATGAGCGTCATGCCGATCATGATCAAGAAGCCCAGCGCCAGCATCACCACCGTCGGGTTGTCGTTGATGAACTTGGCCAGCGGGTCAGCGGCCAACAACATCACCAGTACCGAAGCCACGACCGCAATGATCATGATCGGCAAATGCTCGGTCATGCCGACTGCGGTAATGATGCTGTCGATGGAGAACACCATATCCAGCATCAGGATCTGCCCGATAGCCGCAGCGAAACCCAGGGTGACGGTCGAGGTGGCGCTTTTCGGGTCCTCTGGCGCCGGGTCCATGCTGTGGTGGATCTCGGTGGTTGCCTTCCACAACAGGAACAGACCACCGGCGATCAGGATCATGTCCTTCCAGGAGAACGCGTGGCCAAGTATCTCGATGACAGGCGCCGTCAACTGCACGATGAACGCGATGGTGCTCAACAACGCCAGGCGCATGATCAATGCCATGCCGATACCCAGGCGCCGCGCTTTCTGGCGATATTGCTCCGGCAGTTTATTGGTCAGGATCGAGATGAAGATCAGGTTGTCGATGCCGAGCACGATCTCCATCACCACCAGCGTGGCCAGGGCGACCCAGGCGGTGGGGCTTGCAGCAAGTTCTAAAAGGTATTCCATGGGTCAGTCCTGACTCGATTAAGACGGTTTAGATTTCCTGGGAAGATTCGGTTTTTTCTTTATCTTCGCCTGATGACTCTTTCTTGCTGATGAGCCCGCCGGTGGCGTCGCTGAGCGCCTGCTCGGCTGCTTTGTGCGTGTCGTCGATGGCCTGCTTGGCACTTTCGGCTGCCTTGCCCATCAGTTGCTGGGCGCTTTTTTCGGCCTGGTCGCAACCGGCCAGTATCAGTAAAGACGCGATTAACAATGCCGTGGTTTTAAGCTTCATGATCCTTTTCCTCGATAAAACAGAACGGGCCGAATCATGGCCCGCTGATAGCGAGGCATTCTAGGGAGATGAACACTTCAGTAAAATTCGTATTTTTAGCGGCTATACTTCGATTTTTACGAACTGTAGGGCGCCATGATCAACTATCGTCAATTGCATTACTTTTGGGTGGTGGCCAAGACCGGCAGCATCGTACGTGCCTGTGAGCAACTGAACCTGACGCCACAGACCATCAGCGGACAGATTTCACTGCTCGAACAGACCTACGGCATCGAATTGTTTCGCCGGGTCGGTCGGCAACTGGAACTCACCGAGGCCGGGCGCCAGGCATTGCCCTATGCCGAACAGATGTTTCAGATCGCAGGTGAGCTGGAATTGATGCTGCGGGCACAACCCAATGAGCAGCAGATCCTGTTTCGGGTCGGCGTGGCCGATGTCGTGCCCAAATCCATCGTGTATCGACTGATCGCCCCAACCATGGAGTTGCACGAACCCCTGCGCATCACCTGTCGCGAGGACAAACTCGAACGCTTGCTCGCCGACCTGGCGATCCAGCGGCTGGACCTGGTGATTTCCGACAGCCCGATGCCCTCGCACCTGGATATCAAGGGCTACAGTCAGAAGCTGGGTGAATGCGGCATCAGTTTTTTCGCCACGACAGAACTGGCGGGGCAATACGGCCAGGATTTTCCCCGTAGCCTGCACGGTGCCCCACTGTTGATTCCGGGCCCGGAAACCGTCGTGCGCAGCCGTTTGCAGCGCTGGTTCGCCGAACAGCAGATTCAACCCCGGATTGTCGGCGAGTTCGATGACAGCGCCTTGATGCAGGCGTTCGGGCAATCGGGGAGTGGGATCTTCATCGGCCCGAGCGTGATTGCCGATGAAGTAAAGCGCCAGTACGGCGTGGAGCTGCTGGGCCAGACTGACGCGGTGACCGAGTCGTTCTATGCCATTTCGGTGGAACGCAAGGTCAAGCACCCCGGCATCGTTGCAATTACCGAAGGTGCCCGACGCGAGCTGTTTACTGCGCTCTGACGCCTCAGGCGCAGACGTGCCGGGGCTTGAAGGTCATCAGCGCCATGGCCAGCAGAATCGACATCAGGATCAGCCCCGCCGCCGCGAACCCCAGGCCTTGCAGGCCGACGCTGTCGATCACCCGGCCACCGATCATCGCCCCCAGCCCAATGCCGAGATTGGCCCCGGCGATGTTCAGCGACGCGGCAAACGCCGGTGCCTCGGGCGCGGCCTTCATCAAGCGCACATGGCTGACCAGGAACAACGCCGCCTGGGTCACCCCCCAAATGCCCATCGCCGCGGCCAGGCCCAGCGGCGAGTGAATGTTCGGCACCAGCGTCACCATGCCGGCGATCATGAACGCACAAAACGTCATCGAGGCGATCAACGGATGACGATCCACCGCGCGCCCACCCAGCGAGTTGCCGATCAATCCCACCGCACCGAAGCCCATCAGGCACCAGCCGACCACCGTGCCGTTGAAACCGGCGAGGCGTTCCAGAATGTCCGCCAGGTAGGTGTAGGCGGTGAACATGCCACTGAACACGATGATCGACAGCAGCACGTGGCCCATCATCAAGGGGCTGCGCAAGATCTTGAACTGCGAACGCAGACTCACCTGATGCTGATGCAGGCTGGTTTTGGGCAGGTACACAAACAGCAGCAAAGCCTTGGCGAAGGCGATCACCGCAAGGATGCCGAAAGCACTGCGCCATCCAAAGGCGTCGGAAATCAGCGTGCCGACCGGAATGCCGAACACCGTTGCGCAGACGATGCCAAAACCAATCTTGGCGATGGCGCGCCCAGCGTAATCCGGCCCGACGATGTCCACCGCCGTCTCACTGGCCAGGGCCCAGAACACCGGCAGCCCCAGGGCGGGAATCAGCCGCGCGAACGCCATGACCCAGATGTTCGACGCGAATGCCGCCAGGGTATTGGCCAGGCCGAACATGATCAGCACCGAAATGAACAGCTTGCGCCGCTCGAAGCGGGCGAAGTACGCCGTCAGAAAAGGCCCGAACGCCGCCACAGTGAAGGCGAACAACGTCACCAGCAAACCCGCCTGGGGAATCGTGACCTCAAGGTCCCGAGCGATGGCCGGCAACAGGCCGACGATGACAAATTCCGTGGTCAGCACCGTAAAACCGGCGGCGGACAACAGAAGAATGGGCAACAGCATGCAGAACTCCAGAAAAACGACAGCACCAGCGATAGCCCGAAGGCCCACTGGCAGAGATGAAAATGAGGATGGCCAATGTTAACAGAGTGTGTCCGAAAGTGGTTGCACCAACCTGCAAATCAGGTGCTCATCGGGTGACAGTTGGTCACGGGCCTGATGGAAGACCACGACTGGCGCTGTGATAAAATCCGCGCCCTGCGATTTCCACCCCCTGCTCATCAGCTCGCGATCGGCCTCGATGTCGCGACCACCTGAACATTCAGAGATGTTGTTTTATGACTGCTTCGTCCCCTTCACTGTTGCAACGCTTGAAAGGCTTGAGCCTGGTTTCACAAATCATCATCGGCCTGATCGCTGGTATTGCCCTGGCCCTGCTGGCGCCAGAGGTGGCAAAGTCCACGGCATTCATCGGAAAGGTATTCGTTTCGGCGCTCAAAGCCGTCGCGCCGATCCTGGTGTTCGTCCTGGTGATGGCGTCGATCGCCAATCACAAACACGGCCAGGAAACCCACATCCGGCCGATCCTCTTCCTTTATCTGCTGGGCACCTTTGGCGCGGCGGTCGTAGCGGTTGTCGCCAGCATGATGTTCCCGTCGAGCCTGGTGCTCAGCACCCAGGATGTCGCCGTGACCGCGCCGGGTGGCATCAGCGAAGTGTTGCAGAGTCTGCTGTTGAGCGTGGTGGACAACCCGGTCAGTGCGCTGATGAATGCCAACTTCATCGGAATCCTGGCCTGGGCTATCGGCATGGGCATCGCGATTCGCCACGCGGGCGACACCACACGCGAGGTCCTTGATGACCTTTCCAACGGTGTGACGTTGATCGTGCGCCTGGTGATCCGTTTTGCACCGCTCGGGATTTTCGGCCTGGTGGCCTCGACCCTGGCGACTTCAGGTTTCGGCGCGCTGATCGGCTATGTGCACCTGCTGGCCGTGCTGCTGGGCTGCATGGTGTTCGTGGCACTGGTCATGAACCCACTGATTGTGTTCTGGAAACTGCGTCGCAACCCCTTCCCGCTGGTGATCATGTGCCTGCGCGAAAGCGGGATCACCGCGTTCTTCACCCGCAGTTCGGCGGCGAACATTCCGGTCAACCTGGAGCTGAGCAAGCGCCTCGGCCTGCACGAAGACACCTATTCGGTGTCGATCCCACTGGGCGCGACCATCAACATGGCGGGCGCGGCGATTACCATCACCGTCCTGACCCTGGCGGCGGTGCACACTCTGGGCATCGCCGTGGACATTCCCACCGCCATTTTGCTGAGTGTCGTCGCCGCCATCTGCGCCTGCGGCGCATCGGGCGTGGCGGGCGGTTCGCTGCTGTTGATTCCCCTGGCGTGCAGCCTGTTCGGGATCCCCAGCGAAATCGCGATGCAGGTGGTGGCGGTCGGCTTCATCATCGGTGTGTTGCAGGACTCGGCAGAGACTGCGCTGAACTCGTCCACTGATGTGTTGTTCACGGCGGCGGCTTGCCTGGGTGAAGAGCAGAAGGCTTAGATTGCACGGATGAAAAAAAACCGCAGCCAATTGGCTGCGGTTTTTTTTGGCTTTCTGCTTTCTGTAGGAGCGAGCTTGCTCGCGATGGTGGTTCAGACACCGCAGGGTGTCAGTTTCCTTGCGTTATCGTTAACCACCATCGCGAGCAAGCTCGCTCCTACAGAGCAATGGGTGTGCGTCAGAACGCGCCCATATAGTCCCGCTTGCCCACTTCCACGCCATTGTGACGCAGCAGCGCGTAGGCGGTGGTGACGTGGAAGAAGAACTGCGGCAAGCCATAGCTCAGCAGGTAAGCCTGGCCGCTGAAGCGCTTCTCTTTTGGCGTGCCCGGACGCGTCACGATCTCGATGCCTTCCTTGCCATTGATCTGCGCAGGCTTGATCTCGTCGATGTAGGCCAGAACCTTGGTCAACAGCGCTTGCAGCTCGGCGAAAGTGGTTTCGGTGTCGTCGTACTTCGGCACTTCAACCTCGGCCAGGCGGGAGGAAACGCCCTTGGCAAAATCCACCGCGATCTGCACCTGACGCACCAGCGGGAACATGTCCGGGAACAGACGCGCTTGCAGGAAAGCATTGGCGTCGATGTTTTTGGCGGTGGCGTGGGCTTCGGCCTTGTGCAGGACGTCGCTCAGGGCGGTGAGCATTTGCTTGAAAACCGGAATGGATGCGTCGTACAGGGAAATGGTCATGGCAGTCTCGTGTGATGACAGGAGTGAAACGTGGGAGCGATTATAGCGAGCTGCGAATCCTGCGGCGTCTGCCCGCAGATAAAAATAACGGCATGAAACAATGGCGTTTTGATGACTGTTTGCTGCGAATTCAGTTGCCATTGGCGCGCGCCGGCCTAAAGTGCATGCCAGCAGGATCAGATTATGAATCGCGTAAGGACGCAGCCTCATGAGTGAGCAAGAAACCACGTTCGAAGAGCCACGGCTCAACAGCACGGAAATCCGCATTCTGGGCTCGTTGATAGAGAAGCAGGCCACCAGCCCGGAAACCTATCCGCTGACGCTCAATGCGCTGGTCATTGCCTGCAATCAGAAAACCAGTCGTGAACCGGTGATGAACCTGACTCAAGGTCAGGTCGGCCAGAGCCTGCGCGCTCTCGAAGGTCGAGGCTTTGCCAAATTGGTCATGGGCAGCCGTGCCGACCGCTGGGAACACAAAGTCGATAAGGCGCTGGAACTGGTGCCAGCCCAGGTGATTCTCACCGGATTGATGTTTCTGCGCGGACCGCAGACTGTCAACGAGCTGTTGACCCGCAGTGGGCGCATGCATGATTTCGAAGATGCCGAACAGGTGGTGCACCAACTGGAACGCCTGATCGCCCGAGGTCTGGCCGTACTGATCCCGCGCCAGGCCGGGCAGCGCGAAGATCGTTATACCCACGCTCTGGGCGATCCGGCGGACATCGAAGCGATCCTCGCCGCCCGCCAGAACCCGACCGAGCGCAGCGCTGGCGGTGGTGTTTCGTTGGAGCGGATCGAAGAACTGGAAGCGCGGATTGCGGCGCTGGAAGAACGGTTGGCGCGGCTGGAATAACCTGATGTTCTGATGTTGACTGTCCCGGCCCCATCGCGAGCAGGCTCTCTCCCACAGGGATCACCGATAGCCTGCTCGCGATGGGGCCGGTACAGCCACCGCATCACTACCAGACAGAATCACCCCCGAGCAAACGCCACGGCCTTTTCAAACTGCTCAACCGTCGGGCGCACCCCGGTGTACAGCACAAACTGCTCGAGCGCCTGGATCGCAATGACTTCCAGGCCAGTGATCACCCGCTTGCCTTCGGCGCGCGCCCGCACGATCAACGGTGTTTCGCTAGGAACAGCCACCACATCGAAGACCGTCTGTGCGGCTGCAATCGTCTCGGCGTCGAAGGCCAGTTGATCGGCCTCGGGTCCCCCAGCCATGCCGATCGGGGTGACATTGATCAGCATTTGCGGGTTGCGCGCCCCCAGTTCGGCTTGCCACTCGTAACCCAGCGATTGCGCCAGCGCGCGCCCGGCGCTTTCGTTTCGGGCGACGATCAAGCCGTTCTTGTACCCGCCATCGCGCAGCGCACTGGCTACGGCCTTGGCCATACCGCCGCTGCCACGCAGGGCAAAGGTTGAGTCCTTGGGCACCCGATGGGTGTCCAGCAGTTGCGCGACAGCGATGTAATCGGTGTTGTAGGCCTTGAGGTGGCCGTTGGTATTGACGATGGTATTGATCGATTGGATGGCTGCGGCGGAGGCGTCCAACTCGTCAACCAGTGCAATGCACGCTTCCTTGAACGGCATCGACACCCCGCACCCGCGAATGCCCAGTGCGCGGATGCCAGCCACCGCGCCGGTCAGGTCCTGGCTGCTGAAGGCCTTGTAATAGAAATTCAAGCCCAACTGCTCGTACAGATGGTTGTGGAATCGCAGGCCGAAGTTGCCAGGGCGCCCAGACAGGGACATGCACAGTTGGGTGTCTTTGTTGGGGTTCATCTGCATGAGACATCTCCTTCATGGGTACGCGCCTGCGCCGGGCAGTGCGATGTAAAAAAACCGGTACAGACCTTACACAAAATTTACCCAACGGCTGTGCAGAATTTCGAAGAAGCGCTGTCTTATAGGTATCCCCGCGACAATCCCTGGGTCTATCGCAGACACCGGCGCCGGGCTGAAGAATCGAGGAACTATCATGATCCGTAAAATCCCCGCAGTGGCCCTGCTGATCGGCGCTCTGGCTGTCGCAGGACAGGCTCAAGCGCATGGCGGTGGCGGCTGGCAAGGTCCGGCGGTATTTGGCGCGATCGTCGGGTCGGCCATCGTCGGCTCGGCCATTATCAACAGCAACCGCCCGGTCTATGTCGCTCCGCAACCTGTCTATGCAGAGCCGGCGCCGGTGTATTACGCACCACCGCCGCCACCGGTTTATTACCAGCCAGCGCCGGTGTACGTACAACAACCCATTTATTACCGCCCGGCTCCGGTCTACTACGGGCCGCCGCGTGGTTATTACGGCCCGCCCCGTGGCTATTATGGCCCGCCACATGGATACGGCCGCTGGTAACAACCTCAATTAAAGCCCTGCCTCAAGCAGGGCTTTTTTAGGCCTGTGGATCCGTATTGGATGGACTCGCCGCTTCGACTTTTCGCAACCATTCATCGCCAAGGTCTGAATACCTTTCGTCGAGGTCGCTGTCGGGACAGTGCCGGTTGGGCAAGGCGTTCATATTTTTGTCATGACAGGTCCGCAAGCTGGTTCTGTCCGCCCACAATTGCTTGATAACAACAAGGACGAGCCCATGCCCACGCAAAACCCCCATCGCGATACCAGCTTGTGCACTTGCGACAAGGTGTACAGCGCCCTGACCGAACTCAAGCAGCTCGAGGGTCATCGCAACGCCAAGTTCCTTTCGCTGATGGCTGAAAACCTGGTACGCAAGGGCCTGCTCAACGAGCAGGAAGTGATGCACCTGCTGGATCTTGTAGTGGATTGACCGACAGACGGTCGCTTGGCCTCACTTGCATCAATGACCACTATTGAAAGCGTTGATTTCTCGTCCAGGCACCAGGCTCGTAATGTAGCTCCATAGATTGATGGAGGTACTTATGTCCCAGGTTAAAATCATGTCCGTTATCGGCAGCGCCGTTCCCGCCTCGCTCAGGGAGGTCGGCTTGCTCGCCTGCTGGTATTTGATGCAGGACGGCGAACCGATCAGCGGTCCGCTCACCTCGCTCAATGCCGCCCAGGCCTTGTCTCGACGCCTCGACACCGAGCGATTCAGCGCTTAAGGCAACTGCACCCGCGGTTGCGTTTCGATGAAAATCGCCCAGCTCGACATGAACAGTGCCGCGATGAGGGGCCCGATCACAAAGCCGTTGAGGCCGAAAATGGCCAGGCCACCCAACGTCGAGATGAGAATCAGGTAATCCGGCATCTTGGTGTCCTTGCCCACGAGTATCGGGCGCAACACATTGTCCACCAGGCCGATCACGAACACACCGAACAGCCCGAGCACCACGCCCTGCCAAATCGCCCCGCTGAACAGGAAAAACGCCGCCACCGGCGCCCAGACAATCCCCGCTCCGACGGCCGGTAGCAACGACAGAAACGCCATGAGCACCGCCCAGAGCAACGCGCTGGGAATATCGAGAAACCAGAAAATCAGCCCGCCCAGCGCACCTTGCGTCATGGCCACCACCAGGTTGCCCTTGACTGTGGCCCGCACCACCCGATTGAACTTGAGCTGCAAACGGCGCTTCTGGTGTTCTTCCAGCGGTATGGCGGTGCGCATTTTGCGCGCCAGTTCGGCACCGTCGCGCAGAAAAAAGAACAGCAGGTAGAGCATGATGAAGAAGCTCACCAGGAAATCGAATGTGCCCTGGCCGAAGCTGAACGCCTGACTGGTGATGAATTCATTGCCGCTCACGGCACTCTTGATGATTTTCTCGCGCAGTCCCTCCAGCTCACCGACCCCGGCCCGATCGAGCAAATGCTGGAAGTACGCCGGCAGGCTGTGCTTGAAATGCGTGACATAACCGGCGATGTCCAGCTCGCCGCTTTCGATGCGCTTGTACACCGTAGCGCCTTCCTGGACCAACAACATGCCGAGAATGATCATCGGCAAAATGGCGATCACCAGGCAGATGCCCAAGGTCAGCGCTGACGTAAAGTTGCGCTGCCATCCCAGCTTCAACTGCAGCCGCCGCTGCATGGGCGCAAACAGGATGCCAAGGATCACCGCCCAGAACACCGCGCCGTAGAACGGCAGCAGAATCCAGATAAAAGCCGCCGTCACCAGTCCAAGCAGGACCACCAGCGACTTGTTGTGTACCGTCTGTTCGTTCATGTCCGATCCATGTCAGTCCAAGGCGACGCAGGTCGCGTCCTGTTGCTTAGTCCACCACGGTTCGCGCGAGTGCCATCGGTTTGTTCACCAAGCATAGATCCAGATCAATGAAACCCGCAGGCAAGGCCGTTACCCTGCCCGGCTTTTGCGATCGACACGCCCATGACCCTCGCCAAGCCCGAACTGCTCGCCCCCGCCGGCACCCTGAAAAACATGCGCTATGCCTTCGCCTATGGCGCCGACGCCGTGTACGCCGGCCAGCCGCGCTACAGCCTGCGAGTGCGCAATAACGAATTCGACCACGCCAACCTCGCACTCGGCATCCGCGAGGCACAGGGCCAGGGCAAGCGGTTCTACGTGGTGGTCAACATCGCGCCGCACAACGCCAAGCTCAAGACATTCCTCAAGGATCTGGAGCCGGTGATTGCCATGGCGCCGGATGCGCTGATCATGTCCGACCCCGGCCTGATCATGCTGGTACGCCGGCATTTCCCACAGATGCCGATTCACCTCTCGGTGCAGGCCAACACGGTCAACTGGGCAAGCGTCGAGTTCTGGCAGTCGCAAGGGGTGAGCCGGATCATTCTGTCGCGGGAGCTGTCGCTGGAGGAAATCGAGGAAATTCGCCAACAAGTGCCAGCCATGGAACTGGAAGTGTTTGTCCACGGCGCCTTGTGCATGGCCTACTCCGGACGCTGCCTGCTGTCGGGTTACATGAACAAGCGCGATGCCAACCAAGGCACCTGCACCAACGCCTGCCGCTGGAAATACTCGGCGCAGGAGGCGGCAGAAAACGTCGTCGGCGATATCGTCCAGACCTTCGAGCCCGAACCCACGCTGGGCATCGGCGCGCCGACCGACCAGGTGTTCCTGTTGCAGGAAGCCAATCGCCCCGACGAATTGATGCCCGCCTTCGAGGACGAACACGGTACCTACATCATGAACGCCAAGGATCTGCGCGCCGTGCAGCACGTCGAACGCCTGACCCGCATGGGCGTGCACTCGCTGAAAATCGAAGGCCGCACCAAATCCCATTTCTATTGCGCGCGCACCACCCAGGTTTACCGGCAGGCCATCGATGATGCCGTGGCCGGGCGTGAATTCGATCGCAACCTGATGACCCACCTGGAATCCCTCGCTCAGCGCGGTTACACCGAAGGCTTCCTGCGCCGCCACGTCCATGACGAGTACCAGAATTATCAGAACGGCAGTTCGGTGTCGGAGCGCCAGCAGTTCGTCGGCGAACTGACCGGTTCAAGGCGTGAGGGGTTGGCGGAGGTGAAAGTGAAAAACCGCTTCGCCCTCGGTGATCACATGGAATTGATGACCCCCAACGGCAACGTCCATTTCGACCTGCACCAGTTGCACAACCTCAAGGGCGAATCCATCGACGTCGCGCCGGGTGATGGCCACACGGTGTACCTGCCGATCCCGGAAACGGTGGATTTGGCGTATGGATTGTTGATGCGAGATGTGGCGAAGCCCTGACCCCACATCATCACGCAAACTCTTCACGCAACATTGCCACAAACGCCTCTCGCGCCGGGTGGACCCCGGCGTTTTCGTGCCAGTAAAACAGGTTGTCGATGGCCGTCAGGTCGGGAAATTCGTACCCCGCGCAACCGGCGCCCTTGGCGTACTGATCGAAAACGCCCTTGGGCACCAACGCAACGCCTGCCCCCGCGCTCACGCAACCGACAATCGCGCCGTAACTGGCCAGGCTGACAATCGGCAGTGCATGGCCCTGGCGCAATAGCCAGTGTTCCAACGCCGCGCGATAAGGGCAGCCCTGGGGCCACATGAACACGGTTTTGTCCCGCAGGTCGTTGATGTCACGCACCGGCCCCATCGATGTCGAGGCGATCAACAGCAAGTCCTCGCGGTACATCGGCGTGCGCTTGAGGTGCGAGCGCTCGACATCCACCGCGACTATCGCTCCGTCGAGCCGATGTCCAACCGTGTCATCGAGCAGTTGCCCCCAACTGCCAGTCGTCAGCTCCAACGCCACCGCCGGATAACGCTTGTGGAACTTGGCCAGCAGACGCGGCAAGCGACCCGTCGCGGACGATTCTATTGCCCCGATGCGCAACGGGCCGGACGGCTCGGCGGCGGGGTCCAATGCCCGCTTGGCTTCGGCGGTGAGCGCAAGGATCTTCGAGGCGTAAGCCAGAAACGTCTGCCCTGACGCACTGATGCGCAGCCCCCTGCCCTCGCGCAAAAACAACGCGACGCCCAACTCTGCCTCCAGTGCCTTGATCCGCGCCGTAACGTTCGACGGCACACAATGCAGCAACTCAGCCGCGCGGGCGATGCTGCCCACGTCGGCAACGGTCTTGAACATACGAATCTGGGCCAGCTCCATACATCACCTAGAGTGAACGTTTTGAGCAGTATAAGTCAGTTGTGGCGAATGGTTCGCCTTACGATACTCCAGGCATCTGCCAACCGGTGCCCGACCATGTCAACGCTCGCCACTGCTTCCCCCCTCAAAATCACCCTGGCCATGGCCTTTGTCGTGGCGTGCTGGGGGTATTCTCCCAGCGGCATTCACATCGGCCTGCAAGCTTACGACCCCGGACACCTGGCGCTGCTGCGGTTTGTGCTGGCCTCTGCGCTCATGGCCCTGATCGCCTTGATCAAGGGCATCAGCCTGCCATGCCTGCGCGATGTGCCGCTGCTGTTCGGCCTCGGCTTTTTTGCCGTGAGCCTGCATCACGTGGCGATCAACTTCGGCCAGCAAGGCGTGAGAGCCGGGGCATCAAGTGTCCTGGCGCAAACGACCCCCCTGTTCAGCACGTTGCTGGCACGGTTTGTTTTCAAAGATCAGGTGAGCGCCTGGCGCTGGGGCTGTGTATTGCTCGGGCTGATCGGCGTGATGATCGTGGTCGCAGGTGACCGTGGTTTGGGCAGCCTCGACGCCCATGGTCTGTTGATCCTGCTCGCCGCGCTGTCCTGGAGTCTTTACTTTGCCTTGCAGAAACTTCATTGCGCGCGTTACAGCGGGCTGACACTCGTGTGTTACACGGTGTGGTCCGGAACTGTGTTGCTGCTGGTGTACCTGCCAGGGCTGGCGGCGCAAGTGGCCACCGCACCCGCCCGTGTGCAACTGGCTGTACTGGCGCTGGGCGTGTTTCCCAGTGCGCTCGCCTATCTTGCCTGGGCATTCGTGCTCGCGCACGTTGACCTGAGTCGGGCGACGATGACCCTGTACCTGGTGCCACCGACAGCGATGGTGATGGCGTCTTTCGCCTTGGGCGAGCGCCCCAGCCTGATGATCGTCGTCGGCGCCCTGGTCGTGCTGATCAGCGTGCTGGCGCTGAACCTGGAGCGCAAGACTCTGATCATCGACTCATCGACTACCTGTGATAAATGACACTTTTTTGATCCATATCAAAGCAATCGGACATTGACCCCCCAGGCAAACTATTGGCGCCAGATTCAAGGCGATAGCACTTAGCCATTGCCGTAACATCGAGCACAGGTGTGCGCGGATAAAAATAGCGGTACGACAACTGAGCGCCTCAATGAATTTAATTGGAATGAGGGTTAAGGGCCATGCTGAAAAATGCCCCGCTACGTTTGAAACTGCTATTGATCCTGGCACTGCCCCTTCTCGGGTTTCTATTGCTGTCGGGCCTGTTTGTATCGAGCAAGAGCGTTGACCAGCAGCGCCAGGGCACCGAACAGGTCGCTACCGCGATCAATGAAATGAGCGCCACGGTGCGTGAAGTCGCGCAAAGCACCAACGACGCTGCGCAGATGTCGCGGCAGATCAACCTCAGCACCGAGCAAGGTCGCGCCGAGATCGAAAGCACCATCAGCCTGATCCGCCAATTGTCAGGCCAAGCCGAGGACACCGCGCAGATCATCGGCAATCTCAAGGATGAAAGCCACGCGATTTCCTCGGTGCTCGACGTTATTCGCGGCATCGCCGAACAGACCAATCTGCTGGCACTGAACGCAGCAATCGAAGCGGCCCGGGCTGGAGAGTTCGGTCGCGGTTTTGCCGTGGTCGCCTCCGAAGTGCGCACCCTGGCGCAGAAAACCCAGGAATCCACAGGCAACATCCAGCAGATGATCAGCAACCTGCAAGCCGGGTCGGATCACGCGGTCATTTCCATGCAGGAAACGCTCGACAAGGCGCAGGACGGCGCAAGCAAAGTTGAACGCGCAGGTGAATTGCTGGTGGAGATCGCCGACGGCGTCGCCCGTATCAACGACCGCAACATTCAGATCGCCTCGGCTGCCGAAGAGCAGAGCGCGGTGTCGGAGGACATCAACCGCAACGTGAACGAGATCAATGACCTGGTGATTCAGGTCAGTGCCGGCGCCGAGCAGACGGCGATCACCAGCCAGGAGCTGGCCCGCCTGGCCGAATACCAGCAACAACTGGTCAACCGGTTCAAGATGGCCTAGCCGTCAGTGCACGTCAGTCGCGAGCGGCGAGAAACCGGTCGCGACTATTGGTCAGGTGCAGCCACATCGCAGCCCGCGCCGCATCGGCGTCCTGGCGCTTGATGGCATTGAGAATGGCCTCATGCTCCAGGTTGGCAAGCTGTCCCAACTTGCTCAGATCCGTGGCGCCGCGTTCGACGGCGTTGACCCGGGTGCGGGGAATCATGGCGCTGCCCAGGTGCTGCATGATTTCACTGAAACAGGCGTTGCCGGTGGCCTCTGCAATCAACAAATGAAAGCGCCGGTCGGCCTCGACGCAACTGTCGTTGTTGGCCAGCAAACGTTGATAATCGTCCAGGGCCTGGCGCATTTGGACCAGTTGCGAATCGGTTCGCCGCGTGGCTGCCAGCGCTGCGGCCTGGGTTTCCAGGCCCAGACGCAATTCCAGGATGCTGCGCACTCCCAGTGCGGTGTCGACATTCAGCCGCAACCCCTGCTCCGGCGCACGTTCGATGACGAAGGTGCCGATGCCGTGCCGCGTCTCCACCAACCCCGACGCCTGCAACTTCGAGATGGCCTCGCGCACCACCGTGCGACTGACGCCGTGCTCGGCAACGATGCTGTTTTCCGATGGCAGCTTGTCCCCCGGCAGCATCTGGCCGAGCAGGATGCTCTGGGTCAACTTGCTCACCAGGTCATGAGCCAGGTTGTGAGTGCGCTTGCGGGCAGGCGCGTCGAGTTCTTCTTGCATGGGCTCATCCGAAAGCGCAATTGACGCCATCGTAGCACTGCGGATGAGCGGAAGCCGGAATAAACACGCGCCAACTTGTATGACAACACTCAACAAACTCGCCGTAAGCCGCCAAAAAACACTGAAAACAAAACCACAAAAAGACGGGGTATCCCGATAAAACCCAAGATTACTGGGATGCAACCCCTTGCAGAACAAAAAAACGCAGTTGTATGATGTCTCTCAACAAGCAGCACCCAGCAATACCCCGCATAAAAATAATCAGTGGGAGACAATCAAGTGAACACACCCCTTACCGGGATGCACGACGGCGTCAATCCGGTCCTGCAATCCGCCATCGCGAAAGTGAAACGCCACGTTCTGCCCCTGTTCGTCATCATGTTCATCGTCAACTACATCGATCGCGTGAACATCGGTTTCGTCCGCACTCACATGGAACACGACCTGGGTATCGGCGCTGCCGCCTACGGATTCGGTGCCGGTCTGTTCTTCATCGGTTATGCATTGTTCGAAGTCCCCTCCAACCTGCTTTTGCAAAAAGTCGGTGCCCGAGTCTGGCTGACTCGCATCATGCTGACCTGGGGCCTGGTCGCCGCCAGCATGGCCTTCATCCAGAACGAAACCCACTTCTACATCCTGCGTTTTCTGCTGGGCGTGGCGGAAGCCGGTTTCTTTCCGGGGGTGATCTACTACTTCACTCGCTGGCTGCCCGGCGCCGAGCGTGGCAAGGCCATCGCGATTTTCCTGAGTGGGTCGGCCGTGGCATCGCTGATCTCCGGCCCACTGTCTGGGCTGCTCTTGCAAATCAACGGGCTTGGGATGCACGGTTGGCAATGGATGTATTTCATTGAAGGCATGTTCTCGGTAGGCCTGTGCGTGTTCGTGTGGTTCTGGCTGGATTCAAAGCCCCATGACGCCAAATGGCTGAACCGCCAAGAACAGGACGCGCTGGTTCAGGCCATCGACGCCGAACAACTGGCCCGCGAAGCCGCCTCACCGGTCAAACCCTCCCTGGGGACGCTGCTCAAGGATCGCCAGATCATTCTGTTCTGCCTGATCTATTTCTTCATCCAGTTGACCATCTACGCCGCGACGTTCTGGCTGCCGAGCATCATCAAGAAAATGGGCGACCTCAGCGACATTCAGGTCGGCCTGTTCAACTCGATCCCGTGGTTACTGTCGATCGTCGGCATGTACGCCTTTGCCTCCCTGTCGACGAAATGGAAACACCAGCAAGCCTGGGTGGCTGCGGCACTGCTGATCGCCGCAGCCGGGATGTTCATGTCCACAACGGGCGGGCCGATCTTCGCATTCGTGGCCATCTGTTTCGCGGCGCTGGGTTTCAAGTCCGCGTCTTCGCTGTACTGGCCGATTCCCCAGGCCTACCTGGATGCGCGAATCGCCGCCGGGGTGATTGCGCTGATCAACTCGGTGGGCAACCTCGGCGGCTTCGTCGCGCCGACCACTTTTGGCCTTTTGGAACAACACACCGGCTCGATCCAGGGCGGGTTGTACGGATTGGCCGCCACTTCGATCATCGCCGCAATCATCGTTTTCGCGGCCCGCAATACACCCAAAACCGCACCGCCGGTGGCTGCTGAAAAACCTGCGCCACAGCACGCCTGACATGGCCTCTGATAAGGACAACAACATGACCGCACATGACACCGCCAAAGCCCCGATCATCACCAGCATGCAGGTGGTCCCAGTAGCCGGCCACGACGGCATGCTGCTCAACCTGAGCGGCGCCCATGGCCCCTTCTTTACTCGCAACGTGGTGATCCTCAAGGACAACGCCGGCCACACCGGCGTCGGCGAAGTGCCGGGCGGCGAGCGAATTCGCCAGACCCTGGAAGATGCCCGCTCGCTGGTGGTGGGCAGTCCGATCGGCAGTTATCAGAAGATTCTCAATCAGGTGCGCCAGACCTTCGCCGACCGAGATGCCGGCGGTCGCGGCCTGCAGACATTCGACCTGCGCATCACCATCCACGCCGTCACCGGCCTGGAAGCCGCGCTCCTGGATTTGCTCGGCCAGTACCTGGACGTTCCGGTGGCCGCCCTGCTCGGCGAAGGCCAGCAGCGTGACGAAGTGAAGATGCTCGGTTACCTGTTTTATGTCGGCGACCGGGAACAGACCAATCTGGACTATCGCAGCGAAGCGGACGCTGACAACGATTGGTTTCGCCTGCGTCACGAAAAGGCCATGACCGCCGAGGCAGTGGTGCGCCTGGCACAAGCCGCTCACGCGCGGTATGGCTTCCAGGACTTCAAGCTCAAAGGTGGCGTACTGAGCGGCGATGCCGAGATCGAAGCCGTGACTGCGCTGGCCGAAACCTTCCCGCAGGCGCGCATTACCCTCGACCCTAACGGTGCATGGTCACTCAAGGAAGCGATTCGCTTGTGCCGCGATCAGCATCAAGTGCTGGCCTACGCCGAGGACCCTTGTGGCGCGGAAAACGGTTACTCGGGACGCGAAGTCATGGCTGAGTTCCGCCGTGCCACCGGCCTTAAAACCGCCACCAACATGATCGCCACCGACTGGCGGGAAATGGGGCACGCCATCCAGTTGCAATCGGTGGACATCCCGTTGGCCGATCCGCACTTCTGGACCATGCAGGGCTCGGTTCGGGTCGCGCAGATGTGCCATGAGTGGGGCCTGACCTGGGGCTCGCATTCCAACAACCACTTCGACATTTCCCTGGCCATGTTCACCCACGTCGCCGCCGCGGCACCGGGCGACATCACCGCCATCGACACGCACTGGATCTGGCAGGACGGTCAGCGCCTGACTCGCGAACCGCTGCAGATCGTCGGTGGTTGCGTACAGGTGCCGAACAAACCTGGGCTGGGCGTCGAGCTGGACATGGATCAGTTGGCCAAGGCCCACGAGCTGTACAAGGGCATGGGGCTCGGAGCGCGAGATGACAGCGTGGCGATGCAGTTCCTGATTCCGGGGTGGAAGTTTGATAACAAGCGGCCGTGCCTGGTGCGTTGAGACACACCTCTGTAGCAGCGAGCATGTCGACGCCTCGACAAGCTCGCTGCTACGGGGATTGGGTCAAGACAGGGCAGCCTGCAATACCCACCCTCTGAACGCCGCCATCGCCGAGGTTTCGGGCCGAGACTGCAAACGTGTCAGCCAGTAGCTGCCGGTGGTGATGCCAATGGCGAACGGTTGCTCGATGGCCCCGGCCGTCAATTGCCGGGCGAACATCAGCGGGGGTGCCAACGCCACCCCCGCGCCTTGCAGTGCCGCTTCCATCATCGCCAGTGAAGAGTCGAAGACGATACTGCGCGGCGGCGCGACATGGGGCGCAAGACCGGTGGCCTGAAACCACTGCGGCCATTCGTCCGTGCGGTAGGAACGCAATAACGTTTGCTGCAACAGATCGTCCGGAGTCTGCAATTGCCGGGCAATCTGCGGTACGCACAACACCGACAACGGCGCCTCGATCAGGCGCACCGCCTCAATGCCGTGCCAGGCCCCGGCACCGAAGCGGATCGCATAGTCCAAACCTTCGGCGGCAACATCCACACGATTGTTATGGGTCGACAGGCGGAGATCTATGAAGGGATATTTCGCCTGGAAGTCCGCCAACCTCGGCATCAGCCACCCCACCGCGAACGTCCCCACTGCCCCCACCGTCAACACTTCACGAAAATGCCCTCCCTCGAAACGCTCCAGTGTGGCGGCGATGCGGTCGAAAGACTCACGCAGCACCGGCAACAGGGTTTCCCCTTCACTGGTCAGCATCAGCCCCCGGGGCAAGCGTTTAAACAGTGTCACCTTGAGCTGGGCTTCCAGGCTCTTGACGTGATGACTGACCGCCGCCTGCGTCACACACAGTTCCACCGCCGCTCGGGTGAAGCTCAGATGCCGGGCCGATGCCTCGAAGGCGCGAAGCGCATTGAGTGGCAATTGCGGGCGAATCATGCGGACTCCCAAATTTTTCTAATGATCAGACCCAAATAACATCGTTTGTCCCATGGCGGAAAAGTGAATAGATTTTCGCCACGCTCATTGGCGGCCCCTTGGGAATCGCTTGATCCGAACGGGCACACCTGACAAAAACCTCATGGACAGCGGCGCACGCATGCACAACTTAAAGCTCAGCAAGGCCTTATCCTACAGCGCTTTCGGACTTCTCCTCAGCACAGGGTACGGCATGGCCGCAAATGCAACGGACGCGCAGATTGAAGCGACAGTCAACAGCATCGTCAGGCCACTCATGCAGCAGCAAGGCATCCCTGGCTTGGCAGTCGCCGTCACCGTGAACGGCAAGCCACATTACTTTAATTACGGCGTAGCCTCGAAGGAAACCGGTGAGAAGGTCAGCGAAAACACACTGTTCGAGATCGGCTCGGTCAGCAAGACGTTCACCGCTACCCTCGCCGCATACGCCCAGGCCAGTGGCAAACTGTCCCTGACCGACAAGGCCAGCCAGATCTGGCCCGCCCTGCTAGGCAGTGCGTTCGATAACGTCAGCGTGCTGCAACTGGGCACCTATTCCGGCGGTGGGTTGCCGTTGCAGTTTCCCGCCGAGGCGGACACGCCGGACAGGATGGTCGGCTATTTCAAACACTGGAAACCGGTGTACGCCGCGGGCAGCCATCGCCAGTACTCCAACCCGAGTCTTGGGCTGTTCGGTTACCTGGCCGCGCAAGGTCTTGGCTTGCCGTTCGATGAGGCCATGGAAAAAACCCTGTTGCCCAAACTCGGTCTGAAGCACACCTTCCTCAAGGTCCCGCAGGATCAACTGGGGCTTTACGCCCAGGGCTACAACAAGGATGACAAGCCGGTACGGGTCGGCCCGGGAGCGCTGGACTCGGAAGCCTATGGGGTGAAGACCAGCGCGGCGGACCTGATCCGCTACGTCCAGGCGAACATGCAACCGGCGCAACTGGAAAAGCCCTTGCAACAGGCCATCGCCCTCACCCACACCGGCTACTACCAGGTAGGCGACACGACTCAGGGTCTGGGCTGGGAGTTCTATCCTTATCCGGTCAAGCTCGATACCTTGCTGGCGGGCAATTCGGCGCAGATGGCCTATGAGGCCAACCCGGTGCGATGGCTCAATCCTCCCCAACCTCCTCGTCAGGATGCACTGTTCAACAAGACCGGCTCAACCAGCGGATTTGGCGCCTATGTCGCGTATGTTCCCGCGAAGCAGATTGGGATTGTGATGTTGGCCAACCGCAATTATCCAAATGCCGAGCGAATCAAAATCGCCCATGCGGTATTGGAGGCATTGGGTCATTGATTTCAGGAATGGACGGGCTGAGCCCAGATACCCCCTGCCCCTCAACCTGCAGGAGGTTCACGAATCGACGAATAGGTCGGGACTCACGCCCGCTCAATCATCCGGCTGCTCGGGCGGCTTGGACGGTTTCGCCGGCTTGGCGGGTTTTGCATTCTTCGCACCTTTGGCCGGGACCGGTTCGGCAGCGGGAGGAGGTGGCGCGGCGGCTGCGGCTTCCTTCTCGGCCATGGGCATGGCGTCGATGGTATCGAAGATTTTCTTCAAGTCCGTAGATTTGGCTTCTTCACCTGAGCTCTCGAACTTCTTCTCGCCGTCCTTACCGATCAATATCACTTTGGGCAACGCCCCCGCCCCCAGTTTCAACGCACGAATCAGCGCCATGGTGTCCTGCTGGCCGATGTCCTTGCCATCAAGCTGGCCGGACATGTTCAGCACGCTGTACACCTTGATGTTGCGATCAGCGATCCCCTGCTTGTTGGCCGGGTCTTCCAGGGATTTTTTCAGGTTGACCCAGACAGGGTCCACCGTGCTTTGGGCGATGACGATCAGCGGTCGGGACAGGCCTTTCTGGACATCCAACGGCGAATCACCATCAGCAGCGAGCAAGGGACCGGCGAAGGCCAGCAAGGTTGTCAGGGTCAGTGACCTGATGAGCATGCGCATCTCCTTTTGATATCCACGCTCTAGTGATTGCGCATCGCGGCGTTCGTTCCGGGTGAGCACCGCAATTGTGTTTCGCCATGTCCCAAGCTTAGGTCAGGGCAGTCAATGCGCAACCAGTGCCGATGCTGACAATCGGTGGTTGCCCTTCCCGGTCAGGCCCTTCCATAATCGACGCTCTTTGGCTCCTGTGAGGTGTTCGTCCGATGCGCAATTGATGCCGCCGTCCTGTTTGACGGTCCCGACTTCATGTTTTCCCATTCTGTGGGGAAGTGATCGCTGGCATCCATTGAGAAACACCCATGCCCCATTCCCGCCTGACGCTGGACAGCGTTTCCTTGACCTTGCCCGATGGCCGGGTTGTTTTTTCCGATCTTTGCATTGAATTTGATCAACACGCCACTGGCCTGGTAGGCCGCAATGGTGTGGGCAAGAGTTTGCTCGCGCGAATACTGGCCGGCCAGATGGAGCCCAGCAGTGGCCGATGCGTGCGCGATGGCTCTGTGCACTACCTGACGCAACAGGTCGATACAACCCGAAGTGTTGCCGATCTGATGGGTGTCGAGCCAGTGCTGGCGGCCCTGCAACGTATCGAAGCCGGCAGTGTCGAGCCTGCGGATTTCGACATCGTCGCGGATCGCTGGGATATCCGCAGGCTTGTGCAGACCGAGTTGCAGGCTCAGGGCCTGGGCCACCTTTCGCTTGAGCAACCTGCCGGGAAGCTCAGTGGTGGCCAGGCCATGCGCGTGGCGCTGGTGGGAGCCTGGGTCGCCAACCCTGACTGGCTGATACTCGATGAGCCGACCAATCACCTTGATCGCGCCAGTCGCCTGACTTTGATGAATCAACTGAGCCAGTGGCCCAAAGGCTTGCTGGTGATCAGCCATGACCGGCAGTTGTTGCGGCGTATGTCGCGCATCGTCGAACTGTCGTCTCTGGGCCTGCAAAGCTATGGCGGCAACTACGATTTTTATCAGCAGGCCAAGTCCCTGGAACGTGAAAACGCCGCGCGTCTATTGCAGCAGCGCAAGCACGAACGCAAGCGCGGCGAGCAGGTGATGGCCGAACAGCGCGAGCGTCAGGAACGCCGAAACGCCCAGGGCAACCGCAGTGCACGCGCGGCCAATCAGGCGCCGATTCTGCTGGGGCGGCGCAAGGAGCAAAGTGAGAACAGTCTGGGTAAATCAAGGACCCAGGAAGCCGCCGCTCGCGAACAGATGAACCGACAGGTGCGCGAGGCAGCGCAACAGGTCGAGCAAGATGCGTTGATTCGTTTGTATTCGACTCAGGATTCATCGCCCCATCGCCGTCAGGTCGCCAGGCTTGAGGCATTGCGACTGCCCTTCAGGCCTGAGAGCGCCTGCGCAATCGACCTGAGCATTGGCGGCGGGCAGCGCATTGGCGTGATGGGCGATAACGGCGTGGGCAAGTCAACATTGTTGAAGGTACTGGCGGGGCAATTGCAGCCGCAATCGGGGGAATGTTCGGTGCAGGTGCCGGTGGCCTGGCTCGATCAACAGACAAGTACCCTGGACCCGCAAAAGTCGGTGCTCGAACAGTTATTGCAAGTGAACCACCGCAGCAGCGAGGGCGAGTTGCGTACGCGCCTGGCCCACCTGGACCTGGATGCCGGGAAACTGCTGCAACCCAGCGGGTCGCTCAGTGGCGGCGAACGCCTCAAGGCCGCCCTGGCCTGCGTGCTCTACGCCGACGAACCTGCGCATTTGTTGCTGCTGGATGAACCGGGCAACCACCTGGACCTGGCGTCGCTACAGGCGCTGGAAACCATGCTGAGCCAATATCAGGGCGCCTTGATGATCGCCTCCCACGACGAAGACCTCCTCTCGCGCTTGCAACTCACCCACCTCCTGCACCTGCACAGCCACACCTGGGAAATACAAATCCTGTAGGCGCGAGCATGCTCCGATGGTAGCCGGGCCACCGCGGGCATTCAGACAGCCAGCGTCATCGTTAACGACCATCGCGAGCGTGCTCGCTCCTACAGAAGATCTAGATCAAAAGCGAAACACGATTCCTGTAGGAGCGAGCATGCTCGCGATGGTAGCCCAGACACCGCGGGCCTCCAGGCAGCCCGCGTCATCGTTGACGACCATCGCGAGCGTGCTCGCTCCTACAGAAGATCTAGATCAAAAGCGAAACACGACCCCTGTAGGAGCGAGCATGCTCGCGATGGTAGCCCAGACACCGCGGGCGTCCAGGTAGCCAGCGTTATCGTTAACGACCATCGCGAGCGTGCTCGCTCCTACAGAAGATCTAGATCAAAAGCGAAACACGATTCCTGTAGGAGCGAGCATGCTCGCGATGGTAGACCAGGCGCCGCGGGCATCCAGACAGCCCGCGTCATCGTTAACGACCATCGCGAGCGTGCTCGCTCCTACAGAAGATCAAGATCAAAAGCCGAGCACGATCCCCTGTAGGAGCGAGCATGCTCGCGATGGTGGCCCAGGCACCGCGGGCCTTCAGGAAGCCCGCGTCATCGTTAACGACCATCGCGAGCGTGCTCGCTCCTACAGAAGATCTAGATCAAAAGCGAAACACGATTCCTGTAGGAGCGAGCATGCTCGCGATGGTAGACCAGGCGCCGCGGGCATCCAGACAGCCCGCGTCATCGTTAACGACCATCGCGAGCGTGCTCGCTCCTACAGAAGATCTAGATCAAAAGCGGGGCACGATTCCTGTAGGAGCGAGCATGCTCGCGATGGTAGACCAGGCACCGCGGGCCTCCAGGCAGCCCGCGTCATCGTTGACGACCATCGCGAGCGTGCTCGCTCCTACAGAAGATCAAGATCAAAAGCCGAGCACGATCCCCTGTAGGAGCGAGCTTGCTCGCGATGGTAGACCAGGCACCGCGGGCATCCAGGCAGCCCGCGTCATCGTTAACGACCATCGCGAGCGTGCTCGCTCCTACAGAAGATCAAGATCAAAAGCCGAGCACGATCCCCTGTAGGAGCGAGCTTGCTCGCGATGTCAGCCCAGCCACCGCGGGCATCCAGACAGCCAGCGTCATCGTTGACGACCATCGCGACGGTTCGACGCCTCGACAAGCCCATCGACACCATCGTGTAATGTCCTGCGTGTATCCCCCGTGCTGTCATGGTTGTGCGGGCAATCGGGATCTGCACCCGACATTGTCACGCCCCAAGATGTCCCACGCTCCGCCAGGAGCCGTCGATTAGCGAGGCTGAAATGTTACTACCCCTGTCTACCTGGTCCGAGATCGAGCAATTTCTCGAGCGCTCGCGCACCATCGTCATTCCCATTGGCTCCAACGAGCAGCATGGCCCGATCGGTCTGCTGGGCACCGACTGGATGTGCCCGGAGATCATCGCCCACGAAGCACAGAAAACCGCGGATATCCTGATCGCTCCGACCTTCAACATCGGCATGGCCCAGCATCACCTTGGGTTCCCCGGTACCATCACCCTGCGCCCCTCGACCTTCATCGCCGCCATCGGCGACTGGGTGCGCTCGCTGGCGGCCCATGGTTTCGAGAAGATCTTTTTCCTCAACGGTCACGGCGGCAACATCGCCTCGATCGAGGCGGCGTTCTCCGAGCTTTATGCCGAAGCCAGCTTTGCCCGCCGTTCGGCAGGGTTCTCGTTGAAACTGTGCAACTGGTGGGACCTGGAAGGCGTCACCGCGTTGGCCAACCAGCAATTCCCGACCGGCCACGGCATTCATGCCACGCCTTCGGAAATTGCCGTGACCCAGTGGGCCTACCCGGACTCCATCAAGTCGGCGCCCTATTCGCCGCCGATCGCCAACTGGGGCCCGATCCGCGAAGCCCATGACTTTCGCGCCCGCCACCCCGACGGCCGCATGGGTTCTGACCCGGCCCAGGCATCGCCGGAAAAAGGCCACCAGTTGGTGATGCTGGCCGCGCAGGGCCTGATCCGCGAACTGGATCTGTTCAGCAGCGAGCAAGCGCCGCGCTAGAACGTCGTATCAGCCATGTGCCACAGCTAACAAGCGCTAACAGCACATAACTGGTGATCCTGGCCCTGCGGTATCACTCTTGAGTCTGACCACTGCTGGCATGCCGACCCCGATAATCGGGCGTCCGGCATGCCCAGTCGAACTGATGGCTCAAGAGGGATCCGATCATGGCCGAACGTTATTGCGGTAGCTGCCTCGACAGAGTCCACCGTCCCGCCAACGCCGAACTGTGCGCGTTGATGGACGATGTCCTGGAACACGACACACCCGCCTCATTGCAACTGATCGCCACGGTCACCCCGCTGCTGCTGGCGTTTTTCGAAGGCCAGGTCCAGGCCGAACGGGTCGAGCGCGACAGCGTCGACACCCTGGTGCAACAGGCGTTCATGACATTGTATCGGCGCCGCGCCGATTACGATGTGAACACTCCGTTTCGCGCGTGGTTGATCGACACGGCCCGCGACACCCTGCTCGAGCATTTGCGCAGCCAGCGTGGCGCGCAGATCGTTACTCCGGTGGCCAGCAACCTCCTGTTGAACGGCCATCAATCCCCGCGGGCCATTTGAAAGTCCATCGCGAATCTCGTTGGCGCCTATCAGGAAGTCTCCATGATCAATGTCGAAAAAGTCCTTTACACCGGCCATACCCACACCACCGGGGGGCGGGAAGGGACGGGACGCAGCCAGGACGGCCGACTGGACCTCACACTCTCCGCCCCCGGTGCGCCGGGCCAGGGCACCAACCCCGAGCAATTGTTCGCGGTCTGTTGGTCGGCGTGTTTCCTGGGATCTCTGCGTCACGCCTGCAACGCTCGCAAAATCGGCTTTCCGATGGACGCCGCAGTCGATGCCCAGATCGATCTGATGCATGGTGAACAGGGCTTTTTCCTGCAAGCCCGGCTCGCCGTTTCACTGCCAGAGATTGCCCCGGACATTGCCCGGCAACTGATCGAGGCGGCGCACCAGAACTGCCCCTACTCCAAGGCGACTCGCCGCAACATCGACGTCGACCTCCGCCTGGTCTGATCGATTGCGGTGCCGCTCTCCCGGCACCCTCGCAGCACTTGAACGTTGAACCAAAACCCCTATGATGCAGACTAGCACACAGCCCACTTTTCAGAGAGCCTTCCCTGTGGAGTCTGCCCCGGACGATTTGCATGAATCCCTGAACCTGCAACTCGCCTTCGGTCCTTTCTGCGTCACGCCGGGCAAGCGCCTGCTCACCCGACGCGGCCACGCCGTGGAGATCGGCGGACGGGCCCTGGACCTGCTGATCACCTTGCTGGAACGTCCCGGTCGTGTACTGTCCAAACACGAGCTGATCAAGCTGGTCTGGCCCAACATCGTGGTGTCCGAAGGCAGCCTGCGTTTTCACATGACCGGCCTGCGAAAGATCCTCCGGGATGGCGAAGACGGCGCGCGGTACATCTCCACGCAAGTAGGCGTGGGTTACGCCTTCGTCGCCCCCATTGAACGCTTGCAGGTCAGCCAGCATCCGTCGATTGCAGCCATGCCCTCGATCACAGGCGAACAACGACTTGGCAGCGTCGGTAACCTGCCGCCAAGGGCTCGACTCGTGGGGCGCGACGACGACGCGCAAATGCTCGTCGAGCGAGCGCTGGAACCCAGGCTCTTTACCATCGTCGGCCCGGGCGGGGTCGGCAAGACCAGCCTGGCAATCGAGGTCGGGCACCGCATTGGCGCCGGCCAATCCGAACGCGTGCGCTTCGTCGACCTGGCCCAGGTCGAGGACGCCACGCTGGTGACGTCCTCCCTGGCAGCGGCACTGGGCATTCCCGTACAGGCCGAAGACCCGCTGCAGGTACTGCTGGCGCATCTGCGGACACAGCGGCTGCTGCTGATCATCGACAACTGCGAGCACCTCATCGACGCCGTGTCGGCGATCGTCGAACAGATCCGCGAGGCAGCCCCTGATGTGGCGCTGCTGGCCACCAGCCGCGAACCACTGCGCGCCCTTGGCGAACACATTCACTGGCTCAGTCCATTAGGTTTTCCTGGGGAGACGCAGACCCTGAGCGTCGAAGAACTGCTGGCGTTTCCGGCCGTGAACCTGTTCGTCGAGCGCGCGTCGTCAGGCAATGCGGCCCTGCTGCTGCAAGCCGGCGATGCGCAGTTGATCGCCGACATGTGCAGACGCCTGGAAGGCATGGCCTTGCCCATCGAACTGGCCGCCATGCGCGTGGCGAGCCACGGCGTGCAAGCCACCCACGCCCTGCTCGGCGAGCGTTTCTCCCTTGGTTGGTCCGGGCGGCGCACCGCATTGCCGCGCCACCAGACCCTGCGCGCGATGCTCGACTGGAGCTACGCCCTGCTCTGCCCCCAGGAACAGTTGGTGTTTGATCGCTTGGCGATTTTCGTCGGACCGTTCTCGCTGGAAGCCGCGTCGCACATTCTCGCGGACGGACAAATCGATTCGATCACTGCCGCAGCGGCGCTGGATGAACTGGCTGCCAAGGGCCTGGTCACCGTCGATCACGGCAGTTCCCTGGCCACCTATCGTCTGCTGGAAATGACCCGCGCCTATGCCCGGGAAAAACTCGTGGTGCGCGGGGAAATCGAGGCCCATGCGCTGTCTTTCAGGCACGCCGCCTATTTCACTGCACTGCTCGATCATTTGGGGGCAACGCCCGGCGACATCTATGACAGTTGCTCACGCCTTGCCTGCCAGCTCGGCAACATCAGGAGCGCGCTGGAATGGAGCTTCGGCCCCCAGGGCGATCCCGGGCTCGCGCTACCCTTGGCGGCGGCCAGCGCGCCGTTGTTCCTGCATTTTTCATTGATGGTCGAGTGCCGCGCCTGGTGTTCACGCGCCACCGAGTTGCTGGAGCTGGGTTATTTCGGCACACCCACCGAAATGGAGTTGCAGGCGGCTCTGGGGTTGGTGCTGATGTTTACCCGTGGCAACAGCGACGCGGCGCACAAGGCATTGCTCAGGGCGCTGGACATCGCACAGGCGCTCGGCGATCACTGGTCGCAACTGCGCTTGTTGGGTCGCTTGCAGATTTTTTCCGAACGTATCGGCGACTTCCCTTCATCGCTGGCCTGGGCTGAACAAGCCGTGGCAGTCGGTCATGTGATCGGTAAACCCGAGGCCATTGCCGTGGCCGCCTCGTTGGCCGGCATCTCCCACCACTTGCTCGGCAATCAGCAGCTGGCGCGCAAGGAACTGGAAAAGTCCCTGCGCTACAGCTTGCCGTCCGAACGCAGCAGCACCGTTCATTACGGTTTCGACCACCGCAACCGCACCGGGCTGGCACTCGCGCGCACCCTCTGGTTGCTGGGCTTTCCCGATCAGGCCAGGCGCTGGGCCGAGCAGGTCGAGGCCGAGGCTGCGGCGCTGGACCATTCAGTGACCTATTGCATCGCCCTCGTCTGGACACTGTGTATCCACATCTGGACCGGCGATCTGGACAAGGCCTCGGCTGGCCTGGAGACCTTCAGCAAGATCGCCGAGGCCAATGCCCTGGCGCCCTACATCGCGGCGACGCTGGGCGTGCAAGGGGCGATTGCGATTCGTGCCGGACAGCCGGGCAACGCCGTGGCCCTGCTCGAGGAAAGCCTGGCCCGCCTGCAAGGCATGCGCTATGAACTGCTGACCACCTCGTTCGAAACGTCGCTGACCGAAGGCCTGGTGTTGAATGGTCAGTATGAAAAAGCCTTGTGTCAGGTCGAGTCCACGATCAGCCACTGCCGTCACAGCGGCGATGCCTACGCCCTGCCCGAGCTGTTGCGGATCAAGGCAAATATTCTCAAGATCCTAGCGCCTGCTACCCCCGGTGTCGTCCATGACCTGCTCGATGAATCGATCACGCTGAGTCGCCAGCAAGGCGCCCGCTCATGGGAACTGCGTACCTCGATGGACCTCGCGCGTCTTTGGCTGGAACAGGGCAAGCCGGCTGATGCCAGGGAACTGCTGACGGCCTGTCGTGAGCGGATGACGGAGGGCTACGATAGCCTCGACCTGCGTCAACTGGAACGTCTCTGGCAAAGCCTGCCGGGCTGAGCGGCAGGCCGATTCAGTCGGACCGAGGTGAAAGCTGCCCGACTTTTTTCACCAGATCGGCCAGGGACCGGGCCTTCATCTTGCGCATGACCTTGCCACGATGGGCTTTGACCGTGATCTCGCTGATGCCCAGGTCCGAGGCAATGACCTTGTTCATTCGCCCGGCCACCACCATGTCCAGTACCTCGTGCTCGCGGGGCGTCAGGGTGGCATGGTTGTCGCGCAATACGCGCAGGTCCCCCTCGCGATCGAGCGCCGCACGACTGCTTTGCAGCGCATCGGCGATGGCCGAGAGCAACACTTCATCGTCGAATGGCTTGGTCAAAAACTCCACGGCCCCGGCTTTCATTGCCCGCACCGAGCGCGGCACATCGCCGTAGCCGGTGATGAAAATGATCGGCATGTCGGGTCGCTCGCCTGCAATTGCATTCTGCAAATCCAGCCCATTGAGGTCCGGCAGATTGATGTCGAGCACCAGGCAACTGGGCACCAATGGACGCGGATGGTCGAGGAATGCCTGCGCTGATTCAAACAGCTTCGGCCGCCACTGCGCCTGGCCGATCAGCAGCTCCAGCGACTCTCGCACGGAAATATCGTCATCGACCACAAACACGATCGGCGTGTTGTTCGCAGGCTTGGGGGCGGGCTCGTGATTGGCGTTCACCACACATTTCCTCAAAAGTTGATCGACGTTCAGCTGACCGGTAGCGCGGCGCTGAGCGCCTTGAGCAGCTCCGCCTCGCTGAACGGCTTGAGCAGGCAATCCACCGCACCCTGACTGATCAGAAACGGGCGCTGTCCGACATCGCCCAGCGCCGTGATAAAGATGATCGGAATCGCGTAGTGCTGCGATGTGAGCCGCTTTTGCAGTTCGGGGCCGGACATGCCCGGCATGGCGACATCCAGAATCAAACAGCGCGTCTGTTCGAGGTAATCGGAGGCCAGAAAGGCCTGCGCTGAAGAAAAGGCCTGCACCGCAAAGCCGAATTCCCTGAGCAGATCCGGTAACGCTTCACGCACGGACTCATCGTCGTCAACCACCGATATGAGTAAAGGCTTGTCCATCAAAAACCCTCTCTGGTGTGATCGCGGCCGCTTCCCGCGTCCGGCCTGGGGGCGTCATCCCTACCGGTCGGCTGATCATGGTCAGACGAGTACGGAAGCGAAAAACGAAAGATTGCACCGGGCCCGATATCGTTCACGCAGGCCCACAACCGGCCGTCATGACTGTCGATAATCGAATGGCTGACCGACAAACCAATGCCCATGCCCGATTGTTTGGTGGTGAAGAACGCGTTGAACAGGCGCTCGGCGTCTTTCGGGTCGAAACCGGTGCCGTTGTCCCTGACCTCCAGATACACCTGCTGATCCTGTACCCCGGTGCTGACCTGCAGGTGCCGAGACCGGTCGGTAACGCTGCTCATCGCCTCCTTGGCATTGAGGATCAAGTTGAGAATGACCTGTTGCAACTGCACGCGATCGCCCTTGACCAGCGGCAGGCCGTCGGCGAACACAGGATTGACGATGACCCGGCCCCGCTGCAGTTCGCCCAGTAACAGGGCGATCACCTCGCGCGCCGCTTCGTTGAGGTTAACGTCTTCCAGGGCGATGCTGTCTTTGGAAAACAACACCCGCAGACGCTTGATGACATCCGCGGCACGATTGCCGTCACGAATGGTGCGGCGAGCCGTTTCGAGTGCGCCCGCGACGTTTGGCGGACTGGCGCCGAGCATGCGCAGGCAAGTGCTGGCATTGGTGATGATCCCGGCCAGCGGCTGATTGACTTCGTGGGCAATGGACGCGGTCAACGCGCCCAGGCTGGCGACCCGCGCCAAATGGGCCAGCTCCGAGCGAACCTCGCCCAGGACGGTCTCGGAATGGCGGCGCTGTGTGACATCCTGCAAGGCGGCAATGTACTCCAGGCCACCGCCTTCATCCGGCATCGCATGGGCCACCAGGTGAACATGCTTGACCGTACCGTCGAGCAGTTGCAGGCGATGTTCGTGTTCGAAGTCGCCACCTTTCTTGCGCTGGCAACGAATCATCTCCTTGTAGCTGGAGAGATCCTCCGGATGGATACGTGTGTAGAGCAAGTCGAAGGTGGGTCTGATGCCGGGGTCCAGGTCGAGTATGCGGTAAGTCTCCTCGGACCAGATGATGTCGTTCGAACCGGCGTGCCAGGAAAACGTGCCGGTGGAACTCAGACGCTGCGCCTTGGCCAGGAACGCCTCACTCTGGCGCAGCGCCGCTTCGCCGCGCGCGCGGTCAATGGCGATGCTGGCGAGGTGGGTAAACTGGGCGATCAGATTCTGCTGGGTGGCATCGGGCCTGCCCGCCTCTCTGAACAGCAGCGAGAGCACGCCGATCACCGTGCCATTGATGGAGGTGACTGGCGTCGACCAATTGGTCCGCAGGCCATGACTCAATACGCTGGCACACCAGCGGGGCCAACGCTGCTCACGAGCCAGGTCCGGGCAAATCACCTGCTGGTTGCGAATGGCGACCAGGGCGGCCGGACAACCGGCTGCATCCACCGGACGCCCGTCAGCGGCGATGGTCAGGTCGGGCGGCAGGTTCGGCGCGGCGCCCGGCACTATGCGTGGGACGGCCTTGGGCACCCGATACGAGCCATTGGGATCGATCTGCACGATGCTGCACACACCGCCGTCGATGCTCGCTTCGACCAGCTCGCACAGGGCTTCGAGAATGAGCCTGAGCGGTGTACCGCCGGCGATCAGGCCGAGCAGATGTTTTTCGCCCTCCAGCAGCATCTCGGCGCGCTTGCGATCTTCGATGTCAGTATTTTCCCCGTACCAGCGCACCACTCGTCCCCGGTCGTCGCGCTCCGGTACGGCGCGCACCAGGAACCAGCGGAAGACGCCGTCGACGCGCCGCAGCCGCGCCTCGAATTCGCCGGGTTGCTCCGATGCCAGTATTCGCCGATAGGACGCCAACGTGTCCTGATCGTCCGGGTGCACCGAGGCCGTCCAGCCATCGCCGCACGCCTCCTGCAGCGCGATTCCGGTGTAATCGCACCAGCGCTGGTTGAGGAAACTGACGTAGCCATCTGGCGCCGCACTCCAGACGAAACCAGGGACCGCGTTGATCAGGCTGCGAAACCGTGCTTCCGACGCACTGATCTCCACCAGCGCCTGGGCGATCAGTGCCTTGTCGCGCTTGTGTTCATCGATGTCCACGGTAATGACCCACCAGCGGGTGATGCGACCGCAGTCGTCGCGCATCGGTATGCCATTGGCCACGAACCAGTGGTAGGCACCGTCGGCACGGCGGATACGTTGCTCCGCGCGAAACGGCTCGCCGGTGGTGACCGAGTGCGTCCAGCTTTGCAGGATATGGGGCTTGTCCTCGGGGTGGATGATGTCGCTGGTGCTCCAGCCCTTGAGCGCTTCAAGGGTGGTGCCCATGTATTGGAGGTTGTGGCTGTTCACGTACTCCAACTCGCCGTTGGGGCCCATCAGCGAAACCAGCGCAGGAATGTTGTCGATGAGGGTGCGCAGATCGGGCTCGATCGCGAGGGGTGGCGGGGCCACCTCACAGTGATCCTCGATGTCGGTGCCAATCCCGCACCATTTGTGAAGGTCGCCAGCGGCGTCCGGCAATGGGCTGACGCGCAGCAGGAAACGACGGTACGCACCATCGGCGCGGCGCAGGCGCGCGCTGATGTCGCGAGGCTCGCCAGTTCCCAGGATCGTCTGCCAGGCCTGCGACACGTGCGCGCGATCATCGGGATGGATGGACAACTGCCAACCGGCATCCATGGCCTCACAGCGGTCACGGCCGGTGTAGCGGCACCAGTACTGATTGACGTAATCGACACGACCATCGGCGAGCGCGGTCCATGCCACACATGGCAGCACGTCGATGATGCTCTGGTTGTCCATACCGATCCTGTGTGTGCGGTCGCCGTTTGGCGAGGATGGCCCTGCTGGCGGGGCAAAGCCAATCATACCTTGGTGTCGCATGCCGGCATCAGTCTAGACGCGGGTGTGCACGTTCGCGGCCCCCCCACTGCGAGGCGCACTAACACCTAGGTGCAATTGAGCGCGCGTCGGGGGATTTGGTGAGATGAAGTTTCATCAAACATCCATAAAAAGGAAAACGCCATGCCTGCTCCGACCGCCCCCGAGAACGTGCTCTACACCGCCAACGTCCACACCACCGGTGGCCGTGACGGTCATGCTCGCAGCAATGACGGGCGCCTCGAGATCAATCTTTCCAGCCCTGGCTCGTCGGGTGCCGGCACCAACCCGGAGCAACTGTTCGCCGCTGGCTGGTCCGCGTGCTTCGAAGGTGCGCTGCGCCTGGCGGCACGGCGCATGAGCATCAATCTGCCACAGCCCGTGGCCATCGATGCGCAGGTCGACCTGTGCTCCGCCGAGGGCAGCTACTTCCTGCAAGCGCGCCTGAACGTCAGCGTGCCGGGTGTGGAGCGCGAATCGGCCCTGGCCTTGGTGAATGCCGCGCATGAGACCTGCCCGTACTCGAAGCTGTCGCGCAATAACATTGCCGTCCAGATCACCCTGGTCTGAGTGCTTCGAAGCCGTTCGAACCGGGCCGCCTGAACCAGGGGTCCGGTTCCGCCCCATAACCGTGAGGAGCTGATGATGAACAAGCTGACAACCGCCGCCGGCGCACCGGTAGTCGATAACAACAATGTGCAGACGGCGGGCCCCAGAGGCCCGATGTTGTTGCAGGACGTGTGGCTGCTGGAAAAGCTCGCGCACTTTGATCGAGAGGTCATTCCCGAGCGACGCATGCACGCCAAGGGATCGGGCGCCCACGGCACCTTTACGGTGACCCATGACATCACCCGCTACACCAAGGCCAAACTGTTTTCCCAGGTGGGCAAGACCACTGACATTTTCATACGGTTTTCCACCGTGGCTGGCGAGCGTGGCGCGGCCGATGCCGAGCGGGACATTCGCGGGTTTGCCATCAAGTTCTACACCGAACAGGGCAACTGGGACCTGGTGGGCAACAACACGCCAGTGTTCTTCCTGCGCGACCCGTTGAAATTCCCGGACCTCAACCACGCGGTCAAGCGTGATCCGCGCACGAACATGCGCAGCGCCAACAACAACTGGGATTTCTGGACCTTGCTGCCCGAAGCCCTGCATCAAGTCACCATCGTCATGAGCGACCGAGGCCTGCCCCAATCCTACCGGCACATGCACGGGTTCGGCAGCCACACGTTCAGTTTCATCAGCCCGGACAACCAGCGCTCCTGGGTCAAATTCACCTGGAAGACCGAACAAGGCATCGCCAACCTCACCGACGCCGAAGCCGGCGCCGTGATCGCCGCCGACCGCGAGAGCGCACAGCGCGACCTGTATGACAGCATCGAGAAAGGCGACTTTCCGCGTTGGAAACTGTTCGTGCAGGTGATGCCCGAGCTGGATGCGGCCACCTACCCGATCAATCCGTTCGACCTGACCAAAGTCTGGCCCCATGCCGACTACCCGCTGATCGAAGTGGGCGTACTGGAGCTCAACCGCAATCCCGAGAACTATTTCGCCGACGTTGAACAGGCGGCGTTCAACCCGGCCAACGTGGTGCCGGGCATCAGCTTCTCGCCGGACAAGATGTTGCAGGCGCGGTTGTTTTCCTACGGCGACGCCCAGCGTTACCGAGTGGGGGTCAACCATCACCAGATCCCGGTGAACGCGGCTCGCTGCCCGGTGAACAGCTACCACCGCGACGGGCAGATGCGCATCAACGCCAATGCCGGCAGCACGCTTGGTTACGAGCCCAACAGCTATGGCGAGTGGGCTGAACAACCGGACTTTCGCGAGCCGCCACTGGCGCTGCACGGTAGCGCCGACCACTGGAACCACCGCGAGGACGATGACTATTTCTCCCAGCCCGCAGCCCTGTTCCGCCTGATGAGTCCGGCCCAGCAACAGGTGCTGTTCGACAATACCGCCCGCGCCATCCAGGGCGCATCGGCACAGGTCAAGCAGCGTCATATCGACAACTGCACCCAGGCCGATCCGGCGTATGGCGCAGGTGTAGCGCAGGCGATTGAAGCCTTGGGTTGATCAAAAGCTGGCCACACAAAACCCCTGTGGTAGCGAGCTTGCTCGCGATGGCGTCCGGTCAGTCGCCCTTGTATCGCCTGACATGGCGCAATCGCGAGCAAGCTCGCTCCTGCCGATCAGCTGCGGGCCATGAACTCTCTTGGGGATTCGCCCATCACTCGGCGGAACATGGCGCTGAAGGCGCTTTGGCTGTCGTAGCCCAGGGCGTGGGCGATGTGACCGATGGGGTGGCCCCGGTCGAGCCGGTCGATGGCGGTGGCCAGGCGGACCTGCTGTACCCAGTGGCGGAAATTCAACCCGGTTTCATGCTGGAAAAGTCGGATCAATGTCCTTGAACTGGCACCGACCCTGTCCGCCCAGTAATCGACCGAATGGGCCTGTTCGGGATTCTCCAGGATGGCGGTGCACACAGTGACCAGCCGTCGATCCCGAGGCCATGGGACCTGCAACGGCAATGTCCGCGCACGCTCGAGCTCACTGAGAATCAGTGCCACCACATGAGCATTGCGCCCTTCCTGAGGGTATTCGATCGACTGTTCTGCCAGCGCCAGAATCAGCTCGCGCAGCAACGACGAGATCTCCACCACCTTGCAGCTGTCGCCGAAACGCCCTGCGGCCTCTGGCTCGATGTAGACCGAGCGCATCTGCACCAGGCTGAGCATGCGCTGGTCATGGACGACCTGCGGTGGAATCCACAACGCCCGCCTGGGCGGCAAAACCCACAACCCGGTCGGCGTCGCCACCCGCATCACGCCACTGGCGGCGTACAGCAATTGCCCGTGCCGATGGCTGTGCGGTTCGTTGTACTGACCGGTGTCCTGGTCGCGCACCAGCACAGTCATCAGCCGTGGCACGTCCTGGTAATCCAGGTAATCCTCGCTGCGCAGGACGCAGTTTGCTCGCTCGGCAACGGTTCGGTCTGCTCGTTTCACTGGCCAAGAGCCCCAAGTCGTGTGTCGTAAACCATCAAAACATGGCCGATCACCAGTTGTCACTTTTGCGACAAAAGATGGCATATGCCGCCTTCCAGCCATGGATAGCCTTGTCTTCGTTCATCCCAACGAGGCCGCCCACATGGCAAACACTCAAAACCATAGCGACTCCCAATACAGCATCGCCGCCGTCATCGGCCTGCTGGTGCTGTCCATCGCACTGCGCCCCGCGATCATCTCGGTGGGGCCGATCCTGTTGCTGATCCAGCAGCACTTCCACTTGAGCTACACCCAGGCCGCCCTGCTCACCTCCATCCCCGACGTGTGCATGGGCGTTTTCGCCCTGATGGTGCCCAACCTCACACGGCGCTTCGGTATCGACCGCTGCGTGGTGGTGGCCCTGCTGCTGCTCGGCGTCGCCACCCTGCTGCGGGCCCTGTCGCCCAATGGTTTTTTGCTGCTGGGCAGCACGTTTGCTGCCAGCGTCGGTATCGCCATTGCCGGGGCCATGACCGGTGGCTGGATCAAGACTCACTTCCCCCACCGCGCCGCTTTGTTCATGGGTATTTACGCCGCGGGGCTGAGCGTGGGTGCCACCCTCGCGGCAGTGTTCAGCGCACCGATTGCCGAATGGGCGCAGAGCTGGCGAGTCAGCGCTGGGGTCTGGAGTGTGTTGAGCCTGACCGCCGTAGCCAGCTGGATCTGGATGACCCGGACCTTCGCCACACCCGCCACCGCCGCTCACGCACGCCCTGCCCTGAGCACTCGCCTGCCCTGGCGCACCCCGCAAGCCTGGTGGGTGGCGTTGAACTTCGGCGCCGGACAGTTCGTGGTCTACGCCCTTTTCGCCTGGATGGCGCCCGCCTCTGCGGAGGCGGCTATATCGACCTGGTCCCCTGGTACGCTGCTCGGCGTCTTCACCGCCGTGTTCGCCGTCGCCAGTGTCAGCGCCGGCCTGATTCCCGGTAAAGCCCATGATCGTCGTGGCTTGCTCGCGTGCTCGACGCTACTGGCGACACTGGGCGTGGCTGGCATGGCGTTCTTCGCACAGTCCTTGCCGATTCTGTATGTGGTAGTGGCGGCCGTCGGCCTGGGTATGGGGTTTACCCTTGCCATGACCTTGCCGTTGGATAACGCCGGCAATGCTGAGCAGGCGGGCTTGTGGACCGTGTTCATGTTGTTCATCGGTTACCTGGTGGCAGCGCTGGGTCCATTGCTGTTTGGCGCCTTGCGGGACTACAGCGGCCATTTCGGCCCGGCCTACACAATGCTGTTTGCAGTATTGCTGGTAATGCTATGCATCACGCCGCTGCTCAAACCGGCGACGGAGCAGTCACCGCAGGCGTCGGTGGCCTGAAACGCCCGACGCCGTTGAGCACTGGCACAACGGCGTCGGGCAGGCCCGGTCAGGCCAGGTAACCCCCATCGACCGTCAGGCTCGAACCGGTGACAAACGAAGCATCGTCACTGGCCAGATACGCCGCCATACCGGCAATTTCATCGGCACGGCCCAGGCGCCCCAGCGGCACACGACTGATGACGTGTTCCAGATACGGTGCATCGGCCGGGTTCATGTCGGTCGCCGTCGGACCAGGCTGGATGTTGTTGACCGTAATACCCCGCGCGGCGAAGTCCTGGGCCAGGCCCCGGACCAGGCCGATCATCGCGGCCTTGCTCATGCAATAGCCGCTGGAGCCGGGAAAGCCGCTCCGTTCGCCGGCCACGCTGCCGATGGTGATGATTCGGTCGCCGCGCTGCATGACCTTGGCACAGGCCCGGGCAGCAATGTAAGCCGCTCGCACGTTCACCGCGTACAACTCGTCCAGCGCCTCGACAGTGAAGTCATCGACCGTGCCCAGCGCGAGGATGCCGGCGTTGTTCACCAGAATGTTCAACGCACCGAACTTCTGCACGGTGAAGCTGACCGCGTGCTCGATGTCGTCGGCGAACTTGCTGTTGGCCTTGATGGCGAGGGCGGTACCACCCTCGCCTTCGACGCTGTGCACCAATGCCTCGGCCTTCTCATCGGAGGCTGAGTAGGTGAAGGCGACCCTTGCGCCTTCCCTGGCCAGACGGCGGACGATGGCCGCACCGATGCCCCGCGAGCCCCCGGTCACTAATGCGGTCTTGCCAGTGAAACGTTGTAGATGGGTGGACATATGCAATACCTGCTCTGAAAGGGATACGAATTACCGGGAAGCGGAGGCGGCCTTTTCAATCAACCGGGCAACCGGTTCGGGGTTGGAAACCATCACCACGTGGGACGCCCCACTCACCACTTCTACCCCTTTGGCGCCGGCACGCTTGGCCATGAACGCCATGGCTTGCGGCGGTATGTTCTTGTCCTGGTCGCCGTAGATGAACCACGAAGGCACTTTCTTCCAGGCGGGCGTACCCGCCTTCTCGTTCAACGCCGCATCGGTGACCGGACGTTGGGTGGCAGCCATCAGAGCCGCCTCCGGTGACGGAACGTCTGCGGCAAACTGGTCGTGAAACTTGTCTTGCTGGATGTACAGATCCTTGCCTCCATCGGCCAGGGCAACCGGCGCGGCCAGGGTCGGGCCCAGCGTGCTTCCGGGGAATTTGCCCGCCAGACCGGCAACGGTTTCGCCCGTTTCGGGCGCAAAGGCACTGACATAGACCAGCGCCTTGACGCCCGGATGGTCATTCGCCGCCGCGCTGATCACATTGCCGCCGTAGGAATGGCCGACCAGTACCACAGGTGTCTTGATGCTCGACAGCAACGCCGACACCGACGCGCCATCGCTTTTCACGCTGCGCAACGGGTTGGCGGCAGCGACCACCGTGTAACCATCCTGCTCGAGAATTTTCACCACGCCGTTCCAGCTCGACGCATCGGCAAAGGCACCGTGCACCAGTACTACCGTGGGTTTTTCAGGCTGGGCAAACGCGCTGCCGCAGGCCATCAGGCTGGCGGTGATCGCCAGCGCCGTCATGACTTTTTTCATAGGGTGACTCCTTCAGGTTCAAAAGGCGTATCGGGTGAAGACATAGTCGTGGTTCTGTACACGCGCCTGATGGCAGGCGAAGCAGGTCTGGTGCTGGGCCTCATCGGCCGGTTTGCCGTTGATGAAGCGACCGAATCCCCAGCCGCCGGTGGATGCATATTTCTTCGAGTCCTTGACCATCACCTGAACAGTGGTCGCCGCACCGGGGATGGCAGCGGGCTCGAACTCCGGCGACTGCACGCGTTTCCAGGCCAACTTGACCAGCACCGTGCCGTCAGGAAACGGCAGCGTCGAAGCCTGGTAGGCCTTGATCGCCTTTTCATTGCCGACCACCACGCGCAGCTCATCCAGCGGTGGGGCTTCCAGCGCCGGGGCAATGAACTGCCATTGGCGATAACCGTCGGGCAGCTTCACGCCGTAGATCGGAGACGCATCACCGCTGTCGCCCAGGGCAACGCCGGTGGCTACCAGTGCCGCCGAGGCAATCGCCGCGGACAGCACGGCCATGTGAGTCAGTTTCATCTCGGTTCTCCTGTGCGGCCGATCAAAGATGATCAGCGTCGATCACCGCCTGGGCGAAGGCCTGTGGCGCTTCCTGCGGCAGGTTGTGGCCGACGCCGCCGTCGATCAGGCGATGCTCGTATTGGCCGGTGAAGCGTTTGGCATAAGCCTCGGCGGGTGGATGCGGAGCACCATTGGCGTCGCCTTCCAGGGTGATGGTGGGCACGCTGATGGACGGGGATTGCGCCAGTTTTTTCTCCAACGCGTCATAGCGGGCCTCGCCCTTGATCAGGCCCAGACGCCAGCGGTAATTGAAAATGGAGACGGCGACGTGATCGGGGTTTTGCAGGGCGGCGGCGCTGCGATCGTAGGTCGCGTCGTCGAAGTCCCATTTCGGTGAGGCCAGTTTCCAGATCAGCTTGGCGAAGTCGTGGGTGTTTTTCTCGTAGCCCAGACGGCCGCGCTCGGTCGCAAAGTAAAACTGGTACCACCACTGCAACTCGGCCGCCGGTGGCAGCGGTGCTTTGCCAGCGTCCTGGCTGCCGATGAGGTAACCGCTGACCGCCACCAATGCCTTCACCCGCTCCGGCCACAGGGCGGCGACGATATCCGCCGTGCGCGCGCCCCAGTCATACCCGCCAAAGACCGCCTGCTTGATGTGCAGCGCGTCCATGAAATCGATCACGTCCTTGGCCAACGCGGCGGGCTGGCCATTGCGCACGGTTTTGGCGGACAGGAATTGTGTATCGCCATAACCCCGCGCATAGGGGACCAACACCCGGTAGCCCTTCTCGGCCAAGGCAGGCGCCACGTCAGCGTAGCTGTGTATGTCGTAGGGCCAGCCATGCAACAGAATCACCACGGGCCCGTCAGCTGGGCCGAGCTCGGCGTAGGCGACATCCAGCAGGCCGGCTTTGACATGTTTCAGTGCCCCCAGAGACGTATGCCCGCCCGGTGTCAGCGTGCCGATGGTGCCGGCAGGGACAGCAGCGGCATTGGCGTGTGACGAAGCCATGCCCAACGCCCCGACTTGCAGGAAAGCCACTGCCAGCGCCGTGCAGGCGAAAAAACGCAGATGACGCGAAACCGCTTGAGGATCGATCGAGATGTTCATGCAGAGTCTCCCGTGCGGTGACCACCGGGCCACCGCGTGATGGAATGGATTAAGGAGCCGTCTTCGCCACGGTTTTGTTGACCTCGGCGCGCAGCGGTCGGAACGCGGCGCGCAGCTCTTCGCTGAACAGTTGTGGCTGTTCCCAGGAGGCAAAGTGGCCGCCCTTGCTCACTTCGTTGAAGTAGAAAAGCGTCGGATAAGCTTTCTGCGCCCAGCTTCTGGGTGCGCGATAGATCTCGCCAGGGAACACGGTGATCGCCACCGGTATCTTGATCGAGGCGGTCTTCTGCGCCTCGGCACTGAAGTTATTGTTGTTGTTCTCCCAGTAGAAACGAGAGGACGACGCGCCGGAGTTGGTCAGCCAGTACAGGCTGATGTCGTCAAGCATTTCATCGCGGCTCAGCACGCGCTCCGGCTTGCCGTCGCTGTCGGTCCAGGCGGCGAACTTCTCGTACATCCAGGCCGCCGTACCCGCTGGTGAATCGGCCAACAGGTAACCGATGGTTTGCGGACGGGTGACCATCATTGCGCCGTAGGCGGCATTGCGCCCGAAGAAGGTGCTCAGCGAGTTGAAGGCGTTACGCTCCGGCACGGTCAGCCCGGCCGGGGCCGGATCGCCGCCGAAGATCGGTTTCACCAGCTCCGGTGGGATGGTCGCCGGCATATTGAGGTGGATCCCCAGCAATCCCGGCGGCGCGAGGCGGCCCAGCGCATCGGACACCACCGAACCATGGTCGCCGCCCTGGGACACGTAATGGCTGTAGCCCAGGCGCTTCATCAGCACGTCCCAGGCCTTGGCCACTCGGTCAGGGTTCCAACCCAGTTCAGTGGGTTTTCCGGAAAAACCGTGGCCGGGAATCGACGGGATCACCACGTCAAAGGAGTCTTCAATACGCCCGCCGTACGCAACGGGGTCGGTCAATGGGCCGATGGTCTTGAGGAACTCGAATTGCGAACCTGGCCAACCGTGGGTGAGGATCAGCGGCATGGCATTGGGGTTGCGCGAACGGACGTGAATGAACTGGATGTCGACGCCGTCAATGGTGGTAATGAACTCGGGCAAGGCATTGAGTTTCGCCTCCGCCTTGCGCCAGTCGTAATCGGTGCCCCAGTACTTCACCAACGCTTGCACCGGGTCCAGTTGCACGCCCTGGCTGACGTCCTTGACGAGCTCCTTGTCGGGCCAGCGGGTGTCGGCGATGCGTTTGCGCAGGTCAATCAGTTGCGACTCATCGACATGGATGCGATACGGACGAATGGCCTCCGAAGCAGCGCTGGCCGAAGGGGCGGCAGCCCATGCACCACTACTGCCAGCCAGCAGGGCAAGACCGAGCACATGGAGTCTGGCGGATGACGCCAGGCATCGGTGCCAGGTGAGAACGGACGAAACTGCAAGCATGATCAATCTCCTTTGAGTAAGTGGCCTACAGGCGCAGCGCGAGTTGCCGGATCGAATGACGCGCGCAGGCTCAAGGCCGCGGTTGTTGCGTCAGTCCAGCCCTCGCCAGGCTTGATAAGACCACCCTGATCCCCTTGGGACGATTGCACGTAGGTGTCGGTCGATACCTAAGTATCACTTGCCAGCACGGGCCCTGAATGTTGTCGTCAGCAGCGCGGGAGGCAGGCATTGCCTGCTCGCATGACAATAAGATTCGATGGATGGCGGATGAGTGTGACAACGCTTGCAGAGGGTATGAAGGACACGACCATGGCGCCCACTCGCTGGGCGGTGGTCGGGCTATGCATGCTGTTCAACCTGGTCGATGGCCTTGACGTCATGGCCATGGCGTTCACCGGTGCCAGCGTGTTGGCGCAGTGGGGTTTGAATGCGATCGAGCTGGGCCTGCTGCTCAGCGCCAGTCTGGTGGGGATGGCAGGCGGTTCAGTGCTCGCCGGGCCCTTCGCTGACCGGCATGGGCGTCGCCCCCTGCTGCTGGTAGCGCTGTCGCTGAGCAGCCTGTGCATGCTGCTGTCGTTTTGGAGTCCGGGCCTGTACCCATTGATGCTGCTGCGCACCCTGACCGGTGTCGGCCTGGGCGCGGTACTGGTGGGCGCCAACGTACTGACCCACGAGCATGCAAGCCTGCACCGGCGAGGCCTGGCCATCGCTCTGCAATCGCTGGCGTTCGCCCTCGGCGTAAGCCTGGGTGGTGGGTTGGCGCATGTGTTCAATGAAGGCCTGGGTTGGCGTTATGTCTTTCTCACGGGGGGACTGTTCACGCTCGCCGCCACCCTCGCCGGCGTACTGTGGCTGCACGAATCCCCCGAGTTCCTGGCGCTGCGCCAGTTGGGGCGCCCCCCGCCACCGTCATCAGCGTGTCTGCCAGCATTCCAGGCCGGTATGCCCTATCGGCAGTTGTTCGTGGCGGGTCAGTGGCGGCAGACGCTGGCCCTGGCATTGGCTTTTTTCCTCGTCATGTTCTGCTTTTACTTCGTGACCAGTTGGACCCCGACGCTGCTGGTGCAGAACGGTTTTTCGCAGAAGGAAGGTGCCGCGGGCGGAATGTTGCTTGGCCTCGGCGGAATGCTCGGTGCCTTGCTGATGGGGCTTGGGGCGCATCGCTTTGGCTGCAGGCGCTTGTTGCTGGGGTTCGTGCTGCTCAACGCCGGGCTGATGGCGTTGATGGTGCCGGCAACGAGCTCGCGGGGCCTGGCGGTGGTCGTCAGTTTCAGTACCGGGCTGTTGCTGTATGGCGCAATCGCCGCGCTGTTCATCCTGGCGCCTCAAGCATTTGCCACGTCCGTGCGCACCCAGGGCGTGGGCCTGGTGCTGGCATTGGGGCGTCTTGGCGCGATTCTGTCGCCGGCCGTCGCGGGCGTGCTGCTGGACGCCCGGTGGAGCCCGCTGGGCCTGTTCGGTTTTTTTGCCGCCAGTCAGTTGCTGGCCGCGTGGCTGATCTGGCGTGGCGCGCGGGTGGCTTAAAACGCCAGCTTGTAGCCGATCAGCAACAGCATGCTGGCCAGGCAAGGGCGCAGCCAATCGTCGGAAATGCGCCCGGTCAGGTGGCTGCCCAGGTAAATCCCCGGCAGTGAGCCGACCAGCAGAAAGCCCAGCACTCCCCAGTCCATGTTGCCCATGCTCGCATGGCCAAGGCCGGCCACCAGGGTCAGCGGCACGGCGTGAGCAATTTCGGTCCCCACCAGGCGGCGTGTTGGCAGCAGCGGATAGAGGATAAACAACGCCACCGTGCCCAAGGCACCGGCGCCGATGGAGGTCAGCGCGACCATGGTGCCGAGGATCAGGCCGGTGACCACGGTCAGCACGTTCAGGCGTTTGCCGCTGGGGTTGTAATGACCACCCGCACGGTTGTGCGCGAAGTCGAGCAAGCGCTTCTTGAAGAAAATCGCCAGTGCGGTAGCGAACAGCACAAAACCCAACGCCTGCTTGATGATCGCGTTCATCGCATCGGGTGAAGTTTGCAGGGTGCTCAGGAACCACAACGTCAGCGCCACCGCCGGCACACTGCCCAGGGTCAGCCAGCCGGTGATGGCCCAGTCGATGTTCTTGTTCTTGCGGTGCACCAGCACGCCGCTGGATTTGGTAATCGCCGCGTACAGCAGGTCAGTACCCACGGCGGTCGCCGGATTGACGCCGAACCACAGCAGGATGGGGGTCATCAACGAACCACCCCCGACGCCGGTCATGCCGACGATGAAGCCCACTACCAGACCTGCCACGACCAGGCCGAAATCACCGAATTCCATCAACACGCCCACACCGCAGGAAAAATCTGGCCCGCAGGATAGCGATTTTTCTTATAACCACTTATATCGATGCGATCTATCTTTATTCCACTGTTTGATATCAGCCTGGTTTGCTCTGTGGGAGTGGGGTGTTTATTGGACAGGCAGGAAATTGAGGAACAGCAAGCTTTGTGCGTAATTCAAGCCGATCCTGCGATAGCGCTCGTCGAGCATCTGGGTCATCAGGTCCAGGCGGGCGACCATCTTGCCGAACTCGGTGGCGAAACTCAGGTTGCTGCCCTCCTCCGAGATTTCATTTGAGAACAACATGGGCTGGCCGTCGGCAGTCTGCCGCTGGCTGAGAATCCAGGTGGCCTTTTCGATGTTGCGCGCGGCGTTGTTGACGAAGGTCGGGTTGATCGAATCGGTCATATAGAACTCCAGCCGGTTGCCATGGGCCGTCACCAGCATGCTGCCGATGGCGTAGATGAACGCCCCGACCCGATCGCCCAGAAACTCCGGGCTCATGGCGAAACTCAGCGCCGCCAGGTCCTTGCGGCCGCCAAGAGCCGGCAATGGCTGTTGCTGCTCGATGGCCATGCGCACCTGTTTAACCGCCGTGCGCGAATCGAGAAAACCGGACTTCTTCAACTCCTGGGGATTGCGCAGGTACAGCTTGCCCATCAGCAGGTAGAGGCTGTCGAGGTTGTCGCGCATGGCCAGGGTCGCCATGCGGTCGACGCTGGTCTGCAGGAACTCCTGGGGCCGGCCCTCGCGAAACTGGCTGATGATGTCTTTTCCATCCTGATGGCTGCAGCCGCTGGTAAACAGCATCGACAGCACGGCGAGCAGCAGGCCAAGACGGCGGATGGACACAACAGTTGAAGGTGAAACTCGAGCCATGGGTGCTTGGACTTGGGCATGGGCCGACGGTGGGGATCGCCGCAGGCTGGCCAAGGATAGAGCCGGGAATTTCGAAAAAGTGCAGTGCCGACCATCCTGGCAATGACACTCAAAACTTAATAGTCATACTTTATTAGCGCAAACCTCTTAAAACCAGCTATAAAACCCTGCAAGTCGTTTTAAAAATCGACTTCTAGTATGACTACTTATCCAAAAACAACAAAAAGGAAGGTTGACCATGCTTCAATCCCGCTATTCCCTGTGCCTCCTTGGACTGTCCATGATGATCGCCACCCTCCCCACTCAGGCCGCCGGGCTGTCCAGCGACATGAAAACATTCGGCAAGACCGCAGATGGTACGGCCGTTGAGCAATATGTGTTGCGCAACAGCCACGGCATGCAGGCCAGCGTCATCACCTACGGAGCCACCCTTCAAGCGCTTGAAGTGCCGGACAAGAACGGCAAAGTCGCGGACGTGGTGCTCGGCTTCGACGATGTGCAGGGCTATCAGAACGGCAAGGCTTACTTCGGCGCCACCATTGGCCGTTTCGGCAATCGCCTGGCCAACGGTGCCTTCGAGCTCGACGGCAAACGCTATCAGGTGCCGCAAAACGACGGTTCCAACTCACTGCATGGCGGCCCGCTGGGTTTCGACAAGCGTGTCTGGAAAGCCGAGCCGGTAAAAACCGGGGACAGCGTCGGTGTCACGCTGACGTACCTGTCGGCGGACGGCGAAATGGGCTTCCCCGGCAATCTCAAAACCGAGGTTACCTACAGCCTCAATGATCGCAACGAACTGCGCATCGACTACAAGGCCTCCACCGATAAACCCACGGTGCTGAACCTGACCAACCACAGCTACTTCAACCTGGCTGGAGCGGGGAACGGCGACATACTGCAACAATTGGCGACGTTACACGCCAGTCACTACGCGCCAGTGAATGCAAAGCTGATCCCCACCGGCGAGTTGGCACCGGTGGCCGGCACGCCAATGGATTTCACCCAGCCCACCGCCATCGGCAAACATATCAAGGCTGATCACCCGCAACTGAAGTTCGCCGAACCCAAGCAAGGCGGGTTTGATTTCAACTGGGTACTGGACAGCAAGGGCGACGTAGGCAAACTCGCCGCGCAAGTCAGCGACCCGCAGTCCGGACGGCAGTTGCAGCTCTACACCAGCGAACCTGGCGTGCAGTTCTACACCAGCAACTTCCTCGACGGAACGGTCAAGGGCAAGGCAGGCAAGACCTACAACCATTGGAGCGCGTTTACCCTGGAAACTCAGCACTATCCTGACGCCCCCAATCAGCCGAACTTCCCATCCACACGCCTGGATCCAGGCAAGACCTACACCCAGAGTACTGTCCTGAAGTTCTCTGCCCACTAAGCCCTTTGCCTGTAGTCGCCGCCATGCCGGCGACTACAGGCAAGGGAACCGCTGAGCTATTCTGGTGCCAACTGGATAACCCATTGTTCACCGGAGGTATTCATGCGGTCTCTCGAACTGGCTGGCGTCCAGGTCCCAGTCATTGGCCAGGGCACCTGGCGAATGGGCGAGGATCACGCCCGTCACGCTGAAGAAGTCGCTGCCCTGCGCCAGGGCATCGAGCTGGGCATGACCCTGATCGACACCGCCGAGATGTACGCTGAAGGGGGCGCCGAAGAGGTGGTCGGCGAAGCGATCGCCGGTCGACGCGATCAGGTATTCCTGGTCAGCAAGGTCTACCCGCACAACGCCAGCCGTCAAGGCATTCCCCAGGCCTGCGAGCGCAGCCTGCGCCGTTTGAATACCGATTACATCGACCTGTACTTGCTGCACTGGCGCGGCCAGTATCCGCTTGCAGAGACCGTCGACGCCTTCGAACGCCTGCGCGAGGAAGGCAAGATCGGCCGCTGGGGCGTGTCCAACTTCGACGTCGATGACTTGGCGCAATTGGCCTCGCCAGCCTGTGCCACCAACCAGGTGCTGTACAACCTGGAGGAACGAGGCATCGAATTCGACTTGCTGCCCTGGTGCCAGCAGCACCGGCTGCCCCTGATGGCGTACTGCCCGATCGGCCAGGGCGGCCAAATGCTCGCCCATCCGACGCTCAAGCAGGTGGCCGCTCGTCATGCCGCCACCCCCGCACAGGTAGCGCTGGCGTGGATTGTGCGACACGATGGCGTGATTGCCATCCCCAAGGCGGTTCGCCCTGAACACGTGCGCCTGAACGCACAAGCCGCGCAATTGCAACTTGAAGCCGGGGATCTCGAGGCGCTGGACCACGCGTTTCGCGCGCCACAACGCAAACAGCGACTGGCCATGGTCTGAGCCATCGCGGTTCTGTCGGAGGGCTTCGGATGAGAAGCACCGATCAGCTCGACGCCTTCAACCTGCAGCGCTTTGTCCTGGCGCAGGACCCGGTGATCGAGCGCGTAAAAAACGAACTCGGCGCCGGCCTCAAGCGCAGTCACTGGATGTGGTTCGTCTTTCCGCAACTCTCGGGGCTGGGAGACAGTGAAATGTCCCGGCGCTTTGCCATTCGCTCCGGCGCAGAAGCGTCGGCCTACCTGCAACATGACCTGCTGGGCCCACGCCTGCGCACGTGCACGCAACTGGTGCTGGATATCCCGCAACGCTCGATTGCCCAGGTATTTGGTCATCCGGATAACCTGAAATTCCATTCTTCCATGACCCTGTTCGCCCAGTTTGCCCCGCCGGGAAGCCTGTACCATCAAGCGCTGGAGCGAAACTTCCACGGCATCCCGGACGGATGGACGCTGAGCCTGCTGGATTCAAAACAGGCCCAGTTGCCCCCCAATCAGGGTTGAGAAATCGTCGTCGACAAACGGCAGGATCGCATCGGCCACTGGCTGCAGCTGACGTGTGACGTAGTGGTCGTAGTCGATGGGCGTGCTGCGCACTTCCAGCGGCTCGGGCCCTGCGACGCTGATCACGTAGCTGATCCAGCCACCGTTCTGGTACTGGCGCGGGCGGCCTTGCTGATCATTGTATTCGTCGGCAATGCGCGCCGCGCGAACATGCGGCGGTACGTTGCGTTCGTAATCGTCGAGAGTGCGACGCAGACGCTTGCGGTAGACGAGCCGATCATCGAACTCGCCCGACAGGGTCTTGCGCACGTACTCACGCACGTAGTCCTGATAGGGCTTGTGGTGAAAGATCAGCGAATAAAGCTCCTGCTGAAACTGGCGGGCCAGGAGCGACCAGTCGGTGCGCACGCTTTCCAGCCCCTTGTAGACCATTTCGTCGCTGCCATCGGCGCGCGTCACCAGCCCGGCATAGCGTTTTTTGCTGCCCTCCTCGGCCCCGCGGATGGTCGGCATCAAAAAGCGCTTGTAGTGGGTTTCGAACTGCAATTCCAGCGCGCTTTGCAACCCGTACTCCTGCTGCACGTGCTCGCGCCACCACTGGTTGACGTGATCGACCAGAGCCTGGCCGATCTGCGCCGCTTCCTGCTGGCCGTGGGCACGGCGCAGCCAGACGAACGTCGAATCGGTGTCGCCGTAGATCACGGTATGGCCCTGGGCTTCGATCAATTGCCGCGTGCGCAACATGATTTCGTGGCCCCGCAGGGTGATCGACGAGGCCAGCCGCGTATCGAAAAAGCGGCAGCCGCTTGAGCCGAGCACGCCGTAGAAGGCATTCATGATGATCTTGAGTGCCTGGGACAGCGGCGCGTTGTGCTCGCGCTTGGCGGTTTCGCGGCCCTCGGCGACCCGCGCGACGATGGCCGGCAGGCAATGCCGGGTCCTCGAGAAACGTGCACCGCGAAAACCTGGCACCGATGCACTGTCTTCCGGGTGGCGCAAACCTTCGATCAACCCCACGGGGTCGATGAGAAAGGTACGAATGATCGACGGATACAGGCTTTTGTAGTCGAGCACCAGCACGGACTCGTACAGGCCCGGTTGCGAGTCCATGACAAATCCGCCGGGGCTGGCCTGCGCCGGCTTGCTGCCCACATTCGGCGCGACGAAACCCTGGCGGTGCATCAGCGGCATGTAAAGGTGCGTGAACGCCGCCACCGAGCCGCCGCTGCGATCCGCTGGCAGGCCGGTGACACTGGCCCGCTCCAGGAGAAACGTGAGCAACTGGGTCTTGGCGAAAATCCGCGTGACCAGTTCGCAGTCCTTGAGGTTGTAGGTGGCCAGGGCCGGCTTGTCCTCGGCGAACATGCGGTTGATTTCGTCCATGCGCTGGTACGGCGTGCTGATCGCCTTGCCTTCGCCGAGCAACGTTTGCGCGACGTTTTCCAGGCTGAACGAAGGGAAGCTCCAGGTGGCCGAGCGCAGGGATTCGATGCCATCGATGATCAGCCTCCCGGCGGCCGAGGCGAAGTAATGGTTGCGGCTGCCATGTTCGCGCCACTGCATCTCTTCGCCGCCACGCCCCAGCCTCAAAGGCACTGCCAGCCGTCGAGCGTGTTCGTGCAGCACGCGCAGGTCGAACTGCACGACATTCCAACCGATGATGGCGTCCGGGTCGTGGCGGGCAAACCATTCATTGAGCTTTTTCAACAAGGCGGCGCGCGAATCGCAGTACTCGAGCTGGAAATCCACCCCACTGTCGTCGCCATTGGGCGGGCCGAGCATGTACACCTGCCGTTCGCCGCAGCCTTCCAGGGCGATGGAGTACAGCTCGCCTTGCGCGGTGGTCTCGATGTCCAGTGACACCAGCCGCAGGTTTGGGCGGTAATCGGGGTCGGGCTTCATCTGCGCATCGAGCAGCAGGCCGTCGGCATCGGGAGTGCCACCGAAGATGACGGGCGCGGTGATGAACCGCTCCATCATGTAGCGTTCGGGCGGACGCACATCGCCCTCGAACATCTCGACGCCGGACTTGCGCAGCGTGGTTTCCAGGCGCATCAGTTGCGCGTGCTGCTGGCAGTAGAGGCCGAGGACTGGGCGGTGGTCGAAATCCAGCAGGGCCAGGGGTTTGAGCTTGACGTTTTTTTCGTCGTGCAGCACCCGCTCCACCTGTTCACGCTGCTCGGCCGCGATAAACGCCACCGACGGCTGATGAGGCAGCCGAATGCGCCGGGGCCCGTCGTCGGTCGCCAGCCAGAATTCGACTTCGGTGCCGGTCGGGGTATCGCGCCAATGTCGGGTCAGGACGAAGCCCCGCTGTAAATCCACCGCTGCAACCTCAGATTTGATTTCCGTGGGCAATTCTACGAAAAAAACCGTCGGATGACGTTTTTTGCGCGTTATCTGCCGCTTTACGTCTTGCTCTCAGGGCTCGGGTCTACGATTCTTCAGGAACAACGCCAATCCCCTGGACAGCCATCATGAAAACCGTCGCCCAACTGCTCAAGTTGAAAGATCAGAAAAACCAGGAAGTTCACCAGATCAAGCCGGACCACATGGTGCTCGAAGCCCTGATGAAGATGGCCGAGAAAAACGTCGGAGCCTTGCTGGTGGTGGAAAACGAAGAAGTACTGGGCATCATCAGCGAGCGCGACTACGCGCGCAAACTGGTGTTGCATGGCCGCTCGTCGGTGGGCACGCCGGTGCGCGACATCATGGTCTCGCCCGTCATCACAGTGGACACCAAACAAACCGTAGACACGTGTCTTGGCATCATGTCCGACAAGCGCCTGCGCCACTTGCCCGTGGTGGAAAACGGCAAGCTGATCGGCCTGCTGTCGATCGGCGACCTGGTCAAGGAAGCCATCGCCGAACAGGCTGACCTGATCAAGCAGTTGGAGCAGTACATTCGCGGGGAGTAACTCTCCCTCGTCCCCCCGTAGGAGCGAGCATGTCGAGGCGTCGAACCGTCGCGATGGCGGTGTTTCAGTTGGAAAATGTTTGGCTGACACACCGCTATCGCGAGCAAGCTCGCTCCTACAAGGGCACGGTCAACTCCAATGCCGCGCAAACACCGGCGCCAGCGTCGGGTGTCGGTCGATCCGCTCAAGCCAGGCATGAAAGCCCGGCCGGGCGGCGCGCAGATGTTCTCGCGTCCCGGCCCACCGTGTGACGACCGCGGCCAGGACGTCCAACGCACCGGGCGTCTCCTCCCCCAGGTACAACTCACCGGAAAACTGGTCGGCGAACACCTCCCAGCACCAGTGCAGGCGTTGACGCGCACCGGCCACGAGGTTTTCCCGGCTGGAGTGATCCGACGCAATCAACCAGCGCTCCGGGTAATCGATGATGCCGATGGCCGGGTAGCAATTACTGACGATGAACACCAGGCCCCGCAGCGCTTGGTCGCGTTCAGCAGTCACTTTGGGCAGCAGGCTCGACTCGGGAAAGCTCAACCCCAAATGGATCAGGATGGCCGCGCTCTCGGTGAGAATGCTGCCGTCGGGCAATTGCAGGGTCGGAATCTGCTTGAGCGGGTTGAGCTTCTGCAGTTCCAGGGCTGCCTCCATGGACAGCTCGACGTCGATGAACCGATAAGCCACCTCGCACAGCTCCAGGGCGGCCTCGATGGCAGCGGCACCCGAGTTCTTGTGTCCGTAGAGTTGGTACATAAACACCTCCCTTTTGGTGTTCTCTTTGTAGCAGCTGACTACGGCCGTGCCGTGAAAATTCTTTTTTTTGTCCTGCATCCAAAACCCTTTCCGACGGGTAGTACCTGTAGCAGCCCCAATGACTGCATAGCGAATCACTCATGACGGAGAGAATTTCATGAATCCCAAACAGCTGATATGCCTTGCCGGTTTGCTCCTTGCCACGCCTGCGGCGTTCGCACAAAGCGCTCTACCTGACAGCATCAAGGTGCCGGACGGCCACAAAGTGGCAATGGAAACTACCGGCGTGGGTGAAATCACCTACGAATGCCGCGACAAGGCCAATGCCGTCGGGCAAACAGAATGGTTCTTCGTCGGCCCCAAGGCAGTCCTCAATGATCGCAGCGGCAAACAGGTCGGCACCTACTTCGGCCCACCCGCCACCTGGCAAGCGCAGGATGGCTCGAAGGTCACCGGCACCCAGTTGGCCGTCGCGCCATCCAGCTCCGGCAACCTTCCCTATCAACTGGTCAAGGCCAACCCCGCCGAAGGAAAAGGCGCGATGAGCGGCGTCAGCTACATCCAGCGCGTGGCGCTCAAGGGTGGCGTCCCACCCAGCGCCGAATGCACGGCCGCCAACAAGGGCAAGCAGGAAGTGGTGAAGTACCAGGCGGATTATATTTTCTGGTCGGCGAGCTGAAAGCGCTTTCTGTAGGAGCGAGCTCGCTCGCGATGGTAGTCCAGACACCGCGGGCAATCAGACAGCCAGCGTTATCGTTGACGACCATCGCGACGGTTCGACATGCTCGCTCCTACAGGGTCCTCTGCTAGATTCATGGCATCCGGATTTATTTTGACGGTTGAGCACATTGTCATTGCCCGAACCTATTTTCGACTACGAAGCCCACCTCGCCGCCTGTGCCCGGGGCGAGCGCCAGGCCCTGCGGGCCTTGTATGTGCAGGAAAGCCCGCGTTTGCTCGGCGTGGCCCGCAGGCTGGTGCACGACACGGCGCTGGCCGAGGACATCGTGCATGATGCGTTCCTGAAGATCTGGGCCGGCGCCGCGCGTTTCGACCCGTCGCGCGGGACAGCAAGAGGCTGGATGTTCAGCGTGACGCGACATCTGGCGCTCAATTTCATCCGCGACAACCCGCGTGAAATCCAGGGCGATATCGACACGCACCCCAGCGTTGAAATAGTCGATGCCGAAGTCCACTCATCGCGCATTCATCTGTGCCTGGAACAGCTGGAACCGGCACGGCGCACATGCATCCTGCACGCCTACGTCGACGGTTATTCCCATGCGCAGATTTCACACAAGCTCGGCACACCGCTGGGCACCGTCAAAGCCTGGATCAAACGCAGCCTGATGGCCTTGCGGGAGTGCATGGGATGACCACCCGACCTGTGGATGAAACCCCCGAGGAACTTGACGAGCTCGCCAGTGAATACGTACTGGGTACACTTTCGGCAGAGCAGCGCACCGAGGTCCGGCGACGCCTGCGCGACGAAACCCGATTGCGCACGGCGGTCGATGGTTGGGAGCGTCGTTTGCTGGGCCTGACTGATCTTGCCGAACCCGAAACACCATCGCCCCATCTGTGGCACCGCATCGAACGCAGCCTCAACGCGTCGAACGTGAAACCGGTCGCGTCCCCAGCGTCCTCCTGGTGGGATCGGCTGGCGCTATGGCGAGGTCTCGCGGGGGCCGGGCTGGCAGCAACACTCGTACTCGGCGCGTTGCTGCTGACGCAAACCACGGTCAAACCGACCTATCTGGTGGTGTTGGTCGCGCCGCAGGACAACGCCCCCGGCTGGGTGATCCAGGCCAGCAATCCCAGGGAGATCCAGCTGATTCCGTTGGGGGTTGCGCAGGTTCCAGAGGACAAGGCGCTGGAGTTCTGGACCAAGGGCGAGGGTTGGCAAGGGCCAGTGTCCCTGGGCCTGGTGAAACCGGGGCAAACCCTGTCGGTGCCGCTGGACAAACTGCCGCCGCTGGAGGCAAACCAGTTGTTCGAGCTAACCCTGGAAAACCGCACGGGCTCGCCGATTGGCAAACCGACAGGGCCGATCCAGGCCATTGGGCGTGCGGTGAAGGTGATTTGACCCACCCGTATCCCACCGCGTAATCATTTGCCCGCTTGTTTCATGCATCGCTGATACCGCTCATCAACCCGCTTGGCGAACCACGCCGTGGTGAGTTTGCGGGTGATTTTCGGGCTTTGCAGTACGATGCCCGGCAACACCGCCCGGGGTAACTGACGACCGTCGGCCTTTTCCGCCAGGTCGAACACCCGCTGATACAGCTCCGTCTCTTCAAAATCCAGGCTCTTGCCCTTCTCCAGTTGATCCCTGATGACCGGGTTGCGCATACCCAGGCGTTTACCCAGGCTTCGTGCGGCCAGTTCGGTGCTGCCGGGCATGATCGAGCCGTAGCGCACCAGGTCGCCATCCAGCGCCAGGGGGATGCCCGAAGCGCGACTCAACGCATTCTGAAAGGCCGCGTTGCGGCTCGCGTACCAGCCGGCGTTGAAATCGGCAAAGCGGTACAGCGGCTGGGTGTAGTTCACCGGATAACCGAGCAAGTGGGCGATGCCAAAGTACATGCCGCCGCGACGGCTGAACACTTCACGGCGAATGGTGCCGTCCACCGGGTACGGATAATTGCGGGCCTGCTGTTCGGCAAACTCGATGCTGACCTGCATCGGCCCGCCGGTGTGCACCGGGTTGAAGCTGCCGAACAGCGTGCGCCCCATGGGCACCATGCCAATGAAATCATCGAAAATCGCACTCAACTCTTTTTCGCTGCGCGCGCTACTCAATCGGTCGCTGTAGCTTTTGCCGTTGCTGGAGCGCACTTGCAACGCAGCACTCACCAAAAGGCCAGGCACGTGGGCCTTGGCGGCGCGACGGTCGATCTCGTCCCGGGCGATCTTGCCCAGGCCCGGCACGGGCGGGTCCACCTGGAAGGTGGATTCCTGCTCGGTGACCGCGAGCACCGAACACAGGTTTTGCGTTGAGGTCTCGATGCCCTGGGCGGCGAACGCGGCGTAGATGTCCGTGGCCCAACCCTGGCGATCCACGGTTTTGGCCGGCAGCAGGCGCACGATCTCTGCCCTGACTTCGGCAGGCGGCCGGGGCGCCGTCTGCTGGGGACGCTGCGTGCCGCAACCGGCCAGCACCAGCAGCGCGATGCTACTCAGGATCACTCGATAGACTTGCATGCGGCTCCATCCAATGCGTTGAACCTTGCTCACCATACGATCAATGGCATGGCGCAAGCTATGACTGCAAGTGGTGACCGGCGTTCACGGCCCGGGAAAAACAGCCCACCGTGCGCTTTAATGGAGACAGGGGCGTGAAAACGAGGGACCCAGGTATGAACCGCTGCGACGTGCTGGTCGTCGGCGCCGGCCCCACCGGGCTGGTGCTCGCGCTGTGGCTCAGCAAGTTGAAGATTCGCGTAAGGATCATTGACAGGACTTTCACCCCTGGCACCACATCGCGGGCACTGGCCGTGCAGGCGCGAACGCTGGAGCTGTACCGGCAACTGGACCTGAGCCACGCGGTGATCAAAGGCGGCCATCGCGTGGCGGCGGCCAACTTCTGGGTCAGGGGCGAACCGGTCACACGCCTGCCGTTGAGTACGGTGGGTGAAGGACTGACGCCCTATGCCTTCCTCGAGATTTTCCCCCAGGACGAGCACGAGAAGCTGCTGATCGAGCGCCTGGAGACGTTCGGTGTGCACGTCGAGCGCAATACCTCGCTTGAGCATTTCGAGGAAACCGGCGACACCCTGACCGCCCGCCTGCGCCTGGCCGACGGTCAGGAGGAAATCTGCCAGGCATGCTATCTCGCCGGTTGTGACGGCGCCCGTTCGATTGTGCGCAAGACCCTGGACACCGGGTTTCCCGGGGGTACTTACCAACAGATCTTCTACGTGGCCGATGTGCAGGCCAAAGGACCGGCCCTCAATGGCGAGTTGCACCTGGACCTGGATGAAGCGGACTTTCTCGCGGTGTTCCCCTTGGCCGGCGAAGGTCGCGCGCGGCTGATCGGCACAGTACGCGATGACCGCGCCGAACACGCCGACACCCTGCAGTTCGAGGACGTCAGCAGCCGGGCCATCGAACATTTGAAAGTGCAGATCGAACGGGTCAACTGGTTTTCCACCTATCGCGTTCACCATCGCGTGGCTGAGCACTTTCGTCGCGGCCGCGCCTTTCTGCTCGGCGACGCTGCCCATGTACACAGTCCGGCGGGCGGCCAGGGCATGAACACCGGGATTGGCGATGCCATTAACCTGGCGTGGAAACTGGCTGCCGTCCTCAATGGCAGCGCCACGCCAGCGCTGCTCGACACCTACGAAACCGAGCGCATCGCGTTCGCACGCAAACTGGTCGCCACCACCGACCGGGTGTTCAGCTTCGTCACCGCCGAAGGGCGTATGGCCGATCTGCTGCGCACGCGCCTGGCGCCGTTTCTGCTGCCCAAAGCGGCCTCTTTCGCTGCCTCCCGCGAGTTCCTGTTTCGGACCGTGTCACAGATCACCGTGAATTATCGCGGCATGCCCTTGAGCACCGGCATCGCCGGACAGGTGCACGGCGGCGACCGGTTGCCCTGGGCGCATGACGGTGAAGGAGATAACTATGAAGCGCTGAAGTGTCTGAACTGGCAGGTGCATGTGTATGGCGACACCAGCGACGAAATGATCGCCTGGTGCAACGAACACCATGTGCCCTTGCACGTGTTCGATTGGCGGCCGGCGTTTGATGCGGCGGGGCTTGGGCGCAATGGCTTTTACCTGCTGCGCCCGGACACCTATGTGGCGATTGCCGAGACCTGTTCGGACCCGAAAGTCATCGAACGATACTTTCGGCAGCACGGGATCCGCCCCTATTTTGCAGATCACTGACACCCTGCATTCCCCGCTCCCACAGGGAGGAATGCGTGTGTGTTTCAGATCCCCGCCAACGCCAGGTCCATCGCGAAGTAAGTGAAGATCAGGTCCGCCCCTGCCCGCTTGATCGCGCCAAGGCTTTCGCGCACCACGCGATCTTCGTCGATGGCCCCGGCCTGGGCGCCGAACTTGATCATCGCGTACTCGCCGCTGACCTGATACGCCGACAGCGGCAGATTCGACGCCTCGCGGATGTCGCGGATGATGTCCAGGTAGGCGCCGGCCGGTTTGACCATCAGTGCGTCGGCGCCTTCCTGCTCGTCCAGCAGCGATTCACGCAGAGCTTCGCGGCGGTTCATCGGGTTCATCTGGTAGCTTTTGCGGTCACCCTTGAGGGCGCTGCCACCGGCTTCACGAAACGGGCCGTAGAGCGCCGAGGCGAATTTGGTCGAGTAAGCCATGATCGCGGTCTGGGTAAAACCGGCGGCGTCCAGGGCCCGGCGGATCGCCTGCACTTGGCCGTCCATGGCGGCCGACGGGGCAATCACATCCGCCCCCGCACGCGCGGCGGCCACGGCTTGTTTGCCGAGGTTGACCAGGGTCTGGTCGTTGTCCACCTCATGGTTATGCATCACGCCGCAATGCCCGTGATCGGTGTATTCACAAAAGCAGGTGTCGGACATGACGATCATCTCCGGCACCGCGTCCTTGGCAATGCGCGACATGCGCGACACCAGTCCGTTCTCGCTCCAGGTGTCGCTGCCGTTGCTGTCCAGATGATGGGATACGCCGAAGGTCATCACCGACTTGATCCCGGCCCGGGCATAACGCTCGATCTCGCCGGCCAGTTTTGATTCCGGAATGCGCATCACACCGGGCATGCTCTTGATTGGCACGAAGTCGTCGATCTCTTCTTCAACGAAAATCGGCAACACCAGGTCATTGAGGCTGAACGCGGTTTCCTGGAACAGGCTGCGCAGGCTCGCATTGCGACGCAGACGGCGTGGACGTGCTTCGGGGAACTGGCTGGACATGAACCTTCCTGAGGACAAGACGAAAGTCGTAGGGGGCAAAAGCTTATGCCTGTGGCACCCGGTGGTACAAACCCGTCAGGAGGAAAAACCGTTACTGCTTTGGCAATAATCCACGTTAGCCATGGTATGGAATGGCTCTTTGTGGGAGCGGGCTTGCTCGCGATGACTGTGGCACATCGAACATCCATGTTGCCTGGCACACCGCAATCGCGGGCAAGCCCGCTCCCACAGGCAATTGCAGTGATCTCGGGGGCGGTCAGGAAACCGGTTTAGGGATCTCCAGCCCGCGTACCACCGCTGGCCGTGCCAGGAAGCGCTCGAGCACCCGGGTCACGTTGGGGAAGTTGTGAATGCCCACCAGCTCGCCGGCTTCATAAAACCCGAGCAGATTGCGCACCCACGGGAAGATGGCGATGTCGGCGATGGTGTAGCGCTCACCCATGATCCAGTCGCGCCCTTGCAGACGGGTGTCGAGGACTTTGAGCAGGCGTTTGCTTTCTTCGACGTAGCGGTCACGTGGACGCTTGTCTTCGTAGTCCTTGCCGGCAAACTTGTTGAAGAAACCGAGCTGGCCGAACATCGGGCCAATGCCCCCCATCTGGAACATCAGCCACTGGATCGTTTCGTAACGCGCGGCGGCATCCTGGGGCAGCAGTTGCCCGCTTTTGTCGGCGAGGTAGATGAGGATCGCCCCGGACTCGAACAGCGCCAGCGGTTTTTCGCCCGGGCCGTGGGGGTCGAGGATCGCAGGGATCTTGTTATTGGGGCTCAGCGAAAGAAACTCGGGAGAAAACTGATCGTTGCTCTCGAAACCCACGCGATGCGGCTCGTAAGGCAAGCCGATCTCCTCGAGCATGATCGACACCTTGACGCCATTGGGGGTTGGCAGCGAGTAGAGCTGAATCCACTCAGGGTATTGGGCCGGCCACTTGCGGGTGATGGGGAACGCAGACAGATCAGTCATCACGGGGATCCACGAAAAGATTGAGAGGGACGATCATAGTGGCAACCGCGCCATTTGACGCATCAATAATGCTGATAGGCAAGATCAGCACAATGCAGGTTTCATCAGCCCCTGCCCCGAGTACCGTGTCCACAATTTCGCAACATCCTGTCGATAACCTCTGCAGCAAGACGTTTGAGGTTGTCGGTACATTGCTGCGCACGCAACCGGCATCGAACCAAATGAGCGTCAGTGGACTCTGAGTCTTACCTTTTTTTGGAAACGGACCAGTTGCACGACATGGAAACCACCTGACGCCGGGAGCGCGGGTGCAAAGGTTTGTCAGCCTTAACCGAATGCGCTGAAGAATCACTCATTCCATGATGAACCCGATCAAATACCTGCAATGCCTCAAGCCTCGTGCCTGGCTCTTGCTACCCTCCCTGCTGGCAGTCAGTGGGCTGTTCCTGTCGCTGGAATCCAGCGAAAGCCGCGCTCAACCGAAGAACGGCACCCAGACGCTGGTGTTCCTGCGCCACGCCGAAAAACCCGAGGGTGGCCTCGGCCAGCTCAACTGCCAGGGCCTGAACCGGGCCATCGACCTGGCGACGCTGCTGCCCGAAAAATTCGGCAAGGCCAATTACGTATTTGCCGCGAACCCGACGCGCAATGTCGAGGAAGGCGAACTGGACAATTCCTACAGCTACATCCGTCCCCTGATGACCATCAGCCCCAGCGCAATCAAGCTCGGCCTGCCGGTGAACATCGATTATTCCGCCAACGACACCAATGACCTGGCCAACGAACTGCTGAGCAACAAGTACCACAACTCGGTGATCTACACGGCCTGGTCCCATGGTTACCTGCCCGAACTGATCAACAAGGTCGCGGGCAAGGCCGTGGGCAAAAAGCAGAACATCACCGATGACTGGGAATCCGGCGACTTCGACTCGCTGTATGTGCTGACCCTGACCTGGCATAACGGTAAAGCCAGCTTGCAGAGTCATAGCTACAAACAGGGGTTGGATAATGGACAGCGAACTTGTCCGACTTGAGGTATCGGGTGCGGATCGGGCCCCATCGCTGGCGAGCCCTTTCCTGCAAGGGACATGATTGATCAGGGCACCAGGATGACCTTGTCACTGCTGCCCTGATTGACCTCGGCATAGCGCGCGAGCCCTTCGGCCAACGGCGCTTCCACCAACCCCTGGGGCAGCGGCAACAGTCCCTCATCGAAGAACGTGCCGAACTGATCGAGCATCGCCGCACAGGCCTGCACGCCGTAGAGCAACGAGTTGATACCCACCACGGAACCGCCCTTGCGGTACAGCGCCAGCGCCGGCATTTGCACCATGCCATCCACCGGTGCGGCGATGATGGCGATTCGGCCGAAGGTAGCCAATGCCGGGACGGAAGCCGGCAGCCAGAAGCCGGTGGTGTCGAAGATCACCTCGGCGCCGCCGCTGAACACCTCATTAACCTGGGCGCCGAGCGCCTCTGGCTGTGCAAGTTGCAGCGTTTGATAACCTTGTTCCTGCAAGGCCTTGACCTGCTCCGGTCGGCGCGCCGCGGCCAGCAGTTTCGCGCCACGCACTTTCGCCAGGGCCAGCGCCGCTGTGGCAACCGCTCCGCCACCGATCACCAGCAACCGGGTGTCCGCCTTTACCAGGCTGCGCTCCAGAGCATCCCAGGCGGTGGTGTAAGGCACGCCGAGGCTGGCGGCCTGGGCGAAACTCAGGTGCGAGGGTTTGAGCGCAACGCCGTTGGCCGGCAGTTTGACGAATTGCGCATGGGCGCCGTCAGCGAAAAAGCCCAGTTCACGGCCGGTGCCCCATACTTCCTGACCGACCAACGCCTGCGGGCCCTGCACCACGATGCCGGCAAAATCACGGCCGGGAATGCGCGGCAGCGTTGTGTAAGGGAAACGCCCCAGTACGTTCTTCACATCACTGGGGTTGAGGCCCGCAGCCTTGATCTGTACCAGCACTTCATCGGCGCCGCAAACAGGCGTGGGGACTTCGGCCAGGCGCAGGGCCGAGAGGTCACCGGTTTTATCGAACTGCAATGCTTTCATGAACGTGTCCATTAAACAGGAGGAAGGAAATTCAGGAGATCCAGCCAGCGACCAGTTGCCGGCCCATCGGCCACAACTTTTCGCCGGCCAGCATGCCCAGCAGGCCGATCAACGCGATGGCTGGCGGCGCGGGGGAACGAAAATCCAGCGCGCCATAGATCAGGCCGACGCCCAGGCCGATGGCCAGCGAAACGAGGTAACTCATGACAGACTCCGCAGGATGTGAGGTATGCGCAGAGTCTAGGGAGAAGCGGCGAATGGCATCGGACAGGTGCTTCTGAATTTCGGACAAAACCACCCCGGACACACCGCCCCCTGTAGGAGCGAGCTTGCTCGCGATGGTGGCTCAGTCACCGCGGGGTGTCAGGTTGACAGCGTCATCGTTGACGCCCATCGCGAGCGTGCTCGCTCCTACAGGGTTGAGGCGTGGGGATTGAGGGCAAACTGCGAAGGCGCCATCCCCAATTCGCGGCGGAACATGTCGCTGAAGCTGCTCGGCGAATAACCCAGCTCCCGGGCAATGCGGCTGACAGCCACGCCCTGGATCAGCTCGGCCGCCGCCATCGCCAATTGCACCTGACGCCGCCATTCGGCGAAGCCCATGCCCAGGCCCTCCTTGAACAGTCGCGCCAGGGTGCGCACGCTCGCCCCGGCATTCTCGGCGTGTTGCTCGAAAGGGATGTCCAGCGATGGCGCGGCCATGACGGCCTGGCACAGATTCATCAGGCGTCGGTCGGAATCGTCCGGCAAAGGCACCTTCAATTGCGAGCGCCGGGCTCGTTGCAGCTCCAGCAGCGCGAGGCCCACCAACGCCTCGTAATACTCCGGTGGCCCGTCCTCGCCTTGCGCCACGAGGCCGACGATCAACTCGCGCAGCAACCCACCCACTTCGATCACCTGCACCGTAGCGTCCAGCGTCGCCGCCAATGACGGGCGCAGGTAGATATTGCGCATCTGCAAATCCGACACCACGCGGATCCCGTGGGGCACGCCCGGCGGCAACCACACCGCCCGCTGCGGCGGCACCACCAGGGCTTCATGCGGCGTCTCGACCCACATCACCCCGCTCATCGCATACAACAACTGGCCCCAGGCATGCTCGTGCGGCTCGATGAACAGTCCACGCGGGTAAGTACGCGCCAGCTGTTGCACGGGCACATCGGTATCACTCAGGTCAGGCGGTGCGGCAAGGGCCATGATCAGCAATCACTGGAGGGTTGGCGGACAGCGCATGGTAACCAGCCGCCGGCCCGCTCGCCACCGATGACGGCCGTCTGACAATCCGACTGAATTTTCCGCAACAGCGGCGATCCCTCTATTACCACAGGGAGGAATACGGGCTTTATGAACAACGCAAAACTTTTCGTCATTGAATACACCCTTCATGGGGCCCCCAAGTCATTCATCATCCGCCAGGAAAAGATGGATAACGCCGAGGCCTGGCATTGGGCGAGCTGCGACGCCGGCGTGGGTCGAATCCCGCGTTTTGGCCGGGAAAAAGTGCAAAAGACCAGTAAACCGATGGCGGAAAAATTCGGCGTGGAGAACGTCACATGGCGCCCGGCAAGTTGATCGGATTCATTGGGGAGATTGGCAGATGAACACTACGCAATCCACCAGCACGGCGCATATCGACTACGGCCTGGACACGCTGTTCGGCCGTATCACCAAAAGCGCGGAATGCCAGGTCGGCCTGGAGCAGATCGAGGATGACCCGAGCCGTTTTGCCCTGCGCGTGCACGCCCCACTGCCGGAGGATCTGGACCAGGCGAAAACCCTATTGGTGGTCGTGCAGGGACGGCGGCTCAATGGCGTCATCCGCTGTACCCAGCGCTTCGATGATCAAAGCCTGAAACTGGAAGTGGAGCCCGAATAGGCTCCACTCTTTTCAAACACTCGCCTATCCGCCATGGGCGCACTTGCAGCCCTTGCTTGAGCACGCTTCACCGTGTTCGTGGTGCTTGGCGCACGCGTCGCAACAGTAGTGCTTGCCGTGACGGGCAATCGGATGCTCTCCCAGCTTGCAGTTGCATTTTGGGCAGTCGCAGGTACTTTCGCTATCGATCATGAGTCTGACTCCAGTGGTGTGGTCGTCCGGTCTCGCGAGTACGATCCGTCTTCCTAATGTAGGAGTCGTCTCCCCCAGCGGAGTTCAAGCGCCTCGCGTGCTGCTGCGATACATGAACACCAGCGCCAGGGCGAGCAACACCATCGCCAGGATCCGGCTGCCGGACAACTCGATCGCCGGGTTGCCCAGCCATCCGAAGTTATCGATCAACATGCCCATGCCCAGTTGCCCGACGATCACGGCAACCGTTGCCACGGCTGTACCAACCCTGGGCACCGCGCCCACCATGACCATCATGTAGATCACGCCGAACAGCGCGCCGCAGAGTTGCCATTTCGGCACATTCAGCAGACTCACGGCATGGGCAGGTTCGAAAAACAGGATCAACAATCCTGTAACCACCGCGCCCACCACGAAGGTCAGCAGGCTGCTGCGCAATACGCCGACCGTCTCGCCCAGGCGCCCATTGATGGCTGCCTGCACGCTCAACACCGCACCGGCGGCCACCACCACTCCCAACAGCACAATCAGATTCATCTTCAACCCCGAGCGATCAGAACGAGTGCAGCGACAATCAACAGCAAGGCCAGCCAGCGCTCGCCATTGACCTTCTTGCGGGTGGTGCCGAACCAGCCGAAATGGTCGATCAGCACGCTTTTGCCGACCTGCCCGGAGAGGATCGCGATCATGGTCATGGCGATGCCGATATGCGGCGTGGCCAGGGTGAGAACCACCACATACATCGGCCCGAGAAAGCCACCGATCAATTGCCAGCGTGGCAGTTCGCTGAGCGCCGGGCCTCGTTGTGGACCACTGAACAGCAAAAGCAGGAACAGAACCGCCGAGCCGACGCCAAAGATGCTCAAGGTCGCCCACAGATGCCCCACCTGCCCGCCCAACGGCCCGAGCAACCCGGCTTCAACGGACAGGCCCATGCCGGCGAGGATGACCAGGGGGAGCAGTAACAGGCGCAAGCCGGGTTGGAGTGCCGGCGTGGCGACTTCGCCGGTTTGTTCGATGGATTGCATTTACAAGGTACCTTCACAAATAAGCGGCAGATCCCCTGTAGGAGCGAGCTTGCTCGCGATGGCACAGTGTCAGTCGACATTATTGTCAACTGATACACCGCCATCGCGAGCAAGCTCGCTCCTACAGGTCATCATTGAGTAGTGAATTATCCAGTGGCCAAGCTGTGCAATAAACGGGATCATCCTGACAACACTTTTGCGTATTACGCACAGCAAGGTCCACTATGCACGGCCTCAATGAACTCGGCTTCAAGGCACTCCGGCTATTTGTCGCGGTGCTGGACCATGGCAGTTTTTCCGAAGTCGCCCGTCGAGAGGGCTTGGCTCCGTCGTCGATTTCCCGGCAGATCCAGTTGATGGAACAGGCCCTGAACCAGCAATTGCTCTACCGTCACACCCGCGCGGTCACCCCTACCGAAGCCGGGCGCCTGCTCGGGCACCACGCGCGGCTGGTGCTGGTGCAATTGGAGGAAGCCGAGCAAGCGTTGCACGAACAGCGCAGCGAGCCCACTGGGCTGGTCCGTATCAACGCTCCGGTGGTGTTCGGACAACGGCACCTGACACCCTGGCTCGGGCAGTTGTGCGAGCGGTATCCGAAGCTGCAACTGGACATCCAGCAGACCGACAGCTACGTCGACCCGTTGCAGGAAGGCGCCGATCTGTTGTTTCGCATTGGCCCGTTGCACGACTCGAGCATGCAGGCACGCATCATCGCGCCCCACCGCTTCCAGGTTGCCGCCAGCCCCGCCTACCTCGCACGCCACGGCACGCCGCAGCGCCCTGCCGACCTGGCGGCGCACCAATGCCTGGCCTACAAGGGCGTGGCCGGCCAACAGCGCTGGTTTTTCCGCCAGGGCCACGAGGATTGGACGCCGTATCCGGTGAGAGGGCCAATCACCGGCAACCACGCTGACACGCTCACCCAGGCCGCCATACAAGGCCTGGGGCTGGTGATGTTTCCGTCATGGCTGATTGGCGAAGCGGTGCGAGACGGCACGTTGGTGCCGGTCCTTGTGGACTATCAGGTATCCAACAGCCTCCAACCGCAGCAGATCGCGGTGCTTTGGCCGGGAAGCCGACGGCTGTCGGTGAAGGTGCGCACGGTCATCGACTTTTTTGTCGAGTGTTTTGGCGAAGTGCCGTATTGGGACAGGGTTTAGCTGAAACCCACTGCTCCCACAGTGTGAGTGTCTCTACTCAGTGATTGCAGCCATCAAATCCTGAACTGCCCCACCAGACTACCCAACCGCTGCCCCAGGTCCGCCAGGCTACGGGAGGTTTGGGCGCCGAGCTGGGTTTCGCCGGCCACGTTGTCCACGGCTTCGGCGATCTGATGCACGCTGCGGTTGATCTCTTCGGCCACCGCTGTCTGCTCTTCGGCGGCGCTGGCGATCTGCGCGTTCATCGAGTTAATGGTGGCGATCAATTGCGCCATGGTGTCCAGCGACGCCCCCGCCTCGTTGGCTTGCGCGGAGGTGCCGTCGCCAGCCTCGCTGGAGCGACGCATCGCTTCCACCGCTGACTGGGTGCCGGCCTGCAAGCGGTCGATCATGCCCTGGATTTCCTGGGTGCTGATCTGCGTACGACTGGCCAGCGCCCGCACTTCATCGGCCACCACTGCAAAACCACGCCCTGCCTCACCGGCCCGGGCCGCTTCGATGGCGGCGTTGAGCGCCAGCAAATTGGTCTGCTCGGCAATCGAACGAATCACCCCCAGCACGCTGACAATCGACGCCACGTCTTTCTGCAAGCTGTCGAGGGACACGCCGCTGCTGCGGATATCGTCGACCAGTGCGTGGATTTTTTCGATGCTGCCGGCCACCACCCGCTTGGCGGTCTGGCCCTCTTCGTCGGTCTGCTGGGCAGCCACGGCGGCGTTCTGCGCACTCTTGGCCACTTCCTGGGCCGCGGCAGACATTTCATTGATGGCGGTGGCGACCTGATCGGTCTCGTGACGCTGACGCTCCATCGCCTGATCCGAGCGATGGGCCTGGTCCGATACCTGGTGCACCAGCCCGGTCAATTGCGAGGTCATTTCGGTGATCTGGCGCACCAGGCCGTGGATCTTGTCGACAAACCGGTTGAACGAACCGGCCAGTTCACCCAGCTCATCCTGGCTGGAGATAGTGAGGCGGCGGGTCAGGTCGCCCTCGCCCGCCGCGATGTCATCGAGATTGGCTTTCATCAGGTGCAGCGGACGCAGGATGGTGTTGGCCAGCACCATGCCGGCAGCGGCGATCACCAGCAGCACGACGGCGGCGATACCGGCGATGCTCAGCAATACGCCTTCCATGCGCTCCTTGACCTTGGCTTCGACAACAGCCACCTGCGCCTCGATGCCATCGAGGTTGACCGAGGTGCCGACCGCCATGTCCCACTTGGCCAGGTATTCGGTGTAGCCGAGTTTCGGCACCAGCACTTGGGTGTTGCTGGGCAAAGGCGAGCTGTATTGCAGGTAGTGGGTGCCGTCCTTGGCGACTTGAACCAGGTCGCGGTTGACGTAGACGCCGTTCGGGTCGCGGTTGTCCTTGAAGCTCTTGCCCACGCCGTCGGGGCTGTTGGCCTTGAACAGACGCACGGTGTTGGAGTCGTAGCCGAAGAAGTAGCCTTCCTTGTCGTAGCTGATGTTCGATAGCAACTTGATCACTTGCGCGCGCGCCGCGTCATCGCCAGGTGCGGCGGCGTCGTAAAGCGGCTTGATCGCGGTCATCGCCACGGCCACGTAGCTTTTGAGCGTGTCCTTGGCGTTAGTGAGCAGGCGCTCGCGGGTCTCTTCGACTTCCTTGCGCGCCTGTTCCTGCAGCACGAAAAACGTGGTCAGACTGATCACCAGCGCGAAGATCAGCACCGGGAGAACGGCGAGGGACAGGACTTTGGCCTTCAGGCTCATGCGCATGACGGTTCACTCTTTTGATTTTATTAACGTGGTCAAAGGCTATAACGGCACGTCAAGGCAAAAGTTGAGACAGGTCACTACAGTGAAACGTATGAAGGCCCTGTGGGAGCGGGCTTGCTCGCGATGGCGGAGTGTCAGTCGACACTTTCATCGACTGATGCATTGCAATCGCGAGCAAGCTCGCTCCTACAGAGGGGGGCATGGCAAAATCTAAAGCACCATCGCCGCCACCCAGCCGAACGCCAGCAGCGGCAGGTTGTAGTGCAGGAAGGTGGGCACCACGGTGTCCCAGATGTGGTGGTGCTGGCCATCGATGTTCAGGCCGGACGTCGGGCCCAGTGTCGAGTCCGAGGCCGGTGAACCGGCATCGCCCAGGGCACCTGCGGTGCCGACGATGCAGACGATGGCGATCGGGCTGAAGCCCAATTGCACGCACAGCGGCACGAAAATCGCCGCGAGGATCGGCACCGTGGAAAACGACGAGCCGATGCCCATGGTCACCAGCAGGCCCACCAGCAACATCAGCAGCGCGCCGATGCCCTGACTGTGACCGATCCACGCCGCCGACGCCTCGACCAGCGTCTGCACCTCGCCGGTGGCCTTCATCACTTCGGCAAACCCCGAGGCGGCGATCATGATGAAGCCGATCATCGCCATCATCTTCATCCCTTCGGTGAAGAGGTCGTCGGTGTCGCGCCACTTGACGATGCCCGATACCGAGAAGATCAAAAAGCCCACCAGTGCGCCGATGATCATCGAATCCAGCAGCAACTGAATGATGAACGCCGCTGCAATGGCCACGCCGGCCACCATCAGGCTCAGCGGGTTGTACTGCACCGCCACCTGCTCGACTTGTTCGATCTTCGCCAGGTCGTAGATACGTTTCTTGCGATAGCTGATGAACGCCACGGCCAGCCCCACCAACATACCCAGCGCCGGAATGCCCATGGCATGGGTCACGTTGATGCCGCTGATGTCGACGCCGCTGCGCGCCACGTTGGCCAGCAGGATCTCATTGAGGAAGATGTTGCCGAAACCCACCGGCAGGAACATGTAGGGCGTGATCAGGCCGAACGTCATGACGCAGGCGATCAGACGACGGTCAAGCTGCAGCTTGGTTAGCACATATAACAGGGGTGGCACCAGCAACGGAATAAAGGCGATATGTATCGGCAGAATATTCTGTGAAGCGATGGCCACGACCCACAGCAAACCGATCAACAACCACTTGACCTGTCGGCCACCCGTAGCGTGCTGCCGGTCGACCATGGCCAGCGCCTTGTCCGCCAGTGCATGGGCCAGGCCGGACTTGGCAATCGCCACCGCGAACGCGCCGAGCAACGCGTAGGACAATGCCACCGTGGCTCCGCCGCCCAGTCCGTTGTTGAACGCCTTGAGCGTGGCGTCGATGCCCAGGCCACCGCTCAGGCCACCCACCAACGCACCGACAATCAGCGCGATCACAACGTGCACGCGGGACAGGCTGAGTATCAGCATGACGCCGACCGCGGCAATTACAGCATTAATCATCATTACCTCAGGGCAAGCGAAAACGGTCCGGCCGGCAGTCTGCACAGGCCGCCAGCGGATTCGGGAATGGGTTTTATTAGAGGGCGGGCACTGTGCCGCAGCACCGCCACCTTGTCAAAGTGAACGCGACCACCTGAGCGGCAGCCCCCCGGGAAATTTGTTTCGCGGTATTGACGTTCGACATAAAGAAAGCGCATTCGCCGCCGTTAACCTGCGAAGACGCAGATTTTTATCGAACAAGGACATCTCCATGCTGCTCCGACACCTTTCCATTCAGTGGAAGATCACCCTCCTCGCCGGCCTGTGCCTGGCGAGCATCGTGACTTTGCTGGTCGGCCTTTCGCTGTATCGCATGGAGCACAGTTCAGCGCTGGTGAAAGCGTCGAGCATGGAAATGCTGACCGAATCGGCCCAGGCGCGCATCGAATCCCAGGGTGAAATCCAGGCGCTGCGCATTCGCCGGCAATTCATGGATGCTTATCAATATGGCCACGGTTTCTCGCGTCAGGTGCTGTTCCTGCGCGATCAAGCGGAAAAACGCTTTCTCGATGCCTTCGACCTGCGAGAGGACCTGACCCGTCAGGTCAAGTCGGCGCTGCAAGCCAACCCGGAGCTGCTGGGCCTCTCGCTGGTGTTTGAACCCAATGCCCTGGACGGCAAGGACGAGCTGTTCGCCGAGCAGGCAGAGCTGGGCAGTAACGACAAAGGCCGTTTCGCGCTGTACTGGTCGCAACCGACGCCCGGCAAGCTGACCTCGATGGCTCTACCGGAAAGCGACATCGCCGACACCCGCACCGGCCCCAGCGGCGAACCCGCCAACACCTGGTTCACCTGCCCTCGCACGTCGCTCAAGCCCTGTGTGATCGAACCCTACTTCTATGTGATCGACGGCCAGAGCGTGCTGATGACCAGCATTGTGTTCCCGCTGATGGTCAACGGAAAAGTCATCGCTTCGCTGTCCGTGGACCTCAACCTTAACAGCCTGCAGGCGGTCAGCCAGGACGTCAGTAAAAACCTGTACGACGGCCAGACCAGCGTCAGTATCATCAGCCCCGCCGGTTTGCTCGCCGGGTACAGCGCGGACGCCAGCAAACTCAGCCAGCGCCTGGACGCCGTGGACAAAAGCACCGGCGCCGAACTGACCCGCCTGCTGACGGGCAGCAGCAAAACCGCGAGCCTGCACCGCTCCGATCAGTTGAAAGTGCTGTCGCCGTTCCAGCCTATCCCGGATGGAAAGCCATGGGGCGTGCTGCTCGACGTGCCGGAAAAGGTCCTGGTCGGCCCTGCCGAGGCGCTGAAAAAGCAACTCGACGAAACCAACACCACCGGCAGCTTGATCGAACTGGGTCTGGGTATCCTGGCGGCGCTGATCGGCCTGCTCCTGGTGTGGCTGATGGCGCGCAGCGTGACCCGTCCGATCCTGGGCGTGGCACGCATGCTCGAAGACATCGCCAGCGGCGAAGGCGACCTCACCCGCCGGCTGGCCTACGACAAGCAGGACGAACTCGGCCAGTTGGCCGGCTGGTTCAACCGCTTCCTCGACAAACTGCAACCGGTGATCGCCGAGGTCAAACGCTCGGTGCAGGACGCGCGCAGCACTGCCGACCAATCCTCCGCCATCGCCACGCAAACCAGTGCCGGCATGGAGCAGCAGTACCGCCAGGTCGATCAGGTGGCCACGGCCTCCCACGAAATGAGCGCCACCGCCCAGGACGTCGCCCGCAGCGCGGCGCAAGCGGCACAGGCCGCCCGGGACGCGGATCAGGCAACCCGCCGTGGCTTGACGGTGATCGATCAGACCACCAGCAGCATTGATCATCTGGCCGCCGACATGAGCGCTGCCATGGTCCAGGTCGAAGGCCTGGCGGCCAATAGCGGCAAGATCGGTTCGGTGCTGGAAGTGATCCGCGCCATCGCCGAACAGACCAACCTGCTCGCCCTCAACGCCGCCATCGAAGCCGCCCGCGCCGGAGAGGCCGGACGTGGTTTTGCCGTGGTCGCCGACGAAGTGCGCAACCTCGCGCAGCGCACCCAGGAATCGGTGGAAGAGACGCGCCTGGTGATCGAGCAGTTGCAGAGCGGCACCCAGGAAGTGGTGGGCTCGATGAGCAACAGCCATCGCCAGGCCCAGGACAGCGTCGGGCAAGTCAGCCAGGCCGTCACAGCGTTGCGCCAGATTGGCGACGCGGTGACAGTGATCAGCGATATGAACCTGCAGATCGCCAGCGCCGCCGAAGAGCAAAGCGCGGTGGCGGAAGAGATCACCAGTAACGTGGCGACGATTCGCGACGTGACCGAATCGCTGTCGGGGCAAGCCAATGAATCGGCGCGGGTCAGCCAGGCGCTCAATAGCCTGGCGAATCAGCAGCAGGGGTTGATGGATCAGTTCAGGGTTTAGGACTGGACACTGATCACTGTAGGAGCGAGCTTGCTCGCGATGAGGGTGTGTCTGTCACATCGATGTCGCGTGACACAACCTCATCGCGAGCAAGCTCGCTCCTACAGTACGGACCCTTAGCCATCAAGTTCAGCGCTTGGGCAGTTCAATCACCACCTTCAACCCACCCCACTCGCTCGTCTCCAGCTGCAACACCCCGCCCCAGGTATCGACGATGTCGCGCACGATCCCCAGGCCCAGGCCATGCCCATCCGTCTGTTCGTCCAGCCGTGCGCCCCGGCTCAAGACCTGCTCACGCTGGTCCTCGGGGATCCCAGGGCCGTCGTCTTCCACGGCAAGCTCGAACCCCGCGAGCGTTTCGACCACGCTCAAGCGCACCTCGGCATCCGCCCATTTGCAGGCGTTGTCCAGCAGGTTGCCCAGCAGCTCCAGCAAATCCTCACGATCCCACGGCAAGTGCAAACCCGCAGGCGCGCTATAGCTCAGGGCGAGGTGTTCGCCGTGAATCATGTTCAGCGTGGCAAGCAAGCCAGGCAGTTCGGCATCGCAATCGAACAGCGCACCGGGCAGCGCATCGCCGGACAGCCGCGCCCGGTTAAGCTCACGATTGAGGCGTTGCTGCACCTGTTCCAGTTGCTCGGTGAGCACTTTGCGCAACTGCGGGTGCCCCTCGAGTTTTTCGCTGGAGGCCACGCTGAGCAGCACCGCCAGCGGGGTTTTCAAGGCGTGACCGAGGTTGCCCAGGGCATTGCGCGAGCGCTTGAGGCTGTCTTCGGTGTGGGCGAGCAAATGGTTGATTTGCGCCACCAGCGGCTCAAGTTCCACCGGCACCTGCTCATCCAGTTGCGAGCGCTGCCCCTGTTGCAACTGGGCAATCTGCTCACGTGCCCGCTCCAGGGGCCGCAAGGCCCGGCGCACGGTGACGCGTTGCAAGATCAGAATCAGCAACAGTGCCAAAAGGCCAAGGCCCAGCCCGACCCGTTGCATCAGTCTGAAACTGTCGCGCACCGGCGTGTAATCCTGGGCGACGCTGATGGAGATCGACTGGCCAAGACGGCGGTAGTCCGAGCGCAGCACCAACAGTTGCTGGCCTTCCGGCCCCAATTGCAGATTGCTGTGCAGGCCCGGGTTGTCCAGGCGCGGCAGTTCCTGATCCCACAACGAGCGGGAGCGCCAATGGCTGTCGGCAAAATCGATGCGAAAGTAATGCCCGGAAAACGGTCGCTGGTAAGCCGGCGACAACCGCCGTTCATCCAGTTGCAAGCCTTGCGGCCCACGCACCAGGGCGACCAGCAGGTCTTCGCTGTCGTTACGCAGCCCGGCTTCGAGGTAGCGCTGCAAACCGACTTCGAACAGCCACAGGCTGGTTTGCGCCAACACCAGGCCGACAATCACCAGCACGCTGACCAGGCCCAGGCTCAAGCGGCGCTGGATCGACCTCACTGCGCTTGACCGCCAAACAGATAGCCCTGGCCGCGTCGGGTTTCGATGACGCTGCGTCCCAACTTGCGCCGCAGGTGATTGACGTGCACTTCGAGCACGTTGGAATCGCGCTCCGTTTCGCCGTCGTAGAGATGTTCGGCGAGATGGCTCTTGGACAGGATCTGTTCGGGGTGCAGCATGAAGTAACGCAGCAGGCGGAACTCAGCGGCAGTCAGTTGAATGTCGGCACCGTCGCGGGTCACGCACTGGCGGCCTTCATCCAGATGCAGACCTGCGGACTGCAAGGTCGGCTGATTGACCTGGCCATGGGATCGGCGCAACAACGCCTGGATGCGCAGGTGCAGCTCTTCCGGATGAAAGGGTTTGCTCATGTAATCGTCGGCACCGGCCTTGAGACCTTCGATCCGCTCGGCCCAGGAACCGCGAGCAGTCAGGATCAACACAGGCGTGGCCAGCCCACCCGCGCGCCATTGCGCCAACACCTCGAGTCCCGGTACGCCGGGCAAACCGAGGTCGAGGATGATCAGGTCATAGGGTTCGCTGCTGCCCTGATACACCGCATCCCGACCATCGGCCAGCCAGTCAACGGCGTAACCCTGCCGGTTGAGGCCGGCCAGCAACTCGTCGGCGAGCGGCACATGGTCTTCCACCAAAAGCAAACGCATCGGTCAATCTTCCTCGTCTTTGAGCAACTCGCCCGTGCTGGCATTCACGTCCAGTTCACGCACGACGCCTTCGGTGGTCAACAGCTCGACTTCATAAATGTAGACGTCGTGTTTCTCTTCAAGCTCGGCCTCGAGCAGCTTCGACCCCGGATACCGGTCCATGGCCTGTTGCAACAAGTGCTCGAGCGGCAAAATCACGCCTTGTTGACGCAGGCGCAAGGCCTCGTCCTGATCGAGGTCACGGGCCAGCACCACTGAACAGAACGTCAGCAGCACCAGCGCCATGCGTGAAACCGAACACACCTTCATTACGTATCCTGATGATCCTTGAGCACCTGGCCGCTCACCGCGTCTAATTCCAGGTCCCATTCAATGCCCTGTGGATCGCGCAGCTCCACCTGATAGATGTACTTGCCGTACTCTTCTTCCAGCTCGGTTTCGGTGATGGTCGAGCCGGGGTGCTTGGCCAATGCCGTGGCGTTGAGCTTCTCGAAAGATACGATAGTACCAGCGTCGCGCAGTCGCAGGGCTTCGTCCGGGCCAAGGTCGCGGGCGTGGGCGGTGCTCGCGCCCAGGCCGATGAGTGTGGCGGTGAACAGGGCAGTCAGGATTTTCATGGGTGTCTCCGTATTCTTTTAATGGTGCGTACCCGGTTACCTTAACGAGGCGAACTTAATTGAAACTGAATGGCCATCATTGCCGGTCCCTGCATTCTCTCCTGTGGGAGCGGCGGTACTCCCCCAGAACCCCATCAAGCCTATAATCCTCCGCCAGCCCAACCCCGAGCCGCCCATGACCGCCATCCACATCAAGTTTCCCTCCCTCACCCTCAAGGCCGGCCCTCGCGCATTGGCGCGCATCCGTGAAAATGGCTTGAGCGCGGCTGACGTCGGCACCTTGCCGGGGGCGGCCGGAGGGCCGAAGGCGCTGGGAATCCAGGGCCTGGACCTGGCATTGTTCGGTGAATGGCTGCCCGCCGCGCCGCGCGAACGCTCGCTGATCGGTGCTTCCGTCGGCTCCTGGCGCTTCGCCAGCGCCTGCTTGCCGGACGCCGCCGAAGGCATCCGTCGCCTGGGCCGGTTGTACACCGAGCAGAATTTCAACAAGGGCGTGACCATGGCGCAGATCAGCCAGAGCTCGCGACAAATGCTCGATGACCTGCTGGACGGGCGCGACGCGACGATCCTGGACAACGCCCATTACCGCCTGAATATCATGGTCGTCAAAAGCCACGGCCTGCTCGCCGACGATCATCGCGGGCGCCTGGGCCTGGGGCTCTCCTCGGTCATCGCTGACAACCTGCGCGGGCGCGCACGGTTGTCGCGGCACTTCGAACGGCTGATCCTCCACGACCCGCGCCTGGCACCGCCGGTGAACGCGCTGACCGATTTCCCTTCGCGCTTCGTCGCGCTGAACACCGCCAACCTGCGCCAGGCCCTGCTGGCCTCCGGCTCCATCCCGATGGTCATGCAGGGCGTGCGCGATTTGCCTGGCGCAGGTGCCGGAACCTTCCGCGATGGCGGCCTGCTGGATTATCACCTGGACCTGCCCTACAGCGGCGACGACATCGTGCTCTACCCGCATTTCACCGACCGGATCATCCCCGGCTGGTTCGACAAAACCCTGCCCTGGCGTCGCGCCTGCCCGGCCCGCCTGCAAAACGCGCTGCTACTCGCGCCGTCCAGGGAATACCTGGCACGCCTGCCCTTCGGCAAACTGCCGGACCGCAACGACTTCAAGCGCTTCATGGGTGATGCGCCGAGCCGACAGAAATACTGGCGTGCGGCAATGGACGAAAGCCGGCGCATGGGCGACGAATTCCTTGAACTGGCCGCCAACGGTCGCTTGGGCGAACGCTTGCTGACCCTTTAGTCAGGACAAGCTGGTAAACTCGCCGCCTGCCCAAATCGCCCCGGCGATCGCCACCTGACAGAGCTGAAAACACTGTGGAAATCTTCAAGGAATTTACGTTCGAATCCGCCCACCGCCTGCCCCACGTACCGGAAGGCCACAAGTGCGGCCGCCTGCACGGCCACTCGTTCAAAGTGGCGATCCACCTGAGCGGCGACCTCGATCCCCACACCGGCTGGATTCGCGACTTCTCCGAGATCAAGGCGATCTTCAAGCCGCTGTACGAGCGCCTGGACCACAACTATTTGAACGACATCCCGGGGTTGGAAAATCCGACTAGTGAAGTGTTGGCCAAGTGGATCTGGGGTGAGTTGAAGCCGCTATTGCCGGAGTTGAGTGCGATTCGGATTCATGAGACGTGTACGAGTGGGTGTATCTATCGCGGGGAGTGAGGGATCGTGGAATAGCCATCCGGGGGATGGCTATTTTGTTGCTGTGGCTTAACAGTCAATCGGGACTGTAAAACACTTCCAACAACGCCGCCAATAAATCAACTCACTTATGGTACTTACCAAAATGTCGAGTGAAATTAGATTTTCGAGTAAAACCAATATCACATTGGGTGCATTTAAAGATCTTATCTTTACCCCGTGTATGGTTTGGGCGGTCTTTAAACGTGCGTAGATGCACTCTCAAAGCAGTATGAGCGGCAAATGTTTGCTTACAGTCAGGACACTCAAAAGGCTTTTCTCCAGTGTGAATTCGCATGTGTTCATTTAAATGTCCCCTATGACGGAACTGCTTGGAGCAATCACTAAAAGGACAGGCGTGACCTTTTCCAGCATGAATTTTCATATGCTGATTAAGAATATTTTTGCTCTTATAGACTTTCTTGCAAACTGTGCAGGTATTAGGAGCCGAAGGTTCTGTAATATTCACCCTCGAAGGGCCGGGGACTGGAGATGCCTCACGTTGAGGTGTTGCTTGTGGATCAGGAGATGCAGGACCATCATTCGTCGGGGTGCCGATGGGGGGCAAAGGTTCCACCTCTATTTCGTCAACGTCTATTGGTGACGACTGATCACCTGCCAAATCCAGGAAATCCATCTCCGACGTGGGATCAGCTGTGTTTAATTCAGATTCTCGCGTATCACCTGATTGCGCATTTTCCGGGCCAGGCAGATAAAGTAATTCATCCGGCAAATCCCAATCCTCATCGTCACTATCCAATCCTTCCCTATCTATCCTGACCATGGGTGAGTTGCGTACAAAACGATATAGATTCAGCCCGTCCACTGTTCCTGCCGGGTCCGGGTTGATCCAGCGACTCAACCATGGCGCGTAGTAGCGGAACCCGTAGTAATACAACCCTGTCGCATCGCGCTCCTTGCCTGAATATCGAATGGTCTTGTAAGCGCCCGCCTGATCGCTGTGGTCTTCCCACGCCGTGCCGCCAAAGGGGTAATAGGCTTCGCGGCTTTGTACGTTGCCCTGTTCATCCACTTCCAAAGTGCCAGACCCCAGGTGATCGGTCAGGTGATAACGCAGGGGATGGTCCGGCGCCTCGCCCCCAAGAAACCAGGTTACCCGGTTACGCCCGGCCTCAAGGTCGAGCACTTGGTAGTGTTCGCCAGTCGGGCGGCGATGCAATTCCAGCCCTGGCAGGTAACGAACCTCGGCAATTACGGTGGTCGCATTGGTCAGTGTCGTGCGGACCTTGCGCAGGCGTTTGCCGCCACCACCGTAGATGTAGCGTTCGGTATCGTCGGCTTCGTTCGCCCGCACCACTGGCGACACGCTAGCGAGTTGGTTGCGCAGATCCCAGGTCATGACCTGGCCGCGCTGCAGGTATTGCAGGTTGCCGTTGGCGTCGAAATGGCTGGGGAAATCCACCGGCAGGTCGTCATCGATCAGGCTGCGATTGCTGTTCGGGGCTATCAACCAGCAGCGGGTAAAGGATTGGGCACCAACGTGCCGCAGCTCGGCCATGTTGCTGCCTGCGTCGTAGGCATATTCTTCGGTGTAGTTGAGCACAGCGCCGGGACCGGCAGTCTCCCAGCCCGTGGCGCTGATGAGCTGGCCCAAGGTGTCGTAGGCGTAAACCCGTTTTGGGTCGATGCGCTGGTTCTTGAAGTAACGAATCGGCAACGCGTGATCGTCGATTTGCACAACGTTGCCAACGGGATCGACCGTGTAACGCAAGTCCTGCAACGGCTCGGCGTTGGGCAACCCGGCAGACAGGCGCTCCAGCCGGCCATCGCTGAGGGCGTACTCGGCCAGGGTGACCACACCATTTCCGGCGGTCTCACTTTCAACCTTTCCCGCCGGGTTATAGCGGATGTCCCGCACCAGACATTGGCCGGGCGCCGGAGTGTTAGCGGGTTGCAGCCAGCCTTGGCCAAGTTGCCCAGCCACCGAGTAACCGAAAGCGCGGCGGTGGCCATGGGCATCGGTCAAGCTCAACAAATCCCCCAACGGTGAATACGCCCAGCGACTGGCCAACCCCGGCTCGCCCTCCAGCAAAGCATCTCGCGCAGGCACCTCCAGCGGCCAGTCGGGTGAATCGAGCGTTTGCAGAAAATGGCTGACCTCACACTGCGACCGCCCCACCAGATCGTATTCCGTCATGTGCCGGGTGCCGGCCGGGTCGTCGTGACGAACCACCCGCCCGCATTGATTGGCACCACTCGACTCAACGTCGCCGTATTCAAAGCGCTCCACCACCCGCCCTTGTTCGGTCACCGCCACCGTACGCATCAACGTGTCGTATTCAATATCCCCGCGACTGCCCCGGCCGTCCCAGCCGGCCAGCACCTGATCCGCTTCGCCATACAGCGATACCCGCCAGCCGGCATCGACGCTGTCACTGGCCAGGACCTTGCCAGACAAACTGGCGCACTGCCCCAACGCCGGCACACTCAACCGCGCATCCCATTGCTCCGCCAGCCGTCCTGCCCCATCGAACACCTGCCGCGTCGCCCGCGTCGCCGCAGCCTGTCCGACTTCCTCCCGCCAGTACGCCACGCCACGCACACCCAGCCCCCGCGGATCGATGACCGCCAGGCTGGGTGTGTGCTGATGCAACTCGACCGTGTTCATCGAGTCTCAATACCACCCTGTGCCGAATAGCGTCTACTGACACAAATGATAGGTATGCAGGGGAAGTGGAACCGTCGCTGCCAGAATTGGTGCTAGTTCGAGTTATTGATGTGAAAGCATGGTGGCGTCTGCCGTTGTGAGTGGCCACCGGAGAGCAGAAACCATCTTACGAGCAGGTGTAATGCTCTCGCGTTACGTCTGAAACGCAAAAAATCACTATACCAGTCAAGAGTGAAATTTTTTGACGTGTACCTCCAGGTTAACTTCAGTACTAAATGATTTATGACAATTGCCCATGGTGCACCAGATGGGTACTCCATGAGTGTAGGCATGCCTATCTCGTTCGGGCTTTCTTAAAAATATTTTTGGGCATTTTGGGCATTTATACGGTTTTTCTCCGGAGTGAGTCTTCAAATGTTGACGTAATCGGGAATTCAATTTGAACGAAAGTTCACACATGCCACACTTGTACGGTCTCTCATCTGAATGCACCGATTTGTGAGCATTGAGGTTTCCACGAACTGAAAACGCCCAGCCACATATCTCGCACTTATATGGCTTCTCACCGGTATGAGTTTTCAAATGAACATCAAGACTTTGTCTAAACGCATAACGCTTGTCACACGAACCGCATTTAAAAGGTTTCTCTCCGGTATGCGTGCGTACATGAGCCGTCAGGTTTTCACGCCGCTTGAATACTCTTTGACATGTCTCACACTTCAAGATCGATGCCGATCGACGTGAAGCATTCGATGTCCCTGGCTCCGGAGGAACGTCAGACGGCTGCGGTGTGGAATCAGGTGTGTTTAATTCAGATTCTCGCGAGTTGCCGGACGCCATATTTGCCGGAGGTGGGTCAGACGGCTGCGGTGTGGGATCAGGTGTGCTTAATTCAGATTCTCGCGTATCACCTGATTGCGCATTTTCCGGGCCAGGCAGATAAAGTAATTCATCCGGCAAATCCCAATCCTCATCGTCACTATCCAATCCTTCCCTATCTATCCTGACCATGGGTGAGTTGCGTACAAAACGATATAGATTCAGCCCATCCACTGTCCCTGCCGGGTCCGGGTTGATCCAGCGACTCAACCAAGGCGCGTAGTAGCGAAACCCGTAGTAATACAACCCTGTCGCATCACGCTCCTTGCCTGAATATCGAATGGTCTTGTAAGCGCCCGCCTGATCGCTGTGGTCTTCCCACGCCGTGCCACCGAACGGGTAATAAGCTTCCCGGCTTTGCACGTTGCCCAGTCCGTCCACTTCCACAGTGCCAGACCCCAGGTGATCGGTCAGGTGATAACGCAGGGGATGGGCCGGTGCATCGGCCCCGTGAATCCACGTGACCCTATTACGTCCTGCGTCGAGGTCGAGCACTTGGTATTGTTCACCAGTCGGACGCCGATGCAGTTCCAGCCCGGGCAGGTAACGAACTTCGGCAAACACGGCGGTCGCGTTGGTCAGCGCGGTACGCACCTTGCGCAACCGCTTGCCGCCCCCACCGTAGATGTAGCGCTCGGTGTCGTCCGCGTCGTTTTCACGGACCACCGGCGACACGCTGGCCAATTGGTTGCGCAAGTCCCAGCTCATGGCCTGACCCCGCTGCAGGTATTGCAGGTTGCCGTTGGCGTCGAAATGGCTGGGGAAATCCACTGGCTGGTCGTCATCAATCAGGCTGCGGTTGCTGTCCGGGGCCACTAGCCAACGCCGAGTAAAATCCTGTGCACCCACATGCCGCAATTCGGTCATGTTGCCGCCCGCGTCGTAGTCATACGCTTCACGATAATTGAGAATCGCACCGGGACTGGCAGCTTCCCAACCGGTGGCGCTGATGAGCTGGCTTAACGTGTCGTAGGTATAAACGCGCTGCGGGTCGATGCGTTGATTTTTGAAGTACCGAATCGGCAAGGCGTGATCATCGATCTGTACGATGTTGCCCACCGGGTCTACGGAGTAACGCAGGTCCTGCAACGGCTCGGCGTTGGGCAACCCGGCAGACAGACGCTCCAGCCGACCGTCACTGAGGGCGTACTCGGCGACGGTGACTACACCATTTCCGGCGGTCTCACTTTCAACCTTTCCCGCCGGGTTATAGCGGATGTCCTGCACCAGGCATTGGCCGGGCGCTGGCGTGTCAGCCGGTTGCAGCCAGCCCTGGCTAAGTTGCCCGCCTACCGAGTAGAGGAAATGGCGAGAGTGGCCGTGGGCATCGGTCAGGCTCAACAAATCCCCCAACGGTGAATACGCCCAGCGACTGGCAAACCCCGGCTCGCCCTCCAGCAAAGCATCACGAGCAGCAACGTCCAGTGGCCAGTCGGGTGAATCAAGCGTTTGTAAAAAATGGCTGACCTCGCACTGCGACCGCCCCAGCAGATCGTATTCACTCATGTGTCGCGTACCGGCCGGGTCATCGTGACGCACCACACGCCCGCATTGATTGGCCGCGCTGGCATCGACGCCGCCATACTCGAAACGCTCCACCACCCGCCCTTGCTCGGTCACCACCGCCGCACGCATCAAGGTGTCGTATTCAATATCGCCCTGGCTACCGCGACCGTCCCAGCCTGCCAGCACCTGATCCGCTTCGCCATACAGCGATACCCGCCAGCCGGCATCGACGCTGTCACTGGCCAAGACCTTGCCAGACAAACTGGCGCACTGCCCCAACGCCGGCACAGTCAACCGCGCATCCCATTGCTCCGCCAGCCGTCCTGCCCCATCGAACACCTGCCGCGTCGCCCGCGTCGCCGCAGCCTGTCCGACTTCCTCCCGCCAGTACGCCACGCCGCGCACACCCAGCTCCCGCGGATCGATGACCGACAGGCTGGGTGTGTGCTGATGCAACTCGACTGTGTTCATCGAGTCTCAATACCACTCTGTGCCGAACAGCGTCTACTGACACAAATGACAGGTGTGCTTATGCTCTTCGGCTTTCACCCCGCCATAAGGATGCGATCATGAGTGACTGGCCGCTGGCTCAAACCTATCGTTTCAACGGGCATAACGTTCGCTATGCGGTGCGGGGTGACGGCCCGCCGCTGGTGTTCGTGCATGGCACGCCGTTCTCGTCGTTCGTGTGGCACCGCATCGTGCCGCATTTCATCTGCTCGCACCGGGTGTATTACTTCGACCTGCTGGGGTACGGGCAGTCCGAGAAGATTGGCGGCGATGTGTCGCTGGGCGTGCAGAACCACCTGTTGGCGCAGTTGCTGGATCACTGGGGCCTGGATAGCCCGGACGTGGTGGCCCACGATTTCGGTGGCGCCACGGTACTGCGCACGCATTTGCTCAACGGCAAGGACTACCGCAGCCTGACGCTGATCGACCCGGTGGCCCTGACGCCCTGGGGTTCACCGTTCGTGCGGCATGTGCGCCAGCATGAGGCCGCGTTCACTGGCCTGCCGGACTACATTCAGCGCGCCATTGTGCCCGCGTACATTCGCGGTGCGATCAAGCGTGCCATCAGCGACGCCGAGCTCGCCCCCTACGTTCAACCCTGGTTGGGCGAGTCGGGCCAGGCGGGTTTCTACCGGCAGATCGCACAGATGGACGAGCGGTACACCCGCGAAGTCGAGCCCCTGTACCCGACCATCCGCTGCCCGGTGCAGATTCTCTGGGGCGAAGATGACCAATGGATCCCCCTCGAGCGTGGGCGCGCCTTGCAGCAGTTGATTGCCGGCTCGCAGTTTCATCCGGTGCCCAACGCCGGGCACCTGGTCCAGGAGGATGCCCCGGAAGCCATCGTTGCCGCCCTGCTGCGCTTCCTGCCGCTGGCCGGCAATGGCTCTACCGCGCTACCGTAGAACAAACCCGCCCGATGAAAAAGGACACGCCCGATGCATATCGTCAACGCCCGTCTGCGTAACCAGGAAGGCCTGCATGAACTGCACCTGGAAAACGGTCTGATCAGTCACATTTCCCGTCAGACCGAAGCGCACACCCTGGGCCCTGAAGATCTGGACGCCGGGGGCAACCTGGTGGTGCCGCCTTTCGTCGAGCCCCACATTCACCTCGACGCCACACTGACAGCCGGCGAGCCGCGCTGGAACATGAGCGGCACGCTGTTCGAAGGCATCGAGTGCTGGGGTGAGCGCAAGGTGACGATCACCGCGCAAGACACCAAGGCTCGCGCCAAGAAAACCCTCCAGGCGCTGGCCGCCCACGGCATACAACATGTACGCACCCACGTGGATGTCACCGATCCGCAGCTCACTGCGCTGAAAGCCCTGCTCGAGGTGCGCGAGGAAAGCCGGCACCTGGTCGACATGCAGATCGTCGCCTTTCCCCAGGAAGGCATCGAGTCGTACCGCAATGGCCGCGAGCTGATGGAAGAAGCGATTCGCCTGGGCGCCGATGTGGTCGGCGGGATCCCGCATTTCGAGTACACCCGCGACCAGGGTGTGAGTTCGGTGAAGTTCCTGATGGACCTGGCCGAACGCACCGGTTGCCTGGTGGACGTGCATTGCGATGAAACCGACGACCCGCATTCACGCTTTCTCGAAGTGCTGGCCGAAGAAGCGCGCAGCCGCGACATGGGGTCCCGGGTCACGGCCAGCCATACCACGGCCATGGGCTCCTACGACAATGCCTATTGCGCCAAGCTGTTCCGCCTGCTCGGGCACTCAGGCATCAGCTTTGTCTCCTGCCCCACCGAAAGCATCCACCTGCAAGGACGGTTCGATACCTTCCCGAAACGTCGCGGCGTGACGCGGGTGAACGAGTTGCTCGAAGCGGGGATGAACGTGTGCTTCGGCCAGGACTCGATCGTCGATCCCTGGTACCCGCTGGGCAACGGCAACATCCTGCGTGTGCTCGAGGCCGGCCTGCATATCTGCCACATGCTCGGTTACCGCAATTTGCAGAGTGCCCTGGACCTGGTCACCGATAACAGCGCCCGGGCGATGAACCTGGGCGAGCGTTATGGGCTGGAGCCTGGGCGGCCGGCGAACCTGTTGATCCTGTCGGCAGACAGCGATTACGAGGTGATCCGCAGCCAAGGGTTGCCGTTGTATTCGGTGCGTGGGGGGAAGGTGTTGATGAAGCGGGAGATGGCGGTAGCGGAGTTTTTGGGGTGATCCGGGATTTAGGGTGACTGTACTGGCCTCATCGCGGGCAAGCCCGCTCCCACAGGGGATTTGCGGTGTACACAACACCACTGTAGGAGCGAGCTTGCTCGCGATGGCGCCACAACAGTCACTCCGTCAACCGCGCCGTCCCAAACAGACTCACCCGCCCCAACTCGCCATCCACCTCCTCCAGCAAAATCGGCGCCGTGCCACCGGGCATCACCACCTTCACCTCCCCGGCCGCCACCCAGCCCACCCGCCATGCCGCGCAGGCAACCGCCGTGGCGCTGGTGCCGGACGACGCCGTCGGCCCTTCGCCGCGCTCAAACACCCGGGCGGCAATTCGGCCCTCTGCCTCGCGCATCGCCCATTGCAGGTTGATGCCCGCCGGGCACGGCCGCCCTGCCCCCGTCGGCATGGCGAAGGCGATTTGCATCAGGCCTCCGTTCAGGTCCGCCTGGCGCATCTGCTCATTGGCCGGCAAGGCGCTCGCCTGCTCCACCAGCGTCACGCAGTGGGGGTTGCCGACGCGGACGAACTGGCTGCGTTGCCAGGCGGGGTTCAACGCCGCCAGCGGTTGCACATGGCTGACATCACGAGCATTGAACATCACCTCGCCGGTGTCCTGTGCACTGACCGCCGCCGGGCCGAAGCCGGGTTTGCCCAGGTCCAGCCAGAACCCCGACACGCCCTCGACCTGCGCCGCCTTCACCGAGGTCTCCCCGGGCGACGGCGTATCGGCCTTGTCATGATGAACCCGCAGCAAACAGGCTTCGTCCTGTGGCAGCAGTCCCTGGTCGGTGAGGGCCTGGGAGAAAATCGTCAGGCCATTGCCGCTACGCTCGGCCAGGGTGCCGTCGGTGTTGACGATCAACAGGTCGAACGGCGGCGCCGCTTGAAACGGGCCGACCAGCAGCCCGTCACTGCGGTGCGCCTTGCCGCCTGCCGGTTGCGTGCCCGGTGCCCAGGCACAGAACGCCTCGATGGCCAGTGGAGCCCAGGCCGCACGGGTCTGCGCCGCCTGGCTGGCCAGCACCGGCACATCAATACCGGCAGCGCGCACTGCGTCCGGTGCCACCACCGCATAAATATTGCCGCGCGCATCGTAAAACGGCGTCATCTCGCCTCCTGTCCACCGATCAAAACCGACAACATATCGCGAAATGTCACCTGGCTGTGCAAGGATGTCGACCTGCCTCTGAGGCGCATCACAAGGACGCGGGTCGAACCTCACTGCTCGGCTATTGTCCCTTGCCGACGAGGATATATTTTTACCAGGGATCGATATGACCAGCCTCAACACCCAGACCACCTTCGTGCCTGGACGTCTGCAACAGATGGCCACGCGCGTGGCTTTTTTTATTGCCGGTTTCGGCATCGCCGCCTGGGCGCCGCTGGTGCCCTATGCCAAGGCCCGGGCCGCACTGGATGAAGGTACGCTCGGTTTGCTGTTGTTGTGCCTGGGTGTCGGCTCGATTTTGGCGATGCCGGTCGCTGGCGCGTTGTCGGCGCGCTTGGGTTGTCGGCGCGTGATGATCGGCGGCACGCTGCTGATATGCACCGCCCTGCCCCTGCTGGCAACGGTGTCGGCGATGCCGGCACTGATCGCGGCGCTGTTCATGTTCGGCGCGGGCCTGGGCACGGTGGACTCTACGGTGAACCTGCAAGCCGTGGTCGTTGAACGGGCCAGCGGCAAAACCATGATGTCGGGCTTCCACGGGATGTTCAGCCTCGGCGGGATCGTCGGCGCGGCGGGTGTCAGCGGTTTGCTCGGTTTTGGCCTGTCGCCGTTGGCCGCCATGCTGGTGGTCGTGGTGGTACTGATCGCTGCGCTGGTCAAGGCCGCGCCGCACATGTTGCCCTACGGCAGCGAAAGCTCGGGACCGGCGTTTGCGGTGCCCAAGGGCATTGTGCTGTTTATCGGCGGCATGTGTTGCATCGTGTTCCTCGCCGAAGGCGCGGCCCTGGATTGGAGCGCGGTATTCCTGGTGCAGGAGCGCGGTATCGACACCGCCTACGCCGGCCTCGGTTATGCCGCGTTTGCCTTGACCATGACCGTCGGCCGCCTGACCGGCGACGCCATCGTGCGCCGCCTCGGCGCGACGCGGGTGATCGTGTGCGGCGGGCTGCTGGCGGCCGCCGGGTTGCTGCTGGCGACCTTTGCCCCCGACTGGGAGTTGGCGCTGGTGGGCTACGCCATGCTCGGCGCCGGATGCTCGAACATCGTGCCGGTGTTGTACACAGCCGTAGGCAAGCAGACCGTCATGCCCGAAAGCATCGCCGTACCGGCCATTACCACCCTCGGTTATGCGGGCATTCTGGCCGGGCCGGCCGTGATCGGTTTCATCGCCCACGGCAGCAGCCTGAGTTTTGCCTTTGGGTTGATGGCCGTGTTGCTGGTAGCGGTGGCCGTTGGGGGGCGGGTGTTGAAGGTCTGATGTCCCGTGGTGTCTGGATGTCCATCGTCGGAACGCCGCCCGGAGCAAGCCCGCTCCTACAGGGGCGCTGGTGCCTTTGTGGGAGCGTGCGTGTCGAGGCGTCGAACCGTCGCGACAGGGTCAACGCGATCAGTCAGAACCCCACGCTGGCCTGCACGAAGAACGTTCGCGGCGTACCCACGTACATCCCCGCATTGTTGTCGCTGGAACGGGTGAAGTACTGCTTGTCGAACACGTTCTTCACGCCGGCGCCCAGTTTCAGGTTCGACAGTTGCGGACCAAAGTCATAACCGCCGCGCACGTTCCAGGTGACGTAGCCCGGAATGTCCCCGTACCGGCCATCGGCGGTCCCTTCGGTGATGTAGTTGTTGGTGAAGCTGCCGTTGCCGTTCACCGAAACACCCGGTGAGCGCTGCTTGGACTGGGCGAAGGCATCGACGTTGTAGGTCCAGCGATCGATGTCGTAACGCAGGCCGGCGGTGGCCACCTGGCGCGAGTAGAACGGCAGGTCGCGGCCCTTGAAGGCAGGAATCTCGCCTTCATACACAGCGCGGGTGTAGGTGAAACCGGCGTTGGCCGTCAGGCCATCGAGGCGCGGATCGAGGGCCGCCATGTCGTAATGCACCGAGGCCTCGATGCCTTGGTGCGTGGTCGCGCCCAGGTTGGTCCAACCGGCATCGTTGCTGATGTATTGCAGTTCCTTGTCGAAGTCGATGTAGAACAACGTCACTTCACCGCCCCACACGTCATCGTTGTAACGCGTGCCCACCTCGTAGGTCTTGGCCTTTTCCGGCTCCAGGCCATTGGCCGTGCTGTCACCCGAACCGCCCTGGCCGAGCTGAAAATATTGCAGGCTGCCGAACGACGTCTCGTAGTTGGCGAACAGCTTCCACGCGTCGGAGAGGTGATACATCACGCTCAACGCCGGCAGCGGCTCGTTGCTTTCGATGCTGCGATTCTTTTCCGGCACGCGTTTGCCCGCCGCATCAAGCACCGGACGATCGTGCCAGTCGGTGCTGATGTGTTCAAAACGAATGCCCGGCGTGATGGTCCAGTTGCCAACGTCGATCTTGTTATCGACATACACCGAGTTGGCCTCGGTGCCGCCAGTACGGTCCTGATAGACATGACCGTCCGACGTCGGGGTCGCCACCGGAGTGTTGTTGACCAGTGCCAGTCGAGTGGCCTGCTCATGCATCGCTTCCTTGAGGTAGCGATAACCAACGCTCACCTCCTGGGTGGTCGGGCCGACGTCGAACACATGGGACACCCGCGGCTCGATGCCGAAGGTGTAATACGTCCGCGGGAACGAGCCAATGGTCTTCTGATCGAGGGCGGCGATGTTGCTGCCGCGGAAGCTGTCGGTGTAGTACGTCAGCACTTCGGCCTGGGTGCGATCGTCGATCTGGCGAATCCACTTGAACGAAATGTCCTTGCGGCGCCCGCTGAAATTGTCGTTGTTGCGATCGGACTGGAACGGATTGGCATCGTACTGCGCCTGGGTCAAGCCGCCGGGCATGTCTGCACTGGCATCGTAGTAATGCAGGTTGAGGCTGAAATCGTCGACGTCAGTCGGCGCCCAGTGGGTCTTGAGCAATACGTCGTCGATGTCGTTGCCATTGTTGCGTTCACGGTAACCGTTGCCGTTGACGCCCGAGTACAGCAGCGCCACACCGATGCCGTTGTCAGCGGTGCCACCGACGAACGCTGTGTCGATGTGCTTCCAGCCGCCGTGCCGGGAGGTTTCCAGGGTGGTGCCGATCTCAGCCGAGGCTTTTTCCGGAATGGCGCGGGTCACGAAGTTGATCACACCACCGACGTTCTGCGGTCCGTAGCGTACCGAACCGGCACCGCGTACCACGTCGATGCTGTCGAGGTTGCCGGAGGAAATCGGCGCCATGGACAACTGCGGCTGGCCGTACGGGGCGAACGCCGCCGGCACACCGTCGATCAATACGGTGGAGCGTGGCGACAGCCGCGACGTCAGGCCGCGCACACCGACGTTCAGGGAAATATCACTCCCGCCCGTACCGTTGGCTTCCTGCACCTGCACGCCGGGTACGCGCTTGAGCACATCGCCGACGTTCATCGCGCCCTGCTCGACCATGGCTTCACGGCGAATCACCGTACGGGCGCCGGGGTGATTCTGCACCACGGCGGCGTCGGCATCGCCGAGCCAGTCACCGACCACCTTGATGTCCGTCACGCCCAGTTCCAGCGGACCATTGGCGGCGGAAGTCGGCGCCGGTGTCAGGGTCACCGAACCTTCGTCGATCTGGTATTCAAGGCCACTGCCTTGCAACAACTGGCGCAGGGCCTGTTCCGGCGAAAGATTGCCGTCCACCGCCGGGGCCTGTTTGCCGGCCACCAGTTCCGGGCTGAAGAACACTTGCAGCGAGGTCTGCTGACCCAGCTCGCTCAAGGCCTGGCCCAGGGGTTGCGCCGGAATGTGGATGGCATCGGCGGCAGACGCCTGGGGCAACGCAAGGTTGACCGCCAGCGCGAGCGCCAGCGGCAGCCAAGGGGATTTGTTGTTTTTGGCAGTGGAGTTTTTCACGTCGAACAGTGTCCTGTGAGCGCAAGAGAGTGCGTCTGTTAATGCAAACCAGTTGCAGTTGGACAAGAAGACGATGTACTCGAAAAAAACCTGAATCTATTTTGAAATTATTTCCTGGCTGCCATCAGGGCGCGTACGCACGGCCACCGGCAGGATGTTCGGCAGGGCCTTGAGCAAGGCTTCGGTATTGTCGGACTTGAACACGCTGGTCAGGCGCAACTGCCCGACTTTGTCGTCGCTGATGGTCAGCGGCGTCTCTCGATAACGCGACACCTCCTCGACGACTTCGCGGAGGCTGGCGTTGTTGAACACCAGTTTGCCGCTGCGCCAGGCGGTCAGCTCCGCCGGGTTGACGGCATAGGCCGGGGCGACGTTTCCATGGGCATCCACCCGCGTCCCCAGGCCGGCGGAAAGCGAGACGAAAGCATCGCCTGGCGCTTCACGCCCCTGGACCCTGACCGTACCCTGCTCGACGACGACCCGCGTATCACGGGGACCGCGCCGCACATCGAAGCGCGTGCCGGTGACTGTGACCTTGCCTGCGCCCGACTCGACCACGAACGGACGATCACTGTCATGGGCGACGTTGAACATGGCCTCGCCTTCGGTCAGCTCGATACCGCGCCGGCCTTTCTCAAACCGCACCTGAAGACGGCTGCGGCTGTTGAGGTCGATCACCGAACCGTCCGGCAATGCCACCTGGCGGCGCTCGCCCAGCGCCGTGGCAAACTCGGCGGAGTACGTTGCGGATTGATTCAGACCACTAAAAAGGCCCAGCCCGAGCGCCACTGCCAGCACACTGGCCGCCACCGCATACCGCAAGATTGGACGACGCTTGCTGCGTTGCGGCGGTGCTTCGCACAAGGCGTGCAGGCGCGCAGGCGGCAGCAAGTCTGCCGCCGACCACAGACCCTGGAGCAATTGAAATTCGTCCCGGTGCTGCGGGTGTTCATGCAGCCATCGCTCGAACTCCAGATGTTCCTCGATGCTCACGGCCGGTTCCCGAAGACGCACAAACCACCGCGCCGCCTCATCGCGAACCGTTGTTTGCCCGCACGCGCAGTTATCCATCATGGAAGTTCCTGTGTGGCTGGGGATGAAAATGCGTTGCCGCTCATGATTGCAGTCCGTCGAGGCGGTCGCGCAGATGCCGCAGGGTGCGGATCATATACTTTTCCACCATGTTCCTGGACAGTCCCAGGCGTTCGGCGATTTCCGCCTGGGTCAGGCCTTCGATCTTCTGCCAGACGAACACCTTGCGGCAATTGATCGGCAGCTCGGCAAGGGCACGCTCGATGGAATCAGCCAACTGGACCGCATGCATGAAATGCTCCGGGTCGCCTGACGACGACACACTTTCATCGATTGCCTCGGACTCCCTGGCGCCCCGCCGATCCTCACGCCGATAACCATCTACCGCGATGTTGCGCGCGGTCTGGTGCAGATAGGCCCGGGGCTGCTGCACCGCACCCGAATCGGACTCGAGCACGCGCACAAAGGTGTCGTGGGCCAGATCCTCGGCCTGCTGACGATTTCTCAGGCGACGGGTCCAGGTGCCAACCAACTCTTCGTAATGCTCGAAAAAGCCGTGTCTGCGGGGCAGCTTGGGGATCATTGCGATGTGCTGTGAAGACGGGGCGTGAATAGTAATGCGTCCTATTAACTGGAATCAATGGCCACCCGGCAGGCGCCACACAACCCGTTTGCGCGGCAGATCAGCGGGAACAGTTGATTTAGGCACGCAGGCAAAGGATTCTGGCAGGCATACAACAAGAGCCCGCTACAGCCTGTAGCAAAGTGCGGTAATGCCAGTCATCGGTTTTTGCCCGGGAATACAGTCATGTTCACCTCCATCGCCGCACTTAAAAAACAACCCCTCGCCCGCCTCGCGCTGGCCATTGCCCTGGGCTTGCCCGCCTGGGCCGACAACGCCCTCGCCCACGGCGGCCATGCCGAAATGGTGCCGCTGCAAGCAGGCCTCGAAGCATTCGGCGCCTCGGTCAAGTGGGACGATTACGCCGACCTGTTCGTGATTGCCAAAGATGGCGTGTACCTCAAGGTCAAACCAGACAGCAAGGTGGCGATGCTCAACGGCAAGCGCATGGAGCTGACGGTCCCGGTGGTGTTCAAGGGCAAGACCGCCTACATGTCCAAGGACTTCATCAACCAGGTGTTCCAGTCCGGCCTGGACAATACCTTTGTCGTCGAAACCCGGCCGAACCCGCTCAACCCGTTGAGCGCGGACGAGATCAACAGCGCGGTCAACATCGTCAAGCAATCGGCCCATTACCAGCCGGGGTTCCGTTTCACGGAAGTGTCGGTCAAGGAGCCGCCAAAGGAACAGGTTTGGAATTTCGCCCTGAGCGGGCAGAAAGTCACGCAGCCACGTCAGGCCAACATTGTGGTGCTGGACGGCAAACACGTGATCGAAGCCCTGGTCGACCTCGACAGCAAGACCCTCAGGTCATGGACGCCGATCGAAGGCGCCCATGGCATGGTCCTGCTCGACGACTTCGCCACCGTGCAAGCGGCCATCGAGGCCAGTCCCGATTATGCCCAGGCATTGGCCAAGCGTGGCATCAACGATGTGAAGCAGGTGGTAGCCACTCCCCTGACCGTAGGCTACTTCGACGGCAAGGACGGGCTGACGCAAGACAAGCGCCTGCTGAAAATCGTCAGCTACCTCAATACCGGGGACGGCAACTACTGGGCGCACCCGATCGAGGGCCTGGTGGCGGTGGTCGACCTGGAGCAGAAGAAGCTGATCAAGATCGAAGACCACGGCGTGATTCCGGTACCAATGAAACCCACGCCGTATGATGGGCGCGGCCGCAAGGGCGTGGCGGTCAAACCGCTGGAGATCACCGAGCCGGAAGGGAAAAACTACACCATCACCGGCAACAGCATTCACTGGCAGAACTGGGACTTCCACGTACGCCTCGACTCCCGGGTCGGGCCGATCCTGTCCACTGTCACCTATGACGACAAGGGCAAGAAACGCAAGATCATGTACGAAGGCTCGCTGGGCGGCATGATCGTGCCTTACGGCGATCCGGATGGCGGCTGGTACTTCAAGGCCTACCTGGACTCGGGCGAATACGGCATGGGCACGCTCACCTCACCGATTGCCCGGGGCAAGGACGCGCCGCAAAACGCCGTGCTGCTGGATGCGACCATCGCCGACTACACCGGCGCGCCGACCTCGATCCCGCGTGCCATGGCCGTGTTCGAACGCTACGCCGGACCGGAATATAAACACCAGGAAATGGGCCAGCCCAACCTCAGCACCGAGCGACGCGAGTTGGTGGTGCGCTGGATCAGCACCGTGGGCAACTACGACTACATCTTCGACTGGGTCTTCCAGCAGAACGGCACCATCGGCATAGACGCCGGGGCCACGGGTATCGAGGCGGTCAAGGGTGTGAAGTCCAAAACCATGCACGAAGCCACCGCCGAGGAAGACACACGCTACGGCACCCTGCTGGACCACAACATCGTCGGCACCACCCACCAGCACATCTACAATTTCCGCCTCGACATGGACGTCGATGGCGAGAACAACTCGCTGGTGGAAGTGAACCCGGTGATTGCGCCCAACGATCGTGACGGGCCGCGCACCAGTACCATGCAGACCGAAACACGCGTGGTCGGCACCGAGCAACAGGCGGCGCAGAAGTTCGACCCCTCGACCATTCGCCTGCTGAGCAACCCGGCCAAGGAAAACAAGGTCGGCAACCCGGTGTCCTACCAGTTGATACCGTACGCTGGCGGCACGCACCCGGTGGCCAAGGGTGCCAACTTCGGCAAGGATGAATGGCTCTACCACCGCCTGAGCTTCATGGACAAGCAACTGTGGGTGACGCGCTACAACCCCGAGGAAAAATACCCGGAAGGCAAATACCCGAATCGCTCGGACAAGGACTCGGGCCTGGGCCAGTTCACCCATGACAACCAGTCCATCGAGAACAGCGACGACGTGGTCTGGCTGACCACCGGCACCACCCACGTCGCCCGTGCCGAGGAATGGCCGATCATGCCGACCGAGTGGGTGCATGTATTGCTCAAGCCGTGGAACTTCTTCGACGAAACCCCGACGCTGAACCTAAACGCCCCGGACTGACACACCAACCCCCCTGTAGGAGCGAGCATGCTCGCGATGGTAGTCCAGACACCGCGGGGCGTCAGACAGCCAGTGTCATCGTTGACGACCATCGCGAGCATGCTCGCTCCTACAGGCGTTCGGGCAAGGGATCAGGCATGCCGCTTGCGGTATTCACCCGGCGCAACGCCGAAGCGGGTCTTGAACGCGGTGGAGAAGTAGCTCGAATCCGAGAACCCCCAGGAATACCCCAGCACTGACAGCTTCTGTTCCTTGCCCGATTGGCGCAGGGATTCAGCGCACAGGTCCAGGCGGCGGTTCTTGATGTAGCGGGCCACCACCAGGCCCTTTTTGGCGAACATCCGGTACAGGCCACGGGTGGACATGCCGACTTCCCGGGCCAACCATTCCGGGCACAGCTCCTCGGAGCGGATGTGCTGATCGATGAAACTCAGGGTCTTGCGAAAGGCGCGCTCGTGAGGGTCCGCGCTCTCTTCAGCCTGGCTGATCGCCGGGCGCAGCAGGCTGACAATCGCTTCCAGCGTCGCTTCGCTTTCGGTCTGGCTGAGGCTTCGCTGATGCGTGGCATCCAGAATCAACCGATGCGAGAGCATGGCAATTGGCGAGCTCGCGGCAATCCGGTGACCGCACCTGACCTGGTTGAAACGCAGGGTCTGCTCCACCAGTTGCGATGGCAGGATCAACGACAACTGCCGCGAGTTTTCGCTGTAGGTGAAGTCACTGGGGCGCGAGGCGTCGATCAGGGTGATGTCGCCTGCCGTCAACAGCACCTTGTCGTTGCCCTGGGCCATGCCGGCGCTGCCGTCGAGCTGGAACACGGCGAAGTACTTGCCACCCTCGCCCGCCGCGACTTCCTGAGGCGTGCGATACAGCCGCGCCTGGCGGGCGTCGACAAAGCTGAGCTTCAGCGCGCCATCCCGGTGTTCGCGGATCTGCCCGGCGAAGGCATCGCCCAGCGGTTGCGCATTAAAAGCGCCACAAATCTGGTTGATCTGATGAATCCACTGATCGAAACCATCACGGCGCTGTGCAATTGAAGAAATCATGTCGGGCCTCACGCAGGCTTGTTTTTATTATCTACGCCAATCCACGGGTTCTCCTGAACAGTGTTTCTTCCTGACAGCACACGGGTTTACTTGAGCCCGCCAAAACGTCTGTAGAAGCTCTCGCCGACATCCGGCAACGGCCCATCGGCGGTTTCCAGCGCACTGTTCAACCATTCTTCGGCCTTGGCGTAGATCAGCCGATAGATATTGCGACACAACTGCCGGGCGGCCCGTCCTTCCCAATCGCCGGGCAACAACTCATCCGGCAGTTGTGGGTCACGCAACAGCAATTTGCGGTACTCGTGAATAAGCAGGACACGTGCCAGGAAGCAGTCCGACGGTTGCAGGTTTTCCTGCTCGCGAAGCGCTTGCCAGAGCGGTCGGAACAACTGGATGAACTCGCTGTAATGGGCCGCCAGCTCCTCGATGTTCCAACTCTCGCGCACCTGCAGACGCAGGGCCTTGGAGGCCAGTACATCCTGCGCCGTGGTTTCGAAAACGATGGTGTCTTCCTGTGCGCCAAGGTCGAGCAACGTCGCATTGAGGTCTGAACGATCACTGCGCGGGCAAGCCAGCACCGCCGGCGAGATCGCACCAAAACCTTGCCACTCCAGTTCTTCACGCACCTGTTTGCGCTTGTCCTGGGTCAACTGGGTCAGCATCACCAGGCACCAGGAACCGTCCCAGGCCGGGACGCTGGAGCTGTAGACCCGCTTGAACGCCTTGTCGAAACGCCGCCGACCAGTGCCGGTCAGGCTGTAGTAGCTGCGTCGACCGACCTTTTCGGCGGTCAGCCAACCTTCCTTGGTCAGGCGGAAGATCGAGGTGCGGATCAGGCGTTCATTGATGCCGATCGGTTCGAGCAATTGAATCAGGCTGCCCAGCCACACCGTACCGCCATGGGGTTCGATGGCATCCCCGTATAGCGTGATGATCAGGGAACTGGCGCGGATCGGCGTCTGTTCCTGGAAGCGGGTAATCAGTTGGTTCAGGGGTGTCAGGGACGACATGGGCGTACCGAGCGAAAAAAGAAATGGAATATACCGAAAGTTTGCCTGTTGATCTCACCGACCCTGTAGGAGCGAGCTTGCTCGCGATGAGGGACTGCCAGCCAACCTCTCTGGCACTGACCCACCGCAATCGCGGGCAAGCCCGCTCCTACAGTGTCATTTGGCGCTGCCTTTGGGCCGCAACCCCCGATCGGCGATCCGCGGCCGATCCACTTCCGGCTCAGCCAGCGGTTCGCACACCTGCATCTGCTCCAGGCAGCGCTTCGCCAACTGCTGATATTCGCGAGTGCCCGCCTGTTTCCACGCCACTTCCTGATCGCTGAGCGCGCGCTTGACGCTCGCCGGTGCGCCCATGATCAACGACTGCTCCGGGCCTTCGAACCCGGCCTTGACGAACGCCGCCGCCGAAACGAACGAACGTGCACCGATGCGCGCGTTGTCCATCACCACCGCATTCATGCCCACCAGCGCGTCGGCGCCAATCCGGCAGCCGTGCAGCACAGCGCCATGGCCGATGTGGCCGTTGCGCTCGACCACTGTGTCGCTGTCCGGAAAGCCATGCATCACGCAGGTGTCCTGCACATTGGCGCCCTCCTCCAGGACGATCCGCCCGAAGTCTCCACGCAGGCTGGCCAGCGGCCCGACATAACAGTGGGGACCGACGATCACGTCACCGATCAGGACGGCCGAGGGGTGGACATAGGCGGTCGGATCAACCACCGGGGTCAAGCCATCGAGGCTGTAGCAGGTCATGGGCGATTCCCTTTCGAGGCATTCACAAAGCGATGCCGATATATGAACATTTTGTATCACATCACTTTTGATAGAACAAATAACAAAAGCGGTATCGCTTAGGAAATCACGCCAAACGACCGCTGGTCGGCCTCGCAAAAACCCATAAAACACCCGTAAATTAGGCTTAAACGGCTTGATCTAAAGCGGCCTTTGGCCCTTCATGAAAAGCCAACGAACAACTAATAGGACACATTAAATCAATTCTTATGTTGATTTTACGTATCATATTGACGATATACTCCGACCAAACCGGCACACCTTGCCGATCCAATAATGAGCCGGCCGTTCAGCCGAGCGTGCACCGTGAGGGCATCCGCCATGCCTCTAACCCTTGCTGTCGACTTCATCGAGCCGGGCGTCCGCCTGATCACCCTGCAACGCCCACAAGCGTTGAACGCCCTTAACACCGAACTGCTCGGTGAACTGGCTGATGAACTGAACGCGGCCCAGGCCGATCCCGACACCCGTGCGGTGGTCCTGACTGGCAGCCGCAAGGCCTTTGCCGCCGGCGCCGACATCAAGGAAATGGCGGAACGCAACCTGGTGGGCATCCTCGATGACCCGCGCCAAGCGTCCTGGCAAACCATCACCCGTTTCAACAAACCACTGATCGCCGCCGTCAATGGCTTCGCCCTGGGCGGTGGCTGTGAATTGGCAATGCACGCCGACATCATCGTGGCCGGCGAAGACGCCCGCTTCGGCCAGCCGGAAATCAACCTGGGAATCATGCCCGGCGCCGGTGGCACCCAACGTCTGCTGCGCGCCGTGGGTAAATCCCTGGCCATGCAAATGGTCCTCACCGGCGAGCCGATCGACGCCCGCCAGGCCCAGCGCGCCGGACTGGTCAGCGAAGTGACACAGCCGGAATTCACTGTTGATCGCGCCGTACAGATCGCCGCCAGCATCGCCAACAAAGCGCCGCTGGCGGTGCGACTGGCCAAGGAAGCGCTGCTCAAGGCCATGGACACAGACCTCGCCAGCGGCCTGCGCTTCGAGCGCCACGCTTTCACCGTGCTGGCCGGCACCCGCGATCGCGACGAAGGCATCGCCGCGTTCCAGGAAAAACGCATGCCGACCTTCACCGGCCAGTAACCCCTTACAAAAAAGCGACCGACCTCCAAGAGAGCGCCAAGACCATGAACTTCGAACACATCCTGTTTTCCATCGAGGCCGGCGTCGCCCTGCTCAGCCTCAATCGCCCGGACCAGCTCAACAGTTTCAACGCGCAGATGCATGGCGAAGTCAAGGAGGCGCTGAAGCAGGTTCGACAGAGTCCAGACGTTCGCGTGCTCCTGCTGACGGGTGAAGGCCGAGGCTTCTGCGCCGGCCAGGACTTGAGCGACCGCAACGTCGCCCCGGGCGCTGCTGTGCCGGATCTGGGCGAGTCCATCGGGAAGTTCTACAACCCGCTGATCCGCCAACTCCGCGACCTGCCGCTGCCGGTGATCTGCGCGGTCAACGGCGTGGCGGCCGGTGCCGGTGCCAACATCCCGCTGGCCTGCGACCTGGTGCTGGCAGCGCGTTCGGCCAGCTTCATCCAGGCGTTCTGCAAGATCGGCCTGATCCCCGATTCCGGCGGCACCTGGACCTTGCCGCGCCTGGTCGGCATGGCTCGCGCCAAGGCCCTGGCCCTGCTCGGCAACCGTTTGAGCGCCGAACAGGCCGAGCAATGGGGCCTGATTTACCGCGTGGTGGACGATACCGACCTGCGCGAGGAAGCCCTGACCCTCGCCCGTCACCTGGCCACGCAACCGACCTATGGCCTGGCCCTGATCAAGCGCAGCCTCAACGCCGGCCTGAGCAACACGTTCGATGAACAGCTTGAGCTGGAGAAAGACCTGCAACGCCTGGCCGGACGCAGCGAGGACTACCGCGAAGGCGTCAGCGCCTTCATGGAAAAACGCAGCCCAAGTTTCAAGGGGCGCTGAATCATGACCGCTCTGAATATCAACGCACGCATCGCGGTCATCGGCGCCGGCGCCATGGGCGCCGGTATCGCCCAGGTCGCGGCACAGGCCGGTCACTCGGTGCTGTTGCTGGACAACCGCCCAGGCGCCGCCGCGCAAGCCATCGAAGGCATTGACCGACAACTGGGCAAGCGCGTCGACAGCGGCAAGCTGCCGGCCGAATCACGCAGCGCAACCCTCGGTCGCCTGCACGCCGTGGAAAGCATCGAAGCACTGGCCGATTGCGACCTGATCATCGAGGCCATCGTCGAGAACCTCGAGGTCAAGCGTGCATTGTTCCGCCAACTCGAAGAGCTCTGCGACGAACACTGCATCCTCGCCAGTAACACCTCGTCGCTGTCGATCACCAGTATTGCCGCGCAACTGCGTCACCCACAGCGCCTGCTGGGCCTGCACTTCTTCAACCCGGCGCCGGTCATGGCGCTGGTGGAGATCGTCTCGGGCCTGGCCAGCGATCCGGCCCTCGCCGAATGCTTGTACGACACGGCCAAAGCCTGGGGGAAAAAACCGGTGCACACCCGCTCGACCCCAGGTTTCATCGTCAACCGCGTGGCTCGGCCGTTCTATGCCGAAAGCCTGCGCCTGTTGCAGGAAGGCGCGGCAGACTGCGCGACCCTGGATGCCTTGATGCGCGAGGCCGGCGGTTTTGCCATGGGCGCGTTCGAGCTGACCGACCTGATCGGCCACGACGTCAACTACGCCGTGACCCGCTCGGTGTTCGACGCCTATTACCAGGACACGCGCTTTTTGCCGTCACTGATCCAGAAGGAACTGGTAGATGCCGGCCGCCTAGGCCGCAAGAGCGGACAAGGTTTTTACAGCTATGCCGAAGGCGCGGTTCGCCCGCAGCCGGCATCAATCCGTAGTGGCCAGAATGTTGCCACCTGCACGGTCGAAGGTGACCTCGGCATCGCGGGCGGCCTGGTCCCGCGCCTGCGCGATCACGGTATCGAGGTCATCCAGCGCGATGGCCGCGGCCTGCTGCGGGTGGGCGATGCGGTGCTGGCCCTGAGTGACGGGCGCATGGCCTGCCAACGCAGCCGCCAAGACGGCCTGCGCAACCTGATCCTGCTGGATTTGGCCGGCGACTACGCCAGGGCCAGCCGACTGGCGATCAGTTGCGCCACCGACATCGACCCGAGCGCCCTCGAACAGGGCGTGGCCCTGCTGCAACAGGCCGGGCTCACCGTCAGCCAGCTCAGCGACAGCCCGGCCCTGGCCGTGTTGCGCACCGTGGCCATGCTCGCCAACGAAGGTGCCGACGCGCTGCTGCAAGGCGTGGCCTCGGCCGCCGATATCGATCTGGCCATGCGCGCCGGGGTCAACTACCCGCAAGGCCCGCTCGCCTGGGCGGACAGCATTGGCCTGGCGCACATCCTCAAGGTGCTGGAAAACCTGCAAGCCAGTTATGGCGAAGAACGCTACCGACCGTCGCTGCTGTTGCGTCGCCGCGTGGCCGAAGGGAGAGCCTTGCATGACTAATCATGAAGCGATGAACCTGGCCAGCGCCTGCGCACAAGCGCTGTTCAGCCGCGACAACGCCAGCCAGGCCATGGGCATGCGCCTGTTGTCCGCCGGCCCAGGCTGCGCCCGCGTCGGCATGACGGTACGCGACGATATGGTCCAGGGCCATGGCACCTGCCACGGCGGCTACCTGTTCGCCCTCGCCGACTCGGCGTTCGCGTTTGCCTGCAATAGCTACAACGAGGCCACGGTGGCCATCGGTTGCAGCATCGACTACATCGCCCCGGCGCGCCTGGGCGACACCCTGACCGCCGATTGTATCGAGCAAAGCCGTTCCGGCCGGACCGGCAACTACGACGTACGCATTGAAAACCAACAGGGCCAGCTGATCGCGCTGTTCCACGGCAAATCCTACAAAGTGCGCGGCGCTGTGCTGACGCAGGAGACTCCCAATGAATGATGCCTTGATCATCGATGCGGTGCGCACCCCCATCGGCCGCTACGCTGGCGCCTTGAGCAGCGTGCGTGCCGACGACCTCGGCGCGGTGCCGCTGCGCGAGCTCGTGCGTCGTCACCCGCAGGTGGACTGGGCGCGCGTCGACGACGTGGTCTACGGCTGCGCCAACCAGGCCGGCGAAGACAACCGCAACGTGGCACGCATGTCGGCACTGCTGGCCGGGCTGCCAGTCAGCGTGCCAGGCACCACCCTCAACCGTCTGTGCGGTTCGGGCCTGGACGCCATCGGCAGCGCGGCGCGGGCGATCCGTTGCGGCGAGGCCGGGTTGATGCTGGTGGGCGGCGTCGAGTCGATGTCCCGTGCGCCGCTGGTCATGGGCAAGGCGGAGCAGGCGTTTTCCCGCGACGCACAGGTTTACGACACCACCATCGGCTGGCGTTTCGTCAACCCGTTGATGAGCAAGACCTGGGGCATCGACTCCATGCCGGAAACCGCCGAGAACGTTGCCGAGCAGTTCAACGTGTCCCGCGCCGACCAGGACGCCTTCGCCCTGCGCAGCCAGCAACGCGCCGCAGCCGCCCAGGCCAGCGGGCGACTGGCCAAAGAGATCGTTGCGGTCGAAATCCCCCAGCGCAAGGGCCCGGCCAAAGTCGTCGAGCACGACGAGCACCCGCGTGGCGACACCACCCTTGAGCAATTGCAGAAACTCGGCACGCCCTTCCGCGAAGGCGGCAGCGTCACCGCCGGCAACGCCTCCGGGGTCAACGACGGCGCCTGCGCGCTGCTGCTGGCCAGCCCGCAAGTGGCACGACGGCACGGCCTGAAGGCCCGCGGGCGGGTGGTCGCCATGGCCACCGCCGGCGTCGAACCGCGAATCATGGGCATCGGCCCGGTGCCCGCGACCCGCAAGGTGCTGGAACTGGCCAACCTGAGCCTGGCCGACATGGACGTGATCGAGCTCAACGAAGCCTTCGCCGCGCAAGGCCTGGCGGTGTTGCGCGAGCTGGGCTTAAGCGACACCGACCCACGGGTAAACCCGAACGGCGGCGCGATTGCCCTTGGCCATCCACTGGGCATGAGCGGCGCGCGACTGGTGACCACCGCCCTGCACGAGCTTGAGGAACGGAAGGGGCGCTACGCCCTGTGCACCATGTGCATCGGCGTCGGCCAGGGCATCGCGCTGATCATCGAGCGACTGTCCGACTAAAGAACCGCGATTCCCGAGGAGCCGAGAGGTATCCTTGGCACATGCACTCAAAGCCCCGCTGCGGTGGGGCCGAAACACAAAAATAATTCGAGTGAAGATATGAACATGCCAATTGCCAACGCCGTGCTTGATCCTGTGCTGGACCCGCTGGAAACCGCCAGCATCGACGAACTGCGCAGCCACCAGCTCGATCGCCTGCGCTGGAGCCTGAACCACGCCTACAACAACGTGCCGCTGTACCGCCAGCGCTTCGACGCCCTGGGCGTGCACCCCAATGACATCCGCTCCCTGGAAGACCTGGCGAAGTTTCCCTTCACCACCAAGTCCGATCTGCGCGACAACTACCCATATGGCATGTTTGCCGTGCCGATGCCGGAAGTGGTGCGCCTGCACGCCTCCAGCGGCACCACCGGCAAACCCACCGTCGTCGGCTATACCCAGAACGACATCGATACCTGGGCCAACGTGGTCGCCCGCTCGATCCGTGCGGCGGGTGGCCGACGCGGTGACAAAGTGCATATTTCCTACGGCTACGGCCTGTTCACCGGCGGCCTTGGCGCGCACTACGGCGCCGAACGCCTGGGCTGCACGGTGATCCCGATGTCTGGCGGGCAAACCGAGAAACAGGTGCAACTGATCAAGGATTTCCAGCCGGACATCATCATGGTCACGCCGTCTTACATGCTCAACATCGCCGATGAGCTCGAGCGCCAGGGCGTCGACCCGCACAAACTCGCCTTGCGCCTGGGCATCTTCGGCGCCGAACCGTGGACCGGCGAGCTGCGCAGCGCCATTGAACAGCGCCTGGGCATCACCGCGCTGGATATCTACGGCCTGTCGGAAATCATGGGCCCGGGGGTCGCCATGGAATGTGCCGAGACCAAGGATGGCCCGACCATCTGGGAAGACCACTTCTACCCGGAAATCATCGACCCGGTCACAGGCGAAGTACTGCCGGACGGGCAAATGGGCGAGCTGGTGTTCACGTCGCTGAGCAAGGAAGCCCTGCCGATGATCCGCTACCGCACCCGCGACCTGACTCGCCTGCTGCCGGGTACGGCCCGACCGATGCGACGCATCGACAAGATCACCGGACGCAGCGACGACATGCTGATCATCCGTGGCGTCAACGTGTTCCCGACGCAGATCGAAGAGCAGGTGCTGAAAGTCAAACAACTTGCCGAGTGCTACGAGATTCATTTGTATCGCAAGGGCAACCTGGACAGTGTCGACGTGCACGTCGAGCTCAGGGCCGACCAGCAGCACCTGGGCGACGAGGCACAGAAAGCGGTTTGCGCCGAACTGAGCCGGCACATCAAGACCTACATCGGCATCAGCTCGCGGATCGTTCTGCAGCCGTTCCACTCCATCAAGCGCTCCGAAGGCAAGGCCTGCCACGTCATCGACAACCGCCCCAAAGCATGACTGCTGCACCTTTTTAGCCCCGCGATGCGGGGCTTTTTTTTGCCCCTTCATTGCTAGACCCGCACCCCTCTGTAGGAGCGAGCATGCTCGCGATGGAGCTAGGAGCACCGCGGGGTATCAGGCTTCCCGCGTCATCGTTGACGACCATCGCGAGCATGCTCGCTCCTACAGTAAAGGGGGACGGGATGGCGCAAAACCAACCACTCATCCCAAAGCGATACAAAAACATATACGACACGATATTTTCTGTTTGATATTAAATTCTGTATCGCTTATAAAGTTCTCCATGCCCTCGATCAGATTCAAGGCGGGAGAACCCCCATGTACGCACAGCTTGTAGAAACCGGCGTCAAGCGCATCAAGGACCTGTCGGAGATGTCCGAACAGGAACGCGCCTTCCAGGAAAAAATCGATTCGGAAATCAAGATCGAAGCCAAGAACTGGATGCCGGATGCCTATCGCCAGACGTTGATCCGGCAGATATCCCAGCACGCTCATTCTGAAATCGTCGGCATGCTGCCTGAAGGCAACTGGGTGACCCGCGCGCCCACGCTCAAACGCAAGCTGCAATTGATGGCGAAGATCCAGGACGAAGCCGGCCACGGCCTGTACCTGTACAGCGCCATGGAGACCCTGGGCGCAGACCGCGACGAAGAGATCGCCAAGCTGCACAGCGGCAAGGCCAAGTATTCGAGCATCTTCAACTACCCGACCCTGAACTGGGCCGACATGGGCGCCGTGGGCTGGCTGGTGGATGGCGCGGCCATCGTCAACCAGGTGGTGCTGCAGCGCACCTCCTACGGGCCCTATTCCCGGGCGATGATCCGCATCTGCAAGGAAGAGAGCTTCCACCAGCGCCAGGGCTACGAAATTCTCCTGACCATGATGCGTCACGGCACCCAGGCGCAAAAAGACATGGTCCAGGATGCGATCAACCGTCTTTGGTGGCCGTCACTGATGATGTTCGGCCCGAGCGACGAACACTCGCCGAACAGCGCGCAATCCATGGCCTGGAAGATCAAGCGCCAGAGCAACGACGAACTGCGCCAGCGTTTTATCGACCAGACCATCCCCCAACTGGAGCTGCTGGGCTGCACCTGCCCCGACCCGGACCTCAAGTGGAACGCCGAGCGCGGCCACTACGACTTCGGCGAAATCCAGTGGAGCGAATTCTACGAAGTGCTCAAGGGCAACGGCCCGTGCAACACCGAGCGCGTCGCCACCCGGCGCAAGGCCATTGAAGGCGGCGCCTGGGTACGCGAAGCCGCCGTCGCCCACGCCCGCAAAAAACAAAACAAGAACGCCGCCTGAGCCGGCCCGAACCCCTCTGTAAGAGCTGGCTTGCCAGCGAGGCGGCTTAAAGGGCAGCAGTGATCTCACTGAGGTCATCGCGGGCAAGCCCGCTCCTACACAGAGCAACCGATTTGTAGGAGCTGGCTTGCCAGCGAGCGGCCTCAAGGGCAGCGGTGATTTCACTGACGCCTCGCGGGCAAGCCCGCTCCTACACAGAGCAACCGATGTGGAGAACTGAAATGTCCGAGTGGACCCTCTTCGAAGTCTTCGTGCGCAGCAAGCACGGTCTCAATCACAAGCACGTCGGCAGCGTGCATGCCGCCGATACCACCATGGCCATCGAGAACGCGCGCGAGCTCTACACCCGCCGCAGCGAAGGCGTGAGCCTGTGGGTGGTGCCGTCGGCCATGATCACCGCCTCGTCGCCGGATGAAAAAGATCCGCTGTTCGATCCCTCGGACGACAAGGTCTATCGCCACGCCAGCTTTTACGAGCTGCCGGCCGAAGTCGGGCATATGTGAGGTCGACCATGAACAACAAGACCGATCTGATCGAATACCTGCTGCGCCTCGGTGACAGCGCCCTGATCCAGGGCCAGCGCCTGTGCCAATGGTGCGGCAAGGCTCCGGCGCTGGAAGAAGAACTGGCGCTGATGAACGTCGGCCTCGACCTCGTCGGCCAGGCGCGCAACTGGCTGGAATACGCCGCCGAGCTGCTGGATGACGGCCGCGACGCCGATCACCTGGCGTTCCGCCGCGACGAGCGCGCCTACCGCAACCTGCTGCTGGTGGAACAACCCAACGGCGACTACGCGGTCACTATCCTCAAGCAGTTCCTCTACGACGCCTGGCACCTGCCGGTGCTACAGGGCCTGAGCCAGTCCAGCGATGAGCGCATCGCCGGGATCGCCGCCAAGGCCGTGAAGGAAGTCACCTATCACCTGCGCCGCTCCAGCGAATGGGTCGAGCGCCTGGGTGACGGCACCGAGGAAAGCCACCAGCGCATGCTCGCGGCGATCCCGGAAGTCTGGCGGTTCACCGTGGAACTGATCGCCGCCGATGACAGCGAACAGCGCCTGCGCGCAGCCGGCATCACGCCGGACATCGCCACTGTCGCCGCTGCATGGCAAGCCCGTGTCGAAGCGATTTTCGCCAGCGCCACCCTGCCCGTTCCGGCTGCCGCGAACTACTTCTACCTCAACGCACGCCAGGGCCTGCACACCGAGCACCTGGGCATCCTGCTGGCTGAGATGCAATTTTTGCCACGAGCGTACCCCGATGCAACCTGGTGATCTGATCGCCAGCGACCTCGGCGCCCGGCCGGCACAACCGACCGACCTGGCGGCCGCTTGGTCGATCCTGAGCGAAGTCATGGACCCGGAAGTGCCGGTGGTCAGCGTCGTCGACCTGGGGATCGTGCGCGATCTCGATTGGCAGGCGGGGCATCTGCACGTGGTGGTCACGCCGACCTACTCCGGCTGCCCGGCCACCGAAGTCATCGAAAGCGACATCCGCGATGCGCTGGAGCACGCGGGCTTTCGCGCGCCGCAACTGGAGCGCCGGCTGACCCCGGCATGGACCACCGACTGGATCAGCGCCAGCGGTCGTGAGCGCCTGCGCGCCTACGGCATCGCGCCGCCCGAAGGCAGCACCAGCAAGCGCAGCCTGCTCGGCGAAAGCCCGCGGGTGCTGTGCCCGCAATGCGGCAGCGCCCACACCGAGGTGCTCAGCGAGTTCGGTTCCACCGCCTGCAAGGCCTTGTATCGCTGCGTCGATTGCCGCGAGCCGTTCGACTATTTCAAGTGCATCTGAGCGGCCAATGACCGCCTCAGCTGGAGAACAACAATGAGCAAATTTCACAGCCTGACCATCAAGGACGTGCGTGCCGAGACCCGCGATGCGGTGTCCATTGCCTTTGAGATCCCACAGGACTTGCAGGACAGCTTCCACTTCAAGCAGGGCCAGCACCTGGTGATGCGCACGCAACTGGATGGCGAAGAAGTGCGTCGTTCTTACTCGATCTGCACCGGTATCAACGACGGTGAACTGCGCATTGCGGTCAAGCGTGTGGTCGGTGGGCGTTTTTCCGCCTTCGCCAATGAACACCTGAAAGCCGGGCACACCCTGGAAGTCATGCCGCCGGCCGGTCATTTCAGTGTCGAACTGGACCCGAGCCGCCACGGTAACTACCTGGCCGTCGCGGCCGGCAGCGGCATCACGCCGATCCTGTCGATCATCAAGACCACCCTGGAAACCGAGCCCCACAGCCGCGTCACCCTGCTGTACGGCAACCGCTCCAGCGCAGGCGCCCTGTTTCGCGAACAGCTCGAAGACCTGAAGAACCGCTACCTGCAACGCCTGAACCTGATCTTCGTATTCAGCCGCGAGCAGCAGGACGTCGACCTGTACAACGGCCGGATCAATGCCGAGAAATGTGAGCAGCTGTTCTCCCGCTGGCTTGACGTCAAGGCCCTGGACGCGGCGTTCATCTGCGGCCCTCAGGAAATGACCGAAACCGTACGCGACAGCCTCAAGGCCAAGGGCCTGGCGCCCGAGCGCATCCACTTCGAATTGTTCGCCGCCACCGACAGTCAGCAAAAACGCGAGGCCCGTGAAGCCGCCCGCCAGGTGGACGCCGCCGTCAGCCAGATCACCGTCATCAGCGACGGCCGTGCCCTGGCGTTCGATCTTGCGCGCAACACCCAGAGCATCCTCGATGCCGGCAATGCCCAGGGTGCCGAACTGCCCTACTCGTGCAAGGCCGGCGTGTGCTCGACCTGCAAGTGCAAGGTCATCGAAGGCGAAGTGGAAATGGACAGCAACCACGCCCTGGAAGACTACGAAGTCGCCGCCGGCTACGTCCTGTCCTGCCAGGCCTTCCCGATCAGCGACAAGGTGGTGCTGGATTTCGATCAGCTCTGATCCAAAACCCTGTAGGAGCGAGCATGCTCGCGATGGTCGCCAACGATAACGCTGGCAGCCTGGCAACCCGCGGTGCTTGATCCACCATCGCGAGCATGCTCGCTCCTACAGGGAACTGTGTTTCACCCACGACAAAAACAAAAAACAAGAGAGCGTGCCATGACCCCACAAGACATCGAACTCATCCAGCAGCACCCCGCCTTCAAACAACTGGTGCGGCGCAAACAGAAGCTCTACTGGTCGCTGTCGTTGATCATGCTGGTGATCTATTTCGGTTTTGTCCTGCTGGTGGCGTTCTCGCCGGCCACCCTTGGCCAGTCGCTCAATGGCGGCGTGACCTCGGTGGGCATGCTGGTGGGTGTGGTGGTGGTGATCCTGGCGTTTGCCCTCACCGGGTTTTATGTCTATCGCGCCAACCACGTGATCGACCCGCTCAACGACAAACTCAAGCAGGAGTGCGCCCAATGAGCCGGCTCCTGGCATTATTCCTGCTGCCATTGGCCATCGTCACCGACTTCGCGGTGGCCGCCGAGAGTGCGGCTCGTCCGCTGAACTGGAATGCCATCGGCATGTTCCTGGTGTTCGTACTGTTTACACTCGGCGTGACCCGTTGGGCCGCCTTGCGCACTCGTTCGGCCAGCGACTTCTACACCGCCGGCGGCGGCATGAGCGGCTTCCAGAATGGCCTGGCGATTGCCGGCGACATGATCTCCGCCGCCTCGTTCCTGGGCATCTCGGCCATGATGTTCCTCAATGGCTACGACGGCCTGCTCTACGCTTTGGGCGTATTGGCCGGCTGGCCGATCATTCTGTTCCTGATCGCCGAACGCCTGCGCAACCTGGGCAAATACACGTTTGCCGACGTGGTGTCCTACCGCCTGGAGCAGACCCCGGTGCGCCTGACCTCGGCCTTCGGCACCCTGACCGTGGCCCTGATGTACCTGGTGGCGCAGATGGTCGGCGCCGGCAAGCTGATCGAATTGCTGTTCGGCATCGACTACCTCTATGCGGTGATGCTGGTCGGCGTGCTGATGGTGTTCTACGTCACCTTCGGCGGCATGCTCGCCACCACCTGGGTGCAAATCATCAAGGCGGTGATGCTGCTGTTCGGCACCAGTTTCATGGCGTTCATGGTGCTCAAGCATTTCGGTTTCAGTACCGAAGCGATGTTTGCCGGCGCCACCGAAGTGCACGCCAAGGGCACCGCGATCATGGCGCCGGGCGGCTTGCTGTCCAATCCGATCGACGCGATCTCCCTGGGGCTGGGCATGATGTTCGGCACCGCTGGCCTGCCGCATATCCTGATGCGTTTCTTCACCGTCAGCGATGCCAAGGAAGCGCGCAAAAGCGTGTTCTACGCCACCGGTTTCATCGGTTACTTCTACCTGCTGCTGATCGTCGTCGGCTTCGGCGCCATCGTCATGGTCGGCACCGACCCGTCGTACCGAGACGCCAGCGGCTCGATCATCGGCGGCGGCAACATGGTCGCGGTACATCTGGCACAAGCGGTGGGTGGCAACCTGTTCCTGGGGTTCATCTCGGCGGTAGCGTTCGCCACCATCCTGGCGGTGGTTGCAGGCCTTGCCCTGTCCGGCGCCTCGGCCGTGTCCCACGACCTCTACGCTTGCGTGATCCGTAAGGGCCAGGCCAGCGAACAGCAGGAAATGCGCATGTCGCGCATCGCCACCCTGTGCATCGGCGTGCTGGCGATCATCCTTGGCCTGTTATTCGAATCGCAGAACATCGCCTTCCTCTCCGGCCTGGTACTGGCCATCGCCGCCTCGGTGAATTTCCCGGTGCTGTTCCTCTCGATGTACTGGAAAGGCCTGACCACTCGCGGTGCGGTGCTGGGCAGCCTGATGGGGCTGGTTTCGGCAATCGTCCTGCTGGTGCTGAGCCCGGCGGTGTGGGTCAACGTCCTGCATCACGACAGGGCACTGTTCCCGTATTCCAACCCCGCACTGTTTTCCATGAGCCTGGCTTTTTTCAGCGCCTGGCTGTTTTCCGTCACCGACCGTTCGCCACGTGCCGCCCTCGAGCGCGGCCGTTACCTGGCGCAGTTCATCCGTTCCATGACCGGCATCGGCGCCTCGGGCGCGAGCCAGCACTAACCCTCCTATTTGCCAACCCGGAGCAATCCAGATGTCTCACGTTGCCACACTGCAAAGCTTCATCGCCGGTCGCTGGATCGGCCAACACGGCGCACAGATCCTGCGCAGCGCCCTCGACGGCCACGAGATCGCCCGCACCCACGAAGAACGCCCGGACTTTGCAGAAGCCATCGAGCACGGCCGTCGCCAGGGCGTCAGCGGCCTGATGGCGCTGGACTTCCAGCAACGGGCCCAGCGCCTGAAAGCGCTGGCCCTGTACCTGAGCGAGCGCAAGGAACAGCTTTACGCGATCTCCCACCACAGCGGCGCCACCCGCGCCGACAGCTGGATCGACATCGAGGGCGGCAACAGCACGCTGTTCACCTACGCCAGCCTCGGCTCACGGGAATTGCCATCGGGCAACGTCGTGCACGAAGGCCCGGCGCTGCAACTGAGCAAACTGGGCAGCTTTGCCGGCACCCACATCCTGGTGCCGCGTGGCGGTGTCGCGGTGCACATCAACGCCTTCAACTTCCCGATCTGGGGCATGTTGGAAAAGTTTGCCCCGAGCTTTCTCGCCGGCATGCCGTGCATCGTCAAGCCGGCCAGCGCCACCAGCTACCTGACCGAAGCCGTGGTGCGCCTGATGGACGAGTCCGGCCTGTTGCCCACCGGCAGCCTGCAACTGATCATCGGCGGCACCGGTGACCTGCTCGACCGCCTGCAAGGCCAGGACGTGGTGACGTTCACCGGCTCCGCCGACACCGCCGCCAAGCTGCGGGTCAACCCGAACCTGATCCGTAACTCGGTGCCGTTCACCGCTGAAGCCGACTCACTGAACTGCGCGATCCTGGCCCCGGATGTCAGCCCGGACGACGAAGAGTTCGAGCTGTTCATCAAGGAAGTCGCCCGGGAAATGACCACCAAGGCCGGGCAGAAATGTACCGCCATCCGCCGCGCCATCGTGCCGGCCAAACACATCGATGCGGTGGCCTCGCGCCTGCGTGATCGCTTGGCCAGGGTGGTGGTCGGCGACCCGTCGGTGGAAGGCGTGCGCATGGGTGCGTTGGCCTCCCATGATCAGCAAAAAGACGTGGCCGAACGCCTGGAAGCCCTGTTGCAGAGCAGCGACATGCTGTTCGGCGCACGCGATGGTTTCGAGCCACGCGGCGACAATGTCGATAAGGGTGCGTTCTTTGCCCCGACGCTGTTGCAGGCCCGCGATCCGCATGCCGAAGGCGGCGCCCACGACATCGAGGCGTTCGGTCCGGTCAGCACCCTGATGGCCTACGACGACCTGGACGAAGCCCTGGCCCTGGCCGCCCGTGGCAAGGGCAGCCTGGTGGCCAGCCTGGTCACCAAGGACCCGTTGATTGCGGCCAAAGCCATTCCAGTCGCCGCGGCATTGCACGGCCGCCTGCTGGTACTCGACCGCCACTGCGCCGGCGAATCCACCGGCCACGGCTCGCCGTTGCCGCAACTCAAACACGGCGGCCCGGGTCGCGCGGGTGGCGGTGAAGAACTCGGCGGCCTGCGTGCCGTGAAGCATTACCTGCAACGCGCGGCGGTCCAGGGCTCGCCAACCATGCTGGCGGCGGTCACGGGCGAATACGTGCGCGGCGCCCAGGTCATCGAGACCGAGGTGCATCCATTCCGTCGTTACTTCCAGGACCTGCAGATCGGCGAATCGCTGCTGACCCACCGTCGCACCGTAACCGAAGCGGACCTGGTGAACTTCGGTTGCCTGTCAGGCGATCACTTCTACATGCACTTCGATGACATCGCGGCCAAGGAATCGCAATTCGGCAAGCGCATCGCCCACGGCTACTTCGTGCTGTCGGCCGCCGCCGGGCTGTTCGTTTCGCCAGCGCCCGGCCCGGTGCTGGCCAACTATGGCCTGGACACCCTGCGTTTCATCAACCCGGTGGGCATCGGCGACACCATCCAGGCGCGCCTGACCTGCAAACGCAAGATCGACCAGGGCAAGACGAGCCCGCAAGGCATCCCGCAAGGGGTGGTGGCGTGGGATGTGGAAGTGACCAACCAGCTGGGAGAGCTGGTGGCCAGTTATGACATTTTGACGTTGGTGGTGAAGCGCGAGGGTTGATCCTCAATTTGTGGTGAAGTTGATGGCCTCATCGCGGCGGTGCGACGATTCGACAAGCCCGCTCCTCTGTAGGAGCGGGCTTGCCCGCGATGAGGCCATCACATTCAATAAAGACCCTAATGCCTGCGCAACCACTCGATAAACAGCGCAAACAACTCCGATTGCGACCCCACTTCAAGCTTCAGGTACAGGTTCTTGCGGTGCATGCGCACCGTCTCCGGCGAGATGTTCAATTGGCTGGCCGTGGACTTCACCGAATGCCCGCGCAACACCATATGCGCCACTTCACGCTCGCGCTCGGTCAGCAAATCGCTGCCAAAATGCTCGAACGCTGACTGCACCCGCTGCTTGAGATCGTCACGGCCACTCGCCTCCTGATCGGCACGATGCTGCAAGCCACGCTGACCGAACTCAGCGATGAACTCGCGCACCAACGGCTCGACGGCGCGCAACAGGTTCAGTTGCTCAACCCGCAGGCTTTCCCCGCCAAAGCCCTGGAACAGGCTCACGGAAATTTGTGTGTCGTTGCCGGTGTCCACCAGATAAAAACTGTCTTCGGAACTGCCGGCCTTCAAGTAGTAAGTCTTGTAGTACTCGCTGTCGAAGAAGTTGTCCGGGGCGATTTCCTCCAGGTGATAGAAGCCTTCGGCCAAGCCCTGCCCCACCGCCAGGCAGAAGGGGTCCAACAGGTAGCCGCCGGAAAAATAGCGCTCCAGCAGCGACACCCGGTATTGCTCCGGGATGCCCTGCTGATACAGCAACTGGGGCGCGCGGTCCTTGTGTTCCAGGCTGATCATCACCGACTCGATTGACACCAGATGGCCGAATGCCGAGGCCAGATGGCGCAGCGCGTCGGGCTCGTCGATGTGGGCGAAAGCCTTGCGCACTTCGGCATGCCATTTGTGCAAGGCACCGAAAGGCAAGGCGATCAAGGTGTCATCGTTGGGTTTGCTCATGCCCCGCAGTCTAGCGGGTGAACCGAGCCCCCGTAAGCGGCTCGAACTCATTGGCCGGCGTACTGACCGCTTTGTTCAAGCTCGGCCGCCACCTCGAGAATGCACACCCGCAAGGTTTCGACGATTTCATCCACCTGGGCATGCGTGAGGATCAGCGGCGGCGACATCACGTTGAGGTGCATGATCGGCCGTACCAGCAAGCCCCGCGTCTGCGCCCGTGAATGAATGCGCTCACCGATGTTGATCTCGTCGGCAAACAGCGCCTTGGTGCGCTTGTCGGCGACGAACTCGACGCAGGCCATCAGCTTCTCGCAACGCACGTCGCCCACCAGCGGCAAGTCGCTGAGCGTAGCCAGACGCTGTTCCAGGTAGCTGCCAACCTCCTCGACATGCTCCAGCAGGTTTTCCCGCTCGATGATCTCGATGTTCTTCAGGGCGGCGGTGCAGCACACCGGGTGGCCGCTGTAGGTGAAGCCGTGGGTGAAACAGCGGCCCTTGCCCGGCTCGGCGATGACTTTCCAGATGCGGTCGGAAAAGATGCACGCGCCCAGCGGCAAGTAGGCAGACGTCAGGCCCTTGGCCGTGGTGATGATGTCGGGCTGCACGTCGAACACGTCCTTGGAGGCGAAGAATTTGCCCAAGCGCCCGAACGAGGTCACCACTTCATCGGCGACGAAAAGGATGTCGTAGCGCTGACAGACTTCCCACATACGCTTCAGATAACCCTTGGGCGGAATGATCACCCCACCCGAGCCCATGATCGGCTCGGCGAAGAACCCGGCGACCTTGTCCGCGCCGATGGCGAGGATCTTGTCTTCGAACTCCTTGACCAGGAACTCGAGGAACTGCCCTTCATCCATGCCGTCCGGTGCACGGTACGGGTTGGGGTTGGACACGTGGTGGATCAGGTCGTTGGCATAGTCGAACTCCGGCACCCGGTCGGCGGCCTTGTTGCCGATCGACATGGTCAGCGTGGTGGAGCCGTGATAGGCGTTGAAGCGCGCGATGATGTGCTTCTTGTCCGGCTTGCCACGGCAGTTCTGGAAGTACTGGATCAGGCGATACGCAGTGTCCACGGCGGTTGACCCGCCAGTGGTGAGGAACACGTGGTCCAGATCCCCCGGCGCCAGGCTGGCGAGTTTTTCGCACAACTGGATGGCGACGTTGTTGGTCATGTCGCAGAACGGGTTCGAATAGGCCAACTGGCGCACCTGGTCGGCGATGGCCTGGGCCATTTCCTCGCGACCCAGGCCGATGTTCGTGCACCACATGCCCCCGACGGCGTCGAGAAAACGGTTGCCCTGGGTGTCGTAGATGTAGGCACCATCGCCCGACACGATATTCAGGGCGCCCTGTTCGGCATGCTCGTCGAACATGTGGTAGCCGTGCATGTAGTGCGCTTTATCGGCTTTGGTCAGCCGCGATTCATCGGCGGCGGACATTACGTCATGCGTTGGAGTAGCCATACAAAAACCTCGAACCTGTTGATTTGACGATCAGATGCCGCTTTTCACCGTGCTCCAGACCCGCGTGATGGCACGCATGTCCTTGGGGTCCTGGGTCTTTTGCGCAAACAGGCGCTCACGGGTCTCGTCATCGGGATAAATAGCGGGGTTGTTGCGCACATCGGCATCGAGCAAAGGCGTGGCGGCGGCGTTACTGTTGGCGTAGTGGATGTAGTCGGTGACGTCGGCCATGACCTGAGGCTTCATCAGGAAGTCGAGAAACTTGTGGGCGTTGGCCACGTGCGGGGCGTCGGCCGGGATGTACATGTTGTCGAACCAGATCAGCGAGCCTTCCTTGGGAATGAAGTAGGACAGGTTGATCTTCAACTTGGCTTCTTCGGCGCGAGCCATGGCGGTGGCGTAGTCGCCGGACCAGGTCATGGCCATGCAGGTGTCACCGTTGGGCAGGCTGGTCAGGTAGTTGACGGAGTCGAACTTGCGGATGTACGGGCGCACCGACAGCAGCAGTTCCTGCGCGGCCTTGAGGTCAGCCGGCGCAGCGCTGCGCGGATCGCGGCCCAGGTATTTGAGGGCCAGGGGGATGACTTCGGTCGGCGCATCCACCAGGGTCACGCCACAGTCGGCGAAGCGCGAGACGATCTTTGGATCGAAGATCATCGCCAGCGACCCGATGGGCGCGTCTGGCATACGTTCCTTGATCTTGTCGACGTTGTAGGTGATGCCGTTGCTGCCCCAGGTGTAGGGCGCGGAATAGAGATTGCCGGCGTCGAAGCCCTGCATGTCCTCAAGGACTTTGTGATCGAGGTTGGCCCAGCCTGGCAGCAGTTTTTTGTTCAGCGGCTGGAACACCTTGGCTTTGATCAGCGGTGGCGCGAGCGAGGCGTTGAGCACCACCAGGTCGTAACCGGAGTGGCCGGTGAGCAACTTGGCCTGCACGGTTTCATAGGCGTCGAAGGTGTCGTAGATGACTTTGATGCCAGTGGCTTTCTCGAATTCGGCCAGGGTGTTTTCGCCGATGTAATCCGCCCAGTTGTAGAGCCTGAGTGTTTTACTGTCGTCCACCTCGGCGGCCTGGCTGTTGTGGGTTGTTATCAGGGAAGCGAGAAACAAGCTGGAAATCACCGTGAGGGCCTTGCGCATAGCAAATTCACCTTATCAAGCGACGTCGGCTCGGGATGAGCAGGTGGATCTACTATTGGCCGGTTTGGCGAGGGGCGCCATACCCCGAATGGGGGTGTGCGTGGGGTTGTTCTTTTTTGGCTGGCCTGTGCGCTCTGGAATGGTGATCCCCCCTGTGGAAGCGGGCTTGCCCGCGATGGGCGGTATCGTGCCCCGCTTTTGATCTTGATCTTCTGTAGGAGCGAGCACGCTCGCGATGGTCGTTAACGATGACGCGGGCTGCCTGGAAGCCCGCGGTGTCTGGGCTACCATCGCGAGCAAGCTCGCTCCTACAGGGGATCGTGCTCGGCTTTTGATCTTGATCTTCTGTAGGAGCGAGCACGCTCGCGATGGTCGTTAACGATAACGCTGGCTACCTGGATGCCCGCGGTGTCTGGGCTACCATCGCGAGCAAGCTCGCTCCTACAGGGATCGTGCTCGGCTTTTGATCTTGATCTTCTGTAGGAGCGAGCACGCTCGCGATGGTCGTTAACGATAACGCGGGCTACCTGGATGCCCGCGGTGCCTGAGCCACCATCGCGAGCATGCTCGCTCCTACAGGGATCGTGCTCGGCTTTTGATCTTGATCTTCTGTAGGAGCGAGCTTGCTCGCGATGGTCGTTAACGATAACGCGGGCTGCCTGGATGCCCGCGGTGTCTGGGCTACCATCGCGAGCAAGCTCGCTCCTACAGGGGATCGTGCTCGGCTTTTGATCTTGATCTTCTGTAGGAGCGAGCACGCTCGCGATGGTCGTTAACGATGACGCGGGCTGCCTGGATGCCCGCGGTGTCTGGGCTACCATCGCGAGCATGCTCGCTCCTACAGGGGATCATGCTCGGCTTTTGATCTTGATCTTCTGTAGGAGCGAGCACGCTCGCGATGGTCGTTAACGATAACGCTGGCTACCTGGATGCCCGCGGTGTCTGGGCTACCATCGCGAGCAAGCTCGCTCCCACAGGTTTGCGCTTCAGGCAGGCAAAAAAAGACGCGCAACGAGTTGCGGCTCGTCCACGCGTCAAAACGGGAAGCTTCAGTACAGTTCTTTGTGTACGCGATGGTTGCTCGCCAGGTCGGCGACAAAGGTCTGTGCGTCTTCCTCGCCTAGATGACCGAAGGTCATCGCGATATTGACCAGCGCCGCGTCAATGGCTCGTTCCAGGTTGCTCTTGTTGCCGCACGCGTACAGGTGCGCGCCCTGGTTGAGCAAGGCCCATAGGTAGGCGCCGTGTTCGAGCATGGCGTCCTGCACGTAGTACCGTTGCTCGCTGTCCCTCGAGAAGGCGGTGATCAGCACATCGAGCACGCCGTCAGCCTGCCATTTTTCCAGGCGCGGTTGATAAAGGAAGTCCGAATCCCGGCGGCGGTCGCCGAAAATCAGGCAACTTTGCGCCGGGCTGTCCTGTTGCTCGATCTGTTCCAGCAAGGCAATCAGCGGCGCGATGCCCGTGCCGGTGCCGATCATGATCACCGGGTGCTCGACCTGCCGAGGCAGATGGAACGCCGGATTGCTGCGCACGAACACCTGCGCCTCGGGGTGCGGCCCGACCAGATGGCCGGTCGCCGTGCCAGTACGTGCACGGCCGGCCATGTCATAGGCGACCTCACGGATGCACAGGTCAACGTAACCGGCGTGATCATGGGAGGCGATCGAGTAAGCACGCGGCAGAACGTTGGGCAGCCACTCGACCAGATCCTCCACACTCACCTGCCCCGGCTCGCAGAAATCATTAAGCACATCGAGCATGTCCCGGCCATACAGGTAGGCTTCCAGCTCCTTGCGGGCGCTGACCTTGCGCAAACCCTTGAGCGTCTCGTGCTGGCTGACCTTGGCAATGTCGCGCAGCACCGACTTGCTCAACTGGCGCAGCTCTTTGTCCCGCAGCAGCGTGCGGGCGTCTTCACGGCCGAACCATTCGCCCATCTGCTCAAGCAACGGTTCATCGTTGTGCGCCAGCACGTAAAGGTTGTCGCCAGCACGGTACTTGATGCCGCTCCCTTCGATGTCCAGGCGCACTTGCCAGGCGTAAGGCGCCGTGCCGTTGAGCCGGGTCCGCGAGATCACCCGCGCTGGCCAGGTGTCGTTTTCGCCATAGGCGGTGACCTGCAACTGCAAGGTCGTGCCGGCACGCCAGTCACCCCTGAGCACTGCCTCGAGCGTGGCGCACCAGGTGTCGAAGAAGCCCTCGAAATCAGTGTCCGCGTCGACGCGGTTGATCCAGGGTTTCGCCTGCTTTTGCGCAAGCGTGGCGTCGATGAGTTTGCTGAAGCCACAGAAAGTCGGGTAAGCCGTGTCGCCCAGGCCGAAGATGGCGTAAGGCTGATCGATCAATGAGGCGAACTCGTTCAGTTGATCCATGAAGCAATCGGCATTGCCCGGCGGCTCGCCGTCACCGAAGGAGCTGCACACGATGAGCAGCAAGTCCCGCGGGGTCAGGCTGTCGAGTTTCAGCGAGTTGAGATCCTGCACGGCCAGTTCGTACGGCTGCAAGCAAGGCAGACGCAACAGACGTTGCGTCAACCCACGGGCGTTGCCGGACTCCGAGCCATAACCGATCACGATGCGTTCGATCAGAGCTGGCATGGCCACTTACCTGTCGTAGAATTCGTCGAAAGTTTCCTTGGAGAACTCCAGGCCTTCGAAGTCGCTCATCAGGTCGTTGATCACCCGGCGAATGCTGATGTATTCAACGATATTGCCCTGCGCGTCGAACACCGGCTGCACGGTGGTATCGACCACATAGAGGCCACCGCCCTTGCCCACGTTGGGGATCACGCCGGTCCAGATTTCGCCTTTCTTGATGGTGTCCCACATCTGCTTGTACGTGCTTTTAGGCACGGCAGGATGACGCACGACGCTGTGCGGCTGGCCCAGCAGTTCTTCGCTGGTGTAGCCGGTCAGCTTGCAGAACAGATCGTTGACGTAAGTGATGTTGCCCTGCAGGTCGGTGGTGGAGATCACCATGACGTTTTCCAGTGCGCTCAAGACTTTGGCGTTGATGGCTTGCATTGTGTTACCCCTCGATTGATTAAAAATGGCGGCGATGACTGAGAAAAAAGAGGATCCGACCCATGAGCGGATCCCAAAGGAGCTCGGGGATGAAACGCGCAGGTGTCGGGTTCAACTGTCCTGCGACTGCAGGCGCGAACCTTTGCGCGTCACTTGCTGGCCAACGTCGAACTTGGCGTTGGGCGAGCGAACGGTGCTGACTTCGCCCTTGGCGTCTTTCACTTCATAAGCGGTTTCGGTCAGGCCAGCCGCTTCCTGCACCGAGCTGCCGGCGAAGAAACCGGCACCGGCACCGATCAGCGCGCCAATCGGGCCGCCCACGGCGCCGACCATCAACCCGGTTACCACACCAGCACCTTTGCCAGCGGTGGTGTCGGGGACTTCGCGAACCACTTGGTCGGCCATGCTCAACGGGGAAAACAACAGGCAGAGGGTGAAGCTGAACGGGAGAGTACGAGTCATGATCAGTTCCTGCTCGGGTGGGAGTTACTCTAAGCATTCCACTAAACGTGCCAATATTTAATTACATAATTTTCAAATAGTTAGAATAAACAGGTGTCATTGTGACAACACTGAAAACAGGTCATTAGGACTACCGCGTTGTCTTTGTGACTAATTCTCATCCCGCCATTTCTCGACCGGACGAACCCAACTGACCACCGGCAGTAAAAATCAATTGCGAGCAAATATTACATACGTCATATTATCTGCGTAATAAAGCACCGTTCTTCACAGGTATTACTTCATGACCAGCATGCCCAGCCTCGAATCCGATCTTGCTGCCCCGGTGAGTCCACCTCGCCCGCCCCTGCTCAAGCGCCTGATCCTGCTGACGCTGGCCACCGCCGCCCTGGTGTTCGCAGGTTTCTTTGCCGTGCACTGGTGGACCGCCGGCCGCTTCATCGAAGAAACCGACGACGCCTACATCGGCGGTGACGTGACGGTGATCGGGCCAAAAGTCGCGGGCTACATCGACGAAGTGCTGGTCACCGACAATCAGAATGTCAAAGCCGGTGACGTGCTCATCCGCCTCGATTCACGCGACTACCGCGCCAATCTGGCCAAGGCCGAAGGCGCGGTTGCCGCTGAAGAAGCGCTGCTGGCCAACCTCGACGCCACGCAGCAACTGCAACAGGCAGTGATTGGCCAGGCCCGTGCCGGCATTGAGGCGGCCGGCGCCGAAACCGCTCGCTCGCGGGACGACAACCAGCGCTACAGAAAACTGGTGGGCAGCAATGCCGTTTCAGTGGAAAGCGCCCAGCGCGCCGACGCGACCTTCAAGACTGCCCAGGCCTTGAGCGCCAAGGCCCAGGCCGAATTGCTCGCCGCGCAACGCCAGTTGAACGTGATCGAAACGCAGAAACAGCAAGCCCGGGCGGCGCTGGTCCAGGCCCGCGCCGAGCGGAACCTGGCACAGCTCAACGTCGGCTATACCGAGCTGCGCGCACCGATCGACGGGGTGATCGGCAATCGCCGTGCGCGGGTCGGGGCTTATGCACAGGCCGGGTCGCAGCAGTTGTCGGTGGTCCCGTCGAGCGGGCTCTGGGTTGATGCGAACTTTAAGGAAGACCAGTTGGCCCACATGGTTCCCGGCCAGCGGGTGGTCATCCGCGCCGACGTGCTCTCCGGGCAGGCCTTCCACGGTCGACTCGACAGCCTCGCCCCCGCCAGCGGCTCGCAGTTCAGCGTGCTGCCGCCGGAAAACGCCACCGGCAACTTCACCAAGATCGTCCAGCGCGTGCCTGTGCGGATCCGCCTCGATCCGGCCGACAGCGTGCTCGGCCACCTGCGCCCCGGCCTCTCGGTGACCGCCGAGGTGGACACTCGCAAGGAACCTGAAAGTGCCGCCGTGGCCAGCGCGCCATGAGCCGCACCCTCGCCGCCCCCGCACAACCGTTCAATGCCGCCGACATGGCAACGGCGACCAAGGTATTCGCGTTCGCCACCATGTGCATCGGCATGTTCATTGCGCTGCTGGACATCCAGATCGTCTCGGCGTCGCTACGCGACATCGGCGGGGGGCTCTCGGCGGGCACCGATGAAACTGCCTGGGTGCAGACCAGTTACCTGATCGCCGAGATCATTGTGATCCCGCTGTCCGGGTGGCTGTCGCGAGTGTTCTCGACCCGCTGGCTGTTTTGCGCCTCCGCCGTGGGGTTCACCCTGGCCAGCCTGCTCTGCGGCGCGGCCTGGAACATCCAGAGCATGATTGCCTTTCGGGCGTTGCAGGGTTTTCTGGGCGGCTCGATGATCCCGCTGGTGTTCACCACGGCGTTCTTTTTCTTCACCGGTAAACAACGGGTCATCGCCGCCGCGACCATCGGCGCCGTGGCGTCATTGGCACCGACCCTGGGCCCGGTCATCGGCGGCTGGATCACGGACGTATCGTCGTGGCACTGGCTCTTCTATATAAACCTCGTGCCCGGCATCTTCGTCGCGGTGGCCGTGCCGATGCTGGTGAAAATCGACCAGCCGGAGCTTTCGCTGCTCAAGGGCGCCGACTATTTGAGCATGCTGTTTCTCGCGCTGTTTCTGGGTTGTCTGGAATACACCCTGGAGGAAGGCCCGCGCTGGAACTGGTTCAGCGACCGCACGATTCTGACCACGGCCTGGATCAGTGGCCTGGCGGGCCTGGCGTTCATTGGCCGGACCCTGCACGTGGCCAATCCGATCGTCGATTTGCGCGCCCTCAAAGACCGCAACTTCGCCCTTGGCTGCTTCTTTTCGTTTGTCACGGGGATTGGTCTGTTTGCCACCATCTACCTGACACCACTGTTTCTCGGTCGGGTGCGTGGCTATGGGGCGCTGGACATTGGACTGGCGGTTTTCTCCACCGGGGTGTTCCAGATCATGGCGATTCCGCTGTATGCCTTTCTGGCCAATCGCGTAGACCTGCGCTGGATCATGATGACCGGTCTTGGGCTGTTCGCCTTGTCGATGTGGGAATTCAGTCCGATCACCCATGACTGGGGTTCTGCCGAGTTGATGTTGCCGCAAGCCCTTCGCGGGATTGCCCAGCAACTGGCGGTGCCGCCCGCCGTCACCCTGACCCTGGGCGGGTTGGCGCCGGCACGGCTCAAGCACGCCTCGGGGCTGTTCAACCTGATGCGCAACCTGGGGGGTGCCATTGGCATCGCCGCCTGCGCGACGATCCTCAATGACCGCACCAACCTGCACTTCACCCGGCTGGCGGAAAACCTCAACAGCAGCAATGAGGCGCTGAACCAATGGCTGTCCCAGGTCGGCAACAATTTCGCCAACCTGGGCCTTGTCGGCGACACGGGCGCCACGGCCAGCCTGCATCAACTCTGGCAGTTGACCTACCGAGAAGCGCAAACGCAAACCTACGGTGACACCTTCCTGCTGATTGGCGCCTGCTTCCTCATTGCCACGGCGATGGTGCCCTTGATGCGCAAGGTGCAACCACCGCCCGCGCCCAGTGCCGACGGGCATTGATGGCCAGGGCAAGCTGCAAGCTCAACGCTTGCAGCTTAGCGTCACGCCTGAGGGGTTTTACGAAAGCCCACCGCCAGGCGATTCCAGCTGTTGATGGTGGAGATCGCCACGGTCAAGTCGACCATTTCCTTGGGACTGAACTGTGCGGCGACGTACTCGTAGACATCATCCGGCGCGTGGGTCTGGCTCAGCTCGGTCAGTGACTCGGTCCACGCCAGCGCAGCGCGTTCGCGGTCGGTGTAGAACGGGGCTTCACGCCAGGCGGTGACACCGAACAAACGACGCGTGGTTTCCCCGGCCTTAAGGGCATCGCTGGTGTGCATATCGATGCAGAACGCGCAGCCATTGATTTGCGAAGCACGCAGCTTGACCAACTCAATCAGGCTCTTTTCCAGTGGCAGCTTCGAAACGGCGCCCTCCAGGGCCATCATGGCTTTGAGTGCATCAGGGGAGGCAGTGTAGAAATCGATACGAGGTTTCATGGTGGGCTCCTGGGAGGTAGTGGGTGCAGCTACGTTAATCCCGCGGGCAGGCTGCGCAAATATCCAATACTCCCGAAGTCGAGGAGGCCATTGGCGCCTGCGAAAAAAATAAAGTCCATCGGCCAATTGCCAGCGGTCACCCTGCGCCACTAGAATGCGATCAATTCTTAATTGCAGTCAGGCCAGCACGCCCGAATCGAGTAGCCGCCTTCCATGCCGTCAACCGAGCACGCTTCGAACCAGCAAATTCACACCCTCTATAGCGAACATCACGGTTGGCTGCAGGGTTGGCTGCATCGGAAACTCGGTAATCGCTGCGATGCTGCCGACCTCGCCCACGATACTTTCCTGCGCCTGCTAACCCGCCAGGTCACCAAGCCACTGGGCAGTGAGCCCCGGGCACTACTGACGCACATCGCCAAAGGCCTGGTCATCGACCGTTGGCGACGCCAGGACCTTGAGCGCGCTTACCTGGAAACCATCGCCCAACTGCCTGCCGCCGAAGTGCCTTCACCGGAAACCCGCCTGCTGATCCTCGAAACCCTGACGCGGATCGAAGCGCTGCTGCGCGAGCTGCCGGCGGTCACCCGCGACACCTTCCTGTTGTCGCAGATCGAAGGCCTGACCTACGTGCAGATCGCTGAGCGCCTGGACGTGTCGCTGATCACCGTCAAACGGCACATGCGCGCCGCCTTCGTTGCCTGCCTGAGTGTCGCCTGATGAACCCGATGATCAACCCGCAAATCCTCGGCGAAGCGGCCGACTGGCTGGTGCAGTTGCACTCTGGCAGCGCCACGCCGTCCGACCACCACGCCATCGCCCAATGGCGCAACCGCAGTGCAGAGCATGCCCAGGCATGGCAGCGTGCTGAAGCCTTGCTCGGGGAATTTCGCAGCGTACCGCCCAACCTGGCCCTGCAAACCCTGCAACGGGCGGCACGCAAGGAAGGCCTCAGCCGTCGGCAGACGCTCGCGCGCCTGGGTCTGTTGCTGATGGCAGGTCCCGTGGGCATCGCCGCGCAACATGTGCCCTGGGAGCAATGGAACCCGGATCAGCGCACGGCCGTGGGCGAACAGAAACAAGTGCAATTGCCGGACGGCAGCCAGTTGCTGCTCAACACCCATTCGTCCGTGAATATCGCCTTCACCCCCCAGGAGCGGCGCATCACGCTGCTGGGCGGCGAGGTGCTGATCAGCACCGCCAGGGACGCGGCCGCCCGCCCCTTCATCGTCGAAACCCCGCAAGCCATTGCCCGGGCGCTGGGCACCCGGTTTTGCGTGCGTACCCACGACTCGCGAAGCCAGGTGTCCGTACTTGACGGCCAGGTGGAGGTCACGCCGCTGTCGTTGTCACAGAGTTCGACCCTCAACGCCGGTGAGCGCCAGGCCTTCCGGTCCGACCGCTTCGACCCGGTGGAACGCTTCGACACCAGCGCCCTGGCCTGGGACAAGGGCATGTTGCTGGCCAACAACATGCGCCTGGATGAATTGCTCACTGAGCTGAGCCGCTACCGTCCCGGCATCCTGCGGTGTCATGCCGATGTCGCCGGGTTGCGGGTGTCGGGAGCGTTTTCCCTGCGTGACACCGACGCCAGCCTGCGCCTGCTCAGCGACACGCTGCCGCTGAAAGTCAGCAGCCTGACCCGCTACTGGATGTCGGTCGAACCCCGGGCCTGAGTGGCCTTCTTTTTTTTCACTGCCTCCTGATACCTTTTTGCGTTTCGTTCGGTGTGTGGATAGACCTTTTCAATTCCACGCGCTCGACAGGAACGCCGAATGACTTCCACGCTACAGCACTGCCCCGCCGAATTCCCGCTCAAGGCCCTGAGTCTGAGCGTCGCACTGGCCTTTACCGCGTTGTTGCCCGTCACCAGCCAGGCCGCCGACAGCGTCAGCGAAAATGCCACCCGCAGTGTCAATATCGCACCGGGCCTGCTCAGCCAGACCCTGGCGCAATTTGCCGTAGCGGTCGGCGTTCCCTTGTCGTTCGATCCGGCACAACTGGGTAACCGCCAGAGTGCCGGTCTGCAGGGGACTTACAGCGCCCAATCGGGTTTCGCGACATTGCTCGAAGGCAGCGGCTTTGAATTGATCAGCACCGGCGGCAACGGTTACACGGTAGCGCCGCGCGTGTCAGCCGACGGCGCCCTGGAACTGGGCGCCACCAACGTAAACGCTGTGCGCGATGACAACGCCGACACCTACGGCGGCGGCCAGGTGGCCAAAGTGGCGCAGGTCGGTATATTCGGCAATCAGGCGCTGAAGGACTTGCCTTTCAGCGTCACCAGCTACACCGCCAAGACCATCGCCGACCAACAGGCCCAGACCATCGGCGACGTGTTGCTCAATGATGCCTCAGTGCGCCAGTCCTCCGGCTTCGGCAACTTTTCACAGGTGTTCATGATTCGCGGCTTGCCGCTGGTGTCCGACGATATTTCCTACAACGGCCTGTACGGTATCCTGCCGAGACAAATCGTTGCGGTTGAAGCCTTGGAGCGGGTCGACCTGTTCAAGGGTCCGAACGCCTTTGTCAACGGCGTCACCCCCAGCGGCAGCGGGATTGGCGGTGGCGTCAACCTGCAACCCAAGCGCGCCAACGATGTACCGACCCGCAGCGTAACCCTCGATTACAGCGCCGATGGCCAGGTCGGCGGGCATCTGGACCTGGGCCAGCGCTTTGGCGAAGACAACCGTTTCGGTGCGCGGGTCAACCTGATGCAACGCGAAGGTGACACCGCCGTCGATGACGAAGACCGGCGCTCGTCGCTGATCAGTGTCGGCCTGGACTATCGCGGCGATCGCCTGCGGCTTTCGGCGGACCTGGGTTACCAGAAACAGGTGATCAACCAGGGCCGTTCGGTGATCTATGTCGACTCGTCCCTGAGCAAGGCCCCCAAGGTGCCTCACGCCAACGCCAGTTACGCGCAGAGCTGGAGCTACTCGCAGCTGGAAGACACCTTCGGCATGGCCCGCGCCGAGTACGACCTCAATGACAACTGGACGGCCTATGTCTCCGGTGGCGCCAAGCACACCCGGGAAAACGGCGTGTATTCGTCGCTGACCGTGACCAACCTCAACGGTGCAGCCAAGGGCGGCATGCTCTACCCGCCCCACGACGAAGACAACAAAAGCCTGATGACCGGCCTCAATGGCCACTTCAACACCGGCCCCGTCAGCCACCAGATGAACTTCGGCCTGGCGGGCATCTGGGGCCAGCAGCGCTCGGCGTTCGAGACCATCGGCGCCGCCTCGCGGTACGACACCAACCTCTATGATGTCACCGACAAACCTCGCCCGGCGGCCACCTCGGTTGCCAGCGACATTTCCGATCCGCGCATCGTCGGCAAGAACACCCTGCGCAGCGCTGCGGTGTCCGACACCCTGGGCTTTCTCGACGATCGCGTGTTGCTGACACTGGGCGTGCGCCGCCAGGCCATGAAAATCGACGGTTGGGCCACCGCCAGCGGCCTGCGCACTTCCAGCTACGAAGAGTCGATCACTACCCCGGTCTACGGCCTGGTGATCAAGCCTTGGGAGCACGTTTCGTTCTACGCCAACCGCATCGAAGGCCTGGCCAAGGGCCCGACACCACCGACCACCGCCATCAACCGCGACGAAACCTTCGCCCCGGTACGCAGCAAGCAGGTCGAAGCCGGTGTGCGCCTGGACATGGACAGCTACGGCGCCAGCCTGGGTGTGTACCGCATCGAACAGCCGGCGAGCTACACCCAGAGCGGCATCTTCCGGGTCGACGGTGAACAGGTGAACAAGGGGGTGGAACTCAACCTCTACGGCGAACCCCTCGATGGCTTGCGCCTGCTCAGCGGTGCCACCCTGATGAAAACCGAAATCGAAGGCAGTGCCAACGGCGTCAATGACGGCAACCGCGCGGTCGGCGTGCCACGCTTCCAGTTCAACGTTGGCGCCGACTGGGACGTGCCTGGCATCGAAGGTGCAGCGCTCAGCGCACGGATGTTGCGCACTGGCGGGCAATATCTGAACGCCGCCAATACCCAGAGCATCCCGGCGTGGAACCGCTTTGATGTCGGCTCGCGATATGCGTTCAAGTTCGACGACAAGGAAATCACCTTGCGCGCCAACCTGGAGAACGTTGCGAACAAGGCCTACTGGGCCTCGGCCTATGGGGGTTACCTGACACAGGGCACGCCGCGGACGCTGAAGGTGTCGGCGACGGTGGATTTTTGAACTGACATCGGGTGGATGCCATCGCGAGCAGGCTCGCTCCCACAAGAATCTTCGGCGTTCTTATTGTAGGAGCTGGCTTGCCAGCGATCCGCGCAGCCGCCATCAATGCTCAAGCCCGGTTACGCAACCACTGCAAAAACCCCTTCTTCACCGCCACCTTCGGCACTTCTTCGGTCAACGTCTGCGCCCGATGCAAGCGGTAATCGAGCAACGCCTTCATTGCCTCGCCAATGTCGTGCCGTGCCTCGAGACAGGGCTTGAGGTAATCCTTCTCGATCCGGTACAGACTGCAAGCGGTCTTGGCGCTGAATTCGGCCGGCAGCGAAGTGTCCGACAGAATGCCGCCTTCACCGATCACCTCGCCCGGTCCCATGCGCCCGGATTCAAACTTGACCCCGGCGCGGGCCAGCGTGACCGTCACGACACCGGACTCGATGATAAACAAATGATCGCTGACCTCCCCGGCTGGCAGGATCGTTTCCCCGGCACGAAAGGTCTGCAGGGCCATGTGCTGGCTGAAGGTTTCCTTTTCCTCCTGGCGCAGGGTGGAGAAAATCGCCGAGCTTTCCAGCAACGCCCGTGGTCGTGAGAGGCCGGCCGACGTGTTTGGCTCCACGCTCGACAGCAGGCTGACGCCCGAAGCCTGCAAGTGGCGGAACGCAAGGTCGAAGAGCAGGTTGCGCACCATGCGCTTCTGATCCATCGAAACCACGAAGCCGCTGATTTCATATTCCACGCCGGTAGCGCTCGATCCCTTGAGCGCAACGCTCGGAGCGGGTTTGCTCAACAGATGCCGGCAGCCCTCGACCGCACGTTCCAGCGCATCGATCACCGTTTGCGGACGCGCGTGGGGGCTCAGTTGCAAACTGATCGACACGCCAAAGATGTCGCTGGGACGGCTGAAGTTGACGATCTTGGCCTTGGCCGCCAGCGAGTTGGGGATCACCGCCATGCTGCCCTGGGATGTTTGCAGGCGCGTGGCCCGCCAGTCGATATCGGTGACCCGGCCTTCGGTGCCGTCGATGGAGATCCAGTCATCGAGTTGATAGGGTTTGGTGGTGTTGAGCACAATGCCCGAAAACACGTCGCTGAGCGTACTTTGCAAGGCCAGGCCGACGATGATCGCCAACGCACCGGACGTGGCCAGTACGCCCTTGACCGGCAGGTCGAGCACGTAGGCCAGCGCGGCAATGATCGCAATCAGGAAAATCACCGCACCGAGCAAATCCTGAAGCAGGCGCCCGGTGTGCCCGACCCGCTGCATCATCCCCGCGCCGATCAGTACTGTCAGTGTGCGCGCGCCGAACAGCCACCAGCCAATCTGCAAGCCGGTGGCCGCCAGGTGCAACGGGACATTATCGGCCCACGGCGCCGGCTCCAGCGGGTTCAAGCCTTCGTTGAACAGCAGAATGCTGAACAGCGAAAAAATCAGCAGGCGCACCAACAGTTTCCAGTTGCTGCCATTGGCGCTGATCAGGCGCCACAACCCCAGGTCGATCAGGATCAGGATCAGCGCACAGATCAGCGGGTGATTGGTAAGCAGTGACAGCATCGAACGGCTCCTGCCGGATACGGATGGCCACAGTGTAGGAGCAATCACAGGTCCTGGAGCAATACAAAAATGCGGGTTTGTGCAGCGCTCGGCAACCGTGCCTCAACCGCCCATCCGCCCGAAGCGCCCCGACTGGAAATCCGCGAACGCCTGGTGAATTTCCTGCTCGCTGTTCATGACGAACGGACCGTGGCCGACGATGGGCTCGTCGATCGGTTCACCGCTGAGCAACAACACCACGGCATCATCGTTGGCTTCCAGGCTCAGTTGCTTGCCGTCACGCTCGAACAACGCCAATTGCCCCTGGCGCACCAGCGCCTCGCCGTTGACCTCCACCGTGCCGCGCAACACCACCAGCGCCGTGTTGCGCCCCTCGTGCAGATCGAGGGTCAGCAACTGGCCACCCTTGAGGCGCAGGTCCCAGACGTCCACCGGGGTGAACGTGCGCGCCGGACCGGTGTGGCCGTCGAACTCACCGGCGATCAGGCGCAGGCTGCCGGCCCCGTCCTTGAGCGGGATGCTCGGAATGTCGGCGTCGAGAATCGTCTGGTAACCCGGATCGGCCATCTTGTCTTTGGCCGGCAGGTTGACCCACAACTGCACCATCTCCAGGTTGCCACCGGTTTGGGCGAAGCTATCAGAGTGGAACTCTTCATGGAGAATCCCTGAGGCAGCGGTCATCCATTGCACGTCTCCCGGGCCGATCGTGCCGCCGCTGCCCGTGGAGTCTCGGTGCTGCACTTCGCCCTCATAGACGATGGTCACCGTTTCAAAACCGCGATGCGGGTGCTGGCCGACGCCACGTCGCTCGGTGGTGGGCGAGAATTGCGCCGGGCCGGCGTGGTCCAGCAATAAGAACGGGCTGATATGTTCAGCCAGGTTGTCGTAGGAAAACAGCGTACGCACTGGGAAGCCGTCGCCGACCCAATGGGTTCGCGGGCTGGTGTAGATGCCAATGATATTTTTCATGCTTTCTCCAATTCTGTAGCTTGACCCATGGATAAAGCTTAAAACTCAAACCAATGATGCGCTAGACGGCGAAAACAGGCTTCATCGTTCTACTGGGAGAACAGTGGTAAAGGAGCAGGCCCCGCGAATTCTGCGTATTAAACATTCGTCGAGACTTGCTTGGCTCCCAAAGGCATCGCGTCGAACGGGGATTGATCATCAACCTTGGGCGAGACGATGTTCCAGGTATGTCATGGCCTGCTGCAACTGATCGACGGCCCCATCGATTTGCGACTCACGACCATCGCCGCAGGCACGCTCCAGCGCCTCGCAGCACTCGATCAGGGTCTGCGCCCGGACCATCAACGCCCCACCCTTGATGCGGTGCGCCAGCGCACTCAAGGCCGACTCGTCATGCGCGGCATGCGCCTTGAGCAGTTCCTCCCGGTCAGTGCGGTTGCTCAGCACCAGGTCGCGCAGCAACTGTTCGATCAGCTCATGATCCTCACCGACATAGTGCTGCAGACCGCTCAAGTCTATTTCGGAACAAGCGCCTGGCGACTCGATGCTCGCCCCCCTGGGCTCCGCACTGAATCTGGCGGCCAGCCAGGCGGCCAGGTCCGCCAGGCGAATCGGTTTGAACAGGCAGTCGTCCATCCCCGCCTCGATGCAACGCGCCTTTTCACTGGGCTGCGCGTTAGCGGTGAACCCCAGGATCAGGGTGCGTGGCAATCCTTGCTCACGCTCCTTTTCGCGGATCGCTGCTGTCATCTCATAGCCGCTGAGCACCGGCATGTTGCAGTCGGTGATCAGCACATCGAAGGCTGCCTGGCTCCACTTCTCGAAGCCTTGCCGACCCTCTTCAGCCGCCGTGACACGATGCCCCAGATAATTCAGCTGGCGGGTCATCAACAACCGGTTGGCCGGGTAATCGTCGACCACCAGGATCGTCAACGCACGTGTCTGTACTGGCGCCGACGGCTCGGGTGACTGGCTGTTGGCAACAGGTTTCAACAGCGGCAGTTCGAGGCTGATATCGATCCGCGTCCCCCGGCCCATTTCACTGTCGAGTTGCAGCCGGCCACCCATCATTTCGCACAGGGTTCGGCTGATCACCAACCCCAGGCCTGAGCCCTGCTGACCGGACTGCGGGGTATTGCTGGCCTGGACGAAGGGGCTGAACAGTCGCTGTTGATCAGCCGCACTGATACCGATACCGGTGTCTTCGATGCACAGGCTAATCGCCAGATAGCCCGAGCTCTCAGGTTCGACCTGCAAGAGCAGGCTCACTTCACCCCGGCGGGTAAACTTGATCGCGTTGCTCAGCAAGTTGGACAGCACCTGCTTGAAGCGCGTGGGGTCGATCAGTACGTCGCAGGCGCTTTGCTCGTCCAGTTCGACACGCCACTCCAGGTTTTTCTGGCGCGCCAGCCCCTCGAACACCCGGCACACCGATGCCACCAGCGCGCGCAGGTTGGTCCGTTCCGGCGTCAGGGACAAATGCCCGGACTCGATACGCGCGATGTCCAGGATGTCACCGATCAACGCCAGCAACTGTTGCCCGGCATTGGACGCCACTTCGATGGCGCCACGGTCGGTGATGCCGTCGTCGGCACGCTTGAGCGCCAGTTCGAGCATACCCAGCAGCGCGTTCATCGGCGTACGGATTTCATGGCTCATGGTTGCCAGGAAGGTGGTCTTGGCCCGATTGGCGTCGTCCGCCGCTTCCTTGGCTTCCTGCAATTGACTGAGCAATTGCTGGCGCATGCGAATCTGGCGACGCTGCCAGGCGATCCAGGCTAGCGCCAGTAACAGCAAGACGCCAACACCGGCAAAGGCCTGGAGGATGTTCAAGCGGTGACGCAACCAGAAGCTCTGCTCGACCATCAGGTCGTTGCGCCAGTACCCAGTCATTTCATCGATCTCTTCCGGGGCGATGCTGAGCAGGGCCTTGTCCAGGATCGAATGCAACTCCACCGCATCGCGGCCGGTGGCCAGCGTGGCGCGGGCCGGATCTGTGCCGACCGTGCTGGTCACTTGCAATCGGTCCCGGTACTGGCGGGAAATCATGATCCGTGCGCTGATCAGCGAATTGATCGCGCCGTCTGTCTTGCCCTGCGCGACCATTTCCATGCCGTCCGCGGTCAAGGGAGCATTGACCAGCTCGACCTGTGCAAAGTGCTGGCGAACGAACTCGCCGGCACTGTTGCCCTGGGTCACCGCCAGCCGCTTGCCCGCCATCTCATCCAGCGTCCGGGGGCCGTCTGGTCCTATGCGAGTCACCAGCACATTCGGGCTCGTAAGGAAGGGTCGGGTGAAGCGCAGATCGGCTTCGCGCTCGATGCTGGGGCTTGCCCCCGCCACGATGTCGATCTGTCCGGTCTTGATCTGATCGAGCATTTCAGCGATTGAACTGGCGGGCTGGAGGTCAAACTTCAACCCGGTACGCAAACTGATTTTACCCAGCACATCAATACTGATGCCGCGGTACTTGCCCTCACTGTCGATAAATGAAATCGGCATCATGTTTTCGTTGATCGCCACTTTCACATGGGGATGCTGCTTGATCCAACGTTGCTCCGCCATGCTCAATTGCAACGGTTGGGTGCCGGCAATGGACGCACCGCTGGCCCCCCACCGCCGCAGGATATTGATGCGTTCATTGGTCGGAACCGCCGCCAGCGCCTGGTTCACGATGCGTTTGAGTTGCACGCTGTCACTGGCCATCGCGAACGCGAAGCGCCCCGATTCCATGGGGGAAAAGTCCGCCAGCTGCACGTTGTTCAGGTAATTCTTGCTGATCAGGTGATGGGCGCTGATGGCGTCGCCAATAAACACGTCCGCCTGGCCGAAGGCTACGGCACCCACGGCTCCCAGCGTCGAAGGAAAGAGTTGCACATCGGCCTTGGGATAAAACGCTCGCACCTGTTGTTCGGGCAGGTAGTGGTACAACATTGCCAGGCGTTTGCCGGCCAGGTCCGGGTCCAGGGGAAGCGTCGCGTCGGTGCGGGTCACCAGTACGGGTTGATCGTCGGCGTAAGCGCTCGATTTGCTTAACGTCGGGTCCTGGGTCTCATAACGATTGGCCGTTCCCAGAAGATCGACCGTCCCTTGCTTGATGGCCTGTACCGCATCGTCGCGAGAGGCGTAGCGCTGGACCACGATGTCCACGTGCAGAAGTTGCTGGAGCAAGCCGGCGTAGTCCGCCGTCAAGCCTTCGTAGTCGGAACCGGTGGTGGTGATGTCGAAGGGGGGGTAATCGGGCGCGGTGACGGCCAGTACCAGTCGGCCTTTCTGTTGCAACCAGCGTGAATCGGCCTCCGAGAGCTTGATGTCATGGCCATCGACGCTCGAGCGCCCCAGCAGCGTGAGGACCTGTGGCTGCGCACCCACGCCGACCGCCCAAAGGCCGCTCGCCAGGAAGAAGACGATCGAACAACCGTATCGGCGTAATGTGTTCATTCAGATCAGATGATTGCGTTTGGCGAAATCCCTCAGGTGAACCTTGGATTCCACATTGAGTTTTTCCACCACGCGGGTCTTGTAGGTGCTGACCGTCTTGTGGCTCAGGTTCATGAGTTCGGCGATGTCCTTGTTGCCCTTGCCCCTCGCCAGATGCTGGAAGATCGTCAACTCACGATCCGACAGTTTGTCGATCATCTCCTTTTCGCTGCGTTCCAGCGCGCTCATCGAAACCGAGCTGGACCGTAGCTGGATAAAATAGGAATACCCGGCCCGGACCGCATGGATAGCCTTGTGCAGATGTTGCAGGTCGTTGGTCTTGGACACATACGCCACGGCACCGGCACGCATGCAACGCTCCTGGTAATAGTCCGCATCCTGGCCGGTGAAGACAATGACCCGACACCGTACGTCGCTGGCCTGGATCCTGCCCAGCACACCCAGCCCGTCGAGACCGGGGATATCCAGATCCAGCACCACCACCTCCGGTTTGTGCTCCCGTATCGCCGGCACCACCTCGTTGCCGCTGGATACCTCGATGATCCGGCTGAATCCCTCCTGTTTGAGCAGGATCCTGACTGCAGCGCGAACCACCGGATGATCGTCCGCTATCACGACTGAACTCATGGCAACTCCCTGTGCAAATACACAACCTTTGGACAAAAAATCTCCAAGGTAGACCCCGAATTAGACGCAGTGCTGCGCGAAGACTCTTGCATGTCTCGAAGCGCAGGACTAGCTGACAGAAATGACAGTGCCGACGAGCGGTTGCCTCGACTCAATAACGGCCATTGATCGCTCAATGAACGGCAGTTCAGGCATCGCAGACCCGATGACGTGAATTTTTTGCTGTCCGCGAGCGGATACAGGCGGTGACTGAGGGGCGTCGTCGCCATAGATCAAAGCGTGATGAACCTGTGGATGATCGAGGAAGAAGTCGAACAGGTTCAGCTCGCCCCGGGCCATCGAGGCGTTGATGACCACAAGGTCGAAGGGCACGCTCCCGTAATCGACCAGGGTCAGCAACTCCGCCAGACTGTGCACAGGCACCACCCGGTAATAACCGAGCTGGTTGAAGAGGCGCTCGATTCGCATGCGTTGAAAATGTTGCTCGTCGGCAATCAGGATACGTAACGCTTTGTTCGACAACCGGGACCACCAGAAGAAGTTCAGTTCGGAAGGCTGCAAGACTACGGAAGAGACATAGAGCTTTCTGTAGGACTATTCCGAAATTCCCGGTATCTAATCGGCTATGCCCTGCAAGGTGCCGGAGCCCACCTGCGCACAGGCAGGTAGGACCCGTACCCAACGCCTATTGCCAGCCAAACCGGCGAATGTAAAAACCCTTTACTGCCTGGGTCAGCGCCATGTAGGCGAGCAGGATCGCCGGCAGGAACACGAAGTACAGCGATGGCAGCGCCTGCAACTTGAAGTAATGCGCCAATGGTCCCATCGGCAGGAAAATGCCCACGGCCATGATAATCGCGGTCATCGCCATCAGCGGCATGGCCGCCCGGCTTTGCAGGAACGGGATCTTCGGCGTGCGGATCATGTGCACGATCAACGTCTGGGTCAGCAGCCCGACCACGAACCAGCCGGATTGGAACAGGGTCTGGTGGTCCGGGGTGTTGGCGTCGAACACGTACCACATCAGGGCGAAGGTGCTGATGTCGAAGATCGAACTGATCGGCCCGAAGAACAGCATGAACCGCCCGACATCCGTCGGCTGCCAGCGTTGCGGTTGCTTGAGCATCTCTTCATCGACGTTATCGAACGGGATGGCGATTTGCGAAATGTCGTAGAGCAGGTTCTGCACCAGCAGGTGCATCGGCAGCATCGGCAGGAACGGAATGAACGCACTGGCCACGAGCACCGAGAACACGTTGCCGAAGTTCGAGCTGGCCGTCATCTTGATGTACTTGAGCATGTTGGCGAAGGTGCGGCGCCCCTCCAGCACGCCCTCCTCCAGCACCATCAGGCTTTTTTCCAGGAGAATGATATCTGCCGCCTCCTTGGCGATGTCCACGGCGCTGTCCACCGAAATGCCGATGTCGGCGGTGCGCAACGCCGGAGCATCGTTGATGCCGTCGCCCATGAAGCCGACCACATGGCCATTACCCTTGAGCAAACGGACGAGGCGTTCCTTGTGCGTGGGTGTCAGCTTGGCAAAGACGTTGGTGGTTTCCACGACCAACGCCAGCTCGGCATCTGTCATTCCCTCGATGTCATTGCCCAGCAGCAGGCCTTGCTGTTCCAGACCGACCTCCCGGCAGATCTTCGCGGTGACCAGCTCGTTGTCACCGGTCAACACCTTCACCGCCACGCCATGCGCGGCGAGGGCCTTCAAGGCCGGCGCGGTGCTCTCCTTTGGAGGATCGAGGAATGCCACATAACCGATCAGCGTCAGAGCCTGCTCATCCGCCAGGCTGTAGGCGTCGCGATCTTCGAGCATCGGCCGGGCGGCAACCGCCACCACGCGCAAACCCTCGGCATTGAAGGCGGCGGTGACCTGGCGAATCCGCGCCAGCAAGTCATCGCTCAGCGCTTCATCGACCACGCCATGACGCACCCGGGTGCACACCGCCAGCACTTCCTCCACCGCGCCCTTGCAGATCAGCAGGTGCGAATGATCATGTTCGGCGACCACCACCGACATGCGCCGACGGGTAAAGTCGAACGGGATCTCGTCGACCTTGCGAAATGCCGTCCCCACCTTCAATTGCCGGTGGACCTCGACGTGTTCAAGCACCGCAACGTCCAGCAGATTTTTCAATCCGGTCTGGTAGTAGCTGTTGAGGTAGGCCATTTCCAGCACGTCATCGCTGTCGTTGCCCCAGACATCGACATTGCGCGCGAGGAAAATTTTGTCCTGGGTCAGGGTGCCGGTCTTGTCGGTGCACAGCACGTCCATGGCACCGAAGTTCTGGATCGCATCCAGGCGCTTGACGATGACCTTTTTGCGTGACAGGAAGACCGCGCCCTTGGCCAGGGTCGAGGTGACGATCATCGGCAACATTTCCGGGGTCAGGCCCACGGCAATCGACAGCGCGAACAGCAGCGCCTCGGTCCAGTCGCCCTTGGTGAAACCGTTGATGAACAGCACCAGCGGCGCCATGACGAACATGAAGCGGATCAGCAGCCAACTGATGTTATTGACCCCGGTCTGAAACGACGTCGGCGCACGATCCGTCGCCCCGACCCGCTGGGCAAGCGCGCCAAAATACGTGCTGTTGCCGGTGGTCAGGATCAGCGCAATCGCCGTGCCCGAGACCACGTTGGTCCCCATGAACAGAATGTTGTCCAGGTCCAGCGGATTGCGGGTGTCGGCGTCCTGCTGGTGGCGGAATTTCTCCACCGGCATCGATTCCCCGGTCATGGCCGCCTGGCTGACGAACAAGTCCTTGGCATTGAGTATCCGGCAATCGGCGGGAATCATGTCGCCAGCCGACAGCACGATCAGGTCGCCTGGGACCAGCAGTTTGATCGGCACCTCCGTGCGCAGCGCATCACGACGCATCACCGTGGCCGTGTTGCTGACCATCGCCTTGAGCGCGTCGGCCGCCTGGTTGGATTTGCTTTCCTGCCAGAAGCGCAGCAGCGTGGACAGCACCACCATCGAGAAAATCACGATGGCGGCTTTCAAGTCCTCGGTGAGCCAGGAAATCACCGCGAGCAAGGTCAGCAGCAGGTTGAACGGGTTCTTGTAGCAATGCCACAAGTGCACCCACCACGGCAGCGGTTGCTCGTGCTCGACTTCGTTGAAGCCGAACTGTTCGCGAAGCGTATCGGCCTCGGTTTCACTCAGGCCATCGGTATGGCTGCCGAGCTGCGCCAGCACTGCACCGGTGTCGCTGTTGGCGGCGCTCACCAGCGTTTGCGCCAAGGTGGGCGGCACCTCGCGGCTGACCGTGGTGTCGGTGAAGGTTTCCAGCAATGCCAGTCGCCGGAAGTGGCGGGCAAAGTGGCGAGTGCGCAGGAATCCGGCGAAGAATTCCTTGAGCAGGGTCAGGTTCATGGCAGTTCCCCCAGGTTGGGCCGGGAAACCTTCGAGCGGGCGTGCAAGAGCGCCGCGACAACGACCGCAGTCGAAATCACGCAGGGTTCAGCGTCGATGAGAGGACGTCGGGAACCAGGCCGGGACCGGCCAGGTATCGGGATGCCGCTGCTCGCTTTTACGGCGAGACGACGGCACGGAAAATCAGTGCGTTATCTTGCCGGGAAATTGCCGGTTACTAAAACCGGCCGACTACTGTCACTCGAACAAGTACCCACTGTGGGTCTCCGCAATTGATGAAAACGCGCGAAGCTTACGCCCCGATTTATGGAGAGTAAACGAAGGTTTGGGAGTCGGTGGGGGAATTGCGGGGTTCTTCAGGGAGGGTTCAGGAATGGGGATTTTGGGGTGATTGTGAGGGCCCCATCGTCGGAACGCCGCCCGGAGCCAGCCCGCTCCTACAGTGTGGGGGTGTTCACCACAAACCTGTAGGAGCGAGCTGGCTCCGGGCGGCGTTCCGACGATGGCGTCGCAATTGTCAGCTGGCAGTGGCCAACAACAAATCCGCCACCGACCGCCCATGCCCGCGATGCTTGCCGTGCTCATACAGCGACCCGGCAATCTCATCGGCACGGATTGGCAGGATAGACAGCAAGGTATCGCTCAAGCCATGGCTCGCCTGGCAGAAGCCCTGCATGTAGAGGCCGGCCTTGCAGCGCTCGTCGGTGATCAGTTTGTAATGGCGGTCCACTTCGAAGTCACCCAGATACTCTTCCAGCGGCGCCAACAACTGGCGGTGCATCTGCCGCTCGTATCCGGTGGCGAGCACCACCGCGTCGTACTGCCGGGCCGTCACGTCACCGGTGGCGTTGTTGCGCACCACCAGTTCAATGCCACGCGCGGTGACGGTGGCCTTTTCGACCGTGGTCAGGGTCCGGAACGCATGGCGGGCGATGCCCGAGACTTTCTGCCTGTAGAAGATGCCGTAGATGCGTTCAATCAAGTCCAGGTCCACCACCGAATAATTGGTGTTGTGGTACTCGTTGACCAGGCGTTCGCGCTCGCTGCTGTCCTGCTGGAACACCAGGTCGGTGAATTCCGGCGAGAACACCTCGTTGACGAACGGGCTGTCATCCGCCGGCTTCAGTGCCGAGCCACGCAGAATCATGTCGACCTGCACCGACGGGAAGCTGTCGTTCAAATCGATGAAAGCTTCCGCTGCGCTCTGCCCGCCACCGATGATCGCAATGCTCATGGGTTGGTTGTTCACGCACGGCTGCTGGGCCATCCGGGACAGGTATTGTGAGTGGTGAAAAACCCGCCCGTCATCCTTCAGCGCCTTGAACGCCTCGGGAATACGCGGCGTACCACCGGCACTGACCACCACAGAGCGGGCGCTGCGCACATGCTGCTGGCCCTGGATATCCCGCGAGATCACCCGCAATGCATCAACCTGCTGGCCGTGCACCACCGGCTCGATGGTCAGCACTTCTTCGCCGTAACGACTCTGCTCGGCAAATTGGCCGGCGACCCAGCCCAGGTAATCGTTGAACTCCATCCGGCATGGGTAAAACGTACCCAGGTTGATGAAATCCACCAGACGCCCGTGCTGTTTGAGGTAATTGACGAAGGAGTACGGGCTGGTCGGGTTGCGCAGGGTCACCAGGTCCTTGAGGAACGAAATCTGCAATTCGCTCTGGGTCACCAGGGTGTCGCCATGCCAGCGATAGTGGGCCTGTTTGTCCAGAAACAGCACATCCAGCGCGCCCTGGCTCGCGGCACGTTCCTGCAAGGCGATGGCCAGGGCCAGGTTCGAGGGGCCGAAACCCACACCGATCAGGTCGTGAACGAGGGGCGATGCAATTGCCTGTGTCATTTCCAGTGTCCTCTGGATGAACCGCTCAACCGCGGGGATTAAACCTCAATGACTTGATCTGCCCGGAGCAGAACTGCAAGTCGTCTGTTGATAGAGAACGAGGACAGTGAAATAAAATTTAATCCGACTGGCGTGCGATCAGTGCGCCTCCCACTGGCGCATCTGCACGCGGCAATGCTTCATCGCGTTGACGATGTGCTTTTCCACCAGCGCCCGGGAAATCCCCAGGCGCTCGGCGATTTCCGGGTGCGACAAACCTTCGATCTTGCGCAGCAGGAAGCTCTCGCGGCAAGGCTTCGGCAATTCGGCCAGGGCGCGCTGAAGCATCTCGAGGCGCTGGCCGTGATCGAGGCTGTTATGAGGGGATGGGATGAAATAGCGCTCTTCGTTGTCGAGCACCTCAAGCGATTCGACCTGACGCAGGGCGTTACGCCGATGTTCGTCGATCACCAGATTGAGCGCAGTGCGATAGAGAAATGCCCGGGGCTGCTCGATCGGCGTGTTACTGGAACGCTCCAGGACTCGCAGATAAGCGTCATGCACCACATCTTCGGCCACCTGACGGTTGCCCAGCTTGGCGTTGAGGAAACACACCAGCTCGCGGTAGTAGTTTTCCAACCATGACTCCCGGCCGCACGCATGCGACATCTGTCCTTGCGCCAGACCCGCAACCGCCCAATAGGCAGTGGCACGATAGTGGCAATTCTAAGGTGTAATTTATAGTAATTCTCATATAGATTTAAAGTGTTGTTTGAGTTTGCCTACCGAATCGTCATTTCCTACACACCTGTAACTCTGTGTGTCTGCGGTTAAATTCCTTCGCGATTCCATCGTTTACAGGACAGCCCCCGTTTCTGTCGGCCGTCCGACAGCGTTCGCCGTGTCGCCGATTTTGCGCGCAGCCTGCATGACGGGCCGAACTCCATTGGCCGGAACACCGCATGAAACGTCCCCGTCACGCCCGACGCGCCCTGCTTGTCGCGCTTTGTCTGATCCCGATCATTGCCGTGTCAGCCTGGCAGGTGCTGCCACCGGGCCGTGATCAATACGCCACGGTGCAGGTCGGGCGCGGTGACATTGAAAGCAGCGTCACCGCCCTGGGCACCCTGCAACCACGACGTTATGTCGACGTCGGCGCCCAGGCATCCGGCCAGATCCAGAAGATCCACGTGGAAGTCGGCGACGTGGTCAAGGAAGGCCAGTTGCTGGTGGAAATCGACCCGTCCACGCAACAGGCCAAGCTCGACGCAGGACGCTTTTCCATCGATAACCTCAAGGCCCAGCTCCAGGAGCAACGGGCCCTGCACGATCTCGCCCAGCAAAAGTACAAACGCCAACAGAATCTCGCCGCTGGCGGTGCGACCCGCGACGAAGACGTGCAGACTGCCCAGGCCGAGCTGCGCACCACTCAAGCGCGTATCGACATGTTCCAGGCGCAGATCCGCCAGGCTCAGGCCAGCCTGCGCCGCGACCAGGCGGAACTTGGCTACACCCGAATCTATGCGCCCATGAGTGGCACCGTGGTCGCCCTTGACGCCCGCGAAGGCCAGACCCTCAACGCGCAACAACAGACGCCGCTGATCCTGCGCATCGCCAAATTGTCGCCTATGACGGTCTGGGCCGAGGTGTCGGAGGCCGACATTGGCCACGTCAAACCGGGCATGACCGCCTGGTTCACCACCTTGAGTGGCGGCAATCGGCGCTGGAGCAGCACGGTGAGGCAGATACTGCCGATCCCGCCCAAGCCGCTTGACCAGACCAGCCAGGGCGGTGGCAGCCCGGCCAGCACCAGCAAGAGCGGCACCGGTCGCGTGGTGCTCTACACCGTGCTGTTGGATGTGGATAACGCCGACAACGCACTGATGGCGGAAATGACCACCCAGGTGTTCTTTGTCTCCAACCAGGCGAAAAACGTGCTAACGGCGCCGATAGCCGCTTTGCAGGGCAGTGCGCAACCGCACAGCCATACTGCCAACGTGGTGGCGAAAAACGGCGCCATCGAACAACGCACCGTGCGTACCGGCATCAGCGACCGCCTGAAAGTACAGATTCTCGACGGGCTACAGGAAGGCGATCACCTGCTGATCGGCCCGGCCGACGGGAGTGGCGGCTGAATGCAGACGCCCCTGATCGAACTGCAGGACATTCGCAAAGCCTACGGCGGCGGCGATTCGCCAGAGGTTCACGTGTTGCGCGGCATCGATCTGTCGATTCATGCCGGCGAATTCGTGGCGATTGTCGGCGCCTCCGGGTCCGGCAAGTCGACACTGATGAACATCCTCGGTTGCCTCGATCGCCCCACCTCGGGTGAATACCGCTTCGCCGGGGAAAACGTCGCGGCCTTGGGCAGCGACGAATTGGCCTGGCTGCGTCGCGAGGCCTTCGGTTTTGTGTTCCAGGGCTACCATTTGATCCCGTCCGGCTCGGCCCAGGAAAACGTCGAGATGCCGGCGATCTATGCCGGCATCCCGGCCGCCGAACGCCACGCCCGCGCCGCCGCCCTGCTCGACCGCCTGGGCCTGGCCTCTCGCACCGGCAATCGCCCGCATCAACTGTCCGGTGGCCAGCAGCAACGGGTGTCCATCGCCCGTGCGCTGATGAACGGCGGCCACATCATTCTCGCCGACGAACCCACCGGCGCCCTCGACAGTCACAGCGGCGCCGAAGTCATGGCCTTGCTCGATGAACTGGCAAGCCAGGGCCACGTGGTGATTCTGATCACTCACGATCGTGAAGTGGCGGCGCGGGCCAAGCGCATCATCGAGATTCGCGACGGCCTGATCATCAGCGACAGCGCCCAGGGCAATCCCGACGCGCAACACTCGGCCAATCCCGGCGCCCTGCAAGCCGTCGACCTGCGCAAGCGACTGAGCGAAGGCGCGGAGGCGACCGGTGCCTGGAAAGGCGAGGTGGTGGACGCGGTACACGCGGCCTGGCGCGTGATGTGGATCAACCGCTTTCGTACCGCACTCACGCTGCTGGGCATCATCATCGGCGTAGCGTCGGTGGTGGTCATGCTGGCCGTTGGTGAAGGCAGCAAACGACAGGTGATGGCGCAAATGGGTGCCTTTGGCTCGAACATCATCTACCTGAGCGGCTCGGCCCCCAACCCACGCACCCCGCCAGGCATCGTCACCCTCGATGACGTCGCGGCACTGGCCAGCCTGCCGCAAGTGATGCGCATCATGCCGGTCAACGGCGCCGAGGCCGGCGTGCGTTTTGGCAACCTCGACCACATGAGCTACGTCGGCGGCAACGACACCAACTTCCCGGCCATCTTCAACTGGCCCGTGGTCGAAGGCAGCTACTTCACCGCTGCCGACGAACAGAGCGCCGCAGCCGTCGCGGTGATTGGCCACAAGGTACGCAACAAGCTGCTCAAGGATGTCGCCAACCCCATCGGCCAGTACATCCTGATTGAAAACGTGCCGTTCCAGGTGGTCGGTGTGCTCGCGGAAAAAGGCGCCAGCTCCGGCGATTCCGACAGCGACGACCGCATTGCCGTGCCCTACTCGGCCGCCAGCGTGCGCCTGTTCGGCACCCACAACCCGGAATATGTGGCGATCGCGGCCGCCGATGCGCGCAAGGTCAAGGAAACCGAAGCCGCCATCGAGCAACTGATGCTGCGCCTGCACAACGGCAAGAAAGACTTCGAGTTGACCAACAATGCCGCGATGATCCAGGCCGAGGCACGGACCCAGAACACCCTGTCGCTGATGCTCGGGTCGATTGCCGCGATCTCGTTGCTGGTGGGCGGGATCGGCGTGATGAACATCATGCTCATGACCGTACGCGAACGCACCCGCGAGATCGGCATCCGCATGGCCACCGGCGCCCGGCAGCGGGACATCCTGCGCCAGTTTCTCACCGAAGCGGTGATGCTTTCGGTGGTGGGCGGCCTCGCGGGGATCGCCCTGGCGCTGATCGTCGGCGGCGTGCTGATCCTCAGCGAAGTCGCCGTAGCCTTTTCCGTGGTGGCCGTGCTGGGCGCCTTCGCCTGCGCGCTGGTCACCGGTGTTGTCTTCGGCTTCATGCCGGCCCGCAAAGCTGCCCGGCTCGACCCGGTCACGGCCCTTACCAGTGAATGATCGACCTATGAAACCGCGTCTCAGCCTGTTGACCCTGTGCCTGCTGCTCAGCGCCTGCGGGAATAATGTCCCGCGCCCGGACAGCGGCATCGTCGCGCCCGCCGCGTGGCAGTCGCCGCACATTGCCCAGGCGGTTCGCAGCAACGCCCAATGGTGGAGCCGCTTCGGCAGCCCCGAGCTCGACCGCCTGATCGAGCAGGCCCGGGCCGGCAGCTTCGACCTGGCCGCCGCCGTCGCCCGGGTGCGCCAGGCCCAGGCCGGCACCGTGATCGCCGGCGGCTCGCAACTGCCCGAAATCAAGGGCGCCGCCAACGCCAACCGTCAGAAGCTGCTACGCGGCAACGGCTACAACCAGCTCGACGTCGACGACAGCAACAAGGCCGTTGACTACTTCGACGCCAGCCTCACCGCCAGCTATGAACTCGACTTCTGGGGTGGCCAAAGTGCGACGCGCGACAGCGCCCGCTTCGGCTTGCAGGCCAGCGAGTTCGACCAGGCCACGGTGGAGCTGACCTTGCTCAGCGGCGTGGCCAGCACTTACGCACAAACCCTGTCCCTGCACGAACAACGGCGCATCGCCGAACTGAACCTGGCCAACGCCCAGCGCGTGCTGAATCTGGTGCAGACCCGTTTTGATTCAGGTTCGGCCACGGCCCTGGAACTGGCGCAACAGAAGAGCCTTGTGGCCGCCCAGCAACGGCAATTGCCAACGGTGCAACAACAGGCGGTGGACGCCCGGATCAGCCTCGCCGCCCTGCTCGGCCACCCGGTGCAGGAATTGCCGCCGTTGCAAGAGACGTTCGACCAATTGCAATGGCCCACCGTCGACAGCGGCGTACCCAGCGACCTGCTCAGCCGACGCCCGGACATCGCCCGCGCCGAAGCCCAACTGGCGGCGGCTCAGGCCGACGTGCGCGTCGCCCGCGCGGCCATGCTGCCAACCGTGACCCTGAGCGCCAACCTGGGTTCGGGGGCCAACACCGCTTCCGATATCTTGCGCAGCCCGTTCTACAACCTCACGGCCGGGCTCGTTGCGCCGATCTTCAACAACGGCAGGCTGGGTGCCGAGCGCGACAAGGCCAGCGCCCGGCAGCAAGAGCTTCTGGAAAACTATCGCGCCAGCATCATCAACGGCTTCGCCGACGTGGAAAAAGCACTGAACAGCATTCGTGGGCTGGATGAACAACGTCAATGGCAAAGCGAGGAACTGACCCAGGCGCAGACCGCCTTCAACATCGCCCAGAGTCGATATCAGGCCGGGGCCGAGGATTTGCTGACGGTGCTGGAAACGCAGCGCACGCTGTATGCAGCGCAGGATTTGAATGTGCAATTGCGGTTGGCGCGGTTGCAGGCGAGTGTGGCGTTGTACAAGGCGCTTGGGGGTGGGTGGCAGGCGCTGTGATTGGCGGTGACTGTCAGGCCGCCATCGCGGGCAAGCCCGCTCCCACAGATACCTCAGGTGTTCACATAATGTGTGACTAACCGAGTCCCTGTGGGAGCGGGCTTGCCCGCGATGAACGATAACGCGGTCCCACGCCTAGCTGCTGATCGGATTCACCTTCAAATGCCGCGCATACCAAGGCCGCTGCGGCACACGCCGGAACAACCCGGCCAGTTTTTCTTCATCGTCGATAAAGGTAATCCGCAACGCCAGTTTCATGGTCTCGGGGTCCATCTCCATCGACTTGCCCACCTGCAAACCTGGTGTGGTGCTGCATCCGTGGGTATCCGGCCCCAGCCAGGGATCAGCCACCTCGACCCAGCGCCCCGGCGCAAACCACGGCACACCATTGACCTGCAACCGACTGACTTCCCCCGGATGGAAACGCTCATGGGCGCGAAACCAATCTTCCAGGCGATCGTCGATCCAGCCGTGGAACTGCCAGAACACCGGATTGACGTGGGAAGAAAACGGGTCGCCGAGGAAATCATTTTCCGGCGCATACCAGCGCGCCGCGAAATCCGCCGGATCCCGGGCGAACGGCACCGGCTGGCCATTCGACGGATCGCGTGGCACCGAGGCCCAGCGCATGTGCAGCCAGTCATGCAAGCCCAGCTCGACTTCCGATCCGAACTGCCCCAGGGTCATTTTCGAGAGGTAACGTGGGTCGCGGTAGCGTGACTCCCAGACTTCGAAATTGCTGTGGTAGGTCTCGGCGGTCTTGATGTCGCTGACCCACTGCGTGTACTCGGTGTCTTCGGCGGCCTGCCAGGTGGGCGGCAGCGCCGCGCCGTCATGATTGTCGAAGTAGCGGGCGAAGCCCTGGCGATCCCGCTCCAGCTCCGGTTGGGGCATGGGGAAGCTCGACCACGAAGGCAAATCCTGCATCGAACGCGCCGTGCCGAGCATGTGCCGGTGCATGAAGAAAAAGTCGATGCCCGAGCCATTGCGGTCCTTGCGATCCCCTCGAGCATCGCGTTCCTGGCCCCGTGGACCGGGCTGCCAGCCGATGCCGCGCAAGGCATCGCGCTTGTCTTCGGACAGGCGGTGCCATTTGTCCCGGCTTGCGTGCCAAAGTTGATGGAACAACCGATGCTCGGGGGACACCAGCCAGGCCAGCAGCGTCGGACTCAGGCCGACACGCTCACGGGCCTCGGGGAACAGGCGTTTACGCGCAACGAAGCGATTGTCCCGCTCCGGCTCGGCGAGTGGCCGGTCCAGGCGCAGCAGACGGCCACTAAGCGTGCCGCTGCCGGCGTTGCCGAAATCGGCCCAGACTTCATCGAGCACCACCGCCAGCTCATAGACGGGCGCGTCGTCGCTCGACTGGCTGTCGAACAGGCGCCAATACAGTTCGGTGGGTTGTGGCTGTACCAGATCGCCGATCACCCGATAGCGCGGTGGCGCGTCACCGCGCAATTGCTCGGTGGTGTCGAGGAAGCCACGCAGCCCGCGACCACGCTGGGCAACATCAAGAAACAGCTCCAGGCCGGTCAACGGCAAGCCTTCCAGCCCCGCATGCGAACCTTCGAAACGAATGTCCCAGACCCCGCGCAGCGCGTTGGCCAACTGTTGGCCGGCGGCATCAGCCAGCTCGACCGTGGCCTCCCCGGGGGTGATCGTCGGGTCCGGTTTCGACCACTCACGATGCCCGAAAAAAGCCGCCGGCACCGCAGCGCCTGTGAGCGCCAGGCCTGCCATGAACCATCGTCGAGAAATCTTCATTGCCCTACCTGTGTCAGCCGTGAAGCAGGCTTTATCCAAGCTAGAACGAGCGTTGCCCGGCTAAATTTAGAAGCCATCGCGAGCAGGCTCGCGATGAAGCCTGCACAAACACTAAATTCCTCCCTCAGCCACTCGTTCTCCCCAGATAGCAAAGGCCCCCGCGCCTGCACTTCGACGGCGAACCTGACTGAGACGGCAATGAAAAGACCACGTTCGAAAAAGGCTCTGTACATCGGCCTGCCATTGGCTTTGGCGATCGCCGCCGCGGGCGGGTTCGCCGCCTGGGATCACTGGTTCAGCGACGATCTCGGTTACCCGGCCAACGTGGTGAAGCAGGCTGATGAGCTGCACCAGCGCCTGCTCTCTTTCGACAGCCACGTCAGCCTCACGCAGAACTTCGGCACCGACGGCAACGAGGCTGACAAGGATGGCGACGGCCAGTTCGACCTGGTCAAGGTCAACCGTGGTCAGTTGTCTGGCGCGGCGCTGACCATTTTCGGCTGGCCGGAAATCTGGAACGGCGCCAACGCCCCGCACAAGCCCACCGACGGGTTTGTCGACGAGGCGCGCAACCAGCAGGAGATCCGCTACAAAATCATCACCGGCATGGTCCGCGACTTCCCCAACCAGGTCGCCATCGCCTACACCCCGGACGATATGCGCCGCCTGCACGGCGAAGGCAAGTTCGCCATCTTCATCAGCATGCTCAACGCCTACCCGCTGGGCCACGACCTGAGCCAACTGGACCTGTGGACCGCGCGCGGCATGCGCATGTTCGGCTTCAGCTACATCGGCAACAACGATTGGGCCGACTCCTCGCGCCCACTGCCGTTCTTCAACGACTCGCCCGATGCACTCAACGGCCTCTCGGATCTGGGCAAGCAAGCGGTCACGCGCCTGAATGACCTGGGCGTGATCATCGACGTGTCGCAGATGTCGACCCAGGCGCTGGAACAGGTGGCGCAGCTCAGCCGTACGCCGCTGGTGGCCTCGCACTCGGCGCCTCGGGCGATGGTCGACATCCCGCGCAACCTCAGTGACAAGGAAATGCAACTGATCAGGAACAGCGGCGGCGTGGTCCAGGTCGTCGGCTTCTCGCAGTACCTCAAGCCGCTGACGCAAACAACCCAGGACAAGCTCAACGAGCTGCGCAAAAGCTACGACCTGCCGCCGCTGCCCAACCTCGCCATGGCCCTGATGCCGGGTGACCCGATCATCGCCGCCTGGTCCGAAGAGAAGTTCGGCAAATACGCCAGCCGTCTCTACGCGATCCTTGAGCAAGAACCCAAGGCGAGCCTCAAGGATCTGGGCGATGCCATCGACTACACGGTGCGCAAGATCGGCATCGACCACGTCGGCATCAGCTCCGACTTCAACGAAGGCGGCGGGGTCAAGGGCTGGGAAAACGTCGGTGAAATCCGCAACGTCACCGCCGAGCTGATCACCCGAGGCTACTCCGAAGCCGACATCACCAAGCTGTGGGGCGGCAACTTCCTGCGAGTCTGGGACCAGGTACAGAAAGCCGCCAAACCCGCTTTGATTTCCCGGCAGGACACACCATGACGGATCGCCGCACGTTTCTGAAACAGGCCGGGCTCCTGGCCGCCGCCCTGCCCATGACCGGCACCCTCGCCAACGTTGCCAGCGCGGCCCCCCTGGCGCCGCTCTTGCCACGGGACAAGTGGGCGCAATTGCGGCAATTGTTCGACCAGGATCCGGACTACCTGCATTTTTCCAACTTTTTGCTGACCTCCCACCCCAAACCGGTGCGCGATGCCATCGCCCTGCACCGCGCGGCCATCGACAAAAATCCCGGGTTGGCCATGGACTGGGACATGGGCGTCACCGAGCAACGCGAGGAAGAGGTCCGTGTCTGGGCGGGCCGTTACCTCAAGGCCGACGCCAAACAGATCGCCCTGACTGGCAGCACCACCCAGGGCCTGGCGATGATTTACGGCGGCGTGCAGGTGCGCCCGGATCAGGAAATCCTCACCACGGTCCATGAGCACTACGCCACCCACACGATTCTGGATCTGCGCAAGGAGCGCGACGCCACCCGCATCCGCAAGATAGAACTGTTCAAGGACCCGCAAACCCTGTCGCGCCAGGAAATCCTCGACAACATCGACCGCGCCATCGCGCCGCACACTCGCGTGCTGGGCATGACGTGGGTGCATTCGGGCAGCGGTGTCAAACTGCCGATTGCCGACATCGGCGCGCTGGTGGACAAGCACAACCGCAACCGCAGCGAGCAGGACCGCATCGTTTATGTGGTGGACGGCGTGCACGGCTTTGGTGTCGAGGACCTGGACTTCCCGACCATGAACTGCGACTTCTTCATCGCCGGGACCCATAAATGGCTGTTTGGCCCGCGCGGCACCGGCATCGTGTGCAGCCGCAGCAGCGAGGTCAAGTACGTCACGCCGATCATCCCGACCTTCTCCGAGGCAGAACATTTTTCCACCACCATGACCCCGGGCGGTTTCCACTCGTTCGAACACCGCTGGGCACTCAATGAAGCGTTCAAGCTGCATCTGCAGTTGGGCAAGGCCGAGGTGCAGGCGCGTATCCATGAGCTCAACAGCTACTTGAAGCAACAGTTGGCCAGGCACCCGCAGATTGAACTGGTCACGCCGCGCAGCCCGGAGTTTTCTTCGGGGTTCACCTTCTTCCGGATCAAGGGCAAGGACAGCGATCAGGTCGCCGCCTACCTGATGCAAAACCGTGTGGTCGCCGATGCCGTGGAGCGCGATGTCGGCCCGGTGATCCGCACCGCGCCAGGCCTGCTCAACAACGAGGGTGAGATTGATCGCTTCATGCTGTTGCTGGCCAGACAACTCTGATTTATCCACTTGTTGACGAGGGAAACGATGAACCGTGCGTTGTCAGGTTTTTCCGCCGGGGCGGTGCTGGCGCTGGCCATCAGCGCGTTGCCGGCCAGTGCCCAGGCGGGTGCGATTGCCCCGGGCAAGGTGTTCAAGGACTGCAAGGATTGCCCGCAAATGGTAGTGCTGCCCGCCGGCACCTTCACCATGGGCACGCCAGAGGATGAAGTGGGCCACGAGCCCGATGAAAGCCCGCAGCACCCGGTGACCTTTGCCCATCCGGTGGCGATCAGTCGCTTCCAGGTGCTGGCGGGCGAGTGGCAGGCCTACCTGCGCGACACCGGTTACGTCATGCCCGATGGTGACGACCGTCCCGGCCGCGAGTGCAAGGCGGGCATCCCGCGCTACGAATACACGGCGCGACACCCGGCAGTGTGCATGGACCTTGAGGAAGCGCGGGCGTATGTCGCCTGGCTGGCGAAAAAATCCGGCAAGCCTTACCGCCTGGTCAGCGAATCCCTGCGCGAATACGCCGCCCGGGCCGGCAGCACCGGGCCGTTCCCCTTCCCGTTCGATGAAGGCAAGCAATACAGCATCGCCACACACGCCAACACCTACGGCGCCGCCGACGGCTACAACTTCACCTCACCCGCCGGACGCTTCCCGGCCAACGCTTTCGGCGTGTATGACATGCACGGCAACGTCTACGAATGGACGGCTGATTGCTACACCGACGACTACATCGGTGCACCAAGTGACGGCAGCGCCTGGGTGACCGCAGACTGCAAGGTCCAGCGCCTGCGCGGCAACGACTGGGGTGAAGCGCCTGTGTTCTCTCGCTCCGGAAACCGCAACGCCGCCTACGGCGATGCCCGCGGCGATTGGCTGGGCTTTCGGGTGGCGCGGGATCTCTGATCCCACCCGCCCCCCTACGCGGTAAACACAAATCAACTGTGGGAGCGGGCTTGCCCGCGATGGCGGTCTGTCAGACACCATTGATGCTGAATGTGCCCGCGATGGCTGAGTGTCAGACACCATTGATGCTGAATGGGCCGGCCTCATCGCGGGCAAGCCCGCTCCCACAGGTTTTGTGTTCAGGCTGACATCCCACAAACCCGTGCGCGGCTAAATCGTCGCCCACGGGTTTCGTCTTTTAACCAGCCCAACTCTTTGAACCCCCGCCCTCGTCGGCACTTGCAGTGGAATTGCCCATGACCTCAAAACCCCGCGGAGCCATCAGTGAAGTCCTTGGCCTGCTCAGGCCCTATCGGGTCGTCGTGGTGCTGTCCATCCTGCTCGGCATGCTCGGGGGCCTGTCCATCACGGCGTTGCTGGCGACCATCAATGACGCCCTCAACGCCGAAGGCATTCCTTCACCAAAGGTGCTCGCCACCTTTGTCGGTTTGTGCATCGCGGCGCTGGCGACCTCGATCCTGTCCGACATCGGCACCAACCATGTCGGCCAACACATCATTGCCGGCCTGCGTAAATCCCTGGGGGAAAAGGTGCTGCTGGCACCCATCGAGCAGATCGAGCGTTTTCGCAGCCACCGCCTCATTCCCGTGCTGACCCACGACGTCGACACCGTCAGCGACTTCGCCTTTTCCTTCGCCCCGCTGGCCATCGCCTTCACCGTAACCCTCGGCTGCCTGGGTTACCTGGCTTACCTGTCGGTGCCGATGTTCGCCCTGCTGCTGGTCGCCATCGTCATCGGCACGGTGGTGCAATACGTGGCCCGGGCGAAGGGCATCAGGGGATTCGAGGCCGCCCGTGAAGCCGAAGACGAACTGCAAAAGCACTACAGCGCCATCGCCGCCGGCGCCAAGGAACTGCGCATCCATCGCCCGCGCCGCCAGCGCATGTTCAGCCAGCGCATCGAAGGCACCGCCGACTACATCTGCCACACACACATCCGCTCGATCAATACCTTCGTGGTCGCCAAAACGTTCGGCTCGATGCTGTTCTTCGTGGTGATCGGCCTGGCGCTGGCCCTTCAAGCGTTCTGGCTGGGCACCGACAAAGCCGTACTCAGCGGTTTCGTGCTGGTGCTGTTGTACATGAAAGGCCCACTGGAATACCTGGTGACCACCCTGCCGGTAATCAGCCGCGCCAACATCGCCTTCAAGCGTATTGCCGAACTGGCCGAACAATTCTCCTCGCCGGAGCCGCACCTGCTATTGCGCGAAAACGCCGCCGAAAAGAAAGCCACCGTTCAGCAGCTGCAAATGCGCGACGTGCACTATGCCTTCCCCGCCGTCAAAGGCAGCGCCGCGTTCGAACTGGGCCCGGTCAACCTGACAATCAAACAGGGCGAAATCGTGTTCATCGTCGGCGAAAATGGCGGCGGCAAAACCACCCTGATCAAACTGTTGCTGGGCCTCTACGCGCCGCAACGCGGTGAAGTGTTGGTGGATGGCAAGGTGGTTGGCGCCGAAGGCCGGGACGACTACCGCCAGCTGTTCACCACGATTTTCGCCGACTATTACCTGTTCGATGAACTGGTACAGGGCGACCAGCAAGTGCCGGAAGACGCCAACCGCTACCTGGAACGCCTGGAAATCGCCCACAAGGTCAGCATCCAGGATGGCGCCTTCAGCACCACCGACCTGTCCACCGGCCAGCGCAAACGCCTGGCCCTGCTCAATGCCTGGCTGGAGGAACGCCCGGTGCTGGTGTTCGACGAATGGGCCGCCGACCAGGACCCGACGTTCCGACGGATTTTCTACACCGAGCTGTTGCCCGAACTCAAATACCTGGGCAAGACCATCATTGTGATTTCCCACGATGACCGCTACTTCTACGTCGCCGATCAATTGGTGCGCATGGAAGGTGGGCGGGTCGTCGCGCAACAGCAACCGCTGGCGACAAACGCATGATGAACGATCTGATCGACGACGATGTACTTGCCCTGTTGCTGGCAGACGCCGCAGACCACACCCGGGACATCACCGCCCGGCCCCGTCAGGCGCCGGCTGCCATGTCCTTTGCCCAGCAACGCTTATGGTTTTTGCAGCAACTGGCCCCGGCCAGCGCCGCCTACAACCTGCCACGGGTGATTCGTATCGGCGGCGCGTTGCAGCCCCAGCGCCTGGAGCGTGCGTTGAATCAGTTGCTGGCCCGTCACGACATCCTGCGCACGGCGTTCCGCGAAATCGACGGTGTGGCGATGCAGGTGGTCGATGACCAGGCCCGGCTGACCCTCGACCAGCACGACCTCACGCACCTGGCCGAACAGCCCTGCACCGAGGAGATCGCCCAGCGTATCGAGGCCCAGGCCAACATGCCGTTCGACCTGCGCCAGGCTCCGCTGATGCGCGCCACCCTGCTCAAGGTCGACGCCGATGAGCATCTGTTGCTGATGGACATGCACCACATCGTTTCCGATGCCTGGTCCAACGCGATCCTCATGCACGACCTGACCCGCGCCTTTGTCCACGACCAACCGCTGCAGCGCCCCGCGATGCAGTACGCCGACTACGCCACCTGGCAACGCGGCGAGTACCTGCACAGCGCGGCCTGCGCCAACAGCGCCACGTACTGGCAAAACTACCTGGGCAAAGCGCTGCCGACCCTCGACATGCCGGTGGACTTTTCGCGCAGCGAGCAGCACCGCCATCCGGCCGGCCAGCACGACCTGCGCCTGTCGGCCGAGCTGTGCGCCGACCTCAACCGCTTTTGCCAGCAACAAGGCCTGACGCCGTTCGTGGTCGCCCTGGGCGCCTGGCAATTGCTGCTCAGCCGCTACAGCGGTCAGCAGGACTTCACCGTTGGCGTGCCCAACGCCACGCGCAATCGCAGCGAAACCCAGGAACTGGTCGGTTGCTTCGTCAGCAGCCAGGTGTACCGCGTGCGGATCGACCCGCTGCTGCCAGCCCGCGACTTCCTGCAACGACTGCGCCGCGAATCCATGGCAGCCTTGGACCACGGCGACTATCCACTGGAACTGAGTTTCGATGCCCTGCAATTGCAGGCCAGCGCGCAAGCCAACCCGCTGTTCCAGGTGCTGTTCAACTGGCGCACCGACAGCGTCGCCCACGAACGGATCGAACTCGACTGCCTGTCGCTGGAGTTTCTCGAAAGTGGTCCGGGCCAAGCCAAGTTCGACCTGTCGCTGGATGTCAGCTACTCGCTGCTGGGTATCGAGGCGAGCCTGGAATACAGCCGCGACCTCTACCTGCCGGCGACCATCGCGCGCATGGCCGAGCATTGGGTGAACCTGCTGCGGGCGCTTGTGACTGAGCCGGCCTGTGCCCTGGGAGAACTGGCGCTGCTGAACGACGCCGAACGTCAGGTGCAACTGCACCAGTGGAATCCGCCTCTGTCGCCACCGCCCGAAGAGAGCGTGCATCAGTTGTTCGAACGTCAGGCACGGGCGACACCGGATGCCGTAGCGCTGATCTGCAACGAGCTGACGCTCAGTTATGCACAGCTCAACGCCGCCGCCAACGCAGTGGCCCATGGCTTGATCGCCCAGGGCGTCGGACCCGAGGTGCTGGTAGGCATTGCCGTCGAGCGAAGCGCTGCGATGATCATCAGCCTGCTGGCGGTGTTGAAGGCCGGTGGCGCCTATGTGCCGCTTGACCCCGATTACCCGCAGGAGCGCCTGGGCTGGATGATCGAAGACAGCGGTCTGAGTGTGTTGTTGAGTCAACAATCCCTGCTGGGACGCCTGCCGTCATTACCAGGCGTGCAGATCCGCTGTGTCGATGATCTCGACGTTCCGGGCACATCGAACATGCCCAATCCGCCTTGCCGCACCACCGGCCACAACCTTGCCTATGTGATGTTCACCTCAGGTTCCACCGGGCGCCCCAAAGGCGTCGGCATTACCCAGGCCGCGCTGACTCGCCACACCCAGGTGGCGTTGGCGTTTCTCGGCCTCACGCCAGAGGACCGCTCGCTGCAATTCGCCACGTTCAATTTCGATGCCTTCGTCGAACAGCTTTACCCGGCGCTGATCTGCGGCGCCTCGGTGGTGCTGCGCGGCCAGGACATCTGGGACAGTGCCACCTGGTACCGCGAACTGCTCGACAAACAGTTCACCACCAGCGATCTGACCACCACCTACTGGAACATGCTGGCCAAGGATTTTGCTGCCGCAGGCAATCGCGACTACGGCGCGTTGCGCCAGGTGATCGTCGGTGGCGAAGCGATGCCGCCGGAGGGCGTGGCGGCCTGGGGCCAGGCGGGACTGGGGCATGTAAAACTGCTCAACACCTATGGGCCAACGGAGACGACAGTCAGCGCCACCCTGCTCGATTGCAGCGGCTACGTGACCGGGCTATTGCCCCTTCCCCGCAGCATGCCGATTGGCCGACCGCTGGGCGGACGCAGCATTTACCTGCTGGACAATGGCGGCCAACCGGTGCCGGTAGGCGTGGTCGGTGAACTGGTGATTGCCGGCGACCTGCTGGCGCGAGGTTATTTCAAGCGCCCGGACCTCACCGCCGAACGCTTCATGCCCGATCCGTTCAGCACCCCGGGCGGGCGTCTGTATCGCACCGGCGACCTGGCGCGCTATCGCGCAGACGGGGTGATCGAATACGTCGGGCGACTGGATCATCAGGTGAAGATTCGCGGTTTTCGCATCGAGTTGGGCGAGATCGAATCCTGCCTGCTGCAATCGACGGCAGTGCGCGAGGCCTTGGTGGTGGCGCGTGAAGGGTCGGCCGGCATGCAACTGGTTGGCTATGTGGTCCTCCACGACGCGACCTTGAGCGAGCAGCAACAATTCGAACTGCGCGACTCCCTCAAGGCCGAGCTGAAGGCCACCTTGCCGGGCTACATGGTGCCCACGTACCTCATGGTGCTGGCCGCCATGCCGGTAAGTCCTAACGGCAAACTCGACCGCAAGGCGCTGCCGCTGCCGGAGCTTAGCCAGTCCCAGCGCCCCTTCATCGCTCCCGAAACGCCTCTGGAACAGGGTTTGGCCCAGCTCTGGCAGGAAGCGTTGCAGATCGAACGGGTCAGCCTCGACGACAATTTTTTCGAACTGGGCGGCCACTCGATCCTGGCCATCCAGTTCATCTCGGCGCTGCATGCGCGCCTGGGCATCAAGCTGGCGCTGCAACAGATGCTGGCGCACCCGAGCATCGAGGCACTGGCGCGATTCATCGCCCTGGAGCACCAGCAGACTGTGCGATGCGTGGTCGAGTTGAATACTTCCACGCCGACAGCCGCCCCCCTTTTCTGTCTGCACCCCAGCGGCGGCATCGTGTTCTGCTATCAGCCGCTGGCGAAAAAACTCGGCCCCCATGCCCGGACCTATGGCGTGATGCACAAGGGGTTCGCCAACAAGGACGCGAACCCGCAGGGCTGGGCCGAAATGATCGATGACTACAGCGCGCAGATCATCGACAAGCAGCCCTACGGGCCTTATCGACTGATGGGCTGGTCGCTGGGCGGTGCGATTGCCATGGATGTGGCGGCGCACCTTGAGCGCCAAGGTCATGAAGTGGCTTTCCTCGGTCTGGTCGACACCACCCTGCCGGACCGTTACCTGCCAACCGATCTGCCGCGCAAACCACTGGAAGAAGACAACCCCGACCACCTGAGCCCGGAGAACGAACTGCTGGCGACGCTGGAAGTGTTCAGCCTGATGTTCGTGCATCTGGAAGAAGCCGCCTCGGCCTACGTCGCCGAACATCCCGGCACTGACCTCAAGGCGTTCTACCGCTGGGCCAGCGCGCAGACGGCCACCGGCGAACAGGAAATGATCGCCACCCTGGAAGGCATCAAGCAGGAAATCATGAACGCCCAGGCCTATGCGATTCATGATCGGCTGGTCGATGCGTTCGACGCCTTTACCCTGCCGATGCTGAAGGTCCAGGCCAGTTGCTGGTGGTCGCTGTCGCACAAGAGCCTGGAGCAGGTGTTGCATTCGGAGCATTTGCTCAGGGCTCACAGCGTGAGTGGGCAGTTACAGCGCTCGATCCATTCGCCACTGCCGCACAGGAGCATGATCTACAGCGAGGCATTATTGGCGTCGTTTTTTGAGGTGTTCTTGCAAAGCCTGTAAATCCCCGACCCTCTGGAGAATCACCGCAAACCCTGTAGGAGCTAGCTTGCTAGCGATGGTGGTTAACGATAACGCCGGCAGCCTGATACCCCGCGGGGCCTGGTCTTCCATCGCGAGCAAGCTCGCTCCTACAGAATCACCGCCGTCCCTGTGGGAGCGGGCTTGCCCGCGATGGTCGTCAACGATGACACGGGCGGCCTGATACCCCGCGGTGCCTGGTCTTCCATCGCGAGCAAGCTCGCTCCTGCAGAATGTTTGGTGTCACAAATATCCAGGGGCCCACCGCCCCTGTAGGAGCTAGCTTGCTAGCGATGGTGGTTAACGATAACGCGGGCAGCCTGATACCCCGCGGGGCCCGATCCTCCATCGCGGGCAAGCCCGCTCCTACAGAATCACCGCCGTCCCTGTGGGAGCGGCTTGCCCGCGATGGTCGTCAACGATAACGCGGGCGGCCTGATGCCCCGCGGTGCCCGACCCTCCATCGCGAGCATGCTCGCTCCTACAGAATCACCGCCGTCCCTGTGGGAGCGGGCTTGCCCGCGATGGTCGTCAACGATGACGCGGGCGGCCTGATGCCCCGCGGGGCCTGGTCTTCCATCGCGAGCATGCTCGCTCCTACAGAATATTTGGTGTCACAAATATCCAGGGACCCACCGCCCCTGTAGGAGCTAGCTTGCTAGCGATGGTGGTTAACAATAACGCGGGCAGCCTGATACCCCGCGGTGCCCGATCCTCCATCGCGGGCAAGCCCGCTCCTACAGAATGTTTGGTGTCACAAATATCCAGGGACCCACCGCCCCTGCAGGAGCTAGCTTGCTAGCGATGGTGGTTAACGATAACGCGGGCAGCCTGATACCCCGCGGTGCCCGACCCTCCATCGCGAGCAAGCTCGCTCCTATAGAATCACCGCCGTCCCTGTGGGAGCGGGCTTGCCCGCGATGGTGGTTAACGATGACACGGGCGGCCTGATGCCCCGCGGTGCCTGGTCTTCCATCGCGAGCAAGCTCGCTCCTACAGAATGTTTGGTGTCACAAATATCCAGGGACCCACCGCCCCTGTAGGAGCTAGCTTGCTAGCGATGGTGGTTAACGATGACACGGGCGGCCTGATGCCCCGCGGGGCCCGATCCTCCATCGCGGGCAAGCCCGCTCCTACAGAATCACCGCCGTCCCTGTGGGAGCGGCTTGCCCGCGATGGTCGTCAACGATAACGCGGGCGGCCTGATGCCCCGCGGTGCCCGACCCTCCATCGCGAGCATGCTCGCTCCTACAGAATCACCGCCGTCCCTGTGGGAGCGGGCTTGCCCGCGATGGTCGTCAACGATAACGCGGGCGGCCTGATGCCCCGCGGTGCCTGGTCTTCCATCGCGAGCAAGCTCGCTCCTGCAGAATGTTTGGTGTCACAAATATCCAGGGGCCCACCGCCCCTGTAGGAGCTAGCTTGCTAGCGATGGTGGTTAACAATAACGCGGGCAGCCTGATTCCCCGCGGTGCCCGATCCTCCATCGCGAGCATGCTCGCTCCTACAGAATCACCGCCGTCCCTGTGGGAGCGGGCTTGCCCGCGATGGTCGTCAACGATGACGCGGGCGGCCTGATGCCCCGCGGGGCCTGGTCTTCCATCGCGAGCAAGCTCGCTCCTACAGAATGTTTGGTGTCACAAATATCCAGGGACCCACCGCCCCTGTAGGAGCTAGCTTGCTAGCGATGGTGGTTAACGATAACGCGGGCAGCCTGATACCCCGCGGTGCCCGATCCTCCATCGCGGGCAAGCCCGCTCCTACAGAATGTTTGGTGTCACAAATATCCAGGGACCCACCGCCCCTGTAGGAGCTAGCTTGCTAGCGATGGTGGTCAACGATAACGCGGGCAGCCTGATACCCCGCGGTGCTTGGTCTTCCATCGCGAGCAAGCTCGCTCCTACAGAATCACCGCCGTCCCTGTGGGAGCGGGCTTGCCCGCGATGGTCGTCAACGATAACGCGGGCAGCCTGATACCCCGCGGTGCCCGACCCTCCATCGCGAGCATGCTCGCTCCTACAGGGCAAAAAAAACGCAGAAGCTGGGCTTCTGCGTTTTTTGTTTCAACCGTGCTTCAGTGCATCAAAACTCCGGCGTGTACTTCACGCTGAACATCACGTTGCGTGGGTCGCCGTAGTTGTTGTTGCCGTCGAGCTGGTTATAGCCAGCGGTGAAGTACGTCTTGTCGAACAGGTTGTTGGCGTTCATGGCCAGTTCGATTTCCGGTGTCAGCTGGTAACCGACGCGAGCGTTCCACACGGCATAACCAGGGACGTTGACGCTGTGATTGAAGCCAAGGGTGTGGGTTTGCGCGGTGAAACCCAGGCCAGTGCTGACACGGTTCCAGTCGCCAGTCCACTGGTAGTTACCCCACACGCGCACCATGTGTTTCGGTGTCCACCAGCTGAAAACCTTGCCCTCGTTAGTGGCATCCTCCAGGTATTTGGTGGTGTTGTAGGTATAGCCGGCGAAGAGTTGCAGGTTGTCGATCACTTCGCCGCTGATTTCGGCGTCGATACCTTGGCTACGAACCTTGCCCGAGGCCGTTGAGCAGTACCAACCGTCGCAGGTCTGCGGACCATCCTCATTGAGCACGGCACGGTTTTCCTGGTCGTAGCGGAACAGCGCCACCGACGTGTTGACCCGGCCATCCATCAACTGGCCCTTGAGGCCAATCTCGTAGTTGGTGCCAATGATCGGCTTGATCACGGAGCCGGCGGTATCGCGCTCGGTCTGCGGGGTGAATACGTCGGTGTAGCTGGCATAGACCGCCCACTCGCGACTCAGGTCGTACACGATACCGGCATAGGGCGTGACTTCGCCGGTTTCGTTGGTCTTGCTGTCAGGATTGGCAGTCAGGCTGGTCGCATCCTGGCTCCAGGATTTGTAGCTGTAGTCGTACCAACTGACCCGTGAGCCGACAACCAGTGTCAGATCATCCACAGGCTTTACGCGCCAGCTCCCGTAAAGGCCTTTCTGGCGGATGTCGTATTTACTCGGTGTGCCGAAACCGCCCGCATCGAGCAAGCTTTCATAACTGATTTCAGGACGGTCATGATCGATGTCGAAGATGTTGCCGGAGCCATCACCAAAGGTACGAGCGTACTTGTCGTCTGAGCGGTACTTGGAATAGTTGCCGCCGATCATGACTTCCTGCTGCATCGACAAGGCTTCGAACTTGCCGGTGAGGTTCATGTCCAGACCCAGTTTGGACGAGTCGGTATCGGTGACAAAGTCCGCGTATTGCAAGCCGCTGCCGTCGGGCTCAAGACCATCGCCAAAAGCTTGCGAGCGCTGGTTTTTCGCCTTGTTGGTTTCGCTCATGTGCACAGCGCCGACCTTGAACGCCCAGTTTTCGTTGAAGCGGTGTTCCAGGTCGGTATAGAGCGTGGTGACGTCGATGTCGGTGTGGTTCCACTTCGCACCGGTGTAGGTGGAACGTGGGATATCGACGGGTTTGCCATCAGCGTAACGTGGGAAGCCCCGAACGTTGCTGCGCGAAGTGCCGTCGGAGTTACTGACGGCAAAGCCCAGGGTGGTGTCTTCGCTCAGGTCGAAATCCAGTGCGCCGTAGAGCGAAGTGGTCTTGTACCACTCCTTGTCGACGAACGAGTGGCTGTTGTCCTGATCGGCGACGAAGCGGCCACGAATGGTGCCAGCCTGGTTCAGAGGACCGCCCGCATCCAGTTGCAGGCCATAATGATCCCAGGAGCCAGCCTTGCCGGTGAGGGTCACGGTCGGCGCAGCCTGGCCGCGCTTGCGCACCAGGTTGACCGCACCGCCCGGGCTGCCGGTGCCCTGCAACAAGCCGGAGGCGCCCCGCAGCACTTCCATGCGGTCAAAGAAGATCAGGTCCTGGGTTGCCCAGTTTCCCAGGGCATAGGTGTTACGCGGGATCGGCACACCGTCGTATTGCCAGTCATCGATCTGAAAGCCTCGCGAGCTGAGGATCAAACCCCGCCCCACCCCTTGCGCGCCAACCAGACCGGTGGTCTTGTTGGCTGCGTCCTTGAGATCGACGATGTCCTGGTCGTCCATCTGCTTGCGGGTCATCACGGTGACCGATTGCGGAATCTCCTTGAGGGTGTGGGTGCCCTTGCCAATGGTCACGGCGTTGGAGGTGTAGGAGTTGGAATTCTCGGTCGTGGCGTCCACCCGCTGGCCGCTGATGGTGGTGGCGCCCAGCTCCAGGCTTTCGCCCGTGGCGCCGCGCACGAGCATCAGCGTGTTGCCTTCGAAGCTGTAGCGTACGCCGGTGCCCTTGAGCAGCTCGGCAATCGCCGCTTCCGGGGTGTATTTGCCGCTGACACGCGTGCTGCGCAGGTCGGCCATCTCGCTGGCGTCGTAAATCACCTGGCGGTTGGTCTGGTTGCCAAACGCCTTCAGGGCCTGGGGCAGCGACTGCGCCGGAATGTTGATGGCGAATTCTTCCGCCAGGACCTGCGCACTCAATGGCAACAGGCAAGCCATGCCCAACCCGGCCAGCGCGTGGCGCGAGCGAATGCTTCGGGACATGACCAAAGCCTTGAACAGAGGTTTGAACTCATGAATTGCTGACATCGTGCTCTCTATTATTGGTAGAAGGATTGGACGGCCAACCGTTGCCTGGACCTTCGACCGGACCCCTCCCCGGGTATCGGTCGTCCGAACAACGGAAAAATTCTTGTAGCGCCGCACGAACCCTGAGGCAGTTCTACCTGCCCGGTTTTGCGTGCTCACAGAAGTGAGACGCAGCACCGGGGAAAAACCGGAATGAGTTTATTTATCATTTGTGGATTTTTTGTAAAAAGCCCCCGATGGACCCCATTGCCCTGTAGGAGCGAGCTTGCTCGCGATGGTCATTAACGATGACGCTGGCTGCCTGGTGCCCCGCGGTGTCCGATCGTCCATCGCGAGCATGCTCGCTCCTACAGAGGATTGTGTTTAACCGTACAGGGGAATTATCGGATGGCGCCTACAGGTCTTTGTAGGCAAACTCTGATTCTTGCTGTTGGGCAATTTGATGCCTTGTTCCGCGTTTCTTTGGCGGGATAGTCTCGGGTCGTCGCTGAGCATTCAGCGGTCGGGTGTGGTAACCCGAGAAACCAGCGCGACAGTGCATGAGTCATGAACACAGGCAGTTTTCATTGCCTGTGTTTTTGATATGGCGGCTGTGCGTGGGACGCCCTTGGGCGTGCCGGTTTCCTTGGTTTCCGGTTTACCACCCTGCGTGCAGCTGCCACCCTTTCGTGTGGTAACGAAATGGCAGCTCCTCAAACCTTGGAGCTAAATCAATGAAAAGCACAGATGCCTCTTACCCCGGAGACCTCAAAACCATCGGCCTCACCCCGCTCATCTACTGCGAAAACCAACCCCTGTTCCACGTCACCCGCGACGTTCCCCTGTGTGACGCCCTGGCCATGGCCTCCGACTTCCTGTTCCTCGCCAAAGGCCTGACCCAGGACGCTGCCTACGCCCGAGACTCCGACCGACACGCCTGGGCCGCGCATTACCTGACGCAGATGGGTAAGGCGTTGGTGGATGATGTGGTGAAAGTGCTGGAGCCCGTGCCAGAACGAACACAAGCCGAACCCAAGAAATAAACCTGCCTCCCCCTGTAGGAGCGAGCTTGCTCGCGATGGTGGTTCAGGCAACGCTGGTTGTCAGACAGTCAGCGTCGCCTGAACCACCATCGCGGGCAAGCCCGCTCCCACAGGGGCAGTGTCCGTCAGTAGATATTGGGGGGGACTGTAAGATCGTTATCGCGAGCAAGCTCGCTCCTACAGGGCCTTCGCCTCCTGCAACTGCCGCACCAGCAAAGCCTTTTCCTCCGGGCTCATGCCGTCCAATCGCAACCTCGCCTGGGCGATTTTTTCCAGTTGGCCCGGGACGCTCTCACTCGCCCGCAACGCCTGGGCCAGGCCGGCCACCGTGGGGTGGTCGAACACCAACCCCGGCTGGATCTCGCATTGCAGCAGCTTGCGAATCCCCGCGACCAGCTTGATCACCAGCAACGAATGACCACCAGCCGCAAAGAAATCACGGTCGATGCCCAGGCGTGGCAGGTCGAGCAGTTGCGCCATGCGCGCCGCCAGCAACTGCTCCAGCGCATCGCGCGGTTCCAGGCCAGTCTCATCAGGAGACTGCGCGCCCAACAGCTGCAACGCCTTGCGGTCGATCTTGCCATTGGCCAAACGCGGGAAACGCTCAACCACCTGGATCTGCTGGGGCAGCATGACATTCGGCAAGCGAAGCGCCAGCGCAGAAAGCAGGTCGTCGAGCCACCCGGAAACCGGCATCTCCCTGGCCACGACGAATGCCAGCATGCCCGCGGACGCTGCGGCCCCCGGGAGCACCAACGCCTGTGCAACGTTCGGCAAACGCAACAACTCGGCTTCGATCTCCGCCAGTTCAATGCGGAACCCCCGCACCTTGATCTGCTGGTCACGCCGCCCGTGCAACTGGATCGACAGATCCGGCCGGTAACGCGCCAGGTCACCGGTGCGATACAGCCGCTGCGTGGCATCGAACGGGCTCTGGATAAACGCCTGCGCATCGGCTTCGGCGTTGAGGTAACCGCGGCACAGTTGCGCGCCGCCCAGGTACAACTCGCCCAACACACCGACCGGCGCCAATTGCAGCGCCTCGTCGAGCACGAACACCTGGTTGTTACCCAGCACCTCGCTCAAGACCCCCGAGTCGCCGTCCAGCACCAACGGATGCACCAGCACCCCTACTGTCGCCTCGGTCGGGCCATAGTGGTTGAACACCCGGCAATCGCTGCGCAAACGAGCGATGCGTGTGAGCAAGGCCGGTGCAATGGGCTCGCCGCCCAGAATCAACGTGCGCGGCACGTGCGCCTGTTCGCAGTGGAGCAACGCAGCCAGGTGAGAAGGCACGATTTTCAGGCAGTCGATGGCCTGTTGTTGCACGAACGCGGCGAAGCGGCTGGCGTCCTGCATCTGCTCGTCGCTGGCCACGTGCAGGGTAGCGCCGTTGAACAACGCGCCGAACAAGGCCGTGTTGCCCAGGTCCGCCGCCACCGTGGAGGTGAATCCCACCTGCCGGCACTGCTCCAGCCCCAGTGCGTGGCTGACTTGCGCGGTGTAGTTGAGCAGTTGCCGATGTTCAATCACCACGCCCTTGGGCTGACCGGTCGAGCCCGAGGTGAACAGCACGTAGGCCACGTCGTCGCCCCGGGTTTGCAGTTCAACAGCAGGCTCAATCCCAGACACCGACGAGGCATTAAACAGCGACGTCAGCGTGCTCACCCGCACCCCACTGCCCTGCCACTGTTCCAACTGCCGACCATCGACCAGCAACAGCTCGGCACCCGCCTGCTCCAGCATCAAGGCCTGACGCGCCTGCGGCCATTGCGGGTCCAGCGGCAGGTACGCCGCGCCGACCTGCCACGCCGCCAGCATCGCCACCACCAGGTCGACCGAACGCGGCAACGCCAGCGCGACAATCGCACCACGCCCCAGCCCCTGGGCGCGCAAAGCCTGAGCCAGCGTAGTCACCTGCGCCTGCAATTGCCCGTAGCTCAGACGCTGCGTGGCGTCGGTCAAGGCAATCGCGTCCGGGTTGCTGCGGGCATGTTCGACAATGCGTTGCGGCAGATAACGCGCCTCGACCACGCTCGGTGCCGGGTTGATCGCCAGCAAGCGCTGCTGTTCGTCGGCACCGAGAAGCGACAACTGTCCAAGCAGCGCGCGCGGGTTGGCGACAATGGCGCCCAGCAACACCTTGAACTGGCCGACTAGCCCTCCAATCGCCTGCGCGCTGTAGCGCGAGGCGGCAAAGTGCAGGCGCAGCGCCTGTGCCGCACCGCTGTCATCCAGCTCGGCTTGCATCAACAGTTCCACCTCTCCGGGCGCCGACGGCTGCGGCGACGGCAACCAGTGCAACCCGGCCGTCTCGGCACGCGGCGCACGCCACACGGCGAAACCACAAGCCGGAACCGCGACCTTGGGTGCCAGTTCCGGCGCCCAGTATTCCTGCCAGGTGCGATGTTCATCCAGACGCGCCGCCAATTCCGTCAGCCAGCCATCGAACGGCGCGGCCAAGGGCAGCGCCAGGTTCAGCGGTAGGCTGCGCGTGAAAACGCCCAAGGCGTCGGCAAAATATTCGTAGTCCTCGCGGCTGTCGTGGCGCACCCCGACCAGCATCTGTTCCTGCCCGCTCAAACGGGCGAGCAACAACCACCAGGCCCCTTGCAGCAACAGGCTTTGCGGTTGTTGCAGCGCCGCGCTGGCTTGCTGCAAGCCGACCAGCAGCGCAGGTTCCAGCGCGCTGCTGAACAAGGCGGAAGCCGACTCGGCACTGGCCTTGCGATAGGCCAACCATGGGCTGGACAACTCGACGTCCGCATCCTGCAGGTGTTCCTGCCAATACAACCGGGCACTGGCAGCATCTTCATCGAGCACCACTTCGCTGCGCCATTCCAGGTACTGACCGAACTCGCCTGGCGCATCGTCGCCCTCGGGCAAGCCCTGTTCATACGCCAGGCGCACTTGCTGATAAAGCAGATGCAGACCATTTTCATCGCTGCAATGCCGCGCCACGCCAAACACCAACTTCCACTGCGCATCTGCCAGGCGATACAGCACTGCCTGGGCATTCTCCGACTCGCCCGGCACAAACGAACGCGCCGCCCATTCGTTCAGTTGCGCTTGAATATCAGCCGCCGACTCGATCCGCGCCTGCACCGTCAACGGAAAGCGCCCAACCCCCGCTGCAAACTGGCGAAGACCATGGAACCCCGCTGCCTTGCCCAGTTGCGCGAGCAACATCGGCTGCTGCGCCAGCACGGCATCCAGCGCTGCTTGCAAGCGCTGCGGGTCCAGTCCGCCATTGATGTCCACTTCCAGGAAATGCAAGGCATCGGCGCACACCGAAGCCTTCGGCAACTGCGCCAGCACACGCTGCTGCTCCGGGGTCAGGGCATGCCCCACATCCTGCTGATCCATGGTTACAGGGTTCATGCGCCGGTTTCCTCGGTGTTCGGTTGCGTCATTCGCAACGTGCTGTGGTCGACCATGTCGCCCATGGCGACGACGATTTTGCGTGGTCCTTCGTACGGATCGCGGGCGTGGGCCACCAGCATGTTGTCGAGCAGGATCGCGTCGCCCTTCTGCCAGTCGAAACGCACTGCGCATTCCTCGTACAGCTCGCCGATGCGCTGCATCACCTCGTCTTCGATCGGCGTGCCGTCGCCGTAGTAGACGTGGCGCGGCATGCGTTCCAGGCCGTACATCGACAGCAGGTCTTCACGCACTTCCGGTTCCAGCCAGTAGATGTGGTGCAGTTGCACCTGGTTGAAGAACGACTTGGCGCCGGTCACCGGGTGACGAATGATGGCCGGGCCCGGCGTGCGGGTCTGCAACTCGTCGTTGTCCAGCCAGCGCCACTGGATGCCACCGGCGCGGCAGCGGGCTTCGACTTCGGCGCGGTCCTCTGTCTTAAAGAAGTGCTGCCACGACACGTCGAGCTTGTCGGTAAAGGTGCGCACGTAGAGCAAGCCCTTGTCCTCGAACTTCTCGCGCAAGTCCGCCGGCAGCTTTTCGTACATCAGGCGGCAATCCACCACCGGCGTGGCACCGCCCGACAGCGAAGGCTGCTCGCAATAGAACATCTGCTTGCGCGGCCAGCGGTCCTGGTGCGAACTCTCGTTGTGGAACAGGATCATCTTGCGTTCCGGGTACGGCGTGGAGCGGTAGGTGTTCTTGCCGCCCTCCTTCTTCGGCAGGTCGCCGTACTGGCCGTAGAGGCCCGGCTGGATGGCCTCGGCGAAGGCTTCGAAGCCCTGGACGCCGTCGAGTGCGAAACCACGGAACAGGATGCCGGCGTGTTCGGCCAGTTTCTGCTCGAGCAATGGCCGGTTCTGCTTGATCCACTCGATCAGGTCCAGGTTCGGCTCGTTCGGCTCCACCAGCAACGGGAACGGCTGTGGTGCAGCAAGCAGCGATTCACGCACCGGCGCCGGGCGGATCTTGCTCACGGTGGCGGCGGAACGCTTGAGGAATTTGCCGAGTTTGTCGGCTTTCGGTCCTGGCACGGCGGGCCTTGCGGCTGCGGCTGCGTGTTCGACTGGCATGCTGATAGCTCCCAATTGAATGTCCTGATCAGCGACGATCTGTTCCAACAGGGCTATCCAGGCCTTGACCAGGTACTGGATGCGCTCATGTCCGAACAAGGTTGTGGCGAATTGCCAATTACCCAGCAATTGCCCTTCTTCATCGTCAACGAACAACGCCATGTCGAATTTAGAATGGGACTCCAGCACCGGCAGCGTTTCCACGCTCAAACCGCCCAGGGTCTGCACGCGGCCGGGCAGATTGTTCATCACGAACAGCACCTGCACCAGCGGGTTCATGCCCTTGTGCCGCGCCACTCCGCACGCGTCGACGATCATGTCGAAGGGCAGGTCCTGGTGTTCCAGGGCGCCGAGCAGCGTCTGTTGGGTGTTCGCCAGGAAGCTGGCGAACGGTACAGCGGCATCGAAGCGCGAACGCAGCGGCAGCACGTTGACGAAGAAGCCGATCAGGCGCTCCAGCTCCGGTTGCCCGCGCCCGGCCACGTCGGCGCCGACCAGCACGTCCGCCGCTCCACTCACCTGATGCAGCAGCACCTGGAAGGACGCCAGCAGCGTGCTGTACAGGGTCACGCCGGCCTGGGTCGAGTGCTGGCGCAGGGCACGGGACAGTTCGCCGGTGAGGCGGAACTGCACCGAGTCGCCATCGAACGACGGCACCAGGCCGCGCGGGTTGTCCGTCGGCAGCGACAATTGGCCGCTGTAACCGGCCAACTGTCCCTTCCAGTAAACGGCCTGCTGCCCGAGCACGCCCTGCTGTTCCAGCGCCTGTTGCCACAGGGCGAAGTCGGAATATTGCACGTCCAGCGCTGGCAAGCGCGCGGTGTCCGGGTCTTCGCCCAGGTGGTAGGTCTGCACCAGTTCGTTGACCAGCACGCCCATCGACCAACCGTCGGAAATGATGTGGTGCATGCAGAACAACAACACATGCTCGCTCGCCCCCAGGTGCAGGATGCGCCCGCGCCACAATGGCGCCTGTTCCAGGTCGATGGGCGTGCGCACGTTGTCCAGCGCGGCCTGGGCCACGTGTTCTTCCTGGGCGCTGCGCGAAAAGCCGGACAGGTCGGTCAGCGGGAAGTCCACCGGCACCTGCTCGCGGATCAGGGCAATCGGGTCGCCCTCATCGTCCTGGGCATAGGCGGTGCGCAGCACTTCATGTCGCTGCACCACGGCAGCAAAACTGCCGATCAGCCGCTGGATGGACAACTCGCCGCGCAGGCGCAGGGCCATCGGCATGCCATAAGCGGAGGTGCCGCCGGCCAGTTGCTCGGCGATCCACAAACGGCGCTGTACCAGCGACAACGGCGCGACGGATTTGCGGCCAAGGGCCAACAGCGGCGGCACCTCGACCATCGGTTTGCCTTGCTCTTGCATCCACACCGCCAGATCCTGAAGCCGTGGATGGCTGAACAGGTCGCGCAGGCTCAACGGGTAATCCGTCAGCTTGCGCAAGCGCGACACCGCCTGGGTCGCCAGCAACGAATGGCCGCCCAGTTCGAAGAAGTGATCATTGCGCCCGACCTGCTCAAGCTCCAGCACCTCTTGCCAGACCGTGGCGATCTGCTGTTCCAGCCCCCCGACCGGGGCGATGAAGCCGCCCGTCGCCGCCGTGGCATCCACCTTCGGCAAGGCCTTGCGGTCGATCTTGCCGTTGGGGCTCATCGGCAGAGTTTCGAGCAGCAACACATGGGCCGGCACCATGTAGTCCGGCAGGCTCTCGCGCAGGCGCGCCTTGATTTCATCACGCACCTGGGCCGCCCGCTCGCCTCGCGCCAGTGCGGGGTCGTCAAACGCCACGTAGGCCACCAGTTGCTGACCGATGGCCGCCGGTTGCGCCACTACCAATGCCTGGCGCACCGACGGCGCCTGTAACAGGTGGGTCTCGATTTCGCCCAGTTCGATACGAAATCCGCGAATCTTCACCTGATGGTCCAGGCGCCCGGAGTAGTCGATCAAGCCGTCGGGGCGATAACGCGCCAGGTCGCCGGTGCGGTACAGGCGACCGCCGCCGACCGGGTCGAACGGGTCGGGAATGAAGCGCTCGGCGGTGAGGTCGGGCCGGTTGAAGTAACCTCGGGCGAGCAAGTCGCCGCCGATCACCAGCTCACCGACCACGCCGACCGGTGCCGGCTGGCCGTGGATGTCCAACACGTGCAGGCCGCGACCTGGCAACGCATGACCAATCGGCATGGTTGCCGGTAATGGTTTCAGGCGCTGGGCGTAGTCGGTGCACACCAGTTCCGTGGCGCTGACCGTGGCTTCGGTCGGGCCGTAGGTGTTGAGCAGGCGCACATGGCCCAGCCCCGCCTTGGCCCAGGTGGCGACGCCTTCCGGTGGCATCGCCTCGCCGCCGACGCTGACCAGGCGCAGCACACCGTAATCACGCGGTGCGCTGGCGGCGAAGTCCTTGACCAGCATGTTCCAGTAGGCCGTGGTCAAGTCGCTGACGGTGATCCGCTGCTGCATCACCGCGCGGTGCCAGGTCTCGCTGTCCCAGATGTCCGAACCACGCAGAATCACCGTCGCGCCGCAGATCAGCGGTGGATAAAGCTGCTCCACGAAGGCATCGAAGTTGAACGTGGCAAATTGCAGACAACGGTCCGCCGCACTCAGGCCATGGAAGCCCACGGTGGCCAGGGTGTGCCGCGACAGCGCCGAGTGCTCGATGGCCACGCCTTTCGGACGCCCGGTGGAACCGGAGGTGAACATCACATAGGCGAGGTTGCGCGCACCGCAGCGTACCGACAGGTTGTCGTCCTGCGCCGGCAACTGGAGGTGATCGAGGCTGAGCGCGGTCACCCCCTGCACGACCGGCAATGCGCCCTGCAAGTGGCTTTGGGTCAGCAACAGACGCAGGCCGCTGTCCTCGATCATCGCCCCGAGGCGTTCGGCCGGGTATTCCGGGTCCAGCGGCACATACGCGCCACCGGCCTTGAGCACGGCCAGCAGGCTGACGATCATCGCCACCGACCGCTCCACGGCGATGCCCACGAGCACATCCGGGCCGACGCCGTGCTGTACCAGCAGGCGCGCCAACTGGTTGGCCTGGGCATTGAGCGTGGCGTAACTCAGGTGTTGATCGTTGAAGACCAGCGCGATGGCGTCCGGCGTACGGGCCACCTGCTGCTCGAAGATCTGCTGCACGCGGCGCTCATCGCCCGGTTGCGCAAGAGGCTCGCGCAATACCCCAGGCGTCAGGGTGAACTCACCCAGACAACGCTCGTCGGGCGCCTGCACCATCTGCTGCAACAACTCGCCGAAACACGCCGCCAGTTGCGCGATGCCGCCGCCGTCGAACTGCTGGCGGTTGTAGCTGAACTGCAAGGACAACTGCTCGCCGAGCATCACCGACAGGGTCAGCGGGTAGTTGGTCTGTTCGAAGTTCGCCACCTCGCCGAAGCGCAGCGCTGGCGAGCCGCCCTGTTGCAGGGCCCCGGCAATTGGGTAGTTCTCGAACACCAGGATGTTGTCGAACAGCGCTTCACCGCCCTGCCCGGCCCAGCGCTGGATGTCGAACAGCGGCGTATGTTCCTGCTCGCGCAACGACAGGTTCTGCGCCTGCACCTGTTGCAACCATTGCGCCAAGGCTTGCTCGGCACGGGGGCTGGCGATGACCGGCAAGGTGTTGATGAACAGGCCGATCTGTTGCTCGACGCCAGCCAGTTGTGCCGGACGCCCGGACACCGTGGCGCCGAAGCACACCGTGTCCTGGCCGGTGCAACGCTGCAACAGCAGCAGCCAGGCGGCTTGCACCAGGGTGTTGGCGGTGACTTTGTGGCGGCGCGCAAACTGTTGAAGGTCGGCGGTGCGCTGGCGGTCGAGTTCGAGGACGTACTCGCCCTGTTCCGCTGGCTCGCTGTCATTGTGGATAAGTGCCTTGGCCAGACAGGTCGGCTCTTCGAAGCGGGTCAGTTGCGCCTTCCAGAAATCTTCGCTGACCTTGCCGTCCTGGAGCGCCAGCCATTGGATGTAATCGCGATAACGCCCGCTGCCCAGAACGGGGACCTGGCCGTGGTAACGCTGCAACACGTCGCCCAACAACTGCGAATTGCTCCAGCCGTCCATCAGGATGTGGTGGCTGGTGTAGATCAGTTGATAACGCTCGGCAGCGAGCTGCACCAGCACCAGGCGCAGCAACGGCGCCGCTTGCAGATCGAAACCCTGCTGACGCTGTTCGCTCGCCAACTGTTCAAGGGCGGCGGGCAGATCGCTGCGCTCGCGCCAGTCCAGCACGCTGAACGGCACCGGCAGATCCTTGTGGATCACTTGCAACGGACGCTGCACCTCTCCGTCCCAGACAAAACTGCTGCGCAGCACATCGTGGGCGTCCATCGCCGCCTGCCAGGCCTCGCGGAAACGCTCGACCTGCAAGCCGTCCACTGCCACGCACAGTTGATTGATGTAGTCGCCGGCCTGTTGCTCGTAGAGGGTGTGGAACAGCATGCCCTGTTGCATCGGCGACAGCGGGTAGATGTCTTCGACTTGGCGCGGTGTGACCGCCAGGGTGTCGAGTTGTGCCTGGTTCAGCGCGGCCAGTGGGAAGTCGGACGGCGTCAGGCCCTGGTGCAACGGCTGGCAGCAGTGTTCGATCAGGCGCTCCAGCTCGCGACCATAGGCTTGGGCCAGGCGCTCGATGGTCACTGCGTCGAACATCTGCCCGCTGAAGGTCCAGGCGATGCTCAGCTCGCCGCCATACACCCGGCCATTGAGGGTCAGCCAGTTATCCAGCGCCGCTTGCGGGCTCTGGTGGGCGCCCGCCGATTCGCTGGCCGGGGTGAACAGTGCGTCGTCGGTGAAACCGGCGTCGAACTGGCCCAGGTAGTTGAAGGTTATGCGCGGCACGGGCAATGCCTTGAGGGTCTGCCGTGCCTGCTCGTTGCCCAGGTAGCGCAACGCGCCAAACCCCAAACCCCTGTCGGGAATGGCGCGCAGTTGCTCCTTGATCGCCTTGATCGACGCAGCGGTATCAGCGGCCGGGGTGAGGCGAACCGGGAACAGGCTGGTGAACCAGCCGACGCTGCGGCCGAGGTCCAGGTCGTCGAACAACGCTTCGCGGCCGTGGCCTTCGAGCTGGATCAGGGTCGAGGCTTGACCGGTCCAGTCGCCGATCACCTGCGCCAGCGCCGTCAGCAGCAGGTCGTTGATCTGCGTGCGGTAGGCGGCGGGCGCCTGCTGCAAAAGTTGGCGGGTCCGTTGCGAGTCGAGTCGAGTCTCGACATGCAGCGCATGGCGGTTGTGCAATTCGCCGTGAGGTCGATCACACGGCAGGTCCACCGGCGCGCCGTGCAACTGCGCGGTCCAGAAACCGAGCTGCGCTTGCATCGCGGAACTATCGGCATGGGCTTGCAGACGGCGCGCCCAGGCCTGGGTGGAACTGGTCTTGGCCGGCAGCTTGAGCGCCTGGCCAGCCTGCAACTGTTCGTAAGCCTGTTGCAGATCTTCCAGAAGGATGCGCCACGACACGCCATCGACCACCAGGTGATGGATCACCAGCAACAAGCGCTGGCTGCCATCGGCCATGTTCGCCAGCACCGCACGCAGCAGCGGGCCGTTGGCGAGGTCGAGGCTGCGCTGGGCCTGTTCGGCCAACTGTTCGAGGGCCTCGGTATCCGCGACATTGGCCTGCCACAGCAGGGGCTGCTCGGCCAGATCGCGGTGGCTGGCGAGCACGGCGCCATTCTCCAGGTTGAACGAAAGGCGCAGGGCGTCATGGTGCCTCACCAGCGCCTGCAACGCCCGTTGCAGGTGGTCGGCGTGCAACGGCTTGGCGCTCTTGAGCATCACCGACTGGTTCCAGTGGTGCGGCTCGGCCAGGTCACGTTCGAAGAACAACTGTTGGAACGGCAACAACGGCGTCGAGCCGGTCACGGGGCCTTGCTCGATGCTCAACGCACCTTCGCCCACCGTGGCCACTGCGGCCAGACTTTGTACGGTCTGGTGCAGGAACAGATCCTTGGGGTTGAAATGAATCCCGACCTGACGGGCGCGGCTGACCACCTGGATCGAGATGATCGAGTCGCCGCCCAGCTCGAAGAAATTATCGCCGGTGCCAATTTGCTCACGCCCGAGCACGCTTTGCCAGATCTGCACCAGCGCCTGTTCCACCGCCGTGGTCGGTGCGCTGTAGGCGTGGCTGCTGGTCTGGATGTCAGCCTTGGGCAGCGCCCTGCGTTCCAGTTTGCCGTTGGGGCTGACCGGCATTTTCTCCAGCCACTGCCAATGCTGCGGCACCATGTAGTCCGGCAGGCTTTGGCCCAGGTGCGCCTTGAACACTTGCGCCAGGGCATGGTGGCTGGCGTCGTCGGCGTGCAGCAGCGCGGTGTCGACGGGCACCACGTAAGCCACCAGCATTGTGCCGTCCTGGGCGATGACCACGGTTTCCCGCACGGCGTCGTGCTCGGCCAGGCGCGCTTCGATCTCGCCCAGCTCGATGCGCAGACCACGGACTTTCACCTGATGGTCGATGCGTCCGGCGTATTCAATCACGCCATCGGCGCGGTAACGGGCCAGGTCGCCGGTGCGGTACAGGCGTGCGCCTGCGCCGAACGGGCTGGTGACAAAACGCTCGGCGGTCAGTGCCGGACGTCGGTGATAACCCCGCGCCAAGCCTTCGCCGCCCAGGTACAGCTCACCAATCACGCCCACCGGCAACGGCGCCAGTTCAGCGTCGAGGATGTAGGTGGACAGGTTGGCAATCGGCTGGCCGATCGGCACCCCGTCATGCCCTTCATCGACACAGGTCCAGTGGGTCACGTCGATGGCCGCTTCGGTCGGGCCATAGAGGTTGTACAGCGAGGCGTTGGGCAACTTGGCGAACACCTGCTGCTGCGCGTCCACTTGCAGGGCCTCGCCGCTGCACACGATGCGCGTCAGGCTGGTGCAGGTGGCCACGGCCGGGTCCTGCACGAACACCTGCAACATCGAAGGCACGAAGTGCAGCGTGGTGATGCCGTGCGCGGTGATCAGCTCGATCAGTTTTGCCGGATCGCGATGCGCGCCGGGGGCGGCGACTACCAGGGTGGCACCGGTCAGCAGCGGCCAGAAGAACTCCCAGACCGACACGTCGAAACTGAACGGGGTCTTTTGCAGGACCTTGTCGCTGGCGTCCAGGCCATAGGCCTGCTGCATCCAGCACAGGCGGTTGACCAGCGCCGAGTGACGGTTGGCCGCACCCTTGGGTTTGCCGGTGGAGCCGGAGGTGTAGATCACATAAGCGAGGTTTTCCGGGTCCAGGGCCAGGCACGGGTTGGCGTCGCTGCGCCCGCCCAGCCAGTCGTCGTCCTGATCCAGCACCAGGCTGCGCAGGCCCGGCGGAATCGGCAGGTGCCCCAGCAGGTGGTTTTGCGTCAGCAGCAGTTCGATGCCGCTGTCTTCGAACAGGTAGGCCAGGCGTTCGGCCGGGTACTCCGGGTCCAGCGGCACGTAGGCACCGCCGGCCTTGAGGATCGCCAGCAGGCCGACGACCATTTCCACCGAGCGCTCCACGGCGATGCCCACCAGCACATCTGGGCCGACGCCCTGCTCGATCAACACCTGCGCCAACCGGTTGGCCCGTGCATTGAGCGCGGCGTAGCTCAGGCGCTGCTCGCCGAATACCAGCGCGCAGGCGTCCGGCGCGTTGGCCACCTGCTCTTCGATCAGGGCGTGTACCGGGCGCTGCAACGGGTAATCGGTTGCCGTGGCGTTCCAGTCGGCGACCATGCGCTGGCGCTCGTCGTCATCGAGCAAGGCCAGTTGCGCCAGCGGACGGTTCACGTCGGCCGCGAGGCCCCGCAGCAGGTTCACCCAGTGGCGCCCCATGCGTTCGATGGTGGCGGCCTCGAACAGGTCGGTGGCGTAGGTCAACGAGGCGTGCAGCCCTTGCGGGTTGTCGCTGGTGTCCAGGGTCAGGTCGAACTGCGAGTTGCGGTGCTCCCATCTGAGGGTGTCCAGCTCAAGGCCCGGCAATGCGGCGGCCATGTTCGACTCGGCTTCAGTGCGATGGTTGAACATCGCCTGGAAAAGCGGGCTGTGGCTGAGGTTGCGCTGCACCTGCAAGGCATCCACCAGTTGCTCGAACGGCAGGTCCTGATGCATTTGTGCGGCCATCGCCGTCTGCCTGACCTGTTGCAGCAACTGGGCGCCGCTCATCGAGCTATCGAACTCGGCACGCAGCACCTGGGTGTTGACGAAGAAGCCGATCAGGCGCTCGGTTTCCAGGCGGTTACGGTTGGCGATCGGCACGCCGACGCGGATGTCGGCCTGGCCGCTGTAGCGGTGCAGCAACGCCTGGAACGAGGCCAGCAACAGCATGAACAGGGTGACGTTTTCGCGGCGGGCCAGGGCTTTCAGCTCGGCGGCCAAGGCCGGCTCGATGCCCACCTGCAGGCGTGCGCCGGCAAAACTCTGTTGCGCCGGGCGTGGATGATCAGTCGGCAATTCCAGCAGCGGTTGTTCACTGCCCAGTTGCCCGGTCCAGTACGCCAACTGGCGCTCGCGCTCGCCGGCCGCCATCCACTGGCGTTGCCACACGGCGTAGTCGGCGTACTGCACCGGCAAGACCGGCAATGGCTGGGCCGAGTAAAGCGCCAGCAGATCGTCGATCAGCACCTGCAACGACCAGGCGTCGGAGACGATGTGGTGCATGGTCAGGATCAGCACGTGGTCCTGCTCACCGACCTGCAACAGCACGCAGCGCACCCGCTCACCGTCGAGCAGGTTGAACGGGCGCTGGGTCTCAGCTTCGACGAAGGCCCGGATGCTGGCCTCGTCGCCCTGCGCGAGGCGCTCCTCACGCAAATCGATGTGGCCACTCGACTCGATCACCTGCACGGTGCGCCCGTCGTCCTCGACGAAGGTGGTGCGCAGGCTTTCATGACGCTCCACCAGGTCTGCGAAGCTGCGTCGCAGCGCGGGCTTGTCCAGTGCACCGCGCAGGCGCAACGCAGTGGGAATGTTGTAGGCGGCGCTGTGCGGGTCGAGTTTCCACAGGAACCACTGGCGTTCCTGGGCAAACGACAACGGCAGCGGCTGCTCGCGCGACACACGGCTGATCACCGCTGGCTGGTCGCCCTGCCCGGCGTCCAGGGCCTGGACGAAATCCGCCAGTACACTGTGCTCGAACAGGCTGCGCAGCGGCACCTGAATGTCCAGCAGGCGACGCACCCGCGACACCACCTGGGTGACCAGCAGCGAGTGGCCGCCCAGTTCGAAGAAGTTGTCGTCCAGGCCCACGCGCTCAAGCTTGAGCACGTCCTGCCAGATGGCGGCCACCTGCTGCTCGCGTTCACTGCGCGGCGCCCGGTACTGCGCCTGCAACTGGTTGACATCGGCGGCCGGCAGGGCCTTGCGGTTGAGTTTGCCGTTCGGGGTCAGCGGCAGGTGCGCCAGGAACAGCAGGTACGCGGGCACCATGAACTCCGGCAGGCATCCCTTCAGCGCAGACTTGAGTTGGTCACGCCGTTGTTGCTGCGCCTCGGGGTCATCGAGGTCCAATTGCGGGGCCACCACATAGGCCACCAGTTGCTGGCTGCCCAGCGCCTCTTGGGCCAATACCACCACCTCGCGCACGTCGGGCTGCTCAAGCAGGCGCGCTTCGATTTCCCCCAATTCGATGCGGAAGCCGCGAATCTTCACCTGATGGTCGATGCGCCCCATGTATTCGAGCACGCCGTCGTGGCGGTAGCGCGCCAGGTCGCCGGTGCGGTACAGCCGCGAACCCTGGCCGAACGGATCGGGCAGGAAACGCTCGGCGGTCAGCGCCGGGCGGTCGTGGTAACCACGGGCCAGGCCATCGCCGCCGATCAGCAGTTCGCCGATGGCGCCCGCCGGGTTCGGCGCCAGTTCGTCACCGAGGATGTACAGCGTGGTGTTGGCAATCGGCTGGCCGAGGTATGGCCGGCGCTGGTCTTCGGTCAGTTGCCAGGCCGCCGACCAGATGGTGGTTTCGGTCGGGCCATAGAGGTTCCACACCTGCCCCGCCAGCCCCAGCATGCGCTGGGCCAGGTCGTCGGCCAGGGCTTCGCCGCCGCAGAAGAATTTGCAGCCGCGCAGGATTGGCGCCTGCTCGTGATCCAGCAGCATGCGCCAAGTCGAGGGCGTGGCCTGCACGACGCTGACCTGCTGCGCGTCGATCAAAGTCAGCAGCGCCTGCGGGTCCTGGGCGGTCTGTTTGTCCACCAGCACCACGCTCGCCCCGCAGAGCAGCGGGCCGTAGATTTCCAGGCCAAAAATATCGAACGAGAAGGTGGTCAGCGACAGCATGCGGTCACAGGCTGTAAGCCCTGGCGCACGGACCATGCTGGTGACGAAATTCACCAGCGCCTGATGGCGCACCATCACGCCCTTGGGCTTGCCGGTGGAACCGGAGGTGTAGATCGCATAGGCGAGGTTTTCGCCGTCGATGCGCACCTGCGGATTCGCTTCGCTATAGCCGCTGGCGTGCAGGCCCTGCGGGTCGAGCAGCAGCGTTTGCACCTCACGTGGAATCGGCAAGGCGTCCAGCAAATGCGCCTGGGTCAGCAGCAATTGCAGGCCGCTGTCCTCGATCATGTGGGCCAGGCGGTCCTGCGGATACTGCGGATCGAGCGGCACGTAAGCGCCACCGGCCTTGAGGATCGCCAGCAAGCCGACGAGCATTTCAAGGCTGCGATCAATGGCGATGCCCACCAGTCGATCCGGACCGACACCCAGCTCGATCAGGCGATGGGCCAGTTGGTTGGCCCGGCCGTTGAGCTGCGCGTAATCCAGCGCCTGCCCGTCGAACACCAGCGCCGTGGCCGCTGGCGTTCGCTGGGCCTGGGCTTCGATCAACTGATGGATGCACCAGTCGCGCGGATACTCGGCGGCGCTGTGGTTCCAGTCCACCAGCACCTGATGTTGTTCTTCGCTGTCCAGCAGCGCCAACTCGCCCACCCTCTGTTGCGGGTCGGCGACGACGCTGCGCAACAAATTTTGCCAATGGCGGGCGAGACGTTCGATGGTCTCGCGCTCAAACAGGTCGGAAGCGTAGGTCAACTGCGCGCCAAGGCCCTGGGCGTCGTCGAAGGTTTCCAGGGTCAGGTCGAACTGCGCGGTATGCGCAGGCTGGCGCAGGTGTTCAATCGTCAGCGCCTGGGTGTTGGCGCGGGCCTGACTACCGCCGGTGCTGCCCTGGTGGTTGTACATGACCTGGAACAGCGGGCTGTAGCTCAGGCTGCGTTCCGGTTGCAGCGCTTCGACCAGTTGCTCGAAAGGCAAATCCTGATGGGCCTGGGCCGCCACCACTGTGTGCTTGACCTGGGCCAGCAGCGTGCTGAAGCGTGCCTGCGGCTCCAGTTCGCTGCGCAGCACCTGGGTGTTGACGAAGAAGCCAACCAGCCGCTCGGTCTCGACCCGGTTGCGGTTGGCGGTCGGCACGCCGACGCGAATGTCGGCCTGGCCGCTGTAGCGGTGCAGCAAGGTCTGGAACGAAGCCAGCAACAGCATGAACAGCGTGACGTCCTGGGCCTTGGCGACCGCGCGCAGTTGCTCAGCCAGCGTCGCCGGTAGCGCCAGTTCGACCCGCGCACCGCGCAGGCTCTGCACCGCCGGGCGCGCATGATCCGTGGGAAGCTCCAGCACCGGGTGTTCATGGCCCAACTGCGTTTGCCAGTAAGCCAACTGACGCTCGCGCTCACCGGCTTCCATCCAGTGCCGCTGCCAGATGCCGTAGTCGGCGTATTGGATCGACAGCGCCGGCAATGCCGGTGCCTGACCCTGACGGTAGGCGTTGTAGAGGTGCAGCAGCTCTTCGACCATGACCCGCATCGACCAGCCATCGGAGGCGATGTGGTGCTGGGTCAGGGTCAGCATGTGTTCAGCGGCGCCCAGATGCAACAGGCTGACGCGCAGCAGCGGGCCGTTGATCAGGTCGAACGGCAGCGCGGTTTGCGTGGCGACGAAGGCCTCGACCTGCGCATCACGGGGTAATGCCGCCGGCGATAGATCCAGTTCATGCACATCGACGGTCAACGCCATGTGCGCGTGGATCACCTGCTCCGCACGGTCATCCTGCTGGCGGAAGGTGGTGCGCAGGCTCTGGTGGCGCTCGATCAGGGCATTGAAGCTGCGTTCCAGTGCCGCCACATCCAGCTCCCCGTGCAAGTGCAGGGCGCTGGGGATGTTGTAGGCGGCGCTGGTTTCGTCCATCTGCCAGAGGAACCACTGGCGTTCCTGAGCGAAGGAAAGTGGCACCGGATCGAACTGCGACTGGGTTTCCGGGATCGGCAGGTTGGCCGGCGACACCCCTTCTTCAAGCATCTTTTGCAGATACACCCTGCGCTTGTCGAGCGGCAAAGTAATGAAGCGCCGCGCAATCTTCAAAGCGACATTGGTATCCATCAAGCTTCCTCCATTTCGTCAAGCAGGGCGTCCAGCTTGCTCAGTTTCAACGAGTCGACCTGCTCACCGGCAGCGGCCAGACGGCTGACGAAATCTGTCAGTACGGGGTATTGAAAAATCAGTTGCGGGGTCAGTTTCAGCCCCAGTTCCAGTTGCAGCCGCGACACCACGTTCACCGCCAGCAGCGAATGCCCGCCGAGCTCGAAGAAGTGGTCACTCCGGCCCACGCGGTCCAGGGTCAGCACTTGCTGCCAGATCGCCGCGACCTGCTGTTCCAGCTCGCTGACCGGCGCCACGAAGCTCGCTTGCAGGTGGCTGGCATCGGCCGCCGGCAGGGCCTTGCGGTCGAGCTTGCCGTTGGGGGTCAGTGGCAATTGCGCAAGGAACAACCAGTGGGCCGGCACCATGTACTCGGGCAGGCTGTTCTTGAGGCGTGCCTTGAGTTCCTCGCGCAGCTGGCGTTGCGCCTCGGCATCGTCGAGCGCCAGTGAGCCGGCCACCACGTAGGCGACCAGTTGCTGGCCCCCGGCGACGTCCTGGGCGAGCACCGCCACCTCATCGACACCCGCTTGTTGCAGCAGGCGGGTTTCGATTTCGCTCAGCTCGATGCGGAAACCGCGGATCTTCACCTGATGGTCGATCCGCCCGCGGTACTCGATGACGCCATCGGCGTGGTAACGGCTGAGGTCGCCGGTGCGATACATCCGCTCGCCCTTGCCAGCGAACGGATTCGGCACGTACTTCTCGGCGGTCATCGCCGCGCGCCCCAGATAGCCACGGGTGATGCCGGCACCGGCCAGGTACAGCTCGGCACTGACGCCCTGCGGCACCGGTTGCAGGTTGGCATCCAGCAGGTAGCTGGCGGTGTGCTTCAGCGGCCGGCCGATGTTTGCCGTGCCGCCGGCGGCGCGGCGGGTCCAGGTGGAATAAGTGGTGTCTTCGGACGGGCCGTAGAGGTCGTAGACGTGTTCGACCGTTGGCTGTTGGTAAAGCGCATCGACCAGCGACTGCTTCAAAGGCTCGCCCGCCAGGTTGATGATGCGCACGCTCGGTGGAATCTGCCCCGCCGCGTGCAGCGCGTTGATCGCCGACGGCACGGTGTTGATCAGGCGTACCTGATCCCGCGCCGGCAACTGCGGCAACTCCAGGGCGTTACGGGCAATGACCAGCGAACCGCCGTTGGCCAGGGTGACGAACAGCTCCCACACCGACAGATCGAAGCACACCGAGGTTGAGGCCAATACACCTTGGATGTCGTCACGGCTGTACACCGATTGCGACCAGTCGATCAGCGCCAGCACGTTGCGATGGGCGATGGCTACGCCTTTTGGTTTACCAGTAGAGCCCGAGGTGTAGATCACGTAGGCGAGGTTGTCCGGCGTGGCGCGGCTCAGCGGCGCGTGCTGTGGATAACCCGCCCATCCCTGCGCGGCATCCATCAGCAGCACTTGAGTGTCGCTGGCCACGGTGAGGTTCTGCGCCACCGCCGACTCGCTGATCAGCACACGAGCGCGGCTGTCTTCAAGCATGTAGGCCACACGCTCGGCGGGGTAATCCGGGTCCAGCGGCACGTAGGCGCCACCGGACTTGAGCACCGCGAGCAGTGCCACCAGCAGTTGTTCGGAACGCTGCATGGCCACGCCGACCCGCACTTCCGGGCCGACACCCAGCTCGATCAGCTTGTGCGCCAAGCGGTTGGCCTGGGTGTCGAGTTCGGCGTAGCTCAAGGTCAATGTGCCGAAGGTCACGGCCAGTGCATCAGGAGTTGCTGCCCCCTGCCGGGCGATCAACTCGTGGATGCACAGGTTGTCGGCAAAGCCCTCGCCCGTGAGGTTCCAGTCGTCGACGATGCGCTGTTGCTGTGCCGGATCGAGCAACGTTAACTCGCCGAGGCAACGTTCGCCGCCCTTGGTCATCTGGCTCAGCAGATGTTGCAACTGACTGGCCATTTGCGCCAAGGCCGGCGCGGCGAACGCGTTGCGCTGGTAGCTGAAATGCAGTTGCAGTTCGTGGTCCAGGCTCACCAGCAAGGTCAGCGGGTAGTTGGTCTGTTCGCGGCTCGCCACCGGGCCGAAGCGCAACCCTTGTGGCGCACCCTGCTCCAGCGCCTGGGAGACCGGGTAGTTCTCGAACACCATCAAGGTGTCGAACAGCGCTTCTCCGCCCTGCCCGGCCCAACGCTGGATATCAAACAACGGCGTGTGTTCGAACTCGCGCAACGCCAGGTTGTGCGCCTGCAACACCTGCAACCAACTGGCCAGTGAATGCTCGGCACGCGGCGTGGCGATCACCGGCAAGGTGTTGATGAACAGGCCAATCTGCTGCTCCACACCCGGCAGTTCCGCCGGACGCCCGGCGACCGTGGCACCGAACGCCACGGTGCCCTTGCCGGTGTAGCGCTGCAACAGCAGCAGCCACGCGCCCTGCACCAGGGTGTTGACCGTGACTTTCGAGGCCCGGGCGAATTCGCCCAATTGTGCAGTCAGCCCAGCGTCCAGCACCTGGAAATGATCGCCGTAACCGTGCTCGCCGGGCGCTGGCGGCGTAAGGGTCTGAGCCAGTCGCGTCGGTTCTTCCAGCTCGCGCAAGGCCGGCACCCAGAACGCTTCGCTGGCCGCAGCATCCTGGCGTTGCAGCCAGGCAATGTAATCTCGGTAGCCCCCGGTCTGGCCCGCGACAACCTGCCCGCTGTAGCGTTGCAGCACTTCACCGAGCAACTGCGAATTGCTCCAGCCGTCCATGAGGATGTGGTGGTTGGTGTAGATCAGGTGATGGCGCCGCTCATCAAGACGCACAATCACCAGGCGCAGCAGGCTGGCATCACCGAGGTGCAGTTGCTGGCGCTCGCGGTCGGCCAGTTCCCGCAGGGCCTGTTCCGGCTGTGGGTGCGCTCGCAGGTCGTGCAAGCCGTAAGGCATCGGCGCATGTTTGCTGACGACTTGCACCGGCGCCGGCAACTCACCCTGCCAGACAAAACGCGTGCGCAGGATGTCGTGGGCTTCGACCGCCGCCTGCCAGGCCTGATGGAAGCGTTCGGGGTCGAGGCCTTCGACGTCGAGGCGCATCTGGTTGATGTAGTCGCTCGAGGTTTCCTGGTAAACGGCGTGGAAGAGCATGCCCTGTTGCATCGGCGACAGCGGGTACACGTCCTCGATCAGCGCCGCCGGCAGCGGCAGGCGATCCAGTTGCGCCTGGCTGAGCCGGGCCAGCGGGAAGTCCGACGGCGTGACACCGCCGTGGCCGGCCGCGCAGCAATGGGTGATCAACGCGTGCAGTTCGTGAGCGTAGTCGTCGGCCAGGCGCTGAATGGTCGCTTCATGGAACATCTCGCGGCTGAAGGTCCAGCCCAGGGTCAGCTCACCGCCGTAAACCTGACCATTGAGCGCCAGTTGGTTGGCCAGTGGCGCCGCAGCATCCAGTTCGTCCCCGGCCGCTTCGCCGGACGGCACGAACAACGCGCCACCTTCGGCGTTGAAACTGCCGTCGAACTGGCCCAGGTAGTTGAAGGTCAGGCGTGGCACTGGCAATTGGGCGAGGATTTGCTGCCCAGCGGCGTCGCCCAGGTGGGCCAGCGCGCCGAAACCGAGGCCCTTGTCAGGGATCGAGCGCAGTTGTTCCTTGATCTGTTTCAGGCAATCACCCAGCTCGGCCACCGGGGTCAGGCGCGCCGGGTACAGGCTGGTGAACCAGCCGACGGTGCGGGTCAGGTCGACGCCGTCGAACAGTTCTTCGCGACCATGGCCTTCAAGCTGGATCAACGCACTGTCGGCGCTGGTCCAGCGCACGATGACGCGGGCCAGCGCGGTCAGCAGCAGGTCGTTGACCTGGGTGCGATAGGCTTTAGGGGCGTCTTGCAGCAGTTGCCGGGTGAGGTCGCGGTCCAGTTGCGTGCGCACCGTCACGGCGTGGCGGTTTTGCAGGCTGCCTGCGGGGTTGTCCAGCGGCAGCGCGCCGTCGGCACCGGAAAGCCGCTGTTGCCAGTTGGCCAGTTCGGCTTGTAACGACGGGCTGCGGGCATAGGTTTGCAACTGTTGCGCCCAGGCCCTGGCCGAGGTGGTTTTCGTCGGCAGTTGCAGCGCTCGGCCCTGGGCCAGTTGGCCATAGGCCGTTTGCAGGTCGTCAAACAGAATCCGCCACGACACGCCGTCCACCACCAGGTGATGGATCGCCAGCATCAGTCGCTGGCTGCCGTCGCCGAGGTTTGCCAGCAGCGCCCGCAGGAGCGGACCCTGCTGAAGATTCAAGCTGCGTTGTGCCCGGCTGGCAGCGACTTCCAGTTCGCTGACATCGGCCACGTCGACCGCCCACACCAGCGCATCATGCTGGCTGCCGGGCGCCTGGTAATGGGCATGCCAGCCATCCGCCTGCTCGATGAAGCTCAGGCGCAGGCCGTCGTGATGATCCACCAGCGCGCCGAGTGCTTGCTCCAGCAGATGGGTGTCGAGCGGTTGCGTGGGTTTGAGCATCACCGCCTGGTTCCAGTGCTGGCGCTCCGGGATGGCCTGCTCGAAGAACAATCGCTGCACCGGCAGCAATGCCAGCTCACCGCTGACCGGTCCTTGCTCAATCAGTGGCGGCGCCTCGCCAACCCGCGCCACCACGGCCAGGGCCTGGATGGTCTGGTGCTGGAAGAGGTCTTTCGGAGTAAAACGAATCCCGGCATGACGAGCGCGGCTGACCACCTGGATCGAGACGATCGAGTCCCCGCCCAGTTCAAAGAAGTTGTCGCCCAGGCCCACCCGCTCCAGCTTCAGCACGTCTTGCCAGATCGCGGCCAGTTGCTGCTCCAGCGCGCTTTGCGGCGCCATGTAGGTTTGCTGCAATTGGCTGACATCGGGCTTGGGCAGGTTCTTGCGGTCAAGCTTGCCATTGGGCGTCAGCGGCAGGCGTTCCAGCACCAGCACGTAGGCCGGCACCATGTGCGCCGGCAACGTGGCCTTGAGCTGCTCGCGCAGCTGTTCGGCAAAATCGCTGCGCGCGGCATTCACCGCATCGACCACCACGTAGGCGACCAGGCGCTTGCCGCTGCCGGCGCTGCCTTCCTGGGCCACGACCACCGCTTCGCGCACCCCGGCGAGGGCTTGCAGGCTGGCTTCGACTTCCCCCAGTTCAATGCGGAAGCCGCGAATTTTCACCTGGTTGTCGATGCGGTCCAGGTAGTCGAAGGTGCCGTCGATGCGTTGGCGCACCAGGTCGCCGGTGCGGTACAGCAAACCGCCGACGGTGCTGAACGGGTCTGCAACAAAGCGCTCGGCGGTCAGGCCCGGACGGTTCAGGTAACCCCGGGCCAGCCCGGTGCCGCCCAGGTACAGCTCGCCCGCCATGCCGTGGGGCAACAGGTTCAGGTCGGCGTCGAGCACGTAGGCACTGCGGTCGCCGATGCGGCTGCCGATGGGCGCATAGGCGGCGCCGCAGGGCACCTCGCGTCCGGCTTTCCAGATCAGTGGCGTGACCACGGTTTCGGTCGGGCCGTAGCCGTTGATGATGTAGTCCGGGTCGAGCGCACGCTTGACCCGCTCGAAACTGGCAGCCGGCACGGCGTCGCCGCCGAAGCAGTAGATACGCACTTTCGGCGGGTGGCCTTCGCGCTCGGCATGCTCGGCCAGTTGTTGCAGGTACACCGGTGGGAATGCCACCACTGTCACACCATGTTCGCGCATGGCGTTGCAGGTTTGCTCCGGGGTCCACAGGCTGTCGTCGCGGATCAGCAGCGACGCGCCATGGGTCAGGCTGGTCAGCCAGCGCTCATGGGCGCCGTCGAAGGCGAAGGACATGAAATGGAATTCGCAATCGCTGTCGCGCATCTCGTAGCGCTCGCCGATGGCCTGGCAGTGCATGGCCAGCGGGCCGTGGGCGACGCTGACGCCCTTCGGGTTACCTGTAGAGCCTGAGGTGTAAATCACGTAAGCCAGGTGCTGCGGGTCGAGAGTCACTTGCGGCGCGCTGGTTGGCTGGTCGTCGAGGACAAGACGGTCCAGCTCCAACACTGTGCCATTGACCGGCAATTGCGCCGACACCGAAGAGTCGGTCAGCAACAGGGCCAGGCCCGAATCCTCAATCAGGTAGGCCAGGCGATCGCGTGGGTAACGGGTGTCCAGCGGCACATAGGCGCCCCCGGCCTTGAGCACCGCCAGCAGCGCGATGATCACCCCTTCGCTGCGCGGCAAGGCCACGCCAACCCGGCTTTCCGGGCCGACACCCCGGGCAATCAGCGCGTGGGCCAGGCGGTTGGCGCGCTGGTCGATCTCACCAAAGCTGAAGCGGCGACCGGCGAAGATTACCGCCGTGCGTTCAGGTTGCTGCGCTGCCCATTCGGCGATGCGTTGATGGACCGCCACGTCGACCGGGTACGGTTGCGGGTGGTTGGCGGCTTGCTGCTCGGCCAGTTCGTCCGCGTTGGTCAGGGCGATTTCGCCCAGGCGACGCTCGGCGGATTCGCTGAATTGCGCCAGCAAATGCAACAAGTGGCCGCCGATGCGCTCGATGGCCGCCAGCGGGAACAGTGCCCGGTCGAAGCTCAACTGCAGGGCCAGCGCCTGGCCCAGGGTCACGGCGATGCTCAGCGGGTAGTGGGTCTGTTCCAGGTTGGCGACTTCGCCAAACACCACACCCTGCTCGGCGCCCTGTTGCAGCGCCTGGGCAATCGGGTAGTTCTCGAATACCAGGATGTTGTCGAACAGCGCTTCGCCGCTCTGCCCGGCCCAGCGCTGCACGTCCGCCAGCGGCGTGTGCTCGAACTCGCGCAGGCTGAGGTTTTGCGCCTGCACCGCCTGCAGCCAGGCCGCCACAGTCTGGTCCGGACGCGGCATGCCGATCACTGGCAAGGTGTTGATGAACAGGCCGACCTGTTGCTCGATGCCGGGGATGTCAGCCGGCCGACCGGCGACCGTGGCGCCGAACGCCACGCATTCATGGCCGGTGTAGCGTTGCAGCAACAGCAGCCACGCCGCTTGCACCAGGGTGTTGACGGTGACTTTTTGCTGGCGGGCAAACGCTTCCAGCGATTGGGTGTGCGCAGGCGTCAGGCTGAGGAAATGATCGCCATGACCGCTCAGGCTGCCGCTCCCAGCCACCACCTGGGCCAGGCGCGTCGGCTCCTGCAACAGCGCCAGTTGTTCGCGCCAGTAATCCTCGCTGGCTTGTGCATTTTGGCGTTGCAACCAGCCGATGTAGTCGCCATAACGCCCGGCAGCGGCCGGCGGGGTGTGGCCGCGATAACGTTGCAGCACTTCCCCCAGCAGTTGCGAATTGCTCCAGCCATCCATGAGGATATGGTGATGGGTGTAGATCAGGTGCCAGTCATTCGCAGCCGTTTGCACCAGCACCAGACGCAGCAACGGCGCCTGGCCGAGATCGAAGCCCTGCTGGCGCTCGACATCTGCCAGAGCGGCCAATGCATCAGCCAGATCACTGCGATCGCGCCAGTCGAGCACGCTGAACGGCAATTTCACCTGCTTGTGCACGATCTGGATCGGCTGCTCAAGCTGCCACACGAAACCGGTTCGCAGAATGTCCTGGGCGTCGACGGTCGCCTGCCACGCGGCGCGGAAACGTTCGGGGTCGAGGCCCTGAACGTCGACCCGCAGTTGATTGATGTACTCGCCCGCCGCCTGCTCGTACAGGGTGTGGAACAACAGGCCCTGTTGCATCGGCGACAGCGGGTACAGGTCGTCCAACTGGCCGGCGGCAACCGGCAATCCGTCGAGCTGCGCCTGAGTCAGGCGCGCCAGCGGGAAGTCCGACGGGGTAGCCTGCGGGCTTTCGAGGGCGCAGCAATGCTCGATTACCGCCTCGAGTTCGGTGGCGTACTGCCCGGCCAGTTGCTCGATGGTGCGACGGTCGAACATCTCGCTGCTGAAACCCCAGCTCATGGCCAATTCGCCGCCATACACCTGGCCTTCGACCGTCAGCCAGTTGGCCAGCGGTGCAGACGGATCCTGCGCCGCGCCGTGGCCTTCGCTCGACGGCACGAACAACGCCGCCTCGTCGAACTGGCGGTCGAACTGGCCCAGGTAATTGAAGGTGATGCGCGGTGTCGGCAGCGCCGCCAACACAGCGCCGATGGCTGGGTCTGCCAGATAGCGCAATGCGCCATATCCCAGGCCCTTGTCCGGCACGGCGCGCAGTTGTTCCTTGATGGACTTTATCGAAGCCCCGACCTCGGCGCCCGGCGTCAGGTTGACCGGGAACAGGCTGGTGAACCAGCCGACGGTGCGGGTCAGGTCGATGTCGTCGAACAGATCTTCGCGACCATGACCTTCGAGCTGAATCAACGTACTGCCCTGCCCGGTCCATCGGCACACCACCCGCGCCAACGCCGACAGCAAGAGGTCGTTGACCTGGGTGCGGTAGGCCGCCGGGGCATCCTGTAACAACCTGCGGGTTTGCGCGGCATCGAGGCGGATCTCGACTTTCTGCTCGAAACGGTTTTCCAAGGCGCCATTGGCGTGATCGCACGGCAGCTCGCCCGAGGCGTCGCGCAATTGCGTCTGCCAGTGATCGAGGCTGTGCTGGAACACCGGCAGATGCGCTTGCAGGCGCGCGACCCAGTGCTGATAGGCGCTGGTCTTGGCCGGCAACGCCGCGCCCTGTCGGTAGCACTGTTGCAGGTCTTCCAGCAGGACCCGCCACGACACACCGTCCACCACCAGGTGATGGATCACCAGCAGCAGGCGCTGGCTGCCGTCGTACAGGTCCACCAACAGCGCCCGCAGCAACGGGCCCTGTTGCAGGTCGAGACTGCGCTGGGCTTCTTCGCACAGATCCAGCAAGGCCTGCGCCGAATCGGCCTGACGCTGCCACAACACCGAATCAGCCATCAGCCCGGCATAGGCCTGCTGCCATTGCGCGCCGTCGAATTCATAACGCAGACGCAAACCATCATGGTGCTTGAGCAGTCGCTGCAACTCTTGATCCAGCCTTGCGCCGTCGAGGCGCTCGCGAGGGATCAGCAACAACGACTGGTTCCAGTGCTGACGCTCGGGGATGGCTTGGTCGAAGAACCAATGCTGAACCGGCGACAGGGCCACGGCGCCTGTTGCCAGCCCTTGGTCGATGAGGTTCTGCTCGCCGCTGCGCGCCACTTGCGCAAGGCTGCGCAGGGTCTGATGCTGGAACAGGTCCTTGGGGCTCAACAGGATGCCGGCCTGACGGGCGCGGCTGACCACCTGCATCGAGACGATGGAGTCGCCACCCAGTTCGAAGAAGTTGTCTTCCAGGCCGATGGCGTCAACCGCCAGGACGTCTTGCCAGATTGCCGCGAGGGCTTTTTCCAGAGCGCTGCCGGGGGCGACGTGTTCGCGCTGCTGCTGGCTGCCGTCCACTGCCGGCAGGGCCTTGCGGTCGAGCTTGCCATTGGGGGTCAACGGCAAGGCGTCGAGAAACAGCAGGTACGCCGGGACCATGTAATCCGGCAGATACTGGCGCAATGCGGCCTTGAGGGTTTCACGCAGGCCGACCTGAGCGTGGGCATCGCCCGCCACAATGGCCGTATCGCTGGGCACTATGTAGGCCACCAGTTGCTGGCCATGGCCGCTGTCCTGGGCCAGTACCGCCAGTTCGCGCACGGCCGCCTGTTGCAGCAGGCGCGCCTCGATTTCGCCGAGTTCGATACGGAAACCGCGCACCTTGACCTGATGATCGATGCGCCCGCGGTACTCGATGACGCCATCGGCGTGGTAACGGCTGAGGTCGCCGGTGCGATACATCCGCTCGCCCTTGCCAGCGAACGGATTCGGCACGTACTTCTCGGCGGTCATCGCCGCGCGCCCGAGGTAGCCACGGGTGATGCCGGCGCCTGCCAGGTACAGCTCGGCGCTGACGCCTTGCGGTACCGGTTGCAGGTCGGCATCCAGCAGGTAGCTGGCGGTGTGCTTCAGCGGGCGGCCGATGTTGGCGATGCTACCTGCGGTGCGGCGGGTCCAGGTGGAATAAGTGGTGTCTTCGGATGGGCCGTACAGGTCGTAGACGTGCTCGACCGTATCTTGCTCGTAGAGCGCGTCCACCAGCGACTGCTTCAGCGGCTCACCCGCCAGGTTGATGATGCGCACGCTCGGCGGGATCTGCCCCGCCGCGTGCAGGGCGTTGATCGCCGAGGGTACGGTGTTGATCAGGCGCACCTGATCCCGTGCCGGCAATTGCGGCAACTCCAGGGCGTTACGGGCAATGACCAGCGAACCGCCGTTGGCCAGCGTGACGAACAGCTCCCACACCGACAGGTCGAAGCAAACCGAAGTCGACGCCAATACACCTTGGACGTCGTCACGGCTGTACACCGATTGCGACCAGTCGATCAGCGCCAGCACATTGCGATGGGCAATCGCCACGCCTTTCGGTTTGCCGGTGGAACCGGAGGTGTAGATCACGTAGGCGAGGTTGTCCGGCGTGGCGCGGCTCAGCGGCGCATGGTGCGGACGGCTTGCCCACTCTTGCGCGTCGTCCATCAACAGCACTTGAGTGTCGCTCGCCACATCGAGGTTCCGCGCCACTGCCGACTCGCTGATCAGCACACGAGCGCGGCTGTCTTCAAGCATGTAGGCCACGCGCTCAGCCGGGTAATCCGGGTCCAGCGGCACATAAGCGCCACCGGCCTTGAGCACCGCAAGCAGCGCCACCAGCAGTTGTTCGGAACGCTGCATGGCCACGCCGACCCGCACTTCCGGGCCGACGCCCAGCTCGATCAACTTGTGCGCCAGGCGGTTGGCCTGGGTGTCGAGTTCGGCGTAGCTCAGGTTCAATGTGCCAAAGGTCACGGCCAGTGCATCAGGAGTTGCTGCCCCCTGCCGGGCGATCAGTTCGTGGATGCACAGGTTGTCGGCAAAACCATCGCTGGCAGGGTTCCAGTCACGGACGATGCGCTGGTATTCGGCGCTTTCCAGCAGCGGCAAGTCGCTGATGCGTTGCTGGCTGTCACTGACCATGCCCTGCAACAGGCGAGTCCAGTGTCGGGCCATACGCTCGATGGTACAGGCGTCGAACAAGTCATTCGCGTAGGTCAGCGCCGCGTGGAGGGTGCCGGCCTTTTCATAGGTGTCCAGGGTGAGGTCGAACTGCGTGGTGCGCCCTTCCCACTCGATGGCGCCCAGCTCCAGGCCCGAGGCGGTGGTGACAGTGGCAATGTCCGCGACTTGCGGCTGGTGGTTGTACATCACCTGGAACAGCGGAGTGTGGCTGAGGCTGCGTTCCAGCTTCAAGGCCTCGACCAGACGCTCGAACGGCAAGTCCTGATGGGCCTGGGCGCCGAGGGCGGTTTCCTTGATAGCGCCAAGCAGATCGGCCACGCGGGTCTGGCCGTCCAGTTGCGTGCGCAGCACCTGGGTGTTGACGAAGAAACCAATCAGACCTTCGATTTCGCCGCGGTTGCGGTTGGCGATGGGCACGCCGATGCGAATGTCGGTCTGCCCGGTATAGCGGTGCAGCAGCACGTTGAACGCGCCGAGCAGCAGCATGAACAGGGTGACGTTGTGCTTCTGTGCGGTGGCGCGCAGTTGTTCAGCCAACCGGGCGTCAACGCCGAATTCGTAGCGGGTACCGCGATAGCTCGGCATCGCCGGACGCGGATGGTCGATGGGCAACTCCAGCACGGGATGCTCGTCGCCCAGCCGCGCCTGCCAGTATTCCAATTGCCGAGCCTGTTCGCCGGCCTCCAGCCAGCGACGTTGCCACAGGGCGTAGTCGCTGTACTGGATCGGCAGCTCAGCCAGTTGCGGTTGCTGGCCGACATCAAAGGCGTCGTAGCAGCGAATGAACTCGTCGATCAGCACGTTCATCGACCAGCCGTCGGAAACGATGTGGTGCAAGGTCAGCAGCAGCACGTGTTCCTGCTCCGCCAGCTTGAGCAACTGCACCCGCAGCAACGGGTCGACTGCCAGATCGAACGGCAGCAACGATTGTTGCTGGGCGGCGTGGGCCACAGCCTGCTCGCGCTCCTGCGCCGGTAGCGCGCTGAAGTCGACGTTGTCGACTTGCAACACCGTGCTGGCCGGCACCTGCACAAGGCGCTCGTCAGCCTGACGCTGGAACACCGTGCGCAGGGTTTCGTGACGCGCCACCAGGCTTGCGAACGCCTGATCCAGCGCCGCAGGGTTGAGGCGACCTTTCAGACGCACGGCACCGGGCAAGTTGTAGGCACCGCTGTGCGGGTCCAGTTGCCACAGAAACCACATGCGTTGCTGAGCGTAGGACAGCGCCTGCCGGTCCTCGGCCTCGACCCCCTGGGGGATCGGAAAACGGGCGAAATCCACACCCTCCTTGTGCAAGGCCGCGAGGAACATCTGGCGCTTCTCCAAAGGCAACCCGATAAACCGGCGAGCAAGTTTCAAGGAGTCTTCAGCATTCATTTCTTGGCATCCGGATCAGTAGGCAGAAAGCACAAAGGCGCGTCGTCCCTATAAAACGAATGCAGTCCGGAAAAATTAGCGGGTGGGAATAACTATCAGAGGGGCGGTGCGATGGGGTGTTGAATGCGGCACTGACCCTGTAGGAGCGAGCTTGCTCGCGATTGCGGTGTGTCAGTCACTCATCCATTCACTGGCACACCGCTATCGCGAGCAAGCTCGCTCCTACAGTGGGATTAGGTGGTGTCTGGAAAATCGTCAGGCCGTTGCGGCCACTACATGCCGGCGATGATGAACGTCCAGCTGATCCTTGATCACCCGCAGCACGCGGGCTTCGTGCTCGTGGATAAAGAAGTGCCCGCCAGCCAGCATGTCGAGCGAAAAGCTGCCGTGGGTTTCCTTGCTCCAGGCGATGAGTTGTTCGGTACTTGCCCTGTCGGCCTTGCCGCCAAACACGTGCACCGGGCATTTCAGCAAGGGGCGCTGCAGGGGCTCGAAGCGCCCGCACAGGAGGAAATCGGCACGCAGGATCGGCAGCGTCAGGCTCATCAGCTCTTCGTTGGCCAGCACCTCTTCGCTGGTGCCGTTGAGGGTGCGCAACTGGTCGATCAACTGCGCGTCGGTCTTGGGTTGCGCAAAGCCGCGATCATAATTGGCACGCATCGTCGGCGCCGCTGTGCCCGAAGCGAACAGCGCGACGGGCTCGGGGCAGCCCAATGTGCGAAACGCATGGGCGATTTCACAGGCAAGCAAGGCCCCCAGGCTGTGCCCGAACAGGGCATAGGGCGCCGTGAGCCGGGCTTTCTGTTCCCGGGCCAATTGCAACGCCAGGGTGCGCATGTCGGTGTGCAGCGCCTCGGCATAACGGGCACCGCGTCCCGGCAACTCCACCGGTTGCACATCCAGCCACTGGGGCACCTTGCGCCGCCAGCGGCTGTAAACCATCGCACTGGCGCCGGAGTACGGCAGGCACAGCAGGGTCAGCTTGGTCACCGCGTTCACCTTGGAAAAAGTCGTCTACTTCCATGAACGCGCGAACCCTGGGGCAAATTAGTCAAGCATGCGGATAAATTTGCGTCACGACGTTTCGTTCCCTGTTCAGACCCAAACCAAGAAGAGTGATCGTCGTGGACCTGCAAATCATCCTGGGCAAACTGTTCGCCAATGCGGGCGCCGTCGGTATCGAAGGTGTTTTTCAATTCGTGTTCGGCCCGCACCAGGCCTACTGGTCCGAGGTCAGGGCCAGCAGCCGCACCGAGGCCGGGCGCCATGCCAGTCCCGACGTCACCATCGAAGTCGCGCAGGAAGACTTTATGGGCATCATGGGGGGCTCGGCCAATGTCGAGGAACTGTTCGCCAGCGGTCGCCTGAAGATCGGTGGCAACATGGGCCTGGCGACGATGCTGCCGCAGATCATCGACAGCGCGCGTCATGGCGGCGCCGTGGTGGAAAAGGTCGACATGAACAAGCGCTACCCGACCCCACCGCGTTTCAGCGAAACACTCACCGCCCGCCTGCCGATCCAACGCACGGTGGAGCGTCGGCCGCGCAGCGAATTATCCGTGGAGGAATTCAAAAGCCGCTACTTGCCCAATGGCGTGCCGGTCATCATCAGCGATGCGTTGCAGGACTGGCCGCTGTTCAAGCTCAGCCGCGAAGAATCATTGGTGCACTTTGCGCAACTGCAAGGCATCACCCGCCATGGCGACTACGTGAAGAAAACCTTCTCGACGGAGCGGGACTTTCGCTCCACTTCAATGGCCGAGTTCATCGCCTCACTGGATGCCCCTGCCACCCAAAACGCCGATGGCGAACCACCGGCCTACATGGGCAACAACATCCTGCCGGCGCAATTGATGGAGCAGATCAAGTACCCACCCTACTTCGACCCTTCATTGTTCATCCCTCCACGAATCTGGATCGGCCCCAAGGGCACCCTGACGCCACTGCACCGCGACGACACCGACAACCTGTTCGCCCAGGTCTGGGGCCAGAAAACCTTCACCCTCGCCGCCCCCCACCATCGCGAAGCCCTCGGCACCTGGTCCACCGCACCCCAGGGTGGACTGGACGGCTGCGACTTCAACCCGGACGCGCCAGATTACAAGCGCTTTCCAAAAGCAGCAGCGGTGACCTTCATGCGAGTGACGCTGGAGGCCGGTGATTTGTTGTTTTTGCCAGAGGGGTGGTTTCACCAGGTGGAGTCGGTATCGACTTCGTTGTCGGTGAATTTTTGGGTGAATTCGGGAAGGGGGTGGTAGCTGGGGCTCATTTTTGCGGGTGTACATATCCATTTCTACGGCAACGGCCAGCCCCCCCTGTAGGAGCGAGTTTACTCGCGATGGTCGACAGAACAACGCTGGGTGTCAGGCTGCCCGCGTTATCGTTGACGTCCATCGCGAGCATGCTCGCTCCTACAGAAGATCAAAATCACAAGCAGAACACGGACCCTGTAGGAGCGAGTTTACTCGCGATGGTCGACAGAACAACGCTGGGTGTCAGGCTGCCCGCGTTATCGTTGACGGCCATCGCGAGCATGCTCGCTCCTACAGAAGATCAAAATCACAAGCAGAACACGGACCCTGTAGGAGCGAGTTTACTCGCGATGGTCGACAGAACAACGCTGGGTGTCAGGCTGCCCGCGTTATCGTTGACGGCCATCGCGAGCATGCTCGCTCCTACAGGGGGCCAAAGTGAGTCACCGTAAGGGCGAAACCATAAGCGGCCGTTACCGCAGCAATGGATATGCCCCCAATCAAGCCCCAACCAAACCTGACAAAAACTTCACCCACCCACCTGAACTCTCCCCGCCCCCCGCCAGTCAGCAGAATAAGCCCTAACCCCAAGGCGCCGTCCAACATGCAGATCTCACTGAAAAACCAGGTCGCCCTGATCACCGGCGCCAGCTCCGGCATCGGCGCAGGTAGCGCCAAGGCCCTGGCCGCCGCCGGCGCCGCCGTCGTGATCAACTACAATTCCCATGCCGCGCCCGCCGAACAACTGGCCCAGGACATCAACGCCCAGGGCGGTCGCGCTATCGCCATAGGCGCGGACGTCTCGCAGGAAGAAGACGTCGAACACCTGTTCGCAAAAACCCTCGAAACCTTCGGCACCCTGGACATCCTGGTCGCCAACTCCGGCCTGCAAAAAGACGCACCCGCCATGGACATGACCCTCGCCGACTGGAACCACGTGATCGGCGTCAACCTCACCGGCCAGTTCCTCTGTGCCCGCGCCGCCCTGAGAATCTTCAATCGACAGGGTATCCGCGAAGGCGTGTCCCGGGCGGCCGGCAAGATCATCCACATGAGCTCAGTGCACCAACGCATCCCCTGGGCCGGACATGTCAACTACGCCGCCTCCAAGGGCGGCCTCGACCAGTTGATGCAAACCCTCGCCCAGGAAGTCAGCCACCAGCGCATTCGCATCAACGGCATTGCGCCGGGAGCAATTGCCACCGCAATCAATCGCGATGTCACCGAAGGTAATACCACCAACCTGCTCAAGCTCATCCCCTACGGGCGCATCGGCGAGGTCGAGGACGTCGCCAATGCGGTGGTGTTTCTCGCCTCCGACGCCTCCGACTACATCGTCGGCACGACGCTGTTCATCGACGGCGGCATGAGCCTCTATCCGGAGTTTCGCGGCAATGGCTGATCATCACCAGGAACGACAAAGCGCCATCGACGCCCACGGCATCATTGGCGACATGCGCAGCGCGGCGCTCGTCAACGACAGGGGCAGCGTGGATTTCTTCTGTTGGCCTGAGTTCGACAGCCCATCGATATTCTGCTCGCTGCTGGACAGCCCAGAGGCCGGGGTTTTCCAGTTGTCACCGGACCTGCCAGACGCCCGCCGCGAACAGATCTACCTGCCCGACACCAACGTGCTGCAAACCCGTTGGCTGAGCGAGCGCGCCGTGGTCGAGGTGACTGATTTGCTGCCGATTGGCGACAGCGAAGATGATCTGCCGATGTTGATGCGCCGGGTGCGCGTCGTCAGCGGGCGCGCCACCTTCCACATGCGTTGCGCCGTACGCCACGACTACGCCCGCGCCAAAACCCGTGCGCGCCTGGACGATCAGGACGCAGTGTTCGAGGCGGCGGATCAACCAGCGATGCGCCTGGCCTCGGATCAGACGTTGAGCCTCGAAGACCACGCCGCACTGGCCGAATTCACCCTGGAGCAGGACCAGAGCGCACAGTTCCTGCTCGGGGGTGCCGACGATCCTCGCTTCAAAAAAGGCGCTGCCGATCTGTGCATGGCGCGCACGCTGAAGTTCTGGCGCGACTGGTCCGGTCAATCCAACTACCGTGGCCGCTGGCGGGAAATGGTCAATCGCTCCGCCCTTGCGCTGAAGTTGCTGACCTCGCGCAAACACGGGGCGATCCTCGCAGCAGCAACCTTCGGCCTGCCGGAAGCCCCGGGCGGCGAGCGCAACTGGGACTATCGCTACACCTGGATCCGCGACGCCTCGTTTACCGTCTACGCGTTCATGCGCCTGGGATTTGTCCAGGAAGCCAACGACTACATGCGCTGGGTACGCGGGCGGGTCAGCGACTGCCACGGCAAACCGATGAAAATCAACATCCTCTATGGTATCGATGGTCGCCAGGAATTGCCGGAAACCGAGCTCTCGCACCTGTCCGGCCATGGCGGCGCCCGGCCTGTACGCATCGGAAACGACGCCTACGCGCAGATCCAGCTCGACATCTTCGGCGAGTTGATGGATGCCGTGTACCTGGTCAACAAATACGGCGATGCCATCTCCCACGAAGGCTGGAAACACGTGGCTCACGTGGTCGATCAGGTGTGCGAGACCTGGCAGCAAAAAGACGTGGGCATCTGGGAAATGCGCGGCGAGCAGCATCACTTCCTGCACTCGCGATTGATGTGTTGGGTAGCCGTGGACCGGGCGATTCGCCTGGCGTCCAAACGTTCGTTGCCAGCGCCGTTCGCCCGTTGGGACGAGACACGACAGGCCATCTACGCCGACATCTGGGACAACTTCTGGAACGAGGAGCGTGGGCATTTTGTCCAGCACATCGGCGGCACCGCCCTCGACGGTTCGATGCTGTTGATGCCGCTGGTGCGTTTTGTCAGCGCCAAGGATCCACGCTGGCTCGCGACCCTGCAAGCCATCGAGAAACACCTGGTGCGAGACGGCATGGTCTATCGCTACCGTAACGATGACACCGGGATCGATGGCCTGGTCGGCACCGAAGGCGCCTTCGCAGCTTGTTCATTCTGGTACGTCGAATGCCTGGCTCGGGCGGGGCAGGTGGAAAAGGCGCACCTGGAGTTTGAGCAACTGTTGCGCTACGCCAACCCGCTGGGGTTGTATGCCGAGGAGTTTGACAGTCACGGGCGGCATCTGGGCAATACCCCGCAGGCGCTGACACATCTGGCGCTGATCAGCGCGGCAGTGTTCCTGGATCGCAAGTTGAGCGGGGAGAAGAGTTCCTGGCAGCCTTGAGACTGCTCGCGATGGGCCCCCGGCCCCCATCTCAAGCGCTGACCGAAAACCGCTCCCGATAAGCCTGCGGCGTCACCCCCATGGCCCGCAGGAAGCTGCGGCGCAACGTCTCCTCGCTGCCAAACCCGCATTGCAACGCCAGCCGTTTGATCGGCACGCCCGTGTCGCTCAGCAACCGTCGAGCGGTTTCCACGCGGATCAGTTCAATGGCCCGCGCCGGGGTCTGGCCGGTGTCGGCGCGGTAGTGACGCACAAAGCTGCGTTCACTCATGCCGGCTTGCTGGGCCAATGTGGGGATGCCGAGGTCTACGGTAAGATTTTCGCTGATCCAGGCATGAAGCTCGTCGAACCGGCCGCCTTCTTTTTGCAGTGACAGGGTCACGCTGAATTGTGACTGGCCGCCCGGACGCTTGAGAAACACCACCAGTTGCTGGGCGACTTCCAGTGCCATGGTTCGACCGAGGTCAGCTTCGACCATGGCGAGCGCCAGATCGATGCCGGCTGTCACCCCGGCCGAGGTCCACACCGGGCCGTCGTTGATGAAGATCGGATTGGGCTCGACCGTAAGCTGCGGATGTTTTTGCGCCAGTTGCTCGCAACGGGTCCAGTGCGTCACCACACGCCGCCCATCGAGCCAGCCGCTGGCTGCCAGCAGGAATGCCCCGGTGCACACCGAAGACACGCGCCGACAACCCGCCGCGTGCTTGCGTACCCATGCCACCAAAGCCTCGTCTTCCGACGCGGCGTAAACGCCCCAGCCTCCAGCGATGATCAAGGTGTCCCCAGCCTGCTCGGGCAAAGGTTCGGCCAACAGCGCCAACCCCGCCGACGAGGCCACCGCCCCGCCACCGCTGGCGATCACCGTTGGCGCGTAAGGCTCGGGCAAGCCTTTCTGACGAGCAATGTCGTTGGCAGAGGCGAACACTTGCAATGGCCCCGTGACGTCGAGCAATTGCACGTTGGCGAAAGCGAGCACATGAATGATCTTCGGCATGGTTGGCGTAATTCGTGGGGTAATTGGCGTATGCGCCAAATGCTACGAGTCTAATGTGAAGGCGTCCACTCACTTCACGAGAAACATGCCATGACGTTGCAGATCGGTTTTCTGTTGTTCCCTCAGGTTCAGCAACTGGACCTGACCGGCCCTTACGACGTGCTGGCTTCGCTGCCGGATGTGCAGGTGCACCTGATCTGGAAAGACCTGGTGCCCGTCACCGCGAGCACCGGCCTGGTCCTCAAACCGACCACCACCTTCGATGACTGCCCTGCGTTGGATGTGATCTGCATCCCCGGCGGCAGCGGCGTCGGGCCGTTGATGGAGGATGAGGTCACCCTGGCATTCATCAAGGCCCAAGCGGCTCAGGCCCGGTACGTGACGTCGGTGTGCACCGGCTCACTGGTACTGGGTGCGGCGGGTTTGCTCAAGGGAAAACGGGCGACCACGCATTGGGCGTATCACGAGTTATTGGCGCCGCTCGGGGCCATTGCGGTGCAGGACCGGGTGGTACGCGATGGCAATCTGTTCACTGGTGGTGGGATTACCGCCGGGATCGACTTTGCACTGACGCTGGCGGCGGAGCTGTTCGATAAGGAGACCGCGCAACTTGTGCAGTTGCAACTCGAGTACGCGCCTGCGCCGCCGTTCGACTCCGGCAGCCCTCGGACGGCGCCTGCCGCCGTTCTGCAAGAGGCCAACAAGCGTACCGCGCAATCGCGCCAGCAAAGGGCGCAGATCACCGAGCGGGTGGCGGCGAGGTTGGGGATCTGAGCCCGTCAGCAATGGACTGTCATTCGCTTTTGATCTTCTGTGGGAGCGATCGTCAGCACGCAGGGTTTTCGACAGACCAAAAAAACCCGCCAGAGGCGGGTTTTCCAAGACCATTCGACTCCCTGTCGATAGCGAGTCCCTGCTGATGGTCGATCATCCGTGATCCTGAAGCACTCCCTGTGCTTCAGTTGATGGCGCTAGATTACGTTTCGGATCCAATCTTCGATAGGCGACATCATTACCATCGCGTGTAAGACATTCGCCATAGCCACCCTTCCGAAAACCCTTAGGTCCGTAAGCTTGCTCTTCCTAACGCTCGTTCGCCCGGGTGTTGATCTTCAGAAATTCTTCGATGTTGTTCATCTGTTCATCCCACCCCCGGCTGTCCATGCGGAACGCCTTGAGCCGGCGCGACTGGGGAATGTGATCAAAACCCGACTCGGTCACCTTGAGCAAGGTGCCGTTATCCATGTCTTCGAGATCGAAACGCACCAGCGTGGTGGGCTCCTGGGAGTAGTCGATGTCCGGTTCCACGGCATAGGGGTGCCAGCGGAAGGAAAACACCCGCTCGGGTTCGACCCGCTCCACCAGGACGTTCCACAGCAAGTGTTCGTAGCCGGGGTAGGTAATTTGCCCCTGGGTCCACTCCCCGGCGACAAAACGCTTGCCTTCCAGGGCGACGCCAAACCATTGCCCGAATGCTTCGGCGTTGGCCACCACACGCCAGACCTGTGAGCGCGGCGACTTGAGCAGGATCTTCCTTTCGATGCGATCTGATGCTGGGTTCATAAATCACCTCCTTTACTGCACAGTAGGCCGGTCAGGCCCTTTGTCCAACCTTGAATGTGTTTCTCAATCCATTTGCCTGACATATTCGGCCGCACATCCGGGGCAAAGTTCGAAGGCAGGGTTTCACATCCTGTAACGCTCGTTTCGCTACACTGCCCTCACGTTTCCCGACTCAGTGAGATTCCCATGCCCCCTCGCCTGCTCCTGGCGCTGACGACACTGCTGTTCACCCCCCTTGCCCACGCCGTTGACTGCGCCAACGCCAGCGACCAGGCGACCATGAATCAGTGCGCGGCACAGGAGCACAAGGCAGCGGACAAGGAATTGAATGCGCTGTACCAGCAGATCACTGCGCGATTGAAGAGCAACCCCGAGAGCAAGAAGCTGTTGGTCGGTGCCCAGCGGGAGTGGATTGGCTTTCGCGACGCCGAGTGCAAATTCGCTTCGTCGGCGGTGACGGGCGGGAGTGTTTATCCGTTGATCTACAGCAACTGCGTCACCGAGCTGACCAAGGCGCGGGTGGAGACGCTGAAGAATTACCTGAAATGCCAGGAGGGGGATTTGAGTTGTCCGGTGCCGGGGCAGTAGATCTTCAGTGGCCTTGAGGGCCTCATCGCGGGCAAGCCCGCTCCCACAGTGATTTGCGCACACCGCGAACCTGTAGGAGCGAGCTTGCTCGCGAAGACGTCACCCCAGACACCGAAAAACTACCGGATAAACACCTGAGCCGTCGTAATCGCCATATCCCCCCCAGGCAACTTGATGCTCCCCACCTGTTTCAAACTGTCGGCATCAAAGATCGCCACATCGTTGAACGTCCCCGCCAGGTAGATCTTGCTGCCGTCCTTGTTGAAGGAAATGCAGTAGTAGGAGTGATCCAGCGTCGCCGCCTGGAGCATCTTTTTCTCCTTGATGTCGTACTTGGCCAGGCGGTTGAGCACGCCGAACATCAGGTTGGGGTCCTTCGGCGAGCGCATGCCGCTGAAATAGATCTCCGTCAACGGACCGAAGTCGGTGGTTTCGGTCTTGCCGGTCTTCAGGTCGACACTGAACAACCCGTACAGGTAGTCGGCGGTGGCGGGGTCCTGCTTCTTGTCCTTGAATTTCGCCGTGGTGTAGAGCAGCGAGAAGTCATGGCGATAGGTCTGCTGGTTCCACACGTAGAGCACGTCCGGTGCGGCATAGTTCGCCCGTTTCCAGTGGCGACTGGGGATCAGCACATCGAACTTGCCGGTTTTCACATCGACCTTGTAGATGTCCGCGCCGGCCACATATAGCGTACCGTCGTCACCACTTTGCATGATGGTCAATTGCCGGGGAGCCGGAAAGCTGCGCACGGGTTTGGCGTCCATCCCGGCATCGGTGGCGTACACATCGAGTCGCGGCTGCTGCACTTCGTAGCGATCGTTGAGCATCAGGGTCGGGTTGGCGATTGCGAACAGTTCCTTGCCGTCGTGGCTCAGGGTGAAGGCGAACATCGATTTGGCCTTCTCCCCCGGCTTCTGGGTGATGCTGGCGTGGAACACCTGCTTGCAACTGTCGAGCTCGACGCCGTAGATGTCCGCGTAGTGGTTGTTCAACACGTAGGCGGTCTTGCGGTCCGGTGACAACTGCACGGTGCCGGGGCCAAACGCATCCGGCATCTTGCAGGTCTTGAACAGGCTGTCTGTCGCCAGGTCAATGACGTGCAGGTTGTTCGGGTAGTTGGTGGTCAACATGTACTCGTGACCGTCTTGCAACGCGGTGTTTTCATCGGCCAGGACGTTGAACGAACAGACGACGGCAAACGCGGCCAGGCCGCAGGCTTTGATGCTAGGCATGCTGGATTCCTTATTCTCTGTCCGATCACTTGTCTTTGGGGAAGACCGTGCCAAGGTTGCGCCAGTTGTCGTTGGACGCCTGGGCATCCTTGTTCCAGTCCGGGTAGGTGCTCATCATGTCGGGCACCTGGGCCGGCCACCAGCAAGGGTCGGAGCAGCCATAAAGGTCCGCCTCCATGGGCTGGCACAGCGACGACACACCGCCGAACGCATCGATCTCCCAGCCAGGGTCGGTGGTGGAGGCGCAACCAGCCACGGAACTCATCGCCACGACTTCTTCAATGCGGTTTTCATCCGCGGCCTGATCCAGCTTCAACGCTTTGTTATTGATTGCCTTGAGATGTTTCATATCAGTGAGCCTTGCGCGGAGTGATGTAACTGCTGATGAACGCAGGGTTATTGGCCATGATCCGGGTGTAGACCTCGATGCCGAAATCCACCCAGTCACGCATCAGTTCGCAGTAGTGATAGGTCGGGTGGGCCGGGTCGCCGTAGCGGGCGTAACTTTCGTGGTAGCAGCCGCCGGAGCACAGGTTGCGGATGTTGCAGTCGTGGCAACCGGTGTTGGTGCGGTCCAGGCGCTGGGACAGGAAGTCGTTCAGCTCGACCTGCTTGACCCCTTCATGGACGTTGCCGAAAGTCGGCAGGGATGAGCCGGTAAAGCGGTGGCACAGATTCAGCTCGCCCTTGTGGTCCACGGCCAGCATCTTCAGGCCCGCGCCACAGGGCAGGGCTTTCTTGTGGCCTTCGTGGATATCGGTGATCAACTGATGCAGGTTGGAGAAGCCGATGTTGCGGTGTTCCAGCGCCGCTGTCAGATAGCGTCGGCCCAAGGCCTTCATGCTGGCGAACACTTGCCCCAGTTCTTCGTTGGTCAGGTTGAAGCTGCTGATGTCGCCGGAGGTCACCGGGGCGAACCCCACTTCGGCAAACCCCAGTTCGTTGAACAGGTGGTCCCAGATGGTTTCGACATCCGTGACGCCAGTGGTCAGCGTGACCCGCGCGCCGACCGGGCGGCTGTTGTAACGCGACAGCAGCATCTCGGCCTTGCGCCGCACCACGTCATAGGTGCCCTGCCCGCCCACGGTGATACGGTTGCGGTCGTGCACGGTCTTGGGCCCGTCGATGCTCACCGACAGCCCGAAACGGTGGGCGTTGAGGTAGTCCACCGTTTCCTCGGTGAGCAGCGTGGCATTGGTGGTCATGACGAATTCGACGAACTTGCCCGCCTCGCGAAAGCGTTTCTCACAGTAATCGACCATGTACTCGATCAGCTTGCGATTGCTCAACGGCTCGCCACCGAAGAACACCACGGTGAAGCGCTCTTCGTCGGGGGATTCCTTGAGCAGCATCTCCACCGAGGCGATGGCGGTCTCCACGTCCATCTTCTTGCCGGCGGATGGCTTGTCGAGGTCTTCCTTGTAGCAGTAGGTGCAGCTCAGGTTGCAACCGGTGTTGACGTTGAGCACCACGGTGTTGATGGCGGTGCGCTCGACCCGCTTGGTGGCGATGTCCGGGGTCAGCGGTGAGCCATCACTGACCAGCTCCAGGGCCATCAGCTCGCGCAGGGTCTCGGTGATTTCCTTGCCGTTGAACCGCGTCGCCAGGCGCTGGATCAAATCGTCCGAAGAACAGCCCGGACCGCGCAATGTGTCGATGATCGTGCCCGTCAGTTCGTCGCTGGCGAATAGCGAACTGCTGGGGATGTGAAACAACATGCGGTCGGCGTCAACCTGCACTTCGTGCAGATTGCGCTCAACCAGATTCAAGATAGCGCCCATTGCAACCTCCTTTGCAGACCCGGCTTCGGGGGCCTGCGTTCATTCCGAAAAGTGTCTGGAACCGTGTCGGATCAGCCTTACGGAATGGGTGGATTGTTCCAGCGTTGCACGGTCACGATCATGTGGGCCTCGCCGGTCAGGGATTTCCCTGCGTCGTCGACGGCGGCAATGACCTTGAGGTTGCCGGCATTGTTGGTGGACATCTTGCGTTGCGGGTTCGGCCCGGCATCGCCTGGTGTGAACACGCCCGTATCGGCCTCCATGGTGCCGGCGAACTTGACGTCCTCATCTTCCTTGGCACGATCGTCGAAGGCTTCGACCTTCCACTGCGCAGGGAACACACCGATGCGATACGGTTTGCCGTCAGCCCCCTTGCCCCAAGCCTCGGCGTCGAAACGCCCCTGCACCTTGGGCGTCGACCCACCGCCCTCGCCGATCCGCGCCACCGAGAATTCCGGCACCACCTTGACCTCGGCGATCTTGCTGTAGACCGACAGGCTCGGGCCTTTCAGCGTTCCCACCGCGACCGCCCGCAAGCCCGGCTGGGCATTGGCGGCGGCCTTGAGCTTGACCTTGATCTGTTCGGGCGTCTGCGAGACGACCTCGACCACTTCCACGCCCTTGCCGAAATTCGGCTTGCCGGTCAGGCCACTGCCGATCAGGGTCACTTCGGTTTCGCTGCCGGCCTTGAGGTAACCCGGTTGCACCGCCAGCAAGCGGCTGCTGCCCTGCTTGGCGGCGACGAAGTCCAGGCCACGCTCGTCATGCTCGGCCTCGAACATCCGGCCCTGCATCGCGTTGCCCTGGGCGGCGAACACCTGGCGCAGGGTCACGCCGTCGATGCTCACGTTGCCGCGCCATTCGTAGCCGGTGTAGAGGATCGCGCTGCCGTCGCCGTTGAACGGCGTACCGTCGGCGTACTGACCTTTGATGCTGACCTTGAAGGTGTCATCGCCAGCGGCGCTGACGCTCATTATCCCGGCTAACTCGCCCTTGCCTGGCAGGTGGCCGCTGAAACTCCAGTCGCCCGCCAATGCTTCAGCCTTCGGCGCGCTGGCTAGCCATTTTTTCCACGCTGGGTTGTCCAGTGGATAACGCTTGGCCAGCAGCGGCACCATCTCCTTGCGGGCGAGATCGAACCAGTCGCGGTCGCGGGACAACGCCTGGTACTCCAGCGACGGCCACTGGCCGAGGTGGAAGTTCACCAGGCGCTCCCACTCCTGGGCGGGCCGGCGTTGCAGGGCGACCCGCGCACCGGAGTGGCAGCGGCCACACATCTGGCTGGTTTTCTCGTCGAACTGTTCGACCGTGTTGAGCCGGCGCTCCATGGCGTAACGCACGCCGTCGGTTTCGCTCGGCGCCAGGCCCTGGGTGTCGGCCAGGTATTTGACCAGGGTGCGGCGATCGTCATCGCTGATCTGCAAACCGTGCATGGTCTGCATCCGCGCGATGCTCATCAACCAGCCTTCCGGCGTCTTGCGCTGGTGGCTGATGCGGCTCAGGGCGTTATCGGCTTCGGGGGTGTGACAGCCCTGACAGGTTTCCTTGAGGATGGTCTGGGCGTCACGGGCGGCCAGGCTGGCCGGCGAATGCAGCGCTACACAGGCGGCCACGGCCAATAGACTGACACTCAGGCCTGATCGGAGTCTTCTCTTCATCAACGTCGAACCTCGCACGGTGCTTTCTTATTTTTGTGGCTTATCGTTTTTATGGTTTCTGCCGTTGGCCATGAGCAGCCAACGGAGGCAAGAGAAACGTCTGCGATGAGCAATACACGGAGCGTGCCAGCTTGTGAATTTGTTGATTAATCAATGGTTTGTGTCGGACAGGGTAGGTTTTTCCAGGAACGACAGCGGCGTTGCACGTTTTATTTCGCGACAGCCGTTGCAACCTGAGACAAGCATAGCCCCGCTCTCTTCCCCTGTAGGAGCGAGCTTGCTCGCGATGGACTAAAGAACACCGCTGCGTGTCAGGCAGCCAGCGTCATCGTTGACGACCATCGCGACGGTTCGACGCCTCGACAAGCTCGCTCCTACAGGAGGCGATGTTGTCGTTGTCTCATGTCGTCGCAAATTGCGACGTCTGGCGATGACTTTACGATCGCGCAAACAACGGGAAAACCCGCCCGCTCGGGCTCCCGCCAGCAAAACCCACAACTGGCACACCCATTGCGAAAGACCTCGTCACACGAACAAGACGAGGTTTCAACATGTCGCTTCCCAACCTGCTCCCTGCCACCACGGCTTTCATCCAGCGCGCTCCGCGCATGTTGGTCGGAGGCGACTGGGTCGAGGCCTCCGATGGCCAGACCATGCCGTTGCACAACCCGGCCACCGGCGAGGTGCTCTGCGTGGTGCCTCGGGCGACGCCCGAAGATGTTGATCGCGCAGTGCTCGCCGCTCGCCAGGCGTTCGATGATTCGGCCTGGACCCGCACCCGACCGCGCGAGCGGCAGAACCTGTTGTGGAAACTTGCCGACCTGATGCAGCGCGACGCCGAACTGCTGGCGCAACTCGAATGCTTGAACAACGGCAAGAGCGCGGCCGTGGCCCAAGTGATGGACATGCAACTGGCCATCGACTTCCTGCGCTACATGGCCGGTTGGGCGACCAAGATCGAAGGCTCGACGGTGGATGTCTCGGCGCCGCTGATGCCCAACGAGCAATTCCACAGTTTTATCCGCCGTGAAGCGGTGGGCGTGGTCGGCGCCATCGTCGCCTGGAACTTCCCCCTCCTGCTGGCCTGCTGGAAACTCGGCCCGGCCCTGGCCACCGGCTGCACCGTGGTGCTCAAGCCCGCCGACGAAACCCCACTGACGGCGCTGAAGCTGGCGGAACTGGTACTGGAAGCCGGCTACCCCGAAGGCGTGTTCAACGTGGTGACCGGCACCGGCATCACCGCAGGCTCCGCCCTGACCCACAACCCGCTGGTGGACAAGCTGACGTTCACCGGCTCCACCGCCGTAGGCAAGCAGATCGGCAAGATCGCCATGGATTCGATGACCCGTGTCACCCTGGAACTGGGCGGCAAATCGCCGACCATCGTCATGGCCGACGCCGACCTTTCCAGCGCGGCGGCCGGTGCGGCTAGCGCGATCTTCTTCAATCAGGGCCAGGTCTGTTGCGCAGGCTCGCGCCTGTATGTCCAGCGCAAGCACTTCGACAACGTGGTAGCGGACATCGCCGGGATCGCCAACGCGATGAAACTCGGCAACGGCCTGGACCCAAGCGTCGAGATGGGGCCACTGATCTCAGCGCGGCAGCAGGAACGGGTCTACGGCTACATTGAAAAGGGCCGCGAAAGCGGCGCGACCATCGCCTGTGGCGGCGAACAGTTCGGCCCGGGGTATTTCGTCAAACCGACGGTCATCGTCGACGTCGACCAGAAACACTCGCTGGTACAGGAAGAAATCTTCGGCCCGGTGCTGGTGGCGATTCCGTTCGACGATGAGGCCGAAGCCTTGCGCCTGGCCAACGACAGCCCTTATGGGCTGGGGGCGAGTATATGGTCGAACGACCTGGCGGCGGTGCACCGGATGATCCCGCGAATCAAGTCGGGTTCAGTGTGGGTCAACTGCCACAGCGCGCTGGACCCGGCATTGCCGTTCGGCGGTTACAAAATGTCGGGGGTCGGGCGGGAGATGGGGTATGCGGCGATTGAGCATTACACGGAGTTGAAGTCGGTGTTGATCAAGTTGTAATTGCGGCGCCCTGCCAACACAAGGCTCAGGGCTTATACCCCTGAGCCAACAACCACCCCCTGACCACCTTCCCCTGCTCCACCGACAACCCTGCCAACACCTGCCCTACCGGCTCCACCGACAAGCGCCGCAGCAACGGCGCCAGCTCTATCCCCTGCACATGCCAGATCCCCAACGGTTGATCCGCCGTGATCACCACCTCGGCCTCATCGACAAACCCATCGCGCAACACCGGCGCCCGCTCTATGCGCAGTGACGCAAAATCCGCCTGGGCATGCGCCACCTCGGCGTCCGGCCATTGCCGCCGGGCCAGCCAGAACGGCTGATCCGCCCAGCGCTGCTCATCGGCATAAAAGTCCCGGCCGATGCGCGCAAAACGAAGAAACAGCTGCTCCACCCGCTGCTGGTGAAATCGCTGGGCCAGGGCCGCCCGTTCCGGTTTTCGCAGCAGCGTGTTGATCACCACCGGCGCCTGCAACGCCGAGGACAACGACTGGAAAATCCCGTTGCCCGACAGCGGGTCCACCGCCATCGCCGCGTCGCCGACACGAATCCACTGATCACCACACACCTGCGGGCTCAAGATCGCCGTGCTGCTGCGTGCATGCAATTGCGCTTCGACCTTGGCCTCGGCATCGGCGCCGAAAAACGCCCGCCCCAACGCCGAGCCCTGGCGCCGCTGGCGGCAATATTCGAGCAACTGCGCCTTTCCCGGCAGTTGCGCGCTGGCCACGTCCACCGTCCATTGCCAGTAGCATTGGCCGTCCGCCCGCCGCGCCATCCACGCCCAGCCGTCCTCAAGGCTCTCCACGGCGCTGGCGGTCTCGCCCGGCGGGCCTTGCCAGCGGTTGAGCAGGCTGACCGTCTCCGGCCCGCGCAGCCCCTTGCCCAGTGCTTTGTGCGAGGCCGGCGCCTGACGACCGCGAGCTTCCACCAGGAAGTCACAGGCGAGTACGCCATGCCCTTCGATCTCGATCCGCGCCCCCGTGGCCAATGACTGCACGCCCAGCACGCGGCCCTCGATCAGTTCAACACCGGCCAGGCGCAGGTCTTCGCGCAGGCCACGGTCGAACGCCGGGCGATCGAGCAGATACTCGATGTTCTGCGCGTGCTGCTGGCCATTCCATGACACCTGACGCTGGGACGGCAGCGTCGCCTCGGCCAGCGCGTGGTGCAGGCCGGCGCCGCGCAAGGCTTCCAACACCCGCACGGACACACCTTCCAGCGCCGCGAACCGGCGCCACTCGGATACCAGCGTCACCTCAAAGCCCAATCGGCGCAGACCCAGGGCCACGGCCGCCCCGGCAGGGCCTGCGCCAAGAATCGCGATCATGGCCCACTACGCCGTTCAGGACCGCGATAACGGGCGTTGTCTCGCAGACGATCGATGATCTGCTGATTGCTCGCCTCGGGGTGCTCCAACAGAAAAGCGGCGATGTGCCCGCTTAGCGCCGCACACCCCAGGCTCGCCCCCGATTGCCCAGGATAAGTGCCATGCACGCACGCGGCGAAATCCGCCTGGGCGCTGTCCAGCCAGGACCACTCCTGCTCCGCGCAACGCGCATCGCCGGTGATCCGCAGCACTTGTGGATAACGGGCCGGGTAAACACCCTCACCCTGGGCCGGGCTGGAGGCGCACAGCAAAACGCCCCGCTCGACCGCCATTGCACAGGCCTCACGCAGCAGGTTGCGGTCCTGGCGCAAGCCGAGGCTGAGATTGATCAGCCGCACATCCTGCGCCACCAGCCAGTCGATGGCCGTGGCGATCTGCAAGGCAGTGGTGACACCGCGTTGATCGAACACCTGGGCCACGCAGAACAGCGCCCCGGGGGCCCGTCGGCTAATCGCCTCGATCACCGCACTGCCGTGGCCAAGGACGTCGTCGTGCAAGGCATCCTCAAGCAAGGCGTCTTCGAGCAACGAGAACCGCCGACCGGCAACCACCTGCACCCGCTGCGCCGCCGAATGCCCGCTGTCGACCACGCCGATTCGCAGCTCACGCTTCATGGGCCACCGTTTTCGACGTCAGCACGCCATCGATCAGTTCGAAGCGCAGGTCGGCGTCAGCCAGGGTGGAAGGCCGATGGCTGATGAGGATGCGCGTACGCCCGGCAAACAATCGGTCGATGGCCTCGATCACTTCGCGCTCGGTGGCTTCGTCCACCGCCGAGGTCGCTTCGTCCAGCACCAGGATCATCGGATCCTGCAACAGCGCCCGAGCAATCGCGATGCGCTGTTTCTGCCCGCCGGACAACTGTTGGCCACGTTCGCCCAACGGGCTGTCGAGGCCTTCGGGCAGGGAGGCGATCAGGCTGTCGAGTTGCGCCAGGTGTGCCACTTTGGCAATGGCTTCGCGGTTTGCATCCGGCACCGCGTAGGCGAGGTTGTCGGCAAGGCTGCCGCGAAACAGCACGATGTCCTGGCTGACAACGGCGATCTGCCTGCGCAATTGCATCAGGTCCAGTTCGCGTACATCGGTCTCGCCCAGCAGTACCCGACCGGACTGCGGATCGTGATGGCGTTGCAACAGGTCGATCAACGTCGACTTGCCCACCCCGGAGCCACCGCTGAGGGCCACTTTCACACCGTAAGGTATCTGTGCCTGGATCCCGCTCAGGGTCGCCGGCCGACCCGGATGGCTGAAGTGCACGTCGTCAAAACGCAAGTCGCCGCACGCCGGCATTGGCTGGGGTTCGGCCGGGGTCAGCACGGTTGGCTCTTCGCCGCGCAACTCCATCACACGGCCGAGGCTGACGGTCATGCGCTGTATGGCCACATACAGTCCCAGCAAGCTCTGCACCGGCCCGACGGCCATGCCCAGGTACGTTGAAAACGCGATCAGCGCACCCAATTGCCAGGTGCCCTGCACCACCCAGTAACCGCCGATCAGGAATGCACAGGCACGGGACAATGAGGTCAATGTGCCCGGCACGGCCTGGGTGAAAAACTCGGTGACCTGCAGGCGCAACAACTGACTCATGTAGCCCTGCCCCAGAGACTCCAGCCGCCGAGATTCGCGCTGTTGCTGCCCGGCCGACTGGATGAACTTCATCACCGGCAGTGTCTCGACCATGAACGAGGACATGTCTGCCGATCGCTCACGCAACTGCCGCACGTCACGTTCGACCTTGCGCCTCATCCAACGCAGCCACAACACGTCGAGGGGAATCAGCACCAACGCCAGCAGGGAAAGTTGCCACGACAGGGTCACCAGCATCGCCACGGCGACCACCAGGCCGATCACGCTGGACACGGCGGAAAACAACGAATCCACGGCAAAGCGCTGGATCTCCGCGACATCACCATCCAGGCGCGACATCAGGTCGCCAATGCGCCGTTGCCCGTAGAAACCGGGCGAAAGGGTCTGCAGGTGGCGATAGAGGTCGTCGCGCAGCGCGAACAGAATCCGCCCGGACAGCCGCGTGTGCAGGTAACGATTGATTCCCGAGAGTGCCGTGCCGAGCAGCCCGGCGACGATCATCAACACGGCGATCAGCACCAGCATCGGGAAGTTACGGGCCAGCAGGCCATCGTCGATCAACAGCTTGGTCAGCCAGGGTTGCACCAACACCAGCGCCGATGCGCAGACCGACAGCCCAAGCAGCCCGACGATTGCCAGGCGCTGCGGCCTGACGAAACCGTACAGCCAGTGCAGCGCCGCTTGGAGGGCTTCGGGGTTGTGGCTGTCGACCAGCCGAACAATCCACATCAGGAACGCAACTGTTTGAGTTTGCGGTAAAGGGTCGCACGGCTGATGCCCAGGGCGTCGGCGGCTGCCGAGACGTTGCCCTGATGGCTGTCCAGGGACTGGCGAATCATCTCCAGTTCATTCTCGCGGATACTACCTGCCTGCGGACGTTCGTTGGCGGTCAATTCGTCGAGCATGCTGTCGGGCAGGTGATCGAGGGTGAGCACACTCTCGCCCGGCTCACGCATGGCCAGTGCGGTGCGCAGGACCATTTCCAGTTGGCGAATGTTGCCCGGCCAGTGGTAACCGGCGAGCAGCCGCCCGAGATCGTCGTGCAGGACTACGCTCGGCGCGTCGAGCCGTGCCAGCAGCCGACTCACCAGCGCACTGAAATCGTCGCGCTCGCGCAACGCCGGGAGCATCACGCTGATGCCGTTGACGCGATAGAACAGGTCTTCGCGAAAATGCTTGTCTTCGACCAGGCGCTTGAGGTCACGGTGGGTCGCGCAGATCAGGGCGACGTCGATGTCCTGCTCTTCGCCCGCCCCCAATGGTGCCACCTTGCGGTCCTGCAACACCCGCAGCAGACGTGCCTGTAACGCGAAGGGCATGTCGCCGATTTCATCGAGGAACAAGGTGCCGCCATGGGCCTGCTGCAAACGGCCGATCATGCCGCCCCGTCGCGAACCGGTGAAGGCGCCTTCGCGATAGCCGAACAATTCAGACTCGATCAGGCCTTCAGGGATCGCCGCGCAATTCACCGCGACGAAGGGTTTGTCTGCGCGGCTGCCGGCCATGTGCAGGGCGCGGGCAATGACTTCCTTGCCGGTGCCGGTTTCACCGAGCAGCAACACCGGCAACTCGTTGGCCAGGCCCTGACGCGCCATCCGCAAGGCGCGGGCGTAACGGCTATTGCTGCCGGCCAGGGATTCCAGGTCCGGGGCTGTCTTCGCGGTTTTCGTGGTGCTGCGCGGCGCGGGTGCGCTGACATTGAGTGAGCGCAGGGGAGCGCGCAGGGTTTTGTAGAAGAACTCGCCCTTGGCGGTCTGCAGGCTGCCGGCGCCACCCTGATGCAGGCGTGAAAGCAATTGCAGGCCATCCACGCCGAGAAACTCTTCGCAACGCCTCCCTACCAGCGCCGAGCGCTCGGCCCCCAACAACTGGCAGGCCTGGGCGCTGACCGCGAGGATCTGTCCTCCGAGGCTCACAGCCAGCAGCCCTTGCCAGGGCGACTCGAGGTATTGCCGACGGCTATGGAAGGCCAACACAATCTGGTCGGGAAAACTGGCGTTGAACACCCGGCTCTCGATTTGGCTGACGGCCAGGGCCAGCAGCGCGGTGCTGTCGTGAACGCGGCCGAGCGGGCCTTCGCGGGTCAAGTCGAGGACGCCGAGGATGTCTCCTTGCGGGCAGTAGATCGGCACGGAAGTGCAGGAAAAATCAGTCAGGCGATCCAGGTAGTGTTCGCCGCAATCAATCATCGTTGGCCGGGCTTCCACCAGGGCAGTACCCAGTGCGTTGGTGCCACGAGCGGCTTCGCTCCAGCAGGCCCCCAGGGCGATGTCTTGCAGGCCACTGCCCTTGAGTCGATCGGCACGGCCCTCGACGGCCAGGATGGTAGCATCGGAATTTGCGAGGATGATCAACCCTTCCTTGCCCTGACGCTCGGCCAGGTAATCGATGGCGGGCAATGCGGCGTCAATCAACAAGCGATTATTGCTCAATAGCACGTCAAGGCTCGCGCTCGATTCCAGCGCCAATTCATGCTTGCTGTTGAAATGCACGCCATGACTCAAGCTGCGTCGCCACGAAGCATCGATCTCGGCCCGCAGCACACCGTCAGGTACTTCGCCTTCCAGGTGGAGTTTTTCCCGAGCCAACCGGGCTTCACGGTGAAGTTTGGGGGAGTTTGTTTTTATCAGCGTCATCAAGCGCTCCGGGTCGTCCGCCCTGCGCCTTCGAACATCGGCGCCCTGAAGCATCTTTACGTTAACGTCAGGGCGATGGCAAGTGCCTTACGGCGCTTGTGGTTTCATGGGGGGACCGCGTTATCGTTCTTCGCGGGCAAGCCCGCTCCCACAGGGTTACGGGTTGTACACAGGATATGTGAACGACACCGGCCACTGTGGGAGCGGGCTTGCCCGCGAAGACGGCCTATCAGGCGCTAAAGAACCCCAGATCAAACATGCGGATCCCCAGGCACCTTGCTAGGCGTCGCATACTGGGGCTTGAGGTGCCCATCCTGATCCAGCAACCAGGCATCCATGATCTGCCGCACCACAGGCCCCGCGACACGGCCACCGGCCTCGCCGTTTTCGATCATCACCGATATCACGATCTTCGGGTGCTCGGCCGGGGCGAAACCGACGAACAAGGCGTTGTCGCGGTGACGCTCGAGGGTTTTCTCACGGTTGTAACGTTCGCCCTGCTTGATCGCGACCACTTGCGCGGTGCCGCTCTTGCCGGCGATGCGGTACTGAGCGCCTTGCGCGGCTGCACGTGCAATGCCGCGCGCATCGTGCATGACCATCTGCATGCCGTGGTTGACCTGCTCCCAGTCACGCGGGTCCTTGAGCAGGATGTTGGGCATGGGGTGTTCATCAACCGGAGCGACACCGTCCACGGTCTTGGCCAGGTGCGGGCGGTTCCAGACACCCTTATTGGCGATCAGCGCGGTGGCCTGTGCGAGTTGCAGCGGGGTGACCTGCATGTACCCCTGACCGATGCCAAGGATCACGGTTTCGCCTGGGAACCACGCCTGACGGCGCGTCACACGCTTCCAGGCCTGGGACGGCATCAGGCCAGCAGACTCTTCGTTCATGTCCAGCGACACTTTCTCACCGAGACCAAACATCGCCATGTAGTCATGCAGGCGGTCGATGCCCAGCTTGTGGGCCAGATCGTAAAAGTAAGTGTCGTTGGAACGCATGATCGCCGCGTCCATGTCCACCCAGCCGTCACCGCTGTGGTTCCAGTTGCGGTATTTGTGATCGTAGTCCGGCAACTGGTAGTAACCGGGATCGAAGACGCGAGTCTGGGGTGTAACTACACCGGCATCCAGACCGGCGATTGCCACTTCAGGCTTGATTGTCGAACCGGGCGCATAGAGGCCCCTGAGGACACGGTTGAACAATGGGCGGTCGATGGAATCATGCAGCGCCGCGTATTCCTTGAAGCTGATTCCCGTGACGAACAGATTCGGGTCAAAACTGGGTTTGCTGACCATGGCCAGCACTTCACCGGTGGACGGATCGAGAGCAACCACCGAGCCGCGACGGTCCCCGAGTGCATCCTCAGCGGCTTGCTGAAGCTTGGCGTCCAGGCTCAGGACGATGTTTTTGCCGGGTATGGGATCGGTATGTTTGAGCACGCGCAGGACTCGGCCCTGGGCATTGGTCTCAACTTCTTCATAACCCACGTGGCCGTGCAGTTCTGACTCGTAGAATTTCTCGATGCCGGTCTTGCCGATGGATTGGGTGCCACGGTATTCAACCGTGTCCAGCGCCTTGGCTTCCTTTTCATTGATACGACCGACGTAGCCGATCGAATGGGCGAAATGCTCGGCCATGGGGTAGTGACGAACGAACTGCGGTTCGACATCGATCCCGGGCAGGCGAAATTCATTGACGGCAAGCACGGCGATCTGTTCTTCACTCAGCTCGTAAAACAGGGTGACGGGCACGAAGGGATGACGCCCCTGCTTCATCGCCTTGTCGAACAACGCGCGATCTTCGGCGGACAAATGCAGGAGGTTGACGACCTCGTCCAGCTCTTGCTTGACGTCGGTGGCGCGTTCGCGGGTGATGGTCAGGTTGAAGCTGGGACGGTTGTCGGCCAGGATCACACCGTTGCGGTCGTAGATCAGCCCTCTGGTCGGGGTGATCGGCAAGACATGGACACGATTGTTCTCGGAGATCGTCGAGTGATAATCGAACTCCATCACTTGGAGCACATACATACGCGCAACCAGCGTACACATGATGGCGACGACGAACAGCGCGCACGCCATCAGCCTTTTGTTGACCAGGCGCGTCTCTTTCTCGTGATCCTTGATCGGAATCGGTTCGGGCATTTCTACAGCTGCTCTTTGACTGGCAATGAAGCGCCGTTCCTAGGCTAGAAATCAGTCCGTGAAAAAATGGAAGAGCACCATATCAAAAACGAAGGGCATGCTTGATGACGATTCCGTCAGCCAGACTTTTCCCGGGACAAAAACAAAACCCCAACTGCTTTCGCAATTGGGGTTTCGGAATTTAATCTTGACGATGACCTACTCTCACATGGGGAAACCCCACACTACCATCGGCGATGCATCGTTTCACTGCTGAGTTCGGGATGGGATCAGGTGGTTCCAATGCTCTATGGTCGTCAAGAAATTCTTGAGCTGACGTGTCTTTCGACATTCCAGCGAATCGGGTATGTGATGGCTTTCGGCTTTGTGAGTCGCAAACTTTCGGTTCGTTTCGTCTTCACAACACCGCAATCTGGCCTTTCGACTCAAATTGCTTGGGTGTTATATGGTCAAGCCTCACGGGCAATTAGTATTGGTTAGCTCAACGCCTCACAGCGCTTACACACCCAACCTATCAACGTCGTAGTCTTCGACGGCCCTTCAGGGAACTCAAGGTTCCAGTGAGATCTCATCTTGAGGCAAGTTTCCCGCTTAGATGCTTTCAGCGGTTATCTTTCCCGAACATAGCTACCCGGCAATGCCACTGGCGTGACAACCGGAACACCAGAGGTTCGTCCACTCCGGTCCTCTCGTACTAGGAGCAGCCCCTCTCAAATCTCAAACGTCCACGGCAGATAGGGACCGAACTGTCTCACGACGTTCTAAACCCAGCTCGCGTACCACTTTAAATGGCGAACAGCCATACCCTTGGGACCGGCTTCAGCCCCAGGATGTGATGAGCCGACATCGAGGTGCCAAACACCGCCGTCGATATGAACTCTTGGGCGGTATCAGCCTGTTATCCCCGGAGTACCTTTTATCCGTTGAGCGATGGCCCTTCCATACAGAACCACCGGATCACTAAGACCTACTTTCGTACCTGCTCGACGTGTCTGTCTCGCAGTCAAGCGCGCTTTTGCCTTTATACTCTACGACCGATTTCCGACCGGTCTGAGCGCACCTTCGTACTCCTCCGTTACTCTTTAGGAGGAGACCGCCCCAGTCAAACTACCCACCATACACTGTCCTCGATCCGGATAACGGACCTGAGTTAGAACCTCAAAGTTGCCAGGGTGGTATTTCAAGGATGGCTCCACGCGAACTGGCGTCCACGCTTCAAAGCCTCCCACCTATCCTACACAAGCAAATTCAAAGTCCAGTGCAAAGCTATAGTAAAGGTTCACGGGGTCTTTCCGTCTAGCCGCGGATACACTGCATCTTCACAGCGATTTCAATTTCACTGAGTCTCGGGTGGAGACAGCGCCGCCATCGTTACGCCATTCGTGCAGGTCGGAACTTACCCGACAAGGAATTTCGCTACCTTAGGACCGTTATAGTTACGGCCGCCGTTTACCGGGGCTTCGATCAAGAGCTTCGCGTTAGCTAACCCCATCAATTAACCTTCCGGCACCGGGCAGGCGTCACACCCTATACGTCCACTTTCGTGTTTGCAGAGTGCTGTGTTTTTAATAAACAGTCGCAGCGGCCTGGTATCTTCGACCGGCATTGGCTTACGGAGCAAGTCCTTCACCCTCACCGGCGCACCTTCTCCCGAAGTTACGGTGCCATTTTGCCTAGTTCCTTCACCCGAGTTCTCTCAAGCGCCTTGGTATTCTCTACCCAACCACCTGTGTCGGTTTGGGGTACGGTTCCTGGTTACCTGAAGCTTAGAAGCTTTTCTTGGAAGCATGGCATCAACCACTTCGTGTTCTAAAAGAACACTCGTCATCAGCTCTCGGCCTTAGAATCCCGGATTTACCTAAGATTCCAGCCTACCACCTTAAACTTGGACAACCAACGCCAAGCTGGCCTAGCCTTCTCCGTCCCTCCATCGCAATAACCAGAAGTACAGGAATATTAACCTGTTTTCCATCGACTACGCTTTTCAGCCTCGCCTTAGGGACCGACTAACCCTGCGTCGATTAACGTTGCGCAGGAAACCTTGGTCTTTCGGCGTGGGTGTTTTTCACACCCATTGTCGTTACTCATGTCAGCATTCGCACTTCTGATACCTCCAGCAAGCTTCTCAACTCACCTTCACAGGCTTACAGAACGCTCCTCTACCGCATCATCCGAAGATGATACCCGTAGCTTCGGTGTATGGTTTGAGCCCCGTTACATCTTCCGCGCAGGCCGACTCGACTAGTGAGCTATTACGCTTTCTTTAAAGGGTGGCTGCTTCTAAGCCAACCTCCTAGCTGTCTAAGCCTTCCCACATCGTTTCCCACTTAACCATAACTTTGGGACCTTAGCTGACGGTCTGGGTTGTTTCCCTTTTCACGACGGACGTTAGCACCCGCCGTGTGTCTCCCATGCTCGGCACTTGTAGGTATTCGGAGTTTGCATCGGTTTGGTAAGTCGGGATGACCCCCTAGCCGAAACAGTGCTCTACCCCCTACAGTGATACATGAGGCGCTACCTAAATAGCTTTCGAGGAGAACCAGCTATCTCCGAGCTTGATTAGCCTTTCACTCCGATCCACAGGTCATCCGCTAACTTTTCAACGGTAGTCGGTTCGGTCCTCCAGTCAGTGTTACCTAACCTTCAACCTGCCCATGGATAGATCGCCCGGTTTCGGGTCTATACCCAGCGACTAAACGCCCTATTAAGACTCGCTTTCGCTACGCCTCCCCTATTCGGTTAAGCTCGCCACTGAATATAAGTCGCTGACCCATTATACAAAAGGTACGCAGTCACAGAACAAAGTCTGCTCCCACTGCTTGTACGCATACGGTTTCAGGATCTATTTCACTCCCCTCTCCGGGGTTCTTTTCGCCTTTCCCTCACGGTACTAGTTCACTATCGGTCAGTCAGTAGTATTTAGCCTTGGAGGATGGTCCCCCCATATTCAGACAAAGTTTCTCGTGCTCCGTCCTACTCGATTTCATGACTAAGAGACTTTCGCGTACAGGGCTATCACCCACTATGGCCGCACTTTCCAGAGCGTTCCGCTAATCTCAAAGCCACTTAAGGGCTAGTCCCCGTTCGCTCGCCACTACTAAGGGAATCTCGGTTGATTTCTTTTCCTCAGGGTACTTAGATGTTTCAGTTCCCCTGGTTCGCCTCTTAAGCCTATGTATTCAGCTTAAGATAACCATCTTATGATGGCTGGGTTCCCCCATTCAGACATCTCCGGATCAAAGTCTGTTTGCCGACTCCCCGAAGCTTTTCGCAGGCTACCACGTCTTTCATCGCCTCTGACTGCCAAGGCATCCACCGTATGCGCTTCTTCACTTGACCATATAACCCCAAGCAATCTGGTTATACTGTGAAGACGACATTCGCCGAAAATTCGCAAAACTCTTAAGAGTCACTCACAAATTTTACCTTAGCCTGATCCGTTACCAGTGAAAGTAACGTTCAGTCTATCTTTCTATCACATACCCAAATTTTTAAAGAACGAACTAGTCAAAGACTAGAAATCAACATTCATCATCAATTCGATGGAATGCTCATTTCTAAGCTTTTACAAACAGAAGCAGTAGTGGTGGAGCCAAACGGGATCGAACCGTTGACCTCCTGCGTGCAAGGCAGGCGCTCTCCCAGCTGAGCTATGGCCCCGTATTTCTACAGGCGTTTCCCACACAAAATTGGTGGGTCTGGGCAGATTCGAACTGCCGACCTCACCCTTATCAGGGGTGCGCTCTAACCAACTGAGCTACAGACCCAATTTCGGGCTGCTTCTTTCGTCTTCTTCAATGAATCAAGCAATTCGTGTGGGAGCTCATGGAGCAGCTGAGTCGTCGATTAAGGAGGTGATCCAGCCGCAGGTTCCCCTACGGCTACCTTGTTACGACTTCACCCCAGTCATGAATCACACCGTGGTAACCGTCCTCCCGAAGGTTAGACTAGCTACTTCTGGTGCAACCCACTCCCATGGTGTGACGGGCGGTGTGTACAAGGCCCGGGAACGTATTCACCGCGACATTCTGATTCGCGATTACTAGCGATTCCGACTTCACGCAGTCGAGTTGCAGACTGCGATCCGGACTACGATCGGTTTTGTGGGATTAGCTCCACCTCGCGGCTTGGCAACCCTCTGTACCGACCATTGTAGCACGTGTGTAGCCCAGGCCGTAAGGGCCATGATGACTTGACGTCATCCCCACCTTCCTCCGGTTTGTCACCGGCAGTCTCCTTAGAGTGCCCACCATAACGTGCTGGTAACTAAGGACAAGGGTTGCGCTCGTTACGGGACTTAACCCAACATCTCACGACACGAGCTGACGACAGCCATGCAGCACCTGTCTCAATGTTCCCGAAGGCACCAATCCATCTCTGGAAAGTTCATTGGATGTCAAGGCCTGGTAAGGTTCTTCGCGTTGCTTCGAATTAAACCACATGCTCCACCGCTTGTGCGGGCCCCCGTCAATTCATTTGAGTTTTAACCTTGCGGCCGTACTCCCCAGGCGGTCAACTTAATGCGTTAGCTGCGCCACTAAAGACTCAAGGTCCCCAACGGCTAGTTGACATCGTTTACGGCGTGGACTACCAGGGTATCTAATCCTGTTTGCTCCCCACGCTTTCGCACCTCAGTGTCAGTATCAGTCCAGGTGGTCGCCTTCGCCACTGGTGTTCCTTCCTATATCTACGCATTTCACCGCTACACAGGAAATTCCACCACCCTCTACCATACTCTAGCTTGTCAGTTTTGAATGCAGTTCCCAGGTTGAGCCCGGGGCTTTCACATCCAACTTAACAAACCACCTACGCGCGCTTTACGCCCAGTAATTCCGATTAACGCTTGCACCCTCTGTATTACCGCGGCTGCTGGCACAGAGTTAGCCGGTGCTTATTCTGTCGGTAACGTCAAAATTGCAGAGTATTAACCTACAACCCTTCCTCCCAACTTAAAGTGCTTTACAATCCGAAGACCTTCTTCACACACGCGGCATGGCTGGATCAGGCTTTCGCCCATTGTCCAATATTCCCCACTGCTGCCTCCCGTAGGAGTCTGGACCGTGTCTCAGTTCCAGTGTGACTGATCATCCTCTCAGACCAGTTACGGATCGTCGCCTTGGTGAGCCATTACCTCACCAACTAGCTAATCCGACCTAGGCTCATCTGATAGCGCAAGGCCCGAAGGTCCCCTGCTTTCTCCCGTAGGACGTATGCGGTATTAGCGTCCGTTTCCGGACGTTATCCCCCACTACCAGGCAGATTCCTAGGCATTACTCACCCGTCCGCCGCTCTCAAGAGAAGCAAGCTTCTCTCTACCGCTCGACTTGCATGTGTTAGGCCTGCCGCCAGCGTTCAATCTGAGCCATGATCAAACTCTTCAGTTCAAACATCTTTGGGTTTTGAGAAAACCCTAAACTTGGCTCAGCAATCGTTGGTTACATCTTTGATTTCTCGCGGAGTAACTTGTGATGCTGATAATCTGTTGACTAGCAGTCTGACTCCACAAGCACCCACACGAATTGCTTGATTCAGTTGTTAAAGAGCGGTTGGTTAAGAGCTTTCGTCTCAACCGAGGCGCGCATTCTACAGCGCCTGATGTATCTGTCAAGCGGTTATTTTAAGAAGTTTTCAAAGTTTCCTCTGCAACTTCAACCACTTGCGCTTCCGATCTCTCGTCAGCGGGAGGCGAATTCTACAGCGTTACACGCTGCTGTCAACACCTCTTTTTCACCGCTTTCGACCGAGAAGATCGAACCGTCTATCAAGCGACAACTTCCTGCCTGACCGACTCCTTCCAGGCTTCGATGATCTGAAGCTGAACACCGTCGAAAACTGCGTAACTCGTTGTTTACCAAGGAGTTTTCCGTTTCGACTGCGCCGGAAGTGGGGCGAATTATAGACTTCTGAAATCTGCCGTCAACATCTAATTTAGCTTTTCTATCAAAAAACCTGAAATCCCTCTATATATAGATGCGCGCCTGGAGAGTGCGCAGTATATTGCTCAATCGACAATCAGCTTTTTGATTTCTGCCCTGGACGATCTCTCATAATGAATGAACAACCCCGAAGCCTTGCTTCGACCTTATTCCCGGTCGGCCTGCTGTTGATAGCCATGGCGTCGATCCAATCCGGCGCCTCCCTGGCCAAAAGCATGTTTCCCATAGCCGGCGCCCAAGGCACCACCACGTTGCGACTGATCTTCGCCAGTTTGATCATGATCGCGCTGCTGCGCCCCTGGCGTGCAAAACTCACCGCGAAATCCATGCGCACCGTCATCGTCTACGGAATAGCGTTGGGCGGCATGAACCTCCTCTTCTATATGTCTCTGCGCACAGTGCCACTGGGTATTGCCGTCGCGCTGGAGTTCACAGGCCCGTTGGCAGTCGCCATCTATGCTTCGCGCCGCGCAATCGATTTTTTGTGGGTCGCTCTCGCAGCGATCGGGTTGATGCTGCTCATACCGACAGGTGCAACGACCTCAAGTATCGACCCGCTCGGCGCAGGCTACGCACTGGCGGCGGGAGTCTGCTGGGCCTTGTACATTCTTTTCGGGCAGAAGGCCGGCAATGACAACGGCGTACAGACTGCCGCGCTGGGGGTGATGATCGCCGCACTGGTTGTCACACCTTTTGGCATCGCCCATGCTGGCAGTGCCCTGCTGACGCCTTCATTGATTCCTGTGGCCATCGGTGTCGCCCTCCTCTCCACGGCCCTGCCCTACACCCTGGAAATGATTGCCCTTACCCGGTTGCCAACCCGCACGTTTGGCACGCTGATGAGTGTCGAACCGGCGTTCGGCGCACTGTCCGGCCTCCTGTTCCTTCAGGAGTACCTCACCCTGTCACAATGGATGGCGATCATGTGCATCATTTCAGCGTCGGTTGGCGCGACCCTGACCATGGGCAGCAGTGCCAAGCCCGCAATCGCGGCAGACTGACACGCAAATGATGAAACTCTGGTATTTGCCGCTCATTTAGGCCATGTTTAGCCCGCACTTAATCTCAAACATGGACTTTTCAGGATAGGGACATCAGCGACGCTTCAGCGAAAGCGATTACTGCCAGACCCGGGCACGAAGATCCGGGACGCTTTAAGGACAGCAATGAAACGTATTTTGATACTGATCGCCGTGCTTGCAATTGCAGGCTGCGCGGCGACGGCGGAAACCCACACCAAACGTGGCAAGAAAGGTTTGCATATCAACTGCTCCGGGTTGTCGTCGTCGTGGGACAAGTGCTACGCCAGTGCCGCCAACTCATGCGCGCCGAAGAGCTACAAGGTCATCGCCAAGTCAGGGGATGGCGTGGAGGAGCCCGGCGACTATCCGTTCGGTCTCAACCCTGCCGGCTACACCAGCCGCAGCATGATTGTCATCTGCAAATAAAGGCCGGTCGTCTGTCCGTTTCACCGTCTTGACGCCCGTCCGATCCCCGGCATAACGTCCGTGCATCAACGATCGTTCAGCGATGGGGTCGAGCATGGATAACAGCAAAGTCGTTCTGGTAGTGGGGGCGGGGGATGCCACGGGCGGCGCAATCGCCCGGCGATTCGCGCGGGAAGGCTTCATCGCCTGCGTGACCCGGCGCAGCGCCGACAAGCTCCAACCCTTGGTGGATGCCATCAACCTTGCCGGTGGGCAAGCCCACGGTTTTGCCTGCGATGCGCGCAAGGAAGAGGATGTGGTGGCGCTCATCGAGCAGATCGAAAGCCAGCTCGGTCCCATCGAAGCGTTCGTGTTCAATATCGGCGCCAATGTGCCATGCAGCATCCTCGAAGAGACCGCACGCAAGTACTTCAAGATCTGGGAAATGGCCTGCTTCTCCGGATTCCTCAATGCCCGTGAAGTCGCCTTGCGCATGGTCAAGCGCCAACGGGGCACGATCCTGTTTACCGGTGCGACTGCTGGTTTACGCGGAGCCGCCGGTTTCGCCGCCTTCGCAGGTGCCAAGCATGGCATCCGCGCACTGGCCCAGAGCATGGCGCGCGAGCTGGGCCCGATGAACATCCATGTGGCCCATGTGGTCGTCGATGGTGCCATCGACACCGATTTCATTCGCGACAATTTCCCCGAAAAGTACGCTACCAAGGATCAGGACGGCATCCTCGACCCTGAGCACATCGCCGACAACTATTGGTTCCTGCACAGCCAACCTCGCGACGCCTGGACTTTCGAGCTGGACCTGCGTCCCTGGAACGAACGCTGGTAAGCCTCCCCCAAACAATAACAAGGAGCGCACCGATCATGAGCAAAACCGTGGAGTTCTACTTCGACCTCGGCAGCCCTGCCACCTACCTGGCCTACACCCAGCTTCCGAAAATCTGCGCGCAGACCGACAGCCATTTGATCTACATTCCGATGCTGCTCGGCGGTGTATTCAAGGCCACGGGCAATGCATCCCCGGCAACCATTCCGGCCAAGGGTCGCTACATGTTCCAGGACCTGGACCGTTATGCCCAACGATATGGCGTACCCCTGAGATACAACCCGAACTTCCCCATCAATACCCTGATGCTGATGCGCGCCGTCACGGGCATGCAACTGCGCCATCCGCAACGTTTTCAGGCGTTCATCGAGTGCCTGTTCCACGCACTCTGGGTCGAAGCGCGTAGCCTTGACGATCCGGCGACGGTCGCCGCCGTGCTGACGCAGAACGGCTTCGACCCCACTGAAGTGCTGGCCTTGACCGCCGATGAAGAGGTCAAGACGACGCTGAAGGCCAATACCGAGCAGGCCGTGGCTCGTGGCGTGTTCGGTGCACCGAGCATGTTCGTCGATAACCAGTTGTACTTCGGCCAGGATCGCCTGGACTTCGTCATCGAAGCCTTGCGTTAGACCTCGATGACCAACCGCCCCTCGGCTGCTCCCGACTTCAGCAGCTCATGGGCGGATTCGGCATTCTCCAGCGTGAAGGTGCGCGGATCCATCAATGGCTTGAGCTCGCCCGCCTCGATCAACTGCGCCGCCTGGCGAAGAATCTGCCCGTGCTGCTCGCGCCCCACGCCAGTGAGCAGCGGCAGCAAGGTAAACACCCCGGAATACGTTGCCCCGCGAAACGACAGCGGAGCCAGTACACGCGGTGTCCCCGGCGAATCGTCGCCAATCCGCCAGGGTCAAGGCCTTTGTCGACTACATGAGCCAGGCGCTGCAGGCAGCGCCCGAATTCAAGCCGATCAGATAGCCGCCGTGCGCGTGTTCAACCACTGGAGTGCTGCACCATCGACCAGCGGGCTCAAACGCTCGCGCACCTGCGCGTGATAGTCGTTGAGCCATTGTTTTTCCTCGGCCGTCAGCAACGACGGTTCCAGGCAGCGGGTGTCGATCGGGCACAAGGTGAGGGTTTCGAACTTGAGGAACTCGCCGAACTCGCTTTTACCGGCCTCGCGGTTCATCGCCAGGTTCTCGATACGCACACCCCAGCGGCCAGGACGGTAAGTGCCCGGCTCGATGGACGTGATCATGCCTGGCTGCATGGCAGTCTGCGGCGCCGCCACGGCCTGATAGGCAATCACTTGCGGCCCTTCGTGGACGTTGAGGAAATACCCCACGCCGTGACCGGTGCCGTGACCGTAGTCGACGTTGTCCGCCCAGATTGGCGCACGGGCGATGGCGTCCAGCAGCGGCGACAGGATCCCCCGAGGAAAACGCGCGCGAGACAGGGCAATCACGCCCTTGAGGACGCGGGTGCAATCGCCCTTCTGCTCTGCGGTCGGCGTGCCGACCGGCACCATCCGCGTAATGTCTGTGGTGCCACCCAGGTATTGGCCGCCGGAGTCAATCAGCAACAGGCCGTCGCCTTCGATCACCGCATGCTCTTCTTCGGTCGCGTGGTAATGCGGCATGGCGCCATTGGCGTTGAAGGCGGCAATGGTGTTGAAGCTCAGCGACACGTAGTCCGGACGCCTGGCGCGTGCAGCGGTCAGGTGTTCGTCAATGGTCAGTTCGGTGATGCGCTCACGGCCCCAGGCCGATTCCAGCCAGGCGAAGAATTCGCACAGCGCCGCGCCATCCTGCTCCATCGCGCGGCGAATGTGCGCGGCGTCGTCCAGGCTTTTCTGCGATTTGGCCAAAGTCGTCGGGTTCAAGCCTTCGACCAGTTTCACGCCGCTGCCCAGGTTGTCCAGCAGCCCGGCCGTGACACGTGCCGGATCCACCAGCAGGCTGGCGCCATCCGGCACCGCGCGCAGGGCGTCGGCCACTTCGTTGTAGTCGCGCAGAGTGATGCCGTCCTGCTCGAGCACTGCGCGCAACTCTGCGCTGACCTTGCTCAAGGCCACGAACAGCATCGCCTGTTGCTGGCTGATGAGTGCAAAGGACACGAATACCGGGTTGAACGACACGTCGCCGCCGCGCAGGTTGAAGAGCCAGGCGATGTCGTCGAGGGTGGCGATGAAATGCCAATCGGCACCCCGCGCATTCAGTGTTTCGCGCAGGCTGGCGAGTTTCTCGCCACGGCTGACGGTCGCTTGTGGAGGAAGGTGCTGATAAATCGGCTCGTCAGGCAGTTCCGGGCGATCGCCCCAGACCTGATCGAGCAGATCAAGGTCGGTACGCAGGCGCGCGCCGCGCTCTTCGAGCTTGCCACCCAGGGTCCGCGCCGACGCCACCGCCATCACTGCACCGTCCACGGCAACCACACCGCCTTCCGGGGTTTGCTCGGCCAGCCAGTCCAGCGGGCTCGGTTGGCCCGGTTGCAGCTTGACCAGTTCAATACCGCTGCCCTTGAGTTCCTTGGTCGCCTGTTCCCAATAGCGGCTGTCGGCCCATACTCCGGCGAAATCCGGCGTGACGATCAATGTACCGACCGAACCGTGGAAGCCCGACAACCATTGCCGCCCCTGCCAGTAGCCGGGCAGGTATTCCGACAGGTGCGGGTCGGCCGACGGCACCAACAGGGCATAAATGCCCTCCCGGCTCATCAGCTCGCGGGTCTGCGCCAGGCGCTGGGGCACCGAACCGTTGATCGAAGGCTGCGTACTCATCATGTCTCCTGCTAACCACTCATTGTTGAGTGCCGGTCAGGCCGGCACTTTAGTATCACGTTGCCCAGAATGCCGGAGCACTGGCGCAGTTGGCTTTAATCAGTTGCACCGCCTGGTCGATATCCTGCTCGGTGGTGAATCGGCCCAGGCTCAAACGCACGGTACGGCTCGCCGAGCGGGCGTCATGCCCCAGGGCCAGCAGCACGTGGGAAGGCGTGTTGCTCGCGGAGTTGCAGGCCGAGGTCGCCGAAAACGCAATCGAGGTGCTCAACGCCGTGGAATTGAACTCGCCCTCGGAGAAGGTCAGGCTCAGGGTATGGGGAATGCGCTGGGTCGGGCTGCCATTGACGCTCACCCCCGGCAGGCTCGACAAGCCATCGAGCAGACGCTGGCGCAGACGCACGATGGTGGCTTTTTCTTCATCGAACACCTGCGCCGCCAGTGCGAAGGCGACGCCCATGGCGGCAATCTGATGGGTGGCCAGCGTACCGGAACGCAAACCACCTTCATGGCCCCCGCCATGGATCTGCGCCTGCAATCGCTGCTGGGCCCGCGGCCCGACATACAGCGCGCCGATGCCTTTGGGGCCGTAGAGTTTATGCGCCGAGAAGGACATCAGGTCTACCGGCAGCTTCGCCAGGTCTATTGCCACTTTCCCCGCGCCCTGAGCGGCGTCGACATGGAACAAGGCCCCACGGGCGCGTACGACTTCACCGATGGCAGCGATGTCATTGACTGTGCCCAACTCGTTATTGACCAGCATCAGCGACACCAGGAAGGTGTCCTCGCGCATCGCTTCGCTGACAGCCTGGGCCGTAATCAGGCCCTGCGCGTCCGGCACCAGGTAGGTCACGGCAACGCCGCTGTCCTGCAACTGTCTGGCCGTATCGAGAATGGCCTTGTGTTCAATCTGGCTGGTTATTATGTGACCGCCGGACACGCCTCGGGCCTGGGCCACGCCCTTGAGGGCGAGGTTGTTGGATTCGGTGGCACCGGACGTCCAGACAATCTGCGATGCCTGGGCGCCGACCAGATCAGCGACTTGCCGGCGCGCCTGCTCGACCGTTTGCCGCGCCTCGCGACCGAACGCATGGGAGCTGGACGCCGGGTTGCCGAAATTGCCGGCAAAGCCAAGACACTCGACCATCACCTGAATGACTCGCTCATCCACCGGCGTGGTGGCGGCGTAGTCGAAATACAGCGGGCGTTTATTCATAAGAGACTCGCAGAGCTTGTTCCGGGATCAGTGGCCGGGAATCTGTCCACCGGCGCGGCCTGATCGGATGCGTTGAAGAGGACGACTTCATTTGAAAGTGCGTTGGAACGCTCCTGAAGGCGAGCTTAACAGGCATCGGGCAACGGGTTGAAGCAATGCGTCAGCTAAAGCTTTCGAGCAGTAACGGATACAACGAGACCACCAGCAGCGCGGCCATGCCCCAGTTGAACAGGCGCAACCAGCGACGATCCTTGAGCACGTTGCGCAATAGCGTGCCACACGCCGCCCAGACGCCGACGCTGGGCAGGTTGATGATGGCGAAAACGGCTGCGATCACGATGACATTAGTGAAATAGCCCTGCATCGGCGTGTAAGTGCTGATGGCGCCGATGGCCATGATCCAGGCTTTGGGGTTGACCCACTGAAAGGCGGCCGCACCGAGGTAGCTGATCGGTTTTCCCTGGCCGCTCTCACTGTCGGAGACCGGCCCCGAGTGGGCGATCTTCCACGCCAGGTACAGCAAATAGGCCGCGCCGACATAACGCAAAACGGTGTAGAGCAACGGATAGGTTTGAAACACTGCCCCCAGGCCGAATCCGACCGCCACCACCAGCACAAAGAAGCCGCAGGTAATGCCTAGCATATGCGGGATAGTTCGGTTAAAGCCGAAGTTCACGCCGGATGCCAGCAACATCGTGTTGTTTGGGCCGGGCGTGATCGAGGTCACAAGAGCAAACAGGGCGAAGCCCAGCAGCAGGTCGAGCGAGAGCGTCATCGGTGGCAGTCCAGGGTCGGTCAGGTATTGACCCTATCGCACGCCTGCCGGGAAGCCCATGGACAGTTGCGTGAAAGTTCGAGCAGTACAGTGGCTCAGCTTGGACGACCATGCAATTGGACAGCACGTCCAGCGCTCATTTCACCCTGTTTGTCGTAACCGAAGGTTTTCTGGGGCTGGCCGAGCAATTCGGCTTTTTTAGCATGGTATTCGTCGAACGAAAGGCCCCGACGATTCAACGCTTCCATCGCCAGTTCCCGCGTTTCTTCGTCGGTGTAGGGACGCAGTTCCGGGGAGACATGGGTGGCGCATCCGGCGAGGACGGAGGCGGCGAGCAGCACGGCAGTGGTGAGTAGAGTTTTCATGATTGGGCGTCCTGGCATCTGGGTTCGGGGCAATGAACACAGGCTACCCGTGCCCTCCGGCCGGCAGAAATCAACGCTTTCGATAGTGGCTATCGAGTTTTTCTAATGCCCCGGTGCGCACTCATTGAATATTCTATAAAGATCTATAAATATTATTTTATAGTATTTTGCGGAATAACAATCTGGCTTTATAACAACCCCATCACCTAATCCCACTGTTGCCCACGCAACTGTTCGCCAGGCAACAGTCATTCAACAAACAGTCTTGAAACACCAACAGCGTTGCCCAGTCGTCATGCTGCAAGCCCCGGAAAACCTGGGGCCGGGTGGACTGGTACAGCTCTTGCTCAAGCCCAGTGACTACTCACTGCTCATTGAGCAACTGTTTAAAAAGGAACTGATGATGTCGCGTCCATTGAAAGTCGTCGCCCTTTCCGGCGGAACCTGGCGTCCTTCCCGCACCTTGGTGCTGACCCAGGCACTGCTGCGCGAGCTGGCCGAGCAATTGCCGATCGAAAGCACACTGATCGAGCTGGGCGACATTGCCCGACCATTGGGCGCGGCGCTGTCGCGCCAGGAACTGGAAGCCAGCGTCGAGGCCCAGTTGCACGCCATCGAGACCGCCGATCTGCTGATTGTCGCGGCGCCGGTCTATCGGGGTTCTTACCCTGGCCTGCTCAAGCACCTGTTCGATCTGATCGACCTCAATGCACTGGTCAACACGCCGGTGCTGCTCGCCGCCACGGGAGGCAGCGAGCGCCATGCGCTGGTGCTCGATCACCAGTTGCGTCCGCTGTTCAGTTTCTTCCAGGCCCTGACCCTGCCGATTGGTGTCTACGCCACCGAAGCCGATTTCGCCAATTACCAAATAACCAGTGAGCCCTTGAAGGCCCGCATTCGCCTTGCTGCTGAGCGCGCTGCGCCGTTGTTCGGCGTGCACCCCAACAATCTGCTGAAAATCGCATAAGGATCTGTTCATGGATGTTTTCTGGTTTCTGCCGACCCACGGCGATGGCCATTACCTGGGCACCACCCAGGGCGCACGCCCGGTCACCCTCAATTATCTGAAACAAGTGGCTCAGGCCGCCGACAGCCTCGGCTACCACGGCGTGCTGATCCCCACCGGGCGCTCCTGCGAGGATTCTTGGGTGATCGCCTCAGCCCTGGTGCCGTTGACCGAACGCCTGCGTTACCTGGTGGCGATCCGACCGGGGATCATTTCACCGACCGTGTCGGCGCGCATGGCGGCGACGCTGGATCGCCTGTCGGGCGGCCGTTTGCTGATCAACGTGGTCACCGGCGGTGACCCTGACGAAAACCGGGGCGACGGGATTTTCCTGGATCACAGCGAACGCTACGAAGTCACCGACGAATTCCTCAGGATCTGGCGCCGCGTGCTGCAAGGCGAAGCGGTGGATTTCGAGGGCAAGCATTTGCAAGTGCAGAACGCCAAAGCACTGTATCCGCCCGTGCAGAAGCCCTACCCGCCGCTGTATTTCGGTGGTTCGTCCGACGCCGCCCACGACCTGGCGGCCGAACAGGTCGATGTCTACCTGACCTGGGGTGAACCGCCGACCGCCGTGGCACAGAAGCTCGCCGATGTGCGTGAGCGAGCGGCGCGTCACGGGCGCACGGTGAAGTTCGGCATTCGCTTGCACGTGATTGTCCGCGAGACCGCCGCAGAAGCCTGGAAGGCCGCGGACAAACTGATCGAACACATCAGCGACGAAACCATCGCGGCGGCGCAGAAGTCGTTTTCGCGTTTCGACTCCGAAGGCCAGCGGCGCATGGCCGCCCTGCATGATGGCCGGCGAGACAACCTGGAAATCTCGCCCAACCTGTGGGCCGGCGTCGGCCTGGTGCGCGGTGGCGCCGGGACGGCGCTGGTGGGCGACCCGCAACAAGTGGCGGCCCGCATCAAGGAATACGCCGACCTGGGGATCGAGAGCTTCATCTTCTCTGGCTACCCGCACCTTGAAGAAGCCTATCGCTTTGCCGAACTGGTCTTCCCATTGTTGCCCGAACCCTACGCGAGCCTGGCTGGGCGCGGGGTCACCAACCTCACCGGGCCGTTTGGCGAAATGATCGCCAATGATGTTTTGCCTGCCAAAGCCACTGCCTGACGGACGCCTGACCTGTAGGAGCGAGCACGCTCGCGATGGAAGATCAGGCACCTTGGGGTGTCAGGCCGCCAGCGTCATCGTTGACGACCATCGCGAGCATGCTCGCTCCTACAGGAACGTGCATTGTCTTCAAAGAGGAACCCCGCGTGACCGCCAAGCCGCAAAGCGCTCTGATTTCCCCCCTGCAAACCGCCCGCCGCCTGGCCGCCGAGTTTGCCCTGACGGCTGTCGAGCGCGATGAGCGTGGTGGCACGCCGAAAGCCGAACGCGACGCCTTGCGCGACAGCGGCCTGCTGGCCCTGAGCATTCCCACCCAGTACGGCGGCCTCGGCGCGAGCTGGAGTGAAACCCTGACCATCGTGCGTGAGTTCGCCAAGGTCGACAGTTCGATTGCCCACGTCTTCGGTTTCCACCACCTGATGCTCGCCACCGTGCGCCTGTTCTCGCGGCCCGAACAATGGCAGCCCTGGTTTGAACAGACGGCACGCAAGAACTGGTTCTGGGGTAACGCCCTCAACCCACTGGACACCCGTACCGTGGTCAAGGACCTCGGCGGCTGGCGCGAGTTTTCCGGCAAGAAAAGCTTCTGCTCCGGCGCCAGCGATTCACAGATGCTGATCGCCTCGGCGGTGGATGAAAACGCTGGCGGCAAGCTCTTGATCGCGGCCATCCCCAGCGGCCGCAGCGGCATCACCCTGCACAACGACTGGAACAACATGGGCCAGCGCCAGACCGACAGCGGCAGCGCATCGTTCGAACGGGTGCGGGTCGAGGAATCGGAACTGTTGCTGGACCCGGGCCCGTTGAGCACGCCATTTGCCTGCCTGCGGCCGTTAATCGCACAACTGACATTTACCCATATGTTTCTCGGCATCGCCGAAGGCGCCTTCGCGGAAGCGCGCCAATACACCCTCACCGAAACCCGTGCGTGGCACAAATCCAATACCCAGGATGTGCGACAGGACCCTTACGTGCTGGGCCATTACGGCGAGTTCTGGGTAGCGCTCGAGGGCGTTCGCTTGCTGGTGGAGCGCGCCACTGACCTGCTCGACAAAGCCTGGGCGAAAGGGCCCGCCCTCAGCGCAGAAGAACGTGGACACCTGGCCACGGCCATCGCCACGGCCAAGGTCGCCGCCACCCGCAACGGCCTGGAACTGTGCAGCCGGCTGTTCGAAGTCACCGGCGCCCGCTCGACCCACGCCTCGCTGCGCCTGGACCGCCACTGGCGCAATTTGCGCACGCAAACCCTGCATGACCCGGTGGATTACAAACTCCACGAACTGGGCGACTGGGCGCTCAACCAGGCCCTGCCGATTCCGACTTTCTATTCATAAATTGCCTACATGGAGCGTGCCCCCATGCAACTGCTGACCTTACCACCCTCGCCCGCTCTGGCCACCTCGATCCGTGCCACGGCCCAAGTCTTCGAAGACCCTAAATCCCAGGCACTGCTGGCGCATCTGCAACAAGTCGCCCCCAGTGAAGCCAGCGTGTTGATCATCGGCGAAACCGGCACCGGCAAGGAACTGGTAGCACGGCATATCCACAACCTCAGCGCCCGACGCAACCGTCCGTTCGTGGCGGTCAACTGCGGCGCGTTTTCCGAGTCCCTGGTCGAGGCCGAGCTGTTCGGCCACGAGAAAGGCGCCTTCACCGGAGCCTTGAGCGCCAAGGCCGGCTGGTTTGAAGAAGCCGACGGCGGCACGTTGTTCCTGGACGAAATCGGCGATTTGCCGATGGCGATCCAGGTCAAGTTGCTGCGGGTATTGCAGGAGCGCGAGGTGGTACGCCTGGGTTCACGCAAGAGCATCCCGATCAACGTGCGCGTACTGGCGGCGACCAACGTGCAGCTGGAAAAAGCCATCAACGCCGGACATTTCCGTGAAGACCTGTATTACCGCCTCGACGTGGTCAGCCTGGAGTTGAGCCCGCTGCGCGACCGTCCGGGCGACATCCTGCCGCTGACCCGGCACTTCGTCGACGCCTACAGCCAGCGCCTGGGCTACGGCACCATCACCATCAGCAAGGAAGCCGAGCTGAAACTGCGCAGCTACAGTTGGCCAGGCAACATCCGCGAACTGGAAAACGTGATTCACCACACCCTGCTGATCTGCCGTAACGGCGTGATCGAACGGGATGACCTGCGCCTGTCGCACATGCGCATCGAGCGTCAGGATGATGGCCAAGGTCACCCTCACGATTCACCGGAGGCCCTGCTCGAACGGGCTTTTCAGAAACTCTTCGAGGTACAGGCCGGTGCCCTGCACGAAAAAGTCGAGGACGCCTTGCTGCGAGCCGCCTACCGTTTCAGCCACTACAACCAGGTGCACACCGCTGCACTTCTGGGCCTGAGCCGCAACGTCACACGCACCCGCCTGATCAAAATTGGCGAATTGGCGGTGAACAAACGTCGGCCGACGGAAAACGTTCAGGGTGAGCGGTTGATGCACCTGTCGATTTAGCCCACCAGGTTGCAGTGCAGCGCGTCGTCCTGGCTACGTTCCAGGCTGTGCAACACCTGGAACGAGCCGAACGTCACGGTTTTTGCCTGATGCGCGCGAATCAGTTGCCAGAAATCCTCCTCGCCGCTTTCAAAACTCTGGAACGCGGCTTCTCCCGCTTCACGCGTTTGCCATTGCAGGTAACTGAGCACACGCCGGCCGTCCTCGCTGGCCTGAATACTCGCACTCAGAAAACCGCTGTAGCCCTGGGCCAGGCGTTCAGTCTGGCTAGAGAGCGCCGACACCAGCGCCGGTTGCTGATGGGGTTCGATCTCAAATTCGATCAACTGGGTGAAGCTGCGATTTTTCTCTGGTGCTTGCATGAAGATTCCCCACTGACGTGTAAGCCGAATCTTGCGATCCGAAGGCCTGCAGGGTAAAACCTCTAGTTAAGTCGAGGTCAAGAGGCAATTTCGATGCTCACCCCAGAACAGGCGCACAAGGAACTCACTGTCGGTCAACTCGCCGCGCGCAGTGGTGTTGCGGTTACGGCGCTGCATTTTTATGAGTCCAAGGGGCTGATCAGGAGCAACCGCAACCAGGGCAACCAACGCCGTTATCCCCGAGAAGTGCTGCGCCGGGTAGCGCTGATCAAGGTGGCGCAGCGCCTGGGCATTCCCTTGGCGGAAATAGGCACGGCGTTGAAATCGCTGCCTGACAACCGAGCACCGACGGCGGCGGACTGGCAGGTGTTGTCTGCGCAGTGGAGCCGGGAGCTGGATGAGCGGATCAACCAACTGGCCCTGCTGCGCGACAAGCTCAATGGCTGTATCGGGTGTGGGTGTTTGTCGATGGAGGCGTGTCCGTTGCGCAATTTGGGTGATGTGTTGGGGGAGCGTGGAGTTGGGGCGCAGCTCCTGGAATCGGGGGTTGATCCTGAATAGGGGGCGGCCATCGCGGGCAAGCCCGCTCCTACAGTGGATAGATCCCCTGTAGGAGCGGGCTTGCCCGCGATAGCGTCAGATCAGACAACGAAGATCAGAACCCCGGCGCAATCTGTCCCTTGTACCGGGTCAGGATGAACTGCCGCACTTCATCGGAATTCAGCGCCTTGGCCAGTTTCTGCAAACCCGGGTCGTTGATGTTGTCCGGTCGGGCCACGAGGAATTCGATGTACAGGCTCTTGCCCTTCTCGACAATCAACGCGCTGTTGGTGTCGATCCCGGCTTCCAGCGCGTAGTTGGCGAAAACGAACGCCAGGTCCACCTGGCTGACCGAGCGCGCCAGCAATGCACCTTCCAGTTCACGGATTTTCAGGTGCTTGGGGTTTTCGATGATGTCGCGCTGGGTCGCCAGCGTATTGCTCGGGTCCTTGAGTTTGATCAAGCCGGCTTCGTGCAACAGCACCAGGGCACGGCCGGTGTTCACCGGGTCGTTGGGGATCGAGACGCTGGCGCCATCCTTGAGCTCGGCGATGTTCTTGATTCTGGTCGAATAGGCGCCAAACGGCTCTATGTGTACACCGACCACGGGCACCAGGTCGGTATGCCGGGTCTTGTTGTAGTCATCGAGGAACGGCCGGTACTGGTAGTAGTTGGCGTCGAGGTTCTTCAACGCCAACTGCTGGTTGGGCTGGATGAAGTCGGTGAACACCTTGATGTTCAAGTCCACGCCTTCCTTGGCCAGGGTCGGTTTGACGAACTCGAGGATCTCGGCGTGGGGCACCGGGGTTGCACCGACGGTGAGTTTTTCGTTGGCGTGAACGCCGAGCGACACAAGGGCAGCCAGAATGGCCAGGGTCTTTTTCATGTTGCACTCCTAGGCAGATAAGGTGGCCGTCGTGGGGTGGACGTGGGGCCTGATTGTTTTCATTAAGGTTGTTGAAACCAAGCCATCGCCTCTTCAGCGTCGGCTGTAGCGCGCCACCAGGCGGTCACCGGTCATCTGCAGGGCCTGGACCAGGATCAACAGGAGCACCACGGTGACCACCATCACGTCTGTCTGAAAGCGTTGATAGCCGTAGCGGATTGCCAGGTCGCCCAGGCCACCGCCCCCGATCACCCCGGCCATCGCCGTGTAGTCCACCAGCACGATGGCGGTGACGGTGACCGCCGCGAGCAACCCGCCCCGGGCTTCCGGCAACAGGGTGTGACGGATGATCTGCCAGGTACTGCCGCCCATGGCCTGGGTGGCCTCCACCACGCCGCGATCGACTTCGCGCAACGCGGTTTCCACCAGCCGCGCGAAGAACGGCGTGCAGCCAACCACCAACGGCGGAATGGTCCCCGGTACACCCAGCGAAGTGCCCACCAGCAGCGTCGTCAGGGGAATCAGCACAATCAACAAAATGATGAAGGGCAGCGAGCGCAGCATGTTCACCAGCACCGACAGCACCCGATACACACCCAGCGCTTCGTGCAACTGACGCTTGCCGGTAAGGAACAGCACCACGCCCAGCGGCAACCCCAGCAGCACGGTAAAACCGAGGGCGGCACCGAGCATGGTCAAGGTGTCGAGGCAGGCCTGGCCGATGTCCGCCCAATAAATGTTCTTGAACAGTTCGCCCATGATCACGACCAGTCGTGGCGCGGCGGTTTCACGCCATTGAGCAGCCAGTTGCCGACCACGTGGTACTTCCAGCGCACCGGATCGTGCAAGGTGTGGACCCGGGCATTGCGCCAGTGACGATCGAAGTTGTGCTTTTTCAGGGTGGAGCGTGTGCCGCCAAGCTCGAACAGTTTGTTACTGGCCTCGATGGCGATTTCCGTGGTCAGCACCTTGGCCCTGGCGACGGCGAGGGACGCCTGGGCCACATTGTCTTCATCGGGTGCCGACCGCGCGGCATCCAGCGCCCAACCGGCACGCTCCAGCAAGGCTTCGGCGGCCTCCAGGCGGATATCCAATGCGCCGACCTGAATGATGGTCAGCGGGTCTTCGCTGGCTTTGTCGACGCCCGCATCGATCCACGGACGGGCGAACTCGCGCACAAAGGCAAGGGTATCCCGCAACGCCGCACGGGCGATGCCGGCGTCGATGGCAGCGGTGGTCAATTGCGCGAACGGGCCGGCCAGGGTCGGGCTCTCGTAGGAGCGGTAAGTGGGGAACACGTTGAACGCCGGGACGTGAAGGTCTTCGGCCAGCACCGTGCCGCTGGAGGTGGTGCGCTGGCCGATGCTGTCCCAATCATCGACGATCACCAGCCCCGGCGTACCTCGCGGCACAAATGACAGCTGGCCCTTCTGCTCTTCATCCAATGCCAACACCGCCAGCCAGTGCGCGTAGAGCGATCCAGTGCAGTAGCCCTTGCGTCCATTGATGACGTGACCGTCTCCATACCGGCGGATGGTGGCCTGAATGTCCTGCACGTTCTTGCCACCGGTCTCCGACAGGGCGTTGGCAAAGCGGTGGCCTTGCAACGCCAGCCCAAAGAAATGCGCCTGCTGCTCCGGAGTGCCCTGCAGGCGGATGTCTTCGAGCAGGCAATAATGGTTTTGCGGAATCTGCCCCAGGGACGGATCGGCCGCCGAGATGATCGCGATGACTTGCGCCAGCACCGCGTAGGACACCTGCGCACCGCCAAACACCCTGGGCACGCTGATGGCCCACAAGCCGCTGTTGGAGTACAGGTCGACGACCTCGGCTGGCACTTGCCGGGTACGGTCGCGTTCGGCGTCCTGCTCCAATAGTACGGCGGCGACGCGCTCGGCCACACGCAGGGCTTCGGCCTCATCGGCGATGCGGTGGGCGGCAGGCGGGTTGATCGGATAAACGGCAGATTCAGGCATGGGTGTCTCTCGGTACCGGTGTTTACCGAGGACATTGCAGCTTCTGTGCCTGACGGCCGAAGCCCGTGTTGGCGGGTGGTTGAGGCGATATCGAAGAGTTTGAACAGGCACCCGCCGAACATTCTGTTGCTTCACTGTTGATGGCCGAACAGTGGCGCTGCGGTTGGTCGGGGGCTCCCTGGTCGCCAGGCCGGTTGACCTATAGTCAACCGGCGACGCAACACCTTACCGACAACAACAGGGAGACGGACATGAACGTCAAACCCATTCCAGACGGATATCCCGGCATTACGCCGTACCTGGGCATCCAAAAAGCCGCCGAAGCCATCGATTTCTACAAAAAAGCCTTCGGTGCCGTCGAAATCATGCGCCTGGCCATGCCGGATGGCGGCGTTGGCCACGCCGAGCTGCGCATCGGCCATTGTCCGATCATGCTCGGTACGCCGTGTGATCAAGGACCGTTGAGTAATCCGGACGCCTCGCCGTCCGTAGGGCTGCATCTGTATGTCGACGACGTCGACGCCTCTTTCAAGCAGGCGATTGCGGCAGGCGGCACGCTGGTGTCCGAGGTCAAGGATCAGTTCTATGGCGATCGGTCCGGCACGCTGAAGGATCCGTTCGGGCATTTGTGGTTTTTGGCCACGCGCAAGGAGGACTTGAGTCAGGAGGAGATTGAGCAGCGGGCCAGGGAGATGTTTGAGCAGGGGTGATTCCATAGGTTTTATTCATCACACCTCACCATTGTGGGAGCAAGCCCGCTCCCACAATTTTTGCCATTTTCCAGAATAAGAAACATTTACTTTCATATTTGCTTCGGGGTTTTGAATTCTCATCCGTCTTATATAGATGTAGTCGGCTCGCGTAGGCAAAAGCCACGACCGCACTTTTCATGGACCTCACGCTGGGAAGCCCGCAGCAGGGGCCCTCTCATCTCATACAAGACCTCCACCATGTCGAAGAAATCCCGTTCAAAACTCTGGTTTCTGGTCCATAGCTGGCTGGCCCTGCCGATTTGGTTTTTCGTACTGATCGTCTGTGTCACCGGTACATTGGCTGTGGTCAGCCAGGAAATCGTCTGGCTGGCCAACCCCGAAATGAGGGCGACTCAGCCAACGGACGATGCGCCGCTACTGACGTATGACCAGATTCTCGCCGAAATGAAGAAGGCCGAGCCGAACACGCTGGTGCAGTCCATCAGCCGGCCGGACGAGTCGCATTTTGCCCTCGATGCCCGCGTCACCTACCCCGACGGTCGCAGCGTGACGGTCTACGTCAATCCGTACAGCGGGGTGATCCAGGGCGTCGCGCCGGAGTTCAACTTCCAGGCCTTTACCCGCGCCCTGCATGGCTGGTGGCTGGTGCCGTTCACCAATGGCTACAGCTGGGGCTGGTACCTGGTGTCCTTCCTCGGATTGCCGATGCTGGTGTCGTTGATCACCGGGCTGGTGGTGTACAAGAAGTTCTGGAAAGGTTTCCTGCGTCCGACCCTGCGCCTGCGCCACGGCGCACGGATTTTCTGGGGGGACTTCCACCGTCTGAGCGGCATCTGGTCCATCTGGTTCATCGCGACCATTTCCGTGACCGGTACCTGGTTCATGATCGAAGCGTTCCTTTACGACAACCAGATCTCGATTTCCACCGCTCCGGTCGCGCCGGTGGTGCCACGTGAAAGCGTGCCGCTCACCACCAATGGCTCGCCAGCGCCGATGATCAGCCTGGAATCGGCGATCCAGGAGGTCAAGGAACGCATTCCCGGCCTCGACGACAGCTTTGTCCAACTGCCCGCCAATGCCTACAGCTACCTGTCCGTGGGGGGCCGCAGCTGGTACCCGCTAATTTATCAGACCGCCGAGGTCAATCCGTATACCGGCGATGTCGCCGTGACCCGCCTGCTGTCCGACCGCTCGGGCCTGGAACTGGTGACCGAGTCGATGCGGCCGCTGCACACCGGTGATTTCGGTGGGCTGTGGATCAAGCTGATCTGGTTCTTCTTCGGCCTGCTGCTGAGCATGATGGTCCTCAGCGGCCTGCTGATCTGGACCAAACGTACCGCACTGGCCACCGCCAACGCTCTCAAGCGCGAGAAAAAACGCCCACGCAACCTCGAGGTCGCCCCGGTGGCTGGCCATAGCACCCCGGGGGTGAGCCAATGAGCCTGTTTACCGCTGAAAAACCGGGCTCCGCACTCAGCCGTTTCTGGCACAAGTGGCGCTTCCACATCAACGTTCTGCTGCTGCTGATACCGCTGGGTTTCATGCCCAAGTATTTTTCCGAAGTTGCGTTGTTTCGCGGTGACACCGGCCTGGGCGAGCGCGAAGTCGGTGAAGTGCAGGTCGGCCCATGGAGTCTGCGATTGGCCGAGTTTCGCAACGAAGCACCGCGCCCCGATCCAGCCGGCTACATGAAGGCTTTCAACGCCGCGCTGTGCGACAGCTGCCGCGACCAGGTCAAGGCCACTTACCTGCGCATCGGCAAACCGCGCAGCCTGCGCGCCGCCGGGGTGATTTTCTTCGGCGCGCCCTATCGCATGGGCGCCATGTTGCCCATCCCGGAAAAGACCAAGGCCACTGACGAACTGTGGATCACGATGGAAGGTTGGGACGGTTCGATGCACCAGGCATCCGTCCCTCTGAGCCAGGCATCCCCGGCCACCATTGCGTGGCTGAACAAACAAGGAGGCAAACCATGATCAACGCCATTCGCCCATTCCACGTCGCCCTGCTGGTGCTGTGCGCCGGTTTCAGCGCCAGCGCCCTGGCACACAACCCGATGTGTGAGTGCAAGGCCATCGACGCCGAGCAGATCCAGTGTACCGGCGGTTTCTCCGACGGCAGCGGCGCTCCAGGTGTAACCCTGGATGTGATCGGCTATGACGAAACGATCCTGGTGCCGGGCAAGCTCGGTGAAGACTCGAAACTGACCTTCAAGAAACCAGGCGCCGAGTTCTATGTGTTGTTCGACGCAGGTCCCGGTCACGTCGTCGAGATCGACCAAGCGGACATCCAGGCACCATGAGCACACCCACCACGCAAATCGTGCGCCCGGCCGGGGCCGGTCATGAAACCCTCAATGTGCTGCTGTTGTGCCTGCTGATCCTGGCGGTTGCCGGTTCCGTGGTTGCCTGGCGCCACGAGTCCCAGGACACCACCCGCATCAGCAATCATCAACTGGATGCCCGCCGCGACCTCAGCGCGTCCGAACAAGGCATCTACGCCGATCTGCGAGTCACGCTGGACGAAATCCGCCTGCTGCAACAGGAACAGCAAACCGTGCCAACGCCTGAAACCCTCGCCGACGAGGGTTTTGCGCCGTTCGCACAGGACGCCAGCTCCATCAGCCGGGGTGGCCATGCCTGGCAACTGCTCAACGCCAACGCGTACTTCGGGCACAGCCAGTCGCCCGCTGTGGCGGGCTCGTTTCTGATGCGCCTGAACGCGAACGAAGACGGCCCCGACATCTGGCTCAACCGAGCCGCCGACCTCAAGGCGCCCGCCGACCTGACTGACGCCGCGCTGCAAAGCGCCGGCTGGCAGCAGATCGTCGCGCAATTCGACGCCGGCGTAACGCGCCAGCATCGGCACTGACCCCTCGCCTTTCATCGAGAGAAGACCGCTTTCCCATGCCTATTTCATCTCAACGCTCTTTCTGGCGCCTGCTGCTGGTCGGCCTGTTCGCCTGCCTGCTGACACCCTTGGCCTGCGCCGACGAAGCCAAGCGCCTGCGCATCGGCATCACCCTGCACCCTTATTACAGCTACGTGGCCAACATCGTCGGCGACAAGGCCGAGGTGGTGCCGTTGATCCCGGCCGGTTTCAACCCGCATGCCTACGAACCCCGCGCCGAAGACATCAAGCGCATCAGTGGGCTGGACGTGATCGTGCTGAACGGCGTCGGCCACGACGACTTCGCCGACCGCATGATCGCCGCCAGCGAAACACCCAACGTGGCCGTGATCGAAGCCAATGAAAACGTGCCATTGCTGGCTGCCACCGGGGTTGCCGCTCGCGGCGCCGGTAAAGTGGTCAACCCACACACCTTCCTGTCGATAAGCGCCTCGATTGCCCAGGTCAATAACATTGCCCGCGAACTGGGAAAACTCGACCCGGCCAACGCCAAAACCTACACCCAGAACGCCCGTGCCTACGGCAAACGCCTGCGTCAGATGCGCGCCGATGCCCTGGCCAAGCTGACCGAGGCACCCAACGCCGAACTGCGGGTGGCTACCGTGCACGCGGCGTATGACTACCTGCTGCGTGAGTTCGGCCTGGAGGTCACCGCCGTGGTCGAACCGGCACACGGTATCGAGCCGAGCCCGAGCCAGCTGAAAAAGACCATCGACCAACTGCGTGAGCTGGACGTCAAGGTGATCTTCTCGGAGATGGATTTCCCGTCCACCTACGTCGACACCATCCAGCGCGAATCAGGGGTGAAACTTTATCCGCTGTCTCACATTTCCTACGGCGAATACACCGCCGACAAGTACGAAAAGGAAATGACCGGCAACCTCAACACCGTGGTTCGGGCCATTCAGGAGTCTGGCGCATGACCGCTCAGGAACCCCTCAACCTGCATTGCAGCGGCCCGACCCTGGACTTTGCCGAGATCGGCCTGGTCCTGGGCCGCACCACCATCCTCGACAAGGTCACGTTCCAGGTGCCGCCCGGCAGCGTGCATGCGCTGGTCGGCCCCAACGGCGGCGGCAAGAGTTCGCTGATCAAGACCCTGCTCGGGCAAATGCCCCACCAGGGCCGCCTGAGCCTGCAATGGCCCGGCGATCCCGGCACCATCGGCTATGTCCCCCAGGCATTGGAGTTTGATCGTGGCTTGCCAATGACCGTCGATGATTTCATGGCCGCGATGTGCCAGCGCCGCCCGGCGTTCCTCGGGCTGAGCAAGCACTATGCGACGGCCATTGGCGAGGCGCTGGAGCGTGTCGGCATGCAAGACAAGCGCAAACGCCGCATGGGCGCGTTGTCCGGCGGCGAGCGCCAGCGCGTGTTGCTGGCGCAGGGACTTATCCCGGCGCCACAATTGCTGGTACTGGACGAACCGATGTCGGCCCTCGATGAGGCCGGCATCCAGGTATTCGAGCGGCTGCTGGGCGACTGGCGCCAGAGCGGCATTACCGTGCTGTGGATCGAGCACGACCTGGAGGCGGTCGGGCGACTGGCCGATCGTGTCACCGGCCTCAATCGTCGGGTGCTGTTCGATGCCACGCCGAAGCAGGCGCTGACACCGGAAACCCTGATGACCCTGTTCTCGACCCATCCACGGAGCGCTGCCTGATGAGTTACGAAGCCTTTCGCTTGATGGTTCAGGGCTGGGCGTCTTCGGGTTATCTACCGGAAGCACTGGCTTATGGGTTCGTGGTCAACGCGTTGCTTGCCGGTTTGCTGATCGGTCCGGTACTGGGCGGCCTCGGGACGCTGGTGGTGGTCAAGCGCTTTGCGTTTTTCTCCGAAGCCGTAGGGCACGCAGCGCTGACCGGCGTGGCCATTGGCATCCTGCTCGGCGAACCCTACACCGGGCCGTATGGCAGCCTGTTCGGTTACTGCCTGCTGTTCGGCATCCTGCTCAATTACCTGCGCAACCGCACGGGCCTGGCGCCAGACACCTTGATCGGCGTGTTTCTGTCGGTGTCGCTGGCGCTGGGCGCGAGCCTGCTGCTGATACTGGCTGGCAAGATCAACGTGCACATCCTGGAAAACGTGCTGTTCGGCTCGGTGCTGACGGTCAACGGCAATGACCTGCTGGTGTTGGCCATCGTCGGCTCGCTGGTGATGGCACTGGCACTGCCGCTGTACAACCGCATCATGCTCGCCAGCTTCAACCCGCAACTCGCAGCGGTACGCGGCGTGGCGGTGAAGGCCCTGGATTACCTGTTCGTGATCCTGGTGACGCTGATCACCGTGGCCGCGGTGAAAGTCATCGGCGCCATTCTGGTGGGCGCGCTGCTGGTGATTCCAGCCGCCGCAGCACGACTGCTGAGCCAATCACTGAAGGGCTTTTTCTGGTGTTCGGTGCTGATCGCCACCGTCAGTACCCTCTGCGGGATTCTCGCGCCGATTGTCTTCGACCTGCCGATCCCGTCCGGTGCGGCAATCATTCTGATGGCCGGTATCGCCTTCGCCCTCGCCGCCATCGCGCGCGGCGTCGTCCCCAGCCTGAAAGGGAATCTTGGATAAATGTCATTTTCTCTGCGTCAACTGACCCTGGCCGTTGCCCTCTGCGGGCTGGCCAACACTGCCTTCGCGGTAGACAGCGCCAGGCCGCTGCACGTGCTGGCGTCCTTGCCCATCACTTACGGCCTGGGCGAAGCCTTGCTCAAAGGCACCCACGTCAAGCTTGAACGGGCCGCGCCAGCCAACTTGCCTGGCAGCCGCCAGAACGCTTATTTCACCGGGCGCGGCGCGCCGGCGCTGGCCAAACAGGCGAGCGACGCCGACGCGGTGATCGGCTTGCGTTCGTTGTGGGCGGACGACTCGCTTTATCCGATTGCACGACGCAGCAACATCCGCATCGTCGAAGTCGACGCCGCCCGCCCAGTGGATGGCGCCCTGCCCGGCATCGCGGTACAGCCTGGCAACAAGGTCGATGGCCTGAACAGCCAGCCATGGTTTTCCAGCAACAACATGGGGCGCATGGCGGATGTCATGGCAGCCGACCTGGTGCGCCTGGCACCCGCCGACAAGCCAACCATAGAGGCCAACCTGGCGGCGCTCAAGCAACGCTTGCTCAAGTTCAGCGCCGACAGCGAGGCACGGCTGGCCAGTGCCGACAACCTGAGCGTAATGAGCCTCAGCGATCACTTCGGCTACCTGATCGGCAGCCTGAACCTGGAACTGATCGGCGTTGACCCCCGCCCAGACGCCGACTGGACGCCCGAGGCGCTGAAGCAATTGACGGCGACGCTCAAGGACAATGACGTGGCCGTGGTCATGCACCACCGCCAGCCGTCCGACGCGGTGAAGACGGCAATTGCCGAGTCCGGTAGCCGGTTGGTTGTGTTGAGTGTGGACGGCGCGGATCCGGTGGCTGAGCTGGAGGGGAATGTGGATTTGGTGATCAAGGGGTTGAGTGGGGTTTGAGGTAGGCCCTGTAGGAGCGAGCTTGCTCCGGGCGGCGTTCCGACGATGGCGGCTTTGCGGTGTACATATCCATTCCTTTGGTAACGGCGGCTAATGGTTCCGCTCTTACAGCGGGTCACTTTGCCCCCTGTAGGAGCGGGCTTGCCCGCGATGGCGGCTTTACGGGTGTACCTATCCATTTCTGCGGTAACGGCCACTTAAGGTTCCGCCCTTACGGCGGGTCACTTTGGAAAGGCCTGCGCGGCCCGGCGCAAAGTAACCAAAACGCCATGCCCCTTTCGTTCGGTGCCTCGCCTAGGCTCGGCATGCCCTCGAGGGGGCGGGCACCGCGTAACGGCACGCCGAGGCGGCCTACCGGCCGGCCTATCCTTTGAAGCGACGCACTCACCTGTAGGAGCGAGCATGCTCGCGATGGTGGTTCGGGCGCCGCGGGAATTCAGACAGCCCGCGTCATCGTTGACGACCATCGCGGGCAAGTCGAATCGTCGCACCGCCGCTCCCACAGTGTTTTATGCAAACCCGAGACTTGTGTTTAATTGATGTGACGAAATATCGGATGCTTCCTACTGCCCTTTGTAGGCAAACTCCGAATCTTGCTGTTGGGCACTTTGATGCCTTGTTGCGCGTTTCTTTGGCGGGATAGTCTCGGATCGTCGCTGAGCATTCAGCGATCGGGCTTGGAAACCCGTCATACCGAAGCGCACCTAGCAACCCTCAGAATGCATCCGTTTTACGCGTGCGTTCTGGTTTGATGGCGGCTGTGCGCGGGACGCCCTCTGGCGTGCCGGTTCCTCGGTTCCCGGTTTTCCAACCTGCGTACAGCTGCCACCCCTTCGCTTGGAAACGAACATGGCAGCTCCTTAACCCGAGGAGTAAATACAGTGAAAGCAACAAAATCATCAAGCTCCGCCGAACTCAAAACCATCGGCCTCACCCCCCTCATCTACTGCACCGACAATCCACTCTTCCGCGTCTCTCGCAACGTCCCGCTCGTTGACGCATTGTCCATGGCTTCCGATTTCCTGTTCCTGGCCAAAGGCCTGACCGAGGACGCCGCCTACACCCGCGATTCCGACCGACACGCCTGGGCCGCGCATTATCTGACGCAGATGGGCAAGGCGTTGGTGGATGATGTGGTGAAGGTGTTGGAGCCTGCGCCAGAGCGGACACAGAAATAACACTGTCCCCTGTAGGAGCGAGCTTGCTCGCGATGGTGGATCACGCACCGCGGGGTGTCAGACAGCCCGCGTCATCGTTGACGACCATCGCGAGCATGCTCGCTCCTACAGGGACAGCGCCAACCCAACCAAACCACAAGGCCGAGCGTTAGCTCGCCTTGCAGGCTTTTGATCCACCCGCCCCTTCTGGAAGGCTGAGTGGAGGCATTCATCCGGGGAGTGGGCGCGCAGCGCCGTGCGGCGCAGCCGCACACATCGAGAGGAGGTGCAGCGCAGCAAACCGGAGGCGATGTCCCCGGATGGATGCCGGAGCGAAGGGATCCCGAGCCTCAGCGAGGGGCCGTACGCTGGGGCGAGCGTTTTTTGCTTACTTTTTTCTGGGCCGGCATTCCGGGCGCTTGTAAAAAAGTGAGTCGCCGTAAGGGCGAAACCATAAGCGGCCATTACCGCAGCAACGGATATGTACACCGTCAGGCCGCCATCGTCGGAACGCCGCCCGGAGCAAGCTCGCTCCTACAGGGGCCAAAGTGACCCGCTGTAAGAGCGAAACCATAAGCGGCCGTTACCGCAGCAATGGATATGCCTCCATCAGCAGGCCCACCAAAAGAGTTTTAGTGCGCCACCGCCGCCTGCTCTTCCATCTTCTTGCGCAGGCTCAACGGCCGCATGTCCGTCCAGGTTTCTTCGATGTAGGCCAGGCATTCCTTTTTCAGGCCGCTCTTGCCCACGGTGCGCCAGCCTTCGGGTACGGCTTTGTAATCGGGCCAGATAGAGTATTGCTCTTCGTGGTTGACCACCACCTGGAAGAGGATGTCCTCGCGGTCGAATACTGAAGTCATGGTGTCTCTCCATCGCTGTTGGGTGGGCTGTGCCGTGTGCGCAGCCGTTATGTTGGAAGAACGTTGCGGGATTCGAAAAATTTAGAGGCTGGCGGTCGCTGCAGCCATTGCTCGACCGAAAATCCCTGCCACCTGATCAATTTCCGCTGCGGTAATGACCAGCGGCGGCAGGAAGCGCACCACCGCGCCATGGCGGCCACCGAGTTCGAGAATCAGCCCGCGCTTGAGGCATTCGCGCTGGACCAGCGGTGCCAGTCGCCCAAATGCCGGCGGATGGCCCAGGGCATCCGGCGTACCTGTCGGGTCGACCAGTTCTACGCCAAGCATCAGGCCGCGCCCACGAATGTCGCCCAGTTGCGGGAAATCGCGCTGCAGGATGCGCAAGTGCTCGCTCAACCGTTCGCCCATGGAGGCAGCGTGATCGCAAACCTTGTGTTCGACCAGATAACGCATCACCGCGGAACCCGCGGCCATGGCCATCTGATTGCCACGGAACGTGCCAGCATGGGCGCCCGGCAGCCAGGTGTCGAGCCAGTCGCGGTAAACCACCACCGCCAATGGCAGGCTGCCGCCGATGGCCTTGGACATCACCACCACGTCCGGGATGATTCCGGCGTGCTCGAAGGCGAACATCTTGCCGGTGCGAGCAAAACCGCTCTGGATTTCATCGACGATCAGCGCTACCCCCGCCTGCTCGGTAATGCGCCGCAAACCGCGCAACCAGTCGAGGTCAGCGGGAATCACCCCGCCCTCCCCCTGCACCACTTCCACAATCACGGCAGCCGGCAATTGCACGCCGGCCTCGGGATCGTTCAGCAGGTTTTCGAGGTAATTGAGATTGGCCTGCACGCCTTGCGCACCGCCCAGGCCAAACGGGCAACGATAGTCGTAGGGATAGGGCATGAACTGCACGCCGTTGCCGAGCAGCGCACCCATCGGCTTTTTCGGCCCCAGGCTGCCCATCAGGCTCAATGCGCCCTGGCTCATGCCGTGGTAACCGCCCTGGAACGACACCACGGTGCTGCGTCCGGTGGCGGTGCGCACCAGTTTCAACGCTGCTTCCACGGCGTCGGTGCCGGTCGGACCGCAGAACTGGATTTTCGCTTGCGCAGCCAGCGCTGGCGGCAGCAGGCCGAACAGGTCCTGGACAAACTGATCCTTGACTGGCGTAGTCAGGTCGAGGGTGTGCAGCGGCAGTTCATCGGCCAGCACCTGTTGGATCGCGTCGATCACCACGGGGTGGTTATGCCCCAGCGCCAGCGTTCCCGCGCCGGCCAGGCAGTCGATGAAGCGACGCCCCTCGACATCTTCGACATGAATGCCCTTGGCGCGCTTGAGGGCCAGGGGAATGCGTCGCGGGTAGCTGCGGGCATTGGATTCCTGCTGGCTCTGGCGGGTAAGTAACGGCGAGTCGTTGAATTGATAAAGCATTTCGGCCGGCGTCGTCCGGGCCGACTGATCTTCCACAAGGCTGGTAGCGACTGACATCTCTCGACCCTTCAGTAGGTTTTCCTGTTCTGGAAACGCATTAGCGCACCGAGGATTTAGCCCCTTGGTCAGGTTTCTCTGCTGATCGTGCCAGGGCCTTCTGCATGGGGATGGCGTGCAGACCGGCGGTGGTGAAGGCTTGCGCGCAGGGCTGATAACCGAGGTGGCAATAAAAAGGCTCGCCAGTGCGCGTGCTGTTGAGGTGCACCTCCACCCGCCCCTGCTCGATCAGCCAACTTTCAGCGTCGTGCACCAGCGCTCGCCCGGCGCCACGGCGAAACCACTCCGGCAGCACATAACAAAGGGCCAGCCGGCCACTGAGGGTGGCCATCGCAACGCCGACCGGTTTGTCCTGCAGCAGGGCGATGTTGAGGTACAGCCGGGGGTCAGCCAACCATGGCTGGATATGTTCGAGGGTTTTGTTGCGGGTCCAGATGGCGAGGGTGTGGGGGTCATTGCGGTGGTCGAGGGCACAGCCGACGCGTATCGATCGCTCGATGATGCGGCTGATGATGCCGGTGTCGGCAGGGCTGGCTTTGCAGACTTGCAGGGGTGATTGCATGGAGCTGTTACCTCAATCCATTGAGAGAAAGCTGCGATGCAAGATAGCGCTGGGGTGGGGGCAAGGCTAATGGAGAGGCGTTACATTTGATGTGGGGCTGGCAAAGAACCTCATTGCCTGTGCTGGCGCCATCGCGGGCAAGCCCGCTCCCACCGTGAATTGTCGTCGTGCACAAAGCTATTGTGGGAGATTACGGGCTGTCAAACCGACTGCAACGGCATCGTCAGTTCCACCCGAAGGCCATCCGGCCGGCTGTCGAAATGCAGGGTACAGCCGCAGCGCTGGACAATGGCCTGTACGATCGCCAGCCCCAGGCCGCAGCCGGTGCTCTGGCCGTTGCGCCAGAATCGCTGGGTCAGGTGTTGCAGATCGTCCGCCGCAATACCCGGGCCATGGTCGCGGACCACGAATCGTACGCGGTTATCGCGGGTTTCGAGGCTCAGCTCCACCGGGCCGTCGTTCGGCGTATGGCGCAGGGCGTTGTCCAGCAGATTGCGCAGCGCGGCTATCGACAGCACGGCAGGCATTTGCACCGGCGCATGGGACAGCGTCGACGCCGGTTTGAAGGTGATGCGCTGGCGTTCACCGCTGGCGGCGTCCTGAATCGCCAGTTTCGCCACCTGTTCGGCATCGCATTGCACACCGTCATCGAATGACAGGCTGCCCTCGACCCGCGCCAGCAACAGCAATTGTTCGAGGGTCCGGTGCATGCGGTCGGCCCCTTCCTCAGCCTTGGCCAGGGATTGGTCCCGCGCCGCGCCTTCGGTCATGCGCGCCACTTGCAGGTGGGTCTTGATGGCCGTCAGTGGGCTGCGCAACTCATGGGCGGCATCGCCCGTGAGGCGGCGCTCGCGCTCGATGGTCTTGCCGATGCGCTGTAGCAGCTGGTTCTGGGTATCCAGCAGCGGCTTCAACTCACTGGGCAGCGGCTGGATCTGCAAGGGTTCCAGGGAATCGGCGCTGCGGCGCATCAAGGCATCGCGCATGCGGTTGAGCGGCGCCAGCCCCTGGCCGATGCCCAGCCACAGCAGGCACAGACAACCCAGCAGTGCCACACCGACCGGCACCGAGGCAGCCAACAGGATCGACATGTTCAGGGCTTCACGCTCGATCTGCCGGTCTGCCGTGGTGATGCGCAGGTCGCCACGGGCCAGGGTGAAGCTGCGCCACGGCGCGCCATCGATGATCTGATCGTGAAAGCCCATTTTCTCGGCTTCCAGGGTTTGCTGCGGGTCGGTGTGACTGCGGGCAAGGATTTCACCGCGCAAGGAGCTGACCTGGCACGCCATACCGCCCGGAATGTTCAGTTGTTCGGCGCTGAAATGGGTGCCCTCGCCCTTGGTCGGCAGGGCCGGCAATTGCTCCATCAGCCCGGCGACCATGCGCGCCGAGGCCACCAGCCGCTGGTCGAGGGAAAACATCATCTGGTTGCGCAGGTCACTGAGCATCCAGGCCGCCGCCAGCGCCCAGATCAGCGCAAAAGCAGCGCCCAGGGTCAGGCTCAAGCGCACACGCAGGCTCATCACTTGGATTCTTCTCCACCGTCGGCCGGCCCCAGGCGATAACCCAGGCCGCGCACCGTCTCGACAATGCCATTGCCGAGTTTGCGCCGCAGGTGATGGATATGCACGTTGAGGGCGTTGCTTTCCAGTTCGTCATTGAAGCCGTAGACGCTGTCTTTCAGTTGCTCGGTCGACAGCACCCGGCCACGGTTGTGCAGCAAAGCCTGCAACAGCGACTGTTCACGCCGGGACAAGTCCACTGGCTGGCCGCCGAGCAGGGTCTCGCGGCTGCTCGGGTCGTACGTCAGGCGACCGTGCTCGATCAGGTTGACGCTGCGCCCCGCCACGCGTCGCAGCAGCGTGTGCAGGCGGGCGGCCAGTTCACGCAGATCGAACGGTTTGAGCAGGTAATCGTCGGCCCCCGCTTGCAGGCCATCGACCCGATCGGTCACCGAATCGCGCGCGGTCAGGATCAACACCGGGATTTCCAGGCCGCTTTGGCGCAACTGCTGCAACAGCTTCAAACCGTCTTCATCGGGCAGGCCGAGATCGAGCACCATCACGTCGAACTCCGCGACCTTGAGCATCGCCCGTGCCTTGGACGCCGTATTGACGTGCTCCACAGTCAGGCCCTGAGCCGTGAGCCCGGCGACGATCCCGCTGGCGATCAACTCATCGTCTTCGCAAACCAGTACGTGCATGGGAACTCCCGTGGTAAAAGCCAGAGTCAACCAGCTGCGGATTAAGCCGCAATTATGGCAAGCGACCGCCCTGACGAGAAGCGCGGCGGTGGTTTACCCTGTTGACGAAAAAAGGGGATTGCGGGCCAACCGCGTAAAAATCGCGGTTAATCACCGGTTAATCACTCATCTCTAATGTGCAATCACTTGCACAGGAACAAGGTTTTTTCATGCGTCACTTCTTTCTACTGTTCGTTCTGTTGATCTCGGGACTGGCCCAGGCAGGCACAGATCCCTTCGCGTCAAAGCCGGATTTTTTGCCCGTGGACAAAGCCTTCGTCCTCACCTCTGAACGTCTGGAGTCCGGTGAAACCCAGCTGTTCTGGCAGATCGCCCAGGGCTACTACCTCTATCAGAAGCGCATGAAGTTCGACGGGTTGGCCGCGCAAAACCAGCCAACGCTGCCCGATGGCGAAGCCCACAGCGACGAGTTTTTCGGCGAGCAACCGGTGTATCGCCAGGGCGTGGAAGTGAAGATCCCGGCCAGCGCCAGCGGTTCGATCAAGGTCAGCTATCAAGGCTGCGCCGACGCAGGCCTGTGTTATCCGCCGCAGACCCGGGTCATCGACCTGGGTGGCGCAGCCGTCGCTCAAACCGGCGGCGAAGCCCCGGATCAAGCCCTGGCCAGCAGCCTGCAACAACGGGCGCTGGGCTGGAGCCTGCTGGTGTTCTTCGGCCTGGGCCTGTTACTGGCCTTTACACCTTGCTCGTTGCCTATGCTGCCGATCCTGGCCGGTTTGATCGTCGGCAGCGGCGCTACGCCCAAGCGCGGCTTTGCCCTGGCCACCAGCTACGTGGTGAGCATGGCCCTGGTGTACGCGGCGATGGGCGTCATCGCGGCGCTGCTCGGGGCGAACTTGCAGGCGTGGTTGCAAAACCCATGGTTGCTCGGCAGCTTCGCCGCCGTGTTCGTACTGCTGGCGTTGCCGATGTTCGGCTTCTTCGAACTGCAACTGCCGGTCGCCGTGCGTGATCGCCTGGAGAATGTCTCGCGCAATCAGCGCGGTGGCAGCCTGCTCGGCGCCGGCGTGCTGGGCGCTTTGTCCGGCCTGCTGGTGGGGCCTTGCATGACGGCGCCCCTGGCCGGTGCCCTGCTCTATATCGCGCAAAGCGGCAATGCGCTGCACGGCGGGCTGATTCTGTTCGCCCTGGGCATCGGCATCGGTGTGCCGCTGTTGCTGCTGGTGACGGTGGGGAACCGCTTCATGCCCAAGCCCGGTGCCTGGATGAACCTGGTCAAGGGCGTATTCGGTTTCCTGTTCCTGTCCACCGCACTGCTGATGTTGCGGCCAGTACTCAATCCATCGCTCTGGCTAGGCCTGTGCGGCGCCCTGTTGTTGATTGCCGCCTACAGCGCCTGGAAACAGTCGGACGGATTCGGGCGCCTGGCACGTCTGTTTGGCGCCAGCTCGCTGTTGCTCGGTTTGTGGGGCAGCCTGCTGATCGTCGGCGCGGCAGGCGGCAGCGATGATCTGTACCAGCCGTTGCACGTCTACAGCGGGTCGAAGACCGCTGCCGCGGGTCGCGCTGTCGGCCACGAAGCCTTCACCACGGTCAGTGACCCCACGGCTCTGCAGCGGGAACTGGATGCGGCGAAAACCGAGGGTCAGTGGGTACTGCTGGACTACTACGCCGACTGGTGCAGGCCGTGCAAAATCATGGAAACACAGGTATTCGGCCAGGCCCGCGTGCTCGACGCCCTGAGTGATGTGCGCCTGTTGCGCCTGGACGTCACTGCCGACAACGCCGCCAGCCGCGAACTGCTGGCCCGTTACAAAGTCCCGGGCCCACCGACGTTCCTGTGGATCGGCGCCGACGGCGAAGAACGCCGCAGCCAGCGCATCACGGGCGAAGTGGACGCTGACACCTTCCTGCAACGCTGGACTACCACCCGAGAAGCCCGCTAATGCTGACTTTGACCCTCGGTACGTTTGCCATCGCGCTTAATCATCTGCTGCTGATCAGTGCGCTGGCGCTGGCGACGTTTGTCGGCTGGCGCGCGGCCAAGCGTGGTGGCGAGAACCCCGAGTCCGTCCTTTTCAGTCTGTTCCTGCTGGGCATGCTCGCCGCGCGGATCAGTTTCGTCGCGCTGTACTGGATGCACTATCGCAACGATCCATGGCAGGTGATCGACCTGCGCGATGGCGGCTTCCTTGCCCTGCCCGGGGTGATCGTGCTGCTGCTCGCGGCGCTGTATCGCGGCTGGCGTCGTCCCGGTCTGCGCCGTCCGTTGGGTTATGGCGTGGCCAGCGGCCTGGCGTTCTGGTTGCTGGCAACCTTCTCGCTGAGCCTTTACGAGCAAGGTACGCGTTTGCCGGACATTGCCTTGCGCAATGCCGCCGGGGAAACCGTGCAGTTGGCGGACTACCAGGGCGGGCCGCTGGTGATCAACCTCTGGGCCACCTGGTGCCCGCCGTGTCGCCGGGAAATGCCGGTGCTGGAGAGTGCCCAGCAACGTCGGCCAGACCTGACCTTCCTGTTCGTCAATCAGGCCGAAAGCATGCAAAGCGTCAGTACGTTCCTGGAAACCCAGGGCCTGAGCCTGTCCAACGTGCTGTTCGATGGCAGCGGCCGCCTGGGTCAGGCCGTGGGCTCCATGGCGCTGCCAACTACGCTGTTTTACAGCCCTGACGGTCGCCTGCTGGGCAGCCACCTGGGCGAACTGTCGGAAGCCAGCCTGGCCCGTGCCCTGGAAAACTTCGAAACTCCGAATCCGGCCGCACAGGCCACCTCGTCAAGGAAACTGCCATGCCCCGCCTCCGCCACCTGCTGACACTGACCCTCGGCGCAGCCCTGCTGCACCTGCCAGCGGTGCAGGCTGCCGAAGAATTGCCTGCTGCGATCAAGAAGATCGAAGCCAAAGGCGCCAAAATCGTGGGCCAGTTCGACGCGCCCGACGGCCTGCGCGGGTACGCCGCGCAGTACCAGAACCGAGGCATCGCGCTGTACCTGACCCCGGACGGCAAGCATGTGTTGTTGGGCAATCTGTACGACGAAGCCGGCAATGACCTGAGCAGCGCACCGCTGCAGAAACTGGTGTATGCGCCGATGGCCAAGGAAGTCTGGGCCAAGTTCGAAGCCAGTGACTGGATCCAGGACGGCAACAAGGATGCGCCGCGCACGGTCTATCTATTCAGTGACCCGAACTGCCCTTACTGCAACATGTTCTGGGAGCAGGCGCGGCCGTGGGTCAAGGCCGGCAAGGTGCAGTTGCGGCACATCATGGTGGGCATCATCCGCGAAGACAGCCCGGGTAAGTCGGCGGCATTGCTGGCCGCCAAGGACCCGCAAAAAGCCCTGCAGGACCACGAGTCAGCGGGCAAGGCCAGCACGCTCAAGGCGCTCAAAGACGTACCACCTGCCATTCAGGCGAAACTGGCGGCGAACATGCAGTTGATGGAAGAACTTGAATTGCAGGCGACGCCGGCAATTTTCTACATGGATGACAAGGGTGAGCTGCAACAGCAGCAGGGCGCCCCTTCGCCGGACAAGTTGGTGAAGATTCTCGGGCCGAAGTAACCGTTCCCTGTAGGAGCGAGCTTGCTCGCGATGAGGGTGTATCAGTCAATGCATGTACTGGCTGACACTCCGTCATCGCGAGCAAGCTCGCTCCTACAGAAAACTAGCGGTTTCTTTCGCTCAGGAACATCAACAACGTCTCGGTCACGAACGCTGGGTTCTCCAGGTTGGAGATATGCCCCGCTTGCGGCACCTCGACATACGGGCAGCCAATCAATTCGGCCATTTCCCGAGCCTCGGCCGGTGGTCGTGGCTTGTCCTGATCGCCGCCCATCACCAGCGTGGTGGCCGGGTTCAACTCGGGCAGGCGTGAAAGGAAATCGTCGCGCCCGAAGGTGATCCGCCCCATCGGAGCAATGCTCTGGCGCAGGCGCTCAGCGGGCAGCGCCGCGAGAGCCTGGTAAAAGTCGCGATAGAGCGCCGACTCTGGATCGATGCCCGGACGGAAGAAGATCGGCACGATGATATCGAGCTGTTGGGGGGCGATCACGCCGCTGTCTTCGATCTGCTTGAGCAGCGAGAAATAATACTGGCGGGTGGGCTCAGGCTCGGCGCCGAGATAGGTGTCCATCAGCACCAGGCCATTGATCCGCTGTGGCGCCGCCAACGCCAGGCGCGCGCCCCACATGCCACCGACCGACAGGCCCACCAGGGTGACCCGATCGATGTCCAGATGGTCGAGCAACACCAAGGCCTGGCGGGCGATGTCGTCAAGATTCGCGGTGCCGTCGGGCAAGCGCCCGGACTCGCCGTGGCCCCACAGGTCCAGGCCAATGACCCGGTAATGCGGCGACAGTGCGGCAATCTGCGGCGCCCACATGGCCTGGTCCCACAGGTAGCTGCCGGCCAGCAATACCGCCGGGCCGGAACCCTCGTCAATGTAATGAAGGGGTTGTCCGTCAATCGTTACGAAGGGCATCGACTGGTTCCTCTGCGAGAAAGAGAAGTGGCAGACTGAGGGGGCGGTGGCGGATCGTCAATCGGGGAAATGTACGGGATTGTAGATGGGGGCTTTGTGGTGCCTGGACGGGCCTCATCGCGGGCAAGCCCGCTCCCACAGTGGTCGGTGTTGTACATGTAACATGTGTTCAACATTGAACCCTGTGGGAGCGGGCTTGCCCGCGATGAGGCCGCAACAGACACCGGAGATTACAACCCCTCCAACTCCGCCATCAGGTCGTTCAACCGATCCGCCTTCTCCCCGGTGATTTCACTGGCCGCCAACCCTTCGATGTACTCCGCCAGTTCCTGCACCGTGCTGCATTCGAACATCGCCCGCAGCGGCACATCCCGTTGCAGGGTTTTCTGCACCCGTGAAGCAATTTGCGTCGCCAGCAGCGAATGTCCACCCAGTTCGAAGAAATTGTCGCGAATGCCCACCTGCTCGACCTTCAAGACCTCGGCCCAGATATCAGCCAGGGTCTGTTCCAGTTCATCGCGCGGCGCCCGGTAATCCTCGCTCTGCAACTGGCCGATCTCCAGCGCCGGCAAGGCCTTGCGATCCAGTTTGCCGTTGGCGTTGAGCGGCATGCGCTCCAGCCACAACCAGTGCAGCGGGACCATGTATTCCGGCAGCTCGGCACGCAGGTGCTGCTTGATGCGCTCCAGCCGATCGCTCGGGCTCAGAGTGGCATCAACCGCCACCAGATAACCGACCAGATGCTTGCCATTCGCCCCCTCCTGCACACCGACCGCCGCTTCACGCACCTCTGGCTGTTCATGCAGGCGCGCTTCGATTTCACCCAGCTCGATGCGATAGCCACGAATTTTCACCTGATGGTCGATACGGCCGACGTACTCCAGCACGCCGTCGCTGCGCCGACGAGCCAGGTCACCGGTGCGATACAAGCGCTCGCCCGGCTCACCAAACGGGTCAGGCACGAACACCTGGGCAGTACGCAACGGATCGCTGACATAGCCGCGGCCAACCCCGGTGCCGGCCACGCACAACTCGCCCACAGCCCCCAACGGCACCAGTTCCAGCGCGCCATCGAGCAGATACAAACGGTTGTTGTCGGTGGGGGTACCAATGGGCAGGTAGCTGCCACGGGTCGAGGCCAGGTCGACGCGGAAAAACGCCACGTCGTCCGAGCACTCCGCCGGCCCGTAGGCATTCACCAACCCGATATCCGGATAGCGCAATAACCATTGATGAGCCAGTTCCGGCGGCATCGCTTCGCCGGTCGGTAACATCCAGCGCAGGCCATCCAGACTCATGCGTTCCTGAGCGAGCATGCCCTGGATCAGCGACGGTACGCTTTCCAGCACGGTGATGCCCTGCGAGGAAACGTGCGCCAGCAACCCCTGCGGATCATGGGCAATGGTGTTCGGCACAATGTCGACCCGTGCGCCGAACAACGGCGCGGCAAGGAACTGCCAAACCGAGATGTCGAAGCTTTGCGAAGCGGTCTGCGCAATCACATCCGCCTCGCTCAGGTTCAGGTACGGGACCTTGCTCAACTGATTGTTGAGCATGCCGCGCTGCTCCACCATCACCCCTTTGGGCAAACCGGTGGAGCCCGAGGTGTAGATGACGTAGGCCAGGTTGTCCGGGCCGCTGTAGACACCCGGATTGGCCACCGACAGGGCACTGGCCTGCACCTCTTCCCAAATCAACAGCCGTGGCCTGTGGGCGCAAGCGGTTTCCTCCAACAACGCGAGCGCCTGTTCGCGGCTGGCCTGGGTGCAGACCAGCAACGGCGTGCGGCTCAGGTCGATGATCCGACTCAGGCGCTGGCTCGGCAGACCCGGGTCCAGCGGCAGGTAACCGGCACCGGCCTTGAAGCTGCCGATGATCATCCCGAGCAGATCGAGGCTGCGTTCGGCCAGCAAGGCCACGGGTTGATCCAGCCCGACCCCGGCCGCGATCAGCGCGTGGCCCAAGCGGTTGGCTTGCTGGTTGAGCTCGGCGTAGCTGTGTTGCAGGCCCTGGCAACTGGCGGCGATACGCTGCGGATGCGCGGCCACCTGCGCCTCGAACAGCGCCACATAACCCTGCTCCAGCGGGTAGTCGTGGGCGCTCTGGTTGCAGCCATTGATCAGGAAATCCTGCTCTTCGACGCCCAGCAGCGGCAGGTCGGCCATGTCACCGTGGAAACCCTGGACCAGCGCCAACAGCAAGCGTTTGAACTCGCCGAGCATGCGCTCCACGGTGGACTCATCGAAATAACGCTGGTCAAAAGACAGGTGTAAGCCCAGGTCATCGCCCGGATAGCAAACAGCCGTCAACGGGAAGTTGGTGTGAGTCCGGCCGGAATCAGAGGTGGCATTGAGGCTTTGCGCACGATCCAGCACCGAGACTTCCACCGGCGCGTTCTCGAACACGAACAGGCTATCGAACAGCGGCTGGCTCTTGGGCAGCTCGCTGTGTTCCTGGATGCTCACCAGCGGCAGGTATTCGTATTCGCGCAGTTGCATGTTGCTGTCGAGCAACTCGCTCAACCATTCGCGCACGCTGCAGCGCTGATCATCCTCGGGCATCTTCACCCGCAGCGCGACACTGTTGATGAACAGTCCGACGGTGCGCTGCATCTCGGGCATTTCCACCGGACGCCCGGCCACGGTGACGCCGAACAACACGTCACGATCACCGCTCAGGCGCCGCAGCACCAAGGCCCACGCTGCTTGGGCGAAGGTGTTGATGGTCAACTGGTGAGCCTGCGCCAGCTCGCGCAATTGCGCGCCGTCGCGGGCGTCAAGGCGCGTATGGCAATCGCCGACGATCATGCCGCCGCTGTCGCCTGCGTGTTCACGCAGGAACGGCCGATCGCTCGGAATGGGCGTGGTGCGCTCGAAGCCTCGCAGGTTGTTCTTCCACCACTGCCGTGCCTCGGCCAGGCTCTGGTGTTGGAGCCAGCCGATGTAGTCGCGGTAACGCGGCGCGGGGGCCAATTGTGGTTCACGGCCTTCTCCCAGGGCCATGTAGATGTCGAAGAAATCGTTCATCAGCAGCGAACGGCACCAGGCATCGATGAGGATGTGGTGATTGCTCATCATGAACCAGTAACGCGCTTCGCCGACACGAATCAGGCGCAGGTGGAACGGCGCCTGGTTGAGCAGATCGAAACCGGCTTCGCGCTCGCTCTTGAGCAGGCTTTGCAGCTTTGGCTCCTGTTGGTCATCCGCGATGTCGCGCCAGTCGAGGTAATCGATTGGCGTGCGACCCGGCTTGTGGATCACCTGCAGCATGTCTTCGCCGACGTTCCAGCAGAACGAGGCGCGCAGGGCTTCATGACGGGCGATCACCGCTTGCCAGGCCTCGGCAAAACGCTGCGGATCAAGCGTGCTGTTGATGCGGTAGCGGTCCTGCATGTAGTAGAGGCCGGTGCCCGGTTCAAGTAAGGTGTGCAGCAACATGCCCTCTTGCATCGGCGTCAGCGGGTAAACGTCTTCAATCAGCGCTGCCGCGACCGGCAAGGCATCAAGTTGCACCTGGGTCAGCCTGGCCAGCGGGAAGTCGGACGGGGTCAAGCCGCCCGTGTCGTCTCGCAGGCAATGCTTGATCAGGCTTTGCAGTTCACCGAGGTAGGCTTGCGCCAATTCGCCGATGGTCTGCGCGTCGAAACGTTCGGCGCTGAACGTCCAGCGCAGCACCAGCTCGCCACCGTAAACCTGGCTGTCGACGCTCAGCTCGTTGGGCAGCGGCGCGTGCGGATCGTGAGCGGCACCGACCGGCTCGTCCAGCGGCTGGAACAACGCCTGCTCGCCAAAGCTCTGGTCGAACTGCCCCAGGTAGTTGAAGGTGATCGGAGCCACTGGCAACAAGGCCATGGCCTCGCGGCACGGCTGATCGGCGAGGTAACGCAGCACGCCATAACCCAGACCTTTATGGGGCACGCTACGCAATTGCTCCTTGATGGCCTTGATCGAGGCGCCCTGCCCGGCGGCTTCCTCGATATTCACCGGCGTCAACCGTAGCGGATACGCGCTGGTGAACCAGCCGACGGTACGGGTCAGGTCGATATCGTCGAACAGGGTTTCTCGACCGTGGCCTTCGAGTTGAATCAATGCCGAGGCATTGCCCGTCCAGCGACACAACACCCGGGCCAGGGCAGTCAGCAACAGGTCGTTGACCTGGGTACGATAGGCACTCGGTGCCTCTTGCAGCAGTTGCCGGGTGTGCTCGGCGCCAAGGCGTACGCTGACGGTTTCGCCGTGGCAATGGCGCTGCCCGCCGTCGGCACGCTCGCAGGGTAAATCGGCATTTGGCCCCGCCAGTTGCCCTTGCCACCAGTCCAGCTCTTCGCGCAGGGACTCGCTGCTGGCATAGGCCTGCAGGCGTGCGGCCCAGTCCTTGAAAGCACTGGTTTTCGCCGGCAATTTCACCGCCTGCCCCGCCTCCAGTTGGCGATATACGTTTTGCAGATCGTCCAGTAACACGCGCCACGACACGCCATCGACCACCAAATGGTGGATCGCCAGGAACAACCGCTGCTGCTCCTCGGGCCCATCGACCAGTAACACCCGCATCAGCGGCCCCTGTTCGAGATCGAGGCTGCGTTGCGCATCGGCAAACAGTGCCGCGCATTTGTCCATCGACGTGACTCGCACCTGCCACAGCACCGGCAGGTCGCTGACCGCCTGGTGCACCGCCGTCCAGACGTCCGACTCCTGTCGAAAGCGCAGGCGCAAGGCGTCGTGCTGCTCGATCACCGCCAGCAGTGCCTGCTCAAGTCGGTGAGCTTCGAGTATGACGCCCGGTTGCAGCAGCACGGCCTGGTTCCAGTGCTGACGCTGGGGAATATCACTGTCAAAGAACCAATGCTGAATCGGGGTCAGTCGTGATTCGCCAGTGAGCAGGCCTTGCTCGGCAGTGATTTGCTCGGTGCGACTGGCCACGGCGGCCAGGGTCTGCACGGTCTGGTGCTGGAACAGGTCACGCGGGCTGAAGTGAATGCCCTGCTGCCGCGCGCGGCTCACCACTTGGATCGACAGGATGGAGTCGCCACCCAGCTCGAAGAAGTTGTCGTGGAGGCCGACCTGGGTGACGTTCAGCACCTCGCACCAGATCTGCGCCAGGGTCAGTTCCAGTGCGTTGCTCGGCGCTACGTAGTGTCGGCGATTCAGCTCCAGGTCCGGTGCCGGCAGCGCGCGGCGGTCGAGCTTGCCGTTGGCGGTCAGTGGCATGCCCGCCAGCAGGATCAGGTGCGCCGGCACCATGTATTCCGGCAACTGCGCCTTGAGGTGGTTCTTCAACGCCTCGAGCAGGGCCGCCTGTTGCACTTCGCCCTGCTCGGCGATGTCGGTCGCCAGATAGCCGACCAGTTGCTTGCCGCTCGGGGCGTCCAGCGCCAGCGCCACTGCTTCGCGAATCGCTTCGTGGTCCAGCAGGCGAGTTTCGATCTCCCCGAGTTCGATACGGAAGCCGCGAATCTTCACTTGATGGTCGATACGCCCCAAGTACTCCACCAGGCCGTCGGCGCGCTGGCGCACCAGATCGCCGGTGCGGTACATGCGCCCGCCGGCAAAGGGGTTGGCGACGAAACGCTCCGCAGTGAAGCCCGGACGCTCGTGATAACCCTGGGCCAGGCCCGCGCCACCGACATACAGCTCGCCGGTCGCGCCTTGCGGCACGAGCGCCAGGTCGGCGTCGAGTATGTACGCCACGCGGTCACCGATCACGCTGCCGATCGGTACGCTGCCCAGCCCCTCTTCCAGCACGGGCGGCGCCAGGCAGGCCAACGGCATGACCACGGTTTCGGTCGGGCCGTAGGCGTTGAAGAACAGGCTCGGATTGAAGGCTGCGCGAATGCGCTGCAAATGTTCGCCGGTCAGGGCTTCACCGCCGGTAATGCACATGCGCACCGGCAGGGTTTCACTCTGGGTGGCCAGCCACTGTGCCAGCTGGCTGCCGTAGCTTGGTGTGAAGCCGAGGATGTTCACGTTATGGCGACGGATCAGCCCGCAGATTTCTTCGGCATCCCACTGGCCCTGGGCGCGCAGGACCACTTGCGCACCGCTCAGCAGCGGCACCAGCAGTCGCTCGGTCGCGGCGTCGAAATTGATCGAATAAAAGTGCAGCTCGCAATCGTCCGCTCGCATGCCAAAGCGCTCGATGACCGCACGGCAATGCATGGCGATTTCACCGTGGGACACCAACACGCCTTTGGGTTTGCCGGTGGAGCCTGAGGTGTAGATCAGATAGGCATGATGTTGTGGCAGAGTCAGCGACGGCAGTTCGGTAGCCGGGTAATCGACCAATTGCTCAGCATCTTCCTCAAGGCACCAACGGGCGATGCCCGGTGGCAGCTCGCCGAGGGCCGCAAACATCGCCGCATCGCTGAGCAACAAGCCGACCCCGCTGTCTTCGATCATGTAATGCAGGCGGTCGAGCGGGTATTCCGGATCGAGCGGCACATAGGCACCACCTGCCTTGAGGATCGCCAACAGCCCGATCACCATCTCCAGGGAACGCTCCAGCGCCAGGCCGACACGCACCTGCGGGCCGACGCCGCGCTCACGCAGCATCCAGGCGAGGCGATTGGCACGGCTGTCGAGCTCGGCATAGCTCAGGGTCTGTCCGGCGAAGGTCAGGGCCGGCGCCTCGTTGCGCCGCAACGCCTGCTCAGCGAACAGCAGATGAATGCACTGGTCAAGGCGATGTTCGCCCGATTCGACGCCCAGGCTGTCGAACAGCTGCTGTTGCTCGACGGCTTGCAGCATTGGCAGCTCACTCAGGCGCTGCTGCGGATCGGCGATCAACGCCTCCAGCAGATTGCGCCAATGTGCGGCCATGCGCGCAATGCGCGGCTCGTCGAACAGGTCAGTGCTGTAGGTCAGGCAGCAGCCCAGGCGATGATCGAGGTCGGTGACTTCCAGGTTGAGGTCGAACTTGGTTGCCCGTGCATCGTTGGCCAGGTATTCGACCGTCATGCCATCGAGCATGCGGCTTTGCTGGAACTCCCAGCGCTGCACGTTGCACATCACCTGGAACAGCGGGTTGTAGGCGGCGCTGCGTGGTGGCTGCAAGGCCTCCACCAAATGGTCGAACGGCAGATCCTGATGGGACTGTCCTTCGATGACGGTGTGCCGCACCTGCTCCAGCAGCTCAAGGACCGGCATCTGCCCATCGATCTGGCAACGCAGCACCTGGGTGTTGAGGAAGGCACCGATCAGACCTTCGCTTTCCGGACGGATGCGGTTGGCCACCGGCGCACCGATGCGCAGGTCGGTCTGCCCGCTGTACCGGTAAAGCAGTGCCGCCAGCGTGGCGGTCATGGTCATGAACAGGGTCAGGCCATTGTTGGCGTTGAATGCCCGGACCCTTGCGGCGAGGTCATCGCTGAGGTCAAACCGGAACAACTCGCCCTGATGGCTTTGCACCGGCGGACGCGGACGGTCGGCCGGCAGTTCCAGCAGCGGGTGTTCACGGCCCAGTTGCGCGGTCCAGTAATCGAGCTGGCGCTGGCGCTCGCCGGATTCCAGCCACTGGCGCTGCCACACGCTGTAATCCAGGTATTGCACCGGCAACGGCGCCAGCGGCGACTCGCGGTCATCGACGAACGCTTCGTACAGCACGCTGAGTTCGCGGGCGAAAATGTCCATCGCCCAGCCTTCGGTGACGATGTGGTGCAGGGTCAGCACCAGGTAGTGCTCCTGCTCCGCGCTCTTGACCAAGCAGGCCCGCAGCAGCGGCCCGGTTTCCAGGTTGAAGGGGCGATGCGCTTCGCTATCGGCGAAGGTCTTCACCCGCTGTTCACGCAGGTCATCACCCAGCGCAGAGAAGTCCTGCCAGTCCATGCGCACGCCGATGTCTGCATGCACCCGTTGCTGCGCCACGCCATCGACGCTCGGGAACGTGGTGCGCAAGGTTTCATGACGCAGGATCAGCGCCTGCAACGCCGTCTCGAAGCGTCCGACATCCAGCACCCCGCGCAGGCGGGCCATGCCGCCGACGTTGTAGGCCGGGCTGTCCGGTTCCATCTGCCAGAGGAACCACATGCGCTGCTGGGAATAGGACAGTGGCACTGGCTGGCTGCGATCGACCTTCTCGATCGGCGGTTGCTGGTTGGTCCGGCCGCTGGCCTGAATCAGGCGGACCTGTTCGGCAAAGGCGCCCAGTTCACCGTTTTCAAAGAGCGAACGCAACGCCAGCTCGACGTCGCACGCCTGACGAGTGCGCGAGATGATTTGCGTGGCCAGCAGCGAGTGGCCCCCAAGGGCGAAGAAGTCATCACGCAGCCCCACTTGCGCCAGCCCCAGGACTTCGCGCCAGATTCCGGCGATCTGCTGCTCCAGCGCCGTCACCGGTTCAATATGCTCGACGACCTGCCAGGCAGGTTCGGGCAACGCGCGACGGTCGAGCTTGCCGCTGGGGCCCAGGGGCATTTCCTGTAACCGCATGAGCTGCGCCGGCACCATGTATGGCGGCAGCTCGGCCGCCAGCGCGGTTTTCAGGCGGGTGTTTTGCGCGTCTTCGGCCTCACCGGTTTCAGTGGCGGTGTAATAGCCGACCAGTTGGGCGCCCGCAGCGGTGTCACGCACCAGCACCACCGCTTGCGCGACGCCTTCCTGCGCCAACAAACGCGCCTGGATTTCTTCCGGCTCGACGCGAAAACCGCGCAGCTTGACCTGTTGATCGAGCCGACCGAGGTATTCGATCACACCGTCGCCCGTCCAGCGTGCGCGGTCGCCGGTGCGGTACAGGCGAGCGCCCTGCTCGCCCCACGGATCGACGACAAAGCGTTCGGCCGTCAGCCCCGGGCGCCCGAGATACCCGCGCGCCAGGCCGAGGCCACCGATACACAGTTCTCCCGGCACGCCGGCCGGCAGAGGATTGAGGTCGCTGTCCAAAATACGGCAAATCACGTTGCCCAACGGCCGGCCAATCGGCGAACGCTCGTCATCGGCGGCGGTGCAATGCCAGTGAGTCACGTTGATCGCGGTTTCGGTCGGACCGTAGCGGTTGTGCAGTTGCACCGTCGGCAAGTGTTCCAGCACCCGGTTGCGCAATTGCGCCGACAAGGCCTCGCCGCCGGAGAACACCCGTCGCAGGCTCGAGCATCGGCCACTGAGCGGTTCCTCGATGAACAACGCCAGCAGCGGCGGCACGAAGTGCAGCGTGGTCACGCCAAATTGCCGGACCAGTTCGGCGATACGATGGGGATCGCGGTGCTCGCCGGGACCGGCAATCAACAGCCGTGCGCCCGTGATCAGCGGCCAGAAGCACTCCCAGACCGACACGTCGAAACTGATCGGCGCCTTTTGCATCAACACGTCGCTGTCGTCGAGGCGGTAGGTTTTCTGCATCCATTGCAGGCGCTCGGCCAGGGCGGCGTGGGTGTTGCCGACGCCCTTGGGCTGCCCGGTGGAGCCGGAGGTATAGATCACGTACGCCAGGTTGTCGCCGTGCAAACGCAGGCCCGGCGCCTGGCTCGGCCAGGTTTCCAGGTGGAGCGCGTCCATGGCGATCACGCTGACATCGTCGGCGGCTGGCAGCCTGTCGAGCAACGGGGTTTGCGTCAGCAGCAGTTCCGCCCCGCTGTCACGCAGGATGTAGGCCAGCCGTTCGGCAGGGTAATCCGGGTCCAGCGGCACATAGGCCCCGCCGGCCTTGATGATGGCCAGCAGGCCGATCAGGAGTTGTGGCGAACGCTCGGCGGCGATGGCCACGCAGACGTCCGGCCCCACGCCTTTGTCGCGCAGGTAATGCGCCAAACGGTTGGCCTGGGTGTGGAGTTCGGCGAAATCCAGGCTGCCACCCTCCCACACCAATGCGGTGCGCTGGGGCGTCTGGCGCGCCTGTTCGGTCAGCAGCTCCGGCAGCCATTGGTTGGCGGGCGCGCAGGGCGAAATGTTCCAGCGGGCTTGTTGCTCCAGTTCACTGGACGCCAGCATTTGCAGGTCGCCGACGGCTGTCTGCGGTTGCGCGCAGACAGAGCGCAGCAGGTTGCAGTAATGCTCGGCCAGGCGCTCGATGGTCGAAGCGTCGAACAGCTCGCTGGCGTAGTCGAAGGACAGCCTCAATCGGCCGTTGCGGTCTTCTTCGCTGTGCAGTTGCAGGTCGAACTTGGCTTCGCGGCTGTGCCACGGCAGCTCTTCGGCAAGCAGTCCAGGCAGGCGTCGCAGGGCACTCAAGTCCCGTTGCTGGTGGTTGAACATCACCTGGAACAGGCCCTGTTCGCGAGCCTGGGGAAACGCTTCGAGCAGTTGCTCGAACGGCAAGTCCTGATGTGCTTGCGCGCCCAGTGTCGCAACGCGGGTTTGCGCCAGCAGCGTCAGGAATGGCAAGCGCGAATCCAGCTCGGCGCGCAGTACCTGGGTGTTGATGAAGAACCCTATCAGGCCCTGGGTTTCCAGGCGCGGACGGTTCGCATTGGGCACGCCGACGCGGATGTCACGCTGACCGCTGTAGCGGTGCAACAAGCTCTGGAACGCCGCGAGCAACAGCATGAACGACGTGGACTCATGAGCCTGGGCGGTCTGGCGAATGGCGGTGCTGAGACCGGCATCCAGCCTCACCGTGTGCCGGGCGGCGCTGTGCTGACGTTGCGCTGAGTGCGGGTGGTCGGTGGCCAGATCCAGGGTCGGATGATCATCGCCCAATTGCGCTTTCCAGTACGCCAATTGCCGCTCGCTCTCGCCCTGCGCCAACCATTGACGCTGCCAGCTGCCATAGTCGGCGTACTGGGTCGGCAGTGGCGCAAGCGTCACCGTTTGCCCTTGGGACGCGGCGGCGTACAACTGCGCGAACTCGTCGATCAGTATGTTCAGCGACCAGCCGTCGGCGATGATGTGGTGCAGCGTCACCAGCAACTGGTGATCGTCCTCATCAAGGCGCACCACGGTGACCCGCAGCAGCGGGCCCTTCTCCAGATCGAACTGGGTCTGTGCTTCATCGTCACGTATTTGTCGCGCCCGAGCCTCACGCTCGACAGCGGGCAGGTTGCTGATGTCGATGCGTTGCAGGTTGAAGGCGCCCGGCGCATCGATCTGTTGCAGCGCCACGCCGTCGCGTTCGAAAAAACGCGTGCGCAGGGACTCATGCCGCTCGATCAACTGCTCGAAACCGCCAAGCAACGCGGCTTCATCCAGTTCCCCGCGCAGCCGCAAGGCGCCGGGGATGTTGTAGGCGCAGCTGTGCGGGTCCAGTTGCCAGGTGATCCACAGACGGTTTTGTGCCAGCGATTGCGGCAAGGCTTCGCTGCGCGACAACGTGCTGATTGCCCCCTGAGGCAGGTCGCCGTCCAGTTGCTGCTGTGCGACGGCGGCGGTAAAGGCACCCAGCGTTGGCGCTTCGAACAGCAGGCTCAGGTTCAACTGCAGGCCCAGCGCTTCGCGCAAACGCGCCACCACCTGGGTGGCGGCAATCGAGTTGCCGCCGAGCAGGAAGAAGTGGTCGTCGGCACTGACCTGCGGCACCTGCAACTGTTCGGCCCAGATGCGCCCGATCAGGCTTTGCAGCTCGCAAGCGGATTGAGGGTGCTCTTGATCGGCCACAGTCGCGGTTGGGAACAGCGCATAGCTGTCGAGGCTGCCGTCGGCCAGGCGGCTGCGGCAGGCCGAACGTTGCAGCTTGCCGCTGGACGTTTTCGGCAAGGCGCCAGGATTGAGCAGCACCACCACGCTCGGTGTTTCTTGATAGGCCTCGGCCACTGCCTGGCGAATGACTTTGATCAGCCCCTCGGGGGGCAGGATTTTCTGCACGCTGCGGCTGATTTCCGCCGCGATACCGATACCTTCCTGACCGTCGACAGTCACCGCGAACGCCGCGACCCGACCCTTGCGCACCACTTCCACCTCTCGCTCGACGGTCTGCTCGATGTCTTGCGGGTAAAGGTTGTGTCCACGCACGATCAGCATGTCTTTCAGGCGCCCGGTGATGAACAGCTCGCCGTGATGCAAGAAGCCCAGGTCGCCGGTGCGCAGCCAGGTCCTGCCCTGATGTTGCACAAAGGTTTCGGCACTGGCCTCGGGGTTGCGCCAATAGCCATGGGCGATGCTCGGGCCGGTGGCCCAGACTTCGCCGACCGCCTGCTGGGCCAACTCGCCAAGCGTGACCGGGTCGACCACCCGCACCGCGTGATCCGGCTGGCTGAAACCGCAACTCATGATTGCGCTGCCCTCGCCCATCTCGGCACGGTTTTGCGCCAGCGCCTGGTCATCCACCCGCAGGTTGCCGATGCCCTGGCCGCGGGGCGTGCCGGCGACGAACAACGTGGCTTCGGCCAGTCCGTAGGACGCCATGAAACAGTCCGGAGTGAAGCCTGCGACGGCGAACTTTTCGGCGAAACGATCAAGGGTGTCGAGGCGAATGGGTTCAGACCCGGAATAGGCAACCCGCCAGCTGCTCAGATCGAGACGTTCCAACGCCGATTCGCTGACCCGCTCACTGCACAGCCGATAGGCGAAATCCGGCCCACCGCTGATGGTGCCGCCGTATTCGCTGATGGCTTCCAGCCAGCGCAATGGCCGGCCGAGAAAATAAGCCGGCGACATCAACACGCAGGGCACGCCGCTGAAAATAGGCTGCAACAGGCCACCGATCAAACCCATGTCGTGGTACAGCGGCAACCAACTGACGATCACATCGTCTGGGTTCACATCGATGCCGAAGCCTTGGCGAATCAACAGTTCGTTGGCCACCAGGTTGCCGTGACTGACTTGCACGCCCTTGGGCAGCGCCGTGGAACCGGAGGTGTATTGCAGAAACGCGAGGTGGTCGTGCGTCAGGACTGGCTCAAGCCAACGTTCGGCCAGCGTGCAGTCGAGGGTATCGACGCACAGCAGCGGCGGCGCACCTTCTATCTGTTGCAAAGCATCACGCAGGCCGGCGCTGGTCAACAGCAGGCGCGGTTCAGCATCGTCGATGATCGACAGCAGGCGCTCCTGGTGATGGCGTTTGCTCGACTCCGGCGGATAGGCCGGCACCGCGATCACGCCGGCATACAGACAGCCGAAAAAGGCTGCGACGTAATCCGGACCGCTCGGAAATAACAGGACCGCGCGATCGCCAAAATCCGTTTCGGCCTGCAACGCACCGGCAATCGTACGGGCCCGCTGATCCAGTTCGCGATAACTGAGCACGACTGCCTGATCTGCGGTTTCGGCGAGGAAACGCAAGGCCACGCGGTCCGGCGTCAGGGCCGCACGGCGAGCCAGGGCTTGGACCAGAGTGCTAGGGGTTTCGAACGCGTCGGTCATGGGGGTTCCTGCCTGAATTCGGGGTGGTGTGCTGACGTCACGCCCTTCACAGGGCATGCGGGACGCGGTCTTCGCCGACCACGCGAGGCATTGGCAATGCGGTTGCGGCGCGAGCGTGCGCCCGCAGCCATTCACCCATGAGAACGGATGACGTCTTGAAATAATTAGTCGGCGGGCTGGGTCGCCAATGGGGAGCAATCCATGGAAGTGCGCCCTGGCTGGGTGCGGCAGTGTGTCGCAAGTCTCACTCTTGCACCGCCGTTATGCATTGTTTCTCTTTCTCATTTGACAATCATTATCATTAAGAATAATTTGTCGCTCGATATGTCGGACGGCCCCACATGCACCCGCCTGCCGTCCCATGACCCCATCCGCAGCAAGGTGATTTCCATGACGGAACAAGTATCGACAAGCACGTGCGATTCACCGCTACTTCAGGCATTCGTCGACAACCGACTGATACTGGTCAAGATCGCCGCACGCATTACCGGCTGCCGGTCGCGTGCCGAAGATGTGGTTCAAGACGCATTCTTCCGCCTCCAATCAGCGCCGCCGATCACCTCCTCGATCAAGGCTCAACTCAGCTACCTGTTCCAGATCGTGCGCAACCTGGCCATCGATCATTACCGCAAACAGGCATTGGAGCTGAAGTATTCCGGGCCGGAAGAGGAGGGACTGAACGTGGTGATTCAAGGCGCTTCGCCGGAAACTTCGCACATCAATTTCTCGACCCTGGAAAACATCGCCGACGCACTGACGGAGCTGCCGACCCGCACCCGCTATGCCTTCGAGATGTACCGCCTGCACGGGGTGCCGCAAAAGGACATCGCCAAGGAACTCGGTGTGTCGCCGACCCTGGTGAACTTCATGATTCGCGATGCGCTGGTGCATTGCCGCAAGGTGTCGGGGAGTCGGGCGGCTGTTCGGCGCTAGACCTCATCGACCTCATCGCGGGCAAGCCCGCTCCCACAGGCTCTGTGAACACCGAAGCCCCCGGTGGGAGCGGGCTTGCCCGCGAAGACTGACTCAAGATCAGCGCATGGTTTCAAGCCAAACTACACCGCGTAAAAAACCGCTCCCGCCCCAACACCATCAACGCCGCACGCTTGTGCGGGAAGTCGAACTCTTTCTCGCAATAAAAACGCTGGTCCTGCATGTAGCCGATCATCTTCGCGTTGTCGGCCCGTGGCTCGGCGACCAGTCGTTGTGTGCGCGGGTCGTCGAGAAACAGATAATGCGTCAACGCCGATAGCCAGCTTGCCACCTTGTGCGGGCCGCGATGGTGCTCCTCGCCAACCAGCATGTGAATGCCACGGTCATAATCGCCCGCCTCGTAAAATGGCGCGATGCGATCCTCTTTCGCCCAGTAGGCTTCGAAATACCCAAACGGCTCATCGTCGAAACAGCCAATGAGCGTCACGGTGTGAGGGTCGGCAGCGAGCTTGCCCAGGTACTCACGATGATGCTCGAGACTGCCCTCTTCCTGCCAGAAACTGGCCACCCGCGCGCTGTTCTGCCAACGGTTGAACCGCGCAAGATCCTGCTCGATGTCCACGGTTCGCAGGGAAATCCACACCCCCAGCCGTGAGTCGAAACGGCGGTAGACTTCGCCGCGCGGTTTCACCGGCCGCAATGGATGACGCTTGCCGCTGCTGATCACCCTGTGCTGTGGATAGCTGCCGGTGAGCGAGCTACCCAGCCAGGGCTGCGGCAATTGCCAGAACAAGGTGCGCTCGCAACGGTACTGGTTGGCGGCATCGCTCGGCACCAGCAATCCGCTGAGCAAGGCCTGGGCCGGCACTTCATCGAGGTGCCAGGTCAGATGCTGGCAGCCAGGATCGCGGGCAAATAGCCAATAACTCGCCGCCCATATGGCCTGAGTGTCACAGCGCGACTCGACGCGCAATTGCAGGTCGGGCTCACGGTTGAGGTGCAAGGCGACCAACGGCTGCGTGTCCAGGTTCAGGCTCAGGCGATTTTCGCCTGCTTGCGCGACAAGGCGCTGGCCCGTTGGGAGCGCCAGGGCGGTCAGGTCATTCAGATCGGGCATAAGTCGGGCTCACGTTAATCGTCGACAGTTCAACGAGGTGACGTGAGCCAGCGGGGAAAATTTAGCAGATGGGCGCGATCAATTGCCGGGAACCGGCACCACCGCGATCTTGTACGGATCGAAAATCCTCAGCATCTGGCCGTTGTCGCGCAAACCTTGCAGCAACCTGGCAAATGCCTCGCCGCTGATCGGCGCCGCCGGACGCAGAATGGCGTAGTGATGATAGATCTGGTCGATACGCTCGGACACCAGCAACTGATCGCCGACCTTTTCGTTGCGCAACAGGTAATCGCTCAGGTACGAGCGCGTCACCAGCGCGATGTCCGCGCGTCCGCGCAGCACCATCAGCAGGTTACTGTCGTGGGAGTAGGTCAGCGTGGCGTTGAAGTGTTGCGCAAGGAATTTCGGGTCGGCATTGAAGTTGGAAAACTCGTAGTGGTAACCGCTGAACAGTGCCAGGCGCTTGCCCGCCAGTTCGGCGAAATAGTCCTGCTGACGATCGGGAAGGCGTTGCGCGACGAAGATTTCGGCGTCTTCGAGGCCCATGTCGACGCTGGTGTGCGGGATGTCTTGCCAGCCCCAATCCGGGTTCTCGAAAATCGCCATGTCCACCCGGCCCTGCTTGAAGTCACCGAAGCGGCGCGGGATGGACGTGGGCACCAACACAAATTGGTAGTCCTTTTGCGAGGCGTTGAGCGCCTCGACCAACTGCGGCAACAGACCGGTGTCGGCGCCGGACTCCGGCCGTACGGTGTACGGGGGGAAATGCGCGGCACCGACCCGCACCAGTTGTGCAGCCGGGGACGGCAACATCCAAAGTGCGCAAAGCGCTGCGAGCAGAAGCCGTGAGGCCGTCCTGGTTGGCGAAGACATCAAACGACCCACTCCCAAAAAACATCAATCCATTCAAGCCAAGGCGGTTTCAATCACTTAGCCAGTTCCAGCCGTCCTGTGCAAACTATTGTTGCTCTGCCAACACCAGAATCAAGGCTTCTTCAGCCAATTGGTCCAGGCTCAGGCTGCCACCGGGGCGAAACCAGGTCGTGGTCCAGGACAACGCACCCGTCATGAAACGCCGCGTGATGAACACATCACCACGGATGAAGCCGGCGTCCTTGGCCTCCCCCAGCACTTGAAGCCACAGTTCCTCATAGACGTCGCGCAACGCCAGCACCTTGGCTTGCCCGTCTTCCGACAGCGAGCGCCATTCGTAGACCAGCACCGCCATGGCCTCGCCGCTGCCGCCCATGATCGACTGCAGCTCGCAGCGAATCAGCGCCAGCACCCGATCACGCACACTGCCGGCATCGGCAATGGCGGCGCGCATCAAGGCGGTGTTGTAGCGAACGGTTTCTTCCATCACTGCCCGCAGGATCTCGTCCTTGCTTTTGAAGTGATGAAAAATGCTCCCCGACTGGATGCCCACGGCACCGGCCAGATCGCGCACTGTGGTGCGTTCGAATCCCTTGTTGCGAAACAGATGGGCCGCCACTTGCAGCAGTTTGCCGCGGGCACTTTCCGGGTCCGTCAACTGGTTGCTCTCAACCAGTTCGCGCATGACCTTCAGGGCTTTTTGCTCATCCACCCGTTCTCTCCTACAGTCGAGTCCATCAATAAAACAGCGGGGTTCGTCGGCAATTTAAGCTGGCACAGGCAACCAAGCAAGCGCTTGGGAATAAGATATCAAAGGCCATTTACAAACCAAGCGCTTGCTTGGTAGTCTCCATACACGTTCGATGGAGGTGACTATGGAAAGGTCTGTGCCTGAAACTGTTCGCATCGGTTGCGCCAGCGCGTTCTGGGGCGACACCTCGACTGCCGCCGCGCAATTGGTGGAGGGCGGGAGCCTGGACTACCTGGTTTTCGATTATCTGGCGGAAATCACCCTGTCGATCATGGCCGGCGCGCGGCTTAAAGATCCCCAGGCCGGCTACGCCGGCGACTTCATCGAAGTGCTCAGCCCCCTGCTGGGAAAACTCGCCGAACAGAAAATTCGCGTTATCAGCAATGCCGGCGGAGTCAACCCACAGGCGTGCGCTGCAGCACTGCAAGCCGCGTGCGACAAGGCTGGCGTCGCGCTGAAAATCGCCGTGCTGTTGGGCGATGACCTGCAACCGCAATTGAAGCAGTTGAGCCATCTTGGGCTCGAGGAAATGTTCAGCGGCGCCCCCCTGCCCGCGTCATGCGTTTCTACCAACGCCTACCTCGGTGCGCCGGGCATAGTCGAAGCCCTGCACCTTGGCGCGGACATCGTGATCACCGGTCGCGTGGTCGACAGCGCCGTGGTCAGCGCCGCGCTGGTACATGAATTCGGCTGGTCCTGGCACGACTACGACAAGCTCGCCCAGGCCGCCCTCGCCGGCCATATCATCGAATGCGGCGCGCAGTGCACCGGTGGCAATTTTACCGACTGGCGCGACGTACCCGATTACGAACACATCGGTTTCCCCATCGTTGAAGTCAGCGCCGACGGCCAATTTGTCGTCAGTAAGCCCGAAGGCTCCGGCGGCCTGGTCACTCCGCTGACCGTCGGCGAACAGATGCTCTACGAAATCGGCAACCCGCAGGCTTACCTGCTACCCGACGTGGTCTGCGATTTCACCGAGGTGAAGCTGGTGCAGCAAGGCCGCAACGCGGTCCGGGTGCACGGCGCCAAGGGGCTGGCGCCTTCCGATCAGTACAAGGTCAGCGCCACCTACCCGGACGGTTTTCGCTGCACCGCCAGTTGCCTGATCGCCGGGATCGATGCGGTCGACAAGGCGCGACGGGTCAGCGAAGCGATCATTAACAAAACTTGCGACATCTTCCGCCAGCGCGGTTGGGCGCCTTACAGCGAGGTCAATATCGAACTGCTGGGCAGCGAGGCGACTTACGGGCCCCATGGCCAACGCCAGGACAGCCGCGAAGTGGTGATCAAAATCGCCGTACGCCACCCGGATAAAAAGGCGCTGGTCACCTTCTCCCGGGAAATCGCCCAGGCCGCCACCGGCATGGCGCCGGGACTGACAGGCATCGTCGGTGGTCGGCCGACGGTGTATCCGGTGATCCGACTGTTCTCGTTCCTGATCGACAAAAGCGCCTGCACCCTGCAGATCGACATCGACGGTCAACGTCACCCCTGCGCCCTGCCCGCCCTCGACACCCTCGCCACCACCGACCTGCCCCGGCCATTCGAAGCGCCCAAACCCTCAGGACGAGCCGATGCCAGTGTGGCGCTGGTCAAACTGGCGGTTGCGCGCTCCGGCGACAAGGGCAACCACAGCAACATCGGGGTCATCGCCCGCGAGCCGGATTACCTGCCATGGATCGCTGAAGCCCTGACCCCGGCAGTGCTCGTCGACTGGATGAGTCACGTGCTTGATCCGGTCCACGGGCGCGTCGAACGCTGGTACCTGCCCGCGACCCACAGCCTCAATTTTCTCCTGGAAAACGCCCTCGGCGGAGGTGGCGTGGCCAGCCTGCGCATCGACCCGCAGGGCAAGGCTTTCGCGCAACAACTGCTGGACATCCAGATTCCGGTACCGCAATACATCGCCGATCAGTTCAACTAGAGGACCGCCGCCGTGGCCTACGATTCAATTTTCAAAGCCGACCTGTTTGCCGGCCAAACCATCATCGTCACCGGTGGCGGCAGCGGTATCGGTCGCTGCACCGCCCATGAACTGGCGGCCCTCGGCGCTCATGTGCTGCTGGTGGGGCGCAAGGCCGATAAGCTCAAGACCGTGGCGGCCGAAATTGCCGAGGATGGCGGTCGCGCCGATTGGCAGGCGTGCGACATCCGCGACGAAGAAGCGGTCAAGCATCTGGTCAGCGAACTGATCCGGCAACACGGGCCGATTCATGGCCTGGTCAACAACGCCGGCGGCCAGTTTCCGTCGACGCTGGCGGCGATCAACCAGAAGGGTTTCGAAACGGTGATGCGCACCAACCTGGTGGGCGGATTCCTGATGGCCCGCGAAGTGTTCAACCAATCGATGAGTAAACACGGCGGCGCCATCGTCAACATGCTCGCCGACATGTGGGGCGGCATGCCCGGCATGGGGCACTCGGGCGCGGCGCGTTCAGGCATGGATAACCTGACCAAGACCGCCGCGTTCGAATGGGGTTACGCCGGAGTGCGGGTCAATGCCGTGGCGCCAGGCTGGATCGCTTCCACCGGCATGGACACCTACGAAGGTGCGTTCAAGGCGGTAATACCGACCCTGCGCGAACACGTACCGCTCAAGCGCATTGGCACTGAATCGGAGGTCAGCGCAGCGATCGTGTTCCTGCTCAGCCCCGCCGCCGCCTTCGTCAGCGGTAGCACCTTGCGCATCGACGGTGCCGCCAGCCTGGGAGGACGCGCATGGCCGATCCACAAGGCGACCAACAGCGAATCCTACAACGGCTTTCACCGCGCCTACCTCCCCGACGTGCTCAAGGACTAAGCCATGCCAGTGATCGAGTCGCAGATCGACCCGCAGAGCGAGGCGTTCGCTCACAACCGTGCGGCCATGCTGGCCGCAGTCGAACACATCCGCCGGTTGGAACAGAACCTTCTGGACAAGGCTGCCCAAGCCAAGCCGAAATTCGACAAGCGCGGGCAGTTGTTGCCCCGCGAGCGCCTCAACCTGTTGCTCGACCCTGGCGCGCCGTTTCTCGAACTGGCCAGCCTCGCCGGCTACAAGTTGCATGACGACAAGGACGGCAGTTCGGCGGGTGGCGGCCTGATCGCGGGCATTGGCTACGTGTCCGGCACCCGGGCACTGGTCATCGCCAACAACAGCGCGATCAAGGGGGGGACGATTTCCCCCAGCGGCCTGAAAAAATCCCTGCGCCTGCAACAAATTGCCGTGGAAAACAAACTGCCGGTGATTACCCTCGCTGAAAGCGGTGGCGCCAACCTCAATTATGCGACGGAAATTTTCGTCGAAGGTGCACGCAGTTTTGCCAATCAGGCACGGATGTCCGCCATGGGTTTGCCGCAGATCACTGTGGTCCACGGCTCGGCCACGGCGGGCGGCGCCTATCAGCCGGGCTTATCGGACTACGTCGTGGTGGTGCGTGGGAAGGCCAAGCTGTTTCTCGCCGGGCCGCCATTGCTCAAGGCGGCCACCGGTGAAGTCGCCACCGATGAAGAACTGGGTGGCGCCGAGATGCACGCGCAAACCGCCGGCACCGCCGAGTACCTGGCTGAGAACGATGCCGATGCCGTGCGCCAGGCTCGCGAGATTGTCCGGATGCTGTCATGGAACGATCAGTTGCCGTGGTCACCCGAACGTCGCTTTGAAACCCCGCGCTACCCCATCGACGAATTGCTCGGGCTGATTCCCGATGACCCGAAAAAGCCCTACGACGTGCGCGAAATCATCGCTCGGATCGCCGATGGCTCAAACTTCCTCGAGTTCAAGGGCGAGTTCGATCAGCAAACCGTCTGCGGTCATCTGCATATCGAGGGGCGCGCTTGCGGCTTCATTGGCAACAACGGCCCGATCACACCCAAGGGAGCCAGCAAGGCTGCGCAATTCATTCAATTGTGCGACCAGAGCCGCACGCCCCTGCTGTTCTTCCACAACACCACCGGCTTCATGGTCGGCACCGAGTCGGAACAGCAAGGCGTGATCAAGCATGGCGCCAAGATGATCCAGGCCGTGGCCAACGCGCGGGTGCCTAAACTGACCATCGTCGTCGGTGGCTCCTACGGCGCCGGCAACTACGCCATGTGTGGCCGCGGCCTGGATCCGCGCTTCATCTTTGCCTGGCCCAACAGCCGTACCTCCGTGATGGGCGGCGCCCAGGCCGGCAAAGTGCTGCGTATCGTCACCGAAGCCAAACAGCTCAAGGACGGACTGACGCCCGATCCGAAAATGCTCGACATGCTGGAGCAGGTCACCGCGCAGAAACTCGACAGCCAGTCCACCGCGCTGTACGGCAGCGCCAGCCTGTGGGACGACGGCCTGATCGACCCCCGCGACACCCGCACCCTGCTTGGTTATTTGCTGGACATCTGTCATGAGGCGGACACGCGACCGCTGCAAACAAACAGTTTTGGCGTAGCCCGGTTCTGAACCGGCCAGAGGAGAACAATAAAAATGATCTTCACCCAGGAACACGAAGCACTGCGCCGTACCGTCCGCCAATTCGTCGATCACGAGATCAACCCGCACGTGGAGGCGTGGGAAAAGGCCGGGCGTTTTCCGATCCACGAGATATTCCGCAAGGCGGGTGAGCTTGGTCTGCTCGGCATTTCCAAACCGGAAAAATTCGGCGGCATGGGGCTCGACTACAGCTATTCGATCGTGGCCGCCGAAGAGTTCGGCACCATTCATTGTGGCGGAATCCCCATGTCCATCGGCGTGCAGACCGACATGTGCACGCCGGCACTGGCACGGTTCGGCTCCGATGAGTTGCGTGAGCAGTTCCTGCGGCCAGCCATCAGCGGCGAACAGGTCGGTTGCATCGGCGTGTCGGAAGTGGGTGCCGGCTCCGACGTGGCCGGCTTGAAAACCACCGCTCGCAAGGACGGCGACGATTACGTGATCAACGGCAGCAAGATGTGGATCACCAATTCGCCCAGCGCCGACTTCATCTGCCTGTTGGCCAATACCTCCGACGACAAGCCCCACATCAACAAGTCGTTGATCATGGTGCCGATGGACACCCCCGGCATCAGCCTCAGCTCGCACCTGGACAAGCTCGGCATGCGCAGCTCGGAAACCGCCCAGGTGTTTTTCGACAACGTGCGCGTACCGCAGCGCAACCGCATCGGCCATGAAGGCGCAGGGTTCATGATGCAGATGCTGCAATTCCAGGAGGAACGCCTGTTCGGGGCGGCGAACATGATCAAGGGCCTGGAGTACTGCGTCGACAGCACCATCGAGTACTGCAAGGAGCGCAAGACGTTCGGCAGCGCACTGATCGACAACCAGGTGATTCACTTCCGCCTGGCCGAACTGCAAACCGAGATCGAATGCCTGCGCGCGCTGGTCTATCAGGCCACCGAGCAATACATCAAAGGCCAGGACGTGACGCGCCTGGCGTCCATGGCCAAGCTCAAGGCCGGGCGCCTGGGTCGCGAAGTCACCGACAGTTGCCTGCAATACTGGGGCGGCATGGGATTCATGTGGGAAAACCCGGTGTCTCGAGCCTATCGCGATGTGCGCCTGGTTTCCATCGGTGGCGGGGCTGACGAAATCATGCTGGGGATCATCTGCAAACTCATGGGCATCCTGCCGGGGAAAAAGAAATGAGCACCCTGCCGGTTTGTCAGACGCTGTCGCTTGAGCCGCATAACGGCGTGCTGCACATCACCCTCAACCGCCCGGAATGCCGCAACGCCATGAGCTTGCAAATGGTCGCCGAACTACGGTCGGTGCTGGCGGCCGTGCGCGATGACAGGGGCGTTCGCGCCCTGGTGATCGGCGGTGCCGGCGGGCATTTCTGCGCCGGTGGCGACATCAAGGACATGGCCGGTGCCCGGGGCCAGGGCGCCAGCGCCTACCGCGAGTTGAACCGCACGTTCGGCGCGCTGCTGCAGGAAGTTCAGCATGCGCCGCAGGTGGTGGTCACGGTTCTGCAAGGCGCTGTGCTCGGTGGCGGCTTTGGTCTGGCTTGCGTCAGCGATGTGGCGATGGCCGATCACCAGGCTCAATTCGGCCTGCCGGAAACCAGCCTCGGCCTGATCCCTGCGCAGATAGCGCCGTTCGTGGTCCAGCGGATCGGCTTGACCCAGGCCCGCCGCCTGGCGCTGACGGCAGCGCGCTTCGATGGCATTCAGGCACATCGCATGGGCCTGGTGCACTTTGTCGAGCAGGATGCGCAAGCGTTGGCCGAGCGCCTCGATGAAGTGTTGGCCCATGTGCTGTGCTGCGCGCCAGGGGCGAATGCGCTGACCAAACAATTGTTGTTGGCCAGTGTGGCGCAGCCCTCGGAGGAGCTGTTGGATCAGGCGGCCGAGTGGTTCAGTGAAGCAGTGAGCGGGGCGGAAGGGACCGAGGGGACCGTGGCCTTCGTGCAAAAACGTAAGCCGGGGTGGGCTTCCTGAAAGAGCATCGCGAGCAAGCTCGCTCCTACAGGGATTTCGGGTGCTCCAAATACCTGTAGGAGCGAGCTTGCTCGCGATGAGGCCCGCACATTCACCGCCAAAATCAGGGGAATAAAAACCATGCCCGGATTCAACAAAATCCTCATCGCCAACCGCGGTGAAATCGCCTGCCGCATCCAGCGCACCGCCCAATCCCTGGGTTATCGCACCGTCGCCGTGTTCAGCGACGCAGACGCCGATGCCCTGCATGTGCAAATGGCCGACGAGGCCGTCAACATCGGCCCGGCCCCGGTGCAACAATCCTATCTGAACATCGCGACCATCCTCGACGCCGCCCGCCGCAGCGGTGCCGACGCGATTCACCCCGGCTACGGCTTTCTCTCGGAAAACGCCGATTTCGCCCGCGCGTGCCAGCAGGCCGGCCTGACCTTCATCGGCCCGAGCCCCGAGGCCATCGAACTGATGGGCAGCAAACGCCTGTCGAAACTGGCCATGATCGAGGCTGGCGTCCCCTGCATCAAGGGTTACCAGGGCGCCGAGCAGGACGATGCCAGGCTCAGCCGCGAAGCCGACCACATCGGTTTTCCGCTGATGATCAAGGCCAGTGCCGGCGGCGGTGGGCGAGGCATGCGATTAGTACACGATGCCGCCGACCTGCTTGCGCAGGTGCGCACCGCGCGCTCCGAAGCCCTGAATGGTTTTGGCAGCGATGAATTGATCCTCGAACAGGCGCTGATCGATCCGCGCCACGTTGAGGTGCAAGTGTTCGGCGATCAGCACGGCAACCTGATTTACCTGGGTGAGCGTGACTGTTCGATTCAACGCCGCCACCAGAAGGTCATCGAGGAAGCGCCCTGCCCGGTCATGACCGCCGAACTGCGCCAGGCCATGGGCGAAGCGGCCCTCAAGGCGGGACGGGCGGTGAACTATGTAGGCGCCGGCACCGTGGAGTTCCTGCTGGACGCACGCGGGCAGTTCTACTTCCTGGAGATGAATACCCGGTTGCAGGTAGAGCATCCGGTCACCGAACTGATCACTGGCCTGGACCTGGTTGCCTGGCAATTGCACGTCGCCCAGGGACTGCCACTGCCGCTGCGCCAGGAGCAGGTGCAACTCAGCGGCCACGCCATGGAGGTGCGCCTTTACGCCGAAGACCCGACCCAGGGTTTCCTGCCGCAGACCGGCCGCGTCGTCGGCTGGGAGCCAGCACTGCAAGTTGGCGTACGCATCGATCATGGCCTGATTGAAGGGCAGCAGGTCAGCCCGTTCTACGATCCGATGCTGGGCAAGATCATCGCCCATGGAGCCACCCGTGAAGAGGCGCGGCGCAAGTTACTACGGGCCGTGCAGGACTGCGTGCTGCTGGGCCTGCCGAGCAACCAGCGCTTGCTCGCCAGCCTTCTGGACCACCCGCAATTCGTCAGCGGCACGTTCAGTACCGGATTCATACCAACCCATTTCGCCGACCACCCGTGCCTGCATGCCTATGCCCCCGGTGCCGAAGAACTGGCGACGGCGGCAGCATTGTTCTATCAGTCCTCGGCACAAGCCCACACCGCCGCGCAGTCTGGCTGGCGCAATAACGCCAGTGTGCCACTGCACTACCGCATCTGTGTCGAAGATCAGGACTGGCCGGTTCAACTCAACGCAGAGCCAGGCGAGCCCTACCGGGTTCAAGTTGCCGACCGGACTCTCGAAGTCAGCGTGATCCAGTGCGATGGACACCGGGCCACCCTGGATATCGACGGCATCCGCCAGCGACGCGCCTACCGGCTTGAAGGTGGCGAACTCTGGCTGTTTTCTCGCGCCGGCAGCCTGCGCCTGGTGGATCGAACCCAGGCGCCGGTCAGCAGTCAGGTCAGCGCCAGCTCCGGGACGCTCAAGGCACCCATGGACGGGGCGATCGTCGACGTGCTGGTCACGGAAGGCAGTCCGGTCAGCAAGGGCCAACTGCTGGTGGTGCTGGAGGCCATGAAAATGGAGCATCCGCTGAAAGCAGGCATCGATGGGGTGCTCAAGCGCTTGCAGGTCCGGGTCGGCGATCAGGTCAAAAATCGTCAGATTTTGTTGGAGGTCGAATAAGCCGCTAGGCGGATGCGCTGGCTTTGGCTACGCTCAAGCCCATCAGCACGCGGATATCAGGAAACCTGCAATGCCTCATTGGCTGGTCATTGATCTGGAAGCCACCACCGATGAAGGCGGTTGGCCGGTCACGGAAATGGAAATCATCGAAATTGGCGCCACGCTGGTGGATCGACAGGGGCGCGAACAAGATCATTTCCAGCGGTTCGTGCGCCCGCTGCGTCGCCCTTTGCTGACGCCGTTTTGCCGGGAGCTGACCCACATTACCCAGGCCAACATCGACAGCGCACAACCGCTGACTGAAGTCTGGCCGGTGTTCGAACGGTGGCTCGGCCAACATCACGCACGCCTGGAAGGCTGGGCCAGCTGGGGAGACTACGACCGCAAGCAACTGGTACAGGAATGGCAGCGCCTGCAACTCGACAGCCAGCTCAGCCGTGTACCGCACATGAATCTCAAGCAGCGCTATGCCAAAGCCAGGCGACTGGAGCGACCGTTGGGCCTCAACGGTGCGCTGCAACTGGCGGGGCTTCAGTTCAGTGGTCAACAGCATCGGGCGCTGGAGGATGCGCGTAATACAGCACGTCTGTTACCGCTGGTCCTACCCCTCTAGAGAGGTGACGCCGCCCGGGGCCTTGTGCATACTGGCCGGCCTTTTTCAGCCCTTTTCGAGGAATCGCCCATGTTTAAAGTCAACGAGTACTTCGACGGCACCGTCAAGTCGATCGCTTTCGGCACCGCTGAAGGTCCGGCGACCATCGGCGTCATGGCACCGGGCGAATACGAATTCGGCACCAGCCAGCGCGAAATCATGCACGTCGTAAGTGGCGCCCTGACCGTCAAACTGCCTGACAGCAGCAACTGGGAAACCTTCGAAGCCGGCAGCCAGTTCAACGTACCGGCCAACAGCAAGTTCCAGCTGAAAGTGGCGGTCGATACCGCTTACCTGTGCGAGTACCGTGGTTAACCCACAGGTTTTCAGCGCATAAAAAATGCCCGTGTCTTTCGATACGGGCATTTTTCATTCAGGCTTGTTTATTCCAGCACGGTCACTGGCATGCCGACCTCGAGTCGACCATTGCCGTCGTTGACCAGGTTCTGGCCAAACATCGCCCCCTCTTCCCGGGCACGGTATTTCTGCAAGGTCGCGAAGGGTTCACGGTCATCGCTGCGCGCACCGGTCTGCGGATCGATAGTGGTCAGGATGCAACGCGAACATGGCTTGACCACTCGGAACTCGACCTCGCCGATACGGATGCGTTTCCAGCCATCCTCGGCAAACGCCTCGGCGCCCTCGATCACCAGATTCGGCCGGAAACGCAGCATTTCCATGGGACGCCCGACCTTCTGGGACAAGTCTTCCAGGGACGCCTGACCGATCAGCAGCAATGGAAAACCATCGGCAAACGCCACCTGATCGTCGTCCTTGCCATAGCCCGCCTGGGTAGTACGCGCACGGTCCAGCGGTACTTGGACCAGGCGAGTCGGTTTGCCGATGAACTCACTGACCCAAGCGGCCGCCTCGTCTCCGGCATCCGGTACACGCAAGGTGTCGCGCCAGATCGTTACGCCACGCAACTCGGCGTCACTGGCAGGCAGTGCGATATCGATCGGCGAATGGCCTGGGGCTGCGAGGGTCAAGCCACCATGGGTATTCCACAACGCCGACAACTGGCTCATCGGCGCCACCGCACGCTGGGTCAGGAAGCGCCCACTGGCCTCGTCCACCAGCATCCAGCGTCGATCTCCCTCGAGCCCCAACTTGTCGAGGCTGACCTGCTCCAGGACCTCGCCCTTGCCGGATTTCAATGGAAAACGATAAAGCGCGCTCAAACGCAGCATGTCCAGCTCCCTGAGGTGATCAAAACGTCACCCTATACCAAAATCACCTGTGTCTGTAGGAGCGAGCATGCTCGCGATGGCGTTGAACGATGACGCTGGCTGCCTGACACCCCTCGTTATCGTTGACGACCATCGCGAGCTTGCTCGCTCCTACAGGGGTAACTTCACGCAGGCACCGCATCGAGCATCAAGCGCTGGCGAACCACATCCACCAGTTTGTCAGGCTGGAATTTGGACAGGAAGTTGTCGCAGCCGACCTTCTTCACCATCGAGTCGTTGAAGCTCCCCGACAACGACGTGTGCAACACCACGTAGAGGCCACGCAGGCGCGGATCGTTACGAATTTCGGTGGTCAGGCGATAGCCGTCCATTTCCGGCATTTCCGCGTCGGTGAACACCATCAGCAGTTTGTCGGTCATGTTGACGCCACTGTCCGCCCATCCCTTGAGCATGTTCAATGCCTTCAAGCCATCACTGGCGATGTGCATCTTCACGCCCAACTGGCCCAGGGTGTCGCGCAATTGCGAAAGGGCGACGTTGGAGTCATCCACCAGCAGCACCTCGCGGCCCCGGGCGCGTTCCAGTACAGGGTCGTCGAGTTTGTCGCGGGACACCTTGGCGTTGTACGGCACGATTTCAGCCAGGACTTTTTCCACATCGATGATTTCCACCAGTTGATCGTCGACCTTGCTGATGGCGGTCAGGTAATGCTGGCGACCCGCACTGGTCGGCGGTGGCAGGATGGCTTCCCAATTCATGTTGACGATGCGGTCCACGCCACCGACGAGGAATGCCTGCACCGAACGGTTGTATTCAGTGACGATGATCGTACTGGTCGGGCTGGGCACCAGCGCACGCATGCCGATGGCCTGGGACAGGTCAATCACCGGCAATGTCTGCCCGCGCAAGTTGACCACGCCACACACGAACGGGTGGCGCTGGGGCATCAGGGTCAGCTTTGGCAGTTGCAACACTTCCTGCACCTTGAACACGTTGATCGCGAACAATTGCCGCCCCGCGAGTCGGAACATGAGAATTTCCAGGCGATTCTCACCCACCAGTTGCGTGCGTTGGTCTACCGTGTCGAGAATGCCGGCCATCAATGACTCCTGGGCTTGTTCTGATGAATTCACTAAAGGGGGTTATCGGCTGTCTTTGCCGCATCTTGACCCTTATAAAATGCCCGCTCAGGCATTGATGTCACATTAACATCATGCTTTACTAGCGTCCTCAATTCATCTGCTTCAATTCCTGCCGCGCGACAACAGTTCGCACGTTAGGTTCCCGTGCCTAAGGGAATCCCTGAGCATCAATCAGGCCCAACCTGATATTCGCAATATCCAATAGCCATTAATGTGACGCCATTCTCATTGCATGAACGGAGTCAGGCTATCGTGCGCGACCGCAGTTCAGGGGTTTTCCATCCTATCGAGACTCTTGCCTGCCGCGCTATCGGCCGGATCGCGACCTGATGCCCGCCGCTCACGCCCATACACCCGACACGCTCTCACTTGACATGAAGTTGTGGAGATAAGTATGCCGAACGACCGTAAAGAGTGGGCCCAACGGCTTCCCGAATTTCTCGTCGAGGCAGAAACGCTCCTGGCCAAATCCGAGGAGTGCCTGAGTCATTTGCAACTGATCAGCAACGACAAGGACGCCATCGAGTGCATGATGAGTACCCTGCTGAAGCTGGCCAGCAAAGCGGATGCTCTCGCCCTGGGCGCCGTTTCGGAATTCTCCCTGCACATTCATGGCCTGCTCAATCACGCGCAACATCATGTGGACCTGCATGCGCAGGCGCTGCAAGCGCTGAAAGACTGCTTCACGCTGATGGCCTGGCAGCTTGAGCTGATCGACCAGAACACCGGTCAACTCAGTCTTGATCAGAGTGAACAGACCTCACTGATCGAAGCCTTTGCCTTCCAGGTAGGGCAAAGCCAGTTTCACCCGCCTGCCCATTCGAAACCGCTCAGGCTTATCTCTTTTTCATAACGCCCAGTTGAGTTTCCTGCCAACGCCTCGATGGTTTATCTCAGACTATTGGGTAGCTTGAATTAAGTCATGCCGCAATTGAATAATTCGGCAGCGACAGTTCGCCACACTTAAACCCTCTACAAATAGTTTTCATTTGTAGAACTAAGGTGCCAACTCTCTAATTCCTGACCATTCGGACATATATACCGAACGCGACCAACGGTATGTGAAGTGGTACTATGTCCTCCATTAATTGACGTCAATTAATAGCACAGTGACCCTTACATAGATTGTGTCCAAATGGCCAGTCTGTCCGCAGCGAACATCTATTGGCTCCATCCGCTATGTATGCCAACCTCAAGTCAATGACCAAGTGGCTCCCCTCCCGAGAAAACGCCCGCCGGTTCACGCTATTAGTGTGTATTGCCTCGGCGCTTGGCAGCGTGGCGGTCTATTGCCTGTCCACTCGGCTGCCGCTGGCATTACTGCTGGTCAATATTGCGGTATTGGCTTGCGTACTGGCGCAGCAGCGTCTCTCGCGCAAATCCATAAAGTTCGAGCCTCGGGAGCTGGCTGAGCGGTTACTGCAAGTCCAGGAAAACGAACGGCATCGGCTGAGCCGCGAATTGCATGACGACATCGGCCAGTTACTCACCGCTGCCAAGCTGCAAAGCCAATGGCTCAAGCGCCGCGTGCCCGAAGAACTCCAGGGACAGTGCTCGCTGCTCTGCGACACGCTGGACGAGACCCTGGCGAAAGTGCGAGACGTATCGGCCATCCTCAACCCCAGGCAACTGACCAGCCTGGGTCTTGAAGCCAGCTTGCGCGAGCACTTGCTCAAGACGTTGGCCAACACGTCGGTGAACTGGAGCCTGGAGTGCCAGTCGCGTTTGACCGGCATTCCCGAAGAAATGGCGCTGGCCGCTTTCAGGATCACTCAAGAAGCGGTCACCAATATTTTGCGCCATGCCGACGCGAAAAATCTTCTGGTGCGCCTGCAACGCCAGCCCCAAGGCCTGTGGCTCTCGATCAGTGACGATGGCCTGGGTTTTTCGCCAGCCACTGACCCAGGCCGTGAAGGGCAACGCGGAATGGCCGGGATGTCGGAGCGGATCGACCAGTTGGGTGGTACCCTGCGGGTGACCAGCGAGCCGGGCAAAGGCACTCAAATCGAAGCTCTCTTCCCCTGGGCGCCCCGTGCGCTGGAACGGGCCAGCACCCATAAGGTTATGCATTGACTTGTAACTTACTTCTGGTGGATGACCACTCGCTGATCAGGGCGGGCGTGCGCGCCCTGGTGATGGATATTCCAGGCTATGCGGTCGTCGGCGAGGCCAATGACGGCTCGCAGTTGCTCGAGATGTACGAGCGCCTGTTGCCGGACATCGTGCTGTTGGATATTTCCATGAAGCAGACCGGTGGCCTCGAGGCCTTGCAACATCTCAAACGCCAGCACCCACTGAGCAAGGTACTGATCCTGTCGATGCATACCGACCCTGCCTTGATCATGCAGGCACTGGAGTCTGGCGCTCACGGTTATCTGCTCAAGGACACCACGGCCACCGAGCTTGAACACGCCTTGACAGCACTGAGCAATAATGAGCGTTACCTGAGCCCCGCCATCGCTCATACGGTCATCAATCAGGCGTTGACCCGCAATCAGAAACTCCAGCCAGAGCCCGTCGATTCGCACAATCTTACGCCACGCCAGTTGGAAATCCTGAGGTTGATCGTTCGGGGCAAATCCACCCGCGAGATCGCCAATGGCCTGGGCTTGAGTATCAAGACGGTCGAAACCCACCGCTCGCAGATCATGAAACGCCTGCAGATTTACGACGTGGCGGGTCTCGTGCTGTTCGCCGTGCGTGAGCAGATCATCAGTCTGGACGATTGATCGCTGCCGCTGCTGGCTTGCCCAGCAGTGGAGAGTCTTGTGGCAAATGCACCCGCAAGGCTGCCGGGCGTGCAGCGAAGCGCAAACTATCACCCTCCAGCGGTTCGCCATCGAGATTGATGGAAAGGCCTTCCGCGACCTTGATTTCCACCCAAGGCAAACGAGCGCGGACAAACAGGCTATCGATCCCGAAGCCATCGGCAAGCAGGCTCTTCAACGTACCCACCACTTCCTGGGGAGCCGGCAGAATGCTGATGTCCAGCAGGCCATCGTCCGCCAGTGCCTGCGGGCACAATTCGTGGCCACCGCCTGCCTGGCGACCATTGCCGATGCCCAGGGCCAGCAAGTCCCCACTCCACTGAAAATCCGGACCGTTGAGTTCTCCATAGGCAGCATGCAACTCATTGAAACGTGTTAACCCGGTGAACAGGTACGCGGCGCCACCCAGCACTTTCTTCAGATCCTCCGAAGTATTTGCGGTGACCTGGCTGCCGAAGCCGCCCGTCGCCATGTTCAGGAACATTTGGCCGCCTACCTCACCGAGGTCAATGGCCCGGGGTTCGGCATCCAGCAGGTCCAATGCCAGGGCCGGCTCAAGTGGCACCCCGGCGGCACGGGCAAAATCGTTGGCGGTTCCCAGCGGCATCAGTACCAGGCTGGCGTGTCCCGAATGCGAAGCCATGGCCTCGGCAATATCGCGCAGGGTGCCGTCGCCACCGCCAGCAATGATCTGCTTGTAGCCTGCCGCCAGCGCTTCCTGTACGAGTCGTTGTGCGTCCCCCCCTCCCATGTCAGACGCACGGCCAGCTCCCAGCCTTGCGCGCGTCGGTCCTGAACAGCCGATCGCACCTCTTCGTTGAGCGCCTGCTTGCCGTGCAAAATCAACATTGCCTTGCGTTCGCCCATTGCGGTCATTCCCATGATTGATTCGTCTGAGAAATGTGACCTCCGAACACCGCATAAAAGTCGCAAAAATATTAATTATTTCAAGTCGAACGACGGCGAGGTCCTACAAGGCGGGATCTTTTCTTACAAAACGTGATGAATCGGCTCAATTGACCCGCCAGGGTGATTGGTACAACTTGGTCATCACCGTTGTTCAGTCATCAGCAGCACTACAGGGACGTACCATGCACAGCCATGACACCAGGTCACCGGGCACCCCGGCCGCACCGCTCGCGGAAAGGCGGGCCAGCTATCAAACCGAACTCAAACACCGCGCTGAAACCACTGGAGAAACTGACATGGAGCCTCGTGTCGTCGAGCTTGAAACGCACCTCAAATACATCCGCAGAGATATGGAAGAGATTCGGGGTGACGTTAAATCCATCAAGCACAGGCTTGCCTACGCCGCCGGCGGAACAGCGGTGGTTCTGGGCCTGCTGGGATGGATCGCCAACACCCGGTTCGATCAACTGGTGGCGCTGGTTGTTCACTGAATGCAGCCCGCAAACAACACCCGGTTCGCTGAACCGGGTTTGTTCATGTCAGGCGTCAGCCCAGCACTTCACTCAAAGGAATGAAGCCGACGCTGTCACCTTCAACCAGCGTGCGCTCCTCCAGCACCTCTACCAGGCCATCAGCCCATGCGGCGCTGCGCAACACACCCGAGCTCTGGTTTCGGTAAATGATCGCCCGGCCGTTTTCCAGACGCCCTCGCAAATACTCGCGTCGACTTCCGGCCTTGGGCCAGGAAAAACCGGCCGGCACCTGGAATTTCAAGGGCTCGAGCGCGGTTACGCCCTGGCGGCGCAGCAGATAAGGCCTGGCCAACAAAGCAAAAGTCACCAGGGTCGATGCCGGGTTGCCGGGCAGGCCGATCACCGGCACGCCACGAAAATGTCCAAACGTCAGCGGTTTGCCGGGTTTGATCGCAAGTTTCCACAAGGCAAGCTCGCCCTCTTCCCGCAAGGCGATGCCCAGAAAATCCGCCTCACCCACCGATACGCCACCGGTAGACAGAATCAGGTCGACATCCTTCAACTCACCCAGTCGGGTACGAGTGGTCTCGAGGTCGTCGGGCAGAATGCCGGCGTCGACCACCTCGCACCCCATACGCTGCAACCAGCTGCACAGCAGCACTCGGTTGCTATTGTAGATCTGCCCCGGCCCCAACGACTGCCCAGGCTCGACCAGTTCGTCACCGGTCGAAAGCACCGCAACGCGAACCTTGCGAATCACCTCCAACTGCGCACATCCCAGGGAGGCGGCCAGGCCCTGCTCTATCGGTCCCAGTCGTGTACCGGCAGCCAGAATCAGCTCACCGACCGTGGCTTCCTGGCCTTGGGGGCGAATGTTCTGCCCGGATGTCAAAGCCTCAGTGAACCGGACGCGACCATCAGCCAGCAGCTCGGCGTTTTCCTGCATTTCGACGCAGTCCGCCCCAGCAGGAACCGGCGCACCGGTGAAGATTCGTGCGCAGGTGCCAGGGGTCAATGGCTGGGGCGCGTTCCCTGCAAATATCTTCTGGCTGACCACCAGCGGCTCTGCACTGCCGTCAGCCGCGCGCAAGGCATAACCGTCCATTGCACTGTTGGGCCACGGCGGCAGGTCGAGCGTCGAGATCAGGTCATCGGCCAGCACGCGGCCCTGCACCTGAGCCAAGGGCAGGCGCTCTCGATCGGTAATCAATGAAGCAGTGGCCATCTCCAGCAAGCGCGCCTGCGCCACCTCCACCGCCATCAAGCTGCCGGCCTTGCCTGGCTTACCCACGGGATTCACAAGGGGCCGCCTGTTTCAGATGAGGCACGAAATTACACGGACGGTGCCGGGAGTCCAGCTGTTCGGCAAGAATGCCGTCCCAACCGGTCCTTACGGCATTGGTCGAACCCGGCAGGCAGCACACCAGGGTGCCATTGGCGAGGCCGGCCAGGGCACGTGACTGAACCGTTGAAGTGCCGATGTCCGCCACCGATATCTGGCGAAACAGCTCACCAAAGCCGTCGACCTGTTTGTCCAGCAGGCAGCTCACCGCCTCGGGTGTGCTGTCGCGCCCGGTGAAGCCGGTACCGCCGGTGATGAGCACGACCTGTACGACATCGTCGGCAATCCAGTTGGCAACTTGCGCGCGAATTTTGTAGAGATCATCTTTAAGCAGGACCCGGGCGGCCAGGTTATGGCCAGCAGCGTTCAAGCGGTCGACAAAGACCTGGCCCGAGGTGTCGGTTTCCAGGGTACGCGTATCGCTGACGGTCAACACCGCGATATTGAGCGGCGCAAAAGGTACTTCAGCCTTGGCTTTCATAGGCTCATCCAGTTGTAGGAGAAACAGCCCGGTGTTATATCACAGCGCTCCCTTTTTCCGCCGCTCCCATGGAGACCCCTCATGATCTCGAATTCACCGTTGCCACCCTGCTCCATCCTGCTCCTGGCAGGTGGGCGCGGCCAACGCATGGGCGGTCGGGACAAAGGCTTGATCGAGTGGCAGGGCGAACCACTGATCGCACACCTTCAACGCAAGACCCGTCCGTTGACCGATGACCTGATCATTTCCTGCAACAGGAACCTGGACAAATACGCGCCCTACGCCGACCGATTGGTCCATGACGATGACGGTGAATTTCCCGGGCCACTGGCCGGTATTCGTGCAGGCTTGCAGGTGGCTCACCATCGCTACCTGATGGTCCTGCCCTGCGATGTGCCGCGCATTGACGCCGCGCTGCTGCATGACATGCTTGAGGCTGCCAGCCAGCACCCGGACAAACCCTTGATGCTGCGCCACGGAGAACATTGGGAACCCTTGCTCAGCGTCATTCCCGTCACCCTGCGCGATACGTTCGAGAGTGCGTGGCAGGACGGTGAGCGCAGTCCGGGCCGCATCATGCGTAAACTCGGCGCGACGGCCCTGCAATGCCCCGACAACGATCCGCGCCTGGCCAATCTCAACACGCCAGATCTGTTGAGCTTGCATAACGGCGTTTCAGATTGACGCTAGCCAAGGAACTTGCGCGCGTTGTATACGTCTCACGCTCAGTAACCAAAAGAATTTCCATCGGAGATACACTCATGAACCAACGGATCCTCGCCACCTGTCTGCTCGCACTGGGCCTCGCGACTCTGGCCGGTTGCTCCTCGCCTACCGTGATCACCTTGAACGACGGCCGCGAAATCCAGACCGTCGACACGCCCAAGTACGACGACGACTCCGGCTTCTACGAGTTTGAACAACTGGACGGCAAACAGAACCGCGTCAACAAGGACCAGGTTCGTACCGTTAAAGAGTTGTAAGAACATCGGATATGAAAAAGCCCGCTTCATGCGGGCTTTTTTACGCATGGAAAACGCTGCTCACCATTGCAGGGTGAGCAGGCTCTGGAACTCCCGCAACTCACCGGAAACCGGGTCGGTAAACCGCAATCCCTGAGCGAGCAGTTTCAAGGGGTTGGCGTAGTCATCCTCGACGTCGTTGAGCACGTCCGGATAAAACGGGTCGTTGCAGATGCTGGCACCCAGGGCCGTCATGTGCACACGCAACTGATGTTTCTTGCCCGTCACCGGATAAAGTCCGTAGCGCCACAAATCTCCGTTTTTCTCCCGGACTTCGACGGCCGTCTCACTGTTGCACGCGCCCGGCCCTTCCTGCATGCGAAAGAACGGCTCGCCATCGATCAGCCGGCTTTTGTGCACTAGGGGAAAAGTCAGATCCGGCAGCGCCCGGGCAATGGCCTCGTAGCGCTTTTCGATTTGCCGGGTCGGGAACAACGACTGATACGCGGAGCGACTCTGCGGATTGGCGGAAAACAGCACCAACCCCGCTGTATGCCGGTCGATACGATGCAAAGGCACAAGGTGCGGATTATCCAGGCGACGGATCAAACGCCGTAACAGGGTCTGTTCCACGTACTCACCGGCCGGGGTCACAGGCAGGAAATGCGGTTTGTCCGCCACCACCAGATGCTCGTCGGCATAGAGGATGGATTCAACCACCGGGATCACTTTCTCGTGTGCAACCTCACGAAAATAATGAATCCGCAAACCTTCCCTGTAGGCCAGGTCTACCGCGATCGGCGCACCATTGCCATCCAGAACTCGCCCCCGGGCGATCCTGTCCAGCCATTGCTCGCGGCCAATGGCACTGAAGTGATCACACAGGCAGTCGAGTACCGTCAGCCACGGCCCAGGGGGCAAGTAGAGTGTACTGGCCTGGCTCTGCGCAGCGCTGAATAATGAAGTGGACATACAGAAGCTCTAACCCTCAATACAGGCCGGCATTATCCAGCAGTGCCCGGGTCGAGCCTAGAGAAGAATCCTCACGCGGTAATCGGCTGGGCGCCAGCTGCCGCTTCGGTGTACTCCTTCAGCCAACGCAGCACATCCACCGCTTCCCAGCGCACCGGATCGTAGAGCGCATACAACAACCCCTGGTAACCAACGACATCCAGTTGTCGGTGATAACCTGCACGCTGGAACAATGCCTCGATCTCGGCAAAACAGGTATTGAAATGCAATTTGGTGAAAGGCGTCTTGCCTTCCGTGACCAGGCCCTCCAGGCGCAGCTCACTGACGGCGTCACGCACGACGTCCACCGACATCAGGTTAACGCTGCTTTTCAATTGTTCGACATTGACCAAGATTCATCCCTCGACTCACGGGATCACCTGTCCAGGCCGCAAGGAGGACGAGCAGGACGGGCAATCCGGATAACTGTATGAACATACAGTAACCGAATAACGAGTCCCGCGCCAATGTTGACGCAAGATTCAGAGCAACGGCGGCTCAGCGCAGAAAGGCGACCACCTGATCGCCATCAAACGGCCAATCGAGTTCTGCCCCGGTGTCCAGGCGCCGCAGGACCGGAATACGCAAACCGTAATCTTCGACCCAGTCTTCGTTTTCCGCGATGTCGACCAGCTCCACCAGCAAACCGTGCTCGACCAGGGGCATCAGTTCATCTTCGGCAAGCTCACAAAGGTGACACCCCAAGGTGCCGAACAGCTGACATTCAGGAGGCATGAGTGCAGGACCCGACAAAGTAGGCGTCCATTCTAGGCCTGCGAGCCGGTGCAGTCGACCCAATAGGGACAACCTGGCGGCGGAAGAAAAAACTCAAAAATTTCGGGCCGACGGCTGACACACATCATTGGACCCTGATATCAATTGCGTGATCCTCGCGACTTTTTTGTCTCTACGCTGCAATGGCCAGCGTTTGCTCCGGAGCGTCCAGTGTTTGCCAATCTGCTGATCATTCTCGCCTCATCCCTGGTAGTGATTGCCCTGTTCCAGCGTCTGCGCCTGCCGCCGGTGCTGGGTTACCTGTGCGTCGGGCTGATGATCGGGCCTACGGCATTCAACTGGGTCAATGAAAGTGAAGAACTGCCCGACCTCGCCGAACTGGGCGTAGTGTTCCTGCTGTTTTCACTGGGGTTGGAGTTTTCCCTGTCGAAAATGCTCGCGCTGCGCAAAGTCGTGTTCCGGCTGGGCAGCCAGCAAGTGCTGGTCACCGCGCTCTTGCTGGGCGGGTCGTTGATGCTGCTCGGCTTGTCGGCGACGCCTGCCCTGCTGCTCGGCGCCGGCCTGTCGCTGTCATCCACGGCCATTGTCAGCAAGGAGTTGGGCAGTCTCGGCGAGATTTTCAGCAGCCACGGCCAGAATGCGATCGCGGTACTGCTGTTTCAGGACGTCGTGGCGGTGTTGTTGCTGACCCTGGTGCCCGTCTTCGCCGGCAGCAGCGATCAGGCCTGGTATTGGGCGTTGCCGGTGACACTGGGCAAAACCGTGGTGCTGTTCCTCGGCCTGCTGCTGGCCAGTCGCTGGCTGCTGCCGCGCCTGTTCCATGAAGTGGCCGCCGCTCGTTCCGCAGAACTGTTTGTGCTGCTGGCCCTGGTGATCGTACTGCTGACGGCATGGCTGACGCATCTGCTCGGACTCTCTCCGGCCCTCGGTGCGTTTCTTGCCGGCATGCTGCTGGGCGAAAGCCACTATCGCCATCAAATCGAGGCCGACATCCGTCCGTTCCGCGACATCCTGCTCGGGGTATTTTTCGTCAGTATCGGCATGCTCATCGACTTGCAACTGTTCACCAGCCACGGCCTGTTGATACTCGGCCTGACGTTGGGACTGTTGCTGATCAAGGGCTGCGTAGTCGCGCTGCTGGTCAAATGGCGTGGCAGTGACGCTGAAACCGCCTGGCGCAGCGGCCTGGCCCTGGCCCAGGGCGGCGAATTCTGCTTTGCATTGATGGCCCTGATGCAGCAAAACCAATTGATGCCTGCTGACATCGGCGGGTTGCTGCTGGCCGCCACCTTTTGCTCGATGCTACTGACGCCCCTTTTACTGCGAGCCGCCCCGCGCATCGCCCTGCGCCTGCACCGCAAACCCAATGAAGAAGCCAAGCTCGAGGAAATCAGCGCGCTCAATGCAGACCTGCGTAACCACGTGGTGATTTGTGGTTATGGTCGCGTTGGCCAATCCATCGGCCGCTTTCTGCGGCAAGCGCAACAACCCTACATTGCACTGGACAATGATCCGGTGCGTGTCCAGGAAGCCGGCGTGGGCGAAACCTGCGTGCATTATGGCGACTCTCGTCGTGGCGAGTTGCTGGTCGCCGTCGGCCTGGAGCGCGCGCGGCTACTGGTGATCGCCGTCGACCAGGCTGATATCGCCCTGCTGATTCTGAAAGAAGCACGCCGGTTCAACACCCATGTGCCGATTCTGGTGCGCACGCGGGACGACAGCCAGTTGACCGAACTGAAAGCGGCGGGCGCCAGTGAAGTGGTGCCCGAACTGCTCGAATCCAGCCTGATGCTCGCCTCTCATGCGCTGATCATGCTGGGCTTGCCGGGACAGCAGGTCCAGGACCGGGTCGACCAGGTGAGGCGAGACCGCTATCGCCTCCTGCACGACTTTTACCCCGGCGCGGATGATGAAGAGACGTGATTCAATCCTGGCTGACAGCGCCGATCTTGTGCACCGACAGGTCGGCCCCGTAATACTCTTCTTCCTGGCTCAGGCGCAGCCCGTGCAGCGCCTTGATCACTCCGTACACCGCAAAACCACCGACCAACGCCACGACCACTCCCAGCGTCGTGCCGATCAACTGGCTGATCAGGCTGACCCCGCCCAAGCCACCCAGGGCAGTCTGCCCGAAGATACCGCAGGCGATTCCACCCCAGACGCCGCACAGGCCATGCAAGGGCCAGACACCCAGGACATCATCGATGCGCCATTTACCCTGGGCAGCGGTGAAGCACCAGACAAACAGCGCCCCGGCGACGGCTCCCGTCAACAGCGCCCCCACCGGATGCATCAGGTCGGAACCGGCGCAGATCGCCACCAACCCAGCCAGCGGGCCGTTGTGCAGGAAGCCGGGGTCATTGCGCCCCACGACCAGCGCGGCCATGGTGCCGCCGACCATGGCCATCAGCGAGTTGACCGCCACCAGACCACTGACATTCTGCAAGGTTTGCGCACTCATCACGTTGAAGCCGAACCAGCCGACGATCAGGATCCACGAGCCCAAGGCCAGGAACGGAATGCTGGAGGGTGCAAACGCCACCAGTTTTCCATCGCGATAACGCCCGTTTCTCGGCCCGAGCAACAACACCGCTGCCAACGCCAGCCAGCCGCCCATGGCGTGCACCACCACCGAGCCGGCAAAGTCATGGAAGCCGGCGCCGAAGCGCTCCAGCAACCAGGCTTGCAACCCATAGTTGCCGTTCCAGATCATGCCTTCGAAGAAGGGATAGATGAAGGCCACGATCAATGCCGTGGCGCACAGTTGCGGCACGAACCGGGCACGTTCGGCAATGCCACCGGAAATGATCGCCGGGATTGCCGCCGCGAACGTCAGCAGGAAGAAAAACTTCACCAGCCCATAACCGTGATCGGCGTTGATGACCGCTGCCGGTTGCAGAAAGGTCACGCCATAGGAAATCCAGTAGCCTATAAAGAAGTAGGCCAGGGTGGAGACCGCGAAGTCGCTCAGAATCTTCGACAGGGCATTGACCTGGTTCTTCTGTCGAACGGTGCCGACCTCAAGAAAGGCAAAACCGGCGTGCATGGCCAGGACCATGACCGCACCAATCAGAATGAACAGTGTGTTGGAGCTGTGGACCAGAGTCTCTACAGCGCTTTGCAGATTTTCCATGGATGGGCAGACCTGAAGGCTAGAAAAAGCACCAAAGCAGTTCGCGCAAAACGCTCATGCACCAAAGTGAAACCATCCCGGATCGACGCTTGGAGCCGGATGAACCGCTTTGGCGCACAAAGTGGCAACCTTTGCGCGGGTTTTCATTATTTGAGATAAGGTTTCGCCTGATTCACGCCCAGCAACAGCGCAAACACGCGGCCTGGCGCACCATGACGTAGCAAAAGACGTACCAGTGATTTGTACTGAACCTTCGACCAAGGCTCATACTCGAACGCAACAGAAGCCACTTACGGAGATCACCAATGGCCAGCATCAAGGCAAAGACTGCTCAAGAAATCCTGATGAACGATTTTCAGACGCTTGTCAGCGACACCGAACGTTTGCTGGAACACACGGCCACCCTGGCAGGCGATCAGGCTGACGAGTTGCGCCAACAAATCCACGACAGTCTGCTGCGCGCCCGTGAAACCTTGAAGCTGACAGAAGACTCCTTGCGTGAACGCGGCCAGGCCGCCGTGACCGCCACCGAAGACTACGTACAGGCCAACCCATGGCAATCGGTCGGCATCGCCGCCGGCGTTGGGTTCCTCCTCGGTCTGTTGGCAACCCGGCGCTGATTATGGCTAACGATGAATTCGGCTCGTCCGCCACGGGCCCAGGCCCCTCATCGCGGCGCCTGGGCGCCGCCTTCCTTGGACTGCTGCACAGCCATGTCGAATTGTTCGGCATTGAATTGCAGGAACAGAAAGCCCGTACCGTCAGCCTGCTGCTGTTCGCCGGCCTGGCGCTGGTATTCGCCTTGCTGCTGCTGGTCGGGCTGTCGACCTTGGTCATGATTCTGTTCTGGGATACGTATCGTTTGCCCGCCATCGTCGGCCTGTGTGTGTTCTATGTGCTCGCCTGCATTTTTTGTGCGGTGCGCCTTAGAGCGGCTATTTTCGATGAGTCTTCGCCCTTCCATGGCACCCTGGAAGAACTGGCCAACGACCGGGAGCGCCTGCTGCCATGAACCTGCCTGAACTGCCTCACAACAGCTCGCGCACGGAAATGCGAAAGGCGCTGATCCGCCTGCGCATGGAAATGCATCGTCAGGAAATCCGCCAGGAGTCCGGGCAGCTGCTGCAACCGTTGCACCGTGTCCGCGGGATGACGCAAAACCTGCACAGTGGCCTGGGCATCAAGCATGCCCCACTCTGGGGCGTGGCTGCCGTCACCCTGCTGGGCTTTCTTACCGGCAAGGGTGCCAAGAGTGGCGGAGTCAGCAGCGTTACCCGGCTAGTCCGCCTGGCCACCACACTGGGGCCATTGATCAAACTGGTCTTGCAGGGCTCGGCCCCCAAACACTGAAGCCATCTGGCTACATTCTTGCAAAGCCACCGGGATGAACCTCTTTTACCAGAGACTTATCCCGGTGGACCTCTTTGGTCATCAGGTTCCATCCAAAAACAAGGTCGACTAAGGAGGCCCCGTGATAGACGGGCAACCGCTTGCCTGCTTTCAACCGTTCATCGACACCGCCACGGGCCGTATCGCCGGAGTCGAGGCGCTGGGCCGGGTGCGTCAGCGGGATGGTCGACTGACGTCCGTGGGACCGCTGTTTGCCGATCCGCGCACGCCGGCCATTGCCCTGCGCCAGCTCGATCGCCAAATCCGCGATAATGCCCTTAGCCGCTTCCATGAAGCCCCCGATGACTGGTTTCTCAGCCTGAACATGTCACCGCGCTGGATCAACCGATTGCGGGCGAACCAGGCGCTGCCGAGCCTCAAGCAATTGAGCCGGCATGGTGTGGATTCACGGCGCATTGTCTTCGAGATCACCGAACTGGGCGGCGACATCCAACGCCTGGCCGAGGTGGTGGCGCGCTATCGCCAGGCAGGTGCACGTATCGCCATCGATGATTTCGGGGCTGGTTACTCGCAGCTCGATCGGGTGCTGGCCTTGCAACCGGACATCCTCAAGCTGGACATGCGACTGTTCCAGGCTGCGGCACTGGGCGGCCCGAGCAGCGATGTGGTCAAGGCACTGGCGCAGATGGCGGAAAAGTCCGGATGCTGGATTATTGCCGAAGGCGTGGAGACCGATGCGCAACTCAATTTTGCCCTGGAATGTGGCTCGCGCTATGTACAGGGTTACTTGTTCGCCGCAGCCGAGACGGACTTTTTTGCCTCAGACGCCTTTGTCGAGCGTTTCGCCGAGTTGCGTCAGCGCTATGTCCAACAAAAACTGGCTGAACGTGGCCGCCTGATGATCATGCGCCAACAACTCAGCGAACTGATGGCGATTCTGCAAACCTGGGCCCAGGCTCGCGCACCGCTCAGCGCCCTGCCGCAACTGGACGCCTTTCCCTGGCTGTTGCGCTTTTATCAATGCGATCGTCACGGTACGCAGTTGACACCTAACCTGGAGTGGCGCAATCAGCGCTGGGAAGCCGACGATCGCTACCTGGGGCACAACTGGTCCTGGCGTCCTTACTTTTATCACTTGCTGGCAGAAGGTTGGGATGAACGGCGACTGACACTCTCCAACACCTATCGCGATGCCACCAGCAATCAGTACTGCCTGACGGCTGGACAGTTTTTCCACAACGGCGAGCGGTTGCTGCTCATCGATATCGATGCGGCCGGGCTGTAGTTGCAGGTTGCGCTTGCAGGCACCGCTACGAACCGGGAAGCTAGGCGTTCAGTCACCTGACGGAGATACCCCGCCTTGGATTGGCATACCCTGCTTACCCGCGAACGCCTCGGAAAACCTCTGCACAGCTCGGAAGAACTCGGCCGCAGCCCTTTCCACAAAGATCACGACCGCATTATTTTCTCCGGTGCATTTCGCCGCCTCGGGCGCAAGACCCAGGTTCACCCGGTATCGAGCAACGACCACATCCATACGCGCTTGACCCACTCGCTGGAAGTCAGTTGTGTGGGTCGCTCGCTGGGCATGCGCGTCGGTGAAACCATCCGCGGCGCCCTGCCCGACTGGTGCGAGCCGAGCGACCTGGGCATGGTGGTGCAATCGGCCTGCCTGGCTCATGACATTGGCAATCCGCCCTTCGGCCATTCCGGTGAAGACGCGATCCGCCACTGGTTCCAGCAAGCAGCAGGCCGTGGCTGGCTGGACGCAATGAGTGAAGCCGAACGCGGTGACTTCCTCAATTTCGAAGGTAATGCCCAAGGCTTCCGGGTCCTCACCCAACTGGAGTATCACCAGTTCGATGGCGGCACCCGACTGACCTACGCCACGCTCGGCTCCTACCTGAAATACCCGTGGACGGCTCGACACGCCGACTCTCTAGGCTACAAGAAGCACAAGTTTGGCTGTTATCAGAGCGAACTGCCGTTGCTGGAACAGATCGCTCACAAGCTGGGCCTGCCGCAACTTGAGGATCAACGCTGGGCGCGGCATCCGCTGGTGTATCTGATGGAGGCCGCCGATGACATCTGCTACGCGCTGATCGACCTTGAAGACGGCCTGGAAATGGAGTTGCTGGAGTACGCCGAGGTCGAATCCCTGCTGCTTGATCTGGTGGGCGACGACCTGCCGGAAACCTATCGCCAGCTCGGACCTTTGGACTCGCGTCGACGCAAGCTGGCGATCCTGCGGGGCAAGGCCATCGAGCACCTGACCAATGCCGCAGCCCGGGCCTTCGTCGAACAACAGGACGCGTTGCTGGCCGGCATGCTGCCAGGCGATCTGGTGGAGCACATGCACGGACCCGCGAAGCGCTGCGTGCTCAATGCGAAAGACATGGCGCGCAAAAAAATCTTCCAGGACAAGCGCAAGACTCTGCACGAAATCGGCGCGTACACCACGCTGGAAATACTCCTGAACGCGTTCTGCGGCGCAGCCCTGGAACAGCACAATGGCCGCACCCCCTCCTTCAAGAGCCGACGCATCCTCGACCTGTTGGGGAACAGCGCACCGAATCCGGACGGACCGTTGCACACCTCGTTCCTGCGCATGATTGATTTCATCGCCGGCATGACCGACAGCTATGCCAGCGAAATGGCGTTGGAGATGACGGGTCGTTCGAGCCAGTGACACCAAATGGGTTGATCGGTCCGAGGGCAGATCAACCTTTTACACCCAGGGCATTCAGCCAACCACGATCTGCGAATCGCCCTACACCTCATGCCGAGCAAACTGATCGAATGATTTTCATTCTTGGGAAACAATAAGACGCCCCGCTGTGTGAGAGACCAAGCGTGAGCAATCCAGGGTTAAAAGACGATTTGCGTATCCTGTTGGTGGAAGACCATCCCTTTCAACTAATGGCAACTCAGTATTTACTTGAAAGTTACGGCTTCACTCAACTGACAACTTGCGACAGTGCCCAGAAGGCCTTGCAAAAAATGCTGGCAGCCGTGCACCCATTTGACATTCTTTTGTGCGACCAATGTCTGCCTGATCTTTCCGGGCTTGATCTGGTCGAACTCGCCAGTCATCAGGGAATGATAAGGCAGGCAATAATATTAAGCAGTTTGACCTGCACGGAACTCGATGGGCTGAAAAAAACCGCGAATGCACACGGCCTACCTTTGTTGGGATATTTGATAAAACCGTTGAAACAATCTGAATTCAGAAACTTGTTGAATTCGGGCAACGCCTAAAACAATCGCTGATAATTTCATTCGAATACATATAAACACTTACAAACTTCCAGAGGAAGTGCCGAGTGAGCGCCATCCATCGTCCGTCTTCATTTAAAACCTAGTTGTTCCGTAGTCCCATTCTTTTTCGATCGTAGGAAGATTCCTATATTGCCGCTTACGGTCTGTCGGTTCATGCGTCCCGTCAACTATCTGAGCTAAGGTGCGCGCTTTATCCGAGCACGCATGGGACTTGATTATGAACTCCGTTTTTATTGTCGACGATCACCCTGTCATCCGCCTTGCCGTCCGAATGTTGCTGGAACACGAAGGTTATAAAGTCGTAGGCGAATCTGATAACGGAGTCGATGCGATGCAGATGGTTCGTGAATGCATGCCGGACCTGGTCATTCTCGATATCAGTATTCCAAAACTCGATGGCCTTGAAGTCCTTGCGCGTTTCAACGCAATGAGTACTCCCTTGAAAACCCTGGTACTCACCGCGCAGTGCCCGACCCTGTTCGGCATTCGCTGCATGCAATCCGGTGCATCGGGATATGTCTGCAAGCAGGAAGACCTGAGCGAACTGGTGAGCGCGATCAAAGCAGTCTTGTCAGGTTACAACTATTTCCCCAGTCAGGCCTTGAACCCTGTTCGCGGAGATGACGCCCGATACGCCGAACTTGAACTGTTCAAGTCGGTTAACGACAGGGAACTGATGGTATTGCAACTATTTGCGCAAGGTCGCACCAACAAGGAAATTGCCAAAGGCATGTTCCTGAGCAATAAAACGGTCAGTACCTATAAAAAACGCCTCATGCAGAAGCTCAAGGCAAAATCCCTGGTTGAACTCATCGAGATGGCAAAACGTAACGCGTTAGTGTGAGCCTCAGGATGCCCCGTCGTTTAAAAAACTGTCTGAAACTGCTGGTTGCGGGTTTATGCCTGAGCACTGCCGCGCACGCAACGCACGGTATCAGCGAAGATTTCACGCTGCTCAGCCGTTCCACGGTCAAGCCCCTGGAGGTCCAGCTCGATCCCACACAACGTCAATGGATCGCAAGCAGGCACGAACTGGTCCTTGGTACGTCAGCCCCGGACTACCCCCCTTTCGACCTGACCATCAGTGGCAAGGATTACGAAGGTTTCACCGCCGATTATGCGGGCATCCTTGGCAAGACTCTGGGCTTGCCGGTCAGGGTCCAGCGGTTCGCGTCCCGTGGTGCAGCCATCAAGGCACTCAAGAAAGGCGAGGTGGATCTGCTGGGGACGGCCAACGGATTCGAAGCCCACAATGCCGACATCGTGCTTTCCGCACCCTATGCCGTGGACCAACCGGTACTGGTCACCCGCGAAGGCGAAACGCGCTCCCTGACCGATGGTCTGGCCGGCTTACGCCTGAGCATGGTGTATCACTATCTGCCTCTGGAGGAAGTCAGGAGCCTCTATCCCAAGGCGATAATCACGTCCTATCCGTCCTACCAGAACGCGATCAATGCCGTGGCGTTCGACCAGGCCGACGTCTTTCTGGGTGACACCATCTCGACCCATTACATGATCAACAAGGGCTACCTGAACAACATTCGCATGGCCAACTTCGGCAAGCATGAAGCACACGGATTCAGCTTTGCCGTACACAGGAACAACCTGGAACTGCTCGGCATCATCAACACGATGCTCACGGCCATCCCCGCCAACGAACGACAGAACATCGCCGAACGCTGGAGTGCCGGCAGCGACATTCTGCTCACCGACCAGAAACTTCAACTTACCGACGCCGAAGAACAGTGGCTGACGCAGCATCCGGTAGTGCGCGTGGTGGTCAACGAAGCCTTCGCACCCCTGACATTTTTCGACAGGGATGGCAATTTTCGCGGGGTGACCGCCGACCTCCTCGAATTGATCCGGCTGCGCACAGGCCTGCGCTTCGACATTCTGCGCAGCCGCAACGATGACGAGATGATCGAACAAGTCCGGCACCACAAAGCCGAAATGATCGCCGCCCTGCTTCCCAGCACGGAACGTGAAACGCAGTTGAATTTCACCCGCCCCTACCTGCAAAACTCCTTCGTTCTGTTGACCCGCAAGGCCGACGACAGCCCGGCCAACCTTCAACAGCTGGAGGGCAAACGCCTGACCATCGCCCAAGGCCATCCGCTGCTGGATTTCCTGCGCAGCGAGTACCCGCAGATCAAGCTGATCGAAACGCCGGACACATTCAGCGCGGTGGAGTTGCTTGCCGACGGCAAGGCCGAAGGTGCCGTCAACTCCCTGGTCATCGCCAACTACTTCATTTCATCCAGGCTTTTCGAACGTACCCTGCAGATCCGCAGCACCATCGGCACCCGACAAGCCGCCTTCTCCCTGGCCACCGGCCGAGATGCAAAAAGAGCTCAATGCCATTCTCAACAAGGCGCTGCTGAGCATCGCCCCGGAAGAACTGGGCATCATCAACAGCCGTTGGCGCGGTTACTCGGCATCGTCACAAAATACCTGGCGCAACTACCAGCGGCTGTTCTATCAGATCGTCATCGGCGCCGGCGTGTTGCTGCTGATCTCCGCTGCCTGGAACGCCTACATGCGGCGCCAGATCAAACAGCGCCAAGCCGCCGAGCGTGCCCTGAACCATCAACTGACCGAACGACGCCAACTGGTCGAGCAACTGCGCCAGGCAAAAGAGCGCGCCGATGAAGCCAACCGCGCCAAAAGCACCTTTCTGGCGACCATGAGCCACGAGATCCGTACGCCGATGAATGCCGTCATCGGTATGCTCGAACTGACGCTCAAGCGTATCGAGAGTGATCATGCCGATCGTCCGGCGATAGATGTGGCGTACAACTCGGCCAAGGATCTGCTGGAACTGATCGGGGACATTCTCGACATCGCCCGGATCGAGTCCGGGCGTCTGAGCCTGAGCCCGGAGCGCGTCAATCCGGGTGAAATCGTCGGGTCGGTCGTCCGCATCTTCGAGGGGCTCGCCCGACAGAAAAACCTGGAACTGCAGGTGGAATTCAACCCGGCCAATCCGGCGAACGATGTCCTGCTCGACCCGATGCGCTTCAAGCAGATCCTGTCGAATCTGGTCAGCAACGCCATCAAGTTCACCGAGCAAGGTCAGGTTCGGATCAACCTGGAGTTACTCGGCACTGCACAACCCGAGCAGGTGCGAATGCTGTTGCAGGTCGAGGACAGTGGCATCGGCATCAGCGAAAGGGATCAACGCAAACTGTTCGAGCCCTTCGCCCAGGCTGACGCCACCGGGCAGTCAGGCAGAGGTGGCGCGGGGCTGGGGCTGGTGATCAGCCGTAGCCTGTGCGAAATGATGGGTGGCACGCTGAAACTGGACAGTCAGCCCGGCGTAGGAACGCAGGTGCAGATTTCACTGCTGCTGCCCATGCTGCCGATCGAACGTGCATCACCGGTCGCCGAGCCAATCGTACACACGAGTACCGCGCCATTGGACATTTTGGTGGTCGACGACCATCCGGCGAACCGCTTGCTGATGTGCCAGCAACTGGAATTTCTCGGACACCGCTTCAGTGTTGCCGAAGAGGGTGAAGCGGGCCTCCAGGCGTGGAGAACGCAGCGATTTGATCTGGTGATTGTCGATTGCAACATGCCGATCATGAATGGCTACGAACTCGCTCGCGCCATTCGCGAGGATGAACGGCAAACCGGGCGCCCGCGCTGCACTGTCCTGGGCTTCACCGCCAACGCGCAACCGGAAGAGCTGCAGCGGTGCATACAGGCCGGGATGGACGACTGCCTGTTCAAGCCGCTGACGCTGACAGCCTTGAGCCAATGGGTTGCCGGCATCGCGCCGCGCGACCCTGTTCCCGCGTTCAGCCTGAGTGGGCTGCACTTGATGACCGGCGGCAATCCAGCGATGGACCTGCGCCTGTTGACCGAGTTGTTGAACAGTAACGATGTGGATCGACGGGCGCTGCAGGCGTTGTGCGGCTGCAATGAGCCGCAGGCGTTCCTTGATATTGCACACAAAATCAAAGGGGCGGCGCGCATCGTCCAGGCCCGACGCCTGATCGAATGCTGCGAGGCGCTCGAGCGAGTTTGTCAGCCGACGTTGCAAGCTCACGAACTCACCCAACGCTGCCAAGCGCTGGAGCACGCGATGATTGAATTGGGGCAGGAGCTGCAGCAGCAAATCGCACAGGTCGAAAAAAGCATTTTGACGCAGCCTTAACTATGCTTGGGCGCTGAGCAGTGTGTTCACACGCCATGGAGAAGTCTGCAATGCCCAACTCACTGCGTCCGCATCTACGGCGGTTCCCGCTGCATGTGCACATCAGCGTGATGTTCACCCTGCTGTTGATGTTGACCGGCACGGTGCTCGGCCTTTTCAACTACCAGCAGACCACGCAGATCATCCTGTCCAGCAGTGAAAAACTCTTCCAGCGCATCGAGCAGGACGTGCGCCTCGACTTGCAGGCCACCTATGAACCCATCCGCCACCTGCTCAGCCTGCTGGTGCACGACTCCGCGACCCAGGCCACCGACCTCGATCAACGCCTGAAGCTGCTCCTGCCGTTCAGCCAGTCGCTCAAGGACAACCCCAACCTTGCCTCACTGTACGTGGGCTACGACAGTGGCGACTTTTTCATGGTGCGGCCACTGCGAACAGCGGCCCTGAAGACCCTGCTCAAGGCGCCGGACGCTGCGGCCTATCAGGTCTGGAGCATCGAGCGCCTCGTTGGAGACCAGGACCGCTCGCAATCGTTGTTTTTCGATCGGGACTTGAACCTCCTCAGTCGCGAGGACAACCCGGACGAGAGCTACGATCCGCGAACCCGTGCCTGGTTCTCCAGTGCCCGACGCGCCAGCGACCAGATCACCACCGAGCCCTACCTGTTTTTTTCCACGCACAACGTCGGCACCACCCTGGCCCGTCGCAGCGGCGCCCATGCCGTCATGGGTGCCGACCTGACGCTGGCCGAACTGTCGGCGACCCTGGCCAAACATGTCGTGACCCCGCGCACCGAAATCGTCCTGCTCGATGCCCAGGGCAATGCCATCGCCTACCCGGACACCAGCAAGTTGATCGTGGATGACCAGACAGCCCGCCTGAACAAAGCCGCCGACCTGAGTCCCGCTCTCGGCACGCTGCTCCATAGCCCGGCCACAGGCCAGCGACTGCGGGCTGACGGACGCCAGTGGATCGTTGCCCAGAGCCACATGACGGAAGGTGGCCCCAAAGGGTTGCAACTGGCGATGCTGGTGCCGGAAGACGAATTGCTCGTCGATGCCTACCGCCTGCGCTGGCAAGGTGCGCTGATTACCCTGGCCACGTTACTGTTGTGCCTGCCATTGGGCTGGCTGATCTCCCGGATTCTGGTCAGGCCCTTGCACACCCTGGTTCATGAAGCCGATGCCATTCGCAGTTTCAACTTCAAGCAACCCATCTCGCGTCGCTCCCTGGTGCTCGAAATCGACCAGTTGAGCGTCTCGATGAGTCGCATGAAGGACACGCTCGCGGGGTTCTTCCAGATCACCGACAGCCTGAGTGCCGAGACCCGGTTCGCGCCCCTGCTGGAGCGTGTCCTGTTTGAAACCGTAAAAATCGCCCAGGCCCAGGCTGGGCTGATCTACCTGCGGGAAAACGACGATGATCGCGTGGAGCTTCACGGGCTGGTGATCAACGACAGTTCCCGGGCATTGCCAGCGTTCGGTATTCGTGGCCACAACCTGCGGGACCCGCAATGCCCGTCATGGCTGCAGCAGTTGTCGAGCGCCAACAATGTGGTCACCAACATGGGTTTCGAACAGGCGGGCGACCTGCAGGGTGTGTTGCGGGAAATGGGCGCTCCCCGGGCGCACTTGATCGGCATCCGCCTGCACAATCGCCATAACGAAACCGTGGGGCTGCTGGTCCTGCTGCTGGCCGACAGCGGCGATCAAAGTGACCTGGAAAAGCTCAAACCCGATCGCATCGCCTTCCTCCAGGCAGTCTCCGGAGCGGCTGCCGTGAGTATCGAAAGTCAGCGCCTGCAAGCCAAACAGAAGCAATTGCTGGACGCCTTCATTCAATTGCTCGCCGGAGCGATCGACGCCAAGAGTCCCTACACCGGCGGGCACTGCCAGCGGGTGCCGGCGCTGGCGTTGATGCTTGCGCAGGCTGCTGCAGCCAGCCAGGAAGAGGCCTTCAGCGACTACCACCCCACGGAAGACGAGTGGGAGGCGCTGCATATCGCGGCGTGGCTACATGACTGCGGCAAAGTGACCACCCCCGAATACGTTGTCGACAAAGCCACCAAGCTGGAAACCCTGAACGATCGCATCCACGAAATCCGCACCCGTTTCGAAGTCCTCAAGCGCGATGCGTGGGTCAGTTACTGGCAGGCCGTCGCCCAAGGTGGCGACGAGCAGCACCTGGCCGAACTGCGCGATGCGGCTCTCGCTGAGCTGGACAATGATTTTGCCTTCATCGCCCGTTGCAATCTCGGCGGCGAAGCGATGGCCGACGACGATCTGCAACGCTTGCGCAGCCTGGCCCAACGTACCTGGATCCGTACCCTGGACGATCGCCTGGGCGTGTCCTGGGAAGAGAACCGGCGACAGGCGCGAACCCCGGCGCCGACTCTGCCAGTACACGAACCGCTGCTGGCGGACAAACCCGAACATCTGTTCGAACGCAGCGAGGCCGAACTGATACCGCAGGACAATCCCTGGGGCTTCAAGCTCGACGTGCCGCCCTACAAGTACAACCGGGGCGAGCTTTACAACCTGAGCATTACCCGAGGCACGCTGACCCGAGAGGAACGTTACGTCATCAACCATCACATGGTGCAGACAATCCTGATGCTCAGTCACCTGCCCTTCCCCGGGCACTTGGGCAACGTGGCGGAAATCGCCGGCGGCCACCACGAAAAAATGGACGGCACCGGTTATCCCAAACGATTGAAACGCGGGGAAATGAGCCTGCCGGCTCGAATGATGGCAATCGCCGATATTTTCGAAGCCTTGACGGCGGCGGACCGCCCCTACAAGAAAGCCAAATCATTGAGCGAGGCGCTGGGCATCATGGCCTCCATGTGCCGCGACGCCCACATTGACCCGCAGTTGTTTGGCCTGTTCATCAATGCGGGCATCTATCAGCAATACGCTGATGAATTTCTCGATCCACAGCAGATCGATGCGGTGGACCCACCGGCCTTGCTGATCAAGGCCGGCCTTCTGTGATCAGCAGTCGGTCAGACGCAGGAAAATCGCGGCCAGTTGTTCGATCCCGACTTGATCCTCAGCGGTAAACCGCGCCAGCTTCGGGCTGTCGAGGTCCAGCACGCCAATCAGGCGACCGTCCTTGACCAACGGCACCACCAGTTCACTGTTCGACGCACTGTCGCAGGCGATATGCCCGGGGAAGGCGTGAACGTCTTCGACCAATTGAGTCTGCAACGTCGCCGCCGCGGTCCCGCACACCCCGCGCCCGAACGGAATTCGCACGCAAGCGATCTGCCCCTGAAACGGGCCAAGCACCAGTTCTTCGTTGCGATTGAGGTAGAACCCGGCCCAGTTCAGATCATCGAGCTGGTTAAACAAGAACGCCGAGAACTGCGCGGCGTTGGCAATGAAATCACGCTCATCCGCCAGCAGGGATTCCAGCTGCGCGTGGAGCATGCCGTAGCCCTCCAGACCCTGGCCGCTTTGTTTTAGATCAATCATGCCTTGTGCTCCAACAGCTTCAGCCCGACCCAATAGCGGGCAAATTGATAGGCGCAACGTCCATTGCGATTGCCTCGCCCGGTGGCCCAGCGCACGGCAAGGATGTCCAGCTCTTCATCACGCTGCCACTTCAGCCCGGCCTTGTCCGCCAGTTGACCGATCCAGTGCTCGACCACGTTGAGAAAGTGTTCCTGGGTGAATGGATAGAACGACAGCCACAGGCCGAAACGGTCGGATAGCGCGATCTTGTCTTCCACGGCTTCGCTCGGATGCAGTTCGCCGTCGACCCGTTTCCAGTTTTCGTTGTCGCTTTCCTTTTCCGGCACCAGGTGGCGGCGGTTCGAGGTGGCGTAAAGCAGCACGTTGTCCGGCGCCTGCTCGAGGGAACCGTCGAGCACGCTCTTGAGGACGCGGTAATCGCCTTCGCCCGACTCGAACGACAGGTCATCGCAAAACAGCACGAAACGCTGGGGCAATTTGGCGATCTGTTCGACTACCCGCGGCAGATCCGCCAGGTGATCGCGCTCGATCTCGATCAGGCGCAGACCCGCCTTGGCGTGTTCGGCCAGCAGCGCGCGTACCAGCGAGGATTTGCCGGTACCCCGCGAACCCCATAGCAAAGCGTGGTTGGCCGGCATGCCATCGATGAATTGCTGGGTGTTGCGCCCCAGTTGCTCCAGCTGGCGCTCGACCCCGATCAAGTCGGACAGGCGCATGTCGAGGCTGACCTGCAGCGGCAGCAAAAAACCGCTGCGCCCTTCGCGCTGCCAGCGCGCAGCCAGACATTGGGTCCAGTCGATGGCTTGACGGGGAGCAGGCAACAGGGGTTCGATACGGGCCAGGACGGCATCGGCGCGTTCAAGAAAAGCATTCAATCGGGAATCCACGTCTTCTCCTCGGGCACGTTCACAGTGATGATGGCGCTGCAGCGACGAAACACGGCACTCGATGCCAGGCAGATCCCTTGTCAACAAGGACTCGCGCGAACATCGGCAGCCATGCATGATCGACTATGCTTGAGCAGCGAAGGGATACGGAAGTGGTTCGACACCCCATGGATATCAAGTTCACCAACCGGCTGTCCTACAAACAAGCCCGGCTTACCGTGCTGGTGGGTTTTATTCTGGGCACGCTGCTCAGCCTGCTGCAAATAGGCATCGATTATGCCAGCGAAGACGCCTCCATCAACCGGGAAATACAGTCTTTACTGGAAATCAGCCACAACCCCGCCTCACGAATTGCCTACAACATCGACGCCGAACTGGCCCAGGAACTGACAATGGGCCTGCTGCGTTCGCCAGCGATCATCGGCGCACAACTGACTGACAACAACGGTTCGGTGCTGGCCAGCGTCAAGCGCCCCGGCGTCCAGAGTGGCTACCGGGTGATCAGCGACTTCCTGTTTGGCGCCAATCGCACCTTTGAAGATCGTCTTTACCTGGACCATTTGCCGAGCGAATCTCTCGGCACCCTGCGGCTGGATGTCGACACCTATGCCTTCGGCAGCCGCTTCCTGAAGCGCGCCGAGGTGACCCTGCTCAATGGATTCGCCCGCAGCCTGCTGCTGACCGGCATCCTGCTGGCGTTGTTCTATGTCATGTTGACCAAACCCCTGGTGCGCGTCATTCGCGAACTCAGCAGCCGTGACTCGCGCAGTGTCACCCCCACCTGGCTTGAGTGCCCCGGCGGTCATGAGAACGATGAGATCGGTGTGCTGGTCAAGGTTGCGAACCAGCAGTTCGAAAACATCGCCACCGAAATCCAGCAACGACGCAATGCCGAAAACCGTCTGACCGATTATCTGGGGCAACTGGAAAACATCGTGTCTGCACGTACGGCGGAACTCAAGGCGAGCAACGCCCGGCTCAGCCAGTCCAACGGGGAGCTGGAAGTCGCTCGCAGCACCGCCCTGGACATGGCCGAAGCGCGCTCGACATTCCTTGCCAACATGAGTCACGAGATCCGCACGCCCCTCAATGGTTTGCTGGGAATGATCGCCCTGTCCCTGGACGGACCGCTCAATGCCGAACAGCAGCAACAGCTGTCCATTGCCCACGACTCGGGCAAAGTCCTGGTGGAGTTGCTCAACGACATCCTCGACCTGTCGAAATTCGATGCCGGCCAGCTCGAACTCGAACACATTCCTTTCGACCTCGGTGCACTGATCGAGGACACCGCCAACCTGCTGTCGCAGAACGCTGCACCCAGTGTAGAACTGACCTGCCTGATCGAGCCCGCCTTTCCAGCGCTGGTCCTCGGCGACCCGACGCGGGTGCGCCAGATCGTCAGCAACCTGCTGTCCAACGCGCTCAAATTCACCCGTTTTGGCCGTGTCGACGTGCGTCTGTCAACCTACGAAGAAGGCGTGAGGATCGAAGTCTGCGATACAGGAATCGGCATCGCCCAGGATGCCCAGGTGAAGATCTTCCAACCCTTCACCCAGGCCGGTGCCGGTATCACCCGTCAATTCGGCGGCACCGGGTTGGGGCTGGCGCTGACCTACAACCTCTGCGAAGCGATGCAGGGGCGGCTCACCATCAGCTCTGAAGCCGGTTTCGGCAGCCAGTTCTGCGCCGATCTCCCGCTGCCCTGTCACACGCGCGCCCTGCCGCCTGCAGCCTTGCGCGGCAAAATCATTGCGATCACGGCGGCCAACAGCGGCCTGGCTGAACTGCTGCAAAGCCTGCTGCCGGGCTGGGGGCTCGATTATCAGCAACGCTCGCTCGACGACCCGATGACCGGGCTCAACCCCGACATGGTGATCACCGATTGCCCGCAGTGCCTGTTCAATCTGCGCCCCCATTGCGCTGCACCGATTCTCCTGGTGACCGCCTACGGCAGTTTCCTGCCCAGCGAAGAAGCCAGCGCCCTGGCGCCTCTTCAACAGCAGGCGCGTCCGCTGGCACGCAACGCGCTGTATCAGACGTTGCGGCGGGTCCTGCAGCCGGAGATCAACACCCTGAACGATATTCGCCTCGAAACCCTTTCACCCCAACGACGTGGACGGGTGTTGCTGGTCGAAGACAATCCGGTCAACCAACTGGTGGCCAAGGGCATGCTGGGTAAACTCGGCTGCGAGGTGATCGTCGCCGCGCATGGCGGCGAAGCGCTCGATCAACTGGAGCATGGCGATTTCGACCTGGTCTTGATGGACTGCAACATGCCGGTGATGGATGGTTACGAAGCCAGCCGGCAAATCCGTCGCAGCGGGCGCTGGCCGCAATTGCCCATTGTCGCGCTGACGGCCAACGCCATGTCCGAAGAGCGTGAACGTTGCCGCGCGGCGGGCATGAACGATTACCTGGCCAAACCCTTCCGCCGCGAGGAACTGGCCACGCTGCTGGATTTGTGGATGCCGGCTACGAAATTGCCTTGATCTGCCCCAACAAGTGATCCAGGCCCGCTCGCAAATCGTTGAGCCGATCCAGATCGACACCGCTGTCGCACAACAATCGGGCCTTGAGCGGCCCAACCTGTTCGCGCAATGCCTGGCCGGCAGGCGACAGGCTCAAATGAACCTCGCGCTCATCCCGTGCCGAACGCCGACGTTGCACCAACTGCAACTGTTCAAGGCGCTTGAGCAACGGCGTCAACGTCCCGGAGTCAAGCGCCAGGCGCTCACCCAGAGCCTTGACGGTCGGTTGCTCCGGCACGGCGTCCTGCCATTCCCACAGCACCAGCATCGCCAGGTACTGCGGGTAGGTCAGGCCCAGTTGGTCGAGCATCGGCTTGTAGGCGCGGATCACCGCCCGGGAGGCGGCGTACAACTTGAAGCAAAGCTGGTTATCGAGTTTCAGGGCATCGACAGGCAAGCTGTTCATTTGAGCAGGGCTTCGATCTCGCGACTCAGATCCTGCGGCTTGGTGGCCGGAGCGAAGCGCTTGACCAACTGGCCGTCCTTGCCGATCAGGAACTTGGTGAAATTCCACTTGATGCCTTGGGAGCCCAGCACACCCGGTGCGCGTTTTTTCAACTGGACGAACAGCGGGTGGGCACCGGTGCCGTTGACCTCGATCTTTTTGAAGAGGGGGAAGCTGACTCCGTAATTCAGCTCGCAGAACTCGGAAATCGCCCCTTCGTTACCCGGTTCCTGTTTGCCGAACTGGTTGCAGGGAAAACCCAGCACCACCAAACCCTGGTCCTTGTAGGTTTGCCACAGTTCCTCAAGGCCTTTGTACTGCGGGGTGAAGCCGCATTTGCTGGCGGTGTTGACCACCAGCACGGCTTTGCCGGCGAAGTCCGCCAGGGTCTTTTGTTCACCCTTGATGGTGGTGCAAGGGATGCTCAGCAGATTGTCGCTCATGGGAGGGGTCCTCTTGTTGGAGGCTGAAACATAGCGAGCAATTGAATTGTGTGCAATTTAAATATTCAAGGAGCGATCACTGGATCGTTCCCTGCTCGTTATTCGCGCGGCACCAGGTCCAGGCACACAGAGTTGATGCAGTAACGCAGGCCTGTCGGCGGCGGACCGTCCGGGAACACGTGCCCCAGATGCGCATCGCATTTGGCGCAGACCACTTCGGTGCGGATCATGCCGTGGCTGACGTCGCGGATCTCGACCATGGCGCTGTCGGCGATCGGCTCATAGAAGCTCGGCCAGCCGCAACCAGAGTCAAATTTGGTCTTTGAGTCGAACAACGCCTCATTGCAGCAGATGCAGTGATAAACGCCATCGACCTTGCTGTCGTTGTATTTTCCGGAGAACGGCCGTTCGGTGCCCTTGAGGCGGCAAACGTTGTACTGCTCCGGATCGAGCATCGCCCGCCATTCTTCCAGCGTTTTTTCCAACTTTTCCATCATCACACCTCGGCAACTGAAAAAGCCCGATCTGTACCTTTTCCACGGATCGGGCGGCACGTATGATTGCGCCTCGTCAAACGCCAGTCTGGCACCCAGGCCAGGCGTATTCAACGTATCCGCACTTCAAAGCGTCAGGCCTGTGGTTACACAGGATTCCCAGTACGGTAGGTCAAATGCCGCCTGGATCGTTCATTTTCGGGAACACATCGCCATGCAGGTCAGCAAATCGAACAAGCTCGCCAACGTCTGCTACGACATTCGCGGCCCAGTGCTCAAGCACGCCAAACGCCTGGAAGAGGAAGGCCATCGCATCCTCAAGCTGAACATCGGCAACCCGGCCCCCTTTGGTTTCGAAGCGCCGGACGAAATCCTCCAGGACGTCATCCGCAACCTGCCCACCGCCCAGGGCTACAGCGACTCCAAGGGTCTGTTCAGCGCCCGTAAAGCGGTCATGCAGTACTACCAGCAAAAGCAGGTGGAAGGTGTCGGCATCGAGGACATCTACCTGGGCAACGGCGTTTCCGAGCTGATCGTGATGTCGATGCAGGCGCTGCTCAACAATGGCGACGAAGTGCTCGTGCCGGCCCCGGACTATCCGCTGTGGACCGCCGCGGTCAGCCTGTCGGGCGGCAACCCGGTGCACTACCTGTGTGACGAGCAGGCCAACTGGTGGCCGGACCTGGCCGACATCAAGGCCAAGATTACCCCGAACACCAAGGCACTGGTGATCATCAACCCGAACAACCCGACCGGCGCCGTGTACTCCAAAGAAGTGCTGCTGGGCATGCTGGAGCTGGCTCGCCAACATAACCTGGTGGTGTTTTCCGACGAAATCTACGACAAGATCCTGTACGACGATGCCGTGCACATCTGCACCGCGTCGCTGGCGCCGGACCTCCTCTGCCTGACCTTCAACGGTTTGTCGAAGTCCTACCGCGTAGCCGGCTTCCGTTCCGGCTGGATCGCCATATCCGGTCCGAAGCTCCACGCACAGAGCTACATCGAAGGCATCGACATGCTGGCCAACATGCGCCTGTGTGCCAACGTGCCGAGCCAGCACGCGATCCAGACGGCCCTGGGCGGTTATCAGAGTATCAATGACCTGGTACTGCCGCCGGGTCGCCTGCTGGAACAACGCAACCGTACCTGGGAGCTGCTCAATGACATTCCCGGCGTCAGTTGCGTGAAACCGATGGGAGCGCTGTACGCCTTCCCGCGCATCGACCCGAAAGTCTGCCCGATCCACAACGACGAGAAATTCGTCCTTGACCTGCTGCTCTCGGAAAAGCTGCTGGTGGTGCAAGGCACGGCCTTCAACTGGCCATGGCCGGACCACTTCCGCGTCGTGACCCTGCCCCGTGTAGATGACCTGGACATGGCCATCGGCCGCATCGGCAACTTCCTGAAATCCTATCGCCAGTAAAGGGGCTGCTTCGTGCGGCTTTCTCCGGAAAGTCGCACGAGGAATAATTCAGCAACACCTCTTCTGCGCCAAGTCCTCGGTGACGAGTTTTCTCGTTGCGCCATCGCGCCGAGCGCGCTCACGTCTAACATTGACAGGGATATGCGAGGGCATTTGCCTGACAAACCTGTCTGCCGCTGCCATCGGAAATGCCCTGCAAGCAACTAGACTTTGGCTGTAGGACACAGTTTGAAATAGTCACCCGGTTGAATAGCCCCGTGCAGCACCTTATATACCCCGCAGTACGCTACATCTTTAGCATAAGGAGATTTCTACAACCATGATGCGCATCCTGCTGTTTTTGGCCACTAACCTGGCGGTCGTGCTGATTGCCAGCATCACCCTGAGCCTCTTCGGCTTCAACGGGTTCATGGCGGCCAACGGGGTTGATCTCAACCTCAATCAGCTGCTGATTTTCTGTGCGGTCTTTGGTTTCGCCGGTTCGCTTTTCTCGCTGTTCATCTCCAAGTGGATGGCGAAGATGAGCACCAGCACCCAGATCATCACCCAGCCGCGCACCCGCCATGAGCAATGGCTGCTGCAAACGGTCGAGCAACTGTCCCGCGAAGCCGGGATCAAGATGCCCGAAGTGGGGATTTTCCCGGCCTACGAGGCGAATGCCTTCGCCACCGGCTGGAACAAGAACGATGCACTGGTCGCTGTCAGCCAGGGTTTGCTCGAGCGGTTCTCACCGGATGAAGTGAAAGCCGTCCTGGCCCACGAAATCGGCCACGTTGCCAACGGCGACATGGTTACCCTGGCCCTGATCCAGGGCGTGGTGAACACCTTCGTGATGTTCTTTGCGCGGATCATCGGCAACTTCGTCGACAAAGTGATCTTCAAGAACGAAGAAGGCCAAGGCATCGCCTACTACGTAGCGACCATCTTCGCCGAACTGGTCCTGGGTATCCTGGCCAGCGCCATCGTGATGTGGTTCTCGCGCAAGCGCGAATTCCGCGCCGACGAAGCCGGCGCCCGTCTGGCCGGCACCGGTGCGATGATCGGCGCCCTGCAACGGCTGCGTGCCGAACAAGGCCTGCCGGTGCACATGCCGGACACCCTGAATGCATTCGGTATCAACGGTGGCATCAAACAGGGCCTGGCCCGCATGTTCATGAGCCATCCGCCGCTGGAAGAGCGTATCAACGCGCTGCATCGTCGCGGTTGATCGAGAGCCGGTAAAACGAAAGGCCCGCAGAGATGCGGGCCTTTTTTTGTCCAGAGGAACGCCGGGGTCCCTGTAGGAGCGAGCATGTCGAGGCGTCGAACCGTCGCGATGGAGGTCAACGATAACGCTGGCTTCCTGACACCCAGCGGCGCCCTGACAACCATCGCGAGCAAGCTCGCTCCTACAGGGATTGGGTCAACTTTGGAGGCGGTAAACCCGCTCTTCCAGCCGCGTCACTCCACTTTCGGCAAACTTGCCGTTCTCCTCCAGCACATCCTGGTCTTCGAGAATCTTCAGCGACCACGCCGAACCGAACAGTTGCTGCACCTCGTCGTCGAGCACGGCAAACGGCGGTCCGTCTTTCTGCGCCTGGTCGTAATCCAGTGTGATCAACAGTCCCAGCGCGTCCTTGGGCACAATTCGCTTGAGGTGGGCGGCATATCGTTCACGCATGGCCGGCGGCAGGGCGATCAGTGCCGCCCGGTCGTATAGCGCGGCACAATCGGCCACATCGCCGGCTGTCAGCTCGAAAATATCACCACACCACAGCTCGATAGACCCGGCGCGATAGACCTTGAAGGGCCCCTGCACACTGACGTCCGGGTCAAACTCATGTTCCTCGAAAAAGTCTTCGATGGCCTTTTCCGACAATTCGATGCCCAGGACTTCGTGCCCCTCTAGCGCCAGCCACAACAAATCCAGACTTTTCCCACACAGCGGCACCAACACCCGAGCGCCGTCTTCCAGCCGCAATTGCGGCCAGAAACGCTTAAGGTAGGGGTTCACTTGCGGCAGGTGGAAGCCGATCTGATTCGACTGCCAGCGCTTGTGCCAAAACTCGGGCTGCATACCTATCTCCGAATAATTCGATCAAAACACCCTAAAACTTATATTAGATTTAGATCAATGATCTGATTGAAGATGGAGCCATCTTACTCTTTGGAGCACCTGTATGTTCCCCAGCCTGTACATTTCCCACGGCTCCCCCATGCTGGCCCTCGAGCCCGGCGACAGTGGACCTGCGCTCGCCCGTATTGCCGCACAATTGCCCAGACCCAAGGCCATCGTGATTGTTTCCGCCCACTGGGAAAGCAATGAGCTGCTGGTCAGCGCCAACCCCCACCCGGAAACCTGGCATGACTTCGGCGGTTTTCCGCGTGCGTTGTTCGAGGTGCAGTACCCGGCGCCTGGCGAGCCAAAGCTGGCGGCCTCGGTGGTTGGATTGCTGAATGACAGCGGCTTGCCTGCGCGCCTCGACAATCATCGGCCCTTCGACCACGGCGTCTGGGTTCCGTTGTCGTTGATGTATCCACAAGCCGACATCCCGGTGGTGCAGGTTTCATTGCCCACCCACGAAGGGCCTGCCCTGCAGACCCGTGTGGGCCAGGCATTGCGCAGCCTGCGCGAACAGGGAGTGCTGCTGATCGGGTCTGGCAGCATCACTCACAACCTGCGCGAGCTGGATTGGCATGCCGGTCCGGAAAGCGTCGAGCCGTGGGCGAAGGTCTTCCGCGACTGGATGATCGAGAAGCTAGAGGCCAATGATGAAGCGGCGCTGCATGATTACCGGCGGCTGGCACCCAACGCCGTGCGTAATCATCCAAGCGATGAGCACCTGTTGCCGCTGTACTTCGCGCGAGGCGCTGGAGGTGCATTCAGTATCAGCCACCAGGGCTTCACCATGGGCGCGCTCGGCATGGACATCTACCGATTCGGTTGACGAAACCCGAGAGTCTGCGGCGGCCAGGCTCAAACCACATCGACACTGACGTGAATCGCATCGTGCCGCCAGAACTCCAGGTCACAGTCGATCAGTCGCTCGTGCTGATCGTAATTGACCCGGGCAATACGCAACCCGGGACTGCCGACCGACACCCTTAACGCCGCCGCCGCATCCACCGATAACGCGGTCGGGACGATTTCGAAGCGCACCCGACCATAATGCAGGTCGTAATGACGGGCGTACAATTCGGTAATCGACTGATTCAGATCGAAATCCAGTATCCCCGGAAAATACTGAGGGTTGAGGTAGTGCTCGACGTAGAGCACCAGCCGCCCATCTATCCTGCGCGCCCGACAGATCTGGATCACGCTCGACAGCGCCGGCAATTGTAACCAGGCACACACCGCCGCCGACGCCGGTAGCAACCGTGCCGAAATCATCTCGGTGGACGGTACCCGGCCCTGGGCGCTGACCATCGCGTGAAAGTGGCTGCGCTGCATCAGGTTGTAGGCCAGGCGCGGCGGCGACACAAACCATCCCCGACGTTCCTCGCGGTAGATGTGCCCTTGTGCCTCCAACTGCAACAAAGCTTCACGCAGGGTGATCCGCGTCGTGCCGAACAACTCACTGAGCTTGCGCTCGGCCGGCAACTTGCTGCCGGGTGCCAATAGCCCGTGATCAAGTTGCTCCTGCAAAACCTGCCCGATGGCGGTGACCGCCTTCGTCGCTTCAATACGCATCAATGTTACCCATCTGGACTAGACCAGCACTGTTTCGGGGCGAGGCCGGGTTGGAAACGGCGTTATCAACTTCCTGGAAGCCTAGGCACTGCTGATGACTGGCAGATGACAAAACAACCGAACGGTACGCTCCTCCCCCCTGCAATTTGATGGCCAAGGCCCACAATTCCGGCGCCCTTGGCATGGTCTACGCTTATCTCGAACCCTGAGCACTGCGACGTGAAAAAAATCGGCAGACATCAAAATGTCATCCAGCCCACCTAGATTGGCTCAGGTATTGCTGACCTAGACCAACACAACCGCAATCGCAGCGTTGAAAACGCCCAAAGGAGCTTCGGAATGAAAAAGCTTTTCCTGGCATCACTGTTAGGCTCGACCATTGCCCTGTGTACCGCCGCCATGGCCGCTGATGATTTGAAAACCCTGGAAGCCGCTGCGAAAGCCGAAGGCGCCGTCAACAGCGTCGGCATGCCCGATGACTGGGCAAACTGGAAAGGCACCTGGGCGGATCTGGCCAGTCAATATGGCCTGAAGCACCTCGACACCGACATGAGTTCCGCGCAGGAAATCGCCAAGTTTGCCGCTGAAAAAGACAACGCCAGCGCTGACATCGGGGACGTCGGTGCTGCCTTTGGCCCGATTGCGGTCAAGCAGAATGTGACGCAACCCTATAAACCAAGCACCTGGGCACAGGTCCCCGACTGGGCCAAGGATAAGGATGGTCATTGGGCCCTTGCCTACACCGGGACTATCGCCTTCATCGTCAACAAGAAACTGCTGCACGGTTCCGACGTACCCACCAAGTGGGCTGATCTCAAGGACGGCAAATACAAGGTGTCCATCGGTGACGTGAGCACCGCCGCCCAAGCCGCCAACGGTGTATTGGCCGCCGCACTGGCCAACGGTGGCGACGAGAAGAACCTGCAACCGGCGCTGTTGCTGTTCGCCGACATCGCCAAGCAGGGTCGCCTGTCGATGGCCAACCCGACCATCGCCACCATGGAAAAGGGCGAGATCGAAGTGGGGGTGGTCTGGGACTTCAACGGCCTGAGCTACAAGGCCAAGATGGCGAACCCGGATGATTACGTGGTGCTGATCCCGTCCGACGGCTCGGTGATTTCCGGTTACACCACCATCATCAACAAATACGCCAAGAACCCCAACGCCGCCAAGCTGACCCGCGAATACATTTTCAGCGACGCCGGCCAGATCAACCTGGCCAAGGGCAATGCACGTCCGATCCGCGCTGAGCACCTCACCCTGCCAGCCGACGTACAGGCCAAGCTGCTGCCGAACGAGCAGTACAAGAAGGTCACCCCGATCAAGGACGCGGACGCGTGGGAAAAGACTTCGAAGGCCCTGCCGCAGAAGTGGAACGAAGAAGTCATTGTTGAGATGAAGTAAGGCGGTAAAACCCGCTTCCTGATTCCCACTGGGATCCCTGTGGGAGCGGGCTTGCCCGCGATGGCATTGTGTCAGTTACCGATGCATTGACTGTTTCGCCGCCATCGCGGGCAAGGCGAGTCGTCGCACCGCCGCTCCCACAATGGACCGCGCCACATTCGGAATTTCTGCCCGCGGAGTTTTCGCCCCTATGAAACACAACGTCATCCTGGTGGTGCTCGACGGTCTCAACTACGAGGTTGCACACCACGCCATGGGGCATTTGCAGGCTTACGTCGGCGCAGGACGGGCGGCGCTCTACAAGCTGGAGTGCGAACTGCCTGCCCTGTCACGCCCCCTGTACGAATGCATCCTGACCGGCGTCCCGCCCATCGACAGTGGCATCGTGCATAACCATGTCTCGCGCCTATCCAACCAGCGCAGCATCTACCACTACGCCCGCGCGGCCGGGTTGACGACGGCGGCAGCGGCTTATCACTGGGTCAGCGAACTGTACAACCGCTCGCCGTTCATCGCCGCGCGCGACCGTCATACCGACGACCCGCAACTGCCGATCCAGCATGGGCATTTCTACTGGAACGATCACTACCCCGATTCACACCTGTTCGCCGACGCGGAAAACCTGCGCCTGCGCCATGCGCCGAACTTCCTGTTGGTGCACCCGATGAACATCGACGATGCCGGGCACAAGCACGGCCTCGACACCGCGCAATACCGCAACAGTGCCCGCACGGCCGACATCATTCTCGCCGACTACCTGCAAGGCTGGCTGGACGCCGGCTACCAGGTGCTGGTGACGGCCGACCACGGCATGAACAGCGATCGCTCGCACAATGGCCTGTTGCCTGAAGAACGCGAGGTGCCGCTGTTCGTCTTCGGTGACGCCTTCAGCCTCGACGCCAGCGCCACACCGAAACAGACGCAAATTTGCGGCACGGTCTGCGAACTGCTGGGCGTGCCCCACGATAAACCCGTATGCCCGGAGCTGCTCAAGTGAATGCCATGACGCGCGGCAAGTGGCTCGCGGCCCTGTGCCTGGTGCCTTTTACCCTGTTCTTTATCGTGTTCGAGATCGCTCCGCTCGCCTGGGTGATGATCAACAGCCTGGAATCGGAAGAGTTCGGCTGGGGCCTGGCCAACTTCAGCAAGATCTTCAGCTCCAAGTTCTACCTGCAGGCGATCCAGTACAGCCTGGAGATCAGTTTCTGGTCGAGCGTATTCGGCATCTTCATTGCCGTCCTCGGTGCCTACTCGCTGCGGCGGGTCGACTCGAAGCTGCGAAATTTCGTCAACGCCTTCGCCAACATGACCAGCAACTTCGCCGGCGTGCCCCTCGCCTTCGCATTCATCATTCTGTTGGGTTTCAACGGCAGCTTCACCATCCTGCTCAAGCAGGCCGGACTGATCCAGGACTTCAACCTGTATTCCAAGACCGGGCTGATCATTCTCTACACCTATTTCCAGATTCCGCTGGGGGTGCTGCTGTTGTACCCGGCCTTTGACGCCTTGCGCGAAGACTGGCGAGAGTCCGCCGAGTTGCTCGGTGCCAGCGGTTGGCAGTTCTGGCGGCACATCGGCTTGCCGGTGCTGACCCCGGCACTGCTTGGCACCTTCGTGATCCTGCTGGCCAACGCCCTCGGCGCCTACGCGACGGTGTACGCCCTGACCACCGGTAACTTCAACGTACTGCCGATCCGCATCGCGGCGATGGTGTCCGGTGATATTTCCCTGGACCCTAACCTGGCCAGTGCCCTGGCCGTAGTGCTGGTGGCGTTGATGACCCTGGTGACCATCGTGCATCAGCTGCTGCTGAAGAGGAGCTACCATGTCTCGCGCTGAACGGGGGCCCGTCGCTGTTTATCACCGGGTCGTGGTGTACTTGCTGTTTGCCATTCTGTTGCTGCCCCTGGCCGGCACGCTGGTCTACTCGATCGCCAGCAGTTGGTCGGCGACCATCCTGCCCAGCGGCTTTACCCTCAAATGGTACATCGCGCTGTGGAGCGACCCGCGCTTTCTCCACGCCTTCGGCCAATCGTTGGTGGTGTGCGTCGGCGCGCTGGTCCTGTCGGTGGTCCTGATCCTGCCGTTGCTGTTCGTGGTGCATTACCACTTTCCGAAACTCGATGCGCTGATGAACATCCTGATCCTGTTGCCCTTCGCGGTGCCGCCGGTGGTGTCGTCAGTGGGGCTGCTGCAACTGTACGGTTCCGGGCCTTTCGCAATGGTCGGCACGCCGTGGATTCTGATCGGCTGTTACTTCACCATTGCCCTGCCCTTCATGTACCGCGCAATCACCAACAACCTGCAAGCGATCAGCCTGCGCGACCTGATGGACGCGGCACAACTGCTCGGCGCCAGCACCTGGCAAGCAGCGTTCCTGGTGGTGCTGCCCAACCTGCGCAAGGGTTTGATGGTGGCGCTGCTGCTGTCGTTCTCCTTCCTGTTCGGCGAGTTCGTCTTCGCCAACATCCTCGTCGGCACCCGTTACGAGACCCTGCAGGTCTACCTCAACAACATGCGCAACAGCAGCGGTCACTTCACCAGTGCGCTGGTGATTTCCTACTTCTTTTTCGTGCTGGTTCTGACCTGGGCGGCCAACATCTTGAACAAGGACAAAAGCGAATGAGCTACGTCAGCGTCCAACACCTTCAGAAGAACTACGCCGGCACCACGGTGTTCAGTGACATCAATTGCGAGATTCAAAAAGGCGAGTTCGTTACCCTGCTGGGGCCTTCCGGTTGCGGTAAGTCGACCTTGCTTCGCTGCATCGCCGGGCTGACCCCGGTGGATGGCGGCAAGATCCTGCTCCATGGCGTCGATATCGTTCCGCTGAGCCCGCAGAAGCGCGGGATCGGCATGGTGTTCCAGAGTTACGCGCTGTTCCCGAACATGACCGTTGAGCAAAACGTCGCGTTTGGCCTGCGCATGCAGAAGGTCAACAGCGACGATAGCCACAAACGGGTCGCCGAAGTGTTGAAACTGGTGGAGCTCGGCGACTTCGCTTCGCGCTACCCGCATCAACTGTCCGGTGGCCAGTGCCAGCGCGTTGCGTTGGCTCGTTCACTGGTGACACGCCCGCGTCTGTTGCTGCTGGATGAGCCGCTATCGGCCCTCGATGCGCGCATTCGCAAGCATCTGCGCGAACAGATCCGTCAGATCCAGCGCGAACTCGGCCTGACCACTATCTTCGTTACCCATGACCAGGAAGAAGCGCTGACCATGTCCGACCGGATTTTCCTGATGAATCAGGGAAAGATCGTACAAAGTGGCGACGCCGAAACCTTGTACACCGCGCCGGTGGATGTATTCGCTGCCGGCTTCATCGGTAACTACAATCTGCTGGATGCGGACAGCGCAACCAAGCTGCTGCAACGGCCGATCAACCATCGCATCGCCATCCGCCCGGAGGCCATCGAGCTGAGCCTGGAAGGCGAACTCGATGCCCAGGTGCGCAGCCACAGTCTGCTGGGCAACGTGATTCGTTATCGCGTCGAGGCCCGGGGCGTGGAACTGGTGGTGGATGTGCTCAACCGTTCGGCGACGGACTTGCACCCCGATGGCCAGCGCCTGTCGCTTTCCATCGATCCGACGGCCCTGCGTGAGGTGGCATGAGAGCAGCTGCAAGCTTCAAGCTTCAAGCTTCAAGCTTCAAGCTTCAGGCTTCAGGCTTCAAGCTTCGAGCTGCAAGCCGTAGACTGCCGGCCAACTGATCCCTTTCTTGCAGCTTGAAGCTCACGGCTTGAAGCTGCTCTCACCGAGAGCCCCCCATGGCCCTGGCAATTTTTGATTTGGACGAAACCCTTATCCACGGCGACTGCGCCACCCTCTGGGCTGAGCAGATGGGGCGGCTGGGTTGGGTCGACCCGGAGTCGTTCATGCGTCGCAACAACGAACTGATGGACGCCTACAGCCACGGCAAGCTGCGCATGGAGGACTACATGACCTTCAGCCTGGAGCCCATGATCGGGCGCACCCCCGAAGAGATCGACCACCTGGTCGGCCCCTGGGTGGAAGACGTCATCGAACCGATCATTTTCAGCGAGGCAACCAAAGCCATCGCCGCCCACCGCAAAGCCGAGGACCGCATTCTGGTGATCTCCGCGTCGGGCACTCACCTGGTCCGGCCGATTGCCGAACGGCTTGGCATCGACGAAATTCTCGGCATCGAACTGGAGGTTGCGCATGGTGTTTACACCGGCCAGACCACCGGTACCCTGACCTACCGGGAAGGCAAGATCACTCGCTTGCTGGAATGGCTGGACGCGGAAGAGGAAAACCTCGAAGGCGCGAGTTTCTATTCGGACTCACGCAACGATTTGCCGTTGCTGCTGAAGGTGGATTTCCCGCACGTGGTGAATCCGGACCCGGTGTTGCGCGAGCATGCAGAGAAGGCTGGCTGGCCGATTCATCTCTGGAAATAAATCCGATCCCCCCGTACCCCTGTAGGAGCGAGCTTGCTCGCGATTGCGGTGTATCAGCCAATACAGTTTTGTATGACACACCGCTATCGCGAGCAAGCTCGCTCCTACAAGTATGTGAGTATTCTCACAGGTCCTGTGCTGTCAGCTCAGGCTCTCATCAATCACCAACACCACCTTCCCCGCCACCGTATTGCTCGCCAACTCGGCAAACGCCGCTTCGGCATCCTTGATCGGGAAAGTCTTCGCCAGTTGCGGGCTCAGGCGACCGTCGGCAAACAACGGCCACACATGCTGGCTGAGTCCGCTGAACAGGTCGGCCTTGAACAGATCGTCGCGACTGCGCAGGGTCGAACCCAGCAATTGCACACGTTTGGCCAGCACCTGCGCCAGATCCAGCTTGGCCTCACGGCCCCCCATCAGGCCGATCAGCACCCAACGGCCATCGCTGGCCAGCAGCTTCAGGTTCAGCGCAGCGTAATTGCCACCGACCGGATCGAGGATCACGTCGAACGGCCCCAGGTCTCTCAAGCCTTCCAGGTCATCGCCTCGCAACACGCCACCCTGGGCTCCCAACGCTTCGCAGTAGGCCAAGCGCTCGGCAGAGCCGACGCTGACCCAGCACGGGTTGCCGAATGCCTTGCACAGCTGAATGGCGGCTGAACCGATTCCACTTGCTCCGGCGTGCAGGAGAACTTTCTCACCGGGCCGGAGCGCAGCCAATTGAAACAAATTCAGCCAGACCGTTGCGTAAACCTCAGGTAATGCGGCGGCTTCGATCAGGGATATTCCTTCCGGCACCGGCAGCACGTGCCGTCCGTCGACTACCACCTCTTCGGCCATGCCACCCCCGGCCAGCAAGGCGCAAACGCGGTCGCCGACTTGCCAGGACGACCCCGGACCGACTTCGCTGATCACCCCTGAACACTCCAGGCCCAGCACCTGGCTCGCCCCCGGCGGCGGCGGATAAAGGCCCGCTTTTTGTAATAAATCGGCGCGATTGAGGCCTGCAGCCGACACGCGAATGCGAATTTGCCCTACATCACACGTAGGACTGGGCTCTTCAACCCATGCCACTTGACCTTCCACGCCTTGCAATGCTTTCACAGTGCCTCCATAGTGAGTCTGGACTGAGCCCGAAGCTATAGCGCCGGGCTTTTTGCATTATGCGACCGGCCCTCGTGGACCCGGCGACTTCAAAGACGGCCTAATATGCGTTATCAATTGTCCCTGCGTCGAATCGGCATGAAGCACCTGTTCCCCAGCACCGCCCTCGCTCTGTTCATCGGTATCGGCCTGATGCCGATGTCGAGCAATACGTTCGCAGCCAATAGCTGGGACAAGCTTCAGCCTGATCGTGACGAAGTGATCGCCAGCCTGAATGTCGTCGAGTTGCTCAAGCGCCATCATTACAGCAAACCGCCACTCGATGACGCGCGCTCGGTGATCATCTACGACAGCTACATCAAGCTGCTGGACCCGTCGCGCAGCTACTTCATGGCCAGCGACATCGCCGAGTTCGACAAATGGAAGACGCAGTTCGACGACTTCCTCAAGAGCGGCGACCTCAACGCCGGGTTCACCATCTACAAGCGCTACCTGGACCGCGTCAAGGCGCGCCTGGACTTCGCCCTTGCCGAGCTGGACAAAGGCGTCGACAAGATCGACTTCACCACCAAGGAAACCTTGCTGATTGACCGCAAGGACGCCCCTTGGCTCAAGTCCACTGCGGAACTCGACGACCTGTGGCGCAAACGCGTCAAGGATGAAGTGCTGCGCCAGAAGATCGCCGGCAAGGACTCCAAGCAGATCCAGGAAACCCTGACCAAGCGCTACAAGAACCAATTGGCGCGCCTGGACCAGACCCGCGCCGAAGATATCTTCCAGGCGTACATCAACACCTTCGCCATGTCCTACGACCCGCACACCAATTATCTGTCACCGGATAACGCGGAGAACTTCGACATCAACATGAGCCTGTCCCTCGAGGGCATCGGCGCCGTGTTGCAGAGCGACAATGACCAGGTGAAAGTCGTGCGTCTGGTGCCTGCCGGCCCGGCCGACAAGACCAAGCAGGTTGCACCGGCGGACAAGATCATCGGCGTTGCCCAGGGCAACAAGGAGATGGTCGACGTGGTGGGCTGGCGCCTGGACGAAGTGGTCAAGCTGATCCGCGGGCCAAAAGGCACCGTGGTGCGCCTGGAAGTCATCCCCGCCAGCAATGCGCCGAACGACCAGACCAGCAAGATCGTGCCGATCACCCGCGAAGCGGTGAAGCTTGAAGACCAGGCCGTGAAGAAGTCGGTCCTCAACCTGAAACAGGACGGCAAGGACTACAAGCTCGGCGTCATCGAGATTCCGGCCTTCTACCTGGACTTCAAGGCGTTCCGCGCTGGCGATCCGGACTACAAAAGCACCACCCGCGATGTCAAGAAACTGCTGACCGAGCTGCAAAAAGAGAAGGTCGACGGCGTGGTCATCGACCTGCGCAATAACGGCGGTGGATCCCTGCAGGAAGCCACGGAGCTGACCAGCCTGTTCATCGACAAGGGCCCGACCGTGCTCGTGCGTAATGCCGATGGCCGTGTCGACGTCCTGGAAGATGAAAACCCGGGCGCCTTCTACAAAGGGCCGATGGCGTTGCTGGTCAACCGCCTGTCCGCCTCGGCTTCGGAAATTTTCGCCGGCGCCATGCAGGATTATCACCGCGCGCTGATCATCGGTGGCCAGACCTTCGGCAAAGGCACCGTTCAGACCATCCAGCCGCTCAACCATGGCGAACTGAAACTGACCCTGGCCAAGTTCTACCGGGTTTCCGGCCAGAGCACCCAGCATCAGGGCGTATTGCCTGACATCGATTACCCGTCGATCATCGACACCAAGGAAATCGGGGAAAGCGCTCTGCCCGAAGCCATGCCGTGGGACACCATCCGCGCGGCCATCAAGCCGGCGGTCGATCCGTTCAAGCCGTACATCACCCAGCTCAAATCCGAGCATGACGTACGTACAGCCAAGGATGCCGAGTTCGTGTTCATCCGCGACAAGCTGGCCCTGGCTCAGAAACTGATGGCGGAAAAAACCGTCAGCCTCAATGAAGCGGAACGTCGTGCCCAGCACGCCGATATCGAAGCCAAGCAACTGGCGATGGAAAACATCCGTCGCAAGGCCAAAGGCGAAGAACCGCTCAAAGAGCTGAAGAAAGAAGACGAAGACGTTGCTGCGGCGGAACCGGACAAGGTCAAACCAGAAGATGATGCCTATCTGAGCGAGACCGGGCGCATTCTGCTGGACTACCTGAAACTCAACACGGCGGTGGCCAAGCACTAAGATGGTGGCTATTTAATGCTGACGCCGCTGAGACGTCATCAAACAGTCATCAATCTGTCGTGAAATAAAGGACTGGAACCTCTCTTGAAAAAAGCGAGTTTCCGGTCCTTTTTTTTACCAAGAGATCGCCATGACCACGACCGAACAGCTGGGTGCATTGAGTTCAATCTTAACTCAAGGTGGTTTGCACAGCCTGTTCCAGCCGATCATTTCCCTCTCTGAACGCAGGATTCTTGGTTTTGAGGCCCTCAGTCGCGGCCCGTCCAACAGCCCGCTGCACTCCCCCATCGCCCTCTTTGCCGTCGCCCGTCAGGCCGGTCGACTTAACGAGCTGGAAATCGCCTGCCGCGAAAGCGCTTGCCGACGTTTCCACGAACAGCAACTGCCCGGCAAACTCTTCCTCAACGTGTCGCCGGAATCGCTACTCGAAGCCGCACACCAGCCGGGCCGCACCCTGCAACTACTGGAAGATTTCGGAATACCGCCGAGCCAGGTCGTCATCGAACTCACCGAACAGACGCCCATTGACGACTTCCAACTGTTGCAAAAGGCCCTCAACCACTACCGGGCCATGGGGTTCTCCATCGCGCTGGATGATCTGGGTGCCGGCTACTCGAGCCTGCGTCTGTGGTCCGAGCTGAGACCCGATTATGTGAAAATCGACCGGCACTTCATCGACGGCATCCATCAGGATGCGCTCAAGCGCGAGTTTGTCGGCTCGATCATGCAAATCGCCAAAGCGTCCCGGGCGCAAGTGATTGCCGAGGGCATCGAGCTGGCTGAAGAACTCGCGGTGCTGACTGACATGGGGGTGGACCTGGTCCAGGGTTACCTGCTTTGCCGGCCGCAGGAACAGCCGCCACGGGATGCGCGGCCGCTGATGCCCAAACAGGACAGCGCTGCCGTGGCCTTGAACGACGAAGGCAGCGACCTGAGCGCCCTGCTGAACGACCAGCCGGCAGTCGACCGGGATACGCCGACAGCGACGGTACTGGAGGCCTTCCGCCGCCAGGCCAATCTGAACTCGCTGGCAGTGCTCGACGAATTCGGCCGACCGTGCGGTATCGTCCACCGGCATTCACTGTCGGACGCCCTGCTCAAGCCGTTTGCGACCGACCTGTTCGCCCGCAAGCCCATCAGTCGGCTGATGAGTGACGATTTCCTTGCCGTGGAAATGAGTCAGTCGCTGCAACAGGTCAGCCGCCTGATCACCAGCCGCGCCCGGCAACGCATCGAAGAAGACTTCATTATCACCCTCAACGGCGGCTATCTGGGGCTGGGCCGGGTCATCGACGTACTCAAGCTGATTACCGAACTGAAAATCCAGCAGGCCCGCTACGCCAACCCGCTGACCCTGCTGCCCGGCAACGTACCGATCCAGCAATGCCTGACCCGCTTGCTGCAACAGCAACGCGAATCGGTGATCTGCTACGTCGACATCGACAGCTTCAAACCCTTCAACGACATCTACGGCTACGGCCGCGGTGATGAAGTCCTGCTGTGCCTGGCGCAATGCCTGAACGACCGCGTCGATCCCTCACGCGACTTCGTCGGCCACATCGGCGGCGACGACTTCCTGCTGGTGCTCGGTCCGGACGACTGGCGCAAACGCCTGAACCAACTGCTGGACGACTTCCAGAGCCAATGCCGACGCTTCTACCGCGCCGAACACCTGGAAGCCGGCTGCTTCATCGCCCCCAACCGCCAGGGTGTGCGCCAGGAATTCCCATTGCTATCGCTGTCGATCGGCGTGGTCCACCTGCACACACAGGCCTGCGCACAACTCGACGCCAGCCAACTGGCAGAAATGGCTTCCCAGGCCAAGCATCACGCCAAGAACATTCCGGGGTACAGCGTGCACGTGATCGACAGCCTCACCGCACAGGAACCTGAGCTGGAATGCTGAACCTGTGGGAGGGTTAGAGGGAAAAGGATTTATTGCGCAGTGTCGCGAGCAGCCAATTCGTTGAGCTTGATCTCGGCCAATGGGTGTCCTGCTTTCAAGGCCAGGTTCCAGAACCGAGCGGCCTCCACCGGGTCTGGCGCTTTGCTCGCGCTTCCAGCCAGGCTGATCACACCCACTTGGTAGGCCGCCTTGCCATCACCGGCCAACGCCGCCAGGCGTAGCAAGCGGATGCCTTCTTCCCGCGCACCGAGCCCCACGCCACGGAACGTCAGGATATGCCCGTAGAAGCTTTGCGCCTGGACGTTACCCAGGTTGGCCATGCGGGCAAACTGGCTTTCCATCCAGCTCCAGACACGGGGCTGGCGAACGCACCATGTCCAATGAAAAAGCCGGCGGGCAAGCCAGTAGCCAGCCCGCGCCTTGAATCTGAGCAGCATTCAGGCCTCCGCCGATTCGGGGTATTCGTACTCGAATACACGCACAACTTCCCGAGGCGTGCCAGGATGCCGCGGCGACTCCGTCAGACGGCCCGGAAAAACGCCCCAGACGCTCGACGCATTCGAAAAACCCAGTGCGTGGCAAGCGACTGGCACCCTGGCTGATCACCAGGGAGCTGCGCAGGGGCTGCTCAGCCTTGGCATCCAGTGCGGCCAGATGCTCCAGGGCCGCCGTGAGGGTTTGCATGGCCGGCGTCGGCAACTGCAAGCGCTCCAGCAATGCACGGTAGGTCAGCAGATGCCTTTGGCGGCGCGCCTGATCCAGCTCGCCCAGCAATCCGTCCCAATGTTGACGACTGATGCGTACGCTCACGATTCATCCCTCCACCCTGGCACCTTCAATTCCCAGGCCAGACTGCGGCGAATCGCAGCGTCGGGTTGACGCTCACCACGTTCGATCATGGCCAGATAAGACGGGCTGATGCCTACCGTGCGGGCGAGCGCCTCGATGGCGATGCCCTGTGCTTCGCGTAAACTGCGCAGTTGATCCAGGCCCGGGAGAATCGGGTCCGGTGTGGCCGACGGACGCTCTGGGGCGGCCTGCGGTGGTTGCGGGTCAATGCCCGCTGCTTTCAGTAAAGCCTGATATCGGGCCCACGGCAGAACCGCATACTCGGGCTCACCATCGCGTGTGATTATCTGAATATCCATGACTTCCCCGTAGGACAACGACCCTAAACGAGCCGGTGCTTTTCCTTGGAAGTGTAATCCTAACAGCGGCCAAGGTCGCGGGGTATGGATATAGGAATGATCCTTAACAAAATCAGGCTTTTTTCGAGCCCTGGAGCTTCAGTTGTTCCGGGGTGGCGGGCAGTCGCTCCACGACCAGGAGTTTCTCCGGCACCTGGCGTTTGCGCCAGGCACGAAAAGCGTTGAGTTCGTCATCGAGCACTTTCATCAACCAGGCGAGCACGGCGATGTCATCGATCATGCCGAACACGGGGATGAAATCCGGAATGGCATCCACCGGGCTGAGGAAATACATCAAGCCCGCCACAACCGACACCAGCGCTTTTGGACTGATGGCCCGGTATTCTCCCCGCCAGTACGCCAGGCACAATGCCTGCAACAAGCGCAGATCGTCCTTGATTTTGCCGAGGCGATTGCCCTGGCTGGCGCTTTTGCTGGCCACGGAGAACAGCAGCGTCGGCAGTCGACCACGAGCCAGCAGGCGTCCGGCAAGCGGCAGGAACCGAGCGAAATTCCACGGAGCTTTCATCATTCCTCCCACGGCAGGGTTATCCACACAAATTGTGGATAACCTTGTGAACAGACCTGCATTTCACCGCTGAAAGGCCCGTATCACAAGGGCCTCGCTTAGATCGGGCGTTTTTTACACACATAAAAACGCCCAGAATTTCATTGACTTGGCGCCCCGTCGCGGCGTACGCAAGCACCTCAATGGGTCTGACTGCGTGCTGCAACATCCGTTCGCTTTGTTTACCTTCGCCAGGCGCCAGATGCAACAACGCCCCGCATAAGCGAGGCGTTGCAGGCGGGACAGACGCTGATTATTTCGCGGCGTCGTCTTGCTTGGATGGATCCTTGATAGCCAGCAGTTCCAGGTCGAATACCAGCACCGAGTTGGCTGGAATGGCTGGGCTCGGGCTTTGGGCCCCGTAAGCCAGTTCGCTAGGAATGTACAGTTTGTACTTCTCGCCAACGTGCATCAGTTGCAGGCCTTCGACCCAACCCGGGATCACGCCGCTGACCGGCAGATCGATCGGGCTGCCACGCTCGACGGAGCTGTCGAACACGGTACCGTTGGTCAGGGTGCCGGTGTAGTGAACGGTCACGACGTCAGTCGGCTTTGGCTGAGGGCCGTCGGCTTTCTTGACCACTTCGTACTGCAGGCCCGAAGCCGTGGTGGTGACACCGGCTTTCTTGGCGTTGTCTTCGAGGAATTTCTTGCCGGCAGCGGCCGACTCTTCACTCATCTTGGCCATACGCTCTTCGGCACGCTTTTGCAGTGCAGCGAAGGCTTCAACCAGTTCGTCGTCTTTGAGCTTCTGCTCTTTCTTGCCGACGGCATCTTCGATGCCCTGGGCAACGGCCTTGGAGTCCAGGTCATCCATGCCTTCCTGAGCCAGGCTCTTGCCCATGTTCAGGCCAATCCCGTAGGAAGCTTTTTGCGCCGGGGTTTTCAGCTCTACGCTGGTCTGCGAATCACAACCCGCGAGTACCAGGCTAACCAGGGCCACCGCCGCCGCCAACCGATGCTGTTTCATGCTATTTCCTTGTTCATGCGCCAAAAGGGCAATCGAGTAAAGCCGCGAGCTTATCAGGCGGCCACGACCAATGGCTACCGGGATGAGAACAGGATGTTACTGATAAGTTCAGGTGTTTTAACGCATTTCCATAATTGGATGATGAAGCTTATGTCATCAAGGCACTTCGTTTGTCACTGACTTGCGTCATCTCCGGCGTAATGGCCACTTGCCGCAAAATTATAGGTCAGGCATAAGGAAGCGATAAATCGACAAGGATAGTTAACTTGCGCCTCTTTTACCGATTGCTGATTCTGATCGTGGCGCTGCTGGGCGTGGTCCTGGCGGTGGTCCTGTATTACGTCGCCAACCCGAAACTGCCGCAATGGTCACCTGCACAGCAGGTGCATTATCTGGAGCAGTGGAGCGCGAGCGACCGCCAGACTTACTATTTCACCCCCCAGGGCACGCAAGTCAAAGGCCTGCGTTATGAGTGGTTCACCGCACTCGAATTGCCCTTCTCGGAGCGACGATTCGCCGCGCCGGAGTACCTGGCACGTTTCGGTTTCCTCATCGACCCCGGCCAGAAAGCCACGCCCGACAACCCCGGCAACCTGCCCGTGGGCTTCGCCCGGCATAAAAACCCCGGCAACAAAGATGAATTTCTGGATATTACCTGTTCCGCTTGCCACACCGGCGAGCTGCGCTTCAAAGGCCAGGCGATCCGTATTGACGGCGGCACGGCGCAACATGTATTGCCCTCCAGCGTTCCTACATTACGTGGTGGCAGTTTCGGACAAGCACTGGTCGCCAGTCTGACATCTACTTACTACAACCCTTGGAAGTTCGAGCGTTTCGCCCGCAATGTCCTGGGCCAGGATTACGACAGCCAACAGCAGCAACTGCGCAAGGACTTCAAAAAGTCCCTCGACACCTTCCTGAAAGTGGCCTGGAACGATACCCACCGTGGGCTTTACCCTACCGAGGAAGGCCCTGGTCGCACCGACGCATTCGGCCGCATTGCCAACGCCAGTTTTGGCGACGCGATCTCCCCCGCCAACTACCGGGTGGCCAACGCACCGGTGGACTACCCGCAACTGTGGGACATGTGGACCTTCGACTGGGTGCAGTGGAACGGCTCGGCACAGCAACCCATGGCGCGCAACATCGGCGAAGCGCTGGGGGTGGGAGCCACGCTGAATTTCTTCGACGAAAACCGCCAGCCGCTCATGGGCGACGAGCGCTACCCCTCCAGCGTGAGGGTGCGTGATCTGCATTTGATTGAACAAACCCTGCAACGCCTCAAACCGCCAGCCTGGCCGGAGGAGCTGCTGGGCGCAGTCGATAAACCGCTGGCAGCCAAGGGCCGCGTGCTGTTCACAGAGAACTGCGCTGGTTGTCACGTGCCGAAAGTGACGCAGGAAGGCGAGCGCTGGGTCCAGCATCTGCACATGCTGCCGGTCGATGTCATCGGCACCGACCCCACCGCTGCCAACAACATCGCCAACCACCGTTTCGACCTGACCGCCCTGCAATGGGACCCGGCGGAACTTGCCAGGCTGGACGTGAAGCTGGACCCCGAGCCCAAGGAACCGCTGGACTTGAGCCAACTCTCGGTGGCCAAGGGCCTGGCCTACGTCACGGCCTTCGTCGAAAACCGCGCTTACCGCGACGCCGGGATCACGGCTGCCGAGAAACCACAGTTCGACGGTTTCGGCCTGCCCATCGGCGTGCGCGAAAAAGTCGCGTACAAAGCCCGCCCGCTGGCGGGTGTCTGGGCCACGCCGCCGTTCCTGCACAACGGCTCGGTGCCGAGCATCTATCAATTGCTCTCACCACAGGATGAACGCGCCACCACCTTCTACCGGGGCACCTTCGAGTACGACCCACGGCACCTGGGCTACCGCACGGAAGCCTTCGACAACGGCTTCGTGTTCGATACGCGCATGACTGGCAACCGCAACAGCGGCCATGAATTCCGCGCCGGCCAACGGGGCAATGGCGTGATTGGCCGGTTGCTGCAACCCGAGGAACGCTGGGCGCTGCTGGAATACCTGAAGGTGCTGGGCGGCCCGCTGGAGACACAACTGCCATGATCATGACCACGTTCAAAAAGGAATTGCCGCTGTTGGCCAGGCTCTGGTTGCGGCTGGGGCGCTTGCTCGGCAAGATTTTGCTGTGGACGCTGGTGATCGGCCTGCTTGGCTGGGCGGTTTCCAGCGCCTGGTTTGCCTGGCAACACCGAGGCCCGGTGCCTTCGCGAGAGCAAATCCCCGAAGGCGAAGCGGCCATGACCCGGGACGTGATCCAGACCGCCGTGCGCATCGTCGATCAACACCGCGAAAGCACCCGCTACCTGCGCGATGCCCACGCCAAGGCCCATGGCTGCGTGAAGGCCGAAGTACAGGTGTTGCCGGAACTGGCGCAGGACCTGCGTCGCGGCGTGTTCAGCGAGCCGGGCAAACGTTGGCAAGCCACCCTGCGCCTGTCCAACGGCAACGCCTATCCGCAGTTCGACAGCATCCGTGACGCCCGAGGCATGGCGATCAAACTGCTGGATGTGCCGGGCAAACAACTGCTCGCCAACCGCCAGGACCAGGGCGAACAGGACTTCGTGATGTTCAGCCACCCGAACTTTTTTGTCAGCGATGTCGCCGAATACCGTCAGAACGTGGCGGCACAGGCCGACGGCAAAAAGGTCATGGCGTTCTTCCCTGGCTGGGACCCGCGCACCTGGCAGGTCCGCCACCTGTTCATCGCCCTGGCGACGCTCTCGCCGCCACCGGACAGCCCGACGCAGACCACCTATTTTTCCGTGTCGCCGTACAAGTTCGGCGAGGGCAATGCAAAGTTCAGGGTCGCGCCGGATCCGGACAACTGCCCGGCCTACACCTTGCCCCAGCAGAATCACGACCTGCCGAACTTCCTGCGTAGCGCCCTCACGCAGCAACTCTCCACCGACCGGGTGCCGGCGTGTTTCGTCTTGCAGATCCAGCGCCAGGACGCGAACAAATACATGCCGATCGAGGACACCAGTGTCGAGTGGCGTGAGGCCGATGCGCCGTTCCAGACCGTGGCCCGTATCACCCTGCCCGCCCAGGATTTCGACACCCCGGCGCAGAACCTGAAATGCGACAACCTGTCGTTCAACCCGTGGTTCGGCCTTGAGGCGCACCGCCCGATTGGCGGAATCAATCGCCTGCGCAAGGCGGTGTATGAATCAGTGAGTGATTACCGCCACAGCCAGAACGCCAGGCAATAAAGGGCACCCTGTGGGAGCGGGCATGCTCGCTCCCACAGGGGCTGAGATCACCACACCGCAATGTGCGAATCCGCCCGCGGTTCTGTCCCCCCGCACAGCACACCCGTCACCGGATCGCGCAGGATGATCTGCCCGCGCCCATAGTCGGTCAGGTCGCTGGCGATCTGCACGTGATGCCCGCGCCGGGCCAATGCGTTGGCCAGGTCGCGGGAAGCGCCCTGTTCGATGCCGACCTTCATCTCGCCCAGCCACTGCCAGCGCGGCGCATCCAGTGCGGCCTGCGGGTTGAGGCCGAAGTCCACCAGGTTCATGACCATCTGCACATGCCCCTGAGGCTGCATATAGCCACCCATCACGCCGAACGGGCCGAGGGCCTGGCCGTCCTTGCTCAGGAAACCGGGGATGATGGTGTGAAAGGTTTTCTTGCCTGGAGCGAGGCAATTGGCGTGTACCGGATCGAGGCTGAATTCCTGCCCGCGATTCTGCAAGGCGATACCGCTGTCGGGCAGCACCACACCGGAACCAAAGCCGTGGTAGTTGCTCTGGATGAACGAAACCATGTTGCCCTCGCCATCGGCGCATGCCAGGTACACCGTGCCGCTGGCATGGGGGTCGCCAGGCGCGGGCGGTTGCGCCTGCTCGCCGATCTGCCCACGGCGTCGGGCGCTGTAGTCATCGCTGAGCAGATCAGCCACGGCCACGCGCATGTGCTGCGGGTCAGTGATGTAGTGCAGGCCGTCGCTGTAGGCCAACTTCATGGCTTCCAACTGACGGTGCCAGGTCTGTTGGCTGTCGCGGTGGTCGAAATCGAAGCCTTCGAGGATTTTCAGCGTCATCAGCGCCACCAGGCCTTGCCCGCTCGGCGGGATTTCCCAGACATCGACGCCACGGTAGTTGATGTGGATGGGGTCGACCCATTGTGCGCGGTAGTCGGCCAGGTCCGTCGCGCGCAGGTAACCACCGGTGGCTCTGGAGTGGGCATCCAGGCGCTGGGCCAGCGCGCCGCGGTAAAAGCTTTCACATTGCGTGGCCGCCAGTTCCTCCAGAGTGCGGGCCTGGGCCGGGTTGCGGAACAGTTCGCCTGCCCGGGGGGCGCGACCGTCGATCAGGAACGTCTCGAACCAGGGCTCGAGCAGCGCGTCGCGGTGGGGGCTGAACTCATCCAGGGCGACCTGCCATTGCTGGGCGACCACCGGCGACAGCGGGAAGCCGTCACGCGCCAGGCTGACGGCCGGTTGCAGCAGATCGGCGAACGGCAGCTTGCCAAAACGCCGGGACAATTCAGCCCAGGCGGAAGGGCAACCAGGCACGGTGACCGGCGTCCAGCCATACAACGGCATCTGCGCATGACCTGCCGCCTTCACCGCCTCGATGCTCAGTGCCGCCGGGGCATGACCATTAGCGTTCAAGCCATGCAACTGGCCCTGAGTCCAGACCAGTGCAAAGGCGTCACCGCCCAGGCCACAGCCGGTAGGTTCAACAACGGTGAGGGCGGCCGCCGTGGCAATCGCCGCATCGATGGCGTTGCCCCCCTGACGCATGATTTCAATCCCCGCCTCCGCCGCCAACGGTTGCGAGGCGGCGACCATGCCGCGACGGGCGAACACGCTCTGGCGCTGGGACGGATAGGGATATTCGTGGGCAGAAAAATTCAACATGGCAAACACTCGTCAATTCATTGACCGGACTTGATCCGGTTCCACTCGCGGGTGATCAGGCGCTGTATCGGGTCTGGCAGGTCGGCGGAGACGAAGGTGTGGGCGATCACGTCGTCGCCGGGATAGATGCCCGGGTTGCCGCTGACCTTGGGGTCCATCAGCGCGGTGGCGTCCTTGTTCGGGTTGGCGTAACCCACGTAGTCGCTGACCGGGGCGATCACTTCGGGGCGTAGCAGGTAGTCAATCAGCTTGTGGGCACCCACCGTGTTGCCGGCATCCTTGGGAATGGCCAGCATGTCGAACCACAGGTTGACCCCTTCCTTGGGCAGCAGGTAGCGGATGTCGACGGTTTTCCCGGCTTCCTTCGCCCGGGTCTGGGCCTGCATCACGTCGCCGGAATAACCGATGGCCACGCAGATATCACCGTTGGCGAGGTCCGCGGTGTATTTCGACGAGTTGAAGTAGGTCACCGACGGCCTGAGTTTCATCAGGAGCGCCGAGGCCTTTTTGTAGTCATCGGGTTGGGTGCTGTTGGGGTCCAGGCCCAGGTACAACAAGGCCTGGGGAATGATCTTCACCGGTGCATCGAGGAAAGCCACGCCGCAACTCTTGAGCTTGGCCAGGTTGGCCGGATCAAAGACCATCGACCAGGAATCAAGCACCACGTCCTTGCCCAGGGCGGCGCGGACTTTTTCCTCGTTGTAGCCGATGCCCACGGTGCCCCACATATACGGCACGGCGTATTTATTGCCCGGGTCAGCAGCTTCCAGGCGCTGCATCAGGCGCGGGTCGAGGTGCTTCCAGTTGCCCAGCAGGTTGCGCTGCAAGGGTTGGTAGGCGCCGGCGCGGATCTGCTTGGACAGGAACTGGCTGGAAGGCACCACCAGGTCATAGCCCGAATGCCCGGACAACATCTTGGCCTCGAGCATTTCATTGGTGTCGAAGATGTCGTACTGGACCTTGATGCCGCTGTCCTGCTGGAAATTCTTCAAGGTGTCGGGCGCAATGTAGTCGGACCAGTTGTAGAACTTCAGTTCCTGTTCGGCCGCCTGTACCTGGGGCAAAACAGCGGCCATGCAAAACGCTGCAGCAAGACTCGATAAACGCATCTTCAACTCCTTGGGAAAGATCACAGCACGCGGCTGGGAACGGCTTGGGTTCGGGGATGGCTGGGGTGGCTGAAAATCTGGGGGCAGTACTCAAAGTCACAACAAGTCGCAACAAATCACCGCACGGGTCGGGCTTTGGCCCGTTATTTTCCTGTTTGCAAAAACTTGATCAGTTCGGGAACCGTGTCCTCGATATGCTCGCGCACCACCGCCTCCGCCCGTTCGGCATCGCCGGCGCGAATTGCATCGAGGATCACCGCATGTTCCTCGTGCGCGCTCAGGGGTTTGTCGACGTGTTGCAGCCACAGGCGCATGGGTGCCTCGATCAGCGAATACAGGGCCGATATCTGCTTGAGCAACCGTGGCCGGCCACTGAGGCTGCACAGGTACTCATGGAACTTGCGATGGTGGCTGACCCATTCGGCGCTCTCGTCTCGGTAGTCATCCATTTCATCGAGCAGACGCTCCAGGGCCGCCAACTGGCGCTCGCCGATGTTGGGCACGGCCAGGCGCATCGCCAGGCCTTCGAGGGCGCTGCGCATCTCGAACACCTCTTGCAACTGGTCGATGTCCAGGCCGCTGACAATCGCCCCGCGGTTGGGTCGCAGCGTCACCAGGCCCTGCGCATCGAGGCGTCGAAAGGCCTCGCGCACCGGCATGCGGCTCATGCCGATTTCGCTGGCGATATCCTCGGCAATCAGCCGGTCGCCCTTGCGATAACGGCCACAGCAGATCGCTTCGAGGAGAAAGTTGTAAGCCTCCTCCTCGGCGGTCAGGGGTGGGCGGTCAGCGTAAGCGGGAGCGAATTGCATGGCGGCACCTTTTGACTTTTTGTATCCAATTATCCACGGATGCAAAAAGCACAATGCGTGCCACAGGCTGCGTGAGTGATCCAAGCTATTGATTCAACAGATTTGAATGGATAAGTGACGCCGAAGACGATCGATCGGCCAAGGGATGATTGCTACTTCATGGATCAACGATGGGCCCATAAAGGTGCAAAACGGTAGCGAGGTAACCGTTGGGAAAGGCAAAAACGCAAAAAGCGGCCCAAGGGCCGCTTTTTGCGTGACATCCAGGTGTTCAGTGGGCCTGGATGCGAAATATGGCGCAGCGGACGGGACTCGAACCCGCGACCCCCGGCGTGACAGGCCGGTATTCTAACCGACTGAACTACCGCTGCGCGTAGCGTTGAAAGCAAGTGGTGGGTGATGACGGGATCGAACCGCCGACATTCTGCTTGTAAGGCAGACGCTCTCCCGGCTGAGCTAATCACCCTTTATCTTCGTTGCGGGGCGCATTGTGCCACAGATTTTCATAAAGTGTTGATTTAATTGAAAAATATTTCAATCAATCGGAAAACCGGTGAAACGGTGCAACCTGCACAAACATCAGACAGAAAAAAGCCCGCGTGAGCGGGCTTTCCGTGGTGACCTGGCGTTCAGTGTTCCAGGTAACCGAATATGGCGCAGCGGACGGGACTCGAACCCGCGACCCCCGGCGTGACAGGCCGGTATTCTAACCGACTGAACTACCGCTGCGCGTAACACTGGAAGCGAATGGTGGGTGATGACGGGATCGAACCGCCGACATTCTGCTTGTAAGGCAGACGCTCTCCCAGCTGAGCTAATCACCCTTCACTTTCGGTGTGGCGCGCATTCTACGGAGCAGCCCTACCTCTGGCAAGCACTTTCTTAAATAATTTTTTCAGGCCTTCCAAAGGCTTAGAGAAGGGTTGGCCTATGGCGCCACGAAGAGAATAATGCCCCACTTTGTATAAAGGAGAGACTCGCCCCATGTGGTTCAAAAACCTGCTTATCTATCGCCTGACCCAAGATCTGCCTGTTGATGCCGAGGCGTTGGAAACTGCACTGGCCACCAAACTGGCGCGGCCCTGTGCAAGCCAGGAGTTGACCACCTACGGTTTCACCGCCCCTTTCGGCAAAGGTGAAGATGCTCCGCTGGTGCATGTCAGCGGTGATTTCCTGCTGATTTCGGCGCGCAAGGAAGAACGTATTCTCCCAGGCAGCGTCGTGCGTGACGCGGTGAAGGAAAAAGTCGAAGAGATCGAAGCCGCCCAAATGCGCAAGGTCTACAAAAAGGAACGCGACCAGATCAAGGATGAAATCATCCAGGCGTTCCTGCCTCGTGCCTTTATCCGTCGTTCTTCGACCTTCGCCGCCATCGCGCCGAAACAGGGTCTGATCCTGGTCAACTCGGCCAGCCCTAAACGCGCCGAAGACCTGCTGTCGACCTTGCGCGAAGTGATCGGCACCCTGCCGGTCCGTCCGCTGACCGTGAAAATGGCCCCGACGGCGGTCATGACCGAATGGGTCACCAGCCAGGAAGCTGCTGCGGACTTCTTCGTGCTCGACGAGTGTGAACTGCGCGACACCCACGAAGACGGCGGCATCGTGCGCTGCAAACGCCAGGACCTGACCAGCGAGGAAATCCAGCTGCACCTGAGCACGGGCAAAGTGGTCACCCAGCTCTCGCTGGCCTGGCAGGACAAGCTGTCTTTCGTCCTCGACGACAAGATGGTGGTCAAGCGCCTCAAGTTCGAAGACCTGCTGCAAGACCAGGCGGAACAGGACGGTGGCGATGAAGCCCTCGGCCAACTGGACGCCAGCTTCACCCTCATGATGCTGACTTTCGGCGACTTCCTGCCGGCGCTGGTCGAGGCGTTGGGCGGTGAAGAGATGCCGCAGGGGATCTAAACCCTTGTGATTCCCCCCTTGTGGGAGCGGCGGTGCGACGATTCGCGAGCAAGTCGAATCGTCGCACCGCCGCTCCCACATTGGAACTAAGTCATTAATAAAAAGGATCAGGCCATGCGTGCACTGGCTGCATTGAGTCGCTTTGTCGGCAACACCTTCGCTTACTGGGTTCTGATTTTCGCCGTGGTGGCGTTCCTGCTACCAGCGTGGTTCATCGGCCTGAAAGGCGCCATTGTTCCCCTGTTGGGATTGGTGATGTTCGGCATGGGCCTGACCCTCAAGCTCGAAGACTTCGCCGAGGTCGCCCGCCATCCGTGGCGCGTGGCCCTGGGCGTGGTCGCTCATTTCGTGATCATGCCCGGTGTGGCGTGGTTGCTCTGCCAGGCGTTCCACCTGCCACCCGAGATCGCCGTCGGTGTGATTTTGGTTGGCTGCTGTCCTAGCGGCACTTCGTCCAACGTGATGACCTGGCTGGCCCGTGGGGATCTGGCACTGTCGGTGGCCATCGCCGCCGTCACCACCCTGCTCGCTCCGCTGTTGACCCCCGCACTCATCTGGTTGCTGGCCTCGGCCTGGTTGCCGGTCTCGTTCATGGAGCTGTTCTGGTCGATCCTGCAAGTGGTGCTCCTGCCGATCGTGCTCGGCGTCGTCGCCCAGCGTGTGCTCGGTGACCGGGTGCGTCATGCGGTAGATGTGCTGCCGCTGGTGTCGGTGGTGAGCATCGTGATCATCGTCGCGGCCGTCGTTGCAGCCAGCCAGGCGAAGATCGCCGAGTCCGGCCTGCTGATCATGGCCGTGGTGATGCTGCACAACAGCTTTGGTTACCTGCTGGGTTACTTCACCGGACGCCTGTTCAAATTGCCGCTGGCCCAACGCAAGTCCCTGGCCCTGGAAGTCGGCATGCAGAACTCCGGCCTGGGCGCGGCGCTGGCGAGTGCGCACTTCTCGCCACTGGCGGCCGTGCCCAGCGCGCTGTTCAGCGTCTGGCACAATATTTCCGGGGCGCTGCTCTCGACATATTTCCGCCGGATGAGCGAGAAACAGGACCGGCACGAGGCGGCGAATCGCGTTGTGCACTGATGCACCAACTTGATCCACGCCCTCATAATGGGCACTATATTGCGCAACGCGAGGACGACCTCGCGACTCGATCGAGTCATTACCCTGGGGACGACCCCGTCTTCGATGGAGGTCTGTCATGTCCTGGATCATTCTGTTTTTCGCCGGCCTGTTTGAAGTGGGTTGGGCTGTCGGACTGAAATACACCGACGGCTTCAGCCGCCCTCTTCCCACGGCCCTAACCGTCGCCGCCATGGCGATCAGCCTTGGCCTGCTGGGCCTGGCCATGAAGGAGTTGCCGCTGGGCACCGCCTATGCAATCTGGACCGGCGTGGGTGCGGTCGGTACGGTCATCGCGGGGATCATTCTGTTTGGCGAGTCGATGGCACTGTTCCGGCTCGCCAGCGTGGCGCTGATCATCGCCGGGTTGATCGGGTTGAAGATCAGTACCTGAAACCAGTCGACCATGAAAAAGCCCGCCCCTCTATCCATAGAGGGGCGGGCTTTTTTGTGTCTCGACCTGTAGGAGCGAGCATGCTCGCGATGGTAGATCAGGCACCGCTGGGTATCAGATAGCCAACGTTATCGTTGACGACCATCGCGAGCTTGCTCGCTCCTACAGTTACACGTGAGTGACACCTGTATCAGCTTTCGGCCAGCGCCATGCGTTCACGGGCTACCGTGGTTTTTTCCGCGTGCTCCAGCTGCATGCACCGTTCCAGGAACAGGAACATGTAGTCGTAGCTCTTGCACACCGCCTGACGCAACTCCGATTGCAGGGATTTGCTCGGGTTCATCCCGGCCAGCGTGCAGATGATTTCCAGTGCCTCCCACGGGTGGGCATCGTCGTACTGGGCATGCATCTTCAGCCACTTCATGGCCCGCTTGCGATCTTCCTCGGGAAACGCTGCCGCGTAGACACCGGTGGAACACACCAAAGCCGACCATTCGCCGGTCGCGCCTTCGATGGCGTAGTTGGTGGCGGCAATGGCAACGATCAGCGAGTCCGAAGAGCTGGTGTGCCAGCACCAATGGCTCAGGGCGTGAAGCTCGGGGGCCACCTGCTGCTCTTGCAGATCTTCCAGGCTGACACCGTGCGCACGGCTCCAGTGCACCCAGTAGTCGGCGTGGTTGAGTTCCACACGAATGTTGCGCATCAACCAGCGGCGCGCCATGTCCTCGCCGGGATGGCGGGCAAAGCGCGTCTTGGTCAGGTTCTGTGCCATGTAGAGCGCGAACTGTTCGACGACCGGCCAGCCACCAATCAGGTAGTGACGCATGGTCCTGGCGCTGAGCTTGTTATCGCGCATGCGCTTGTACAATTCGTGTTCGACAACCCGGCGCTTACTCTCGCTGCAATCCTGGATCAGTTTCTGAGCCCAGGCGGGGTAACTTGCAGCTTCCATGAGGGGTCCGGTTCGGTTGAATGAGTCGATCACTGTCGGGTTCCTTTTGATTGTGATTGTTGACGATCAGCAAGAATTTCAACGGAACGTGCCGGGCGCCTTGAACAGCAAGGGTTGGGGCCTGGCAGGACGACTTTGCAGACTATCGCAGGTAAACAGATGCGGGCGCTCAATCACATACCCTTGAGCGTAATCGACCCCAATTTCAAGCAATGCCTGTTCGATCTGGGGCGTTTCAACAAACTCGGCAATCGTACGCTTACCCATGACATGACCGATGTGATTGATCACTTCGACCATGGCGCGGTTAATCGGGTCGTCCAGCATATCCTTTACGAAACTCCCGTCGATCTTCAGGAAGTCTACAGGCAAATGTTTCAGGTACGCGAATGAGGACATTCCGGCACAAAAGTCATCAAGGGAAAAATGGCAGCCTAAGCCTTTGAGCTCATTGATAAATCTGATTGCACTACCAAGATTGGAGATTGCGCTGGTTTCAGTGATTTCAAAACAAATCATTTCAGGCGGAATGGAGTACGCCACGAACTGCTCGCGCAGGAAGTCCAGAAACGCCTCGTCCCCGATGGTACTGCCTGACAGATTGATCGCACACGTGGCCAACGGCCCCTTGTGTGGCTCGGCCATGCACTGGGCAATGATCTTGAACACGTTCTGCACAACCCAGCGATCGAGCGACGTCATCAGGCCATAACGTTCGGCGGCGGGAATGAAGCTGTCGGGCAGGATCATGCGCCCGGCTTCGTCGTGAAGGCGCAACAGGATTTCAATGTGCCCACTGCCCTGCTCGGTCTGGCCCAGCGCCGCGATCTCCTGGGCATACAGGCAGAATCGGTCTTCCTCCAGCGCCATGTGCAAGCGCTGTACCCAGGCCATCTCGCCAAACCGCATGGACAGCTCCGAGTCATCGGCGTGATACACCTGAACCCGGTTGCGGCCTTTTTCCTTGGCCATGTAGCAAGCCATATCGGCTGCGCGCAAGGAGGTTTCCAGCGTGGTCGGGTGATGGTTGACGTGCACCAGGCCGACGCTGACCGTGGTCACGAATGGTCGGCCCTTCCAGACGAAATGCAGGTTCTGAACGGTCTGGCGCAAGCCTTCGGCGATTTTCTCCGCCGCTTCCGGTGCGCAGTTCTCCAACAGGATGCCGAACTCGTCACCGCCGAGCCTGGCCAGCGTATCGCCCTCGCGCAGACCCGACTGCAACAGCGCGCAGATATGCCGCAGCAACTCGTCCCCCGCGGCATGACCACAGGTATCGTTGACCAGCTTGAACTGGTCGAGGTCGAGGAACATCAGGGCATGGCGTGCCGGCTGCCGGTTCAGGCTGTGCAGCACCTGCTCCAGGCGATACTCGAATTCGCGCCGGTTGGCCAGGCCGGTCAAGGCGTCATGGGTCGCCTGCCAGGACAGATTGGCGATGTATTGCCGCTCCTGGGTCATGTCGTGCAAGACCAGTACGGTGCCGCTGACCTTGCCGGCATTGCGGATCGGCGCGCCCACCAGCGTGACCGATACCGTGCTGCCATCCAGGCGCTGGATCAGCTTGGAATGCTCACTGCCGCTGGTGAGCTGGCCGTTCTGGATGCGCTCGATCAGCGTGAAGCCTTCGGCCTGAGCGTTCTCGTCCAGCACATTGAACAGGGCGGCGAGCGGCAGACCCGTCGCTTGCTCGGCCTTCCAGTGGGTCAACGCTTCGGCGGCCGGGTTCATATAGGTAATGGCGCCCGCCACGTCGGTTGTGATTACGCCGTCGCCAATCGATTGCAGCGTGATCTGCGCCCGGTCTTTCTCCAGTTGCAAGGCGTCGGCAAACTCGTGGCGTTGCTTGAGCAGTTTATGGGTGCGCATCAGGGCCAGGGCGATCAGGCCCAGGGCGGTGGCCAAATTGGTCACCAGCAACAGCCGAAGTATGACCCGCGAGCCTTCTCCCAGCGCATCGCTGAAGGCTTTCGCCGGAGGGGTCACTTCGTCATTGATCGCAAAGATCTGCGCCTTCCAGCGCTGGATATCAGCCTCCGACGCGCGCCCCGTGGTGATGTGCTGGTGCATCTCCCGGGCGACATCATCGAGCTTGGCCAGGTACGCATCCCCCACCGTCCACAGGTCGATGGCTTTTTCCAGGTAGCTGAAGTGGCGGAAATTGAGGTACAGCCAGATCAGGCTGGAAACATCGTCGGGGTGGTTACCTCCCTTGAGGATCGCCACCCGCGCCGCCGCAATGTCCGGTGGCTGACTATCCAGGGCTACGCGCAGCTCATGCCCGCCCTGAGGCACCAGGATCGCGTCCTGATACTTTCTGAAAGTCGTCTCGTCCCGGCTGTCGGCGTAGAGGTTCAGGTAGTAGATGGCGTCCTTCTGGCCCTTCGACCAAAGGCTTTCGCCGGCGACATAGCCGCGCACAGCCGACAACACATAAAGACTGACGCCGCCCAGCAGCGCCTGGAACAACACCACGGCAATAAAGGGCCAAACGATGCCCAACAACCGTGGCGTTCCGAGAGTCCGCGTTTGATTCATGAGGTCCCTTGTTTTTAGCACCGCTTGCTCGTCTTCCGGACGAAATCGCTACCGCAAGACTAGGGCGCGTTCTCGATTACGGCAAGCGGCTGATCGGCCGTATATATGTACCACCCACACAGGTGCCGGCAGCGATGTACTGCACTCCCGGTTTTCCCTGCTCACAAGGGGGATAACGTTGACAAGGAATGCGACATGCAAGCGACCACTTTTGCTGCATCTGAGTTACAGACCACCGAAGAAAACCGTGCCAGGCAAGCGCTTGGCCTGGAGAACGGCCCCGATATTGACAGGTTGAACCGCCTCCCGACTGCACGGGACCGAAGACGATACAAGGCCCTGATGCGCGACTCACCCGGCCAGGACACCCTGTCGATCGACGACTACATGAGGCAGACCCTCAATGCCCGGATCGTCGAGACGGTGAAGAGCCTGCTGGCTGGCAAGCCCTCTTTGATCAAGTACCTGTTCGACGACGTGCTGCAAACTGCCTCGACCGAGGAGTTGCGCGCCACACCGTCCATTTACCTGCAACAGATACTCGAATCGCCGCCCGCCCAGGACCTGGCAGACCGCCTGCTGAGAACGCTCAAGTGGTATGGAGCGCGCCCTGGCGAACAAACCCCGGCAGCCGTGCGTTATCAACTGGTGTGCAAAGCCATATACGTTTACCTGCACTCAACGGCGGTCGACAAAACACACGAATTTGCCGGCTTCAACTGGCTCGACCCGGCGCATTGGGGCAAAAGCTACCCGGCGTTGCGCACGGCATTCGAACAGCACCTGTTGCTCAAGCGGTGGGCTCACTCGACCAAAGGCTCGATCATGCTGGCTCACGTGCTCCAGCCCTGGCTCTCGAAAGACTTCGCGGTACGCGATATCCCCGCCGATTTGCGCTACAAGAGTTCGCTGGTCTGGGTGAACTTCATGCACGGTGTGTTGCTGGCCGATGAACTGGGCCTCAACCGTCCAACGCCGCTGTCCTTCCAACAGCTGATCGATCTGCCGCTGCAACGCAGCGCCACGGCCTCCCCTGAAGCACTGCAAGTCATCGCCCGCTTGAGAATGAGCCCTGCCCTGCAATGGGCAATCTGTGTGGGGGTCGTTGCGTCGAAAACTGATGCAGCGTATGACGCGCACGATATCGAGCGCGCCCTGACGGCCCTGGAAAGCCACGGCACAAGCCTGTACAGCGCCGTGCAGACACTGGATATCGCGCCACCCGATCGATTGAAAATGGCCAAGCGGATAAAGGACGAGCAGTTCGGCGCCTACGCGCTCGAAGCCGACGGGTACAGGTTCTTCCCGCTCGACTCATCCAGCCGCCAGGGTGCCAGAGACGTTCCGACGCTCAAACTTGCCGGGCGCGCGTTCCTCGATCTTTATGCGGACGGCCAGTTCGATAACGGTAAGCGATGGGGCGTGACCCAGGCCGATGGCAAGACGCCCACCCGCCAGACCTTCAGGATTGATGAGCAGCGAGTGTGCCACTCGGAACGCAAGGATCCCCAGGGAGAGTACCGCCAGGTGTTTCAAGGCGAAGTGCCCATTCCCTCAATGAGAACCCTGCCGGACGTCAATGCGTTGTTTCAGACCGATTTCGATCACTACCTCTCGACCATCCGTTCGGCCTATCAAACCCTGATCGCCAGCCTCTTGGCCTCCCTGCCACTCACTGAGCGTGGAGCGCTGGAAGACGGTGATGTCCGGGTACTGGGGCTACGGAGCAAAGTCAGGAAGAATGGAACACCCACTGATATCCACGCGCGCAAGGGCTTCGTATTGAAGGTCACCCATGCCGAACAGATCACCTATTACGAACTGATTCCAAGTGCAGGCTTCATTCGCCTGCGCACCGGCTTGCGGTTTTCAACCATTAACGGCGTCTATACCGAGTTCCCGCTGCACGCCGTTATTCCCAATCAGACCTATGCGCCAGAGCGCGACCTCAATACCTCGCTGCGCCTGGACTGGCCCGCACATGTTCGTGGAACCGTGCCGACCCACCGTGGGTACATCGGTTTTCTGGATGAGGTGGGAAAAATGCCGACCGCGAAGAAAGCGACCGAAGCGGCTGAGCCAAGGTCAAGGCTCAACGACATTGCCCAATATATTGCCTCGACTCACCTGTTCGTCGACGAACAGCATTTGCGCCTCCAGGCTCGAGGAATGACCGAATTCGACACGCTCAGGGTCGAAAGCGCGCAACGCCGAGCAGTACTTCTGGAAATCGTCAAAGGGTTCGTGCCCTTCTGGGGCAGTATCGAAGACCTTTCATCCGACGATACCGAGCGCAAAATCCTCGGCGCGGGTGGGTTGTTCCTGGACCTGGCGTCATTTCTGTTTCCCATCGGCAAATTCATTTCCGGGTCGGTCCGTCTGGCCAGAGTCGCCAGCAGTGCATCGCGCCTGGTCGCCAAGGCAAGCCTGCCCACCTATTCAGGGTTGGCTCGCCAGTTGCTCACCGCTTCGCTGCAAAACCTCAACCCGTTGGACGGCCTGCCTTCACTCTTGAAATCGACGTTGAGCGGCGCGGGCAAAACGCTTCACACCGCTGCGAGCCTGGGAACAGAGGGCGTCAGGAGGCTGATCGGAAAAACCGGCAGTTTGCGCCAGACCACCCACCTGCCTCAGGTCGTCGACCCCGGACGCTGGAAACCGCTGACCCCGGGCGACGAACTGGCAACACTCAGCGGCATCAATGACGTGGTCATTCGCAATACCGGAACCTCAAGCAGCAGACGCGTGCACCTTGTCGACCCCCTGACGTCCCTTCCCTACGGCCCGCACCAGCCCAACAATCGCCGACAGTTCATACCTGGCCGGTCGACCTTCACGATGCTGCCCGCGACCGAGTCCCACGCCCTGGCGCTGGTGCCGGCGCACGCCAATGTCCATGAACTATTGGAGACCGATGGCCGAATCACGCTGCTGATCGATGACATCCCCTATCGACTGGATGGCGATCAACTTCGCCGTGCCGACCTGATAAACGAGTCGTCCACCTTAAAATCCATCCCCTGTCGACTGCCGCGTATGGATGGCCTCGATGCCGTGTGCAAAACCCGCTATGTCACAGGCCTTGCGGCGCCAACGCCGAGCATGGGCAGCCATGATCCGGACAAGGGTTTCGCCGAGTGGTTTGGCGATATGGTCTACACACCGGCTTTTTCCAACCAGCCTCTTAGGCTCAATGCCCTGCGCACCTACAGGAAAATCGACGCCAGCCTGCTCTTCCAAAAAGGACTCTACGCCCGCATCAAGGCAAACCTGCCCTACCGAAACCGCTTCGATACCCTGGAGACGGGCGCTGTCATCGTCCCCGCCATCGATGATTCCAAACACTATGTTTTTACCCGCCTGGGCCCCGGCGATTTCTACGTTGCAGAGCGCCAAGCGGGGCAAGACCTGCCCACCCCGTTGACGTTGCTGCCTGCAGACAACCTGCCCGCCGACCTGGCAGAGGAACTGAAGACGGTTTACGTAGGGTCCCTGAACGCCAACAACATGGCTCGGATTTATGGCGCAGACGCCGTGGAACGGGCGATGAAAACCATGGATGAGATTGCCATTCCAATTGGCGGCCATGCGAACCCTCCCGAGGGGCTCAAACGGCTCAAAGTCGATACCAGCCCAGGCGAGGCGGTACTGTTCGACCATTCCACGCGCATGATCGTGACCCAACTGGCGAACGGCGCGGCGTCCTGGTCACGCAGCCGAAACGCATCGGACACGTTTCGCCAGAGGACCGCACAGATTTTCGACACCTTGTTCGCCGAGAAGACCATCACCGTCGAGTTGAACAGCGACTTGAAGATCAACAAGGCCATGCAGACATTCCAGAAACTGCTGCCTGTCGAGCTTCAATCCCACAACCCCAGGAACATTGCGTTCGCCGATGTGGTGACGGCGCAGGGAAAACGCGAGGTTTACGTCAGCGTTTCGGGGGCTCTGGGCCTGACAGGGGAGTTGCCGCTGTTCAAGCCGCCGTTTGCCTCCAATGGTGTGGTGGTCAATGGCACCACGTACTTCAACGTCGATTTCGACCAGACCTTCACGCGCACCTCCTTGAACGTTTCCAGCGACGGCAAGCTGCTGGCTATTCCGCACACCATCAAGGATATCGAGTCCTATACACCGCAATTGACTCGCAGGCCGACGTCCCTGGACAGCGAAGCCAAGCTGATCAGCACCCTCAGGGAGAAGTATCCGCAGGACAGCCTGCTGGCATCCGTCGACGTGGCGACCACCCTGCCGCCATGCAACAGCTGTGCGGTGGTGATCAAGGAGTTCGGCCATGACGGCGCAGCCGATGCCCTGCAGGTGTTGTGGAAGTGACTTACAACTGCTGCAGGTGCCCGTAGAGCTTGGCGTACAAACCACCCTCGGCGATCAGTTGCTGGTGATCGCCATCCTCGGCAATCTGCCCGCCATCGAACACGAGTACACGGTCAGCCTGTTTCACCGCTGACAAGCGGTGGGCGATGATCAGTGTGGTGCGCTGGCTGAGAAATCTCGCCAGCGCCTGGTGCAGGTTGTACTCGGTGGCGGCATCCAGTGCCGAGGTGGCTTCGTCAAGAATGACCACTTTCGGCTCGGCCAGCACCATGCGCGCAATCGCCAGTCGTTGCCGTTGACCGCCAGACAAGCGCACGCCGGAACGCCCGACCACGCTATCCAGGCCCTTGGGCAATTCACGGATGGTGGCATGCAACTGGGCGATTTCAAGGGCTTGCCAGCAGGCCTCGTCGCTGCGTTCGCGGCCCATGGTCAGGTTGGCCCGGACGGTGTCATTGAACAACGCCGGGTGTTGCAGGACCACGGCAACATTTTCCCGCACGGTTTCCAGGCCGATCTCCTGCTGGGTCGAACCACCGAAGCGGATCGTTCCAGCCAGTGGCGTATACAAGCCCAGCAGCAACTGCACCAGGGTGCTTTTGCCACCACCACTGGCACCGACGATCGCGACCTTTTCACCCGGCGCAATCGACAGGTTCATCTGGTTCAGCACCAGCTCGTCGCCGTAGCCGAAGCTCAAGCTCTGGACTTCGATGCCGACCGTCTGGCGACCGTTGAATGGATCGACACCACCTGGATATTCCGGCTCGTCGGCCCTGGCCAGCAGTTCGTTGATGCGCAACAACGCGCCACCGGCCGCGTAGTAGGCGTATTGCAGATTGAGCAGTTGCTCCACCGGGCCGATCATGAACCACAGGTAGCTGAACACCGCGAGCATCTGGCCGATGGACAAGTCCGAGAACAACACGGTGAGCATCGCAGCGGCGCGAAAAATGTCGATGCCGAACTGGAACAGCAACCCGCTGGCCCGGTTGGAGGCATCGGTTTTCCACTGTGAGTTCACGGCATAATCTCGTACCTCCCGGGCACGCTGGCCAAGCCGACCAAGAAAAAAGCCCTGGCGGTTGCCGGCACGAACTTCCTGGATAGCGTCGAGGGTTTCGGTCAATGCCTGGGTGAAGCGCGAGGTACTGTCGTTCTCGAGCTTCTTGAGGTGCTTGACCCGCTTGCCCAGCAATACAGTGGCGTAGATCACCAGCGGATTGAACAGCATGATCAGGAGTGCCAGCTTCCAGTGCATCCAGATCAGGATGCTCGCAGTGCCGACCAGAGTCAGCATCGCCACGAGAAAACGGCTGAGTGTCTCGCCGACAAATTTGTCCAGGGTGTCGAGGTCGGTTACCAGATGGGTGGTGACCGTGCCGCTGCCCAGGCTTTCGTATTCGCCCAGGGAGATACGCTTGAGCCGTTCGATCAAGCGGATACGAATGCGATACACGATGTCCTTGGCCAGCGCCGCAAACAACCTGGCCTGCACCACGTTGAACAGCAGGGCCGAGCAACGCAGCAACAGCGTGACCGCCAGCATCAGGCCAATGTAGCCCGCTGCTTTCTGCCACGGTTGCGGCAATACGTGATTCATGACTTTCAGCGCAGAATCGCCGTGTCCCAGCAACACTTCGTCCACCAGCAGCGGCAAGAGCAAGGGAATTGGCACGCTGCACAGCGTTGCCAGCAGCGCGACGCCATTGGCAACCCACAGGGCTTTTTTATGGTGCAGGGCCAGGCGACGGATTTCCGCCCAACTCAGTCGATCAACAGGTCTGGAGGCAGGTGCATCGTTGTGCAGGTCATGCACAGGCAGCACGCTCCAGCCAGCGGCCGAGCAGCGATGACAGCACATCAAGAGGCTGGTAGCCGTTGGTCAGCAAAGCCAACTGACCATCACGCTCGGCCAGCAGGGTCGGGAAACCGGCAATGCCGAGGTCCTGGACCCAGGTGAAATCGGCTGCCGTCGCCGTGTGCATGTCGGCGCGATCGAACGCTGCGGCAAACTCGATACGCGGCACGCCCGCCTGTTCCGCCAGCTCCACCAACACGCTGGCGTGAGTGACGTCGCGACCTTCGACATAGAACGCATGCTGGATCAGCCCAAGCAGCGTCCACGCGCAATCCGGTGCCAGGCTGCGCGCAGTGACCAGCGCGCGGCAGGCGGGCTCGGTGTCGTAGACGAAGCCTTCGGGCAGAGCACCTTGAGTCTTGAACGGTTGGCCCGTGGCCTCGGTGACCGCTTGCCAATGCTCAAGGATGTAACGCCGGGTACTCGGTTCCAGTGCCGAACCGCTGCCGGTGCGCAAGCCACCCACTACCAGGTGCACATCCACTCCCGCCGCCTGCGCCTGCTCGACCAGCGCCTTGGCCACCGGCGCGAAGCCCCAGCACCAGGAACACATCGGGTCCATCACATAGAGCAGGCGGCATTCAGACATGGATCAAGCCTCGGAAGGGGTTTGCTTGTAGTTGTAGCCGATCGGGTGCGGCATGTTGCGGGCCTTTGCCAACTCGATCTGCTTCTGGCGGTCGATCGCGCTGCGACGGGTTTTCTCGCTCAGGGTATCCCAGCAATGCGGGCAGCTGATACCGGCCACATAGTGCTCGGATGCGCGGTCCTCGACACTAACCGGAGTACGGCAGGCGTGGCATTGATCGTAGTCACCTTCGGTGAGGTCATGACGCACGGTCACGCGGTTATCGAACACGAAGCAGTCGCCCTGCCATTTTGTTTCTTCCTGCGGCACCTCTTCGAGGTACTTCAGGATGCCACCCTTGAGGTGATAGACCTCGTCAAAGCCCTCGCTGAGCATGTAGCTCGAAGCCTTCTCGCAGCGAATGCCACCGGTGCAGAACATTGCGACCTTCTTGTGCACGGCCGGGTCGAAGTTGGCTTTGATGTAGTCGGGAAATTCGCGAAAACTGGTGGTCTTCGGGTCGATGGCGCCTTCAAACGTGCCAATCGACACTTCGTAGTCGTTGCGGGTGTCGATCAGCAACACTTCCGGATCGCTGATCAGCGCATTCCAGTCCCGTGGCTCGACATAGGTGCCGACCTTCTTGTTCGGATCGACGCCTTCGACACCCAGGGTAACGATTTCTTTTTTCAGTTTGACCTTGGTGCGATAGAACGGCTGCTCGTCGCAATACGATTCCTTGTGATCGATATCGATCATGCGCGGATCGTTGCGCAGCCAGGCCAGCAGGCCATCGATGCCTTCGCGGGTGCCGGAAACGGTGCCGTTGATGCCTTCTTCGGCAATCAGCAGCGTGCCCTTGATGCCGTTGTCGACCATGGCCTGCAGCAGCGGCTCGCGCAGGTCGACGTAGTTTTCCAGAGTGACGAACTTATACAGTGCCGCCACGACAATCTGTTGTGTCATGGGTGATTCTCCAGGTGGCTACCCTCGTAAGGGGTGAACCGGACTCAAAAAAAACGCGCCCCTTGGGGCGCGTTGCGGATTGTAGCAAAAAGGCAGCTTTGAGCGGCAAGCTTCAAGCTGCAAGCTCAAGACGGACCGAGTTCGGCTTTCGGCTTTCGGCTTTCGGCTTTCGGCTTTCGGCTTTCGACTTGAAGCTTGAAGCTTGAAGCTCGAAGCTGCTCCTAACTGCCACTACCGCCAGCACAGGTCGGCGAGGCCGGAGCCGCTTCGATCTCTGCCCATTCCTGCGGGGTGTAGGTGTGCAGCGCCAACGCATGGAACTCGCCCATCAGCTCGCCGAGCGTTCCGTAGACTTTCTGGTGGCGCTTGACGCGATTGAGCCCTTCGAACTGCTGGCTGACCACCACGGCCTTGTAATGGGTCTGTGTCCCACGACTGTGCATGTGGCTTTCATCCAGCACCTGCAGGTGCTCGGGCTGCAACAGCCCCAGCGTCGATTCAATGCGTTGTTGCATGGTCATACCGGGCTCCGATCAAGGCTTTTTCTTGGCGGGAGCGGCCGCTTTTGGCTCAAGCTCGGCGGTCATGTCAGCCAGCAGCTTGTTGACCACAGGCACCGCGCTCTCGAGCTTGGCCTGGGTCATCTGGGCCGATTGCTGGGTCAGCTGCGGCATTTTTTCCAGGACCTTCTTGCCCAGTGGCGACTGGTAGAACGCTACCAGGTCCTTGAGCTCGGATTCGCTGAAGTTGGTGGTGTAGAGCTTGACCATGTCCGGCTTGAGCTTGTTCCAGCCAATGGCCTGGTCCAGCGCGGCGTTGGCTTTGGCCTGGTAGGTCTCCAGCAAGGCTTTTTTCGACTCGGGCGCTTTGGTCTGGGCAAAGCGTTGAGCGAACATCTGCTGCACTTGCGCGTACACCGGAGTACCCAGTTTGTCAGCATGCGCCAGGGTCAGGAAGGCCTCGGCACTGGCATTGTGGCTGGCGGTATCGGCAAAGACAGGGCCGCTGGCGCAAGCCAGTGCAACCGCGGTACAGATGGCACGAAGACGAGTCATCGAGTTTCCTTTTCTAGCAGGCGAGGTAAAACCCCAAGGGCGACCATTCTGCGCCTAAAAAAGTGTGTCACTCAACCCCAACCCTTGCCGCGCTTGATTTAGGGGGGTTGAATGGTCGAAAACCAGACCGATGGAACCACGGCCGGCGAGCACGGCCTAAACTGCGCAATTGGACCTACAGGAGTGTGCACGATGAGCCGTATCGAAACCGACAGCCTTGGCCAGGTTGATGTCCCGGATGAGGCCTATTGGGGCGCTCAGACGCAACGCTCGCTGATTAACTTCGCCATCGGCAACGAACGCATGCCGTTGGCCGTGCTGCATGCACTGGCGCTGATCAAGAAAGCCGCGGCGCGGGTCAACGACCGAAATGGCGACTTGCCTGCCGATATCGCCCGGCTGATCGAACAAGCTGCCGATGAAGTGCTCGACGGCAAACACGACGACCAGTTCCCGCTGGTGGTCTGGCAGACGGGCAGCGGCACCCAGAGCAACATGAACGTCAACGAGGTGATCGCCGGCCGTGCCAATGAACTGGCGGGCAACCCCCGTGGCGGCAAGTCGCCGGTACACCCCAACGATCACGTCAATCGCTCGCAAAGCTCCAACGACTGCTTCCCGACGGCCATGCACATCGCCGCCGTCCAGGCGGTGCAGCACCAGTTGCTACCGGCGATCAGCGAACTGTCCGGCGGGCTGGCAGAGTTGTCCGCGCGCCACATGAAACTGGTCAAGACCGGGCGTACCCATATGATGGACGCGACCCCCATCACCTTTGGCCAGGAAGTCTCGGGGTTTATTGCACAACTGGACTACGCCGAACGGGCGATCCGGGCTGCATTGCCGGCCGTATGCGAGCTGGCCCAGGGCGGCACCGCCGTTGGCACCGGGTTGAACTCGCCTCACGGTTTTGCCGAAGCCATTGCCTCGGAGCTTGCCGCATTGTCGGGCCTGCCGTTCGTCACCGCACCAAACAAATTTGCAGCGCTGGCCGGCCATGAACCGCTGACCACACTGTCCGGCGCGCTGAAAACCCTCGCCGTGACCCTGATGAAAATCGCCAACGACCTGCGTCTGCTGGGTTCCGGCCCGCGCGCCGGTTTCGCCGAGGTCAAACTGCCGGCCAACGAACCCGGCAGCTCGATCATGCCCGGCAAGGTCAATCCGACCCAATGTGAAGCGCTTTCGATGCTGGCGTGCCAGGTGCTGGGCAACGACGTCGCCATCGGTTTCGCGGCGAGTCAGGGCCACCTGCAATTGAATGTGTTCAAACCGGTGATCATCCACAACCTGCTGCAATCGATCCGCCTGCTGGGCGACGGCTGCAGCAACTTCCAGCAGCATTGCATCGCGGGCCTGGAACCGGATGCCGAGAAAATGGCTGAGCATCTGGAACGTGGATTAATGCTGGTGACGGCGCTCAATCCGCATATCGGTTACGACAAATCAGCGGAAATTGCCAAGAAGGCTTATGCCGAAGGGCTGACCTTGCGCGAGGCGGCGTTACAGCTGGGGTATCTGACCGATGAGGAGTTCGATGCCTGGGTGAGGCCGGAGAATATGCTGGAGGCTGGGGCCAAGGGCTGAGTTTTCCAGCACTCGTTAAACCATCGCGAGCAGGCTCGCTCCCACAGGTTTTGTGAACGCCACAGATCTGTGTGGGAGCGGGCTTGGTCCGGGCGGCGTTCCGACGATGAACGATAACGCGGTCTAACTGGCCGCCACCCTGGCCCGCCGCGCCCGCAGCCCCGCCACCAGCGAAGGCCCCAACGCCACCAGCGCCGAGCCCAGCACCACCAGGATCGCCCCGCCATAACCCAGGCCATTGATGGTCTCGGCATGCACGAATTCAGGCCATATCCAGGCCGCAATAGCCACCGCTCCGAACGTCACCAACGGGGTGATCGCCAGCGTCGCGCTCACCCGTGACGCCTCCCAATGCGCCAGCGCTTCGGCGAAGGCGCCGTAGGCAATCAGCGTATTCATGCAACACGCCAGCAACAGCCAGCCTTGCAGGGGATTGAGTTGCAGCGCCTCCAGCGGATGCACCCAGGGCGTCAGCAGCAGCCCGCAGAACAGGTAGATCACCATCATCACCTGCAATGAGTTCCACACCGTCAGCAACTGCTTCTGTCCCAGCGCGTAGAACGTCCAGACCGTGGACGCCAGCAACACCAGCAACACACCGGCGGTGTAATCGCTCAGCGACGTGAGCAACTCCATCAGGCGCTGGTTGAAAAACAGTCCGAAGCCGATCAGCAGCACCAGAAGTCCAATCCCCTGTCCGAGGCTGAAGCGTTCCTTGAACACGAACACGCTGGCGATGAGCAGCATGATCGGCCCCATCTGCACCACCAGTTGCGCGGTGCCGGGGCTGAGCAGGTTCAGGCCCATCAGATACAGCACGTAGTTGCCCACCAGACCACAGACGGCCATCAACACCAGCCAGCCGCCACGCGGGCCGAGTACTTTGCGACTCGGCAGACGTCGGGTGGCTGCCAGGTAGATGAACAGGCAAGTGCCGGACACCATCAGGCGAAACCAGGTGACGGTCACCGGGTCCATCACCTGCAGTACCTGTTTGAGCTTGATCGGCAGAATTCCCCACAACAGCGCGGTCAACAGGGCCAGGAACAGACCATAAACCCAGCGACCGGATGAAATGTGCATGCGAACCTCAAGAGCCAGATGGCAGGGACCGCCATTCTAGGCGCAGCGGCACTTGGCACACAGGGACAGTTTGTGGGCGGACGCAAATAAAACTGTGCGGGTCGCAACCATTAATTGGCGATGGCCGTCGATCGGATCAACAGGCAGTGCAAGTCATTCATGCATAAGCTGATTGCAGCTACCCACCTTCAGGAGACCGCCATGTACGGCATGCGCGCCCAGGACAACACCCCTGCCATGCACTTTCGCAGCGACCGCGTCAGTCGGGTCAACGGGGAGTTGTACTTCAGCACCCGGGAAAACACCCTGGAGGGGCCGTTCGACAGCATGGAGAAGGCTGTGCGGGAGATCGAAGCTTATATTGGGCGGATGCAGGGTTCGGGTGCTCGGCCATAGACCGAGCCGCTGCCATCGCGGGCAAGCCCGCTCCTACCAGGGCGACATAGATCCCCTGTAGCAGCGGGCTTGTCGAGGCGTCGAACCGTCGCGATAGCTATTTAAATGTCACCACACATTCAACGCACCGCCTCAAACAACCCGCTCGCCCCCATCCCGCCCCCCACACACATGGTGACGATGCCGTATCGCAAGTTACGCCGTTGCAACTCGCGCACCAGGTGCCCAACCTGACGCGAGCCGGTCATGCCGAACGGGTGGCCGATGGAGATCGAGCCGCCGTTGACGTTGTATTTCGCGTTGTCGATACCCAAACGGTCGCGGCTGTACAGGCATTGCGAGGCGAACGCTTCGTTGAGCTCCCATAAATCGATGTCGGCGATCTGCAAGCCCTTGGCCTTGAGCAGTTTTGGCACCGAGAACACCGGACCGATACCCATTTCGTCCGGTTCGCAACCGGCCACGGTAAAACCGCGGAAGAACGCCTTGGGCTTCAAGCCCAGCGCCAGCGCTTTTTCCAGGCTCATCACCAAGGTCATCGATGCACCGTCGGACAGCTGCGAAGAGTTGCCCGCCGTGACCGAACCGTCTTCGGCGAACACCGGTTTCAAGCCGGCCAGGCTCTCCAGAGTAGTGTCCGGGCGGTTGCAGTCATCGCGATCGACCACTCCGTCGAGAATCTTCACCTCGCCGGTTGCCTTGTCCTCCGCGCGGTACTTCACCGACATCGGCACGATTTCGTCATCGAACAGGCCGGCCGTCTGCGCCTGGGCGGTGCGTTGCTGGCTTTGCAGGGCATACAGGTCCTGGGCTTCGCGGCTGACGCCGTATCGACGGGCGACCACTTCGGCAGTCTGGCCCATGGGAAAGTAGATGCCCGGCACCTGCTCCTTGAGCAAAGGGTTGATCAGGTTGTCGGTGTTGACGCTTTTCATGGTCAGGCTGATGGACTCGACGCCCCCGGCGACGATGATGTCGCTGCAACCCGAGGCGATCTGGTTGGCGGCAATGGCAATAGCCTGCAAACCCGATGAGCAGAAGCGGTTGAGGGTCATGCCGGCGGTGCCGGTGCCCAGGCGCGACAACACGGCAACGTTGCGTCCGATGTTGTAGCCCTGGGCGCCTTCGTTGGAGCCGGCGCCGACGATGCAGTCCTCGACGCTGGCCGGGTCGATGCCGCTGCGCGCCAGCAGTGCGTTCACGCAATGGGCCGCCATGTCGTCCGGCCGGGTCTGGTTGAACTTGCCGCGAAAGGACTTGGCCAGGCCAGTCCGCACGCTGTCGACGATCACCACTTCACGCATGGCATACCTCATTGTTATTGGCGGTTAAGAGTGGACCGAGCATAAGTCCGGCCCTCAGTGCCCGCGACAATCATTCACCTTGCGTATGCGTCGCCATCGGGTTACTTGTGTTTTTTCCCGTGTCGGTCGGACCTTTCGAAGGCCGCTTCCAGGGCTTCGTTGAGGGTGCGCAACACCTTGATCCGTGCCCATCGCTTGTCGTTGGCCTCCACAAGCGTCCAATTGGAGATCTCGGTGCTGGTGCGATCAACCATGTCGCCGACTGCAGTCCGATAGGCATCCCATTTCTCGCGATTGCGCCAGTCGTCCTCGGTGATCTTGAAGCGCTTGAATGGCGTTTCCTCGCGTTCCTGAAAGCGCTCCATCTGGGTGTCCTTGTCGATGGCCAACCAAAACTTGACCACCACAACGCCGGCGTCGGCGAGCTGTTCTTCAAAGTCATTGATTTCGCCGTAGGCACGCAACCAGTCAGCGGGGCTGCAAAAGCCTTCGATGCGCTCCACCAACACCCGGCCATACCAGGAACGGTCAAACACGGTGAATTTGGTCCGTGCCGGAATATGCCGCCAGAAACGCCACAAATACGGATGCGCGCGCTCCTCTTCGGTGGGGGCGGCGATGGGCACGATGCTGTATTGCCGCGGGTCGAGCGCCGCCGCTACCCGCCGGATCGCCCCGCCCTTGCCCGCAGCATCGTTGCCTTCGAATACCGCCACCAGGGCATGACGGCGCATGCGTTTGTCGCGCATCAGCCCGGAGAGTCGTGCCTGTTCGGTGATCAGTTGCTCTTCGTACTCATCCTTGTCCAGGCGCTGGCTCAGGTCGAGGCTGTCGAGCAGGCTGATCTGATCGACGCTGCTGACCAGCGGCGCAGCGCTGACCTTGTCGGGGTGAATATCAGGCCGTTGCAAGGCGTCTTGCAGGCCTTTGAGCAGTATCTTGCCGACCGCCAGGCTGCGATAGCGCGGGTCCACGCCGGCGATCACGTGCCATGGCGCATAGTCACGGCTGGTGCGGCGAAGGACGCGCTCGCCGTATTTGACGAACTTGTCATAGGTCTGCGATTGCTGCCAGTCCAGCGGGCTGATGCGCCAACTGTGCAGCGGGTCGTCTGCCAGGGACTTGAGCCGTGCCTTCATCTGTTTCTTGGACAGGTGGAACCAGAACTTGAAGATCAGCGCGCCTTCGTCGCAGAGCATTTTCTCCAGACGTTCGGCGCCATTGATGGCCTGATCCAGTCGCGGATCCTTGAACTCGCCATGCACGCGCCCCTGCAACATCTGGCTGTACCAGTTGCCGAAGAAAACCCCCATGCGCCCCTTGGCCGGCAGCATCCGCCAGTAACGCCAGGCCGGGGGTCGCGCCAGCTCTTCGTCGGTCTGCTGGTCGAACGTGCGCACCTCGATCAGTCGCGGGTCCATCCATTCGTTGAGCAACTTCACCGTTTCGCCCTTGCCGGCGCCTTCGATGCCGTTGATGAGGATGATCACCGGAAATCGCTTCTGCTGCTGAAGTTCGAACTGCGCCTCGAGCAAGGCTTCGCGCAGCGCCGGTACTTCAGCGTCGTAGGTTTCTTTGTCGATGACGTGACCGATTTCGGCAGATTCGAACATGGACCGCTCCCATTCAAGATTGCACAAGCCTAGCGGAAAAACCTGCGGCTATCTGGACCGGGGTCAATGCAGAAGGTTGCGGACAACACCGCCCACCTGTAGGAGCGAGCATGCTCGCGATGGACGCCTGAACACCGCGGGGTGTCAGGCAGCCAGCGTCATCGTTGACGACCATCGCGACGGTTCGACATGCTCGCTCCTACAGGTGGGCGGGCTCAATGTGCTTGCTTTGGATCATGGTTCAACCCCATCGATCAGCTAGAATGGCCCCCTAGCCGTGATCGAGCCTGCCATGAAACCTGTTCTGCCCCACGCCCAGCTCGACTGGGATGACCAAGGCCTCCCGCGTTCGCGGGTGTTCGACGATGTGTATTTTTCCGACCTGTCCGGCTTGGACGAAACCCGCTATGTGTTCCTCGAACAGAACGCGTTGCGCGAGCGTTTTGCGGCGTTGCCGGTGGGTGGACGGCTGGTGATTGGCGAGACCGGTTTTGGCACTGGCTTGAACTTCCTGTGCGCTTGGCAGTTGTTCGAACAACACGCGCAACCTGGCGCACGCCTGCACTTTGTCAGCGTTGAAAAATACCCGCTGAATGCCGCCGATCTGCAACGGGCGCTTGCCTTGTGGCCGGAACTCAAGCCGTTCGCCGATCAATTGCTCGCGCAGTATGTAGCGATCCATCCAGGCTTCCAGCGGCTGGTGCTGGCCGAGGGTCGCGTGACGCTGACCCTGTTGATCGGTGATGCGCTGGATCAGTTGGCGCAACTGGACGCACAGGTCGATGCCTGGTTCCTCGATGGTTTCGCGCCGGCAAAGAACCCGGACATGTGGACCGCCGAATTGTTTGTCGAACTGGCGCGGCTCGCCGCCCCCGACTCGACCATCAGCACGTTTACCAGCACCGGTTGGGTTCGCCGACTGCTGAACGCGGCGGGGTTCAAGATGAAGCGCACCCCGGGCATCGGTCATAAATGGGAAATCCTGCGCGGCTCGTTCCTCGGCTGGCCGCAGGAAGTCCCCGCGCCCGCGGCGACCAGCCCATGGTTCGCCCGCCCTCAACCTTTCGCCGGCGAACGTCGCGCGCTGGTGATCGGCGGCGGCATGGCCGGTTGCGCGACCGCTGCCAGTCTGGCGGCACGGGGCTGGCAAGTCAGTGTGCTGGAGCGTCGTGATGCTCTGGCGCAAGAAGCCTCGGGCAACCCTCAAGGTGTGCTGTACCTGAAGTTATCGGCGCACGGCACAGCGTTGTCGCAACTGATCCTCAGCGGATTCGGCTACACCCGTCGCCTGCTGGAGCACCTGCAACGCGGCCTCGACTGGGACGGTTGCGGCGTGCTGCAACTGGCGTTCAATGCCAAGGAAGCCGAACGTCAGGCGCATCTGGCGCAGGCATTCCCCCATGATTTGCTGCACAACCTGGATAAGGAGCAGGCCGAGGCACGCGCCGGTATCAGCCTGGCGTCGGGCGGTCTGTTTTTCCCGGAAGGCGGCTGGGCGCATCCCCCGGCGTTGTGCCAATGGCAAGCCAACCACCCCGGAATTCGGGTGCTGCCCCATCACGATGTGCTGCAACTGCGTCGAGACCAGGGCCGCTGGCAAGCCTGGGATGGCGAACACCTGCTGGCCGAAGCCCCCGTGGTGGTGCTGGCCGGCGCTGGCGAAATCCAGCGTTTCCCAGAGACCAGCCATCTGCCACTCAAGCGAATTCGCGGCCAGATCACCCGCCTGCCGCAGACGCCTCAGAGCCAGGCGCTGAGCACCGTGGTCTGCGCTGAAGGTTATGTCGCGCCGGTGCGCTTGGGTGAACATACCCTGGGCGCCAGTTTCGACTTCAACAGCCAGGACCTGGAACCCACCGCCGCAGAGCACGCCGGTAATCTACAGATGCTGGAAGACATTTCCGCAGACCTGACGGTTCGCCTGCGTGCCGATACCTTGCAGCCCGAAACGCTCCAGGGCCGCGCCGCGTTTCGCTGCACCAGCCCGGATTACCTGCCGATTATCGGGCCCCTGGCGGACGCCGAGGCGTTTGCCGACGCCTACAGCGCGTTGAGCAAGGACGCCCGGCAAATACCCGACGTCGCCTGCCCTTGGCTGGAAGGTTTGTACGTCAACAGCGGTCACGGCTCCCGGGGCCTGGTCACCGCGCCACTGTCCGGCGAGTTGCTCGCGGCGTGGATCGAAAATGAGCCGATGCCGCTGCCACGCGCCGTGGCGCAAGCCTGCCACCCGAACCGCTTTGCCTTGCGCCGGTTGATCCGCGGCAAGGGTTGAACCTCAATCAAGAGCGAAGCATGTCTTTGACTCTTCGGCGGTGAGCGCCGCCTGGGTCAAACGTGCCATCAAGGCGCGCTCGGCCTGCTGCAACTCGTCCATGATGCCATCGGCCTTTGTCCGGTAACCTGCGCCCAGCGTGTCCTGACTGTCGAAGGCAGATTGCATGCGTGCGTGGAAAGGTTCGACAAGGTCGGCGAACTGTTTGCCATGGTGCTCTCGCAAAAAATCGGTCCAGAAACCGCGCGCATCCAGGTACTCCTGCAATTGGGATGACAGTTGCGCGTTGACCACCCGGCTGTACGCCACATCCAGATCAGCAGGCTTCACCCCGCCCAACGAGGCATAACGCATGTGTCGCGGCTGCCCGATCAGCTCGAGCCTGTCCGCCAACCCGGTTCGGTAGGCCAGCGCCACCTCGACCGGATCGAGCGTGGGGTCAGCCTTGACCTTCTCCCGGGCAATCTTGTCCAGGTAGTCCAGGTTGAACAGTGACCTTCCCAGGTTGATCAAGCGGGCGGCGCGATCATGGGTATTGATGGCCTGTCGTACCACCTGTTCGATTTCCACAGCCACCTCAAGGTTACTGAAGAGGGTGGCCGCCGAATCGGCGCAATTGGACCTCACCGCCATCGACAACAATTGATCACGCAAAGCCGCATCCCTGCCAGTCGCCTCGACCACATTCCACACCCGGCGCGTCATGTCCTCGCGCACGAAGCGACTATCGGCCGTGCTACCCGTTTCCGCGAGCAGGCGAAAGAAGCCGTCGGACGCGGGTTGATTCTTCAGGGCCTGCCAGGCGTGGTTACGCCGGGCATAATTGTGCTCGCTGGGTTTGGGCATCCAGAAGTCCCTGGCCATTTGCTCGCTGATCACAGCGGCATCATTGTCGAGAAACCCCATGCCCTCGCCTGTGTTGTCGCGATAGGCCTTGAGCCTCGCGGAGCTCTCGCTGGACAGCGGGTTGTGTCGCAAATTAATGGTTCGGGCCAAGCGTCGGGAGGTGTCGAACAGCCAGTCCGGCAACTTGCGAATCTCGTTACCGCGTAAATCGACCATGTCCAGGTAGGGCAAGCGCTCAAGCCCCAGTGGCAGTTCAGTGGCGTGGGTGTGACCGAGGAACAGGCCTTGCAAATGGAGCATCTTGCGCACATCCAGGGTTGCACCCAGCCGATTGCCCGCCAGCGACAGCGTGTGAAGGCCCCGCATATCGGCCAGTTTGCGCAGCGTTTGCTCGGTTAATATCAGCTGATTGTCGTTCAGGCTCAGGTGTTGCAGGCCCGGCATCTGCGACAGTGCTTCGGGCAGGCGTGTGACTTTGTTGCCGTCCAACTCCAATCGGGTCAGATTCTTGAAGGGTTTGAGGAAGTACGCCAGTTCATCACCGGCGTTCATGTCCCTGACCCGCAGGGTACGTACATGGGCGACATCCTGTTCGGTGAGTGTGGGCAACGGCCCCACCGGGTTACTTTCCAGCGTCAGGGTGGTGTAGGGCTGGTTCACGGGCCAACGCGGTGGCGCCACCCGACGCCAGCAATTTTCAAGAGCATTGGCCACCTGCCGGCGGCTGACCCGGAGGTCATTCAACTGCCCCGGCAGCTTGGCCATCTGTGCAGTGTCGTCACGCCAGGCATAGAGGGTCCTGCGGAACACATCCAATTGCTGCTTGAGCTCGCGCAGTCGACTCATCTGCGCCATCGGGGTGCTGCCGGCGTTGTCGAGAAAAGCCACCGCCTGCGCATCTGTGTACAAAGGAAATAACTTGAGGACTTTGCGGATCAGGCTCCTTGCATGCGCTTTCCCTTCAGGAGGCGCCGCCTGAACGCAGGACAACAGGTGACTGGCGGTTTTATCACGCTCACCGCGCAACAAACGGCCCGTGCGCGCCGGATCGGCAGTACCCGCCTTGACCAGTCGTGATCGAAGCGACGTCACATCCTGGATATCGTTACCGGTCAAACCCATGCGCGCACGCTGGCGGGCGGGCAAGGCATCAATTATGGCCTGGGCCAACGTATCGCTGGCAGCCGTGGAAGACACATTGCCGGTGACCTGGGTGACCTGGTAGCCCGTGGCGGTTTTCACGATGATACCGCGCGATTGCGCCTGCGCCTCACCCACGCTGTTCAACAGGTCGCCGGTTGGCGATCCCTGCCGTAATTCAAGTCTGCACCCCTCATCCCAACCCTGCACCCGATCCATCAGTGCCAGTGTCAGGCTTTCGGTGTCGGCATTGGCCAGATGCGGCAGATGCAACCCGGCGAGCGCCCGGTCCTGGCGAATGGCGAACTCTGCCTGACGCACCTTGCGCGCCAGATCCGACCCAAGGATCTTGCGATCGAACAGGAAATGGCGGTCTCTGCCCGACGCGCCATCCAGCACTTCCTGCGCAACCCGGCTGGGCAACTGCGGAGCCTGTTCGCGCAGCAAGACGATGTCCTTGTTGGCGGTGTCATCGTAGACCTGGTACAGACGTTCGAACAACGGCTTGCGATTGCCCTTGAGATACCTGGCGATTTTCTCACCCAGCAATCGTGCATTCGATTCTCGGCTGGAATGGCCAACCAAGGCTTTGACTTGCTCAGGGTAAAGGCCGTCGACGATAGTCTGGAGCAACTTCCCAGCGCCGAGTTGCGCCTGGGTCACGTGCACGCAATTGATTTCATCATTTTTCGGCGCCGTTTTCGGGAACCGCGCGATGACGACGTCCTGCTCATCGAGCACTTCGATGAACCGTTCCGCCGGCCAGTCGGGCAGCATGGGCAGCACCTGCAACTGCGCCTGCACATACCGAGTACGGGTGGTTTCTCCACGCTCCATGGCATTGATCAACTCGCTGATCTGCCGGTCCAGCTTGAAGCGCTGGGCGCTGTCGTTCACGCGTTGGGGCAGTTTCAATCGGCTTTCGTGCAAATGATGCAGCCGACTGGGCGTCATGCCCGTGATGTCGGCCAGCGCCGTCAGGTCGCTGCCGCGCTCGGCCAGGTGGGGATTGCTTCGACCTAATGCGTAACCCGCCTCGGGCCACTCGTGGGCATGTTCATAGACATGGCGCCAGCCACCGGCGAGGGTTTGTTCCAATTGAGGCTCAAAGGCATCGGTGCGCGTGGGATGACTGATTTGCCAGGCATTCCCGGCGGCATTGCGTGACACGCGATAGGTGGCTCCATCCATGATGATCGAATGGGCATCACCCTGCGCGTAAACGCCCTGTGAGTCCGGCCGCAAATCAGTTGGCAACCCTGAAGACTGCCGATAAGGGGCCAGGTCCGGTTTCCAGAGCATGGCCTTGCCGTCCGCTCGGTTCACCGCCTCGAAACGCTCGAAGTACGCCGCTTGCTCCTTCACGCCTTTGCCGAGGACCTTGCCGACAATTTTGCCGCCGGCCGCAAACACCGCCATCTGCGCAACGCCTTCGACCACGTTAAGCAAGTGTGACAGTGCTTCGTTGCGTTCACCCTGCGTCCAGTCTTCCACGCCTTCGTAGATTTCGCCGGCCATTTCGACCACAGCGGCGGCCAGCATCAACCCTCCCAGTACCGGAACGAAGAAAGCGGCTGCATTGAGTAGCACCATGCCGACTTGCAGCAGGGCCTGGAGCGTTTTCTCGCGCTGCTGCTCGTCGACAACATGGGTCGGTACCGCGAGTATTCGCGCGTCCTCTTCGGCCTTGGTGACAAAGTCGCTGAACAGAAAATCCCCGAGGCAGGTATCGTCGGGCAAGGCTGACAATTTGCCCACCGTCTTGTCCTGATCGAACCGGCTGAAGAAATCGACGGCATCGTGGCCCGCGAGGTATTGAGTCGCAAACTGCTTGCGGAAACTGTCACTCTTCAAATGAAGCGTCAGATAGGCCTTCAAATCCTCGAGTGAGGCATATTCGTAAAACGGCCGGCGGGGATTGTTGGGCATGTAGACCACACACTTGGCTGTGGGCGCGGTATCGATGGAGACCTTGCTGAACACCAGCACGCCGTACAGGTTGACGTCATGAATCACCAGGCCTTGCCAGAGCACCGGCGCCCCGTCGTACTGAATGTTCCTGGCCTTGGCCGCCGGTAGATCCTGCTCGATGGCCTTCAACAGCATCCGGTAGGCGGCATCGCTGATGTCTTTTTTCAGAAAGGCCGTGTGGGCCGCAACCTGCATGTCCAACAACTTCAATCGCCGAACGTCCACCGAGGCTGGTGTTGCGTTGATGAACGTCGCCGTCAATGAAGTTGCAGGTGGAACCGCGAGCACTTCGTTGATGTGCTTCTGATATTTGCCCCCCAGGTCCAGCTCGCGACACAGCGCAGCGAATTTGGCAGGCGTGATGTCCGGGCCCGAGCGGTCCTTGCCATTGATCCGGACCCTGGAATCCTCAAGAAAACCGTCTGATGCGGCTTCCTCAGCGGTGAAATTGAGCATGGCCGCGTGCAGCAGGCTGCAGGAACTGGCGGTGATTTCTCCCTCGTAACCCAGGGGTAACAACCCGGTGCCGGAAAACTCCATCTTGACCACCTCGAGCGTATCCCGCTCGACATCGACATCGAGTTTCCACTGGCTCTTCAGCGCAGCAGTGAGCCCTTGCTTGCAGAACCCATCCAGCGGTTTGAGCCTTTGCAGGACCTGTGAGGCCCTGGCGTAGACCAGATGCGACTGGTCGAGCGCGGCGTTCAGAGCCTGGACCACACCCAGGTCGGCATTGGCCAGCCAGGCTGGAAGTGACCTGTGCAGCACATCGGCCTTGTCCAGATCGCCGGTATGCTCCACCAACGTCGCCAATCGGTGGGCATCGGAGACGGGGGATGAAGCATTCGTGATAGCGGGGGTCAGCATAAGCAATGTCCTTATTGCATTCGGAAGTGCTCAGCCTACGCCCCCCCGCAGGCCGATCCGGCAGCATTATCTACCACCCTGTTCAAGGACGAATCCGCCATACCAGAGGTTCGCCTCTCTGCTGCTTATTACTTATCGATCTAAAACTACTGAAATCTACACGGGTCAGTTTCTGAGTACCCGCCGTTCTGGCCGAGTACCGATTGACCCTCCCCAACGGAAAAACCGGTAAGGATTTTATGTGTGGATTAGCTGGCGAGTTACGCTTTGATCATCAACCTGCGGACCTTGCAGCCGTTGAACGAATCACCCATCACCTGGCCCCTCGCGGCCCCGACGCTTGGGGATTTCACAGTCAGGGGCCGATTGCCCTGGGCCATCGTCGCTTGAAAATCATGGACCTGTCGGACGGCTCGGCGCAGCCGATGATCGACAACCAACTGGGTCTGTCCCTGGCCTTCAATGGCGCGATCTATAACTTCCCCGAACTGCGCGCCGAGCTGGAAAGCCTCGGCTACGCCTTCTATTCCGGCGGCGACACCGAGGTGCTGCTCAAGGGCTATCACGCCTGGGGTGAAGCCCTGCTGCCCAAGCTCAACGGCATGTTCGCGTTTGCCATCTGGGAACGCGACGCCAGGCGCCTGTTCATCGCCCGCGACCGCCTCGGTGTGAAACCGCTGTACCTGTCGCGCACCGGGCAGCGCCTGCGCTTCGCCTCGGCGCTGCCGGCGTTGCTCAAGGGTGGCGACATCAACCCGATCCTCGACCCGGTAGCGCTCAATCATTACCTGAACTTCCATGCGGTAGTCCCGGCGCCGCGTACCTTGCTGGCGGGCGTAGAAAAGCTGCCTCCGGCCACCTGGATGCGTATCGAAGCCGATGGCCGCACCGAGCAGAAAACCTGGTGGACACTGCCCTACGGCCCACGCGATGACGAGATGAACCTGACGCTCGAAGACTGGCGTGACCGCGTGCTCGAGAGCACTCGTGAAGCTGTAGCGATTCGCCAGCGCGCGGCGGTGGATGTCGGGGTCTTGCTCTCCGGCGGCGTCGACTCGAGCATGCTCGTGGGCCTGCTGCGTGAAGTCGGCGTGGACAACCTGTCGACCTTCTCCATCGGCTTCCAGGATGCCGGCGGCGAACGCGGCGATGAATTCCAGTATTCGGACCTGATCGCCCAACATTTCGGCACCCGGCATCATCAGTTGCGCATCGACGAAAAAGAAATCATCGAGCAACTGCCCGCGGCGTTCCGCGCCATGAGCGAGCCGATGGTCAGTCATGACTGCATCGCCTTCTACCTGTTGTCCCGGGAAGTGGCCAAGCACTGCAAGGTGGTGCAAAGCGGCCAGGGTGCGGACGAATTGTTCGCCGGTTATCACTGGTACCCACAGGTGGATGGTGCCGCCGATCCTTATGCGGCCTATCGCGAGGCGTTTTTTGACCGCAGTTACGACGATTACGCTGCCACGGTACAGCCGAAGTGGCTGACCGCGAATGACGCTGCCGGTGACTTCGTCAAAGAACATTTCACACAACCCGGTGCTGACGCTGCGGTGGACAAAGCCTTGCGCCTGGACAGCACCGTGATGCTGGTGGATGACCCGGTCAAACGCGTCGACAACATGACCATGGCTTGGGGGCTGGAAGCGCGTACGCCGTTTCTGGACTACCGCCTGGTGGAACTGTCGGCGCGCGTGCCGGGCCAATTCAAGTTGCCCGACGGCGGCAAGCATGTGTTGAAGGAAGCGGCACGCCTGGTGATCCCGAGCGAAGTCATCGACCGCAAGAAAGGTTACTTCCCCGTGCCTGGCCTCAAGCATCTGCAGGGCGACACCCTCAACTGGGTACGCGACCTGCTGATGGACCCGAGTCAGGATCGCGGCCTGTTCAACCCGGCGATGCTCGACCGCCTGCTCACCGATCCCCAGGGCCAGTTGACCCCGTTGCGCGGCTCGAAGCTGTGGCAACTGGCGGCGCTGAACCTGTGGCTCAGCGAACAAGGAATCTGACTGATGAAACCTCACGCCACGGCGTACAGCCAACGCCTGTTGCGCGGTCAGGCGCCCTCCTACGAACGCTTGCAGGCGCGACTGGCCGAAGACGGCAGCGAGCTGGCCGCCGACCCCATCGCCGTTCATTGCGGCTGGGGCCGGTTGCTGATCGGTCATACCTTTCCGGATCCGGCAAGCCTTGCTCGGGAATTGCTCAACGAGCAGCCCGGCGAACGAGATATTGCCCTGTATGTCGCCGCCCCCCAGCAGGTCTTGGGCCTGGAGCCGGCACAGCTGTTCCTCGACCCTTCCGACACCCTGCGTCTTTGGTTCAGCGATTACCGCCAGGCCACCCGCGTGTTTCGGGGTTTTCGCATTCGCCGCGCCCAGAGCGAGGCGGATTGGCAAGGCATCAACCAGCTCTATCAAGCGCGAGGCATGTTGCCGATCGACCCTGCCCTGCTGACACCTCGTCATCTGGGTGGGCCGGTGTACTGGCTGGCCGAGGACGATGACAGCGGCGCGGTCATCGGCAGCGTCATGGGCCTCAATCACCAGAAGGCCTACAACGACCCGGAACATGGCAGCAGCCTGTGGTGCCTGGCCGTCGACCCGCATTGTTCACGCCCCGGTGTCGGCGAAGTGCTGGTGCGGCATTTGATCGAGCACTTCATGAGCCGCGGCCTGAGCTACCTGGACCTGTCGGTCCTGCATGACAATCGCCTGGCGAAAAACCTTTACGCCAAGCTCGGCTTTCGCAACCTCTCGACCTTCGCGATCAAGCGCAAGAACGGCATCAATCAGCCGCTGTTCCTTGGCCCCGGCCCCGAGGCCGAGTTCAACCCCTACGCGCGGATCATTGTCGACGAAGCGCATCGGCGCGGCATCGAAGTTCAGGTCGATGACGCCGAAGCCGGTCTGTTCACCCTGGTCCATGGCAGCCGACGCGTGCGCTGCCGCGAGTCCCTGAGCGACTTGACCAGTGCCGTCAGCATGACGTTGTGCCAGGACAAAAGCCTGACCCACAAGGTGTTGAAAAACGCCGGCCTGAATCTGCCCGCGCAACAACTCGCCGGGAATGCCGATGACAACCTGGCGTTTCTCGACGAGCACGAGCGGGTGGTGGTCAAGCCGCTGGACGGCGAACAGGGCCAGGGCGTGGCAGTGGACCTGCGCGACATCGAGGAAGTGCAACAGGCTATCGAAGTCGCCCGCCAGTTCGACACCCGCGTACTGCTGGAAAGTTTCCACGAAGGTCTCGACCTGCGCATTCTGGTGATTGGCTTTGAGGTGGTGGCGGCGGCGATTCGCCGACCCGCTGAAGTCATAGGCGATGGACACCATTGCATCCGCGCGTTGATTGAAGCCCAGAGTCGCCGACGCCAGGCAGCCACCAGCGGTGAAAGCAAGATCCCCATGGACCAGGAGACCGAACGCACCCTGCAGGCAGCTGGCTACGAATACAGCAGCATTCTGCCGGCAGGCGAGCACTTGTTCGTACGGCGCGCGGCGAATCTACACACCGGCGGCATTCTCGAGGACGTCACTGCGATCCTGCACCCGACGTTGATCGATGCCGCTGTGCGCGCCGCGCGGGCGCTGGACATCCCGATGGTCGGCCTCGACCTGATGGTGCCAGCGGCAGATCAGCCGGAATATGTGTTTATCGAAGCCAATGAGCGTGCCGGACTGGCCAATCACGAACCGCAGCCTGTGGCTGAGCGGTTTGTCGATTTGCTGTTTCCGCACAGTCAGGCGGTGGTCTGAATAACGCCATCGCGGCCGTGCGATGGCGTCACCCCAGACACCCAACGAGGAGTTTCCATGACCCACAAAACCCCCGAACCGGATCTCAATTACCTGCAAAAAGTCTTGCTGGAAATGCTCGCCATACCGAGCCCGACCGGCTTCACCGACACCATCGTGCGCTACGTTGCCGAGCGCCTCGAAGAACTGGGCATCCCTTTCGAAATGACCCGACGCGGTACCATCCGCGCCACGGTCAAGGGTAAGAAAAACAGCCCCGACCGCGCCGTTTCCGCTCACCTGGACACCATCGGCGCCGCCGTCCGCGCGGTGAAGGACAATGGTCGCCTGACCCTCGCCCCGGTGGGCTGCTGGTCCAGCCGATTCGCCGAGGGCAGCCGCGTCAGCCTGTTTACCGATAACGGCGTGATCCGTGGCAGCGTGTTGCCACTGATGGCGTCGGGGCATGCGTTCAATACGGCCATCGATGAGATGCCGATCAGTTGGGACCACGTTGAACTGCGCCTTGACGCCTACTGCGCGACACGTGCCGACTGCGATTCGCTGGGCATCAGCGTCGGCGATTTCGTGGCGTTCGATCCGCTGCCGGAGTTCACCGAAAGTGGCCACATCAGCGCTCGCCACCTCGATGATAAAGCCGGTGTTGCAGCGTTACTGGCGGCGCTCAAGGCCATCGTCGACAGCGGCGAGGAACCGATGATCGATTGTCATCCGTTGTTCACCATCACTGAGGAAACCGGCAGTGGCGCGGCGGCGGCGTTGCCCTGGGACGTCAGCGAATTCGTCGGGATCGACATCGCGCCGGTCGCCCTGGGCCAGCATTCCAGCGAGCACGCCGTCAGCGTGGCGATGCAGGACTCCGGCGGCCCCTACGATTACCATTTGTCCCGCCACCTGCTACGGCTGGCCAGCGACAACGAATTGCCCGTGCGCCGTGACCTGTTCCGCTATTACTTCAGCGATGCCCACTCGGCCGTCACCGCCGGCCACGACATCCGCACCGCCCTGCTCGCCTTTGGCTGCGACGCGACTCACGGTTACGAACGTACGCACATCGACAGCCTGGCAGCGCTCAGTCGCCTGCTCGGCGCCTACATCCTCAGCCCGCCGGTGTTCGCCAGCGATGCCCAACCGGCCAAGGGCTCGCTGGATCGCTTCAGCCATCAAATCGAACATGACACGCAGATGGAAAGCGATACGCGGGTGCCGTCGGTGGACAGTCTGGTGGGGCAGCGGTCGGAGGGTTGATCTGACATTTGGGTTGCCTGACCTGGCTCTATCGCGGGCAAGCCCGCTCCTACAGGGGTTGCGGTGAACCTGTAGAAGCGGGCTTGCTCGCGATAGCCATTCACCCGGTACCCCATCATCCCGGGCTAGCCGCAACCCGTCATTCACCGTAGCATCGCGCCATTGTTTAGCCGAGGTGCCTATGCTGATCCCCCACGACCAACTCGAAGTCGATACCCTGACCCGCCTGATCGAAGACTTCGTGACCCGCGACGGCACGGACAATGGCGACGACACGCCGCTGGAGACCCGCGTACTGCGAGTACGCCAGGCGTTGACCAAGGGCCAGGCGCTGATCGTCTTCGATCCGGAAAGCGAGCAATGCCAACTGATGCTCAAGCACGACGTGCCCAAGCATCTGTTCGACTGACAGCGTCAGGTGGCCTCGTTTTTCGCCAGTTTGGCCTGGATACGTCTGTGCACCTCCGCCCGGTGCACGGTGACACTTTTTGGAGCTTCGATGCCAAAACGCACGTTGTTGCCGTTGACGGCTACAACACGCAGGGAGATGGTGTCACCGATAGAAATCATTTCACCCACAACGCGGCTGAGTACAAGCATGGCATTCGTCCTTCAGGGTTATCGAGCCCTGAAGATGCACGGTGCGTAGCGGCCCTTCAATGCAGTGGGGGAAAAACAGTCTCGCCCTACAAGGCTAAACGTACGACTCCCTAGGAAACGTCCGACAAAGCTGGGCGAAACGTCAGGAAGCGGTGAAGCGCGGGCCAAACAGGATGACACTCGCACCGATCACGCACAACGCAACGCCAATCCAGTCCGATCCCAACGGACGAATTCGCTCAACCACCGCCAGCCAGCCAATCGACGCAATGATGTAAATGCCGCCGTAGGCAGCGTAGGCGCGCCCTGCATAGGTTGCTTCGACACGGGTCAGCAACAGCGCGAACAGGGTCAGGCTGAGCAGCGCCGGGACCACCCACCAGACACTCTTGCCCTGGCGCAACCACATCCAGAAAGCAAAGCAGCCGGCGATTTCAAACAGCGCGGCAAGAAAGAACCACAGGTAATTGAGCATGCCAGGTGTCTCGTTAGGTTGACCGATGGCGGCCACCCTAACGACGACGTTTCGTTGGGGCAAGTTCAACCGGCGGTTTGTTTGGCCTTGGCGCGCATTTTATCGGCCATTGCAGTCATTTCATCGTAAAGCAGCTGCGGGTTTTTCTGCTTGAGCGCCCAAGCCATGCGCCCCTGCTCGTGGGGCAGGATCATGAACTCACCCGCCTCAACCTGCCGATAAATGTAATCGGCAATATCCGAAGCGGTAATGGGCGAACTTTCCAACAGTTTGCCGACCTGGGCTTTCATCGCCGGGGTGGGGCCACGGAATGAGTCCAGCAAGTTGGTCTGGAAGAATGAAGGACACACCACATGCACACCGACTTCCTGCTGCGCCAGCTCCACCAGAAGGCTTTCGGACAACGCCACGACACCGGCCTTGGCGACGTTGTAGTTGCTCATGGCCGGGCCCTGCATCAAGGCGGCCATCGACGCGATGTTGATGATCCTGCCTTTGCTTTTTTCCAACAGCGGCAGGAAGGCCTTGCAGCCTTTGACCACCCCCATCAGGTTGATCGCGATCTGCCAGTCCCAGTCTTCCAGCGACAGCTCGCTGAAAAAGCCACCTGAGGCGACACCGGCATTGTTGACGATGACGTCGATGCCACCGAATTTCACTTCACAGGTCTGGGCAAACGCTGTCAGTTGACTGTAGTCACGCACATCGCAGCGCTGTATGAATCCGTCGCCACCGGCTTCGCGAACGAGTTTCAGGGTTTCCTGCAAACCAGGTTCGCTGACATCCGACAAGGCCAGTTGCCAGCCTTCACGCGCCCAGCGCAGCGCGATTTCGCGACCCAGGCCCGAGCCCGCGCCAGTGATCATCATGCGATTTTGCATAGCAAACAGCCTTGTTGTTCCCGAGGAAGATGCCTGAGTGTAGCGAAGGACCCTGACCGACCCACGCTCCATCAGATTGCTGAATAGCCCGAACAAACCCCGGACAGGGGCACGACAAGTTGCCCATTGAAAAGAAATAAGCGAACTCGCAAAAAACATTAAAAAAACATGGAATTTTCTTTCAAGTGCAAGAGTCGGACTTGGTAAGCAGCTTGGGTTTATAGCAATCCAGCTGACTATTTAGCGCCAGGTAATTCCAGAATGCTTCCCACAAGGAAATAGACATGGGCACAATCTTAATCATTATTCTGATTCTCCTGCTGGTAGGCGGTCTGCCGGTATTCCCTCACTCAAGAAGTTGGGGTTACGGCCCGTCGGGTATCATTGGCGTAGTGTTGGTAGTGCTGCTGATCCTGCTGTTACTCGGCAAGATATAAAGCAACAACAAGCGAAAAAAAGGCAAAAAAAAAGAGGCCCTGCGAAGGGCCTCTTTTTTATTGCGTCTATAACTTATTCCGGTACGCCGTGGACCACACCAGCGGTGTTGTCGATCAGGCTCTTGGTCGCGGTCTGGATGAACGACTCAAGTTTCTGCCGCAGGGCCGCTTCGTCTTCCGACGCGGGGATCATCTCACCTTTCGGATTGGCGCCCAGCTCGTAGTGGTACAGTTTGGGCGGCATTTCCTTTGGCAGCACCAACACGCGATCGGCGGTGAGCAAGGCAACCGTCTGGTCGCTGCCCGACGGCTTGATCACGCCGAAGCCCTTGTCGCCTTCCGGCAGGTTCAGCAAGTCGCGACCCCAGCACTGGTGAAGCACGTCGCCACCGATGCGCCCCATGATGGTCGGCACGATGTCGATCTGGGTGCCCACGGTGTGGTCAACCTGGCCGAACTTGTCCTGCACGCCTGGCCCGATCAGCAACATCGGCACGTTGAAACGACCCAGGTCCATTTCAGTGATCTGCTGCTCGTTGCCGAAACCGTGGTCGCCGACGATCACGAACAGCGTTTCCTTGAAGTACGGCTCCTTGCGTGCCTTCTCGAAGAACTGACCCAGCGCCCAGTCGGAGTAGCGCATGGCGGTCAGATGCTCGTTGAGGCTGCCGCGGTCAGTGACACGTTCTACCGGCAACGGCGTCGGCAAGGCGTACGGCGTGTGGTTGGACAGGGTTTGCAACAAGGCATAGAACGGCTTCTTGTCCTTACCGTCGCGAGCTTTCAACTCCTCCAGGCCACGATTGAACATGTCCTGGTCGGACACGCCCCAGGTCGGGTCGGAGAACACCGGGTTGACGAAGTCATTACGCCCGATGAAGTTGGTCATGCCCTGGTTGCTGAAGAAGCCCGACTGGTTGTCCCAGGCAAAATCACCGTTGTAGACATACACGTCATCGTAATCGCGGGCACTGAGCAATTGCGGCAGGCCGGACAGCTTGTGGCTGCCTTCCGGTGTCTGCATCAGATACTCGAACCCGGGCAGGTTCGGGAAGCAGGCCATGGTGGCGAACATGCCCTGGTGGGTGTGCGTGCCGTTGGAGAAGAAACGGTCGAACAACAGGCCTTCTTTCGACAGCTTGTCAAAGTAAGGCGTGATGTTGCCCGGACGGCCCAGCGCGCCGACCGAGTGACCGGCGAAGCTTTCCATCAGGATGACCACGACGTTCTTGATCGGCAGGGTCTTGTCGGCGTTCGGCGAATAGGTGCGGCGAACGGCAGCGGTCTCGGCATCGACCAGCTTGTCACTCGGCGTCAGCAGCATGTCGCGCACGGTCTGCTGGGCGACGGGTTGCTCAATGGTGGCTTTCCAGATGTTGTCGCGATCTTCAGAGAACCGGCTCTTGGCCGCGGCAATCAAGGAGAGCGTGCCGTTGAGGCCCAACTGGTTGGCGAAGTTCGAATCGGTGGTGTAGACGTCACCCCAGCGCAGCGGTGGCCCCTGACGCAGGGTGCCGCGAGCCGCGACCACGCAGATCAGCAGGCAGACCACGAAAACCACTGCCCGCATGTACCACGGGGCGACCTGACGGGCACCGATGCTGCCACCGCTAAACGGCCCGCGTGGTCGGGTTGCACGGTCGGCACCCTTGAATGCCAGGGTCAGGATCAAGGTACCCACGGCCCAGGCCAGCAGGTAGCGAACCACCGGGAAACCGTACCAGAGCATGCTCATCACGGTTTTCGGGTCTTCCTTCACGTACTGGAAAACCAGGCCGTTGAGACGTTGGTGGAACTCGCGATAAAAGTCCATCTCCATCAGGCCAAGGAACAGCGCGATGCTCGATGCGATGGTCAGCCACAGTCGGAAGAACCCACGTGCGGCCATCGCCCGGGCACTGAACAGGGCCAGTACCAATGGAATGATGAGGTAGACCACCAGGCGCAGGTCGAAGCGCAGGCCGTTGGCGAACGCCTCGGCAAAGGTCGAGGCCGGTGTGTCGAGGATCATCGCGCTGTTGTAGACCAGCAGCGCCAGGCGCAGCAGGCTGAACATGACCATCATGACCAGGGCGCACAGCAGCGTGTAGGCCAGGTGGGATTTGACGGTGGGTTGCAGCAGGCGACTAGAAGCTCGCTGCTGATTCAGGGCGTCCGGGATTGCCATGTCGTTTTAGGACCCTTGGAAGTTAAAGTTGCAAAAGGCAGCTGCGCCCAGCCCTCTGTTGGCCAATTCTCGGCCCCGGGGTTTGCGCGGTGCGCAAATGTTGCACGATCAATCGTGGCATTGCCATTGATTAGTGAGCGGCACAGTTACGCGGGCGGATTGTCTTGGAGACTTTGTGAAAATTTCGTTCAACGCATATTGAGAAACAAAATAAAGTGCGCTGTCTGTAGGAGCGAGCTGGCTCGCGATTCTGCGTATCAGCTTGCATATTTGCTCCCTGACCCACCGAATCGCGAGCAAGCTCGCTCCTACCGTAAAATGAACGATCTGAATGGGGCGTTTTTTTACTTCTCGGCCTTGGCCTTCAAAGCCTTCAGGGTATTGAACGGCGCATCCACCACGAACTTGTTGGCAACCATCGACGGCACGCTGCCGCCCGGCTCCGTGTGGACCTGATAGGTCACTTCGACCTGATCACCCTTGGGGACGAACTTCCAGAAACCGTCGATATTGGCCACCCGCACGAAACCCTTCTCCTCTGGAATGTAGTTCGGTACTCCTTCGAGTTTACGGGTCAGGCTGCCGTCGGCGCCTTCGGTGGTGGTGACATGCAGCACCGAATCACGCGGGGTCACCGGCCATGGCGTATTGAACTGGCTGTAGGTCCAGCTCTGGTTCCCTTCGTGCTTGAGCAGTTTCTGCAGTTTGCACTCGTGAATCCAGGCGCAGGCACCTGCCACGTCATCCTGCAAGGCGCGCAACTTGGCCACGGTGGTTTTCATCAGGGTGACCCCCTGATAGGCCTTGTAATCGGAGCCGGCCACTTCACTCAAGGACACCTTGATACCGTCCTCATTCTTGGCCACTTTCCAGTCTTCGGCCTGGGAGACACTGGTCGCCAGCATCAGCGTCAACCCACACAGCACAGCCATTCGATGCAGCGAACTCATAGTCTTATTCCTTATTGTTGAAGTTCCGTTCGTAAACACATCACGCCGCCGTCATCTGCTCCCACCAGCCCAGCAACCTGATCGCCTCTTCGCTGCTGGCGCCGCAAACCTCGACGTCGGCCTTGAAGCCCGAGCACACGGCAGGACGCTCCGGTTGGCCGAAAATAGCGCACAGGTTTTCGACAGACAGCTGCGCGCAACGTTCTCCTGCGGCTTTGCCATGGGGCATGCCGGGAATCGGGGAGCTGATGGAAGGGGCAATGCAGCAGGCGCCACAGCCTTCACGGCAGTTCATGACGAAGGGTTCCTCGCGACGGGCGATATGTGATTGGACGGCCACAGAATAACGACTAAAACAGTTGTTTTAAATTACTGGCCGCGAGTTTTTACGCGCAAACGGGCGTGACTGACCAGTCTGCGACAAAGCGCCTGCGAATCAGCGCTTGAATTCGAACTCCAGCGCGGCGCCGTCCACCTCACGGCGCTCTTCGTTACGCAGTTGCAATTGCATTTCGTTGCTGATCAGCCGCCCGTTGAGCTGGAAGGGAGAGGCCTTCTCACCAAACATTTGTGGCAATACCGCCGGACGCTTGGGCAGCGCAACGGTGCCGACCGGCTCCAGCTCCTCGACCATGTCCCGGGGCAGGCTCAAATCCAGGTTCGCCGAAGGCAGCGCAGTCTTCGCGACTTCGCTCGCGGGTTTGGACTTGGAGACAATCGGCGCGCGCTTTTTCACCTTGGTCGCATTTTTTGTGACTGGCGCGGCTTTCTTGACGGGTGTGGCTTTCTTGGCCGGAACAGCTTTCTTGACGGGAGCGGCTTTGTTCGCAGCCGCTTTCGCCGCAGGTTTTTCCTGCACTGAAGCCGCCTTGACGCTTGGCGCCGGTAGGATCAGCGCCAGACACACCGCAAGGCATACAGAGGAAAACAATGATTTCATGGACCCAACGGAGCTCACGGCACTATCGGCGAGGGACATATGCTCGCTCGTTGGGCACAACAAGACAAGCTTGCTGGAGGGCGACTTGTATCAAAAGACGCCAGTCGTCTCCTGGCACAGTTGTGTGGCCAACATGCCCAGGGTCATCAACGCCCGTTCCGCCTCACGATTCCATGGCGTACCGCAGTTGAGCCGGATGCAATGGTTGAACTGCTCGGTGTTACTGAAAATCAGCCCCGGCGCGATACTGATGCCTTGTTGCAGCGCACGCACATGCAGTTCCTGCGTGTTGACCCTGCCGGGCAGGCTTACCCATAGAATGAAACCGCCGGTGGGCCGGGTCATCTGAGTGCCTTCCGGAAAGTACTGCTGCACCGCGAGCTGGAAGGCGCTGAGATTCTTGCGGTATTCCTGGCGGATGAACCGCAGATGCCTGTCGTATCCACCGTTTTCCAAATAGGCAGCGATGCCCATCTGCGTCACGCTGCAGGCGGAATGGGTACTGAACGTCTGCAGCCGCTGGATTTCCTGCTGGTACTTGCCGGCGATCATCCAGCCGATGCGCACCCCCGGTGACAAGGTCTTGGAGAAGCTCGAGCAATAGATCACCCGGTCCAGCCGGTCGTAGGCCTTGAGCGCCTTGGTCCGACCCTGTTCGAACATCAATTCGCCGTAGATGTCGTCTTCGACCACCTGGATATCGAAATCCGAGGCCAAGCGCAGCAATTGTTTCTGCCGCTCTTCGGGCATCGTGCCCCCCAGCGGGTTGCCCAGGCGCGTGGTCAGCACCAACGCCTTGATCGACCACTGGTTGGCCGCCAGCTGCAAGGCTTCCAGGCTCATGCCGGTGGCCGGATCACTGGGGATCTCGATGACTTTGAGGCCCAGCAGGTCGGCCAATTGCAACAAGCCGTAGTAAGTCGGTGACTCGGCGGCGATCAGATCGCCTGGCCGTGTCAGCACGCGCAGGGACATCTGCAGGGCATCGACGCAGCCGTGGGTGATCACCACTTCGGAGGGATCGACCACCACGCCCGCATCGCGCATGCGAATCGCCACTTGGCGGCGCAGCGGTTCGAAACCGGGGCTGAACATGTAGCTGAACGCCCGCGGACTATGGAATCGGGTGACTTTGGCCAGTTGCTGATGCAATGCGCGAACGGGCAGATAGTCAACGCTTGGCACGGCCGCGCCCAGGGGAAACACCCCTTCACGGCGCGACTCGACCAACACTTGCTGGATGATGCTGCTACGGGTAACCAATCCAGGGCGCTCTACCCGTGCGATGTCCGGCGTCGGCGCCGTCAGTGCTGGCGTCTGGTGCACGTAGTAACCGGACTGCGGCCGGGCACGGATCAGCCCCTGATCCTCGAGGTTGGCGTAAGCCTGCAACACCGTGGCATGGCTGACGTTGAGCTGCGAGCTCATCTTGCGTACCGAAGGCACGCGCTCCCCCGGTTGATAGACACCCCGACGGATGTCTTCGGCCAGTTGTTGAGCAATACGTTGGTAGAGCAAGAGGTTGGTCATGACGCAGCACTCGATTTCACGGGCATTTTATTCTTGTGTGAAACAATACCGGAACAGTTTAGAAGTGTACGGGGACAGTTACCACAATAGTCGACAGTACAGTGCAGTGTCAGCAAAATCTGTACTGCTTACATCAAGAGTGTGAGCCGTTGGCAGGCGTAAAAAAACCCGGCACTGACTGGCAGGCCGGGTTTTCCAGTAACGCCGCCCTCAGCGGGCGGCGCCGAGCTGGCCTTTTTCGTCGGAGAACACGATTTCCACTCGACGGTTCTGCGCGCGGCCCCGTTCGGAGGCGTTCACGTCCACCGGGTATTCGTCGCCGTAACCTTCGACCTGGATGCGCTTGTCGTCGATGCCCAGGTCCATGAGTACATCAGCCACCGACTGTGCGCGGTCACGGGACAGCTTGAGGTTTTCCTGCTTGCCGCCGGTACTGTCGGTGTACCCTTCGATGCGCACGACGCGCTTGGGGTTGAGCTGCAGGAACTGGACAATCTTGAGCACCACGCGGTTGGCAGAGCTTTTCAGCTCAGCTTCACCGGTATCGAACAGCATGTCGCCGAGTGTCATCACCAGGCCGCGATCGGTCTGGGTGGTGGCGAGCGCGACGATCTGTTCTTCCAGCCACTTGCCCTGCTGCTGCACGCTGAGCAGCTTGGATTCGCGCAAAGCTAGTTGCAGGCGCTGTCGCTCCAGCTCGAGCTTGGCCGCACGCTCTTCATTGAGCACCAGATTGGTGTGCTCCCGGGCGATTTCGCTGTAGCGGCGACTCAGGTAGGCGTAATGCACCACGTCTGAACCGCTGCCCCAGTAACTGGACAGGCGGTCGGCACGCGCCAGGGATTCGCCGGCGCGAATCACGTCCTTGGGGGCGATGCGCAACACGTTGGCATCTTCCTTGACCTTCTGGAAATCGGCACCGGCATCCTGCAACGCAGTTTCGCTGCGTTGACCGGCACAGCCGTACAGACTGGCGCAGCCGGCGAGGATCAGGGCCCCGACAATCCTGGAATCGAGATTCATTGGGCATCCCCCACTTGCTTGCGCAGTCGGGTAATGCGGCTGTTGAGCACCTTCAATTGCTCTTCGCTCTTGAGCGTCAGCACCTTGGCTTCGGCCAGGCGTGCGTCCAGCTCGGCCTGTTCAGCCCGCATCCGCGCATGTTTGTAGGATTGATCGGCCATATCGCCCTGAGCGCGACTGAACTTGTCTTCGGCCAGTTTCATTTCCGGCACTTCGTCGGCGGTGGCCCCTACGGCCTTGGCTTGTACCAGTGCCTGCTCGGTCAGGCGGAACTGTTCATTGGGCGCCGGATCGGCTGCACACCCCGCCAGGGCCATAACGGCCAAGGCAGCGAAAAGAGGTCGAATACTCACTAAAAATCCCTACTGTTTTGGGGCACCGGCGGGGGGCTGTTGGGGTTGGGAGAGTTGGGTTTTCCAACGCTCGATATTGCGCAACAGCGCGGCCTCGGCCAGTCCGGACGCGGGCAATTCTGTCATCTTTTTGGCCAGCTGTCCGCGCAACCACGGATCGTTACAGGCCGAATTATGGGATATCGCCAGGTACAGGCCCGGTTTATCCACCGGTTGGGCTCGCGCCACCAAGTCGTTGGCCATGCCCAATGCCTGCACGGCGGCCATGCCTGAGTAACGCCCTGCCAGTACATATTCCACCTCGCCCAGCAGCAGTTTCTGGAACGCCTGCGTCAGGTTGGCTGTACGAACGAGGGCCAGTTGTTGCTCGGCGAACAGGCTGAATGCCGACGTAATCCGGGACTTTTCCGACAGTGCACCAGGGTGGCCGTGAAGGTCATGCGCGTCGTTGTAGACCAGCGCCGAGTCCTTGCGTGTCCAAACCAGGTAATCGTTTTCCAGCAATGGCGGATGGATGTAGTCCAGGCTTTGCAGTTCACTGAGCGTCAACGGCGCGTCTGCCAGCATGTCCATGCGTCCACTGCGCACCTCTTCCAGGGCTTGGGCGCGTTTACCGGCATAGAGCAACTCGACCTTGATCCCCAACTCCCCTGCCACTTGCTGCAGCAGATCGGCACTGGCCCCGATCAGGTGCTTGGGATTTTGCGGGTCCTGCCAAAGGTACGGCGGCGCATCCGGGCTACCGGTGACCACCAGGCGCTCGCACTTGCCGGCGGCGACGGACAGGCCCGGCAACAGCGCCAGCGCACTCAATATCAGACGCAGATTCATACACCTCCCGTAATCCCCCCCTGTAGGAGCGAGCTTGCTCGCGATGGACGACAGAGCACCGCGGGGTGTCAGGCGCCCAGCGTTTTCGTTGACAACCATCGCGAGCAAGCTCGCTCCTACAGGGGGGCAGAAAAATCGAAAGCAAAAAAAAGCCCGACCAAAAGGTCGGGCTCTTTATAGGTCAAGCGGCTGGATTAGACCAGCTTCTCGAACTCGGGGATGGCTTCGAACAGGTCTGCCACCAGGCCGTAATCGGCCACCTGGAAGATCGGCGCTTCTTCGTCCTTGTTGATCGCAACGATCACTTTGGAGTCTTTCATGCCGGCCAGGTGCTGGATCGCGCCGGAGATACCGACCGCGACGTACAGCTGTGGCGCAACGATCTTGCCGGTCTGGCCGACCTGCATGTCGTTGGGTACGAAACCTGCGTCGACCGCGGCACGCGAGGCACCGACAGCAGCGCCCAGCTTGTCGGCCAGGGCGTACAGGTGCTTGAAGTTGTCACCGTTCTGCATGCCACGGCCGCCGGAAACGACGATCTTGGCAGCGGTCAGTTCCGGACGATCGGACTTGGCCAGTTCCTCACCAACGAAGCTGGAGATACCAGCGTCGTGAGCCGCAGCGACGGCTTCAACGGCAGCCGAACCACCTTCGGCGGCAACCGGGTCGAAACCGGTGGCACGTACGGTGATCACCTTGATCGCAGCGTTCGATTGCACGGTAGCGATGGCGTTACCCGCGTAGATCGGACGCTTGAAGGTGTCGGCGCTTTCTACCGAGATGATCTCGGAGATCTGGTCAACGTCCAGTGCAGCGGCAACGCGCGGCAGGATGTTTTTGCCGTTGGAAGTCGCGGCAGCCAGGATGTGACTGTAGCTTTTGCCCAACTCTGCAACCAGCGGAGCAACGTTTTCTGGCAGCTGGTGCGCGTAGGCCGCGTTATCAGCATTCAGGACCTTGCTCACGCCAGCGATTTTCCCGGCGGCTTCGGCCACGGTACCAGCGCCCTGGCCAGCGACCAGAACGTGGATGTCGCCACCGATTTTGGCGGCGGCAGCTACGGTGTTCAGCGTGGCCGGAGCCAGGGCTTTACCGTCGTGTTCAGCGATTACCAAGATAGTCATGATTAGATTACCTTCGCTTCGTTTTTCAGTTTCTCGACCAGTTCAGCCACCGACTTGACCTTGATGCCTGCGCTGCGTGCGGCAGGCGCTTCGACTTTTACGGTCTTGTTGGTGGAGGCGGTGGAAACGCCCAAAGCGTCCGGAGTCAGCGTCTCGAGAGGCTTCTTCTTGGCTTTCATGATGTTTGGCAGGGACGCGTAGCGCGGCTCGTTCAAACGCAGGTCGGTGGTGACGATGGCCGGCAGCTTCAACGAAACGGTCTGCGCGCCGCCATCGATTTCGCGAGTCACGGCAACGCTGTCGCCAGACACTTCGACCTTGGATGCGAAGGTGCCCTGACCGTAGCCGCTCAGTGCAGCCAGCATCTGGCCAGTCTGATTGTTGTCGCTGTCGATGGCTTGCTTGCCCAGGATCACCAGTTGCGGCTGCTCCTTGTCGACAACGGCCTTCAACAGTTTGGCGACGGCCAGGGATGTCAGATCTTCAGCGGATTCGACGAGGATGGCGCGGTCGGCACCCAGAGCCAGTGCGGTGCGCAGCTGCTCCTGAGCGGTGGACGGGCCGACGGAGACGACGACGATTTCAGTCGCAACGCCTTTTTCTTTCAGGCGTACGGCTTCTTCCACTGCGATTTCGCAGAATGGGTTCATCGACATCTTCACGTTGGCGAGGTCGACGCCGGAATTGTCCGCCTTGACGCGGACCTTGACGTTGTAATCCACAACGCGTTTGACAGCTACAAGAACCTTCATGGATTCCTCGTTACTCTCCGGTGAAAAGAAAGTCGCCTGGGCGTACCTGGCGGTTGATGCTCATCGGGCGCAAGGGCACCTCCAAAAACGCCGGCCTGTGTGTCAAGTGATGGACGCTCATGATGTTGATGACCGTTCGTCAGGGGTGACTACTCGGTCATCGCATTACACGGCGTGTAAACTGCGCGGATAACCCCACGCCTTGCATCACCTTCTACTGCCATCGCCCTGTCTTTAGAGGTGCTCTTGAAACCACCGGTCAGCCTACGGCGAGCGCAAAACCGACCGTATCTTGACCGGAACGCCTATTCCGGTCAATACGGCAAAATAGCCGTTCATAAGCCGCGTGACTTTGATTTATCTGGCTTTGAGCCATTTCAAACAAACGTTTGTATTGGACGCTGAGAGTGGTGTAGATATAATGCGCCACCCAGAGAGAAAGGTGGCTCATCGATTGTCCTCTTCCCCGTTCACGCAGGGATTCATGGATGCGACACCAAACCTCCAAATAGAAAAAAAACCGTTGAGCCTTGAGTAGGAGAAAACCTGTGGAACGCGAATACATGGAATTCGACGTGGTCATCGTCGGTGCCGGCCCCGCTGGTCTTTCCGCCGCCTGCCGGTTGAAGCAGAAGGCTGCTGAAGCCGGTAAGGAAATCAGCGTCTGCGTGGTCGAAAAAGGCTCTGAAGTGGGTGCTCACATCCTGTCCGGTGCCGTGTTTGAACCGCGCGCCCTGAACGAATTGTTCCCGGACTGGAAAGAACTCGGTGCACCGCTGAACACGCCGGTGACCCGCGACGATATCTACGTACTGAAGAACGCCGACAGCGCGCAACAGATTCCTGACTTCTTTGTGCCCAAGACCATGCACAACGAAGGCAACTACATCATTTCCCTGGGTAACCTGTGCCGCTGGCTCGCCCAGCAGGCCGAGAACCTGGGCGTGGAAATCTACCCGGGCTTCGCCGCCCAGGAAGCGCTCATCGACGAAAACGGCGTGGTTCGCGGGATCATCACCGGCGACCTGGGTGTCGACCGTGAAGGTCATCCCAAAGAAGGCCTGTACACCCCCGGCATGGAACTGCGTGGCAAATACACGCTGTTCGCCGAAGGTTGCCGTGGCCACATCGGCAAACAGCTGATTAAGCGTTTCAACCTCGATACCGAAGCCGACGCCCAGCACTACGGCATTGGTCTCAAGGAAATCTGGGAAATCGACCCGGCCAAGCACCAGCCAGGCCTGGTGGTCCACACCGCCGGTTGGCCAATGGACATTATGGGCACCGAGAACACCGGTGGCTCGTTCCTCTATCACCTGGAAAACAATCAGGTGTTCGTCGGCCTGATCGTCGACCTTTCCTACAGCAACACCTACCTGTCGCCGTTCGACGAGTTCCAGCGCCTCAAGCATCACCCGGTGCTCAAGCAGTACCTGGAAGGCGGCAAGCGCATCAGCTACGGCGCACGCGCGATCTGCAAGGGCGGCCTGAACTCGCTGCCGAAAATGGTCTTCAAGGGTGGCGCGCTGATCGGTTGCGACCTCGGCACCCTGAACTTCGCGAAGATCAAGGGCAGCCACACCGCGATGAAGTCGGGCATGCTCGCTGCCGAATCGGTGGCTGACGCGCTGTTCGCCGACAAGGACGGCAGCGAAGAGCTGACTTCCTACGTCGACGCGTTCAAAAACAGCTGGCTGCATGAAGAACTGTTCGCCAGCCGCAACTTCGGCCCGGCGATCCACAAGTTCGGCGCTATCGTCGGTGGTGGTTTCAACTGGCTGGACCAGAACATCTTCGGCGGCAAAATGCCGTTCACCCTGCACGACAACAAGCCGGACTACGCCTGCCTCAAGCTCGCGGCCGACTGCAAGAAGATCGACTATCCGAAACCGGACGGCAAACTCAGCTTCGACAAATTGAGCTCGGTGTTCATTTCGGGGACCAACCACGAAGAAGAACAACCCTGCCACCTGAAGCTCACCGACCCGAGCATTCCGCTGAGCAAGAACCTGCCGCTGTACGACGAACCGGCACAGCGTTACTGCCCGGCCGGCGTGTATGAAGTCGTGACTCAGGAAGACGGCGAGAAGCGCTTCCAGATCAATGCCCAAAACTGCGTTCACTGCAAGACCTGCGACATCAAGGACCCTGCGCAGAACATCACCTGGGTGACACCGGAAGGTGCCGGCGGCCCGACTTACCCGAACATGTAAGCCGGTTGCTCTGATAAAAAGGCTCCCTACACGGGGGCCTTTTTGTTACCCACAATTCCTGTCGGAGCGAACACGTCAGAAACTGCGCTCGAAACAGCGCCTGTGCCGCAATTGTGCGTCGAGCACCTCGAAGCTCAGACCTTCAGACCAAGCTCCGCCGACAGCCGGGCTGTGACCCCTTTGATCAGGGGAATCAGCTCGGCCATTTTTTCCAGTGGCATGTACGGCACCGTGCTCGCAATGCTGATGCCGGCGACGATGCGCTTGCTGGCATCGCGTATTGGTGCGGCGACGCAGCGGATCGACGGTTCGTTGTCTTCCAGGTCGAAGGCGTAGCCACCGGCCACGTACTCGACCATGCGCTGGCGGAACTGCGCCCAGGATTGCTCCGGGTGCTGCGGCCAGAACTGATTTTTCCCACCTTCTGGCAAGCTGACTTCGTACAACCGTTGCCATTCTTCCTCGGTGTCATCCAGCATCAGCGCCTTGCCGATCCCGGTGCGTGCCAACGGCATGCGGTGGCCAACCCGTGAACGCATTTCCGGGCCGTTGCGCCCTGGGTTCTTGTGCAGATACAAGACTTCGTCGCCTTCGCGAATCGCCAGGTGAATGGTGTCGCCGGTCAACGCCGACAACTCATCCAGATACGGCCCGGCCAGGGTCACCAGCGGCAGCTCTTCACGGGCCTGGAAACCCAGCTCGATCAACTTCGGCCCCAGCAGATAACCGATCTGCGGCACCACGCGTAAGTAACGCTCGTCCACCAGGCAACTGGCCAGTCGATGCGTGGTACTGCGCGTGGTGCCGATCAGACGGGCGATTTCCTTCAGGTCGCGTGCACCACTGGCCACGGCCTGCACGACACCCAAACCGCGAAGCAAAGTCTGGGTGCCAGTGGGCGCAGCGTCCTTGGTGTGTTTTGCAGCGTCTTCCTGCATATCCAGCCTTTAGCGTTGAGCGAGTGAACGGGCGGCATTATGGTCGCCCGAGGGCTGCGACTACAACTCGATACGCTCGACCTTGCCCACCAGCAGGATGTAGGAAAGCGCACCCAGCAAGGCCAGAACCGAGATGTAGGTAATGGCTGGCGCGAAGGAATCTCCGCTGGCGAGGAAACCGATGACGATCGGCGTGGCGATGGCCGACAGGTTACCGATGAAGTTGAAAACGCCACCGGTCAATCCCAGCAGACGCGCCGGTGCCAGGGTCGAAACCAGCGACCAGGTGATGGACGCCAGGCCGTTGCCGAAAAAAGCCAGCGCGAGGAAGGCAATCACCAGCGGCGTCGATTCGACGAAGTTGGCCCCGATGATCGAGGTCGAAATCAGCAAACCGCCGATGATCGGCAACTTGCGGGCAAAGCCCACGGAGTAACCACGACGGATCAGGAAGTCCGAGAAGAAACCCGAGCAGAGCACGCCCACGAAGGCCGCCAGGAACGGCAACGATGCCAGCAACCCGGACTTGATGAAGTCCATGCCACGGTATTTCACCAGGTAGGTCGGGAACCAGGTGAGGAAGAACCACAACGTCGAGTTGAGGCAGAACTGGCCCAGGTAGATGCCCCAGAGTTTGCGTTTGGTCAGGACGATGCCCAGGTCGGTCCAGCTGAATTTGGCTTTGACCTTGGCTTGTTCCTTCTGGATGTCCACCAACCCGCCGCCTTCGCGGATCAAGTCGATTTCAGCCTGGTTGGCGCCCTTGAAGTCCCGTGGCTCACGATACACGGCGTACCAGATCACCGCCCACAGAATGCCCACCGCGCCGGTGGTGACAAACACCATGTGCCAGCCGAATTCATGCTGCAGCCAGGCGAGGACCGGCGTCAGGAACGCCAGGCCGACGAACTGCCCGGAGGTGTAGAAACCGATGGCCGTGGCGCGCTCGCGCTCGGGGAACCAGGTGGTGACCACCCGGCTGTTGATCGGGTACGCAGGGGCTTCCAGGGCGCCGACCGCCATGCGCAGGACGAACAGCGCGATGAAGCTGCCAGCGAAGCCGAGCATCACCGTGGCGATCGACCACAGCAACAATGCGGCAGTGTAGAGAATGCGCGGCGGAACACGATCGACCAGCCAGCCGCCGGGGATCTGCATGGCGGCATAGGTCCAGCCGAACGCGGAGAAGATCAGCCCGACATGGATCGGGTCGATGCCCAGGTCGCTGGTCAGTGCCGGGGCGGCGATGGACAGGTTGCTGCGGTCCAGGTAGTTGATCACCACGGTGATGAACAGCAGGACCATGATGAAAAAACGCTTGCGGCTGGGCGTCACCAACGACGCCTGCCCGGTGAGGGTTTGCGATTGCATGGGGGTGCCTCTTTTTATCTTTATTGAGGTCGAGCTGAAGCGCTGAGTCAGTCCCCTTGTGGGAGCGGGCTTGCTCGCGATAGCGGTGTGTCATTCGACATCGATGCCGGCAGACAAACCATCGCGAGCAGGCTCGCTCCCACAGGGGGCTATAAGATGAATCAAACGAGACTCACCACTCGGCAAAACTGCCATCGGCATGACGCCAGATCGGGTTGCGCCAGCGGTGGCCGACCGCTGCACGCTCGATCACGTATTCCTCGTTGATCTCGATGCCCAGGCCCGGGCCGTTGGGGATCTTCACCATGCCCTGGTCGTAGTCGAACACCCGCGGGTCCTTCACGTAGTCGAGCAGGTCGTTGCTCTCGTTGTAGTGGATGCCCAGGCTCTGTTCCTGAATGAACGCGTTGTAGCAGGCCGCGTCCAGTTGCAGGCAAGCCGCCAGGGCAATCGGGCCCAGCGGGCAATGCAGCGCCAGCGCGACGTCGTAGGCCTCGGCCATGTTGGCGATCTTGCGGGTCTCGGTGATCCCCCCGGCGTGAGAGGCGTCGGGCTGGATGATGTCGACGTAGCCTTCGCTCAACACACGCTTGAAATCCCAGCGTGAGAACAGGCGTTCGCCCAGCGCAATCGGCGTGCTGGTCAGTGGTGCCAGTTCCTTCAACGCTTCGTAGTTTTCACTGAGCACCGGTTCTTCGATGAACATCAGCTTGTACGGGTCGAGTTCCTTCATCAGCACCTTGGCCATTGGCTTGTGCACCCGGCCATGGAAGTCCACGCCAATGCCGACGTTCGGGCCGACCGCATCACGCACGGCGGCAACGTTGGCCAGGGCCAGGTCGACTTTTTCGAAGGTGTCGAGAAATTGCAGTTCTTCGGTACCGTTCATTTTGACGGCCGTGAAACCACGAGACACCGCTTCTTTCGCCGCGCGGGCGGTGTCTGCAGGGCGGTCGCCGCCGATCCACGAATACACGCGAATCTTGTCGCGAACCTGACCACCGAGCAGGTCGCTGACCGACACGCCCAGCGCCTTGCCCTTGATGTCCCACAACGCCTGGTCGATGCCGGCGAGTGCGCTCATGTGGATGGCGCCACCCCGGTAGAAGCCGCCGCGGTAAAGCACGGTCCAAATGTCTTCGATGTTGCGTGGGTCTTTGCCGATCAGGTAGTCGGACAATTCTTCGACGGCAGCCGCGACAGTGTGAGCGCGGCCTTCGACCACGGGCTCGCCCCAACCGGTCACGCCTTCATCGGTTTCGACCTTGAGGAAGCACCAGCGCGGCGGAACGATGAAGGTGGTCAGCTTGGTGATTTTCATCTGATTGTCTCTCTTGTTAGATGCAGCGCTTGCAGCGCCGAAAATGCTTAGCGAAGAGCCTTCCAGGCCGCGACGTAGGCCTTGGCATTGGCCGCTACTTGCTCGGGCGACATGCCCGGCTTGAACAAACCGGAACCGAGGCCGAACCCTCGAACGCCAGCGTCGATGAACACTTGCATGTTGTCCGGGGTGATCCCGCCCACCGGTGCCAGGATGGTTCCGGCCGGCAACACGGCCAGCCAGGCCTTGACCACCGCCGGACCCATTTGCTCAGCCGGGAACATCTTCAGCACATCGGCGCCTTCCGCCAGCGCGGCAAACGCTTCGGTAGGCGTCGCCACACCCGGTGACAGGAACAATCCGGCCGCCTTCGCCGCGCGCAACACCTTGGCATCGCTGTGCGGCATGACGATCACCTGGCCACCAGCGGCTTTCACCTGCTCGACCTGTTCCGGCGTCAACACCGTGCCGGCGCCGATCAGGCAATCGGCAGGCAAGGTGCTACGCAGGATGCGGATACTTTCGTACGGTTCGGGTGAATTGAGCGGCACTTCGATGACGCGAAATCCGGCGGCGTACAGCACTTCGCCGATGGCCGCCGCTTCTTGCGGACGCAGGCCGCGCAGGATGGCAATCAGACCGTTTTGCGCCAGGGCTTGCTTGAGCATGTCAGACCTCCAGTCAGGTTTAACGCGAGGGTTGTTGGGGGACGAGGCCAGCGGCAACCGCCAGTTGCCACAAACCGCGCTCGGTGGCCTGCTCGGCCAGCGTCACACGAGCAAAACCGCAGGCGTCGAGGGCCCGGCTGTAGCGGGAGCAGAGTTGGCTGTTGCCAATCAGAATGACCGAAGGCAGGTGCACGCTGCAGCGCCGACGACGCAGTACGGCGGCCAGCGCCGTCAGTTCATGGCCGATGAGCAGGCCGGACAGGTAATCCGCTTGAGCACTGGCGCTGAGCTCGCCGGTCAGGCCGAGGCTGCGGGCACTGAACATCGTCGACAGCGGACCGGTTTCGCCCTCGGTCGACAGCGCCACTTGCACGCCACGGTCAAATGCAGCGCTGTCAAAGGACCCGCCGCGTTGTTGGGTGCGTCCCAGAATGCTGTGATCGCTGAGCACCGCGAAGACTTCGCCGGTCATGAAAGTGTCGAAATGCACGATGCAACCGTCGGCCACTTCCACCCACTTCGAATGACTGCCCGGCAGGCCGATCAGCAGATCGTCACCCTTCTCTTCCGGCAGACGTTGCAGAACGCCCAGGACCTGGGTTTCTTCGCCGCGCATCACATTGGGCAGGCGCGAACGCTGGATCACGCCCGGCACGATATGCACGTCGACACCGCGCACACTGCGCACGGTTTGCAGCGAAGTGCCCAGATTGGCGACATTGGCCGGTGTGTCGCAGTACGCCGCTTCGCGCCAGCCCTGGGCGCTGCCGACCATGCCACAGGCAATCACCGGCAGACCAGGTTGGGCGTCAAGCCAATCGCCGCAGGCATCAAGGAACGCCAGTTCAAAACCGTCGGTGCACATCACGCCGCCGATGTCTCGCGGCGTGACGGGCAACTGCATGATGCCGCACGACAGCGAGCGCTGTTCCAGCACCTGGCCATCTGCAGCGAGTTTGTAAGCACGTAATGAGGTTGTCCCCCAATCGAGCGCGATCAATTGCGCCAGCATCGCTTCACCTGTTTTGTTTATTGGGCAGTGAGTGAGCCGGACTATAAACCCGCAAAGCGATAAATCTCAATATATAAATACTTATCCCATATTGTGAGACAAAACAAAAAAAAGACCGCAGCCATTGCGATCTTCTCAAACGTTTGGGAGCAGTCAGTTGCCTTGGGCAAACTCGCGCAACACCGCACCATCCATCCGGTAACGCACCCACTCCTCTTGCGGTTGCGCCCCCAGCGACTTGTAGAACTCGATAGCCGGCGTGTTCCACTCCAGCACACTCCACTCAAAACGCCCGCAATCATTGGCGCAGGCGATTTTCGCCAGGTGGCGTAGCAGGGTCTTGCCTGCTCCGCCGCCGCGCTGTTCGGGTGTGATGTACAGGTCTTCCAGGTACAGGCAATTGCTGCCCAGCCACGTCGAATAGCTGAAGAAGAACACGGCGAAACCGATCGGCACGCCGTCACGCAGGCAGATCAGGCCATGGGCCGTGGCGCCTTCGCTGAACAGGCTGCGTTCGATGTCGGCAACGCTGGCGATGACTTCGTGGCGGGCGCGTTCGTAGTCGGCCAGTTCGGTGATGAACCCGAGGATTTGCGGGGCATCGCTCGGGGTCGCCGGGCGGATCTCGATGGTCATGGACGGGCCTTCGTCAAAATGGAAAACGTCATGGTATGTCGACGCGGCGCACGCGTCACAGGGATTTATCCCAAGCCCTGCGCATTACTCCGGTCATTACTCATCCTGAAATCGAGAACCAGAGACCTAACATCTTCGCCTCGCGTGATAGATAGAAGACTCTTTGCAATGAACGGGTCAAGGAACCGCGTCATGTCCAGTGCTCCACCCCAAGTCTCGCGCAAGCTGTTTGGCATGTTCTGCCTGGCCAGCTATCTGTTGTCGCTGTCGTACGGCTCGACGTTTCTGTTGTCACTGCTGATCGGTGCACGCGGAGGGAACGAACACGATGCCGGTAGCGTGATCTCTGCGGCAATGCTCAGTACGTTCGCGGCGGTGATCGTCTCCGGGCATTTGTCCGATGTGTTCGGTGCGGCGCGCTCGATTGCGTTGTTCGGCGTTCTGCTGGTGGTGGCCAGCCTGGGGTTCGCCATGACGCCGGGCTTCGGGCACCTTCTGCTGTTTTTCGGCCTGTTGCTGGGGTTGGGCTGGGGCGTCTTCTATACGCTCGGGCCGATCATCGTCGCCAGCCTGGTCGTGCCCGCGCAACGCGCCAAATACTTCGCCCTGCTGTCGGGCAGCATGATGACCGGCATCGGCAGCGGCCCGTTGCTGGGGCGTGCGGCCAGCGCACTGGGCTACCCGCTGACTTCGGCGTTTTACCTCGCGGCACTGGCCAGCCTGATCGGCGTCGTGCTGTTCTGGCGCCTGGACGCGCGGTTAAACAAGGCGCCCTCGCCCACCGCCAGCGTCGCGCGCATCTCGTGGAGAGCCACCTTTGAAGTGCTGTCGTCCAGGGCGGTGCTGCCGATCGTCATGGTGGGTCTGGGCGGTTGCGTCTTTGGTGGCCTGTCGAGTTTCCAAACCAGCTATGCGACATCACGTTCGCTGGATTACTCGCTGTTCTTTTTCGGCTTCATGGGCGCCGCAATCAGTAGTCGCATGTTGATCGCGGGCTTCGTGGTCAAGCGCGATCCGCTGCGCGCTTCATGCCTGTTGTCGGGGTTGATGATGGGTTCGATCGTGCTGTTCGGCTTTGTCGTCGACAACAGCTTCACCTACGTGCTGGCCGCAATGACGCTTGGCGTAGGCTATGGACTGACGTACTCGGTGATCAACGGCCTGGCCGCCAACGAAGCACCCGGCGGAGTCACCGCGCAAGCGTTACTGCTGTTCAGTCTGTCGTACTTTATCGGCGTGTTCGGCTTCCCGTTGCTGGCGGGCAAGATCATCGTCGAACAAGGCATGGGTACACTTTTGCTGACAATTCTGGCGGTGGCGTTGTTGAACTGGTTGATCACCGTAGGCCGCCTGCTCTGGCGCCGGTTCAACCTCAAGACGCCACAGCCGGCCTGAACCGTTCGTCGTTCATCAGGCACCAATCCAAAGGGAGGGTGGACCAACATCAGGTAAGGACTCTTAATGAAATGGAGACGACACCATGCTCATGTCCCGACTGACCGCCCTCACCTTCGCTACCCTGTTGTCCTCTGCAGCGTTCGCTGACACTACCGCCTCAGGAACAGGCCCGACCGACCCGGTCACCAAACCTCAATCTCCAGCCATTCAAAGCGCGCCCGGTATCAACACCGATGGCGGCGGCGTCGATCAGAACCTGCCGCCGTCTACCGGCACCGACCCACGCACCAAAGGCAACGACACGGGACGCCAAGGCGTACCAGACGGCGCCACTCCGGACAATACCGGCACTCGCTCCAAAACCACCACTGGTGGTTCGGGCTCCGAAGGCGGCGCCAATCAGTAAATCGCCACGCCAGTAATCCATTGCCATGAAAGAGGTAACCATGAACGTCGATGAAAACCTTGAGAAAGAAGTCCTGACCCGTTTGCTGCACGCTCATCCGAGCGGGCTGGGTAAAGAGGTCCTGGACAATTACCGGGGAGAGAAAGTCGTGGCCAGCACCCTGGCCACACTGCAGGAGCGCGGGTTGATCCAGCAGGGTCACGTGGTGTGCAACGAGGCTGGCGAGCACTCGTTGAACCTGCCGATCAAGCTCAGTGCCGCCGGGGTCGAGGCGGCGCGCAAGCTGGATGTCTGACGCGAAATATCCGGTCGCCGCCACGAGCGGTGGCGACCTTCGATGCATACACCAGGAGAATTGCCATGCCTCGTGGAAGCAAAGACAAGTACACCGCCGAGCAAAAACGCAAGGCTGAACACATCGAGGAAAGTTACGAGCACAAAGGAGTGTCGAAAGATGAAGCCGAGGCTCGGGCTTGGGCCACGGTCAACAAACAGTCAGGTGGCGGGGAGCGCAGCGGATCGGGTCGCAAGAAGCCGGCGCGGGCGAAGTCCGAAGATCGCAAGGAGTCCTCGAGACGCGCTGTGGCCAGCCGTGAGGGGCACCCGCGAAGCAGCAAGGCCTCCCGAGAAACCCAGACCGTAGCGAGCTTGAAGAAAGAAGCCTCGGCGAAGAAGATTCCGGGGCGCTCCACGATGCGCAAGCAGGAGTTGATCGAGGCGTTGCGCAAGGCCGGCTGAGTCTTGAGTGTTGCAATGAGGCTGATGGCCTCTTCGCGGGCAAGCCCGCTCCCACAGATTGGACACGCCCCTGTAGGAGCGAGCTTGCTCGCGATGGGGCCGGTACAGGCACCAGAGTTTTGTGTTGAAGCCGATGGCCCTTCGCGAGCAAGCTCGCTCCTACAGGGGCACGCATTCAGCAGAAGGAATGCCGTGGGAGCGAGCCTGCTCGCGATGGGGCCAGCTCAGGCTCTATAAGGACTGGCGGATAAACGCATCCACCTCAGCAGCCCCAGGCGCCGTCGCCGGCCCCCAGCGCGTCACCGCCAAAGCCGCCGCTGCATTCGCCCGCCGCGCCGCCGCGAGCACCGGCAGGCCTTGCGCCAACCCGGCGAGGAACACCCCGGCATGGGCATCACCGGCACCGTTGCTGTCCACCGCTTCGACTTTGAAACCCGGTACGTGACTGCGGATGCCACCCTGATTGATCCAGCAGCCCCGAGGCCCGTCACGCACCACCATCATGACCTTGGGCGAAAGCAATCCAGCCAACTGACCGAGTGCTGCGTCGAGGTTCGATTCCCCGGTGATCTTCAGCGCCTCAACGCTGTTGCTGGTCCACACATCAATGCGCGGCATCAAGGCCCGCAACAACGGCGCATCCGGTGAGTCCACCAGTGGCCCCGGATCAAACACTACGCTGATTGCCGCAGGCAGTCCCAGCACCCAATCCAACAGGGCCTGGGCCTTGCCGACCTGCGACAGGCTATAGCCACTGACGTAGACAAAGTCTCCCGCCTCGACCGGCACGCCGGCCAGTTCCTCGGCGGACACCTCACCTTCTGCACCGATGTAGGAAATGAAGCTGCGCTCGGCTGACGCCTCGGTAACCGCCACGCACAAACCGGTATCGCGCTCGGCAGGCTGGACGATGCCAAGGTGAATGCCTTCAGCCGCCATCGCCGCCCGGGCCAGGTCGCCGAAACGACCATTGCCATGACGCCCGAGGTAAACCACTGGCAAGCCATTGCGCTGCGCAGCGGCCATCACATTGAAGCCGCCGCCGACCTCAAAATCGGCGGACTGGGCCAACACATCGCCACCCGGTGGTGGCAGCTTGTCTACCGCCATGACCAGGTCGATGATGACCTGGCCGGTGTGTAACAACTTAGGCATGAGCATTCTCAATCACGGCAGCACGACGATCCCTGGCCCCGCCGAGTACAGCGTAAATCCCACCGGCGACCAGGAACGTCACGATCCAGCCCAAGCCGTTATGACCGAGCCAGGAGTCGGAGAGGAAACCGCGAAACCAAACGGTCTGTTCGGTGGTGCCAATCGTGGTGAAGCTGAAACCCAGCACGATCGCCACGGCCCAGGCACCGAACGCCCGCCATTCGACGCCGCCGCGATACCAGTAGGCGCTGCTCGGGGTGACATCCAGCAAGTCGGCAGGGCTGTAGTAGTGACGGTGAATCAGGTCGACTACAAAGATCCCGACCCAGGCCGTGATCGGCACCGCCAGCAGGGAAATGAACGTGATGAACGGGCCGTAGAAGCTGTCAGCGATCAGCATGAAGTAGATGGAGCCGGCGAAGATCGCCACGATGTCGACCACCACCGCGTACACGCGCTTGACCTTCAGGCCCAGGGTCAACGTAGTCAGGCCAGCGGAGTACACCGACAGGTTGTTGGACAGCAGCAGACCGCCAAATGCGGTGATCAGGTACGGCACCGCCATCCAGGTCGGCAGCATGTCGCGAATCGCGACGATCGGGTCAGTGGCCGACGCCAGGTCATTGTTGCCCACCGACAGCAGGCCGCCGAGGGTGATCAGCAGCACCAGTGGAATGCCGGCACCAAACGCTGCCGATGCAACCAGGCGCACGGCCTTGACGCTGCGATGCTGGTAGCGCGACATGTCGGCACCGGCATTGGCCCAACCGATACCGGTGCCCGCCGCCATGGTGCCGATGCCGATGATCATTGCGCTCATCGGCGCCGGCGTGGCGTTGAACACGGCACTCCAGTCGATGGTGGCGCAGAGGAAGCCGCCCACCAGAATGTTCAGCGCCCCAAACACATAGGTCGCCCATTTTTGGATCACCAGCAGCGTCGCGTGGCCTAGCCCCGACACCGACAACGTCAGGAGCACGAAAATCGCGATGAAGACCAGCGTCAGCAAAGGTGCGCTTTTCGCTTCCACCGGCGAGCCGAACAGGATCGAACACAACGACAGCAGTACGAAGGCCGCAGTGGTGGTGTTGACGGTTTCCCAACCCAGACGCGACATCAGCGAAACCAGCGTCGGGCCGATGTTGCCGCGCACGCCGAAGATCGCCCGCGACAGCGTCAGGCTCGGTGCTCGGCCACGACGACCGGCAATGGAAATGATCCCCACCACCGCGAAGGAACCGGCGGCCCCGAGAATCGCGACGATGATCGCCTGCCAGATCGCCAACCCCCGAAACGCTACCAACGTGGCCCCCAGCGGCAGGCCGAGGATGGAAATGTTGGCGGCGAACCAGACCCAGAACAGTTGCAGCGGATGCCCGTTGCACTCCGCTTCCGGTACCGGTTCGATCCCCCGGGTCTCCAGTTGCCCGGCGCTTTGCCCGACGTTTGATGAACTCATGTAAAAGGCTCCTGTTGCCATTTTTGTGCTTGTGGGCAATTGCAGAAATCGACAAAACATCCCGGCGGTCCTGGCCGTGTTGTGCGATCCATTGCGGTGAATAATTCGATAAAGCGGTGCACCCCTGTAGGAGCGAGGTTGCTCGCGATGGTAGCCCAGACACCGCGGGGATTCAGACATCCCGCGTTATCGTTGACGACCATTGCGGGCAAGCCCGCTCCTACAGGGTGTGCGTCAGCGCAGTGCGAGAAGCCCTTGCACCAAAGGCTCCAGCTTCAACCCGTTGACAGTCTTGACCTGCTCGATCATCGAGGCTGGCCAGCTTTCAAGGCCCAGGCAGGCCCCCAGCATAGCCCCGAGAATCGCCGCGATGGTGTCGGTGTCGCCACCCAGGCCGGCGGCCATGCACAGCGCGTCGAAGGCATTCATCTCACCGATGGCCACTTGCTGCGCCAACGCGAACGAAACCACCACCGACTCCTGCGACGCCACGGACGTGCCGATCACGTCGTAAAGCAGATCCGCAAGCAACGCCTTGTCACGATCAACGCTGATGGTACGCGCCCAACTGATCCGCGAGGCAATGCGCCCGCCCGCGACCCAGTGTCCATGCTCTTCGGCCTGCTGTGCGATCTGCTGGCCGAGGTTCAACGCCTCGCCCAGATCCATGCCGTTGATACCGGCCGAGACCACCGCCGCCACCGCCGCCGCACTGGAGATGCCCAGCGTGGTGTTATGGGTGACCTGGCAGGCCTGCACCACGGCAGCGATGAATGCCTGTGGCTTGGCGACATCGGCGGCAATGCCCACCGGTGTAATGCGCATCGCCGCGCCGTTGGTGGTGCCGTAGCGCCCGGCTTCTTCAGGCGAATGGCCGGCAAGGATCATCTCGATGGCGCGCTTGGTCGACGGGCCGAGCAAATCCTGCGAGCCCTTGGCCTGCATCGCCGCTTCCCATTCGATCAGTCGCTGCGCCAGCAACGCAGGTTCGATGGTGCCCCGGCCATCAACCAGCAACTGGCCGACCAGGATCGCCTGCTCGGTGTCATCGGTGATGGAGCCCTTGGGCATGTTGGCGGCAATCGGCTGATGGGGGCCTGCATCTTCCAGGCGTGTGATCTCGCCGAAACGGGACTGGATTTCGGCACGGCTCAGCGATTGGGTCGGCATGCCCAGCGCATCACCCAGGGCCAGTCCGTAGAATGCGCCCAGGGCACGATTGAGCGCCGTCATTGTGTATTTCCAAATTGCAGGTGCAGGCGAAAATGTACGGGATCGAGCAGGCTTTCGACCTGTTCCATGAAACGGTTTTGCCGGTCGTAGGTCGTCCGCAACGCTTTGAGGAATACGGTGCCGGTGGGGCGTCCGAGTAGCTGGGCGTCTTCGGCACTCAAGGGTTCGGCGCCAATCCACTGGTCGCCGCGTTCGCCGATGTAGCCGTAGGCGGCCAGGGTAATGGTCAGGGAGTTGTCGATCAGGCCGACTCGCGGCAGGCTTTCCAGGCCCCCGGTGGCAGGCATCAATGAGCGTTCAAGGGAGACCAGCGTGCCGTCGTTGGCGCGACGGCGGCGGTCGAGTGTGATGAACTGGTCGGTGCCAAAGCGCGACAGCAGGTCCGGTCGCGTGACCGCCTCCAGCCGCAGTACTTCGGTATTGACCAGCGCCCCGCTGTCGGCCAGTGCCTGCGCCCAGCCGCTGCGCTGATCAAGCACCACGCCGTCGAAAGTGACGATGGAACCTACTCCGCTTTGGGTCGCAATGTATTTGCGCCGTTTCAGTTCGGCCAGCGCTTCACGCAGCGTGCCGCGGCTGACCTTGAATTCTTGAGCCAACTGATGCTCACCCGGCAATAGAAAACCGTCCTCCAACAGACCGCTTTCAATGCGCCGGATGAGTTCGTCGACCACCCGTTGTTTCTTGTCGAATCGTACCTGTCTAATCATGTACAAATTGATACCCGAAACATGCTGTTACGGGCAAGGAATATTTAAGGGAGGTGACAGGTGGAGGGCTGACCGCTGCGCGGTCAATCGCGACGGTTCGACGCCTCGACAAGCTCGCTCCTACAGTGATCGCATTTCAACTGTAGGAGCGAGCTTGTCGAGGCGTCGAACCGTCGCGATTGGCAATATCAGATCAACACGATTCTCAACGCTGCTTCAACCGGTCAATCACCACCGCCAACAGCAGGATCGAACCGCGAATCACATACTGGTAGAAGGTGTCGATGTTCTTGAGGTTCATGGCATTCTCGATGATCGCCAGAATCAACACCCCGGCAATCACATGCCGGATCATGCCAATACCGCCACTGAGCGATACGCCACCCAGAACGCAAGCCGAAATTACCGTCAGTTCAAAACCCTGGCCAATCATTGGCTGGCCCGAAGTCATGCGCGACGCCAGGATCACCCCGGCCAATGCGCCGATCACGCCGTGCACGGCGAAGATGATGATCTTGGTCCGGTCAACGTTGACGCCGGCCAGCAACGCCGCTTCCTGGTTGCCACCGATGGCCATGGTGTTGCGTCCGTACGTGGTGTAGTTCAGCAGCCAGCCGAAAAACAGGAAGCAAACGATGGTGATCAGGATCGGCACCGGTACGCCGAACAACTGGCCGTTGCCGTAGACGAAGAACGATTCCTGGGACACGCCCACCGCTTTGCCGTTGGCGAAGATGTAGGCCAGGCCACGCACGATTTGCATGGTCGCCAGCGTAGTGATCAAGGCATTGACCCGCAGCTTGGCAATCACGATGCCATTGATCAGCCCGACGATCAGCCCCATGCACAGCGCCGCCGCCACGCCGAGGAATACGCTGTCGGTGTCACGCATCACCACCGCCGCGACCACACCGGCACAGGCAATCACCGAACCTACCGACAAGTCAAAATGCCCCGATGCCAGGCAATACAGCATCGTGCACGCGGCAATGCCGGTGGTGGAGATCGCCAGGCCCAGGCCGCGCATGTTGAGCGGCGAGAGGAAGTTGTCGATCAGCAGTGTGCAAAGCACGAAGATACCGACCGCTGCCGCCAGCATCGCCCAGTCATCGAGAAAGCGCCGCAGGTCCAGCGGTTTGCGCGTCGTCGGCAGGGTTTCGTTTTGGGTTGTCATCATAGTCACCTCTCAGTTCGCCACGCCGTCAGCGCGTTGGCGCGGCAAAGCCAGTTGCAGCAGGTTGGATTCATTGGCCTGTTCGCGGCTTAGCTCGCCACGCATTGCCCCTTCGCACATCACCAGGATCCGGTCGGAAATGCCCATGACTTCCATCAGGTCGCTGGACACCACGATGACCGCGATCCCACTGTCGGCCAGGTTATGAATGATCTGGTAGATCTCGGCCTTGGCGCCGATGTCGATGCCACGAGTGGGCTCGTCGAGCAGCAGCACCTTCATCGGCATCGACAGCCATCGACCGAGGATCGCCTTCTGCTGGTTGCCGCCGGAGAGAAACTTGATCTGTTGTCCGGCATGGGGCGTTTTCACCCTGAGCGCCTTGATCTGCTTGTCAGCATTGTCCTTTTCCCAGAGCCCGCGAATCAGGCAGCGGAAACCGGAATGGGCCGGGCGTGCGCTGATGTTGATGTTTTCGGCGACACTGCCCAACGGAATGATGCCCTCCTTCTTGCGGTCCTCCGGACACAGCAGAATGCCGGCGGCGATCGCGTCCCGGGGTGAGCGTAGTTGCAATTCATGACCGCGCAATTCCAGGCGTCCGGCGCTGCTGCGCTCCAGGCCACTGAGCAGGCGGAACAGCTCCGTGCGCCCGGCACCCACCAGCCCGAACAGGCCGAGGATCTCGCCTTTGTGTGCGTCGAAACTCATCGGCTCGCGCAAGCCCGGCCCGAGGAGGCCATCGGCTCGCAACGCCACCGCCCCCCGCTTGCGCGGACGGTAATCGTAGATGTCCTGGATGTCGCGGCCGACCATGCAAGTGACCAGTTGATCGTGGGTCAGCTCGCTCATGTCCTCGAAGGTACGCACGTAGCGGCCGTCCTTGAAGACCGTCACCGCGTTGCAGATGCGGAACACTTCTTCCATGCGATGGGACACGTAGAGCACCACTTTGCCTTCATCGCGCAGGCGACCAATGATTGCCATCAAGCGATCGATCTCCCGCGCCGACAGGCTGCTGGTCGGTTCGTCAAAGGCGATCACGTGCGCGCCTCGGGACAGGGCCTTGGCGATTTCCACCAGTTGCCGCTGACCAAGAGACAGGCGCCCGACTTTCTCCTGCGGGTCGATTTCGTCCGCCAGGCCCTTGAGGCAGGCCAACGCCTGCTGGCGCAACGCGCCGCGATTGATCAGGCCGAAACTGGCGGGCAGATGCCCGAGAAACAGGTTTTCGGCGACGGTCATTTCCGGCACCAAGTGCAGCTCCTGGTGAATCACCGCCACCCCGCTGGCGATGCTGTCGGCCGTGGACTTGAAGGCCATCGTCCGTTCACCGATCTGTAAATCGCCGCTGCTGGGCGTGTAGGCACCGCCGAGGATTTTCAGCAGGGTCGACTTGCCGGCGCCGTTCTCGCCCATCAAGGCATGGACCTGGCCTGGATGTGCGACGAAGCTGATGCCGTCCAGCGCCTTGACGCCGGGAAAGGTCTTACCGATCCCGTTGAAACGTAAACTGCCGCCGGCGCTGTCTTGTTGTGTTTGTACTTGCGCGTGCATAAACCACCTCATCCCACGGATCAGGCAGCCCCGTTGCCAGGGCCGCCGGGGAAATCAATCGAGCCTCAGTTCCACAGGCCGATTTTTTCCAGTTCCTGCTTGAAGTTGTCCCGAGTGATCAGCGTCACGTCGTCCATGGCGGTGTACTTCGGCGGCTCCTTGCCGGTGGTGACCCACTCGAACATCATGCTGGCGGTGTTATAGCCTTCGATGTGCGGGCTGGGCAGCATCGAACCGAAGAAACCGCTGTTGGGCTTTTTCAGTTCACCGATGGCATCGGTGCCGTTGATGCCGATGCCGATCACGTTGGCCGCCGCAAACCCGGCGCTTTCGGTGGCGCGCACGCCGCCCAGCACGGTGTTGTCGTTCATGCCGCCAATGATCAGGTTTTTTGCCGCGCCCGGCAGTTTCACCAATGCAGAGTTGGTGGCGTCCATGCTGCCCGGCACGTCGAGGGTCTTGAGCGCCGAGAACAGGATGTGATCCTTCGGCATCCCGGCGTCTTCCAATGCCTTGACCGAACCGTCGGTGCGCTTCTTGCCTGTGTCCAGTTCGTTGTAGGTGTTGATCACCGCGTAGGTGTCTTTCCAGTCCCAGCCACGTTTTTTCGCTTCGGTGGCCATCGCCGCGCCCTGCTTCTGCCCGACCTCGTAAGCCGCCATCCCGAGGTACGGCACGTCTTCCATGAATTTGCCGCTGGCATCGACGAAGCGGTCATCCACGGCAATCACTTTCAAACCGTTGAGCTTGGCCTTGGCCATGATTGCCGGGCCCAGGGAGACGTCCGGCGGACAGATCACGAAACCCTTGGCGCCGTTGGCGGCAAGGCTGTCGATGGCAGAGAGGGTTTTCTCGCCGTCCGGCACGGCAATCTTGATCACGGTGAAGCCCTTGTCCTTGCCGGCTTTTTCCGCGAAGGCCCATTCGGTCTGGAACCAGGGCTCTTCCGCCTGCTTCACCAGAAAACCGATTTTGATTTCCTCGGCAGCCAGCAGCGTACTGCTCAGGCTGACGGCGGTAACCGCCAAGGCAACACGGCACAGGGAACGGATCCCACGACGACGATTCATAAGCTGACTCCTTGTTATTTTTTTTGAGCGTTAGTTGAAAGCCAATCAAAGGTTACTGCAAATAGTCATATTATATGATGATTGAATTACAGCCGCACTTTAGCGCCTGGAACCCCGGTTACTCAGTCGTGGTACAGCACCGAGCGACCACCATCGATGGTGATGCATGAAGCATTGATGAAGGGCGCTTCATCACTGGCCAGGAACACCGCGGTCATCGCCACTTCCATGGGCTGGCCGATGCGCCGTGGTGGATGCAGGTCGAACGCCCGTTGACGCTCGGCGTGCGGGTCGGCAAAACCGTTCCAGTAATCGATGTTCAGTTGGGTTTCGATGTAGCCTGGGGCGATGGCGTTGACCCGAATGCCCTTGGGCGCGTACTCGATGCCCAGCGCACGGGTCAGGCCGAGCAACCCGTGCTTGGCCACCGGATAGGGAAAACAGCCTGGAATGATGTGGCTGGAATGGGTCGAAGCGATGTTGATGATGCTGCCGACACCCTGTTCGATCATCTGTGGCAGTACGGCCTTGCAACCGAACCAGGCTCCGTCCAGGTCGATGGCGAAACAACGGCGCCAGTCTTCCTCGGTCATTTGCAGGGGATCGCGAAATACATTGACGCCTGCGCAGTTGACCAGCACGTCGATGCGGCCGTAACGCTCGACCGCCAGCCGTGCCATAGCATGCAAGTCCTGTGGGCTGGATACGTCGGCCCTGATCGCCTGGACGTCGAAGCCCTTGTCGCGCCAGAGAGCAGCGACTGCCTCGACCTTCTCGCCCTGGATATCACTGATGATCAATCGGGCCTGCTGGCAGGCGAAGGCCGCAACGATTGCCTCGCCGATGCCCTGGGCTGCGCCGGTCAGCAGTACGACCTTGTCTTTCAGGCGCTCACCCTGCGGCGGCTCGGGCACCGCTGGCAGCGAAAGGAGCTCAGCCATGCAGCGCGACTCCCTTTTCCAGGCACGACAAAAACCGGGCATCCATCGATGTCCGGTTGAAAATCCTGTAGGTAAATCGTTTCATCACTTCACCTGTTTTATTCTTTTTAAGTGTGAGTGCGTGCAACTGATGGATCTGACTATAAACCCGGCGGGCAAATAATCTCAATATATAATTTTACATCCCATATTTTGGGATTTAACCGGAAAATCTCGTACAGAGCTTTCCGGGCACATCGACCTCAATGGCCAGCACCGCGCCGTCCAATGGATGATTCTTCGGGCTCGCGGCACTGGTGACGTAGAGCGTTTTCAGGTCCGCGCCGCCAAATACACAGCTGGTAGGGCGACTGACGGGTAGCTCGATCACCTGATCGACCTGCCCCTGCGGGGTCAGCCTGAGCAGACAACTGCCGTCCCACCGTGCGTTCCAGATGAAACCTTCAGCATCCATCGCCGACCCGTCCGGCCCGCCGCGCTCATGGGGGCCGAACCACACTTGCGCCGGCTCCAGACCGCCATCGGTGCGGATGAAATACTGGTAGAGCACGCCGTCCAGGCTGTCGGCGAAATACAGCGTGGTGGCGTCATCGCTCCACAACAGGGTGTTGGGAATACCCAGCCCACGCAGCAACGGCGTGACCCGCGCATCCCGGTCGACGCGAAACAGACCGCCGCTGCGTCTCTCCAACGGCAGGTCTTCACCGCTTTCACCAATGTTGTTCTGCATGGTGCCGAGCCAGAGCCGGCCCTGCGCATCGCAACGGGCTTCGTTACCCCGATTGCCAGGTTGGGGGTCGGCAACGCAGAACAGCGTCAGCCTGGGTTCAAGACCGGGCGAATCGAGGTCCAGCCGATAGACGCCACTGCTCAACGTCACCAGTGCGTCGCCACTTTCACAGGGAATGAAGGCGGACACGTGCTCGGGCATCTGCCAGATCTGCACGTTGGCTCCGATCAGGCGCAGTGCCTGACGCCCGGCGATATCGACCCAATACAGCGCCTGGGTCGGTGCGTCCCAGAACGGCCCTTCACCCAATTGCGCACGGTGTTCGGTGACTGCGGTGAAACTCATGAAACCTCCGGCATTGTTGTTTTTATTGGGAGAGCCAGGTCAGCCTGCTTTCTTGTCGGCCATGACCTGTGGGTAAAAACGTTTGATCGCCAGGTCCGCATTATCGATCAGCGTCATGCAAGCCCACACGCCCCGCGCCGAATCCCGAGCGGCGATGGCGTCGGCCATCTCCTTGTGGATGGGCAGCGTGCGGCGCAGTTCGTCAGGGTCGGCGGCGGACACTTCGAACGACACCGCCAGCAACGCGCCGAGCGCCGGGACCATCTGCTCGATGAATTGGTTGTGGCTGGCGGCGAGGATGCACTCGTGGAAGCAGCGATCAGCCCGGTTGTAATCCGCATCGCTGCTGACCGCGCGCTCCAGGGCGTTGTAAGCCAGCAGAATCGCCTCCACCTGCTCGACCGTCGCTCGCTCGCATGCCCAGCGCACCGCCATGGGTTCGATGGTGCGACGCAAGTCCAACAGGTCGTCGACGAAGTTCTCCGGCAGACCGCTGCGCGACAGCCAGCCGACAACTTGCGGATCGAAGAGGTTCCAGCGTCGCACCGGTAGCACCCGTGTGCCGACCTTCGGCCCGACTTCGAGCATGCCCTTGGCAACCAGGGTTTTGATGGCTTCGCGAATGACCGTACGACTGACGCCGAGTTGCTCACCCAGATCGGCCTCAACCTTGAGGGCTTCGCCTGGCTTCACATGGCTCGCGGCAATCCAGCAACCCAGCCAATCGACTGTTGATGCATGAAAGCTGCTGGACATGGACACCTCGGACCTGATTACTGTGGAGGCCTACGCTAATCATCATATGATTGGGTGTCAATTTGAATTTCAGGAGAACCACTTTTTTACATGTGGGAGCGGGCTTGCCCGCGATTGCGGTGTGTCAGATGAGCATTGATTGACTGACACACCGCCATCGCGAGCAAGCCCGCTCCCACTGGGATCTCTCACTCGTGAGATTTCAGGTCAGGGCTCGAGACCAATGGGGAAGAATTGGCCACCACTCCAAACCCCCAACCACTGCTGCCCATCGATCTCGCGACTCACCGCCAGCTCCACCATCTGGTAGAACACATTGCGATGAATCAGGGCTTCGAGATTGGTGCGCACATGCACGTAAGGGGCGGGTTCGTCGGTCCGAGTATCGATCACCACGCGAATCGGATGGTCGGGCCCGGCTTCGGTGGTTTCCTCGACGTTGGTGGTAAAGCGCAGGATTTGCGACTCACCCTCGCCTTGCACATCCAGGGTCACCGCCACGAACGGCGCATCGTCAACCTTGATGCCGACTTTCTCGACCGGGGTGACCAGGAAATAATCATCGCCATCGCGGCGGATGATGGTGGAGAACAGCTTGACCATCGGCTTGCGCCCGATCGGCGTGCCCAGGTAATACCAAGTGCCGTCGCGAGCGATGCGCATGTCGATGTCGCCGCAGAACGCAGGGTTCCACAAGTGGACCGGTGGCAAGCCTTGGGTCTTGGGGATCTGCCCCAACAGGTCGTTGGCTTTTTGCGGGCCACTCATGGCGTTCTCCTGACGATTACTGGTCACTGAGCCCCAGCAGGCTGCGCGCATATTGTTCCAGCGGCGGGCCCATCAGGTCTTCCGGCTTTTTGTCGTGGAACGTCAGTAAACCGCCACGACTCTTGATGCGTGCAGTATCAATCAAATACTGGGTGCTGGTCTCGATCAACATGACCTGAATGACACCCGTGTCGACGCCGAGGCGGTCCACGGCTTCCTGGTCCAGCCATTCGTCAGAGTTACCGATACGGTCATCGGACTTGGCGAAACGGGTATAGAGCAGATAATGGGCACCCACTGCACGGGCTTCACCCATGGCCTGGTCCAGGCCTTCCGGCGCCCGAGCACGGCGCACCATCGGGAAGTATTCGATAAAGCCGTCAAAGGCGACTTCGGCGATCACATTGGGTCGCGGATACACGGCACTGTTCGGCGGCGCAAAGGCACCCTGGGCGATGTACACAAACGAATCCGGTTGAATGCGCAGGTTGTTCACGCGACGGCTATCGCTGTGGTCGAGCAGACCCGCGTCGCTCATGTGGTAGCGAGTCCCTTCAGCCATGTCGCTGACATTCATGCAGCCACCAAGCGCCAAAACGGCCAGCAGCAAAACCAGGCTACGCATCCTACCCTCCAGGAGCCGGTGACGGAAAACCGGCGAATGGCCATGGGATGCAGCTTCCGCGCCAGCTTGATACCTCGGCGGTGTCTGAGCCACCATCGCGAGCAAGCTCGCTCCTACAGGATCAGGACAGGATCAGCCGCCGATGATCTTCATGACAGTCGCCCCGCCGGAAAACGCCACATCCTGCTTGTCGCCCAAGGCTTTCATCAGCAAGCGCTGCAAGGCCGGCAAGGCTTGATGACGCGGCTTGTCCAGCAGATCGCCAACGTAGTGGCGGTTGCTCGACGACAGGCAGCCATGCAGCCAGCCGGTCGAGGACAGGCGCAAGCGCGAGCACGTTCGGCAGAAGGGCACGCTTTCGTTGGCAATCACGCCGAAATACCCTTGGCCCGGAATCTCGTAGCGCACCGCTGTGGCATCGACCGGTGCATCGGCCTGAAGGTATTCATGGTGATGGCCGATCAGGCTCAACAGTTGTTGCAGGCTGACGAATTGCTGTACGAACGCATTGGAGTCACTGGCAAGGTGGCCCATGCGCATCAGCTCGATAAAGCGCAACTCATAGCCGCGCTCCAGACAGTATTCGAGCAGGGGCATCACCTGGTCCAGGTTCTGTCCGCGCAACGGCACCATGTTGACCTTGATCTTCATACCGGCGGCACTGGCCTGCGCCATGCCATCGAGCACCGTCGCCAGATCGCCGCCGCGAGCAATACTGCGGAATGCACCGGCATCCAGGGTATCGAGCGAGACGTTGAGACGGCGGATACCGGCGTCGACCAGCAATGGCAGTTTTTTTGCCAGCAACTGGCCGTTGGTGGTCAGGCTGATGTCTTCAAGCCCCATCTGGCCGACGGCGGCCATGAAGGCTTCGAGCTTGGGACTGACCAGTGGCTCGCCACCGGTTATCCGTAAACGCTCGATGCCGGCGGCTTCGATCAGGTACGCCACGCCTCGGGCCATGGCCTCGGCCGACAGTTCATCCTGCGCAGCGACCAGCCGCTTGCCGTTCGGCACGCAGTAGGTACAGGCGTAATTGCAGGCTGAAGTCAGGCTGATTCGCAGATTGCGGAAACGCCTGCCTTGACGGTCAACGATCATGATCACTCCGGCACAGGGAAATCGGACTCACTGAAACTTGACTCACAAATCAAGTTTTAGCAAGCCCCATGCCTGAGTATATTACTGTGGTACTGCGCCATATAGCGAAATCATGGCGCGATGACGCAGCGGGATAACTCAGCTGCTCGGGGTGTCGGTATCACGCTTGCGCTTGTTGCCCATGCGTACACCGATGTCCATCAGGAACTGGAAGAAACCTTCCTGATCTTCCAGCACATTGCTCCAGAACGGCGAGTGATACAGCGCCACCGCGCCGTGCACCAGCGCCCAGGATGCGCAGTAATGGAAGTATGGAGGCACGTCTTCAAGTTTGCCTTCGCTGATCCGGCCCTTGATGAGCAGCGTCAGGCGTTCGAAGTTCGAGGCGCGGATCTTGTGCAGCTCCTCGATCATCTCCGGGACCTGGTTGCCCTTGACCACCTTTTCCTCAAGGCGATCGAACAAGCGGTAGCGTTGCGGATCGCGCATGCGGAATTCGAAGTAGGCCCGGGACAGGGCTTCCTTGTCCTTGTCGACGTCGGCCGAATGCAACAGCTCGTTCAGGTCGCGCTCGTAGTCGAGCATCAGGCGCAGGTAAATCTCCGCCTTGGACTTGAAGTGCTTGTAGATTGTGCCTTTGCCGATACCGACGGCATCAGCAATCATCTCGACGGTGACACTGTCTTCACCTTGGTCGAGGAACAGCTTGAGCGCGGTATCGAGAATTTCCTGCTCGCGGCGACGAAATTCACGGACCTTACGAGGTTCTTTATGCATAAGAAAAGGTCTGTCGGGGTCAAAATTCGAAGCCGCGTATTATGCCTAACTTGCGCAAAAATGCACGGATCATCCGCGCATTCCTCTGTTTGTCGATGATTTCTCGCAAGGTTCTGTTTTGATGAGAACGCTTCCGAAGCGGCTGTATTCCAAAATTGTTTAAAAACCGCGACCGGTGAACTGGACTCGGCGCAATCCTGATCAATACTTCAACTGTCGGCGGGGCATCTCCCCCAAGTGTCTCGCCGATATTGGTACCAACGGACCGCGTACCATTGTTTTACTCCTAATGGTCTTAACCCGGATTCACCCCCCAGAACCCGGGTTTTTTTTGCCTGCGATTCAGCCTTTTACATGAGCCAGCGGGAACAGACGCTTGAAGTTCGCCGTGGTCTGTTCGGCAAATCGTGCGTAGGATTCGCCGCGCAACATCGCCAGGAACTCTGCCACTTCCCGCACATATTGCGGCAGGTTCGGCTTGCCGCGATACGGGATCGGGGCCAGGTATGGCGAGTCGGTTTCCACCAGCAATCGGTCGGCAGGCACCTTACTCGCTACATCCCGCAGCGCATCGGCATTGCGAAAAGTGACAATACCGGACAGAGAAATGTAATAACCCATGTCCAGCGCTTCCTTGGCCATCTCCCAATCTTCAGTGAAGCAGTGCAGGACACCGGCCTGGGGCAACGCGGCTTCGCGCAGCAGGCTCAAGGTATCGGCCCGGGCACCCCGGGTATGGATGATCACCGGCTTGCCGGTCTGCTGCGCGGCTTGCAGGTGCAGTCGAAACGACTCCTGCTGTAACTGCGCCGCTTCGGGCTCGTAGTGATAATCCAGCCCGGTCTCTCCGATCGCCACCACCCGTGGATGGTTGAGCTCGCGCAGCAGCCAGTCCAGCGCTGGTGCGGCACCGGGTTGCACGTCCAACGGGTGCACGCCCACCGAACAGTCGACATCCTCGTAGCGCTCGGCCAGGGCTTTGACGTCGGCCGCATTATCGGCACTCACGCCAATGCACAGAAAATGTCCTACGCCGCGCTGCCGCGCGGCATCGAGTGCGGCATCGAGAGAGCCATCGTGTGCGGCGAGGTCAAGGCGATCGAGGTGGCAATGGGAATCTACAAGCATAAAAAAGTTGGCAACTTACATCGTATGGGTGGGACGGTCGGACTTTAGGGCTCCGACCAGATGGGTTTCGATTCGACTGCGCGCGGCGTTATCGCCATCGTTGAATTGAACACCAACGCCAGCGGCACGATTGCCTTGGGCACCTTTGGGTGTGATCCAGGCAACTTTGCCAGCCACCGGAATTTTCTCCGGCTCGTCCATCAGGTTCAGCAGCATGAATACCTCGTCACCCAACTTGTAGCTCTTGTTGGTCGGGATAAACAGCCCGCCATTCCTGAGGAACGGCATGTAGGCCGCGTAAAGCACGGACTTGTCCTTGATGGTCAAGGACAAAATGCCGTTGCGCGGCCCCGGGTTCTCGGCTTCATTCATGCTGACCTCCACTGCTGATAGTCAGAGTCTAGGCATAGTCGATCACTTCTGGATAGGCAAAGACGCCCATTGCACCAGCAAGGCTTCCAGCAACAACACGCGATTGAGATTGGCCTTGCTGAGCACTTTCTGGCGCTGGGCGAGGATCCAGTCCTGAATATTCAAGGTTTTTTCCTGGCTGGTTTTCTGCGCCAGGTACTGCACGACCTTGCGCATATCGGACAATCCCAACCCGTCTTCATCCTGGGTCAACTGATAGCGCAGGATCAGGCTCGACCAGTCGCAAAACCAGTCGAACAGCAACAGCAGCGGCACCGAATTCCAGCCCTCGGCCAATTGCGTGGGGGATTGTTGCTGCTTGAGCAGCTTCTTCACACCGTCGACCACCAGTGCTCGTTGCTCCTGTACGCCCTGAGCGTGCAGGCTGACCGCTGCCAAGGGCGAACCGGCAGCGAGGGTCAGCAGTTCGTTGCGCTCTTGTTCATTGCAATCGGGCAGAGCGGTCGCCAACCACGCCAGGCTCACGGCCTCGCTCGGCAACGGGCAGGCTTGCTGCACGCAACGGCTCTTGATGGTCGGCAACAGGCGGCTGCTCTGATGGCTCACCAGCAATAGCACCGTATCGCCGGACGGCTCTTCAAGACTTTTGAGCAAGGCGTTGGCGGCGTTGATGTTCATCGACTCGACTGGCTCGATCAGCACCACCTTGCGCCCACCCAACTGCGAGGTCTGAACCACGAAGCTGACCAGGTCACGCACCTGGTCGACCTTGATCGCCTTGTCGGCTTCTTCGGGCTCCAGAATGTAGTTGTCGGGGTGGCTGCCGGCCTTTAGCAACAGGCAGGATTTGCATTCCCCGCAGGCGTTCTGAGCCGTCGGCTGCTGACACAACAGCTGTGCCATCAGGCGCTCGGCCAACGCACGTTTGCCAATTCCCGCCGGCCCGTGCAGCAAATAGGCGTGCGCATGCTGCTTGCGACCGGCCAATTGCTGCCAGAGGCTGTCCTGCCACGGGTAGGCTTCAGCCACGGCTCAGCTCCAGCAGGCGCGGTAGCAGCGCATCCAGCGACTGTTGAACCTGCGCCAGCGGCTGTGCGGCGTCGACGAGCACGTAGCGCGCTGGCTCGGCGGCGGCGCGCTTGAGGAAAGCACCGCGCACCGCATCGAAGAATGTGCGCCCTTCCCGCTCGAAGCGATCCAGGCGACCCCGTGCGCTGGCACGGGCCAGGCCCACTTCCACCGGCAAGTCGAAGATCAGCGTCAGGTCAGGACGCAGATCGCCCTGGACGAAGGTTTCAAGGGTCGCGATGCGCTCCATCGACAGGCCGCGGCCACCACCCTGGTAGGCGTAGGTCGAATCGGTAAATCGGTCACACAGCACCACCGCACCCCGCCCCAGCGCCGGGCGAATCACCCCGGCCAGATGCTGGGCGCGGGCAGCGAACACCAACAGCAACTCGGCATCCGGATCCATGATTTCTTCGACAGGCGTCAGGAGGACTTCGCGGATCCGTTCGGCCAGCGGCGTCCCGCCCGGCTCCCGGGTCAGCACCACTTCAAGACCGGCGGCACGCAAGCGCTCGGCGAGGTACTCGCGATTGGTGCTCTTGCCCGCACCTTCAGGGCCTTCCAGGGTAATAAACAAGCCAGTCACAGGCAGTCCTTAGTCGAGTTCATTGCGAGCCTTGCGGCGTGGCGGCGTCCGTTTCGGGCGCAACAGCAGGTTCTTTGGCAGGTTCTTCAGTCGATTGCGGGGCCGATTGTTCAATGGGCGCAGACGGCGTCACGGGCGGCAATGCCTGCGGCGAAGTGTCTGGTGAATCTGGCGTGATCGGCGCCGGCTCACCCGTGGCTTCCGGCGCCGTGACTGGCGCGGGGCTTGAGCGGTAATCGGCGCGACGCTTGAGCTGGAACTCACGCACAGCGTTGTTGTGGGCATCCAGGTCATCGGAGAACACGTGACTGCCATCGCCCCTTGCCACGAAATACAGGCTGTTGCCAGCCACCGGGTTCAGAGCGGCATGGATCGCCTCGCGGCCAACCATCGCAATCGGGGTCGGCGGCAGGCCCGCAACCATGTAGGTGTTGTAAGGGTTGGATTCCTTGAGGTGGGCGCGGGTCAGCTTGCCAGCGTAACGATCGCCCAGGCCATAGATCACCGTCGGATCGGTCTGCAGCAGCATGCCCAGTCCCAGGCGACGCACGAACACCCCGGCGATCTGCCCACGTTCTTGCGGCACACCGGTCTCCTTCTCGACCAGCGAGGCCATGATCAGTGCCTGGTAAGGCTCGGTGTACGGCACATCTGCGGCGCGTTGCGCCCATTCCTTGGCCAGGACTTCATCGAGGCGATCATAGGCTTTTTTCAGCAGCTCGACGTCGGTCATGCCCCGTACAAAGCGGTAGGTGTCCGGGAAGAAACGTCCCTCCGGGAAGATGCCCTTGTGGCCGAGCTTGTCCATCACCTCGCTATCACTCAAGCCGTCGAGCGTCTGGTCCAGCTTTTCAGCCTTGGCCAGGGCAGCACGTACCTGGTGGAAATTCCAGCCTTCGACCAGGGTCAGGCTGTACTGGACCATTTCGCCACGCTTCCACAGGTCGATCAGCCCGTCGACAGTCATGCCGGGCTGCATGCGGTACTCGCCGCTGTGCAATGGCTGGCCGGCCAGGTTGAAGCGCCAATACACGCGCAACCAGAAGGCATCCTTGATCACGCCATCGGCTTCAAGTCGGTAAAAAGTGCGGGTGGGCGTGGTGCCCTTGGGCACGTCCAGCAGCTCTTCCTGGGAAATATTCAAAGGCTGGTGTAACGCCGTATGGATCTTCCAGGCCGAAGCGCCCAGACACAACCCTGCCAGAACCAGGCCGGTTTCCAGCAACAGCAAGAGTTTACGTCTCACGTATCAAGCATCCAGTAGCGCACGGGAAATGTGTTGGAGTTTACGGGTGAGCGGCCCAACCGGCCAGCTCAGCGCTGCATAGGCGCGCACTGGCCAGACGCCGTAGACGCTGTTGCAGACAAACACTTCGTCGGCCCATTGCAGTTGTTCGAGGGTGATATCGGTGATTTGCGTGGGAATTGCCGACGACTCGGCTTGAAACAATAATTCCGCACGCATCACCCCGGCCACGCCACAGCGCTTGAGATCGGCGGTGATCAAGACACCATCGCGTACGATGAACAGATTACTGAATACCCCCTCGATCACCCGCCCCGCGTGATCGAGCATCAAGCCTTCGGCATATTCGGTGTCCTGCCATTCGGCACGGGCAATGACTTGTTCGAGGCGGTTCAGGTGCTTGAGCCCGGCGAGCAAGGGTTGCGCGGACAGGCGCGTGGTGCAGGGGAACAGCCGCACCCCCTGTTCTGCATGAACGGCAGGATAAGCAGCGGGCGGATTGCCCTGCAGGATGCGTCGAGCCACAGCTGCCGGGTCGGGCGCGTAACCGCGCAGACTGTCGCCGCGCGTGAGGATAAGCTTGAGTACACCCTCGCCCAGTGCTGCGGCATAGGCCAGCAACTCGCTGCGGACCAAGCCGTGATCGGCGCTGATCGAAAGCCTCGAACAGCCATGGGCCAGACGCGCCAGGTGGCGTTCCAGCAGCAACGGCTGGCCGCTACGCACGGCAATGGTCTCGAACAGACCATCACCGTAAGCCAGGCCGCGATCCTTCAGCGACAGAGCGTCAGCCGGCTGACCGTCGACCCAACTGTCCATCAGCCTGCGAACCGCCGGAACACGAGCGAGCCGTTGGTGCCACCAAAGCCGAAGGAGTTGGAGATGACCACGTCGATATCCATGTTGCGCGCCGTGTGCGGCACGAAATCGAGATCACAACCTTCGTCCGGCTCATCGAGGTTGATGGTTGGCGGCGCCACCTGGCTGTTGATGGCCAGCACGCTGAAGATCGCCTCGACCGCGCCCGCCGCACCCAGCAGGTGACCGGTCATGGACTTGGTCGAACTGACTGCCAGCTTGTAGGCGTGATCACCGAATACCGACTTGATCGCAGAGGCTTCAGCCAGGTCGCCAGTCGGCGTCGAGGTGCCATGGGCGTTGATGTACTGGACCTGATCGGCATTGATCCTGGCATCGCGCAGGGCATTGGTGATGCAGCGCGCAGCACCGGCGCCGTCTGCAGGTGGCGACGTCATGTGGAACGCGTCGCCACTGGTGCCGAAACCCACCAGCTCGGCGTAGATGGTCGCACCACGAGCCTTGGCGTGTTCCAGCTCTTCAAGCACCAGCGCACCGGCACCGTCGGACAGGACGAAACCATCACGCCCCTTGTCCCATGGACGACTGGCACGGGTGGGCTCGTCATTGCGGGTGGACAATGCACGCGAAGCGCCAAAGCCGCCCATGCCCAGGCCGCAAGCAGCCATCTCGGCACCGCCGGCAATCATCACGTCCGCTTCGTCGTACATGATGTTGCGTGCCGCCATGCCGATGCAATGCGTACCGGTGGTACATGCGGTGGCAATCGCGTAGTTGGGCCCCTGTGCACCCAGGTGGATCGACAGGAAACCGGAAATCATGTTGATGATCGAGCCTGGCACGAAAAAGGGAGAAATCCTTCGTGGGCCGGAATCGTGCAGGGTGCGGCTGGTTTCTTCGATATTGGTCAGTCCACCAATACCCGACCCCATGGCCACGCCAATGCGCTCACGGTTGGCATCGGTGACTTCAAGGCCGGCATTACGCACCGCCTGGAAACCGGCCGCCAGCCCGTACTGAATGAACAGGTCAAGCTTGCGAGCTTCCTTGACCGACAGGTATTCCTCGACATTGAAGCCCTTTACCGAGCCGCCAAAACGGGTGGAATAGGCAGAAAGGTCGGTGTGTTCGATCAGACCAATGCCACTGCGGCCAGCCAGAATGCCCTGCCAACTGCTTGGCACATCCGTGCCCAGTGGCGACAACATACCCATACCGGTGACTACGACGCGTCTACGCGACACAACACTCTCCTTTTTCTAATGACGACTTTGCATCAGGCCTAAAGAAAAAACCGCACGCCGTGACGGCAGTGCGGTTTTTCCACGACAGCAAGCAACGATTACAAACGATTAACCCTGGTGGGAGTTAACGTAGTCGATTGCAGCTTGTACGGTAGTGATCTTTTCAGCTTCTTCGTCAGGGATTTCGGTCTCGAATTCCTCTTCCAGAGCCATCACCAGCTCAACGGTGTCAAGGGAGTCGGCACCCAGGTCTTCAACGAAGGAAGCAGTGTTGATCACTTCTTCTTCTTTAACACCCAGTTGCTCGGCAACGATTTTCTTGACGCGCTCTTCGATGGTGCTCATACCTTGTTTTCACTCCTAATGGACAAATTCAGGCAGCTGGCCAGTGGGTAAGTGTATAGAAAGGCTTTTCAGCTTTTCAACTGAAAGCTTCACTCCCCGTACCCGGTGACCCTCTGCCTATAAATAGATTGCAGCTTTATAACGGATTTTAGACAGCTCGTATGACATTTTTTTGAAGCAATCCGTCACATTTTAACCTACATGTACATCCCGCCGTTCACCGGGATTGTAGCTCCGGTAACGTAAGCCGCACCGTCGGATGCAAGAAAAGCGACCACGGACGCGATCTCTTGCGCTTGACCCAGACGGCCCAGCGGAATTTGCGTCTGCAAGGCTTCACGCTGCGCCTCGGGCAGTTCGCGAGTCATATCGGTGTCGATGAACCCAGGGGTCACCGAGTTTACCGTAATCGAACGCGAACCGACTTCACGCGCCATGGCACGACTGAAACCTTCCAGGCCAGCCTTGGCGGCGGCATAGTTTACTTGGCCTGCGTTGCCCATGGCACCCACTACCGAGCCAATACTGATAATTCGCCCCCAACGCGCCTTGGTCATGCCACGCAAAACGCCCTTGGACAGGCGATATAGACTGTTCAGATTGGTATCGATCACGTCGAACCATTCGTCGTCTTTCATGCGCATCATCAGGTTATCGCGGGTGATACCGGCATTATTGACCAGGATCAAAGGGGCACCGAACTGCTCCTGGATGCTCGCCAGCACGGCGGCAACAGACTCATCGTTGGTGACATTGAGCTCCAGGCCGGTGCCTTGAATACCGTTTTCCTTCAGGGTCGCGGCAATACGCTCGGCGCCGGAAGCGGAGGTCGCGGTGCCGACGACGATGGCACCCTGACGACCCAGTTCCAGGGCGATAGCCTGGCCAATACCGCGGCTCGCACCGGTGACCAGTGCAACTTTACCTTGCAGACTCATGCAAGCTTCTCCTGATTCAGGCCAATGCTGCACGGGCGGCAGCGAAAGCGTCTGGGGTGTTGAGGTTGGATGTCGATACGCCTTCGGCGCAGCGTTTGTTGAGACCGGCCAGTACTTTGCCAGGACCGCATTCGACCAACTGGGTCGCGCCTTTGGCGGCCAGGGTCTGAACCGATTCTACCCAGCGCACTGGCTTATAGAGCTGTTCGAGCAGATCGCGCTTGAGGGTTTCCAGATCGGCCGGCACCTGAGCGCTGACGTTCTGTACCAACGGAATCTGCGGTGCCTGCCAATTGATGGCCGCGATCGCCTCGGCGAAACGCTCAGCCGCCGGACGCATCAGTTCGCAATGGGACGGCACGCTGACCGGCAATGGCATGGCACGCTTGGCACCACGAGCCTTGCAGCCTTCGATGGCGCGTTCGACCGCTGCCTTGGCACCGGCGATGACCACCTGGCCAGGTGAATTGAAGTTGACCGCACTGACCACTTCGCCTTGCGCCGCTTCGGCGCAGGCAGCCAGCACGTCAGCATCTTCCAGGCCAAGGATGGCAGCCATGCCGCCCTGCCCGGCCGGAACGGCTTCCTGCATCAACTGGCCACGACGCTCGACCAGTTTCACCGCGTCGCCCAGGCTCAGGCTGCCAGCAGCGACCAGTGCGCTGTACTCGCCCAGGCTGTGACCCGCGACATACGCAGGGCGCGCGCCCCCTTCGGCCAGCCACAGGCGCCACAGGGCGATCGAGGCGGTCAGGATGGCCGGCTGGGTTTTATCGGTTTGATTGAGTTGCTCTTCCGGCCCTTGCTGGGTCAGTGCCCACAGGTCGTAACCGAGCGCGTCGGAGGCTTCTTTGAATGTTTCGAGGACCACCGGATGTTCCGCGCCCAGCTCGGCCAGCATGCCGAGGGACTGCGAACCCTGTCCTGGAAAGACGAATGCGAGGGAAGCAGACATGTAACAAGCCCCTAATGATCTTGTCGTCGAAGAATTGGCGTCCCGGCAGGGGACGCAAGAAACTGACAGTTTGGATGGCCAATTGAACCAAGCGGTCACATTTAAGCATTGTCCGACGAAAACGCCTAAAGCAACAAATCCTCGAGCCGACCGTGAATGCGCTCTGGCAGGTTTTCCTGAATCTCGATCACGGCCCGCGAAATGGCGCTCTGAAACCCCTGAACACCAGCAGAACCATGACTTTTCACCACAATTCCCTGCAAACCCAGGAAACTTGCGCCGTTATGCCGCGCAGGCGCGAGGTCCGCTTGCAGGCGCCTCATCAGTGGCAGCGCCATTGCACCGACCAATTTTGATGCAAAGTTTTTTTGAACAGCGCTTCGATGCGCCCCGAAATCATGGTCGCCAACCCTTCACTGGACTTGAGCAGGATGTTGCCGACAAAGCCATCACACACCACCACATCCGCTTCGCCACGATACAGGCCATCGCCCTCGACAAAACCGATGTAATTGATACCGCGTGCGCTTTGCAGCAAGGTTGCCGCCAACTTGACCTGCTGATTGCCCTTGATGTCCTCGGTGCCGATGTTCAGAAGAGCCACGCGCGGACGAACAATTCCCAGCGTTTCTGCGGCCACCGAACCCATGACGGCAAACTGCAACAGGTGCTCGGCGCTGCAATCGACATTCGCTCCCAGATCGAGCAACTGACAATAACCCTTCTGCGTCGGAATCGCCGCAACCATGGCCGGCCGGTCTATGCCCGGCAGCGTCTTGAGCACGAACCGCGACAACGCCATCAGCGCACCGGTATTGCCCGCACTGACGCATGCCTGGACCTTGTCATCGCGCAGCAGCTGCAGCGCCACACGCATTGACGAATCGGGCTTGCCACGCAGCGCCTGGGCAGGTTTTTCATCCATGGCAATGACTTGCGACGCTGGGGCAATCGACAGGCGCGAGCGATCCACAGCCGAATGGCCAGCGATCAATTCTTCAAGGAGGGACGGTTGACCGACGAGGGTCAGGTGCAGCGAGGGGGTAGCAGACAGGCAAGCGAGGCTGGCCTGGACAATGCTGCGGGGACCGAAGTCCCCGCCCATTGCGTCAATCGCGATGACTTGAGCGGACAAGTGATTACTCGTCAGCGCCCTTGTCGATCACTTTACGACCACGGTATACGCCTTCTGGCGAAACGTGGTGACGCAGGTGAACTTCACCGGTGGTTTTTTCTACAGACAGGGTGCTAGCCTCGAGAGCATCGTGCGAACGACGCATGTCACGGGCAGAGCGGGATTTTTTGTTCTGCTGAACAGCCATAATTGATTAACTCCTAAACGTTTGGGTCACGCTTTAACTGCGCCAATACACTGAACGGGTTGGACCGCGTTACCTCGTCCTCGCTCGGTTCGGGTTCATCTGCTCCCGCCGGCTGCTGGCATTCTTCCGGATGATGAGCAGGCACAATGGGCAAGGCGAGCAGAAGCTCCTCCTCGATCAGTGACTGCAGATCCAAAGGATCTTCGCCCAGTTCCAGCACGTCATAACCTTTCGGCAACGACTGGGTATTCGCACCCTCCTTCACCACAGCATAACTGCACTCGCTATGGATCGGCAGGGTGACCAGCTCAAGACAACGCTGGCAAACCATTTTGACTTCGGTGTCGATAAAGCTGTGGATCACCACAGATTTACGTTCATCTCGCTCAAAAACGAGTTTGGCCTGGACCGTACCGACAGTGTCGGAAAGCGGGTCGCAGAGTCTCTCCAAATTGGCCAGCAGCAGTTCACCTTGAAGGGTGGTGCCACGGTCAGCCAATTTGCGCGGGTCAACGTGAGGTGGAATCGGGTCATTCAACATAGGCGCAGCATTATAGGGATGCCCCCGGCCATGTCAAAGGAAATTCGGCCCTGTCCGTCACCTGCAAGCCTCGCTAGAATTCGCGCCTGCCATCCGGAGATGCCCATGCTGCCTTTATTACTCGCTTCAAGCTCGGCCTATCGCCGAGAATTGCTGGCCCGACTGCAGCTGCCGTTCATCTGCTGCTCGCCGGATATCGATGAGAGCCGCCTCCCGGACGAGCCCGCCGCTGAGCTGGTGCAGCGCCTCGCCCGGGAAAAAGCCCTGGCCCTGGCCGACCGTCACCCCAACCACCTGATCATCGGTTCTGACCAGGTGGCGGTGCTGGGCGATCGCATTATCGGCAAACCCCATTCCTTCGAAAAGGCCCGCGAACAGCTGCTCGCCTCAAGCGGCGCCAGCGTGACCTTTCTGACTGGCCTCACCCTGCTCAACAGCCAGACCGGCCACTGCCAGGTCGATTGCGTGCCCTTCACCGTGCACATGCGCACACTGAACAGCGCACGTATCGAACGCTACCTGCATGCCGAGCAACCTTATGATTGCGCCGGCAGCTTCAAGGCCGAAGGCCTGGGCGTCAGCCTGTTCCAGAGCACCGAAGGCCCTGATGCCACGAGCCTCGTTGGCCTGCCACTGATTCGCCTGATCGACATGCTGATGGCCGAAGGCGTTGAAATACCCTGAAACCAAGCAGAAAAAAACCGGCCACAAGGGCCGGTTTTTTAGGCAACGAAGACGCTCAGCGCAGCGAAGGCCCCTGAAACCCCATCCACATTGCCAGATGCTCCGCGACGCTGGCGCCGAGCTTCTTCGAGAAACGATCGAACGGTGATTCCTGCACGGTGAAGTCCACCAGCTCTTTTTCGCCGATCACATCACGGGCAACCGAACTGGCATTACCCAGGCCGTCGATCAAGCCCAATCCCAGCGCCTGCTCGCCAGACCAGACCAGCCCGGAAAACAGCTCCGGATGCTCCTTGTCCTTGAGACGATCACCGCGCCCCTGCTTGACGCTATTGATGAACTGCTTGTGCGTGGTATCGAGCACCCCCTGCCAGAACGCCGTTTCTTCAGGCTTCTGCGGCTGGAACGGATCGAGGAACGCCTTGTGCTCACCGGAGGTGTAGGTCCGACGCTCGACACCGAGTTTTTCCATGGTCCCGACAAAACCATAGCCGGCCGCCGTGACACCAATGGAACCCACCAGGCTCGCCTTGTCGGCATAGATCTGGTCGGCGGCACTGGCGATGTAGTAGGCACCGGAAGCACCCAGGTCGGAAATCACCGCGTACAACTTCGTATCAGGGTGCAAGCCGCGCAGGCGGCGAATTTCGTCATAGACATACCCCGACTGCACGGGACTGCCACCCGGACTGTTGATACGCAGGATGACACCCTTGACCTTTTCGTCCTCGAACGCGGCGCGCAGGCTGCCGACGATATTGTCAGCGCTGGCCGGCTCCTTGTCCGCGATCATGCCATTCACATCGATCAGCGCCGTGTAGGCGCCACTGCGGGTGGCGGCCTTTTCCATGTCCATCAAGGGCGTGAACAGCGCCAGCGCAACGAACAGGTAAACAAAGGTCAGGAGCTTGAAGAATATCCCCCAGCGGCGCGATCTGCGCTGCTCCTGCACACCCGCCAGCAGGGTTTTCTCCAACAGCTTCCAGCTTTTCTCGTCGCCGCTCTCTGCACTCGCCTTTGGCGCCTTCCATTCGTCGGTCATGCCCATCTACCCCAGCAAAATCCTGTTAAGCCCGCTGACTCAGCCAGGCATGCAACTCTGAAAAACGATCAATCGCCAGCGTCGGCTCGAACAATTTCAACGCCTCGATCGATTGGGCGCCGTAGCTGACCGCCACCGACCCCATGCCGGCGTTGCGCGCCATCTGCAGGTCAAAGGAGGAGTCCCCGATCATCAGCGCCTGTTCCCGACGAACTTCGCAGTGCGCGAGGATCTGCTCGAGCATCAACGGATGCGGCTTGCTGGCGGTTTCGTCAGCGGCGCGAGTGATGTCGAAGTAGTTCTCCCAACCGTGAGACTTCAGAACGCGATCCAACCCGCGACGCGCCTTGCCGGTTGCGACCGCCAGATGGTAGCCCTCGGCTCGAAACGCCTCCATCGATTCCACAACACCTTCAAACAGTGGCGAAGGTACGGCTTCCGAAGCAATGTAGTGATCTGCATAGTGCTCACGAAACGCAATCAACTCGCTGTCACTGATCTGCGGGTACAACGTACGAATGGCTTCCGGCAGGCCCAGGCCGATGATGCCCTTCACGGCAAAATCGTCGCGCAGCGCAAAGCCCGAGCGTTCGGAAGCGACGTGCATTGCCTCGACTATCCGACCAATGGAGTCGGCCAAGGTGCCGTCCCAGTCGAAAATCAGCAACTTGTAATCAGAGGGGTGCACTCAAACGCTCCACAGTCCTGGCCCACATTTCGTCGACTGGCGCCTGTAGCTTCAATTCGCCACCATCGGGGAGCGGAACGGTCAGCATGTAGGCATGCAGAAACAGACGCTTGCCACCCAGATCGCGGATTTCCTTGCTGAAACCCTCTTCGCCGTACTTGGTGTCACCCGCAATGCAGTGCCCGGCATGCAGAGTGTGCACGCGGATCTGGTGAGTGCGACCAGTAATCGGTTTTGCTTCAACCATGGTGGCAAAATCGCCGAAACGACGCAAAACCTTGAATACCGTCAGAGCATCCTTACCTTCTTCGTCAACTTCGACCATACGCTCGCCAGACCGCAGGTTGCTCTTCTGCAAAGGCGCACGCACCTGCTTGATCGACGACGGCCAATTGCCGCGAACCAGCGCCATGTAGCGCTTGTCGACGCCATCACCGCGCAACTGCTCGTGCAGGTGGCGCAACATGCTGCGTTTTTTGGCGATCATCAGCAGCCCGGAAGTGTCCCGATCCAGGCGGTGAACCAGCTCCAGCTCCTTGGCGTCGGGGCGCAACTGACGGAAGGCCTCGATAACACCGAAGTTCAAGCCGCTGCCGCCGTGAACTGCGATCCCGGCGGGCTTGTTGATCACGATCAGTGCCTTGTCCTCAAAGACAATCGACGCTTCGAGGCGCTGCAAGAGCCCTTGAGCGACCGGCATCGGCTCGTCGCGCTCAGGCACGCGAACCGGCGGCACGCGCACGATATCGCCTGCCTGCAGCTTGTATTCGGGCTTGATCCGACCTTTGTTCACGCGCACTTCGCCCTTGCGCAAAATGCGATAAATCAAGGTCTTGGGCACGCCTTTGAGTCGGGCGAGGAGGAAGTTATCAATACGTTGGCCGGCATATTCCGGCGAGACCTCAAGCAGTTGAACGCCTGGAGTCGAGGGGGCAGTAGTCGTCATGGCGCGGATGATATCAATTTTTTATGGAATTGAAGCACTTAATCATTACTGCTATAGTCGCGAACGCCGCCAAAAGCGGCCTGGACAGCGGATTAGCGGTCAAAAACCGCCCCTGACCAAAGCAATTCACCAGGACGCGAGGCCGTCCTACGGGGCTTTCGCTACGTAACGGTGGAGTTTGCAGCTGTAACGAGCGCAGGTGACATGAGGCCTGAATCACGCCGCAAAGCAGAGTTTTTCACTCGCCACGCGAGCCATATTCACGGCCAGTTCACAAAGTGCAGTCGGCTGCGGATGACCCCGAGCGAAGGCTTCGGAAACAACGCCTAAATTAGCCATGATGCGTGACCTCCCCTTTCGGAGCTCACGGTAAATGCCAACCCGCTGCGGATTCTGCGCGCGGCAGCACCCGAATTATCAGGGATACGTGTAGGGTGGAGATGCACAACCGCTGGACTGTGTAGCAATAGGCTTTCCCAAGACGCTTCATCTCGTCCACAGCCGCCGGTTGATTCCTCCTCCTGACTGAGTGCTTAAGTAGCCACAGCAAGCAGGACGCGTACGTCGCGACGAAGGCCCACATTGGCCGGACCTCGCTGGACACGGGATTGGCCAACCACTCCCGACGCACCTGACACCGACCGTGAGAAGTCGTGTGTGCCGAACGCCGTTTCCGGCAGCCCGGAAACCGACGGTACTACATGAAAAGAATGCTGATTAACGCAACTCAACCCGAAGAGTTGCGTGTTGCACTGGTAGATGGCCAACGCCTCTACGACCTGGACATCGAATCCGGTGCACGCGAGCAAAAGAAGGCCAACATCTACAAAGGCCGGATTACTCGCATCGAACCGAGCCTGGAGGCCGCCTTTGTCGATTTCGGCTCCGAGCGCCACGGCTTCCTGCCCCTCAAGGAAATCTCCCGCGAATACTTCAAGAAGGCACCTGAAGGCCGCGTCAACATCAAGGATGTCCTGAGCGAAGGCCAGGAAGTCATCGTCCAGGTCGAAAAAGAAGAACGTGGCAACAAGGGTGCCGCCCTGACCACCTTCATCAGCCTGGCTGGCCGTTACCTGGTCCTGATGCCGAACAACCCGCGTGCCGGCGGCATCTCCCGTCGCATCGAAGGCGAAGAGCGCAATGAACTGCGTGAAGCCCTGAACGGCCTGGTTGCCCCCGCCGACATGGGTCTGATCGTGCGCACTGCCGGCCTGGGTCGCAGCAGCGAAGAAATGCAGTGGGACCTCGATTACCTGCTGCAACTCTGGACCGCCATCAAGGAAGCCTCGCTGGATCGTTCCGCGCCATTCCTGATCTACCAGGAAAGCAACGTCATCATTCGCGCCATCCGTGATTACCTGCGCCAGGACATCGGCGAAGTGCTGATCGACAGCGTTGAAGCACAGGACGAAGCCCTGACCTTCATTCGCCAGGTAATGCCGCAGTACGCCAGCAAGATCAAGCTGTACGAAGACAGCGTACCGCTGTTCAACCGTTTCCAGATCGAAAGCCAGATCGAGACCGCTTTCCAGCGCGTCGTTGAACTGCCTTCCGGCGGCTCCATCGTCATCGATCCGACCGAAGCCCTGGTGTCAATCGACATCAACTCGGCGCGCGCCACCAAAGGCAGCGACATCGAAGAAACCGCCCTGCAGACCAACCTTGAAGCGGCCGAAGAAATCGCCCGCCAGTTGCGCCTGCGCGACATCGGCGGCCTGATCGTCATCGACTTCATTGACATGACCCCTGCCAAAAACCAGCGCGCCGTGGAAGAAAAAGTCCGCGAATGCCTGGAAGCCGACCGCGCTCGTGTGCAAGTCGGTCGCATCTCGCGCTTCGGCCTGCTGGAAATGTCCCGTCAGCGCCTGCGCCCATCGCTGGGTGAAAGCAGCGGCATCGTTTGCCCGCGCTGCAACGGCACCGGCATCATCCGTGATGTTGAATCGCTGTCCCTGGCGATCCTGCGCCTGATCGAAGAAGAAGCCCTGAAAGACCGCACTGCCGAAGTCCGCGCCCAGGTGCCGATTCCGGTTGCAGCCTTCCTGCTCAACGAAAAACGCAACTCGATCACCAAGATTGAACTGCGCACCCGTGCCCGTATCGTCATTCTGCCGAACGATCACCTCGAAACGCCGCATTTTGAAGTGCAGCGTCTTCGCGATGACAGCCCGGAAGCCGCCAACAGCCAGTCCAGCTACGAAATCGCTGCGGCCGCGGCCGAAGTCGAAGAAGTCCAACCGGCTGCTGCGACCCGCACCCTGGTTCGCCAGGAAGCTGCGGTCAAGACGGCTCCAGCCCGCGCCAACGCTCCGGTTCCAACCGAAGTCCCTGCCACTCCGGTAGCGGCCCCGGTTGCCGCGCCAGAGCCAAGCCTGTTCAAGGGCCTGGTGAAGTCGTTGGTCAGCCTGTTCGCGACCAAGGAAGAGCCTGCTGCCCCGGCCGTGGTTGAAAAGCCAGCCGCTGAGCGTCCAGCACGCAACGAAGAGCGTCGTAACGGCCGTCAGCAAAGCCGCAACCGTAACGGTCGCCGCGATGAAGAACGCAAACCTCGCGAAGAACGTGCACCGCGCGAAGAGCGCGCGCCACGTGAACCGCGCGAAGCCCGTGAAGAAGCACCGGCCGCTCGCGAAGAACGCGCACCACGCGCCCCGCGTGAAGAACGTGCACCGCGCGCCCCTCGCGAAGACCGCAAGCCGCGTGGCGAGCGTGAAGAGCGGGTTCGTGTACTGCGTGAACCTCTGGATACCGTTGCACCGGAAACCGCTGCAGTTGCCGCCACCGAAGAACGTCCGGCCCGTCAGCCGCGCGAAGAGCGCGCTCCACGCCCACCGCGTGAAGAGCGTCAACCGCGAGCCGAACAAGCCGCTGCTGCCGTAGCCGAAGAAGAACTGACCGGCAACGAAGAGCAACCGGGTGAAGACGGTCAGGAAGGCGCCGAAGGTGATCGTCCACGTCGTCGTTCCCGTGGCCAGCGTCGTCGCAGCAACCGTCGCGAGCGTCAACGCGATGCCGACGGCAACGTGATCGAAGGCTCGGAAGAGTCGCCAGCCACCGAAGGCAGCGAAGCACCAAGCGCCGCCGACCTGGCCGCTGGCCTGGCGGTCACCGCCGCTGTCGCCAGCACCGTGATCAGCGCTCCGGCCGAAGCACAGGCCAACGAGCAAGCCGAACGCGCCACTGCCACCACGCTTGAGACTGCCCCAGTCGAAGCGCCGGTCGTTGAAGCGAACACGCCCGTGCAAGTGACCGCCGCTCCGGAAATCGAAGTGGCTCCAGCGCAGTCTGAAGCCCAACCGCAAGCTGAAGCAGTTGCAGAGCCTGCGGTGGTTGTGGAAGAAGCGCCGGCTGTGGTTGCCGAGCCAGCCGTCGAAGTCGCGGCTGAAACCGTGACCGAAACCGTGCGCGAAGTTCGTGAAGAACAAACCGCCTTCAACTGGGTGGCCGAACCAGCCGTTGTCGAAGCGCCAGCGCCAGTCGCCGAGCCGGAAACTGCCGAAGCCATGGTCAGCGAACCTGTGGTGGTAGCTGCCGAACCAGCCCCCGTGGTAGAGGCCCCGGTGGTTACCCAGGCACCGGCACCCGTTGTCGAAGCGGCTCCAGCCAGCGCACTGACTCCAAGCGGCCGCGCGCCGAATGACCCACGTGAAGTGCGTCGTCGCAAGCGCGAGGAAGAGCGTCTGCAGAAGGAAGCCGAACTGGCCGCCGCTGCTGCTCCCGTTGAAGCGGTTGCGGTCGAAGAGCCAGCACCGGTTGCTGCTGAAGTGGTCGAGGCCCCTGCCCCGGTCGCTGAAGAAGCTACCGAATCGGTGATCCACGAAGCTCCGCGCTCCGTTCAGGAAGCCGTGGTGCAACACGAAGCCGAGGAAAAGGAACACGAGCCTAAACCGCTCGCCTGATCCTGCTGCAACTGAAAGCCCCGCCTGGTGACGCCAGGCGGGGCTTTTTTATGTCTGAATGCCTGCGGTGCCCGGGTACGCAGTCCACCTGTGGGAGCGGGCTTGCCGGCGATGGTCGTTAACGATAACGCGGGGTAGCTGGGAGGTCACCGATAGCTGGGCCAGCATCGCGAGCAAGCTCGCTCCTACAGGGGGTCGATCTACCCGGCGAAGACTAATGCCTCAGGGACATCCACATCCCACAACACTCCAGGATCATCCACTGGCACCTCAGCCACCTTCGCCGGGACGAACAATGGTTTGGCGCCACGGTCTCCCGACAGCGCCATCAACCCGGGACCGAACGAACGCCCAAATCCCACGGGATGGCCATACTCGCCGTTGATCACAGGCACACTGATCCCATCATCCGTCACCCCCGTCAGCACTTTCTCGAAGGTGGACGGCAGGATGAACGGCATATCGCCCAAGGCGATCAGCCACCCGGCGAGCTGCGGACAGGCCGCGACCCCGGCCGCGATGCTGTCGCCCATGCCGGTGGACTCGATCAGGACAATCTCGAAACCATAGGCCTGGGCCATGCGGATGACTTGTGGACGGTCTTCGGTGGTGACCAGCACGCGCTTCGTCAGTCCAGCCGGCACACTCATCAGCACCTGCTCGATCACCGAACGCACGGCGCCATCGCGCCCGGCGCAGTCAGCCAGCAACTTGTCCCGAGCACCACCCGCTGCCTGCCGGAACCGGGTGCCCTGCCCCGCAGCCAGGACGATGACGCCGATGGACTCGTTCATGCACTTTCCTTTTTCTGCTTCAACTCGATGCCATTTTTGATCGCGACGATTTCAGCCAGCAACGACAACGCGATCTCCGCCGGGGAATGGCTGCCAATGTGCAAACCGATCGGGCCATGTAACCGTCCGATGGCCGCTTGAGACAAGCCTAGCTGAGCCAGGTTGGCTCGACGTTTCTGGCTGTTGACCCGCGAACCCAGCGCACCCACATAAAAAGCCCTGGAATCGAGGGCCGTCAGCAGCGCCATATCATCCAGGCGAGGATCATGCGTCAGCGCCACGATGGCTGTGCGCTCGTCGGTCTGGATGTTCAGCACCGCTTCATCCGGCATGCCGGAGACAAAGCGCCCGTGCTGTTCCTCCCAGCCGTAGACGAATTCGGTGCGCGGATCGCAAATCAGCACTTCGAAATCCAGCAGGCGCGCCATCTCGGCCACATACCGGGACAACTGGCCCGCGCCGATCAACAACAAACGCCAGCGTGGGCCGTAGATCGCGCGCAACGTGTGTCCGTCGAAACTCAGCACCTCGCTCTTGCCCGCTGGCTGCAAGCGCACCTCACCGGTGGCGACGTCCAAAGTGCGGGCGACGATTTCATGGGCCTCGCAACGTGCCAGCAACTCGGCGACCCAGGCGGGATCCCCCACGCGTTCCTCGGTCAGGCGCAAGGTCCCACCACAAGGCAAACCGAAGCGGGCCGCTTCCTCCTGGGTCACGCCATAGGTGATCAACTGCACGGGCGGCCCGTCTGGCGTAATCCGTCCATCGTGCAGGCGGGTGATCAGGTCATCCTCGATACAGCCACCGGACACCGAACCAATCACCACGCCGTCTTCGCGCAAGGCCAGCATGGCGCCAGGGGCCCGGGGCGCGGTACCCCAGGTCCGGACGACGCTGTACAACATCACCCGCTGACCGGCCTGACGCCACTGCAATACACTGTGCAAGACATTCAGATCGACGCTGTCCATCAAACGTCAGCCTTCTGCCAACCCTGCAATTGGTAACGTACCGGCAAATTGCGGATGCGCTTGCCGGTCGCCGCGAAGATCGCGTTGCACAGTGCCGGCGCTATCGGTGGCACGCCCGGCTCGCCGACGCCGCCCAACGGCACTTCGCCCGGTGGAGTGACCAAATGCACCGCGACTTCCTTCGGCGCCAGGGACATGCGCGCCACTTCGTACATATGGAAGTTGTCCTGCTGGACCTTGCCGTCCTTGAAGCTGATTTCCCCCAGCACCGCGTTGCCCAGCCCCATCACGCAGGCCCCCTCGAATTGCGAGCGAATCCGCTCGGGGTTGATCTGCGGACCGCAATCCACCGCGATATCGGCCTTATGCACAATCAGGGTGCCATCGTCCTTGACTTCGACCTCGATCACCGCCGCGACGTAGGTGACGAAACTGTAATGCACCGCCAGCCCCAGCCCACGCCCCTTCGGCAACTGTCGCCCCCAACCGGCGGCTTTTGCGGCGGTTTCCAGCACGGTACGCATGCGTCCGGTGTCGATTGGATAACGCTCGGGCGATTCGCCGTAGTTCCATTCTTCACTCAAGGTGCGCGGATCGATCTGGCGATCCGGGCCGAGCAACCTGACCTGGTACTTGAGCGGGTCTTCGCCAGCCTTGTGCGCCAGTTCATCGACAAAGCTCTGGATGGCAAAACCGTGGGGAATGTTCGACACGGAGCGATACCAGCCCACTCGGGTGTGCACCACGGCTTCAGGGTTTTCCAGGCGTACGTTGGGAATCGCGTAGGCCATGTTGGTGAAACCCATGCCCAATTCGAAGGCCGCTTCGTGGTTCATGCCCGGTGCGAACAACGCGGTGATGCTCGGTGCAACGGTACGGTGCAGCCAACCGGACGGCAGGCCGTCCTTGTTCAGGCCGGCCTTGAGGTATTCCGCCGAGACGGTATGGAAGTAGGAGTTATGGATGTCGTCTTCGCGGGTCCACTGCACGCGCACCGCCTTGCTAGGAAATTCCTTGGCGAGCACGGCCGCTTCAATGATGAAATCCGGTTTGGATTTGCGCCCGAACCCGCCACCGAGCAGGGTGACGTTGAAGGTCACCTTGTCGAACCCGATACCCAGCCGTTCACCAATACGCTCGCGGGTGACCTGTGGCGCCTGGCTCGGTCCCCAGGCTTCGCAAATGCCATCCTTGAAGCGGGCAATGGCGACCATCGGTTCCATCGGCGCTTGTGTCAGGTGCGGCAAATAGTAGGAGGCTTCCAGTGTGCTGCTGGCACCGCTGATAGCCTTGTCGATGTCGCCGGTATTGCGCACGACCTTGCCCGGTTTCAGGGACGCCGCTTCCAGTTCCTTGCGGTAGGCAATCGAATCGTAGCTGGCATTGGGGCCGTCATCCCATTCAATTTTCAGTGCCTCACGCCCCTTGATCGCCGCCCACGTGTTGCTGGCAACCACGGCCACGCCACCCAACGGCTGGAATTCAGAGGGCAATGGTCGGCTTTCGATTTGCAGGACCTTGATCACCCCGGGGACCTTCAGTGCCGCGCTGTCGTCCAGCGACTTGACCTTGCCGCCGTAGACCGCCGGGCGAGCGATGGTGGCGTAGAGCATGCCCTCGAAATGGACATCGGCACCGTAGATGGCACGACCGTTGACGATGTCTGCGCCATCGATTGCACGGGTGCCTTCCTTGCCAATGTAGCGGAACTCCGATGGCTGCTTGAGCCGCAGGCTGTCGCGGGCCGGTACGGCCAGTGCACCAGCAGCGGCGGCCAGGGCGCCATAACCCAGCTCTCGACCGGACGGCTTATGGATGACCTTGTGCAATTGCGCGTGGCACTCGCCGACCGGGACTTTCCACTGATCGGCGGCCGCCTGTTCCAGCATGGTCCGCGCAGCCGCGCCACAGCGGCGCATCGGCTCGTACCAGTGACGCATACTGCGCGAGCCGTCGGTGTCCTGGTTACCGAAGCGCACTTCGTCGCCCGGTGCCTGCTGCACTTTCACCAGGGCCCAGTCGGCCTCCAGCTCGTCGGCCACCACCATGGTCAGGCTGGTGCGCACGCCCTGGCCCATTTCCGAGCGGTTGCACACCACCGTCACCGTGCCATCAGCGGCGATGCTGACGTAGACCTTGGGATCATCGATCCAGCCGTTGGGCATGCCCTCGGCGCCGAATTTTTTCTCTTCGTCGGCGGCGAACGCATCCTGCCACCCCCAACTCGCTGCAACCACCAGAGCACTGGTGGCGCCCACGCCCTTGAGGAAGCCACGGCGGCTGAGGTTGCTCAGGGCAAAATCATTGGGTAACTGGCTCATGCCTTGGCCTCCTTCAGGTGAGTGGATGCCTGCCGGATCGCGGTCTTGATTCGGTTGTAGGTACCGCAGCGACAGAGGTTGCCAACCATCGCCTCTTCGATCTGCTCATCACTTGGATTGGGGTTGGTCTTGAGCAGTGCAGTCGCCGACATGATCTGCCCGCCCTGGCAAAAACCACATTGGGCCACGGCGCTGTCGAGCCAGGCCTGTTGGACGACTTGCCCGACCGGGTCCGCGTGCAGGTTGTCGATGGTGGTGATGTTCTGGCCCACCACGGAGCCGATGGGCGTGATGCAACTGCGCGCCGGCGAGCCTTCGATGTGGATGGTGCAAGCGCCGCACAGGCCCATGCCGCAGCCGAATTTGGTGCCGTTGTATCCCGCCACGTCGCGGATAGCCCAGAGGAGCGGCATGTCCTCAGTAACATCGAGCTGATGGTCTTGACCATTGAGTTTCAGGGTAATCATGGGCACGCCCGCATAGTTATAAAGGTTATGGGGTCGAGCAATCTGCCGCTGGTTGACAGCGGTTGGCATCACGCAGATCGGCTCAGGCTAACAGGCTCTCTTGTGCAGACGCGAGCGTCTGAACCGGGCCTTTTATGGAACAAATGAGGGTTATCGTTAGCTGACTAAGTTAACCCAGTATTAACAAAAAAGCCCTGCAGGGCAGGGCTTTTAGTTGCAAGCTTCAAGCTGCAAGCCTCAAGTAGAAGCAAGACAGCAAAACCCACACACCTGATTGTAGCTTGCAGCTTGCAACTCGAAGCTTGCCGCTGCATCTCTAATACCGGTTAGGCTCCATTTCCAGCTCAACATGGAAACGTTCTGCAATGTCTTTCTGGATGCGCTGCGCAAGGTTCAGCAATTGCAAGCCCGTCGCCTCGCCGTAGTTGACCAGCACCAGCGCCTGCGCCTTGTGCACGCCAGCATCGGCGTCGCGAAATCCCTTCCAACCTGCACGCTCGATCAGCCACCCGGCGGCCAGTTTCATCTGCCCGTCCGGTTGTGCATACGCCACCAGATCGGGGTACTGACCCTTGAGCTGCGCAACCAGTGCGGCCGAGACGAGCGGGTTCTTGAAGAAGCTGCCGGCATTGCCGAGGACGGCCGGATCCGGCAGCTTTTCATTACGAATACTGCAGATCGCCCGGCTGACATCGGTGGCGGTGGGCTGGTCGACGCCTTGCTCAGTCAGGCGCTGACGCACCGGGCCGTATTCCAGGTGCAGATGCGCGACGCGATTCAAGGCAAACCGCACCCGCAGGATCAACCATCGACCGGGCTCTTGTTTGAACAGACTGTCGCGGTAAGCGAAGTTGCACTCGTCCAGATTGAAATCGCGCAGCTCACCCGTCTGGCGGTCCAACGCGGTCAGGCCGGCGAACACGTCCTTGATCTCCACGCCATAGGCGCCGATGTTCTGCATGGGCGCGGCACCGACGGTGCCGGGAATCAAGCTGAGGTTTTCCAGCCCCGACAATCCCTGGGCCAGGGTGTGCTGAACGAACGGATGCCAAGGCTCGCCGGCCTCGGCCTCGATGACAACACGACTGCCGTCATCGCTCAGGATGCGAATGCCACGGCTGGCCATGCGCAGCACCAGCGACTGGATATCGGCAGTCAGCAGCAAATTGCTGCCACCGCCGATCACCAGCAACGGTACGTCCTGCTGTGCGGCATAAGCCAGGGCTTCACGCACATCGGCATCGCTGTGAGCCTCGGCAAACAACCGGGCCCGGACATCCACGCCAAAAGTATTGAACGGCTTGAGGGAAACCTCGCGCTGTACCCGCAAACTCATAACCGCCCCTTCAATTCGATGACCAACTGATCACTGGCGCGCTCGATCAGGTCGAGCACGCGTTCGAAACCCTGATCGTCGTAATACGGATCCGGGACTTCGTCGATCTCCGACGGGTAGCGACGCAGGAACAGGTCCAGCTCGGCCTTACCCGAGGCTGGTTGCAAGGCCTTGAGGTTGCGCAGGTTGCTGTGATCCATGGCGAGGATCAGGTCATAAGTGGCGAAATCGGCGCGAGTAACCTGTTGGGCGCGCTGGGCGGACAGGTCGTAGCCACGCTGCTTGGCGGCGGCCTGGCTGCGTTTGTCCGGTGCTTTGCCGACGTGCCAGTCGCCGGTGCCGGCCGAGGCCACTTCAACCTGATCGGCCAGCCCCGCTTCGCGCAGTTTATGGCGCAACACGCCTTCGGCTGTCGGCGAGCGGCAGATGTTGCCCAGGCAGACGAACAGAACGCGCATCAGGCCTCCAGCAGGCGACGAACGCGTTCGAGGTCTTCGGGGGTGTCGACACCGGTCGGCGGTGCGATCAGCGCGTCGGCCACGTGAATCCGGACGCCATGCCACAGGGCACGCAGTTGTTCCAGTGATTCGGTGTTTTCCAGCCAGCACGGGCCCCAACTGACGAAGTCATGCAGGAAACCGGCGCGGTAGGCATAGATGCCGATGTGACGGCGATACGGCACGCCTTCAGGCAATTGCTCGCAGCTTTTGGCGAAGGCATCGCGGGCCCAGGGCAGGGTCGCACGGCTGAACGTCAGCGCCAGGCCGTTGAGGTCACTGACCACCTTGACCACGTTGGGATTGAACAGGGTCTGGACGTCTTCGATCGGCTCGGCCAGGGTGGCCATGCGCGCTTCGGTGTGGGCGGCCAGGTTGGCGGCGACCTGATCGATCACGCTCGGCGGGATCAGCGGTTCGTCACCCTGGACGTTGACCACGATGGCGTCGGGCGCCAGGCCGAGTTTGCTGGCGACTTCGGCGAGACGGTCAGTGCCGGAATTGTGGTCTTCACGGGTCAACACCACTTCGGCGCCAAAGCCGTTGCAAGCCTCGACGATGCGCGCATCGTCGGTCGCCACCACCACGCGCTGGGCACTGCTCTTGCTCGCCTGCTCCCAGACGAGCTGGATCATCGGCTTGCCGGCAATCAGCAACAGCGGCTTGCCCGGCAAACGGGTGGAGGCATAACGAGATGGAATGACGACGGTGAAGGCGGTGGTCATTTATCCAGGCGCTCGTCGGTGGTCAGGGTGCGGGCTTCGGTTTCAAGCATCACCGGGATTCCGTCGCGAATCGGGTACGCCAAGCCGGCGCCCTTGCTGATCAGCTCGGTTTTATCGGCGCTGAGTTTGAGCGGGCCCTTGCAGATCGGGCAAGCGAGGATGTCGAGCAGTTTGGTGTCCATGAGCATTCCCTGGAGAACAACGGTTTAAGGCAAAAGACGAGCCGGCAACAGACGCATCAACTGCGTATCGAACCAGGCCACGAAGGCCGGCGATGGCGCAGCATCGACCGTCAGATACCACCAATCGGCGGCGGCGAAGGCACGGCACTTCACCGCGTCCTTTTCCGTCATCACCAAGGGCAATGACGGTGTGAAATTCAAGGCCTGCACGCTGTATTCGGCGTGGTCGGCAAATGCATGAGGAACAGGTCGCCAGTGTAGCGTTTCGAGGGTTGTGAAGAAACGCTGCGGGTTACCGATCCCGGCAACGGCGTGTAACGCCTGGCCGTTCGGGAAATGATCGAGGGGACGCCGTTCGCCATTCTGCAGGTTGACCAGTGCGGTGGGCTGCAAGGTGAAGGCAAATCCGTCCGCCCGGTCATCGGCAGCGCCGTTGTACAGCACGGCGTCGACGCTTTGTAGGCGCTCGACCGGCTCACGCAGCGGCCCGGCGGGCAGGCAGCGTTTGTTGCCCAGGCCACGGGCAGCATCGATCAAGACCAGTTCTAGGTCGCGAGCCAGGCGATAATGCTGCATGCCGTCGTCGGACAGGATCAGATCCAGCGGTTCACTGGCCAGCAACGCCTTGACCGCGTTGCTGCGATCGGGATCGATCATCAGCGGCACCCCGGTGCGCTGGACGATCAGCAGCGGTTCGTCACCCGCCACGTCGGCGTCCTGATCGGACTCGACCCGCCACGGCAGTTGCGGCGGCTTGGCACCATAACCGCGACTGACCACACCGACCCGCAGGCCACTACGCTGGCAATGCTTGATCATCCACAGGATCAGCGGCGTCTTGCCCGTGCCGCCGACGGTGATATTGCCGACCACGATGAGCGGCACCGGCGGCTGATAGATCTCACCCTCGCCTGCCAGGAAACGCTCGCGCTTGCGCGTGACCACACGCCGATACAGCCATTCCAGTGGCTGCAGCAGTTTCAGGGCCGGGTGCCCCTGGTACCACGCGGCGAGCAGGCGATCGGACATGGCCATCAGGGCGCGGGCGGCGCCGCCTCGACTGTGGTCATGCGCAGGTGGCTGAAACCCAGTTTGCCGGCGGCGTCCATCGCGGTGATCACCGACTGATGCTGGGTCTTGCCATCGGCGCTGATGGACAGTGGCAGGTTGGTGTCGCCACCGGACTCTTTCTGCAGCGCATCGATGAGGGTCGCCAGATCGCTTTTTGGCAGGATCTGGTTGTTCAGCGCGAACACACCCTCAGCGTTGATGGTGAGGTCCAAGTGCTTGGCCTGCTCGTCATCGGCCGACGCACCGGTGACCGCCTGCGGCAGCTCGACGCGCAGTTGGGTTTCGCGGGTGAAGGTGGTGGTCACGACAAAAAACAGCAGCAGGATAAACACCACGTCGATCAATGACGCGAGGTTGATGTCCACGTTCTCCCGTTGCTTGCGACGGAATTTCACGCTTTTTTACCCTCGTACAGATCCACGTCGCGATCGCCCTGTACCACTTCAACCAACTTGATCGCTTCTTGTTCCATGCCCACCACCAATTCATCGATGCGTCGTTGCAGGAACCGGTGGAAGAACACCGACGGGATGCCGACCATCAGGCCCGCTGCGGTCGTGATCAGGGCCTTGGAAATACCACCGGCCAGCACGGAAGCGTTGGTGGTCATGCCCGTGCCCATGAAGGCGCTGAAAATGTCGATCATGCCCAGCACCGTGCCCAGCAAGCCCAGCAGCGGAGCCATGGCGGCGATGGTACCCAGCGCATTGATGTAGCGTTCGAGTTCGTGAATGACCCGCGCCGCCGCTTCTTCGATGCACTCTTTCATGATCTCGCGACCATGCTTGGAGTTGGCCAGGCCCGCGGCCAGGATCTCGCCCAATGGCGAATTGGCGCGCAGTTCCTTGAGCTTCTCCTTATTGAGTTGCTTGTCCTTGATCCACACCCAGACCTGGCCGAGCAGATGCTCAGGCGTCACACGGCTGGCGCGCAGGGTCCACAGACGCTCGGCGACAATCGCCATGGCCGCGATGGAACTCAGAATGATCGGCAGCATCATCCAGCCGCCGGATTTGACCAATTCCCACACAGTGTCAGTCCCCTCGAAAAAGTGCGCCACTCTAACATAGGGGGTGGGCGCACCGAAGACCGTGATGTCGCATCCGGTCGTTCTTCGATCCCCCCTTTTTTATGGTGCGGCCCGCCAGAAGCGCCGTTGTTGACGCATCGTCCAGGCCGGCTCGAAACGCCCGAGCCGCAGACGAATGGCGCCCTGCTCAGCGCTGTCGTGGACGGTCATGCCACGTTTTCGATACCGGGCCATGACCGTGGGATGTGGGTGGCCGAACGAATTACCGTTGCCGCGCGAGATCAACACCGATTTGGGTTGCAGCGCGGCCAGCAGTGCCATGGACGAAGAACTGCGGCTGCCATGGTGCGGTGACTGCAACCAATCGGTGGGCACTGCCAGTGGGCTGTCGAGCAAGGCGCGCTCGGCCGGAACGTCGATATCACCGGTGAGCAGCAGGCGCTCACCATTGGCTTCGACCTGCAGCACACAGGATTTTTGATTGCTGCCCGCCGCCTCGGCCCATTGCCATAGTTGAAAGCTCACGCCGTCCCAATCCCATCGCTGCCCGCTTTCGCAGGCTTGCGCGTTCAGGGTGACGGGCAGCGCGAGCGGGTCGCCGCTGAGGACTCGTGCCACCGGCAATCCATTGGCAATCGCCCGCGCCCCACCGGCATGGTCGGCGTCGGGGTGGCTGATCAGCATCAGGTCGAGCTGGTCCACACCCAGTTTGCGCAACGTTGGCAAAACCACTCGTTCGCCGAGGTCGAAATCACCGAAGCGCGGCCCGGTATCGTACAGCAGGGTGTGATGCCGGGTGCGTATCAGGATTGCCAGCCCCTGGCCGACATCCAGTTGCCAGACTTCGGCAATGCCTTCAGGGAGCGTTGGCCTGGGCGGGAAAACCAGCATCAGCAACAGCGGCCATCCCAGTGGGCGCAGCACAATGCCACCGGGCAGCAACAGCAGCAGCGCGCCCAGGCTGCCCAGCCCCCACGCCCAAACTGGAATGGCCACCGACACCCACGCGGGCACGGGGTCCGCGAGCAAGCCAAGGCCCCAGAACAACCAATCGATCAACCCGCCTGCCAGCCACAGTAAACTTTCGCCCACCAGGGGCACAGGCAACAGCAGCGTGCCGAGCAAGGCCAGCGGCAACACCAACAGGCTGATCCAGGGCACCGCCAGCAAATTGGCCAGCGGGCCGCTGAGGCTGACCGGCAATCCCAGTATCAGCAGCAACGGCCCAAGGCCAAGGGCAATCAACCATTGCGCGCGCGTCCAGGTTTGCCACCATCGCCAGGGACCGAGTCGGCCGCCGAAGGTAAAGATCAGCACCGCCACCGCCGCGAACGATAGCCAGAAACCTGGCAGCAAACTCACCAGGGGGTCCAGCAGCAACACCGCGTCGAGCGCCAGCAACAAGGGCCACCAGGCGCCGAGGTGGCGAAAACGCAGGCGCCATAACAGCACCAGTCCGATCATCACGCAGGCCCGTCGCACTGGCACTCCGAGCCCCGCCAACAGCCCGTAGGCCAGCGCTGCGGCAAACGCCAGTGCGCAGGCCCAGGGTAACCACGGTAAAAGGTTCGGCCAGAGCCCATAACGCGCCAGCCCGGCAATCAACAGGTACACCATGCCCGCCAACAGGCCGATGTGCTGGCCCGAGATCACCAGCAGATGCACGGTGCCGGTGTCTTGCAATACTTGCCAGTCTTCACGATCCAGCCCGGCGCCATCGCCCAGCACCAGGGCCGTCAGCGCACCGGTCCGACCCTGGGCATCCACCGCCTGCAAGCGTTGGCGGACAGTGTCGCGCCAGGCCCAACGGGCTTCAACAAGTCGCTGGCCATCCTTGATGGTACCGGTGGCGCCGATGCGTTGCGCCAGCAGCCAGGCGTCGTAATCGAAGGCATGCGGGTTGAGCAGCCCGGCCGGACGCTTCAATTTCACCGCCAGGCGCCAGCGCTCGCCGCTGCTGATCGGTGGCCCGCCATACCAGGCCAGACGCATCATTCGAGGCATCCTGGCCTCCCGCGAACGTACGTCAATCAATTCGAAACGCACCACCGCGTCGCTGCTCTGGGGCAACCCAACCACGCGTCCCTCGACCCAACGGGTTTCCCCGTCGAGGTCCGCCGGCAATCGGTCATCCAGCGCCCACTGTGCATTCGCGCAGGCCCAACTGAAGCCAAACAGGAAAAACGCCAACGGATAAGTCCTGAACGGCAACCACATCAAACCCGCCACGGGCAGTACCAGCCACAACCCTGCCGGCGGTAATACCGGCAAAAAGCGCAGGGTCAGCAGCCCCAACGCCAGCGCCATCATCCCTGTGCGCATAAGCCCGTCCTTGAGAGTCCCCTCCCTAGTGATAGCCGGCTCACGGCACGAGCGTGGTCAATAATTGTCACAAACTCTGAATGGGCGACTCGTAGAATCCAGACATACTTGCAGCCTTAACCGACCGAGAAGCCTTATGCCCCGGCGCTTATTCAAACGATACATGCCAGACCCGACCAGCATCAGGGAACATCAATCCTTACGCTTTCTCGGCCCCCTGCTGCATGACCCGAACCTCTGGCACCTCAACCGACACTCGGTGGCGCGGGCGATGGCGGTGGGTCTATTCGCGGCGTTCCTGCCGATTCCCATGCAGATGCTGGTGGCGGCCGCCCTTGCCGTACTGGTGCGCGGCAACATGCCGATTGCTGTCAGCCTGGTCTGGCTGACCAATCCGATCACCATGCCAGCGGTGTTTTTCTGCACGTACCAGATGGGTGCCTGGCTGATGAATGTGCCCGCCCGGCACTTGCCCGACGAGCTGACATGGGAGTGGATCAGCGGCGAATTGTCGACGTTGTGGCAGCCATTCCTGCTGGGATCGGTGGTCACAGGACTGTTGCTGGGCGCGCTCGCCTATTGCCTGGTGATGATGTACTGGCGCTGGTGGGTCAGCCGGCAGTGGGCGCGGCGCAAGAAAAAGCGTATGCAATGAACACAAAAGGCCTCCATCTGGAGGCCTTTTCAATGGCACAACGCAACCCCTGTAGGAGCGTTAAGTCCGCATCCCCCGCCCACTCACGAGCAACCGCGCGCAGCCGATGTACAACACCACCGTGGCCACCAGCATGAACGTAATCGCCACACTGATCCTGATGTCCGAAACGCCCAGGATTCCGTAGCGGAAAGCGTTGACCATGTGCAACACCGGATTGGCCAGCGATACCGTCTGCCAGAACGGCGACAGCAGCGAGATCGAATAAAACACCCCGCCCAGGTAAGTCAGTGGCGTCAGCACAAAGGTCGGGATGATCGAAATATCATCGAAGTTGCGTGCGAACACCGCGTTGATGAAGCCCAGCAGCGAGAAGATCGTCGCCGTCAGCACCACCACCAGGATGGTGAGCCCCAGGTGATGCACCTGCAAGTGGGTGAAGAACATCGACAGGACCGTCACGATTAGCCCGACCATCAACCCGCGCAGCACGCCGCCCAGGGTGAAGCCGATCAGAATCGTATGCGGTGACACCGGCGACACCATCAATTCCTCGATGGAACGCTGGAACTTGCTACCGAAGAAACTCGATACCACGTTGCCGTAGGAGTTGGTGATCACCGACATCATGATCAGCCCGGGCACGATGTACTCCATGTAGCTGAAGCCACCCATGTCACCAATCTGCCGGCCAATCAGGTTGCCGAAGATCACAAAGTACAGAACCATCGTGATGGCGGGCGGCAGCAGCGTTTGTGGCCAGATCCGGGTAAAGCGCCTGACCTCACGGTAAACGATGGTGTTGAGGGCGACGAGATTGGGTCGCAGCTCGGAATTCATACCGCCACCTTCGACAGATTTTTCTCCACCAGGGACACGAACAACTCCTCGAGGCGATTGGTTTTGTTACGCAGGCTCAGCACTTCGATGTTCTGCTGCGCCAACTGGGTGAACAGCGCCGTGATACCCATGGTCTTCTCGACCTGGACTTCCAGGGTATGCGCGTCGAGCAATCGGCTCGGGTAACCGAGCAACTGCGGCGCCACGCTCAGGGCGTTCTTCGTGTCGAGCAGGAACGTCTCCACATGCAGCTGGCTGAGCAGCTGTTTCATGCTGGTGTTTTCGACGATGGTGCCGTGATCGATGATACCGATGTGGCGGCACAGCTGCTCAGCCTCCTCCAGGTAATGCGTGGTGAGGATGATGGTGATGCCTTTCTGGTTCAGCTCGGTCAGGAACGACCACATCGAACGGCGCAGTTCGATATCCACCCCCGCGGTCGGCTCGTCGAGGATCAACAGACGCGGTTCATGAACCAGAGCGCGAGCGATCATCAGGCGCCGCTTCATGCCGCCGGACAGTGAACGCGAAGGTACATCGCGCTTGTCCCAAAGGCCGAGCTGCGTCAGGTACTGCTCGGCGCGCTCCTTGGCAACTTTCGGCGGGATGCCGTAATACCCGGCCTGGGTCACGACGATGTCGAAGGTCTTTTCGAACTGGTTGAAGTTGAATTCCTGCGGCACAACGCCAATGGAGCGTTTGAGCTGCGCAGGATTCTTGTCCAGGTCGTGGCCAAAGATGTTCACCGTACCGCTGGTCTTGTTCACCAGGGTGGAGAGAATGCCGATGGTCGTGGATTTGCCGGCACCATTGGGGCCGAGCAAGGCGAAAAAGTCACCCTCGGCGACGTCCAGATCGATACCACTCAGGGCCTGGAAACCGTTGCCGTAGGTTTTGGTTAGCTGCCGGATGGACAGAGCGGAACTCATATCGGATCTACGCACCAAGAAGGGAAAGAAGGAATAAACGAGGGTGGGCGGCGCACAAGGCAGCCACGGCACATGAGTGCAATGGTGCTTGTCGCCGCCAGACAAGTACAGTGAAGTGTGTCGATAGTAAGTATTAAGTCAACGCGGTCATGACCGCTTTTTTGTACGCTGGACGCTCTTTCAACCGTGCATACCAGGCCTGCAGATGAGGTTGCGGCGCACGCTCGATCGGCATCTCGAACCAGGCATAAATAAAACTGCCGAGGGGGATGTCGCCCATGCCGATTTCATCACCCGACAGGTACGGTTTCACGGCGAGCGCCTCATTGGCCATCGACAACAACGTGTCGCATTCCTTGATCGCGGCGTGGATCGCAGGCCAGTCCTGTTGCTCGGCCGGCGTGCGCAGGACACCCCAGAACACGGTTCGGAACGGGCCGGCAAAACTGGAAGTGGTCCAGTCCATCCATTTATCGGCGAGGGCACGCTGCTTCAGGTCGGCCGGATACCACGCGGTGCCACCGGCATGCAGGGCCAGGAGGTAACGTACGATGGCGTTGGACTCCCAGAGTACAAAGCCGTCATCTTCGATCACCGGCACTCGCCCATTAGGATTCATCGCGCGGTATTGCGGCGTATCGACCACACCAAAGGCGCCACCGGCGTCGATGGCCTCATAGGCCAGGTTCAGCTCCTCGGCGGCCCACAAGGGTTTCCTGACATTCGACGAATTTTTCCGACCCCAGATCTTCAGCATGTCTGCCTCTTTATGGATGAATGCGCAGGCAGCATACGCTGGATCAGGCGCGGCTCAAATCGCTCTGCATATCACCCAGCAGCAGCGGCAGTTCATCGCTGAACAGATGCGGGTAGCACTGTTGCAGATGCTCGAAGAAGAAGGTTTCGGGTACGTCGGCGAACTGACCGTGATCGACCAGATACTCCATCAGTTGCTCACCGTCACGATTGAAAGGGTGGAAAACGCTATCGTTGATGCCATCGAATTCCAGCGGCGCCACGTTGAACAGTTCACACAATTGCTGGTTGAACGCCGGCGTGGCCTTGACCCAGGCGCCGTTCAGGTACAGCTCGGTATAACCGTGCATGGCGAACACATCGCTTTTGAGCAACGCCAGTAAGCGAGGGGTCGACAAATGGTTGCGAACATCGGCCAGGCCAATTCGCGCGGGGATGCCGCAATGACGCGCGGCCCCCGCCAGCAATGTGGCTTTGGGCACACAATAACTTTCACCGGCGGCCAGTGCATGACTGCCACGCAAGCTGTGCGGATCACGACTGAATGTGTAAGGGTTGTACCGCACAGCCTCGCGCACCGCGTAGTAAAGATTGATGGCCTGCTCGAGCGGATCGCGCCGGCTGCCACGGTGTTTCTCCGCGAACTCCACGACCGACGGGTGGTCACTATCGATGAAGCGACCGGGATTCAAATACTCGTGCATGCGATTGATCTCCTGGGGGTGCCCCCGAGTCTAGCGACAGGCTCAGCACAGAGATAACGACGTTTCGGCCAAACTTGGACGCTTTGCCGCCCGCTCTCGAACGATTGGTGTGATCCGCTGCCAACCGCTCCTACAAACTCATCGAAGGTTTCTCACGATTTCTGTCTCACCGCTCTGGTCAACCTGTTCGGCCGATGCCGTCTAAGCTCTGAAGGTTGTTTTTGCCCTTGTTTCACGGAGGATTAAATATGCTGCTGTTGTGGATACTGGTTCTGGTTGTCGGGATTGCGTATTTAGCCCACCGTCGCGTCGCCCCCCTGCCCGCCTTGTGTATCGTTGCCGTTTATGTCGTGGCGATGGGCGCCTTCAGTCGCGCGCCTGGCTGGCTACTGCTGATCTTTTGGCTGCTGATCGCCGCTGTCGCAGCGCCCTTGCTGTTGCCTGACCTGCGTCGCAAATTTTTCAGCGCGCCGCTCTTCGACTGGTTTCAGAAAACGCTGCCGCCCATGTCCGAAACCGAGCGAGATGCCATCGACGCCGGCACGGTCTGGTGGGACGGTGAACTGTTCAGCGGCCGCCCGGACTGGGACAAACTGCTGTCCTACCCCAAGGTGCAATTGACCGAAGAGGAGCAGGCGTTCATCGACGGGCCGACTGACGAACTCTGCGCGATGGTGACCGACTGGCAGATTGGCCAGGACATGGACCTGCCCGCCGAAGCCTGGGCCCACATCAAAAACAACGGCTTTTTTGCGCTGATCATTCCCAAGGAATACGGTGGCAAGGGCTTCTCGGCCTACGCCCACTCCCAGGTGGCGATGAAACTGGCCACCCGCAGCGGCGACCTCGCCTCAACCGTGATGGTTCCGAACTCCCTTGGCCCGGCAGAGCTGTTGCTGCACTACGGCACCGACGAACAACGCAACCATTACTTGCCACGCCTGGCCCGTGGCGATGACATCCCCTGTTTCGCCCTCACCGGACCACTCGCCGGCTCGGACGCCGGTGCAATGCCCGACACTGGCATCATCTGCAAAGGCCAATGGAACGGCGAGGAAACCCTCGGCCTGCGCCTGAACTGGGAAAAACGCTACATCACCCTCGGCCCGGTCGCCACCCTGCTCGGCCTGGCGTTCAAAGCCTATGACCCGGACCATTTGCTGGGCGATGAAGTGGACCTTGGCATCAGTCTGGCGCTGATCCCCACCGACACGCCCGGTGTGGAAATCGGCCGTCGACATCTGCCGCTGGGCGCAGCATTCATGAACGGCCCCAACGCCGGCAAAGACGTGTTCATTCCTCTGGACTTCCTGATCGGCGGCCAGGAAATGCTCGGCAAAGGCTGGATGATGCTGATGAACTGCCTGTCGGTGGGGCGGTCGATTTCGTTGCCGGCAGTCGGCACCGGTGCGGCAAAATTCACCAGCCTGGTGACCGGCCAATATGCGCAGATCCGCGAGCAGTTCAACGTGCCACTGTCGGCGTTCGAAGGCATCCAGGAAGCCATGGCGCGCATCGGCGGCAATGCCTGGATGATGGACGCAGCGCGGATGCTCACCGCCAACGCGGTGGACCTGGGCGAGAAACCGTCGGTACTGTCGGCGATCCTCAAGTACCACCTCACCGAACGCGGCCGCGAATGCATCAGCCACGCCATGGATGTCCACGGTGGCAAGGCCATCATCATGGGGCCCAACAATTACCTGGGGCGCAGCTGGAATGGCGCACCCATCTTCATCACCGTGGAAGGCGCGAACATCCTCTCGCGAAACCTGATGATCTTCGGCCAGGGTGCGATCCGTTGCCATCCTTTCGTCCTGAAAGAAATGGCCTTGGCCGGTCGCGAGGACAAGCAGCAAGCCCTCACCGAATTCGATGGATTGCTGCTCAGGCATATCGGGTTCGCCGTGAGCAATGCGGCCAGTACGTTGGTACTCAACCTGGGCTTCGGTCACTTCGAGAGGGCGCCAGGCAACAAGCTCAGCCAAGGCTACTTCCGCGCCCTCAACCGCCAGGCAGCCGCTTTCGCCATGCTGGCCGATTTGAGCATGATGCTGCTGGGCGGTGAGCTGAAGCGCCGCGAACGCCTGTCGGCACGCCTGGGAGATGTACTCAGCAACCTGTATCTGGCGTCGGCCGCACTCAAGCGTTATCACGACCTGGATTCTCCCGAACACATGGCGCCTCTGTTCACCTGGGCCATGGAAGAAAGCCTTGGGCAGTCCGAGCGAGCCCTGGATGAGTTGCTGACCAACTTCCCCAACAAAGTGCTCGGTTGCCTGCTTCGGGTCATCGTGTTCCCGTTCGGTCGCCGTCACAAAGGCCCATCGGACAGGCTCGGCGCCGAAGTGGCAGCGGTGATCGGCCGGGCGAAGGGTGATCCAACCCTGGAAGAATTGCTCGGCGGCTGCTTCCGCCCACAATCGCCCGTTGACGCCGTGGGCGCGCTGCAACACGCCTGCAACCTGTTGAACGCGGCGCAACCGGTGCATAAAAAGTTGCACGTGGCGCTCAAGGGCGGTCAGTTCAAACCGCTGGCTGGGGAACACGTCATCGACGCGGCGCTGGAGGCTGGTGTCTTGCAGCCCATGGAAGCGCATAACCTGCGTGAAGCCGAAGTGGCGCGGCGCAAGGTGATCGATGTGGATGATTTCGACAAAGAAGAGTTGGCACCGACGCCAGGGAAAGTCCGCTGATCCTGCCAACCATGTAAAAACGGGCGCGGGAGCTTTATACTCCCGCGCCCGTTTTGCTCTTGAGGACTTATCTCGTGTCCAACGTCGTTGCCGATCATCTCGTCTTGCTTGACCACTTGCGCAGCATCCTGGTCGCCGTGGGTGAGGCCGAACAGGTTCCCGAAGAAAGCCATGCCCTGTTCCTGGAGCGCTTCGACGAACTGCGTGCATCCCTGCCGATCGATCCGATCGAAAGCCAGTACCTGGGCCAGGACATCCTGTGCCAGGTGATGACCCGCTACCCACAGATCGCCCACCTGGTCCCGCGCGACCTGCTGTGGTACTTCGCCGGTGACTGCCTGCACTACATGCCCGACGACGAGATCGACCTGTATCAGGCACTGGAAGAACGGCGCTACGAAGCTGAACAGAACGACGAACCGTTCGACTGGCATCAGGAAAAACAGTTGCTGGCGATGTCGAACGACGACAGCAAGCACTGACACCAAAAGGCCCGCATCGGGGGCCTTTTTTATTGGAACTCTGGCCGACGGGGGGCGGGTTGTTTGCCGGGTTTGCCCAGTGTCGGCTCTCTCTCAAGGCATTCCACCAGATAATCGATCAACACCCGCAGCTTTGGCGGCAGGTAACGAGTGGGCGAATGCAGCAGCCACGCACCGCCGTGGTATGAGGCGAGAAACGTCCAGTCTGGCAGCACCTGTACGAGCAAGCCCTGCTCCAGTGCATGACGCGCGGTGAAATACGGCAGGCTGCCAATCCCGATGTGCTGCAACACTGCACCCAGACGCACCCCGGTGTGATTGGCGGCATAGCGCCCGCGCACGCCAACGGTGACAGCCTTGGTGCCCTTCTTGAATTTCCAGCGTGCATCACTTGGCGTTTCGCCCAGGTAGATGCAGCTGTGATTGAGCAGGTCATGGGGATGAGTTGGCGTGCCATGCTCCGCCAGATACTGCGGTGTCGCACACAGCAGGTGATCGATGGTCAGCAATTGTCGCCCTACCAGCCCCGCAGGTGGATGATCGGTGATGCGAATCGCCAGATCGACGTGATCGTCGATCAGATCCACCTGGCGATCCTCGAGCAACAACTCCACATCCACCTTGGGATAACGCCCCAGAAACTCCGGCATGTGTGGGTGTATCACAAATCGACCCACTGCCTTGGGCACGCTGAGACGGACCAACCCTTGTGCTTCATCGGTGAACTGGCCGCTGATTTCCATCACCGATCTGGCGGCGTTGACCATCTCCTGGCAACGCTTGAACACCTCTTCGCCACCGTCGCTCAGGCGCAATTTACGTGTGGTGCGTTGTAGCAAACGCATGGCCAGCGCCTTTTCCAGGCGCGAAATGCTGCGGCTGACCGCCGACGGTGAACTGCCCAACTGACGTGCAGCCTCGGAAAAGCTCCCGGTCTCGACAACCTTGACGAAAATGGCCATTTCACCGAGTAACGGCAGGGGAAGATTTATGCTCACGACGCAACAGTCCTTTGATGTTTGAACGGATTATCACGCAATTGCACGCTTCATATAATGAAATACATAAACGTGAGTGAGAGCATGGAATATGACGCTTCGCCTCTTTTTCCATAGTGATGACCTCAAGGCCGACGTGGAAGTGCTTCACCCCTGACCTCATGGAGCTGAGATGCAGTTTTCGATTTACCTGGGAGAATTCCTGGCGTTGGCGACCATCCACTTTCTGGCCGTGGTCGCCCCCGGACCCGATTTTGCAGTCACCATTCGCCAAAGCGTACGTTTCGGACGTGGCATAGGAATCTGGACCGCCTTGGGCATTGGCGCTGGCATTTCCGTGCACGTGCTCTACACCGTGCTGGGGGTTGGCGCACTGATGCACACCCTGCCCTGGCTGTTGACGGTGGCCAAGATCATCGGCGGCGCCTACATCCTGTACCTCGGTGTCAGCCTGTTACGCAGCCAACCGAAGACAGTGCTCGAAGGTGAAAAGGAGGGCCATGAGCCGGCTGTCGAACAAACCCGGCTCAAGGCGTTCACCACAGGATTTCTGACCAACGCGACCAACCCGAAGGCCACGTTGTTCTTCCTGGCGATTTTCACCACCCTCATCAGCACCTCGACACCCCTTGTCATCCAGGCGCTTTACGGGTTGTGGATGTGCTTCGTCAATGCCCTGTGGTTCGTCATTGTCGCGCTGTTTTTCTCCAGCAACCGAGTGCGAGTGCTGTTCATACGTATGGGACACTGGTTCGAACGCACGATGGGGGTGATGCTGATTCTGTTCGCAGGGCGCCTGATTCTGTCGATGTAAAGCAGCGCCCACGCAAACGGCCCGCTCAGCCTGACTGACGGGCCTTTTTTTCCGGCCTGGAGACGAATTGCAGACAAACAAAAACGCCGCTCAATGAGCGGCGTTTTTGTGAATTTGGAGCGGGAAACGAGACTCGAACTCGCGACCCCGACCTTGGCAAGGTCGTGCTCTACCAACTGAGCTATTCCCGCAAATGGCGTCCCCTAGGGGACTCGAACCCCTGTTACCGCCGTGAAAGGGCGGTGTCCTAGGCCACTAGACGAAGGGGACACGCTACCCGGAACACATGGTGTGTGTTTCGGTGTCCAGATCCCGCATCCGAAGATTGGGTTCTGGTTTCACTCAGTATCACCCGAAAGCAACACTGTTTAAAATTGGAGCGGGAAACGAGACTCGAACTCGCGACCCCGACCTTGGCAAGGTCGTGCTCTACCAACTGAGCTATTCCCGCATTGGCGTCCCCTAGGGGACTCGAACCCCTGTTACCGCCGTGAAAGGGCGGTGTCCTAGGCCACTAGACGAAGGGGACACACGTACAACATTCACTGCCTGCCGCGTTTCGCTGTGTGCTTTACGCTGCAAGTGGCGCGCATTCTATGGATGGATTGAAGGGTCGTCAACCCCCGAATATAAATTTATTTAAATCAATGACTTCGCCCCGCTTTGCGCCACGATTCAGGCTTTTTGCTCGCCCGTCGTTTGGCGCCTATATTCTGACACTCGCCAAGACGTTATAGTCCACCCATGAAAAACATGATGGCAATGTGCAATTTGATTGTGCCTGCTTATATAAGAAGCGTTGCGGTCGATACAGTGACAAGCGCATTCGATCCAACCCGTCGAGCGGCCCTATGCGGCCCCATGCCAAGCCACTAAACTCGCTCGCGAATCCCATAAAGAGGTCTTACCGTTGACTCCACTCATGATCACCCTGCTCGTCGTAGCCGGGATAGCACTTTTGATCGCCATTGGGTACATGAACCATGTGGTGGAAGCCAACAAACTGGAACGGGCTCGTACCAAGGTCGAACTCAATGACCGTCTGCGCCGCTGCGGCGAGATCACCGAGACCTTTCCGGGCCAGTTGATGACCCCGGCCCTCAAGCTGCTGTTGACCCGCCTGGAGCTGAACGTCTGCCAGCGCCTCTTGAACCTGGAAAAAACCAGCGCCAACCTGAAGTCCCGGATCAACGAGCTGAGTACGCTGATCGGCCAAGGTGAATCGATCCCGGTCAACAATCCGCCCGCACCGATCCAGACCGAAGCCAAGGCCAAGGATGTTCGCTTCCTGCTCGAGGCCCTGCACGGTCAGATCACCCGTGCGGCACAGGATGGTTTCCTGCCGCCAAACGAGGCCAAGCGCTGGATCCGCGAAGTTCGCCACATCCTGGTGTTGTTGCACATCGAGTTCTTCAACAACCTGGGCCAACAGTGCCTGCAACAAGACCAGCCTGGCCAGGCACGTCTCGCTTTCGAACGCGGCGTGCAATACCTGCGCAAGCAACAGGAACCGCAGGTCTATGCCGAACAACTCGAATACCTGGAAAAACTCCTGGCCCGCGCCAACGCCCAGGTCATGGACCAACACGCGCAGTCCGAAGACGAGGCAAACCAGTTGAACGAAGGCCTCAAGGAAGTCGAGGCGGATTGGAAGAAGCGCGTGATCTACGACTGATTCATGGCTCGGATGCTCGCACAACGGCCGCACCGAAGCTGAATGAGCGAGCATGTCGCAGCGTCGTGATGGTCATCAACGATTATGCGGGCTGTCTGAATGCCCGCGGTGCCTGGGCTACCATCGCGACGGTTCGACGCCCCGACAAGCCCGCTCCTACAGGAGCGGGTTCAGCTACAACCTGAAATGCCCCACCATCCCCTTAAGCTCACTGCCCAATTGCGCCAGCTCGATACTCGACGCTGCGTTGCCCTGCATCGCCAACGATGACTGATCGGCACTGGCGCGGATGCTGGTCACGCTGCGGTTGATCTCCTCGGCCACGGAGCTCTGTTCCTCGGCGGCTGCGGCAATCTGCTGGTTCATCTGCTGAATCAACGACACTGCCGAAGCGATACTGCCCAGAGCGCTCTCGGTCTGGAGCGCATCACTGACCGCCAGCTTCACCAACTCGCCACTGCTCTGGATCTGCTGCACCGACGACTGCGCCGCCGCGCGCAAGGCGCTGACAAGGCGCTCGATTTCCTCGGTCGATTGCTGGGTTCGCTTGGCCAATGCCCGGACTTCGTCGGCGACCACTGCAAAGCCCCTGCCCTGCTCACCAGCCCGCGCAGCCTCGATAGCCGCATTGAGCGCCAGCAGATTGGTCTGCTCGGCAACACTCTTGATCACGCCGAGCACGGCACCGATGTTCTGGATTTCCGCACTCAGGCTCTCGATACTGGAACTGGCCGAGGACGCCGAATCCGCCAGTTGCTCGATCCGCGCCATGCTCTGACGTACCACGGCCTGGCCACTTTCGACTTTGCCGTCCGCTGTCTGCGCCGCCAGTGCAGCCTCCTCGGCATTGCGCGCCACATCATGTACCGTCGCGGTCATCTGGTTCATGGCCGTGGCGACCTGTTCGGTTTCCTCTTTCTGGCTGCTGACCTCCAGATTGGTCTGCTCGGTCACCGCCGACAGCGACTGAGCGGAGCTGGCCAACTGCTCGATACCCGCCTGCAGACCGCTGACGATTGTGCTAAGCCCCGCCCCCATCTGCTGCATTGCCTGCATTAACTGGCCGATCTCGTCCCGACGAGTCACCTCGATCGTGGCGCTCAAATCGCCTGCCGCGATCTGCTGGGCAACGCCGATCACTCGACGCAACGGCCCTACGATCAAACGAGTGATGACCAATGCCGCAATCAACCCGACCAGCAAAGCCAATGCCGACGAAGCGATGATCAGCAGCGCGTTCTTTTTCAGCTCGGTCTGCATCGATTGGTCTTCGGCGACGTAAGCCTGGTCAACGCGCTCCATCACTTGGGCCGCGCGCTGATTCAACTGCCCGTAGACGGTTTTTTCCTGGGCCAGAAGATCTGTATATTCCGCGAGTTTTTCACTGAAACCGCCGATATGCCCCACCACTTCATTGAGGACCGTCAGGTAACCCTCATCCTTGACCGTGGTTTTCAGTTGCTCGGCCTGGGCCAGCGCCTGATCGGCCTGTTCGATCTTGCCTTGGGCGCTATCATCGCCCTTGCGGCTTTGATCCAGGCGCATACGCGCTTCGTTCATGGCCTGCAGCATCAGTCGCGATACCTGGCTGACCTGACTGGCCTGCTCGATGAACTGGGCGCCGTCCTTGCCTTCGGAATCCTTCAGGGTGTAGGCGCCATCATCAGCGAGGCCCGATTGCAGCACATCGAGATTATTGGCGACGCTGGACACCGACCAACTGGCCATTTCCAGCGCCAGATCCTTGGCTTGGCTGAGCGAGACAAACTCGTCAAAGGCCTTGCGATAAGCCGCCAGGGACTGCTCGACATCGTTCATCACCGGGACGTTGGTCGGTGACTGTTCCTTGAGCTGATTAGCCAAGGCAATCAGCCCATCGACGCCCTCGCGCAGGGCTGTGGCAACTTTTGGGTTGCCATGCAAGGCGTACTCCTGCTCGAGCAGACGCACCTTGAGCAGGCCGCTGTTAAGCGACGACATCTGCTTGAGACCATCGAAACGCTGACTGATGGTCTGCAGGGACCAGATGCCAATGGCGGCGACCAATGCCGTCAACAACAGCACCAGCACAAACCCGATACCCAGTTTTTTCGCCATACCGAGGTTGGCAAAACGTCCTTGCACGGCCGAAATCATTGCACTGAGTCCCCTGACATAGTCTGTAGACGCAGATTCGCAACGGGCCTGTGTCAGCACAAGTCTCTGACGTCGGAATAATGGCAAAAAGCTACGCCAACGTCGTTTTCAGAACGCTTGAGGTCGATCCGAAGCGGTGGCCTGAAAGAACGCCCGGGCTCGGGGGTCGCAGGCACACGCTACATTGATACGCTGCCAGTCGCTGGCCTCGTCCGCAGGGCTGAACGCCGTGGCGGACGACAACAAAACCCCAAGGCGCTGGGCGTGCTGCCGCATCTGAGCGTAGTTGGAGAAACGAGGTCTCGCCCAGATAAACAAGCCGCCAACGGGCTTGCCGAAAACCTCCCAGTCGGCATCGTCCAGCAGATGCAGCGCAACCTCGCGGTCATGCCGCAGACGCTGGCGCAAGCGCAGCAGAAGCTTGCGGTAGGCACCACTGGCCAGCAAACACGCCAGCACCGCTTCACAAAACCCGGAAGCCCCCAGGCTGCTCACCCGCTTGAACTCGGCCAGACGCGATATCACCTCGGCACTGGCCATCACAAAGCCGACCCGCAATGAACTGCTGAGCGTCTTGGAGAAGCTGCCGACGTAGATGACATCCTCATCAAGCGCGGCCAGCCGGGTGCCGGGGCTTGCGTGCAGGTCGGCGTAGACGTCGTCTTCGATCACCTGCACGCCATGACGCCTGCTCAGTTGCAAGACCTGTTGTGCCACCATCGGAGCCAGATTGCTGCCCGTCGGGTTGTGATAAAAACTGTTGATGAACATCGCTCGCGGCTTGTTCTTTTGAAGCAGCGCCTCGAGCACCTCGATGTCAGGCCCGCGTGGTGTACGCGGGACTTCGATCATCGACACCCCCTGCAACCTGAGCAACTCGAACAGCTGAGCGTAGCCGGGACTTTCGACCACCACGCAGTCCCCTGGCTTGAGCAGGACTCGTGCGATCAGGTCAAGGCCCTGGCTGGCGCCGGCCGTGGTCATGATGCGTTGATCATCTGCGGCAATGCCCAATCTATTCAAGCGTTTGCCAATTTGGCGACGCAATGCCGGCAGCCCCAGTGGTGTGCTGTAGTTGAACAGGCTCGCCATGTCAGTGCGGCTGACCTCGCGAATCGCGTACGTCAGATCATCCGTCTCCCGCCAGCTTTCGGGGAGTCCACCGCCTCCCAGGGATAACTCACCCGCCAACGGCTGTAACTCCACACCCTCGAACCAGGGTGGACCTGCGATGGGTAACGGGGGCGTCGCAACAATGAACCCACAGCCGTGACGCGAGGACAACACGCCCTGCGCGACAAGGCGATCGCACGCTTCGACCACACTGGACTGGCTGAGCAGATTGATCCGGGCGATCTGCCGGGCGGAGGGCAGACGCGTTCCCGGCTCGATGGCGCCCTGGCGTAGCCAGCACGCCAGCGCATCGACGATTTGTTGTACGACGGGCACCAAAGCCTGTCGATCAATTCTCAATTCCATGAGCAAGCAAACTCCTGTTCGTTTGACCGAATCAGTAAATCACAAGCGCGCTCAATGGGTTGTGCGACAACGCCGCCAAAATTGGCGGTTCTAACCATTTGAAACAAAAATGCGGCAAAGAGGACATCCCTGTGGAAGCGAGCTGGCTCGCCTCACAGAAGGGGAGAAAAAGGCGGTGAACAGCGCCGCGTCAGAAAGCGGTGACGCCGCCGTCCACTGCCAGTGAATGCCCGGTGGTAAAGGCTGCACCATCGCTGCACAAGTACAGCACCGCGCTGGCAATTTCCTCGACCTTTCCGATGCGCCCCACGGGATGCATGGCATTGGCGAACTCGCCTTTTTTAGGATCCGCTTCATAGGCGCGGCGGAACATATCCGTATCGATGACTGCCGGGCACACCGCATTCACACGAATTTTCTTCTTGGCGTATTCGATGGCCGCCGATTTGGTCAGCCCGATCACCGCATGTTTCGACGCCGCATAAATGCTCATCTTCGGCGCGGCGCCGAGACCTGCGACCGAGGCCGTGTTGACGATCGCTCCGCCCCCCTGGGCCAGCAACAACGGCAACTGATACTTCATGCACAGCCAGACGCCTTTGACGTTGACGCCCATGATCGCGTCGAACTCATCGACGGTGCCTTCCGCCAGTTTGCCTTTTTCGATCTCGATGCCGGCATTGTTGAAGGCATAGTCAAGTCGACCATAGGTCTTGACCACCTCATCCATCAGATTTTTTACATCGCTTTCCAGCATGACATTACAGCGCACAAAGGTCGCTTCACCGCCGGCGGTGCGAATCAGCGCCACGGTGCCTTCACCCCCTGCGGTGTCCATATCCGCCACCACCACGTTCAAGCCTTCGGCAGCGAATGCCTGGGCGGTCGCTCGGCCGATACCATTGGCGGCCCCCGTTACGACAGCAACCTGGCCGGAAAACGTCATGCTCATTGTTTTGTCCTCGAAGTGATGAACGCGTGGCCCCAGTCTAGTCACAGGTTTTACTTGCACGGCAGCACTATCAGAAGGCCAGTTGGGTTCCCATGAGTGCCAGTGATGAAACCAATGCTCCAATTATCACTGCACTGGATCAGCCTGCATTCGCCGTATCAGCCAAACTTGCGACCTTGGCCCTGAAGGTCTATCAACAAGGCTTCATTCGCCTTTGAGTGCCTGTCATGACTTCCCAGACCAATCGTCAGTTCCTGCTCGCCAAACGTCCGGTGGGCGAGGCTACCCGCGAGACATTCACCTATCAGCAAGTACCGATCGGCGAACCGGGTGCGGGTCAGATCCTGGTCAAGAACGAGTACCTGTCCCTGGACCCGGCCATGCGCGGCTGGATGAATGAGGGCAAGTCCTACATCCCGCCGGTGGGCATCGGCGAAGTCATGCGCGCACTGGGCGTCGGCAAGGTCGTGGCCTCGAACAACCCGGGCTTTGCGGTCGGGGACTACGTCAATGGCGCACTGGGCGTGCAGGATTACTTCCTGGGTGAGCCGCGCGGGTTCTACAAGGTGGATCCGAAACTGGCGCCACTGCCGCGTTACCTGTCCGCACTGGGCATGACCGGCATGACCGCCTACTTCGCCCTGCTCGACGTCGGTGCACCCAAGGCCGGCGATACCGTGGTGCTGTCCGGCGCGGCGGGTGCGGTTGGCAGCATTGCCGGACAGATTGCCAAGATAAAGGGTTGCCGGGTCGTTGGCATTGCCGGCGGTGCGGACAAGTGCAAATTCCTTGTCGAGGAACTGGGTTTTGACGGCGCCATCGACTACAAAAGCGAGGACGTGCTCGCCGGCCTGAAGCGCGAGTGCCCGAAAGGCGTCGACGTGTACTTCGACAACGTCGGAGGCGACATCCTCGATGCGGTACTGAGCCGCCTGAACATGAAGGCACGCGTGGTGATCTGCGGCGCCATCAGCCAATACAACAATAAGGAAGCGGTCAAGGGCCCAGCCAACTACCTGTCGCTACTGGTGAACCGCGCGCGGATGGAAGGCTTCGTGGTGATGGACTACGCCGCCCAGTTCGCCGCTGCCGGCCAGGAAATGGCGGGCTGGATGGCCCAGGGGCAGCTCAAGAGCAAGGAAGACATCGTCGAAGGACTGGAAACGTTTCCAGAGACGCTGATGAAGTTGTTCAGCGGGGAGAATTTCGGAAAGTTGGTGTTAAAGGTGTGATCCGACACTCGGATTGATCACGCCCCTGTAGGAGCGAGCTTGCTCGCGAAGCGCTGTGTCAGGCTACTGTGTTGCCATCTGATACACCGCTATCGCGAGCAAGCTCGCTCCTACAGGGGGGATGGGGTCAGGCCAGTTCTGCAACGACCGCCGCCAATGCCTTCGACGGATCCGCCGCCTGGCTGATTGGACGACCGATCACCAGATAATCGGAACCCGCATCCAACGCCTGGCGTGGGGTCAGGATGCGGCGCTGATCGTCCTGGGCACTGCCGGCCGGACGAATCCCCGGTGTCACCAGTTGCAGCGATGGGTGCGCCGATTTCAGCGCCTGGGCTTCCAGCGCCGAGCACACCAACCCGTCCATCCCGGCTTTTTCCGCCAGCGCTGCCAGGCGCAGTACCTGTTCCTGCGGTTCAATGTCCAGACCGATACCCGCCAGGTCCTCGCGCTCCATGCTGGTCAGCACCGTCACGCCGATCAACAGCGGCTTCGGCCCGGAGCGCTTGTCCAGCTCTTCACGGCAGGCGGCCATCATGCGCAGGCCACCGGAGCAATGCACGTTGACCATCCACACGCCCATCTCCGCTGCGGCCTTGACCGCCATGGCAGTGGTGTTCGGGATGTCGTGGAACTTGAGGTCCAGGAACACTTCGAAGCCCTTGTCGCGCAGGGTGCCGACGATTTCCGCGGCGCAACTGGTGAACAGCTCCTTGCCAACCTTGACCCGGCACAGTTTTGGGTCCAACTGGTCGGCCAGTTTCAGCGCGGCGTCACGGGTGGGGAAATCCAGGGCGACGATGATAGGAGTCTGGCAGGCGGACATGTGCGGGCTCTCAAGCAGGACGAAATCGGCGCGCATTGTAGCGGAACCAGCGCGGCAGCGGGACCCGATGATCGGTAAATCATCGCCCGCGCCCCGGCAAGATTAGCCCTTCAATCGATTGTGTCGAGACCGATACACTCACGACACGCCCACAACACCCACGCCCGCTACCCTCGGCAGCCGCAACACGTCCTTACAGCACTTCCCGCCTCAGGGCCGGACGCCTATGCTGGAACCACAACCTCGCAGCCCATCTTTGTGGTTGGCAGCCTGAATGGCAGATGAACGCACGCATGCACAGCACTCAAGCCCCCTCGAACGACGATCAAAAAGCGCCCGGCGACGACAAACGCTGGAGCATCCGGGCACTGATCGTCGACGATGACGTTCCGATCCGTGAACTGATGATCGATTACCTGGCTCGTTTCAACATTCACGCCAGCGGCGTCACCGATGGCGCCGCCATGCGACAGGCCTTGCAGGCGGAACATTTTGACGTGGTGGTGCTCGACCTGATGCTGCCCGGTGAGGACGGTCTTTCGCTGTGCCGCTGGCTGCGTGCCGAATCGGATATCCCGATTCTCATGCTGACTGCACGATGCGAGCCGACCGACCGCATCATCGGCCTGGAACTGGGTGCCGACGATTACATGGCCAAGCCCTTCGAACCGCGAGAACTGGTGGCGCGCATCCAGACCATTTTGCGCCGCGTGCGTGACGACCGCACCGAACAGCGCGCCAACGTGCGCTTTGACAACTGGCGTCTGAACAGTGTGCTGCGCCAGCTGATCGCCGCCGATGGGCTGGTGGTGCCGTTGTCCAATGCCGAGTTTCGCCTGCTGTGGGTGTTCATCGAGCGCCCTCGCCGGGTGCTCAGCCGAGAGCAACTCCTGGACGCGGCACGCGGTCGCTCGATCGAGGCCTTTGATCGCAGCATCGACCTGCTGGTGTCCCGCCTGCGCCAGAAACTCGGGGATGACCCGAAAGCGCCACAATTGATCAAGACCGTTCGCGGCGAAGGCTATTTGTTCGACGCCCGGGATATCGGCTGATGCGAGCGCGCTTCGATACGCTGTTCGGTCGCCTGTTTGGCGTGCTGTTGCTGGCGATCATCCTGGCGCACCTGCTGGCCTTTGCCTGGTTTCATCACTACGGTCCTCCGCCACCCCCGCCGCCGCCCGGATTCACCGAAGGCTTCGACGGCCGTCCGCCACCGGATCCACGTTTCGAGAACCGACCACCGCGCCCCTGGTTCGGCGGGCCGTTGGTGCCGCTGACGTTCCAGTTCGTTTCGCTGATCATTGCAGCCTGGTACGGCGCCAAACTGCTGAGCCGACCGATCCAGCGCCTGAGCGACGCCGCCGAACGCCTGAGTGAAAACCTCGACAGCCCACCGCTGGACGAGTCCGGCCCCCGGGAGGCCAGGCAGGCCGCGTCGACTTTCAACCTGATGCAGAAACGCATCATCGGGCAAGTGCAGCAGCGTTCGCGCATGCTTGGCGCGGTTTCCCACGACCTGCGTACTCCGTTGTCGCGGCTCAAGCTGCGCCTGGAACAGATCGACGACAACAGGCTGCAAAGCCAGATGCGCCAGGATCTGGACGACATGATCAGCATGCTCGACGCGACCCTCTCTTATCTGCACGAACAGCGCGCCAGCGAAGCCCCTCAGTGGATGGACGTGCAGGCATTGGTCGAGTCCCTGAGTGAAAACGCCCAGGACCAGGGCGCCGATGTCCAGGCAAACGGCCACTGCGCGCCCCTGCAGGTCCAGCCCATGGCCTTGCGCTCGTGCATCAACAATTTGATGGATAACGCCCTTCGTTACGCCGGGCAGGCGCGGATCGAACTTGAAGACAGCCGCGAGCAGCTGATCATCCGGGTCATCGACCATGGGCCGGGAATCGCTGCGGATAAACGCGAGGCCGTGTTCGAACCGTTCTTTCGCCTGGAAGGTTCGCGCAACCGTAATTCCGGTGGTGTCGGCCTGGGCATGACCATTGCCCGCGAAGCAGCGGAACGCCTGGGCGGGCAATTGACGCTGGAAGAAACGCCGGGCGGCGGATTGACCGCCGTCATCCGCCTTCCCCGCATGGGAGCAAGCCCTCTCCCACCTTGTGTTTAGCGATCGGTACAAACCTCACACACCCACGACAAACAGCTCCCCGACTCTGCACAAGCCGGTGCACCCGCCGGTTTTCCATTCCAGGGAGTGAGCCCGATGATCGGTAGCGTCAGCAACTACACGAGCTATACCAGCAGCGTCACCAGTACCAGCAATGCCCGCAGCCAGCAGTTCCAGAAACAGCTGCTGGGCAAACTCGACACCAACAGCGACGGCTCGGTGGATCAGGATGAGCTCAACAACGCCCTGTCGCAGAAGTCCGACGATGGCCTGTTGGTCAGCCTGAGCAAGAATTTCGCCGACCTGGACAGCGACGAAAGCGGCAGCCTGAGCAGTGAAGAAATGGCAGCGATGGCCCCCCCACCGCCACCACCCCGTGATCAGGCACCGGACACCGAGCTCGCTGACGCGCTGATCACCGCGCTGGACACTGATGGCGATGGCGCCATCAGCAATGACGAGTTGACCACCGGTTTGACCAGTGCCGGCAGCAGCGCCGACAGCAGCGAGATTTTTTCGGCCCTGGACAAGAATGAAGACGGCGTCGTCAGCAAGGACGAACTGGCCGCCAGCCTCACCCCGCCACCCCAGCAAGCATCCAGTGAAGACGCGTTCAGCCAGCTCGATACGGACAGCTCCACTGATCAAGCGAGTGTGACCCAGGCGCTGGAAAAAATGATCGCCAACCTGAGCAAGCAGTATTCGCTCGACAACGTCGCCACCGTGGGCAAATACCTCAACGTGGCCACGTAATCCCCGGCGACCTGACGACCACCGCGAGCAGGCTCGCTTCTACAGAGGTCCGCGTTCTCCTGTGGGAGCGGGCTTGCCGAGGCGTCGAACCGTCGCGATGGTCGTCAACGATGACGCGGGCCGCCTGAATGCCAGCGTTGCCTGATCCTCCATCGCGAGCAAGCTCGCTCCTACAGGGACACCACCGGATCTGTAGGAGCGAACTTGTTCGCGATGGAGGTCAACGATGACGCGGGCCGCCTGAATGCCAGCGTTGCCTGATCTTCCATCGCGAGCAAGCTCGCTCCTACAATGGGAGGCGTTTTCAGGGTTTTGCCTGGCTCTTGCTCCAATCGTTCAACAGGCTGTACGCCACCGCCAGTAACGTCGGGCCGATGAAAAGGCCGATGAACCCGAACGCAATCAACCCGCCGAACACCCCCAGCAACACGATCACCAGCGGCAGGTTGCCGCCACGGCTGATCAGGTAAGGCTTGAGCACGTTATCGACCCCACTGATGATGAACGTGCCCCAGATGCCCAGGAACACCGCCATCCCGTACTCGCCTTTCCAGGCCAGCCAGGCCGTCGCCGGAATCCAGACCAAGGGTGGCCCCATGGGAATCAGGCTGAGCAGGAAAGTGACGATACCGAGCACCAGCGCGCCCGGCACGCCGGCGATGAGGAAGCCGATCAACGCAAGGATTGCCTGGGCTGCGGCCGTGCCGATCACGCCGTTCACCACCCGCTGCACAGTACCCGCCACGAGTTCGATGTAGTAACCGGCACGATCACCGATCAAGCGCTGCAGCAAGCCATGGACGAAAGCGGCGAGGCGCGGCCCGTCGCGATAGAAAAAGAACACGAAGACGATGCTCAGCGTCAGCTCCAGAATGCCGCCGCCAATCTGCGCGCTGCGCGCCAGCAACCAGTTGCCGACCTGCCCCAGATAGGGTTTGAGCGACGCCAGCAATGCCGCACCTTGCTGGTCGATGCTGTTCCAGACCACCACCAGCCGCTCGCCCACCAGCGGAACGCCCCCCAGCCAGTCCGGCGCCTCGGGCAAGCCTTCCATCTGCACATCCTTGATGAATGCCGTGGCGTCGCGCACATGATCCGCCAGGTTGAAACCCAGCCACACCAACGGCACCGCCACCAGCAGCATCCAGCCCAGGGTCAGCACTGCCGCCGCCAGGGATTCGCGGCCGTTGAGCCAACGGGTCAGCAACAACATCAAGGGCCAACTGGCGAACGCGAGCACCGCGCCCCAGAACAACGCCGACCAGAACGGCGCCATGACCCAAAGGCTCGCGCCAAACAGCACCAGGAGCAGGATCTGCACCAACAGCCGATCGTTATTGATCATCCGGATCTCGAAAAAAGTCAGTCTGCAAAAGAATAGGCGAATGCGCCCCGCGCACCCGCCTGGTACAGCTTATCGCAACAGCTCCATGTGCAGACCCGAGCCTTCGACGCTACCGGTTTCAAGGCGCGCCGTGCGCACGCCCTGGCCAATCAGCGCCTGACGCCAGGCTTCGGCATTCGGCCCGGACACGCTCACCCGCAGGGTAGTGTCCAGATTCAGGCCACGCGACAACAGACGCAGCCAGGTCTCCTCGGGGGCGCCGGTCAGCTGTGGAAAATCGAGCTCCCCCGTGCTTTTGAGCTCACGCAACAAGGTCGCGGAGGTTGGCAGCAATTCCCCCAGCGGCGCAGTCGCGTCAAACTGCTCAACGTGCAGGTAGGCCTTGCGATTACCCCGGGTGATGCCGTACAGCGCCACCAGCGTGTTGTCGTTGGGCGCCGCCAGTCGTAACAGCAGGTATGCCTGCTGCTCATCGGAACCATAGAGCTTGGCGTTGCCGAAGACTTCATTGGCCCACAAGCTGCTCTCGCCACAATCGCGGGCCTGGCACCAGAACAGCAACTGCGCATCCTGTTTTTGCAACGCTTCGCGAGCAGTGGTGAACGCAGCGTTGGAAGTTTGCTCCGGTGGCAATTCGTAGGTTACCGAAGTGGTATGCCCCCGCGCGCTGACCTGGCCGTCGAAGCGCAACTGGCCACTGATCTTGCGAATCGAACCCATCGGATAGATCCGCTCGAGTTCGGTCGCGGGCCGATAGTCGACGATCTGTGAATCGGTCATGCGCGGCACGATCGGCAAATCCTGACTGCCCGGAACATCCGCGGCAAATGACAGAGAACTGAAACTACAGAACGTCAGCAGGCTGAGTGAACGTATGGATAAGGTCATCGGATCAGCATCGCCCGGGCACCCTCGGTGTAGAGATCTTTCATGGTTGTCTCCCCATTCAACCCGACCAGCCTCGACAGTTGCCGAACGCAAGTCAAGGAATGGCGAAGAACCGATTGAAACAGTCTGCTACAAGATCCGCTCCGGACTCGTCATTCAGGTGCAAATGATGACCGCCTGGCAGCTGTTCAAGGCTAAAGGGTAGACGCTCCAGCAACTCGGGGTGTTTGGCGAGCATGCCTTCGGCCGCGACAACCAACAGCGCTGGGCAACTGATACGGTGGACGAAGGCCATCGCCTGCTCGGTGGTCAGGCGCAGCGGCGACGGCAGCGTCAGGCGATTGTCCGTTCGCCAGGTGTAGCCACCCGAGACTGGCATCAGGCCCCGTTGTGCCAGCAGCTCGGCGGCTTCTCGACTGACGGCCACCAGGCCCTTCATGCGCGCTTCGATGGCGCGGTCGAGGGTGGCGTAGATCGGCTTGCGTTTCTCCCGCAGGTCCAACTGCGCTTGCAGCGCCATGCCCATGCGCTCGGCGGCGTTTTCACCTTTGTCCGTCGGCGGGATGACGCCATCGATCAGGGCAAGATGGGTCACGCGCTCAGGCATCGATCCGGCGATGATCAGCGAAGCGATGGCACCCATGGAGTGCCCCAGCAGCGCAAACCGTTTCAGGCCCATTTGCTCGGCGACCTGCAACACATCGTGGGCATAGTCCCACATGGCATAACCGGCACCCGCCGGACGATGCCCGGAATGACCATGACCGGCCATGTCCAGTGCGACGATGCGCAACCCTTTGAGCTTGGGCGCCAATCGGGCAAAACTGTTGGCGTTGTCCAGCCAGCCATGCAGGGCAATGACCGGCAAACCGTCTTCTGGACCGAACAGGTGCGCTGCCAGTTCGATATGCGGCAGGCTCAGGCGAACTTCTTCGACCACCGGCTTCATGCGCAATCCCGTTGTTGGCGACCGCCCCAGCGGCTGAACAGGTCCTTGAGCAGCGTGGCGGTGTCCTGTGGCCGCTCGAGGGGAAACATGTGCCCGCCCGGCATGGTCAGGGACTCGCCCTGTGGCAGGCGCCCGACGGAACTGGCGTGATGACGCATGACCACACGGCTGTCACGCCCACGCACTACCGCCAGCGGCACCTTCAAGTGACGCGTATGGCCAGGGCTGGTGTGAGGCACGCCACGGTAGATACTGATTTCGGTGGCGGGATCGAAACGAAGGCGCAACTTGTCGCCTACCGGTTCCAGACCGTGTTGCAGGTAGGCGTCGAAGCATTCCGGATCGAAACTGCGGAACAGGGTTTTACCGGCGAAATAGCGCCGGGCGCTGTCGAGGTCGGCAAACTCTTCCTTGCGCCCCAGCGTACGCCCCGCCGGTGTCAGGCGGTCGATGAAGCCAAAACGCTTGGCCGCCCGGATCACCCACTGATCGGCGCGGGTGAGCACTGGCGAGTCGAGCATGACTACGCCTCGGTACAACTCAGGGCAACGCAACGCCGCATGCAGGTGCAGCACGCCACCGAAGGAATGCCCCACCCCCCAAATCGGTTGCGCCTGTTGTTCGAGGTGGTGAATCAGCTCGTCCACCAGGTTATGCCAGTTGTCATCCGCCGGGAAACGCGGGTCATGGGCGTGCTGCGGCAAATGCGCAACCTGATACTCGGGCGCCAACGCCGCGAACAACTTGCCGTAGGTCCCCGAGGGAAAACCGTTGGCGTGAGCGAAAAATACCTGCTGCGACATACCGGCGAAGTCCAAAAACAATGACAGGCGTTGATTGTCCGCAAGACAGGGACCCGCAGCAATGACCGTAACTGCCAGGAATGATGACAGTCCGGTCAGGCGAATACCCCGCCGTTTGCAATCAACGCGCCCGCGGGTTCTCACCCAGTGGCACCACCGCCATGGTCAGGCGTGACACGCAACTGGCCTTGCCCTCGTCACTGGTCAGGCGAATGTCCCAGACGTGGGTGGTGCGCCCGATGTGGATGGGCTTGGCGACAGCGGTCACGCGCCCGCTGCGCAGGCCGCGCAAATGGTTGGCATTGATTTCCAGGCCCACGCAGTAGAACTTGCTGGCGTCGATGCACAGGTAGCTCGCCATGGAACCAACGGACTCGGCCAGCACCACCGAGGCGCCCCCATGGAGCAAACCATAAGGCTGGTGGGTGCGATGGTCGATCACCATGCTGGCAGTCAGGGACTCGTCGTCGAAGGTTTCGAAGCGGATGTCCAGCACTTCGCCAATGGTGTTCTTCTGAATTGCGTTCAATTGCTCGATGTTCGGAGTGGTACGCCACAAACTCATCGCAGGCATCCTTTATTGGTTTTGTTCGTGACTCAATCCTGCCACAGCACCGCATCTCTGTGCTCGCTCCATTCTGCAAAACGCGAACCGTAAGCCGCCTCGATCACGTTGCGTTTGATTTTGAGGGTCGGCGTGAGGAAACCGTTCTCCACCGCCCAACTGTCCTTGACCACCACCAGGCGATGCAGACGCTCGTGCTTGTCGAGAACGCCGTTGACCTCCTCCAGCAGTTTTTCCAGGCTCGAGTGCAGTCCCGCGCGCGCGGCACCCACGGCGTCCTGTTGCCCGACAGCCGACAGCACGCACAGCCCCAGTGGCGCGATCAGACCGTCGCCGACCACACACACCTGCTCAATCCGGGAATGCACCGCCAGACGGTTTTCAATCGGTGCCGGTGCTACGTACTTGCCTTTGCTGGTCTTGAAGATTTCCTTCAGCCGCCCGGTCAGCCGCAGGTTGCCTTCGGCGTCCTGCTCACCCTTGTCACCGGTACGCAGGAAGCCGTCCCCGGTGAGGGTGTCGGCGGTTTTCTCCGGCTCCTTGAAATAGCCGAGCATGGTTGCCCCGCTGCGCACCAGGACTTCGCCGGATTCGTCGATCTTCACTTCAACATTCGGGCACGGCTTGCCGATCCAGCCTCGCTTGTTCTCGCCGGGCCGACCGATGTGGGAATACCCGCAGCTTTCGGTCATGCCATACACCTCCAGCACGTCCAACCCAAGCTTGCGGTACCACAGCAGCAAGGTCTGAGGGACTGGCGCCGCCCCGGACAGGGCCACCCGCAACGCATCCAGCCCAAGCCCGGCGAGCACCTTTCGCCCTACCCGCTTGCCAATGAAAGGCAAACCCAGGAGCAAATCCAGGCGCTTGGCTGGGATCTTGCCGTATACGCCCATCTGGAACTTGGTCCAGATCCGTGGCACGCCGAACAATGCCGTGGGGCGCGCACGCTGCATATCGGTGAGGAAAGTGTCCAGGCTCTCGGCAAAAAATACGGTTTGCCCGGTGTAGATCGAAGCCAGTTCGACGAACATGCGTTCGGCAACGTGGCAGAGCGGAAGGTATGACAGCAGTCGATCCGATTCGTTGAGACCGAACAACTGGGTGCCGCCGCTGGTGGCGAAACCCAGGGTGCCAAAGGTGTGCATGACACCCTTGGGCAGACCCGTGGTGCCGGAGGTGTAAATGATGGTCGCCAACCGATCGGCGGCAGGCATCGGATTGTCCAGGATCGGCGAGCAGGCTTGCAGGTCTTCCCAACTGTAACTGAAGCTGCCCGGCGGGTGCAGCGGCAGGCTGATGGTGGGCAGATCTGGGCTGACTCCACGGGACATGGCGGGCCAGTCATCGAGCTTGCCGATGAACGCCAGGGCCGCCTCGGAGTGTTGCAGCACTTGCGCGACGGAATCGGCGGTGAGGTTGGGGTACAACGGCACCGACACATGCCCGGCCATCCAGATCGCCAGGTCAGCGATGATCCAGTGGGCGCAGTTTTTCGAGATCAGAGCGATGTGGCTGCCCTGCGGCAATTCGCGGGCCCGCAACCAGTGCGCCGCGCACCGGGCTTGATGACCGACGTCTGCCCAGGTCAGGGTTTCGACCTGGCCGCCGCCCACTGGCTGAACCAGGTAGCGCTGACGGGGATGACGGGCTTCACGCTCGTAGAAGACGTCCAGCGGCAAACGAAAAGCAGCAGACATGCGACTCGCTCCTTTGTTTTTGGTCTGGAGCAAGCGTAGCCAACCAAGCGGTTGCTTGGTTGATTACTTCACAAAAAGATACATATCACCGCATCTACGGGTGCTTGATACCATTCAGCTTCATCGCCCCGGCCACCGGGAGATCGCCCTCCAGTTCGGCCAGGCCCGCGGTCTTGACCGCTTCGGGTTCTTGCACGTGGCCGTGTTGCAGGTAACCCAGCAAATTACCCACCAGCGGGTTGTGGCTGACCAGCAACGCGTGGTCCACCGAGACCAATTGTTCGGCAACCGCTTGCGGGCGGTTGTCTGGGGTCAGCCATTCCACAGTGCGGATGTCCGGTGCGAAACCCAGGGCCGTGCGCATGATCTCGGCGGTTTGCTGTGCACGCAGGTAAGGACTGGCATAAATGGCCGTGATGGGACGCCCCATCAACTCGGCCGCTGAGCGTAACACCTCTTCCCGACCGTGGGCCGTCAGTGCCCTTTCGGAGTCCGGACGTTTGCCGTAAGGCTCGGCTTCACCATGACGCAATACCCAGAGTTTCATAGCTTGGGTTCCTCATCTCGGGCCGGATGCGGCGCCGGCGCCACGACGTGCGCAGCTTCACCTTCCGGGGTGCGCAGCGCCGGCCAGTCGGCGAACGGCCAGGGTTTCTGGTCGCTGTGGAACGTGCCGAATCGACCGATCTGGGCCAGGAACTGGCTCAGGCTGTCGCCGAAATTCATCAGGCTGGCGCTCGGAGCGCCATAAAACAAACGATAGACCAGCTGCACCAGCACCACGGCGCCGAGCATGAACTGCGCCACCTGCCACACCAGCAGGAAAACGATCATCCACAACACCCGCAGAAGGATGGACTCGTACTGGTCTTCTACTTTCGGTTCGCTCATGTGCAATGCCCTGCCCTTGTCTATAGCGTGATCAGTTGAAACCACTGGTGGAAATGAAATCGACATCAGTTTTGGGTTCGCCGCGCATCAGCAGTTCAATCACCTGACTGAGCGTGCGCCCTTCGAACAGGATCGCGTGCAGCCCGGCGACCAGCGGCATATATACGCCGACTTCCTGGGCCTTGGCCTTGAGCACTTTGAGCGTGTTTACACCTTCGGCCACTTCGCCCAGGCGCGCCACGGCGTCTTCCAGGCTCAAGCCCTGGCCCAGTGCAAAACCGACCTGATAGTTGCGGCTCTTGGGCGAAGAGCAGGTCACGATGAGATCACCGACCCCCGCAAGCCCGAGGAATGTCATCGGGTTGGCACCCTGATTCACTGCGAAACGGGTCATTTCCGCCAGTGCACGAGTGATCAGCATGCTTTTGGTGTTTTCGCCCATGCCCAGTGCCACTGCCATGCCAGCGATGATCGCATAGACGTTTTTCAACGCCCCGCCCAGTTCCACGCCAAAACGGTCGGCGCTGGCATACACGCGAAAGGTACGACCGTGCAGCGCAGCCTGAACCTGCTGGCAGAGCGCTTCGTCTTCGCTGGCGACCACGGTGGCGGTCAACGCGTGCTCGGCGACTTCCCGGGCCAGGTTTGGCCCGGACAACACACCTATGCGCGCCTGGGGAGCGATCTCTTCGAGGATCTCGCTCATCAGCTTGAATGTGTGGGCTTCGATTCCCTTGGTCAGGCTCACCAGCATCTTGCCGCTCAGCAGCTGCGCGTGAGGGGCCAGCACCGACCGCAGCGCGCTGGAAGGCAGCGCAACGAAACACAGCTCACACGCCGCAAGCGTCGCCAGCAGGTCCGTGGTGGGCTCCACGGCAGCAAGCACCTTGATGCCCTTGAGGTAGCGCGGGTTCTCGCGATTGACCGCAATGGCTTCGGCCTGTGCGGGATCACGCATCCACAGGCTAACCTGGTGCCCGTTCTCGGCCAGCAGATTAGCCACGGCGGTACCAAAACTTCCGCCTCCCAGAACCGCAATCGGGCGCTGTTCAGTCATATGCAATCCGTTAATCCATACCAGTGGCGATGCCGGCATTATACGGAGCGGCCCAGTGACGGACAGCCCCCGCATCAAATACCGGCACTTGTATGAAGATGACCAATAATGACGAGGAAAATGCGGTCATCGTGACTGGAAAAGTCGATGGGCTCGGTTAACATGCGCGCCAGTGATTCGCTATCAAGGATGTGTCGTGTCGTTTGGCTCTGCTTCAACTCGCTCGCCGCTGGTCCTGGCGCTGCTCCTCAGCCCGCCGTTGCTCGCTGACGACCTGTTCACCGACAGCGAGCAACTGCCACAGGTGCTGACGGCCACGCGCCTGAAACAGTCGCCCGCCGCAGTGCCCGGCAGCATGACGGTGATTGACAGTGAACTGATCGACAGCAGCGGCGCCCGGGACATCAGCGAACTCTTGCGCCTGGTGCCGGGCATGATGGTCGGCAACATCACCGGCAATCAGCCCGCCGTGAATTATCACGGCACCAACGCCAGCGATGCGCGGCGTCTGCAGGTGCTGATCGACGGTCGCTCGGTGTACCGCGCCGGCCTGGCCACGGTGGACTGGAGTGATATTCCCGTGGCCATGGAGGACATTGAGCGCATCGAAGTCTTCCGCGGCCCGAACACCGTCAGCTATGGCGCCAATGCGCTGATGGCGGTGGTCAACATCATCACCCGCCACCCGGCTGACAGTTTCGGCACGCGATTGAAGGTCACCCGCGGTCAGCGCGGCATCGACGACTTCTACGCCAGCCAGGGCGTCGGCTGGGACACTGGTGACCTGCGCCTGTCGATGTCCGGCCAGCAGGACGACGGCTTCGATTCGGACCGTCATGGCGCCGATTACCGTGACAGCCGACGCCTGAACCGCATCAACCTTGCCATCAGCCAGGCGCTCGACGAGTGGCAAAGCCTGGACTGGCAATTCAATGCCAAGGAAGGCAGTAATCAGCGGCCATACACCTACCGGCCGGTGTTCTCGGGGATTACCGCCGCCGGCAACAATTCCGACGTGAACGCCAAAGACTATGCCGGCTCGTTGCGCTGGAACCTGGACATCAATCCTGAACACAGCCTTTATATCCAGGGTTCGGCCCAGCACTGGGATCGCCAGCAGACGTGGCGGGCCTGCGACGCCGAAATCTCCTTCAGTCCCGAATTGACCGAACTCTGGCAGCTCAACCCCAATTACACCGAGCGACTGGCGCGCAACATCACCCAATACCTGGGTCCCGGCGCCCCGACCGGCACGGCGGCGCAACAGACGCTGGCCAACCAGGTGCTGGACCAGTGGCGCGCCGGTGCCGGGCAAAGCCTGTGCGGCGACATTGACCAGAGCATCCGCGAGTCGCGGTACGACCTTGAATTACAGGACACCCTCAGCCTGTCCGACAGCCTGCGACTGGTCAGCGGCATGAACTATCGTTACGACCGGGCCGACTCCGAGACGTACTTCAATGGCAAGTTCGATGACACCACCTGGCGTACCTTTGGCCATCTCGAGTGGCGGGCAACCGAGCACTGGCTGTTGCAGGGTGGCGCGATGTTCGAGGACACCCGGTTGACTGGCAGCTCGTTGACTCCGCGAATGGCGGTCAACTACCTGATCAATCCTCGCCATGGCCTGCGCGCGGTGTACTCGGAAGCGATCCGTTCGCCGGACATGTTCGAGAACAATGTCAACTGGAGCTACCGGGTCACCAACCTGCAACCTGCGGCCTTCGGTCAGAGCAGTGCGCGTTATTTCGTCAGGACCCGCGGCCCCGGGGACCTCGACAAGGAACGCATGCGTTCCAGGGAAGTGGGCTACAACGGCTATTTCTCCGAGTGGGGACTGGCCGTGGACGTGAAGGCGTTCCACGACGAGATCACCGGCATGATCAGCGAGCCCTTGCGCAATAACCAGTACATCGCCAGCAACGCCAACAGCTCGCGTTTCACCGGGGCGGAAACCCAGGTCGACTGGCGCCTGGGCAGTGCCGACCGGTTGCGCCTGACCTACGCCTATGTCGATGCCCGGTCAAGCAACCCGCTGGACGCCCGACAGACCGCCCGCAACAGTGGTTCCGCTGGCTGGTTGCGCAACTGGGGCCAGGGCTGGAACAGCGCGCTCTTCTACTATGGTGATGACGCCCTCAACGGCTATCGCTTTGAACGGGTCGATACACGCATCGCCAAACGCATAGGCTTGGGCAAGGCCACGCTGGAGCTGGCCGGCGTGCTCCAGCAACGCCTCGATCATCAGCCCACCACCTTCGTCGACAACCGTTATGACCAGCAGCGGGTCATGTACTTCAGTGCGGAGCTGGTGTTCTAGATGCCGCCGCGCCTGTCACGGACGATGCCCACCCTTGGCCGCCTGCTGGCCGGGTTGTGTCTGGCACTGGTCGCTTGGCTGGGGAGCCTGTCCGCCCGCGCCGAGGATATTTTACTGACGGGTGCCGAAGACAGTCCGGGCATGCAGGCCTTCGCCACGGCCCTGGGCGAACTGCGCCCCACCGACACCGTACATTTTCAACCGCTCAGCCAGTTGCCGGCACCGAGCCAGTTACCCAGGAAAACCCGATTGATCCTGCTCGACCTGCCGAGCCTCGACTGGCGCCTGCAAGACCCCCGAGGACCCGCAACGCTGGCGCTGCGCATCAGCCGCCTGCAAGCCCGCGAACGACTGGGAGCCACGCTGCCCCCATGGTTGACCCTGCTTTGGAGCGATCCGCCGCTGGATCGACAACTGCATCTGACCCGTATCCTGTTGCCCCAGGCCAGGCGAGTCGGCGTACTTTACGACCGTCATAGCGAATTTCTTCTCAATGAACTGCGTCTGGCCGCCAGGAAGCTGGACCTGGAGATCGTCACCCAGCGCTGGGACAATTCCCATGACAGCCGCCCTTTACAGGCCTTGCTGAAGAACAGCGACGTGTTGCTGGGCCTGGAGGATCCCGACCTGTACAACTCAAGAACCGCGAAAAACCTGTTGCTCAGCAGTTACTCGCGCCAGACCGCCTTGATCGGTCCCAGCGCCGCTTTCGTCAGGGCCGGCAGCCTGGCCAGCAGTTACAGCGACCAGAGCGACTGGCTGACGGTTCTCGACGAACTGCTCGACCGCCCGACGGACAGTTGGCCGCGCGCGCATTATGCCAATCACTTCAAAGTATTGAGTAACCCACAAGTGGCTCGTTCATTAGGTATTGAACAGATCGATGAAGCCCGGGTCGCAACACAGTTGGCCGCAGGAGAAAGCCGCCCATGACTTTCCGTCGTCGCTGGGACATCAACACCCGCACGCAAATCATCAGCCTCGGCCCGGCGCTGCTGCTCACCTTGCTATTGATCAGCTTTTTCACCTTCGTGCGCATCCAGGATCTGCGCCAGGAGCTTAACCACACCGGCCAACTGATTGCCAACCAGTTGGCGCCGGCGGCGGAATACGGGGTGATATCCGGCAATAACGAAGTCCTCGATAGCCTGCTCAAAGCCACCCTGGCCACACCGAACGTTCGCTTTTTGGAAGTCCAGGACAGCGCCAACCGGATTCTGGTGTACGTCGAACATCCCTCGGAATCCCATAGCCGCTCGCAGCAGGTCGAAGTGTTTCAGGCACCGGTTCGGCTGCAACGGATCGCGCTGCACAACGACTTTTTCCCCGGCAGCAAGGTGGCCAACGCAGCGCCTGCCGAAGATTACCTGGGCAGGGTGATCGTCGGGCTGTCCAACGATGCCTTCAGCAAACGCCAACAGGAAATCCTGTTCAAGGCCGGCATCCTCGCGCTGTTCGCCCTGCTGTTCACCTACCTCATCGCCCGGCGCCTGGCTGGCAGCCTGTCGCAGCCGATCCGTGACATTGGCAACGCCGTCAAGGCCATACAGGGCGGCGACTACACGACTCCATTGCCGATTGTCGACGACACCGAACTCGGCGCGCTGTCGCAGCACATCAATAACCTGGCCAGCGGCCTCGAACAGGCCAGCCGCGAACAGCACCAGGCCATGGCACAACTGATCCAGACCCGCGAGGAGGCAGAGAAGGCCAACAATGCCAAATCCGATTTCCTGGCGATGATGAGCCACGAACTGCGCACACCGATGAATGGCGTGCTGGGCATGTTGCAACTGCTGGAGACCACCGAGATGACCGAGGAACAGGTCGAGTACGCGGCGTTGGCTTCGGAGTCCACCGAACACCTGCTCAAAGTCATCAACGATATACTCGACTTCTCGCGCATCGAACGCTCTGAACTGGAACTGGAACACATTGCGTTCAACCTGGCAGACCTGATCGGTAGCTGCGCCCAATCGTTCCAGCACAGCGCGGCGCAGCGGGGGCTCCATTTGGCGCTGCAAATTCCCGAAGACATGCACGCCCTGCAGGTTCAGGGCGATCCGACACGAATCCGCCAGATCCTGGTGAATCTGGTCGGCAACGCGCTGAAATTCACCGAGCAGGGCCGCGTGAGCATTGAAGCGCAATGGCAGGCGCTGGACCACGAACTGTTCTGGTTTACATGCACCGTACGCGATAGCGGCATCGGTATTCCGGCCGAGAGTCTGGAGTCGATGTTCAACGCCTTCCAGCAAGCCGACAGTTCCATATCCAGGCGATACGGCGGCACTGGCCTGGGCCTGCCAATCGCCCGCACGCTCGCCGAACGCATGGGCGGTACGCTGCGTGCCCAGAGTGAGGAAGGACGCGGCTCGGCCTTCACCCTTGAGATTCCACTGGCGCGCCATAAACAGCCGTTGCCCGTACTGGCGCCTCGGGTACCTGCGGGTAACAGCGACGGTGCGGGCCGCAATGTGCTGTTGGTCGAAGACAACCCGGTCAACCAGACCGTGATCGAGGCCATGCTACGCAGCCTGGGCTTTACCGTCAGCGTCGCCACCGATGGCGCTCAAGCGGTACGCAGTGCCGAAAGCCTGATTTTCGAAGCGATCCTGATGGACTGCCGACTGCCGATCATCGATGGCTACGAAGCCACTCGACAGATTCGCCAGTTACCCGGTTGCAGCGACGTACCGATCATTGCACTGACCGCCAATGCCCTGCAGGGCGACCGCGAAACCTGCCTGTCGGCGGGAATGAACGATTATCTGGCCAAGCCGTTCAAACGTACGGATTTGCAGCAGATTCTCCAACGATGGGTGCAGTGATACAGGCCTTTCGAGCATCTGTGACTGGCGTGAAAGGCGAAATTGCGGCAGTCTTAGGCACCCGAATAGCCTCGAAAAGGGGCTTGAATAATAATTTCAGTGCACAAGTGTACTTTCATGTCCTTGGTGCTGTGACTTTCACTACAACGCAATAGTCTATGAGTAGGCTGCCGACTCGAGGCATGAACGCTTCGATCGGCCGGGAAGATTTGCCCCACCTGCCGCATGGGATTATTGAGGAGCTCGCATGACCAAACAAAACGCCTTTACCCGGGAAGACCTGCTGCGCTGCAGTCGCGGTGAGCTGTTCGGCCCAGGTAACGCGCAACTGCCCGCCCCTAACATGCTGATGGTTGATCGCATCACCCTGATCAGCGAAGAGGGTGGCAAGTACGGCAAAGGTGAATTGGTCGCCGAGCTGGATATCAATCCGGACCTGTGGTTCTTCGCCTGTCACTTCGAAGGTGACCCGGTGATGCCAGGTTGCCTGGGCCTCGATGCCATGTGGCAGCTGGTTGGTTTCTTCCTCGGCTGGCAAGGCCTGCCGGGCCGTGGCCGCGCGCTGGGTTCGGGCGAAGTGAAGTTCTTCGGTCAGGTGCTGCCAACCGCCAAGAAAGTCACCTATAACATTCATATCAAGCGCGTCCTCAAGGGCAAGCTGAACCTGGCCATCGCCGACGGTTCGGTCACTGTCGACGGTCGCGAGATCTACACCGCCGAAGGCCTCCGGGTCGGCGTTTTCACCTCCACTGACAACTTCTAAGGGTTATCCGCATGCGCCGCGTCGTTATCACTGGTCTGGGCATCGTTTCGTGCCTGGGCAATGACAAAGAGACCGTCTCCGCTAACCTGCGTGCAAGTCGCCCTGGCATCCGGTTCAACCCGGAATATGCCGAAATGGGTCTGCGTAGCCAGGTTTCCGGCTCCATCGACCTCAACCTCGAAGAACTGATCGATCGCAAGATCTATCGTTTCGTCGGCCACGCGGCGGCTTATGCCTATCTGGCCATGAAAGACGCCATCACCGACTCCGGCCTGACCGAAGAGCAAGTGTCCAACCCGCGTACCGGCCTGATCGCCGGTTCCGGTGGCGCGTCCACGCTGAACCAGATGGAAGCGCTGGACATCCTGCGCGAGAAAGGCGTCAAGCGCGTTGGTCCATACCGCGTAACGCGGACCATGAGCAGCACCGTTTCGGCCTGCCTGGCGACGCCATTCAAGATCAAGGGCCTGAACTACTCCATCGCTTCTGCCTGCGCCACCAGTGCTCACTGCATCGGTACCGCCATGGAACAGATCCAGATGGGCAAGCAGGACATCGTGTTCGCCGGCGGCGGTGAAGAAGAACACTGGAGCCAGTCGTTCCTGTTCGACGCCATGGGCGCCCTGTCCAGCAAGCGCAACGACACCCCGGCACAAGCCTCCCGCGCCTACGACGCCGACCGTGATGGTTTTGTCATCGCTGGCGGTGGCGGCATGGTGGTAGTCGAGGAACTGGAACACGCCCTGGCTCGTGGCGCGAAGATCTACGCGGAAATCGTTGGCTACGGCGCGACGTCCGACGGCTACGACATGGTTGCCCCAAGTGGTGAAGGTGCGATCCGCTGCATGCAGCAGGCGCTGTCCACCGTCGATACCCCGATCGACTACCTGAACACCCACGGCACCTCGACCCCGGTCGGCGACGTCGCGGAAATGAAAGGTGTACGTGAAGTGTTTGGCGACAAGGCACCGGCCATCAGCTCCACCAAGAGCCTGTCCGGTCACTCCCTGGGCGCCGCCGGTGTTCATGAAGCGATCTACTGCATGCTGATGATGGAAGGCAACTTCATTGCCGGCTCCGCCAACATCGACGAGCTGGACCCGGAAGTGGCTGACCTGCCAGTGCTGACCAAGACTCGCGAAAACGCCAAGATCGACACCGTGATGAGCAACAGCTTCGGTTTCGGTGGCACCAACGCGACGCTGGTACTCAAGCGCTGGGAAGGCAAGTAATCCCCTTCTGCTGCGCCGTACCTGAAAACGCCCCGACTGGTTCGGGGCGTTTTTTTTGCCTACCCCCTCCTCTGTAGGAGCGAGCATGCTCGCGATGGTCGTCAACGATAACGCTGGCTGCCTGAATGCCCGCGGTGACTGGGCTACCATCGCGAGCATGCTCGCTCCTACAGGGGGGCGTAATCACCTGTTCAAGATGAAGCATTTGTCATGCAACCAAACGCCCTGCGACCGAATGTCGCGGATTTTGCGGGCTGTAGCACTGTTGCGAATTTCGCAATGAATCTTTACCGATTTCGCGCGTTTACTTAGCCGGCTAACAAATCCTATAACTGAGTCCTGCACACGCCTTGCTGCAGATCACAGAAATTGGAGCTAGCAGATGACTGTAAAAGTAACTGAACGCGACGATTCACACATGTCCCATGAAGGCGTAGCCGCCGGTATCCGGATCTGGGACGTGCATCAACAAGACTTGCTGGTCGGGATGTTTCATAACGAAATCGACGCCCACAACTACAAGGCCGAACTGGAAATACAAGAGCGGCAACGCGAGCTACGCTCCGCATGAAACCACAGCATTAAAAACGACAAACCCCGCCATGAGCGGGGTTTGTCGTTATGCAAGCAGGCTTACCACATCAGATCGTCAGGGATCTGGAAGGCTGCGTACGGATCGTCCTCAGCCGCCGCTTCTTCGGTCTGCACATTCAGCTGCACGATGCGCTGCGGGTCGCGCTCCTGGATCTTCAGGGCCGCTTCACGGGGGATCACTTCGTAACCGCCGCCATGGTGCACGATGGCCAGCGAACCGTTGCTGAGCTTGTTGCGCATCAGCGTATTGACGGACAGGCGCTTGACCTTCTTGTCGTCGACGAAGTTGTAGTAATCCTCAGTGGTCAGCTTTGGCAGGCGCGTGGCTTCGATCAGTTGCTTGATCTGTGCGACACGGGCCTTGGCTTCGGCTTTCTCCTGCTGCTGGCGATTGAGTTCCTGGTCGCGCTTGACCTTCTCGGCCTTGGCTTCCTGGGCGGCACGCTGCTGGGAGTCATCGAGTTCAATCTGCCCCTTGTGGGCCAGACGTTGCTGCTTCTGCTTCTCTTTGCCGACCTGCTTGGCCTGCTTTTGGTTGACCAGCCCTGCTTTGAGCAACTGGTCGCGAAGGGAAATGCTCATGGTGCTTGTTTCTCGCTTGGGCCGCTGCTCAACCGCAGCTGGGTAAATTCTTTTCCTGGCGTTTGGCTTCGCCCCACAGGGCGTCCAACTCTTCGAGGGTGCAATCTTCCATGGGTCGGTGGGTGTCGCGCAATGCCTGTTCGATAAAACGGAAGCGTCTTTCGAACTTTCCGTTGGCGCCACGCAGCGCAGTTTCCGGATCGACTTTCAAATGACGCGCCAGATTGACCACCGAAAAAAGCAGATCACCGACTTCATCGGCAATCGCCGAGGGGTCGTCAGCGGCCATCGCTTCGAGGATTTCGTCGAGTTCTTCACGCACCTTGTCCACCACCGGCAAGGCATCGGGCCAATCGAAACCCACCTGCCCCGCACGCTTTTGCAGCTTGGCCGAACGGGACAATGCCGGCAACGCGGCAGGCACGTCATCGAGCAACGACAATTGCTCAGGCGCCTCGGATTTCTCGGCGCGCTCCTCGGCCTTGATCGCTTCCCAGCGCTGCTTGACCTGTTCCTCGCTCAGGCGCGGAACATCCAGCGGTGCGTACAAATCGCCCGTGGGGAATACGTGCGGGTGACGGCGGATCAGCTTGCGCGTGATGCTGTCGATGACGCCGGCAAATTCGAAGCGCCCTTCTTCACGTGCCAGTTGGCTGTAATAAACCACCTGGAACAGCAAATCACCCAGCTCGCCCTGCAAGTGATCGAAGTCACCTCGCTCGATGGCGTCGGCCACCTCGTAGGCTTCCTCAAGCGTATGCGGGACGATGGTGGCGTAGGTTTGCTTGATGTCCCAGGGACAGCCGAACTGCGGATCGCGCAGACGGCTCATCAGGTGCAGCAGGTCTTCAAGGCTGTACATCATTCACTCTCACCACATCTGAACCTGTAGGGGCGACGGTGCGACGATTCGACTTGCTCGCGATGAGGGCGTGTCAGCAGTATTTGATTGCCTGACACACCGCTATCGCGAACAAGCTCGCTCCTACAGTGGGTCTCATGGTCTCATGGGGTTCGGTTACGCCGCGTCTCGATGATGTTCGGCAACTGTGAAATCCTGCCCAGCAACCGCCCCAGTGCATCCAGGCCTGGAATCTCGATGGTCAGGGACATCAGTGCGGTGTTGTCCTCCTTGTTCGAGCGCGTGTTGACCGCCAGCACGTTGATCCGTTCGTTGAGCAGCACCTGGGAGACGTCACGCAGCAGACCGGAACGATCGTAGGCACGGATGATGATGTCCACCGGGTAGGTGAGCACCGGCACCGGGCCCCAACTGACCTGGATAATCCGCTCCGGTTCGCGACCGGCCAATTGCAACACCGAGGCGCAGTCCTGACGGTGGATGCTGACACCACGGCCCTGGGTGATGTAGCCGACGATGGCGTCCCCCGGCAGTGGCTGGCAGCAGCCGGCCATTTGCGTCATCAGGTTGCCGACGCCCTGGATCTGAATGTCGCCGCGCTTGCCCGGCTTGTAGCCGGTGGCCTTGCGTGGGATCAGCTCCAGCTGTTCGTTGCCGCGCTCCGGCTCGACCAGTTGCTGCGCCAGGTTCACGAGTTGCGCCAGACGCAAATCGCCAGCACCGAGCGCGGCAAACATGTCCTCGGCGGTTTTCATGTTGGCCTTGTCGGCCAGTTTCTCGAAATCCACCGCCGGCAGGCCGAGGCGATTAAGCTCGCGCTCCAGCAGGGTTTTACCGGCGGCAACGTTCTGGTCACGCGCCTGCAACTTGAACCAGTGGACGATCTTCGCCCGCGCTCGGGACGTGGTCACGTAACCCAGGTTCGGGTTCAGCCAGTCGCGGCTTGGCGTGCCGTGCTTGCTGGTGATGATCTCGACCTGCTCGCCGGTTTGCAGGCTGTAGTTGAGCGGTACGATGCGCCCGTTGATCTTCGCGCCACGGCAGTTATGGCCGATTTCGGTGTGCACGCGATAGGCAAAGTCCAACGGCGTTGCCCCCTTGGGCAAGTCGATGGCGTGACCGTCCGGGGTAAAGATGTAGACCCGGTCCGGCTCGATATCGACGCGCAGTTGTTCGGCGAGGCCGCCGATATCGCCAAGCTCTTCGTGCCACTCGAGCACCTGACGCAGCCAGGAGATTTTTTCTTCGTAGTGGTTGGAGCTGGGTTTGACATCGGTGCCCTTGTAGCGCCAGTGCGCGCAAACGCCCAGCTCGGCTTCTTCGTGCATGGCATGAGTGCGGATCTGCACTTCCAGCACCTTGCCTTCAGGACCGATCACAGCGGTGTGCAGCGAGCGGTAGCCGTTCTCTTTCGGGTTGGCGATGTAGTCGTCAAATTCTTTCGGGATGTGTCGCCACAGCGTGTGGACGATCCCCAGCGCGGTATAGCAGTCGCGCATTTCCGGCACCAGCACACGGACCGCGCGCACGTCGTAGATCTGGCTGAACTCCAGGCCCTTGCGCTGCATTTTGCGCCAGATGGAATAGATGTGCTTGGCCCGCCCACTGATGTCGGCTTCGACACCGGTGGCCTGCAACTCGCTCTTTAGCTGGCACATCACGTCGCTGATGAAGCGCTCGCGATCCAGGCGCCGCTCGTGCAGCAGCTTGGCAATTTGCTTGTACTGGTCGGGCTCGAGGTAACGGAAGGACAGATCCTCCAGTTCCCACTTGATATGACCGATACCCAGGCGGTGCGCCAGCGGTGCATAGATGTCGAAAACTTCACGGGCAACGCGATTGCGCTTCTCGTCATCGGCGGTTTTTACCGCACGGATCGCGCAAGTGCGTTCAGCCAGTTTGATCAAGGCAACACGCACGTCGTCGACCATGGCCACGAGCATCTTGCGCAGGTTTTCCACCTGCCCCTGAGTGCCCATCACCATGGATTTACGCGGACTCAGGCTGTCGCTGATCGCCGCCATGCGCAGCACGCCGTCGATCAGTTTGGCCACCACCGGACCAAAGCGCTGGCTCACGGCCGGTAGCTGGATCTGCCCTTCGCGGACGCCGCGGTACAGGACCGCAGCGACCAGGGAGTCCTGATCGAGTTTGAGGTCGGCGAGAATCTCGGCGATCTCAAGGCCCGTGCTGAAACTCGAGGTCCCTTCGGACCACAGGTTTTTTGCCGCATTGGCCTGTTGTTCTGCCGCACGAGCGAACTCGCACGCGTCCTTCAAGGCTTCGCGATCCAGTGCCATGTCGACACTGACCGCATGATCGAGCCAAGCCTCGAGATTGATACTGCCGTCGGTGTTGATCGGCTGGTGTGCTCTCACCTGTACCATCTTGCTTTACCTTCCCTACGACGCAGATTCAATGCGTCAAATCGCTGACCTTCGTTGCCGGTGCACTCGCGGGGCGAGACGAGTGCTGCACGGGCGGGTCAGTCGGACCAGACGAGCCGTCCTAGCTCGCTTCAAATAACGCCATGGCCTCGACATGTGCCGTCTGAGGAAACATATCGAGAATCCCGGCACGTTTTAACCGGTAGCCCTGCTTGATCAATTCGACCGTGTCGCGCGCCAGAGTTGCAGGGTTGCACGACACATACACCAACCGTTCGGCGCCCAGTGTCCTGAGTTTGCGTACCACCTCGAAAGCGCCGTCTCGCGGTGGATCCAAGAGTACCGCACAAAAGCCTTCGCGCGCCCATTCGGCATCGGTCAAAGGCTGGGATAAATCGGCCTGAAAAAACGTCGCATTATGCAGATTGTTGCTCGCGGCGTTCGCGGCAGCCCGATCGACCATCGCCTGCACACCCTCGACCGCCACCACTTCGCGAACGACCTTCGCGAGCGGCAAGGCGAAGTTGCCCAAACCACAGAATAGATCGAGAACACGCTCATCTGCTGTCGGTTTCAACCACTGCAGCGCCTGGGCGACCATCGTTTCGTTGACCGCGGCGTTGACCTGGACGAAATCGCCCGGCCGGTAAGCCAGTTCCAGATCCCACTGTTCGAGGCGGAAGCCCAGGCTCTGATCGCCGTCGACCGGGTGTGGTTGGCCCTCGCCATGCAGCCACAATTGCGCCTCATGGAACGCGCAGAAATCCTTGAGGACGGTCAGGTCGGCATCAGACAACGGCGCCATGTGGCGCAGCAACACCGCCAGCTTCGTTCCGCTGAACAACTCCACATGCCCAAGAGCCTGCGGTTTGCTCAAGCGACGTAACATCTCCGGCAGACGCGTCATGATCGGTTGCAAGGGCTGTACCAGCACCGGGCATTCGTCGATGGAGACGATGTCCTGACTGCCCGCCGCACGGAACCCCACCTCGAGCTTTTTCGCCTTGAGATCCCAACGCACCGCCACGCGGGCGCGTCGGCGATAAGCAAACTCCGCACCGGTCAATGGCGCAGCCCATTCTTCAGGCTCGACGCCTGCAACCCTGGACAATTGCTCCGCGAGCATGCGCTGTTTCAGGGCAAGTTGTTCATCGTGCGGCAAATGCTGGACACTGCAACCGCCGCAACGACCGGCGTGTTTGCACGGTGCCGGACGCCGCAGCTCGCTGGCGGTGAACACCCGCTCGGTACGCGCCTCGACCACTTTGCCGTGGGCACCCAACACTCGGGCCTCGACTTCTTCCCCGGCCAGTGCGCCAAGCACAAACCAGGTACGACCTTCGAAAAATGCGATGCCGCGACCGTCACTGGCAAGGCGCTCGATGCTCAAGCGCTGCTTCTTGCCGGTCGGAACCTGCGGCGCCTTGGTGCCACCGGTGGGCTGGAAGCGCAGGCCTTTCTCATGCTTGGCCATCAGTTGGGCGCGTCGAAAATGCCGGTGGACAGGTAACGGTCGCCACGGTCGCAGATGATCGCGACGATCACCGCGTTTTCAACTTCTTTGGACAGGCGCAGCATGCCGGCCACGGCACCGCCCGAGGACACGCCACAGAAGATGCCTTCTTCGCGGGCCAGGCGACGGGTCACGTCCTCGGCTTCGCTTTGCGCCATGTCGATGATGCGATCCACGCGGTCAGCCTGGTAGATCCTGGGCAGGTACTCCTGCGGCCAGCGGCGGATGCCGGGAATCGACGCGCCTTCCATCGGCTGCAAACCGATGATCTGCACGTTATCGTTCTGCTCTTTCAAATAGCGCGAGGTGCCCATGATGGTGCCGGTCGTGCCCATGGAGCTGACGAAGTGCGTGATGGTGCCCTGGGTCTGCCGCCAGATTTCCGGGCCGGTGGTGGTGTAGTGCGCCTCGGGGTTGTCACCGTTGGCGAACTGGTCCAGCACCTTGCCACGGCCTTCGGCCTCCATGCGTTGGGCGAGATCGCGGGCACCTTCCATGCCTTCTTCCTGGGTGACCAGGATCAGCTCGGCGCCGTAGGCGGTCATGGCAGCCTTGCGTTCGGCGCTGGAGTTGTCTGGCATGATCAGGATCATCTTGTAACCCTTGATCGCGGCGGCCATCGCCAGGGCGATCCCGGTGTTGCCCGACGTCGCTTCGATCAGCGTATCGCCGACGTGGATCTGCCCGCGCAACTCGGCACGAGTGATCATCGACAGCGCCGGACGGTCCTTGACCGAACCCGCCGGGTTATTCCCTTCAAGCTTGAGCAATAGGGTGTTGCTGGTGGCGCCAGGCAGGCGCTGCAAACGAACCAGCGGAGTGTTGCCGACGCAATCGGCGATGGTTGGGTACTGCAAGGTCATGGCGTATTCGCAATCCAGACTGCGGGGGCGCCTATCATACCGGCAAACGTGGGCAGGCCATATCACGCAAAGTGTGGTGCTTATGGCTTATGGGAATAAGCGATTCATTTCCTGTGGGAGCGCGTGTGTCAGGCGCCCAGCGGCGCTCTCGGGTTCATCGCGAGCGTGCTCGCTCCTACAGGGGCGTCGTCTTCGGCCAACAGGCGTATGTTCAGGCGCAATCCGGTGCCGGTGTTCTCAGCCCAGAGTTGTCCACCCTGGCGTTGCACCGCGTTGCGCGCGATGCTCAGGCCCAGGCCGAAGCCACCGTTGCCCGGGCGTGAGCCGTCCAGGCGAATGAACGGCGAGAAGATCCGCTCCAGGTCTTCTTCATCCACCCCACCGCCCTCGTCTTCCAGCCACAAATGCCAGAAGTCACCCTCCCGGCGGCCATCCAGGCGCACGATGCCATCCGTCGGGGAGTGACGAATGGCGTTGCGCAGGATGTTTTCCAACGCCTGTGCCAGGGTGTTGAGGTTGCCGCGCACCCAGCAGGACGCGTCCACCCGGCATTGCAAGCGGCCCGAGGGGCAGGCGCTTTCGTAGCAGGCGTTTTCCGTGAGCATTTCCCATAGGGCCTGAACCTGAATCGCTTCGTCAGGCAACGGCGCGCGCTCGGTATCGAGCCAGGCCAGTTGCAGCGTGTCCTCGACCAGGCGCTGCATGCCATCGACTTCGCGGCCGATGCGCTCGCGCAGTTGTGCCAGGTTCTGCTCGCCTTCGCTGGCCACGCGCAAACGGCTCAAGGGCGTGCGCAATTCATGGGACAGATCGCGTAGCAGTTGTTGTTGCAGGGCCACGGTGCTTTGCAGGCGTTCGGACATGTGATCGAACGCGCGGCCCAACTCGCCCAGTTCATCGGAGCGGTTGGTGGTTCGCCGTGACAGGCGCACGCCCAGTTGGTCGGCACGCCAGGCGTTGGCCTGCTCCCGCAATTGATTGAGGGGCACCACCAGCAGGCGATACAACCCGATACACAGCAGCAGGGTGAACAAACCGGGAATGACGCCATTGGTGATCACGCGCCAGAACATCTGATAGCGCCCGGGCTGGAAGCGCTTGGGCAGTTCAATCACCAGGCTGCCGACCGAAGGATCACCGGGAAACGGCACGCGCATCCACGGCAGGTTGTTCTTGTGGATCGGCCAATCGAGGCCACGCAGGAACGTCAGGCGCTCGATCTGCTGATCGGTCAGCGGCAAGTTGCTCAATGACTGCAAATCACCGCTGATTACGCCCGACCATCCGTGCTCACGCTGACGCATCAGCGCAAGCCAGGCATCGACGCCGTCGCTTTGCCCCTGGTGCCACGCCTGTTCGGCTTCGGCAGCGTATCGCGTCAGTGTGCCCCGGGCCTCGTCCGAGAGAAACTGGTTGCGTTGCTCCATGTAGCGACCCCAGGACCAGCTCAACCAGATCATCAGCAGACAGAAGCACACCAGCAGACAGGCGAGCTTCCAGAACAACGAATGTCGGCCCGGCAGGTCAGCCCACTTCATGGTCGGCACTCAAGACGTAGCCTTTGCCCCAGACCGTGCGCACTTCGCGCTCGGTGTAGCCGATGGCCTTGAGCTTGCGGCGGATCTGGCTGATGTGCATATCGAGACTGCGGTCGTGCGCCGAGTACCCGCGCTGCAACACGTGCTGATAAAGGAAGGCCTTGCTCAACACCTCATCACCGTTGCGGTTGAGCGTGTCGAGCAAGCGGTATTCGCTGCGGGTAAGGCCGGCGGCCTGTTGACCGCAGAACACGTCAGAACTTTCTTCATCAAAGCGCAGGTTGTCCGCTGCCGGCGCGACCGGTTCGATGGCCGGCCGCCGGTCAAGCGCGACACGGCGCAGTATCGCCTCCAGGCGCACGCACAATTCGGCCATGCTGAAGGGCTTGGGCAGGTAATCGTCGGCGCCAAGGCGAAACCCGCTGATGCGATCGGCCTCGGCCCCCAGTGCAGACATGAGCACCACCGGGGTGGAATGGCTCTGGCGCAACTCGGTCAACACCGACAGGCCATTGAGGCCCGGCAACAGAATATCCATCAACACCACGTCGAAGGTTTTCTCACGGGCCATCGCCAGGCCCTCCTGCCCGTTCTGGCACCAGGTGACCTGGAAACCGCTGCGGCCCAACTGCTCGTGTACGTAGGCACCGAGCACCAGGTCGTCTTCGATGGAAAGAATTCGGGGATGGCCAACAGCGCTGGGAGTCATAATTATCTGCAAATAATTCTCAGTTGATGATTATTCAAGATTGCCTCGCCCGGGACAAGCCGAGGTTGACTGGCACCCTCAAAGCCCCGGCCAACCCGACGAATGGCGACATCAATTTTACGAGCAATGCCCGCGAGCAAATCGCTACACTGCGCAAATGGCGCGCACCGGACGTGCGCACCGGTTCCTAAATGGCGGGATGCGGGAGAGTGGCGTGCTCAAGAAACTGGGAATAAAAGGTCGCGTGCTGTTGCTGACCTTGCTTCCAACCAGCCTCATGGCGTTGGTGCTGGGCGGCTATTTTACCTGGGTACAGCAATCGGACCTGCAAACCCAACTGATGCAGCGCGGCGAAATGATCGCCGAACAGCTCGCGCCTCTCGTCGCCCCGGCCATGAGCCACAATGACGCCGAGTTGCTGGAGCGCATCGCCACCCAGTCCCTGGAAACGCCCGACGTACGCGCAGTGACGTTCCTTGCGCCAGACCGCACGCCGCTGGCCCACGCCGGCCCGACCATGCTCAATCAAGCCCCTCTGGGCAATGGCTCGCAAATGCTGCGACACAGCGGCAACGACGCGACCCGCTACCTGCTGCCCGTGTTCGGCAAACACCGCAACCTGGCCGGCGACCTGATCCCCGAAGAAACCGAGCGCATGCTGGGCTGGGTCGAACTGGAAATCTCGCACAACGGCATGCTCCTGCGTGGCTACCGCAGCCTGTTCGCCAGCCTGTTGCTGATCGCCGCCGGCCTGGCCGCCGCGGCGTTGCTGGCGTTGCGCATGGGCCGCACGATCAACCGGCCACTGAACCAGATCCAGCAGGCAGTGGCGCAACTCAAGGACGGTCACCTCGAAACCCGCCTGCCGCCCCTCGGCAGCCAGGAACTGGATGAACTGGCCTCCGGCATCAACCGCATGGCCGGCACCTTGCAGAATGCCCAGGAAGAGTTGCAGCACAGCATCGACCAGGCCACCGAAGACGTACGCCAGAACCTGGAAACCATCGAGATCCAGAACATCGAGCTGGACCTGGCGCGCAAGGAAGCCCTGGAAGCGAGCCGGATCAAATCCGAATTCCTCGCCAACATGAGCCATGAGATTCGTACGCCGCTCAACGGCATTCTCGGCTTCACTCACTTGCTGCAAAAAAGCGAATTGACCCCGCGCCAGCTCGACTACCTGGGCACCATCGAAAAATCCGCTGACAGCCTGTTGGGCATCATCAACGAGATCCTCGACTTTTCGAAAATCGAGGCCGGCAAGCTGGTGCTCGACCACATTCCGTTCAATCTGCGTGATCTGCTCCAGGACACACTGACCATCCTTGCCCCCGCCGCACACGCCAAGCAGCTGGAACTGGTGAGCCTGGTGTACCGCGACACCCCGCTGTCGCTGGTGGGCGACCCGTTGCGCCTCAAGCAGATCCTCACCAACCTGGTGAGCAACGCGATCAAGTTCACCCGCGAGGGTACGATCGTCGCGCGCGCCATGCTGGAGGACGAACACGAAGACAGCGTGCAACTGCGTATCAGCATCCAGGACACCGGTATCGGCTTGTCCAACGAGGATGTGCGCGCACTGTTCCAGGCCTTCAGCCAGGCCGACAACTCGCTGTCCCGGCAGCCCGGTGGCACCGGCCTGGGCCTGGTCATTTCCAAGCGATTGATCGAACAGATGGGCGGCGAGATCGGCGTCGACAGCACACCTGGCGAGGGGTCGGAGTTCTGGATCAGCCTCAACCTGCCCAAGACCCGCGACGATGCCGAAGACATGCCCGGTGCGCCGCTGCTCGGACGTCGCGTCGCGGTACTGGAGAACCATGAACTGGCGCGCCAGGCCTTGCAGCACCAACTGGAAGATTGCGGCCTGGAAGTCACGCCATTCAACACCCTGGAAAGGCTCACCAATGGCGTGATGGGCGCCCACCAGACCGATCAGGCCATCGACCTCGCCGTGCTCGGCATTACCAGCAACGACATGCCACCCGAACGCCTCAACCAGCACATCTGGGACCTCGAACACCTGGGCTGTAAAGTGCTGGTGCTGTGCCCGACCACCGAACAGACGCTGTTCCATCTATCGGTGCCCAACCCCCACAGCCAGCTTCAGGCCAAACCGGCCTGCACCCGCAAGCTTCGCCGGTCGTTGTCCGACCTGGTCAACCCGCGCCAGACACGCAGCGAGCCCGGCGAACCGGTCGCCAGCCGCGCTCCGAAAGTGCTGTGTGTCGACGACAACCCGGCCAACCTGCTGCTGGTGCAAACCCTGCTTGAAGACCTCGGCGCCAAGGTCCTCGCGGTCGAAAGCGGCTACGCTGCCGTCAAGGCCGTACAAAACGAAACCTTCGACCTGGTGCTGATGGACGTACAGATGCCTGGCATGGATGGACGCCAGAGCACCGAAAGCATTCGCCAGTGGGAAAGCGAACGGCACAGTACGCCGATGCCGATCGTGGCGCTCACCGCCCATGCCATGGCCAACGAAAAGCGCGCCCTGTTGCAAAGCGGCATGGACGATTACCTCACCAAGCCGATCAGCGAACGGCAACTGGCCCAGGTGGTGCTGAAGTGGACTGGCCTTGCCTTGCGCAATCAGGGGCCGGACCGGTCCAGCGACGGCCATGGCAGCGGCCACGAACTGCAAGTGCTCGACCAAGAGGAAGGCTTGCGCCTGGCTGCCGGCAAACAGGATCTGGCCGCAGACATGCTGGCGATGTTGCTGGCTTCGCTGGAAGCTGATCGCGAGGCGATCCGCGTGGCGCGCGAGACCCACGACCACACTGCGCTGATCGAACGGGTGCACCGCCTGCATGGCGCCACCCGTTATTGCGGGGTGCCGCAACTCAGGGCCGCCTGCCAACGCAGCGAAACCCTGCTCAAACAGCAAGACCCGAAAGCCGGCGCCGCGCTGGAAGAACTCGACCGGGCGATCAATCGCCTGGCCGCCCATGCGCGGATTAATGCTTGATCAAACCGCTTTCTGTAGGAGCAGCCGGTCGACGCTCGATTGCTCGCGATGGTCGTCAACGATGACGCGGGCAGCCTGATTCCCCAAGGTGTCCTTGAGTCCATCGCGAGCATGCTCGCTCCTACAGGATTGCAATCTTCCCCCCCAAGGAATAACGCATGCGTACGATTCTCTTCAGCAGTCAGAACTACGACCGCGACAGTTTTCTGGGCGTCGACCTTCCCGCAGGCATCGAGTTGCATTTCCAGTCGGCACGGCTGAGCCTGGACACCGCGGCGCTGGCCGAGCAGTTTGAGGTGGTCTGCGCGTTCATCAACGATGATCTCAGCGCTCCCGTGCTCGAACAGCTGGCCGCCGGCGGCACCCGACTGATCGCCCTGCGCTCGGCCGGTTACAACCACGTCGACCTGGCCGTGGCCAAGCGCCTGGGGTTGACGATCGTGCGGGTGCCAGCCTATTCCCCCCACGCGGTGGCTGAACATGCGGTGGCGTTGATCCTGGCGCTGAACCGGCGCCTGCACCGCGCGTACAACCGCACGCGCGAAGGTGATTTCACCTTGCACGGGCTGACCGGCTTCGATCTGGTGGGCAAGACCGTCGGCGTGGTCGGCACCGGGCAGATCGGTGCGACCTTCGCGAAGATCATGCACGGTTTCGGCTGCCAGCTCCTGGCCTATGACCCCTACCCCAATCCCCAGGTCCAGGCGCTGGGCGCACGGTACATGGAGTTGCCGCAGTTGCTCGCCCAATCGCAGATTATCAGCCTGCATTGCCCACTCAATGCGCAAAGCAAGCACCTGATCAACCGCGACTCCCTGGCGCACATGCAACCCGGCGCCATGCTGATCAATACCGGGCGCGGTGGACTGGTGGACACGCCGGCGCTGATCGACGCCTTGAAGGACGGCCTTCTGGGATACCTGGGCCTGGACGTCTATGAAGAGGAAGCCCAACTGTTCTTCGAAGACCGCTCCGACCTGCCGCTGCAAGACGACGTGCTGGCTCGGCTGTTGACCTTCCCCAACGTGATCATCACCGCGCACCAGGCGTTTCTGACTCGCGAAGCCCTGGGTGCGATTGCGGCGACTACGTTGCAGAATATTGCCGCCTGGGCTGCCGGCAGCCCGCAAAACCGGGTGGATGTCGACTGAACCGGATCGAAGGTCGCTTCTGCGCGCAGTGCGGCAACGATGTCCGTGCTAGCATTCCGCGCAGATTTGGAGGACCCATGGTCGAACACGATTTCCGCTACAACCTGATGAACCCGCAACACACCCTCACCGAATGCCGCGCCCTGGTACCTGGGCGTTATCAGGTCACCGGCAACGGTGGCTCGATTCGCAACAATGACGTGCTGATCGTGACCCTCAAAGGCGCCAAGGACCTGTCCATGCGCCTGACCGTCGAAACGGTTCGCCACCTGATCAACCCGCCCGGCCAATGGGTCGCGGTGGCCAATGGTCCGGTTTTCGGCGAGTTGGCGATCCACACCTGGAAGGTCAATTGCGACAGCTGCGCCAAGGAGCTGAGCTTCGAGTTCGCGGTCGACGCCAAGTTGGGCAACAAGGCTGAAAAGCCAGCCGCCACTGCGCGGATTACCGAGCTGGGCTGGAAAAGCGTTGGCGAAAAGCACCTGTGCCCGAAATGCCAGGAGCCTGCGTGATGAAACGCCTCGCCCTGACTGCGATGGTCAGCGCCAGCCTGTTAGGCTGCGCTGCCGAGCCGGTGCAACTGCAACAAAACCGCAGCTACATCCTGGAATGGATCGGTGAGCGGCCATTGATGGATTACAGCCACCTGACCATCACCCTCGGCGAAGACGGTCGGGCCTATGGCAGTGGCGGCTGCAACCACTGGTTCGCGCCCTACACGCTCGATGGCGACAAGCTGAGTTTCGGCAAGATCGGCAGCACCCGCAAAATGTGCGCGCCAGCGCTCATGGAGCAGGAAAAACGCTTCCTCCAGGCGCTGGAAGGCGTGCAACGCTGGGACGTGTCGTCGATCGAGCAGATGCGTTTCTGGCCTGCCGAGGGCAAGCCGCTGCGCTGGTGGCTTGAAGAGGGTTGAGCCCTTCACACTGATCGGTCCCGCGTTTGCGCGCGAGACCGATCACGTCTTTCAGTTGGTCGCTTGCAGGGCCTCCAGCTTGGCCATGACCCCCGCCGCTGTCTGTTCGCCCATCAATTGCTCGCGCACCTTGCCCTTGGTGTCGATGATATAGGTCACCGGCAGCGCTTCGCTGCGCGGTAGATCGAAAACTTCGCTTGGGTCCTGTGCGAGCACGGTGAACTTGATGCCCAGCTTTTCACTGGCGCTTTTCAGTTCTTCACCCTGCACGTTGTCGAAGTTGACCCCGAATACGCCGATTTTCCTGGCTTTCAATTGCTCGGCCAGTGTGTTCAGTTCCGGGATCTCAGTGCGGCATGGGCCACACCATTCCGCCCAGTAGTTGAGCACCAACCATTGCTTGTCCAGTCGTTCGGACGCGACTTTCTGGCCGTTCTGGTCGATCCCATAATCGTTGCCACAGCCCCCCAGCATCAGCGCTGCGAATATCGCGAATGCCGCTGCCAATCGCCTTGTCATGTCGTGATCCTTGTTCAAAATTGAATGCGCCTGCGACCCATCGCCTCCCAAGGTTCAGGATTGCGCGCTGCACAGTTAGAATAGCTGCCACCTTACGCCAAATGCGACCCGCACATGACCGATCTGACGCTTTATCACAACCCGCGCTGCTCGAAATCCCGTGGCGCGCTGGAACTGCTCGAAGGCCGTGGCCTGACCCCGACCGTGGTCCGTTACCTCGATGAACCGCTGGATGCCGCGCAAATCCAGGGCTTGCTGAAAAAGCTCGGGCTGAGCGCCCGGCAGATCCTGCGTACCGGCGAGGATGAATACAAAACCCTCAACCTCGCCGACGCCACCTTGAGCGAAGCGCAGTTGATCGCTGCGATCGCCGCGCACCCCAAACTCATGGAACGCCCGATTCTCGCCGTCGGCGACAAAGCCGTCATTGGTCGTCCACCGGAGCAGATCCTGGAACTGCTGCCATGAGTACGCCGTACATCCTGGTGTTGTATTACAGCCGCAGCGGCTCGACCAACGAGATGGCCCGGCAGATTGCACGGGGTGTCGAGCAGGCCGGGATGGAAGCGCGCCTGCGCACCGTGCCGGCCATCTCCGCAGAATGTGAAGCCGTGGCGCCGGACATCCCCGTCGAAGGCGCGCTGTACGCCAGCGTCGACGACCTGAAGAACTGCGCGGGCCTGGCCCTGGGCAGTCCGACGCGCTTCGGTAACATGGCGGCGCCGCTCAAGTACTTCCTGGATGGCACCAGTAACCTGTGGCTGACCGGTGCGTTGGTGGGCAAGCCAGCGGGCGTGTTCACTTCGACCGCCAGCCTGCACGGCGGCCAGGAAACCACTCTGCTGTCGATGATGCTGCCATTGCTGCACCACGGGATGCTGATCACCGGACTGCCCTACAGCGAATCGGCGCTGCTGGAAACTCAAGGCGGCGGCACCCCCTATGGCGCCAGTCATCACGCCGGTGCCGATGGCAAAAGCGGCCTGGACGCCCACGAAGTGGCGCTATGCCGCGCGTTGGGCATGCGCCTGGCCAAGACCGCACAGAAACTGGAGGGCTGAGGGTGGCCAAGAAGACGAAAGTCCTGCCCGCCATTGAATGGCTCGAACCGCGCGTGCGGGCCATGCGTGTGATCAGCCTGCTGTGTTTTGTCGGCCTTGTGGCGCTGCTGTGCGTCTACTACCTGCTGGTAGCGGATCTGCACGGTGCCCGGCCCTGGGTGATCCTGTTGATCGAACTGGTGCCGTTGCTGTTGCTCGCCCCCGGGATGATCACCGGCAGCCCGCGTGGCCACTCATGGATGTGCTTTGCCGTGAACCTGTATTTCATCAAGGGCGCGCTCGCCGCGTACGACCCGAACCGGCAGTGGTTTGGCGTGCTGGAAATGGGCGCGAGCCTGGCGGTGTTCTGCTCGGCGTTGTTGTATGTGCGGTGGCGGCATCAGTTGAACCGCAAGTTGGCGGGGGAAGGTCAGGTCTCTGTCGCCTGACAGCCCCCTGTAGGAGCGGGCTTGCCCGCGATAGCGGCGGCACCTCCAGCATCAATGTGTCAGGAGTACCGCCATCGCGGGCAAGCCCGCTCCTACAGGGATCAGTGATTGGCGGTGTAAGCCAGCATCATCGAGATCTGGCTCATTGGCCGCCCGCCGCTCTCTTCGTGCCACTGGTTGAACACGTCCTGCACCAGGGCGAGGTCGCGCAGGCTGGTCGGCACCTTGTCGATGATCTTCTGCGCATTGAGCGCCGCGACAACGTCATAGCTCGGAACAAAGGTGTCCTTGCCGACCATGCGCAGGAAGCGGGGGGCCGATAGCCCGCCCAACTGACTGCCGCGCTTTTTCAGGTACGTCCACAATCCGACGATGTCGGTCACTGGCCAGTCGGCGATCAAGTTGCCAAAGCTGCCCTTCTCATGGGCCACGTCGAGCACGAACTGCGCATTGCGCGGAACACTCTTGAGCTTGCCCAGGTGGCGGATGATCCGCGCGTCCTGCATCAGGCGCTCAAGGTGTTCGGCGCTCATCAGCACGACCTTTTCCGGGTCGAACCTGAAAAACACTTCCTCGAAGGCCGGCCACTTGGCGTCCACCAGGCTGTGCTTGAGCCCGGCGCGGAACACGCGCAAGGCCATGGTCGAGAGGTAGCGATCGTCGGTGATATCGCGCAACTGCGCAGGGGTCTTGGGAACGGGAAGATGGGCTTGCAGTTCAGCGGCCGAACCGAAGCGGTTCAGGCAGTACTCGTTCAGCCACTTGTAATCGCGCATGCCCTCTCCTGAGGTGTTTGATCAGAGATTCACGACATTGACGAAGCGCGAGGCCGCCGTTTCGTCGATCTTCAGGCTGGTGAAATCGAACAGGTTGCGGTCGGCGAGTTGCGACGGGATCACGTTCTGCAGACTGCGGAAAATGCTCTCGGTGCGGCCCGGCGTCTTGCGCTCCCACTCCACCAGCATGTCCTTGACGACCTGGCGCTGCAGGTTTTCCTGGGAGCCGCAGAGGTTGCACGGAATGATCGGGAACTGCTTGAAGTCCGAATAGGCCTGAATGTCCTTTTCGTTGCAGTACGCCAACGGGCGAATCACCACGTTGCGCCCATCGTCGGCGCGCAATTTCGGCGGCATGGCCTTGAGCGAGCCATTGAAGAACATGTTGAGAAAGAAGGTTTCGACGATGTCATCGCGGTGGTGACCGAGGGCCATCTTGGTCGCGCCGATTTCATCGGCAAAGGTATAGAGCGTGCCACGACGCAGGCGCGAGCACAGCGAGCAGGTGGTCTTGCCTTCCGGGATCAGTTCCTTGACGACCGAGTAGGTGTCTTTTTCGACAATGTGGTACTCGACACCGAGGGTTTTCAGGTACGCCGGCAGCACGTGCTCGGGGAAACCCGGCTGCTTCTGGTCCATGTTCACGGCAACGATCTCGAACTTGATCGGCGCAACTTTCTGCAAGTGCATCAGCACGTCGAGCATGGTGTAGCTGTCCTTGCCACCAGACAGACAGACCATGACCTTGTCGCCGTCCTCGATCATGTTGAAATCGGTGACGGCTTCACCCGCCAGGCGGCGAAGGCGCTTTTGCAGTTTGTTCTGGTTGACCGAGAGAGTGCCCATGACGCGAAATCCGTGAGGTGTGACGAAAGGCCGGCATTTTACGCATAAACGCCGGGCGGGCGAAGCGCTCTCTGTCTGCTGTGCCGCTCCCACAGGGGTAGTGCGTTGGAAATATCCGACGGCAATTAACAGCCCTGTTTACAGCGCGATTTGCTCTAACCCCTCTGCACCTGCGCCAGTAAGACCTTCCTATACTGCGACATAAGGTCGCATAGATATCCAGACCTTTACTGGCCGCATTGGCCATGTAAGCGCTCCACTGGGGGGCGACGGTAAAAACAAGAGGAGTGACTGGCATGATCCATCACGTAGTGGGGCTCTTCACCCACCCCGACCAGGAATGGAAAGACATCCGTGGCGATCAGGAAGAAAGCATCAGCCACATGTACCTGACCCACACGCTGATCCTTGCGGCGATCCCCGCCGTGTCGGCGTTTATTGGCACCACACAGGTCGGCTGGGTTATCGGCAACCGTCCGCCGGTCATGTTGACGATGGAAAGCGCGCTATGGATGACAGTGATGTCGTATCTGGCGATGCTCGGGGGCGTGGCCGTAATGGGCGCTTTCATTCACTGGATGGCGCGTACCTACGACGCCAATCCGAGCCTGGCACGCTGCGTCGCGTTTGCGACCTACACCGCGACCCCGCTGTTCGTCGGCGGCCTCGCGGCCCTGTACCCGCACATGTGGCTGGGGATGATCGTCGGGACGGCGGCCATCTGCTACACGGTGTATCTGCTGTACGTGGGTCTACCGACCTTCATGAACATTCCATCGGATGAGGGATTCCTGTTTTCAAGCTCGGTGCTCGCCGTCGGCCTGGTCGTACTGGTGGCCATCATGGCGTTCACGGTCATCGTCTGGGGACTCGGCGTGGGGCCGGTCTATACCAACTAGCGACGCGTCACCCAATCAAGAAAATCTGCCAATACGGGCCGCCGCAAGGCGGCCTTCTAATATCCGGATACCAGGGGTACAACGACCATTCGGCACTTGGGCGATTCGCAAGGCCCCGGGGTTGCGGCATACTCGACGTCTCTGGAGATCCATCAAGCATGCCCGAGCAACTCAACACCCGCGTCGAAGACTGTTTCCAACAAGCCGAATCCTTTTTCAAACGACCTTTCAAACGCCCTGTGGTGAGCCTCAAGCTGCGCGGGCAAAAAGCCGGTGTCGCGCATCTGCACGAGAACCTGCTGCGTTTCAATCCGCAGCTGTACCGGGAAAACACCGAAGACTTTCTCAAGCAGACCGTGGCCCATGAGGTCGCGCACCTGATCGCGCACCAATTGTTCGGCGACACCATCCAGCCCCACGGCGAAGAGTGGCAGTTGATCATGCGCGGGGTGTACGAATTGCCGCCCAATCGCTGCCACACCTATGACGTCAAACGCCGCAGCGTGACCCGCTACATCTACAAGTGCCCGTGCGCCGACAGCGATTTCCCTTTCTCGGCCCAGCGCCACAGCATGGTGCGACAGGGCCGGCGGTATTTGTGCCGGCGGTGTCGCAGTACGCTGGTGTTCAGTGGGGAGATGCGGGTGGAGTAGCTGGTTTTTGTGGTGGCTGGACTGGCCCCATCGCGGGCAAGCCCGCTCCCACAGTGATCTATGGCGTTCGCAAAACCCCTGTAGGAGCGGGCTTGCCCGCGATGGGGCCCGCCAAACCACTACAGAATTACCTTGGCCCCCCGCAGCTGCGCAATCCGCTGCTCACTGAACCCCAGCTCCCCCAGCACCTGATCAGTATGCGCCCCGACCCCCGCGCCGATATGCCGAGGCTGAGGTAACCCATCGGAAAACTTCAACGGGCAAGCCATCTGCGCCTGGCTCGAACCGTCCCCCCGAGGCACCTGGGTCACCACTTGCCGGGCCTGCAACTGCGGATGCTGCACCGCCTCCCCCAGACTCAGCACCGGCTCGACACACGCATCCAGCTCGGCGAACAACGCGCACAACTCCGCGAAGTCATGTTTCTCGAATTCGATCTTCAATGCCTCCTTAAGCTGCTTCTGCCGGGCAGGCTGCGGCGACAAGCCCAGGGCTGCCAGTTCTTCGAGTCCCAGCGCCGTGCACAATTGCTTCATGAAAGCCGGCTCCAGGCTGCCCACTGACAACCAGCGGCCGTCCCGTGAACGGTAGTAATCATAGAAACTGCCACCATTGAGCACCTGGGCCTCGCGCCCCGGCTCCTCGCCACAGGCCAGGTACCCGGCGCCGGCCAAGGCATTCAGGCTGAAGGCACAATCGGTCATGCTCACATCCAGGTACTGCCCGACACCGCTGTGCTGGCGGGCGATCACCGCCGCCAGCAGTCCGGCGACGGCGTGCAACGAGCCGCCGGCGACGTCCGCCACCTGCATGCCCAGCGGCAGTGGCCCGGCGTCAGCGCGGCCGGTGTAGCTTGCCGGCCCTGCCAACGCGAGGTAATTGATGTCATGACCGGCGCGATCCCGGTAGGGACCCGTCTGCCCGTACCCGGTGATGGACACGTAGATCAACCTGGGGTTGATTGCTTTCAGCGCTTGATAACCCAAGCCCAGTCGCTCCATCACACCAGGGCGAAACTGCTCCAGGACAATGTCGTAGTCGTGCAGCAGGGACTTGATGATCTCCAGTGCCTCGGGCTGCTTGAGGTCGAGCGCAAGGCTGCGCTTGTTGCGATTGAGGTAGGCATGGCTCGCCGACACGCCCCGGTCATGGGGCGGCAGCACGCGCAGCAGATCAGTGCGGGTCGGCGACTCGATGCGCAATACCTCGGCGCCCATGTCGGCCAGAAGCAGCGAGGCAAACGGCCCCGGCAACAGTGTCGAAAAATCCAGAATCTTCAGCGATGCCAATGGACCGAGCATGAGTGACCTCCAGGTGCAATAACTCAAGCCTAGGCAGCCGTTGGCGTTGCGGCAATCACCCGAAGTGTCAGTAACTGTGACCGTTACGCTCAAATCACAGGCATGAAAAAACCCGCCGAAGCGGGTTTTTCCTATGCGGCGGGTTTACTTGACGCTGCTCGGGGTTGGGCCTTCGGCCACGCCCAGGTCGTCTTCTTCACGCTCGTCAGCAATACCGCGGCCACCAGAGGCCAGTTCGGCTTGCAGCACGTCGGTGTCCAGTTCCTTGACCCACTTGGCCACGACCACGGTAGCAACGGCGTTGCCGACCAGGTTGGTCAGGGCACGGGCTTCGGACATGAAACGGTCGATACCGAGGATCAGCGCCAGGCCGGCAACCGGCAGGTGGCCTACCGCGGACAGGGTGGCAGCCAATACGATGAAACCGCTACCGGTCACGCCAGCAGCACCTTTGGAGGACAGCAGCAACACCACCAGCAGGGTGATCTGGTGAGTGATGTCCATGTGGGTGTCAGTCGCTTGAGCGATGAACACGGCCGCCATGGTCAGGTAGATCGCGGTACCGTCAAGGTTGAACGAGTAACCGGTCGGGATCACCAGACCCACGACGGATTTCTTCGCGCCCAGGCGCTCCATCTTGATCAGCATGCGTGGCAGTACCGATTCCGAAGAAGAAGTACCCAGCACGATCAGCAGTTCTTCACGGATGTAGCGGATCAGCTTCAGGATGCTGAAGCCGTGAGCGCGAGCGATACCGCCCAGCACGATCAGGATGAACAGCAGGCAGGTGATGTAGAAGCACGCCATCAACTGGCCCAGTTGCACCAGCGAGCCGACACCGTAGGCACCGATGGTGAATGCCATGGCACCGAAGGCACCGATTGGCGCGAGCTTCATGATCATGTTGATGATGTTGAACATCACGTGGGCGAAGCGATCGATGAAGTCCAGAACCGGCTTGCCGTAGGCACCCAGGCGATGCAGGGCGAAACCGAAGATCACCGAGAACATCAGCACTTGCAGGATATCGCCAGTGGCGAAGGCGCCAACGATGGTCGACGGGATCACGTTGAGGATAAAGCCGACGACGCTCTGGTCAGCACCGGCCGAAACGTACTGAGCGACTTTCGAGGCGTCCAGGGTGGCCACGTCGATGTGCATGCCGTTGCCCGGCTGAACGACGTTCACCACCACCAGGCCTACCAGCAATGCGATGGTCGAAACGATTTCGAAGTAAAGCAGCGCGTAGCCGCCGGTCTTGCCGACCGACTTCATGCTCTGCATGCCAGCGATACCGCTGACAACGGTGCAGAAGATGATCGGGGCGATGACCATTTTGATCAGCTTGATGAACCCGTCACCCAGTGGCTTTACCGCCACACCGAGCTGAGGATAGTAGTGACCGAGCAGGATGCCGATAACGATGGCAACGATCACCTGGGCATACAGGGATTTGTACAGTGGCTGACGAGTCGTCATTGCAAAGTTCCTCAAGAGCGCGGCGCGACAACATCCACCTGTTGTCGACGACACCTCATTTGCGAACCCTCCTGCACTGGAGGGATTTGTTTTTTCGAGCTGCACGAAAGCAGACATCTGTCGGTTGTATCGCAAGCGGCGTGCCACTTTTTCCAAAATGCCTGTGAGCCTTTTGCCATCAGGGCTCTACGGTTCACGCGGCAATGGCTCGCCAGCCAAACAGTGGCGGATTTCCGCCCATCCGCCAGGGCTCGTCCTACAATTTGGCGGATATCCGCCTTGTTCGGCCGCTGCCTGCATGGCTACCATTCGTCGTCAAATGCCGGATCTGCCTGCCATGCGTGAACGCACCATCGCCAGTCATTTTGCGCGCGCCGCCCTGGGCGGTGCCCGTCGCCTGGGTCATGACTGTTCAGAACTGTTGCACCAACTGGGCATCAGCCCCGAATTGCTGGGGGAGCCCCGGGCGCGAATCACGCCTGAACAGTTCACCCGGTTGATTCAAGGGTTGTGGCTGGCGCTCGATGACGAATATCTGGGATTCGGGCCGGTCCCGAGCAAGACCGGCAGCTTCGCGATGATGTGTCATGCCGTGATCCATTGCCGCAATCTCGATCGGGCACTGCGCCGTGGCTTATTATTTTATAGCTTATTCCCGGGCGGCCCGCGCCTGACCTTGGCCCGTGAAGATGAATTGATCCGCCTGAGTCTCGACGACGCACGCTTCCATGACCCGGACCATTTCCTCACCGAAAGCCAGTTGCTGGTCTGGCATCGGCTCGGCAGTTGGCTGATCGGCCAGCGCATTCGCCTGGAACAAGTGACCTTCAGTTACGCCAGGCCTGCCCACGGTGCCGAATATGACCTGTTGTTCCCCTGCCCAATGGAATTTGGCACGCCCCAGAGCAGCCTGCTGTTCCACAGTCGATACCTGAACATGCCGTTGTTGCAGGACGAACGCACCCTCAAGCATTTCCTCGAACGCTCCCCCGCCGACCTGTTGTCGCGCCCGGATGACGGGGACAGCCTGAGCAGCCGGCTGCGGCGCCTCCTCAGCCGTGACAGCGCGCGCTGGCCGGACCTGGAAGCCGTGGCCGCGTACCTGCACATCAGCCCGCAGACCTTGCGGCGGCACCTTCGCGAAGAGGGTTCGAGCTTTCAGGAATTGAAGGATCAGCTGCGCCGCGACATCGCGATTTATCATCTGGGACGCGCGGACCTGTCGTTGCAACAGATCGCCGAGCAGCTGGGGTTTTCCGAGCCCTCGGCGTTTCATCGGGCCTTCAAGAAGTGGACGGGGCTGACGCCGGGGGCCTATCGGGCGCAGGAAAGCCGAGCGCCAGCGCCGCCTACTTCAACGGCGGAATGACCAATGCCAGGCCGGGATAAATCTTGTCGGGATGTTCCAACACCGATTTGTTCGCCTCGAAGATCAACGGAAACTTGGCAAAATCGCCATAGAATTCCTTGGCAATCCGGGCAAGGGTATCGCCTCTTACCACCACATACATGTTCTGCTGGCTGACCGGCGGGACGGCCAATGTGGCCGGTGACTCGAAGCTCACATCGCCCAGCGCTTGTATTTCTGCGATGAACCGACCCAGGTTGTTCGCCGTGGTCGCGTGGATGTCGTGCATGAGCACAATGGAATGGTTGCGCTTGCGAATCTGCTCGACCCCATGGGCCACCCAGCCGCCTTCGCGGTAGTCACTCTTCCAGTCCAGGGTATCGACACTCCATAGCACTTGGCGATAACCGAGGTCTGCGATCGTGCGATCAACCAGTGCATCGTGGGCGCCATAGGGCGGTCGCATGATCGGGTCCGGCGCCTGGAACGGCGCCAGGGCCTGCTCGGTTCTTTTGATCTGGTCGATGATGGTGTCCTTGTCCTGGCCCACCAGCCGAAGGTGATCGTAGGTGTGATTGCCGATCCGGTGCCCTTCACCCAGGATGCGCCGGATGCGCTCGCCATGTTTGGCGACCAGGTTGCCCACGATAAAAAAAGTCGCCTTGATATCGGACTTGGCAAGCGTATCGAGCACTGTGTCGGTCTGGGTCTGCCGAGGGCCGTCGTCGAACGTCAGCCAGATTTTTTTCTTTTCCATCGTTGAGTCCTTTAATGGCCAGTAATGCTGCCTCCTCGTCGAGGGGCTACGCCTATTACCAGCCAGCGAAGGACTGAATACCAACGAAAAACTGTTGCCTTATTTATTCATAACTTGTTGATACAAAATGAAAATATCAGAAACACAAGTTGCTCAGAGCACCGGAAAATGGATCCTGAACGCCGCCCCGCCCATTGGCGAATCTCCCAGGGTCAGCCGAGCGCCGTAGCTTTCGATGATGTCCTTCACCACCGCCAGCCCGATCCCCTGCCCTGGGTGCTGGCGGTCCAGGCGTTCACCGCGTTGCAGGATCCGCGCACGCTGGTCCGGCGGCACGCCCGGCCCGTCGTCCTCGACGCAAAGCTCGATGCCGCTCAGGCTTTCGCGCACGCTGATGCGCACTTCGCCCAGGCACAGGCGATAGGCGTTTTCCAACAGGTTGCCGAGCATTTCCAGCAAGGCGCCCTGCTCGATCGGCACATAGCACGGTTGCGGCAGGTCGAAGGCCACCCGCACGCGCTTGTCGCGGTAGACCTTGTCCAGGGTGTCGCACAGGCTCTGCAACACGGGCTGCAAACGCACCTGATGGCGCACCAGGCCGCTTTTGCGCAGGCTCGCGCGCTGCAATTGATAGCCAATCTGCTGACTCATGCGCTCGATCTGGGTTTGCAACACCCAGGCCTGGTCGCGATCGGCGGGCCGTTGCGCCATGTCTTCACTGACACCTTGCAACACGGTCAACGGGGTTTTCAGGCTGTGGGCCAGGTCGTCGAGGGAATCGCGATAGCGGCTGCGCTGCTCGCGCTCGCTGTGCAACAGTCGGTTGAGCGAGCCGGTCAGGCGCAACAACTCGCGCGGGTGCTGTTCGCTTAAGCTTTCGCGCGCGCCGCTTTCGATCTCGTCGAGTTCCTGGCTCAACCGACGCAACGCCTGCAAACCCCAGGTCAGGCCTATCCACAGCAGCGCCAGAAGCACCAGCAGTGCCGCGCCGAAGCCCAGGTAGAGGTTTTCCCGCAGGCCTTCGAGGGTATTTTCATATTCGCGCACCGGTTGCAGGGTGACGATGCTGAACGCCGCGCTTTTGCCGCCCAGCAGCTTGACCTCGACGTCATAAACGAAAAACTCCTTGCCGTCGGCTTCCTTGATTCGCGCGAACTCGTTTCCGCGCCCGTCGTAGCGCGGCTTGTAATTGATGTGTTCCTCGCGGGTACCTTTGGAGCGCCAGACCAAATGGCCGTCGCGGTCATAGATATAGCCGAGCAGGCCGCTGTCAGTCAGGTTGAAGCGCTCATCGGGCAACTGCGCCGGCATCTGCAAGCGGTTGCCCTCGACCCGGGCAGCAGAGATCAGCGTGGTGACATCCGAGGCCAGGCGTTGCTCGATCGAATCCTGCAACGCCAGGCTGAACGCGCCCTGCATCGCTGGCAACAGCGCCAGCATGAACAACACCGCCAACAGGGTGGCGGCCAGCATCAAGCGAACACGAAGCGAACGGATCAAGTGCAGCGCTCATTAAACAGGTAGCCGAGGCCACGCACGGTGTCGATCGGCTTGAAACCCGCCGGACCTTCGAGCTTGCGCCGCAGGCGGCCGACCAGCACTTCAATGACGTTCGGATCACGCTCGTCATCATCCGGGTAGAGCTGCTCCATGAGGCGGTCCTTGGCGACCACCTGCTGGTGGTGGCGCATCAGGTATTCGAGGATGCGGTATTCGTAGGCAGTCAGCGCCAGCGGCTGGTCGTCGAGTGAGGCCTGCTTGCGGTTGAGGTCGAGCAACAGCGGGCCGGCGACGATGGTCGACTGAGTGAACCCGCTGGAGCGACGCAGCAACGCGTTCAAGCGCGCATCGAGTTCCTCGAACTGGAACGGCTTGACGACATAGTCGTCGGCACCGGCGGCGAGGCCTTCGACTTTGTCCTGCCAATTGCCGCGGGCAGTGAGGATCAGGATGGGGAAGGTCTTGCCGCGCGAACGCAACTGGCGAATCAGGTCGAGCCCGCCCATACCCGGCAACCCAAGGTCGATCACGGCAAGGTCGTGGTTGAACTGCTCGGTCTGATACAACGCCTCTTCAGCGTTGGGCACCGACTCGACCACGTGGCCGCTGTCCGTCAGGCGGGTTTGCAGGTGATGGCGCAAGAGCGCTTCATCTTCGACGACCAGCAATTTCATGAGGCTCTCCCGGGCAAGTCAACATCTCCAGAGGTGTACCGAGTGGGTGCTGCCACCCACCGGGTCAGACAGATCGTAAACGCCAAGCAGGTATTCCTGACGCAGTTTAATGCCATTGTAGGTACCCGACACCTTGTCATAAGCGGCGTAGTAGTGGCCTCGACCGTTTTGTTGCGCCAGACGCACACCCCAGACACTGTCCTGGATCACGCCTGCGGCGTTCGGGTGGTTGAAGTTCAGCGCGTTAGCCTTTTTCAGCCTGTTGTTCTGATCGAACGCCGGGCTGGAAAAGTTATCGTCGCTTGCATGGGCCGCTACGCTTGCGCCCATCACCGTGAAAGCCAGAAGCAGGTTCTTCAACGTAGTCATTGACGAGTTTCCTCAGGTGCAATGTGCTTTTCGGGTATGGCACAAGGTTACCCACCGGGCCCTGAACTGCCCCTGAACGTACACTGAACCTCCGCTGAACCAGATTGACGGCTACGCTAAGCCCTTGTTTGAGCCCCTTGTTGCAGGAGATCTTTGCATGCGCGTACTCATCGCTGTCCTTTTACTGACCCTGAGCGGGCTTGGCCAAGCCGCAATCAAAACCCAGGAAATGCCCTATCAAACTGCCGACGGCACAAAACTGATCGGCTATTACGCCTACGACGACGCCATCAAGGGACAACGCCCGGGCGTGGTGGTGGTGCACGAATGGTGGGGGCTCAACGATTACACCAAGCGCCGAGCCCGTGACCTCGCGGCCCTGGGCTACAGCGCGCTCGCCATCGACATGTACGGCGATGGCAAGAACACCGAGCATCCCAAGGACGCCATGGCCTTCATGCAGGCCGCGTTGAAGGACGCCGACGCCTCCAGCGCCCGCTTCCAGGCCGGGCTCGATCTGCTGAAGAAACAGGCACAAACCGACCCGGACAAGGTGGCGGCGATCGGTTACTGCTTCGGCGGCGCCGTGGTGTTGAATGCGGCGCGCCAGGGTGTGCCACTGGCGGGCGTGGTGAGTTTCCACGGCGCGCTGGCGACCAATACGCCGGCTGAGCCTGGCAAGGTGAAAGCGAAGATTCTGGTCGAGCATGGCGCGTTGGACAGCATGGTCACGCCGCAAAACGTGGCCGCCTTCAAAAGCGAGATGGACAAGGCCGGCGCCGACTACACCTTCGTCAGCCTGGAGGGGGCCAAACATGGCTTCAGCAACCCGGACGCGGACCGCCTGGGCCATGGCGATCATGGCGGCCCGGACATTGGCTACAACAAGGCGGCGGATGACAAGTCGTGGGCCGATATGCAGGCGTTTTTCAAGAAATTGTTTGGTTGATTGCATAGACCGAGTTGAATCCATCGCGGGCAAGCCCGCTCCCACAGGTGATTTGCGTCGTACAGAAAATCCCTGTGGGAGCGGGCTTGCCCGCGATGGGGTCACCTCGGTCTCGGATGAGACTACCCAGCCCGCAACCAACCCGGCAAAATGCCGACATGACTCCCATCCCCGCACTACCCGCCTGCTGCACCCCGCTCGATGCCGACTGGCCGCTGCCGTTCGTGCTGCCCGACACGGTACTGCTCAGCACCCATTTCGACAGTTCGCGACTGACCGCCGATGACTTCCGGCAAAGCGCCATCGAGCCACCGGCCACCGTCCAACGCTCGGTTGCCAAACGCCAGGCCGAATTTCTCGCCGGGCGAATCTGCGCACGGGCCGCGCTTCAACAACTGGAAGGGCTGAATGAGGTTCCGGCCATGGGTGAGGATCGGGCCCCCGTCTGGCCGTCGCACATCAGTGGCTCGATCACCCACAGCACCGGCCGAGCGGCGGCGATCGTGGCGCGTAAAAGCGATTGGCGCGGCCTGGGCATGGACCTGGAAAACCTGCTCAACGCGGAACGGGCGCAGCGCCTGGCCGGGGAAATTCTCACCCCCGCCGAACTGCAGCGCATGGCGACCGGCCGCCACGATCAACAGGCGCTGCTGGTGACCCTGACGTTTTCCGTGAAGGAGAGTCTGTTCAAGGCGCTTTATCCGATTGTGCAGCAGCGCTTCTATTTCGAGCACGCCGAGGTGCTGGAGTGGAGCGAGGCTGGGCAGGTGCGGTTGCGGTTGTTGGCCGATCTGTCCGCGGAGTGGCGTCATGGCACCGAGCTGGAGGCGCAGTTTGGGGTGAAGGATGGGCAGTTGTTGAGTTTGGTCAGCATCAAGACCTGAAGAGGTTTGTTGTTTTGGCCGGCCCCATCGCGAGCAAGCTCGCTCCTACAGGGCAGGCTTGCTCGCGATGAGGCCGGGCCAGACAACACAAATCTCAGCGCTTCTCCTGATCCCTCGGCCAACTCAAACTGAAACACGCCCCGCCCAGGCTCTTGCTCTTGCTGATCAAGGCCCGGCCGTCATGCCAATGGATGATCCGCCGCACGATGGACAAACCCAGGCCATGCCCGCCGGAAGCACGCGTGCGGCTGTCATCGAGGCGCAGGAACGGCGTGAAGATTTTCTCCCATGCCGACTCGGGCACCCCCGGCCCGTCGTCTTCGATATCGACCCGACAACGTTGCTGGCCGACCTGATAACTGACAGTCACCCGCGACTGGGCATGGCGCATAGCGTTGCTCACCAGGTTCTGAATGGCTCGGTGCAGGTAACGCGGCTCTGCCTCGACCCAGGCGTCGTCGCAATCGGCCGCCGACAGGCACAACCCGCGCTGGACCGTGACATCCGCGCGCAGCGGCGCCAACTCCTCGATCACCTGATTGACCAGCGCGTCCAGGTCGATGCGTTGGAAGTTCAACGCCGGCGAGCCCTGCTCCATACGCGCATAGGTGAGCATTTCGTCCACCAGCCGATCAAGGTCTTCGATGTCGTGGTCCATGCCCTCGCAGTATTTTTCCAGCGCTTGCGGCGTGGTGGCCGACCCGATCATCTCCAGGCCAAAACGCAAACGCGCCACCGGCGTCCGCAATTCGTGGGACACGGCGCGCACCAGTTCGCGCTGCACCGCCAACAATTGCTGCAAGTGTTCGGCCATGCCGTTGAAGGCCGCCGCCAGACGCCCGACCGAGTCCGCACCACGCGCCGGCACCCGGGTTTCCAGGCTGCCCTGGGCGATGCGCGTGGCGGCGGCTTCCAGGCCGCGTAGACGACGCTCCAACTGGCGCACCAGCAAATAGACGATCAGACCGATCAGGCTCAGCCCCAGCGCCGCGATCAGCACCAGCCATTGTGGCGGATAAGGATTCATCTGGTACAACGGACCGATTTCCAGCACCCAGGGCGTACCGACCATGCCGGCGAACACCCGGATCGAATCGCCCTCCTTGCCCAACGCCATCACCGTGTCCCCTTCCGACACACGGCGACTCTGGTCTTCGTCCATGTCGGCCTCTTCGACCGTGACGAGCCGCAAGTCGAAACCGAAGCCTTTCTCTTCCTTTAACTGCGCCAGGCGTTTGGCCTGTTCGGCCACCGGGACGCGCACCAGTTCGTCGGTGAGCAGGTAGATTGTTGCTCGCGCAAGTTGCTCGCTGATCTGCTGCACCTCGCCGGTGAGCATCAACTGTTCCTTTTCACTGACCAGCCGGTACACCCTCGCCGCATGCGGACCGGTCTGTTCCACCAGCGCCTGACCGCGCAGCACGCGGGTGCGCTGGGTCAGGTCAAGGTCGCTCTGGGCGAAGGTCTTCAGTGCCAGCGGAATGCCCAGCAAACGCTCCCAGACCAGCAACGCCCGGTGGCGCTGGGTTTCATTCATCGGTTGCAGGTTGTCGGCCATCAGCGAAAACGTGCCGTGGGCCAGGCGCTCGCGGTACTGCTCGCTGCGCACCTGGTTGAGCATATGCAACGCCAGCACCCCAAGCACCGCCACCAGGATCAGCGCCGCGCACATGCCGCCGTAGATGCGCAGGAAGATCGAGTTCACAGCGACGGGTCTACGCAGGCTTCAGGCACGAACAGATAGCCTTTGCTGCGGATGGTCTTGATCAGGCGCGGGTGATCGGGGTCATCGCCAATCTTCGGACGGATCCGCGAGATGCGCACATCGATGGAGCGGTCCTGGCCGTCATAACCGATACCGCGCAACGCCGTGAAGATCTCCTCCCGTGACAGGATGCGTCCGGCATTGGCCACCAGTAGCCACAGCAGGTCAAACTCGGCGCTGGTCAATTCGATGCTGTTGTCATGCAGCCAGGCTTCACGCAACGCGCTGTCCACCACCAGCGGACCGAACTGCAGGCGGCGCTGTTTTTCCGCCGCCGGCTCAGGCGACTCGCTACGGCGCAACAACGCCTGGATGCGCGCGAGCAACAAACGCGGACGCACCGGTTTGCACACGTAGTCGTCGGCCCCGAGGTCCAGGCCGAGGATCTGGTCGGTATCATCGGTACGCGCGGTAAGCATCAGGATCGGGCCGTCATACTTGTCGCGAACCTTGCGGCAGATACTCAGGCCGTCTTCGCCGGGCAGCATCAGGTCGAGGATCACCAGGTCCGGCTGCTCCTTGATAATGCGGGCCGCAGCCAGCGCTCCATTGCCCTCGATCGACACGCGCAGGCCATTGGCTTGCAGGTATTCGCGGGTCAGCTCGGCCAGACGCTGGTCGTCCTCGACAATCAATACCTGCCAGGCTTCTTGCTCCACGGTGACCTCTGCTTGCCAACAACACTGATAAAGGAAGGATCCACCCGTCTTTTTGTCATGTTTGGGGGGATAAGAATGCGTACGCACCGGCCGATTGTATAAACGCCACTCGTCCAGAACACAAGCCGGCAAATGCGTTCGGACAACCCGCTTTTTTGTGATAGGGTTCGCGCCCTTCGAAATCCGGATGGCTGTTTTCGCTCATTGAAAATCAGTGAAAATTCGCTCGATCCAGCAGGTTCGCGGCCTACACGCGGATTCACCCTGTCACACACAATTTACGCACAGGGTTATCCACAGGCAGTACGTTGCAACCCCCCTCAAAACGCATTATCTTGTAGCACGGCGCTAAAAAAACCCTACATATAGGGTTTTCCCTTAGAAAGGCCAACCACATTTCAAACCGGTAACTCAAGCGTTTTATCGCCTGTTCCCGGTTGAACCCAGCGTGATTTACAAGCCCAAACCGCTCCCGCGGATGGCACCGTTTTTTTCAGGCCAGCAGGGCCAGGACGGTACGGGTGTTGCAGTCAAGACTGCCACCCGGAATGGAATCCGGCAGCAAGCCAAGGCTCGCTGCCAAAACTTCGGCAAGGACGCGGCATCAATAGCCTTTTTCCTACTGCCCCGAAGTTGTTATGCCCGACGCGTGTCGGTTGTAGTGCTTCAGGACAGAACGGTGGGCACCGTCATGGTGCCCAAACAAACATAAAGAATGTGGAGACAACCCCCATGCAAACCGACACAACTCGCGAGAACCCGCAAGGCACCTTGCCGCAGGCTGTGGATTCGAATTCGGATCTGTCCGCCACCGCGCCTGGCCAGTTGCGCGTGATCAAGCGTAACGGCACTGTCGTTGCTTACACCGATGACAAAATCACCGTCGCCATCACCAAGGCGTTCCTCGCAGTTGAAGGCGGCACCGCTGCCGCCTCGTCGCGCATCCATGACACCGTGGCACGCCTGACCGAGCAGGTCACCGCGACCTTCAAGCGTCGCATGCCATCGGGCGGCACCATCCACATCGAAGAAATCCAGGACCAGGTCGAACTGGCCCTGATGCGTGCCGGCGAGCAGAAAGTTGCCCGCGACTACGTGATCTACCGTGATTCGCGTGCCAAGGAGCGTGCGGCACACACGCCGGCCGAAGCCACCGTCAACGCTCACCCCTCGATCCGCATCACCCGCACCGACGGTAGCCTGGCGCCGCTGGACATGGGCCGCCTGAACACCATCGTGACCGAAGCGTGCGAAGGCCTGGAAGAGGTCGACGGTGACCTGATCCAGCGCGAGACCCTGAAGAACCTGTACGACGGCGTCGCCCTGACCGACGTTAACACCGCCCTGGTGATGACGGCCCGGACCCTGGTAGAACGCGAGCCGAACTACTCGTTCGTGACCGCCCGCCTGCTGATGGACACCCTGCGTGCCGAAGGCCTGGGCTTCCTCGGCGTCGCCGAAAGCGCTACCCACCACGAAATGGCCGACCTGTACGCCAAGGCCTTGCCTGCCTACATTGCCAAGGGTGTCGAGTACGAGCTGGTCAACCCTGAGCTGGCCAACTTCGACCTGGAAAAACTCGGCAAGGCGATCAACCACGAACGCGACCAGCAGTTCACCTATCTGGGCCTGCAAACCCTGTACGACCGTTACTTCATCCACAAGGATGGCGTGCGTTTCGAACTGCCGCAGATCTTCTTCATGCGCGTGGCCATGGGCCTGGCCATCGAAGAGAAAGACCGCGAAGCCCGTGCCATCGAGTTCTACAACCTGTTGTCGTCCTTCGACTACATGGCTTCGACCCCGACCCTGTTCAACGCCGGCACCCTGCGTCCACAGTTGTCGAGTTGCTACCTGACCACCGTGCCGGATGACCTGTCGGGCATCTATCACGCGATCCACGACAACGCCATGCTGTCCAAATTCGCTGGCGGCCTGGGCAACGACTGGACGCCGGTTCGTGCACTGGGTTCGTACATCAAGGGCACCAACGGCAAGTCCCAGGGTGTGGTTCCGTTCCTGAAAGTCGTGAACGACACCGCCGTCGCCGTGAACCAGGGTGGCAAGCGCAAGGGCGCTGTCTGCGCCTACCTGGAAACCTGGCACATGGACATCGAAGAGTTCATCGAGCTGCGCAAGAATACCGGTGATGATCGCCGTCGTACCCACGACATGAACACTGCCAACTGGATTCCTGACCTGTTCATGAAGCGCGTCTTCGATGACGGCAAGTGGACCCTGTTCTCGCCATCCGAAGTACCGGACCTGCACGACCTGACCGGCAAGGCCTTCGAAGAGCGCTACGAGTACTACGAAGCCCTGACCGAGTACCCAGGCAAGGTCAAGCTGTTCAAGACCATCCAGGCCAAAGACCTGTGGCGCAAGATGCTGTCCATGCTGTTCGAAACCGGCCACCCATGGCTGACCTTCAAGGACCCGTGCAACCTGCGCAGCCCGCAGCAACACGTGGGCGTGGTTCACAGCTCGAACCTGTGCACCGAAATCACCTTGAACACCAACAAGGACGAGATCGCTGTCTGCAACCTGGGTTCGATCAACCTGCCAAACCACATCGTGAACGGCCAGCTCGACACCGCCAAGCTGCAACGCACCGTGAACACTGCCGTGCGCATGCTCGACAACGTGATCGACATCAACTACTACTCGGTGCCACAAGCGAAGAACTCCAACTTCAAGCACCGTCCGGTTGGCCTGGGCATCATGGGCTTCCAGGATGCGCTGTACCTGCAGCACATTCCTTACGGCTCCGATGCCGCCGTGCAGTTCGCCGACAGCTCCATGGAAGCCGTCAGCTACTTCGCGATCCAGGCCTCCTGCGACCTGGCTGACGAGCGTGGCGCCTACGAGACATTCCAGGGTTCGCTGTGGTCCAAGGGCATCCTGCCGCTGGATTCGCAACAGATCCTGATCGAGGCTCGTGGCCAGAAGTACATCGATGTCGACCTGAAGGAAAGCCTGGACTGGGCACCGGTTCGCGCCCGTGTACAGAAAGGCATCCGTAACTCGAACATCATGGCCATCGCACCGACCGCGACCATCGCCAACATCACTGGCGTTTCGCAGTCGATCGAACCGACCTACCAGAACCTGTACGTGAAATCGAACCTGTCGGGCGAATTCACCGTGATCAACCCGTATCTGGTTCGCGATCTGAAGGCTCGTGGCCTGTGGGATTCGGTCATGATCAACGACCTGAAGTACTACGACGGTTCGGTACAGCAGATCGAGCGTATCCCGCAAGAACTCAAAGAGCTCTATGCGACCGCGTTCGAAGTGGACACCAAGTGGATCGTCGACGCCGCCAGCCGTCGTCAGAAGTGGATCGACCAGGCTCAATCTCTGAATCTGTACATCGCCGGCGCTTCGGGCAAAAAACTGGACGTCACCTACCGCATGGCTTGGTACCGTGGCCTGAAAACCACTTACTACCTCCGCGCCCTGGCTGCGACCAGCACCGAGAAGTCGACCATCAACACCGGTAAGCTGAACGCTGTTTCCAGCGGCGGCAACCACGGTGACGATTCGGTCCTGGCAGCGCCAGCCGGTCCTGCTCCAGTGCCGAAGGCCTGCGCCATCGACGAGCCGGATTGCGAAGCTTGCCAATAAGCTGAGCCGGCAGGCGCTGCAAGGCGCCTTCCCCGACAACCCCCGACCAGTCCCCTGGATTGTCGGGGGTTTTCTTTTGCCCCGCCCCGGCCCCCGCCCCCCCCACCCTGTAGGAGCGAGCACGTCGAGGCGTCGAACCGTCGCGATGGTCGTTAACGATGACGGGGGCTGTGTGGGGCCCGCGGTGTCTGGGCTACCATCGCGACGGTTCGACATGCTCGCTCCTACAGGTTCGCGCCCAGGCAACACAAAAAGCCGGCCATAAAAAAACCCCTCTTGCGAGGGGTTCTTCATGCAGCGCCAACCGTATCAGGTCATCTGAATGATGGTCTGCATAATGGTGCTCTGGGTCGAGATGGTCTTGGCGTTCGCCTGGTAGTTGCTCTGCGCCTTGATCAGATCGACCAGTTCGCTGGTCAGGTTGACGTTGGACTCTTCCAGCGAGTTGGAGTTGATCGAGCCCAGGGTGCCGGTGGTCGGTGCATCGTACCCCGGGATACCCGAAGCGAAGGTTTCCTTCCAGCTCGTGCCGCCCACTGGCTGCAAGCCTTGCTCGTTGGTGAAGCTCGCCAAGGAGATCTGGCCGATGGCCTTGGTCTGGTTGTTGCTGAAGTTGGCCAGCATCACACCGCTGCCGTCGATGGTCAGGTTGGTGATCTGACCGGTGGCGTAACCGTTCTGCGTTGGGATCGAACGCGCGGTATCGGCGTTGAACTGGGTGGTGTTGCTCATGGAGATGGTAATGCCAGCCGGATCGGAGGCAGCGCCGTTCGCGCTCCAGGTGCCGTTGACCACTTTGCCCGGAATCCAGCCGGTGATTTTCAAGTCAGGACTGACCACCGGTGGAGTTCCGGGGGTGGTCACCGACACCAGCTTGCCGGAGGTGTCGAAGGCCATGGTCGAGGCCACCGGAGGGGTCGCCGGATCGGTCGGATCGGTGCCATCAGGGTTGCGACCGTCGACCAAGCTATAGACTTTCCAGGTGTTGTCACCCGTCTTCACCATGTACTGATCAAGGGCGTGCTGGTTGCCCTGGGTGTCATAGATCGGTGTGCTGAACTGCTTGGTGAAGGATTCCTGCTTGCTCGGGTCGAATGGATAGGTGGTCTGATTGATCGCCGTTGCCGTGGAGTTCAGGTTGATCGTCGACGAAATGGTCGTCGTGGTCTTCGGCGACAGGTTCGAGGTATCGATGCGCAGGTCGGTCAGGATGCCGTTGATGATCTTGCCGTTGGCATCCACGCCGTAGCCTTGCAGGCGCGCAGTGCCGTCGGAGTTGGTGACGTAACCGTCCTTGTCGACCTTGAAGGTACCGGCACGGGTGTACGACAGCGAGCCGTTTTCGTTCAGCACGAAGAAGCCCGAACCGTTGATGCCCATGTCCAGCACGTTGCCGGTGTTGTTGATGTCACCCTGGGTGAACTGCTGGGAGACGTTGGCCAGGCGCACACCATTACCGATAACTTTAGAGCCGGAGCCCAATCTCGTCGCTGAGTAAACGTCTTCGAATTCCGCGCGGGACGATTTGAAACCGGTGGTCGCCACGTTGGCGATGTTGTTGCCGGTCACGTCCAGTTGCTTGTTGGCTGCGTAGAGACCGCTAAGGCCGATGTTAAAAGACATGTTCCACTCCTTTGTGCCGGGTTAGTCGGCTCTTACATACCAATAGTTTGGACTTTGGACAGGGCGATGCTGCCCAGCCCGGCCAGATTGAGCATCAACTCACCGCCGGTCTGGCTGATGGTCACGCTGTTGACGGTGGCTGGCAGGTAGGTCACCAGCGAAGTTGCCTTGCCGTCGTAGGTCGCGGTGGCGGCGAAGGTGTAGGTGCCCGCCGTTGCCACTTCGCCCGCATCATTCTTGCCGTCCCAGATGAAGCTGGACGTTCCGGCCTTCTGGCTACCCAGGTCGATGGTGCGGATAACCTTGCCATCGGCGTCGGTGATCTTGACCTTGACCGGGTCGACCGAAGCAGGCACGGCGATGGTCCCGGTGAAGCTCTTCGAGGTGTCGACTACGGCCTTGTCGCCCGGAGCAATAACAGAGCGGCCTACCAGCGACGACGCTTGCAACGCCTGGGACGAGCTGTAGTTGCTGGCCAGGCCGCTCACGGTGTCGTTGAGGGTGGTGATGCCTTCCAGACTGCTGAACTGCGCCAATTGGGCAACGAACTCGCCGTTGTCCTGAGGCTCCAGCGGGTTCTGGTTTTTCAACTGCGTGACCAGCAATTGCAGGAACGCATCCTTGCCCAGGGCCTTTTTACCGGTGGCGCTGTTGGTCGCGGACGCCAAGCCGTCGGAGCTGGTGTTATTGGTCTTGATCGAAGAGTTGGCCAGGATGTCTTTGAGGCTAAGGCCGCCGGTAGTATCAGTAACACTCATCTGAGTCGCCCCTTATCACTGACCGAGGGTCAGGACCTTTTGCATCATGGTTTTGGCGGTGTTCATCATTTCAGCGTTGGTCTGGAACGAGCGACTCGCGGAAATCATGTCGGCCATTTCTTCCACCACGTTGACGTTCGGGTAGTAGACGTAACCCTTGGCGTCGGCCGCCGGATGGTTGGGTTCGTAGCGCGCTTCGAGGTTGCTCTGGTCTTCGACCACGCCGAGCACCTGCACACCCTGGCCGGCAGCGTCCTGGTTCTGGAACAGTGAATCGCTGCCGCCACTCTGGCCGCCCTGGAACATGGTGGCGAACACCGGGTGACGCGCGCGGTAGGTCTGGTCGATGCTCGACGAGACGGTCTCGGCGTTGGCGATGTTTGACGCCACGGTGTTCAACCGGGTGGTCTGGGCGCTCATGCCGCTACCGGCAATATTGAAAACGCTGGCTAGCGACATGTTTATTCTCCACGCAGGGCTGAGACCAGCCCTTTGAATTTGCTGTTGAGCAGGGTGAAACTGGCCTGGAAGTTGACCGAGTTTTCCGCGTAGTTCGATTGTTCCAGTTGAGCATCAACGGTGTTCTGGTCGATCGACGGCTGCATCGGCGTGCGATACATCAGCGACTCGTCGCCGTTGCCCAGGCCCTGCGCTTCGATATGACGGCTATTGGTCATGTTCAGGGCGAAAGTACCGTTCTTGGTCTTCTCGCTCTGCTCGGCGAGCACTTTGGAGAAGTCCAGATCCCGAGCCTTGTAGTTCGGGGTGTCGGCGTTGGCGATGTTGTTGGCCAGAACCTCGGCACGCTGGGCGCGGAAGCCCAGGGCTTGTTCGTGGATACCGAGCGCTTTATCGAAGCTGATGCTCATGTCGGGAAACCTTCGGGAGACCTGATTTTTCGTACGAAGGTTTTAGCAAGCGGCGTGCCAACTCGGCGAACCCCCGGTTTACGGGGCTTCGCGTAAAAGGGGCTGGTGCCAATGCCAGAAAAGCGGCAATCGTTTTCCGCCGCCTGCCGCTTTTCTGCCGCTTTGCGCCGAACATCCCCGCCGCCGCCCCTCCTGTAGGAGCGAGCATGCTCGCGATGACCGTCCAGACGACGCTGGCTGCCTGATACCCCTCGTTATCGTTGACCACCATCGCGAGCATGCTCGCTCCTACAGCGGGAGAGGACCATCGGGCATAAAAAAACGGGAGCCCTGTCGGACTCCCGTTTGTTTGTCGCAAGCAATCACTTCGCCTGGTAAATGATCCCCGGGCTGCACTGGACCATCTGGTAATGATCCGGCAGACCGTTCAGCGCTTCGGAGGCGCCGAGGAACAGATAGCCACCAGGCTTGAGCGTGCTGTGAATGCGCAACAGGATGTCTTTCTTCACCTCGGCGGAGAAGTAGATCAGCACGTTGCGGCAGAACACGATGTCGAACTTGCCGAGGCTCGCGTAACTGTCCAGCAGGTTGAAAGCGCGGAATTCCACCCGACTCTTGATCGGTGCCTTGATCGCCCAGCGGCCCGGCCCTTTCGGGTCGAAATAACGCTGCAGGCGTTCCGGCGACAAGCCACGGCCGATGGCCAGGCTGTCGTACTCGCCGGTCTTGCAGTTGATCAGCATGGAGCCCGACAGGTCAGTCGCCACAATTTGCACGCCCGCCTTCAACTGACCGATATTGGTCCGCTCGAACTCGTCGATGGACATCGAAAGCGAATAGGGCTCCTGCCCCGAGGAGCAGGCGGCCGACCAGATGCGCAGGCGCTGGCCGGGAGCCGCCTTGATCGCTTCGGGCAATACCTTGTTCTTCAAGACCTCAAACGGATAGGTGTCACGAAACCAAAGGGTTTCGTTGGTCGTCATGGCATCGACCACCATCTCGCGCAAACCGCTGCGCGGCTGGGTCTGGATGCGCTGCACCAGCTCACCCAGGGACTTGATGCCTTGCTGCTCCATCAGTTTGTTGAGACGGCTCGAGACAAGGTACTGCTTGTTTTCACCCAGCAAGATGCCACAGGCTTTTTCCAGGAACACCCGGAACTGTTCGAAATCCAAATTACCCGTAGACAATGCTGCCGCCTCTTAAATCGTGTGAACCGCCAGGGGCAGAAGGCCCCTAGCTGATATCTGCTGCTTTGATCCGGTCAACCACCCGGGATGCCAGGTCATCAGGACGGAATTTGGCAAGGAAGTCATCGGCACCGACCTTCTTGACCATCGCCTGATTGAACACACCCGACAACGAAGTATGCAGGATGATATGAAGCTTTTGCATACGCGGGTCGTTGCGGATTTCCGCCGTCAGGGTATATCCATCCATTTCCGGCATTTCGATGTCGGAAATCATCATCAGGAACTCTTCTTCCGGCTTTTTCCCATCGTCGACCAGCTTGCGCAAGTAGTCCAGCGCTTGCCGCCCGTCGTTCAACGCCACCACTTCGACACCGACCGTCTGCAGGCAACGCGTGACCTGCTTGCGTGCCACTGACGAGTCATCGACGGTCAGCACGCGCAGCGACAAGGCCTTGTGCTGGGTCTCGACGTCGACCACGCCCACGGAAATCGCTTCGGGCGTCGGCGCCACTTCCGCCAGTACCTTCTCGACGTCGATGATTTCGACTAGCTGATTGTCGACCCGAGTCACAGCCGTCAGGTAGTGATCGCGTCCGGTGCCCTTGGGCGGCGGATGAATCTCCTCCCAGTTCATGTTGACGATGCGCTCCACCGAGCGCACCAGGAAACCCTGGGTCTTGGTGTTGTACTCCGTGATGATCACGAAGGGGTTGCTTTGATCTTTCAATGCTCCGGAACCGGTTGCCATCGCCAGATCAAGAATCGGAATGGTCGCTCCCCGGATATTTGCCACACCGCACACGACAGGACTGGACTTGGGCATCACGGTCAGCGAGGGGCATTGCAGCACCTCTCGAACCTTGAACACGTTGATCCCGTAGAGCTGCTGGCCGTCGAGACGGAACAACAACAGCTCCAGGCGATTCTGCCCTACCAGTTGCGTGCGCTGGTTTACCGAATCCATTACACCAGCCATGCCCAGACTCCTACACCAACGCTAGTTGTGTTGCGACGCACATTCATCACTAAACGGCACGGCGCTTGCTTTTTAACTTTTATGAACACAGAACCGACATTTTTTCGACGCCTGACATCCACCTCCCGCAGATTGCTCTGCGCGATATCGGCCGTCTGCCTGTTCAACGCTGGCAGCCCTGCCCTTGCTGACGCAGTTACCTTGCCTGACATGCTTATCGGCGTCACCCAAGGCTTTCTTGAATTCACCGTAGAGGACTACCTGGCCACCAGTCAAACCGAAGGTCGTTACGAAATCGAGGTCAAACAGCTCGACCCGCGCCTGCGCATGCCCATGTGCGACAAGGAATTGACAGCCAGTCTGGAGAGCCCTGCCAAGCCATTGGGCCGTGTCACGGTCAAGGTTCGCTGCGAGGGCAGCTCCCCGTGGACAGTGTTCGTGCCCGCTCAAGTGCGCCTGTTTCGCGAGATAGTGACCACTGCCCGCCCCCTGCGTCGCGCCGACATCGTCGAGCCCGGTGACGTGGTCATGCGCGAGCGGGACATCGGCCAGGTTACCCAGGGCTATCTGACCACCCTGGACCAGGCGATCGGTCAGCGACTTACCCGACCAATGGTCGCTGATCAGGTGATAACCCTGGTCAATCTCGAACAGACTGAAGTCATCCGCAAAGGTGATCAGGTGGTGATTACTGCCCGTAGCGGCACGCTGAGCGTGAGGATGCCCGGCGAAGCACTGTCCAACGGCGGCATGAGCGAGCAGATTCGCGTGAAAAACCTCAACTCCAAACGGGTTATCAAGGCGCAAGTGACCGCGCCTGGGCAGGTGGAGGTGGCCATGTAGCAACTCTGATCGCGAATCAGTGGCGTTGCCCTGGGCTGTTCCCTAAACTGTGGCGCATGCGGAAGACGTGCTGGCGCTTGCAGGCTCATTGATAAAATGGGTCTAAAGTTTTCACTGGGATAGCCGAGAACATGGCAAGCGTCCAAATATTCAGAGGTTTTTTACCATGGTCATCGATTTCAGCCGTTTGAACAGCACCTCGCCACTAACGGGCAATACACGTACCAACGCCGCCAAGGACACCGCCGAAACTGGCCAGTCCAAAGCGTTGAATACCCCGGCCGAACAGGCCAGCACCGTTAAAAGCGGGGAATCGGTACACCTCAGCCATGAGGCTCAACAGTTGCAACAGGTCACTGACAAGCTGCGTGATCAGCCTGCCGTCGACAAAGCCCGGGTGGCCGAGTTGAAAGCAGCGATTGCCGATGGCAGCTACAAAGTCGACAGCAACCGTGTAGCCAGCAAACTGCTCAATTTCGAAGCCCAGCGCTAGGCTCCGGTCTGCGCCAGGCTTTTGGACGCTTAAAAACCAAGGCCAGCCATGCACGATACTAATTTACTGCAACTGATCACCGACGACTTCGCTCCCGCTCAACACCTGCTGGAGTTATTGCAAACCGAGTCCCTCGCCTTGCACGGTCGCGACATGCCTCTGCTCGAAGAGATTCTGGCGCAGAAGCAGGCAATGATCATTCTGCTCGAACAGCATGGCCGCAAACGCAGTGAAATTCTCGCCAGCCTGAACCTGCCGCTCAATCGCAATGGCCTGGAGCAATTGGCCAGCCAATCGAGCATCGGCCCGCAACTGCTGGAACAGAGCGATGTGCTGACCGATCTGTTGGCTCAATGCCAAGCGGCAAACGCCAATAATGGCCAGTCGATTCTGGTCCAGCAGGCCGCCACGGCCAACCAGCTGAAAATCCTCACCGGCGGTGAACCGCCAGCACTCTATGATGCACGCGGATCTACCGCGAAACTTGCGAAGCCGCGCCCGCTCAGTCAGGCTTGAGCCTGCAAATGATCACGCCCTATGAAGACTCGCAACATGCTGGCACTATAGTGGCCAGTTGTAGTCATATTTTGTCTGGAGATTGATGTGTCCAATGCCTTAAATGCGGAAGATTCCCCGCAGCCACCCAAGGTGCTCACCACGCCTCTGGAGATCTCCGGCAACCTGCGCCAATTGCAAGACAGCCATGATCCGCTGATCATTACTTTCCACGAACGGACCCAGCGCTTTCAGAGCTACCTGGTGAACGTCGACCGCGACAGTGGCACGATCAAACTCGACGAAATGATCCCGCGCGATGGCGAGCGTTTCCTGCTGGCCGGCGAGCCGTACAAGGTCGAAGGTTTTCATGATGGCGTGCGTATCGCTTGGGAAAGCAACGGCCAACCGACGCTCGACGAGTCCGGCGGCGAGCGCGGCTACCTTGCCCCACTGCCGGACGAAGTGGTTTACCACCAGCGCCGCAACGCCTTCCGCGCCGCCCTGAAGCTGGCGCAACTGGTCGACATCGACCTGGACGGTGAAAAGCTCAAGGCGCCGATTCGCGGCAAACTGCTGGATATTTCCGCCACCGGCTGCAAGTTGCGCTTCGATGGCGACATCACCGCCAGCCTGCAACTGGGCCAGGTCTACGATCGCTTCGCCGCCGCCCTGCCTTTCGGCAAGATGACCGCGCCGGTCGAACTGCGCTACCTGCACTTCGAAGAAAGAATCTCCACCACCTTCGCCGGCATCCGCTTTCACAACATGAGCGGGCTGGTGCAGCGCCAGGTCGAACGTTTCGTCTATCAGTTGCAGCGTGAAGCACGTCGCTTCGATAAAGACGATATGTAACGTCTGCTACCTCGGCAAATGTGCAGGGTCTTGCCGCATCGCAGCAAGACCCGTGGCTACACCTGGCGTCCTGCCACTCCTATTTTCTTTCTGAACAACGCCCCAGCTAACACAAACGAGCTTATTGTGGGCATGACTGCGGCTCCGGCAGATGCAGCGGCATCTTGATCGGGTATTGCGGGCTGCCAAAGGCGTAGCAGGAGGTGGTGACCGCAAGCTCGTCGCACGGCAGGAAGTGCACGGTGAGGCCGCAGACTTTTTGTCCGGTGTAGTCGGGGATGGGGACGGTTTTGCTGTGTTGGCGTTTTTGGGCATTGATGTTGTCTAGCCAAGCATCGTATTTCGCCTCATCAGCAAGACCCGGATTGTCGTAGGAGTAAGCCACACCAGTTTCCCAATCAACACGCACCATCATTCCCGGTTTCCAACGCAAAGGCGCGGCATAACAACATCCTCCTCCCCCGCCCTGGTACGGGCCAATGATGTCGAGACCCGAGCGCCCGTCCACCCTGAAGCGATTAATAGCCCAGTGGGTATGGTTGATCGCTTCGAGGGTGCTGGCATTAACGTTTGCCGGCGCAGCCATCAGGATGCCGATTGCCCATATCACGTAACGACACTGAATACGCTGGAGCCTGCCCCACATGCTTCGCGCTCGATGCCCGGCAACGTGCTCAAACCGTCTCATCGCGAACCTCCCTGGCTTGTGCGCCGAAGCTCTCCCAACGTGCGCTGAGCCTCTTTTGCATCTCGGCCAAACCCTCGCCATCCAGGATCGAAGGTGGCCTCGGTCGCGGCTGGGAATGGCGATTGTCGGCTACCATCCCGCCGTTGCCTTCCTTGAGCAGCACCAACTCCCGTCGGTTGACTTCGCCGAAGAACACCATGCGCTCACTGAAGTACGTGCCCCCTCGCTCACGGCCTTTGGCGTAGAGGAACCAGGCGCGCGAGTCGTGGACCTGATCGTCGAATAAGGCACGCAGTAATCCGCTGGCCTCCTGCGCATTGCGGCTTTCATCGACGTTATGGCGCGTATTTTCATCGACGTGGTTGCGTTCGAATTTAGGTGGCGGGAACAGTTGGCTGACGCGCTCCCTGCCCATGGCCTTGATTGCCGCGCGCTCGGCCCGTGCGTTGATCGCGAGTCGATTGGCCAAAACCCCAGGGAGCAACGCCACGCCTACCAGCCAGAGCGCTATCGTCTCGATGTTCTCGATGTTGCGGTAGTCCAAGCTGAACTCCTGGGCGGCTTCACGCAGTTGGGTCTGCGCCATGTCCGGGTCAAAGTCCTTGATACCGGGCTCCATGGGTTTCTTTTCGGCGCCCGGGACGCGTTCGTTGATCAGCTGTTCTTTTCGGATATTTTTGATGGCGTCCTGTTTTGCTTCTCGCGCGGCCTCAGCTTTTTGCTGCACATAAGGATCGACTTGCGTGTCGCTTGCCTGTTGGTAAAACGCTGTTTGTCTGAGGCTGGAAAAACCGTAGCGGTCGATACGCCAGGCGGTTATCCAGCCCAGTTGGTTGCGCATGGCCCCTTCCAAATTGATAGAGGCTGTTAGGGGTTCGTAGTAGTCCGTTTGCTCGGGGCTTAATGGCTGGCGAGGAGGCAACAAATTTAGAGTTACTTCGCGCCAGGCGTTGAAGCGGAGAGCCAGATCGGGGGAAACACCGAATTCGATCTCGACATCTGTTTCCATAGCACGCCAGAACTCATCTCTCATCTGCACTGGCAGGGACTTTGGCGGTACTTTCAGTGGTGCTCCATGTGCGAACGCGTCGGAATACAGATCGTGTAAAGCTATCTGCGACAACAAATAACGGTCATCTCTTCCAGCGGCCTTCCCCTGATCGCCCGGCGGATACCCTCCACCCACATCCGAATGCACCCCCGGATAAATCACCTCCATGGAATTAACCGGATACCCACCGCTCGCCCGACGAATCGACTCCGATGGAAAACACAACCGCTGCTCATGACTGGCCACCAGATGCAGGCAGCGCTTGACCAACCGGTCCGGTATTTCCTGGCTGCTATCGGCCCAGCCCATATGCCCGTCCGCCCCAAACGCAATATCGGCGAGACCCACCGACGCCACGGTGTCCAGCAACCCCAGATACTCGACGCTGACGGGGAGGGTCAGGTCCTTGAACTTCAGCGAGGGCGTTGTTGCATCGCGGTCCAGCAACTGGTTGAGCCAGTTGACGAAGGCTCTGGCCGCCGCCGCACCGCGGGAAAACCCATACACATAGAGCTTGATCCCCAACAGTTTCGGGCGCGCCGGCAAATTGTCTGCCAGCGCTGTGCGTAAGGGCTGTTCAAGGGCTGCGAGCTGTTTGTCAAACACATTGGCTCGATTGGCCTCCCCACCGGACTCCATCCCCACCAACGTACCCATGGATTTGACGGCGCCGAGCAGCGCAACATTATCCATTCGGGGTAAATCCAGACTGCGCCTGAGCGCATCGATGATCATCAACAACGCCCAGTTGATGCGCTCCTCGCCATACCACCCGGTAGCCATGCCCAGTTGGGTGTAATCCAGGTCGCCCACTTCGGCAAAGGGTGTGCCGACACCGGGCATGTAATATTTGAAATACTGGTTGTTGCCGGCCCCAGGAGCATCGGTCAGCCCCCGAGCCTTGCTGCTGGGGTGCCCGGTACCGCCTGCGTGGCCGGTACCAATGCTGGCGCGGAACATCCGAGCAACGTTAGTAGGGTTCGCAGGCGTGGACAGATAGAGGTCGTTGTTTAGGTTATTGCCGGTGCCGTCGAAACACAGGCTGATGTGCAGCGTCTTGCAGCACGGCAGCAAGGCACGCCGCCCCGCCGCTCCGCTCAGGGCGTCGTGATAGTCGGATTCCCAATCGGTTCGGCGCAGCAGGTTATGTTGAACTTGCCACTCTTTTTTCGGCAGCCTACCCAGTTCAGGAAAGGGTGGTGGATACCAAACGCCGGCATGAGTCAATTCGGACATGATTGCGGCTCCGGCAGGTTCAACGGGGTTTTGATGGGGTACTCAGGGCTGCCATAGGCGTAACAAGAGGTGGTGACTTGAAGCTCGTCACAGGGCAGGAAATGCACGGTGAGACCGCACACTTTTTGACCTGTGTAATCGGGTACGGGCACAACCTTGGTGTATTGACGCTTCTGCGCCTTGATCTGTCTTGCCCACTCAAGATATTTAGGCCAATCCGCATAACCTGGAGATCCCTCCGCGTAAGCCACTCCCGTTTCCCAATTAACACTCACCGTCATCCCCGGCACCCACCGCGAAGGCGCGATATAACAACACCCTCCGCCTCCCCCCTGATAGGGACCGATGATGTCCAGACCCGATTGTCCATTGACCGCGAATTGATTGATGGCCCAATGGGTGTGGTTGATCGCTTCGAGAGTTCCTGCCGAGGCTTTTGGGGGAGTCAAAATTGACACCAGAGCACCGAGAAGAACGGCACGATAACCGCCGCTTGAAAATGTCGGCATGGGGTTCATTTCCTTATGTCGTTGGTGGATTAACACCGGCGCCCTGCAACTTGGCGACGGCATAGGCTTCACGCTCCGGGGCGAACACAAGTCCACTCTGGTTTGCCTCGAGCATGGCCGCAAAACACCCATCAAATTGCTGCTGGGCGCTCCAGTCGCCCGGCATCGCTTGACGATGGCGCTTTATCGCCATCAGGGCGTCGCTGACGCAGCTAAATGCATCCAGCTGCAGGTCACTGAGTTCGATGTGAACGAAGTCGAGCGGGCTCCGCGGCCGATCAGGACTGCCCATCAGCCACCGAGGTTCACCATCGATATCCAGCCAGCTCCAGAACCACGCCGGGCGCAATAACACCTGCTGCTGATCGGCTTGCAGCACATGACTGAACAACAACGGGAATATCCGCGGGTCGTAGTAACGCAACAGCCCCAATCGCCCCACATGGCGGGCTTCCAGGCATTGGCCCAGATATTCGGCCAGCACTCCGAACGGCCAACAGGACGCCAGCACCAACAATTGCGATCGATTTTTCAGGAATTGGATCAGTCCCTTCAGCCATTGCCGCTGAAGCGGCTGCGCAAGATCGACCCGCACCAACAAAGGCGCCAGATCCTCGGCGCTTTCCTCGGGCAATCCACTGAACAACGATTGCCAGGGCAGCGCCGGCTCGACGCTCAGGACACTGGGCAGCAACGGGGCGCCGCCCGCCTGGTCGATGATGATGTCCAGGCAGGTGATGGAGACCTCGGCGCAGGACGAGTCCAGTTGTTCGAGCCAGGTGTCGCTCATGATCGACGTCATGCCTGGGCCCTCCCCGTGTACAAACAGGCCGGCACGCCAAGAATCGGGTGGAAGTCGAGCGCCCAGAGTTTGTGGCGGCTTTGGTCGAAGAAGATCGGGGGTGCATTCATGCTCAAGCCTCCCTGGCCTGGATGGAGTGGCGGGGAGGTTTTCATCTACCCGCGTTGGCTGCGGGTCAGTGTTCTAGAAGCTGAAAATTGTTGAAATAGGACGATTCTGATGGGGGCGTAGGATGCGTCCACATTTTGAGATGCAGGATCAGTAGGAATTTTCTTAGGTCGAGCCCCCAAAAAAACGGGCAGTCCCTTGCGGTGACTGCCCGTTTTTTTATGCGCGTCTTTCAAGCCCCTCAGGGAATGGCGTCCGGCAGCGTCGGGTCCTGGCCATCTTGTGGACGCTGCGCAGGTTTGGGGGCTGGTTGCTCATCTGCGGTTGTGGCTGCAACTTCTGCCTCAGTTTCTGCCGCAGGCGCAGGTTCCGGCGCAGGCTCGACCGGGCTCTGCATCTGATCTTGCACCGACTGCTCATCCACCCGCGGGTCCAGGGCGGCCGCCAGCGGCGAGCTGGCCATGCTGTCCGGCATGGCCACGTGGTGCAGCGGCGCATCGTCCACCTGATGCAGGTTGGTGACGGCTTTCGGCCGGATCCGCCACACCAGCACCAAGGCGAAGAAACTGAAGAAGGCATACAGCATGTGGCTGCCGAACGTCTTCATCAGCACACCCGCCACCAGCGGCCCGATACTGGCACCGACCCCATAGGTCACCAGCAGCATCGCCGTGAGCGACACCCGGCGATCGGCCTCGACGTGGTCATTGGAGAACGCCACCGCCAGCGGATACAGGCAGAACTTCACCAGCGAACAAATGAAACCGATGATGAACAACACTTCCAACGGCACCTGCTGCATGATCGCCAGCGGCAATGCCGCGATCGCCAGCACCAGCGCAAAACAGCGGATCAGCAGCGCCCGGTCATAGCGGTCGGACAACCAGCCCAATGGCCACTGCACCACCAGCCCGGCAAAAATGCAGCTACCCATGAACAAACCGACCTGCTCGGTGGACAAGCCCTGCTGCGCCGCATACAGCGGCGCCAGACCGTAGAACGAACCGATGATCAACCCGGCCCCAAGCACCGTGCTCAACGATTGCGGCACGCGCTTGATGAAGAACCGTGGCTCCATCGGCGCCGGGCGCAAGGGTGCCGGGTGAATGCGTCGGGTCAGGGCCACCGGCACCAGGCACAGGGCAAAACACAGGGCCACGAGCATCAACAGTTCCAGGCCGAGCGCCGGGTGCATGACCAGGATCAGTTGACCCAGCACCAGGCCCAGATACGACGCAATCATGTAGCCACTGAACACCGTGCCGCGCTGTGGCGCGTCGGCCTGCTCGTTGAGCCAGCTCTCGATCACCATGTATTGGCACATCATGCCCAGGCCAACGATGACCCGCAGGAAAATCCACGCCGGCAACCAGTCCACCAGGCCATGGCCCAGCACCGCCGCACCGACGATCCCGGCACAAGCGGAGTAAGCCCGGATATGCCCGACCCGTGCGATCAGCCGGTGACCGATCTTGCCGCCCAGTACCAGGCCAAAATAGTTGGCCGCCATCAACGCACCGACCCACAGGCTGTTGACGTTGTCGGCCGCCAGGCGCAAGCCCAGGTAAGTGCTCAACAGGCCTGAGCCGATCAGCATCATCAGCGAGGCGAAATACAGCGCTCGAAAAGCTTTCCAGATCTGGCGCATCGGCGTTCCGAGCGGCTCCTTGCGGTGAGATACGGGCTAACGAAAACGATAGCCCGAAGACGAAAGTTCGTCAGGCCTGGGCAGCCAGGACACGGCGTTCCCAGGGGGTAATTTCATCAAAAAAGCTGGTCAGTTCCAGGGTCTTCGAAGCCACGTAGCCTTCGATGAACTCCTTGCCGAACAGTTCCTTCGCCAACGTGCTACAGCTCAGACGTTCGAGGGCGGCATGCAAGGTACAGGGCAACGAAAGATTGTCCGGCACCGAAAACTCACCCTGGATCGCCGCGCTCGGCTCCAACTGGTGTTCAATTCCATGCAAACCCGCCGCCAGGCTGGCAGCAATGGCCAGGTACGGATTGGCATCTGCGCCCGGCAAGCGATTCTCGACCCGGCGTGCAACCGGTGAACTGGCTGGAATGCGCAAGCCTGCCGCGCGATTGTCATGGGACCAGCAGGCATTGTTGGGCGATGCGAACGGGTGGCACAGGCGCTGATAGGAATTCACGTTCGGCGCGAACAACGCCGTGAAGTCCGCCATTGCGGCCTGCTGCCCGCCGATGAAATGACGGAAAGCCGCCGTCGGCTCTCCCGTCTCGTCGGTGAACACGTTTCGCCCGCTGCCGATCTCGACGACGCTCTGGTGGATGTGCATCGAACTGCCCGGCGTGTGCGCCAGCGGCTTGGCCATGCAGACCACGGTCAGGCCATGCTTGAGCGCCACTTCCTTGAGCAGGTGCTTGAACAGGAAGGTCTGATCGGCGAGCAACAGCGGGTCCCCATGCAGCAGGTTGATCTCGAACTGGCTGACGCCCATCTCGTGCATGAAGGTATCGCGGGGCAGCCCCAGCGCGGCCATGCATTCGTAAACTTCCTTGAAGAACGGACGCAGGCCGTTATTGGAGCTGACACTGAACGCCGAATGACCTTCCTCGCGACGACCGTCCAGGCCCAGCGGCGGCTGGAAAGGTTGCGTCGGGTCGGTGTTGGGCGCGAAGACGAAGAACTCAAGCTCAGTGGCCACCACCGGTGCCAGCCCCCGCGCCGCGTAACGCGCAATAACTGCCTTGAGCTGGCCACGGGTCGACAGCGCCGAACTTTCGCCCGTCAGCTCATCGGCATCGCAGATCGCCCAAGCCCGCGGCGACGGGCTCCAGGGCAAGCGGTGAATCTGTGCGGGATCGGCCACCAGCGCCAGGTCGCCGTCATCGCTGCCGTAAAAACGTGCGGCCGGATAGCCACCCATGATGCATTGCAGCAGCACGCCCCGCGCCATCTGCAAGCGTCGCCCCTCCAGAAATCCCTCGGTCGTCATGACCTTGCCGCGCGGTACGCCATTGAGGTCCGGCGTGACACATTCAATCTCATCAATGCCGGTCAGTCGCTGTGCGAGTGAACCCTGGCCATCGGTCATCATGACGCAATCCCTTGTAGTGCAAGCCGCGAACGGCGACCGTACAAAATAGGCTGCGCCTGTTCACAATTTCAAGCAGCGACAAACAAAATCATCACTACGGCAGATAAAGGCTGAAAACGCCGCCGCCCAGCGGCCCGCCATTGCTGATTCGCGTGTGGCCGCCCACGCCGTTGCGCTGGTGCAACGCCGCGATGCGTCCGGCGAAATACAGGCCCAGCCCGGTACTGCCGCTGCTGTGGTTGATGCCCTGCACGTAATCGGCCTGGCGCTCGATCATCTCGGCCGGATAGCCGTCACCATCATCATTGATCGTCAGCACCAGTTGCCCGGCCTCATCGCTGACGGTGATCAATACCGCGTGACGGGCGTAACGCACGGCGTTATTGATGCAATTGCCCAGCACCGAGGCGATCAACTCGCGATCGAAGAATCCCAGTGGGCTTAATGGGTCCACTTCATACGTCGCCATGATGCCGCGACTGGCGAACACGTCCTGATGGCAGGCCAGTTGCGCTTCGATGAAATCGTCCAGTTCGTGATAGGCCGGTTGCAACGGCATCTGGTTGACGCCGAGCTTGTACAGCCCGAGCAACTGCACGAGCATGCCGTTGAGGTGAGCAAATTCGAATTCGATCACCCCCTGCTCCGGCGCATGCCGGTCCGGCTCGGGCAAGCGCTCCAGCCATTGGCTGTGGGCCTGCATCAATAGGGTCAGGGAGTTCTTCATGTCGTGCACGGTGGAGGCAATCACCGTGGAAAAATCCAGTGCCGGGTCGTCCTTGCTCATTCGCCAAACGCCTTGATTTTCAGTTTCTGATAACGCGAGTAACGCGCATCGGTGTCAGGCATCAGGCCGACCATTTTCAGGCAGGCCCGACATTCTTCAAGTTCCGCCGAAGGCACACTGGTGTCAGTGCCGTGCAGCAGCGATTGCGCCATGTTCAGCGCGATACTGATGTTTTTCGGCTGCATCGCCAGGGCCTTGCGGAACACGGTCCGCGCCTGAACCAGATCGCCAGTCTTGTACACCCGTACACCCTGACGATTGAGATCCGCGGCGGCGTTACTGGAATTGAGTATCGTCGGATCGTCGGTTAGCTTGGCGATGTTTTTCATGACGTTCGGGTCGTCGCCGTAGATTTCCGCGCAGTTTTTCAGCATCGAATTCCCGGCGTCGGCCTGGCCGAGCATCTGCAACTGCTTGGCCACCAGCAACGCGGCCTCGGGGCTCATGAACTGCTCCATGCCATCAAGGCGCATCAGCGCTTGCTCGGTGAGTTTGTCCGCCGTTTCGGCATCGTTGAGCAACAGGCTGGTGGCTTTCATCAGGCGCGCCCGAATCTGCAGGCCCGGGTCACTGGGGTTTTCCTTGGCCACGGCACTGAGGGTGGTGTTGATTTCCAGGCGCGTGCGGGTGTCCAGGCCCCTGTCGCTGCCTTTGCTGATCAAGGCATGGGCCAGGCCGAGGTTGCTTTCGGCATCCTTGTAACGCGATTGCGCGCCCTGGTTGACCGCCTGACGATAGGCCCTGGAAGCCGTGTCGAAGTCTTCGTTGGTCATCGCCAACTTGCCCAGCAGCGCTTGCCGGCGCACCGCCAATGGCGACAAACGAATCGCCTCCTCCAACACCTGTTGCGCGCCCTTGGTATCACCTTCGGCGACCAGTACATCGGCCATGCCGTCGTACAGCGCCGGCATCATCGGGAAGACCTTCAAGGCTTTCTCATAGACGCCCTTGGCCTGGGCGACCTGGCCGCGCTTGAACAACAGCTGCCCCAAACCGGCAAAGGCCCATGGCAACGGCCGGTCGGCAATGATGCCGTCATAGAGGCGCTCCAGCGCCTCGTTCTGATTGAGGTCACGCAAGGCATCGGCGCGGTAGCGCAGGCACAACGGCGAATAACGGATGTCTTGTTTGCACAGGGCGATGCAGGCATTGAGCACCTCGGCCGGCTTGCCGCGATCGAGCGCCTGCAGGATCGGCTTGAGCAACGTCTTGCGTTGCTCAAGGCGCTCCAGCCGCTGGGCCAGGCCCGAGCGGTTGAAGGGTTTAGTCAGGTACGCATCAGGCTCGTGCTCCAGGGCACTGAGCACCATCGCCTGGCTCGTCTCGGCGGTGACCATGACGAACACCGCCTCATGGCTGATCAGTTTCTCGAACATCAGGTCTTCGAGCACCTGTTGCCCGTTTTTTTTGCCGTCGCCGAGATGGAAGTCCTGCAGGATGAAATCGTAGGACTTCTGTGAGCACATCTTCAGTGCCTGCTCTCCGGTGTCCGCAGTATCGACATCCTTGACGCCCAGCTCACGCAACATCGAACGCACGGAACTGCGGAAATCGGAGAAATCATCGACGATCAGAAAACGCTTTTGGTGATACGACGACATCGAAGATTTCCAGGCAATGTTAAGAATAAGATCTGAGCTGTCCGGGTTATCGGCCAGCCATGCCATTCTCTTGAAGCAACGGGCCTGCGAAATATCTTCGAGCGGCGAAATCATCCAGCGTATTGCAAACCTGGAGCGTCAGGGCCGCTTGCCAACCTCCGCGGCCTGCGCCGTCCACGGTTTGACCTGCTCGCTGAGCGTCAGCCCCAGGCCCGGGCGCGTCGGCACCAGCATGCGGCCATCGCGGGTTTCCAGGCGCTCGTTGAACAGCGGCTCGAGCCATTCGAAGTGCTCGACCCAAGGTTCGGTCGGATACGCTGCCGCCAGATGCACATGCAACTCCATCGCGAAATGCGGGGCCAGCATCAGCCCTGCCTGCTCGGCCATTGAAGCCACCTTCAGATACGGCGTGATGCCGCCCACGCGAGGCGCATCGGGCATCAGGAAGTCGGCACCGCGCAGTTTGATGAACTCGGCATGCTCGGCCACGCTGGTAAGCATTTCCCCAGTGGCGATCGGCGTATCGAATTGCTGTGCCAGTGCGGCATGGCCTTCGGCGTCGTAACAGTCCAGCGGCTCTTCGATCCAGATCAGGTTGTACTCCTCGAACTGGCGGCACATGCGCTGGGCAGTCGGCCGATCCCATTGCTGGTTGGCATCGACCATCAGCGGGAAGTTGTCGCCCAGGTGTTTGCGCACGGTACTGACGCGCTGGATGTCGATGGCGCAATCCGGCTGCCCGACCTTCAACTTGATGCCGCCAATCCCCTTCTCGCGGGACAGGTCGGTGTTCTTCATCAGTTGATCCAGCGGGGTGTGCAGGAAACCGCCCGAGGTGTTGTAGCACCGCACCGAATCACGTTGCGCACCGAGCAGGCGCGCCAGTGACAGGTTGGCGCGCTTGGCTTTCAAGTCCCACAACGCTACGTCGAACGCACCGATAGCCTGGGTCGACATGCCGCTGCGTCCGACCGATGCACCGGCCCAGCACAGTTTGGTCCACAGTTTGGAAATATCGCTGGGGTTTTCGCCGATCAGCGCCGGGGCAATTTCCTGGGCATGGGCAAACTGGCCCGGGCCGCCGGCACGCTTGGAGTAGCTGAAACCCAAACCGCGATGGCCGTCGATGGTCTCGATTTCGGCGAACAGAATGGCGATCTCGGTCATGGGTTTTTGCCGACCGGTGAGCACCTTGGCATCGCTGATCGGGTTGGCCAGCGGCAGAATGACCGAAGACACGCGCACCCAGGCGATGCGGTCATCATCGGAGGACTTGAGGGTAGTTTGTTGTGCGAGCATGGGGCTCTCCTTCAATGAAAGGTGAAAGGTTCAGGAACGCTGGGGATTCAGATCGGCGCTCGCCGGGGTGTCCTCGAAGTCATCGAGCTCCAGGCGCTTGAGTGGCCCGACAATGAACAGGTAGGCGAAGGCGCCCAGCAGCCCCATGCCGGCGACGTACATCAGCGCCACGTCGAAGGAGCCCAACTGGTTGATCATCACGCCGATGGCGATTGGGGTGACGATGCTGGCGAGGTTGCCGCAGAAGTTGAACATCGCCCCGCTGACGCCCATGGCCCGAGCCGGGGACACGTCGCCGACGATGCACCAGCCGAGGTTGCCGACCCCCTTGGCAAAGAAGGCAACCGACATCACCAGAATCACCAGGGTGATCGACTGGGTGTAGTTGGCGACCACGATGCTGCTGGAGAGCAACAGCCCGCAGATGATCGGGGTCTTGCGCGCGGCTGTGAGGCTGAAGCCCTTGCGCAGCATCCAGTCCGACCAGACGCCGCCGAGCACCCCGCCCAGGCATCCGGCGATGGGTGGAATAGCCGCCACCAGCCCGACCTTGAGCATGGTCATGCCCTTGGCCTCGATCAGGTAGGTTGGGAACCAGGTGAGGAAAAACCAGGTGATCGACGTCAGGCAGAACTGGCCCAGGTAAATGCCCGCCATCATGCGGTTGCCACCAATGGCCTTCATGCGCTTCCAACTGAACGGGGTCTTCACGTCGCCGATGGTGGGCAGGCCGCCACCCGCTTCGATGTAGTCGATTTCCGCCTGGTTGACGCGTTTGTCCTTGCGCGGCTCATGGACCATGCGAAACCACAGCAGGCCTATGAGGATGCCGGCGCCCCCGGTGACCCAGAACACATGCTGCCAACCCCAGGTGCTGACCAACCAGACCATCAGCGGCGTGAACGCGGCCAGGGCAAAGTATTGGGCAGACTGGAATACCGCCGTGGCCAGGCCCCGCTCATGTCGCGGAAACCACATCACCGTCAGGCGGTTGTTGGCCGGGAACGCTGGCGCTTCGGCAATGCCCATCATGAAACGCAGGACGAACAGCGCGAGAAAGGCCGAGCTGAACAGATCGACGTAACCCTGCAAAAAGGTGAACACCGACCAGATGATCAGGCTCATGCCCAGCACCAGCCGAGAGCCAAAACGGTCGAGAATGATGCCGCCCGGGAGCTGCATCGAGGTGTACGCCCAACCGAATGCCGAGAAGGCGATGCCCATGGTCATGGCGTCGAAGCCAAGATCGGTGCGCATGCTCGGGGCAGCAATCGACAGCGTGGCGCGGTCAACGTAATTGAATACCGTGACGATGAAAATCATCACAAGGATGAGATAGCGGACGTTGGTCTTCGCTATCGACTGCGTGGGATTGATCACTCTTGTTTTCCTTATTGTGAATTGCAGCGGTGTATCCGTTTGGCGTTTATCGCTCCTGTTACCACCAGATGATTGCGCAATCATCATTAGCTTTTAAAAAGGTCGCCCTCGGCAGAAACGAGGCGACCTTTTGAATGGATACTACACTGATTGCGCAATCATTCAACACCGTCATGCTATGAAGTTTGCGATTTTCAGTTCAGGTACTGGCGCGGTCGATGAGGGTAAAGCCCGTGTCGATGCGTACGGGATCCTGCGCAGACGCCGGGTTTTCGAATCGATCCAACAAGGCCTGGGCCACTTGCAGGCCGATGGTCTTACCGTCGACGCTGACGGTCGACAGGGCCGGGTACACATGGGCCGCACTACTGAGGTCGCCAAAACCCATGACCGCCAGGTCCGTCGGCACCTTCAGCCCGCGACTGGCAGCCTCGGCCAAAACGCCTTGGGCGACGGTGTCCGAACTGCAGACAACAATGTCGGGGCGGGTCGACTGATCGAGCAAACGTTGCAACCCTTCACGCCCGACTTCAAGGGTGGCGGGCGGCGCCAGGACTTGCATGGGCACCTCCCCCACACCCAGTCGCTTGAGTTCGGCAATCAGACTGTGGCAACGACGCAGGCCACGGGGATCGCTGATGCTGACCACCGAAAAGCGCTTGTAGCCTTTGTCGACCAGGTGCCGAGCAGTCGCCTCGCCAACTTTTTCGTGGGAAAACCCAACCAGCATGTCGAGCGGGTCCTCACTCAAGTCCCAGGCCTCGACCACGGGAATGCCCGCTTGCGCCAGACGCATACGGCTGGATTCAGTGTGCAATGTGCCGGTCAGCACAATGCCATCCGGACGTCGACCGAGTACCGCTTCAAGGAGATTTTCTTCCTGTTGCGCCGAGTAGCCCGTCAGGCCAAGCAGCGTCTGATAACCGGCCTGGGTCAGGCGGTCCATGAGCGCTTGCACGGTGTCGGCAAAAATCGAGTTGGCGATGGTGGGCAGGAAAATGGCGACCAGGCGGCTTTTGTTACTCGCCAGGCCCCCGGCCAGCATGTTGGGTACGTAACCGGTCTGGCGCACCGCTTCACGGACTTTGTCCCGAGTGGCTTCGGAGACCAGTTCCGGCCGGTGCAACGCCCTGGACACGGTCATCGGCGAAACCCCGGCGACCTTGGCCACGTCGATAAGCGTCAGGCTCGAGGGTGTCCGGGTGTCGGTGGAGAGCGTTGCCGGTTTCTTTGCCATGAACAATTCCGAAGACGCAGCCCCCCGTTTCTGGAGCCACGAAAAAAGCAGTAGGTGAAGGCGCCAAACTTATCAAAGGTCGGCTGAATATTCACGCTACTGCTTTGTATTCGAACGGGCTATGGGTGAATCAGACTTCGCCCACCAGCACATCGGCAATCCGGATACTCAACGCCGCACCGGTCAGTGTCGGGTTCACACAGGAAGACGATGGCATGACACTCGTGCCGGCGATGAACAGGTTCGGGTGGTCATGGGTGCGACAGTCACGATCGACTACCGAGTCCTTCGGATTGTCGCCCATGATCGTCGTGCCCATGATGTGCTGACGGTTCTGGAAACCCACGTCGGTGCTGACGATGTCGGCATCGAGCAACTTGGCGAACTGCTTGAAGTCTTCCAGGGCCTTCTCTTTACCGGCGTGCCAGTAGTCCGGAACGCTGTAGTAGATTTCAGGCACAGGCAGGCCGATCGCATCGAACTTGGTCTTGCTCGGGGTGACGCGGTTTTCCGGCAGCGGCAAGGTTTCGAAGTCTACCGCCCAGTTCAACGAACGCGCCGATTGCAACTGAATCTGTTGATCGAGCTTGGAGCCCAACACACCTTTGGCGATCAAGTTCGAGGTGATCTGCGAGGTCGGAACCGTGTTGCGCACCTTGATCTTGTAGCTTGGATACTGCTCGCGGAACGCACCGTCACGGCTGTTCAGGTAGACCAGCAACTGGGTAGGCCCCTGGCCTGGCCACATGTCTTCCTTGGTCATCACGTTCATGCTGATGCCAGTGTGGTCCATCAGGTTGCGACCGACCTGGTCCGAAGAGTTGGCAATGCCGTTCGGGTATTTGTCGGACGTCGACATCAGCAACAGCTTCGGCGACTCGATGCCGTAGGCCGCGAGCACGAAGGCACGGGCGGTCAGCTTGTGCTTGGACTTGTCCGGGCGCATGTACCAGACGGCGGTTATCTTGCCGTCATCACCCGCCTCGATTTTGTAGACCACCGAGTTATCGAGCACCTTGGCGCCGTGGCGCTCAGCCTCATCGATGTGCATCGAGCCGTCGTACTTGGCGGCGGTCGGGCATACCGGGTTGCAGTTGTTGTTGCCGGCGCACGGCGGCCGCTTACCGTAAGGACGGGTTGCCCGGCCATTAGGTTCAAGGATGGGGTTGTAACCGCCCTTGCTCAGCAGCTCGGACAGGCGCTTGAACATGTAGCTGGGCTTTAGCCCTTCCATCGGGTACGGGATCGAGCGCGGCGGATAGGCATCGCCACCCTGCCCGCTTTCATCCTGGCCATCGACGCCCGATACGCCCAGCTCGGTTTCGGCTCGCGCGTAGAAAGGCTCGAGCTCGTCATAGCTGATGGGCCAGTCACGACCCCGGCCGTACAGCGATTTAAGCCGGAAGTCGTTGGGCAGCATGCGCCACAGCGACGAACCGAAGTGCCAGGTGGTACCACCGACCACACGCAGGTAGGAGGTGTTGTATTTCACCGGCCCCACCTGCTGCAGATAGTCGCCGTAGGTGGACGGCGCGTGAGGCAGGCTCGGGTAAGGCGACCCCGCACCCTGCAACTTGGCGTTGGCCAGCGACAGTTTCACCGGGGCATTGCGGAAGGTTTCCACGATGTCACGGCGATTCACCCGGGGACCGGCCTCAAGCACGATCACCGATTTGTTTGCCTTGGCCAGACCGGTAGCGATCAGGCCGCCCATGACGCCGGAGCCGATGATCACCACATCGGCATCGAATTGATCGCTGCTCATACTTTCGAACCTTCAATAGCTGCTGGTTTGGCGCCCCATGTAGCCGGGCCGCCACCGTAAGTTGGGATGATGAGAATGCCGTGGGTCGGCTGGTACATCAGGGCTTGGGAGTAAGCCACCAGCTCCGCGTCCGCCGGCTCACCGACGATGCCCAGGTACCAGGCCGAAATGATGCTGGTGGCCGTCGCCTTCAGCGACGCATCCGGTTCGGGCTGCGCCAGGTACTCATCCACATGCTTGTAGCCACGGGCCTCGATCAATTGCTTGAGGGCGATGGCGTTGGTCGAGAAATTCGGCGCGCGCTTATCCAGCGCTGCAAAGTAACGAGCGGCCAGCACCGGATTGACCGGGCGGCTCACCAGGAACTGCGACAGCGCAACAAAGTCGTCGCTGGAAACCTGTGCAGCCAGCACTGACTGCCAGGGCATCACGCCAGTGACCAACGCCGTCAGGCCCAGGGCCACGGAACCGCGCAACAGATTGCGACGAGAGAAGCCCGCCGGGGTTTGAATCACTGCTTGTTTGTTCGTCGTGTCCATTAATCAGGCTCCCTTGCGACGACGGGAAATCGCGAACAGGCCAATCAGCACGCACACGAGGATGATTGCCGGGACCGTGTATTTCGCCATCACCGCCAATGGCGCCTTCGGGCCACCTTCACGGACCTGCGCGACATCGGCGGCGGTGACGACGCTGGTGGCATTGCCATAGCGCGACAGCACGTAGTTGCTGACGTCGGCGATCTGCTGATCGTTCAGGCGGTCGGTGAACAGCGCGTCCGGGCCAAAACCCGGCATGTCGATGGCCACGCCGTCGACTTCGCGATGCACGCCATAGACGATGGTCGCGATCAGGTTGTCCGTGCGAGCGGTGGCAGTGTTGTGGAACAGCGAGGGGAATTCCTTGTTGCCCTGCCCGTTTGGTTGATGGCAGTTGGCACAGGTGCCGCTGAAGATGTGCCAGCCTGGATTGTCCTCAGGCTTGCCACCGCGCAGGGTCAGTTCATCCACCGAAGCCTGGCCGTACTCGTGACGAGCCTTCGCCTCGCCGGTCTTGATTGGCGTGGTCTGTTGCAGATAGGCGGCGATGGCCTTGAGGTCCGCATCGCTCAGGTATTGCAGGCTGTGTTCCACAGCCTCGGCCATCGGTCCCGCAGCCTGGGCCTTGCCTTCGACATGACCGGTGCGCAGATACGTGACGATTTCGTCGTTGGACCAGGCGCCGATACCGCTGACCTTGTCGGAGGTGATGTTGGGCGCGTACCAACTGCCCAGCGAGCCACCGGCCAGTGGCTTGCTGTTGTCAGCCGCCATCAACAGGTTGCGCGGGGTGTGGCAGGTGTCGCAGTGCGCCAGGCCATTGACCAGGTAGTCGCCGCGGTTGACCTCGGCCGATTTGGCCGGGTCCGGGCTGAAACGCTTGTCGCTGTGAAACAACGCGTTCCAACCCATCATCGAGGCGCGAACGCTGAACGGGAAGTCCAGCGAGGTTTTCTGGTTCGGCGTATCGACTGGTCGCACTTCGTGCATGAAGTAGTCGTAGAGTTCGGCGACATCGCTGTCGGTCATCTTCGAATACGAGGTGTATGGCATCGCCGGGTACAGGTGGGTGCCATCGGGCGTGACCCCGTCACGTACCGCACGGGCGAACTGCTCGGCGGTGTAGTTGCCGATGCCCGCCGTTTTCGACGGCGTGATGTTGGTCGAGAAGAGGGTGCCCATCGGCGAACTGAGCGCGTAACCACCGGCGAAAGGCTTGCCTCCCGGCGCCGTGTGACACGCCACGCAGTCGGCGGCGACGGCCAGGCGCTTGCCGGCGGACGCATGACTGTCGAGCATCTCGGTGGAGGCTGCGGCGGCCGTGGCCATCGTCAGCGTAATCAATCCTGCAAAGGCGCAAGCCCTGCGTTTTCCCTTATCAATGCGACGCGGCATCAGTCCTTCCCCAGGCAACTGGTTTCTGTGTTTTTCACGGTCGTGAAAATCAGGAACACCTGTCCCCGCCATCATGAAAAATCATGCTGAAGAGGTACGATGTCGTATGAATTTGCGGGGAATATTTCACACAATGTAACACTTGGCAACAAGAAGAAAAGGCCAATTGCCATCTTATGTATGTTTGTGCTGAGCGCTCTAGGTCGGCGTTTCTAACGATTGATAGGGAAATGATGGCGAACTAATATGGCTCCTGCACGCGAAAACCAGCTCATCTTTTTGTTACTAAAAATGAGCAAAAACCCTTCAGCCATTAGCGTTCCCGCCGATAGATGTACGACGACTATTAAAAGTTTTCCGGCAACAACCGAAAACTAACCGCCTCCCACACACTCGCAGGATGCCTTATGAGTTGGATCAACGACGCAAAACTCTCGACCAAATTGATTACAGCTTTCGCGCTGTGCGCGTTCATCACCCTGGGAGTCGGCCTACTGGGAAGCCGGGGAGTGAGTGAACTCTCGGGGAGCCTGAGATCGGTGTTCGACAACAATCTGGTCGGCGTGATGAATATCGCGCAGACGAAGATCAAGGCGGTCGGACAGACCCGCGACATGTATCGACTCTACGTCGCGACCGCCGCTGGCCTGCCACAAGCGACCAAGGATGAATTTCTTTCCTCGATGGCAGCCAACAAACTGGCGAGCGAAAAAGCGTTCGCAGAATATCGACGCACGCAGCTGGCCGACGATGAACGCGCCGCCGCCGACCGAATGGAAAAAGCCTGGCCTGTCTACCAGGCGATCGTGCAAAAGTATCTGGACCTGATGAAGGCCGGAGACGTGGAAAACGGCCGAACGCTGTTGCTCGGTGATTTGCAGAAGAATTACCGCGTGGTCATGGACGAACTGACCCTGATGAACGACTCCAACGACCAGCAAGTCAGCCAAGCGGCAAACAATGCGGTGCTGTCCGAGTCGTCAGCCAAGACCTCGCTGTACATCGGCATCGCCCTGGCCTTCATTGCCGCCATCTTGCTCGGCCTGTTCATCAGCCGCTTGATCAGCCGCCCCATCGCTTACGCCGTGGCAAGTGCCCGCAGCATTGCCGGCGGAGACCTGACCCAACACATCACCAGCACCGGTCGCGATGAAGCGGGCCAGCTGCTCACCGCCTTGGCCGACATGCAGGGCAGTCTGAAAAACACCATCCAGCAGATCGCCAGCGCCGCCGACCAATTGGCCTCGGCCGCCGAAGAGCTGACCGCCGTGACCGACAATGGCAGCCGTGGGCTGGTGCGCCAGAACGACGAAATTCAACAGGCCGCCACTGCCGTGACGCAAATGACCTCAGCCGTGGAAGAAGTGGCGCGCAACGCCGTCTCCACTTCCGAAGCGTCCCAGGCGACCAGTCAGCAAGCCAGCAACGGCCGCGACCAGGCGCGAAGTGCCGTCAGCGCAATCAACAACGCCACCAGCGAAATCGCCACCTCCACCACCATGGTCAAGGACCTGGCAGACCAAGTGCGCGACATCGGCAAGGTCCTCGACGTGATCCGCGGGATCGCCGAGCAGACCAACCTGCTGGCCCTGAACGCCGCCATCGAAGCCGCACGAGCGGGCGAACAGGGCCGCGGCTTTGCCGTGGTCGCCGACGAAGTCCGCGCGCTGGCCGCCCGAACACAGGCTTCCACTGGAGAGATCGAAGGCATGATCAACAGCGTGCGCACCAGCGCCGACGAAGCCGTGGGCGCCATGGGCAAGAGCCAGGCACTGGTCAGCGAAACCCAAACCCTGGCACAAGCCACCGGCCAGGCGCTGGAACAGATCGCCGACGGCATCGCCCAGATCAACGACCGCAACCTCGTCATCGCCACAGCGTCTGAAGAACAGGCCCACGTGGCCCGCGAAGTGGATCGCAACCTGGTCAACATCCAGGACCTGTCCACGCAAACGGCGGCAGGCGCGCACCAGACCAGCGCTTCGACGCAGGAGCTGTCGAATCTGGCGGCTTCGTTTAATGCGTTGGTGAGTCGGTTTCGATTGTAATGAGGCGACGGGGGACGAGGTCGGCGTGCAAGGCGCTGGCCTTGCCCTGGTTTTCGCTAACTAAATAGCTCAAGCCGACGAAGCGGACTCTCGGTCTCTCCGAGCAAATGGAAACAGTGGGTCACAGTCTTTAGCTTCCGCCTTGACGTTACGGTTATACCCTTGAAAACAGAATCACTCAGGCAGCTTGGCCGTAAACCGCCCATCTGCTTAACGGCCGATTTAACAGGGATTACCATCACATGGACGACAGGGAGCGATTCCATTTCGCTGAGAAGGTTTATTACTACGAGCTGGAGAGAAAAGAAAAACTGATAGCACGATTGAGCCTGCCGCTTGCAATTCTGGTCGCCTTACTGAGCTTTTTCTCCTACATGCTCGACAAAGCACCAGCCACAGCGGACGGGGGCGTAGGGGTGTTTTTCTGGATATTTTATTGGTATGCCTGCATATGCCTGGCAGTAGGCGTGTGGAAATTTTGGAGGGCGTGGAATCTACGAGTGTTCGATAAAGCCCTTTCCACTTTGGAAGATATCGAAGCGTACAGGACCCAGATGCTCAAACTCTACGCGGCGTTCGATGACGGCGTGGAAGAGACGGACAAGCAGATGTCCATATTCATTTACAATCAATACATCACGGGAGCTACAACGAACGCGCTGAACAATGATCGCCGCCTGGAGTACCTGAACGAGCTTTCAACGTTCATGGCCGCGACAATCTTGTTCGCACTGCTATCGTTCGTACCATTTTATGTCTTCCACCATCCCTAGGTGATCGAAATGACCACACAAAAACCGCCGCCGCCGCCACCACCACCGATGCGATTTGTGCGGGACGACAAGCCTCGCCCCGGCTCGTCGCGCCCACCCGAGCCGCCTAAGCGGCCCCGCTAAAACGCAAGAAGCAGAGAAGGCAGTACGTGCCTTCTCTCCCCCCGCTACCGATCGCGCGCAATGCGCTGGCCTGACCCCGCCAATCATCGGCTTGTTGCGATCACACCCGCCATGTATTGATTCAGATCGCGCAGGTCCTGAACGCTCCAGGCGTGCGCTGGCAGCTTCACACCGTTCTCGCGCAATGTCCTTGGAATCAGATCTCCATTGGGCCGCAGTATGACCGAAGAGACGATTACCCCAGGGTACTCACTCAACCGTTTCTTGAACGTGGCCGTTGTCAGGTCGGGTGTTGCAGGGGTGCTTTTATGAGCCAGTGGGCCGGTGGCCTGGAGATCTGTCCCATGGCACATGGCGCACCGCTGAAGAAAGAGATTTTTGCCATTCACACTATCCGCAAAGGACAGGGACGGGAGGGATAGCAGACTCAGCGAAGCGATGAGTAATAACTTCATTTCGAGGCGGCCTTCCTTGTGCCGTGAACACCAAAAAGCCCCTCCGGGATCATGCCGGGAGGGGCTTTACGCCTGCCAACACCGCTGGAAAAGCAAGCATGTGGGCAGAGGAGACCAGAACGGCCCGAATAGGTGGTGTCCCAGGGCAGGTTCGAACTGCCAACCTTCCCCTTAGGAGGGGGATGCTCTATCCAATTGAGCTACTGAGACACAAGTCGACCACGAGAGAACGCGGTGCGATGGACGGCGTGCATGTTAACGGCCACGTCTGCATTTGTCATGTCGTCCGTAGGGCTTTTTAAGTGTAGGCAGGCGCCCGCCACAGAAGCGGGAATTGTTGATCGGGTAATTTGCATCACTGCAATATGCCATCAATGCAAATTGCAATGCAGTCGCACCTAAAAACTATTCTAACGTATTGTTTTTAAATGATTTAATAGTCACTAGACTGTTGGCACGCCGGCTGCTTTGAATGTTCACATAGAAGATTGGAGGCCGGTCGACATGAACAAGGCTCTCTTGCTGGCGAACGCAATCGCTTTGGCCACCCTGCTGGGTACTCACCCCGAGAAAGATTCTGATCTGATGGCGCAGCGTACGCCTCACTACCTGCAAATCCAGAAAGCCCCGCAATGGGCGATGGTCGGTGATCAGCAAGGCCTCATAGGTCGGGACCAGGACGTGAAGCCGTTGCCTCCCTCTTCTGATCGCCTGGTATTTTGACCCCACCACCCAAGGAGCACTGCATGTCCAAATCAGCCGCCGGTTTTTTTATCCTCGCCCTTTCAAGCGGCATGCTCCATGCGTCGCAGGCTTTGGATTCGTTTGTTCCCCTGGCCGCCTGTGGCGTGTTCACTGCACTGTTCGTACTGGCACTGATTGCGGGTCGCAGGATCAAGTTTGATCCGGTCTTGCGCTGAGCCGCAGCAGGTCCAGTAACTGGATTACCGTGGTGGCCAAGTCGCCGGAATTGTCGAGTCGATGGATGTATACCGCATCGTCGGACATGAACATTCCATTACGCTTCAAGCGCGCGTCAATCTCCGACAGGCTCTCCCGCCCACGCCGCAGCAGACGCTCACGCAATACGTCATCCTTGACCGTCAACAGGATAGGCAGCAATGCCGGGTAGCGCTCCAATGCTTGAGCCAGATGCCCGCGAGAGCCATTGACCAATACATCACGGCCATTCTCCAACCACTGATCAATCGACGCAGGGATTGCGTAATCCAGGCCATGGGCACTCCAGCACAGCGCAAACTCCCCCGCCCGCTGCCGGCGCTCGAACTCCTCGCGAGAGACTGGGATTGCATCTTCGCCCAGCGCCTGCGCCGAACGGGTGATGATTCTGCGCGCCACTTCACACCCCAGGGCCAGCAAGGGCGTTCGCGCCGCCTCGATCAAGCTGTCCTTGCCCGAACCGGACGGCCCCATCAGGTAAATCAGCCTGCCTTTCATCCTGAATCAGCCCCTCGTGATCGAAATGCCACTAGTAAATCGGCCATTTGCCACTATTCTGTATAAGATAAGGAAATGTGATTGAGTTCGCATAGTTTGCACCGTTGGGCGTCTTCGGACATCCGCCGTCGGGCAACAGGACGCGGTCGGCGATACGGATCTGGGCTCGCTTTTCAAACCAGTCCGCATTTCTGATAATTGGTGCTGGCATATCGCCTTTATCCAGTTCAATATTTGTCACAGAATTGACGCCAATCAACTGGCTACTTTGAGGCATGATGCGAGCCTCTTTCAATTCAGGTTGAACATTTGGCCGGAGCGCTTGTCCTAACAGACATCGTGCGGCCAATCCCGTGAACCGCTCCCCTGAACTAACCGGTTAAATATATGCGCCCAGCGAAACAGATAACTTACTCCAGCCGTACGGCTGACAAGTTCGTCGTACGCCTGCCAGACGGAATGCGTGAGCGCATTGCCGAGGTGGCCCGCAATCATCATCGCAGCATGAACTCCGAAATCATTGCGCGCCTGGAGCAGAGTCTTATTCAGGAAGGCGCATTGGGCGAAGAGTTGAGCATGCGCCTGGACAGCCCAGAGCTGTCGCTGCACGAACGCGAACTGTTGCAACGCTTCCGCCAGCTCTCCCATCGCCAGCAAAACGCTCTCGTTTCGCTGATCGCGCATGACGCTGAAATGGCCGCAGACGCTACCTGATTGACCTGAATGCTCAAAGCCAGCCTGATCGCTGGCTTTTTTTTGCCTGAAATTCACCCATAAAAAAACCCGCCGAAGCGGGTTTTTGTGTTTTGCGGGCCTCAGAGCAGAAAGATCGTCGCCAGCCCCAGGAAGATAAAGAAGCCACCGCTGTCGGTCATCGCCGTGATCATCACGCTGGCGCCCATCGCCGGATCGCGACCCAGTCGCGCCAGGGTCATGGGGATCAATACCCCCATCAACGCCGCCAGCAGCAGATTGAGGGTCATGGCGGCAGTCATTACTACACCCAGCGACCAACTGCCGTACAGCATGTAGGCAACCGCACCAATGACTCCCCCCAGACCAGGCCATTGATCAGGCCGACCGCCAACTCCTTGCGCATCAACCGCGACGTGTTGCCGGTGCTCACCTGATCCAGCGCCATGGCACGCACAATCATGGTGATCGTCTGATTGCCCGAGTTACCACCGATACCTGCAACGATCGGCATCAACGCCGCCAACGCCACCAGTTTCTCGATCGAGCCTTCGAACAAACCGATCACGCGGGAGGCAATGAAGGCCGTGATCAGGTTGATCGCCAGCCACGCCCAGCGGTTGCGCAGGGACTTCCAGACCGAGGCGAAAATATCTTCTTCTTCACGCAGACCCGCCATGTTGAGAACTTCGGTTTCGCTCTCTTCACGGATCAGGTCGACCATTTCGTCGATGGTCAGACGGCCGATCAACTTGCCGTTTTTGTCGACCACCGGCGCGGAGATCAAGTCGTAACGCTCGAATGCCTGCGCGGCGTCATAGGCGTCTTCATCCGGGTGGAAACTCACCGGATCGCTGGCCATGACTTCCGCGACTTGCTTGTCCGGGTCGTTCACCAGCAACCGCTTGATCGGCAACACTCCCTTGAGGATGCCGTCGTAGTCGACCACGAACAGTTTATCGGTGTGGCCTGGCAGCTCCTTGAGGCGACGCAGGTAACGCAAGACCACTTCGAGACTGACATCCTCACGGATAGTCACCATCTCGAAGTCCATCAGCGCACCGACTTGCTCCTCGTCATAGGACAACGCGGAGCGAACGCGCTCACGCTGTTGCGCATCGAGGGTTTCCATCAGCTCATGGACGACGTCACGGGGCAGCTCCGACGCCAGGTCGGCGAGCTCATCGGCATCCATGTCCTTGGCGGCCGCCAGGAGCTCGTGATCGTCCATGTCGGCGATCAGTGTTTCACGAACCGAGTCGGATACTTCGAGGAGAATGTCACCGTCGCGATCGGCCTTGACCAGTTGCCACAGCGTCAGACGATCGTCCAGCGGCAGGGCTTCAAGGATGTAGGCAACGTCGGCGGAGTGCAGGTCATCGAGTTTGCGTTGCAGCTCGACGAGGTTCTGCCGGTGAACCAGGCTTTCGACCCGGTCTTGATTCGGGCCCTGCTCGCGGTGCGTCAGGTCTTCGACCATGCGCTGACGCTGCAACAGCTCAATCACTTGAGCGAGGCGATCCTGCAGGCTTTCCTGTGTTTTCTTTACTTCAATTTCAGACATAGGCGAACTCCACTCCCAGCAGCGGAGCACGCCGGGAGGATCAATCAGTCAATTCTTGATTGGAAAAACGGTTTACTGAATGTCTACTGGGTAAGTCCATGGAGGTATTCCACAAGCCCCGGCGGGGCTGACGGGCGCAATGATACACCGCCCGACGTTTTTTAACGTTAAAAAATCTTGGCCTAAACAAGCGCTTGCAAGACAAACTTGAGCGCCATCCTGATCCATGAAAGTGCGACGACTCATTCTGAAAAGAAAACACACCCATGCAGAAAAATGTAGCGGCTAACCTTGAGTCAGACCGTCACGGAGGACGTTTGATGCCATCGGATACCCATTATTTTTTGCTGACCGCCCTGCTTGGCCTGCCGCTTGAGGCACCCGCAATCACCGTTCACCGATGCGAGTCCGCCAGCGGGCACCTCACGTTCACCACACGGGGTTGCGCGAGCGCAGATACACAATCGCTGCAAGAGGTACACACCTACCTGCCTGGCACAATGGTCCCCCTGATGCCGGAAGCCGATGCCCGCCAACCCGCTTACACCAGGAGAGCGCCAACCATCGTTGGTCAGGCCCAAGACACCTGCGGCAACCTGATCAACGCCAGGCAACGCCGGGAAGGCAACATCAATCAGCGGGTTGTCGCCGGCATGAGCCAGCAGGATGTCGAAAGCGCGCTCGGCAAGCCCGACAAGGTGACCGTGCGCAATTCAGCCACGATTTACCGCTACGACAATCAACGGGGTCGCAGTGCGCATGTCGAATTCGATGAGAAAGGATGCGTGAGCGGAAAAGCCAAATCCCGGACAGCAAAAAGCCCGCGTTAAACGCGGGCTTCTTGGTATATGGTGCACTCGACAGGATTCGAACCTGTGACCGCTCGGTTCGTAGCCGAGTACTCTATCCAGCTGAGCTACGAGTGCATTTGTGTTTTTATACCAGATCACAACTGGTTGAAGCCAAGTCATTTACATCACTGCAAACAACTCTTAAATGGTGCACTCGACAGGATTCGAACCTGTGACCGCTCGGTTCGTAGCCGAGTACTCTATCCAGCTGAGCTACGAGTGCATTTGTTGCCGCGCATTATAGGCCGTCAAATCTTTTTGTAAAGCGCTTTTTTCTAGTAATTTCAACAACTTACCGAAGAAGCCAGATTACAACGTACTACGCAAATAATGGCGGAGAACGGGGGATTCGAACCCCCGACACCCTTTTGAGGTGTACTCCCTTAGCAGGGGAGCGCCTTCGGCCACTCGGCCAGCTCTCCGCAACACGGGGCGTATATTAACCAGCTTCTTCCCCGTTTGCAAACATAAAAAACGATAAAAATTAATGGCTTGGTTCTTCGTCCTTCTCTTTCTTTATACGCAGGTAAATTTCCTCACGGTGCACCGCAACCTCTTTCGGCGCATTGACGCCGATGCGCACCTGGTTTCCTTTGACGCCGAGCACGGTCACAGTGATTTCGCCATCACCGATGATCAGGCTTTCTGCACACCGACGAGTCAGAATCAGCATACCTTTCTCCTCACGCATTTCATTTCGGGAACAACAGTCTGCAAAAAAAAGGCACTCGACCGACAACCGCAACGATCGGTGCCCTACATGCCTGAGTATTGACCAGCGCAGACAAAAGAACGCTGCGCCATTCAAAAAAACAAAAGGGCGCGGTCAGACCGCGCCCTTTGGCAAACGCATCACTCGCCCTGGCGGGCCGGTGCGTCCAGTTCGAAAGCCGTGTGCAGAGCGCGCACAGCCAATTCCAGGTACTTCTCTTCGATGACCACGGAAACCTTGATTTCCGAAGTCGAGATCATCTGGATGTTGATGCTTTCCTTGGCCAGGGATTCAAACATGCGGCTGGCGACGCCTGCGTGGGAACGCATGCCGACGCCGACGATCGAGACCTTGGCGATTTTGGTGTCGCCCACCACTTCCCGGGCACCAATTTCACGGGCCGTGTTTTCCAGCACGCTCTGGGCGGCCTGGTAGTCATTGCGATGCACGGTGAAGGTGAAGTCGGTGGTGTTATCGTGCGCAACGTTCTGCACGATCATGTCGACTTCGATGTTCGCGGCGCTGATCGGGCCAAGAATCTTGAATGCAACACCCGGGGTGTCTGGCACGCCACGGATGGTCAGCTTGGCTTCATCGCGGTTGAAAGCGATGCCGGAAATGATCGGCTGTTCCATGGTTTCCTCTTCATCGATAGTAATGAGGGTGCCCGGACCCTCCTTGAAGCTGTGCAGTACGCGCAGCGGAACGTTGTACTTGCCGGCGAACTCCACCGCGCGGATCTGCAACACCTTGGAACCGAGGCTGGCCATTTCCAGCATCTCTTCGAAGGTGATCTTGTCCAGGCGCTGAGCCACGGGCACCACACGCGGGTCGGTGGTATAGACGCCGTCGACGTCGGTGTAGATCTGGCACTCGTCTGCCTTCAAGGCTGCCGCCAGTGCCACGCCGGTGGTGTCGGAGCCGCCACGACCGAGGGTGGTGATATTGCCGTACTCGTCGACGCCCTGGAAGCCGGCGACAACCACCACGCGACCGGCCTTCAGGTCACCACGAATTTTCTGGTCATCAATCTGCAAGATACGCGCTTTATTGTGAGCGCTGTCCGTCAGGATACGCACCTGGTTGCCGGTGTAGGACACCGCTGGCACGCCTCGCTTGATCAGCGCCATGGCCAACAGTGCAATCGTCACCTGCTCGCCGGTGGAAACGATCACGTCCAGTTCACGCGGAACCGGTTGACCTTCGCCACTGATTTGCTTGGCCAGATCGATCAGACGGTTGGTTTCGCCGCTCATTGCAGACAGCACAACCACCAGGTCATCGCCGGCATCGCGGAATTTCTTAACCTTGTCGGCAACCTGCTCGATTCTCTCGACAGTGCCGACCGAGGTGCCTCCAAATTTCTGTACGATCAAAGCCATTTCAAAGCCGCCTCTGCCCATGAAGGGCGCCCAAATAATCACTCAAACAGCGCGCCGGCCCGCCACGGGGCCGCGGGCCGGGCACGCTGCCTTATAAACCCTGCTCTACAAATGGAACGGTCAGGGCCAGTGCCGCGTCCAGTGCGTCGGCGTCGGTACCACCGCCTTGCGCCATGTCCGGACGACCACCGCCCTTCCCGCCCACTGCCGCAGCGGCCTGCTTCATCAAATCACCGGCTTTGAGTTGGCCAGTCAGGTCTTTGGTTACGCCTGCAACCAGAACGACCTTTTCCTCATGGACACTGCCGAGCAGGATCACTGCGCGGCCGAGTTTGTTTTTCAGTTGATCGACCAGCGCCAGCAGCGCCTTGCCGTCCTGACCGTCCAGACGGACGGACAGCACTTTCACACCCTTGACGTCCAGGGCGGAAGCCGACAGATCGTCGCCCGCCGCGCTGGCTGCCTTGGCTTGCAACTGCTCGAGTTGTTTCTCCAACAGACGGTTGCGCTCCAGCACAGCCGACAGCTTGTCGATCAGGTTGTCGCGGCTGCCCTTGACCAGGCTGGCCGCTTCCTTGAGTTGTTCTTCGGCAGCGTTCAGGTACGCCAGTGCCGCTGCACCGGTGACGGCCTCGATACGACGCACACCTGCCGCCACACCGCCCTCGCTGATGATTTTCAGCAGGCCGATGTCGCCGGTACGGTTGGCGTGGATACCGCCACACAGCTCGACGGAGAAATCACCGCCCATGCTCAGCACACGTACGCTGTCGCCGTACTTCTCGCCAAACAGCGCCATGGCGCCTTTCTTCTTGGCGGTGTCGATGTCGGTTTCTTCGGTTTCAACGGCGGAGTTCTTGCGGATCTCGGCGTTGACGATGTCTTCCAGTGCCTTGATCTGTTCAGGCTTGATCGCTTCGAAGTGGCTGAAGTCGAAACGCAGGCGCTGGCTGTCGACGAGCGAACCTTTTTGCTGCACGTGATCGCCCAGCACTTTGCGCAACGCGGCGTGCAGCAAGTGGGTAGCCGAGTGGTTCAGCGAAGTGGCATGACGCACGTCGGCTTCGACCTGGGTTTGCACCGGCGCCGCAATGGTCAGGTTGCCCAGGGCCTGCACGCCGTGGTGCAGGAATGCGCCGCCGGTCTTGGTGGTGTCGCGCACGTCGAAACGACCGCTGCCGGTCTGGATGTAGCCGCAGTCGCCGATCTGGCCACCGGACTCAGCGTAGAACGGCGTCTGGTCGAGCACGACCACGCCCTCTTCACCTTCATTCAATACGTCGACCGATTGCCCGTCCTTATAGAGAGCAACGATTTTCGCCGAGCCGCTGGTGGCGTTGTAACCGGTAAATTGGGTGTCCACATCAACCTTGACCAGGCTGTTGTAGTCCATGCCGAAGGAGCTGGCGGAACGGGCACGGACGCGCTGGGCTTCCATTTCACGCTCGAAGCCTGCTTCGTCGAGGGTCAGGTTGCGTTCGCGAGCGATGTCACCGGTCAGGTCCATCGGGAAGCCGTAGGTGTCGTAGAGTTTGAACACCACGTCGCCCGGCACCACGTCACCCTTGAGCCCGGCCAGATCCTGCTCGAGGATTTTCAGGCCCTGCTCCAGGGTCTTGGCGAACTGCTCTTCTTCAGCCTTGAGCACGCGTTCGATGTGCGCCTGCTGGGATTTCAGTTCCGGGAAGGCTTCGCCCATCTCGGCGACCAGGGCCGCGACGATCTGGTAGAAGAAGCTGCCCTTGGCGCCCAGTTTGTTGCCGTGACGGCAGGCGCGACGGATGATCCGGCGCAGTACGTAACCACGGCCTTCGTTGGACGGCAGCACGCCGTCGGCAATCAGGAAACCGCAGGAACGAATGTGGTCAGCCACGACTTTCAGCGAAGCCTGGGCGTCATTGGTGCAACCGATGGCCTTGGCCGACGCGTTCAGCAGGCTCTGGAACAGGTCGATTTCATAGTTCGAATGAACGTGTTGCAGCACGGCACTGATACGCTCCAGGCCCATGCCGGTGTCCACCGACGGCGCAGGCAGCGGGTGCAACACGCCGTCGGCGGTGCGGTTGAACTGCATGAACACGTTGTTCCAGATTTCGATGTAACGGTCGCCGTCTTCTTCCGGCGAGCCCGGTGGGCCACCCCAGATGTCGGCGCCGTGGTCGAAGAAAATCTCGGTGCAAGGACCGCACGGGCCAGTGTCGCCCATGGTCCAGAAGTTGTCGGAGGCGTACGGCGCGCCCTTGTTGTCGCCGATACGGACCATGCGCTCGGCCGGAACGCCGACTTCCTTGGTCCAGATGTCGTAGGCCTCGTCGTCGCTGGCGTATACCGTGACCCAGAGTTTTTCTTTCGGCAGGTTCAGCCACTTGTCGGACGTCAGGAAGGTCCAGGCGTACGTGATCGCATCGCGCTTGAAGTAGTCGCCGAAGCTGAAGTTACCCAGCATTTCGAAGAAGGTGTGGTGACGGGCGGTATAACCGACGTTTTCCAGGTCGTTGTGCTTGCCGCCGGCGCGCACGCATTTCTGGCTGCTGACGGCGCGGGTGTACGCGCGTTTTTCCTGGCCCAGGAAGCAGTCCTTGAACTGGTTCATCCCCGCGTTGGTGAACAGCAGGGTCGGGTCGTTGCCCGGAATCAAAGAGCTGGAGGCTACACGGGTGTGGCCTTGCTCTTCGAAGAAGCGAAGGAAGGCTTCACGGATTTCTGCGCTTTTCATTAGGTTCTTCCACGGAGGCTGCGGCCAAAGGCCTGTTCGAAACGTCACCAGACGAAACGACGGCAAAGGGCCGCATTATATCGGCCCTGCGCGCGGGGTACAGCGTGTTTATACGATAGAAACGGTCAATTGGACCGCTAACGCTATCACTTATGTGAAAACTCGACGAATGTCGCGACGACTTGCTCGATTTGTGTGCGGCTGACGTCCATGTGCGTCACCATTCTCAGACGGGCGGCAGCGCTGAGCTTGATCCCGCGTTCAGCGGCAAACGCTTTGAGTGCCTCGGCTTTGTCGCCGATCTGCACATAGACCATGTTGGTCTGCACCGGCTCGACCTCGTACCCCGCTGCGCGCAGGCCGTCGGCCAGATGCTGGGCGTTGGCATGGTCATCGGCCAGGCGCTGGACATTGTGGTCCAGCGCATACAGCCCCGCTGCGGCGAGGATGCCCGCCTGGCGCATGCCGCCGCCGACCATCTTGCGCAGGCGCCGGGCCTTGGCGACCAGTTCATTTGAGCCGCACAGCACTGACCCCACCGGCGCCCCGAGTCCTTTGGACAGGCAGACCGACACCGAATCGAAATGCTGGGCAATCTCGCGAGCCTCCACCCCAAGCTTGACCGCTGCGTTGTACAGGCGGGCGCCGTCCAAGTGAAGTTGCAGGCCATGTTCACGGGTGAATCGGCGTGCCTCGGCCAGATACGAGAGCGGCAACACCTTACCTTGCATGGTGTTTTCCAGCGCCAGCAAACGGGTGCGAGCGAAGTGGAAGTCATCCGGCTTGATCGCGGCCGCTACCTGGGCCAGATCCAGCGAGCCGTCGGCCTGGACTTCCAGGGGTTGTGGCTGGATCGAGCCGAGCACCGCGGCGCCGCCGCCTTCGTACTTGTAGGTGTGGGCCTGCTGGCCAACGATGTACTCGTCGCCACGCTCGCAATGCGCCATCAACCCCAAGAGGTTGCTCATGGTGCCCGTTGGCACGAACAACGCTGCGGCAAAACCCAGGCGCTTGGCCAACTCGGCCTCCAGACGATTGACCGTCGGGTCCTCGCCATAGACGTCGTCCCCGGTGGCCGCCCCGGCCATTGCGTCGAGCATCCCTGGAGTCGGTTGGGTGACGGTGTCGCTGCGAAGATCGATAACGCTCATGAATCTGGCCTCGGTTTGCAGGAAATGATTGTCAGAGGGGGATTACTGCGGTCATGAGCGCGATTAATCAACCCTTGAGGGCGGCTGATCCAACAAAAAAAACGATGGCAATCATCTGAAAGCATCAATGCGTGCACGGGAAAGATATGTTACAAAAGCTGCGCCGCCAGACATTCTGCCGGCAAAACGTTCTCAGGGCGGGGTGTAACTCCCCACCGGCGGTAATTGCGCGCAAATGCGCATAGCCCGCGAGCGCTTGGTGACAGCACGGTTTTGATCGTGGTGGCGGCAAGGTCAGCAGACCCGGTGTGATTCCGGGGCCGACGGTCATAGTCCGGATGAAGAGAGAACGGGATTAACGCCAAAGGGCCGCCTGCGAGCACTCGTGCGAGCGCGTACCCTTAGATCCCCTTCGATTCATATGCCCTGTTTGTTCATTAAACAGGAGTCAGAACATGCAACCCACCGCAATCGATAGCAAAAGCAAACACCCTCATGGCGAGCGCGTCGCGTTCATCCAGGCGTGTTGGCACAAGGAAATCGTCGACCAGAGCCGTAAGGGCTTCGTCACAGAAATGCTAGCCCAGGGTTATCAGGAATCGGACATCGACTTCTTCGAACTCGGTGGCGCCTTCGAAATTCCGCTGCACGCCAAGTTGCTGGCCAAAACCGGCCGTTATGCCGGCATCGTCGCCGCCGGCCTGGTGGTGGATGGCGGCATCTATCGCCATGAATTCGTCGCCCAGTCGGTGATCAGCGGCCTGATGCAGGTGCAACTGGAAACCGAAGTGCCAGTGTTCTCAGTCGTATTGACCCCGCACCACTTCCACGCCGGTGAGGAACACCAGAAGTTCTTCTTCGAGCATTTTGTGCACAAGGGCCAGGAAGCGGCGAGGACGTGTGCGGATACGCTGAAAAAAGTGCGGGCGCTGCATCGCAGTGAGCCGCGGGCGGTAGCGGTGTAAACACCGCATCACTTGTAGGAGCGAGCATGCTCGCGATGGTCGCCAACGATAACTCCGGGCTGCTGAATACCCGCGCTGTCTGGGCATTCATCGCGAGCATGCTCGCTCCTACAGAGGGATCTGTTCTAAATCAGACCAGGTTTTCGTCAGTGGTCGGCACGATCAGGATGCCCGCGCGCAAGCCGTTCTTGACCTTCGGGTTGGGGAAAATGATCCGGGCGCCCTCTTCCTCGATGATCCAGCGGGTCTGGGCGATGTCTTCGGCCAGCAGGTAACCCACTTCCAGTTCCGAAAAATTCTCGATGTCCGCCGGCAGGTTCAGGCGGAAGCTGTCGCTGTGCTTGATGATTTCGCGCGCCACGCTGAATAGCTGCAAGCCGTCCAGCTGGGCATCGGCCTGGGACGGTTCGTTGCCTTCGATAATCTGTTTGAGGCGCGTTTCCAGCAGGTTGACGTTGACTCCATCGTTCTGCCCGAACGGCCGCGCCTTGCCCAATTCCAGAGTGAAGGACTCGGCCCCCAGCTTGTCGTAGGTGTAGGAGCTGAAGACGATGGACGGCTTGTTCTGCAACAACACCGCTTCCATACCCGCAGCACGCAGACGCGCCAGTTCACGGCGCGAATGCTGGCGACCTTCTTTCCACGGGTACAGCGCGAATTGCTCGATCTTCGATCCACGGATCGCCGTGTGCAGGTCGTAGTGCAGCCGTTCACGATCCGGCAGGCTGAAGAAACTCGCCGCCAGGCGCTCCAGTTCACAGGCGCGCAGCGCCTCTGAACCGCTGCTTTGTTCGTGACGGCCGTTGAACAGCCGATTGACGTCCTGCTCGACGAAGCGCTCGCCCTTGCGAATCGCTTCAGGGTTGCCGAACAGGAACAGGATACGGGCGCGCGGCTTGAGGTCGCCGCGGGCGATGTCGTGCAACAGCCGATCGAGCAATTCGATCGGTGCTGTTTCATTGCCATGGATGCCCGCCGACAGCAGCAGGTCCAGGCCATTGTCACGGGCTTCGGGCGGCCGGACTTCCAGCGCACCCTCGCTCAACCAGCGCATGCGCACGCCTTCGACAGTCAGTTGAGTCTTCTCCGCCGGTTCACGGCCGGCGAGGGTCAGTTCAAGCAGTTTGCCGAGGGCGAGCATAGAGCGGTTCCCTTAGTGGTCGTGGTTGCAATCCGGGCCGTGAACGTGACCGTCTTCGTCGCCGAGGTCAGCCGGTTCCATCTCCAGTTGCAGACTTACCAGATTAGTCGCCAATGGGCGAAGCAGCAGGTTGGCGTATTCGGCGTCACCTTCTTCGACATCCACGCCGATCAGCAGTTGGCCGCGACCGTCCTGCTGGATCCACAGCTCCTTGCCTTGCCACAGGACCGCGACGCGGGTGCAGGAGGTTTCCAGTTGCGTGCCGTCGGTGTCTTCAAGGATCAGCTGCAGGGTATCGCTCATGTTTTTTACGCTCTCGACTTCAATTGATCTGGAAAGGATAAACCGCGCCCAGTTTAAGGATTTGTGTCAGTTCATCCAGTGCCGTCCGGCACTCAAGCAGCAATTGCGGGTCCGCCAGGTCGCTTTCGGCCATGCGGTCGCGGTAGTGCTTGTTCACCCATTCGGTGAGGGTGCCGTACAACGGTGCCGTCATGATAACCCCTGGGTTGACGGCCGCCAGTTCGGTTTCATTGAGCGCCACGCGCAGCCTCAGGCAAGCTGGGCCGCCACCGTTCTGCATGCTTTGCTTGAGGTCGAACACCTTGACCTCGCGAATCAGTCCGCCCGAGCCGGTCAAACCCTGCAGGTATTGCCAGACACGTTCGTTGCCACGGCATTCTTCCGGCACGATCAACAGCATGGAGCCGTCAGGACGCGACAGCAGTTGGCTATTGAACAGGTAGGACCGAACCGCGTCTTCGACGGTTACCGCCGAACGCGGTACGCACACCGACTGAAATTTCCCACCGACCTTGGCGAGCTTGTTCGTCAGCTCGGCCAGCATTGTGTCGGTCTCGAGGAAGGCGTCCTCATGGTAGAACAGCACTTCGCCATTACCGACGGCGATCACGTCATTATGGAACACGCCCTGGTCGATCACTGACGGGTTTTGCTGGGCGTAGACCACGCCATCGTCCTTCAGGCCGTGCAGGCGTGCGACGGCCTGGGACGCTTCGAGGGTTTGACGGGCCGGGTATTTCTGCGGTGCCGGGTAGCGAGTGTCGAACGCGCTGCGACCGAACACGAAGAACTCGACGCCGGCTTCGCCGTACTCACGGCAAAAACGCGTGTGGTTGGCCGCGCCTTCGTCACCGAACTGCGCCACCGCCGGCAACGCGGCGTGGTGGGCGAAGTGTTTCTGATCAGCGAACATCGCCCCCAGCACGCGGCTGGTGGTGGGGTGCTCGATGCTGCGGTGGTATTTGCAGTTGAGGTTGGCGGCGGTGAAATGCACACGCCCATCGGCCGTATCGGCGCTTGGGCTGACCGTGGCGGCGTTGGCCACCCACATGCTCGACGCTGAGCAACTGGCCACCAGCAGAGGCATGGCCTCTTTGGCAGCGCGTTCGATCACCTGCGCATCGCTGCCGGCAAAGCCAAGGCGACGCAGCGCGGCCACATCCGGGCGCTCTTGTGGCGCCAGCACGCCCTGGGTAAAGCCCATGTCCATCAAGGCTTTCATTTTCGCCAGGCCTTGCAGCGCGGCTTCCTTCGGGTTCGAAGACTGCTGGCTGTTGCTCTGGGACGCGACGTTACCGTAGGACAAACCGCCGTAGTTATGGGTCGGCCCCACTAGACCGTCAAAATTGACTTCACAGGATTTCATCAGCGAGGCTCCACGAGGATCTGTTGTTATAGGCTTCAGTAACAATTTCTGAGATTGCGGCGTGGCCATCGCGGGCAAGCCCGCTCCTACAGGGGTTATGTGTCGGACACACATCCAGTGTGGGAGCGGGCTTGCTCGCGATGGGCATCACGCCATCTTCACGCCCGGCGTCAAGGCAGCCGGCATCACCAGGCTCGGGGTCTCCAGCGAGGCCACCGGGTAGGCGCAGTAATCCGCTGCGTAGTAGGCGCTGGCGCGGTGGTTGCCCGAGGCGCCGACGCCGCCGAACGGTGCGCTGCTCGCGGCGCCGGTCAGTTGCTTGTTCCAGTTGACGATACCGGCGCGGCTTTCCAGCCAGAATTGCTGGTAACGCGCCTCGGAGTCTGACAGCAAGCCAGCGGCCAGGCCGTAGGCGGTGTCGTTGGCTTCGGCAATGGCTGCCGCAAAATCAGCGTAGCGAATCACTTGCAGCAACGGGCCGAACAGCTCTTCATCCGGACGCTCGGCCACCGCCGTCACGTCCAGAATGCCTGGGGTCAGCAATGCCGCCTGGGCCTGGGGCTGGGTCATTTCCAGCAACGCCGTGGCGCCGTTGGCCAGCAGATGCGCCTGGGCATCCAACAAGGCCTTGGCCGCGCCCAGGGAAATCACCGACCCCATGAAGGGTGCCGGTTGCTGATCGAAGGCACCGACCTCGAGGGTCGAACTGACGGCCACCAGCCGTGCCAGCAACGCATCGCCCCAGGCGCCCTGCGGCACCAGCAGGCGGCGTGCACAGGTGCAACGCTGGCCGGCAGAGATGAACGCCGACTGGATGATGGTGTACACCGCCGCGTCCACGTCGGCGACCTCGTCGACCACCAGCGGGTTGTTGCCGCCCATTTCCAGGGCCAGGATCTTGTCCGGGCGGCCGGCAAACTGGTTGTGCAGATGATTGCCGGTACGGCTGGAACCGGTGAAGAACAAACCGTCGATGCCTGGATTCGCCGCCAGGGCGATGCCGGTTTCCCGCGCACCCTGGAGCAGGTTCAGCACGCCTGCCGGCAGGCCTGCTTCGATCCAGCACTTGACCGTCAATTCTGCGACTTTGGGCGTCAGCTCACTCGGCTTGAACAGTACGCTGTTGCCGGCCAGCAACGCCGGCACGATGTGACCATTGGGCAGGTGACCAGGGAAATTGTACGGGCCGAACACCGCCACCACCCCGTGTGGCTTGTGTCGCAACACAGCGGTGGCGTCGCCCAGCGGGCCGCTCTTCTCGCCGGTGCGTTCGCGGTAACTCTGTACCGAAATGGCAATCTTGTTAACCATGCTGGTGACTTCGGTGGCCGCTTCCCACAACGGTTTACCGGTTTCCTCACCGATGGTGCGGGCCAGTTCATCCGCGTGATTTTTCAGCGCGGCGGCGAAGGCTTCCAGCACCGAGATGCGCTCCTCCAACGTACGACGGGCCCAATCGGGAAACGCCTGGCGTGCCGCCTGGACGGCCGACTCGACCTGGGCGGCAGTGGCGCCCTCGCCGGCCCACAACACTTGCTGGGTCACGGGGTTCAGCGACTGAAAGGCTTCGCCCTGGCCGGCCAGCCATTCACCTGCGATGTATAACGAATTCATTATTTCGACTCCCGGGCAGCGGACAGCGGAACGGCGCGCACCTGATCGCCAGCGGTGAGTTGCAGGCGCTTGGCGGTCTGTTGGTCAACCACCAGCGTGCCGGCGGCGAAGCGTGCCGGTGCAGCCGTGATGCGGCAGTCTTCGCGCTTGCGGTTATGAATGATGAATGGCGTGGCGTCATCACCCGGCGTGCCGATGGCCAGCACCAGCGCCTGGCTGTCGCGCACCGCACGAATCTTGGCGGTTTCGCATTCGATGGCCGGGCCTGCGTCGAAGATGTCGACATAACCCTGATAGCTGAAACCCTCGCTGCGCAGCATCGACAGCGCAGGCTCGGTGTCCGGGTGCACCTGGCCGATGACATTGCGAGCATCCGGCGACAGGAAGCAGGTGTACAGCGGAAACTTGGGCATCAGTTCGGCGATGAATGCCTTGTTGCCCACGCCCGTCAGGTAATCGGCCTGGCTGAATTCCATCTTGAAGAAATGCCTGCCCAGACTCTCCCAGAACGGCGAACGCCCGGCCTCGTCGGACACGCCGCGCATTTCGGCGATGATCTTGTTGCCGAACAGTTGCGGGAACTCGGCGATGAACATGAAGCGCGCCTTGGACAGCATGCGACCGTTCAGGCCGGTGCGGTAATCAGCGTGCAGGAACAAAGAGCACAGCTCGGAGTTGCCCGTCAGGTCGTTGGCCAGGAACAGGGTCGGGATTTCGCGGTAGATATTCAGCTCTTGCGAGGCGCTGACGGTCAGGCCGACGCGAAAGTTGTACCACGGCTCACGCAGGCCCACGGCACCGGCAATGGCGGAAATGCCGACGACACGGCCGTCGTCGTCTTCGAGCACGAACAGGTAGTCCGCATCGCCCCGCCCGGCTTCGCCGCGAAAGGTCTTCTCGGCCCAGCCGACCCGATGGGTCAGGCGTTCTTCGTTGGCCGGCAAGGTGGTCAGGCCGGTGCCGGTGCTGCGGGCCAGGTCGATCAGAGCGGGTAAATCGCTGCTGCGTACGGGACGAACGATCATGCTATCTCCTCAAACGGGCCGCTTGCGCCACCCGCCAAATGTAAGGCGTTAAACCGCCACCAGGCGCACGCTGGCACCTTCGCCGACGCCCAGGGCTTCGGCGGCTTCCAGATCCAGGGTGACGGGTTTGCCCGGCGCGTAATCGAGCTCGAGCAATACGGCGCGGTAATCCTGCAACTGGGCATTGGCCACCAGGTATTGACGCCCTACCCCTTTGACCGTCTCACCGATTTTCACCGGCACCACGCGGCTCTGGGCAATCGAGCGAATGCCGGATACACGGGCGTGCAGGGTCGGACCGCCGTCGAAAATGTCGATGTAGTGGTCGGTCTCGAAGCCTTCGCGCATCAGGATGTCGAAGGTGATCTGCGCCCGCGGATGCACCTGGCCCATGGCTTCCTGCGCGGAGTCCGGCAACAGCGGCACATAGATCGGGTAGTGCGGCATCAGCTCGGCGAGGAAGGTACGGCTCTTCAGCCCGCACAGGCGCTCGGCCTCGGCATAGTTGAGGTCGAAGAAGTTGCGGCCGATGGCGTCCCAGAACGGCGAGTCGCCGTTTTCATCGCTGTAGCCAACGATCTCGGTCACCACTGAATCGGCGAAACGCTCCGGGTGGCTGGCAACGAACAGCAGGCGTCCGCGGGAATTGAGTTCCGCCCAGGGCGAACCCACCAGGTCGCGGGTCACATAGAAACTGGTCAGCAGACTGTTGCCGGTCAGGTCGTGGCACTGCGAGAGCACGTGGATCTTGTTATGAATCTTCAGCTCGCGGGAGGCGTGCACGAAGGTTTCATTGCGAAAGCTGTAGAACGGCTCGGAATAACCGGCCGATGCGACAATGGCCGAGCATCCGGCGAGCTTGCCGGTGGCGGTGTCTTCAAGGACGAAGAAATAGGATTCTTCACCGTTGAAGCTGACCTCGGCGGCGAAGGAAGCTTCGCTCGCGGCAATCTTGTCGCTCAGGCGTTCAACGTCATCCGGCAAGGAAGTGACACCAATCGGACTGTCCGCAGCCAGACGCTGTACCTCGCCCAGATCAGCCATTTGCGCGGGGCGCATCACCAGCATGGTGTCACTCCTTTTTTCAACTCTTTGAGGAAAATAAGCCGGGCCTTTCAACCCCTTGTGATCCCTTCTGTGGGTGTTCCACAGTGGAAATTTCCCACAGGAGATCTCGGCCCGGCATACAAAAATTCTGATCGACGCCCGAAATATCAGGGCGCCGAAGGGTCTATCAGGCTTGCGTCAGTTTTGCCGCCGCACGCTCGAAGCGGTCCAGGCCTTCGTCGATGTCGGCGTCTTCCACCACCAGGCTCGGGGCGAAACGCACCACGTCCGGGCCGGCCTGCAGGACCATCACGCACTCTTTTTCAGCGGCGTTGAGGATGTCCTTGGCCTTGCCTTTCCAGGCATCGGTCAGCACGCAGCCAATCAACAGGCCCATGCCACGCACCTGGGTGAACAGGCCGTATTTCTCGCCGATCTGCTCCAGGCGTGCCTTGAACTTGTCGTGCTTGGCTTTCACGCCGGCCAGTACTTCCGGGGTGTTAACCACGTCGATCACGGCTTCGCCAACGGCGCACGCCAGCGGGTTGCCGCCGTAGGTGGTGCCGTGGGTGCCGACGACCAGGTGCTTGGCCAACGCGTCGGTGGTCAGCATCGCGGCGATCGGGAAACCGCCGCCCAGGCTCTTGGCACTGGTCAGGATGTCCGGGATCACGCCGTAATGCTGGTAAGCGAACAAGTGGCCAGTGCGGCCCATGCCGGTCTGCACTTCGTCGAAGATCAGCAGCGCGTTGTGTGCGTTGCACAGGTCACGGGCACCTTGCAGGTATTCAAGTTCAGCCGGGATGACGCCGCTCTCGCCCTGGATCGGCTCGATGATCACCGCGCAGGTTTTGTCGGAAATGGCGGCTTTGAGCGCTGCCAGATCGTTGTACGGCACGTGGGTGATACCGGTGATTTTCGGACCGAAGCCGTCGGAATACTTCGGCTGGCCACCCACGTTCACAGTAAACAGGGTGCGGCCGTGGAAGCTGTTGACCGTGGCAATGATCTCGTATTTCTCGCTGCCGGCGCGGTCGAAACCGACACGACGGGCCAGCTTCAGCGCAGCCTCGTTGGCCTCGGCACCGGAGTTGCAGAAGAAGGCACGCTCGGCGAAGGTCGCGTCGATCAGCTTGTGCGCCAGGCGCAGGGCCGGCTCATTGGTGAACACGTTCGATACGTGCCACAGCTTGTTCGCCTGCTCGGTCAAGGCACCGACCAGTGCCGGGTGCGCGTGGCCCAATACGTTAACGGCAATCCCGCCAGCGAAGTCGATCAGCTCACGGCCGGACTGGTCCCACACGCGGGAACCGGCGCCACGTACCGGAATGAAAGCGGCAGGCGCGTAGTTGGGAACCATTACCTGGTCGAAATCAGCGCGTTCTACCGCAGCGTGCTCAACGGACATCGGAGTCTCCTGAAGAGGAACACCCGCCTGAAACTGGCGAGCGATGGGGGGATTGTAAGGACAGTTTTCAGCCCGTCCTTGTCGCCAAGCGACAACTTCTTATAGCGCAAACCCCGGTTTCAGCCGGGTTTACGGCAATGCGACATATAGCGTCGCAAAGGCGCAGTTTAAACTGCGCACGGGCTCAGAGGCAGAGGCGCACCGCGCTATCCGACAAATATGTACCGCAGATGCCATGGCCATCCCTGATTTCCTTTTGCGCTTTCCCTACGCTCAAGGAACAGTCACATGCAGGTGCAGCAAGATTTCCAGGTGAATACGGCGCCCGCGGAACACCCCGACAGCCACTATCAGCCCCTCATCGACGCCCTGCCATCATGGCTCGGCCAGATATCCCCGGCCCATCGCCAGGCGCTCCAGGCCAGCCAACCGCAGCTTGCCGACGCACTCCAGTCGGCAACACCCGAGCAGCATCAACGGCTCAAGGCGCTCACCACCGCACACTGGACCGCGCAAAGCGCTGTCGACGAGCGTCTGGCGCACTTGCAGGATGCCAGCCGCTTTGCCGAACCCCTGCTCAAGGACGCGCTGAAGAATCGCTTCGGCCTGGACCTGGACGTGCGCAGCACCTTCCTGCGCCTCTACATCCCGGTGACGGTGCCAGGCTTTGCGATCCAGACCGGCGCCCGTGCCTGGACAGTGTCGTTGCTGGACGCGGCGCTGCATAACTTCGAAGAACGGGAAAGTGCAGACGATGCCTACGAAAGCGCCTCGACCTTCATCACCGCGCCTTCACCCACGGGACAGTTCGACACGCTACCGCTGATCCAGGCGTCGATGAGCATCGCGGCCTTTATCCGGCTGTGTCGGGAAATCGACATCGGCGCCCGATACGAGGCCTGTCTGCGAGAAAGCCTGGGCCTTTCTGAGCCGGTGGGCGCCGCCGTGCTGCGCTTGAAAATCAACACCAGCCAGCAGGCCGCGCTGAAAGCGGCGGTGCAATGGGCGCGGATGAAGGGCGATCTCAGTGAAGTGTATGCGCGCCTGATCGGCGGGCTGGCCGATGGGCTGCAAGGCATGCGCATCAATGGGCAGGCGTTGCGTTGTCATGACTTGACGATGATGTCCGCGCGCCTGACCGGCATCCTGGTCTTCGCCACCGATCTGCAAGCCTCAACGCGGGTCGGCAGCGTGGTGGCGTACATTCCTGATGATCCGCTGCACCCGATAAAGGAGTACACCTCTACCACCGAGATGGCCGGTGAACTGACCCGGCAACTGCGCGCCAGGGACTATCAGCAGTTCTTCAGCCGCTTTATCGATCACGAACGCCTGGGGCCGTTTTTCGCCACGCTGAACAGCCGGCTGACGCAAGTGACCTGGCATGAACCGGTAAAAGGCAGCGCCCTGCCCGCCTGGCGGGAGGAACCCATCGAGCCACCGAATCTGCAGCTTGTGGCCACCGCGTTCAGTGGCGAGATGTGGCAGCACCTCTATCAACGCAAACTGGACAAAATCCTCAGCGACGCCCGCACCCTTGCCGTGCCGACTGCCTACGTCGACCAGAACGCCCGCTGGGCGCGCTGGAATGCTTTTGTCAGCCTGGCTTCAAGCATCGTCCAGGCCGCCACGTTCATCGTCGCGCCATTCGTGCCGGTGTTGGGTGAACTGATGATGGGCTACATGGCTTACCAACTGCTCGAAGATGCATTCGAGGGGATCGTCGATTGGGCCGAAGGCCAGACGGGCATTGCCTTCGATCACTTGATGAGCGTGATGGAGTCGCTGGTGCAACTGGGGGTGTTCGCCGCAGGTTCGAAGCTTGTCGCAGGCCTGTATCGCCAGGTGCTGCCACAGGAAGTGGTGGCCTTCATCGACCGTTTCCTGCCGGTCGAGCGCGCCAATGGGTCAACGCGCTACTGGAAGCCGGACCTGCATGCCTATCAACACCCGGCTATACCCGCCGCGGATGCGCCGATCAATGAGCTTGGCCTGCGCCAGCACCAGGGCAAACAACTACTGGCCATCGAGGATGCGCATTACGCCGTGAGCCAGAACCCGGTGACTGGCCGATACCAGATCGATCACACCACCCGAGTCGATGCGTACAAGCCGCCACTTCGCCACAACGGCGAGGGCGCCTGGCACACCGAACTCGAACAGCCGCTGGAGTGGGACGGCGATACCGCGTTGCGGCGTCTTGGCCACCACGTCGAGCCGTTCTCCACCATCCAACGCCAGCGAATTCTCAAGGTCAGTGGCTACTCCGAGGACGGGCTGCGCAAGATGCACGTCAACCAGCAAACCTTGCCGCCGTTGCTGGCCGACAGCATTCGGCGCTTTCGGATCGACCTCGACCTGGGGCAACTGCTCGATCAACTGGCCAGCGACCTGCCCGATCAATACACGCGGGCCGATCCGTTGACGCAGTTGCAACTGCTCGGCGAACAGCACCGCTGGCCGGCAAACAAACGCCTGCAATTGATCGATGCGGGCGGGCAAACCGCCTGGACGTCATCGGCCGATGAACGCCTGCCGGTGACGCAGATCCGTCTGGATAAACTGATCGAACGCGACCTGCTGAAAACCCTGCTGCACAGCCTCGACGAAAGCGAGATCAAGCACCTGCTCAATGAGGAATTCGGCCAGCCGACGCTGGCGCTCGATGTGCGCACGCGTACCCTGCGAAAGCAGGTGCTGCGCCTTGCGCGCAAATACCGCGCTGCGCTGTTCGAATCTCGCTACAAGGCCCTCGAACACACCGATGACGTCCTCGCCCGACAGGTCGCCCAACACAATCGGCAGCTACCCGCCAGCATCACGCGCGAGCTGCTCGACACCGCCACTCCGGATGAACGACAACAGATCCGCCAGGGACAACTGCCACCCCGCCAGCAATCACTCATCGCAGTGGCCAACCAACACGTGCGCATCACCCGCGCCTTCGAAGGGCTGGAGCTGGCGTCGGTCAGCAACCCCGACACCGACCTCCTGGCGCTGCAAAGCCTGCAACGCTTGCCCGGTTGGAGCGGCCAGGTGTGCATCGAGATGCGCGACCGGTCGTATGACGGGCCACTGTTGACGAGCATCGCCGCGCCACAGGCGTCCTCGCTGAAGGTCCTGGTGCGCCAGGCCGATGGTCGTTATCAACCCTGGGACGATCGCGGCCAGCCGCTGCACTCGCTCACCGACTTCTATACCAGTGTTCTGTACGCCCTGCCGGACAGCGAGCGCCAGGCTCTGGGCATTCACATAGGCCAGGGTGAGCCGCTCAAAACCCTGGTGCGTGAACATCCACTGGGACGCAGCGAGCTCATCGTGAAGCTGTACGAGACGCCGATTCATGAACCGACCGTCGACACGCTCAGACTGACCGGCAGTGACGGTTATCGACGGATATTGCGCACGGTCAACACCTCGGCCGAACAGCCATTGACACTTGAGCAACGGGTGCAGGCGCTGTATCCGCAACACTCTGCGCAGCAGATCCAGGCGACGCTGGCAGACCTGCAAAATCATCCGGCGGGCGCACGGGCCGAACTGTCGCGCCTGCGCAACGAATATGCCCGGCTGACTCATGAGCTCAGTCGTTGGGACAATGCGCTGCCGACCGTCGATCACAACGGCACCGCGCTGACCGCCCCCGAGCTTCACGAAGCGCGTCTGGCCCGACGCTTTCTCAAGCACTCTCTGGAAAAAAGCTGGCGCCGTGAAGCCGACAGCGCAGTCGGACACATGCTATTCATTCCAGGCTCGATACGCGGCGACCTTCCTTCCATCAGTGGCGACTTCAGCCACGTCGCCTGGCTCCAGATCAACGGCCGCAACGGCACCACTCACCTCAAGGGCTTTCTGCAGAACTTCCGCGGTTTGCTTCACCTGGAACTTCAGGACTTCTCGATGCCAGGCCTGCCCGAGTCAATCACCTCGATGCCGGCGCTGCGCCAACTGGTGGTGCGCAACTGTGGCATCACCCTGTCGATTGCCGATCAACGGGTATTGGCGTCGTTGCCGAACGTGTCGATTCTCGATTTACAGGACAACCCGTTGGCGCGCCCGCCCGACGTGCACGCGCTGGCGCAGTTACGTGAACTCAACCTGGCCAACACCGGGATCACCCTGCCCCCGGCCGACCTGCTCAATCACCCTCGGCTCATTGCCGTCAACCTTTATGGCAACCGCATCACCGAACTGCCCCCGCCGCTCCTGACCCTCGGCGCCGAACTCAGCAACGGCTTCAATTTTGCCAACAACCCACTGTCGGCGGCCGCCCGGGAGCAGATCAAGATTCACTACAATCGCACCGGCAAGGATTTCGGCGTATTGGCCGAACAGGTGGACACCGATCGGGTGCGTGCCCTGTTCCCCGAGCAGAACGTACGCCAGGCCACCGACCTGTTGTATCGCTTACCCGGCACGCTCGCCGAGGGTCGAGAACAGCTCAGCCGCTGGGAGGGCGAAATTGTCCGCCTGCTCGCTGACCTTGCGCAGTGGGAAAACGACATCCCCGACCGAAGTCCGGTGACCGGCCAACAGCTCAACATCAACGAAACCTTCACCGAGCACACCGCGAGGACCGCCTTCTCCCGGCAGCTCGAGCAATTCTGGCGCACGCGCCACACCGATCATCCGGACCGTTTCAGTGCCGCACTGACATTCTGTGGCGACCTGCCCGTCCTGAGCGCCGACTTCAGCCATGTGTCGATCCTGAAGTTGACCGGCAACGTGCACGTTAGCGCCGTGGACTCTTTGTTGCAGCGCTTCGGCGGCTTGCAAACCCTGCAGCTCAATGACTTCGACCTCGGCCAGGTCCCCTCCGCCATCTCCCACATGCCGAAACTGCACACCCTGGCCCTCAATCGCTGCGGTGTGGTGCTCACCCCCGAAGGTCAATCGCGGCTGGCTTCACTGACCCAACTGAAAATTCTCGAACTGGCCAACAACCCCTTGGGCACGCCGCTCGACCTGACGTTCCTGCCACACCTTTATTTCCTCGACCTCTCCGGCAGCGCCCTGTCTACGCTGCCAACGGGCCTGGCCGATCACCCGCAACTCAAGACCCTGATCTTCAGCGACAACCATATCAGTGAACTGCCCGACCCCGTGCTCAAGCTGTCCGCCCAACGCATCGACGGATTCGACTTTGCCGACAACCCTTGGTCGGCGGCCACCCGCGAGCGGATCAAGACCCGCTTCCGCGAAATCGGCCGGGATTTCGGGGTGCACGCCGAGACAGCGGACATCGTCCTGTCCCAGGAACTGTTTCCGGCGCTGGACAACCAGGACGCCAGTGACGTGATCTACAATTTGCCCGGCACCCTGATCGATGGTCGCAAGCAACTGCGGCACTGGCGTGTGGAGTTGACGCAACTGATCGCCGACCTCAAGGCCTGGTCATTGCAAGCACCCGAACGTCACCCGCTCACGCAGCAACCGCTCAGCGCCGAGCAACACCTGGCCAATCACGTCGCCCGCACCGAGTTCGGGCAAATCCTCGAGCGATACTGGCGTGACCGACCTGATCCCGAGCTCAAGCGCGAAAACCATTTCACCCTGCGCACGACATTCCTTGGCGACATGCCGCGCCTGACGGCAGATTTCAGCCATGTATCGTTGCTGAGCCTGCAGGGCAATCCGGCGGTGGGTGCGGTCGACTCATTTCTCGAGCCGTTTACGAACCTGCACGTTCTCAACCTGCGCGACTTTGCCCTGGACCAGGTGCCCAGCGCGCTCACGCGGATGCCGGTGCTGCGGGAACTGTCCCTCACCCACTGTCGATTGGCCATGACGCCTGACGGCCAGACCGTGCTGTCATCACTCGGCAGCCTGGAGTCCATGGACCTGAGTGACAACCCGCTGACCATCGCCCCCAGTCTTGAAGGCATGCCGCTGTTGAATGAGCTACGGTTGCCCAACACCGGTATCGAGCACCTGCCCCAAGGCATGACCAAGCTGCATAACCTGAGCCTGGCGATGCTGCACGGCAATCGGATCAGCGACCTGCCCCCCGCCCTGTTCGCCATGGAAGCGGACAACGCCGAGGGCATCAACCTCGCCAATAATCCGTTATCCGCTGCCAGTCGCGAACGGATCAAGGCCGGGTATGCCGAGAGCGGCAACGACTTTGCCGTGCGAGCCGAGGAGGCGGACATCCAGCGCACGCGCGCGCTGTTCCCGGAACTGGATGAAGAAGACGCCAGCCACGTGCTCTACACATTGCCCGGCACGTTGGATGAAGGCCGCGCCCAACTGGCGCGCTGGGAGCAAGAGCTGGGCCGAATGAGCCAGGAGCTCGACCTGTGGATCGCCGACATCCCGGCGCAACACCCCGTGACAGGACACACGCTCAACGCAGACGAGCTCGCCGCCGAGCGCACCGACCGGACCGAGTTCGCCCAGAAGCTGGAATATTTCTGGCGCCACCGGCTGCCGCAAACCGCCGCGCTGCGAGATAACTCCTTCATCGCCAAGCCGACGTTTCTCGGTGATCTGCCCGCGCTGACCACTGACTTCAGCCATGTGTCCGCGCTGTCCCTGAGCGGCCACCCGGCGGCGGGCATCCACCCGCGCTTCCTCGAATGTTTTACCGGCCTGCAACACCTGGAACTGCGCAACTTCAATCTGGGCACGATGCCGAAGGCCGTCAGTGGCATGCCATCGCTCAACTACCTGGTGATGAGCCGTTGCAGTGTGGTGTTTGACAGCGACGGGCAGGCGGTCCTGTCCTCGCTGACGCGCTTGAAGATGCTCGACCTGTTCGACAATCCGTTGGGCACTACGCCGGATGTCACACCCTTGAGATCGCTGACCTTCATCGATCTGTCCAACACCGCCATCGAGCACATGCCCACCGGCTTGCTCGATCTGCCGCAGTTGTCGACGGTACTGCTGCGCGACAACCACATCACTGAGTTGCCCGAGGCGATCTTCGAATTACCCGGCGCCAGCGGCGATGGTTTTGACTTGAGTAACAACCCGCTGACCGCCGCAACGCTGGAGCGAGTCAAAGCCTATCGGCAAAAAAGTGGCAGCGACTTCGGCGCCTGGGCAGCGCCGGCCGATATCGACCAGGCCATCGCGCTGTATCCGGACTTGACTAGCGAAGAAGCCAGCCACCTGTTCCTCGCCCTGCCCGGAACACTGGCAGACGGCCGCGCTGAATTGACACGGCGGCAGATCGAGTTCGACACACTGACCCGCGACCTCGCCGCCTGGGTCGGTGAAGTGACCAACGACACCGAAGAGCAAGGCCATCGCGCCGCGTTCAAGACCGCTTTGGAACAATGCTGGCGCAGGGTGCCGCTGGAGAATCGATCGCTGGACGAGTATCACTTCAAATTCGACGGACCGATGCGCGGTGATCTGCCAGTGCTCACAGCGCGTTTCGATTATGTCCTTGACCTGTCGCTGACCCACGCCGCCCCCCAGGCTGCCAGCGTCGGCAACTTCCTTGAGCACTTCCCCAATTTGACCCACCTGAAGGTTCGAGGGTATCGACTGGCTACCTTCCCGGAGGCGGTGCTCCGTATGCAGGCCCTGACGTCGCTGGACCTGAGCGGCACCGGGCTTGGCGAGCTGCCGATCGCATTGGTCGATAACCGTCGGTTGATTCATGTCGACCTGTCCAACAACGCCATCCGCGAGGTGCCAACCGAACTGACCCAGGCCGATGCAACGACCACCGTGGCGTTCAATCTCAGCGCCAATCCGCTGTCTCCGCCCAGCCTTGCGCGCATCGCCGAGCATTTTCGCAGGACCGGCAACACCCTGGGAGTGAGCCCCGGCACCGCACTCTAACCGCCCCATGCGGGAGCGGGCTCGCTCACTCCCGCGGGCAACCCGTTGTGATTGGCGGACCCATCCCGTGCGGTAACTATCTACCGCACACGACCCTGCCCCGTCTGGTTTGCTTGCGCTTCAATAAAACGCTCAAGGACTCGAGCCATGAACCCGCAAACTTTCACTGCAACGCCGGACGCGCCTGTTCATCACGCTGTCGACAACCTGCCCGACTGGCTGTTCAAAGCATCGCCCACCACACGCAAGGCGCTGAAAAACGCCCGCTTGCAACCGCATCAGACCGCACGACATCAGGCGTTGCACGGAGCCTGCGCGGACCACATGACCCAGCGCAACCGCCTCGAGTCGAGGCTGGCCAACCTGCAAAATCCCAGGGACTTCGCCCTACCGCTGCTGACCGCTGCCATCAAAACCCGATTCGGCCTTGAACTGGACGTCAAGACCACCTACCTGCGCCTGTACATCCCGCGACACATCCCGTGGTTCCCGATCCCATCGGGTGCCGCACGCGCCTGGACGATCTCGTTGCTGGACGCCGCATTGCACAACTTCGAGGAATCGCACACCCACGTCGACGCCTTTGAACCGGAATCCACCTACATCACCCAACCCTCCCCCCACGGTCATTTCGAGACCTTGCCCGCGGTCGAGCAACAGTTGCCTATTCCACGCTTTGCCCAACTGTGCCGCGAGCTGGACATCGGCAACCAGTACCAGGCCTACCTCAACGAGACGCTCGGTCTGACCAGTCCGGTGGCCAGTGAGGTGGTCATGACCGACGTCATTGGAAGCCATAAAACCGCCCTGCGTGCCGCCCTGCACCTGGCCCACCTGCGCCACGACCTGCCTACTGACCTCTTCCAGACGATGCTCGACAATGTGGAGGGTCGCGAAGTCGCGCAGATGGACGGCCAGCCGATGCTCGGACATGACCTGACGATGATGTCTTCCACACTGACCGGTATCCTGGTGTTCGCGCCTGAGGCCATACGTTCACGGGCCACCACGCGGATCATTGTTTACCTCCCCGACGACCCGCACCATCCGCTGAAACTCTACGCCAGCCCGGCGGCCTTTATTGAAGCGCTGACCCTCAAGCTGCGCGACCCTCAATACCAGGCATTCTTCAGCCGCTTCGTCGAGCATCACGAGCGCGGGTATTTCTTCGCCGACCTGAGCCGTCGCCTGAGCCATGTCACCTGGCATCACCCTTCGCGCGGCGACCCCCTGCCCAACTGGCGCGACACCCCCATCGACCACCCCAACCTGCGATTCGCGGTGCACCCCATCAAGACCGACCTGTGGACTCATCTGTATCAGCGCCAACTGAACAAGATCCTCAACGACGCCAGCCACATGGCCGTGTCCACGGCCAGCACCGACCGCGCCGCACGCTGGGCGCTGTGGGACAGCCTGAATAAAGTGGCCGGTGCAATCGTCGAAGTCGCGTCATTCGTAGCCCTGCCCTTCGTGCCGTTTCTGGGTGAGCTGATGCTCGGCTACATGGCCTACCAGCTCCTCGACACCACCTTCGAAGGCATCATCGATTGGGCTGAAGGCTTACAAACGGAAGCCTTCGGCCAGTTGATAGCGCTGACCGAATCGGTGGCGCAAGTGGGCCTGTTCGCTGCAGGCGGCGCCCTCGTCACGCAGGCTTTGAGTCGCGTGCTCTCCCCCGAAACACTGGCGCTGTTCGCCTCGCTCAACGTCGTGAAAACACGCACGGGCCAGATGCGCTACTGGCGTCCGGACCTGACACCCTACGAGCAGTCGATCACGCTGCCGAGTTCCGCCAAGCCCGATGAGCTGGGGCTGTATCACCATCAGGACAAAACCCTGCTGCGCCATGAAAACAAACTGTACGCCGTTAAACCGGACAGCGAGACCGGGCATTACCAGATCGAACATCCCGACCGTACCGATGCTTTCCAGCCGCCGCTGCGGCACAACGGTCACGGGGCCTGGCAGACCTTGCTTGACGATCCCCTTGCGTGGGACCGCGACACGGTGGTGCGCCGCCTTGGCCACAGCGTCGAGGGGTTCACCCGAATCGAGCGCGAGCAGATCCTGCGCATCAGCGGCTTTCACGACAATGTGCTGCGCGAATCCCACGTCGAGAACCAGCGACCACCGTCACTGCTGACCGACACGATCAAGCGCTTGAAGATCGATCGCGACATCCGTGCCCTGATTGAACAGCCCGACCACCCCGAGCGCGAGGAGGCCCTGACCAACCCATTGACCTTTTTCGGCTATCGCTACGATGAACTCGAAAAAACCACCGATCGCCATGTGCAACTGCTGCAAGGTGTGGAACGCGGTCTGCCGACCGACATTGCACAAGAGCTGGTGGACAACGCCACGGGCAGCGAACTCAAGCAAATGCACGAAGGGCAAGTGCCGAGGCGCCTCCAGGATGTGGCCAACAAGGCCATGGAGGCCGTGCGGACCGCCCGGGCGTTCGAAGGGTTTTACCTGCGCCGCGCACAAACGCTCGACACCCATCGCCTGGCCTTGCACAGCCTCGAGTCGATGTATGGCTGGCCGGATGATTTGCGCATCGACCTTCGCGCCTATTCCACAACCGGTGAAGTGCTGGACCGCATTGGCCCGGACGAAGCGCCGATTCACAAGACCCTGGTGTGCGCCGCGGACGGTACGGTCCATCTGGCCGAACACAGCGAACAGGCAGGCACCTTTTATGAGGCCATCCTGCAAGCACTGAGCAAGCAGCAACGCGATGTGCTGGAACTGTCCCAAGCCGACGGTGAAGCGCTCAAGCGACGCATCATCGACCAGGCGGCACGCACACCGTCGTTGCGCACGTTGCTGGCAAGGCACCCGCATCGCAAGACCCTGTACGACCCGGCGACCATGCGCCTGCCCGGTGGCACCGAGGGTTACTTTCGCCGCAACAGCTCCACCCCGACCCTCGATGCGCGGGTTCGCGAGATTTATCCCAACCTTGATCGAGAAGAGCTACGCGCGCAGATTTCGCGCCTGCAAAATCATCCCGACGGTGCGCGCATGGCGCTTTCGCGCCTGGCTACCGAGTCCCAGGAACTGTACACGGACCTGGATCGCTGGATCCGCCAAACACCGACCTTCAGCCCTGACACCGGGTTGGCACTGGACGCCGTCGACCGTCAGGCCATGCATCACAACCGCCGCTTGCTGGCGTTGGAGATCCAGCGCAGTTGGCAACGTCAGTCCGAGCGCGACGTGGATGCCGCCGACGGCAGCGCGCGTTACATACTGCGCTTTGCCGAGCCGATCCCGGGTGACCTGCCTGCCCTGCGCGCCGACTTCAGTCATGTGTCGACCCTTATCCTGAGGGGCGACAAGGCCACCCAGGGCGCGCCCGCGTTCCTGAAATCCTTTACCGGCCTGCGCCGACTGGAGCTGCACGGGTTCGCCCTCGACTCATTGCCTGAAGCCGTCGGCCCACGCGCGCCACTCGAGACACTGACCCTCAGCGACTGCGCGATCACGTTCGATGAGGCCGCCTGGTCAAGACTGGCATCGATCACGACCCTCAAGCACCTGGACCTGTCTGCCAATCAATTCAAGACCAGTGTGCAGGTCGATTCACTGCCGAACCTTCAGCATCTGGACCTCAGCGGCGCCGGCCTGACCGCCATCCCTCTTGGCGCGCTGCAACACCCCCGGCTCGACACGCTGATGCTGATGAACAACGTCATCAGCCAATTGCCAGCCGACCTGTTCGAGAGCGAGGTGTACGAAAGGCGCGGCATCCAACTGACGAACAATCCGCTCGACGATGCGTCACTGGAGCAGATCAAGCAGCACTATTTCGAGACTTCCTACGATCTTGGGGTGGCGGCGCCCGAGGCGGATGTACAGCGCGTCCTGTCGTTGTACCCGATCCTGGAGCCCACCCAGGCGAGTGACTTCGTGTACGAACTGCCCGGCAATTTCGCCGAGGGCCGGGCCATGTTGACCAGTCTGGAAGAAGAACTGGGTCGCGTGAGCAGCGATCTCGACACCTGGACCACCGAATTGCCGGTCCGACATCCGCTGACGGATGAGGCGCTCGATGCCGAGCAATTGTTCGCCGAGCACGTCAATCGCGAGCAATTCATGCAGGTACTCTTGAGCGGCTGGCGCCATGAAACGGAGCTCGATGGCTTCGATGAGCGGATGGAGCCTACCTATGAGCTGGTGATCAATGCGCCGATCCTCGGTGAACTGCCGACCCTGCGCGCCGACTTCAGCCACGTGTCGGTACTGGATCTGCGCAGTGTCGATGGACTGACGCGCATCGGGCGATTCCTGGAGGCGTTCCCCAACCTCAAGCGCCTCAGGTTGCACAATTTTGACCTGGGCAACCTCCCCGACGCGGTGTACAAGATGGGTCGCCTGCACTCACTGGCGCTGCCGGGTTGTCGCATTACGCTGACCGTGGAATCGGCCAACGCCCTGGCCGGCCTGGAGCGGCTGCAGTACCTCGACCTGGCATCCAACCCGCTAGGGCAGGTGCCAGACTTGAGCCAGATGCCGGACCTCGTCAACGTACTGCTGGACCATACCGGCATCACCGAGTTGCCCAATGGCTTGCTCAACCGAGGCGAACTGGGTTGGGCGGACCTCAGCAACAACGCCATCACTGACGTGCCGAGCGACATCCTCGAGGTGCCTGCGGCCATTGCGCAAAACCTGCATTTGCGAAACAACCCGTTCACCGAGGACGCCCTGGGGCGACTGACCGATTATTACGAAAAGACCGGCATCAGCTTCAGCGTGGACGCCGTCAGTGATCGAGGTGAACCGCCGCTGTTGGCGACCCAAGCGTCGGCGGCGGACGAGTAAACCGGCGTCAGCCGCGCTCGGCTGGCACCGATGACAACTCGAATGGGCTGCTGCTGCGCCGCTGGTTACGATCTTCTCGCGGCGTGGCACCGAAGAAGTTGCGGTAGGCGCTGGAGAAATGCGGCCCCGACGAGAATCCGCATGACAGGCCGATCTGGATGATCGACTTGCTGGTTTGCATCAACATCTGCCGGGCCTTGTTCAGGCGCAGTTCCAGGTAGTACTGGCTCGGCACGCGGTTGAGGTATTGCTTGAAGATGCGTTCCAGCTGCCGACGGGACACGCACACGTGCTGGGCGATTTCGTCGGTGGTCAGCGGCTCTTCGATATTGGCTTCCATGAGCAATACGGCTTGCGTGAGCTTCGGGTGACTGGAGCCGAGGCGGTTCTGCAACGGAATGCGCTGACGCTCGCCGCCTTCGCGGATGCGCTCGACCACCAGCTCCTCGGAGACCGCACCGGCCAATTCGGCGCCGTGGTCGCGGGCCAACACCGCCAGCAAAAGATCGAGCACCGACATGCCACCGCAAGCGGTCAGGCGGTCGCGGTCCCAGTCGAACAGATGGCTGGTGGCGATGACCTTGGGGAAACGCTCGGCGAAATCGTCCTGCCAGCGCCAATGCACGGCGGCGCGATAACCGTCGAGCAAACCGAGCTGCGCCAGCGGGTAGACCCCGGCCGACAACCCGCCGATCACGCAGCCGCTGCGCACCAGTTGTTTCAAGGCACTGCTCAGCGCTGGCGCCAACGTGGTCGGCGGCTCATCGGCGAGCAGGAACAGTTTCTGGAAGTTTTCCAGCTTGCCGGTCCACGCCTCGCCCGGCAATTGCCAAGCCCCCTCGGCAGGCGGTTCAGCCTGCAGGAACGACAGCTCGTAAACCACTTCGGGATGCACACGCTGGGCAACACGCAAGGCCTCCTCAGCCAGCGCAAGCGTCAGGGCTTTTGTGCTGGGCCAAATCAGGAAACCAATTCGATGGGCAGTCATGGTGGGCAATCCGAAGCGAAATCAAGTGTTGAAGGCATGGGCCACAATGCTAGCCCGTATACCCTGTAGGAGCGAGCTTGCTCGCGATGCGGTGTATCAGTTTGCATCTGTGGTACTGACACACCGCCATCGCGAGCAAGCTCGCTCCTACAGGGGGCTGAAGCATGCACCATTGAGGTGCACAAAGCAGCCTCAAATTACTTCAGGCTACCCGACAGGAACTGCTGCAACCGTTCCGACTGCGGGTTCACCAGCACTTCGCGCGGGTTGCCGCTTTCCTCCACCAGGCCTTTGTGCAGGAACACCAGTTGGTTGGACACTTCACGGGCAAAGCCCATTTCGTGGGTCACCACCACCATGGTCCGGCCTTCCTGGGCCAGGGCCTGCATCACCTTGAGCACGTCGCCGACCAGCTCCGGGTCGAGCGCCGAAGTCGGTTCGTCGAACAGCATCACCTCCGGCTCCATGGCCAGCGCACGGGCAATCGCCACGCGCTGCTGCTCGCCGCCGGACATGTGGCCCGGGTAGGCGTCCTTGCGGTGGGCCACGCCGACCTTGTTCAGGTAGTGCTCGGCTTTCTCGCGGGCTTCGGCCTTGGCCACGCCCAGCACGTGAACCGGCGCCTCCATGATGTTTTCCAGCGCGGTCATGTGCGACCACAGGTTGAAATGCTGGAACACCATCGACAGGCGCGAACGCATGCGTTGCAGCTGCTTGGGGTCGGCGGCTTTCATTGCGCCGTCCTTGTTGGCCACCAGTTTCAGCTCTTCGTTGTTGAGCAGGATGCGGCCAGCGTGGGGCTGCTCCAGCAGGTTGATACAACGCAGGAAGGTACTTTTGCCGGAGCCACTGGAGCCGATGATGCTGATCACATCGCCGGCGGCCGCTTTCAGGGACACGCCCTTGAGCACTTCGTGACTGCCATAGCGTTTATGCAGGTCTTGGACTTCAAGTTTGTACATGCTGTCGGTTCTCACAAAAACAGTCAGTCAGTCGTTGAGCAAGCGCCCGTGACGCAGCGCTTCGCGCCCCGCCACCTTGGCCAGCCAGAAACCGGGTTGGGCATAACGCAGCCGTTCAATGGCAAACAGCACCCCGGACGTACCAGCACACACCGTGCTGACCCGATCCGCCAACGGATCGATCACTTCGAAAATCTCGTCACCGTCCTCAACCCACTCGCCGGGTTGGCGCAGGAAGCTGACCACACCCGGATGCGGCGCAAACAGCAACTCGGTGCCCTCGAACGGCATGCCTTCGCAGGCGTCGCGCTCGGGCTTGGGCCACTCGCCGCCGATCAGCCCTTGTTCGGCGAGGAACGCCAGGATGCCGTCGGCGTAGGCCTCGGCATCCGCGCGCGCGGTGTCGGCCTGGCCACCCAGTTCAATGGTGGTCGCCAGACACGCCAATGGAATCTGCGCGTCGGGGAACTGCCGCGACAGGCGCAACCACGGCAGCGAACAGGCTTCGTCGAACGAGCTGCCGCCGGAGTCTTCCGCCAGCAACCCGACCTTCACACCCAGGTGCGCCGCCAGCGAACGCCACTGTGGCCAGTGTTGCGGCAAGGCATACATGTGCAACGCCGCCTCGGCATCGCAATGCAGGTCCAGCACCACATCGGCGGTGCAGGCGTGGCTGAGCAGGATGCGCTGCATGCCCTGCAACTGGCTCGCAGCCGCCGGCAAGGAGGCCAGGTGATCACTCATGGCCTGGCGGATCAGGCGGATGTTGGCGTGCGAGTCATCGCCCAGGCGCCCGGCGAGCGCTGCCGCAACGGGCGCGCTGAGCTCGACGAAATCACGGTTGAAGTTCTTGCCACTGCCCGCCTCGAAACGCCCTTGGTGATTGCCTTGCAGCAATTGCCCAAGCCCCAGCGGGTTGGCCACCGGCACCAGCTCGACGACGCCATTGAGCAAGCCCTGGGCTTCGAGTTCGCCCAGGCGTTTTTTCAGTTCCCAGGCGGTGCGCATGCCGGGCAGCTCGTCGGCGTGCAGGCTGGCCTGGATGTAGGCCTTGCGCTCGCCGCTGCCAAAGCGGAATACCGAAATCTGCCGCTCGCTGCCCAGGTGGCTCCATGGCAAACAATGATCAATACGTTCCATATCAGTGCTTCCGCGGGGCCAGGTAGCCCAACCAACGGCGCTCGGCCATCTTGAACAGCTTCACCAGGATGAAGGTCAGGCACAGGTAGAACACGCCAGCGGTGATGTACGCCTCGAACGGCAGGTAATACTGGGCGTTGACCGTGCGCGCGGCACCGGTAATGTCGATCAGGGTCACGATGGAGGCCAGGCTGGTGGTCTGCAACATCATGATCACTTCGTTGCTGTACTGCGGCAGTGCACGGCGCAGGGCCGACGGCAGCAGGATTCGCTTGTACATCTTGAAGCGCGACATGCCCATGGCCTTGGCCGCTTCGATCTCGCCGTGGGGCGTGGCGCGCAGGCTGCCGGCGATGATTTCGGCGGTGTAGGCGCTGGTGTTGATGGCGAACGCCAGGCAGGCGCAGAAGGTCGCGCTGGAGAGCCATGGCCAGAGGAAGCTTTCGCGCACCACTTCGAATTGCGCCAGGCCGTAGTAGATCAAAAACAACTGCACCAGCATCGGCGTGCCGCGGATCACATAGGTGTAGAGCCAGGCGGCGCCGTTGACCACGGTGCTCTTCGACACGCGCATCAGGCCCAGCGGCAATGCGCACAACAGGCCAAAGAACAGCGACAGCGCGAGCAGTTTGAGGGTGGTCACCAACCCGCCAAAGTACAGCGGCAAGGCCTCCCAGATGACGTTGTAGTCGAAGATCATAGCTCAGCCGCCCTTACGCCTACCGAGTAGCGCTTCTCGAGGTGACGCAATGCCAGCAACGAGACGCTGGTAATCACCAGGTACATCGCCGCCACTGCGAGGAAGAAGGTGAAAGGCTCGCGGGTGGCATCCGCCGCCTGCTTGGCCTTGAACATCATGTCTTGCAGGCCCACCACCGAAATCAGCGCGGTGGCCTTGGTCAGTACCAGCCAGTTGTTGGTGAAGCCAGGAATCGCCAGGCGGATCATCTGCGGCACCATCACCCGGAAGAACACCTGGAAACTGCTCATGCCGTAGGCCATGCCCGCTTCGGCCTGACCTTTGGGGATTGCCATGAACGCGCCACGGAAGGTTTCCGACAGGTACGCCCCGAAGATGAAGCCCAGGGTGCCGATACCGGCGGCCAACGGGTTGAGATCGATGTAATCGTCGAAGCCGAGCATCGGTGCCACGCGGTTGAGCAGGTCCTGGCCGCCGTAGAAAATCAGCAGGATCAGCACCAGGTCGGGAATGCCGCGAATCACCGTGGAATACAGGTCGCCCAGCCAGGCGAGCCAGCGCACCGGCGACAGACGCAGCGCCACGCCGATCAGCCCCAGGACGATGGCCAGCGCCATGGACGACAAGGCGAGCTGAAGCGTCAGCCATGCGCCATCGAGGATGACAGCCCCGTAGCCTTTCAACATGATTCAGGTCCTCGAAAGTTGGGATGAAAAAATGGCGCAAACCGCAGAGATCCTGTTGCTTGCGCCATTTCGGACTTGTCGCCTGGACGTGTTACTTGCCGTAGATATCGAAGGCGAAGTACTTGTCCTGGATTTGCTTGTATTTGCCGTTTTCGCGGATGGCCACGATGGCGCTGTTGATCTTCTCTTTCAGCGCGTCACCCTTGCGCACGGCGATACCCACGCCGTCGCCGAAGTACTTGACGTCGGTGAAGGCCGGACCCACAAACGCGAAGCCCTTGCCGGCGTCGGTTTTCAGGAAACCGTCATTAAGCAGCGTAGCGTCTGCCACGGTGCCGTCGAGGCGGCCAGCGGTCACGTCCAGGTAGATTTCGTTCTGCGAGCCGTATGGCTTGATCTCGGCACCCAGCGGGGCCAGGACTTCGCGGGCAAAACGCTCGTGGATCGAGCCACGCTGCACGCCGATGTTCTTGCCCTTGAGCTCGGCCAGGCCGTCGCTGACTTGGGTGCCTTCCTTCATCACCAGACGAGCCGGGGTGTTGTAGTACTTGTTGGTGAAGTCCACGGACTTCTTGCGATCTTCAGTGATCGACATCGACGACAGGATCGCGTCGATCTTGCGCACTTTAAGCGCCGGGATCAGGCCGTCGAACTCTTGCTCGACCCATACGCACTTGACCTTCATCTCTTCACACAGGGCGTTGCCGATGTCGTAGTCGAAACCCACGATGCTGCCGTCCGGTGCCTTGGAGGCAAATGGAGGGTAAGCCGCTTCGATACCGATCTTGATCGGCTTTTCATCGGCGAAGGTTGGCAGGGACAGCACGGACAGTGCCAGGGCGCCAAGCAGCACGAGTTTCTTCATCTTGGTACTCCATCGGTAAAGGGCGAAAACGGCAGAGTGAGCGACAGCCCAATATGCGAATGAGTGGGACCGCAATTGTGTGGCTACGTCCTAGGAAGCCGGTGGTTTTTTCAACACCGGCAACGACGAGCGAGTGATCGGCATTCTAACGACAGGCCCAAGGTCGATATTTCTTCAATGCGACAACTAGTTACAGATGCGTATAGAAAGCCGCTCGGGCGCGTTGACAGCCCTGCAAATTCATGCAAGGGCAAAAGACAGTGAACCGATCTATGCTGCAAATTGCGGGCCTATTATTGGCAAAGCCTTCTAATCCGGCAAGCGCAGCGTTAGGGGTTATTTTTTTGCAGCGCATTTGTGGCCCTGATCAGGGCATAAGCGTTTCTGGATGCCCCGGGGCGGTGCGGGTGGTTACACCCGGGGTAACAGTGGGAAATGGATGACAGGAGATGTCGATAATTATTGGTTGGCGTTTATCCGGTGTTTGGTTTGACCCCATCGCGAGCAAGCCCGCTCCCACACTGCTGATCCCTGTGGGAGCGGCGGTGCGACGACTCGACTTGCTCGCGAAGAGGCCAGCCATTGCACCACAAAACCATCAGGCAGAAAAAAGCCCCACCGGCTTACACCGATGGGGCTTTCACTCAAAACCGGCGTTTAAGCCACGTTCATCGTCTTGTGCGTATCAATCAAATGCTGCACCACGCTCGGGTCCGCCAGGGTCGAGATATCACCCAGCCCGTCATACTCGGCCGTGGCAATCTTGCGCAGGATGCGGCGCATGATCTTGCCCGAACGGGTCTTCGGCAGCCCCGGTGCCCACTGGATCACATCCGGTGAAGCAATCGGGCCGATCTCACGACGTACCCAGTTTTTCAGCTCGATGCGCAGTTGCTCGCTGGGTTCCTCACCGCCATTCAAGGTCACATAGACATAAATGCCCTGGCCCTTGATGTCATGCGGCACGCCCACGACTGCCGCTTCGGCGACTTTCGGGTGCGCAACCATCGCGCTTTCGATTTCGGCAGTGCCCATGCGGTGGCCGGAAACGTTGAGCACGTCGTCCACACGGCCGGTGATCCAGTAGTAACCATCGGCGTCACGGCGTGCACCGTCACCGGTGAAGTACATGCCACGGAAGGTCTTGAAGTAGGTGTCCACAAAACGGTCGTGGTCGCCAAACAGCGTACGCGCCTGGCCTGGCCACGAGTCGAGAATCACCAGGTTGCCCTCGGCCTCGCCTTCGATGATGTTGCCCAGGTTGTCGACCAGCGCCGGCACCACACCGAAGAACGGACGTGCCGCCGAACCCGGCTTGAGGCCATGGGCGCCCGGCAACGGGCTCATCATGTTGCCGCCGGTCTCGGTCTGCCACCAGGTGTCGACGATCGGGCAACGGGACTTGCCGACGTTCTTGTAGTACCAGTCCCAGGCTTCCGGGTTGATCGGCTCGCCCACCGAGCCCAGCAAACGCAGGCTGCTGCCGTCAGCGCCGTCCACGGCGGCGGTGCCGGAAGCCATCATCGCGCGGATCGCGGTGGGCGCGGTGTAGAGAATGTTGACCTTGTGCTTGTCGACCACCTTGGCCACCCGGGTAATGTCCGGGTAGTTCGGCACGCCTTCGAACAGCACAGTGGTGGCGCCGTTGGCCAGCGGGCCGTAGACGATGTAGGAGTGGCCGGTGACCCAGCCCACGTCGGCGGTGCACCAGTAGACTTCGCCCGGACGGTAATCGAACACGCGCTCATGGGTCATGGCCGCATACAACAGGTAACCGCCGGTGGTGTGCTGCACACCCTTGGGTTTGCCGGTGGAGCCGGAGGTATAAAGGATGAACAGCGCTTCTTCGGCACCCATCTCTTTCGGCGCGCATACGGTGCCCGCCACTTTCATCAGGTCTTCGTACCAGATGTCGCGGTGCTGGTTCCACTTGATGTCGCCGCCGGTGCGCTTGCACACGATGACTTTCTGGATGCTGCTGGTTTCCGGGTTGGTCAGCGCGTCGTCGACGTTGGCCTTGAGCGAGATCTTCTTGCCGGCGCGGATGCCTTCGTCAGCGGTAATCACCACTTTGGACTTGCAGTCGATGATGCGACCGGCCAGGGCTTCCGGCGAGAAACCACCGAACACCACCGAGTGGATCGCACCGATGCGGGCACAGGCCAGCATGGCGACCACGGCCTCGGGGATCATCGGCATATAGATAGTGACCACGTCGCCACGGTGCACATCCTGGCCACGCAGGGCGTTGGCCAGCTTGCACACTTCTTCGTGCAATTCGCGGTAGGTGATATTGCGACTCTCGGAAGGGTCATCGCCTTCCCAGATGATGGCGACCTGATCGCCGCGCTCAGCCAAGTGGCGGTCGAGGCAGTTGTAGGAAACGTTCAGGGTGCCATCGGCGAACCACTTGATGTCGACGTGGTGATCGTCGAACGAAGTCTGCTTCACGGTGGTGAAAGGCTTGATCCAGTCGAGGCGCTTGGCTTGCTCGCGCCAGAAGCCGTCGGGGTTGACGACCGACTGCTGGTACATGGCTTTGTAGGTTGCCTCGTCGGTCAGCGTATTCGCCAGGACCTCGGGACGAACGGGATACAGAGAAGCCGCACTCATCTTTCTTACCTCGGTGGAATAGTTGTTTTTGTATGGGTCCAGTTTTAGCCCGCCCAGCACCATAGAACTATTCGACGATGGTAGTAACAATCCCCTACAAAACGTCATGCCAACGCAAAACACCACACATCCCCGCCAATCCCTGTAGGAGCGAGCATGCTCCGGGCGGCGTTCCGACGATGGTAGCCCAGGCACCGCTGGCATTCAGACAGCCAGCGTCATCGTTAACGACCATCGCGAATAAATTCGCTCCTACAGGACATCACCAGCCCACAGCCCTCCTAATCAGCGATTGTTACAAAATCTACCAAAGGTGTTTATCAAAACCCCACCTATATGAATCCCCACCCCACGCCTAGAATCCGCCCCGCAACAAGACAAACCCTGATTAACCCAGTTGCAGCCCCCACGAAGGCCGTTAATCAAATACTTGAAAACCCAAGTTCCACACGCAACCCCACAAAGGTTGCGTGACCCCACTCGACCTCTAAAAGGTAAAAACGAAATGAAAGCTTTATTAGTTCTGGCCCTCTCCAGCCTGTGCGCAACCGCCATGGCAGACGAGGTCCCGACTGATGTCGCACAGCAACAACCGGTTATCGAGGAATACACTTACTCCACCCATTTGGACATCGCCAAAGTGATCTCCATGAGCGATGTTCCCAATGTCTGTGAAGTCGTTCCAATGAAAATGGAATACGACGACTCCAAAGGCCAACGCCACATCCTGCGCTACAGCGTCATGGGCAACGGCTGCTCCAACGGCTGATCACCGCCCCCTCCCAATACGGTTCGACCCACCGGCCTGGATGCTTGAGGCTGCTGAAGCGCCGAACCGTATAGATCGATTTTTACGATTGGTTAAAGCATATATTTGCGCTTTTTAATCAAAATTGTCGGCGTAGTATGAATTCCACACCAAGACATACAACGACGACGAACTGGAGCAACCACCATGAAAACCAAAATGATTCTCGCCCTGACCCTCTCTGTACTGGCCGCCAACACCTTCGCCGCTGACGGCTACGACCGCACAGGCTCGGCCGTTTTCACCACGGCATCGGCCGCTGCTGTCTCGACGACGTTCGCCGCTGACGGTGCTGATCATGTAGGGGCAGGCAAACTCGCTGCTGACGGTGCTGACCATATTGGCGCAAGCAAACTCGCTTCCGATGGTGCCGACCATGTTGGCGCAAGCAAACTCGCTTCCGATGGTGCCGACCATGTTGGCGCAAGCAAACTCGCTTCCGATGGTGCCGACCATGTTGGCGCAAGCAAACTCGCTTCCGATGGTGCTGACCACGTCGGTGCAAGCAAACTCGCTGCTGACGGTGCCGACCATGTGGGTGCTTCCAAGCTCGCGGCCGATGGTTCGGATCACGTCGGTGCCGCTCGCCTCAGCTGATCGACGAGCATGACTTCACAGCCCGACTTCGGTCGGGCTTAGTTGTGTCCAGCCCCGCCAAAAACCGACCTAAAACACAAGATGTAGTAAAAAACGCCTTTTTTGACTGTTTTTTGAACAAAAAAAATGACACTGAAAAATTAATGAAAAAAAATCTGCCACGGCCATATCCAGTCAAAGCCCTGTAAACCCTCGCTCCGACCGAAAAACCCTCGGGCTCGAACGATCCGTGCGCGGATTCGCCCCACCACTGCCGCAAAAATTTCCCTATAATGCCGCCTAAACCGGCCTGCAATATTCCCTTACAGGGAAGACTGCCAGTCTGAAGCCCACGCAAAAGTCCTCCGCGACTTCTGCGCCCATCAGCGGCTCTCGGAACCCGGTACAAAATTATGTTTATTTGCCTGCGTGTACCGCTGCAAAAAACGCTATCAACGCGGCCAACAGGGCCGTGTGAAAAATACAGACATCCAATTTCACACGGGCACTCTGGCCCTCACGCAGGAGACGACACGTCATGCTGAGCTGGGACGAATTCGACAAAGAAGACACGGAAGTAGCGGCCAAGAGCGCCAACGCCGGCCACGCCACCGAAGCCAACATGGACCGTCTCGACAGCGCCGGCGGTGCCGCCGCCCTGGAAGCTCGCGCCGTTACATCCAATGACTCGCCTGCCGTTGTCCGCGCCAAGACTGCACTGGACAACCTCGACATCGCCGAAGGCCTGGCCGAACTCGAAGGCGCCTCCGCACGCGTCGCCGTCGACGAAAAAGCCATGATCAACTGCCGCGCCGACCTCAACCAGCTCGTACCCTTCAAGTACGACTGGGCCTGGCAGAAATACTTGGACGGCTGCGCAAACCACTGGATGCCGCAAGAAGTCAACATGACCGCCGACATCGCCCTCTGGAAAAACCCGGAAGGCCTGACCGACGACGAGCGCCGCATCGTCATGCGCAACCTGGGCTTCTTCTCCACCGCCGACTCCCTGGTCGCCAACAACCTGGTGCTGGCCGTTTACCGCCTGATCACCAACCCGGAATGCCGCCAGTACATCCTACGCCAGGCGTTCGAAGAAGCGATCCACACCCACGCCTACCAGTACTGCATCGAATCGCTGGCCATGGACGAAGGTGAAATCTTCAACATGTACCACGAGATTCCATCGGTCGCGAAAAAAGCCACCTGGGGCCTCAAGTACACCCGTTCGATCTCCGATCCGAAGTTCGAAACCGGCACCGTCGAAACCGACAAAGAGCTGCTGCGCAACCTGATCGCCTACTACTGCGTTCTGGAAGGCATCTTCTTCTACTGCGGCTTCACCCAGATCCTGTCCATGGGCCGCCGCAACAAAATGACCGGCGTCGCCGAGCAGTTCCAGTACATCCTGCGCGACGAATCCATGCACCTGAACTTCGGCATCGACGTGATCAACCAGATCAAAATCGAAAACCCACACCTGTGGGACGCCGAAATGAAGGAAGAAGCCTCGCAAATGATCCTGCAAGGCACCCAACTGGAAATCGAATACGCCCGCGACACCATGCCGCGCGGCGTACTGGGCATGAACGCCGCGATGATGGAGGACTACCTCAAATTCATCGCCAACCGTCGCCTGTCGCAGATCGGCCTGAAAGAAGAGTACCCAGGGACCACCAACCCGTTCCCATGGATGAGCGAGATCATGGACTTGAAGAAAGAGAAGAACTTCTTTGAGACGCGTGTGATTGAGTATCAGACGGGTGGGGCGCTGAGCTGGGATTGATTTGCGAGTGAGCTGCGGTTTGGTGGCTAGAACAGCAAATTGAGAATCAAGAAAGCCCTGATTTGATCAGGGCTTTTTTGTGGTTGTAGGAAAGTGGTTTCGTGAAATCAGTGGCAGCTAACTCTCCTACAAAAAAACCAGCACATTCCGCATTGAGCACCCAATCAAGCAGATCTAAGCTTTATCGCAGGTGCCTAAGAAACGCCCAACGTAGAAGCTAATCTCCTCACACCGAATGCATGCTGGCGTCCGCCTTGTATGTGCGGTGTGTGAAAGAAAGAGCTTGTTGGGATTTCTTAGATCCTCTACGTCGGGCCCCGGCCCCTCTTCAACTTCACACGTAGAGGTAATGGATATGCCTAGCAAAGTCTCGAAATGCGCCGTCATCACAGAGCCTTCCGTCTCGACAGTTTTCAGCCGCCACAATCTCTCTCTTCATGCCCTTCTCCATGAAAACCAGCCATGGTTCTGCGCTCGCGATATTGGCCGTTTGATGGGCTTCCATCTCAGCGATCGCATGGTCAGCAAGCTGGATAAAGATCAGCATCAAGTCCTGCGGATTGATTATTACCACCAACCAGAAAAGCAGCTGATGCTAAGCGAATCCGGCGTGTATGCGCTGTTGGTGTATCACTACGCTCCAGAGAATCGGTTACTGCGTGAATGGTTGACCCATCAGGTCGTACCAACGTTACGTGACGCGCAGACTTCTGACGATTCAGATCGTCCGATGCTGAGTTTGTTGGATTGGCCGAAGATGTCGTTGAGCATGCTGCATTGGCAGGGCGAGGGATGGATTAGGCTGCGGGATATGCCTTACTTGTTAGAAGACCACGCACCGAGTCCGATGAAAGCGACTAAGCCTTGGCGGCGCAGAGTCATGGATATTTTTCAGTTATCCAAGCATTCGTTGGGATAGTGATACACCTGTAGGAAGCGCCACCTCTTACTGTAGGAATTTTCGTAGACAACCGTAATGGCCACTCAGTATCGTCCGAGGGTTTTCAACCCTCGGCGATTGTATGGACACGTTTAAGAGCAATAGCGATTGGAACGACGCGGAAATTCAGGCCGCAGTAGATGCTTACTTGAGCATGCTCGCGCGCGAGCAGGCTGGTCAGTCGATCAATAAAGCTCATGAAAACCGAGTCTTACGCGAAGGGCTGTTAGCAGGTCGCACCAAAGGTTCTGTTGAATTTCGGATGCAGAACATTTCCACCGTATTGGTCGAGTTGGGTCGCAGGCGCATTGAGGGCTATAAGCCTGCTAAAAATGTTGGCGCCAACGTTGCGATAAGCATTCGTAAAGCACTCAACGCTCCAACCCCCGTAGCCCCCGAAGATTTCGCCCCAACGGCAGATGAGACGACACTCGAGCAGCGAGCCGCGAAGCTTGAGCAGCAGCCGATCACCGATGAGCCAAAGGGGATCGAAAAACCACAACAGGCCCAGTCCAGCGCAAAGTCGTTTATCCGGGATCCTGGAGTCAGGGCATGGGTTCGACGACAGGCCGCGGGAAAATGTGAAGGTTGTGGTGAACCAGCCCCATTCGAAAAATCAGGCAAACCGTTTCTTGAGGTCCATCACGTTAAGCATCTAGCGCGGGAAGGCTCGGACCGCCCCAGCAATGCGGTAGCGCTATGCCCGAACTGTCATCGTCGTTGTCATCATTCGGATGACAGTGCGGCATTTACCGAATCGCTCTATCAGAAGGTTGGGCGATTGCTTCGTGAGTAAGCGGGTAATTGATGGGGTCTGTGAACCCATTCTGCTACTCCACCCACTCCACATAACTCGACTCCCCCCACCCTCCGCACCCGACAACCACCCCCACACAAACGCCAACGTCGTGCGCCCTGCCCCATCGACACCCACCGTGCCGCGCGACCAGCCGGACAGAATCTCGCCGTCATGGGTGATGCAGTGAAACAGCAGTTCGATGCTATCGGGGCCGGTGACGCGGCCCACTTGGTGACCCGTGCGGATTCGACCGCCCTGGTAGGTGCTGGTGATGGCATTGCCTTCGACCCGGTAATGAAACACGGTGCCGGTGCCGGAGAGGCCGTGGGTGTTGCCGGCGACGGTGAAGCGGCGGTTGTGCAGGCGTTCGTTGACGGGCATGGGTGGTGTCCTTGGGTTCACTGAGTCCATTGTGTGGGCCATGGTAAGCGTGTTGGGTGTCTGCCGGGGCAAATCCTTCACACGCTGTTCGGCTCAATCATCTCCCAGTTTCAGCGAACTCCGCTGGCGTTTCTCGATGGAGAATTTCAGCAAGGCGGCGCTGCGGAAGATGCCGTGGGCGAATTTGCTGTAGGGCATGGTCAGGAAGAAAGCCATGACCAGGCCAAGGTGGAGGCTGAGCAACAGCGCCATGGCCGGGGTTTCACGGCCGGCCAGCAGGGCCAGGCCACTCAGGCTGATGAGCAGGAGCAGGGCGATGAATCCGCGGTCCATGGGTTTCTGGTGGTGATCGCCCTGATCGGGATGCCGGCGCATGTTCAGCCACAACAGCCCGGCCGGCCCGATCAGCAAACCGATACCACCGGCGATGCCCAGCAACACCGGCACGCTGAGCACGGGATAAGGGGCCGACCAACCGGCCAGGTAGTGGTAGAGCGTGGCGACAGCGGTGGCGGCAAAACACAGCAAAAAACCATAAAACGTGAGGTGGTGGAAGCGGCGGCGCCATAACGTGAAGGCGTCGTCGGCGTTGTTGCAGCCTTGTCCATGGCCACCGTCGAGGTACTTGAGGGTCAGGACGTTTTTGGCCGCTTCCATCGCTGCCGGCTGCAATGCAACGGGTTGCCGGGCCGGGGTGATTTCGCGCCAGAATTTGCGCACGCCCAGCGTGAGCGCCAGCAGCGCAAAACCAAAGACCGAACCGAACATCCACACCAACGTGTTGTGGGTGAAGATCGCGTAGAAGTTGCCGCCCTCCACCTGGGTCCACAGGTTGCCCGCGACCATCAGCGTCAACAGCAGAAACAGCGCCAGCCCGGCACCGCTGGCCAGCGCCAGGGTCAGGCCATTGCGTTGGTAAAGCTTGCCCAGCGCCGGTGGCCAGGCGTATTCGGCGTAGGTGTCCAGGCGAACGCGGGCCATGGCCTGCGGCACGTTGACGGCAAACTCGTGGGGCGCGGCGTACTGGCACGCGTGCAGGCAGGCACCGCAGTTGTGGCAAAGATTGGCCAGGTAGTGCGTATCGGCCTGCGCGAACACCAGGCGGCGGGTCATGGCGGGGAACACCGCGCAAAACCCTTCGCAATAACGGCATGCGTTGCAGATGGTCATCTGCCGCTCGACTTCGCGCTCATTCACATTCAGCACAGGGATCAGGTCAGGACGCGCCTGGGTCGTGGGGTCAAACAGTTCCATGGTGATGCCCTGCCGGTTCTGATGGATGTTGAAAACCCAGCGCGGCGGCGGCGCGCACGCCCGCGAGGCGGCCAAACGCGGTGCCGATCGCCATGCCGATGCCGGCGGTGTAGCCTTTGCCCAATATGTTGCCCGCCATCATTTCCCCCGCCACAAACAGATTGGGCGAGGGTTTGCCGGCAAAACGCACCGCAGTGGTTTCATCGGTCTTGAGCCCCAGGTAGGTGAAGGTCACGCCCGGACGCAACGGATAGGCGTAATAAGGCGGAGTGCTGATGGGCCGAGCCCAGTGACTTTTGCCGGGCACGATGCCTTCGGTGTGACAGTCATCCAGCGCGGTGTGGTCGAACGTGCCCACGCGACAGGCACCGTTGAAGTCTTCGATGGTCTTGACGAACGCTTCGCAGGGCAAGCCGAGCTTTTGGGCCAACCCGTGCAGGGTGTCGGCCTGCGTACCGGCAAACACGGGCGGCATGAACCGGCCGACCGACGTTTGATCAATGATCGAAAAACCCATCTGCCCCGGCTGTTGCGCCACCAGCCGGCCCCAGATGGCGTAGCGTTTGGGCCAGAAGTCCTCCCCTTCGTCATAGAAGCGCTGGCCGTCGCGGTTGACCACCACGCCCAGCGATACGCAGTCGATGCGCGTGCAAATGCCGCCGTCGTACAGCGGGGCCCGCGCATCGATGGCGACCATGTGCGCCTGGGTCGGGTCGCCAATGACGTCGGCCCCTTGATCGATCATCCGTTTGAGCAACGTGCCTTGGTTGAAACGCGTGCCTCGGATCAGGAAATTGTCCGCCGGCCACTCGCCATCGGCATTCTGCCCCCAGGCTTCGCGCAGCCACTCGCGGTTCGACTCGAAGCCGCCCGCGGCCAGCACACAGGCGCGGGCTTCGATGCGTTCACCCGAGACGCACTGGCCGTCGATCTCGGTGGACTTCAGGTGAGCGGCGACAAAGCGGCCATTGTCCATTTCGATGTCAGCCACTTCGGCGTCGTAGCGCACCTGGATGCCCAAGCGCTCGGCGCTGCGAAAATAGGCATTGATCAGGGCCTTGCCGCCGCCCATGAAGAACGCATTGGTACGCGCCACATGCAACGCGCCGGACAACGATGGTTGAAAATGCACGCCATGGCGGCGCATCCAGTCGCGGCAGGTCGAGGAGGCGCGGATGGTGATGCGCGCGAGTTTTTCGTCGGTCTGCCCCCCGGTGACCTTGAGCAGATCCTGCCAGTATTCCTCCTGCGGATAGGCGTCGATCAGCACATCCTGCTCAGCCTCGTGCATGCAGCGCAGGTTTCGCGTGTGCTGTGAGTTGCCACCTCGCCAGGCTTTGGGCGATGCCTCCAGCAGCGTGACGCTGGCACCCGCTTCGCGCGCCATCAGGGCGGCACACAGCGCCGCGTTGCCGCCCCCTATGACTAGAACGTCGATCATGATTTCTCCTCTACGGCGAGGAGCGTTGAACATTGCCTCCCCACGAATGGGCGGACGATAAGTCAGCCAGCCCAGGCTCGAAAGGCGCCCACGGGTGGGGGGTGTTCAGTTTTACTAAAGGCGAGATTGCCACTCAGCCCGCGACGGTGTTGCCCTCCAGCAGACTGGCGCCGGGCCAGCGCCCCTGGGCCACCAGTTCACGCGCCACCTCGATCATCACCACCCGTGCAGCCAGTGCCGCGGGTGACAGTTCATCGTCGGGCAAGGTGGTCAGGATATTGCGGCGGCCCACATGCGGGTCGGCAATCTGCACCATCGACAGCCCGCACTCGCCCGAGTGCGAGGCGGCCGCGCCGGGTTGGATGGTGGCGGCGAGACCGGCGCGCACGGTGTCCATGAGCACTGCCAGGCCGTCGACTTCCATGACGACGCGCGGTTCGACCCCCGAGCGCTCGAAGGCGCTCATCAATGCGGCGCGCAGGCCATGCTGCAAGCTGGGCAGGACCAGTGGCAGATGCCCCAGGTCGGCCATCTGCACGCTCGCCCCTTGCGGCGCACCGGCCAGATCGGGGGTGCAGATCACAAAGAGTTTTTCGTCGAGCAGCGGCGTGATGGTCCAGCGCCGGGTCGCGTCCACCTGAAACAGAATGGCCACGTCCAGCTGGCGGGCAGCCAGTTGTGTGGCCAGGTGCCCGGAAAGCATTTCCACCAGGTGCAGTTGAATGTCCGGGTAACGCTCGCGCATGGCCTTGATCAAGGGCAGCGCCAGCACGGTGGCCGTCGTCGGCGGCAACCCGACGCTGACGTAACCGCTCATGCGTCCGCGCTGGGCGGCTTGCATCGCGTACCCCGCCTGGCGGAGGGTCAGTTGGGCGTGGTGCAGGAACGCGATGCCGGCGTTCGTCGGCGTCACCCCGACACTGCTGCGGATCAAAAGGCGCGTGTTGAGTTCGCTTTCCAGCTTGCCGATCTGTTGGCTCAGCGCCGACACGCCGACGTCCAGCTCGAGTGCAGCGCGCCCCAGGCTTTTGAGTTCAACGATCTTTACGAAATAACGCAGCTGTCGCAGTTCCAAGGCTCACCTTCCGTCGAGAGAATCATCCCGGACGCGTATGGCTGCCCGGGAGCTGCGGCCATGGTCTCAAATCTTGAACTGCCCGAGCAGACTTTCCAGGCGGCTGCCAATTGTGTGCAGTTCGTGGGTGGTTTTGACGCCGCCCTGCGTCTGCTCGGCGACCCGTTCGATCGTGTGCGCCATGCCGTGCACACTGCGGTTGATCTCTTCCGCCACGGCGGTCTGTTCCTCGGCGGCACTGGCGATGTGGGCGTTCATGGCGTTGATGGTCGCGATGAGCTCAACCGCATTGTCGAGGGATTGGCCTGCCTCCCCCGCCTGATGACTGGCGCTCATCCCGGCTTCGCTGGAGTGGTTCATGGCATTGACCACGCTGGCGGTCGCCCGATTGAGGCGCTCGATCATGGCCTGGATTTCCTGGGTGCTGAGCTGGGTGCGGCTGGCCAGGGCACGGACCTCGTCGGCGACCACCGCAAACCCACGGCCGGCATCGCCGGCACGCGCCGCTTCGATGGCCGCGTTGAGCGCCAGCAGGTTGGTCTGCTCGGCAATCGAGCGGATCACGTCGAGCACCGAGACGATGCTTGCCACATCGCTGCGCAAACCTTCCAGCGACGTGCCACCGTCGGATAACTCCACGGTCAGTGCTTGCAGGCGAGCGATGCTGGCATTGACCACGTGCCGGGCGCTCTGCGCCTGTTGGTCGGTGTCGGCGGCGGCCGTGGAAGCGCTTTGAGCGCTGGAGGCCACTTCCTGCGCCGCCGACGACATCTGGTTGATGGCGGCGGCGACCTGGTCGGTTTCCTGGCGTTGCTGCTCCATGGCCTGATCGATGAGTTTGCTTTGTTGGGCGACATGTCCGACGGCGTTGCTCAGTTCCCCCGACATCGCGACGATCTGGCTGACCAGCCCATGAATCTTCTCGACGAAGGCGTTGAACGATCCGGCCAATTGCCCGAACTCATCGGTACCGGTGGCCGGCAGACGCCGGGTCAAGTCGCCCTCGCCGGCGGCGATTTCATCCAGGTGGCTGCGGATCAATGTCAAAGGACGCAGGCTGGTGTTGATCAGCCAGACCGCGAGGGCGCCAAACGCGGCGAGCAGCAACAGCGCAGTGACGGCGACGCCGATCAGCAGGCTTTGCACCCGCGACTGGATGTCCTCACGCACGCGGGCCACCTGGCCGTCGATGTTGTCCAGGTTGATGGCCGTGACCACGATCAGGTCCCAGTTGGGCAAGTAAAAGCTGTAGGCGAGCTTGGGCACCACGGTATCGGTGTTGACCAGCGCACCGGAATAATTGACGTAGTGGGTCTGGTTTTTGGCCGCGGCCACCATTTCGCGGTTCAGGTAAACGCCGTTCTTGTCCTTGCGATCACTCATGTTGGTGCCCACGCCTTCGCTGCTGTCGCCGCGAAAGAGGCGCACCACCTGGCTGTCGTAGCCGATGAAGTACCCTTCGTCACCGTACTTGATGCGCGACAGCCGGGCGATGGCCTGCGCCCTGCCCGCCAGGTCGCCGGACTCGGCGCGATCATAAAGGTCGGCCACGGCCGTACGGGCGATACTGGCGTAATCCTTGAGACGATCGCGGCTCTCTTGCAGCAGGCGCTCGCGGGTGTTGGTGATGTCCTGCTCGGCGCTTGCCAACAGGTTCGCTCGTACGGTCAGACCCGCCACACTGGCAAACAGCAGCACGGGCAACAGGGTCAACCACAGTATTTTATTTTTGAAAGACAACGCTCAACTCCTTGCTCCTCAGGCATGCCAAGGGCAGCGGCGTGCGGGGCACGCCGCTGCGATGGACCTACCAGAGTGCGATGTCGTAGGTGAAGTAAATCCGGTTACTGTCTCGTCCGCGCGAGAAGTCGGAGCGGTAAACGTAGTTGCGCAGCCTCACGCCCAGGCCCTTGAAGGTGCCTTGCTGCACCACGTAGGCGATTTCGGCGTCGCGCTCCCACTCTTTGACGGTGGTGTTGGACTTGCCGTCGTTGCCACTCAGGTAGCGCGTCGAAAACGTCAGGCCAGGCACGCCCAGGGTGGCGAAGTTGTAGCCATAACTGAGCATCCAGGTCTTCTCGTCTTCCTCGATGAACTTGCCGATGCCGACGTTGCTGAACGAGTAGACGGTGGCGCCGCTGATGTAAGGCAAGCCCGCATCACCGCTGAGCGCCTGGTAGCCGCCACCGAAGGTGTGCCCGGAAATGGCGTACGACAGTTGCCCGCTCCACATGGAGTTGTCGATTTTGCCGGCATAGGCCGAGCCGGTGTCGACGCTGTTGAAGTAACGCAGGTCGCTGGTCAGCACGCCGCTGCCCAGGGGCAGATCGTGCTGAATACCTGCGAAGTTCTGCCGGTAGAAGTTCTCCAGCTCACCGTAGAAGTAACTCAGCCGGATGTTTTTCCCCAGCTTGTAGTCGGCACCGGCGTAATTGAAGTCACCGGATTTGTCGCCGCTGTAACCATCCGGAACTATCGGCATGCTGTCGGTGGAGTCACGCAGCTTGAAGCGATCCAGGTGACCGCCCGTGAGGGTCAGGTTGTCGATGTCGGTGCTGGTGACCTGGGTGCCCTGGTAGGTTTGCGGCAACAGGCGCGCATCGTTGTAAATCAGCACGGGGGTCTTGGGCAGCAAGGTGCCGTATTTGACCGTGGTGTTGGCCAGTCGAGCCTTGGCGGTCATGCCCAGGCTGGCGAACTCATCGGCCGCGCGCCCGTCGTCATGCACGGGCATCAGGCCAGTGCCGCTGCGCCCACGACCGGAGTCGAGCTTGAAGCCGACCAGGCCCAGGGCATCCACCCCAAACCCCAGGGTCCCGGCGGTGAAACCCGATTGGTAATCCAGCAAAAAGCCCTGTGCCCACTCGGTCCGCTCGCTTTTGGCAGTGCGGGCCGCCCGGGCGCTCATGCCATGTTCATCCCGGAAGTTTTCATTGAAGTACACGTTGCGCAATTGCAACTTGAGCTTGCTGTCGTCAATGAAACCTTCGGCGTTGGCATTGGCCAACGGCAGCATTGCCAGTAGTGGAAGAACAGCCCCGCGAGTCAATGAAGTGCGCATGTTTCGTTTCTCTTTGTTGTTATTCAGGGTGCAAGTGAGCGCACGCCCCCCATCACCAGGGGCGTCAGCAATGATCAAACAGTGTGTGGGTGAATCAGGAGAACAGGCTGATGGCCCCGGTCAGCAGGGCCAGCGCCGTGATGACCAGTGAGGTCAGCACGGCCCATTTGACGGTGGCTTTCTGGAAGTCGCCGATGTCGCGATCGACCATGCCCACCAGCAGCAACGTCGACGCCACGAGCGGGCTCATCAGGTGCACGGGCTGGCCGAGAATCGAGGCGCGGGCGATTTCCACCGGGTCGATGCCATAGGCAGCGGCGGCGTTTGCCAGAATCGGCACAACCCCGAAGTAGTAGGCGTCGTTGGACAGCACGAAGGTCAGCGGCATGCTGGTGATGGCCACCACCAATGGGAACAGGTGTCCCCAGGACGGCGGGATCCAGTCAACCAGGGTTTGCGCCAGGGAATCGACCATCTTGGTGCCCGAGAAGATCCCGGCAAAGATGCCGGCGGCAAACACCAGCAGCACCACGGTCATGGCGTTGCCGGAGTGCGCCAGGATGCGCTCTTTCTGAATGTCCAGTTGCGGGTAGTTGATCATCAGCGCCAGCACGAAACCGATCAGGAACAGAATCGCCGAGTGCATGATGCCCATCACCAGCGCCACCATGACCGCGCACACCAGCAGCAGGTTGACGTAGGCCAGCTTCGGTCGTTTGTGCGGCGTGTCCTCAAGGATGGCCTTGATGTAGCAGTCCCCACCGCCGCTCTGCAGCTGGATATTGCCGATGCGCTTACGCTCGCGACGGCCCAGCAGGAACGCGGTGAACACTACCCAGGCTGCGCCACCGATCATGGTGGGCAGCAACGGCACGAAGTACTCGCCGGCATCCAGCCCCAGCGCGGCGATTGCCCGAGTGGCCGGCCCGCCCCACGGGGTCATGCCGCTCATGATGCTCAAGGACAACATGGCAATGGTGGCCAGGATCATCGGGTTCATGCCGATACGCTTGTACAACGGCAGCATGGCCGCGCACGTGATCATGTACGTGGTGGTGCCGTCGCCGTCCAGTGCCACAACCAGCGACAACAGGGCGGTGCCCACGGCGATTTTCATCGGGTCGCCGTTGACGCGCTTGAGGATCTTGCGAATCAGCGGGTCGAACAGCCCGGCGTCGATCATCAGGCCAAAAAACAGGATCGCAAACAGCAGCAGCGCGGCCGACGGAGCCACCATTTTCAAGCCGTCGAGCATCATCTTGCCGGTGGTGCCACCAAACCCGCCGATCACTGCGAAGACGATGGGCACCACCGTCAGCGCGACAATCGGCGACAAGCGTTTAGTCATAATCAGGAAGGTGAAGACCACCACCATGGCCAAACCAAGGAAAGCGAGCATAGTCAGATCTCTTGTTCTTATGATGAGCGTGGCCGACGCGCAGGCGCACGGCCCCTATGCGGCCGGGCGATCCGATCAACGGTGCCCGGCGCAGGTGAATGCAAAGGTTCTTTATGGGTGTTGCAGGATGCCTTGCGCGGTTAGCTGTGTGACGTGACCTTGGCGTTGTCCCAGGTAACGTCCGCAGCCGGCGCCACCACAGGCGGCGGATTGCCGTCCAGGGTGCGCATCAGCGTCTGGCGTTCGCAGGCGTTTTCCGAGATCGAGATCACCACAGTGGCGACGGCGTTACTGGCAAGGCTGGTCAGTGCGCGGGCTTCGGACATGAAGCGATCGATGCCGATCAACAACGCCAGGCCAGCCAGGGGAATGTCGTGGATGACCGTCAGGGTGGATGCCAACGCGACGAAACCGGAACCGGTGACACCGGCGGCGCCCTTGGAGGACAGCAGCATGATCGCCAGCATGGTCACGGTTTGCGTCAGGGTCAGTTCGATGTTGCAGGCTTGGGCGATGAACACCGCCGCCAGCGACAGGTAGATCGCCGTGCCATCGAGGTTGAACGAGTAACCCGTTGGCAGGACCAGGCCGACCACGCCTTTTTTGCAGCCCAGGGCTTCGAGTTTTTCCAGCATGCGCGGCATGACCGGTTCAGTCGACGAGGTGCCCAGCACCACCAGGAATTCTTCCCGGAAGTAGCGCAACAGCTTCCACAGGCTGAAGCCGTTGGCCCGGCAAATGCTGCCCAGCACCACGATGACGAAAAACGCGCAGGCGATGTACAAGGTCATGATCAGCTTGGCCAGCGAGCCCAGCGAGGTGATCCCGTATTGGCCCACAGTGAACGCCAGTGCGCCAAATGCACCCACCGGGGCGAATCGCATCAGGTAGGAGAAGATCTTGAACACCATGTGCGAAGCGGACTCCAGCACATTGAGCACCGGCTTGCCACGCTCGCCGATCGCCGAAAGGGCAAAACCGCTGAGCACGGCAATGAACAGCACGGGCAGCACTTCACCCTTGTTGAAGGCGCCAATGAAGGTGTCCGGGATGATGTGCATGAAAAACTCCACCACGCCCAGCTTCGCCGCCGAATCGGTGTACTGCGACAGGCCCTTGGTGCTCAACTGAGTCGGGTCGATGTTCATGCCCACGCCGGGCTTGAACAGATACACCGACACCAGGCCGATGATCAGGCTGATTACGGTCAGGCCCAGGAACAGCAACATGGTCTTGCTCAGCAGTCGGCCGAGCGAGCGCTTGTCGCTCATGCCGGCGATGCCGGTGACGATGGTGCAGAACACTACGGGGGCGATCATCATCTTGATCAACTTGATGAACGCGTCGCCCAGCGGTTTGAGGGCGACCGCCTGCTGCGACCAGAAATGGCCAACGAGCACGCCCAGGATGACAGCGCAGAGAATCTGGAAATACAGCGACTTTACAACTTTCATGGCATCACCCATTTTTTAGAATTGTGCTGATGCGGAAACGGCGATAACTAGGAGGACATCATCCGGCGAGTCGTTGAGAAGCCGTCGCGTAAACGAAACCTGAGAACAACCGGCGCGCCGTGCGTACGACCGAGGCGCGGATGGTCTCACCTTTATCACCGGTGTAGGACAATACGACATCTATCCCACCACTTGGGTGCTCGATACGCACTTGCCTCAAGCGCGGTTCACTCACCCCGCCGAGCAGTTGCGCAACCACACTGCCCGGTGACACGCACGCGGTCGCCAGGCCGATAGAGCCGGTGATCGCCAGGGCGCGGTGACAGTTGTGGGGCATGAAATAACGGACCTGAACGGTGCCACCGGCCTTGGCAGGGGAAACCAGCACCGGCTTGGGAATGACTTTGTCGCTGACGTCACCCAGGCCCATGGCCAGGCCGGCCTGCAGGCGCAGGGTTTCCAGGCGCTGCAGGAACGGCTTGTCGGCGTCGAGTTCCGCAGGGCTTTCGTCACCGCGCTTACCCAACTGGCCAGCTTCGATGATCATCATCGGCATGGCCATGTCGATGCACGTCATCGGCACACCGTCGATCACGTCCTGGGTGTTGCCGGTGGGGAACAGTTTGCCGGTCTTGCTGCCCGCCGCATCGAGAAAGGTCAGTTGAACCGGCGCCGCCGTACCCGGTACACCGTCGATGGCGGTGTCGCCTTCATAGCTGACGTTGCCACCTGGGGTCTGCACCTCGGAGTTCACGAAGGTGCCGGTGTTGAGGTTGCGAATGCGCACCAGCGTCTGGGCCTTGGACGCCTTGACCAGACCCTGCTCGATAGCAAAGGGGCCCACGGCGCACAGCATGTTGCCGCAGTTGGGTGCTGTGTCGACCCGGCGCTGGGCAACCATCACCTGCACGAACAGGTAGTCGACGTCGGCATCAGGGTGCAGCGATGGGCTGACGATCGCCACCTTGCTGGTTTGCGGACTACCGCCGCCGATGCCGTCGATTTCCAGTTCGTGACCGGAACCCATCAGGTTGAGCAGCAACTCGTCGCGTTCGGGAATCGAAACAGGCAAATCCCACGCAAGAAATACGGGCCCCTTGGAGGTACCGCCACGCATAAGCACACAAGGAATTCGTTGCATGAAATCAGACTCTTGTTAATCAATAGGGGCAATTGATGCTCTGTGAACAAGAGTGACAGGAGCTCAGAAATGATTCCAATGCAAAGATTTGCGTTATTATTCCACTTAGCGAATCAATCAAACCGATGCCCGTCAGACCTCGGCCACTCGGAAACAGGGGCTTAAACCATGGATTATGAGCTGAACGACATTCGATCGTTCGTGAAAATCGCCGAACTTGGAAGCTTTCACGAAGCGGCCGAGGCACTGCACTTGTCCCAGCCGGCCATGAGCCGACGCATGAAGAAGCTCGAGGACGGCCTGGGCATTGCGCTGCTCGATCGCACCACGCGCAAGGTCAGCCTGACGAGCGTGGGTCGTGATTTTCTGCCCAAGGCACGTCGCCTGCTGGACGATTTCGACGACTCAATACTCAATATCCGCGAATTGGCAGAGCGCCAGGTCGGCCGCGTGACCCTGGCGTGCATCCCCACGGCAGCCTTCTACTTTTTGCCCTCGGTGATTCGCCTGTACAACGAGCGGTACCCGAAAATCCGTATCCGACTGCTAGACCTCAGTGCCAATGAAGGGCTGGAGGCGGTCCTGCGGGGCGAGGCGGATTTCGGCATCAACATGATGAGCGGGCAGCACCCGGACATCGAGTTCGTGCCACTGGTGAACGAACCGTTTGTGCTGGCGTGTCGCCGCGACCACGAACTGGCCGGGCGCAGCTCCGTCAGTTGGTCGGAATTGAGCGACTACCGCCTGATCGGCGTCGGCCGCCTCAGCGGCAACCGCATGCTGCTCGACCACGCGTTGTCCGGCCTGAGCTGGCGGCCGCAATGGTTTTACGAGGTGCAGCACCTTTCCACTTCGTTGGGCCTGGTCGAAGCCGGGCTCGGGGTGTCGGCCATGCCAAGCCTGGCGATGCCTGCAGTGGATCACCCGACGTTGGTAAGCGTGCCACTGGTGGACCCGGTGATAAACCGGTCCCTGGGGCTGGTTTACCGACGCGGCGCGTCGCTCTCCCCTGCGGCCGAAAAATTCGTATCGATACTTCTGGAACAGTGGGAGCGCTAAACTCGCCGCGAACGCCCCTCAAGGACCTGCGCCCGTCATGAAATTCGATCTCGCCTATTGCCTGAGCCTTGACGACAAGTTGTCGATCTATGACGTGCGCGATCTCAATTTCGACGAGACGGTGGCGTTCGATTCTGCGAAGGAAGATTTCCAGTGCCCCAACGACGCCTGTCGTTTGGCGTTCGATGCGTCGAATGTGTTGACCACGTTCAATGCCAGGAATGTGAACTACGTGCGCACCCCGCACTTCAAGAACACGCCGAGCACGCGGCATGTGGCGGATTGTCCTTATGTGAGCCTCAAGGCGTCAGCCGGTGTTGATGGTGCACAAATGGATGACGGGCCGGAGGAGCATTTTCCGTCAGAGTTGTTGCTGACCCGGCGTCAGTATGTGCGTAAACCCTCGAGCGCGGACGCTTCAGCGGTCGACGGTCAAGTGGCGCCAGGGGCCGCGTCTTCAGCGCCCGGTGCAGGGCAGTCCAGCCGCGAGACTGCGCCAGACAAGACCCATGTCTTTGCCCATCCGGTGGAGTGTTTTGTTTCCAATTTCCCCGACAAGGACCTGCTCAAGCGCATGCCGTTGAAGGTGGGCGAGCACACGGCGCCTTACGCTTCGTTCTTCAAGAAGGTCGAGTACCTGACGGACAACAAGGGGCTCATTTATTGGGGGCGGATCAAGGAGATCAAGGATTACACCCAGAGCTTTCGCATCGATTTCGAGCAGAAGGTGTGGTTCAAGCAGGCGGATGAGGCGAAGAAAAAGCCGTATTCGGTGAACGTTTACCTGAGCAAGAAACTGATCGAGAACTACCGCAAGCGCAAGGCGTTCCTAGAGGAGATCAAGCATGCAGTCGACAGTAAGGCCGAGTTGTATTGCTTCTTTTATGGCGTGACGCCGGAGTTGAAGCAGGTGCCGAGCAAGAAGAATCCCGAGCAGACGTTCGGGGTGTTCAGCGCGAATATCGAGAACCTGGATCACTTCATTATTCGGGAGGCGCCGGGGTTGGGTGGCTAGCGTGCAGGGGGGCACCATCCGTCAGGTCGACCATAGCGAAATCGCAGTATTCAAAAAATCAATTTGCTCCAGACTCAAAACAACTGTACAAAAACACAGTACATTTTGAGTCAGCACTTTCGAGCCCGGAGCACACCATGGCCTCTTATGCGATGAAAATCACCCTGGAACGTATCGCCCTCTTCCAATTCACCCCCGCCCATTGCGCGCAGGCCCGGGCGATGTTGGGGTGGAGTGTGGAGCAATTGTCGCGGGAGGCCGGGGTTGCGGCCGACGAGATCGAGCGTTTCGAGGCCCGGCGTGAGGTGGCGGATGCGGATCGGTTGGCGTTGGCTTATCGGTTTGAGTCGGAGGGGCTGATGTTCTTTCCGGGGTTTGCGCCGGGGCGTGGGATGGGGCGTAAAGGTGTCGGCGTGGAATCGCAAGATCGGGCGGATTTTGTGATGGCTGAGTGAGCCGAATCATTGATTGACGATTATTCCTAAATAGGTATATTCCCATGAGTACAAGGAAGTCACTCTGGTGGATTTGTAGCAGCAAAAAAGATCTGAAACAGATGCCCGCCGACGTACAAGACGTTTTTGGTTACGCACTTGATATGGCGCAAAACGGTATGAAACACCCAGACGCGAAGCCCTTGAAAGGGTTCGGGAATGGAGGTGTGCTTGAAGTGGTCGAGGACTTCGATACGAACACTTACCGAGCCGTTTACACCGCCCGTTTTGGCAATGCCATTTATGTTTTGCACTGCTTCCAGAAAAAGTCGACTTCGGGTATCAGAACCGCGCAATGCGACATCGATCTGATCAAGAAGAGACTTCTAGCAGCGCAGGGTCACGCGAAAGGATCAGGTCATGATTGAAATAGAACAAAGCAGCGGGAACGTCTACGAGGACCTCTCGACACCCAACGCCAGTGAAATGCGCGTCAAATCCCTATTGGCGGCAAAAATTGGCGAGATCATCAAGGCACGGCATTTAACTCAGGTTCAAGCTTCCGAGATCCTCGGCCTGTCCCAACCCAAGCTCTCTGAAATGCTGCGCGGCAAGTTCCGCGGGATCAGTGAAGCCAAGATGATGGAGTGTCTTTCCCTGCTTGGGCGTGACATTCAGATCGTGGTCAAGTCGGCGCCTCGTTCCAGGAAAGAGGGGTTGATTGAGGTGGTGTTCAGTTGAGGATCCTGTAGGAGCGAGCATGCTCCTACAGGGTCAGGGGTCAGGGGTCAGGGTTTGAACGCTGGGACCTGGCGGGCGTTGGAGACTTGTTCGTAGCCGTACGCCAAGGCAATCAGTTCAGCATCGCTCCAGCGTGGGCCGAAGAAGAAGACCGAGGTCGGGAGGCCGTCTTCGTCGATGCCGGAGGGCACCATGACGCCGGGATAGCCGGCCAACGGGGCGACGTTCATGGCGGGTGAGCCGACGTCCGAGACCATGGCATCGAGCTTATGGGTCATCAACAGCAGGTCGATGGCCGCTGCATTTTGACTTTGAATCTTGCGCCAGAGGTGGTTGTAGGTTTGCTCGTCGAACACCACGTCGTTGGCTGCGATCAGTGTGTCCTGGCTGAGGGCTTGCGGGCTTGCGGCGTTGAACAGGACGAGGTCTTGCAAGGTTTTGGCCGGGATACCGGACCGTGTGGCCAGATAGCGCGGCAGTTCACGCTTGATGCCCATGTGGAAGGCGTCGTCGACCCGCTCTGATAATGGATCACGCAGGTCGACAGGAATCAACGTCGCCCCCGCTGCCTGCATGAGTTCAAGGGCCTGGGAAAACTGCGGGTCTATCAGCAGCGGCAAACCGCTCTGGTCAAATTTGGCGGGGTAGCCGATGCGCTTGCCCACCAGGGTATTGGGGCGCAATAGCGCGGTGTAGTCGACGGTATCCTGGCCGTGAGGCTTTTGCACCGGGTCGGCTGGGTCGCTGCCGCGCATGGCGTTCATGAGCTGGGCAGCCTCGCGCACCGTGCGGGCCATCGGGCCAGGCGTGTCAAGTTTGTGTGTGACGGGGATGAGGCCGCTGCGGCTGAGCAGGCCCACGGTCGGCTTGATGCCGACCACGCCATTCAACGACGCCGGGCAGACGATTGAGCCGGCGGTTTCGGTGCCGACGGCCAGCGGGGCGAAGCCGGCGGCGGTGGCCGCTGCGGAGCCGGAACTTGAGCCGCACACGTCACCGCTTAACACATGAGGATTTTTGGTTTGGCCACCCCGGCTACTCCAGCCAACAGGTAAGGTCGGATCGCGGAAAGCCGCCCATTCACTGAGGTTGGTTTTGCCGATAATGACAGCGCCTGCCTCCCTGAGACGCTGCACGATGTAGGCATCCTTTGGAGCCGGTTTGCCCACCATGGCCGGTGAGCCCGCGCTGGTCTGCATCTGATCGGAGGTGTCGATGTTGTCCTTGAGCAATACGGGGATGCCATGCAACGGTCCCCGAACGTAGCCCCACTGACGCTCCCGATCCAGGGCATAGGCGATGTCCAGTGCATCGGGGTTGAGTTCGATGATGGAATTGATCTTCGGGCCCTGTTCATCCAGCGCATAAATTCTTTGTTGCAGATGCATCACGAGCGCTGCGGCGGTCGTTTCCTTGCGTTCCATGCGCCGAGAAAGTTCATCGACACTGAGAAACTCCAACCTCGATTCGGATGTCGGTGCCTGGGCGTTGGCGGAGCTGGCGAGCGAAAGCAGAATGATCCTGACCAGCCACTTCAGGCGGCTGTTTAACGTAACGTCCATGAAAAAAAGATCCTTAGTAATGACGGTTAATGAGAGGGAAAGCCCACTCCATTTCCAGCCTACCGAGGCCCCCGGAAATGTCCGTCATCACTTGTCGCCAGATCTCGTATGAAACTTCGCGTCTGTCAGTAGCCCAATTAGCCAATGCTTTGCTGATACACCTGCTGCTCCACCTCGTACCACCAGGCACTGCCCCGCTGCGGATGCATGACGTTGAACGCCTGGCCCATCTGCGGCGTGGTGATAGAGACATTGCGGTCCCAGGCCAGGGCCAGGATGCGGTCGAACGGTTCGTACCAGGCGTGCATCGCCAAATCGAAGGTGCCGTTGTGAATCGGCAGCAGCCAGCGGCCCTTAAGGTCGATGTGTGCTTGCAGGGTCTGCTCAGGTTGCATGTGCACGTGCGGCCACTCGACGTTATAGGCGCCGGTTTCCATCAGCGTCAGATCAAACGGGCCGTACTGCTGGCCGATGCGTTTGAAGCCGTCAAAGTAGCCACTGTCGCCGCTGAAGAAAATGCGCGTGTCGCCATCGATGATCACCCACGACGCCCACAGCGTGCTGTTGCCGTCGAACAGGCCACGGCCGGAAAAGTGTTGCGACGGCGTGGCGGCGAATCGGATGCCAGCCACCTCAGTGCTTTGCCACCAATCCAGTTGGCGCACTTTGCTGGCCTCGATTCCCCACTTGATCAGCGTATCGCCGACGCCCAGGGGCGTGAGGAAGTAGTTGGTCTTGTCCGCCAGATCCAGCACGGCCTGATAATCGAGGTGGTCGTAGTGGTCGTGGGACAGGATCACCGCCTCAATCGGTGGCAACTCTGCCAGGCTGATCGGTGGCTGGTGAAAACGCTTGGGACCGGCCCATTGCACAGGAGAGGCGCGCTCGGCGAACACCGGATCGGTGATCCAGAATTTGTCCTGCAGTTTCAGCAGGACTGTGGAATGGCCCAGGCGATAGACACTATGGTTGGGCGCGGCGATCAGCGCGTCATGGGTCAGGCGTTGCACCGGCACCGCAGCGGTTGGCTTGGTGTCGCGCGGTTTGTGAAAAATCATGTTCCACAGGATGCGCAGCATTTTGCGCAGCCCTTCGCGTTTGACCGGCGCATGGTTGCGAAACAGCCCATCGGTCTGACGGGAAGCCTCGGGTTCATTAGCGGTTGTGGCATTGGCCATGACGGATGACTCCAGGATGCCGCGCCGCTGGCGGCGTCTGCGATGAACGATAAATGGCCAAGGCACGCAAGCATCAGCCGGACACTTTATTTTTACTGGACAGGATTAACGAAACATTACACTGCACAGTGTAGTTTCTAGGTTGCATCAATTATCTTCACAAGTAAACTACCCAGTGTAATTACTAAATTTTCTACCGAAGCCCTTTATGACAGCTCCACAGCGCATCACCGACCGAAAACGCGAAGCGATCATCCAGGCCGCGATTGCCGAATTCCGTGACAACGGTTTCGACATCACCAGCATGGACAAGATCGCCGCCACCGCAGGCGTCTCAGAAGCGCACGGTGTACAACCACTTCCCCAGCAAGGAAGCGTTGTTCGCCGAAATCCTTAATCAGTTGTGGGCACGGGTGACGGCTGAACAGGAAGCGGTTTACCGCCCCGAACTGCCTTTGCGTGAGCAGATGCGACGGATGCTCATGGCGAAGTTGCAGATGCTGGGCGATGACAACTTCCTCGACCTTGCGCGGGTGGCCATCGCGGCGACGATTCATTCTCCGGAGCGCGCTCAGGACATGGTCGCCAGAATGGGCGAGCGCGAAGAAGGCCTCACCGTATGGATTCGTGCGGCGCAGGCTGATGGGCGCTTGAAACCGGTGCCGCCGGAGTTCGCTGCGCAACAGGTGCAGGGCCTGCTCAAGTCCTTTGCCTTCTGGCCGCAGATTTCCATGGGTCAGCCAGGTCTTTCGCCCGAGATGCAGAGCACTGTGGTGGAATCGGCGCTGGACATGTTCCTGGCGTGTTATCAGTGTTGAACCCCAGTTGATTGTCACACGCAAGTTTGCCTTGTTGGGGTATGAGTTCGGCCTTTAGATGGGTGGTTTTTTTTAGGCCTCATCGCGGGCAAGCCCGCTCCCACATAGGTACTACGTCGCACACAAGTCTGATGTGGGAGCGGGCTTGCCCGCGATGAGGCCCGCCCACACAGCGCAAATTCTCAGCCCTGCACCAAACTGCGAACCGCCGTAATCTGCGGCACTTCCCTCCGATTCATGTACACCCGCAACGGCTCGGTGATGTTGATACGGTCATCGATGTGCTGGTCCAGCAGCAACTGGATCAGGTCGCGCTTGAGGGTCATGGCGTTTTCCGGCCCCGCAGCCCAGACGAATTCGCTGGCCGGGATGATGCCGTCATCCGCAACGTCCATGCCGAAGGAGTCTTCGCTGAAGCGCACGATGTATTGGCCGGTCTTGCGGTTGAGACCGACGAAGCCCTTGAGTTGGTCGGCGGCCTGGCAGATGAGCTGGGAAGTGATGCGCATATAAACCTCACAAAAGATCGATGGTTTACACGCCTGGCAAGATGGAGGGCGCTCCCTCTGCCGGGGAGACTGCCGTGGCCAAGATTACTGCAAAGCACCGCAAAGATGCGCTGGAAAATTGTTTTTTAAACACGTTTTTGTCGGTCTCGCGATAGCGCGAGTGGCGCTCAGTTGTTAAAAGAGACCTCTTTAAAAACCTCTGCGAAAGGATCTCGACCATGCCTGCAACGTTTACCAAGAGTGCCCTGCTGCTGAGCCTGATGCTCGGTTTCACTCAGTCCCAGGCTGCGAGCGGCCCGGCCCCCGCGACACTGGCCGCCAATTCGGGCATCCCGCACCCGGCGGTGATCGCTCACCGTGGCGCCTCGTACGACGCGCCGGAATCTACCGCTGCCGCCTACAAAGCCGCCCGCGACCTGGGTGCCGATTATCTGGAGATGGACCTGCAACGCAGCAAGGACGGCGTACTGTTCGCCCTTCACGACAACAACCTGCAACGTACCACCGACGTTGCCACTAAATTCCCCGACCGCAAGGACAGCCCCGCCAACGCCTTCACCATGGCAGAGCTGAAAACACTGGACGCCGGCAGTTGGTTCAACGCGGCTTACCCGGATCGCGCGCGCCCTTCCTTTGCGGGTCTGAAAATCCTCACCCTCGATGAAATCATCGACATCGCCCAGGCAAACCCGCTGCACAAGCCTGGCCTGTACATCGAGACCAAGGAGCCCAAGCAGTTTCCCGGCATCGAACGTGACCTCAAGGAAAAACTCCAGGATCGCGGCTGGTTGATTCCGGCCGGGTCCAACGGCAAGCGCAAGGAATTGGCCGTCGGCCAGGGCAAGGGTCGGGTGGTGTTGCAGACGTTCGAGAAGAGCAGCCTCGAACTGCTGGAAAAGGAGATGCCGCAGGTGCCGAAAATCCTGTTGCTGTGGGTGGGTGAAGGCAATATCGAACCTCAGTCCAAGGTGACGTTCGCTGAGTCGGGCGACAAGGATCACGCCGCCTACTACGCCAAGCAGCAACCCAGGAGCAAAGCCGAGTTCCAGCAATGGATCGACTACGCCAAGGCCCAGGGCGCCATCGGCACCGGCCCATCGGCGGCGCTGACCCACGGCGGTGATCAGAGTTATGCCGACCTGGTGAAACCATGGATGAACCAGTACACCCACGATCAGGGTTTGCTGGTGCACGTGTACACCGTGGATGACGCGGTGGATTTCCAGAAGGTGATGAACGCGGGTGTCGATGGCATCTTCACCAACCGGGCGAGCGAGTTGTTGAAGTTCTACAAACGCCCTGCAGCGGCAAGTGTCGGGCAGGTGTTGACGAACAACGGCTACTGATCAGGGGTACGCAAAACCTGTAGGAGCGAGCATGCTCGCGATGGTAGATCAGACACTGCGGGCAATCAGACAGCCCGCGTCATCGTTGACGTCCATCGCGAGCATGCTCGCTCCTACAGAGGTCAGCAGAAAGGGAATTTTAAGGGTGGATTAAGTTACCAAGGTTAATCTGAACTCACTTAAACATCACACAAGGAATGCCCCTTATGAAAACCCTGACTGCCCTGTTCACCGCTGCCACCCTGTCCCTCACTGCCGGTTTTGCCATGGCTGACGTGCGAGTCGACGAGATCCCGCAACTGGTCAAGGAAGGCAAGATCAAGCCGCTGGAGGAACTTAACCAGATCGTCCTGAAACTGCACCCGGGTGCCACCATCACCGACACCGAGTTGGACAACCACTTCAACGGCTTCGAATACGAAGTCGAGTTGCGCAAGGCCAATGGCGAGGAGTGGGACGTGGACCTGGACGCAGCCACTGGCAAGGTCCTGAAAAACAAGCGGGATAATTGATTCCTGCTCTCACCACTCCAACGTCTCCACTGTAGGAGCGAGCTTGCTCGCGATAGCGATCTGACAGGCCCCTTGATAGTGGCTGACATTCCGCCATCGCGAGCAAGCTCGCGCTTACAAATCCACCATCCGGTCAGGCGCTCAAGCGCGCCGTCACATCATTGAGCTGCCCCGACAACCCGTGCAGGTTGTGGCTGGCGGCCTCGGTGCGTTGCACGTTGTCCAGGTTGGTGCTGGCAATGCTGGTGATTTCGGTGAGGTTGCGCGAGATGTCTTCGGCCACCGAAGTCTGCTCTTCAGCGGCGGTGGCGATCTGACGGTTCATGTCGCGGATAGCTTCGACCGCATGGGTGATGCGTTCGAGCATGGCCCCAGCTTCGGTCACTTGCTGCACGCTTTCTTCGCTGCGCGATTGACCGCTTTCAATGGCGTGTGCCGCATCAACCGCGCCGGTCTGCACGGTTTCGATAATCTGATTGATCTCGATGATCGAGGCCGCCGTCCGTTGCGCGAGGCTGCGCACTTCATCGGCCACCACGGCAAAACCACGCCCGGCTTCACCGGCGCGGGCGGCTTCGATGGCGGCGTTGAGCGCCAGCAGGTTCGTCTGCTCGGCGATGCCGCGAATCACTTCCAGGACCTTGCCAATGCGACCGCTGTCCGTTTCCAACTGGCGGATGACTGTCGCCGTGTTGGCGATTTCACCACGCATGCGGGTGATGGTGTGGATGGTGCCCTGCATGACTTTTTCGCCCTGCTGCGCGGACTGGTCGGCATCGTCGGCAGCACGCGCGGCATCGGCGGCATGGCGCGCGACTTCCTGGGCGGTGGCCGACATCTCGTTCATGGCCGTCGCCACCTGGTCGGTGCGGCTGAACTGCTCGTTGGTCCCGCTGGCCATAAGCCCGGCAATTGATTTCAACTCGCCGCTGGCGCTGTCCAGATCCCGGGTGCTGACCTGCAAACGGCTGAAGGTGTCAGCGAGGAAATCGCGCAGGGTATTGGCCGCCGTGGCCAGTTTACCCAGCTCATCCTGGCGACTGCTGTTCACCCGATCGGCGAACTTGCCCTGACTCAGTTGCGCCACGTACTCGATCAGTTTCTGGATCGGCGCCACCAGATTGCGGTTGACCAGCCACAGGCTCAACAGGCCGATCAAAAGCCCCGACACCAGCATCACAATGATACCCAGCAACACAGTGCGATTGGCGCTGGCGCTGATCAGCACCGACTGCTCATTACCCAGTTTGCGCAACTCACCCACCAGCTCGCTCATCTGTTCGCTGGCAGCCCGGTCCACCCCCTTGACCGCCGCGTCACCCGCCGCAGGATCGCCACCCGAAGCGACGTACGCATCACGACCCTTCTGATACGCAGCGCCAAGCAAACGGTGCTCGTCACGCAGGCGCTCAATGCGGGTTTTCAGTGACGACTCGATGCCCTTCTGCCCAGCCAGTTCGCCGAGGATGCCTTGCACGTCACGCTGACGGTCTTCGAATTGTTTCCAGTACTTGTCCAGGTCCGCCGGTTGCTTACCGCGCAGCAGTACGTTTTTCCATTCCTGGACCTGGATCTTGAATTGCAGGTTGGCCTCATCGATCAACTGCGAGGTGTGCAGCGGGCCTTCGATCAGGTTTGCGTAGCTCTGCACGCCATTGGACAGGAAGTGAAAGCACGCCAGCGCGATCAACAACATCGCCAACAGGCTGCCACTCAGCAGGGCGAGAATTTGCGCTCTCAAGGACTTTTGCACAGACATCGGAAGATCTCATGACAGGAATTCGGCACGTGCCAGAGGACACGTGAAAGGGGTGCGGACATCCTGTCTGCGACAGTTGCCACACGCCAAAGGCGCGCAACTTAACCCATGCGTAATCGGCGCACTAGAGCGGTTCTTGATGAAAACCCGACCATCGGTAGAGCAATCGTTTGCGACCTCCGACTGTCACAAAAACGTCATCTTGGCTTGCGATGATTCGGCTCAAGTGAACCTGTGAAACCCGCGACAGGCGCCCTCCTCGCAGCGAGCCTTCATGAACCACAGCATCGACCAAAGTCATCGCGACCCGGACCTGTTCGGTCTGCTTTATGGTTTCAGTTTTCGTCCCGGCGAACGTGGTCGTGAGATCGATTCGGCGATGGCGTTGCAACGCCTGCAACAGGCCGAGGACAGCGAGGAATTTCTCTGGCTGCACCTCAACCTCGCCCATGCGGCGTGCGAGCGATGGATGAAAAATCATCTGGAATTGCCCGACGAATTTTTCGAAGCCTTGCATGAAGGTTCACGCTCGACGCGCATCGAACATGTCGACTCGGCGCTGCTGGCGGTGGTCAACGACGTGGTGTTCAACCTCAGCAGCATGGTCTCTTCCGACGTGTCCACGCTGTGGGTGTGCGTGCGCAGCCGCCTGATCATCAGTGCGCGCCTGCAACCGTTGCATTCGGTGGACAAGCTGCGCTCTTCGGTGAAGGCCGGCGAGCGCTTTCGCTCGCCGCTGGAGTTGCTGGTGCACCTGTTGCGCGACCAGGGCGAAGTGCTGACCCAGATCGTGCGCAAGACCAGCCAGAGTGTCGATCAGATCGAAGATGAGTTGCTGTCTTCGCGCCTGTCGACCAATCGCGCGGAACTGGGCACCAATCGCCGCGTGCTGGTGCGCCTGCAACGGCTGCTGGCCCTGGAGCCGGGCTCGTTGCTGCGCCTGCTCAACCGCCCACCGCCCTGGCTGCAGAAGGAAGACGTGAAGGAGTTGCGCAAATCCACCGAGGAGTTTGCGCTGATCATCAACGACCTCACGGCGCTCGGCGAGCGGATCAAGCTGTTGCAGGAAGAGATCGCCGCCAACCTCAATGAACAGAGCAACCGCACGCTCTTCACCCTGACCGTGGTGACAGTGCTGGCCCTGCCGATCAACATCATCGCCGGTTTCTTCGGCATGAACGTGGGCGGCGTGCCGCTGGCCGGTGACCCGGAGGGGTTCTGGATCCTGGTGGCGCTGGTGGTGACGTTTACCGTGATTGCCGGGCGCTGGGCGTTTCGCAAGCGCCAGGATTATTGAGCCCTCAAATCGACTTCAACAGGGTCCCCTGTGGGAAGGTCAGGCACCCACAGGGTTTGGCGTCGATCACAAACCTCAACGACACCCGATAACCTGTGGGAGCGGGCTTGCCCGCGATGAGGGTCGCCAGCCCACCTCACTCCAACCCCTTGATCCGCGCCTCGATAAACCGCCGCTCCGGCGCCTGCCGGGTCAACGCCAGCGCCCGCTCATACGCCGCTCGCGCATCCGTAACCCTGCCCAACTGCCTACAGAACTCCGCGCGCGCCGAATGCGCCAAGTGGTAGTCCTGCAAATCGCCCCGGGCCAGGATCGCCTCGATCAAGGTCAGGCCTGCCAACGGACCATCGCGCTTGGAAATTGCCACCGCGCGATTCAGTTCGATCACCGGCGAAGGCCCCCCCGCCAGCAGCACGTCATACAGACCGACGATCTGCGCCCAGTCGGTCTGCGCGGCGGTGCTCGCCTCAGCGTGCACCGCCGAAATGGCCGCTTGCAGGCAATACGGCCCAAAACCATCCAGCCCCAGCGCCCGCTCAATCAACGCACAGCCCTCGGCGATCATCGTCGCGTCCCAGAGCGAACGGTCCTGCTCATCCAGCAGGATCAGTTCCCCACTGGACGATGTTCGCGCCTTGCGCCGTGACTCATGCAACAACATCAGCGCCACCAGGCCCAGCACCTCAGGCTCGGGCAACAACTCCATCAACAGGCGCCCGAGGCGGATCGCCTCGCGCGTCAGCTCTTCCCGGGTCAATTCGGCGCCCATGGACGCCGAGTACCCTTCGTTGAACACCAGGTAAATCACCCGCAGCACGCTGTCCAGTCGCTCGGGCAATTCAGCCAGGGTCGGCACTTGGTAGGGTATCTTCGCGTCACGGATTTTCGCCTTGGCGCGCACGATGCGCTGGGCGATGGTGGCCGGCGCACAGAGAAACGCCCGGGCGATTTCCTCGGTGGTCAGGTCGCAGACTTCACGCAAGGTCAGCGGCACCTGGGCGTCCGCCGCCAGGGCCGGGTGGCAGCAGGTGAAGATCAGGCGCAGGCGATCGTCTTCCACATCGTCGTCACTCCAGTCGCTGTGTTCCAACGCCTCGGCCTGTGCGATCAGCAACGGCCGGGACGCAGCAAACCGTGCACGCCGACGCAGCACATCGATCGCCTTGAAGCGCCCGGTGGACACCAGCCAGGTGCGCGGATTGTCCGGCACGCCGTCGCGCTGCCAGCGTTCGACCGCAACGAAAAACGCCTCGTGCAGCGCCTCTTCCGCCAGATCGAAGTCCCCGAGCAAACGAATCAGGGTCGCCAGGATGCGCCGCGAGTCCTGGCGGTAAACCTGTTCGACCCGTGCCTGGACTGACACCCCGCTCATCGGTCCCGCATGCCTTAGCGCTCCAGGTTCAATTGACGAACGGGCCGCACCTCGACGCAACCCACCCTGGCCGCCGGAATGTGCCCAGCGACCTGCAGGGCCTCATTGAGGTCCTTGGCATCGATCAAATAGAAACCGGCCAACTGCTCCTTGGTTTCGGCGAACGGGCCGTCGGTGATCGACATTTTGCCGTTGCGCATGCGCACGGTGGTGGCGGTCTGCACCGACTCCAGCGCTTCGGCCGCGAGCATCCGGCCGCTGCCCTGGATCGATTCGGCGTAGGCCATGCACTCCTCGTCCCTGGGGCTCTCAGGCAGTGAATGCAATTGCTTTTCGTTGCTGTAGACCAGGCATAGATACTTCATGGGGCTCTCCACATCGGACCGTCAGGGCTTCAAGTCGAACAGCGCCGTGCCGCTCTGCATGTCGAACGGCGCCGACCAGTGTTCGTGGACAATGCGCCACTGCCCGCCCTCACGCCGGTAACAAGCAGTGACACGCATCCAGCAAGCCTGGGTTTCACCCTGTTCGTTGGTGCCACCGCAATGGGCCAGCCAATGGGCGAACGCAATGTGCTCGTCGGCGACGACGTTCATGTGGTCGAAGTCGAAGGTGTGCGGGCCCTGGCACATTTCCATGCATTCGAGCCAATGCGCGCGGTAGGCGGCCTTACCGCGAAATTGCAGGGCTTTTACGGCATCGAACGAGACGATCTCGTCGGCATACAGGGCCATGATTTTATCGACATCCTTGGCCATCACGGCCTGACGATAGGTGTCGATCAACTTCTCGATTTCGTGGGTAGCGCTCATGGTGATTCTCCGTAGCTATTGTTGTGAAGACACCTCTAGTCGTCTGGCGATCCTGCAATTCGACAGTAGAAATAAAAGTAATCCAAATCTGCGGAGCCGTTAGAATTCGAGCCTCATTCATGTAGGAAAATGGACAATCCCATGTCAGCGAGACTTGTGCCGTACGACAGCCTGAACGCGCAACAGCGCCAGCAAGTGGAGGCCATAGAAGTGCATCGGGAGCAGATCAAGTTCTCGGGCGACATTCATGGTGCCTTGCACGCCCTGCTGTCCAAACCCGGCCCAGGGGTGAGGGGCTTCGCCCTGCTGGCCGAGGACGTTCCCGTCGCCTTCCTGCTGCTCAAGCGTCCACCTGCCCTCCCCGTGTGGGCCAATGAACACAGCGCCACGTTGCATGCGCTGCAAGTCGACCAGCGCCACCAAGGCAAAGGCTACGGCAAGGCGTGCCTGCTGGCGCTCCCTGCGGTGGCGCGCGAGGCCTGGCCGGAGATCAAGGGGTTGGAGTTGTCGGTGGATGCGGATAATGCGTCGGCAATCGGGCTGTACGCCAAGTACGGTTTTGTCGACAGCGGCGAGGCCTACAAGGGGCGGATCGGGTATGAACGGCGAATGGGGATGAGTTTCTAACCCCCCCGCATGCCGTCTGTAGGAGCGAATTTATTCGCGATGGTCGTCAAGGATGACGCTGACTGTCTGAACGCCGCGGTGACTGGGCCACCATCGCGAGCATGCTCGCTCCTACAGTAGAGGGGATGGAATCAAAGGCTCAGCACCATCTCATGCCACGCCATCCCGCCATGGTCCGATGCCGACGGTTTGATGTAGGCAAAGCCGAAGCCGGCATACAGCGGGATATGCCGCTCCTTGCACATCAGGTGAAGGGTCGCCTTGCCCATGCCGCGCATGCGCTCGATGAACTCGCCCATCAAGCGTTTCGCCAGGCCCTGGCCCTGAAAGCCGGGGTGAACCACCACCGACATGATCACCACGTTGGGGCCGGCCGGGTCGTGGCCGATCAACTCCTTGAACGCTTCGTCGGACATTTGCACGTCGAATGCCGCACCGGAATTGATGAAGCCGGCGACCACGCCGTCCACTTCGGCGACGATGAAACCTTCCGGCCAGGTGGCGATGCGGGTGGCGATTTTCTCGCGGGTCGCGGCTTCGTCCCCCTCATAGGCCACGGTCTCGATGGCGAAACAGCGGTCCAGGTCGGCGGGCGTGACGTTGCGGATAACGGTGTTCATGGCAGCTCGAATTTGGCGGTGAGAAAACCCGGAATGATAAATCAGCCACCCGGCGACATCGAGAGACGAAACAGCGAACCCGTCTCTCGCGGCCTGGCTACGCCTTTATCGGCAGCCAGATTTCTACGGTCCCGGTATTGAGCTGCGGATTGAAGTCGGCGCTGTAGTGTTCAAATTCCGGCCCTCCGCTGTGCTGGTAGCCGGATTGCGGGAACCAGGTGCCGTGGATGTACTGGAAGAGTTGTGGCATCTGGCTCAACGGCCCCTTGTGCTCGAACACCGCGTATTGCTGCGGCGGGATTTCCACCCAGCGGTAGGTGTCCGGCAAGTCGTCAAGCTTGCTGATCTGTACGCCTGCCAGGTAATCGAAACCGCCCTGGCCATCGAAATTGAAACCGACGCCGTAAGTCTCGCCGCCCGTCTGCCCCGGAACATTACCGCAGTGGGGAGCGAATTTTTCCCAGAGGGCGGGAATGTCTTTTACCGTCTGCTGGGTAAACCGGCCGGCAAGTCCCGCGATCAATCGGAAGTGGCCGTGTTCGATACGTGGCTCATCCATGGCGCGACTCCTGACGCAAATAAGTGGGTTCGGCTGGGAGTATAGAGGCCAAACCCGATTCGCCAAATTACAGGGTGTGCAACGGCTGCGCGGCACCCGCGCCGACGAACTCGTTGTAGCCCGATAGAATCACATACACTGCGAAATAGCAGAAGATCGCCGCCGATGCCAGATAGGAGTAACGCAGCAGCTTATCCCCCAGCAACTTGCCGCCATGGCTCGCCGCAAAGCACAGGCCTGCCGACCACAGCAGCCCGGCGCAGAGGAAACCGCCCAGGAACAGCGCCGAGCTGACCGGCCCACCGCCGCCCGAACGGGCGATCAGGGTGCCGCCAACCGCTGCAAACCAGAGGATGGCGCTGGGTGACGACATGGCCAGGAAAATCCCGCGAAAGAACTCCTTGCGGTGGGAGTTGTGGCCGACCTCGGCCGTCTCGGCCAGCAGCGCCTCGTGATGAATCGCCGAGTAGATCATCTTCGCCGCAAAATAGATCAACAGTGCCGAGCCGCCGATCCACAGCACCCAGCGCACGGTTTCGTATTGCAGCAGCACGGTCATGCCGGCCAGTGCCAGCACCGCGTAGATCAGGTCACCGACGCAGGTGCCCAGACCCAGGGCAAAGCCTTGAAAATAGCCACGCTGCATGGCCAGGGTGATCATGGCGATGTTCGCCACGCCAATGTCCAGGCACAGGGAAAGGCTCAGCAAAAACCCACTGCTAAATTCCATCAACCGATTTCCTTCGGGAAAAATTGTTCACATCCGGGCTGGACAGTCTGTCACAGCTGCCCTTACATTGCGCCCCAGGTCACCGCAGTGACCAGCGTCGCTCGGACGGTTCCGGGCGCTTACGTTATCGAGGCAACAATGGCCGAACAAGGTTCGCCGCGCCGCTTTGCGCGCATAGATCGACTCCCCCCTTACGTTTTCAACATCACCGCCGAGCTGAAGATGGCCGCCCGTCGTCGTGGCGAAGACATCATCGACTTGAGCATGGGTAACCCCGACGGCGCGACCCCGCCGCACATCGTCGAAAAACTCGTCACCGTCGCCCAGCGTGAGGACACCCACGGTTACTCGACGTCCAAGGGTATTCCGCGCCTGCGCCGGGCGATTTCCAACTGGTACAAGGAACGCTACGAGGTCGAGATCGACCCCGAGAGCGAGGCCATTGTCACCATCGGCTCCAAGGAAGGCCTGGCGCACCTGATGCTGGCGACCCTGGATCAGGGCGACACGGTGCTGGTGCCCAACCCGAGCTACCCGATTCACATCTACGGTGCGGTGATTGCCGGTGCCCAGGTGCGTTCGGTGCCGCTGGTGCCGGGTGTGGACTTCTTCGCCGAGCTGGAGCGGGCCATTCGCGGTTCGATCCCCAAACCAAAGATGATGATTCTCGGCTTTCCCTCCAACCCCACCGCCCAGTGCGTGGAACTGGACTTCTTCGAGCGCGTGATCGCCCTGGCCAAGCAGTACGACGTACTGGTGGTACACGACCTGGCTTACGCCGACATCGTCTACGACGGCTGGAAGGCCCCGTCGATCATGCAGGTGCCGGGCGCCAAGGACATCGCGGTAGAGTTCTTCACCCTGTCCAAGAGCTACAACATGGCAGGCTGGCGCATCGGCTTCATGGTCGGCAACCCGGAATTGGTCAACGCCCTCGCCCGTATCAAGAGCTACCACGACTACGGCACCTTCACCCCGCTGCAAGTGGCGGCCATTGCCGCGCTGGAAGGCGACCAACAATGTGTGCGCGACATCGCCGAGCAATATCGGCAGCGACGCAACGTCCTGGTCAAAGGCCTTCATGAGCTGGGCTGGATGGTCGAAAACCCGAAAGCCTCGATGTACGTCTGGGCCAAGATTCCCCAGGGGTATGCCCATCTGGGCTCGCTGGAGTTCGCCAAGAAACTGCTGGCCGAGGCCAAGGTCTGCGTCTCGCCGGGCGTGGGTTTCGGTGAATATGGCGACGATCACGTGCGGTTCGCCTTGATCGAAAACCAGGACCGGATTCGCCAGGCTGTGCGGGGGATTCGCGGGATGTTTCGGGCGGATGGCTTAGCCAAAAACACATAACCCTGTGGGAGCGGGCTTGCCCGCGATAGCGGTCTACCTGTGAAGCCTTCGGTGACTGACACACTGCTATCGCGGGCAAGCCCGCTCCCACAGAGAATCTCCACAAAAGGTCCACGTTCTGACAGTCAATCACCCACAAAAAAACCGCATCACTGCGGTTTTTTTGTGCCTGCCATTTGCTCTTAAACGAACAACGACAACAACAGGATAAAGCCCAGGCCCACCACCGACAGGATGGTTTCCATCGCGGTCCAGGTCTTGAAGGTTTCGGCCACGGTCATGTTGAAGTACTGCTTGACCAGCCAGAAACCGGCGTCGTTCACGTGGGACAGAATCAACGAACCGGCACCGGTGGCCAGCACCAGCAGCTCGCGGTTCACGCCTGGGATCATGCCGACCACTGGCACCACGATACCCGCGCCGGTGATGGTCGCCACGGTGGCCGAGCCGGTCGCGATGCGGATCACCGCTGCTACCAGCCATGCCAGCAGGATCGGCGAGATCTGAGCCGCCACCGCCATGTGGCCGATCACGTCGCCCACGCCGCTGGTCACCAGCATCTGCTTGAAGCCACCACCGGCACCGATGATCAGGATGATCGCGGCGGTCGGCGCCAGGCTCGCGTCCAGCCACTTGAGCATTTGCTGCGAGCCGATGCCCTGCTTGTAGCCAAAGGTGTACAGCGACAGCAGCAACGCCAGCAACAGGGCCGAGATCGGGTGACCGATCAGGTCCATGAAGGTGCGGAAGAAGTTGCCGTCTGGCAGCACCACGTCGGCAAAGGTCTTGAGCAACATCAGGAACACCGGCGAGAGCACGGTGACCAGAGTGATGCCGAAACTCGGCAGGTCGGTGGAGTCCCTTTCACGGGCCAGTTGGTCCACCAGCTCCTGGTTCGGATGACCAGGAATGTGCTTGGCAATGAAAGTACCGAAGATCGGACCGGCAATGATGGCGGTCGGCAAGGCGACGATCAGGCCGTACAGAATGGTCTTGCCGATGTCGGCGCCGAATACGCCGATGGCCAGCAGCGGGCCCGGGTGCGGCGGCACCAGGCCGTGCACCGCAGACAGACCCGCCAGCAGCGGGATACCAATCTTGATGATCGACACGCCTGTGCGGCGGGCCACGATGAACACCAGCGGGATCAGCAGCACGAAGCCGATTTCGAAGAACAGCGGGATGCCCACCAGGAACGCCGCGAACATCATCGCCCACTGCACCTTGTCCTTGCCAAAGGCACGGATCAACGTCTGGGCGATCTGATCCGCGCCGCCCGATTCGGCCATCATTTTTCCGAGCATGGTACCCAGCGCGAGAATGATGCCGACGAAACCGAGCACCCCGCCGAAGCCGTCCTGGAACGCCTTGATGATGGTGCCGATCGGCATGCCGGAGGTCAGCCCGAGGAAAGCGGCGGCGATGATCAGGGCAATGAAAGGGTGGAACTTGAACTTGGTGATCAGAACGATAAGCCCGATCACCGTGACCACTGCATCGAGCAGCAGGAACGTCTCGTGGGACATGCCAAACATTAGGGGTGTCTCCTGGTTGTTGTTGTTATTAAAGCGGGTTATTCGAGTGCCATAAGGACAGCGCTATCTTCTGAAGCAAAATCATCCGGCGCGTTTCAGGCCATGCTCCAGCCACCAGACATGCGCCTGTTTCGCCAGTTGCTCGACGCTGTAGTTGGACGCATCGAGCGCCAGGGTCAGGGGCTCGCCCACCGGGGACTCGAGGGTGGCGAACTGGCTGTCGATCAGGGTCGAAGGCATGAAGTGACCCGGGCGGTGGGACACGCGGTCGGCAGCCACTTCAGGCGTCAGTTCGAGGAACACGAAGCCCAGGCCCGGCAAGGCGCTGCGCAGGCGTTCACGATAGACATGCTTGAGCGCCGAACAGGTCAGCACCGGACGCTGGCCCGTGGCATCGACCCGACGCAGTTCTTCACACAGGGTGTCGAGCCAACCGGCACGGTCATCGTCGTTCAGGGGGATGCCCGCGCTCATTTTTTCGATATTGGCGGCAGGGTGAAAGGTATCGCCTTCAATGGCAGTGGCGCCGCTGAGCTCGCAGAGAGCTTCGCTGACGCAGGTCTTGCCGCAACCGGCGACGCCCATGATGACCAGGGCGGTGATGGGATGAGTCATGTAACACCTCAGCGCGCAGACAGCGCTACCTTTGCCAGTTATGACACTAGACCAAAAGCAGAAGTTGCCGACGCCTTCTTGTCATTTTTGTGGTTTGCAGCCAATTGAGTCCCAACGCCAAAAAGCGAGCTTCAGGTCAAACTCGCTTACGCATTTGCAGCTGCTACGGGACAGCGCTACCTTAGTGCCTTGAATTTTGTTTGGCAAGCCGCCCGATGACCTCCCCTAAAAACGATAAAAATACGCGAACCACTGGCCGTCCGACCCTTAATGAAGTGGCAAGACTGGCCGGCGTCAGCCCGATCACCGCGTCCCGCGCGTTACGTGGCGTCAGCACGGTAGCCACCGAGCTTGTGGAAAAAGTGCAGAAAGCCGCGCAGGAACTCAGCTACGTGGTCAACCCCGCCGCCCGCGCGCTGGCCTCGGCCCAGAGCCATTCGGTGGTGGTGCTGGTGCCTTCTTTGTCCAACCTGCTGTTTATCGACACCCTGGAAGCCATTCATCAGGTTTTGCGACCCAAGGGTTTCGAAGTGCTGATCGGCAACTTTCATTATTCACGCGATGAAGAGGAAAACCTGCTGCGCAACTACATGGCCTACCAGCCACGCGGCCTGTTGCTGACCGGGTTCGATCGCACCGAAAGCTCCCGACGGATGATCGAAGCGAGCAACATTCCCTGCGTCTACATGATGGAGCTCGACAGCGCCGCCGGACTCAATTGCGTCGGCTTCTCGCAACTGGCGGCCGGCGAAACGGCCGCGCAGCACTTGCTGTCCCGTGGACGCAAGCGACTGGCCTACATCGGCGCGCAACTGGATCAACGCACCCTGCTGCGCGGCGAAGGGTTTCGCAAGGCGTTGCAGAAAGCCGGTCGCTACGACCCGGATCTGGAAGTACTCACCCCACGCGCTTCCTCCGTTGGCCTGGGCGGCGAATTGTTCCTGCAACTGATTGCCAGCCATCCGGATGTCGATGCGATCTTCTTCGGTAACGACGACCTGGCCCAGGGCGCGCTGCTGGAGGCGATGCGCAGCGGCATCAGGATCCCCGAACAGGTGGCGATCCTGGGCTTCAACGACCTGCCCATGTCCGCGCACATGGTCCCGCGCCTGAGCAGCATCAACACCCCTCGCGAGGCCATCGGCCGGCGTGCTGCGGAACAGATGCTGACCCTGATGGCTGGCAACACCGTGGCCCGGCCCGTGCAGGACATGGGTTTTGAATTGATGGTGCGGGAAAGCACCTGACCGGCTCACCGGGGCTTTTCAACTAACCTTGAAGGTAAGCCCCACCGTTCTGTCGAAGGAGTGGCTTTATGGAACATGCACTGAAAATTCTTGGCAAAGCTTCGTCCATCAACGTCAGGAAAGTCCTGTGGACCTGCGACGAGCTGGGCATCAGCTATGAGCGCGAGGACTGGGGCAGCGGGTTCGCCTCCACCCACAGCCCGGAATTCGTACGCCTGAACCCCAACGCACAAGTACCGGTGATTGTCGATGAAGCCGGCGTCTTGTGGGAGTCCAACACCATCTGCCGCTACCTGGCGGGCAAGCACCACAACACCGGGTTGCTGCCCCATGAGCCGGCGGCGCGGGCGCGGGTCGAGCAGTGGATGGATTGGCAGGCCACCGAGCTCAACCGTTCCTGGAGCTACGCCTTTACTGCACTGGTGCGCAAAGATCCGGAATTTCAGGACCCGCAGCGTATTGCCCATGGCGTGCGTGACTGGAACCAAAAGATGGCGATTCTCGAACATCAGTTGGCGACCACCAAAGCCTATGTGGCCGGCGCCCACTTCACGCTGGCCGATATCGTGATCGGGCTGTCGATCAACCGCTGGTTGATGACGCCCATGGAGCGGCCGGATTATCCGGCGACGGAAGCGTATTTCCAGAAGCTGGCGCAACGCCCCGGCTTTCTCAAACACGTGTGCAATGGCCTGCCCTGAGCGGTCGGCCTCTGCCGCCCGACGGCAAAGGCTGACCGCTCAGGGCTGAATGTCAGGTCGACGTTACATGCCAAGCCCTTGTAAACAATGGCCTTTACGTCTTGGGCACACTATTTGCTCTCGGTGCTGTACCGCAACCACCTACAAGGTCTACTCATCATGTTGGTCAGTGCACAACAGAACCTGGTTACACCGCTGTTTCTCAAAAAGCCCGGCGAAGATCCGACGACCGATGCCGCGGCCGGTCTGCAGGGCGGCCTGCAAGGCTTGCTGATGCAGAACGTGCAAAACAACATCCAGTTGCAGAACAAGGAAACAGGCAGCGTCCAGGCTGCGGTTTCCAAGCTGAGCACCGAGCAGGTCAACGCCGCCGCGAAAATCAGCGACAACGTTGATGAAGCATTCGCCAAGACCCGTGTTGAGCTGCAGGCGACCTATGCACCATTGCCGGAAGGCGCCAAAGACCGCATCGGCAACGGTGGCGGGGCCACTCAGGACTTCAAGGACTGGATGGCCAAAACCCCAGAGCAACGCATCCATGATGCGATCCTGGAAGAAATGGGCCTGACTGAAGAAGACATCGCGCAAATGCCGCCGGAAAAGCAAAAGGCAATCGGTGAGGAAATCGCACAGCGCATGCAGGAAAAAGCCGCCATCGCCCAGACCGAGAAGGCGCAGCAAACCGGTGATCCAAGCAAGGCCCCGGTGGTCGAGAAGTTCCTGGCGTCGTTGTAATCAGTCCGGGCACAACACCGCCCCTGTAGGAGCGAGCTTGCTCGCGATGCGGCGTATCAGTCATATCAGTATTGGCTGACACACCGCCATCGCGAGCAAGCTCGCTCCTACAGGGATCAATTCAACTGCAACGTCGAATTGAACTGGCTGATCGCATCCACCACGTGCCGTGACCCCTGCTGAATTTCCAGGATCACCTCCCCCGCCTCGTTGGCCAGCTCGACCCCAAGCCCGGTGCGACTCAAGCTCGATTGCATGCTCGACACCGCACTCACTGACAGGTCGTGGTTCCTGCGCACCACGTCGACAATCTCCAGCGTCGCCTGGCTGGTGCGAGCCGCCAGGCTGCGCACTTCATCGGCCACTACCGCAAACCCTCGCCCATGCTCCCCGGCCCTTGCCGCTTCGATGGCCGCATTGAGCGCCAACAGGTTGGTCTGATCGGCGATGCCGCGAATGGTCTGGACGATGGTGCCGATGATGTCGGACTGCTTGCTGACCGCATCGATGCTCAACGCCGCTTCGTTCAAGTCCCTGGAAATGTCCTGGATGATCTGCACCGTCTGCTGCACCACTTCGGAACCTTTACGTGCGCACACATCGTTTTGCACCGAGGTGCTGTGGGCTGATTCGGCAGCCGTTTGCAGGGTGGTCATCTGGTGGGTGATGTCACTTGCAAACTTCACCACTTTGTACAGCCGTCCCTTGGTGTCGAACAGCGGGTTGTAGGATGCTTCGAGGAAAATCGTGCGGCCGTGTTTGTCCTTGCGCTCGAAGCGGTGCGAGTGATATTCGCCGCGATTGAGCGAGGCCCAGAATGCCTTGTAGCCAGAGGATTCAGCCTCGGCGCGATGACAAAACAGGCTGTGATGCTGGCCGACGATCTCGCCCCGCGAGTAATGCGTGGCGTTGAGGAAATTATCATTGGCCGTGATCACACGGCCCTCGGGCGTGAACTCGATCACCGCCATGGAGCGGCCAATAGCCGCGAGCATGCTTTTGTTTTCGTGTTCCTCATGCACTCGTGCAGAGATGTCGGAGGCCACCTTGATCACACTTTTTACCTGGCGATCAGCACCGAACACAGGCATGTAACTGGCTTCGAGCCAAACCTCCTGGCCACGCTTGTCCAGTCTTGGGAACGTGCCGCTGACCGCTTCGCCACGGGCCAGGTCACGCCACAACTTCGCGTAGTCCTCGCTTCGGTAAAACGCTTCTTCGCAGAAGATCCGGTGGTGTTTGCCACGCACTTCATCAGTGCTGTAACCCATGACCGCACAAAAATTCTCATTGGCGTCGATGACGAAGCCGTCGGGGGTGAATTCGATCATCGCCATCGAGCGGCAGATGGCGGCCAGTTTGGCGTTGGCTTCGCCCAGCGCACAGCTGAAGCGTTCGATTTCCAGCAAGTCAGCCTTGTGATGCAAATTGAACATGGTCGTATCACCCTAAGCGCGGTCTTATGACTGTTGAAAGTTCTTCGGTTTTTTCAACGTATCCACCACAACGTTCCCAGGAACAGGTACACGCACCCCTCCACGGGAGAGGCAGGTCAGGTGATCACTGATGTTGAATCGGAGAGTCCATATGGCAACGCTCTTATCAAGACATCCGTCTCTTGATAGCCCGGGATCGGGCCAACCCTGATGCTGTCGTAAAAAAATCCATTTAACGCAAGACTCCTTTCGCTCGTTATTGGTGCTTTTTCTCGCGAGCACTCTCGAGCTTTCCAACCTGTCCGTTCGACATGGTTAGTTACAAAGCAGCATAGCGAGGGTCCTCAACGGCGCAAGGCCACTAGTCGGCCAGTATCAAGGACAAAATCGATTCAGCAGGATTCGACTCAGCGTTCACCCAGCAGGGCCAACAGCGCCTGCACCGCCGCTGACGGTGGCTTGCCCGGCGCAGCCACCAGTGCGAACTCTCGATCGATACGCGGTTTAAGCGGCATCACCCTCAGCCCCTGAAGCTGACTGGGCAAGGTCATCTCTGGCACCAGGGTCACGCCGATGTTTTCCCGCACGAGGGTAAAAGCGCTGTTCCATTCCCGGACTTCAACGCGCACGTCTTCAAGCTGCAATCCGATGTCGCGGGCAAGGCTGCCGGCGTTGGTAGAGCAGCCGCCTGTGGCCAATACAAAGGGTTGCTGCGCCAACTCAGCGAGCGTAACGCCCTCCTCCACCGAACGACGCGCCAGACTATGGCCTGTCGACACCACCGCCACCCAGGCATCACAGCCGAGGCGGCAGGCCTTGCGCTCGGACGTCGGGTTCAATATCACGCCGACATCCACCAGGCCGGCGGTCAGCAGGCTCTCCACTTCGTCGTCGCTGACCTCCAGCGCCACCACCTCGATACCCGGATACAGCCTACGGAACTGACGCAGCAAGGGCGGCAGGAACGTCGCCAACACCATGGGGAAACTGGCCAGGCGGATGGTGCCACGCTGTACGCCCTTGGCGGCATCGACGGTGCTGCGGATGGTTTCGAGGGCACCGACCATGCTGCGTGCGTGCTCTATCACCGACAGGCCAATGGCGGTGGGCAGGGTCTGGCGGTTTTCCCGACTGAACAACTGCACACCCAGGGTTTGCTCGATCAGCGCCAGTGCCTGGCTGGCCGCCGACTGGGTCATGCCGACGCGCTCGGCGGCGCGGGTGATGTTGCCGGTGTCAGCCACGGCCACGACCATGCGCCAATGCATCAGGTTCATCATGACAGTAGCTCTCCTTATGGCAGCGCCGTGAAAGATTAATTTTACCCAGGGTCGCGCGCACTATGACACTGGCGCAAATCCCTCACCAGAGACGCACCGATGAAGTTGTATTACGCCCCGCAAGCCTGCTCGCTGGCACCTCATATTGTGTTGCGCGAACTCGACCTGCCCTTCGAACTGATCCGCGTCGACAACCGCAGCAAAACGACCGCCCACGGCGCCGACTTCCTCGTCATCAACCCAAAGGGTTACGTGGCGGCGTTGCAACTGGATAACGCGCAAGTGCTGACCGAAGGCCCCGCTATCCTGCAATACCTCGCCGACCTGCGGCCGGACGCGAACCTGGCGCCGGCGCTCGGTACGTTCGAGCGGGTGCGTTTGCAGGAGTGGTTGAATTTTGTGTCGACGGAGATCCATGGCGGGTTGGGCTGGCTGTTCAACGAGCAATTCGCCCAAGAGGTGAAAGCGCAGATCCAGGAGAAACTGTTCAAGCGTTTTGCCGTGTTGTGCCAGACGCTGGAGCGTCAGGATTTTCTGCTGGCGAGCGGGTTCAGTGTCGCCGATGCGTATCTGTTTGCGGTGCTGCGCTGGGCGCCTGGGTTTGCAATCAATCTGGATCGCTGGCCGGCGTTGGCGAGGTTTCAGGCGCGGATTAGCCAGCGCCCGTCGGTCAGCGCAGCGTTGGCCGTGGAGTTGGCTTGAACCTATAGGAGCGAGCTCGCGATGTTCGTGAGAACGCAAGGTTGAGCAGATTATTTGTGCAGCCCTTTACGGCCCGTGTTCTCTATAATCGCCCGCCTTGCCCAGCGACAGACCCAGGCCATGCCCGACACCCGATACACCCAGCTTTGCGAACCGTCATGGCCCTTGATGAACAAGTTTTATCGCGCGAATCAGTCGTCGATGAAGGCCGTGCGCGATGCACGCCTGTGGGTCGCCCGGCGCGAGGAGATCGTCGGCGCGCTGTGCTTGCGGCCGGTGGCGGGTGGGCATTGGTTGACCGGGCTGTTCGTCGATCCGGCGTGCCGTGGGCAAGGCGTCGCGGCGAGATTAATCAGCGCAGCGGTCGAAGGTCTCGAGCAACCGGTGTGGCTGTTCTGTCACCCGGATTTGCGAGGTTTCTACGAGCGGCGAGGGTTTACCTTCGATCCGCAGATGCCCTACGCCATGGCTGAACGTCTGAGCCGGTATGCGCGCAGCAAGCCGATGATTGCGATGGGGTTGGAGCCTGCTGATCATTAAATCCTGATGGGAACTCTGTGGGAGCGGGCTTGCCCGCGATGGCGTCAGTTCAGTCAACATTGATGTTGAGTTTACCGACGCGATCGCGGGCAAGCCCGCTCCCACAGGGACGTGCATTGAATTGGCAAATGCAGTCAATCATCCGCATTCGGATCAAGGTCCGGAAACATCACCTCGGTGAAGCCGAACTTGCTGAAGTCAGTGATTCGCGACGGGTAAAGCCGGCCGATCAAGTGATCGCATTCGTGCTGCACCACCCGCGCATGGAAGCCTTCGGCGGTGCGCACAATCGGTTGGCCCTTGGGGTCGAAGCCTTCGTAGCGAATGTGCTGATAACGGTCCACCGCGCCGCGCAGGCCGGGCACTGACAGGCAGCCTTCAAAGCCCTCTTCCATCAGTGGGCTCAGCGGCGTGATCAGCGGGTTGATCAGGATGGTTTGCGGCACGGCCTGGGCATCCGGGTAGCGCTCGCTGTGCTCGAAACCGAAGATCACCAATTGCAGGTCGACGCCGATTTGCGGCGCGGCCAGGCCAACTCCGCCAACGCTTTCCATGGTCTGGAACATGTCGTCGATCAGTTGCCACAGTTCCGGGCTGTCGAACATCTCGACCGGGACCGGCGGGGCGATGCGCAGCAGGCGCTCGTCACCCATTTTCAGAATTTCACGAATCATCACATCGCTTCGTCAGTGTTTGGTTTGATTGAGTGATCCCGACCCAGCCCGGAAACATGTTGTTTGGGAATCTCGTCGGCCTCGCCTGGAACCTTCTCGCCCTTTTCCTTGCCTTCGGCCGACATGTGCTCAATCACTGCATTCATCTCCGCACCGAGCAACAGCACCGCCGAGGAAATGTAGAAATACAGCAGCAGCACGATGATCGCACCGATACTGCCGTACATGGCGTTGTAGTTGGCAAAGGTCTTGACGTAAAAAGCGAACCCCAGGGACGCGATGATCCAAACCATCACCGCCAGCACCGAACCGGGCGTAATGAAGCGGAACTCCTGGCGCACATCCGGCATGACGTAATAGGTCAGTGCGACGGCGATCATCATCAGGATCACAATCACTGGCCAGCGCGCGATGGTCCAGACGGTGACGATGAAGTCTTCCAGGCCGACCTGCGAGGCGATCCACCCCATCACCTGCGGCCCGAGCACCATCAGCGCGGCGGCTACCAGCAACATGCCGGCAATCCCGACGGTGTAGATAATGGACAAGGGAAAGCGCTTCCACAGTGGCCGCCCTTCCACCACATCATAAGCCGCGTTCATTGCGCTCATCATCAGGCGCACGCCGGCTGAAGCGGTGTACAACGCGATGACGATACCGATCGACAGCAGACCACCCTTGGACTGCTGCAACTGGTCGATCACGGGGTTGACCTGTTCCAGGGCTTGAGGCGGCAACACCAACTCCGATTGCAGGCGCAGCCAGGAGAAGAAATCCGGCAGGTGCAGAAAACCGATCAGGGCAATCAGGAACAGGATGAACGGGAACAGCGAAAACAACATTTGATAGGCCAATGCCGAGGCATAGGTCGACATTTCGTCGTCGACGAATTCCTTGATCGTGCGCACCATTACCCGGTGCAGAGGCAAGCCTTTCATGTCGGGGAAAATCATCTGCGTCTCCTTTCGCCGCAAATCGCTTGAAGTGGTGGCGACTCAGGGGCCGTTTCTACATCAAATTAGCCTACTTGGCGATTTTGATCCTGCGCAAAATAAAAGCTGACACAAAAACGGCCATCCGCAGATAGCCGTTTGGTTTTCATCAAAAGGGGATTCACGCCTTGTCGACGCCCTTCTTCACTGCATCCTTGGCTTTACCGACCGCTTGCTGCGCTTCGCCTTTCTTCTCCTGCACCACGCCTTCGGCGCGCATTTTGTCGTTGCCGGTGGCCTTGCCGACGCCTTGCTTGATGTTGCCGGCTGCTTCGTTGGCCATGCCTTTTACTTTATCGCCAGTGCTGCCCATGGTGTGTCTCCTGTCAACCTGTGAACGAGAAAAGGGGTTACACAGGGATTGACCCAAGGTATTTGGGGGGAGTTTCATTTTTTTTACCGGGCGACATTTCATCGCCGGTCGCAGGTTGGGCTTTATGTTTGCCGGCCTACCCCTGAGAATGCGACATGTATTGGCCATGGCGCTGATGATCCAACCCGTAGGAACGTTATGAAACTCGATAAAAAGCAGGCCATTGCCCGCAGAAACCAGGAACTTGGTGGTGCCGTACTGGGCGTCAATAACTGCCACTTCACCGAACTGAACCGCAATCGCAATATCTGGTGGTTCGATATTCCGGTGTCGCGCCTGGCCATTGGTCAGTACGAATGGGTTCACCTGCTGATGCATACCCCGGCCACCGATGAGCTGCTGCACCTGAAAGTGCCGACCGTATTCCTGCGCGAGAAGCTCGAAGGGCTGGTGGTGCGCAACGAAGGCAAGCGCAAGGCGGCGCTGAGCCTGGAGCTGAGTGCGGACAAGGATTCGTACCTGCAGGACATGCGCCCGAACGGCACCAACGTCAACTTCGCAACATTCCGCCAGTAACCCAAATATTGTAGGAGCGAGCTTGCTCGCGATAGCGGTGGAACAGTCATATTGATGGTGACTGACATACCGCTATCGCGAGCAAGCTCGCTCCTACACAGGACTACGCGGTAGCTTTCTTCGCGTTGATCTTTTTCAGCTCTTCATCGCGCAGTTCGCGGCGCAGGATCTTGCCGACGTTGGTGGTCGGCAGCGCATCGCGGAACTCTACGGAGCGCGGGACCTTGTAGCCGGTGACATTCGCACGCATGTGCTCCATCACTTGCTCCTTGGTCAGGGTCACGCCCGGTTTGACGACGATGAAAATCTTGATCGCCTCGCCCGATTTCTCATCCGGCACACCGATGGCCGCGCATTGCAGCACGCCCGGCAGGGTCGCAAGCACGTCTTCCAATTCATTGGGGTAAACGTTGAAACCGGACACCAGAATCATGTCTTTCTTGCGATCGACGATACGCATGTAGCCATCGGGCTGGATCACCGCGATGTCGCCGGTTTTCAGCCAGCCTTCGCTGTCGAGCATTTCATCGGTGGCTTCCTGGCGTTGCCAGTAGCCTTTCATCACCTGCGGGCCTTTCACACACAGCTCGCCGATTTCGCCCAACGGTCGTTCCACGCCGGCATCGTCGATGACTTTGCACAGGGTCGAAGGCACCGGAATGCCGATGGTGCCGATCTGGATGTTCTGGATCGGGTTCACGGTGGCCACCGGGCTGGTTTCGGTCATGCCATAACCTTCGCAGATGGCGCAGCCAGTGACCGCTTTCCAGCGTTCGGCCGCTGCCAGTTGCAGGGCCATGCCGCCGGACAGGGTGACTTTAAGTGCGGAGAAATCCAGCTTGCGGAAGCTTTCGTTGTTGCACAGAGCCACGAACAGCGTGTTCAAACCAACGAAGCCGCTGAATTTCCAGTTGGACAGTTCCTTGACCATCGCGGAGAGGTCGCGCGGATTGCTGATCAGGACGTTGTGGTTGCCGATCAGCATCATCGCCATGCAATGAAAGGTGAAGGCATAGATGTGGTACAGCGGCAGCGGCGTGATCAGGATCTCGCAACCTTCGTTGAGGTTGGAGCCCATCAGCGCCTTGCATTGCAGCATATTCGCCACGAGGTTGCGGTGCGTCAGCATCGCGCCCTTGGCCACACCCGTGGTGCCGCCGGTGTATTGCAGCACCGCCACGTCGCCGCTGTCCGGGCTGGCTTCAGCCACTGGCTGGCCGTGGCCCTTGCTCAGCACGTCATTGAACTTGATGGCCTTGGGCAAGTGATACGCCGGTACCATCTTCTTCACGTACTTGATGACGCTGTTGATCAGCAGGCGCTTGAGCGGTGGCAACAGGTCGGCCACTTCGGTAACGATAACGTGCTTCACACCGGTCTTGGGCACGACGGCTTCGGCCAGGTGCGCCATGTTGGCCAGGCAGACCAGGGCCTTGGCGCCGGAATCATTGAATTGGTGTTCCATTTCCCGCGCGGTGTACAGCGGATTGGTGTTGACCACGATCAGCCCGGCACGGATGGCACCGAACACCGCGACCGGGTATTGCAGGACGTTGGGCAATTGCACGGCGATTCGATCGCCGGGCTGCAAATCGGTATGCTGTTGCAGGTAAGCGGCAAAGGCACCGGACAGCTCGTACAGTTCACCGTACGTGATTGTCTTGCCCAGGTTGCTGAAAGCCGGTTTGTCGGCGAAGCGTTGGCAGGACTGCTTCAACACTGCCTGAATATTCGGGTACTCGTCCGGATTGATGTCGGCAGCAATCCCGGCAGGGTACTTATCCTTCCAGAAGTCTTCGATCATGGAAGCCCACTCCTCAGCAACGCGAATTCAAATACCGCATTTTGATGCGATTATTATTGGTGTATGGGTGAGCCAGGGCTTTTCTTGAAGGCCGAGAGGTCACAAAGCGGGCCGAGATTATCAGCTTTGCCGAGGGCCGACTAGGGCCAAACGTAGCCCCTATAGTCACTTTTGTGACTCAAGAATAACAAGCGGTCATTTTAGAGCAAAAATTCTATATAGAGATGAAAGCCCCGGAATTCGGGGCTTTGTCCTACAAGAATTTCTGTGTTGGCAGTTTTTCGTTCTGCGGTGTGGCTGAAAATGCATCGCGAGCAAGCTCGCTCCTACAGGGATCACACCCGACCTGTAGGAGCGAGTTTACTCGCGATGGACGTTAACGATGACGCGGGCTGTCTGATGCCCGCGGTGCCAGGGCCACCATCGCGACGATTCGGGCCAAGCGCGGCCATTCATCTGTTAAGCAATATCCCGCAACTCTCGGCGCAGAATCTTGCCTACCGGCGTCATTGGCAGCGAGTCACGCAACACAATGTGCTTGGGCACTTTGTAGGCGGTGAAGTTTTCCTTGCAGTAGGATTTCAGCTCTTCAAGGCTGACCCCGGACTCACGCGCCACCACGAACAGCTTCACCGCCTCTCCGGAGCGCTCGTCCGGCACACCGATGACCGCGCAGTTGGCGACTTTCGGATGGGCCATTACCACGTCTTCAATTTCGTTGGGGTACACGTTGAAGCCCGAAACGATGATCATGTCTTTCTTGCGATCGACGATGCGCACGAAGCCGTCGGGATCGATCACCCCGATGTCGCCGGACTTGAACCAGCCCTCGGCATCCAGTACTTCGGCGGTGGCCTCGGGTTTCTGCCAGTAGCCCTTCATGATCTGCGGGCCCTTGATGCACAGTTCACCGCGCTCGCCCAAAGGTTGCTCGACACCCTCATCGTCGATGATTTTCAGCGTGGTACCCGGCACCGGCAGGCCAACGGTACCGATGCGCGATTTGTCGCCGTAGGGGTTTGTGCACGCCACTGGCGAGGTTTCGGTCAGGCCATAGCCTTCGGTGATGCGGCAACCGGTCAACTGCTCCCAACGTTCGGCGGTGGCCTTGACCAGCGCGGTGCCGCCAGAGTTGGTCAGCTTGAGGCTGGAGAAATCCAGGGTCTTGAAATCCGGATGATCCATCAGCGCGACAAACAGGGTGTTGAGCCCCAACAGGCACGAGAACCGCCAGTTTTTCAGCTCCTTGATGAAGCCGCCGATGTCCCGTGGATTGGTGATCAACACGTTGTGGTTGCCCGTCACCATCATGCACATGCAGTTCGCCGTGAAGGCATAGATATGATAGAGCGGCAGCGGCGCGATCATGATCTCCTGCCCTTCGCGCAACAACGGCTGGCCATCGTCGCCATACTGCCCCAGGCAGCCGCGCGCCTGCTGCATGTTCGCCACCAGGTTGCCGTGGGTGAGCATTGCGCCCTTGGCCAGGCCGGTGGTTCCCCCGGTGTATTGCAGCACGGCGATGTCGTCGAGCCGGGCATTCAGCGGCTTGATAGCCTGGCCGCGCCCCATGCGCAGCGCACTTTTGAAGGCGATGGCCTGGGGCAAGTCGTAGTCGGGGACCATTTTCTTGACCTTGCTCACCAGGGTGTTGACCAGCCAACCCTTGGCGGCGGGCATCATGTCGCCCATCTTCGCCTCGATCAGGTACTGCAGGTCCGTGTCGGGCAGCACTTCCTGGACCTTCTGCCCGAACATGTTCAGGTACACCAGCGCCCGGGCACCGGAATCCTTGAACTGGTGGCGCATTTCCCGCGCGGTGTACAGCGGGTTGGTGTTGACCACAATCAACCCGGCACGCAGGGCACCGAACACGGCAATCGGGTATTGCAGGACGTTGGGCATTTGCACCGCAATACGATCACCCGGTTCCAGGTCGGTATGGGCTTGCAGGTAACCGGCGAACGCTGCGCTCTGGCGTTCGAGTTCAGCGTAGGTCAGGGTCACGCCCATGTTGCTGAAGGCTGGGCGGTCCGCAAATTTCTTGCACGAACGCTCGAACACTTCGATCACCGACTTGTAGGCGCCTTGATCAATATCCAGGGGCACGCCGGCCGGGCGTTTGTCATTCCAGAAATCAGGTTGCATTGTTCTTGTCCTCTTTACCTGAACTTATCCGGGGCCGCTTTTGAGTCCTTGCTTTCCTTTCCCTCAAAACAGAAAGCAAAAAGCGGGGCTTCACGGACACTAGCAGTTATGGTCAATCAGGCAAATATGGCAACAACCGACATTGATCGTATGAATCTTGGTGCAGTGGTGTGGGCTGATCGGACGAAGAGCGAAGGATGCGCTATACAATGCAACCAGTGCCCTACACGCTCATGCAAAAGGAATCGCCATGGTCCACGACACCTTCTGGCTGCCCGCGAGTGACCGCAGCCGCCTGTTCGTCAATCAATGGCTGCCGGCCGCGCCGTTAAAAGCAGTGATTCTGCTGGCCCACGGCATGGCCGAGCACAGCGACCGCTATGCCCGCCTGGCACAGGCCTGCTGCGAACAGGGCTATGGCGTCTATGCGCTGGATCAACGCGGGCACGGCAAAACATCGGAAAACGGCACACTCGGTCACTTTGCGGACGACGATGGCTGGTGCAAGGTCGTGGGCGATCTGGCCAGCCTCAACCAACACATCGGCCAACAGCATCCCGGCGTGCCGATCGTGTTGCTCGGCCACAGCATGGGCAGCTACATCGCTCAGGCTTATCTGCTGCATCACAGCGCCAGCCTGCACGGCGCGGTGCTCAGTGGTTCGAATTTCCAACCGGTCGCGCTCTATCGCGCCGCGCGCCAGATCGCTCGCCTGGAGCGACTGCGCCAGGGCCCCAAGGGCCGCAGCGCCATGATCGAATGGCTGTCGTTTGGCTCGTTCAACAAAAAATTCAAACCGGTGCGCACGCCGTTCGACTGGCTCAGTCGCGACCCGGCCGAAGTCGACAAGTACGCCAACGACCCGCTGTGCGGGTTTCGCTGCACCAATCAATTGTGGATCGATTTGCTCGGCGGCTTGCAGCAGATCAGCAAAGCGTCCAATCTCGCCCAGATCGATCCGGGCCTGCCGTTGCTGGTGATTGGCGGCGAATGTGATCCGGTGAGTGAAGGCAAGCGTCTGAAAGATCTGGCCGATGCGTTGCGCGCCGCCGGCTGCCAGAACCTGCAATTGACGATTTACCCGCAGGCCCGGCACGAACTGTTCAACGAGACCAACCGTGATGAAGTGACGGCCGACGTGCTGGACTGGATCGCTCAGGTCCTGAGCCATCGCCGACCACCCAGATCCGAATAGTTTTTCGTGTTCTTTATATTTGCTACAGGAATTCAAACCGATGACCCAGGTGACCAACACTCCTTACGAAGCCCTTGAAGTCGGGCAGACCGCCAGCTACAGCAAGACGGTCGAAGAGCGTGACATTCAATTGTTCGCCGCGATGAGCGGTGACCACAACCCGGTGCACCTGGACGCCGAGTTCGCCGCCGCCACCATGTTCAAGGAGCGCATTGCCCACGGCATGTTCAGCGGCGCGCTGATCAGCGCGGCTGTGGCCTGCGAACTGCCTGGGCCGGGCACCATCTACATTGGCCAGCAGATGAGCTTTCAAAAGCCAGTGAAGATTGGCGATACGCTGACCGTGCGCCTGGAAATCCTGGAAAAGCTGCCCAAGTTTCGTGTGCGCATTGCCACCCGCGTGTTTAATCAGCGCGATGAGCTGGTGGTGGATGGGGAGGCAGAAATCCTGGCGCCGCGCAAACAACAGACCGTGACCCTGCCGACGTTGCCGGCGATCAGTATCGGCTGAGGCTGTGAGCAAAACTGAAATGGAATGCCCCTGAATGTGGGAGCGGGCTTGCCCGCGAAAGGGTCGTGTCAGACATCGATGATGTGACTGACATACCGCCTTCGCGGGCAAGCCCGCTCCCACAGGGGACTCCCACAGTGGGGATATAAAGCTACCGCTTACGAACGCGCGCGAGCCTGGTTACGCAGGGCTTTTACCTGATCGTGATTGCGTTGCACGCCATGGTATTGACGTTCAACCAAGTCACGAATACCCACCAGGTTGTGCTTGTTGATCTTCTCGATCGCTTCGCGGTAAGCCTTAAGCGCGTGGTCTTCGCCGCGCTCGGCTTCGTTCAGCACAGCTTCTTCGTCCTTGCCAGTGAACATCGCTTTCACGTCGACCCAACGACGGTGAAGGTCGCCGCTGACGCTGGTCGAAGTTTCCGGATCGCCACCCATCGAACGCACGGCAGCCTGCAATTCCGCAGCAGCTGTTGCGCAGTCGACGGAGCGCTGGGTGAACAGCGATTTGAGTTCCGGATGCTTGATGTCTTCAGCGCAGGTCTTGAACCCTTCCTGACCATCCTTGCTGGTTTCGATCAGGTCATTGAGTACAGAGATGGCTTCTTTATTCATGTCGGTCATTTTTCAATTCCTCACGGGTTGATGAAAGATGCAATAGACATTGCAGCGGGCATGCCAGCTTTGGATATTGAATTTATTACTTATATTTCAATGACTTACAATTTACCTAAAAATCTGTATCCGTTTTTTTTGCATGATCTGTCATTTGGCCTGCATGCAGAATGCCTGTATTTTCAAGTGGCCCAATCTTGACGACTGACCGATGAACCCTGAAAAGCTCGAACTGTTGATCACCCGCCAAATGCCCTTCGGAAAATACAAGGGCCGCATCATTGCCGACCTGCCCGGTCCTTACCTCAACTGGTTCGCTCGCGAAGGGTTTCCCCATGGCGAATTGGGCGGCTTGCTGGCACTGATGCAGGAAATCGATCACAACGGTTTGTCGGATCTGCTGGAACCGTTGCGCGCCAAACATGGCAAATCCGCCCCTCGCTACTGAGTCGTCCCCATGCCCGATAACACCCGCCGTGCCCGTGATGAATTGTTCTGGCAGACCTTCGCCGATCGCTACGCCGTTGAACCTGGCCCGATCAATCTGGAAAACGGTTACTTCGGACGCCTGTCGCGGACGGTGGTCGAGGAATATCAGCGCAACATCGAACTGATCAACCGCAGCAATTCGATCTATGTGCGCCAGCGTTTCGAAAAGACCGACGGCGCGCGCATTCGTGGCAAGCTCGCCGAACTGATCGACGTACCCGCGCAAAGCGTGGCGTTCACCCGCAACGCTTCGGACGCCCTGCAATCGCTGATTCGCAACTACAACCGCCTGCAACCGGGCGACCAGGTGCTGATCTGTGATCTGGAGTACGACACGGTAAAAGGTGCGATGCGCTGGTTGGCCCGTCATCGCGGCGTCGAAGTGATCGAAATCGAACACGCCCACCCCGCCAGTTTCGACAGCCTGTTGGCGACCTATCGCGATACTTTCGCCCGATATCCCAGGCTCAAATTGATGGCCCTGACCCACGTTACCCATCGCACCGGCCTGGTGATGCCAGTGCAGGCCATTGCCGCTGCTGCCAGGGAGCATGGTATCGACGTGATCCTCGACGGCGCTCATGCGCTGGGGCAGATGGAATTCAACCTGTCGGCGCTGGGCATTGAGTTCGCCGGCTTCAACCTGCACAAGTGGATCGGTGCACCGCTGACCCTGGGGTTCATCTACATCGCGCCACAACGCCTGGCAGACATCGACCCGGACATGGGCGAGATGCATTTCCCTGTCACCGACATACTGAGCCGCACCCCCTACAGCACGCCCAACATTCCCGCGCTGCTGACCTTGCCGCTGGTGTTCGAAGAACACCAGGCCATGGGTGGCGCCGCCGCGAAGGGACCTCGCCTCAATTACCTGCGCGATCTGTGGGTGCGTGAGGTGCGCGAGGTACCGGGCATTGAAGTGCTGACGCCGGATGATCCGCGCTTGTATTGCGCAATCACGGCGATGCGCTTCACCGCGCAGGCGGATCAGCAGGTGATGGCCGAAAGGCTGCTCAACGAATACAACCTGTTTACCGTGGTGCGCACTGGGGCGGCGTGCGGGCCGTGCATTCGGATCACGCCGGGGTTCACCACGACGGGGGAGCACATGAAGCGGTTGGTGGGGGCGTTGAAAGAACTGGCGGGATGACGCCTATCTTGTAGGAGCGAGCATGCTCGCGATGGTCGTCAACGATGACGATGGGCACCTGACGCCCCGCGGCGCTTGCGGTTTTTTTCGCGAGCATGCTCGCTCCTACAGGAGAGCAGTGCTGGTTTTTCTCAAGGCAAAAAAAAGTGCGCCGACCAAGCGCACCGAAAAGCCGTAGAACACACAACGAGGTGTTGGGGTGAATCAGTCCAGCAGCGCCAAGGCCTCGGCGGTGCATTCCTGAATGCGGGCCCAGTCGCCGTTCTTGATCCACTCCGGATCAAGCATCCAGCTACCGCCCACGCACATGACGTTTTTCAACGCCATGTAGCTCTTGATGTTGGCCGGACCCACGCCACCGGTCGGGCAGAATTTCACTTCGCCGAACGGGCCGCCCAATGCCTTGATGGCGGCCACGCCGCCACTGACTTCTGCCGGGAACAGCTTGAAGCGCCGATAACCCAGGCCATAACCTTCCATGATGCCCGAGGCATTGCTGATGCCTGGCAACAGCGGAATGTCGCTGGCCACGCTGGCTTCCAGCAGGTCACGAGTAATCCCCGGGGTCACGATGAATTGCGAACCGGCCGCTTCGGCGGCAGCCAGCATCTGCCGGTCGAGCACGGTGCCGGCACCGGTGATCAGTTCCGGGCGCTGCTCGCGCAGGATCTGGATCGCCTTGAGGCCGAACTGCGAGCGCAGGGTCACTTCCAGGGCAGTCAGGCCACCGGCGGCCAGGGCATCGGCCAGCGGCAGGACATCCTGCTCGCGGGCAATCGTGATCACCGGCAGGATCCGCGCCTTGGCGGCGAGGCTGTCGATCAGGGCAACTTTATCCGCCATGGAAACGGTCGGGGATGGGTTTGTCATAGCGGCTGTTCCTTGGCTCATGGGCACCAGTAAATCTCTAACGTAGGTTGCAGAAACGCGCGAATCGGCAATGCGGCGACATCGTCACCGGCCAGTGCGGTATTCAGGGTGGTCAGCTTGGACTGGCCGGAAATCGACAAAATCTTGTGCCTGGCCGAGGCCAGCAGCGCCCGACTCATGGTCAGGCGTTGATGCGGCACGGTCGGCGCCAGCATCGGATAGCAGCGGCGCGTGCCATCAGCTGCCAGGGCCTCGGCCAGATTCGGGCTGCCCGGAAACAACGACGCGGTATGGCCGTCGTCGCCCATGCCCAGCACCAACACGTCGATCACTGGCAACTCCGACAGCAGGCGATCAGCTTGCTCCGCTGCCTGCTCCAGGTTGGCACTGGCGCTGTACAGGCTGAGGAACTGCGCCTTGGCCGCCGGGCCCTGCAACAAATACTTCTTGAGCAACCCGGCGTTGCTGTCGGCGTGTTCCACCGGGACCCAGCGCTCGTCGGCCAGGCTGACGACCACGTTGGACCAGTCCAGCGGCTGCTTGGCCAAGTGTTGGAAAAACGCCACCGGGCTGCGGCCGCCGGAGACCACCAGCGTTGCAGTGCCCTTGGCCTCGATCGCGTCGCTCAGTTGCTTGACCACATTCAGCGCCAGGCCTTCGGCCAGCAGCACCGGGCTTTTGAACGCATGGGCGCTGACGCCCTGCGGCAATTTCAAATCAGATATCGCCATACCACGACCTCCCGTCCCGCGTGATCAGTGCAATGGAGCTCATCGGCCCCCATGACCCGGCCGCGTACGGCTTGGGCGCATCGCCGGATTTTTTCCAACCGGCGATCAACTGGTCACACCAGATCCACGCAGCTTCGATTTCATCTTTACGGACAAACAGGTTCTGATTGCCGCGCATCACTTCCAGCAACAACCGTTCGTAGGCATCGGGAATCCGAGCGCTGCGCCAGGTGTCGGAAAAATTCAATTGCAGCGGGCCGCTGCGCAGTTGCATGCCCTTGTCCAGACCTTGGTCCTTGGTCATCACCCGCAGCGAAATACCCTCGTCCGGTTGCAGGCGAATGATCAGCTTGTTGCTGATTTGCAGGCGCTGCTCCGGGGCGAAGATGTAGTGCGACGGTTCCTTGAAGTGGATGACGATCTGCGACAACTTCTGCGGCATGCGCTTGCCGGTACGCAGGTAGAACGGCACGCCCGCCCAGCGCCAGTTGCGGATATCAGCACGCAGGGCGACGAACGTTTCAGTGTCGCTCTGGGTATTGGAATTAGGCTCTTCGAGGTAGCCCGGCACCGGTTTGCCTTCGCTGTAGCCGGCGATGTACTGGCCACGTACCACTTGGGTGGTCAGGCCTTCCGGGCTGATCGGTGCCAGGGCCTTGAGCACCTTGACCTTCTCGTCGCGGATGCTGTCGGCAGACAGGTCCGCCGGCGGGTCCATGGCGATCAGGCAGAGGAGTTGCAACAGGTGATTCTGGATCATGTCCCGCAGCTGGCCAGCCTTATCGAAGTAACCCCAGCGCCCTTCAATACCAACCTTCTCGGCCACGGTGATTTCCACGTGGGAGATGTAATTCTGGTTCCACTGGGTTTCGAACAGGCTGTTGGCGAAACGCAGGGCGATCAGGTTCTGGACGGTTTCTTTACCCAGGTAGTGGTCAATGCGGTAGGTGCGGTTCTCCGGGAAGAACTGGGCCACGGCGTCGTTGACCTTGCGCGAGGACTCGAGGTCGGAGCCGATGGGCTTTTCCAGCACCACACGGGTGTTTTCCGCCAGGCCAACTTTCGCCAGGTTCTCGCAGATCGCGCCATACACGGCGGCAGGAGTGGCGAAGTAGGCAATCAGTCGCTGGGTGCTGCCGGCCAACTCGGCCAGGGCCACGTAGTCTTCGGACTTGAGGAAGTCGACGTGCAGGTAACTCAGGCGTGCGAGGAAACGTTCGACCACCGCTTCATCGAGCTCCTTGGCACCGACATAGCGGCGCAGTTCGGAAGCAATGAACGCCAGATGCTCTTGCTCACTGCCGGCCTCACGGGCCAGTGCAATGATGCGCGAATCTTCATGCAGCAGGCCGGCGCCGTCGAGCTGATACAGGGCAGGAAACAGCTTGCGCAGGGCCAGGTCGCCCAGGGCGCCGAACAAGGCGAAGGTGCACGGTTCAACCGTAATCGAAGGCATGATGTTTGTTCTTTTATCAAGTTAAGCTACAAATACCTTTTTTCAAGGCATCACTCAAGGGAAAATGTAGTAATAATCATAACATTTTCGCAAAATACAGATTCCGAGTGGTGGTCGATCGGAGCCATCAGTAGGATAGGCCACCGTGACGGGCCTCATCAAAGGCCCATTTTGCATAGCCACGCGCCCATTCGGCGCGGGCGTTAAGGATACTTATATGGACCGCGTGCGAAATTTACTGGAGCAGATCCAGAATCGCCTTGAAGAGCTGAACAAGGCCGAGCGCAAAGTCGCCGAGGTGATCCTGCAGAACCCACAGCAGGCCACCCGGTTCAGCATCGCCGCCCTCGCCCAGGCCGCGTCGGTCAGCGAGCCGACGGTCAATCGTTTCTGCCGCTCGTTCGGTGTCAGCGGCTACCCGGAGCTCAAGCTGCAACTGGCCCAGAGCCTGGCCAGCGGCGCCGCGTATGTCAGCCGCGCCGTGGAAGCCGACGACAATCCGGAAGCCTATACCAAGAAGATTTTCGGCAGCGCCATCGCCTCCCTCGACAGCGCCCTGCAAGCCCTCGACCCGAGCCTGATCAGCCGCGCCGTCGACCTGTTGATCCAGGCCCGGCAGATCCACTTCTTCGGCCTTGGTGCCTCGGCCCCGGTGGCGCTGGATGCACAGCACAAGTTTTTCCGCTTCAACCTGGCTGTCACTGCCCATGCCGACGTGCTCATGCAGCGCATGATTGCTTCGGTGGCGCATACGGGCGAGTTGTTCGTGATCATCTCCTACACTGGCCGCACCCGCGAGTTGGTGGAAGTGGCACGTATCGCCCGGGAAAACGGCGCATCGGTACTGGGGCTGACCGCAGAAAACTCACCGCTGGCCAAGGCCAGTACCTTGAGCCTGAACATTCCGCTGCCGGAAGACACCGACATCTACATGCCGATGACTTCGCGGATCATTCAACTGACCGTGCTGGATGTGCTGGCGACAGGAATGACCTTGCGTCGGGGCGTGGATTTCCAGCCGCATTTGCGCAAGATCAAGGAAAGCCTGAATGCAAGCCGGTATCCGGTGGGGGATGAGTTCAACTGAGGCCTGGTTTTTCGTTGCCTGATCTGGCCTCATCGCGACGGTGCGACGATTCGACAAGCCCGCTCCCACAGTGATTGCGTCGTGCACAAAACCTGTGGGAGCGGGCTTGCCCGCGATGAGGCCATAAGCAACACCGCACAACCTGAGCTAAGCCCCCACCCGCGCCTGCAAACTCAAATGCGCCCTCTCCCCCGGCTTCAGGCACAGGCTGTCCGTGCCACCACTGGCCGCTTCCACGCAAACGAATTCAGAGACCTCATCCCAACTCACGCCAAGCAACGGTCGCGAGCCCGGGTGCCAGACCACCGTGTCAGCCGTTTCGCCGGTATCGATGCACAACTCGCGCTGCCAGGCGTGGTCCTTGAGCTGTAATTCACCGTCGTGCTGGAACACCCGCTGACAGCCACCGTCGACCCGTAATTCGCCTTCCTGCTGACAAACCTGACGGTTGAGCTGGTCGTAGCCCTGCGCTCCGTCAAGCCCAGACAGCGCTACCTCGCCGACGTCACCAATACGCCAATAGGCGTGCAACGCCTGGCTCAACTGGCACGGCAGGCTGTCCTGATGCTCGGTGCTCAGGCGCAAATCCATGCGATCGCCCAGGTGGGCATGCAGGTCCGCTTGCCAGTCGCACAATTGCAGGCGCCAGTGCAGACGTACGCCGTCTTCGTCGTCGCTGCTGTCGAGCAGTTTCCAGTCGAGCAGCCGGGCCCAGCCATGAGATGGCCAGGCGTTTTCGCTCGGATGCCGGCCATACCATGGCCAACATACCGGCACGCCCCCGCGAATGGCGCCCACGTGCGGCCACCGCGCCGCGCACCACAGCCACGGCTTTTGTCCTCGAGGCTGAAAATGCAGCAATTGCGCGCCTTGCCGGCTGAACACCGCCTGACACAGCGGGTGATCGATCACCAGTACATCGCGCTTCTGATAGCGCTCCCACGCAAACACGGGACGCGCGCGCATGGATTTGAAGAAGCGTTGTAGCGGATGCTCATGCATGGTGTGCCACGGTCCTGAAATTCATCTGTTGTGCGCCACCCTCCAAAAAAAAGCGGACAGCCAAGGCTGTCCGCAAAAATGCGCACATAGAGAGGAGCTTATCGCAACCGCGTTAGAACACCGACTGAATTTTCAGACCAGCGACCAGCGCGTTATCCACTTCATCCACACCGCCCGGGTGAGTGATGTATTGCAGGTTGGGGCGTACGGTCAGCCAGTTGGTCACGTGGAAGCCGTAGTTGATCTCGTAGTTGTATTCGGTGTCGCGCAGCGGCGAGAACAGCGGGTCCTGGTAGTCGGCGACACCATTGGCGGCGTTGGTCAGTTCGGCATTTTTCTTCACGTCATCGTTGACATGAATACGGGCGAAGCCAATACCGACGTCATCCTTGGGACGTGCATCGAACGGCCCCTTGTACACGAACATCAGCGACTGATAGTTGTCGACGACGTTGGTGTCCTTGTCGTGGAAAGTCGCGTTGGCAGCGATATTCAAACCACGAGAAGCGTCACCGTTGTGGCTGGTGAGTTGCTGTTGCGCCACGAACCAGTAGCCGGATTTGCTGCTATGGCTGCGGTAGGCATTGCCGCTGGTGGCCGCATCGGCACCGTTCTCGTCTTCACGAACATCATCGGCTTTGGCCGTGCTTTTGTAGTAGCCCACGCGGTATTCGCCCGGCAGGTTGCCGGGGTTAGGCAACCAGACCAGTTCGACCGGCAGCACGGTCCCCTTGGTACCGCTGCCACTGAGCTTGAAGCCGTTGCCGTGCTCCAGCTGCGACGGGTTCTGGTTGTACGCACCGATCTGTGCATACCACTCCGGCGAGAAGTTGTATTTCACACGAATCGCCGCCTGGCTTACCGGCCAGTTGTACCAGATGTTGGTCGCCCAGTTACCCACCTGGGAGCCGCAGAACGCCAGGTTCTGGAATTCGCACGGGAAGGTGTTGAAGTCTTCGCCTTCACCGAAATAACCGGCCTTGACGTCCAGTTTGCCGTCGAAGAACTGGTGCTTGATCCACAACTGGGTAAGACGAACCATGTGGCCACGACCGTAGACTTCCTGTGAGGAACTCAAGGTGCCGGCACGCGGGTCGCCGACACGGTCGTTGGAGATGTTCTGGCCATTACGGTTGGTCAGTTGAATCTTGGCCTGGGTGTTATCCCAGCCCAGCAGTTTTTGCAGGTCCAATGCCGCGCCCAAACCGAACTGATCGGAATAACGCGCGGTCTTGTCGTTGTTGTAGCCGCCGTGCAGGTTGCCACCCACCTCGCCGACGTAGTCCATTTTGATGTCGATACCCTGCTCGATCAGTCGGGTTCGCTCACCACCCCAGTCACCGGTCATCCATTCAGAATCAGCGGCGAATGCATCGGCCGCCTGAACACTGCCGGCCAGCATCATTGCCGCAACCGCCGATAACTGGCAGATCAGCTGGGCGTTTTTGTTCTTCTTCATCCCTACATTCCTCGTTTTATTGTTATTAACTTTGTTTAACGCGGTTACAACGGTTGCTCCCTGTAGGAGCGAGCATGTCGAATCGTCGAACCGTCGCGATGGTCGTCAACGATGACGCTGGCAGCCTGGTACCCCGCGGAGCCATGACCTCCATCGCGACGGTTCGACATGCTCGCTCCTACAGATCTGTCATTCAGCGGCCCTTGAATTGCGCAACGTTTGGAGCGTGACTCTCGGCCTTAGGCACCCCCGCCACCCCCAATCGCTCGCCGCTCTTGGCATCGAACAGCAGCACTTTCGACGGATCGAATTGCAGGGTCAGGGTCTCACCCACCTGCGGCGCCACGTCCGGCGCCAACCGGCAGCAGACCTTGGTGTCATTGAGATTGACGAACACCAAGGTGTCCGGGCCGGTGGGTTCGGTGACCTGCACTTCGGTGCGAATGGTCGGCAAACCATTGCTGTCGCCGGCGGCCAGGACGATCTGCTCAGGACGGATGCCGAGGATCACTTCGCGATCTTCGAGGCCGGCGTCCTGCATGCCCAACGGCAACTCGCATCGCGCCTGACCGCTGTCGAGCAGCGCCAGCAGGCGACCGTCCTTGCGCTGCAAGCGCAGGGGAATGAAGTTCATCGGCGGTGAACCGATGAAGCTCGCCACGAACAGGTTGGCCGGGTTGTTGTAGATGTCCTTCGGCGTACCGAACTGCTGGATGATGCCGTCCTTCATCACCGCCACTTTGTCGCCCAGGGTCATCGCTTCGATCTGGTCGTGGGTCACGTAGACGGTGGTGGTCTTCAGGCGCTGGTGCATCAATTTCATTTCGGTGCGCATCTCGACCCGCAGCTTGGCGTCGAGGTTGGACAGCGGCTCGTCGAACAGGTAGATCTTCGGCCGCCGCGCCAATGCGCGGCCCATGGCCACGCGCTGTTGCTGGCCACCGGAGAGCTGGCCGGGCTTGCGGCTGAGCAGGTGTTCGATCTGCAACAGCTTGGCGACGCGGGCGACTTCTTCGTCGATCTCGGCGGTCGGCATTTTGCGAATCTTCAAGCCGAACGCGATGTTGTCGCGCACGCTCATGGTCGGGTACAGCGCGTAGGACTGGAACACCATGGCGATGTCACGATCCTTTGGGCTCATGCCGCTGATGTCGGCATCGTCCACCAGAATGGCGCCGCCGCTGATGGTTTCCAGGCCGGCGATGCAGTTCATCAGCGTGGATTTGCCGCAACCCGACGGGCCGACCAGAATCAGGAATTCCCCGTCATTGATCTTCAATTCAATGTTTTTCAGGGTGTCCGGCAAACCGGCGCCGTAGGTCTTGTTGACGTTGCGTAATTCGAGAGTTGCCATGTTTCTACCCCTTGACCGCGCCGGACGTCAGCCCACGCAGGAAATACTTGCCAGCGAATATGTAGACCAGCAGTGTCGGCAGCCCGGCGATCATCGCGGCCGCCATATCAACGTTGTATTCCTTGGCCCCGGTGCTGGTGTTGACCAGGTTGTTGAGGGCCACGGTGATTGGCTGGGCATCGCCACTGGCGAACACCACGCCGAACAGGAAGTCGTTCCAGATCTGGGTGAACTGCCAGATCAGGCAGACCATCACGATCGGGATCGACATCGGCAGCAGGATCTTCCAGAAGATGGTGAAAAAGCCTGCGCCATCCAGGCGCGCCGCCTTGACCAGCGCATCCGGGACACTCACGTAGTAGTTGCGGAAGAACAACGTAGTGAACGCCAGGCCGTAGACCACGTGCACCAGCACCAGGCCGGTGGTTGTGTTGGCCAGGCCGAACTTGCCGAGGGTGAACGAGGCCGGCAGCAGCACAGTCTGGAACGGCAGGAAGCAGCCGAACAGCAGCAGGCCGAAGAACAATTGCGAGCCACGAAATCGCCACATCGACAGCACATAGCCGTTCATGGCGCCAATGAACGTGGAGATCAGCACTGCCGGCACGGTGATCTTCACCGAGTTCCAGAAGTAACCGCCCACCACGTCCCAGGCCTTGATCCAGCCGATGCCGTCGATCACCGCCGGCCAACTGAGCAGGTTGCCGGTGCGGATGTCTTCCGGGGTTTTGAAGCTGGTCAGCAGCATTACCACCAGCGGTACCAGGTACACCGCTGCGGCCAGCAACAAGGTCGCGTAAATGGCGATCCGGCTGAAGCCCAGCTTCGGTTTTCCGAGTTGATCAGTCATGGCGTTTGCCTCGTAGCTCGGAATACAGGTACGGCACGAGGATGGTCAGCACGGCACCGAGCATGAGCATGGCGCTGGCAGAACCGATGCCCATCTGGCCACGGCTGAAGGTGAAGGAATACATGAACATCGCCGGCAGGTCGGACGAGTAGCCCGGGCCGCCTGCGGTCATCGCCGCCACCAGGTCGAAGCTCTTGATCGCAATGTGGGCGAGAATCATGAAGGCACTGAAGAACACTGGGCGCAGGCTCGGCAGGACGATCTTGAGATAGATGGTCGGCAGGCTCGCCCCATCGACTTGCGCGGCACGGATGATCGATTGATCGACACCGCGCAGACCGGCGAGGAACATCGCCATGACAAACCCGGAGGCCTGCCACACGGCGGCAATCACCAGGCAATAGACCACGCGATCCTGATCCACCAGCCAGTCCAGGCGAAAGCCTTCCCAGCCCCAGTCACGCAGCATCTTGTCCAGGCCAAGCCCCGGGTTGAGCAGCCATTTCCAGGCCGTGCCGGTGACGATCATCGACAGCGCCATCGGATACAGATAGATGGTGCGGATGAAGCCTTCCTTGCGAATACGCTGATCCAGCAGCACGGCGAGGAACACGCCAAGGATCAGGCTGATGCCGATGAACATGCCACCGAAGACAGCGAGGTTCTTGCTCGCGACCCACCAGCGGTCGTTGTCCATCAGGCGCATGTATTGCTGCAGGCCGACCCACTTGTAGCTCGGCATGAAGCTGGAATTGGTAAAGGACAGAATGAACGTCCAGATGATGTAACCGTAGAAACCAACCAACACGATGAGCATGCTCGGCGCCAGTACCAACTTGGGTAACCAGCGTTGCAGCGCATCGAACGGTGAGGCTTTGCTGAAAACCGCCACAGAGCTCATCGGGATAATCCAGGTGAAAAGAAAAGATACCGGCACGACTCCTGTAGGAGCTGGCTTGCCAGCGATGGCATCAACCGGGTCTATCAACAGACCGAGTCGCCTGCATCGCGGGCAAGCCCGCTCCTACACACGAGCCCCTCCCGTCAGGAAAGGGGTGTGTCGGGAATTACTGCGCCGCTTTGACCGCCGACGCCAATTGCGCGCTGGCCTTGGCCGGGTCGGCGTCCTTGTCGTTCATGAAGTTCGTGACCACGTCGAAGATCGCGCCTTGCACGGCCAGGGAGGTGGCCATGTTGTGCGCCATGCTCGGCTGCAGGCCGCCGGTCTTGTCATCCGCCAGGAAGTCCTTGGCAGCGGTTTGTGCGCAGGAGTCGAAGCCCAGTTTGTCCATGTCATTGAGCATGTCGGTACGAACCGGGATCGAGCCTTTGTTGATGCTGAAGACTTTCTGGAAGTCAGTACCCAGCGCAACCTTCGCCAGGTCCTGCTGCGCGGCAATGTCACCCTTGCGGTCAGCCTTGAGCTTGAACACGGCCAGCGAGTCGATGTTGTAGGTGAAGGATTTATCGGTGCCCGGGAACGCTACGCACTGGTAGTCCTTGCCGGCGACTTTCTTGGCGGCAGTCCACTCGCTCTTGGCCCAGTCACCCATCATCTGCATGCCGGCCTTGCCATTGATGACGTCGGCGGCAGCGATGTTCCAGTCACGACCGGCACGGTTCGGGTCCATGTAGGTGGTGATCTTTTTCAGCTCGGTGAACGCCTTGGTCATGTCGGCGCTGGCGAGGGTTTTCTGGTCGAGGTCCACCAGGGCTTTTTTGTAACCGTCGGCGCCCATGACCGAGAGCACCACGTCTTCGAACACGGTGCTGTCTTGCCATGGCTGGCCACCGTGGGCGAGCGCGATGAAACCGGCGGCCTTGAGTTTGTCACCGGCGGCGTAGAATTCTTCGAGGGTGGTCGGAGCTTTGTCGATCCCGGCTTTCTTGAAGACTTCGGGGTTGATCCACAGCCAGTTGACGCGATGGATGTTCACCGGCACGGCCACGTAATCGCCTTCGTATTTGACGGTGTCGGAGACCTTCTTCGACAGCAGGCCATCCCAGTTTTCCGCCTTGGCGACGTCTTTCAGGGTGTCGGTGGCCAGCAGACCGGTGCTGCCCCATTCCTGGATGTCCGGGCCTTTGATCTGGGCGACGCCCGGCGGGTTACCGGCCACGGCGCGGCTTTTCAGAACGGTCATGGCCGTAGAACCGCCACCACCGGCAACAGCGCCGTCCTTCCAGGTGAAACCGTCTTTTTCGACTTGGGCCTTGAGCACATCCACCGCTGCCTTTTCACCGCCGGACGTCCACCAGTGAACGACTTCCACAGAACCTTTGGAAGCGTCGGCAAGTGCACTTAACGGGAACAGGGAGGCGATAGAAATGACAGTAGCGAGGCGAGAAATCGCATTCATCTAGAAGTACCTTTCTTGTTGTTATGCATTGCAAGTCTGGTGCTTGCGCTGCATGGGATTTTAAACAGGGGCAAACCCTTCGCAGGTAACGAAGGGACGCGTGAATGTCACCGTATGGTTACATGGAAATGCTCTGGGACAACCCTGTCAGAGCAGTCGCCATGCTCGGCGCCAGAGGCAGACGCGGGATCAGCACGGCTTGCCAGGCGTGGTAGAGATCAGGTTTGCCGCCCCAGATATCGGCACTCGGGCGGTTCAGCGGATCGAGTTCGTGGTGCCAGCTGCCATCACAACGATCAATGAAATGCTGCTCACAAAATTCCCAGAACCGGCGGTACCACGTCTCGTATTGCCCCTCGCCCGTGCGTTTAAGCAGCGCGCTGGCGGCGGCACTTGCTTCGCAATGGGTCCAGTGCAGGCGATGGCGAACCACCGCGCGATTGTCCCAGTCGAGCGTGTAGACGATCCCCGGCAGGCCGTCGACGTCCCAGCCGTGCTGGCAGTTTTTTTCGAAAAGTTTTTGCGCGTCGGTCAACAGCCAGCCCGGCGTCAGCATGCCGGCCTGCACCCGGGCCGCTTCCAGGTGCAGCACCAACCGCGCCCATTCAAAACCGTGTCCGGGCGTGGTGCCATAAGGTCGAAAACCATCGGCGGGATTGTCGTGGTTGTAGTCGCGCAACGGCTGCCAGTCACGATCGAAATGTTCGATCACCCGATAATCGTTGGCCGCAGCATGACCATGAATCAGCCGCTCGACGATGCGTTGCGCGCGGTTCAACCAGCGGTTGTCGCCGGTGACATCGGCCAGGGCGAGGAAGGCTTCGGTGGCGTGCATGTTGCTGTTCGCACCGCGATACGCTTCCTCCTCCTGCCAGTCGCGACTGAAGGATTCGCGCATGGCACCCTCCCCTTCGCTCCAGAAATGGCGGTCGATGACGGCGATCGCGTCGTCGAGCAAAGCCTGGGCGCCAGGGCGTTGTGCGACCACGGCCGAACTGGCGGCCAGCGCCACAAAAGCATGCAGGTAAGCGGCCTTGCCGGTGTTGCCATCCATGTGATGGGTACTGGCGAACCAGCCACCGTGCTCGGCGTCTTTCAGCGGGCCGCACAGGGCCTGCACGCCGTGGTCCACCAGCTCGGCAAATCCTGGCAGCCCCTGGATGTGTGCCATGGCGAAGCTGTGGGTCATGCGCGCGGTGTTCATGGTTTCAGCGTGGGCGTCGGCCGGCAACTGGCCTTTTTCATCCAGGTTGCCGAAACCGTCGGGAAGCTTTGATGCCTTGGCGAAGGCCAGCAGGCGCAGCCCTTCGGCGGCGAGCCATTGCTGGTGGGCCGCAGCATTCAGCCAGCTACCGGCGACAGAGTGGGAAGAGTCCATGGGCAGCCTTTTTTGTTGTTTTGATTGCGGGCAGTCTAAACAACGGGCGCGGGCGGGCTTGTAACGAAGGGGGTGGGGAATGTCACCGTTCCGTGACATTGGCTGTTGAAGGATGTATTGAATGGGCTGACGTCTTCGCGAGCAAGCCCGCTCCCACATTAGATCGCATTCCCCTGAACAACTCGGTCAACTGTGGGAGCGGGCTTGCTCCGGGCGGCGATCCGACGATGAACGATAACGCGGTCTATCTAGTCAGCACTGCGGGGCAACTGCAACGTCACCCGCAACCCACCCTCACGCAAATTCTGCAAACTGACCTCACCGCCATGGCTATGGGCAATGTTGCGGGCGATGCCCAGCCCCAATCCATAACCCTGTTGCTGCCCGGCCAAGCGGAAGTGCGGCTCGAAAACTTGCTCCAGCCGCTGCTCAGGCACACCCGGCCCTTCGTCATCGACGTGCAGCACAAAGGCGTTCTCGTCGTCGTCGATCTGCAGGTGCGCGTTCTGGCCGTACTTCAAGGCGTTGTCGATCAAGTTACCGATGCAGCGCTTGAGCGCCAGCGGTTTACCGGGATATGCCGCCAAGGCCCGGCCATCCTGGGTGACGCGCCCGTTACCCTGCGGCGCGAGGTAAGGCTCTACCAAGCAGTCGAGCACATGGTTGAGATCGACCGGCTCGATGTTTTCGTGGATGTCGGTGTCTTTCACGCATTGCAGCGCGCCTTTGACCAGCAGCTCCAGTTCATCGAGGTCGCGGCCGAACTTGGCTTGCAGCTTCTCGTCTTCGAGCAGTTCCACACGCAGGCGCAAGCGCGTGATCGGCGTGCGCAGGTCGTGGGAAATCGCGCTGAACAACTGGGCGCGTTCGGTCAGGTAACGGCTGATCCGTTCGCGCATGGCATTGAACGCACGCCCCACTTCCACCACTTCGCTGCCGCCGCCCTGCGCCACCGGCTCGACGTCCGCCCCCAGCGACATTTCCCTGGCCGCCCGCGCCAGGCGTTTGAGCGGCCTGCTTTGCCAGTGCACCAGCAGGCCGATGAACAGCAGCAGGAAACCACTGGTGAGGAGGATGAACCACACCTGCTGCGCCGGCAGGCCCTGTTCTTCCAGGCTGGTGTAAGGCTCGGGTAACAGCGAGGCGATGTACAGCCATTCACCCGGCGCCATCTGGATCTGCGTCACCAGCACGGGGGGGTTCACCGGCTCCAGGGTCAGCGCGTAATGCGCCCAGGAGCGGGGCAGTTCGTCGAGCTTGAGGCCGCCGTTGAAAATCCGCAGGTCCTGAGGACTGACAAACGACACCGAAATGTCCGTGTCCTGACCGAGGGATTGGCGCAACACCTCGTCCACGGCTTTCATCACCGCCAGCTTGCGCGGAGTGGTTGGCAACACTTCCATGCCCAGGGGTTTGTCATTGAGCGTCACGACAAATCGCGTACCGCCCATGCTGCGCAACTGGTCGAGCACCAGCGGACGATAAGCCACCGGTAGTGAGCGCAGGTAACTGACACTGGCCGTCATCGAATGCGCCAGGCTGCGGGCACTGGTGACCAGGCCTTCAAGTTGCGTGGCCCGCAATTGCGAGACCCAGATCACGCTCGACAACGCCTGGGCGAACAACACCGCCAGCAATGTCAGCAGCAGCATGCGCCCAAGCAGTGAGCGCGGCACCGGCACCCGGCTTGCGAGCCTGCGAAAAAACTCAGTGGCCATTGCTGGCAACCACATTGGCCGCCAACTGGTAGCCGCTGCCGCGCACGGTGCGGATCAGTCGAGGCGGCTTTTCGGTATCGCGCAGGCGCTGGCGCAAACGGCTGACCGCCATGTCGACGATGCGATCCAGCGGCATCAGGTCGCGGCCACGGGTGGCGTTGCCGATGGTGTCGCGATCGAGGATTTCCTGGGGGTGATCGAGGAACAGTTTCAGCAAGGCGAAATCGGCACCGGAAAGGATCACTTCCTCGCCATCGGTGTGGAACAGTCGATGGCTGACCATGTCCAGCCGCCAGTCATCAAAGGCCAGTACTTCGCCGCCGGAACGCTCCTGGCCGAACTGCGCGCGACGCAGCAACGCCTTGATGCGCGCCTGCAACTCGCGAGGGCTGAAGGGTTTTCCCAAGTAGTCATCGGCACCCAGTTCCAGGCCAATGACCCGGTCGGCCTCGTCGGAACTGGCGGTGAGCATGATGATGGGCACCTGAGCCTGACGTGGGTGCTGGCGAATCCAGCGACACAGGCTGAAACCGTCCTCGTCAGGCAGCATCACATCGAGGATCACCAGATCACTCGGCGCGTCGTTCAGGGCCTGGCGAAAACCGGCACCGTCGGGCGTGGTCCGCACCTGGAAACCCGCGCGGGTCAGGTAGGTGTCCAGCAACTCGCGTATCTCTTGGTCGTCATCGACCAACAATATCGACCGGGCTGAGCTCACGGGGCGGCGTCCTTGTTGTTTGAATTGGGGCGGATTATGCCTTAAGCGCTGACCTTGCAAACACTGCACAACACATGACCACACAACACGACTCCACCCTGTAGGAGCGAGCTTGCTCGCGATGGCGGTGTGCCAGATAAACAGATGGCGACTGACATACCGCCATCGCGAGCAAGCTCGCTCCTACAGGGTGGGGGGATCTGATCAGGCTTGTTCGAGGGCCACGCCCGCACCCACCAACCCCGAATACGGCGCCGTCACCAGCCACACCGGGATGCCCTTGAAGTAATCGCTCATGCAACCCTTGTCTGCAAAGCACCGGGCGAAACCGCTTTCAAGAAAGAAATCGGCAAAGCGCGGTATCACGCCACCCACGATGTACACCCCACCGCGTCCGCCGCAGGTGAGTACGTTGTTGCCAGCCACGCGGCCGAGCCAGCAGCAGAACTGCTCCAGCACTTCTAGGGCAATCGGGTCGCCGGCCAGGCCCGCCGCCGTGATGGCTTCCGGGGTTTCGAGGACCGGCTCGTGCCCATCCACCGCGCAGATTGCCCGGTAAACACGCGGCAAACCGCCGCCGCTCAACGCCGTTTCCGCGCTGACGTGACCGATCTCGTTGAAGATGTGCTGCCACAGTTGGGTTTCCCGTGGGCTGCTCAAGGGCAGATCGACATGACCGCCCTCCCCCGGCAACGCGGCAAAACGCCCCGCCCCCAGATCCAGCAAGGTGCCAACCCCCAGACCGGTACCTGGGCCGATCACCACCGCCGGGCGCAAGGGCTCGGGGGCCCCCTCGCAGACCACGCGGAATTCGCCCGGCTGCAAGCGGGTCATGCCCAGGGCCATCGCCGAAAAGTCATTGACCAGCAACAGCTGGTCCACTTGCAAGGCCTTGCAGAACGCCTTGCGACTCAGGCGCCAGTGGTTGTTGGTGAACTTGAACTCGTCACCACTCACCGGCCCCGCCACCGACAGACACACCGAACCAATCGAGCCCAATGCCAGCCCGAGCCCGCTCAGGTAGAGGGCGATGGCCTCTTCCGGGCTGGCATGATCGGCCGTCGCCAGGACCTGGACCGATTCGAGTTGCTGATTTTTCCACAACGCGAAACGTGCGTTGGTCCCACCGATGTCACCGACCAAAGCCAGTTTCAATTAAGCGTCTCCAGGGCAGCAGTAAAGGCGCTGGCGCCCTGCTCTGCGGAGCTGAACGCCATGCGCATGAAACCAAACAACTCGCGACCGGTGCCGATGTTGTTGCCCAGCAACCCCTTGGCCGGTGTGCGCGCTGCGAATTCTTCGGCGTCTACCTTAAGCTCCAGAGTGCCCTTGACGCCATCGACGCGGATGATATCGCCCTCCTGCACGCGCGCCAAAGCACCACCTACGTAGGCTTCGGGGCTGACATGAATGGCCGCCGGAATTTTCCCCGAGGCGCCGGACATGCGCCCATCGGTGACCAACGCAACCTTGAAGCCACGGTCCTGCAGCACGCCGAGGAACGGCGTCATCTTGTGCAGTTCCGGCATGCCGTTGGAACGCGGCCCCTGAAAGCGCATGACCGCAACGAAATCCTTCTCCAGCAAACCGGCCTTGAAGGCGTCGGCCAGATCCTGTTGATCCTGGAACACCATGGCCGGCGCTTCGACGATCTGGTTTTCCAGCGCCACGGCGGAGACTTTCATGACCCCGCGACCGAGGTTGCCTTCCATCACGCGCAAGCCGCCTTCGGCGGAGAACGCACGGGCCACCGGGCGCAGGATGGTTTCATCAAGACTTTCGATGACACCTTCGCGCCAGACCAGCTCGCCGTTATCCAGGAAAGGCTCCTGGGTGTAGCGGCTCAGGCCATGGCCCAGCACAGTGTTGACGTTCTCGTGCAGCAGGCCGGCTTCCAGCAGTTCACGGATCAGGAACGACATGCCACCCGCCGCCTGGAAGTGGTTGATGTCCGCTTTGCCGTTCGGGTAGACGTGGCTCAGGGTCGGCACGACTTCGGAGAGGTCGGCCATGTCCTGCCAGGTCAGTTGAATGCCTGCAGCCATGGCGATGGCCGGCATGTGCAGGGTGTGGTTGGTCGAACCGCCGGTAGCGTGCAAGGCCACGATGGAGTTGACCAGCGAGCGCTCGTCGACGATTTCGCCAATCGGCATGAAGCTGCCGTTCTGTTTGGTGAGGCGCGTAACCTGGTGCGCCGCCTCGCGAGTCAGGGCGTCGCGCAGCGGTGTGTTCGGGTTGACGAACGAGGCGCCCGGCAAGTGCAGGCCCATGACTTCCATCAGCAACTGGTTGGTGTTGGCGGTGCCGTAGAAGGTGCAAGTGCCGGGGCTGTGGTAGGAGTTCATTTCCGATTCCAGCAACTCTTCCCGCGTGGCCTTGCCTTCGGCGTAACGCTGGCGCACATCGGCTTTCTGCTTGTTGGAAATCCCCGAAACCATCGGCCCGCCCGGCACAAAGATCATCGGCAGGTGACCGAAGCGCAGCGCGCCCATCATCAGGCCCGGGACGATCTTGTCGCAGATGCCGAGCATCAGCGCGCCGTCAAACATGTTGTGCGACAGCGCCACGGCGGTCGACAGCGCGATCACCTCACGGCTCGGCAGGCTCAGTTCCATGCCCGGCTCGCCCTGGGTCACGCCATCGCACATGGCCGGGGTACCACCGGCGAACTGGCCGACCGAGCCGATTTCGCGCAGCGCCTTCTTGATCAGTTCCGGAAACACTTCGTACGGCTGGTGCGCCGACAGCATGTCGTTATATGACGAAACAATTGCGATGTTGGCGGAGTTCATCATCCGCAGGCTGTGCTTGTCCTCGCTGCCGCAACCCGCCACGCCGTGGGCGAAGTTGGCGCATTGCAGCTTGCCGCGCATCGGACCGTCGCTGGCGGCACCGCGAATGAGCGCAAGGTAAGCCTCACGGGTGGCACGACTGCGAGCGATAAGCCGTTCGGTGACCTCAAGGACGCGGGGATGCATGTGTAGAACTCCAGGCTAACGGATGTGGCGACCTGATTGTCTATGCTGACCAAGTAGCTGACCAAGTCCCCGGGCAGATGGGATGACGGACGGCGTTGTTGATCATTCGGACCAGTTGATTCAGGTCACTCGTTGTAGATTGAATAAAATATTGCCACTAAAAAGGCTTGTTTTCTATTTTTTTGCGAATAATCTTGTAATTCCAACAACAAATCGACGGCGGCCCAGTTAATGACTCTTCGAATCGCAATCAATGGTTTTGGCCGTATCGGCCGCAATGTACTGCGTGCACTGTATACCCAGGGCTACCGTCAGGATTTGCAGATCGTCGCCATCAACGATCTGGGCGACAGCGCAATCAACGCTCATCTGCTCAAATACGACACGGTTCACGGCACGTTCGACGCCGATGTCGAGCACGATCAGGAAAGCCTTACCGTCAACGGTGACCGTATTGCGGTCAGCGCTATCCGCAACCCGGCCGACCTGCCCTGGGCGGCGGAAAAAATCGACGTGGTGTTCGAATGCACCGGTCTGTTCACCGATCGGGCCAAGGCTGCCGCGCATATCACTGCCGGGGCGCGCAAGGTGATCATCTCTGCGCCGGCCAAGGGCGCCGATGCCACCGTCGTCTACGGGGTCAACCACGACATCCTGCGCCAGTCGCATCAGGTCATTTCCAACGCTTCGTGCACCACCAACTGCCTGGCCCCGGTGGCCCAGGTGCTGCACCGCGAGCTGGGCATCGAAAGTGGCCTGATGACCACGATCCACGCCTACACCAACGACCAGAACCTGACCGACGTCTACCACACCGACCCTTACCGTGCGCGTTCGGCCACCCAGAACATGATCCCGAGCAAGACCGGCGCCGCCGAAGCGGTCGGCCTGGTGCTGCCGGAACTGGCGGGCAAGCTGACCGGGATGGCCGTGCGTGTACCGGTGATCAACGTGTCACTGGTGGACCTGACCGTGCAACTGAAAAAAGAAGCCACGGCCGAGGAAGTCAACGAACTGCTCAAGCACGCCAGCCAGCACTCGAAGATCCTGGGCTACAACACCTTGCCGCTGGTCTCCAGCGACTTCAACCACAACCCGCTGTCGTCGATCTTCGACGCCAACCACACCAAGGCCAACGGCAAACTGCTCAAGGTACTGGCCTGGTACGACAACGAGTGGGGCTTCTCCAACCGCATGCTCGATAACTGCCTGGCGCTGTGTAACGCCGAGTAAAAAACCAGCCCACCCCCCCCCCTGTAGGAGCGAGCATGTCGAGGCGTCGAACCGTCGCGATGGAGGCGCAGACACCGCGGGGTGTCAGGCTGCCAACGTCATCGTTGACGACCATCGCGACGGTTCGACAAGCTCGCTCCTACATTGTTTATACAAATCCCCACTTGACCGATTCAGCGGATGATAAGCATTATCATTTGATTGAAAAGGATCAGGTCTTCCCGTGAGTCAATCGCGCTTCAATCACGTCTTCATGGCCCAGCGGGTATCGCTGCTGCGCACATTGGAGCGAATGGTCAACAACCACAGCACCGCCGAAGACCTGTTGCAGGAGACCTACCTGCGCGTGACACGGGCACTCAGCGAGCGCCCCATCGACCATCTGGAACCCTTTGTGTTCCAGACCGCCCGCAACCTCGCACTGGACCACCTGCGCGCGCGACGCATCCAGTCGCGCACGATGCTCGATGATGTGCCACCGCAGGTAGTCGAAAGCGTCGCCGCGCCGATCAGCAGTGCCGAGGACGCCGCCCATGCCAAACAATTGCTGGAGCGTTTGAACGTGAGCCTCAGTCAACTCAGCAGCCGTCAGCAACAGATCTTCATCCTCAGCCGCCTGCATGGGCACAGTTACCTGGAAATTGCCGAGAAGCTCGACGTGTCGCTGAGCACCGTGCAGAAGGAGCTGAAGCTGATCATGGCCATCTGTGTGGATGTAGCGCAGAGGCAGCGGTAGGTTTCAAGCTTCAAGCTTCAAGCTTCAAGCTTCAAGCTTCAAGCTCAAATCTACAGCTCGACTCGCCTCTGCTTGCAGCTTGCAGCTTGCAGCTTGCAGCTTGCAGCTGGAAACTGCTCTTCTGAGCCCCTACGAGAAAACACCGTGACGGACATCCACCACACTTCTGCGCCACCTCCCGCGCAGGACCCCGCAAGCGCGATGGACCAGGCCCTGGACTGGTTGATCGTGATGGAGCGTCCGAGCGCGCAACAAAGCGAGCAGTTCAGCCAATGGCTGGCCGCCTCGCCCCTGCACGCCGAGGCCTACGCCAAAGCCCAGACGGTGTGGAACGGCCCGCAAGTGGTGGAATGTGCGCAGACCCTCGCAACAAGGCCACCGAAGGTCAGCGTGCTGGCGCGCCTGCGCCCGCACTGGAAACCCCTGGCGACAGCCGCCGTGCTGATCCTCGGCCTGTTCAGCTTCAGCAACTTGCCGATGCGCCTGCAGGCCGATCACCTGACCGTGGTCGGTGAGCGCCAGCGTGTGCAGCTGGAGGACGGTTCTAACGTCCTGCTCAATACCAATTCGGCGTTCTCCAGCACCATCAACGAGCACCAGCGCGTGGCTCGCCTGTATCAGGGCGAGGCGTTTTTCGAGGTGCCGCCGCATCTCGGCCAGCCGCTGGAAATCGACGCGGGCCCTGTGAAAGCCAGCGTCCACGACACCGCGTTCGCCGTGCGCTACCTCGATGGCGTGGCGCAGGTCCGAGTGCAGCGCGGTGACGTGGATTTGCGCGCTACCCGCGATGACGCGCGGATTCGCCTGTCCGCCGGCGAAAGCATCCGCATCGGCCCCAATGGCTTCGACCGCCCGGCCAAGCTCGACGCCGCCACCGAGCTGGCCTGGGTCCAGGGTCGCCTGGTGTTCGAGAACTGCCCGCTCAGCGAGGTGCTGGCGGAACTGCGTCGCTACTATCCGGGCTGGATCATCAACACCAACGAGCAACTGGCCGACGTTTCGGTCACCGGCAACTACCGCCTCGACCAGCCGCTGGACGTGGTTCGATCGCTGGCGCATATCACCTCGGCGCGGCTAAAGGAATTCCCGGCGCTGGTCATCCTGAACTGAATGAGAATTATTTTTACTCGATAGCTGAGCTCCGTTCGTCTCGTTATAGCCAATGCAATTGATTCGCATCCTCGGATGCCTTTCTGCACCTATAACAACTCGTGCGACACGGAGCACCCTCGATGTCCTCTCGCCTTACTTGCGCCTCACCCTCCCGCGTGCTTTCACTGTTGACCGTCGCCATGCTGATGGCCGGCAGCGCCCCCCTGCTGGCAGCCACCGCCGAACAGCCCGCACGCAGCATGGGCGACTACAGCTTCGCCATCGCGCAACAGCCACTGGTCTCGGCACTCAATGCCTTCACCAGCGTGACCGGCTGGCAAGTCGGCTTTTCCGCTGAACTGGCGCAAGGCGTAGCGTCGCCGGGCGTACGCGGCTCCCTGCCGCCGGAGAAAGCCCTGGAGCAATTGTTGTTGGGGACTAACCTGAGCTACCGCAAACTGGGCAGCAACAACATCGTGCTCGAACGCCGCAACAACAGCGGCGCCTTGAACCTGCAACAGGTGACCATCAGCGCCACGCGTAACGAGCAGAGCGTCAACAGTGTGCCGAGCACCGTCTCGGTCCACACCCGCGAAGAGCTGGACCGCAACAACGTCAACACCATCAAGGACCTGGTGCGTTACGAACCGGGCGTCTCGGTGGGCGGCACCGGCACCCGTGGCGGCATCAGCGGCTATAACATTCGCGGGATCGACGGTAACCGGATCCTGACCCAGGTCGACGGCGTGGAAATTCCCAACGGCTTTTTCAACGGCCCCTACGCCAAGAGCCAGCGCAACTACGTCGACCCCGAAATCGTCAAACGCGTCGAAATTCTCCGTGGCCCGGCCTCGGTGCTGTACGGCAGCAACGCCATCGGCGGCGCCGTCAGCTATTTCACCCTCGACCCGGACGACATCATCAAGCCCGGCCAGGACGTTGGTGCTCGCCTGAAGACAGGCTACAGCTCGGCCGATGATAGCTGGCTCAAGTCCGCCACCGTCGCCGGCCGCGCCGAGCAGTTCGACGGCCTGCTGCATTACAGCCAGCGCGACGGCCATGAAACCGAATCCTACGGCAGCAACAACAGCAATGGCCTGAGCCGTACCGAAGCCAACCCGGAAGATGCGCGCACCTATAACGTGCTGGCCAAGCTTGGCTGGAACTACAACGAAGATTCGCGCCTGGGCCTGGTCTACGAAAAGTACAAGGATGATCGCGACACCGATCTGAAAAGTGCTTATGGCGGCCCGTACAATGCCGGCGCACCGACCATCCCGAACAGTGTATTGCCCGGTGGTATGTACCAGTGGCGCACCGGCAACGACACCGTTACCCGCGAGCGTTTCGGCATCGAGCACAACTTCGCCCTCGACAGCCTGCTGGCGGATAACATCAAGTGGAGCCTCAATCACCAGATCGCCAAGACCGATCAGAGCACGGCGGAGTTCTACTTCCCGATCACCCGCCGTGTGATCCGCACCCGCGAGACGCTGTATGAAGAAAAGCAGTGGGTCTTCGACCTGCAACTGGACAAGGCTTTCAGCATCGCCGATACCGAGCACCTGCTGACCTACGGCACCACCCTCAAGCAGCAGAAGGTCACCGGTTCGCGCAGCGGCACCGGCACTTGCCTCGCGGCAGGACTGCGCTGCGCCGGCCCGGGCGCCCCGAGCCAGGACGGTCTGGTGAAGTCCAGCGACTTCCCGGACCCGACCATCAACACCTACAGCCTGTTCGCCCAGGATCAGATCAGTTGGGACAATTGGACCTTCGTGCCGGGCGTGCGCTACGACTACACCGAACTCAAGCCGGACGTCACCCAGGAGTTCCTCAACACTGTGGCCGCCGATGGCCGTGGCACCGTCAGCGAAGACAAGAAGACGTGGAACCGCGTCTCGCCGAAATTCGGTCTGACTTAGGCTTTCAATGACAATTACACCTGGTTCGGCCAGTACTCGGAAGGCTTCCGCACCCCAACCGCCAAAGCACTGTACGGCCGTTATGAAAACACCGCCGCCGGTTACAGCGTGCAACCCAACCCGGACCTCGAGCCGGAAACCAGCAAAGGTGTGGAAACCGGGTTGCGTGGCAATTTTGAATCCGGTTCCTTCGAGATCGCGGTGTTCTACAACAAGTACAAAGACTTCATCGAAGAAGATTCGGTGACGCCTGGCTACACCGAGCTGACCTTCCAAAGTGCCAACATCAAGCGCGCCACCATCAAGGGCACGGAGCTCAAGGGGCGTCTGAACCTCGATGCATTCGGCGCCCCCCAAGGCCTCTACACCCAGGGCGCGGTGAGCTACCTCTATGGTCGCAACAATGACACCGGCGAGCCGATCAACAGCATCAACCCGCTGACCGGCGTGTTCGGCCTGGGGTACGACCAGGACAACTACGGTGGCTTGCTCAGTTGGACCCTGGTGAAGAAGAAGGATCGCGTCGACGACACCCGATTCAAATCGCCGGACGGCACCAGCAGCCAGTTCAAGACGCCGGGTTATGGCGTGCTGGATCTGACCGGCTTCTACAAGGTGACCGACGACGTGACGATCAACGCCGGCTTGTACAACCTGACCGACAAGAAATACTGGCGGTGGGATGACGTGCGCGGTTACGACAGCGTGGGCGAAGCCTCGGTGACGCAACCGGCCAACCTCGATCGCCTGACCCAGCCGGGTCGCAATTTCGCGGTCAACCTGGTCTGGGACATCTGATGCTGCCTACCTCGCTGTGCGATTTTCATCTCTGCACAGCGAGGTTTTTTTACTCTCTGGCGTCTTGTTGTTCGTCTCGTTACCAAGCGCCTCTCTTCTTCAAGGATTTTTCATGACTACCCAGGACAATCCACGCACCGCCCTGCGTTCGCAACGCTTGAATCAGATCACCCACGAACCACACAGCAAACTCGACGCCCTGGTCAAGGCCCACGCACCGTTCGAGACCCAGGCCAACTTCGCCCGTTTCGTGGTGGCGCAATATTTGTTCCAGTCGGAACTGGTGGCGCTGTACAACGATGCCGACCTGGTCGCCATCGTTCCCGACCTGCCGGCACGTTGCCGTGCCGAAGCGGCCAAGGCCGATCTGGCGGACCTCGACACCGAGGTGCCGGCACCGGTCGCGGGCGCCGTGAACAACCCGAGCAAGGCCCAAGCGCTGGGCTGGCTGTTCGTTTCCGAAGGCTCGAAACTGGGTGCCGCGTTCCTGATCAAACGCGCGGTGGGCCTGGGCCTGAGCGAAACCTTCGGCGCCCGCCACCTCGGCGAACCGGCCGGCGGTCGTGCACAGGGTTGGAAAACCTTCGTCAAGACGCTGGACGAGCTGGAACTCAGCGCGACTGAAGAAGCCGAACTGGACAAGGGCGCCATCGACGCGTTCAACCGGTTCACCGTGTTGCTGGAGCAGGCTTACGCCACTGAACTGGCCTGAACCTTGTCCCCCTGTAGGAGCGAGCTTGCTCGCGATGCGGAGTGTCAGTCACATCAATGTCTACTGATCCAACGCATCGCGAGCAAGCTCGCTCCTACAGGGACCGGGAACCGGGGACGACGAAAAAAATATGCCCATGCCTGCACACTCCAGACTCGCCCGCCTCCTCTACGGCGCCCTCGCCTACACCAGCCTCGCCATCGGCCTGGTCGCCATCGTCGTGCCGGGCCTGCCGACCACCGAGTTCATTCTGCTGGCTGCCTGGGCCGCCACGCGCAGTTCGCCGCGCCTGAGTGCCTGGCTGGAAAACCACCGGCTGTTCGGACCGATCCTGCGTAACTGGCGCAACGGCAAAATCATCGCCCGCCGCGCCAAAGTCAGCGCCACCGTCAGCATGGTGCTTTGCGCCGTCTTGATGCTGGTAATGCTTGATCATGGCTGGCCCATTTACCTGGCGATCGTGGGCATGGGCCTGGGCAATCTGTGGATCTGGTCAAGGCCCGAAAACACGCCGAAAACCTGCTGAATCCCACCGTATTTTTTCCTGTTTTCCCACGCTTTGCGGGACTTTCCCCCTCGCAAACGTTCAACCAAGACCGTTCGTCGGCAGCGGTCTCATGCCCCCTCGATGCGCGCCGATGTGCAGGCAATGGCGCTGAACGGATTTGGCGAACCGGGCCGGTCCTGGCCTTCACCTCATTCCTCATCGAGTTCGTCCCATGTTCGACTCCCTCTCCATTCGCCTGAAAATCGTTCTGCTCTCCGGTCTCTGCCTGTTGGGCGTCATCGCCTTGATCGTCAGCATGAACTTCTACCAGACCAATCAGAATGACGAGCTGGTCGGCGCTTCCAGCAGCAAAATGCTCACCGACAGCGTGCAGGAGCTGCTGCAGGCCAAGGCCGCCGAGCAGGCGGTGCGGGTGCAGAAGACCTTCGGCGAAAGCCTGCTGGTGGTGACGGCCCTCGCCGATCAGATCAAGGACATGCGCAACATGGCCGCCAAGCGTTCGCTGGAAGCCGGGGCCGTGCGGGAAGAGTTGAACCAGCGCCTGAAAACCGCGTTCGAGCGCAACACCGCAGTGCTGGGCATCTGGTTGGCGTTCGAACCCAATGGTCTGGATGGCAAGGACAGCGAGTTCGTCAATGACGCCGCCAGGCAGTCCAATGAGGTCGGACGTTTCGCCTCTTACTGGAGCCGTGCCGCCGGCGAAGGGGTCAACACGATCATGGTCGAAGACGACATGACCAAGACCACCCAGAACATCAACGGTACGCCTTACAACAGCTGGTACACCTGCCCCCGCGACAGCAAGCGTACCTGCCTGCTCGACCCGTATGCCGACACGGTCAACGGCAAGGAAATGCTGATGACCACCATTTCCCTGCCGCTGCTGGTGGACGGCCAATCCATCGGTGTCGTCGGGATCGATATCGCCCTGGACGCATTACAAGCCGCAGCGGTCGCGTCTCAGCGTGAGCTGTTCAACAACGCCGGGCACATGCTGATCGTTTCCGGCAGTGGTGTACTCGCAGCTTTTGGCGTCGACGCGAGCAAGGTCGGCAAGAACATTGGCGACACCTTGGGCGCAGAGGGCAAGGAGATCCTGCAACTGCTCGGCGCCGGCACTGCGAAAATCCTCGAACAGGGCGACCTGATCCGTGCGGTTTATCCGGTCAGCCCAATTTCCGACGCCAAGGCCTGGGCCGTGGTGATCGATCTGCCCAAGCAAGTGCTACTGGCCGACTCTGTGAAGTTGCAGGCGGTACTCGATGACGCCCAGCAAAGCGGTACGATCCAGGCGGTGCTGGTGGCCATCGCGGCAGGGTTGCTCGGCCTGTTGCTGATCTGGCTGACGGCTTCGGGCGTGACTCGGCCAATCAACGGCGTGGCGCAAATGCTCAAGGAGATTGCCAGCGGTGACGGCGACCTGACCCAGCGCCTGGATTACAGCAAGCGTGATGAACTGGGCGAACTGGTCAGTTGGTTCAACCGTTTCCTCGACAAGCTGCAGCCGACCATCGCGCAGATCAAGCAGAGCATCACCGACGCCCGGGGCACCGCCGACCAGTCTTCGGACATCGCGCGCCAGACCAGCGAAGGCATGCAGGTGCAGTTCCGCGAGATCGATCAGGTGGCCACCGCCTCGAACGAAATGAGTGCCACCGCCCACGAAGTCGCCAACAGTGCGTCGAATGCCGCCAACGCGGCCAAAGGCGCCGACCAGTCGGCTCGCGACGGCATGTCGATCATTGAGCGCAGCACCCGCGACATCAACCAACTGGCCGATGAAGTCAGCAAGGCCGTGACGGAAGTCGAGGCGCTGGCGGTCAACAGTGAACAGATCGGTTCCGTGCTGGAAGTCATCCGCAGTATCGCCGAGCAGACTAACCTCCTGGCTCTCAACGCCGCGATCGAAGCGGCACGCGCTGGCGAAAGCGGTCGCGGCTTTGCGGTGGTGGCCGATGAGGTGCGCAACCTGGCCAAGCGGACTCAGGATTCGGTGGAGGAGATCCGCCTGGTGATCGAGCGCATCCAGAGCGGCACCCGAGGCGTGGTCGCCACCATGCATTCGAGCCAGACCCAGGCCCACAGCAACGCCGGGCAGATTCAGCAGGCCGTGCAGGCCTTGGGCAAGATCAGCGACGCCGTGACGGTGATCAGTGAAATGAACCTGCAAATCGCCAGCGCGGCCGAGCAACAAAGCGCCGTGGCCGAAGAGGTCAACCGCAACGTCTCGGCAATCCGCGCCGTTACCGAGACCCTGACCGGCCAAGCCACCGAGTCGGCGCAAATCAGCAGCCAGCTCAATGCCCTGACCACCCAGCAGATGAAGTTGATGGATCAGTTCAGGGTTTGACCCCAAATCCAGGAACACCGCCCCCCTGTAGGAGCGAGCATGCTCGCGATGCGGTGGATCAGCCAGTAGAGATGGCGGCTGACACTATGCATCGCGAGCATGCTCGCTCCTACAGAGGGGATCGTGGATTTCATTCAACCGCAGTTTTTTTCAACTATGATCGACCCCTCTCCCGGAGGGCCTTCGATGACTGGTTTACTCACGTCCATTCAAGCCACGCTTGGCTTGCCCAGCACCGCGATTACGCTCACCGCCAGTGGCGCCCTGCCCTCGGCCTTTGCCGTTACCGACCTTGCCAGCGCCAGCATCGCCGCCGCTGGGCAAGCCGTCAGCGAATTGCTGCACCAGCAAACCGGACGCCTGCCCGACGTCGAAGTTGACCGACGCCTGGCTTCGTTCTGGTTCGGCACTTCACTGCGCCCCACCGGCTGGAGTGTGCCACCGCTGTGGGACCCGATTGCCGGCGACTATGCCACCCGAGACGGCTGGATTCGCCTGCACACCAACGCGCCCCATCACCGCGCGGCCGCCGAGAGCGTGCTTGGCGCCTGCGCCGATCGCACCGCGATGACGAGCAAGGTCGCCCAGTGGAATAAAACCGATCTGGAGCAGGCCGTGGTCGCTGCCGGAGGCTGTGCCGCCGAGATGCGTAGTTGGGCGCAATGGCAGGCCCACCCCCAAGGCCAGGCCGTCAACGCCGAGCCGTTGATTGCCTTCGTCGAACACCGCAGCCAAAACGCCAAACCCTGGCAGGGTTCGGTGGCGCGACCGCTGGCCGGGGTCAAGGTGCTGGATTTGACCCGCGTACTCGCAGGTCCGGTGGCCAGTCGTTTCCTCGCGGGCCTCGGTGCCGACGTCCTGCGCATCGACCCGCCAAACTGGAACGAACCGGGCGTGGTGCCGGAAGTCACCCTCGGCAAACGCAGTACGCGCTTGAACCTGCACGACAAGGCTGATCGCCTGCTGTTCGAAAGTCTGCTCAAGGACGCCGATATCCTGCTCCACGGCTACCGAACCGATGCGCTGCAACGCCTGGGTTACGGCCCGGCTGAACGCCAGGCACTTGCCCCCGGCCTGATCGACGTCTGCCTGAATGCCTACGGCTGGAGTGGCCCCTGGCAGAACCGTCGCGGCTTCGACAGCCTGGTTCAGATGAGCAGCGGCATTGCCGAGGCTGGCCAGCGCTGGAAACAAGCCGACAAACCGGTGCCGCTGCCCGTGCAGGCGCTCGATCATGCGACGGGCTATCTGATGGCCGCTGCGGCGATCACTCTGCTGACCAAGCGGTTGAGCGAGGGCCACGGCGGGTTCGCTCGGTTATCCCTGGCACGCACGGCGAAGCTGCTGGTCGAGCATGGCGCCGGCCCCGACGAGGCGTTGCGTGCCGAGGACGAAAACGATCAGGGCCTGGTGACCGAACAGACCGCGTGGGGGCCAGCGCATCGCGTGCAGGTGCCGCTGAAGATCACCGGCACGCCCTTGCAATGGACCCTCCCGGCCTGCGAATTGGGTGCCCATCGCGCACAGTGGTGGTGATCACTCGCCTCAACCAACTGTGGGAGGGTCAGCAGATTACTGGCCTCAGCCTTACAGGCTCAGCAAGCCGCTGTACAAACCGTAAGCCGCCAACCCGGCGCCGATGACCACGCCGGTGAAAATGCCTTTTTCAATGGGGGTGAACAACGGCTCGCCCTGCTCATGTTTGGCCTTGGCAAACAGGATGACCCCCGGCGCGTATAACAGCGCCGACAGGAGCAGGTATTTCACCCCGCCGGCGTACAACAGCCACACCGCGTAACCCAAGGCAATACCGCCGATCATCAAGTCCTTGGTCCGCTCCGCCGAGGCGTGCTCGTAGGTTTCGCCACGCCCGCTCAACAACACCGCATACGCTGCCGACCATAGGTATGGCACCAGGATCATCGAGGACGCAAGGTAGATCAGACTGGTGTAGGTGCCGGCAGAGAACAGCGTGACCAGCAGGAATATCTGGATCATCACGTTGGTCAGCCACAACGCATTGACCGGCACATGGTTGGCGTTTTCCTTTTTCAGGAACGCCGGCATGGTCTTGTCCTTGGCGGTGGCGAAGAGGATTTCGGCGCACAGCAGCGCCCATGACAGCAGCGCACCGAGCAGGGAAATCGCCAGCCCAATACTGATCAACAACGCTCCCCAGGGCCCGACGATGTGTTCCAGCACCGCCGCCAGGGACGGGTTTTGCAGGTTGGCCAGCTCCGGCTGCTTCATGATGCCCAGCGACAGCACATTCACCAGCACCAGCAACGCCAGCACGCCCAGAAAGCCGATCACAGTGGCCCGCCCGACGTCCGAGCGTTTTTCCGCCCGCGCCGAATACACGCTCGCGCCTTCGATGCCGATGAACACGAACACCGTGACCAGCATCATGTTGCGCACCTGCTCCATCACGCCGCCGAGATCCGGGTTGCTACGGCCCCAGATGTCACCCGTGAAAATATCGGCGTTGAAAGCGATCGCAGCGATGACGATGAACATGATCAGCGGCACGATCTTCGCTACGGTGGTGACTTGATTGATGAAGGTCGCCTCCTTGATCCCGCGCATCACCAAAAAATGCACAGCCCACAGCAACGCCGAGGCGCAGCCGATGGCAATGGGCGTATTGCCCTGGCCAAATACCGGGAAGAAGTAACCCAGCGTGCTGAACAGCAGGACGAAATAGCCGACATTGCCCAGCCAGGCGCTGATCCAGTAACCCCACGCCGATGAGAACCCCATGTAATCGCCGAAGCCGGCCTTGGCGTAGGCGTAGACCCCGGAATCCAGTTCGGGCTTGCGATTGGCCAGCGTCTGGAACACGAAGGCGAGGGTCAGCATGCCCACGGCGGTGATCGCCCAACCGATCAGGATCGCTCCGACATCGGCCCTCGCCGCCATGTTCTGCGGCAGGGAAAAAATCCCCCCACCAATCATCGACCCCACCACCAGCGCGATCAGCGCACTCAGGCGAAGCTTTTGCGTCGGTTGCGTCATGCCTGCGTCTCCATTTTTCCGACCGGACCGCGATATAACCACGCCCGTTAACCGTTACACGGTGGGTTTCAATTAATTATTACAGCGTAAGTACGTTTATTGAATAACGCCAAAGTGCCAATGTTGTTTATAGCCAATAATTCTATACGCACCTTTTCAAAGTGCGAATGCGTGTGTCTCTCCACACGAAAAGATTCCACACCAAAAACCAAGCGGAAAAATTTGCGTAACGCCGAAAACAAACTAGCGTAAAAGTTCACAGCAATAGTGCTTATTTCTATTTTATCTGACCGAGGCCTCTGGACAGGGCGTTTACGGCGATATCCTCATGCCTTGGAAGGATCCATAAATGCTTCATAAACAATGGAATGTACCCATGCACTGATCTATGTCAGCCGATTGAATTGCTAACAGAATTAGTCTGTTGTCTCTCTTCTCCTGCACTGGAGTCATGCAATGTCTGAAGCCCCCGGAAAACTAAAACTTGGTGCACTTGTTGCTTTGGTGGTTGGCTCGATGATTGGCGGCGGTATCTTTTCCCTGCCGCAGAACATGGCAGCCAGTGCCGACGTCGGCGCCGTATTGATTGGTTGGGCGATCACTGCCGTCGGGATGCTGACCCTCGCCTTCGTGTTTCAGACGCTCGCCAATCGAAAACCCGATCTGGATGGCGGGGTCTACGCCTACGCCAAGGCTGGGTTCGGCGATTACATGGGTTTCTCCTCGGCCTGGGGGTACTGGATCAGTGCCTGGCTGGGCAACGTCGGCTACTTCGTGCTGTTGTTCAGCACCCTGGGGTATTTCTTCCCGATATTCGGCGAGGGCAACACGGTCGCGGCAGTGATTGGCGCTTCCGTACTGCTGTGGGCCGTGCACTTTCTGGTCCTGCGCGGGATCAAGGAAGCGGCGTTCATCAACCTGGTGACCACCGTCGCCAAGGTTGTGCCGTTGCTGCTGTTTGTCCTGATCGCGATTTTCGCCTTCAAGCTGGACATCTTCACCGCTGACATCTGGGGCGTGAAAAATCCGGACCTGGGCAGTGTGATGAACCAGGTGCGCAACATGATGCTGGTCACCGTCTGGGTATTCATTGGCATTGAAGGCGCAAGTATTTTCTCGGCCCGCGCGGAAAAACGCAGTGACGTCGGTAAAGCCACCGTCATCGGTTTTATCACCGTGCTGCTGTTCCTGGTGCTGGTGAACGTACTGTCTCTGGGCATCATGACCCAACCGGAACTGGCCAAACTGCAAAACCCATCGATGGCGGCGGTGTTGGAGCACGTGGTCGGGCATTGGGGCGCGGTGCTGATCAGCGTCGGCCTGATCATCTCGTTGCTGGGGGCGCTGCTGTCGTGGGTGCTGTTGTGTGCGGAGATCATGTACGCAGCCGCGAAAGACCACACCATGCCGGAGTTCCTGCGCAAGGAAAACGCCAACCACGTGCCGGTAAACGCCTTGTGGCTGACCAACGCCATGGTCCAGCTGTTCCTGATCATCACCCTGTTTTCGGCCAGTACCTACCTGTCGCTGATCTACCTCGCCACCTCAATGATCCTGGTGCCTTACCTCTGGTCGGCGGCTTATGCACTGTTGCTGGCGGTGCGCGGCGAAAGCTACGAGAACGACGCTCGTGATCGTTCCAAGGACCTGTTCATCGGAGCGGTCGCGCTGCTCTATGCGGTCTGGCTGATCTATGCCGGCGGGGTCAAATACCTGCTGTTGTCAGCCCTGCTCTACGCGCCCGGCGCGATTCTGTTCGCCAAGGCGAAGCTTGAACTCAACAAACCGGTTTTCACCAACGTCGAGAAGCTGATTTTCGCTGCGGTTGTCGTGGGCGCCCTGGTGGCGGCTTACGGGCTGTATGACGGCTTCCTGACTCTGTAACGATTGTTCTGTCATCTGGAGGATCACTGAAATGACCACGGAAAAAGTTAAGTACGGCGTGCATTCCGAAGCCGGGAAACTGCGCAAAGTCATGGTTTGCTCCCCAGGCCTGGCCCACCAGCGGCTGACCCCGAACAACTGCGATGAACTGCTTTTCGATGATGTGCTGTGGGTAGCCCAAGCCAAGCGCGACCACTTCGACTTCGTTACCAAGATGCGCGAACGCGGGATAGACGTGCTGGAAATGCACAACCTGCTGACCGACATCGTCGCCATGCCCGAAGCGCTGGAGTGGATTCTGCAGCGCAAGGTGACGGCCGACTCGGTGGGCCTGGGCCTGATCAATGAAGTCAAATCGTGGTTGCAAAGCCTGGAGCCGCGCAAGGTCGCTGAATTCCTCATTGGCGGCGTGTCTGCCGATGACTTGCCGGACACCTTCGGTGGCAAGACCATCCAGATGTTCCGCGACTTCCTCGGCCACTCCAGCTTCATCCTGCCACCGCTGCCCAACACCCAGTTCACCCGCGACACCACGTGCTGGATCTACGGCGGCGTGACCCTGAACCCGATGTACTGGCCAGCGCGACGCCAGGAGACCCTGCTGACCACCGCCATCTACAAATTTCACCCGCAGTTCACCAACGCCGACTTCGAAATCTGGTACGGCGACCCGGATAAGGACCACGGCAGCTCTACCCTCGAAGGCGGCGACGTGATGCCCATTGGCAACGGCGTCGTCCTGATCGGCATGGGCGAACGCTCCTCACGCCAGGCCATTGGCCAACTGGCACTGAACCTGTTCAAAAACAAGGCCGTGGAAAAAGTCATCGTGGCCGGGCTGCCCAAGTCCCGCGCGGCGATGCACCTGGACACCGTGTTCAGCTTCTGCGACCGCGACCTGGTGACGATCTTCCCCGAAGTGGTGAAACAGATCGTCGCCTTCACCTTGCGCCCTGATGACAGCAAACCCGGCAGCATCGATATCCGTCGTGAAGAAACCAGCTTCCTCGACACGGTGGCCAAAGCCCTCAATCTCAAAGCACTTCGTGTCGTGGAAACCGGCGGCAACAGCTTCGCCGCCGAACGCGAACAGTGGGACGACGGCAACAACGTGGTCGCCGTGGAGCCCGGCGTGGTGATCGGCTACGACCGCAACACCTACACCAACACCCTGCTGCGCAAGGCCGGTGTGGAAGTCATCACCATCAGCGCCGGCGAACTGGGCCGTGGCCGTGGCGGCGGCCACTGCATGACCTGCCCAATCGTCCGTGACCCGATCGACTACTAATTTCTGGGAGACTCACCATGGCTTTCAATATCCATAACCGCAATCTGCTGAGCCTGGAACACCACACGCCTCGCGAATTGCGCTACCTGCTCGACCTGTCCCGCGACCTCAAGCGCGCCAAGTACACCGGCACCGAACAGCAGCACCTGAAGGGCAACAACATTGCGCTGATCTTCGAGAAAACCTCGACCCGCACACGTTGCGCGTTCGAAGTCGCGGCCTATGACCAGGGTGCCAACGTCACCTACATCGACCCCAACTCTTCGCAAATCGGCCACAAGGAAAGCATGAAGGACACCGCCCGCGTGCTCGGGCGCATGTATGACGCCATCGAGTACCGTGGTTTCAAGCAGGAAATCGTCGAGGAACTGGCGAAGTTCGCCGGGGTACCGGTGTTCAACGGCCTGACCGACGAATACCACCCGACGCAAATGATCGCCGACGTTCTGACCATGCGTGAGCACGCCGACAAGCCGATCCACGAGATCAGCTACGCCTACCTGGGCGACGCCCGAAACAACATGGGCAACTCGCTGCTGCTGATTGGCGCCAAACTCGGCATGGACGTGCGCATCTGCGCGCCCAAGGCCCTGTGGCCCCATGACGACCTGGTGGAGCGCTGCCACAAGTACGCCGAAGAAAGTGGTGCGCGCATCACCCTGACCGAAGACCCGAAAGCAGCGGTCAAGGGAGTGGACTTCATCCATACCGATGTCTGGGTGTCGATGGGCGAGCCCGTCGAAGCCTGGGCCGAGCGTATCCAGCAACTGCTGCCTTACCAGGTCAACGCCGACCTGATGAAAGCCACCGGCAACCCACGCACCAAGTTCATGCACTGCCTGCCGGCGTTCCACAACAGCGACACCAAGGTCGGCAAGCAGATTGCCGAGCAGTACCCGAACCTCAAAAACGGTATCGAAGTCACCGATGACGTCTTCGAGTCCCCGGCCTGCATCGCCTTCGAGCAAGCGGAAAACCGCATGCACACGATCAAGGCGATTCTGGTGTCGACCCTGGCTGACCTCTAAGGACTCACCCGGCCCCTGTAGGAGCTGGCTTGCCGGCGATGGCAGCACCTCGGTACATCTGAGGCACCGCAGCGATGCCATCGCGGGCAAGCCCGCTCCTACAAGGGGTGGGGTAGGCCGCATATTTCTTTGTTTAGAAGGACTGCATTATGCGTATCGTCGTAGCTCTGGGCGGTAACGCCCTGCTCCGCCGCGGTGAGCCCATGACCGCTGACAACCAGCGTGCCAACATCCGCATCGCCACCGAGCAGATCGCCAAGATCCACCCTGGCAATCAACTGGTCATCGCCCACGGCAACGGCCCTCAGGTCGGCCTGCTGTCGCTGCAGGCGGCCGCCTACACCTCGGTCTCACCGTATCCGCTGGACGTGCTCGGCGCCGAGACCGAAGGCATGATCGGCTACATCATCGAACAGGAACTGGGCAACCTGCTGGACTTCGAAGTGCCCTTCGCCACCTTGCTGACCCAGGTCGAAGTCGACGCCGACGACCCGGCCTTCCAGAACCCGACCAAACCCATCGGCCCGGTGTACGCCAAGGCCGAGGCAGAAAAACTAGCGGCCGAAAAAGGCTGGGCAATTGCCCCGGATGGCGACAAGTTCCGCCGTGTGGTGGCCAGCCCCAGGCCTAAGCGCATCTTTGAAATCCGCCCGATCAAGTGGCTGCTGGAAAAAGGCAGCATCGTCATCTGCGCCGGCGGCGGCGGCATCCCGACCATGTACGGCCCCAATAGCAAGCTGCAGGGCGTGGAAGCGGTGATCGACAAGGACCTGTGCTCGGCGCTGCTGGCCGAACAGCTGGAAAGTGATCTGTTGGTGATCGCCACGGATGTCAACGCGGCCTACATCGACTTCGGCAAACCCACCCAGAAATCCATCAGCTACGCTCATCCGGACGAAATGGAAAAACTGGGCTTCGCCGCCGGCTCCATGGGACCAAAGGTTCAGGCAGCCTGCGAGTTTGCGCGCCATACTGGGAAAACGGCGGTGATCGGTTCACTGGCGGACATCGAAGAAATCGTCAAGGGCACGGCCGGCACGCGCATCAGCACGGCGAAGCCCGGGATAACTTACATATAAGGGGAACCGACAATGGCGAAGTTCGAGCCGGGTCATCTGCACATCGAGCGTCATGCGCTGACGCGTGATGATGTCAGCTACAACCTGCACATTGACTATGAAGTCACGCAGCACCCGAAGGAAGGCAAGGGAATGACGTTCACTTTGCATGGCAGCATGCAGGGCAAGGACATGAAGGAATCGTTTTTTCTGCCCAAGGACCAGGCTTACAACTTTGCCAGCAACGTAACGAAAATTGCCGAGAAGTATGGAATTCCAAAGACCCACAGCAATATCGGCTCGATCCACAAGCACTACGACCAGATGTTCGAAGATGTTCGGCTGCAACTGAACATGAAATCCGGAGACCCGGTGAAACCCGAGCATCTGGAGTAACCCCTCAAAACGACTTTGGTCCCCCTGTAGGAGCGAGCATGCTCGCGATGGTCGTCAACGATGACGCTGGCTGTCATTAACCAGCGTCGTTCCTGAGTCCATCGCGAGCATGCTCGCTCCTACAGGGGGGCTCTCTCTGAAACTCGACAACATTTCACCAATCCCCCGCCCCAAGGCATACTTGCCACCCTTCGCATTGCAGAATCCAGTAGCGCCCCATGCGTATCCACGTCAGTTTCATCGACCGCGTCGGCATCACCCAGGAAGTCCTGGCTCTGCTCGGTGGGCGCAATCTCAACCTGGATGCGGTGGAAATGGTCCCACCCAACGTCTACATCGACGCCCCGACCCTGAGTCCAGAGGTGCTCGAAGAACTGCGTGACGCGCTGCTCAGCGTGCGTGGCGTGCAGGCAATGACGGTGGTCGACATCCTCCCCGGTCAGCGACGCCACTTGCAACTCGATGCCTTGCTGGCCGCGATGACCGATCCGGTGCTGGCGTTGGACAGTGCCGGCAAGGTACTGCTGGCCAACCCTGCGCTGATCGCCCTGTACGGCCGTGAGCCAGCCGGGCTAAGCGTGGCCGAGCTGTTTGCCGATCCCGCGCTGCTCGACACGCTGCTGGAGCAAGGCTTTCGCCTGCCCCTGCGCGAGATCACGCTCAACGGCCAGACGTTGTTGCTGGACGCCACGCCGATCACCGACGCCGGCGCCCTGTTGACGCTCTACCCGCCGAACCGCATCGGCGAACAGCTTTCCGCGCTGCACCACGATCATGCCGAAGGGTTCGATGCACTGATTGGCGAATCCCCGGCGATTCGCACACTCAAGGCTCGCGCCCAACGGGTGGCGGCGCTTGACGCGCCGTTGTTGATCCAGGGCGAAACCGGCACCGGCAAGGAACTGGTGGCGCGCGCCTGTCACGCGATCAGCGCCCGGTACAGTGCGCCTTTCCTCGCATTGAACTGCGCGGCATTGCCGGAGAACCTCGCCGAAAGCGAGCTGTTCGGCTATGCCCCCGGTGCCTTTACCGGCGCGCAACGCGGCGGCAAACCGGGGTTGATGGAACTGGCGAACCAGGGCACGGTGTTTCTCGATGAGATCGGCGAGATGTCGCCGTACTTGCAGGCCAAACTGCTGCGTTTTCTCAATGACGGCAGCTTCCGCCGGGTCGGTGGCGATCGCGAGGTCAAGGTCAATGTGCGCATTCTCAGCGCCACCCACCGCGACCTGGAAAAGATGGTTGCCGAAGGCACCTTCCGCGAAGACCTGTTCTACCGCCTCAATGTGCTGAATGTCGAAGTCCCGCCGTTGCGCGAGCGTGGCCAGGACATTCTGCTGCTGGCCCGTTACTTCATGCAGCAGGCTTGCGCCCAGATCCAGCGCCCGGTGTGCCGTCTGGCGCCGGGCACCTACCCCGCGCTGCTGGGTAATCGCTGGCCGGGCAATGTGCGGCAATTGCAGAACGTGATCTTCCGCGCCGCCGCGATCTGCGAAAGCAGCCTGGTGGACATCGGCGACCTCGACATCGCCGGCACATCCGTGGCCCGCCAGAGCGACAGCGACGTCGAAAGCCTGGAGCAGGCCATGGAAGAATTCGAAAAGTCCCTGCTGGAAAAACTCTACGTCAGCTACCCCTCCACCCGCCAACTCGCCAGCCGCTTGCAAACCTCCCACACGGCCATTGCGCATCGGCTGCGCAAGTATGGGATTCCCAATAAAGCTTGAAGGCATACACCGTGCACTGTAGGAGCGGGCTTGCCCGCGATTGCTGTTTGTCAGGTATAAAAAAATTGCCTGACACACCGTCTTCGCGAGCAAGCCCGCTCTCACAAAGGCCGAGTAAATCCTCAAACCCATACCAAAAACGACCTCCACTGTACTGAAAGCGCTACAGCGGAACGATATCGCTACACACCTCCCTGATCAGCGCCGTGCAAGGCTTTGATCCCCCTCGGCTTTTTTCTACACGTCTGCCTGTAGCGATTTCGCTACACCCCAACACCCCCCGTGCACCAGACCTATATGTAACTTGTTGTTTTTCATAGAAAAAACAACATTGGCCGCGTTTTTGCTAAGTATCACCCTTATTAAAAGCAGGGCTTTAGTCCGAAGCCTTTCCATCGCGTCCACCAGACGAGTCTGGCCCCTAGGAGTTTCCATGAGCGAGTTGCGTTTTACTGAAGATCACGAATGGCTGCGTGCCGAAGCGGATGGCAGCGTCACCGTCGGTATCACGGCTTTCGCCCAGAACGCCTTGGGCGACGTGGTTTTCGTTCAACTGCCCGAACTGCAGGCCTATGAAAAAGGCGCCGAAGCCGCCACCGTGGAATCGGTGAAAGCCGCCAGCGGCGTGTACATGCCACTCGACGGCGAAGTGCTGGAAGTCAACCCGGCGCTGGAAAGCAGCCCGGAACTGGTCAACGAAGATCCACTGGGCGAAGGCTGGTTCTTCCGCTTCCAGCCCGCCGACGCTGCGGCTGTCGACAAACTACTGGATCAGGACGCCTACGACCGCCTGATCAAAGCCAACGCCGAAGCCTGAGGAGCCCGCACATGACTCAAGTAAACCTCAGCACCGCCAACGAATTCATCGCCCGCCATATCGGTCCACGTTCCGGCGATGAGCAGGCCATGCTCAACAGCCTCGGTTTCGACTCGCTCGAAGCCCTGAGCGCCAGCGTGATCCCGGAAAGCATCAAAGGCACCAGCGTGCTCGGCATGGATGATGGCCTCAGCGAAGCCGACGCCCTGGCGATGATCAAGGGCATCGCCGGCAAAAACCAACTGTTCAAGACCTATATCGGCCAGGGTTACTACGGCACCCACACACCGGCGCCGATCCTGCGCAACCTGCTGGAAAACCCGGCCTGGTACACCGCCTACACCCCGTACCAGCCGGAAATTTCCCAGGGCCGTCTCGAAGCACTGCTGAACTTCCAGACCCTGATCAGCGACCTGACCGGCCTGCCGATCGCCAACGCCTCCTTGCTCGACGAAGCCACCGCCGCCGCCGAAGCCATGACCTTCTGCAAGCGCCTGAGCAAGAACAAGGGCAGCCACAAATTCTTCGCCTCTGCCCATTGCCACCCGCAAACCCTCGACGTGCTGCGCACTCGTGCCGAGCCACTGGGCATCGACGTCGTGGTGGGCGATGAGCGTGAACTGAGTGACGTGACGCCCTTCTTCGGCGCGCTGCTGCAATACCCGGCAAGCAACGGTGATGTGTTCGACTACCGCGAACTGACCGAGCGCTTCCACGCCGCCAATGCTCTGGTTGCGGTGGCGGCCGACCTGCTGGCCCTGACCGTACTGACCCCGCCGGGCGAATTCGGCGCCGACGTGGCCATCGGCAGCGCCCAGCGCTTCGGCGTACCGCTGGGCTTCGGTGGCCCGCACGCGGCGTACTTCTCCACCAAGGACGCGTTCAAGCGCGACATGCCGGGCCGTCTGGTCGGTGTTTCCGTGGACCGTTTCGGTAAGCCGGCCCTACGCCTGGCCATGCAGACCCGCGAACAACACATCCGTCGCGAGAAAGCCACCAGCAACATCTGCACCGCACAAGTGCTGCTGGCCAACATCGCCAGCATGTACGCCGTCTACCATGGCCCCAAAGGCCTGACGCAGATTGCCCGTCGCATTCACCAACTGACTGCGATTCTGGCCAAGGGCCTGAAAACCTTGGGCTTGAGCGTCGAGCAGGAACATTTCTTCGATACGCTGACCCTCAAGACCGGCGCGAACACCGCCAAGCTGCACGACAAGGCGCACGCCCAGCAGATCAACCTGCGCGTGGTCGATGCCGAACGCCTGGGCCTGTCCCTGGACGAGACCAGCACCCAGGCCGATGTTGAAGCCCTGTGGGCCCTGCTGGCCGAAGGCAAGGCGCTGCCTGACTTCGCCGCCCTCGCCGCCTCGGTCCAGGGCACTATCCCGGCGACGCTGGTTCGCCAGTCGCCGATCCTCAGCCACCCGGTGTTCAACCGTTATCACTCGGAAACCGAGCTGATGCGCTACCTGCGCAAGCTCGCCGACAAGGACCTGGCCCTGGATCGCACCATGATCCCGTTGGGTTCGTGCACCATGAAACTCAACGCCGCCAGCGAAATGATTCCGGTGACCTGGGCTGAGTTCGGCGCCCTGCACCCGTTCGCCCCGGCCGAGCAAAGCGCCGGTTATCAGCAGTTGACCGATGAGCTGGAAGCGATGCTCTGCGCCGCCACCGGCTACGACTCGATCTCGCTGCAACCCAACGCCGGTTCGCAAGGCGAATACGCCGGCCTCCTGGCGATTCGCGCCTATCATCAGAGCCGTGGCGAAGACCGCCGCGACATCTGCCTGATCCCGTCGTCCGCCCACGGCACCAACCCGGCCACCGCCCAGATGGCCGGCATGCGTGTCGTGGTCACCGCCTGCGATGCGCGCGGCAACGTCGACATCGAAGACTTGCGCGCCAAAGCCATCGAGCACCGCGAACACCTCGCCGCGCTGATGATCACTTACCCGTCGACACACGGCGTGTTCGAAGAAGGCATCCGCGAAATCTGCGGCATCATTCATGACAACGGCGGCCAGGTGTATATCGACGGCGCCAACATGAACGCCATGGTCGGCCTCTGCGCACCGGGCAAGTTCGGCGGTGACGTATCGCACCTGAACCTGCACAAGACTTTCTGCATTCCCCACGGCGGTGGCGGCCCGGGCGTCGGCCCAATTGGCGTGAAATCGCACCTGGCGCCGTTCCTGCCGGGCCACGCCCAGATGGCACGCAAGGAAGGCGCGGTCTGCGCGGCGCCGTTCGGCAGCGCGAGTATCCTGCCGATCACCTGGATGTACATTCGCATGATGGGCGGCGCCGGCCTCAAACGCGCCTCGCAGTTGGCCATCCTCAATGCCAACTACATCTCCCGTCGCCTCGAAGAGCACTACCCGGTGCTGTACACCGGCAGCAACGGCCTGGTGGCGCACGAATGCATCCTCGACCTGCGCCCGCTCAAGGACAGCAGCGGCATCAGCGTCGATGACGTGGCCAAGCGCCTGATCGACTTCGGCTTCCACGCCCCAACCATGTCGTTCCCGGTGGCGGGCACGCTGATGATCGAGCCGACCGAAAGTGAATCCAGGGAAGAACTGGACCGCTTCTGTGACGCCATGATCCGCATCCGTGAAGAAATCCGCGCGGTGGAAAACGGCACGCTGGACAAGGACGACAACCCGCTGAAAAACGCCCCGCATACCGCACAGGAGTTGGTCGGCGAGTGGTCGCATCCGTACAGCCGCGAGCAAGCGGTGTACCCGGTTGCGTCGCTGATCGAAGGCAAATACTGGCCGCCGGTCGGTCGCGTCGACAACGTCTTCGGCGATCGCAACCTGGTGTGCGCTTGCCCGTCGATCGAAAGCTACGCTTGAACAGAAGCAGCTAAGAGCTTCGAGCCCCAAGCTGCAAGCCTTAACAGCAAACTGCTGTGGCTTGCCGCTTGAAGCTCGCCGCTTCCAACTTGAAACAGCTATAAGCTTCAAGCCCCTAGCGGCAAGCCTGAAGCGACAAGTCAAAAGCAAATTGCTCTGGCTTGCCGCTTGAAGCTTGCCGCTTCCAACTGCTCCACGGGAGCCGCCCATGTCTTTAAGCGTGTTCGACCTGTTCAAGATTGGCATCGGTCCTTCCAGTTCCCACACCGTCGGCCCGATGCGTGCCGCTGCCCGCTTCGCTGAAGGCTTGCGCCGTGACGATCTGCTGGCCACCACCACCTGTGTCAAGGTCGAGCTCTACGGCTCACTCGGCGCCACGGGCAAGGGCCACGGCAGTGACAAGGCCGTGTTGCTGGGCCTGGAAGGTGAACACCCGGATACCGTGAACACCGAAACCGTTGCCGCACGCCTCCAGGAGATTCGTGGCAACGGTCGCCTGAACCTGCTCGGCGAACACTCCATCGCCTTCAACGAGAAAGAACACCTGGCGATGATCCGCAAACCATTGGCGTATCACCCCAATGGCATGATTTTTCGCGCCTTCGACGCTGCGGGCCTGCAGATCCGCAGCCGTGAGTACTACTCGGTGGGCGGCGGTTTTGTCGTCGATGAAGACGCCGCCGGCGCCGACCGTATCGTCGAAGATGCCACCGCGCTCACGTTTCCGTTCAAGAGCGCCAAGGATCTGCTGGGACATTGCACCACCTATGGACTGTCGATCAGCCAGGTGATGCTGACCAACGAGAGCGCCTGGCGCCCGGAAGCGGAAACCCGTGCCGGGCTGCTGAAAATCTGGCAGGTCATGCAGGATTGCGTTGACGCGGGTTGCCGCAACGAAGGCATCCTGCAAGGCGGATTGAAGGTCAAACGCCGGGCGGCAGCGCTGCACCGGCAACTGTGCAAGAACCCGGAGTCGTCGTTGCGCGATCCGTTGTCTGTGCTGGACTGGGTCAACCTGTACGCCCTGGCGGTCAACGAAGAAAACGCCAACGGCGGACGCGTCGTGACCGCCCCCACGAATGGTGCGGCGGGTATCGTCCCGGCGGTGCTGCATTACTACATGCGCTTCATCCCCGGTGCCAACGAAGACGGCGTCGTGCGTTTCCTGCTGACGGCGGCTGCCATCGGCATCCTCTACAAGGAAAACGCTTCGATCTCCGGCGCCGAGGTGGGCTGCCAGGGTGAAGTCGGCGTGGCCTGCTCGATGGCGGCCGGAGCGCTTTGCGAAGTGCTCGGCGGCACCGTGCAGCAAGTGGAAAACGCCGCCGAAATCGGCATGGAACACAACCTCGGCCTGACCTGCGACCCCATTGGCGGGTTGGTGCAGGTGCCCTGCATCGAGCGCAACGCCATGGGTTCGGTCAAGGCCATCAACGCGGTACGCATGGCCATGCGCGGCGACGGACAACATTTCGTCTCGCTCGACAAGGTCATCCGCACCATGCGCCAGACTGGCGCCGACATGAAAAGCAAATACAAGGAAACCGCCCGTGGCGGTTTGGCGGTCAACATTATCGAGTGCTGATGCACGCATCCGCACGACTTTCAGGAGCTGGATATGTCCACCGAACAATTGTTGAAAACCCCGTTGCACGCGCTGCACATCGAACTCGGCGCCCGCATGGTGCCGTTCGCTGGCTACGACATGCCAGTGCAGTACCCGCTGGGCGTGATGAAGGAGCATCAGCACACTCGTGATCAGGCTGGGCTGTTCGATGTTTCGCACATGGGTCAGATTCGCCTGACCGGCGCCAATGCCGCCAAGGCCCTGGAAACCCTGGTGCCGGTGGACATCATCGATTTGCCGGTAGGCATGCAGCGTTATGCCATGTTCACCAACGAAACCGGCGGCATTCTCGACGACCTGATGGTTGCCAACCTCGGTAACGACGAGCTCTTCCTGGTGGTCAACGCCGCGTGCAAGGATCAGGACCTGGCGCACCTGCGCAAACATATCGGCGAGCAATGCACCGTCGAACCGCTGTTCGAAGAGCGTGCATTGCTGGCGCTGCAGGGCCCGGCCGCCGTCACCGTGCTCGCACGCCTCGCGCCGGAAGTGGCAAACATGACGTTCATGCAATTCACCCGGGTGAAACTGCTGGGCGTGGACTGCTTTGTCAGCCGTTCGGGTTACACCGGTGAAGACGGTTTCGAAATCTCCGTGCCGGCTGCCAGCGCCGAAGCCTTGGCCCGCGCCCTGCTCGCCGAGCCGGAAGTCGAAGCCATCGGCCTTGGCGCACGCGACTCGTTACGCCTGGAAGCAGGCCTGTGCCTCTACGGCCATGACATGAACACCGACACCAGCCCGATCGAAGCGAGCCTGTTGTGGGCCATCTCCAAGCCACGTCGCGCCGATGGCGCTCGTGCCGGTGGTTTCCCGGGCGCCGATACAATATTTGCGCAACAGCAGTCCGGCGTCAGTCGCAAACGTGTAGGCCTGTTGCCACAGGAACGTACGCCCGTGCGAGAAGGCGCAGAAATCGTCAACGAAGCTGGCGACATCATCGGCCGCGTGTGCAGCGGTGGCTTCGGCCCGACCCTGGGCGCTCCCCTGGCCATGGGTTACCTCGATAGCGCCTACGTCGCCATCGACACGCCCGTCTGGGCAATCGTACGTGGGAAAAAGGTGTCTTTGCTTGTAAGCAAAATGCCATTCGTGCCACAACGCTACTATCGTGGCTGATTGACTGTTTCTATAAGTAACGCGGTTGCGTTAACAGTGCACTAATGTGTAACGCAACCGCCATAAAACAGTGCATTATTCGATTATTACCTTCGTTTATGAACGTTGCTTATAACGATCGAAAACGAGTGAACAACATGATCGAATAAGAATGCTCTAGTGGACCGACTAACGTCATCAACCCGAGCAAATACGGGCCTCTAACAAGGGCTTGTTTTTTCTCCCATAGTTGGCGTAGAGTTTGTTCACTGTGTTTGCATGGGTCGCTTGGAATCGTGACCTGGGCAGTAGCCTACAAGTTAGCTACATCCCGTTCGACGTCTTCTTACTCTCCTGCAACCAGCTCCAGTACTCTTTCATGAGAAGGAGGCTGTCATTAATTTAGCGTCAAAGGAAATAAGAAATGTCCCAACGTCAGAGCGGTACCGTCAAGTGGTTTAACGACGAGAAAGGTTTTGGTTTTATCACTCCAGAAAGCGGTCCGGATCTGTTTGTGCATTTCCGCGCTATTCAGGGCAACGGCTTCAAGAGCCTGAAAGAAGGCCAGAAAGTGACCTTCATCGCCGTGCAAGGCCAGAAAGGCATGCAGGCTGACGAAGTTCAAGCAGAAGCCTGATCTTCGTAACGAAAAAGCCCCTGATGCTGACATCAGGGGCTTTTTTGTGCGCGTAAATCCGTAAAATGGGCTTCTTTTTCTTGAGACCCCTGGCATGTCCAAACACCAGCTCAAACCACAGGGCGAGTTCCCCGCCGCGACCCTGGGTCGCCGCCTGGCAGCGATGTTCTATGACTTCCTGCTGTGCACCGCCCTGCTGATCGTGACCAGCGGCGTCTACAAGATGATCCAGATGGCGATCATCGGCGAAGACCGGATGCGCACTCTCACAGAAGCGGGCGCGCTGGATGGCGATCCACTGCTGTCGACAGTGCTGTTTTTTGTATTGTTCGGCTTCTTCGCCAAGTTCTGGACCATGACCGGCCAGACCCTGGGCATGCAGGTGTGGTGCATCCGCGTACAGAACGCCGACGGCTCGTCCATCAGCCTGTGGCAGGCGCTGCTGCGCTTTATTGTGTCGATCGCATCGTGGCTGTGCGTAGGGCTGGGATTTGTCTGGTCGCTGTTCGACAAGCAGAAGCGCAGCTGGCATGACATCTATTCAGGCACTGAGTTGGTGCGGATTCCGAAGAAGAAAAAGAGTGACCTGTAGGAGCGGGCTTGCCCGCGATGATCGCCAACGATACCGCGTGCGGCCTGGATGCCCGCGGTGTCTGGACTACCATCGCGAGTAAACTCGCTCCTACAGGGGACTGCGCTTCCCTTGCTCGCGAGGCGGTGTCAGGCGTTTCCCGCCAGCTTCATCCGGGCCGCCTGGGTGAAATCGAGCATGCGCTTGAGCGGACGAATCGCCTGGGGAATCAGCGCCGGGTCGACAAAGATCTCGTTGGTGCCTTCCTTCAGGCACTTGAGCGTGCGTTCCAGGGTGTTCATTGCCATCCACGGGCAATGCGCGCAACTGCGGCACGCGGCGCCGTTACCGGCCGTTGGTGCTTCGATAAACACCTTGTCCGGGCACAGCTGCTGCATCTTGTAGAAAATGCCACGATCCGTGGCGACGATCAGCGTCTTGTTCGGCAGGGTTTGCGCCGCTGCGATCAGTTGACTGGTCGAGCCCACGGCGTCCGCCAGCTCGATCACGGAAGTCGGTGATTCGGGGTGCACCAGAATGGCTGCGTCCGGATACAACGCCTTCATGTCTTCAAGTTGCTTGGACTTGAACTCCTCATGAACGATACAGGCACCGTCCCACAACAACATGTCCGCACCGGTCTTGCGTTGGATGTAGGTGCCCAGATGCTTGTCCGGCCCCCAGATGATCGTTTCGCCGTTATCCATCAGGCTTTCGACGATCTCCAGCGCACAGCTGGACGTCACGACCCAATCCGCCCTCGCCTTGACGGCCGCTGAGGTGTTGGCATAAACGACCACGGTGCGTTCCGGGTGCTGATCACAGAACGCCGAGAACTCATCCACCGGGCAACCCAGGTCCAGCGAGCAGGTGGCCTCCAGAGTCGGCATCAGCACGCGCTTCTCGGGGTTGAGGATCTTGGCCGTTTCGCCCATGAACTTCACCCCGGCGACCACGACGGTCTTGGCCGGATGGGCATTGCCGAAGCGCGCCATCTCCAGCGAGTCGGAAACACAGCCGCCGGTTTCTTCAGCCAAGGCCTGAATGATCGGATCACAATAGAAATGGGCCACCAGTACAGCGTCCTGAGCCTTGAGCTCGGCAGCGATGGCGGCACGGTAGTAGGCCTCTTCTTCGGTGCTCAGCGGCTTGGGCTGCTTGGCATCGAGGTGGGCTTGTACCAGAAGGCGTTCGGAAATCTGCGTCATATTCGCAAGACCTGCAGGCGCATTCGCGCGAAAGTCGAGTATACACCCGGCTCCGGACCCTAAAGGGCACCGCCGGGAAAGTGGGTATGCATCAGGCACGGTGAAGCTGGGCAAGGCTACAGAATATCCGGTCGATGCAAAAGGCCCTTCTGACCCGCGTCATGCGGCGCAGTCCCGGAGGGGCAACTCCCTGAATCGCAGGCAAAAAAAAATCCGGAAATCCTCACCTTCGTGGGCCTTCCAGACTTTTAAAACTGCTAAAAATGGTGGGTCGTGTGGGATTCGAACCTACGACCAATTGGTTAAAAGCCAACTGCTCTACCAACTGAGCTAACGACCCGCTGTGTGGTGGCGCGTATAATACTGATTTTTATAGGTTATTCAACACCTTATTTAAAAAAACTTAAAAATAGGGTGTTGGATCGCTGATTCCGGCCGCTGCGAAGCCTTCTGCACGCAGTCGGCAGCTGTCGCATTTACCGCACGCACGCCCACTGTTATCGGCTTGATAGCAGGAAACGGTCAACCCGTAATCCACGCCGAGCTTCACACCCGTCTCGACGATTTGTGCCTTGCTCATGTTCTGCAACGGTGCCTGGATGCGGAAACCATTGCCTTCGACACCGGCCTTGGTCGCCAGGTTGGCCATGCGCTCGAAAGACTCGACGAACTCCGGGCGGCAGTCCGGGTAGCCGGAGTAATCCACGGCGTTCACGCCAATGAAGATGTCACGGGCGCCGAGCACCTCGGCCCAGCCCAGGGCGAGAGACAGAAACACCGTGTTGCGCGCAGGCACGTAGGTCACGGGAATGCCCTCACCTGCCTCTTCCGGGATGTCGATGCTGGTGTCGGTCAACGCCGAGCCGCCCATGCCGTTCAGGTTCAAACCGATGACCTTGTGCTCGATCACGCCCAGGTCGCGAGCGACGCGCTCGGCGGCGTGCAGTTCCGCGTGGGAGCGTTGGCCGTAGTCGAAGCTCATGGTGTAGCACGCGTAGCCCTGTGCCCGGGCCATGGCCACGACCGTTGCCGAGTCGAGTCCGCCGGACAGCAGGATGACCGCACGTTTTTCCGCAGTATTGGTTTGTTCAGTCATCTCAGCGCCCCGGCTCGTCATTCCAAAGATATTTATGCAGCTGCAATTGCAAACGGACCGGCAGGTTGTCTGCAACCACCCAATCAGCCAGGTCCCGTGCATTCAGGTCATGGTGACTTGGCGAAAACAGCACCTCGCCAGCGCGCCGCTCCAGACCGTACTGGATCAGCTTGGACACTGCCCAGTCATAGTCTTCCCGCGAGCAAATGACAAACTTCACCTGGTCGTTGGGTGTAAGCAGTTCGATATTCTCGTAGCGATTGCGGTGTGCTTCCTTCGAATCCGGAGTCTTGAGGTCGACCACGCGACTGACACGAGGATCGACCGCCGAGATGTCCAGTGCGCCACTGGTTTCCAGTGACACCTCGTAACCGGCGTCGCACAACTGCTTGAGCAATGGGATGGCGTTCGGTTGGGCCAAAGGCTCACCACCCGTGACGCACACGTAGCGCGGGCGAAAGCCGGCGACCTGTTCGAGGATGTCGTCGAGGGTGCGCACGGTTCCGCCGGAAAACGCGTAGGCGCTGTCGCAGTACTGGCAACGCAAAGGGCAACCGGTCAGGCGCACGAAAACAGTGGGCAGCCCGGCAGTCCGCGTTTCCCCCTGCAACGAGTAGAAAACTTCGGTGATTCTCAATGTGTCTTGCATAGTCGCCACGGGCGTAACAGCTAAACAGGCTGTCCGCCTCCGTCAGGCACTTCAAGGAACCCCGCCAACGCGCAGATCCCAAAAAGCGTGTTTCATAAAAAGGGCGTGAATTCTAACGAAAAAACCCGCGACAAGCGCGGGTTTCTTCCAATCGGGTCAAGCCGCGTTACATGCGCTGCAAATCACGTTGGGCCAACTGAGCGGCGGAAGTGCCCGGGTATTGAGACACAACCTGTTGCAAAATGCCTTTGACCTTGTCGGGATGACCCAGGCGGCGTTCTACGTCAGCCAGCTTGTACAGCGAGTCAGGCACTTTGTTGTGCTTGGGATAAAGCTGGGAAACCTTGGCGAAAGCCTGACCCGCACCTTGCAGATCACCTTTGGCCAGGTTCACTTCGCCCAACCAGTACTGGGCATTGCCGGCGTACTGGCTGTTGGGGTACTTGCGCAGGAAAGCGCTGAAAGCCTGGCTGGCCTTGTCGAAATCCTTGGCTTTGATCAGGTCGAAGGCTGCATCGTAGTACAGTTTTTCCTTGGCCGGATCAGCGGGTTCGCTGCCTGCTGCCGGGGCTTGAGCGGCAGCCGCTCCCGCACCTGCGCCGGCGGCTGCACCGGTGGCGTTCAAGTCGCCACCGGCTGGAGAATTCTCGGGAGTCGCGGCTGGTGCAACGCCGTTCCCTATGCGCCGATCAAGATCCTGGTATCGCTCCAGGGATTCCTGCTTCATGCGCGAAACCTGATTTTGCAGTTCTTCAATCACGCCTTGCTGACGCGAAATCTGATCCTGCATTTGTTGCAGCTGGTTGAACAGCATGCCCTGTGCCGAGGCAGGAGCCGCAGCCCCTCCCCCGGCATAGGCGCCGTTCGTACCGTAACCGGCTGGCGGAGTACTACTCCCGCTATTGTTATAGCCGGAGTCATTATCGACCACAGGAACCGCAGCCCACACCGCAAGCGGAGCGAGGCTGAGAGCCAATACAGTTACAGCACGAAGGCACGTTCGCATATCGAATTACTTACGCAGTTCGACGCGACGGTTTTGAGCCCAGGACTGCTCGTCGTTGCCGGTAGCAACTGGACGCTCTTCGCCGTAGGAAACCAGTTCCAGCTGAGCTGGGGAAACACCTTGCAGTACCAGGTAGCGCTGAACGGCTTTCGCACGACGCTCGCCCAGTGCCATGTTGTACTCACGAGTACCACGTTCGTCGGTGTTGCCTTCCAGAACAACGCGAGCGCCGTTTGCTTTCAGGTCTTTGGCGTGAACGTCCAGGGAGCGCATGGCTTCTGGCTTCAGGTCCGAGCTGTCGTATTCGAAGTAGAAGGTGGTGATTGCGCGCAGAGCAGCTTCTTCGCTCAGGGAGCCGTCAACAGCACCAGTGTTAGCGCCGTAACCAGCGTTTGGATCAACAGCGCCTTCACCGGCGTTGTCGCCGCCTTTGGACGAGCAACCTACAGCTACAGCCATGGCCAGAGCCAGCGCAGCAAATTTACCAAACTTCAGCATTTCCATCGTGAAACTCCTAATGAACCCCAGTGTGTTAAGTAAAACGTAAAGCGCCGCGTCAGTTCAGGTAAGGGGACCAGGAAGGTTCTCTGACTTCGCCTTGTGCGGTAGGAAGCGGGAGCCTTACGCGTCCATTAATGGACACGAGCATCAAGACTCCCCGGCCCTGCTGGCGGGTGGCGTAGATTACCATGGTGCCGTTGGGCGCAACAGTAGGCGACTCGTCCAGAGTGCTATCAGTGAGGATTTTTACACTTCCTCGCTGCAAATCCTGGGCTGCCACCTTGAAATTGGTGAAACCGTCCTGGCGGTGAATCATCACCAGCGTCTTTTCATCAGCCGACAGTTTAGGGTTGGCGTTGTAGTTACCCACGAAGGTCACACGCTCCGCCCCGCCGCCACCGACGCTGGTTTTGTAGATCTGTGGCTTGCCGCCACGGTCCGAGGTGAAGTAGATGGTCGAACCATCCTTGCCCCAGAACGGTTCGGTATTGATGCCAGGACCATTGGTCACACGAGTGATCTGACGCGAACCCAGGTTCATCACGTAAATGTCCGGGTTACCGTCCTTCGACAGCACGAATGCCAGGCGATTGCCATCCGGCGACCAGGCGGGTGCACCGTTCAGGCCCTCGAAATTGGTCAGTTGCTCACGGCGACCGGTGTCGATGTTCTGCATGAAGATACGTGGACGCTTCTGCTCGAACGACACATAGGCGATACGCTTGCCATCAGGCGCGAAACGCGGCGACAGGATCGGCTCGCGCGATTGCAGCAGGGTCACGGCACGGGCACCGTCGTAGTCCGAGCGTTGCAGCGTGTAGCGGGTGTTCTTCTCGGAGAAACGTTCTGCCGTCACGTACAGCAGGCGAGTCGAGAATGCACCTTTGATACCGGTGAGTTTTTCGAACGACTGGTCGGCAATGTAGTGCGCCATGTCACGCAGTTGATCAACACCACCCGACACGCTGCCGGTCAGCACTTGCTGCTCGGTGGCGACGTTGAACAGCGCGTACTGGACCTGCAGGCGACCACCGGCCGGCGCGATGCTGCCGACCATGATGTACTGGGCACCCAGCGCCTTGAAGTCGCGGTAGATGATTTCGCTGGCCTGACTTGGCTGGCTGATCATGTTTTGCTTCGGAATCGGCGAGTAGTAACCCGAGTTACGCAGGTCGTTACCGATGATTTCAGCCATGTCGTCCGGCAGCACGCTACCGCCCTGGTTACCAAAAGGCACGACGGCAATCGGTGTTGCCCGATCACTGCCGCTGGTGACCAGAATATTTTTCTCATCCGCCATCGCCAGACCTGCCATGCAGCAGATTGCGATCAGCATTCCTCGAAGAAGGTTTCTCACAAGGCTAGATCCTCAGGTGTAAATGTCATCTTGAAGGAACGATACGGAGCGAAATCGCTCGGCTTCATTCCCTGCATTTCTGTCAAACGTCCAATATTCTTCACCGCTGCCACAGCCGATGCGTCAAACGGACCGTCACCACTGGATTTGGCCACGCTGACCGAGGTCACCGTACCGTCCGGCAACATGCCGATCTGCAACACCACCGTCATGCCCTTGCGTGCTGAAGGTGGGCGAGCCCAGCCCTCCGCTGCACGAGCGCGAATCAGGTCATCGAAGCTGCCGGCGACTTCGTCACCCTGCTCGTCCGCCAGGGCCTGCTGACGCTGCGGCGTGTCGGAAAGCAAATCAGCCAGGGCCTGAGCCTTTTTATCCTCGGCGGATTTACGTGCCGCGTCCTGCGATTTCTTCTTCGCAGCATCGGCAGCAGCTTTCTTCTTCGCTTCGTCGGCGACTTTTTTCTTCGCCTCTTCAGCTTCAGCTTTTTTCTTGGCGTCTTCAGCGGCTTTCTTTTTCGCGTCTTCGACGATCTTTTTCTTCGCTTCTTCAGCGGCCGCTTTCTTGGCCTCTTCTTCAGCAGCCTTCTTGGCTTCTTCTTCGGCTTTCTTCTTGGCTATATCAGCCAATTGTTTCTCTTCTGCCTTCTTGGCTTCGGCGGTCTTCTTCGCTTCATCGGCTTTCTTGGCTTCATCAGCCTTTTTCGCCTCTTCGGCTTTCTTCGACTCGTCGGCCTTCTTGGCTTCCTCGGCCTTTTGAGCCGCTTCTTCTTTCTTTTGTTCCGCAGCCTTTATCGCTTCCTGCTCGACCTTCTTCTGTTCCATCTGCTCGACTTCGGTCTGGCGCGCAGCCGACTTCTTCGCTTCACCCGCAATCTTCTGATTGGTCTGGGTGGTGGCCTGACTTTTCGATTTCAGCTGGTACAGGGTGGCCTGGACAATGGGCTTGGCCGGCGGCAACTCAGGCGTAAAGGCGAAACTGACGAACAGCATGCCGAACACCAGCACGTGCAAGCAGATCGCCCAGACACTGGGCCAGAAGTAGCTTTCCGAGGCTGTTGGCTCTCGCTGTTGCTGCATCAGGGCGCCTCGGTAATCAGACCAACGTTACCGACCCCGGCTTTCTGCAACCCACCCATGGCCCCCATGACGGCACCGTAATCGACGGTCTTGTCGCCACGAATGAACACCTGGGTGTGCTTGCCGCCCTCGTTGCCGGCACGAATGATCTTGGTCACCGCATCCGTCATCTGCGGCAGGGTCATGGCGCGATCCTGCTGCTTTTCGGTGTCGACTTCGCTGCCAAGGTTCCAGTAGTAGGTCTTGTCAGCCTTGATCGAAATAGTCAGGACCTGAGTGTTGTTGTCCTGCGGCAAGGCTTCGCTGGAAACCTTGGGCAGATCAACTTTCACGCCCTGATTGAGCATTGGCGCGGTCACCATGAAGATGACCAGCAGTACCAGCATCACGTCGATGTAAGGCACCACGTTCATCTCGGCAACCGGCTTGCGCTTATTGCGGGCTCGAGCGATTAAAGCCATTGGAAATTACCTGCTTAGTCTTCGCTGGTGTGCACTTTGCGGTGCAGGATCGCCTGGAATTCATCGGCGAAGGTGTAGTAGCGGCCAATCAGCGTTTCACTGCGAGCGGCGAAACGGTTGTAGGCGATAACGGCCGGGATGGCGGCGAACAGACCGATCGCGGTGGCGATCAGGGCCTCGGCAATACCCGGGGCTACGGTGGCCAGGGTTGCTTGCTGGGCAGTGGCCAAGCCACGGAAGGAGTTCATGATCCCCCACACCGTACCGAACAGACCGATGTAAGGGCTGACCGAACCGACGGTGGCCAGGAACGGGAGGCTCTGCTCGAGCTTTTCTTCTTCACGGGAGATTGCAACGCGCATGGCACGGGCCACACCTTCCATCACGGCTTCTGGATCAACGCCGGGCTGCTGGCGCAGACGGGAGAACTCCTTGAAACCGGCACGGAAAATCTGCTCGACGCCCGAATCCGGGTCAGGGTTACTGCCCGCCTGGCGGTAGAGTTTGGACAGGTCGATACCCGACCAGAAGCGCTCCTCGAAGCCCTCCAGCGCACGTCGACCGGCGCGCAGCAGGTTGCTGCGCTGAAAAATCATGATCCATGAGGTCACCGATGCGGCTACCAGGGTCAGCATTACCAGTTGCACCACGATACTGGCATTGCTGACCAGGCTCCACATGGAGGAATGGTCGACGACGTTAGCTTCCACGCTTTATCTCCTGCGTTGAGTGTGTACCCGCGCCGCTCACGTCGGCAAAGGCCGCACGTAGAGTTTCGGGAATGGCCCGGGGTTTCAAACTGTTGGTGCGCACACAGGCCACCAGGAACTGCCCTTCGCAGAGCAGCACATCATCCGTTGCCCGCCTGACCTGCTGCTTGAAACGCAGGCTGGCACGGTTCAATTCGATTACTTCAGCGCTTACCAGCAGTTCGTCGTCCAGTCGCGCCGGCGCGTGGTAGCGCGCTTCGCTGGAATGCACGACGAACAACAGGTCCTCCCCTGCCAGCTGGGATTGGGCAAAGCCCAGTTCCCGCAGCCGCTCGGTTCGAGCCCGTTCCATAAACTTGAGGTAATTGACGTAATACACGATGCCGCCGGCATCGGTGTCCTCGTAATAAACGCGACAACGATGTGCGAACGGCCCAAGCCCGTTTTGCGCGCGCATACTCTAGTGCTTACTCCTCGGGTTGCCAATTGGCTTGGCAACTGTTTTTCATGGTTCTGCGGCTTTGCCTGCGAAAGTACGGTCCTAGGACAGCACAATGCCCGAAAAATCAGCACGCAAACGTTAATTAATCATCAGCGTCATCAAGAAACTCGTCTACTACGGGCTTCTCTCCCAATCGTGACGGAATGTTTAAGCCAAAATGCAGGTAGGCATGCCGGGTCACGACCCGTCCCCTCGGGGTGCGCATGATGTAACCCTGTTGAATCAGGTAGGGCTCCAGCACGTCTTCGATGGTGTGGCGCTCCTCACTGATCGCAGCCGCCAGGCTGTCGACCCCAACCGGTCCGCCATCGAATTTCTCGATCATGGTCAGGAGCAGACGACGGTCCTGGTGATCGAAGCCACGCTCGTCAACATCCAGCAGGTTCAGCGCAAGGTCGGCAATCGGCTTGGTAATGTGCCCCTTGCCGCGTACCTCGGCAAAATCGCGCACCCGGCGCAGCAAGCGGTTGGCGATCCGCGGGGTGCCACGGGCTCGACGGGCAATTTCAAAAGCGCCATCCGGATCCAGCGGCAAGCCGAGGATGTTCGCCGAACGGCCGACGATGGTCGCAAGGTCCGCGGTGCTGTAGAACTCCAGGCGCTGAACGATACCGAAGCGGTCACGCAGCGGGTTGGTCAGCATGCCGGCGCGTGTCGTTGCTCCCACCAGCGTGAACGGCGGCAGATCGAGCTTGATCGAGCGGGCGGCCGGGCCTTCACCGATCATGATATCGAGCTGGAAATCTTCCATGGCCGGGTACAACACTTCCTCGACGATCGGCGACAACCGATGGATCTCATCGATGAACAGCACGTCGTGAGGTTCGAGGTTGGTCAACAACGCAGCGAGATCACCTGGACGCTCCAGGACCGGTCCCGAGGTGCTCTTGATCGACACGCCCATTTCCTGGGCGATGATGTTGGCCAGGGTCGTCTTGCCCAGCCCGGGCGGGCCGAAGATCAGCGTATGGTCCAGGGATTCGCTGCGCCCGCGCGCGGCCTGGATGAACAACTCCATTTGCTCGCGAACCGTCGGCTGGCCAATGTACTCCGCCAGGCTGACGGGACGAATCGCCCGGTCCTGGACCTCCTCGCGCTCGCGTGGACCAGGTGTGGCGGTTATCAGTCGATCAGCTTCAATCACTTAGATCATTCCCTTCAGGGCGCGACGAATCATGTCTTCACTGCTCAAGCCTTTCTCCTTGATCGCGGAAACGGCCTTGCTGGCTTCCTGCGGCTTGTAGCCCAGGGAAATCAGCGCGCTCACCGCGTCGGTTTCGGCGCTGGCGACCGGCGCAACGTCCGGCCCGCCCGGCTGGTTGGGAACCAGGGCAAACATCGCCGGCACGGTTTCCCAGGCCTTGAAGCGGTCCTTGAGTTCCACCAGCAGTCGCTCGGCGGTCTTCTTGCCCACCCCTGGCACCTTGGTCAGCGCCGACGTGTCCTGGGATTGCACGCAACGTACCAGCTCATCGACTTCCAGGCTCGACATCAGGGCGAGCGCCAGTTTGGGACCGACACCATTAAGACGGATCAACTCCCGAAAAAAGTCTCGCTCGCGCTTGCTGGCGAACCCATAGAGTAACTGTGCATCTTCACGCACGACCAGATGAGTGTGCAGCGTCAGGGGCTCACCGACCGACGGCAAGCGATACAGCGTGGTCATGGGGACTTCCAGCTCATAGCCCAGACCGTTTACATCCAGAATCAGGTGCGGCGGCTGTTTCTCAGCCAGGGTGCCGCGCAAGCGTCCAATCACGTTACAGATCCTTGAGCGTTGGCCAGGGTGGTTCTGGCGACCGATGGAGTGAGGGCTTCGCGCCGACGACACAGGCGTAAAACCCTCATTCCAGAAAATGGACTGCTGATGCTATCAGAGACGCAGGCGTCCGCCACGACTGCGTGCCGCACCCAGACCATGGGGCAACAGACTGGATCGGGTGTGGGCATGGCAAATGGCAATGGCCAGGGCGTCCGAGGCATCGATTTGCGGTTTACTGGTCAACTTCAACATGTGCATGACCATCATCTGCACCTGCTCCTTGTTGGCCGCACCCGTGCCCACCACCGCCTGCTTGACCTGGGTCGCGGAGTACTCGGCGATTTCCAGGCTTTCTTCAGCCCCCGCCACGATGGCCGCCCCTCGGGCCTGCCCCAGCTTCAGTGCGGAATCGGCGTTGCGCGCCATGAACACCTTTTCGATGCCCATGGTCACCGGGTGGTAGGTCTGGATGATCTCCCGCACGCCGCGATAGACGATCTGCAGGCGCTCATGCAGCTCACCCGCTCCGGTGCGGATGCAGCCCGAGGCCACGTATTCGCAGCCACGCCCGGTGTCGCGGACTACGCCGTAGCCGGTGATGCGCGAGCCGGGGTCGATGCCTAGTATTAGAGTCATAACGCCTTTGAAGTCAGTGAATCAACAATACCCAAGTACAACACAAAACAAATGTGGGAGCGGGCTTGCTCGCGAAGGCGGTGGGTCAGTCTGATCATCGACAACTGACACACCGCAATCGCGAGCAAGCCCGCTCCCACAGGGGACTGGCGGGCAACCTTAACTGAGCTGCGCAGCCACGTCTTCCGGGATGTCCACGTTGGAGTAGACGTTCTGCACATCATCGAGGTCTTCAAGCATGTCGATCAGCTTGAGGACTTTCTCGGCGCCCTCCAGGTCCAGCTCGGCACTGGTGGTCGGCAGCATGACGATTTCCGCGTCGTCACCTTTGAAACCGGCGGCTTCCAGGGCGTTACGCACGGCATAGAAACCGGCGAACGAAGTGAACACATCGATGGAACCGTCTTCGTTGGTCACCACGTCATCAGCATCGGCGTCCATCGCCGCTTCCATCAGTGCGTCTTCGTCGACACCGGCGGCGAAGGAAATCTGCCCCTTGCGCTCGAACAGGTAGGCCACGGAACCATCGGTGCCGAGGTTGCCACCGCATTTGCTGAAGGCATGGCGCACGGCCGCTGCAGTACGGTTGCGGTTGTCGGTCATGCACTCGACCATCACTGCCACACCACCGGGGCCGTAACCTTCGTAGGTCAGTTCGACCATGTCGTCGGTATCAGCCGCACCGGCACCGCGAGCAACGGCGCGATCGATGATGTCGCGACTCATGTTCGCCCCCAGCGCCTTGTCCAGGGCCAGGCGCAGACGCGGGTTGGACCCCGGATCACCACCACCCTGGCGGGCAGCGACGGTCAGTTCACGAATCCACTTGGTGAAAATCTTGCCCTTCTTGGCATCCTGACGTTCTTTGCGGTGCTTGATGTTCGCCCACTTGGAATGACCCGCCATAACTCGCTCCGAATTCTCTTTGAATCATTGCCCGCCACACCCTGGGGCGCCGGCCGGCAAATAAAAATTTCGATCTATCCATAAACAAAGGGCGCATCCGAAGATGCGCCCTTGCGGCCAGTCTTACTCGGCCTTTGGCGTTTCGCGCAGACGAATGTGCAATTCGCGCAACGCCTTGGCATCCACCACACCCGGCGCCTGCGTCATCACGTCGGCAGCACTCTGGGTTTTCGGGAAGGCGATCACTTCACGGATCGACTGGGCGCCAGTCATCAGCATGACCAGACGGTCCAGACCGAAAGCCAGGCCACCGTGCGGTGGTGCGCCGTATTTCAGGGCATCGAGCAGGAAGCCGAACTTCTCTTCCTGTTCCGCTTCGTTGATGCCCAGCAGACGGAACACCGCCTGTTGCATTTCCTTGCGGTGGATACGGATCGAACCGCCACCCAGCTCGGTGCCGTTCAGGACCATGTCGTAGGCACGCGACAGTGCGGTGGCCGGGTTGGCTTCCAGCTCTGCCGGGCTGCACTTGGGTGCAGTGAACGGGTGGTGCAAGGCGCTGAAGCTGCCGTCGTCGTTCTCTTCGAACATCGGGAAGTCGACGACCCACATCGGCGCCCACTCGCAGGTCAGCAGGTTCAGGTCGTGACCCAGCTTGATGCGCAGCGCGCCCAGGGCTTCGCTGACGATCTTGAACTTGTCTGCGCCGAAGAACACGATGTCGCCGTCAACCGCGCCAACGCGATCGAGGATCACATTGAGGTTAGCCTCAGGGATGTTCTTGACGATCGGCGATTGCAGACCTTCGACGCCCTTGGCGCGCTCGTTGACCTTGATGTACGCCAAGCCCTTGGCACCGTAGATGCCGACGAACTTGGTGTAGTCGTCGATCTGCTTGCGCGGCATGCTCGCAGCGCCTGGTACGCGCAGCGCGGTCACGCGGCATTTAGGGTCGTTGGCCGGGCCGCTGAACACCTTGAACTCAACTTCCTTGAGCTGATCGGCCACGTCCACCAGCTCCAGCGGGTTACGCAGGTCCGGCTTGTCCGAGCCGTAGCGACGCATGGCCTCTTCGAAGGTCATGTGCGGGAACTCGCCGAATTCCAGATCCAGGACTTCCTTGAACAGGTTGCGGATCATGCCTTCGGTCAGGCCCATGATGTCTTTTTCGTCGAGGAAGCTGGTCTCGATGTCGATCTGAGTGAACTCAGGCTGACGGTCGGCACGCAGGTCTTCGTCGCGGAAGCACTTGGCGATCTGGTAGTAACGGTCGAAGCCGGCCACCATCAGCAGTTGCTTGAACAGTTGCGGCGATTGCGGCAGGGCGAAGAACGAACCAGCGTGGGTGCGGCTCGGCACCAGGTAGTCGCGTGCGCCTTCCGGGGTGGCGCGGGTCAGGATCGGCGTCTCGACGTCGAGGAAGCCGTTTTCGTCCAGATAGCGACGGATGCTGGTGGTCATGCGCGAACGCAGACGCAGCTTCTCGGCCATTTCCGGGCGACGCAGGTCGAGGAAGCGATAGCGCAGGCGGGTTTCTTCACCCACATCGGAGAACTCGTTGAGCGGGAACGGTGGGGTTTCCGCTTCGTTGAGCACTTCCAGCTCGTAACCCAGCACTTCGATCATGCCCGACGCCATGTTGGCGTTGGTGGCACCGGCCGGACGCAGACGCACCTTGCCGGTGACCTTGACCACGTATTCGCTGCGCACACGGTCGGCAACGGCGAAGGTCTCGGCGCGATCCGGGTCGAAAACCACCTGGGCCAGACCGTCACGATCACGGATATCGAGGAAAATCACCCCACCGTGGTCACGGCGACGGTGAACCCAGCCGCAAAGGGTAATTTCCTGGCCGTCCAGGCTTTCGTTCAGTTGGCCGCAATAATGGCTGCGCATCATGGTCGTGGTTTCACTTCTCGTAATTCGAAATTCGGTTGCAGGCCTTGCGCACTGCAAGGGCTCGCGCGTGTCGTTCAATCGGGTTGCAGACCTTAGTCGGCTTTATCGCCACCGGCCAGATTCTTCTTGGCACCGGTCTTGAAATCGGTTTCGTACCAACCGGCACCGCTGAGGCGGAAACCCGGCATGGACAGCATCTTCTTGAGCTCTGGCGCCTGACAGGCAGGGCAGTCGACCAGCGGTGCTGCGCTGATCTTTTGAATGGCTTCCAACTGATGACCACAGGAAGCACATTGGTAGTCGTACATCGGCATGGGGTTGTCTCGGCGATCAGAATGCTACCGCACACGCTGGGTTTTGCGGCAAAGAGCGGGATTATATCCATTAAATGCGGCCTGTGCAGCCGTAAGACTGCACAGACCGACACTCGATGCATTTCGCCGTCAAGACCTACGCCAGGACGCCGCCGCGCTCTTCATTGCGACTGTGCACGACGCAGACGACCCGCACCAATCCGCTGAAATTCTTCACGCCGCCGTGCCGCAAGTGCACCTCGCGATCGACATGGGACAAGAGGGCGCTGACCGAACAACAGTTGATCTTTGCCATCTCCCCCAGAATGTCCCAGTAAACCTGCTCAAGCCGCAAACAGGTGGCAAAGCCATTCAAACGAACCGAACGGGACAATGGCTGCGCCAGCCCCATATCGAATTCACTGACAAAGGGGTCGATCCTTACATCCTTTAATGGACCCAACCTCCCCTCGTTCAATCTACCGTCATAAACCATACCGCTGACACTCCTTTGCCATTCCTGGTTTCTATCAAAGCCATGTTGCAAGGCTTATAAAAACGCAGGCGCAAAGTTATATCCAGATGACTTTATGACCATCAACGTAGGATAAGCCAACAACGCGAGGCGGACGATGGAGACGGTCCTAGTCTGATTGCTTTCCTACAGTGCAGAGCGCGAAATCCCTCAACCCCGGCGCAAAAAGCACACTGCGCAAGCCCCTTGATCCAGGTCAATCGCGCACTGCAGCCCTGTCAACTCAGCAGCGCGCGCAACATCCATGCAGTTTTCTCGTGAACCTGCATGCGCTGGGTCAGCAGGTCGGCCGTCGGCTCGTCGCTGACCTTGTCCAGCAGGGGGAAAATCCCCCGCGCCGTACGCGTGACCGCTTCCTGCCCCTCGACCAATTGCTTGATCATGTCCTCGGCACTGGGTACACCCGGTTCTTCCTTGATCGAAGAAAGGCGCGCATAAATGGAATAGGCGCCCGGAGCCGGGAAACCCAGCGCACGAATGCGTTCGGCAATCGAGTCCACCGCCAGGGCCAACTCGTTATATTGCTCCTCGAACATCAGGTGCAGGGTCCGAAACATCGGGCCGGTGACATTCCAGTGGAAATTATGGGTTTTCAAATAAAGGACGTAAGTGTCCGACAACAGGCGCGAAAGTCCGTCGACGATGGACTTGCGATCCTCTTCACTGATACCGATATCGATTGCCATGCTATTCCCCTAACGGTGATGAATTCATCCAACAGGTGAACGACCACTCTAGCAAGCCTGCTACGCAATCGCAGCCCGGATTGCTGTGACGCCTGTGACAAATCGACTCGAAACACCGCTGGACACCCTGATTTGAGTAGCTGTGAGCTTTGCTGTTAAATAGACGATGTGTCGTCAACGCCTTCTTTTCCGGGCGCTGCGCATAGGCTGATGCCCGGTGCGTGTCCAACGCCTCTCATTGTTCCGAAGCGAACCGTGCCCTATCAGCTCTTCCTTGTGATCCGCCTGAACGTGAGTTAATCAAAATGTTGAAAATCGTCCACCTCCTAATGGGCGCAGCGGCCTTGCTGCTGTCCTTCATTCCAAGCCTGCGACCCGAAGCCGTTCCTTACCTGCAACAACCCGATGCGTTGTACCTGGCCTTTTTCGGCCTGCTCAACCTCATCCTGGCTCCAGTGATTCCCAACTGGAACAAAGGCCCACGCCACCAACTGCAGAACCTGGTCAGTGCCCTCCTGGTACTGGCTGTCGTCCTGCAAACCCTGACACTGTTCGCGCCAATGCCGGTCATCGCCGGTCAACCGGCCGTTCTGTTCAGCCTGGTGGCTGCCCTGATTGCCGTCGTACTGCACCTGGCCGTCAGCTTCCATAAATCTTCACCCGCTACCGCCGCGCCAAGCTACGACATGAGCAACCGCGATACCGGCACCGTCAAGTGGTTCAACACCTCCAAGGGTTTCGGTTTTATTTCCCGCGACTCCGGCGATGACATCTTCGTGCATTTCCGCGCCATTCGAGGCGAAGGCCATCGCGTCCTGGTCGAAGGCCAGCGTGTGGAGTTCTCCGTGATGAATCGTGACAAGGGCCTGCAAGCCGAAGACGTTATCGCTGCACTGCCGCGACGCTGATTCACGGCCAAAAAAAACCGCGAACAGCTTGGCTGTTCGCGGTTTTTTTGTGCCTGTCTTCCAGCCCTTGGGGTCAGTAATGCGGCGGCGGTGCGTCTTCTTCGAAGACACTGAACTGGCCAGCCATTTCTTCCTGTCGCTTGAGCAAGGCAGCCATTTGCAGTTGCAGTCGCTCCACTGCGCGCTGCTGCGCGGTCAACACATCATTCAGGGCCTGGATAGTGTCGTCCTGAAAGGCCAACTGGGTCTCCAGGTCGGTAACGCGCTCTTCAAGGTTCATGGTTCAACCCTCCAGAAACGTGAAGTCTTCGGTCAGGATCAGGCGCAGCCGCTCGCGGATCGTCGCCACCTGCTCTGCCGAATACGGCTTGGCCGGATGTTTGCCCCACACCGGAGCAGGCCAGGCTGCGTCCCCATGCTTTCGCACGATGACATGCATGTGCAATTGGCTGACAACGTTACCCAAGGCCGCGACATTCAACTTGTCGGCATCGAACGAATCCTTGAGCAATTCAGCCAGCGTGGTCGTTTCCTGCCACAGCTGCTGCTGATCGACGACATCGAGCTGAAATATCTCGCTGATATCCTCGCGACGCGGCACCAGGATGAACCAGGGGTAGTTCGAATCATTGGACAACAGCAAGCGGCTGAGCGGGAAATCGCCAATCGGCAGGGTGTCTTGTTGAAGTCGTGGATCTAAAGCGAACACTGTGCGCACTCCCGGATGTTCATCATTTTCAGCTTAGCGCCCGCCCCCGATAGGCGCAGCGCCAAGCGACAGGACGGCAGCATACCTGCGAACGTCGCTGGCTTCACGACGAAGCGCATCCCCGCCCCGGCCTGGTCGACGAATCAAGAAGCGAGCGCCCCGGCATGAAACATTTCCCTCACATTCGCACCATTACAGAACCGCGGGCCAAATGGGAAAAGCCGAGATGCCTGGTAAACCGGGGCTTGTGCCTTTTCAGCACAGGTCTCACTGTATGAATTCAGTACAGCAAATAAAAATTTTTGCACCAAAACCGCACATCGTGTCTACGCTCAATGCGTCGGGCATCCGCCAATTACTCACTGATGGGGTGAACCGGTAACGTTTTTCGTTGTCGAGCCGCCAAACCGCAAGTCGCAACACGATGCCAGGCAAAGCGTCAAGCCCCTTCAAAAGGTGCGTGTAACCCCCGGTTTTATGAGGTTTTTAAGAAATCAGGCAGGCGTTCAGAAAAAAAACAGCGAAACCGCAATTTGTGCACGCTTGTTGCATTCACACCCACATCGCCTTCGGAGCCGCCACGGGAAGTGGATCGTCTGAAGGCAATAAAAACAGTGGCAGGGTTGCCCGATGGAGATTCAAGTGCTTCACCAAGGACTCTTTTAACCGATGCTCAAGCTCTGGAAAACAGCGCTGAAGTTGCCATTCCTATTGCATTGGGGCTGTAAATTTGCGACATCTACCCAGCCATTTGCGACAGGGTCGTAAAGAAGCTGAAAGGTTGGATGCGCAAGTATCGCCAATAGGGTCGGCGTGATATAAGTTTGCGCCGACACAAAAAGAAAGAGCCGCCCAGATAAAAAAACAGGTGGGACGGCAGTACTCTTCAAAACCAAAGGAGCAAATCACGATGCGCGTGATGAAGTGGAGCATGATCGCACTGGCAGTTGCAGCAGCCGCCAGTACTCAAGTGGCAACAGCGGCACCGTTCGTAAGTGACCAGGCAGAAGCCAAAGGTTTTGTTGAAGATGCAAAAGCAGACATCCTGCTGCGCAACTACTACTTCAACCGTAACAACAAAGACGGCGGCAACGACCAGAAAGACTGGACCCAAGGTTTCTGGGGTAACTTCAGCTCCGGTTACACCCAAGGTACTGTAGGCGTCGGCGTTGATGCGTTCGGTTACCTGGCCATCAAACTGGACGGTGGCGACGGTACCGGCGGTACCGGCAACATGCCAGTTGGCGCCAACGGCGTTCAGGACAGCCAAGGCAAGGCCGGTGGCGCTGTTAAATTCCGCGTATCGAAAACCGAGCTGAAAGTCGGCGACATGCAGCCAAGCACTGCTCCAGTGTTCGCTGTCGGCGGTTCCCGTATCCTTCCTCAAACTGCCAGCGGTTTCCAACTGCAGAGCAGTGAAGTCAAAGACCTTGACCTCGAAGCCGGTCACTTCTACTCGTCGACCAGCCAGGACCGCAACTCGCGCGATGGCGGCCTGTGGGCCAACTACGCTGGCGTTGAAGCCAACACCGTCGACTACTTCGGCGGCAAATACGGCATCACCGACGCGCTGAGCGTTTCCCTGTACGGCGCCAAGCTGGAAGACATCTGGAACCAGTACTACGCCAACGCCAACTACACCATCCCGATGGGTGGTGATCAGTCGTTGAACCTGGACGGTAACATCTACCGCACCACTGATACCGGCGACAAAGAAGCTGGCGACATCAGCAACACCACGTTCTCCCTGGCTGCTGCTTTCTCGTTCCTGAAAGCACACACCCTCACCGTGGCCTTCCAGAAGGTCAACGGCGACACGCCGTTCGACTACGTCGGTGTGGGTAAAAACAACCGTGGTGGCGACTCGATCTTCCTCGCCAACTCCATCCAATACTCTGACTTCAACGGTCCTAACGAGAAATCTGCCCAGATCCGCTACGACCTGAAAATGGCTGAGTACGGCGTTCCTGGTCTGAGCTTCATGACCCGCTACGTAAAAGGCTGGGACATCGACGGTACCGGTCTGGCTGACAACAGCGTTTACCGTAAATCCAACGGTGACCCACTGTACGGCGCTGACGGCAAACACAACGAAACCAACTTCGAAGCCAAGTACGTTGTACAGACTGGCCCGGCTAAAGATCTCTCCTTCCGCATTCGTCAAGCATGGCACCAAGCTAACGCTGACCAAGGCGAAGGCGACATCAAAGAGTTCCGTCTGATCGTCGACTACCCGCTGTCGCTGTTGTAATCGCATCCAGTTAGTTTGCGATAACAAATAAAAAGGCCCATCTTCGGATGGGCCTTTTTTTGTTACAAGCTTGTTACTTACTGCACGGCAGATTCCTGCACCACGCGAATCACTCGCTGTGGAAAGGGAATATCAATGCCCGCCGCTTTCAGGCGATCGCGGGATTGTTCATTAAACATGAACATCACATCCCAATAATCCGCTGTTTTTACCCAAACCCGCAAAGAAACGGTAATGGAACTGTCACCCAAGGTAGAAATGACAGCCTGTGGTGCCGGCTCAGCCAGGATGCGCTCATCCTTGGCAAGGTCCAGTAACACCTGGCGGGCCTTCTGCAAGTCAGCTTCATAATCCACACCCACATCGAACACCACCTTGCGGGTAGGCTGACGGTTGGTGTTGGTGATGATGCCGTTGGAGAGATTGCCGTTGGGAACGATGATGGTCTTGTTGTCACCAGTGCGCAGCACCGTGTGGAAGATCTGAATGCTGTCGACCGTACCCGCCACACCCTGGGCTTCGATCCAGTCACCAATGCGAAACGGGCGGAACAGCAAAATCAATACCCCACCCGCGAAGTTCGCCAGGCTGCCTTGCAACGCCAGACCAATGGCCAGACCGGCAGCACCGATCGCAGCAACAAAGGACGTGGTTTCCACACCGATCATCGAGGCCACGCTGACGATCAGCAGCACCTTGAGGATGATGTTCGCCAGACTGCTGATGAAACCTTGCAGCGCCAGGTCGGCATTGCGCAAGGCCAGCAGGCCGCCGAGCTTGTGCGTGACCTTATTGATCAGCCACCAGCCGATGGCCAGGGTGATGACGGCCAGTAACACACGACTGCCGTACTCCATGATCATCGGGATCCAGGCTTGGGACGCCTTGACCAGGTTGTCCACTTCAGCGTTCAAGTCCATCTAGGTTCTCCTGATTGGCGGCCATACGGCACACAAAAAAATCAGGGGCAAAAATGCCCCTTGGGTTTACACACGACTTTCCCTGTAGGAGCGAGCTTGCTCCTACACATAAAGGCATCAATCGCGGAAGTTGTTGAACTGCAGCGGCATGTCGAACGTCGCGGCGCGCAGGGCCGCGATGGCCTCCTGCAAATCGTCACGTTTCTTGCCGGTCACGCGCACCTGCTCACCCTGGATGGCCGCTTGCACCTTGAGCTTGGCATCCTTGATGTGAGCGACGATCTTCTTCGCCAGCTCCTTGTCGATGCCTTCCTTGAGGACCGCTTCCTGCTTCATCAGCTTGCCCGATGCATAGGCATCCTTGACTTCCAGGCACTGCACGTCGATTTTGCGCTTGACCAGTGCCAGCTTGAGGATCTCAATCATCGCTTCAAGCTGGAAATCGGCTTCAGCGGTCAGGTTGACGGTCAGGTCCTTTTCCTTGAACTCGAAGCTGCCTTTGCCCTTCAGGTCATAGCGACGATCGAGTTCCTTGACGGCGTTCTCGACGGCGTTGGTGACTTCGTGTTTGTCCAGTTCGGATACCACGTCGAACGACGGCATGTAATTTCTCCAATAAAGGGCGCACTCGAAAACGATGGAGCACGCCTGGCTTGCGGTTAAAATCCGCGCTGATTATAACGGGTCTTTCCGATCATTCACTGCGAGCCCGCGATGCTGGCCTCAAACAGAGCGAAAAGCTGATGTCTACACCCTGGCATGTTCTGGGCGCCGGCAGCCTTGGCACCTTGTGGGCAACGCGCCTGGCGCGGGCCGGTAAAACGGTCAGGTTGATCGTGCGCGATGAGGCCAGGCTCACGGCTTATCAGGCGGCGGGCGGCTTGACGCTGGTGGAACATGGACAAGCGCAAACCTTTAACATTCCCGGTGAAACCGCAAAAAGCGCAGCACCAATCCACCGCTTGCTGGTGGCCTGCAAGGCCTACGATGCTGAGCAGGCGGTGGCCCAACTCGCGTCGCGACTGGCCCCCGACGCCGAGTTGATCCTGCTGCAAAACGGCCTCGGCAGTCAGGACGCGGTGGCCGCGCGGGTGCCTCAGGCGCGCTGCATCAGTGCATCAAGCACCGAGGGCGCCTTCCGCGATGGCGACTGGCGCGTGGTGTTTGCCGGCCATGGCTACACCTGGCTGGGTGACGCGGGGCATCCAGTGGCGCCGATCTGGCTGGAGGATCTGGTTGACGCCGGCATCCCCCACGCCTGGAGCGCCGACATCCTGACCCGGCTGTGGCGCAAGCTGGCGCTCAACTGTGCGATCAACCCGCTGACGGTCCTGCATGATTGCCGCAACGGCGGACTGCAGGATCACCGTTGCGAAGTCGCCACCCTCTGCGGCGAACTGACCGAATTGCTGCAACGTTGCGGCCAGCCGGCCGCCGCCGAGGATCTGCAGCAGGAGGTCGAACGGGTCATCCACGCCACTGCCGCCAATTTTTCCTCGATGTACCAGGACGTCGCGCATCAGCGCCGCACCGAAATCAGCTACCTGCTGGGCTATGCCTGCAAGGTGGCTGCACGGCATCAACTGAACCTGCCACACCTCAACCAGTTGCAGCAGCGGCTGATTGCCCATCTGCACAGCCTCGGATTGCCCAGCGACTGAGCAGCGGCTACGCTGGCCACTTGTTCCTTGTGTAGCGATCACACTGATGCCATTGCGCCAGCGCCTTGAAAACCTTCCGGTCGGCCAGAAACTGCTGGCCGCCCTGCTGGTGTTGTTGACCACCGTCCTGCTGGTCGCCAACCTGACCTTCATCAGTGCCGCGTACTACATTTCCCAGGAGAGCATGGCACCCCAGGCCTTGCAGACCATCGGCCGGCTGGTGTCCAACCCGAGCCTGGTCTCCGAAGCCCTGCAATCGCCGCAAAGCGCCGAACGCCTGCTCAACGAACTCAACAGTTACTCACCGTTGCGTGCCGCCGCCTTGTATGACGGCAAGGGCGAACGCCTAGCCCAATTGCAGCATGGCGACAAACTGAAGTTGCCCGAGCGCTATCGCCACATCGAAGCCTGGCAAGCCACCGAGTTTCGCAGCAACCAACTGATCACCCTGCCCCGTCCCGGCACCGCACCCGGCCATTTGCTGCTGGTGGCCAGCAGCGAATTGCCGGTGGCTTTCTACACCGGGACCCTGACCGCCAGCCTCGGCATTTTGATCTTCAGCGTGCTGTTGTGGCTGATGATCGCCCGGCAGATCAAGCGCCTGATCACCCGGCCGATCCATCAGCTCGAAGAGTTGTCGCGCCAGGTGACCCGCGAAGAGAACTACTCCTTGCGCGCCTCGCGTGGCAACCATGACGAAATCGGCAGCCTGGCCGAGGCGTTCAACACCATGCTCTCGCGTATCGAAGCGCGGGAGCAGCAGCTCAAACGCGCGCGGGACGACTCCCAGGCCGCCTATGACCAGGCCCAGGGGCTGGCCGAGGAAACCCGCCACACCAACCGCAAGCTGGAACTGGAAGTCCAGGTGCGCAGCAAGATCGAGAAGAAACTCACCGGTTTCCAGAACTACCTCAACAGCATCATCGACTCCATGCCCTCGGCGCTGATTGCTCTCGACGAACAGCTCTACGTGACCCAGTGGAACCAGGAAGCGAGTGCGCTCTCCGGCACCCGCCTGGACGAAGCGCTGAACCAGCCCATTTTCCTTGCCTTCGAACCGCTCAAGCCGTTCCTGCCGCAGATCAAACAGACCGTCGAGCAACACACGGTGGCGAAGATCGAACGCGTGACCTGGTTCAAGGACGAGGAACCCAAGCATTACGCCCTGACTTTTTACCCGCTGATGGGCGGCGCCGGACGTGGTGTGGTGATCCGTATCGACGACATCACCCAGCGCCTGTCGCTGGAAGAAATGATGGTGCAATCGGAAAAAATGCTGTCGGTCGGTGGCCTCGCCGCCGGCATGGCCCACGAAATCAATAACCCGCTGGGGGCGATCCTGCATAACGTGCAGAACATTCGCCGGCGCCTGTCTACCGAACTGCCAAAGAACCTCGAGCAGGCCGAGCAGGTCGGTATTGAGCTCGACACCGTCAACCAGTACTTGCAAGCCCGGGAAGTACCGCAATTGCTCGACGGTATCCAACAAGCGGGGGCCCGGGCCGCGAAGATCGTCACCCACATGCTCAGCTTCAGCCGTCGCAGCACCCGGCAGATGGCGCCGTGCGACCTGCCGGCGCTGATCGACCAGGCCGTGGAAATTGCCGGCAACGACTTCGACCTGGCGATCGGTTTCGATTTCAAGGGCCAGGCGATCATCCGTCAGTTCGACCCCGCACTGGGCCCGGTTCCAGGCACCGCCAACGAACTCGAGCAGGTGCTGCTGAATCTATTGAAGAACGCCGCCCAAGCCATTCACCAGCGCGAGGATGATCGCGAGCCAGGGCGAATCATCCTGCGCACCCGGCTTAACCCGCCCTGGGCGGAAATACAGGTCGAGGACAACGGCATCGGCATGAGCGAGAACGTGCGCAAACGCACCTTCGAGCCGTTTTTCACCACCAAGGAAATCGGCCAGGGCACCGGCCTGGGCCTCTCGGTCTCGTATTTCATCATCACCAACAACCACAAGGGCCAGATGGAAGTGCAGTCGACTTTGGGCCAAGGCACCTGCTTTACCTTGCGCCTGCCGCTGACCAGCACACCGCCTGCCTCTCAAGAACTCAATCAGCTATCGAGGTAACCCATGGGTTTTCGCTTGTCGAAGATTTACACCCGCACTGGCGACAAAGGCGAAACCGGACTGGGCGACGGTCGGCGCGTCCCCAAGGACCACCCGCGCATCGAGGCGATTGGCGAGGTGGACAGCTTGAACAGCCAGTTGGGCGTGTTGCTGGCCGGGCTGGCGACCGAGCCGGCTTTGAACGAGGTGATCGAAGTGCTGGCGCCCTGTCAGCATCGCTTGTTCGACCTTGGGGGCGAACTGGCAATGCCGGAGTATCAGGCACTGAACATGGCGGAAATCGATCGCCTGGAATCGGCAATTGATCTGTGGAATGAAGAACTGGGGCCGCTGGAGAATTTCATTTTGCCGGGTGGTTCGGCGTTGATCGCCCAGGCACACGTATGCCGCAGCCTGGCGCGCACTGCTGAACGGCGCTGCCAGCAGTTGAATGCGCTGGAGCCGTTGGCTGGGGTGGGGCTGGCCTACATCAATCGGTTGTCGGATTTGCTGTTTGTGGTGGCGCGGGTGATTGCGCGGCGGCAGGGGGTGGCGGAGATTTTGTGGAAGGCGGCGGTCAAGCCTGAGGTTTAAGTGGCGTCTGTGAAGACGCCTTCGCGAGCAAGCCCGCTCCCACAGTGACCGTGTCGAACACGAAACCTGCAGGAGCGAGCTTGCTCGCGATGAGGCCAGCAGCTACACCACGGAATCAGGCCAAAATGCCCGAATCCCCGCCACACCCTGCGCCCCTGCTTCCCAGGCCTTCTGCTGCTCAGCCGGCCCGACGCCACCGAGCAGAAACACCGGCTTGCTGAAACCTGCGATCAAGCTCGACGCCTGTTCCCAGCCCAGCGGTTGGGCATCCGGATGGGTCAAGGTCGGCTGCACGGGCGACAGGGTCACGAAGTCCACGCCCATCTGTTCAGCCAACGCCAGTTCTTCGGCATTGTGGCAGGACGCCGCCAGCCAGCGCGAGGCCGGCAGCGGGCGCCCAGCCGCTGCATATTTGCGCAACTGGGCGGCGGTGATATGCCAACCGGCCGAGGGGAAATCCCCCAGCCACTCGAAAGGCCCCTTGAGCATCAACTGAGCCTTCCCGGCGCACAGCCCCGCCGCGTCGACTGCCAGATCGCGGTACTTGGGGTCGTAGCCGCTGGGTGCCCGTAGCTGGATCAGCTTGATGCCGCCGGCAATGGCTTTTTGCATGCCACGCAGCAGCGCCGGGGTCTCAAGGTCTTCAGGGGTGATCAGGTACTGTGAAGGCAACCGCGCAGCGGCCACGATCGGTTGATTGGCCGCCGGAAACTCGTAGCTCGAAAGATCACGGGGTGCCACCCATTGCAGCGGCTGGCCTTCGGCGCCGTGGGGCTCGCCGGTGAAGTCCGAGACTTCCCAGACATCCAGCAGCACGTGCTTGTCCGGGTAGTCGTGATGGATCTTGATCAACGGACGGGCCGTGACCACCACAATTCCCAACTCCTCGTGAAGCTCGCGTGCCAGGGCGCGCTCAACGGACTCATCCGCCTCGACCTTGCCACCGGGAAATTCCCACAGGCCACCCTGGTGCTGGGTGTCTGCACGGCGTGCAATCAGAATCTTGCCGCTTGGGTCACGAATGACCGCTGCGGCGACATGAACTCGCTTCACTGCCCAATCTCCTCCAGACCTGCCCGTTGCCACGCCTTGAAAGCCGGCCATTGGTAGATCGTTTCAACATAGGCCTCATCCGCCGCCGGCAACTTCACCTGATACGTGCGCAGGCGCACGGCAATCGGGGCGAAAAACGCATCGGCGAGGGTCGCACCACCAAACAGAAACGGACCGACTTCGGTCGCTGCGGCGCGACATTCGGCCCACAGCGCCAGCATGCGTTCGACATCGGCCTGTACATCAACCGGGACCGGCGACAGCGGTGCATCGCGGCTCAGGTCGAAGGGCATATTGGCACGCATCGCGAAGAAACCGGCGTGCATCTGCGCACAGGCCGAACGGGCCTGGGCGCGCGCGGCGATGTCCTTGGGCCAGAGCGCGGCATCGGGGAACTGCTCGGCCAGGTACTCGGCAATCGCCAGGGAGTCGGCGATGGTGCCGTGTTCGGTTTTCAGCAGAGGGACCTTGCCGGTTGGCGAGTGTTTGAGGATGCGTTCGCGGGTGTCCGGCTGGTTCAGCTTGATCAGCTCTTCGGTGTACGGGGCACCGGCCAGCTCGAGGGCCAGGGCGCCGCGCAGGGACCAGGAGGAATACAGTTTGTCGCCGATGATCAGGTGCAGGCTCATGGTCGGGACCTTTTGATGGGGTAAGCAGGCCAGTTACTCATTGACTGGCAAGCCGCCATCGCGAGCAAGCTCGCTCCTACAGGGCCAACGCAGATCTCTGTAGGAGCGGGCTTGCCCGCGATGGGGTCGACGCGATCTTAAGTACGGTACTCAGCGTTGATTTTCACGTACTCGTGGGACAGGTCGGTCGTCCAGATGGTTTCGCTGCAATCACCACGGCCCAGTTCGATGCGGATGGTGATTTCTTCCTGCTGCATCACCGCCGCGCCCTGGGCTTCGGTGTAGGTGGCGGCGCGGGCGCCACGGCTGGCGATGCAGACGTCGCCCAGGAACACGTCGATCTTGCTCACGTCCAGGTCCGGCACGCCGGCACGGCCAACCGCAGCGAGGATACGCCCCCAGTTCGGGTCGGAGGCGAACAGCGCCGTCTTGATCAGCGGCGAATGCGCCACGGTGTAACCGACATCCAGGCACTCCTGGTGATTGCCGCCACCGTTGACTTCGACAGTGACGAACTTGGTCGCGCCTTCGCCGTCACGAACGATGGCCTGGGCGACATCCATGCACACATCGAACACCGCTTGCTTGAGCTTGGCGAACAGCTCGCCTTCGGCGCGGGTGATTTCCGGCAAAGCGGCCTGACCGGTGGCAATCAGCATGCAGCAGTCGTTGGTCGAGGTATCACCATCGATGGTGATGCGGTTGAACGACTTGTTGGCACCGTCCAGCATCAGATTTTGCAGCACGTCACGAGCCACTTTGGCGTCGGTGGCGATATAGCCGAGCATGGTGGCCATGTTCGGGCGGATCATGCCCGCGCCCTTGCTGATGCCGGTGACGGTGATGGTCACGCCGTCGTGCTGGAACTGGCGGCTCGCACCTTTGGGCAGGGTGTCGGTGGTCATGATACCGGTGGCGGCGGCTTCCCAGTTGTTGACCGAGAGGTCGTCGAGGGCCGCTTGCAAGGCACCTTCGATCTTCTCGACCGGCAGCGGCTCACCGATCACACCCGTGGAGTACGGCAGCACCATGCTGGCGTCGACACCGGTCAGTTCAGCCAGTTTTGCGCAGGTGCGCTCGGCGGCGGCCAGGCCTGGCTCACCGGTACCGGCGTTGGCATTGCCGGTGTTGGTCAGCAAGTAACGCACCGGGCCTTGCACGCGTTGCTTGGCCAGGATCACCGGCGCCGCGCAAAAAGCGTTGAGTGTGAACACACCGGCAACCGTCGAACCTTCGGCACAGCGCATGACCACGACATCCTTGCGCCCGGGACGCTTGATGCCGGCCGAGGCAATACCGAGTTCAAAACCGGCAACCGGGTGCAACGTAGGCAAAGGACCAAGACCAACAGCCATGAATGCGCTCCTCACTAGATGATGTCTGCACCGCTCAACGAGAGCGGTGGTGTAAATGGCAAAACGCCGCGACGGCAAGAGCCGGTCGCGGCGCGGGTATTTCAGCGTATGTAACGGGTTTTACTGGATCTGCCCGTGGCAATGCTTGTATTTCTTGCCCGAACCGCAGTAGCACAGCTCGTTGCGGCCCAGCTTCTGCTCGTTGCGAACCGGTGCGGTGGCGAGGGCAACATCGACCTCTTCACCCAACTGCTCGACTTGTTCCAGGCCGGGCGCTTCGTCGTGCTGGAACTGCATGCGTGCAGCCAGTGCCTCGGCTTCCTGGCGCAGACGCGCCTCTTCCTCGGCCGGATCTTCGCGACGCACCTGAACGTGCGACAGCACGCGGATCGAGTCGCGCTTGATCGAATCCAGAAGCTCGGAGAACAGCGTGAACGACTCGCGCTTGTATTCCTGCTTCGGGTTCTTCTGTGCATAACCACGCAAGTGGATACCGTGACGCAGGTGATCCATGGTCGACAGGTGGTCTTTCCACAGGTCGTCCAGTACACGCAGAACGATTTGTTTCTCGAAAGTGCGCAGCGCTTCGGCGCCGGCCTGGTCTTCTTTCTCGTTGTACGCCGCCATCAACTCCTGCATCAGCTTCTCGCGCAGGGTTTCTTCATACAGGTGATCGTCTTCGTCGAGCCACTGCTGGATCGGCAGTGCCACACCGAAATCGCTCTGAATGGAGGCTTCCAAACCTGCGACGTCCCACTGTTCGGGCAGCGACTGCGGCGGGATGTGCGCGCTTACGGTGGCATTGAGCACGTCCTGGCGGAAATCGGCGATGGTTTCACCGATGTTGTCGGCGGCCAGCAACGTATTACGCATGTGATAGATCACTTTACGCTGTTCGTTGTTGACGTCATCGAACTCCAGCAGTTGCTTGCGGATGTCGAAGTTACGACCTTCCACCTTGCGCTGGGCTTTCTCGATGGCGTTCGTCACCATGCGGTGCTCGATCGCTTCACCAGGCTGCATGCCCAATGCCTTCATGAAGTTCTTCACCCGATCCGAGGCGAAGATACGCATCAGGCTGTCTTCCAGCGACAGGTAGAAACGGCTGGAACCGGCGTCGCCCTGACGACCGGCACGACCGCGCAGCTGGTTGTCGATACGACGCGATTCGTGACGTTCGGACGCGATCACCTGCAAGCCGCCCGACTCGAGCACTTGCTGATGACGCTTCTGCCAGTCGGCCTTGATCTGGGCAATCTGCTCAGGCGTTGGATCTTCCAGCGACGCGACTTCCACTTCCCAGTTGCCGCCCAACAGGATGTCGGTACCACGACCGGCCATGTTGGTGGCGATGGTCAGGGCGCCTGGGCGACCGGCCTGGGCGATGATCTCGGCTTCCTTTTCGTGGAATTTGGCGTTCAGAACCTTGTGTTCGATGCCTTCTTTCACGAGCAGACTGGACATGTGCTCAGACGTCTCGATGGTGGCGGTACCCACCAGCACCGGGCGACCAGCGGCCATGCTTTCCTTGATGTCATTGACGATTGCCGCGTATTTCTCCTCGGCCGTCAGGAACACCAGGTCGTTGTAGTCTTTACGGGCCAGCGGTTTGTTCGTCGGGATGACGATCACCGGCAAGCCGTAGATCTGATGGAACTCGAACGCTTCGGTGTCGGCCGTACCGGTCATGCCGGACAGCTTGTCGTAAAGACGGAAGTAGTTCTGGAACGTGGTCGAAGCCAGGGTCTGGCTCTCGGGTTGGATATTGAGGTTTTCCTTGGCTTCGATGGCCTGGTGCAGACCTTCGGACAGGCGACGCCCGGGCATGGTACGACCGGTGTGTTCGTCGACCAGCACGACCTGGCCTTCCTGCACGATGTACTCGACGTTGCGATGGAACAGCTTGTGTGCACGCAGGCCAGAGTAAACGTGGGTCAGCAGGCTCAGGTTGTGCGCCGAATACAGGCTCTCCCCTTCAGCGAGCAGGCCAAGACGGGTCAGCGCCTCCTCGACGAACTGGTGACCGGCTTCGTTGAGCTCGACCTGGCGGGTCTTCTCATCGACGGTGTAGTGGCCAGCCTTGGTGACTTCGCCTTCGACCTCCTCGACGTGCAATTCCAGCTGTGGGATCAGTTTGTTGATCTCCATGTACAGCTTGGAGCTGTCCTCGGCCTGACCGGAAATGATCAGCGGAGTACGGGCTTCGTCGATGAGGATGGAGTCGACTTCGTCGATCACGGCAAAATTGAGTTCGCGCTGGAATTTTTCTTCCATGCTGAACGCCATGTTGTCGCGCAGGTAGTCAAAACCGAATTCGTTGTTGGTGCCGTAGGTGATGTCGGCGGCGTAGGCAGCGCGCTTTTCTTCCGGTGGCTGGAACGGCGTGACAACGCCGACCGTCAGACCGAGGAATTCATAGAGCGGACGCATCCAGTTGGCGTCACGGCGAGCCAGGTAGTCGTTGACCGTGACCACGTGCACGCCCTTGCCGGACAGTGCGTTGAGGTAAACGCCCAGTGTACCCACCAGGGTCTTGCCTTCACCGGTCCGCATTTCAGCAATGCGACCTTCATGCAAGGTCATGCCGCCGATCAACTGGACGTCGAAGTGGCGCATGCCCATGACACGCTTGCCGGCTTCACGGGCAACCGCAAAGGCTTCTGGCAACAGTGCATCGAGGGTTTCCCCTTTGGCGATGCGGGCCTTGAACTCTTCAGTCTTGGCGCGCAATTGATCGTCCGAAAGGGCCACCATTTGCTCTTCGAAGGCATTGACGACTTGTACCGTCTTGAGCATGCGCTTGACTTCACGCTCGTTCTTGCTTCCAAAAAGTTTCTTTAACAAAGGCGCAAACATATCGGCAGGATCTTCCACACTAAAGGGATGGAGGGCGGCCCCGTGAGTCGCCCGTGCAGCCCTCATGGCCGCATGCGAACGAGCATTCTACCCGGAAACGATGGTGAGGATAGTGGCGTTATTCCACGATGCATGCACTGCGCTGTAACGGGGCTCACTTAAAATAAGGGCTTTTTGCTGAACTTCAACCCGCTGAGGGCAGAAGTTACCTGTTGATTTAATGAGTAAAGCGCACGCAAAGCAATGGGGCAGGTGCTTGCGGTGCTTTCTGCTACCATGGCGGCTCTGTTACTTCAGGTGTCGGATCATGGCATTTCGCCCTCTCACGGCCAGAGCACCCGCCGTTCTGCTTCGCGAAGCCAAGCCGCTCAAAGCCATTCTCGGTCACGCTCAGCGCCTGAGCCATTTACAGCGCCTGCTCGACAGCCAGTTGCAGCCTGCCGCCCGTGAGCATTGCCATGTAGCGTCCTGGCGCGAAGGCAGTTTGTTGCTGATTGTCACCGATGGTCATTGGGCGACCCGCCTGCGCTATCAGCAAAAACGCCTGCAACGCCAGCTACAGATGTTCGAGGAATTCGCCAATCTCAACCGGATCCTGTTCAAGGTGCAGCCACCCACCGTACAACGAGGCGTGATCGGTCATACGGCAGATTTGTCCACCGATGCCGCCGCAACCATTCAGGCCACCGCCGACGGCATCACCGATCCCAACCTGCGCGCCGCGCTGGAACGACTGGCGGCGCACGCCAAGCCAAAAGCCTGAAGGTTGCCGGCTAGCGGCGTTTGCTGCCGCCCAACAGCGAGCCCATCAAACCGCGCACCAACTGCCTGCCCAACTGATTGGCCGCCTGTCGCATCGCCGATTTCAGGGCCTGCCCGGCGGCGGTCCCCAGGAACTCCCCGGCCTGCTCGGTGAAGCTCGGCTCCTGCGCCTCTGGCGGTTGCGCTTCAGGTTTTGGCGCCAGGTCCTTGCGCCCCATCAGCACTTCATAGGCGGATTCGCGATCGATCGGTTTGTCATACCGCCCCTTGAACGGCGAACCGGCGATCAGCAGGGTGCGTTCGGTCTCGCTCAATGGCCCGATCCGTGATTGCGGCGGCGCGACCAGGACCCGCTGGACCATTTCCGGCGTGCCTTTGTCCTGCAAGGTGCCCACCAGTGCTTCGCCAATGCCCAACTCGGTCAACACCGACAGGGCCTCGAACGCCGGGTTCGGGCGGAAACCGTCGGCCACGGCGCGCAGGGACTTCTGCTCCTTGGCGGTGAATGCGCGCAAGCCATGCTGGACGCGCAAGCCAAGCTGCGCCAGCACGTCATCCGGCAAGTCGCCGGGCGACTGGGTAACGAAATACACCCCCACGCCTTTGGAGCGTATCAGCCGAACCACCTGTTCCAGACGCTCCTGCAACGCCTTGGGCGTATCGGTGAACAGCAAATGCGCCTCGTCGAAGAACAGCGCCAGCAAGGGTTTGTCGGCATCGCCGCGCTCTGGCAGTTGTTCGAACAACTCGGCCAACAACCAGAGCAGGAAGGTCGCGTAGACCTTCGGCGCCTCATGCACCAGGCGGCTGGCATCGAGCAGGTGAATACGACCGCGGCCATCGGCCGCCGGTTGCAGCATGTCTTCGAGTTGCAGCGCCGGTTCACCGAACAACGCGTCGGCACCCTGCTGTTCGAGCACCGCCAGGCGCCGCAGCAGTGCCTGACTCGAACCTGTGGTCATCAACGCCGCGTCGTCGCCGAGCAATTCGGGGTGATCACGCAGGTGATTGAGCAGCGCCTTCAAATCCTTCAAATCCAGCAGCAACAAACCTTCACGGTCCGCGACCTTGAAGGCGGCGTAGAGCGCCGACTGTTGGCTGTCGGTCAACTCCAGCAGCGCACCGATCAGTAACGGGCCCATTTCGCTCAGGGTGGTGCGCAAGGGGTGGCCGGTTTGACCATGAATGTCCCACAGCGCCACCGGATAAGCCTGGGGCGTGTGATTGAGCCAAGGCATGCCCGCAATTCGCTCGGCCACCTTGCCCTGCGGGTTGCCCGCCGCACCGAGACCGCACAGATCACCCTTGATATCGGTGGCAAAGACCGCCACACCGGCATCGCTGAATGCCTCGGCCAGGCGTTGCAGGGTGACGGTCTTGCCGGTTCCGGTGGCGCCTGCGACCAGCCCGTGGCGGTTCGCCAGGCGCATGGCCTGGGCAATCGGCTGTCCTGAAGGGTCGGCGCCGATAATGAGTTGCGATGAATCGTGCATTTTGCCCACCTTGGTTAAACATTGAACGATCACAGTCGATACAAGGGTCGTTGGTAATCCCCTAAGGCGAAGACGGAACCATCAACGTGACTTCACCCGTCGCCCATGCGCGTGCCTGTTATAAAAGCACGCCGTGGGTCCAAAGACCTTATCGGGACATCGATCCATGAATAAAAATATGCGCTTTGGCCATAAGATCCTGCTTGTGGCCGCCCTCATCGTCACTCTCGCCTTCACTGCCTTTACGTTCTACAACGACTATAAGCAACGAAATGCGATCCGCAATGACCTGAACGACCACCTGCATGAAATGGGCAGTGTGACGGCCAACAACATCCAGACCTGGTTGAACGGTCGCAGCCTGCTGGTGGAAAACCTCGCACAAAACATCGCACTGAACGCAGACCAGGGCAATATCAGCCGGTTGCTGGAACAGAACGCGATCACCACGGCCTTCGTCGCCGGTTTCATGGGCACCCAGGACGGGCACTTCGTCATCCGCCCGGACAACACAATGCCGGAGGGTTTCGACCCGCGTGTGCGGGATTGGTACCTGGACGCGCAGAACCGTCGCGGGCCGGTACTCACCGAACCCTACACCGATGTGTCCACCGGCAAACAGGTGATTTCCATCGTCCAGCGTGTGTCCAGGGGCGAGCGCCAGGTCGGTGTGGTCGGCGGCGACCTGAGCCTGCAAATGATCATCGACAGTCTCAATGCCCTGAACTTCAACGGCATGGGTTTCGCGTTCCTGGTCAACGCTGAGGGCAAGATCCTGGTGCACCCGGACAAGTCGCTGGTGATGAAATCCCTGTCCCTGGCCTACCCGGACGGCACGCCGCGGATCAATAACGATGTCAGTGAGCTACAGGTCGACGGCAAGACCCGCATTGTCACGTTCACCCCGATCAAAGGCCTGTCGTCGGTGAACTGGTACATCGGTCTGTCGGTGGATAAGGAACAGGCCTACTCGATGCTCAATGCCTTTCGCACCTCGGCAGTGGTGGCTACCGTCATTGCCGTGGTCTCTATCATCGCCCTGCTGGGCATGTTGATCCGCCTGCTGATCCAGCCGCTGCACATCATGACCCGCGCACTGATCGACATTGCCGACGGCGAGGGTGACCTGACCCGGCGCCTGACCATCCAGAACAACGACGAGTTCGGCCAGCTCGGTATCGCGTTCAACCGCTTCGTGGAGCGCATTCACGGGTCCATCCGTGAAGTGTGCTCGGCCACCGTGCAGGTCAATGAGGTGGCGCTGCGGGTGGTAGCGGCCTCCAACTCGTCGATGACCAACTGCGACCAGCAAGCCTCACGCACCAGCAGCGTCGTCGCCGCGATCAACCAGCTTGGCGCCACCGCTCAAGACATCGCACGCAACGCCGCCCAGGCATCGAGCCAGGCCAGCGAAGCCCGCAGCCTGGCCGAAGAAGGCCAGCAGGTGGTCGATCGCAACATCGTCTCCATGAATCAACTGTCGAGGATGCTCAGCGCCTCAAGCACCCATATCGAGTCGCTGAACGACAAAACCGTGAACATCGGGCACATTCTCGAAGTCATCAGCAGCATCTCCCAGCAAACCAACCTGCTGGCGCTCAATGCCGCCATCGAGGCCGCCCGCGCCGGTGAAGCCGGCCGCGGTTTTGCCGTGGTGGCCGATGAAGTGCGCAACCTGGCGCACCGCACGCAGGAATCGGCGGAACAGGTGCAGGGCATGATCGAGCAATTGCAGGTCGGCGCGCGCGAATCGGTCAGCACCATGAGCGACAGCCACCGCCAAAGCCAGGACAGCGTGAAGATCGCCAACCAGGCCGGCGAGCGGCTCGACCGCGTCACCGCACGCATTGGCGACATCGACGGGATGAACCAGTCGGTGGCCACGGCGACAGAGGAGCAGACGGCGGTGGTGGAGGCCATCAATGTCGACATCAACGAGATCGACACGCTGAACCAGCAAGGGGTGCAAAACCTGCAGGCGACGCTGCGGGCCTGCGCCGACCTTGAGCGGCAGGCGGCGCGGTTGCAGCAGCTGGTCGGCAGTTTCCGCATCTAGGGTGTCACTCACGGCCTCATCGTCGGAGCGCCGACCGACGATGAGGCCGGTGAAACCATCCCGAAACCCCAACCGAACATCTATTCTTCATTAAGGTCAACCAAGGGAGAGACCAGGTCGGAGGGACGCTCATCGTGCATATCGCTGACATCACCATGTTCTACGCCCCTGCCAGCGGTGGCGTTCGAACCTATCTGGATGCCAAACATCGTCGCCTGGGGATCAAGTCAGGCATTCGCCACAGCTTGCTGATTCCCGGTTCGCATCTGAGTGAAGCCGATGGTGTCTACACCGTACCGGCTCCCGCCCTGCCCTTTGGCAAGGGTTATCGATTCCCCCTTCGCCTGGCGCCCTGGCGCAATGTCCTCCAGGATCTGCAACCCGACCTGATTGAAGTCGGCGACCCCTACCTCACGGCCTGGGCCGCGCTGGATGCCCGTCGCCAGCTCGATGTACCCGTGATCGGTTTCTACCATTCGGACCTGCCATTGCTGGTCAGCAACCGAATGGGCAACTGGGTCACCAATAATGTCGAGGCCTATGTCAGCAAGCTGTACGGCAACTTCGACCGGGTACTGGCGCCGAGCCAGATCATGGCTGACAAACTCATCGGCCTGGGCGTACAGAATGTATTCGTCCAGCCCCTGGGCGTCGACTTGCACACCTTTCACCCCGACGCACGCGATCCCGACCTGCGCGCGCAGTTGGGCATCGACGAACAGACTCACTTGCTGATTTTCGCCGGGCGCGGTTCCAAGGAAAAAAATCTGCCGGTGCTGCTCGACTGCATGACGCACCTGGGGCGGCGCTATCACTTGCTGCTGGTGGGGTCGTCCATGCCGGCGGCTGTACCGGGCAACGTGACGGTGATCGATGACTTCCTTCCGGCATCCCAGGTGGCGAGGCTCATGGCCAGTGCCGATGCGCTGTTGCATGCCGGCGATCAGGAAACCTTCGGCCTGGTGACCCTCGAGGCCATGGCCTGTGGCATTGCGGTAGTGGCCGTGGCCGCCGGCGCTTTTTCGGAAATCATTACCCCTGACTGCGGCCTGTTGTGCGAACCGAACGACGCCTCGGCAATGGCCAATACGGTACGGGAGTTGTTCGCCTCGGGCAGCGTCGACCTGGGTCGGCAGGCTCGTCGCCATGTCGAGCAACATTACTGCTGGGACACCGTGGTTCAGAGTCTGTTGGGGCACTATCACGCTGTCCTGGGCAACCAATGGCCGCTGATCGCCAATGGCTGACCTCGTGAACACGCCAAGCCTGCTACTGGTGCTGCACGACGTTGCGCCGCAAACCTGGGCCGATTACCAGCCGTTTGTCGAAGCTGTCGATGCCCTGGGCGATATACCGATGACCTGGCTGGTGGTGCCGGACTTTCACCGGCACAACCCCCTGGAAGCTCATCCGGGGTTTCGTCACCTGCTCGACGATCGTGTCGCCCGAGGTGACGAACTGGCGTTGCATGGCTATTTTCATTGTGACGAAGGCCCGCCGCCCATCACACCACGAGACTGGTTCATGCGCCGCATCTATACCCATGAAGGCGAGTTCTACAGCCTGTCCCGCGATGCAGCGTTCGCCCGGTTGTGCGCGGGCATCGAGGTGTTCGATCGATACCGATGGCCGCTGCACGGATTTGTTGCTCCGGCCTGGCTGATGAGCGAAGGCACCCGCCAGGCCTTGAGCCAGTTGCCGCTGCGCTACACCAGCGACGCGCAGCACCTGTATCGCCTGCCGGACTTCGCGCGGATCCAGGCGCCGGGGTTGGTGTGGAGCGCCCGCAGCGCCTGGCGGCGCGGTGTATCCAGGCTGCTGAGCGATCAGCGCGAGCAACGCTGGCGTCAGGCACCGGTGATTCGCCTGGGCGTGCATCCGGTGGACATGCGTCATGGCTTCTCGCGGGACTACTGGCTGGTCACCCTCAGGCGTTTGCTGGACGAGGGGCGAGTGCCGTTGACCAAGGCCCATTGGCTGGAGCAGCACAGCCAAAGCCTGGGTCGCGCCGCATGAGCCGGGGCATCCTGCTGTTTGTCGCGCTGCTCGCGGCCATCCTGATTCCCCTGCTGCTCGGCGGCAACCAGACCTGGGCGCGCTTGCAGGCGTTTCCCCTGAGCGTGCTGTTGATCATGTTCACCATGATTGTGCTGTGCTGGCTCGTGAACACACAGCGCCTGCGCCTGTTGCTGGGAGATCAACGGGGCAAGGTCAGCCCGGTGAAAAGCCTGGGCGTGGTGATGGCGGCGGAATTTGCCTATTGCGCCACGCCGGGCGGCAGCGGTGGACCGTTAACGATCATGGCACTGCTGGCGCGCAACGGCGTACGGCCGGCGCGGGGCAGCGCCGTGTTTGCCATGGATCAACTGAGCGACCTGCTGTTTTTCCTCTGCGCGCTGGTGGGCATCCTGATTTATGCGTTGTTCCAGCACCTCAGCGAGCGCATGGAATGGCTGTTGATGGTCAGCGCCGTTTCGATGTTTGGCGGCTTGCTCAGTTGTGTGGTCATCGCACGCTACCACCGCCGGCTGATTCGCCTCAGTGGGCGCCTGCTGATGCGCCTCAATGTGAAAGGCGCCACTCGAATGCGTTGGGCGCGCAAACTCCTGCATTTTCTGGCGGCCTTCACCGACACACTGAAGTTGCCCTTCAACACCCTGATCACGGTATTTGCACTGACCTGCGTGCATTGGCTGCTGCGTTACAGCGTGTTGTACCTGGCGGTGCGCGGTCTCGGCGCCGACCTGCAATGGGCGTGGAGTTTCCTGATTCAGATGCTCTCGCTCAGCGCGGGGCAATTCAGCCTGTTGCCCGGCGGTGCTGGGGCTGCGGAACTGACCTCGGCTGCGCTGCTGACGCCCATGGTCGGCAAATCCACCGCTGCGGCAGCGATCCTGATCTGGCGCGCGGTGACCTATTACTTTTATCTGGTGGTGGGCGGGCCGGTGTTTTTGCTGATGCTGGGGCGGCCGTTGCTGAAAAAACTGATGCGACCCAAACACGTGTAAACCGCCATCGCGAACCGCGGCCCTTGCCTACGTGTCGTGCGCAAATCTACTGTGGGAGATTCTATGTTGCCCGACAAGCTTGAATTCTCAAGCTGACAGGTATTCGCTCTGATTTTTCATCAGGGCGAATGCCACTCGGCAGAGCTTTCGGGCCAAAGCTACCAAGGCCTGGGTTTTCGAGAAGCCTCTGACCAGATATGCCTCGTAAAACGGCTTCCATTTGGCCGAGCGACACGCCGCCATTGCCGCGTTGTAAGCCAAACGACGCACCTCCGGATCCCCTTTTTTGGTCAGGGATCGCAGCCCATTTTTCTTGCCGGAGTCATCGACCGCCAAGTCCATCCCTAGAAACGCGATGAATGCATCGCCGTTCGCAAAATCTCCCCGTATATAGGTCGCCGCCAACCCCGTTGCAGTTAGCTCTCCAACGCCTTCTATGGCTTTGCAGCGCTCGATATTTTCCTCAATTCCTGCCTCCTTACTGACCTTGCGCAGCAGTTTCTGGATAGCCTGATCTGCCTGCTTGAATGCCTTCTGTTGAGCGGTTTGTAGCTTTTTCAACAGAGGTTCACTGGTCCAACTCAACATCAGCCCAGTATGGTTCTTGATCAGCGTTGCCCGCCTGTGAAGAAGGCTCTTCAGTGTGCTGTAGGCTTTGGGCGGCGGGGTCCAGATCCGCAATTTGCTTTGTTCGCTCTCCAGGTAACGCGCCAGCAAGCGTGCATCGCAGGGATCATTCTTGGCTCTTTGACCGACTCCACGGCGGTAATGGCTCACACGATAAGCATCCACTACGTAGACCTGGTGGCCCATTTCGTGAGCCAGCTCGACCGTGTCCAAGTGGTAAATGTTGGTGGCTTCAAGTGCTATGGCACTTTGAGCTGGCAGCGTTTTAAGCCAACGTTTGAGGGCTGCTCGCTCGTTTTTAATGGATTCAAGGGTTTGCTGATCAGCGCGGTAGACAACGATCTCGGCCTTGGCGACATCGATACCGACAACCGTTTGCGAAGTAAGGATTGTCATAACAAATCCTCGGAGCTAGGGTTTAGGTGCTTGTTGGGGTCTACCGTTGCGCTGGCTTGTCTCTATCGTCGGTTAACCGATGAATTCCTTATCGGCGCTTTGGGTAGAAGGGGTGGGAGGAGAAGTCTCCCACGGTCTGTACTGGTCAGAGTCAGAATCGAGTCTGTAGTCCCACCCCACCCCTTCAAGTCTAAACATACAAGCGAGCCTGATCGCGATGATGGCTCGACCAACGCTGGGTGTCAGGCTGCCCGCGTTATCGTTAACGACCATCGCGGACAAGTCCGCTCCTGCAGGAAAACAAGGCGGTGCCAGTCAGTCGGATTTCGCCGGCACTTCGTCGGCTTCTTTGTTCAACTGCTCCCATAGCGCCTGCGCGTCCGGAAACTCAGTGCCATCGTCGGGGCTCAGGTCATCGGGGTCGTAGCGGCTCAAACACCCTTCCCCCAGTGTTGCAGGTGCGCGAGATGTCGCTTTGTCGAGCGGGTCAGCCATGATCATTTCCTCGATGCAGAAACGGCGAAGGGCCTGGAGCGATTGAACGCCCAGGCCCTTCGAATTTCAACCCTGCGAGGGTGTTATCAGAACACCACAGTCTTGTTGCCGTGTACCAGCACGCGGTCTTCCAGGTGATAACGCAGGCCACGGGCCAATACCATTTTCTCGACGTCACGGCCGAAACGCACCATGTCTTCGATGCTGTCGCTGTGGCTGACGCGCACCACGTCCTGCTCGATGATCGGACCGGCGTCCAGCTCCTCGGTCACGTAGTGGCAGGTCGCGCCGATCAATTTAACCCCACGCAGAGAGGCTTGGTGATACGGCTTGGCACCCACGAACGAGGGCAGGAAGCTGTGGTGAATGTTGATGACCTTGTGCGCATACTCGCTGCACAACGCTGGCGGCAGGATCTGCATGTAGCGGGCAAGGACCACCACTTCGGCATCATGCTGCTTGACCAGGCGCGAGACTTCGGCGAAAGCCGGCTCTTTGTCCTGTGGGTTGACCGGCACATGGTAATAAGGAATGCCGTGCCACTCGACCATGCTGCGCAAATCATCATGGTTGGAAATCACGCAGGAAATTTCGCAGTCCAGTTCATCGCTATGCCAGCGGTGCAGCAGGTCGGCCAGGCAATGGGATTCGCGGCTGGCCATCAATACCACGCGTTTTTTCTGCGCGGTATCGGTAATGCGCCAGTCCATCGCGAACTCTTCGGCAATCGGTGCGAACGCCTCGCGAAAGGCTTCGATACCAAAAGGCAGCGAATCGGCCCGAATTTCGTGACGCATGAAGAACCAGCCACTGAGATTGTCCGAGTGGTGGCTCGCTTCGGTGATCCAGCCATTATGGGACGCCAGAAAGTTACTGACTTTAGCAACGATACCGACGCGGTCCGGGCAAGAAATCACCAACCGAAAGGTGCGCATGGGGGGAAACTCCAGAACTTCGCAAAGGCCGCCATTCTAGCGGCTGTGCAGCAAAACTGCAGTATTGATGACACCTTGTGTTGCTGGCGGCATCGAGTACCGGGATGCAAAGCACCCGCTCGTGCATATCCGCCTGTCTGTGACTGCACTCTTTTGGTCCAACTATATGCATCATTATTTAACTGCGTTGCCAATTGATCGCCTATTCATCACAACTAATACAAATAAAGCCCTGCTTAATGTTTACTTGATGAAACAGCCTGACTATTATTGCCGCACTGTCCCCTGACACTCTGCGTCACAACATAAGGTAGTCCCCATGTCCTTGATCAACGAATATCGCGCCACCGAAGAAGCCATCAAAGAGCTGCAAGCCCGTTTGAAGAACCTGTCCCAAGACGACAAACTGCAAACCGAGCTGGAATTCGAAGGCAAACTGCGCGCGCTGATGGCCGAATATTCCAAGTCGCTGCGTGACATCATTGCGCTGCTGGACCCGGAATCGAAAACCAAGGCACCCCGTGGTGGCGTCGTCAAAACTACCGGTACCAAGCGTGCTCGCAAAGTTAAACAATACAAAAACCCGCACAACGGCGAAGTCATCGAAACCAAGGGTGGCAACCACAAGACCCTGAAAGAGTGGAAAGCCAAGTGGGGCGGTGACGTGGTTGAAGGCTGGTCGACCTTGCTGGGCTAAGCGCCCGCGCAATCTGCTGCACAAAAACGCCAGCAACCTGCTGGCGTTTTTTTATGCCCGCTATTTGAGGGCCGGCATTTTCATTTTCAAAGCTTCAATCGTTCGCGTAATGCCTGCACATAATTATCCCATTCGCCAAGCACCTGTTGCTGAAACGGCGTAGCGGTATTCTTCAACTGGGCTGCGGCCTCTACGAAAGTTTCAAGGGTATTGGGCGCACCCATTTCACGTTCTGACAAACGTCGCCGACAGAATATTCTCCAACGCTCCTGCTCTTCGAAACTCAAGGTATCGAAAAAGTTACGTGCTCGATATCGAAAAAGTAATTCAGGTAGACGCTCATCATCGAACATCCACGGTTCCCGAGCTAATTGTGCCGGGTCTGCCGCTCGCACTTGCTCGCAAAGACGTCGATCCCGATCACCCAAAAAACCGTCGTACAACTGCTGCTCCGGATCCTGACTCTGCGTGAAGTCTTCGCGGGCATAAATGGCCTGGACTTTATCTTGCCAAACTTGCCGTGCGTCATTTAGTCGCAACGCCCGCGCCTGATAGAGCGCCATGTCGAGCCCCAGCCGCTGCTGATCATCAGCGCGCAGCACCGACATCGGCGCCACCACCGGGCATTTGTTGATGTGGATAAGTTTGAGTGGCACCGGCAACTCGCCCTCGGCCAGATCCTCTCGGCGGGTATACAGGCGCTGACGCAGGGTCTCGGCATCCAGATCGAGCAAGCCCTGAGGGTCCAGGTGCAGGTCGCAAACGATCAAGGCGTTCTTGTTGCGCGGATGCCAGGCCAGTGGCAACACCACACCGACATAACTGCGCGCAGCCGAGAAGCGACCGGAAATGTGGACCATCGGCTGCAACAGTCGAATCTGATCCATCACCTTCTGCTTGCTGCGCAACTGGAACAGCCAGTCGTATAACTTCGGCTGTTTCTCACGGATCAACCGGGCCAGCGCGATGGTGGCGCGCACGTCGGACAGCGCTTCATGGGCATGACCATGATCGATGCCATTAGCGGCGGTGAGGCGTTCGAGCTTGAGGGTGACCCGCCCGTCTTCATCCTGGGGCCAGACCAGTCCATCGGGACGCAGGGCATACGCCGCGCGAACCACATCGATCAGATCCCAGCGACTGTTACCTCCCTGCCACTCACGCGCATAGGGGTCGAAAAAGTTACGGTACAGGCTGTAGCGGGTCATCTCATCGTCGAACCGCAAGGTGTTGTAGCCCGCGCCACAGGTGCCAGGCGCCGCCAGTTCGGCATGCACCCGGGTCATGAAGTCGGCCTCGCTTAAACCGTGCTCGTCCAATTGCCCCGGCGTGATACCGGTGATCGCGCACGCTGCCGGGTGGGGCAGGATGTCATCACTGGGCTGGCAATAGAGGTTGACCGGTTCATCTATGACATTGAGATCGAAGTCGGTACGCAGCCCTGCCACTTGCAGAGGACGGTCGCAACGGGGGTTGATGCCAGTGGTTTCATAGTCGTACCAGAAGATGGAGGTCACGGGCTGTTCCTGAACTGAAGATCAGCGAAGTCTAGGCGTTTGCATCCCGCCCCGGCCAGCGTTGTTGCAGTCAATCACGGCTGGCGTTGCTGCGTGCAATACATAGTTATGTCGTTTTCCCCCCAGAGACTGCTAGCATCGGGTGGACACAGAATCCCGACCAGGCCTCAACATCAGGTTGCCCATGCTCGAGACCGCAGCACAGCCAAGGAAAGCGACGCTGTCCCCGCCACTGGATACGCGGCATCAGGTTGAAACGCCCGAAGGCATCGACCTGCCCTTGCGCCCGGCCGGGCTGATGGTGCGCGCTCTCGCCTTTGCCATCGACCTGGGTTTGCGCGCGTTGATCGTGGGCGTGTTGTTCATGGTCCTGGCGTTCTTCGGCAAGCTCGGTGCCGGGCTCGGCGCGATCCTGATGTTCGCGGTGAACTGGTGGTACATGGTGCTGTTCGAAGTGCTCAACCAGGGAAGCTCACCGGGCAAGCACTGGATGGGCCTGCGTGTGGTTCAGGATGACGGCACACCCATTGGCTGGTCCGCCTCGCTGCTGCGCAACCTGCTGCGCTTCGTCGACCTGCTGCCGTTCGGCTACTTCCTCGGCGCCATCAGTTGCCTGCAACACCCCAACTTCAAGCGCCTGGGCGACCTGGCGGCCGGCACGCTGGTGGTCTATCGAGAACAGCCGGTCACCCGGCCACAACTGCCCGACGTCGACCCCCTGCGTGCGCCCTTTACCCTGACGCTGGTCGAACAACGCGCCGTCCTTGGTTTTGCCGAGCGCCAGGGCGAACTGTCTGCCGCACGTGTCACCGAGCTGGCCACCCTCCTCGCCCAACCCTTGCACGTGCCCGCCCCACAGGCGCTGGCACAACTCAATGGCGTCGCCCGTGGTTTGCTGGGGCCGGCATGAAGCAAAGCCTCTTCGAGAACCGCCACAAGGCCGAATGGGCGCAGTTTTCCCTGATGCTGGATCGACTGGAGCGAAACAAGGACGCCTCGCGGGTCGCCAGTTTTGCCAAGGACTATCGCAGGCTCTGCCAGCACCTGGCCCTGGCGCAGGAGCGTGGCTACAGCAGTTTCCTGGTCGATTCGTTGCAACAGCAGGTGCTGCGCGGGCATCAACAGTTGTACCGCCACCGCAGCCACCTGGGTGCCAATATCATCGCTTTCATCCTCGCGGACTTTCCGCGACTGGTGCGCGAGCAGTGGCGCTTCGTACTGGTCGCCAGCCTGATGTTCTTTGGCAGCCTGATCGGCTTTGCGCTGCTGGTTTACCTGTTCCCGGACCTGGTCTACAACCTGATTCCTTTCGAACAGGTCAGCGAAATGCAAGGCATGTACGACCCGGTTGCCGGTCACCTGGGGCGCTCGGAGGAACGGGCCGCCAGTGAAGACTGGGTGATGTTCGGGTTCTACATCATGCACAACATCGGCATCGCTTTTCAGACGTTCGCCAGCGGTTTGCTGTTCGGCCTGGGCAGCGCGTTTTTCCTTTTCTTCAATGGTTTGATGATCGGCGCGGTGGCCGGGCACCTGACGCAGATCGGTTATGGGCAGACCTTCTGGTCGTTCGTGATCGGCCACGGCGCCTTCGAACTCAGTGCCATCGCCCTGGCGGGTGCCGCCGGGTTGAAACTGGGCTGGGCACTGATCGCACCGGGACGCCTGCCCCGCGCCGAAGCGTTACGCCTGGCGGCGCGCAAAAGTGTGCTGCTGATTTGTGGGGTGATGCTGTTTCTGTTGATTGCCGCGTTTATCGAAGCCTACTGGTCGTCGATGACCGGACCTGCGCCGCGGACCAAATACATGGTCGGCGCGGCGCTCTGGGCATTGGTGGCGATGTACCTGCTGTTTGCCGGGCGGACGCGCCATGCGCCTGAGTGACGCAAGCGTGGTGATCCGCCCGCGCAGCACCTGGGAAGCCATGGACCTGGGTGTGCTGCTGAGCCAGCGACACCGCCGTCTGCTGATGAGCAGTTGGGCAATCATCACCCTCCCGGTCTTTGCCCTGCTGACCCTGTTGCTGTGGGATTCGCCAAGCCTGGCCGTGCTGATTTTCTGGTGGCTGAAACCGGCGTTCGAGCGACTGCCGCTGTACATCCTGTCCAAGGCCTTGTTCGGCGAAACGCCAACCTTGCAGCAGGCACTGCGCCAATGGCCACGGTTGCTCAGGCCACAGCTGCTGGCGAGCCTGACCTGGCGGCGCCTGAGCCTGAGTCGCAGTTTCCTGATGCCGGTGGTGCAGCTCGAAGGCCTGGCTGGGCTGGAGCGGCAACAGCGCTTGCAGGTGCTCACGCAACGCGACGGCGGCGCGGCGCGCTGGCTGACGATCATCGGGGTGCACCTGGAAACGGCGTTGTGGGTCGGGCTGATGGTGCTGTTTTACCTGCTGCTGCCGCAACAGGTTGAAATCGACTGGGGCTGGCAGACGCTGCTGTCCGCCGCCACCCAGGACTGGCGTTGGCTGGAACACCTGACCAATGCTTTCTACGTGCTGGTACTGGTGGTCTGGGAGCCGATCTACGTGGCGTGTGGTTTCAGCCTGTATTTGAACCGTCGCACGGTGCTGGAGGCCTGGGACATCGAGCTGGTGTTCCGCCGCCTGCGCCAACGCCTGAACGGCACCGCCGTGCTTCTGCTGCTGGCCGCGCTTCTTCTGGTGCAGGGAACGCCCAACGTATGGGCCGAAGAACCGGCCACCGGCCCCGACAGCCCGCGCCTGCTCAACCAACCCCTGACCAGCCAGGCTTCACGTGACAACATCCGGGCAATCCTCGACCAGCCACCGTTCAAGAACCGGGAGACCGTGACCCGCTACCGCTTCGGCGATGACAAATCGGCGGGCGAAACTCGGGACGACGGTCACTCCCCCGCTTGGTTGAAGTTGCTGCAAAAATGGCTGAACAGCGAGCATCTCGGCACGCTGGCAAGCGTGATCGAAGTGCTGCTGTGGAGCTTCGTCATCGGCGCGATCGCATGGTTGACCTGGCGTTACCGTGACTGGTTGCGGGCGTTCGTCAGCGGGCGTGCGAAGGTACGGGGCCACAAGGCGTCACGAACGTTGCCGCAACAGGCGTTCGGCCTCGATCTTGACCGCGAGACCTTGCCCGCAGACATCGCCACCAGCGCTGAAAACCTGTGGCAATCCAACCCCCGGGAGGCGCTCGGTTTGCTTTACCGCGCGCTGCTCAGCCACATGCTGCACGAATATGACCTGGCATTGACGCCCGCCGATACCGAAGGCCAGGTGCTGACGCGCATCGAACGCCTGCAACGCCCCGAGTTACTGGCCTTCAGCCAAAACCTTACCCACCATTGGCAAAACATGGCCTACGGGCATCGCGTGCCCGCCCCGTCCGTGCAACAGGCGTTGTGCGAGGGCTGGCGCCGCCTCTTTGGTGCGGGGGCACAACCTTGAATCGGCGCCTTGGGCAGGTCGCCGGCATGGTCATTGCGCTGCTGTTGGTTGCGCTGAGCGTCTACCTGTATGCCAGGGCGACGCCCTATCAGGAGGAAGTCGACCACGGCCCTTCACCCGAGGCTGCGGCCAACCCTTACCTGGCCGCCGAAGCCTTTTTGCGCAAACAGGGCTTGAGTGTCAGCCATGCCAATGGACTCGACGTCTTGCCGACCCTGGAACCGCGCGAGCAGAGCCTGCTGTTGCTCGGCGATCGCTCCAGCATGACCCCGCGCCAGATTGAGCAAGTGCTGAACTGGACCCGCGCTGGCGGGCGACTGCTCTTTATCGCCGAGTCGATCTGGGATGAAAAACTGGGTCGCAGCCACGACCCGCTGCTCGACCGCGTGCAGCTTCACCAGTTGCTCAGCGACGACCTGAAGGACGCGCCACCGCAGGCCGAGCAGGACCCCTACCCGAAACTGACCAAGCTCTATCTTGAGGACGAGGACGCCCCCGCCTACGCGAGCTTTCGCACCACTTTCCACCTCGAAGACCCGCACAACCTGGCGCAAGCCTGGGCGAACAGCGCCAAGGCCACCCACATGATGCAACTGAACCACGGGCTCGGTTCGATCACCGTCGTCACCGATGCCGACCTCTGGAAAAACAACGCCATCGAGCGATACGACAACGCGTGGCTGCTCTGGTACCTGACCGCCAATACCCGCGTGACCCTGATGTTCAACACTGATCACGACGGTCTGCTGACCCTGTTGCTGCGGTACTTCCCCCAAGCACTGGTGGCCCTCGCCGCCCTGATCGTCATGGGCCTGTGGCGCGTCGGCGTGCGCCACGGGCCCTTGATCGAGCCCGCACCACGGGCCCGCCGGCAACTTCACGAACACCTGCGCGCCAGCGCCGATTTCATGTGGCGGCGCGGCGCGCAAGCCAACCTGTTGCAAGCCTTGCAGCACGACATCCTGCGACGGGTACGCCGACGTCATCCCGGTTTTGAAAAACTGGGCGTCGCCGAACAATGGCTGGTACTGGCACGCCTGACCGGCCAGCCCACCCGCGCCATCAGCCAGGCCATGGGCCCGCGAGGCAAACAACGGCTGTCCAGCGTTGAATTCAGCCGCCAGGTCGCCCACTTGCAAACCTTGAGGAACGCCTTATGAGTGAACAGACCCAGCCCGGTACGCCGAGCCACGCCGAGCAGCAACGCCTGCGTGCCATTCAATTGGCCCAGGCAATCAGGGCGGAGCTGCAAAAAGTGGTCATCGGCCAGGACACGGTGATCGACGACGTCCTCTGCGCCCTGATCGCTGGCGGCCATGTGCTGCTCGAAGGCGTGCCCGGGCTGGGCAAGACTCTGCTGGTGCGCGCACTCGCACGCTGCTTTGGTGGCGAATTCGCGCGCATCCAGTTCACCCCGGACCTGATGCCCAGCGACGTCACCGGGCACGCGGTGTATGACTTGCAGACCGAGCAATTCAAGCTGCGCAAGGGGCCGCTGTTCACCCATTTGCTGCTGGCCGACGAGATCAACCGTGCCCCGGCGAAAACCCAGGCGGCGCTGCTCGAGGCCATGCAGGAACGCCAGGTCACCCTGGAAGGCCGCGCCCTGCCCATCGCCCAACCGTTCATGGTGCTCGCCACGCAAAACCCCATCGAACAGGAAGGCACGTACCCACTGCCGGAAGCCGAGCTGGATCGTTTCATGCTCAAGGTGCGCATGGACTACCCCGACGCCGAGCAGGAATTGCAGATGGTCCGCCAGGTCAGCCGTTCGACCCGCGCCGACATGCTCGACGTTCAGCCGCTGCGCACGGTGTTGCAGGCCAAGGACGTGCTGGCCTTGCAGCGCATCGCCAGCGATCTGCCCCTGGACGATCAGGTCCTCGATTACGCCGTGCGCCTGGCTCGCACCACTCGCCACTGGCCGGGCCTGAACCTGGGTGCCGGCCCTCGGGCCTCCATCGCCCTGGTGCGCTGCGCACGGGCGCGGGCCTTGCTGCGCGGCGGTGAATTCGTGATTCCGGATGACGTTAAAGGGTGTGCGCTGGCCGTGTTGCGCCATCGCGTGCGCATTGCCCCGGAGCTGGACATCGAAGGGTTGGAGGTCGATCAGGTGTTGCGTCAGTTGCTCGATCAAGTGCCGGCACCGCGCCTGTGAAACCTTCGCGCCTGCTGTTGGGCTGGCTGGCGCTGTTGCTCGCCATTGCCATTGTGCTGGGCGCATTGCGGGCACTGGAGGTCGGCGTTCCCGGAACGCTGCTGTCGATCAACTGGGGGTTGCTGCTGGCTTTGCTGGCCCTGGCGTTGATCGATGCATGGCGGGTCAGACGCCTGCCATCGCCGCACATCAAACGACAACTGCCCGGCAGCCTGGCGCTGGGTCGCTGGGGCGAGGTACGGCTGGAGGTCGAACATGACTTTACCCAACCGCTGACTGTCGAGCTGTTCGATCATCTGCCCGGTGGCCTGAGTTTCGAGAACCTGCCGCTGTCGGTCGAACTGCAACCGGGTCAGCATACTCAGGCGGGTTATCGCCTGCGCCCGCTCAATCGCGGGCACTTCACCTTCGAGCGCTGTGAAATCAACCTGCCGAGCCCTCTGGGCCTGTGGACCGACAAACGCTTGCCCAGCGTGCCTGGCAGCACTCGCGTCTACCCGGATTTTGCTCGCCTTTACGGCGGCCAATTGCTGGCGGTGGACAACTGGCTCAGCCAACTGGGCGTGCGTCAGCGGCAACGGCGCGGGTTGGGTTTGGAGTTTCATCAGCTGCGCGAATTTCGCGAAGGCGACAGCCTGCGCCAGATCGACTGGAAAGCCACGGCACGGCAACGCACGCCGATTGCCCGCGAGTATGAGGACGAGCGCGACCAGCAAATCGTGTTCCTGCTCGATTGCGGCCGCCGCATGCGCAGCCAGGATGGTGAGCTGACGCATTTCGATCATGCCCTCAATGCCTGCCTGTTGCTCAGCTATGTAGCCTTGCGCCAGGGCGACGCGGTGGGCCTGAGTACCTTCGCCACCGAGCAATTGCGCTACCTGGCGCCGGTCAAGGGTGCCGGGCAGCTCAATGTGCTGCTCAACACCGTCTATGACCTCGACAGCAGCCAACGCAGCGCCGACTACCAGGCGGCGGTGACGCAACTGCTGGCCCGGCAAAAACGCCGCTCGCTGGTGGTGCTCGTGACCAACCTGCGCGACGAAGACGATGACGAACTGCTCACGGCGGTGCAGCGTTTGGGAAAACAGCATCGGGTGCTGGTCACCAGCCTTCGCGAAGAGCTGCTCGACAGCCTGCGTCAGACATCGGTGCAAACCTTGTCGCAAGCGTTGACCTATTGCGGGACGGTGGACCTGCTCAATGCGCGGGCCGACGTACATGAGCGGCTAAACGCCCATGGGGTGCCAGTGCTGGATGCCACCCCCCGTGAACTGGGTGCGGCGCTGGTGACGCGGTATCTGGAATGGAAAAAGGCCGGGGTGTTCTGAAGGACGCCGATCTCTGTAGGAGCGAGCATGTCGAGGCGTCGAACCGTCGCGATGGTCGTTAATGATGACGCAGGTTGTCTGGAAGCCCGTGGTGTCTGGGCCTCCATCGCCAGCATGCTGGCTCCTACAGGACGGCGCCGATCTCTGTAGGAGCGAGCATGTCGAGGCGTCGAACCGTCGCGATGGTCGTCAACGATGACGTGGGCTGTCTGGATGCCCGCGGTGTCTGGGCCTCCATCGCCAGCATGCTGGCTCCTACAGGTACAGGGCTCAGGGGTTGTACTCTTTGTTGTCGAGCTTGAGTTGTTTGACCCGAAGCGGCGGGATCAGCACGTCGCAGGTGATCGCGGTGAGCCGTAGCCCGCCCGAGCCGCCGATGCTCGGGCCGTGCAGGGTGATGTCGAGGCTCTCGTCCTCTTGTGCCATTTTCTCCAGATGCCGCAGTGGATATTCGTTCCACTCGGCCTTCCCGGGGAGGCCGCTCAGGCCGATGATGGTTTCCAGGCCCAAGCTGGTGGTGACGACGATTCTGGACTCTTTGCCGTTGGCCACGTTTTCGTACTGACATCCCAGGCGAAATTGCACCTCCGGCCACTGGTTCAAGGTAAAACGCGGCACCATCACCTTCTGGAGTACCTGCGCGCTGGCATTGAGGTGTATGTAGTATCCATACGTCTCGTCTATGAATACACCGGCAAAGCCGACGCCATCATGTTTCCAGTCTGCCTCCCAGTTCGGTTCGAACTGGCTGGATTCCACCAGATTACGGCCCGGGATTTCTTCATCGCTCATGATGTGTTCACCTCGAATGGTCAAACGTTCCCGAGACGCCGGCGGCGTCCTCGGCATTCTGAATGAGCCGCCCCGATTTCCATCGGGCGGCAGTCATCAACCTTCAAGTTTTTCCAGCACCGCCGCTTTGTATGCCGGCCCACCCACCTTCGCGGTATAGCGCAGGTGCATGATCACGTCCGTCATGCTGTTAATGATCTTCTGTTGTTCCTGCGTATTCGAGCGCGGAAATTCCAGGCGCCATGTGCTGTCTGCACCCGTGCCTTCGAAGGCGAAGTAACGCCCGTCATCAGACATCGACATCTGATGCATACCGGCATCATCCACGCCGGTGCTGATCGCAATCTGCTGGTTATTACGCAGGTTCAACACGACGTCCGGCGGCGGCAGTTCGTGACCTTCCTCGCGATACAGATAAGGCAGACTGTCGGGATTGGGCTCCAGGGCCGTGACGCTGCGCAGTTGGGTCAGCGTCGCTTTCAAGTCGTCATAAGGACCGAGCACTACCGGCACCGACAGTGAAGCCGTGACGACCGTTCGGCAGTAATGACCCGGGTAATCCTCGTCGAAGAGCCGTTGCGGCAACTCAAAATCGACTTTTCCTGCGATGAGCGCAGCAATGACATCAGGCCATTGCGTTTCCGGCCCGAACACGCCCCGTTCGAACAACTGGCGCAGGGAGATGGTCTTGGTCAGCTCCAGCCGCCGCTCATTACGCTCCAGGTACCGCCGCTCCATACGGGCCAGATCGCCCTGCAGAATTTCCCCCGAACCCAGGCCATGCAGCTTGTCGCTCCACGCGCCCCCCTGCACGAACTGCGACTGGTAATCGCCCAGCTCGTATTGCCAAGCGGACTCCGCCATCTTGCACATCGCAAAAACATTGTCGTAGGCCTGGAAGAACAGGGTGGACATCTGCCCGAGCAAATAACGGTAGAGCTCGCGATTGGTCGAGCGGGTCTTGTAAAAGCTCAGCACCGCTTCCGCCTGGGCATGCGCCCTGCGGGTCTGCGCCAGGCTGGCCGTGGCGCCGGTGAGCGAGTGCTGCATGGCGAGGATCTGCTGGTCGAGTACTTGCATTTCGCTCCTGGCCTGTCTCGACGCGAATTTCCACTCCTGTGACCGACGCAAGTAATAAGCGCTCTTGTGCAGAGACTCGGCATCAATGGAAAACCCCGTGGAGAAAAGGCCCGCGACCGCGCCGACTGCACGGAGTGCGGCACCCAGCCTCATGCCACCACTAACCAAACCGAACATGTTCGGTACGCTGTCCGCAACGCCTTCTGCAGTTTGCGCCGCTTGCACCGCGAACAGCGTGTATTTGGCATCCAGAACCTTATCGTCCGCCTTGATTTCTGCAGCGACCAGCCTGCTTTCATCAAGGTTCTGGTAATGCTGCGCACGCTCCTCCACCACCTTCTTGCTTTCTTCCAAACCCTTCAACGACGCCTTGATCTGGTCGATCGACTGTTCCTGAATGTCGATGGCATAGGCTGACAGCTCTGCGCCATGCATCTGGATCATTTCTTCCTGTTCTGCCCGATCACCGGCCTCCATCAGCAGCCGGACTTCCCGGCCATAGCCGATCAGCATCTGCACCGCATTTTGGGCGATGGCCAGCAACGGCCGGAACCGGTAGTGCGGAATGCTCTTCCAGCCGCCGGCATTGCGTATCGCGCCCCATGAACCACCGGCCTGCGCCATCATCAACTGAGTAGGATGGGTCGGATTTTCATACAAGGCCAGATTCATTTCCTTGCCGTCGATCGTCAGGTTGTGCCGCATGTTGAACAGGCACTCTTTGATGTACTTCCAAAGGTTCAGCACCTCTGGGTTGGCAAAGGGGCGGAAGACATCCAGTTCCAGAATCGTGTAATCCGCCGTGCCTGCGATCCGCGGCGGCAGATCCCCGATGTTGACCGAGAGCGCGGCGGCATAGGTTTCCAGGGAGGAGAGACCCTGGGCCTTGGTCTCGAGAATCTCGTTGGCCGACCGTGGCACCCAATGGTCAATGGCCTTCGCGGTGGGCTCCGGGCCCATCAGTGCCAGGGCGCGCATGTATTGCAGTTTTGCCGCCGTCAGACTGTCGCGGGTCAACTGTCGATACAGCGAGTCGGCATGGGCGAGGATGCAACGCACGTAGTGGATGAAAACCGCCTTGCGGTAGTGGATACGGTCGGCGAAGGCGATGGCATCCGGGTTAACCAGGCCCTTGGATTCAAAATCCGGAAGGCCCTCTTCCAGCAAGACCCGGCACTGCCAGTATTGGGCCAGTGGTACGGTCTCGCCGGGCCGTGGGGTACGGATGTGCGGGTTGAAGATGTAGTGAAACCAGCGCTGCGACTCCAGGTATTTGCCCTCGTCGCGCAACCGGCAGGCGATGAGGAACACCATGTGAAAAAACAGCTCCCAATAGAAGGTACCGTGGGCGCTGTTGAAGTCGATGGGCACCCCTTCGGTGGGTGCACCCGGTTTGGGTTCAAGGGTGTTCTGGGTGGCCAGGGACAGGAGTTCGTCTATGGAGATGGCGGCTTTTGCCACCAGTTCCGTCCCGAACAGGGAGTTGAGGCGTACCTCTTTGACACCTTCAATTTTCAACAGCGTGAGATCGAGAAATTGAGCACCGGATGCCTCTTCCCTGATGGTGGGAGTTTTGGCAACGACCGTGGCATTGGCCACGTTGTATTGCAACGTTTCCGGCGCAGCAAAGTCCCCTTTGAGTAGTTCATTGAGCAGCACTTTTTCAGGTGTCACCGGTTTGAACAGCTTGTCGATAGCGGCATAGAAGCGTTGCGGTGTATCACCATTGCCCAATACGCTCGGGGCAAAACAGACTTGCAATGTGGGTTCAGGCTTTACCTGGGTCCCAACGAACTGCGTGACCACCAACTGCACAGGTGCGCCACGCTCGTGTTTGAACCGTCCCTGGCTAAGGGTCATCGGAACTTTCCATTCGCCACTCATGTCGCGATAGCTGACCTGTATTTTGTATGTCCACCCTCCGAGAATCCTGACAATCAGATCACCGAGAAAGTGCTCCTGATCCTCGAGCTCTTCGGCTTCGACCCACACCACCATCAGAAGAGGGCCAACCATTACAGGGCGCAAGCCGAGCATGTGCTGGGAGGTGGGAATTTTTACTTCCTTCCACTCATCCCAGGCGGCCGGCGAGAGAAAAGTACTCTGCTCATTCAATTCGACCTCGGCCTTGCGCCAGTAATAGGAGAAAGGCTGGACCCGTTTCTGGCCAATCAGGTAGTAATCCGCGTACTTGAAGTTGTTGCCCTTGCCGGGGTCGGTGCCGTTGACGCTGTCGATATACCCTGAAACCATCGCCAGGTTGCACAACTCACTGAATTTCGTCAGATGGCCAGACAATGCCTTCTGGACGAACGTTTCTTCGAGCCCACCCTGGGCCATGTTGTTTTCCAGCTCCTTGAAGGACTCGGACTTGTTCAGCCGCAACGTCGGGTCTATATAGATCTCCGGATCCTGTTTCAGCATTTCAAAACCGGCCCAGTTGGCTATGTTGCTGCGACTGATGCGCCAGGTATCCAGCTCATCCTTGCTGAAGTCATGGGTATGACCAGGTTCCATGCTGTGGTAGATCGCATTCAGATACTGTTGCACCGCCGCGATCGCTTCGGCCAGGGCCGATGATTCCGGTTGCTGGCCGATTTGCGTGTCCAGCAGCAGGTAGGCGTACAGGTCCTCGACCGAGGAAAGCTCCAGAGGCTTGGTCACCTCCATGTTCGGCGCCATCTGCCCCAGAAAGTAATCGGCGAGGGCGCAGCAACGCAGTTCCTGCAATGTACCAATGACGGTTGTGTTCACTTTGATAACCCCTGGAATGCGGTGTGCATCCGGCAGTGACTCGAGACGAACGGCAGACGCCTGGATTGACTGGCGTGGCGAAATGGCCAGATCGATCAGGCTATTTCACCCTGTGTTCATGATTGGCTTCTGGCGATAAGCGTTATCTTGTAGGCCGGATTCATCCACCCCGACACCTGCGTGTCGTTGATGTAAAACGCGCCATTGCAGTTGTATACGGCTGGTCCGAACTCTGGCTTGAACTGGATTCGCCAACGACCATCCGCATTGACCGTACCTTGCGCATAGATCGTTTTATCGTCCCCCGCCTTCACTATCCTGATCTCCACCCCAGGCATGCCCAAACCTGTAAGCCAGGATTGAACAGGAACCACACTGTTCGAGAGTGGCGACAGGACTTGCACAGGAAGGGCATAGCCAGCCACCACCGTCACCTGCACAGGCGCCGCCGAAGATTCGGTCGCATCAATGTTGCGCTGCGTCACCACGAACGTATGCGGCCCCGGTGACAGCTTCTCGGCAAACCTCACGGCCCACTTGCCATCGGCGTCCACGCTGGTCCTGGCCAATACCGCGCCGGCGCCACCGTAGATGATGATCTGCGCCGAGCGGGTGCCCGTGCCGTGCAGCAAGGGTTGAACCTCGACTTTCGGGGCACCATTGACCGGGGACAGCAGCACCGGCGCCGGCGTCCCCAGGCGGGCGTCCAGCGCCAGGTGCTGGCTGAACCGGTCGCAGGAAAAGATCAGCCTGAACGTGCCATTACGCAGGTCCCGACAGTTGATGCGCCACTGCAGGCTGGTCTGCGCGCCGATGGCGACGACGGCCCCTTCCCGTGGTTCGATGTCCATGCCCAAGGCCTTCGCCGACAGCGCCCCCTCGAACGCCAGCATGCCGAGCGCGCCATTGAGGTCCATGCCCGTGGGCATCTTGATGGTGAGGATGTAATCCCGGCCACGGATAAACTCCAGCGGTGCGCTGGCAGAGGTCTGGGCGACCACGGCCCCGGCAGGTGCTTCGACCATTTCCCATTCCCAGGCAATGGCCGGGACCACCTTGACGTTGAACGTGCGCTTTTCCGCCGCGACGGTCTTGCGATCGGCCGTCACCACGTAATCACCGGCGACCTCGCCCACAAACGCATAGGTGGATTGCCCGTCACTGCCGGTCGGGATATTGACCGGCGTCGAGGCCGGGCCGGGCCCCGTGTAACTCCACTCCACGTCACAATTGGGCACCGGCGGCGACTGGTTGTTGTTCGCCTGCCGGACCGTGACGAACAACAGGTGGGGAGTGCCCACCCCGGGAAATTCGGGCCGCGCCGATTCCCCATGGATCACCGCCGTCGGTGCGACGTCGACCTCGATCTGCTGCTCGTCCATGCTGACCTTGGCAGTGTAGGCCTGCTTACCGGCGGCCGGCGCCGCTACGGTGAACTCGGCGATGCCATCCGGGTTGGTGGTGGCCGTACCGATCGGGGTCGTACCCGCCCCGGCATACAGCTTGACCTCCACACCCGGCGCCGGCGTTTTGTCCAGGCGCACTACATGGCAGTGAAGCAGCATCGGTTGCCCGACCAGCGCGACCGAAGCCACCTCCAGGCGGGTGATCGAGGGGCTGTCGATAAAGTCGATGTTGGTGATGACCCTGGCGTCCTTGCTGGCGTAAGTGGCCACCAGGATCGCGTCGCTGATGGGCACCATACTGGTGACGAGGGTGCTGGCAATGCCCTTTTCATCGGTTGTCGTGCTGGGCGGTGTGGCGGTGAGCCCATCGCCGGTAAAGGTCACGGTGCGTCCGATACCAGGGTTCTCGTAGTGGTCCATCAGAATCACATGGACCGGGAAGCTTTCCTTGCCACCGGCAAGGAATTGTTCGTCGGGGCGAGGGTTCGGCGTGCCTCCGGGGGTGAAGCCCAAGGTCAGTTCATCGCTTGCGACAAAGATCGTCGGCCCAACAGCTTTCATATCCAGACCATAGCGGGCCGTGACCAGCACCTCGCCCTGCCATTTGGAAACCTCGGGCTGGAAGTGCACCACGGCACGTCCGTCGTTGTCGGTGGTGGACCGTTGTTGCAGCAAGCCGGGACGGTTCGCTTCCCAGGTGATGGTAATGTTCGACATGGGGTTGCCCGCCAGGTCGCGTATCCACACCTCGATCAGGGCCACCTGGCCTTTCATGTTGGCGATCAGGGTGTCGTTGATGCACCTGATTTCGTGGGTCACGCTCTGGCCGACCTCGCCGACCTCCTGGATTTGCCCCTCGAACGCGGCGCCGGACAGCACTTCCATGACACGCTCCGCGGCGGTGCGGTAAGCATCCTTGTCACTGTTGTGGGTAAGCAGGCCCAGTTGAATCAGGGCCTTGGCATCCAGCTTGGTGCGGGTGGCCAACTCGCGGATGCGCAGCAGCGTGTCGATATCGTCGGTATCGCGGATCACCAACTTGCCCAGGTAGAGAATGCACTCGATGACTTCCCGCACGCCCCAGTTCAGCACTTGCGCCAGTTGCGTCGCGGCGGAGTCGCGGATCAGCCGTTCATCCTCGGGCGTGAGGGCCAGCGGCAGGCTGTTGACCATTCTCAGGTAGTTGAGGAGTTTTTCCGCCGGCTGCCCGGTGTGCTTCACTGCCCGCTGAAACTGGGTCAGTTTGTACAGCGTTGCCAGATTGAGGTTCTGCGCATCCTGCAGGCCGAACCATTCGAAGTTCCTCGCGGTGGTCAGGGTCGCCAGCATGGCCGACGTCAACGCCAGTTTGCTCGCCACCTCGGCGCGCCGGGTCAGGTGCCCGAGCAGGTTGAGCACACGGTCGCCGAGGTTGATCCTGTCGGTGGGCAGGTTCACTTCCTCGAGGGCGCGCACGGTTTCCTTGAGCAGCACATAGACGCCGCCGGTGTCGACCCATTTGAGCAGCGGCAGCACCTGGTCCTGGGCGCACTTCAACATCGTCGCCAGGCTTTCCACGACCACGGCGATTTGCGCATCACGCGCCTGCAACACCGCCGCGACCAGGACTGTACGTACCCGCTCCTCATCGCTGGGGGAAATACCGGCCTGCTCCATCGCCGCTTCAACTTCGGCGACCACCCGTGTGTAATCACTCTCGTCGTTGGTCAGGCTCGATATCAGGCCCTTTTCATCGACCAATTGACCGAGCAAGGCCATCCATTCGGTCGTTTCGGCGTCATCGCTCAGCCCGATGCCCGCTGCGCGGAAAACGCTTTCCGACAACAGGGTTGGCTGCACTCGGGTGTACATCTCCTGGATCAGGGTGATTTCTCCATCCGTCGCGATGGGCGGCGTCACGACCTCTTTCACCTGCGCGACCAGCCAGGGCACGCTCAGGTTATTGTCCTTGAGCCACTGGGCACAGGACTGCGCCGCGTGCATCACGCTCAATACATCGCCCACGCCGCTGGTACCGCTGATCAACAGGCGCGACTCGCCAAGAATACGTTGCAGCACCTCGCTGGCCCCTCGCTCACTCAAAAGTTCGAGCAAGGCTGCCAGTTCGATCGGGTTGAGCCGGAAAAAGGAAGCGAGCAGGGCCAGGCGGTAAAACGACGACAGCACTGGCAGACTGCACGGCAGTTCGTCGGTGAAGTTGTAGCTCTTGGCGACGAAACGCGAGAGGTAGCGCCAGACCTCCAGGTTGAAGCCCAGAGGCCGGCAAATCTGATCGACTATGCGTATATCGTCGCGGGTTTTCGGTTCGATGAAGAAAAAACGCCCATCGGCCTTCAGCGGGGTATCGAACAGGCCTTCCTGGTTGAAGATCTGGTCGAACTGCGGTGGTGCGTCACCTATGCCAAAGGGAAGAATTTCGTCGATCAGCACGACGAACTGATCAATCGTGCAACGGAACAGCAACTGAAACTCGCGGAACAGGCCGAGCGCACGCAGGGTGTTGTTGGTGATTTTGATCGGCTTTTCCGCCATTGCCTTGGCCCGGGCTGCGGGGTCGACCGTTTCGCCGCGGATCTCGGCATGGTGACAGGCCCAAAGAAAGCGATCGACTTCGTAGGGCGGCAAGTCCAGCCAACGGCTCAAGCGCAGCATCCGGTTGATCCGGTCCATGCCGGTGAGCGTAATGTTGAGGAACTGACGGGTCGAACCCTCGACAGGCGCGGACAAGTCGATCGACTTGGTGTTGCCGGAGTTGATGTAGGTCGAGCCAAACTCACTGGGGGTCGGTGCTGCGACCGGAACGTTGGGGGATCGGGTCGGCGCGAAAGTTTCAATCGACAGCAACTGGGTCAACCTCAGCGCGTCGATATCGGCCTTGGCGCAGAAATACACCGAGTCGAGCAGTTTGGCCGCCGTGGAATTGAAGTTATCCAGGTAGAATTTCGCTTCGTTACCGGCGACCACGAAGCGCTCGGTCAACAATTGCTGCTGTTGCGGCCCGAGTTTGCACGACAACTGCAGCGCATTATCCGACAACGCCCCGCGCACGCCAGGCTGCTTGAAGTACGGTGCGGGAGGGTCGATGGCGCGAACGACATGGCCCAGCAATATCCGGTTCTGGTCCAGCACCCGGGTATATTGCTCCTTGTACCACTCGAACGGCATCGACCGGGGGGAAAGCGCGTCACCCGGAGCACGTCATCGACCACCTGATTGTTGTCTTCAAGCGCGGGCGCCAGGTAGGCCTCGATGATGTTTTCCAGTATTTCGTTGAACAGCTTGACCGTCGGTTTTACCTGGAAAGTGGCCTTGGCGTCGATGACCATGTTGGCCAGATCGGGGCGTCGCGTGTCCAGCGTGACCAGTCCGGCGCCACCCGCCGCCCGCGCCTCCAGGTCCCGTGCCAGCGTGATCAGATGCACGAAATAGGCAACCGCGAAGTTGTTCGCACTCATGGTGTTCGGCGGGCTGGCCCCCTCCCACTTCGGTCCGAACAGATCATTGAAATTGGGCATTTCCATCACCGCCCTGGCGCCGGAGCGGTGCAGCGGGTTTTCCGGCCCCTGCCTCACCAGCCGCTGTTCACGAAACTGCCGGGCGGCGTACAGCGCCAGGCTCGCGGCTTTGTCGCGCAGGGCCTGCACGTCATCACCGGCCACCCCGAAGGTCTCTTCCAGGCTCTGGTGATCCATCTTCAGGATGCCGAACACCGAGCCGCCCTTCTCGATGTATTCGCTGCATTTCGCGCGAGTCCTGGCGCCTCGTTTCGTGGGCACGGAGTCGAGCAGTTGCTGCAGCGATGGGTTGGTGATCGCCTTTCTCACTGTCGTTCTCCTGCCAGGGGCGGCGCCGGTAAAGGCGAAGGGTTTTGGTACGCACGACCTTTGTACGCCGGGCATTGAAAACGCCACACCTGTGAGAACTGACAGTGCCGACGGGCGGTAGGTGTTACCGGGGACAGAAAACAGGCATGAGAACGAGGGGGAAGCCCCGTGGCGCAGGGCCGGGGAACGCGTTCGATACGCGGGGGACGGCGGGCAAGAAAAAACTGTTCAGCCAGGAATTCGTCGCGTCGAACGATGAACGCGACGTCAGTCACTGCGAGAACGTCTGGGGCGGAATCAGGTCACGCAGAAGCCGACAGCGGCTGAAAACTGAAATAGCGCCTCAACGCCTGCACCAGATCCGCGAACTCCGGCGCGGCCCACTGCAAGCGGAACCCGGCGTCGTAATGCAGGGGGGTGGCGTCTTCATGGCACCATAGGCAACAGGCGCCAAGGTCAACCACCTGCAAACGACCATCAGGCAAGGGGATCTTCAAGCGCAACTCAAAATCGGCGCCAATCATCATCGGCAACTGGCTGATGAGCATCAGCCCGTCTTCAGAGACGTTGCCCAGAAATCCGATCGGCTTGTCGGTAACGCTGTTGAACACTCTGAGAAAATACGGCAGTTGATGCCGCTCGATCCGGCGGTCAGAGGACATGTTGGGTTCGCCATGCAAGGCCCCCGAGAGAGGCCGCACTATCACTTCGGAACGGGCCTGCCTTTGAAGGCATTGGCGCGCTCTCCCCGGTCACGGTGCGACAGTCGATACGGCGCTGTCGCTTACTCCTGCCGATCACAGGTGTTGCCTCGGTCCGCAAGCCACGCTTGAGAGCCGGATAATTGGACTATAGCTCACCCTTGCCGGTGAGCCAGCTTTGAATGACAAGCCCAATCAGAACCGCGTCGGACGCACCACGGCGGCACTTCGCAACGGGAAATGTCCCAGCGATTGCAAGGTATCCAGCCGCGCCTGGGCACGGTAGGCGTATTCGCTCTGCGGGTACGAAGCGATGATGAACTGGTAAGTCTGCCCCGCGTCCACGAACAGTTTTTGTCGCTCCAGACACAAACCGCGCAGCATCGACACTTCCGGCCACACGTATGACCGCGCGCGGCTGGCACGATCAACTTTGGACAATTCGAGTGTCACCTGTTCGCAATTGCCACGCTCGTAGGCGCTGTAGGCGTTATTCAAATGATGGTTCATCGACCAACGGGTGCAGCCCGTAACGCTGACTACGGCGAGGGCAAGGGCGGCTATGGGCATGAATCGCATGGGGGTTCTCCTGTCTTGAGCTCTGTATCGACCCGTCGACGGAAATCTTCAGGCTGCCGGTCATCTAATGTACCCGGTTCAATCAACAAACGAATAAGTAGTGCACATGAACAATGACTACACCCCAAGAGCATAGTAGCCTCACTCAGCGCTTGAACTCAGGAGTCTTTGCATGTCCGTCCGTCGTACCAAAATCGTCGCTACCCTTGGCCCGGCCAGTAACTCGCCGGAAGTACTGGAACAGCTGATCCTGGCTGGCCTGGACGTCGCCCGCCTGAACTTTTCCCACGGCACGCCCGACGAGCACAAGGCTCGCGCGAAGCTGGTGCGGGACCTGGCGGCCAAACACGGTCGCTTCGTCGCCCTGCTGGGTGACCTGCAAGGTCCGAAAATCCGTATCGCCAAATTCGCCAACAAGAAGATCGAGCTGAAGATCGGTGACAAGTTCACCTTCTCCACCAGCCATCCTTTGACTGAAGGCAACCAGCAGGTCGTCGGCATCGACTACCCGGACCTGGTCAAGGATTGCGGCGTGGGCGACGAGCTGCTGCTCGACGACGGCCGCGTAGTGATGCGCGTCGAAACCGCCACCGCCACCGAACTCCATTGCGTCGTGACCATTGGCGGTCCGCTGTCGGACCACAAGGGCATCAACCGTCGTGGTGGCGGCCTGACTGCCCCTGCCCTGACCGAGAAGGACAAGGCCGACATCAAGCTCGCCGCCGAGATGGAAGTCGACTACCTCGCCGTGTCCTTCCCGCGTGACGCAGCCGACATGGAATACGCCCGCCAACTGCGCGACGAAGCCGGCGGCACCGCCTGGCTGGTCGCGAAGATCGAACGCGCCGAAGCCGTGGCCGACGACGAAACCCTCGACGGCCTGATCAAGGCTTCCGACGCCGTGATGGTGGCCCGTGGTGACCTGGGCGTGGAAATCGGCGACGCCGAGCTGGTGGGCATCCAGAAAAAGATCATCCTGCACGCCCGTCGTCACAACAAGGCCGTGATCGTGGCGACCCAGATGATGGAGTCGATGATCCAGAACCCGATGCCGACGCGCGCCGAAGTGTCCGACGTAGCCAACGCCGTGCTCGACTACACCGACGCCGTGATGCTCTCGGCCGAGAGTGCCGCTGGCCAGTACCCGCTGGAAGCCGTGCAGGCCATGGCGCGCATCTGCGTCGGTGCCGAAAAGCACCCAACCGGCAAGACCTCCAGCCACCGCATCGGCAAGACCTTCGAGCGCTGCGACGAAAGCATCGCCCTGGCGACCATGTACACCGCCAACCACTTCCCGGGCGTGAAAGCGATCATCGCACTGACCGAAAGCGCCTACACCCCGCTGATCATGTCGCGTATCCGCTCCTCGGTGCCCATCTATGCGTTCACCCCGCATCGTGAAGCCCAGGCCCGTCCGGCCTTGTTCCGCGGCGTGTACACCATTCCGTTCGACCCTGCCTCCCTGCCACCAAGCCAGGTCAGCCAGGCGGCCATCGACGAGCTGCTCAAGCGCGGTGTGGTGGAGCAAGGCGACTGGGTCATCCTGACCAAGGGCGACAGCTACAACACCATTGGTGGCACCAACGGCATGAAGATCCTGCACGTTGGCGACCCGATGGTCTGAGTGACCGGTTGCTGAAAAAACAAAGCCCCGCCATGTGAATGGCGGGGCTTTTTGTTTTATGGTTCTGATGATGTGTTGGCCTCATCGCGAGCAGGCTCCCACATGAGATTTGTGAACGACGCGACTCCTGTAGGAGCGAATATGTCGAGGCGTCGAACCGTCGCGATGGAGGCACAGGCACCGAGTGGTGTCAGGCGGCCAGCGTTATCGTTGACGACCATCGCGAGTGAACTCGCTCCTACAGGAACAGGGGCCCCAGCCGACGAGGATTCAGCGCTTGTTGATAAACCCCGACAACGCCGCCACCGCCTCCGGCGAGCGCAACCGTTGAATAAAGAGCGCGCCCTCCTCTTCTATTGCCTTGCGCAGAGGCTCGCGGTCCAGCGCCTTCATCAGTTGTTTGCTGATGCGCACCGCGTCCGGCGGCAAGGACTCGAATCGCAGGGCCATCTCCCGCGCCCGGGCCAATGCTTCTTCGCCACTGCCCAGGGCTTCGGACGCGATGCCCCAAGCCGCCGCCTGCTCACCATTAAAACCTTCGCCGAGCAACAACAACTCAGCCGCCTTGGCGTGCCCAAGCAGGCGCGGCAGGATCAGGCTGGAACCGAACTCCGGGCACAAACCGAGGTTGACGAACGGCATGCGCAGTCGCGCGTCCCGGCTGACATACACCAGGTCGCAATGCAGCAACAGCGTCGTGCCGATGCCCACGGCGGCCCCGGCCACTGCCGCGACCACCGGTTTGCGGCATTCGAGCAGCGCCAGCATGAAGCGGAACACCGGGCTGTCGAGGCTGCTTGGCGGTTCCTGGAGGAAGTCGGCGATGTCGTTGCCGGCGGTGAAGCACTCACTGGAGCCGCTGATCAGAACGGCATTGATGTCCGAGTCGGCATCCGCCTGCCTCAACGCCTCGCCCAATTGGCTGTACATGGCGCGGGTCAGGGCGTTCTTTTTATCGGGCCGGTTCAGGCGCAGGGTCAGCAGGCCGCGTTCGCGTTCGATCTGGATGGCATCGGTCATGGAAGGTCTCGCGTCTGAAAGGTCAGCGCTCAACCGCGAGGCAGGAAGACGTCGGCCAGCAGTTGGTTGCGCGGCAGTCCCGCCAGATACAGGCGCCGGGCGAAGGCGTCGACGCTGTCGGGGGACCCGCAGAGTAAGGCCAGGGTTTGCCGGGAAACAAGCCGCAGTTGCGCCAAAGCCGCCGGCAACTCGGTCGACGTCCACAGCTCGACACTGAGGTTCGGGCGACTGGCGGCCATGGCCTGCAAGGGTTTGGCCAGATAATGCCCTTGCGCATCATGGGCCAGGTGAATCACGCGGATGTCGCCCTGGTGATCCTGGCGCAAGGCTTCGCGCAACACGCCGAACAACGGCCCAAGGCCGGTGCCGGCCGCCAACAACCAAAGCGGCCGAGTGTCCCAGTCGGGGTCGTAATGCAAGGCGCCACCGCGCAGCTCGCCCAGGCGCAGGCTGTCGCCGACGCTGAACTGACGTGCGGCGTCACTGAATTGGCCGCTCTGGCGGCAATCGAGGTGGAACTCCAGAAAGCGATCTTCTTGCGGCAGGCTGGCCAGCGAATAAGGGCGCGCCACCTGTCCCGCCCACAGCACCAGATGCTGGCCGGCGCTATAGCGCAAGGGCTGTTGTGGGGTCAGACGCAGGCGCAATACGTCGCGGCTCAGCCAATCGACGGCAGCGACTTCGGCCGGACGTCCGTCCTGCAGAGGATCGAAGGCGTGCACCTGCAAATCCTCGATCACCTGACATTGACACGCCAGGCGCCAGCCTTGCTGGCGTTGCTCGACGCTCAATGCATCGGGCCGGTTGTCGCTGGGCAACCCTTGGCTGCATTGCACCAGGCACGCATGGCAACTGCCGGCGCGGCAGCTGTAGGGCACGGCCACGCCGTTTTGATTCAAGGCATCGAGCAGGTTGCTGCCCGGTGCCACCGACCAACTGCGATCGCCGACCCGCAACTCAGGCATCGACATTCTCCCAGGCCGCGGCACAACGATTGCGCCCGTCGCGTTTGGCCCGATAGAGCGCCTGGTCGGCACGCTGCAAGGCGTCATCGAGGTCGTCACCCGGCTCCAGCAGGGTCATGCCGCCCGACAGGCTGAGGTTACCCACCTTCAAGCCGATCAACTGGACATCGGTAAACGCGATACGCAGTCGCTCGCAACAGGCCGTCAGGCGTTCCGGGCTGCAATCGGGCAGCAGCACCACGAACTCCTCGCCACCATAACGGGCCAGCACATCGCCATCGCGCAAGCAGGCACTGGCCACACCGGCAAAGGCTTGCAGCACCTGATCGCCCGCAGCGTGACCGTGCACGTCGTTGATGCGCTTGAAATGGTCAAGGTCAATCAGCGCCAGACCATGGGCGACACCCGGTTCCATGGTGTCGAGCTCCCGCGAAGCCAGGCGCAGGAAGTGCCGGCGGTTGAACAATCCGGTCAGTTCGTCGGTGGCGACCAGGTCTTCGAGCTGACGCATCATCCCCCGCAGGGTGTCCTGATGCGCTTGCAAGGCGAACCGGCGCTGGCGCATCCGTTGCCGCGACGCCTGGACGTACCGCGCATAGAGTTCCAGCCAGACCAGCACGATCAACAGCACGCATGCCTGCAAGGCCGCCAATGCCGGATCCGCCAGCTGGAAGTTGTAGCCTTCCCACAAGGTGATCGCGCTGAAACTGAAAAACACCAGCAGCGCACACCGGGCAAAGGCGCGGCGAGACAGGTGGAACAGGCCGAACAACAGAATCAGCACGTAGAACACCAGGAACGCGCCACGGGCTTCATCCAGATTGGCGATCAGCCAGGATTGCCAGCCCAGCCCCAGCAATACCTGGGCTTCGGTCAGGCTGGGATCGCTGAAGCGCAGGTTCCAGCCGCTGTAGAACACCGCGAACAAGGCCGCCTGGCTGATGAACGCCAGCGCACTGCCGACAGCGACGTTCGTCAGGGACTGATGGTAATGCCCGGTAAAAAACGCCAGCCACAGCAACATCAGGGCCAGGGCATAGGTGCCGGCTGCGAGGGCAAATCGTTTGAGCAACAGGCGCTGGATGGCGTTATGGGTCAATCGTTGACTCACCGTGCTAAAGGAGGCTGATCGAGTGTCCTGCTCTACAGACCGATCGCCACTTTAGTGGCGAGGCGGATAAATGACCATTCAATTTTTGGTCCACCGGCCGTCCAGCCCCACCCGCCCGTTATGCGACCAACGAATAACCCTTGGCACGTGTGCCGGCTACCTGGGCGCGGTATACTGCCGCGCCGTTTTAGCCAGAAGAGCGGCTGCAAGCTTTCAGCTTCAAGCAGCAAGCTCAGAGCAGTATGCCGACAGCTTCATCGTGCCGCTTGATGCTGAAAGCTCATAGCTGCCTTAAGAATCGAGGAACGCGACTCATGACCGTGATCAAGCAAGACGACCTGATTCAGAGCGTTGCCGACGCCCTGCAGTTCATTTCTTATTACCATCCCGTGGACTTCATCCAGGCGATGCACGAGGCCTACCTGCGCGAAGAGTCGCCGGCAGCCCGTGATTCGATGGCACAAATCCTGATCAACTCGCGCATGTGCGCCACTGGCCACCGCCCGATCTGCCAGGACACCGGCATCGTCACCGTATTCGTGCGCGTGGGCATGGATGTGCGCTGGGATGGCGCCACCATGGGCCTGGACGACATGATCAACGAAGGCGTGCGTCGCGCCTACAACCTGCCGGAAAACGTCCTGCGTGCTTCGATCCTCGCCGACCCGGCGGGCGCTCGCAAGAACACCAAGGACAACACCCCGGCGGTGATCCACTACTCCATCGTTCCGGGTAATACCGTGGAAGTGGACGTGGCGGCCAAGGGCGGCGGTTCCGAGAACAAGTCGAAGATGGCCATGCTCAACCCGTCCGACTCGATCGTCGACTGGGTACTCAAGACCGTTCCGACCATGGGCGCCGGCTGGTGCCCACCGGGCATGCTCGGCATCGGTATCGGCGGCACCGCCGAAAAAGCCGCGGTCATGGCCAAGGAAGTGTTGATGGAGTCCATCGACATTCATGAGCTCAAGGCCCGTGGCCCGCAGAACCGTATCGAAGAAATGCGCCTGGAGCTGTTCGAGAAGGTCAACCAACTGGGCATCGGCGCCCAGGGCCTGGGCGGCCTGACCACCGTGCTCGACGTGAAGATCATGGATTACCCGACCCATGCCGCGTCCCTGCCGGTGTGCATGATCCCCAACTGCGCCGCCACCCGTCACGCGCACTTCGTACTCGACGGTTCCGGCCCGGCTTCGCTGGAAGCGCCGCCGCTGGATGCTTACCCGGAAATCGTCTGGGAAGCCGGCCCGTCGGCTCGTCGTGTCAATCTCGACACCCTGACCCCGGAAGAAGTGCAGAGCTGGAAGCCGGGCGAAACCGTCCTGCTCAACGGCAAGATGCTCACCGGTCGCGACGCCGCGCACAAGCGCATGGTCGAGATGCTGAACCGAGGCGAAAGCCTGCCGGTGGACCTCAAGGGTCGTTTCATTTATTACGTCGGCCCGGTCGATCCGGTGCGCGAAGAAGTGGTTGGCCCGGCGGGCCCGACCACCGCAACGCGGATGGACAAGTTCACTCGCCAGATCCTCGAGCAGACGGGTCTGTTGGGCATGATCGGCAAATCCGAGCGCGGCCCGACCGCCATCGAGGCGATCAAGGACCACAAGGCCGTTTACCTGATGGCAGTGGGCGGTGCAGCTTACCTGGTGGCGCAAGCCATCAAGAAATCCCACGTGGTGGCCTTCGCCGAGCTGGGCATGGAAGCGATCTACGAGTTTGAGGTCAAGGACATGCCGGTCACCGTTGCTGTGGACAGCAAGGGTGAGTCGGTGCATATCACCGGTCCTGCCATCTGGCAGAAAAAGATCAGTGAGAGCCTGGCGGTGGAAGTGCAGTAAGTTGCACTGAAACGCTCGAAAACCGGCCCGCCAGCGATGACGGGCCGGTTTTTTTTCGCCTGCGCAACGGCGATTTTCCTCCTTTATGGGGCCGACCTGTCAGATGTGACAGGTCACAGCCCGCGAATCCGCTGATAAGTTGAGTGCACAGGTGCGTCCTTGTCAGGTGGAAATGCAAATGGCCACAGAAGACCCTAAAGGCACGATCAACATTGCCGTCCCCGCCCAGCCGAAAATGGGCGGCGCCATTGCCAGTTTCGGCAGCTGGTCGCCTGCGGGGCCCAACGGTTCTGCCGAGATGTCCTTGCCGCTGCCGATTTCCGCCGCCCCCAATCGAAGCCTGGTGCCGCAAATCGGCCTGAGCTACAGCAGCCAGGTGGGCAGTGGTCATTTCGGTACGGGCTGGCACGCAGACGTCAATGCCCTCACTGTGCGCACCAGCAAAGGCGTGCCGGTGTACGAAAAAAACAACGACGTGATCGTCGGCCCCGGCGGTGAAGTGCTGATGCCGGAGCTGGGGGCGGACGGCGAGATCGTCGTCAGCACCGACAAGATCGGTACCACCGCTTACCAGGTGCTGCGCTATCAAGCGCGCGATGAAGGTGCCTTCGCCAAGGTCGAGCGCTGGTTCAATGACGAGGATGTTGGCGGGTTCTTCAAGATCCAGAGTGCCGATGGCAGCACCCGTATCTATGGCAAGTCACTGAACGCGCGCCGGGCCGAGCCCCGGGACGATGGCCAGCCAACGGCAGTCGATCGCACCGGAGTGTGGATGTTCGAGGAGCAGAGGGACGTATACGGTCAGCACATTGTCTGCGAGTACAAAGCGGACACCGGTGGCCCCGAAGACAACCAGGGACGTGACTTCCGCTCCCAGCGCTACCTGCATCGGGTGCTGTACGGCAACGCCAAGGCCGAACCGGAACTGTATTCGTTGAAGCCCGAGGGCTGGGCCGATGTGCATTTCCTGTTTCACCTGCTGTTCGACTACGGCGAACGCGAACACGACCTGACGAAACAACCGGTTTATGGCCCTCCCTATTCGCAGCCGGGGGATCAATATGGCGAGTGGACAGTGCGCGCCGATCCGTTCACACACTATGACTATGGTTTTGAGTTGCACACCCGCCGTCTTTGCCGTCAGGTATTGATGTTCCACCATTTTCCAGAGGTACAGGCTCATCCGTTTCTGGTGAGACGGCTATTCCTGTCGCACCAGGAGACCGACCTCGACTACAGCCAACTGGTGGCCGCCCATTTCCAGGCGTACGACAGCTTCGGCAACGTGGAAAGCCGGCCGCCCATGGAATTTCGTTACGCCCCCTTCGAGGCCAACCCGGATCGCCAGCCCGGTTGGCAGGCTTTTCCCGAGATGCCGGGGCTCAACGACGGTCAGCGCTATCAGTTGGTCGATTTGTACAACAAGGGCATACCGGGTGTTCTGTACCGCGACGACAAGGCCTGGCATTTCAGCGAGCCCCTCCGGAAAGAAGCCGGCAGTGATGAGGTGCGGTACGGCGACTTCAAGGCGCTGCCCTCGATCCCGGTGGGAGACAGCCGTAAACCCATCAGGCAGACACTCAGCGATCTGAACGGTGATGGCAGCCTGGAGTTTGGCTATAACTCCCCGAGCATGAACGGTTTTATCTCCATGACCCCGGAGCGGGAATGGTCCCAGTTCGTGCCCTATAAATCCTTCCCTGCCGAGTTCTTCCATCCCAAGGCACAGATGGTCGACCTGGTCGGTGATGGCCGCACGCACGTGGCGATGATCGGCAACAACAGCGTGCGCCTGTACACCAACCTGGGCCAGGACAAAGGGTTTACCAGCGCCCGGGATGTGCCGCACCAGGGCGACCTTGCACTGCCGCAACCTGGCGACAACTGGGAAACGGAGGTGGTGGGGTTTGGTGATTTATTGGGCAGCGGCAAACAGCACCTGTTTCGCCTGCGGTGCAACTCGCTGCAATGCTGGCCCAACCTCGGGCATGGGCGCTTCGGCCAACCGGTTGTGCTGCAATCACCCACATTTGATTACAACGCGTTCAATGCCTCGCGTGTGCTGATCGCGGACGTGGATGGCTCAGGGGCCGCTGACCTGATCTACCTGGAATCCGGCTGCATGCGCGTGTTCATGAACCACGCCGGCAAGGGCTTTGCCACCGAGTCCGTTGATATCCCCTGGCCGGAAGGCGTCCGTTACGACCGCTTCTGCCAGGTGACTACCGCTGATTTGCTCGGGTTGGGGTGCACCAGCATCGTCCTGACCGTCCCGCACATGTCGCCACGCCACTGGCGTTATGACTTTGTCCGCGCCAAGCCGTACCTCATCAATCGCAGCAATAACAACATGGGGGCTGCCAGCACGATCCGCTATCGCAGTTCAGCGCAGGAACAACTGGACGATGAATTCGAGCAGCATCAAGTCGACCCGAAAAAAATCGTCATTTCCAAATTGCCCTTCGCCCTGCACCTGGTCAAACAACAGACCCAACTCGATGAAATCACTGGCACTCAATTGTCGCAGGTCTTGAGCTATCGCCACGGTTACTACGACCCCATCGAGCGCGAATTCCGTGGCTTTGGCCTGGTGCTACAGACCGACACCGAAGGGACCCCGGCGCAACGGGCGGCCGAAGGCTTCACCGCGCCGGTCCTGAGCAAGACCTGGTATCACACGGGCGAGTTCATCGACCCACCAAGGGACGGCTATTACTGCGGCGACGGCAAAGCCGTGGACCTCAAACCCACTCGGTTGGAGCGCTACCACACCCGCGACCGGGCGGCGGAACCCTTCGAGCCGGACGAGGAAACGGCCCGCGAAATTGCCCGCACGCTCAGCGGCTCGGTCCGACGCACGGAAGTGTTCGCGGCTGACCATCCACGGGTGCCCTATGGGGTCACGGAAAACCGTTTGCAAGTGCGCCTGCTGCGCGCAAAAGGTGAACACAATCCTTATTCAGTGGTGCAAGCGATGGGGCTGGAGTCGATCAGCTACCAGTACGAACCCGAACTGCCGGATGACCCCCGCTGTGAGCATCAACTGAATCTGGGATGGGACCCGTACGGCAACGTACTGCACGCTTGCGTGGTGTATTACGCGCGCCGCACAACCCCGGAAAATCCGCCTTTCGCCGACGAGCATGAAAACCGCTATTGGCGCGACGCTCACGATGAAGCTCAGCAGTACCATTACCTAACCGAAACCAAAGCCGAACTCATCCACGTGTATGACGAGGCGAACTGGAAATCGGGAATGCCCTATCGGCTGGCTCTGCACTTTCGCGAGCGCGTGAATGCCCTGGTACTCGAAAAGGCTGAGTTGATCCCCGAAAACATCCACCACGAGCATTTCGTCTCACAGACCGACGAAAACGGCGACTGGGCGAGGCGAGCGGAACTGGCGGGTATGTCCATGCAATTTTACGTCGACCCGGCGACCAATGAGACGCTGCCCAAGGGCGTGGCGACTGTCGAGGCGCTGCCCGGGTACGTGGAGATTGCCGAGCTGGACAGAAAAGCCCTCGGCGCCTACGACAAACTCAAGGATGAAAACGGCAACATGCCGTTCAACCTCAAGGAGAAGCTCGAATCCCGCGAAGTGGGCTACCACATCATGGACCCGTTCCTGCCCGAGGTTGACCAACCGCCGCCGGAGGACCCGAGCGACGCGAAGAACTACCTGTGGTCAATCCACCGGGGGTTCATGCATTACCTCGACAAGGGGCGTTTCCACAACGTCGACTATTTCCAGCAGACCCGGAGCCACGGCATTACCAAGGTCACGCAAGACGCTTACGACTGCGTGCACGAGTCGGTCGAGTTGCCCGACGGTTGCATCACCCGGATCAAAGACGTCGACTACTACACCTTTCTGCCCAAAACCATCATCGATCCCAATCAGAACGCCCAGCAAGCAAGCTACAACGCCTTTGGTGATGTAAAGGTCACCAGTTTTTTCGGCACCGAACTGGGTCAACCCGTGGGCTTCGATCCACTGGAAGACTATGTACCGCCAGAAGATCAAAGCCCGGCGCACGCCATCGAAAACCCCGACGAGGCCATCGGCAACTATGCCTCGGCGCTGTTCACCGATCTGTTCGCCTGGATGGGCCGTGTTCCGGAGACCCAGCCGCTGCAAGGACCATGGTTCGACTGGGCGTTGGCCGCCGGCTTCATTCTGCCCAGCGGGCACCTGTGTGATCGGGCCCGTCAGCATGTGTTGGAGCTGGAAACGCCGAGCGCCCACGAACAGTTGCTCAAGCAGTATGTCGACACTGCCACGCGCCAACCCAGGCACGGGGCAGTGTTCCTGGCCGATCGTTACCCAAAGGATCCTGACAAGCAGGTGCGCATAACGATCACCCATCACGACGGTTTTGATCGCGAACTGCAGACCAAGCAGGAAGTAGAACCCGGCAAAGCCTGGGTGGTACTCCCCGACGGCACCTTGAAACTCAAGGCCGACGGTACGCCAGAAGAGGCCGAAGCGGCCCGGCGCTTTCGGGTCAGCGCGCGCCAGGAGTTCAACAACAAGGGTTTGCCGGTGCGGATCTACCGCCCCTATTTCGCCGACAGTTCCCGCTGGGTCAAGGACGTATCGTTACGCGAGGTCCAGTATCACGACAGACAGTTCTACGACCCCCTCGGACGGCCAACGGAGACCATCCTGGCAAAAAAAATGCCCCAGGGCCCGAATGCCGAGCTCAAACCCTTGCGGCGTGAAATGTGCTATCGCACCTGGTACACCGCCGCGTTCGATGAGAACGACAACTTCGATCCACCACCGGCGGAAAAAGGAAAAACCCCTGGACGTTGCATTGATCCAGACGGGAGCGGTCTGAACGCTCGACCCGGACGATGATCAATGGCGCCCGATAGCCCGCATGCTATCTTGCGCCTCCCATCAACCGGCTCGACTCGCGTCCCATGATCCCGATTAACCGTGCCCTGCGTTTGACGCTCTATACCTTGCTGATCATCGCCGGCACCATCCTCGCCGCCACCCTCGCCATGCGCCAGGCCGAACGTGCGGCGCTGGTCGAGGACGCCGCGCGCGCCAATCAGCAGCTGGGCCTGTACGCCAACTCCCTGCACACCCTGATCGAACGCTATCGCACCCTGCCCGCAGTTTTGGCGCTCGACCCGGAACTGCGCTCGGCGCTCAGGGGGCCGGTGACGCCTCAATTGCAGGACGCGCTGAACCGTAAACTGGAGCAGATCAACGGCGCGGCGCAATCCTCGACCCTGGAACTGCTGGACCACACCGGGCTGGCCGTGGCGGCGAGCAACTGGCGCCTGCCGAGCAGTTACGTCGGCCACAACTACGGCTTTCGCCCCTATTTCATGCAGACCCGCACCCAGGGCACCGGGCGGTTTTATGCGGTGGGGGTGACCAGTGGCATTCCCGGTTATTTCCTGTCCAGTGCCGTCACCGATGACGATGGCCGGTTCCTCGGGGCGATGGTGGTCAAGCTGGAGTTTCCCGAACTGGAGCGTGAATGGCGCCAGGGCACCGACACGCTGCTGGTCAGCGACGCGCGCGGGATCGTATTCATCGCCAACCAGCCGGGCTGGCGCTATCGCCTGCTGAAGCCGCTGAGCGACAGCGACCAGGCCGAACTCAAGAGCACTCGCCAGTACGACAAGCAGCCGCTGACCCAGTTGGACTATCACACCCTGCGCCATTTCGACGACAACAGTGTGCTGGCGCAGGTGCAGGGTCCGAACGGCAAGGCCGACTACTTGTGGGAGTCCCTGCCGTTGAGCGCGGAGGGCTGGACCCTGCACCTGCTGCGGCGCCCGCAGGTGGCCTTCGAAGACACGCGCAACGCCGCGCTGGCCGCTGCCGGCCTGTGGCTGACGCTGGTATTTCTGCTGTTGTTCCTCTATCAACGCTGGCGCCTGGCCAAAATGCGCCAGCGCAGTCGCGAGGAACTCGAGCGTCTGGTGGAAGAACGCACTCGCGACCTGCGTACCGCTCAGGACGGCCTGGTGCAATCGGCCAAGCTGGCGGCGCTGGGGCAGATGTCGGCGGCGCTGGCCCATGAAATCAATCAGCCGCTGACCGCGCAACGCATGCAATTGGCGACCTTGCGCCTGCTGCTCGACCACGGCCGCGTCGATGACGCCTACAAGGCGTTAAAACCCGTGGATGACATGCTCACGCGCATGGCCGCCCTCACGGGTCATTTGAAGACCTTCGCCCGCAAAAGCCCCAGCGGCTTGCGCGAACGTCTGGACCTGGCGGCAGTGGTCGACCAGTCGCTGCACCTGCTCGACACCCGCCTGCGCGATGAACAGGTCAGCACCGTGCTGCACCTGACCCGGCCGGCATGGGTGCGCGGCGATGCGATCCGCCTGGAACAGGTGTTGATCAACCTGCTGCGCAATGCCCTGGACGCGATGCACGATACCCCCTGCAAACGCCTGGAAATCCGCCTCGAAGCCGACGAGCAGTTATGGTGCCTGAGCGTCATCGACAACGGCAGCGGCATCGCCGAGGAAAACCTGGTCAAGGTCTTCGACCCCTTCTTCACCACCAAGCCGGTGGGCGATGGCCTGGGCATCGGTCTGGCCGTATCCTTCGCTATCGTTCATGAATCGGGCGGACGCCTGAGTGCGGCCAATCACGCCAACGGCGCGGTCTTCACCGTCACCCTGCCCATCGATCCGGAGGCCCCAGGCGCATGTTGAATTCAGTGATGGTGGTCGACGACGAAGGCAGCATTCGCAGTGCCGTCGAACAATGGCTGAGCCTTTCCGGCTTCGAGGTGCAACTGTTCAGCCGCGCCGAAGATTGCCTGGCACAACTGCCGCGGCATTTTCCCGGAGTGATCCTCAGCGACGTGCGCATGCCCGGCATGAGCGGCCTGGAACTGCTGGCCGAACTCCAGCGTCGCGATGCCGACCTGCCGGTGATCCTGCTGACTGGCCACGGCGACGTGCCGATGGCGGTCGATGCCATGCGCGATGGCGCCTACGACTTCCTGGAGAAACCCTTCAGCCCGGAAACCCTGCTCGGTAGCCTGCGCCGCGCTCTGGATAAGCGCCGGCTGGTTCTGGAAAACCGTGCATTGCACGAGCAGGCGGACAACCGGGCCAAACTCGATGCAACGTTGCTGGGCGTGTCCCGTGGTTTGCAGACCCTGCGCCAGCAAGTGCTGGACCTGGCGACGCTGCCGGTGAACGTGTTGATCCGGGGTGAGACCGGTAGCGGCAAGGAACTGGTCGCCCGCTGCCTGCATGACTTCGGGCCACGCGCCGAGCGGCCGTTCGTGGCGCTCAATTGTGCGGCGATCCCCGAGCAATTGTTCGAGGCCGAGTTGTTCGGCCATGAAAGCGGCGCCTTTACCGGCGCCCAGGGCAAGCGCATCGGCAAGCTCGAATATGCCGATGGAGGCACCTTGTTCCTCGACGAAATCGAAAGCATGCCGCTGGCCCAGCAGGTGAAATTGTTGCGGGTGTTGCAGGAGCAGAAGCTCGAACGCCTGGGCTCGAACCAGAGCATTCGCGTGGACCTGCGCATCATCGCCGCCACCAAGCCCGATCTGCTGGAGGAGGCGCGAGCCGGGCGATTCCGCGAAGACCTGGCCTATCGACTGAACGTTGCCGAGTTGCGCCTGCCCCCCTTGCGTGATCGCCGTGAGGACATTCCCCTGCTGTACGAGTCCTTCGCGCGCCATGCCGCCGAGCGGCTCGGGCGCAGCGTTGCGCCCTTGAGCGGGCCGCAACTGAGCCGCCTGCTGAGCCACGACTGGCCAGGTAACGTACGCGAACTGGCGAATGTCGCCGAGCGTCAGGTGCTGGGGTTGGGCGAACCGGAGCCGGTGGGTATCGAGGCCGGCCAATCGCTGGCGGCGCAGCAGGAGGCGTTCGAGGCGCAATGCCTGCGTGCCGCGCTGACCCGGCACAAGGGCGATGTGAAAGCAGTACTGGAAGAACTGCAACTGCCGCGTCGGACCTTCAATGAAAAGATGCAGCGGCATGGATTGAGCCGGGAGATGTTTTTGTAGCGACTATAACGGCCTCATCGCGGGCAAGCCCGCGAAGAGGCCAGTACAAACAACGGCAAACCTCCAGGCATAAGCAATATTCCGCTCACCTCATCTCTCCCATAAGCGGATTTCCGCTCACTCCATTCCCGCGCCCCTTCTAAACCGGGCCTCCACCCCTTGGCACACCTCCTGCTATAGCCCTCCCAGGCTGCGTTTAAACACGCCTCTCTAAAAACAATTAAACGAAGGATCCTTCAATGGATAACTCCAACACCCTGCCCCTTGGGTCGGCTGCCGTGGCCGCTCCCAAAACGACTGCCAGCCGGATCAAATCGATCTTCAGCGGCTCGGTCGGCAACATGGTCGAGTGGTACGACTGGTACGTCTATGCCGCCTTCTCGCTGTACTTCGCCAAGACCTTCTTCCCCAAGGGCGACACCACCGCACAACTGCTCAACACCGCCGCGATCTTCGCCGTGGGCTTTTTGATGCGTCCAATCGGTGGCTGGCTGATGGGCCTCTACGCCGACCGCGCCGGACGTAAACGCGCACTGATGGCCTCGGTTTACCTGATGTGCTTCGGTTCTCTGCTGATCGCCCTGAGCCCGGGTTATGAAACCATCGGCATCGGCGCGCCGATCCTGCTGGTCTTCGCCCGTCTGTTGCAGGGCCTGTCGGTCGGTGGCGAGTACGGCACCTCCGCAACGTACCTGAGCGAAATGGCGACCAAGGAGCGTCGCGGATTCTTCTCCAGCTTCCAGTACGTGACGCTGATCTCCGGCCAGCTCATCGCTTTGGCCGTACTGATCGTGCTGCAGAACTTCCTGACCACCGAAGAGCTGTACGCCTGGGGCTGGCGTATCCCGTTCGCCATCGGCGCGCTGTGTGCCGTGGTTGCGCTGTACCTGCGTCGTGGCATGGAAGAGACCGAGTCCTTCGTCAAGAAAGACAAGGCCAAGGAAAGCGCGATGCGCACCTTGATGCGTCACCCCAAGGAACTGCTGACCGTGGTCGGCCTGACCATGGGCGGTACGCTGGCGTTCTACACCTACACCACCTACATGCAGAAATACCTGGTGAACACCGTCGGCATGAGCATTTCCGACTCCACCACCATTTCTGCCGCGACCCTGTTTCTGTTCATGTGCCTGCAACCGATCATCGGCGGCCTGTCGGACAAGATCGGTCGTCGCCCGATCCTGATCGCCTTCGGCGTACTGGGCACGATCTTCACCGTACCGATCCTGATGACCCTGCACACCATCCAGACCTGGTGGGGCGCGTTCTTCCTGATCATGGCGGCGCTGATCATCGTCAGCGGCTACACCTCGATCAACGCCGTGGTGAAGGCCGAACTGTTCCCGACCGAAATCCGCGCCCTGGGCGTCGGCCTGCCGTACGCACTGACCGTATCGATCTTCGGCGGCACCGCTGAATACGTCGCGCTGTGGTTCAAGAGCATCGGCATGGAAACCGGCTACTACTGGTACGTGACCGCGTGTATTGCCGTGTCGTTGTTGGTGTACATCACCATGAAAGACACCCGCAAGCATTCGCGGATTGTGACGGACTGATAGACCCTCCTCGCGAGCAAGCTCGCTCCTACAGTTTGATCGGCGTACCTGTAGGAGCGAGCTTGCTCGCGATAAATGGTCAGGACAACTCGGCAACCTGCTGCCGGCCATAGCGTTTTTGCGCCATCGAAGCACCCGCAATCATCACCACCAAAATCCCCGCCAATACCAGCGACGAACCGATGGTGCCGAAATCCAGGCCACCCTTTTCATGGGGCTTGGTCAGGAAATCGCCCAAGGTCGCACCAAACGGTCGGGTCAGCACGAACGCCACCCAGAACAACAGCACCGACGAAATCTTCGTGAAGTACTTGAGCAGCACCACCAGCGCAATGGTGGAGCCGATCAACAGTGCGCCACCGGCAAAACCCAGGCCCGAATCGTCAGCCAGGTAATCACCGAGCGCCGTGCCCAAGGTGTTGGAAAACAGAATCGCCATCCAGTAGAACATTTCCCCGCGAAAGGTCTGGACTTTGTTGACGTTCAGCGAATCGCCGCTCAAACGCCACGCCGCAAAAATCCCGATCAGGATCGCGATGAGAATCATCGACCCCGTGGCATAACCCAGGCCGAGGGTGCGGTCCATGAAGTCGGACATCGTGGTGCCCGCCGTGCTGGTCGACAGAATCACCATCCAGTACAGCACTGGCTTGTAGGTCTTCGACAGCAGTTGCGTGACCAGCGTGAGCACGAACACGCTGATGAGGATGAGCGAACTCATGGCATAGCCGACGTCGAGGGTCATCGACAGCAAGTCACCTGCCGTTTCACCCAGGGTAGTCGCGCAGATCTTCATCACCCAGAACGCCAGGGTGATTTGCGGAAGTTTATTCATCGGGACGGGGCTCCATGGGTCAGATCAGCCGCTGCTTGGGCTTGGTGGTGCGCAGAGTGGAGACCACAGGGTGAAAAACCGGTGAGGAGTTTATGAAAAAACTGTCACGCAGGCCGATATGGCGAATAAGTCGCCACACTGGAAATTGCCGCCCGGCCCTTGCACTATGGCCCTCCCCACCCGCAACAGCACTCAGGAACCCTCGCCATGGCTGACGACATCCACTTCTATGAACCCGCCAACGGCCACGGCCTGCCCCACGATCCGTTCAACGCCATCGTCGGCCCACGCCCCATTGGCTGGATCTCCTCGCAAGATGCCCAAGGCCGCCTGAACCTGGCGCCCTATAGTTTTTTCAACGCCTTCAACTACATCCCGCCGATCATTGGATTCTCCAGTGTCGGACGCAAAGACAGCCTGAACAACATCGAGCAGACCGGCGAGTTTGCCTGGAACCTGGCCACGCGGCCGCTGGCCGAGCAGATGAACCAGAGCTGCGCCATGGTCGGACCCGAGGTCGATGAGTTCGCGTTGTCCGGGCTGACACCCGTGGCATCGAAAGTCATCCAGGTGCCACGGGTGGCCGAAAGCCCGGTGTCGTTTGAGTGCAAGGTCACACAGATCATCCAATTGCGACGGGCTGACGGCAACGTCGTGCCGAGCTGGCTGATCCTTGGCGAAGTGGTGGCCGTGCACATTGCCAAGTGGCTGTTGAAAGAGGGGGTGTACGATACCGCCGCCGCAGAGCCGATTCTGCGCGGGGGCGGGCCGGCGGATTACTTCCAGTTGGGGCCTGAGGCTTTGTTCAAGATGTACCGCCCTGGCGCGACCAGGTAACTACCAGATCAATTCGCCTTCTTCACCTACGCCTTTAAGGCGCATCAACTCCAGGGCCGCTGCTTCGTCGGCTTCCATGGCGGTCTTGAAGCTCTGATCTTCCAGCAGTTTGTTGAAGCGCGGTGCTCCGGCGCCACCGATCTGTTTGGTGGCGATCGCCGCGTAGTAACCACCGCCTTCACGGGGGACTACGGCAGATACCGCTTCAAAGGTTTCAAAGGCTTTACGTGCCATGTCGGGGTCCTGACGGGTGGGAAGTTGCGCCATTAAACCTTCAACCCGCCATTTTGTGTACCCAGGACCGAGTTTGCCCCGATGCCTGAATGGCGGTCACGTCCTTGAAGGTATGAAAGTCCAGATTATCGACCACCAACTCCTGGACCAGTTCGGCAAAAATCTGCATGCCCGGCGTATTGAAGTAAGTCGTCATGGCTGACTGATGCGTCCAGAAACCGCAGACCAGCCACAAATCCGGATCGCACTGCGAATGCTGCAATGAAAAACTCAGGCAACCCGGCGCGCTGCGGGTCGGATGGATCAGGGCGCTGAGCCGCGCACCCAGCTCTGTCGAGCGTCCGGCGCGAGCGCGCGCCAGAACCATATGACTGACGGGATTCTGTGTGGACATGTTCAACCCTCCCAGGTACTCGGGTGGCAGCCGTGGGACGGGCTGCGACAGGATCAAAGGTTAATCGCGCACGGGCCGTCGCGTTAGTCGATTCCTGCCGGCTTTTTGCACATTCCTGCGAAGGTGTTTCCGGCACCTGTAACAATGTGTAAAAGCGTGTAGCCGGAGTGCCGCACTGTTTTCTGTAGGAGCGAGCATGCTCGCGAGGGTGGTCAACGACGACGCTGGACACCTGACACCCCGCGATGTCCGGGCCTCCATCGCGAGCATGCTCGCTCCTACAGGGGCTTCGTGTATGCCGTGACGTTGCAGGATCAGGCAAGCATTTCGCAGAATGTATCTACCGCTTCGCCTTGCACGAATCTATTCTCAGCTGACTTTCAACGCGCTGCGAGGATGCCCGGCATGACATCGTTCGATCACCTTCAAGCCCCGCTGGACGCCGACATGGAAAAACAGCGCGCGGAATTGGCCGATATCATCCGTCGCATCACCACCGATGATGGCAACTACGCGACTGCGGTCGATTCGCTGTTCATGTCCCGGTACAGCAAGTCCCACGATTTCGCCTCGGTGCTGGCGCAACCGGCGCTGTGCATCATGGCCCAAGGGCGCAAGGAGGTGCGGCTGTCGGATGAGATTTTCAACTACGACCCGCTGAATTACCTGGTGGTGTCGGTTTCGATGCCGTTGAGCGGACGGGTGGTAAACGTCACCTCGGAGGAACCGATCCTGGCCATTCGTCTGGACATCGACCCCGCCGAGATCACCGCGCTGATCGCCGACGCCGGCCCCATGGGTGTACCCACCCGCCCTACCGGCCGTGGCCTGTATGTGGAGCGGATCGACACAGCGATGCTCGACGCCGTGCTGCGCCTGGCGCGGTTGCTGGAAACGCCCAAGGACATCGCCATGCTCGCGCCGCTCATCCGCCGGGAGATCCTCTATCGTCTACTGCGCAGCCCACAGGGCCATCGGCTGTACGAAATCGCCATCGCGAACAGTCAGAGCCACCGCATCAGCCAGGCGATCAAATGGCTCAACGGCAACTACGAACAGCCTCTGCGCATCGATGACCTGGCCAGGGAAGTGAACCTGAGCGTGTCGACGCTGCATCACCGCTTCAAGGCGATGACGGCAATGAGTCCGCTGCAATATCAGAAGCAACTGCGCTTGCAGGAAGCGCGCCGGTTGATGCTGGCCGAAGGGCTTGAGGCTTCGGCGGCAGGGTATCGCGTGGGATATGAAAGCCCCTCGCAGTTCAGCCGCGAGTACAGCCGGTTGTTCGGGGCGCCGCCATTACGGGATTTGGCGCGGTTGCGGTTGTCGGTTTGATCCGGCTTTTGCATTAGGGCTGATGGCCTCATCGCGGGCAAGCCCGCTCCTACAGGAGAACGCATTCCAACTGTGGGAGCGGGCTTGCCCGCGATGAGGCCAGCAAGACCTACATCAAATCCAGTTCAAGCCCCAAGCACCCGACACGCCTCAACCGGCAACGTCACCGACACCGGATGCCCGACGCTCAAGCCAATGCCCTGGCATGGCGTGCTCAACGCCGTGAACGACACCCCGGAGCACTCCACCGTGGTCTCGATCGTCGCACCGATATCCCGCACGAACGTCACTTTGCCGAGCAAGCGGTTACCTGCCGTTGCCTGGGGCGCGGACAGTTGCAAGTCTTCAGGGCGAATCAGCATCTTGACCTTCTGCCCCACCACGATGCTGCTGCAGATCGGCACGTGCAGTGCATCGCCTCCCGGCAGGCTCACTTTGCCGTCACCCAGCGCCGTGGCCGCAAAAATGTTGCCCGAACCAATGAAGTCTGCGACGAACTCGTTGGCCGGATGGCGATAGATCTCGATGGGCGTCCCCACCTGCTGCACCCGATGCTCGCCCAGCACGACGACAATATCGGCCATGGTCATGGCCTCGCGCTGGTCGTGGGTCACCATGATGGTGGTGATGTTCAGGCGTTGTTGCAGTTGGCGGATTTCCACCTGCATGGATTCGCGCAGCTTGGCGTCCAGTGCCGACAATGGCTCATCGAGCAGGAGGATTTTGGGATGCGAGGCAATTGCCCGGGCAATCGCCACGCGCTGGCGTTGTCCGCCGGACAGTTTGGCCACCGGACGGTTGATCATCGGTTGCAGCTGGATCAGTTCCAGCAACTCCACCACCCGCGCCTGCTGTTCAGCCTTGGCGACGCCGCGCAGCTTGAGCGGGTAAGCGATGTTCTCGCCCACGGTCATGTGCGGGAACAGCGCCAGGGACTGAAAGACCATGCCGAAGTTGCGCAAGTGGGCCGGGGTGTGGCCGATGTCTTCGCCATCCAGGCGAATCTCGCCACCAGTCAGGGTTTCCAACCCGGCGATCATGCGCAGCAAGGTGGTCTTGCCGCAGCCAGAAGGGCCGAGGAAGCACACCAACTTGCCCTCGGGCAGATGCAGGTTCACATCGGTGACCGCGCAGGCCGAACCGTAGTGCTTCTCGACGTTTTGCAGAATCAGACCAGACATAAGCACTCCCTCAACAATCAAAACGAAACGCCACCTTCACCGACCAGTTTTTCGAGCGCCCAGATCAGGACAAAGTCGATCAACACGATCAGCACGGCAAACGAGAACACGGTTGGGTCCAGCGAAGACACGGTGCGGCTGTACATCCAGATGGGCACGGTCATCACGTCGATGGTGTAGAGGAAATAGGTGACGGTGAACTCGTTGAACGAGACGATGAACGCCAGCAGCATGCCCGCCAGGATCCCCGACTTCATCAGCGGCACCACCACGTCGATAATTGCCCGCAGCGGTGAGGCGCCGAGCATTTGCGCCGCCTCCTCGATTTCGCTGCCGATGGACAACATGGCGGCGGTGCAGTTTTTCACCACGAATGGCAGCGCGAGGATCACGTGGGCAATCACCAGCCGCGAGGTGGTCATGTGAAACGGCAGACTGTCGAATACCAGCAGCAACGCCAGCCCCAGCACCACCATGGGAAACACCAGCGGCAATGACATCAATTGCAGCGCCACGGCCTTGCCGCGAAACTCACAACGGGTTAGCGCGTACGCCGCCGGCACCGCGATCAGCGTGGCGAAGATCATGGTCAGGCACGAAACCAACAGGCTGGTGGCCATGGCCTGACCGAGGCTCAGCACATCGCTGGCGTCCGGCGAGACGAAGGTGCGCCAGGCTGCCTTGTACCATTGCAGGCTGTAGCTGCTGGGCGGAAAGTCGAGGTTCGACGCACCGCTGAAAGACATGACGATCATGGTCAGGATCGGCAGCACTGCCAGCAGCAGGATGAAGCCTGAGAGGATCCCGGCGAACTTGCCGGTATCGCCCGGCAACAGCGATTGACGCTTTTTGATCAGGGCACTCATTGAGATGCCTCCAGCAGGCGGCGGCGACGGCCAGTGATGAACTCGGACAGGGTCATGATCGCCAGGGTCGTGACGATCAGCACCACGCCAGCGGCGGACGCGGCAGGCCAGTTCATAAGCGGGGCGATCTGGTCATGCACCATCACGGCCAGCATCGGAACGCGCCGGCCACCGAGCAGCAACGGCACCACGAAGCTGCTCGCGTTGTAAGCGAACACCAGGGTCGCACCCGTGATGATCCCCGGCAGACTCATCGGCAACACGACCTGGCGGAACACTTGCCAGCGACTGGCGCCGAGGGTGGCGGCGGCTTCTTCGTAACTGCGGGCGACACCCCGCATGGCACTGGCAATCGGCAACACCGCCAGCGGGAACGCAGTCTGCACCAGGCCCATCAACACGCCATTCTGGTTGTACAGCAGCATGATCGGCCGCTTGATCAGGCCCAGGCCCATCAGCGTCTGGTTGAGCATCCCGCCCGGCCCCAGGATCACTAGCCAGCCATAGCTTTGCAGCAGCAGATTGACCAATAACGGCAACAGCACCGCCGCGAGGAAGATGCGCCGCACAAACGGCGAAGTCAGGCGCGACATGGTGTAGGCCACCGGGATCGCCAGCACCACGGCGATCACTGCACTGATCAGCGCCAGGCGCAGGGTCAGCAGCAGGGACTTGAGGTAATACGGCTCCAGCAATTGCGCGTAACTGGCCAGGCTGAACCCGGACCATTCGGCGCCCTTGGTGCCGACGCTCATGCGCAGCACCAAAAGGCTCGCGGCAATCAGCACACCCAGAAACAGCATCGACGGCGACAGGAAAAACCAGGCACGGGCCGTCGGCGAAACCCGCCGTTTGGTGCGCACGGGGGCAGCACTTACCGGGTGGGTCAGAGGTTGATGTTCCATAGCTAGGGTCTCGTCAATGGAAAGCAATTGGCGAACGCAGGTCCCGTGGGTACATCACCCATTCGGTGGGAGCGAGCCTGCTCGCGATAGCAATCTGCCAGGCGACATTGATGTTGAATGTCAGCCTGCAATCGCGAGCAGGCTCGCTCCCACAAGGGATCATCCACAGTGGAACCTCAGTGACTCGAGGACCTGCGTTCACCACCCGATCAGGAAGAAAAGATTTCCGTGTAACGACGAATCCATTGGTCATGCACGGAGGCCAGGAAGGCGTTGTCATGCATGATCGCCTTCTCGGCGATCTGCTCCGGCGTGAGGATGTACGGGCTCTTGCGCGCCTCGGCGGAGATGATCGCCTTGGCATTGACCGGGCCGTTGTAGATGTCTTCGGCCATCTTGCCCTGCACCAAAGGGTCGAGGGAGTGGTTGATGAAGGCGTAGGCCACGTCGGTATCGCCCGGACGATTTTTCGGCATGACCGAAAGCATCAGGTCGGTGTAGAAACCTTCCTTCATGCCGAAGGTGGCGCCCAGCCCATAGTTCGGGTCGCGGATCTGTTTGGGGAAGAACGCCGGAGCGTAGAGCCCCCCCATGTCCAGGGAGCCGGTACGGAACAGTTCGGCGATCTGGTTGGGGTTTTCGCCCAGGGTCACCACGCGGTCCTTGAGCTCGGCGAGTTTCTTGAAGCCCGGCTCGATGTTGTGCTCGTCACCACCGGCCAATTTGGCGGCGATGATGATCAGGTCCATGGCTTCGGTCCAGTTCGGCGGCGGCAGGAAAATGTTGGGCGACAACTCGGCGTCCCACAGGGCAGCGTAACTGTCCGGTGCGTCCTTGATGGTGCGAGTGCTGTAGACCAGGCTGTTGCACCACAGCAGGTAGCCGATGCCGTGGCCGTTGGCGCCGGTGCGGTATTTCTCCGGCACGTCGACCAGGTTGGGAATGCGGTTGAGGTCGGGTTTTTCCAGGAGGTCGGCAGCGGCCAGCCCCTCGGCACCGACGCCGGCCAGGGTGATGATGTCGTATTGCGGACGATCACCGCCGGCCTTGAGTTTGGCGACCATTTCCGAGGTACTGCCGGTACGGTCGGCGATGACTTTGCAGCCGTACTTGTCTTCGAAGGTCGCGGCGATGTTGCGCAGCGCGGCCAGACCAGTGTCATCGGACCAGGTCAGCAGACGCAGGGTCTTGCCCTGGAAACGGGTGTCGCTGGCGCTGGCCTTGATGAAGGGCATACTCATGGCCGCCGCCGCGACGGAGGCCACACCCACGGTTTTGATGAATTGACGTCTGTTCAGATCGTGCTCGCCCATTACGGACTCCCATTTATTGTTGTTGGAATGAGATTGGTAGCAACCGTTGCATCTGCGCCCCTGGCCCGCCTGAGCCCCTGTATTGGGGGCGATGACTGAGCCGACGGGTTCATCCTGAGGTTGTGCAAAACACCTGACTATCGATAAAAACTCATTGAAGCCATGACGCCATTGCATGCCTGAGTTCCTGTGGGAGCGGGCTTGCCCGCGATGGTCGCAAGGTCGACGCGGACTGCCTGATGCTCCGCGTGATCGTTGACGTCCATCGCTGTAGGAGCGGGCTTGCCCGCGAAGGGGCCAGGGAGCCCACCACGCAACCATGCCCCTTACACAGCGCGAATCACGTGCTTGATCTCCTGGAACGCCTGCAACCCCCACGGCCCCAGTTCGCGGCCGATACTGCTCTGCTTGTAGCCACCCCAGGCGGTCTGCGGGAAGATCACCTGCGGCGCGTTGATCCACACCAGGCCGGCCTGCAAGGCATTGGCGACACGATCCGCCGCCTCGGCATCACGGGTGACGACACTGGCGACCAAGCCGAATTGGCTGTCATTGGCAAGGGCAATCGCCTCGGCCTCGGCACTGAAGCGACGCACGCAGATCACCGGGCCAAAAATCTCCTCAGCCCACAACGCACTGTCCAGCGGCACGTCAGTGAACACCGTCGGTTGCAGGAAATAGCCACGCGACAGGTGCGCCGGTCGATTACCGCCGCAGACCAACCGCGCTCCGGCGTTCAAGCCGCGATCAATGTGCCCGAGCACCCGCTGGTACTGCGCCTGATTGACCAACGCGCCCATTTCCACGTTGGGGTCGAACGGGTCAGCCACGCGAATGGCTTCGGCACGAGCCCTCAAGCGCGCGAGGAACTCATCGAACAATGGGTCGGCGACCAGCACGCGACTGGTGGCGGAACACATTTGCCCGGCATTGAAGAAACCGCCGCCGCAGGCCACTTCTACAGCCAGTTCCAGATCGGCATCGGCCAGCACCAGCAACGAAGATTTACCACCCAGTTCCAGGCTCACGCCTTTGACGGTTTCGGCGGCGCGCTGCATGACCTGCACGCCCACCGCATTGCTGCCCGTGAAAGAGATCTTGGCGATGCGCGGGTCCGCTGTCAGCGGCGCGCCCACGGCCAGGCCGGTGCCGCAAACCACGTTGAGCACGCCCTTGGGCAGCCCGGCCTCGGCGATGATCGCAGCCAGTTCCAGTTCCGGCAGCGGCGTGACTTCGGAGGGTTTGAGTACCACACAGCAGCCGGCCGCCAAGGCGGGGGCAAGCTTCCAGGCGGTGGTGACCATCGGGAAATTCCACGGCACGATCAGTCCCACCACACCGCAGGGCTCGCGACGCAGGCGTGCGCTGAACTCGTCGGTCGGCAGTTCGACAGTGGTGTCCTGCCGGGCGTCCAGCCCTTCGGCCAGACCTGCGTAGTACTCGAAGGTGGCGATCACGTCATCGACGTCGATGGCCGCTTCGAACTGCGGCTTGCCGTTGTTGCTCGACTGCAAGTGCATCAATTGCTCACGACCGCCCGCCACGCCGGCCGCGATCCGGCGCAGGATGGCGCCGCGCTCGGCACCGGTGGTCTGCGACCAGGTTTTAAAGGCTTCGGTGGCGGCTCTCACCGCGTGGTCGACCGCCTGGGCATCACCGCCATTGACCGTGGTCAGCAGCGCCTCGGTGGCCGGGTTGATCACCCGCAGGTGTTCGTTGCCGGCGAACCATTGGCCATCGATGTACAGGCCATCGAGTGTGGTCGGGAAGCTCATTTCGACACCGCCTTCATCCACTGCGCCTGATCGATTTCAATCAGGGTCGGCCCCTGGCGATCGGCGGCGGCACGCAGGGCGATGCGCAGTTTCTCGACATCGTTGACTGCCTCGGCGGAGCATCCCAGCGCCTTGGCCACGCCGATGAAATCAGGGGTGTAGATGTCCACGCCTACCGGTTCGATGGCGCGGTTGACCATGTATTTCTTGATCTCTTCGTAGCCCTGGTTATTCCACAGCAGCACGATCACCGGGGTGCGTGCTTCCACGGCGCTGGCCAGTTCAGGCAGGGTGAATTGCAGGCCGCCGTCGCCAATCAGGCACACCACCGGTGGCCGTGCACCGCCCTCAATACGGCCACCGAGCCAGGCGCCAATCGCTGCCGGCAACGCATAACCAAGGGTGCCGTAACCGGTGGACGAGTTGAACCAGCGGCGCGGTCGCTCGGGGTTGAAGGTCAGGTTGCCGGTGTACACCGGCTGCGTGGAATCGCCGACGAACACGGCCTGCGGCAACTCATGCATCACGGTTTCCAGGAAGCGCGTCTGGGCCAGGGTCGGCGCGTCCCAGTTGGCCGCCAGCTCTTCGCGCAAACGGGCGGCGCGCACTTGACCCCAATCGTTGCGGCGCTCGGCCAGGGATTTGTGCGACAGCGCACTGAGCAAGGCCCGCGCTGCGTTCCGCGAATCGGCAACCAGGGCCAGGTGCGGCGGGTAATTGCGCACGGTTTGGTCGGGGTCAATATCGACACGCAGCAGCTTGCCGGGAATTTCGAAGCCACCGGCGAACGTCACGTCGTAATCGGTCTCGGCCAGCTCGGTGCCGATGGCCAGCACCACATCGGCTTCGGCCACCAGGGCGCGGGTCGCCACCAGACTCTGTGTCGAACCGATCAGCAACGGATGCGCGGATTCGAGCATGCCCTTGGCGTTGATCGTCAGCGCAACCGGCGCGTCCAGCAGTTCAGCCAGTTCGGTCAACTCGGCAGCGGCCTCGATGGCCCCGCCGCCGGCCAGGATCAACGGGCGTTTGGCACCGGCCAGCAGGTCGGTCATGCGGCTGATCGCGCAGGGCGACGCGCCGGCACGGTCGATGTGCACCGGCAAACTGGCGAGCAGTTCATCGGCGTCCTCGACCAGCACGTCCAGCGGGATTTCAATGTGCACCGGACGTGGCCGGCCGGCCTGGAACAGGGCGAAGGCACGGGCCAGCACCCCGGGCAATTCCGACGCCGACATCAGGGTGTGGGAGAACGCGGCGACACCGCCACACAACGCGCTTTGGTTCGGCAACTCGTGAAGCTTGCCGCGACCGCCGCCCAACTGGTTGCGCGTCTGCACGCTGGAGATCACCAGCATCGGGATCGAATCGGCGTACGCCTGGCCCATCGCGGTGGTGATGTTGGTCATGCCGGGGCCGGTGATGATGAAGCACACACCCGGCTTGCCACTGGTGCGGGCGTAGCCGTCGGCCATGAACCCGGCGCCCTGCTCATGACGCGGCGTGACATGATGGATGCTCGAACGGGCCAGCCCCCGATACAACTCGACGGTGTGCACACCAGGAATGCCGAATACCTGCTCGACCCCGTAGCCCTCGAGTAACTTGACCAATACTTCGCCGCACGTCGCCATGTCTTTGCCCTTGTTGTTCGTTTGAGACGCCGGGCCTGCGCTGTGTTTATGATGAGTGAGCAGGTCCAGGGATGGCCTCATTGGAACGGTCGACACGTTGCCGCAACAATGGATAAAAAATCATGCCAGCCATGTCCTTACGTCATACCTTGGATCCCGATGAAACGATTGCCTCCCCTGCCGGCGCTGTACACTTTTCTGATTACCGCGCAGTGCTGCAACTTCACCCGCGCCGCCGAACAGCTGTTCATCACCCAGGGCGCGGTGAGTCGGCAAATTGCCGGGCTGGAAGCGCATTTGGGTTATGAGTTGTTCATCCGCCAGGCGAGGGGCCTGGAGCTGACGAGCGAAGGCCGGGAGTGGCTGCCACGGGTACAACAGATTTTCGGCCTGATCGATGAGGCCGTGGAGCAGATCGGCGAGAAGCGTGAAACCCTGCAACTCAAGGCGCCGACCTGTGTCATGCGCTGGCTGTTGCCGCGATTGTTGCAGTGGCAAAAGGAGCGTCCGGATGTGCCCGTGGCGCTGACCACGACGGTCAAGCACGGCGTGGACTTCCAGCGCGAGCAGTTCGATGCCGCGGTGATGTATGGGGCCCGACCGGACAGCATGCTGAACGCCTGCCTGCTGTTCGACGAGCAACTGACGCCGGTCTGTTCGCCACAGACGGCACTGCAGGCGCCAGCGGATTTGCATCAGCACCTGCTGCTGCACCCGACCCGCGATGAACGCGACTGGAATGCCTGGTTACAGGCCGCCAACCTCAAGTTGAGCCATGCTCGTGGCCAGCATTTCGAAACCTTGGATCTGGCAATGTCGACGGCGTCCCAGGGCATGGGCGTGGCGATCGGCGACTGGTCGCTGATCGGGGATGACCTGAGCGCAGGGCGGCTGGTCATGCCGTTTGACTTGAAGGTGAAGACCGGATTGGCGTACTACCTGGTGTTCCCGGAGAAGACCGCGCCGTCGGCGCCTTTGCGCGAGTTGATGGCCTGGTTGGTGGAGCAGGCGCGCAGCCGCTGAAAATGCGGCCCCTGTGGGAGCGGGCTTGCCCGCGATGGTGGTCCAGACGACAAAGGGCAACCTGATTCCCCGCGTCATCGTTAACGACCATCGCGGGCAAGCCCGCTCCCACAGGGGGGAGTGTGATCACCTGCTCGCGAGCCTCTCAGCTTCTATCAATACCCGACGGTGAAACGCTGACGAGCGTGTTTCGGCGCCTCCACCTCATCGATCATCGCAATCGCATAATCGGCAAAGGTAATCCAGCTTCGACCGGCACTGCTGACCAGCAAATCATCCTTGCCGATGCGAAACGCGCCAGTGCGCTCACCCTCGACGAACTCCGCCGAAGGCGACACGAACGTCCAGTCCAGTTGCTGCTCACGGCGCAGGTCATCGAGGAACGCCGCACCGGCACTCGCCTCGGCCTTGTACTCTGCAGGAAAGCCTTCGCTGTCGATCACCCGGGTGCCACCGGGCAGCAACAGCGAACCGGCACCACCCACCACTAGCAGGCGTTTAACTCCGGCTTTTTTCACCGGTTCGATCACGGCGGCGCTGGGAACCGTGGCGAAATGTGCAGCGCTGATCACCACGTCATGCCCTGCCACTGCCGCTTGCAGTGCCTGGGTATCCAGTACGTCGACATTCTTGCTGACCACCCCGTCTCGCTCGCCGATCTTGGCCGTATTACGGGCGATGGCCGTCACGTGATGACCACGACGCAGGGCTTCTTCCAAAAGTTGGCTGCCGGCACGGCCGGTGGCACCGATGATTGCGATTTTGCTCATGACGTACTCCAGTTGGCTTGAATAGGCTCTTTGTGATCAAGGGTGGCGGGTTACCACTGCATCTCGCCCATGGCGACTTTGGCGCTCAGTTCCAGCGAGCTGTCTTCGCCCAGGTTCGGAAAGCGTTTTTTCATGGCGGCGACCAGTGCAGGGCTGTCCTTGGCCTTCACGGTCTCTTCGTCGAAAGCCCGAATGTAATCGGCCGTGAAGTGCACCGCCGCCAGGGAGCGGGCACTTTTGCCCAGGTAATGGCCCGGCACGACGGTGTTCGGCTTGAGGCTTTCGATAGCGTGCAGCGTAGCCAACCAATCAGCATGGGACTGTGCGGTTTGGGTATCGGCCATCCACACGTGGATGTTTTCGGCGACTACCACGCCACCAACCACTGCCTTGATCGAAGGGATCCAGACGAAGCTACGATCCGGCTGCGGGCCTTCAAGGCCCACCACCTGCAACTTCTGCCCTTCGAGCATCAGACTGTCGCCCTTCAGTACGCTCGGCACCAGGGTTTTGGCAGGGGCATCGGCGCCCATCTTCGGCCCCCAATAGGCCATCTTGCCCTGGACGGTCTGCTTGATGTGATCCACGGTTGGCTGCGAGGCGAGCACCCGGGCTTCGGGGAATGCGGCCGTCAGGGTGTCCAGGCCGAAGTAGTAATCAGGGTCACCGTGGCTGATGTAGATGGTGGTCAGGCGCTTGCCGCTGGCGCGGATTTTCTCCACTACCTGGGCGGCCTGCTCGCGACCGAATTGTGCGTCCACCAGGATCGCATCCTTCTCGCCGCTGACCAGCACCGAGGTCACGGGGAAGATCGCCTTCTCGCCGGGGTTGTAGACGTCCAGGGTCAAGCTGGCAGCGCTGGCGTGAGCGGCGAAGGCGAAAGCGGCGGTTGCCAGGAGGATGCGTTTGAACAACATGTGAAGCTCCGTCTGTGTGAAGGCCCCCGCCCCCCTGTAGGAGCGAGCTTGCTCGCGATGGCGGTGTATCAGCCCCCATCATTGTCGACTGACACAGCGCTATCGCGAGCAAGCTCGCTCCTACAGGGGGCAGTGTCGCCAAGAATGGAACAGAGCATAGTTGTCAAACTCAGTACAAAAAATGCGATGCTGGAACATAGTTTGTTTCTAAAATCGGGCAAATCATGGATCGTCTACAAGCAATACGGGTGTTCGTCACAGTGGTCGACCTCGGCAGCCAGTCAGCCGCCGCCGATCATCTGGAGCTGTCACGGCCAGTGGTCTCGCGCTATCTGGCAGAGTTGGAAGATTGGGTGGGCGCCCGTTTGATGCACCGCACCACGCGCAAACTGAGCCTGACCGCCGCCGGTAGCGAAATCCTGCCCCGGTGCCGGCAGATGCTTGAACTGTCCACAGACATGCAGACCATCCTCAGCGAACCCGACGAGACACCTCGAGGTCTTTTGCGCATCAGCGTCAGTACATCATTTGGACAGGCACAACTGGCCGATGCGATGGCGGCTTACGTCAAGCGTTACCCCGGTGTGCGCATCGAATTGCAGATGCTCGACCGAACGGTGAACCTGGTGGACGAGCGTATCGACCTGGCGATTCGCACCAGCAATGACCTGGATCCGAACCTTATCGCCCGGCGACTGACGGTCTGTCGCTCGGTGATCTGCGCGGCACCTGCTTACCTGCAAACACATCCCGCGCCACGGCGGGTCGAAGACCTCAGCCAGCACAACTGCCTGACCCATTCCTATTTCGGCAAGAACCTGTGGCATTTTGAGCAGGACGGCGAACCGGTGTCGATGCCGGTGCAGGGCAATATCAGCGCCAACGAGGCCAGCACCCTGTTGCGCGCGACCATTGCGGGTGCGGGGGTGGCGATGCTCCCTACTTATCAGGCCTACGTACATATCCACAGCGGCGAACTGGTGCGCCTGCTGCCCCACGCCGAACCCCGGCAGATGAACATCTACGCGGTGTACGCCTCGCGCAAGCACATGCCGGCGGCGCTGCGCAGCCTGCTGGATTTTCTGGTGGAGAGGTTTCCACAAGAGCCTGAGTGGGACAAAGGCCTGTAGTCACCACCAATCTACTGTGGGAGCGGCGGTGCCCTGAATACCGCATCACATACAAACCCGCATCACTGGCAACCCACCACCACTGACCTATGCTCAAGTTAGTACCCATGGGTATTCGTTCAGAGGTCAACGCCATGAACATCAAAACAAGAAGATACCTCGCGATTTTCCTGACCTGCGCCGCCACACTGGCGCTGTATGGCACGGCGGCCTGGCGCGTCGAGCAATTGCGGCAACTGCCCCGCGATTACGCCAGCTGCAATTTCGAGCGCTGCATACCTCACAATGCAACGCTCAACGCCCTGCGGTAAAGACGGCTCAGGACCCGTTACCCCGTTCGGCCTTCAAACGGTCGCGGAACGCCTTGGGTGAGATCCCCACCCGGCGGCGAAACAGGCGCGTGAAGTTGGTGGGATCGGAAAATCCCAACACCTCGGACATCTCATAGATGGTCATGCTGGTGTAGGTCAGCAAGCGCTTGGCCTCCAGCAACTGCCGCTCGTGCATGATCTGCAGGGCGGGTTGCCCCGCCAGTTCCCGACAGGTGCCGTTGAGGTGGGACACGGATATACCCAGGCGATGCGCCAGGTCCTCCACCTTGACGTGCTGGCGATAGGTCTCTTCCACCAGTTGGATGAACCCGTTCAGGTACTCCCGCGCGCGTTGCGGACGCTGGCTGGCGTTGCGACGCTGCAACGCCTGGCGGCCGACCCACACCAGGATCACGCTGACCAGCGAATGCATGAGCATTTCCCGGGCGGGTTGATGACCGGTGTATTCGGTTTGCAAGGCAAGGAACAGGCTATTGAGGTAGTCACTGTCCACACCCGACGGGTAACTGTCCGCCTGGCCCAGGGCATTGACCGAGTGCCCCAACTGCGCCTGCAAGTGGGCGACCAACGGCGCCGCCAGGGTCACGACAAACCCTTCGACATCCTCGGAAAAACGATAACCATGAACGGACAGCGGCGGCAGGACCAGCACGGCCGGCTCGCTCAACTGTGTTCGATTGCCTTCGATTTCGAGTTCGGCCTGACCTTTGAACACGAAGAGCAACTGGCATAAATCAGCGTGACGATGGGGTTTGATCTCCCATTGGTGTTCGCGACTGCGTTTGGAAATGGTTTCGCAATGCAGCAAGTCCGGCGTCGGCCAATCCAGGCTTTCACCGTAAAGCTTGAACACCGGTATCGAAGGCAGGTCAGGCTTGTTCATCACTTCAATCCAGGCCTCGGAGGTGGCGGGTAGTTTTACACCCATGGACGGAATGTACAGATGGCGGCCCAGTTTTCACCCTCAATCGGCAGACCCGCAAGTGAAAATTGCGTCGGCCATTCGTACGCGGCTATCGAATAGCTTGCTACCGACTTACACTGAAGGGCATTACCGACTGCCTTGCGTCTACCCCAAGCCCACTCCCCCCGCAGGTTTCCCGTGACCCACCTGAATCACCCCGACACGCCCAGGCCAGCCATTCGCAATGTGCTGATTGCGTTGATGCTGGCGATCTTTCTCGGTGCGCTGGACCAGACCATCGTTGCCGTGTCGATGCCGGCCATTTCCGCACAGTTCAAGGACGTCAGCCTGCTGGCCTGGGTGATTTCCGGCTACATGGTGGCGATGACCGTGGCCGTCCCGATCTACGGCAAATTGGGCGACTTGTACGGGCGGCGTCGGTTGATGCTGTTCGGCATGGGCTTATTCACCCTCGCCTCGCTGTTCTGTGGCATGGCCCAGAGCATGGAGCAACTGGTGCTTGCACGGATCTTCCAGGGCATCGGCGCCGGCGGGATGATTTCGGTCAGCCAGGCGATCATCGGCGACATCGTGCCGCCCCGCGAACGCGGCCGCTACCAAGGCTATTTCAGCAGCATGTACGCCGTGGCCAGCGTCGCCGGCCCGGTACTCGGCGGCTACATGACCGAATACCTGTCGTGGCGCTGGGTGTTCCTGATCAATCTGCCGCTGGGGCTCGGGGCATACTGGGTCGCCCACCGCAACCTGATGGGCCTGCCAATTCCCCAGCGCAAACCGGTCATCGACTACCTCGGCACACTGTTGATGATCATCGGCCTGACCGCCCTGCTCCTTGGCATCACCCAGATCGGGCAAGGCCACTCCTGGCGCAGCAACGAAGTGCTCGGGCTGTTCACGGCGGCGGTATTGATACTGGCCGTGTTCGTCTGGCATGAGGGCCGTGCGCGGGAGCCGCTTCTGCCCATGCACCTGTTCGCCAACCGCAATGCCCTGCTGTGCTGGTGCACGATTTTCTTCACCAGTTTCCAGGCGATTTCGTTGATCGTGCTAATGCCTTTGCGCTTCCAGAGCGTCACAGGTGCCGGGGCCGACAGCGCCGCCTTGCATTTGCTGCCACTGGCAATGGGGTTGCCGATTGGCGCCTATTTCGCAGGTCGTCGAACCTCGGTCACCGGTCGCTACAAACCGCAGATCCTGGCCGGAGCGATCCTGATGCCGATCTCGATCCTGGGCATGGCGCTCAGTGCGCCCCAGGCCTTTGTGCTCAGTAGCCTGTTCATGTTGCTCAGCGGGATCGCCGGCGGCATGCAATTTCCCACTTCGCTGGTGGGCACGCAAAACGCCGTCGACCAGCGCGACATCGGCGTCGCCACGAGCACCACCAACCTGTTCCGCTCACTGGGCGGCGCGGTGGGCGTAGCGCTGATGTCGGCCTTGCTCCTGACGTTGTTGCAGGATTCGAGCTTTTCGCAACTGGCGGGTTCGACACTGCTGGCAGAGGGGCATTCCGGTAACGTCCTGCTGGACGGACTGAATGCCGCACCGGGCGATACGCAGGATGCCTTGCGTGCAGAATTGCTGTTGACGTTCAGGCACTTGTTGATGGTCAGCGCCGCGGTGTCACTGCTGGGTCTGGCAGCAGCGGTTGCCATGCCAAACCGGTTGTTGCGCGGGCGTGAGGATAAGGTCAGGTAGACCGCGGTTGCTGTTGTGGGAGCGGGCTTGCTCGCGAAGAGGCCAGCAATATCAATATCATCGGCGACTGACACTCCGCCTTCGCGAGCAAGCCCGCAGGCCCCGGTTTCAAGGGCTGTAATACCCCACCGCCACCAGAAAATGCCCGACCTTCTTCAGGTAGGCATGCTTGTCTTCGACCTTGCCGGTGACCGGGTTTTTCCACTTATAGGCGTATTCACCGTGGTCCTGCTGTGCGATCAACGCCAGGATCGGCTCACCCACAGGTTTGCCTTCCGGGTCCTTGATCTTGCTGAAGTCGGTATTGAGCAGGCGCAGGTTGGTGCCATGGGCGACGTACCGCTGGGTGTCCAGGTCGACGACAAACACGTACAGGTCATCCTGCAAATAACCTCCCTTGAGGGAGTTGATGGCCTTGAGCGTGCCCTTTTCGTCCTTGGCCAGATCGACCGCCGCCTTGTTCAGCAGCGCCATGGCCTGTTCCGCCGACGCCCTGGGCAGGTAGTAACCCACCGCGAGGATGCGCTGGCCAATTCGCTGGTAGTACACGTGTTTACGCTCGATCTTGCCGTCGGCCCAGTTCTGCCAGCGATATTCGGCCTCCTGAATGCCATTGCCCTCCGGCACATTCAGGGCGTTCTTGAACGCTTTCTGCAAATCAGGCCCGAGCACCTCGGACACGTCACGCCCAATCAACGCCGAAGAGGGCCCACCGCTGGCCAGCATCACGCCCTTGGTGTCGACCACGAACACGTAGCGGTCCTTGTCGACGAACTCACCCTGGCGACTGAACGCCGCAAACGCCTTGTCACCATGATCGTGGTAATAGGCCAGGGCCTTTTCCAGCAGGGCAATGGCCGCCTTGCTGTCATCCTTTTGCGTCGCAGCCGCCTGCGCCTGCCCCAACAACAGCAGCAACATGCCGCCCACCAACGCCAACCTGTGCAAAAACCCCATTGCCCATCCCTCGCTCTGTCAGTGTTTCAAGAGCGTAGACGGCAATGGGGCATGTATGGATATTCAGCAAACCGCAGTAACAGCTTGATGCTTATGGCTTGGCGCGCAACTGCTGTTGCAGGTTCTGGATCTGCGCCTGAAGGGTGTTGATGTTGCGGGTGACCTGGCCACGGAACGCGTCGAACTCGGCAGTGCTGGATGCACCGGGCGCGGCGGCCGGGCGATTGTCCTGCTCGCTTTTGAGCACGATCATGTCCTGTTCCAGGCGCTCGATGGCGGCGCTTGGGTTGCCCTGTTTTTTCAGCGCGGCGATATCGGCGCCGAGGCTCTTGAGTTGGGCATCGATTTTGTCGGTGTCCGCTGGCGTGCTTTTCAGCGTGGCCAGCTCGCTGCCGAGGGCTTTGACCTGGGCCTGCAATTGCGAATTGGCAGCCTGTTGCTCGGTGTTCTGGGCAGTGGCTTGAGCCAGGCGCTTGTCCAGCTCGGCGGTTTGCGCGGTCATTTGCGCCAGCCGCTTGTCCAGGTCCGAGGCCTGGCCGGCAACGCCCTGTTGTTGCTTGCCCTGATCCTGAAGGCGGCTTTCCAACTGCTTGATCTGCAGCTTCAGCGCTTCGCTGTCCGAGGTCACGTTGGTCTGGCTGGCGACCACCTTGCCGGAAATGTCCTGCAAGCGCCCCGCCGCATCCTCACTGATGCGTGCGAAACTTTCCTGGGTCGCCACCAGTTGCTGCTCCATCAGCGAGATCTGCTGGAAACTCCACCAGGCCAGGCCCGCGAAAGCGAAGAACAGCGCGCCGACCAGGGCCCACAACGGGCCGGTGCTCGCCGCCCTGACCTTGACCACCGGCGGCGTGCGCGAGTGCACCGTGGTGCGCGCAGGCGTTGGAAAATCATCGTCGTCGAGGACATCGGCCCGCAGGCTCGGCACATCGTCGAAGTCGTCGTTGGCATCGTTACGCATGGACATTGAGTCAACCTTTGTGAAACGCGGTGATGGCATTATGGGCGTGAGTATAAACCCGTGAGCCGCATGGATTGACCCTCAATGCCCCGGCTCGGTTCACTATCGGCAACGTCTGTGTTTCAGCGAATGTCCTGGGCTTTCCACCAGTTGCAGAATTCATCCAGGGCAGTCCAGAGACTGACCTTCGGATCGTAATCCAGATAATGACGCGCGCGACTGATGTCCAGGGTGAAACTTTTGTTCATCACCTGCATGCCCAGCCGCGACAGGGTCGGCTCGGGGCGCCCTGGCCAGAGCTTGCACGCGCCTTCGTTGAGCGCCGCCACCGCGTAGGCAAGGCCGTAGGAACGGTAGCGAGTCACCTGTGGGACATCCATCTGGCGCATCACGTAATTGACCACGTCCCACAAGGGAATTGGCGCTCCGTTACTGATGTTGTAGGCCTTGCCCAGCGCCGAACCGGCGGCCAGCAAGCTGCTGAGCATTGCTTCGTTGAGGTTTTGCACGCTGGTGAAGTCGACCTTGTTCAAGCCGTTGCCGACGATGGCCAGGCGACCTTTGCGCTGCATCTTCAACAAACGCGGAAAAATGCTCATGTCTCCGGCACCGGTGACGAAACGCGGGCGAAGCGCCAGGGTTTCGAGACCGAATTCCTGTGCCCCGAACACCTTTTGCTCGGCCAGGTATTTGGTCGCGGCATAGGGATGTTTGAAGCGTTTTGGCACCTGTTCTTCGGTCAGTCCAAGGTGATCACGACCATCGAAATAGATCGAGGGCGACGACAGATGCACCAGGCGCCGCACGCGCTGCTTGAGGCAGGCTTCGACCACGTTTTCGGTAACCTGCACGTTGCCTTGATGGAAATCCTGATAACGCCCCCACACGCCGACTGCGCCCGCGCAATGCACCACGGCCTCGACATCACGACACAGCGCTCGCGCCAGTTCCGGGTCGCTCAAGTCTCCCGGGACGAACTCGGCACCACGGCGCACCAGGTGTTCGACGCTTTCGGCCCGGCGACCGTTGACCCGTACATCCAGGCCCTGCTCCAGGGCGAAACGCGCAAAGCGTCCGCCAATGAAGCCGCTTGCGCCGGTGACCAGAATCTTCATGAGGTTTCCTTCGGAAACAGCTCCAAGCTGCAAGCTTCAAGCTGATAGTTAAAACAGTTCGCAAGCGCTTCACTTGCCGCTTGCAGCTTGACGCTCATGGCTGGCCCAGAGGCACCAACCAATGCTTCGACGCACGCACCAATTGCTCCGTCAGCAACCCGAGCAACTGCCCACCATTGCGCCAATGATGCCAGTACAACGGCACATCGATGGGCTTATCTGGCAGCAGTTCGCGTAAAACTCCGCGCGCCAGCTGGTCACGAACCTGCAGTTCGGGCACCAGTCCCCAGCCGAGACCGGCCTCGGCCAGGCGCAGGAACCCCTCGGATGACGGGCATAGATGATGTTCGAATCCGCCATCGACACCCAGGGACGCGAGGTAGCGATGCTGGAGGAAATCGTCCGGGCCGAACACCAGCGCCGGCGTTTTCGCCAACCGCTCGGCACGCACGCCGTCCGGAAAATGCCGGACAATGAACTCAGGGCTGGCCATCGCCCGGTAACGCATGGCCCCCAGCAGCACGCTACGCCCGCCGGCTACCGGACGTTCACTGGCGCACAGACATGCGGCCACTTCGCCGGCCTTCATGCGTTTGAGGCCGACGGTCTGGTCTTCCACTACCAGGTCGAGCAGCAGATGCTGCTCCGCGCAAAAATCGCCGACCGCTCCCGCCCACCAGGTGGCGAGGCTGTCGGCATTGAGGGCGATGCGCAGGCGCTCCGGCAGGCCTTCTTCATCCAGCGCCGGGACCAGGCTTTGCAGGTCGCGCTCGAGCAGGCGCACCTGCTGCACATGGTTGAGCAGGCGCCGGCCGATGTCAGTGGGCGCCGGTGGCGTGGCGCGCACCAGCACCGGCTGGCCGACCCGCGCCTCGAGCAACTTGATGCGCTGCGAAATGGCCGATTGCGACAGGCCGAGCACCTGGGCGGCGCGTTCGAAACCGGCCTGTTCGATCACCGCCGCCAGGGCCGAAAGCAGTTTGTAGTCGAACATCAGTTTTCCTAATGAGCGATCAGTAAGATTGGTTTTTCTTATACAGCCTTGGGAAGGACAATAGCCAGCAAGAACTCTTGGACAAGGATCACCCCGATGGCTGGCGAAACCTCCCTGGCAACCCTGCTGCGCAGCATGAGCCCGCAGCTCAATGACGGCGAATACGTGTTCTGCACGTTGCCCGATGGTCAGTTGCCCCACGGCCTGGACATCGTCGGCAGCTTTCGCGAACAGGAAGGCCTGACCGTGATCCTGCCACGCGCCCACGCGCAGCAGGCCGGCTTGAGCTTCGACTACGTCGCGGCCTGGATCACCCTCAACGTGCACTCGGCATTGCAAGCCGTTGGCCTGACCGCCGCCTTCGCCACGGCACTGGGCCAGGCCGGCATCAGCTGCAATGTGATCGCCGGCTACTACCACGACCATTTGTTCGTCGGCCAGGCCGACGCCGAACGCGCCATGCAAGTGCTGCGCGACCTGGCAGCGAACGCGGAGTAACGACCCATGTGGCAAAGTTATGTGAACGGCCTGTTGGTGGCCGCGGGGCTGATCATGGCGATCGGCACCCAGAACGCTTTCGTCCTGGCCCAGAGCCTGCGGCGCGAACATCACCTGCCGGTAGCGGCACTGTGTGTGACCTGCGATGCGTTGCTGGTGGCCGCCGGTGTCTTCGGCCTGGCGACTGTGCTGGCGCAAAACCCGACCTTGCTGGCCATCGCCCGCTGGGGTGGTGCGGCGTTCCTGCTGTGGTACGGCAGCCTCGCGCTGCGTCGTGCCTGCTCCCGGCAGAGCCTGCAACAAGGGGAAAACCAGACGGTACGATCACTGCGTGCGGTCATGCTCAGTGCCCTGGCGGTGACGTTGCTCAACCCGCACGTCTACCTGGACACGGTGCTGCTGATCGGCTCGCTGGGCGCCCAACAGACCGAGCCCGGTGCCTATGTCGTCGGCGCGGCCAGTGCGTCGCTGCTGTGGTTCTTTACCCTGGCGTTGGGCGCCGCCTGGCTGGCCCCTTGGCTGGCACGCCCCAGCACCTGGCGAATCCTCGACTTGCTGGTGGCGGTGATGATGTTCACCGTGGCAGCGCAGTTGATCACCAGCGCCTGATTTATTCCAAAAGGCTCTGGAACCTCTATTCCACACAGTTGTTGCGTGGTTATGCCGCCACCCCGGTGCTATGATCCGGTTCGATGCGCCGCAAAGAGTACAAACTCCTCGGCGCTTTGTCTGGCCGCCCGTGATCGGCCTTGCGCCCACCGCAAACTGACCTGATTAGGAGAATGATCATGGCTTTCGAATTGCCGCCGCTGCCTTACGCCCACGATGCCCTGCAGCCGCACATTTCCAAGGAAACCCTGGAATACCACCACGACAAGCACCACAACACCTACGTCGTGAACCTGAACAATCTGGTGCCTGGCACCGAGTTCGAAGGCAAGACCCTGGAAGAAATCGTCAAGTCTTCCTCGGGCGGCATCTTCAACAACGCCGCTCAAGTCTGGAACCACACTTTCTACTGGAACTGCCTGGCGCCAAACGCCGGTGGTCAACCAACCGGCGCACTGGCTGAAGCCATCAACGCGGCCTTCGGTTCGTTCGACAAGTTCAAGGAAGAGTTCAGCAAAACCTCCATCGGCACCTTCGGTTCCGGCTGGGGCTGGCTGGTGAAAAAAGCTGACGGTTCCCTGGCCCTGGCCAGCACCATCGGCGCCGGCAACCCGCTGACCAACGGCGACACCCCGCTGCTGACCTGCGACGTCTGGGAACACGCCTACTACATCGACTACCGCAACGTTCGTCCGAAGTACGTCGAAGCGTTCTGGAACTTGGTCAACTGGAAATTCGTAGCTGAGCAATTCGAAGGCAAGACCTTCAAAGCTTAAGCTCGATGCCAGACAAAAAACCCGGCCTTGACCGGGTTTTTTTATGCCCTGGCCATCCCCCATCCCTGTAGGAGCGAGCTTGTCGAGGCGTCGAACCGTCGCGATGGTAGCCCAGGCACCGCGGGCATCCAGGCCGCCCGCGTCATCGTTGACGACCATCGCGAGTAAACTCGCTCTTACAGGGATGATGTACACCGGTAGGAATGGGTTGGCTGCATGAACACCATCGCGGGCAAGCCCGCTCCCACACGGGCAAGCATCCAGCCGCAAAAATGAAACCCACCTCACTCCCCTTGTCCCCACGCCAGACCCGTCTACCATCAACCTGAAGGAATTTTCTCCCCGCCCCCTCAAGTTGAAGGACTCGACTACCGAAACAGTACGAATAAGCGCGAATACTCCAGATAGCAGCATTTCGGCCAACCCACAGGTAAATCTTCCTGTGTTCGATTGTCCCTTTGACTGCCATCACGGGATTGCCAATACTCATGGCTACTTGATGCTACCCGCACGGAACAAGGAATGACTCTTTGAAGCTGGAACTCAAGAACAGCTTGTCGGTAAAGTTGCTCCGGGTCGTGCTGTTGTCGGCATTGATCGTTGGCGTGGTCTTGAGCTGCGCGCAGATCGTTTTCGATGCCTATAAGACGAACCAGGCCGTGGCCAGCGATGCGCAGCGCATCCTCGACATGTTTCGCGACCCCTCAACCCAGGCCGTTTACAGCCTGGACCGGGAAATGGGCATGCAGGTCATCGAAGGCCTGTTCCAGGACGATGCCGTGCGCCAGGCGTCCATCGGTCACCCCAATGAAGCGATGCTCGCGCAGAAGTCCCGCGATCTGCAGGCGTCCAACAGCCGCTGGCTGACCGACCTTATTCTCGGCAAGGAACGCACATTCACCACACAATTGGTCGGCCGTGGCCCTTACAGCGAGTATTACGGCGACCTCAGCATCACCCTCGACACGGCCACTTATGGCCAGGGTTTTATCGTCAGTTCGGTGATCATCTTCATTTCGGGGGTCCTGCGTGCCCTGGCCATGGGGCTGGTCTTGTACCTGGTCTATCACTGGCTGCTGACCAAACCACTGTCCCGCATCATCGAGCACCTGACCGAAATCAACCCGGACCGCCCCAGCGAACACAAGATCCCGCAGCTCAAGGGGCACGAAAAGAACGAATTGGGGATCTGGATCAGCACCGCCAATCAGTTGCTCGAATCCATCGAGCGCAACACCCATCTGCGCCATGAAGCGGAAAACAGCCTGCTGCGCATGGCCCAGTACGACTTTCTCACCGGCCTGCCGAACCGCCAGCAACTGCAGACGCAACTGGACAAAATCCTGGTTGACGCCGGCAAGTTGCAGCGTCGGGTCGCGGTGTTGTGTGTCGGCCTCGACGACTTCAAAGGCATCAACGAACAGTTCAGCTACCAGACCGGCGACCAGTTGCTGCTGGCCCTGGCCGACCGCCTGCGTGCCCACAGCGGTCGCCTGGGGGCTCTGGCCCGCCTGGGCGGCGACCAATTCGCCCTGGTGCAGGCCGACATCGAACAACCCTACGAGGCGGCGGAACTGGCACAGAACATTCTCGATGACCTGGAGGCGCCCTTCGCCCTCGATCACCAGGAAATTCGCCTGCGAGCCACGATCGGTATCACCCTGTTTCCCGAAGATGGCGACAGCACCGAGAAGCTGCTGCAAAAGGCCGAGCAGACCATGACGCTGGCCAAGACCCGTTCACGCAACCGTTATCAGTTCTACATCGCCAGCGTCGATACCGAGATGCGCCGTCGTCGTGAGCTGGAAAAAGACCTGCGCGATGCCCTGACCCGAGATCAGTTCTACCTGGTTTATCAACCCCAGATCAGCTACCGCGATCAGCGCGTGGTGGGCGTTGAGGCGTTGATTCGCTGGCAGCACCCCGAGCACGGGCTGGTGCCGCCGGATCTGTTCATCCCTCTGGCGGAGCAGAACGGCACCATCATCGCCATCGGCGAGTGGGTGCTGGACCATGCGTGCAAGCAACTGCGCGATTGGCATGACCAGGGTTTCACCGAACTGCGCATGGCGGTGAACCTGTCGACCGTGCAACTGCACCACGCCGAACTGCCGCGAGTGGTCAACAACCTGCTGCAGATGTACCGCCTGCCGCCGCGCAGCCTGGAGCTGGAAGTCACCGAAACCGGCCTGATGGAAGACATCAGCACCGCAGCCCAGCACTTGCTTAGCCTGCGCCGCTCCGGCGCGCTGATCGCCATCGACGACTTCGGCACCGGATATTCATCGCTGAGCTACTTGAAGAGCTTGCCGCTGGACAAGATCAAGATCGACAAGAGCTTCGTGCAGGACCTGCTCGATGACGATGACGACGCCACCATCGTTCGCGCCATCATTCAACTGGGCAAGAGCCTGGGCATGCAGGTCATCGCCGAAGGTGTGGAAACTGCCGAGCAAGAGGCCTACATCATTTCCGAAGGCTGCCATGAAGGTCAGGGCTACTTCTACAGCAAACCGCTGCCGGCGCGGGAGCTGGGCGCCTACATGAAGCAGGCTCAGCGCACCAACGCGGCAATCCTCTGATGTTGAAATCCTGTAGGAGCGAGCATGCTCGCGATGGAGGTCAACGATAACGCGGGAAGTCTGACACCCCGCGGCGTTCATCAGTCCATCGCGAGCATGCTCGCTCCTACAGGGGGTAGCGCCCCTCCCGAATAAGAAATATTTCCAACAACAACCCTTTACACATAATGCGAAAGATTTGCATTATGTGGCAGTTTTGCGCGCCGGGCGCGTCTCCACCCCCTCTCGAAGCAGGATGTTCGCCATGATTCGTATGCCTCTGGCTACCGCCAGTCTGTTGGCCATCGCTATTTCCCTCGCCGGTTGCGGCGAAGGCAAAGACAAAGAAAAAGCCGCCGCACCTGCGCCGGCCGCCAGCACCGCTGCGGCCCCGGCTGCTCCAGCCGCCGCGCCTGCCGCTGCCGGTAAAGTCGATGAAGCCGCCGCCAAGGCCGTTGTCGCTCACTACGCCGACATCGTTTACGCCGTTTACAGCGATGCCGAATCCACTGCAAAAACCCTGCAGACTGCCGTCGACGCCTTCCTCGCCAAGCCGAACGCCGAGACCCTCAAAGCTGCCAAGGCCGCCTGGGTTGCGTCCCGCGTACCTTACCTGCAGAGCGAAGCGTTCCGCTTCGGCAACACCATCATCGACGACTGGGAAGGTCAGGTGAACGCCTGGCCATTGGACGAAGGCCTGATCGACTACGTCGACAAATCCTACGAGCACGCTTTGGGTAACCCAGGCGCTACGGCCAACATCATCGCCAACACCGAGATCCAGGTTGGCGAAGACAAGATCGACGTCAAGGACATCACTCCGGAAAAACTCGCCAGCCTCAACGAGCTGGGCGGTTCCGAAGCCAACGTCGCGACCGGCTACCACGCCATCGAATTCCTGCTCTGGGGCCAGGACCTGAACGGCACCGGCCCTGGTGCCGGCAACCGTCCGGCTTCGGACTACCTCGAAGGCACCGGCGCCACCGGCGGTCACAACGACCGTCGTCGTGCTTACCTGAAAGCGGTGACCCAGTTGCTGGTCAGCGACCTGGAAGAAATGGTCGGTAACTGGAAACCAAATGTAGCCGACAACTATCGCGCCACCCTGGAAGCGGAACCGGGTGACGTCGGCCTGCGTAAAATGCTGTTCGGCATGGGCAGCCTGTCCCTGGGCGAACTGGCTGGCGAGCGCATGAAGGTTTCGCTGGAAGCCAACTCCCCTGAAGACGAACACGATTGCTTCAGCGACAACACCCACTACTCGCAGTTCTACGATGCCAAGGGCATTCGTAACGTGTACCTGGGCGAATACACTCGCGTCGACGGCACCAAGATGACCGGGGCCAGCCTGTCGTCCCTGGTGGCCAAGGCCGACGCCGCCGCGGATACCGCGCTTAAAGCTGACCTTGCCGCCACCGAAGCGAAAATGCAGGTCATCGTCGATCACGCCCTCAAGGGTGAGCACTACGACCAACTGATCGCGGCGGGCAACACCGCCGGCAACCAGATCGTGCGCGACGCCATCGCCGCCCTGGTCAAGCAGACCGGTTCGATCGAAGCCGCCGCTGGCAAGCTGGGCATCACCGACCTCAACCCGGACAACGCTGATCACGAGTTCTGATCGACGCTCGTTGCCGGAAGAAAGCCCCGACTCGTCGGGGCTTTTTTATGCTTCCCGCTCCCTGTAGGAGCGAGCATGCTCGCGATGGACGCAAGAACACCGCGGGGTATCAGGTAACCAGCGTCATCGTTAACGACCATCGCGAGCATGCTCGCTCCTACAGGTGAAGGGGTAGACGGGCAATCAAACGATAATTCCTCTTATTCAAACTCCCCCGCCCTGTTAGACTTTGCGCCCTTGTTTTGCTCGTCTCGCAGGATGTCTGATGCCCTCGCTGCTTCTTCGCTTGTCCGCACTGGTTCTGGCCCTGGGCCTGAGTGCCTGCGATGACGCCCCGCGTTTTACCAAAGCGGAGCCCGGCGAAGCCCGTTCCGGTGGCCAGGCAACCGTGCGCAAGACCGACCAGAACGCCTTTTCCCTGCCGTCTGCCAACCTGCCGCCGTCCAGGCGCGTGGATTTCAGCGTTGGCAACAGCTTCTTCCGCAACCCCTGGGTGATCGCCCCCTCGACCACAACCGCCCGCGATGGCCTCGGCCCGTTGTTCAACACCAACGCTTGCCAGAACTGCCACATCAAGGACGGGCGCGGCCATCCGCCGGCGCCCGATGCCTCCAACTCCGTGTCGATGCTGGTGCGCCTGTCGATTCCCGATACGCCAGCCTATGCCAAACTCATCGAGCAGAACGGCGTGGTTCCGGAACCCGTCTACGGCGGACAATTCCAGGACATGTCCATTCCAGGCGTAGTCCCGGAAGGCAAGGTGCGGGTCGACTACACGCCCGTGTCGGTGCGCTTCAAGGACGGCACCGAGGTCGAGCTGCGTAAGCCGAGCCTGAACATCACCCAGTTGGGCTATGGCCCGATGCACCCCGACACGCGGTTTTCTGCGCGGGTGGCGCCGCCGATGATTGGGCTGGGTTTGCTCGAAGCCATTCCCGACGAGGCGGTCCTGGCCAACGCCAAGGCTCAAGAGAAAGAAAACAACGGCATCGCCGGGCGTCCGAACCTGGTGTGGGATGACGCCCAGCAGAAAACAGTCCTCGGCCGCTTTGGCTGGAAGGCCGGGCAACCGAACCTCAATCAACAAAATGTTCATGCGTTTTCGGGTGACATGGGCCTCACCACCCGCCTGAGACCGTTTGATGACTGCACCGACACGCAAACCGCGTGCAAACAGGCGCCCAACGGTAATGGCGCGGATGGCGAGCCGGAAGTCAGCGACAACATCCTGCGCCTGGTGCTGTTTTACAGTCGCAACCTCGCCGTACCGGCGCGCCGCGATGTGGGCTCGCCGCAAGTGCTGGCGGGCAAGAACCTGTTTTTCCAGGCCGGTTGCCAGTCCTGCCACACGCCGAAATACACCACTGCCGCCAACGCTGCTGAACCTGAACTGGCCAATCAAGTGATTCGCCCTTACAGCGACCTGCTGTTGCACGACATGGGCGACGGCCTGGCCGACAATCGCACTGAATTCAAGGCCGGTGGCCGCGACTGGCGCACTCCGCCGTTGTGGGGCATCGGCCTGACCGAGGCCGTCAGCGGCCACACCCAATTCCTGCATGACGGCCGCGCCCGCAACCTGCTCGAAGCCGTGCTCTGGCATGGCGGCGAAGCGAAAGCGGCGCAGCAACAGGTGTTGTCTTTTAATGCCGAGCAGCGCGCCGCGTTGCTGGCCTTTTTGAACTCTCTATAAATCCAGAATCGGGAGCCCGACATGTTCCGCCCCAAACTGTTGTTCACCAGCCTAGCGGCTATCGCCCTCGGCGCCTGCTCGCCGCAGGACCCACAGGCTGTGACCTCGGCCGCCATCGCCAAGTCGGTGATCCTGCCGACCTACACCCGCTGGGTCGAGGCTGACCGCCAGTTGGCCGTGAGCGCGCTCGCCTACTGCGAAGGCAAGGAAACCCTGGACACCGCCCGGGCCGACTTCCTGCACGCGCAGAAGGCGTGGGCCGAGCTGCAACCGTTGCTGATCGGCCCGTTGGCTGAGGGCAACCGCGCCTGGCAGGTGCAATTCTGGCCGGACAAAAAGAACCTCGTCGGCCGTCAGGTCGAGCAACTGATCGTTGCCCAGCCGCAGATCGATGCCGCTGCGTTGGCCAAGTCCAGCGTAGTGGTCCAGGGCCTCTCCGCCTACGAGTACATCCTGTTCGACAGCAAGCCCGATGTGGCCAACGCCGAGCAGAAAGCCAAGTACTGCCCGCTGTTGATCGCCATCGGCGAGCGCCAGAAGCAATTGGCCGAGGACATCCTCAAAGGCTGGAACAATACCGACGGTATGCTCGCGCAGATGAGCAAGTTTCCGAACCAGCGCTATGCCGATTCCCACGAAGCCATCGCTGATCTCTTGCGTGTGCAGGTCACTGCGCTCGACAGCCTGAAGAAAAAACTCGGCACCCCGATGGGCCGTCAGACCAAGGGCGTTCCGCAACCGTTCCAAGCCGATGCCTGGCGCAGCCAGTCGTCGCTGACGGGGCTGGAAGCCAGCCTCGCGGCCGCCAAAACCGTGTGGGAAGGCGTTGATAACAAAGGTCTGCGCGGCCTGCTGCCGAGCGAACAGAAACCCCTGGCCGACAAGATCGATGCCGCCTATGCAGCGTCCTTGAAGCTGTTCGCCAGCAATCAGCGCTCGCTGACCGAAATGCTCGGCGACGATGCCGGTCGCCAGCAGCTCAACGATCTTTACGACAGCCTCAACGTTGTCCATCGCCTGCACGAAGGCGAGCTGGCCAAGGCGCTGGGCATCCAACTGGGCTTCAACGCCAACGACGGTGACTGATGAGGGCAAGTGCCATGCTGCGACGACAGGCTCTGACGTTAGGTAGTTTGCTGCTGGGAGCAGTGACGCTGGGCGGCTGGAAGCTGTTCAAGCAAAAGGACCAGAGCCCGTTGCTGCTGTCGGCGCGGGACGATGGCGACGGCAAGCATTATGCCGTCGGTTATCGACTGGACGGCACCCGGGTGTTCGCCACCCAGGTCGGCCAGCGCTGCCACGACATCATCAATCACCCGACGCTGCCGATCGCCCTGTTCGTCGCACGGCGCCCTGGCACCGAAAGCTACCTGGTCGACCTGCGCGACGGCACATTGCTGCAGACGGTGGTCTCGCAACCGAACCGGCATTTTTATGGGCACGCGGTCATCCACAAAAGCGGCGACTGGCTGTACGCCACCGAAAACGACACGTCCGACCCGGGCCGCGGCCTGCTCGGCGTGTACAAGTTCGAGGGTGAACGCCTGGTGCACAGCGGCGAGATCTCCACCCACGGCATCGGCCCGCATCAGGTGTCGTGGCTACCCGATGGCGAAACCCTGGTGGTGGCCAACGGCGGCATTCGCACCGAAGCCGAAAGCCGGGTCGAGATGAACCTCGATGCCATGGAGCCGAGCCTGGTGCTGATGCAACGCGACGGCACCCTGCTGAGCAAGGAAACCCTCGCGCAGCAGATGAACAGCGTGCGCCACCTTGGCATTGCCAGCGACGGCACCATCGTCGCCGGCCAGCAATTCATGGGGCCGTCCCACGAGTCCTCGGAGTTGCTGGCGATCAAGCGTCCCGGCCAGCCGTTCGTGGCGTTCCCGGTGCCCGAGCACCAATTGCAGGCCATGGGGCACTACACCGCCAGCGTCGCCGTGCACAGCGACTTGCGCCTGGTGGCGTTGACTGCACCGAGGGGCAATCGCTTTTTCATCTGGGACCTGGACAGCGGTGAAGTGCGCCTGGATGCGCCGCTGCCCGATTGCGCCGGGGTCGGTGCCGTGGCCGACGGTTTTGTCGTGACGTCGGGACAAGGTCGCTGCCGTTATTACGATTGCCGCCAGACAAACCTTGTAGCAAAACCGCTGGAGCTGCCGGCGGGGCTCTGGGACAACCATCTGCACTTGATGGCGTAACACACCTGTAGCCACCGGCGTGCCTGTGCCGGTGGCTACGGTGACCCCTGTGATTTCTATCAGTTGGAATCCCCTTCCCAGTCGCGGTAATGTGCCGGTCTGTCTCGCCTGATTTCTCCAAGGAACTGGAAATATGCTGCGTCGCCGCATGCTGATCATGTTGGGTGTTGTTCTGTTGATCGTGCTGATCCTGGCCGGTTACAAGGCCTGGTCCATCTACACGATGATTCAGACCTTCTCCGCGCCAAAACCACCGATCAGTGTCGCCGTGGCCACGGCCAGCGAGCAGCCATGGCAGGCGCGTCTGCCCAGTGTTGGCACGCTGAAGGCCTTGCAGGGTGTGGACCTGAGCCTGGAGACCGACGGCACCGTGATCGACCTGCAGTTCGAATCCGGGCAGAAGGTCAAGGTCGGCCAGCCGCTGCTGCGCCTCGACAGCAAGGTCGAATCAGCCTTGCTCGAAACCGCCGAGGCCGACCTTGGGCTGGCCCAGCTCGATTATGGTCGCGGTAGCCAACTGGTCGGCAGCCAGGCCATTTCCAAAGGTGAATTCGACCGACTGTCGGCCGTGCTGAAAAAGAGCAAAGCCACGGTCAATCAGCTCAAGGCGGCCCTTGGCAAGAAGAGCATCGCCGCACCGTTCACTGGCACCATCGGTATTCGCCAGGTGGACGTTGGCGATTACCTGGCGAGCGGCGCCGTGATCGCTACGCTTCAAGACCTCAGCAGCCTCTATGTCGACTTCTTCGTGCCCGAGCAGTCGGTGCCGAAGATTGCCCTCGGCCAGCCCGTCGATATCCTGGTCGCGGCGTACCCCTCCCAGACCTTCCCCGGCAGGATCAGCGCGATCAATCCGAAACTCGAGAACAGCACGCGCAACATGCAGGTGCGTGCGACCCTGGCTAACCCGGACGGCAAGTTGTTGCCGGGCATGTTTGCCAACCTGCAGGTGATGCTGCCCGATCCGAAACCAAGCATCGTCGTGCCGGAAAGCGCCATCACCTACACGCTGTACGGCAACTCGCTGTATATCGTCGCGCAGAAAAAGACCGAGAGCGGCGAGGTGGAAAAAAACGACAAGGGTGAGCCGATCCTGATCGCCGAACGTCGTTTCATTGAAACCGGCGAACGCCGCGAAGGTGTGGTGGTGATTACCAAAGGCGTGCAAAACGGCGAGAAAGTGGTCACGGCCGGCCAGATCAAACTGGACAATGGTGCACGCATTGCCATCAGCGACGACAAAACCCTAGGCGAGAAGAACAGCCCGCCGCGTGCGGACTGATCAAGGAATTCCCATGGCTTTTACCGACCCGTTCATCCGCCGCCCGGTGCTCGCCTGCGTGGTCAGCCTGTTGATTGTGCTGCTGGGTTTCCAGGCCTGGAGCAAGCTGCCGCTGCGCCAGTATCCGCAAATGGAAAACGCCCTGATCACGGTCACCACCGCGTACCCCGGTGCCAATGCCGAAACCATCCAGGGCTACATCACCCAGCCGATGCAACAGAGCCTGGCGAGCGCCGAGGGGATTGATTACATGACCTCGGTCAGTCGTCAGAACTTCTCGATCATTTCCATCTACGCACGCATCGGCTCCAACAGCGACCGTTTGTTCACGGAGTTGCTGGCCAAGGCCAACGAGGTGAAAAACCAACTGCCCCAGGACGCCGAAGACCCGGTGCTGAGCAAGGAAGCGGCGGACGCCTCGGCGCTGATGTACATCAGTTTCTTCAGCAAGGAACTGAGCAACCCGCAGATCACCGATTACCTGTCGCGAGTCATCCAGCCCAAACTGGCGACGCTGCCGGGCATGGCCGAAGCCGAGATTCTCGGTAACCAGGTGTTCGCCATGCGCCTGTGGCTGGACCCGGTCAAGCTCGCAGGTTTTGGCCTGAGCGCCAGCGACGTGACCAACGCGGTGCGCCAGTACAACTTCCTCTCCGCCGCTGGCGAAGTGAAAGGCGAGTACGTGGTCACCAGCATCAATGCCAACACCGAACTGAAATCCGCCGAGGCTTTCGCGGCGATCCCGCTCAAGGTCGAAGGCGACAGCCGAGTGCTGCTGCGCGATGTCGCACGGGTGGAAATGGGCGCGGAAAACTACGACAGCATCAGTTCCTTCGGTGGCACGCCGTCGGTGTACATCGGCATCAAGGCCACGCCCGGCGCCAACCCACTGGACGTGATCAAGGAAGTGCGCAAGATCATGCCGGACCTTGAGGCCCAGTTGCCGCCCAACCTCAAGGGCGAGATTGCCTACGACGCCACGCTGTTTATCCAGGCCTCCATCGATGAGGTGGTGAAGACCCTGTTCGAAGCCGTGCTGATCGTGATTGTCGTGGTGTTTCTGTTCCTCGGCGCCCTGCGTTCGGTCGTGATCCCGGTGGTCACCATTCCGCTGTCGATGATCGGCGTGATGTTCTTCATGCAAATGATGGGCTATTCGATCAACTTGCTGACCTTGCTGGCCATGGTGCTGGCTATCGGCCTGGTGGTGGACGACGCCATCGTGGTAGTGGAAAACATCCACCGGCATATCGAGGAAGGCAAGACGCCGTTGGACGCCGCCATCGAAGGTGCCCGGGAAATCGCCATGCCGGTGGTCTCGATGACCATCACCCTGGCGGCGGTGTATGCGCCCATCGGCTTCCTCACCGGCCTCACCGGCGCGTTGTTCAAGGAGTTCGCCCTGACGCTGGCCGGCGCCGTGGTGATCTCCGGCATCGTCGCCCTGACCCTGTCACCGATGATGTGCGCCGTATTGTTGCGCCACGACGAAAACCCGACGGGCCTGGCACATCGTCTGGACTTGATCTTCGAAAGTCTCAAGCGCCGCTACCAGCGTCTGCTCCACGGCACGCTGAATACACGTCCGGTGGTATTGGTGTTTGCCGTCATCGTGCTGTGCCTGATCCCGGCCCTGCTGATGTTCACCAAATCGGAACTGGCACCTGACGAGGACCAGGGCATCGTCTTCATGATCTCGAATGCGCCGCAGCCAACCAACCTCGACTACCTGAACACCTACACCAACGAATTCATCGATATCTTCAAGGCGTTTCCGGAGTACTACTCGTCATTCCAGATCAACGGCTTCAACGGTGTGCAGTCGGGTGTCGGCGGCTTTCTGCTCAAGCCGTGGAACGAACGTGACCGCACGCAGATGCAAATTCTGCCCGAGGTCCAGAGCAAGCTCGACAGCATCGCCGGCTTGCAGGTATTCGGTTTCAACCTGCCTTCCCTCCCGGGCACCGGCGAGGGTCTGCCGTTTCAGTTCGTGATCAACACCGCCAGCGATTACGACTCGTTGCTGCAGGTGATGGACCGGGTGAAAAAGCGCGCGATGGAGTCCGGCAAGTTCGCTTTCGTCGACGTCGACCTGGCGTTCGACAAGCCCGAAGTCGTGGTCGATATCGATCGCGCCAAGGCTGCGCAGATGGGCGTGTCCATGCAGGACCTGGGTGGCACGCTGGCGACATTGCTGGGCGAAGCGGAAATCAACCGCTTCACCATTGAAGGCCGCAGCTACAAGGTCATCGCTCAGGTCGAACGACCGTTCCGCGACAACCCCGACTGGCTGAACAACTATTACGTGAAGAACACCAAGGGCGAACTGCTGGCCCTGTCGACCCTGATCACCGTCACCGACCGCGCACGACCACGCCAGTTGAACCAGTTCCAACAGCTCAATTCGGCCATCCTCTCTGGCGTGCCGCTGGTGAGCATGGGCGAGGCCCTCGACGTGGTGCGCCAGATCGCTCGGGAAGAAGCACCAGCCGGCTTTGCCATCGACTATGCCGGGGCCTCGCGACAATACATTCAGGAAGGCACTGCGCTGTGGGTGACGTTTGCCCTGGCGCTGGCAATCATTTTCCTGGTGCTGGCGGCTCAGTTCGAGAGCTTCCGCGACCCGCTGGTGATTCTGGTGACGGTGCCGCTGTCGATCTGCGGGGCGTTGCTGCCGTTGTTCCTGGGCTGGTCCAGCATGAACATCTACACCCAGGTCGGATTGGTGACGCTGATCGGATTGATCAGCAAACACGGGATCCTGATCGTCGAATTCGCCAACCAGTTACGCAAGGACAAGGGGCTGACACCCCGGGAAGCCGTCGAGGAAGCCGCCTCCATCCGCCTGCGTCCGGTGTTGATGACCACTGCAGCCATGGTCTTCGGCATGGTCCCGCTGATCATCGCCACGGGAGCAGGTGCCGTCAGCCGCTTCGACATCGGGACGGTCATTGCCACGGGGATGTCGATCGGCACGCTGTTCACCCTGTTCGTCTTGCCGTGCGTATACACCGTGCTGGCGAAGCCCGACCGCTCCCTGTAGGAGCGAGCTTGCTCCTACAGGGACAGGGGCAAAAAAAAGGCCTCGCATCTGGCGAGGCCTTTTCCGGGGGTTTGAATGGGTCAACTTTGCGGCCTCAGTCCTTGAGAAAGACCGAACATGAACAGCAACAAGTCATGATCGGGTTGTGTTGTGGCCGACACCTTGGCAACCCGCGGCATGGGGCAACGAGCGTCCCCGTTCGCTGAACCGAGAACCTGTGTGCGCGGCTGCTCCCAAGCCGCTACCGCCAATGAAGCAACTGCCAAGGCTCCTACCAGGAACAAACCTCGTGCAATTTCTAGTTTCATCGCTATAAACCCTTGATAGCGCTGCCAAACGCTGTCTCATAAAAATAGACGAGTTTTTTCCACTCCGTGTCGCTGAACGACGAATGGCGGCGCAGTTGTTTCAGGTCATGGGAAGCGGCGCGATAGGCGGTCAAGCGCTGCCGGCATTTCTCCAGATCGATCACGGCGGATTCCACCTTGGCGGACTCGCCTTCGCCGGTGACCCGGACAAAGACGTGCTTCATGTAGAGGCAACTGTGCTGCCAACGCCCCAAGTGCATCAACGCCAGGTTCTCGGCGACACTCTTCAGTACACGGTCCTGCACGGCCTCGCTGAAGTGCTCGCGCCCTCCGCCGGCGTACCAATGGGCAATTTCCTCAAACCCATCCAGTGACTTGGTCACCAGCAAGGCGCGCCATTGGTGGGCGGGGTCGCGTTGCGCGCCGCAGAAGACGATCTCAGGCGCTCGCACACCTAAACGCTGTACACCGATCAGCGCATCACGTTCACGCAACACCGTCGGGCGACCGAACGGGTGCAGCCAACTGCGGTAAATGTGCCCGGTCTGACGCTTGGCGTAGAGCAACTGACCATCGTCACCCTTGACACGCTGGACGCCACTTTCGCCACCGCGACGAACGTTTGGTTCTTCGACCCATTCGCCGCGTTGATTCCAGTAGAAGTCGAAACGATCTTCCAGAGTATTGTTCGTTTCCGCCGCACACTGCGCTGCCATTGAGTTACCTCTTGCGTAATACATAAACTCGCCACATGGCGAAGAACGGTAGAAAGTCCAGTCGTTCCTGAATTCGAAAACCCGCTTGTTCGAATTCCTTTTCGACCGTAGCTACCGGTAACACAAATCGGTTTTGGTAACCTTCCTGCCCACGTTTAAGCTCTGAACGCTGACGCTTCCACGCCTTGAAATTGCCGTCGACCCAGAGAGAAAGGACGACGCTGTCGCGGGTGACGCGTTCGAATTCACGTAGAATCGCCAGTCGATGCTCGGCTTCACCAATGTGGTGCAGCAGGCGCATGCAAAAAATGCTGTCGACGGCGTTATCAGGCAAGGCGATGTCGAACGCAGAAGTGTGCAAAGGTTGTACCCGTTTCACGACTTCGGCAGGTTGCGCAGCCATTGCGACCTTGATCATTGACTCGGAGTTGTCCGCGCCAATGATCACGCGATTGTGTTTTTCCGCCAGCAATGGCCAAAAACGCCCGGCACCACAAGGCAAATCCAGTACCAGTCCGGGTTCACCGGCCAGGGTCAATGCTTTGCGCGCCAACTGCTCGTCACGCCAGTGAGACAATCGGCGCGAAAAACCGTTCTTGTGTTTGCGCAAATATTTTTCGGCGTGTGTGTCGTCGTACTTTTCGGAAAAATCGAGTTTAATCGGGCCGGCCATCACCAAGCACTCCTGATCGTCTGATGACAATCACGTTAAGGAGCGACGTGTCAGCGGCAGGTCATGCGTTTGTGAAAAAAATGTCATGTAAAACCTCAAAGCATTACAAGGTTTTACATGATTCGTCTGGACGGGCGATGGCGAACACGGATTCAACCGGCGGGACGAGCGCCCAGTTCAACTTCAAAACGGCAGCCATTGGGCTCCATGTGCGTCAGGTTCACGCTCCATCCCTGGTTTTCGCAGATGCGTTGCACCAGCGAGAGCCCCAGACCCAACCCGTCTCCACGCTTTTCGTCACCTCGCACGAAGGGTTCGAACATCGCCTGGCGTTTCTCCTCGGGAATTCCCACGCCACTGTCCTCCACCCGGAACCCGGTCGCCGTCAAGGTCAAGCGGATGAAACCTCGTTCGGTGTAATGCAACGCATTGCGCAACAAGTTGCCCATTACCGCGTGCAGCAACGTGGAGTTGTAGCGGGTGCTGGTGGGATTCCCAGGCTCGACGATCAACGATAATCCCTTGTTCTCGATCGGCTCGCGCCAGAGGCCGAGCAGGTCGTCGGCAACCTGGTCAACCGTCTGTTGCGGCGACATGCTGGCATCTTCACGCTGGGCCCTGGCCAGCATCAGGAAGGTTTGCACCAGTTCGCGCATCTCCTCACTGGCACGGGCGATACGCTCGACCTGCGCCCGACCACGCTGGTCGATGCCGGGGTTTTCCAACAGCAATTCACAGGACGTGGCCAGCACCATCAGTGGCGTGCGCAATTCATGGCTGACATCACTGGTAAACAAGCGCTCGCGGGTCAATGCCTGGCGCAAGCGACCCAGCGTGACGTCGAACGCCACGGCAAGCTCCCCCACTTCGTCGGCGGCGTAGTCCGGCGCCAGCGGAGGCGCCAGGCCCAACAACTGATCACGGTGGCGTACCTGGCGCGCCAGGCGTACCACGGGGGCCATCACCTTGCGCGCCAGTATCCAGCCAAGGAACACGGCCAGCGCCAGACTCAGTACAAAACCGACCAACACGACCGCGAACAGCACGCGCTCGCGTTCCTCGAAATCACTCTGATCCTGGAGCAAAACGTAACGCCGGCCATCGACCACCTCGACCATGGCGTGATACGACAATTGCTCGCGAAACACCTCATGAAACCCTGGATCGAGATGGCGCAGGTCCTTGGGCAGCTCGAAGTCTCCCGGTCCGCCGCTGAAATAGAACAACTGGTCCGGTTCCGGGCGATGGCTCCAGTCCGAAACGCTGTCCATCAACAACAGACGTTGCAAGTCACCGCCCAGTCCTGCCGAAATCAGTTTTTCTTCCACCAGGTGCACGGTCGCGACAATGCCCATGGCGAAGGCCCCGGCGACCAGCGCGCTCATCAGCGCAAAGGCAATGATGATCCGCTGGGCAAGGCTTTGCTTAAACTCCATCACGGCCCTCGGCCAAGCGATATCCCACACCATGCACGGTGTGCAGAAGCGGTTTGGCAAATGGCTTGTCAATCACCTGACGCAATTGATGGACGTGACTGCGCAGACTGTCACTGTCCGGGCAATCATCCCCCCACAGGGCCTCTTCGAGAATTTCCCGACGCAGCACATGGGGGCTTTTCTGCATCAGCACGGCCAGCAACTTGAGGCCAACCGGGTTCAGCTTCAGCAAGCGACCTTCGCGGGTGACCTCCAGCGTGTCGAGGTCATAGCTGAGGTCACCAACCTCCAGGGCGCGACGGCCGCCGCCCTGCGTGCGACGCATGACGGCTTCGATCCGCGCGGCCAGCTCAGACAGGGCGAAAGGCTTGATCAGATAGTCATCGGCGCCGGACTTGAAGCCCTGCAGACGGTCGTCCAACTGATCACGGGCGGTGAGCATGATCACTGGCGTATCGCGGCGGGCATCCTCCCGCAGGCGTTTGCACAGGGTGTAGCCGTCGATCCCGGGCAGCATGATGTCGAGCACGATCAGGTCGTAATGCTCGGTGGCTGCCAGGTGAAGGCCCGACAAACCGTCCTGAGCGCAATCGACGGTATAGCCTTTGAGCCCCAGGTAATCGGCCAGATTGGCCAGGATATCGCGGTTGTCTTCAACCAATAGAATTCGCATGGGCACCTCCTGCGTACACGGTAACGGCCGTCTTGGCTCGCGCAGCTTAAGGCCAAGTGTGGCTCAGGACCAGAATCTCTTGCAGTTGTATTTGCGGCTTTTCAAGCCTGCAAGTGCTTAACGACTTTTTCACCCTCGATTCACAAACAGACGACACCCCTCTGCCCACACTCCGCGCGGCTGCACTTTCAAGTATTTTTAACCGATCAAGGAACTGCCATGGTTTCCACCACCGTCCGCCCGGCATCGCGCGCGCTCAATTGGCGTTTGTACCTGGGTGTTCCCGCCATTGCGGCAATTGTTTTGATGCTGCTCGAACTGACATCGCTGGACATGGACTTGGCCACGCTGTTCTATGACCCGGTGGCGCAAGATTTCATCGGGCGCCACAGTTACTTCCTTGAAGACATCCTGCATGACCGCGCCAAGCAAATGGTTATCGCGTTTTCAGTGTTCGCCATACTCGGCTTCATCGGGGCGTTTTTCATCCACCGGCTTAAACCGTTCAAACGCGAACTCGGTTGCCTGGTGCTGTCCCTGGGGCTGGCAACCTCCTTCGTCACGCCGGTCAAGGCGGTGACGGCAGTGCAGTGTCCATGGAGCCTGGAGCAATTCGGCGGCCACGAGACCTACAGCAAACTGCTCAGCCCTCGCCCGCCCACCAACAAACCCGGCCGCTGCTGGCCCGGGGGACACGCCGCGACCGGTTTCACCCTGTTCGCACTGTTTTTTGTGCTGCGTGATCGGCGGCCACGACTGGCGCGCGCCGCGTTTGTCTTTGCCTTCGCCCTGGGCACGGTGTTTTCCGTGGGACGGATGTTGCAGGGGGCGCACTTTTTCTCGCACAACGTATGGACGGCCATTTTCTGCTGGCTGATTTGTTTGGGATCGTATTACTGGATCCTGTATCGGCCGGCCGGAAAAGATGAGCGCGTGAGCAAGGCACAACCGGCCAGCGCCTGACACTACCCCTGCCCCCTGTCGGAGCGAGCATGCTCGCTCCTACAGGGTTTGGTGTAGGTCGAAAATGACAGGCAATAAAAAACCCCGCCGGCTTTCGCCGGCGGGGTTTTTCGTTACAGGGGTAAGGCTGGCTTACATCATGCCGCCCATGCCGCCCATACCGCCCATGTCTGGCATGCCGCCGCCAACTGGAGCGTCTTTCTTCGGTGCATCAGCGATCGCCACTTCGGTGGTCAGCAGCAGACCGGCAATGGAGCTGGCCGATTGCAGAGCCGAACGGGTCACCTTGGTTGGGTCCAGGATGCCCATTTCGATCATGTCGCCGTATTCGCCACTCGCAGCGTTGTAACCGTAGTTACCCTTGCCGTTCTTGACTTCGTTGACCACAACGCTTGGCTCGTCACCGCTGTTGGCGGCGATCTGACGCAGCGGAGCTTCGATGGCACGCTTGAGAACCGAGATACCCACGTCCTGATCAGCGTTGTCGCCTTTCAGTTCGGAAATGGCTTGCAGCGAACGGATCAGCGCTACACCACCGCCAGGTACCACGCCTTCTTCAACGGCTGCACGGGTAGCGTGCAGGGCGTCTTCAACGCGGGCTTTCTTCTCTTTCATTTCAACTTCGGAACCAGCGCCAACCTTGATCACTGCAACGCCGCCGGACAGCTTGGCCAGACGCTCTTGCAGTTTTTCACGGTCGTAGTCCGAGGAAGTTTCGGCAACCTGGGCACGGATCTGAGCGATACGGCCTTCGATGTCGCCCTGAACGCCAGCACCGTCAACGATGATGGTGTTTTCCTTGGACAGGGTTACGCGCTTGGCGTTGCCCAGATGCTCCAGGGTGGTGCTTTCCAGGCTCAGGCCGATCTCTTCGGAGATCACGGTGCCGCCGGTCAGGACGGCGATGTCCTGCAGCATGGCCTTGCGACGGTCGCCGAAGCCTGGTGCCTTGACGGCAGCAACTTTGACGATGCCACGCATGTTGTTCACAACCAGAGTCGCCAGGGCTTCGCCTTCAACGTCTTCGGCAATGATCAGCAGTGGACGACCGGCTTTGGCAACGGCTTCCAGCACTGGCAGCATTTCGCGGATGTTCGAGATCTTTTTGTCGACCAGCAGGATCAGCGGGCCGTCGAGCTCGGCAACCATGGTGTCCGGCTTGTTGACGAAGTACGGGGACAGGTAGCCACGGTCGAACTGCATGCCTTCTACAACCGACAGTTCGTTTTCCAGGCCCGAGCCTTCTTCAACGGTGATCACGCCTTCTTTACCGACTTTTTCCATGGCTTCGGCAATGATGTCGCCGATGGAGTTGTCGGAGTTGGCGGAGATGGTGCCCACCTGAGCGATAGCCTTGGTGTCAGCGCATGGCTTGGACAGAGCCTTGAGCTCTTTGACGACCGCGATGGCCGCTTTGTCGATACCGCGCTTGAGGTCCATCGGGTTCATGCCGGCAGCGACGGCTTTCAGGCCTTCGTTGACGATGGCTTGAGCCAGAACGGTAGCGGTGGTGGTGCCGTCGCCGGCGTCATCGTTGGCACGGGAGGCAACGTCTTTGACCAGCTGCGCGCCCATGTTTTCAAAACGGTCGTCCAGCTCGATTTCCTTGGCTACGGAAACGCCGTCCTTGGTGATGGTCGGAGCGCCGAAGCTCTTCTCGATGATCACGTTACGGCCTTTCGGGCCCAGGGTCGCTTTTACCGCGTCAGCCAGGACGTTGACACCGGTAAGCATTTTCTTGCGGGCGGAATCGCCGAATTTAACGTCTTTAGCAGCCATGATCGATATTCCTTAAATACTTTGTAGTAACGGGAAAATGAGCGGGGAATCAGCCTTCGATAACAGCGAGAATCTCGTTCTCAGCCATTACCAGCAGGTCTTCGCCGTCGACTTTCACAGTGTTGCTGCCGGAGTAAGGACCGAACACAACCTTGTCGCCCACTTTTACGGACAGTGCACGCACTTCACCGTTGTCCAGTACGCGGCCGGTGCCTACAGCGAGGATTTCGCCGTTGTTGGCTTTTTCGGAAGCCGAACCTGGCAGGACGATACCGCCAGCGGTGGTTTTCAGCTCTTCGCTGCGACGAATAACGACGCGGTCATGCAGAGGACGAAGCTTCATTGTCGATCTCTCCTAATTGTGGTTTTCATCGGCCGGTGTAATCCCGGCGGGTTTAACAAAGTCCGGCGGTGCCGGGTGCGGCTCGACAAGCGAACCGCTGAAGTCTGTCTGGCGTGATCGCCAGAAACCTTGCGGTGACCGTTACATAGGGGCGCATAAGCTTATTACAAGGGCGGAGCACGAAATTTTTTAATCGATCTGCCGAAAACGAACACGGCACCCGAGGGTGCCGTGCAGGTGAAACGACTTTACTTGTTGTCGCGGTGTTCGAACTCGCCTTCGATCACGTCGGGCTCACGGCCCAATGGTTCGCGCGGCGCGGGACCGCCACGTGGCTGAAGGTCGTCGGCGAAAGCTCGCTGACGCATCGCGGCCTCTTCGGCACGCTGGCGCATTTTATTGGCCAGCAGTCGACGGGAGAACGGCAGCAGCAGTATCAGGCCAAGCACATCCGTGACGAAGCCCGGCAGGATCAACAGACCACCCGCCAGAGCCAGCATCAGGCCTTCGAGCATGGTCTGCGCTGGCATTTCGCCACGATTCAGGCTTTCACGCGCACGCAGCGCAGTGGCCAGCCCGGCGATGCGCAACACGAACACGCCGAACATCGAGCCGAGAATGACCAGCAGCAGGGCGGGGAAGAAGCCTATCGCTCCGCTGACCTTGACGAATACGAACAGCTCCAACACCGGAAACAGTACAAAGAGCAGCAAAAAAGGGCGCATCAAATGGTTCCTCAACGCAAGAATGCCTTGCCAGTGTTCCTTAGATGACGTCGCGGGTTCGTGAATTCAAGCACTGGCCTCTGTATTTTTCGGCCATCGCTCGGCGTGAGCCAGGAAAACCAAGGCCTCGCGCACTTGTGTCGGCGTGTTACATGGCGATTGAAACGGCAACCAGAAGAGCCCCTGCCCGATGCGCAAGTGCATGCCTTCGGTGTCGATCCCGGCCAGTTGTGCCGGCTCGCTCTTCGGCAAGCCGGCGAGTTCGACGTAATGGGCGATGGCCTTGGCGTGATCGGCGTTCATGTGCTCGACCATGCTGATTTCCGCCTTGCCGGCGAAGGGGTTGGCCAGGGTCAACTGGTCGACCCAGTGAATCGCGCCGAAACCGCCGATGTAGCGATGGCGTACAGGCTTGAGCACCCAGAAATCGAAGTCATGGGCCTTGTGGTAGTTCTGTGAATCCGGGAAATAGCGGTAGTAACGCTCGGCAGCGGCGTCGATCTGCGCGACCTCGTGCAATTGCTGCGCCTCGGCGAGATAGGTCAGGCGCCCGACCGCCTGTACATCTTCGGCACCGCGCTCGCCGACGAATAGCGAGCATTTCGGGTCTTTCTGCAGGTTATGCGTGTGCTGGGCGATGCGGCTGATCAGAATCAGCGGGCGGCCCTGCTCGTCCAGGCAATAAGGCACCACGGAGCCGAACGGGAAACCGGGCATGGCCTTGGAGTGGGTGGAAAGCACCCCACGGTATTCCTTGAGAAGTAATTCTCGGGCATTCTTGGCCGCTTCAACGCTCAATTTATGACTCCTAACTAAGAATCCGTCGAAAAAACGGACAGGCGACTGAAGAAAGTTTCAGCCCGCCATCGGGGCAATTCTCATGTGCAGCCAGGCGACGTCGGGCGCAGAGAGAGGAGGCTCACGAACAGTAAGACCACTCCATCTGCTACCGGGGCATACTCATGCAACTTAAAGACAAAGTAATCATTATCACTGGCGGTTGCCAGGGTTTGGGCCGCTCCATGGCCGAGTATTTCGCCGACAAGGGCGCCCGGCTGGCGCTGGTCGACCTGAACCAGGAAAAGCTCGACGATGCGGTGGCTGTGTGCAAGGCCAAGGGCGTCGAGGCCCGCGCCTACCTGTGCAATGTCGCCAACGAAGAGCAGGTGACGCACATGGTCGCCCAGGTGGCCGAGGACTTCGGCGCGATCTACGGCCTGATCAACAACGCCGGGATCCTGCGCGACGGCCTCCTGCTCAAGGTCAAGGATGGCGAGATGACCAAAATGAGCCTCGCCCAATGGCAGGCCGTCATCGACGTCAACCTGACCGGCGTGTTCCTTTGCACCCGTGAAGTCGCGGCGAAAATGGTCGAGCTGAACAACAGCGGCGCGATCATCAACATTTCGTCGATTTCCCGCGCGGGCAACATCGGCCAGACCAACTACTCCGCCGCCAAGGCAGGTGTCGCCGCGGCGACCGTGACCTGGGCCAAGGAACTGGCGCGCTACAACATTCGTGTGGCCGGCATTGCACCGGGCTTCATCGAAACCGAGATGACCTTGGGCATGCGCCCCGAAGCGCTGGAGAAGATGACCGCCGGGATTCCCCTCAAGCGCATGGGCAAGCCGGAAGAAATCGCCCATTCGGCGGCGTACATCTTCGAGAACGACTACTACACCGGGCGGATTCTGGAGATGGATGGCGGGTTGCGTATTTAAGCCCACCACAAACAAGTGTGGGAGCGAGCAAGTCGAATCGTCGCACCGCCGCTCCCACTTTTGGACCGCGTTCGAATCAATCGTCGCTGATGCTGATGTTCGGCATCGCCGGCGTTGCAGCCTCCTGCAACACAATCCGCGCGCCGACGTGGCGGGCCAGTTCCTGGTACACCATCGCAATCTGGCTGTCCGGCTCGGCGATCACGGTCGGCTTGCCGCCGTCGGCCTGCTCGCGGATGACCATCGACAGCGGCAACGACGCCAGCAGTTCGACCCCGTATTGTTCGGCCAGCTTCACCCCGCCGCCTTCACCGAACAGGTGCTCGGCATGCCCGCAGTTGGAGCAGATGTGCACGGCCATGTTTTCCACCACGCCCAGCACCGGAATGTTGACCTTGCGGAACATCTCCACGCCCTTGCGGGCGTCCAGCAACGCCAGGTCCTGCGGGGTGGTGACGATCACGGCGCCAGCCACCGGGACTTTTTGCGCCAGGGTCAACTGAATGTCACCGGTGCCTGGCGGCATGTCGATGACCAGATAATCCAGATCGCCCCAGGCGGTCTGCGTCACCAATTGCAACAGCGCGCCGGAGACCATGGGGCCGCGCCAGACCATGGGCGTGTTGTCATCGGTCAGGAAGGCCATGGACATCACTTCAACGCCATGGGACTCGATGGGCACGAACCATTTCTGGTCCTTGACCTTGGGGCGCGTGCCTTCGGCAATGCCGAACATGATGCCCTGGCTCGGACCGTAGATGTCCGCATCCAGAATCCCCACCTTGGCCCCTTCACGGGCCAGGGCCAGCGCGAGGTTGGCGGCCGTGGTGGACTTGCCGACGCCGCCCTTGCCGGACGCCACGGCGACCACATTCTTGACGTTGGCCAGGCCAGGAATCTGCGCCTGGGCCTTGTGCGCGGCGATCTGGCTGGTGATCTCTACACGGGCACTGGCCACGCCGTCCAGGCCTTCGATTGCCATTTGCAGCATCTGCGACCAGCCGCTCTTGAACAGGCCAGCGGCGTAGCCCAACACCAGTTGCACGCTGACGCGGTCGCCCTGAATGTCGATGTTTCGCACGCACCCGGCGCTGACCGGGTCCTGGTTCAGATAAGGGTCGGTGTATTGACGAAGGACGGCTTCCACCGCTGCGCGATTGACGGCGCTCATGGGCAACTCCAATAGCAAGACTGGAAAATCAGGCGGCTATCCTACCTGTTCTGACGGCCTGGCGGCACGCTTTCAGAATGTGACAACCACCGGCTACCAGTCCCCGGAGTCCGGCGCCGGGGGTGAAAAATATGCGCCGGCGCTTTATAGTGGCCGACCTCCGTTTCATCAAGTAGCCGAGCCCCATGTCCGAGCCACGCCAGATCCTCGTCACCAGCGCCCTGCCCTACGCCAATGGTTCGATCCATCTTGGCCATATGCTGGAATACATCCAGACAGATATGTGGGTGCGCTTCCAGAAGCACCGCGGCAATCAATGCATTTATGTCTGCGCCGACGACGCCCACGGTTCGGCGATCATGCTGCGCGCAGAGAAGGAAGGCATCACCCCCGAACAACTCATCGCCAACGTCCAGGCCGAACACAGCGCCGACTTTGCCGACTTCCTGGTGGACTTCGATAATTTCCACTCCACTCACGCCGAAGAAAACCGTGAGCTGTCGAGCCAGATCTACCTGAAACTGCGTGACGCTGGGCACATTGCCACGCGCTCGATCACGCAATACTTCGACCCCGAAAAGAAAATGTTCCTGGCCGACCGCTTCATCAAGGGCACCTGCCCGAAATGTGGCACCGAAGACCAGTACGGCGACAATTGTGAAAAATGCGGCGCGACCTATGCGCCGACCGACCTGAAGGATCCGAAGTCGGCCATCTCCGGTGCCACTCCGGTGCTCAAGGATTCCCAGCACTTCTTCTTCAAGTTGCCGGACTTCCAGGCCATGCTCCAGACCTGGACCCGCAGCGGCACCCTGCAAGACGCCGTGGCCAACAAGATCGCCGAGTGGCTGGATGCCGGCCTGCAACAGTGGGACATCTCCCGGGATGCGCCGTATTTCGGTTTCGAGATCCCGGACGAGCCAGGCAAGTACTTCTATGTCTGGCTGGACGCGCCGATCGGCTACATGGCCAGCTTCAAGAACCTGTGCAACCGCACACCGGAGCTGGACTTCGACGCGTTCTGGGGCAAGGACTCCACCGCCGAGCTTTACCACTTCATCGGCAAGGACATCGTCAACTTCCACGCCCTGTTCTGGCCGGCGATGCTCGAAGGCGCGGGCTACCGCAAGCCGACCGGCATCAACGTGCACGGCTACCTGACCGTCAACGGCCAGAAAATGTCCAAGTCCCGTGGCACCTTCATCAAGGCCCGGACCTATCTCGACCATCTGTCGCCGGAGTACCTACGTTACTACTACGCCGCCAAGCTCAGCCGTGGCGTCGATGACCTGGACCTGAACCTCGAAGACTTCGTGCAGAAGGTCAACTCCGACCTGGTCGGCAAAGTCGTCAACATCGCCAGCCGTTGCGCCGGTTTCATCCACAAAGGCAATGCCGGCCTGATGGTCGACAACAACGCCGCACCGGAGCTGACCGAAGCGTTCCTGGCCGCCGCGCCGAGCATCGCCGACGCCTACGAGGCGCGTGACTTTGCCCGTGCCATGCGCGAAATCATGGCCCTGGCCGACCGCGCCAACGCCTGGATCGCCGACAAGGCTCCGTGGTCGTTGAACAAACAGGAAGGCAAGCAGGATGAAGTCCAGGCCATCTGCGCCACTGGCGTCAACCTGTTCCGCCAACTGGTGATCTTCCTCAAGCCGGTGCTGCCTTTGCTGGCCGCCGATGCCGAGGCATTCCTGAATGTCGCGCCTCTGACCTGGAACGACCACGCGACCCTGCTCGGCAACCATCAGTTGAACGAGTTCAAGCCGCTGATGACCCGAATCGATCCAGTGAAAGTGCAAGCCATGACCGACGCCTCGAAAGAAGACCTGACAGCCAGCCAGACCGACACGGGCGAAGCGGCACCGGCCGGCAATGGCGAACTGGCCAAGGACCCGCTGTCGCCGGAAATCGACTTCGACACCTTTGCCGCGGTTGACCTGCGCGTTGCCCTGATCGTCAAGGCCGAAGCCGTGGAAGGCGCCGACAAACTGTTGCGCCTGACCCTCGACATCGGCGATGAGCAGCGCAACGTATTCTCGGGCATCAAGAGCGCTTACCCGGACCCGTCCAAGCTCGACGGCCGCCTGACCATGATGATCGCCAACCTCAAGCCTCGTAAAATGAAGTTCGGCGTGTCTGAAGGCATGGTGATGGCGGCGGGCCCTGGCGGTGAAGAAATTTATCTGCTCAGCCCCGACAGCGGCGCCAAGCCTGGCCAGCGCATCAAGTAAATCATTGCGCTGGACCGATCCCACAGTCGTGCCGGGCGCGCCTGTGGGATTTTCATATCTGGTGTCCCTTGCCGGATAATGCCTAAGCTCAATAAGAGCCAGCGTTGAAAGCCCTCTTTTTCCGGCACGACCATGACCGAGCTTGTTCTTGTTCTCATCAGCACCGCCCTGATCAACAACTTCGTGTTGCATTGGCCGTTGGGCGTCGATCCGCTGTTGACCACCGCGCGTCATCAGGTTCATGCGCTGGGTATCGCGACAACGTGCCTGATGCTGATCGTCGGCGTGCTCGGTCATGTGCTCTATTACTGGCTGCTGGTGCCACTGGGATTGAGTTCGCTGCGACTGTTCGTGTTTCTCCCTCTTAGCGTGTTGTTGATCGCCCCCCTGCTTAAGCGGCTGACGAAAGTGTTTTCAACCCTGGCGTTCGAGGGTTTGTGGCCACTGTTGCTCGGCAATGCCGGCGTGTTGGGAATGCTCCTGGCCGATACCGCACACGACCACGGTTTTTTATACGCCACGGCATTGAGCATCGGCGCCGGGCTCGGTTTCTGGCTGGTACTGAGCCTTTTCTGCGACTTGCGCCAGCGCACCCTCGATAATGATGTTCCCCTGCCCTTTCGAGGCCTGCCGATCGACCTGATCGGCGCCGGATTGATCGCAGTGGCCTTTCTCGGATTCACCGGACTGATCAAAACATGAGTCTGATTCAACGCATCGACGCCCTGCTGCCGCAGACCCAGTGCGGCAAGTGTGGCCACGCAGGATGCAAACCCTACGCCGAGGGCATTGCCGCAGGCGAGCCGATCAACAAGTGCCCGCCCGGTGGCAGCGAAACCATCTCGGCACTGGCACACCTTCTGAACGTCCCGGTGCTGGAACTGGATATGGGTCGCGGCGCCGCTCCGGCGCAGGTCGCCTATATCCGCGAAGCCGAATGCATCGGCTGCACCAAATGCATCCAGGCGTGCCCGGTCGACGCTATCGTCGGCGCGGCAAAATGGATGCACACGGTCATCGTCGACGAATGCACCGGTTGCGACCTGTGCGTGGCGCCCTGCCCGGTGGATTGCATTGAAATGCGCCCCCTGCCGGCGACCACGACACCGATCATCGGTGGTCTGGCTTCCAGCCTGCTGGCCCAACAGGCACGTGCCGTTAAACGCAATCACGCGCGTCAGCGCTTCGAACGGCGCAACGCCCGGTTGCACCGCGAGGAAGAGCAAAAGCTGGCCGAGCGTCAGGCCCGGGCCAATCGTGCTGCCCTGCAACAGAGCGACGCGCCGGCGCTCGATCCGATTCAGGCCGCGCTGGAAAGGGTTCGCGCGCAGAAAGCAGCGAGCGCCGATGCGGCGTTGAAGAAAGCCAAAGTCGACCTGGCCATGAGCCGTGCGCAGCTCAACAAATCGCTCAAGGCGTTCGGCCATCCACCGACATTCGAGCAGCAGTCGCAACTGATCATCCTGCAACAGCAATTCGAGGCGGCTGAGCACGCCTTGCTGCAGTTGGAAAACACCCTGCCAACCGCGCCAGCATCCGTATCCACACCCAAGGACGCCGATCTTAAACGGGCGAAAATCCAACTGGCCACTCGCCGCGCCGAACTGAAGAAAGCGCAAGCCAGTGAGGCACCGTCCGAACAGATCAAAGCCCTCGAGCGCGCGCTTGCCGATGCCGAAAAACACCTGCATGCGACGGAAGACGCCAGCGAGCAACCCTTGCCTGACCTGGTGCGCGTCGAAAAGCGCCCCATCGACAGCCAGCTTCGGCAACTGAAAACCGAATTGGCCTACGCCCGCGCGGACGTCAGCAAACTTGAGCGACGCAGCGACACTTCCACCGAGCAGCTGGACAAGGCACGAGCTCGCCTGCAGGAAGCCGAACGCCAGGTACAAGCCCATGCAGCCCCTTGAGCCGGTCGACGATCGCCTTCAGCAGGCAATGAAGCTGGTATTGCTGGCCACCGTGCCGGGAATACTGGCGTCGTTCTGGTGGTATGGCTGGGGTGTCTTGATCAATCTGGTACTGGCAGGCTCGACTGCACTGGCCGTTGAAGCGGCGATAGTGAAACTGCGCGGCTGGGAACTACGGCCTGTCTTGAGCGATGGCAGTGCCCTCGTCACCGCGACGCTGCTGGGCCTGGCCTTGCCGCCGTATTGTCCGTGGTGGCTGAACGTCTGCGCCGTTTCATTCGCGCTGCTCGGCAAGCAATTGTATGGCGGCGTCGGCAAAAACCCTTTCAATCCGGCCATGCTCGGTTTGGCTCTGGTGCTGGTGACATTTCCACTGCAAATGAGCCATTGGCCGACGTTCCATGGCATCAACCTGCTCGATGGCTTACAGCGAGTCTTTGGCGTCAGCCTTGGCCCCATGCCGGATGCCTGGGTTCAGGCCACGGCGCTGGACGCTCTGCGCATCAACAAAAGCCTGACCATCGACGAGCTTTACGCCAGCAGCCCGGCATTCGGTCACTGGGGTGCACGCGGCGTGGGGTGGATCAACCTGGCGTTTCTGGCCGGTGGCCTGTTTCTTCTACAACGACGGGTGTTCAGTTGGCAGGCACCGGTCGGCATGCTGGCTAGTCTGTTTGTGATCAGCCTGTTGTGCTGGAACGGTTCGGGCTCCGACTCCCATGGCTCGCCACTGTTTCACCTGCTAAGCGGTGCAAGCATGCTCGGGGCATTCTTTATCGTCACGGAGCCGGTGTCCGGCGCTAAAAGTCCGGGCGCCCGCCTGTTGTTCGGCGCCGGTGTGGGGTTACTGACGTATCTGATCAGAACCTGGGGTGGATACCCGGACGGCGTGGCATTCGCGGTGCTGTTGATGAACCTCTGCGTGCCCGCGCTGGAACGGTTTGCTGTGTCACGGCGGGTTGCGCCATGAATCGAGTGTCGAGCGTGGTGATTGTCGCACTGCTGGCAGGCCTGGGTGTTGGTGCGACCTACCTCGTCCAACAGGGCAGCGCATCACGCATTGCCGAGCAACAACGCGAGAACGACAGCCGCCACTTCCTGGACCTGCTGCCCGCCAACAGCTACGACAATCACCCGCTTGAACACACTCTGCCCCTGGCCGTTGCCACCCTTGGCGACAGCACATTGCAGGGTGGTTTCTTGGCGACCAGGAGTGGCCAACCCAGCGCAGTGTTGCTGCGCAGCCAGGCAGTCGGCTACGTGGGCAGTATCGATTTGTTGATCGCCATCGACGTAAACGGCAAGTTGCTCGGGGTCAAGACACTGAGGCAATCAGAGACCCCAGGACTGGGCGCCCGGATCGCCGATTGGCCCAATGCGTGGCTCACGATCTTTGTCGGCAAATCGATGAACGACCCCGACGATAAGCGTTGGGCGCTGAAAAAGGACCAAGGTCAGTTCGATCAGGTCGCAGGCGCGACCATCACTTCCAGAGCTGTGCTCAACGCCATCCACGATGCCTTGCGTTACTTCGATGAACACCGGCAACAGCTGCTCGGGGAGAACCTGCATGAGTAAATCGTCGGCACTCCAGAACTCGCTGGTGCTCGCGCCGTTGATCGGGGCGACCCAGTCATGGATGACCGCGCTGGGCGTATGGCTGATGGTTATCGTGGTGGCGAGTGCTTATGGTTTCGCCATGGCGCCCTTGCGCCCGCGGCTCATACCGAGGGCCCACTTGATCGCCAGCCTGGTGCTGGCCGTCACCCTGACCAGTTGTGCAGAAACGATGGCGCAGGCCTGGTCACTTCAGTGGCATCAACACGCCGGCATCTACGCCGGGTTGATCGCCCTGCAATGCGTCGTTCTGGACCATACAGGTTTCTTCCAACAAGCATGGCGTGATCGCCTGTTCCTGGGCGGCCTGTTCGGTGCGTTGATGCTGGGCCTGAGCGTGTTGCGCGAGATGCTCGACTACAGCGGCCTGCACCTGGCAGCGCTAGTGCCCGGTGGCTTCATTCTGCTGGGATTGCTGATCGCTGCCTGGCAGGCGTGGTCCCGTCCCGCCCCCAAACACTAAGCATTTTCGAGGAAACTCACTGCCCATGAATGCTGCAAAACGTCTGGAAATTTTCCGCAGGCTGCATGAAGACAACCCCGAACCCAAGACCGAACTGGCCTACTCCACGCCGTTCGAATTGCTGATCTCGGTCATTCTCTCGGCGCAATCGACGGATGTCGGTGTGAACAAGGCAACGGCCAAGCTGTATCCGGTGGCCAATACCCCGGCGGCCATTCATGCGCTGGGGGTGGAGGGACTGTCGGAATACATCAAGACTATCGGCCTGTTCAACAGCAAGGCAAAAAATGTCATCGAGACCTGCCGACTGCTGATGGAACGCCATGGCAGCGAAGTCCCGCAGACTCGCGAAGAACTGGAAGCACTGCCCGGCGTCGGCCGAAAGACCGCCAACGTTGTACTCAATACGGCGTTCCGCCAACTGACCATGGCCGTGGATACACACATTTTTCGCGTCAGCAACCGTACCGGCATTGCGCCCGGCAAGAATGTCGTCGAGGTGGAAAACAAGCTGATGAAGTTTGTGCCAAAAGAATATCTGCTCGATTCCCATCACTGGCTGATCCTTCACGGGCGTTACGTCTGCCTGGCCCGCAAACCCCGCTGTGGCAGCTGCCGCATCGAGGACCTGTGCGAATACAAGCACAAGACGTCGGACGATTGAGTTGCTATTAGGTTTGCTTATTGATCGATTGAAAAAATCTTTTTTACCCGGAATGAGTTTGTCGATATAAGGAGCGCCAAAGGCAGTCTTAGCCTGGAGCTAACCTAATGAGCACTGGTAAAGAGCAATTGGACGTAGAAGAGGACTTCACAGCCGTTGAAGCCGATGACGCAGAGCCGGTGGTGGAAGTGGCGAAGACCAACCTGAGCAAACGCCGCACGATCGACAACTTGCTGGAGGAGCGCCGACTGCAAAAGCAATTGGCCGATTATGATTTTGATCTATAACACCTGAAAGCCTCCCTGAACGGAGGCTTTTCTTTGTGTGTGACACAGTGGAGTCGCTCGCCCCGCCACGAGCGCAATCACACCAGTCCATTACGTTGCGCCAGCTCAATCAAGTCCACCAGGGACCGCGCGTTGAGTTTCAATAACAGGCGAGTTTTATAAGTGCTGACGGTTTTATTGCTGAGAAACATTCCGTCAGCAATTTCCTTATTGGTCTTGCCGCGAGCCAATTGTTGCAACACCATCATTTCTCGACCAGACAAACGATCGACCATATCGGCTTCACTGGCGTTCCCCAGACTGGAGCGCACAGTGTGCAACGCCTGGTTGGGAAAATAACTGTAGCCCGACAGTACCGCTTTTATTGCACTGAGCAACTCAGTGAGGTCCTGTTGTTTGCAAACATATCCGGCTGCCCCTGACTGCATGCAACGCATCGAAAAATGCCCCGGAGCCTGGGAAGTCAATATCAACACTTTCATTGGCATGGCCGCCGAAACCAGGCGCGCGATGACTTCCAGTCCATCGAGTTTCGGTATTCCTATATCCAGAATAACAATGTCCGGCATATGTTCACGCGCCAGTTGCAATGCATCCACGCCATTGTCTGTTTCGGCAACGACTTCATAGCCATGACGCTCCATTAGCATACGTACCGCAAGCCGAATGACGGGGTGATCATCCACGATCAGCACTTTATTCATGGGCAGGTCCAATTTTCGCTGTTCGAATTTTTAGAGCCCGCACAATAGCCTAGTCGTTTCGCCCATGGCATGCCGCCCCCCCAGCCACGGGCAGCGAGAGACATTCCCTACAAACAACATGGATTTTTCTTACAGGAAATCTGCAAAAACTGAGTGATGCAAACTTTACTTGCCTTACGCCGATCCACCTTAAGAAAAATATGTATCAATCTAATAAAAAACATAATTCCGTCACAATCCCCTTCGTGCTGCAACACCCGCTGACGGTGAGCTAAGCTGGATGATCACCGGGCGAGCGAAAATTGAAGTGAACCGCATCGCTTTTCATCCACACGAATGCTTACCAAATGATTTTCAATAACACGGACGAATTAAAATAGGGTTATAGGACAATCTAAACTTCACCGCTAATATGAAGACCGGCAAAACATAATTAACCAACCCAACGAGAAAAGATAAACTTCCATGAGTACAATACATGATGAATCTAAAACAAAAAATCACCAACCCCATGACAGTAATCGCCATATTCGCAACACTGTCTGAAACATCGGCAGCCCTCTCTCTCCCTTTCCTCGACCATAAGGAACGAGAAGTCTATATCTGGTTTCTGATCAGCTTTCCGTTTTACTTGTTAATGCTGTTTTTCGCCACCTTGAACTTCAACTATCGATCGTTATATGCGCCGTCCGATTACGAGAAGGGAGAACACTTCATCGATGCCCTGGACACGACCGAACGTCCGGATACAGCAAAGGGGCCGCCAGACCTTACGCTGACAAAATCTTCAACGTCGCATCACATCGAGTTGCCTGCCCGGGTGAAGGGTTTGCACATCGTCGATGCTCGGTGCATAAACGGGAGGACACAGTGGCGCGAGCTCCTGGGCAGGACCGCCAAATCAGATTCGGCACACGTCGTCGTGTTCCTCATCACGGCCGAATCGCAGAGTCTGTTTAAAGAAAGCGCAGTCGATTTTTTCAGGCAGGTGAAGAAACGCAGCAGCTTGCCATTTTGCGTCGTTTACAACTTGAGTTCCCACACCGTAACGCTCATTGATCAAACTGGCACATCGGGCGCACAACGGCCAGTCGCTTTCTAGCGACAGGGAGGAGGAAGAAGGAGGGAGTTGTTCCTAAAAACGATACGTCGCAATGTCCGAAAGAAAAAATCCTATTCTCAAATTGGTGGCCTTGTCGAACACAAGGCCACAAATTCCAGGTCACGCGCCTCAGAACAACTTGCGACCCTTATTGGCTGCGATCCGCATGCGCAAGGCGTTGAGCTTGATGAAGCCCGCCGCGTCAGCCTGGTTGTAGGCGCCGCCATCTTCCTCGAAGGTCGCGATATTGGCGTCGAACAACGAGTCGTCGGACTTGCGGCCAGTGACGATCACATTGCCCTTGTAGAGCTTCAGGCGCACGACGCCGTTCACATTGACCTGGGACGCGTCGATCATCTGTTGCAGCATCAGACGCTCAGGGCTCCACCAGTAGCCGGTGTAGATCAGGCTGGCGTATTTAGGCATCAGCTCATCCTTGAGGTGAGCCACTTCGCGGTCCAGGGTGATCGATTCGATCGCACGGTGGGCGCGCAGCATGATGGTGCCGCCAGGGGTTTCGTAGCAGCCACGGGACTTCATGCCCACGTAACGGTTTTCGACGATGTCGAGACGACCGATGCCGTGTTCACCACCGATACGGTTCAGGGTCGCCAGCACGGTGGCCGGGGTCATTTCGACGCCGTCCAACGCCACGATGTCGCCATTGCGGTAGGTCAGTTCCAGGTATTGCGCCTTGTCGGGTGCCTTCTCTGGCGACACGGTCCAACGCCACATGTCTTCTTCGTGCTCGGTCCAGGTGTCTTCCAGCACGCCGCCTTCATAGGAGATGTGCAGCAGGTTGGCATCCATCGAGTAAGGAGATTTTTTCTTGCCGTGGCGCTCGATCGGGATCGCGTGCTTTTCCGCGTAATCCATCAGCTTTTCACGGGACAGCAGGTCCCATTCACGCCAAGGTGCAATCACTTTCACACCGGGCTTCAGGGCGTAGGCGCCGAGCTCGAAACGAACCTGGTCGTTACCCTTGCCGGTGGCGCCGTGGGAAATGGCGTCAGCGCCGGTTTCGTTGGCGATTTCGATCAGGCGTTTGGCGATCAACGGACGAGCGATGGAAGTACCCAGCAGGTACTCGCCTTCGTAAACAGTGTTGGCGCGGAACATCGGGAACACGAAATCTCGCACGAACTCTTCGCGCAGATCGTCGATGTAGATTTCTTTTACGCCCATGGCCTGCGCCTTGGCGCGAGCAGGTTCGACCTCTTCACCCTGACCCAGGTCAGCGGTAAAGGTCACCACTTCACAGTTATAAGTATCCTGCAGCCACTTGAGGATCACCGAAGTGTCCAGGCCGCCGGAATACGCCAGAACGACCTTGTTTACGTCCGCCATGCCATCACTCCACGGGGTTTACGGAAAGCCGTCAAGTCTACCGGTCATGCAGAATAATTTACAGTGGCGCGACAGCTTATGACGACGAAGCGACAGATTATGTCGAGCGCGCGACGAACAGTCGCGGCTCAGGAAGTCTTCGCTGCGCTCGCCGATGCCGTGGTCTGGGGCGTCGGCGTCTCGACGGGGGCGACGCGAGCGAGGTGGACATTCACCCGGCGGTTCTTCGCCCGGTTGGCGGACGAGGTGTTGGGGACCAGCGGATAACGCTCGCCATGGAAACGCACGGTTATCTGCGATTCCTGCACCCCGTTGGCCTTGAAATACTCCATGACCGCCAGCGCCCGGCGACGCGACAGCTCACGATTGGCCAGGCGATTGCCGCTGTTGTCCGAGTGACCGTCGAGCTCGATGTGGTTAACCGTAGGATCGGCCTTCATGAAGTCCAGCATCACCTGCAACTGCGCCTTGGCCTGCGTATCGAGTTCCATACCCTCGCCCGGGAAGGCGATTTGCGATTGTTTGACCTGTTCGAAGTTTTTGGGCAGCAGCTTCGCCACGCAACCCTGATAATCGTTGAACGCCTTGCTGAACTTGACGGGCAGCAGGCGAACTTCCGAGACGCGGCCATCGCCGGAGAAATGCCGGACGACCGGGCTGCGTCCGTCCATCAAACCACTGATCAGACGGCCAGCCTGGACTTGGGAGCTGTTGAACAGAACGTTGCCACTGCCGATCCTGACCGAGCCGAGATTGATGTCGCCCCGCCCCGGCTGCCACGGTGCGGCCGCCGCCAACAAGGTCGCCGAACCGCCACCGACCATCGAGTTGTAGGCTTTCAGACGAAACGTCGCCTGCTCCCCAGCGCGGCGCACGAACTCACCCGAACCGAAATCGGTAATCGGTTGAGTCAGGCGACACTCGAATTTGTCCCCTTCGACCGTCCACTCGATGCTCTCCAGACGGGTCTGGAAAGTGAGCGCCATCGCGGGAAGGCTGGCAAACACACTGAGCAAGGCTAAATAACGCTGGCGCACGGGAGGCTCCATTGGCTTCTACAACAAAAGACCGATACATATTTACGGCATACCTGTTGGATATCGGTAGCTTGTCGCAAAACTTGATAGCGGGTGCCTGAGAGAGTCTTTTCCGGTAGCATTCCCCAGAGTTTGCCCCGCCTGGAATCCCCTCATGTCCGACCGCCTGACCCTGCTGCGTCCCGACGACTGGCATATACATCTTCGTGATGGTGCCGTGTTGACCAATACTGTTGCGGATGTCGCGCGCACCTTTGGTCGCGCCATCATCATGCCCAACCTGGTACCGCCGGTGCGCAACGCCGCTGAAGCCGACGGTTATCGCCAGCGCATTCTCGCTGCACGTCCGGCCGGTAGCCGTTTTGAACCGCTGATGGTGCTGTACCTCACCGACCGCACCCAGCCCGAAGAAATTCGTCAGGCCAAGGCCAGCGGTTTCGTGCATGCCGCCAAATTGTACCCGGCCGGTGCGACCACCAACTCGGACTCTGGCGTCACCAGCATCGACAAAATCTTCCCTGCGCTCGAGGCCATGGCCGAAGTCGGTATGCCCTTGCTGATTCACGGTGAAGTCACCCGTGGCGACGTCGACGTGTTCGACCGCGAGAAAATCTTCATCGACGAGCACATGCGTCGTGTGGTGGAGCGTTTCCCGACACTCAAGGTGGTGTTCGAGCACATCACGACTGGCGATGCCGTGCAGTTCGTCAACGAGGCTTCGGCCAACGTCGGCGCGACCATTACCGCTCATCACTTGTTGTACAACCGCAACCACATGCTGGTTGGCGGGATTCGGCCGCACTTCTATTGCCTGCCGATCCTCAAGCGCAATACCCACCAGGAAGCCCTGCTCGACGCCGCCACCAGCGGCAGCGAAAAGTTCTTCCTCGGCACTGACTCGGCACCGCATGCCCAGCATGCCAAGGAAGCCGCCTGCGGTTGCGCCGGTTGCTACACCGCTTATGCCGCGATCGAGTTGTATGCCGAAGCGTTCGAACAGCGCAACGCGCTGGCCAGGCTCGAAGCTTTCGCCAGCCTCAATGGCCCGCGCTTCTATGGCCTGCCCGTGAATACTGATCGCATCACCCTGGTTCGCGACGAGTGGACCGCACCAACCAGCCTGCCATTTGGCGAGCTGACCGTTATCCCGCTGCGCGCCGGTGAAAAACTGCGCTGGCGCCTGCTGGAGGAACACGCGTGAGTGAAGACCATTTCGACGACGAACAGGACGGTTCGAGCGCAGGTGGTTCACGCCATCCGATGGCTGCCAGGTTCCGTGGTTACCTGCCCGTGGTCGTCGACGTAGAAACCGGTGGTTTCAACTCGGCCACCGACGCCCTGCTGGAAATCGCGGCGACCACCATCGCCATGGATGAAAAGGGCTTCGTTTACCCTGATCACACGTACTTCTTCCGCGTCGAGCCTTTCGAAGGCGCGAACATCGAAGCAGCGGCCCTGGAGTTCACCGGGATCAAGCTCGATCACCCGTTGCGCATGGCCGTGAGTGAAGAGACAGCCCTGAACGACATCTTCCGTGGGATACGCAAGGCGCTGAAGGCCAACGGCTGCAAGCGGGCGATTCTGGTCGGCCACAACAGCAGCTTCGACCTGGGCTTCCTGAATGCCGCCGTCGCACGCCTGGACATGAAGCGCAACCCGTTTCACCCCTTCTCCAGCTTCGACACTGCTACCCTGGCTGGCTTGGCCTACGGGCAAACGGTACTGGCGAAGGCCTGTCAGGCAGCCGATATCGACTTCGATGGTCGCGAGGCCCACTCGGCTCGCTACGACACCGAGAAGACGGCCGAACTGTTCTGCGGCATCGTCAATCGCTGGAAACAGATGGGTGGGTGGGAAGATTTCGACGATTGATCAGTCGCGACCCTGCGCATAAAAAAACCGGCCATGATGGCCGGTTTTTTTGTGCCTCGAACGCGCCTTACAGGGCAGCTGCGTGCTCGGTCAGGTAAGCCGCAACGCCTTCTGGCGAAGCGTTCATGCCTTTGTCGCCTTTCTTCCAGTTCGCAGGGCAGACTTCACCGTGCTCTTCGTGGAATTGCAGAGCGTCGACCAGACGAATCAGCTCTTCCATGTTACGGCCCAGCGGCAGGTCGTTGATGATCTGCGAACGAACGACACCCTTGTCGTCGATCAGGAACGCGCCACGGAAAGCCACGCCGCCTTCGGACTCAACGTCGTAGGCCTTGGCGATTTCGTGCTTCATGTCGGCAGCCATGGTGTAACGGACTTCGCCGATACCGCCGTTGTTGACCGGGGTGTTGCGCCAGGCGTTATGGGTGAAGTGCGAGTCGATCGAAACGGCGATCACTTCAACGTTGCGCGCCTTGAAATCAGCCATGCGATTGTCCAGAGCGATCAGCTCGGACGGGCATACGAAGGTGAAGTCCAGCGGATAGAAGAACACCAGGCCGTATTTGCCTTTGATGGCCGACGACAGGGTGAAGCTGTCGACGATTTCGCCATTGCCCAGAACGGCCGGTACGGTGAAGTCAGGGGCTTGCTTGCCTACGAGTACGCTCATTGAATATCTCCTGGTGTAAAAACGTGAAGTTCCCGGGTTTGCGCCAGCCTGTCACCCTCAGGCGACAGCCCTGTGACACCCACCCCTTCATAAGGACCGGTCATCATACACTGCGTTTTTATGCTGTCCTCAACGGATTTTCACCAGAGCGCCGAATGGCCGCCCAAAAGGGCTAATGGCAGATGGCTGCAAAAAACCGTTCGTCAGTCTTGTTGCTATATCGGGCAAAGCTGTCAGAAACCACTTTGACAATCATTCTCGTTAACATTAAGATCCATCGCAATTGAGTCACAACCAGCGACGGTTTTTACTTATGTATGTCTGCCTCTGCACTGGCGTTACCGACGGTCAAATCCGCGATGCAATCTATGAAGGATGCTGCAGCTATAAGGAAGTCCGTCAGGCTACCGGCGTAGCCAGCCAATGCGGCAAGTGCGCCTGCCTCGCCAAGGAAGTGGTGCGCGATACCCTGACCCAAGTACAAACTGCCCAGGCCGCGATTCCTTTCCCGGTAGAATTTAATGCTGCGTGAATACCCCTTTTAAAGAACCGGACTTAATGTCCGGTTTTTTTATGCCTGAAAATCAACTGGTTACGCGCTAGACGCGGAACACAAACATTCTTATTCCGATTAATTTTCATTTATTATTCAATAACTTAGGTTTGACACCCCTAAGTATGCGGCTCAAACTCTGCCTCATAGACAGCTAACATAGGGCAGGACCCCATCATGAAAGGCGACATTACAGTCATCCAGCATCTCAACAAGATCCTTGCCAATGAGCTGGTCGCGATCAATCAATATTTCCTGCATGCCCGCATGTATGAAGATTGGGGCCTGAACAAGCTGGGCAAGCATGAATACCACGAGTCCATCGATGAGATGAAACACGCGGACAAGCTGATCAAGCGCATCCTGTTTCTGGAAGGCCTGCCAAACGTGCAGGATCTGGGCAAGCTGCACATCGGCGAGCACACCAAGGAAATGCTTGAGTGCGACCTGCGCATCGAGAAGACCGGTCATGCGGACCTGAAAGTCGCGATCGCCCATTGCGAAACCGTTGGCGATTTCGGCAGCCGTGAACTGCTCGAGGACATTCTTGAGTCCGAAGAAGAACACATCGATTGGCTGGAAACCCAACTGGGCCTGATCGACAAGATCGGTCTTGAGAACTACCTGCAATCGCAGATGGGCGACGACGAGTAATATTTCCGACGCCAAAAAAAGCCCCGCGCTCTCTCAGACGCGGGGCATTTTTGTATGTGCGATACCCCACCCTGTAGGAGCGAGCTTGCTCGCGATGTTGGACCAGACAACGCGGATAGTCTGATGACCCGTGTTTTAGTTGATCTCCATCGCGAGCAAGCTCGCTCCTACAGGGGATCTGCGCATAAAAAAGCCCCGCTCTCTCAAGAGGCGGGGCTTTTTGTGCCTGCGCTAGCGGCAATCACGCCTTCGCAGCAGCCGCTTCAACAGCCGACTTGATGGTGGTTTGCAACGAACCGTCTGCAGCCATCTCGGTCATGATATCGCTACCGCCGACCAGCTCACCCGCCACCCACAGTTGCGGGAAAGTCGGCCAGTTGGCGTATTTTGGCAGGTTGGCACGGATCTCCGGGTTCTGCAGGATATCCACGTACGCAAACTTCTCACCACACGCCATTACGGCCTGCGCAGCTTTTGCGGAGAAGCCGCACTGCGGGGCATTCGGCGAGCCTTTCATGTAAAGCAGAACGGTGTTGTTCGCAATCTGCTCTTTAATCGTTTCGATGATATCCATGAAGCACCTCGACTGAACTTTCCGACTCAGGGGTCGGCACGGTGGCGCATTGTAACGGAAACCCCGTCGTGATGCTCGGTCTCCCCGACAGACCCGCTCAAGCCGCTGCCACCGTGACCGGCACGCCATTCAACGCCGCGTTACCCGACAGTTCGTCGAGCTGACATTCATCCGTCAGGTCATTGGCACTGGAACCTGGCTGGCTGCTGGCAATGGTCATCTGCACGCCGGGCCGCGCATGCCCCCAACCGTGAGGCAGGCTGACCACGCCTTTCATCATTTCCAGGCTGCCCAGTACTTCCACTTCAATCACACCCACACGGGAGCTGACTCGCACCCGCTGCCCATCACTGAGCCCGCGGCTGGCCAGATCATCCGGATGCATGAGCAACTGATGACGGGGTTTGCCTTTCACCAGCCGGTGGTAATTGTGCATCCAGGAATTATTGCTGCGCACATGACGACGCCCGATCATCAACAACTGATCGACTGCCGGCGCCTGCAACGTGGCGAAGCGAGCCAGGTCGGCAAGCATCACCTCGGGAGCCGCCTGGATGCGTTGTCCGGCCGTTTTCAAACGCTTCGCCAGGTTGGACTTCAGGGCGCCCAGGTCGATGCCGTGCGGATGATCCAAAAGCGTAGCCAGTGACAACTTGTGCTCCGAGGCATCGCCGTAGGCGCCCATCCGCAAACCCATGTCGATCATTTTCGCCGGCGGCATTGTCGGTTTGAGTTCCTTGCCGGTCTTCTCGGCGAAGGCCTTGGCCAGCCCGACGAAAATCTCCCAGTCGTGCAACGCACCTTCCGGCTTGGCCAGGATGGCGCGGTTGAAGCGCGTAACGTTACGCACCGCAAACAGGTTGAACGTAGTGTCGTAGTGATCGTTTTCCAGGGCCGATGTCGACGGCAGGATCAGGTCGGCGTAACGCGTGGTTTCGTTAATGTACAAGTCAACACTGACCATGAACTCCAGCCCGTCCAGCGCCTGCTCCAGTTTCCGGCCATTGGGCGTCGACAATACCGGGTTGCCGGCCACGGTGATTAATGCCCGCACTTGCCCTTCCCCACCCGTGAGCATCTCTTCGGCCATGGCCGACACCGGCAACTCGCCCGCGTATTCCGGGCGCCCGGAAACGCGACTCTGCCACAGGTTGAAATGTCCGCCCGAGGTGGTGGCCACCAGATCCACAGCGGGCTCGGTGCACAACGCGCCGCCCACGCGATCGAGGTTGCCCGTCACCAGGTTGATCAGTTGGACCAGCCAATGGCAGAGGGTGCCGAACGCCTGGGTCGAAACGCCCATACGCCCATAACAGACCGCGGTCGGTGCCGCGGCGAAGTCTCGTGCCAGTTGCCGGATCTGCTCGGCAGGGACCGCACACAGCGGGCTCATGGCCTCGGCATTGAAACCTGCGATGGCTTCACGCACTTGATCCAGGCCGTCCACCGGCAAATGGCTTTCACGGGTCAGACCTTCGGTAAAAAGGGTATTGAGCAAGCCGAACAACAGTGCCGCATCGCCCCCCGGACGTACAAACAAATGCTGATCGGCAATCGCCGCCGTTTCACTGCGACGCGGATCGACAACCACCACTTTGCCACCCCGGGCCTGGATCGCCTTCAGACGCTTTTCCACATCCGGTACAGTCATGATGCTGCCGTTGGAGGCCAACGGATTGCCGCCCAGGATCAACATGAAATCGGTGTGGTCGATGTCCGGGATCGGCAACAGCAAGCCATGGCCGTACATCAGGTGGCTGGTCAGGTGGTGCGGCAACTGGTCAACGGAGGTGGCGGAAAACCGGTTGCGGGTTTTCAGCAAGCCCAGGAAGTAATTACTGTGGGTCATCAGCCCGTAGTTGTGAACGCTCGGGTTGCCCTGATACACCGCCACCGCATTCTGCCCGTGGCGAGCCTGGATCCCGGCCAGACGTTCGGCAACCAGCTTGAAGGCGTCCTCCCACTCGATGGGTTGCCAATCGTTGCCAACCCGCAGCATCGGCTGATGCAGGCGATCCGGATCGTTCTGGATGTCCTGGAGCGCCACAGCCTTGGGGCAAATGTGCCCACGACTGAAGGTATCCTGGGCATCGCCCTTGATCGAGGTGATTTGCACGTTGCCGTCGGCTTCGGTGGTCTCGATGGTCAGGCCGCAGATGGCTTCACACAGGTGGCAGGCACGGTGATGGAGAGTCTTGGTCATGGCCAGTCTCTTTTTTGTACGGGGGCCGGCACTTTCGGCCGCGGGATCAAAACTATGCCCCCCGCACAAGCGCGGCGCCAGCGACGTCTGTCTTGTGAATCGCCCCCCATCAGCCCAGCCGATTGCCACCAGCCATCAGTTGGAAGGCAACCTCGACGGCGCCTGCATCTGGATTTCCTGAATGGTTTCGATCTGCTCGTGGGCGAGGTGGACGCCGGTAAGCTCGCCAATGATGCGCCAGTGCTCATCGAGCCCTGTGCTGATGGTAGCCATGCGATCGATCATGCGTCGACCGGCAGCCTTGGTCACCTCGTCCTGGCTGCGCATCAGCTCGAAGGACATCGATGTCACCGAGGCTGTGAGGTGTGTCAATGCGCGGGCGGTCAAGCCAAGCAATTCCATGAGTTGCTGTTCTTTCGAATCCATTCAAGAAGCTTCCTGCATCAATTGTGACTTAGTTATAACCCAGCCCATTCCATTAGCAAGTGTTTCAGACGCAGCACATTGCCATTAACGACGACTGGCACCGGCTCGGAAACCGACCGCCATCGCTCCATCCCCGCCCCGCTTGATTGCCAAGCCCCGCGAGCCCGGTGTACAAATGACGGGCTGCTGTCAGGAATAAAACTTCAAACGCGCTATCGCGGTCTCCCCGTAGCCCCTCTGAAATCCGCCAACACCGTAGCCTATTGGAAAAACGCGACATTTAATGTCAAGATCGCGCCTTCCCTATTTCGTCGCCCCGTGCGGCTTACGCCGCAGGTCTCGCCCGTTGTTCCGAAAAACAAGGCTTTGAGTATCTGCGGTCTGTTGCAAAAAGGTAGTTAATGATGAGCGCTAGGCACTTTCTCTCCCTGATGGACTGCACGCCCGACGAACTGGTCAGCGTGATCCGTCGAGGCGTGGAGCTCAAAGACCTGCGTAACCGCGGCGTACTGTTCGAGCCACTGAAAAACCGCGTGCTCGGGATGATTTTCGAGAAGTCCTCGACCCGCACCCGTATTTCGTTCGAAGCCGGCATGATCCAGCTCGGCGGCCAGGCGATCTTCCTGTCGCCGCGCGATACCCAACTGGGTCGTGGCGAGCCGATCGGCGACGCCGCCATCGTCATGTCGAGCATGCTCGACGCGGTGATGATCCGTACTTTCGCTCACAGCACCCTGACCGAGTTTGCCGCCAACTCGCGCGTACCGGTCATCAACGGCCTGTCCGACGATCTGCACCCCTGCCAATTGCTGGCCGACATGCAAACCTTCCTGGAGCATCGCGGCCCGATCCAGGGCAAGACCGTCGCCTGGATCGGTGACGGCAACAATATGTGCAACAGCTATATAGAAGCGGCGATCCAGTTCGACTTCCAGTTGCGCGTTGCCTGCCCGGAAGGCTACGAACCCAACCCTGTATTCGTTGCCAAGGCCGGCAATCGCGTGACCATCGTCCGCGACCCGCAGGAGGCCGTGCGCGGTGCCCACCTGGTGAGCACCGACGTCTGGACCTCCATGGGTCAGGAAGAAGAAACCGCCAAACGCCTGAAGCTGTTCGCGCCATTCCAGGTCAATCGTGCGTTGCTGGACCTGGCCGCCGAGGACGTGCTGTTCATGCATTGCCTGCCCGCCCACCGTGGCGAGGAAATCAGCCTCGACCTGCTCGATGACCCGCGCTCCGTGGCCTGGGATCAGGCAGAAAACCGTCTCCACGCACAAAAGGCCCTGCTCGAGTTTCTCGTCGAGCCGGCGTACCACCACGCATGAGCCAGCCACTACTGCTAAACCTGCGCAACCTCGCCTGCGGCTATCAAGACCAGCGTGTGGTGCAGAACCTCAACCTGCATTTGAATGCCGGTGACATCGGTTGCCTGCTCGGCTCCTCGGGCTGCGGCAAAACCACGACGCTTCGGGCAATTGCCGGCTTCGAACCGGTTCACGAGGGTGAAATCAGCCTGGCCGGCGAGACGATCTCCAGCGCTGGGTTCACCCTGGCTCCGGAGAAACGCCGGATCGGCATGGTGTTCCAGGACTACGCCCTGTTTCCGCATTTGAGCGTGGCCGAGAACATCGCCTTCGGTATTCGCAAGCATCCGCATAAAGACCGGGTCACTGAAGAGCTGCTGGAACTGGTCAACCTGAAGAACCTCGGCAAACGCTTCCCCCACGAACTGTCCGGAGGCCAGCAACAACGTGTGGCCCTGGCCCGTGCCCTAGCGCCGGAACCGCAGTTGCTGTTGCTCGACGAGCCCTTTTCCAACCTCGACGGCGAATTGCGACGCAAGCTCAGTCACGAAGTGCGCGACATCCTGAAGGCCCGTGGCACCAGTGCAATCCTGGTGACCCACGACCAGGAGGAAGCCTTCGCGGTCAGCGATCACATCGGCGTGTTCAAGGAGGGCCGTCTGGAACAGTGGGATACGCCCTACAACCTCTATCACGAACCGCAGACGCCTTACGTCGCGAGCTTCATCGGCCAGGGTTATTTCATTCGTGGCCAGCTCAGCAGCCCGGACTCGGTGCAGACCGAGCTTGGAGAACTGCGCGGCAACCGCGCCTACACCTGGCCCACCGGTGGTGCCGTGGACGTGTTGCTGCGTCCGGACGACATCATTTATGCACCGGACAGCGCATTGAAGGGGCGGATTGTCGGCAAGTCGTTCCAGGGTGCCTCCACCCTGTACCGCCTGCAATTGCCGACCGGCGCCCAGCTGGAATCGATTTTCCCTAGCCATGTCGATCATCAGGTCGGCGCGGATGTCGGGATCCGGGTCGCCGCTGATCATCTGGTGCTGTTCCAGGCGTCCGGCAGCACGGCCGCGCAGATTCCGATGGTTGAATCAGGTGTGCGGCGGTACAGCACTGCGGGCTGAAACACACCCCCGACTGTACAAAATCCATAGTGGGAGCGAGCCTTCTCGCGATAGCGGTGTGTCAGCCAAGAGGTAATGACTGACACACCGCTATCGCGAGCAAGCTCGCTCCCACAGGTTTTTTGAGGGGCTAACCCAGCATCAGGGTGCCGCTGGCCACCAGCGCCGCATTCCCGCCGATCTTCACCCGGTCCCCTTCCAGCCGGCAGAACAATTCACCGCCGCGTTTCGAGCATTGATAGGCGCTCAGGCTCGATTTGCCCAGGCGCTTGGACCAGTAGGGGATCAGGCTGCAATGAGTCGAGCCGGTCACCGGGTCTTCATTGATGCCAATGGCCGGGGCAAAGTAGCGCGAGACGAAATCGTGCTTGCCACCCCTGGCAGTGACAATGGCGCCCAGCCACGGCAACTTGGCCAATGCGACCATGTCAGGCTGGCAATCGAGCACGGCCTGTTCGGACTCCAGCACCACGAACAGCTCATTGGAACCTCGCACATCAACCGCCTCGACACCCAGTGCGCGCTCGACATCCACGGTCACGCCCACTTCCGACGTCTCGATGGCCGGGAAGTCCAGCCACAGGCGTTCACCTTCGCGACTCACGCTCAGCGGGCCGGACTTGCAGATGAAATCCAGGCGTTCTGCGGTTTCCTTGTAGATGTCAAACAAGACAAAGGCGCTGGCCAGCGTGGCATGTCCGCATAACGGCACCTCGGTGGTCGGGGTGAACCAGCGAATGCGCCAGCTTTGCCCTTCACGCACAACAAAAGCGGTTTCGGCGAGGTTGTGCTCGCCCGCGATCTTCTGCATCAGCTCGTCGGCGAGCCAGGCATCGAGCCGGTAGACCATCGCCGGGTTGCCACCGAAGGGACGGTCACTGAACGCATCGACCTGGTAAAACTCAAGCTGCATATATCTTCTCCCTGATTCAGGCGCGGCCGATATCGGCGAACGTGGCCTGAGTATGTTCGGCCAGCACCGTTGGTGCCAATTCAACTTCCAGACCACGCCGCCCCGCACTGACAAAAATGCTGGCGAAAGGCAGGGCCGAATTATCGATGAATGTGCGCAATCGTTTTTTCTGCCCCAGAGGGCTGATGCCACCCAGCAAATATCCGGTGGAGCGTTGCGCAGCCGCCGGGTCAGCCATTTCCACCTTCTTGACCTTGGCCGCGTGTGCCAGGCCCTTCAAGTCCAGACTGCCGGCCACCGGCACCACGGCCACCAGTAACTCCCCTTTCTCGCTCGCCGCCAGCAAGGTTTTGAACACCTGAGCCGGGGCCAGACCGAGCTTTTCCGCCGCCTCGAGTCCGTAGGACGCTGCCTTCGGATCATGTTCGTAACTGTGTATCTGATGTTCGGCACGAACCTTTTTCAACAAATCCAATGCGGGGGTCATGACAGCTCCAGACTGGGCAGCGGAGAAAAATAGTGCGTCCGATTCTAGGTCATTGTTTGGCAAAAGGCTCTATCACGGCAGCGCTTACAGGACCCAACACATAAACCCACCGTTCGTCAGTGCATATCAAGGATGACAAACAAAATGATCATTCACCTGACTAATAGTTCGGATGTGACCAATGGTTCACTTTCGATCTTTGACAGACATGATCCTTGTCTATATTTTTTCGTTTACGAATACCGTATAACGCGACAGCGCAGGACCCAGCAGTAAACCGGGGCTCAGGGTGGGGACCCTCCCGGTGAAAATCGCGCTTTGATCAAGATCAAAAAAGAGCGCCAGAGAAAAAAACAAAGAGGTTTTCAATGACAACTGCTTTACGACAACCGTCACTCTACAGCCAATGCCTGGCGGAATTTCTGGGCACTGCACTGCTGATCTTTTTTGGTACCGGTTGCGTTGCCGCGCTCAAGGTCGCGGGTGCCAGCTTCGGCTTGTGGGAAATCAGCATCATCTGGGGCGTGGGCGTCAGCATGGCGATCTATTTGACGGCCGGTGTGTCAGGGGCTCACCTCAACCCCGCCGTCAGCATCGCGCTGTGTATTTTTACCGGCTTCGAAAAGCGCAAACTGCCGCCCTATATTCTGGCCCAATTGGCCGGCGCCTTCTGCGGCGCCTTGTTGGTTTACACGCTGTACAGCAATCTATTCTTCGATTACGAACAAACCCACCATATGGTTCGCGGCACCCAGGCCAGCCTCGAACTGGCGTCGGTGTTCTCCACTTTCCCCAACCCGGCGCTCTCCACCGCACAGGCGTTCCTGGTCGAAGTGGTCATCACCGCGATCCTCATGGGTGTGATCATGTCCCTGACCGACGACAACAACGGTTTACCGAACGGCCCCATGGCACCGCTGCTGATCGGCCTGCTGATTGCGGTGATCGGCAGCTCGATGGGCCCGCTGACCGGCTTCGCGATGAACCCGGCGCGGGATTTCGGCCCCAAGCTGATGACTTTTTTCGCAGGCTGGGGTGAAATTTCCCTTACCGGCGCACGTGAGATCCCGTACTTCCTGATCCCGATTTTTGCACCGATTGTCGGTGCCTGCCTCGGTGCCGCGGCTTATCGCGGGCTGATCGCCCGCCATCTGCCAGCCACCGAACCTGCTCCTGCAACACCGGCCATTGACGGCAAACCAAGAACTTCCTGATACCGTTGGCGCGATGCGCCTGACCTCACCCCTTTATCTCGTCCAAGGCAATCGACATGACCGACATTCAGAATAAGAACTACATCATTGCCCTCGATCAGGGTACGACCAGTTCTCGCGCCATCATTTTCGACCGTGACGCGAACGTGGTCTGCACCGCCCAGCGTGAATTCGCCCAGCATTACCCGCAAGCGGGCTGGGTCGAGCACGACCCGATGGAAATCTTCGCCACCCAAAGCGCCGTGATGGTCGAAGCCCTGGCTCAAGCCGGCCTGCATCACGACCAGGTCGCCGCCATCGGCATCACCAATCAGCGTGAAACCACGGTGGTCTGGGACAAGACCACCGGCCGCCCGATCTACAACGCGATCGTCTGGCAATGCCGTCGCAGCACCGAGATCTGCCAGCAGCTCAAGCGTGACGGTCACGAGCAGTACATCAGCGAAACGACTGGCCTGGTGACCGACCCGTATTTCTCCGGCACCAAACTGAAGTGGATCCTCGACAACGTCGAAGGCAGCCATGAACGCGCGCGCAACGGCGAGCTGCTGTTCGGCACCGTCGACAGCTGGCTGATCTGGAAATTTACTGGTGGCAAGGTGCACGTCACCGATTACACCAATGCCTCGCGCACCCTGCTGTTCAACATCCACACCCTGGAGTGGGATGCGAAGATGCTCGAGCTGCTGGACATCCCGCGTGAGATGCTGCCGCCGGTGAAGTCCTCCTCGGAAATCTACGGCCACACCAAAAGCGGTATCGCCATCGGCGGCATCGCCGGCGACCAGCAGGCCGCTCTGTTCGGCCAGATGTGCGTCGAGCCTGGCCAGGCGAAAAACACCTACGGCACCGGCTGTTTCCTGTTGATGAACACGGGTAATAAGGCCGTGAAATCCCAACACGGCATGCTGACGACCATCGCCTGCGGCCCGCGGGGCGAAGTCGCCTATGCACTGGAAGGTGCGGTGTTCAACGGCGGCTCGACCGTGCAGTGGCTGCGCGATGAGCTGAAGATCATCAACGATGCCCACGACACCGAATACTTCGCCAGCAAGGTCAAGGACAGCAACGGTGTGTACCTGGTCCCGGCCTTCACCGGACTTGGTGCCCCCTACTGGGACCCATACGCCCGTGGCGCTCTGTTCGGCCTGACACGCGGTGTACGCGTAGACCACATCATCCGTGCCGCCCTGGAGTCGATTGCCTACCAGACCCGCGACGTACTCGACGCCATGCAACAGGATTCCGGCGAGCGCCTCAAAGCGCTGCGCGTGGACGGCGGCGCGGTGGCGAACAATTTCCTCATGCAGTTCCAGGCCGACATCCTCGGCACTCAGGTTGAGCGTCCGAAAATGCGCGAGACCACAGCATTGGGCGCGGCTTACCTGGCCGGGTTGGCGTGCGGTTTCTGGGGCAGCCTTGAGGAATTGCGCGACAAGGCGGTGATCGAGCGCGAATTCGAACCGACGCTGGACGAAGTCGCCAAGGAAAAACTCTACGCCGGCTGGAAAAAAGCGGTCAGTCGCACGCGCGACTGGGAGCCACAGGAAGGCGCTGAATAAGCCAAGCTGTCTCCTGCTTCAGCATGTAACTGGCAGGGAGCAGATTCCTGCGGCATCATGGGCAAATTTTGCACGGCAGCCCAAAGGACGCCCCATGAATCTGCCTCCCCGCCAGCAGCAAATCCTCGAACTGGTTCGCGAACGCGGCTACGTCAGCATCGAGGAAATGGCCTCGCTGTTCGTCGTGACGCCCCAGACCATCCGCCGCGATATCAACCAGCTCGCGGAAGCCAATCTGCTGCGTCGCTACCACGGCGGCGCTGCCTATGACTCCAGCGTCGAAAACACCGCCTACGCCATGCGCGCCGATCAGATGCGCGATGAAAAGCAGCGCATCGGCGAAGCCGTTGCCGCGCAGATCCCCGACCACGCTTCGTTGTTCATCAATATTGGCACCACCACCGAATCGATTGCACGGGCGTTGCTCAACCACAACCACCTGAAGATCATCACCAACAATCTGCACGTAGCTTCCATGCTCAGCGCCAAGGACGATTTTGACGTTCTGCTGACCGGCGGCAATGTGCGGCGCGATGGTGGGGTGGTCGGTCAGGCCAGCGTCGATTTCATCAACCAGTTCAAGGTCGATTTCGCGCTGGTGGGCATCAGTGGTATCGATGAAGACGGCAGCCTGCTGGACTTCGACTACCAGGAAGTGCGCGTTTCACAGGCGATCATTGCCAATGCCCGTCAGGTGATCCTGGCCGCAGACTCCAGCAAATTCGGGCGCAACGCCATGATTCGCCTGGGGCCGATCAGTCTGGTCGATTGCCTGGTGACCGACCAGCAGCCGGTGCCAGCGCTGGCGCAGTTGCTGAGTCAGCACAAGGTTCGGTTGGAAGTGGTTTAGGTATTTTGTAGCCTGTTCCGGCCCCATCGCGAGCCAGCTCGCTCCTACAGGGGATTGGAGGTGTACACAAAATCTGTGTACGAATCGTTCCCTGTAGGAGCGAGCTTGCTCGCGATGATGCCGGCACCGGCAACACATCTTTCGCGCTAAAACGCGCGCCAACATGTTCGAAAATTTTCCTTTCCCCGCCTTTCGATCAGTTTTTTCAATCGAAGTTAACTGGCTGCGCGCTTCTTTATGGGCTACCATTTTCGCAAATGAACATTTATGTTCGAATATCGAAAATCAAAAAATGCCCGAGGCCATGCGATGCCCACTTCTACCTTGCCCACGCCCCCTATCGCTGAGGTCTACGACATTGCCGTCATCGGTGGCGGGATCAATGGCGTGGGGATCGCAGCAGATGCTGCCGGTCGCGGCCTTTCGGTGTTCCTTTGCGAAAAGGATGACCTGGCCAGCCACACCTCGTCGGCCAGCAGCAAGCTGATCCACGGCGGCCTGCGCTACCTCGAACATTATGAATTCCGCCTGGTGCGAGAAGCCCTCGCCGAACGCGAAGTGTTGCTGGCCAAGGCGCCGCACATCGTCAAACAGATGCGTTTCGTGCTGCCGCACCGTCCGCACCTGCGTCCGGCGTGGATGATCCGCGCCGGCCTTTTCCTTTATGACAACCTCGGCAAACGGGAAAAACTGCAAGGCTCGAACAGCCTCAAGTTTGGCCCCGACAGTCCGTTGAAAAGCGAAATCACAAAGGGTTTCGAGTACTCCGATTGCTGGGTGGACGACGCCCGCCTCGTGGTACTGAACGCCATGGCCGCTCGCGAAAAAGGCGCACACATTCACACGCAAACACGCTGCGTCAGCGCCCGTCGTACCAAGGGCCTGTGGCATCTGCATCTGGAGCGTGCCGACGGCAGCCTGTTCTCGATTCGTAGCAAGGCTTTGGTAAACGCTGCCGGCCCATGGGTCGCCAAATTCATTCGTGATGACCTGAAAATGGAATCGCCCTACGGCATCCGCCTGATTCAGGGCAGCCACCTGATCGTGCCAAAGCTGTACGAGGGCGATCATGCACACATTCTGCAGAACGAAGATCAGCGCATCGTCTTTACCATTCCCTACTTGAATGAGTTCACCCTGATCGGCACGACTGACCGCGAGTACACCGGTGACCCGGCCAAGGTGGCGATCACCGACGGTGAGACCGATTATCTGCTGCAAGTGGTCAACGCCCACTTCAAGAAGCAGATCAGCCGCGACGACATCCTGCACAGCTATTCCGGGGTGCGCCCACTGTGCAACGACGAATCCGACAACCCGTCAGCTGTCACCCGCGACTACACCCTGGCACTGTCGGGCTCGGGCGAAGAGGCGCCGTTGCTGTCAGTGTTCGGCGGCAAGCTGACCACCTACCGCAAACTGGCCGAATCGGCCCTGGCCCAACTGGCGCCGTATTTCTCGCACATCAAGCCCAGCTGGACGGCCGCCGAAACCCTGCCGGGCGGCGAAGACATGACCACCCCGCAAGCCCTCGCCTCACGGATTCGCGACCAGTACGACTGGGTGCCGACCGAAATCGCCCGTCGCTGGTCCACTGCCTACGGCAGTCGTACCTGGCGCATGCTGGAAGGCGTGCAGGATCTCGCGGACCTCGGCGAGCACATCGGTGGCGGTCTTTACACACGCGAAGTCGATTACCTGTGCAGCGAAGAGTGGGTGACCACCGCGCAGGACATCCTGTGGCGGCGCAGCAAGCTGGGCTTGTTCACCACGGCGGCTGAACAGCAGACGCTGGTGGATTACCTGAGCAAGGTGGAGCAGAGCCGTCGCAAGATCGAAGCGGCCTGATTGGCGGCCGGCTGGCCCAGAAGCCCCTGGATCGATGATTCAGGGGCTTTTTGCATTTTGTCGCACAATTCATCCCCCGCTCCCACAGGGGCGCCCAAAGGCCTGAAATCGCATTCGGTTTTCCGAACACAACCCACCGCCCTATTCGGATTCCCGGATGATCTGATATCAAAAAAACATCAGAAATATTTAATAATCCTTATAAATCAACAAACTACTACATGAGACCTGGCCTGGCACGACTCATGCTCTACACTTTTCGACGAATGCTTTGCTGCGCGCAACCGTGGAAGCCAGCAAACGCTCGAAGCTCAAAAGGGCCGATCAACCGGCTCCATAAAAAAAACAATGTCGAGGACAATTTGATGCGTATCGTTCCCCATATCCTGGGCGCAGCCATCGCTGCCGCTCTGATCAGCACTCCAGTTTTCGCCGCCGAGCTCACCGGCACCCTGAAGAAGATCAAAGAATCCGGCACGATTACCCTCGGCCACCGTGACGCTTCCATTCCTTTTTCCTACATCGTGGATGCTTCCGGCAAACCGGTCGGCTATTCCCACGACCTGCAGCTGAAAGTCGTTGATGCACTGAAAAAAGAGCTGGACCTGCCCAACCTGCAAGTCAAATACAACCTGGTGACCTCGCAAACCCGTATCCCGCTGGTGCAGAACGGCACCGTGGACCTGGAATGCGGCTCCACCACCAACAACGTCGAACGTCAGCAACAGGTTGATTTCTCCGTGGGCATCTTCGAAGTCGGCACCCGCCTGCTGTCCAAGAAAGATTCGGCCTACAAGGATTTCGACGACCTCAAAGGCAAGAACGTCGTCACCACCGCTGGCACCACGTCCGAGCGCATCCTCAAGGCCATGAACGCCGACAAGCAGATGGGTATGAACGTCATCTCCGCCAAAGACCACGGCGAGTCCTTCCAGATGCTGGAAAGCGGCCGCGCCGTCGCCTTCATGATGGACGACGTGCTGCTGGCCGGCGAAATGGCCAAGGCCAAAAAGCCTGCTGACTGGGCTGTAACCGGCACGCCGCAATCCTACGAAATCTACGGTTGCATGGTGCGCAAGGGCGACGAGCCATTCAAGAAGGTCGTGGATGACGCCATCAAGGCTACCTACGCATCGGGCGAGATCAACAAGATCTACGACAAGTGGTTCCTGCAGCCAGTCCCGCCAAAAGGCGTGAACCTGCAATTCCCGATGAGCAACGAGCTCAAGGCTTTGATCGCCACGCCAACCGATAAAGCGGCTGACGACAAGAAATCCTGATTTCTGTCTAACCTTAACTCCTGACAGGGCCATTGCCCTTTCAGGAGCTACTCCCTGCTGGCGTCAATCTGGAAACACTCGAACCGGTGGTTTGTCGAGCCGCTCGTGTGTGCCCGACCTTCAAGGTCGGGGTGGGAACGGAGCGTCCCCAAGCGGGCATTAGTACATCGATAAAATCCGAGGGGAGACCCTGATGAATTACAACTGGGACTGGGGCGTGTTCTTCAAGTCCACCGGCGTGGGCAGCGAGACGTATCTCGACTGGTTCATTTCCGGTCTGGGCTGGACCATCGCCATTGCCGTCGTGGCCTGGATCATCGCCCTGATACTGGGCTCGATCCTGGGCGTCATGCGCACCGTACCGAATCGCATCGTATCGGGCATCGCCACCTGCTACGTCGAAGTTTTCCGTAACGTGCCTCTGCTGGTACAGCTGTTCATCTGGTACTTCCTGGTGCCTGATTTGCTGCCGGCTGACCTGCAGGAATGGTACAAACAGGACCTGAACCCGACGACCTCGGCGTTCCTCAGCGTCATCGTGTGCCTGGGTCTGTTCACCGCCGCGCGGGTTTGCGAACAGGTGCGCACCGGTATCCAGGCGCTGCCCAAGGGCCAGGAAGCTGCCGCTCGCGCCATGGGTTTCAAGCTGCCGCAGATCTACTGGAACGTGCTGCTGCCCCAGGCCTACCGGATCATCATTCCGCCGCTCACGTCGGAATTTCTCAACGTCTTCAAGAACTCGTCCGTGGCATCCTTGATCGGCCTGATGGAGCTGCTCGCGCAGACCAAGCAGACCGCCGAGTTCTCGGCCAACCTGTTCGAAGCGTTCACCCTGGCCACGCTGATCTACTTCACCCTGAACATGAGCCTGATGCTGCTGATGCGCATGGTCGAGAAGAAAGTCGCCGTACCAGGCCTGATTTCCGCAGGGGGTAAGTGATGGAATTCGACTTCTCGGGCATCGTCCCGGCAATTCCAGGCCTGTGGAACGGCATGGTCATGACCCTCAAACTGATGATCATGGGTGTCATCGGCGGGCTCATCCTTGGCACCGTTCTCGCGCTGATGCGCCTGTCCCACAGCAAACTGCTGTCCAACCTGGCTGGCGCCTACGTTAACTACTTCCGTTCGATCCCGCTGCTGCTGGTCATCACCTGGTTCTACCTGGCGGTGCCATTCGTACTGCGCTGGATCACCGGCGAAGACACCCCGATCGGCGCATTCGCCTCGTGCATCGTGGCGTTCATGATGTTCGAAGCCGCCTACTTCTGTGAAATCGTGCGCGCCGGCGTGCAGTCGATTCCCAAGGGGCAGATGGGTGCCGCGCAGGCGCTGGGCATGACTTACGGCCAGATGATGCGGTTGATCATCCTGCCGCAGGCGTTCCGCAAGATGACCCCGCTGTTGCTGCAGCAAAGCATCATCCTGTTCCAGGACACCTCGTTGGTCTACGCCGTCGGCCTGGTGGATTTCCTCAATGCTTCGCGCGCCAGCGGCGACATCATCGGTCGCTCCAATGAGTTCCTGATCTTCGCAGGTCTCGTTTACTTCATCATCAGCTTTGCCGCCTCGCAGCTGGTCAAGCGTCTGCAAAAAAGGTTCGCCGTATGATCTCTATCAAGAACATCAACAAGTGGTATGGGGACTTCCAGGTGCTGACCGATTGCAGCACCGAGGTCAAGAAAGGCGAAGTGATCGTGGTGTGCGGGCCGTCAGGTTCCGGCAAGTCGACCCTGATCAAGTGCGTCAACGCCCTGGAGCCGTTCCAGAAAGGTGACATCGTGGTCGATGGGACCTCCATCGCCAACCCGAAAACCGACCTGCCAAAGTTGCGTTCACGCGTCGGCATGGTGTTCCAGCATTTCGAGCTGTTCCCGCACCTGACCATCACCGAAAACCTGACCATCGCGCAGATCAAGGTGCTGGGCCGCAGCAAGGAAGAAGCCACCAAGAAAGGCCTGCAACTGCTGGAGCGCGTCGGTCTCTCGGCGCACGCCCACAAGCATCCTGGGCAACTGTCCGGTGGCCAGCAACAGCGTGTGGCGATTGCCCGTGCGCTGGCGATGGACCCTATCGTCATGCTCTTCGACGAACCGACCTCGGCACTCGACCCGGAGATGGTCAACGAAGTGCTCGACGTGATGGTGCAATTGGCCCACGAAGGCATGACCATGATGTGTGTGACCCACGAAATGGGCTTCGCCCGCAAAGTGGCCGACCGCGTGATCTTCATGGACGCCGGCAAGATCATCGAGGACTGCCCGAAAGAGGAGTTCTTCGGTGACATCAGCCACCGTGCCGAACGCACCCAGCACTTCCTCAACAAGATCTTGCAGCACTAAAAAGCGCGCTCCCTCCCTCTCTGTAGGAGCGAGCACGCTCGCGATGGTCGTCAACGATAACGTTGGCTGCCTGATACCCCGTGGTGTCTGGTCCACCATCGCGAGCAAGCTCGCTCCTACAGGGGAAGGGGCGTGCAAGCGCTGGTTGACCCAAGGCATCTGTGATGAAATGCGACCCCACTCTTTATCGCGCCGCGCCGCCATCACTCGCCGTGAAACCCCGTCAGATCCGCCATTTGCTCCTGCCGCCGCTGATCATCGCGCTGATGATCGGACTGGGCTACCTCGGCTTCTGGCTCAGCGAACATTACGGCATCCGCAGCCTCAGCGAGAACGGCCAGCGCCAGCTTGAACTGCACGCCCGCGCCGTCGAGAGCGAGATCAGCAAATACACCTACCTGCCCAGTCTGCTGGAGCTCGAATCGAGCGTTTCCCGGCTGCTGGCCGAGCCAACGCCGGAACACCGGCAAGTCGTCAACGATTACCTCGAAGGCCTGAACCGCCGCAGCCGCAGTCGGGCCATCTATGTGATGGACACCACCGGTCGCGTCATGGCCACCAGCAACTGGCGTGACGTCGACAGTTACCTGGGTGAAGACCTCTCCTTCCGCGCCTACTTCCAGAATGCCGTTCGTGGCCAGCCTGGCCGGTTCTATGGCATCGGCAGCACCAACGGCGAGCCGGGTTACTACCTGGCCCACGGCCTGGAAGAACACGGCAAGATCATCGGCGTAGCGGTGGTCAAGGTTCGTCTCGAAGCCATGGAAGAACGCTGGCAACGGGCGCGACTGGAAGCCTTTGTCAGCGACGAGAACGGCATCATCATTCTCTCGAGCGACCCCTCGCGGCGCCTGAAATCAGTGGTGCCACTGAGCGAAGACACCAAGGAAAAACTCGCCCGAAGCCTTCAGTACTACTGGTTCCCGCTGAACGAGCTGCAACCGCTGGCCCGGGAAAAACTGGCCGAGGGCGAGGAAAAGCTGACCTTCCCCGCCAACAGCGAAGTGGAGTCCGACGACGAGGACATCAGCTACCTTTCGCAAACCCGCCAATTGAGCGACACGCCGTGGAATTTCACCTTGCTCACGCCGTTGCAGGATCTGCGTCGCCAGGCCATTAACCAGGGTATTCTGGTGGCCGTGGCGTTTGCCCTCGTGGCGTTTCTGCTAATCGCCTGGAACGAGCGGCGCAAGGTCATTGCCACCCGTCTCGCCGCCCGCGAAGCCCTGCAGGAAGCCAACAATCAGCTCGAGCGTCGGATTACCGAACGCACCTCCGATCTACGCGCCAGCAACGAACGACTCAAGGGCCAGATTCGCGAACGCCGCCATGCCGAAGAAACGCTGCGCCGCGCCCAGGATGAACTGGTGCAGGCCGGTAAACTCGCAGCCATCGGCCAGATGTCCACCAGCATCGCCCACGAACTGAACCAGCCACTGGCGGCGCTGCGGACCTTGTCCGGCAATACCGTGCGCTTCATGGAGCGTGGCCAACTGGACGTCGCGAGCACCAACCTCAAGACCATCAACGACCTGATCGACCGCATGGGGCGCATCACCGCCAGCCTGCGCTCGTTCGCCCGGCGCGGTGACGACCAAGGCCAGGCCTGCCTCGGCAAAGGCGTGGATGCGGCGTTGCAGTTGCTGGGTACCCGCGTCGAAAGCGCTCACCTGCAAGTGCATCGGCACTTTGAAGACGTACAGGTGCAGATCGACCAGACCCGCCTGGAGCAGATCCTGGTCAACCTGATCGGCAACGCCCTCGACGCCATGCTGGCCCAGCCGCTGCCGGAGCTGTGGCTGGAAGGTGAAGCGCTGGAAGGCAAATATCGCCTGCGTGTGCGCGACAACGGTCACGGCATCGACATCGATGCACGCAAGCACCTGTTCGAACCTTTTTTCACCACCAAACCCGGCGAACAGGGCCTCGGGCTTGGCCTGACCCTGTCCGCCAGCCTGGCAGCTGCCACCGGCGGGCACCTGGATGTCGAGCATCCGGCCAGTGGTGGCACCAGTTTCGTCCTCAGTTTACCGTTGGTAAGCCCTACTCCTGCCGAGCCAATATGAACAACGACCTTAGTGTGCTGATCGTCGAAGACGACCCCCATGTGCTGCTCGGCTGCCAGCAGGCGCTGAGCCTGGAGGACATTCCCTGCATCGGCGTGACCTGCGCCGAGGACGCCCTGGAGCGGGTCGGCGAAAACTTTGCCGGCATCGTCATCAGTGACATTCGCCTGCCGGGCATCGATGGCCTCGAACTGCTGACCCGCCTCAAGGCGCGTGACCGAAGCTTGCCCGTGGTACTGATTACCGGCCACGGCGACATCTCCATGGCCGTCGGCGCGATGCAAAAAGGCGCCTACGATTTCATGGAGAAGCCCTTTTCCCCGGAACGCCTGGTGGACGTGGCCCGCCGCGCCCTGGAGCAACGCAGCCTGGCACGGGAGGTGTCGTCACTGCGTCGGCAATTGGCGGAGCGCGACTCGCTCGAAGGTCGGATCATCGGCCGCTCGCCCGCCATGCAGAACCTGCGGGAGCTGATCGCCAACGTCGCCGACACCTCGGCCAACGTGCTCATCGAAGGCGAGACCGGCACCGGCAAGGAACTGGTCGCCCGTTGCCTGCATGACTTCAGTCGCCGACACACCCGGCAATTCGTCGCCTTGAACTGTGGCGGGCTGCCGGAGAACCTGTTCGAAAGCGAAATTTTCGGCCACGAAGCCAATGCCTTCACCGGCGCCGGCAAACGACGCATCGGCAAGATCGAACACGCCGATGGCGGCACGCTGTTCCTCGACGAAGTGGAAAGCATGCCGCTGCCCTTGCAGATCAAACTGCTGCGAGTATTGCAGGAGCGCACACTGGAACGCCTCGGCTCGAACCAGAGCGTAGCGGTGGATTGCCGGGTAATTGCGGCCACCAAGTGCGACCTCGACGACTTGAGCCGCGCTGGCGATTTTCGTAGCGACCTGTATTACCGCCTCAACGTGGTCACCCTGGAACTGCCACCGCTGCGCGAGCGCCGCGAAGACATCCTGCAACTGTTCGAGCATTTCCTGCAGCAGTCCTCCCTGCGCTTCGATCGCGCCGCACCGGAACTGGACAACCAGACCCTGTCGCACCTGATGAGCCACGACTGGCCAGGCAACGTGCGTGAGCTGCGCAACGTCGCCGAACGGTTCGCCCTCGGCCTGCCCGCCTTCAAGAAGGCCGGCCCCAGCGGCAGCACCCAGGGCCTGGCCTTCGCCGAGGCGGTGGAAGCCTTCGAGCGCAATCTGTTGGGCGAGGCCCTTCAACGCAGTGGCGGCAACCTGACCCAGGCCAGCCTGGAACTGGGCATGGCCAAGACCACTTTGTTCGACAAAGTGAAAAAGTACGGACTGAGCCACTGATGGACCTGATTCTCAAAGCGACCCTGGGCGCAGCGGTGGTGGTGATCCTCGCCACCCTGGCCAAGACCCGAAACTACTACATCGCGGGCCTGGTACCGCTGTTCCCGACCTTCGCGCTGATCGCACACTACATCGTCGGCAAGGGCCGTTCGGTGGACGACCTGAAGATCACCATCGTGTTTGGCATGTGGTCGATCATTCCGTACTTCATCTACCTGGCGACGTTGTACGTGATGGTCGACCGCATGCGCCTGGAAGCGTCGCTGGCGGTGGCAGCTGTGGCGTGGTTGATGGCGGCGACGTTGCTGGTCAGCGTGTGGGTTCGGGTGCACGCCTGACACAAACGCTGGCCCGCCCCTTGCATTTACCCCGAAAAACCCGCCCGGCCGGCCCTCATGATGGATGAGGCCGGTGTCTGGATGGGTCTGCCAGGGTAATCACAACCTTGAACATTCTAGATCTCGACCATAGCCTGACCACCCAGGCGCCGATCGCGCGACTGCTCGAAAGCGGTCGCGCCAGGCGTCTGGACCTGCTCGACCTCGGCCCGAAACTGCGGCTCTGGTCCAGCGAACGCACTTGGCGCCGCTTCGCCGAACGCTTGCAACAACGGCCCCGGCACATCGGCCCGGCCCCGGAAATTTTCTTCATCGGCTCCGGTGACTATCACCACTTGACCCCGGCGTTCCTGAGCGACCTGCCCGAGCCAATCAGCCTTATTCATTTCGACAATCACCCCGACTGGGTGAGGTTTGCGCCGCGCCGCCATTGCGGCTCGTGGGTCAATCAGGCCCTCAAGCTGCCGAACGTCCGCCGGATCGTCACCCTGGGCCCATGCAGCGATGACCTGCAAAACCCGCAATGCAAGGGAGGCAACCTCGGCGCGCTCAAGCGCGGTACCCTGCAATTGTTCCCCTGGCAGCATCCGCCTTCGAAGGTCTGGGGACGGATCGGCGACGGTGCCGGGCACCGGCAGCAGGAAAACATGCTGCACTGGCGCAACCTGTCGACACTGGATTGGTCACGATTCCTCGACGCCCTGATCGCCGACCTGCCGACCGCAGCGGTGTGGATCACCATCGACAAGGACGTGCTCGCCAGCGAAGACGCCGCCACCAACTGGGATCAGGGCAGCATGCGCCTGTACCATATGCTGCAGGCCCTGCGCGCGCTGGCGGCGAGCAAACGCATCCTGGGCATCGACATCTGCGGGGAATATGCCCGCCCCGCTTTCAGCAACATGTTCAAACGCTGGGAAGCCAAGACCGATCAACCTCCGGCCGAGCGCTGGAGCGAGTCCGATATCCTGCGCAACTCGAGCACCAACCAGGCTTTGATCGAACTGTTCGAGGAGCTGTTTTCATGACCTTGACGGTGATTGCACTGGTGGCCCTGTCCATTGTTCTGGACGTCATTGGCCAGCTCTTTTTCAAACTCGGCCTGGACCGGATGCCGCAGCTGGAAGGCGGTTTTCGCCTGCGGCTGTTCTGGGGCCAGGTACTCAGCGCACCGATGCTATGGGGCGGGATCGGCGCCTACTTCATCGAATTTTTCGTCTGGCTGGCCGCCCTGTCGCGAGCGCCCCTGAGCCTGCTGTTCCCCGCCGCGGCATTGGCCTATTGCGGCGTGGTGCTGGCGGGCAAGCTGGTATTGGGCGAAACCGTCAGCCGCCGGCGTTGGCTGGGGACGCTGGTGATAACGGCGGGCGTCATGCTCGTGTGTGCCGGCCATGTCTGAGGCGCGCATGATGCAACAACCCTCCAATGCCCTGCACTGGCTGCATGGGCGCCTGGGCACCCTGGTGTTGTGGGCATTGCTGATCTTGCTCGAAAGCGGCGGGCAGATCGCCTCCAAGGTCGGCGGCGACCAACTGGGACAAATGGATTTCACCCTGCAATGGCTGCAGGACATCCTCCTGACCCCCGGCGTATGGGTCGCGGTCGGCTGCTACGTCGGCGCGTTTTTCGTCTGGATGCTGATATTGCGCCGAAGCAGCCTGTCGCTGGCCTTTCCCTTGAGTTCGCTGGTATTCATCGGCGTCTTGCTGGGGTCGTGGCTGGGATTGGGTGAACAGATCAGCGCGCTGCACTGGATGGGCGTGGCGGTGATCATGGGAGGCATCGCCCTGCTGGCCGAGGGGGAGGATAACTGAGACCTGACCGCCCCCCTGCGTAGGAGCGAGCTTACTCGCGATGCAGCCCCCGATACCGCGGGCGTCCATCGCGAGCAAGCTCGCTCGTACAATTGCAATCAGGCGTCGTGATGGTTGATGAGGAAACCCAGCCCATGGGCCAGCGGGATGTCTTTAACGCCCGCCTCGCGTTGTTCCCGGGCAATTTGCCGGTGGAAGGCCTTGACCTTCGTCCAGTGCATTTTCGGCCGGTAATGGTGTTCTGCGTGATAACCGTTGTTCATCCACAATAGGTTGTAGAGCGGACTATAGGCGCTGACACCCCAGGCGATGGGCAAATCGGGGTTGCCGCCAAAATGCTCGTAGTACCCATTGAGCGATGACAGCGCCTGCCCCAGATACCAGAACGGCAGCAACACCAGCACCGCCTGCCAGTCGTACGCCGCCAGCAGCAGGTAGAACAACACCGTCACGTAGATTTCCACCTTCACCCAACGGGCATTCTGCGGGTGTTTGCGGCGCATCTCGGTGAAAATGGGTTTGGGGTCGTCACGGAAAAAACTGAGGAAGGTGTACGCCCAGGGATTCTCGGGTTGCCCGTGCTTGCCGCGCTGGTAAATCGACAGCGGGTCCACGGTTTTACCCGAGGCATCAGGCCGGTCGGAGTTGCCTCGGTGATGCCGGTTGTGGATATCGCGATAAAGCGTCTGGGAAAAGCCGATGGTCACCGACAACAGCAGGTCAAAGGCACGGTTCATCCAGGCGCGAGTGAAGTAGGCATTGTGGATCTGGTTGTGCGAAATGCTGTTGATGCTCCACGACAGGCTGACGGCATAACCCAGTGCCAGCGGCACCAAGGCCCACCACGCCAGTGCAGGAAAGGCGGCAACCAGCCACAGGACGAAGGCGAAATGGGCAAGGCCCAAGGCTATGGGAATCAGATCCCACAGCGAATGGGCAAGCAGGCGATAAGCGGGACGAGCCATGAAGAACATCCTGGAGAAGTAAGGTCGACAGGGATGTTTGCAAACGCCAGACCAATTCACCGCCCCACACAATCAGTCGAATTTGTAGGCAATCGCAGCCTGTACCTGACCCTGGTTGGCATCGCCCACAGTCTTGACGATGGTGCTGTCTGCCGCCGAGCGGGTCAGGTGTATCCAGCTGGCACTGGTCAATAGCGACCAATGGGCGGCCAGCGGGAATTCGAAGCTCTGGGTCAGGGCCACATTCTGCAAGCCGCCCGAGGCGTTGTAAGCGCGAATGCCCGAGGCCTGTGCCTCGCCGTCACTGACTCCGAAGAACGTCTGGGTGCCCTGAGCGTCGGCAAAATGCGCAGTCAGGTTGGTGCTGCCAATCACGCCAGCGCCCAGCGGGTAACCGATCTCGCCGCCCACCCGGCCGAACACTCCGCCCTGGCCGCTGCCACCGCCGACGGCCTGGCCGAGCGATGCGAACACCCGCCAGAAGTCGGCCGGGGCGTATTGCACGAACCCGCCTGCCTCGGCCATGTCCGGCACATCGCGCAGACCGCGCAACTCATGGTTCGCGGTACGCCCCGGCAGGTAATTGAGGTATGGCCCGGCGCTGAGTCCGCTGCTGTTCACGGCGTTCCAGGTCAGGCCATCGTCGGTGCTCAGGCTGACATCGCCGAAGCCCAGATCGAGGTAAGGCACAGGCCGCGTTTCGTAGCGGCTACCGGTCGGGTCATGGGGCTGATACCCCAGGCCCAGGCCCGCCTCACCGGTGATGCCGCCTGCGCGGGCGCCCCCGGCCAGGCAACTGAGCGCGATCAACAATGCTCGCATTTTGTTCGACATCACGTCATTCCTCTTCCGAACCTGCGCGCATCAATCCCCCGACAGCCCCGTTCGCGCAAGCACTCATGTTGTTTGTAGCAAGCTACAAAATTTGTAGCTGCGCCTCACCCAAACACAGCTCAGCCTCCGCCATTACTGGGTCTGGTGCACTTGGCACAGTCCCTGCTCCCTCCCCTGCCAAGCGCAGACAGCGCATCCCACAACTGCCATGACCAACAGGTAAATGCAGATGATTGACTGGCATATCGTGTGTGACTTCGACGGCACCATCACCCCCACCGACGTGATCGACAGCATCCTGGGGCGCTTCGCCGACCCCAGCTGGGAAACGATCGAAAACGAATGGCTGCAAGGCACTATCGGTTCACGGGAATGCCTCAGCCGCCAGCTTGCGCTGATCAAGGCCACGCCGGCGCAATTGCTCGAGTTCTTTGACAGCGTCGAGATCGACCCGGATTTTCCCGACTTCGTCGACCACGTGATCGGCCTGGGCGCCACCGTGGAAGTGGTAAGCGACGGCATCGAGCAGGGCATCGCGCGGATCCTGTCGCGCAACTACGTCACGCTCCTGCCGATACTCGCCAACCGCCTGCGCCAGGTAGAGCACAACCAGTGGCGCATCGATTTCCCTTATGCCAGCGATGCCTGCCGCGCCGCCTCCGGCAACTGCAAATGCAAATCCACGCCCCGGAGCAAACGCGTGTTGGTGATCGGCGATGGCCAGTCCGACATGTGCGTAGCAGCCACCGCCGACTTCGTCTTCGCCAAGGGCCGCTTGGTCGAGTACTGCGAGCGCAACGGCATCGCCCACGCACGTTTCGACCGCTTTGCCGAGCTGCCGCAATTGCTTGCCCGGTTGCCAGTGGCGCGCTCGGCCAACGCCCTTTCGTTCAACACCGACACCCTTTCTGAAACACAGGAAACCCTACACCATGTCTGATACCCGCATCGCCACCGCCGAAGACCAGATCCTCCTGGAAAAGGAAGCCAGGTACTGCTCCTATGGCGACACCGTCCACTATATCGAGCCGCCGCGCATTTTCAGTCGCTGCGAAGGCTCCTATGTCTGGGACACCGAAGACCAGGCCTACCTGGACCTGCAGATGTGGTATTCGGCGGTCAACTTCGGTTACGCCAACCCACGCCTGAACAACGCGTTGAAACAGCAGATCGACACCCTGCCGCAAATCGCCAGCCAGTACCTGCACAAGGGCAAGATCGAGCTGTCGGAAATGATCGCGGTGGACGCCAAAAAGAAATTCGGCCTGGACGGTCGCGTGCACTTCAACGTCGGAGGTTCGCAGTCAATCGAGGATTCGCTCAAGGTGGTACGCAACGCCAGCAATGGCAAAAGCCTGATGTTCGCCTTCGAAGGCGGCTACCACGGGCGTACGCTCGGTGCCTCGTCGATCACCTCCAGCTACCGCTACCGTCGCCGCTACGGTCACTTTGGCGAGCGCGCACAATTCATCCCGTTCCCCTATCACTTCCGTGGACCCAAGGGCATGACCAAGGAAGAGTACGGCAGCCACTGCGTGCAGCAATTCGCTCGCCTGTTCGAGACCGAATACAACGGTGTCTGGGACCCGAAGGTCGGCGCCAGCGAATACGCGGCGTTCTATGTCGAACCGATCCAGGGCACCGGTGGCTACGTGATCCCGCCGATGAACTTCTACAGCGAACTCAAGCACGTGCTCGACCAGCACGGTATCCTGCTGGTGGTCGATGAAATCCAGATGGGCTTCTACCGCACCGGCAAGCTGTGGTCGATCGAGCACTTCGACGTCAAGCCCGACGTGATCGTCTTCGGCAAGGCGCTGACCAACGGCCTCAACCCCCTGGGCGGCATCTGGGCCAAGGAAGAGTTGATCAACCCGAAAGTCTTCCCGCCTGGCTCGACCCACTCGACCTTCGCTTCCAACCCCCTGGGCACCGCCGTGGGCCTGGAAATGTTCAAGATGACCAGCGAAGTGGACTACGGTGCGATGGTCATGAACAAGGGCCGGTATTTCCTCGAAGGCCTGCAGGACCTGAAGAAGCGCTACCCGATCATCGGTGATGTCGATGGCCTGGGCCTCGCGCTGCGTTGCGAGATCTGCGCGCCGGATGGCTTTACACCGGACAAGGCCACCCTGGACTTCATGGTCGAGGAAGGCATGAAGGGCGACATCGAGATCGACGGCCGGCGCCTGGGTCTGATTCTCGACGTGGGTGGCTACTACAAGAACGTCATCACCCTGGCCCCATCCCTGGAAATCAGCTACCCGGAAATCGACCTGGGCATCGCCCTGCTCGACCGCCTGCTGGCACGAGCGATGAAACGATGAACGAACACGGGATCGACATGGGCGAAGGCAACGCCGGTTTCGTTCTCGGCTCGGGTGAGGTCGCGGTGCTGTTGATCCACGGCCTCACCGGCACCCCGACGGAGTTGCGTCGGGTGGCCGCGGGCCTGGCCAAGGCCGGGTGCACAGTCTACGTGCCGACCCTGGCCGGGCACTGTGGGAACAATGCCGATTTGCAGGCCACCGGCTGGCGCGACTGGTATGAGGGCGTGCGCCGCACCTTCGTCGGCATCCGCGCGCGTCACCGCAAAGTGTTCGTCGGCGGCCTGTCAATGGGGGCGGTGATGTCCATGTACGTGGCCGCCGAGCATCCCGGACAAGTCGCCGGGCTGCTGATGTATTCCACGACACTCAAGTACGACGGCTGGAGCATTCACAAGCTGGCGTTCCTGACGCCCCTGCTGATGAAAATTCCGTTCGGTGTGCACATCTGCCGCTTCGAGGAGAAACCGCCTTACGGCATCAAGAATGAACGCTTGCGCGCCATCGTCGAACGGCAGATGAAAGAGGGTGAAAGCAGCCAGGCCGGCCTGTTGACCATGGAGGGTGTGACCGTGCGCGAATTGCACCGCATGAACGCCGTAGTGAAAAAACGCATGCCGTCCATCAAGACCCCGGCGCTGGTCCTGCACTCAATCGAAGACGACATCACCAGCCGCTGGAATGCCGACTACGTGGAACGCAAGCTGGGTGGCGAAGTGGTAAAGATCCTCCTGGACGATTGCTACCACATGATCACCGTTGACCTGCAATACCGCCGCGTCGTAGAGCTGAGTGTCGACTTCATCGACCACCATCGCGCCCTTCAGCCCTCCCTACCCCAATGCATGCCAGCCCAGCCATTGCGGCAACTGGCGTGATCCAACGGCAAAACGGCAAGCCTGGCCTACTAAGGAAGCGACGTGACCACCGCGCAAATTCTGTCATCCATCGAGGCGATTGATCGCGCCGCCTGGAATGCCTGCTTTCCCGATGAGCTCGAAGACTGGGCTTATTATCGAGCCGTGGAGCAAGCCGGCATTGAAGGCTTTCAATGGCGTTACCTGGCACTGTTCGAAGAGGGTCGACTGATTGCGGCGACGGTGGCGTTCACGACGGCCTACTCCCTGGACACCACGGTGCAGGGCCCGGCCAAGCGTTTGACTGAACGGCTGCAGCGATGGTGGCCCGGATTGTTCGACGTGCATCTGTATGCGCTGGGCTCCCCGGTGGCCGAGCGATGCCATGTCGGTATCGCCCCAGACATTGTTGCGGGGCGATGGCCTTCCCTGTTCGCTCGCCTGCTGGACCTCGCTCGTGAAGATGCCAACCGCGCCGGGATCGGCCTGCTCGCGGTCAAGGATGCCTCCCAGCTCCACCCACAGTGGCTCGCGGCATGCCGTGCGGCCGGCCTGCAAGGCATGCCCGGTTTACCCGGTGCCGAGCTGCCGATCACATTTGGCTCGGTAGACGCGTACCTGGGCAGCCTTGGCAAATCCACCCGCAAGGATCTGCGCCGCATCTTGCGCAAACAGGGCCCGCGCATCGAATGGCGCCGCTCTGTACATGACCTGCTTCCGCGCATGATGCCGCTGTACGAAGCGACCCTGGCCCGCAGCGACCTGAGCTTCGAGCGCCTGCCCGACGGCTACTTCCAGCAGGTGCTGGAACACTTGGGTGAGCGGGCTGCGTGCGCGCTTTACTGGGTCGACGATGAACTGGTGGCGTTCAACCTTGTCCTGCTGGATCAACAGCGCATGATCGACAAGTTCTTCGCCCATGACCTGGATCGCACCCGCGATCACCAGCTTTACATGCGTACCTGGTTGACCAATGTCAGCTACTGTATTGAGCACGGTATGACGCTCTACGCGTGCGGTCAGGCAGGCTATGCCAGTAAGCTGCGTCTGGGTTGTTCGTTCGTCGGCAACACCCTGTTCTTCCGTCATCGCAACCCGGTGCTCGATCACTTTCTGCGCCTGGTCAAACCCTTCATCCGCCCGGACCGTACCGACCCGGCCATGGCGGCTGCGATAAGTGAGCTGCAATAAGTCAACATGACCATTAAAGACCGCCGCGCCACCACCCGACCCTTCGCCCTTTCCGGTTGGAGCCTGCAACGCAAACTGGTGTTGGCATTCTGGCTGGTCAGCGTCATTCCGACCATGATCGCTGCCGAACTCGCGGCGACAACGCTGTCGCAAATATTCGAGAGCAACGTGCGCATATGGTTGCAGGAGTCGACCAAGATCGTCGAGGACGAGATCAGCGAAATCCTGCGGGACAACGCCAGGGTCGCGCAGTTGTTCCTGCGCTACACCCGCCCGTCCACGGATCGGGTGTCGGTGCGCCACGACAAGCTCAGTACCGACATTGCCGGGGCAATGGGCATCGACGTGGTGGCACTGATACGCAACAGCGATCGCAAAGTGATGTTCAGCAACGCCGCGGACGACATCGTGCGGCAGATCAGCACGGCACCCAAGGCCGTGCTGCAGACACTGCAAGTGGGGGGCGTGGCCACCGGCACCGTGATCTCGACCTTCGAAACGGAACAGGACAACGTCGACTACAAGCTGATCATCGGCACCTACCTGGACGACAGTTTCCTGACCAGCGTTGCCGATGTGCATTCCCTGGACCTGCGCCTGTACCTGGCCAGGGGTGATGAGCTGTCGGAAATTTTTTCCACCCAGCGCTTCGAGGATCACCCGGCCAGCGTGCCCAAGGGTATCGAACAATTGCTGCGTAGCAGCAAGCAACCCATTGAACAATCCACCAGCCGCTACAGCGGCATCTACCGGCCGATTCTCAATGAAAACGGTGAGCTGCAGGGCGTGGTCTTCAGCGGCCTGCTGCGCCACTCCACCCTGGTCGGGCTGGTGAACCAAAGCAACCTGTTCATCCTGATTTTCCTGCTCAGCACAGCGGCCTCGCTGGCGGTGGGCTGGCTGGTCTCGCAGCGCCTGACCAAGCCGTTGCGTGGGCTATCCAAGGGCGTACAGGCGGTCATTGCCGGGGACTATCGCCAGCGCCTGCCCGTCAGCGGTGGCGATGAACTGGCGGAATTGAGCAGTACCTTCAACCACATGAGCGAACGCCTCGGCGAGTTGCAACACCTGGAATCGCAGTTACGGCGACGCGACCGCCTGCACGCGCTGGGCGAAGTCGCGATGGGCCTGGCCCATGAAATCCGTAACCCGCTGGGCATCATCAAGACCGCGACGCAACTGCTGCACCGGCGGGCCGACCTGCCGCAGACCGACAAACGACACCTGGAATACGTGGTCAGCGAAGTCAGTCGTATCAACGACCTGATCACCGACTTTCTCGACTTCGCCAAACCCAGCGCACCCATGCGCTCCACGCAACTGGCACGGCCACTGATGGATGAGCTGGCCGGGTTCTGCGCCCCGGAACTGGCCAGCCACAACATCGCCGTGCAGATCGACGACAGGGCCCCTGGCGCGACCCTGTATGCCGACCTTCGGCAAATCAAGCAGGCCGGCCTGAACCTGATCGTCAACGCCATCGACGCCATGCCCGAGGGCGGCCGCCTGACCCTGGGTATCAGTAGCGACCAGCACTACACTGTCATCAGCATCAGCGACACCGGCCAGGGCATCGAGGCCGACATGCTCGAACGGATGTTCACCCCGTTCGTTACGACCAAGGCCTCCGGCACCGGACTCGGACTGGCCAAGGTGTATTCGATCATGGAAAACCATGACGGGCACATCGAATGCGTCAGCGAAAAAGATGCCGGCGCCACCTTCAGCCTGTACATTCCGGCCAATAGTGAAGCATTCGACGAGGGTCGTGATGACGCATAACGTACTGGTGGTCGACGACGAGCCCAAGCTGTGCGACCTGCTGGCCTCGGCCCTGGGCCAGGGTGAGATCACGGTATTCACCGCGGGCAACGGTCTGCACGCCCTCAAGGTACTGGAGAGCGAGGACATCGACCTCGTAATCAGCGACTGGCGCATGCCCGGCATGGATGGCCCGCAACTGCTGGCGGAAATCAAGACTCGCTACCCGCAGTTACCGGTGATCGTCATGACCGCCTACAGCACGGTGAAGAATGCTGTGCAGTCAATGCGCAACGGCGCCTTCGACTACATCGCCAAACCGTTCGACATCGATGAACTGGACATCACGGTCAGCAAGGCCCTGCAATTCCGCGACATACTCAAAGACAACCAGCGCATGCGCGCCGAACTCGACGAACATCAGCAGATCGACAGCCTGGTGGGCGACAGCCCGAGTTTTCGCCGGGTGCGCCAAGCGATCGACTCGGTGCGCGAAAGCAGCGCGACCATCCTGCTGACCGGCGAAAGCGGGACCGGCAAGGAAATGGTCGCCCGGGCCATCCACAAACACGGGAGTCGCGCCGACAAACCCTTCGTCGCAGTAAACTGTGCGGCAATCCCCGATGGGCTACTGGAAAGCGAAATGTTCGGCCACCGCAAAGGCGCCTTCACCGGCGCCGTGGCGGACCGCGTCGGGCGCTTCCAGCAAGCCGACAAGGGCACCCTGTTTCTCGATGAAATCGGCGAAATGCCACTAGCTCTGCAAGCGAAAATCCTGCGTGCCTTGCAAGAGCGGATCATCGAACCGGTGGGCGACCCCCGCGAACGCAAGGTGGATGTGCGGGTTATTGCTGCCACCAATAAAAACCTGCTGGACGCCGTGGCCAACAAGGAGTTTCGCGAGGACCTGTATTACCGTCTCAACGTCTTCCCCATCCCGTTGCCAGCCCTGCGTGAAAGGGTCGAGGACATTGCCTCGCTGGCCCGGCACTTTGCCAATACCCTGGGCGCCGCCGCGGGCAAACGTTTCACTGGCTTCAGCGCAGAGGCGTTGCAGGCCATGGCCAATTATTCGTGGCCGGGCAATATCCGCGAGCTGCAAAACTGCGTGGAGCGCGCCACCATCGTTGCGTCCGGTGCGGTAATCGAAGAACACGACCTGCCGGCCTATCTGTTCGCCACACAAACGCTGGGCAACAGCGCGCCGCTTGCCGACGCCAACGGCGTGCCAGCCGACCTCGACACGGCCCTGGCGGAAGTGGAAAAGGCCTATATTCTCGCGGCGTTGCAACAGAGCAACGGCGTGCAGGCTGCCGCTGCGCAATTGATCGGGATCACCGAGCGCAGTTTCTGGTATCGCTTGAAAAAACTTGGCATTCATGTGGACAAGATCGTGCGCTGACAGCGAGGGCCGTTTCCAGGCTCGACCTGGAAACGGCCCGGATTACCGCCCGTACACCTTCTGCAACTGCGCCTGGGTCAGTGCATCTTCAAAGGGGACCGGCACCGACTTCACCGCGCCATACAGGTTGCGGTAGCGCCAATAACTGCCCTGGTTGGCCAATTGATAACCGCGCTCGACCACCCGCTGACCATCCAGCACATAGCGCAGGGTTTCCTGGGCGGCCTCCGGTGGCGCCGGCAGCATCAGATCGGCGGCCAGAACGCGCATGGACTCGTCGATGCACTCATCGAGCACCGCCGTGACCTTGGCCAGTTCCAGGCTGCCGTCGTCGATGCATTGCTTGCCGCAACGACGGATCGGCTGGCTGGCCACTTCGATGCGCATGCGGTACAGCGCGGAACCTGCGATGTCCTGGACCTGCACCTGATTGACCAATATGAAACTGCCACGGTCCGGGGTCAGCATCAGCTTGGGCTCAATCAGCAGCCGCGCGGTGACGGCGCCCTCGCCCTGCTTCAACCCGGCCACTTGCGATGCCTGTTGATAACGCTGTTGCAAGCGCTCCTGCAATGGCACGCCGGCCAGCAGATCGGCCATCGGCCGCGCTTCCTTCAACGCCACATTTTCTGCATCGCGCTGCAAGCTGCCGCTGCCCATCTGGGTGTTGATCAGGCTCGCCACAAGCAGCCCGGCCAACCCGGCAGTGTTGCCGGAGTTGGCGATCAGGTTGTGGCTCGAAGACGCGGCATCCTGTGCCACCTTGGCATCGATCACCGTGCTGGCCCCGACAAATGCCTGTGGCAGTTGCAGGTCCACTTTCAGCCCGTGGGCCTGGACATAGGGCGCTGCACCCTGGGAGCGGAAACCGGCTTCAGGGGCCGGTTTCTGCGCACACCCGGCCAGCATCAACAGCAGCGATGCCGCCACTACGCGCAACGAACCGTTCATTGTTCGAACGGCGTGATCATTTGCTGACGGCTGGTATCCATGGCCTGGTAGAAGGCGTTGGACAGGTTGGTATAGGTCGGCTCGTCCCACTCGCCCTGGGCGGCTTGCACCACGGCAAAAGGTTTGAACCACAGCAGCTTGTTGTCCGCCAGATCGACCACCATGCCCTGCCCGGTCACTTGGGCCATCGGTACGCTGGTCGGCACAAAGCCGTAGTAGCTGCGGGTGGCGCCAGTGGCAAAGACGTTTACCAGCAACAACCGATCAACGCCGTAGGTGGCCTTGAGCGGGGTCAGGTCGCGCACGGTATAACCTTCACGGAAACTGATTTTCTTGTAGGACTCCAGGTTGACTGGCTCGTTGATGCGTTTGACCTTGTAGCCCTTGGCCTCGAGCTTGGCGACGATGACATCGGGCAACGTGTTGAGGTCGCGCACCTGCCATTTTTCGACGTTGTCACTGAGCTTGCTGTTCACGCCCTTGTTGATGGCGTAATCGAGAATCCCCTGGTTGCCGGTCAGGGCCAGCACTGGCGGTGGCACTACCGTGATGGCCACACCGACGGTCGGCTCCTTGGCATCCCAGAATTGTTGATCCAGTGGCACTGGGGGTTGAATGTTGGCGCAACCGGTGAGGGTCAGGCAGGCGAGCAAAGTGAGCGCCGCCCACGTACGAAAAGCGTGAAAGGTCATGAATCAAATCCCTATGAATTGAAAACGTCGCTGTCTGTATCGGCAGCGACGGCATCCCTCAATAGTGGCACATTGACATATTTTCTTTCAACCTCTCGGGATCAGCGGTCGGCGTTCGTCTGCGCTTCACTGATGATCTGACGAATCGCCCCGACGAACGTCTCCACTGGCTGCCCACCCGTAACCGCGTATTGGCCGTTGAACACCACCGTCGGCACCGAACTCACCCCTCGGGACAACCACAGTTGTTCTTCTTCGCGGACCTCGCCCGCGTACTCATCCGAAGCCAGGATAGCTTCGGCCCGTTGCGCGTCGAGGCCGACACTTTGCGCGATCAGAGCCAACTGGCCGTGGTCGGACGGATTGCCGCCGTCGCTGAAATACGCCTTGAACAACGCTTCCTTCAAATTGAACTGCAACCCTTCCAGCCCGGCCCAGTAGAGCAAGCGGTGCGCGTCGAAGGTGTTGTAGATGCGGCTGTTGCCATCCGTGCGAAAGGCAAACCCGACCTCGGCGCCACGGGCACGGATCATTTCGCGATTCTTCTGCGATTGTTCGGGCGTGGAGCCATATTTTTCACTGATGTGTTCGGTAATGTTCTGCCCTTCGGCGCCCATCTTCGGATTGAGTTCGAACGGCTGGAAGCGGATCTCGGCCTGCACTTCATCGCCCAGCTCTTCCAGGGCCCGGGTCAGGCCGTACAGGCCGACGACGCACCAGGGGCAGGACACGTCGCTGACGAAATCGATTTTCAGGGGAGTGCTCATCACGGACCTCGCAGGGGGCAAAGTCCAAACATACACCCGGCTCCCCTGTAGGAGCGAGCTTGCTCGCGATGGCGGTGTGTCAGTGGGCATTAGTGTTTCTGACACACCGCATCGCGAGCAAGCTCGCTCCTACAGAGACAGTGGCTGCGTTGCGGTAATCTGCGCCCAATGCGAGGTGTCCTCGCGATGCGCCTGCAAGTACGGCAACACTGCCGCCAACAGCGGCGCCTTGAAGGCTTCCTGGAAGCGATGGGCCAGACCGGGGATCAGGCGCAACTGGCTGCCCTGGATATGCGCGGCCAGATGCACCCCGTGCATGACCGGCAGCAACGGATCGGCCGTGCCATGCACCACCAGCGTCGGCACGCGCAACTGATTGAGCAGCGCCACCCGACTCGGTTCGGCGAGAATCGCCATGATCTGGCGTTTCACGCCTTCGGGGTTGAAGGCACGGTCATAGGCCACGGCCGCCTGCTGCAACAAGGCCTGGCGATCATCGCTCACCGTCGGGCTGCCCAGTGCCGCAAGCAAATCGGCCTGTTGCTCCAGCGCGACCTGGCGATTCGGTGCGCCACGACGCGACAGCAATTGCACCAGCGCTGCACTCGGTGCCGGCAGGCCTTCGGCGCCGGAGGTGGTCATGATCAAGGTCAGGCTTTCCACCCGCTGCGGCGCCATGGCCGCCATGTGCTGGGCGATCATCCCACCCATGCTCGCACCCAACACGTGGAACTGTTCGATGTGCAGGGCATCCATAAGGCCCAGCGCATCGTCGGCCATGTCCGTCAGCGAATACGGTGCCGCCACCGGCAGGCCCAGTTTGTAGCGAAGCACTTCAAAGGTCAGGTTGGCGTCGATGGGCGCCTGACGCCAGGTCGAGAGCCCGACATCGCGATTGTCGTATCGAATCACCCGAAACCCCTGCTGGCACAGCGCAACCACCACCTCATCCGGCCAGTGAATCAACTGTCCACCCAGGCCCATCACCAGCAGCAACGCGGGGTCCGAGGCACGACCGATGCTCTGGTACGCCAGGCTCACCTGCGCCAGATCGACCCGTTCGGTCGCAACGTTGACATCGCATCGAGACGCCGCCAGAGATGGCAGGCCGAACAACAACGCGGCCACAAAAACCGCGGTGGAAAAAAAACGTGCACACATGAAAAAACACCGAAACGCAGAACCCCAGTAGAGCGCGAGTCTGATGAAGTTCGTTCAAGCGCGCTGCCACAGTTGCGTGACAGTTTGATGAAAATTGCCCAGCGGTCGTCTGCGCGTCTGCGCCTGCCGTCATAACTATGTAGTGCCAACGCCCGCCAGAGGTTTTCTTAAATGGCTCGCTCACGGCGGATATCCCGCCCCCACCGAGCCAAGCCCCATGATTGATAGACGCCTGCCCAATCTACCCACTCCCGAACTGCTCGCCCTCCCGACGCCCTCACCCCTGCCCCGGCATCATGACGAACGCTTGATGCTCAGCGCTCTAAGGCGCTGGCGTGACAGCGCCGAGGGCTTGGGAGAACTGGCCGCCAGCGTACCGACCAGCCACGACATAAACGCGCGCGTGCTCACACAACCAAAGACCGACCCACAGCAGGTCCTCAACGAATGCTGGCGCGACTTCTGGAGTGCTCGCGCTGCGGGCACAGCGGTCTCGCGGCAATCACGGGCGATCGAGCTCTACCGTCAGCATGTCGAGGCGGCTGCCGATTGGTCCTTCGCCCACAGAACCATCAGCGCGCAGCAGCACCAGACGCTGCTGTCGATCATCGATTCCGGCGAATCCACACCCAACCCCCAACCCATTCGGGCTGAACAACTGGCACTGGTGCTCAGCAATCAAAGCCGCATCAAACTCACCGGCGCCTGGGTCATCAGCCTCGAGCAATCGACGGATGGCGGCCTGTTGCTGTATCTGCCCAGCCGGCCCATTGCGATTGCGAGCTTCGAACAGCGCAGCGCCCTGGAGCAATGGCTGGCTCGCCAGGCACTGGTGCCGCAGGGCCTGCCCAGCGGTAACCTGCGCATCGAATACACCGCACACCTCGACCCGATGAGCGTTGGCGCCAGCGACCTGTTCGCCCACTATCAACAGGCGCAGGTCAACGCATTGCGCAACGGCACCCTGGCCCTGTCTGACGAGGCATACCCCAAGCGCCGCAACAGCCCCGTCATCGCCTCACCGCCCCGGCTCGAAACCTCGCAATCGCAGGGCGACGAACAGCCGCTATTCGGCAGCCTGTACGCCGACATCCCGTGGTCCGTGCGCGAGACCGCATTAAACCGGCAACGCAATGCGCTCGACGCCTTGATCCAGGCGATGGGCGATGGTGCGGACCTGCAACCGTTGCACGATGCGCAGCAAACCCTGGAGAAGGCCGAGCTGGATGCGGACGCGGCTGCGGCAGCCTTGCTTCAGCATCCGCGCCCCGCCAACTTCGACCGCACGTTCACGGCGCTGCTCGATGCGCACAGGGCCGGGCTGAAGGCCGAAGCCTCCCTGCAACGGGCGCTCAAACAACTCGATGAAGATGAATACAGGCAACTGCTGGCCGTGCTCGACGCTGCCGACACCGGTTGGGTATCCGCCAGCCTGAGCGTGGCAAAAGTGACGGACGAGCAAACGACTCATGCCCTGCACGGTGCATTCATCGTCACCGTGGCTGCCGCGCTCGCCGATGCCGATTCGCCCCACAGCGTGTTGCTTTACTGGCCCGGAGCCGGCGGCGGTCTGCAACGTTTCGCCAATCGTCGCGAGCTGGAGCGCGTGATGTTCAAGATCGCGCCACAGGACAAGGTTGCCGCCTTGCACGTACACCCCCTCAGCGGCGACGCGCTGGAACACGGCCTGAAACAACTGACCAGCGACTTCGAAACAGGGGCCAGGGCCATCGCCGACGATGCACCGCAGCGTGCCGAACAACTGCAATCACTGCGCGCCAACGCCCTGGCAGCCTTGCAGGTGCCCGTGGACGCGGCCCGAAACCTGGTGTGGGCGCATCGGCTTGAACAGGATCGCAGCGTCGCGCTCGCCGCCCATTTGCCCGACTGGCTCGACAAGCTGTCGATGGCTGATCGCGGTGAACTCAAAGCCCTGATCGAGGCCTACCTGCCGGCGATGGCCCACAGCCACGAGCTGCTGACGATCGCTCTGGAACCGCGCAACCAGTTCACCCGTAAACACCTGCAAGCCCGTTTGCGCAAAGACTTCTCGCTCAAGGGCGCTTTTGATGTGCAACTGGATATCCCCGATGCCGTCACCTGGGAGACACGCTACAGCGCAGGCCCCACCGGACCGGTGCCGACCTCCGTCATGGTCGCCAGCCCCCAGCGCAGCAGGATGTCGCTCGAAGCGTTGGCGCAACTCAATATCGACAGCAAGCAGTCGGTGCAACAGGATCCCTTGTCACAGCGCATGGTGCTGATGCACCGGCAAATCACCGCCGACGATGACAAGGAACGCGTGCGCCTGCTCAACGGTTTAACGCCCACTTACCTGCGCAAAGTCATCCCCGAGCTGGACCTGCCCAACGCCTACGAACGACGGATCATCGAAGCTTTCAGGGGCTCGGCCAGTGAAACATCGTTCGTACGCGAGCACCGCCGCGAATGCCTGATCGAACCCTGGCGATTGATGCTCAAGTTGCAGGGCGAATGCGCGCGGCTGCAGAAACAGATCAATCGTGACGATCTCACCATTCTGGGCATTGCCATCGACGCCAGCACCCCGGCGGACTGGCGCGTCGATGACCGACGTATTGTCCTGCTGCCAGCGCGCCTGACGGTGGGCGGCAAGGACACACCCGATGAAGGTCCGGTGACCTTGTCTGGCGTAACGTTTATTCAGGAACAGGTCAGCGGCACGACGTTACTGTACTTGCCTGACAGTCCCGATGGTCAATTCCTGCGCCGCTATGACAACCTGGAAATTGCGCGCAAGGCTTTGTTCAACCTGTGCCTGCAAGACAGGATGCTTGAGTACCTCGCCGGCCGCGCATTGCAGGGCGATGTCCGGGCGCATGAAAGCCGCATCAATGAAGCGTCGCTCAGGCACTTCGATGCAATGATCGGCATCGGAACGCCCTGGCCGGCATCCACCTCGTTAGCTGCACATTTGCTCGATGCCCATATGGGACGGCTGATCATCGCCCATCGCGACACGTCTCGCTCCAACGCCACCCTGCAACTGGAGCGTTATGCGCTGGAAGGCCCGCGCGCCTTCAACTACATAAAAATGGCCTTGGGCATGTTGCCTTTCGTCGGCACCGCCATTGCCCTCTACGACGCCTGGACGGCGGCAAACCAGGCAACAGTCGCGTTTCTGCGCGGTGAGGTCGGTGACGGTGTCGCGCAGTTGCGCACGGTGCTGCTTTGCCTGATCGACGCCGCCATGGACCTGCTTCCGGGCGAGGCAGCCGTGTCTTCGCTCGCGCCGGCGGCCCGGCAACTGACCCGTGCTCGCCAGTTGCGGGCACTGACTGCTGGAAAAGCCGCATGGTCCGCACCATCAACGCGCCACGAGCGCCATCTGGCGGCCCGCTTCGCCGGCTACGAATACGAACGCCCGATCTCGTTGTGGCCAGTGCAACCGGCTACCCACGGCCTCTACCGCCATGTCTATCGGCACGCCGACGGCGATTTCATCGTGCGTCAGGGCCGCATTTTCCAGGTGCAACTGAGCAACCACTCGCGTCAGTGGCGTCTGCTCGGCAACAGTCGAAAAACCTACCAACAGCCGATTGCCCTGGATGAATCGGGGCGCTGGGACACCTGGTTCGGGGTCTACGGCACGACCTTCGAGGGTGGCGGCCGGGGCGGCGGAAACCTGCCCGGGCACCTGGCCAGCGCGCTGGACCCGTTATGGCCTGAAGCGATTCGCCAACGGCTGCCGCGCTGGTGGGTCGACCGGACGTTCCGTCGCCACCATGAGTTGACCGAGACCGCCGACTCCATCGCCCTGAAAATCGATGCCCAGGTCAAACACACGGATGCCAGGCTGGCGGCATACGACGCCAGCCCGGAGCGTGTTCCGGCCTTGATGGACGCTGCCGAAGCGGCCTGCATCGCCGATATTGAACTGGGCAACAGGTACTATCAGACACTCGCCGAACTGCTGCCTCTCACTCACGGCAACAAGCGCCGGGTGCTGGTGGAGTTTCAGAGCAACGGCGCACTGCTGCTGACCGACCGCTACAGGCGCCGTCTGATTTTCGACAATCATCGGGTGCAACCGCTGCTGGACCGCGCCGACGACCTGACGGAAACGCTGGATGCGACACCGGTGGAAGCGCTCACGAAGCGGCTGGTGCTGCTGGAGGACATCAGGAAACTGCGCCTGGATATCCTCAAGTCGTTCGATACGATCGAGGCCCGCCGGGGCGATCTTAATCATTGGTATCAACGCATCACCCTGGGCAGCGACAGGGCGCAGATGACCGCGCAAGTCAACGAACTGAACACGCGTTTGAGCGAGTCGAACATTTTGTACCTGCGAACCGGACATCTGCTGGAAAGCGTGACCCGTTACGACAGCACCAGCGATCTGTCGTGGTTCCTCCTGCAAAACCAGACCCAACTCAAACGCGCCCGGGTCGACCGGGCCTTGTTCACGCAGTTCAGCCTGCCGGAGGTGACCGCCACTCGGGCGCAGCGCAACCAAATCCTGCTGGACTGCATCGAACAGTACCGTCAGTTCCGCCGCGACATGAAAGCCTGGACTGCCAGTTATCCGCAGCACTTCCATCTGGAAGCCGTCTCCCCCCTGCTGGATGCCCTGGAAAAAATGACCGAGCGCGCACGAAAGGGCCTCGACCTATCACCGCCCGCCGCGCCATCCGGCCAGCGCACGAAAAAGGTGTTTTTGACCGAAAACGATCAATGGTTGATCGGTACCGAGCGCACGGAACCGGCAACGGGTCAGCGCCAGTACACCCTCACCGGGCAGGACGGCCGCGTGGAAATCTGGGAGCCGGCCTCCGACGGTAAATCCCGCCTTTTGAACCCGCAACCACAACTGGCTTCACCCGCACCCAGGAGCCTGGAATCGCTAGTGACAGAGGCGCGCAAACGCCTCAACGCACAACCCGCCTACGAAACACGTGTGCAGTCCTACGCGTCCCAGGACATGCTGCCGGTCGACCTGGAACACATGATGCTCAGCGAAGCCAACGAACTGACCCTGCGCGCCCGCAGCATCGAAGAGCTGGCGCCGCAAAACGCTCTCATCGCCCAGCTCAGGGATAAGGCCGCTGAATTGACCGCCACCGGGCGCGCACTGCGAACCCGCCAGTCGTTGAAGACCCGAGCCCCTACTGACGGCATGCTTGAAGATCTGATCGGCCAGGGCGTGGTCGAAGTGCGCAAGGTGAGCCCAATGAAAAACCTCGGCAAACGTCGCGATGGTCGCACCGATCATATGCAGGAGTACGAAATCTGGGACCTGTCGCAAACGCCTGAAAAAGTGGTGTGGTATGCACATTTTCACTACGCCAAGGCTTCGGCGGCGTTCAGTGCCTTCGAGAAAGCTCATTTGAAACTGCCGGAACACCGCTTCCTGACCCACGCCCACAATGCCGACTTGCCATACGCCGACATCGGCAAGAAGTCGGCGGTGTTGCCGTATTTTGAAACGCTGTGACCCTGCCCTTGTAGGAGCGACGTCGCTCCTACAAGGTGAAGTGCATCGTCGGAGAAATTCGACAGACCCACCCAACATGAGACAAACTCAACATGTCCGCACTGACATCAAGTTTTGTTCATGGAGCCCCCGGTGCTTGAAATCCGTCACCTGAAAACCTTGCACGCCCTACGCGAAGCCGACAGCCTGGTCGATGCGGCTGACCGCCTGCACCTGACGCAATCGGCGCTGTCCCATCAGTTCAAGGAACTGGAAGAACGCCTGGGCATGCCCCTGTTCGTGCGCAAGACCAAACCCGTGCGGTTCACCAGCGCCGGGTTGCGCCTGCTGCAACTGGCTGACGCGACCCTGCCGTTGCTGCGCGGCGCCGAGCGCGACATCGCGCGGCTGGCCGGTGGCACCGCAGGACGTCTGCACATGGCGATCGAATGCCACAGCTGCTTTCAGTGGCTGATGCCAACCATCGACCAGTTCCGCGACGCCTGGCCAGAAGTCGAACTGGACCTGGCATCGGGCTTCTCTTTTGCCCCCCTGCCCGCCCTCGCCCGTGGCGACCTGGACCTGGTGGTCACGTCCGATCCGCTGGAGATCGCCGGCATTACCTATGTGCCGCTGTTCACTTATGAAGCCATGCTGGCGGTCGCCAACCAGCATCGCCTGGCGAGCAAGGGGTACATCGTCCCTGAAGACCTGCTCACGGAGACCTTGATCACCTACCCGGTGGAGCGTGATCGGCTGGACATCTTCACCCGCTTCCTGGAACCGGCCGACATCGAGCCGGCGCAGGTGCGCACCTCGGAACTGACGGTGATGATGATGCAATTGGTCGCCAGCGGCCGTGGCGTGTGCGGCATGCCGCACTGGGCGCTGCATGAATACAGTGCGCGAGGCTACGTGAAGGCCAAGCGCCTGGGCGAGAAGGGATTGTTTGCCACGTTGTACGCGGCGGTGCGCACTGACATGCTGGATGCGCCGTACATGCGCGATTTCCTGCTGACAGCCAAGGACACTTCGTTCTCGACCCTGGACGGTGTCAGTGCCGTCAAATGACCGCGTGAACGCTGTTGATCACGCGGCCTTGCGCTGCTCCAGCATCAACCGCACCGCCAGCCCGGACAGCACGAACCCCATGAAGTAACGCTGCACCGATAGCCAGGTCGGGTTATTGACGAACCAGGACGCGATGCCCGCGGCGAACAACGCGATCAACAGGTTGACGCTGAAACTGACGCCGATCTGGGTCAGGCCCAGCAGGATGCTCTGGGTGAACACCGAGCCATGCTCTGGCGAGATGAACTGCGGGAACACCGACAGGTAGAACACCGCGATCTTCGGGTTCAGCGCACTGGTCAGAAACCCCATGCTGATCAGCTTGCGCGCAGAGTCGGGCGGCAACTGCTGCGCCTCGAACGGCGAGCGCGCGCCCGGCTTGACGGCCTGCCATGCCAGCCACAACAGGTAGAGCGCACCGGCCCACTTCAACACTTCATAGGCCATCGGCACGGCGAGAAAGACCGCCGTCAAACCCGCTGCGGCAGCGAACAGGTGCACGAAAAACCCGGCCACCACACCGAGCAGGGACGTGACCCCAGCCTTGCGACCCTGGCAGATCGACCGTGAGATCAGGTAGATCATGTTCGGCCCCGGCGTCAGCACCATCAGCAGCGCGGCAGCGGCGAAGATCAGCAAATCGTGAAGCGGGATCATGGGAACGGTCCTTGGTCCGTGAGTGATCAGGCGATCAGTGAGGCTCGATAAAACGGCAGGATCCAGTCGCGTGTCAATGGCGCCAATGTCAGTCCGCTCTCGGTGGCCGGGTCGATCCAGCACACCTCTTCGATTTCCGCCGCCGGTGTCACGTCGGCGTCAATCGACAGTTGAAAGAGTTCAGCCTGCACGACAAAACCCGGCTCGTTGGCCGCAGGCGCCGAGAACTGTCCCAGGAAAGCGGCCTGCGCCGGATCGACGATCAAGCCCAGTTCTTCTTCCAGCTCACGGGCCAGGGCCTGTACCGGTTGTTCATGGGCCTCGATCTTGCCGCCCGGTTGCATGAACGCCAGAGTACCGCGCTTGCGCACAAGGAGGGTGCGACCGTCGGGACCGATCAACAGGGCGGCGGCAATGCGGATAGTGCGCGCGGAGAGAGTCATGGGGAGTGCGACCTTGGAAAAGCCGCAAGCATCGCATGAGTCCACCGCATCGTCATCCTGCCCACGCCCCTGTAGGAGCGAGCATGTCGAGGCGTCGAACCGTCGCGATGGACTCAGGGACGCCGCGGGCACTCAGACAGCCAGCGTGATCGTTGACGACCATCGCGACGGTTCGACGCCTCGACATGCTCGCTCCTACAGGGAACAGGGTTGAATCGGGGGAGCGGTTACGCCGCTTCCTGAAAATCCATCTCCGGTGGCTGGCGACGGAAACCGCCGGTCAACACGGCCAGGTAGACCACGCCAACCGCCAGCCAGCTCAACCCCAGGTAGATCGCCAGGTGATCGAGGCTGACCATCAGCCACAGGTCCGCCGCCAGGCCGATGAAGGGGAAGAGCAGAAACAGGACGAACTCGCGCAGGCCTTTTGTCTCGCCGCCGATCCAATAATGAAAGATCACCGACAAGTTGACCAGGCTGAAGGCCAGGAACGCGCCGAAGTTGATGAACGAGGTCGAGGTGGTGACGTCAAGCTTCAGCGCCAGCAACGCGACCACGGCGCACAGCAGGATGCTGTTGATCGGCGTGCCGAAGCGTTCGTGCAGGGTGCCGAAGAAGGATTTGGGGAGCACGCCGTCGCGGCCCATGGCGAACAACAGGCGCGAGCCGCTGGCCTGGGCCGACAGCCCCGAGGCGAACTGGCCGACGATCAGGCCGATCAGGAAGATCGAGACGAACAGGTCGCCGCCGATGTTGCGGGCAATTTCATAGGCCGCCGAGTCGACGCTGTCGAACTGGAACGAGGGGTGCGCGATCTGCACGAAGTAGGACACGCCGACGAAGATCAGGCCGCCGATCAGGGTGATCAACATGATCGCCCTTGGGATGGTGCCGCGCGGGTCGCGGGTTTCTTCCGTCAGGGTGCTGACCGCGTCGAACCCCAGGAACGAGTAACAGGCAATGGCCGCACCGCTCATGATCAGCGGCATCTGCATGTCACCATTGAAGAACGGTTTCACCGACCACAGCGGCGTGCTTGCATCGCCCGCCACGTAATGCACGCACAGCGCGACGAAGGCAATCAGCACCAGGAACTGCACCAGCATCAGCAGGGCGTTGACACCGTTGGCCAGTTTCAGGCCGACGATGTTGATCGCACTGGTGATGCCGATGAATGCCAGCACCCAGATCCATTGCGGCACCGCCGGGAACGCGGAGTACAGGTACGCCGCACCGATCAGCCAGATGGCCATTGGCAAAAACAGGTAATCGAGCAACACCGCCCAACCGGCAATGAAGCCGAGCTTGGGGCTGATGGCCTTGCGCACGTAGCTGTAGGCCGAGCCGGCCACGGGAAATGCCGAGGCCATGCGCCCATAACTCATGGCGGTGAAGAACATCGCCACCAGTGCCGCCAGGTACGCCGCCGGCACCATGCCTTGGGTGGATTGAGCGAGGATGCCGAACGTGCCGAGCACGATGATCGGCGTCATGTAGGCGATGCCAAACAGCACCACCGACCCCAGAGAAAGGGTGCGTTGCAAACGAGCCATGAGCGACTACTCCGCGATTATTAGATTTATGGCAGAACCGAGTTCGGCGTAGGTATTTTTGGTGTTGCGTTGTTGTTATTGGATGAAGGGTCAAACAGTCTTGTTGGCTGTGCGGGCCTCATCGCGGGCAAGCCCACTCCCACAGGGATCTTTGGCGTTCACAGAATCTGTGGGAGCGGGCTTGCCCGCGATGGCGCCAGCCCGAACACCCCAAAATCCGGATCAGCCCTTGGGAATCATCAACTCCCGCAATCCATCAGCATGTTCTACCAACTCCCCCGGCAACTTCAGTCGCTGGTCATCGAGGTAGCGATAGTCCTGGCGGGCCGCCGTCAGCTGATTCAGGTCCAGTTCCACCGCGAACTGCCCCTCATCCCGACCGGCTTCGAACAACAGCGTGCCCAGTGGATCGACCAGCGCACTGCCGCCGGCAAACAGCAAGCCGCCATCGCCCTCTTCCACCCGGTTGACCATGACGGCGAACGCCTGGTTTTCCTGGGCTCGGGCCATGATCGCGGTGCGGTGCGTCGGGCCGTAAGGGTCCATGTTGCCGTTGGTGACGATCAGCAGTTCGGCGCCCAGTTGCGCCAGGGCACGGGCGCTTTCCGGGAACTCGATGTCGTAGCAGATCAGCAGCCCGACTCGCACGCCGTTCCACAGGCAGGTGGCGTAGCGGTCGCCCGCCTCGTAGACGCCACGATCCGAGGCCCACAGGTGGGTCTTGCGGTATTTGAGCGCGATGCCTTCAGGCGTGATCAGCAAGGTGGTGTTGAAGAAACGACCGTTGTCGTGCTCGGCCGTACCGATCACCACGGCGATGTGGCGCTCACGGGCGGCGGCGACAATGGCGCTGACGGTCGGGCCGTCCAGCGGCTCGGCGACGCTGGCCACGGTGTCGGCCGACGGGAAGCCCATCAGGTGGCTTTCCGGGAACATGATCAATTGCGTATCGGCGGCGCAGGCGGCAATCGCGGCCAATGCACGTTCGAGGTTGTAAGCCGTGTCGTTGTCACGGCCAGCCAATTGGGCGAGTTCGACCTTCATCGGTATTCCTTGTTCTGGTGGCCGGGCAGCAGAAAGATTGCCCGGCCTGTGTCTGTGCGCCAGTATGCGCAGCAAGTAATCGGTCAGGGAATCACGCGGCCGGGGTAACACCATAGGGGTACAGCCATGACACTCTCGCTGGACGACATCGCCTGGCACCGCTCGGTGGGACAACTGATCGACGCCCTGGACAAGCCCAACTTCTGGACGCAACTGGTGCGCCTGCTCGATCAGTACGTGCCTTGCGACAGCTGGGTGGCGCTGCTGTTCAGCGCCGACCAGCACCCGCAGGTGTTTGCCGAATGCCCGGGCGTTGATGGTGGCCCGGATCAATTGTTCCAGGACTACTTGCGCGGGCTGTACCTGCTGGACCCGTTCTACATCGCCTGTCGCGAGCAATCCCGTACCGGTCTTTACCGTCTGTCGGAGGTGGCGCCGGAGCACTTCGAACTCACCGAGTACTACCAACGATACTTTCGCGTGAACGTCGTGGCCGACGAAATCCAGTTTAATTGCCAGCTCGAAGGCGAGCGCACGCTGTGCCTTTCACTGGGCAGCAAACAGCCCTTCAACGCCCAACAGATCGCCCTGCTATCGTTGATCCAGCCGTGGGTGCTCGGCCTGTTGCGCCAGCGACTGCCCTATGAAATCAACGAGGTGGTGGCCCTTGCACCCGCGCCGATGCGAGGTGACTGGCGCGTGCAGCTCGAAGCCTCCGTGCAGCAAATCAAGGGCGCGCAACTGACCGCCAGGGAGCTCGATGTCGGGCGCCTGATGCTCAGCGGCTGCTCGAGCAAAGAGATTGCCCGCAAGCTGGAAATCTCCATCGAAACTGTAAAGGTCCACAAGAAACACATGTACAGCAAACTGGGGATCAAATCGCAGTCCGAGCTGTTCTCGATTTTCCTGCAGGCCCAAAGCGCCTGACGCTCCCCGTGCCTGGCGACCGTTGATCGAAAACCACAAAAACCTGTTATTTATGACAGTAGCAACCGCCCGCCCACTCATGAACACTCACCTCAGGTGATTGAATCGGCTCATGGGCCGAGGGCGCAGCAGCAATGCCGACTGTCAATCCAGCGCGGTTAAATCCATGGCCAATCAAGGCTCGCCGACTCATGGTTGGCACCGCAGTGGCGACGGTCTTCGGGTTGGCGGCAGAGGCCCTTCCAGCCGCCAGTGAAACTGTCAGCAATGATCGGGTCGACAACCTGCTCATGCGCATGACCCTTGAAGAAAAACTGGGCCAACTCTCCCAACTCGTCCGCTACAACCGGGCCGACTCCCGGGAGAACATAGAGGGTGAAGAAGGCTATGTGCCCCCGGAAACGGGCTCGGTCATCGGGTTCTACGGCGCTGATGCCACGCGACGACTGCAAGAAAAGGTCATGAAGGAATCGCGCCTGCATATTCCGCTGCTGTTTTCCTACGATGTAATGCATGGCTTTCGCACTGTTTTCCCCACGCCACTCGCCGAAGCCGCGAGCTGGGACGTCCAACTGGCGCAACGCACAACCCGAGCCACCGCCGTGGAAGCCACCGCCAGTGGCGTACGCTGGACCCTGGCCCCCATGGTCGATATTGCGCGGGACCCACGCTGGGGACGGGTAACCGAAGGTGCGGGCGAAGACCCCTTTCTCGCTTCGGCGCTGGCAGCGGCCCGCATCCGTGGCTTGCACGGAGCCGTTGGCAATGGCCCCGTTCCAACACACCCCCATGAACAGCGTTCGCAGATGATGCTCGCCACGGCCAAGCATTTTGTCGCCTATGGCGCTGCCGAGGGAGGGCGCGATTACAACACCGCCGATCTCTCGCAACGCACTCTGCACGAAACCTACCTGCCGCCCTTTCGGGCCGCCGTGGCATCCGGCGTCGATGCGATCATGCCGGGGCTCAACGAGATTGCCGGTACACCGATGCACGCCAGTCAATCGCTGCTCAAGGAGACGCTTCGGTGCCAATGGGGTTTCACCGGAATAGTCATCAGCGACTACGACGGCGTGGAGGAACTGATGGACCATGGCACTGCGGATCTGCCCGCGACGGCGGTCCAACAGGCCATGAACGCGACGGTGGACGTGGACCTGGCCAGTGGCATCTACTCCAGGAGCCTGCCGACGCTGGTCAAGAGCGGCCAGGTGTCCCAGCGCGCGTTGGACGATGCAGTGCGCCGGGTGCTTCTGGCCAAAGACAAACTGGGACTGTTCGATGACCCTTATCGCTACATCGACCCAGCCCGCGAACGAGCGCCTGCCAGCGTTGAGCATCGCGCACTGGCGCGCGAAGCCGCGCAGAAATCCATTGTGTTGCTGAAAAACGAAAATCAGCTATTACCCCTGAACAAAAATATTCGCCGGCTGGTGGTCGTGGGGGCGCTGGCTGATGATTCGACTGGCGCGTTGGGCCCCTACCCAGGTATTGCCCGCCTCGATGAGACGGTCAGCGTGCTTGAAGGAATCAAACGCGCAATTTCCCCCGCCAGCCAGCTGGTTTACGTCGCCGGGGCCTCCCCTCACAGCGATGAACGTTCGGGCATCGACAAGGCGATGATCGCCGCCCTGGGTGCGGACGTCGTGATCGCCGTGCTTGGCGAAAGTTCGTCCATGAGCGGCGAAGCGAACAGTCGCGCATTCCTTGGGCTGAACGCCGCTCAAGAAGCCCTCCTGGAACGTCTGGTTGAAACGCGCAAACCCCTGGTCGTCATTCTCATGAATGGCCGTCCTCTGACAGTCTCCCGCCTGGACGCGCAAGTCCCGGCCATCCTCGAGGCCTGGTTCCTGGGCTCGGAAATGGGCAACGGCGTGGCCGACATCCTGTTTGGCGACGTCAATCCAAGCGGCAAGCTGCCTATCACGTTTCCCCGGTCGGTGGGTCAGGTGCCCATTTACTACGGGCACAAAAGTACCGGGCGAGCCCCTCGGCAGCATTTGATTTATACCTCCAAGTACATCGATCATCCCTGGACGCCGCTTTATCCATTCGGCCATGGTTTGAGCTACACAACCTTCGCCTACGATCCACCGCAGCTCGATAAAACCGTGCTCTCGCCCGATGAGGCCCTGACGGTGGAAGTCACAATGCATAACACCGGCGAACGTGAGGGTGAGGAAGTTGTGCAGTTGTACTTGCGCGACGACGTGGCCAGCGTGACTCGCCCCGTGCGCAGCCTGCGCGGTTTCACGCGGGTCAGGCTCCTGCCTGGCGAAGCGGGCAAGGTTCGGTTCAGGTTGGATCAGGACGACTTTGCCCTGCTCAATCAGGACTTTGTACGAGTCGTGGAGCCCGGAACGTTCACGGTTTTTGTCGGAGGCAGTTCCACCACCCTTAACCAGGCAAGCTTCCAGGTCATCAGGGGCTCGCAGTTGCAGGGTCTGGGTTCAGCGATACCGCGCCTGCCCCTGCCGTTTCTGCCGATGAACAAAAGGCTCGCGTCTGGCGAGAACTGAGATCTTGCCTTGTTCACGGTTTACCGACGGGCGCAAAATGCAGGCTGCCCGTCCGAACCCAGGGAAACCGTATGAGCCTGTCACTCCTGAGCCGTTATGCCTTCTTCGCCGCGTGCGTGATCTTCACCCTCGCCAGCCTGCCCTTCCTCGAGCATGACTGGCTCTGGCCGTTCACCGCCGTGACGTTGGTGCTGAGCTTGATCGGCCTGTTCGACCTGCTGCAAAGCCCGCACGCGGTGCGGCGCAATTACCCGGTCCTGGGTAACATCCGTTATCTGGTAGAGGGCATTCGCCCGGAAATCCGCCAGTACCTGCTGGAGTCCGATAGCGATGCCCTGCCCTTCTCCCGAGCGCAACGCTCACTGGTGTACTCGCGCGCGAAAAATGAAACCGCCGACAAACCCTTCGGCACCCTGATCGATGTGTATCAATCCGGCTTCGAATTCATCGGCCACTCGATGCGCCCGGCGCCATTGAGCGACCCGAGCAGTTTTCGCGTTACGGTCGGTGGCCCGCAATGCACGCAGCCGTATTCCGCGTCGGTGTTCAACATCTCGGCCATGAGCTTCGGCTCGCTCAGCGCCAACGCCATTCGTGCGCTGAACCAGGGCGCCAAGCTGGGTAACTTCGCCCACGATACTGGCGAAGGCAGCATCAGCGCCTATCACCGGGAAAACGGCGGCGACCTGACCTGGGAGCTGGGCAGTGGTTATTTTGGTTGCCGAACGCCTGAGGGGCGCTTCGATCCGGAACGCTTCGCCGCCCAGGCGCAAACACCGCAAGTGCGGATGATCGAAATCAAGATGTCTCAAGGCGCCAAACCCGGCCACGGCGGGATTCTGCCCAAACACAAGGTCACCCGGGAAATCGCCGAGACCCGCGGCATCCTGATGGGCGAGGATTGCATCTCGCCCTCACGGCACAGCGCGTTTTCCACACCGATCGAACTGATGCAGTTCATCCAGCAACTGCGTGAACTGTCGGGCGGCAAACCGGTGGGCTTCAAGCTTTGCCTGGGCCACCCCTGGGAATTCATGGGCATCGCCAAGGCGATGCTGGAAACCGGCATCCTGCCGGACTTCATTGTCATTGACGGCAAGGAAGGCGGCACCGGCGCCGCGCCGGTGGAGTTCACCGATCACATCGGCGTGCCGATGCGCGAGGGCCTGCTGTTCGTGCACAACACCCTGGTGGGCCTGAACCTGCGGGACAAGATCAAGCTGGGCGCCAGCGGCAAGATCGTCAGCGCGTTCGACATCGCCAGCGTCCTGGCCATCGGTGCCGACTGGGCCAACTCGGCGCGTGGCTTCATGTTTGCCATCGGTTGCATCCAGTCGCAAAGCTGCCACACCAACAAATGCCCGACCGGTGTCGCCACCCAGGACACCCTGCGCCAGCGCGCCCTGGTCGTGCCGGACAAGGCTCAGCGCGTCTACAACTTCCACCGCAACACCCTCAAGGGTCTGGCGGAAATGCTCGCCGCCGCCGGCCTCGAACATCCATCGCAGTTGTCAGCCAAACACCTGGTGCGTCGCATGTCGGCCACCGAAATCAAGCTGTTCTCTCAGTTGCATGTGTTTTTGAAGCCGGGTGAATTGCTCACCGGGGAAGTCAACGGCGAGTTCTATTCGCGCATGTGGCAGATGGCACGCGCAGACAGTTTTGAGCCCAATGATGTCGTCGCGGCGTAAACATCGGAGAACAGCTTGGCCGGTCAAACACACGGGGAGGTTTGAGACATCCAGTAATACCGGGGATTTTGCAATTGTCAGCAAATAAGTCCACCCTGCGCGCCGCCGATGTGCGGCGCGCAACCTTTGATGCCGCCGGCCACTCCTTATCTCAATACCCGTTCCCGAGACCGCTGTCATGACGTCCGAACGCGATCACCGAATCGACTTTTTCCGAGGCCTGGCCCTGATCTTCATCTTCTGGGATCACGTGCCGCATAACCCGCTCGGTCAAATTACCCCACGCAACTTCGGTTTCAGCGATGCCGCCGAGATATTCGTGTTTCTCGCCGGTTATGCCGCCGTCCTGGCCTACGGGAAAATCCTCAAGCGCGATGGCTACCTGTTCGCCTGCCTGAAGATCCTGCGCCGCGCCTGGGTGCTCTATGTGGTGCATATTTTCTTGCTGGCGATGCTGATGGGCATCGTGTTTTTCGCCAACAGCCATGTGGAAACCCGCGACCTGGTGGAAGAAATGGGCATGCACCATTTCATCACCGACCCGCAACAGGCACTGACGGACGAACTGCTGCTGCGTTTCAAACCCAACCTGATGGACCCATTGCCGCTGTACATCGTGCTGCTGGCCGGTTTGCCGCTGGCGCTGCCACTGCTGGTACACAGGGCGTGGATGGCGGTGGCGATTTCGCTGACGGTGTATCTGCTGGCGCCGTGGTTCGGCTGGAATCTGGCGGCCATCAAGGACGGTGTCTGGTACTTCAACCCGGTGGTCTGGCAACTGCTGTTTGTCCTGGGCGGCGCCGCCGCGAGCCTTGGCCAGCGAGCACGCGTAGCCGATCACCGACCCTTGGTTCACCAGCCTTTGTTTGTCAGTGCCGCGTTGTATGTGGTCATCACCGGCGTGATCACCCTCTCCTGGCGCTGGCCGGACATTCACGACGCCGTGATGCCCGCGTGGTTGAGTGATGTGCTCTACCCGATCAGCAAGACCGACCTGTCGCCCGTGCGCCTGCTGCATTTCCTGGCGATGGCGTATGTCACGGCGAAGCTGCTGCCGGACACCGGCTGGACACAAAACTGGTGGGCGCAACAGTCCTGTCGCATGGGGCGTTACTCCCTGGAAATTTTCTGCCTCGGCGTACTGCTGGCACCACTGGCCGACATGATCAACGCCATGACCAACGATGCCTTCGCCATGCAGATCTTCACCGCACTGGTGGGCGCCGGGTTGATGGCGCTGCTGGCAGCGTGGCTGGAGTTCAACAAACAACTGAATCGAGCTCACGCCGTACCTGCCTGAACATCCCCCTGTAGGAGCGAGCATGCTCGCGATAGCGCAGTGTCAGTCGACATCAATGGCGCTTGATTCACCGCTATCGCGAGCAAGCCCGCTCCCACATGGGTAACCGCATACCTATTGAATCAATCGCGCAAATCCGACTCATGAATCGGCTGATCACGGTGGGTCGCGCGCTGGTACTGCGCTGGCCAAGTGGCCTTGCGCCCACCCAGATCGTCATCGGCGTGCAACGGCCAGTACGGATCACGCAGCAGCTCCCGGGCGAGGAAGATGATGTCGGCCTGGCAGGTACGCAGGATGTGCTCGGCCTGCGCCGGTTCAGTGATCATGCCCACTGTGCCGGTGGCCATGCCGGACTCCTTGCGCACGCGCTCGGCAAAACGGGTCTGGTAACCGGGGCCGGTGGGAATCTCGGCGTTGGCCGCCGTCCCCCCGGAGGACACGTCGATCAGGTCCACACCCAGGTCCTTCAGGCGTCGCGCCAACTCGACAGTTTCATCCGGGTTCCAACCGTCCTCCACCCAATCGGTGGCCGATACCCGTACAAACACCGGCAACTCTTCAGGCCACACCGCGCGCACCGCTTCGGTGACCTGCAATACCAGGCGGATGCGATTTTCGAACGAACCGCCATATTGGTCGCGCCGCTGATTGCTCAGCGGTGACAGAAACTGATGCAGCAGATAGCCGTGGGCGGCGTGAACTTCCACCACTTTGAATCCGGCGGTCAGCGCGCGCTTGGCCGAAGCCACGAATGCCTGGATCACCTCGGCGATCTCGCCTTCATCCAGCTGCTTGGGTTGGGTGTGTTGCGGGTCGAAGGCGATCGGCGAAGGGCCGACAGGTGTCCAGCCACCGTCTTCGGGTTTGACGCTTCCGTGTTTACCAATCCACGGCCGGTGGGTGCTGGCCTTGCGCCCGGCGTGGGCCAGTTGAATGCCCGCCACAGCCCCCTGGGCGGCGATGAAACGCGTGATGCGTTGCAAGGGTTCGATCTGTTGGTCATCCCACAAACCGAGGTCCTGCGCGGTGATACGTCCATCGGCCGTGATGGCCGTGGCTTCGGTAAAAATCAGCCCGGCGCCTCCGATGGCGCGGCTGCCAAGGTGCACCAGGTGCCAGTCATTGGCCAGGCCATCGACGCTGGAATACTGGCACATGGGCGACACCGCAATGCGGTTGGGCAGGGTCAGTTGGCGAAGGGTATAGGGTTCAAGCAGCAGACTCATGGGGCACCTCTCAATCAGTGGTCAGGCTCCAGGGTTCTGTTTGACAAGTCGACGAGTGACATGAACAAGGTGCAACACCCGCCCCCGCGGGCAAAAGATTCGACAAGACGTCACAAGGCCAATCAAGCAGTGCTTAGAGCCTAGTCGACATCAGAGAGGATTGCGGGGTTCCTGCCGGTTTGGCCTCTCCCTTTCCCTGTAGGAGCGAGCATGCTCGCGATGGTAGTCCAGACACTGCGGGCTGTCTGGATGCCAGCGGTGTCTGGGCTAACATCGCGAGCGTGCTCGCTCCTACAGAAGAAAGGCTGTGGGCTAACGTGGTTCGATGTGCGCAATCATCAACTGCACGGTTTCCACGCCACGAAACTCGTTGAGGTCCAGCTTGTAGGCCAGTTCAACCCATTTGATCGTCGGGTTCGGCCAGATGTCGCGGTCGATGCCGAAGGCGATGCCGTCCAGTTTCACCGAACCGCATTCGCTTTTCAGCACCACCTTGAGGTGCCGCTCGCCGACGACGCGCTGCTCCACCAACTGAAACACCCCGTGAAACACCGGCTCCGGGAAGTGCTGGCCCCATGGGCCGGCGTGGCGAAGGGCCCGGGCCAATTCGAGGTGAAACTCCTCGACCGCGAGGGTGCCGTCTGACAACAGGCGCCCGGTCAGGTCTTCTTCACGCAGTTGCCGACGCACTTCGGCATCGAAGGCCTGTGCGAACAAGGGGTAATTCGCTTCCGGCAGCGTCAGGCCCGCCGCCATGGCGTGACCGCCGTACTTGCTGATCAGGTTGGGATGCTGCGCCGCGACCACACTCAAGGCGTCACGGATGTGAAAGCCCTGGACCGAACGCCCCGAGCCCTTGAGCAGGCCATCGCCGGCATCGGCAAAGGCGATGGTCGGGCGGAAATAACGCTCTTTCATCCGCGATGCCAGAATGCCGATAACTCCCTGGTGCCACTCGGGGTCGAACAGGCAGAGGCCGAAGGGCATCGATTCCATCGGCAGGTCCTTGAGCTGGGCCATCGCCTCGCGCTGCATGCCCTGTTCGATGGATTTGCGGTCCTGGTTCATGCCGTCGAGCTGGAGGGCCATTTCCCGGGCCAGGTCGGTGCTGTCGGTGAGCAGGCACTCGATGCCCAGGCTCATGTCGTCCAGGCGCCCCGCCGCATTCAGACGCGGGCCCACGATAAAGCCCAGGTCCGTGGACGTGATGCGTGTGTGATCACGCTTGGCCACCTCAAGGATCGCCTTGATGCCTGGCCGCGCACGCCCGGCGCGAATCCGCTCGAGGCCCTGGTGCACCAGAATCCGGTTGTTGGCGTCCAGCGGAACCACGTCGGCAACGCTGCCCAGCGCCACAAGATCAAGCAACTCACCGATGTTCGGCTGTGGTTTGTTGTCGTACCAACCGAGGCTGCGCAAGCGCGCACGCAGGGCCATCAGCACATAGAAAATCACCCCGACGCCGGCCAGTGCCTTGCTCGCAAAGCTGCACCCTGGCTGGTTCGGGTTGACGATCGCATCGGCGAGCGGCAGCTCATCGCCCGGCAAGTGGTGATCGGTGACCAGTACCTTGAGACCCGCCTTCTTCGCCGCCGCCACGCCTTCGACGCTGGAGATGCCGTTGTCCACCGTGATCAGCAGCTGTGGCGAGCGGGTCAGTGCCACGTCGACGATTTCCGGGGTCAGGCCGTAGCCGTACTCGAAGCGATTCGGCACCAAGTAGTCGACATGTGCCGCACCCAGCAGGCGCAAGCCCAGCGTGCCCACGGTGCTGGCGGTGGCGCCGTCCGCGTCGAAGTCACCGACGATCAGAATCCGCTGGCGCTGCTCAAGCGCCGTCACCAACAAATCCACGGCCGCGTCGATCCCCTTGAGCTGCGCAAACGGAATCAACCGCGCCAGGCTCTTGTCCAGTTCAGCCTCGCTCTGCACGCCCCTCGCCGCGTACAGGCGCGTCAGCAATGGCGGCAGATCGCCGAGGAATGGCAGGGTTTCAGGCAACAGGCGAGGTTCGATGCGCATGGGGTAACGGGTGCTTCTCTTGAATACGGAGGATAAAACCGGTCGATACGCTGAAAAATCAGCCGCGTTCGCCACTCAGCCACTGCAATTGGACTTCGTGCTGGCCGCGGTCGTCGGTCACGAAAACCGTGCCGTCACTGATCATCACGTCCCACTTGATGACGCGCGGCATGTCCTGGGCCAGGGTTTCCAGCACGTCCTGGGGTACCGCAGCGATGTGCACGTTTTTCAGGTTCTTGATCGCCGGAATCACCTTGCCCTCCCAGACCCGCAGGCTACCGTAGGCCAGCAGGCTGGTACGTTCGGTACGGCGCGAGCACCAGGTCAGGCGATCGACGTCCGGCTGGCCGACTTCGATCCAGTGCAGGACGCGGTCGTCCAGGCTCTTTTCCCACAGGGCGGGCTCATCAACGTCAGACAGACCACGGCCAAACGACAGTTGCTCGTTGTACCAAAGGGCGTAGGCCAGCAGGCGAACAGCCATGCGCTCTTCGGTTTCCGACGGGTGACGGGCGATGGTCTGCTTTACCGACTCGTAGATGTTGCGGTCGAGGTCGGTAAGGTTCAGTTCAAACTTGTAGGTCGTGGACGGCTGGGCCATGAACGGGCTTCTTGATACGTGGAAAGGCGGCAAGTTTAACCGATGCGACGAGCAATCAACCAATTGCTGATCATCAACCTTGCGCGCCGGACGGCTGGCTGTGCTAAAACGCTCTTTCAGCCAGCCTAGCCCTACAGGATCTTGCATGTCGTTCTCTACCCAACCGCTCTCCGGCTTGAAAGTCATCGAACTGGGGACATTGATCGCCGGGCCGTTTGCCTCGCGCATCTGCGGCGAGTTTGGTGCTGAAGTGATCAAGATCGAATCCCCCGATGGCGGCGATCCGTTGCGCAAATGGCGCAAACTGTATGAAGGCACTTCGCTCTGGTGGTTCGTCCAGGCGCGTAACAAGAAGTCCGTGACCCTGAACCTCAAACACCCGGACGGCCTGGCGATCCTGAAAAAACTGCTGGGTGAAGCGGACATCCTGATCGAAAACTTTCGGCCCGGGGTCCTGGAAAAACTCGGCCTGGGTTGGGAGGTTTTGCACGCGCTGAACCCGAAACTGGTCATGGTGCGCCTGTCGGGTTTCGGCCAGACCGGCCCGATGAAGGATCAACCGGGTTTCGGCGCCGTCGGTGAATCCATGGGTGGACTGCGCTACATCACCGGTTTCGACGACCGACCACCGGTGCGCACCGGGATCTCCATCGGCGACTCGATTGCCGCGCTGTGGGGCGTGATCGGCGCGTTGATGGCCCTGCGTCATCGCGAGGTCAACGGCGGCCAGGGCCAGGTCGTGGACGTGGCCCTGTACGAAGCCATCTTTGCCATGATGGAAAGCATGGTCCCGGAATTCGACGTGTTTGGCTTTATCCGCGAGCGTACCGGCAACATCATGCCCGGCATCACGCCTTCGTCGATCCACACGAGCGCCGACGGCAAACACGTGCAGATCGGTGCCAACGGCGATGCGATCTTCAAGCGTTTCATGCTGATCATCGGCCGCGAGGATCTGGCCAATGATCCGACACTGGCCAGCAACGACGGACGCGACAGCCGCCGGGACGAGCTGTACGGGGTGATCGATCGCTGGGTCAACTCGCTGCCGCTCCAGACGGTCATGGAGCGGTTGAATCAGGCCGAAGTTCCTGCCAGCCGGATCTTCAGCGCCGAGGACATGTTCAAGGATCCGCAGTACCTGGCGCGGGAGATGTTCCTCCAGGCGAAACTGCCTGATGGCAAAGATTTCAAGATGCCGGGAATCGTGCCGAAACTCTCTGATACACCTGGCACTTCGCAATGGGTCGGGCCGCAGTTGGGCGAACACAACGTGCAGGTACTCAACGATCTTGGCTACGACAAGGAACAGATCGAACAACTGCGTAAAGACGGGGCTATCTAGGCTGAGGCGTCCGCTTGCCCTTTTCACCCCGCACGCCGTTACGCGCGGGGTAAAAGTCGTATGCGCCTGGACAGTGGTGTTCCTGCTCGCGAGCCCGGTTGCGTCGACCATGGCCCAACCCAGGGAAACCATGATCTGGCTGTTGCGCGACCTGCCGCCGCTGATGATTTTCGAAGGCCCCAAAAAGGGCCAGGGCGTCATCGATCAACTGTTGCCCCTTTTGACCACTGACATGCCGCAGTACCGGCATGTATTGATGCGGGTCAATCGCGCCCGTGCCTTGCAAATGCTCCACGAACCGTCCCTGACGTGCGATGCGGCCCTTAACTGGAGCAAGGAGCGCGAGCGCTGGATTGCGTTTTCCCTCCCGGTGTTTCGCGCCATGAGCAACGGCCTGGCGGTACGCCGGGTTGACCATGAAATCATTGCGCCGTACATCCAGAACGGCGAGGTCGATCTGGCGGCGTTGTTGAGCAGTAGCGGCGAACAACTGGGCGTCATTGGCGAACGTAACTACGGCGTGTTTCTCGATGCCCTGCTCAAACAGGCACCCGCCCGATCACTCACCGCACACTACGGCAACGATGCCTTGGGCAGCCTTCTGCAAATGCAGCGCCTGGGCCGCTTGCGCTTCCTGTTGGGCTACCGCCCGGAAATCCGCTATCAGGCCGAGCAACAGGGAATCAGCGAGGACGAATTGCAGTTCTACCCGATTCTCGGCGCCGAGAAGTACCTGTCGGGCTACATTGGCTGCACCGACACGCCGAAAGGTCGGCAGGCCATCGTCGAGATCAACCAGTTATTGCGCAAACTGCCTCACAAGACGGTCACCGACGCCTACGCTGCCTGGCTGGACCCGGAAAGTCGCGGCACTTACCTGGAGGAGTCCAGGCGATACTTCGAAGAACAAGGCCGGCCGTGACAAATCGCAGGCAAAAGAAACCCCGAGAAGTGGGGAGACGACTCGGGGTTAAACGTGGTCTGTATCAAGACCAGTAGCAGCAAGCGCCAAGCACCGGAGCACAATGCTTGATCCTGCTGCTACATGCTCTGACTGACCCTGGGCCGGGAAGGTTCCCGTGAAATAAAATTCACTTACAGGTGGGCCGCCAGCTTGCCCTGCGCGGCATTGCGCAAGGCCGCAATCACGCAGGGTTCCAGGCGCCCTTCGGCAATCATCAGGTCACGGTGCAAGCCGTCGACCACATCGGTGAGAAGACGCTTGTCGGTCAATTGGGCCTGATTGAATTCCCGTTCAACCACGATGGCGCCGCTCGTGCCCTTCAATGTCACCAGGCATTCGCCATGGGCACCGGACGGGGTCAACGTCACTTGATACGGGCTCAGCGCCTCACCGAGCAATAGGCAGATACTTTCCATCTCGATCACCACTCAATAGTCCGAAAACGAAGTGCCAGGGGCGTGTCTAAAGTTAATGACCGCCGGCACGAGAAGAAAGTTCGGGATGCAGAGCGCGGGGGCGTCTCTGGTCTATGGAGGATGCATGGCGAAGATGACAGGGAAAAAACAGCGGGGGGGCGTTGGTCGGGAGAATCGCGGCGCTGCACCCTCCCTGTAGGAGCGAGCATGCTCGCGATGAACGTCAACGATAACGCGGGGCGTCAGGGTCCCCGCGTCGTCCTTGCCTTCATCGCGAGCGTGCTCGCTCCTACAGGGACGGGGTTGTGTTACAGAGGCTTGCCGCGATTACCGTGTTGGCTGACGAAGTTCTGTACAGCCTTCAGGTCGTTCGGCAGCACCGTGCAACGCTCATCGCGCTCGAACAGGTCGGTCAGGTGCGCCGGCAGTGCCAAAGCCTTGCCAACGCCGGCCTTCTCCACTGCATCGGGGAATTTGACCGGGTGGGCGGTGCCCAGGATCACCATCGGGATGTCCAGGCTGCGGCGGCATTCGCGGGCTGCCCTGACACCGATGGCGGTGTGCGGGTCCAGCACTTCGCCGGTCTGCTCGAACACCTGCGCAATGGTTTCGCAGGTTTGTGCGTCATCCACGGCCAGCGAGTCGAACAGCTTGCGGGCTTCGGTCCAGCGCTCTTGCTCGACGGAGAAACCACCGCCCTGCTTGAAACTGTCCATCAAACCGGCAATGGCCGCGCCATTGCGACCGTGCAGGTCGAACAGCAGGCGTTCGAAGTTCGACGACACCATGATGTCCATCGACGGCGACAGCGTGGCGTGCAGGGTTTCCTTGACGTACTGGTTGCCGCTCATGAAGCGGTGCAGGATGTCGTTGCGGTTGGTGGCGACGATCAACTGGTTGATCGGCAGGCCCATGTTGCGGGCCAGGTAACCGGCGAAGATGTCACCGAAGTTGCCGGTCGGCACCGAGAACGACACTGAACGCGCCGGGCCACCCAACTGCAGGGAGGCGTGGAAGTAGTAGACGATCTGGGCCATGATCCGCGCCCAGTTGATCGAGTTTACAGCCACCAGGCGAGTGCCCTTGAGGAAACTCTGGTCTGCGAAGCTGGCCTTGACCATTTCCTGGCAGTCGTCGAAGTTGCCTTCGATGGCGATGTTGTGGATGTTCTCGCCGAAAATCGTGGTCATCTGCCGACGTTGCACTTCCGATACGCGGTTGTGCGGATGCAGGATGAAGATGTCCACGTTTTCGCAGTGCTTGCAGCCTTCGATGGCGGCCGAACCGGTGTCGCCGGATGTCGCACCCACGATTACCACGCGCTCACCGCGCTTTTCCAGCACGTAGTCAAGCAGGCGGCCAAGCAGTTGCAGGGCGAAGTCCTTGAACGCCAGGGTCGGGCCGTGGAACAGCTCAAGCACCCACTCGTTGCCGTTCAACTGACGAAGCGGCGCAACGGCGTTGTGGGCGAAGACGCCGTAGGTTTCTTCGAGGATTTTCTTGAAATCGGCGTCCGGGATGCTGCCGGTGACAAACGGGCGCATGATCCGGAAGGCCAGCTCGTGATAAGGCAGGCCGGCCCAGGAAGCGATTTCCTCCTGGGTGAAACGTGGCAGGTTTTCCGGGACGTACAGACCGCCGTCGGTGGCCAGGCCAGCCAGCAGGACGTCTTCGAAATTCAGGGCCGGTGCCTGGCCGCGGGTACTGATGTAGCGCATGGGGGCAAACCTTTGGTTTGAGCTGTGAGCTGAAAGTTACAAGCTGCAAGTAAAAAGCGATCCTGCTCTTACTTGTAGCTTGCCGCTTGCAGCTCGCCGCTGCTGTATTAATTCAAATGTTCGACACGAATCCGGACCACCGGCCCAACCACGCCCTGAAGCGCTTCCAGTGCCTGGATGGCATCGTTGATGTGCTGCTCCAACACGCGGTGGGTCAGCAGGATCATCGGCACCAGGCCGTCATGCTCTTCGACTTCCTTCTGCATGATCGATTCGATGTTGATACCACGCTCCGACAGGATGCTCGCCACCTGGGCCAATACGCCCGGGTGATCCTTGGCCTGAATGCGCAGGTAGTAGGCGCTTTCGCAGGCTTCGATCGGCAGGATCGGGTGGGCCGACAGCGAATCCGGCTGGAAAGCCAGGTGCGGCACACGGTTTTCCGGATCGGAGGTCATGGCGCGAACCACGTCCACCAGGTCCGCAATCACCGACGAAGCGGTCGGCTCCATACCGGCGCCAGCGCCGTAGAACAGGGTCGACCCGGCAGCGTCACCGTTGACCATCACCGCGTTCATCACGCCGTTGACGTTGGCGATCAAACGATCAGCCGGGATCAACGTCGGGTGCACACGCAGCTCGATACCGGCCGCGGTGCTGCGCGCCACACCCAGGTGCTTGATGCGATAGCCCAGCGCTTCGGCGTAGTTCACGTCGGCGGTGGTCAGCTTGGTGATGCCTTCGGTGTAGGCCTTGTCGAATTGCAGCGGGATACCGAACGCGATGGATGCCAGGATCGTCAGTTTGTGCGCCGCATCGATACCTTCCACGTCGAAGGTCGGATCCGCTTCGGCGTAACCCAATGCCTGGGCCTCGACCAGCACGTCTTCGAAGGTACGACCCTTCTCGCGCATTTCCGTCAGGATGAAGTTACCGGTGCCGTTGATGATGCCCGCCACCCAGTTGATGCGGTTGGCGGACAGGCCCTCACGGATCGCCTTGATCACCGGAATACCACCGGCCACGGCGGCTTCGAACGCAACGATCACGCCCTTTTCACGCGCCTTGGCAAAAATCTCATTACCGTGAACAGCGATAAGCGCCTTGTTCGCGGTGACCACATGCTTGCCATTCTCGATGGCCTTGAGTACCAGCTCGCGGGCAACGGTATAGCCGCCCATCAGCTCTATGACGATGTCGATCTCTGGGTTCGTGGCCACATCGAAGACATCGGTGGTAATCGCAATACCGGTCGTTTGGAACTGAGGCTTTGGCGTGCGAATGGCAATTTGTGCCACTTCGATCCCACGCCCGGCACGGCGAGCAATTTCCTCGGCGTTGCGCTGAAGTACGTTGAAGGTTCCGCCACCGACGGTCCCTAACCCACAGATGCCTACTTTGACCGGTTTCACTGTGAACTCCCCATAAAACGGCCGACACGAGGCCGGCCGTGAAAACAGCCGCAGGTTCGCGGCTCTCTATTGATGGCCCGGCAATGCTGCCGCCGGGCCATGATCGCCAGGGCTTGCCCTGACGATGCGAAATTACTTCGCGCCCAGCGCCAGTTTGGCAACTTGGGGCGCAGGCTGGTAGCCCGGAATGACCTGACCGTCGGCCAAAACGATGGCCGGCGTGCCGTTCACACCAATCGACTGGCCGAGGGCGAACTGCTTGGAAACCGGGTTATCGCACTTGGCGGCCTTGATTTCCTTGCCATCGACCATTTTGTCCATGGCCGCTTTTTTGTCTTTCGAACACCAGACCGCTTGCAACTGCTCGTCACCTGGCGAACCCAGGCCCTGGCGCGGGAACGCGACGTAGCGCACTTCGATGCCGCGCTTGTTCAGCTCAGGCACTTCGGCATGCAGTTTATGGCAGTACGGACAGGTGGTGTCGGTGAACACGGTGATGTGCGATTTGGTTTCGCCAATGGCCGGGTAGACCACGGTTTCAGCCACCGGAATGTCGTTGATCAGCTTGGAGATGCCCACGCGCTCGGCCTTCTCGGTCAGGTTGACCGGCTTGCCGCCCTTGAGATCGAACATGTAGCCCTGCACCACGTATTGGCCGTCGGCGCTGGCGTAGAGCACGCGACTGCCCTTGAGCTTGACTTCGTACAGGCCGGGCAACGGGCTGGCGGAGATGCTTTCTACCGGCACCTCAAGTTGAAGATTTTCGAGACTTTTACGGATGGCTTTGTCAGCCGCGTCATCGGCGACGGCAAAGGTGCTGACCAACGCAATGGCTGCGGCGGCGATAATCTGGGTCAGACGCATGAGAACTCCTGAGGGCGGACAAATGGGACGATCAGAACGCCCGTGCCGAAACACCGGGTCATAATCGCCCATCGTGCAAACCGGCAAAGCCTACCACAGTAAGGCTCGTGGGGCCGAATGCCGGTGATGCAAGGTGTTGGTGCGCGAGGGTACGGGTGGGACTGCCGACTGTGGGAGCAAGCCCGCTCCCACAGGGGATCAGCGCTCACCCGCGCGGATGGTGCTTGGCATGCAAATCCTGCAACCGCGCCCGGGCGACGTGGGTGTAGATCTGCGTGGTCGACAGGTCGCTGTGACCCAATAGCATCTGCACCACCCGCAGGTCCGCGCCGTGGTTGAGCAAATGCGTGGCGAAGGCATGACGCAAGGTGTGCGGTGACAGCGATTTGCCGATCCCGGCGACCTTGGCCTGATGCTTGATGCGGTGCCAGAACGTCTGCCGGGTCATCTGCTCGCCGCGCTGGCTGGGAAACAGCACGTCGCTGGGACGCCCGCCGAGCAACTCGCCACGGCCATCGCGCATGTAACGCTCGACCCAGACAATCGCTTCCTCGCCCATGGGCACCAGTCGTTCCTTGCTACCTTTGCCCATGACTCGCAGCACGCCCTGGCGCAGGTTGACCTGCTCCAGCGTCAGGCTGATCAGCTCTGTCACCCGCAAACCACAGGCGTAAAGCACTTCGAGCATGGCGCGATCACGCTGGCCGATGGCTTCGCTCAGGTCCGGCGCCTTTAATAGCGCTTCAACGTCCGCTTCCGAGAGGGACTTGGGCAACGGTCTGCCCAACTGTGGCATATCCACGCGCAGGGTTGGATCGACGGCGATCAACTTTTCCCGCAGCAAATAGCGATAGAAACCCCGCAAACCGGAGAGAAAGCGGGCGGTAGAGCGCGGCTTATAGTTTTGTTCAAGGCGCCAGGCCAGGTGATCGAGGATCAACTCACGACCGGCATTGATCAACTCAAGGTCCCTGTCCTGCAACCAGCCATTGAACAGCGCCAGATCGCTGCGATAGGCGTCACGGGTGTTGTCGGAAAGACCTTTCTCCAGCCACAACGCATCGAGAAACTGGTCTATCAGTGGATGATCGATGGCTGGCATAAAAACTCGGCGGCAGGTCGGCCTGAAAAGATAAATCGCGGGCAACAAAAAAGCAGCCCGTAGGCTGCTTTTTTCTGCATCGGAAGCTGGACTTAAGCCAGTTTTTCCTTGATGCGAGCTGCTTTACCCGACAGGTCGCGCAGGTAGTACAGCTTGGCTTTACGTACGTCACCGCGACGCTTGACAGCCATGCTGTCGATCTGCGGGCTGTAGGTCTGGAAAGTACGCTCTACGCCAACACCGTTGGAGATTTTACGAACGGTGAATGCACTGTTGACGCCGCGGTTACGCTTGGCGATAACAACACCTTCGAACGCTTGCAGACGCGAACGGTCGCCTTCCTTTACTTTTACCTGAACGACAATGGTGTCGCCCGGGGCAAAGGTAGGGATCTCTTTGGTCATCTGCTCTGCTTCGAGTGCAAGGATGATTTTGTTAGTCATGCTGTGCTCCTAAGGTAAATCGTCGGATTTACCATCGATACGTTGTTAACTATCGTCCCGCTCGCGGAGATATTCCTCGAGCAGCTTCTTCTCTTCTCCAGAAAGCGAGCGGCTTTCCAGAAGATCGGCGCGTCGTTCATAGGTCCGACCAAGGGACTGCTGTAAACGCCAACGCCGGATGTGCGCGTGATTGCCACTTAGCAACACGTCGGGAACACGCTGATCCGCATACACCTCAGGTCGGGTGTAGTGCGGGCAATCCAGCAAACCATCCGTAAAGGAATCTTCCTCGGCGGAGTCCGCATGCCCTAAAGCTCCAGGCAGCAGTCGTGTAACCGCATCGATCAGGACCATCGCCGGCAGCTCGCCGCCAGACAGTACATAGTCGCCAATCGACCACTCTTCATCGACATGAGCCTCAATAAAACGCTCGTCGATGCCTTCATAGCGACCGGCAATCAGGATCAATCCATCCAGATTCGCCAACTCGCGGACCGCCGACTGAGTCAGTTGACGGCCTTGGGGGGACAGGTAAATCACCTTCGCCGCCTCCCCGGCCGCTGCCTTGGCCTGAACCAGAGCATCTTCCAGGGGCTTGATCTTCATCACCATGCCCGGACCACCGCCAAATGGGCGATCATCCACAGTGTGATGTCGATCCGTCGTGTAGTCCCGCGGATTCCAACAGGTGAGCTGCAAGAGCCCCTGTTTCACCGCCCGACTGGTGATGCCGTACTCGCTGATGGCGGAAAACATCTCGGGAAACAAACTGATCACTTCTACGCGCAAGTTAGCCACGCTTAGAAATCCGCATCCCATTCCACCTTCATCTCGCCTGCACCCAGGTCGATGGCCAACACGCATTGCTCGGTATACGGCAACAGGCGTTCGCGATCATCCAGGCTGCCAGCGCAAGGCTTGACCACCATTACATCATTGGCGCCGGTTTCCAGAAGATGATCGACCTTACCGAGCAATTGCCCCAGTTGATCGATGACCTTCAGACCTTCCAGCTGGTACCAGTAGTACTCGCCGTCGGTCAATTCAGGGAACAGGTTACGCGGCACGCAGATCTCATAACCGGCCAGAAGACGTGCTTCTTCTCGATCATCAAGGCCCTTGAGCTTCGCGACCAGGAACTTGTCGTTCCCGCGTCCACTGACCAGCTCTACCTGTTTCACACTGCCTTCGCGCTTGAGCGTCCAGGTTTTGTACTGCAACAGGTTTTCTGTTGGATCAGTAAAGGAATACACCTTCACTTCGCCGCGAACGCCGTGAACAGAATAAATCTTGCCGATAACGATCAAATCATCAGCAATGGCTGGCGTCGCGTTCATATTGCTCAGGCCGCAGCCTTAGCAGCGTCCTTCAGCAACTGAGCAACACGCTCAGAAGGTTGTGCACCAACGCTCAGCCAGTAGGCAACGCGCTCTTGGTTCACGGACAGACGGACTTCCTGACCACGAGCAACAGGGTTGAAGAAACCAACCTGTTCCTTGTGCGAACCGTCGCGCGGGTTGCGGCTGTCGGTTACGGTCAGGTGGTAAAACGGGCGCTTTTTGGAGCCGCCAAGGGCAAGACGGATTGTTAGCATGTGAACATCGTTCCTGTAGTCGGTGCTGCAAATCTAAAGGCACAGCGGGCATGGGTGCCCGAAAGGCCGCATATTCTAAGGAATATCCGGACTTTTGCAAATGACTTTTTCCGGCGGCCTATCGGACGCCATGCAGATTTGCTATAGAGCCGTCGTTGAAAACGGCCTGTCGGCTCCCGCCAAGTGCGGGTTTACCGTTTGTCCCACATTTCTGTGGATCAGCGCCGACATGACTGCCGGCGCGAATTCTTTACATTTTTGGCATGCCGCCGCCGGGCAACATGCCGCCCATGCCGCGCATCATCTTGGCCATCCCACCTTTTGCAGAAAACTTCTTCATCATCTTCTGCATCTGCTTGTGCTGCTTGATCAAGCGACCGATGTCCTGCACCTGAGTGCCGGAACCCATGGCGATGCGGCGCTTGCGCGAACCGCTGATCAGCTCGGGGTCGCGGCGCTCGGCCGGGGTCATGGAGTTGATGATGGCTTCCATCTGCTTGAATTGCTTCTCGGCCGCCGTCTGGGCGTTGCCCATCTGCGCCAGGTTGACGCCACCGATGCTGGGCAGTTTGTCCATGAGGCCGCCGAGGCCGCCCATGTTCTTCATCTGTTGCAGCTGATCGCGGAAGTCTTCGAGGTCGAAGCCCTTGCCCTTCTTCAGTTTCTTGGCCAGTTTGTCGGCCTTGTCCTTGTCGAGAGTGGCTTCCGCCTGCTCGATCAGACTGAGCACGTCCCCCATGCCGAGGATGCGCGACGCGATACGCTCAGGGTGGAACGGCTCGAGCGCTTCGCTCTTCTCGCCCATACCGATGAACTTGATCGGCTTGCCGGTGATGGAGCGCACCGACAGCGCCGCACCGCCACGGGCATCGCCGTCGACCTTGGTCAGGATCACACCGGTCAGCGGCAATGCATCGCCGAAGGCCTTGGCCGTGTTGGCGGCATCCTGGCCAGTCATCGCGTCGACCACGAACAGGGTCTCGACCGGATTGACCGCCGCATGCAGGGCCTTGATCTCGCCCATCATCTCTTCGTCGATGTGCAGGCGACCGGCGGTATCGACGATGACCACGTCGATGAATTTCAGCTTGGCTTCTTTAATAGCAGCCTGGGCGATTTCGACTGGCTTCTGGCTCAGGTCTGACGGGAAGAACGTCACGCCGATGTCGTTGGCCAGGGTTTCCAGTTGCTTGATTGCCGCCGGACGGTAAACGTCCGCGGATACCACCATCACCGACTTTTTCTTGCGCTCTTTGAGGAAGCGCGCGAGTTTGCCGGCCGTTGTGGTTTTACCGGCACCCTGCAAACCAGCCATTAATACGATGGCAGGCGGGACGGCACTCAGGTTGAGGTCTTCGTTGGCCGCGCCCATCAGGCTTTCGAGTTCGGCCTGGACGATCTTCACGAAGGCCTGGCCCGGCGTCAGGCTGCGCGACACCTCGGTGCCGACAGCACGCTCCTTGACCGAATTGACGAAGTCCTTCACCACCGGCAAGGCAACGTCGGCTTCGAGCAACGCCATGCGCACTTCGCGCAGGGTGTCTTTAATGTTGTCCTCGGTCAGCTTGGCCTTGCCGGTGACATGGCGCAGCGTCTGCGAGAGACGGTCAGTTAGGTTTTCAAACATTGCGCGATCCTTTCAGGCCCTGTACAGACCGGGATAATGGCGGCCCAGAGCGGGAAAAACAGGTGCTCGATGAGCCTGCGGCGTGGGCAGGTCGCGGATTATAGCGAAGACTGCGTCTGGCGCACACCTCGCACTTTCGTGCCGTAGGGGTTCTATGCCAAACTCAGCGCCTTTCGGGCTTGCCTAACAGGACTTATGCTCCCCTTGTCACCCAGTTTGCTCACTACACTCGCCGCCGCCTGCTTGTATGCCGCTGCGACTATCTATCAGGGCACTCGCCTGGCCTCCGGCGCCAAGGCGAACAAGCGGCTGCTGGTCACGCTCGGCGTGCTGGCGGTCCTGGCTCACAGCGCCAGCCTGTTCACTCACCTGTTGACGCCAATCGGCCTGGGCCTGGACTTTTTCAGCGCCGCGAGCCTGATCGCAGCCGCCGTCATTGCCTTGACCCTGCTGGCATGCTCACGCATTCCGGTGGAAAACCTGCTGATATTGCTGTTCCCCCTGGGCGCAGCGACGGTGCTGCTCGCGCAGTTCGCTCCCGCCGGCACGGTACAAATCATCGACGAAGAGCCAGGCATTCTCGCGCACATCCTGTTGTCGATCCTGGCCTACGGCATGTTCACCATCGCGGTGTTCCAAGCCTTGCTGCTGCTGGTTCAGGACCATCAGCTCAAGCACAAGCATCCGTCCGGGTTGATCAAGAATTTCCCACCGCTGCAAACCATGGAAAGCCTGCTGTTCGGCTTCCTGTGGGCCGGCTGGACCTTGTTATCGCTGTCGCTGATTTCGGGGTGGCTGTTCGTCGAGAACCTGTTCGCCCAACACCTGGTGCACAAAACCCTGCTGGCGTGCCTGGCCTGGGTCGTGTTCAGCGTGCTGCTCTGGGGTCGCAATCGCCTCGGCTGGCGCGGGCACAAGGCGATTCGCTGGACCCTGGCCGGCTTCTGCCTGCTGATGCTGGCGTATTTCGGCAGCAAGCTGGTCCGTGAATACATCCTGCACATCTGACAGGCGGCATTAATGGACGACTTGCCCATAGGACCGATGCTCGCCGTAGTGGCCCTGCTGATTTTATGGTCGGGCCTCTTTACCGCCATCGAAGCCGCGCAACAGCATCTGCTGGCCCAGCGAACCGCATCGCGCTCCAGCGACAAGCCGGTGGCGAAACTGAGTTTCCCGCTGCCCAGCCTGATCCTCTGCAACACCCTGTGCCGGGCGCTGGTGGTGGTCATCAGCACCCTGCTGGCGATTTTCACCTGGGCCGAAAACGGCCCATGGGCCGCCTGCCTCGCCGCGACCGCGGTCCTGCTGGTATTCGCCGACTACCTGCCTCGCACCCTTGCGGCGCGCTATCCGGACGCGATCCTTTCCGTGGGCAATACCCTGCTGGGTGTACCTCTGAAAATCATCTACCCTTCTGCCTGGCTGCTCAATGGCCTCAGTCAGTTGCTGACGCGACCGTTCGCGCGCAAAGCCAAGGTGGTGCAGCAGAGCGACGACGAAACACCGCAAGATCGCCACGATGACCAGGAAAGCCCGGTATGTCGCCCGCACCCGCTGCCGGGTATCCATGCACTGGACAATATTACGGTCAACGACATTCTGGTGCCACGCAGTGATGTCGACGGCATCAACCTGGACGACTCCATCGAAGAAATCATCGAGCAGCTGCGCGCCAACCGGCGCACGCGCCTGCCTGTGTTCCACAGTGACATCAATCAGGTCGAGGCAGTCCTTAACACCCGGCAGATCCGCCACCTGCTGCCCGAAGGCAATCTGACCCGCGAAGCACTGCTGGCGGCCTGTCACGAGCCCTACTTCGTCCCCGAGAGCACGCCACTGCAGCTGCAATTGCTGAATTTCCACAAGCAGCAACGGCGCCTGGGCATGGTGGTGGACGAGTACGGCGAAGTGCTCGGCATCGTCACCCTGGAAGACATTCTCGAAGAAATCGTCGGCGAGTTCGAAAGCCAGCACAGCCTGGATAACCCGCACATCCACCCCCAAGCCGACGGGCGCCTGGTGGTTGATGGCGCCGCGTCGATCCGTGAGCTGAACAAAAGCCTCGGCTGGCACCTGCCCAGCGACGGCCCAAAGACACTCAACGGTCTGGTCACCGAAGCGCTGGAGACCATCCCGGACAGCCCAGTGTGTCTGAAAATCGGGCGTTATCGCCTGGAGATCCTTGAAACAGAAGACAACCGCGTGACCCGCGTCCTGATCTGGCACACCAGCGCCGCTCCCGTCACTCTGTAACCCTCGCAGAATCCGACCTTTCCCACGCCGGTTTGTCCTTGTTCAATCGTTAGCCGACTTCCTATAATCGAGCCACGCTTACCCAAGCCCCGCCTTACCCGTGCTACCCGCACCCTGTTGCAAACCCACATCCCTGGGTGTTCGAACATAATAATTCGCTCCACTGGAGCACATGACTGTCAGGGACTTCTGCATGACGACCAGCACGACTTTTAGCGAAACCACGCCTGAACAATCGGCAAACTCCGCCACCCGCGTGGCCACTGCCAGCTTCATTGGCACCGCCATCGAGTTCTATGATTTCTATGTGTATGCCACGGCCGCCGCGCTTGTGATCGGTCCGGTATTCTTCCCGCAGACCTCCGGCACCGCACAGATGCTCTCGGCGTTCCTGACCTTTGGCATCGCGTTCCTGGCGCGTCCGTTGGGTTCGGCGCTGTTTGGGCACTTTGGTGACCGCATCGGGCGCAAGTCGACGCTCGTCGCCTCGCTGCTGCTGATGGGCGTCTGTACCACGCTGATCGGCGTGCTGCCCGGTTACGACAGCATTGGTGCGTGGGCGCCGATCCTGCTGTGTGTGCTGCGTTTTGGCCAAGGGCTGGGACTGGGCGGCGAATGGGGCGGTGCCGCGCTGCTGGCGACAGAAAATGCTCCCAAGGGCAAACGCGCCTGGTTCGGCATGTTTCCGCAACTGGGGCCTTCGATTGGCTTCCTGGCTGCCAACGGCCTGTTCCTGACGTTGGCGATGGTTCTGAATGACGAGCAATTCCGTTCGTGGGGCTGGCGCATTCCATTCCTCCTCAGCGCCGCGCTGGTGATGGTCGGCCTGTACGTACGCCTGAAACTGCACGAAACCCCGGTGTTCGCCAATGCCATGGCGCGCCAGGAGCGAGTGAAGATGCCAGTGATCGAGCTGTTCAGCCAGTACTGGGTGCCCGTATTGCTCGGGGCCGGTGCGATGGTGGTGTGCTACGCGCTGTTCTACATCTCAACCGTGTTTTCCCTGAGTTACGGCGTATCGACGCTGGGCTACACCCGCGAAACCTTCCTCGGCCTGCTGTGCTTTGCCGTACTGTTCATGGCCGCCGCCACCCCGCTGTCGGCCTGGGCCAGCGACCGTTATGGGCGCAAGCCGAGCCTGATCCTCGGCGGTGTGCTGGCGATCCTCTCGGGCTTTTTGATGGAGCCGCTGCTGACCCAGGGCTCGACCTGGGGCGTGGCACTGTTCCTTTGCATTGAGCTGTTTCTGATGGGCGTCACGTTCGCCCCAATGGGCGCGCTGCTGCCGGAACTGTTTCCAACCCACGTGCGCTACACCGGCGCATCAGCGGCCTACAACCTGGGCGGCATCGTCGGCGCCTCGGCGGCACCGTTCTTCGCACAGAAGCTGGTGGCGATGGGCGGTCTGAGTTATGTCGGCGGATACGTGTCAGGTGCAGCGGTGCTAAGCCTGCTGGCGGTGCTGTGCCTTAAGGAGACACGGCATAACGATTTGAATCGGGTGGACTGAAGTACCCGCCATCGCGGTGTACACAAAACCTCTGTAGGAGCGAGCTTGCTCGCGATGCGGTATGTCAGTCGACATCAACTTTTCTGACACACCGCATCGCGAGCAAGCTCGCTCCTACAGGTTTAGCGGTTAGAGCTCTACTTTGACGGCCTGGGACGCACGGGTCGCCTTGGCGCGTGCCGCTTCGATCGACTCATCCCGCGCCAGGGTCACGCCCATGCGGCGCTGGCCATTCACTTCAGGCTTGCCGAACAGACGCAGCGCCGTGTCCGGTTCGCTCAAGGCCGCGCCGAGGTTGGCGAAAGCGGTCTGGGTCGACTGGCCTTCCACCAGGATCACCGCCGAAGCCGACGAGCCGAACTGACGGATCAACGGAATCGGCAGGCCCAGAATGGCGCGCGCGTGCAGGGCAAACTGCGACAGGTCCTGGGAAATCAGGGTCACCAGACCGGTGTCGTGTGGACGCGGCGACACTTCGCTGAACCACACCTGATCGCCTTTGATGAACAGCTCGACGCCAAACATGCCGCGACCGCCCAGGGCTTCGGTGACAGCTTTGGCAACGCGTTCGGATTCGGCCAGGGCCACCGGGCTCATGGCCTGTGGCTGCCAGGATTCCTGATAATCGCCCTTCTCCTGACGGTGACCGACTGGCGCGCAGAACGTGGTGCCACCGACGTGACGCACGGTCAGCAACGTAATTTCGTAGTCGAAATCGATGAAGCCTTCGATGATTACCCGGCCTTTACCGGCGCGACCGCCTTCCTGCGCATAATCCCAGGCAGCCTTGACGTCAGCGGTGCTGCGCAACAGGCTCTGGCCCTTGCCCGAGGAGCTCATGACCGGCTTGACCACGCAGGGGAAACCCAGGTCTTCGACGGCCTTGCTGTAGTCCTCGAAGGTGTCGGCAAAGTGATACGGCGAGGTCGGCAGGTCCAGTTCCTCGGCGGCCAGGCGACGGATACCTTCGCGGTTCATGGTCAGTTGCGCCGCGCGTGCGGTCGGGACCACGGTGAAACCTTCGGCCTCCAGTTCGACCAGGGTCGCAGTGGCAATGGCTTCGATTTCCGGCACGATGAAGTGCGGTTTCTCGGCTTCGATCACTGCACGCAGGGCCGCACCGTCGAGCATGTTGATCACGTGGCTGCGATGGGCAACCTGCATGGCCGGGGCGTCGGCATAGCGATCCACGGCAATCACTTCAACGCCCAGGCGTTGCAGCTCGATCACCACTTCCTTGCCCAACTCACCACAGCCACACATCAATACGCGGGTCGCGGTTGGCGACAATGGAGTTCCGATACGGGTCATCTCAGGTCCTCAAAGAAGCGGATCATCGAAGAAGGCGCCAGTTGCGCTTTCCAAGGGAAGAAAGCGCGGCATTTTACATGAACCGCAGGGTTTGGCTTCAGCCGGCGACAGCCTGTTTGCGCATGCGCCAGGCCATGATCAGCCAGACCACCGTCACACCGGCGAACTTCGAACCCATGGCAGTCAGGATCACGGGGGCGGTGAAGGCGTCGATCATGCCGAAGAAGATGAACGTATCGAGGGGAATGCTCAGCGCCGAACTTATCCACAGGCGGTCGTGCAGCGGGCGTTTGGTGATGGTGAACACCAGCCAGTCGATGCACTCCGAGACGGCGAACGCCGTGGCGCTGGCCAGGGCAATGGCGGGGTCGGAGGTGACATAGGACAGCACCAGCGCCACCAGCATGGCCAGGATCGCGCCATGACCAAAGCGGATCTGCACCATGTCACGCAGCACGAACACCAGCCCGCCCCAGGCAGACCAGATGATGTCCAGGTGCGGCGCCGACGAGAAGGCGCAGTTGATCAGCACGACGCTGCTGATGTAGGCGATCAGGAAGAGCATTTGAGGTTGGGGTATCGGGAACGGGTTGTGCAGGTTACTTGAGAGCGGGGGTTGGGGCCAAGTGATGGAGTGGCAGTGAGGGCCTCATCGTCGGAACGCCGCCCGGAGCCAGCCCGCTCCCACAGTGGATCGGGTTGAAACAGATTTTGTGTGCAGCCAAAGACCTTGTGGGAGCGGGCTTGCCCGCGATAGGGCCGCATATCCACCATTGAAGTCGACTGGCATACCACTCAAGCAGCAGCTACTTGGCCTTGTTGCCCACCATCCACAGCACCCCGCTCGCCTTCGCTCGCTCATGACACAACCCCAATACTCGGCGCCGCTCGTCGTTTTCCATGCGGCTCCAGCCGGTAATTTCCTGCACCGTGCGCTGGCAGCCGATGCAGATGTCATCGTCGTCCAGCGCACAGATGCTCACGCAGGGCGACAGCACCGGGCGTTCAGGGGTGGTCATTGTTCCTGCTCGACCAGGTCACGGGCATAGCGCTGGGCGTTATGCACGTAGTGGGCAGCGCTGGCTTCGAGCATTTTTTTCTGCGCTTCTGTCAGTTCGCGCACGACCTTGCCCGGCGACCCCATGACCAGCGAGCCATCGGGGATTTCCTTGCCTTCGCCAATCAGCGAGTTGGCGCCGATGATGCAGTTCTTGCCGATCTTCGCGCCGTTGAGAATCACCGCGTTGATGCCGATCAGGCTGTAATCGCCGACCGTGCAACCGTGCAGCATGGCGTTATGGCCGACGGTGACCCCCGTGCCCAAGGTCAGCGGGTAGCCCATGTCGGTGTGCATCACCGTGCCGTCCTGGACGTTGCTGTTTTTGCCGATCAGGATCAATTCGTTGTCGCCACGCAGCACCGCGTTGAACCAGACGTTGGCCCCCTCTTCCAGCTTGACCTTGCCCACCAGCACGGCATTGGGGGCAACCCAGCTCTGTGGATGGGTTTCGACGCGGGCGTCGCCCAGGCGGTATTTCATGGTGATGTCCTCAGGGCGCTGACTGGCCATACGAGCGTGGCTTCAGGTATTGATGAAACTCTTGGGCGGACGATGCAGGCTGATACGGGCGTCGTAGAGCAGGTTGATCAATTCGACGATCATGATCGCCGTCAAACCCCAGATCTTGTATTCGCCGTAGCGATAGCTCGGCACATACCAACTGCGCCCCTGGTAATCGATGCGATGGGTATGTTCACGGGGGTCCGCGCGAAAAAACTCCAGGGGCACGCTGAACACGGCAGCAATCTCGGCATCGTTGGCCTGGTACTCGACGAAATCCGGGATCACGCCCACATAAGGCGTGACCTTGATGCCGTGCAACGAGATCAATGGGCTCAACGGGCCGATCACCTCAACCAGCCCCGGTGGCAAGCCGATCTCTTCTTCAGCCTCGCGCAGGGCGGTGAAAACCAGGTCCGGGTCTTCGGGGTCGCGTCTTCCGCCGGGAAAGGCCACTTCGCCACCATGGGTCGAGAGCCCGCTGGCACGCAGGGTCAACACCAGTTCCGGCTCATCGCTGCGAGTGATGGGCACCAGGACTGCAGCCTCGGGGAAACGCTTGTCGGTTTCCAGTGTTCGGGGCGTGTGATTGCTTACTCGATGCAGTAGCTCGTCCAGCATGAGTCTTCTCGATTCGTTCTCTGCCTTGCATGATGCACCAATCGCATCGACCGCCCAACCCCCGGACGGTCGCGTGTCGCTAAACGACAACTTGCCGACAGCCACCGACGCACGCCAAGATGCACGGCACGATGCCCAACCCAATAGCCGCGGCCCCAGGAACCCCAGCATGAAATTTTGCAGTCAGTGCGGCAACCCGGTCACCCAGCGCATTCCCGAAGGCGACTCACGCCTGCGGTATGTCTGCGACAGCTGCCAGACCATCCACTACCAGAACCCCAATATCGTTGCCGGCTGCGTGCCGACCTGGGGTTCCAAAGTGTTGTTGTGCCGGCGTGCGATCGAGCCACGCCTGGGCTACTGGACCCTGCCCGCCGGTTTCATGGAGAACGGGGAGACCATCGAGCAGGCGGCCATTCGCGAAACCGCCGAAGAAGCCTGCGCGCGCGTGCGCAACCTGAGCATCTATACCTTGATCGATGTGCCGCACATCAGCCAGGTGCACGTATTCTTCCGCGCAGAGCTCGTCGACCTGGATTTTGCCGCCGGCCCCGAAAGCCTGGAAGTGGCACTTTTCGACGAAGCCGAGATTCCGTGGTCGGAGCTGGCTTTCCGCACGGTGGGCCGTACCTTAGAATGCTTCTTCGCTGACCGGCGGACCGAGGTGTACCCCGTACGGTCGGAATCGATCCCGCCGCTGGCCCAGCCTGCGATTACCTGAAAACAGTCATCACTAAAATATCTGCGTCACTTCTGGGGAATTGTTTCAATGCGTTGGTTGCTTGCTGTGTTCTGTCTGTCGCTCGCTGCGGTGACCCAGGCTTCCGCCGTGGGCACCTACAACGGCAAAGTCATCGAGAAAGTTCTGGTTCTCAAATCCGCCCACCAGTTGCAATTGATCAACGACGGCAAGCCGCTCAAGACCTATCGCATTTCCCTGGGCAAGGGGGCAAAAAAAGGCCCCAAATTGATCGAAGGCGACAAACGCACGCCAGAAGGTTTCTATTGGCTGGACTGGCGCAAGACCAGCGACAAGTTTTACCTGTCGATGCACATTTCCTACCCCAACATCACCGACTCGGCCCGCGCCCGGCGTGAAGGCGTAGAACCCGGCGGGATGATCATGATCCACGGCACGCCGGATTCGGAAGATAACCCGGAACAGCTGTTCCACACTCTGGACTGGACCGACGGCTGTATCGCCTTGCGCAACGTCGACATGCGCGAAGTGTGGAACCTGGTGCCGGACGGCACGATGATCGAGATCCGCCCGTAAATTTCCAGTTTTATGGGGTGAATGTTTTGACGCCATCGCGGGCAAGCCCGCGATGGCGGCGCAACAGACAACAAAACAACAACTATCTACCACCAACCCCCTCCCCCCCCGTCACACTCATTCGATAACTATCCCAATTTTTTAAAAAGGATTTTGATCATGAATGACGTGACTGGTCGCGACGGCCCCGCCGCCTCGTCGCTGCGCAAAACCAGATTGCCGGCACTGAGCCCGGGGTTTGTCACCGAAGAAGATGCCGCACGCTGGGTTCAACAACGGATCCCGGCCGACTCGGACCGCGAGCACGGCAGTGTGATCCTGCGCCAGCCGGATGGCAGTTTTGTGGCCACCGAACCTGTACCCGGTGAAGCGAACCGCTTTGACCTGCGAACCCTCATCGACGTCGACTCCCAGGGCAGTTACGTCCACCCACCGGGTTACACCTGTGTGGCAAACGTCCACTCCCACCCGCCAGCCCACGACAAAGTTCGCGAGGCCAACCCGGGGCAGGATGAACTGACCCTCCGGTTGTTTCTCGGTTTTTTCTCCGAGATTGATTTCGTTGCCGACGTCTCGGAACGTACCTTTTTTGGCAGCGCGTATCTCTGCGGGCCCGACGGGTCGCTGTTGAAATATTCGCCCAGCGGTTCGAAGGAAGAGTTCAGCTACTACCTGTGGCTCAAGGCCGGCGCGCCCCGCAATAACCCGGTGGGCGTCTACGGGGTAGCGAATGTCATCCGCAAAATCGCCTCGCTGGGTGAGCTGTCGGTCATTGTGTCAAACAAGGACTGGGGCGATTCGGTCGGCAAGGTCCCCACGGACTGGAAGCCCGCCAGAGCCTTCTCCAAGGGCGTGATTACTCAAATGCCAGCCATGAGGCGCCTGTGCATCAGCGCCGAACATGCCGTCCTGGCGGCATTGAAGATCAAAAGTGCGCAGTCCTGGGGCCTGGTGCTTAAAGACGCTTCACGCCAAGCGTACGTCGCCACACAGGCGCGCCCCGCCGGTCGTGCAGCCTGGACCCCCGCCGCCTTTTTCCCCGCAGGCGAGGACGCAAGCTTGCAACTGCCCGCCGGTTACCTGCTGGAAGGCTTCTACTATGCATCCAGGCCCGATCCCGCCGAGGCCCCGCATCACGAGCCGTGGCTGTACGAGAATTTTTTCACGCCAGCGGATCTGGCCCTCGCCATCGCTTGCTACCGGAACAACCGAGTGGATCGGGGCAATGCCCTGTCGCTCTATATGCAAGCCGGCGATATGTCCCTGTTGAAATACAGCTTCAGTGGCTCGGCGCTGGAGGCGGCACTGAGCACGGACAATCCCGATGGCTCCGTGGGCGATGGGGGCCGGCAAGCCGGCCTGCGCGCCGGGACGCTCAAGCCCAGCGAGTTCGTCACCGCCGTGGCACAGGCCGGGCAGCTTGAAGTCGTGCGCGCCAGCGCCTTATGGGCCAGGCCCGGTATCGTGGGCCCTGAGTGGACAGCCTTTGCCGGGTTCTCATGGCCGATTCTCAGTCCACTGTTTCTATCAGCCGATGACGCGGCCCGTTACCTGCATCGCCAGATCGGCCATCGCAGGGATCGTCAGTTTGCGGGCTACATCTTTGAACGCAGCGACCACCGGTTCGTCGCCACGTTGGCACTCGAGGGCGGGATCGAGTCCCTTCGCGACGGCCAGTTCTACCCTCGCGACAATGCAGCCCGGTCGATTTTTCCTCAAGGCTTGGCCCTGCACAGTCGTTATGTGTCCCATAAGGCCCTGTCACAGCTCGACCCTGACAAGGTGCAAAGGCTCAAATGGTCCCGGCAAGAGGCCGCCCTGAGCCTGCAAATGTTCAGCGTCGAGGAAATGCGACAGGTCTTGCTCGATCAACTGCCGCTGTATCTCTCCGGCTCCGCCAAAAGTCTGTTGCGCTTCGACCCTGTCGAGACCGGCACCACCCGGGCATTCGAAAAGCGCCTGGGCACGCCCAAATACCCGGGCCCCGTCGTTGCGGAACTGGAAACCGGCGTGACCCTGCCCAATGCATTCATCAAGGAGCAGGCCGCAGCCGGTCGCCTGACCGTGGTGGTGAACAGCGAGATGTGGGGCCCCCGAGGCCCCGTCACGCCCGCCTGGTCGGCGGCCTACGCGCCATGGAAATGGAAACGCCCCGAGCAGGTCGCGTTTGGCGCGGTGTTCTATTCCGCGGATGCTGCCGCTGAAGACCAATATGCCCGCGACGTGCGCCTGCATGATCAGGAAAAAGCCTGGTTTGGTTTCATCCTCAAGCACACCGAGCGCGATGAGTACGTCGCCAGCGAGTTGATCCCGGTCAGCGATGCCAGAAATGATGTATTCCAGCCGCAAAGCCTGTTCGGTGTCACCAAAACTCCACCCTGGTACACCTATCCGCAAGGTTTCCAGCGCCATGCGTTCTTTTACTCGCGCCAGCGCTTGAAACATTCGCAGGAACAGCCTTCCGCCTGGCTCTCACAGTACTTCATTGCGCCCAACGATCTTTATTCTGCCGTCTATTACTCACGACGCCGGCCGGTTACGGAGTCAGCCGACGCCATCGCCCTGTACATTTCCACACAGGATGGCGCCCTGCTCAAATTCGACAATCGAAAGGGCAACCGACTCTTCGACAATGACGTGCCGGGCCTGGGCCTCGACGACTTCAACAGCCTGCTGAGCAGTGGGAAAATGCAGCCTGAAGATTATGTGCGCGCGACCATCAAACACGGTGGGCTGCACGTTATGCGCACCAGCCCGTGCTGGGACCAACCTGGGCCGCTGGATTCGGATTGGCGCCCATTCATGAATCTGCAAAGGCGCTGGTTGAGTCCCGCGTTCAAGAACATCGATGACGCCGCACTTTACGCCCGCGCCCTGTTGCCCGATGAACCGCGACTCTTTGGCGGTCTGCTGCTGATCCGCGCGGATGGGTTGTACCTTTGCACGCAACCTGTGGAAGTGGCCAATGATGACTTCGATATCAACGCGATCTACCCCGCGCAAAGCGTTCTGAGCGGATTGTTTCCCGGACACTGCAAAGTCGCCGGTCGCTACCGCTCCCGAGTGGCGCGCGAGCCGTCGATCGTGCTGTCGCACCTGCAAAAGCAGACTTACTTGAATATGCTGTCGGTCGACACCCTGTTCACAGCCTTTGACCGCAGGACAATCCCGACCCCCCAGGCAACCCCGGGGCGCGACGAGTACCTGTTTGGCCCGCAGGGCGCAATCATTCGCTATCGCAGCGGTTTGTTGGCCGATCTGCAGGCGCAGTTGAAGCAGGCTGTACAAGGCGTCACGGTCGATGATTCGAACCTGAACCGCGACGGCGTCAAGCAACTGCTCTACAGCGGCGCTCTCACGCCCGGCAACTGGGTCAACTGCCTGGCCAGCGCCGGCGAGTTACAGGTCGTGACCGGCAGCCGCTTCTGGGGAACACGCCGCAAGGTGAGCCAATGGCAACCCTACCCCGTCGCCGCAACGATCGAAACCAGGGCCGTGGCCGCCCCCCTGTGCGGTCCGGTGTTCGTCCAGGACAACGCGGCAGCGCGCCATGTTCATGAAACCGCCGGCGAGCGAAGCAATGCAACATTCGGCCTGATTTTATCGAGCGCTCGAGACGGTTTGTTCCACGCCAGCCTCCCGCTGGAAATCCAGCCTTCAGCGATCACGACTGACCGTATCCTGCCACGGGGCGTGCCGCCCGCTCACCACGTCGTGCACGCGCTTTACTTATGCGCCCGACGCCCGCTGGCGAGCGAGAAGGAGCAGGATTGCCGACGCTTCCTGTTCTCGCCACTCGACGTGCATCAAATTTGTTCAGCGGCGTACACCCCGCAAGGGTACAGGTCGATCTACTTCTCCTGCGCCGACGGTGCGCTGTTGCGTTTCGCGATGAGCGATTTCGAGCCAGGCAATTTCCTTGATGCCTTTGGCCAGATCGAGCTGCGCAAAAACCAGTTCGCGACCTGGGAACAAGCCACGCAGGATGAAGATGACCTTGCGCGAGACCGATTTAATCTGCCCGACTACATAGGTCGCATGGCCCGGGCCGGCCATCTCGACGTCATCGTCACCAGCGATTACTGGTCACGTCATGGCCGGGTGGACGGAACCTGGCAACCGCGCATGGCGGATGTGTTGACTCAGCAACGCTGGCAGGACAACCCGGAGCCTGCGCTGGGCCCCGTCTTCGATCATTGCGACGATGCCGCCCGCTACATCCAGCAGCGGGCCGGCAACGCCCACAACGTCGACTCGACTGTCGATAGCGCCATTCTTGCCCGCATGGCATCGCAGCCCGACACCGCTGAGCGTTTCGTCCCGATGGAACCGCAGGTCAACAACGCCAGCGGGGAGAACTCGGTCAATCGTATTTTCCGCCCGCGGCATGATCCTTCCAGGTCTGTGGTTGACCACTACCCGACCTATCCCCTGGGGTACGAACCCGTGGCATCGCATCAGTTGCATTTTTCCGGTGACACCCATCACCCCGCCAAAACTGATCAGGTGTACGCCAACTTCGCTTCACCGGCCATGGTTCGTGAACGTACCCATGACCTGAAAAACAAGGGTTTCGACCTCCGCTACTATTACTGCTCCACCCCCCACGGGGTGCTGCTCAGGTACACCCCCGAGTACACCAGCGCCGAGAAAACACTGCTATCGACGATGCCAGTGGTGTTCGAAGGCGGCAGGTGGGTCACGAAGCTCACGCCGGAAGATTTCATTAGCCGCCTGATCGAGCTCGGGGATTTTCGAGTACTGATCGCTGGGCACTACTGGCGACAGTCCGGGCGAATGGGCAAGCAGTGGCGGGAGCAGCGCCAGCAGTCGCCGAATGTGGGTGTCGTTCACCCCGTGACGAATTGTAGAGTGGTTGAGGCATTAAAAAACCCGCTGGCCATACAGGCCCAGCGGGTTTTTATCGCCAGCACAAAAGATCAGAAATCTTCCAGCTGCCAGACTTCATAAGCCGGTGTCTCGTAGGGGTGACTGAGTTTCAACGCCGCCACGGCCGCCTTGATCAACTCATCCGCCACCACCAGCTCAACCTTCCACTCTTGCACCACTTCGACCTGGCCGATCTGCCCAATGGACGGCTGACTGCCATCCAACGCGCGAAACTGGCCCTGGCCCAGCACTTGCCAGGCACAGTGGTCATAGTCGCCGATGCGCCCGCCGCCCGCTTCGAAGACAGCGGTTTTAACCGTCTCGACGTGACTGTCGGGCACAAAGAAGGCGAGCTTGTACACCGTCTCAGTTCACCCAGACGCGGGCGTTGCGGAACATGCGCATCCACGGCGCGTCTTCGTTCCAGTCATCGGAACGCCACGAGTTCTGCACGGCGCGGAACACGCGCTCCGGGTGCGGCATCATGATGGTGACGCGACCGTCGCGGCTGGTCAGACCGGTGATCCCCCGCGGCGAACCGTTCGGGTTGGCCGGGTAGGTCTCGGTGACCTTGCCGTGGTTGTCGACGAAACGCAGGGCCACACACCCGGACAGATCGGCTTCCAGCAGCGCCTCTTCGCTCTCGAACTCGGCATGGCCTTCGCCGTGGGCAATGGCGATCGGCATGCGCGAACCGGCCATGCCCTGCAGGAAGATCGAGTTCGACTCCTGGACCTGAACCATCGCCACGCGCGCTTCGAACTGCTCGGAACGGTTGCGGACGAAGTGCGGCCAGAACTCGCTGCCTGGAATCAGCTCGTGCAGGTTGGACATCATCTGGCAACCGTTGCACACGCCGAGGGTGAAGCTGTCGTTACGTTCGAAGAAGCCCTGGAAGGCATCGCGGGCGCGGCTGTTGAACAGGGCCGATTTGGCCCAGCCTTCACCGGCACCCAGTACGTCACCGTAGGAGAAGCCACCGCAAGCAACCAGACCCTTGAACTCGTTCAGGTCAACACGGCCTGCGAGGATGTCGCTCATGTGCACGTCGATCGCGTTGAAACCGGCGCGGTCGAATGCGGCTGCCATTTCCACCTGGCCATTGACGCCCTGCTCACGCAGTACGGCGACCTGTGGGCGGATGCCTTTTTTGATGTAGGGCGCGGCAACGTTTTCGTTGACGTCGTAGCTGAGTTTGAAGTTCAGGCCCGGATTGTCTTCTTCCAGCAGCACGTCGAATTCCTGCTCGGCGCAGTCGGCATTATCGCGCAGACGCTGGATCTGGTAGCTGGTCTCGGCCCACTGACGTTGCAGCAGACGACGCTGGCCTTCGAAAACGGTATCGCCGTTGAAAGTAATGTTGATCTGGCCGTTGTTGATCGGCTGGCCAACTACCGATACACAGTCGCCCAGGCCCGCCGCGCTGAATTGCGCAAGGATGTCCGGGGTCGCGTCCTGGCGAACCTGGATCACCGCGCCCAGTTCTTCGTTGAACAGGATGGCGGCGATATCCGCAGCGCTGTCCGCCAGGCTGTCGAGATTCAGGCTCAGGCCGCAGTGACCGGCAAAGGCCATTTCCACGACGCTGGTCAGCAAACCACCATCGGAACGGTCGTGATACGCCAGCAGGTGACCATCGGCGTTCAAGCCCTGGATCACCGCGAAGAAAGCTTTCAGGTCTTCGGCGTCGTCAACGTCCGGTGCCTGTTTACCAAGCTTGCCGTGAACCTGGGCCAGGATCGAGGCGCCCATGCGGTTCTGGCCGCGTCCCAGGTCGATCAGGATCAGGTCGGTGGTGCCCTTGTCCATGCGCAGTTGCGGCGTCAGGGTTTGACGGATGTCAGCCACAGGCGCGAAACCGGTCACGATCAGCGACATGGGCGAAGTGACGGTCTTGTCTTCGCCGTTGTCATTCCAGCGCGTGGCCATGGACATCGAGTCCTTGCCCACCGGAATGGTGATACCCAGCTCAGGGCACAGCTCCATGCCGACGGCCTTAACGGTGTCGTACAGACGTGCATCTTCACCCGGGTGGCCGGCAGCGGACATCCAGTTCGCCGACAGTTTGATGTCGGAGAGCTTGTTGATGCGCGAGGCGGCGATGTTGGTCAGGGTTTCGCCAATCGCCATGCGACCCGAGGCCGGAGCATCCAGCAGCGCCAGCGGAGTACGCTCGCCCATGGCCATGGCTTCACCGGTGTAGACGTCGAAGCTGGTGGCGGTGACGGCAACGTCGGCCACCGGCACCTGCCATGGACCAACCATCTGGTCACGTGCCACAAGGCCGGTGATGGTGCGGTCGCCAATGGTGATCAGGAAGCTCTTGCTGGCGACGGCCGGGTGATGCAGGACGCGCTCGACACTGTCGGCGATGTCCAGGGTCGACGGATCGAAATCGTCACCCAGTTCATTTTCACGGACCACCGAACGGTGCATGCGCGGGGCCTTGCCCAGCAGCACTTCCAGGGGCATGTCCACCGGGCTGTTGCCGAAGTGGCTGTCAGTGACGGTCAGTTGGGGCTCGGCAGTGGCTTCACCGACCACCGCGAACGGGCAACGCTCGCGTTCGCAGATCGCCTGGAAGCGCTCGAAGTCGGCCGGACCGACCGCCAGGACGTAACGCTCCTGGGATTCGTTGCTCCAGATTTCGTGCGGGGCCATGCCCGGCTCGTCGTTTGGAATGTTGCGCAGTTCGAAACGGCCACCACGGTCGCCATCGTTGACCAGTTCCGGGAAGGCGTTGGACAGGCCGCCCGCACCCACGTCGTGGATGAAGCTGATCGGGTTCTTGTCACCCAACTGCCAGCAACGGTCGATGACTTCCTGGCAGCGACGTTCCATTTCCGGGTTTTCGCGCTGTACCGAAGCGAAGTCCAGGTCCGCCGAGCTGGTGCCGGTGGCCATGGAGGAAGCAGCGCCGCCGCCCAGACCGATCAGCATGGCCGGGCCGCCCAGCACGATCAGCTTGGAACCAACGACGATCTCGCCTTTCTTGACGTGTTCTTCACGAATGTTGCCCATGCCGCCGGCCAGCATGATCGGCTTGTGGTAACCGCGAACTTCGTCGCCATGGGGCGTGGAGATCGACTGCTCGAAAGTGCGGAAGTAGCCGGTCAATGCCGGACGACCGAATTCGTTGTTGAATGCAGCGCCGCCCAGTGGGCCTTCGATCATGATGTCCAGCGCGGTGACGATGCGCTCCGGCTTGCCGTACGGCACTTCCCACGGCTGTTCGAAGCCCGGGATCTGCAGGTTGGACACGGTGAAGCCGGTCAGTCCGGCCTTTGGCTTGGCGCCACGGCCGGTTGCGCCTTCGTCGCGGATCTCGCCACCGGAACCGGTGGACGCGCCCGGGAATGGGGCAATCGCGGTCGGGTGGTTGTGGGTCTCGACTTTCATCAGGATGTGCACCGGTTCCTGCACCGCGCCGTACTGGCGGGTTTCAGGGTCCGGGAAGAACCGGCCAGCGACGTTACCGACGATCACCGAAGCGTTGTCCTTGTAAGCGGACAGGACGCCTTCGCTGTGCATCTGGTAAGTGTTCTTGATCATGCCGAACAGGCTTTTTTCCTGGCTCTGGCCGTCGATGTCCCAACTGGCGTTGAAGATCTTGTGACGGCAGTGCTCGGAGTTCGCCTGGGCGAACATCATCAGTTCGATGTCATGCGGGTTGCGCTTCAAGCCGACGAAAGCATTGACCAGGTAGTCAATTTCGTCTTCCGCCAGGGCCAGGCCCAGTTCGGTGTTGGCTTTTTCCAGCGCGGCGCGACCGCCGCCCAGCACGTCGATGGCCGTCAGCGGCTTGGGTTCGGCGTGGCTGAACAGACCGGCAGCCTGCTCCAGGTTACCGAGGACGATCTGGGTCATGCGGTCGTGCAGCGCATCCGAGATCGACTGGGCGTCGGCGTCGCTGAACTGGCCGGCAACATAGAACGCGATACCGCGCTCCAGGCGCTGGATCTTGCTCAGGCCGCAGTTGCGGGCGATATCGCTGGCCTTGCTGGACCACGGCGAGATGGTGCCGAAACGCGGCAACACCAGGAACAGACGGCCGGTGGGCTCTTGTACCGGAACGCTGGGGCCGTACTTCAGAAGGCGCGCGAGCACCTGCTGTTCGTCGCCGGTCAGGACGCCGGTAACTTCGGCGAAGTGAGCGAATTCAGCATACAGGCCACTGACAGCCGGAACCTTCTGGCTCAGTTGCTCAAGAAGTTTGCTGTGGCGAAAGGCAGAAAGGGCAGGAGCGCCGCGCAGGATCAACATCTTCGGGACAGCCTCGGGAAGGGGTGTGCTTTGAGGCCGTGCATTCTAGCCTAAACCGCCCGCGACATCACCCGAAACGGTACACACGGTCGTCCCCGGCCGCCAAGCCGTTTTTTTGCACGTGAAACAACGGCTCGCCAAGGGATATTTTTACTGCCACAAATTGTCATCAGAGCCCATTCCTGCGGGCTCCAGAGGGGTTTGCCAGGTTCTAGCAGACAAGGCCCTCGCTGTCGATATATGGCGCTCGTGGTCCTTTGCGTATACTGCGCAGATGTTTTCCCCAACGGCTTTGCGTCCGCGATTCGGCAAATGGCTGATCGCAACCGGACTCTTCCTGATGCTCAGTGGCTGTGTTGATAAACCCAACACCCTCGAGCGCGTAAAGGAGGATGGTGTGCTGCGGGTGGTTACCCGAAACAGCCCCGCTACCTACTTTCAGGATCGCAACGGTGAAACCGGCTTCGAATACGAGCTGGTGAAGCGCTTCGCCGACGATCTGGGGGTCGAACTCAAGATCGAGACCGCCGACAACCTCGACGACCTGTTCAGCCAGGTGGGCAAGCCCAATGGTCCGGTGATCGCGGCGGCCGGCCTGGTCAGCAGCGAGCAGCGCAAGAAGCAAGTGCGCTTTTCCCACTCCTACCTCGAAGTCACCCCGCAGGTCATCTATCGCAACGGTCAGTCGCGACCGACCGAGGCCAAGGATCTGATCGGCAAGAAGATCATGGTGCTCAAGGGCAGCACCCACGCCGGACAACTGGCCGAGTTGAAACAGCAGTTTCCCGGTATCGAATACGAAGAGTCCGACGCGGTTGAAGTGGTCGACCTGCTGCGCATGGTGGATGAAGGCCAGATCGACCTGACACTGGTCGATTCCAACGAAGTGGCGATGAACCAGGTCTACTTCACCAATATCCGCGTTGCGTTCGACCTGGGCGATGCCAGCGAACAGAGTTGGGCAGTGGCAGCCGGCGAGGACAACAGCCTGCTCAACGAGATTAACGCCTACCTCGACAAAGTGAAGAAGAACGGCACCCTGCAACGCCTCAAGGACCGTTACTACGGGCATGTCGATGTACTCGGCTACATGGGCGCCACCACCTTTGCCCAACACTTGCAGCAGCGCCTGCCCAAGTATGAGCAGCACTTCAAGAACTTCGCAAAAAAGGAAAAGGTCGACTGGCGCCTGCTGGCGGCCATTGGCTACCAGGAATCGCTATGGCAGCCGACCGTCACCTCGAAGACCGGCGTGCGCGGCCTGATGATGCTGACCCAGAACACCGCGCAGGCCATGGGCGTGTCCAATCGCCTGGACCCCAAGCAAAGCATCATGGGTGGCGCCAAGTACCTGGCCTACATGAAGGATCAACTGGACGAATCGATCCAGGAGCCGGATCGTACCTGGTTTGCCCTGGCGGCCTACAACGTCGGCAGCGGCCACCTGGATGACGCACGCAAGCTGGCGGCCAAGGAAGGGCTGAACCCCGACAAGTGGCTGGACGTGAAAAAGATACTGCCACGCCTGTCGCAGAAGCAGTGGTACAGCAAGACCCGCTACGGCTACGCCCGCGGCGGAGAGCCTGTGCATTTCGTGGCGAACATCCGCCGCTACTACGACATCCTTACCTGGGTGACCCAACCGCAGCTTGAAGGCAACCAGGTCGCCGAAGGCAACCTGCATGTGCCAGCGATCGACAAGAGCAAGCCGGCCCAGGAAACGCCGCCGCTCTGATCCACGATACCCACTTTACTGTAGGAGCGAGCACGCTCGCGATGGTCGTCAACGATCATGTTGGCGACCTGACACCCCGCGGTGACAGTACGACCATCGCGAGCATGCTCGCTCCTACAGGATGGGGTTCGTTTTGATCGTTCCCACGATCATGCCGCTGGTCAGGCCTTGGCCGCCGCCAGGATCAGCGCTTTCATCTCGGCGACGGCGGACTTGAAGCCGACGAACAACGCATGCGCCACCAGCGCATGGCCGATGTTCAATTCGTTGATGCCCTTGATCGCCGCGACGGCTTCGACGTTGTGGTAGTGCAAACCGTGACCTGCGTTGACGATCAGCCCCTGGGCCAGGCCAAACGCCACGCCGTCGGCGACGCGCTTGAGCTCTTCAGCCACTTCGGCCGGCGTCTGGGCATCGGCGTAACGGCCGGTGTGCAACTCGATGGCCGGCGCACCGACGCGGCGCGAGGCTTCGATCTGCCGCTCGTCGGCATCGATGAACAGAGATACTTCAGAACCGAGCTTCGACAGGCGCTCCACGGCCGCCTTGATCCGCGCCTCTTGACCCGCTACGTCGAGGCCGCCTTCGGTGGTCAGTTCCTGGCGGGTTTCCGGGACCAGGCAAATGTGCGCCGGACGGATGCGCTCGGCGAACGCCATCATTTCTTCGGTGACGCCCATTTCGAAGTTCATACGGGTTTGCAGCACATCCTTGAGTAGCAACACGTCGCGCTCCTGAATGTGCCGACGGTCTTCACGAAGGTGTACGGTAATGCCGTCAGCGCCCGCCTCTTCCGCGTCCAGTGCCGCCTTGACCGGGTCCGGGTAGCGAGTGCCCCGGGCCTGACGCAGGGTGGCAACGTGGTCGATGTTCACGCCAAGAAGAATGCGGGTGCTGGTGGTCACGGAAATGCTCCAGTAGAAGAGAAAGTTCGGTGCACAGCATACACGCTGAATTTATGGCTTTCGAAACAACTCTCGAGATACGAGCGGCCGACCGCCCAAATGCACAGCCAGGGCCTGACGCATCAAGCGCTTGGCCGCCGATAACGCACCGGGGGCCGACCAGTCGGCTTCGGCCATGGCCAGAAGCTCGGTGCCGTTGAAGAGGCCGGGTTGCAACAGATAGACCTGCTCCAGACCGGCGTCGACTTGCAGCCGGTAGAGCCCCGACGGGTCGATGGGCGCGCCATGGATGTCCGCAGACAGTGCAAAACCGTATCCGAGATCGTCGAGCAGGCGCCATTCGAAGGAGCGCAGCAACGGCTCCAGCGGCCGCCCTTCGGCCAAGACCAGCAGCGTTGCGGCGTAGTGATCGAACACAGCGGGATGAGGGTCTTCAGCGGGCAGCAGACGAATCAACAGCTCGTTGAGATAGAGGCCACTGAACAGCGCTTCGCCATGCAGCCAGGTGGAGACCCCGGCACTTTCCATGCGCCCGACGTTTTTCAACTCGCCCCGCCCGCGAAACTCCACTTCCAACGGCACGAACGGCCGCGCCAGGGTCCCCGCCTTGCCCCGCGCACTCCGCAACACCGCCCGCAACCGCCCTTGCGGCGTGATGAAATCCACCAACGCACTGTTTTCCCGGTAGGCGCGGGAGTGGAGGACGTAGGCGGGTTGGCCTGAAGCTGGGGGTTGCGACATGGAAGCCTGGGTTCTGGCGATAGGAATGCAATCTTACAAACAACAGAAAGCAATGTGGGAGCGAGCAAGCCCGCTCCCACAGAGGTATCGGCGTTCAGGAGCCGGTTTTTACAGGTCGCCGTAACCCAGTGAACGCAATGCGCGCTCATCGTCGGACCAGCCGCCTTTGACCTTCACCCAGAGGTTGAGCATGATCTTGGAGTCGAACAGCAGCTCCATATCCTTGCGCGCCTCGGTGCCAATGCGTTTGATACGCTCACCCTTGTCGCCAATGATGATCTTCTTCTGGCCATCACGCTCGACGAGGATCAAGGCATGAATGTGCAGGGTCTTGCCCTGCTGCTTGAACTCTTCGATTTCCACGGTGATCTGGTACGGCAGCTCGGCACCCATCTGGCGCATGATCTTCTCGCGCACCAGTTCGGCGGCAAGGAAGCGGCTGCTGCGGTCGGTGATCTGGTCTTCGGGGAAGAAGTGATCGTTCTCCGGCAAGTGCTCGGCAATCACGCGCTCCAGCGCATCGAGGTTGTGCCCGTGCTGCGCCGAAATCGGGATGATCTGCGCGTTGGGCAGTTGTTCCTGCAGCCAGGACAGGTGCGGCATCAGCTCGGCCTTGTCCTCGATGCGGTCAGTCTTGTTCAGCGCCACGATCAGCGGACCGGTCACGTACTGGACGCGCTCGAGCACCATCTGGTCCTCTTCGGTCCATTTGGTGCGATCCACCACGAAGATCACCACGTCGACGTCTTTCAACGCCGCCGAAGCAGTCTTGTTCATATAGCGGTTCAACGCCTTTTCGCCACCCTTGTGCATGCCTGGGGTGTCGACGTAGATCGCCTGCACGTTGCCTTCGGTCTTGATGCCCAGCATGTTGTGGCGAGTGGTCTGGGGCTTGCGCGAAGTGATGGCGAGTTTCTGGCCGAGGATGTGATTGAGCAGCGTGGACTTGCCCACGTTGGGACGGCCGACGATGGCAACATAGCCACAGCGAGTTGCGTTTGAATCAGTCATTGCCATTCTCCACACCCAGGGCAATCAGTGCTGCGGCGGCCGCTACCTGTTCGGCAATACGACGGCTCACACCTTGACCCCGGCTTTTTTCATTCAGTAAGACAACTTCGCATTCGACGAAAAACGTTCGGCAATGCGGTTCACCCTGGATATCCACCACTTCGTAACGCGGCAGCTCACAACCACGCGACTGCAGGAATTCCTGCAGGCGGGTTTTCGGGTCCTTGTTGGTGTCGACCAGCGTCAGCCCCTCGAACTCGCCAGCCAACCAGGCCAGCACGCGTTCACGTGCCACTTCGATGCCAGCGTCCAGGTAGATCGCGCCGATCAATGCTTCCAGGGCATCGGCAAGAATCGACTCGCGACGGAAACCGCCGCTTTTCAACTCGCCGGAGCCTAGGCGCAGGTAGTCACCCAGATCAAAACCACGGGCCAGTACCGCCAGGGTCTCACCTTTGACCAAACGTGCGCGCAATCGCGACAACTGGCCTTCGCGGGCAAGCGGGAAGCGATCGAACAGCGCCTCGCCAGCAACGAAGTTGAGGATGGCATCACCGAGGAATTCCAGGCGCTCATTGTTGCGCCCGGCGAAACTGCGGTGAGTCAGGGCAAGGACCATCAATTCCTGGTCCTTGAAGGTGTAACCGAGCTGACGCTCTAGACGGCTTAAGGAGACGCTCACGGTTTACCCACGCTGAGTTCGTGGCTGGATGCCAGCGCGAGGGTGCGGCGCAGGCTTGGGACAATTAACGCTGTGTTCAAAAATTACGTCCTGAATATCATGGTCTGCATGCACCTGGCGCCGCTTGTGGCTACTCCAGAAATGCATTCGGCGCTGTGTTCAACAGCGCCGTGTGTGATTACTTGATCAAGCCAACCCGCGAAAAGTTCGGCAGATGACTGAGTTTGGGTTCCGGCCAGCTCATCCAGACGGCGAAGGCCTTGCCGACGATATTCTTGTCGGGAACCATGCCCAGCAGATCCTTGGGAATGGTTGGATCATCCCAGTAACGACTGTCGTTGGAGTTGTCGCGGTTGTCGCCCATCATGAAGTAGTGCCCGGCAGGCACGGTCCAGGTATGGTCGGGAGCGGCGCGATAACGGCTCATCTCCTTTCGGATCAGGTGCTCGGCGGCTCCGAGTTTTTCCTTGTACAGCTCGGCGCTGCCCAGGGTACCCGGCTCGGCACCGACCAGTTGCTCGGCAATCGACTCACCATTGACGAACAGGCGCTTGTCCGCGGTGTAGCGCACCTGATCGCCCGGCAGGCCAACCACACGCTTGATGTAGTTGACGTTCGGGTCGCTCGGGTAGCGGAACACCATCACATCACCGCGCTGCGGATCACCTACTTCGATGACCTTTTTGTCGATCACCGGCAAGCGAATCCCGTAGGAAAACTTGTTCACCAGGATGAAGTCACCCACGTCCAGGGTCGGTTTCATCGACCCGGAAGGAATCTGGAACGGTTCCACCAGGAACGAGCGCAGCACCAGCACGATGAACAGCACCGGAAAGAACGACTTGCCGTACTCGACCAGCAGCGGCTCCTTGTTCAGTTTCTCGACCACCATCCCGTCAGGCTGGCTGACGCTGCCCTGATAGGAAGCAATGGCGGCACGCCGGCGCGGCGCCAGGAATACCAGATCGAGCAACGCCAGGAGGCCGCAGACGAAAACAGCGATGACCAGCAACAGCGGGAAATTTAGCGACATAGGACCTAACTATCCAACCTGAGCACGGCGAGGAAGGCTTCTTGTGGAATTTCCACGTTGCCGACCTGTTTCATGCGTTTCTTACCGGCCTTTTGCTTCTCAAGCAGTTTTTTCTTACGGCTGACGTCACCGCCGTAGCATTTGGCCAATACGTTCTTTCTGAGTGCCTTGACGGTTGTACGCGCCACGATCTGACCGCCAATGGCCGCCTGGATCGCCACGTCGAACATCTGCCGCGGAATCAGTTCTTTCATCTTCTCGGTCAACTGGCGCCCTTTGTAGTGCGCGTTGTCCTTGTGCACGATCAGCGCCAGGGCATCGACCTTGTCGCCGTTGATCAACACATCCAGTTTCACCAGATTAGCCGATTGATAACGATCGAAATGGTAATCCAGCGAAGCATAGCCGCGGCTGGTGGATTTCAGACGATCGAAGAAGTCCAGCACCACTTCGTTCATCGGCAGATCGTAGGTCACCTGCACCTGATTGCCGAGGAACAGCATGTCGTGCTGCACGCCACGCTTCTCGATGCACAGGGTGATGACGTTGCCCAGGTGTTCCTGTGGCACAAGAATATTGGCCCGAACGATGGGTTCGCGCATGTCTTCGAGGGAAGACACGTCCGGCAATTTCGACGGGTTATCGACGTAGATCGTCTCGCCGGTCTTGAGCACCAGTTCGAAGATTACCGTCGGTGCAGTGGTGATCAGGTCCAGGTCGTATTCGCGCTCCAGGCGCTCCTGGATAATCTCCATGTGCAGCATGCCGAGGAAGCCGCAACGGAAGCCGAAGCCCAGGGCGTCGGAGCTTTCCGGGGTGTATTGCAGCGACGAATCGTTCAGGGTGAGCTTTTGCAGGGCGTCACGGAAGTCTTCGAAATCGTCGGAGCTGACCGGGAACAGGCCGGCGTAGACCTGCGGCTGAATGCGCTTGAAGCCGGGCAGCACGTCGACATCAGGCGTGCTGCTCAGGGTCAGGGTATCGCCCACTGGCGCACCGTGAATGTCCTTGATACCGGCGATGATGAAGCCCACTTCACCGGCCTTCAGGTCAGTTGTGGCGGTATGTTTGGGGTTGAACACGCCGACGCTGTCCACCAGGTGGACCTTGCCGGTGGACTTGACCAGGATCTTGTCGCCCTTCTTCACCCGGCCATGGCGTACACGCACCAGGGACACAACCCCCAGGTAGTTGTCAAACCAGGAGTCGATGATCAACGCTTGCAGCGGATCTTCGATGTTACCGGTGGGCGCCGGAATGGTTGCAACCAGGCGTTCAAGCACTTCATCGACACCCAGGCCGGTCTTGGCACTGCAAGTGACCGCGTCGGTGGCATCGATGCCAATGATTTTCTCGATTTCGTCCTTCACGCGATCAGGATCGGCCTGTGGCAAGTCGATCTTGTTCAGCACAGGCATCACTTCCAGGCCCTGCTCGATCGCCGTGTAGCAGTTGGCTACGGACTGCGCTTCCACGCCCTGACCGGCATCCACCACCAGCAGTGCGCCTTCACAGGCCGCCAGGGATCGGCTGACTTCGTAGGTGAAGTCAACGTGGCCGGGGGTATCAATGAAGTTCAGCTGGTAGTTGATACCATCTTTGGCTTTGTAATAAAGGGTAACGCTGTGCGCCTTGATGGTGATCCCGCGCTCGCGTTCAAGGTCCATGGAGTCCAGCACCTGGGCTTCCATTTCACGCTCGGCCAGGCCGCCACACATCTGGATGAAGCGATCGGCCAGCGTCGACTTGCCATGGTCAATGTGGGCGATGATGGAGAAATTGCGGATATGACTCAAATCACTCACGGATCAACACTCAAAAAGGCTGCAGGCATGGCCCGCCGAAAAATAGCCGGGAATTGTACCTGATCCACGGTGCTAGCGTCACGTTCGCAGGTCAGACGGCGCCTACAAAAACGCCCCGGTCTTGCGACAGGGGCGTTTTTGTAGGCGGTGAAGGCAGCAAATCGCCGGGATCAACCCGCGCGGCGTAGCAGCCAGACACCAGCCAGAGCACAGATTCCCGCCGGCACCAGCACCGCAAACAGCGGGGAGAAGCCAAACACCAGGCTTGAAGGACCGAGCAGATCCTGAACAATACGGAAGGTGAACCCCACCAGCACGCCGGTAAACACCCGCTGACCGAGTGTCACCGAACGCAGCGGGCCGAAAATGAAGGAGATCGCCATCAACACCAGCGCGGCGGTGACCAGCGGCTGCAACACCTTGACCCAAAATGCCAGCCAATAACGGCCATTGCTAAGGCCCTGATCGGCCAGGTAGTGGATGTAGCCCCACAGACCCGTGATCGACAGCGACTCTGGCGCCATGACCACGGTACTCAGCAATTGCGGGCTCAGGGCCACGTTCCAACGCTCGACCGGGGTGTTCACCACTTCCGTGCTGCGCTCATGGAACAGCGTGGTGGTCACGTCACTGAGCTGCCAGTGATCCTGGTCGAACTCGGCACGTTTGGCGAAGCTTGCCGACAGCATGTGCCGCTCTTTATCGAAGTGATAACGGGTCACGCCGTAGAGAATGCCGTTGGGTTGGACCGAGTTGACATGGATGAACTCGTCGCCCTGGCGGTGCCACATGCCGTGCTTGGCGCTTTGCGCATCGCCGCTGCCCTGGGCCAACGAACGATTGGCCTGGGCGGTGCTTTCGGTTGCCGGTGCGATGTATTCGCCAATCAGCACACCGACCAGCATCAGGACCAGCATCGGTTTCATGACCGCCCAGACGATTCGACCGATCGACACGCCGGCGGCGCGCATGATGGTCAGTTCGCTGTTGCTGGCCAGGCTGCCGAGACCGATGAGGCAACCGATCAGTGCCGCCATTGGCAGCATGTCGTACAAACGACGCGGTGCGGTCAACAGGACGTAGCTCAGGACATCCAGCAACGTATAGGTATCGCTGACATCGCTCATTTCGTCGATGAAGGCGAAGAGCGTGGCCAGGCCAAGAATAATGCCCAGTACCGCCAGGATCGCCATGAACACGCTGCTACCGATGTAGCGGTCGAGCTTAACCACGGGCCACCTCCAACGCGCTGCGACGGCTGGCCATCTTCAAGCGCAGGGGCTCCCAGTAGAGCAGGCCCAGACCAATGATCAGGAATACACCGTGGACCCACCACAACCCCAGTGCAGGCGGGATTTTGCCCTTTTCGAGGGCACCGCGAGCGGCAATCAGGATGGTGAGGTAAGCCATATAAAGAAGAATCGCCGGCAGCAGCTTGAGGAAGCGGCCCTGACGCGGATTCACCCGCGACAGCGGCACCGCCATCAGGGTCACGATGAACACGAGCAATGGCAGGGATAGACGCCATTGCAGCTCGGTGCGCGAACGGATGTCGTCGCTACCGAACAGGGACGCGGTGGTCATGGCATCGCGGTCGGTCACTTCATCGCTGACATCCGGCTTGGGCAGCAATACACCATATTCGTCGTACTTGATCGCCCGATAATCGGCCTGCCCCGGGCTGCCGTCGTAACGGTAGCCATTGTCGAGGATCAGGTAGCGATTGCCGTCAGGACGGATTTCCTGGCGACCTTTCTCGGCCACCAGCACGGAAATCCCACGATCCTTGTTATCGGAACCCAGGTTCTTTTGCGAAATGAAAACACCGGCCAGGTTGACGCGATCGTCGGTCAGTTGCTCGGTGTAAGTCACTCGCGTGCCGTCACGCAGTGCTTGGAAACGGCCTGGCTCAAGGGTATCGAACTCGGTCAGTGCGTCCTGCTTGTTGAGCAGCAACTGGAATTGATTGGCACCCTGGGGCGCCAGGCTCAGGCTCAACCATGCAACGACCAGCGCCACGATGGCGGCCGGGAACAGGGTCATGCGCAGCAGGCGCTGCTGGCTCATGCCAGTGGCCGAAAGCACGGTCATTTCACTTTCGAGGTAAAGACGACCGTAGGACAGCAGGATCCCCAGAAACAGGCCCAGCGGCAGGATCAGTTGCAAGAAGCCCGGCAGTCGAAAGCCCATGATCAGGAACAACGAACTCGGGTCGAGCTGGCCAGAGGCTGCTTGTGCGAGATACTTGATGAAGCGTCCGCTCATGATGATGACCAGCAGCACCGCACTGACGGCACTCAAGGTCAACAGGACTTCGCGGGATAAATAACGGAAGACGATCAAACCAGACACTCCAGGGTTGTCAGGCTAAGGCGGCCAAACAGGCAAACGTATCGACAGCCCGCAAGACAGAGCCGTCGAAAAAAGTTGGCGCATTATCCTGTGATTGGGTGCGCCTGTCACTGCGCAATGCATCCCCTGGCCTGCCCTGCACGTGAATCTGTAGGAGCGAGCTTGTCGAGGCGTCGAACCGTCGCGATGGTCGTCAACGATGACGTGGGCTTCCTGAATGTCCGCACTGCCTGGACCTCCATCGCGAGCAAGCTCGCTCCTACACAGAATCACGGTCCAGGGTTGTCAGGCTGAGGTGGCGAGGTTCAAACTGCGGCTCTTTTTTATAAGCAGGCTCGATCGACCGTCATCGAGCCCTTGCGTGTTGACCCATCACTTCAGGGAACCGGACATGGAACTGGCTGTAAAAAGCGTCAACCCCGAAACGTTGAAAACCGCCACCCTGGTAGTCGCCGTCGGCGAAGGCCGCAAGCTCGGTGCCGCCGCTACTCAACTCGACGCCTTGAGCGGCGGTGCGATCAGCGCCGTGCTCAAGCGTGGTGACCTGGCCGGCAAGGTTGGGCAGAGCCTGTTGCTGCACAGCCTGCCGAACCTCAAGGCCGAGCGCGTTTTGCTGGTCGGGGTGGGCAAGGAGGCGGAGCTGGGTGATCGTCCGTTCCGCAAAATCGTCGCTGGCATCCTCAATACCCTCAAAGGCCTGGGTGGCAGCGACGCCACACTGGCCCTGGACGAAGTCGTGATCAAGGGTCGGGACAGCTATGGCAAGACCCGCCTGCTGGCCGAAACCCTGATGGATGGCGAATACGCTTTCGATCAGTTCAAGAGCCAGAAAGCCGAGCCGCGCGCCCTGAAGAAGATCACCCTGGTGACCATCAAGGCCGCGCAGGCCGAAGTCGAGCGCGCCGTGGCCCACGCCAGCGCCATCGCCAGCGGCATGGCGTTCACCCGCAACCTGGGTAACCTGCCGCCGAACATCTGCCACCCGACATTCCTTGGCGAACAGGCCAAGAGCCTCGGCAAGGAATTCAAGAGCCTGAAAGTCGAAGTCCTCGATGAAAAGAAAATCAAGGAACTGGGCATGGGTTCGTTCTACGCGGTCGGCCAGGGCAGCGCCCAGCCACCGCGCCTGATCGTCATGCAGTACAACGGCGGCAAGAAATCCGAGAAGCCGTACGCGCTGGTTGGCAAGGGCATCACGTTCGACACCGGCGGCATCAGCCTGAAGCCGGGTGCCGGCATGGATGAAATGAAGTACGACATGGGCGGTGCCGCCAGCGTCTTCGGCACCCTGCGCGCCGTGCTCGAACTGAAACTGCCGATCAACCTGGTGTGCATCCTGGCCTGCGCCGAGAACATGCCAAGCGGCAACGCCTCACGCCCGGGCGACATCGTCACCACCATGAGCGGCCAAACCGTGGAAATCCTCAACACCGACGCCGAAGGCCGCCTGGTGCTGTGCGACGCCCTGACCTACTCCGAGCGCTTCAAGCCGCAAGCGGTGATCGACATCGCCACCCTGACCGGCGCCTGCGTCGTGGCACTGGGGGCGCACACCTCGGGCCTTCTGGGCAACAACGACGAGTTGATCGAGCAATTGCTGAGCGCCGGCAAGGCGGCCGACGACCGCGCCTGGCAACTGCCGCTGTTCGACGAATACCAGGAGCAACTGGACAGCCCGTTCGCCGACATCGCCAACATCGGTGGCCCGAAAGCCGGCACCATCACCGCCGCCTGCTTCCTGTCGCGCTTCACCAAGAACCTGAACTGGGCGCACCTGGACATCGCGGGCACCGCCTGGACCAGCGGCGGCAAGGACAAGGGCGCCACTGGCCGTCCGGTGCCATTGCTGACCCAATACCTGCTGGACCGCGCCAAGGCCTGAAACCGATGACCCCGGGCGGCGCTACTTCCCGGTAGCGCCGTTCCGGGCTCAGGAACCGCAATGACCAAAGTCGACTTCTATATCCTGCCAAGCGCCGATCCCTCGGCACGCCTGGATTTTGCCTGCAAGCTCACCGAGAAAGCCTGGCGCATGGGACACCGCATCTACCTGCACTGCAGCGATGCTGCCCAGCGCGATGACCTGGATGCGCGCCTGTGGGCCTTCAAGGGCGAAAGCTTCGTGCCCCACGGCCCCGCTGACAGCGAGCCGGACGGTTTGATTGTGTTGGGATTGGGCAGCGACTGCGGGCAACACCAGGATCTGCTGGTCAATCTGGACCTGAAAGTCCCGACCTTTGCTCACCAATTTGCCCGTGTGGCGGAAGTGGTGGTGGAAGATCCGACGATTCGTGCCGCTGCGCGAGAGAGTTTCCGTTTCTACCGCGAACAGGGCTATCCTCTGCAAGATCACCGTTTACAGCGACTCTGAGCATGGCGATGGACACTTCAAAACCGCTGCAAAAATCCGCGCACCTGCTGGATGACCTCGAGTCGATCCGCGAGCTGCTCGGTGATGACAACCTGCAACCCCCGCTGCTGACCGACACGGTCGAGGCCGGTGAACAGGAACAGATTCCCATGTTGTTCGACACGGTCAGCGCCAGCCAGCCGACCGTCGAACCGGCCGCTCCAGCGCCCACCGAGAGCAAGGGCCCCGACGCGCTGCTTCATCTGGACAGCGAACTGCGCGCCGCCGCGCAATTGATCATGCAGGACGTGATCGACGATTTTGCCCCGCACATCGAGACCGAGATCAAACGCCGCCTCGATGCACGCATGGAGCGGCTGCTCGCCGCAGCTACGAGCTCCAAGCTGTAAGCTGCAAGAAAAAGCTGACCTCGTCCGCTTGTGGCTTGTGGCTTGTGGCTTGTGCCTTGTAGCTTGTAGCTTGTAGCTTGTAGCTTGTAGCTTGTAGCTTGTAGCTTGTAGCTTGTAGCTGCCATTGTGGCTTGTAGCTGCCCCCCTCCGCTATACTCGTCGGCTTTTCCTGAATTGATGCCAATAGGGTCCCGCCGCGCATGGATAAGACCTACCAGCCGCACGCCATTGAAACTTCCTGGTACAACACCTGGGAGTCCGAGAATTACTTCGCCCCGCAAGGCGCGGGCGAGTCCTACACCATCATGATCCCGCCGCCGAACGTCACCGGCAGCCTGCACATGGGTCACGGCTTCAACAACGCGATCATGGACGCCCTGATCCGTTTCCGCCGCATGCAAGGCCGCAACACCTTGTGGCAACCGGGCACCGACCACGCCGGTATCGCCACACAGATGCTGGTAGAGCGCCAACTCGAAGCCCAGGGCCAGAACCGCCACGACCTGGGCCGGGATAAATTCCTCGAAAAAGTCTGGGAGTGGAAGGATCAGTCCGGTGGCAACATCAGCCGCCAGATCCGCCGCCTTGGCTCGTCCGTGGACTGGAGCCGCGAGCGTTTCACCATGGACGACGGCCTGTCGGAAGCGGTCAAGGAAGCGTTCGTGCGCCTGCACGAAGACGGCCTGATCTACCGCGGCAAGCGCCTGGTCAACTGGGACACCAAGCTGCACACGGCTATTTCCGACCTCGAAGTGGAAAACCACGACGAGAAAGGCTTCCTGTGGAACCTCAAGTACCCGCTGGCCGATGGCGCCAAAACCGCTGAAGGCAAGGATTACCTGATCGTCGCGACCACGCGTCCGGAAACCATGCTCGGCGACTCCGCCGTCGCGGTGAACCCGAACGACGATCGCTACAAAGCCCTGATCGGCCAGTTCGTCGAGCTGCCACTGGTTGGCCGTCGCATCCCGATCATTGCCGACGATTACTGCGACCCTGAATTCGGCACCGGCTGCGTGAAAATCACCCCGGCCCACGATTTCAACGACTACGAAGTCGGCAAGCGCCACAACCTGCCGCTGCTGAACATCTTCGACAAGAACGCCCACGTTCTGCCGGCCGCCCAGGCATTCAACCTGGACGGCACCCTGAACGAAACCATTGATGGCAAGATCCCGGCCGAGTACGCCGGCCTTGACCGTTTCGAAGCGCGCAAGCAGATCGTGGCCGCCTTCGATGCGGCTGGCCTGCTGGTCAGCGTCGACGACCACAACCTGAAAGTGCCGAAAGGCGACCGTTCGGGCACCGTGATCGAGCCGTGGCTGACCGACCAGTGGTACGTGTCGACCAAGCCGCTGGCAGAGCCTGCGATTGCCGCCGTGGAAGACGGCCGCATCCAGTTCGTGCCCAAGCAGTACGAAAACATGTACTTCTCGTGGATGCGCGACATCCAGGACTGGTGCATCAGCCGTCAGCTGTGGTGGGGTCATCGGATTCCGGCCTGGTACGACGAGTCGGGCAAGGTCTACGTCGGTCGCGACGAAGCCGAAGTGCGCGCCAAGCACAACCTCGGTGCCGATGTTGCGCTGCAACAGGACAACGACGTACTCGACACCTGGTTCAGTTCCGGGCTGTGGACGTTCTCCACCCTGGGCTGGCCGGAGAAAACCGAGTTCCTGAAGAAATTCCACTCCACCGACGTGCTGGTGACGGGTTTCGACATCATTTTCTTCTGGGTCGCCCGGATGATCATGCTGACCATGCACCTGATCAAGAACGAGGACGGCACGCCGCAGGTTCCGTTCAAGACCGTCTACGTGCACGGCCTGGTGCGTGATGGCCAGGGCCAGAAGATGTCCAAGTCCAAGGGCAACGTCCTTGACCCGCTGGACATCATCGACGGCATCGAACTGGAGACCCTGGTGCAAAAACGCACCTCTGGCCTCATGCAGCCCAAACTGGCGAAGAAGATCGAGAAAGCCACCCGCGACGAGTTCGCCGACGGCATCGCCAGCTACGGCACCGACGCCCTGCGCTTCACCTTCTGCTCGCTGGCGTCCACCGGTCGTGACATCAAGTTCGACATGGGACGCGTGGAAGGCTACCGCAACTTCTGCAACAAGATCTGGAACGCCGCTCGCTACGTGCTGGACAAGGGCGAAGACTGCGGCCAGAACGGCGAAGCCTACGAGTTGTCGCTGGCCGATCGCTGGATCATCTCGCAGTTGCAGCGCACCGAAGCCGAAGTGACCCGCCAGCTTGACCAGTTCCGTTTTGACCTGGCGGCACAAGCGCTGTATGAGTTCATCTGGAACCAGTACTGCGACTGGTACCTGGAACTGTCCAAGCCGGTGCTGTGGGACGAGAACGCACCGGTTGAACGCCAGCGTGGCACCCGTCGCACGCTGGTTCGCGTACTGGAAGTGGCCCTGCGCCTGGCGCATCCGTTCATGCCGTTCATTACCGAGGAAATCTGGCAACGCATCGCGCCGCTGGCCGGTATCGAAGGCAAGACGATCATGCTGCAGCCCTGGCCGGTGGCCAACGAGGAACGCATCGACCCTGCCGCCGAAGACGACATCGAATGGCTCAAGGGCCTGATGCTCGGTGTGCGCAACATCCGTGGCGAAATGAACATCGGCCCGGGCAAACCGCTGCCGCTGTTCCTGAAAAACGTCGGCGCGCAAGACCAGCGTCGCCTCACCGAGAACGAAGCACTGCTCAAGAAGCTGGCTCGCCTGGAATCGATCACCGTCCTGGCCGCTGGCGAAGAAGCACCGCTGTCCGCCACCGCACTGGTGGGCGAGATGGAAGTGCTGGTGCCGATGGCAGGCTTGATCGACAAGGGCGCGGAACTGGCACGCCTGGACAAGGAAATCCAGCGTTTGCAGGGTGAAGTCCAGCGCGTGGGTGGCAAGCTGTCCAACGCGGGTTTCGTTGACAAGGCCCCCGCCGAAGTCATCGAGAAGGAACGCGCCAAATTGGCCGAAGCCGAACAGGCTCTGGGCAAACTGGCCGAGCAACACGCGCGGATTGCCAGCCTGTAACGGCAAATCGCGATAAAAAAGGGAGGCCGGCAACGGCCTCCCTTTTTTGTACCTACTACACCGCTCCTACAGGTTCGGTGTATCGGCCATCAATGTGGGACAATGCCCGCCACTTTCAGCCATACCCGAATTGACCACTGCCATGACCGCCCCTCGTACACCCAAACCTGCGCGCAAGAAGCCTGCCCCGGCGAACCTGGCCAAAACCGTGGAGCCCCGGGAAAAGGCCAGCCTGCATCCGCGCAATCGCCACCAGGGTCGCTACGACTTTCCGGCGCTGATCAAAAGCACCCCGGAACTGGCCAAATTCGTGATCATCAATCCGTATGGCAAGGAAAGCATCGATTTCGCCAGCCCGGACGCCGTGCGGGTGTTCAACCGGGCGCTGCTCAAGGCGTTCTATGGCATTACCCATTGGGACATTCCCGCCGACTACCTGTGCCCGCCGGTCCCTGGGCGCGCCGACTACGTGCACTTTCTCGCCGACCTCCTGGCCAAAGGCAACAACGGCGAGGTCCCCCGTGGCGCTGCGGTGAAGGTGCTGGACGTGGGCACTGGCGCCAACTGCGTGTATCCGTTGATTGGCCACAGTGACTACCGCTGGCAATTTGTCGGCTCGGACATCGATGCCATCGCCATCGCCTCGGCGAAAACCATTGTGGCGGCCAATGGACTGAACAAAGCCATCCAGATTCGCCAACAAGCCGACCGCAAGCACATTCTGCTGGGTCTGCTAGAGAATGACGAACGGTTCGATCTGACCATGTGCAATCCCCCGTTCCACGCCTCCCTGGAAGAAGCCACTCGTGGCAGCAGCCGAAAATGGCGGGCGCTGGGCAAGGCTGATCCGAAACGCAAACTGCCAGTGCTGAACTTCGGCGGGCAGGCAGCGGAGTTGTGGTGCGAAGGTGGCGAGGCGCGTTTTGTCACGCAGTTGATCAGCGAGAGCGCGCAGGCAGGCCAGCAGGTGTTGTGGTTCAGCACCCTGGTGTCGAAAGCCTCGAACCTGCCGGTGATCCAGACGGCGCTGAAAAAGGCCGGCGCACTGGAGAGCCAGGTGGTGGAGATGTCCCAGGGGCAGAAGCAGAGCCGCTTCGTCGCGTGGACCTTCCAGACACCGGCGCAGCAGCAGGCCTGGCGGCAGCGGTGGGCGTCCGAGACGTAATCACCGACCCTGTAGGAGCGAGCATGCTCGCTCCTACAGGGTAAAAATCCCAGACACAAAAAAGCCGTGCCCGGATCGCTCCGGTGCACGGCTTTTTTACTGCTTCTTACTTGTTGATCGCGTCGGTCAGGCCTTTGGCCACAACCAGCTTGATCACTTTCTTGGCAGCGATTTCGATGGCAGCGCCAGTCGAAGGGTTACGGCCGGTACGGGCAGGACGCTCGGTCACTTTCAGTTTGCCGATACCTGGCAGAGTGATTTCGCCGCCGTTTTCCAGCTGATCAGCAACGATTTGGCCCAGTTGGTCCAGAGCGTTACGCGCGGTGGTTTTTGGCGCGTCGATAGCTTCAGCGATGTCGGCGATCAGTTGGTCTTTAGTAAGAGCCATGTAGTGTTCCTTCCCTATCAAATTCATATGGATTGCAGAGTGCAGTGTCAGCCATCGAGCCCGATCTTCTGGATCTGGCACCCTCGGCCAATAACCGCGGGATCGGGGTTATAGATACCGAAATCAGGGTTTGGTTCGACCTGACATTTGCTGACTGCACGCTTAACGCAGTGACTTCGCGTAAGACCGGGCAAAACTAGCACAGAGACAAGGAAATATCCGCCTCTGCCTACCCATTTGGTCAGCTTTATTGCTCTAAATTGATAAAAAACTGCATAAGGGCCGTCGATGACCCGTGAATTGCCCTTCGCACCGCGCCAAAACCAGTGGTTGCGGTACACTTGGCAACTTTTGGGGGAGCACGCCCTCCTCTCTTCAATCAGCCGAGAAGCCCATGCCGATCCGTCATTGCATCGTCCACCTGATCGAGAAAAAACCCGACGGTACGCCCGCTGTTCTCCACGCTCGCGACTCCGAACTGGCCGAGTCCGCCGCCATCGAGAACATGCTCGCCGACCTCAACGAGAGCTATAACGCCAAACAAGGCAAAGCGTGGGGGTTCTTCCATGCCGAGTCGGGGGCGCATCCATTCAGCGGCTGGCTGAAGGAGTATTTCGAGGGGGGCAAGGACTTCACTGCGTTCAGCCGAGTGGCGGTAGAGCATCTGCAAAAGCTGATGGAAGAATCGAACCTGTCCACCGGTGGCCATGTGCTGTTTGCCCACTATCAACAGGGCATGACCGATTACCTGGCCATCGCGCTGCTGCACCATAGTGAAGGCGTGGCGGTGACCGAAGAGCTGGACGTCACGCCGTCGCGCCATCTCGACCTGGGCCAATTGCACCTGGCCGCACGGATCAACGTCTCCGAGTGGCAGAACAACAAACAGTCCAAGCAGTACATTTCCTTCATCAAGGGCAAGAATGGCAAGAAGGTCTCGGAGTATTTCCGTGACTTCATCGGCTGCCAGGAAGGTGTCGATGGCCCGGGCGAAACCCGCACGCTTCTCAAGGCGTTCAGCGACTTCGTCGAGAGCGAAGACTTGCCCGAAGACTCCGCCCGGGAGAAAACCAAGGCCCTGGTGGATTACGCCAGCAGCCAGGCGAAAATGGGCGAGCCCATGGGCCTGGAAGAGCTTTCGGAACTGATCGACGAAGAGCGTCCGAAAGCGTTCTACGATCACATTCGCAACAAGGACTACGGCCTGTCGCCAGAGATCCCGGCGGACAAACGCACCCTCAACCAATTCCGCCGCTTCACCGGCCGTGCCGAAGGCCTGTCGATCAGTTTCGAGGCCCACCTGCTGGGCTCCAAGATCGAGTACGACGAAGAAGCCGGCACGTTGATCATCAAGGGGCTGCCGACCTCACTCACCGACCAGCTCAAGCGCCGTAACTGATGCTGGGCAGCGTGCTGAAAAAATGCCTGCTGATCCTGCTGGTGGTCGTGGTCTATCAGAACTGGGGCAAAATCGAGCGGGTGTTCAATCCTTCGCAGGTGGTTTCGCAACAGATTCAGGCCAGCGCCAATGTCGTGCTTTACAGCACCGAATGGTGTGGCTACTGCAAACTGAGTCGGCGTTTCCTCGATCAGAAGGGCATTCCCTACAAGGAATTCGACATCGAGAAAGACGCGCACGCCCGCAAGGCCTATGAAGCGTTGGGGGGTGGCGGCATTCCGTTCATCGAGGTGAACGGGACTCAGATTCGCGGCTATGACCCGGATGCGATCATGGCGGCGTTGAAATAGCCCTGGTGGACACTGATTACCCCTGTGGGAGCGGCGGTGCGACGATTCGACTTGCTCGCTCCCACAGTTGTTTGTCAGCGTTTTTCAATACGAAAACCAAAGCGCGGAAAGTGCACATGCACCACCCCGGCACGCTCGTCTTCGCGGCGCAAAATCAGCTCCTCGCGCCCGGCAAACAGCAGCTCCCCGGCCACCGGGTCAACGCCGTAGTCGGTCGCGGCGATGATCACCTGCTGACCCGCCTCAAACCCATTCGGCTCATCGAACATTTCATCCGGCAACGCCGCTGGCTTGGCATTGCGCGCCACTTCCAGCGCTTGTTCCGACGTCATCTCGCTGGACGCACCATGACCGAAACCCAAAACCCTTGCATGCCACGCGGCCACCGCCGGATATGCATCCACCAGCGGCGCGGTCACCGGCGTCGCCTTCAGGAACCACAGGCAATGAGCCAGAGCGAAGTCGGCAATCGACGGTGCACCGAACAGGAAATCACCCTGCTCGCGTCGCAACTGCTGCTCCAGCCTCGCCATGATCGTCGGCCATTGATGCCGTGCCTGCTCCGATGACAACTTGCTGGCACTGCCACCACTGAACAGCGCCGCGCGATCAGCGAGAAAGCCTTTGATCGCTTCCGGCGACAAGCTGCCAAAACGTACAGCGATTGATTCCGGCTGAAACACCAGGCTGACCGCATGCTGGAACACCACAGAATCGGCCCACGCCGCGAAGGTCGCTGCGATCATTTCCTGACCTTCCGGGAAGAATGCCGGCAAGGCTTTCTCCTGCTCCAGTCGCCGGGCAATCAACGAAGTGTCGCAGTAAACGTCCGCGCCGACTTGCAGCACCGGGGTTTTGCGATAGCCGCCGGTCAGTGCGATCAGATCAGGTTTGGGCATCACTGGCGATATCTTGACCGAGCGCCAGGACAAGCCTTTGAAGCCCAGCAGCAGGCGGGCCTTTTCGGCGAATGGGGACGTCGGGTAATGATGAAGAATCAACTCGGACATGCTCGGCTCCGCCGCTCGAATAGGAATCCGCAGCTTAGCGCGCAATCCGTGAGCGGCCTACCGATCTGCCTGATGGGAACCCATCAGTCAGATTGATAAGCCTGCAGCAAAGGTCGCCACCAGGCATTCCTTGGCGCTTTTCCTGAGCTTCTTGATCAGCCGTTCCTGACGCAACGCTTCGCTTTTGTCACGGCAGGCTTCGGTGTACACCAGTGCCATGGCGGGGCTCGATAGAAAGAAGCGTGCACCTTTGCCGCTCTGGTGCTTGGCGAATCGGCGAATGGGATCGTCGCTGATCCCACAATACAGCGACCCATTGGCCGCCCGTACAAGGTAGACAAACCAGGGTTTGCTGGCCGGCACCTGTTCGGCGGCGACAACAGAGAATTCGCTGGGAGCGTTCACGTGACGGTCAAGGCTTCAAGGAAACAGGCCGCAATCTTATCAGCGACTGGCCTGAAATGCCCTCAGCCCCTTGAGCGCCTGGGCACGAACGGCGTTGCGCACCAGAGGCGTCCAGCCCAGCAGCAGGCCCTTGAAGCCCAGGGCCTGACGCGACCAGGCCCACAGGTCAAAGTTGTCGTGGTGCTCGCAAATCCTGCCATCGCGAAACACGAAGCGTGCCTGAATGTCGTTGACCACGGTGTTGCCCGTCTGGCTGAACAGGTAGGTCGCCACCCAGTGGGCACCGCCGCTGCGTTCGTCGCTGCGCACACCGTCGAAGGTCAGGGAAAAGTCCTTGGCCCGGGTGGTGAGCATCCGCCACATGTCACCCGCATCGCGGCCGCGCAGTTCGCCGAACGCGGGGTCGCTGAACACCACGTCGTCGGTGTAACAGGCGCACATGGCGTCGGCATCCAGACGCTGGAAGGCCTGATAGAACCGGGTGATCAAGGCGTTGTGGTCATCACTCATGGTCGGCGTCCTTCGAAAATGGTCAATTGGCCAGCACGATAATCCGTGAGGGCGGGAAAAACCATGGTCATTCACCATGAAAATGGTGGCACCTGCCGCGTCGCCTAGAGGTAGACGATGTCCAGGGTTGCGCTGCCGTCCAACGAGACCTCAGCTGCCAGGTTCCTCAACTGGGCGATGGTCGTTGCGACGACCATATCGGCTTCAAAGGTCTGCATGGCGACAGGAGCATAATCCGGACCTGATGCGTTGGCGGTCCTCATCCATGTGGGCTGCCACGCCTGACCTTCGGAAACCGGGAACCAGGTGGTGCTGTCGACCGATTCAACCAGACGCGCCACCGCACCGTCAGCCAAGGCATTTTCCATTGTGAGGTTGTACATGCCCAGCTTGTGATCGTTCACACCCAGCCCCAGGCCGAAAGCCGAAGAACTGTTGTTGTGTGCAGTGCCTGACCGGTTATCGGTGCTTTTTATCGCAAAAAAAGTGGCCGCGTCACAGTTCACGGACAACTGCAGCCGTTGCACCGGCATGACCTTGTCCCACCTCAAGTCCTTGACTGAAACTTTCCCGTAATCAATCAAACCGCTACTTGAAAGCTGTGGCACGCAGGCACTTGGGGTAATGCTCCCCGTCACTCTAAGGTCGACACTGGACGCCGCATAGACATTGGACGACGCGATAAGGAAGAGCCCTATCGCCATACAACCGAAACGCTTGTTCATACTTATCAACTCCAGGAATAGACTTTATTTACTTGCACTTACAGCGCATAAAAATATAAGCGAAGGCCTGGCGTCAAAAAATACAATTAATACGATTCTTAAATGTAAAATAACTTACAGCCGCATCTGATGCACCATGCCACTGTCACGCGCATAGGCAAATAGATCCACATCCGTGGAGATACCCAACCTTTGCATGGCCATGTTTTTTTGTTTGCTGATGGTCGACACGCTGCGTTTGAAATGCTCGGCAATTTCACTGACGGTCATGCCGCTGGCGAGCATCCTGACCACCTCGTGCTCTTTGGCTGACAGAGAGGGACTACTCGACTGGGCTTCCGCATCGGCTTGCAGCAGTACCGCATGAAGGGCCTGACTGATGAATCGCCGGCCTTCGCTCACTGCACGGATTGCCATCGGCAGCTCCTTGGCCGAAGCATCCTTGGCGACGATCGCCACGACGCCTTGACCCAGCGCAGCTCTCAGAGTCGTAACGTTGGCGAACATGGTCACCAGGATGATCGAGGTCGTCGGATGGCGACGACGCACCCTGCTGAGCATCCGCAAGCCATCGGCCTGCACATTGCCAGGCATGCAGAAATCGGTGATCAACAGCTCGCAGGAAGTGGTTGAAAGCAGATTGAACAGGCTGTCCGGCCCCTCGGCTTCTCCCACAATCACACAAGTGCCGCTCAGGTCGGTGAGCATTCGCATGCCGATCCGAACGACAGGATGGTCGTCAGCAATGATTACGCGCATTGTCAGATTTATCCTGTTAGATGACTGGAATATCTGAAAAATAGCGCCGTCCCGTTCTCATCACAACGATCAAAATTCAACCAAATCTCGCCTGACCCAGCATAGGCGGGCGACAGGACTTTGTCCTATGGAAGATAAGGAACCGCCCTACAATTCCTGGCTATTTGGACCACACACAAAGCCTACAGACAGCTCCCCGAGACAATACAAATTGTAAATTGCAGATCATTTTGCACCTCCACTGCTCTGAACTTTCACTAAACATTCTCAATTCCTCTCTCGCATTAGTTTCAATTCACCCGCCAAACCAGGCCGATAAATTACTCCCGCGCACAGGGAAACCCCGTCACTTCCAAGAAAACAACAATCGTTTAGTGCTCATGGTCGCCCATTAAGGCAACAAATATCTTCCAATCACTGAGGCACCGCCAAGGAACCTTTCAGTCCGCGAACCGTAACTTTTCGTATTAGTTGCATTTCACCTTGTTTCCGCGACCGTTAGATTGCGCGCTGCCCACACTGGGCACTCACAACGTCGAACTTCAAGGAGAACTGAACACATGTACAAGCGTTTATCCCGGCTGACAGCTGCGTTGCGAAACAGACCTCTGTAAATCCGTCTCCTCCAACCGGTCATGCCCATAAACGGCATGCCCCTTACACACAAGGAAGACCCATCATGGACAGATGTTCTTTTGCAATCTCCACGACCCTGTTGCTGGCGTTCGCCCCCGCCGTACTGGCGGCCGGCACCACGGAGCTGAGTGTCAGCGGCACCATCACACCCAGTTCCTGCACACCCTCGCTGTCGGGCGGCGGCATCATCGATCACGGCAAACTGACCTCGAAAAACCTCGATCAGCAGCTTCCGACCCGTTTGCCCCCCGGGGATCTACAACTCCAGGTCGACTGTGAAGGCCCCACGCTCTTCACCCTGACAACGATCGACAACCGCGCCGGTACTTCGGCCGTCATTGCGGCTTACCACGGTCTGGGAACGGTCAACGATGATCAAAACCTCGGCAGCGTCGGCTTCGGCATATTCGAACCGCAGGCCGACAGCAACCCGGTGGTGACCATCATGTCGCGTAACAACGGCGCCAGTTGGGGGCCCTCCTCCTATCTGGGCCACGCCGCCCTGACCGCGTTTGCCACCCCGGGCGATCCGCACACGCCCATTGCCTTGCAACATCTGAGTGCTCGCCTGCGGGCCAACACCATTATCGCGCCTGCGACTGACCTGACCCTGCTCGATGAACTGCCCATCGACGGTCACGTCACGATGCAAATCACTTACTGATATTCCTGGAGGCTCACAATGAAAAAGACACTCAATACCCTGCTCGTCGCCATGTTGCTCACCGCCAGCGCCAGCACTTTCGCCGCCTCGAGCGTCGACCTGACCGTAACCGGCATCATTACCCCGAGTGCCTGCGAGCCGACCTTGTCCCAAGGGGGGCTGGTGGATTACGGCAAGATTTCGGCGAAGGATTTGAATGCGGATAAGGCGACATACCTCGATACCAAAACATTACAGCTGGCTCTGACTTGCGACGCCGCTACCCTGGCAGCAGTTGAAGCCAAGGACAACCGCGCCGGCTCGTCCTACATCCCTAATGATTCGTTGGAGTTCGGCCTGGGACTCATCAACGGCAACGAAAAGCTGGGAGCCATGAGCATGAGATTGGTGGCGCCGATTGCCGATGGTGCAACAGTGAGAACGATCGAGTCCTACGATAGCGGCTCGACCTGGGGTCTTGCTCGTGATCTTGCCACTGACAACATCCTGACGGTGACCGACACCGCTACCGTGGCGCCGATTCCTTTCCAGACGTGGACTTCCGACCTCTACATCTCGCCGCGAATCGCTCCCACCAACTCACTCACCCTGACCAACGAAGTCGCCATCGATGGCTCCGTCACCCTGACCGTGCGCTACCTGTAACCCACCGACGGATCGAGAGCGGCTCAGTCCCCTGGCCGCTCTTCTCTGCATCGAGCTGACAAGGATTTCAGACCGTTATGAAACATGCGATTTCACACCTGTTCGCCGTCTTCTGCCTGCTGGGTTTCAGGCCAGAGGCGATTGCCGCGTCCGAGGTTGAACTGAACGTCGTGGGCCACATCACGCCCAATGCCTGCGACGTCCTGTTGTCGGACGGCGGTATTGTCGACCACGGCATGGTGCCGGCGCGCAGCCTGAATCAATACGAGCTGAGCCCCTTGCCCAGCCGCCAGCTGGAGCTTCACGTGAGTTGCAACGAAGCCCTGCTGTTTGTGCTGGTGGGCCGCGATAACCGCGAAGACTCATCACTGGGACCGGGGTTTTATTACGGCCTGGGATGGAACGTCCATGCCCCCGACGAACGTCTGGGCGCGGTGAGTCTGGCGCTGCGCAATGCGGTGGCTGACGGAGGTCCGGCACTGGTGCTCGCGTCGAGCAATCAGGGCTTGACCTGGTTCCCGGAAACCAATGTCTACCCAAACAACTACATGGGCTTCGCCAGGCCCGGCACGCTGGTACCGGAACCCCATCGCCTACTGACGGCCACGCTGCACATCAACACTTCCATCAACGCCGCGAGCTTCCTGACCCTGAATCAGGAGGTGCCGCTGGACGGCGCCATCGTGCTCGACCTCAGGTACCTCTAGCCATGCCAACTCTTGTTTTGCGTCCCTCTCTCATACAGGGTTTGACCATGAAATTATCCAAGGGCATTTCGAGCCTTAAACGGTGTATCAGCACCCTCGCCTTCCTGTTCTGCGGCCATGTTCTGGCGGATGGCATGGTGCCCGACACGTCTGTGGTCATCGTGAACGAAGCCGATGGCGAAGCCTCCGTCTCGGTGACCAATACCGACGCAACGCTGGCCTTGTTGCATGTCACACTCGAAGACATCCCCGAGGATAAGGAGTCGCTGCTGTTCGTCACGCCGCCATTGGCCCGGGTCGAGCCAGCCAAGAGTCAACTGGTGCGATTCATCCTGCAATCGTCGGCGCCATTGACGACCCAACGCCTCAAGCGGGTGATTTTCGAAGGCATGCCCCAGGACCGCCCCCCTGCCGAGGCGGGACACGCGCGGGTGGGTGTGACCGTGCGACAGAACCTGCCAGTGATCTTGCACCCAAAGGGCCTGGCCCCCAATCGCACACCTTGGACGGGGCTGGCCTGGCGCCTGAAAAACGATCAGCTCAGCGTGCATAACCCAACACCCTACGTCGTGCGCCTGGCTCAGGAGCTGACGCTGCTGCCCGGCAATGGATCAGCGCTGCTCCCGCGCACTTATGTGCTGCCGGGTGAAACGCTGAGTGTGGCCATCGATGGTGCCGGTGGAAACCGCGTGCGGATACAGCCGGCCACGGTCTACGGTTTTGCCGTACCGCACTTCGAGGCCCCACTCGAATCCTGAAACCCACTGACTGCGCGAAGAAGGAACGAAGAGCGCCGAAGTGTCCTGGCGACGGCCCTGAGCCGTTGCCACTCGCGTGCCTGACCTCAGCGTAAGAGGCAGGCCGGCATAACCCAAGTGAATCCCATGAACACAGTATCTGTATGCCGTGATGGCGAAGCCGTGCCCGTCGTTCGCCACACTCGCCCTATTTTGTCCGCGCTCAGGGCTGCCGCGGCCGTGTTGGTGGTCAATGCGCTGATGATGCTCGACGCCCGCGGTGATGACCTGTTGCTGGCATCGTTCGACACCAACACCTTGCGCCAACGCGGCATCGATCCAGCCTTGGCGACCTTGCTGATGCAGGCGCCCCGTTTCGCCGCAGGTCGGCATTCGGTGACCCTCAGCGTCAATGGGCAGCGCCAGGGGCGGGTTGACATTACGTTCGACCGCCAGGGCGCACTGTGCTTCGATCGCCCCCTGCTCGACAAGGCCAACCTGAATGTGCCCGAGCGCACCCTCGACGACGGCCGCTGCTATGACTTTCTAGGCACCTCACCGCAGACTGCCATCGAACAGGACCCGGCTAATCTGGCGTTGGCCCTGATCGTTCCCACCGACGCCATTCGCCCTGTCGTCCTTGACGTATCCGGCTACCAGACCGGTGGCTTCGCGGCCTTGCTCAACTATGACGTGACCGGCCAACACAGCCGCTATGGCGACGACTCCAGTCGCTACGCCTCGGCCAATACCGAAGTGGGTTTCAATGCCGGCGACTGGATCGTACGCAGCCGTCAGGTACAAACCTGGCAGGACGATGTGTCGCGCACCACCCACATCGCCGCCTACGCACAACGAACTTTCGCCAGCCATCAGGCGGTGTTTCAGGCAGGCCAGATCAATCTCTACAACCCGATCCTGACAGGCGCGCAGATCACCGGCCTGCAAGTGCTTAACGAGCAAGCCTTGCAAGTCGAGGGGCAAGGCGGGGTAATCCAGGGGATAGCCAATAGTCAGGCGCAGGTCGAAGTGCGGCAGAACGGTGCGCTGATCTACTCCACCGTGGTGCCCGCCGGCCCGTTTGCACTGGACAACGTCCGGCGGCTCAACAGCCGCTCCGACGTGGAAGTCACCGTCAAGGAGATCGACGGCAGCGAACGAAGTTTTATCGTGCCAGCGGCGATGCTCGGTGTTGGATTACCTGCGCCCGGATTTTCGCTGGCGGCGGGACAGGTGCGCCGAGTGGGGAACGAAAAAGGCGAGGAACCCTGGGTCATCAGCGGTGGCTGGAGCGGTGCGTTGCATTCGCAGGTGCAGATCAGCGGTGGCCTGACCGGTGCAGCCGACTACCGCGCGGCGGGTGCCGGCCTGGGGCTGCTGGTCTCCCCGCAAACCCACGTCCAAGCCACGCTGGTCAGTGCCGACGCAACCGGCAAGGATTCCGGCCAAGGCGTCCAGGCCGACTTGATGGCCTCGCACCGTCTAAGTGATCGCTGGTCGCTCAACGCGGGCAGTTCTTATCGCACCTTGGGTTATCGGGAACTGGAAGAGGCGGTGTTCGATACCACCCCCGACGACCGGAACTCGCGCTATCGCGACCGGCAGAACATTTCTCTTTCGTGGGCGCACCCCTGGCTGGGCGCATTCAGTGGCGGCTTCAGCCAGTCGAACTCGTTCGACGGCCAGGGCACCAGTCGCGCCCTCGCGTCCTGGGGCACCACCCTCGCTGGCGTCTCGGTCTCGGCGACCGCCGAATGGCAAGTCAGCGGCGCTGACCGCAACGACGACAGCGTCTACGTGAACCTCAGCATCCCCCTGGGTGAAAACCGGCGAGCACGGACCTGGGTGCGAAGTTCGGGGGTGAATACCGCAGCGGCGTCGGTTTGAGTGAACAAGTCAACGATCAACTGGCCTATCGCGTCGGCGTCGAACACGACTCCCGTGACAGGCAAGTCCAGTCCACTGCCGGAGTCTCGCTCCTGCCGCGCTATACCCAACTGGACGTCAACTACACGCGCAGCGATGCCGAGCGTACCAGCTATCAGGCCAGTGCTCGCGGCGGCGCCGTGGTCCATGGCGGCGGCGTGACACTGTCGCCCTATTCGATCAGCGACACCTTTGCGCTGCTCTCGGTCGCCGACATGGGCGCCATCAAAGTGTCGACCCCCAGCGGGCCGGTGTGGACCGACTGGCAGGGCCAGGCCGTGATCCCGCAAGTCTCGGCCTATGGCAAGAGCCCGGTAGAAGTCGACACCAAGACGCTGCCGCGCAACGCCGACATCAACAACGGTTTGGCGGTGATTTCCGCCGGGCGCGGCGCTGTCGACAGGGTCGAGTTCGGCGTAACCCTCACCCGCCGTGCCCTGCTCAAGGTCACCACCGTCAACGGTGCCCCCTTGCCTCGCGGCGCCTCCGTGAACAACCAGGAGGGAGAATTCGTGACGCTGGTGCAGGAGGGTGGCCTGGTGTTCCTGCCCAACGTCCTCGACACCCGCACGCTGTTTATCAAGGCGCCGGGGCTGGAACCGTGCGAGTTGCAGTTCGAGCTTCCAGAGCACGCCGACACCAATGCGTACTACGAAACCGCCCCTGCCAAGTGCCGAGCACTTTGAGGATGACTGCATGAACCTGTCCCGCTCCCTACTCGTCCTGCTTGCCCCCTTGGCATTGAGCGGGTTCACGCCTCTGGCCTCGGCGTCGGCCGAGAACTGTCAACTCACCCTCAGCCAGCCGGTGCTCGATTACGGCCTGATGAACCGAGCGATTCGCCCTGGCATCGCACAGGAGCGCCACCTGGGCGACCGTCGATTGAGCCTGACCCTCAATTGTCCAGCGCCCGTCGACATGAGCCTGTTTTACCGGGCCATGGCGGCCACCAACCAGCGTTTCCATTTCGCCGACCGGGGCAGTTATCAGATCCGGATTCGCGATGGGGTGTTGGACGGTCAGTCAGTTGAACTCGGATTGATTGCCGGTGCCGGCCAACCACCCGCGCAAACCGCCTCGCAACTGATCTGGCGACCCGATCATGGGGTTGTTCCGCTGCTGTCTGGCGTACCGGCGCGGGGGAGCACCTTCTCGGCCCAACTCGAGCTATCCGCCTGGGTGCAGGAACACGGTATGCAGGTCCGTGATGCACTGGCCTGGGAGACGACCGGCGTGTTTGACGCGATCGCCGCCGGGACCAGCCGCGAGGCGACATTGCGTGCGCGCTTCGCGCCGGCCGCGTGCGAGCCGGCGCTGTCCAATGGTGGCGTGGTCGACTTCGGCAACCTGACCATCAATGACCTGAATGCCACCCAGCCCACGCTCCTGGCACCTCGCTCGTTACTGTTGCGCGTGGGTTGCGATGCGCCCACGGCCTTTGCCTTGATCATGCACGACAACCGTGCCGGTTCGGCAACCGTCGACGGCGACGCGTCCTACGGCCTCGGCCTTGATACGCGCAACAACAGGATCGGCCATTACTCAGTCAACATCGACCCGGCCAACGCCGCCGCCGACAGCTTCGCTCGTCTGTATCGCACCGACTCCAACAGTGCCGGTGTGGCATGGAGCAGCGCCAGTGCAAACCCGATTGCCCTGGCCAAAAACACTTACCTGAGCTTCTCCGACACCGCCGGTCGCAGCACGGGGCCGGCGATGATCCAGAACCTGAGCACCCGCGTGACCGTCAACGCCGTGATCGCGCCTACCGACAGCCTGGACCTGAGCCACGTCATCGATCTGGATGGCGCGGGAACGATCGAGATCATTTACCTGTAGCACCAGCCCCCAACCTGCCAAACCCAGGGTAAAAGGCCTTGGGCACGTCGGGAAAACAACCTGAAAAGAGAGAGATAAAGATGAAGAAATACCTTGCAGCCCTGTCCGCTTTCGCCTTTGCCAGTATCGTGCCCCTTGCCCTGGCAGTCTCAAGCACCGACCTGGCGGTCACTGGCACCATCACACCCAATGCCTGCTCGCCGAGCCTGTCCGGGAGCGGCAATGTCGACTACGGCAAGATTTCGGCCAAAGACCTGAACCCGACCACCAGCACGAACCTTGAGCCACGCACTGTAAACCTGAGTGTCAATTGCGACGCCGCTACCCGTTTCGCTCTCCAAGGCATCGACAACCGCGCAGGCTCCAGCGATCTGAGCACGGCATTCGGCCTCGGGAAAATCAACGACACCCAGAACATTGGACGGTACTTGCTGGGCATGTCCAGCGCGGTCGCTGACGGCCAGTCGGTACAGGCGATCAAATCAGAGGATGGCCAGGCGGGCTGGGTCGGTCATTTGTTCTGGACCCCAGGTTATTACGTATCGGTCGCCGACAAAGCAGATTTAAGCCAACCGATCCTCGTTAAAGACCTGGACATGGAATTGGTCATCGGTGCGTCCATCTCGCCTGCGAACAACCTCGACCTGAGCAATGAAGTCAGCATCGACGGGGCGGCCACGCTGGAAATGAAATACCTCTGACCCAACCGAGTTGGCCCTGGGCACTGACACCCGGCCAACGAAAAGGACAACATGAACATGACACGCCATCTCGCCGCACTCTGGGCCACATTGCTCCTGATTAACATCCCTGAGGCCCTCGCCGCCTCCACCGTAGACCTGAGCGTCAAGGGCCGGATAACGCCCATCGCGTGCACGCCAGGCCTTTCAAACAACGGCCTCGTTGATTACGGAAAGATTTCATACAAGGACCTGAGCGTCGACAAGCGAACGCAGCTGCGCGACAAGACCCTCGAATTCACCCTCCAGTGCAATGGTCCGGCACGCTTTGCCCTGGTGATGCGCGACAATCGCGACGGCTCCGCCATCGTCAACAGCGAGATTTACTATGGGCTGAGTCACGACATCAGCGGCAACAAGATTGGCCTGTACTCGCTGAACTTCGATCCAACCCAGACCGTAGCAGATGAACTGGCGCAGGTCTTTCGCACCGACTCCACCACCGGCGGCATGGCCTGGAGCACGTCGAGCAGCCGACCAATACCGGTGGGCGCCAGAAGTTACCTCGGGTTCACAGACGTGGCCGGTAGCAGCGCCGGACCGATTGCGATTCAGAACCTGAGCAGCCGGGTGACCGTCGAAACCGTCATTTCCCCGACGTCCGAACTGGACGTGAGCGCCGACATCCAGCTCGACGGTTCGGCGACGCTGGATGTGGTCTACCTGTGAGTCAGACTTTTTCGCTGGTCACCTGGACGTACAGCGAACGCCCGGCCCCGAGGCCCGCGACGATTGCACCAAGGCCGATCACGCCAAAGATCCAACCGACGGCGCTCCAGCCGCCGGTCCAGTCGTGGACGATGCCGACCGCGAACGGGCCCAGGGACGCCAGGGTATAACCGAAGCCCTGGGCCATGCTCGACAGGTTCGCCGCCACATGGGAATCACGCGAGCGCAGCACGATCAGCGTCAGCGCCAGGCTGAAGGTCGCACCCTGCCCCAGACCCAGCAGAATCGCCCAACCCCACAGGCCTTCGATCGGCGCGTAAAGGCAACCGAACAAACCGCCGAGCGTCATCAGCATGACGATCACGATAGCCGGGCGTTGATCCCTGCCACGAGTGGCCAACCAAGGGGCCGTCAGGGAGCTGATCAGCTGAATGATGACCGAGCCCGACAGCACCAGGCCCGCCTGGGTCGGGGTCAGGCCGCGACCCATCAGGATCGACGGCAGCCACCCGAACACAATGTACGCCAGGGACGATTGCAGCCCCATGTAAGCCGTAACCTGCCAGGCCAGTCGATCGCGCAACAAACCGCGCACTCGATAAGCAACGTTGTGGGCGCCCTGTCTCTGACCGACTTGCGGCAACCAGAACAAACCGGCCACCAGCGCCGGGACCACCCAGAAGCCCAGGCCAAGGGCCCAGCTTTTATCGAAGTGCTCGCTCAACGGGACGGTCGCGCCCGCCGCCATGGCCGCGCCCAGGCACAGGGCCATGGTGTAGACGCCGGTCATGGTCCCGGCCTGCTTCGGGAAGTCGCGCTTGACGATGCCCGGCAGCAGCACACCAATGATGCCGATACTGGCACCGGCCAGCACGCTGCCGCTGAACAGGCCGATGGCCCCGAAGGAACTGCGCAGCACGATCCCGCCCGCCAGCGTCAGGAGAATGCCCAGCACGACACGCTCCGCACCAAAGCGGCGCGCCAGCACCGGTGCCAGCGGCGCGAACAAACCCAGGCAGAGAACCGGCAACGTGGTCAGCAGACCGGCCTGCGCCGCGGACAACCCCAGGGACTTCGACACGTCGCTGAGCATCGGCGCCATGCTCGACAGCGCCGGACGCAAGTTCAACGCCACCAGAATCAGGCCCAGCAGCAACAGCCACGGACGACGCAGCAGCGGATGGCTCTGTTGGACCTGCTCATCATCGGCCTCGGCGTCGATCAGTAATTCATCGAGCTCGGCCGAGCGTTTGGCTTCGGTGCCTTGGGTGTTGCGGCTGGACATGGTTTTCTCGGTTTCAAGGTTCATTGATCAACTGCCTCGACAGCGCTTTTGCCCGTTCCGGGTCACGTTGTTCCACGGCATCGAGCAGTTCGATGTGCAGGTCGAACACTTCCTGGCGGCGCGGGGAGATGTTCAGGCAGTGGCGCAATTGCGCGCCGACGACACTGGAAAAATAACGGTACAACTCGCTAAGGGTCGGGTTATGCGCGGCGTCCACCAGGAGGCGATGGAACACCAGGTCACAGGCGATGTAGGTGTCGAGATCGCCGTGGTAGTGACTGCCGCTCACGCCCAGCGCCTCGCGCAACGCCAACAGGTCTGCGTCGGTGCGACGCAAGGCCGCCAGGCCGATCGCTTCCACTTCAAGGATGTGCCGGGTCTCGCGTGCCTGCTCCTGGGAGCAGCGCGACAAGGCTTTCACGGTGTCCAATGGATCGACCACTGCCCGCAGGTAGCTGCCGTCACCCTGGCGAATCTCGATCAACCCAGAAAACGCGAGCACCCGCATGGCTTCGCGCACGGTGTTACGGCTGACGCCCAGTTCGGCGGACAGCTCAGGCTCGGTAGGCAGGCGCTGGCCCACGGTCCACACGCCCTCGGTTATGCGCAGCCGCAGTCGCTCCAGGGCTTGGTCGACGAGGGAGCGTTTGATTATCGGAAGAATTTCAGACATGGAAAGTTTGCTTTCGTCCAATCATAGGATGAATTTTTTGACATGCTAGTCAGCTTCTGACATCGCGGCAACTCCTTTTCGCCTCGCTCAGAGGCCGTTTCCCACCCACCCGAGGAGCGACGACCTACATCCCCCCCGGTAGAGCGGCGGCAGACTTCGGACTTCGGAACGGGTGACATGGCTCGCTCCCCCGACAACGGATGGAAGAAACCGATGGAAGAAGTCAATTTCGGCACAAAGAACAGCCGTTCGTTTTTTCTCGAAAAGGACCGGCAACTGCTGGCTGTGCGCGCTGAGGCTGGGGTTACTCTGGCTTCAACACTGTGCCGTGAAGCCGCCCACCATGCGTTGGCTGGCAGTGAGCTGCTGTTCGACGTGGAAGATGCGCAGGTGCAGGTTTACAAATTACCGGATCAGGCCGATGCCACCCTGCGCAAAGCCATGCTGCGCGAGTTGCCCGACGTACGTTTCGCCGGCAGCGTACTGGTGAACCCTCTCACCCGGGAACCGATTCTCTACACCGAAAACATGTTCCTGAAGTTCATCGATGAGCTGGCGCCCGCGCGATGCCTGGAAATCCTCGCGGCACTGAATCTGCAGATCAAACACGTGGCGCCCTACGCGACAAACGCTTTCTTCGTTCATCATCAGGACAATCATGGCACGCAAGTGTGCTCGTTCTCTCGACAATTGCTCGAGCGCCGGGACGTCGAGTATTGCCACCCGGAAATGCTGCGTCAGGGCCAACGACGGGCGATCCATCACAACCAGTGGCATTTGAAAAAAACCGTCGTCAGTTACCAATTCGAGATCGATGCCAGCGCCAATGTCGAGGCTGCCCATGCATTGGCTCAAGGTGAAGGCGTCGTCATCGCGATCATTGACGATGCCTTCGACATTGACCATCCCGAGTTCGCCGGCACAGCCAAGATCGTCGGCGCACGAAACTTCGACCGACGTAATGCCGCGTCAGGCCCGAGGCCGAAAAACGCCCTCGAACGCCACGGATCTGTCCGGCGAATTCGCCGATACCACCCACCCAGCCTTCATCGAAACGTTCAGTGGCACCTCCAGTGCCTGCCCAGGCGCGGCCGGTGTGGCGGCCCTGATACTGAGCGCCAACCCGGCGCTGGATCGCGAGTCGGTTCGCCGGATTCTCGCCGAATGCTGCGACAAAATCGGCCACGCCGACGATGGCCCCCTGGGTCAATACGATCAGGACGGTCACAGCCACTACTACGGCCATGGCCGTCTTAATGCCTTGCGCGCCGTGCAGATCGCGATCAAGCGCAAGCAGGAACAGGTTGGCTGAACATTTCCGACAGGGCTCTGGGCGTCGCGCCCTATCAGTCGAGCAATCGCCTGACGGGGTAATCAGCTTCGCGTAGGAAGGCAAACACCTAGGGTCACAAGGAGGCAAAACGAGCGGTATTTTCGATTAGTCAAAATTACCCTTTGAGGGTAGTTTCAAGGACAGGGTTTACGTTTCTTATGGAAAAGAACACACCCCATTACGACTTGGATGTGATCAAGGCGGATGTCAGGCGGCTTGGAAGGAACGGGTTTACCAGGGCAGCGCATGAGAGCGCTGAGGACCTGGGCTTTACGCTCAGCGAGATGCAGCAAACCGTTTTCGATCTGGACCGCAGCATGTTGTACAAGTCGATGACTACCTATGCAGATCACCGAACCTGGCAGGACGTCTATCACACCCATTCTGGTGGAATGGAGATCTACGTAAAGGTTACCTATCGTTCAAACGGTAAGGCTCCGGTGATCTCCTTCAAGGAGAAAAACACATGAAAACAGAGCAATGCTATTCCTGCGGAGCGCCTGAGGGGATGACACGCTTCGAGGGCCGCACAATCATCAAGAGCGTCAAAGGCATGGAGCGTCGGCTCGACAACCTTTGTGGTTGGGAATGCCAGAAATGCGGGGATGCCATCTTCGATAGCGACTCCGCTGAGCGCTATTCGATTGCAGGTGATGAACTGATCATCGCCGGCCGCCAGATGATCGGCGAGGAGATGAAGCGTATCCGCCGCAAACTCAACCTGACGCAAAAGCAAGCGGTGGAACTGCTTTCCGGGGGCGGGCACAACGCGTTTTCCCGCTATGAGCGCGGCGAGATCACCGCCCCCAGGACGTTGATACTGCTGATGCGGCTGCTCGATCGCTACCCGCATTTGCTCAGCGATGCGAAAGTGTTGGCCGAGGGTGCGGACTTTCGCGGTTTCAAACGTGTTACGCATGAAGCGCACGAAATCCTGGCGGATTCCTGAAACCCCGTATCTGTACTGTAGGAGCGAGCATGCTCGCGATGGTAGCCCGGCCACCGCTGGAATACAGACAGCCCACGTTATCGTTGACGAACATCGCGACGGTTCGACGCCTCGACATGCTCGCTCCTACAGGGAGAACAAAAAACCCGGAACAAGTCCGGGTTCATTTCAGTGCCTGAAGCCAATCAATGCAGGATCTGGCTCAGGAACAGTTTGGTGCGGTCGTTCTGCGGGTTGTCGAAGAAGTCGTTCGGCGCGGCCTGTTCGACGATTTCGCCCTTGTCCATGAAGATCACGCGGTTGGCCACGGTGCGGGCAAAGCCCATTTCGTGGGTCACGCAGAGCATGGTCATGCCGTCTTCAGCCAGGCCGATCATGGTGTCCAGTACTTCTTTCACCATTTCCGGGTCGAGGGCCGAGGTCGGTTCGTCGAACAGCATGATTTTCGGCTTCATGCACAGCGCACGAGCGATCGCCACACGCTGCTGCTGACCACCGGACAGTTGCCCCGGATACTTGTGCGCCTGCTCCGGAATGCGTACGCGCTCCAGGTAGTGCATGGCGATTTCCTCGGCCTTGCGCTTGGGCATCTTGCGGACCCACATCGGCGCCAGGGTGCAGTTCTGCAAAATGGTCAGGTGCGGGAACAGGTTGAAGTGCTGGAACACCATGCCGACTTCACGGCGGATCGCTTCGATCTGCTTGAGGTCATTGGTCAATTCCACGCCATCAACGACGATGCGGCCCTGCTGGTGCTCTTCCAGACGGTTGAGGCAGCGGATGGTGGTGGACTTGCCCGAACCCGAAGGGCCGCACAGGACGATACGCTCGCCCTGCTTGACGTTCAGGTTGATGTCTTTCAACACGTGGAACTGACCGTACCACTTGTTGACGCCCTGCATCTGAATAATGCCTTCAGGGCTCACAGGCTGTTTGATTGCTTCGCTCATCAGAAAACTTCCTAAATAGGTAGCGACTTAGCGCTTGTGGCCTGTGTCGAGCTTGCGTTCCAGATGCATGGAATAGCGCGACATACCAAAACAGAAAATCCAGAACACCAGAGCGGCGAACACGTAGCCTTCAGTGGCCATGCCCAGCCATTTCGGATCGGCGGCGGCTTGCTTGACACTGTTGAGCAGGTCGAACAGGCCGATGATGATCACCAGGCTTGTGTCCTTGAACAGTGCAATGAAGGTGTTGACGATGCCGGGGATCACCAGCTTCAGGGCTTGCGGCAGAATCACCAGGCCCATGCTGCGCCAGTAACCCAGGCCCATCGCCGCAGCCGCTTCGTACTGCCCCTTGGGAATCGCTTGCAGGCCCCCGCGCACCACTTCGGCCACATAGGCCGACTGGAACAGGATCACGCCGATCAATGCCCGCAGCAGTTTGTCGAAGTTCATGCCTTCGGGCAGGAACAACGGCAGCATCACCGAGGACATGAACAGCACCGTGATCAACGGCACGCCACGCCAGAACTCGATGAAGGTCACGCAGACCACACGAATGGCCGGCATGTTGGAACGTCGCCCCAGCGCCAGGACAATCCCCAGCGGCAACGCACCGGCGATACCCACCGTGGCGATGACCAGGGTCAGCATCAGGCCGCCCCACTGGCTCGTTGCCACTTGTTGCAGGCCAAACACGCCACCATGCAGCAGGCACCAGGCGATGATCGGGTACAGCACCAGGAAGCACAGGCCGTACACCGCTTTGCGCGGGAAGCGCGAGATGAACAGCGGTGCTGCGCCGAGGACCGCCAACCATACGGTCAGGTCCACGCGCCAGCGCAGTTCCGGCGGGTAGTAGCCGTACATGAACTGGCCAATACGCTGCTGGATGAACACCCAGCAGGCGCCCTCCTTGGTGCAGTCCGCACGAGTGGTGCCGACCCAGTTGGCGTCGATGATCGCCCACTGCAGGATCGGTGGAACCACAAGGTATATGAGGTAGAACGCGAACAGGGTCAGCAGGGTATTGAGCCAACTGGAGAACATGTTCGCGCGCATCCACGCCACGATACCGATGCTACTGCTCGGTGGTGGCATGTCAGGTTTGAAAGTATGAGTACTCATGCGCTTTTCCTTACCGCTCGATCAGCGCAATGCGCTTGTTGTACCAGTTCATCAGCAGGGAAATGCTGATGCTGATCGCCAGGTAGACGCTCATGGTGATGGCAATCACTTCGATCGCCTGACCGGTCTGGTTCAGCACGGTGCCGGCGAACAGCGACACCATTTCCGGATAACCGATACCGGCGGCCAACGACGAGTTCTTCACCAGGTTCAAGTACTGGCTGGTCAGCGGTGGAATGATCACGCGCAGGGCTTGCGGGATGATCACCTTGCGCAGGGTCGGGCCGTTGCGCAGGCCGAGCGAGTGAGCCGCTTCGGTCTGGCCATGGCTGACCGACTTGATGCCCGAGCGCACGATTTCGGCGATGAACGCCGCGGTGTACACGGTCAGTGCAAGGGTCAGTGCCAGCAGTTCCGGGATCAACACCCACCCGCCGACGAAGTTGAAGCCCTTGAGTACAGGCATCTCCCAATGCACAGGTGCGCCAAAAACCAGGGTGCACAAGGCCGGGATCACCAGGAACAACGCCAGGCCGACCCAGAACTTGTGGAATGGCTCACCGGTTTCATTGAACCGTTTGTTGGCCCAGCGGCTCATCAGCACGATGGCGACGATCGCGACCACGATGCTTGCCAGGAACGGCCATAAACCGTCAGCGACCACAGCGCCCGGCATGTTCAGGCCACGGCTGCTGACAAAGAAGGTGTCGCCGAAATTGTGGCTGTTACGCGGGCCTGGCATGGTCAGGAAAACCGCGAAATACCAAAACAGGATTTGCAACAGCGGCGGGATGTTACGGAAGATCTCGACGTAGACGGTCGCCAGCTTGGCGATGATCCAGTTCTTGGAAAGGCGCGCCACGCCGATGATGAAGCCGAGAATAGTGGCCAGCACCACGCCGATGAAGCTCACCAGCAAGGTATTGAGCAGGCCGATGACAAACACCCGGGCATAGCTGTCCGCTTCGGTGTAGTCGATCAGGTGCTGGGCGATGCCGAAACCGGCACTGCGCTCCAGAAAGTCAAAACCGGAGGTGATGCCCCGGTGCTGAAGGTTGGTCTGGGTGTTGTCGAACAGGTACCAGCCCATCGAGACCACCGCGACAATGGTGATGATCTGGAAGAGCCACGCACGCACTTTTGGATCGCTGAGGCTGAGCCTCTGCTTTGGTGCGCCGATTGAATTTTGCATGAAGTGCCCCGCAAAGAATGGAACAGAACATCACCCGGCAGTTGGCCTGCCGGGTGATAGAACCATTAGCGCACTGGTGGTGCGTACTGAATGCCGCCAGCGTTCCACAAGGCGTTCAGCCCGCGGTCGATTTCCAGCGGAGTGCTCTTGCCGAGGTTTTTCTCGAACACTTCACCGTAGTTACCGACTTGCTTGACGATCTGCACGACCCAGTCTTTCTTCACTTTCAGGTCTTTGCCGTATTCACCGTCAGCACCCAGCAGACGAGCGACGTCCGGGTTCTTGGTGGACTTGGCTTCAGCTTCAACGTTTTTCGAGGTGACGCCTGCCTCTTCAGCGTTGAGCATGGCGTAGCCAACCCAGCGCACGATGGCCAGCCACTCGTCGTCGCCATTACGCACGACCGGGCCCAGCGGCTCCTTGGAAATGGTTTCCGGCAGAACCACGTAGTCCTTCGGCGCAGCCAGCTTGCTGCGTTGAGCGAACAGCTGGGACTTGTCGGAGGTCAGCACGTCGCAACGACCGGATTCCAGCGACTTGGCGCTTTCATCGGAGGTGTCGAAAGTGATCGGGGTGTACTTCAGGCCGTTGGCGCGGAAGTAGTCGGAAACGTTCAGCTCGGTCGTGGTACCGGCCTGGATGCAGACGGTCGCGCCATCCAGTTCCTTGGCACTTTTCACGCCCAGTTTCTGGTTGGCCAGGAAGCCGATGCCATCGTAGTAGGTAATGAAGCCCGGGAATTTCAGGCCCATGCCCGCGTCGCGGGAGCTGGTCATGGTGGTGTTGCGCGACAGGATGTCGATTTCGCCCGATTGCAGCGCGGTGAAGCGCTCCTTGGCGTTCAACTGGCTGAACTTGACCTTGGTCGCATCGCCAAATACAGCTGCGGCCACGGCGCGGCAGACGTCAGCGTCGATACCAACGATCTTGCCGGTGGAATCAGGAACCGAGAAGCCTGGCAGACCATCGCTGACGCCACACTGCACGAAACCTTTCTTCTGCACTGCATCCAGGGTTGCACCCGCCTGAGCGAACCCGCTGACGCCAAGCACTGCGGCTGCAGTCACGACGGCCAGGGTGGATTTCAACATCTTCATTCAAACCTCCAGTTTTGCTCTTGTTGTGTCGGAGCGTGATTCCTGTCGCACCCTTTTGAGGCGTTGTTGACCCGTGTTGGCTTCTTTTGGGATCAACCGACGTAGAGACCGCGCTATGAGTCTAGTAGGAGAAAATCCACCGAATGGATCACTCACTTCTCACCAGTCGGCCGAACGGGCTGTAGCCCTTTCACGTTCGCTAAGCCCGAGTCGGCCACTGGCGAACATCCATCACCGGATTTATTGCTATCCCACCAGGAACAATGGCCTGATAGTGTTACCGACAGGCGTGGGATTAATCTTACGAACAACCTCTTAGCAAACGCCGTACCAGACCGCTCGTCGGGGCACTTCACCGACAGGTCAATAGCGAAACTTTCAGCCTTGCGACATCTTCGTAACTGATCAACCCGGTACGCACTCAGATCACGCACTCATTAAGAGCGCACGCACACAATTGGAGCAGCCATGAGCGAGCCGTTGATACTTGAACCCGTCAGGACCCCGGACGCCTGCGTCATCTGGCTGCACGGCCTGGGGGCCGACCGCTTCGACTTCCTGCCGGTGGCCGAAGCCTTGCAGGAAAGCCTGCTGAGCACACGTTTCGTTCTGCCACAGGCCCCCACCCGCGCTGTCACCATCAACGGTGGCTACGAGATGCCGAGCTGGTACGACATCCTGGCCATGAGCCCGGCGCGAGCCATCAGCCGTGAGCAACTGGAAGCCTCGGCGGATCGGGTTATCGAGCTGATCGAGACACAGCGTGCCAGCGGAATAGACGCCTCTCGGATCTTCCTGGCAGGTTTTTCCCAGGGTGGCGCCGTGGTGTTACACACCGCGTTTCTGAAATGGCAGGGCCCCTTGGGGGGCGTACTTGCCCTCTCCACCTATGCACCCACGTTCAGTGACGAACTGCAGCTCTGCGCGAGCCAACAGCGTATCCCGGTGATCTGCCTGCACGGCCAGTACGATGACGTGGTGCAAAACGCCATGGGGCGCAGCGCCTACGAATATTTGAAGCAGCATGGTGTCACCGTGACATGGCAGGAATACCCAATGGGGCACGAAGTGTTACCCGAGGAGATTCGCGACGTCGGTGTCTGGCTGGCCGAGCGCCTGCGTTAACGGCGGCCTCACACGGCCCATTGATCCCTCCCACTACGCCGCGCCCGTTTCTTGCATTACACTGGCCGGCACTTAACCTATTGATGAGATGACCGTGCTCAAAGCACTCAAGAAAATGTTCGGTAAAAGCGAGGCTGAGCAGCTCGCCCCCACCTCCAGCGCCGCGCCCCACGCCACTGCACAGCGCAGCGAAGGTCAGCAGCCTGAACGGGACGTCGCCGAAGCGACCGCAAAACGCGCACCAAAGTCCGCGCCGGCCATCGCCACCGCCGAAACCACTCACGCCAAGGCACCGCACAGCGAACCCGCGAAGCCTGCAAAACCACGCCGCGAGCCCAAGCCCAAGGCGCCGGTCATTCCCTGGAAGCTCGAGGACTTCGTCGTCGAGCCTCAGGAAGGCAAAACCCGCTTCCACGATTTCAAGCTCGCGCCGGAGCTGATGCACGCCATCCAGGATCTCGGTTTCCCCTACTGCACGCCTATCCAGGCGCAGGTCCTGGGTTTCACCCTGGCAGGTAAAGACGCCATCGGCCGCGCCCAGACGGGTACAGGTAAAACGGCAGCGTTCCTGATTTCGATCATCACCCAGTTGCTGCAAACCCCGCCGCCGAAAGAGCGCTACATGGGCGAGCCGCGGGCACTGATCATCGCGCCCACCCGCGAACTGGTGGTGCAGATTGCCAAGGACGCCGCGGACCTGACCAAGTACACCGGCCTCAACGTCATGACGTTCGTGGGCGGCATGGATTTCGACAAGCAACTCAAGCACCTCGAAGCCCGCCACTGCGACATCCTCGTGGCCACCCCGGGCCGCCTGCTGGACTTCAACCAGCGCGGCGATGTGCACCTGGACATGGTCGAAGTCATGGTGCTGGACGAAGCCGACCGCATGCTCGACATGGGTTTCATTCCGCAAGTGCGCCAGATCATTCGCCAGACGCCTCCGAAATCCGAACGCCAGACCCTGCTGTTCTCGGCGACCTTCACCGATGACGTGATGAACCTGGCCAAGCAATGGACCACCGACCCGGCGATCGTCGAAATCGAAGTCACCAACGTGGCCAATGAAAACGTCGAACAGCACATCTATGCGGTGGCGGGTGCCGATAAATACAAACTGCTTTACAACCTGGTCAACGACAACGGTTGGGAACGGGTCATCGTGTTTGCCAACCGCAAGGACGAAGTCCGTCGCATTGAAGAACGCCTGGTACGCGATGGCATCAACGCGGCGCAACTGTCCGGCGATGTGCCGCAGCACAAGCGCATCAAAACCCTGGAAGGCTTTCGCGAAGGCAAGATTCGCGTATTGGTCGCAACCGATGTTGCCGGTCGCGGCATTCACATCGATGGCATCAGCCACGTGATCAACTTCACCCTGCCGGAAGTCCCGGACGATTACGTGCACCGCATCGGCCGTACGGGTCGCGCCGGCGCTGACGGCGTGTCGATCAGCTTTGCCGGCGAAGACGATTCGTACCAGCTACCGTCCATCGAAGCGCTGCTGGGTAAAAAGATCAGCTGTGAAACACCGCCGACCCATCTGTTACGTGCGGTCGAGCGCAAACGTCCTTAACGGATGGTGTGCAAGAGAAGGCGCAGCCGGAGACGGACTGCGCTTTTTTTTCGCCCGGACATTGCGAGACATATTTAAAAGTCCATAATAGACAAATTAGTTTATTCGCACCCGGAGCCGCCCATGTCCAGCACCCCCTACGTGATCAACCAACCTCAGGCTCGCGAACTGTTGGCGCAAATCGATGTGCCACAGATCCTGCGCAAACTGTTCCGTGACCTGGCTGCCGGGCAGGCTGTGCAACCAGCGCAGCAACTGGTGGAGTTTCCAAAGGGTGCCGGCGACTTCATCAACTATTTAGGCGTGCTGGCCGAGGATGGCGTCTATGGGGTGAAAACCTCGCCCTACATCGTGCGTGAGCAGGGCGCACTGGTAACGGCCTGGACGTTGCTGATGTCGATGCGGACCGGCCAACCGCTGTTGCTGTGCGATGCTGGCGAACTGACCACAGCGCGCACCGCCGCGACCACGGCCGTGGCCGTCGAAGCGCTTGCCGCGTCGAATGCGCAACGCCTGGCGATCATCGGCAGCGGCAAGGTGGCCCAGGCTCACGTGCACTATGTCAAAGGCCTGCGCGACTGGAGGGACATCCGCATCTATTCGCCGGGCTTGAACGACTGCACCAGAGAGGAGCTGGCGCTTATAAAGGGTCTTGACCCACGCCTGACCCTGGCCGACAGCCGCGAAGCGGCCATCGACGACGCCGACGTGATCCTGTTGTGCACCTCATCAGCGGGTCCTGTCATCGACCCGTCAACCTTGAGCAAGCCGGCGCTGATCACCTCCATCAGCACCAACGCACCGCGCGCCCATGAAGTACCGCCGCAAAGCCTGAATGACATGCAGGTGTTCTGTGACTATCGCCTGACCACGCCGGGTTCAGCCGGGGAGATGTTGATTGCGGGCGAACGACATGGCTGGGATTCGGCGCGGATCGTGGGTGATCTGCCGGACTTGCTCAGCGGCAAGGTCCCGCGCCCCGATTACCAGCGCCCTGTGTTTTTCCGCTCGATCGGGTTGGGCCTGGAAGACATTGCGCTGGCCAATGCCCTGTACCAACTCCAGCAACAACACTGATCCCCAACTGTGGGAGCGGGCTCGCTCGCGATGGCGGTGTTTCAGCCACCAATGGGGGTATCTGACACACCGCCATCGCGAGCAAGCTCGCTCCTACAGAGGTTCGGTTCACAGACATTCATGGCATTGCGGCCCATTCAGGAGACCCACATGAGCCACGCAGACTTCATCATCATCGGCGGCGGGATTGCCGGTGCTTCCACCGGTTTCTGGCTGTCGCAGCACGGACGCGTGATTGTGCTCGAACGCGAATCCCATCCGGCCTATCACTCCACCGGACGTTCCGCCGCGTTGTTCACCGCTGCCTATGGCACCCCGCAGGTGCGGGCGTTGACCCTGGCCAGTCGTGATTTCTTCGACGCCCCACCTGCCGGCTTCTGCGAGCACCCGCTATTGACTCCGCGCGGCGAGATGACCGTGGACTTCACCGGCGATCCGGCCGAGCTGAACAATCAGTACCTGAGCGCCAGGGCCACCGTGCCTGAGATGCAGTTGCTCAGCGCCGAAGAAGCCTGCGCCCGCCTGCCCATCCTGCGCCGGGAGAAAGTCCACGGCGCAATCTACGACCCAACCGCCAGCGACATCGACACCGATGCCCTGCATCAGGGCTATCTGCGCGGTATTCGGCGCAACCAGGGCCAAGTGCATATCGACATGGAAGTCCTGGACCTGGCCCGCGATGCCGAAGGCATGTGGCAGGTACACACCGGCAACCAGACCTTCAGCGCGCCCATCATCATCAATGCCGCCGGTGCCTGGGCCGACAAGATCGGTAAACTGGCGGGCGCCCACCCCCTGGGCCTCCAACCCAAGCGCCGCGCGGCCTTCATCTTTGCCGGCCCCGAAGGCGTGGACAGCCACCATTGGCCGATGCTGGTCAGCCTCGACGAATCGTTCTACATGAAGCCCGATGCCGGGATGTTCCTCGGCTCCCCGGCCAACGCCGACCCGGTGGAGCCGCACGACGTGCAGCCCGAAGAGCTGGACATCGCCATGGGCATCTACCAGATCGAAGAAGCCACCACCCTGACCATTCGCCGCCCGACCCGCACCTGGGCCGGCCTGCGCAGCTTCGTCGCCGACGGCGATCTGGTCTCGGGTTTCGACCCCGAGGTGCCAGGGCTGTTCTGGGTCGCAGCGCAAGGTGGTTACGGCATCCAGACTTCACCCGCCATGGGCCAGGCCAGCGCGGCCCTGGTGCGCGGCGAGGCGTTACCGCAGACGCTCACGCGGTTCGGCCTGGAGGCCGGGATGCTCTCGCCCGCTCGCCTGGGCTGATCGGCGTTCGCCGTGACGTGCCGACCTGATTGCGGCAAACTTCCAGCGTCCTGTGTTGCAGGGCGCTGACCGCTGCCTGGAGCTACCTCGTATGAATGCACCTGTTAAAGACCCGGCCCTGGATAACTTTCGCGCGATTGCCGATGCCATCGCCACGTTGTTCTTTCCCCATGCCGAGGTGGTGCTGCACGACCTGCGCACGCAAAAGATCGATTACATCGCCAACAACCTGTCCAAGCGTGAAGTCGGCGACGATGCGGCGCTGGAAGACATGCTCGGCGATGACATCAGCGAGCGAAACATCGGGCCGTACGAAAAATTGAACTGGGACGGTCAGAAGATCCGCAGCTTGAGCAGCGTTCTGCGCGACAGCAACGGTCATCCGCTGGCCGTGCTGTGCATCAACCTGAATATTTCGTTGTTTGAAAACGCCAAGGCGGCGCTGGACCTGTTCCTGTCGCCAAGCAAGCTGATTCCGCAACCGGACTCCCTGTTCCGTGATGACTGGCAGGAGCGAATCAACACCTTCCTGCACGGCTGGCTGCGCGAACGCCAGCTCAGCCTGAACCTGCTGACACGCGACCACAAACGCGAATTGGTGCTGGCGCTGCATGCCGAAGGCGCCTTCAAGGGCAAAAGCGCCTCCAACTACGTCGCCAACGTCCTGAACATGGGGCGGGCGACGGTGTACAAGCACCTCAAGGAACTCAAGGGCTGATTAAAAAATGTGGGAGCGGGCTTGCCCGCGATAGCGGATTAACACCCAACAGATGTGCTGAATGTTAAATCCTCATCGCGGGCAAGCCCGCTCCCACCGTGGATCTTTGTCTAACCCGTAAGGGTTATTCCAACGCCGAAGCCGGGCCAAAGAACTCGTAGCGGCTCTGTTCCTCCGGCACGCCCAATGCCTTCAGGTGACGCTTGACCACCGCCATGAAGCTTTTGGGCCCAAGGAAGTAGGCATCCACATCACGATGCTCCGGCATCCACTCAGCCAGTTGCTCCTGGCTCAACAAACCCACCTTGTGCGCTGCCGGGCTGACGCCGTCATCTTCGGCGTAGCAGTAGAAGCGCTGCAACTGCGGATGACGCTCGGCCAGGTCATCGATCCAGTCGCGGAAGGCGTGAACCGTGCCATTGCGCGCGCAGTGGATGAAGTGCACCGGCCGCTCGGTTTGCAGGGCCGCTTCAAGCATGGCCAGGGTCGGGGTAATCCCGACGCCGCCACTGATCAGTACCAGCGGTTTGTCGCTGTCGGTGAGGGTAAATTCGCCCGATGGCGGAAACAGTTGAATGCTGTCGCCCACATGCAGCTCATCGTGCAGGTGATTGGACGCGCGACCACCGGCCTCGCGCTTGACGCTGATGCGGTAATGCTTGTCGTTGCTCAGGGACGACAGCGAGTAGTTACGACGGATTTCTTCGCCATCGAGGAACAGTTGCATGCCGATGTACTGGCCAGGTTCGGAAGCGAGGATCGGCCCCTTGTCTGCCGGCTCGAAGTAGAACGAGATGATCTCCGAGCTTTCCTCGACCTTGGCCGCGACGATGAACTCACGCGCGCCGCGCCAGCCGCCCCTTGCCTGTTCTTTCTGGTCGTAGATGCTGTTTTCGGCGCCGATCAGGATGTCGGCCAACTGGCCATAAGCCGCCGCCCAGGCGCTCATGACCTGCGCGGTGGCAATCTCCTCACCCAGCACTTCGGAAATCGCACGCAGCAGGCAAGTGCCAACGATCGGGTAGTGTTCCGGCAGGATTTGCAGGGCCACGTGCTTGTTGATGATCTTGGCCACCAGATCACCCAGTTGATCGAGCTGATCAATGTGACGGGCGTACATCAGCACGCCGTTCGCCAGGGCGCGGGGTTGGTCGCCGCTGGCCTGGTGAGCCTGGTTGAACAGAGGGCGCACCTCGGGATACTCGGAAAGCATCATGCGGTAGAAATGAGTGATCAACGCCTCGCCGCCACTTTCCAGCAACGGCACGGTGGATTTGACGATTGCACGGTCTTGAACGCTAAGCATAAGGTGACTCCTGCGCCACTTGGGTTTCTAATGTGTTTGCCCTAGCTTTATCAGTTTCCGTGCCAGTTAATTATTCCTTATAAATCAATACGTTGATAACTTTATAGTCATATCGACAGCGCCTGGCTTATAGTCATCCGGACTACATGGAGTCACTATGACTGCAAAATCTCTGCTCACCACCTTGCTTCCGCTGGTCGCCGATCTGTCCCGCGAACTGCCCGAGGGCGAGCGTTATCGGCGCCTGCTCGAAGCCATGCGCGCGCTGCTTCCGTGCGATGCTGCCGCGTTGCTGCGCCTGGATGGCGAATGGCTGGTGCCGCTGGCGGTCGATGGTTTGAGCACCGACACCCTGGGGCGACGCTTCAAGGTCAGCGAACACCCACGCTTCGAAGCGCTGCTCAGCAGCCACGGGCCGACCCGCTTCGCCGCGAACAGTGAGTTGCCCGACCCCTACGACGGGTTGGTCGACGGCCTGGACGACCATCTGGAGGTCCACGACTGCATGGGCTGCCCGCTGTTTATCGATGAACGTCCATGGGGGCTGCTGACCCTCGATGCCCTGGACCCGCAAAGTCGCGAACCGGTCGAACTGGACGCCCTGGAGGCCTTCGCCAGCCTGGCTGCTGCCACGGTCAACGCCGCCGAACGTATCGAGCGTCTGGCCAATCGCGCCGAAGACGAGCATCAGCGCGCCGAGTTGTACCGCCAGGCCAGCGGTCAGCAGAATCGCGAACTGATCGGCCAGAGCAAGGCGCACAAACGGCTGGTGGAAGAAATCAATCTGGTCGGCGGCAGCGACCTGACCGTGTTGATCACCGGCGAGACCGGGGTCGGCAAGGAACTGGTGGCCCAGGCGATTCACGCCGCCTCGCCCCGCGCCGACAAGCCGATCATCAGCCTTAACTGCGCGGCGTTGCCGGACACCCTGGTGGAAAGCGAACTGTTCGGCCACGTGCGCGGCGCCTTCACCGGCGCCACCAGCGACCGACGCGGAAAGTTCGAACTGGCCAACGGCGGTACGCTGTTTCTCGACGAAGTCGGTGAGCTGTCGCTGACCGTCCAGGCCAAATTGCTGCGTGTGCTGCAAAGCGGCCAGTTGCAGCGCCTGGGCTCCGATAAGGAGCATCAGGTCGATGTACGCCTCATCGCCGCCACCAACCGTGACCTTGCCGAAGAAGTGCGCAGCGGCCGCTATCGCGCCGACTTCTACCATCGCCTGAGCGTCTACCCGCTGCTGGTGCCGGCGCTGCGCGATCGCGGTCGTGACGTGTTGCTGCTCAGCGGTTTCTTCCTCGAACAGAACCGTTCGCGCATGGGCCTCAACAACCTGCGCCTGACCAGCGAAGCACAGACCGCATTGCTGGCCTACGATTGGCCAGGCAACGTGCGGGAACTCGAGCACTTGATTGGTCGCAGTGCGCTCAAGGCCCTGGGCAACTGCCGGGAGCGACCGAAGATCCTCAGCCTGGGGGTGGAGAATCTGGACTTGCCCAGCGCCAGCGTCGAAGTGGCGGACGAGCCGGCCGCCGTCATTCCGGCCGCGGTGGTGACCGGTGATTTGCGCGAGGCGACTGAACGCTATCAGCGCCAGTTGATCAACGCCTGCCTGGAGCGCCACCACAACAACTGGGCGAGCGCGGCGCGAGAGTTGGGGCTGGACCGGGCAAACCTGGGCCGGATGGCGAAGCGGTTGGGGATCAAGTGAAACCGCTATCGTCGGAGCGCCGCCCGGAGCAAGCTCGCTCCTACAGGGTTCTGTGTTGCTCACAAATCCCCTGTAGGAGCGAGCTTGCTCCGGGCGGCGTTCCGACGATTGGGCCCCACCATTCAGCCAATTTCCTAAAGCCTGCCCCCTTCAAGTCGATAACCCGGCATTGATAGCTGTCGGCGAACCTTGAAATCGCCCATCACCTTTTTCCACAGAAGGTTTTTATGTCCTCCATCAAAGCTCGCGCAGACTCACTTTCGCTTCTGCTGTTCACCTTGCGCAGCGGCAAGTTGATGGCGATCAACCTGCTCAAGGTCAGTGAGATCATTCCCTGCCCACCGCTGACCAAATTGCCGGAGTCGCACCCACATGTTCAGGGCATTGCCACCCTGCGCGGCGCGTCGCTGTCGGTGATCGACCTCAGTCGGGCGATTGGCGAGCGGCCGCTGGAAGACCCGAACGGCGGCTGCCTGATCGTCACCGACATCAGCCGCTCCAAACAGGGCCTGCACGTCCAGGCCGTGAGCAAGATCGTCCATTGCCTGACCACCGACATCCGTCCCCCGCCCTTCGGTTCCGGCGGTGTGCGTTCGTACATCACCGGCGTAACCTCGGTCGACGGCACGCTGGTGCAAGTCCTGGACATCGAAAAGGTCATCCATGGCATCGCCCCCGCGCAGATCGAAGTAGCGCCGACCGAGCTGAGCATGGAAGACGCCGAACTGTTGGGCAATGCGCGCATTCTGGTGGTCGACGACAGCCAGGTGGCGCTGCAGCAATCGGTGCACACCCTGCGCAACCTCGGCCTGCAATGCCACACCGCGCGCAGCGCCAAGGAGGCCATCGACTGCCTGCTGGACTTGCAAGGCACGGCGCAGCAGATCAACCTGATCGTCTCTGACATTGAAATGTCGGAAATGGATGGTTACGCCCTCACCCGCACCCTGCGCGAGACCCCGGATTTTGCCCACCTTTACGTGCTGTTGCACACCTCGCTGGACAGCGCGATGAACAGCGAAAAAGCACGGCTGGCGGGCGCCAATGCGGTGCTGACCAAGTTCTCCTCGCCAGACCTGACCAAATGCCTGATCGAAGCGGCCAGGACGATCGCCGAACAAGGCCATTGATGTGACCGAGGCCTTTTGCTTGCTGATGCGGCGCAACCTTGCCGAGGTTGTGCCGGCGAGCAACTGGCCCTCTGGCATTGAAGTCCAGGTCTACCGCCCCGAACTCGCGCCCGCCGTGCATCGACTGATGCAACTGGGCTACCAGCACGGCGGCGGCCGCGTGCCGGCATTGGAGATCTGGCAGCAGCGGTTCGAGACCGATGCCGAATACGATCGCGATCTGTGCTTCGTTGCCCTTGAGGCCGATGCGATCGTTGGCGTCTGTCAGTGCTGGACCAGTGCCTACATCAAGAATCTGGTGGTGCACCCCGATGCCCAGGGCCGGGGATTGGGCCGTGCCCTGCTGCTGCATGCGTTTCAGGCGTTCGCGCAACGTCGCGAAGGCTTTGTGGATTTGAAGGTGCTAGAAGACAACCGGCGGGCGCAGCGGTTGTATCAAGGTGTCGGGATGGTCGTGGTTCGGCGGGAAAGGGTGCCGGACTGATAGACCGCAATCGCGGGCAAGCCCGCTCCTGCAAGAGGCATCGAAGATCAACTGTAGGAGCGGACTTGCCCGCGATGGGGTCGACTCCACAACATCAGGCATACTCAGTCCAAATTCCCAAAAGGATGCCTGCCCATGAAAGCCACCACCCTGACCCTCCTTTGCCTCACCGCCCTGGCCAGCCAGGCCCACGCCTCGAGCGACGAAGCCTGGGCCGCCTATGACAAAACCGTGCTCGCCAGTTGCACCAAGGCCAGCGGCCTGAAAAATGTGGCGCCGGTGGGCAATATCGCCCAGTTTGACGACCGAGTCGGTTACACCGCCGTACTGCTGCAAGGTCGCTACCCGCAAAAACACATGAAGAACCAGCAGGGTACCGAGTTGTGCCTGTACAGCAAGAAAGACAAAACCGCCTACGTCACCGAATGGGACTCCATCCGCGCGCCCGCCAAGTCAAAGTGAATGGCGCATAACTTGCTTCAGCACAGTTTTTTGCGGCGGCATTCTGTCGCTGCTTCAAGCCGATGACAGCGACTGATCTTTCGATGAACACGACGTTTTCCTGCGTAGGCTGCGGCAAATGCTGCACTGACCATCACGTGCCTCTCACCCTGTCCGAAGCCCGCATGTGGGCGGACGATGGCGGTCAGGTCATCGTGCTGGTGGAGGCTTTCCTGGCCAATGGCCTTGGCCTGCCGACGCAGCAACGCGAACATGCTCAGCGGCGTTCGGTGTTAGTCAGCAGCGGCTCGGCGCAGGCCCACGTGGCAATCACCTTCGCCGCTTACAATGCCGGCCGTTGCCGGAATCTTGACGACGATAACCTCTGCCGCATCTACGAACGCCGTCCGTTGGTGTGCCGTATCTATCCGATGGAAATCAATCCGCACATTTCCCTCAACCCAGCCATCAAGGAATGCCCGCCCGAATCGTGGGAAAAAGGCCCGGACCTGATCCTCGGCGGTGAGTTGGTCGACCGTGAACTGGCGACGCTGATCCAGCGTTCGCGTCAGGCCGATCGCGAAGAAATTCGCACCAAGGATGCGATTTGCGCCTCGCTGGGGATTCGCACGACGGCGCTCAAGGGTGACGGGTTCACGGCTTACCTGCCGGACATGACGGCGTTTGCCAGAGTCGTCGACCGGATGACTGATCAATCGCCGGCGGGCTCGGGCAGTGCGTGGCAGTTCCACGTATCAGGCGACGATATCGCCAGCCAGGTTCGGGCGAGCGGTGCGCAGGTGACCACTGAAACCCCGCTCAATTACGCGTTCATTTCACTGCGCGCGGCTTAACGGCGCACTCGCCAGAATTCCTGTGCCAATCGCCGCAAGTCGCCCGCCAGCCCGGCAACATCCGCAGAATTCGCCTGGCTGCGCTGCCCTTCGCTGACCGTGACTTCGCAGGCGCGGCGGATGCTGCTGATGTTGCGGTTGATGTCTTCGCTGACGGTACTCTGCTCCTCCACCGCCGAGGCGATCTGCAGGTTCATCTCGCTGATCTGGTTGACCCGCCGACTGATACCGTCCAGCGCCTCGGCAGCACGTCGAGCCTGCTCGACGCTGCATTGCACTTGCTCACCACTGTGTTGCATCGCCAGCACCGCATCGCGCGTGCCGTTTTGCAACGTGTTGATCATGCGCTCGATCTCGTTGGTCGACTGCTGGGTGCGCTGGGCCAGGCCGCGGACTTCATCGGCAACCACCGCAAACCCGCGTCCGGCGTCTCCGGCGCGCGCCGCCTCGATGGCAGCATTGAGTGCCAGCAGATTGGTCTGCTCGGCGATGCTGCGAATCACCTCCAGCACCCCGGTGATCTCGCTGCTGTGCCCTTCCAGTTGATGAATGACCGCAGTGGCGTGCGTCAGCTCATCGGCCAGGCGCAACACAACCTGACGGCTTTCACTGACCAACTGATGGCCCTCGAACGTCTCGCTGCCCGCCATATCGGCGGCCACGGCGGCCTGCTGCGCATGACTGGCGACCTGGGCGACGCTGGAGGACATCTGGTTGATCGCCGCAGCCACGTGATCGGTTTCCGCCTGCTGGTCCAGTGTGCTGCTGTGACTGCCCTGCAAATGGTCCACCAGCTCCGCCGCATGCCCCGCCAAGCGCTGCGAGGCATCGCCGATGCGACCCACCACCGCACCGATCTGAGCTTCGAGCATCTGCAAGGCGAACTCGATCTGCCCGAACTCATCCCGGCGACCGGTGTAAATGCCTTGGCTCAACGGGTTATCGACAATCTGCCGGGCGCGCTCGCTCAGGGCCATCAGCGGACGCAACATCCGCCAGGTGCCGGCGGCCACCAGCGTGCTGCCGCCGATCAGGGCCACTAAACCGTACATCAACGATGAAGGATTGAGCCAAACCTGCAAACCAATGACACTGGCCAGGATCGCGCTGAACAGCAATGTCAGCTTCAGGCCTGGCCCGAGCACAGGCAGGCGTTGCATCAATGGCGTGCGCTCATTGCGAAGTTGCGTATAGGCCTTTTCTGCAGCCTCGATCTGCTGTTCCGTCGGGCGGGTGCGCACCGATTGGTACTCCACCGCCTGCCCGTTTTGCGTCATCGGCGTGGCGAAGGCACTCACCCAATAGTGGTCGCCATTCTGGCAGCGATTTTTCACCATCCCCATCCACGAGCGGCCACTCTTGAGGGTCTGCCACATGTGGGCGAACGCGGCCTGGGGCATGTCCGGATGACGCAGCAGGTTGTGCTTGGCGCCCAGCAATTGCTCGCGACTGTAACCGCAGATCTTGATGAAATCGTCGTTGGCGTAGGTGATTGCGCTCGTCAGATCGGTGGTCGAAAGGATGTTCGCATCAGCCGCAACATCGACTTGACGGCCCGTCACCGGGAGGTTGATCTTCATGGAAAGCGCGCTCGCTGGTGGGTAAGAGTCGGCGAAGTTGCTGACTCTAAGCGCACTGATTACACAAACCTTGATCTGGCTCAGGTTATGAGCACATAGCCACTAGCGCGACAAAAGAACTCAGCGCTTGCCCATCGAACGACGCGTGCCGGGAGGCGCGGCACCTGGAACCTTGGTGTGACCGTTCTTGGCGCCGTTCTTGTACCACGGCTGATTGGAGGTTTTCGCAGCGGCCAGTTCGCCCGGCTTGAACGGGAACTTGAATGGCGCAATCGCAGGCGTGGTTTCGCTGTCTGCCAGTTCGTCGCCAGGGGCGTCGGCAACCGGTGGTTGAGTCGGGGAAGTCATGAGTGCTCCGGGTGGTGCAATAAAGTCGGCAGTATACCCAAACTGACAGCGCCGTCAGTTAGCAGTCACCTTCCTGACCGGCGAACGGGTTTATAAAGGTATTGATCCTGCGAACGATATCTTTATCTGAACCCGTCCCACCCCACCCGGCGCCCCACTTGCATGCAAATTTCGAAAAAAACCGCCTTGATTGCAGGCCTGTTGATTGTCCTGGCCGCGCTGGGCACCTGGTATCTGACCAAACCTGCCAAGACCCGACTCGCCGCCTCCAGCGCGATCCCGGTGCGAGTGGTAAATGTTGCCGAAAAGGATGTGCCGCGCTACGTCAGCGGCATCGGCTCGGTCCTGTCTCTGCACAGCGTGGTGGTTCGTCCGCAAATCGACGGCATTCTGACCAAAATCCTGGTCAAGGAAGGCCAACTGGTCAGCAAGGGCGATTTACTCGCCAGCATCGATGACCGCTCGATCCGCGCCAGCCTCGACCAGGCCCGCGCGCAACTCGGCGAAAGCCAGGCGCAACTGCAAGTGGCGCTGGTCAATCTCAAACGCTACAAACTGCTGAGCGTCGACGACGGCGTGTCCAAGCAGACTTACGACCAGCAACAAGCGCTGGTCAACCAACTCAAGGCCACCGCCCAGGGCAACCAGGCTTCGATTGATGCGGCTCAGGTACAACTTTCCTACACGCAGATTCGCTCGCCAGTCAGCGGCCGCGTTGGGATTCGCACGGTGGACGAAGGCAACTTCCTGCGTATGAGCGACACCCAAGGTCTGTTCACCGTGACCCAAATCGACCCGATCGCCGTGGAGTTCTCCCTGCCGCAACAGATGCTGCCCACCTTGCAAGGTCTGATCAACGATCCGCAACACGCCCGGGTCAAGGCCTACATCGGCGCCGACACCGACGGCGAGACCGGAAACCTGCTGGGTGAAGGCCACTTGACCCTGATCGACAATCAAATCAACGCCAACACCGGGACCATCCGCGCCAAGGCCGAATTCGACAACGCCGCACAGAAGCTCTGGCCGGGCCTGCTGGTGACCGTAAAAATTCAGACAGCGCTCGACAAGGATGCGCTCGTTGTGCCGCCCACTGTCGTACAACGCGGCCTGGATCAGCCCTTCGTCTACCGCGTCCAGGGCGACAAGGTCCAAACCGTGCCGGTGCAGATCGTGTATCAGGGCAGCGGCCAGAACATCATCAAGGGCGTAAAGCCGGGTGACGTGCTGGTCAGCGACGGGCAATCACGGCTCAAACCCGGATCGACCGTGCAGGTGCTCACCGAACCTGCACAAGTGGTGCAATCGCAGGCCGCCCAATGAAAGGCCAGGGCGGAGTGTCCGCCTGGTGCATCGATCACCCGGTGGCGACGGTCCTGCTGACCTTCGCCCTGGTGCTGCTGGGCGCCATCGCCTTCCCGCGCCTGCCGGTAGCCCCGTTGCCCGAAGCAGAATTCCCGACCATCCAGGTGGCCGCACAATTGCCCGGCGCCAGCCCTGAGACCATGGCGTCGTCGGTCGCCACGCCGCTTGAGGTGCAGTTCAGCGCCATCCCCGGCGTGACGCAGATGACGTCGAGCAGCGCCCTGGGCTCGACCAACCTGACGTTGCAATTCACCCTCGACAAGAGCATCGACACCGCCGCCCAGGAAGTGCAGGCGGCGATCAACACCGCCGCCGGCAAACTGCCAAAGGACATGCCCAACCTGCCGACCTGGCGCAAGGTCAACCCGGCCGACAGCCCGGTGTTGATCCTCAGCGTCAACTCATCGCTGATGCCCGGCCCCGAACTCAGCGACCTGACGGAAACGCTGTTGTCCCGCCAGATCAGCCAGATCGACGGTGTAGGCCAGGTCGCCATCACCGGTCAGCAACGTCCGGCGATTCGTGTACAGGTCTCGGCGGACAAACTGGCGGCCATTGGACTGACCCTGGCGGATATTCGCCTGGCGATCCAGCAGACCAGCCTCAACCTGGCCAAGGGTGCGCTGTACGGAGAGTCGAGCATTTCCACCCTGTCCACCAACGATCAACTGTTCCACCCCGAGGACTACAGCCAGTTGATCGTTTCCTACAAGGACGGTGCACCGGTTCACCTTCGGGACGTGGCCAAAGTCGTTAACGGTTCGGAAGATGCCTACGTCCAGGCCTGGGCGGGCACGCAACCGGGGGTCAACCTGGTGATCTTCCGCCAGCCGGGAGCCAACATCGTCGAGACGGTGGACCGCATCCAGGCCGCCCTGCCGGAATTGGAAGCGATGCTGCCGGCCTCGGTACAGGTCAAGACGCTCATCGACCGCACACAGACCATCCGCGCCTCGCTGCATGAAGTGGAAATCACCCTGCTGATCGCGATCCTGCTGGTGGTGGCGGTGATGGCCCTGTTCCTGCGCCAACTGTCGGCAACGCTGATCGTCTCGGCCGTGCTCGGTGTGTCGTTGATCGCCAGTTTCGCCCTGATGTACGTCATGGGCTTCAGCCTCAACAACCTGACGCTGGTGGCCATCGTGGTCGCCGTGGGGTTCGTGGTGGACGATGCGATCGTGGTGGTGGAGAACATTCACCGGCATCTGGAGGCCGGGGACGGCATGCGCGAGGCCGCCATCAAGGGTGCAGGGGAGATCGGCTTCACCGTGGTCTCGATCAGTTTCTCGCTGGTGGCGGCGTTCATTCCGCTGCTGTTCATGGGCGGCGTGGTCGGGCGCCTGTTCAAGGAATTCGCCCTGACCGCCACCTCCACCATTCTCATTTCGGTCGTCGTGTCACTGACCCTGGCGCCGACCCTCGCGGCGCTGTTCATGCGCGCCCCGGTGCATCATGCCGATGGTAAAAAGGGCTTCGGCGAGCGCCTGCTCGACCTGTACGAAAAAGGCCTGCGTCGCGCCCTCGCCCATCAGAAACTGATGATTGGCATCTTCGGACTCTCGGTTGCACTGGCCGTCGGTGGCTATGTGTTCATTCCCAAGGGCTTTTTCCCAGTGCAGGACACCGGATTCGTGCTCGGCACCACCGAAGCGGCTGCGGATATTTCCTACGGCGACATGGCGAAAAAACATCTGGCCATGGCCGAGATCGTCGCGGCTGACCCAGCGGTCGAAACCTTCTCCCATTCGGTCGGCGTCTCGGGCAGCAACCAGACTATCGCCAATGGCCGTTTCTGGATCACCCTGAAAAAACGCAGCGACCGCGATGTGTCCGCCAGTGAGTTCATCGACCGCATTCGCCCGCAGTTGATGAAAGTCCCGGGCATCGTCCTGTACCTGCGCGCCGGCCAGGACATCAACCTCAGTTCCGGCCCGAGTCGCGCCCAGTATCAATACGTACTCAAGAGCAACGACGGCGCGGTGCTAAGCACCTGGACCCAGCGCCTCACGGATAAACTGCGCAGCATCCCCGCCTTTCGCGATGTGTCCAACGACTTGCAATTGGGCGGCAGCATCACCCACATCAGCATCGATCGCAGCGCGGCTGCGCGCTTCGGCCTGACCGCCAGCGATGTGGACGAAGCGCTGTACGACGCCTTCGGTCAACGCCAGATCAATGAGTTCCAGACCCAGGTCAACCAGTACAACGTGATCCTGGAACTGGACACCCGACAACGCGGCAAGGCCGAAAGCCTGAATTACTTCTACCTGCGCTCCCCCTTGAGCGGTGAGATGGTGCCGCTGTCGGCCCTCGCCCGCTTCGATCCACCCACGGTGGGCCCGCTGTCGATTGCCCATGACGGGATGTTCCCGGCCGCCAACCTGTCATTCAACCTCGCCCCTGGCGTGGCACTGGGCGATGCGGTGATCCTGCTCAACCAGGCCAAGGCCGACATCGGCATGCCGGTGGCGATCAGCGGCAATTTCCAGGGCGCCGCCCAGGCGTTCCAGAGTTCGCTGGCCAGCCAACCCTGGCTGATCCTTGCGGCACTGGTGGCGGTGTACATCATTCTCGGCGTGCTCTATGAAAGTTTCGTGCACCCGCTGACCATCATCTCGACCTTGCCGGCGGCGGGCCTGGGGGCGGTGATCATGTTGTGGCTCTGCGGCCAGGACTTTTCGATCATGGCCCTGATCGGCCTGGTGCTGCTGATCGGTATCGTCAAGAAAAACGGCATCCTGATGATCGATTTCGCCCTCGAAGCCCAGCGCAAGGGTGGCCTGCCCCCTGAAGAGGCGATCTTCCAGGCCTGCATCACACGGTTCCGGCCGATCATCATGACCACCCTCGCCGCCCTGCTCGGTGCCCTGCCGCTGATGCTCGGCTACGGCACCGGTGCCGAGTTGCGCCAACCGTTGGGGATTGCCGTGGTGGGTGGTTTGCTGGTCAGCCAGGTGCTGACGCTGTTTACCACGCCGGTCATATACTTGTGGCTTGAGCGGATCTTTCATAGACCCAAACCCGTGCCGACGCCGGCACTGGCCACCACAGACTGAGGCGGGGTCATGCGTGTCCTGATTATCGAAGACGAAGAAAAAACCGCGGACTATCTACACCGCGGCTTGACGGAACAGGGCTACACCGTGGACCTGGCGCGCGATGGTGTGGAAGGCCTGCACCTGGCACTGGAAAGCGACTACGCCGTGATCGTCCTCGACGTGATGTTGCCGGGCCTCGATGGCTTTGGCGTGCTGCGCGCGTTGCGTGCGCGCAAGCAAACCCCGGTGATCATGCTCACCGCCCGCGAACGGGTGGAAGATCGCATCAAGGGCCTGCGCGACGGCGCCGACGACTACCTGGGCAAACCGTTTTCCTTCCTCGAACTGGTGGCGCGCCTGCAAGCACTGACCCGGCGCAGCGGTGGCCATGAACCGGTCCAGGTGAGCATTGCCGACCTGTGGATCGACCTCATCAGCCGCAAGGCGACCCGCGCCGGCACGCGCCTGGACCTGACTGCCAAGGAGTTCTCACTGCTCAGTGTGCTGGCCCGTCGCCAGGGTGAAATCCTCTCCAAAACGGCGATTGCCGAAATGGTCTGGGACATCAATTTCGACAGCGACGCCAACGTCGTCGAAGTGGCGATCAAACGCCTGCGCGCCAAGATCGACGGGCCGTTCGACGAAAAACTGCTACACACCATTCGGGGCATGGGTTATGTGCTGGAGAGCCGTGATGATCGCCCCTCGTAACTCCATCGCCCTGCGCCTGAGCGGCATGTTCACGCTGGTCGCGCTATTGGTGTTCCTGCTGATCGGCGGCGCGTTGTATCAGCAGGTCGACAAAGGCCTGGGCCTGCTGCCCGAAGCCGAGCTCGATGCGCGTTACAGCGTGCTCGAGTCAGCCATCGGTCGCTACGGCACGCCGGAACATTGGGTGAAGATCAACAACAAGCTCAAGTTGCTGAGCGAAGAAGACAAGCGCATCAGTTTTTGGGTCGTCAGTGGCGATCCGCACTACGAATATGGCAACCCGACGTCACAAATCCGGACCTTGGCCGAAGGGCCGTTGGGCATGCGCGACCTGCAATTGCCCGACCAGCCCTACCCGCTGAAAGTGCTGGTCAGCCAGTTCCCGGCCAAGGACCAGCGTCCGCCGCTTCGTTTCATGATCGCGGTCGATACCGAGACGTTTTCCCAGACCCAGCACCATCTGCTGGTAGCCCTGATCAGCCTGGCCATTATCGGTGTGCTGCTGGCGTCCGTGCTGGGTTACTGGGTCGCGCGGATCGGCCTCAAGCCTTTGATCGAATTGTCCCATGAAGCCCGACGCCTGGCACCGCCGCTACGCTCCGGGCGCTTGCGCCTGTCGTCGCTGCCGCCAGAGCTTGATCAGTTCGTCAGCTCCTTCAACGCCACCCTGGAGCGGGTCGAGCAGGCGTACTCGCGGCTTGAGTCGTTCAACGCCGATGTCGCCCACGAACTGCGCTCGCCGTTGACCAACCTGATTGGCCAAACCCAGGTGGCGCTGACCCGTGGCCGCTCGGCGGAACATTATTTCGAGGTACTGCAATCCAACCTCGAAGAGCTGGAGCGCCTGCGCTCGATCATCAACGACATGTTGTTCCTCGCCAGCGCCGATCAGGGCAGCAAGGCGACCAAATTGACCAGCACGTCGCTGGCGGACGAAGTGGCGACCACCCTGGAGTATCTGGATTTCATCCTTGAAGATGCACAGGTCCAGGTACAGGTTCGGGGGGATGCGCAGGTTCGGATCGAAATTGCACACCTTCGTCGGGCGCTGATCAACCTGCTGAGCAACGCGGTGCAACACACCGATCCCGGCCAGGTGATCGAGGTGCGCATCGACGTCGAAGAGCATCAAGTCAGCATTGGTGTGGCAAACCCTGGCTCGCCGATTGCCAGCGAACACTTGCCACGGCTGTTCGAGCGTTTTTACCGGGTCGATGCGTCCCGCAGTAACAGCGGCAACAACCACGGCCTGGGCCTGGCGATCGTCAAGGCGATTGCGCTGATGCACGGTGGTGATGTGTTTGTACGCAGCGATCACGGCATGAACACGTTCGGTATTCACCTCCCCGTCTGACCCCTTGTCATTGCGCGACTGTTGCTTATGGAGCAACAGTCCTTTCATGAATCCGCTCTTTTTCCCCGCCTCGATGCCCCTTATCTTTGCCCGCACCAAACAGCACTTGCCAAGCAAGAAGGTTTTAAAGATGTCCAACAGTATGGGTATTGCCAGCGCGTTCGTTTTGTCTTCCCTGTTCGTCTCTCCGTTCGCCATGGCTGAAGAGTCGCAGACCTTCGCCGCGCACAATGCCGCACGCACAGCGGCGTTCGAACAACACCAGAGCGAAATGACAGCCAAAGCAGCGGGCGCTACGCAAACCCCTCAAGCATCGAGTGTCCAGGCCCAGCCACAGGTTGAGAAAGACAGCTGATCGCGACGTTTCCCTCGACACTTTTCCTCGGCTCTTCCCTGGGAAAAGTTGTCTTCAAAGCCGCTGCCTGTCAGCGGCTTTTTTTGGCCTTTATTACACCATTCGCAAAGAACGCCACCTCCCCTGTAGGAGCGAGCACGCTCGCGATGGTCGTCAACGATGACGCTGGCAGTCTGACACCCCGCGGTGGCCTTGCGTCCATCGCGAGCATGCTCGCTCCTACAGGTTTCGGGGGATCGGGCTACGCTTAATCTGTCACTCCAGCAGACAAGCCAGCCCAATGACCACCAGTCGTACTCACATTCCATCACGCAGTACCGGACGCCCCGAGATCCTGGCAATACTAGGCAGTTCACTGACCGTCATCGCCATCATCGCCATCGTCACTTTTCTGCTGATCCGCGAACGCGCCGGTGCCCAGCAAGCAGCCACACGCACCGCAACCACCATTGCCCAACTGATCGATGCCGACGTACTGCGCACCGTCGAACTCTATGACCTGAGCCTGCAAGGCCTGATTGCCGCCTCGCAAAGGGATGACCTGAAACAGGTGTCTGCGCAGATCCGTCATCTGGCGCTGTTCGACCGGTCCACCAGCGCTCGCTTCAAGGGTGTCATCCTGTTGCTGGCCCCCAACGGCGAGGTGCTGGCAGATTCGTCACGGATCGATCCCAAACCGGGTAACTTTTCCGATCGCGATTACTTCCTGGCGCATGCCGCCAGCCCTGACAGGGAAATGTTCATCAGCCGGCCGAGCGAGGACGATGACAGCTGGCGGATCCATTTCAGCCGGCGTATTTCCTCGACCACAGGGGAATTTCTCGGCGTCGCCGTCGCGTCGATGCGGCTGAGCTATTTCGATCAACTGTTCAAAAGTCTGGACATCGGCGAAGGCGGCATCCTGTCGATCATCAGCGACGACGGTATCCTGCTCGCACAAAAGCCCCATCTCGAGAATGATCCGATCGGCAGAAGTTTCGCCGACCGCCCCAACGTCCAGCGCATCCTGCGCGAGCGCAACGGCAGCTTCGATAGCGTGTCGAGCATCGACGGCCGGCAACGTCTGTACACCTTTTCCAGGGTCGGCAACCTGCCGTTAACCGTGATCGTTGCGCTCTCCGGCAACGATGTGTTCGCCGCCTGGCGACGCACCGCCCTGGTGATCAGCGGCGCCACGGGGGTGTTGTGCATTGGCCTGCTGTGGCTGACCGTCCTACTGTGCCGAGAGCTGCGCCTGCGCCACATGGCGGAGCAGGAACTGGCGCAGTTGGCTGCCACTGACGCGCTGACCGGCGTTGCCAACCGTCGGATGTTGGACCAGACGCTACGCCATGAGTGGTTTCGTGCACAGCGCTCAGGCAAGCCTCTGTCCTTATTGATGATCGATGCCGATCATTTCAAGGCGTTCAATGATCAACATGGCCATCAGGCCGGTGATGAAGCGTTGCGCGCGCTGGCCAAGGTGATCGGTGACAATGTGCGACGACCGGCCGATTTGGTGGCGCGCTATGGTGGAGAAGAGTTTTCCGTGGTGCTGGCGGAAACGGACGGTGCGGGCGCGAAATTGATTGCCGAACACATCCGGCTGGCCGTGGAACAGCTGCCATTCGTGGCGGGGGTCGAGTCGCCGATTACGGTCAGTATCGGCATCAGCACCTGGACCACCGCCTCCCATTACAGCCTGGAGCAACTGCTCATCGCGGCGGACAGGGCTTTGTATCAGGCCAAGGATGGAGGGCGGAATCGGGTGGTCAGTGCAACCTGAATACACGCCACCTCCCTGTAGGAGCGAGCATGTCGAGGCGTCGAACCGTCGCGATGGTCGTTAACGATAACACTGGTGGCCTGACACCCCTCGGAGCCTGACCCTCCATCGCGAGCATGCTCGCTCCTACAGAGGATCGGGCCCATCCACAAAATCGCAGGCATAAAAAAAGGCCACCCGAAGGCAGCCTTTAAAAAACTAGAGAGGTTTTTTACTTACACAGCCGCAACAGGACGCATGTAAGAGATTGGTGCGGTGCTGGCGTCTTCAAAGGTCACGACTTCCCAGGCATCTGTCTGCTCAATCAACTTGCGCAGCAGCTGGTTGTTCAGTGCGTGGCCGGACTTGAAGCCCTTGAACTCACCAATCAGGCTATTGCCCAGCAGGTAGAGGTCACCAATTGCATCGAGAATCTTGTGCTTCACGAATTCGTCTTCATAACGAAGGCCGTCTTCGTTCAGTACACCATCGGAATCGACCACGATCGCGTTTTCAACGCTGCCGCCGAGTGCGAGGTTGTGCTTGCGCAGGTACTCGATGTCACTCATGAAACCAAAGGTACGGGCGCGGCTGACTTCTTTTACGAACGAAGTGCTGGAAAAATCCACGCTTGCACTCTGGGTGCGGTCACGGAAAACCGGATGATCGAAATCGATCTCGAAACTCACCTTGAAACCTTCGAAAGGGACGAAAGTGGCGCGCTTGTCGCCGTCTTCCACTGTCACTTCCCGCAGGATACGGATGAATTTCTTGGCAGCATCCTGTTCTTCCAGGCCTGCCGATTGAATCAGAAATACGAAGGGTCCAGCGCTGCCATCCATGATCGGGACTTCGGACGCGGAGAGCTCGACGTAGGCGTTATCGATGCCCAGGCCAGCCATGGCCGAAAGCAAGTGCTCAACCGTATCCACTTTCACGTCACCGTTGACCAGCGTCGTCGACATGGTTGTCTCGCCGACGTTGGCGGCACGAGCCGGGATCTCGACCACAGGATCGAGGTCGGCACGGCGAAAGACGATGCCGGTGTCAATCGGTGCAGGCTTGAGGGTCAGGTAGACCTTCTCGCCGGAGTGCAGACCAACACCTGTGGCACGGATAATATTTTTCAGTGTGCGTTGTTTAATCATGGCTTGGGCCGCTTCAGCGCAAATTGCGAACTGGTATCAACAAAGGCTGGCGATAATAGCAGACCATGCCTTTGCTGAACACCAATCACCTTCATAGCCCTGATACATTCCATCAATCGGCCTGACGACGCAGGAAAGCCGGGATGTCCAGGTAGTCCAGATCATCTTGCGGATTCATCTTCGCAGCAGTCGCAGCACCGGCCTGGGCCTGGTTGCGCATGACGGTCGGACGGTCCAGGTCACGGTAATTCACCGCTGGCGCTTCCTGACGAGCGGGCGCCGCAGTTTGCGGTTGTGCTGCCATGGAGGTGTGAACGGTGTTGTCGATGACCTTCACAGGCTTCTCGATTTTTGCACCCAGACCGGTGGCAACCACGGTTACGTGGAGTTCGTCGCGCATGTCCGGATCGATAACGGTACCGACCTTGACCATCGCATGCTCGGAAGCGAAGGCTTCGATGATGCTACCCACGTCGGAGTATTCACCCAGGGACAGGTCTGGACCTGCGGTGATATTCACCAGGATGCCGCGTGCACCTTGCAGGTTCACGTCTTCGAGCAACGGGTTGCGGATGGCCGCTTCGGTAGCTTCGCGTGCACGGTTCGGACCGCTGGCGCAGCCAGTGCCCATCATCGCCATGCCCATTTCACTCATCACGGTACGTACGTCGGCAAAGTCGACGTTGATCATGCCCGGACGCTTGATGATGTCGGAGATACCGCGAACAGCACCGGCCAGTACATCGTCAGCCTTGGCGAAAGCCGACAGCAGGCTGGCGTCCTTACCGAGGATAGTCAGCAGCTTCTCGTTGGGAATGGTGATCAACGAGTCGACGCTTTCGGACAGCAGACGAATGCCTTCGTCGGCCAGTTGCATGCGCTTGCGGCCTTCGAACGGGAACGGACGGGTCACCACCGCAACGGTGAGGATACCCATTTCCTTGGCGACTTCGGCAATGATCGGCGCAGCACCCGTACCGGTACCACCGCCCATGCCAGTGGTGATGAACACCATGTTGGTGCCCTGCAGGACTTCGGCGATGCGCTCACGATCTTCGAGAGCGGCCTGACGGCCCACTTCAGGGTTGGCACCGGCGCCCAGACCTTTGGTCACGCCAGTACCCAGTTGCAGGATGGTCCGCGCGCTGATGCTTTTCAGCGCCTGGGCATCAGTGTTGGCGCAGATGAACTCAACGCCTTCAATGTTGCTCTTGACCATGTGATTGACGGCGTTGCCGCCGCCTCCGCCAACACCGATGACCTTGATGACCGGGCTTGCGGGGACGTTGTCTACGAGTTCGAACATTTTCCCTCTCCTTTACGTTCTCTAGTTTTTTTCGCCTACTGCGTTACTGCGTGTTGCTGCTTGCTCTGTCTTGCAGCTTCAAGCTTGAAGCTTGCTGCTGCTTCTTTAAAAGTTGCCTTGTACCCAGCTCTTGATGCGATCGAGCAGGGCACCTTTGGGTTCTTCATTGCTGTAGCTGTCACGGCTGCCGATGCCCGAGAACGAAACCCCGTCGGACTGCTTTTGCAGGCCGTACATCAACAAACCAACGCCTGTGGAATAGATCGGGTTGCGCACCACGTCATCCAGGCCTTTCACGCCGTGGGGCACGCCCAGGCGTACCGGCATGTGGAAGATCTCTTCGGCCAGCTCGGTGGCGCCTTCCATTTTCGACGTACCACCGGTCAGCACGATGCCGGCCGGGATCAGGTCTTCGTACCCGCTGCGTCGCAGCTCGGCCTGGATCAGCGTGAACAGCTCGTCGTAACGCGGCTCGACCACTTCGGCCAGGGCCTGGCGGGACAACTCACGCGGTGGACGGTCGCCTACGCTTGGCACCTTGATGGTCTCACCGGCACCGGCCAGCTTGGCCAGCGCGCAGGCATAGCGGATCTTGATTTCTTCGGCGTACTGGGTCGGTGTGCGCAACGCCATTGCGATGTCGTTGGTCACCTGATCGCCAGCAATCGGGATCACGGCGGTGTGACGGATCGCGCCTTCGGTGAAGATCGCGATGTCAGTGGTGCCGCCACCGATGTCCACCAGGCAGACGCCCAGCTCTTTTTCGTCGTCGGTCAGTACCGAATACGCGGACGCCAGTTGCTCAAGGATGATGTCGTCGATTTCCAGGCCACAGCGGCGCACGCACTTCTCGATGTTCTGCGCGGCGTTGACGGCGCAGGTGACCACGTGGACCTTGGCCTCCAGGCGCACGCCGGACATGCCCAGCGGCTCGCGCACGCCTTCCTGGTTATCGATCACATAATCCTGCGGCAGGGTGTGCAGCACGCGCTGATCCGCCGGGATCGCCACGGCCTGGGCGGCGTCAAGCACGCGCTCCAGGTCGGCGGTACTGACCTCACGATCGCGAATGGCGACGATGCCATGGGAGTTGAGGCTGCGGATGTGATTGCCCGCCACGCCGACGAACGCCGAGTGAATTCGGCAACCGGCCATCAGCTGCGCTTCTTCAATCGCGCGCTGGATCGACTGCACGGTGGATTCGATGTTCACCACCACGCCCTTCTTCAGGCCGCGGGACGGATGAGTGCCGATCCCGACGATATCCAGCGTGCCGTCGTCCCCGACCTCACCGACCAGCGCCACCACCTTGGAGGTGCCGATATCGAGACCGACGATCATTTTGCCGCTTTGCACGTTTGCCATGGGTCCTGCCTCTCTTAATTCTTCGCGACAGCGGGTTGGGCTGTCGTGGGCGCTACCGGTTCCCGCCAGCCAACAGCCAGGCCGTTGGCGTAACGCAGATCGATACTCGCAATGTTCGTAATCTGTTCTTTAAGCGTCTTGTCATAGATGGCAATAAAACGGCGCATCTTCTCTACCTGGTTGCCGCGGCCCAGCAGCAGCTCGATCCCCGGGCCCGAACTGCCGGCACCGGTGGTCAGGAACCAACTACCCCGTTCACGCAACTCCAGGCGCGCAATCGAGAAGCCCAGCGGCCGGAGCATCTGGCTCAGCACCTGGTATTGCTGCATCACTTGCTGCTGGGCCCGTTGTGGGCCAAACAACTGTGGCAGGTGTTCGTAGTTCGCCAGCTCACGCGGGGTGAACGCCTGGCCCTGGTTGTTCAACAGGGACTCATCGCCCCACCGGGCAACCGGCAGTTGTTCTTCCAGGCGGATCACGACCTGATCCGGCCACACCCGACGCACTTCGGCGTGGGCGATCCATGGCATCTGCTCAAGCTCGGTGCGCATGCTCGCCAGGTCGATGGTGAAGAAGCTCGACGCCACGTAGGGGGCGATCCGCTGCTGCACCGCTTGCTGGCTGATGTAGCTGAGGTCGCCCTGTACCGCGACCTTGGTGATCGGCCGGTCCGCATACGGCAGCAACCTTTGCGCGCCCTCGTAGGTGCCGAACCCCAGCCCGACCAGCAATACCGGCCAGGCCAAGGCTTTGAGAAAGCCAAAATTGGCTTTGGGCAGGCGTGCGGACATCGGCTCCTTGGCCACCATTCGGCTTGCACCCCGTGGCACCGGCTTGCGGCCGGGTGCGGGTGGGGGCTGATGTCGCAGCTGAGCGCCTCGCATGGACTTACCCTCGCGGCTCTTCGTTGTCGGCAATGCTTGCCGCCAGGATTGCCAGCACCAGTTGCTGGAAATTCAGGCCGGCGGCACGTGCCGCCATCGGCACCAGGCTGTGATCGGTCATGCCCGGTGCGGTGTTGACTTCAAGGAACCAGAATTGACCGTCAGCATCCTGCATCACGTCTGCCCTGCCCCAACCGGCGATACCCAACGCCTCACACGCCTTGGCCGTGAGGTCCATCAGTTCCTGTTCCTTGGTGCTGTCCAGCCCGCATGGAATGCGGTACTGGGTATCGTTGGCGATGTACTTGGCGTCGTAGTCGTAGAAACTGTGTGTCGTGCCCAGGGCGATCGGAGGCAACACCTGGTCACGCAGCGTGGCGATGGTGAACTCGGGACCTTGAATCCATTGCTCGACCAACACTTGCGAATCGTAGGTACTGGCCGCTTTCCAGGCGTCGATCAAGGCGTCGCAGGAAGTCACTTTGGCCATACCGATACTTGAACCTTCATGGGCCGGTTTGACGATCAAAGGAAAGCCCAGTTCCGTCGCTGCCGAAATACAATCGGCCTCGCAAGTCAACACGGCGTGACGCGGCGTCGGGATGCCGAGGCTGTGCCAGACCTGCTTGGTCCGTAGCTTGTCCATGGCCAACGCCGACGCGAGGATGCCGCTGCCGGTGTACGGAATGCCCAGGCACTCCAACAGCCCCTGCATGCTGCCGTCCTCACCGCCACGACCGTGGAGAATGATGAAGGCCCGGTCGATTTTCTCGCTCAGCAGCCGCTGCAACAGATCGTCTCCGACGTCGAGGCCGAATGCGTCAACGCCAGCGTCTTGCAGCGCCTGGAGGACCGCGTTGCCCGACTTCAGGGACACCTCACGTTCGGCACTCTTGCCGCCGAACAGCACGGCGACGCGACCGAAGTCCTTCGGCGCGACAGTGGAGACGAGGTTCGCGTATGCAGCAGTCATTTCAATTTCCCCACGGCCGGTGCCGCCACGGCGCCGGTGAACAACGGACTTTTCAACAGATTCGGAGCGAGGCCGCCCACATCACCGGCGCCCTGGCACAGCAGGATGTCGCCGGCACGCAGCAGCGGCTTGACCACGGGCGCGAGGTCGACACCGCGCTCGATGTAGATCGGGTCGAGCTGGCCGCGCTGACGGATGCTGTTGCACAGCTTGCGGCTGTCAGCGCCCGGGATCGGCTCTTCGCCTGCCGGGTACACTTCCATCAGCAACAGGACGTTGGCGTCGGCCAGCACCTGGACGAAATCGTCGTACAGGTCACGGGTCCGGCTGTAGCGGTGCGGCTGATAAACCATCACCAACCGGCGCTCCGGCCAGCCACCGCGTACGGCCTTGATCACGGCGGCGACCTCGGTCGGGTGGTGACCGTAATCGTCGACCAGCATCACGTTGCCGCCTTCGACCGGCAGTTCGCCGTAGACCTGGAAGCGTCGACCCACGCCCTGGAACCCGGACAGCCCCTGGACAATGGCTTCGTCACTGACGCCTTCGTCGGTGGCAATGCAGATGGTCGCCAGTGCGTTGAGCACGTTGTGATTGCCCGGCATGTTCACCGAGACGTCCAGTGGCTCACGGTCAGGACGCAGTACGGTGAAGAACGTCTGCATACCCTGCTGGCGTACATTGATCGCACGCACGTCGCAGTCGTCGCCGAAGCCATAGGTCACGGTCGGACGTTTGACCTGAGGCAGGATTTCACGCACGACTGGATCATCGAGACATACCACGGCCAGGCCGTAGAACGGCAGGTTGTGGAGGAACTCGACAAAGGTTTTCTTCAGTTTGTTGAAGTCACCGTCGTAGGTCGCCATGTGGTCGGCGTCAATATTGGTCACCACGGCCACCAGCGGTTGCAGGTGCAGGAAGCTGGCGTCACTTTCATCGGCTTCCGCGATCAGGTAACGACTGGTACCGAGTTGTGCATTGGTGCCCGCGGCGTTCAGGCGGCCACCGATGACGAAGGTCGGGTCCAGGCCACCGGCGGCAAACACCGAGGCAATCAGGCTGGTGGTGGTGGTTTTGCCGTGGGTACCGGCAACGGCAATGCCGTGGCGATAGCGCATCAGCTCGGCCAGCATTTCGGCGCGCGGCACCACGGGAATGCGACGCTCCAGCGCGGTGGCAACTTCCGGGTTGGAGGTGTTCACCGCGCTCGACACCACCAGCACGTCAGCGGCAGCGGCGTTTTCGGCGCGGTGACCAATGAAAATCTGCGCACCAAAGGTTTCCAGGCGCTCAGTCACCGGCGACGCTTTGAGGTCGGAGCCGGACACTTCATAACCCAGGTTCAGCAACACTTCGGCGATGCCGCACATGCCCACGCCGCCGATACCCACGAAGTGGATGTGACGGATGCGGCGCATTTCCGGTTGTGGCATGGCTTTCTGATTCTCAACCATGGGCCACCTCCAGGCAGGTATCGACCACGTTACGGGTGGCATCGGGTTTGGCCAGGCGACGGGCAGCGGCCGCCATGTCAGTGAGTCGTTGTGGTTGCATCAAAACCTCTGTCAGGCGAGCGGCAAGATCCGCTGCACCAGTCGTTCTTTGCGGCATCAGGAAGGCAGCACCTTCGCGGGCCAAATAATCGGCGTTGCGGGTCTGGTGGTCGTCGATCGCGTGGGGCAAAGGCACCAGCATCGAGGGCAGACCGGCGGCGGCCAGTTCACTGATGGTCAATGCGCCTGCACGGCACACCACCAGGTCAGCCCAGCCATAGGCTTGGGCCATGTCTTTGATGAAAGGCTGCACTTGCGCCTCGACGCCAGCGGCGCGATAGCGCTCTGCAGTCACTTCATCGTGTTTTTTGCCAGCCTGATGGAACACTTCCGGGCGCAGGTCGGGAGCGACTTGCGCCAGGGCTTCTGGCAGCAACTTGTTCAACGGTTCTGCGCCCAGGCTTCCGCCCAGGATCAGCAAACGCGCCTTGCGACCTGCCAGGGCAGGTCGCGGGGTGTCGAGGAACAGCTCGGAGCGCACTGGATTACCCGTGGTCCGTCGGCTGTCCGACAGGGTAAAGGTGTCGGGGAACGCTTCACAGACTCGGGCGGCCAACGGCACCAGCAACCGATTGGCGGTACCGGCCACAGCGTTCTGTTCGTGAACGATCACCGGCACACCGGCCAGTTTGGCCGCAACACCACCAGGACCGGTCACATAACCGCCAAATCCGACGACACATGCCGGGCGCAACTGACGAATGATCGTGCGCGCCTGCCAGATCGACTTGAGCAACATGAACGGCGCCTTGAGCAGGGACAACTTGCCCTTGCCACGCAGGCCACTGGCGTTGATTCGATGCAACTCGATACCGGCCATCGGCACCAGGTCGTTTTCGATGCCGCGCGGCGTCCCCAGCCAATGCACCGTGTAGCCGCGCATCTGGAATTCGCGGGCACAGGCCAGCGCCGGGAACACGTGGCCACCGGTGCCGCCGGCCATGATCAGGACGTTAGCGCCCATGTCTTGGCTCCTCGGCAAAGTCGCTCTCATGGAACTCCATTTCCTCGCTGCCCAGGTGGGTCCGACTCTCCCACTCGATACGCAGCAGCAAACCCAGACAGGCGCAGCAGATCACCAACGAGCTGCCGCCGTAGCTGAGGAACGGCAAGGTCAGGCCCTTGGTTGGCAGCAGGCCGACGTTCACCCCGATATTGATCAGGAATTGACCAATCCAAAGGAAAGACAAGCCATAGGCGATATAGGCGGCGAAGAACTGCTTGGACTTCTCGGCCCAATAACCGATGTACATGCCGCGCACACAAACGAAAACGAATAGCGCCACGGTCAACAACGACCCCACGGCACCCAGTTCTTCGGCCAGAACCGAGAATACGAAGTCAGTGTGGGCTTCGGGCAGGTAGAACTGCTTCTGCACGCTATTGCCCAAGCCAACGCCGAGCCATTCGCCACGACCAAACGCGATCAGCGCCTGGGACAACTGATAGCCGGCACCGAACTGGTCGGCCCACGGGTCAGCGAAGTTGGTCAGGCGCGCCATCCGATACGGCTGCACTTGAATCAACAACACCACCGCCGCGACGGCCAGGACCACCATCAGCGAGAAACGGAACAGTCCGACCCCACCGAGGAAGAGCATCGCCGCTGCGGCCCCCATCATGACGACGGTGGCGCCGAAGTCCGGCTCCATCAGCAGCAGGCCGGCCATCGGCAACAGCACGATGAACGGCTTGAAGAAACCCATCCAGCTCTCGCGCACTTCTTTCTGGCGACGCACCAGGTAACCGGCGAGATAGATCACCACGAAGACCTTGGCGATCTCGGACGGCTGGACGTTGAAGAAGCTGAAGCCGATCCAGCGCATCGAGCCGTTCACTTCGCGGCCGATCCCGGGGATGATCACCATCACCAGCAAGCCAAACGCACCAATGAGCATCATCCAGCCCAGGCGTTGCCAGGTGGCGATCGGGACCATCATCGTGACAATGCAGGCACCCAGACCCAGCGCCACGTAGATCAGGTGGCGAATCATGTAATACAGCGCGCTGCCCGATTGCACCGCCGCTACTTCGGTCGATGCCGAGGCAATCATCACCAGCCCCAGCCCCAGCAGCGCCAGGCAGCCGGCCAGCATCGGGAAGTCGAGGTCGATACCACGCCCGGTGATGATCGGCGACGGATACGGCTTGATGATGTTCAAAAGGCTCATGCCAGATCCTCCACTGCATGGACGAACTGGTGACCACGGTCTTCGTAGTTCTTGAACATGTCGAAACTGGCGCAGGCTGGCGACAGCAGCACCGCGTCACCGGCTTGCGCAACGGTGCGGCATTGCTCCACCGCTTCGACCAGCGACGCGACACGGATCAGTTGCACACCATCGCCAATGGCCGCGCCGATCTTGTCCGAGTCACGACCCATCAGGATCACGGCACGGCAGTTGGCAGCCACCGGATCGCGCAGGTCCTTGAATTCGGCACCCTTGCCATCGCCACCGGCGATCAGCACCAGCTTGCCGTCAATGTCGGCCCCCAGGCCTTCGATGGCGGCCAGTGCAGCGCCCACATTGGTGGCCTTGGAGTCGTTGTAGTAACTCACGCCGTCCAGGTCTCGGACCCATTGGCAGCGGTGCTCGAGGCCCGCGAAGGTGCGCAGGCTCGAGAGCATGGCATCGAACGGCAGGCCGACCGCATGCCCCAGCGCCAAGGCCGCGAGGGCGTTGGACTGGTTATGGGCACCGCGAATTTTCAACTCGCGCACCGGCATCAGGTTCTGGAATTCGAAGGCCAGATATTTCTCGCCGTTCTCTTCGCGGATACCAAAGGCCTTGAAATCGGGTTTACCCAGGCCGAAGGTCCAGCAAGGTTGACCTTCGCCCATCAACGGACGGGTCAGGGCGTCCTGCCGGTTGACCACAAACTGCCGGGCACCGCGGAAGATCCGGTGCTTGGCCAGGTGATAGGCCGGCAGGCCGCTGTAGCGGTCCATGTGGTCTTCGCTGATGTTGAGCACGGTCGCCACTTCGGCGTTGAGCTGGTCGGTGGTTTCCAATTGGAAACTCGACAGCTCCATGACGTACAGCTCGATGTCGTCATCCAGCAGGTCCAGCGCCGGCGTGCCCAGGTTGCCACCCACGGCGACGCGCTTGCCTGCGGCTGCAGCCATTTCGCCCACCAGGGTGGTCACGGTGCTTTTCGCGTTGGAACCGCTGATGGCCACGATCGGTGCCTTCGCGTGACGCGCGAACAGCTCGATGTCGCCGGACAACTTCACGCCACGGGCCGCGGCCGCCTGCAGGGCCGGGGTCGCCAATGCCAGGCCGGGGCTCACGTAGAGCTCATCGGCACGGCACAGGAATTCGACGTCCAGCTCGCCACAACGCACTTCCACGTGCGGATAGTCACGCTTGAGCGTGGCCAGTTCCGGCGGGTTTTCGCGCGTATCGGCCACGGCAAACGACGTGCCCCGGCTCGCCAGGAAGCGAACCAGGGACATGCCGCTCTTGCCGAGGCCGACAACGATGCGGAAGTGGTCAGAAGCGATCAGAGACACTCGTTCTACCTCAGCTTCAGGGTGGCAAGGCCGATCAGCACGAGAATCACGGTGATGATCCAGAAACGGACGATCACGCGTGGCTCGGGCCAGCCCTTGAGTTCAAAGTGGTGGTGTATCGGCGCCATGCGGAACACACGGCGACCGGTCAATTTGAAGGAGGCCACCTGGATGACCACCGACAGGGTTTCCATCACGAACACGCCGCCCATGATGAACAGCACGATTTCCTGGCGAACGATCACCGCGATGGTGCCCAGGGCTGCGCCGAGCGCCAGTGCGCCGACGTCGCCCATGAAGACTTGGGCCGGATAGGTGTTGAACCAGAGGAACCCCAGGCCCGCACCGATCAGCGCGCCGCAGAACACGATCAGCTCGCCCGCGCCCGGTACATAAGGAATGAGAAGGTATTCGGCGAACTTCACGTTACCCGACAGGTAGCAGAAGATCCCCAGGCCACCGCCGACCATCACGGTCGGCATGATTGCCAGGCCGTCGAGGCCATCGGTCAGGTTGACCGCGTTGCTCGAGCCGACAATCACGAAATAGGTCAGGACGATGAAGCCCGCGCCCAGCGCGATGCTGTGGTCCTTGAGCATCGGCAGGATCAGCGTGGTCTCGACCGGCGTTGCTGCGGTCTTGTACAGGAAGATCGCCGCCGCGAGGCCGAACACCGACTGCCAGAAATACTTCCAGCGGCTTGGCAGGCCACGGGAGTTCTTCTCGATGACCTTGCGGTAGTCATCCACCCAGCCGATGGCGCCGAACAGCAGGGTGACCAGCAAGACCACCCAGACATAACGGTTGCTCAGGTCAGCCCACAGCAGCGTGCTGACGCCGATCGAAGACAGGATCAGTGCGCCGCCCATGGTGGGCGTACCCGACTTGGACAGGTGCGATTGCGGACCATCGTTGCGAACGGACTGGCCGATCTGACGGTTCTGCAGGGTGCGGATCATCCAGGGGCCATAGCACAACGACAAGACCAGCGCGGTCAACACACCCAGAATCCCGCGCAGGGTCAGATACTGGAAGACCGCGAAGCCTTTGTAGAACTGTTGCAGATACTCCGCTAGCAGCAGCAGCATTAATGTTTCTCCGGACTGGACCCGCACAAGGCCGCGACGATGTTTTCCATCGCCGCGCTGCGCGAACCCTTGATCAAAATGGTGGTGTTTGTGTCTTGCTCGGCGCCAAGGGCCTCGATCAGCGCTGCCTGGGTGGCAAAGTGATAAGCCTGATCGCCAAAAGCGTTCACGGCGTGAGTCATCATCGGACCCACGGCATACAGAGCCGAGACCTTGCCACGGGCGTACTCGCCCACGTCGTGGTGCCCCTGCTGCGCCCAGTCGCCCAATTCGCCGATGTCCCCGAGCACCAGGACGGTGCGGCCGGGAAAGCCGGCGAGAATATCAACGGCTGCGCACATGGAAGTGGGGTTCGCATTATAGGTGTCATCGATCACGCGCATGCCATTGCTGGCCAGCTGCGCCACGGTGCGGCCCTTGACCGGCTGCACCGCGCCAAGGCCGGTGGCGATACCGAACAACGACACGCCCAGGGCATACGCTGCCGCAGCAGCGGCCATGGCGTTGGCCACGTTATGGGTGCCGAGCAGGTTCAGTTGAACGTGCTCCACACCTTCGGGGCTGTGCAGTTTGAACGACGGGCAACCACGAGCATCGGTGGACAGGTCGCTGGCATGGAAGTCCGCCTGGCTGTTGGTCAGGGCGAATGTCAGCACCCTGCGACCGGCGGCGCGGGTTTTCCAGATGTCGAATGCCTTGTCGTCAAGATTGAGCACGGCGACGCCATCGGCGGCCAGCCCTTCGATGATCTCGCCCTTGGCTTCGACGATCTTGTCCGGGCCGCCAAACTCGCCAACGTGGGCAGTCCCGGCGTTGTTGAGGATGGCGACGTGGGGCTTGGTCATAGCGACGGTGTAGGCAATCTCGCCGAGGCGCGACGCGCCCAGTTCGATGACGGCGGCGCTGTGCTCCGGCGCGAGCTCGAGCAGGGTCAGCGGTACGCCGAGGTCGTTATTCAGATTGCCACGGGTGGCGTGCACAGGCCCGCGCGTGCGCAGGATGCTGGCGAGCATTTCCTTGACCGTGGTCTTGCCGCTGGAACCGGTCACGGCGGCGACGGGCTTGTCGAAGGCTGCACGGTTCAACGCACCGAGTTGCCCCAGCGCCTGACGGGTATCGCCGACCAGCAGTTGCGGCAAGGTGCTGTCAGAAACTTCCCGTTCGACCAGCGCGCCAACGGCGCCTTTGGTCGCGACCTCATTCAGATAGTCATGACCATCAAAACGCGGACCGGTCAGCGCGATGAACAACTGGCCCGGTTGGATGGCCCGGCTGTCGATGCTGACGCCGTTGAAAGTGGCGTCCTTGCTGACCAGGCGGCCGCTGAGGGCGGTGGTCAGTTCACTGAGTTTCAAAGCTTTAAGCATGGGCCACCTCCCACGCGGTCAGGGCGCGATCGGCCTCGACCAGGTCCGAAAAATCATGGCGCTCGCCGTTGATTTCCTGGTAGTCCTCGTGCCCCTTGCCGGCCAGAACGATCACATCGTCCGCCGAAGCTCTGGCGATCAACTGGGCGATGGCCTGGCCGCGACCCGCCACGAAGGTGACGTTATCCACATTCGAGAAACCGGCGCGGATGTCATCGAAAATCACCGAGGGATCTTCGGTACGCGGGTTGTCATCGGTGACCAGGACGCCATCGGCCAAACGCTCGACCACTTCGGCCATCAGCGGACGCTTGCCGCGATCGCGATCACCGCCGCAACCGAACAGGCAGAGCAATCGGCCCTTGGCGTGGGGACGCAGCGCCGTCAGTACTTTTTCCAACGCATCCGGGGTGTGGGCGTAGTCGACCACCACCAGCGGCTGAGTGCCGCCACCCAGGCGCTGCATGCGCCCTGCCGGGCCTTCGAGCTCGGGCAGGACCTTGAGAATTTCATCCAGTGCGTAATCCAGACCGAGCAAGGCGCCAATGGCGGCCAACACGTTGCTCAGGTTGAACCGGCCGAGCAAGGTACTGCGCAAATGGTGCTCGCCTTGCGGCGTGACCAGCGTGGCGCGTACGCCTTCGTCGTCGAATTGCGCATCGCGGCAGAACAGGTAGGCGCTGCGGTCGAGCAAGCTGTAGGTAATCAGCCGCGACTCACGTTTTTCACTGGCCAGTTGCTTGCCGAAATCGTCATCGAGGTTAACCACCCGGCATTTCAGGTCGTTCCAGGCGAACAGCTTGGCCTTGGCTTCGCCGTAGGCCTGCATGGTGCCGTGGTAATCCAGGTGATCGCGGGACAGGTTGGTCATCACCGCCACGTCGAACGCCAATGCGCTTACCCGGCCCTGGTCCAGTCCGTGGGATGACACTTCCATGGCGACAGCCTTGGCGCCGGCCTTTTTCAAGTCGGCCAGGGTCGCCTGCACCGCAATCGGGTTCGGCGTGGTGTGCAGGCCGCTTTGCAGCGCGCCGTAGAAACCGGTGCCCAATGTTCCAACGATGCCGCAGTGCTGGCCGAGCAGGTCCAGAGCCTGGGCCACCAATTGGGTCACACTGGTTTTGCCGTTGGTGCCGGTAACGCCCACCAGGTTCAGGTGACGGCTCGGCTCACCGTAAAAACGTCCGGCGATGTCCGACAGTTGCGCCGCGAGCCCCTTGACCGGAATCAGCGGAACGTCGGTGATCGGCAACACGGTGGCGCCTTCGACTTCATAAGCCACCGCCGCCGCACCGCGCTGCAAGGCATCGCCAATGTGCGCGCGGCCATCGAAGCGTCCGCCCGGCACGGCCAGGAACAGGTCGCCGGCGCGCACATTGCGGCTGTCGATCGTCAACTCACGGATCAGCAGATCGCGGCCAGCGTGGGCGAAAATCTTGTTCAGGCTTAGAGACATCAGCCGCGCCCTCCATTGGCTTTCAGTGGAATGGCCGGAACCGCGTTGGCCTGTTGGACAGGCGGCAAGTTGTCCGGCGTGATATTCATCAGACGCAAGGTCCCGGACATCACTTTGCTGAATACGGGCGCAGAGACCAGGCCACCGAAGTAGCCGGCCTTGGTGGGCTCATCGATGACAACGACGATGGCGTAGCGAGGGTCGCTCATCGGCCCGAAACCGGCGAACAGCGAGCGATAAGAGTTTTCGGCATAGCCTTTGGTGCCGACCGAGGTTTTACGTGCAGTACCGGACTTGCCGCCCACGTGATACGCCGGCACTTGGGCACGGAATACACCGCGCGGTGCTTCGATCACTTGCTGCAGCATGGTCTGCATGGTTTTCGCGACGTTTTCCGGCAGCACTTGCGTGGTTTGCGGTGCCTTGTCGGTCTTGATCAGGGTCAGTGGTGCCAGGCGGCCGTTGTTGGCCAAGGCCGAGAAGGCATGGACCAACTGGATTGCAGTCACGGAAATACCGTAGCCGTAGGACAACGTCGCCGTTTCGGCCTTACGCCATTCGCGGTAGTTGGGCAGGTTGCCCACACGCTCACCCGGGAAGCCCAGACCGGTGTCCTGGCCGAGGCCGAGCTTCTGCGCCAGACGGAAGATGGTTTCGCCACCGATGTCGAAGGCCACCTTACTCATACCGACGTTACTGGAGTTGATCAGGATGCCGGTCATGTCCAGCACCGGACCTTCGGTCTTGGACACGTCCTTGATGGTGTATTTGCCGATCTGCAGCGTGCCCGGGTAAACCTCGACGCTGTCGGTTGGTTTCCAGCGTCCGGTTTCGATGGCGGCACTCATGGAGATCGCCTTCATGGTCGAGCCTGGCTCGAACACGTCGATCATCGCGCGGTTACGCATCATTGCCGGCTGCAGGTTGCGACGGTTGTTCGGGTTGTAGGTCGGCTGGTTGACCATGGCGAGGATCTCGCCGCTCTTCACGTCCATGATCACCAGGCTGCCGGCCTTGGCACCGTTCTCGATGATCGCGTTACGCAACTCGCGGTTGGCCAGGTATTGCAGGCGCAGGTCAATGGACAACGCCAAGGGCTTGCCGGCCTTGGCGTTTTTTGTCACCTGAACATCTTTGATAAGTCGCCCGCGCCGGTCCTTGATGACCTGTCGCTTGCCGGGCACCCCGGCGAGCCACTCATCGTAGGCCAGCTCGACGCCTTCACGCCCGTGATCATCGATGTCGGTGAAGCCGACCATGTGCGCGGTCACCTCACCAGCAGGATAGAAGCGGCGGAACTCTTCGATGCCGTAGACGCCCGGTACTTTGAGGTCGAGCACGGACTGGCCCTGCTCGGGGGTCAACCCACGAACCAGGTAAATGAATTCCTTGTTGGCTTGCGCCTCAAGGCGCTCGGCCAGGGCTTTCGGATCCTGACCCAAGGCAGCCGCCAGTGCTGGCCACTTCTCTTTGGCCAGTTGCATTTCCTTGGCATTGGCCCACAGCGTGGTGACCGGCGTACTGACGGCCAGCGGCTCGCCGTTACGGTCGGTGATCAGGCCACGGTGTGCCGGAATCGGGATATGGCGAACACTGCGCGCGTCGCCTTGGCCTTTGAGGAAGGCACGGTCAACCACTTGCAGGTCGATGATGCGCCAGCAAATGGCCGCGACCATGACGCCGAGCAGGCCCAGCACCAGGCGAAACCGCCACGGGAACAGTGCGCCTTCAAGCTTCATCATGGCGCCACCATCTGCACGTCAGCGGCGCCAGGAATGTGCATCTTCAGTTGTTCGGTGGCCAGCACTTCGATACGGCTGTGGGCGGTCCAGGTGCTCTGCTCGAGAATCAACCGCCCCCACTCGGCCTGCGCCTTGTCGCGCACGCTCAACTCGTTGTACAGCGTGTTCAATAACTGACGGTTCCAGTGGGCGCTGTAGGACACGCCGATGGCCGACACGAGCACGCCAACAAACAGCAGCAACATGAAGAAGCTGCCGCCTGGCAGGGGTTTGGCGAAAAGCTTGCTCACCGCAACTTCTCCGCAACGCGCATGACGGCGCTGCGAGCACGTGGATTGGCTTTGAGTTCGGCCTCGGAGGCGGACTGCGCTTTGCCATGGACTTTGATTTTGGGTTCGAAAGCCACGTGACGAACCGGCAGGTTGCGCGGCAGGTTGTCGGATTCGCCTTTTACCAGCTTGCGCATGAACAGTTTGACGATGCGGTCTTCCAACGAGTGAAAGCTGATCACCACCAGGCGACCACCGACTTCCAGGCATTCCAGTGCGGCTTCGAGGCCGGCTTCCAGATCACCCAATTCGTTGTTGACGTGAATACGCAGGCCCTGGAACGCGCGGGTCGCCGGGTTCTTGCCCTTCTCCCATGCCGGGTTGGCGACTTTCAGCACTTCAGCCAGGTCGCCCGTGCGCTCGAATGGCGTGATGTCGCGACGCTCGACCACGGCACGGGCCATGCGTCCGGAGAATCGCTCTTCACCGTATTCCTTGAACACGCGGGCAATTTCTTCCACTGGCGCGGTATTGACGAACTCGGCCGCGCTGATGCCGCGGGACGGGTCCATGCGCATGTCCAGCGGACCATCGTTGAGGAAGCTGAAACCGCGCTCAGGGTCATCGAGCTGTGGCGAGGATACGCCCAGGTCGAGCAAAACGCCGCTCACCTTGCCGGCCAGACCACGTTCGGTCACTTCCGACCCAAGCTCGGCAAAGCTGCGCTGCACAACGACAAAGCGGCCGTCTTCGGCCGCTAGCGTCTGCCCGGTGGCAATCGCTTGAGGATCCTTGTCGAATCCGAGCAACCGGCCATCGGGACCGAGCTTGCTGAGAATCAACCGACTGTGCCCTCCGCGCCCGAACGTGCCATCCAGATAGCAGCCATCAGCACGCACGGCGAGAGCCTCGACAGCCTCGTCAAGCAGTACGGTGATGTGGTTAAAGCCGCTATCAATAGTCACAAGATCAAATCACGCAGTTCATCAGGCATGGCGCCCGGTTGTTGAATAGCAGCAAGGTCGGCGGCAGAAACCGCGTTCCAGGCATCTTCGTCCCACAATTGGAACTTGTTCAGTTGGCCCACCAACATCGCGCGTTTATCCAACCTGGCATATTCACGAAGACGCGGCGGTACCAGAAAACGACCACTGCCATCGAGCTCGAGGTCGACGGCATTACCAATCAGCAAACGTTGCAGACGACGGTTCTCTTCGCGAAGCGAAGGCAGTGCGCGCAGCTTGGTTTCAATAATTTCCCACTCATCGAGGGGGTAAACACACAAACATGGATCAACGGCATCAATGGTGACGATCAACTGTCCAGAACTACGCGAAACGAGCTCGTCACGGTACCGGCTCGGCATGGCGAGACGGCCCTTTGCGTCGAGACTGATAGCGTTAGCTCCGCGAAACACGTCAGCGTTTCTCCAAATATTAGCGTTTTGCTCTCAAAAAACCCACTTCATGCCACTTTCCGCCACTTGCGCACACTATAGGAACGCGCCCACTGCACCGTCAAGGCGCGGATTAAAGGAAAACCCTTACAGAACTGAGATTTAGGAGCACATCAGGAGGGGTAACGAGAATCTGGAGGTGGAATCTGCCCAACAATTCGAATGAACACAGAAAGCTGCGTTCACAAGTTAAAGTAATTTATTAAGAGTAAGATTTTTTCGGTATTACAAGGTGGGTTCTGCGAATCATTTACAAGGAGGGAAATTGCCATTACGCGCACCCTGCTCATGACTATAAACAGGGAGGAAGGAAAAGGTGGAGAGTCGATCTGTAAGCCGGGTTCTGTCTTGAACAGTCATTCGTCTACGATGGCCATCACTGGACATCTTTAGCAACCTACCCGGTCCCAGCGCGGGCCACGCCTTGGGACCCTATTTGGTCTTGCTCCAAGTGGGGTTTACCTAGCCACGAACTGTTGCCAGACGTGCGGTGCGCTCTTACCGCACCTTTTCACCCTTACCGGTGCCGAAGCACTTAGGCGGTTATTTTCTGTGGCACTTTCCGTAGGCTCACGCCTCCCAGGCATTACCTGGCACTTCGCCCTATGGAGCCCGGACTTTCCTCCCCCCTAATTTTCATAGAGGGCAGCGACTGTCCGATCGACTCTCCGCCGCAAAGGTTAACGGCAGAGCGCCCGAAGAACAAGCGCTAAACGCCTCCAGGCGCGTCGCGCGTCGGCTTTCACTCGCCTTTCTGTTTCTCCAGGGCGACCTGATAAAGAACGTTCTTGCGCTCGCCGGTAATTTGCGCCGCCAAGGCTGCGGCCCGCTTGAGCGGCATCTCCTCGAGCAACAGGTCGAGAATGCGCATGGCTTCACTGCTCACGGCATCCTCGGTCTCGGGGGCGGACCAGCCAGCGACCAGCACAACGCACTCCCCGCGCTGCTGGTTGCTGTCCGACTCGACGAACTCGCGCAGCTCGGCCAGGGGCAAGCCCTTGAGCGTTTCAAAGGTCTTGGTCAGCTCGCGGGCCAGCAACGCCGGGCGCTCGGGTCCGAATACAAGTTCCATGTCCTGCAGGCACTCAAGAATGCGATGCGGCGCCTCATAAAAAATCAGCGTGCGCGGCTCTTCCCTGACCTGCTCCAGGCGGGAACGTCGACCGACAGTCTTGGCTGGCAAAAAGCCTTCGAAAATGAACCGATCCGACGGCAGGCCCGCTGCGGATAGCGCAGCGATCAAGGCGCAAGCCCCCGGCACCGGCACCACATTGACGCCCGCCGCTCGAGCCTGGCGAACCAGGTGATAACCAGGATCGGATATCAGCGGCGTTCCGGCATCGGAGATCAGCGCCACGTCATCGCCCGCCAGCAAACGGGCGATGAAGCGGTTACCTTCGTCGCGCTCGTTGTGCTCATGGCAGGCAGCCAGCGGCGTGGAAATACCAAAATGCTGCATCAATCGCTGGGAATGACGCGTGTCTTCGGCGGCGATCAATGCCACCTCCCGCAGGATTTTCAGCGCACGCGCACTGATGTCGTCCAGGTTGCCGATGGGCGTCGCCACCACATAAAGCGAGCCAACAGCGGAATTCAAAGCACCTGGGGCAGTCAAAGCGCACACCTCATGAACGGTAAAAGCCGCCATTGTAACCCTTGGCGACGCTTTCGACAGGCACTGACAAACGCGGTTTTTTCGAGGTTTCATGCCGGCCTGCGACGATTGCATGAGCTAAATTGATCGATTCACGCCAGTAACATCGCGCCCCGGCCAGTGCTTGGGTACAATTCCACGCTAATTTGATCGAGTATCAGGAACACTACATGATCGCTTGCCTGCGGCTGTTTACTGCCCTCTGCCTCGCTGCCCTACTGGCGGCCTGCGCCAGCTCGCCGTCCTCCAGCCTTGACGAAATCCCACGGACCGCGGATGCCAGCATCGAGCAACTGCTCGATCAGGCTGCGAAAAGCAAAACGCCGGAACAAGCGGCACTGTATCGCTTGAGTGCAGCCGACCTGGCCTATCGCCAGGGCAATGCCGGCCAGTCCGCGCAAATCCTGCAACAGGTACCGGTCGAGCAACTCAAACCGGGCCAACAGGTGTTCGCCAACACCCTGGCGGCTGAACTCGCCATGACTCGCAACCAGCCAAAAGCCGCGCTAACGGCCCTGAACCACCCGAGCCTGCAACAACTGGCCGAACTGCCGGTCGAGCAACAGGTTCGGACCGGCACGGTGCGCGCTCGCGCCCTGGAAGCCGACGGTCAGACCCTTGCGGCCGCTCGTGAGCGCATCTTCATTGCTCCGATGCTCAGCGGCGAAGCAGCCAGTAAAAACCACGAAGCGATCTGGACACTGATCGCTTCGCTGCCGACCGACCAATTGCAACCGTCGAGCAACGACGACCTCGGCGGCTGGCTTGCCCTGGCGCTGGCGGTGAAAACCGCCGGCACGCTGGAACAACAGCAAGCGGCCATCGACCAGTGGCGCGCCCAGAACCCGAAACACCCGGCCGCCATCCAGTTGCCACAAGCGCTGACCAACCTCAAGGAACTGGCCAGCCAGCCCCTGAGCAAGATCGCCCTGCTGCTGCCACAAGACGGCCCGTTGGGCTCGGTGGGCAAAGCCCTTCGCGACGGTTTCATGGCCGCTCACTACCAGGCTCAACAGGCCGGCCAAAAGCCGCCAGCCATTGCCTTCTATGACAGCTCGCGCCTGACGTCGCTCGACGAGTTCTACCGCAAGGCGCAAGCCGACGGTGTGCAACTGGTGGTCGGCCCCCTGGAAAAGCCGCTGGTCAAACAACTCAGCACTCGCCCCCAATTGCCGATCACCACCCTGGCACTGAACTACAGCGAGGGCACGCAGGGTCCGGCGCAGTTGTTCCAGTTCGGCCTGGCTGCCGAGGACGAAGCTCGCGAAGTGTCTCGCCGCGCTCGCGCCGACGGCCTGCATCGCGCTGCGATCATGGTGCCGAAAGGCGAATGGGGCGATCGCGTGCTGCGCGCATTCAGCCAGGACTGGCAAGCCAATGGCGGCAGCATCGTGGCCACCGAGCGAGTCGATCAGCCGGTGCAACTGGCCCAGCAGATTGCCGACATGTTCCAGCTGCGCCAGAGCGAAGGTCGCGCCAAGAGCCTGCAAAGCACCGTTGGCTCGCAGGTGGCTGCCCAGCCTTCGCGTCGTCAGGACATCGAGTTCATCTTCCTGGCCGCCACGCCTCAACAGGCTCAGCAGATCAAACCAACCCTGAACTTCCAGTACGCCGGTGACGTACCGGTCTACGCCACCTCTCACGTGTTCAGTGCCAGCGGCGACGTCAACCAGTACAACGACATGAACGGCATTCGCTTCTGCGAAACCCCGTGGTTGCTGGAAGCCAACGACCCGCTGCGCCAACAAGTCACCGCGCAATGGCCACAAGCGGCAGGCAGCCTCGGTCGCCTGTATGCGATGGGGGTCGATGCCTATCGCCTGGCCCCGCGCCTGGGTCAACTCAAAGCCCTGCCAGACAGTCAGATCGAAGGTCAATCCGGCAGCCTGAGCATGACGCAGAACCAACGCGTCGTTCGTCAGTTGCCCTGGGCCGAGTTCGTCAACGGCCAGGTTAAACGCCTGCCGAACACCCCGCGCTGATGCCCGAGAGGTCACGCCAGCAACGCGGCAAGGATGCCGAGCGCCATGCGCTCGAGCATCTGCAACAACAGGGTCTGCGCCTCCTGGCGCAGAACTGGTTGTGTAAACGGGGTGAGCTTGATCTGGTCATGCTGGAGGGCGATACAGTAGTATTCGTTGAAGTTCGCTACAGAAAAAACACTCAATGGGGTGGCGCACTCGATAGCATCGATAAGCGCAAACAGCAGAAACTGATCCTTGCCGCGCAGTATTTTCTTCAGCGCGAGCCGCGTTGGGCCAATTCCCCTTGCCGTTTCGACGTGGTCGCCATCGACAGCGATCACGATGAGTTGAATTGGCTGCAGAATGCCTTCGACAGCTGATCACCTGCCCCGGACACCTACACCCAAATTTTGCTCTTTGCTTTGCGGGCTGCACATTCATGTGGGCCGCGCCAATTAAGGTCACACAGATGGACATGCAATCCCGAATTCGCCAGCTTTTTCAGGCCAGTATCGATACCAAGCAAATGGCGATGGACGTACTTGCACCGCACATCGAGCAAGCCAGCCAGGTCATGGTCAACGCCCTGCTCAACGAGGGCAAGATGCTGTCCTGCGGCAACGGCGGGTCTGCCGGCGACGCCCAGCACTTCTCGTCCGAGCTGCTCAACCGTTTCGAGCGCGAACGCCCGAGCCTGCCGGCCATCGCCCTGACCACCGATAGCTCGACGATCACCTCGATCGCCAACGACTACAGCTACAACGAGGTCTTCTCCAAGCAGATCCGCGCGCTTGGCCAGCCGGGCGATGTGTTATTGGCGATTTCCACCAGCGGCAACTCCGCCAACATAATTCAAGCGATCCAGGCCGCACATGATCGCGAAATGATTGTCGTAGCATTGACGGGACGTGACGGTGGCGGCATGGCGTCGCTGCTGTTGCCCGAGGACGTGGAAATTCGCGTACCGGCCAACGTCACCGCACGTATCCAGGAAGTCCACCTGCTGGCGATCCATTGCCTTTGCGACTTGATCGACAGCCAACTGTTCGGGAGTGAAGAATGACCCCTAATCGCCTTGGCCTTCTGGCCTTGACCCTGTGCCTTGGCATCAGCGGCTGCACCTCGGTGGTTAACGCCAGCCGGGAAGCACCTATCGATGACGACCGCGGCACACGTACCCTGGGCAGCAAGATCGACGATTCCCTGATCGACACCAAGGTCGGCGTGAACGTGCGCAAGGCCGACCCGGCCCTGGACAACGAATCGCACATCGTCGTCACCAGCTACAACGGCATTGTGCTGCTCGCCGGGCAAACCCCGCGCGAAGACCTCAAGGCCAAGGCCGAACAGGCCGCCGCCGCAGTGCAGCGCGTCAAAAAGGTCCACAACGAACTGCAAGTACTGCCACCGTCAGGCTTCCTGGCCCGCCAGAACGACACCTGGCTGACCTCGAAGATCAAGACGCAGATGCTCACCGACCCCAACATCCCGGGCTCTCGCATCAAGGTGGTCACCGAGAACGGCATCGTCTACCTGCTGGGCCTGCTGACCAAGCAGGAAGCAGCCCAGGCGACCAATCTGGTGCAGAGCGTTTCCGGCGTGCAGAAGATTGTGAAGTTGTTCGAATACATCGACTGATAGCTGTATTCCCATCCCTGTAGGAGCGAGCACGCTCGCGATGATAGCCCAGACACCGCGGGCCTTCAGACAGCCCGCGTCATCGCTAACGACCATCGCGGGCAAGCTCGCTCCTACGGGGGACTCGGGCACAAAAAAGGCGATCCATCTGGATCGCCTTTTTTTTATTTCACCACTTTCAAACTTGGACGACCGCTGGGACGCGGCGGTTCATCGTCCGGTGGAGGCAGGTCATCATCCGGCTCGATCTCGTCCTCGCCTTCCATAGGCGATTCCAGATCGAAGACCATGCCCTGGCCGTTCTCACGGGCGTAAATGCCCAGAATCGACGCGATAGGCACGTACAGGGTGTGAGGCACCCCACCGAAGCGCCCTTCGAAACTGACGGCTTCGTTGTCCATGTGCAAATGACGCACAGCAGCCGGCGATACGTTGAGTACGATCTGGCCGTCACTGGCGAAACCTTGAGGCACCTGTACCGACGGATACTCGGAATTGACCAGCATGTGCGGGGTGCAATCGTTATCCACAATCCACTCGTAGAGCGCGCGGACCAGATAAGGTCGACTGGAGTTCATAGCGGCTCCTTAAGCCTTAGCGCATATCGCGCTCGACACCAGACAGACTCGCCTGGAAAGTCTCACGCGCAAACTGGCGCTCCATGTAATCAAGCAGCGGCTTGGCAGGCCGCGGCAGTTCGATACCCAGAATCGGCAATCGCCAGAGTATTGGCAATAGGCAGCAATCCACCAGACTTTGTTCCTCACTGAGGAAAAACGGCTTGTCGGCAAACAGCGGCGACACGCCAGTCAGGCTTTCACGCAGTTCCTTGCGAGCGACAACGCGAGCAGCTTCCTTGGTTCGCGAATCCAGGATCAGATCTACCAGGCCACACCAGTCACGCTGGATACGATGAATCAGCAAACGACTGTTGGCACGCGCCACGGGATAAACCGGCAGCAAAGGCGGGTGCGGGTAACGCTCATCCAGATATTCCATCACCACGGTCGACTCCCACAATGCCAGGTCACGATCGACCAGGGTGGGCAGGCTTCCATAGGGGTTCACCTCAATCAGTTTAGGCGGCTGGCGGCCAGCTTCCACGTAAATGATCTCGGCGCTGACACCCTTCTCTGCCAGTACGATGCGCACCCGGTGGGAATAGTGGTCGGCGGGGTCGGAGTAACAGGCCAACCGATTGGTCACGCCCATGGCGGTCCTCCTCGCTTGTAGAATTTATCGAAAGCGGAAAAACGAGCGCGCCCAGAGGGCGCCTCCCGTAACGCCTGGATGACCAGGATCGTTACACTTTCAGAGGCGCCCTTGGGCGCGCGCGATTAACAGCAATTGCTTGAAACGTTATCAGTGCACGTCTTTCCAGTATTCGCGCTTGAGCAGGTAAGCGAATACAAAGAAGAACGCCAGGTACAGCAAGACATAAGTACCAATGCGCTGATGTTGCAACTTAACCGGGTTAGCCGAATAAGCCAGGAAGGTTACCAGATTCTTCACCTTCTCATCGAACTGCTCTTCGGTCAGAGCACCGCTCTTCGGCACGATGGTCAGCTGGTCGCACGCTTCATGAGTCAATGCGGTACCGGTCAGCGGATCATATTGCTTCTTGCCGTCTTCGACGATCTGCACTTGTTTGCAACCTACGACCTGGCGACCTTGCAGGCCCACCAGTACGTTAGGCATACCCACGTTCGGGAACACCTTGTTGTTCACACCCCAAGGACGCGCTGGATCTTCGTAGAACGACTTCAGGTAACCGTAGAGCCAGTCAGTACCACGAACGCGAGCCACCAGGGTCAGGTCAGGTGGCGCAGCACCGAACCAGGTCTTGGCGTCCGCCGGCTGCATGCCGATATTCATGTGGTCGCCGATCTTGGCGCCCGTAAGCACCAGGTTCGACAACATCAGATCATGGGGAATGCCCAGGTCGTCGGCAACACGTTCATAGCGCTGGAACTTGGCGCTGTGGCAGCCCATGCAGTAGTTGGCGAATGTACGTGCGCCATCCTGCATGGCGGCCTTGTCGGAAACGTCGATATCGACCTTTTCCAGCTCCGGACCACCATGTTCAGCCGCGAAGGACAGTACAGGCAAAGCAGCAAGAATCAGTACAGCAAATAGCTTTTTCATCAGCCAGTCACCCTATCCGGAACCGGTTTGGTCTTCTCGAGCCTGGTGTAGAACGGCATCAAAATGAAGTAGGCGAAGTACAGGAAGGTGCAGACCTGCGACAGCAACGTACGGCCAGGGTTTGGCGCCAGTACGCCCAGCACGCCCAGGATCACGAACGAAATGCAGAACACCCACAGCCAGATCTTGCTCAGCCAGCCTTTGTAGCGCATCGACTTGACCGGACTACGGTCCAGCCACGGCAGGACGAACAGGACCGCGATGGCCGCGCCCATGGCAATAACACCGAGCAGCTTGTCCGGAACCGCGCGCAAGATCGCGTAGAACGGCGTGAAGTACCAGACCGGAGCGATGTGCTCTGGGGTCTTGAAGGCGTTCGCCACTTCGAAGTTAGGCTTCTCGAGGAAATAACCACCCATTTCCGGGAAGAAGAACACGATCGAGCAGAAGACAAACAGGAACACCACGACACCGACGATATCTTTCACGGTGTAGTACGGATGGAACGGAATACCGTCCAGCGGGATGCCGTTTTCGTCTTTGTGTTTTTTGATATCCACGCCGTCCGGGTTGTTCGAACCGACCTCGTGCAGGGCCAGGATGTGCAACACCACCAGACCGAGAATCACGATCGGCAGGGCGACCACATGGAGGGCGAAGAAGCGGTTCAGGGTGATGCCGGAAATCAGGTAGTCACCACGGATCCACTGGGTCAGGTCGTCACCGATGACCGGGATCGCACCGAACAGCGAGATGATCACCTGGGCACCCCAGTAGGACATCTGGCCCCATGGCAGCAGGTAGCCCATGAAGGCTTCCGCCATCAGCGCCAGGTAGATCAGCATGCCGAAGACCCACACCAACTCACGCGGCTTCTGGTACGAACCGTAGAGCAGGCCACGGAACATGTGCAGGTAAACCACGATGAAGAACGCCGAAGCGCCGGTGGAGTGAAGCAGACGCAGGATCGAGCCGTACTCGACGTCGCGCATGATGTATTCAACGGAAGCGAAAGCCTCTTCCGCCGATGGGGTGTAGCTCATGGTCAGCCAGACACCGGTGACGATCTGGTTGACCAGAACGAGCAGTGCCAGGGAGCCAAAGAAGTAGAAGAAGTTGAAGTTCTTCGGGGCGTAATACTTGCTGAGATGGTCTTCCCACATTTTGGTCGCGGGAAAGCGCGCATCAACCCAATCCATGAACTTGCTCATCACGCTTTCTCCGTATCGACGCCAACGACAATGATCTCGTCGGACTCATAGGAATGCGGGGGTACTGGCAGGTTCAAAGGCGCAGGTTGCGACTTGTAGACACGGCCAGCCAGATCGTAGTGGGAACCGTGGCAAGGGCAGAAATAGCCACCTACCCAGTCTTTACCCAGATCCGCGGGCGCCACTTCCGGACGGAAGGTTGGCGAGCAACCCAGGTGCGTGCAGATGCCGATCAGCAGCAGAATCTCGGGCTTGATCGAACGCACTTCCGGATCGACATAAGTCGGTTGAACAGAGTTCTTGGAGGTCGGGTCAGAGAGCTGGCCCTCGATCTTTTTCAGATTCCCCAGGATTTCCTCAGTACGGCGGACGATGAACACCGGCTGACCGCGCCACTCAGCAACCATCTGCTGGCCTGGCTCGATTTTGCTGACATTCACTTTCACCGGTGCACCTGCAGCTTTCGCCTTGGCACTGGGAAACCATGACCCCACGAACGGGACCGCAGCCCCCACCGCTCCTGCAGCACCCACCACGGATGTGGCTGCTACCAAGAAGCGACGCCGGCCTGCATTCACGCCGTCATTGCTCATTCAGTCCTCTCCCATCAGCTTTGTGGCCTGTTAAATCAGGCATCTACTAAATAAAACTATGTACTTATAAAAATTTTGCCGAATGGTAATGAAAAGCCCCAATCCTGACAAGGTAATTACCGAAGGGCTCCAGTGCCAAGCCTTGCAGTATAGGGGCTCTACGGATGTGGCACGTTGTCACAGAGCAATTCTTTGTTAAATCGCGCACATAAAAAAACGCCCAGCTCCGTAAGGGGCTGGGCGTTCTTTTTGAACGAGAAAGCGAATTAACGCTTCGAGTACTGCGGACGCTTACGCGCTTTACGCAGACCGACTTTCTTACGTTCAACTTCACGGGCGTCGCGGGTAACGAAGCCAGCTTTGCGCAGAGCGCTACGCAGGGTTTCGTCGTAGTCCATCAGAGCGCGAGTGATACCGTGGCGGATTGCGCCAGCTTGACCACTTACACCACCGCCGATCACGGTGACGTAGATGTCGAACTTCTCGACAGTCTCGGTCAGCTCCAGCGGCTGACGAACTACCATGCGGGCAGTTTCGCGACCGAAGAAGGTTTCCAGCGAACGGTTGTTGATGGAGATGTTACCAGTACCCGGACGCAGGAAAACGCGTGCGGTTGCGGTCTTGCGACGGCCAGTGCCGTAATTTTGAGTCGCCGACATAATGAACTATTCCGTTAAATCTTCAGTTCTTGGGGCTGCTGAGCAGTATGAGGGTGTGCAGCGCCCGCATAGACTTTCAGCTTACGGTACATGTCGCGACCCAGCGGGTTCTTAGGCAGCATGCCTTTGACCGCGGTCTCGATCACGCGCTCAGGGGCCTTGGCGATCAGCTTTTCAAAGTTGATCGACTTGATGCCGCCCGGGAAACCGGAGTGGGAGTAGTACATTTTGTCAGTGGTTTTAGCACCGGTAACACGGATCTGCTCGGCATTGATAACGACGATGTAGTCGCCGGTGTCAACGTGAGGAGTGTACTCAGGCTTGTGCTTGCCACGCAGACGGCTCGCGATTTCGGTGGCCAGACGACCCAGGGTCTGACCAGCAGCGTCGACGACAAACCAGTCGCGCTTTACTGTTTCCGGTTTAGCAGTAAAAGTTTTCATTCTTTATAGCCTCAGGGGCCGCCCTGTAAATTAGACGGCGGATCTTACTGAATAGTGCGTACTTTGACAAGTCAAAGGCAGCCGGATACAGACGCTTTCGGGGGCTCGGGTCGGCGCGTCCGTTCAACGGCAAGATTCTTCGGCGGCGGCGCATCACTTCCACTGCAGAAAGAGGTGCGCAATTATGCAGATTGCGAAAAATATTTCAACCTGCTTTTATGATTGTTTTGCCCAAGGAGCACCCGATGGACTATCGCCAGCTAGGCCGTACCGATCTGAACGTCAGCGCCCTCTGTCTCGGAACCATGACCTGGGGTGAGCAAAACAGCGAAGCCGAGGCCTTCGCCCAGATCGAGCGGGCCAAGGGCGCCGGTATCAACTTCATCGACACCGCCGAGATGTACCCGGTGCCGCCCAAGGCCGAGACCTACGCCACCACCGAGCGCTACATCGGCAACTACTTCAAGAGCCGCGGCGACCGTGCCGACTGGATTCTGGCCAGCAAAATTGCAGGCCCCGGCAACACCATCGACTACATTCGCGATAAAAACCTGCGCCACAACCGCCAGCACATCACCGAGGCGGTGGACGCCAGCCTCAAGCGCCTGCAGACCGATTACATCGACCTCTATCAGTTGCACTGGCCGGAACGCAGCACCAACTTCTTCGGCCAATTGGGCTACAAGCACAAGATCGAAGCTAACCTGACACCGCTGGAAGACACCCTCGAAGCACTGGACGAACAGGTCAGGGCCGGCAAGATCCGCCACATCGGTCTTTCCAACGAAACGCCCTGGGGCACCATGCGTTTCCTGGCGCTGGCCGAAGCCCGTGGCTGGCCGCGTGCGGTTTCGATCCAGAATCCGTACAACCTGCTCAACCGCAGCTTTGAAGTCGGCCTGGCGGAAATCGCCATTCGCGAACAATGCGGCCTGCTCGCCTATTCACCGCTGGCGTTCGGCTTCCTCTCGGGCAAGTACGAAGGGGGCGCCCGCCCGCCGAAAGGTCGCCTGAGCCTCTACAGCCGCTTCAGTCGCTACTTCAATCCACAGTCCGAAGCGGCGTGCAGCCGTTATGTCGCCCTGGCCCGTGAACACGGCCTGGACCCGGCGCAAATGGCCCTCGCCTTCGTGACCCAGCAGCCATTCGTGACCAGCAACATCATCGGCGCCACGACCCTGGAGCAACTGGACAGCAACATCGCCAGTTTCGACCTGAAGCTGTCGGATGAGGTGTTGGCGGGGATCGAGGCGATTCACAAGGATCATCCGAATCCAGCGCCGTAACGGGCCTTTAGCTCCTATCGCGAGCAAGCTCGCTCCTACAGGTTTTCGGGTGAAACACAGATAGCGTGAACACCAAAAAACCTGTGGGAGCGGCGGTGCGACGATTCCACAGGGCCAGGAAAATAGATCAAAGCGCCCGAGCAATGATCTCCTTCATGATTTCATTGGTCCCCGCATAAATGCGCTGCACCCGCGCATCCGCCCACGCCCGCGCGATTGGGTATTCCCACATGAAACCGTAGCCGCCATGCAACTGCACGCATTCGTCGAGCACCTTGCATTGCAGGTCGGTCCCCCAGTACTTGGCCATCGCCGCCGTCGGCACATCGAGTTTGCCCTGCAAGTGCAACTCCAGGCAGCGGTCGACGAAGACCCGGCCAATCTGGATTTCGGTGGCCATTTCCGCCAGTTTGAATCGAGTATTCTGGAAATCGGCAATCGACTTGCCGAACGCCTTGCGATCGCGGGTGTAGTCCAGCGTCCACTGCAACGCCGCTTCAGCTGAAGCCAGGCCACCGATCGCCACGGTCAGGCGTTCCTGTGGCAACTCCTGCATCAGGTAGGCAAAGCCCATCCCCGCCTGCCCCAACAGGTTTTCCTTGGGCACGCGCACGTCCTGAAAGAACAGCTCCGAGGTGTCCTGCGCCTTCATCCCGACCTTTTCCAGGCGCTTGCCCTTGTCGAAGCCTGGCGTTCCGGCCTCGACCAGGAACAGGCTGGTGCCCTTCGCGCCGGCCTTCGGATCGGTCTTGGCGACGACGATCACCAGGTCCGCCAGATAGCCATTGGTGATGAAGGTTTTCGAGCCATTGATCACATATTCGTCGCCATCGAGCACGGCGGTGGTCTTCACCCCTTGCAGATCGGACCCTGCGCCCGGCTCGGTCATGGCAATCGCCGTGACCATTTCTCCAGAAACCAGTTTGGGCAAGTACTTGTGCTTCAGCGCTTCACTGCCGTAGTGCAGGATGTAGGGTGCGACGATGTCCGAATGCAGGGAAAAACCGATGCCGGTCAAACCGAGCCGTCCCACTTCCTCGATCACCACCGCACTGTAGAGAAAATCTGCGCCCAGCCCGCCGTAAGCCTCCGGCAAGTGCGAACAGAGCATCCCCGCCTCCCCCGCCTTGTTCCAGAGTTGACGGTCGATATGCCCCTGCTTTTCCCATTGTCCGTGGAACGGCACGGCCTCTTTTTCGAGGAAGGTGCGCACGCTGTCGCGAAACAGTTCGTGCTCGGGACTGAACAAGGTTCTGGGGATCATGGGGCACCTGTCGTTATTGTTAGAGGATTGATTTCCAGAGACTAAGGCGCAGGACCGATACAGGACACTGGACACATCCGACAAAAAATAAGACGATCCAGCCGTCTGGTGACCACTTTCCCCTATAAGAATAAGTTTGAATTATGTCTAACCAAGCCTCCACGCCCTTGCGGCGCGTCAGCATCCTGGCCATCGACCGGGTTTTCGCTACCACCCTCATGCAAGCCAAGGATTTTTTCCACCTGGCCAGCCTGCGCTATGGCAAACAACTGGGCCAGGGACTGGTACCGGCGTTCGAAACACGCCTGGTCAGCCCCGACGGCAAGCCGGTGAACAGTTTCAGCGACGTGATCATGCCCGTTGATGGCAGTCTCGAAGACGCCGACGTGATCATCCTCCCGGCGTTTTGGGACGACTTCGAAACCCTGTGCCAACGTTATCCACAGGTGCTGCCCTGGTTGCGCCAGCAACATGCGCGTGGTGCGGTGCTATGCGGCGAAGCCACCGGTGTGTTCTGGCTGGCCGAGGCAGGCTTGCTCAATGGCAAGGAAGCGACCACCTACTGGCGCTTCTTCAACGCCTTCGCCGAGCGTTACCCCAGGGTTCACCTCAACCAGGACAAACACCTGACCGACGCCGACAACCTGTACTGCGCAGGCGGCACCACCTCGGCGTGCGATCTCTACATCTACCTGATCGAACGCTTCTGCGGCGCCAACATCGCCCAGGCCGTGGCTCGCGACATTCTCTATGAAGTACAGCGCAGCTATTCCCCGGGCCGCATCGGCTTTGGCGGGCAGAAGCTGCATCAGGACGTGATCATCCTGCAGATCCAGCACTGGCTCGAAGAGCATTTCGCCGACAAGTTCCGTTTCGAAGACGTCGCCCGTGAACACGGCATGAGCATCCGCAACTTCATGCGTCGCTTCCAGACGGCCACGGGCGACAAGCCGCTGCATTACCTGCAACGACTGCGCATCGAAACCGCCAAGGGCCTGCTGTCCGGCAGTCGCAAGAGCATCAAGACCATCAGCTACGAAGTCGGCTACGACGACGCGAGCTTCTTCGCCCGCTTGTTCCGCCAGCACACGGAACTGTCGCCCAACCAATACCGCCAGCAGTTCCAGCAGGCGGCGTAACCAGACGGGGCCGGACGACTGTTTTCCCACAAAAAAAGGGAATGCGCGACGGCACGGCCACCGACTTTACTCACAGACAACGGCCTCTGAAAGCACCAGCATCTTCCGGGTATTCACCCTCAAGGAAGATCGCCAGTGACCATTGGATCAAGTTACGAATACCCCGCGTCCGTCAGCCGCGACACCACCCGCAGCAAACGTACCCCGCCCTCCAAATGGGCCGGGCGCTTTCCCAATCCGCCTGACCTGTGCTTCGACTATCGCGCCCTAGTCGAGCAGGAACACGGCATTGCCCAGGCCACCGACCCGCAACACAGCATTTGCATCATCGGCGCCGGTATCACTGGGCTGACCGCCGCCAGGGAGCTGTATCGCTCAGGCTTCAGGCGGATTTCGCTCATCGAGCAATCCCGGCGCATCGGCGGAAGACACCGCACGGTGCCAGGCAGCCCGCATTCCACGCGAAGCCACACCCCTTTCGAGATGGGCGCCATGCGCATGCCCTTTTTCAACCGTACCGACGAGCCACCGACCCAGGGCCGCTCGTTGATGGCCTACTACACCCAGTTGTTTGACCTGGCGTTTTCAGACTTTGCCAACCCCGGCAGCCCCGGGGTCCGTTCGACCGGCATCTACATCCGGGAGGGCAGTGTGGGCAACGGCCCGGCGCCGCAGATGTTGATCTGGAAGAATCCGGACGGCCAAACCCCGCCGCCCGGCGACGAGCTGCAAAGGGTCTACGGCAAATGGAAAGCCTTTGCCGACCGTCTGACCCGCCACGTTGCCCAGGTGTATGGCCACCCGGAATGGGAGGCGATGTGGGCGGCCATCGTCGCGCAATACGAGCGGGTGTCGTTTCGCGATCTGGTCAGTCGGCCAGCCCTGACCCACTGGGATCAGCGCTCACCGGGGGACTTTGGCGGGATGGGCATGTCCGCCGAAGAGTCAGCGATTTTCTACGCCATTGGCATCGGTGACGGCAGTTGGGGCGCCTTTTACGACGTCTGCTGCCTCTATCCCCTGCGCACGGCGATCTTCGGGTTCAGCAGCCAGCTGCAACTGATCCACGGGCGAGTTGACGCCAAGGGAGATCCCCTGGAGGCACCCTACCTCCAGGGGAACCCCGTGGTGGATTCCCGAGGACTGACTTTTGTGCGGCCTCGCTATATCGGTCTCGCCGCGCTGAGCGAATGCCTGATGTTCATGAAGATCGCCGAAACCGGGAAGTCCGTCCATGAACACAGCCTTGAATCAATGAACGGTCTGCTGACAGACAGCTCCGTGACCCGACTCAAGAAACTCGCCAACGGCAAGACCCGCGTTTATTTCAATTGGCAGCACAGTCAGCCCGACCAGAGCCGGCAGCTCTTCGATGACTTTGATTCGGTGATCATGACCCTGCCGTCCTGGTTGATCGAAACCCGCATCCAACTGGAAGGTTTCACCCCCCAGATGCTGCCATTCGAAACGATCAATGCCTATAAAACCGCACACTGGGAAACCAGCTGCAAAGTGTTTGCGCCATTGAAGAAAACCTTCCTGTCGAAAAACACCCTCATCCCCCAGGCCATCGTTACCGACAGTTTCATCCACGACGTCTACACCTACCGCTATAACGAGCACTACAGCTACGACTGCATCCTGTTGAGTTACACCTGGGAGGACGACGCCACCAAGCTCGCCGCCTTCGGCGACAAGGAGCTGGTTGCCCGCTGTGTCACCGAACTGGACCGCATCCTCATGAATGCCAGCAATATCCAGGAAAAAATCTCGCCCTACATCGGCCTCGACCAGGCCGTAGTGCAACGCTGGATGACCGATCGCAATGCCTTGGGATGCGCCAAGCTGTATCGCCCTGGCGCCTATCAGGACGCCGTGCGCCTGATGAGATACAACCGGGATTTCGGCCACGTTTCCGGCCTGTATCTGTGCGGCGAATCGTTTTCCGTGGATGCCGGCTGGACCGAGCCGTGCTTTCGGGGCGCCGTGGATGCGGTGATCCACATCTGCCACAAGACCGCCGCGACCTTCAACGGCGGCTTTTCCATCAACGACCTGCCCCACTACCAGCTCAAAGCCTGACGACCCCGTCCCAGAGCCACTCACGCCAGTGTGCTGGCTCTGCCCCACACCCTCGGTACCCCCCCGGTTAAAAATTCCCCATACATATTCGGATTGGGCCTACAACCCTCGCGGAATCCGCCGACTGTTTCTCGCTCGCCATTTCAACACCTAATAAACGCGCTGTTAAACAACGTGAATAACAATAAAAAGAGGTCATCGGAATGAGCGAGCCAGCAAGCCCTGTTCGTGTAGCAGTCGTGCAATTCGATCCACAAGTTGGCGTCGGCAATCGCCAGGACAATCTGCATCGCAGCCTGGAGCTGGCCGAAGAGGCGGTAAAAGGTGGCGCCAATCTTATCGTCCTGCCTGAGCTGACCAGCACGGGCTATTTTTTCAGCAACCGCCAGGATGCGTTTGCGCATTCCGAAGGCGTACCGGACGGTCCAAGCGTCCGCCTATGGATAGAGTTCGCCCGCCAGCACCGCATCTACCTGGTCGCCGGCCTGGCCGAACGTGACGGCATGCAGCTGTTCAACACCGGCGTGCTGGTCGGGCCTGACGGTTTCATCGGCAAGTACCGCAAAGCCCATCTGTGGAATCTGGAAAAGCTCTGGTTCACCCCCGGCAATCTGGGCTTTCCGGTGTTCGATACCCCAATCGGGCGCATCGGATTATTGATCTGCTGGGACATCTGGTTTCCGGAGGTACCGCGTCTGCTGAGTCAGCAAGGTGCAGACATCATCTGCAGTCTGAACAACTGGGTCTGGACGCCACCGCCGCTGTTCGATGACGCAGGCAAGTGCATGGCCTCGTACCTGACGATGACCGCCGCACACGTAAACAACGTGTTTATCGCCGCCGCCAGCCGTATCGGCGAGGAGCGAGGGGCGCGTTACCTGGGTTGCTCCCTCATTGCCGGGACCCATGGCTGGCCGATTGGCGCGGTGGCCTCGGCGGACCAGCAGGAAATCCTGTTCGCCGACATCGACTTGACCAGCGCCCGCAGTGCGCCGATCTGGAACAGCCTTAACGACCTGCATCGCGACCGCCGTGCCGATCTCTACGATCCGATGCTCGGTTATCGCCTGCATCCGTGCCTGCCGCGCTGACCGGAGGGACGACTGATGCATACCTCAACCGAAAACAACCGTCTGGCGCGACGCTCGCTATTCGATATGGCAGTCATCCTGCTACTGATCGTCTTGTCGCTGCTGGTGATCTGGCTATCACTGACTCACCGAATGCACGGGTCGGCTCACTGGCCCGGGTACAGCGATCTGCTGAAGGGTTTTCCCGCACCCAGCGCCTGGCTGCGCTGGGTGCTCGGCGACATCAGCGAAGTGGCCTTCTACAAACACGAGCTGGCGTCCATCGGCCTGTTGGCCGGCGCCTACCTGGCCTATTGGGCGAACCGCACGCGCCAGCGCTGGCAAGGCTTTGCCATCTGCTACGGCAGCGGTCTGTGGCCCTGGCTGGTCACCAGTTCGCTGCTCGGGTTGCTGCTGAGCAACCTGTTGTGGGGCTGGACAGTGACCGCCACGAGCTGGCAACCGACCTTTGCCGCGTTCGTTTCACTGCCGGCGGCGATGGTGCTGATGTTTGGTGGCGGCTGGAAGGTCACGATCAACGGCGCCATCATGGGCGCGGTGCTGGTGACGCCGATGTGCCTGCTGATGGTCAATTACGTGTGCAACCCGCTGGCGTTGCCGGTGGTGATCGGCAACGTTACGGGGATGGCGGTCGCCAGTGTGGTGGCCTTCCTGCTCTGTCGGTACCTGCCCGGCCTCGTCAGTTCGGCGCATGTGAGCGAGCCGCCGGCCGCGCCCGTGCCCTTGCAGACGCCGGACTACGGGATGATCTGGAGCTTGCGCCGGGTTCTCGCCGACTTTTCCGAAGCACCGTTCTACGGCAATGAGTGGGCCAGCCTCGGCCTGATCCTGGGCGCGTTGCTGGCGTTTACATTGAACCCGGCGAGTCCGGTCTACGGTTCGATGCTGCTGCCGCAACTGATCGGTGCCCAGGCGCTGACCTCGGCGATAGGCGTGGTGATCTGGCGGCGCAACTGGATGGAACACGGCTGGTACCCCACTTACATCCCGCTGGTGTCCGTGGTGCCGGCTGCGCTGCTCACCTACGGCGGCAGCTGGCAGGTGATCGTCATGAGCGCGCTGCTGGGCGCCCTGATCGCGCCGCCGCTGGCCTGCGAAATATCAAGGCGCCTGCCGGGCTATATGCATGGGTACATTGGCAATGTGCTGTCGATGGCGATCAGTACGTTGTTGATCATTCCGTTTGTTGGCTTCCTGATCACCCACTGAAATGCCGCCCCTGTAGGAGCGAGCTTGCTCGCGATGGCGGTGTATCAGTCACCATTGATATCGACTGACACACCGCATCGCGAGCAAGCTCGCTCCTACAGGGGAGATGAAACCGCCTACGGCTTGTGCGCCCGCGACAGGAATTCGTGGGACTGCATTTCCAGCAGGCGGCTGAGGGTGCGCTGGAACTCGAAGTTCAGGCGACCGCCGGTGTACAGGTCCTTCAGCTCGACCTCGGCCGAAATGATCAACTTGACGTTACGGTCGTAGAATTCGTCGACCATGTTGATGAAACGTCGGGCGATGTCGTCGGTGGTCACGCTCATCTGCTCGACGCCGCTGAGCAACACGGCGTGGAAGATCTTGCCCAGTTCGATGTAGTCGTTCTGGCTGCGTGGACCGTCGCACAGTTCGCGGAAATCGAACCAGGCCACGTCATCGCAGGTGCGCAAGGCGCGGATTTCGCGGTTCTCGATGATCAGCACATCGTTCTCGACCGCCGCCGTGCATTCCGGGGTCAGCGCGCGGAAGCTCTTGCGCAGGCTTTCGTGGGACGCCTCGTCCAGCGGGAAGTGGAACAATTCCGCCTGTTCGAGGTGGCGCAGACGATAATCGACGCCGCTGTCGACGTTGACGATCTCGGTATTTTGCTTGATCAGCGCGATGGCCGGCAGGAATCGGGCGCGTTGCAGCCCGTCCTTGTACAGACCGTCCGGCACGATGTTCGAGGTGGCGACCAGGGTCACGCCATTCTTGAACAACTCTTCCATCAGCGTACCGAGGATCATCGCGTCGGTGATGTCGGAAACGAAGAACTCATCGAAGCAGATCACCCGCGATTCGGCGGCGAAGCGCTTGGCAATGATGGTCAGCGGGTTTTTCTCCCCGCCCAGGGTCTTCATTTCTTCATGCACGCGCTTCATGAAGCGGTGGAAGTGGGTACGGGTCTTTTCCTTGAACGGCAGTGCTTCAAAGAAAGTGTCGACCAGATAAGTCTTGCCGCGCCCTACGCCGCCCCAGAAATACAGGCCCTTGACCGGGTTCTGATCTTTCTTGCCAAACAGTTTGCTCAACAGGCCTGGCTTGTTCTGATCGGCTGCGATCAGATCGTCGTACAGGCGCTGCAAATGACGCACAGCCGTTTCCTGCGCAGCGTCATGGAAGAACTCCGGGCGTTTCAGATCAGCTTGATATCGTTCTAGGGGCGTCATAATTCGTTAGCAAGGCAACAAAAACGGGCCGTCACTGTAGCGATGGCCCGGGAGAATGGCAATCAGCCCTTGGTTTGGCCGTGCCGTCGTTTATTCCTGAACCGGTGTCAGGGCGACCCGCAATGCGTCAATTGCGCTATCACGAGCGGCACTGTCGGCGAAGGTCGGACTGTCGGCGACGCACTCGCCTTCCAGCCAGACACTGAAGCTCAGCGCATCGCTGCGCACGTCCAGAGGCTGCCCCGCTTGCAACTGCTTGCTCACCTGGCCGGCCGCTTTGCCGTCGGCGAAGTTGCGCGAGAGCAGCAGTTGCTCGCCATCGGCCGCCAGCAGACGGAAACGGAAACTGCCATCGTCTTCACGGAAGCTGACAAAACGCGCCGCTTTCGCGGCTTTCTTCCTGGTGGTCGCCGCGACTTGCGCCTGCGCCACGAAAGAACGCAAGCCCACCGCTTCACGCAGTTCGTTGAGGAACGGCGTCGCCACTGCACGAGCCTTTTTCGCACCGTGTTGCAGAATGTCTTCCAGGTCCGCCGGGCGCTCGATCAGCTGTTGATAACGCTCACGGGACTCGCCCAATTCGTTGTCCAGCAGTTGGAACAAACGGTTTTTCGCCTCGCCCCAACCCAGGCCCTGCAGCAGTTCGCTGCGGAACTCGTCGGCCTGCGCCGGGGTGGCGAAGGCCTGGAACAGGGTGAACAGATGCGAATTGTCCGGATCTTTCGCTTCGCCCGGGGCGCGGGAGTCGGTGACGATCCGCGAAATCGCGTCTTTCATGTCCTTGGCGCTGCTGAACAACGGAATGGTGTTGTCGTAGCTTTTCGACATCTTCCGACCGTCGAGGCCTGGCAACGTGGCCACGCTCTCCTCGATCAGCGCCTCGGGCATGGTGAAGAATTCCTTGCCCTGGCCAAACAGGTGGTTGAAGCGCTGGCCGATGTCGCGGGCCATTTCCACGTGCTGGATCTGGTCACGACCGACCGGGACCTTGTGGGCGTTGAACATCAGGATGTCCGCTGCCATCAATACCGGATAGCTGTACAAGCCCATGGTGATACCGGCATCCGGGTCTTCGCCGGTCTCGACGTTCTTGTCCACCGAGGCCTTGTAGGCGTGGGCGCGGTTGAGCAGGCCCTTGGCGGCGACGCAGGTCAGCAGCCAGGTCAGCTCGGGGATTTCCGGGATGTCGGACTGGCGATAGAACGTCACGCGCTCGACATCCAGGCCACCGGCCAGCCAGGTCGCAGCGATTTCCAGGCGCGAGCGCTGGATGCGCAACGGGTCATCGCACTTGATCAGGGCGTGATAGTCGGCCAGGAAATAGAACGAATCGGCATTGGCGTCACGGCTGGCGACGATCGCCGGGCGGATGGCGCCAGCGTAGTTGCCCAGGTGCGGCGTGCCGGTGGTGGTGATGCCGGTGAGGATACGGGTACGAGTCGTCATGGGTAATCGCTTGTCAGACTGCAATCAATTCGAAAGACGCGGCAGGATAAGATCCTTGAGATCGGTCAGCTTGCCATGAAAAAAGTGTCCGCATTCTGCCACTTTCAGCAGCTCATGGGGGCGCTGGAGTTGCGCGGACCAGTCGTAAACGACTTGCGGCTCGATGACTTCGTCGGTTTCCGGCTGGATCAGGGTCAGCTCGCCGTGCTGCGGCAGTTGATCCTGATCGCCCAGGCGCATGACCGCCGGCGCCACCATGAACAGATGCTTGAGCTGCTCGCCGCTGGCTTCCAGACGCCCGCCGAGGCTGGCGGCGACAAAACCGCCAAAGGAAAAGCCGAACAGGGTCAGGGGCAGGGCCGGGTGTTTTGCCCGCAGCCAGGCCGCCACCGCCTGGGCATCATCGACCTCGCCGGTGCCCATGTCGTGGCTGCCGGCGCTGGCACCGACGCCTCGGTAATTGAAACGCAAGGTAATCAAACCGGCATCGCGTGCGGTGCGCTGCAGGGTCGACACGACTTTATTGAGCATGGTGCCGCCCTGCACCGGGTTAGGATGGCAGATCAACGCCACACCGCGAGGGGCCTCGACTTCCAGGTAGAGGGCTTCCAGTTGACCCACCGGGCCATCAATCACTACAGGGGTTTCGCGCATAAGCAAGAAAGGAACTCCGTGACCTTGATTCCGGTCGACTCGTCTAGCAAATTGTCTGTGCCAGTGTATTGCGAGTGAATCGCGGTATACAGCGCAGGTTCGAGCCGTTAACGTAAAGCAAAGCCGTTTATAGAGGAAGGACTCGTGGAACACTCGCTCTTAGTTTGGTTGTTGCCGACTCTTGCCCTGGTTGTGGGTGTCGCCGTTGGTTTCCTGATCGCTCGCCTGGTGCCCAATGCAGCGCCGAGCAGCACACAACGTCAGCTGGATGACATTCAGGAACGTTTCGACAGTTATCAGAACGAGGTGGTCACCCACTTCAACAGCACCGCATCACTGGTCAAGAAACTGACTCAGAGCTACCAGGAAGTGCAGGATCATCTCGCCGAGGGCGCCAACCGCCTCGCCCTGGACGAGCAGACCCGCCAACGCCTGCTCGCCTCGTTGCATTCCGAAGCGACGGTGGCAGCCCCACGTGAACGCCTGACGCCACCACGCGACCAGGAGCCGCCTCGCGACTACGCGCCGAAAGCCCCGAACGCACCGGGCATGCTGGATGAGCATTATGGCTTGAAGAAGTAATCAACCTTCGCGCCAATGAAAAGCCCCCGGACAGGTGATGTCCGGGGGCTTTTTTGTGTCTGGTGGTTTGAGGGTGAATGTTCTGGCCCTATCGCGAGCAAGCTCGCTCCTACAGGGGCCTGCGGTGCTCTTGTAGGAGCGGGCTTGCCCGCGATGAGGCCATAAGTATCAACACAAAAACCCTCAGCCCAACACCTCCTGCGCCACCTGATCAATCGCCTGCTTGGCAATGCCCACAATCAGGTCCGCCTCCGCCTCGGTCAGTACCAAAGGTGGTGCAAACCCCAGGATGTCGCCATGAGGCATCGCTCGAGCAACCATTCCGTGTTCCAGGCAAGCCGCCGAGACCTTCGGACCCACCTTCAAAGCCGCATCGAATGGCGTACGCAGCTCGTGACCGGCCATGAACTCGACGGCGGCCAGCATGCCGTCCCCGCGCACTTCGCCCACCAGCGGATGGCCTTCGAGGGTTTCGCGCAGCCGCCGATTGAGATAGGCGCCCACCTTGTCGGCATTGTCCGTGAGGTTTTCCCGCTCGAGGATGTCGAGGTTGGCCAGTGCCGCCGCCGCACAGATCGGATGCCCGGAGTAGGTCCAGCCATGGCCCATGGGGCCTTGGGATTCAGAAGCTTTTTCGATCACGTCCCACACCTTTTCGCCGACGATCACCGCTGACAACGGCGCGTAGGCACTGGTCAACCCTTTGGCGGTGGTGATCAGGTCCGGGCGCATGCCGTACCGCTGACTGCCCATTTTCGAACCCAGGCGACCAAAGGCGCAGACCACCTCGTCGGCAATCAACAACACGTCATATTTGCTGAGGACGGCCTGGATCGCGTCCCAATACCCGGCTGGCGGTACGATGATGCCGCCGGTGCCCATCAGCGGTTCACCGATGAACGCGGCCACGGTGTCCGGGCCCTCGGCCAGAATCATCTTTTCCAGTTCGTCGGCGCAATAACGCACGAACGCCGCCTCATCCATGCCGATTGGCGCCTTGCGATACCAGTGTGGGCAAACGGTGTGCTTGATGCCTTCGGCTGGCAGGTCGAAATGCTGGTGGAAACTGGGCAGGCCGGTCAGGCTGCCAGTCATGATGCCCGAGCCGTGGTAGCCACGGTCGCGGGAGATGATTTTCTTCTTCTGCGGCCGCCCCAGGACGTTGTTGTAATAACGCACCAACTTGATCTGGGTTTCGTTGGCATCGGAACCCGACAGACCGTAATAGACCTTTTTCATACCGTCGGGCGCCCAGTCGATGATGCGGCTCGACAGTTCGATGATGGCTTCGGTCGAATGGCCGACGTAGGTGTGGTAATACGCCAGTTCCTTGGCCTGCTTGTAGATGGCGTCCGCCACTTCGGTACGGCCATAACCGATGTTCACGCAATACAGCCCGGCGAAGGCGTCAATCAGCTCCCGGCCTTCGTGGTCACGGATGCGGATGCCCGACGCGCTCTTGATGATGCGTCCCTTGAGCGCACCACTGGCATGGTCGTGGGCGTGGGTCGACGGGTGCATGAAGTGGGCACGGTCTTGTGCGAACAGCGAGTCGAATTCTTGGTTCATGGCAATCTCCTGAGTACGGGCCTTAGAACTGGCCTTGATGGTGCAAGCAAAAGTATTTGGTTTCGACAAAGGCTTCGAACCCTTCCGTGCCGCCTTCCCGGCCCAGCCCCGACGCTTTCATGCCACCGAAGGGGATTGGATGGCCGGTGAACTTGACGCCGTTGACCGCGACCATCGCATGGTCGAGGCGGCGGATCAGCGGGTAGATCAGGTCCAGGCGATTGGAGCAAATGTAGGCCGCCAGACCGTATTCGGTGTCGTTAGCCATATCGATGGCCTGGTCGAGGGTGTCGAACGGCATCACCCCGGCAATCGGCGCGAAGTTCTCTTCGCGGTAAATGCGCATCTGAGGGGTGACATCGGCCAGGACCGTAGGCTGGTAGAACAGACCGCCGAGGGCATGGGCTTCGCCTCCGACCAGCCGCTGCGCCCCCTGCTGCAAGGCATCGGCCACCCGCTCGGCGGTCACGTCAAAAGCGGCCTGATGCATCAACGGGCCGATCTCGACCTGCTGCTCGCGATCGCCGAGCATGGCCGGGCCAACACGTAGCTCACGTACCGCGGCAGCAAAGCGCTGGAGAAATTGCGAATAGATCGATCGCTCGACCATGATCCGGTTGGCTGCGCAGCAATCCTGACCGGAGGTCTGGAACTTGGCTTGCACCGCGACTTTCACTGCCAGCGCCAGATCGGCGTCGGCGCAGACAATGAACGGCGCGTTGCCGCCCAGTTCCAGCGCGACTTTTTTCACGTCCTGGGCAGCGGCCTGCAGCACCAGTTGGCCGACACGAGTCGAGCCCGTGAAACTCACCGAACGTACGCGCTTGTCCTGCACCAGGGTTTGCATGGCCATCTGCGGCTCGCCCAGTACCACGTTGAACACCCCGGCCGGAAAACCGGCTTCTTCGGCCAGTTGCGCGAGGGCGAAGGCCGAGTACGGGGTTTCGTGGGCCGGTTTGATAACCACCGTACAACCGGCAGCCAGGGCGGCAGCGGCCTTGCGGGTGATCATCGCCGAAGGGAAATTCCACGGCGTCAACAATGCGCAGACACCGACCGGTTCCTTGACTGTGCCCAGGTGAGCACCGGGAATGTGGCTGGGAATGTTCTGCCCATAGAGGCGTCGGGCTTCTTCGGCGAACCACGGGATGAAACTCGCGGCGTAGGCGATTTCACCGCGCGACTCGGCCAGGGACTTGCCCTGCTCCAGACTGAGAATCCGCGCCAGATCTTCCTGGTGCTCGAGGATCAACGCCGCCCAACGCCGCAGAATCACCCCGCGCGCATCGAGGCTCTGTTCGCGCCAATCGTTAAACGCCCGGTGCGCGGCATCGACAGCCGCGACGATTTGCGGCTGATCGAGCATTGGCACATGGCCAATCAAGGTCTGGTCAGCCGGGTTGTGCACGGCGATGCTGTGGCCACTGTCGCTGTGCACCCAATGGCCATCGACGTAGCAAAGCGCTTTGAACAGCAGGGGATGTTTGTAGGTCATGGCGTGAACTCCGAACCGTGTGCGTGGAGTCCATGCTAGGGCAGCAGAAGGTCGGACAATTGCGGTTTGGAGGGGGGTGGGCAGGTGGTTTTTTCTGATTGAGCAGTACCAGACAGCAGATTTCCGTGGTGATTGGAAAATCAGGATTCCTGAGACAACTCAGCCGGCAACGCCCCAGCCGTCTTGATGGTCTTGGTGACGATGTAGGTGAAGTAGCGCTCGATGCCCAGGTCATCGAGCAGCAGTTGGTCGATGAAGCGCTGGTAATGGTCGATGTCCGGCGTCTGGATCATCGCCATGTAATCGACACCACCGCCGGTGGCGTAACAGAAGGCCACTTCGGGCGCGTCGTTCATCCGTTGCTCGAAGCGCCGCATGTCCTGCGCGGTGTGCCGGGCGAGAGTGATTTCCACCAGCACCTGCTGGCTCTTGAACACCGCGCCCCAGTCGATCTGCGCCCAATACCCCTTGATCAGGCCGAGGGCTTCCAGCTTGCGCACGCGCTCCCACGCCGGGGTGACCGACAGGTTGATCGCCTCGGCCAGGCTCGATTTGGTGATACGCCCGTCGTCAGCGAGGATTCGCAGGATTTTCAGGTCGTAGCGATCGAGTTTGTGCATGGGCAAAGAGCTCCTGGAAAATAAAGCCCCCTGTAGGAGCGAGCTCGCTCCTAAAGGGGGTACATGGTGTCAGTCCAGTATGTCCGCAATCACCGCAATGGTATCGCCACACTGCACCAACCCTGGAAAATGCCTCGCGGCCAGCAGGCCGCTGCGGGCCGCGCGATACTCCACCGGGGCCACACCGCTGCGGGTCGCGTCGTAGACCCGGGCGATGACTTCGCCCTGATTCACGGTGTCACCCAGGTCGCGACACATTTCCAGCAGGCCTTCGTGCTCACTGGCGATAAAACAATCACTGCCGGGCATGTCGAGCATGACCGATGGCCCCGTTTGGACTTCACCTTCAAGAATCCCGGCATGCACCAGCAGGTTACGCACGCCCCGCTCGGCGATCGCCACACTGCGTGCGGTGGACGAGCCGCCGCCACCCAATTCCGTGGTGACGAACACTTTGCCCTGCGACTCGGCAGCCGTGTCGTACATCGCCTCGGCATCCAGCTCCAGCATGCGCATGCTGTAAGGCGCGTTGAATGCACGCATACCGGCCTCGCAGCGGGCCTGCTGTTGTTTGTCCGGCAACACATGGCACGCGGCGAATGGCAGGAAGTCCAGGGTGCGCCCGCCGGAGTGGATGTCCAGCACGATGTCGGCCAGGGGCAACAAGGTGCGGGTGAAGTAGTCGGCGATCTTCTCGGTGACCGTACCGTCCGGTTTGCCGGGAAAACTTCGGTTGAGGTTGCCCCTGTCGATGGGCGACGTACGCCGCCCGGCATGGAACGCCGGGGTGTTCATGAACGGAATGATGATCACCCGTCCGCTCACCTCGGCGGCCGTCAGTTCTTGAGCCAGTTTGCTCAGGGCCACCGGTCCTTCGTATTCGTCGCCATGGTTGCCGCCGGTGAGGAGCGCGGTCGGCCCTTCACCGCGCGCGATCACCGTGACTGGAATCATCACCGCACCCCAGGCCGAATCGTCCCGGGAATACGGCAGTTTGAGAAACCCGTGTTGCACGCCTTCACGGTTGAAATCCAGCGTGGTACTGATCGGGTTGGCAGGCAGATCGCTCATGGGCTCAATCCTTCACGAACAGTTGGCGCGGCACGTTGCACAGTGTTTCGACACCCGTCTCTGTGATCAAAATGCTCTCGGTGATTTCCAGCCCCCAGTCGTCCATCCACAGACCGGGCATGAAATGGAACGTCATGCCCGGTTGCAACACGCTGGTGTCGCCGGGACGCAGGCTCATGGTGCGCTCGCCCCAGTCCGGCGGGTAGCTGATACCGATCGGGTAGCCACAGCGGCTGTCCTTGTGAATGCCGAACTTCTCCAGCACCTTGAAAAAGGCCACGGCGATGTCACCGGTGGTGTTGCCTGGTTTGGCCGCTTCCAGGCCGGCGGCGATGCCTTCGACCACGGCTTTTTCGCCCTCGAGGAAATGCTGGGGCGGCTTGCCCAGAAACACCGTGCGCGACAACGGGCAGTGATAGCGCTTGTAGCAACCGGCGATTTCAAAAAAAGTGCCGGCGCCTTTTTCGAACGGCGAATCGTCCCAGGTCAGGTGCGGCGCGCTGGCATCGGCACCGGTCGGCAACAACGGCACGATGGCCGGGTAATCACCGCCATGGCCGTCGGCGCCCTGGATGCCGCTGCTGTAGATCTCCGCCACCAGATCGTTCTTGCGCATGCCCGGTTCGATCCGTTCGAGGATCCGCCCATGCATGTTTTCGACGATACGTGCAGCGATGCGCATGTAGGCGATTTCCTGTGGCGACTTGACCGCCCGCTGCCAGTTCACCAGCCCGACTGCATCGATCAGCCTGGCCTTGGGCAGGTTTTTCTGCAGCGACAGGTAGGCGGCGGCGCTGAAATAGTAGTTATCCATCTCGACGCCGATGGTCAGCGCATCCCAGCCACGGGCAGCGATCACTTCCCGCGACAGGTAGTCCATGGGATGGCGCTCGCGGGACTGCACATAGATGTCCGGGTAACCGACGATGTTTTCCTGCTGCATGAACACCGTGCGCTTGGCGCCGTTGGCGTCCTGGCCACGACCAAACCACACCGGCTCGCCATCCAGGGCCAGCAGCACGCATTGGTGAACATAAAATGACCAACCGTCATAGCCAGTCAGCCAGGCCATGTTCGACGGATCGGTGACCAGTAACAGCTCGATGCCCTGGGCCTGCATGGCCACTCGCACCTTGGCCAGCCGCTGGGCGTATTCCTCCCGGGTGAACGGGAGATTGACGACTATCTGAGACATGCACCTGCCCTCTTGAAGATGAAGCGGGATAAATGACGCGCGGATAAAAAAGCGGATTAGCTGCCGAACTGAAAACCCTTGCCCGCCGAGCGCGCGCGTTCGAACGCCAGGTTGGCCATCGCCGTGTCCTGGGCGCCAGTGCCGGTGAGGTCGCACAAGGTGACCTGCGAGGCCTGCGTGCGACCGGGCCGCTGGCCAGCCAGCACCTGCCCCAATTCGGCAAAGCTCGACGCGTCGCTGACAGCACCCGCCGCGAGGGCGTGATGCAACTCGCCGAGGATGCGGGTCTGGCTCAAACGATCGGCCACGTAGCAGTCGACCTGCGCCAGCGCTTGCGGGGCAATTTCGTTTTTATGCTCGGCGTCCGAGCCCATGGCGGTGATGTGCAGACCGGGATGCAAATGGCGCACATCGATCAACGGCTCACGACTGGGCGTGCAGGTGACGGCGATATCGACGTCGGCCATGGCCTCGTCGATGCTCGTGCAGGGTTTGACGTCCAGGCCACTGTCACGGGCCAATTCGACGCTGAAGGCTTGGGCCTTGGCCCAATCCCGCGCCCATACCCGCACGCTGTCGATGGGCCGCACAAGCCGCAGGGCCTGCAACTGCAAGGCCGCCTGCTCCCCGGCACCCATCAGCGCCACGCTGCGGCTGTCGGCCCGCGACAATGCCCGCGCCGCCACCGCCCCCGCTGCCGCCGTGCGCACCGCCGTGAGATAGCCGTTGTCCAGCAGCAAAGCATCGAGCAGGCCAGTGCGTGCCGACAGCAACATCATCATGCCGTTGAGGCTGGGCAGGCCGAGTTTCGGATTGTCGAAAAAACCCGGGCTGACCTTGATCGCAAAGCGCTCCAGCCCCGGCAGGTAGGCAGTCTTCACATCCACCTCGCCATTGTGCTCGGGGATGTCCAGCCGCAGGATCGGCGGCATCGCGACCGCCGCGGTAGCCAACAGCACGAAGGCTTGCTGGATGGCTTCGATACTGGCCAGATCCAGCGCCACACAGGCGCGCAGATCGGCTTCGCTCAACAGGGTGATTTCACTCATCAACGGGCGCTCCCAGGGAGTCGTTATTGTTGGTTTTCATGCCTCGGCACCCGCGAGCACACGCAGATGCTGATCGGTATCGACGTTGCGCCCACTGACCACCACGACGACCGGGCCGCGAGGTTCGATCAGGCCATCGAGCAGCGCAGCGATGCCCACGACCGCCGCCCCTTCAAGCACCAGGCGTTCTTCGCGATAGGCATGACGCAGGGCATTGGCGATGGAGCCTTCGCTGAGCAGATGCACGTGATCGCAGGTGTCGCGGGTCATGTTGAAGGTGTAACGGTTGTCCAGGCCGATACCACCGCCGAGGGAGTCGGCCAGGGTCGGCAGCTCTTCGACCTCCACCGGGCGCCCGGCAGCGAGACTGGCGTGCATTGCCGCGCCGCGCTGCATGCAGATGCCGTGGGTGATGATCTGCGGGTTGGCACTTTTCAGCGCCAGCGCCACGCCGGCGAACAGGCCACCGCCGGACAGCGGCACCAGCACCTGGGCGACGCCCGGTTGCTGTTCGAGAATTTCCAGCCCCAACGTGCCCTGCCCTGCAATGATCGCCGGGTGATCGAACGGCGGCAGCAGCGTGGCGCCCTGTTCGGCGGCAATCCGCTCGGCTTCACGCTGGGCGTCGTCCTGGGAATGGCCGACGATGCACACGTGCGCACCGAGATCACGTATGGCCTGGACCTTGTTGTCCGGCACCAGTCGCGACAGACAGATCGTGGCCTTCACGCCTAGTCGAGATGCGGCGTAAGCCAACGCCCGTCCATGGTTGCCAGTGGATGCGGCGACCACGCCTCGGGTTTTCTGTTCGGCGCTGAGCTGTGCCACGGCATTGCTTGCACCACGCAACTTGAAGCTGCCGGTGACCTGCTGGGATTCGAGCTTGAGATAGACCGGCGCACCCAACAGCCGGGACAGGCTGGGCGAATGCTCCATGGGCGTACACCGCACCAGCGCTTCGATACGCTGACGCGCGAGGTAAACATCGTTGAGCTGTAGCACTGACATGACCGCGTCCCGATGAGGTGTTGGGCGCAGTCTAAGAGGGCAGGATTGTCACACTGAATGTACTAGGGCAATTTAGCCGACAAATTTTTATTGTTCAAAAATCATGGATCCGAGGGTATTGGCCGAAGATTTCGCGCATGTTGATCAAGGCTTCGCGTGCTTCTTCGTCGCTGCATTCCGCGCCCACACACACGCGAACCGCACGGGCCTTGGGCGTGCCACGCACGGTGAACGGGTCCGGTGAGGTCACGGCGATATGCCGATGACGCAGGGCACGCACCAGGCTGTCGACCTCCCAGTGCGGCGGAATACCGATCCAGGCATTCAGCGCATGTGCGTGTTGGCCCAGCACGTACTCCCCCAGGTACTCGGTGACCATCGCCTGGCGCACCGACAGCATTTTTCGTTGCAGGCGCAGCAGCGTGTCGGCACGCCCATCGCGAATCCAGCGCGTGGCGATTTCCGAGACCATCGGCGTGCCCATCCAGCTGTTGACCCGCAGGATGCTCTCGGTGCGCAGGGCCAGTCGTTTGGGCATCACCAGAAACCCCACGCGCAATCCGGTCAGCACCGATTTGGTCATGCTGGTGCAGTAGAAGGACAGTTCCGGCAGATAGTGGCTGATCGGCGGGGCGTGCCGTTCTTCGAGCAACGGGCCATACACGTCATCCTCGATGATGTGCACGCCGAAGCGCCGGGCGATCTCGGCGATTTCCCGGCGGCGACTGTCCGGCATCAGCGTGGTGGTCGGGTTGTTGAGGTTCGGCGTGCACACCAGCGCAGTGATGCGTTCATTGCTGCACATGTCCTCGAAGTGTTCCGGATCAATGCCAAAGCGGTCCATCTCCAGGCCTTTGAGGGTGAACCCCAACACCTGGGAATTGCCGATTACCCCATGGTCGGTGCTGCCTTCACACAGCACCACATCGTCGGGCCCGGCGAGCGACGCCAGGGCGAGAAATATGCCGTGGGCGGCGCCGTTGGTGATCAGGATATCGTCGCGTTCGACCTTGAGACCCTGGCGCCCGATCCAGTGCATCGCCGCTTCGCGGTGCGATTCGAAACCGGCAATCGGGCGAAACGCGTGGATCCACGGTTGATCTTCTTCGGTGCTGAGTTCCCGGCAGGTGTCGCGCCAGAACTGGTCGTGCTCGCGGGTGTGCAGGATGCGCGCAATGGAAAAGTCCACCAGCGCCCGCTCGGGGCTGTCGAGGATGTAAGTGGCCACCCGGTCGCTCATGCGCCGGGATACAAAACTGCCGCGCCCGACTTCGCAGCGCACCAGGCCCTGGCGCTCCAGCTCCTTGTAGGCGTTGGTCACCGTCTGCACGCTGATGCCCATGGCATCGGCCACATTGCGCTGCGGCGGCAGCCGCTGATCGTTGGCCAACACGCCCTGCTCTATATCGGCGGCGATGGCCTGCACCAGGATCTTGTATTTGGATTCGCCGCTGCGGGCGACATCCAGGGCTGCTTTCCACTTATTCATCAACGCTGAAACCCGCGTGATTGACCGTGTCGACAGCATCTCCCGAGAATCTGTGCAAAGCAATTGTCCTAGTGCAATGCAATGTGGTGCAGGGCTTTTGTATGCTCGGTCCAAGGTCGATGCACGGGCTTGTCAGCAGGTCCGCAAAATAAAACCAATCGACCTGTACCGGCGCGGTGTCCAAACCCTGGCATCGACGCTCGTACGCTTTGCTCTTGTCACACTGCCTCCTAACACAGAGCCGTCAACGACGGGTCCACAAGAAACAGGAGATTTTATCGATGAGCAATTCCCTTTCCCGCAACTCCCATGCTTTACGCCGCCTGTTCGTGGCCTGCGCACTGTTTGGCCTGGCCGCGGGCGCCCATGCCGCGACGACCCTGGAAAACATCACCAAGAACAGCAGTATCCGCATCGGTTACGCCAATGAAACGCCCTTTGCCTTTACCGAGACCGATGGCCGGGTAACCGGAGAATCTCCGGAAATCGCCAAAGTCATCTTCGCCAAGATGGGCATCAAGCAGGTCAACGGCGTGTTGACCGAGTGGGGTTCATTGATTCCGGGTCTGCGCGCCGGTCGTTTCGACGTGATCGCCGCCGGCATGTACATCACGCCGGAGCGCTGCAAACAGGTGATCTTCACCGACCCTCAATACCAGTTGCCCGACGCCCTGCTGACCGCCAAAGGCAATCCGAAGAACCTGCACAGCTATGAGGACATTGCCAAAAATCCGGACGTGAAACTGGCGATCATGGCCGGCACGGTCAACCTCAAATACGCGCGGGACTCTGGCGTGAAAGATGCGCAGATCCTCCAGGTGCCCGACACCACCGCCCAGTTGCAGGCCGTGCGCGCCGGCCGCGCTGACGCAGCAGTGGGCACCCAACTGACCATGAAAGGCCTGGCGGCCAAGGGCGGCGAAAAAGTCGAAGCGGTCACCGAGTTCAAGGACGACCCGTCGCACACCGGCTACGGTGCGCTGGCCTTCCGCCCCGAAGACAAGGACTTGCGCGATGCGGTCAACGCTGAGCTGAAAAAATGGCTGGGCTCCGAAGAACACCTCAAGACGGTCGCGCCCTTTGGCTTCGACAAATCCAACGTGACAAGCAAAACGGCTGCCGAGCTCTGCGCTCAATAGCCGAAACAGGCATGGCGCTGCGGCGCGATGCCTATTTCCCTGCTTAATCGGGATGTTGAACCATGGGTGAATTACTTCCGCTATTGATACAAGGCGCCTGGGTCACGCTCCAGGTGACCTTCTTCGGTTCGGTGCTGGCGATTGTCGCCGCCATTCTGGCCGCGCTCGGGCGCATGTCCTCGTGGCGACTGCTGAGCTGGTTTTCGGTGGCCTACATCGAAGTGTTCCGCGGTACTTCGTTGCTGGTGCAACTGTTCTGGTTGTTCTTCGTGTTGCCATTGCCACCGTTCAACATCGAACTGAGCCCTTATGCCGTGGCGATCGTTGGACTGGGCCTGCACATTGGCGCCTATGGCGCGGAGGTGATGCGCGGTGCGATCAGTTCCGTGGCCAAGGGTCAGTACGAAGCGGCCACTGCGCTGAACTTCAGTGGTTACAAGCGCTTTCGCCGAATCATTCTGCCCCAGGCATTGCTGGCTGCGATCCCTCCCGGCACCAACCTGTTGATCGAACTGCTGAAGAACACTTCACTGGTGTCGCTGATCACCCTGTCCGACCTGAGCTTTCGCGCTCGGCAACTGGATCAGGCCACCTTCCAGACCCTGGAAATCTTCAGCCTGGCGCTGGTGATGTATTTCATCCTCGCCCAGGCCATCAACCTCGGCATGCGCGCCATTGAGCGTCGTCTGGCTCGCGGCCGGATGCGTGGAGGTCTGTCATGACCCTGTTCGACTGGACCTACGCCTGGCAGATTCTTCCCGACCTGCTGCGCGCCTCGCTCAACACCGTGGGCATTACCCTGATCGGCTTTCTGATCGCCATCGTGCTGGGGCTGTTTCTCGCCATCGGCCGGCGCAGCCGCCTGTACTGGGTATCGTGGCCGATTGCCGGGATCATCGAGTTCATCCGCAGCACGCCGCTGCTCATCCAGGTGTATTTCCTCTACTACGTGCTGCCCAATTACGGGGTGAGCCTGTCGGCCATGCAAGTGGGGATCATCGGTATCGGTGTGCATTACGCCTGCTATATCGCCGAGGTCTATCGCGGTGGGCTGGATGCCGTTCCACGGGCGCAATGGGAAGCTGTCACGGCGCTGAACATCGCGCCGTACAGTGCCTACCGCAACATCATCCTGCCCCAGGCGTTGCGGCCGATCCTGCCACCGCTGGGCAACTACCTGGTGGCGATGCTCAAGGACACGCCAGTGCTGTCGGCCATCACCGTGGTCGAAATCATGCAGCAGGCCAAGAACATCGGCTCAGAGAACTTCCGTTACCTGGAACCGATCACCATGGTCGGCCTGTTTTTCCTCGCCCTGAGCATCGCCCTGGCTTATCTGGTACGGCGCCTCGAACTGCGCCTGGAGCTACGCTAATGACTTCTCCACTCTCGACTTCCCACGACCTTTCCCGGCGCGGCAACCTGACACCGCTGCATCCGCAGGAGGCCACGGCCATGCATCAACCGCAAGCGGTCAAGCCGATTGTCAGCTTCCAGGACGTCACCAAGAGTTACGGCAACTTCACCGTACTCGACCACTTGAACCTGGATGTCACGCCGGGTGAAAAAGTCGCGATCATCGGCCCCAGCGGTTCGGGCAAGTCCACGCTGTTGCGGGTGCTCATGACCCTCGAGGGCATCGATGACGGGGTGATCCGCGTCGAAGACGACCTTCTGACCCACATGCCCAATCGCAATGGGGTGCTGGTGCCCGCCAATGACCGGCACATACGCCGGGTACGCGGCAAAATCGGCATGGTGTTCCAGAGCTTCAACCTGTTCCCGCACATGACCGCGTTACAAAACGTGATCGAGGCACCCGTGCAGGTGCTGGGCATGAAGTCGGCTGAAGCACGCGAGCGTGCGGCGGACTTGCTCGAGCTGGTGGGACTGGGCAGTAAGCTGGGCCATTACCCCTCACAGCTTTCCGGCGGCCAGCAGCAACGGGTCGCCATTGCCCGGGCACTGGCGATGCGGCCCAAAGTCATGCTGTTTGACGAAGTGACCTCGGCGCTGGACCCGGAACTGTGTGGCGAAGTGCTCAACGTGATCCGCAAGCTCGGCGCCGAACACAACCTGACGATGCTGATGGTCACCCACCAGATGGGCTTCGCCCGCGAGTTCGCTGACCGGGTGTGCTTTTTCTACAAGGGGCAGATCCACGAACAGGGCACCCCGGCGCAGATCTTCGAGCATCCGCAGCAGGAAAGGACCTGTGCGTTTCTGAGTGCGGTGAAGGAGGCTAATTAAGCGGTTGGCCGACGATGGGGCCGTCAAATTTCACACAAAAAAAAGCCCGATCATCAGATCGGGCTTTTTCATTGAGCCAGGTATTACGGGTACTGCTGAACATTCCCCTGTTGCTGACCACCATACTGCTGACCCGGAATCGCCTTGAGATTGACCTCCACACGACGGTTCTGCGCGCGGCCATTGACGTCGGCGTTGCTGGCCACCGGGTTATCCGGGCCAGCACCACGGGCGCTCAGGTTTGCACCACTGACGCCTTGCGAGGTCAGGTAGGTCGCGACGCTCTGGGCGCGGCGCTGGGACAGGTCCATGTTGTGCTGGCGGCTGCCGGTGCTGTCGGTGTAGCCGACGATTTCGATCTGGTTCTGGTTGAACTCTTTCAGCGAGCCCGCCAGGTTGTTCAGCGGCTGGTAGAAGCTGGGCGCAATGTTCGCCGAATCGGTGGCGAAGGTAATGTTGCCCGGCATGATCAGCTTGATCTGGTCGCCCTGACGCTGCACTTCAACCCCGGTGTTGGCCATGCTGGCGCGCAGTTTTTTCTCCTGCTGGTCGGCGTAGTAACCGTAACCGGCAGCGGAAGCCCCCACCACGGCGGCGCCGATCAGCGCACCCTTGCCACGGTTGTTGTGATCGATAGCAGCGCCTGCGAGTGCACCGGCCAGTGCGCCGAGGCCGCCGTATTTCGCGGTTTTGCTCATGCCTGCGGAGCCGCCGTCAGCCTGACCCTGGTTGTCGTACGGGTTGGGCGAGGCGCAGCCAGACAGCAAGGCCACAGCGGTAGCGACGATAATCAAACGCTGTTTGGTGAACATGGAAAGCTCCTGGATTTGGCATTCTGTGGTGCAAACGGACATCGGCCTTTGCGGGCGTTGGATCATTTTGCCAGCAGAAAATTCCGTAGCAGCCCCTTATGCGCGCACAAAAGGGTTGTCGCGCATTTCATCACCCAGTCGTGTGTCCGGACCGTGGCCGGTGACCACCGTCGCGTCTTCGTTCAGGGTGTACAAACGCTGTTTGATCGAACGCACGATGGTCGCCTGGTCGCCGCCCCACAAATCCGTGCGGCCGACACCACGACGGAACAACGTATCACCGGCAATCAGCAGTTTAGCCTCTGAAAACCAGAAACTCATGGACCCCGGCGTATGGCCCGGGGTGTGCAGTGCCACGCCGCAGCCGCAGGCAAGCTCTTCGTCATCGGCCAGCCAGCGGTCGGGCGAAGGCACCGGGGTGTAGGGCACACCGAACATCTGGCATTGCATTTCCAGATTATCCCAGAGGAACTGATCCTCTTTGTGCAGGTGCAGGGTCGCGCCGGTCTTTTCCTTCAATTGCCCGGAGGCCAGGAAATGATCAAGGTGCGCGTGGGTGTGGATGATGCTCACCACTTTCAGGCCCAGGGCATCGAGTCGCGCGAGGATCAACTCATGATTGCCCCCCGGATCGACCACAATGGCCTTTTTCGTCACCGGATCGCCGATGATCGTGCAGTTGCACTGCAACGGGCCGACGGGGAAGGTTTCTCGGATAAGCGTTTGCTTTGGGGCGTCCATGGGTCTTCCTGAAAAACTGGCTCGGGCGTGACAGCCACCATGCTTGCTTCAAATGCAGGCAGTACACGAAGACAAGGCGTTTGCTGCCACTGTCGAGAGGGCACGCCAAGCTTACCTCAACGGGCTGAAAATGCGCTTCGGATTACCGTTCGGTCCTCCTGCTAGAGAATCTGAAGCTGAAGGTGTTCTTCACGCTCGCCACGGCCACCGCCTGGCCATTCATTGTTTTGGGTTGATAACGAAAGGTCTTGGCCGCCGCCATTGAAGGTTTGACGAGCAGCGGATGGCATTCGACCAGTACGCCACGGTGCATTCACCTTCGAGTCGCCAGCAAGCCCCCCGATCGAAAAGAGCCTTGCGGGAAATGAAAAAGAATCTAAACTTGAATTACTATCAAACGTATTTGATAGTCATTCAATAAATGGAGTTTTACATGGACGCAAACTTTACCGACCCGCTTTCTGAGGCTTTCACTCAAGCTCGTAATGGGGTCACCTTCAGTGATGCCCTCCCCAAGTCACTGCTCAAGAAGCTGTACGCCGCTCTTGCAGCAGGGTGTGTACCTATTAACCCGCTCCGTCCTCCATGTGGCTGGAACTGGTAAATCGGCAAGTACAAGGCCCTCCTGAAAAAGGGGGCTTCTACGTTAAGGACAACGTATGCATATATGGTCGATCAACGAGCCAGTTCCGACCCATTCGCCAAGATTTGTAAGCGCCAGCTGCGACGGCGTGATGCCCTATCTGCGGATTTTCCTGACTGCGCCGCACCCTCACAGAAAAGGCGTGATGTGCCCCTTCATGCCCAAGGCACTGACGGACAACAATATACATCTCACCTATTTCGAGACTCATAACTCGGATGGTCAATTGCTTGAGCTGATTCGCAGCTGCGTGGCCTTCTACAAGCAGCGGAGTAACCCGTCGTTTGGAGCAGTGATCATACTTTTGGAAAGAGAATTTGATATCGCTCGATTGCTGCGTATCCATGTTTCCGCCAAACCTGACTGCATCAGAGAAGAGTTGATGATCGGTGCCTTATACAAAGACAGCCAAGCTCCGAGCCTCCACGCCAATAACTACTTCCCGCTCCGCACACCGAGTCCGACTTTGGTCATCCGGGACCTGACCGCCCAAGACCTCCAGTTTCTGACACCGGGTCACTATGGGATTTTCTCTAAACTGAATTTCCTGAATTCATTCATTAATAAATTCTCGGGGGCACAGTTGAAGGGCTATGCCAAAGTGAAGGTTACTGAAGCGGTGCTAATTCGTCGGCGCTATCGACTGTTACTAGGAGTCGGTGGGACCCTGTTCATATTGCTCGCTTCGCTGTGTAGCGTGTTCTGGATTTAAGTGGGGACTGTCATGCTTGGTGATTGGCGGATGGTCGCTGCATTTGGGTTTACCGTTACGCAACAGGTGCTGCTCGCGCTTTCAACGTACTGCATTGCCCAGGCGGGTCTTGCCTTGGGTGAGGGACGTGTGGAACAGGTACTGTCCTTTGTTAGTCTGTTCTTCCTGTTGGCATTGCTGGGGTATGTGGCCAGCTCAGTAGCTAGCCTGTTTGCCAATCTCGCATCGAATGCTGCTTGGCATCGATATGTGTTTTCCACACTGGTAAAGTCAACCGAAGGACTGCGCTACGCCAGTGAAAAAAATCGGAAAGCAATCTCCCAGTGGCTCGGTGGCGAAGCGCTATCAACCCTTGGCTATGCGTGTGAGTTCTATCTAGGCTATGTTTCAGTGAGCCTGAACGTGGCACTGACTCTGCTGGTCTTTTATCTCTCCATAGGTTGGCAGATCGCCCTCGTCATGGCGGCCTCATTGGCCGTTTCTCTGTTTTTCGTAATTTTGTTGCGCCATCGAATCGAACGGTCGGCAGGGGAAATGCAACATCGAAAGCTAGACGCACTCCTTACGGTCGAGTGGACTTGGGCCCTGGCGATATTCGGCAATCGAGCAATGCGTCAACAGGGTTTCACTGAGCTGGACGGCAGAACCAACGGGTATTTTGCCGAGGTCAACCGATACGTGGCGATGGAGCAAGCTGTCGCCTGTCTTCCAATCATTATCGCCACCGTATCAGTACTGCTTCTGCTTGAATATTCGAGCCTTTTTACGGTGGCCTCAATCGGTGCGCTGGTGGCTGTGCTCCCTCGCAGCTTGCAAGTCTTTGGAAGCGTTCATTCATTGAGCATCTATTTGAGCCAGTTCTATCTGGTGCAGGCGAAGCTGCGTAACCTCAAGGGATTCACGAGCACGCTGGATGCCTACGATATGGATCTAACTTCCCTTCCAGGCGTCAATGTCCATGAGACTCAAACTGCCAGGAATATTCTGCCAGCAGCGCTCAGCCAGAGACTGTCCAGTGCCGAATTCAGTGTGGGTAGGTATACCGTAACGGGCAAGAACGGCTCGGGCAAATCGACCTTTCTGAAGCTCATCAAACAAGGCATGCCTGATGCATTGCTGATGACGCCAGAGACCAGGTTTTCAAGCCAGGAGGAGGGCTTGTCGACGGGACAGTTACGGCTTCGAGAGATCGAAATCGCACTGGCGTCATCTGCCCCACTCCTTCTACTGGATGAGTGGGACGCCAACCTGGATAACGAAAACTGCGACGCAATCGATTCCCTGCTTGATAGAGCCGCAAAACGAATCATCATCGTGGAAGTGCGTCACGTTCGGCAAAGTCGGGCAGTGCCGCACTCTTGAACGATTTTCGCATCCCCAAGTTTCAGTGGATTCAGTAGACGCTTAATCCAACACCCCCAACTCCTTGGCCCGTGCCACGGCCTGGGTGCGCCGCTCGACCCCCAGCTTGCTGTTGATGTGGCTGGCGTGGGTTTTCACCGTGTGCAGGGAAATGAACAACTGATCGCTGATCTCCTGGTTCGAGCAACCCTGGGCGATGAGTTTGAGCACCGCCAGTTCACGTGAGCTGAGCTGTTCGCAGGGGGCATCCACACAATGCCGGGGGACGGCGGCAGGCAGTTGCGCCAACAGGCCTGGCGAAACTTTGGCGGTCGCGCTGTGCTGTAGCTGGTCGCGCAGCCAGTCAGGGTGTTTTTTCAACAAACTGTCGAAAGGTTGCAACGCCCCACCGTTGGCCGCCTCAAGCGCCTGGACGAACGCTTGTCGGGCTTGAGGTTCGCGGCCGGTATCGAGCAGCAATTCGATGTGTTGTGTCAGCGCCAGGGTGCTGAGTAATTGGTGACCGGTTTGCTCGCCACGCTCAAGCAGGGCGTGTAAACGACCCTCGGCGAGCATTGGCTGCCCCTGGATGACCTCCAGCAAAGCCTGCTGCAATTCGATGTGCAGCGGCAGTTGTGGATGAAACTCCGGCGGCGCCGCCGGCTGTTCGCCGTTGTAGGTCTGACCCAGGCGGGCGAGCCAGGCTTCGGCCAGATCGGTACGCCCCTGCGCCAGCCAGAGCTCGCATTTGACCAGGGTGATCATCGCCAGGTAGTAGATCGGCGGCACGTCCCAGATGTGCATCAGACGCTCGGCTTCGGCCAATTCGGCGAAAGCCTTGGCGAATTCACCGCTGCGGCCTTCGATCCGGGCAATTACGCAGTGGCCGATCAACACGCTGATGTCGCGACAGGCACGGGCTTCGCTCAAGCCCGCCTGCAAACGCTGGCGCGCGGCTTGGGGTTGCAGGCGCAGCGCCAGTAGAAACCCTTCGTACAACGTCAGTCGCGCCCTGACTGCATACAACCGCTGCGGCGACAGACCTTGCAGGCGTTGCAGCCCCTGGCGGACTTCTTCCAGCGAACGCAGGATTTCGCCCCGGGCCTGCAACACTCGGGCGCGGTCGTAATGGGCCAAGGCTTCGAACAGCGGATTGCCGACCCGCTGCGCCAGTTCCAGCGATTCGCGGTTCAGGCCGCGAGCGCGCCACAGGTCACTGTCGGCTATCGCCAGGTTGGACAGGGTCGACAGACACATCAGGCGCTGGCCATAACGCTTGGCGGGAAGACTCTCCAACGCCTCCGTGCAGTAGAGCAACGTCAACTCCCGGTTGCCGCGTCCACGGGCGATGATCCCGCTCAAGGCCAACCATTGCGCAAGCATGGATTTCTGCGCGGTGGCCGACGGCGCTGGCAGGAAACGGCTCAGGTGGCTGGCCAGCTCTTCGGCCGCGTCCAGTTGACAGGCCAGCCCCAACGCCCAGCTGTAGAGCACGATCAGCCGTGGCGTGCTGATCAGCAGGCTGTCGGGCAAGTCCATTTTCCAGCGCAGCAACATGCCGACATTCTGCTCGGCCAACAGTTGTTCTTCGGAAAGGTTTTGCACAAGGTTCGCCGCGACGTCCAGGTGACCGGCACGCAAGGCCTGCTCCACGGCTTCATCGAGCAACCCCTGGGCGTTGAACCAGCGACAGGCCCGCAAGTGCAGGCTGGCCGCCGGAACAATGGCCTGTCGGGTCGGACGGGTGCGCAGCAGGTCGGAGAACAGGTGGTGATAGCGGAACCAGTGACCGTGTTCGTCCAGTGGCACCAGGAACACCTGGTGAGCGAGCAGAAAACGCAGGATTTCGGCGCTGTCATGGGCTTCGCGAATGGCGTCGCACAGTTCGCTGCAAAAACGCTCCTGGGGCGCCGTGTCGTACAGAAATGCCTGGACCTCGGCGGGCAGGCAGTCGATGACTTCTTCGAGCAGGTAATCGCGAATCAGCCCTTCCCCGCCATTCAGCGATTGCGGCAACGCACCTTCGGAGCCGGCCTCGGAAGCCGCCAGCAACCAGAACCGCAAGCCGGCGACCCAGCCTTCGCTGCGCTGGATCAGGTTCTCCAGCGCTTCGCCGCGCAGGGAGGTGCTGTGTCGATCGAGCAACGTAGAGGCTTCGTCGTATGTCAGGCGCAGGTCTTGCTCGTGCAGTTCAAGTAACTGGCGGGACAGGCGCAGGCGCGCCAGATGCCAGTCCGGACGCTGGCGGCTGGTGACCATGACCAGCAGGCCGTCGGGAAGATGATTGAGGAAAAACTGCAGGCAGCGATCGAGCACCGGACCCTGGACCAGATGGTAGTCGTCAAGGACCAGCAGCAGCGGCGCGGTGGGCAGCAGGTGCATCGCCAACTCGTCCAGCAGGCCATCCAGCCATTCCTCGAAGGCGAAGGGTTGGTGGCGCTGGCGCATTTTCAACAGGCCGAGGGACTGGCGACCCAACTGCGGAAAAAAGTCCTGCAGGCCTTCGAGCAATCGTTCAAGAAACCGGCCCGGGTCGTTGTCCCGTGGGCTCAACCCCAGCCACAGGCTTTGCCAGTGCTCGGGCAACCCCTGGCAGAACTCCACGGCCAGCGAACTCTTGCCAAACCCCGCCGGCGCAGACACCAGCAACAACCTGCCACCGAGCCCGGCGCTTAAACGCTCGCATAAACGCGGCCGCAGGACGTAGCCGTCAGGCAACGGCGGGCGGAAAAAGCGTCCGTCCAACGTCGCGACGGAAACGCTGGCAGGGCCCGGGATGGGGGACAGATCAGTCATGGCCGGCTCTTGTTTGGATTGCGGGTGGCGGCGTTGCAGATTTTTGCAGACTAGCGGTAAACGCGCAGGGAATGAAGGTTATTGCTACAAATGGCTACAAAAAGTCTACGAAGGCGGGATGAAGTTTCTTTGAACCTGTAGGAGCGAGCACGCTCGCGATGGTAGTCCAAACAACGCGGGGAATCAGTTAGCCAGCGTTATCGTTGACGACCATCGCGAGCGTGCTCGCTCCTACAGAGGAATGGTGTAAGCAAAAAAAAACCCGAACAAGTCGGGTTTTTTTTCGAGGATGCGGCCTCTTCAGTGAAGGTTAGCGAACCCCTTCCTGACGCAATGCAGCGGGGGTGAAGTCGCTGGTATTGGCGGTGAAACCGAAGTCATACGCCTGCTTCTCTTCGTTTTTCATGCCCAGAGCCAGGTAACGGCCCGATTGCAGGTCGTACAGGGTTTCCAGGGCGTACCACGGCACTTGCTTGTCGTAGTAGTTCTCGGCATGCGCCTCGGCTACGCGCCACAGTTGGCCACGACCGTCGTAGTGGTCAATGACCGCCGCTTGCCAGGTGTCTTCATCGATGTAGAAGTCACGCTTGGCGTAGATGTGGCGCTGGCCGTCCTTCAGGGTGGCGACCACATGCCAGACACGGCGCAGCTCGTAACGCGCCAGGTCCTGGTTGATGTGCCCGGCCTTGAGGATGTCCGCATACTTCAATGTCGGATCGTCGAGTTTGTAGCTGTCGGAGGCGATGTACATCTCTTTCTTGCCTTCGAGCTTCCAGTCGTAACGATCCGGTGCACCGTTGTACATGTCCAGGTTGTCGGAGGTGCGCAAGCCATCGGCAGCGGTACCCGGCCCGTCATAGGACACTTGCGGTGCCCGGCGCACACGACGTTGCCCGGCGTTGTAAACCCAGGCCGCCCGCGGCTCCTTCACCTGGTCGAGGGTTTCGTGAACCAGCAGTACACCACCGGCCAGACGTGCAGGCGCCGTCACTTTCTGCTTGAAGTAGAACAGGATGTTGCCCGGGTTGGCTGGATCGTAGTCCTTCATCTTGTCACGGAACACGAACTGATCCTGGAAGTACACCAGGCTGAAGGAACCATTCGCCTGAGGCGTGGCCTGGGTGACCAGTCGAGTCACGCTGCCGCCACGGTAGCGGGTGATGTGGTTCCAGATCACCTCGACACCGCTCTGCGGAATCGGGAACGGCACAGCGGTCTCGAAGTTTTCCAGACCGTTGCCGCCACCGACCAGCTTGGTATTGGTGGCGTTTTTCTTGATGGCGGCGAACACGTCATCCGGCACCGTGGCACCGCGATGGGACGTATACACCGGCATCTTGAAGCTGTCCGGGTAACGCTTGAACATCGCGTACTGACCCGGTGCCAGCTTGTCCTTGTACTGATCGACGTTCTGCGCGGTGATGGTGAACAGCGGTTTTTCACTGGCGAACGGGTTGGACAGGAAACCTTTGCTGTCGACGCTGCCAGCGTTCTTCGCCATTGGCTTCCAGGCCGGGATCGAACCGTCGGCATTACCCGCCATTTCGGCGCCCATCGGCGTCAGGCTCTTGCCCAGCTTGTCCGCTTCGGCCGCCGGGACCGCAGCCATCACGCTGGAGGCCAGCAGTGTCAGCCCCAGAACACCAACGTGGAACAGACTCTTTGTTGTTTTCATAAGTGTGTTCGTCCTGAAAATGCAGTGCTTAGAAGTTCACGCCGAAGCTGAGCGCAACGAAGTCGCGGTCGTCCACGGTGGTGTACTTGCCGTCGAAGAAGTTGGTGTAGGCCAACGACGCGGTGTAGGTGTTCTGATACTCGGCGTCCAGACCCAGGCTGACCGCCTTGCGGCCTTCCTCGAAGTTGCCGCCAGGGCCAGGCGAGTAACCGTCGACGTCATGCTGCCAGGCGATGTTTGGCTTGAGGTTCACACCGGCAAACACGTCGTTGTATTCCCAGATGGCCCGTGCACGGTAGCCCCAGGAATCCGTCGTGGTGAAACCGTCGTTTTCGCAGTAACGGCTGACGTTGTTTTGCGGGCCACCGGCCAGGGTAGACGCGTTCAACGCCTGGCACTGACCGCCTGGCAATGGACCAGGGCCGTAGCTCGGGTCACGACCGTAACGGGCTTTGGAGGTGCTTTCCAGGCCACCGACGTGAGTCCAGCCCACCTCGCCCACCAATGTCAGGCGCTCGGCGCCCATCACTTGGTCGAAGAAGTGGGTGAAGGTGGTTTGCAGCTGGCTGACTTCCTTGCGGCGATAGCCGTGCTGATCCGTATTCGGGCGGCCTTGCAGTACGGACACGCGCGGGTCCAGCGGGGTCAGGCCGGAATACAGGATGTCGGTGGTGTTGAGCTGCACCGGCGCGTTCGGACGGTAGCTGAACTCACCGCTCCACGCGGTGCCGGTAGGCAAGGTGGTGGAGAAGCTCAGGCCGTACAGGCGGATGTCTTCCGGATACTCGACGAAGTAGCTGGAGTTGCCCGCTACCTGCAATGGCAGCAACGATGGAGCCAACGCAGTTGCGGTACCAAGGGGAATACCTGAACCGACCAATGCGCCAACCAGTCCCGCGCCGTTATAGGCACTCGCCGGCGCTCCTTTGCCGCTGAAAATCGGCGCGCGGCTGTGGTAGTTCATGAAATAGGCACCGAACTCGGTGTCCAGCGGCTCGAACATGTACTTGAAGGACACGCCGAACTGGCCGCTATCGCGGGCATCCCGGTCCGGGCCACGGCGAACGATCGCGCCTTCATCCGGGCTGCCCCAGTTCACGCCGCGAGCCGCGAGCGTGTTGAGCACGGCGTTACGCGCGCCAGCTGGCAAACCCGCAGCCGCCAGCGAACTGTTGACACCGTTGCGGGTACGCAGCACAGCCAGGTTATTGTCGCACCCGTCGGCAATCACGTCCGGCTGCGAGAAGAACGTGCCGCAGTTGTCGGCGACGGTCTGGTCCCATTCGAGCTGATAGAACGCCTCGGTCGACAGGTTCTCGGTCAGGCTCTGGGACACGTAGAACATGTTGACCGGGATCAGGCCTTCCTTGATCTCGGCACCCGGGCGACGGAACGCGGACACGTCGATCGGGTTGATCGAGTTGATGCCGCCGCCGATGAAGGTACTTTCACCCCAACTGACCACTTGCTTGCCCAGACGCACGGAGCCCGGCTGATCGGCAATCGCGTAGTTGTGATAGACGAATGCGTCGAGGATCTGGCCGCCGGAGGACTTGGCGCCCTCCTTGCGGTTGCTGTCGCTGATGTCCTTGAACGGACGGCTCTCATCCTTGAGTTCAAAGTCATACCAGTATTTGCCACGGACGAAGATACCGGTGTCGCCGTATTTCAACTCAAGGTCATGGATACCCTTGAAGATCTTCGAGAAGGTGTCACCGCTCTTGAAGTTCAGGTGACCGTCGTCGGAGGTCTGCGACAGGCCACGACCACCGTTGTTGACGCCGATGAGGTTCTTGTTGGCGCTCTCGGTCGACCAACTGGCACCAATCGACAGCGACGAGTCGAACTGACCTTCGATTTCACCGATGTTGAAACTGACGCCGAATGCGGGCCCGGCGAGCGTGGAGGCAAGACTGACAGCCAGAGGCAGTTTCGCCCGGCGCCAGAACTGGTTTGCTGATGTCATCGACGCTACTCCATGTGCATTATTGTTATGGCAGTGAGTACTTTTAAAAACGCCTGGTTGACCGGGCGCCAAAGGCCTCCCGAAGTCACTCCAAAGTTGCATCGCCCCGTCTTGTGCGTGTGCCCCGTTCTTAAAAATCCTTGAGCGGACTATAGCCAGCAGGTAGTAGAGCTTGATCCCTCTAAAGTGTGATTTGAGCTGCCAGCCACTCTGGAACAGTCCTTTCGCCAGGCCGACCCCTGTCGGCAGGGGAAGGATGGCTGAAAATTCGGATTTGACAAGCCAAGCGCTTGCTTGGTGGGGCTGGCGCGCCCTTTCGGGCACGCCAAGGGAGGGTTAAAGCGTCGAGAGGAAGGTGCTGTTGTTCGCCTGCCATTCGGTGATGTCGAGGCGGATGCGCTTCTTGTCCAGCTTGCCGACACTGGTCTTGGGAATTTCAGTAACAAGGGCGATCTGGCTCGGGATGGCCCACTTGCTCAGGTGCCCCAGCTCGACGAAGGGCTTGAGGTGTTCCTTGAGCTCTTTGGCCCCGATGGCATGGCCGTCGCGGATCACCAGCAAGGCAAACGGACGCTCACCCCACTGCGGGTCGGCGATGCCCACCACTGCTACTTCGCGTACCGCTGCGTGGCGACTGATCAAGTCTTCGAGGTCCAGGGAGGAGATCCACTCGCCACCAGTCTTGATCACGTCCTTGATCCGGTCGCGGATGTCGATCACGCCCATGCTGTCCAGCGTCGCCACGTCTCCGGTATGCAACCAGCCCCCGGACCAGAGCTCGGCGCCCTTCTGTGGCTCGTTGAAGTAGCCTTCGGTGAGCCAAGGGGCTCGCAGGACCAATTCACCCTGGGTTTCACCATCGGCGGGCAGGAAATGGCCGTCGCAATCCACGATTGCCGCCTCCACCAGGGGGCCTGGCACACCGGCCTTGATTCGATAGGTGGTGCGTTCGTCTTCGGTGCCCGCCATCAGTTCGTCATTGAGGTGTGCGCACGACACCAGCGGCCCGGTTTCCGACATGCCATACGCGGCAGTCAATTGAATGCCCCTGGCCTTCGCCGCTTCATACAGCGCGCGATTCAACGCGCTGCCGCCAATGACGATTTTCCAGCCCGCGAAATCCGTGCCCTGCGCCGCCTTGGCATTCAGAAGCATTTGCAGGATGGTGGGCACGCAGTGGGAAAAGGTGACCTTTTCCTTGCGCCACAGCTCCACCAGGTATTCAGGATCATAGCGGCCGGGATACACCTGCTTGAGGCCGAGCATCGTCGCGACATACGGCAAGCCCCAGGCATGCACATGGAACATCGGGGTGATCGGCATGTACACGTCGTTGGTACCCAGCAGGCGAACGCTGTCGATGGCGCCCATGATGGTCGACACGCCAATGGTGTGCAGCACCAGTTGCCGATGGGTGAAATACACGCCCTTGGGATTGCCGGTGGTGCCGGTGGTGTAGAAGGTGGTGGCCACCGAGTTTTCGTCGAAATCCTCGAAGTCGTAGCGCGTGCTCGCAGCCGCCAGCAACTGCTCGTACTCACCCACCAGGTTCGGCAGGTCGGCAGTCTTTTCCGGCAGGTCGGTCAGCAGGACGGTTTTCTCGACCGTGGTCAGGTGCCCGGCCACGGCATTGTAGAGCCCCACGAACTCGCTGTTGACCAGCACGAAGCGGTCCTCGGCATGGTTCATGGTGTAGAGAATCTGCTCCGGCGACAGGCGCACGTTGATGGTGTGTATGACCGCGCCGATCATCGGGATGGCGAACATGCACTCCAGGTAACGATGGCTGTCCCAGTCCATCACCGCCACGGTATCACCCGCCTTCACACCCGCCTCGGTCAGCACGTTGGCCAGGCGTGCGACACGTTCGATCAGAGTTGGATAGGTGTAGCGCAGCTGGTCGCGGTAAATGATCTCGCGGGTTTTCTCGTAGCGAGCCCCGGACATCAGCAGCCGTTTGATCAGCAATGGATACTGGTAAGCGCCTTCGGCTGGGGGGATAACGCGAGTCTGCAACATAAGAATCCCTTTTCTGACTGCACGGTCGTGGCTGAAAGCTAGCACTCTAGTGCCCTTGCACGCCGGCCAAATCAGCCAAAGGAATGATTTGCAGAGCCGCCTAAATGCTAGCTTTGCGCCAGCATTCAACGACTTGAACACCCATCCTGTAGGAGCGTCGACCGGCTGCTCCTACAGGGAAGAGGCGGTGGGTCAGTGCATTTCGGTGAACGCCAGTTTTACGCCAATGGCGATCAGCACGGCGCCCATGGTGCGGTCGAACCAGTGACCCATGCGGGCGAAACCGGCGCGCACGCGCTGCTGGCTGAACAGCATGGCCACCAGGCAGAACCAGCTCGCCGTGGCGACGGCAAGGTAAACCCCATAACCGGCCTGCACCGACAGCGGCGTGTGCGGGTTGATGACCACGGTGAACAATGACAGGAAAAACAGGGTGGCCTTCGGGTTCAGGCCGTTGGTCACGAAGCCCGAAGTAAAGGCGCCACGGGCAGTGCGCTCACCCGCTTCCTTGTGCAGATCATCCGCCACGGGTTTGGCCGGTTGCGCCCGCAAGGCCTTGAAGCCGATGTACAGCAAGTAGGCGGCGGCGGCCCATTTCAAGGCGTTGAAGAGCACGATCGACTGGGACACGATCAGACCGATCCCGAGCAAAGAATAACCAACGTGCAGGAAAATCGCCGTACCCACGCCCAGTGCGGTCCAGGTGCCGGCGCGTCGGCCGTGGGTCACGCTTTCGCGCACCACAACGGCAAAGTCCGGGCCGGGGCTGGCAACGGCCAGCAGATGGATAAGGGCGACGGTCAGGAATTCTGTCCAGTACAAGGGAATACCTCGAGGTGATCGGTCGAAAAAACTATGACCCCTGTAGGAGCGGGCTTGCCCGCGATGTCGGTGGGCCAGGCGATATTTTCGTTAACTGACACAACGCTATCGCGAGCAAGCTCGCTCCTACAATGTAGGTCGGCAGGGAGTAACCATTTGTTTCTATCTGGTAGGCTCGGCAGATTACGCCTTCAGTTCAATGCACAAAAGGTACAGTTGATGACGAACTTTTGCCGCGCCGTTTTCCTTGACCATCCATCGCTCGACCTCGGTGACCTGGACCTCTCCCCCTTGCGCGATTGTTTCGACGAACTGGAGCTCTTCGCGCAGACCGCGCCGGAACAGGTCGCCGAACGCCTCAAGGGCGCGACCGTCGCCATCAGCAACAAGATCCTGATCGACGCCGCCGCCATTGCTGCCAGCCCCGACCTGAAGCTGATCCTGATTACCGCCACTGGCACCAACAACGTCGACCTCGCGGCCGCCCGCGCCCATGGCGTGACCGTCTGCAACTGCCAGGGCTACGGCACGCCGTCGGTGGCGCAGCACACGATCATGTTGCTGCTCAACCTGGCCACGCGCCTGGCCGACTACCAGAAGGCCGTCGGTGAAGGTCGTTGGCAACAAGCCAGGCAGTTTTGCCTGCTCGACTACCCGATCGTCGAACTGGAGGGCAAAACCCTCGGCCTGCTCGGACACGGCGAACTCGGTGGCGCCGTTGCCCGATTGGCCGAGGCGTTCGGCATGCGTGTGCTGCTCGGCCAGATTCCAGGTCGCCCTGCTCGCCCGGATCGCTTGCCGTTGGACCAACTGCTGCCGCAGGTCGATGCACTGACCTTGCACTGCCCGCTCAATGAACACACCCGCCACTTCATCGGTGCCCGCGAGCTGGCATCGATGAAGCCGGGCGCGTTCGTGGTCAATACCGCGCGCGGTGGCTTGATCGATGAACAGGCACTGGCCGACGCCTTGCGCGACGGCCACCTCGGCGGTGCGGCCACGGACGTGCTCAGCGTCGAGCCGCCAGCCGCGGGCAATCCGTTGCTGGCCGCCGATATCCCGAGGCTGATCGTCACCCCGCACAACGCCTGGGGCAGTCGCGAAGCGCGCCAGCGCATCGTTGGACAACTGACCGAAAACGCCTTGGGGTACTTCAGCGGTAAGGCACTGCGGGTCGTCAGTTGATAAACTGCCGCACTTTTTTCAGGGAGCAGAATATGGATCCGCGCAGTGAAGTACTGCTTCGTCAGGCCGAGTTATTCCAGGGTGCTGTATTGCTGGCGGGTTTGCCCGCCGACGATTTGCTCGGGCGCCTGCCCGACGCTCACGGCTGGTGCTGGCATGCCGGCGATCAGGCCGCTCTGGAGGCCCGCTTCCCCGGGCGCAGCCATTTCGGCGTAAGCGCCCCGGAACGTGAGTTCGATGCTGCCGTGCTGTTTCTGCCCAAGGCCCGGGACCTGACCGACTATCTGCTCAACGCCCTCGCCTCGCGTCTGGCCGGGAAAGAGCTGTTTCTTGTGGGTGAAAAGCGCAGCGGCATCGAAGGTGCAGCCAAGCAACTGAACCCGTTCGGCAAGCCGCGCAAGCTCGACAGTGCGCGGCATTGCCAACTCTGGCAGGTCACGGTGGCGAACGCGCCTGCGGCCAAGTCCCTGGAAAGCCTGGCGCAAACCTACGAACTGCCATTGGATGAAGGCCCGCTGACCGTCGTCAGCCTGCCGGGTGTATTCAGTCACGGCCGACTGGATCGCGGCAGCGCGATGCTGCTGGAGCACCTTGATAAGTTACCGAGCGGCCATTTACTGGACTTCGGTTGCGGCGCCGGTGTGCTGGGCGCTGCGATCAAGCGTCGCTACCCGGACAACCAGGTGACCTTGCTGGACGTCGATGCATTTGCCACGGCCAGCAGTCGCCTGACCCTGGCGGCCAACGGCCTCGACGCCGAGGTGATTACCGGTGACGGTATCGATGCGGCCCCCATGGGCCTGAGTGCGATTCTGAGCAATCCACCGTTCCATGTCGGGGTGCACACCAACTATCACGCTACCGAGAACTTGCTGAGAAAAGCAGCGAAACACCTGAAATACGGCGGCGAACTCCGCTTGGTTGCCAACAGCTTCCTCAAGTACCAGCCACTGATCGAAGAGCACCTGGGCGTGTGTGCGATCAAAGCCGAAGGACAGGGTTTCCGCATCTACCGGGCCAAGCGCAGCTGACGCGTCTTTAAAAAAAGGGGCTTGCCCAATCGGATTTGCCTAGGCAGAATCCGCTCCGTCCTAGGGGAGTAGTCTCCCACGAGCGCCACGCTCGTCCGGCATGCGTCAACATACTTGGTCCTCAGACCATGGCGCATGCGACCCAAGCCTCCGCATCAGACGGAGCGCAGGGTTTGACAAGACCTATGACACGCACACCTTACCCGGGGCGGGAAGGCTGTACGTGTCATAGCCGTGTCGACCCGCCCCTTAGGAAAACCCTGATGCTGGATTCACTTCTCGTTCCCACCGCAATCGTTGCCTTGGCCGAAATCGGCGACAAGACGCAACTGCTCGCGCTGATTCTGGCTGCCCGGTTCCGTAAACCGTGGCCCATCATCGCCGGCATCGTCGCCGCTACCCTGGCCAACCACGCAGCCGCCGGTGCAGTCGGGGCCTGGTTCGGCAGCTTCTTCTCGGATGCAATGCTGCACTGGATTCTCGCCGCCAGCTTCGCCGCGACCGCGCTCTGGACCTTGGTGCCAGACAAGATGGACGACGACGAAGCCAGCACCACGCGCAAGTTCGGGCCATTCCTGACGACGCTGATTGCGTTCTTCCTGGCGGAGATCGGCGACAAGACGCAAATCGCGACGGTCATGCTCGCTGCGCAATACCCGGAATTGTGGCTGGTGATCATCGGTACCACCGTGGGCATGCTGATTGCCAACGTGCCGGTGGTATTGGCGGGTAACTTTGCTGCCGAGAAACTGCCGTTGACCCTGATCCGTCGTTTGGCGGCCTCGGCGTTCTTCATCCTGGCGGTGGTCGCGGTATATAAGGCGATGCAAAGTAGCGGGTGGGTTTGACGCGCTAGAGCGATAAATGCGCGTTACTTCGGTGACCCCATCGCGGGCAAGCCCGCTCCCACAGGGTTCACGGGCGTCTGCGCAATTCGTGTTTCACACCGCAACCTGTGGGAGCGGGCTTGCCCGCGATTGCGGTGGATCAGGCGACATTGTCGTTAATTGAAACACCTCTATCGCGAGCAAGCTCCCTCCTACAGGGGATCCATCAAGACTTCGGCGCCTTCTCGTACAACGGCATCACCTTCGGAATCGCCGCTTGCAGGGACGCGATCCGGCTGCTGGAGTTCGGGTGAGTGCTCATGAACTCTGGTGGAGACCCTTCCGAAGCCTTGCTCATCTTGTTCCACAAGGTGATCGCCGCATTCGGGTTGTAGCCGGCGCGAGCCGCCAGTTCCAGGCCGATCAGATCCGCTTCGTTTTCATTGGCGCGGCTGTTCGGCAGTGTCATGCCGTAGTTCGCGACGGTGTCGGCCAGAGCCAGGCTGTCCTGGCCCAGACCGAGCAAGGCACCCGCGCCCTGCTTGGCCATTTCGATACCGTAAGCCTTGGACATGGCTTCACGACCGTGCTCGCGCAGGGCGTGGGCGATTTCATGCCCCATGACCGCGGCGATTTCATCGTCGGTCAGCTTCAGGCTGTCGATCAACCCGGTGTAGAAAATGATCTTGCCGCCAGGCCCGCAGTTGGCGTTGAGCTCGTCACTCTTGATCAGGTTGACCTCCCATTTCCACTGCGCCGAATCCGGACGGAAAACCGGTGCCTGGGCAATGAGTCGATTGGCTATCGCCTGGACACGCTTGGCTTCGGCACTGGTCTTGTCCAGCACGCCCTGACTGCTCGCCTCGCCCACGGTCTTCTGGTAAGACTGGGCATACATCTGGTTGACCTCGTCCGTGGACAACATGCTGAACATGTACTGCTTGCGCTCGACACCCACGGCACCGCCGCTGGTGGTGTTGACCGACTGACACCCGGCGAGCAACAGGCCCGCACTCAGAGCACACACAACCAATGTTTTGTTCATCAACACACTCCTTGAAAACTTGCCGGCTATCCTAGGCGCCCATTTGTATTGGCGCCAGATACAACAGACACACAAGCAAACATTTCAGATGAAGCCTGTGCCGTAGGAAAAAATTCACACTCCTACCATCGCCACACCCAGCAATGATTCAAATACGACACTGATCCATCAGAAAGAGTCATTTCGTCGCTCCCCGCTTATGGCGCTTCAAGTCCAGGCCGATACATCACCGCAGACGTCCTCTTGCGGGTGGAGCCCTCATGAAATTCAAGTCGATCCAGTTTTCCGTGGCAGCGCTCGCCGGTGCCATCGTTCTCAGCGTAGTCGCCGCGCTGGTGCTGTATACGCTGTTTTCCGGTGCCCGCACCCAGGTCATGGTCCAGGAGCGAACCCAGGCGCAATTCGAGCAAGTCATCGAGCAGCGCTTGACGTCCCTCGTGCAAACCCAGGTCTCCCAGATCCAGCGTGAACTCGAGGCGCCCTTGCTGATCGCCGGCGGGCTGGTGCGAGTCAACGCCCTGATCGGCACGCCAGGCACCGACGGTCAGCCGCAACTGAGCCTGAACCGTGAGCAACTGATCAGCCTCATCAGGGAAAACGTCGCAAAAAATCCGAAAATTCTCGGCACCTACATTGCCTGGGAACAAAACGTACTGGACCGCAATGATGCGGCCTACGTCGGCACGCAGGTGGTGGGCATCGACCCCGCCAACGGTCGTTTCCTGCCATGGTGGTACCGCAACGCCGATGGCAGCCTGGGGCTGGACAAGCTGGTGGACGTGGACGACCAGAAAACCCTGTCCACAGGGGTGCGCGCCAGCGAGTACTACCTGTGCTCGAAAGAAACCAAAAAGCCCTGCGTGATTGATCCGGCCCCCTACAAGGTCGGCGACAAAATCGTCATGCTTGCGTCCTTCATTGAACCCATCATGCTCAATGGTGCCTTCCAGGGCATCGTCGGCGCCGACCTGTCGGTGAACTTCATCCAGGACATGCTCCTGGGCGCCAACCAGAAGTTGTACAACGGTTCCGGCGTAATGGCACTGATCGGCGGCAATGGCCGGATCGTTGCCTATACCAAGGACCCGAGCAAGTTCGGCGAAAAAGTCAGCGACATCCTCGACAGCCAGCAGGTGGCCAACATGGCCAATCTCAAACGCGGCGAGGTGACTTACAGTGTCGACAAGACTCAGGGCCGGATCGAGTTATACCTGCCGTTCGGCATTGGCCAGACCGATGCTCGCTGGACGCTGATGCTGCAACTGCCGCTGGACGCGGTCATGGCCGACCTGCAAAAACTGCAGGCCGACCTCAATGCTCAACGCAAATCCGACACCTTTGGCATGGCCATGGTTGGCCTGCTGGTTGCGGGCATCGGCCTGCTGGTGATCTGGCTCGTGGGCCACGGCATTGCACGCCCACTCAAACAAATGGTGGCCATGCTCGACGACATCGCCAAGGGTGAAGGTGACCTGACCCGCCGCCTGACCAGTGATCGCGCCGATGAACTGGGCTCGATTGCCAACGGCTTCAACACGTTCCTCGCCAAATTGCAGGCGATGATCACCCAGGTCGTCAGTTCGGTGCAGAGTGTCAGCGACTCCTCGGAACACACCGCCGACATTGCCATCCGCACCAACATCGGCGTGCAGAAGCAGATGGTCGAGATCGATCAGGTGGCTACCGCGGTGCATGAAATGACCGCCACGGCCCAGGATGTGGCGCGCAACGCCACCCAGGCAGCGCAAGCCGCCAGTCATGCCGACCAGTCGGCGGCCCAGGGCAAGCAGATCGTGCAGGACACGTCGAACTCGATCGGCGTGCTGGCGGTGGAAATCGGCAAGGCGGTGAACGTTGTACAAGCGCTGGCCAAGGACAGCGAGAACATCAACGCCATCCTCACCGCCATCCGTGGCATCGCCGAACAGACCAACCTGCTGGCGTTGAATGCCGCCATCGAAGCGGCGCGAGCCGGGGAACAGGGCCGCGGCTTTGCCGTGGTAGCCGATGAGGTGCGCAATCTGGCGCAGAAAACCCAGAAGGCCACCGAAGAAATCCAGACCATGATCCAGCAACTGCAACAGGGCACGCGGGACGTGGTGCGCGTGATGGAAGACAGCCAGAGCCGCACCGACGAAAGCGTGCAACAGGCGGCCAAGGCAGCCGAAGCGCTGGATGCGATTACCCAGGCCGTGTCAGTGATCAATGACATGAACACACAGATCGCCAGCGCCGCCGAGGAACAGAGTGCGGTGGCCGATGACATCAACCGCAACGTGATCAACATCGGCCAGGTGGCCGGTGAAGTGGCGGGCGGAGCCGATGAATCGAGCGCGGCGAGTGCGGGCTTGACCAAATTGGCTGAGCAGCAGCGGCGGTTGATCAATCAGTTCAAGGTTTGATTCAAGGGCCCCATCGCGGGCAAGCCCGCTCTCACAGGTTGTGTGTCGTAGCCAAATTCTCCAGCTGATACAAAAACCCTGTGGGAGCGAGCTTGCTCGCGATGGAGGCCGGACCTGACACCCCATCAAGCCGGGGTCAGGCACTCCGGGCCATTGAGCTTCGGATCATTCACCAGGTTGGCCAGCACCCGCTCGCGCAATGGAACCGGCTCGCTGGCCAACAACCCTTGCAACACATGCAGGGGCGTCTCTGGATCCAGCCAGGCCTGCTGCCCCGCCGCATCGAGAATCAACGGACGACGCTGGCTCGCCGCCGGCTGGGTGATCACCGCCGTGCTCAACCACACCTGTTCCTGGACGGGATAGGCTTCCCAGACCGCAGCAAAAAACAGTGAAGAACCCTCCCCAGGCGTCAGCCAATACGGGCGTTTGCGAGTGCCACCGCGCCATTCGTAAAAGCCGTTGGCCGGTAACAGACAGCGGCGTTCACGCAGGGCCTGGCGAAACATCGGTTGCTCGGCCACGGTTTCAGCGCGGGCGTGGGCCGGAGTGCGCGACAGGTCGGTCAACCACGGCGGCGTCAGCCCCCAGCGCGCGCGCGCCAGCTCGCGCTGACCGTCCGCACCGGCACGCAGCATCAATACCGAATCATTGGGGGAAATGTTCCACTGGGCCTGCTGATCGGCAGGGAAGCCAGGCAGGGCCGCGAAAGCGGGATTCCAGCGGAACAGGGCATAACGTCCACACATGGGGTAACAGGACTCTTGAGAAAACGCTCGCCAGCCTAACAGACCAGCGTGCCGGGAAAACTGTCCGGTTCATCGCCGGGCAGCGGCAGGGCCGCATTGTACGCAGCGATCAACGCTCGGGCATTGTCCGCCTGATCATCCTCGACCGATAACCCCAACAGACCGAAGATCGGCAGTTCGCCGCTGCCACCGAGCAAATCCCGCCCGGCCAGATGCGCCTCGATGCCTTCACTGGCGAGCATGCTCTTGAGCAGCTCGCCCTCCATCAGGTTTTCAGGCTCATAGATTCGCCGCATGGAGCGCCCCTTCATTCGTTTTCGCTGTGAACTTCAAGCATCCATTCGTGGCCATCGGTCTGCAGCACAAAGGTGATGGGCCTGCAGCACACCGGGCAATCCTCGATGTAGGTCTGATCGCCGCCGGACAAATCCAGCACCGCTTCGGCTTCTTCTCCACAATACGGGCATTCGTAGCGTTCGGTTTCCAGCATCGCGGTCTCCAGGGTGACTTGTGCGTATAATCGCCGGTCTATTTGCAGGGCTATTGGTGTCTGACTACTTTTTCAGACCGTGCCCCGCCGGTTTTCGATCAAAACCTTTACTTACACTAGCCGTTTCCAACAAGAGAGCATGATGGGCGAATTCGATGCCATCCGACCTTACGACGATAGCGAAGTACCAGCGGTGCTGGCACGTTTGCTCAGCGACAAGGCGTTTCTAGATATCCTCACCCACTTCCGCTTTCCGCGTTTTGCCGGCGCGCTGGGCTGGATGCTCAAACCGCTTATCGCCCGCCGCCTGCGCCGTGAGTTCGCGGGCGTCAATTCGGTGGCCACCCTGCAAGACAAGGTCGAGTATTACGTCGACCACACCATCGACCGCGCCACGGATGGAGTGACCTACACCGGCGTCGAGCAGTTCAAGTCCGGCAGTGCCTACCTGTTCATTGCCAACCACCGCGACATCGTGATGGATCCGGCCTTCGTCAACTACGCCGTGTACCACGCCGGCCTGCCGACACCGCGCATTGCCATTGGCGACAACCTGCTGCAAAAACCTTTCGTCAGCGACCTGATGCGCCTGAACAAGAGCTTCATCGTGCATCGCTCGATTACCGGGCGCCGGGAAAAAATGGCGGCTTACCAATTGTTGTCCGCCTATATCAACCACTCGATCCGCAACGATTGCGCTTCGATCTGGATCGCCCAGGCCGAAGGGCGGGCCAAGGACGGCGATGACCGTACCGAGTCGGCGATCCTCAAGATGTTCCATATGAGCCGCAAAGACGAGCCGTTCGGCGAAGTCATCCGCTCGCTGAACCTGACCCCGGTGTCGATCAGCTACGAATACGACCCGTGCGACCAGGCCAAGGCCCGTGAGTTGTATATCCGCGCCACGACCGGCAGCTACACCAAGGCGCCTGGCGAGGACGATGTGAGCATCGCCAAGGGCATCACCGGCTACAAGGGCCGGGTGCACGTCAACTTCGCGGCGCCCATCACCGAGTTGTTCGAAGACACCAAGCAATTGGCAGTCGAAATGGACAAACAAATCCTCGGCGGTTATCGCCTGTTCCCGGTGCATTACCTGGCTTACGAGCAATGGCAGGACGCCGACCCGCAGTTGCAGGTGCCGAGCGCTTCCCAGGTATTTGCCGCCGATGAGCTGGCCAAGGCCCAGGCACAATGGCAAGAGCGCCTTGACGCTTGTCCCGAAGAGCACCGTCCGTTTTTGGTCCTGCAATACGCGACGCCCGTGCGCAATCAGTACCGGGTGAAAGCCGGCTTACCGTTGTAGGGGGCTGGACATGAAAAACGGCGCTCTCGGGCGCCGTTTTTCATGGGGGTTACCTGGATCAGACCATCAGACCCGCGTGCTGATCCACGACACCAGCAACGCCAAGCCCAGGCAGGCAAAACCGAAGCGGTAGAAAAACCGGTTCATGCGCAAGGTCGCCCAATCCATGATTGGCTCTTCACTTGGACGGCTCTGACGCTGCGCCACCAGACTGGCCTGCGCGCGCAGTTCACGACGACGGGTGGCGTGCAGCAGCCAGCTGCCGGGGCAGGCAAACAGCAAGGCCAGAAGGTTGATCAGTTTGGCGGGATGGGCGGTTAACAGCGTCATCAAGTGAAGCGACATCACGAACCTCGGACAAAACAAGCGTGGCAGGCGTCGGATCGACGGTTGCGGCGCGAATTCTACCGAAAGACGTGCGTGCTGCCGAAGTTTTACGACAAATAACGCACCATTTGGCAGATTCCTGCCCTGCGTCACGGCTTCGTCATCTGAATGCGCCAACCTTTCGCCCGACCAAAACCGACACGGACATTGTCATGTTGCACGCCGAAAATCAGGATCGTCTCTACCTCGTCGCCCAAAGTGACGAACAACAAACGCTGGTGGGCAGCCTCGCCTTCAACGTTCAGGATCGCCATTGGCTGGTGTACTGCGCACTGGGTGGGCATCAACATGCGGACTTGCCCGAGACGGACTTGCTCACTGGCGTGAGCGTGCTGGATTTTTACTGCGAGGCGGCTTGAACTGAGTGGCGGCTATAAACCGCCATCGCGGGCAACTACCCCTAATGAAAAAGCCCGGGACCATCACTGGCACCGGGCTTTTTTGCATCAGGCAAGCAATTACTCGCCGAGGATCTGCCCCACGGTCGGGTCCTTGAACAGGCGCGTCAACGCATCGCTCAATACGTCGCTGACCAGCTTGGTGTTGGTTTCCTGGTTCGGCGCCATGCCAAAGCGCTGATCCAGTGAAGCGCCGTAACGACCGCTGTAGCGGCGGTTGGCGTTCTGTACGTCGGAGCGGAAGGTCGCGCCGATGGTCGCCTCGGTCACGTACATGCCTTCCTTCGGCGACTGGTACTTCAGCTCGGCCAGGGTCACGGTCAGTTGTGGGGCGTTCAGCGCGTTGGACGTCGGAGTGAAGCCCAACAGGCGCACGGCCGCTTCGGCCTGGGCCTGCAACTTCGGCAGAATCTGTGCCCCCTGCACGGTGATCGCGCTGGTTTCAGGGTACAGGCCGCCGCGGGTGCCCAGGGTCGGCGACGGACGACCGTCCACCACGCGCACCACCACTGGCTGGCCATGGCCGACCGGTGCCAGCTGAGCGGTCAGCTTCGGCTCCGGATTGAGTTGTTGCGGGCTGTGGGCGCAGCCAGCCAGCGTCAAGCTGGTTACAGTGATCAAACCGAACAACAAGCGTTGCAACATGCTCTTCTCTCCAGAATCAGGCACAAACAGGTCGGCAGTATAGCGGTGCGCCAGCGCGGCGAACCAGCGCAACAATCACTGAAAAGTCCGACAAGGCCTTCGGATTCGGCGCCTGTCACACAGATTTCACCCTTCATACACTTGCACGTCACGTTTTTTGGACAATCTCCACAGCAATCCACCTCAAGGTACATGGCCATGCGTTTCCTGACTTCATTGTTCGCACGCCGCCCGCTGCCTCGCTGCTTCGCCCTGCTCGACCGCAACGGCCACTGCCAGGCGTTCAAACAGTGCAATCTGCAGCCACTGGGTGAAGGCTGGGTCGAAATCGAGGAAATCCGCCTCAATTGGTTGCACCAGCCCCTGCCCGTCAGCGCCCGCGTCAGCCAGCGCCAACCGCGTGCCCGCACGCAGCCACTGTTGGCCATCTGACCAGACGCCTAATAAAAGTCATTAAACACGCCCATTTCCCTGCGTTTCTTAGATACAATCTCCCCCCGATTATAAGGACGTCTCCTGATCGGGCCTCGCAGCATCGTCAACGCCTCCGGCATTGGCACCCCGCACCGCCCCACAGAGAGCCGCCCACACAGATCGAGTGAAGCTGGCGCGCTTGCTGTTCCTTGGCAATCCCTTCTTTTCGCGAATCTGCAGAGCTGTCATTACGCTCGGTCACTGAGCTGTTTGCCCGTTTTGTCCGTCGTGCCTGGCACGACGGCCATCCATCCGGGCGCGGTGCCAGGCTGGGACAGCCCTTTTTTGAGGTTCACGTCTTCAAAAGAGCGTGAAAAAAACGGGTTTTCACAACTTCACAAGAGTGTGGCGAGCAAATGAATAGTTTTGCGTCTGAATATGCACCATTAGCGTCTGGAACAGCCCAACGACACAGGACCGAGTACGCCTCGAACACCGGAGCCTGAAGCCTGTCCGCTACGGATTTGGTTGCACAAACGGATGTCTCGACCATAAGTCGAATTGCCAGTCGCGCGTCGAAATGAGTTCATAGACCTCATTGACCCGGCCGGTAGCGTCCGTCGAAGTTGCGATAAATTGCGAAGATTCGGACATGGCGATACTGCCATGGGTACCTTGGGGCATCATTGACACGCCCCGTCACTCCTGGCAGCCATGCCGACAATTTGGTGCTGCAGATTTTGGAGACGCGTTAAATGGCGCATAACGAAGCAGTCGACGTAGTACTTGTTGGGGCCGGCATCATGAGTGCCACCCTGGCCGTACTGCTCAAAGAGCTCGACCCCGCGATCAAGCTGGAAGTCGTCGAGCTGATGGATTCCGGTGCCGCGGAGAGCTCCAACCCGTGGAACAACGCCGGTACCGGTCACGCCGGGCTGTGTGAGCTCAACTACACGCCACAGGGCGCTGACGGCGTCGTTGACATCAAGAAAGCCGTGCACATCAACACCCAGTTCGAAGTGTCGAAGCAGTTCTGGTCCTATCTGACCAAAAAAGGCACCTTCGGCTCGTGCAAATCCTTTATCAGTCCGGTTCCGCACCTGAGCTTCGTCCAGGGCGACAGCGGCGTGTCGTTCCTCAAGGAACGCTTCAAGGTGCTGAGCAAGCATCACGCTTTCGCCGACATGGAGTACACCGAAGACAAGGCCATGATGGCCGAATGGATGCCATTGATGATGCCTGGCCGCGACAAGGACGAAGTCCTCGCCGCCACCCGCGTCATCAATGGCACCGACGTCAACTTCGGCGCACTGACCAACCAGTTGCTCAAGCACCTGACCAGCGCGCCCGATGCCCAGGTCAAGTACTGCAAGCGCGTCACCGGCCTGAAGCGCAACAATGGCGGTTGGACCGTCAGCATCAAGGACGTCAACAGCGGCAACACCCGTGAAGTCGACGCCAAATTCGTGTTCCTCGGCGCGGGCGGCGCGGCTCTGCCGCTGCTGCAGGCATCGGGCATCGAGGAAAGCAAAGGCTTCGGTGGCTTCCCGATCAGTGGCCAGTGGCTGCGTTGCGACAACCCGGAAGTGGTCAAGCACCACCAGGCCAAGGTGTACAGCCAAGCCGCCGTGGGTTCGCCGCCGATGTCCGTGCCGCACCTGGACACTCGCGTGGTCGACGGCAAGAAATCCCTGCTGTTCGGACCGTACGCCGGTTTCACCACCAAGTTCCTCAAGCACGGTTCGTTCATGGACCTGCCCATGTCGGTTCGGGCCGGCAACATCGGCCCGATGCTCGCCGTGGCGAAAAACAACATGGACCTGACCAAGTACCTGGTCAGTGAAGTGATGCAATCGATGGAGCAGCGCCTGGAATCCCTGCGTCGCTTCTACCCCGAAGCCAAAGCCGAAGACTGGCGCCTGGAAGTGGCCGGCCAACGGGTGCAGATCATCAAGAAGGACCCGAAAAAAGGCGGCATCCTGCAGTTCGGCACCGAACTGGTCGCCGCCAAAGACGGTTCCCTGGCGGCACTGCTCGGCGCTTCGCCGGGTGCTTCGGTGACGGTTTCGATCATGTTGGAGCTGATTGAAAAATGCTTCCCGGGCAAGGCCTCCGGCGAGTGGGCTGCCAAACTGGCGGAAATCTTCCCGGCCCGTGAAAAAGTCCTGGAAACCGACGCTGCGCTGTATCGCAAGATCAACGCGCAGAACAACGTCGCGCTGGAACTGGTTGAAGAAAGCAGCGAAACCCCAAGCTTCGCTTGATTCAGCCCCATAAAAAACGCCCCGCTCTCGTTGAGAGCGGGGCGTTTTTTTATGCCTGAATACAATCTCCGATACCTGTAGGAGCCAGCATGCTCGCGATGAACGCCAGAACACTGCGGGGCATCAGGCTCCCCGCGTCATCGTTGCCCTCCATCGCGAGCATGCTCGCTCCTACAGGGGATCAGCCGCGGGCAGCGTTGATCAATTCGATGTACTCAGCGGCGTTACGCTGATCCTTGATCAACGCGACAAAATCATTGCCGTGCTCGTCCTTGCCATCGAAGTCCAGGCCTTCGGCCTTGAAGAACACCAGGAAACGTTCGAAGTCGTCGATGCGCAGGCCACGATAGGCCTTGATCAGTTTGTGCAGAGACGGCGAAGTGGCATCGACCGGTTCGAAATCGAGAAACAACTTGATCTGCTCGTCGCCGATCTCGTCACCAATCACTTGCTTCTTATCTTTACGCATTGCCGACTCCAGCTCGCAGACATTTCACGGGGACGGCAGTTTACCCCTCACTGGCCGCCCGGCTCAACGCGGACGCACGGCGCCGGTGTGCAAATCAGCCCACACGTGTCCATTGGCGTAGCTCAGGAACTGGCAATACACGGTTTCATTGCGCAACAGGTCGACGACCACACGGTACTGCGCCAGCGGGTAGAACAGCGTCAGGGTTTTGCTCTTGTCGTCGTAGATCGGCTTTTTCAGGCTTTTGCTTTCGCCATCGAAGTTGACCAGCACCTGGGTGATGGTCGCGCCCTTGTTCAGGGATTTGCCCTTGAGGCGAATCAACAACGGCGAGGTGACCGGAATCGGTTGCTGATTGGACTGGCGCTGGCTGCCGACCACCACCGAATACTCGGTGACCTGCAACAGTTGTTGCTGTTCCGGCTCGGCGTCGCGCAAGGTCAGATCATCGGGGGGCAGGAACTGCGCGTGCATCGGCGCCGGCGCCGCCGCCAGGGGCAGGCTGAGGGTCAGCAACAGGGCGGTGCAGCAGCGGATCAAAGGGCTCATGACGGGCTCCAAAAGTAAACGCATCCCCCCTGTAGAAGCGAGCTTGCTCGCGACGGACGTCAACGGTAACGCGGGAAACCTGATGCTCCGCGGTGTTCTTGCGTCCATCGCGAGCAAGCTCGCTCCTACAGGGAAAGGGGGGATCAATCGAACTGCGTGCGCATCCAGGCCTGGTACTCCGCCACGCCCGGCTCGCCTTCTCGCGGCGCCCAAGGTGCGAGTTCGCCTTCGCCAACAGGGCGATAAGGCCCGGCCTTGCACTCGAACATCAGGCTGTCGGCTTCCAGCACCACGAGGCCGTGGAACACACCGATCGGCAAATCCACACCCACACATTCACCACCAGCCTGAAGAACCTGCTTTCGCACCACCCTACCGGACTCGTCGAAAATCAGCAGGCCAAGACGCCCTTTGAGTACCAGCAAGGTTTCGGCCTTGTTTTCCCCCAGGTGACGGTGAGGCGGAATGTAGGTGGTGGGTTGCAGGCCCACCGCCATTCGGTGACAGGCCTCATCCATCTCATGGAAATTGTGATGCTGGCGGCCACGCGGGTTGGCCCCGGCTTTCTCGGCAAGGTCGGTGAACAGGGTCTGGTCAAGAAAGCGCGGCGTTCCCATGGCTTACATCCCTTTAACGGCAAAAATCCCGTTGGCGTTGCGCCAGTAGCCCTTGTAGTCCATGCCGTAACCAAAGATGTAGCGGTCGATGCACGGCAGGCCAACGAAATCGGCTTTCAGGTCCGGGCGTGCCTTGCGGTCGTGATCCTTGTCGATCAACACGGCGGTGTGCACTTTGCGCGCGCCGGCATGTTTGCAGAAATCGATGATCGCACCCAGGGTGTGACCTTCGTCGAGGATGTCGTCGATGATCAGCACGTCACGGTCGATGAACGACACTTCCGGCTTGGCTTTCCAGAACAGCTCGCCGCCACTGGTTTCGTTGCGGTAGCGAGTGGCGTGCAGGTAGGACGCTTCCAGCGGGAATTGCAGATGGGTGAGCAGCTTGCCGGCGAAAATCAGGCCGCCGTTCATGACGCAGAACACCACCGGGTTGGTATCCGCCAGTTGTTCGTTGATGTGTGCACCGACACGGGCGATGGCCGCCTCGACCTCCGCTTCGGTGTACAGGCAGTCAGCCTCTCGCATGATTTGACGGATATGCTCGAGATCAGCGGACATGGTGCTCTCCAGGGGTGCAAGTTGGGAAAAGCGGGCAAAGGTACGCATCCGGCCCGGTCAGATCAAGCGTTTGTGGACTAACGTACTCTAATGTCTATAGGGCAACACCCTCGGATAGATTAATCTAGGCCGGTTTTTTTGCCCGCCGCCGGAGCCTTTCCCATGCCCATCCTCGAGATCCGCCATCCGCTGATCCGTCATAAACTTGGCCTGATGCGCCGCGCAGACATCAGCACCAAGAATTTTCGTGAACTCGCCCAGGAAGTCGGCGCCCTGCTGACCTACGAAGCCACCAAAGACCTGCCGCTGGAAACCTACGATATCGAAGGTTGGTGCGGCACCGTGTCGGTGGAAAAAATCGCCGGCAAGAAAATCACCGTCGTGCCAATCCTGCGCGCCGGTATCGGCATGCTCGAAGGCGTGCTGAGCCTGATCCCGGGCGCCAAGGTCAGCGCCGTGGGCGTGGCCCGCAACGAAGAAACCCTTCAGGCCCACACCTACCTGGAAAAACTGGTGCCTGAGATCGACGAACGTCTGGCGATGATCATCGACCCGATGCTCGCCACCGGCAGCTCCATGGTCGCCACCATCGACCTGCTGAAAAAGGCCGGTTGCCGCGACATCCGCGCCATGGTGCTGGTTGCCGCCCCCGAAGGCATCGCCGCCGTCGAGAAGGCTCATCCGGACGTGACCATCTACACCGCGTCCATCGACCAGAAACTCAATGAACACGGTTACATCATCCCAGGCCTGGGCGATGCCGGTGACAAGATCTTCGGCACCAAGCAGAAGGACGCGTAACCATGCAGCAAGAGTTCAACGATCCGCTTTGGCGCACGGTGCTGTCCGGCGCGCAGATGCTGTTCGTGGCGTTCGGCGCGTTGGTGTTGATGCCGTTGATTACCGGCCTCGACCCTAACGTCGCGCTGTTCACTGCGGGTCTGGGCACGATCCTGTTCCAGATCGTCACCGGACGTCAGGTGCCGGTGTTTTTGGCATCGAGCTTCGCCTTCATCACCCCGATCATTCTCGCCAAGGGCCAGTTCGGCCTCGCGGCGACCATGGGCGGTGTGATGGCGGCCGGTTTCGTCTACACGTTCCTCGGCCTGGCCGTAAAGATCAAAGGCACCGGGTTCATTGATCGCCTGCTGCCGCCGGTGGTGATCGGTCCGGTGATCATCTCGATCGGCCTGGCCATGGCCCCGATCGCCGCCAACATGGCGATGGGCAAGGCCGGTGACGGCTCCGAGCTGATCCACTACCAGACCGCCATGATGATCTCGATGCCAGCGTTGCTGACCACCCTGATCGTCGCCGTGTTCGGTAAGGGCATCTTCCGCCTGGTGCCGATCATCTCCGGCGTGCTGGTGGGTTTTGCCATGTCGTTCTATTTCGGCGTGGTCGATACCGCCAAGATCGCCGCCGCTCCCTGGTTCGCGATTCCGGCCTTTACCGCGCCGGAATTCAACTGGCAGGCCATTCTGTTCATCGTTCCGGTGGCGCTGGCCCCGGCCATCGAGCACATCGGCGGTGTGATTGCCGTGGGCAGTGTGACCGGCCGTGACTACCTGAAAAAACCCGGCTTGCATCGCACGCTGTTCGGCGATGGCATTGCCACCACCGCAGCCGGGTTGTTCGGCGGTCCGCCCAACACCACCTACGCCGAAGTGACGGGCGCGGTGATGCTGACCAAGAACTACAACCCGAAAATCATGACCTGGGCGGCGATCTTCGCCATCAGCCTGGCGTTCATCGGCAAGTTCGGCGCGCTGCTGCAAAGCATCCCAGTGCCGGTCATGGGTGGGATCCTGTGCCTGCTGTTCGGCTCGATTGCCGCAGTGGGGATGAACACGCTGATTCGCCACAAGATCGACCTGGGCGAAGCGCGCAACCTGGTGATCGTCTCGGTCACGCTGGTGTTCGGGATTGGCGGCGTGCTGGTGGGCACCGGCACAGGTCCGGACGACTTTGGCCTGAAAGGCATCGCGCTGTGCGCGGTGGTGGCGATTGCGCTGAACCTGATTTTGCCGGGCAATGATGGCTGGAAGAACAAAAAGGCGGATGAGCCTTTGTTGTAAGCCTTGCCGATATGGTTGTTGGCGCGGGCAAGCCCGCTCCTACAGGAAGCAGCGCTGTACCTGTAGGAGCTGGCTTGCCCGCGATGCCTTTAAAGGGCCAACGGCGCTCTTTCACACAAGGCATTCAGCGCATGCGCCCACTGCGGGTCATCGTTGAGACAAGGCACCAGCACCAGCTCCTCCCCTCCCGCCTCGCGGAACTGCTCCTTGCCACGATCGCCGATCTCTTCAAGTGTCTCGATGCAATCGGCCACGAATGCCGGGCACATCACCAGCAACTTCTTCACGCCGCTTTTGGCCAGCTCATCCAAACGGGCTTCCGTGTAAGGTTCGATCCATTTCGCCCGGCCCAGTCGCGACTGGAACGATACGGACCACTTGCCATCAGGCAAGCCCATACGCTCGGCAAATACTGCCGCACTGCGCAGGCACTGTGCGCGGTAACACGTGGCGAGCACCTGAGGCGAGGCCTTGGCGCAGCAGTCAGCATCACCAAGGCAGTGCCCTGGGTTGAGCTTTTTCAGATGACGCTCCGGCAAGCCGTGGAAGCTGAGCAACAAGTGATCGAATTCCTGCTCCAGATGCGGCCTGGCACTGGCCACCAGGGCATCGATGTATTCCGGCTGGTCGTAGAACGGTTCGAGGATCGAGAACTGCAGGTCGAGTTTTCGCTCGCGCACAACGCGCTTGGCTTCTTCGATCACCGTGGTCGTGGTGCTGTCGGCGAACTGAGGATAAAGCGGTGCCAGGGTGACGCGTTTATGCCCCTGGGCGGCGAGCTGCACCAGTTTCGACTCAATCGACGGCTCGCCATAACGCATCGCCAACTCCACCGGACCGTGCCGCCACTGAGTGGTCATGGCCTGTTGCAGGCGACGGCTGAGCACCACCAGAGGCGAACCCTCCTCCCACCAGATCGAGGCGTAGGCATGCGCCGACTGTTCGGGGCGCTTGATCAGGATCAGCGAGACGAGCAAACGACGTAACGGCCAAGGCAGGTCGATCACATACGGGTCCATCAGAAATTGATTGAGGTAGCTGCGCACATCCGCCATCGACGTGGAGGCGGGAGAACCCAGGTTGACCAGAAGCAACGCGTGATCGGTCATGCAACATCCTATTTCAAAGGCGGCGGGACACGTCGTCCAGCGCCGCGCGCAAATCAGTGAACCGGAAGGTGTAGCCCGCTTCCAGCAAGCGAGCCGGCATAGCCTTCTGGCCGCCCAGCAACAACGATGACAATTCCCCAAGGCCAACTTTCAGGGCCAGCGCCGGCATCGGCATGAAGGCCGGTCGGTGCAGCACGCTGCCCAGCGTCTTGGCGAACTCGCGATTGCGCACCGGTTTGGGCGCGCAGGCATTATAAGGACCACTGGCGCTTTTCTGATGCAGAAGAAAATCAATCAGGGCGATTTCATCCTCGATATGAATCCATGGCATCCATTGCCGACCATTGCCCAAAGGCCCACCCAGTCCCAGTTTGAACGGCAGCAATAGCCGCGACAAAAAGCCGCCCTCGGCGGACAACACCAGCCCGGTGCGGATGAAGATAACCCGAATGCCCAGCGCCTCGGCTCGTTGCGCGGTTTCCTCCCAGGCAATGCACAGCTGACTGGCAAAGTCGTCGATGACCGGTGCCGAGTCCTCGGTCAATTCCCGCTCACCACCGTCGCCATACCAGCCAATCGCCGAACCCGAAATCAAGACCTGTGGTTTGTGCTCCCGCGTTTCCAGCCAGGACAGCAGGCTTTCAGTGAGGGTAATTCGGCTGCTCCAGAGGAGCGCCTTGCGCCGCGATGTCCAGGGGCGATCGGCAATCGGGGCACCCGCCAGATTGATAACCGCATCGACGGACTCCTGCCCAAGGTCCTCGAACGACGCGACACCGCGCACGCCTTCGCCACAGATTTCGCTGACCTTTGCAGGCGAGCGGCTCACCACGGTCAGTTGATGCCCTTGGCTCAGCCAGTGCCGGCAAAGTTGACGTCCTATCAAACCAGTACCGCCGGTCAGCAATATGTGCATGACTTCTTCCTCGCGTGGCGTTTTAGCCTGATCACTAGTCTATTTTTATAAGCAGGGAATCTTTGATATCGGACAGGCTCTGTGTTTAACAATAGGCCAAGCTGTCAGAACGAGAACACCAAAAGTTATACCAAAAAATAATTATGTACAGGTTTAATCTGCGGCGTAGTCTGTACAGAAAGGCAAACGAGGCCCCTATGACTGTACCTATCGCAATCATCGGCACCGGCATCGCCGGACTCTCAGCGGCCCAGGCCCTCACCGAGGCAGGGCATGTCGTTCAACTTTTCGATAAAAGCCGCGGCAGCGGCGGACGCATGTCGAGCAAACGCAGCGATGCGGGCGCCCTGGACATGGGCGCACAATATTTCACTGCGCGCGACCGCCGCTTCGTCACCGAGGTCCAGCGCTGGCAAACCAAGGGTTGGGTCGCCGAATGGGCGCCGCAGCTCTACACCTACCACGGCGGGCAACTGAATCTCTCGCCCGACGAGCAGACACGCTGGGTCGGCACGCCGCACATGAGTGCCATCACCCGAGGGCTGCTCGGTGACTTGCAGGTGCAGTTTGGCTGCCGCATCACCGAGGTCTATCGCGGTGAAGAGCACTGGCATCTACAGGACGCCGAAGGCTTTACCCACGGCCCGTTCAGCCACGTGATCATCGCCACGCCAGCCCCTCAGGCCACGGCGCTGCTGGCTTCTGCGCCTAAGCTCGCCGGAGCGGCAGCGGGGGTCAAAATGGAGCCGACCTGGGCGGTCGCCCTGGCCTTCGAAACGCCGCTGGACACGCCCATGGAAGGTTGCTTCGTGCAGGACAGTCCGCTCGACTGGCTAGCCCGCAACCGCAGCAAACCAGGACGAGACAACACCCTCGACACCTGGGTACTGCACGCAACCAGCGCGTGGAGCCGACAACACATCGACCTGCCCAAGGAGGCGGTGATCGAACAATTGCACGGTGCATTCGCCGAATTGCTGCACAGCAGCATGCCCGCCCCCACCTTCAGCGTGGCCCATCGCTGGCTCTATGCCCGACCTGCCAGCAGCCATGAATGGGGCACCCTGGCCGACGCCGACCTGGGCCTTTATGCCTGTGGCGACTGGTGCCTGTCAGGGCGGGTAGAAGGGGCCTGGCTCAGTGGCCAGGAAGCTGCACGGCGCTTGCACGAACACCTGCAATGAACCCGATCAATCCGAGCAAACTGCTGCTGTCGAAATGGACAGCAGTCCATCCGCAAAACCGCGAAAAACACTTTCTGGTGACCGACCTCTACCGCGATGATGCGGGCACCGTACTGGACGTTGAACTGCAGGCGGTGCTGACCAGGCGCAGTGAACGTCTCGATTGGAAGGCCCTGAGAAACGGCGAAGCCTGGATGCCGGGCTGGAAGTGACCCAGCACCGCGAGACGGCACAACTTATACAAACAGTTTGACTTGTATACCTTTGAATCTATGATGAACTCATGTTGTACAGAATTATTAGTCTGTACAGGTTTAGATTCGAGGTGCGCCAATGCCCGATACCCGCGTGAAACCGAAAATAGCCATCAGTGCCTGCCTGATGGGCGCCGAGGTGCGCTTCAACGGCGGACACAAGCAATCGGCCCTCTGCAGCCTCACCCTTGCCGAGTATTTCGATTTCATCGAGGTCTGCCCGGAAGTCGCGATCGGCCTGGGCATTCCCCGGCAACCGATTCGCCTGGTCGGCAATCCGGACCATCCCGAAGCCGTCGGCACCGTTGACGCCGAACTGAACGTCACTCGGCCATTGGCTGATTTCGGCGAGCAAATGGCCGGCGAACTGAGCGATATCTGTGGCTACATCTTCATGCAAAAGTCGCCGTCGTGCGGCCTGGAGCGGGTCAAGGTCTATCACCCCAACGGTGCGCCGGTCGATGGCGGAGGTCGTGGCGTCTACGCCCAGGCTTTTTGTGCGCAGCATCCGAACTTGCCAGTGGAAGAAGCAGGTCGGCTCAACGACCCGGTGCTGCGCGAGAACTTCCTCACCCGCGTGTTTGCCTACAGCGACTGGCAATGCGTGCTGCAAGAAGGCCTGACCCGTCGCGCGCTCACCGATTTCCACTCGCGCTACAAATACCTGCTGATGGCCCACCACCCGGTGCAGTACAAGACCCTCGGCAATTTGCTGGGCAACATGGGCGATACCGATCCTCGCGAACTGGGCCCGCGCTATTTCAGCGAACTGATGGCGGCATTGAAACAATGCGCCACGCGTCGCACCCACACCAATGTCTTGCAGCATCTGAGCGGCTACCTCAAGCGCTGCATCAGTGCCGAAGACAAACAGGAGGTGCAGCACGTTATTGGCCAATACCGACACGGAATCGTGCCGCTGGTGGTGCCGCTGACGCTGCTCAAACACCATTTTCGCCAACACCCGGATCCGTACATTGCGCAGCAGGTCTACCTGCAACCGCACCCGGAAAACCTCAGCCTGCGAAATGCGATCTGATGAAAAGCGCAATTGACAGCAGTGCCGGCGAAGACCTTGGCGCCGACTTCAAGAAGGCCCTCGATGACGGCTGGCTGCCGATCCGCGAGGTGGCTCGGCAGACCGGCGTCAACGCGATCACCCTGCGTGCCTGGGAGCGTCGCTACGGCCTGATCGTGCCGCAGCGCACGCCAAAGGGGCATCGGTTGTTCAGTGCCGAGCACGTGCAACGCATCCTGACGATCCTGACCTGGCTCAATCGCGGTGTGGCTGTCAGCCAGGTCAAGCAGCTGCTCGATACACCGCAGCCACACAGCGCCGCAGTAGAAAACGACTGGCACGTCCTGCGCAGCGCCTTGCTGCAAGCGGTCACGCTGTTGAATGAGCGCAGCCTGGATGACACCGTCAACCAGGCCATCGCGCTGTATCCGCCGCAAACCCTGTGCGAACACCTGCTGATGCCGTTGCTGGCCGAGCTCGAGCAACGCTGGCAAGGTCAGTTTGGCGCACAGATGGAGCGCGTCTTTTTCCACTCCTGGCTGCGCAGCAAGTTCGGTGCCCGCATTTACCACAACAACCGCCAATTGCGCGGCTCGCCGCTGCTGCTGATCAATCATTCGGACCGGCCACTGGAACCTTACTTGTGGCTGACCGCCTGGCTGATCAGCAGCGCCGACTGCCCGGTGGAGGTGTTCGACTGGCCACTGCCGACAGGCGAACTTGCATTGGCCATCGATCACCTGCAAGCGCGTGGCGTACTGCTCTACTCCAGCACAGCCATCAACTTGGCGCAGTTGCCAAAGCTGTTGAATGGCGTCAGTTGCCCAAAAATGATCGCTGGACCGACCGTGTGCATCCACCACGCCGAGTTGACGCTGAAAACCTCCGAGATCGCTGATTTGTCCCTGGCCGAAGATCCGTTATCGGCGCATCGGCAATGGGCTCAGCGCGGGCTTTATTAAGATGAGTGCCAATAACAGCATGCAATTGATCTGGCTGCGCAGTGACTTGCGCCTACATGACAACACCGCCCTCTCGGCTGCAGCAGCGTGCGGACCGTGTGTCGCGGTCTATCTGCTCAGTCCTGGACAATGGCAAGCGCATGATGACGCGCCCTGCAAGGTGGATTTCTGGCTGCGCAACCTCGGCGAGTTGAGCAAGGCACTGGGCGAACTGCACATTCCCTTGATGATTCGTACGGCCAACCATTGGGATGAAGCGCCCAAGGTCCTGCTCGACCTTTGCCGTCAATTGAACATTGAAGCGGTGCATGCCAACGAGGAATACGGCATCCATGAAAGTCGTCGTGACACGGCCGTGGCCGACCTGCTGAACCGGCACGACATCACTTTTCACAGTTACCTGGACCAATTGCTGTTCAAGCCCGGGACCGTGCTGACCAAAACCGGCACTTACTTCCAGGTGTTCAGCCAGTTCCGCAAGGTGTGTTACGAGCGCCTGCACCGTTCGCTGCCAAGCCGGGTGAAAGCACCGTCAGCGCAAGCGAAGCTCGACATCGCCAGCGACGAGATCCCCTCGCAGATCGAGGGCTTCGAGCCTTGCGGCGAAGCCCTGCGCAGTCTCTGGCCGGCGGGTGAAGCTGAAGCGCAACGGCGCCTCGAGTCGTTCACCGATGTGCAGATCGACTACTACCAGAGCGAGCGTGACTTCCCTGCCAAACCCGGCACCAGCCAGCTCTCGGCGTACCTCGCTGCCGGTGTCATTTCCCCGCGCCAATGCCTGCATGCGGCCTTGCAGAGCAATCAGGGCGAGTTCGAAAGCGGCAAGGTCGGCGCGGTCACCTGGATCAACGAACTGCTGTGGCGCGAGTTTTATAAACACATTCTGGTGGGTTACCCCCGGGTCTCCCGACACCGCGCCTTCCGCCCGGAAACCGAAGCCTTGGCCTGGCGCAAGGCGCCCAAGGAGCTCCAGGCCTGGCAGCAAGCACGCACCGGCCTGCCAATCATCGACGCGGCGATTCGCCAATTGCTGGAAACCGGCTGGATGCATAACCGCCTGCGCATGATCGTGGCGATGTTCCTGACAAAAAACCTGCTGATCGACTGGCGCGAAGGCGAGCGGTTCTTCATGCGTCATCTGATCGACGGCGACCTTGCGGCCAACAACGGCGGCTGGCAGTGGAGCGCGTCCACCGGCACCGACTCGGCACCCTATTTCCGGATATTCAATCCGATCAGCCAGTCGGAAAAATTCGACCGCGAAGGCGTGTTCATCAAGCACTGGCTGCCGGAGCTGGCCGACCTGAACAAGAAGGATGTACACAACCCTGCCCACCTCGGTGGCCTGTTCGGGGTAGCGGATTATCCCTCGCCCATCGTCAATCTGAGCACCTCGCGTGCGCGTGCATTGGCCGCGTTCAAGGACTTGCCATCACGACAACCTGCCGGAGAGGATCATGAGTGATTTCCTGCGTGGTTTTGCGCGGCAGTTTGCCAAGCTGGACAAAGACAATCTTCAGCACTTGGACGCGCTGTACACCGCCGACGTGCACTTTACCGATCCGCTGCATGACGTACAGGGACTGGAAACACTGCGTCGCTATTTCACGGCGCTCTACGCCAATGTCAGTGAGCTGCGCTTCGACTTTCATGGCTTTGACCAGATTGCCGAGGGCGAAGGCTACCTGCGCTGGGTCATGAGTTATCGCCATCCGCGCCTGGCCGGCGGTCGGCTGATTCGCGTTGACGGATGTTCGTACCTGCGCTGGCGCGACAAGGTGTATCGCCACCGGGATTACTTCGATGCTGGCGCGCTGCTTTATGAACATGTGCCCGTGCTGGGCCGGGCGATTGCCTGGTTGAAAAGGAGGATGGGATGAGTCGTACACCTGCAAGACGGTATTGGCTGACCGGCGCCAGTAGCGGCATTGGCGCCGCACTGGCCGAAGAAATATTGAAAACCGGCGCGCAACTGGCTGTCAGTGCCCGCTCGGTCGCGCCCTTGAAAATCCTCTCCAAACGCTATCCGGGGCAAGTGCTGGTGGTGGCGGGTGATCTGACCGACAGCCAGACCGTACGTGAAATCGGCGAACAAATAGCCGACTTCTGGGGCGCACTGGATACGGTGATCTTGAACGCTGGAACCTGCGAATACGTCGACGCTCGCCAGTTCGATGCCTCGATCATCGAGCACGTGGTGCGCACCAACCTGCTGGCCAGCAGTTACTGTATCGAGGCCGCCTTACCCCTGTTGCGCAAGGGTGTCGCTCCCCATCTGGTGGGCGTTGCCAGCTCCGTGACCTACCTGCCGCTGCCACGAGCCGAAGCCTATGGCGCGTCAAAAGCGGGGTTGCGGTATCTGTTCGAATCCTTGCGCCTGGACCTGGCGCCGGACGGCATTGAAGTCACCGTGGTCAGCCCGGGTTTCGTCGAGACACCCCTGACCGCAAAAAACGATTTCCCCATGCCTCTGAGTTGGCCAGTGGGCAAAGCCGCACGTCACATCTTCGCCAAACTCAAGGATCGCCCCCTGGAAATCGCATTCCCGGCGCTGTTCATGGCGGCGCTCTGGCCCCTGTCGAAAATGCCCAACGGCGTGAAGTTCGCCATCGGCAAACGCATGGTGCGCAGCAATCCACCGATCAAGGATGAGACGTGAACATCGCAATTATCGGTAGCGGCATCTCGGGGCTGACCAGCGCTTACCTGCTCAATCGCAACCACGAGATCACCCTGTTTGAAGCCGATGATCGCGTCGGTGGCCACACCCACAGCGTGGACGTGAGCGTCGAGGGTCACCGCTATGTCGTGGACACCGGCTTCATTGTGTTCAACGACTGGACCTATCCCAATTTCATTCGTCTGCTGGAGCAGATTGGCGTGAGCTTCAAGCCGACGCAGATGAGTTTCTCGGTCATGGACCCCGACAGTGGCCTGGAATATAACGGCAACAACCTCAACAGCCTCTTCGCTCAGCGCCGCAATCTGCTGTCGCCCGGGTTCTGGGGAATGCTGCGAGACATTCTGCGTTTCAACAAACAAGCACCACGCGACCTCGCCGAGGGCCGCATCGCCGCCGATACCAAGCTCGGGGATTACCTGGCGGCGAACGGCTACGGCGAGCGCTTCACCCTGCATTACATCGTGCCGATGGGCGCCGCCATTTGGTCCATGTCCATGGCCGACATGCTCGGTTTTCCATTGCAGTTCTTCGTCCGCTTTTTCAAGAACCACGGCTTGCTGTCGGTGCGCAATCGACCTCAATGGTGTGTGATCGAGGGCGGATCAAGTGCCTATGTCGAACCGCTGACCGCGTCGTTCAAACATCGGATACGCCTTGGGTGCCCGGTGACACGGGTCGAGCGCACGACCGAAGGCGTGGTTATCCACAGCGCCGCCGGCAGTCAACGCTTCGACAAAGTGGTGTTTGCCTGCCACAGCGTCGAAGCGCTGAACCTGTTGGCCGACCCCAGTGCCGCCGAACAGTCGATCCTCGGTGCCCTGCCCTACGCCAACAACGAAGTGGTGCTGCACACCGACACACGGCTGCTGCCCACCCGTAAATCGGCCTGGGCCAGCTGGAATTACCGCCTCGGTGGCAGCGGCCACACCCGAGCCGCCGTGACGTACAACATGAACATTTTGCAGGGCATTGAGAGCGACACCACGTTCTGCGTCAGCCTCAACCAGAGCGCCGGCATCAGCCCATCGAAAGTGCTCGGCAAATTTACCTACGCCCATCCGCAATACAGCGTGACGGCGATAGCGGCACAGCAACGTTGGGAAGAACTGAACGGCGCGCAGCACACCTTCTATTGCGGCGCCTACTGGGCCAACGGTTTTCATGAAGATGGCGTGGTCAGCGCATTGCGCGTGGCCCGGTCATTTGGGCTCACACTGTGAACAGCGCCCTCTACAGCGGCTGGATACGCCACCGCCGATTTTCCCCAAAGCAGCATGAGTTCCGTTACCGGATCGGCCTGCTGTACCTCGATCTGGATGAGCAGGACGCCGTACTGGGCTTGTCGCCGCTGTCGGGCAATCAGCGTTTCTCGGCTTTTTCGTTTCGTGAAAGCGATTACCTCAAGGCCTATACCGGCAACGGCATGCGCTTGAGCGATGCGGTGCGCGAACACGTCGGCCAGGCGATTGGTCATGTGCCGCAAGGCTCGATCTGCTTGCTGACCCAGCCGCGCAGCTGGGGGTTGTCGTTCAACCCGGTGAGCTTTTTCTACTGCTACGAACTTGACGGTCAATTAGCGGCGATTCTCGCCGAGGTCACCAACACGCCCTGGCGCGAGCGCTATCACTATGTATTGCCGGCCAGGACGCCCGATGACCTGCACGACTTTCATCAGCATTTTCGCGTGGCCAAGGCCTTCCATGTGTCGCCCTTCCTGCCGCGCGATCTTGAGCACCGCATGAGCTTCAGCCCCGCCGCTACGAGGCTGGGGATACACATGGCCGATTGGCAGGGCAATCGCAAGCTGTTCGATGCCACGCTCAACCTCGAACGCGAAGCGCTGGATCGCACCAGCCTTCATCGTTACTTGCGGCGTTTCCCGTGGATGACCGCAAAAACCTGCCTGGGAATTTACTGGCAAGCCCTGCGCCTGCTGCTCAAACGCCTGCCGATCTTTGCCCATCAGGCGGCCGATGGCAGCTCCCGAACCGCGACCATTGCGCCCAAGGACCACCGTCATGAAATCCATTAGCGTCTCGGGCAGAACCCACCTGCTTGCCATCAACGGCCTCAGCGGATCGCTGCTGCGCCGTGGCGTCCTCAGGCAACTGGCACGCCTCAAAAAGGGCCAACTGGTGATTATCGAAGAGGGCGAGCGCCTGGTATTCGGCAGCGCCGGCAGCGCTTTGCAAGCGGAGATCCAGGTCCTCGATGCTGCCGCGTGGGGATTGGTGGCGAGCAATGGTTCAATCGGAGCCGGCGAAGCCTTTATCCATGGCTACTGGAGTTCGCCGGATTTGACCGCCGTGGTCCGGGTGTTTGTCAGCAACCTTGAGGTGCTGGACGCAATGGAAGGCGGCCTGGCCAAACTGGGCCGGCCAGTCGTTCAAGCGCTCCACTGGCTTAACCGTAATACGCGCAAAGGCTCACGCCAAAACATTGCCGCTCATTACGACCTGGGCAATGACCTGTTCGAACAATTTCTCGATCCGACCATGATGTACTCCGCCGCCCAGTTCCGCAGCCCCGACGACAGCCTGGAACAGGCGCAGTTGAACAAGCTGGAGCGCATCTGCCGCAAACTCGACCTGAAACCGAGCGATCACCTGCTGGAAATCGGCACCGGCTGGGGCAGCATGGCGCTGTACGCAGCACAAAACTATGGTTGCACGGTGACCACCACCACGCTGTCCAGGGAACAGTACGCCTTCACCGCACGGCGCATCGAAGCCCTGGGGCTGCAAGAACGGGTGACGTTGCTGCTCACGGACTATCGCGATCTCACCGGGCAATACGACAAATTGGTGTCGATCGAGATGATCGAAGCGGTGGGGCACCGCTTTCTGCCCACTTACTTCAAGCAATGTGCACACCTGCTCAAGAGCAACGGCTTGATGCTGTTGCAAGCGATCACCATCCGCGAACAGCGTTACGAACAGGCCAGGAACAGTGTCGACTTCATTCAGCGCTATATCTTTCCCGGGGGCGCCCTGCCCTGCGTGCAGAAGATGCTGGAAATCGTCAGCCGCGACACCGACATGAACTTGCTGCACATGGAAGATTTTGGTTTGCACTACGCGCGAACCCTGCGCCTGTGGCATGAGAATTTTCGCCGTGCCCAGGGACGCTTGAGCGAGCTGGGCTACGACGAGTGCTTCCTGCGGCTGTGGGAGTTCTACCTGTGTTATTGCGAGGGGGGCTTTCTGGAGCGCACCATCGGCACTGCACAATTGCTGCTGGCCAAGCCTGCGGCGATGCCGGCACCGTTGCTTGGCCAATTCGATGCCTGAACGGCTGATCAACGCGCTGTTGTTTCAGATCGGATGGCTGGCTTGCGTAATGGGTGGCAACAGCCTGTGGTTGTTGGTGGCCATGGGAGTGCTGGTGTTCCATCTGCTGTGGATAAGTCGCTGGGCGGACGAAGGCCGATTGATCCTCAGCGTGGTCCTGCTGGGCACCACTGTCGACAGTTCATTGCGCTGGCTGGGGGTGTTCGACTTCAACGATATCGCACCGCTGATTCCTCTGTGGCTGATGCTGATGTGGGCACTGCTGGCCACAACGTTGCGCCATAGCCTGCAATGGACGGCCAGCCCCTGGTGGCTGGCAAGCCTGCTTGGGGCCGTGGCGGGCCCATTGTCGTATTACGCCGGAGGACAACTGGCCGGGGTGCAATTTCCCTACGGCCAGTGGCCAACCCTGATCGGCCTCGGCGTACTCTGGTCGCTAGTGTTACCGACGCTGCATTTCATGGCCAGGCGGCTGGCGAACTGCGACCCTCGACCCTAAGCGTCCGTCAGACCTTTCACACAGCGGCGATCAGCTGACTTACACTGCGCGCCATGAAAACCATCGCCCACACGCAAATCGTCGAGCCTGCAGTCACTTGCTCGACTTGCGCAGCCTGCTGCTGTCAGCTCGAAGTCATGTTGATCACCGACACGGGTGTGCCCGAGCGGTTTATCGACACGGATGATTGGGGCGGCGAAGTCATGCTGCGCCTGGACGATGGTTGGTGTGCCGCGCTGGATCGCAACACCATGATGTGCACGATCTATGAGAAGCGTCCGCTGATTTGCCGGGAGTTCGAGATGGGCGCACCGGAGTGCATCGAGGAGCGTCGGGGGATTGCTACGGCGTATCGGTAATGGCGTGTTGGGCTGACGCCATCGCGGGCAAGCCCGCTCCTACAAGAGCGCTGAACCTGCTCGCGATGGGTGTACCAGTCGATAGTGATGTTGACTGATGCACCGCATCGCGAGCGGGCTTGCTCCCACAGTTCATTTAAACAACAGGAATTACAACGGCATCGTGTAGTGCAATGCGTAACTTTCTACACCGTCGTTCGGGCTGCTGATCCCGGCGTTGGAGTAATGCGTTGCGCGAATGCCGACTTCATGCCCGCCCGCAAAACGCAGGCCGAATCCCAGACGGTCTTCGAACTGGAAGGAGCCGCCCAACTTGTTGTCTTCAAGCTCGGTGTTGGAAAACAACGCCACGCCGACCCCAAGTTCAACGTAGGGCTTCACGTTTTGACCGGCAAATTCATAAACGAACACCGGCGAGAACGACAGGCTGTTGTTGCTGGAAGTCTTGTCGCCTTCCCAGTAAGTATAGGCGCCGCTCCAGTAACCGGTCAGGCGACCAACGTCACTTTGGAGCCAGCTTTTGTCCCAATCGAAATTCATCCCCAATCGATAGGTCATGGTCGAATCGCTGGTCTGGCCGACCGCGAACTCCACGCCTGCCGCTTGGGCGGTAAAACTATTCCCCATCAACGCAGCCGCAATCGCGGCCAAACAAAACAGTCGTTTCATCAGAAACATCCTTTTGCGAACCATCACGTAAGATTTTTTCGTTATTGAGCAGAACCAGCCTATAGAAATCGGCGTTTAATCAGAAGTTCATTCTGATTAGCCATCCCCCCATAAATTGTTTATCGGTCCAAACGACTTACAACACCAGAAGACTTCCACAGTATCGGCAGAATGTGACTGAAGTGAACCGGATCGGCACTTGTCCAAAACTGTGCTTCACGCGCCGGGCCATCAGCGAGCAGATTGCGCTGCGACAAAAGCCGCTGCAATTGACGCGCCACCGCCGCGCCGGTGTCGATCAGGCTGATGTCCTCGGGGATCATCTGCCGCAGCAGCGGCTTGAGGAAAGGGTAATGGGTGCAGCCCAGGATGATGGTGTCGCAACCGGCCGCGAGCAACGGCCCAACGTAGCTGGCCAGTAGCGTGCGCAAGGCCGGACTGTGCAGGTCACCGTTTTCAATCAGTTCCACCAGGCCTGGGCAGGGCTGGGTGATCACTTGTACGTCGGTGGCGAAGCGGTCGAGCAAGGCGGCGAACTTGGCGCTTTGCAAGGTGCCGGTGGTCGCGAGGACACCGACCACGCCGCTGCGCGTCGCTGCTGCGGCGGGTTTGACCGCCGGCTCCATGCCCACGATGGGCCACTGGGGATAATCACGACGCAGGTCGGCCACCCCGGCGACTGTCGCCGTGTTGCAGGCGAGCACCAGGGCCTTGGCGCCTTGCGCCTGGAAAAAGTCGGCCATCACGCTGCATCGCAGGCGAATGAACTCCGGGGTTTTCTCGCCGTAAGGGATGTTCCCGCAGTCTGCCACGTACAGCAGCGTTTCATTGGGCAACAACCGCTGGATCTCAGCTAGCACCGACAGCCCACCGACGCCGGAATCGAACACGCCGATGGGCGCTTCACGCATGTGTTGGCCCACAAACGCGACAGCCTGGGTCACGCTTGACCCTCAGCTCACGAAAGCGTGAACCCAGAGCGTCGATCAACAAAAGGCGCCCCACCAGTGGCTCGCCGAAACCGGCCAGCATTTTCAAGGCTTCCAGCGCTTGCAGGCTGCCGACCAGGCCCACCAGCGGCCCGATCACCCCCGCTTCGCTGCAGGTCAGGTCGGCTTCGCTGCCGTGCCCGTATAAACAGTGGTAGCACGGACTGTCCGCCCGCCGGGGGTCGAACACCGACAATTGCCCTTCAAGGCGAATCGCCGCCCCGCTGACCAAAGGTTTGCCGGCGGCGACACACGCGACATTGACCGCTTCGCGGGTGGAAAAGTTATCGGAGCAATCCAGCACCAGGTCCACTGCCGCCACTGCGGCGGCCAGGGAATCCTCATCCAGCGCCGTGCGATGGGCGATCAGTTGGACCTCGGGGTTGATCGCGCTCAGTCGGCGCATCGCCGAGTCGACCTTGGTCTGGCCAACGCTGTCGGTATCGTGAATGATCTGGCGTTGCAGGTTGGTCAGGTCGACGGTGTCGAAATCCGCCAGGTGCAACTCGCCCACACCGGCTGCCGCCAGGTACAGCGCGACGGGTGATCCAAGGCCACCCAGGCCGACGATCAATACGCGGCTCTGTTTCAGGCGCGCCTGACCGTCGATGTCGACGTGTTGCAGCAAAATCTGCCGACTGTAGCGCAACAATTCCTGATCATTCAGCACGGCAGGCACCCCAGGCTGATCCGTTGGTGGCCGCCCAGATCGGTGCGGCTGTGAACCTCGGCAAACCCGTGAGTCTGCAACAGATCACGCACGGCCTCTGCCTGATCATAACCGTGTTCGAGCATCAGCCAGCCCCCCGATTCCAGGTGCTGCGGTGCCTGCGCGACGATCAGGCGCAGATCGTCCAGCCCGTCCACACCGGCAACCAACGCACTGGCCGGCTCGAAACGCACATCGCCTTTTGCCAGATGCGGATCAGTTGCTGCGATGTAAGGCGGGTTGCTGATGATCAATTGAAAACGTTGGCCGGCCAAGGCGCTGAACCAATGACTGTTCAGCACCGTGGCGTTGGCCAGTTGCAGACGCTGGCGGTTACGTTCGGCCAGGGCCACGGCTTCGATCACGCGATCCACCGCCGTGACTTTCCACGCCGGGCGCTCGCTGGCCAGGGCCAGGGCGATGGCGCCGCTACCGGTGCCCAGATCGAGCACGGTGGCCGGAGTCGCGGGCAACAGCTCCAGCGCCGCTTCCACCAGCAACTCGGTGTCAGGACGCGGTATCAGTGTGTGCGGCGCAACCTCAAGGTCAAGCTTCCAGAAACCTTGCTGACCCAGAATGTAGGCCACCGGCTCACCGCCACGACGGCGTTGCAGGTACTCGGCAAACTGCAACGCGGCTTCGCCCGGGACGATGCGCTCCGGCCAGGTGTGCAGGAAACTGCGGGACTTGCCCAATGCCGCCGCCAGCAACATCTCGGCATCCAGACGCGCCGTGGGCGAGTCGGGCAGATCGGCAGCGCGCAACAGACTGGCGATGATCGTCATTCGATGGCCGCCAGTTGATCAGCCTGGTACTCGGCCAGCAAAGGCTCGATGACCGCATCGACGCCACCGGCGAGGATTTCGTCAAGCGAATACAGGGTCAGGTTGATGCGGTGATCAGTCACCCGACCCTGGGCATAGTTATAGGTGCGGATGCGCTCGGAACGATCCCCCGAACCCACCAGCAGTTTACGCTCGCTGGCGATGGCGTTCGCTGCAGCGCTGGTCTGCTGGTCGTTGAGTTTGGCGGACAGCCAGGCCATCGCACGGGCACGGTTCTTGTGCTGGGAACGTTCTTCCTGGCACTCCACGACAATGCCCGACGGCAAGTGAGTGATGCGGATTGCCGAGTCGGTCTTGTTGACGTGCTGACCGCCCGCGCCGGAAGAACGGTACGTGTCGACACGCAGGTCCGCCGGGTTGATCTCGATCGCTTCCTGTTCGTCCGGCTCGGGCAGCACCGCCACGGTGCACGCCGATGTATGGATGCGGCCCTGGGATTCGGTGGCCGGAACCCGTTGCACACGATGCGCGCCGGATTCGAATTTCAGCTTGCCGTAAACATTCTCGCCTTCGACCCGGGCAATGACTTCTTTATAGCCGCCGTGTTCGCCTTCGTTCTCGGAGAGGATTTCCACTCGCCAGCCACGCCGCTCGGCGTAACGCGAGTACATGCGGAATAAGTCACCGGAGAAAATCGCCGCCTCGTCGCCGCCGGTGCCAGCACGGATTTCAAGGAACACGTTGCGGCCATCGTTCGGATCCTTGGGCAGCAACTGGCGCTGCAAGAGGGCTTCGATCTCGACCAGTTGCTCCTTGGCTTCACGGACTTCTTCCACGGCCATCTCGCGCATGTCGGCGTCACTGTCCTTGAGCAAAGCCTGGGCACCTTCGAGGTCGGCCTGGACCTTGAGCAGCTGCTTATAAGTCGCCACGATCGGCTCGACTTCCGCGTACTCCTTGGAATAGGCGCGGAATTTGGTCTGGTCGCTGATGACTTCGCCGTCGCCAAGCAAGGCGGTCAGTTCTTCAAAACGATCCTGGAGCACGTCCAGCTTGTTGAGCAGTGACGCTTTCATTGCGGTTTTTTATCCGAAAAGCTGTTCGATGAGCCCTCACCGAGGGCAAAGAGTTCCTGGGCCATGGCCAGCGCATCGAGGCGACCTTCGGCAGAGAGCTTTTTCAATTGAACGCTTGGCGCGTGCAAGAGTTTATTGGTCAGGCCGCGCGCCAGTTGCACCAGCACCTCTTCGGCGCTGCCACCGTTGGCCAGCAACCGCTGGGCTTTTTGCAGTTCTTCGTCGCGCAGGCGCTCGCTCTGTTGACGATAGGCCTTGAGCACATCCACCGCCGCCAGCTCGCGCAGGCGCACCATGAAATCCTCGGCGCCCACCGAGACCATTTCCTCGGCCGCTTGTGCAGCGCCCTGGCGACTTTTGAGGTTTTCGGCGACCACTTCATGGAGATCGTCGACGCTATAAAGGTAAACATCGTCCAACTCGCCGACTTCCGGCTCGATGTCCCGTGGAACGGCGATGTCCACCATGAAGATCGGCTTGTGCTTGCGCAGCTTCAGGGCACTTTCCACCGCGCCTTTGCCAAGGATCGGCAACTGGCTGGCCGTGGAACTGATGACGATGTCGCTGCGTACCAGCTCTGCCGGAATATCCGAGAGCAGCACGGCATGGGCGCCGAACTGCTCGGCCAGAATGCTCGCGCGCTCCAGCGTCCGATTGGCGACGACGATGCGCTTGACCCCGAGGTCATGCAGATGGCGGGCGACCAGGGTGATGGTCTCGCCCGCTCCGATCAGCAGGGCCTGGCTGCGTTGCAAGTCGCTGAAAATCTGCTTGGCCAGGCTGACGGCGGCAAAGGCCACAGACACCGGGTTTTCACCAATGGCGGTGTCGGTGCGCACTTGTTTGGCGGCGTTGAACGTGGCCTGGAACAGACGACCGAGCAGCGGACCGACAGTACCGGCCTCCCTCGCGACCGCATAGGCCGATTTCATCTGGCCCAGAATCTGCGGTTCACCCAGCACCAGCGAATCGAGCCCGGAGGCGACCCGCATCATGTGACGAACTGCCGCATCATCTTCATGCACATAACTGCTGGCGCGCAGCTCGTCGAGGCTCAGATGGTGATAATCCGCCAGCCAGCGCAGCACGATGTCAGCCGAAAGCTGATCCTGTTCTATATAGAGTTCACTGCGATTGCAGGTGGAGAGGATCGCAGCTTCGCGACTGTCGGTGAGTCGGCAGAGCTGCTGCAAGGCCTCAACCAGTTGCTCAGGGGTAAAGGCCACGCGCTCGCGGACGTCTACTGAAGCAGTCTTGTGGTTAATACCGAGTGCAAGGAAGGCCATTCAAAGTCGCTGATGGTGACGTGAAGCCGGCAATTGTCCTACTTCGACACACCGAGAACAACTACCCGATTTCTATTGACCCGGTAGGCGCGACCCCGGCTTGCGAGCGCTTCTCGTTTACACCTCATTCTCACCCGCCATGACGAGGGCAAACGGGAAAATGGTCGGGCGGTTATGTTTGCAAGATGGCTTGTGTCATGATGGCCCGACCGCAGGTTAGTCGTCCTCTTCCTATATGAATAGATCTTCCGCGTTGCTCCTAGCTTTTGTCTTCCTCAGCGGCTGCCAGGCCATGGCACCCGTTTCGTCGGACGGTACGCCGCCGGTCGAAGACAGCACTCCGGCCCCTGAAAAACCCAAGGTCTACAGCTCATTCAGCGAAGAAACCGTCTTCAGCCTGCTGAGCGCCGAACTGGCTGGCCAGCGCAATCGTTTCGACATTGCCCTGGACAACTATGTGACCCAGGCCATCAATACCCAGGACCCGGGCATCTCCGAGCGTGCCTTTCGCATCGCCGAGTACCTGGGCGCCGACCAGGCAGCTCTGGACACCGCTTTGATCTGGGCGAAAAACGCGCCGGACGATCTTGAGGCCCAACGGGCTGCCGCCGTGCAACTGGCGCGCGCAGGACGCTATGACGACTCCATGGTCTATATGGAGAAAGTCCTGCAAGGCAAGGGCGATACGCATTTCGACTTCCTTGCCCTGTCTGCGGCGGATACCGATCAGGAAACCCGCAACGGCCTGATGAAAAGTTTCGACCGATTGTTGCAGCGTCATCCGAACAACAGCCAACTGATTTTTGGCAAGGCACTGCTGATGCAGCAGGACGGCGACAATAAGGGTGCATTGACCCTGCTGGAAGATAACCCGCCGGAAGAAGGTGAGATCGCGCCGATCCTCTTGCGCGCACGCTTGTTGCAAGTCCTCGGTCGCGGTGATGAAGCGCTGCCCCTGCTCAGAAAAAGCATCAAGCAGTACCCGGACGACAAACGCCTGCGCCTGACTTATGCGCGCATGCTGGTCGAACAGGATCGCATGGACGACGCCAAGGTCGAGTTCTCGAGCCTGGTCCAGCAATACCCGGAAGACGACGAACTGCGTTACTCCCTTGCGCTGGTCTGCCTGGAAGCCAAGGCATGGGACGAGGCCAAGGGTTACCTGGAAGACCTGATTGCCCGGGAAAGCCACGTCGACTCGGCGCACCTGAACCTTGGCCGTATCGCTGAAGAGCGTAACGACCCCCAGGGCGCACTGATCGAGTACGCCCAGGTTGGCCCGGGCAACGATTACCTGCCGGCGCAACTGCGTCAGGCCGACATCATGATGAACAACGGCAAGACCGCCGAAGCGCAAAGACGGCTAGCGGCCGAACGAGATGAACAGCCGGATTACGCGATCCAGCTTTACCTGATCGAAGCCGAGACCCTGTCCGCCAATAAACAGGAAGACAAGGCCTGGGGTGTGCTGGCCAAGGCGTTGCAGCAATACCCGGACGATCCGAACTTGCTGTACACCCGCGCCATGCAGGCGGAAAAACGCAATGACCTGGCGCAGATGGAGAAAGACCTGCGCCTGATAATCAAGCGCGACCCGGACAACGCGATGGCACTGAACGCCCTCGGCTACACCTTGTCCGATCGTACGACACGTTATGTCGAAGCCAAGGCGCTGATCGAGCAGGCACACCAGATCAATCCGGAAGACCCGGCGGTACTCGACAGCCTCGGCTGGGTGAATTTCCGCATGGGCAACCTCGACGAAGCCGAAGCCTTGTTGCGCAAGGCGCTGGAGCGCTTCCCCGACCAGGAAGTCGCCGCTCACCTGGGTGAAGTCCTGTGGGCCAACGGCAAGCAGCGAGAAGCCCGGCAAATCTGGAGCAAGTTCCTTACCGAACAACCCGACAGCCCCATCCTGCGCGACACCATCAAGCGCCTGACCGGATCAGAGACTCTTTAAGATTATGTTTTTGCGCCACCTCATCGTATTCAGCTTCATCGCCCTGCTCGCCGGTTGCGCGGGCTTCGGCGCCCGTGAATCGGTCCAGGGCCAGGGCGACCAGGCCCAATGGCGCGAGCACAAGGCGCAATTGGCCGGCATCGATGGCTGGCAGATCAACGGCAAGATCGGCATTCGCGCGCCGAAGGATTCGGGTAGCGGCACGTTGTTCTGGCTGCAACGCCAGGATTACTACGATATCCGCCTGTCCGGCCCACTGGGTCGCGGCGCAGCGCGCTTGACCGGCTCGCCGGGCAAGGTTTCGCTGGAGGTCGCCAACCAGGGGCGCTATGAAGCGCCGACCCCGGAAGTGCTGCTCGAAGAACAACTGGGTTGGAACCTGCCGGTGTCACACTTGAACTGGTGGGTACGCGGGCTTCCGGCACCGGACAGCAAGAGTCGCCTGACGCTGGACACCGACAGCCGCCTGGCCAAGCTGGATCAGGATGGCTGGCAGGTCGAATACCTTAGCTATAGCGAACAGAACGGCTACTGGCTGCCCGAGCGGATCAAACTGCACGGCGCCGACCTTGATGTCACATTGGTGATCAAGGAATGGCAACCTCGCAAGCTGGGACAGTGAAATCATGACGGTCCCACGCCTGACCCTGCCCTCCCCGGCCAAGCTCAACCTGATGTTGCATATCCTCGGCCGTCGTGAAGACGGCTATCACGAGTTGCAGACGATTTTTCAGTTTCTCGATTACGGCGATGAAATCACCTTTGCCGTACGCGACGACGGCGTGATTCAACTGCACACCGAATTCGAAGGCGTACCTCACGACAGCAACCTGATCGTTCGGGCGGCGAAAAAACTCCAGGAGCAATCCGGCTGCACTCTGGGGATCGACATCTGGATCGAAAAAATCCTGCCCATGGGCGGCGGTATTGGTGGCGGCAGTTCAAACGCCGCGACGACTTTGCTGGGTCTCAATCACCTCTGGCAACTGGGGTGGGATGAAGATCGCCTGGCCGCACTGGGCCTGTCGCTGGGGGCTGACGTCCCGGTTTTCGTGCGTGGCCACGCGGCTTTCGCCGAGGGCGTGGGCGAGAAACTCACCCCGGTAGACCCCGAGGAACCGTGGTATCTCGTGCTTGTGCCGCAAGTATCTGTAAGTACAGCAGAAATTTTTTCAGATCCACTGTTGACACGTAACTCTCCTCCCATTAAAGTGCGCCCCGTTCCCAAGGGAAACAGTCGAAATGACTGCTTACCGGTGGTAGCAAGGCGTTATCCAGATGTTCGTAACGCATTGAATTTGTTAGGTAAATTTACCGAAGCAAAACTCACCGGAACTGGAAGTTGTGTGTTTGGGGGCTTCCCAAGCAAAGCTGAAGCTGATAAAGTCTCGGCCCTTCTTACAGAGACCCTTACAGGGTTTGTAGCAAAAGGAAGCAACGTTTCGATGTTGCATCGCAAGCTGCAAAGTCTGCTCTAAAGGAACCGAGTACTGGGTACTCGTTGCAACAGATACAGGGGCGTCGCCAAGCGGTAAGGCAGCAGGTTTTGATCCTGCCATGCGTTGGTTCGAATCCAGCCGCCCCTGCCATTTTCCTATACTCATCCAGGTATACCCTCAGCCTTCAGGTACTGCGCGTGTCCAAGATGATGGTCTTTACGGGGAACGCTAACCCCGATCTGGCTCGGCGTGTCGTACGTCAGCTGCATATCCCTCTCGGTGACATCTCTGTCGGTAAGTTTTCCGACGGTGAAATTACTGCCGAGATCAATGAAAATGTCCGCGGTAAAGACGTCTTCATTATTCAGCCGACCTGCGCTCCGACCAACGATAACCTGATGGAACTGGTCGTGATGGCTGATGCCTTCCGCCGCTCCTCGGCTACTCGTATCACTGCTGTTATTCCTTACTTTGGTTATGCCCGTCAGGATCGCCGTCCGCGTTCCGCACGTGTGGCTATCAGCGCGAAAGTCGTGGCTGACATGCTGACCGTCGTTGGCATCGACCGTGTTCTCACGGTTGACCTGCACGCTGACCAGATCCAGGGTTTCTTCGATATTCCGGTAGATAACATCTACGGCTCCCCGGTACTGGTGGATGACATTGAAGATCAGCGCTTCGAAAACCTGATGATCGTGTCCCCGGACATTGGTGGCGTCGTGCGTGCACGTGCCGTTGCCAAATCCCTGGGCGTGGATCTCGGGATCATCGACAAACGCCGTGAGAAAGCCAATCACTCCGAAGTGATGCATATCATCGGTGATGTCGAAGGGCGTACCTGCATCCTGGTCGATGACATGGTCGACACCGCCGGCACCCTGTGCCATGCGGCCAAGGCTTTGAAAGAGCATGGCGCTGCCAAGGTTTTCGCCTATTGCACGCACCCTGTGCTGTCGGGTCGGGCGATCGAGAACATTGAAAATTCCGTGCTGGACGAACTGGTGGTGACCAACACCATCCCGTTGTCCGCAGCTGCACAAGCCTGTGCGCGTATCCGCCAACTGGATATCGCACCGGTTGTTGCCGAAGCGGTCCGCCGCATCAGCAATGAAGAATCGATCAGCGCGATGTTCCGCTAAGGGCCCTGCCCTTCTCGAACACCCTGTTGACGAAAAGCGCCCCGCCCCGGCATCACCTGCCGGGGCGGGGCTTTTTTGCCCATACCGTGTCTGGCGCTGGTCGCAAACGCCAACCGGTGATGGCTATTTTGGAGATACAAAATGACTGACTTTACTCTGAACGCTCAAGCGCGTACTGACCTGGGGAAAGGTGCGAGCCGCCGCCTGCGTCACGCTCTGAACATCCCGGCCGTTGTATACGGTGGTGACAAGCCTGCTGAATCCCTGACCATCGTGGCCAAGGAAATGGCCAAGCTGTTCGAAAACGAAGCGGCCTACAGCCACGTTATCGAGCTGAACGTTGACGGCAAAAAGCAAAACGTCATCGTTAAAGCCATGCAACGTCATCCAGCCAAGCAATTCATCATGCACGCTGACTTCGTGCGCGTTGTTGCTGGCCAGAAACTGACTGCAAAAGTACCGGTTCACTTCATCAACGAAGAAGCTCCGGTCAAGAAAGGCGGCGAAATCTCTCACGTTCTGAACGAGATCGAAGTTTCCTGCGAAGCCAAGGACCTGCCTGAATTCATCGAAGTCGACCTGGCTAAGGCCGAAGTCGGTTCGATCATTCACCTGTCCGACCTCAAAGCCCCTAAAGGCGTTGAGTTCGTTGCTCTGGCACACGGCGATGACAAGGCTGTTGCCAACGTCCACGCTCCACGTGTTGCTCCAGAAGCTACCGAAGAAGGCGCTGCAGAGTAATTTCACTCTGTACGCCGGAGTGACGGAAACATCGCGGACTGGAACGTAGCGAGAAAGCGGGCGGGAACGCGGAGTTTACATTCATGGTAAATGAGCATTTTTCGTCCGCCACTTGCACCGGCGGCGATGTTATCCACCACTTCAAGGAAGGGCCCCTATCGTGACTGCCATCAAACTGATCGTTGGCCTGGGAAATCCAGGCGCTGAATACGAACAGACCCGGCATAACGCAGGGGCCCTTTTTGTTGAGCGCATCGCGAACGCACAAGGTGTCAACCTTGTCGCCGATCGCAAATATTTCGGCCTGACCGGGCGCTATTCGCACCAGGGTCAGGATGTTCGTCTGCTGATTCCCACCACCTACATGAACCGCAGCGGCCAGGCCGTGGCGGCACTCGCCGGTTTCTTCCGCATCAAGCCCGAAGAAATCCTGGTGGCGCATGACGAACTCGACCTGCCTCCGGGCGTTGCCAAGCTTAAACAGGGCGGCGGTCACGGCGGTCACAACGGGTTGCGCGACATCATTGCGCAATTGGGTAATCAGAATACCTTCTACCGCTTGCGGCTTGGCATTGGCCACCCGGGCGTAGCCAGTATGGTTTCAAATTTCGTCCTGGGTCGCGCGCCTCGCGCCGAACAGGAAAAACTCGATGCCAGCATCGACTTTGCCCTCGGCGTGCTGCCGGATATCCTCGCCGGTGAATGGAACCGCGCGATGAAAAACCTGCACAGCCAGAAGGCCTGACTCTAATCCGAGGGGAAACACCATGGGATTCAATTGCGGCATCGTCGGCCTGCCTAACGTCGGCAAGTCCACCCTGTTCAACGCGCTGACCAAATCCGGGATCGCGGCCGAGAACTTCCCCTTCTGCACCATCGAACCGAACAGCGGTATCGTGCCGATGCCGGATCCGCGTCTGGACGCCCTGGCCGCCATCGTCAACCCAAAACGCATCCTGCCGACCACCATGGAATTCGTCGACATTGCAGGCCTGGTGGCCGGCGCGTCGAAAGGTGAAGGCCTGGGCAACAAGTTCCTGGCCAACATCCGTGAAACCGATGCCATCGCCCACGTGGTCCGCTGCTTCGAAGACGAGAACGTGATTCACGTCTCCAACAGCGTCGACCCGAAACGCGACATCGAGATCATCGACCTGGAACTGATCTTCGCCGACCTCGACAGCTGCGAGAAGCAACTGCAGAAAGTCGCGCGCAATGCCAAGGGTGGCGACAAGGACGCCGTGGTCCAGAAAGGTCTGCTGGAGCAATTGATCGCTCACTTCACCGAAGGCAAGCCGGCGCGCAGCCTGATGAAGAACATGGGCAGCGACGAGAAGCTGGTGATCAAGGGCTTCCACCTGCTGACCACCAAGCCGGTGATGTACATCGCCAACGTTGCTGAAGACGGCTTCGAAAACAACCCGCACCTGGACGTGGTCAAGGCCATTGCCGAAGAAGAAGGCGCCGTGGTTGTTCCGGTCTGCAACAAGATCGAAGCGGAAATCGCCGAGCTCGACGACGGCGAAGAGAAAGACATGTTCCTCGAAGCCCTGGGCCTTGAAGAACCGGGCCTGAACCGCGTGATCCGCGCCGGCTACGAAATGCTCCACCTGCAGACTTACTTCACCGCCGGTGTCGAAGAAGTCCGCGCCTGGACCGTGCGCGTTGGTGCCACCGCACCACAAGCCGCTGGCGTGATCCACACCGACTTCGAAAAAGGCTTCATCCGTGCCGAAGTGATCGCCTACAACGACTTCATCCAGTTCAAGGGTGAAGCCGGTGCCAAGGAAGCCGGCAAATGGCGCCTGGAAGGCAAGGATTACATCGTGAAGGACGGCGACGTGATGCACTTCCGTTTCAACGTGTAAGTCGCTTTCTTACACGGCGGACAGACAAAACCCCCTGGGACTCAACCTCCCAGGGGGTTTTTCTTTGGCCCGCAATTGGTGTGCAGGTGTCGACCCACCACGATGGTTGTGGACGATGACGCTCCGCAACCCTGTAGGAGCGAGCACGTCGAGGCGTCGAACCGTCGCGATGGTCGTCAACGATACGCTGGACACCTGATGCCCCGCGGTGTTCTTGCGTCCATCGCGAGCAAGCTCGCTCCTACAGAAAAGGTCGCGTTTTCAGATACTCGTATGGATCTGGAAACTTCCTACGGATCTCACGCTGTAACATTTGGACGCTTCCTACACGACCATCAGAAGCATCCTATTTCAACTATTTTCCATCCCTTGAACACTGTCCCGCATCCACCGCGGGTAGATAAACAACCTCCCGCGCCAACCAGGCCAGGGAGGCTTGAGCATGAACGCACCCCCGATCTTCTTCGACCACAGCCGCCATAACCGCTGGGCGCGCGACCGTAAGCCGATCCCTGTTGCGCGCCTAATTGCGTACAGGGAGGCCCAGGCATGACGTCGAGCATCAGTGATACCTGGCTCGAACAACTGAAATCGTCCTGCGCCGAGGCCTCCATCACCTGCCTGGACATCATCATCGACCAGGCGGGCGGTGCACCGATGTTGTCCAGTGTCCTCAGCGTCGAGCCCGCGCTGCCTTGGCAATCGTTGTTCACTGGGCTGCCCGAGGCGAGTGCCGAGGATCTGGCGCCTTTGTTGGTGCGGGTCGATCTTGCGCAGCCGCTTCAGCGGCAATGGCTGAAGGGACTGATCCAATTCCTGAACAATCGATCGCAATTGTTGGTGCTGGCGTCCTGCTGGCCGTTTGAAGTGCTGGCCGAAAATCTGGGTCAATGCCTGGAAGCCCGCCATGCGGGGCGATTGGGGCTGTTGCGCTACTACGATCCGCGGATATTTCCATTGCTGTTCAGCCATGTGCTGCAAGTCGACCAGCAGCAAGTGTTGTTACGCCCGGCGTTGTTCTGGAGCTGGCTGGATATCGATGGTGAACCTCGGTGGTTGATGGGCAACCCTGACAGGCCGCCGAGCCCACACAACTTCACTCACATCGAACTCAGTGACGTGCAGTTGCAAGCGTTTGCTTGTATCTGCGACGCCCTGCAAGCGACGGAAGATCTTCATGAAGCGCTGCCGAGCGACTGGAGTGCCCAGCAGCGATTTGACGCGTGCTGCCTGGCCTTGTTCGAAGCACTCCAGAACGGACTGTCGCTCACTTCGGAACGTGATAGTTACCTCCTCGGCAGGTTGCTGGGTGCTGGCGTTAGCTCCTCCAGCGACATGAGGAAATGAACCCCATGCCGACATTTTCAAGCGGCGGTTATCGCGCCGTCCTATTCGGTGCTCTGGTGTCAATTGTAACTCCTCCAAAAGCCTCGGCGGGAACCCTCGAAGCGATCAATCACACCCATTGGGCGATCAATCAATTCGCGGTCAATGGTCGATCGGGGTTGGACATTATTGGTCCGTATCAGGGTGGCGGTGGAGGGTGTTGTTACATCGCCCCTTCTCAGTGGAAGCCGGGTATGACGGTGCGTATTGAGTGGGAGACTGGAGTTGGCAGTTCGAAAGGTTTCCCCGGTTTCGGTGACGAAGCTAAATACGATGCCTGGCTTGACAGCATTGATGCCCAAAAACGCCAACACAGCAAATACGTTCCCATCCCCGACTACTCCGGCCAAAAAGTCTGCGGACTCACCGTGCACTTCCTGCCCTGCGATGAACTTCAAGTCACCACCTCCTGCGACGCCTACGGCAGCCCCGAATATCCAATCAAAACCCCGTTGAACCTGCCGGAGCCGCAATCATGTCCGCAGTGAATCATCCCAGCGTTTGGTATCCACCTGCCTTTCCCGTGCAGGTCCGTCTGCCGCGTCGAGAGGGACACGCCCGTCAAAACCTTGCGCGTCATGAGGGAATGAACTCTAAGGCGATATTTTCAAGCGGCAGTTGTCGCGCCGTTCTGTTCGGGGCTCTGGTGTCGGTTTTAACCGCCCAAAACACCTCGGCGGGAACCCTCGAAGCGATCAACCACACTCACTGGGCGATCAATCAATTCGCGGTCAATGGTCGCTCGGGGTTGGACATTATTGGTCCCTATCAGGGGGGCGGTGGAGGGTGTTGTTACATCGCGTCTTCGCGGTGGAAGCCGGGGATGACGGTGCGTGTTGAGTGGGAAACCGGAGTTGCATACTCCGACGATTTCCCAGGTTTTGGTGACTGGCCAAAGTATCTTGAATGGGTAGAGCGGATCGACGCACAAAAACGTCGGCACAGCCAAGTGGTACCTGTTCCCGACTATTCTGGCCAAAAAGTCTGCGGACTCACCGTGCACTTCCTGCCCTGCGATGAACTTCAAGTCACCACCTCCTGCTACGGCTATGGCAGCCCCGAATATCCCATCAAAACCCCGTTGAACCTGCCGGAGCCACAATCATGTCCGCAGTAAACCATGTCAGCGTTTGGTATCCCTCACCCTATCCCGTGCAAGGCCGTCTGCCCCGCCGAGAGGGGCAAGTTCGCCAGAACCTGCGGCGCCAGGCCGAATGGGAAGTTGGTCACCATGATGCTCTCAGCGTAGCGGCTGGCCACAGGGTCTTGCCACCCTGCTGCAAGACGCTGCACATCAGTCTGTGCTTCGACGGCACTGGCAACAACCTCAACAACGATCTCTACCTGTCGACGCCTCCGAACCCGACCAATATCGCCAGGATGTTCCGCGCCAGCATTGGCACCGGCCACGCGGGCGGCACCGGGCACGCCAGCAGCAAGGCGAGGGGACTGATTGATTTCACAAGCGCGGGCAACAACCAGTATTTCAAATACTACATGCCCGGTGTCGGCACACCTTTTGCCGAAGTGGGTGACCTGGATTACACCCAACTGGGCATGGCTACCGGGTGGTATGGCGAGGAACGCATCAACTGGGCGTTGTTGATGATCATCGATGCGCTCAGGCGCAGCCTGGATTTACCCCGAATGGATAACGCTGCGCTGCTCGGCTCCGTCAAAGCCATGGGTACGTTGGTGGGGATGGAGTCCGGCGGGGAGACCAATCGAGCTAACGTGTTTGATAAACAGCTGGCAGCCCTTGAACAGCCCCTACGCACAGCGCTGGAAGACAATTTGCCGGCGCGCCCGAAACTGTTGGGCATCAAGCTCTATGTGTATGGATTTTCCCGCGGTGCGGCAGCGGCCAGAGCCTTCGTCAACTGGCTCAACCAGTTGCTGGACAGCAGTGCCACGACGCCCTCGCTGAATTTCAAGGACTTGACCCTCCCCGTCAGCGTCGAGTACCTGGGGTTGCTGGACACCGTGGCGTCGGTGGGTCTCGCCGATATTGCGTTTGGGGCAGACGGGCATATGGGCTGGGCCGATAGCAGCCAGGAAATACCAGACCGGTTGGTCAAGCGCTGCCTGCATCTGGTGGCCAGTCATGAGCAGCGGTTGTGTTTTCCATCGGAGTCGATTCGTCGGGCGAGCGGTGGGTATCCGGTTAATTCCATGGAGGTGATTTATCCGGGGGTGCATTCGGATGTGGGTGGAGGGTACCCGCCGGGAGATCAGGGGAAAGCTTTGAGTTCTGTTTCCTGGGAGGGAGATGGATTGCTGCTTTCGCAGATCGCGCTAAATGATTTGTACGCTGACGCTTTCGCACATGGTGCGCCACTGAAAGTACCAAAGCACTCTTTACCCGTCGGATTGTCAACCGAGCACTGGCGCGCAATGGAGGACGACTTGGTAAAGGCTTTTGGTGTTTCGCCAGTGCTGGCTGAACGCTTCAACGCTTGGCGCGAAATAACTCTGAATTTGCTCCCAGTTCGCCAGCCATTAAGCCCCGAGCAAACGGACTACTACGAACCCCTCTCAGCCTCCACCATTTTGGAAGAGGCCATGCGCAACCAACTGGGCTGGATCACTGCCTGGCGCATCGACCGTTACGGTTTTTCCAGCCTCCGACAAACAGCGTTTTACCAACAAGCAAGCGACACGCAAGTCGATCCTTATGTGCAGCAAAAAGCCGAGGCAGCGCGAGAAGCAAAACAGAACGCCATCAAAAACATCCGAAAAGAACAGCTGATCAACGAACGTGTCCCGGGCACCGAAAAGAAACCCATGGAGCCCGGCGTCAAGGACTTCGACGCTGACATGGCGCAGACCCAACTGCGCGAGGCCGCTCAGGAGTTCAGCCTGGACTACCGCAACATCGACAACATTGAAACCATAGTGCTCTGGTTGGCAGCCCTGACGCTCCTCCCGGCAATCATGCTCAATCAAATGACTGTGAAAGTGCGAGCCGAGCGCGCGGCGATCAAGGCCCTGGGCATGAAGCGCGTCAGCCAGCTGTTCCCACCGCCCAAATTCGAGCGCAACCACGTCGATGAAAAAACGCGCCACAACGTGGATGAAAGCCGTAATGCGCAAGAAGCCACCGGATTACTGCGTGCCTTGTTCGACGATCAGGTTCACGACTCGCGCGCCTGGTTCCTCTACGCCAAAGGCCGTGAGCGTGGGGGCACCTATTTCAGTGAGCGGATGGTGTTCTTCGGCGAAGCCAACCGACGGGAGTTGGTGCTGCTCAAGGAGGTCAACGGCGTGATGGTGGCCGACAGCCGTCACTCCCAACCGCGACCGACGCCGACTTCGATCTTTGATGCCGAAACTCTCGCTGATATGCAAAGAAGGCTCAGCGCACGCTGGGAAACTTTCGAGGCGCAAGCCAAGGAGGCCCGCGATGGTGTGGTTTGATCAAGCGGCCTGAGCATCGCGCAAACCATCGCCAGGGCCCATGGCGATCACCTGTCGCTGTACAACCGCGAGCAGGGTGGGCTGGATGCGACGATCAGGCTCAAGGCGGATGGTTGAACTGACCACAATCTGAAACTGTGGAAGCAATCCCTGTGGGAGCGGCGGTGCGACGATTCGACTTGCCCGCGATGGCGGAGTGTCAGTCTCATCTTCGCTCGATGACACACCCTAATCGCGGGCAAGCCCGCTCCCACAGGTCCTGTTCCCACAGGGATTTTTCACAGGCCGGATTTATCAGGCCTTCCTGGTCCTCGGCAGGAAAATCGCCAGCACCCCGAACAACGGCAGGAACGAGCACAGGAAGTACACATACTCGATACCGTGGATGTCCGCCAGGTGCCCCAGCAAGGCCGCGCCGATCCCGCCGAAGCCGAACATCAGGCCGAAGAACACTCCAGCGATCATACCGACGTTACCCGGCACCAGCTCCTGCGCGTACACCACGATGGCCGAGAATGCCGAGGCGAGGATGAAGCCGATCACCACGCTGAGCACGCTGGTCCAGAACAGGTCGACGTGCGGCATGATCAGGGTGAACGGTGCCACGCCGAGGATCGAGAACCAGATCACCGCCTTGCGGCCGATCTTGTCGCCGATCGGCCCACCGAAGAAGGTGCCCGCCGCCACTGCGCCGAGGAACAGGAACAGGTGCAGTTGCGAGCTGGCCACCGACAGGTCGAACTTCTCGATCAGGTAGAAGGTGAAATAGCTGGTGAGGCTGGCCATGTAGAAATACTTGGAGAACACCAGCAGGCCCAGCACCACCAGGGCACTGATCACCCTGTTCTTCGACAGGCCGTGGGTGGCCGCATGGCCCTGCTTGAGCTTGAACAGGCTCAGGTGGTTGGCGTACCAACGACTGATGCGGTAGAGCACGAACAGCGCAAACACCGCGAACAGGCCGAACCACGCCACATGGCCCTGGCCGAACGGAATGATGATCGCAGCCGCCAGCAGCGGGCCGAACGCGGAACCTGCGTTACCGCCGACCTGGAAGGTCGACTGCGCCAGGCCGAAGCGTCCGCCCGAAGCCAGGCGCGCGATGCGCGAGGCTTCCGGGTGGAAGGTCGACGAACCGATACCGATCAACCCGGCCGCCAGCAGGATCAGCGGGAAGCTGCCAACCACCGACATCATCAGGATGCCGATCAGCGTGCACACCGTGCCGGCCGGCAACAGCCAGGGCTTGGGATGGCGATCGGTGTGGTAACCGACCCAGGGCTGCAACAGCGAGGCGGTCAACTGGAACGTCAGGGTAATCAGGCCGACCTGGGTGAAGCTCAGGCCGTAGTTTTCCTTGAGCATCGGGTAGATCGACGGCAGCACTGACTGGATCAGGTCGTTGATCAAATGCGCCAGCGCCACGGCGCCGATGATGGACATGACCAGGGGACTGCTTTGTGGGGTCGCGGACGCCGGCGTCGTGCCGGTCTGGGCATTGCTGATAGCCATGGGAATTTCCGTACAACAGATGGGTGCACACGGGCAGGTGCGTCAATGTGCCATTTTTCGGTGCAGATGCGCCATCCCCTTAGGCAGCTAACGAACGGAACATGTTGACCTGTAGGAGCGAGCTTGCTCGCGATGGACGTCAAAACGCCGCGGTGTGCCAGGCGTCCAGCGTCATCGTTAACGACCATCGCGACGGTTCGACGCTTCGACATGCTCGCTCCTACAGGGGGTACAGGTCGGCATCCATGGGTAATAGCCCATCGCCATGGTCTGAATCTTGCCTTGTTATTGGCTTCAACGCGGCGTTCTTACAAAGGACGTCGAGAATGGGAAGTTTCGCTACAGAATCGGCCTACAGAGCTGACCAGGGTGAACTTCCGAGGCCTTTAAAAGGGGCACGAGTCGCGGTCGCAATGACTTCGACGCACGCCAATGGTGCGTGGTGCCCACAGGAGTCGTGGGGCATGCAGGCTTTTTTATCGCCGGGTATCTCGTTGTTGGGCCGTTTTGGCTTTGCCCGCAAATTTCAGTTGTTGTTCCTGCTATTTATCCTGCCACTTGCAGGCAGCCTGCTAATGATCGGCCAGGACTATCGGGCCAAGTTGAGCCTGATCTCGGGCGAACGCGCCGGCGTGCGCCAACTGTTGGCACTCGACGCACTGGATAACCTGCTGTCCGCCCAGCGTGACCGCGCCGCCCGCTGGCGCGCCACCGAGACCAATCGCCAGCCGACGCCTGCGACCCTCGCCGCCGTGTCGGCATTCGACGCCGTGCAGCCCGCCCTCACCCAGGCCACCACCGACCTGGCTGGTACGCTACAAACAGAAGGTGCCGACACCCAGACCCTGGGCCGCTTTCAGGCCCTGCAAACCGCGCTCGACGGCCTCGATTCAAAAAGCCTGAGCAGCGTGGGCTGGTGGCCCGACGGTTATGATCGATTCACGAACGCCTTGAGTGCCCTGCAAGCGCTGCGCGAACAGATCGCCATGGACAATCGCCTGACCCTGGCGCCATGGCTGGAAACCTACCTGCTGACTCAAATTTCCACCCAGCACGCGCCTGACCTGATCGAGCGCGTCGGCCGGCTGGCGAGTGTCGGTCAGGCCTCGGTGGTCTCCGGGCAATTCACCCTGCAGAGCCGCCTGCAACTACGCGACCTGCGCAGCCGCATCGGCGATGCCCGCGAACAGCTTGTAAAAACTGCGAGCTTGCTGGAGGCGCGTCTGCCCAGCAACCTGCAAAGTTGGGCCGGGCACTACCACGACAGCCTGAAAAACCTCGACGCCGAACTGAAAGTGCTGGACGACGGCGTGTTCGGCGGCAGCATCCAGCTCAAGCCCGAGGAATTCGAGCGCGGTCTCGACGCCCTGCTCGGTGACCTCGCCACATTGCGTCAGCAGTCGTTGGTGTCGCTGGATCAGCGCCTGGATGATTACCAGGGTTCGGCAATCCGCCAGTTCATTGTGGTGGCGGCTGTCTTTGGCTGCCTGTTGTTGGCAGCGCTGTACCTGTTCATCTGTTTGCAGGCCTCGATCCGCCGCAGCGCCAGCGGCATTACGCTGCTGGCCGAAGCCCTGCGCGACGGCAACCTGAGCCTGCAAGTCGCGGTTGAGGGGCGCGATGAATTGGCGGCAATCAGCACGGCGCTCAATGTTGCCGTGGTGCAACTGCGCACGAGCCTGCTGGGAGTCGATCACGAGACCCTGCAATTGAGTCATGCGGTGCGCACGCTCAATCAGCATTCCAGCGGCGCCCTGAATGAAGTCGAAGCGCAGCAATTGCAGATCAGCCAGATCGCCGCCGCCGCCACGCAATTGGCTGCCACCTCGCAAGGCGTGGCCCAGAGCTGTGAACAGGCCTCCGGCAGCGCCCAGCACACCCAGCGCATCGCCGCTGATAGCAGCCGCGACAGCCAACGCACCACCGCGAGCATCCAGCAGCTCAACCAGCGCTTGAATGAAACGGCGGCGGCGCTTGGGCGCGTCAGTGAACAAGGCCAGCAGATTCAACTGGTGGTCGACACCATTCGCGGCGTCGCCGAACAGACCAATCTGCTGGCGCTCAACGCCGCCATCGAAGCCGCCCGTGCCGGTGAACAGGGCCGTGGTTTCGCCGTGGTCGCCGATGAGGTGCGCAGCCTGTCACAACGCACCCAGACTTCCACGGCGCAGATCGCCGGCACCGTCGACAGCCTGCGCAATACCGTCGATGAAGCCGTGAGCCTGATGGAGGCCGCGTGTGGTCAAGCGCAGTCAGACGCCCAAGCCGTCACCGGCCTGGGCGAGCGCCTGGGGGAAATCGCCAGCGCCGTGCAAAGCGTTACCGACACCCTGACGCAGATCGCCACGGCGGTCGACGAGCAGGCCAGCACCGCCGATGAAGTCAGCAGCAACATCCAGCAGGTCGATCAGGCGGCGGTGCGCTTGCTCGAAGGCGCACGGGCGGTGAACCTGGCGGCGGACACGTTGAGCCACGGCAGCAAGGCATTGAGTACTAATACCGGGAGATTTCAGCTCGGATGATCGCGGCAGGAAGGGGTTTTTCACCCTTTGCGGATAAGCGGTTGAAACTGTGGAGAAATATTTTGTTTTTACGCTTGACGCTTCTGCATTAGCGGTGAATAATGCGCGCCACTTGGCTACATAGCTCAGTTGGTTAGAGCATAGCATTCATAATGCTGGGGTCCGGGGTTCAAGTCCCTGTGTAGCCACCAAGTACTAAAAACGGCTTACCGCAAGGTAGGCCGTTTTTTTATGCCTGAAGAAAATGCCTGCAGGTTTGCGTCACTTACCGTCCGCCGATAAAGTCCACTGACCTTTCCCACGGACGGAGTGCCCTCGCGTGATCTCAGCCCTTGCCCTGAATCGTTTCCGCCTGTCAGCCCTGTCGCTGGTCGTTGTCGCCCTCACCGCATGCCATGCTCCGCCCGCCTCGACGTTGCCCACCGCGCCGGAGGCCGCGTCGGGCTTTCGTACCGACCTGCAAACGCGCCACGCCTCCCGGCACATGGCTGCCGCCGCAAACCCGCTCGCAGCCGAAGCAGGGCGCGCGATGCTGCGCCAGGGTGGCTCGGCGATTGATGCGGCCATTGCCATGCAGGCGGTGCTGACACTGGTTGAACCGCAGTCATCGGGCATCGGTGGCGGCGCCTTCATCGTGTTCTGGGATGGCAAACAGGTGCGCACGTTCGACGGTCGCGAAACCGCGCCGGCCGGCGCCACCGAGAAGCTGTTCCTGCAAGCCGATGGGCAACCGATGGGGTTCACCCAGGCACAGATTGGCGGTCGTTCCGTGGGCACGCCAGGTGTGCTGCGGGCGCTGGAGATGGCTCATCGACAATACGGGCGCCTGCCGTGGACGCAACTGTTCGAGCCTGCGATCAAGCTTGCCGACCACGGCTTCCCCATCTCGCCACGCCTGCATCAGTTGATCGCGGCCGACTCGTCGATGGCGCGCTCGCCCGAGATGATGGCGTACTTTCGCAACACCGACGGTAGCCCGAAAGCGATCGGCACACTGTTGAAAAACCCGGCGCTCGCCGCAGTATTCAAGCGCATCGCCAAAGAAGGCGCCGACGCGCTCTACACCGGCGCCATCGCCGAGGAAATCGTTGCCAAGGTGCAGGGCCACGCTAATCCAGGCAGTCTGTCGCTGAGCGATCTCACAGGTTATTCCGCCAAGGAACGCGCGCCGCTGTGCACCGATTACAAACGCTGGCAGGTCTGCGGCATGGTGCCACCGTCGTCGGGCGGTATCGCCGTGGCGCAGACACTCGGCACCCTGCAAGCGCTGGAAGCCCGTGACTCGCGCTACGCCCTGGCGCCACTGAAACCGATAAAGAGTGTACAACCCGCCCGCCTTGAACCCACTCCGCAAGCCGTGCACCTTATTGCCGAAGCCGAACGCCTGGCCTACGCCGACCGTGCGCAGTATGTCGCCGACAGTGATTTCGTACCGGTCCCGGTCAAAGGCCTGGTCGACCCCGCCTATCTGGCCAGCCGCGCCGCCCTGATCGGCGAACGCAGCATGGGGACCGCCAAACCCGGCAACCCGCCCGGCACTCAGGTGGCCTACGCCCCCGACCGGTCTCCCCTGCGCATTTCCACCTCGCAAGTGGTGGCGGTAGATGACCAGGGCGGTGCGGTGTCGATGACCACCACGGTAGAGTCCGCATTCGGCTCTCACTTGATGGTCCAGGGCTTCATGCTCAACAACCAGATGACTGACTTCTCGTTCATCCCCGAAGAAAACGGGAAAAAAGTTGCCAACCGCGTAGAACCCGGCAAGCGTCCCCGCTCCTCCATGGCGCCGACCCTGATCTTCGATCGCCAGAGCGGCGAGTTCCTCGCCACCCTCGGCTCCCCCGGCGGTTCACAAATTATCGAATACGTTGCCAAATCCACCATCGGCCTGCTCGACTGGCAGCTCGACGCACAAACTGCCATCAACCTCCCCAACTTCGGCAGCCGTAACGGCCCGACCGAACTGGAACAGGGGCAGTTCAGCGCTAGCTTGATTCAGGCATTGAAAGACAAGGGCCACAGCGTGACCGAGATCGACATGACCAGCGGCACCCAGGCGATTGTTCGGGTCAGGGATGCACAGGGTAATGCAGCACTGGCTGGTGGCGCGGATCCACGGCGGGAGGGAGAGGCGTTGGGGGATTGAGTTTTACATTCTCAAAAGCCGCAGAGTCGTGTTCAACATCAAGGGAAATGACTTGCGGTTGGTCGTCGCTGTTGCCTATCGCTTCGGGGCCGTTTACATAAAATTTGTCGGCACTCACGAGCAGTACGACGCAATCGAGGCCAACACCGTCGAGATGGACCTCACAAGCCCCCTGCGTTAACCCTCGTAGCTGAAATGGGCGCCGCCACCTAGACGCCCTTCAGCGATTGGCTACCAGATGCGCACCGAAAAGCAGGTAACAACTTCCGGCAAAACGATCCAGCCATTTGCGCGAACGCTCGTAACCCTTCGCCATTCGGCGACTGGAAAACAACAACGCCACGCTGCAATACCAACTGAACGACAAGGTTGCCATCGTCAGAACGGCCAGCGCCAATAATGTCGCAGGCACCGTTGCCGGCATGGCCGTCGCAAAAATGGTCGCGACAAACAGTGCGGCTTTGGGATTGGTCATGTTGCCGAGAAACCCTTGGCCATACACGGATAACAACGTACGGCTTGCACCGTCCCTCAGGCCGGTATCACTGACAGCCATCGGCGGTTTGCGCTTGAACTGTTTCAGCCCGAGGTAGATCAAGTAACAACCACCCGCGATCTTGAAGCTCAGGTACAGCATCGGTGCTGCGCTGAACAGCGACTTGATACCTAAACCACCCGCCAACCCCCACAACACGGTGCCAGTCGCCACGCCGAGCGAGGCTACGACACCGTGGCGCTTGGACTGACTGGCCGCCAGTTGCGCGACGTTGAAAAAGTTGGGCCCCGGCGTCACCACCGCGACGGTCCAGAGCAGCGCCAAAGACAGCAACGGCGCTGCGTAGCTCGAGACTTCCATGCTCCGTCATCCCTTTCGTTGTTCAAGAAGAGGCTCAACACAATGCGCCATCTGCTCTCCATTTTCTACTGAATAAAGCGACTGCCCCACCGGAAGACAATCGACTGATCATTGAGTTAACGTATTACCTGTCTCGTCCAGAAACGGCGTCTTCATGGCCAGCCCTTCCCTTCGCAACGACTGGTTCCACCGCGCCCCCGACGTCGGCGGCATGCAGCGCTTCGAGGCGTTTTTCGCAGGCCATGGTTACGAGATGCATCGCCACGACACCTACGCCATCGGTCATACCCTGTCCGGCGTGCAGCGTTTCCAATACCACGGTGGCTGGCGCCATAGCCTGCCCGGCGGGACGATCGTGTTGCACCCGGATGAAGCCCACGACGGCGAAGCCGGGACCGAGAACGGCTTTCAATACAGGATGATGTACATAGAGCCGGCGTTGATCCAGCAAATGCTCGACGGCAAACCCCTGCCTTTCATCAAGGATGGGATATCGAACGACCCTCGCCTATTTGCCGCCAGCGCCGCATTGCTGCACAGCCTCGATTGCCCAATGGAACCCCTGCAAGCGCAGGACGCGCTGTTTGATCTGGCGCAAGCCTTGAACACTGTCAGCGGCAGCGCTGCCAAACATCACAACTTCGACTACGTGGCGGCAGAGCGTGCCCGGGAATACATGCACAGCGCACTGGATCGCACAGTGACGCTGGAAGAGCTCGCGCACCACAGCGGTCGGGATCGCTGGAGCCTGTCGCGCGATTTTCGCCTGCTGTTCGGCACCAGCCCTTATCGCTACCTGACCATGCGCCGACTGGACCTGGTTCGCTCGCTGCTGATGCAGGGCCAGCCGCTGGTCAATGCGGCGCTGATCGCTGGCTTTACCGACCAGAGCCACATGACCCGTCAGTTCAGCAAAACCTTCGGCATGTCGCCGGCGCGCTGGATAAAGATGCACCGGCGCTGACCCACGCACAATCGTTCAAGAATCAACCCGACGCTCTGACTATCGTGGTTGCACGAATAACCACGAGAGCCGTGTCATGAACGCCTATAAAAGCCTGAACTTCGCTGAAAAAATTTCCCGGATCGGCCCGCACTGGAGCCCGCGGGTCATCGCCGAAATGAACGACTACCAGTTCAAGGTGGTGAAGCTGCTGGGAGACTTCATCTGGCATGACCACCTCGACACCGACGAGACGTTCATTGTCCTGGACGGCCAGTTGCGCATCGACTTTCGCGATGGTCACGTGCTGGTGAATGCCGGTGAAATGTACGTCGTCCCCAAAGGTGTCGAGCACAAACCCTGCGCCGAGCAGGAAGTGAAACTGCTGCTGATCGAACCCCGAGGCGTATTGAATACGGGCAACGAAGGCGGCGAACGGACGGCGCAGAACGACGTCTGGATCTGACGCAAAGGCGTTACGGCGCCAGCGTCTTTCCATCCACCGGATCACCGATGGTCAGGAAGACGCCAGCGTCTTTCCATCCACCGGATCACCGATGGTCAGGAAGTGTCCGCCGGCCACGTGGTGCAAGGTGCGCAACGCATCGTGTCCCTCGAAATGCCAACGGCCGTCGCTGAACACGCGCTCATCCGCATGGGCGGCGATCACTTCAGCCAGGAACAGATCATAGCGTTCATGGTTGCCGGGCTCGGGCAGTAGCCGGCATTCGAGCCAGGCTACACAGCCTTCGAGCAGCGGCGCGTCGATCAACTCGCCGTTGAACGCCTGCAGGTCATAAGCCTGGAACTTGTCTCGGCCTTGGTCTCGGTTCAGCTCCAGGCCCGAGATCGAGCCGACGGTCTGCACGATGTTGGCCTACACAGCGCAAGGCACGTTCAGGGCGAACGCGCCCGACGCTTCCAGCAATTGCCGGGTCCAGGTGGATTTATCGAGTACCACGGCAATTTTGGGGGGCTCGAAATCCAGCGGCATGGCCCAGGCCGCCGCCATGATGTTGCGCTGCCCGCCGTGGGCCGCGCTGACCAGCACGGTCGGCCCGTGGTTGAGCAGGCGGTAGGCCTTGGCCAAGGGAACCGGGCGACGATGGGAAGCGCTCATGGACATCTGCTCCAGGGAAAAGAGCCGATTGTAGCGACTTGCGCCCGGTTCGCAGGGATCAAGTCGACAGTTGATTGGCGAACTGCCCGACGGCATTCACCACTTTCTGCGCACCGTCCTGAATCTCGACAATCACCGTACCGGCCTCTGCCGCGAGTGCCAGGCCCTGCTCCGCCTGGAGTTTGCCGTCGGTCATCAGCGACACGGCGTTACGCGCCATGTCCTGGTTCTGACGAACAACGAGGACAATTTCATCCGTGGCCTGGCTGGTACGCGACGCCAGTTGTCGGACCTCGTCCGCCACCACCGCAAAACCGCGCCCCTGCTCACCGGCCCGTGCCGCTTCGATGGCGGCGTTGAGCGCCAGCAGGTTGGTCTGTTCAGCGATGCCGCTGATGGTCTTGACGATGGTGCCAATCACCAGCGATTGCTCGTTCAGTGCTTCGATGCCGTCGCCGGCGGTTTGCATATGCCTGGCCAGATCGCGCATCACATTGACCGCCTGGGTGACCACGGTGGTACCGCGCTGCGCACTTTGATCGGTCAGTTGCGAAGTACCGTAGGCGATGTTGGCGGCTTCGGCGACAGCCAACTCCTGGTTGACCTGATCGGTAATCACAGTGGCGAATTTCACCACTTTGTAGAGTTTGTTATTGGCATCGATCACCGGGTTGTAGGAGGCTTCCAGCCACACATCACGTCCGTGACTGTCGATACGCTTGAAGCGCCCCGCCACGAACTCGCCGGCGTTCAAGCGACGCCAGAACTCCTGGTATTGGGAGCTGTTGTATTCCTGCGCGTCACAGAACGTGCGGTGATGTTTGCCTTTGATCTGCGCCAGGTTGTAGCCCATGGCGTTCAGAAAGCGGTCATTGGCCGTGAGCACATTGCCCTGCAGGTCGAACTCGATCACGGCGGTCGAACGCACCAGCGCACCGATCAGGTTCTCATGCTCACGGGAGGCTTCGATGGTGCGGGTGAGATCGCTGGAGAAAATCGAAAAACTCCTGATCTTTCCGTCCGAAGAGCGCACAGGCTGCAGGATCGACCGCAACCAGGCTTCCTGTCCGTTACCACGGAGCAGGCGCACTGCACCGGCGAAATGTTCCCCACGGCTTAGCGCTTGCTTGAAACGCTGGTGGAACTCATTGGACTTGACGTGAGCCGGGACAAAGTCGTCGAGTTGATGACCAACAAGGTCACTTTCCTTGTAGAGCATCTCGGTGAGGAAGTTCGGATTGACCGACTGAATCCGTGCATCGGCATCGAGAGTGAAGACAAGCATTTCGCTTTCCAGGCTTTCCTTGACTTGCTTGAGGCAGGAAAGCTCCTCGCGAAGGTCCGACAGTTCTTGCTTCAAGCGTTTGTTGAACATGGGAAAGCACCGATGGCAGGATAAATAGCGGCTTACAGCTTAGCCATCGGCCTACACGGTAGTTTCTGAAGCGTCTTTGAGGATTGTCCTACATAAATATTGTCACAGCGCGCAATCAGATGGCCTCAGCCGCTGGGCACGCTTCGGTTTTCGGTATACGCGTCCCAAAATACATCGCGCTGCTGACCCCCACAGCTCCCATTACGGCGCAGAAAATCACGCAGATCCACGGGCTCCACGGCATCAGTCCGATCAACAATAGCGGTGTGATACTCGCCCAGGCGGCGTAGGCAATGTTGTAGGTGAAGGAAATCCCGGAGACACGAATGCGCGCCGGGAACAGGTTCACCATCACTGACGGCACCGCGCCCACCACGCCGCAGCACAGGCCGGCAATCGCGTACGCCAGACCCAGCCAGCTCCCCCCGGTGATCAGGCAGGTGTAAAGCAGGCCGATACCCAGTGGCAGCAGCAGGCTGTAGAGCAACACCGTGCGCCAGGCACCCATGCGGTCGACGAGCAACCCGGCCAGCACGCAACCCATATTGAGGAAAACGATGCCCAAAGCGCTCAACGCAAAGGTGTGGCCGGCGGTCATGCCGAAGGTTTTCTGCATCATGGTCGGGGTAATGACCACGAACACCACCACCGCCGAGGTCAGCACGCAGGTGAGGATCATGGCGGGCAGGATCGCCAGGCGATGCTCTCGCAATACCGTGCGCAGCGGCAATTCGACCGCGGCCTCGCGCTTGGCCTGCATCGCAATGAATACCGGCGTTTCACTGAGCCAGCGGCGCAACCAGACACCTATTACGCCAAATACGCCGCCCAGCAGGAACGGGTAGCGCCAGGCGTAATCGAGGATTTGCTCCGGGGTGAACGCCTGCGCCAGAAAGGTCGCCGTCAGCGCTCCGATCAAATAACCAAAGGTCAGCCCTGCCTGCAAAAAACCCAAGGCGTAACCACGATGGCCGACTGGCGCGTGCTCGGCCACGAACACCCAGGCGCTTGGCACCTCGCCGCCCACCGCAGCCCCTTGCAGAATCCGCAGGGCCAATAGCAGCAGCGGGGCGAAATAGCCGATCTGGGCGTAAGTCGGCATGATCCCGATCAGCAGGCACGGCAGCGCCATCATCAGGATGCTCAGGCTGAACACCTTCTTGCGCCCCAGACGATCGGCGAAATGCGCCATCAGGATCCCGCCCAGCGGCCTGGCCAGATAGCCGGTGACGAAAATCCCGAAACTTTGCAGCAGCCGCAGCCATTCAGGCATTTCCGGCGGGAAGAACAGCTGGCTGAGGGTCAGGGCGAAAAACACGAATATAATGAAATCGTAGATTTCCAGCGCACCGCCCAGAGCCGCAAGGCCAAGGGTCTTGTAGTCCGAGCGGCTGAAGGGGGCCGGGCGCGATTCGTTAGGGGCAGTCATCAAAAAAAACTCTGGCGTAGGCAAAAACCAAGGCGCACATGGTCTACGCAAATGCGCCAGCGAACAACCCGTTAGACCATAGTCCTGAAAGGCAGAAACGTTGTCACAAAACGTGACCGATTGTTTTACTGTGGGCATCTGTCCAGACGGGCCTTTGCAGCCCCGAAGACCATAACAAACATAAAATAGAGGTACTCCTGTGGCCGCTGATATCGAAGATACCCGCTCCGCCCGCTTTGCCCTGCGCTGTTCAAACTTTGCCGAACGCTGGTTTCCCGACTCCTGGGTGTTCGCCGCCCTGGCGGTGATCATCGTCGCCGTGGCGACCTTGTTCATGGGGGCCAAGCCCACCGACGCCGCCATGGCCTTCGGTGACGGATTCTGGAGCCTGATCCCATTCACCATGCAGATGGCGTTCGTGGTGATTGGAGGTTATGTGGTGGCCAGTTCGCCACCCGCCGTGAAACTGATCGACCGCCTCGCACGCATCCCAGGCAACGGCCGTTCCGCCGTTGCCTGGGTTGCCCTGATTTCCATGGTCGCATCCCTGTTGAACTGGGGTCTGTCGCTGGTGTTCGGCGGCTTGCTGGTACGCGCACTCGCCCGCCGTACCGACCTGAAAATGGATTATCGCGCAGCCGGCGCGGCCGCCTATCTGGGGCTTGGCGCTGTGTGGGCCCTGGGCCTGTCGTCGTCTGCCGCGCAATTACAGGCCAACCCGGCCAGCCTCCCGCCGTCCATTCTGTCGATCACCGGGGTGATTCCTTTCACCGAGACGATCTTTCTCTGGCAGTCCGGCGTGATGCTGCTGGCGCTGATCGTGATCTCGCTGATCATTGCCTACGCCACCGCGCCGGGTCCCAAGTCGGCCCGTGATGCCCAGGCCTGCGGCGTCGACCCGAGCTTCAACCTGCCACCGCTGCAACCGCGCACCCGTCCGGGCGAATGGCTGGAGCACAGCCCACTGCTGACGATCGTGCTGGTGCTGCTGGCCGCCGGTTGGCTGTTCCACGAATTCTCGACCAAACCTGCAATTACGGCGATTTCGGGGCTGAACACTTACAACTTCCTGTTCATCATGGTGGGCGCACTGCTGCACTGGCGTCCGCGCAGCTTCCTTGATGCGGTGGCGCGCGCGGTGCCGACCACCACCGGTGTGCTGATCCAGTTTCCGTTGTATGGCTCGATCGCCGCATTGATGACCACTGTCAAGGGCACCGATGCGCAGACCCTGGCCCACCATATCTCGACCTTTTTCGTACAGATCGCCTCGCACGATACTTACGCGCTGTTGATGGGTGTGTACTCGGCGATCCTCGGTTTCTTCATTCCGTCCGGCGGCGGCAAATGGATCATCGAAGCGCCGTATGTCATGCAGGTGGCGACCGACCTCAACTATCACCTGGGTTGGGCCGTGCAGATCTATAACGCGGCCGAGGCGCTGCCGAACCTGATCAACCCGTTCTATATGCTGCCGTTGCTCGGCGTGTTGGGCTTGAAGGCGCGGGACCTGATCGGTTTCTCCTTCGTGCAACTGCTGGTGCACACACCACTCGTGCTGTTTTTGCTGTGGGCATTGGGGACGACGCTGGCGTACACGCCTCCAGTCATGCCATAAAGAAACAGGGCCGATCGTGCTATCGGCCCTGTTTTTCGCGGGTCTGTTTCTGTTCGCCTCTCTATCGGGACCACACGCTGACAAGGATCTGAGCATGTTAAAACTCGCTGGACTCACCCTCGCCGCCCTCACCCTCAGCACCGCTGCCCATGCGGATGTCGGCCTGAAGCTGGGCAGTACCGAGCGCGTCACCCGCCTGTTCGCCTACCCCAACAACTGCAACGTGATCTGCTTTCGCAACTGGACGCTGGAGCAGACCGTGGAACACTACCTGACACAAAGCGTGCAGCGCGATGGCTACAGCGATGCGAAGGTGCAGGTCAAAAACGATAACGGCCAGCTACACGCCGAAATCCTCGGCGTGCCGCCCCGTTATGAAAAGCCGCTGACCGCGCTGCTCGATGCGGGCGATCTGGCCTACACCGGCGCCAGCAAGCTCAATGCCGACGGCAAGTGGGCGTACAACTGGTACTTGTTCCTGCCGCTGGGCATGGCCCTGGAAAACCGCAGAAGCGTCGAACTGCTGCACTTCCCGCCGGATTACTCGCTGACCCAGGCGCAGGATTATCTGAAATCGGCCACAACCGACCGCTGGGCCTCGCTGTTGACGATCAACGGCGTCGCCGCCGAGCAGACACCGGCTTACCAGACCATCATCGACATTGCTCCAATTGCCGCGCCCTCCAACGCCGGCAAGGACCTGGAAGGGGTTTATGACTACTTCAAGGACTACCAGACCACCATGGTCAAGCAACTGAGCCAGACCTCCAGCGGCACGGCATTGCCAATGGTGGCCTTTGGCTCGCCCGTACGGACCTGGATCAAGCAGCAATACGGGCCCACCGTGAATGTACTGGGCCTGGTCAGCATCAACCCGACCGGCACGCTGAAAGTGCCGGTACTGGGTGCCAACCACCCCAGTTATATCTGGTATGCGGCGGACCCGGACAGCTACACCGGCAAGGATGCACAGGCACAGGCCGATGCGGCGGGCCTCAAAGTCATGGGCCAGGATCTGGCCGCGTCGTGCTGGCAAGCCACCATGGGCCGCGAACCCGACAGCAATCCGGACATCGAGCTACGAACCTGCACCCAGACCTGGCAAGTCGCTCAGGCAGAGAAGACCTGTCAACTGTTCTACACCTCGATTCGCGACTTGACGCCTGCGCAGGCCGCTGCCAAATGCACATCAGCACCGATCAAGGCGCAACTCAAGCAACTCAAGGTTCCGACACCCGCGACCGCGGCACCGGATGCCGCTCACCTGTAAAAAACGCGCATTCGCATGTAAGCCCAGGCGGACATGCAAATGCGCGCTTTTCTCCTGTCAGATGTGACAGTAGACCAACCCGCCTATTTGCGAGAGGCTTGCGCCACACCCATGTGCCGCAGAGTTGACAGGATGTCAGCTGCCGGAGGTCGCAGCACCCAGACAACAGGGACCGTTATGACTGCCCAGACAAAACAGCCGGTTACCCAATCATCAACCGACGGCGGCATCTACGCGTCCAGCAGGTTGCCGGTCCACCGTGGTTTCCCCTCCCGTCACGATTTTGAAATCGTCACCAACGCCAAGGGTGTTGCAGTGGCGGTCACGGCCTTGCGTGATTTCCTGCGACTTGGCCGGGTTTGCCGGGTATCCGGCCAACTCTTGCCTTATCGCAGCCTGCACACCCGCCAGCTCGCGCCGGGGATCCACGTCTTCGACCCCCTCTTCTGCAGCCTGCTCAACCACAGCTGTGACCCCAACGTGTTTCTCGATATGAGTGAGTTGTGGTTATGGGCGTTGAAGGACATCAAAAAGGGAGATCGCTTGACGATGGACCTCGCCATGACCGAAGACAAACTGCAGCGGCAGTTTGCCTGCCGCTGTGGTTCACCGGGATGCCGGGGCTGGATTACCGGCTACGACGAAATGCCGAATGCCAATGGCCAGCTGTTCTTTCGCAAACGGCGCAGCCCCGGTCCGGGTTGACGGTTGTTACGGGGCGTCGATCGGGCGCAGTCGGTATTGCGGCGGCAACTGCTCGAAACCACTGATGGTGGCATTGAGGCTTTTCCAGCGACCGTCCTTGATGCCGTAGATGCAACCGTGAATCGACAGTTTCTGTCCGCGATGCCAGGCATTTTGCACAATGCTGGTGTGGCCGACGTTGGCCACCTGCTGGATCACATTGAGTTCGCACAAGCGGTCGACCCGCTCTTCCTCGGTGGCGAAAGTGGCCAGTTCTTCACGCTTTTCGTAGTACAAATCACGAATTGAGCGCAGCCAACCGTCGATCAGGCCAAACTGACGGTCCTGCATCGAGGCCCGCACACCACCACAGCCATAGTGGCCGGTGACGAGGATGTGTTTGACCTTGAGCACGTCAACGGCGTACTGGATCACCGACAGGCAATTGAGGTCGGTGTGCAGCACCACGTTGGCGACGTTACGGTGGACGAACAGGTCGCCAGGCAGCATGCCAACAATCTCGTTCGCCGGCACACGAGCGTCGGAGCAGCCGATCCACAGGTATTCCGGGGTTTGCTGACGGGCCAGTTTGGCGAAGAAATCAGGATCTTCCTGTTTGATCGCGTCAGCCCAACGCGCGTTGTTATCAATCAGATCTTGTAATTCGTTCATGCATGAAGCCTCGATAATGATGCGCTGGTTTGACAGACAACCGTCCGTCGAGGTCACGCATCAGATGCAGATTGCCGTAGATGCATATTACCGGTGTTCCATGCCGGCGGAATTCTGGGCAGCCCAGTGGGTCCACCCAAGTAAGGACCACAGTATGAGGAATTGCCATGACTGATTCACGACGTCCATTTGACGCAGCGCAACCAGAGCCCATTGATGACAACGAAGATCGCATGGGATCGATGCATGAGCTGGATTTCGACGAGCAAGAGCCCAGCGCGAAAATCGGCGATGAACTGCCGGAAAAGGAGCGCAAGCAGCTGATGCCTGAGGAGCGCGTACGAGAAGCCGGAATGACCGGCGCATCGACCGCTGACCACGAAGCCACCGACGATGACCTGAGCCCCGAGACTCTCATCCGCGAGGACGGTGCTCGGGATGCCCGTGAGGCAGGGGGTGACGGTCAAGCCGATTGGGATTTGAGCGTGGTCGACGAGAATGAAATCGGCGGCGGTGACGGGCTGGATGAGGCTGAACTGGCGCGGCGCAGGCCTTTGGATGGCAAGCCCTGACAGGATCGTTATCGTCGGAACGCCCCCCGGAGCGAGCTTTCTCGGGGCGGGGTTCCGACGATGCTTTCAGGCGTTCACTCCACCAAGGTGCAGGCCATCACCACCGCATCCTCACGCCCACCCACCGCCGGGTAGTAATCCCGACGTCGGCCAATCTCGTTGAACCCATACCGCTCATAAAGCCTGAACGCCGAAGTATTACTGTCGCGAACCTCGAGGAAACACTCCCGGGCCTCGGCCTTATAGGCAATCGACATCAAATGCTCCAGTAGCGTCAACCCGAGGCCGCGGCCCTGGTTTTCCGGTTTAACCGTGATGTTCAGCAGGTGCGCTTCATCGAGGATGATTTGCACCACCCCGTGGCCCACCTGTTGCGAACCTTCGAACATCAGCCATATCTGGTATTTGCCCAGCCCGTCGAGAAAAATCCCGCGTGTCCATGGGTGGCTATACGCTGCGTATTCAATCTTCAGCACAGCCTCTAGGTCCGCCTCGGTCATCGGGCGGAACGATACAGCGTCAGTCATTCGATTCTTTCCAGCGCGCCATCAGCCGACGCATGGCTTGCCAGACATCAGCCTTACGCTGTGGCTCTTCCATTAACAATTCCAGGCCCGGCAGGGCCCAAACCGAACCCAGGCCGTCGACCTGGAGTTCTCGGTTGAATGATTCAGCGTTGCTCTCACCGGCAAAACGCACCGCTGGCAGGCCGATCAGCCACACGCAAACGCACGGCGCGTCCTCCAGCCGGGCCGAGAGAAAACCCTGCACGAAGTCGCGGGCTGCTTCCGGGCCCTGATCCATGGTGCCCCGGGCCAGCAGCGGCCAGCGCACCGGGTCGCCGACAATCTGCGGGCTGTCCGGCAGACCGGCGGCGCGCAGCATGTCCTTGAGCAACAAATACGCCGGATCGCGGCTCTGGAAGCGCTCGCCTGTGGGTAACTCCACCAGCAGCAGGCAACGGCCAGCACGCAGCAATTGCAGCGCGAACCGCGGCGGCGGCACGGGCGTCGGCTTGACGACCGCTGGAGCCTCCTCCTCCACCGGGGGTGTGGCGACGCGTGTGCTCGGCGAGGACGGCCTCGGCACTTCGATCTTCACTCGCTCGACAGGCCTGGCCACCGGTTGGGCAGGCGCATCCGCCACGACCACGGGCGCCAAGGGGGCCTCGACCAGCGGCGAAGGCATCTCCAGCAACTCGGGCCGCGAGGGGGCGGCGAAGGGCAATTCGGTACGCGGCAGCCAGTTGACCACCTGCATGGCGGTCAAATAAGCGCGGCGACGGGACTCGATAAGCAAAGGTCGGCCACTTGTGGATAACTAAAGTGCGCTGATTCTACCGCCGTTCGCTCAAGATCGCCCGCGCTGATGATCGATAGACCTCACCGCCAGCCTTTGCACCAGGGAAAAATGGCGACAGCCCGTCCCCAGAGTGAATCGACAGGGCTGCGATGCAGTACAATCGCGGCTTTTAATTGCCAACCAGCCGGCCATTCCGATGATCGAACCCAAGCGCGTCTTGCGCGCCCTCGCTGAACACTGGGCACTTCTGGAGCCACTGTGCGAGCACTTCGACCAAGGCACACTGAGCCTCAACGAACTGCGCACGCAGCTGGCGACCCAGCAACTGGACAGTACGCCGCAGGACATCACCAACCTGCTGGACGTGTGGATCCGCCTCGACATCCTGGTGCCCGTGGCCAAAAGCCCGAACCGTTTCGAGCTCAATGCGCAGATCCATGACTTCCTGGCGTATCTACGTCGTGAGCACCGCCTGGGCCTGTGCCTGGAAATCGAAGCTTACCTGCGCCACCTCGAGCGTCTGGCCGGTTACATCCAGGACGCCTTCGACGTGCGCGACGGCCACGACCTGGCGCGCCAGTTGCGCCTGCTCGACATGCGCGTACGCGATGTATTGAAAAAACTCGCCAACGACGAACAAGCCCTGGTGGCCGTGGCCGAACGGGCCAAGACCAGCGACCGCCAGATTCCGCTACGCCAGCGTTACGCCGAAGTGCTGGCGACCTGGGACGAATACGTCGAGCCGATGATCCAACTGGTGAACGCCGACGGTGCCTTCGAACAAGGCGTACGCAAGGTCGAAACCGTGTTGTTGAAAATGCTCACCGAGCAGCAACGACTTGGGCACCTGGTCGACGACGACATGCTGCTGCGCACCCACGCGCGCATCCTCGAAATGCAGACGAGCGCCCAATTGACGCTGCGTCATGCCCGCGAGCTGCTGTTGCCGCTGCGTGAAGAGGCTCGACGCCACAATGCCGTGACCCGTGGCGCGGCCCTGGCCCTGGCGGCCATCCGGCGAAAGGGCATCGACGCGGTGCCGCAAGCGGCGATGCCAATGTTCACCCGGCCGCAGAGCACGTTCCTCGGCAGTGCCAGCCAGGTTGAAGCCTATGTTTACGCCCTGGCCCGTTTCGAGCCAAAACCGGCGCGTTTCCCCAAGGCCCACAAAACCCACAGCGGCGTGGGTGCCCCGCGCGCGCCGCGCACCGTTCGGGAGATGCTCGATCGCTGCGAAGACGCCCTGCCCATGCCGGACTTGATGACCTGGCTGCTGGAGCAGGAGCCGGACGGCGCCACCGACGAATTGCTCTACTGGTTCTCGCGCCTCTCGCGGGAGAAACGCTTCAAGCGCGAGCGTCTGGAACGTCGCGACTACTTCACACATGAGCACCAGGTCAGCCTGCGCTCCTTCGCCCTGCTCTCGGCCGCCGCCGATGCCACCGAGAATTCTGCGAGCAAACCACATGCATCTTGATCTATCCGAACTGTCCCAACTGGCACCGATCTTTCGCGAGCTGTTCAAGGGCTATCACGTCAGCCGCCGCGATCCGGAGCTGTACGCGCAATTGTCCAACTTCCAGGACCAGTACCGCACGCTGTTCAAGGCCCTGGGCTTTGAACTGGTGTGCGACACCCGGGGCTTCTACTACTTCGTGCCGGACCTCGCTGCGGCAGCGGTCAACAAGACCGCGCAACGCCTGGCGCTGTTCACCTTCATCCTGGTCGAGCACCTGGCTGACCAGGGCCGTGACCCGATCGCCGTGCTGGACGGCGGCAGCCTTGGTCGCGACGAACTGCCGTCGCTGCTGGAAAAGTACCGCGATCTGTTCATCCAGGCCGAAGTACAGACCCAGGAGGAGCTTGAAGAAAAAATCATGCGCCGCATGACCCAGCTCGGTTTCGCCAGCGAAGACAACGGCGTTTACCGCTTCCTGCCGCCGATGCACCGCTTCCTCGACGTCTGCCTGTCGGTCCAGCAAGACCGCGACCTGGCCGCCAGCCTGCACAGTGTGCTGCCGTTGCCGGCACCGGTGCTGATCGACGAAGACAGCGACGAAAAACTGCTGCAAACCGATGATCCGCTGGATTTGAGCGAATTTGAAGGAGAGGGTGTCGAGGAAAGCGAAGAAGACGCCCTCGCCCGCGCCATTGCCGAAGAACAGGAGACCGACGCATGAGCAAGGAACGCTACGGCATCCGCCGCTTCGCCCTTTTGAACACCGCCGGCTACAGCCTTGGTTTGTTCCCGCTGGAAGAGCCGCTGTCGGTCTACGGCGCGAACAACCTCGGCAAGTCCGCGTCGATCAACGCCCTCCAGTTTCCCATCCTGGCGCGCATGTCGGACATGAGTTTCGGCAAATACAGCCTGGAACAATCCCGTCGTTTCTACTTCGCCTCGGACACCAGCTACATCCTGGTAGAAGTGGCACTGCCTCACGGCCCGCACGTGATTGGCGTGGTCGGCCGCGGTCCTGGCGGTGGTTTCGGTCACCAGTTCTTCGCCTACGCCGGCAAGCTCGATCTGGCGCACTACCAGAAGAACGACACCTGCCTGCGCCAGAAAGAGCTGTTCACCAACCTGGAGCGCGAAGGCCTCAAAGCCTACGAGCTGAAGCCTGACGAACTGCGGCGCCTGCTGGTAGGCGGTCACACCTCGATTCCGCTGGACCTGACGCTGATCCCGCTGCGCTCCACCAGTGAACAGAGCCTGAAAACCTTCCGGGCCTTGTTCATCAACCTGCTGCACATGCGCGAAATTACCGCCGCCAAGCTCAAGCAGCTGTTCCTCGATGCGTTCGAGCACAGTCTGCGTTCCGGTAGCGTCGATTACATCGCCGCGTGCGAAGAAGCCTTCCGCGACGTACGTCGCATGGAGCAGGACTACAACTCCCTGGTCACCGCCGGCCCGTTGGTCGAAGCCCTGTCCGCAGGCGTCACCCAGCGCAACATCCTGCGCGGCAAGCTGCACCGCATTTCGCCTGTGCTCGACTCGTTGCTCGGTACCTGGTCGGATTACGCCAGTGCGCGCAAGGAAGAGCTGACCATCCAGGCCGAGCACTATCGCAACGAGCAGGACGCCCTGCAAAACGATCAGCGTAGCGGCACCCAGGAGCTGATGCGCCTGGAACGGGAAATCACCGGCATCCAGCGCTGGCTCGGCGAACTCTCGGCACTGAAGAACCGCTTCGCGCTGGTCGACGACGTCAAAGTGTTGGAGCAACAACTGCTCGCCGCCAAGGATGCCCACGATGAACTGGCCGGTGCATTGGCGCAGTCGCGGCAGTTCTCCGCCGAGGATCTGGATGAACGTCTGCGCGACCTGGAAAAACGCCTGAAGTCGGTCAAGCAGCAACTCGATCACGCCGACAACAACAGCTATGCACGCCTGCGCGAAGAGTTTTCGCAACAGGACGTCGAGCGCCTGATGCGTCTGTTCAACAGCGCGCTGTTCAGCCTGCCGCTGGGCGAACACGGGATTGCACTGGACGAGGACGGCCAGTGGGTCAAATCCATGGAGCTGATCCTCGATGGCTTCAAGGGCGAGCGCTTTGAGGTGCCAGGCCTGAGCATCGACCTCTCGCACATCGAGCCTCCGGCGCTACAAGCCCTGGCAGACCGAGCGGCGTTGCGCGATCAGAAAGAGCGCCTGGAAAAAGAACTCAAGCAGCTGAAAACACAGCAAGCCGTGGCGGCCGACCGCGCGGCGAGCAAGACCCAGACCGAAGCGCTGTACCAGCAAGTGCTGGATGCACAGAAAGCCCTGGAGGACTTCCGCCGCGCGCAAACCCTGAGCGCCGAAGAAGGTGACAAGCTCGAACAATTGGCGCAGATGGAAGCCGCACAGGACGAGTTGAAGCGCTCCAGCGACGCGTTCACCGAACGCGTCCAGCAACTATCGGCCAAGCTGCAATTGGTCGGCCGGCAGATCGGCGACATGGAAGCCAAGCAGCGCACCCTCGACGACGCCCTGCGTCGCCGTCAATTGCTGCCGGCAGACTTGCCATTCGGCACGCCGTTCATGGACCCGATCGACGACTCCATGGACAACCTGCTGCCGCTGCTCAATGACTACCAGGACAGTTGGCAAGGCCTGCAACGCAGCGACGGTCAGATCGAGGCGCTGTACGCCCAGGTGCGTCTCAAGGGCGTGGCCAAGTTCGACAGCGAAGACGATATGGAACGTCGCCTGCAACTGTTGATCAACGCTTATGCGCACCGCACCGACGAAGCCCTCACCCTGGGCAAGGCTCGTCGCGCCGCCGTGACCGACATCGCCCGGACCCTGCGCAATATCCGCAGCGACTACGACAGCCTCGAACATCAACTGGCGTTGTTCAACCGCGAGATCAACAAGCGGCAGGTGTCCAACCTGCAAAGCTTCCGCATCGTGCTCGCACCGAACAAGGAAGCGCTCAAGCACATCGATCAGATCATCCACAGCGCCGGCCAATACGAGGAAGGCGAAACCCTCTCCGTATTCGACTTGAGTCAAAGCGCCGAGCAGGACAACAAGAACGAGGAAGCCAAGGAATACCTGGCGCGCCTGGTGGCGGCGAACCACAACCAGCTCGGGCTCAAGGACCTGTTCGAGTTGGCGTTCGAAATCACCAAGGTCAACGGCCAGCCGGTGATCCACACCGACATCGATGGCGCCGCGTCCAATGGCACCACAATGACCATCAAGGCGCTGACCAACATGTACCTGTTGCTGCATTTGATGGACCGCGACCAGGCCGGCCGCGTGCGTTTGCCGTACTACCTCGACGAGGCAGCGGACATCGACGAACGCAACCAGGCGGCATTGCTGGAAACCAGCCTGCAATTGGGCTTCGTGCCGATCCTGGCCAGTGTGAAACCGCAGGTCTGCGCCAGTGTGGCAATCGACCTGGAAGGTGGCAGTGGGCCAAACGGCATCTACATCGACGAGGCGGACTGGAAGTACATCCGTCGTCACGATCAGGTGAAGGCCGTGGTCAATGTCGAGTCGGATGAGCCGGAGCTGGATGCGGTCTGATCCTGCGCAATAAATGAAAAGGGCCGCGATCCATTGGATGGCGGCCCTTTTTTTGTCTGGGGGTTTTGGGTTGCCTGTGCCGGCCCCTTCGCGAGCAAGCCCGCTCCCACAGTGATTTTGGGTGTGGCTCGCGATAGGGCCTTACTTGCCGAGCGAGATCTTCGGCGCCCAGGTCAACCACTCATCCTCGAACTTGTCGAACAACGGGAACGTCTGCTCCGGTCGCGCCGGCGCGCCCATGCGATCACCTTCCGGTGTTGCGAAGGCGATACCGCCCTGCAGCAGCGTCTCCAGCGATTCGGTCCGGACCGTCGCACCCTTGAACAATCCGTAATCGAAACCAAAACCGCTGGTGTTCCAGAAGCGCGTACCACTGCGTACCAACGGCGCATATTTCGGTTCGATCAGGATGTGCACCAATACGCGATCCGCCGTCTGGCCCAACTCATACCCCGTCACCTTGCCCACCGTCACTTCGCGATAGGTGACCGGCACGCCGATTTTCAGCGATCCACGGCGAGCGGCGCTCAGTACGAGGCTAAGACCGTCTTCCGATTTGACAATTTCCGGAGGTGTGGTCAACGCAACGAAATTCTTCTGCGGCGCCGCGCTCTTCGCCGCTGGCTGCACTTCGATGTACTGACCGGTCACCAGGGTTTCCAGGTTCTGCGTCTTGATCAGGCCCAGCTCAGGCTTGACCACCCAGAATCGACTGCCGGCACGGGCGATGCGCTCCGGTACTTCGGTAATCCGCGCGGTAAGCAGCACCGACTGCAGGTCATCGCTCAAGTCGACATCTTCGACCTTGCCCACATCCAGGCCTTTGAAACGTATCGGCGTGCCGCTGCGCAGACCGTCGGCGCGATCCACTTTGATGGTGATGACTTCACCTTTCTGATTGGCTTCGTCGTGGCTGGCAAACAGGCGGAAGCGCGGGATGCGCTTCTGCAGGGGCGCTTTCGCCAGTGGCGTTTCGAAAGCGATACCGCCAGCCATCAGGCTTTGCAGCGACTCACTCTTGACCTGAATGCCGCCGGTCAATCCGCCGGTGAGGGTAACGCCGCTGGCGTTCCAGAAACGGGTGGAGGCGTTCACCAATCCTTCGTATTCCTTCTCGATGTGCACGCCGATCACCAGTTGCTTCTTGGTGCGCGAGAACTGATAGCTCTGAACCGAACCGACCTTGACCTGTTTGTAAAGAATCGGGCTGCCCACCTCCAGCGATCCCAGATTGTCGGTGAATAACACCAAGTGCAGGCCGGGTGAGCGCAAGTCCAACGGCGGCGCCTTGGCCCGAGCGATAAATTCACGCTGTGGAGTAGCGCCCTTGTCACCAGGACGCACTGCGATGTAATTGCCTTTGACCAGCGCTTCGAGGCCGGTGATACCTGCCAGGGAGATCGATGGTTTGACCACCCAGAACTGCGTGCCTTCGACCAGGTAATCTTCGGCCAGCGGGTCCAGGGTCAACTCGGCGGAAGCACCGGACAGGTCCGGATCGATTTTCAGCGTTTTCAAGTTACCGACTTGAATGCCCTTGTACATGACTGGCGTCCGTCCGGCCTGAAGGCCTTCAAAATCGCTGAGTTTGACCTTGACCTTGATCCCGGCGGCAGCGGCATCATAATCCTCGTACAGGCGAAACGGCAGGCTCGGATCGGTGGGAGGGCTGTCCTTGCGGTTTTCCGGGGTGGCGAACGCGATACCGCCGGCGACGATGCTGGCCAAGGATTCGCTGCGCACCTTCACGCCGGACAGGTTGGCATCGATACTGATGCCGCTGGCATTCCAGAAACGCGTGTGTTTACGCACGAGCTTGGCGTAGGTTGGTTCGATGAACACCTTGAGCTCGACCGTACTTTGATCTTCTGACAGCACGTAGCTTTTGATCTGACCGACCCGGATTTGTTTGTAGAACACCGGGCTTCCCCGGTTCAGCGAGCCGAGGCGGTCAGCCTTTATGGTCAAGTGCAGGCCCGGTTGTGCATCTGACAGCGGCGGCTCTTCGGCCAACGCCTTGAACTTGCGCGCGGGCTCACCCTCCCCCGGACTGATGGCGACATAGTTGCCGGAGACCAATGTCTCCAAACCAGAAATACCGGCCAGGGTTACGCTCGGCTTGACCAGCCAGAAGCGTGTGCTGGTACGCAGGTATTGCTCGACGTCCTTGTTCATCTCGACCGTGGCAATCACCGCTTTGGAGGCGCCTTCGTCATCGAGCTTGAGGGTTTTCACCTTGCCGACCGGCATGCCTTTGTAGACCACTTCGGTCTTGTTGGCCTGAATGCCTTCACCACTCTCGAAACGCACCTGAATCTCGATGCCTGTTTCGTTGTAGGCGCGCCAACCGAGCCAACCACCAATGATCAGGGCGATCAGGGGCAACACCCAGATGGCGGACCAGTTGGAGGCCGGTCGGGTTTTCGCTGTAGGCAAATCAGTCATGGTCGTCGTCCGACTCCGTGTTATCCCAAATCAGTCGGGGATCAAATGTTACTGCGGCAAGCATTGTCAGAATCACCACACTGGCGAAAGCGATCGCGCCAAGATTGGCTTCGACACTGGCAAGCCGTCCGAAATTCACCACCGCAACAAGGATGGCAATCACAAATATGTCGAGCATCGACCAACGACCAATGAACTCGATGAAACGGTACATCCAGATGCGCTGGCGAGCCGACAGCGGCTGGTGGCGCTGAACTGAAAACAACAGCAACGCGATACCAACCAGCTTGAAGGTCGGCACTAGAATACTGGCGATGAACACCACGGCAGCGATGGGAATCATGCCGTGCTGAACCAACTGGATGACGCCGGACATGATGGTACTGGGGTCGCCCTGGCCAAGTGAGCGGACCGTCATGATCGGCAGGACGTTGGCCGGTATGTAGAGAATGGCAGCGGTGATCAGCAACGCCCAGGTACGGACGATGCTGTTCGGGCGCCGCGAGTGGACCAGCGCCCCACAACGGGTACAGGCCTGCTCATCAGTGCCGGCTTCCTGCCGGTTCAACTCGTGGCATTCAGCACAAATCAGAATGCCTGCATCAATCGCCCGCATGGGCATCCTCTCCTGATAGTGCCTGCCAGACCTGATGAGGCGACATCACCACCTCCAACCAGACCTGGACCAACAACAAACCGATAAAGCATGCCAGACCAAGGCCGACAGTGAGCGCTGCCATATCTGCCAGCTTTACGATCGCCACCAGCACGCCCATGAGGTAGACCTCGAGCATCCCCCAATCGCGCAAGTGGTGATAAATCCGGTAGAGCAGCAGCCCGTAACTACGGCCGACATCAAATCGAATGCTCAACAATACGGCCAATTGGCACAGCAGCTTGAGTAACGGGATGGCCATGCTGCATAGGAAGACGATCACCGAAACACCTTGCATTCCGGTGTCGAACAAGCCGACAACGCCTGTCCAGACAGTGTCTTGCGACTCCTGCCCGAGTAGATTGAGCTGCATGATGGGTAAAAAGTTCGCCGGGATGTACAACAACAGCGCGGCGATCACCAGGGCGAGGCTGCGCTGCACCACATTGTGTCGATGGGCGTAGAGTTCGTAACCACAGCGAGGGCACAAGGCTTTCTCGCCATGGGCAAGTGTGGGCTTGCGCATCAGCAAGTCGCACTCATGGCACCCCACCAGGTCGTCCAGCGGTAATTCTGACAGCCCTGAGGTGTCAACCGGATCTGGCATAAAGGCTCTGACTCCGAAAATGATCGACCTATTCTAGTGCCGCGAGTTGAAAATAACTGTGCAAATTTGTGAGGGTGTGCAGCGCTGTTTTGTTCCGCGCAAAAACAAAACCCCAACTGCTTTCGCAATTGGGGTTTCGGAATTTAATCTTGACGATGACCTACTCTCACATGGGGAAACCCCACACTACCATCGGCGATGCATCGTTTCACTGCTGAGTTCGGGATGGGATCAGGTGGTTCCAATGCTCTATGGTCGTCAAGAAATTCTTGAGCTGACGTGTCTTTCGACATTCCAGCGAATCGGGTATGTGATGTCTTTCGGCTTTGTGAGTCGCAAACTTTCGGTTCGTTTCGTCTTCACAACACCGCAATCTGGCCTTTCGACTCAAATTGCTTGGGTGTTATATGGTCAAGCCTCACGGGCAATTAGTATTGGTTAGCTCAACGCCTCACAGCGCTTACACACCCAACCTATCAACGTCGTAGTCTTCGACGGCCCTTCAGGGAACTCAAGGTTCCAGTGAGATCTCATCTTGAGGCAAGTTTCCCGCTTAGATGCTTTCAGCGGTTATCTTTCCCGAACATAGCTACCCGGCAATGCCACTGGCGTGACAACCGGAACACCAGAGGTTCGTCCACTCCGGTCCTCTCGTACTAGGAGCAGCCCCTCTCAAATCTCAAACGTCCACGGCAGATAGGGACCGAACTGTCTCACGACGTTCTAAACCCAGCTCGCGTACCACTTTAAATGGCGAACAGCCATACCCTTGGGACCGGCTTCAGCCCCAGGATGTGATGAGCCGACATCGAGGTGCCAAACACCGCCGTCGATATGAACTCTTGGGCGGTATCAGCCT